>NZ_JAFKCT010000089.1 GCF_017254915.1 Algoriphagus oliviformis | reverse complement strand
TATATCATATGGCATGTCATTTTTTACTAGGTAAATGGGATGACATGTCGTTTTTTTTAATCAAAGTTTCATCAATTTTAAAAGACTAAATTACCCTTATGATGTCAGCGCTTGCAAACGGAAGTTAACGGATTGGTGGACGGCAGAAGTGTTTTGTCAACTTAGGGTATACGAGTGATACACTTGAAAAATGTTCATACACGTTTGATACATATGTCATTTAAGCGTATATGACTGATAATTTCCCTTTATCAAATAAAGCTTAAAAAAATGAACAATTTCAT
>NZ_JAFKCT010000088.1 GCF_017254915.1 Algoriphagus oliviformis | reverse complement strand
ACCTGCTGGTGTTCAACAATACCCGCGTGATCCCGGCGCGCATGTTCGGCCGCAAGGTCAGCGGCGGCAAGATTGAAGTGCTGGTGGAGCGCGTGCTGGACGACCATCGCGTGCTGGCGCACGTGCGCGCGTCGAAAGCGCCCAAGCCGGGCGCCGAGCTGCTGCTGGGTGATGACGAGAGCATCGCCGCCACCATGGTGGCGCGCCACGAGACGCTGTTCGAGCTGCGCTTCAACGACGAACGCGATGTCTTCACCATTCTCAACGCGGCCGGCCATATGCCG
>NZ_JAFKCT010000087.1 GCF_017254915.1 Algoriphagus oliviformis | reverse complement strand
GCCGCGTGCAGCACGGCCATCGGCTATTGAAAAGCGGCCTGCCGATCGCCGCAGCCGCCAGCGAAAGCGGCTTTGCCGATCAGGCGCACTTCCAGCGCACCTTCAAACAGCTGCTGGCCGCGACACCCGGCCAGTATCAAAAACCCTCCGCCAACAGATAGCAGGCGCTGGCCGCCAGCAACGCCGCCATCGCGCGATTGAAGCGTTGTACGTTGCGCGCCTGCCTGAGCAGGCCGCGCAACATCGCGCCAACGTAAGCCCAGCAGGCCACCGAAGCATAGCAAAT
>NZ_JAFKCT010000086.1 GCF_017254915.1 Algoriphagus oliviformis | reverse complement strand
CTCTGACTGCCTAGGCATCCACCGTGTACGCTTAGTCACTTAACCTCACAACCCGAAGATGTTTCCATCGTTCGCGCTGCAAACATTTGAGAGACTCTATGACAGGTTACTCTTCATCCCAGTACATCTACGGAGGGACAAATTTCAGCCGTCATGTTTCAATTTTCAGCTTGTTCCAGATTGTTAAAGAGCAAAATACTTCGCAGCATACTGTCGCCAATATACTCTGAAGTATTCAATACCGGACTATATGGTGGAGCTAAGCGGGATCGAACCGCTGACCTCC
>NZ_JAFKCT010000085.1 GCF_017254915.1 Algoriphagus oliviformis | reverse complement strand
AATATTCCCGAGGGCAATTTGCCCTTGATGATAATGAATGCTTTGTCGAAAATGCTTGCTAGACTTAACTAGAAGCACCCCAAAATTTACACACTTCGGTCTTTGAAGTAGAGTACTAAAACCACAAGCCCACAGCCATAACTTCCAATAATTTTTTTCTTTGGAGTAGCGTACTTGGCAAATTTTTTTCTTGTAAATTTAATTACTCTTGGTAAAATTAAAAACCTAAAAGAATGAAATACAAATAAAAAGAGGAAATATCGGTTTGCTAATAAAGTACGTAGAACA
>NZ_JAFKCT010000084.1 GCF_017254915.1 Algoriphagus oliviformis | reverse complement strand
AGGCCGATGCCGGCGCGATCCAGCGCCAGCGGCGTGGCGTAGGAGGGCCCCAGCAGCATGTCTTCCCACACGTCGATGGCGGCAAAGGCGAAACTGCGCAGATAGCCGAGCGGCTGCAGCCCCAGCTCTTTGGCGCGCGATTCGCTCATCATCAGTACCGCCGCCGCACCGTCGGTCAACGGCGTGCTGTTGGCCGCAGTGACGCTGCCGTGCTTGCGATCGAACGCCGGTTTCAGCTTGGCGTAGGAAGCCAGGCTGGAGTCTTTGCGGATGTTGTTGTCTTCAGAA
>NZ_JAFKCT010000083.1 GCF_017254915.1 Algoriphagus oliviformis | reverse complement strand
CAGCGGGTGATGTGAACCGGCCTCTACCGCGGCGGCAAGCTGCAACAGCCGTTGTTCGGTGAGCGCGCCGATGGGCAGCACGTCGGTGACCGTCGGCTTGCCTTCGGTCAGGGTGCCGGTTTTATCGAAGGCGATGGTTTGAATCTGGCCCAGTTGCTCCAGCGCCGCACCGCCTTTAATCAGCGCGCCGCGCCGCGTGGCGGCGGCCAGCCCGGATGTGATGGCCGCCGGCGTCGAGATCACCAGCGCGCATGGACAGCCGATCAGCAGCAGCGTCAGGCCGCGATA
>NZ_JAFKCT010000009.1 GCF_017254915.1 Algoriphagus oliviformis | reverse complement strand
GACCCACTATTTGCTTCCGTAATGCTTCACTGAACGTTCTCCTTTGCCTAATCTTAAGTCCGTTTTTCATCTTGTCTGATTGTTGGGACAACCAACAAATGTGACAACTTTATTTAGGCATTGTCACCCTCTTGGTTCTAGGTTCTAAACTCTAGCTTCTAGCTACTTGGCACTTCTGTGAAATCCCCCTGCCCCCTTTTCTAAAGTTCCCTTTCCAAAACCAGGTTTGGGAACAAAGGGGGAGTGCGCCTCTCCTTCCGTCTTCGCCTGCCCGCCTTGGCGGGGCCTGCCGTCTTATTTCTTGATTCTAAACTCTAATGTCTAGCCTCTTGATACTTGATACTAGCTACTCGATACTTTTTCTTGGTTCTTGGTTCTTGAATCTAATGTCTAGCGTCTAGATACTTGATACTAACTACTTGATACTTTCTTCCCTCACTCTCCCTTCAGATTGCTCGCCGGATTGACGCGGAGAGACCTGAGCGCATGGTAGCTCACGGTGGCCAAAGCAAGCGCTACGGCTGCACCGCCTGCGAAGACAAAGGATTGCCAGCCGATGGCGATCTTGTATTCGTAGTCCTTCAGCCAGTTTTCCATCAGGAAGTAGGCCACCGGGCTGGCCAGCACCAGCGAGGCCAACACGAGGTAAAGGAACTTTTGCGTCAGCATGCCATAG
This sequence comes from Algoriphagus oliviformis, assembly GCF_017254915.1. Taxonomy (GTDB): domain Bacteria; phylum Bacteroidota; class Bacteroidia; order Cytophagales; family Cyclobacteriaceae; genus Algoriphagus; species Algoriphagus oliviformis. The sequence continues at coordinate 245,001 of NZ_JAFKCT010000009.1, read as the reverse complement.
ATGCCCTCGGCGGTAGCGCCCAGCACTTTGCGGATGCTCATCTCCTTGCTGCGCTGCTCGACCATAAAAGCCGACAGGGCAAAGAGTCCCAGACAAGCCACCACGATGGCCAGCACCGCAAAACTGGTAAAGATGATCTTGATCCTCCGCACGTTGTCATACATCTGGGCAAAGGAATCGTCCATGAATGCGTATCGGAAGGCAAGGTTTGGCGCAAACTGGTTCCATTTGCCCTCGATGCTTTTCAGTAAGCCCGGCATGTCCGCCGTGTTGGCCTTGAGGGAGATGATGGTGTTGCTTTTTCCCAAAAATAGCGCAAGCGGCCTCATTTTCTGCTTCATGTTGTCAAACTGGAAGTCCTTCACCACCCCAATGATCTCGGTCAGCTGCCCAAACCGGGAGAAGCGCTTGCCCACGGGATCTTCCAATCCCAGCTGCCGGACCAGCTCCTCGTTGACGATGGCGGCCTCTCGGTCTGAGGCGATGGTCGGGTCAAAGTTCCTCCCCGCCACCAGCTCGATCCCCAGCGTCTCGATGTAGTCCTCGTCCACCTGCCAGATTTGGGTGGACACCGTCTCGCCGACGCCCTCCTGTCCCTCGTTCACCACTCCATTGCCGTTGCGCTTGGTATCTGCCAGAGGCAAAAAGTCACTGATCGTCACCGCCTCCACGCCCTGCATGCGCTCCAACTCAGCCTTGAAGACCTCGTCTTTGTCGCCCAGCATATTGGTGCCGTAGAGCTGGATAACCTGCTCTTTTTCAAAGCCCACTTTCGAAGTGAGGATAAAGGACATCTGCTCGTTGATCACCAGCGTGCCGATGATCAGGATGATGGACACGGTAAACTGGAAGATGACCAGGCTGCTCTGAAAGCCTCCGGACTTGCTGCCTAGGCGCAGTTTGCCTTTGAGTACATTGATGGGAGAAAATCCCGAAAGGTAGATGGAGGGATAAAGCCCCGCCAATCCGCCAACCAGCAAGGCCGATAGGACGAGCGCGGGGATGAAAAAGGCGCTGCTCCAGGGCATCTCCAGTGCGATGCCCGTCATCTGCTGGAAGACCGGCATGAGAAACTGCGCCAGCAACACCCCTATCCCAAAGGCGATGAAGGTCAGCAGCATGGACTCGGCGAGAAACTGGAAGACCAGGTTGGTCCTGCCCGAGCCGACCACCTTCCTCAGGCCCACTTCCTTGGCCCGGTTGGCGGACTTGGCGGTGGAGAGGTTCACAAAGTTGATCGAGGCCAACAGCAGGATAAAGAGCGCCACCGTGCCGAAGATCCATACGATCTTGATGTCGTTGCGAAGAGCGGCCTCGTTACCCATCGCCGCAGAATGGAGATGGATGTCAGTCATCGGCTGCAGGTAGATCTGGGCGTTTTGCTCCAGATTCTCCGCGATCGCCAAGCCGGCCGCGACCATCGCCGGCTTCAGGTAGTTGCTGATCACCGACGATCCCATGGTTTTGCCAAAGGTATCCGCATCCGTCCCGGGTCGGAGTGCCACGTAGTTTTTATAGTTGCTCTGTATCCATCGCTCCTGCTCACCTTTGCCAAATTCCACTCCCTTCAGGGTCAAAAAGTAGTCGTAGTCGAGGTGGGAGTTGGTCGGAAAATCCCGCATCACGCCGGTGATTTTCCTCGGATCTTCCCGGTTGCCGTTGAGGTAGATCACATGGCCGATGGGGCTTTGGTCTTTGAAAAATTTCTTGGAGACCGATTCGGATATGACGATGGTCTTTGGCTCCGCGAGGGCCGTTTTGGCATCGCCGTAAACCATGGGGATGCTGAAAATATCGATGATCGCCTGATCGGCATAGGTAAACTTCTCCTCGTGATGCTGCATCGCCTCATCGTCGATCTGGATCTCGTTGGTGCCGGCACCATAGAAGAGGTCATTGTCCATGATCCTGCCCGCCAGCTCGATTTCGTCAAAATCCGCATCTACCGTTCTGGCAAGGTTGGCCGAAAAGTGGGCCGTGTAGTCCACCCGCTCTCCGAGATTGAGGCGGCCGACGACACGGTAGATGTTTTCGGAGTTGGGGACAAACTTGTCGTAGCTCGTCTCATGGAGGATATAGACCGTGATCAGGATGCAGGCGGCGATCCCGATACTCAGGCCAGAGATATTGATCAGGGAAAATCCCCGCGCTTTCAGCAGGTTTCTCCAGGCGATTTTCAGGTAGTTTTTCAGCATTTTTTCGAATTGAAAAATTTTAAAATTGGAAGATTACAGTTCGAAAGTGGTAAGGTTGGAACGTTGTAACGTTTACCACCTCAAAGGTCAAGTCGTGTAGTTCAGTGTCAGCCTGAGCGGAGTCAAAGTGTCAGCCTGAGCGGAGTCGAAGGCGGGGTAAGTTGGAAGAAGGGAGGAGTTTACTCTCTGCTTCCGTCCCCAGCTATCGGGACGTATTTCGTATTTCGTATTTCGTAAATCTTACTTTTCTTGCCTAGCGTCTTGATTCTAGCTACTTGACACTTTGTACATACTCTTGGCTCTTGATTCTAGTCTCTTGCCTCTTGATACTAGCGTCTAGCTACTTGATACAAGCTACCTGCTACTCAATTAAACTCCAGATTGATACTTCCTCCGGAGCTCTGCATGGTGACGGGGATTCCTCCGCCGTTGATCTTGCCCATGATGCGGTCCTTCTTGATCTCTCCGTCAAAGTTGGACAGGGAGGAATTGACACGTCCCCCGCTTAGATCCAGGTTCAGCCCCAAGCCTTTTGGTACGACCGCGGTGATGCTTCCGCCGCTGGACTTCATGGACAGCTCTTTTTCCAAGTGGGAAAGTTGGGCGCGGATCGATCCGCCGCTGGTGTTCACATCGATGCTTCCGCTGATCTCTTCCAAGTTGACGCTTCCTCCAGAGGACCCCACCTTGATATCCCCTGTGAGCCGGTTGACTTTGATGGATCCTCCGCTGGTCTGCACTTCCACGTCCCCGTCAAAATTTTCCAACCTGAATGATCCTCCAGAGCTGTGGGTATTGACCGTTCCGCTGCTGTTGAGCACTTGGATGCTGCCGCCACTGGTCGCTACCTCTTGGCTGCCATTCAAGCCGTCGATGGCGATAGAACCGCCACTGGATTGAAATTTGGAGGACATTTGCCTAGGCGCCTTGATCTTGAAGGACAGGTTCAGCTTATTGTTTCGGCCACTGTTCATCTTCCGCTTCACGATCAGGGAGATGGTATTACCGCTCTGGCTGATGTTGAGGTCGTAGTTTTCGAGTTCCTTTTCGACGGCTGGATCTTCGGTAGAGATCTCTCTTCCGTCGAGCTTGACAAACATATCGACAACGACCTCATTGCCACTGCTTCCAGTCACCGCCACGGAGGAACCAGAGGTTTCCACGTTCAGCTTGCCCGCGCTGCTAAGCGTAAAGTTCTTGGTGAGATATGGGTCAGCGACGAAGTCGGAGGCCAACAGCGTACTTTGCAGGGAAAGCAGGAATAAGGCTGGGAGGATAAAGGAAGGTCTGGCTAATTTCATGGATTTCAGATTTAGAGGATGGGACAGCCCTCCAAGGGTTCGAAACCCTTGGAGGGGTCTCGCGCTTCCGGGGAACTGTCTGAAAGATCATTTCCAGTATTGTGCCATTCAAAAAACCGCCTTTTTGTCCTGCAAATGGCCTTTTCCGAAAAACAAAAAAATCAGCTCGGACAGTTTTGTCCGCTATCGGTCGGAGACGTCTGTCTCCCTGAGCACTGAAGTGACGAGAGTCACGGATATCGGAGGGAATTTCACCGCGAGCGTACTGCCTCGTGTAGTTGTAGCTTCCCTCCCACAGCCCCGCTCAGAAACCGACTCCATTTATCACAAATTTTCCGGCTTGGGATAAAATATCCCTTCCGATCCCCTATTTTACCTAAAGATTAGAGTATACAGAACTCTCTCCCTTCCCCAAAAACCGTAAATTCGCTTATGACTTCAAGCAGCGCAAATCCAAAACCCATTCATCAAGGCCGAAATGTGAAACGCTTCCGGGAAATGCTCGGCATCAAGCAAGAAGCACTGGCATTCGAACTGGGAGAAGATTGGAATCAGAAGAAAATATCCCTTCTAGAACAAAAAGAAGAAATCGAAGCCAGCCTGCTATCCCAAATCGCCGAGGCGCTAAAACTCCCAGTCGAGGCTTTCCAGAATTTCGACGAGGAACATGCGGTGAATATTATTTCAAATACTTTTCAAGACTTTAAAGAAGGTGCAGTTGCCATCAATGTAAATCCCACATTTCACCCAATCGACAAATTGATCCAACTCCACGAAGAGAAAATCGCTTTGTACGAGCGCATGCTGAAGGAAAAGGATGAGATGATGGCAAGGCTGGAGAAGTTGATTGGGAGGTAACCAAATCCCAAATGGATTAATTGTCCTATTTTTGCGTTCTTTTAGAAAATTCTAGCTCAAAGCATTGACTACCACTCCCTACAATATTTCCAGAATCAACCAGCTTATCCATCAATTCAGATTAGGGAAGGATGAATTTTTGGATTTGATCAGTGAAGGTTTGAAAAACAAACTTGAGTGGGAGGATATTTTTAAGGAGGAAATCCAGATCAATCATTTGAAAAGAATTGACAAGATTTTCAGCAAAGGTCTTGCCTACTACCTTGACCCTGCTCCACCGATTCAATCCAAAGAATCCAGCATTTTTTTCAGAAAGGAAAAGTTTGGGGCAGACCTAAATCTCGCTTCAAAAAAGATAGTCACTCAATTCGAGGAGATGAAACTTTCTTTGTCCGGCTTGGCCAAAATGTCAGATTTGAAGATTGACCGGATACTTCCCATTTTTTCAATTGACGAGGATCCTGAGGAAATTGCAAAAACCGTTCGCCAAAACCTATTTCCAAAGGTACCCAAAGACTCCAGGAAATTCCTCGAGGCACTGATTGACAAATTTGCAGCCGCCAATATTCTGGTTTTCGAGTTTGTCGAGAGTCCTAACTTGAAGCAAAAAGTCAATATTGATGGCTTCTACCTACAGCCAAATGTTATTGTGCTTCGGAGAAATCAGGATTATTTCAAACGTGAGATTTTCACCCTAGCCCATGAACTGGGTCATTACCTTTTAAATCAGGAAGAAGTGGAATCCATGGATTATGACCATTTGGCTTTGGGATCTATTTCTGCGGTGGAAACTTGGTGCAATAGGTTTGCCTTTGCCTTTTTGGCTGGAGAAAAGATGGATCAACTGGATCAACTGCCGGAGGTTGGAAAGTCCAATGACTATTCTTTCGAAAAAATCAAATCAATTTCTGACTCTACTCATCTGAGCTTTGCGGCCATTCTCACCTATCTCGTCCGAAAAGGAAAAATGAGCGGCGCGATCTATGGCCGAATGAGAAAAGAGCAAGAGGATACCATTCAGGCTAAGAAGGATCTTGAAAAAAAGAAAAGAGAACTGGAGAAGGAAATGGGCAAGCCTAGCATGGGAGCCCAGGCAAAGCCCATCCAATCCCCTTTGTTTGTTTCTGCCATTCAGACTGCATTTTTTGATGGAGTGATCAATGAGTATGAACTCTGCAAAACATTGCACCTCAAACCTGAGCAACTCGAAAAATACCTGAGATGATAGCAGTGATCGATACCAGTTCATTATTGAGTTTGGTTCGGTACTATCTGCCGTTTGACAAAAAAGGCGTTCTATTCGAGGTCATCAAAAAGAAATTCGAAACAGGAGAAATCATTCTTTTGGATGCGGTATATGAAGAATGTAAATACGTTGGACAAAAGGCTATTTTGAAAAAGCTAGACTTCTTGGAAAACAAGAACTTTTTAAAGGAAAATAAGATCATCGTAAAAACCGAAGACTTAATTCCACTAGCACCAGCAAAGTTTCTAAATCAGCTGAAAAACCAATTTGTTGCAAACACATTCCAATTCTGCAAGCTTACTGAAGCGGAATTTGAGGTGAAGAAGAAGGAATTTATGGAGTCGGCAGATGCTAAGCTTGTAATGTATGGTCAACGATTGATCAAGGAAAACCCTGAGAAGGAAATCTATCTTGTAACGGAAGAAACCTCATCTGCCAATGACATGAAGCTTTTTAAGAAGATTCCAGCTATCTGTGAGCATCTTAGAATCTCGACAATTACACTACCTCAGTTGTTGGAAAAATATCCTGAGGTGGATCTGGGATTTGAGTGAATCAAAACTTTACTTTAGGGTGCAATAAGCTAAAAAACTGGACCAATTAGGCCCAGTTTTTAAATTTCATGAATTTAAAGTTGAACCAGTTTGATCAAAATCATTCAGGTTTTTTTCAACTTTATTCATTGCCGATTGTCCAGTAGGGCTATTTTGTATTTGCCCTTCAAACTTTATAAATCCGCCTTCTATTTTCTTAAAAATAAAAGGTTTCGTTCCTCTTTGATAACTTTCCCATTTTTTGTATGCCCAATTTGCAATAAACCCAGACAAGAATCCTATCAAAAATCCCCAAAATCCTTCATGCAAATCCATTCTTAAGATTTTACTACATAAAACGAAAGTCCACTTTTAAATTCCCCATCTACGTGTAATTCGAAAGAATACTTTCCAGGTTTATCAAACTTACCGGACATATTCATTGCTAAATTGATAGAAGAATGATTCCCAATATTCGGCTTATTTACTGTTAACCCACCATCAACTTTTGCTAGCTCTTTACCTTCCTCATCAAAGAGGAAAATATTGACTTTATGATTCCCATATTCCTTTTCAGAAAATCTTAGCCTTAACGCAATTGCAAAGGGAGGCTGAGTTGGAAAAACGTTTGAATGTATTACATCGAAAGTGCCAACAACCACCATTTTACCATTCATGTCAGATGCGTAATCGCAGAGTGTGAAAATTTCTATTTCCATAGATAATTGATTTTTAAATTATTAAAATGTCTCCTATCTCGGGTGAAGCTCAAATTCCCGCATCACAATGGCTTACCGAGTTGTTAAAAAGTTTTAAAAAACTTTGGACAAATAGATAATTCCTTCACTTTTGCATCAACATTTGGGACTTACCAAATAAAAATGCCACTTATATCCTAATCCGGTGACCAGCCGTTAGTGATTGGTGAAAGCCTGTGATGAGCGCCAAGTCAATCTGAGTAAGTGCCTATTCAAGAAAAATGTCAGGTGGCCGCCTGACATTCTCTTCTTATAGGATTTTGAGATTTCAGTCCGATATTTTTTCTCCAACTTTTAACAACTCAGGTGCCAGAAATTTGACAAAAATCAAAACCTATCTTTTTTAAGCCAAATGGTGTCAGAATTAGTTGAAACAATATAATTGTCGTTCAAATACAGGAAAAATTACCGGGCATTCTGTCAACAATTTGAAAAAGAAAGTGTCAGAATTACCTAAAAACACTGCCAAAATCTATAATTCCCTGACAGAAGTATTGATCTACTTGATCTTACCCAATTCCGATTTGGCATTTTCAATATATTCAAAATTTGCTTCGATATATTTAAGTACTCCTTCAAAATACCCCTCAATCACATCCCCGGCATTATTTCTTGGATTATTTTCGACAAAGGTTTTGAGTAACCCAAAATCCAAGGACTCATTTGTAACCAACAAATTTGATTTTAAACCTATCAGGTACCGGAGGAGGTTTGGGTTTTGACCTCTAAATAGAACTAAATTCGAAATTAGAGACTCCAATGTTTCGGTATCCAATCTGTGCGGGAACTCGTGAAAAATGAGCCGATTTTCGCGCTTACAGGCGTCTGTCATTCGGTGACAGGATTTCCGAATCTTCTCATTGCTTTTCCGAATCATCGCAAGTTCCTGATCAAGCAATACGAGGGTATTTTGGTTAAAAGCCTTTTCTTTTTTCCGTTCGGCTATCAAATGATATCTATAGGTCAAATAAACAGGAACCCAAACCCCAAAAGAGTAAACGAGTATCTTGAAAAAGTTTGTGATGCTCAAAAATTCCAATAATTGATCTGTCATTTGCCAACCTAGACCTGATTTGTATTATAGCTAGCTCTCTGCTCCGCCACCATTCCCAGCTTCTCTTCCACTAGTTCCTCCACATCCAGGTCGCTGAGCTCGTCGAGGCGCACCTGCCCATTCATCAGCATCGGCAATAGCCAGTCCCGAAGCGAGGCGAGTTCTTGGTTTTGAACTCGATTTTTGATGATCTTTTCTAAAGTGCTATTGAAAAAGGAATTGGACTTTTCGAGAACTTCCTTGCTTGGTATAAGTACGAAAATTGATCTTATGTCTTTGTCACTTAGGTGTCCAACTGTCGTTCTGGAAACTGATTTTTCTCGAAGTTTAATGAATGGCTCTATCGCAAATCTTAAATACATGCTTGATAGGTAGGTTTCCCCAAACCTTACAACCCGTTGGTTTAGGTAGCACCCTGGATTTGACCAATAATTGAGGTGAAAATTACCGTCCATTCCTACAAGTAGATCTCCCATTTCTATTTTATATTTTGGATCCACATTAGGTTCTATAGAAAAATTCGAGATAGTATTTTCTAAAATGTCTCGAATTCGGATAACAGGAACACCAATCTTCTCATTAAAATACTCTGTTTTAAATGGGTAGCCATATTGAACATTGGAGCATTGGTAGATATTTTTCACCTCCCACCCCTCCGGAATCTTTCGTTTCAACTCCTCATTCCAGACCATTTTGCCGCCAGAGCTTTTGTATGGCTTGCCGTTTGGGTCGGGAAAATCAAACTGCACAAACCAATACTCATACACCAACTTCGCCATCGCCTCCAATTCCGCATTGATGCGGTTGTTCAGCTCGATCTTGGCATCCAAGTCGGATAGGACTTTGGCGATTTTTTCTTTTTCGCTTTGTTCTGGATTTAAAATTGGAAGTTGTCTCAATGCTCCCAAGGATAAATAGGGTTGAGAAGATCCAGATTTTGCTTGTCCTAGATAATGTCTGCCATAATCGGATTGTAGGTAATAGGTTAGCCAGTTTGCTTCTATTTTTGATTTTGTTTTAAACAATCCTACGTTTTTAATTGCGTAGATAATGTTATCATTTTTTTCTATGTAAGTATACCCGCAATATTCTCCAATCATGCTTATGATAACATCCCACTTTTCAACCTGACTCCTTTTATTGATGCTTTCGTAATCCTCTTTTGAAATTAAGCTTGCAGTGCTCAAGTCTAGAACCCCTCCCTTGATATTTTTTGAAGTTACGAGAGGGAATCCTGTTGACTGAGCTTTTGGGGAATCATGAGTTCCATCAGTGACATTGGAGTATAATTTTTCAGCGGGAATAAATGGCCATTTCATCATTTTCTCTTCCAGTTGTTAATCATCTTAGTTACTAACTTATCAAAATCTACTTTTCTTGAATTGTTCGGATTTTTCAAACTGTTGGACTAAGCTCCAAATTTGAGATTCTTCAAATTCCCCAAGATTTCGCTATCTAAAGCCTTTCCCTCGGCAAACATCCCAACTAAGCGATCTTCGAACCCCATAAGTTTGGTCTGAAATTCCTCCTTCGTGATATCCACATACTCGATCTTGACTTCGAAGTATTGCCCGGCGCTGAAGCTGTAGTTTTTCTCTGCCACTTGTTCTTGGCTCACCACCACAGATAGATCCTCGACGGCTTCTTTGGAATTAAATACCTCGATGATCTGTCGCTCCTCCTCCCGGGAAAGTACGGTCCGCTGGTTTTTGCCCTCTTTCACGGTCGTCCCTAGTTTGGAAGCATCCATCAGCACGATATGCTCGCTATCCGCCTTTTTGTCCAGAAAAAGCACCGAGACGTTGGTACCAGTACTCGCGAAGATATTGCTGGGCATACTCACCACGCCACGAAGCCAGCCCTGCTTGACCAGCTTCTCACGAATCTTTTTCTCTATCCCACTCTGCGCCGTGATAAAGCCTGTAGGAACTACAATCGCCGCTTTACCCGTCGCACTGAGGCTATGCATGATATGCTGGATAAAGAGCAGGTAGATCGCCATAGACTCTTTTTTAGCCTTGGGCACATTGGGAATTCCTGCAAAAAACCGTTCCTTAAAGGCATCCTTTTCGAGATCCTCCCGGAAATCAGAGAAGTCCAGCTTAAACGGAGGATTGGAAACTATGTAATCAAACTTCTGGCTTAGATAGTAAGGTTGAGCAATCGTATTGGTTTTGATAATATTGGGGATACTATGGGTCAGTCCGTTTAGCACCAAGTTCAGTCGAAGCATGGAGCTGGATTTTTGGGAAATATCCTCGGAATAGATGCTGCAGTTTTGCTCTCCAATCTGATGGGCCAGACTCATGAGCAAGGTCCCGGATCCCGCACTAGGATCATAGCAGCGTACTCCTTTAATCGGCTCGGGAACCATAATCGCAGCCATGATCCGCGCTACTGCATGAGGGGTATAGTATTCCGCATATTTTCCCCCAGAATCGGAGTTATAGTCTTTGATCAGGTATTCGAAGATGGTCGCGAAGAAGTCGTATTTCTCCTCAAACATCTCCTCAAAGCTGAATTCGAAAAGCTTATTGACCAAAGCACGGCAAAAAGCATCGCGCTGGGAAGAGTCGGAAATGTATTGACTCAATTCATCAAAGAGCTTATCCTTTGCTCCGGAAAAGGATTTGATCGAAAAGATATCGGCATTTTCTACCGAAATATCCCGAAGGGTATCGTCAAAGGTTTTCGCAAAATCCCCTTGATTCTGATTATTGTACAGATGAGAGATCAACTGATGAGACTGCAATCGGGGAATATTGGCATCCAGAGAATTGACCAAAAACAAGTAGTCTTCCTCAGGCATTTTTAGCAGTGCGCCAGAGAAGTCTTCCACGTTTGCCAGTTCCGGCATGGCTTTTTTCACCTCATAGCGAAACTTGTCATTCAGAAATTTGTAGAGAAAAACTTGAGTAATGATCTTAAACTCATTTCCGTCATTGCCCAGGCCATAGTTGGCGCAGACACTTTTCAGGTTATCAATGAGTTCCTTGGTTTTGGTAATGAAATTTAAATCTTGGGTCATCGTATGGATGAGGATTGGTACTGTTGCATATATTCACTGACGATCAATTGATTGATTCCCTCCGTGGTGGGATAATCAATATTCATCCTTTGTTCATTTTTAAACTCCTTGATCACGAGCTGCATCATAAAGCGTTTGAAAAAGGTCTCGTGTCTAAGGATATCCTCGCTGTTCTGGATGGATTCATCCGCTTGGGATTTGACCTTTGCCAAAGCCGCCTGCAGTTGAAGTTGCTTTTGGCTTAGGCCTCCCCTTTCGATTAGGCGCTTGTGCACTCGGGCAAACTTCTCATCCTGGCTGTATTTCGCCTTCAGGAAGCCATTTTCCCGGTTCAGCTCTTTTGCCTTCTCATGAATCCTTCGGAGTAGCGGCATATTTTCAGCCAGATCTTCCTGACTGACTTCACTCAGGTTTTTCTTCTTGAAAATCCGCTCCAGTTCTTCCCGCAAACTTACAAAAGCAGGGTCCTGTTGGTCAAAATTATCCCGCAAAGATTCCCGGGTTTTTCTCAGCATATCCTTGAATTCGTCCGCAAGCACCAGTTCACTTTCAGAAACCTTGATGAACTGAAAAACAATATCCTCCAATGCGGTATTGATGATATTGGTGGTAGCGTCTTCATTGCCTAGACTTTCCACATAATTGATATTATCCAGCCTATTTTGGGCTTCGATCAATAGCCTATTCCAGACCTCAAAATCTGCCTCCCCTTGCAAGGCTTCGTAGCCATTGAGTGCAATGAGGTTTTTTAGCTCCTTGGCTGTACGAAGTGCTTTTACCAACCGTATCAATAATCCTTTGTCCGTGATTTGGGCAATTTGTTGGGAGAATAGCTCTCGGTTTTCGGTATCGAACTGAAAAAGGATTTCCTTGATTTCCTCGATTTCCTGCTGAATCTCCTCCGGGGACTTAAAGAGATTGGAATACAATTCCATTTCATCACCCAGTTGCTCCTGCAGCTCCTCGAAATAGAGTTTGTTCGTACGGTTAAATGCCTTGGATATATCCGCAAAGTCAACCACGTATCCGTATCGATACTTTTTGTAAGGCCGATTGACTCGGGTTAAGGTTTGAAGAAGATTGTGATCCTGAATGACCCGCGCCAAATACAGCTTCTTAAGCCGCTTGGCATCAAAGCCAGTCAAGAGCATATTGTAGACAAAGAGCAGGTCTATATTTCCCTTCTTGTAGATTTTGACCAGGCCTTTGCGGATTTCCTTGTCGTTTTCGTCGTGCAAGATCAGAGCAGCTTTGAGCTTGGGAATATCGCGGAGGCCGTATTTACTGGGCGGATCGGCTGCTAGGAGCACTCCCGCGTCCACTTCCTGTTCGCCGTATCTCTTCTCAAAAAGCCTGAACAGCTCTTTGGCCTGCTCTGAAGAATCGCAGACCACCATACCTCCCAAGGTTGCATCCTGTTGATCCCGCCTAAACTGAATCAGGTCATCCAAGATATAGTCCAGCAGTGGCTCCGCAAACTTGGGGTGAGCATAGATTTTCGCTTTGGAGATTTCTCCATGCTGGACTTTGATCCTGTCCATCAGCTCCTTCATCTCCATTTTAAACTTGCCCTCGATCTCTTCGCGGATCAGCCGAAGTGTATAGCCATCGGCAATGGACATGTTGTAATAGTACTTATGGATATACTGGCCAAAAAGCGCCTTGGAGTCATAGTCTCCCGCTACCTCTCGCAAAAGAGGAGTCCCCGTCAAGGCTATCTTGACAGCTTTTCGATCTGAATTAATCAGATTGGCGAGGTAGTTTCCTTTTGGATTATAACTTCTATGGGCTTCATCCAAGAAAAAAACTCGCTGGATATTGATGTCATAGTTCAGGTTGGCAATAACCGTGGCGTCCTGACTGAATTTTTGGATGTTGACCACTGTGATTTCGGGAAGGCCGGAATCATTATGAATCGCCCCCACCACTTTCAGATCTTCAACAAATTCCTGTCTGGAATTTACCTGATTCACTTTCAGTCCTCTGTTTGCAAACTCCGTCGCTGCCTGAATCAGCAAGTCTAATCTATCCACCACAAAGTAGAATTTTGGAATGATTTGCTGCTTTTGGTAGAAATCAGTAAGGTGTTTGACATTAAAATAGGCCAGTGCAGTCTTTCCAGAGCCTTGGGTATGCCATATAATCCCTTTTGTTCTTCCCTCAGAGAGCTTTTGAGCCATTGCCAGAGTAGCAAATATCTGGGGATAGCGCATGATATGCTTTTCCAAGCCAGTTTCTTCGGCCACATAGGCAAGGGCATACTTCAAAATGAAGGACAAACGCTCACGACTGAATAAAGAAGTAAGTATTCGGTGAGTGGGAGTGTATTCAGACTTATTGGTATTAAATTCTGGACTATGCTTGATTACCAACAAGTTGGTATCCTTCAAAATAGCATTTTCTTGCTCTTCCGAAATTACCTTCAATCCCTGCTTGACAGGATATTCTGGATCCTCTCGGAAATAGTTAAAATGCAGGTCTTTATAGGATGATGTCGCATAGAAAGCTCCAAAAACAGGATCCACTATCCCATCTTCATATTCCATATTGTTGGAAAAAACCATCAATTGGGTAATGTTGGCAAACCGACGGAAATACTTATTCCGAAAGCGCTCATTGATTCTTTTCCGCTCCGCCATTACTCCCTCTCGGTTATGAGGCTTTTTGACCTCAATAAACGCCAGCGGCATTCCGTTGATCAATACGGTGATATCGGGTCGAAACTCCTCATCCCCGTTTTTGCAAGTAAGTTCGGTAGTAACGTGGAAAGAGTTATTGGAAAAATTCTGAAAATCAATCAGTTTGACACCTGAGCTTGAAGTCAATCGTTCAAAAAACTTTCTCCCCAAATCTTCATAATCGAGTTCCAGAGTCAATTCTTCCAACAAACGAATCACCTCTTCCTTTGCGATACCTGGATTAATTCTGACGATACTCTCGGCAAAAATGTCCTCAAAAATATTGCTCTCTTCCCGTCTATGCTGTTGGCTTTGTGGTATGTAGGTGAATCCTAGACGAATTAGATGCAGTATCGCCGGGATTTTTACTCTAGAATCTTCGTTGAAAGTCATTAAGGGCTGTAGTATAAAAAAACGCTCGTTCTCCAATATGCGGCTTTCCTAGAGTTTTGACAAGCGAAAAATGGACGAAAGAAGCGGTATAACGAAAAGATTTTTTCAAACCAATTTACCTACAGAACCCAGTTGCCTGGTAATCGGCGTTAGATTCTAAAATATCCCCCGCAAGAATACCATATCCCTATAGTCCTGCACATCTTCATTGAGCACATAAGGGCAAAGCGATGAAAAAAGGGAAATCAGAAACAACAACGGAGTCTATAGATAGTCAATACTCCGAAATCAATGAGGCCTATGCTTCAAAATGGCGGACGCTGGAGCTATTTATTCCGAGTAATTTCCGTATGCTTTGTGCCATCCTTGATATTAAGCCAGAACGGGTACTGATGGACTTTATGTGGAAACTGAGCTATTCCTACATCAGTGGCACTACTGAAAAGCAGAGAAGGGCTGGCAGGAAATTCTTTCTCTCCTGTCAATATGGAAGGCCATACTATTCCGAAAAACAGATCCGCCAGCTATTTGCCGAGCTAAAGGCCAATCTAAAAATCTGTGATACGAGCCAAGAGATGGAGGATTTGGAGAAAGAACTCTTTTGGAAAAGCAACCACATGTACATCGAGTTTTGGTTTAAGCGATGGTTCGAACAAAACGGTCGGAAGATTGAGCAATCCACCTTGGAAATATTATGACCCCCATTTTTATTCAAACCCTAAATTCCGGACCTGAACTGAGGTTTTTCCATTGGAATTTGAGCGGCACCAGAAGTTAGTTTGGCCTACAGCAACCAGCACAATAAGCGCTGCACTTCACCGCAAGATGATCCGTTTCCTAAATATCTAAACCATAGTAAAACCATAGTAACTCCATTCTTTAAGCTTTGAAAAGCCATTAATTAAATGGTGGTAATTAGCCTAAGAAAACAATCTCTTGATTTTTGTTTATTTGATATATAGCTAATTAAGTAGACTTTCACTATAATCAACTATTGTTTTAACCAAAGGAAGATATGGCAAGAGTAGCAAACGGCACGCTAGCAGGCCTGAATGGTAATATGGGCGACATGATTTTTTACCAAATCAATGGCATCACCTATGTCCGAAGGAAACCCCAAAAGCGAAGCAACGCGCAAAAAAAGTGGATGAAAAAATCGCCGATCAATGAACGCTCTCAGGGCATGTTCTCCGCAGTCCACGACTACCTAAAAGGGCTGACTCAGGTGATCAGATTTGGCTTTCAGGGAGAAGCCAATGGAGCTAGACATGCCTATCACGCTTGTGTTTCCTTCACCCGTATGAATTGCTTTTCCCTAACCGGGCAAGAGTATCAAATTGATCCGGCCCTTTTCAAAATAAGCCGAGGCACTCTGATGGGGCCGGAGAATCCAAAAGCTGAAAGGACATCAGAAGGTGTAATGTTTACATGGAAAGACAATTCTTGGACTTCCAGTGCCAAACCCCAGGACATTGCTTTTTTGGTGATCCACAATCCAAAACAAAAGATCGCCTATTGTGAAGAAATGGGAAGCACCAGAAGTCAAGAAGAGCATTTGCTCAGCTATAAATTCGGGAATTCAGGAGGAGAATGGCATGCATATTTGGCCTTCAGTCAAGAAAATCCCAGAGCCAAGAAATTGATTTTATCGGATTCGGTGTATTTGGGAATAGTCTAAGCGGAAGCTTTGCGGGTAACAGTGATCGACTTCTCTTAATGACAAGCCCTAGCTATTCTAGCTTTTTTTCAGCTCTTAATGCCCCGCCTTCTCCCTCTGAAAGCTATAAATCAAATACCCCAACGACGGTAATATAAAAATACTGCCGATCAGCAAGGCCCAAGCCAAGGTCTCGATGGGTTTTCCCAAGGCCGCGGAGTTGAAGACGCTGAGGTTTTCACCAATCTGCAAGATCACCATATCCGGAAAATAATGGTAGCCAAAGGCCATCAGGATCGCTGTCACCACGGCACCGGCCAGGAATCTCGAAAATGCCTTTTTGGCCTTGGGCAGCTGAATCCAAAGAAGTGCCATCGCCACGCTCGCCAAAAAGAGGATTCCCAAGGTCAAAGATTCATTCAGCAACAAACCTATCAGAGGGACATTTTGCAGCTCCGCAGCCAAAAACACCAAGCCTCCGGCCCCTACGGTCGCCACGATGAAAGCCCGCGAACGGGTGACCAAGAAGCGCTTTTCCGCCTCCAATCCAGCTTCCCCAACCAAAAAGACCGCAGCCAGAAAGCCGCAGATCGTGACCGTAAACAGGCCCACGGCAATACTGAAGCCGTTGAGCCAAGGCCAAATGTAGGTTCCAAGGAAGTCGCCTGCATGGGGATCGATCTTTCCACCCACAGCCGCCCCAAAGATCAGTCCGAGGAAAAAAGGCGTCACAAAGCTGGAGTAGGTAAAGATCCAGTTGTACACCTTCTGCATCTCATCCTCCACCGCATCATAATGACGGAAGACAAAGGCCGTACCCCTCCCGATGATCCCAAACAGCATCAAGAGCAGCGGGATATGCAGATGGATGGACAGCAGGGAATAGACGGCCGGAAATCCCACAAAAAGAATGACAATGGTAATGATCAGCCACATGTGGTTGGCCTCCCAGATCGGCCCGATAGTCTCATAGGTGCGCTTGCGGAGCTTGGTTTTCATGCGATCCGGCGTGGTCAGCTCCAGGATGCCCGCCCCAAAATCCGCCCCTCCCAGCAGGATGTACATCAAAATGGCAAGGATCAAAAAGACGATGACGACGTAGAGCATGGCGGATCAGGAAGTTTGGGAAGCGGAAGAGTCGGACAGGGTGGCGTCTTGGGAAGGGTAGCTAGGCACTGCCCCGATCTGCCGGGTCAGCAGAAAGGTCACCACCACGGCGAGGGAAAGGTACACCGCCGTAAAAAGGTAAAAAGAATACTGTATCCCGGGAATCGGGCTCACGGCGTCTTTGGTTCGCAAAATCCCATAGATGATCCAGGGCTGCCGGCCCACCTCGGTTACCGTCCAGCCAGCTTCCAGCGCAATAAACCCAAGCGGCGTCCCCAGCACAAAAAGCCAGAGAAACCAAGGCGCATCCAGCCATTCTTTCTTTTTCCACTTCGAAAACAAAAACAAGAGGCTCAGCCCAACCAGCGCCATCCCCAGTCCCACCATGATCTGAAAGGCAATGTGGGTGATCAAAACCGGGGGATGGTCTTCCTCCGGAAACTGGTCCAGGCCGATCACCTCCGCCCCAAAATCCCCGTGCGCCAAAAAGCTCAGCGCTCCAGGAATCTCGATGGCATAGTTCACTTCCTTCTTTTCCACATCGGGAATGCCGCCTATGATCAGCGGAACCGACTCAGCCGTCTCGAAGTGCGCTTCCATCGCGGCAAGCTTGGCAGGCTGCCTCACGGCAATGTCCTTGGCAGAGATATCCCCAGAGATCGGCTGCAAAAGCGCCGCCACGGCTCCAAACACCAAAGCAATCGTGAAGGCGCTGCGATGGAAGGCGACGTTTTTTCCCTTCAGCATCAGGTAAGCATGGATGCCCGCCACGGCAAATCCCGTGGAAACAAAGGCCGCCAGCGTCATGTGCAGCGCCTGGGTAAACCAAGCGTCGTTAAACATCGCCGCGATGGGGTCTATGTTCAGGTATTGCCCATCCACATAGTCAAAGCCCGCGGGACTGTTCATCCAGCCGTTGGCGGCGACGACGAGGATGCCCGAGGCAAGGCCGCTCAGCCCCACGACCACACCGGTAAACCAGTGGAACCAGGGATTAAACCTGTTCCAGCCGTAGAGGAAAAAGCCCAAGGCGATGGCTTCGATAAAGAAAGCCGTACCCTCGAGGGAAAAAGGCATTCCAAATATCGGCCCGGCGTGCAGCATGAATTTGGGCCAAAGGAGGCCCAGCTCAAAGGAAAGCACGGTACCGGAAACCGCCCCAGTCACGAAGAAAATCGCGACGCCCTTACTCCAGGCCTTGGTCAGATCCTTGTAAAGGGGCTTTTTGGTTTTGAGGTATTGGTAGTGGGACGTAGCCATGAAGAAGGGCATCACCATCCCGATGCAGGCAAAAATGATATGAAAGCCGAGCGATACTGCCATCTGCCAGCGGGCAGCGAGAAGATCCTCCATGTGGTGTGGGGTAAGTTGGGTAAAAGTACGAAACCGGGTCATTGGTTTGACGGGATTCGGAGACGGATAGTTCGGCTATTTGCCCGGTTCTTCCCGGTACTTCGGAATTTGCAATTCCGAAGTCGTAACGTAGGATTTGTAATCCGAGAAAACCAGTTCTGAAAGAAACAACGGATTGGAGATCCTGCGATATAACCTCGGGATTGCAAATCCCGAGGAACAGAAGAAACCTGGGAAGAACCCGGTATCAATTTTCCAATCTCGCAATTTTTCAATTTTTCAATCACAATAATATCAGCCGTATTTTTTAGCTTAATGAAAATCAAGAAATTATGTATGTAAACAGGCACTACCATATCTACAGCACGGTGCGTTGGTCCAGAAAACCACTTTTCAACGCCGCCCTATATTCCGCTGCGATCATCGTACTCTACGAGCTCACCGACATCCCCTTTTCGCTTCCTTGGCAGCCCATCTCCGTGATCGGTATCGCGGTGGCTTTTTACCTGGGCTTCAAAAACAACAGTTCCTACGACCGGGGCTGGGAAGCCCGCAAGATCTGGGGAGCCATTGTGAACGACAGCCGCTCCCTTGCTGTGGGGATTTTGAGTTTGCCTGCAGCGGGCGTTTCATCGGAGTGGAAAAAAACCTTCGTCTTCCGCCACATCGCCTGGGTGATGGCGCTCAAGCACGCGATGCGAAAGAGAAAATCCTGGGAGCATGAGTCCAAGCTGGAAAACTTGGTTTTCACGCCCTATTTCCGCGAGGAAGGCCTAAACGGCATGGACATCGAACTGGAAAAATACCTCAAGTCCGAGGAGGCGCAGCGCTTCAAAACCTTCACCAACATCCCCATCCATATCCTCAAGGCCCAAAGTCTGGAACTGAAAAAACTAGAGGAAAGCGGCGGCATCACCGAGTACAAACATGTGTGGCTGCAACAGCTGATTGCCAGGCTGATCGACAGTCAGGGTGCCTCCGAACGCATCAAAAACTTCCCCTTCCCCCGCCAGTACGCATCCACTGGGCTTTTTATCAACTACATCTTTTGTGCATTGATCCCTTTTGGGCTCTTGGACATCTTCACCCAGTCCGAACTGCTCCACTACTGGCTCACGGTGCCTTTCTCCACGATCATCATCTGGATCTTCTTCTTGGTAGACCGCATCGGGGACTACTCCGAAAACCCCTTTGAAGCCGGCTACAACGACGTGCCGATCTCCTCGATTTCCCGCGTCATCGAGATAGACCTCTTGGAGATGCTGGAGGAAAAAGAGATTCCCCAGCCCTATCCGGTCGAAAACGGCTTCCTGATGTAGGGAAGTTTGGGAGGTTTGGAAGTAAAAAGTTGTAAAGTGGCAAGGTTGGAAGGTTGCAAAGTTCAGCATCTCAAACGCCCGATCGAGAAAAAGACGCCTAAGAGACCGAAGACCTCATAAATAGTACTTAGTAAACCCTAAATTCATAAAAGCTGGAAAGCTCAGCACGTCGGAGGCCAACTAGACCATTGGCCTCCTATAAAAAGATACGACGCTCAATTGTTAGAGCGTCGTAAATCGTATTTCTTAGATCGTAAATTTTAAGGCTTCCTTACCTCTTTCGGATGCTGCTGGAGCCGGAGACCCGGATCTCGCCCATGCGTGGGGAGCCGGAGTAGATCACGTCTCCCGAACCGGAAGAGCGAACCGAAATCTCGCCCAGATCGCCCACCTTGGTACTGCCCGAGCCGGACTTGGACACTTCCAGCTCTTCGATGGCCAAGTCCTCCGCCACAAAGTCGCCAGAGCCCGACTGGCTGATCTCGGCCTCGCCGATCGCTCCGGATTCAATCGTGATTTTTGCGGAGCCAGAGATGGAAGCCTCCAGCTCATCGGCGCGAAGTCCCTTCATGATCACGTCCCCGGAGCCAGACAGCCCAATGTAAAACTCGTCCGCCACCACGTCGGAGTTGACGGTCATCTTGCCCGATCCAGAGCACTTCAGCCCCTCCAGGCTGCGGTAGGTTACATAAAACTTCAGGGAGACGTTGCGGTAGTTTCCGTTTTCCAAGCCCAGCTTCAGGACATCGCCGTCCACTTCGGTTTTCACCCTACTGAGCTCCACGCCCTTGACTTCTATCCTCACTTCCTCCTTGTTGCCCTCGACGAGGATCACGTCCCAGCTTCCGCCGGAGTGGACTTTGGTGAAGGGGCCGAGATTTCTGGTTTCCGATTCCTGCGCTTGGGAAAAAGAGCAGGAAACCATGGTGAAAAGGGCGATTCCAAATGCCCAGATTTTTGTCGTGTTTTTCATAGTAATTGAAATATTGTAAAATTTTAAAGACTTGTCCGCCGGGGCGGATTGGAAAATTGTGTTAGGGTTGGTTGGAAAGTGGTAAGGTTTCAAGTTTGGAAGGTTCAGCACCTCGGACGCCGATCTCAGCATTGACCTTCCTCCTATTTTTGACCTCGTATCCCGATAGCCATCGGGACGTACTTCGTAGATCGAAAATTCTTGGTTCTTGATTCTAGCGTCTTGATACTTGGTACTTTGTACTTGATACTTCGTAATTTTCTCCTACTCATTCTTAATACTCTTCACCGGATTGGCCCAAGCGGCTTTGAGGGTTTGGGAGACCACGGTCAGCGCCGCAATGACTCCCGCAATCAGCCCCGCCCAGAGGAATATCGTCCAGTTGATGCCGGTCTTGTAGGCGAAATCCTCCAACCAGCTGCTCATCCCAAACCAAGAAATCGGAATGGCAATGAGGAATCCAATGCCTACCAGCTTCAGAAAGTCCTTGCCCAGCAGGATTAGGATATTGCCGGTCTCGGCGCCCATCACCTTGCGAATGCCTATCTCGCGGGTACGCTGCTCCGTGGCAAAGGTCACCAAGCCCAGCAGTCCCAGGATGGAGATCAAGATCGCCAGTGCGGAGAAAAAGGTGAAAATAGTCTTCACCCTCGCCTCAGCTTCGTACTGTCGGTTGAATCCCTCGTCGACGAAAATCGGCTCAAAGGGATAATCCGGCCGCAGCTGTGCCCACTCACCCTTGAGGTAGTCGAGCACCTCCTCGCGCTGGGCAGCATCAATCTTGATGCTTACTTGGTTATTTCGGTCTTGTGAAATCATAAAGACGATGGGCACGATGGGTTGGTGCAGGCTTTCGAAGTGGAAATCCTTCATCACGCCAGTCACGAAGCCACGTCTTCCCCCATACAAGAACTGCTTGCCAACGGCCTCTTCGGGACTGGCCCAACCCACGGCACGGATCGCCGCTTCATTGAGTATGAAAGCCTCCGTGGAGTCACTGGCGCGCTGAAAATCAAAGTCCCGCCCTGCCTCCAGAGGAATGCCATAGGTATGCAGGAAATTGTGCGCCACATGGATATCGGCGATGCGCACATTGAGCTGGGTCAGCTCCCCGTTCACCTCGGCCGTAGAGCCCTGGGAGTCGAGCAGCCGACCCGAGGGCACGCGGCTGGACATGCTCACTTCCTGGATTCCGGGATGGTTTTCGAGGCGGTCTTTGATGATCAGGTAGTTTTCGCTGATCCGCCCACTGTTTGGCAGGACGACGATATCCTCCTTTTGGAAGCCCAGGTCTTTGTTTTGCATAAAGTCCAGCTGCCGGACAACGACCAAGACCGCCACGATCAGCATCACTGAGATGGCAAACTGCCCCACCACCAGAAATGCCCGGAAGTTCTCATGCCCTTTTCCAGCCTTGAAGGCTCCCTTCAGTACTTTCGCAGGCATAAACCCGGACAGGAAAAGCGCCGGATAGCTCCCGGAAATCAATCCCACGAAGGCCGCGAGACCGATCACGAATAGCAGGTATTCGGGGTGGGCAAAGAAATTCAGGCTAAGGGGTTTGTCGGTGAAGTCGGAGAAAGTCGGCAGAAACAAAAACACCAAAATCACCGCCAGGATCATTGCAAAGAAGGTCATCACGAAGGATTCCCCCATAAACTGACGCACCAGCACCAGCTTGTCCGCCCCCATCACTTTGCGAAGCCCCACCTCCATGGAGCGGAGCGAAGAGCGTGCGGTGGACAGGTTCATGAAGTTGATGCAGGCGATCAGGAGGATAAAGAGCGCCACGGCCAAGTACACGATCACGTAGTCCATGTTGCCGTTGGGCTCGATCTCTGAGGCGAGGTTGGAGTATAGGTGGACGTCGGTGATTGGCCAGAGCGTGAGTGCGGTGCCCTTGGACATGGGGATTCCCGCCTGGTTTTCGCCCATGCGGCGATCGATCATCGCGGGAAGTTTGGCTTCGAAAGCCTTCCAGTCCACGCCCTCCGCGAGCTTGAGAAAGGTGGAGAAATTGTTGGAGCCAAAGTTGGACATGAAGGCCTCCTGCCCGCCGTAGAACTGGACCACGGGAACCATGGAACCCAGAAAGTCGACATGGAAATGGGAATTTTCCGGCATATCCTCCATCACGCCCCGCACCTGGAAGGTAAACTCCTGTCCTGCGAGGTTGGCGCGGAGCTCTTTGCCCACCGCCGATTCATTGCCGAAATAGCGCTTGGCCGTGCTCTCGGTGAGGATGACCCCATCGGCTTGGGTGAGCGCCTGCTGTGCTTCGCCTTCGATGATTTTCCAGGAAAAGAGCTCAAAGGCCTCCGGATCGGCAAAGAAAAACCGCTCCTCCTCCATGGCGTTGCTGCCGTTTTTGATCAGGGCGTTCACGTTGAACAGGCGGGCCATCACCTCCACTTCCTCCGGAAAGTCCGACTGCATCAGCGGGCCAAAAGGCGGAGCCAAGTGGCCAAGGTGGAGGCTTTCCTCTCCGTCGGCATTGTACCAAGCCCGCGACACCCGATAGATGCGGTCCGCGTCCGGATGGTACTTGTCATAACTCAACTCAAACTGCACATAAAGCAAAATCACGATGCTCACCGCCATCCCTATCGCGAGTCCGACCAGGTTGATCAGCACGTACATGGGATGCTTCTTGGCATTGCGAAAGACGATTTTGAAGTAGTTTTTGAGCATCGGATTGGAAAATTGAAAGATTGGAAAATTGGAAAATTCGGGTGTCAGCCTGAGCGAAGTCGAAGGCCTTTTCGTGAATATTGTTGTAAGGTTGTAAGGTGGGAAAGTTGTAAAGTTTGGCACCCCAAACGGCAGTTGGGGATTCAGCCTCTACTCCCCTTTTGACCTCGTATCCCGATAGCCATCGGGACGTATTTCATAAATCATAAATTTTTGGCTCTAGCCTCTTGATACTTGATACTAGCGTCTTGCTACTTGGCTCTTGGCTCTAATTTCTTGGCTCTAGCCTCTTGATACTTGATACTAGCTACTCCCCTACTGCTTGATTACCTTCGAAGAGCCGGAGATTCCGATGTTTTTCTTCTCCGGGTCGCCTTTGTAATAGACATTGCCGGAACCGGAGGAACCCACGGTCAGCGATTCCAAAGCGGTAATCGAGGTGTCACCGGAGCCGGACTTGCCGATTTTCACCGTTTCCGCCACGAAGTTCATCGCCTCCAGATCGCCCGAACCGGACTGCCCGATATTGGCGTCCTCGGCTCTGCCTCCCTCGATGATCATCTTGCCTGAGCCGCTCATGCCGATGTTGATCTTGCCGGCATTGATGTTTTTGGCGGTGATCGTTCCCGAACCGGAAAGGCCGATATTGAAGGAGTTGGCGCCGAAGTCGGAGTTGATCCGCATGTCACCGGAGCCACCGTTGCCGACTGATTCGAGTTCGCGCACCGTGATGTACACTTTCAGGTCGACGTTGCGGTAGTTCCCTTTTTCCAGCTTGATTTCAAGCCTTTTCCCGTCCAGTTCGGTGATGACCTTGCTGAGGTCGAAGCTGTTGGACTCCAGCCGGACTTCATCTTTTGAACCCTTGGTAATCTCCACGTCCCAGCTGCCGCTGTTTTCGATCTGGTTAAAGGATCCCGGCGTCCGGGTTTCTGACCTTTGGGCCTTGGCCACGGAGATGTTTATAAACAAGAGAAATGCGAGGGCTAAAATTCTTGTGGTATTCATGATAGATGGGGTTGAAGTAGTTTCCGGATTTAGTTAAGTGCCAGAGATTGTGCCAAGGCCAAAACAGGCCTTCACACCCTCAAAAGCCGATTTACAGGCAATCAATTGTCCGAGCAAAGCTGATTTTGACCGAGAGCGGACGATTCATCTGTTTCAGTTTCTATTCGTTTTTCAGGTAATCCACCGGGTTGGACGCCGCGGTCTTGAAACTTTGGTAGCTCACAGTAAGCCAAGCAATGACGATGGCAAATAATCCCGCCAAAAAGACCAAAACCAAGTCTATCTCCGTGCGGTAGGCAAAGTTTTGCAGCCAGTATTTTTCCAAGAGGAAATAGCTCAAGGGTCCCGCGATCACAAAGGCAATCACGACAAGCAGTGTGAAGTCTTTCGAAAGGATGGTGACCAAATTGGCCATGGAAGCCCCAAGCGCCTTGCGGATGCTGATCTCCTTGGATCGTTGCTCGGTAGTATAGGCAGCCAATCCAAACAATCCCAAACAGGCGATCCCAATCGCCAGAATGGTGAAAATCAAAATGATCTGGCTCATCTTCTGCTCCTTTTGGAAAAGCAGGTTGAAGTCCTCGTCCAGGAAAGAGTATTCAAAGGGTGCGCCACCGGAGTGTTTTTTCCAGAGGGCTTCCAGCTGGCTGATCTTTTCCGTGACTTGGCCGGGGCTGATTCGGATGGCCATCTCATAGAAGTTGTTGCCAGCGCCGTTCATGACGACCAGCGGCCTCACGCTTTGCTTCAGGCTTTCGAAGTTGAAATCCTCGATCACTCCGATCACCCTGCGATAGGTGACAGTACCATCCTCATTCCAAAATCCCCCGACCTCTTGGGTTCCGTCAAGCTCTGTCCAGCCCATCAGGGCCATGGCCGTTTGGTTGATCAGCAGCGCTCCGGTGTCGGACGGGATTTCCCTGGAAAAGAAGCGGCCAGCCGCAAGCTTAAACCCCAGCGCTTCCAAGTAGTCCTCGTCCACATAGTTTTGGTAGCAAAGCACGTCCTGCTGCTTGTCCTTGGTCCGCATCACGGAAGTCCAGTCCAACCTCGGCGGCAGGACATTGCTGTAGGCAGCAGCCGTGAATCCTGTCTGGGCCAACAATTCCTGCTTGAAGGCTTCAGAGTTGTTGCCCAAGGAACGGACATGAAGCAGGGCCAGGACATTCTCCTTGTCTATGCCCAGGTTTTTCTCCTGCATGTACTTCAACTGCTTATAGACCACCAGACTGCTGATCATCAAGGCTATGGAGATAAAAAACTGAAAGATCACCAAGCTGCTGCGCAAAGCCGATCGCTTCACTCCGGAACGAATCTCGCCCTTAAGCACAGCCACCGGAGAAAAGGAAGTCAGGTAAAACGCGGGATAGGAACCAGCCAATAACCCAACCACCAAAAGGAAGACTAGAAATGCCAGCACAAACTGAGGTTGGAACAAAACACCAAACTCCAAGGTCTTTCCGGCAAGCGCATTGAAAGGCTTCAAAAAGACCAGAATAATCACAAAGGAAAGCACCCCGGCAATGCCGCTGTACACCATGGATTCGGAGAGAAACTGCCCCATAAGCCGCTGGCGTTGGGCTCCGATGGATTTCCGCACGCCTACCTCTTTGGCTCGGTTGGCGGAGCGCGCGGTGGATAGGTTCATGAAGTTGATACAGGCGATCAACAAAATGAAAATGGCTATTCCGGAAAACAGGTAGAGGTATTGTCGATTTCCCGGCGCTTTGATCTCATCCGAATTGTGGGATTCCAAGTAGATATCCTGCATAGGCATCGCAATCAGGCCATAGGCATTCCCCTGCTCCAAAAAGGCATCCATGGAAATTCCCAAAAACTGGAGAATCTCCGCGCCCACGTATTTTAGCACCAAGCCATTTAAGGCTTCCTGAACGCTTGCGGGATCGGCGCCTTCGGAGATGCGATAGTAGGTCAGGATATTATTGCTCGTCCAGTTTTCCTGCTCAAAATACCACCAGTTCTCCCCGGAGAGCACCGCATCGAAATCCAAATGGGTATTCGAAGGCAAATCTGCCAGCACGCCGGTAACCTCAAGCGGCTTCTTGTCCGAACCTCCAAAAATGGTCTTTCCTATCGGGTCTTGGTCTCCAAAATACTTTTTGGCAACGGTCTCCGTGAGGATAATCTTATCGGGTCCATGCAGAGCGGTTTCCGGTTTCCCCAAGAGCAATTCAAAGCTGAAAAAGTCCAAGAAATTCGAATCGGCGACCATGACGATGGGTTCCGTAAAAGCCTTTTCTCCCTCAATCAAAGGATAGGTACGCATCACCCCCATTCTCACATAGTCCTCCACCTGGGCAATTTCCGCTTTCATCGCAGGGCCGACAGGAGTGGCGGAGTTGGTCGAGGTAAACTCGTTTCCATTAAGTTTTCCCGAAATGTTGACCCGAAAGATGCGATCCGAATTCGGGATAAAGCGATCATAGCTCAGTTCATCCAACACAAACAAAAAAATCAGGATACTTGCCGCCATGCCTAGGCTGAGTCCGATGATGTTGATGAAGGAATAGACCTTGTTGCGCTTCAGGTTGCGCCAGGCGATTTTCAGATAGTTTTTCCACATGGCTAGCTGGGGTGTTGGTTTAGGGTTCTGGAAAAAATGCGTTGGTTTAGCTTTCTGAAAATGAGATGCCAGTCGGGAAAGAAAGGTTGCAGGGGATTTTTGAAAAATGTTGGAGGTTGGAGGTTTGGAAGCAGGGAAGTGTCACCCTGAGCGAAGTCGAAGGGTGACTGGTGCATCAAGTCTGAAATGAAAATCAACTCCCCTCGAAAAAAGATCGTTTCGTTTTCAGGGGATCTGATATCTTTAGGGAAAGATCCCGGGTATAGCAGAAAGAAATCCCAATCTCCTTCCAAAACGGATATACACGAAACTCGGAAGCTGTAGTGGGACTTGTATGGATGTGTGAGCAATTCTGTCAGAGGGTTGGATTACCCGACAAAACAATCAAAAATGGGAGTGTTTAAAAGAAAGGGGCGCACTGATCCAACTGGGCTTGATTGGCATATACTCCAAAACGGATGGACGAGCCTATATTTTCGCACAAATGTTTTGGATGATGATTTGAAATGGTTTGAGAGCGAAAACTATGTAACTATTAACTTCGATTGCCGAACCTGGAACGACGAGACGGTCATGCATTCTCTGTTTAAAGACAAATTCGCTTTCCCCGACCACTACGGAGAAAACTTTAATGCGCTTAGAGATAGCTTATCTGATTTAAGCATAATAAAGACTGGTCTTGTCGTCTCCTTCAGGCACATGGACAGCATTAAGAAACAGACGGCTCACGCGGTTTTGGATATTTTTGCTGACGCCTCAAGACGACATATGTTATTTGGAAATAGATTGATTACCCTAGCACAAGTTGACGACCCCTATTTTGAAATCGAACCGGTCGGTCAAACAAAGGTCATTTGGAACGGACAAGAATGGTTTAACTCCAGGCGAATAGAAGAGTGACACGGTATTCAGGGGATTCTATATGACACACTTTTGAGAACCAATGACCAATTCGATCATGTTACTCTTTGGAATCTTCACTTTGTTCGTTGGAATGATAGGACTCTTGGTGACTTTGACATTTGTTACAATCGCCATATTCAAGAAAAGCCCCAATAGCTGGAAACGGTTCGGAATTAGTCTGGCTGCTACGATTCTGACAACGCTCACCCTCATTACGATTCAAGAAACAATTCTCTTTCCGCCTAACCCAAAGATTGAAAAACTAATATTATCAGCATATCGCGAAGCTCCAATCGGAGGGATTTGGCTAGGGGTTTACGATGATCAAACATGGCAGCTGGGCTACTCTTCTGTAGAGGTTACCTCCGAAGGAACATACAAAATTAATGGAGACACCTTGACGCTCGTAGCGAACCAAGGAACAACAATTATTGGCAACTTCGAACGAACTTCCTTTTTGATCAAGCAGAAATCCTTAATAGAAGTTGAGAATTCCGGTATCCGATCACTGGAAATCCAAATCAACAAGCTGACTAAAATTGGGATGTAGCTAAGCTCACTTACATCCCCGCTTCGGAACTTCCGTTCTTAGGTATTCTAGGATTTATAATCATACCAAAGCCCCCCGTGGTCTGTGTCCTCACAGACCACTTCTTATTCATAATAAAACCTATCGGATTAACATTCTTCCATGGAATAAGGCCGAAATCTGACTGGCCTGTGGAGACACAGGCCAGGGCAAAGAGTGATTGATACCCGATCACGAGTGATGAAAGCGGTATTTCGAGTGTTTGATACTCGATGCCGAGTGTTGGAACCGGTATTTCGAGACTTTTTACCTCGATCACGAGACATTTTCACTATATCTCGAGTGATTTATAGTCGATCACGAGTGACGGAAGCGGTATATCGAGTGATTGATACTCGATGTCGAGTGTTGGAACTGATATTTCGAGTCTTTTTATCTCGATTACGAGGCTTTGAACTGCTATTTCGAGGCTCCGACCCGTCCTGAAAAAGTTTGACCCCTCTTGAAAAAAGTTGACAGTTTTTGGGAGAATACAAAACCATGCTGAAGGAATACGAAATTGAGTTTGATGAGAAATTTTTGCTTTGAGTTCGACCCCTTTGGGGTCGTGGAGTTTGTTGTGTCTTTTAGCTCCCGGCTTCGCCGGGAGTTATTGAAAAGTTAGACCACTTCGTGGTCCTACATCCTAGCTGGCTCATTTCAGGCGTAAAAAGCCCCCTCCGAGTGTAGTTTGACGTTTGCCTAGGCAGAGTCCGCGATAGCCATCGGGAGCGACTCCACCTTTCTATTCTCTCGAATTTGCAATTCGCGAGATCCCAAGAAAAAAGTCGTCAGCGTTTGGCTAAAGCCATGGTCTGGGGACGTGTTGGATTGCCTCTGGCTTAAGCCGGAGGCAATCGATGCAGGTACGCCACACCTCATCCCGAAGGGATGGCATGTTTATAGAAAACGTATTACCAAGCGCATTCGACTCCTACGGAGTCGTACCTATTCCATCGCCTCACTATCCTATAAACATGTGACCCATTTTGGGTCTGGATTTCGATCCAGATCATCTTTTTGTGAAACAACCATCGTGTAGAACTAAATCCGGGTAAAAACCCTTACGATTCGTCCTCGGGATTACAAATCCCGAGGAACGCAGAAGCCGCAAAATCGCGCCCCCTACTCACTCTTGATCGCCTGCACGGGATTTGACCTTGCCGCGCCCAAGGATTGCAGGCAGACGGTGAGCAAGGCGATGCCAAGGATCAAAAGCGCGGCAGCTGGGATAAACCACCACTCAAAACTGATCTTGTACTGGTAGCCGGACAGCCAGTCCTGCATCAGCCAAAATGCAACACCCGAACCAATGGCCACCGAAAGAATCACAATCAGGATAAACTCCCGGTTGATCACCTGCAGGATGGACAAGGTGGAAGCGCCCAGCACCTTGCGGATGCCGATCTCCTTGGTCTTTTGCTCCGCGATATGGGCAGACAAGCCCAAGAGTCCCAAGCAGGAAATCAGAATGGTCAGGATACTGAAGTACTGCGCCAAGTCTCGCAAGCGCACGTCTTCTTGATAGAGTCTCGCGTAGTTTTCATCCATAAAGCTGTAGTCAAACGGAAACTCAGGGTTTAGCCTTTGGGCGGTAGATTCCAAAAAAGCGACCGTTTCGCGGATCTTGCCGGTATTTACTTTCACATAGCCTTGCCAGGTATTGTCGGGATCCAGCAGGAATATCGCCGGGGCGACGTTTTGGCGAAAACTCTCGAAATGGAAGTCTTTCACCACGCCCGTAATCGATCGCTCCACATCCCACATCCGGAAAAACTCGCTTCCTTCATGGTCCTGCTCCATGAGCTTGTAGGCGGTTTCGTTCAGAATCGCTCCCGTGACCGAGTCGGCGCCGTTGGCACGATCAAAGTCCCTTCCTTTTACGAGCCTTATCCCCGAAGCCTCCAGAAAGTCGTAGTCCACGCGGATGACTTCAAACAAGGCCGCATTGTCAGGAGCTTTTCCTTCCCAAGACACGCCGCCGGTATTGGAGTTCCTTCCCAAAAAACCGAAGGAAGAACGGCTGACCGCGAGAATGTCCTCGTTTTTCTCCAGCTCGGCCTTGAAGATGTCGAAGCGCTCCAGCAGCTCTCCCTCCAGCGTGACCTGGATGAGCTGGTCCTTGGAATAGCCCAGGTCTTGGTTCATGGCATAGTTGATCTGCTGATAGACCACCAGCGTGGAGACGATGAGGATCGTGGCGAGGATAAACTGGAACAACACCAGCGTCTTTCTGGCCAAGACGACACCCTTCCCAGCCTTGGTGAAGGAGCGGAAAACCGATACGACCTTGGTGGCGGAGAGGTAAAAAGCCGGATAGCTGCCGGCGACCAAGCCCGTGATCAGCAGCACGAGCAGGAGTTGCAGCCAAAACACACCGGACAGAAAGGGAACGCTCATTTCCTTGCCCGTGAGGTTGTTGAATATCGGCAGGGTCAGCGCGACCAGCAGCACTGCCATGACTGCCGCAAAGACCGTCAACAGGATGGATTCGCTGAGAAACTGGAACACCAGCGATTGTTTGTCCGCCCCTGCGACCTTACGCACGCCTACTTCTTTGGCTCGCTTCTGCGACTTGGCCGTGCTGAGGTTCATAAAGTTGATGCAGGCGATGATCAGCACAAAGACCCCGATCATGGCAAAGAGCTTCACGTTTTTGATCCTTCCCTCCACGAGTTGCCCGTCCTTCCACTGCCCGTAGAGGTAGATGTCCCCTAGCGGATAGGTGAAAAGCTTCACGTTGGATTCCTCGTTTCGCTCGGCGATATAGTCTGTGATGCGGTTGGAAAAAGCAGCCCCGTCGGTGCCCTCTCGGAGCTTCAGGATGGTGCTCGGCCCATTGTTGCCCCAATCGCTCAGCCAGTCGTTTTGCTCAAAGAACAGCGCGTAGGGCAAGAGGTAGTCAAACTGTAGGGAATTGCTGCGCGGCAAGTCCTTCAACACGCCTTGGACGATGAAGTTTTCGGAATCCGAACCCTGGCGGATCTCCACATCCTCCCCTACCACGTCGGTGCGTCCAAAGAGGGAAATGGCGCCCTTTTCGGTCAGGATCACGTGGTTGTTTTCGGTGAGCATCTTGTCCAAATTGCCCTGCACGGCTTCGTACTGGTAGATTTTCAGCAAGTCAGGCATGGCATACACCCCCTCCAGCCGAATCCGCTTGTCCCCTTGGATAAACAACTGGGTTTGGCTCCAAGTGTAAGTCGAGGCGTATTCGACCTCGGAGAGCGTCTCCTTCATGCTTTCCGCCAGGACTCCCGGCGTGGAGCTGGTGGTAAAAATATCCGCCCCATAGCTCTGGTGCTCCATCACGCGATAGATGCGGTCTAGGTCGGCGATTTCCCGGTTGACTTTCAGCTCCGAATCCACCCAAAGTCCGATCAGAATCGCCGCCCAGAGTCCCAGGGTCAGCCCGAAGAGGTTGATGAAAAAAGTGAGCTTATGCTTGGCAAAGCCTCGGAGCGCGATTTTCAGGTAGTTTTGGAGCATGACGGATTGGAAGATTTGAAAATTGGGGTAGCGGACAGTGGTAAGGTTGTAATGTGGGAAAGTGGTAAGGTTTAGCACCTCAGAGAAAGTGGCAAGGTTGTAAAGTGGGAAAGTGACAAGGTTCAGAACCTCAGAGGCCAAAACTTAAATCAATCGCTCATCTCACTTTTGACGTCGTAAATCACAAATCGCAAATCATAAATTCTAGGCTCTTGACTCTAGCTTCTTGATACTTGCTACTAGCTACTTGATACTTCAGAAAGATTGCTTCACTCCTTCGTCGTTCGCAATGACGGCTACTCGCTCTTCAACGACTTGACAGGGTTGGAGGTCGCGGCTTTGACCGACTGGAAGCTGATCGTCGCCAGGGCAATCACGAAGGCAAAAAGCCCCGCTGTCGCAAATACCGCCCAACCGATCTCGGTTCGGAACTGGTATTCCTGAATCCAGCTGTTCACCGCCCACCAGGCGACCGGTGTGGCAATCAGGAACGATATTCCCACCAGCTTGGTAAACTCCTTGGACAACAGCACGACGATATTGCCCACGCTGGAGCCCAGCACCTTCCGGATGCCAATTTCCTTGGTTCGTTGCTCCGCAGTAAATGCCGCCAAAGCGAACAAACCCAGGCAGGCGATCAGAATCGCGAAACCCGCGAAGATGCCAAACACCTTGCCCAGCCTCACTTCCGAGGCATACATGTTCCCAAATCGGTCATCCAAAAAGGAATAATTAAAGGGCTGACCCGGTGCAAATCGGTTCCAAGTAGTTTCCAGATGGGCGATCACCGCCTCGGTGTCCTGCGACTGAAATCGGAAAGAAGCGATGCCGGAAGGGTTTTCGCTCAGGAAGATCATCACGGCGCCGATGTTTTCCTTTAGGGATTCGAAGTGGAAATTCTCCACCACACCTACTATCGTTCGATGGGTGGTCGCTTCCAAATCCAAGGCATCGCCATCCAGCATAGAATAGATGCGCTGCCCAATGGGGTTGCCCTCGATGTTGAGGTTTCGCAGCGCGGTTTCGTTGATGATCACCGCGTTGGAATCGGAGGGAAACTCGATGGAAAAATCCCTACCGTCGATGATCTTCATCCCAAGCGTATGGATGTAGTCGTAGTCCACAGACCAGTTTTGCATGCTGACGAAGTTCTCGGTCTGCTTGGGGTCTTTGCCCTCCGACCACCAGGGCGAGTCGCTTCGCCAGGTATTCGCCACGGGTAAAAACCCGGTCAGCGTCCCGCTCTCCATCATGCTGTTTTTCAGCACCTCCTCCTTGAAGGCCTGCTTGTTGTCCTGCAGGGCATACACATCGTCCACGGTGATGATCTGCTCCTTGTTGAAGCCGATCTTTTTGTTTTGGATGTAATCGAGCTGCTTGAAAACCACCAGCGTGGCGATGATCAGGATGATGGAGATCGAAAACTGGAACACCACTAAGGAGCTGCGGATGAGCCCGCTGCGCATGCCTAGGGAGACTTTTCCCTTCAAAATCTCAATGGGCTTGAATCCGGAGAGGTAAAAAGCCGGATAGATCCCCGCCAAAATCCCGGTAAAGGCGGCCGCCAGCAGGAGGATGGCGTAGAATGCCCACTGCGAAAAAGGCAGCTCCAGACTACGTCCGGCCAGCTCGTTGAAGACAGGCAGCGCCAAAGCCACCGCAGGAATCGCCAACAAAAAGGCAATGCCGCTGATCACCATGGATTCCATCAGAAACTGGCGAACGAGGTGAAATTTGAACGAACCCATCACCTTGCGGATTCCCACTTCTTTTGCCCGATTGGCCGAACGGGCCGTGGACAGGTTCATAAAGTTGATACAGGCGATCACCAGGATGAAGAGCGCGATGGCGATGAAGAGGTAGACGTAGGTAATGTTGAAATTGGGCTCAAACTCGCCCAGCAGGTCACTTTTTAGATGGATATCCAGTAAGGGTTGCAGGCTAAATTCCAGCTT
Source organism: Algoriphagus oliviformis (assembly GCF_017254915.1). Taxonomy (GTDB): domain Bacteria; phylum Bacteroidota; class Bacteroidia; order Cytophagales; family Cyclobacteriaceae; genus Algoriphagus; species Algoriphagus oliviformis. Next base: position 211,350 of record NZ_JAFKCT010000009.1, on the reverse strand, counting down.
GCCCCCGGCGTTGACGAGGTCTTTCACGCCCGCTCCCTCACCGAAGAGCTGCGCGATCTCTGGCTCGATATGCTTTTGGATCAAACTGGTAAACTTCGCTTCGAGATCGGCTGGATTGGCTCCCTCGCGGAGCAAGAGGTAGGTTTGGAAATTGTTGCTCAGCCAGATGATGCGCTTGGCCTCGTCCAGCCCGGCCGCGCCGAGCAGAAAATCAAAATGAAAGTGGCTGTTTTTGGGAATATCGGCATACACCGCCGTGATGCGAAACTCCTGGTCATGATCCAAAATCAGGGATTTGCCCACGGCTTCTTGGCCGGGAAAGTACTTGTCGGCCGCCTTTTGGCTGATCGCCATGGTATTGGGTTCGGCCAGCGCCTGGTCTGCCGTGCCTTGCAAGACTGGAATCTCAAAGACTTTGAAAAAATCCCTGCCTGCCCAGATCACGCCGTCCTCTTTGATGTTTTCACTTTCGCCCTGCCGCTTCACCAGATAGGAGCCTCGGGATCGAAAGTGCACGGCAGCCTCCACCTCTGGAAAATCCTGGGGCAGCACCTCCGCCATCGGAGCCGGAGCGAGCACCATGTCCCAATGGGTGCCGCCAAAGATGATGTCGCTGTGGATGCGGTGGATACGCTCGGCGTTTTTGAAGTGCCGGTCGTAGGAGAGCTCATTGATCACAAACAGGCAGATGATCAGGCACACCGCCACACCTGCCGAAAGTCCCAGGATGTTGATCAAGGAGTAAAACTTGTGCTTTTTGAGATTCCGGATCGCGATGAGCAGGTGGTTCTTTAGCATGACGGACTGGGTAAAAATGGGAGAAGAGGAGTTGGTTTAGCTTTCAAATAGGGAGATGCTGGTTGCGCGGGAATGGTTGCATGAGAGGTCGGGAGGTGGGAGGCAAGGAGGTTTGGAAGTAGGGAAACAGGAGGTTGGGTGGTAGGGAAGTCTTGCTCCGCTGAATATTCCCCAAGCCATTGATTCGGGCAAAAAAAAGAACTAATTTAATTGGAATAAAGACCTTTGCTCATGGACTTCAAGTTTGAAAAACTACGTATCTGGCAAACGTCCATGCGGTTTGGCGAAACCGTTTTCACCCTTTCTAAACACTTTCCAAAGGACGAAATTTACAGTCTAACCTCTCAGATGCGGAGGGCGGTGGACTCTGTCGCATTGAATATTGCGGAAGGAGCAACCGGTAACTCCAAAGCTGAGTTCAGCAAATTTGTGGGGTATTCTCTCCGCTCATTGGCAGAGGTGGTCACCTGCCTCCATAAAGCTAGGCTTAGAGGCTACCTGACGGCTGAGCAGTTTGACCAAACCTACAGAGAGGCATTTGACCTGATGAACAGCATCGCTGCTTTTCGAAACATCATCCGTCGTGCGTGAATCAAGCGGAAGAGCCGGCCAAGCATATCCGGCCAGCTCCCCTACCTCCCTGCTTCCTACCTCCAACTTCCCTACACGTGAAACTGCTCCCTAATATTCTCGGTGACCACCTTGCCGTCAAAGAGGTTGATCACACGGTGGGCGTAGTTCGCGTCGTGTGGAGAGTGGGTTACCATCACGATGGTGGTTCCTTCGTTGTTGAGTTCTTCCAAAAGCCTCATTACTTCTTCTCCGTTGGTAGAGTCCAAGTTACCGGTCGGTTCATCGGCGAGGATCACGGCTGGCTTGGCGACGATGGCGCGGGCGATGGCCACACGCTGCTGCTGACCACCGGAAAGCTGCTGCGGAAAATGGTTCCTTCGGTGCATGATGTTCATGCGGGTGAGGACTTCTTCCACTTTTTTCTTGCGCTCGTCTGAAGGGATTTTCAGGTAAAGCAGCGGAAGCTCGACGTTTTCGAATACTGTCAGCTCGTCGATGAGGTTAAAGCTCTGAAAGACGAAGCCGATGTTCCCTTTTCGCAGGGAAGAGCGCTGACGCTCGGAAAACTTGGCCACTTCCTGATCAAGGAAGAAATATTCGCCGGAATCCGGATTGTCCAGCAGGCCGATGATGTTTAGCAAGGTGGACTTGCCACAGCCCGAGGGGCCCATGATGGCGACGAACTCCCCTTTTTTGATTTCGATCTGAATCCCATCCAGCGCGGTGGTTTCCACTTCCTCGGTTGCATAAAGCTTGCGAAGGTTGACGGTTTTGATGACGTTCATGTTTTTTTGTTGTTAGATGACCGATGTCGGATGTCCGATGAGCAAAGCCCATAGGCCACCGACGCTTCTATGATTGATTTATTTTTATTAATGGCTGCTATCGCTTCTCTTTGGTTTAGATGCCAATACACTTCAAGAGGTTGTATTGAATGACTAGTTTATTTTAGACTTAAAAGATTGCATCATATTCATCAGGTGGAAAGCATCAGCATAAAGCTGCCTGAAGCGATCCTGACTCAGATATTCTCTGCGTTTTGCCTTTTCCAAGCAAGTCAACACTTCGGCCAAGAACCGAACCGCATAGCCGACAAACTTCTTGAATTCCGGATTGGACTGCGAAATTGCCCCTTCGGCAATGTTCAAGGCAATCGAATCGGCCGCCCTACGCGCTTGGGAAGTCAGGTTGTACTGCTCTTCTTTCGGAAACGTGGCGCTAAGCCGAAATATCTCCTCTCCGAAATCCATGGCCTTTTGCCAGATCTGAAGCTTTTCGTACTTAAACTGCGGCTTGAATTCCTCCATTTTCCAAGACAACTTAACCTCTTCATCAAATTCCAACACCACAAATCCGACACCCAACTTCCGTCATCGTGCACCGGTCATCCGACATCAGACATCCGACTATTTGAGCTGCAGCACCTCATTCGTCCCGAAGTTCTCATAGCCGCTGACGATGACTTTTTCGCCTTCGACCAAGCCTTCCAGTACTTCGTAGTATTCAGGGTTTTTCCGGCCCAAGCGGATGTTTCGCTTTTCAGCCACACCGGTGGTCGGGTTGAGTACGAAGACCCAGTTGCCACCCGTGTCCTTAAAGAAGCCGCCGGTAGGCAGGAGCAGACTTTGTTCGCTTTGGCCGAGCTCCAGGCGTATGCGTACGCTCTGGCCTCTGCGGATGCCGTCGGGACTTTCGCCGGTGAAGGCCATATCCACTTCAAATCGCCCATTGGTAATAGTTGGATAGCTTTTGATGATCTCAAGTTCGTGGTCTTGGCCACTCAGGGTAAACTTGCCCCGAAGCCCCGTGCTCACCCTTGGCAGGTAAAGCTCGTCTATGGGCACGCGTACCTTAAATTCGTCCAGCATGTCTATCTGCCCGTAGCGTTGGCCTGGATTGATCGCTTGGCCGATCTCGAGCTGCTCGGGAGTGGCCAGCTGACCGCCTATCGGGGCGGTGATGACCAGGTTGTCGAGGATGTTTCCCACACCGGTCAGGGAGGCGTTCATCCGGTTTTCGGAGAGCCTCAGCTGGGTGAGCTGTATGGAGCGGGCTATGGAGTCGTTTCGGTAGGAAGCATAAGTCAATTTCTTGCGCTTCACGTTGTATTCGTACTGCTCCTTGACCTCCTCAAACTCCCGGTCGGAAACCAGTTTCTTCTCGTGAAGCTCCTTGAATCTGTCGTACTGTGGCTTGAGCAGACTGATCTGATAGTCGATTTCGGCGAGCTGTCCCTGCTGGCTCAGGTCGTTTTGGTCGAGCAAAAGGCGGGTTTGGCGCAGGTTGTTGATCTGCTCGTAGAGCATGGTCTCGCGCTGCATCACGTCCAGCTGTAGGTTGGAGTTGCTCAGCACCAAGATGGTATCGCCTCTCTTGAGCAAAGCTCCGGACTCACGCACCACCTGATCGACCACGCCCCCTTCGATCGCATCCAAGTACACGGTGCGGGAAGGCTCGATCTGCCCGGAGACCAGGATATAATCGGTGAACTCCCCGGTTTTGACGGTGGCGATGCTGAGACGGTCCTGTTCGACGTTCATGGTGGATCGGTGGTCCGCAAATCCGATCTGGTAAATAATCCCCCCCAACAAAACAGCGCCACCCAAGACGGCGGCGATCTTTCGGGGAGTCCAGGTTTTCTTTTGTATTTTTCTATCCATTGTGTGAAAATGCCCTAAGTCGGCTGTCCTCCTTGTGCCAAAGGCTGTGCCATGCAAAAAATCGCCTCAGGACACTCCAAACCAGGATTTGCGAAAAAATCGATTTTCAAGTCTCGAACATTTTCGTCCGCCACCGAACAAAAGTGAATCAAAGGCGATATATTTATTCTTTGTCCTTCAAGAAAAAGTTGAAGTAAAAATCCGCCTAATTTGTCCGAAAACGGCCCTTTTTGCCCGAAATCGGCATTTGTGAAAAAGCGGCAAACTTTTGGGAATACAACAGTCGGCAGTAGTCTGTAGGCAGTAGGCGGTGCGCCTTTGAAACTTCGCAAACCAGTTCGCAATAGTTGGCGGCTCAGTTTCAGAAGAGGCGTTTTCTTACTTCCGTCTCCAGCCTTCGGTCTCCCTTCTTTAAAAAGCAACCCCATGAACGACCAGAAATTCGGCAAGATCCTCATCGTAGACGACAACGAAGACCTCCTGAAGGCCGCGAAGATTTTTCTCAAGCGCCACTTTGCGCAGGTGGATACCGAAACCAACCCCGACCTCCTTCCCATTCTCACGCACAACGAGCAGTATGACGTGATCATGCTCGACATGAACTTCACCAAAGACGTGAGCTCCGGCCAGGAGGGCTTCTACTGGCTGGACAGAATACTGGAACTCGACCCCTCGGCTGTCGTGGTACTGATCACCGCCTATGGAGACGTGAACCTGGCCGTGAAAGCCATCAAGGAAGGCGCGACGGACTTTGTCCTGAAGCCCTGGGAAAACGAACGCCTGCTGGCCACGCTCAACTCCGCGCTGAAGCTCCGGCAGAAAAAACTCGAGGTCAACCTACTCAAGGATCAAAAGGAAACGCTACAGCAGGACATTGACAACAAGTTTAAGGACATCATCGGGCAGAGTCCGTCCATGCAAAAGGTCTTCGAGACCATAGAGCGGGTAGCGGCTACCGATGCCAACGTCCTGATTTTGGGGGAAAATGGAACGGGAAAGGAGCTGATCGCCCGGGCTATCCATCGGCATTCCCGCCGAAGCCGGGAGGCATTTGTAGGTGTCGATCTGGGATCGATCACCACGACCCTCTTCGAATCGGAGCTCTTCGGGCACAAAAAAGGTTCCTTCACGGATGCGAAAGAAGACCGTGCCGGGCGCTTTGAGCAGGCCCACAAGGGTACACTTTTCCTGGATGAAATCGGAAACCTACCCCTCCCCTTGCAGGCGAAGCTTTTGGCAGCGCTCCAAAACAGACAGGTCACCCGGGTAGGCGCCAACCGCCCCGTGGACGTGAACATCCGTCTGATCTCGGCGACCAACATGCCCATCCACAGCATGGTGTACGAAAACACCTTCCGCCAAGACCTCCTTTATCGGATCAATACCATAGAAATCCAGCTGCCGCCGCTGCGGGAACGGGTCGATGATATCCCGCTATTGGCTGATCATTTCATCTCTTTTTACTCCAAAAAATACAACAAGGACATCCGCAAAGCCTCCGAACCTCTGGTCAAGCGGATGATGAAATACCACTGGCCTGGCAACATCCGGGAGCTCCAGCACAGCATCGAGCGCGCGGTCATCATGAGCAACCACAACGTGCTGCAGCCCGAGGATTTGTTTTTGCAAAAAATGGCCCAGCCAGACCAAAAAGAGGAATCCGTAAGCTTGGAACACTTGAACATCGAGGATGTGGAGCGAATCTTGATCAGAAAGGCGCTTCAAAAGCACAACGGACACATCACCCGCGCGGCCGACGAACTGGGGCTGACCCGATCTTCACTCTACCGAAGACTCGAAAAGTATGGTTTATAAGCGGTTTTCGGTCGGAATATCCATCCGCATCGTCCTGATCACGATCTGCCTGTTTTTGGGAATCTGGCTGTACTACGTCCAGGACCTGTGGCTGGCGCCAGCCATCCTGGCGCTGATCGTCGTCGTCCTCACGGGCGAGATGATCTACTACGTCAACTCGATCAACCACAAGCTGGCGCGCTTCCTGGACTCCATCCGCTTCACCGACTTTTCCTCCTCCTTCACCTCCGACAGCAAGATGGGGGGCTCCTTTCGCGAGGTCAACAAGGCCTTCAACGAGGTGATGGAAGTCTTCAAGCAGACCCGGGCGGAAAAGGAGGAGCAGATGCTCTTCATGCAGGTCATCATCCAGCACATCACCACGGGGATCATTTCCTTCAACTCAGAGGGCAAAATCGGCGTGGTCAACAACGCCGCCAAGCACCTGCTGCAGATCCCCCAGTTTCGCGACATCACCGACCTTGGCAAGCTTTCTTCCAAGCTGCTCAAGGAAGTGGTGGACCTGAAGCCGGGACAGCGGATCTCCTTTCGGGTCAACAGCAGCCTGCACCTCATCATCCAGTCTGCCTATCTGAAGATGGGCGGCCAAAGCTGGACGCTGCTTTCCCTCCAAAACATCAACGCGGAACTCCAATCCAACGAGCTCGAAGCCTGGCAAAACCTCACCAAGGTCCTCCGCCATGAAATCATGAACTCCATCACTCCGATTTCCAGCTTGGTGGAGTCGCTCCGAACGATCTTGGACGAAGACAGCTACGTGCAAAAAGAGGGCATGCTGATCAAAAAGGACGGTTTTCAGGACATCCAAGAGGGCTTGGACACCATCGCCAACCGGAGCAAAGGGCTTGTCACCTTTGTCAATGCCTACCGGGACTACACCAATATCCCCGAGCCAAAAAAGGAACTGATAGCCGTCAAGACGCTTTTCGAAAACGTGATCGGGCTCATGAAGGAGGAACTCAAGTCCCACCAGATCGACATTCACACCGAAATCACCCCAAGCGATCTGGAAGTACACTGCGACCCGGATCAGATCACCATGATCCTGATCAACTTGGTCAAGAATGCCGGCGAGTCCGTACAAAACCAAGCCGACAGGCTTATCTTCCTCAGGGCCCTAGGCCAAGGCGACATGGGAATCAGCCTACAGGTGGAAGACAATGGTGCTGGCATCATCCCAGAGGCCCTGGAGCGGATTTTTGTCCCCTTCTACACAACGAAGAAAACCGGATCGGGGATCGGGCTGGCGATCTCCCGCCAAATCATGAACCTCCACCGCGGCAGCCTGCAGGTAAGCTCGGTACCCAACGAACGGACCGTATTCTCGCTCAATTTCCGCTAGACTTACGCAAGCTCCGGCTTTGCCAACTATCGCCATCCTTTCCATCTGGGGGATGGCGCTTTTTATAGTTACCCTTTGGGAGTAGGTCGGGAGAAAAGTCAAGACCAAGGGAAAAAACCCCGCTCATCCTGAGTATTTTAGGAGAAATGCTTGTAAATTCTGGAAAAACAAGCCCATGGAAAACCCAAATGTAACCGAAGGAAAAAATGCTGCTTTGCAGCTCGCAGGACTGATCTACGGCGTCTCACTCGACGGGGTGGTCAACTGGAACGAGTTTCAGGCTCTGAAGGACTGGTGCCGAGAGTACGAGCGGCTGGCGGAGCAGGAAAACTTTCAAAACCTCTACAGCCAAATCCGCCCCATCATCGACGACGGAAACGTAAACTCCGAGGAACTGGAGCAAATAAGGGAGATTCTGGAAGACTTTCTCGACCGACAGGGAGTGGAAAAAGACCCCAGCACCAACATCCACTTTCTTGGCGGGGTCTTCCACGGAATCGTAGCCAGCGGGGACGTAAACACCTACGAAATCTACAAACTCAACCAGTGGCTGGAAAAACACAGCCAGCTCCAAAGCCAGTCTCCTCTCGACGAACTGATGGAAATCCTGAAAAACGTCCTCAAAGACAACAAAGTGGACGATGCCGAAGCCAAACAGTTGAAGGAATTCTTTTCCACGCATCTCGTCTGATCCCGTTTGTCCTGGGGAGGCCTGTCGGAAAAACCAAAAAATCCGCCGCGGCTTTCCCCCAAGACCAATCCGATTTCCGCCTTCTTGCGTATTTTAGCCCATGCGGCACCAACAACGTTTAACAGCCTGCCCGTAACCCACCGCCAAAGCAGGGCGTATCCCTAGGTGTCGGGTTGGGTCTGAGACGTCCTCCCGCAAGACAAGAAATAGACAACCATTGCTAAAATCCCCTATGTACCCATTCAAAAAGATTGCTATGCTGATGATCGGATTACTGGTGGGCCTGATGATGGCCTGCGGCAGCTCTCCTGCCGAAAAAGAGGCCGCCGTGGCAGATGCCGACTCCACTCCCAAAGAAACTTTCTCCTCCAAGACCCAGCTGGCCACCTTTGCCGGGGGCTGTTTCTGGTGCGTAGAGGCGCCTTTTGAGGGAATAGATGGCGTGATCTCGGTGGTATCGGGCTATTCTGGAGGCAAGGAGAAAAACCCCACCTACGCGGAAGTCTCCTCCGGAAAGACCTCTCATCGGGAATCGGTACAGATTACCTTCGATCCAGAGGTGATTTCATACTCCGAGCTGGTCGACATCTTTTGGCAGACCTTTGATCCCACGGATGTGGGAGGATCTTTCTTTGACAGAGGTACGCAATATGAGTCGGCGATCTTCTACCACAACGACACCCAGCGCAAGGTAGCGGAGGAAAGCAAGGCCCTGCTGGACGGCTCCGGGAAGTTTAACAAGCCCATCGCCACACCCATCATCAAGTACAGCAACTTCTACCCTGCCGAGCAGTACCACCAAGACTACTACGACAAAAATCCCGACGAATACAAAGCCTACAAGATCGGCAGCGGCCGTCAGGAGTGCATCCTGACCAACTGGCCGGTGATCAGCGAGGGAACGTATCCAGCCAAGTCCAAAGCAGAGCTGAAAAAATCACTCACTCCGCTACAGTACCAAGTCACCATGGAAGATGCCACGGAGTATGCTTTCCAAAACGAATACAACGGAAACAAGGAATCGGGTATCTATGTCTGCATCGTCTCTGGCGCCCCACTGTTTAGCTCCAAAGACAAATACGAGTCTGGCTCAGGCTGGCCAAGCTTCACCAAACCCATCGATGCCCGCGCGCTGGAAAAACCTACGGACAGGTCTGAGGGCATGACGCGCGTAGAGATCCGAAGCAAGTATGGCAAAAGCCACTTGGGCCACTCCTTCTACGACGGCCCCGAGCCTACCAATCTGCGCTACTGCATGAATTCCGCCGCGATGAAGTTCATCCCCAAAAACGAGATGGAAGCCGCTGGCTATGGAGACTACCTGTGGCTGGTGGATTGATATGTCGGTAGTCCATGGCTCCTAGTCGATAGTCCATAGTTTCTGGTCGATAGTTGACAGTCCATGAGCCATGGTTCATGGTCAATAGGGATTGTGCATGGGCTTAGTTTTGAGTGGACTTTACACATAGCTGCTGGTATCGGCCTAGCGACACTTCCTCGAAATGTCCAGGCAAATTCCAGGTGTTTTTGAAAATGGAGCAGCCAAAACCAATCACCAGTTTTTTTGACACCGTCGATCTTCGGTCTTTCAGCCTGCCCGAGCAGTCAGGCCCTATTGAAGAAGCAAATTCGCCTAATTGTAAGATTGCGGATAATCATGTTTTTTTATCCTCTTCCCTGTCTATATTTAGTCAAACATTTTCTGGAAGCATGAAAAAATTCGCTTGGATCGCCGGTTTGATTCTAGTCTTGGTACTGGGAATCTTTTTTTGGTGGAAGTTTTACTTTGTTTTCGGCGAGGGCGTGAAAGCCGGCAGCCTCAATTATTTTGTGAAAAAGGGTGTGGTGTTCAAGACCTGGGAGGGACGCATGGTCCAGGAGGGATTCCAAAGTCCGACCTCTGGAGCCTTGCAAAGCAACGAGTTCCGATTTAGCGTGACCGACCCAGAGGTAGCCGCCGTACTGGAGCGCAATTCGGGCAAACACCTCGAACTGCGCTACCAAGAATTCAACGGCATGCTTCCCTGGAGAGGCACCAGTGTCTTTGTCGTGACCGAGGTCATCAACGCCCAAGAATCAGCAGGCAGCGACGGGGGCACACTTCCTATCGATCGCTAGCGGCGATCAGGGCTTAGCCCAATAGTCCACCACGGTCACATTTGCCAAGCTGGAGCCCAGCACTTCTCCGAAAGCCTTGTGTGCGGGATGGGGAAGATATGCATCCCGGTCAGCCTCGGAGTGGAAGGTCAGCGTAAAAGCGTGGGTTAAGCCTTGGTTGAGGCCTTCTGGGCTGTTGTTGGTTCCCCATTCGAAGCTCTTGATTTCGGAAATCTGCGCAGGTAAAGCCCTGAACGCCTCGACTATCTTGGTGACTTCCTCTGGAGAGGTAGTGTCTTTGAATCCGAATAAAACTACGTGGCGGAGTACGGAATCTGGCATGGCGGTTTCGATGGGGCTTGGTGGGGTTTCGGTTGAGATTTCAGACGAGCTTTCTTCGGTCTTAGGCTGGCTGCAAGACCAAAAAATCGCAATAGGGATGAGATAGATCAGTTTTTTCATGGACATATTTTTCCCTGAAACTAAAAAGAAATCGAGTTTAATTCCCCAACTTTTGGAGGATAGTCCTTATTTAAATTTTTATCCCTGCCTCCCAACCTATGAAAATCGCTTCCTTCAGTACCAAATCCTACGACCGGGCCAGCTTTGACAGGATACTTCCGGAGCCCGGACACAGCATGAGCTATTTTGACGCCAAGCTGGACATCCGCACGCTTTCCCTGGCCGAGGGACATCAGGCCATCTGCTCCTTTGTCAACGACCACATCGACGCGGCGATGACCAAAAAAATGGCAAAAATGGGCATACGCCTGATCGCCCTGCGCTGCGCCGGGTACAACCAGATCGACCTCAAGGCCGCCGCCGAACAGGGTATCAAGATCGTCCGTGTGCCCGCGTACAGCCCCGAAGCGGTGGCTGAACATGCCTTTGCCCTCATCCTCACTTTGGCAAGGAAAACCCACAAAGCCTACAACCGGGTCCGCGACAACAACTTCTCCATCGAAGGCCTCACAGGAGTCAACATCCACGGCAAGACCGTCGGTGTGATCGGCACCGGTGCAATAGGAAGGGCATTTTGTCGCATTGCCATGGGCTTTGGCTGCAAGGTGCTGGCCTATGACGTGGTGGAAAACGAAGAGATGAAGCAGCTCGGCGTGCAATACCTCGGCATCAAGGAAGTGCTCGCCTCCAGCCATATCATCTCCCTGCACTGTCCCCTCACGCCCGACACGCACCACCTCATCAATGCCGAGTCCATCGCCCTCATGCAGGATGGAGCCGCGCTGATCAACACCAGCCGAGGTGCACTGGTGGAGACCAAAGCCGTGATCAAGGCGCTGAAAACCAAAAAAATCGGGTTCCTCGGCATCGACGTGTACGAACAAGAGGAAAACATCTTTTTCAAAAACCTCTCCGAGGAAATCATGCAGGACGAACAGATCGCACGCCTCATGACCTTCCCCAATGTATTGGTCACCGGCCACCAGGCTTTCCTGACCAAGGAAGCCCTCGCGCAGATCTCCTCCACTACCCTGGCAAACGTGACGGCATTTGAGAAAGGCGAAAAACTGGTGAATGAAGTGGTGGCTGGGAAATAGTTAGTGGTCAACAGTAAGTGGTTAGTCGTTGATAGTCCATGGTCCATAGCAGATAGACCATGGACTATCTGCTATGGACCATGGACTATCCGCTATGGACTATCAGCCCTAGCAACAAAAAAATCCCCGTCGGCGAACCGGCGGGGATTGCTGTTTGAATGAGTTTCGATTAACGAACCACTTTCACGTTCACGGCGTTGACGCCTTTTTTTCCCTGGATCAAGTCGTAGGTTACTTTGTCGTTTTCACGGATCTCGTTGACAAGGCCGCTGTGGTGAACAAATACGTCTTCGCTGTGATCATCTGGGGTGATGAATCCAAATCCTTTAGTGGTGTTAAAGAATTTTACTGTTCCTTCATTCATGATTTCTGAAATTTTGATTTGGTTTTACTCTACTTTGATTGGATTGATTTGAATTGGATTTTTTTTCAGTGGGCGGCTCAGGTGGAGTGTCAGAGATGTTACCAAATTCGTCGACATATGCGATCATATTGTCGAGGCTGCCGTCTTTCGGCTGGGCTTTGCGCTCCAGCTTCTTTTCGAACTTTTCCTTTTGCTTGCGTCTCTTGAGTTCCGCTTTCTGTTTTTTAATGAATGTGTTCTGGTTTTTTGACATTAAACTGTTTTTAGTCTACGAAAGTGATGGCGTGCCCTACCTTGCCGGCACGGCCAGTCCTGCCGATACGATGGATGTAAGCATCCATGGTCATCGGTAGCTGATAGTTGATCACGTGGGACACATCGGCTACGTCGATTCCTCTGGCTGCGACATCCGTCGCCACCAGCACCCTAATATTCCCTTTTTTGAACTCCTCGATCATTTTCACCCTGAAGTTCTGGGATTTATCACCGTGAATCTGCCCCGCGGTGACGCCGGCTTGATTCAGTTTCTTGGCCAGCCGGTCGGCCAGCCGTTTTGTTTCCGCAAAAAGGATGACCTTCTCCATATCTGGACTCTTGATCATCGCCGCCAGCATGCCAAACTTGTCGGCACCCTCTGGCACGTGGACGGTCTGCTGCTCGATATTTTCGTTGGTTCCCCCGGCATTTTCCACGATCACCTCGATGGGATTGTGCAGCAGGGACGCGATGAGCTGCTTTTGCGCAGGCTCCAGCGTCGCGGAGAAGAGCAGCGTCTGGTCGCGTCTGCCGATCAGGTTTACGAGCTTTTTCACGTCGTTGACAAAGCCCATGTCCAGCATACGGTCAAACTCGTCCAGCACCAGCGTATTGACCTGGTTAAGCTTCAGCAGCTTGCGGTCAGACAGGTCGAGCAGCCTTCCCGGTGTACCCACGATCACCTGCAGCTTGCGCTCCAGCTGCTTGTAGTCCGAGTTGATGTTGGTGCCGCCGATGAAGGTCGCCGAGTACAGGTGCAGTCCCGCTGTCAGACTCTTGAACTCATTCTCGATTTGCAAGGCCAGTTCGCGCGTAGGCGTCACGACCAATGCCGTATAGTTCCGGGGATCTTTCAGCGCATGCTCGATGATGGGAATGAGAAAGGCGGCAGTCTTGCCCGATCCGGTCTTGGAGATCGCCATCATGTCCCTGCCGTCCAGCAGGGGCAAAATGGACTGGTCCTGTATCGTGGTCAGGGTCTGGTAGCCCTTGTGCAATATGTTGGACAGAAGCCTGGAGTCCAGGCTAATATCCTGAAAGGACTTTTCGGTCCGGAAACCCGCCTGTCCGGTGGGCTTGGCCTTTTTCACAAAAAGCTTTGGGTCCAGCGTGGACGCCTTTTTCTTTTTCTGCCTTCTGTCCACAGTCCCGCCCTTGGCAGGTCCGGACGGCTTGGTACCGCCAGATGGCTTTCCCCCGTGGGGTCTTGTATTTTTTCTTTGTTGATTCATGATAGATTGCTTAGGCTTTTACGGGTACGACCTCGGCGTTTCCCAGGAAATACAGCATCTTGAAATGTGCCCGTAAAGCGCTAAAAAATGTCTTTTTTGAATGATAAGGAATATTGAATTCGGCCGCTGTGGCCTTGACGATCGGAGCGATTTTCCGATAGTGCACGTGACATATATCGGGAAACAGGTGATGTTCTACCTGATAGTTCAATCCGCCGATCATCCATGAGAAAACCCGACTTTTCTCCGAATAGTTGCATGTGGTGGCCAATTGATGAAGCATCCGCTCTCCTTCTACCTCTCCTTGTTCGTTGGCTTGGGGAAAGTCCACATCCGGCATGATATGGGCCGTCTGAAACACCAGCGAAATACACAAGCCAGTGATAAAGTGGAGGACGAAAAACGCCAGCAGAATCTCCCCTATGCCAAACGGGGAAAAAGCAATCGGCAAACCCAGCGTAAATGCGTAGTACACCAGCTTCCAGGCCACGATTTTCACTATCGTCTTCCGGTAGATGTTTTTACCCCTGATCAAGCCCATGCCGTAGTAGCGGTTGAACCGGATAAAGTCCTTGGAAGTGATCCAAGAGATGGTGGACAATCCGTAGAAAAACCAAGTGTACCAATGCTGGTAAGGATGCAAGGCGTTCTTCTCGGCGTTGGGAGTGAATCTCAAAAAAAACGGCGCATTGATGTCGTCGTCACCTTCGGAAATGTTGGTGAAGGAATGGTGAAGCACATTGTGCTGTATCCTCCATACGGTCGCGTTCGCCCCTACCATATTGAGCGTGTAGCCAAGCAGCTTGTTGACTAGGGGATTTTTGGAATAGGTACCGTGGATCGCGTCATGCATCACCCCCATTCCGATTCCGGCCATGCCAAAACCGCTGAGCACAAAGCAGGCAAACAGCTGCCAGGTCTGGTCTACGGCCCCGGTAACTACCAAAATGACGGGAATGAAATAAAGACTCATCATGAAGACGGTCTTGACGATCATTTCGCTATTTGCAAATTTTGACTTTTGGGAGGATTTGAAATATGAATTTACCCTTCTTCTGAGGGCGAGGGAGAAATCAGAAAGCTCTGATTCCGAAAATCGGATAGTTTTGATAATGGATTGTTTTAAGTAAAAGAAAATCTTGGTTTCTCAAAAGGATTTTTAACTGCAGATTTCAACTCCCGAAACAGCCTAGGCCGTCTTTAGAATCAAAAAAGTAGAAGAAGAAGAATTAAAACCTTTTTTTGGAGAACTCTTGATTTGCTACTTAGGCAGGTGTATCACCGATGCTAACTTGGATGTCAAGTGTCGAAAACATTTCTTCGACGCTACAAAGGTGGGCAATCCCCCGGTCAATTCCTAATAGCGCCGCAAAGTGCTCCTCCGCCCCTCAGTGCCAGCGCCAGTTGAGTATCGCGTTTACATGCAGCATTTCCACCTTGTTGTAGATTTGGTTTGGGGTGAGCTCCTCCTCGCCCAGAGGACCTTTGGCCACGAAGAGCAGGTGGATATCCGCGTTTTTGACCGAGCGGGGGTGGTATTTCAGCCCCAGATTCAGTTGGCGGTAGCTCGGGAAGTTGTACTTATTGCCACCGGGATCGTCCCTATCCGCCAGCCAGTGGAGTCCAGCATGGGCATAAACGTCCAGATTTGCCTTTTCCATCTTGTATTCCCCGTACAGAGACAGGGCATCCACCCGCTGGTAGCCCTCGTTTCTCTCCCGGGGGATGAAGCTGTACCAAGGGTCTTTGCCCCACTCTCTCGGACTCAGCCAGCGCCCTCCGCCGCCCACATGGGTATAGTTGAGATGGGTGGTCCATCGGGAAGTGGACCAGCCAGCCCTCGCCGAGAGGGCGAAGTTGGCATCCCCTGGATCTTTGTAGCGTAGCTGCGGGTCGGTGTTGCCGCCCTCGCCTACCCCAAGCTGCAAGGAACTCTGCAAGCCGGCCATGCCAGTGCCAGCGCCGAGCTTTCGCCTGCGCTCCAGCTTTAGGCTCGTGGTGGAGAAAAGATTGTGGGCCAAAGTCTGCGAAAAACTGCCCTCCAGCCCCTCGCCCAGCGTCCTCCCCACTTCGGCTATGCCGATCCACTTGCTCTCGGTATTGCCAAAATAGCGCGAAGGCCCACCCTCGACGGATCTCCCAACGGGAAAGACGCCGACGGTTTCCCCCACGCCCATCCACCCGCTGCTCCCCCGGATGCTCATTCTGCCGATCACCCACAGCCGGAGCGCCCATTTGTCGTCGGGCCTGTAGCTCAGATGCAGCCCTTCCACCGCGGTGGGGGAAAGCCGGCCGTCCTGCGGATTAACCCAGTCGGTGTTGATCCCCATACGGCCTGCCTTGATGCTAAACTTCTCCGTGAAATACTCCAGGGAAAGTGTCTCCAGCTTTCCGAAAAACCTATCCCTCAAATCCAGCAGGTCAAACAAGCCCACCTCATAGCGGTTGCCCTGTCCGGTAGTCGGGTCAGGATTCCAAATGTCCGAACTGGCCACGTTGGCAAACAGCCGGTATCCAGCATGCAGTCTCAAGTGCTCCGCGTAGGTGATTTTGCCTCCCAGATTCAGGCTCATGCCCAAGGCATAGTCTTCCTTGAAGTCCCGACTGGGATAGGACGTGCTCATCCAAAACGTCCGAAAGTGCAGGTCTGGACTGAGGAGAAACCTGTCGGCTGGCTCCTGAGCCCAAGCCTGAAGCGCTGACCCAAGAAACCAAAGGCTAAAGCCTATCCGCTTGAGGTTCATTTGGATTTGCTTTTTGCATCCTGGATGGGGCCGAATGGACCAAACTTGTGCTGCTCTTCTGAGAACCCATCCGAATAGGGCCCAAATGGGTGGTCCATGGGTTTCTTGGAAATATCCGGCCAGTCCTTGGACAGGTCTTTTTGCGGCCTTTCCAGGCTGTTGACATAGGCGGCCACATCCCAGGCCTCCTCATCGGACAAGATCGGCGACTCATAGCTCGCCCCCAGCGGCATGTTGGCCTTCACATAGCCTGCAAACCTGGACAGCCTAAAAAGACCCGCGCCCGAGTTGTAGCTGTGCGCTCCCCAAAGCGGGGGGTAGAGGTAGCCCGTCCCGTCTGGTTTGCCCACTCCCTGCCCGTCAGGCTGGTGGCAGCTGGCACACTGGCGCTCATAGACCAGCTTTCCCTTTGCGGGATCTGCCGCGCGATCCAGTAGCGGCACTTCATAGATGCCCGAGCCCTTTGCCATCTGTCCCTTGGGGACGTCTTTGCCTAGCCAGCTGATGTAGGCGACCATCGCTTTCATTTCCCTGGAATCCCGCTCGAGCGGTTGCCCGTTGAGACTGCGCTCAAAGCAGTCGTTGATACGCTTGGGGATGTCCTCTTCGGTGCCCGACCTGGCGCGCAACTTCGGATAGTTGGCCAAGACGGAACCGTAGTTGTTGCCCAGCGGTGCCGTGCCCGCATTGAGATGGCAGTTTTGGCAGTTCATGCCATTGGACATGGCTTTCACTTTGCCGGCAGGCCCCAAAAATGCCGCCGTATTGGCCACGAGCTCCCTGCCATACCGGATGTCGTCCGCATTGGCTTCGGCCTCCACGGAAGTCCAGTCGGGTGCTAGCCACATGCCTGCGGGATCTGCGAGTGATAGGTTGGCGGGAATATTGACCGGAGGTTTTTCTTCTGTCAAAGCCAAGTCAGGCCTGTCGGAAAACACCCACCCGAAAGAGCCGAGGTAGACTAACCCACCGACGACGGCCGTCAGTACCACGGTCAGCGCCAACAAGCCCGTCAAAAGCCCGATCAATTTGACAAAGGAGCTGTTCATCGAATCCATTGCGTCTGGTTAAGGTACAAAAATCGGCAACTCTGCCTGGCCAAATCTGTGACTGGAGTCACGTCTTGGCATAAAAAGAACAATTCCAACGCGCTTGGAGAAAGGGTACGCTTTTCGCCCCAAAGGCTAAAACGCGACGATAAAGACGAGCTTCTCCCCTATCCTCCCCTCGACGAAGCTCTCGGAAGCCCCTTCAAAAAGCCGCAGCTCCACCAGGTCTCCGCCAAAGCACTCCGCCTGGTAGTTGATGGCGATCTTGGAGGGAAAAACCTTCCGGTCGGCCAGGAGGTTTTCCACCCAACGGATGTAGGCGGTATTGTTTACATGATAGTTGAGGTCCAGGTCGGAAAAGCGCACCTTGATCACCTCAGTGGCGACCAGATCCCCCTTGGCAACCAACTTTTGGGGTTGATGGTCGGGCTTCACCATGGGATCGTAAAGCGCCGGAGGCAGCACGACTTCCGCTTTCTGGATACGCTTGGTGGAGGAGTTGAGCAGAAGCCAAGAGGACATCCCGCGAGCCAACACCCGTCCGTGCCGATCGGTGACGAGAAAGTCGCGAAAGGCGAAAAGCTTGTCCGCCCCCTTGGATCCGGTATAGAGACAGATCGAATCGCCCCACTTGGGAAACTCGACGATCTCGATTTCCAGCCGGGCCAAGGCCCACATGAGGCTGATCTCGGAGAGGTTTCTCCCGAAATCGGCCGAGTCCGCATGTCCCCAAGCGATCTCCTGAAACAGGTCCGCGAGACAGCTCAAGCGGATGTTTCCTTCGGGGTTGACTTGGTACGAACCTACTTCAAATGAAAGGGTGAATTGGAAGCTTTCCGTTAAGATCATGCAGTGGCTTTCTTTGGGAACTTGGGTGGGATCAAAAACACCTGTTTTCGAACGCTTGAGAGCACCAAAATACCCATTCCACACATTGCCACCAAGGCAAATGAAGTTTTTAAGTCAAATAATTCAGCCACAAATCCGATCAGGGGCGGGCCGAGCAAAAAGCCGAAGAAGGAAATCGTGGACACCAATGCCAACGCCACGCTGGGCGCATAAAGCTTGGACCGGCCGGCGATGCCGTAGGACAGGGGAATGATCGAAGCCACTCCCAATCCCACCAGCAGGAAGCCCAGCGTCGCGGACCACACCGTCGGCAAAAGTACCGATAGCAGCAGGCCCAAAAAGATGAGGAATCCGCTGACCTGGATCACGGCCACCTTGGTGTAGCGGGCGGCCAGCTTGTCGGTGACAAATCGCCCCGAGGCCATCG
Source organism: Algoriphagus oliviformis (assembly GCF_017254915.1). Taxonomy (GTDB): domain Bacteria; phylum Bacteroidota; class Bacteroidia; order Cytophagales; family Cyclobacteriaceae; genus Algoriphagus; species Algoriphagus oliviformis. Next base: position 192,895 of record NZ_JAFKCT010000009.1, on the reverse strand, counting down.
CGCCCATGAACGCAACATAGCCGAGAGCGACGAGTTTGGGATCGGCCAGCACGACCTTTTTGAAGTACACCCCGCTCCAGTCAAACATGCAGCCCTCGCTCATCATGCCCAGAAAAGCGATCAGGCTCACCCGCAGCAGCAGTGCATCCGGCTTCTTCAGTACCAGTCCCCCACCCTCGGAGGATTTTTCTTCCTTCACGATCAGGCCCTTGGAAAAGAAGATGATCAGCAGGGATATCACCGACACCACACCAAAATGCTGCGCGGGGCTCAGCCCCAAGAGGATCAACGCCCCTCCCAGCCCGGCACCGGTAAATCCGGCAAGACTCCAGAGCCCGTGAAACGAAGCCAGGATACTCTTGCCCATCTGGTCTTCGAGATCCAGGCCTTGGGTGTTCATCGAGATGTTCATGACATTGCCCAGCATGCCGTAGCACACCAGGACGGGCAGCAGCGCCCAAGTGCTGGGGCTCAGACCGATCAGGGGCAGGGTGAGCGCATAGGCAACCCCTCCAGTCAGGGCTACGGCACGGCTGCCAAACCTGTGGACAGCCCAGCCCGCGATGGGCAGGCCAATGACGGAGCCTATAGGCAAGAAAAGCAGCAAAGTTCCAAGCTGTCCCTCGGAGAGGCCAAATTTGGTTTGGATATCGGGGATCCGGGAAGCCCAGGTGGAAAAGCAGAGGCCGACGAAGAAAAACATCGCCCCCACGGCCACACGGCGTTTGGAGAGGTAGTTCATAGGATAGTTGGTAGGTTTGATGGCGCTGCGAAGATAGCCAAATTGCCCCGCAAATCAGGAAAGAATCACCAGGGGGCCAAACTATTGCCCACAGGTGGTAGTTTTGTCAAAAAAGAAAGAAAATGGAGTTTGTAATCGTGGGCGCCGTGGTCATCTCGGCCATACTTCTGATCAGGTTTATCGTCAAGAAGGTTTTTGGGTAGGAAGCTGGGACGTGGGAGGTTTGGAGGTAGGATGTCCGATGTCGGGTGAGACCGAAGACTGGCCTGATGGGGATTATTGGGTGCTTCGGTTATTTTTCCAAGTTAAGAGCCACTCCCGCCCCCGTAGACAAACTACTTTTCCAAAGTTTGAAACTTTGGAAAAGTTTATCTCGGCGTGATGGCCATCCTCGTTAGACACAAAACCAAACAGAGAACCACTTCACCTAGGGGATATTTAGTTTTGTTTTCGGGAAGTATGATATCTTTAGGGTTAAAATGAGAAAGTCCAAATCCAATTTTTTAACCCAAGATTGGCTATCAGTCTAGAAGACAAGGCATTTCACCCACCCTGCTCCAGACTACACAGTCAGCATGAAAGCAATTCCCAAAAGAAACCATCCTTACACGGCAAAACGCCCTATTGAACCAATGAAAAAAACACTCCTTTTTCTCTTATACTTTGTAGCGGTGCAGGCGGCATTTTGCCAAGTCAGGGGCTCGGACTCCAAAGAGAACCTGCAAAAGTCATTTCTAGCCTACAACAAACTTATCATCGACCAAGAGTTTGAAAAATCACTGGATTACATGTTGCCAGAGTTTTTCGAGATCGTGCCCAGAAGTCAAATGGTCACGCTGATGAATCAAATCTATCAAAACCCTGATCTGGATTTTGAGATGGGCGAACCCACGATAGGCGAAGTTGGAGACATAAGGCAAATCGAAGGCAAATACTATTCAGAAATCAGCTACAGCTATGATATCAAGATGAGATTCAACAATATGGAGAAAAGCGATGACGAAGAGCAGAATCGAATGAATCAGAATCTCCTAAGACTGGCATTGGAAAAGACTTTCGGTCCCGGGAATGTGGTCTATGACGAAGAATCAACGGACTACAACATTCACTCGATAAAAAACGCCTACGGAATTTCCGAAAATGGCAATTCGGACTGGAAGTTTGTCGTCGTTGAGAAAGACCAGAAGTTTATCTTGGAAAAACTTTTGCCTAAAGAGCTGACGCAAAATTTATAGAAACAGCCCCCCACTAGGCGTAAAATATTTATTTTGTGCTGAGTGGAATCCTCGACAACCGTCACGAGCAATTCCACCCTCCTACCCCTTCCAATTTGCAATTGGCCAAAATCCCAGACCCCGAAGGGGTCAAACCTTTTGCTAGCCATGGGTGTAACCCATGGCCAAAAAAAGGTCGCCAAGCGCCCCCGACCCCGAAGGGTGTCGAACTTACATCGGTAGGCTCAACCCCTTCGGGGTTGCTTTGGTTCTTGGACATTCCTTTCTCCCCCCTTAGGTTCGACATGTTTCGACAAGCTAACCAAACGCGCTCACCTACCTGTGACAAGCTCACTTGCAACTCAATAGAACAGAGGAAAAATCGGGCGGGCACTCGCTCGGGCGCCAGAAAATCGCAAACATAGAGAATGGCGACCAATCCCGAAGGGATGGCATGTTTATAGTAAAACATTCTGCCAAGGACATTCGACCCCATCGGGGTCGTACCCATCATAACTTGATCGAGCTATAAACATCCGACCCTTTCTGGGTCGTCTTTTTTCATGCCCCTATCCCTTCCCAATTTGCAACTATCCCTAGCTCTCCGCCCCGCAAGTGTCTCCACCTGCGGCTACAGAAAACAAAAAAGCGAGTGGGGACACTCGCTCGGGCGCAGACAAACAACTTTTCCAAAGTTTGAAACTTTGGAAAAGTTCATCGCATCAGGTTAATCAATTCGGCAATTTATCGGCAAACTTGCCATAGACCCAAGTTCCAGCCAAAGCGGAGATCAGGGTCACCAGCACTACGGTGTAGCCACTGCCGATCTGCGCAAAGAGCGGCCCGGGACAGGCTCCTGTGATCGCCCAACCCAGACCGAAGATAAATCCTCCGATCACCTGGCCTTTTTTGAAGACTTTGTCGGGAATCAAGATGGTCTCGCCGTGGATGGTTTTGATGTTCAAGCGCTTGATCAGCTGCACTGAGATCATTCCCGTCACCACCGCCGAACCGATCACCCCATACATATGGAAGGACTGGAGACGGAACATCTCCTGAATCCTAAACCAGGAAATGATCTCGGCCTTCACAAACACAATCCCGAAAAGTGTCCCCAAAATGAGGTATTTCAGGAGCTCTAGGCCTTTGTCGTGGTTTTGCTGAAGGTTGGGAGCCACGCAATTTGGATCCTCAACCCCTGTATTTTTTACTGCTACTTTTGACATGTTCTTGTTGGTTTAGAATCCTACGAGTTTCATCAGTGGCTCCAGGAGCACATGGGTCATCAGGAATCCCCCGACCATGAAGAAGATCGTGGCGATCACCGAAGGCCACTGCAGGGAGCTGATTCCCATGATCGCATGGCCTGAGGTACAGCCTCCGGCATAGCGCGTTCCAAATCCCACCAGGAAGCCCCCCAGCACGAAGAAGAGCAGCCCCTTTCCGGTGAAGAGGTTTTCCCAGGAGAATATTTGCGAGGGCATCAGGTCGGAATAGTCCGTAATGCCCAAAGCGGCCAGGTCACGCTGCGTAGCCTCGGAGATCACGATGGTGTCCGGATTGGCCAAGAAATTTGTTGCCAAAAAGCCGCCGATCCCTACCCCCAGCACAAAGAGGAGATTCCAGGTTTCTTTTCGCCAATTGTAGGAGAAAAAGGGAATGCCCGCGGGCACGCAGGCGGCGCAGATGTGCCTCAGCGAGGAAGAGATGCCGAAAGTTTTGTTTCCCAAGATGAGCAATGCCGGGACCGTGAGTCCGATTATTGGCCCGGCCACATACCAGGGCCAAGGCTGGGAAAGCCATTGAAGAAAGGTGTTCATGAATATCTGTAAATCAGGGAGATTGGAAATGTATGAGACGGGAGAGCGGGGAGTAGTTAATAGTAAGTGGTAAACAGTAAGTGGTAAATGGTAGCTGTAATCGGTTTTACTTCTCACTACTAACTACTTACGACTCACTCCTTACAAGCGCAGCGTCAGAGGTAAATGGTAAGCAGTAAACGGTAAGTGGTAAGTAGTAGCTGCAATCGGTTCTACTACTCACTACTCACTACTTACTACTCACTCCTTACATACGCACCGTCAGAGTAAACGGTAAGTGGTAAACAGTAAGTGGTAAGTCGTCGCTGTAATCGGTTCTACTACTCACTACTCACTACTTAAGACTCACTCCTTACAAACGCACCGTCAGAGTAAACGGTAAGTGGTAAACAGTAAGTTGGTAAGTGGTACCACTACTCACCACTTACTACTCACCACTCACATCTTGCTACTTGATACTAACTTCTAGCTACCATCTACTCAGACTACAGCAGCGTCGTCGGACAGACGTAGTCTGACACGGCAAACTTGCCGGAGTCTTTGAGGGCCTTGAATCCACCGGCGATGTCCACCAACTTGTCATAGCCTCTCGCTCTCAGGATGGAATTGAACACCATGGAGCGGTAGCCGCCTGCGCAGTGCACGTAGTAGGTCTTGTCCTTGTCCACCTGGAGCATGCTCTCGTTGATGTAGTCCAAAGCCGCATTTTCGGCGCCGACGACGTGCTCGGAGAGAAACTCGGAGTTTTTGCGGACGTCAAGTATATGGATGTCGGGATCGCTTTCCTTGATTTTCGCAAGCTCCTCTGCAGTGATGGACGTGATGGAGTCCACTTCGTTTCCGGCTTCCTTCCAAGCCTTGAAGCCGCCCTTGAGGTATCCGATGGCATAGTCATAGCCCACCCGGGCCAGTCTGGTGATGACCTCTTCCTCTCTGCCCTCCTCGGCGACGACAAGAATCTCCTGCTTCAGATCGGGAATCATCGCCCCTACCCACACGGCGAAGCTGCCGTCGATACCGATGTTGATGGAGTTGGGGACAAAGCCCTTGGCGAAGGTCTGCGCGTCTCGGGTATCAAGGATCAAGGCACCGGTCTCGTTGGCCGCAGCCTCAAACTCGGCCGGGGAAAGGGGTCTTTCGCCCCGCTCCAAAACCTCGTCAATGCTGTCGTATCCCTGGATGTTCATCATCACGTTTTGCGGGAAATAGGCCGGCGGCGGAGTCAGACCCGTCAGCACCTGCTTTACAAATTCCTCCTTGCTCATCGGCTGGAGGGCGTAGTTGGTCTTCTTCTGGTTGCCCAGGGTGTCGGAGGTCTCCTTGCTCATGTTTTTGCCGCAGGCAGACCCTGCGCCATGGGCTGGATAGACGATCAGCTCGTCGGAAAGCGGCATGATCTTGTCTCTCAGCGAGTCGTAGAGGTGGCCTGCCAGCTTCTCTTGGGTCAGGTCATCGGACACTTTCTGCGCCAGGTCGGGACGCCCCACGTCGCCGATGAAGAGGGTATCCCCGGTGAAGATCGCCTCCTCTTTCCCTTCCTCGTTGATGAGCAGGTAGCAGACGGACTCCATGGTGTGGCCGGGCGTGTGGAGCACGCGGATTTTGGTTTTGCCCAGCGTAAACTCCTGGTTGTCTTTGGCAACGATGGCTTCGAAGCCCATTTTCATCTCGGTAGGCCCATAGACGATCTTGGCTCCGGTCTTTGCCGCCAGATCCTGATGGCCCGACACGAAGTCCGCATGGAAGTGTGTCTCAAAGACGTACTTGATCGTGGCATTGCGGCGCTCGGCCTTCTCAATGTAGGGCTGCACCTCTCTCAGTGGGTCGATCACCGCGGCTTCCCCTTCGGACTCCAGGTAATAGGCTCCTTGGGCAAGGCATCCGGTATAGATTTGTTCGATTTTCATATGGCTGTTTTTTTGGATTTTTTCAAAATTTCAATTCAAAATTATCAAAGTCCTCCGCTACTGGAAGCGACTTTTGTCACAGTCGGATCAGGCCTGCGCGAGCAGGTTGGACTTGACGGTTTGGACCAACTGATGGGCTGGCACAACTCCCGACTGTCTCCAGAGGAGCTTGCCTTTGTGGAAGAGGATCAGCGTGGGCACCCCTCTCACCTGGAATCTGCTCGCAGCCAAGGGATTTTTGTCCACGTCCACCTTGATGATTTTCACCTGCCCCCCGAGCTGCTTGCTGGCGTCCTCCAGGATGGGCTGCATCGTCTTGCAGGGTCCACACCAGACGGCGAAGAAATCCACCAACACGGGCGTGTCCCCATCTATCAGCTCTTGAAATGTTTTCGCTTGCGTACTCATGGCTCTTTTCTTTTGGATGATACAAATGTAGAGACCCTCGGGTCTTTGACACAGTAATATTTGTCACACCTGCATTTGGGCTAACTCCAGGCGGTTTTAAAAAGTGCTAAAAAACCCGGACTTGGCGTAAATTTTCATATTTTCGCCGCGACTAATTTCCCCTCTTAATGCTCAATTATAAGCAGATCAATAACGTCACCGGCTGGGTCATTTTTGCTGTTGCCACACTGGTCTACATCCTGACCGTAGAACAAACCGCCAGTTTTTGGGATCCGGGTGAATTCATCGCTTCCTCTTACAAACTCCAAGTACCCCACCCTCCCGGGGCTCCGTTTTTTCTTTTGGTCTATCGGATGTTCGGTTTCCTCGCCATGGGTGACGGGCTGCAGGTCGCCTATTGGATGAACGTCGGCAGTGCGCTGTTCTCCGGATTTACCATCCTGTTTCTGTTTTGGTCGATTACGCTTTTTGGGAAAAGGCTCTTCTCCATCCAGGACGGACAGGAGACCAAGGGCCAGACTATCGCCCTGATGGGCTCCGCGATCGTGGGATCGCTGATCTACACATTTTCTGACAGCTTTTGGTTTTCGGCAGTAGAAGCCGAGGTGTACTCCATGTCCTCCTTCTTCACGGCGATTGTGATCTGGGCCTTTTTGAAGTGGGACGTGATCAAAGATCCCAAGCTGGAAAACCAGTGGATGATCTTCATCGCCTACCTCGTTGGCCTCTCCATCGGTGTCCACTTGCTGAACCTGGTGACGCTGCCTGCTTTGGCGCTGGTTTACTATTTCAAAAAATACCCCAACCCAAGCTTTAAGGGTGGCATCGCCGCGATGTTCCTCGGTGGCGTGGCCCTCATCATCATCAACAACCTGATCATCCCCGGCCTGCCCAGCATCGCCGGCTCCATGGAGATCTTCTTTGTCAACAGCATGGGCTTGCCCTTCGGCTCCGGCATTGTGGTGTTTATGATCCTTTTCTTGGGAGCCTTGGTCTACGGCATCCGCTATTCGATCCAGAAGCAAAAAACGCTACTCAACACAATTCTGCTTTCGCTCACCTTCATCATGATCGGATACGGCAGCTACGCCTTGATCATCGTCCGCTCCAACCAAGACCCGATCATCAACCAAAACGCGCCCAAGGACATCATCAGCTATGTGTCTTACCTGAAGCGTGAGCAGTACGGCTACCGTCCCCTGCTCCACGGCCAATACTTCACCGCCCAGCTGGTGGATCAGGAAGAAGGTGCGCCGGTCTATATGAAGGGCAAAGACAAATACGAGATCGTGGACTACGAGCTGAAAAACACCTACGATCCGAGCAAAACCACCATTTTACCCCGAATCTATTCCACCCAGGAAAACCACAAGCGCATCTACCGCTCCAAGCTCGGTCTGCGCGAGGGACAGGAGCCGACCTTTGGCGACAACATCTACTTCATGCTCAGCCACCAGCTGGGACACATGTACTGGAGGTATTTCATGTGGAATTTTTCCGGGAGGGAAAGCGACTTCAGCGACGCTCCTTGGATGGGGATCGCGGATGCCTTCAGCGACAAGTACCCGGACTACATCACCGAAAACAAAGGCCACAACAACTACCTGATGCTGCCTTTGCTGCTGGGGATCATCGGTATTTTCTTCCAAGCCAAAAAAGACCCCAAGTATTTCTACGTCAACCTCATGCTCTTCCTGATGATGGGCGTGGTGCTGGTGCTTTATCTCAACTCGCCGCCCGTGGAGCCAAGAGAGCGGGATTACATCTACGTGGGTAGCTTCTACGCCTTCGCCATCTGGGCGGGGATGGGCGTACTCGCCATCGCCCACGGCCTGGCCAAAGCGACCAAAAACCTCGGCACGGCCGGGATCATCGCCACTCTGATCACCTTGCCGGTGGCTGGACTCATGGGAGCCCAAAACTGGAACGACCACAACAGAAAGGGACGCTTCTTCTCGGTGGATTCGGCAAGAAACTTCCTCGCATCCTGTGCTCCCAACGCCATCCTCTTCACCGGCGGGGACAACGATACCTTCCCGCTCTGGTACGTACAGGAGGTCGAAGGCTTCCGTACCGACGTGCGGGTGATCGTCCTCAGCTACTTTGACACCGACTGGTACGTGCAGCAGATGACCAGCCAAGCCAACGAGTCCGATCCCCTGCCTTTCTCCCTGCCAAAAGAACGCTACCAAAAAGGCACCAACGACGTACTCTATGTGATGGAGCAGGAAAACCTCAACGCCATCTCTGCCAGGGAATACCTCAAGCTGATCAACAGCGGCTCAGACCTCCTGAAGATGAAGACCGGCGGCAAAAGCGTGGTCAACATGGTACCTTCGCGAAACCTGATCATGGAAGTCGACAGCAGCTTCGTAGCCAACGAGGAGATCGTACCGACCCAGTTCCGCGAGTTCTTTGCGCCGCAGATGAACCTGCAGATCAAAGGACAGTATGTCACCAAGGGAACTCTCATGCTCATCGACCTCATCGTAAGCAACAACTGGGACAGACCCATCTACTTCAACAACACCTCCCTCTCCACCATCGGGATCAACGTCGCCGACCACGTGGTGATGGAGGGAATGACCTACCGTCTCCTGCCGGTGAGAAAGCCTGACTATGTCCGCGACGAGCTGGTCAACACAGACATCGCCTATCAAAACTACATGGAGAAGTTTTCCTTCCGTGGCATGGACAATCCCGACGCATACTACGACGAGGAATACAGACGCTTCACCTCCAACCACCGAAGCTCGCTAAACAGCATCGTCATGGCGCTGCTGGACGAAAACAAGATGGAGGAAGCCGCAACCCTGCTCAACTATGGCCTGCAGACCATCCCCAACGAGGCTGTTCCTTACGACCTGAGCAGCGGACAGTCCGTGCCGCTCTTCTTCGAAGTGGGAGAAGACGAAAAAGCCCTCGATATCATCGACAAAATCTCCAAGAAATCCCTGGACATGATCGAGTTCTATACCCGTGAAGACAGGGGCTATGACCGCGAGATGATGATCTCCATCGAGATGGTGAAATACTTCATCCCGCTCCTGGAGGAAAGAGGCTATCAGGAAGAAGCCCAAAGCCTACAGTCACGCCTCCAAAGCCTGATCGGCGCCGACAGCGCCGCGCCTGGCATGTTGGAGAGAAGGTAACGCCAAACAATTGAACACGAAAAAAGGGCCCCGGATTAGATCGGGTCCCTTTTTTCATTTAGACAGCTACCCGTTCCATTACAGATCGTGCCTGTGGCACTCTTGAAAACAACAACTACACACGAAAACCCGGAATTTCATTCCGGGCTAGTACGGTGCGTGCCTTTGGCACTGTGACTGACACCCGCCTGTCTAAATAGACATCGCCGGAACACCGAAAATCGCCGAAGGCGGGTTTGGCGTTTGCAGCGATTACCGTGCGTGCCGTCGGCACTACGACTTACCAACGGGGCAGAATAGCGCCGAAGGCGCGCCCTGTTTTAGCCCCGAATGGGATTCGGGGCTAAAAAACAATCGACAACACATGAGCCCTGAAGGGGCGATCTGTATAGCCTATCATTTTTAACCCAATTATTTTTTCCACATCACATAAAACAAATCCAGGCCCTCGGCGGGATTTTCGACCAGAGGAAAATCCTGGTGGGTGATTTCCACGACAGAAGTTCCCTGCTGTTTGTGGAGCTTGTTTCTGTTCATGCGATTCAGAATCTCGTAGGGCATCCTCAAGACCGACGCAGGCAGCCTATGCTGGAGGTCAAAAATATCGAAGCGCATGATCTTGTTCACAGACTTGCGGTTGGCCTCGTGATACTCCCAGACCTTCCCGTTTCCGCCCACTCCCTTGGCATCCACTTGGTCAAAAATCGACGAGGCCAGGTCGATCAGCTGCTGGGGGGTATACTCCCGCTCATGCCAGGGATTTCGGGAAAGGGTATGGTTGATGTTTGGGGTAGAGATGATGGCTTTGCCGCCAGGCTTGAGCATGCGGTAGATTTCCTGCAGAAAAAGGCGGTCGTCTGCGATGTGCTCGATCACCTGGAAGCTGACAATCGTGTCGTAGCTTTTGTCCACAAAACCCACGAAAGGCGGGATCACGGCCTGACGAAAATCCACACCGGGAAACTTGGCCTGCAGCATCGCGATCACTTCGCCGATCTTGTCGAGACCTACATAGCTTTTGGCCAAGGGAAGCAACTCCTCCACTCCACGGCCTTCGCCACAGCCCACCTCCAGCAAGTCGCCTGAAATCCAGGGCTTGGCGGCAATGTAGGCTTTGAGCAGTCTTTGGTGGATGGGATTGTCGCTGATCAACTTGTCGGAGGCGATTTCCGTAGTGTAGGTAGCCATTCGGAATTTTAGTATTTTGGCAAAAGTAAGTCTAATTTTTAAAACCGAGATGAAGACCCAATGAATCGAATCACCCCCCTACACCTCTTTTTTCTCCTCTGCATCCTTTCCGTCCCCCTTGTTTCCCAAGCCCAAAAAACACTTTCCTCCACCGACCAGGCCCTGAGATACTCGCTCTATTCCCGCCTGGGACTGAAGATCATCCCGCTGAAAACCGGCCCCAGCACCTTCAAGGTGCAGTACGTGATCGAGAAGATCGAGGAAAACCCCACCTTCAGCGACTTCACCTTCAGCCACGCCATCCTGAACTCCTACGAACAGGAAATCACCGACGAGCTCAGCACTACGCTCCAGGAAGCAGACCTAAAGGCGGATACCGAGAGACACTGGATCTTTGAGCAAAACGTAGAAGTGCCCGACAGCCAGCAAACCGCCATTGCAATGCTCAGCGTGGTGGATACGCGTCAAGGCGACGAGTACGTGTACCACATCGACCTCAAGAGCACCTATGTTTTTGACCAGCCGGACTTTGGGGCCTACTATGCCAACGAGGTTCCCTTTGACCAAAGCTACCTCAACAAAGAGGAGTCTTTGCTCTTCAAGACGGTCAGCAGTCCGGCTATCCACACCTTTTTCTATCCCATGAAGTTTGACGTGCCCTATCCTCCTATGGAAACTCGCCCAGCCGACATTCCCAAGGAGCTCAACGTGATCAAAATGGGCGACTTCCTGTCCAATATTCCCAAGCAGCTCAATGAGGAAGGCTACTATTTCTTCCAGACCGATACGGCAGCTTCCACGGGCCTTTTGCTCAAAACCACGCACGAGTCCTATCCGAAGGTAAAAGACTGGGAGGAAATGGTGCAGATGGTGACCTACATCTCCACCCGCAAAGAGCACGAGACGCTGCTGCTGGCAGAGGACAAGAAAAAGGCCCTCGACAGCTACTGGATCTCACTTACCCGCAATCCCGAAGTCGCCAAGGAGCTGATTCGAAACTATTTCCGGATGGTCGAGTTTGCCAACATCCTTTTTACCGACTTCAAGGAAGGCTGGAAAACAGACCGGGGCATGGTCTATATCGTGATGGGGCCTCCCCAAGAAGTGAACTTCTACCTCGACAGAGAGGTATGGAGCTATGCGGGGATGGACGAGAGCTCAAAAATTAGGTTTACCTTTGCGCGGGCTAAGACCTTACTCAGCCCACATTTCTACACCCTGAACCGATCCCGTGCCTACCAGCCGGTCTGGTTCAAAAACATTTCCCAATGGAGAAGCGGAAGGATGGCTTTCTGATCGAAAAAGGAGCCACTGACAAAGATTTCATATTCGGTACCCGAGCGGTGATGGAGGCCATCCATGCCGGCAAGGAAATCGACAAAGTATTGGTGCAAAAAGAGCTGAACAACGACCTGAGCAAGGAGTTGCTCCAGCTCTGCAAGGCCGAAAACATCCCGGTAGTCCGCGTCCCAGACGCCAAGCTCAACCGCATCACCCGCAAAAACCACCAGGGTGTGATCGCGCAGATGTCCTCCATCGCCTACGCCTCCCTGGACAACGTGATAGACAACTGCTTTGCCGTCGGCAAGTCCCCCCTGATCCTAGTGTTGGACCACATCACCGATGTGAGAAACTTCGGCGCCATCGCCAGAACTGCCGAATGCGCCGGGGTGGACGCCATCGTAATCCCCGAGAAAGGCAGCGCACAGATCAACTCCGACGCGGTCAAAACCTCTGCCGGAGCCCTGAACTTCCTGCCCGTGGCCCGTGTCCGCAACCTGTTCTATGCCTGCCGAGACTTGCAAAAAATGGGATTGACCCTAGTAGCGATCACCGAAAAGACCGACAAAATCATGTACGAGGCCGATTTTTCCTCCCCGGTTGCGATGGTGATGGGCTCAGAGGAGGACGGAATTTCCCAAGAGATCATGGGCATCGTGGACGACAAGGTCAAAATCCCAATGGCAGGAAATATCGGAAGCTTAAACGTGTCCGTATCTGCGGGCGTGGCGATCTATGAGGCGATCCGCCAGCGAAAAAAGTAGCAAGGCGCTAGTACCAAGTATCAAGTAGCTAGTATCAAGTAGCTGGATGCAAGTATCAAGAGCCCAGAACTTAGAGCCTAGAGGCAAGATTGGATGCTTTCCATTCACTTTATCCCAGCAAGAGGGACTGCGAGCTTCAAAAAAGGGGAAGATTTCAGACGAAATCTTCCCCTTTCTTTTTGGCGCTGGCGACAAAGTCACGGAATTTCTTTTCCCCATCCAGCTTGCAGATGAGCAGGACATTTTCTGACTCGTTGATCAGGAAGTTGTCGAGTCCCTCCACCACCACGAGCTTTTCCCCGCTGGCTTTTACATAGCAGTTTTTGGTATCATAGAGGAGCGCATTGGCTTCGACCACATTGTTGTGCTCGTCTTTTTCCCTCAAGCCGTGCAGGCTATGCCAAGAGCCCAAGTCTGACCACCCGTAGTCTCCGAGGATGACGTACACGTTGTCGGACTTCTCCATGATGCCGAGATCCAGTGACACGTTTTTGACAAGGGAATAGGCCCGGGCGATAAAATCCTGCTCCGTGGCCTGTCCAAAGTGATGCCTCCCCTCTTCAAAAGCATCGGCCACGTCTGGCATATTCTCGTGAAAGGCATCCAATAGGCTGGCCACTTTCCAGACAAACATCCCCGAGTTCCAGACGAAATCCCCGCTTTCCAAAAAGGTCTTGGCCAGTTTGATATTCGGCTTTTCCGTGAAGGTTTTCACCTTCAGGGCATAGTCGCCATTTTCACTCTCGAGGTATTGGATATAGCCATAGGCAGTATCGGGACGGTTAGGCTTGATACCCAGCGTGATGAGCCTGCCTTTGACCTTTGCCGCCTGCATGGCCTTTTGGATAGTAGCCAGGAATCGGCTCTCCTGTAGGATCAACTGGTCCGAAGGAGTCACCACCAGGGTCGCTTCCGGATCGAGCGCGTGGATCTTGTAGGCTGCATAGGCAGCGCAGGCAGCGGTATTCCTCCGGAGAGGCTCGGTGAGGATCTGCTCGGGCTGGAGGTCAGGGAGCTGCTCCCTCACCAGATCCTGATAGATTTGGTTGGTCACCACGTAGAATCGCTCTGGGTCGGCGATTTCCAAAAATCGGTCGTAGGTCATCTGGAGCAGCGTGCGTCCGGTGCCCAGAATATCCAAAAATTGTTTGGGTCGGTTATTTCTGCTATATGGCCAAAATCTGGATCCGATGCCACCAGCCAAAATCACGATATAGGGTCTATCTTGCATGGGGGTCAAACTATGCCTTCTTTCATCAAATCATGAATATGGACAAAACCGGCGATTTTTTCCCCATCGAGGGCGACTAATTGGGTGATATTGTGATTGCGCATCAGATTCAGCGCACGAATGGCAAATTCTTCTTTCGAGATGGTCTTGGGCCGAAGCGTCATGATATCCTTGGCCTTCAGCTGTTGGATATCCAGTGTTTTTTCCAGCATTCTCCGCAGATCGCCGTCGGTGATGATGCCGGTGAGCTTGCCCTCCGGATCGTTCACGGCGGTGGCGCCCAGCCGCTTCCCAGAGATCTCGATGATGACGTCACGGATGTCTGCATCCTCCTTCACCACGGGCACCACGCCCTTGGAGAGCACATCGCCTACTTTGAGGTAAAGCTGCTTGCCGAGAGATCCTCCAGGATGGTACTTGGCAAAATCGTCCGAGGTAAATCCCCTCGCCTCCAGCAGGCAAACCGCCAGGGCATCGCCCAGAGCCATGTGGGCTGTCGTGCTGGTCGTCGGAGCCAAATTATGCGGGCAAGCCTCCTCTCCTATCGTTGCGTTGAGCACGAAGTCGGCCTCCTCGGCCAGGTAGGAATTGGTGTTGGACACCAAGGCTACCAAGACCGAACCCAGCTTCTTCAGCAGCGGAACCAGCACTTTGATTTCGGGGGTATTTCCGGATTTGGAGATGCAGATGACCACATCTTCCCGCTGTATCATGCCCAGGTCGCCATGGATCGCGTCGGCGGCATGCATGAAAAGCGCAGGCGTTCCGGTGGAATTTAGGGTAGCCACGATCTTGTTGGCGATGATGGCGCTTTTGCCCACGCCGGTGATCACCACGCGGCCTTGGGACGTCAATATTTTCTCCACACAAGCCTCAAAATCGCCATCTATACAATCGACCAGTTTTAGGACCGCGTTTGCCTCATTTTGCAAAACCCGGGTGGCTGTATTTCTAATATTTTTAGCTAAATTCAATTTTACCTGCGTTAATCACTAATTTTGGACAAAGGTATAAAACTAATCGTTCATTCCTGTTTACAGGCATTTATCACCTACTAAGCAGCTTCTTCTCGTGGAGGAAAAAGTAAAAGCAGATCTCAAGAAAATCTTCGGATTCAGCCAGTTCCGTGGGAACCAAGAACTCATCGTAGACAACCTGCTCAACCATCGCAATACCTTTGTGATCATGCCTACCGGAGCGGGCAAGTCGCTCTGCTACCAGCTCCCCGCAGTGGTGACCGAAGGCACGGCCATCGTCATCTCACCCCTGATCGCACTGATGAAAAACCAGGTGGATCAGTTGAACGCCGTGGGAATCAACGCCCACTTCCTCAACTCCACCCTGACCAAGTCCGAAGCGACCAAGGTGAAAAACGAGGTGCTGAAGAAAAAGACCAAACTGCTGTACGTGGCGCCGGAGTCCCTGACCAAGGAAGAAAACATCGTCTTCCTGAAGTCCGCCCACCTGAGTTTTGTGGCAATCGATGAGGCCCACTGCATCTCCGAATGGGGCCATGATTTCAGGCCCGAGTACCGGAAGATCAAGACCATCGTCGGTCAGATCGCCCCCAACCTGCCGATCATCGCCCTTACCGCTACTGCCACCCCCAAAGTACAGCAGGACATCCAGCGCAACCTGCAGATGGAGGAGGCCGACCTGTTTAAGTCCTCTTTCAACCGCACCAACCTCTTCTACGAGGTGCGGGCAAAAGTGAAAAACGAGTCGAAAAAGTCCCTCATCAAGTTCATCAAGCAGCACAAGGGCAAGTCGGGCATCATCTACTGCCTGAGCCGAAAAAAAGTCGAGGAAATCGCCGAGCTGCTGAAGGTCAACCAGATCAATGCAGCTCCCTACCATGCGGGATTGGACTCATCCGTGAGGATCAAAACCCAGGATGATTTCCTCAACGAGGAGCTCGACGTGATCGTCGCCACCATCGCCTTTGGCATGGGCATAGACAAGCCGGATGTGCGCTATGTGATCCACTACGACGTGCCCAAGTCCCTGGAGGGATACTACCAGGAGACCGGACGTGCCGGCAGGGACGGTCTGGAAGGACACTGCCTGATGTTTTACCGCTACGAAGACATCATCAAGCTCGAAAAATTCAACAAAGACAAGCCAGTCACCGAGCGGGAAAACGCCAAAATCCTCCTGCAGGAAATGGCCGCCTATGCCGAAACCGGCGTCTGCCGAAGGAAGTTTATCCTGAATTACTTTGGGGAGACGCTCGAAGAGGACTGTGGCTTCTGCGACAACTGCAAGCGTGAACGGGAGACCTTTGAGGGAATGGACGAGCTGCTGGTTGCCCTGGATGCGGTCAAGCAGACCGGGGAGCGATTCAGCCTGCTGCACTTGGTCAAGGTCATCCGCGGCGAAGTGGACGACTACATCAAAAGCTACAAGCACGACCTCCTGCCCGTCTTCGGAAAGGGAAAGGACGAGTCGGACAAGCACTGGACCTCGGTCGTTCGCCAGGCGATGATCACTGCGCTTTTGGAAAAGGACATCGAGAACTACGGGATACTCAAGCTGACGCCGAAGGGTTCTGACTTTATGGAGGCACCCTACGCCGTCGATTTGTTTAAGGATCACGACTACGAAAAACTCACCGAGTCGGAGACCGTGGAGGTGCAGATCAACACCGGCCCAGCCTACGACGAAAAGCTCTTTGAGCTGCTCAAGGCCGAGCGCAAGCGCGTCGCAAAGACGAAAAACCTTCCCCCCTACGTCATCTTCCAAGACCCGTCTTTGGAAGAAATGGCCACCGTCTACCCCACCACCCGCGAAGAACTTGCGCAGATAAATGGTGTAGGTATGGGAAAAGTTGTGAAATTTGGGGCTCCGTTCCTGAAGCTGATCAATGCCTATGTGGAGGAAAACGAAATCGAGACTGCCACTGAAGTAGTGGTAAAAACCTCCGGAACCCGATCCAAGGTGAAGATTTCGATTATCCAGCAGATTGACCGCAAGATCGACCTGGATGAGATTGCAGAAAATCTCAACATCTCAATGGATGAACTGCTTCAGGAAATAGAGCAGATCATCTATAGCGGAACCAAACTAAATATCGACTACTACATTCAGCACATCATGGACGAAGAGCGGGAAGACACGCTCCATGACTACTTCATGAATGCGGAAAGCGATCGTATCAAATCGGCATTGGAGGAACTCGGCGACGAGGACTTTGCAGAGGACGAACTGCGGGTCTATCGCATCAAGTTCATCTCCGAACATGCCAACTAAACAAGAACCGAGTCAATGAATATACTCTTATTGGGAAGCGGAGGCAGAGAGCATGCCTTTGCTTGGAAGATCGTACAAAGCCCGGACTGCTCCAGGCTTTTTGTCGCCCCTGGAAATGCCGGCACCGCCGACATCGCCCAAAACATCCCACTTTCCATCACCGATTTTCCCGCGATCCATCGATTCATACTGGACGAATCGATAGACATGGTTGTGGTAGGTCCCGAAGAGCCCCTCGTCAAGGGTCTGGTGGACTATCTCCAGTCCCAGCCTGACACCGCCCAGCTGCCCATCGTCGGCCCCTCCCAACTGGGTGCCACCCTGGAGGGAAGCAAGGACTTCTCCAAGCGCTTTATGCAGCGCAACGGGGTCCCCACGGCAGCCTACGAAACCTTCTCCGCCGAGGAGATCGAAGCGGGCTTGGCCTATTTGGAAAAACAAAGCCTCCCGATCGTGCTCAAAGCAGACGGGCTGGCCGCAGGCAAGGGTGTGCTGATCTGCCAGACCTTGGAAGAAGCAAAAGATTCCCTGAAGGAAATGCTGCTGGATGCCAAGTTTGGCGATGCCTCGTCCAAGGTCGTCGTCGAGGAGTTTCTCTCCGGCATCGAGCTGTCTATTTTCGTGGCCACCGACGGCAAGAGCTACAAGATCCTGCCCGAGGCAAAAGACTACAAGCGCATCGGCGAAGGCGACACCGGCCTGAACACCGGCGGGATGGGCGCTGTGAGCCCCGTGATTTTCGCGGACGCGGCTTTTATCCAAAAAGTAGAAGACCGCATCGTGAAGCCGACCATCGCCGGCCTGGAAAAAGAAGGCATAGACTACAAAGGCTTCCTCTTTATCGGACTGATGAACAAAGACGGAGATCCCTCCGTCATCGAGTACAATGTCCGCATGGGCGACCCGGAGACCGAAGCGGTGCTGCCACGGATCCAAAGCGACTTTGTAGGACTGCTCCAGGGCATCGCCACTGGCACGCTTGCGGACTACAAGCTGGAGATTTCTCCGGACTATGCCACCACGGTGGTGATGGTCAGCGGGGGATACCCTGGTTCGTACGAGAAAGGTTTCCCCATTTCTCTCCCAGCTAGTGTTGAGAAAAGCGTGGTCTTCCACGCTGGGACTGCCAAAAACGGCCAAGGCGACATCGTAAACCAAGGTGGCAGGGTGATTGCCGTGACTGGTTTTGGAAAAGAACTGCAGGAAGCCCTGGACAATGCCTTTGCCACGGTGGGCCAGATCTCCTGGGACAAAGCCTACCACCGCAGGGATATCGGACAGGATATCCTGAAACTGATGAATTGAACCCAAAAAAACTAAACGAGGCGAAAGCCCTGTAGATATATGGCTGGATGTAGTACCTGCTCCACCTCCTCGGGAGGTACCGGGGGCTGCCAAAACAACGGCAGCTGCGGCACGAGCGATTGCAATAAAATGAACTCATTCGACTGGCTTTCCCACATGGGAATCCCCCAAGTCGACAACTTTGACATCGTCGAAGTCAAATTCAAAGGCGGACGGAAGGAATACTTCCGAAACGTGGACTACCTCACGCTCCACACGGGAGACCCCGTGGTCGTGGACGTACCCAACGGCCACCACATCGGCTACGTGTCCCTGCAAGGGGAGCTCGTACGCCTGCAGATGCAGAAGCGCAAGGTGCGAAACGATGACAACATCACCCGCATCTACCGCGTGGCCAACCAAAAAGACATGGAGAAATGGGAAGAAGCCCGAAACCGGGAGATCCCTACCCTCTATCGCTGCAAGCAGATCGTGGAGGAATACAAGCTGCAGATGAAGATGTCCGACGTGGAATATCAGGCGGACAACTCCAAGGCGACCTTCTATTACTCAGCCGAGGACCGCGTGGACTTCCGGGAGCTGATCAAAGCGCTGGCCGGGGAGTTCAAGATCCGGGTGGAAATGCGCCAGATTTCCCTTCGCCAGGAAGCCGGCAGGCTGGGTGGCATCGGGGTCTGTGGACGCGAGCTCTGCTGCTCCACTTGGCTGGTGGACTTCAAAAACGTCACCACCTCCGCAGCACGCTACCAAAACCTTTCCCTTAACCCAGGGAAACTCAGCGGCCAATGCGGCAGACTCAAGTGCTGCCTCAACTATGAGCTGGACACCTACATGGATGCGATCAAGGACATCCCCCAGGTGGACAAACCCCTGCAAACCGAGTCAGGCCCGGTGAAGCTCCAAAAGACCGACATCTTCAGAAGACTGATGTGGTTCAGCTACAACAATGACAACGACTGGCACAGCATCAGCTGCGACCGGGTTCGCGAGATCCAGGCGCTAAACGAAAAAGGCATCAAGGTCTTCAACCTGCAGGTGGACAAGTCCACCGACCTGGAAGACTTGGCAGCCCAATCCACAAGGGAGCTCGAGCTGCTGGACAAGAAATTTGCCAAGAAGAAAAAGAAGAAAAAGCCAAGAACCAAGCCCCAAGGCGAAGCCCAAGCCGACAACAGCGGAAGCAAACCCGCCCAGCAAACCCGCTCGGCCTCTCCCAAATCCCAATCTCCAAGATCCCAGGGACAGAAGCCCCAAAACCGTCAAAATCAGCCTGCCGGCAACCCACAGCAGGCAAAAGCCCAAGATGGCAAAACCGGTGGCAGACCGGAGCAAAAAGAAGGGGGAGACAACCGGAGAAGGAAAAGCAGAAACAGGCCTCGTCCCGCACAGAACCAAAACGCGGGACCAAAGCAGGAAAACCAGAATCCCGCACCCAAAGGCGAAAACCAGGGAAACAAGTCGGGAGAAGGGAAACGCAGATTTCCGCCGCGTAGAAACCAAGGTCCAAACAACGGAGGCAATGAATAAAAGTAGCACTTTCGCTGCGGTCGCTCTTTTGGCGGTGGCATCCGCTTGCGGCGGGGATCGGGCCTTCGAGGAATTCCACTCCTTTCAGGCTCAGGCCTGGAGCGAAAGGGACACGGCGAGTTTTGACCTCTCTGCACTGCAGTCAGCCTCCGGGCCAAAACTCATTGCCCTGAAGTACAACGAAGAGTATCCCTTCTCCAACTGCTACGTGCGGGTGATCAGCAGCGACAGCAGCGGCGCTGTCCTGGACAACAAACTGATCAACGTCCCGCTGTTTGACTCCAAGTCCGGACAGCCCATGGGCAAGGGATTTGGAAACACCTTTACACGGTACGACACGCTTCCTTTTGAACTTTCCGAGGGAACTGCCCAAGTGAGTTTTGTCCAATACATGAGGCAGGAGAGCCTAGTCGGCCTAGAGGCAGTGGGTCTAAAAATCCTGAAATAACGGCGGACGGCGATCCAAAAATGAGCCCGCATTGAGATCAAACCTGATTGGGCGGCTGCGAGAGCGGCGGGCTGAAAAGCTGTCGTTCCCGACCTCTGGCGCAAAGCATCGACTCCCCCCTTCAGAAATAAGCACCTTAGCCAAAGGTGCTTATTTTTTTGGCCTGTTGCCGGATGATCTCGTCCAGTTCCTTGGTGAGGGGCTTGAGGTACCCAAAGAGCTTTTGGTTTTCGGCATCAAGCTGCTTCGCATCGATGAGCTCAAGCAAGCCTATCATGGACGAGAGCGGCCCCCTCAAGATGTGTGAAGGGCTCAGCGCCAAATCCCTCAGGCGCTCGTTTTCCCGGTTTACGCGAAATAGCTCTGCCTTGACGTCCGACATGTTGATCACCTGGATAAAAATCCCCTCAGCCAAACCCGTCTCCAGAGAGATGGGTCGGACAACTACGCTCCAGAAGCCAAACTCCTGCTCAGGCATCAGCATCCTGATCTCCATCTCGTGGCTGACTCCCCTTTTGGCATCCTCTATAGCTCTCAAGAGTTTGGAAAAGCGGTTGGATTGGCTTGGAAAGGTCAGGGAAAACCCTTCGGAATAAGCTCGTCCTTTCCAGACCCGGCCAAGGGCCTTTGCCTCATCGTTTTGCTGGGAAAGCTTTCCCGCCCTGTCCAATACAAACACGGCTCCCGGCAGGGTATCCAGCACCCGAGCGGGAATCAGTTGTTTCTGGGAGCGGACGTTGGTCCGCATTTCTTTTGGCACCAAAAAAAGATGATAGCCCCCTGCCGTGCTCGCCAAAAGTGCGGCAAAAACGGGCTCCAGCGAAGTCTGAGGCTCCAGCGGAAAGCATTTGGGCTTGCTTTGGGGAGACATGTGCTCCAGCACCTCGGCCAGCGACTCCAGTCCTTCAAAAGCAGGCACCGCCGTCAGCAGACTGCCCCGCCAGTTTTCCCCCTCGGGATCAAACCAGCCCGATATCTGCCCATCCCAACCAAGGATCCTCTGCTCTGCGTCCAGCGTGATCTTTCCAAAGTCGAGCACGTCGGCCAGGTTGTCCCAGGGCATCTCCTGCTCGAGGAAATGCACTCCCACACCGATCCCGATGATCCCCGACAAATCCATCTCGGGGTTGGTCACCACGGAAAACTCCCACCAGACCTTGGCAGCCTTTTCCCCTTCCGGCTCAGGATGGTCCAGCATCAGGTGGCGGCGGATTTTCGGGGCGCTGAGCAAAAGCTCGAGGGAATAGTGAAATTCGGCGGAGGAACCAGGTGTCAAAAAGTCGCCAAACTGCGTATCGCCTTGAGGCCCTCCCAACTTAGAAAAACTCCCATTGCACCGCAGGATCTTTCCCTCCACATCGATGATCACGAAGTGGAAAAGGCTGGACTCCATCAGGAAGTCCGGGATCAGATGTTCTAGGCTTTTGGTGCTAATCAAGACCGTCTCTGGGTGGGGATAGGGTGATTGCCACAAAGGTCACCAAAAAACTTTATTGTACAAAAACCGATAGGATTGAAATTAAATAC
Organism: Algoriphagus oliviformis; assembly: GCF_017254915.1. GTDB lineage: Bacteria > Bacteroidota > Bacteroidia > Cytophagales > Cyclobacteriaceae > Algoriphagus > Algoriphagus oliviformis. The sequence goes on along the minus strand of NZ_JAFKCT010000009.1, from coordinate 171,132 downwards.
CAATTATTTACCTTTTTCAGCATAAAATTCCAAATCAAGCGAGATAAAGGTAGATGGAATAGACAAAAATGCTTTTCAACCCAAGAGGCGAGCAAATCCAAAAGATCAATCCGGATACGGCAGACCTCGCCGAAACACTGGCAAAAGATCAAGCCCATAGCGTGCGGAGAGAAAAAAACACCATCGACGCCTCGAGCCGCTGTCCCGTTGCCGGCATAACAATCTAGGGATTTAGGTAGCAAGGTTTTAGAAAGGGCTTGCCTAATGCAGCAGATCGAAAAAAATCAGGCCTGTTGGAGTTTCTCCGGAGTGAAGGTTTGGTAGTTCACCTCTTTCACCATCAAAATAAGCGCGTTTGCCAAATCCTGCTTGCAAATGGAGACGCAGTATTTCCATTCGCCCTTGGCAGAGATTTCAGTCTCCGAGGAACCGAAAAACCGCTGCATTTCCTCCAGGTTCTCGGAGTAAACCGAAATATACCCGGATTTGACGCTGTTTTCTTCGATCAAAAAATCGCACTTTGAAGTCTGGATAATCATAATCTCTCAGAATTTTGATAAAAGTAGGTTCTTACACTCTCTAATAAATACCCTGTACTGGGTATTTTTAGCCAAAATGAAACAAATCAAAACTGTATCCGCTCCTCGAATATACTAAATCCCCAACAAGGGCTTCCATGGGAAAGCGGAAAAAACCTGGGCGGTGCGAGGGAGTTTCCGGCGGGTTGAAAAAACAGGCAAAAGCCTTCCCTACCGCCACAAAGCCCAGAGGAGGGCAAAGAGCTAAAAAATACCGGAAATATTGAAGTTGATTTCCAGAGGATTAGTCCCGAATGCTGGAAAGTGGGCCTGATTATACGCGGAGGCTTGTTTAAATCTTATCAATTGGATTATATTTGCAACACTTTAGCCGAAGGGCTAAACAGGATTAGAGAGTTGGGTGAGTGGCTGAAACCAACAGTTTGCTAAACTGTCGTACGGGTCAAACTGTACCGGGGGTTCGAATCCCCCACTCTCTGCGAGTCAAAACCCCAGTTGCCTTGACAAAATGGTGATTGGGGTTTTCTTTTTTTGCCCTGGCGCAAACTCGAAGGCGACAGCCGAGCCAGTCCCCAAAAACGGAAAACCGACCTGGAACGGGCTGAGGCAGACGACAGCGCCGTGCAGCTGGGCACCCTGACTGTATTAGGAAGCTGATTCGGACAGCTCCCGGTTTTTCCGCTCTTCCTCCACGATACGGTTGAATATCTCCGCCCGCTTGCGGATGCGGATCTGTTTTTCCCAATCCATATAGGCCACGATCACAAAGAGCATGAAGTACATGATCTGGGACTTTTGTCGAATGATGATACCCAAGTTGGACATGACGAAGGTCATGGAGATGGAGATGGAGATGAAGACCACGGCCGACATCTTGACCATGGCGGGAGCCTGCTTGATGTAGGTGATGAAGTCCTTCTTGAGTATTCGGCTGAACATGTAGATATAGAGGGCGTTTTCCAGGGACACGATCAGGCCAATGGCATTGGGAGAGTCGACAAAAAGCGGGCGAAACCAAAAAGTAAAAAGCTTCATCGGGAGGCTGTAGGAAGACATGTCCACAGCCGATCCCGCGGATTGCAGGCGTTGGGAATTGAGTGCAGACTCCTCTTCAAAGCTTTCCACCACGTTGTTTGGGTCATAGCCCAGGAACAACAGCAAATCCTCATATACAAATATGCTCATCGCAATCCCCCCGAGAGCCGCCAGGTACTTTTGATAGGTAGGCACCTTTTCCTTGCCGAGAACAAACCCGACGCCCATACCGATCAACACGGCAAAAAGGATGTGAGGACGGATCATATAGCAGATGAAGCCGCCCAAAGCCATGTGGGTGATCCGCCTACCCGGCCAAGACAGCCCATAGGTCAAGAGCCCCAACCCTGCAAAAATGTAAGCCCCTTTTCCCAGAGAGGCGGTCCAGAAGTGCATGTTGGGCAAAAACATAAAGATGGTAATTGCATCCCAACCCTCAAATTTGGGGTTGAAGCGCAGGTTTTCCTTCATGAAGCAATAAAAATAGACGAAGCCCCAAAAGCCCACCCAAGTGGAGAAGAACATCATCATGTCATAGTTGAAGCCCAGCCACTTGGCAAAGGGATAGTTGACCCACTCGATGAAGAGCGTACCGGGCACGAAGGCTTCAAACCAATTCCTGTAATGTTTGTAGCTCAAAAAATAGGAAACCGAATCCGACCTGTTGAACTGGGAGTAAGTCCAATACACCAAGCCAAAAAACATATGGTACCAATACATTTGGTTGAGCAGGCCGGCCTTGAGCCACTTATGCTCCCGCTGCAGCGCCGCAAGGATGGGCTGGGAAGCAAAAAACAGGAAAAGGACAAGCAGTGCTGCGCCAAACAAGGTGTTACAGGTTAGTCAGGGCTAAAGATAGGGAAATGTTGGGAGCTTGTCGGGCGTGGATGGGGATGGGGGATGTTGGATGTCGGATTTTGGATGTCGGATTTTGGATTTCGGATGTCTGATGTCCGATGTCGGATGAGAAAGAAGATCGAAAGGAGAAAGCTGAAGGAGGAAAGCTGAAAGCGGAGTCGCCGTACCTCGTACCTCGTATTTCGTACCTTCCAGGTCGTATTTTGGTCGCCGGGACAATCCAAAAAACTGGAGACCGATGACCCTGAAGGGGTCAAATGTAAATAGCCCGGGGTGAAACCCCGGGTAGAAAAGACCAAAACACCATGGACTCCGGCGCAGTACCGTCCCCAGAAATCCCAAAAAACCTGCCGGAGGACGGAGACGGAAAGGAAAAAATCAGAAAGCTGAAGTAGGAAAGCTGAGGTTGGAGTCGCCGTACCTCGTATCTCGTATTTCGTACTTTATGCAATACCTAGAATCCTGCCGGAGGACGGAGATGGACAGAAAAAAATCAGAAAGCTGAAAGCGGCAGCGCCGTACCTCGTATCTCGTATTTCGTACTTTATGCAATACCTAAAAGCCTGTCGGAGGAAGGAAATGGACAGAAAACAATCAGAGAGCTAAAGGCGGTAGCGCCTTACCGGGAAGTAGATGAAAGAATCTTGCCAAAAAAATCCAGGTATTGACCCGCAATGGACTCCATTCTGAAATGACTCTCAACAAAAACTCTTGCCTTTCTTCCCATCCCTTTGCGGACTGAACTGTCGTCCAGGAGTGACTCGATCCTTTCGCAAAAAGTACCAACCGAACGATCTGGAACCAATATGCCGGTTTCCCCGTCCAGTAAGCATTCGCGAATCCCGCCAACCTCGGTAGCCACTGTGGGTACTTCCAGATAAGCGGCCTCGAGCACGACTCCCGGAAGGCCCTCCGTATCGGAAGTAAGGACCAGAATGTCCGCAGCAGAGATAAAAGGACCGACGTCCGATTGATACCCTGAAAAAATGACGTTCGATGGCTTAAATCCCGTGTTAAGCATCCCTGCTCCTGATTCTCTACCCCTACTATACGCTACCTGATCCTCCAATTCCCTTCTCAGAGTCCCATCACCGACGAGCAAGGCTTTCAGCTGCGGGCGGGTCTGGGCTAAGCTTTGGACGATTTGGAGAAATTTGTCCGGGCGCTTTTGGGCGGTGAGATTCCCAAGGAAAAGCAGCACCTCATCGTTTCGCGTGAGCCCCAGTATCTTTCTTGCCTCTTCTCTACCGGGCACCCCTCCAAACTTGTTCCGGTCGAAACTCCTATGGATCACCCTAGTTGACCCAGGGAAACTATAATGTCTCACGACCGAGTCCAAAGAGGCGGCACTCACGGCAACGATCCCGTCCAGTTGCCCAATCCATTGCGTGTAGGCCCATTTTTTTATGCCCCCAGGATTCCAAAATTCCGCGTCGTCTATGAACCTCCCGACTAGCCGCCTTCCTTTTACGTAACCGAAATATCTCAGCCAAGCCGCATACTTGAGCGTCCTGGAGCCATTAAAAAGGAGGATATCCGGGTCGAATTCCTCAACCAAGCCGCCAAGAGACCGGAGAAGCCCGGGATGAAACGAGGGGATCTTTTCAAAAAAAGAAGACTCCAGATAGGGCAAAACCAGATCTTGGCGCCGCAGGGAAACTGATGTAGTCCCGGCATTTTCAAAAAGATAGACCCTCTTGGTGACGAGTCCCAGCAGATCAAGTTGGGACGACAGTTCCTCCACAAAAACCTGCGCCCCCCTTCGAACAGGAGAAGTATCAACAAAGAGTATTTTCAAACTATCCCTTGAGCAACCTAAAGAAGAACTTCTCAAACCCATCGCACACTTTATCCAAACTATAGTTTTCTCGGACTAGATTCGATGCGTTTTCCAATACCGGAGCGATGGTGATTTTATCCATAGACAGTATTTGTACCAATTCCTCCGCAAAAAGAGTGGCTTCCCCTCTTGGTACCAGAGATCCAGTCTGTCCAGGCCTAATAACCTCAGAAACCCCTCCCACATCATACGCCACCACCGGAACCCTTGCCGCCATTGCTTCCAAGATCACTCCCGGAAGCCCCTCTATCTGGCTAGGCAAGACCAGCGCATGGGCAAACGGCAGAATATTTCCTACATCCGCTCTGGCTCCCAAGGCAATGACTCCATCGGGAAGGGATTGCAAAATCTGCGAAAAAAGAGGCCCCGAACCGCAAAGCAACAACTTGATCTTAGGCATCCGCGACTTTACTTTCTCAAAGATTTGGAAAAGGCCAGCATGGTTCTTTTCGGGTACGAAGCTCCCAATATGGATCAGAAACGGTGTATCCTGCAACAGCAGCCTTAGGTCATTCGGCAAGGCAGGCTCGACCAATGCCTGTGGCACCCCAATTGGCAAGTGGACGATGGGCTTCCTCCATTGAAAAACACTTACAAAATCCCTCATGCAGTGCTCCGAGACAGAGGCTACCCCGTCCACCTGGCCTAGCAACAGCGAGTTGAAACGGCGCTTTGCTCCTGAGTCCAAAAATCCGGAAATGAGGTTAGCATTGCGAAAGACCAATTTGCCTCCCCACCGAAAAAAAACACGAGAACAAGCTGCATATTTCAGAGTGTCTCCGGCATTGGCCTGTACAATATCCGGTTCAAATTCCCGGATAATTTCGGCTAGTTTTTTCCAAGCCCTCCAGTCAAGAAGCCGCACACTTGGATCAGCATGAAGTTGGATAAGACCTTGATCCCCCAAGTCTGCCTCTCCAGGAAACAAAGCCACCAATCTCACTTGGTGCCCCCTACTTTCCAATCTACTTGCTAGCTGGAAGGCAAAAATCTCCGCTCCTCGGAGCTGGGGCTTTTGAATAAGTTGGAGAATTTTCATACTGGGGGGTGAAAAAGGAAAATGGACGATATTCTGACCAAATCCCTAGGTTTCGAAAACGATTTTCGCTGAGACAAAAACGTTTGAAACTACTTGTTTTCCGATGCAGAGGGACTTCACAGGCTCACACTCTGCCACGATCTACTCAAGAGTCCAACAGCCGCAGATAGACCTCCTCATATTGACGTACGACCTGGCCGATCTCGAAGTGCTCGGCAGCATAGTCAAATGCACGATGGGTCCGCAAGTCCCAATCCTCCAGGGTCAGAGCCCTTTCTATTTGTCGGGCCAAATCGCGCCAATCCCCTACCCTGTGAAATAAACACATGGACTCATCCACGCACTCCTTGTTTTCCGGAATGTCCGAGCAGACAATAGGAATTCTGGCTAGCATCGCTTCGATCAAAGCACCAGGAAGGCCTTCGTAGTGGGATGGAAACACAAAAAGTCTACCCTCATGCAAAAAGTCATTCACATTTGCCACCGTTCCCCTAAAATCAACCCGCGTCGCTAAGCCCAATCTTTCCGTCAATCGTTCCAAACGCTTGCGATCCGGCCCATCCCCGAGTATCACCAGTCTTAAGCCTGGCTTTTCCATTGCCAATTGCCCAAATGCCTGGATCAACTCATAATAGCCTTTGGAGGCTATCAACCTTCCAACGGAAAGGAGATATTGCCCAGGTCTTTCAAGATACTCGGCAGGCTTTTGAATAGCCCTACCTCTGGGTATCACAGTGATTTTTTGATCTTCGATTCCCAGGATTCTTTTGTATGCTTCTTTGATTACAAATGAGTTGGAAATGAAATGATTAATTCTACCTGAGGTATGGCGATCCCAGTGTCTGAGCATTTTTACTTTAATCCGGGTGGTAAGGGGAAGCTGCCTCAGGCGCCGACTGGAATACATGTTTGAGACCAAGCCCGTAACCCTGGGAGTTCGAACATCCAGGTACCGTAGCGTCATGTCTGCATGAAACAGGCAGGAATGTATCACCGCCGGATTTAGCCCCAGTAGAGTGTCGCGTATCAGCTTGGCATGTTTTGGAAATCTATAAGATCGCTCTAAATGCAATGGAATTACCTTGACACCTTCATTTTCAAAGGATTGCCTCAATTCCAGAGAATCCGACAGAACACAGACTATCGGAACAAACCTTGAAAGCCGCTTGGTGATTTCCAACAGGCTCTTCTCAGCTCCTCCGGCTTGCAAGCCGTCTATAAGGTAAACAATGACAGGTTTGCTTGACAACAAATCGTTTTTTGACTATAAGTTAACAACAGCTCTTCAACCGAAAATCCACGACCAGTACCCCGATGAACAGGCTAATACAGGCATTTTTTCCTTTGGCATTGTGAAGCTGACAGAAATTACTCTTCACTTCCTTACGACAAAACGCCTCTGTCGGCAAACTGGTCCGCAAGCATCTAATGGAAAAGCCCTCTGTCGGTAAGGGCCTAAAGAATAAGCGTGTTCCGGTCGGTGGGGACACCGACCAGGGTGGACACCATCCGGAGCTATTACTTTCTCCGTGGCCTGTGTCCCCAAAGGCCACTGTCTGTAATGACCGAAGTTAGTGCCAACCCAGGCCAACTTTTCCACTTTTAAAGGCCTCCCGCCGATGTTGTTCGCTTCGGTGTTGAAGGCATAGCGGAAACTTTTCAATTCGCGTTCTTTTCCGCGGGGCTGTTGGCCTGGATGTAGACTAAGGGAGGTGTTCCGGTCGGTGGGGACACCGACCAGGGAGGACACCATCCGGGGTTAAAACTTCCTCCGTGGCCTGTGTCCCCACAGGCCACTCTATCCTGCCTAGCAGTTAGTTCAGCTTAAAACCTTTCCCGATAGTCCGTCAGAAAACTATAGTCTTTTCTCCCAGTTTCATAAAAGCCCGCGGAAGACCATACGTAGTCCTCAGGTCTCACAGCCAAATTCCAATGGGCCTGCAGTGGGTTGCAATGGATGTAATCCAATTTCTGCTCCATTTTGGAGAGGGTATCCATCTCTACCGCCAGAGGATCGCGCCGCCAAATCCGAATTTTCCTATCGGGCTCATCTACACGGAACTTCTCGGCCACTTCGGGCTGGGAAGTCTTCAGGGAACTCGAAATGATATGGCTGGTGTATTTGTTGAAGCTTGCCTGAGGGGTCTCCTTTCCGTTCATTTCCTTCATTTCCCAGGCCAGATGAAGATGGTTTGGCATGATCACAAATCCGTACACAAGAATTGTCCCCCGGTTGACCAGCTCAGCAAGGCTAGAAATGATGAGTTTTTTATACTCTTCATTTACCAGTATATGCCTCCAATCCTTGATTGTGTCCGTCCAGAAATATACCCGATCAAAGGCCATATGTGAATTTCTGGATTCTCTAAAAATATCGCTCATCTGCTGGGTTAGCTAGAAATTGTGTGGTTGGGATTGGGTTCCGGTCGGTGGCTTCCTCCGTGGCCTGTGTCCCACAGGCCACTGTCTGTAATCACCCTACTTAGCAAGTGCCAACCCAAGCCAACTTTTCCACTTTTACAGGCCTCCCGCCGATGTTGTTCGCTTCGCTGATACACTCCCCTATGCAATCTAAGACCTTCTCTTCCAGGGGGACAGACTTAGCCCTAAAAGCCAAGTGTTCCGGTCGATGGGGACACCGACCAGGGTGGACACCAACCGGGGCTATCACTTTCTCCGTGGCCTGTGTCCCCACAGGCCACTGCCTGTAATCACCCTACTTAGCAAGTGCCAACCCAAGCCAACTTTTCCACTTTTAAAGGCCTCCCGCCGATGTTGTTCGCTTTGCTGATACACTCCCCTATGCAATCTAAGACCTTCTCTTCCATGGGGGCACATTTAGCCGTAAAAGCCAAGTGTTCCGGTCGGTGGGGACACCGACCAGGGTGGACACCAACCGGGGCTAAAACTTCCTCCGTGGCCTGTGTCCCCACAGGCCACTGTCTGTAATCACCCTACTTAGCAAGTGCCAACCCAGGCCAACTTTTCCACTTTTAAAGGCCTCCCGCCGATGTTGTTCGCTTCGGTGTTGAAGGCATAGCGGAAACTTTTCAATTCGCGATCTTTGCCGTGGGGCTCTTGGCCTGGATGTAGACTAAGGGAGGTGTTCCGGTCGGCGGCGGCCTAAAGAATAGGCGTGTTCCGGTCGGTGGCGACACCGACCAGGGTGGACACCATCCGGGGCTATCACTTTCTCCGTGGCCTGTGTCCCCACAGGCCACTGTCTGTAGTCACTCTACTTAGCAAGTGCCAACCCAGGCCAACTTTTCCACTTTTACAGGCCTCCTGCTGATGTTGTTCGCTTTGCTAATACACTCCCCTATGCAATCTAGCGGCTTCTCTTCCATGGGAGCAGACTTAGCCGTAAAAGCCAAGTGTTCCGGTCGGCGACCACCTAAAGAATAGGCGTGTTCCGGTCGGTGAGGACACCGACCAGAGTGGGAGTTAAGCGTGAAGGTGTTCCGGTCGGTGGGGACACCGACCGGGGTGGGTACCGTCCATGTCGTTTGGATAGAAAGACTGCCTAACGGATCTGTCAGCCCAGGGGAATGGTCTTTCCCTTTATCCCCTTGAAATAATGCCAAAAAGCCAAAACTATCATCCGCATATTTTCCCACCCATAGCCCAGACCATAGCGGTAGCCATAAAAAGCCTTTCCTGTCCATTTTAGGATTAGCTGCTTTTTCATGGAATTGAGCGTGAGCGTATCGGAAATAAAGAGGAGGTTCCTCAGGCTGTAGTACTCCCTGGATAGATTCTTTTTGGGCTGATAGACCGGACGCTCAAATTCCAATCTTCCTGCCTGTGCCCTCGCTTCCAAAAACAACGCGCAGTCCACTACCAAAGCAAAGCCCTTTCGGGAGGCTTTCAGACAAAAGTCGAGCTCCTCAAATCCAAAGAACAAATCCTTGTCTGGCAACACTCCTGCCTTCACCAGCTCCGCAGATACCAGCATGCACATGCCGCCCGCAATGGAATCCACCTCTACCCATTCCTTCTTTTCCAAAAGGCGGGTTTGGATACGCTTGATCACGCCCTTTTTACGGTCAAAGAAATGTCCTACAGCTCCCAAAACCCCGCAAAAGGGATTCACCTCGCGGATGGCGAGCAAGCGCTCAAAGCAATCGGCACGAAAGGGAGGATCATTGTCATCTCCCCAATAGATCCAGTCGGCTCTGTCATGTACACAAAGCTGTAGGCCCACGGCCGCAGCTCCTGCCGGGCCCGCATTGAATCCCATGCGATGATAGCGGATGCGGCGATCCTGCAGTGTCGCCACAGCATGGTCCGTCTCCAGATCCTCCGAATTGTCTATGATCCAGACAAAGTCAGGGGGAGTCGTCTGGGCAAAAATAGACTGGATGGTCTCCACCAGGATTTGGGGACGCTGGTAGGTGATGACGAAAGCTCCGAGCTTAGTCATGGGTGACTGTTTCGGAGTAGAGGTGTTTGGCCAGGAATGGCATACATGCCAGGGAAAAACGGGCCCAAGTGGCCATCTTGGTTGGCTTGAATTGGATGGACTTCCAGAGGTGGTACCTAGCTTGGCTAAAATTGCGGAAACGCATCTGGTTGACCCCGATGATCTGATGGTAGAGGTGCTTCACATGCCCGCTAAGGGTATCACGGTGTTTGTCCAAAATGATGGTCAAGGAATCGACCATATTTTGGAGGTTCTTGGAACCGCCTGTAGGAGATGGATAGTAGAGAAAGTTAGCCTTTGGGATAAAATTCCTTTCCACCCCCATTTTGTCAACTCTGATATACAGCTCGGTATTCTCTGAGTACGACAACCTTTCATCATACCCTCCTACGCGATTGTACACTTCTTTTTTTATCATCCATGCTCCAGGAATAACAATGCCGTTTCCTCTACCTCCAAAGCCAAAGTCCTTACAGTCCACAAACGACTCCGCCCCATTGGGCTCCACTCTTTTCATATTACAGCATACCAAGTCGGGGCATGTGCCTGTCGATTGGACAAAATCCCCTAGCCAACAATCCGTAAAATGATCATCGTCATCCAAAAAAATCAAGTATTCACCCTTCGAAGCTTGAGCCCCCATATTTCGAGCTGAGCTCACCCCCAGCTTCTTTCCCCTGAAAAGGTATTCCACGGGGTATCTACAATTGGCAAAATCAACTTGGGCGGGTTGGGCAGAATCATCCACGACTACCAATTCTACTCGCTCTTGATATACTTTCTCCAACTCCTCTACAAGTTGAAGGAGTTGCGCCCCCCTATTTATAGTTGGTACTATGATCGATATCAAACACATGCTTCCAACAAACTTTTAGACCAAGCTTCTATGGAGTATTTTGCAATCGCCCAATCTCTAAGGCTAGCTTGCAATGTCGAAAGTTCACTCGATTGCAAAAGTACTGATACCTGATTGGCAAAGTCCTCGGGAGAGTCATGACAGAATAAATATCCTTCAGGAACTTCCGAGGAAAAGCCCTTGCATCCAAACTCCGTGCTTACTACTGGCCTTCCATGAAATAGGGCCTCCACTACCTTCAAGTTGGTACCAGCCCCCTGGAAGACGGGGGCTACGACCACAGCGCTTTTCGCATAGAAAACATCGAGGCTTTCCACGTTGTAAAATACCTCGACACCGGAATCATCCAGCAGCTGGGCCAACTCCTGGTTTTGGGGCACTTCGCTTGAAACAACCGTTGTCACCATCCTCGGCAAGAGCAGCCGGAGGATGGGAAGCACCGAATCCAAAAACCAGGTAAGACCCTTGATATTTGGTTCATAGCTAAGTTTTCCAACATATAAAATCCGAAGTGCCGAGCAGGATGTAAATGAAACCTTCTTTTTCACCATGCTCTGAAAAGGAAGGTTCGGTAAAACCAATTGGCGTACACACAGTCCTTCTGGCTTGGTGACTACCGCCAAATTCAATCTGGACTGCAATTTCCGATATGTTCCGAGGTTAAGCCATTTTATCTGACAAAGGCGGACCTTCTCCCACATGGACGTCGCCCGCTTGATTCGTGAATTGTACAGCTCTTCGAAATCATCGTCCACATCTGCAACGATTCTAATTCCTTCAGGTACCAAGTGAACTGGCTTGATATATCTCGAGAAAACCAAGTGATACTCCTTGCCAAGCACCATAGCACGACAAGCTTGGACTAGATTGGCATCGTACCCAAAGACATAGCCCAATTTCTTTTTCCAATAATCAGTTCGCGACGTGGTCACCGGTAGATAGTGAAACTGTGTCGATTCGTACGGATTTTCGTTCTGAGCCACTTCGAAATCACGTCTATTACCAACTATCAAGTAATCTATCTGATATGCTTCGGCAAGGGCATCTAGCAATGCAAGCGTACGTTGCTTTTTCCCGTCTCTGGGAGGAAATGGGCCGGATTCGGATAGGAAAAGAATAGACTTGTTCATCATCACCTTCGTCTATGCTAAAGTGGAAAGATTCCCAGCCTATTGAGAGCTGCCCCCGTGTAGCGACCGAAAAGCAAATGGTTCCTTTTCTTCAGTTGGGCATCAAATGCCATTTTTGCCAACCGTTTAGATTTGGAAACCCCGTATCCGATATCCCCAAAAAACTGACAAACCAAGGGATAGGTCTCCCGTAGCAACGCCTCAATGTCCAGAAGGCCAAAAAAATATCCCCAACTCAAGTAGGAAGCCAAGCCTTTCCAGTCTTCGTCCCTTACTTCCCAAATCCATTTAGCCTGCTCACGGCAATACCATTTCGCAGCCTCTTCCACACGTCCTTGGTGGAGCATCACTCCCAATAAGACAATAAGATGTTTCCTTTGAATAGACGGATAGTCTAATGAGGTGGGCTTGTTATGAAGAGCGCTGTCGGGCAGACGGTCGTCTGCCTCACCCGCACGTCGACTGACCTCAGTGAGCGCCTCATACATCACGATAGGATTACGGCTCATGCTGTTCGCTACATAGCGATAGGCTACCAATACTTCGGGAATAGAGTGAATCGAGGCGCCCATCCTTCCCGCACGAATCCAAAAATCCCAGTCTTCGCAGCTCTTGAGTCGAGTATCAAAATCACCCAAACACATCGCAAAATCCCGTCGAATCAAGATAGAATGACATGGACCTAGATTAGAAGTCAATACACCCGGAAAAATTGCACCATTGGCGACAGGAACATGTGTGTGGTACTTGTTTCCAGCTGGAGCATCCCAGTAGGAATAGCCACAGCGATAGAGAAGCTTGTCGGGCTGTGCATGAAATGCGGCCACAAAAACTGCCAGACATTTTGGTTCCAGCCAATCATCTGCATCTAGAAACAAGACAAACTCACCCCGAACTCCCTCCAACCCACTGTTTCTGGCTCCTGAAAGTCCTAAATTAGGCTGCTCGATATATCGGAAACGGGCATCCCTAGCGATATAATCGGCTGCAACTGAGGATGTAATATCGGTACTGCCATCATTGACCACCAACGCTTCCCAGTAGGGATAAGTCTGTCGGGAGATGGAATCTAAGCAAGCTCGGAGGAAGTGACCTTGGTTGAAGCAGGGAATTATCAGGGAAATCGTGGGCACGCTCATCGAAAGGGTGTATCGATATACTTTGCAAAGAAATTCCTTCGCTTTCTCTCCAATATTCCAATAGATTGGCTAAGTCCAATTTTGGATGTCTTAATAGGTCCCGAAAATACACGTCCAAAAAAGGATTGGATTCTTTGTTCATCGAAAAACTCAGTTGGCTCGTTGCCAACGAAAACCGGCTGAGAAATGAACTCTTGATAAGCTAGTTGGTTTTCATTCAAGTATGCGATGCGTTCAATCAAAGCTTCGTCTGAATCAAAATCATGTCTACTCAGAATGCGAGATGGATTGAAGTCTAGGCCTATTTTCTCACTTCCCCAGTAAATCGGAATCGTATTTGTGAAAAAACATTCGTACACTTTTTCTGTGACGTACCCGGGATAGCTGGAGTTTTCAAATGCGATCATAAACTTGTAAGGACTCATGAACTCTAACTTATCCTTTACAACATAACCAAGGTTGTTTTTTATTTTCCCCCCAGACTCGACCAATTGATAGGTAGACAGTTTGTCAAAAAATTCGAGTCGTCTTTTTGATACACCATTGGAAACAACAAAACAACAAAATTTCGATTTGGGATGGGATTCAATGATCCTGTGATAATGGGGAAGCAGCAAATTCCTATAATTAAATTCTTTCCAATACACATATAAAGGAAGCCTTAGATAGTTGTCTCTGGATAAGAAATCAAAACCTACTGCATAATCACATAAAAAAAAGTTAGGTCGGATATTTTCACCAGTAACAAATATTCTGGTACAAGAATAATCAAGATGTTTATTCCCCCATACTGAATAGAACACAAAGTCAGGCGTTTCCGATATCTGAAGTTCAAAAAATCGAGAGAGAAGAACAAATATTCCATTCCGCTCCTGATCAAAACCCGAAAAAAAATCGACAAAACGAATTCTCACCGCCATAGATTCCTTATCCTTTTACGCATTCCCTTACCATGCAGATTCATTCTCCTTTGAAACAGAAAAAGCCCTAGACGCAAGAGCATAGCGAAAGATACTTGAGATCGGTGAACAAAAACCTCGTCGCAGGTCAATCTAGCCATCCAGACATAATTCTTCGATTCCAAAACCTCCCTGACCTTGTTATTACGGTAGTTGTTTTCTACTACAAATGCGGTGATGGTATAGCCTACAAAATCGAGCGTCTCCAAAATAGACAATTCATTGCCCTCTGTGTCAATACTCACAAAATCGACTTGGGCAAAATCACCTTTCAAAAAACCGGATAAAGTTCGCATTTGAACCTTTAATTCCCTTGTACATCCACCATTTGCTAAAGTTTCTTTCTTGATACGGGACAAGTGCAATGAGTGATATTCATCGCTTACCCCGCTTAACATTTCCGAGCCTCCGACCACTTGGGTAAAAAATACCTCATTATCCTTTTTTCCAATACAGACTTGGTGACATTCGCAACTCCTATTAGCAATTAATTTCTCAAAAGCTTCTGGATTTGGCTCAAAACAGATTCCTTTCCAATCTCTTACCCGCTCAAAAAATAAAGTATTGCTGATTGTAGTCCCGTCATAAGCACCAATGTCGACAAATACCCCCTTCCTCTTTCCATTAAAGACAATTTGGTCAAGAAAAAGATCTTGTTGATATTGGGAATGATATAGTCTAGACATCATTTAAATATAACTAAGGGTCATTTCTCTATCCTCATAACCAAGGATTTACCAAAACTGTGGCCATGGATTGGGTCTAATACCTTCGACATTGGAACCAATACCCGGTCCCAAAATTGAATTTGTTGAAGGCTAGGATAGGCTTGCTTTAAAACCCATTTATTTACTAGGCTCGAAACAAAGCCCAAGCTATCTAAATAAAAAAACTCGTAATTATTTAAGCTATTCGGCACAAGCGATTTAAGCATTGCTTTGGTATACCTCCTAAAGTGTCCGACACTGACATCGAATGGACTAAATAAATATTTAAAGGCAGGAACTAGGACAATAAGGTTTCCACCTTTACGAAGCGCTGTTAATGCTTTCTCTAATTCCTCTTTATCATTTGCTATATGCTCCAAAACATCAATATAGAGAATAGTGTCATATAGGTTTATTTCATCCGGCAGAAAACCGTTTTTTAAAATGAGCTGAGAATTAAATGACCAGGAATCACTCGATCTTTTCAGCTGTTTGAACAATCTCAAATCCGGCTCAAAACAAGTCCAATCCTTTACCTGAGAATTAAAGAGAAATGTAGTTGATCCGCCGATTCCTGCACCTACCTCGGCTACATGTCCCTTAATATATGGAGAAAGCTTGAAAGCAAAATAAGCCTTCCAGTTTATTGCATTTTCAAAAAGCTCGAGTTCATTTCCCGGATACTCCATCAGTCGATATAATTGACGTATGCTTTGACAGGCTGCACTGCCATCACGCTACGGTTTGACAAAAAGATGAAAAGTGTAAAAAACGCAATAATTAAGGCCTGAAACAACAAAATTGCAAAGGCTAGTACTGAATAGGTTGCCCATCCTGGAATTGCCGAATCTGTAAGGATTTTAATACTGACAACGATACTTATTCCTAAAAGTGCCGACAATATGATCGCAAGGGAAAAAATAATCATTCTAGTATTTACAACATCGGCAAAAACCGCAACTCCACTTAGCCCATGAATCACAAGGCTAGTCAAATTCATTTTGGAGTAGCCATGATATCTAACTCCTCTGCTCGTTGATAGTGTTGAATAGCCAATTTTGGATTTAAGGAAGGCCGCTGGATAATTATTCCAAAGATTTGGATCATGAACGAGCGCCTTTAATCTATCTCCTCTGATGACACTGAAATTTCCGAAACTAATCCTCTTTCCAGAGCAAATCCAAAATACAAACTTATAAAGCCAGTAAAAAAGCTTAAACAACATTCCTTCACTTCGCTTATTACGATGTGCAAAAACACTGGCTGATTGCTTTTTCGCTTGATTCCACAATTTGAATAGGTCCTCAGGACGATCCTCTCCATCCGCATCCATGACACCGATCCAGTCACCATCGTAATGGTCATAAGCATAACACAGACCAATCGCTATTGCTCGTTGATGTCCCAAGTTTTGCACCAATCGAATAATCTTAATATCTAGCCTATCCCAATCCAATTCGATTAATCCGTTTATTTGATCCGAAAAATCGTCAACAAGCACAACGCTGATTTTATCAACAGAAAAACGATCGGCAAGCTCGTTAATCTGATCTAAAAGTACCTGAGCACATTCCCAGTCGTTATGCTGGGGCACCACTAGTGTCAACCTGCTTTTTTCTAAAGACATATTTATTAGTAACAAAATAAAAGCCTAATATAATAGAAAGCACCAAAAACGGATAGGAAGGTAAAAGATACCGGTTTTCAACTACCCGAAGTACAATAGGGTGTATTAGGAACACATACCAAACTATACCTGTGAGTAGCATAAGTACGGGTTCTCTCTTCAAGAAAAACAATAGTATGACAGATGAAATATAACCGAAAACCAAAGTTCCAATATAGGCCAATGACTTTATGTAAATAAACTGATCTCTTAATGGAAAATCTACATTATAAAAGGGATTTCGTATCTTGGTGGTAAAAAAAAACTGATGAATAAGCGAAAGTCTAGAATCAAACCAGTAGAGTTTCGGATTTTCCCTTTTGATAGACATAGAATAGTCTTCAAATTTTCGGTAAATCGATTTTGAACGCAAGTCGAATTCCGATTCGATAATAAAGCCAGAGTCAAGCTTTAAAGCAAGCAACTCTTGTCGCAAGACCTCCAATGAGTCAATAGTAAATTCACTTGTAAATATTTCCTTGGGAAACACAATTTTATCTTGATCAGAATAAACAAGACTGTCATGTCCTACCCCAAAATATCGTATCTCCGCCCCGGGATCCCACCATTGGTAGTTGCCTCCCCAAGTTTGTATAAAACGAAAGGCTGGCTCAAAGAATACATTGCTTTGAGATGGCCCTAAAAACGACACTTGTAAAGGAACAAACTTTTTATGCCAATGACAATTAGCTAAAATCCACAGGGAGTCGAAAAACAGAAAGGGAGAGATAAAGATTGCAACGTTAAATCCAAATGCCCTCCAATTCAACTTGTTTATAAAAAAAAGTAAAAAAAATAGAAAACTTAGGGGAAAAAAGACTGGTCTCAAGAAAACCAACCATGAATACAATAACCCCGCTACTAGCATCCATCTCCAATTTCTCTTCACTAGGAAATAGATGCCTACAAAATAAACCAAAAGGATTAACACGGACGCTGTAAGACTTTCTGTCAAAACATATCCGTCGTACCAAGTTAGGTAGGTGGAAAACAAAGTGAGAATAAATGTGGATATAAAAACCCACATCTTATGTGATATCAAATAACTCAAATGTGCTAATATCACACAAGACAGTGCAGACATAGCAACTTGAAATATGACCAAAAGATTTAGACTTAATACTTTATTGAAAAATAAAGAAAAGAAAAAATAAACCAAGCTATATCCCGGCATCCTATGGGCAGAATAAAAAACGCCTGTTTCAAACAATTGATCTACTGGATTTAAATACCCATTTGAATCACCTGAAAGTTCCCCTATAAATCCAGAGAATTGAAAGATTTTAGATTGATTCAATATAAAAAACAGGGCCAATTTTATCCCTAAGGCCAAAATAAAATATAAAAATAGAATTCTTTTTTCCATCAAATATTTCTGGAATAGTTGATCAAAGAATGAGGCACATAAAAACGGGAAATATGATATTTAATAACATAAATCGACTTTTGAAATAATGATAATTTTTGATTTACCAACCATGAACCCGCCCATAAATGAACGGCCAAGGTTTCCTCCAAAACGAATCTATTCCAGTGGAAACTTCTCAATTTGAAAGGAAGTGGATAAAACACTGGATACCATAAAACTAATCCACCTTTCACATATCCTGGATTGCAATCATCTCCTGTATATTTTTTAAAAACCTCTGTCAAAATAGTCGGGATCGTTAGCTTATCAAATTCAAACTGGTACAAGCTTTTGTAGAAATCAAACACCAACTCCAGATATTCTCCGTTTTTTTCGGATCCGATAACGCCAGCACTTATATACTGAGAGTTTTCCATCCCTACAAAGTAACTATTTGTCAATAGAGTCAAATCGAATGGCTTAATAAAAAGCATATCTGTATCAAGAAACACACCCCCATGCTCTAACAGTTTTTGAATCCGTATGTAGTCACTCACAAAGGCCCACTTCTCACGTCTCACTGCTTCCCTTAAAAAGGGATCGGACAATTCACAATTTGACTCATTCCATTCAACGAAATCAAACCCTGGGAAAAACTTAATCCAAGAATTTCTACATTTATAAAAATAACTTGGCTTTTTGTTGGGCCCAAACCAGCAATAATGGACAGTCTTTGGTATCAATAGAAGAATATACTTAAATCCCTAGAATATGCAACCACGTCACCACCAAGCACCGAAATGTGATAGCCGTTATTCACCAAAGTCAATTTGCACTCCTCCAACTCGGACTGAGCTAGATTAACCCACTCAAATTTAATAAGTTGGGAAGTGAAAATTTCAAAATCAATCATTCTAATTATCTTCCCATCAAATCCTTCTGTATCAATTTGAAGATAATCAACATTGGTCAATGAGTAATCTTCAATTATTTTATCAAAGGTCAAGCCCTTGACTTCTTCTACTTCAATGTCCATTTCTGAAATCTCATCAAATTTTAACAGGTTCTGTTTTGATAAAGATCCCAATCCTTTCCCCCAATCTGGAAGCTTGCCTAAGCCCTGCTCATTTAATTGATATAGAGAGAAGTAACTATTTGAATGGGTTATGGCTACGTTCAAAAATTCAACATTTTTAAACTTTACCAGATTCTGTCTGAGTATGGAGAAATACTTTTTGGATGGTTCAATAACTAATCCCGACACAAAATCCGGATTCAGGTTCTGAAACAAATCGTCAAAACTAAAGCCATCATTTGCGCCGATTATAATCAATTTACTTGCGCTTGATAAAAGGCGTCTTCTGGTTTGAAAAAAATCGATTCTTAGTCGATTTCTAAGGAATGGACTAGAATAAACCTGCCATTTCAAATGTCCTGGCAACTTATTCAAAACCGCGAGAATAAAAATTCGAAAAAGGCTCAACTTACTTTATATAAAATTTCCGGAAGATACACGGTATTTAACCGATCATCCAATGGTCTTCCAGTCCCTAAATAGTCACTATGGACGCAATATAAAGATGCAGCATTATTAAGAACCTCGTAGTAATCCCCCATATAACCAAAATAAAATGAAAAATTTAATCTCTCCGATCTATACAAAGGGAACTTTGGAACACATACTTCGACCTGCCCTCTTACTCTTTTCAATTCAACTTTCTGCTTGAAATTAGAATTATTAAATGCCATCAAAGCATTCCCCAACTGATCAAACAATCCGAATCCGATATCCATTGGAGTATTCAAATGGGATTCCTCAACACAATACTCTAGCACAACCTTCAATTGCTGTCCAGCATGGATTTCATTTCCCAATTTCCCATCTACAAAAACTGTTGCTAAAGTTAAACCTAAGTTTGGTCTGATTTTGTCTTCGTGATGTGTCAAATCTATTTTAGATGTACCACCTATTTTCCTGGACTCTAAATAGCTAGCAATTCCGTTATTGACAACCCCTTCGAAAGAAACCTCGCCATTTTTTAAAACAACTAGCCTAGAACAAAGAACCCTGACAGCCTCCAAATTATGACTTACAAACAAAACTGTCCTCCCCTCATTTTTACTCACATCCTCCATCTTCCCAAGACATCTGTTCTGAAACTCGAAATCCCCTACCGCCAACACCTCGTCAACAATTAAAATCTCAGGATCAAGATGGGCTGCTACGGAGAAACCTAGTCTCACTTTCATCCCGGAGGAATAAAACTTCACTGGGGTGTCAATAAATTTATCCACACCAGAAAAGTCAATGATCTCATCCAGTTTGGAATCGATCTCCCGGCGAGTCATCCCCAGGATGGTTCCGTTCATATAGATATTTTCACGCCCCGAAAGCTCGGGGTGAAATCCAGTTCCCACCTCCAAAAGAGAGGCCACGCGACCAAATATTTCCACTTTCCCAGAAGTGGGCTCGGTGATTTGGGAAAGAATCTTAAGTAATGTCGACTTCCCAGCTCCGTTTTTACCGATGATGCCCAGCACTTCTCCTTCCTTTACTTCGAAATTGATATCCTTTAAGGCCCAGAAAACCGACTCGTCTTCTACACCAAAACGATTCATTTCACGCAGCCTTTTGAGGTTTTGCCATGGGGACTTGATCACATTGCCAATTTGCCCCACCAGCGTTTCAGCTTGCTTTTCCTTCAGACCGAGCCGATAGCGCTTGGAAAGATTCTGAACTGATATGATCGTCTTACCCATCAACTACTGACTTTAAAGCTTCCAAATATCCCCTTCCGTACTCTTGGGAAGGCTCCAATATGTTTCCTTCAGCCCATTCATTCCATGACTTGATAAACACCAATTTTTTTCCTGGGGAATTTTTCTTTGCCCTTTGGATGCAGGCGAGCAAGTGCTTTCCAAAGGAAGATGGAGATGCCCCGGTATAGACCGTACCCTCATGTTTCACCCTCGGCGTATTGTCCCAATTGGGTATTGCTAAGGGAAAGAAATCATAGGAATAGGATGTGCTAAAATCCTCCAGACACGCCCTTACTATTCCGTATGCGATTCGCTTGGGCCATTTAAACAACTTCCTTACCACTGGGTTGCTAAGTACGATGCGATTGAAAAATCCCGAAAAAGAACGAAAGTGATATCGATTGATATTGGCCAAATTCCCATTGACCATCCCCTGGATCCCGAAGCTTTGGGGGTCGAAACCAGAGGAAGCTTTTACCCCAATCCAATAAATCCCTGGCAGACCATTTTCAGTAGCGAGACCGTTGAAAGTAGAAATATATACAGCCAAATCCGGAATCGACTCTGGAACATAAATCTGATAGACGGGCATACCTTCTATACGAAGACATCTGGAATCCTGAAAAAAGGGAAGGAGAAATTCAAAGTGTTTTTTATAGTCTTCTATCCCCAGATACTTTTGTTCTTGAAGCATTTGATCCTTAGCAGCTCCATGCCAAGTACCCCTCCAGGACTCATTGGCCCAGCAGATGCAAATTTGAATGTCTATGGTCGGATCGGCCAAAAAATTTAACAACGGCTTATCCAGAAGATACTTCCCACTTCCAAACCAGTAGTGATAAAACACGAATCCATCCACTCCATATTGGTTTGCAAGTAGCGCTTGCCTACGTAGAATTTCAGTCGTGTCTAAAGAATAGTAGCCCAGTTCGCCAGGAATAATGGGCTGCTTATGCCCGTGAAATAGCGGCTTGGCCTTTTTGACGTTGGTCCACTCGGTGAAGCCTGCTCCCCACCAACGGTCGTTTTCAGGAATAGAATGGAACTGTGGAAGATAGTAGGAAAAAATCTCAGTCACTTTGGAACAGGATATACAGAGTCTGTCAACAATTTTGAAAGATCGATATCAGAATAATTTAACTCTTTCACATCTTCTACTTTCTCTCCAAAAAAATAGCTGTGACAAAATAAATTTTTAACCTTTTTATACCTTAGGTATGGCGATGCAAATTTTGAAAACCTTCCAACGATTGGATTCGATACCCCAGAATCAATTTTTTTAATCCCAAATACTGGCGGAAACAGTACCTCCAAACCAAAATGACTAAACTGAAAAAAATTCCATGGGAGCTCATGCAATCCAAAAGAAAAATGTGTCTCCACAAATACCCTTCCCCCAACATTTAGTAATTGAATAATTTGTTTAGAAGCTACCCATGGCATAGCAAAGTGCTCGAAGCAAGCTGAAGAAAATATCAAATCGAATTTCTCATTTTCAAAATATGAAACGAGCTTATGCACATCACCAACGACATCTACATTAACCCCAGGATAAAAATCAAATCCGACATAATTCGCCTGTTTAAACCTGTCTTTAAAGAAAGACTTCCCAGTAACCTCTCGACTTCCTACCTCTAGAACTTTCAACCCAGGCCTATCGAAATTATCTAAAATAAAAAATTTCCAATTAAGATGGTTAATCGAAGGATCACTATGACAAATGGAAATAAAATCCTTATCATATAAGGATTGCATTTTATAAGAATATTCCAATATTTTAGAATAGATCCTCCTTCTTAAATTCATAATTGAGATTTTTTCAAAAAACCGCTAGTATTAAATGTTGCTCTCTTCCCAAAAAAATTCTCCCAACGGAGGTCCACAACAAAATTGCTATTAGTCTGCATAAACTCTTTGATGGCTTTGACCGGACCACCTTGATAGCTTTTGCCCCAACCCAAATCTTCAACGATCCCATCCTCCACAATCAAATAAGAATCTACGCTCACCAAGTCCTTAAACCTACTCATCACATCCAAAGTATTTTGATAGGTATGAGAACTGTCCTCAATAACCAATACCCGCTCAAAACCGGCTGCCAAAGTCCGATCATATTGCTCCCAACCTTGGTGGAAAAGGCTGATTCTGGGGTGGTTCTTGACCAATGGGGAACAATTATCCGATATATCGATGGAATGTATTATTCCATTACCATTGATTTCCAACAAATCCGCCAAATACAAGGTACTACCACCTTTATTGGTGCCAATCTCGATAATCAGGTCCGGATTGACCTCGTGAATAATCATCTGATAGAGTACATAGTCAAATGGGCATTTTTGGCAGGCTACTCCCCTATATTCCATCTTGTAGTGACCCTCATGGATTTCTTTTAGGGAATAGGTCTTTTGTGGGTAAAGAAACCTGCGAAGCAACCCTTTCATTTTTTTATAATCTTAGTAAAGTATAAGACCTGAAATACAAGCCAAAGGTATATTGTTCGAAAGGAAAAAAAACATTTAGTAATTTCCCATCCATAAATAAAGGAATACCGAAAATTGAAAATCCAGCGATTTGAATACTTAGCAAGTTGATTTAGAAACAAATGGTAGGCCTTCACTTCAAGATTCCTATCCAGCTTTTGGTCCTTTCTTATTTTTTTTAGGAATTGCGCAATGGACTCATTGGCTTTGACCGTATTTATAAGCCAAATAGAATTGGGACATCCCTTGGAGAAATGCTCCATAAGTATCCCGGGGATAAAATAATTCTGATATTTCTGGGAAACACGGTAACAGATGGACGTATCATAACCCTGAAATCCATAAAGATCTTCGTTAAAATGAAAATCTTTCCAAACAGACTTTTTCATTGCCAGAAACATACCATCCAGCGCAAATACAGGCTGAGCCATCTGCTCTCCCCATTTTTTAAGATATCCCTCGCCCATTCTTCCATTTTTTTTATTGGAAATAAAATTGGCATGGAGGTAATTCGGATCGCATAGCCACCAATCAGAAGGTGAAATGGGCAAGTAAGAAGATCCTGCTACACCCAACACGCCCGGCCTGTCCAAATGGGCAAAATAGCTCACCAGCTTCTTACCCCAATTTATAGTATGAAAAACAACATCTTCATGAACAAAGACCAAAATTTTAAAGACAGCTGCCTTGGCCGCATTATTATATACCGTTGCAATCGATAGTCGATCAATTCTATTATCAAAACTCAACACTTCGTAGGGAACTCCAATAGTATCACTAACTGATTGAGAAAATCGCTCAAATAGCAAATTATCAACTGAACAGACAATTATCGATATCATATTAATTTTTAAAGACTAAAAAATATAAAAAGCTATAAAAACCAATTCCACAAATTAGTATTATATAAAAAATATGGTGTATGTTTCCGAACAAAACTATTCACTACATATCTCGAGATACGACAGTATTCAGATCTTTTTTCTAACAGTATGACCTCACTAATTCAATAAATAAGGGCAAAATAATTGATTTATTCACTAGTAAGTAAAACTAGATCCAAATAAATCTGGAAAAAACTCCAACATCACGAGCCCTTCATATTTCATTGGTATAGCAAAACCCGTTTGTAAACCGACAGTCAAAAGTCTGACTCAAATTTCTGAGGCAATTTGAACTGCAGCGCCACTCCTTCTAGTTAAAAATCGCTTTACTTTGGTCGACTTCCCTACCTCCAGGCTCCCCACTTCCCAACTTCCATACCTCCCGTCTTCCACGCTTCCATCTCCCTACTTCCACAGCTTCGCCCTTTCAGTCCCATCGTTTTGGAGGGAAACTTAGCAGAATCGGGGATTTCCGGAAAGCTTGCTTTCCGCTACAGCAGCCAATCGCAATGGCTTTCAGAGGCTTGTCAGTCCCGAATCGCTCGGGACAATCGCGAGGAACGAATCCGTGGCTGGTCCAGGCAAGCTTGCCTTTGTTGATACCTCACTTCCCACAGGCGGACCAGCCCAATGGCGACTGAGTAATAAAATTACTCGGTCATTTGGGATTTGCAAGAGACTGGGGCGCTGATTTGGCGGATGGGCGGCATAGGCGCTGATTTGCAAGGGAATAGGACTTTGTCCAAGCAGGAGGCAGGCGCAGTGACGGTCGGGATTCGTCTTTGCGAGGAGGCACGACGAAGCAATCTCAGCCAATCTTTCCCAACTAGTAGCTGGTTTGGTATTTCCGGTTTGTGGGGACACAAACCGGGGCGGAGAGGCTAGACTGCTTCGTACCTCCCGCCACGGCGGACAGGCGCAGTGACGGGAAGGAGCGGTGACGGTCGAGATTCGTCATTGCGAGGAGGTACGACGAAGCAATCTAAAAGATTTGTAGTGAGTAAAGACTGCTTCGTGCCTCGCAGTGACGGCGGGAAGGCCCAGTGACGGGAAGGAGCAGTGACGGCCCGGATTCGTCATTGCGAGGAGGTACGACGAAGCAATCTCACGTTGACCAGAAGAGACTAGACTGCTTCGTACCTCGCAGTGACGGGAAAGTCGTCATTGCGAACGCAGTGAAGCAATCTCAACCAATCTTTCTTAACTGTTAGCTGGTTTGGTACTTCCGGTTTGTGGGGACACAAACCGGGGCGGAAGGGATATTTCCGCTTGGTGAAGACACCAACCGGGGAGGGAGGGCGGAAAATTGATTTCCAGGCATTATTTCCCAGTTGGGTAAGGGTATGCTAAGGCCTTTGCGGGCAGATTTCCCTAAATTCCCAGCACGTGGCCGGAGCTTTTGCCCCAGAAGGCAGCCGGCTTTTTCCAAACCCTTCGCTATGAAACCTATCTTTTACCTCCTTTGCCTCGCCCTGACCTGCCTTTTTTCCTGCTCCTCCTCCAGGGAATGGTACAAGGGGAACCTCCACACCCACTCCTACTGGAGCGACGGGGACAACTATCCCGAGATGATCATGGACTGGTACAAGACCCAGGGCTATGACTTTGCCGTGCTCTCCGACCACAACACCCTGCAGGTGGGGGAACGGTGGAAGCAGCTTCCAAAATCCCCCATGCATGAGCAGGCCCTGGAAAACTACCTCGAAAAATACGGGGAAGACTGGGTGGAGCAGCGCACGGACTCTGCGGGAAGAGTCCAGGTACGCCTCAAGACCTTGGGGGAATACCGCCCCCTCTTTGAGGAAAAGGGGAAGTTTTTGATCATCCCCTCGGAGGAGCTCTCCGCCAGCTTTGAGCAAAAACCCCTGCACATGAACGTGACCAATATCCAGCAGTACATCGAGCCGGCGACGGGCAATTCCGTTTCCGAAGTGCTGCAGCGCAATCTGGACTTGGTCAAAAAGCAACGGGATGAGACGGGGCACCCCATGTTTTTGCATATCAACCACCCCAACTTCATCTGGGCCATCACCCCGGAGGACATGATGGCCCTGAGCGGGGAGCGCTTTTTTGAGGTGTACAATGGACATCCGGAGGTCCACAACTATGGAGACAGCCTCCGGCCGAGCATGGAAGCGCTCTGGGATCGGGTACAGGTGTCCTACCTCCTGTCCGCCAAGCCCCTGCTGTATGGCCTGGCAGTGGACGATGCGCACCATTACCATGTGTTTGGGGAAAAACAAAGCAACCCCGGCCGAGGCTGGGTGGAAGTTCGCGCCAAATCCCTCAGCCCAGAGGACCTGATCGAGGCGATGGAGGCTGGGGACTTTTATGCGAGCACCGGGGTTTTGCTCGAGGAACTGGCTTTTGATGGGGAAAAGCTGAGCCTCTCGATACGGCCCGAAGCGGGAGTCAGCTACACCATCCGCTTTTTTGGAACCAAAAAATCCAATCCCGATGAGGCAGGAGTCCTGCTGCAGGAGATCCAAGGCACGAAGGGCAGCTATCTCCTCGACGGGACAGAGCTCTACGTCCGCGCCAAGGTCACCTCCTCCAAGTCCAAGGAAAACCCCTATAGACCCGGAGACATGGAGGAAGCCTGGATCCAGCCGGTGACGAAAAAGTAGGGATTGGCGCTGTCCGGCGGGAGAAAGAGCGGGGGATGCTCCCGGTACAGAGGCCAAGCAGGCAGAGCCCGAAAGCAAAAAAAATACCCCGAGGCTGAGCCCGGGGCAAAATAGTGGGCGACTTTAGGTTCCCAACCCCATCCAGGGAAAGGGATTATTTGATGACCCGGGCAGGCACGCCCACAGCCGTAGCCCCATCGGGCAGGTCTTGGGTGACCACGGCTCCCGCGCCAACGGTGACCCGGTCACCGATCTTGACTTTGGGCAGGACAGTGGCATTGGCGCCGATGCTGGAAAAGCTCCCGATCTGGGCAGCCCCCAGCACGATCGCCCCGGGGTTCACTTCGGAAAACTCCCCTAGAATCACCTCATGGTGGATTTGTGCGCCGGTGTTGATCAGACAGCCGAGGCCGATTTGGGTATTGGGCCCGACAAAACAGAAATTCAGGATATCCGCCTCGCCGCAACGGGCACTTGGGCTGATAAGGCTTCCCGTGCCCCTGAGTCCCACATGGCGTCCCTCCAGGCCACGCAGCTTTTCGTACAGGCGCTTTCTGACCGCGGGCTTGCCGGTGCCAAGGACAAAACGGGGATCTGACAGAAAGGCCTCTAGGACCTCCTCTTGGCTCTGGATGACGGGGTATTTTTCCTGAAACAGAGCTCTGCGGCTGAGTTCGTCCAAAAAAACGAAACTGGCCTCTGGCTCTGCGCAGACCAATAGGTCGAGGACTTCCAGGGCGTGTCCTCCCGCACCGGCGATCAGCATGGGAAAGGGTAGGTTAGCAAGGTCTTCATCGCGCTTGTTTGTTTTGGGTCAAATGGGTTGTCGAAATAGGACTCCAATTTTTGGATAATTCCGGCAATTCGCAAAACAGGGGCAAGCGGAGGAGGCAGTCAGCGAAGCGGTCGGAATTGGGCAGGCATCTTTGAAACTGATCCGGAAAGAGTCTTGCTGCCAATGAGGATTTGTGGAGACTTTGGTAGTGGAAAACCGCCAAAATCCCTTGTTCCCTCAAAGCGGCGGCGTAGGAGCTACGGCTTTCCAAATCGGAAAACTCCAGGTAGAAAAGGTGGTGGTTGGCAGACTGGCCATCAGAAAACCGAAACTCCGGTGAGGGGGAATTTGGCAGTCGGACCGCGTCGGCGTATGCGAAACCGAGGACCTGGGGCGTAAAAGTCGAGTCGGCAAAGATACCCCGGTAGTCTTCCCAGATCGCCTTTCTCAGCGCTTGGACGGCATCCAGATTTTCGAGCTGCGCCCAGAGGTAGGCGGCATTGAGTTCGGCGGGAAGGAATGAACTCCCTATGTCCACCCAGCCATATTTGTCGATTTCCCCACGGAAAAAGGCCGCCCGATCGGTTCCTTTTTCCCAGATGATCTCGGCCCTCTTGGCAAAGGCCGGATCGTTGATCAGGAGCATCCCCCCTTCCCCGCATTGGATATTTTTGGTTTCATGGAAGCTCAGCGCCCCCAGATGGCCGATGCTACCCAGTGCCCGGCCCTCGAAATAGGAGTCTATCGCCTGGGCGGCATCCTCCACCACAAAAAGCCCATGCCTTTCGGCGATAGCCATGATGGCGTCCATTTGGCAGGCTACCCCTCCATAGTGCACGACCACTATGGCCTTGGTCTTGGCGGTGACGAGCTCTTCCAAGAGGCTTTCGTCCAGGTTGGGATGGTCTTTTTTGGAGTCCACAAACACGATCTTCGCCCCCCGGAGCACGAAGGCATTGGCTGCAGACGCAAAGGCGAAGGAGGGAACGATTACCTCGTCACCCGGTTGGATATCCAGCAGGAGCGCGGACATCTCCAAGGCATCGGTACAGGAGGTCGTCATCAGGCATTTGACAAAGCCATAGCGTTGTTCAAAAAACGCCTGGCACATTTGCGTGTAGTGGCCGTTGCCTGAGATTTTTCCCCGTTGGATCGCGTCTTGGATGTACTCCAGTTCCCGTCCGGTTTGAAAGGGTTTGTTAAAAGGGATCACGGCGGATTTTGGATTTCGGATGTGGGATGTCGGATGTCAGATGTGGGATGTCAGATGTCAGATGTCGGATGTCGGATGACCGGTGTCGGATGTCCGGTGTAGAAAGCTAAAAATTGAAAGCTGAAGGCTGAATTTCGAAAGCTGAAATCCGGAAAAGCCCCTGAGGTTCTCTGCTCGTCGTAAATCGTACTTCGTAAATCGTACTTCTGAGATCGTATTTCCCGAATGCCCCTGACCCTGAAGGGGTCAAAGGTGAATAGCCCGGGGTGAAGCCCGATAGGGCAAAACCCCGGGTAAGCCAGACAAAAGCCCATTCCCTCCGGCGCAGTACAGCCCCCGAGACCACCTAAAACCCTGCCGGAGTACGGAGACCGATAGAGAGGGCTAAAGTATAAAAGCTGACGGCTGAATTTCGAAAGCTGAAACCGCAAAAGCCCCTGAGGTCCTTTTTTCCTCGTATTTCGTACTTCGTAAATCGTACTTACTGTATGACCGATGTCGGATGTCAGATGTCCGATGTCGGATGTTGGATGTCGGATGAAGCACGCTGAAATCGCAAAGGCCTCCAGAAGTTCTCTACACATCGTAAATCATATTTCCTAAATCGTACTTATCTGAATGCCCGGTGCCGGATGAAGCACGCTAAAATCGCAAAAGCCCCCCTGAGGTCTTTTTTTCCCCGTATTTCGTACTTCGGAGATCGTATTTCACACCTCCCCTATCGGTAATGGTATACAAATTGGCGCTGGGCTTTGCTGTACCCCATGGCTCGATACAGACTGCATGCGGGGACGTTTGCCTCCTGTGTGGGAATGAGCAGGCAATCGGCTCCCTTTTCGTGGGCGTAGTACTCGGCCGCCTGCACGAGCCTTTTGCCCCAGCCCTGTCCTCGGTGCGCCGCCTCCACTGCCAGAAGGCCAATTTTCCCCTGAGCCCCCTCCACGGAAACGCTCACCAGGCCCTCCCCCTTCGGCCCCATGAACACCACCTCTTTTTCCAGCGCCATTTCTATCCATTTCCCATAGAGCTTTTCAAACTCCCCCTCAGTAAACCCCTGATCTGTCTTGAATCTGGAAAAAATACCGCTTTCCATGGCCAGAGCCAAGAGCCCGTCCGTCACCCCGCCCACGTAAGCCCTGATTTCCGGTTTGGTTTCACTGAGGCCGCAAAGCTTTTTTTCGAAAATAAGCTTGGTATCCACCAGTGAAAACCTAGGAGAAAGCGGCTCGATTGGCGCATCTGAAAAGAGATAAACCAATTGAAAGCCTTTTGCTTCGATGAGAAAACCGGTTTCGGTCCACCCCTGCCCGACTACGCATTTCCCCACGGAATAGCCAAAGAGCGCAGAATCAAAGGGCAATGGAGTGATCATGGATGTGGATTGTCGGGGGTCGGATGACCGGTGTCGGATGTCAGATGTCCGATGTCAGATGTCAGATGTCGGATGTTGGATGTTGGATGTCGGATGTCCGAGGTCGGATGTCCGAGGTGGAAAGCTAAAAATTGAAAGCTGACGGCTGAATTTCGAAAGCTGAAATCCGGAAAAGCCCCTGAGGCCCTCTATTCCTCGTATTTCGTACTTCGGAGATCGTATTTCCCGAATGCTTCCTGACCCTGAAGGGGTCAAAGGTGAATAGCCCGGGGTGAAGCCCGATAGGGCAAAACCCCGGGTAAGCCAGACAAAAGCCTATTCCCTCCGGCGCAGTACAGCCCCCGAGACCACCTAAACCCCTGCCGGAGTACGGAGACCGAAGTAGAATGCTGAAGGCTAAAGTATAAAAGCTGACGGCTGAATTTCGAAAGCTGAAATCCCGAAAAGCCCCTGAGGTCCTTTTTTCCCCGTATTTCGTACTTCGCAAATCGTACTTGTGTCTGATGGGGCGGAAGACCGAAGACGGAAGACGGAAGCTGGTAGATCGCCGTAAATCGTACTTCGGAGATCGTACTTCCTGAATGCCTCCTGACCCTGAAGGGGTCAAAGGTGAATAGCCCGGGGTGAAGCCCGATAGGGTAAAACCCCGGGTAATCCAGACAAAAGCCCATTCCCTCCGGCGCAGTACAGCCCTCGAGACCACCTAAACCCCTGCCGGAGTACGGAGACCGAAGTAGAATGCTGAAGGCTAAAGTATAAAAGCTGACGGCTGAATTTCGAAAGCTGAAACCGCAAAAGCCCCTGAGGTTCTTTTACACGTCGTAAATCGTACTTCGTAAATCGTACTTACTGAATGACCGGTGCCGAATAAACCACACTAAAATCGCTAAAGACCCCCTGAGGCCCTCTATTCCTCGTATTTCGTACTTCGGAGATCGTATTTCTTACATCGTCCTTCGCAGACCCTACTTCGCAAATCGTGCCTACTGCTTCCTGTCTACACTGCTTCCCCCCGTCCTTTTTTCGACAATGTAGATAGGGCGGCTTTTCACCCCCTCAAAGGTCTTTCCCACATACAACCCGACCATCCCCAAAGTCACGAGCACAAACCCCGTAAGCACCCACAGGGAGATGATCAGCGAAGCATAGCCCGCCACGATGATGTCGCCGTGCAGATACCTGAACAAGGTGTAGCAAGCAAATACAAACCCAGAAAGGGCCACCAAGAGACCAAGTTTGACGGTGAGGCGTATGGGTTTGTCGCTGTATGCCAGCATGATGTCCAAGGCCAGGTTAAAAAGTCTTTTGAAGTTGTAACTGCTTTGGCGTCCTTCATTCCCGGCATGTACCACGTCGATGACGGTCTGTCGAAAACCTACCCATCGGACCATGGTGGGGAAGTACCGGATGCTCTCGCGCATGTTGGAAATCTCCCGGACTACCGCCTTGCTGTAGATGCCAAAGTTGGCGATGGTCTCGTCCTGATGTGAGCCGGTGAGCCAAGCCAGGGTGCGGTAGAAGACCCTGGATGAAAGACGCTTGAGCAGGCCATCCTGACGATTGGCCCTTCGCGCGAGTACTACGTCAAAACCCTCCTTGGCCTTGGCAAGCAGGGCAGGTATCTCCTCGGGCCTATCCTGCAGGTCACAGTCCATCACCACCACCCATTCCCCCTTGGCCGCATCGAGACCGGCTGTGATCGCATAGTGCTGGCCAAAGTTGCGCGAAAGCTTGATGCCGCTGACCTCGGGATGGTCTGCAGCCAGTTCCGTGATCTTCTGCCAAGAATTGTCCGGACTGCAATCATCCACCAAAATGATCTCAAAATCCGCTACGGGCACCGCCGTCTTGATTCTGGCAACCAATTGATGAAGGATGTTTTCCGCTCTAAATACCGGCGATACGATGGAGAGATACATGGTTTAGAAGGCGGTGATCATGGGTGAGGAATGCTTGCTGTCCGATGTCGGATGACCGGTGTCCGATGACCGGTGTCCGATGTCCGATGTCTGGTGTCCGATGTCTGGTGTCCGATGTCTGGTGTCCGATGCCGGATGGAAAAAGCTGAAGGCTAAAGATTGAAAGCTGAAGGCTGAATTTCGAAAGCTGAAAGACGGAAAAGCCCCTGAGGTTCTTTTTTCCCCGTATTTCGTACTTCGTAAATCGTACTTG
The DNA here is from genome assembly GCF_017254915.1 of Algoriphagus oliviformis. Classification (GTDB taxonomy): domain Bacteria; phylum Bacteroidota; class Bacteroidia; order Cytophagales; family Cyclobacteriaceae; genus Algoriphagus; species Algoriphagus oliviformis. The sequence continues at coordinate 139,307 of NZ_JAFKCT010000009.1, read as the reverse complement.
TGTCTGATGGGGCGGAAGACCGAAGACGGAAGCTGGTAGATCGCCGTAAATCGTACTTCTGAGATCGTATTTCCCGAATGCCTCCTGACCCTGAAGGGGTCAAAGGTGAATAGCCCGGGGTGAAGCCCGATAGGGCAAAACCCCGGGTAATCCAGACAAAAGCCCATTCCCTCCGGCGCAGTACAGCCCCCGAGACCACCTAAAACCCTGCCGGAGTACGGAGACCGATAGAGAAGGCTGAAGTATAAAAGCTGACGGCTGAATTTCGAAAGCTGAGACCGCAAAAGCCCCTGAGGTTCTTTGCACGTCGTCAATCGTATTTCGTAAATCGTACTTACTGAATGACCGGTGCCAGATGAAGCACGCCAAAATCGCAAAAGCCCCTGAGGCCCTCTATTCCTCGCATTTCGTACTTCGGAGATCGTATTTCCCGAATGCCTCCTGACCCTGAAGGGGTCAAATGTGAATAGCCCGGGGTGAAGCCCGATAGGGCAAAACCCCGGGTAAGCCAGACAAAAGCCTATTCCCTCCGGCGCAGTACAGCCCCCGAGACCACCTAAACCCCTGCCGGAGTACGGAGACCGATAGAGAAGGCTGAAGTATAAAAGCTGACGGCTGAATTTCGAAAGCTGAGACCGCAAAAGCCCCTGAGGTTCTTTTACACGTCGTCAATCGTACTTCGTAGATCGTACTTATTGGATGCCCGGTGCCAGATGAAGCACGCTAAAATCGCAAAAGCCCATGAGGTTCTCTGTTCGTCGTATTTCGTACTTCGTAAATCGTACTTATTGGATGCCCGGTGTCAGATGAACCACGCTAAAATCGCAAAAGCCCCTGAGGTTCTTTTACACGTCGTCAATCGTACTTCGTAGATCGTACTTACTGAATGACCGATGTCAGATGAACCACGCTAAAATCGCAAAAGCCCCTGAGGTTCTTTTACACGTCGTAAATCGTACTTCGTAGATCGTACTTATTGGATGCCCGGCGTCAGATGAAGCACGCTAAAATCGAAAAAAGCCCCTGAGGTGCTCTATTCCTCGTATTTCGTACTTGTCCCTGATCGACCGGAAGACCGAAGCGGGTAGATCTTCCTGCCTCCCGGCATCCCGTCTTCCAACTTCCCCTCACGCGACATCGGCAAAAATCCGCTCCATTCTGCGGAAATAAAACATGCCGAAAACAAAAAACACCATTGCCACGATACTGCCCGGCCAGATCCAGTCCCAAGGCATTGGACGGGCAAGAAATGCCGCACGGAATCCCTCGATCACTCCTACCATCGGGTTGAAGATATAAAAAGGCCGATACGCCTCCGGAACAGCCGTGGTACTATACACCACCGGCGCGGCGTAGAGCAGCAGCTGCACTACAAAGGTCAGAGCATGCTTCACATCCCTATACTTGACAGCCAAGGCAGAAAGAAACATCCCTATCCCCAGGCTGCAGAGCAGCAGCTGCACGATCAGCAGGGGCAGAAAGACCACACCCCAACCCGGTACTTGCCCGAAATACACCAGCATTCCCAAAACGACGACAAAGGCGATGGTGAAATCCAAAAGCTTGGACAGGATCGCCGACAGGGGCAACACCATCCTGGGAAAATACACCTTGGTGATCATGTTTGCATTTTGGATCAGCGAGTTGGCGGACTCGGTCAAGGTGCCCGAAAAGTAATTCCAAGGCCAAAGGGCGAGATAGGAAAACAGCACGTAGGGCATCCCATCGGAATCCACCTTGGCCAGGCCACCGAAGACCAGCGTAAACACCAGCGTAGTGAAAAGCGGCTGGATGATCGCCCAGGCCACCCCCAATACGGACTGTGCGTAGCGGGCCTTGATCCCGCGCAGGGTCAGGAAATACAGGAGATCCTTGTACCTCCAGAGTTCCTTGAAGTCCACCATCTTCCAACCGGAGCTGGCTTCGATGACTTTATAGTGGGTGGGCTGTTGGGCTTGGGGACTGGACATTTCTGGTTGGTTGGAATGGTGGTTTCCTTGATTGATTTTTAGCTTGGACAGGCCAAAGCTGGGGGAATGTGCGGCGCGCAGGGCTCTTTCTCATTAGCTCAAAACCTCGCCAACTCCCGGAGCAGCATGCCCAAGTAGCTGGCGGCATAGCCCAATCTACGATGGTAAGCCGCCACCAGCAGGTATTTGAAGGCCAGCCTGCGCCTCTCCCGGAGAGGAATGGCCCCGGTAAAATTCCGGTTGGACAGGCGGAGTACCTCCTGGAAGAGGATCAACTCCGACTCCACCACCTTTCTTTTTTCCTGGTGGCGGGAGGTGATGGACTCGTTGTGGACTTGGTAGCGAAAACTCACCCGATCGACAATGCCCCAGTCCGCCTGGAGCAACAGCATCCGGAAAAAAAGCTCCCACTCCTGATGGCGGCGAAGGCGGAAATTGAAAAGGCCGATCTGCTCCAATACCCGGCGTCGGATGAGTGGCCCAGCGATGAAAAACAGCAGACGAAACCTCAGGTAGTCTGCGATAGGCGAATCACTTTGGATGCGCTGCCCAAACTTGGTATTCCCTTCAAATTCACTGTCAAACTCGATCTCACCCCTGCATACCACGTAGGACATGGAGGGATTGGCTGTGAGGTAGGCTACTTTCTCTCTCAAAAACCAGGGGTACATGAGATCGTCGCTGTCAAACCACTGGATGAATTCGCCCTGACTATGCGAAAAGGCATAGTTGCGGCAGTAGTTGGCCCCTTTCGGCATATCGAGTGGCCGTTCCAAGACTTTGAACCGCCGGTCCCTTTCGCCAAAACTACGGAGGATCTCCAAGGAAGTATCCGTACTATGGTCGTCCACCACGATGCATTCCCAGTCCGGATAGTCCTGTGCGATGATCGATTCCAGCGTGGCTGCCAAGTAATTGTCCTTGTTGTAGTTGGCGACCAGGATGGATACCAGTCCAGCTTTCAAAAATTTTGTCTTTTGGGTTTAGAATTGACTCGGTGCCCGACCGGGCAAGGTCTAAAAGTAGTGGCCCGACCTGCTTCCTACCGGGAGCCGCGCCGCTATCAGTTTTTCAAAAGAAATGGGAAAAGAAAATCCCCTCGCAACACCACGCTATTTGCCGTAAACCAGCAGACCGTGGATCTCGTCCGTGAGCTCCGGCAGCACCTGCACCCTCACCTGACGGTTGATTTTCTCAAAAGTCTTGTTGACGATAAAGTCCAGGTACTCCAGATCCAGGTCTCGGCCCACCAGCACCAAATCGATGGTGCCAGAGTCCAGGCCCTGCGCGTAGTCGCCCACGATGATGGCTTTTTCCACATTGCCCATGCGCTTGACGATCTTCTCCATCAGTTCGTCCAGCCCGAGGAATTTGGACACCATCCCCTTGATTTCGGAGAAAAAAGGATGGGAATGGTTGGCCCGATAGACTTTGGTCTTTCCCTCGTCCTCGGCCAAGAGCAGGCCGGCGTCGGTCAGGCGGTTGAGCTCCACGCGGACGGAATTGGTGGACTCATCAAACTCCTTGGCCAGCGAACGCAGGTAACCGGAGTTGGAATGGGAGAAAAACTTCAGCAGAAGTTTGACGCGGGTCTTGGAAGTAACGAGAGAGTCGAGCAACTACGGAAGGTTAGAGTGAAGGGGTTAAAGGGAAGAGGTTAGAGTTTTAGTTAGGGCTAATGAACACAAAGAAGAACTCACTTTAAGCTCCTCACTTTAAACTTTAAACCCCTCACTTTAAACTTCAAATTCTTAATGAAAGCTTCGCCCGGTCGGCCACAGGACTGCCTAGCGAGTGAGTAAAAAAATTACTCGGTGAGCCAAATTTAAAGGAATTGGACTTTTCTCCAAAAAATGGGCGGATTATCCCCAAGCGCATCAAAAGGGCCAGCAGCAGTCTGGGAGCAGCTTGCCCAAAGAGCTGCAAAGGGAGCCGCCAAAAGGCCAGGCTGATGAACTTGCGAAAAGCTGGGGATAGGATTCCGAAGTTTTATTGCCAATCTTTATCCACGGATCCTTTGGATATTTTTCGCGCAAACCAAGTAGGCTTACCTTGAGAAAAAAACCTATTCATAGCCTGGCGGACTGGCTACTGCCTTTGGGTATCGCAGTGGCCGTTTGCCTGTTCTGCTACTGCCTCTCCCTGATGAAAGCCGGGTTTTCCCCATTCTATGGCGACGAGTTTTTTTACTTTCAGAATGCCCGAAACTTTGCCGAGAACAAGACGCTCCAAGCCAGCTTCACCTACGGCGGCACCGGCTCCTACTACCTCGGGACTGACGCCCATGGCCCAGCCTATCCCCTCTTGTACGGGCTGACATCCAGCTTGACAGGCTGGCATAAGCTCACCATCCCCCTGGTCAATTTCCTGGTATTTCTCGCGTCTCTGTATGCCCTATACCGGTCTGGCCGCGGGGACAAGTCCACGGTTTGGCTACAGCTGCTGTTTGTATCGGGCAGTCCGATTGCGCTCTTCTACGCCTTCACATTCATGCCCGAGCTGCTGCACCTGGCAGGGGGAGTCTGGCTGTATGTGATGAGCAGGCGGTATCTGGTGAACCAAAGTCTGTCCAATTTCATCGGACTACTTGCCACGGTGCTGGTCTTGGGATTTTTCAGAAGCACCTGGTTTTTTGCACTTCTGGGCATGATGGCGATCCCCGGACCGATCAAAGGATACGCCAAGCTCTGCTACGCACTAGCGGCAGTAGTGCTGGCTTACCTCCATCAGCACTTTCTGCACGAGCAAGTTACCAATGCTTTCACGCAGGCGCTGGGGCACATTCGGGATGGCTCCCTGGGTCTGGCTGCGGACTCCTTGTTGTTTAACCTGAAAAGAAACCTCTATTTCACGGCATTTTACACCGAGGGCTGGTTTTACACTTTGCAAAAAGCCTTTATTGTCCTCGCCATACTGGCCGCCCTGCTGCTGTACAGAAGAGACCACCAGGTCAGATTCGGCCTGGCCATGACCCTTTTATTGGCGGTTTTCAACCTACTGGTCTACAAAAACTACGGCTGGGTCGAGCTGCGGATACTGAGTCCTGTAGTGCTTTTCCTGGTATTGGCTATGGTGAAAAGCCAAAGGCATCGCACCGTGATGGGAGGACTGGCAGCGATGAATTTCGGCTCGCTCTTGTTGATCCTGCCTCTGGTAAGCGTGTTGATCTCCATCCGAAACCGGCCGAGCATTCATGCGGTATCTGCCACGTTGAAGGCCGAACTCGAACGATTGGACAGCCCCTTGGTCTATGTCGACCAACAAGTATTGGAAAGCTTGGCACTATATCAACTTCCGGTGAAAACCGAAAGCGGTCGGCCGATTCGCTACATCCTCCCCTACTACGAGCATCCCGGCACAGCGGCCAGCCATCAGCTCGTTGAGCTCTCACCAGGTCAGTTTAGCGCATGTCCAAAAAATATCCTGTGCCAATAGGCCAGCCCCATCCCAATCTGGACAAGGTAAACTCCGGCAAACAGGTAAAACTGCCAGCCGGGTCGCTTCTCGCCACGAAGCTTTCGGACGTAGAAAACGAGCATACAGAGGTAATGGAGGTACATAGCGATGGGAATCTGCCAGTAAAAATTGCCGTGAAGCTCCCTGAAACCCGTCTCGGCCAATAGCAAATAGACCATCAGGGCGAAAACAAGCAAAATGGAGGAAAAGACAAAGGACCTGTCCCTCAAAGCCTCCCGCCCCCAAAAGGCCATAAAGACCAAGGTGCTGGGAAAGCTGCACAACAGGTCAAAAAAGGGCTCTTTGGCGAAATAAAGATGGACTCGCAGCGGGTTCAGCACCACAGCGGACCTTTCCTCCGGCGTGTACATGAGGTCGATCATGGGATCCATCTCATAGATCCAGGCTTTCTCCAAAAACAACATGGCCAAGAAGACCACCGAAAGCACCAGGGACGACCAAAATCGTGGACCAAGCCCCTTGTCCTGCAGCAAGGCATAGAGCGGAAGCGCCGGAATATAGCAAAACAGAAAACTGGGCTTGATCAGGACGATAAGGACGCCGCACAGCAGCATACCCCACCAGGCCCGCCAATCCCCGGAAACCTCCCAGCGCTGGGTCTGAAAAAAAAGCAAGAGACAAAAAGGAAATACCGTGATGAGCGTAGAATTGTGCCAGATGGTCGGCGTGAACTTGCCCAGGTACCAATAGGAACCGTCGATGTAGGGAATAAAAATCGGACTGATAAAAAGCATGCTCACTGACAGCAATGCCACTTGGCGATCCCCGATGCCGAGTTTTTGATCCAGCCAGCGGTAGGTGATGCGAAACTTAAGCCACATAAACACGGTCAACACCAGCAAGGCGCTCAGCACAAAGGGGTACTTGTAGCGCAGCAGCATGTCCACTCCGTAGATCAGCGCATAGTATCCCGGAGGCACGGGAAAGGCACCTTGGGCCAGGTAGTCCTCAAGCAGGAAATTGTGGACCTTGATGTCGAATGACTGGACATCAAAGTACTTGATCATGTAGGCCAACGTGAGAAAATACATCCCGGCCACCCCCAGATGCGATACCCATGTCCAATATGAAAAGCGCTTTTCCCTCATGGTCTGGAAAGTAAAAGGTACAATCCCGATTCAAATCCGGCCATTTCATCCCCCTCAAAATACGCCTCGTTGCCCCGATAGGTAGCCGAGTCCACCAGATAGGCCCTGGAGTCAGAGGGGAGCTTTCCTTGGTATTGTTCCAAAAGTGTCGGCCAGCCCATTACTTTAAACCTGCCGGGATTGTGAAAAAGCAGTTCGGAATAGACATTGGCTGGGGCAATGACAAAGATGTCCTCGTAGCCGTCTGCCTGCAATCGACCCAAGCGTTGGTCAAGCCCCTCGGCTGGAACCCAATTGGCTGAACTGAGGAAAAAAGAGCGAAAATGAAATACGACCGCCAAGACCACCAGCGATGCAAACAGCCATGAAACTGGCCGCTGCCCCGGTGAATGGGGAAGGAAGCAGAACACCGACAACATCAGCACCAAAAACACCAATCCGTAGATCTGCACTTTGAGGAGAAAAAAAGGACTCAGTGCGAGCATTCCAAGCACCAACGCGAGCAACACCCGGAGAGCCTTGACCCCCGCAAAAAACAGGGAAAACAGGCTGAAAAGAACCATAAGCCCGATCAGGAAATGCTCGTGCTCTACATAGGTCCCAAAGGACTTTGCGACAGCTCCAGCCCCAAAATCCTCCCATCTAGCCGCGTCCAGTTCTTGCTTCCAGTGCCGCAGCTGTCCGACCAGCTGGGGATCGTTTTGGAAATCGATCAGACCGTTGGAAAAGTGATACAGGTCGGGATGGCTCTGCTTGATTTCTTCTTTTTGAAGTTGCAAGACTGGATGGTCAAAGACTTGCGACCTGAGCCTGTTCACTCGTTCGAATTCCGAAAGCCCCGATTGGCTTATCCATACAAAGCTGATCGAGTAGCCGACGACGGCTACCAAAAAGGGAACAAAACTCAATCCGAAAAACCATTTTTCCCTGAAAAACAGCAGATTAAGCACGAATACTCCCATTAAAAAAAGAAGCAGAACCTCCGGTCTGACAAGAAACCCAATGACCAAAAATAGATCCGTCGGCCTGAAGAAGGTCTTTTGCTGCCCCCCTTTGCCCACAGTTCCATACCTCGCAAGCAAACCTGCGAAAATCGCAAAGCCTGAGACAATGGAAAACTGTAGAAAAAACAGGAAGTGGATGTAAAAAGCAAAAAGAAAGAGCGTCCAAACATGCCCTTGAAGCGCAGTACCAAACTTGTCTTGGACCAGGGACGCCAAAAGAACAAAACTGGAAAACATACCAAGGAACCAAAGCCATGGATACCAGGGAAGCTGAGGGGCAAGGCCATAGAGTCCGGAAATGCACCAGCTCATCAGCGGGTGGAGAAAAACCGCGTAGGGCGCTGGCCTTCCCGTATAAGCTCCCGACACCAGCCACATCATCACCTCGTCGTCGTTGACCTGGAATCTCCAGGGCAGGTGCCAGATCAATACTGCCGCCAGTCCGGCTGCAATTGCCCAAAAAGCAAGTAGCCTGTTCTTTCTGATCACTTCCATAGCTTGATGAGGCTGTCCTGCTGATAGGTTCCAAGAACGTGCCGATGGCCAAAAACCCATTCAGCGGGAAGGGCCTGCTGCTGGTTGTAAACCACCTGCTCAGGTTGATGCCTTATGAAAAAATCCAGCTGCTCCCTGTCCCAGATCCCGGGTGTATTTGGCAGCCGCTTCCCGGAAAGCCAGGCTAGCCCAGGCATCCGGTAGATAGCTAGGAGCTCTCCTGCACGCTCGCCGGTCTTGTCGCCGTCCATCCCTTTCAAGATCTTCACCAGTACCGGATCCAGGTAAACCTGTCCTCCTCCGGGTCTCACCCAGGCTACCTTCTCCTTCCAAAGGGCCTCGTCCTGTCCAAAAGGATGCCACCACAGTCCGTTGAAAACCAAAACGACAGCAAAAACCGAGGCCAAGACCAAGACCTCTTTCCTAAGGTGCCCAAAGCAAAAATACAATCCCAACATCCAAAACACACCATAGTGCACGGCAATCCTTAGCCAGTAAACGTTGCTGCCAAAATGCAGGAGGTATGGAAAAAGGAAGAGCAGCACCGCCCAAGGGTTAAATTTCACAGGGAGTCGGGGGTAGTACGCAAAACAAAAGCCAAGCAGTCCAGCCCCCCCAATCAGAACGACGTGAGTCCATTCCTCTGCGATGCTGGTGAGCTTACAAATCCAAATGGCCCCCACGATCACCGGGAGGAGGAGCAGGTAAAAATAGACTTGGCGCGTCCGCCGGAGGTAGCCGAGCAAAGCAAAAGCTCCGGCAGGAAGGAGCGTCCAAAGCACTCCTACAGCAATGACTTTCAGCATCACCCCGACTTGGTATCCGGGCCTTAGGCCTGTCTGAGGAATCCCCAGCGCGAGCCTACTGGAGGCGCTCTCCCCTACCACCGCCTGGCACAGCAGCTCCAGCAAAAGCAATGGCAGGAACAGCGCAAAGAGAGACGCTGGCCTGGTTTTTTTCCAAAGGATAAAAAGCGTGAGGGGATAAAAGACCAATGCAAGGGAAATCTTCACATAGACCAACAGGCCCAGTATGACACCGATGAATAGCATCCTCCCAAGATCTGCTTGCGGAAAGGAAACGTGGTAAAGCCAAAAACACAGGAGCACCACAGCCAGCGAATTGTAGGAAAGCGTGGGAGGCAGAAAGCCATATCCGAACAGCAAGCCCAGAAAGCAAAGGGCAAACATCTCCGCACTGAGTTTCACTTCCGAGCGAATGTTTTTCCAAAAAGCCGCCAGCGCCCAAGCCCCCAGCAGATAGCTAAGCAGACGGAGTATCCTCAGCTCAACCAAGGAAAACGAATAGCCAGTGGCGCGAAACAGAAGTTTAAAAAACAGGTCATAGTTGAAAATACCCGCTTGGTTTTCCTGAAGGGGATCGGCCAACAAGACGTACAAGCCCTCGTCGGAAATATCAAATCCCCGATTTGCGACTGCAAGTACCATTGCTATACAAACCAGGGAAGTGCCTGCCAAAATCCTCACCATGGCCGAAAATAAGGAGATTGGATTGATCTGGCTAGTGGCGTGGAATAAATCGCCAACACTACAGACTGCTTTGAGCGCATAGCGCTAAGTCCAACTCCATCCTACCCCCTATTAGCTCGATCATCACGAACCAAGGCCCAAGAATTTCAATTTTTTACAAATTAGATATACACAAACCAACAACAGTTAAGTGCAATTTTGTGGAAAACTTCAAAGCCTAAAAACAAAAAATACCCAGTACAGGGTATTTTTGGGAAATGGCAAGAGCGTAATTTTGGTCAGGGTGATTAAGCAACTTTTCTCATCACTTTTTATAAAAAATATCAAAGGGATTTTTTTTAGCACTTTTTTCCCCCTTTATCTTTTGCTTCCGCAGACCGCGGAGTGATTTCTCAGGCCAGCTGGAAAGTCAATTTTCCGATCAGTTCAGCAGGCGCGATTTGGGATCGACAAAAGCTTGAAGAGTGTTATCCAGCGGTGCCGGGTAACACTTTTTTTTTACCCCATCACTACCAACACCTCTACGCTAGTTCATCAGAAATCCGCAAGAACCAGGAAATTGGGGAGCCAATGTCCCTTGTTGCCAGCGACTTTAAACAGGGTGACTTTGGAATAGGGAAAACAAAAAAAGGCTCCGAAGAGCCCTTTGCAGAAATGTACTTTTCGGTATAGAAACCGAAAGAAAGGTCAATAGTATCTCACCTCACAGTCCGGATGCGAAGAGCGGAAAGAATCTACTGCTCGCGAACTGAGGTTGGTATTGAAGCAGGAGAGCTTTCTCAGGCTTGAGATCCCGTCCAGAGGCTTCAGGGAACGAAGGTTGGTGCTGGCCACATCCAACTCTTCGAGCGCAGTGAGGCCTTCCAGCCCCTTGAGCGTCCTTAGGTTGGTTCCGGATATGTTGAGCTTTCTTAGCTGTCGCAGGTTGGAGATGGGGGAAAGGTCCTCAATCCCGGTATTGGAGAGGTCTAGGTCTTCCAAGAGTCCCAAGCCCGAAAGCGGCAGAAAATCCGTCACAGCCACCTGTGAAAGGCGGAGCTTGGTCAGCAAGTTGAGTCCACTCAGCGGTGCAACGGAAGAAATCGGGGCGTCAAAAACCTCCAGGCTTCTCAAATTATCGAAGACTGCGAGTGCGGTGAGGTCTGGAATATTGGCACGCTCAAACTTCAGCTCTGGCCTGCTGGCCAGCTGGTGCAGTTGCTTGGTATCGGGATCCTCGCCAAGGGAATACTTTCCACGAAACGTATCCTTCCAGCGTGGATCCAGTCCCTGCCACCAAGAGGCAAGGTCTTCGGATCGATATACCACGATGAGGTCTGGCATCTGTATCAGTACTTCCGCCACTTCGTCACCAGAAATCCCCGATCCGTCCACGTTCAGGTAGGTGAGCTTGGACAGCGCTGTGACACCCCGGATGCCAGCCACGGGGCTACCCTCCAGGTCTATGTGCTCCAGCAGCTCATTTTCCCTCAGCATGGACAGGTCTGCCACTTGGGTATTTTTCCCCACCAGTGACACCAGCGTCTTCACCTCGCTGAGCGGGAAGAGATCGGAAACCGGATTGTCGGAGAAATCGATGCTGGACAAGTTGACAAATCTGGTGATCGGAACGAGATCCGTGATGCTGTCGCCTTGCAGGCTGAGCTCAGGCAGGGTCACGGTCTGGGTGAGGGTCTCGATACCGGGATTGTCGTTGGTGATTTGCGGATTGTTCTTTTTCAAAGCAGCCTTCCACTCCGCGGAAAGACCCGCCCACCAGCTTTCCAAATCCTTGACATGGTGGATCAGCAGCACGCTGGGCTTTTTTCTCACAAAGTTGTCTGCCGCAGCCGGAGTGAGTTTCGTTTCGTCGGCGGAAACTTTCTTCAGATTGGCCAGCGACTCCAGAGGTGCAATATCGGCGACCTGGGTCTCGGATATATCCAGCAACTCCAAGTTTGTCAAGCCTTTCAGCGGACTCACATCCTGGAGGTTGGACTTGGAGAGGTCCAGACTTTTCAGGGAGCTGAGACCGGACAGCGCCGAGAAGTTGATCATGTAGTTTCCGCTGAGATTGAGGCTCTCGAGCTTGTTGAGGTCCTTGATGTTTTCGACGTTGTTGAAGCCGGAGCCTGCTAGGTCGAGATGGGTCAGGTTTTTAAACTCGTTGAGCACGGCAAAACCCATGATCGGCGTATTTTCCGCCTTGAGTGAAATCAGACTCTTGAGGTTGAGCAGCTGGGAGATGTCCTCTATCCGGGTATTGGAGATATCCAGATGCTTCAGTCTATCGGAATACTTGATGAACTGGATGTCAGAAGTAGGCGTATTGGTGAGGTTGAGGCTCTCCAAAAAGGTGACGTTGGAGATGGGGCCCAGGTCTGTAATTGCCGTATTGGAGATGTCCATCACTTTCAAATCCCGAAGTTCGGACAGCGCCTGGAGTCCGAAGATCTCGCGGCGACCGGAGATGTCCAGAGAGTCCACGCTGACGAAGCGGTAGAGCCAATCCAAGGTCACGGAATCTTCGGGGGCCATATCAAAGCGCTCCTTGAAGTAGTTTTTCCAAGGCGAGCCCAGCCCGTTCCACCAGGCGTTGAGCTCCTCATCGCGGCTTACTTTGGTCGTATAGACGCTGACGATCTTTAGGTCCTGGGATTTTTCCTGAAGATTGACTTCCACAAAGCGGGGCTTCGTGTTGGTGATTTTTTCCCCGGACAGGGTGGTGGCGGAGATAGTCCGATCCAGCGAGGCTAGGAAGAACACATCCCCGTTGTCCTTTTGGGAAGGCTTTACCTCCCGGATCTTAAACTTGAACTCGACGTTTTTGTAGAAAAACTCGATGTCTTTCATGTAGGCGGTGACGTCCTTGTTGGTCACGACCTTTCGGTCCAGCAGGAGGTCATCCTCCACCTGTACCTTTTCATCGCGAAAGATCTTCAGATAGCTCTCGCGGATGATGATGTCTTTGTCTCTGGCTGAGGTCTCCGAGCTGCCCACGGTGTTGAGCAGGTACTCCAAAAACCTGACTTGGTCTTCCACTTTGGAGGAAAACTCCTGCACTTGCTCCTTGCTGTAGCCCTTGATAGTCTGGGCACTCAGCGAAAGGTGAAGCAGGAAGAAAAGAGCTGAAAACAGTAAATGTCTACTCCTGATCATAGATGTACTTGAGAATAGTCTCTTTGTCGCCTGGGCCGAGTCTCACCAGATTGGAGATCAGCCAGCCGGTGTTGAAGCCGGGGCGGTTGAATTGGTTCACCTCGAAGTACCAGCCTTGGATCTGGAAGAAGTGAAACTTCAGACCCGTGACCGTTTCAAATCGGAGGTTGTTTTGCTTCATCTCATACAAGAAGATTGCCAGATAATCCGGCTTGTAGGAATTGGCGGTAAAAGACTCGGGCAGATTGGAGTCCTGAAATGCCCGTCGGAGGTTCATGAAACCCAATTCATGGCTCAGGGGATGCAGGAAGTCCTTGCCGTCCCCCACGGGTTTGTTGAAGAGATTTTTGAACGGGTCAAAGATGACCTGGTCGATCACCCACTCATAGCCCAGCCCTTCGGACTGGATTTTCATGATGAGAGTGACTTTCTCCCTTTTTCCCTTGAAGAGAAAAGCAGTCTCCACCTCTGCATACCAGCCTTCCCTGTGGAAATTGAGGTAATGCGGATACACGTCGGAAAGGACGTTTTGGGTAAACTGGTTTTTCAGATCCGGGGAAATCGAGGAGGTCTGGTTGTCGAAAAGGACGCTGAGAAATCCCTTCCTGAGGGGAAGGTTTCGGTAGAGGGAATCTCCGGGATAGAATCGGACGGTACCGTCCACGGACTCCTCGCCGTTGAATCTTCGAAAAAATTGGTTGAGCTGCTTCGTGGAAGCGGTGAATCTGCCATCATCCTTAATAGTTCCGGGGCTGCCTATGCCTTGCCCCGGAACATTAGAGATGATTGCGATAAAGAACGCAATAATCAGAAAGGTTTTTCTCATGCGGAGGTTTCAGTCACTCTCACGTCACCAAGCATGACATCCCAAAACTCGATGGTACGACCGGCGATCTGAGTCTGCTTTTTCTCGACGTAGATCGTGATGTCCTTTTTGGTGGTGTCTTTGTAGTTCATGCCGGTTTCGATAGAAGTACCCTCAAATCTCTGGTAGATAGTGATCACGCCTACATATCGGCCGTCGGGCTGTCTTTCCAGGTCAGAGATGTACTGGATGTCGTACCAGGTGATGTTCACTCGGTCGTAGTTCAGAGCCATCAGACGCTCGAAGTATCTTCTTACTTTGTAGTAAGCGATCTCTTGGGTGTTGATGGAGGATACGCCCATCTCAGCACCCGGAGCGAAAAGCTCTTCAGCTCTATCCATAACGCGGTTGGCCTCGGAGAATTGTGTCTCTTTGCTGCCGATGATGGAGATGTACTTGGAGAGGTCCTTTACTTTTTCAAGGGCCAGGGAGTCGATTGCCTGCTTTCTGGCTGGGCTGATGTTGTCCTGAGCCATTACCGCTACGGAAGCGGAGAGGAACAGTCCCAGGAAGAGAATAAATTTATTTTTCATGTTAAATCAGATTTTCGGGGTGGTTTTTTACTTTCTTCTCAGTTCCAATTCAGACACTTTACCGCTGGCGTCCATTCTGATGTCAGAGATGTAATTGAGGTTTTTCTTGGTGTCTTTCAGGTATTCCAGGTACTTCTTGATAGTGGTAGGCTCATCGTAGTCCTTGATGCCGTTTTCCTCGTGGATCACGATCAAAACCGGAGTCTCCTGATTGGAAAACATAGCCAAAGTCTCTTGGATGGACTGGTTGGCGGCATTGACGCTTCCTGCTGCAGCTACTGCATTGAAGTAGTTTTCGAGTTTTTCGGCAGCGATCTCTTCCGCAGATCTAGTCGGTGCTGGAGGAGGGGTAGGCTTGGTGACCTCTTCTACCGGGGCGGGAGTCGGGGCGGGCTGTACAGCTTTCTTTTTGCTTTTGCAAGCACCCATTGCCAACATGGCAAACAGTGCCAGGAACAGGGTTTTTCTCAGCGAAAAAGCGAACAAGGATTGTTTCATCTTTTTAATAAATTAGGTTTTTAAGAATTGGACTAAAGATTGCCGGATTGGGGCGATTTTATTTGCGTGCAAAGTAAATAAAAACTGTGCACTTTAAAGCAAACGCCATTCCTAAACGGAAGCGTTATTTTTTTTGGATGGTTAATATTCCCAAAAAGAAATGGTGAGGAGCCCTGATACTGGAAAAATGATCCGTAAAAGTGGCAAATTGCAAAATTAACAAGGTCGCCGCTCAGTGACGGCCACTCATATCCTCTGGTCATTTTGTTGGGAAAGGACAGTTTCTCCCGACGAGGCGAAAACCTGCCTCCGCATGTCGGAAACCCAAGGCCTTAAGAGGCCACTCGGGACTTATGATTTGGAAATTTCAATTTGGAAAAATTTTAGGGAAGTAAGACCCGAAATTTGATTTTTTACATGAAAAACTGCCAAAAACACCTAACTAATTTCATATTTACATGAAAAATACCCTGTACAGGGTATTTTTTTACCTCTTTTTTTAATGGAAATTTGAATAGTGTTAAGTTTTAAATCAGGCGAAAGCCAACAATTAAAAGGCCTCCGGATTCCGGAGGCCTTTTTTAATACGCAGAAAGTCGCGTGGTGAAGTCCGAGGGCTAGTTTCCATTTTCCAGCAAAACCTTGAGATTGGCGAGTCCTTCGGCCAAGTCCGCCGAGATGGATTCTTTCATCCCCATGAGCGGGATCATTAGATTCATGGGGTACTCCATGTCCCCAGTGAATCCCCAGCTGACCTTGGTTTTGCCGGGCCCCTCCTCTTCGGTCGTCATAAAGGCACCGGAAGTGGACGCAAAAGGCTCCAAAAAGCGCAGCTCATAGTCTATGCGCTCCCCCTCCTCGATCGCGATGATCTCCTGCTCGCCGGCACCTACATCCGGATTCTGGCTTTTCCAGCCCGACACGAAACCCACCGTCCCATCCTGCCCTTCGAAATAATGCTCCATCTGGAGATCCATTTTTTGCCACTTGCTGTAAAACTCCTGATTCTTAAGGCTCTTGACATAAGCGAAGACTTCTTCTTTTGGCTTATCGATGACAATGGTCTCCGTGACGTCGTAGTTGCCGGAGATAAACAAAGCGGCCAGAAGCGGCAAAGCGACCACGGCTACGAGGATGATTAGGAGGATTTTCAGTGCTTTCATGGTAAGGTCGTTTTTTAAGGTGAAATCGTCGCTGCAAATACGGTTTGAACGACGGGAGCTGCCGCTAGACTCGACAAGAGCGCTTCAATCGGCCTTTGAAAAGGGAAGGAAGGCCTATCTGGCGCGGCAAGCGCTATTCAATTTAATAAAATGGCCGCCAGTCTCGAGGTGAAAGCACAAAAATCAATGGGTGTAGACCCCGTACTTCTTGACCAAGGGAAGCTTGACAGCCAGGTAAAGCAGGGCAGTCACCGCCAACACGCCCAAAGCCAATAGGCTGCCGGGGATTGTTTGGGGGTAGATAAACAGGATGAAATTGACTGCAAACTGAAGCGCGGAATAGATCAGCGCGATGGTCACGTGGTCCTTCTTCATCTGGTTTGCGAAGATCTGGTAAAGGTGTGTCCGATGGGGAAGGGCGACATTTTCTCTACGTACCAGCCTATGGACAAAGGTGATCAAGCTGTCGGCGCCATAGACCAGTAGAAAAAGTACAATAGTCCAGGCCTGGGAGGCCAGATACCACTGCACCAGAAAATAAATAATCATAAAAGCCAAGGAGATGCTCCCGATATCCCCGGCAAACATCTTGGCGTCTCTTCGGAAATTGAAAATCAGGAAGACCAGGATGGCCAAAATCAAATATCGGATCAGGCTATCGGAGAAAATGGGCGTGTAGATGTTCACCGCCAAAAGGGAACCCATAAAAACCAGCCCGTATAGTCCTGTGAGACCGTTGATGCCATCCATAAAGTTGATGGCATTGATGACTCCCAAGGCGACAAAATACAGTATGGGAAGCGCCCACCAAGCCTCCTGAGCAAAGACCCCAAGGTCGTGGAAGGCCATGGATAGCCCGAGAAACTGTATGCCGAAACGCAGCTTTCTGGACATCTCGTACATATCGTCCAAGAAACTGACCACCGAGATCAGCACCATGCCCAGCACCATCCACGTGTGGGGAAAGTCATGGGACATCCACCAAAACACGACAGCCAGTGGAAAGAGAATCCCTCCTCCCCTCACCGTCACCCTGGAGTGCGAAGACCGCTGATTGGGCCTATCCACAATGCCAAACTGCTTGGCCATCCGGTAGTAGATCAGACCGGCTAGCAAGAGGGAGAGAAAGACAATGAGATAGGAAAGAATCATTATTTATGAAATGGAAAAACTTAAAATTAGCATTTTAACTTTACTGGGCACAGTTCGGATTCTTTTGCCCGATATGGGAAGGCTCCGTCGGCGGGCGGCTCAACATCCTCTTTGGTTTTGTCTATCACTCCGTCGAACATATTGCGGAGAAACATGCAGAGGGAGAGGAATATCAGCTAAGTCAACGCAGTCGCATCCCATAGCCACTGTAGCCCATATATACTCCAAGCCCGCAAGCGCCAAACTCAGCCTTTGTCTGTCAAACGGGTACAAGAATCGCCAAATGTTTTGATGAATTCAACCAAAAAACAGAGATCAGGCCCCGGTTCTAGGATCCAATGGCTAAATTGGCTCTTAATTCCAGCCTTTTTCACAAAATCCTCCCAGAAAGGCACCAATTTCCAAACTAAATGAAAAAAATCGTCATACTGACCGGCAATGAGCTGCGGCACAACTTTTTTAGAACCTTTTTGGGAAGTTCCCGGGAAATAAACGTACTCAAAACCTTTTGTGAATCTGCCGCCACCCTGGAAGAAAAAGTGAACAAAGAGTCGGAAAGCGAGGCCCGATCCACCCACCTCAAGCAGCGGACGGAAACCGAAGTGGATTTTTTCCAGGCCTTCGTCCAGCGCGTCCCGGACAGCTCCAATCCTTTGGTCATCCCCAAGGGCGAAATCAACAGCGAAGTGCACGTGAGGGAAATCATCCGGCTAAATCCGGACTTTATCGTGTCCTATGGATGCTCGATCATCAAGTCCGAATTGATCCAGCATTTCGAAAACAGATTCATCAACGTCCATCTTGGACTGTCTCCCTACTATCGAGGATCCGGAACCAATTTTTGGCCGTTTGTGAATGGGGAGCCGGAGTTCATAGGTGTCACCTTTATGCACATCGACAGCGGTATAGACACTGGAAAGATCATCCACCAGATCCGGGCGAGGATACACCCTTGGGACAGCATGCACACGATAGGCAACAGGCTGATTGCTGATGCGGCTGAGACATGCGAATCCCTTCTCATCCATTCTGGGTCGTTGGAAGAGATCCCCGAAGGGTATTTTCCCGAATTGGCAGAGAAATACTACCGAAACAAGGACTTTGATGAGCAGTCGGTCAATCAAGCCTATGAAAACTTCGCCAAAGGGATGCTGCCCGCCTACTTGGACACGCTGGAAGAGAGACAGGCAAAATCGCCCATCTTCAGCAATCCCGGTCTCTCGCAGCAGACTTCTTGAAAGAAAACAATCCCCCTTTCGGAGGACTGGCTAAGGCAAGACCGATGCCGGTCAAGCTTCAGTTTTGAGAACTGTCGCGATTTGGTACACGATACCCATCACCGAGTATACTAAAGCACTATAGGTAAGCAAGAATTCGCTTGGCTTGTACTTCAGGAAGGCAATGTTCGACAAAGAACCTTTTGCCTCCTTTGGAGAGCTTGTTCAGATAGTCATGGTTGGCTACCGCAAAGTCCAAAAACTCCGGGATCTCCCCTATCTCGGCGATCATGTGAATCTGCTCCCCATGGGCGGGATATTCGGGCAGCTCGATCCGGAAAGGCAGGGAGACGATGGGGATACCGATATTCAGATACTCTGCTACTCTCCAGCTGATGGCCCCCAGCACCGCCGCGTTGTTGAACCCAAAGAGGGACTTTCTGGACAAATCCATAAACTCCCTTGGGGGATAGCGCCGGGGTGCCAGCGCATCGTCAAAGCCCAGATTGTCTCCGTCGTCCCGGGGCAAAAAGCCACCTTCAAAATCCACTCCGGGGTGCTTTTGGCAAGCCTTGATAAAGGAATACCTCAGCTGGTTGGCTTCCATTTCCTTTTTCCAGATCGAGCCTGCAAAAAAGAGGCTGTTTCCCTCTACCCTGTTTTCCTGCTCGATTTGAAACTGTGGCCTTTTCTGAAGCCTGTAGAGTTCCTTCGCCACCTCCTTGCCCTCTTTGCCAAACAGCCTAGTCCAAAAAACCTTCAAAAAAACAGAGGCACTGTTCACCGGGTAGTGGGGAGCCAGCGGAATGATTTTGTCGTGTGCATAGTTGGGACTGTCGGACAGCTTGTTTGTGGCAAAGTAGAGATCTGCCTGGGCCAAAAGTCCTGCATCGACTCCTACAGGGTCGCTGTTGTCCACCACGACCAGCTTTCCTCCTATCTCCATGATGGCCAAAGGCCGGAAATCAAAGCGGGAAAACTCCCCCTTTCCAGAGTATTGTAGTCGGAGATGCTTACTAAGTCCCAACAGGTAGTAAGAGCTACAAAAGTTGGGGATATTCAAAAGGGTACAGTTCATTCAAAAATACTAGTTACTGCCAAGCTGGCCCGTCAACGAATCAGGATAAATGCGCCTGCTTTGCTGATCTTTTCTCCACCCAGGCTTTCAAATTCGGCTCGGTACACGTAGTTGCCGTTTGGAGCATCAGCCCCGTTGTATCGGCCATCCCAGCCTGGGCTTTCCATGTCGGTGGTCATAAACAACAAATTGCCCCAGGTGTCAAACACCATAAACTCCATTTTGGTAACACCCCGGTAGAAAGGCTTGAAGAAATTGTTTTTGCCGTCCAGTCGCGACGGTGTGAACGCGTTGGGTATCTGGACATAGTAGTCGTCCACCACTTGGATGATCCTCTTAAACTCCGACTGGCAACCCATCTGGTCGATCGTGCTCAGAGTCACTTCATACGTGCCTTTTTCGGCATAGGTATGCACCGGGTTTTCCTCTGCACTAGTGCTTCCATCCCCAAAGTCCCAATGCCATATCGCGACATCGCCCTGTGAGCTGTCGGAAAACTCGACTTCCTCCTGGATATTGACGTCCTGGTTTACCACAAACTGGCCACTAGAAACCTCCACCGCGTAGTCAAATGCCGCTATCAGCTCAAAATCCGAGATCAAGACCAGTATTCTTTGCTCGGGGGTATAGCAGGTGCCGTTTTTGAATTTTGTCTTGACCCGGTAGGACCCGGAGACAGAGATTTTTCTCAGGTCTTCCAGCCTCATGTTTGCTCCCGATGGACTGGTCACGAGGTATTCATATACGTCAGGGTTAAACCCTTCGATAAACTGGGTCAAATCGACCGTTTGGGTAGGATCGCACACGATGGATGGGTTAGACGTCCTCAGATTAGGGATAGGGCTGACCATCACCTGTACTTCCTCCAGTCCGTCCCTACAAACGCCGCTGCCCGTGGCGGTCACATAGAATGAAAGTGGTGTATCGCTTGCAGGCAATCCCTCGATCTCCAGCTGTCCCGTTGCAGGATTGAGATCATAGGTGGCACCTCCCCTTTGTGAGGTACCGACCGGTATCGCCTGCTTTCCTTCGCTGTCAAAAAACCATTGATAGCTGGGCGATAGTCCCGGATTCGGCGTCCTTGGGGTCAAGCTTGCCGTTTCACCTACGCAAAGCTGCACATCATCGATCTGAATCTGGGTGGGACTATTGCTGATCGTCTGGGGCCCTGTCTCCGCCGCACTGCACCCAAAGCTGTCAAGCACCTGAACCGTATAGGTACCAACAGCTAGTCCTGAGACCTGTCCTTGGGTACCGTTCCACTGGACGGCTGCGGCAACTTGGACACCATTTTGATCTCTGACGACCGCGGTGTAAGGCTGGGTACCACCGGAAACCGAGAGGTCTATGCCGCCGTTGGACTCCCCACAGGTAGCATCAAATGAAGACGCCTGGTCAACCTGTACCGGACCGGAAGGCCCGTCCACGACCAGCGCAATCGGCAGACTGTAGGTACAGCCGGAGCCATGCTTGGCTACCAAGGTATAGCTACCCGGAGCTAGGCCCACTATCCTATTGTCGGAGTAGGTGATGAATGGACCACCGTTCACACTGTAGGTAATATTGGATGCTGCGACTATCGGCGAAATGACCAAAGCTCCGCCCTCTCCGAAACACTGCTCAGCTTCCGCCGTTGCCGTAAACTGGGGCTCGGGGAAAACGCTGACATCGACTTTCTTCTCATCCCCAGCACAAATCTCCGGTCCATCCACCGTCACCCAATAAACATAGTCTCCAGTGGTAAGCCCTGTGACGACCAAAGCCCCGTCGTTTCGGATGGCAAACGTCGCACCGGCCACGGTCTGTCCATCGGTGATCACGTTGGCAGGGGCCACGGCGTTGAGATACCAGGTGAATGTTTTTTGGCTTGCGTCGGGATTAATCTGTGGTGCCAAAACCACCTGCTCGCCCTCGCAGATTTCAACAAGGTCGTCCAAGAGGATTTCCGTCGGGCCATCCACGATGGAAACAGGGCTGGACAAGCTGACGACACAGGACTCGGCGTCTGCCACTTCGACTACATAGCTTCCCACATCCAGTCCGTCAAAGGTATATTCCGAATCGGATGTGACTACCGTGCTGGACGTGTTGGTAGTGGTGTTTCGAAGCGTGAGCTGATAAGGTGCCCATCCCCCCTGGAGGCTTACCTTGATCCATCCGTCTGCCTGGCCACATGCCGCATTTTTTGAATCCACGAGATCCAGCAGAAGAGGTGCTGTCCCCTCCACTACCACGATAGCGGCTTCAGGGCTACAACCCTGCGTACTTCTGGTTTCTACCGAGTAGGAACCTGGGGCGAAATCCAGTGCTTCCAGCTGGGCCTGGTCTATCCAGCTACCGCCATCGACGGAGTAGGTCAGTCCAGGATCAGCTCCGGCGACGACTCTGATCTTGCCATCTTCACTGCCAGAACAGCTTTCTTTATCCGCCTCAAACACCGGGGCGGGAATAGGGTGCACGATCACTTCGACGGGAATCTCCACTCCGGTACACTCCACAAAGAAATAATAGGTATAGGTTCCAGCCTTGAGACCGGAAACGAGCAATTTTGGATTGATCCAATCTGTGTCATCGACCTGGTAGCTGACCGCAGGATCCGCAGAGTCTGTCCCCTCCTCGATCAGCCCTACCTGACCTGCTCCTTTGTACCAAAACACATTGGTATAGGCGGTCGGAGGCAAGGACGGATCTGGTGCCAAATGCAGAGGGGCTATCTCCACAGGCGTTCCCTCACAGCCGTTGATAGGAGGAACGATAGAATACTCCGGATCGGAGGATTCTTCGACCACAAACTCAAATGTCTGCGCACAGCCTCCCGCGTCAACGACGTTGAGGTAATAGCTCCCTGAGTAGATGTCCGAAAGTCCAATAAGGCTTCCTTGGGCCATCACCGCTCCCGTGGCAGGATCGTCTTTTCTCCACTCGAAAGTGAAGTCCCCCCATCCGCCTGTTACGGCCAGATTTTCGATACTTCCGTTTGGCAAATCACAGGAAGCGCGAAGGATGTCCGGCTTGTTTGCCGTGATCTCGCTCGCGGGGGCATTGATCGTGGCAACAGGAAGCACTACAGCACACACCGTACTATTTTCCACACTCCTCACCCTGACGGTGTAGTCGCCCTCCAAGAGACCAGCAAATTCCGGATCTGACTGCCAAGCAGTTCCGTCGAGGCTAAACTCATAAGTCCCGTTTCCGCCACTGAGGTCTGAGAGGGTAATCACGCCGTCCGAATTTCCAAAACAGGAAACATCCGATGTAGATACCACCGCCGTAATCTCCGCAAAGACTTCCACGTCCGCGACGGTCACTTGGGTACACAGCCCCTCCCCTGAAATCTTCAGGTAGAACTGATGGTTTCCTGGAGCCAAGCCATCGATGGAAAGCCTTCCGTTTGCACCGAGACGATAGACCAAGGATGCATCGGCTGGGTCTGCACCGTTGTTGATCGGCTTGGTCATCCCCCCGTCACTGAACCATTCAAACATCGGTGTTCCGGTAGGAGGCATGGTGATGGAGGGCTGCAAATCGGCCGTTTCCCCCTCGCAGATCTGGTCTTGGATGGGTTGTGAGTCTATGTCAAAGCCGTCATTGTTGACCAAATCAAACAATCTGACCGGGGCCACCAGACATCCGTTTTGATCGGCTACGTCCACGCTGTAGGAGCCAGGCCCCAAACCGGTGACGGTGAACTGCCCTCCATTTTCCTGATAGACAAATCCGTCAATTGGCTGCCCGTTGATCTTGACTACATAGTCAGGAGTACCGCCCGTGACGGCAAAGGAGATCACCCCGTTTGGCTTGCCACAGGATGGGTTTTCAAAATTGAGCGCCGCAAGTGCCAAGGGCTCGGGCTGAGCCACTTCCAAGTCATACAGGGTAAAACAACCGCTGGCGGACTCTACCCTCACGGTGTACTTGCCTGCGCTGAGGCCGGTAAAAGTGCCGGAGGTATTGCTGGTGCCGGTGCTGAGACTGTAGACAAATCCGGCTTCTCCCCCTGCAGCGACCTGGATTCTGCCATCTCCACCTCCGTTGCAGGAAGGCATCAAGATGTCAAATTCCACTTCAGGCTGCGGATTGACCACTACTTCTACCTCTACCAGCTCCTGGTCGCAGACCTTGTCACCCGTCACGCCCATATACAGGAGATAGGGATCAGGCGAGCCGAGTAGACCTGTGAGGGAAAGTACTCCAGAGGAAGTGATCGATGCGTCTGCCCCCATCACTTTATCTCCACTCTGAATCTCAATCTCCTGTCCTTGCGCATCTTTGTAATACCAAGAATAGACAGGACTTGAACCGGCCAACTCTACCGCCACGGGCTCCAAAACGGCGGTATTTGCATTTCCGGTCGCTCCGTCCAGCTCACAGATCTCGGCACCTTTTGCCTCGAAGACAGACTTGGGGGTAAGAGCCAAGCTGACCTGCAATTCCGTGATGCAGCCATTGGAGTCTTCCACACTAAACAGGTAGTCTCCTGAAGTCAAATTTTCCAATACCAACTGAGAACCGTCGCTATCCAGGTTATACCCTTGCACCGCGGCACCATTCATGGTTAGGATATAGCCGGGCGTTCCTCCGATGATAGCCAGTTCCAGCGTACCGTTGCCGTCGTCACAAAACGCAGGCAGGCTTTCGACCAAGGTCAATTGCAGCTCGGCGGGCTGCGTGAGTGTCACCGCCACGCTATCCTCGCATCCCGTAGACTTATTTCTCGCCCAGACTTGGTAGTCTCCTGGGGCCATATCTACAAACAGGCCTTGGTTGTCCAAGTAGGTGGTACCGTCGGTGCTGAACTCAAAGTCTCCAGCAACCCCATTCAGCACATCTATGGTAAAAGATCCATCCGCAGCTCCAAAGCAGGAGATGTCGGCCACATCCTTCACTTCCAGTTGCGGGATATCAGCGATCGCAAAATCAACCGTTTCTCTCGGCAAATCACAGGAATTTGGCCCTGCCATTTCCAGATACAGGGTATAGGTGCCAGCGACTAGATTGGTCAGCACCAGGCTTCCCGAAGTTGCGTCGAAAGCAACGTCCATCCCTGCGAACTTGCCTCCGTTGGCAATGGCTGTACCTCCAAGCTCCTCGGTGTACCAGGTGAATTCCGGAATGGCGGTCCCTTGCAATTCGAAAAAGTCATAGCTCACGTCAAACCTGAGATCAGCCTGGTTTTCGCAGACCAGATCCGGTGCGGAGACAGCAAACTCCGGAACTTGGATTTTCTTGACCAGGTGCTGTAGCTGGATGGAGCATCCATTTTGATCCTCTGCGACAAACACATAATCGCCAGAGGTCAGATTCTCCAATAAGAGTTCCGCTCCGTCGCTTCCCAGATCAAAACCGGACACTGCTGCACCGTTCATGGTAAGGGTATAGGCGGGTGTTCCTCCGGAGATCCTCAGTTTCACAGCGCCGTTGCCGTCCTCACAGGAGGCGTCGACTTCTTCGATCAGTGTCAGTCCAAACTGCGCCGGCTCGGAAAGAGTCACCTCTATGCTACTGCCGCAGCCGCTGTTTTTGTTCCGGGCCCTGACGGTGTAGACTCCGGGGGCCATCTCGGTAAAGGCTCCCTGATTATCCACATAAGTGGATCCATCCAAGCTAAACTCAAAATCTGAAGCCGCTCCATTGAGGACGTCTATTTGGAATGAGCCATTGCCTCCTCCACCACAGGTGATGTCAGCCTGGTTTTGGATCTGAAGCACCGGCACATCAAAAATCTCGAACTCGACCTTTTGGCGCGGAATGCCGCAGGAATTCGGCCCGCCCATTTCCAGATACAACACATGCACACCCGGCGTCAGGCTGGTCAGTCCCAGCTCTCCCGTCAAGTGGTTGATGGCGTAGTTCATGCCATTGGGGCCCGCGCCGTTGGCAATCGCGCTACCTCCCGTCTCGGTCAGATACCAGTTGAAGTCCGGCACCGCCACTCCCTGCAATTCATAGAAATTGTGCGAAACGCCGATCGTGATACTTCCCTGGTCCACACAGACTTTGCCAACCGACGGTATCGAGAAATCCGGCTTGCGTATCTCGTCAATCGTGAAGTTGAGCTGCTCGCTACAGCCCTTCTCATCGGTGTAGGAGACAGTATAGTTTGCGTTTGGAGTCAGGCCAGAGATCGTGATTTCGCCGTTTGCATCTTGGACAAGGCCCGAGTTGGGGCCTCCGGTGATCTGGATTCTCGCCAAATCATGGGGCAGGTTACCACCTTCCAGGCTAAAAGTATAGGTTCCGTTGTCCATCCCGCAGGTCGCTGCGGTTTTGCCCACTTCGGTCAAGACCAATTCCTCGTCCGGTCCCTCGACCACGGCAGGAATGGAGTAGAAGCAATCTGGAGCGCTGGTCACCACCTCTACGTAATAGTCGCCTGGAAACAAACCCGGAAAAGCCCCGGTACTGTTTGAGCTACCGATCTGACTGCCACTGGCGGCAAACAGGCTAAAGGTTTTTAGTCCATTTCCGCCCAGCGCGGAGATGGTAATGGAACCGGCCCCCTCTCTACACCAATCCGCAACCAAGCTCTCGGTCACCGTGAGAGCCGGGTGGACCGTAATCTCACCAACCGTCTCAATCAGTCCCTCAAATGGACAGAAATTCGGCGCCCCGTTGGTGTTTAGGTTGTCTTTGGCCTCCACCTCGACAAAAAACTCGTAGGTTCTCGGCGTGGTGGCATTCTCCGCAGGAAGGCCAGACAAAGTCAACTCACCGTCGGCGGCAATGGCTATGGTGACCGTCTCCCCGTCTACCAAAAAAGTACCGCCATCAACCAGCTCACCGGTTCGATCTGAATTTCTATACCACCTGAAAACCGGGGCGACACCGGCATTTGGGATGTATTGGGGATCCAAGAAAGGACTGAGCGAAGCGGGCTGCCCCTCACAGATCGTGATCACTTCTGATTCAAACTCCACCGGAGTCCCCAGCTGCCTATCCACCGGAATAGTGATGATAAGCGGACAGCCATCAGCATCTGAGGGATTCCAGACGTGCAGCGTGTACACTCCCAAATTCACCCCAGCGAGCGTAAAAACACCCTGGCCGCTGCCGGCGTTGAAATCTACCGCAGCTCCGGATTTGCCCAGATCAGATACGACTCCCGCAGTGCTTTCCCACGACCACTCGTAGTCGAAACCGGGAACCAGGTCACTGATGACCACATTGCGGATAGCCCCGTCTGCCTGGCCATCGCAGGTAGGATAGTCGATGATGCGGTTATCCTCATCCACTTCTTGGGGATAGGGATTGACGGTGGCGGTCACTATGCCCGGCTCGGAGACCTGTCCATAGTTGTCAAGGATGGTATAGTAGATCTTCTGCTGGCCAGATACGCCTGCATGGGGCACAAACTGGATTTTTACTTTCCTGTTGTTGTCGTTGTTGGTTTCGTCAAACTCGGGAAGATCGAGGGTGAAGGTGCCGAGGGGAGTGTCTTTTTCTTGGTTCAGCTCATTGCAGGAATTACAAATGGGTGTCATCCCGCAATAAGGATTGTTGCTGTCATCGACCAAATGGTTGTCGATTTTCAGCCTGTTGGAGGGCCAGGTACTGGGGGTTGCGTAGTTGAAGCCATCCTGTCCATCGACATAGAGGTTGATACACTGGATGAACGCGTTGGGGTCTGTGAGCTGGCTTTCATCCAACAAAAACTCGATGGTGTAGGGAGCGTCTTCACAAATCTCAAACTCGACTTCGGGCGCAGTGGCGTCATTGAGACTCTCGATTTTGGCCACATCGACCGCCAGGTTTCTGATCTCGTGAAAATTCGTGTCGTCGCCGGTAGAGGCCGCAAACCCGATCTTGAGCGTGGGGGGAGCGGGATAGGGATAGGGATGCTTGTCGATGATATTTTCGACTCGCAGGCCTCCGGTCGCGGTGTTCACCAAGACCGAGACCGACACCAGGTAGTATCCTGGATTGCCGGGATCTGGGGACAGGTCGAAGAAAACCTTCCGATACCCTGGCAGCTGGCAGGACTCCACCCGCGTCGATCCGGACGAAAGATCAAACCTTTTGCCTTTGTCCAAGAGATTGGGATAGAGGTAGTATTTGGGATCCAGGTTCATCGAGGCCGAGTCGGTGTCTGGACCGTCGTTGACCCGCTTACCGGTGATGAACTTGTACTTGGAGGACTCCGGACCACGGATGGCAATCGAGTTGAAATGCCTAAGGCTGTCCCCGGGATTCAGCTCGTTTTTTTGGGAATAGTCAGGATCATTGAAGCCTCCCTCCTTGCCTTGCCAATAGCTGCCCCAGTTCATGAAGTTGTCAAAGCCGATACCGATGTACCCCCCTTTCAAGCCCGGATAGGATTTGCCAGGAACATCTATCTGGGCATAGCCAAGTGATCCCCCAGGCCACCCCACCCGGAAATCACTTTCTCCTATATCTCCATCAAACAGAAAAAAACTGAACCCGTCCGCTCCGCTTCCTCCATACATGAAGTATTCGAAGGATGCTTTGACACCATACTCCGAGGAAAAGGGAACGTCCAAGAACACATAGCCGAACTTGCCGTCGACGGAAATAGGTGGACTGGTGTTAGGAATAGTATAGTGGCCTACCACATCATCCGTCAGCTGAAGGGAGCTGTTGCGGATTTGCGCCCAATTGTTGGGGTCGGAATTGATCCCTTTGACCACGTCCTCATTGTAGGCGGTACTGGTAAAGGGCTCGCAGAAAGGAAAGCCCTGTCTGGACACCTGAATCTGAGCTGTCGCCTCTCCGAGTATGGCCCAAAATAGGGATAGGCCAACGATTACCCTGAAAGTCCAATTCTTACTACTCAACTCTTTTTTCAGCATCCTGAACATGTCACCGATGGGTAATACTGCTGGCAAATTAGGAAGAAGATTGGTTAAAATTAAGGCTTCAAAAGCAAACCTTGCGGCTGGGGCCAAAATAACCCCAAACGAGATCGCCTAGAACTTACAAAAACCGTACGAAAAGATCCGGGGATCCCCTTTTGCGAAAAAAATCAGGGGAACAAAGGGAGGGGGACGGCAAGGTGCCAGTCAAAATCGAGAAGGACCCTACTCCAGGGCCCCAAAAAATAGGATACGGCCTAGCGTATCTCCAGCGTGTTTTTTGGCTGGGCGGCCAACTTTTCTATTCTGTCGAGGTCCACGTAGCGTTCCAAGACGGAGTGGCGCTCGACCATGTTTGCCACCATCTTCAGGTAGCAGTATTCGCTTCCATGAAAGCCGTCTAGGAAGGCATCATCTCCGATCCCAAGGGACTGCACGTCGGTAAAATCCCAAAGCTCTGCACCCGTGCCCGACAAGGCTTTGTCCAATTGGCCAGGCAGCATCCATAGGTAGTCATGCTTTCCCGAGTCGGATAGCCTTTTCGCCACGGAGGGGGCAAAAGGCGGCAAAAAGGCGATCAGCTTGATCCCTTTGTCCTCACAAAAAGTAACCAGCTCATCGAGCTTTTGCATTGCCTTGGCGTTGAGCTCCGAGCCGTACTCAAACCTCGCCACTCCCCGGTCTATCCTTTCAAAGGTATCCCGAAACCCAAAGTCCTGAATAGTGGAATCGCCCCTCAGGAGCCCGGCTACTTTTGCCCCGTAGTAGAAGCTTCCGTCATCTCGAAAGCCCATCGCGAAATAGTTTCCGTTGAGGCCGATTACCGTTTGGAAATCAGCCCCTGACGCAAGCTCGGACTTTTTCAACGCGTAGCTGCCCGACAGCCAGTCCCTCCAGAAGGCCTCGATTTGCTGGGGCTTGGGAGTTTCGGAGATCCTGACCGATTGGGGGTCAAAGTAGTCGGTCTCGTACATGGCATCGGCCTGGTCCCAATGGGGGTTAAACATCCATTGATCCAAGCCTACTACCAGCACCTTGGGGAGTTTTTCAGCCGGCATCGACTCCAAGTATTCCTGGAACTGGTTGATGGTGACGATGGTGTAGCCGGAATTGTAGAATGGCGCATCAAACATGAAATCACGAAACTGGGTAGTCCGCGAAGAGCCCAACACCATCACCTCCGCGGCAGGCCGCGACTCCACGGCAGCCTTTTTCAGGGCGCGATAGTTGGATTCATTGTATAGATAGCCAATCAAAAAGTCTCCCGACCCGACGGCTTCCCTAAATTGGGACTCGGAAAGAAAACTCTCCCCGGTCTTCCAAAACACATAGGCCGGAACCGACAAAAAAACCAGAACGGGAAACACAAACCATGAAAGTCTTACTGTGAACTTTCGCATGCTCAAAACTGGAAATAGATAAACTCCTGCTCCTGGCCCAAGGAAAAGAATATAAGGGCTATCAACGAATAATATCCCAGATAGCGCAGCGGCTTGCTCAGTTTGGTGTCGATAGTTTCCAGGGCATACTCCTCATTGCGGGCCTGCCACTCTATCACGATCATCAAGCAGACATACAAGACCGTATAGGCAGCGTCGGTCATTCCCTGGAAATGGGGTAGGCTAAACAGCCCCTGCGTGAAAATCCCCTTGATATAGCCCCAGGCGTGGCCTATGCTCTCGGCCCTGAAGAATATCCAGGCAAAGACTGTCAGGCAGAAAGTACCCAAAATGGCGGGCAGCTCTCGGATTCCGCTCAGCAATCCCCCCGGGGCGATATCCCCCAAATGACGGCGATTCTTGTTTGAAAGCAGCAAGGGAAGGAAATAGACTGCGTTCAATCCCCCCCAGACGATAAACGTCCAATTGGCGCCATGCCAAAAACCGCTCACCAAAAAGATAACGAAGGTATTGCGCACCGCCAGCCACACCGTACCCCTGCTTCCGCCTAATGGGATGTACACGTAGTCTTTGAACCAGGTGGACAGGGAGATGTGCCAGCGCCTCCAAAACTCTGCGATGTCCCTGGAGAAGTAAGGGAAGGCAAAATTGCGCATCAGCGTAAAGCCAAAAAGCCGAGCCACCCCTATGGCAATGTCCGAATAGCCGGAGAAATCCCCATAGATCTGAAAGGTGAAAAACAAAGCCCCCAGGATCAGGGTGCTTCCATTGTAGTCGGTATACTGGTCAAAGATCTGGTTGGCATAGACTGCGCAATTGTCCGCGATGACGACCTTCTTGAACATCCCCCAAAGGATCTGCCGGAGCCCCTGCACCGCCTCGGCATAGTCAAACTTCCTTTTGCTGTAAAACTGGGGCATCAGGTTTACCGCGCGTTCGATTGGGCCGGCTACCAATTGGGGGAAAAAGCTCACGTAAACGGCGAAAGAAACCAGGTCGTGGTTGGGCTCCAGCTTGCCTTTGTACACATCGATGGAGTAGCTCATCGTCTGGAAGGTGTAGAAGCTGATCCCTACAGGCAGCAGGATGTTGAGCGTGGAAGTATTGAGATGATAGCCGAAGACCACCATCATGTCGTCCACATTCTGGACGAAAAAATTGTAGTACTTGAAGAAAAACAGCAGGCCCAGGTTGGACAGGAGACTGATCACCAAAAAGAGCCGACTTTTGTCCCGCTGCGCTCTATACTTATGGATGGCGATACCGGCGCCATAGTCTATCAGCGTACTGATCAGGATCAGGCCCAAAAAACGGTAGTCCCACCAGCCATAAAACAGGTAGCTGGCAATCAGCAGGACCACATTTTGCCACTTCAGCGGAAAATCCTTCAAAGCCCAATAGACTAGGAAGACGATGGGCAAAAAGACGGCAAAATCAAAGGAATTGAATAGCATGCTTTTTACTGGTTGGCTTGCTGGCCTTTTATGTCAAGAAACCGAAAATCCAAAACACTGCGCGGAGCCCAAGACAGCTCTCGCTGCGCACGAGAATCATCGAAGGTCAAGTCCAAGCTCATCTTGTCCACCAGGCGGCTATTGACCGGAAAGAACGGGAGAAGGTCGCCGATTTTGGCCAGTACTTTGGCGACGGCGATGGGCAGCTTGAGCAGGATTCGGGTGTGTAGCTGCGCGGCAATGGCCGTCTCCAGCTCATTGAATGAAGGATGGTACCCATCGGTCAGGTGGTAGACGCCCCGCTGCCCTCCGACTCTGGCGATCAGTTCGGCCACGTCCTCAGCGAGCACCATGCTCTTTCGGGCTTTCCCTCCGGCTATGGAAGCGTATCGCCCGGTTTGGATTCCCCGGATCATGCGCCCAAGGTTGCCGGGAGCGCTGTCTCCCACGATCAGGGGCAGCCTCAAGATCAGCACCGGCACGCCGTTCTTTTCCCCCCAGCGCTCCATCTCCCGCTCGGCCTCGATTTTGCTGAGCGCATAGGGGCTTTCACCCTCGAGGGGATGGTTTTCCGAAATCATCTCCCCCGACTCCCTGCCATAGACCGACACCGTACTGATGAAGACCAGCTGCCGAGGCAAGGCCCGGCTGTCCTCCAGCGCCTGAAGCAAGTTTTTGGAGCCTTGGAGGTTTACCCGGAAAAATTCCTCCCCTTCCTCCTGCGTCTTGGGCACCATGTGGGCTTTTCCCGCGCTGTGGATCACCACGTCCACGGGGGGAAGGTCTGGGACCGAACTGGCCAAATCACACTCGATAGCGTTTTCAGGCCCTCTGCCCAACGTAACGACAGCGCCTTTGGGCAGGGCTGCCAATATATGTCTCCCCAAAAAGCCACTGGCTCCAGTCAGCAGATATTTCATCCGGCGAGTTTGGTTTTTAGGGAGTGCTTCAGTTGACTAGGCCAGTTTTTGTCCATGCAGGGCTTTTCTACCAAAAGAAAAAACGCCGCAGAAAGAACCAGAAGCAAGGGGAAAATCAAGACGCCTTGCACAAAATAATCCAACCAATAACCCTGTCCCAGGGAAATCCCGCCGGTAAAGCCGACGACCAGATAGAAGAATGCGTAGTGGATCAGGTAGATCGTGTAGCACATCCCTCCCACCAGATAGACAAACGGCCGTGTGAACAGCCAATTGGCCAGCTTCCCGCGGAATGTCCCGACCAAAAAGGCCAGCACTGAGAGGTTAAAGAGCAGGTTGTTGTACACCAAGGCTTGAGGTTTGTAAAACACAAACATCCCCACGATCGCCGCCATCACCAAGCCGTCATAGCCTAGGGTTTTGGTCTTGGCAAAGAACGCGGGCCGCTTGAGATATAGGTAGGCAAAGAGAATCCCCGTCCCGAAATTGATGAAATAGGCAAACACCGAACTGGAAAGATGCAGCAGGCCATAGTCCAAGGAATAGCTCCGGAAATAGGCCGAAGCCAGCAGCAGCGCCAGAAAAGCGCCAAAAATCAGCAAGGGTCGCCTGAGCTTGGAAAGGAGGAAAAACAGAAGCGGAAGCACCAGATAAAACTGGGCCTCGGTCTCCAAGCTCCAGGTCACCGGATTGATGGGATTGGGCAGCCCAAAAACAAATACGTGGCTGTAGACCAAGCCGGTCAGGAAATTGGGAAGCAGATCTGCCGCGGACTCGCCCAAAAGGAAGACGTGCACCAGGTAAAACCCGAGCAGGGTGATCACAAAAGGAGGCTCCAGACGGGTCAAACGCCGATACAGGTAGTCTCCGATCGCCACTTTTTTCCCATCTCCAAAGTAATATTTGAGAAAGGGCAAGCCAAGTATAAATCCGCTGATCGCAAAGAAGACCTTCACTCCCAGATCCATCCGGATCAGCCACCAGCCAAACTGCGTAATATGGTCTATTCCCACCTGCTCGCCCCAGCCTTCCAGACCGATTCCGATCTGCCGGGAATAGGCCGTGTTGAGATGATAGAGCGCGACTGTGGCGATGGAGAAAAAACGCAAGCCGTCGATCTCCGGGATGAAACTCTTGGAGTTGGTCGAGCGACGGAAAAGAGCGATCAGGTTCATGGCAGGCAGAGTGGCTAGGCGGGGTTCAGTTTTTCCAGCGCATTTCTAAACCGCCGAGCCAGCACGTCTTTGTCAAACTCGGCTCGGGCGATCACTTGGGCTTTTTCCCCCATCTGAGCATGCAATGCCGGCTGCTCACGCAGCTCTATGAGACAGCGCACGAGGGCTTCCGCATCGTCGTGTCTGATCGTATAGCCCACCTGATGCCCGTCAAGGAAGTCTTTCATCCATCCCTGTGTATTTTGGATGACCGGCACTCCCGCCGCCAAAGATTCGAAAAACTTGTTGGGGGAAGAGGTGTCGAGGATTGGGGAGTTTTGCAGGGGGACCAGCGATGCAAGTGCGTGCTGGATGAGCCCTACCAGCTCCACCTTGGGGATCAAGCCATGGATGATCAGGCTGTCCAGTCCCTCTTGTTCTTTCACGCGCACCAGCTCGTCGCGGAGCTGCCCATCCCCGATGATCAGGATTCTCAGTCCGCTGATGCCCTTTGCCTTGATATAGCGGGCTGCGTTGAGCAGCAGATAGCTATTGTTCACTAGGCCGATGTTTCCGGTATAGATGGCGTACTGTCCAGCCTGCAGCTCAGGGTGGATGGCCTTGAAGGCTACCGGCCGGGCAAAAAGCTCGATGTTTGCCGCATTGGTCACGGAGATGACGTTGGGGTGTCCGGATTTGGCCTCGATATACTGCTTCATCCCCGGAGAGAGGGCGACGATCAGTTTGGAATTGCGATAGCATACTCCCTCAAACCAATAGGCCAGCTTGACCATCCATTTGTTGCGGATGATGCCCAGCTCTATGGCTCCCTCCGGCCAGAGATCCCGGGTCTCAAACACCAGCGTCCTTCCGCGAAAAAACCTCGCCAAGAGGCCTGGAAGTCCCACGGTAATGGGGCCGGAAGAGGCTATGACCAGGTCCGCAGGCAGTGTCAGCGCATACCAGGAGGACAGTAGGGAATAGAAGACAAAAGTCCAGATTCTCTTCAAAAAAGGTTGTTTGTTGTCGATACGGACGTTGATCACCTTCAGCTTGATGCCTTCGTGCACCTGATCCTCGAGGAGCTTTTCAGCCTTGAGATCCGACTTGGAATAGACGCTGGTGACGACGGTGACGTCATGCCCCTGCTCTACCCATTCCTTGGCAAATTCGTACACACGCGTGCCCCAGGATCCCTTGGGCGTGGAAAAGTACTGGTAGAAGTAGACGATCTTCATGAATTGGGTTCCTTGTCCAAATGGGAAATGAAATGCTTCAACTTTCCTGATTTTTCCCGGTCAATCTTGGCGACCTGCCTTACGAGCACGTTCAGCCCTTTTTCCAGATACAGGCCAAAGCTCTCCTCCACCGCTTTCACATCCCCTGCGGAAAGTTGCCCGTCCAAGACCAAATCCACCTCGAAAGTATCCAAGGTGACCTGCCGCACCTGGTATTCATGGAGGCCGTTAAGGGAAGCCATCAGATGCTTGGAGATGTAGTATAGGGAAAAGCCTGCGGCCTTTTTGCCGGAAGGCAAGAAAATCAGATGGTTGAGGCGGCCGCTGAGTTGAACGAGCTCTGCACAGCGGTGCGCGGGATCCTGCCTTACAGCCCCCACATCGCCCACTTCATAGCGGATGAAGGGCATGGCTCGGTTAAAGATATTGGTAAACACCAGACTGCCGGACTCCCCCTCCGGCATGGGCTGATGGCTCTCGTCCAGCACCTCCGTGACCAGCGTCTCGGAGGACAGACGCCTCACTCCCCGGGAGTCCGTCATCGCCAGAAACTCCAGTTCGGAAGCTCCATACTCGTTGTACACCGGCACGCCAAACTGCCGCTCCAGAAGCGCCCTGTCCTCATCGCTGCATTGCTCGGAAGTGACGATGGTGGCCTGCAAGGAGGAACAGATATCCTTCAGCACCAGATTTTTGCCCCTGAGATATCTTGCGAAAAAAGTCTGGGCATTGGTGTAGCCATAGGTGTAGATGAACTTCTCTTTGGAAAACCTTCGGATATTTTCATCGAGCTGTCTGTCTGAAAGGTCGAATACCAAAAACCTCAGCCGGTTCATCAGGTAGTCTTTGAGTCTTTCCTTGTGATAGTGGGGAAAGCCCAACGGGATGCCGTAAAACCTCGCCTGGTAGTCATGGGGGCTGATGCCCACCTCCCGATACCGATCCAAGATCAGTGCCCAGGTCATGCTGTGGCAAAACTTGTCCTTGGCAAAACGCAAGGGCGTGCCAGACGATCCGGAGGTGCTGCCAAAATGCAGGTCCTTTTTGGCGAGGGAACCGGTGAGCTTCTGTTCCATCCCGCACTGCAGGTCTTTTTTTCGCACGACCGGCAGGTCTTCCCAGCGGCTGGGGAAATGCCGCCCTACCAGACTCCGATAGAGGGCGTTGTTTTGGTAGTGAAATCTGGCGATTTCCCACGCCTTGGCCTGATGCCACTCGGCAAACTCGTCCCTTGAAAAAGACTGGATCTCCTCCAGCTTCTTTTGGGCGGCGGCGATGGGATAGCCCTGCCACTTCAGCAGGTCAACGATACTGATCACAGTGGGATTCTAGGTTTTTCAAATACAAGTCCATCTCGCGTCAAGAGCTGAAGTTCAGCTCGTACCAAAGTGAGCAGAAAAACAGCTGCTTTACAAAGCCGTAGTGCTCTTTGGGGTTTTGCTTGAAGCGCTCCACGAGGCCCTGGACATCCACGTACTTCAAGAAGCTGAACTGGAAATAGTCCGACTGGTGCATTTTTTCCAAATGCTCCCGGAATACGGGATTGTTGAGAATGTATTCATCCCATGGCATGGACATGCCGATTTTGGGATGTTTGCGGATATAGTCAGGCAATTTCTTGCCAATGGAATCCATCAGCAGGTACTTCCCCTTCCCCTTGGAAGTGAAATACCGATCCGGCAACGAGGCCACCCCATTGACCAGGCGATAGTCCTGAAAAGGCTCCCGGCACTCCAGGGACGCCCCCATCGTGGTACGGTCGTTTTTGTCGTTCAACGTCTGCAAATGGGTATGCTGCTCCAGGTAGAGGAGTTGGCGATACACATTGCCCGGATAGAGCTTTTTAGCCTCCTCCAATACGCCAATCCGGTACTCCGGGAGCAGATTTGCCGTACCCACCCCTATTTTTTCGAAGTCGTGGAGGTAGATATCGTTGGCGTTCATCATCAGCTGAAAGTCCCGGTTGTTGGTACGGAAGTAGTTTTTCAGCTTTAGGAGCCGGGGGTTGTTGAGGTAGTTATCGGGAATGAAGCGGATAGTCTTCAGGAGGTTATACCGCATCATTCCGTCATGGGGCTTGTAGCGGACGTATCCACCCAGTATTTCGTCGGCACCCTCGCCGGAGAGCAGAACGGTAACTTTCTGCTTCGCTATCCGGGCCAGGCCCAGCACCACGTTGTCCGTGTAGTGCATGATCGGCTCGTCATGGTTGCGGATGGCGTCCATCAACAGCTCGACCTGCACATCGCCCAGAAACTCCTCTCCGTTGTACTGCACTCCGAGATCGTTGGAAAAACGCTGTGCCACGCTGGACTCGTCGTACTTGAAGCCTTTGAACATCACGTTCCAAGAGCTCAGGTCCTGGTA
The DNA here is from genome assembly GCF_017254915.1 of Algoriphagus oliviformis. GTDB lineage: Bacteria > Bacteroidota > Bacteroidia > Cytophagales > Cyclobacteriaceae > Algoriphagus > Algoriphagus oliviformis. Next base: position 102,796 of record NZ_JAFKCT010000009.1, on the reverse strand, counting down.
TCCTTGCGCATGCTGGGCATACAGGACACTGCTGCTGTCCAGGCCCCCACTCAGCAGCGTGCCTACCTTGACATCGGAGATCATCCTCAGCCTCACGCTGTCCAGAAAAGTCTCCTCAAACCATTCCAGGGGATTTTTGATCGCATCGTGCTGTTGCGCCTCATCGGAAAGCTTGTACCACCGACGTTTGACTACTTTCTCTGGGCTGCCCTTCAATTCCATCACATACCCCGGCAGCAGTCGCTTCACGCCGGAGAAAATGGTGTTTTCCCCTGACACATAGCGATAAAACATCAGCTCGTCCACCTGGCTTTCGTCCACCTGCTTGGCTACTCCGCCAGCGAAAAGCGCCTTGGGCTCGCTGGCAAAATACACCCCTTCCGCATTGGTGGACACAAACAACGGCTTGACGCCAAAACGGTCTCTGGCAAGGGTCAGCTTTCGTTCCCTCGCATCCCAAAACGCAAAAGCAAAAAAGCCATTCAGCCTCCCCAAAACCTGGGTACCATACTCCATCAGAAGGTAGAGCAGCACCTCCGTGTCAGAAGTGGTGGTGAATGTGTAGCCCTTCTGCCGCAACTCCGGGTAAAAGTCCTGGTAGTTGAATACCTCCCCGTTGTAGACTAGGTGGAAATTGCCACAAGGGCTGACAAAGGGCTGGTTGGCTCCCTCGGAGAGGTCCAAGATGGAAAGCCTGCGATGTCCCAAGGCCAGCTTGCCATCCACATAGGTGCCCTCCGCGTCGGGGCCGCGATGGCTGATCGCCTGGCACATGGCTTTGATCTTGGATGGGGAAGCTTCACTTTCAAACTCCCAAAAACCTGCTATTCCGCACATAATATTTTATTTGTTAGACAGCTCGGCGAGATACCGGCCATATAGCGCTTTCATGTTTTGGTGGAAGTCCACGTGCTGCTCGATGTACTTCCTGTTTTGTATTACTCCCGGCTCATAGCGCCCGGGGTCAGCGAGATAGCGTAGCACCGCCTTGGCCAGAGCCTGGCTGTCGCAAACCGGCACGAGGAGGCCGTTTTGCCCGTCTTTCAGAAAAGCCTTGTAAGCCGGCAGCTCCGACACGATCGGAAAACAGCCGCTGGCCATCGCCTCAAACAGGGAGGCGGAGACACCCTCCGAAATGGGTACGGAAAGGTAAAAATCACTCTGGGCGAGCAGATCGGGGAGTTCATCGTTGGGTATCCGGCCCAAAAACTTCAGGTTTTCCTCCAGTCCCAAGTCCTGGGACTTCCTTTCCAATGCCGCTTTCAACACGCCATCTCCCACGATCCAAACCTCCACATTCGGGAAGGTTTTTCTCACCTCCGCCATAGCCATGAGGATGTCTTCGTGGCGATACTCGGGATATAGCGAGCGGGTCACTATCCCGATGACCTTGCCCTGCGGGCTCTCCACTTTGCGCTTCTGCCCATGGAAGCGATTCAGGTCTATCCCCTTGGGCAGCACTGTGATTTTGGACGGATCTGCCCCGGAGTTGAGCATGGCAGGCACCATCACATGTCCCCAAGCGTGGATCAGGTCGACATTTCTATAGACTCTTCGCTGCAGCCATCTTTTGATATGCACCGCAAATCCCTCCAAGGGAAAGGCATCCGTGATGCCCTGCTGCGCCACTATTCTCACTTTGGCCCTGACAAACAGGGAAAAAAAACCATAGCTGGTGGCCCGCTCCGCCAATACCAAGTCCCACTGCTGCCGATTGATTTGGATGATGCTGAAAAAGAACAGGCCAAGGTTTGCCACGCGCTTCCAGCGCACGGGCGACGGGGCGACCTCCAGCGTTTGCAGCTTGACACCGGCATTTTGCTCCACCCCTCTCATCCAGGTGATCGCATCCGCCCGGTAGGTTTCTCCCAAAAACAAGATTTTCATTCGACCAAAACCGGTTATTTTTTAGTAGGCAGAGTTTTGATGGGCCCATCGCTGGAGTCCGCAAGCTTGCGCCTACGGGGCGTAGTGACGGTGATCATCGCCAGTCCAAACAACAAGGGGGTGATGTAGGTCCGAGTCGCCGCATGGAAGGTGGTATATACCGCCACCATGGCAAAGGCTAGCAGGACACTTTTGACTTTGATATTGGCCTTTTTGCGGAAAAGGCCAAAAAACACCATCGCCACGACCACGAAGTACGCGATGCCAAACATGCCATGCTCGGCAAACAGCCTGCTCAGCTCAATGTGCGGGGCAGTGCCAAAATGCTCCTCCCTCAGGTATCTGGAAGACGCCGCACCCGTTCCCAAAATGGGATTCTCCATGAAAATCTCCAGGTCTTCCAAGGCGATCCCGGCGCGGTAAGACGTAAAGGTGTCCAGAGAGCGCTCTTTTGCTCCAGCCATCGTACCGGCGGTCTCCCCGCTGTACCTCAGCATGAGCAGGCCCCCGGTGATATTGTTTACCACGACGAAGGTGACCATGAGGATCAGGATCGCAGGCACCAGATACCTGCCCACTTTCGGGATGTTTGCCAGATCCTTGATCTTCCCCGAGTTCCGCTTCAGCACAAACAACAGCCCCAGGATGCCTATTGCTCCCCCGATCACGCCTCCACGGGAAAAACTCAACAAGCCCTGGAACGCAAATCCCAAGAGAAAAAAGGAGTCAATCCAGAAATTGCCGGAAAAGCGCCATTTGAAAATGATGAAGATAAACATCAGGAATATCCCCAGGCCAAAGAGTACCGACACCTGATTCGAGCCAAAGCCTCCGGTGGTCTCAAAATTGGCACCGAGGTCAAACTCGATGGAATCGAAATCCGGAGTCTTGATGAACGTGAAAAACAGGGCCGAAATGATCGGAAACACCATCAGGCGGATAAGTGCCAGAAACCCCGAAGGAGTAAAGCGCTGGTTGGAGAAAAACCAAATGCAAAGCCCCAGGTTGATCGGCCCGAGCACGTCGAAGATGATGTAGGGAACTGATACCATCCCCGAAAAGTCGTAGAACAGGGCCGGAAAAAGCAACACCACCATCAGCAGGCCCTCTTTGCCCATCCGGTTGGCGCCATGGAGCAGCCCAAATGAAGTCAGGAAAAACGTCATGTATTTGCTCTGCTCATAGCTGATGAAAGGCGTCGCCTTCACCATCCTGGAAAACACTTCAAAGGAGACCAGGTACACCAGCAGGTAGCTCACCGAGCCGTTGTACTTGGATTTGTTTAGCAGCAGAGGGATCGAAAAAACAAAAACCAGATAGTACCACCCGATCAGCGCCCAAGGGGTGACGGTAGTCGCCACGCCCAGGAGGATATGGAAAACAATCCAAAAATTGAGGTATTTGACCGAGGCGATTTGCTTGATCATCGATTGCCCTTTATCAGGTGATAGTAAGTGGAGAGAAAGTTACGGGTTCCGTAATTTTCGTCAACGTGTGACCTGAACTCTCTCCCCGTAGCGATGGCCTGCTCCCAGTTGCCCACCAAGTCATGCAAGGCCTCGGCCAGCTGCAGTGGATTGCCCTTCTCGACGATTTTGCCAAACCTGCCGTAGTCCAGGACTTTGGGACACTCCCCCACCTCGGTGACTACCACAGGCAGAGCTGCCAAGCCATACTCCAACAGACTCACCGGAAGTCCTTCGAAATCAGAGGAGATAATCCCGATGTGCATTTCGGACAAGAGAAGGCCCACATCCTCGACATTGCCGGTCAGCTGGACTTTCCCAGACAGTCCTTGACTTTGGATGTAGTCTGTCACTTGTTGGTAATAGGTGTTTTGGTGGTATTTACCTGCCAAGATCAGCTGGGCGTTTGGATTTCCCAGCTGCAGGTATTTTTGAAATGCCTGGATGGCATTGAGGTGGTTTTTTGGTTCCCTGAAACTCGCCAAATAGACGATCTTCGGACTGTCCATGGTCTCCAACCCGCTCTTTCTGCTGATGGTCAGCGCAGGGAAGTTATTGATCTGGGCGATATGGTCTTGTGGGATTTTCATATGGGCCAGAGACCAGTTCTTTAGCTCTTCGTTGACGCAGATCGCATAGTCGAGCAGGTAGGAACACAGCACCATAAATACGTTGGCCTTTTCGTGGACACGATTTCCGAAATGGTCGTGCCAGAGCACTTGGACTCGGCCAAAGAGCGCCAACTTGACAAACAAAGCCCAAAATACCGAACTCGAGTGCGCATGGATCAGCTCTATGTTTTCCCGTTTTGCGAGGGCGACCAATCGAAACAAGGCCCTGAAATCGAGTGAATTCGCCTTGTTTAGACAAATGTAGGGTACCTGTTTGTGCTTGCGGTTGAGCAAAGCCCCGCCCCTGCGGGAAGCACAGAGGATCACGGGATTCCCGTCTTCGTGCAGGGCATTTGAAATATTCACCGCCATCATCTCCGCTCCACCGGTGTCCAGGGAATCGATCAGCTGCAGTATCCTCATACCAGTTTTTCGATTTCGGCCGCAAAGCGCTCCAGGGTGAACTGCCTCGCCCAGTCGCGAGCCTCCTCTTGCATTTGCCGGAGCTTTTGCGGGTGCCGATTGATAGCGAGGATAGCCTCCACGATCTGAGTCGGCTCTTTGTCCACCAATACGCCGCGTCTGCCACGACCGACCATCTCGGGTACGCAGCTGACGGCAGTCGTGATGGGGATACAGGACCAGCTCATCGCCTCGGCGACGACCTTGGGCCACCCCTCAGAGTCGGACAGGAACACCAAAAAATGGGCTTCGACCAGCTCCTGCTTCACCTCCTGTGCACTCACGTTGCCACGCAGCAGCACCCGCGAATCCAGTCCATGCAATGCGACGAAGGCTTCGAGGGCCTTTCGCTCGGCCCCCTCCCCACAAAACACCAAACGGGCATCGTGTCCCGCGTCCACCAGCAGCTTCAACGCCTGCAAGGACATCATTGGGTTTTTTCCGCTCACCAGTCCCCCGACATAGACCAGTTTGATCCCTTCGGAGACGGGCGATTTTTCCACAGGAGCAAAGTCCGCCTCCTGGTAGCTAGCCGTGAAAAAGGGACGGACATTGCTGGAACTGTGGGCCCAGTCGCCATAGACCAGCACGGTCATGTTGCGGCTCAGCCAGGGCTGGTTGATGATCCACTGCTGCAGCTTGTAGGTCTTGGGCTGGGCGCTTTTCGCATCCCAGTTGCCCGCATATTTCACGGTTTTCTTTTTCCAAGGGAAAAAAACCTGCAGCAGGCAGCCGACCAAGGCCAGATTGCCGGGGCATCTCAGGTGGATGTGATCGGCGAACCACATGGCCACCCACATCTTTACCACAATCCAGGGAAGCTTGACGGCGCTCTTGGCTGCTTCGCCAAGGCTTGTAAAGTCCAGGGAAGGCGACTCGTTCACAAAGGTACTGTCAGCGCGGTAAGGCAGGTTGATGGCATCCTCATTGGACGGGACTACCGGAGCAAAGATCTCCATCTGATCCACGCACTTTTCCCAGAGTACCATCTCCTTGACCAGAGGTCCGTAGGAATACCACTTTCCCTCCCTTGCAAAATGCGCCGCGTGCGAAACCACCAAAAACCTCATAGTACGACCCGGGGCTTTTTGAACCAAAGCACAAACCAAGCCTTCATCCGACCCAGGTAGTCCCGCACCGCATCTCCTCGGTGGGGGCCTTTGACCACGATGAGCAGTCGGATATGGGTGAGGAGGAGACAGGTCAGGTGCCACTTCAGGGTATCCGCAAGGCGGGTTTTGGGAAACCGAAGTCTCCATACATACCATCCGTTGGTGACGACCATCTGGCCATACTTGTAGAAATTGGGGCGGCCGGGAGCCACGTGATAGTGCTCCAGGGTGGCTTTGGTGTTGACGTACAGCTTGCCATAGGCCAAAGACCGCAGGGAAAAGTCAAAATCCTCGTACAGGCCGTAGCCTTCGAAATAAGGAGAAAACCGGATGTGCCCAAAGAGCGACTTCCTATAGGCCATGCTCAGTCCGATCAGGTGCTCTACCTCATACGTCTTCCCGCTCGGCGGGTGCCCGCTGCGACCGTGGGAATAGGCGGGAATGATATCCGGAGGCAAATCGGGCATCAAGCCAAACAGCTTTCTGATCTTAAACCGAAGCGAATCCGGGGTCGCATAGCCGTCAAAAACATAGTGCGAAAACCTCGAAACCTCCTGCCCGGGCTGCAGCTTGAAGTAGCCGTTTTCCCTGACATCCAGTCCCCCTACTCCTATTGCCTCGGGGTGCGCTGCGAAGGTCTTGGCTATTTCCTCAAAATACTGGGGGTGAAGTACCACGTCGTCATCCAGAAAGGCCACGATCTCCGACTCTGCGGCTACCCGGGCCGTGCCGAAATTCCGCTGTCGGGTGAGCCCTCTGTGCCCGGGCTCCACCAGATGGTAATGAACCGGCACTTCGCAAGAAAAACCCGAAACGGCACGCTTGGTTTCCTCATTGGTCGACCCGTCCACGATGATGATTTCGTGGGGCTGTAGTCGCTGCGGCTTCACAGACTCCAGCAGATCCATGATCGCATCCGGACGCATGTAGGTGCAGATGACGAGGGAGATTTTCATCTTCTTTTTTTGATTTTCTGACTGAGGAGATCCAAATGCTGCCTCCCCACTTGTTCGATCGAGAAATTTGCCTGCACAGAGGCAAGGGCGGACTTGCCCATTTTCTCCCTCAGTTGGTCATTTTCCAACAAATTGACGACATGCGCGGCGTAAGCGCGATGATCAGCAGGATGGGCGGTAAAGCCGACTTCCTCTCCCAGAATGACCTCCGGAGACCAGCCTATATCACTACACACCAGCGCTTTGCCCTGAGCCATCGCCTCCAGCCATGAGACCGGAAAGGCCTCGGCATAGGACGGAAAAATACAGACATCCGCCTGCTGGATCAGTCGTCGGATCTGCCCATGCTTGACCAGTCCCAAGTATTCCACCGAGGGAAAAGCCTCGGTGCTGAATGCCTGCTTCATCAGTTCCCAGGTGGAGCCCGATCCTGTATGGATATCAAAGGCGTCGTTGCCAGCCAGTACAAGACGCACATTGGGGTGTTGCTGATGGACGAGGTTATAGATCGCGGGAATCTCCAGCACGCCCTTTTTTCGGATCAGGCTTCCAAAGTAAAAGACCGTTTTGGCACCAGACTGTGAACCGGCCGTCTGAGGCTCCAAGGCATCCAAGTGGATCCCGTTGTGGATCACCTCGTAGCTGCGCCGGGTTCCAAACAGCTCGCAGGACTTTCGCCCCACGAAATCGCTGACTGCCACGATATGGTCTGCACTTTTGAAAGCGGTCTTTTCAAACCAGCGGTTTCTCGACTTGACCTGCCGCCCCTCCAGATGGCAAAAAAAGGTGTCTGAGCCGTGAAGCTTCAGTACCGTCGGGCAGTCAAAACGGATAAACGCCGAAATCCCCGTCCAATCGGGAACCTCTATCAATTCTATCCCGGCTTTGGCGACCCAGCGATTGACCACCCGCTGAATCCTGAAGCGGTTCACCAGCCAGCCTATGCTCCCGGCATAGACCTGCCTGATAAACACGAAGGTCTTGGCCTCGCGCTCCTCTACCCTATCTTCCCGCTGGCCATAAACAAAAATAAAAACCCGGAGCCCTTGACTTCCATAGAAATCGGCCAGGTTTTTAATGCTCGTTCCTATGCCTCCGGTATAGCCCATGCTGGGCAGGGGATACTCCGGGGTGAGGAAGGCGACGGTCTTCATCGTAGGGGTCTGCTCCTGCCTCAAGCCAATTCCCTGATTTTGGAGCAGATATTTCGGGATGCCCGGTCGATAGGCTGGTGGATGACCAGCTCATACCAGGCCTTGGTCGCCTGCTCATTCCAGGAGCTGGGCTGGGCAAAATATTCCAGTATACGCGCCTTGATCTCTTTTTTGTCGTTGATCCAAAATACGGCGTCCTCGCTGGGACGTGAGCGAAAATGGATGAAGTTGTTCAGTGTCTTGACGCTCCAGCGCCCGCCCCCCGCCTCCGCCGGATCATAGTTGAAGTAGCAGCATGGCTTGCCCAAAGCGTAAAAATCAAAGACCATCGATGAGCCGACATTGAAGACGATATCGGTATGGTAGACGGTATTGACCAGCATCTCTTGGTCTGCGGGCATGGGCATGATTTGATTCCAAACCTCCCCAGCGGCTTCCCACTTGGGGTCTGCCGCGCGGATCAGGTCGCTAAACTCGTCCAGCACAGGGTCGTACCGGCGGCTTTTGTCCACCGGGCATCTTCTGAACAGAATTCCGAATCGCTCCACTCCCGCCTCTTCGTTGATCTCGCGGACGGACTCCGCCAAGTCCCGGAGGTAGTACTCATCATAGGGGCTGGTGGTGTGGTCATCCCCGGAAAAGCAGATGTACCTCACTCCAGGTTTGAGCTGGTGGCGCTCGGAGAATTGCTCCTTGTTGGCAAGCAGCGCTTCATCCCTGTAGATTTCAAACTGGGGCGTACCCGTCACCGTGATCCGCTCTGGAGCGATCTCGGGATTGTATTTGGTCAGCTCCTTTTTCATATAGTCACTCCACACAAAATAGTGGTCAGGATCGATCACCATGGTGGCCTTGGGCAGGTTGTCCCAAGAAAAAATGAACGTGCCTGTAGGGATTCCGAGCGACTTGGCCGCCTCGATGGGCGCCACGGCCGTGATCGGCCGCTGGTTGGAGCAAAAGACATAGTCTGGCTTGAGCTGCTGGAGCTGGGCCACGCAGTCGCGAAAGTAAGCGGTTCTACGCTCCAGGACATTGATCAGCGGCTGGGATTGCTTCCTGCGATCCCCGGCCAGGTACATCTTGAAGAAACTGAAAAACGCGGCTTTGACCCGGTCTTTTGCGCTGGACGGCTTGCCTGCGTTAAACTTATAGTCGTGGAAAGCCTGGTCTTCAAACTCCTCGGCATACCAGTCGATGTAGTTTTCGATCTTGACGCGTTTGACGATATCGGTGAGGAAGTGAGGTCGGGGTTTGGGTGTTTTGACTTCCGTCAGCCCTATGTCCGCCAGCCCAAAGCTGGAATTGTTCCAATACACGATTTCCAATCCAGCTTCCTCGGCCCGCTTCACAAAATTGCTGAAGGCGAAATTTCTCAGCCCCACACCATCGGGGATCAGAATCAGAACTTTTTTTGTACTCATCTACTACGCGATACTGGCCATGACCTGCCTGAGGTGGTCTACTCCCACGTAGTCCTTCAGGTCGGGACGGTTTAATTTCAAATTCTTTTCTTTTACCCATTGGGAATAGAGCTCGGCGATGACTTGGCTTAGGCCCTCGACGTCATCAGACTCAGCCACATAGGGATAGTCCTTGCCCAGCAGCCTTCTGGTCTCCGAATATAGGGGAGACATCAGCAGAATAGGCTTATCGGCCAAGACGCAATGGGGAAATTTGCCCGGAAGGAAGGGACTGATCTCGGACTTGGACTCCACGATCACGTTGACGGTGGCTTCCTTTTGGAGATATAGCGCATGCTCAAAGCGGATGAAATCGGTAATCACCGTCAGCTCCTCGATCTGGCTGCAATAGTCCCTGAGTTTTGCTTCATGGTGCTGGGCCGGACCTACGAAAAACAGCCTTGCGTGGGCTTTGGCCTCGGGATGCTGCTTCAGAAAGCGTTGGAAGGCCAAAATCAAACTATCCACCGGGCGCTCCTTGAGCAAGTTGCCGGCGTGCAGCAGGTTGAAATTGCCGGATGACCATCCGGGAAGGTCCAGGCGCTCGTTGGGATCAAACTCGCTGATCTGGTGGGGAATGATGACGGATTTGCCGACCATCTCCGGGAAAAAGGAACCCATCCACTCAGACAGCAGCTTACTGGGAAAGCCTACGTAGCGGGCAACTTTTGAAAGCTCCCTGAAAAACTCCTCCTTTTGCCTATAGCCGGGCAACACCTGGGTAAAAGGCCTTGGATAGAAATGGAAGGGGTAAGGATCGTGGATATAGGCCAGCCACTTGCCATGCAGCTCCGGAAACTTCAGCAGCGCATAGTGGGGTCTAAAGCTGGAGCCTTTGCTCAGCGTGATCACCGAGTCATAGTCTCCCTGGACTATCTCAGGCAAAACCGCCCGGATACTCCGCGTGTCGCTGAAGAAGGTAAACGAAAACCCAAACAGGCTCTCCAAAGGACGATGGAGCGAAATCCCGGTAAACTTGGTAAAGTACCGCTGGGACCTGCTCAGGACGTAGTTTAGGGACAGCTTCCTTTCCCGGATACTGATGCAGGGAATCCCGGCGAGCTGGATGTCCCGCTGGGTGTAGTGGTACACCGTCACCTGCTCGCATATTTTCGCCAGGTTTTTGATCAGCTCTACGTTGACCTTGGATCCACTGCTGTCGTTGACATTGATCGACTCGGCGATGACGGCTATTCTCATCCGACAAAGAGCTGGTTGATCCGCTCGACCGCCTGGCCGTCGCCATAGGGATTGTATGCGGAGGACATGCGCTGGTAATTTTCCGGATTTTGGATCAAAGCGGCCACTTCGGAATAGATCTTCTCGGGATCCGTCCCCACCAACTTCACCGTTCCCGCTTCCACGGCCTCCGGACGCTCGGTGTTTTCGCGCATGACCAGCACCGGCTTGCCCAGCGAGGGCGCCTCCTCCTGCACTCCACCGGAATCGGTGAGGATGATATGGGATGCCTGCATCAGGTACACAAAGGCAGGATAAGCCAAGGGACTGATCAGGTGTATATTGGCAATGCCGGAAAGCAGGTCGTTGACAGGCTGCTGGACGTTGGGATTGAGGTGTACGGGAAAGATCACCTGCACGTCCTCGATGGCCGACAGCTTTTTGATCGCTTCGCAGATCCGCTCAAAGCCACCACCGAAGTTTTCCCTGCGATGTCCTGTCACGGTGATGACCTTCTTGCCAGCGGTGATGACCGATTTCAGCTGGGCGATTTCATCGTCTTCATAGCCTGACTGGAGCTTTTGTACCGCCAGATGCAGGGCGTCGATGACGGTATTTCCAGTGACGAGAATGTCCTGCTCCTCCACTCCCTCCCGCTGGAGGTTGTCTCGGGATGAGGTCGTAGGCGCAAAGTGCAGATCGGTGATCTTGCCGGTCATCTGACGGTTGATCTCCTCCGGAAAAGGAGAATCCTTGATGTAGGTCCGGAGTCCAGCCTCGACGTGGGCAATCCTCACCCGGCGATGAAACGCCGCCAAGGCGCACATGGAGCTGGTAGTGGTGTCGCCATGGACAAAGATCCAATCCGGCTGCTCCCGCTCCAGCACCTCGTCAAAAGCTGACAGTATTCTGGAAGCCAGCTGATTGAGTGACTGGTTGGCCTTCATCAGATCCAGGTCGTAGTCTGCCTGGAGCCCAAAAAACTCCATCACCTGGTCCAGCATGTGGCGATGCTGTGCAGTGATGCAGATCTTCAGGTCAATGGCCGGATTGTCCTTGAACTTCAAGGCCAAAGGGGCCATCTTGATCGCTTCTGGTCGAGTACCAAAAACCAGGATTACTTTTTGGTTGTGCATTTTAGCTATTTGTTTTTTTGACGAAGCCGTCTACTGCCCATCTCTTGGCTTAGGCCAAAAAATGGTTGGAAAAGGAATTGCGGACCTCGTACAAGAACTTTTTCACCCGCACGGAAAAACGGGGATCATATTCAAATCGCCTCTTAACCTCCTGTCTCCACTGTGCGTCCAGCCAGCGGTCAAAAAAATCCCTTCTCGCTCCCTGCGCATACCACGCGGCTGCCTCGGGGGCCATTTCATCCTGAAAAATATGGTAGCATGGCAGCCTGGAGTCGACAAACAGCCCATAGCCCAAGGCTTGCGCCCGGGTACAGAAATGCCGATCCTCCCCCTGGAAATTCATGCTGCTGAGCCGGTTGAAGTTCAGTCCTTTTTCGAGGAGCTCTCGGGAGAGCAGCGTACAGGCTCCTCCTCCCCCCACTTCGAACACGCCAGGCTCCTTGAGCCGATAGTAGGAGTCTTCGGAATGGTAGTTCCAGGAATGAAAATCCCATGCGTTTGGCGTATAGGGGGAATCCTCCCGAAATTTGGTCCAGAATATACTGAATATGAAATCCTTTCCGGCCTCCACCAAGCTGGCCAAGGTATCGGGATGCAGCACCAGGTCGGAGTCCACCAAAAACAGGTAGTCGTACCCTCCACTGAGGGCTTCCCGGATTGCCGCGTTCTTGATTGCGATGATGCGGTCGATCTTCTTGCTGTCCCAGTCGTGGTTGGTATATTCCGTCTGGGTATCCATTTGGAAATCCAAAAAGGAGGCGTCTTCCCGCTCTGCGACCAACTTGGCCAGGTACTCTTTCGTCCTCGGGTCCCGATTGTCGTCGAGAAACAAATAGTCGAGCTCAAAGCCCTCCCGATTTAGCTTCAGGTAGCTTTCCGAGGCGACTTGGAAGATCTCCAGGCTTTTGCAGACTGAGGAAAAAAAGAGGATTCTCATACCTCGTGGATGATCTTGTTGGGAACGTACACGTTGCCGTACTCGCTTTTGAATTCCTTCTTGTAGCCCGTGGTGGAAGAGTTGATCACTTCAAAACTCAGGGCGTTTTCGAAATACACCTTGTTGGGGATGAAGAATTCCAAATCCACAGAGTAGTTTCCTTCCCGGAAAGAAACCCCGTGGGTCAAGTCCACAGTGATTTTGTTTTTCTTCGCTGCCTTGAAGTCCTGGGAGTTGAGCCAATTGGAAATGGAGCTGATCCGGGATCCATACGCGTCCTTGAAGAACACACCCAGGTACAAGTCCTGCATCTCGCCTTTTTCGATTTCAAACTCAATGGTCAGCTGAAATCGCTCAAAAGCCTCGACCGTGTTGACATCCCCAAAGCGGGAATTGATGGTGAGGGCGGTGATACTCACTTCTTTGTGTTTCAGATCCGCCCCTTTGCTGTTTTGGTTGTTGTTGAGGTAGTAGTGGACGGAGCTTTCCGCATTTCCCTGATAGGCCATGGTGCCGTTGGACAGGACTATCCCTTTTTTGCAAAGGTTGTTTACCGCATTCATGTTGTGGCTGACAAAGAGGATGGTGCGGCCTTCGTTTTTGCTGACCTCGCCCATCTTGCCCAGGCATTTTCGCTGAAACTCCGCATCTCCCACAGCCAACACCTCATCAACGATCAGGATTTCGCTCTCCAAGTGTGCTGCGACGGCAAATGCCAAGCGGACATACATGCCGCTGGAATAGCGCTTGACCGGTGTGTCCACGTAGCGCTCCACGCCGCTGAAGTCGATGATCTCGTCCAGCTTGCGGGTGATCTCCTTCTTGGTCATTCCCAAAATCGCCCCGTTGAGATAGATATTCTCCTTTCCGGTCAGCTCAGGGTGAAAGCCAGTCCCCACTTCCAGCAAGCTGGCCACCCTTCCTTTCACCTTCACACTGCCCACGCTGGGCGCTGTCACTCGGGACAAGATCTTGAGCAGGGTGCTTTTGCCGGCTCCGTTTTTGCCGATGATCCCCACCGCGTCTCCGGCTTGGATGTCAAAATTCAAGTCTTGAAGACTGTACACTACGTTGGAGTCGCCTTTGGTGGCGCGGTCGTTGGTTTGGCCGATTTGGAGGAAGGGATCGTCCTGGTTTAGCACGTTCATCCTAAACCATCTCTCCAAGTCCCTGCTGACGGTACCGGTTCCGATTTCGCCCAAGCGATAGATTTTGGAGAGGTTTTCTACTTTTATAGCTGTCTTGCCCATGATCAGATCGTGTCGACGAAGGTTCGTTCGGTTTTGTTGAATATCACCAGTCCGAGGATGAAGACCACCAGGGTGACGAGGGTGGTATAGAGCAGGTTGTTCCAGCTAAACTCCCCTGCGCCGAGAAACGCATAGCGGAATGACTCGATGATCGGTGTCATCGGGTTCATCTCGATAAATCCCCGGTATTGCTCTGGAGCCGAGCTCAGCGGGTAGATCACGGTGGTGGCATACATGAGCAGCTGAACCCCAAAGGTCACCAGAAAAGAAAGATCCCGGTATTTGGTGGTCATCGCGGTGATGATCAAGCCTATCCCAAGGCCCAGAAAAGCCATCAACAATACCAATACCGGAAACAGCAAGGCGACATAGGTGACTTGGATGTCTGCGCCATCCAGGTAGAAATAAACCATCATCGAGAAGAAGAGGATCAGCTGTACGCCAAAGCGGACCAGGTTGCTCACCACGATGCTCAACGGCAGGATAAGACGCGGGAAATAGACCTTCCCAAAGATATTCGCATTGTCCTTGAATACTGTGCTGGTCTTGGTGATGCAGTCCGCAAAGTAGTTCCAGGCGGTGATCCCCGAGAGATAGAACAAAAACTGGGGCAGACCGTCCGTGGAGATCCCCGCCAGGTTGCCAAACACGAATACATACACCAGCGTGGTGAAGATCGGCTGTATAAAGAACCACAATGGTCCCAAGATGGTCTGCTTGTAGAAGCTGACGAAATCCCGCTTCACAAACATCCGAAGCAGATCCCGGTACCTCCAGAGATCATAGAGCTTCAGGTCAAAGAGGGAACTCTTGCTCTCGATTACCAAATCCCAGTCCTGGGAAGAATTGCTTGATTCCATTCTAGTTATTCGTATTCAAAATGATGTTCAGATTAATCCACTGCCACACGTAGAAGCTGTTGTCAGAGAGGCCCTTTTGGTAGGCCTCCCACTCTTTGGACAATTCGCTTCCCCGGATGAAGTCACGCTGCGCCAGCTGCTGGATGTGGGAGTCGGCCCAGTCTCTCAGCTCACCTCGGAGCCATTCCCGCTGGGGAGTCTGCAGCGGGCGCTTGGGGGCCAGGGAAAGCCGCTTGGGCACTACCTCCTGCGCAAACTGGCGGAGATACCATTTCCCCTCCTGATTCCTGATTTTCCATTTTTGCTCCTGCGCAAAGCCAAACTCCACCAAACGGTAGTCAAGAAATGGCTCCCTCAGCTCCACCGAGTGCTGCATGCTCACGCGGTCGTTGAAGCGGAGTGCCCGGGGTATCTTGGTGTAGAATATGTCGCGGTACTGGAGATTGAGCAGCTCCGAGTCAAAAGGCTTGGGATAAGACACATTGCGTCCGGCGCCGAGAAAGTCAGCCTCAAAGACTGCCGGGCGGGTAAGGGGACTTTTCGTGCCCTGAACCAAACTTTGCGAAGCGGGAGAACGGTAGTAGTCATATCCTGCCCAAGCTTCGTCCATGCCCTGCCCGTCCAAGAGGACTTTGACGCCTTTTTCCCTCGCCTGCCGAAATATCCCGGAATAGGCGATCGTGGGAAATCCCCCGAAAGGCTCGTCTTGGAACTTCGCTACCTCCTCTGCCAGTCGTGGAAGCTCATCCACGGAAAGTTTCACGCGATTTAGAGGATTTTTCTCCTGCTCCAGCAAGAGTTCCACCCAGGGCAGCTCGTCGTAGTTGGGATCGCCGGTGTAAAAGGTAAAGGCCTCGATCTGCTCTCCCTTGTCTGGATTGGCAGCGTTGACGAAAGCCAGCAACAGGGAGGAATCCAGCCCTCCGCTCAGGTTGAAGCCGACGGGTACATCCGCCACAAAACGAAGGGATACCGCATCGTGAAGCAGGGGATGGTAGGCCGCTTTCAGCTCGGCCTCGCTGTGCAGCTGCGCCGTGTGCTGGACACGGGAGACAAAATCATAGTAGGACTTCAGCTCCACCTGGCCTCTGGACGGCTCAAAGCTCAGCGTGCATCCGCCAGGCAGCTGCTTGATCCCACTCCAAAAGCTCTCATCCGGCATGCCGTAGGAGCCCTTGGCGATGTAATCAGCGAGCACGGTTTGGTCGATGTTTTTTTCTACCCCTGCCGCATGTAGCGCCTTGATCTCGCTTGCAAAATAGAGGCTCCCTTGGTGGATGGCGTAGTAGAAGGGCTTTACCCCAAATCGGTCTCTGGCGCAAAACAGCCGGCGCTCGCTTTTGTCCCATATGGCAAAGGCGAACATTCCATTCAGCCATTCCAGCATCTCGGTGCCGTACTTCGAGTAGAGCTCCACCAGGACTTCGGTATCAGAGTTTGTTCTGAATGGATGGCCAAACAATCGGGATTTGAGTTCCCGATAGTTGTAGATCTCTCCGTTGAACACCATCACATAGCGGCCGCAGCTGCTGTGAAAAGGCTGGTTTGCGGTCTCATGCAGGTCGATAATCGAGAGCCTGTTGTGTCCCAGGCCGACCTGCGCATCGCAGTACACCGCATGCGCGTCCGGCCCCCGGTGGCGCTGTGCCTGTACCATCTGTCCCACTGGGACGGCATAGTCACTCATTGGGCCCACTATTCCGGAGATTCCGCACATGTTACAGGCTTTTTACTTTTTCCTCGGCCAGATACCAGTCTTTCATGGTGTCCAGGTTGCAATAAAACGACTCGTCGGAAAGCACGTAGCCGAGCTTCCCTCCCACCAGTCTGCTTTCTTTCAGGATCAAGTCCGTCTTGGCCAAATACACCGACCCGTCCCGGTAATAGGCCTTGGGCAAATCCTGACGTCTGGGGATCAGTTGTTCTTCCCCGGTCGCAATCTTGAGCAAGCCATCGGCAGATTCCTCAAAAACCCAGTGGGGATTAAACTCATGCGGAACCTCCAATACCGAAACCAGGGAATCGAAGTCTCCATCGACAAATCGGCGGATGCAGGCATCTATGAACCCTTTTGGTTTGAAGGGGCTGGTCGGCTGGAGAAGGCATATCGCGTCATAGTGCTTGCCCTGCTCGGCCAGCGCCAGGATGGCGTGTTTTACGAAATCAATGGAAGGCGACTTGTCACCGGAGATCTCGTCTGGTCTCAAGAAGGGAAAATCCAGGCCGAGCCCTTCGGCAATCCTCCCGATCTCCGCACTGTCGGTACTGACAATCACCGAGTCGAGCAGCAGGGATTCTTTGGCGTCGCGGGCCACGTATCCGATCAGGGGCAGGCCGTTGAGCAACTTGGTGTTTTTACCAGGTATGCCTTTTGAGCCGCTGCGGGCAGGTATGATTCCGAGTATTTTCAACTTTGACAAAAACAGTAAATGGGCCTAAGCCCATCCCTTTGGTATTAGGCGCTACAGCCCGAAAACTCCCAAGAGGCTACGGGAATCTGGTCAAACATCCGCCCCTCCTCAAAGAGGTTGGACTTCCCGCCGATCACATCATTGCAATCAAAACGGGCTAAATTCAACGCGTTTTCACGGATTTGGATATTCCCGGCGCGCTCCATGGTAAATCCAAATTCAAAGTCGAACTCCTTTGCCTTATCCAAAACCGGCTGTGCGCAACTAGCCCTGCTGCCATAAGGGTAGCTTACGGTGCGGGGCATTGCCAAGCCTTTGGATTCAAAAAAAGCACGAGACTTCTCAAATTCAGCATCCAGCTCCTCCGGAGACAGCAGCCCCAAAGGCTGATGGCTATAGGTGTGTGAGCCCAAGCAGCCGTCCTCCGACAGACCCCGGAGCATGTGGTCGGTCATGTAGAAGGCCTCATGAAAACGCTTCGTCTCCTCCGCGCTGAAAGTCTCCTCAAAAAGCCGGTTTACGACCTCGTCCTTGGTGTGGAAATCCATCTTGAAGTTCAGGATGTATTTCAAGACCGCCTCCTCGGCGGAGTCATAGTTGTAGTGACTGACCGCAGTCTGCCGCTCCGCATCCGTCAGCTGTAGCGGCAGGTCGAGCTTACCCAATCCATCCAGCATGTCCGCCGTGGACACAAACGACCTGAGCAGATGAACCTGGTGAACGTTTGAAATTTTTCCTTCCTGGATATTCAGAGGATTGACGTAAAAAACCGCCGGAACCCCCAGCTCCTGCAGGATAGGATAGGCTATCTCGTATTGCTCTCGCAATCCATCGTCAAAGGTGACCAGTATGCTGCGCTCGGGTAGTTCGGACTCATGGGCCAAAAAACGGCGGATATCATCCTGGGACACAAAAGTCCCCTCTTTGCCCAGGCTCTGGATCTGGCTCTTAAACTGAGCTGCACTCAATCCATGGATAGCCGAAAAAGGATAGTTCGACTCCTCGCGGATGTAGTGAAAATTGACCGCTATCAGCATCTAGTAGGAAATAGTCTTTGAAAACTTCAGCTCCACCTTGCTGAGCAACTGTGCGATTTCTTCTCCGGCTCTGCCGCCCCCGTACACGTGCGACTGGGCCGGTCGGGGATTGGAGAGCCAAAAATCAATGGCCTTGGCTATCTCCTGGCGATCATAGCCCACATCGATGATGTTGTGGCCACGCTCCCGCTTGTTTTGTCTGGTTCCGATGTTGATCACCGGCACTCCCAAAAACGAGCACTCCCGGATTCCCACGCTGGAATTGCCGATCAGGCACTTGGAAGCCAACAAGACCTTCAGAAAATCCCGGCCTTCCATGTTTTTGAAGAAATGGATCTGTTCAGGTTTGTTTTTCTCCCGAAACGCTCGGATGCCTGAGGAAGTCCCATCGGCACCCGCATCCACATTGGGCCAAAACCAAAGCACTGGCAAGTCTATGCCATTGACCGCCTGCAGGGTTTCGTTGATATGGTTTCGCGATTGGGTGTATTCTGTAGTCACGGGATGCTGCATCACCACCAGGTATCCCTTGCTCAAATCTGGGCTAAAACCGACCCCGCCGTATTTCTGATAGGGGTCAAAATCCAGGCTCGGCTCATCCAAGACCATCTGTGCGAGATCGATGGATGGGCAGCCGGTATTGAATACCGACTCCGGCGACTCTCCCAGCTTGAGCACCCGCTCATAGGCATCCTTGGAGGCCACAAAATGGTAATCCGCAAGCTTGGTGATAGCATGCCTCACCTTCTCGTCGATGTTGCCAGTCACTTCCCCTCCCTGGATGTGTACCAAGGGGATATTCATGTACGCAGCCGAGATGGCGGTGGCCATCGTCTCAAAGCGGTCTGCGATAGTCACGACCACGTCCGGCTTGAGATTGTCAAAGACCGTACTGAGTTCCAATATCCCTATGCCGGTGGTCTTGGCCGCGGCGGTAAGGTTTTCGCCCTCCAATACATTGAACACCCTTGCCGCTATCTCAAAGCCGTCCTGCTCGATGTAGTTGACCGCCGACCCATAGCGCTCCAAAAGCGCCGAAGCCGCCACAATGATCTGCAGCTCCAGTTCCGGGTGGTTTTTGATGGCGTACAGGGCGGTCTTGATCCGACTATAGCTTGGTCTGGCTGTGATTACTACCGCTACTTTCCTTTTCATAGTTGTTTGCTTGAGAAAAAGATCAAAAATCCGATTCCTCCAAAAAGTCCCATTTGGTTTTTGCCCTCTTCAGCTCCTTGCCGAGGACGGTTTGAAAAAGTCTGGCCGATATCCCCCTGTCTCCAGGTTTCTTCGATTCCAAATCCGCTACTGTTACCCTATGCCCCACAGGCAGATCCTTGTTGACCGCCAGCGACTTTCCAAACATGGTCTTCAAAGGCGCAAAGCCAGCGACGTCATCTTTGGAATGGGAAGAGGCAAAGGCCTCCTCAAGGTTTCGCACGGAGCTTACCAGTTCCGCCACTTGGTCGATTTCCAGGGAAGCCTTGGCGTCCGGGCCAAACATCCTTTTGTCAAACACGGCGTGAAATTCCAAAATTGAAGCGCCAAGAGTGAAGGCTGCCACGCTGGACTCTATCCTACCCGAATGGTCAGAATAGCCTACCGGAATCTGAAAACGCTCCCTCAGCTTCGGGATTTCCGTCAGCCCCCACTGGGCCGGCAGCGTAGGATAGGCCGTAGTACATTGCAAAAGCGAGACCTCGGTCCCGAAACCTTCCATAAACGCCAACGCATCACCCAGCTCCGCGTAGTCGCTCATCCCGGAGGATAGGATCACCGGCTTTCCGATGCGCCCAAGCTTGTCCAGGAGCAAGTGGTTGGTGATTTCCCCAGAGCCTACCTTGTAGCGCTTCACGCCGATATCCTCCAGCAGATCCACCGCTTCACAGCTAAAGGGAGAAGAAATAAACTCGACACCGGCCTCGTCGCAGTGCTTTTTCAGCTCCGCCCACTGCGCCGGAGAAAACTCCATGCGCTTCCAGTAGTCATAGCGAGTATTGTCCTCATAGCTGAATTTCACCCGAAACTGCTCGAAGCTACTGCTCTCGGCCTCTGCGATGTGGGTCTGGAACTTCACCGCGTCCACCCCAGTCTCAGCCAAAGCATCGATGTAGGAGTGGGCTATCCCCAGACTTCCTTCGTGCGCCTGCGCGACTTCGGCTATGATAAAAGCCTTCTTCATGATCTTAGCTTGACTTCTTTTTGTCGTCATCGTAGTAGCCATAGCCATAGCCATAGGTGTAGCCATAGCCGTAGGTCACTTTCTTCCCATCCACTCCGTTAAACACCGAGTAGATGTTCTTGATGCCCTTGCTGATCTTGAGACCATTGATTCCGTCGATAAAAGAACGCTGTGAGTAATTCTGTCTGAAGACAAAGACCGTCACGTCCACCTTGGAGAGCAGATCCAGGGTCTCGCTGACCAAGCCAACCGGCGGAGTATCCAGGATGATGACGTCATAGTTTTCCTTCAGCTCCTGCATCAAGGTATTGAAGCGGTCGTTGAACAGCAGCTCCGCTGGGTTGGGAGGAATCGGCCCAGACACCAGAATGTCAAAGTTGTCGTAGCCGGATCGCTTTACCACTTTTTTCCAATCCTTCTCCTGTCCACTCAGGTAGGTGGAAAGTCCTTGGTCGTTGGGGATGGAGAAATCCGGGAAAATCTTGGGCTTTCGCATATCACAGCCCACCAGGATAGTCCGCTTGCCCGTGAGCGAATACACGGAGGCCAGGTTGATCGCGCAGAAGGTCTTTCCCTCTCCGGAAATGGTGGAGGTGACCATGATGGTGATCTGATCCTCGTTTGGCACCGCAAACTTGAGGTTGGCACGAAGAGATCTGAAACCCTCCGAAAGTCCCGACTTCCCGTGTTTCAGCACCACCAGGCTATCGTCTGTACGATTAAACAAGATGGTGGAGAGAATCGGCATCTTCAGTCGGCTCTCCAGGTATTTGACATCTTCTATCTTGGTCCTGAAAAATTCTTTCAAAAACAACAGCAAAACCGGAATCAACATGCCCAGCACAAAGGAGGCCAGGTAGTTTCTTACGGGCTGGGGCTTGATCATCATCCCACCTTCGGCAGGCTCGATGATTTTGTTGCTGGCGGCATTTGAGGCCTTGGTGATCGCCGCCTCGGCCCGCTTCTCCATCAGGAAGGTATAGAGGTTCTCGTTGAGTTTGAACTGTCTTTCGATCCGGATCAAGCTCTGCTCGGTCTGAGGCAAGGCCCTGAAGGACACGTCTATCTCCCTGATCTGCGCCTGTAGGTCTTGGATGACACGGGCAGAGTTTGCGTCCACGTTCTTGAGGATTTCACGGATGCTCTTGTTGGCATCTTCTATCTTTCGGTTGACCTCCTTCACAGCCGGGGACATCTCGGTCTGGGTGGCTAGCGCCCGCGACTTGTCCACCTGCAAGGCCAGCAGGTTTTCGATGAGCGCATTCAGGATGGGGTCGTCGATTCCGATTCCCGATGGGACGACGAGCTCCTTGTAGTTGCCTTGGAGGAGGTAGTCTCTCAGGCTTTGGTAGTAGGATCTTTTGAACTCCTCATTCCTCAGCTGGGTCTCCAGTCCAGACAATTTTTCAAAAACCGCCGTACCCTCGGAACTCAGGTCGTAGATTCTGTTTTTGGATCGGAAGTTTTCCAGCTCGCGCTCAAAGTAGCTGAGTGAATCCTCCACGCCCGACACCTGATTGTCGATGAAGGTGATGGTGTTGGTATAGACTTCGTTTTTGTCGTCCAGCTCACGTCTCAGGTAGGATCCCATCAGCGCGTTGAGATA
The DNA here is from genome assembly GCF_017254915.1 of Algoriphagus oliviformis. Classification (GTDB taxonomy): domain Bacteria; phylum Bacteroidota; class Bacteroidia; order Cytophagales; family Cyclobacteriaceae; genus Algoriphagus; species Algoriphagus oliviformis. The sequence continues at coordinate 81,093 of NZ_JAFKCT010000009.1, read as the reverse complement.
TACCTCTCCCTTGGCCACGTTGGGGGTATTGATGCCCAGCTCAAGAATCGAAGAGTTTTTGTCCACAGGCTCTACCGAGAGTAGGTTGGAATAGATCCTTGCGAGCGACTTATGGTCCCTCAGCTTGTACATGATGGAGCCCGCTGGATCTGGGTCTATCTTGTCGACTTTGATTCGGAACTGGCCATTTTCCACCCATTCGCCGAATTTGTACGTCTGCTTTTCGGGCATGTTTTTCATCCCGACATAGGAACCGTCCGATAGGTATTGGGTATAGCCCTTATCGTCAAAGGCCAAGGAAAACTGCTCGTTGTTTTCCCATTCCAAGGTGACCAGCCCATTGATGATCTGGGAATTGGTCCAGTCGACGGTAATCAGGACTGGCGTGTTTTTGTAGATTTCCTGGTCTATGAAGGTCCCTTCCACGAAATACTCCACGTCGAAATCCAACTGGCTGATTGCCAAGGCGGCTACAGGCTTGGACTTGAGGATGATGGTTTCGTTTTGCAGGCCCAGGTTTCCCACGTCTGTGATCGCGGGATTTTCAAAAAGTGCCAGCGCGGACTCCTTTTCCTTGATGAAAAACTTGGAACTAACCCTGTAAAGCGGCTCCGTGGTCTTGGACAAGTAAAACCCGATGGCCAGAGAGACCCCCACTGACACGATAAACCAAGGCCAAATCCTGAATAGCTTTCCTACAAATGATTTTAAGTCAAAGGATGACTCCTCCGACTGGACGAACTCGTCGTCGTTTTGGTCAAAATTCATGTTAATTGTTGTTGACTAATGTGAGCACCAGAGCCACGGCAGTCACCAAGGTGGTCAGCAGGGTGAAGGTCTGGATGAAGTTGGTAGTGTTGCCAAATTCCCGGATTTTGTACGGTTCGGCGTACAGGATATCGTTTGGCTTGATGAAGTAGTAGTCCGATGCCAAGAGGTTTTTGTCGTTCAGATTGATCCGGTGTATCTGCGATCCGTCAGGATACTGTCTCACCAAGACGATTTCGTCTCGCTTGGCCATGATGCTCAGGTCATTTGCAGCCGCAATCGCCTCGAAAATGGTCGCCCTACTCTGGAGAATGGTCAGTTTGCCAGGGTTGTTGAATTCGCCAAGGGCGCTGAAGCGAATGCCTCCCAGTCTTACCCGGACGAAAAAATTGCCTTCGTTGACAAACTTGACAAGCTCCCTCTCGATTTTTTCCTTGCCGGCCTCGGCGGTCATTCCATGAAGTTCCACCTTGCCCATCAGAGGCAGCTCCACATTGCCCTCCTCATCGATGGTATAGCCGTTCATGAAGAAGACATCTCCCCCACCTTCGCTTCCCCCCACCATGCTCATGCTGCCAGAGCTGGCCTTGGACACTTCAAACAGCGCGTTGAGTTCGGGAATCGAGGTCTTGATCTCAATATCGACAATGTCAAACTTTTGCAGGACGTATTCTTCGTAGCGGTAGGGGACTCTCTCGGACGCCTGATAGCCAGGTTGGGTCTGGGCTCCCTGGTCTTGCAGATAGATCAACTTCTTGTTTGAAATACAAGAGGTCAGAGCTAACAGGAAAACAAATCCTATTTTCTTCATCATGTTTGTGTTTGTCTTTTGCATGGAACGTGCGCCAATTTGGGATAATTTTTCAACTCCTCGCCTACAATCTCGCGTCAACGAGCTTTTTGTCGAGGAAGCCCTTCACGTCGTAGACGACTTGGCTGGGCGACTTGGCAATCGTCAGCTTTCCAAACTGCTTGTGCGAAACCGCCAAGATGACGGCCGAGTAGTCTGACAAAGCAGGGGCTTTTTCTCCGGAAATGATCTTGATCCCATATTCGTGCTGTACTTCGGCTGGATTGGCCCAGGGGTCATAGACGTCGACGTCCATGTCAAAGGATCTCAGCTCGCTGTAGATGTCGATCACGCGGGTATTTCTCACATCCGGACAGTCTTCCTTGAAGGTAAAGCCCAGGATGAGGACTTTTGAGTCGATCACCTTCAGGTCTTTTCGCATCATGAGCTTGATCACCTCGGTGGCCACATGCTTGCCCATGCTGTCGTTGAGGCGGCGTCCGGCAAGGATTATTTCGGGATGATAGCCCACTTCCTGTGCCTTTTGCGCAAGGTAAAAGGGGTCTACGCCGATGCAGTGCCCGCCTACCAAGCCGGGTTTGAACTTCAGGAAATTCCACTTTGTCCCAGCTGCTTCCAGCACCTCGTGGGTGTCTATCCCCAGGAGGTTGAATATCTTGGAGAGCTCATTGACAAAGGCGATGTTGATGTCACGCTGGGAGTTTTCGATGACTTTGGCAGCTTCGGCGACCTTGATCGAGGAGGCCTTGTGGGTGCCGGCAGTGATCACCTGACGATAGAGCTGGTCTACGTATTCTGCCACTTCTGGCGTACTTCCGGAGGTGACCTTGAGGATTTTGGCGACGGTATGTTCCTTGTCCCCGGGGTTGATCCGCTCTGGGGAGTAGCCGGCAAAAAAGTCCTCGTTGAACTTCAGTCCGGACACCCGCTCCAGAACAGGCACGCATTCATCTTCGGTAACCCCCGGGTACACGGTCGATTCGTAGATGACCACATCGCCCTTCTTCAGGTACCTCCCTATGTTTTCGGACGCTTTCAGCATCGGCGTCAATACGGGACGGTTGTGCCTGTCGGTGGGAGTCGGCACGGTGACGATATACACCTGGCAGTCGGCAAGAGAATCGGAATCAAAGGACGGATACAGCCCCGCTTCCCCCACAGTCGGAGGAGTGGGTGACACCACAGACTGGAGCAGCTCATCCTCCACTTCCAGGGTGTGGTCTCTGCCCAGCAGAAGGTCGGCAATGCGCCTTTGGTCGATATCGAAACCGACTACGGGAAACTTCTTGGCAAACTCCACGGCCAGGGGAAGCCCTACATATCCGAGGCCGATGATCGCAATCTTGGGACTGGTTTGTGGTTTAGTCATAAATTGATCTGAATGGTTTTGACACAGCTTCGCCTCCTCAGTCACAAAGACTTAGCCTTGGCTTGCTTGTTGTTTAAAAAGGACTGCTTTTACGTTTCCCCCTGGATGACAGTAGGTAAAGAAAAAGGCACCGCACAAATGAGTACCAAAATTACTCACTTGTTTCGGTGCGCAAAACTAACAGAATTAGACTAAAAAACCCTTCCAGCAGACGATCATTGATTAAAAGTGTAAACCAAGTTAATCTGGCTGGAAAATGAGAATATGTTGTTTCCTGATGGGAAATCAACACTGCTGGTGGCTCCTCCCCTCCATTGGTAGTTGGTGCCGTAAATCGATTGGACGACAGCGCTCAGGACAAAACCGCCCCATTGGCGATCCCAAAGCAATCCCATACTGTAGTCGATCCATGGCTTTGTGTCCGGTCTCTCGGTCGCAGCCAAGTAATAGAAATCCTTGTGATTGACTATCCGCTGGAGCAGCACCCCGATCTTCTGGTGGCTGGTCACCTTGGCCACCTCCAAAATCTGAGCGTCTGATCCCACCCCTATTCCGGTTCCCATTGCCTCGCCATAGTTGGTGAAGCCCCGTACCTGATAGTGGGTGTGCCAGCTGGTATTCAATATTCCCAGCTCAGTATACCTTACGTATCTATTGATCGACTCGGATTGCTGGATGACCTCTCCCCTAAACTGTAGGTATTGGTCTTTGCCAGGGAGCGCCACGAGTTTTGTAAACCCAAACATGTACGCCCTAGCATGCTCTGGATTGAGAATAAATTCCCTCCAATTATAGCTGTGATCGTGCTTCCCGTATTCGGCGTATAGCTCGGCTTTGGCCTTGGGGGCTTTTAGCCTAAAGAATACCGAAACCTGCTGGTCTTGTTGCTCTCCGTCGTAGCCGACTGAGTGTCCGTTTTCAAAAAACTTCTTCTTTTGAAATGCCTCAAAGATCGGTAGGCGACCCTTAAAGCTGTTCTCTACATTCCTTTCATATTGCTGAAACGTCCGGTTGACACCGACAAACAGATTTTTCATGAAGGCCGGCTGATAGGTAAACGAAAACCCGGTCACATACCTCCAGTCGCCGGAGGGCGCGCGAAAATACCGCCGGTTGAGCGCCTCGTTTTGGGTAGGATCCAATCCGGAGTCCTCTGCCCGACCGGCGATTATCTCGCCCTCCAGGTGTCCTATCCCAATGTTGACCGGTGCCGAAGTCCTCAAAAAGGCGTGCGGCATACCCCGGGCATTGTTCGAAAAAATCAGGGAAGTAAATTGGCCAGGCCCCCACCAGATGTTTTGTGTCCCCACTCCCGCCTCTATCTTGGCCAGATGCAGGGAGACGTAGGATTGCCCAGGAGTCAGGAAGTTGGAATAGCCGTCCCCAAAATACTCGGGATTGTCTCCGAAATTCCAATATCGAAATCTGGCGAAATTGATCCTGTCCGAAAAACCACCCATAAACCCCCTAAAGCTCTTATTTTCACTTCTGACCCACTCCGGGCGCAGCTGGATTTCCAGGAAAAACAAACGCGCAAAAATCCCCGGCGAAAACAGATTTTGCCAGCCGGCACCGTTGAGCATAGCCGAATTGCCCCAGCCATAGGGTCGATTGGAATTGTACACCGTGGTGTTCAACAGCGGCAAAAACCTAAACTCCGCATGCTTTCTCTTCCCAGATACGGAGTCTACGCCTCCAGCCATGTCAAGCGCCGGAAATGCCGACATCCGCACCGGTCTCAGGGCAAAGGAGGAGTTTTTGTAATCTACGTCGAGCAGATTTCTCCGTCTGGCAGCTTCCTCCAAAACAGGAAACCCAGCCGGAATCGTCTGGGCCAGCGCGCCCCAGCAGAGGCAAGCGGAGAGGAACAGCAGACCGAAAAACCTGCTAGCCATCCAATTCATCTGAGGGCCTCCAGCATCTCCATGTATTTTCTGTTGATGGCTTCCCAAGAGTAATGTGTCTTGGCAAGTACAGCCAGCGTCTCCTTCATCTCTTCCCGATCGATGGAGTGGATTTCTGAAAGCAGGCCTTTCAGCTCCTCGATGTCCGCAAAATAGCGGGCCTTTCCAAAGGTGGTCTCCCGGTTATAGTTGACCCCATAGGCAATCACCGGCAAGCCCAAGTACATGGCTTCCACGAGGGAGGGGTTGGTGCCGCCTGCACTGTGGCCATGGAGGTAAAAATAGCAGTTGGAACGGAGTGCGTTGAGCTCCTCCATCTCGTAGATCGGATTGTATAGGATGATATTGTCCACTTTGGAGTACTCCCGATACAGGCTCATCCCATAGTCGCTGGCATTCCAGTTGCCCACCACCACGTACGGCATCCCCACCGATGACTCTCTGAAAGCCCTCAGCTGCATTTCCACGTTGTTTTCAGGCTCGATACGACAGACGGTAAACATATACGGAGTACCTAGAAACGGGTATTTCTTGAGAAAGGGTTCGGGAGAAACAGCGGCCACGTGGTTGGCTCCATAGGCGATCAGAAACGAATCTTTTCCATACCTGCTGCGCACGTAATCTTGGATGTGCTTGTTGTCCGCTATCACCCCGCTGGAAAACTTCACGGCAAGGGCTTCGGAAAACTTCAGAAACTTTTTTGCCAGAAAACCCCACTTTTCCCTTCGCCACTCCAGCCCATCGATATGGGTGATGATTTTCGCCTTTGTAAAGGGCCTGAGCAAAGGGATCATCAAGGCCCCGGAGACTCCCAACAACAGAATGTAGTCTTGGCTCTTGTAGGTCTTCAGCAGTGACTCGGCATCGTAGATAATGCTGCTGGCGCCGTTTGCCGCTCGGTCTAGGTACAGCAGGTCCGCCCCTTTGTAGCGTTTGCGCTTGTCCGGATAGGATTTGCTCTCGCAAAATACCGTCACTTCATAGAACTCTGGAAGATGATCCAGTAGATTGTCCACCAAGGTCTCAAATCCCCCATAGGTAGCCGGAACGCCCACTGTACCGAGTATTGCTAACTTTTGTTTTGCCATTTTAATATCGTGCTCTGGAAAGAGCGACTACTTGATCTGTCTTGTCGCCTTGAAAAACGACGAAAAAGTCAGAGTAAGAACTATAAACCCCAATTTGCTGAAAGGCCTTAGGCTGAGTGAATTGCGAAAAAGCCGCAGCAGATTTGTGGTGGTCGGAAAGCCCTTGGACAAAAGAAACTCTTGGTAAAGCAATAGCGCCTTACCATGTCTATAGGACTTTTTGATTTTCGCCAAGGGATTTGCCTGCGAAGCGCCCAGTACATTACTGGAATGTTGTCTATAGGAGCTCAGCTGTTCTGGAATGAAGCTATAGGAAACTGACCGATTGAGCACCGACAAGGAAATATACCAGTCATGCATCGGGATCCGTTCGTCGAAGTCCAGATCCAATTGGCTCAAAAAAACACTGGATAGAGCAATCGTGTGCCCAATCACGCAGTTGGACAAAAACAAGCTGGGCAATACAAAGTCCCGACGAACATCCCAAAACTTGTGGTAGAAAGATGTTTTGATGGGATTTAGATCCGAGTCGGAAATGATCACGTCATGGAATACGAACTCCGCACCTTTCCGAATCTCCGCAAATACCCGCTCATTTTTGTTGTAGGCCCAGACGTCATCCTGATCACAGAGATAGAGAACGTACTCCGAGCCGGCTTGCGCCTCTCTTACTACAGCAATCGAATTCAGAAAAGAATGGCAAGCCGACTTGGCAAAGTCGAAAAAAACATAAGACAAATTGAGGTACTTCTCGCTCAGGCCTTTGATCTTCTCCCGAGTGGAGTCGGTAGACGAATAGTCATGCACGATGATAAAATCCACGGGCAAAGACTGTTTGGCTATACTCTCGACTTGCTGCGCTATAAAGTCCTCCCCGTTGTGGGAACAAATCAAGGCAATTTTCAACATTCTATTTTCTAAAGAAGTAACAACAGGTCAAAAACCAGATAGGCAAAAACAACCAGGGATTCACAAAACCCACAGAAAAATACATCAGGGTGCTTTGCAGCGGCTTATGTATTCCGCTGATAAAAAAAATCGAGAAGATAAACGTCGCAAACAGGAGAAATCCAATCAATCCAAACTGGAGAAACAACATCGGAAGCTGCATCTCTATCTGGTAGGGTTGGCTGAAATCCGTGACATATTCTTCAATAACAAAACCAAATCCTCTCCCAAAAAATAAAAAATCGCCGCTAATCAGCTCCAAGATACCCAGCAGTTGATTGTATTTAAACACGATGCTCAACGCAAGATCCGCTCTCACCACGTAGGATACCAGCTCGACGCCCATGAAGACCACTCCCGCCAACATCAGCGGAAAGAAATACCAGAACTTTTTCTTTATCAGATCACTATGGTCAACCCACAGCCTCCATACAAAGAAAATGATGATGAAAAAACTCTTGCACAGCACAAAAACATAAACGAAGGTCAACAAAAACAAAAAGATGTTGAGCAGCTTGTTTTTGAACAAGCTGTAGTCATTGAGAATAAGCAATGGAGTGGTCTCGATGAATACCCGGTGGATCGCTCCATCTGAACCCCGGATAAAATTCAATCCCCTAAAAAAGCTGAAATCAAGGTTGAGTACAAAGAATACAATTGCCAATACGATGGATACGAAATTGAATATCGTGATCCATTTCAGATCCAAGTCAAAACTTATTCTACAGGAGTGCCCAATCAGAACAACCGAAACAACAAACAATACAAACCCCAAAAAATGACTAAAGCCGAAGTCGTTTTTCATCGAGTTGTTCAGCCAAAAAAGTGTCAAAAAACAGGCAAATGCGGAAAAAAAAACCAGAAAGTAAACCAACAGCTTTTCCTTCTTCAAAATCAAAAAAGAAAGAAACTGCAAAGGAAGAAGGGCCTTCTGGCTGACAAACAAGAACAACGGCCAAACAGAGAAAATCCAATTGGTCAGATGGATGTCCTTAACTTTCATTCAGCTTGTTTAATACAGTCGTGGACTTGATCTTTCTAAAGCCAAATTGTTTTTCAATATCATTTTTGAGAAACAGGCTGAAGTTGACTCTATCCAAATGGATCAGACCCCGCATATTGTCCAAGAATCCCAGCCGAAGCAAAAAGGCGAGGTACCCTTTTAGCTTGGTCAAAAGGTGGGGTTGGAACATCACAGAAAAGCCCAACTTGAAATCCTTGACCACATAGTCATAGCTTTTCAACTCAAAAAGCCCAATCACTTCCTCCCTGGTAAAGGCCCGGTCGTAGCGAACACAGGTATCGGTGACCGTCTCCATCACCTGCTCATGGCCTGTGAAATCAATCCCAAACAAAAAGGACTGGAAATGCTTTCTGATCTCATGGCTCAGGCTAAAGGCGACAAATGGGTTGTCTTCCAGCTTTCGGCTCATGGAGAGAATGGTGCGCATGAACACCTCGGGATTTGAGATGAAAACCGAATTGTTCAGAAATACAAATCTCGCCCTCCCAGTCAGTCTAGCCTCCAAAAATCCCCTGATGTAGCAATTCAAATCATATCCTTGGGTAGGATTTGGAATGCTTCGAACACTGCTGGGGAGCCTGTCCAGATTAGACAGCTCGCCATTATAGACCAGAAACACCTCGAAATCCGACGCTTGGGAAATCCTGTTCAAGAAGGCGATCACATCCTCCCTCAGTGTGGCATTCCGCTCATACATCGCAAAAACGACCGTCGTCAACCTAGTCTCCAAAACAGTTCGAAAGCATATACACTAAAGCATCCGGACGATCTTCCCATAAATCCTGTCCAAATAGTCAAAAACCAGAGGTAGCGGCTGGTTAGAGTCATAGAATCTTTTGAATCTGACGTAGCCGATCAGCTTGGTAAATCCGGTGACAGCACCCTTATGCGGCTCCATCGAAAAGTAGGGACTGCGTCGGGATGAAAATACGCCTGTCGTAAAGTCCAGACCCGATTTCCACAACACATACATCAGCGAGAGCTGATCTCTTTTGCTTTTATGCTGAAACTCCTCCCACCAGAGCTCCATCGTCTTGATCAGCTTTGGGTCAGTGTGTCTTCTGAAAAGAAGGTTGTTTTCTGTCAACCCAAACCCTACAGGAAAGCCTTCCGCTTCGTAGCCTTTCATTTGGGAGTTCACGACCTCCTCGTTGCCCTTTTTGGACAGAATGATCACATTGGCTTCATCGTAGACGCATCGTCGGCCAAAATGATCGGGAAGAGCAAACGTATAGTCGCTATCGATCAATTGGCGAAACAGGCTATTGGCCGCGTTTTTTATGCGGATGTTGGAATCCACATAGAAGCTCATTTCATATTCTCCCAAAAACCGATGGGGGAAAAACTTGTACATCCTGTTGAGCTCCAATGAACTTAGCGCGGCATTGCTGACCTGTCGGATCTGCCAAATATCCGACTTCAAATCGTTTTGGTCGGTAAAGCAGACGAAATCGACTTGATCAAACTTTCCAATCGGATCTATCAATTGATCATAGTCACCGAAAAGAGCGGTATAGACCACCAAGCGACTCTTCCTTACCTCATCCATTTGTCATACCACATTTGGAACACCAGTACAGTCCAGACCTTTCCCAACAAATAAGAATGTCCGTTGAGAAACAGCTCCTTTATCTTGACCATCTCAAAAACGTCAAACAAGCTGTGCTCTTTCAGTCTATCAGGCTGAAAATAAAACTCCAGATGATCCCTGAATCCCTCAACCAACCATCTTTCCAAGGGAATACTAAAACCCATTTTTGGTCTGTCGAGCAGATCCTTTGGAACGTACTTATGGGTAATGTCTTTCAACAGGTACTTTCTGTTGCCGTCCTTGATCTTAAGGCTGGGATCCAAGCGGGAGACGAATTCAATCAGCCTATAGTCCAGCAAGGGCTCCCTCCCTTCTAGACTTACCGACATAGTGGACCGGTCCACCTTTGTCAGAATATCATCCTGCTGGTAAGTCTTAAAATCAATCGCCATCATCTTGTCCAAATCCGACAACCCACCCGACAAATATTCCAAATCGTCAAAACCCGTGAATACCTGCCCCGATCCAGAATGAACCAGCTCTTTCACCTCCTCTGAAGTGAAAAACTTCTGAAAACTGCCCATGAAATCGGCCGGGGACTCACACTTCAAAAAGGACAGGGCTCTGTAAAACCGCTCGCTGGACTTGGGAAAAACAGCATTGAGGTGAAGCCTACGGGGTGACAGCTTCTCCAATACGCCGGACATCTGCTTTCTATAGGGGAACTGACTGAATTTGTCATGGTATTTCCCCGCTATCAGATATTTCTCGTACCCGCCAAACAACTCATCCCCGCCATCAGCACTCAGGGAAACAGTCACCTTCTCCCTTGCCAGCTTGCTCACCAACATGGTGGGGATCATCGAATTATCCGCAAAAGGCTCATCAAAATAAAAAGCCAAATCGGGCAAAACGTCCACCGCATCCTCCGGTCTGCAGTAATATTCCGTATGATCAGTCCCGAGGTAGTCGGCGACTTTTTTCGCATGGTGGGCCTCATTGAAGTTTTCCTCCAAAAAACCAATTGAAAATGTCTTGATTTTTTCGCTTCGAGAACTCTGCAACAATGCCGTGACGGCAGAGGAATCGTAGCCCCCACTCAAGAAGACCCCTACCGGGACATCCGCTACCATCCTATATTCACAGGCGGATTTTAGCAGTCGTTCGGTCTCAGCTTTGGCCTCTTCTTCGCTGATGGAAAGCTTCTCTTGATTGTAGCATGATATGACATCCCAATAGGTAGAGGTCTTGATCTCCGCATTGGAAATAGCGAATTCCAGCATATGACCGGCCTTCAGCTTATGGGTATGTCTGAAAATCGTATAGGGTTGCGGAATGTATCCATATTGAAAAAACAGACCCAACCCCTCTTCGCTAATCTCCTTTTTGAAACGGGGATGCTCATGAAAGCTTTTGAGTTCACTTGCAAACATGAACAAGCCATCCCTGAAATACCAGTACACTGGTTTGACTCCGGCGCGATCTCGAAAAAGCGTGATCTCTTCCCGGATGCTATCATAGATCGCTATGGCAAACATGCCATTTAGGCGATGGACCATAGCCTTGCCCCAGTGGCTGTAGGCTTTCAATATGACTTCCGTATCGGAATTTGAACTAAAGGAAAAACCCTCCCTTTCCAAATCGGTGCGGATCTCTTTAAAATTGTAGACCTCCCCGTTAAATATAATCTGATACTGCCCGAACGCCATCGGCTGATGGCCCTGCGGCGACAAGTCCAAAATAGAAAGACGCCTGTGCCCCAGCCCTATTTGAAACGAGGCCGCATTTTGAAAGTAGTATCCCGAGTCATCCGGTCCACGATGCAACATAGCATCGGTCATTTTCTTCAACACATGTTGATCTGAAGACGAATTCAAGTCAACAAATCCGGCTATTCCACACATAAGGCTACTTTTTCAAAAGGAAAATCAAACGAACAGACAAACTATTCAAAAGAACCAGGAACTACTGTAAAAACGCCCTTCTCTCCCAGTCTAACCGCAGAAAACAAGAACTTGATCCGGCCATATATAAAAGCCGGCTTTTTTAGAAACTTAAAAAAGCCCCAATAGCAAATAATCAAAAAGAAGGAAATCCGATTTAAGTGATACTTGTAGCTATTGGTTTTTATGCTATTGTAAAAGTATGCGGTGTTTCGAAATGAATAAAACAACTTAAACAGCGATATATTCGGGCTAAAAATATCCTCCCCCTCCTTGAAGGACATATCCAGGTCCTCAATCTGGCTGGAGTAAACCAAAAATTGCTTTATCCCAAGTTTTGAGAACCTGATCGTGTATTCGTGGTCATCGGCATAGACAAAAAACTCCTTCTTGGGCAAACCAATTTCCCTTAAATTATCTACGTGGGTAAAAAGTCCGCCATACGGTCCATATTTAACCTTTATGACAGGAAATTGAATGTCGTTTTCATCGGGAGTCGCTCTTTTACCCCCCAATTTGCCGCCCAAATAGCTCACAATGTCAAACCCACAAAAACCATTGGCTACCGGACCTTTGATCAAGCCCGTCGAAACCGCGAGCAAATCATCCCGCCAATGGTTTCCCCTGTAGCAATACAAAACAGGACGGGCAAAGTCCTCTGACAACAGCGAATACGCACTATGCAGAGCGCCAAGGCAGCCCGATCTGGGGCAGTTGTCATCATCCAAAAACCACAAACAAAACTCGTCCTGAAGTCGAAAGGCATGATCAAGAACAAGAGAATAGGCGCCTGCGGTACCCAAGTTGGATTCATTGGTGAAAACTGTCACATTTCCCAGCTCCGATGTCAGCGAACTTATCTGCCTTTTCGATTCAGCCACAGATGCGTTGTCCACTATCCAAACTTGGGACACACCTTCCTTGACAGCCGCTCGAACCACCTGCTCCAAGAATACAAATCTGTCGCCATAAGTGACAATTACAGCAATAGTGTTAATCAAACCGATCTATTTTAAAGCACAATTGTCTCCGACTCTATTTCAGTTTTTGCTTTTCTGGATGACAAAAAAGATCTCGTAGCAAGGAAAGATATATGTAAACGTCTCCTCATACAGCTCCTTCATGTAGTTGGAGGAATTAAAAACAGACGTTAACATCCTTTTGAAGAGGTTTCTAAACCGAAAGTCAGACCTGAAAATCAACTTGACATCCAAAATCTCGAAGTCGATGTCATTGTAGTACATAGGAACTCTTCGTTTGAAAAAGGAATTTTTACTGAAGTAAGAAATAGAATACAGGCCCCAAAAACCCTTGTGGGTATAGTCACTGTAGTAGTATGGATTTGAAAAATGGGGAACGACATTGACCATCCTACCCCCAGGCTTCAAGACCCTAAATACCTCCTTGAGAAACAGAGGCAAATCATCTATATGTTCCAAAAAGTGGCTAGTATGAATCTCGTCTATGCAACTATCCTTTATAAAAGAAAAGCCCTCAGACAAGTCACAAACAAAATCCACACTATCCTTCTTGACCATATCCAAGCCAATACAATACTCAAACTGCTTAGTCTCTCCAGGCCCAAGCTCCAGTACTTTCTTACCATATCTATTCTGGTACTGGTCTAAAATTTCATCAAACATATTTTCGCTTATTAAATATCGAATAGCTATAGTAATATAATGAGAGCGTGATCAAAGTCTCGGAAATCAAGGTAGCATAGAGTGCCCCCCGATAGTCAAACTTCGGCACGAGCAAAAACAACAAAGCCAGGTCAATAAGGACACCACACCACACAATGACACTAAATCTTCTGGAATTCCCCGTGGTTAAAAGGTACTGCACTGCAGGAACATTGATACCTATGATAAACAAGGCAATTGCCAGCATTCTGAGAATCTCTATAACGACAGCCTCTTGACTGCCTGACACAATCAACGAAATGTAACCGGCGAAGAAAAAAGTGAAAAGGAAAATCGAAAAAGAAAGTATAATCGAAATAGAGAAAAGACTTCTCAATCTATTGGAAATGGCTAAACCCGTGTCTTTCTGGGCCTGGGAGACACTCGGAAAAAAGGCCTGGGACAACACCACATTCAATCCATTGATAGCCTCAAAAATCTTCTTGCCTATCGAGTAAAACCCAAGATTTATCGGATCAAGATAAAATGCCAAAAGCAATATCGAATTGTTCTTATACCCCAGTATAGCCAAATTAGACGTAAATAGATCCCATCCATCCTTGAGGTAAAAAACTAAAACTTGCCTATTTGGAATATAAAACCTCACCCCAAATTGCCTGACGACTATAAAAATCGAAACCACTCCGATAAAAATAAGACCGATGGAATTGAGTAGAGGAACCAACCAGATATCCGCTTCATTATTCACAAAAAGAAATATACCTACAGTAAAAATCAACTTAGCCAAAATGCTCAAGTAGGTAATATACTTCATTCTCTCCATCCCCTGAAAAAGCCATATGGGAAATAAAATCTGCCCGAAAACCATCCCAAATGAAATAAACAGCAGACCCTGTATTTGGCTGAACCTCTCGATCCAGAAAACAAGACATACCATCACCAAGAAACAGGCAGCCATCAACAACAATTTGATAAACAGGACTGAACCAAAAATCTCACTGATCTTCTGGGGATCATCCCTATTTATCGACACCTGCCTAGTAGCAGAAAGATTAAACCCGTAGTCAGTAATCAAAATAAAATAGGAAGAAACGGCCAGGCAAAAGGCCAGCACTCCGTATTGATCAACTCCTAAAACCCTGACCAGATATGGAAAGGTCACCAAGGGCATGATATAGTTCATACCTTGTAATAGAAGTAAATTAAAAATGTTTGAAAAAAGACTTTCCCTACCCAAAGAGTATACTATTTAAACTAATTGTTTTGAGTGGAAATAGCGAAAGTAAACAGGCACGGAGTCTATCGACATGATATCATTGCGATTGCAATTTCAGTCTTTTAAAATACTCAGACACCAAAATGTAAACAATCGAAAATGAAAAGCCCATCATTGTAAAAATAATCAGGACAAAAGAGCCTCGAATATTTGACTTTTCTATTGGAAGAGTGACAGGTTGAAGGATAGAAAAAACTTGGGTGTCCTTTGCCACTTGCAATTTAGCTTGCTCTACTTGTTTGGCCAGCTCGGTGTACACATCGAAATAGAAGTTATAGTTTGCTTCCAACTGTTGAAGCTGACTGAGTGCATAGGCTGAATTCAGATTCTGGTTGCGGTCTTTGAAGTTGGCCAATTTCATTTGGGCATCTTCAAACTCCTTCTTTCGCTCTGAAAAACGCTCTTCGGTAAAGCGCAACTGCTCCTTCGCATTCTTTATCTTAAACTGGATCACTTCTTCCTGCAGCAAATCGACCGAAAATTTGGTCATCTCGGCAGCCATCAAAGGCTCGGGCATTTCGAAGTGGACAGTCACGATGCCGTCTTTCTCGTTTGGAAGGACCTTCAGTTGAGAATTGAGTCTTTTGAAATGGGAGTACTCCTCCTGACTCACCCTGACAATCCCCGTGATCTCTTGGACTATTACTTCCTTAGGCTCTCCCTTCAGCGCTTTCACCAATTTGCCAGGTAGGCCGACGGTGTAGTCTTTGACAGACTCCATCACTCCTGGCGAATAGATCTCATCGTAGTATTCTTGATAAGTAATGGCGCTGTCTAAAGCGTCCACGTGGATTTTCGCATTGAGGAGAGCCTTTTGAAAGCTGACGGACAGGGCTATCTTGGGATATAAAGCAGGCGGGACATCTGAGCTGCCTGACACTCCGCTAAGATTAAACCCAGCCAAAGAGGCCAATCCACCCAATGCTCCTTGGGAACTAGGCGACTCCCCCACCTGTGGGATGAAGGTCGAAGTAGCAGAAAACCTTTTGGGGGAAACCAGTGCAACAACGACTCCCAACACAACAAACAGGAGGGTAACCTGATAGACTACCTTGCGCCTGTTCCAAACAACCGTTGCAAGACCGCTCAACGTGAGTTCTTCAAAGGGAGATTTTGAGGCGTTTTCCGACATACTACTATTTAATTACCAAATGAGATCAACTGGATACACTACAGGCTTTTTGCAAAGCAAATTCAAAAAAGGACAAAATCCAGCCCGATGGAAAGCCGAACCTCTTCAATTCTGTCAACAAACTGACCGTTATTTTCCGGAGACCTTTTCCTAGTACTGGGCCTATCCCACATCCTTATGTGACGTAGCTACCTAAAACAGGGACACTTTTGCGAGAAAAGTGTCCCTGCTCGACCAAACTTTCCCAAGTCGGCCTTGTAATTTTTTTGGGCAACTCCAAATTTCAATGAGCCGCATCAATCACAGTTCTTGGATCGATTTGATTTCCCCTACTTTGACTGTTTCATTTATTTCCAATTCCATAGTGCGTAAAGCCCAATGAATTCAGATACTTTTTGTCGTAGATATTGCGACCGTCAAACACCACCTTGTTATTCAGCAGCTTGCCCACGACTTCCCAGCTGGGAATTCGGAACTCTGACCACTCCGTCACCAGCAGCAGGGCATCCGCATCGACCAGGGCGTCGTAGGCATCTTTGCAATACGTGACCTTGTCGAAGATATAGTGTGCCTCCGCCTCTTTCATGGCCACGGGATCGTAGGCTTTGACTTTGGCGCCCGCTTCCCGAAGCTGGTCAATGATCACAGAGGCTGGAGCCTCCCTCATGTCGTCTGTATTCGGCTTGAAGCTCAGCCCCCACATGGCAAAGGTCATCCCGCTGAGATCCCCACCGAAATGGGCCTTGACCTTGTTTGCCAAGATGTATTTTTGATCGTCGTTCACGTCCTCCACAGACTGGAGTACGCGAAGCTCATAGCCATACTGCTTGGCGGTTTTGATGATTGCTTTCACATCCTTTGGAAAGCAAGACCCCCCATATCCCACACCGGGATAGATGAACTTGTTTCCGATCCTCGGGTCAGTACCGATTCCCCTTCTGACCATGTTGGCGTCAGCTCCGACGAGTTCGCACAGATTGGCGATATCATTCATGAAGGAAATCTTGGTGGCAAGCATCGCATTGGCGGCATACTTGGTCATCTCTGCGGAGGGGATATCCATGTAGATGATGCGCTCACCGCTGAGCTGAAAAGGCTTGTAAAGGCGCTGCATGATCTGCTCGGCCCGCTCGTCATCCACTCCGATGACAATGCGGTCTGGCTTGAGGAAGTCCTCCACCGCTGCGCCCTCCTTGAGAAATTCGGGATTGGAAGCCACGGCAAAAGGCAGGTCAGAGCCTCTCCCATCCAGCGCGGATTTGATGGCCGCCCGTACCTTCTCTCCGGTAGTGACGGGCACTGTACTCTTGGTGGCCACGACAATGTAGTCGGTCATCTTTTTCCCGATCTCATCGGCGACGGCAAGCACATACTTGAGATCCGCAGAGCCGTCTTCGCCAGGAGGCGTTCCGACGGCAATGAAGGCAACTTCTGCGCCTTGGATTGCTTCTCCCAAATCGGTACTGAAGTGCAGACGACCGCTTTTATAGTTGCGGACTACGATTTCCTCCAGGCCTGGCTCATAGATCGGCATGACGCCGTTCTTGAGGTTTTCGATCTTTCTTTGATCGATGTCCACGCAGGTGACTTCGATTCCCACGTCGGCAAAACACGCTCCAGACACTAGGCCTACATAGCCCGTTCCTACTACTGCAATTTTCATAAAAACTTTCTTTTATTGATTGTTGATCAACGACTGTACTAAAATCCCCAGGGTCGCCAAGCTAGACGCTATACCTAGCCATGCCGCCGCACCCAATTTCTCGCGCTCAGGCTTCTTGGGAACCACGATTTCGGCTCCGGGCTCCAGGTGTGGATAAAACTTCAACATCAGAAAGGAGTGCGTTCTTCTGGCGTCTCCATTGGCGTAGATGACATAGGCTTTGCTCTTTCTAGCATCCTCGGTAAAGCCCCCCGCTTGGGAGATATATCTCCTGAAGTTTGCCTTTGGCACATAGCGGGCCGTAGTAGGCAGCAGCACCTCGCCCACCATTCTGATGGTCTGGAGCTCCTTTGGGATCCGCAATACGTCACCCTCGTGTAGAATCAGGTCTTCCCCAGAACCCGGGTTTTTCAGGATTTCTTCCAGATTTATCCCGATGACGTCCTGTTGCTTAAACCTCACCTCGCTAAAGAGCGAGTCTCTGATGAGCGAATCCGCAAAAAACAACTCCTTATTTGCCTGTAGAATTTTCTTCTGTTCTTCGATGAGTTTTTCCTCCTCCAGGGCAGTGATCTTCTGGTCCAATCTTTCGAAGATGATGAGCTCGGCCTGGTTGACCTGATCTCTCTTTTCGGGGTCTACTTTGTCCCGGATGTCTCTCAGCGTCTTTTCCTTCACCTGCTCGGGCGTCGGCTCCTTGAAGTAAACCGTCCTTCTGACCAAGCTCGCCCCTTTTGGATAGGCAAACTTATTGAGTCCGCCGGCACGCTTGATCACATCCGAGATGCGCTCGTCAGCCGACGAGATGGCAAACTGTCCGGGATAGTTCACCTCGCCCTGAATGGTCACCAAAAGCTCCCGCTCGAAGCCCGGGCTCTTGCGGATAAAGACGTGGTCAAAAGGCATCAATGGATGGTTCTTCTCGGCTTCGGTGAGCTGGAGATTGGGATCGATGGACAGCGTGATGAGTTCGGCAAGCCTACCGGAGCTGGCATCCCGCACCCTTCTGGCTATTTCTATGTACGAATTGGACGCGGATTCGAGCAGGCCACCCGACTGCAGGATCAAGTCGCCTACAGTCATCGTCGTAGCATACAGATAAGTGCCGGGAGCGTTTACCTCTCCAGAGATCTTCACATAGGTCTCCTCCTGTATGTCGTAGCGGCTGGGTACAAAAAGGAGGTCTTCATTTTTCAAGACCAGATCGGGAATCGTCCCATCCATGATCCCCTTCAAGTCCAGGGGCTCTGCAGCCAAGGTCAGGTCATCGCTGGTTCGGTAGAGCGTGGCTCTGTTTACAAAAGCCTCCGGCTTGAGCCCTTGGGCCTTTTCTATCAGTCCTTTTACGGAGATGCCATCTTCGAGTGCGTATTCCCCAGGTCTCTGAACTGCCCCTGACACCTGCACGCGATTGACAAAGCGATCCAGCGCCTCCCCTATCAGGATCTCGTCGCCGTCTTTTGGGCTGAAGTTCTTCAGCTCTGCCTGGGGCACGTCGATTACCTTCCGTTCGTTGTTTTCGATGCGCCGGACAGTCAATCGATCCCGGTACGCCTCACTCTTGAAGCCTCCGGTGTAGATGTACAGGTCGGCGAGGGATTCTTCCGGCAGGGATTCAAAAAATCCCTCCCTCCTCACCGGGCCGATGATCTCCACGCGGGACTGCACGGGAGGCACGATGATCACGTCGTTGTCCCGGAGCGTGATGTTTGCCTCGGATTCTCCCCTAGCCAAAAACTTGTAGATATCCACCGTGGTCACCAGACGGCTGTCACGGTACACCTGGATATTTCGGAAGGACCCGTTTTCGTTTGGTCCGCCTGCGGCAAAGAGGCCATTGAAAACAGAGGCGAAGGACGGCAGCGTATAGGTTCCTGGCTTCGACAGTTCACCTACCATGGACACTTTGATCGAGCGGATATTCCCCAAGCGAACCTGGAGGAAAGTATTGGGATTGCTCCCCAACAGCCCCGAATAGATCCTGCCCAAGGAGGTCTTGAGCCTGGCCGTGGCCGCCTCGATAGACGCGCCGCCCACCTGGATTGGCCCCACGTTGGGCACAAGAATGCGACCCTCCGAGGACACCGTCAGGTCATAAGACTCTTGGGAGGCACCATACACATCGATGAGCAGCTGGTCTCCTCCACCGATGATGTAGCCTTGCGGGGTTGGGAGGTTCAGGCTCGGGGTGAAATTCAGGTTCCGGTTGTGAAAAAGCTTATAACCGAAAATCTTCTTCTGAAACGGGGTCAGATCGTAGTAGGGGTCAGACTTTCGGATCGAGTCGAAAAGATAGTCGGACGTAGAATCCTCCATCTGCCGCATGTCGTTACCTCCGGTTCCCATCATCCCGCTGCCGCTTTTTCCCACGGTCCTTTGGAGATTCAGGATGCGGGTGCGCAGCTTGCTTGCCTCGATCGGCGAAAGCCCCTGCTCCCTTGCCATGGCTTCCATCTGCGAGGACGTCAATCCGCTGGATTCAGCTCGCTTGATCAACTGCTCGATCTGCGCGTCAGACAGGTTGTCCACCTTCAGATTTTTCAGATCGCTGAGGCTTTGGGCCCAAGCCAGTCCGGCAAACAGAACAAAAAGCACTGCCAGCAATGCCTTCTTGTACAAAACTTGGGTTTGAAAATGCTCCACTATTTTATCCTTGAAAATTAAATGTTCAAATTTTAAGACCTGCTAAAGTCGCATCTTTTGTCGAAATTCTCCAAATCCCGCACAGCTTCGCCCTTTCAGTCACATTCCTTGCGCCTAGCATGTCCATCGATTTCAGCACGCGATAAAAACTCAGATTCCCGTAGACCGGTCAAAAAGGACCAAGCCATCCGAGACAAACCGCCCGGAGGAAAGGCTGAAGATCACTTTTCTGTCGATTAATTGTTCCAATCGCTTGGTGAGGTGATGGAAATAGTCCTCGTTGAGGCTAGCTCCAGTTACCAGTACGTCTATCGTCCCCGTATCGCTACCCCTAGCGATGTCTCCAGTCAGAACTACCTGATCCACATCGCCCATTCTTTCCAATATCTGCTCCAAAAGCATATCCAGTCCGAGATATTTTCGGATGATGTCACGGATGTTGGTATAAAAGGGGTGAAGCGTATTGGCTTGGTATTCGATCTTGTTTTTGTCGGAGTGCTTGACCAGGATTCCCGCATCAGTCAGATTGTTCAATTCCTTGCGGATTGCGTTGGTTGACTCCCCAAACTCCTCCGCTAGTCCCCTTAGATGACTGTGGTTTTGCGAATTGACAAAAAACTTTATCAGAAGCCGCAATCGGGTCTTTGAAGTGATTAACGATTCGAGCATAAAAAGTCAGCTAGCAAATGAGTAACAAAGGTACTCATTCCCATCAACTGTAAAAATAAAAATACGACAGGCGGCGGAAATACGGGTTCCCCCGATTTGGCCTCGCCCATCGCTTTCCTGCTGCTCAAAATCTTCTCTTCCCCTACCCTTTCCCAAGCCTCCAGATTGTTGTACCTCGCCTACATTTCACCTATACATCGCTGCAAAGCATCCCTCCAATGGCCGATCTCCACCCCAAGCTGCGCCTTCGCCTTTTCCTTGCTCATGACCGAGTAGAATGGCCGCTTGGCCGGAGTAGGGTACTTCTCAGATGGGATAGGCTTGACCTTGCAATCCAGCCCGCTCATTTCCATCACCGCCAGCGCAAAGTCATACCAAGAGCAGACGCCTTCATTGGAAAAGTGGAAGAGCTCAGTCTTTGGACTGGCAAAATCCGGCAGCATGTCCAAAATAAACGCTGCCAGATCCCGGGCGTAGGTCGGAGTACCGACTTGGTCTGCCACGACGTTGAGCTCGGACCTTTCGGCACCGAGTCGACGCATGGTTTTGACAAAGTTGTTGCCAAAGGTACTGTACACCCAAGATGTCCTGACAATCGCCGAATCGGCAATCCCCAGCTCAATGATTGCACGCTCCCCCTTCAATTTGGTGTCGCCATACACACTTTGGGGATCGGGCGTGGCCAATTCGTCATAAGGCCGGTGTCCGTTACCGTCAAAGACATAGTCTGTGGACACATGGACAAGTTTTGCCCCGTACTCCTGCGCTGCCTGTGCGAGATACTTCACTGCCAGATGGTTGATCTTATCGGCCGTTTCGATATCCTCCTCGGCCCTGTCCACGGCCGTGTAGGCCGCACAGTTCACCACTGCATTCGGCTTGTTGGTTTCAAAAAAATGCCTCACCGCTTGCTCATCGGTAATATCCAACTCAGCCACGTCGGTGAAGATAAATTCGAAGGGATACTGGGAGGAAAGGTGCCTGATCTCCGATCCAAGCTGGCCAGAAGCACCCGTAACTAGTATTTTATTCATACAGATTTTGTGAATTCTCAAAAACTTGCGCGGACGCGAGCAAAGGTTGCTTTCGGTCTTTTTCAGACAGCTTGAACTTGCCTGGATCTAGTATCCAGTCGATATTCAACGCGGGATCGTCAAAGGCCAAGCCTCTATCCGCTTGGGGGTCGTAGTAGCTGTCCACTTTGTAATTGAACACCGCTGACTCACTGAGCACCACAAATCCATGGGCAAACCCGCGGGGTACAAACAGCTGTCGCTTGTTTTCGGCTGACAACTCCACGGCTACATGTTTGCCAAAGGTGGGCGAATCTCTCCTGATGTCCACTGCCACGTCGAGTACCTTCCCTTCCGTGACTCGGACCAACTTGGTCTGCGCGGACGGCGGCAGCTGAAAATGCAAGCCCCTCAGGACTCCAAACTCCGACTTTGACTCGTTGTCCTGGCAAAAGGACAACCTAAATCCCAAAAACTGCTCCAGCTTGTCCAAGCGAAAGGTCTCCGAAAAATATCCCCGCTCGTCTCCATGGACGCTGGGCTCGACTATGACCACGTCTGGAATTGCCGTTCTCTGAAACTTCATTTTCTTTTTTGTTCTACTTTTTTGATCAAATATTGGCCGTATTCATTTTTCTTCAGCGGCTCAGCCAATGCCAAAAGCTGCTCGGCGTCGATGTAGCCCAATTCGAAGGCAATCTCCTCCAAGCAGGCAACTTTCAGCCCCTGTCTCTTCTCTATGGTGTGGATGAAATTTGACGCTTCGAGCATAGACTCGTGCGTTCCGGTGTCCAGCCAGGCATAACCCCTACCGAGAAGTTCTACTTTCAGGTTTTCAGACACCAGATACTCTTGGTTGACGGTGGTGATCTCCAGCTCTCCCCTGTCGCTGGGTTTGATCGTCTTGGCGATCTGTACGACAGAATTGGGATAAAAATAAAGTCCCACCACGGCATAGTTGCTCTTGGGCAGTTTTGGCTTTTCCTCGATGGAAATGACCGTGCCACTTTGGTCAAACTCGGCCACTCCGTAGCGTTCGGGGTCATTCACGTAGTAGCCAAAAATGGTTGCTTTGCCCTCCACGTCCACATTTCGGAGTGATTTCTTCAGCAGTTCGGTAAAGCCATGCCCATAGAAGATGTTATCTCCCAGCACGAGACAGACCGAATCATTTCCTATAAACTCCTCGCCGATGACGAATGCCTGGGCTAGACCATCCGGACTGGGCTGCTCCGCGTAGCTAAACTCCAGCCCCAATTCCTTCCCGTCACCCAGGAGCTTCTTGAAATTGGGCAGGTCGTCTGGAGTGGAAATGATCAAAATCTCCCGTATGCCCGCCAACATCAGGACGGAAACCGGATAGTAAACCATAGGCTTATCATATACCGAGAGCAGCTGCTTCGAAGTCCCTTTGGTAATCGGGTACAGCCGCGTGCCGGATCCGCCGGCAAGAACAATTCCTTTCATAATTTAGATATTAGCTGGTCTATATTTTGACAAATAGTGTTGGGACAAAAAAGCTACCGCACAGTTCCCGAGTTCGAAGCGGCACCTCATTTCTTTTACATTTCAAAATCTCAAAACGGAGAGGAATAGAAAAAAGGTTATAGTCACCTACCTTCCCACTGCATGAATTTTTCTGACACTTCGTATCAAGTGAGCAACAAAGGTACTCATTCCCATCGACTGTAAAAATAAAATACAAGTCCGGCAGGAAAGGGGCGCAGCCAAGCCGACCGCTATCCCCTGTAGACGTTTTCGGGAGTATGCTGGAGCAGATTGCGAAACAGGACTCCGGCCCAGCCGCTGAATGCGCCCAGCAAAAAGCCCAACACAGCCGTGACCGCCACCAGGGTCATACCCGATCCCAACCCCATCAGCTCTCCCATCCGATCAGGAAGCGGGCTGTTGGTATTGATCGCCAAATAGATACACTGCCCGAGCCAAGTCAGGCCCATCCCCAGGCCACCTCCCATGAATCCGCCGAACCCATTGGGAGCTATCAGGGCTCCCAAAACCGCAATCCCGATCATCACAACCCAATAGGGAGCCACTGGATTCAGGAAGACTACGAGTATGGCGACGAGAATGGTAAGAAAGATAAATCTCATGGCAGGCTATTTTAAAACGGTGGTAAAAAGGACGGCTTCAGAACTTCCCTGGGTCCGAAGGCCGAAATCGAGGTACTCTCCTTTGGCCCAAACGGGGATAAAGTTTCCGTAATACTTGCTTCCGGGGTTGCCCGACTGTCCTCCAGGATACACCCCAAAGGCCTCCATTTGGCTTCCCAGCTCTACTACCATGCGCCAGCTCGCGCCATGGCGGCTGCCGGTGGCATTCAGAATCCCCGAGCCTCCGCCGGTGTAGACATTGGTGGCAGAAAAGGACTTGAATGTGGGCACCAGATGCTGGATGGTGGTTTTCTTGTAGTTCGTCCAGGCGTAGTCTCCCTCCTCAGCCTCCCACTTGGCCATCGCGACCAAAAGTGAGTCAAAGCCTGCCTTCACATGGTACTCCGCAGTCTCGACTCCCTCTACCGACTTCACATCGAAAACCGAATCCCGGGGATATTTGGCCAGCAGCTCCACAGTCTGGTAGCTGGACGGCCGTACCACGGGCGCTCTAGCCCCCGACAGCTCTCGCCAGATGCTCTCGAAAGTCTCCGATGACCAGATGGAGTATAGCGTTTGTCCTTTTTGGTTTGGGTCGGCGAAAAAATCCCAGGACTTGAGTTCTTTAAGGTACTTATCCGCTTCGGGGGAGTCGGCCTTGTGCGTACCCAAAAGACTGATCAAAACGGGAAGCGCTTCGGCAGCCTGGAGGTTGTAGTCGTCAAACTGGAGCTCCTTCATATCCTCCACCGTAATCTGATCCATTTCCCTCAGCCGGTTGTTGAGGCGGCGATTGCGGTAGTGTTCGTAGGTATTGTCAAACACATAGTAGGGATAGGTGGAGTCTGTGGGGTGTTGGTTTGCCGAGGAGACAAAGCCCCGCTCCGGGTTTAGCGTGGCTGCGTTTTGGGCATTGGGGATATAGCCTTGCCACTCCATCCTGGGATCAGCACCATCCATGAGAAACTTGCCTTGACCCGGCCATTTCAAAGGGAACTTGCCCTGTATCCGCATCGCAATGTCTCCCGACCTGGAGGCAAAGACAAAATTTTGCGCAGGTGCAGTGTAGTGGTCCAAGGCCCTGTTGTAATCACTGTGGTTTCTGGCCTTGTTCATCAGCAAGAAGGTCTTTTGCTCGTTGGAGCCCTGATGCACCGTCCATTTCAGCGCAAAATCCACGTCTTGGCGCTCGGTCTTAAAACTGCGGTCGTACACGATCGGTCCGTAGTGGGTGTACACTACAGTATCCACGAAGGTCGCCTGCCCTTTCACTTTGATCTGCTCCAGTCGGAACTCCGTATCCTTCCAGCCATTGCCGTAGCGATAGGCTTTCCGGCTTTTGTCCTGAAAGGTGATCCTGTACCAGTCTCGGGTGTCCCGGGTAGCATTGGTCACGCCCCAGGCAATGTCTTGGTTAAACCCGGAAATCACCCCCAAAGCACCCGGAAGGGTCGCCCCTTTCACGCTGTTGGATGGAGTACTGAGCTGCATGGCATACCAGAGGGAGGGCAGATTGAGGCTCAGATGGGGATCGTTCGCGAGGATGGGGTTTCCGTTTTTGGTTTTCTTCCCGGCCACCGCCCAATTGTTGGAGCCGGTGCCTTCCTCGGGTTGCGGCAGGGGCTCTATCAAGATCGCGTCCGTAGGATAATCCACAGAGTCCGGCTTGGACACGGGCAAGGGCTCGAAATCCCACACCTTTCCCGACTCGATTATCGGATCGTTTGCGGCGGGAAACTGGGGAAAGAGCCGGTTCAGCTTCGCCTCGCCAAGGATCTTTCGCAGATTCGAAAACTCGAGATCGCGGTCTCCCACCAGCATATCGGACATGTATTTGAGCAAGAGCAGGGTCTTAAACGCCGACCAAGGCTCCGGCCTGTAGTTTAGGATTTTGTATTCCACCGGCAATCGGGCATCGCTCAGCTGGGCGATGTATTGGTTTACCCCATCTGCATAGGCCTCGATCAGCGCGAGGGTCTCGGAGTCGCTTTCCTGCAGGTATTTCAGCCCAAGCTCTGCGCCATAGGCCAACCCCTTTCTTCTGGTCATCCGATCCAGATCCAAGGCGATCGGCCCGACGATCTCGGAGACCCTACCTGCCGCCGCCATCGTCTGGAACTCCATCTGCCAGAGGCGATGCTGGGCCGTGACATAGCCTTGCGCACGATAGAGATCGGCCTCATTTTCCGCGAAAATGTGCGGAATGAGATTTTGGTCGTAGGTCACCTGCACTGGGGCGCTGAGGTTTTCCAGGTCAACTTCCTCCACAGCGAGCTCGTCCTCGCTGAGGGTATTTTGCCAAAAACCATGGTTGGGATCCAGAAGTGGGGCAAGGGGTGGAATCTGCCCTATCGGCATCGACACCGCCAAGGCCAAAGCCAATGCAATTGCCAGCACCAGAAAGAATGAAAAAAACCTCATCGTAAGTCAAACATTTGAAGGACGGGGAAAATAGGAGTCGGGACACTTGGCCGCATGGGGTACCGGCCTATGGGACGCCATAAAAAAATCCCCGGTCAACAGACCAAGGATTTCGAAATAGCTTCTTATTGGATGGCTATCGGTAGCTTCATTTTGTCCCATCGGATCACCAGACCTGGAGACTCCACTTTGATGCTGAGCATTTCGGCCGAATTCTCCTCCCAGGTAGGGGTGGACTCCACTCTCAGCACGTCTTTTTTCTCATCGTACTGAAAATGTCCATGCTCCAGTTCCCAATCCGAATTGAAGATCACCGTCCAGGCTCCGGACTCTTTGGGGATGGTGAAAAGCGAGTATTTGCCTGCCTTCAGCGGCTGGCCCTCCACGGTCATGTCCTGCGGAATATCGATGTAGGTAGCCTCGTTGGCGCCGGTTCTCCAGACGATGTTGTAAGGCACCAGATCACCCCAGATGGTCCTCCCCTTCACCGATGGCGAACCGTAGTGTACGGAGATGGTTTTGCCGCCGATCTGTCCTTCTTCGACGACCAACGGACTGGGGCGCTGCTCACTCTCAGCTTCTTCCGCTGCACTGGACTCTTCGACCACTGCCTCCGAGCTGGTCTCGGCAGTCTTGGGCTGACAGGCAATCACCGAGGCTAGGATCATCGCCGCCAACCATGTATTTCTAATTTTTTTCATGTGAGGTAGAAGATTAATTTATTGGGTAATTACGTAAAATTAAACTAAATCACGTGATTCCAAGTGCGGGGCTGAAATTTGATTGTCCCGCTTGGCCGTATTTTGGACTTCCTTTTCGCAACCCTTGCCTACTGCTTTGAGTAAGAATGTTTTGTCCAAAAGGATCTTATTTATGAGAAAAATGATACGAAAATCACCACTTTTGGATTCGGGTTTGTTTCTTTTGCTCTCTACCCAGCCTAGATGAAATTCATTACAGTACCGGTATTTTTAGCTTCACTGCTGCTCTATTCCAGCGTTTTCGTTTCCCCGGAGATTTTCCGCTTCGCGGGCCTGCTGCCTTTTTTCATCCCGATCATCCTCATAGTCAACATCTTTCTGTTTTGTGTCTTGGCCCTGTCTTGGCGGAGGCTGGCCTTTTTCCCCCTGGCCGCCTTGGTGATCGGATACAAGTTTATCCTGATCACCTTCCAGATCCATCCCCGCAACGAGGACGCGGAGGGGCTGAAAGTGTTGACCTACAACACCCACAGCTTCTACTACCGGCAGCATAAGACCGATGGACAAGAGCCCAACGTGTTCACATGGCTCGCTGAGCATCCGGCCGATGTGAAGGCCTTTCAGGAATTTCACCAAGACTACACCTCCTCCACGAGAAATGCCATCAAGCTGCTGGGCAACAACGGGGAATATGAGCACGTGTACCACGTCGTGGACGGCAATCCCCAAAAACGGTCCCAGGGCATGGCGATATTCTCCAGATATCCCATCGTCAACGACGGAGTCGTCTTCGACAACCAGGTCACCAACGGGGCCATCTTCGCCGATATCCAAGTCGGCAACGACACCTTGAGGATCTACAACACCCACCTCGAATCCATGGCGATAGAGACCGGCTCCCTCAACGACTACGACAGGGCCAAGCAGGTCTACCGGCAGACGCTGGGCAAACTGCACCGGGGAAGCCTCGCCCGTGCGCAGCAGCTGTCTATCCTGTACGAACATATCGGCAACAGTCCCCATCCCGTGATCCTCATGGGCGACCTCAATGAGGTGCCCTACTCCTTCGTGTATTTCAAACTGAGCGAAAAACTGGACAACGCCTTTGAGAAAGCTGGCCGCGGATTTGAATTCACCTACAACCGTATCCTCTTCTTTCTGAGGATCGACCATATTTTTGCGGATCCTTCCCTTCGGCCGGTCTATTTTGACACGCATCGCGAGGTGGACTACTCAGACCACTACCCCGTCACGGCCACCTTCACCTGGGAAGGAAGGGAGTAAAAGCAACCCCTCCTCTTCCCGCTCAAAGTGGCGACTTCCCGCTTCCGACCATCTGCGGACGTCCCGACGCGGACCAAGTGAATCTTTTCCTGTCAAATCTTAAACCTATGGCTTAACTTGCCGGCCAAGAATTTCTCCCCCATACCATGCAGCAATACCACGACTTGATGAGAAGGATTCTCAACGAAGGTGTAAAAAAATCAGACCGCACCGGCACCGGCACGATCAGCGTATTTGGACACCAGATGCGCTTTGACCTGGCCAAGGGATTCCCGGTGGTAACGACCAAAAAACTGCACCTCCGCTCCATCATCGTCGAGCTGCTGTGGTTTCTCCGTGGAGACAGCAACATCACTTGGCTCAAGGAAAACGGCGTGTCCATCTGGGATGAATGGGCGGACGAAAACGGCGATCTCGGCCCGGTCTATGGCTATCAGTGGCGACACTGGCCTGACGGAAAGGGCGGCGAGATCGACCAGATCAAAAACCTCATCCACCAGATCAAGACCAAGCCTGACAGCCGCCGCCACATCGTGAGCGCTTGGAACGTGGCCGACGTGGACGACATGGCCCTGCCCCCTTGCCATACCATCTTCCAGTTTTACGTGGCGGACGGCAAGCTGTCTTGCCAGCTCTACCAGCGCAGTGCCGATGTCTTTCTCGGCGTGCCTTTCAACATCGCCTCCTACGCCCTCTTCACCATGATGGTGGCGCAGGTCTGCGATCTGGAGCCGGGCGAGTTTGTCCATACCTTTGGCGACGCACACCTCTACCTCAACCATCTGGAGCAAACGGAACTCCAGCTCAGCCGCGAATGCCGACCGCTTCCGACGATGAAGATCAATCCCGAGGTGAAGGATATTTTCGGCTTCAAGTATGAGGACTTTGAGCTGGTCGGCTACGATCCCCACCCGCATATCAAGGCTGCAGTGGCGGTGTAGGGAAAGAGATTTGAGATTTGAGATTTGAAATTTGAGATTTGAAAAAAAAACTCCGAAACTACTTTAGATCGGAGGTTTTTCTTTTTCAATCCATTGCCAGCGGCCCAGCCATAGGTCGGGGATAGTGCGGGCCCCGTTCTTTTTTGACCTTCGCCTGATACCGCTCCCACTTGCGAAACTGCCTGTCCTCCAGCACATGGGCCAGGAGGATGTGGAGGTAGTCGTTTTCCTTTTCCACCTCCACACCGATCGGCTGCAGCTGCTCTTCCATCAACTGGATCAGCTTTACCAAGGGCTGAAAGTCCTGCTGCGCTGTGGCTTGCTCTTCATATTGCCCCTTGAGCGAATAGAGCCGCTCGAAGACCTCCCGATGCTTTTGCACGAGGTCGTCCACCTTGCTGCTATGCTCTTGCAGCACCCTGTCAAATTTCCCGTAGCTCGCGGAGGCCACGTCCAGCCCCACCTTTTCCGCCGCTTCCCGGGAGTCATACTTGATGAGCCCGATCAGTTCCTCGGGACTGCAGGTGGTGATTTGGACTTCGGCGCTGCCGCTTTTCTGCTTTTGGACAGTCTGGGCAAAAAGAACCAAGGGACTAAGGAAGCAATACAATGCCATCCCTAGCCGGACGGGGATGATTTTCATGGGAAGGTGGGATTATTCAAACTTATATCGCTGAAACCAGCGGTCTCCAAAGGAAAACTGAAGCGTGATGGTGTGAAGGCCCTCTGCCGCAAGGACCTGAATCTCTCCGGTTTTTTGGTACTGGTACCCGAGGTTGACCCGAGTGGAGCGGTTGAGCGGCAGTCCCACTCCGGTGGTCAGGGCGTAAGACTTCACGGACTGCCCGTCGAACAGCCACGACCCGGTATCCATCCTGCCACCGAGGGAGAAGCTCATGGATTTCAGCAATTCGGGGGCAAAATAACCCGGCACAAACTCGGCTCCGAGCGCGTACACTTGGGAAGCCTGGCTATGCTCGAAGGAGTCCGTGGAGAAATTGTGGAGCACATCGCCCGCGATCAGCAGCTTTCCGGACTGGAAGGCCAGCCCCGTGCGAATCGTCTTGGGCAGCTCAAAGCTGGACGCCTCCTCATCGGCCTGATATAGCACCAGACGATCGGTGTAGGTGGAAATCCCCTCATTGAAGGTTCCAGTCAGTTTGGAGTAGTACTGTGCGTTTGCGCCCCAGGTGAGCTTGTATTTTGGCGTGGCCAGGAGATCAGCCTGTATGCCCGCTTCCAAGCCAAAGCCGGAGTTGGAGCCGGTCCTATCCGTGATGTAGCCACTTTCGGTGGCATTGAGGTAGGTGCTTTCTTTCTGGTAGTTGGCAAAAACAAAGGAGGGCCGTATCCCCAGTGAGATCCGATCCGTGAGCTCATAGGCCCAGTTGACATAGGCTTTGTTGGTATTGCCCCAGCCCCGGTAGGTGCGGAGGTAGCGGTCCTGCATGCCTTCAAAGGTGACGACGTCTGAAAAGCTGTAATCCTGTAGCGTCACGGGGGTCAGTCCCAGGGAAAAGGCGGATTTTTTGGAAGCCCGAAACCAAAACTGGAAAGCGTTGAGGTTGGAAAAGTTGTTTTTCAGGACTTCAGACTCGGTCTGCAGCTGCTGGTAGTTGTAGCTCATGTCGCCTTCGAAGAGGAAGGTAAAACCGACTTCCAGGCTGTTTTGGGAGGCTGGATTGATCTGGTTGAGAAAATAAGGGGAGCGGACTGCCGAACCGACTCCCCCCAGCCTTTTGGCCATCCCAAAATTGTCGTAGGTATAGGTACCCGCGCCAAAATAGGAGTACAGCGAGCCGTGTCCGCGCTGGGCAAACCCGGGCAATGCCGTGACCATGTAGGCTAAAAACAATATGACACTCGTACGCTTCATGATTTTTCCCCAAACCTAGACCGAGGGATCCGGGCTGGAGACAGAACTAGACCAAACTGGGAATTCCATGGAGAAACACCCGAAATCACTCCACCAATGGGCATTTTTCACCGACCTGCCCAATCGGGCTTTGCTCGGCAAAAACAAGCCCTTGGGCGAGGGATTTTCCCCCGAGGTCTAGTTTGCAGGGAGTCTCCTGCCTGCTTGTCTTAGCCTTGCAGAAAAAAAAGATGCGCATACAGTCACTGGGGATACTCCTTCTATGCTTGCTCACCTCCTGCTTCGAAAACAGCTATCTCGAAGAAATCCCAGAGGTAGATCTGGAAGATGACTTTTCCATACGAAAGATAGTCCACAGCGAGCTGGAGCTCGGGACGGTGTTTTTGGACTCGCTGGTCACCAGCGGCAAGACCTCCATGCTCTTGGGCTCCTATGCGGATCCCGTCCGGGGACATATCGAGGCGAGTCCCTATTTCGAATTTGCCCCGGAGAGCTTCGCCGCGATAGACGAATCCAGGGAGCTGGACTCCCTGGTGCTGGTACTGAAATATTCCAGCACCCGCTACGATACGCTGCAAAGCTTCCGGCTAAAAATCAACGAAATCGACGAGGCCTTTGACTATGCGAATGAAGACGAGGTGTTCTACCATTTCGAATCCCTACAGACCAAGCCGATTGCCACGGCCGAAGTGCAGGTCTATCCCGTCTGGGATTCGGTGAGGGTCACGCTTCCCATGGAGTTTGGCCGGGAGCTTTTCGGAAAGCTCAAGGGAGCACAGTCCATCCTTTCCAGCATTGACGACTTTCGGGACGCTTTTCACGGGCTCAATCTGGAAGTGGAGGGCAGCAGCCCGCTGATCGAGCTCAGCACGGACACCTACCTGCTTTTTTACTACCAAGAAAAAAACGAGACCAACCGCTACAGCGAGGAGATGAAAATCAGCGTGAGCAGCTCACTCTATTCTTCCAAGACGTTCACCCACCTGGAGATGAACCGGGACGCGACGCCCTTTGCAAACCGGGAGACCAAGACCTGGATTCCCGCCGAGGAGACCGGCGACATGGCCCTGGCGGATGAGCTGGGCCTATCCGCCATCGGACTCAAACTGGGCAGCCTGACCAGCATCGGGGAGATCCCCAGCGGGTACTACGTCGCTGAGGCCAAGCTCGTGCTCCCCGTCAAACGGCTCACCTATGACGGCTCGCTCAATCCGGTGGCGGAGAGTCTGGACATCTATATCCAGCGAAAAATAGGCCTGCTAGACGGCTATCTCAGCCAGGCATCGCTCTACAGCCTGGACAACGAGTTTCAGGAAAACACCTACTTCCTCCTGGATGCCACATCCTATGTGGACGACAAAATAAGAGGGGGCGAGCCCGACAGCTACCTCTGGATGGAGCTCATGGCCGGCGAGGCGCTCAACACTGGCTATCTGGCCCTGGGCACCAACTCCTCCACCCAAAAACCGAGACTAGAAATCATACTAATTCCATTAAACTAAACTCCATGAAAAGTACAAACCAACTGCTGGGTTTTACCTTGGCACTCGCCCTGATGATTTTTGCCTCCTGCGTGAGCAGCGACGATGACACCGAAGACACGGGCAACTGGATCCGCAGGTCCTATTTCGAAGGCAGCAACCGCGCCAACAGCTCCGCCTTTACCATCGATGGCAGACACTTCTTGGTCGGCGGCTATACCGGCGACGCCTACCTCAACGACCTCTGGGAATATGATCCAAATACGGACTCCTGGACCAAGAGGGCGGACTTTCCCGGCACCGCCAGAGCCAACGCCGTGGCATTCTCCATCGATGGCATCGCCTACTATGGCACCGGATACGACGGCAGAAACCGGCTTTCCGACTTTTGGTCTTATGATCCCTCCACCAACTCCTGGTCGCAGATCGAGTCGTTTCCCGGTACTGCCCGCTACAATGCCCTTGCCTTTGGGCTCAACGGACGCGGCTATGTGGGTACCGGATTCGACGGCAGCGAGCAGAAGGACTTTTTCCAATACGACCCTGCAACGAAGAGCTGGACGGCGCTTTCCAGCTTTGGCGGAGCCAAAAGACAGGGCGCCTTCTGTTTTATCCTCGACGGAAAAGCCTACCTCGGCGGCGGCATCAACAACGGCCTCTACCAATCCGACTTCTGGGCTTTGGACGGGACCAGTCTCACCTGGACGGAAAAAACGGCCTTGGACGAAGAGGACGATTACACCATGGCGCGAAACGAAGCGGCGGCCTTCACCCTGGGCGGCTATGGCTATGTGACGCTCGGCTCGAATGGACAGTTGCTCGGCAGCACCTGGGAATACATCCCCTCCCTGGACAGCTGGAACGAAAAAACGGCCTTCGAAGGAACGCTCCGGACCGGCTCCTCGGTCTTCTACGCCAATGACCGGGCCTTTGTGCTGCTGGGACGCAACTCCAGCCTTCGATTTGACGACATCTATGAGTTCCATCCTTTTGAGGACTATGACGATGAAGATTAAAAAGCGTTAAAACCGCCCTTAAAGAATCTTAAACGCAGCCGGGGCTTTCGGAAAAAACGTCCGGAAGTCCCGTCCTTTGCCACCTTCACCCATCCGTCCGGCCATGGACAAGCAAAAGTTCCTCAAGACCATCGTTCACTTCCTGATCATCGGGATCCTTGTCTCGCCGGCATTTCTCTACCTTTTTGCTGACCAAAACCAGCGCTTTCATCCGCCGGTCAATCCGCTGGTTTCCTATTCGGTCCTGACCGTCTTCTACCTGGCCAACATCTTTTGGCTGATTCCCACCTACGTCTACCGCCGAAACTACAAGGCCTACTCCTTGGGCATCCTCTTGATGTCCTTTTTCTTCATCGCGCTGCCCCTCACCGGAAGTCCTCCCGCAAACAGGCCTTCTGAGGAATTTCGGATGAGAACGGAGAGAGAAAACATGCAGCCAAGGGAAAATATGCCGCGTCCCGGCGAAGGGATGATCGATTGGCCGAGGTTCCGCTTTCTTTTCTTCTTTCCCGACTACCTGCGCCTGCTCTTGGGACTGGGGCTCGGCACCACGCTGGAGCTGCTTTTCCTCTACGACTCGGAGCGAAAGCGAAACGACCAGATGGAAAAGCAGAAGGCCATCGCCGATCTCAATTTTCTGAAAAACCAGCTGAACCCGCACTTTCTGCTCAATTCGCTGAACAACATCTACTCACTCGCTCGCAAAAAATCCGAGGACACCACCCGCGCCATCCTCCTGCTCTCGGACCTGCTGCGTCACGTGCTCTATGAGTCGGGCAAAAGCAAGATCAGCCTGGGCGACGAGATCAGCTTTATCAAAAACTACATCAATCTGGAAAAGCTGAAGTTTTCCGAGGAAAACGGCCCCAATGTCAACTTCACTGTCTCGGTGCGAAATCCCGACTATCCCATCGTCCCACTGCTGATGATGACTTTGGTGGAAAACGCCTTCAAACACGGCATCAGCTACCTGCAGCCCTCTTTTATCCTCATCTCGCTGGAGGAAAACGAGCGGGAGGTGAGGTTTTCCGTGGTGAACAGCATCCACCGACGCGCCTCCCTCGAACCCAAAAATGAACAACGCGGGCTGGGGATCAAAAACCTGGACAAGCAACTGAACCTCAGCTACCCTGGCAAATACAGCTTTACGCAAAAAATCGAAAACAACCTGTTCAAAACCTTCCTAACCATCAAAAAATGAACTACAAGTGTATTGTCATCGACGATGAGGCTTTGGCCATTGAGGTACTGGAGGACTACATCGCCAAATTCCCGGTATTGGAGCATGTGGGCAGCTTCAACTCCCCACTCAAGGCCATGCCCCTGCTCATGTCCAAGAGCGTGGACCTGATTTTTTTGGACATCAATATGCCGGATATCAGCGGAATCGCTTTCTACGAAAACCTCCCCTTCAAGCCTCCGGTGATCTTCACCACGGCCTACACCGACTTTGCCGTGAAAGGCTTCGAAATCAACGCCATCGACTACCTATTGAAGCCGATCAGCTTCGAGCGCTTTTTCCAGGCGATCAGCAAGCTGCTCAACAAGTCTATCCCAAGCCAAAACACCGTCCAGGGCTTTGCTGCCACCGGAGAAGGGCTCGATTATATTTTTGTAAAAGCAGAATACTCCTCGATCAAAATCGACCTGAAAAACATCGCCTACCTGGAAGGCTACAAGGACTATGTCAAAATCCATCTGGTCGACGAGACCAAACCCCTGCTGACGCTCAACAGCATCAAGCACTACGAAGCCATCCTGCTTTCCAAGGGCTTCGTGCGCATACACAAACGCTACATCGTCTCCATCGACAAAATCGAGAATATCAGCCGCAACCGGGTCAAAATGAAAGGCAAGGAGGAATTTCTGCTGATCGGTGACAGCTTCAAGGACTTCTTTTACGAGCTGGTGGTGAACGGAAACACCTAAACCATAGGCCGTTTATTTTCAGCTCTGCAGGCTGCTGAAGCACTTGTCCAGTGCTTCCCCGTTGTTCCAAAGAAAGGCCTGGGACTGGCCCAAGGAGTCTAACAGGACGCCGTATCCGTTTTTGGAAATCATGTAGCTTCCGACCCTTTTGCCCCCTAGTTCGGCCGCTGCTTGTTGCTCGATCTCCGAAAAACACTTCCCGAAGTCATAGAGTCTGCAAAATACGGCGAATATCTCCTCGTCGCATGCGATCGCATACAGGCTGAGACGAGCGCCCCCTTCCTTGGTCACGTACCGCGAGACTTTGTATTTATTACTTCCTTGACGAAAAGATGCGATGGAATTGGGGTTCTTTCCTTTGATGAGCTCTACTCTTTGGTTCCAGTTGTTTTCAAAGTCAAAGTCAATCGAAAGCGGAGTAGGCTGCTGCGACAGTTTGAGCCGGGCTTCTTTCAGGATCAGCAGGGGATCGGAACTCGGCAGTTTTCCGCGGTAGAGTATCTTAATCTTCACACCGTTTGAGTTGCTGTGTTTTGTCTTGTAACCAGTCAAAAGCTTCGCTATAACACCTAACATAAAACAACTATTATATAGACCAAAAGTAAGATTAGTAAAAATAGGTTATTTGCGTTTAATATTCAAAAAAAGGCTTTTAAAAATAAATTATTTATAAAAAAAGGCTGAGAATTTATAAAATTCGGCATATTACTGGTAAATAGTTGGTGACACACCCTAAAAGGAGCTGATTTACAATTAGATACAGAGGGTTTACTGAAAGTGGTTTCAGTAAACTTTTTTTGTTCATGGAAAGTCAAAAAAAAGAGATGCTGGGCCTGCGGAAGTTTGGAGGTGATCCGCTGGGGAAAACAGTGCGGCAAGCAGCGGTTTAAGTGCAAGGATTGTGGGATTTTCTTCACTCGGAGTTCCAAGGATCAAACCCATCGGAACAGGTTTGTCTGGTTCAAAAAATGGGTGTTGGAAAGGCAAACTTTCAAGACACTGTGTCGGGAAAGCGGTCTGTGCAAAGATACTTTGCAGAAGACTTTCTACCGGTACCTTGACCAGTCCCCCCTGGTTAAAATCCGGAAGCGGGAAAAGGTGAACCTACGACTGGATGCCACCTATTTCAAGGGGTTTTGCTTGGTCTGTTATCAGGATAGTCTGGACGGCTACACCCAGTTAATCCGCTTTTCGGACGGGGAGCATTATCCGGAGATCAGAGAAGATCTCGCCAATCTGATTCAGCTGGGAATCCAGCTGGAAAGCATCACCACCGACGGCCACAAAAGCATCCTTAAGGCCATCAAATCAGCCGTACCCGAGGTCACTGTGCAGCGATGTTTGGTGCATATTCAGCGCATGTGCCTGATCTGGCTAACCCAATACCCCAAACACGTTTCCGGCCAGGAGCTGCGAAGGCTGGTGCTTTTGATCCTGCAAATCAAGACACACAACGATAGGATCAGCTGGGAAAAAAGCTTGAATGACTGGCAAAAACGCCACAGAGAATACCTCAATGAGAAGAGCTTCAATTTGGAAACCGCCAGGTATTGGTACACGCACAAACTGCTGAGAAGATCTTACCAAACCATCAAACGGGCACTTCCCAATATGTTCCATTACTTAACCAATCCGACTATTCCGGCAACCACCAACGGCATCGAAGGATTCTTCAGCCATCTGAAAAACCACCTGGATATCCACCGAGGACTTACCTTGAGCCACCGCGTTGGGTTCATCAGATGGTATGTCTTTCTGTCTAATGAAAAATGAGTTTTCTTAGCCATAAAGCATCCCAAAAAAAGTTGGGCCGAGTATCAAATACCCGGCCCTCTTTTTTTGTAAATGCACTGACTTTATTGCTGGCAGGTTGGTCTCCACCAGAGCCTGATTCCCCTTCAAGTCAGCATCGAATGTTATGAAATTTTTCAACCAATGTCACCAACTACTTTTCAGTACATTGCCTAAAATTCTCAGCCTTTTGCTTTTTCACTAGTATGTCACAATTTCATAAAAGAAGGGCGGAGAAGCGAAAAAAAGCTCGTGTCAGCGCAAAAAAAAACTCCACTTCCGCCAAATTCCCTGCTAAAACTCTGGACTTTTTGAAATTTTAGTCTCAAAACCAATTTTGAAACAGATCAAACTAATTGCCTAAATCGTATTTCAGCGTCCTTCCTTTTTCGACCGCAGGCAGGCCTTCGGTCATCCAGAGCGGAGCCGAAGCGCCTTTGAGATAGTGGTCAAAAAACTGGCTGAGCCGGACGGAAAGATCCTTGGAATTTTTGCGCTGGGTAAGGTTGTGGTCTTCGCCGTTGTACTGGAGCAGCCAGGCAGGCTTGTTCAGTCGCTTCAAGGCCATGAACATTTCGATCCCCTGATACCAGGGCACTGCGCCGTCTTCGTCGTTGTGCATGATCAATACGGGTGTCTCCACGCGGTCCATCATGAAGAGCGGGGAGTTTTCCAGATAGTAGAGCGGTTTTTCCCAAAGTGTGCCGCCAATGCGGGACTGGGTCTGCTCATACTGGAACATGCGGCTCATCCCGGTTCCCCAGCGGATTCCCCCGTACGCAGAGGTCATGTTGACCACAGGCGCACCAGCCCCAGCCGCCTTAAACATGTTGGTCTGGGTGATCAGGTAAGCGACCTGATAGCCGCCCCAGCTTTGGCCTTGGATAGCCATGTTGTCGGTATCCACACCGCCTCTGGCCACCACGGCTTGGACGCCTGGCACGATGCATTCCAGCGCACTTTGGCCCGGCAAGCCGATTTTGTACTTGATATCCGGCACAAAGACCATATAGTCATTGCTTACGAAATAGGGAATATTGATCGTGGAGCGGCTAGGCGCGGGAGTGCGGTAGCTGTGGTAGGTATCGCTGTTTCGCTCGTAGAAATACACCATCATCGGATATTTTTTGGCTGGATCAAAGCCTTCGGGCTTGAAGAGCAAACCCTGCAACTCATCCCCATCCAAGGTCAGGTAAGACACCAGCTCCACATTGCCCCATTTTATGTTTGCCTGCTGGGGGTTGAGATTGGAGGCCTTGGTGAGAGACTTGAAACTCAGATCGGTGAGGTAGACATCGGGATTTTCACGATAGGTGGTTCTCCTGACGATGACTTGGCTGGATTCCTCCGCCTTTCGCAAGCCATAGTAGTTGTTGGCCGTCATCAGCAGCTGCTTCGGAGCGGACTTTCCGTCAAAATTTCCTGAATAGAAGCCATTTTCCTTCGTCACTTCATTGAAGGCACTGAGGATCAGTGGCTCCTTGGCATCGATAAAGCGCTCGTCTCGCTTGAGGCTCGCCCTGCGAAAAGTGACACGGTTCTTTCTCCCCTCTCCCATCGTGATGCTCACGGCGGCAGCCGGATTTTTGGGATCGACTTTCCAGATATCGTAGCGGTCGCTGATCAAGATGGCCGCGTCGTCGGCAAGCCAGCCTTCTGCACCGTAGCTGCCGGGCAAAGAAGGCGAGTCGTGCAGCTCTTCATAAAAGGGAACAGGAATCTCCTTGGTGAGGTTGATTTTCTCCGCTTTTGCCAAGTCATAGGCCACCCATGCACTGTCTCGCCCATCGTACCAGTAAGCATAGCCCGCTTCCGGGGAAAGGCGTGGATTTCCTGATGCATTTTTCTCGATCAGACTGGCCTTGCCGGTCTTCAAGTCTATCCAATACACATCCCGACCAGTCTGAATATCCCAGCTGTAGCTCCTGCGGTAGGCTTGGTCGGTCGACGCCAGCGCCACGTCCTGGGTGATTTTGTTTTCCAGATAGACATCGTCCAGCTCAGGATCCGCCAACTGGATCACCTTCCCGGAGCCAGTCTCCAGCAGCGCCAGATAGCTCGCCTTTTCTTCCCGAGAGCGGTTTTTCAGCTGCATGGGCTGGATCTCTGCGTCCTGCCAGCCCCAGATGTCGAGGCTCACACGCTCCTCGTCGAGGATGGTCGTGTCGTCCTCATAGGCGAAATCCCTGTAGCCCTTGGCCACTCCAAAAAACATACGGCTTTCGTCCTCGGAAAATCTCGGCACCCGATCTGGACTGATGCGCCCATTTTCAAGAAGCCCGGCGGTCTCTTTGCCCAGTTCCTGGGTGACGTTTCCTTGGGCAACTTGATATAGGAAAAGCTTGTGCTCAGGCTTCTTGTGCTTGGCCGAGTCGTCCGTGGCGATGAAGCTGAGGTACTTGGACTGGGGAGAAAAAGTCAGGCCGCTGTAGGCCGTCATCTTCTCATGCACCAGTTTGCTTTCGCCCGTGGCCAGATCCAGAACATAAAGCGCCGCATTGTCCAGGGTGTCTTCCTCAGCAAGGGTGTACTGGAGAAAATCCCCGTTTTGCGCGAAACCATAAGACTTCACCCGCTCAAACTCCCAAGACTTTGCCCCGTCCAGTGAGCGGACGAGCAGCTTGGTGCCGTCGGTTTTCTTGGGCTTTTCGGCCTTCTTGGTGGAGTCGGACTTGACCGAGTCGGCAGGATCCGCCTTTTTGGCCAGCTCCTTTTCAAAATGGACGGCGATCCAGCTGCCTTTTTCCGAAGGAATCGAAAAAGACTTCACCCGAGCTAGCTTCTCGATCTTTCCCGTCGCCAGTTGGAGGATAAAAAGACTGTCCTTTGGAAGGTCATCCGCCTTTTTCTTTTTCAGCTTGAGGACCCGCACAGAGTCCTTTTGCGGAGCGATCTTTCCCACCGCAAAAGCGTCATCTGCGGAAAATGAAAAACCCATTGCTCTCGGAATCACCGTCTTGCCAGCTGGCTTGGCATAGGGAAAAATCTCCAGCCTTGCGTCACCGTCTTGTGGACTGATCTGATAGCCGACGAATTGGCCGTTTTTGGTGATTTGCTCGGAGCCTAGGCTCTCCCACCCGTCGTAGTCGGCATGGGTTAGGGATCGCTTTTGCTGCGCAAAACCCGTCTGCGAGGCCAAAAGCAAGGCAAAACCCAGTAGGGTGCTGTACTTTCTAAACATGGTAAGCTATTGTTGATTTAAGGTAAATTCTCGTTCTAGATATCCTCCGCGGGTAGAGGAAAGCTTGACCTTCCCCTTCACGGGCTCGTTGCCCTCGACCT
This sequence comes from Algoriphagus oliviformis, assembly GCF_017254915.1. Taxonomy (GTDB): domain Bacteria; phylum Bacteroidota; class Bacteroidia; order Cytophagales; family Cyclobacteriaceae; genus Algoriphagus; species Algoriphagus oliviformis. The sequence goes on along the minus strand of NZ_JAFKCT010000009.1, from coordinate 40,835 downwards.
TGACCCGGAAGGTGGCGGTCTTTTTCTCCCCCACTCCGGTGTACCCGGAGTAGACGGTCTTGTCGTGCAGACTCGGCGCAGTGATCTTCACTTGGGCATCCTCATAGCCCTTGGTAAGCTCCTTATCAAAGTCCAGGGAAACCCTATCCTCCTGCACGATCTTTACCAATTTCGCCTGCTCCAGCGCCACCGGCAGCTGCCCGGCATTGCTCCAGTCCAGCGTGATTTCAAACTCCCCGTCGGCAAGTTTTTGGACCTTCAGATCGGAGATCGCCAGCTGCGGAAGCCGTTTGGCCATGGCGAGATTGAAGAGCGCCTGTTTTTTGGCCCAGTCTTCCAGCTGCCAGGGAGGCCCATTTTGCCCAAAAAACTTCGGATGGAAGCCCCCGATCTCCACCTCGCCCAATACGGGATGGGTGAAGGCCGTCCAAGGCTTGAAGCCCTTGCTGTCATTGGCTTCATCGTCCCACATGAGTCCATCGTAGTCGTCGTAGATCCCGTCGCCGTCGTAATCCTTCATGGCGCCGTTGTTCCAGAGCTCGTCCCCATACCAGATGCTGCCATAGTAGAAGTAGCCGAAATCCGGCCCGTGGCCAAAGAGTGGCTCAGGCTTCAGGGGATCGCCAGTCATGGAATTGACTTTGTATCGGGTAGCATAGGTCTCATAGACGTCGCCAGCCCAAGGGTAAGCGGTGAAGGAGAGCCCGAGCTGGTCCATCTCCTTATATATAGCAAGATCCTCGGGGTACATGCGCTCTTCGCTCTTGGAGGTCGAGGGGGCGCGAAGGTGCATCGGGACTCGGGTATCCATGGAGTTGACGACGGAGATATTGGGATGGCTGAGCATCCACAGTACGGTGGCGCGCGACTCCAGCTCGCTGAGCGGGTACTCCCCTGCCCCGCCTTGGGTATAGCCACGGCCCGTCAGGTCACCACCGGAGTTGGGACGCCAGTTTTCTGGATAGTTTCGATGGAGATCCAGGCCGCCGATACCGTCCTCATTGTAGCTGCCATCGCCGTCGTTGTCATAGCCCTCGGTGTACATCAGGTACTCGCCTTTGCCGGGAAACGTCCGCTCCATCAGTCGGCCTTTAGGGTCTTTGGGATCAATGACAAAGTTGGCTTTTTCCTTTTCCTCATCCGTCACGGCCTTCTTCCGCATCTGGTAGATCACTCCATCCCCGTCCAGGTCCTCCTCCGGATCTTCGTCCAGGAGCCCATCGCGGTCATTGTCTGTGGGCCGCACGGTACTTCTATTGCGCTGCTCGGTGTAGAGGTAGAGATTGGAGCCGTCGGGATTGTTTTGGGGACGGAGGTAGATGGCTTTGGTGTCGATGAGCGCGGTAATTTCCGCGTCCTTGCCATAGCCCTCCAGGAGATGCTGGGTCAGCCAAAGGATGGATTCACTGGAGGTGATCTCTCCGGAATGCCTCCCCCCTTCAAAATAGGCCGCGGGCTTGTCGGTATCTTTGCCTGTCTTCTTGTTGGTCAGGGTCATCTGGTAGATCGGCCTGCCCTCAAACGACTGCCCCACCACGTATAGGTCTACGATGTCTGGGTATTGCTTAGCCCAGGTCTCGTACCAGTGGTACATGACCTCCACCGTATGGTATTTGTCAAAAGTGAGCTTCTCTCCAGGCTTGTATTCGACCTCGGGAAACTCAAACTTCCTGAAGAACGAAGGGCCATGCCGTTCGCCAGAAACCGTATGAAATTTCGATTTTTCGTTTTTCTCGGGAAAAAGTGTCTCGGGCTCAAAAGGCCTGACCTGGGCGGTGGCCATGCCGAAAACAAGGCAAGCCGCGGTCAGCAGGGTAGTTTTTCTCATAAGGCAGTGTGGTTTTTATGGTTGCTTAAAAATACGCAAGCGCACCAACGCTTGTCCCACCGCTTAAAAAAAAGACCGGACATCCCTCAAGTGGGTATCAAGCCCTTTGACCCTCAAAAAATCGGCAACGGCCCGACTACCGCCAGCTTGGCCAGAGCACCCTATTCCGGCTTTCCGAGCCTAAAGGGCAACAAAAAAGTCTTGCCAGCAGCAAGACCCTTTTCAGAATATAAACCCAAATATAACTTTAGAGATTAAAAGTTTCGAAATGAATACCAATTGTTTGGTTTTTGATTTGATATCAGACTTATCTGCAATCCAAACCTGTCAAAACCAAATTTTCAACTGTTGTTAATTGATAAGCCCAAAGTAAATGGATTTTGTCAATAATTACAAATTGAAAAAAAAATTTTGCAATATTTTGAACAATCTCTAATTTACCGCATCCTTCATTAACAATCATCTAAATCCTCTATAGGAAAATGGACAAAATTTTAGATATCGACAACATAGACCTCAAAATTATCTCTTTGCTAAACGAAGACGCAAAAACCCCTTACACCGAAATTGCCAAGAAGGTCTTTGTATCCTCAGGAACTGTCCACGTGAGGATGAAAAAATTGGAGGACATGGGAATCGTCAAGAGCGCTACGCTCAACATCGACTTCTCAAAACTGGGCTACGACATCTCCGCATTCCTCGGAATCTACCTGGAGAAAAGCTCGCTCTACGACAACGTCATCGAAAAGCTGAAAGAAATCGCCGAGGTGGTCAGCGCCTATTATACGACCGGCAACTATTCCATCTTTGCCAAGATCATCTGCCGCGACACCAACCACCTCCGACTGGTCCTCGACAAAATCCAAAAAGTCGACGGAATCGACCGCACAGAGACCTTGATCGTATTGGAAGAAAGCATCAACAGACCCATCCAGTTTTTTGACAAGGAGAAGTAAGCCTATTTAGATTAAAAACAAATAAATAATTTAACCGCTGCTTTTGGCAAGTCACATGAATTCCGGCTTTTGCCGGATTTTATTTTTTCAGGCCCGATTGTTGAAAATCAAGCTGTTTTGAAAGCTTTTTAATATGCTTTTCGCATCGCCCATAGATAATTCGAATGGCTGCGAACATATTATTTTAATTATATGTTGTACCTTCGCAGTCAAAATATAATTAGTCTAAATAACTCAGCTCATGAGCAAAGACAACTCAATTTTAGAAGAACTAACCTCCAAAGAATACGAACATGGCTGGTCGGTCAATTTCGAAGCCGATGAGGCTCCGATCGGACTGAACGAGGACATCATTCGATGGATCTCTGCTAAAAAAGAGGAGCCGGAGTGGCTTCTCGAGTGGCGTCTGAAAGCCTTCCGCACTTGGTTGACAATGACCGAGCCAGACTGGGCCAACGTCACCTACCCTAAAATCGACCTTCAAGCCCTGCGCTACTACTCTGCTCCCAAGCAGGTGAAGAAAGCCAAAAACCTGGATGAGGTGGATCCTGAACTCCTCGCAATCTATGAGCGCCTGGGCATCTCTTTGAATGAGCAAAAGAGACTGCAGGGTATCGCTGTGGACGCCGTACTGGACTCCGTATCCGTGGCTACTACGTTTAGAGGAACACTCTCCAAGCTAGGCATCATCTTCTGCTCTTTCAGCGAAGCTGTAAAAGAGCATCCCGAGCTGGTGAAGAAATACCTCGGCTCGGTCGTTCCGATGACCGACAACTACTATGCGGCGCTAAACTCCGCGGTATTCTCCGACGGATCGTTTTGCTATATCCCAAAGGGCGTTCGCTGCCCGATGGAGCTTTCCACTTATTTCAGAATCAACGCCGCCAACACCGGCCAGTTTGAAAGAACGCTGATCGTGGCTGACGAAGAGTCCTACGTCAGCTACCTGGAAGGCTGTACCGCTCCTTCCCGTGATGAAAACCAACTTCACGCAGCGGTGGTAGAGATCTACGCCGCGGCTCATGCCGAGGTGAAATATTCCACCGTACAAAACTGGTTCCCAGGCGACAAAGACGGAAAAGGCGGTATCTACAACTTCGTCACCAAGCGTGGCATCTGCGCGGGAGACCATTCCAAAATCTCCTGGACCCAGGTGGAAACCGGTTCCGCGGTGACTTGGAAGTATCCTTCCTGTATCTTGAAGGGCGATCACTCCATCGGCGAATTCTACTCCGTGGCCGTGACCAACAACTTCCAGCAGGCGGACACCGGCACCAAGATGATCCACATCGGGAAAAACACCAAGTCCCGTATTGTGTCCAAGGGTATCTCCGCAGGAAAGTCCCAAAACTCCTATCGTGGCCAAGTACAGGTGATGAAGCGCGCGGACAACGCGAGAAACTTCTCCCAGTGCGACTCCCTGCTGATGGGCGACCGCTGCGGTGCGCATACCTTCCCTTACATAGATATCAATAATCCCAGCGCCAAAGTGGAGCACGAGGCGACCACTTCCAAGATCGGCGAAGATCAGATCTTCTACTGCAACCAGCGTGGCATCGCCACCGAAGACGCGGTCGCCCTGATCGTCAACGGGTATGCCAAAGAAGTGCTCAACCAGCTCCCCATGGAGTTTGCCGTCGAAGCGCAAAAGCTGCTCGCCCTGACGCTTGAGGGTTCTGTTGGCTAGAGGAATTTGAAATTTGAGGTTTATGATTTGAAATTATGGGAACCTTCAGCCGCTTCGAGGATTTGGATATCTGGAAAAAGGCAAGGGTGTTTTCCAAAGAAATCTTTGAACTCACGTTGAAAAACGGCTTTGAAAAGGATTTCAGCCTCAAAAATCAAATAAACGCATCTTCCGGCTCTGTGGCCGACAATATCGCTGAAGGATTTGAGCGGGAAGGCAACAAAGAATTCGTCAACTTCCTCAGCATAGCCAAAGGCTCAGCAGGAGAAACTAGATCACAGCTCTATCGAGCTTTTGACCGGGGTTATATTACTGAAGAAAAGCTTCAGGAACTACTTGCGATGAACTTGGAGATTTCAAGATCTATAGCCGGGTTCATTAAATATTTAAAAGAGAGCGAGTATCGGGGTAACAAGTTTAAGCCCATGTGAGGGGCTTCCTGATCTCAAATTTCAAATGTCAAATTTCGAAGTATGTTAAGCATAAAAAACCTACATGCCTCCATCGAAGGGACTCCCATCCTGAGAGGTATCAATCTTGAAGTAAAAGCGGGTGAGGTCCACGCGATCATGGGGCCAAACGGTTCGGGCAAGTCTACGCTCGCCTCCGTATTGGCAGGCCGCGAAGAATATGAAGTGACCGAGGGAGAAGTGGTGTTTCAAAACAAAGACCTTCTCGAACTCGCTCCCGAAGACCGCGCAAGAGAAGGCGTTTTCCTTGCTTTCCAATACCCTGTGGAGATCCCAGGGGTGTCATCCACCAACTTCCTGAGAACAGCCGTCAATCAAGTAAGGGAATATCGAGGCTTGGAGCAGCTGGACGCGGTGAAGTTTTTGACCCTGATGAAGGAGAAAATGAAGCTCGTGGAGATCGACCAAAAGCTCCTCAGCAGATCCCTCAACGAGGGCTTTTCCGGAGGTGAAAAGAAACGAAACGAGATCTTCCAGATGGCCATGCTGGAGCCTACCCTCTCCATCTTGGATGAAACCGACTCCGGTCTCGACATCGATGCGCTGAGAATCGTATCCAACGGGGTAAACCAGCTCAAATCAGACAAGAACGCCACCATCGTGGTGACCCACTACCAGCGTCTCCTCGACTACATCGTGCCAGACTACGTGCACGTGCTGTACAAAGGCCGCATCGTGAAGTCCGGCACCAAAGAACTCGCTTTGGAACTGGAGGAAAAAGGCTACGACTGGATCAAGGATGAGATTGATTCCGCTGCCACTGTCTGATCGCTAACCCCACAATCATGAGTACCTTGACCAAACAAGATGCATTCAGCAGTCTGATCGACGCAGCGCCAAGTACCTTTGCCGCGGCCCGCTCAGCGGCAAAAGAAGCCTACGCTTCCCAAGGCCTCCCTGCTGTCAAAGCTGAAGAATACAAGTTTACCAACATCTCCAAAAAACTGGAGCAAAGCCTCATCGACTTCGCGGTAGCCCAACCTGTGTCTATCACCGCTGAGCAGGTGAAGGCCGCTTTGTACGAAGGTTTTGAGGGCGACGTGCTGGTATTTTCCAACGGACAATACCTTCCCGAGCTTTCCTCCAAGATCGAAGGCATCGAAGTTTCCCTGCTTTCAGCAAAGACCGACCTGCCCTTGGGCTCCATTGCCAATCCGGCAAAAGATCCCTTCGCGGCACTGAACCAAGCGTCTTTCCAAGACGGGGTTTTCATCTCCGTACCGAAGAAAACCCAGGTGGAAAAGCCCATCCTGCTCCTGTCTTTTGACCAAGCCAACGCCGGACAAGTGATCCAGCCTAGAGTTTGGATCGAGGCGGGCGATTTCGCAGAGGTGACCTTCATCGACCAGACCGTCAGCCTAGGCGACGCGGTTTATTTTGTCAATGAAGTGGTGGAAGTAAAGGGAGGCATCAACTCCCAAATCCGCTACTATCGACTTCAAAACGAAGGAAAAAGCGCCCTCGAAGTCAGCACCATCGAGACGGATATCCAAAAAGACGCCCGCTTCACCTCGGTGAATATTTCGCTGTCAGGCGACATGGTCAGAAACAACCTGAACCTCAACTTGCGCGGAAGCAACTCCGAAGGCAATATGTACGGCATCTACCTGCTCAATGGCAAATCCCACGTGGACAACCACACCAACGTGGACCACACCATTCCCCATGCGGAATCCAACGAGCTGTACAAAGGCATCCTTGCCGACCAAAGCCGCGGCGTCTTCAACGGGAAGATCTTTGTCCGTCAGGATGCGCAAAAGACCAACGCTTTCCAGCAAAACAACAACATCCTCCTCTCCGAGGACGCCACTGTCAACACCAAACCCCAACTGGAGATCTGGGCTGACGACGTGAAGTGCTCCCACGGATGCACCGTAGGCCAGCTGGACGAGGAAGCCCTCTTCTACCTGCAGGCACGAGGCATCGACAAGACCCAGGCAAAAGGCTTGTTGCTGCATGCCTTTGCCGGAGAAGTGCTGGAAAAAATCGAAACGGAAAGCTTCCGCGACTACTGCGACGCGCTCATCCAGGCGCGATTGGGAAGCAAATTCTAATCCCACCATGAGCTTGAACATCGAACAGATCAGGGGCTTGTTTCCTGTGCTTCACCAGGAAGTACACGGCAAGCCCTTGATCTATTTTGATAATGCGGCCACCACGCAAAAGCCCCAGGCGGTGCTGGATGCTTTGGCTGGCTACTACAGCCACGACAACTCCAACATCCACCGTGGCGCCCATGCCCTGGCAGACCGGGCCACCCGCTACTACGAGGAGACTCGCGAAGCGGTAAGGGCATTCATCGGGGCCAAAGAGGCCGAAGAAATCATTTTCACCAAAGGAACCACAGAGGGCATCAACCTGGTCGCCCAGACTTTTGGGAGAAAATTCATCGGCAAAGGCGACGAAATCATTATTTCCACGCTGGAGCACCACTCCAACATCGTTCCCTGGCAGATGCTCTGCGAGGAAAAAGAAGCAGTCCTCCGCATCATCCCGATCAACGAGGCTGGGGAAATCATTTTCGAGGAGTTCGAAAAGCTCCTTTCCCCCAAGACCAAACTGGTCAGCATCGTACACGCGTCCAACGCGCTCGGCACGATCAACCCCGTAAAAGAAGTGATCGATGCGGCCCACGCTGTGGGAGCAAAAGTCCTTTTGGACGGAGCCCAGTCCACTTCCCACCTGGAGATCGACGTGCAGGAGCTGGACTGCGATTTCCTGGCTTTTTCGGCCCACAAGATCTACGGCCCTACCGGATTGGGCGTGCTCTACGGCAAAAGAGAGGTGCTGGAAGCCATGCCGCCCTTCCTTGGCGGAGGGGAAATGATCAAAGAGGTCACCTTCGAAAAAACCACTTACAACGACATTCCTTTCAAATTTGAGGCGGGAACCCCTAATATTGCGGATGTGATCGCCTTCAAGGCTTCGCTGGATTTTGTCAATGCGCTGGGCAAACCGGCCATCAAAGCCCACGAAGACGCCCTGTTGGCCCATGCGGACGAGCTGACCCGGGAGATCAAGGGCTTTATCCCCGTAGGCACGGCCAAAGACAAGGTCGCCGTCCTGTCTTTCAACATCAACGGGATGCATCCTTTCGATGTGGGGCAGATGCTCGACGCCAAGGGAATCGCCGTGCGGACAGGCCATCACTGCACCCAGCCGCTGATGAAAAGATTCGGGATCGAAGGAACCGTCAGGGCCTCTTTTTCGGTTTACAATACCAAATCGGAAATCGAAAAACTGGCAATGGGCATCGCCCAAATCGCGAGATTTAAGAATAAATGAGCAGCATCAAAGAAATACAGGACGAGATAGTAGCCGAATTTGAAATCCTCGGCGACGACAAGGAATCGACGATCTTCTACATCATGGAGCTCGGCAACTCTTTGGAGTCTTTTCCCGAAGGGGAAAAAAAAGAGGACAACATCATCAAGGGATGCCAATCCAAGGTCTGGCTGATCGCCGACGAGGTAGATGGAAAAGTACACTACCAAGCCGACTCCAACACGGACATCACCAAGGGCCTCATCTCCCTCCTGATCCGCGTCCTCAACGACCGCAGCCCCGAGGAAATCCTGGACGCAGAGCTCAACTTCATCGAAAAGATCGGGATGGGCAGCATCATCGGCAGCCAGCGCTCCAATGGCCTCGCTTCGATGATCAAGCAAATGAAGCTGTACGCGTTTGCCTTTCAAACCAAGCAAAACGCCTGACCATGGAAACCAACAACACATCGGAAAACGGACAAGAAACCAGCCTAAGGGACAAAGTCGTCATGGCGATCAAGCAGGTGTATGACCCCGAAATCCCCGTGGATGTGTATGACCTGGGCCTGATCTACGAGATCACCGTGTATCCTGTCAACAACGTGTACGTCCTGATGACGCTCACCTCGCCCAACTGTCCCTCGGCGGAGTACATCCCCACCGAGGTCAAGGACAAAATCCAGCAGATCCAGGGCATCAACAACGTGGAAGTAGAAGTCACCTTTGACCCTCCCTACTCCCAGGATATGATGTCCGAAGCAGCCAAACTAGAACTTGGATTTCTCTAACACCGAAAATCAAACCTCAACAATATGTATCCTGAAGAGCTGATCGCTCCTATGAGAGCGGAACTTTCCGACGCCGGATTCCAAGAATTCCGCACCGCAGAGCAGGTGGCGGAGCATCTCGGCCCAAACCATAAAGGCACCACGCTGGTAGTGGTAAACTCCGTATGCGGCTGCGCCGCAGGCGCCGCCAGACCGGGCGTTCGCTACGCGGTGGAAAATTCCCCCAAAAAGCCCACTACCCTGGCTACCGTATTTGCGGGAAATGACCGCGATGCTGTCGCCAAACTGAGAGAACTGGTACTTCCCTATCCTCCCTCCTCTCCGGCCATGGCGCTGTTTAAGGATGGCGAGCTCGTCCACTTCATCGAGCGTCACCACATCGAAGGCCGAAACGCCAAGATGATCGGCGACCACCTCGTGGAAGTGTTTGAGCATTTCTGTGACTAAAAAAAGGCCCTGTTGGGCTTTTTTTGTTGCACCTGCTGGACAGGATTCCGAGCAAAACTGGCTGAAGCCCAGCAGGGAAGCAAAAGCTGCCTCTAGGTTTAGGGCTGCAGCACGGCTACGAAATCGCTTCCGAAATAATAAACCATCCTGTGCTATAATAATATCCTTAAAAAACATTCGATTTTATTAACTTGAGGGCATCTTTTGAACTAACCTACTAAATAAGCAATCCCAAAACGATATATGTCTGATTCCGCCAAGTTGTCCTATAAGGGGCAAGAATATGAATTTCCTGTCATCACAGGTACTGAAAACGAAAGTGCAATTGAAATCGGTAAGCTTCGCGACGTTTCTGGTCTGATCACCCTGGATCCAGGATACAAAAACACCGGAGCCACCAAGAGTGCAATCACCTTCCTTGACGGAGAAGAGGGGGTTTTGAGGTACAGAGGGTACAGAATCGAAGAGCTTTCCAAAAAGTCCACCTTCCTCGAAGTCGCCTATCTCCTGATCTACGGAGAGCTGCCCACCCAAGCCGAATACGACGCTTTCACCAAGGAAATCACCCTCCATACGCTCGTTCACGAAGACATCAAAAAAATCCTGGCGGGATTCCCGTCCAATGCCCACCCTATGGGCGTGCTTTCTTCCCTGATCTGCTCCCTGTCGGCATTCTATCCCGACTCGTTGAATCCAAACCAGTCTGAGGAAGAGGTCAACCTGAGCATCGTCAGACTGCTGGCCAAGATGCCGACCTTTGCCGCCTGGGCATTCAAAAACAAGATGGGACATCCGGTCAACTATCCGGACAACTCCCTGGACTACTGCTCCAACTTCCTGAAAATGATGTTTGCGCTGCCAGCCGAGACCTACGAGGTAGATCCTATCGTAGCCACCGCACTGGACAAGCTGCTCATCCTCCATGCTGACCACGAGCAAAACTGCTCTACGTCTACTGTCCGCATGGTTGGCTCTTCCCAAGCCTCCATCTATGCATCCATCTCTGCGGGTATCAACGCCCTGTGGGGTCCTCTCCACGGCGGTGCCAACCAGTCTGTGATCGAGATGCTCGAAGCCATCAAGGCTGACGGCGGCGATGCGAAGAAATACCTGGACAAAGCCAAGGACAAAAACGATCCTTTCCGTCTGATGGGATTCGGCCACAGAGTTTACAAAAACTTCGATCCTAGAGCCAAGATCATCAAGCAGGCCGCAGACGAAGTATTGGGCAGACTGGGAGTAGCTGATCCGGTACTGGACATCGCCAAGGAGCTGGAATATGCCGCACTGAACGACCAGTACTTCATCGACAGGAAGCTCTATCCTAACGTCGACTTCTACTCTGGCATCATCTACCGTGCCTTGGGTATCCCTACCGACATGTTTACGGTGATGTTTGCCCTCGGCAGACTCCCAGGCTGGATCGCCCAGTGGAAAGAAATGCGCGAAAACAAGGAGCCGATCGGCCGTCCGCGTCAAGTCTACGTCGGTGCTACCGAGCGCGACTACACTTTCATCAACAAACGATAATTCCGCTCATCAAGCGCCGAAGCCATTCCCAAAAGGAATGGCTTTTTTCGTGCCCACTTTTTCAGCCTTGTTGGATTTTGCGGGCTTTTTTGGCATTTTTTGACAGAAAAAACCCAATCCCTATATGAAACCCTCCACGCTAGAAGAAGCCGTAGCGCTGACCCAAAAATTCACCTCCAAACCGAGCAATGAAGAACTGCTGAAACTCTATGGTCTCTACAAGCAGGCTACCGAGGGCGACAACGAAGGGGAAAGACCGGGCGGCTTTGACTTCAAAGCTGCCGCCAAATACAACAGCTGGCTTGCCTACAAGGGAAAAAGCAAGTCCGAGGCTGCTGAGCTCTATGTGGAGCTGGTCGGGCAGCTTGCCGAAAAATACGTGTAAGCGATTTTCATCCCAAGAAATCAAGCCAGGAAGCCCTTTGCAGGGGCTTCCTTTTTTTTTTCATACTTGGAGCCAAAAGGCGTCCGACTCATCCCACTGGCTGACCCGCCTTTCTTTTCCCGAAATAACCCGCCAGAATGCTTCCCAAAATCAACTGCTGGATATGGTACAGCATCACCGGCAGCAGGACGAGTCCCAAGACAGCCGCGTCCGGAAAGATCACCTTCCCGATCACTACGCCGTGGACGAGGGACTTCTTTGACCCACAGAAAAGGGTAGTGATCCTGTCCTGTATCGAAAAGCCCAGTACCCGGGTGGTCAGCTCCAGTACTACCCAGACCAGCACGAAAACAGCCAGTACCGAGACGCTCACCGTCAGCAGGGTGGAAGCCGCATAGGCGGAGAAGATTCGCTGGGAAAAAGACTCCGCAAAGGAGGTAAAGACGATCATCATGATCACCGTCTGATCCACGTATTTCAGCTTGGGCAGAATAGAGCTGAGCTTGGGAAAAAGCCAGCCATGGCTCAACACGCCCAAGGAAACGGGCAGGATGACCTTCAGCGTAAGCTCCCCCAGTGTGGACCAAAAGTCGATGTCGCCGGCCACTCCTCCGTCCAGATAGCCCATCCAGGCGGGCGTCAGAATAACGCCCAGCAGGCTCGAAATGCTGGCATTGAAGATCGCTCCCGGGAGATTGCCACCGGCAATGGAGACCATGACCACGGACGCACTGACCGTGGAAGGCAAGGCCGACAAGTAGCTGATGCCCAGCCTGAAATCCTCATCAATCCACGGCATCACCTGAAGCAGCACTAGAACCAGCAGCGGAAAAAGCAGAAAGGTGGCCAGCTGTATGAGCAGGTGGAGCCGCCAGTTGGAAAGGCCAGACCTGAGCTGTACCGGATCGAGCTTCACCCCATAGAAAAAAAACACGAAGGCGATCCCCAGATTGATCATCGGCTTCCAGGGGATTCCGGATTCGGAAGACCCCACCTCGGGTAAAACCGCGGCCAGCCCTATCGCAGCAAAGAGGCCAAGCAAAAATCCATTGATTCCCACGCGCTGCAGCGTCTGGGCCAATTTGTTGATCATGGGCGCATCAGGCGGTTGAAGTTGTCGCAGAGAATGGCCGTGGCGATGGCTACGTTGAGGGATTCTGCCTTCCCAAAACCGGGGATGGTCACTTTTTGGGTCACTTTCTGTTCGAGTGCGGGGGAGATCCCCTTGGATTCATTGCCCATCAGCAGCACTCCGGCGGCGGGGCCTTGCAGGGTGTGGATGTTTTCCCCATCCAAAAAAGCACCATAAACGGGCAGCTGCCAGGCTGCGAAGACTTTCTCCAAGTCCTCGTAGAAAAACTTCACCCGGGTAAAAGACCCCATCGTGGACTGGATGACCTTGGGATTGTAAAATTCCGCAGTCTGCGGTGAAAACACCAGCTTGTCTATCCCGTACCAGTCGGCCACGCGGATGATGGTGCCGAGATTTCCGGGATCCCTGACATCGTCCAATGCGAGGATGAGAGACTCACCCGCTGGCTCAAAGGCCAGGTTTGGCTTCATCTGCACCACGGCCAGCGCGGCATCGTTGGACTGGTACTGGCCCAGGTCCTCCAGCTGCTTCTGCGTAGCGGTGATATGCTGTCCACCAAAGGACTTGAGTTGGCCAAAATGCCTCTCCTCGAAAGATTCGGTTGTCACCAGCGTATCCACCAAAAAATCGGACTGCAGCACCTCCAAAACACTCTTTTCGCCCTCTACAAAGAACCTTCCGCTCTCGCTTCGGTATTTTTTTTGATGTAAGGATTTAATAAACTTAACTGTATTTTTGCTCAGCATCCCGTCAGCATATTCCGATTTGAAATCATCCAAATATATACTTTTTATCGCTCTCCTTGGGATTTGCATAGGCTGTTCACTTACCAAAGATCTGCAGGAAGGGCAGTACGCCGTCTATGAAAACAAGATCGAAGGCATAGACCAATCGGACAAGGACGAGCTCTACGGACTCATCGAGCAAGAGCCCAACACGCGCTTTCTCGGCAGCTCCCTCGGGGTGACCATCTACCGGGTAGGGCGAAACTTCTACGACAGCACCGAGGTCGCCGCAAGACTGGAGCGCACCGAGGAATCTCTGGCCGAAGTGAGACAGGCCAGAGATTCCCTCCCGGATGACAAGAAGCTGCGAAAAAAGCAGGACAAGCTCAACGCCAAGACCGAAAGCCTGGAAAAGAAGCTCGAGTATGGCAACGCAGTCATGCGCACCGGCAATCCGCTCGTGGTCCTGGACAGCGCCGAGACGGAGACGACCGTCGAAAACCTCAAGGGCTACCTAGTCAACCACGGTTTCTTTGAATCCAGCGTCGATTTTTCGGTGGAGACAAAAAAGAAAAAAGCCTTTGTCACCTACCAGATCACGGAGGGGCCGGTCTACGTACTCGACTCCATCTACACCCGCTCCGACAATCCGGAGATCATCAAGCTGCTCAAGCAGCGGCCGAAAGACTCCCATATCAAGGTCGGCGAGTACTACGTCCAGGACAACATCGTCATGGAAAGAAACCGGATCGAGGAGTTGCTGAAAAATAACGGCTTCTTCATGTTTTCGAAGTCGTACATCAACTACATCGCCTACCAGGATACCGCCGCCAAAACGATCAACCTGGAGCAGATCATCCAAAAACCCACCTTCTCCGACAAGCACGAAGTCTACACCATCGACTCGATCACCTTTCGGATCAACCCTCCCAGCAACGAGTTTGCCGACCGTCGCGTACAGGAAACCTTCCGCGACATCGACTTTTCGTTTTACAGAGACCGCTATTCGGCCAAGGTCTTGGCGTCCAGGATTTTCCTGAAGACAGGCCAACCTTACAGCCGCACCGCTGCCATCGAAACCCAGCGCCAACTCAGTAACCTCGACTTGTTCCGCTTTGTCAACATTACCTTTGACACGCTTGGCACTTCCCTGACCGCCCATATTTTCACCCAGCCCAACCAAAAATACCAACTGACCAACCAGCTGGGGATGACGATCACCGAGCAGCTGCCCGGCCCCTTCTTTAGCACCTCGCTGCGAAACAGAAACTTCTTCCGCGCCGGGGAAATCCTCGAATTCAACTTCCGCGCGGGACTGGAGGGGGTGGCCTCTGCCACCGGACAGGGCGTGTACCAAAGCTCCGAGGTCAGTACAGGCGTGACGGTGATCTTCCCCCGCTTTCTGATCCCCTTTGCTCCCGGCTCGCTCCAGAAGTACGGACGCTACAACCCCAACACGCGAACGCGCCTTAGCTACATCTACACCAACCGTCCCGAATACACGCGAAATGCCGTAAACGGGCTTTTGTCCTATACCTGGGCCACCTCTACCAACCGCATCCACTACACCCTCAACGCCGCGGACATCAGCTACATCCGCACACCCAAAATCCAGGATGAATTCCTCGACATCCTCGAAGACCTTCAAAACGAGGGCAACAACCTCATCTGGTCTTTCCTGCCCTCCTTCATCAGCAGCATCTCTGGACAGACGGTCATCAACTTCAACAAGTATGGCGACTTCACTTCCAACAAGGCGTCCCTGCTAAGGCTGTTCGCCGAAAGCGGCGGGACTACGCTGAATTTTTTCGACGTCCGAAGCAACAGCGAACCGGGGATCGACTACGCCAACTTCCAATGGGTCAAGACCCAAGCGGACTTCCGTCGCTACTACCCCATAGACCAAAACCAGCAGGTGGCCTATCGGCTCAACTTTGGCTGGGCTAGGCCCTATGGCGTCAGTGCGGGGATTTTGCCTTACGAAAAATACTTCTTCGCCGGCGGCGGGACGAGCATCCGGGCCTGGCAGGCCCGTCGGCTTGGCCCGGGCAGCTTCTCTCCGGAGACCGGAGAGGGAGGAGAATACGACTACACCAACGAGCAGCCCGCCGAGATGATCCTCGAAAGCATGCTGGAATACCGCAGGAAGCTTTTTGGCTACTTTGACATGGCCCTGTTTGTCGATATTGGAAACAGCTGGGTGATCGGCTACGACTCGGCCAGGCCGGGGGCGGATTTCCGGTACGACCGATTCTACAAGGAGCTAGCCGTCGGCACCGGACTCGGCCTGAGGATGGACTTTGATTTTTTGGTGATCCGGCTTGACCTGGCTACCAAGGCAGTGGATCCCGCCAAGCCCGAAGGGGAGCGATGGGTGCTGGACAACATCAATTTCAAGCGGCCTTTTGGTGTCAGAGGCCAGACAGTACTTAATTTTGGGATCGGATATCCCTTCTAACGCATCATGAGCAGAAAAACAAAAACCGAAATCGCCGAGATATACCGTCAAATGCAGGATCATATCTGCGCTGGGCTGGAGCGGGGAGACGGTCAGGGCAACTTCAGAGAGGACGTCTGGACTAGGGAAGACGGAGGCGGAGGCCGCACCCGGATTTTCGGCAATGGAGCCGTGATCGAAAAAGGCGGCGTGGCTTTCTCCGCCGTACATGGCCCCACTCCCGAAAAAATCCTCAAAAAATTGGGCCTGTCCTCTGGGGATTTTTTCGCCACGGGCGTATCCATCGTGCTGCATCCCTTCAACCCCATGGTCCCGATCATCCACATGAACATCCGGTACTTTGAAATGGAAAACGGCGTCCATTGGTTTGGAGGGGGGATTGACCTCACTCCCCACTACATCGACGTAGAAGATGCCCGATATTTTCACAGCGAGGTGAAGGCAGTCTGCGACCGCTTCGATCCGGGCTATTACCCCAAGTTTAAGGCCTGGGCGGACGACTACTTTTTTGTCAAGCATCGGGATGAAACCCGCGGAATCGGGGGCATATTCTACGACCGGCTGAGCGCCAAGACCGACGAGGGCTTTCAGCAGATCCTGGACTTCAGTCTGGAGATCGGCAGGCTTTTCCCGAGGGTGTACTCCCACTTCATGGAGAAAAACTCAAAGCTTCCCTTTGGCACAAATGAAAAAGCCTGGCAAAACCTCCGCCGGGGGCGCTATGTCGAATTTAACCTAGTCTGGGATGCAGGTACGAAGTTTGGACTGGACACCAATGGCCGAACCGAAAGCATCCTCATGAGCATGCCTCCACAGGCTGAGTGGGCCTACATGCACGAGCCAGTCCAAGGCAGTGCGGAGGAATTCACCCTGAAGCACCTGAAAAAAGACATCGACTGGCTAACGTTTGAGCAATGATCGAAACCCTGAAAGCCTGGGATGAGGAGTTGTTTCTCTGGCTCAACTCCCACCACGTGGACTGGCTGGATCCGATCATGTACCGGATCTCCGAGACGGTCACTTGGGTTCCGCTTTTTGCCTGGCTGATTTACCTGATTTTCAAAAAAGACCGGGCAAATGCCTGGTGGGTTTTGGGAGGAGTGGCGCTGACGATCTTGGCGACGGACCAGTTTACCTCCGGCTTTCTGAAGCCTTTCGTAGAGCGCCTCAGGCCCTGCCATGATCCCAGGTGGGATGGCTTGATGTACAACTACGAGCGCTGTGGGGGCCTTTACGGCTTTGTATCCTCCCATGCGGCAAACAGCTTTGGCATGGCGGTCTTTCTCAACAGAAAGCTGAAGGGAAAAGTCAAGTACCTGCCATGGCTCTACCTCTACGCCGTCATAGTCAGCTATTCGAGGATCTACCTTGGCGTACACTATCCTATGGACGTGGTGATCGGGGCCCTGATCGGTGCTGCTTTCGCCTGGCTATCCTGGTTTGCCATCGTCTACATCAAGCGGGAATTGATCAAAAAAGCCCTGAAGTAGCAGCTGGAGCGGAAGATGGCTAGCCCAGTTCTTTCTCCAGCTGCTCCAGCGTTTTCCCCTTGGTCTCCGGCAAAACCCGCCAGATCACCAGCAATCCAAACAGGCATATTGCCCCGTACAGCCAAAAGTTGTTTGCCCAGCCCAGGTTTTCCTTGATCGCTGGAAAAAAGTAGGTCAGCGTGAAGTTGCCGACCCAGTGTGCCAACGCGCCGATGGAAATAGCCGCTCCGCGGATTCTCGTAGGGAAAATCTCCGAAAGCAAGACCCAAAGCAGGGGTGCGAGCGAAATGGAATAAAACATCACGTTGAGCAGGACGAGGATCACCACGGGAGTACCCCCGAGATCCGCGAAAAAGGAGTATCCCAATCCGCCATACAGCAGGGTCATCGCAGCGAGGCAGACCAGCAGAATGGACTTGCGTCCGTACCGGTCCACCAGGGCAAAAGTCACAAAAATCGACAGCACCATCACCCCTCCTATCACCACGATATTGAGCATCATCTGCTTCAGGGTAAACCCCGCGGCCTGGAAAATATCCGCGGCGTAGTAGATCACCACGTTGATGCCGCTCCATTGCTGTAGAAAGGCCAGAAAAATCCCAATCCCGAGTAGTTTGAGGACTTTGCTGCCCAGCAGCTCGCGGAGATCCACCCTTCCCAAATCCCC
This sequence comes from Algoriphagus oliviformis, assembly GCF_017254915.1. Taxonomy (GTDB): domain Bacteria; phylum Bacteroidota; class Bacteroidia; order Cytophagales; family Cyclobacteriaceae; genus Algoriphagus; species Algoriphagus oliviformis. The sequence goes on along the minus strand of NZ_JAFKCT010000009.1, from coordinate 23,045 downwards.
ATCCCGCAGCGTCGAGCGGGTCTCCTGCAGCGAGTCTTTTGCATAGTCGGGACCTCCGATCTTGTCGAGGATTTTCACCGCCCGCTCCGTTTGCCCGTTTTTGATCAGCCAGCGTGTGCTCTCCGGCACCAGAAACATCAGGATGAAAAACAGCATCGCAGGCACCACCTCTGCCCCAAACATCCAGCGCCAGCCCGTCTGTCCACTCCAGCTGGCAGCAATGGCGGCAAAGTCCGCGTTGTCCGCCAGATCGCGGTCGAGAAGGGAAATCTGCCAATTGGCGATCTGCGCCAGCAGCACCCCGAGCATCACCAGAAACTGGTTGATGGTGACCAACCTGCCCCGCTTCTCCGGCGGGGCAAGCTCCGAGATGTACAGAGGGGAAAGGTTCAGAGCGATGCCCATTCCTACCCCGCCCATGATCCTATAGAGATTGAAACTCCAAAACGTATCCGCCAAGGCGGTGCCTACGGCAGAGAGAGAAAAGAGAAAACCCGAAAAGATCAGCAGACGCTTCCGCCCAAACCTGTCACTGAGGAAAATGCAAAGAATGGCGCCCACCATGCAGCCCACCAGGGCCGAGCTCGTGCCCCAGCCCTGATCCTCCGCCGAGGTGATGCCAAAGTAGGGCTCGTAAAACGGCTTGGCGCCCCCGATCACCACCCAGTCGTATCCAAATAAAAACCCGCCCAAGGCGGCGGTCATGCTGATCAGCCAGATGTAGGTTTGGTTGTAGGGATAGCGTGGGGTCATGGGCTAAGATCAAAAAGGGATTGGATCGCAAAAAATACCGGATTTTCGCAGAGATACAATCCTGTACTGGCAGGACAGAAGTTCTCCAGCTCCGAAAGGTGTTACTCTGGCATCAAATCCCAGGTGCTTCTGCTTGGGCTTCGAGCCCCAAGTTCCCCAAACTGACTTTTGTCATGAATTGGAGGAAAAGTCTGTGACATATTTGTTTAAAACATCCCCAGATTTTTGAAAACTATCACAAACAATCCTGTTATGAAAAAACTTGCCCTGCTTTTTGTCCTGGCGCTGATCGCCGGAGCATCCTACTCCCAAGAGCTCAGGCTCAACACCTACGCCGGCTATGTCTTCGACGACAAGGTGAACAGCTACTACTCTTCCACTTCCTACTACGACGGGAAAATCAAGGGTGGATTTCGCTGGGGAGCCGGTCTGGAGTACCAACTTCCCAACACTACCAAAGCTTTTGAACTGCAATACCTGAGACAGGACACCAGTGCTCCCATCGTGTATCAGGACGGAGGGATTTTGGGCGGACAGATCCAAGAGACGGATTTTGATCTGGCAGCAAACTGGATCTTGCTAAACGGTACCAACTACTTCCCGGTAAGCGAGGTCGCCGAGCCCTTCTTTGGCTTTGGCATCGGCATGGTGATCTCCGACATCACCAATCCCGACAACGGCAACAACGATAGCGCAACCAAGTTTGCCTGGTCACTGAGGGGTGGATCCAACTTCTGGCTGGCCGAGAAAGTAGGCATCCGCATCCAGGCTTCCCTGATGTCTGCCGTGCAGGGTGCGGGCGGAGGACTTTACTTTGGCACAGGCGGAGCCGGGGCTGGAGTCTCCACCTATTCCACCATTTACCAGTTTGGGTTTGACGGAGGCTTGGTGTTCCGCTTCCCCCAATAAGCATCTCCGGGGGAAAGCTGGGCTTTCCCCCTACCCCCTACTAATCCCCAATTATTTTTATCGGATTGGCGAAAATTTCCCTGCGAAATCCCTCCTAAAGCTTAGATTGGATATCAAATCCCCACAAGCAAACCCAATCCAGCTCAATGAAATCAGGCTTTCTCCTTAGTCTGCTGCTGCTGGCTTCACTGAAGCTGACGGCGCAGTCGGACTCCATCACCTATCAGCCCAACAAAATCAACCAGTTTAAGCTGGTGCCGCTTCCGGCGATAGGCTCCAATCCAGCCAATGGCTGGCTTTTTGGTTTGGCGCCCTCAGCCACTTGGTACATGGGTGACCCGCAGACTACCAAAATGTCCAACTTCGTCGGGAACTTCCTCTACACGACCAAGCAGCAGTGGATCTTCAGCTCCAGGAGCAACATCTTCCTCAATGAAAACAAGACCATCCTGATCGGCGACTGGCGGTATTTCATCACTTCCCAGCCTACCTACGGCCTGGGCAGCAGTACGCCAAACGAGCCCATGGAAAACCCCAACCAGCCCGGCGTCTGGTGGGGCGAACAGCAGATGGACTTTCGGCTGATCCGCTTCTACGAGGCAATATTGAAGCGCATAGGCGACTCCAAGCTTTACCTCGGGGCGGGCTATCACCTCGATGTCCATTCCAAAATCAAAAACTTTCAGGACGAGGAGATCACCGACCACCTGGAATTCGCCCATGATCGGTACAACAGCGACATGGGCTTTGACACCGAGAAGTACACGCTCTCCGGCATCAGTCTAAACATGGTGATGGAAAATCGGGACAATTCCGTGTCGCCCTACGAAAAAAACTTTGCATGGGTCCAATACAAGATCAACCCCAGCTTTCTGGGCTCCGACCAAAGCTCCAGCCTGCTCCTGCTGGACTACCGCCACTACATCAATCTGAGCGAAAAGCGCAAAAGAAACCTGGTCGCGCTTTGGGGCTTTGGCAACTTCCTGGTCTCCGGCAAAGTCCCCTACATGAACCTCCCGGGCATGGGATGGGACATGTTTGGCAGATCGGGACGGGCCTATGCCCAGGGTAGATTCAGGGGAGAAAGCATGGTGTATACCGAGGCGGAATGGAGATTTCCGCTCCAGCAAAACAAGGAGACCTTTGGGGGGACGGTATTCGTGAACGCGGCCAGCTTCGGCAGCAAGACCACTCAGGAAAAGCTTTTTGAAAAGTTTAACCCAGGCTATGGCTTAGGTCTGAGGGTCATGATCAACAAACAAAACCGGACGACGATCTCGGCTGATTATGGCTTTGGACAAAAGGGAAACTCAGGTTTCTACCTCAATGTGAATGAAAGTTTTTGAGGGGAATTTGCTTCAAAATAAAGTTCAAAGCTGATTTTAATCATGAAATGTTTTTGGACAAAACGCCAGTTTTACCTCTGAACTTTTACTCAAAACTCTTTTTCCAATCCAATTTCACAAAACCATGAAAAAATTACTACTCTTCACCCTGGCACTGTTTGCAATCAACGTTGCCGGTTCGTTTGCCCAAACTGTGGACGAGGAAATCAAGCTGATACAGGATGCTTTTGGCAAGGACAAAAAGACGCTGATCGAAGCCTACATGGAACTGAGCCCAGAGAAGGCCGCTGCTTTTTGGCCAGTCTATGAGGAGTTTGAAGCTGCCAGAAAAGAGATCAGCAAGGAGCGCATCCTGATCATCAATGACTACATCGAAAAATTCACCCACATCGGTGATGCAGAGGCGGACGCACTGGCTACCCGCTCACTGAAAAACGACGCGGCACTGAACAAGCTGTATTCCACGTACTATTCCAAGTTCAAAAAAGCCACCTCAGCCATGGATGCGGCCAAGTTTATCCAGGTGGAATTTTACATTACCAATACCATCCGCAACGTGATCCAGCAGGAATTGCCGTTTGTCGGAGACATCTAAGAATCCCATTTCCCTTTTTATGCTCAGTTTATTCAGACGGCCTAGCGCCGCACTCCTTCTGGTGATGGGCTCTATTGCCTGTTCACCAGAAGGTGCTACCTACGTCGAGGAACAAGACGTGGTGTACACCAACTACAATCCAGCATTCGATTTTTCTGCCCAAAGCACCTACGCGCTGCCCGACGAGGTCATCTACATCTCCAATGGAGGGCTGCCGGGTGACTCGGACGGACCCGAATACCTGCCTCCCACACTGGCAAACCCCATCCTCGCTACGCTCAGGAGCAGCATGAATACCCTGGGCTATCGGGAAGTCGCGGAATCAGCCGACCCAGACTTGATCCTCTTGCCCTCCGCGCTGCAAACCACCGAAGTCTACTACTACTATGACTGGTGGTATTGGAACTGGTACTACCCAGGCTACGGCCCTGGCTGGGGATGGTACTATCCGGGATACTACCCTCCTACCGTCACGGCGGTGAGATCGGGCAGCATCTTCGTCCAGATGACCAGTCCCAAGGGCATCAACGCCGCCAACGAAATCCCCGTCAACTGGATAGCCATCGTCAATGGTCTGCTGGAAGGTGAGGGCAATGCCGCCAATCGGATCGACCGAACCCTAAAACAAGCATTTTCCCAATCTCCTTACCTTCAGAAATAACCATGAAAAAGCAGTTAACCTTCTTTCTCTTGCTCCTGGGTATTGGATTTTCGGCCCAAGCCCAGCGATCGCTCTACAGCTTCAACTATGTCGTGACGGTGCCTACGGGCAACACGGCGGACTTCATCGACGTGACCTCGGGAAGGGGCTTTGTCTTTGAGTACCAAAAATTCATCAAGGATCACCTCGCGGTGGGGGGAGAGGTCGGCCACTCGACGATCTTCAAAAGAACCGAAAATGAGGTCTATACCCGCGAGACGGCTTCGCTCTCTGGTATCCAATACCGATACCAGTACGCCTATCCTATCATGGCTACGGCGGCCTACTACCATTCTTTCACGGATCTGTTTCGCCCCTATTTCACCCTGGGGATAGGTACGGTGGCCAACAAGAGAACGATAGAAATGGGCATGTACCAATCGGAGGACACACATTGGCAGTTTGGATTCCGTCCAGAGCTGGGCACATTGATCCAACCGAGCGACAATGTCGCCTTTAGGGTCGGCGCAAAATACTACGGCACAGTCGAGGGAGGTGGGCTGGAAGGCCAGTCCAACTTGAGCTTTAATGTCGGGCTGGTGATCATGAACAATTAAAAACCCTTATCTTATTGTCGCTTTGTTGGTGAAAAATCCCAATCCCAGATCAACATGAGAAAGCACTTCCTCTTTTTTGCACTGGCGCTGGGAGCTTTTTGCTCCTGCTCTCCCACGCGGGTGGTGGTGGAAAAAAACAAATACGAAGACTTTAAGCTAAGCAACTATTCTTCCTTCGACTTTGCGCAGATCGATACGCCAAACGACAGCCTGGCACCGTATGGGGAAATTGTCGACCAGCTGAAGCGCAATTTTGCGGAAGCGATGGAAGCACGTGGCATCAAGCAGATCGCCTCAAATCCAGACCTCCGAGTAAACTTTGGTGTGGTCGTGGAGGAAAAGGTTCAGACTCGGGAGACTAACCTGAGCACAGACCCGTTCACCTACGCGGGACAACGCAACTACTACTGGGAGGTCAGGGAGATCCCCGTCAATACCTACAGACAGGGCAGCCTCACGGTGCATATCGTCAACAGCCCCGGCAATGTCCTGGTGTGGGCCGGAATGATATCGGAAGTCGTCCCAAAGAAGGAAGAAAAGAAACCCCAGGCCGTCCAAAATGCGGTCGACCAGATTTTTGAATACCTAGACATCAACAACAAATAATTTTAATCTCATGAAAAAACTCTCTTTTCTGGCCAGCCTAGCCGTAGCGTCTATCCTGGCCGCCTGCTCACCGAGCACCAAAATCATCGGCTCCTGGTCCAGCCCAGACAAGCCCTCCACACCCTATGAAAACATCCTGGTGACTGGCCTCAGCAGCAACTTGGTCAATCGACAGGCATTTGAGGAGGAGCTGGTGGCTACTCTGGAAGAAGATGGGGTAAAATCCGCCAGCAGCTTGACGCTCATCCCGCTCGGTACTGCCAAGGACAAGGAAGGCATGGCCAAGGCGCTGGAAGCAGTACGCGCCGCCGGACATGACGGCATCCTGACCGTTGCGCTTTTGGACCAGACCTCCGAAACCCGCTATGTACAGGGCACCACGACCTATGCGCCCATGGGCTATGGAGGATACTATGGCAGATTTGGGGGGTACTATGGCTACTATGGCGCCATGACCTATGACCCAGGCTACTACACCACCGACAAGATGTACTACATCGAGGTAAACCTCTACGATGCCAAGTCTGAGGCGCTGGTATGGTCTTCCCAATCCGAAACGACCAACCCCAGCAATCTGGACACCTTCTCCCACACCTTTGCCGGTGTCGTGGTAGACCTGATGGTCAAAGACGGCATCATCGCCAAGTCGATCGCGAAGAAGTAAACCACACCAGTATCAAAAAAACAAAAGAGGCTGTCTCGGATGAGACAGCCTCTTTTGTTTTTTCCCGTTTCCTTATGCCGCGTTTCGGGTGGCGTTGATGATTCCAAACATCGTTCTCAGGATGAGCTTGTCCAGGATTTCGGCAGAAGCGCCGTTTTCCAAGCCGATCTGTATCGCATACTGCTGGATAGTGATCAGCGGCAACACAATGCGCTCGCGGATCTCGATGGAGGCCTTGGATACCGGATTGTCCTCCAGCAGCTCTTCCATCCCTGCCACTTGCTTCAGCTTTTCCACGGAGCATTCAAACTCTTTATAGAGCATTTTCCAAAACTCGCTGTACTCGGGATTGTCCTTCAGGTAGGCAGTAGCGGGATAGTAGCACTTGTTGAGGGATTGCATGGAGTTTCCAAGCAGGGTTCTGAAGAAAAGGCTGTCTTGGTACAGCTTCTTCAGCTCGCCCATTTTGCCTTCCTTCTCCAACTCCGCAATGGCGGAGCCCACGCCGTAGAAGCCTGGGATATTCTGCTTCATCTGAGCCCAAGAGCCCACGAAAGGAATCGCCCTCAGGTCCTCAAACTTCAGCCCGGATCCCCCGCCCCGCTTCATGGGTCTGGAGCCGATGTTGGTCATCCCAAAGAACTTCAAGGGAGCGACATGCTCCAGGTAAGGAACAAACTTCGGATGGCTTTTCAGCGCTTTATAGGCTTCGTAGCCGGAGTCAGCCAGCTGCTGTATCAGGGCACGCTGCTCGTCATTCAGGTTTTTCTCCGCATCTGGATAGAGGTGGTTTTCGAGCCCCGCGCTGAGCAGTTGCTCAAAGTTGTACGTACAGGACACCTGCTTGCCATAGTTGGAGGAAATGGTCTGTCCCTGTATCGTCACTTGGATCTCGGAGTTTTCCACTTTTTGGCCCAGTGATGCATAGAAGTTGTGTAGGTTTCCGCCACCTCTTGCCACAGGTCCGCCTCTACCGTCAAAGAACACGACCTGGATGCCATGTTCCCTGGACACGCGGGTGAGTTCCTCCTTGGCTACCAGAATAGACCAGTTTGCCTTGAGGTAGCCTCCATCTTTGGTGCCATCGGAGAAGCCCAGCATGATGCTCTGCTTGCTACCTCGGCTCTTGAGGTGGGTTTTGTATTCCGGCATGGTGTAGAGCCGTGTCATAATCTCCGGAGCCATTTTGAGATCTTCGACGGTCTCAAAGAGCGGTACGATGTCCACAGGCAGTCCCCCGGGCTTCACGCCCATGGTGAGCTTGGCCAATTGGTAAACTTCCAGAAGATGCAGCACCGACTGACAGTTGGAGATGATATAGCGGTGAAGGCCCTCTTCCCCGTTGGTCTTCTGCACGGACTTGACCGTGGCCATAGACTGTAGGATCTCTCGATGGAATGGCTCCTCGAAATGCTCCAAAGAAGGCAGAGCCTTGGTTTTCATTACTTTATCAATCAACTCCTCCTCAGTGCCCACAAACTCTTTGCCCTGGATACTGAAGACCTCCTCCCAAAACGCATCATGCTTGCGGCTGTCCTGACGCAGGTCCATGTGCGCAAAGTGGAATCCAAAGATCCTGACTTTCAATATAAAACGATCCAACAGATCCAGGAAAAGCCCATCGTGGTACTTGATCAGCGCCTCCCGTGCTTCCAAAAGGATGGCCAGTAGATCATCCTTGGAGCTGTAGACTTCTTTGTTTTCAAACAACGTGAAGAAGATCCCACGCTCGGCCTTCACGATATGCTCCTCCACATGCTTGAAGGTCAGACGCTTCTTGAGCGCTCTCAGATCACGGTAGTAGCATCGCATCAGCCACTTTTTCAGGCGGTCGGCCACTTGGATGGTCGTCTCGTGGGTCACAAAGGGGTTGCCGTCACGGTCACCCCCAGGCCAGAATCCCACTTTGAGAATGGCCGGGTTTTCCCAAGTGTGCAGCGGTTGATCCAGCCCCTTGAGCAGACGGATGATGATATCCGGAATGCTGTGATAAAACACATTTTCCAAATACCAGATCAAGCTCACGGCCTCGTTAAACGGTGTCGGCTGCTCCCGGTTGATAAAGCCCGTCTTGCCTAGCTGCTGTAGCAGCAGGTTGATGTTTTCCAGGTCATCGGTGCGGATGGCGTTTTCCAGATCGGTAATGATCCCGAGCACGTTGCCGGGATAAAACTGGGTCGGGTGGGCTGTGAGGGTGAGCCTCACGGAGAAGTTCTTCAGCTTCTCGATCAGCGCCTCTTTTTTGCGGTCGGTTTCCACACGGTTGATCAGTGCCTTCACCGAGCCTTTGCCCGAGATGTCGTTGATCTTTTCGTAGGCGGCATCCTCGATCGAGTCAAACAATACCACCTGACGCTCCACGTACTGGATCATCTCAAAGAGGAAATCGAAGCGTTTCTTCTCGTTTTCACCAGGCATCATCTCCTCAAAAAACCCGTCGATGATCTCCCTAGGCGACTTGCCGGAGGCGTAGCCACGCTCGCAGGCTTTACCCAAAAAAGGCAGCAGCGTCCCCGTCACATAGATGTCGTCAAAGGGCAGGTCGAGAAAAAGACTGTTGTAGATGGTAAATCGCTTGGCGACTTGAGTGTCGTAAATAGGATACATTCAGGGTCGATTTTAATAGGTCAGGCAAATTAGTAAAATTTCCATTTTATAGAACAAAATTTAGAATTTCTACAAGTATCTATCCGACATTTTTTCAAAATGACAGATTTTCTTCTGGTTTTTGATAAAAAAGGAAAAAGTAACCGACATAGGCCTCGAAAAGCCCTGAAAATGGCCTTTCAGTCCCAAAGGCCACATCGAAGCCTAGCCGCCTATCATCACCGTGGGGCAGCCAATGGCGATCGAGCCTCCGTGGGCAGTGGAGTCTCCTGCCCTAGCAGCGGGCTTCCCTCCGATCATTACGGTGGAAGACCCCATGGCTATGGTGTCCGGCGGACCTACGCAGACGCAGGAATCACCCACCACGGCTGCCGGCATCCCTCCTATCAAAACGGTAGCCTCTCCAGGACCGATCACAGGGCCGCCCACATGGGGAATGGGTGGCGTCCCAGGAGTTTGCATCGGGCAGGTATGCATGTCGGTGAGTCTGGCGGCCATGGGCATAGTACATTCGGTTTGGAGGGATCGTGATACGCCGAAAACAAAAGAACAGGGACTTAAGAGTCCTCAGTCTCCATCTAAAATAACGATTTATCGTAGAGCTGTCCTGAGAATCTCCAAAAATCCCCCGGGTCGGCGCTATTTCTTTTATTTTTTCATGATTATCCGCAAACTTACCAGTAAGCGCATTTGCTTCTTCAATCGGGCTGGAAGACCGATGACCGAAGACCGAAGTAGGGCAAAGCCTAAAGTTTAGCCTTCTTTTGTATCGTCACGGCTACCTACTGGCATAAAAGCGGATAACCATATATTTTTTTTCGGGCTCATGGCGAAGGAATTGAAAAGTTCATTTACTTTGTATCTCAAAGTACTTTTGAAAATGAAAAAACCGGAGCAAGAATTAGCCGAAATCAAGTCGATGATGGAGCGGAGCACCCGCTTCCTGTCCCTGAGCGGCCTGTCTGGAGTACTGGCAGGCATCTATGCGCTGATCGGCGCGGGAATGGCCTACTACTGGATCTACTTTCCCAACCCGCCCTTCGGATTCAGGACGAGCTACATCCAGGAGGATCAGACGCTGCTGAGGCTTTTGGTGACTGCCTGCGCAGTTTTGGCACTCTCACTCTATACCGGCTGGGCGCTGAGCCAAAGGAAGAGCCAGCGCACTTCCTCCAAGCTGTGGACCTCTGCCAGCAAGCGCTTTATCTCCGCCCTGCTCATCCCTTTGGTGGTCGGCGGCATCTTCAGCCTTGCCTTGATTTCCAGGGGATACCTGATCATCGTAGCTCCGGCTACCCTGATTTTCTACGGCCTGGCGCTGATCAACGCGGCCCACTTTTCCCTCGGAGACATCAAGTACCTTGGGTATTGCGAACTGGCTTTGGGAATCATTTCGGCCTTCTTTCCGGGCTATGGCCTGATCACCTGGACGCTGGGCTTTGGCGTACTGCATGTGATCTATGGCTCGATGATGTATTACAAATACGACCGGTGACGTGGAGGGGATTTTCGACAAGGCATTTGAAAACATCGTCCGACTGCGGATCATGTCCATCCTGATGGTCAATGAGCAGTACGACTTCAACTCGTTCAAAGAGATCCTGGAGGTGACCGACGGCAATCTCGCCTCTCACCTCAAGAACCTCGAAAGCTCGGGCTATATCAGCTTTGACAAAACCTTTGTGGGCCGAAAGCCCATGACCAACTATTCCGCGACCGCAGCAGGAAAAACGGCTTTCCAGGCACACCTGGACTTCCTTGAAAATTTGATCAACGAAAACAAAACCTAAAAAAATTTATCCATTCACTTTGAAAATCAAAGTACTTTTAATCAAACCCAATGGAACACACCCACAATCCCTCCATCCTCCACCAGACCCAAAACCTGGTAAGCAAGTCGGTCAGTATCAAGCTCCTGATCATCGGCTTCATCGTCGTCATTTTGCTCATCCCCCAGTCGATGACGCTCAATCTCATCCAGGAGCGCCAGACCCGCATGGAAGAAGCCGAAGAGGAAGTCAGCGGCAAATGGTCTCGCGCCCAGACCCTAGCCGGTCCTTTTCTGGGCGTGCCTTTTTACCAAACCAAACAGACCGAAACTGGCGGACAAACACAAACAACGAAGGAACTCAGCACTGCCTATTTCTTTCCTGAGGACTTGGACATCACGGCCAACCTCGATGCACAGGAGCTTCACAGGGGGATTTTTGACGTGGTGGTCTACTCCGGAGACTTGGAGCTGAAGGCCAAATTCAAGCCCCTGGCTTTGTCCAAACTCAACCTCCAACCGGAGCAGATGCTCTGGGATCAGGCAGCCCTCTACCTCAGACTCTCCGACCTCCGCGGTATCGGCGAAAATCCACAGATCGAGCTCAATGGCTCCACGCTTGCCGCCGAGCCCTTTTCGGACGGAAGAACACAGCTACAAGGACTCCAAGTCCCCCTGCAGCTGGACTCCGCCAACTTGGGATTTGACTTCTCCGGCAAGCTAAAAGTGAAAGGAAGCAAGGAGTTTCTGGTCGCGCCTGTCGGAAAAACCACCCAAATGCAGCTCAGCGGCAACTGGCCCAGTCCGAGTTTCCAAGGGGAGTTTTTGCCCAAATCCAGGGAGCTGAACGAGGAGAGCTTCAGCAGCCAATGGAAAGTACTCCACTTCAACCGGCCTTTTGGCCAAGAGTTTCTCGGAGGGATTCCAGCCGTCGAAGGCAGTGCCTTTGGCCTTTCCCTGAAGCTTCCCGCCGACCAATACCAACAGAGCGTCAGGACTTCCAAGTATGCGGTACTGATCATCATCCTGAGCTTCCTTTCGCTTTTCCTGATGGAAATATTCACCAAAAAACGCATCCATCCCCTGCAATACACCCTGATCGGGTTTTCGCTGGTGCTGTACTACACCCTGCTCATTGCGCTTTCGGAGCAGTTGGGCTTCCCGCTGGCCTACCTTCTGGCGAGCACCGCGACGGTTGGACTATTGGCAGGCTATGCGAAAAGCCTCTTTGGAGACCTGAAGACGACCGGCCTGTTTGCCGGGATCTTGGGCCTCTTCTACACCTTCATCTTCGTGATCGTCAAGCAGCAGGAATACGCCCTCTTGATCGGCAGCATCGGCCTGTTCATCGCATTGGCGACGACCATGTTTATCTCCAGGAAAATCGACTGGTACAAAAGCTAAGCAACATTCCCCCTCAAAATCCCCTAAACCATGAAAACATCTAAGCACGCCCCCTTCGACATCGAGCTCAAGTCTCTGCCCCTGCCCGCTTTGCTGGGAGCCATCCTGCCCTTGGCGCTCCTGCTCTTCCTGATCATCTCCTCAGGCGACAGCTTCAAACTCTGGATGGCCGTTCCCCTCACGATCATTCCCGCTGGAGGAGCCTTTGGCGGGGTGTTTTTCTACCTGATGGGTTTCCACTGGTTTCCCCGCGGCAGCCAAAAACTCATCGCGGTTATTTTCAGCACCCTGGTGTATTTCGTCATCCTCTGGCTCAGCGCGGTGATCGCCTTCAACTTCACCGGTCACTGGGACTAAACTCTCCCCTAGAAATCCATAGATTCAACTTTGATCCCCCGCACCATGCAAAATCAAATTCTCTCCCACCTCCAACAGCCCGGAGAACTGGAAAAGCTTTACCGGGCCAACAAGTCCGAGTTTAAACGGGCTTTTCAAGCTGTCTATCCCCAGATCCAAGGCCAGCAAATCGCCGAGTTTTGGCAGGAGCGCCTTCGCGACAAAGCCGACGGCATCTCCTGGGGCAGCCAAAAGGAACACCTTTGGGTGGTCCTGGCTATTCTTTTCGCAGGATTTCTGGCCAAGATTCCGGAAATCTTCTCCATCGACGAGGAGTTTTTCTATCCGCGAAACATCAGCTATATCGTATTGCCGCTGATCACTGCCTTTTTCGCCTGGAAAAACGAGCTCTCACTCAACGCCAAATCCGTCCTCATCGGCATCACCGGACTCTCGCTGGTCTATATCAACTCCCTACCTGGAAAGGAAACAGACACGCTCGTACTGGCCTGTATCCACCTGCCGCTGCTCCTCTGGGGGATGCTAGGCGTCGCCTATTCCGGGCCAGAGCTCGGGGATTGGCAAAAGCGCCTGGACTTCCTGCGGTTTAACGGGGAAGCCGCCGTCCTATCGGTACTGATCGGCATCGCCGCCTTTCTGCTGAGCGCAATCACCATCGGCTTGTTTTCGCTAATCGAAGTACCCATCGAAGACTTCTGGGCACACTATGTCGCAGCCTTCGGACTTCCCGCCATCCCTATCCTCGGCACCTATCTCGCCCATAGCAATCCCCAGCTGGTGAACAAAGTATCTCCGGTAATCGCCAAGATATTCAGCCCGATCATGCTGGTGATGTTGGTCTTTTATCTAATAGCCATCGCCGTGACCGGCAAAGATCCCTACAACGACCGGGAATTTCTCCTGCTTTTTAATCTGCTGCTGATCGGGGTCATGGCTTTGATCTTCTTCTCCGTGGCCGAAGGTTCTTCCCAGGAAAGAAGGGCTTTTGGAGCCTGGACGCTGTTTTTGCTTTCCTTGGTCACCATCATTGTCAATGGGATCGCCATCTCTGCCATCATCTTCCGGATCTCAGAGCTGGGTTTCACCCCCAACCGTACGGCCGTGCTGGGCGGCAACCTGCTGATGTTGATCCACCTTTTCCTCATCTCCTGGAAGCTCTACCACAGTGCGGTCAAAAAAGCCGAGCTCGCGGACGTTGGCAAGTCGGTCGTGCGCTACCTGCCCGTGTATATGGTTTGGAGTGCCGTGGTGGTTTTTGTTCTGCCCATGCTGTTTGGGTTTGAATAGAAAAAAAAGAAATGCCACAGATGCACGGATGAGTCCGGAAATCCGTGCATCTGTGGCTTTTTTTCAAAGGAGATTAGTTGCCACGAAGACACGAAGGCGCTAAGAACAACAGCCCTGTCCTACCGCTCCCCCCTTTCCCCTCTAGCCCTGAGTGGCCAAAAGGCAGATCGGCACAGAAAATTGTGTCAAATCTGTGCTTGATCCGTGTTTTTTTTCTGTGCCGATCTGTGGGTTTTTTTTCCTCTCTCGCAAAAGGCGCAGAGATAAGGGTGGGAATCTTCGCGAAGTCTCTATGTAGCGCAAAAACAGGATTCAATCCTCCACGGGTTTTGGCGAAACCTGATGGTTTTTATTGAGCTCCTTTCGGCCAAAACTTCCCATCAAACATCCCAACACCATAACCTAGGGTTAAAACCCTAGGCTATTCACCGGCCGCCCCGATGGGGCTTTGAATACGTCATCTTACCATGGAGGGGAAACAAAAAATTGCTTCCGTCCCAAGACTTTTACCCCCTCCCATTTCTCCCGCTCTCTGTGGTTAAAAATCCAATAAGAAAATTTGCCACTGAGTGCACGGAGGGAAAGGAGAAAAACTCTGCGAAACCTTTGCGTCCTCAGCGTCTCGGTGGTAAACCCGGCGCGAAGCGCATAAAATCCAGCCCAATCCTCCACGGGTTTTGGCGAAACCTCCACGACTCCATTGAGCCCCCATTTCTCCCGCTCTCTGTGGTGAAAAAATCCCACCCGAGTTGACAAAAAAAGTCCTCTCCCACACGGGAAAGGACTTAACCAATTAAACTACCCATTAACTATCTATATTATCTTTTGACCGGTGCGCTGATCACCCCCAAGTACCTGCCCATCCAATAAGGAAGCAGATACGTGTCGCCCGCGCTCAGTTCGGACTTCCTGTCCGGCGCGTCGAGGGTGAACAGGTTCCGGTTATGCTTCAACTCGGGGCGTTCATCAGGCGGCAGGACCTCCGAGGTGTTTTGTCCCCAGAAGTTGACCGGCACATGGACGATGTCCTTGCGATGGCTGTTTTCGGTTTTGTACTCGATCATGTCCAGGGGAAATTCCTTCAGGTGCCACACCGACTCCTCTAGGTCAAAGTCCTCGGCTCCCGTCATGGCATAGCAGAAATTCCACAGGGCATTCTTCTCCGGCCGCTCAAACTCCCAGTGATCCTTGATCGCCTCGCGATACACTTCTCTCAACGTGTCATTCAGCGCGTAGGGATACAGACCCCAATAGGCCAGGAAGTACATCTCGTCGTCACTGTGGTTCCATTCCTCAGAGAGCATTTTGCTCCAGTTGTCCGCATCAGCCGGGGCTGGACCGATTTCCTTGAAAGGCCGGGCGAGGTTTTCCAGATACCCGTGGTTTTGCATCAGATCCAGCGCCTTTTCCTTGTAGAGTTCCTTGCCGGTCAGCTTGTAGGCCGCCTGCAGGAAGGCGACAAGATTGGAAGAATAGATCTTGCGGTCGCCTATCATAGGCTGGAAACGGTTGATGTGCTCGGGATTCCAAAAGCCCCAAAGCGAGGGCTTGCCGTCCACATCCACCAGCGTGTAGTTGTTTGCGACGATGTAGCCCATCATGTCATCCAGCAGCGTGATCGCACGCTGGCGGTATTCCTCGTCGTCCATGTATTCGCCCATCAGGATCAGCGCAAAGATCTGCCCCACCGTCTGGTCGCTGCTGGCGCTGGCCCTCCAGTCCCATTCCGGATCGGTGGAGTGGTTCCAACTCACGTTGTCGTTGTAGCCTTCGTACCAAAAATCCTCCACATAGGTGCGGTACTCCTTGCGAAACTCGTAGTGTCCGCTGCGCTCAAAAGTCCGCCCAAAAAGGCCTTTCACCCCCGTGATGTGGTGCAGGCGCTCCATGGCCTCGAAAGTTTCGATGCAGTTTTGCTTGGCCTCTTCGGACTGGGTCACCAGGTAGCGGAACAGCTGGCTGCCCAAGTACATGCCGGTCCAGAGGTTGTCGCTGTCAGCCAGTCCATTTTCCGCCGTAGCCAAGTCGTGGCCGCTAAGTCGGCTCAGGTTACTGTTGATGCCGTAGCGGATGTGGCGCTGGCGCACTTGCTTTTCGTAGCGCAGGGCCTTTTCCTCCAGCGTCATCCATTCAAACCTGATCTGCCCGAGGCCTTTGTCCGTGAGGATCAAAACCGACCCTTCCGGTCCAGCGGCAATGTCCACCACCTGCTCTCCGGGCAGCCAGCGCTCTCCATAGTAATAGTTGAATTTGCCGTCATCCTTGAGCATAAAAGCGCCGCGAGTCGAGCCAAACCAGAGCATCCCATCGATCTCCCGCACGGCCGTCAGCTCGGGCCAAGGCAGGTTGCTGCGAAGAGGCTGATCCATCTGGCCAGCAGCATCGAGGATCACGAAGCCCTCACCGCGCGCCACAACGAACCCGCCGGAAGCCAGCAGGTCAAAAGCCCTGAGGTTTGCCCCCTCGTACACCGTTTGCTTTTCCCCTCCCAAAGCAGCCACACGAATGACCGACTTCTCCGTCAAGAGGTAAAACACACCAGCTTTTGCATCGTATTTCCCGTCCAAGATGTCCGCGCCGACTTCGCCTTTGGCCAAGACCTTCGAGTCTTGGACTAGGGAAAAAGAAGCGCCTGAGGCTACCAAAAAGGTAAAATCCCTTCCGCCCACGACCAAGTCTGCCTCGGGCATCCCGTGTCTGGAAAAAAGCTTTCCAGCCCACGCGTTGCTGAAGACCGCCTCTCCGTCCAGGTAGACGAACTGGTTTTCATGGAGAAGCAAATCCGCGACTTTTTTGTCGCCCATCAGGAGGTAGCGCTGGTCTTTTCGGATTTTGCCGGGATACTGAAAATGCCCATTGTCCGGGATCATAAGTCCCTCGGAACTGAGGATTTGGATAACCTCATTCCGGTCGGTAAACACCTTTTTAAACTCCACGTTTTCCCCCTCCGCATAGTACTTCACCGCATAGTCCTGCAGGTAGGCCACGTCTTCATAGACGGGCTGCTTGGATTTGGCCAGGCGCTCAGGCTTTTGGCAAGCCGAGAGCAAAACCCCAAACGCGGAAACAAGTAATATCGATTTTCTCATCTTTTTCTTTTATAAAAAAAGGACACTTGGGCCATCAGCGACTCCTTTATGTCAGCCCCAATTTTCCAATTTTCCAATCTTTCAATCTTTCAATTATCCATCCGACACCGGTCATCTGTCATCCTTACCTCCTGATCAGCCACACATCCGAAATCCTGGAGTAATTTCTCCAGCGCAGGTGCGACTCTTCGGGCCGGTCAAAGCTCACCGAGATCTTGCCGTCCCCCACCAAATCCCTGGGAATGATAAACTCCTTGAACCCGCCCAGTTCCTTTTCATACACCAAAGGCTCCAGGCGTCTGCCGTCCACGCGGATCAGCGCATCGCCCGAACCGGTCACCCGGATGAGGTAGCGGGCATCGGGATCGAGATCCCCGTATTCCAGTTCGGGATTCACCTGATAGACTTGGGAGGATAGCCTCCAGCGGCTGTAGCCATTGTCCCACCAGCCAAAGTCCACCGCATCGTACACCGTCGTGGTGACATGCGGGCTCTTGGCGATGTTGGAAATGTCGTCGTAGTAGCCGCCTGGCCCGGGATTTTCCCAGTTGGCGATCAGCTGGAGCTGCTCGATTTTTTCCGCCTCAGTGCCCATTTTTCTCACCGAGTCAAACTGATCGGCCAGCCACCAGCGATTATTGAGCGGATAGTCCACAAAGTCCAGGATACAGCCCCGCTGGGAATTGCTCGCCTGGTACTTGTCCACGCTGGTCTGCAGCCCAATGGATTCGAAAAGCGCCTGCGCGTATTCTTCGATTTTCTTCCTCGATTCCCCTTCGATTGGCTGGGTATCGGCCCGGTTCACCAGCTCCAGAGCCTGCGTCATAGCCTCGTCGATGCCCAGCTTTTCGTAGTCCAAGAGCAGTTGGTTGGCCTGCTTTTCCAGTCCGGTTTCGTAGATCTTGCGCTGGCGAACGTAGGCGTCGTAGTAGGCCCGCATCACCAGCATCTGCCATCTCCAGTTGTCGCCCAGCTGGGGATTGGCCGATTCTAGGCCTTTCCAATACGCCAGCGTCGGGGCGATGCCGCCATTGTCGATGATGGATCCGCCCCAGTTGCTCTCCAGGGCCAGGATGCCTTCGGCTGCCGCTTCCTCCACTTTGGCCTCAAAGAAAAAGTTGGCGTATTCCCTCAGGACGTCGCGGACTTCTTTTTCCGGATTCCAGCCCATTTGGCTCCAGATGACCTTGTTCACATCGTCGTGGCAGCCGTCGGAGTAGGAGACAAAACCATCGGTAAAAGGCGCGTATTTGTTGTGCACCCCGGCATAAAACACCGGCATGGGATTGATGCCCTCGCGACCGATGGTCAGGGCAAAGGCCTGGTCAAAATTGGGCACGGGGTAGTCGCAGCGCACATTGTGCGTGATATCGGGATAGCTTCTATGCTTGTATTGCTTGGGCAGGCGAAAGCGCGTCTCGGAGATCGGCGGGCTGCTGGGGCCAGACACGACGCCACGAAGCCAGGTGGGCTTGTGTTGCTCCAGGTATTGATAGAAATAATCCACCTGCTCCTCGCTGAAGCCCTGCAGGGAAATCCAGATTCCGGCATTGGGATGGTACTTCACGAGCCGCGCGTGGAGGTCTTTCAGGAAAGGCAGCACCTCCCGGGGATGGTTGTGTCCCGGATCGCCACCGGGGAAAAAGATATTGTCCAGGCGGGGCACTTTCGGATAGTTGGCCTCGTGGATGTCCAGCTCCTTGGCCCGGATGGCCGGATCGCTCAAGTCCACCGTGGCCGGAGTCCAAATCCAGTACTCCAGATCATACTTGTCACAGATTTCGCTCATCTTCACATTCATTTCCTCGCGGGAAATCTTGAAATGCGGACTGTTGTCATTGCCTCCGTCAGGCGGGATGTTTTCTATGGCATTGGTGCCAAAAAGCGCCAACTCGCGGATGTACTGGTCGTACTGCTCCACCGTCCAGGCATCATAGGAATTGGCGGTGTTTCGGTAGCCGATCTGGTGCCCGCGCAGGGCATATTGCGGCGCGGAGGCGACATCCAGCCGCTCGTCGATCAGGAGTTGGCCTTTGGCAAAAGAGGCCGTCCTGAGCAGCTCCCCTATCCCAAAGATCAATGCCCGGGAATCCGCCCCGATGATCCAGAGCACATTGTCCTGCCACAGCAGTCGGTAGCCCTCGGGCCGCAGCTCCGGCAAATTTTCCCCAGAGCGCCTAGGCACCTGCTTTCCGTCGAGTTCCGTATCGCTAGCCAAAGCCAGGGCGACGGTAAACTTCCCCGCTTCGGTCCAATGCGTGATCGGGCTGACGCTGGTCTTGCTTCGCTTGCCGATTTCCTCCTGCAATATCTCCAAGGCCGACTGCCGCACTTGGGGCTTGACACCGTCGGAGATGAGCACGCTCAGCTTGCCGACCGGGATCGACGCCGCCTGGACGGCCGTGGCCGTCAAAATCAAACTGAGGAAAAGAAAGGCTATTTTAATTCGCATGGGCAAAGGGAAGCTGGGAGACGCTCGCTCCCAAAAGGGTGATTGGAAAGCTTTCGTATCCAATACCGCTGCATCCGGTTTTTGGGCTAGTCCATAGCCCATTTTTCTTCCAAAGCAGTAGTTTATTCCAGAAACCAAGGCTCCACCAAAGCTTTCCCAAGCTCCTGCATCCTCATGAAAACCCTGCCCAAAAACCTCCTACTCTGCCTTTGTTCCCTGATCTTTTGCTTCGCAAAGCTCTACGCACAAGACATTGGCCTTGAGAGGCATGGGCAGGTGGAGATTGTCTTGGGAGAAAATGCCGGAGCGGTGGAAAAGCGGGTGGCGGTATTGCTGAAAGAACGGATTTTGGAAAAGTCCCGAATCACAGTCACCGTCGGCCAAGCCCCAACCCAAGGGCAAGGACAAGCGCTGAGGGTTCTTTTGGGCAGGCCAGAAAACCACCCGGCCTTGCAGGCCCAGTTTGCCAAGTATCGCATCCAGCCGCTGACCGAGCTCGCACCAGGGCCGGAGGGATTTTTGCTCCAGCGCCTAGACCAAAACACCCTTCTCGCCGCCGGAATCGACGACAGGGGCTGCCTCTACGCTGTAGGCGAACTTTTGCGCCAGCTGAAATACGAGCCAAGCGAAATCCTCCTCCCCGAGTCCCTGCAAATCAGGACTGCTCCCGCCTTTGAGATTCGGGGAACGCAGTTTGGGCAGAGTGGCGTGGCAAAAAGCCTGGCCAAAGTCCGCAACTGGACTGAGGAGGAAACCCAGCGCGTCATTCTGGACTATGCCTTGGCTGGCGCCAACATCTTCAGCGTGGACGAGGGTCCCATGTATGCGTTCATCAAGTCCTTTGGCCTGATGACCCAGGGCGCGTTCGGGGCGAACACGGCTCCCGAAAACAAAAATCCGGAATGGAATGCCTTTGAGTCCATTGGCAGGGAAGGCTATGTCTGCCCTTCGGTGCCCGCTGCCCGGGCCTACATGCTGGAGAAATTCGAGGGGTTTGCCAAGGAAGCCCCGGACTACGATCTGCTGAAGTTTCATGGCGGAGACGGCGGGGGCTGCGAATGCGACCGCTGCGACCCCTATGGCCTGACCTTCATTCGATTGGTAGAGGATATGGCAAACATTTTCCACAAGTATCATCCCGAGACACGGATCTACTTCACCAACCAGAAGTTTGACAATGCCGACGATCAGGCCATCTTCGACTACCTCAACGAGAAGCCTAGGAATTGGCTGTGGGCCTGGGGCTATGGGCCGGGTTCGGATGCGACGACTTGGCAGCCCGGCCATCGGCAAACGCACCGCATGGACCTGTTTCGCTATCCCGGTTTCGGCCCCTACGGACTGTATCCCATGGAAATCACCCGGCAAATGCCCGCCAGACACCGACTGGTCTTCTACAACGAAATCACCCACTGGAAATACGCCCAGCACGCCTACATCCAGATGTATCCGCGCGCCGACAAGAACGGCGACCTGCCGCCCCACTGGGGACATGACATCTACGAACGTAGGCCGGATCAGTATTTGACCCAGGTGTATCATCGGCTGACTTTCTTCGCCTGGCCAAGGCAATACCACCGGGTTTTCGACGATCTCATGCGCTACGGGGTCGGTGACATCACCCACTCTTCCGGCAACCATGACCATTTCAACCAGTGGATGTGGCAGCGCCTGCTTTGGAACCCCCGTGCTTCCGTCGAGGACGTGGTGGCGGAATACGCCAAAAACTGGTTTGGGCCAGAGGCGGCACCACTGATGGCGAAGGCGATCTTCCAGCTCGAAGAAAATCTGGAAGAAATCCCCGGAAAGCCTCTCCCCGAGAAGGAAGGCGTACTTTCCTACTACCAGCTGGTGGCCGAGGCGGGCAAGCTGATGCCGGAAAACTGGAGCCAAGACAACTGGCTCTGGCGCATGTACATGCAAAAGGCCGCGCTCGACCGCTACATCCAGCTCATGGTCACCCAACAAAGCGACATCCAAAGCCAACTCGAAAACCTGGTCCGAAAAGAACCCTCGAACCAAGGCCTTCAGCAGGCCCTTCTTTTGATGGGCAAAGCCAAAGACGAAACGCCGGAAATGACCGCCTTGAAAGCGGAAGCCCAAAGACTGGGAGAAGAAAGCGACCAGCTCTTTGGCACGAGAAGCGAGGGATATTTCAACCTGGAGCACGATTTCATCGGCTTGGCTTGGCTCGACCGCCAAGTCCGGCGGGCTATCGCCGCCAAAGGAAAAGAAAGAGAGGAGTTGATTTCCCTGATCACGGACTACGAAAACCCCGGCGAAGGCGGTCGCTACGACAACCTCGGCACGGGCAACTCCGCTCCCAATGTGGTCTTTGGCTACCCTTACGACCATGGACAGCCCTACCTGCAGGAGATGCTTTCCGAAGGCAACCGTCCCAGCCAGCGCTCCATGCACTTCACCCAAGACGAATCCCAGGGTGTGACGCTGCGCTACCGCGACCTCGATCCCAAGGCACGCTACAAGATCCGCGTGACTCTCGTCAGGCCCTGGTACCAGGAGCGCTACGCCATGCGCATGAACCAGCAGTCGGAGTCGATCTTGGCCGACGGACAGATCCTTGCCGACGACTTGGAACTGCCCCTCCAGATGAGCGACTTTTTCACGTTTGACATTCCCGCAAAGCTGACCGAAGACGGGGAGCTGGTGATCCAGTTTCAAAAGTCCGACGACGTCGCCAACGGGGATCGTGTCACGGTGGAGCAGTGGCGAAACTCCGGGGGTTGGGGCACGCTCGTCTCGGAGGTTTGGCTGATCCGGGACTAGAGAGCGGCCGTCTAGCGTGAAGTTTCTGTGAAATTATAGGAGCCGGATGGGCAATTTGGGCCGATTTTCTACTTTAGGCTTCACTTTGTCTTTTTCAAAAACCAAAACAAAATGCTTCGACTACTTCTTGCCAGCCTGGCTTTGGTCATGACTACCGCGCTTTCTTTTTCCCAAGGATCTTTCCACAAAAACAGCGTCATCGCCCATCGCGGTGCATGGAAAGCAAACGGACTTCCCCAAAACTCGATTGCCTCTTTGAATGAGGCCGTGCGATTGCAGTGTGAGGGCTCCGAGTTTGACGTCTGGATGACTGCCGACGGGGTGCCTGTGGTCAACCACGACGCGGACTTTTTGGAAATGCCCATAGAGACGACTTCTTTCAAAGAGCTTCGGAGCAAAAAGCTTCCCAATGGCGAAAAAATCCCCACGGTCAAGGAATACCTCAAGCGAGGCATGAAACAAAACGGCACCAAGCTGATCGTCGAGGTCAAGCCCTCCAAGATCAGCGTGGCGCGCAGCGAGGAACTGGCCGCCAAATGCGTGGCGATCGTCAAAGACATGAAGGCCGAAAAATGGGTGGACTACATCACCTTCAGCTACGAGGCCGGCAAAAAGATCATTGAGCTCGACCCGAAGGCCAATGTCGCCTACCTCAATGGCGAAAAATCCCCCGCAGAACTGAAAGAAGCGGGGTTCTTCGGTTTTGACTACAACATCCGCATCGTCAGGGCTAAGCCCGAGTGGATCAAGGAAGCCCAAGAACTCGGCTTGACCGTCAATGTCTGGACAGTCAACAATCCCGAGGACATGCAGTGGCTGCTCGACCAAAAAGTCGACTTCATCACCACCGACGAGCCGGAACTGCTTTTCGGCCTGATCCAGGGGAAGTAGTGGTTGGTTTGTGGTAATTGGTGAGTGGTGAGTGGTAAGCAGTAAGTAGTAAGTGGTTATTGGTTATTCTGCAACCCGCTTGGCTCTTGTCTCTAGGCTCTAGCTACTTGATACTCCCTACTTGGTTCTTGGTTCTAGCTACTTGCTACTTGATACTCTGACTATGCCTGAAAATGGTTGTCACTATTCTGTCAATTATCGAGTTAGAATTTCTGTTTTCAATGGATTCTTCTTCTTTGGTTGTTCAGGTATTCTTGGTTTCAATTCCAATGT
>NZ_JAFKCT010000082.1 GCF_017254915.1 Algoriphagus oliviformis | reverse complement strand
GGCCGTTTCTATTCCAACCCGCTGGCCGGTTCCGCCCGGCGCGAGGCCGATCCGCAGCGCGATCGCGAAGTGGGGGAGCGGCTGATGGCCTCGGCGAAAGATCGCCACGAGCACCGCATCGTCACTGAAAGCATGCGTGACGTGCTGGCCGGCCGCTGCCGCTACCTGAACGTGCCGCACACCCCTGAACTGCTGACCACCACCACGCTGTGGCATCTCTCCACGCCGATCGACGGCGAGGCGGCGTCTCCGGATGAAAACGCCCTGTCGCTGGCTTGCCTGTTGCAC
>NZ_JAFKCT010000081.1 GCF_017254915.1 Algoriphagus oliviformis | reverse complement strand
CTGGCGCGCGGCATGGGCGTGTTCGCCGTGGCGCTGGCCGCGGTCAACGTGTTCGGCGGCTTCCTGGTCACGCGGCGCATGCTGGAGATGTTCAAGAAAAAGGACAAGAAGCCCGCCAAGGAGGAAGCGAAATGATCTCGCTGAACCTCGTCACGCTGCTCTACCTGGTTGCGTCGGTCTGCTTCATCCAGGCGCTCAAGGGCCTGTCGCATCCCACCACCTCGCGCCTGGGCAATGCCTTCGGCATGGCCGGCATGGCGATCGCGGTGCTGACCACCGGCGCGCTCAT
>NZ_JAFKCT010000080.1 GCF_017254915.1 Algoriphagus oliviformis | reverse complement strand
GTATAGGAGCCGTTTAGGGTAGAACCGGTAACTGGGGCTAAGTCGTAACAAGGTAGCCGTACCGGAAGGTGCGGCTGGAACACCTCCTTTCTGGAAAGACACCTGTCACAGGCGCTTTTTCGCTCTCGCACGCTTCACATTCCCCCGCAGAGGGCGGGGGACAAGTTCATTGACATATCGAAGTAGAAATTGTAACAGAGGTCCCGGGAAACCGGGACGTAAGTAGAGTAAGTGACTAAGGGCGCACGGGGGATGCCTAGGCTCTCAGAGGCGAGGAAGGACGTGATAA
>NZ_JAFKCT010000079.1 GCF_017254915.1 Algoriphagus oliviformis | reverse complement strand
ATGGCGACCGCCTGTCGGTGGCGCGTCAGCGCTTGCAGGTGGCCGGCGATGGCGCGGGCGTCCCAGTCCGGGCGGAAGCCGCTCATCGCGGCGGCGTCAATCGTCATGGCCAACCACTGCGCTTCATCGAGCAAGGCGAGGGCGATCGGATAATCGGCGGGCCCCGCCTCGGCCGCCGTGCAGTAGCGCACCGCGAGCGAAAGGTCCGCGTCGAAGCGCTTCGCGCCGGGCGCCAGCGCCGCCAACAGATGGGCTTTGGCGGCGGCGTTGTGGCCATATAAACCGATGGC
>NZ_JAFKCT010000078.1 GCF_017254915.1 Algoriphagus oliviformis | reverse complement strand
ATGACCGTGACGTTTATCGCACCATGGCTTGCGGCATCGCCGGTCTGTCCGTTGCGGCCGACTCCCTGTCCGCCATCAAGTACGCGAAAGTCACCACCATTCGCGACGAAGACGGCCTGGCTATCGACTTCAAAGTGGAAGGCGAGTACCCGCAGTTCGGTAACAACGACGCCCGCGTCGATGACATCGCCTGTGACCTGGTGGAACGTTTCATGAAGAAAATTCAGAAACTGCGCACCTACCGCAACGCGGTACCGACCCAGTCCGTACTGACCATCACCTCCAACGTG
>NZ_JAFKCT010000077.1 GCF_017254915.1 Algoriphagus oliviformis | reverse complement strand
TGATTTTGCTCAAACAATTCTTTTTGCAGCTTTGGTTATATGTCGATCAATGTTCACGTTGTCATTTTTAGTTTTCGGGATGTGTGATGATTAATTCATTGAAATTTAACATGTTGTGTCGTTACTCATTTTTTGTTGAATAAAAATGACAACGTCAACATTAATAGAATTAAAGCGTTTAACGAATGTATTGGAGGAAGAGATGAGCCAGTTGCCGGAAAAAATGCGCGCGGTCGTTTGCCATGGCCCGCAGGATTATCGTTTCGAACAGGTGCCTACGCCGCTGCCGAA
>NZ_JAFKCT010000076.1 GCF_017254915.1 Algoriphagus oliviformis | reverse complement strand
TCATGCGTTGTAGGACTTCGGATCTGGGCGGCCATGTGGATGCCTGCACCGACTGCGGGACTATCCGAATCAGCTACAACAGCTGCCGCAACAGACACTGTCCCAAGTGCCAGGGGAAGAACCGGGAAAAGTGGTTGGCAGATCGGGAAGCAGAATTGCTTCCCGTGCCCTATTTCCACGTCGTGTTCACCCTGCCCGACACGCTGAATCCCCTGGCGATGTACCAGCCCAAGGCCGTCTATGACAGCCTGTTTGAAGCCGCTTGGCAAACAGTCGCCTGCTTTGCCAAAG
>NZ_JAFKCT010000075.1 GCF_017254915.1 Algoriphagus oliviformis | reverse complement strand
GGACTACTAAGCCGAGGTTTCCTTCATGTCGGTACCGAACCAGACCCCCTATAACATTTACACCGCCAACGGGATCACCACGGTGTTTCCGTACAAGTTTATGCTGCTGACCGCCAGCGATTTGGATGTGTCGATTAATGGCACCTCTATCACATCAGGGTACACCGTGCAGGGGGTAGGTAACCCTGGCGGCGGTGAAGTTGTCTTTGTAACCCCTCCAGCAGCCAGCGCTACGGTTATGAACCTGCGCAAACTCCCTATCATGCGAACCACTGACTACCAGGACAATGGA
>NZ_JAFKCT010000074.1 GCF_017254915.1 Algoriphagus oliviformis | reverse complement strand
GCCGCAGGAGCATGCTCTCTCGTTAGATTTCCTTGGCGCAGTCCGCGCCGGGGGTTCGTTGTTTCGCCAGCCGGGAGCGGGACGAGTCCCTCTCCCCGCGGCGTGGGGCGGGAAGGAGGAGCGCCCGCTGCGGACGCATCCCCCCTCCCGCCGCCGGTGATATCAACTGGTTCGCGGGTCGTTCTGCTGGGCAGGTTTCGACAATGATCCTTCCGCAGGTTCACCTACGGAAACCTTGTTACGACTTCTCCTTCCTCTAAATGATAAGGTTCAGTGGACTTCTCGCGACGTC
>NZ_JAFKCT010000073.1 GCF_017254915.1 Algoriphagus oliviformis | reverse complement strand
GCGACCTGATGAAGTCTGAGGCATACACCAACCCGAAACACGCCGACCACGAACGCGTTTCCGCACAGGTTCGCGCGTTCTATCAGAAAACCTACGGCGATCAGGCCATCGCGTAGCGGATACCACACAACACCAATCGCCAGCCTAACCGCTGGCGTTTTCATTTGGTCGGGATTCCGACCGCGCACCCGCAACAAAATCACTCCAACAGCCCGGCGTGGTAGCCGGATACCTGATTCCCCGCTGACCGTATGCGCCAACCGGCCAGCGTTGAACCGAGCCGGGAAACCGATA
>NZ_JAFKCT010000008.1 GCF_017254915.1 Algoriphagus oliviformis | reverse complement strand
TCGCCTTGGCGAAGAAAGACAATCTACGCCATCGCGATATCTTTGGCTTATGATATCACCGCTTACGACTCCGAAAGGGGTCGGACTTCTCATTAACCATTAGGTTTGGGGTTGGCCTTGGGATCACCTAGTGCCCGCGGTTGCACCGGAGGCTATTGAAAGGTTTGACCACTTTGTGGTCTTTTTGTAGTCCGCCGTAAAAGAGGTTCGCCTTGGCGAAGAAAGACAATTTACGACATCGCGATATCTTCGGCTTATGATATCACCGCTTGCGACCCCGAAAGGGGGCGGACTTCTCATTAACCATAAGGCTTGGGGTTGGCCTTCGGATCACTTGTCGCCCTGGTTGCACAGGTGGCTATTGAAAGGTTTGACCACTTCGTGGTCTTTCATTTCCTGATGACCAAAACTCCCACGTCGTCGAACCTGCGACCCCGATAGGGGTCAAACTTTTCATTAACCATGGGTGTAACCCATGGATGAGAAACGACAAATAAGTCAAAACGACCCCGAAGGGTGTCGAACTTCTTCCAATCAACTTCCCAAACCCGATCCCCGACATTTTTCGTCGCCTTTCTGTTTTTTGACCGGACTTGCCGTGGGGCTTTCCTATCTTGGAGCTTCGCATTTTCCTCATGGACCAAAGACCCTTTATCCTCTACAAATCCTCCGCAGGCTCGGGCAAGACCTATACCCTGACCCTGGAGTACCTCAAGCTGGCCCTGCAAAGCCCCCGCTCGGCCTACAAGCAGATCCTGGCCGTGACCTTTACCAACAAGGCCACGCAGGAGATGAAGGAGCGTATCCTCCAGGTGCTGGAGCGACTGGGCAAGGAAGTGCGTCCGGGCGAGTTTCTCGACGGGGAGCTGATGAAGGCTTTGGATCTGACTCCTGCTCAGCTCCAGGCTCGGGCTCGGGAGACCCTGCTGCACATCCTGCACGGGTATGGATACTTTGCGGTGAGCACGATCGACTCTTTTTTTCAGCGGGTGATCCGATCCTTTGCGCGGGAGATGGACTTGCAGGCGAAGTTTGACCTGGAGATGGATACCGACGCGGTGCTGGATCGCCTCGTGGATCGGGTGGTGGAAAAGATCACCACCGACAAAAACCTCCGCACCTGGCTCATAGACTACGCCAGCGAGCAGATCGAAAACGAGAAGACTTGGGACATTCGCTCCGGCATCAAGGGACTGGGGCGTGAGATTTTCCAAGAGCGGTTTAAAGCTTATCGAAGCCTCTTTCACGAGAGCGTGGCCCAGCCGGGTTTTTTGGCAGATTTCAGAAAATACATCCGGGAGGAAAAGCGCCGGCTTATCGCAGATGCCGAAGCGATGCGCGAAAAGGCCGAAGCCATCCGCGCAAACCATGGGCTGGAGTGGAGCGACTTCTCGGGCGGTGGCGGGACTTCCAATTTCGTAGTCCGTCTCGCCAAACTTGGGAAAGCCTGCGAACCCTTTACCCAGCCAACCGAAAAGCAATGGGAGAAAATCAATGGAGTGGACACTTGGTTCACAGGCAAAAAAAATCCCAACGCCAATGCCATCATCAACGCAGCCGACGCTGGCCTGAGAGATATGCTGCTCAGTCTGCCTGAGAAAGCAACCCTTTGGAACACCGTCTCGGCCTTACAAAAGAACCTCAACGCCTTTGGCGTATTCCGCGACCTGATCTTGGAGCTGCGCGTCCTCAAGGACGAGGAAAGCATCCTGCTGATCTCGGATGTCAACGAGTTTCTCCAGCAGATCACCCAGGACAACGACGCGCCTTTTGTCTACGAGAAGATCGGCAACCAGTACCGCAACTTCCTGATCGACGAGTTTCAGGACACCTCGGACTTCCAGTGGACGAGCTTCAAGCCCCTGCTGGAAAACTCCCTCGCCTCGGGGAATACCAACTTGCTCGTGGGCGACGTGAAGCAGTCCATCTACCGCTGGCGGGGAGGCAAGCTGGAGCTGCTGCTGAATGAGGTTCAAAGCCAGTTTCACCCCGATGTGATCGAGGAGAAAAACCTCGCGACCAACTTCCGCAGCCTGCCCGGCATCATCCAGTTCAACAACGCCATTTTCGCCTCCTTGCCTGCCCTGATGCAGGAAGGGATGGCTACGCAATACAGCCTGGAAGCGGGAAATCTGCTGGTGGACGCTTTCAAAGGCGTGGGCCAAAGCATCCCCGAGAAGAAGCTTGCCTTGGACTTTCAGGGAAAAATAAAGCTCAGCTTTCGACAGAAGGTCGCGGCTTCCCGCTACTCCGCCGAGGAAAACGAGGAAGAGGAAGAAGAGTCCGAAGAGGAGGTTTTGGAAAAGCTCCCGGGCATCGTCATGGAGCTGCAAGACCGGGGCTATGCGCTGCGGGACATCGCCTTTTTGGTGCGAAAAAACTCCCAAGGAGCCGAGATCGCCGACCAACTCATGGCCTTTGCGAGGGAAAACCCCGACTCCGGCTATCGCTTTGACGTGCTGTCGGAGGAATCACTTTTTCTGGACAAGTCCGCCGCGGTGAAGTGCCTCGTGGCTCTCCTGACTTTCCTCGTCAATCCCGCCGACAAGGTCGCCCTGAAGACCATCTGGCTCTACAACGCGTTGATCCACGAGATCCCCTACAGCCACGCCCTTTTCCACAAAAATAGCCTTCCCGAGGAGTTGCGCGCCAAGCAGGATGAGCTCCTCTCAAGACTCAATGACCTGACCCAGCTGCCGCTCTTGGAGTTGCTGGAGGAGTGCGTGGCGCTGATGGGGTTGGTGGAAAAACAGGCCGACCTGGCCTACGTCTCCGGATTCAAGGAGGCGGTGTTTGATTTTGTGAAAAAGAACCGCGCCGATCTGGTGGGCTTCCTGGACTGGTGGGAGCTCAACAAGAAAAAGCGCACCGTCAAGATCCCCGAGGATCACGATGCGATGCGCATCCTGACCATCCACAAGTCCAAGGGCTTGCAGTACAAGGTGGTTTTGATGCCCTTTTTGGATTGGAAAATCGTGGCTTCCGGTCAGCAGGCACCGGTCATCTGGTCACCCTTTGCCACCGAGGAAGGTTTGCGGACGGTGATGCCGCTCACGCATGGCACGGCCTTGCAGAATTCCGCCTTTGCCGTGGTCTACGAGGACGAGATCCGCTTGGCTTACCTCGACTCACTGAACATGCTCTACGTGGCCTTCACCCGAGCCGAAGAGGTGATCTGGGGCTTTTCGGATTTTTCCCAGGCTAAGGATGGAAAGATCAGCCTGAATACCACCGGCAACCTGCTGTACTCCCTTTTTTCCTCCGGATTCAAAGTGCCCGAGTTGGGAGAAAATCAGACATGGGATGCCGAGCAGCTCTGCTACGAGGCGGGAAAGTGGGGGATTGCCACTGCTGAAAAGGAGCAAAAAAGGGCTCCAGATGCCCTGCTGCGCTGGGAATCTCTCGACTGGCGATCCAAGCTGAAGACGAAAAAGATGGCTTGGGACTTTTCCGAGTCTGGCCTGCAGGCTAGATCTCAGCGCAAGCTCGGCGTGATCGTCCACGAACTATTGGCCGCTTCGCGAAACCGGGAAGAAGCCGCTCTTTTGCTCCAGCAATATGAATTTGAGGGGAGGCTCGATGCGGAGACGGCTACTTTGGTGGGCGAGCAACTTGCCGCCTTGTTTGCCTTGCCGGAGTTTCAGCGCTGGTTTGATCCCAGCTACCAAAGCCTTGCCGAGCAGGGCATTCTCCTGCCCGGAGGCAGCCAAAAGCGTCCCGACCGCATCCTGATCGGGGAGAGCGAAGTCCTGGTCGTGGACTTCAAAACCGGAGAAAAATACCCCTCGCACCTAAGCCAAGTGAAAGAATACATGGCCCTCGTCGCCAGCCTCAGCCAAAAGCCCGTGAAGGGCTACCTCTGCTATCTCGAACCCACCGAAATCCTGGAAGTATGATCCCTTTTCTGAAAGGTACCGCCAAGCAGATCCTGGACTCGGGGAGAAATCTCGACGAACTCACTATCGTTTTGCCCAACCGACGGGCGGGTCTCTTTTTCACCCGCTACCTCGGCGAGCTGATTGAGGAGCCCATCTGGATGCCGGAGGTGCGGACCATTGAGCAGGTGTTTTATGGCTTGGCGGGAAATACGCCCGCCGACGAGCTTACGCTGATCTTTGAGCTGTATGAGCTCTACCGACAGATCCAGGAGGAACCGGAGGATTTCGACCGTTTTTATTTCTGGGGAGAGTTGATCCTGAAGGACTTCAATGACCTTGACCAGTTCCTCGCTCCGGCGAAGACCGTCTATCAAAACCTGGCCGAGATCAAGGAGTTTGAGTCGGATTTGAGTTTTTTGACCGAAGATCAAAAAGAGCTGATCTCCCAGTTTTGGTTGGCTTTTGCGAGACAAAATGAGCAGGAGAAAGAGAAATTCTTGCGCTTCTGGCAAATCCTCGGACGCCTATACACCGACTTCCAGCATCGACTGAAAACCGCCGGTTTGGCCTATGGAGGCCAACTTTACCGCCAAGTGGCGGAAAACCTAGCCCAGATCGAGCGGCCTAAAAAGCATTATTTGTTTGTCGGCTTCAACGCGTTTACGCTGGCCGAGGAGAATCTGATCAAGCACTTCGTGAAGGAATTTGGGGCGGAGGTGTTTTGGGATGTGGATGCTTTTTATCTCGAAGACAAGCTGCAGGAGGCTGGGCTTTTCTTCCGGGACTACCAAAGAGATCCGGTGCTGGGGGAGACTTTTCCGAAGGAAATCCCTGACCAAGTCCGTAGAAAGTCCGCCCAAATCACCACCCATGCCATCCCGCTGAAGACCAACCAAGCCAATCTGGTCGGGAAGCTCTTGGAAAACGTGGGAAATGACGAAAGACTGGAGGAGACGGTGATCGTGCTGCCAGACGAACAGTTGCTCTTTCCCGTGCTGCATGCCTTGCCGCCTCAGATCGACAAGCTGAACGTGACCATGGGCTATCCCATCCGCAACGCCCCGATCTATGCCTTCTTGGACGGGGTGCTGGACTTGCAGCGCTACGTGAAGTACCGGGAGGGTACCGTCACTTTCTACCACAAGCCCGTGACGGATCTGCTCTCTTTTCCCTATCTGAAAGGGGAAGATCCGACATTCGCACAGGAGCTTTTGGAACAGATCCAGACCAACAACCTCCTGGATGTGCCCCAAGAAATGCTCACGAAAGAAGGCTCGCTTTTCGCCTTGATCTTCCGCAAGATCGAGCCGGAGGAGATCTTTGACTACCTCGGTACCTTGATCCAGCACTTGGCGAAAACCTATCAGGACGACGAGGTGCAGCGGAGTTACCTTTTCCAGGCCTTCAAGCAGCTGAACCGGATTCGGGATGTCTTCCAGGGCAACGGTTCCAAAGGGATGAAGCTGGACTTCCTGCTCAAGCTTTTCCGCCAGATCTTCCGAGAGCTCAAGCTGCCCTTCGAGGGCGAACCGCTCCAAGGCCTGCAGCTCATGGGCGTGCTGGAGTCGCGTAACCTGGACTTTCGCCGCGTGATCATCTGCGACGTCAACGAGGGGAGTTTCCCCCCCGGCGGCGGGATCAATTCCATGATCCCCTTTAACCTGCGCCGTGCCTTCCGCCTGCCCGTGCAGGAGCAAAACGACGCGATCTACGCCTACACCTTCTACCGCCTCTTGCATCGCTCGGAGGAGGTTCATCTGATCTACACTACTTCCTCCGACCAGGGCAAGGCGGGGGAGATGAGCCGATTTATCCAGCAGATGCAGGCCGAGCTGGGTGTGGCCAAGCCGGAAGTGGCGATGGTGCCCGTGGACTTGACTCCAGCGGAGCCGATCACGGTGGAGAAAAGTCCCGCCGTGATGGAGTCGCTGAAGCTTTACCTGCGGAAAGGCGATCCGGAGGCTTTTGTCAAGGCTTTTTCCGCCTCCGCGATCAACAGCTACTTGGACTGTAGGTTGCGCTTTTACTTCCGCTATGTGGCGGGATTGAAGGAAAAAGAGGAGGTGATCACCGGTATCGACCCCTCGACTTTTGGGACGATTCTGCACAGCGCGATGGAGCTGCTGTACGAGATCGGGGAAGGGAAAAGCTCGCGCAAAATCGACACGCATGGCATCGAGCGCATGAAGCCACAGGTGCCGACGGCGGTGGATCGTGCGATTCGGCTTTTCTACAAAAAGCCCGAAAACGAGGAAATGGAGCTGTCTGGGCAACTGCAGATCGCCCGGGAGATTTTTATCAAATACCTCCAAGCCATCTTGGACTACGACCAGAAAAACGGGGACTTTGAGATCATCGGGCTGGAAAAGGACTATCCGTCGGGAATCCTCGTTGATACGCCCGAGGGCAAAGCCGAAGTGGCACTCGGTGGGGTGATCGACCGCATGGACGTCAAGGATGGCGTGGTACGGCTGATCGACTACAAGACCGGCAAGGACACCAAGAAAGTGAAATCCGTCGCCTCGCTCTTTGACCGGGACGACAGCGGTCGCAACAAGGCCGCGATGCAAACCATGCTCTACGCGCACTTCTACGAGACCGCACACCCCGAAAACCAACTCCCGCTCAAGCCGGGTATCTTCAACATCAAGGAAATCTACAATCCCCAGTTCAACCCCTTTCTACAGCTGGACAAGGAGGAGATGGTCGACTACCGACGCTTTGCCGAGGAGTTTCGCGCTGGTCTGAGTGGCTTGCTGGGGGAGATCTTTGATCCAAAGGTGCCTTTTGACCAGACGGAGAAGCTGGAGAAATGTACCTACTGTGCGTACAGGGAGATTTGTGGAAGGTAGTTCAGTAGGCAGGGAGCAGTGGCAGTTAGCAGTGGGCAGTTGCAGTAGGCAGTTTGTATCGTCCTAAATAGAGTTGACCGTTTTGGGGCTTTGGTGAATAGGATAGTGGTAAAGACAATTGTCTTTAGTTTTGATTAAGCTATATTTCATTTTTTTCCGCCATGGATTTCCGTGATCTCCTAGCCTATCAGAAGGCCTTTGCTCTTTCGATGAAAATTTTTGAGATCTCAAAAGGGTTTCCTACCGAAGAGAAGTATTCGCTAATAGATCAAATCCGTAGATCCAGCAGGTCAGTCTGTGTGAATATTGGGGAAGGCTATAGAAAACGAAGGTATCCTGCCCACTTTATTTCAAAGATTTCCGACGCTGACATGGAAAACTCCGAAACACAGATCTGGCTTGATTTTGCGCTCTCTTGCGGATATCTGGAGAGAGTCTCTTACGATGACTTGCAATCTGAGGTCTCTGAAATAGGCAAACTGATCGGTTATATGCTCGCCCATCCGGAGAAATTTGGGGCCGTTTCAAAATAGACAGCCTCCTGCTATCTGCGATCTACAGCTTGCCCACGGCTCACTGTTTTCTGCCTACTTAAATCTGCCTACTGCTAAAAACTCTTCTTCGTCACCTTGGGATATAGGTCGCTTAGCAATACCAAGGCGGCGGAGCCGTACCATTCTTTCAAGTCCATCTTGAGCACTCCGGCCTGGATAGCGGGGTCGGTTTCGGTGAGTGCTTTGGCTTCCTCGATGGTCTGCACGTCGAAGATGTAGATACCGCGCAGGTCTTCATTGCCAAAGAAAGGCCCAGCGACGACCAGCTTGCCCATTTCGGCCATCTTGCCGATGTTGGCCATGTGGGCGCCTTGGATTTCCTGGCGCTTCTCAGGAGAATACTCAGCGACACGATCCCCGCGAAGGAGGAAGGCCATGACATACTTCTTCATTCCGTACTCGTCGGCGCCGACTTTGGCGGCGAGGGCTTCGTCGTATTCGCTCTGGGCCAGACCGAGCGTGGCAAAGCAGAGACTAAACAGCAAGAGGGCGAGTGTTTTTTTCATGGGGTGTTGGGCTTGGGTTAGCGAAGGATAAGGGCGATGGTGTCGGCTTTGGTGCGGACTTTTATCCAGTCCGAAAGCCGCTTGGACTCGGTACGGGAGGCCTTGGGGGAAAACTCCGCATAGGCGACCAGCAGCGTGTCCACGAGGTCTTTTTCCAGGTCTGTCACCATGGATCGCCCGATGGTAAACTTCTTCAGGTTGGGATGGTTGATCTTGGCTTCCTCGGCGATTTCCAGGCTGAGTTGCCGGGTGTTGGCATCCGCGAGGATCTCGCTTTCCAGCAGGGCGATCTTTTCGTCCTTGTCCCGGATCAGGGCTTCATTTCGTTCGTAGAGATCTTTGAGGATGTCGTTTCGCAGCAGGTTGAGGTCGGTGCCGGCTCCGCTTTGGCGAAAGGTCAGGCTGGTCTCATCCAGACCAAAGGCGGGCAGCTTTGCGCTGAGCTTCGCCATCTCCTGGTCTGAAAGCTTGTCGCCGATGAGGCTCACCTCGATGGTCCGACGGGGCTGGAGGTAGTGGTATTCCGAGTTGAGCACCTGGGTATTCGGGTATTGGATCTCCAGCTCCACGAAGCGCCGCGCCTGCTCGTTCCATAGGGATTTTTTGACGATGCCATAGGCCAGATACACACTGGGTATGATGGTCATCAGGGTGATGACGGTGATGTAGGTGCGGACCTGGTTTTCGCGCTTGGGATCGAGAAAGTGTTTTTTGGGATACCTCATAAAGCGCACGATGAGGTAGGTCGACAGGCTGATGAAAACCGAATTGATGAAGAAAAGGTAGAAAGCTCCGACGAAGTAGAGGAAGTTGCCGGTGGCCAGTCCGTAGCCCGCGGTGCAGAGCGGGGGCATCAGGGCCGTGGCGATGGCCACCCCGGGGATGGCGTTGCTTTTCTCTTTTCGCGAGCCGGCGATGATCCCGGCCAGGCCACCAAAGAGGGCGATCAGCACGTCCCAGACGGTCGGCTCCGTGCGGGCCAAAAGCTCGGACTGCGCGCTGCTGATAGGGGTCACGGCAAAGTAGATCGTGGAGGTCAAAATCGCGATGAACACCGCCACGCCAAGGTTGCGGAAGGAGCGCTTCAGCAGGTCGAAATCATTGATGCCTGCGGCCATCCCGATACCCATGATCGGACCCATCAGGGGAGAGATCAGCATGGCGCCGATGATGACCGCGGTGGAGTTGACATTGAGCCCCACCGAGGCGACGAATATCGCAAAGATCAGGATCCAGAGATTGGCTCCCTTAAATTCTACGTTTTTGGAGATGTACTCGATGGTCTCCAGCTCATCTTCCTTGCCTTCCTCCAGGTCAAACCTGTTGGCCATATAGACAAAAAAGCGGAGCAGTTTGCTTCGTCTTTTGGGTGTGGGGGAGGGGGGAGCTATTGCCATATCTGGGGTAAAAATGACTGTGAAAATACGGATTATAGCCAAAATCTATGGGCACAGCCGGAAAAAACGGGAAACGAAGCGGACAGTCCGGACGGACTTTCAAAGCCAAGCCAAGAGAACTTTCGAAAAAATAAAGCGCGTATTCTATTTGATCTTTGGCTTGAAAGTGTCGGTTTTAATGTACTGATCTTTATTGTATTAAAGCTGATTTAGCAGAACCATAATTTAACGGGGCTAAAAAATTTAGATCCATCTAAATGTTCACTGGTTTAAAATTTGATCCCGTTTTTGGGGAAATAGCGATAGTTTTAACATTCATTCAGGGCGATTCCCATTTTTTGCAGAGGAAAAGTCCGGACAAACCTGATTCAACCCAATGGCCCAACTCGTGTACCTGGACGATGATCGGATTCAGCATTTGCTGATGAAGAAGTTGATCAAGATTTATCTCCCCGGCTGCTCTGTCGAAGTCTTCAGTGAGCCCGAGGCTCTGGACGCTTGGCTGGCGGACCACCAGCCCGACCTGATCCTTTCGGACCTCAATTTTGAGACTTCCTCGGGATGGGATTGGGTGGAAAGTTTCGCGGCGAAATCGTCCTCACCCATCGTCTTTGTCACTGCCAGCTGCTCGCCGGAAGACCGCCGCAAAGCAGCCAATTTCGACCAGGTAAAAGCGGTCATCGAGAAGCCCATCTCGGAGGAAAACTGGAAGATGCTGGAGGCGCTGATCGGCTAGTCGGGCGGGCCTTCCCTGCATCCGCAGTGACTTTCTTTGTGGGGCTTTTTGGCCTCGTTGTTTTTTCCCGATGGGGCAAATTGCCACAGCTGCGAACTTCCGGACTTGCCGGCCTGTTAGCTTTCCGACCCTTGACAGGGTGAGGAGGACGCCTTAAGGAGGGTTTTTCCCGCTTCTAAAAAATAAACCAGCGAAGGAAAGGGTTGGTTTTAATTTTGTTTTCTTTGTAGCACTTGCCGAGTACAACATGCTGATCGAATAGATTGAAAGAATTATGGCCGAAGGATCGGGAGATAGAAAGCCCTTGCTTTCAAAAAAAATAGATAAGTTTTTTACGGGTTTGGCGGACGCCTGGAATTTTGTCCGACGCTTCTTTCAGGAAGTGTTTATGCCGCCATACGAGTTTAAGGAAGTCATCCACCAATGCTATCGGATAGGGGTGGAGTCGCTGCCCTTGATATCGCTCACGGGGTTTATCGTGGGGATCGTGTTTACCAACCAATCCCGTCCTTCGCTGAGCGAGTTTGGAGCGGCGTCTTGGTTGCCGTCGCTGATCTCCATCGCCGTGGTACGGGCTATGGGGCCGCTGGTCACTGCGCTGATCGCCGCCGGAAAGGTGGGCTCCAGCATCGGTGCCGAGATCGGATCTATGAAGGTGACCGAGCAGATCGATGCGATGGAGGTCTCCGCGACCAATCCGTTTAAGTTTCTCGTCGTTTCCCGGGTATTGGCCACCACGCTGATGATCCCGCTGCTGGTGATGTACACGGACTTTGTGGCGCTCATGGGCTCCTTTCTCAGCGTCAATGCCAATGAGAAAGTCAGCATGACCACCTTCTTTGTGCAGGTCTTTGAGGCCATCACCTTTTTGGATATCATCTCCTCAGTGCTCAAGTCGGTGCTCTTTGGCTTCACCATCGGGGTAGTCGGCTGCTACAAGGGATACAATTCCTCCAAGGGAACCGAAGGCGTGGGCCGTGCCGCCAATGCCGCGGTCGTCATGGCCATGTTCCTGATTTTTATCGAGGAGCTGCTCGTCCTGCAAATCGTCAACGCAATCCGGGGAATATAAGCTATGGAATCAAGAGAAAAAGTAGTTGAGATTCGCAACCTGGAAAAGTCCTTTGGAGACCTCGATGTGTTGAAGGGCGTGGACTTGGACTTGTTTCGCGAGGAAAACCTCGTGGTACTGGGCAAGTCGGGTTCGGGCAAATCGGTTTTGATCAAGATCATGGTGGGCCTGCTCAAGCAGGATTCCGGCAGCATGAAGGTCTTTGGGCAGGAAGTGGCCAAGCTTGGCAAAAAGGAGCTCAATGAGCTGCGGTTGAAGATTGGCTTTTCCTTCCAAAACTCCGCCCTCTACGACAGTATGACGGTGAAGGAGAATATGGAGTTTCCCCTGGTAAGAAACGAAAAAAACCTTTCCCGCAAGGAAATCAATATGCGGATCGAGGAGCTGCTGGACAGCGTGGGCCTGCCCCAGACGATCAATCAGATGCCTTCCGAGCTTTCCGGCGGGCAAAAGAAGCGGATCGGCGTCGCGCGAACCCTCATCCTCAAACCCGAAATCATGCTCTATGACGAGCCCACGGCGGGTCTGGATCCCATCACCTGCCGGGATATCAACAGCCTCATTCTGGAAGTGAGGGAGCGGTACAAGACTTCCTCCATTGTCATCACCCACGACCTGGCCTGCGCCAAGCAGACCGGGGACCGGATGGCCGTATTGCTTGATGGCCAGTTCAAGGCTGTGGGAACCTTCGAGGAGGTGTTTCCGGAGGCTACAGACGAGCGAATCAAATCATTCTACGACTATAATTTTATAAACTCATGAGAGGGGAAAATAAGAGATCTGTCATAGTTGGCATCTTTGTGTTTGTCGGCATCGCGATCCTCGTGACCGGCGTGCTGACCCTGGGTGGCCAGCAGAAGAAATTCGTCAAGGCTATCCAGCTCAAAACTGTATTCGATGACATCGGAGGTCTGCAGATCGGCAACAACATCTGGTTTTCGGGTGTGAAAATCGGAACGGTGAAAAAGATCAACTTCTACGGCGACGCCCAAGTCGAGGTGGAGATGAACGTGGAAGAGGCCGTGGTCGAATTTATCCGCAAAGACTCCAAGGCCACCATCAGCTCCGACGGACTCATCGGAAACAAGATCATCGTCATCTACGGAGGCAGCACCGAAGTGCCCCAAGTGGAAGACGGGGATAGGCTGGAAGGCGTGATGCCGCTGGATACTGACCAGATGATGGAGACCCTGCAGGTCAACAATGAAAACCTGGTGGAAATCACCGAAAACCTCAAGGTGCTCACCGGCAAGATAGCCGAAGGCAAGGGCATCGTAGGAGCTGCAATGACCGACTCCCTGCTGGCGGAAAATTTCAAAGCCATCATGGCCAACCTCGACCGTGCGGCTGCCAACTCCAACAAAGTCGTCGCCGACCTGGGTAAGTTTACCACCAAGCTCAACCAAAAAGGCTACCTCTTCAACGACCTCGTGACCGATACCACGATCGTGAAGGAGCTCAAGGCCAGCATGGCCAGCCTCAGCGCCACCTCTGCCAATGCCGAGCAACTGACCATACAGCTTCAAGGCGTGGCGGATAAGCTGAATTCTACCGACAATTCGGTGGGTATGCTGCTCAACGATCCCGAGTTTGCGGAGACGCTGAAGAGCACGCTGGAAAACACCGACTCCGCGACCTACAACCTCAACAAAGGCATGGAAGCGCTGGAGTACACCTGGCCATTCAAGAAGGGCTTCAAGCGCAAAGCCAAAGCGGAAGAGAAAGCCGCGGGAAACTAAAGGGAAAGCTGAAGTAAGAAGTGAGAAAGCTGGAGTATGAAAGCTGAAGCATGAAAGCTGGCGCTGCCTACCCAATCATCAATCCCGGGCTTTTCGCCATGCTTTGCTGGAGGAATCGCCGGAAAAACCAAAGAGCCGATCAATCCTGATCGGCTCTTTGGTTTTCGTGGCCTTTGATGATCTTGGCCCTGGCCTCCACCTCTTCCTCTGGGCTGGCATCCTCTGTATCTGCCGTGTCTTCGGCGGTCAGCGTGGCTCTGAGCTCGATGGGAAAGTGGTCGGAGCCTATGCCCCGGAGAACTTTGATGGAGGAGAGGCCAAAGTGCTTGCTAAGAAAGACATGGTCCAGAGGCCAGCGGAAAAGCGGCACCTTCGCATGAAAGGTGCTGAAGAAGCCCCTTCCTCGGCGGGGATCGGCGGTTTCCGATATTTTGAGGAACAGGGAGGTGGTATAGCTCCAAGCCACGTCGTTGAGGTCGCCTATGACCAGAGAGGGCTTGGGGTTTTCCTTGGACTTTTTGCCCACGATCAGGATCTCCGCGTCGCGGTCGGTGCTGGTCGGATTCTCGCCAGGGACCGGCGGCGTGGGATGGATGGCGTAGACGGTGATGATCTGTCCGTTTCTAAGCTTCAGATCCAGCTCCACGGAGGGGATATCCTCGTCCACGAGATGGTTGATGCTGTGCTTCACGATGGGCAGCTTGGAGTAGAGCACCAGGCCGTAGGTGTTTTCCAGCGGTGCCAAGATCCGGTTGGGGTAGACCTCGTGCAGTGGGACCAGGGCATCGGCCCAGGCTTGGTCTGTCTCGACCAGAAAGACCAGGTCCGGATCTCGCTGGCGGATGAGGCTCAGCGCTTTTTCGAAGTGCCGGTTGTACTGGTACACATTGCCTATCATCAGGTGAATGCCTCTTTGGGGATCGTAGGGCACGCGGGTGATCATCTTTTTCCCCAGGAAAGTATAGGGCACCACCTGGAAAAACAGGTACAGCGCGCCCAGCCCCAGCAGTCCCGTCCAGAGGAGGTTTTCCGTGCGGTCCTCGCCAAAGAGCCACCAGGCAGCGATCAGCAAGAGATGGATGATCAGCTTTTGGAAGCGGGGATAGTCAAAAATCCTGATCCACCAGTAGTCCAGCTTGATCAGGGGGATGTAGGAGGAGAGAAAAAAGAAGGCACTCAGACCGGTCAGCAAGGTTCTTGAAGTTGGATGGTGTTGGAAATTAAACCATTTCGATCAAGGATTGTGCTGTTTTTTTACCCCTAGTCTCCATTTTTTTTCAAAGCCGGAAGAAACCAATGGCTTCGGCTTTGATCATCAGCTCTACACCTCCACCGAACACGAAGGGGATCATCAGCCATTTTGAAACAGGCTGTCCAAAGGAGTCCAAGGCCGGGTGGAAGTTGTTGCCCCAGAGCTGCACCACCCGCACAAACTGCGCCGCCGCTTTGCGGTTTTCCTCGCTGGGATTGGCCCATTCGACCTTTTCCACCATCCCATGGGAGTTGACCAAGACGGCCACCCAGAATAGGACGGGTTCTTTGGGATAGAGCTTGGCGCTCAGGCGGAAGTTTTTGAAGGCAAACTGCTGCCATTGCTCCGTGTCGCCCACGATTCGGGGCTCGAAGTCGTTGAAGCCTTGCGCGATGGGATCTTTTGTGCCATTTCTGGCGATCTGGAAGCTGCTGTCGGAGTCTGCCAGCACCTGCCCGACCGCCTCGTTGTCAAAATAATAGAGGGTCAAAAACTTCCCGTTGTGCAGGTTTTCGGTTTTTCTCCATTCCAGCTCCTGGTATTCGTTGTATTGGTCGGTGACCCGTTCGTGGTATTCTTCCCTGGGCGGCTGGGTCATCACGACGCGGTGCACTCGCCCATCCCGCGTCAAGATCCGCTCCAGCTTGGCCGAGTCCGCGGCATAGGACACCAGTAGGTCGTACACATGCTGGGCGGAGTCCCCGGGGGCAACCTTGAAGTAATGGCGGTTGAGGGGGATCGGGACTTCCCTGGCTGGGGTTTCTTGGGAAAAGGCGCTAGGGATAGCTAGGGTAAAAAGGAGAAAAAAGAAAGGCCAATTCATAGTTGGAAGTCGATGGGAATGTCCGGGTTTGCTGATAGTCTGCGTTTGCCCATCAGTTAAAATCGCTGTAGATCATAATGGGTTTGGTGGTACCTCTCATGGCCCTTTCCACCCGAAAGGGAATCATCAGCCACTTGGCGACGGGATTTCCAAATGAATCCAGCGCCGGCGTGTAGTTGTTGCCCCAGAGCCTGACCACCCGGAGATATTGCTTGGCGACCTTGGGGTTTCCACCCAGCGGGTTGGCCCACTCGATCTGTTCCGCCATTCCATGCTCATCGACCAGGATGGCGATCCAAAAGATCTGCGGCTGGTCCGTGCGGATGCCGGTGCTAAGTCGGAGGTTGTCAAAGAGAAACTCATGCCACTCGGCCGTAGGGACTGCGATCTGCGGCTCAAAATCGTTGAAGTTTTGCTGTGTGGGCTCGGATTCCCCGTTTCTGGCGACGTGATACAGCGTAGTGGAATCCGACAGTACTTGGCCGACGACCTTGCCGTCAAAATAGTACACGGTCAGGAACTTTCCGTTGTGGAGGTTTTCGGTTTTTCTCCATTCCAGCTCATGGTATTCATTGTATTGGTCGGTGACCCGTTCGTAGTATTCTTCCCTGGGCGGCTGGGTCATCACGACACGCTGAACTTGTCCCTCCCGGGTGAATATCCGCTCCAGCTTGGTCGAGTCCGCCGAAAAGGAAACCAGCTTGTCATACACATGGCTGGCCGTGTCTTCGGCCGCGATCTCGAAAAAGTGACGGTTCAGACGTATCCGCGTTTCGGACTCGGAGGGTTGTTGCGCAAAAATGGGGATAGCGACAGGACAGCAAAGCAAAAACAAAAAAAGACGCATAGGGACTAGTCAAACTAATTTGTCAAAATATAGGATGGGCTTTCGGAAACTCAAATCCGGTACTCGGAAAAACTAGCTTCATGGGCCTAAGGGTAGTAGAATTCCGGGTCAAAAACCTGGACCGGGTATCTGGTTCTTCCCTTTACGGTAAAGGGGATCAACAGCCACTTGGTGAGGGGACGGCCGTAGTGGTCTAGGGCAGGGGAAAAGTTGTTGCCCCATAGTTCAACGACCCGGAGATATTGCTTGGCGACCTTGGGATTTCCGTCCATTGGATTGGCCCACTCGATCTTTTCTACGAGGCCATGTTCACTGACCAATACCGCAATCCAATAGTCCTCAGCCTTTTCTGGATAGAGCTTTGTGCTAAGCTTGATGTTTTTGGATACAAACTCATACCAGTCTTTTTTAAGGCCGTTGAATTGCGGGTCAAAGTCGTTGACAGGCTTCGCAGTGGCTTTATTCTCCCCGTTTCTGGTGATATGAAAGAGATGTCTGTTGTCAGAAAGCACCTGTGCAACTACTTGCCCATCGAAGAAGTATTGAGTGGAGAATTTTGGAACGAGGAGGCTTTCGGCCCTTCTCCATTCCAAGTTGCCGTAGTCGTCAAATTGCTCGGTCACGCGGTCTAGGTCTTCATATCTCGTATGCTTGGTCAGGATGACTCGGCGGAGGCGCTGGTCGAGGGTGTAGATCCGCTCCAGCCTCGCCGAATTGCCCAGCGGCGACACCAGTTTATTATAGACATGATTGATGGTGTCCTCGGGAGCGATCTCGAAATAGTGTCGGTTGAGGCGGACAAGCGTTTCGGGTGCTTCCTGGGCGAAGCTTTGGCCTAGTAAAAAAGTGAGTATTACGATCAGAATCCAGCGCATCTAGAAATTTAATCGGATTTGGGATAAGATAGTTTTGATTCGGGCTTTTCTCCAAGCTGGTTTCCGAGAAATAGGTCTTGGTTCAAAAAAGCCGCTGATAGAAATTGTCAGCTCAATCGGCCAAAAGCCGTGGAAGTCCGGTTTTCACTTTCTATTTTCCTCCCATGAAATCAAACCAGTTTGACGCCATCGTGGTGGGATCGGGTATCTCGGGAGGTTGGGCCGCCAAGGAGCTCTGTGAAAAAGGCCTCAAAACCCTTGTGCTAGAGCGGGGCAGGCAGGTGGAGCACCTGAAAGACTATCCGACCATGACCAGCCCGGCTTGGGAGATGCCCCACCGAAACCAGCGCACGCTGGCGGACCGCCAGGCCAATCCCATCGCCAACCGCTGTTACGCCTACCAGGAGGATACCGCACATTTTTTTGTCAAGGATTCGGAGCATCCCTACATCCAGTCCAAGCCTTTTGACTGGATCCGGGGCTATCAGGTCGGGGGCAAGTCCCTGATCTGGGCGCGGCAGACGCAGCGC
The DNA here is from genome assembly GCF_017254915.1 of Algoriphagus oliviformis. Classification (GTDB taxonomy): domain Bacteria; phylum Bacteroidota; class Bacteroidia; order Cytophagales; family Cyclobacteriaceae; genus Algoriphagus; species Algoriphagus oliviformis. Next base: position 260,709 of record NZ_JAFKCT010000008.1, on the reverse strand, counting down.
TGGTCCAGGTATGATTTCGAGGGGCCTGCAAGGGACGGTTTTGCGGTGGACTGGCCGATCCGATACGAGGATATCGCCCCTTGGTACAGCCATGTGGAGCGCTTCGTCGGGATCTCCGGAAGCTATGAGGGCCTGGATACCCTGCCCGATGGGGAGTTTTTGCCGGCTTGGGAGATGAACTGTGTGGAAAAGGAAATCCAAAAACGCATCCTCGATGCCTATGGGGATCGGCGCTTTATCATCGGGCGCTGCGCCCACCTCACCGAGCCCCAAGCCCAGCATCTGGCGCAGGGCCGGGGGAAGTGCATGGCGCGAAACCAGTGCTATCGCGGCTGCCCGTTTGGGGGATACTTCAGCTCCAACTCGTCCACGCTGCCTACCGCCGCCCTCACCGGCAATCTCACGCTCCGTCCCGACTCGGTGGTCCATTCCCTGATTTGGGACGAGGAGAAGGGGAAAGCCACCGGTGTCCGCGTGGTGGATAGACTGACCAAAGAGGCCAAGGAGTACTTTGCCCCGCTGATCTTCCTCAACGCAGCCTGCCTCAATACCAACCTCATCCTGCTCAACTCCACCTCCAGGCGATTTCCGGAGGGCATGGGAAACGAGCATGGCATTTTGGGCAAGTACATCGCCTTTCACAACTATCGGGGTTCGCTCAGTGCGGGATTCGAGGGCTTCGAAGACAAGACCTATTTTGGACGCCGCCCCACGGCGGTCATGCTTCCCAACTTCCGCAACGTGAAGCGGCAGGAGACGGATTTTCTCCGGGGATACATGTCCTTTTACACCGCGGGAAGGGCAGGCTGGGGAAGCCAGCGGGACATGCCCTTGGGTGCGGACTTCAAGGAAGCCAACAGCGAGCTTGGCCCTTGGTCGGTGTACATGATGATGCAGGGGGAGACCATCCCCAAGGAGTCCAACCGGGTTTCCCTAAGCCCAGACCGCAAGGACGAGTGGGGCGTGCCCCTGCTCGATATCCAGGTAGGCTACGATGACAACGACGAAAAGCTGCTCCAGGACTTTCTCCAGCAAGGGGAGGAGATGCTCACCAAGGCTGGCTGCACTCGTATCCGCAAGTCGGACAGTGGCCAGGCCCCCGGTCTGGACATCCACGAGATGGGCGGCGTGCGCATGGGGCGGGATCCCCAAACCTCTCTGCTCAACGGCTACAACCAGATGCACTATGCACCCAACGTATTTGTGACCGACGGGGCGGCCATGACCTCCACCGGCACGCAAAACCCCTCCATCACCTACATGGCCCTAACCGCGCGGGCGGTGGACTATGCGGTAAAAGAACTGAAGAAGGGGAATATCAGCTGATCGAGGGGGGAAGCGGGGCGCCTTCGGATAGGCTAGTAGCGAAACCGCAGCACGGAATACATATCTGTAAAGGACTCCGACCCGTTGCGGACGAGCTCCAGCAGGGTGTCCACCCTGCCCCAGCATTCGGTTTCGTGAGCGGAGAAAAATGCCTGCAAGGTATCCACTTTGCCATCGGGATAGGCCAGGTAGAGGTCCACGTGGACGCCGCGGATATCCGCCCGGATGACTTGGTCTCCCGAGAAAGACTCCGGTGGGTACACATACAGCTCGTGGGGTATCCGCTCCGTCCCCCGCATGCTGTAGAGCGCAAAGCCCTGGGGATCGAGCTGGGGCGAATCCCCTGAGATCAGATTCTCGCCCGTCTCGGCATCCACCACGGCAAACTCAAAATCAAACTTGGATATAGGGATGTCCGCATTGCCGCAGGTAGTACAGGAAAAAAGAGCCGATGCAAAAAGCAGGAAAAAGAAAAGGCGAAAAACCAGGCGTAAAGTCATGGCGGCAAGATAGGGAATGTCTCTATCCTGACGGGAAGAAATCCCCGTCTGCTTCTACCGCAAGGAGATTTTCTGGAAATATTCCGAAATCAGCTTTCCGTTATTTTTTTAGTTTGTGATTTTCGATATTTTGGCTAGGCGGTAGGGGGACAGCTTTTTGCTTTGGCTGGGAGCGTTTTTGGACGCCGTGAAGCTAATAACCGCTACCCAAGGTGCACGTATCGACCCAAAAGCGGAGGGATTGGTGTGTTGGAGGTGCATAGATACATGAGTTAGCGGCAAGTGTAAATGACGACAGTACCACATATAACTAAAGACACTTTTGTAGAAATTCTGCAAGACAAGGACTTGGTGCAACCTGACGACTTGCTCATTTTTCAGACCATTTATTCACTTGACAAACAAGAAGCATCAGCGACAGACCTTGCAAGAATTATTGGTTGGTCGGACAAAAACGGTGTTGTTGGAAAAATAGTTGGACTTGGAAAACGGATTTTAAAGAAGTATGACATCAAACAAAGAGAAAGAGTAGATGGAACAAAAGCTCTTTGGGATTTCTTTTTTTCGGGCTATTATAAAGGGACATTTTTCATTTATCAACTCAAACCTGAATTAAAAGAAGCATTAGAAGAATGCGGGCTGACTGAAAACATCAAACCAATTTCACTTCAAAACGCATACTTATTTGTTTGGAAGCCGAACAAGTGGAGCCAATGGACTGACCCGAACAACGAACCATACATTGAAAAAAATATTGAAGAATTAAAAAATACCGGCAAAATAACTTTAATGTGGAGTTGTAGAAGTCACAAAATCATCAGGCCAGGCGACAGAGCATTTTTAGCAAAGGTCGGTTCGACACCAAGGGGTATTTTTGGTTCAGGCAAAGTAGTTTCCGAGCCGTTTTTGTCACAACATTGGAGTGGTGCAGACAAAGACGTTCCAAAAGTTTTAATTGAATTTGACGTTTTACTTAACCCAGAGAAGGACCCAATATTAACCATTGACAATCTTGACAAAGGAAATTTAGCCAAACAGCAATGGACACCGCAATCTTCAGGAATCTCAATAAGACACGAAGCACTTGACGAACTTGAAGAAGAATGGTTTGAGTTTTTAAGAACACAAAAAATTAGATACAATCCGTTTTCCGAAATTACCGACACCAAGCAAACATTCATTGAAGGTGCAGCAACACAAGTAACACAGACACGATATGAGAGAAACGTTTTTGCAAGAAACGAATGCTTAAAACATTATGGCTATTCGTGTTCAGTTTGTGCCTTCAACTTTGAAAAAATTTATGGTAGTTTAGGTTACAAATTCATTCACGTTCATCATTTGACACAAGTGGCAACAAGAAAACAAGAATATAAAGTTGACCCAATTCAGGACTTACGACCTGTTTGCCCAAACTGCCATTCTATGTTACATAAACAAAATCCACCGTTGACAATTGACGAACTAAAAGAGATTATAAAAAAATGAATATCGGACGACAGGAAAGAAAAGCACCTACTGCTAACAACTAGGTTTTCGTTGCGTGCGAAGCACGAACAATGAAAACCAGGTTGCACAATGCCGATGGCTATCGGTACGGGGATTCTTATGGGGATTGAGTCGGGATTTGGCGAGAATCTTTGAGTCCTTCATTGTTTCTGGTTAGTTTGCCGTGTGGGTTAATGGTGCAGGAGAACAACGGTAAAAGACAAGGAAATGCTCAAAGCATTGAAGACGGTGTGGATAGTGGGGTTTATGGTTTTGCTTCAACACCATGCAGTAGCCCAAGGAGGACGGGTTTTTCTACAGAAGGTAGGGGTCTTGGATAGTCTCTATTCCAGCGTGTTACAAGAGTCTAGGAAGATCTACGTGCAGTTGCCGGCCAGCTTTGATCCCGGCAAGAAGCAAAAATACCCCGTAGCCTATGTATTGGATGGGGAAGTGTTTCTTCCGACCGTAAGTGAGGTGCAGAATTACTACAGTGGGGGTTTTACGCCCGAAATGGTGCTGGTCGGGATTTCAAATGATAAACACAGAGTTCGGGACCTGACCATTTCTTCCATTTCCTCCAAATACGGAATGCCATTTAATGGCGAAAGTGGAGGAGCGACTGATTTTCTGAGGTTTATCGAGACAGAGCTCATTCCCTTTGTGGAAAGCAAGTACCCCGTCACCCAATACAGGACACTGATTGGACACTCCTATGGAGGTTTGTTCACCATTTCTGCACTGGTCGAGCAGCCCGATTTGTTTGCTAACTATCTGGCCATCGATCCAAGTTTGGATTGGGATGGTCAAAAATTGTCCGATGAATTCCGTGAAGCGATCGCCAATCAGGATTATAGAAACAAGGCTCTTTTTGTTTCCTTGAGTGGGCAGCTGCACATGCAGGATTCGAAAGTCACCCTGGACAACGTCATGCAGGATACGACTGACTTTACGCTGTTTGCCCGTTCGAATATCGCTTTTTCAGACATGGTGAAGCAGCATGCTGGAAGCGGATTGGCTTTTGATTGGAAGTTTTACCCGGGGGATATACATGGAACCGTTCCGTTTCCATCCCTCATGGATGGCTTGATTTCACTTTTTGAATGGTATCAAATGGAGAATACCGATAAGATCAATTCATTTGACACGCCAAAAGAGGAGCTTCTGGGCATAATCAAGCACAGGGAGCAGAAACTCAAGGAGCATTTTGGCTATCCGGAGCCGCCTTACCCGGAGGAGCTTCTGAATGTGTCCGGCTATATGAACATGGATACGGAGCAGCCTGAAAAGGCGAAAATGTACTTTGAACTCGCCATCGAGTATTATCCCGAAAGCGCAAACGCCTATGACTCTATGGCCGATTACTATGAAGCACAGGGCGACTTCACAAGCGCAATCGAATGTGTGACGAAGGCCTATGGGATAGATGGAGGCGAGTTTTACAGAAAAAGGATGGAGGAACTGGAAAAAATGGCAACCGAGGCTGTCAACTAGACGCCTCTGAGCATAGTTTGACGTTTACTGGATGATTCGGAAATCGGCTTCTTTCCATTCGAATTTCCAATTCGTCGAAATCTACCTCTAAAGCAACAGCGTCCGTTTTTTTGATTGGATTTTTTGGGATTTTGCATCTTGTTCCCCACTGAGCGTAATCGAAATATTGGTAGGACTAGGTGTAGTCCGCGGTATCCATCGGGAGTAACTACACCTTCTCTATTCTAAAAAAATTGTAATTAGCTGAGTGTACCAAACAGTGGGATAGAAGGCCAATTAAAAATTGGTAAGGATAGGAGGGCGGAGCTGTGCTGGATTTTTGAACCTGGTCTACTCCTCGAATATCCGTGGACGACCGACATTCTTGAAATCCCGTATTTTGGAAGATAAATCGAGGAGCCCATGGGAACTGTTGAACTGAAAAAGAAACTCGTCGCAGAAATCAACCTTTCCAGCAACAAGGAATTGCTGGAGGAGATGTACCGGTTGCTGAACCAAGACAACGAAGCGGGAGTGTTCAAGCTAAGCCAATCACAGAAGAAAGCCGTCACAGAAGCGCGCGAGCAAGTCAGGAACGGCCAGTTTTTTACCGACGAGCAGGTAAACGACGAGATGGAGGAATGGCTAAAAGGAAAGTAGTTTGGTCGCCTCCGCAAAAAAGATCGGTTGGGGATCTTCGGAAGTCACAATCGATCACTCAACAACAGTAGGAAGATAAATGTCTTTTTTCGGCTCGATGCCTTCTCCCTCGGCAGCTTCACATTCCCCCTCATTTTTCCTTCATTCCCTTGGGAATACTCTTATTTTTGTCTTTTACCCCATTTTACCTATCTGTAGCTATGAACGCAATCAACCCCACCACTACACCGGCCTGGTCACGACTTTTGGAGCTGGTGCAGAAGCACAAAGACCACTCCATCGCCTCCCATTTCCAGTATCCCGGACGCTTCGACGAGTTCAGCGTCAAGTTTGAGGATATCCTGGTGGACTTCTCCAAAAACCGCATTTCCGACGGCATTCTGGCCGCGCTGATGGACCTCGCCCGGGAGACCGGCGTGCATGAGGCCATCGAGGAGATGTTTGCCGGAGCGGCGATCAACCAGACCGAAAACCGTGCCGTACTCCATACCGCCCTGAGAAACAGAAAGGGGCATCCCGTCTATGTGGACGGCAAGGACGTGATGCCCGAGGTCAATGCCGTGTTGGCACAGATGAAAGGCTTTGCCGATCAGATCCACGGAGGCAAGTGGCTGGGCTATACCGGCAAGCCCATCAAGTCCCTGGTCAACATCGGTATCGGCGGTTCCGATCTGGGTCCGGTGATGGTGACCGAGGCACTGAAGCCCTACCAAAGCCCCGACCTGGAGATCTTTTTCGTGTCCAACGTGGACGGTACCCATATCGCGGAGACCTTGAAGAAAGTCGATCCCGAGACCACCCTTTTCTTCATCGCTTCCAAGACCTTTACCACCCAGGAGACCATGACCAATGCCCATACGGCTAGGGACTGGTTTTTGGCGACGGCAAAAGACGAGGCCGCGGTGGCCAAGCACTTTGTGGCCCTCTCCACCAACGCCAAGGCAGTCTCGGCCTTCGGGATCGACACGGCCAACATGTTTGCATTTTGGGATTGGGTAGGGGGAAGGTATTCCCTCTGGTCTGCCATCGGCCTGCCCATCGCCTGCGTGGTCGGCTTTGACAATTTCGAAAAACTCCTTTCCGGTGCCCACTCCATGGATGAGCACTTCCGGCATACCGCCTTTGAGCGCAATATCCCGATGGTGCTGGCGATGATCGGCATCTGGAATACCAACTTCCTGGGCGCCGCCTCCGAGGCCATTTTGCCTTACGACCAATACATGCATCGTTTTGCGGCCTATTTCCAGCAGGGAAATATGGAGAGCAACGGCAAGTACGTGACCCGCTCCGGCGGCAAGGTGGACTATACCACCGGTCCGATCATCTGGGGCGAGCCCGGCACCAACGGGCAGCATGCCTTTTACCAGCTGATCCACCAGGGCACGCACCTGATTCCTTGCGATTTTATCGCTCCTGCGATCTCCCACAATCCCATAGGAGACCATCACCAGAAGCTGCTGTCCAACTTCTTTGCCCAGACTGAGGCGCTGATGAACGGCAAGTCTTTGGAAGCGGTGAAAGCGGAGATGGAAAAAGCCGGAAAATCAGCGGAGGAAATCGAAAAAATCGCCCCGCATCGCGTGTTTGAAGGTAATCGCCCCACCAACTCCATCCTGGTGAAAGAGATCAATCCCTACACGCTGGGCCAGCTGATCGCGATGTACGAGCACAAGATCTTTGTGCAGGGCGTGGTCTGGAATATCTTCAGCTTCGACCAGTGGGGTGTGGAGCTGGGCAAGGTGCTCGCCAACGGCATCCTGCCCGAGCTGGCCGGCGAGGAAGAAGTGACTTCCCACGACAGCTCCACCAACGGCCTGATTAACGCCTACAAGGCGATGCGCAAGGGCTAATCTTGGAGTAATCCCGTCAGATCCAACTCTGACATACGCTGGGGAATGGTGAGGCCGCTTTGGTTGATCTGTTCCCCAGCTATTTTTACGATGCCGTTGCGGTCGATGCTGATGCCTTCAGCCTGGCTGGTGGTGGCCAGCGACCCCAGATAGATGGTCTTCACTGGGCTTCCCGCCAAGGTGGGAAGCTGGGCGTTTTTGACCAAGCCTACGAATGCCTGGGAGGTGACGCCCTTGTTTTCATAGCCGAGCAGCAGGAGATGCTTCCCGTCCTGGGTAATGTCCGCTCCGGTGATCCACCCCTTGGTCTCGATGCTGCCCGCGTATCGCGCCACCTGGGTGCCCGGTGTGGCGCTCAGGGTGTAGATGTCGCTGCCCTGCGCATTGGTAGGCTTGGTGAAGAGGATGAGTTGGCCATTGCGGGCGACCATGGCCTCGCAGTCAAAGCGGTGGTCTGCGCCGCTAGGTCCAGTCTGTCGGTCATAGCTGAAGTGGATCACTTCGGCTTCCAAGGTGTTTTTTGTCTCCAGCTCGAGCAGGGGGATTCTGAGGATGCGGAGGTCGGTTCTGGTGCCTCGGTTGTTGCCAAAGTCACCGATATAGAGGTATTGTCCGTCGCTGGCGAGGTCTTCCCATTCGGTGTTTTGGGCGTTGGAGACAGTTATTCTTCTGATCATCCCTCCATGGCCGGTACTCACTCCGAAAATCTGGGCGGTATTTTCCCCGTCGTTGATGGCATATAGGTTCTGCCCGACGTACTGCAACCCGGAGGCCTCTGGCAGCAGGATGTCCAGGTTGGTTTGGGCGTAAAGTGGCAGTTGGTCCGGGATGGATTCTGCGTCCAGGTTGACGGTTGTTCTTTGGAGGTCTAGCTTGGGGTCAAAGAGCGGAGGCACTTGCGCGCCACTGCCTGCGGCCTTGAAGTAGTAGGAGGAATGCCTGAAATCACGCGTATCCAGCCCCCAGTTCAGCGTCTTTCCGTTTTTCAGTTTCAGCTCAGCCTTGAATAAGCGGTCGGGGCTCACATAGGCGTAATAGTAATCTCCTTGGGTGAAAAAGGCAGTCTTTTCTGGCTGGATGATGCTGCTTTCGTCGCTTAGGTTGTCTTTGTGAAAACTCAGGAGTTGGTGAGAGGTCTTGGCTTGGAGTCGCACGCTGCCCGCAGCGCTCACTTCCAGGTAGCCTTCTATGTTGACCGGCAAAAAGGGGGACACATGTAAATACCCGTTGTGGCCCTGATAGTGGTAAGTGTCCGGGGCCAAGAGCACTTGAGGTAGCTCTCCGCTGAAGTCTGGCTTGAAGTTGAGGGCAATTCCGCCCCCTGTGGTCTGAGAGTAAAAGACTACCCGCGCGGTATCCCCGAAGGTATGTTGCCATTCACTATCGGCTGCCAAGCGGCCGGCAGGATCGTAGGAGGAGCTCAGGGTAAAACCCTCGATGCTCACGGGGATGCGTCCGTCGGGATTTTCGTCTTCTTTGCAGGAAAAAAGGAGTATAGAAAAGAGAAAAATGAGGGAAAGAAATTGTCGCATGGATGAGTTAATAGTGAAAATCGAACTAGATTGAGTCAAGGATAGCTTGTAGGTTTCTCTTCAAGTCTGGCAAGTCTATTTGAATGATCTCCCAAACCAAGATGGAATCCACTCCAAAGTATTCGTGTGCCAGGATGTTTCTCATTCCCTTGACCTGATTCCATTCGATTTCTGAAAATTGGAGTTTTGTTTCAGGTGCGATGTGGTCACTGGCCTCTCCGATGATCTCTAGCTGTTTGATGCTTGCAAATCGCATCATGGAATTGGATAGAAAAATGTCAAGATCTGCGTTGGCCAGATAGGATTCGATTTCGGCAATGGCATCAAGCATGTGGCCCAATCTGGCACGGTCTCCCAATCTACCTTGCATAGATGAGTTGCTTATCTTGGTCTATTTGAGGCTGGATATGTTTTGATAGTCCATTGGATGAAACTAGATCCACTTTCGCATTGAGGATGTTTTCGAGATCAATCTGCATCTGGACAAATCCCAGTCCTATCCGCTGCGAATAGTCCAAGTCGACGAGTATATCAATATCGCTGTCCTTCTTCGCTTCATTCCTTGCGTGAGAGCCAAAAAGATATGCTCTAAGAACCGGCTTGGCCTTAAAGTATCTTTTGACAGCTTCCAATTTTGATTTGTCCAAGATCATCGTGTAAAAATAAGGTTTTCAGCGGCATTTTAATTCCCCTTCCACTGATCTTGGTTCTATCGATGCCGATTATTTGTTTACAAAAACTAACGACAAAGGTTTTGGCGGATTGTCCTGTCTTGCATTTATGGCTATGCGGCCACGACACACACTTTTGCGATTTCGTCATGCCGGGCATTCCGCTACGCTTCCTACCGGGCTACCAAGCTATCGCCTCGATGGGAATCTACCCTTCTTGAATCTTGATTCTTGGATCTAGTGTTATTTGTCGTATGAAGAAGGTCTCGATATGTGCTACTCTCGTAGCTCCAGTGCTCGACCTGACAATCCGGTGTCACCTTGAGCGAAGCCGAAAGGTCATTATAGCGCTAGTGTCTAATGTCTAGCGTCTATCGTCTTGATACTTGCTACTTGCTACTCCAGTCACAGCCACAGCAAGCTACTGTCCCCATAGCTCAGGAATCGGTAGTCCCTGTCCAAAGCTTCTTGATAAACTTTTTTCCAATCTTCTCCCAGGATCGTCGCGATCAGCAGCATCAGCGTGGAGCCCGGCTGGTGGAAGTTGGTGATCAGGCCCTCGATCATCTTAAACTCGTAGCCAGGGAAGATGAAGATCTCCGTTTGGCCTAGGATGGAGTCCAGTTTTTCCAGTTCCATGAAGGCGAGAATGGCTTGGAGGGATTCGGTTTTGCTAGGGCTTTTCTCCCGCTTTTCATAGGCAAAAAGCTTCGAGATCGAGAAGTCACTGCCCTTTCCCTCGATCAGTTTTACCCCGTACCAGTACAGGCTCTCCAGCGTGCGCACCGAAGTGGTGCCTACGGCGACGGTTTTCCCTGGATTTTGCAAAAGCGCGAGGATGGTCTCCCGGCTGATCTGGATCTGCTCGCTGTGCATGGGATGCTCCAGGACGTTGTCCACTTTGATGGGCTGGAAGGTGCCCGCGCTCACGTGGAGGGTTACTTGGGCTTCGCGGATTCCTTTGTTGCGGAGCTGCGCAAAGACCTCCTCGGTGAAGTGCAGTCCCGCGGTGGGGGCGGCTACGGCTCCCTCTTTTTTGGAGTAAACCGTTTGGTAACGGTCGCGGTCCTCGGCCTCGGGCTTGCGATTGAGGTAGGGCGGAAGGGGGATTTCCCCGCTGGCTTCCACCAGGTCCACAAAAGCCACCTTCCCATCGCTCCAGCTGAATTCCACCTGCTTGCTGTCGCGATCCACGAGTCGGGCGCTGAGAATGACCTCAGTTCCGCCCACCTGCACTTTGCCCTGGAGGATCTCCCCGTCTTTCCATTTTTTAGCATTGCCGATCATGGTCTCCCAGGTCACGGGATGCTTGGCCAGCATGATCTCGGGGATGACGGTGGTGGGAGCGGTGGGAGCGAGGAGGAAAATCTCGATACGCGCCCCGGTCTCCCGCTGGAAGATCAGCCGGGCAGGGATGACTTTGGTGTCGTTGTACACCAGCAGCGTGTCCGCGGGCAGCAGCTCGGGGATATCAAAAAAGTGGAAATGGCGGATCTCCCCGTCTCGGTAGTGCAGGACTTGGGAACTGTCCCGCTTTTCCAGGGGAAACTTCGCGATGCGTGACTCGGGGAGTGTATATTCGTAGTCTCTAAGGTCGATCTGAGGGCTATCCATCGGATGGGCTGATTTGGATGCAAATATAGGCATCCATTTTTTACCCGAAATTCCCCAAACTCCCATGCCTGCTTCTGCCACGCTCCGCTTTTCCCATATCCGCCGAACCCTCGACTTCCGCTTTGACGCGGGCACCTCACGCGGGGTGCTGAAGACGCGGGACGTGTATTGGATCAAGGCTTTTGATCCCCAAAATCCATCCGTGATGGGTTGGGGGGAGGCTGCTCCGCTGGTCAAGCTCAGCATCGACCATCGGGAGGATTTTGAGGAGCTGCTGGTGAAGATCCTGGACGCACTCAGCGGGATGTCCTTTGTGTTGGAGGAGCCGGAGATCTTGGAGGAGGTGAAAATGCTGGTTCCCCCGGAGCTGCCTTCGATCCGATTTGGGCTGGAGACGGCGCTGCTCGACTTGGCAGGTGGCGGTAAGAAGCGACTTTTTCCCAACCCGTTTTTTGACCGTCAGGCGGGTATTTCCATCAATGGGCTGATCTGGATGGGTGACCGGGAGTTTATGCTGGAGCAGATCGAGCAAAAGCTCGCCGAGGGCTTTGACTGCATCAAGATGAAAATCGGGGCCATTGATTTTCAGCAGGAGATTGCACTTTTGCAATACATCCGTAGCCGCTTTTCCAAAGAGCAGATCGTCCTGCGCGTCGATGCCAATGGGGCTTTCACCCCCCAAGAAGCGAGGGGTAAGCTGGAGCGGCTTGCTGCCTTGGATATCCACAGCATCGAGCAACCCATCCGGGCTGGACAGTGGAAGGAGATGAATATCCTCTGCAAATCCACCCCTTTGCCCATCGCCCTGGATGAGGAGCTGATCGGGGTGGAGGAAAAGAAGGCGCTACTGGACAGCATCCGGCCCCAACACATCATTCTCAAGCCGACCTTGCTGGGTGGAATCCTGGAAACCCAAGAATGGGTGAGGCTGGCCGAGGAGCGCGGGATCGGTTGGTGGATGACCTCTGCGCTGGAGAGCAACATCGGCCTCAATGCCATCTCCCAGCTGGCCTCGGCGCTGGACACGCGCATTCCACAGGGACTCGGTACGGGCAAGCTTTATCACAACAACCTCGCTTCCCCGCTAGAGATCAAGGCCGGGAAGATTTTTTACAATCCAGAGATTGGCTGGGAGGAACCGGTGTAGATTTTTCATGATTATCCGCAATCTTACCAGTAAGCGAATTTGCTTCTTCAATCGGGCCTGTCTGCTCAGGCAGGTCGGAAGACCGATGACCGAAGACCGAAGTAGGGCAAAGCCCGAATTTTAGCGATCTTTCGAATTGTCACTGCTGCCTACTGGCATAAAAGCGGATAATCATAAGATTTTTTTACCACAGAGAAATGGGAGATTTTTTTAGAGGGCAATTGCTCCTGTTTTCACGGGTGTTTCTCAAGGTTTCAAAGTTGGGTCTTTGTGACTTTCCGCTTTTGCGAGAAAATGTCAGCGCTCGAAATGCCGCAGGGGTGCAGCGCTATTAGGGACTTTTTGCCTCATTTTTCTCCGAGCTCTCTGTGGTGAAAATCAAACACAGCTGCCGCTAGTTTCCCAATCGATGCAAGTACACGGGCTTGTGGATGTCGGCTTTCCACGGGGTTTGGGCGAGTTTGCCAGTGGCAGGATCTCTTTCGAAGATCACGATGTCGTGGCTGGCTTGGTGGGCAGAGAGCAGGTATTTGCCATCTGCGGTGAGGTTGAAGTTGCGGGGCATGAGGCCACCGGAGGGGATGTTCTGGATGCGTTCGTACTCGCCAGCGGCATTTTTAGCAAAGACCGAGATGGTATTGGCATCGCCCCGGTTGGAGACGTACACATTTTTTCCATCGGGGGACAGGCGAATCTCCGCCGCTCCCACACCACCGCTAAAGCCCTCATCCAACAGCGAAAGGCGCTGTTTGGGGGCAAGCTTGCCGTTTTCGTAGGAGAATACATCCAGCATGGCGGTCATCTCCTCTACAACCAGGACTTCCTTGCCATCCGCCGAGAAAGCGAGGTGCCGCGGCCCATCTCCGGGAGTCATGGGAAACTCGCCCGAAAGCGCCAGCGGCTCGGCTTTGCTGGCGTCAAAATCATAGACATAAACTTTGTCCGTGCCCAGGTCGGCGACCAGCACGCGCTTTCCCTCCGGGTCGAAGGTCGTGGAGTGGACGTGGGGCTTCTCCTGCCGCTCGGGATTCACGCTTTTCCCAGTGTGCTGGATGAGCTGGACAAAATCCAGCTTTTGCTCGGAACTCACCTTAAACACGGACAGACTGCCGCCGGAATAGTTACCCAAAAGCAGGAAATCCTCATCTGGCGAAATGGAAATATGGCAGGGGTGGTCTCCCATGGAGTCATCCTGATCGGTAAGCGTCAGGGAATTGTCGGAGGGGTTTCTCGAAAAAGTCAGCACTTTGCCTCCGTTTTTGCCAGCCTCTTCTTCCAGGGAATAGACCGTCTTCCCGTCCCGGGTTGCCACTACGAAGGAGGGGTTGGCGATACCGGCTGCGATGGTCTCCACGGTCATGAGGTTTTCCGCAGGGGAAAAGGAGAGGAAGTTGATGCCGTGGTTTAGGGAGTCAGTATAGGTGCCGACCAGGAAATCGTAGGAAGGGGCTTCGGGGATCGGGTTCACTTGGGCTTCTTGTTTGGGTGCGTTGCAGGCGGCTAGGAGGGCTGCGGCGCCGAGAATGGAAAAGAATTTCATAGCCTTAAATTAAGGGAGAAACTGGGTTTTTTGCCACAGAAGCACGGATGGTTTTTTTACCACAGAGCGAGGAGAGAGAGAAAGGGAGGCGTCAAGGGGTTGGCGCGAAAGCTAGCCCCATCGGGCGACAGCTCGGTAGCCTAGGGTTTCAACCCTAGGTTACGGTTTTTTTTCTTCGTGTTTCTTTGGGCTCTTGGCGGTTGAAAAAATAGCCAGAGATGCACGGATGGTTTTTTCACCACAGAGCTAGGAGAGAGAGAGAAGGGAGGGGCCAGTGTTTGGCGCGAAAGCTAGCCCCATCGGACGACAGCTCGGTAGCCTAGGGTTTTGACCCTAGGTTACGGTTTTTTTCTTCGTGTTTCTTTGGGCTCTTGGCGGTTGAATAAATAGCCAGAGATGCACGGATGTTTTTTTTACCACGGAGGGCTAGGAGGGGGAAGGGGGACGGGCCAGTGTTTGGCGCGAAAGCTAGCCCCATCGGGCGACAGCTCGGTAGCCCAGGGTTTTGGCCCTAGATTACGGTTTTTTTCTTCGTGTTTCTTTGGGCTCTTGGCGGTTGAATAAATAGCCAGAGATGCACGGATGGTTTTTTTACCACGGAGGGCTAGGAGGGGGAAAGGGGAGGGGCCAGTGTTTGGCGCGAAAGCTAGCCCCATCGGGGCGACAGCTCGGTAGCCTAGGGTTTTGACCTTAGGTTACGGTTTTTCTTCGTGTTTCTTTGGGCTCTTGGCGGTAGAATAAATAGCCACAGATGCACGGATGGTTTTTTGCCACGGAGGGCTGGGAGGGAGAAAAGAGAGTATGAGCCAGGGGTTGGCGCGAAAGCTAGCCCCATCGGGGCGACAGCTCGCTAGCCCAGGGTTTTGACCTTAGGTTACGGTTTTCTTTCTTCGTGTTTCTTTGGGCTCTTGGCGGTAGAATAAATAGCCAGAGATGCACGGATGGTTTTTTACCACGGAGGATTCGGTGGGCTTCGTTTGTGAATATGGCGCAAGCTATTAGAGACCAGCTGTGACTAGTAAATGGTTAGCGGTGGCGTGACGTCGATGGTCGAAATAGTATTTCATTTCTTTCTGAAAAGCTGCTTTCGTCTGTAGTTGAGGTAGGAGAAATAGCTCCTGCCTCCCCATTTGCATTCGTAGAGGAAGCGCTCATCGGTCGTCAGCATGAGTTGCTCCTTGGCGGTTCTGGTCTGGAGGGTTTGGCTTTCCAGATGGTCTACCTTGGCGTCCGACACGAGCGCATGCAGGACTTTGAGCTTTTCCAGCGTCTTCGCGTAGTCATTGTCCGCATACCAAAACTTGAAGCGCTCATCCAGCAGGCCGGTTTTCTTCAGCATGCTCCGCTTGAAAAACAGGCACCAGCCCGCTACATGCTTTCTCACCTCGTAGCCCATGTAGGTTCCCGTGTCGGGGAAAATCCCGCGTTCGCGATGGTTGATCTCACAGAGTGGGGAGGCGCTTTCGAGGTCGGGGTACTTGCGCATGGCCGACAGCAGCGCGGTCGCCCAGCCGGGATGAAACAGCAGGTCGTTGTTGCAGAGGCAGACCCAAGGCGCTCGGCCCCGTTTGATCCCCAGGTTCATGTAGCAGTTGTAGTTGAAGGGGATGCTGGGAAAGACCGTGGTGCAGTTGGGGTATTCGTAGGGCGCCGTCTTGGCGGACTCGAAGATCTGTACCAAAAAGCGGATCCGGCTGGAGTCCTCCGAGGCTAGGAGGGTCTCGATCGCCTGGCAGGTCATGCTGCGGAGCTCAGGCGTCTTGGCGCTGGACAGGATGATGATGTCGATTTCCTGCATGGGGGCTGGGGTTTGATTTTCTTCTGAAATTGAGTGCTTTGAGGTAAAAAGCGAGCACGGTGGGCCAATCGTACACCGTGGCCAGGCGGCTGAGGTGGGCAAGGTTGGCCAGCGGCCCATGGTACATGATCTGCTTGAAGATCTGGCGTTTCCTTTCCTCGTTTAGCCTGTGGAGCGCGGCTTTTTCGGGCTCTTGCAGTGAGGCGGCCTCCGACAGCTGTTCCCGAATCCAGCTGCGGAGCGTCAGCTCACCGTAGCGCATCGTCTGCACTTGCTGGCTGACACTCCCCGAATGCACCCGGATCAGGGTGTAGGCCTCCGGCTCAGGCAGGAAGTGGATGTTGGCCCCTGCCAGGGCGCACTGCAGCCAGTACTGCCAGTCCTCGTTGTGCCGGAGTTTTTCCGGGAAAAATCCCGCATAGTCCACCAGGCTTTTCCGCAACATGGGGCTGCTGACGACCGCCAGGTTGTTTCGGATCAGCTGCTCGATCGCAAAAGCACCCCTGCCGGAAAACCGGATCATCCACTCCCTTCCCAGGCATTCCTGGTCCGGGAAACGCAGGTCGGGGGCGCCGTCTGCGAAGTAGTGGTTTTCGGTGTAGCAAAGATCGACTTCCGGATGCCGGAGGAAGTAATCGGCCTGAAGCCGGATCTTGTCCGGACTCAGCAGGTCATCCGCATCCAGGAATTGGATCAGCTCGCCGCTGGCCTTTTTTAGCCCCAGGTTTCTGGCTGCGGACACTCCGGAGTTCTCTTGGCGGAAGTAGCGGATGCGCTGCTCCTTGGACCGCCACGCGTCCACGATTTCCGCAGTCTGGTCCGTGGAGCCATCGTCCACCACGATGGCCTCCCAGTCCGGGTGGCTTTGTCCCTGGAGGTTGGAGAAGCACTCGTCCAGGTAGCGTCCGTAGTTGTAGCAGGGGATGATGATGGAGACTTTCATGCGTTGGCGTTTTCGGCGTTCAAGACCATGCGGACTTTGGCCTTCATCGGATTGCATAGAAGAGCTGCTTGGTCTTCAGTCCCAGACTGTAGCGGAAGGAAAAGGCCAGTTTGGCAAAGGTGGAATAGGGCACGATGTCGAGGATTTCCCTGCGGCGCTGCCAGATCTCCCAGCCCAGACCAAAGGTGAAGTAGGAGCTTTCCCGCTTTTTTGCCAGCTGGTTGAGCTGAATGGCCGGATGGCTGGGATTTCGCGTTTCCAGGAATTTGCTGCAGACTTCCAGCCAGGTGTTTTCCCTGGAGATCCGGCTTCGTACCCGGTCCATCCCCGTCAGCTTTTTCTTGTTTCCAAGGATGTCGGTCTGGTTGTCGCTGTGTTGCCGGTATTTCACCAGCACATCGGGAGAGTAGCCGATGGTGCCAAACTCCAGGGCGACCAAGGCGAGCCAATGGTCATAGAAGCCCACCGGGGGAATCGGTATGGCCAGCTCCAGGATTTTCCTTTGGAATAGCATGCCGTGTCCCGACACGCAGTTGAACAGCAGGAAGGGGGTCTGCAGGGTGAAGTTTCCCAGTCTAAACCTATCCGAGATCCGATAGCCCATGGGGCCGCCGGCTTCGTCGATGAGCTCGGAGTCGTGGTACACCATGACATGCGAGCCCATGGATTTTTGGAGGTTTTCGAGCTTGTTGGGAGCCCAGATGTCGTCCTGGTCGCAGGGGGCGATCAGCTCGCCGGTGCAGTCCTGGAAGACCGCCTCGAAGTTCTTCTGAAGCCCAAGCCTTTCTTCGTTTTGGATGGCATGGATGAAGGGATGCGCGGCCTGAAACTCCCGGATGATGTCAAAGGTGTCGTCCGTGGACTGGTCGTCCCGGATGCGGATCTCCAGTGGTCGGTAAGTCTGGCTCACCAGGGACTCCAGCTGCTGGCGGAGGTATTTTCCGCCGTTGTAGGTACAGAGGCCTATGGATAGAAGTGGTAGCGCTTTCATGCTTTCTCGAGGCTTTGTTTTTCGATCAGCTTGCTGTAGAAGCCATCTTGGAAAAGCAGCTCAAAGTGGTTGCCTTGCTCGATGATTTTTCCGTCCTCAATCACGAGGATTTGGTCGGCCTTTTGGATGGTGCTGAGCCGGTGGGCAATCACCAGTGTGGTGCGGTTGACCATGAGTTTTTGCAAAGCATCCTGTACCAAATACTCCGACTCCGTGTCCAGGGCCGAAGTGGCTTCGTCCAGGAGGAGGATGGGCGGATTCTGGAGCACCGCCCTGGCGATGCAGATCCGCTGGCGCTGGCCTCCGGACAGGCGGGCACCCCGGTCGCCGATCTGCGTGTCGTAGCCATTTTCGGTTTCGAGGATGAAGTCATGCGCATTGGCGATGCGGGCTGCGGCCTCGATCTCTGCGTCCGTCGCATCGGGTTTGCTGAAGGCGATGTTGTTTCGGATGCTGTCGTGGAAGAGGATGCTTTCCTGGTTGACCATGCCGATGAGGGATCGGACCGAGCTGGCGGAGACGTCCCGCAGGTCATGTCCGTCGATGCTTACCTTGCCCCAAGTCGGCCGGTGAAACATGGGGATGAAGTCCATCAAAGTGGATTTTCCACCACCCGATGGCCCCACCAGCGCGATGGTCTTTCCTTTTGGGATTACAAAGCTGACCTGGTTTAGGATGGGCTTGGCATCGTAGGCAAAGGTGACTTCGTGAAAACGGATCTCTTTTTTGAAGTCCCGGATAGCGTGCAGGTCTGCGTTCTCCGCCAGGTCTGCCTTTTCGTCCAAGACCTCCAGTACCCGCTCGCCCGCAGCCAGGCCGGAATTGAGGGTGCTGAAGGATTCTGTCATCGCCTTGGCCGGTCTCATGATCTGGGAAAAGATCGCGATGTAGGTGATGAAGGATGCCGCCGAAAGCCCGGAGTCACCAAGCAAGACCAAGTTCCCCCCATACAGGACGAGGATGGTGACCATCAGCACACCCAGAAACTCGCTCGTGGGCGAGGCCAGCTGCTGGCGATAGGCCATCTTGCGGCCCAGTTCGGAAAAGGCGTGGTTTTCCCCGGAGAATTTTTCCTTGATCCTGTCTGAGGCATTGAAGGCCTTGATCACCCGGATGCCGGACAGGGACTCGTCGAGGTAGCTGATCATCATCCCAAAGCGCTCTTGGGCTTCTTTGGCCTGCGCGCGCAGTTTTCGGACGATTCTGGCGATGATCCAGGCGGAGGCTGGGATCACCAGCACGGCAAACAGCGTCAGCTTGACCGAGATCGTAAACAATACCACGAGGTAGGCAAGGAGCTGCAGGGGTTCTTTGAAAAGTACCTGCAGCGTGCTGGTCACGGAGTACTGGACTACCTGCACGTCGGAGGTGATCTTGGACATGATGTTGCCTTTGCGCTGGGCGGTGAAATAAGCCAAGTCCATGTCCATGACATGGTCGAAAAGGGCGTTGCGGAGGTTGAGCAAAGTATGGATGCGGAAGCTTTCCATTGTCCTGAATGAGAGGTATTTGAACAGGTTGCTCAGCAGGACGGAAACGAGGATGGCCGCGCAGATCCACTGGAGGGCCTGCATTTGCCCAAATTCCGTCTGAACCCGGTAGGTCGAATATTCCATCCAAGCCATGAAGTCGGTAGCGGACTCGGGGGCGGTTTTCTGGACGCCCTCCGCATCCTTAAACAGTGCCGCCAAGAGCGGGGCCAGCAGGGCCAGGTTCATCGTGTTGAATAGCGTGGCCAATACGGTGAGCAGAAAATACGGAACGGCGTATTTTTCTATGGGCTTGGCGAAGCCCAAAAGTCTAAAATAGGTGTTCATACGGTGGCGTTTAAGAATTCCAGCTAGACTGGAAGGGGTTGGAAAGAAGCGGTGGAGCGCCCGGAGCCAGGGATGCGGCGTCATACCGGGCGGAAAAGTGATAGCTCCCTGGCGCGCTCTGCGTCAGGGGAGGGACAGGCGCCTTTGGGCGGCCAGGTCTTGCAGGACTTTTGGTTGTCTTTCTTGCGAGATCCTCCAGCTCAGTCGTCTGGGACATAGGCCGATGGCCAGGACAGACGGAGTTTTGAAGGAGGGCGAAGGGCTGAAAAGTGGGGCGTAAAAACGCGACTGGATGGGCTCTTCCATAAAAAATGGGAAGAGCCTGGGTCAAGGCTAAGTTCAAAATAGTAGTGGTTTAGTTTTTGGAAAAAACGATTCGAACTAGGCTATGTGCTACAGTAGCGAGGGTTTATTTCTTCAAAATAGTCTGTAATGACCTGTAAATCAATTAATAGGCTTTGAAATTGGTTTTTTTGCCCGCCATTTTGCCTAGGAATTGGAAAGTCGAACCTGGCCGGAAAACTTCAAAAACTAGTTCTGAGGGCTGGAGACTAGCCTTTTTGCAAAAAAGGAAAGTAACCTAAGAGGAGGGGCCGAGCAGGAGGAAAAAGTCGCGGAAAACGGGAGGAATCAGGGGCGAAGTTGCTGTAATGGAAACTCTCCGTTAGCTTTCGATTAGCAGCTTTAAGAAAATATTATTTTCTTTAAATACAGATACTTGTCCAAAAAATAAAGGATAAGTTAGGTCAGTAATCGGGAATTTCAGTTTTTGCCTGGTCTTTCGTCAATAATTTTCTTGAGGAAATTTTCTTTATCGCAAATTTTATAGATTGGATACGGCATTTGGACTACCCGGTGCCGACTGAGAATTTGAGGACTGGAGATTGCCTTTTTGATGGGGATTCGCTGAGTGGATTGGGCAAGGTTTGGTTTTTTATTCATTGATCTCTACATGCAAACCCAAAATACTACAACCCTTAGCCCCTGTCTGTTTGACGAGGATTTGCTTTGGAGTCAATTGAGGACCGGTGACAAGCAGGGCTTGGAGCAGCTGTATCTTCTTTACTCCCAAGAGCTGTTCAGATACGGCATGGCGATCAAGCCCAATCGGAGTTTTATCAAAGACTGCATCCAGGAGCTTTTCGTTGACCTTTGGAAGTACCGCGAAGGCCTGAAGCAGACCGACAACGTCAAAAACTATCTTCTACGCTCCCTTTCCAACAAGATTCTCAAGGAAGTGACCCGGGACAAGCGATTTTTTATGGACTACGAGCTGTCCGAGTTTGAGACCGTAGGGCTGGAGGAGTCCGAGGAGGACAAGCTCATAGGCCGCCAAGTCAGCGAATCCCTCCAAAAGAGGCTTTCCAATGCGCTGGAGGAGCTTCCCCTGCGGCAGCGGCAAGTGATACAGCTCCTTTTTTTCGAAAAACTCAGCTATGAAGCGGTCTCGGAGGTGCTGGGTATCAACGTGGATTCTTGCTATACCCTCGCATGGAAGGCGATCAGCAGGATGAAAAAGAGCCTTTTGGTGATGATGGCCTTGCTGCCTTTGCTCTAGGCAAGAGGGCTTTCGGATGGGAAAGGAGCCAATAACGAAATTGGCCCCGAGCAGGGTTGTATTTTTTGACCGCTTCGCTCGGGTCAGGGTTTTGGTATTCGGTTTTTTTCTGAAAGTTCTTTCTATTTTTTCTGTCTATTCCAAAATAATCATCTGGTTTTATTGGCTAATCCGCAATCTATTGCCTTTGAAATTGAGGAATCTGGAAAGTTTTAAAAATTGTTAAAAACAGGAGGATAGAAAAGCCTCTTTGCTGTCTTTCATCTGTAAAGATAATAGCGTGGATATTTCCGGATTTTCAGTAGAAGATTTTGTATTGAATCGTGAGTTTAGAATTTGGGTTTTGTCTCCGGAGAAAAATACAAATATCCGGTGGGAAAGGCTGCTGAAGGAAAACCCGGGCCAGCTCTCCAAGGCAAAGCTTGCCAGGGACATCGTGCTAAACCTAAACTACAGGAAGCAAAGCCTGTCCGGCACGGAGGTCTCCCGGCTGTGGGAGCTGATCGAATCCGAAGTGGAGGATCTGGAGTCGGAAACGGGTGAGTGCGAGGTGGTCCCTCTGGGGCCAACGGCCATTTTGGATGGCCTTGAGATGAGTAAAAAGCCGTTTTTTAGGTATTCCCAGTGGCTGGGCGTTGCTGCAATCCTCGTTTTCGCGGTGCTGCTGAGCGTCGGGGCAGCCTGGGTCTATCAGGAGGAAAAGCCCGCTCCGCCGGTGGCTGAGTTGGTGTACGAGGAGCACGTCACGCCTCCGGGTGTGAAGTCCAGTCTGACCCTTAACGATGGATCCAAGGTTTTGCTGAACTCGGGGAGTTCGCTGCGGTATGTGAAAAATTTCGAATCCGACAAAAGGGTACTCTACCTGAGCGGCGAGGCCTATTTTGAAGTAGCAAAGGATAGCCTGAGACCTTTCACGGTCGTCTCTGAAGGGGTGAAGACTACTGCGCTGGGCACGGTGTTCAACGTTTCGGCCTACGATGCCGAGGACCTCAGCGTCTCCCTGGTGGAGGGCAAGGTCGCCGTAGCAGGTGAGCAGGATGAAAATACTTCCGAAATCCTCGAGATGGGAGAGGAGCTGAAGGTCAACTTGGCTACCGGAGTGAGCAGAAAAGGACACTTTGACCCGGAGCTGGTGCTGGCCTGGACCAACAAGCGGATCGTCTTCCGCCGGGTGAAGATGGAGGAAGCGATACGCGTACTGGAGAACTGGTACGGGGTGAAGTTTAAGTTGAGAAACAAACCCGCACCGGGCCTTTTGATCTACGGAGAATATGAGGATGAGATCCTCGAAAATGTACTGGAGGGACTTAGCTACTCGGCAAGATTTGAATATAAAATCCGACAGGATGAAGTAGAACTGACTTTTAAATAACCCTATAAAAAGCTAACCTAAAATAGAATTGCCTATGATAAAATAGACCCCACACAAGACAGCGTAAACAACAAAAAAGCAGAACCGGAGATGCGCCAACACCCCCGGTTCAGGGATTATCGGATAGGCTGACCGTCAATCAAGCCTGTCCGGGAAGTTTAATTGAACCATTGTGCAATAGCCAAAGTAAACCATGCAAAGATATGAAAAACCGTTTATTGTTATTTGTAATTAGAATGACGAAGCTTTTTACCTATGCGTTTTTGATCCAGTTTCTAACGATGACTGTACTCTATTCCAGAGACGGTGTATCGCAGATCAAGACTATAGAAGAAGTAAGTGTTAAATTGAATTCCAAAGAGACGTCCTTGTTGAATGTCTTTTCGGAGATAGAGAAGGCAACAGACTTCAAATTTGTCTACACCAACAAGGAAGTGCAGAATTTGGGCAAAGTCACCCTGAGCGGTGAGGAGCAGAGTCTGTACGATGTCCTGGTGACGATCTCCAAGCAGACTCAGCTGGAGTTTAAGCAAGTCAACCAAAACATCAACGTCAAGAAGTCCGACAGCGCCAAAAGCGGTGCCGAGCGTGTGACCGTATCCGAAGTGGCGGATAGGACTGTGACCGGTAAAGTGCTGGACGAAAACAACCAGCCCCTGCCGGGTGCCACCGTTTTGGTGGAAGGTACCACACTGGGTACTGTGACCGACATCGAGGGCAATTTCTCCCTGACTGTGCCGGATGATGCGACCCTGCTCTTTTCCTACATCGGCTACACCGCCAAGCGGGTACCGGTAGGCCAACAGTCTGTGATCAACGTAAGCCTGGACGTGGACTCCACCTCGCTGGAGGAGATCCTGGTCATCGGCTACGGTACCGTCAAAAAATCGGACTTGACCGGCTCGGTGGGCCAGGTCGGTGCAGAATCCCTGCAGGAGCGCCCCTCCCCATCGCTGAACCAAGCTCTTTCCGGCCGTGTGTCCGGTGTGCAGGTGAACACCAATTCAGGCCGTCCAGGAGGAAGAACTACCGTGAGAATCAGGGGTTTCTCTTCCATTAACTCCTCAAACAATCCACTCTACGTGGTGGATGGGGTCATGCTTCCCATGGGTAACCAGGAGCAGGCCAGCAATGCGATCGACTACATCAACCCCAATGACATCGTATCTGTGGAGGTGCTGAAAGACGCGTCGTCTACCGCGATCTACGGTTCCAGAGGCGCAAACGGTGTGATCCTCGTGACCACCAAAAAAGGCAAGTCGGGTGAAGGTACCGTGACCTACAACGTGGACGTGAGCGTACCCGTGATCGGGCCAAACAGACCCGAGGTGCTCAACGCAAAAGAGTACCTGGCAGTGGAAGACCTGGCCTGGGCCAACATGGAGAAATACGATCCAGTGGGATGGGCAGCCGGCAAGTGGGCCTACCTTAACCCAGCCCTGAGAAGGACTGATCCGAGAATCTTCGATGCCAACCAGCAGCCGCTATACGATACGGACTGGCTGAAGGAGACCACCCAAAACAGCCTTTCCCAAAACCACCAACTGGGCTTCCAAGGCGGTAACGAACGCACGACCTACTCCCTCTCCATGGGATTTCGAGACGATCAGGGCCTGATCAAGACCTCCTACATGAAGCGCTATTCCGGCAGATTCACCATCGATGATCAAGTGAAGAAATGGCTCAAGGTAGGCGGTACCCTGAACTACAACAACCAGTCCGAAAACCTGGTGGACACAGGCGACGCGGTAGCAAGACAGATCGTGGAAGACTTCCCTTTCCTCCCTGTGAGATATGAAGACGGTACTTTTGCCAACAACAGAGACTACCCTTATGCTGAGGGTACCATGAGCTCCATGCACCGTCTCTACGGCACCAAGTACATCCTCAATACGCAGACTACCATCGGTAGCGTGTACACCAACATCAAGTTTGCCGAAGGCCTGGAAATGAAAACCATCCTGGGTGTCAACGTGATGACCCAAGAGAGAAACCAGTCTCAGACCAGAACGCTGGCGATTTCCCAAAACGGTACCGCTTCCAAGGCAATGAGAAAAGAGACCTTCTGGTCTTTGGAAAACTACCTGACCTACAGCAAGACCTTTGCCGAGCGCCATGGCCTGACCGCGATGCTGGGTATTTCCTGGCAGGAGACGGACTTCACCTCCATGGTGGCCAGCGTCCAAAACTTCTCCACGGACTACTTCACCTTCAACAACCTTGGCGCCGGTAGCCAGCTGCCTTCCGTGGGATCCAGCGCATCCAGCTTTGCGATGAGCTCCTACTTCGCGCGCGTCAACTACATCCTGGATGACAAGTACCTCTTCACCTTCACCGGCAGAGCGGACGGTTCGTCCAAGTTTGGTGAAAACAACAAGTACGCCTTCTTCCCATCCGCTGCGGTGGCTTGGAAGATTTCCGAGGAAAACTTCATGAGCTCCAACTCCACGATCTCCAATCTGAAGCTGAGAGCGAGCTACGGCCTCACCGGTAACTCCGAAATCCCGCCCTATTCCTCCCTGTCCCTGCTGAGCTCCAACTACGCCGCGATCTACAACGAAACCCGCGTAGGTGGTACCGGTCTCAACAGACTCGCCAACCCGGATCTGAGATGGGAGAAAACAGCCCAGTCTGACATGGGTATCGAACTGGGATTGTTCCAAAACCGCATCGCACTGGAGCTGGACGTATATTACAGAAAGACCACCGATATGCTCCTCGATGCGCCAGTGCCACGCTCCAGCGGCTACTCCGTGATCCGAAGCAACGTTGGTTCTATGGAAAACAAGGGGATTGAATTCAGCCTAAACACGGTCAACGTGGAGAAGGAACACTTCCTGTGGAATACCACCCTGATGCTCTCAGCCAACAGAAACAAGGTGCTGTCTCTGGCTACTCCGGCGGATATCTTCGGTGTGGGTGGGCCAAACTTCACCAACCAGACCAACATTATCCGCGTGGGTGAGCCGGTGGGGTCCTTCTGGGGTCTGGTGCGTGAGGGCACTTGGAGCGAGGCCGAAAGAGCCGAAGCCGCGGAGTTTGTCAGCTACAGAAACGGTCTGACCATGCTGCCGGGTGATATCAAATACCTGGACGTTAACGGTGACAAAGCGATCAACGACTCCGACCGGATGATCATCGGCAATGGTTCTCCCGACTATTGGGGTTCGTTCATCAACAACTTCCGCTTCAAAAACTGGGACTTGACCGTGGATTTGGCCTACTCTGTGGGCAACGACATCCTGGACATGACCCTGCACCCAAGCGAAGACCGCCAGGCTTTGGCAAACAGCTACAAGTCTGTGCTGACTGCCTGGACGCCTGACAACCAAAACTCCCCGATAGCTGAGATCCGCGACACCAGAGCGGGCTACGTGACCAACGTGGACTCCCACTGGGTAAAAGACGGATCCTTCCTCAGAGGCCGAAACCTGCTCTTGGGCTACACTTTCCCAAGCGAGGTGGCCAATAAGATCAAGCTTTCCAGATTAAGGGCATACTCTACCGTTCAGAATTTCTTCCTGTTGGTAGGGGATGATGTAAACGGAGACCCCGAGCAGACACCTATCCGAGGTGGTGATGGAAACAACGTGTTTTCCCAAGGGATGATCTGGCATGGATATCCCAAGCCGACCACCTTCCTGCTTGGCCTTCAAGTAACCCTGTAATCCTGTTTTACTTAAAGAGATCTAAAAATGAAATATACCAGATTTAATAAAGCACTCAGTCTGCTCCTCGCGGGAACCCTCATGGCCGGAATCACGGGTTGTTCGGATTTTCTCGATGAGCAGGATCCGTCCAACTTGACCCCGGATAGCTACTATACCATCCCTGACCACGCCGAGGCTGCCTTGGCCGCGGTCTATGCGGATACCCGATTCATCGGCAACGACGGGGGGATTTTCTCCTCCACCTGGCAGCTGCTGGAAGCTCCTACCGGTACTTCCACGACCGAGACTGCTCAAAACTCCGACCTCAACAACCTCTACGGCTTGGTGTACGACGGAAGAACCCAGCACCTGATCAACTACTGGAACGGCCTGTATCGCGTGATTGCCAATGCCAACCTGGTGCTGGACAAGGTGCCTGCGATCACTCCCATGGATGAGGGACAAAAGAAAAAAGTGCTCGGCGAAGCGAAGTTTCTGCGGGCATGGGCCTACTTCTACTTGGTAAGACTCTGGGGGGATGTGCCCCTGATCACCATGCCGCAGACAGCGGCTTCGGAAGACTTCAGACCCGCTCCCAGCTCCAAGGAAACCGTCTATGAGCTGATCCTCGAGGACCTGAAGACCGCGGAAGCTGCCGGCTTGCCTTGGACGGACGTGAGCGGCCGAGCCAGCCTTGCCGCCACCAAGTCACTCATGGCCCAAGTCTACCTGACCATGGCAGGCTTCCCGCTCAGCAAGGGGGCTTCCCACTATCAGTTGGCTGCGGAGAAATCCCAGGAGGTGATCAACTACTCTCTGGCCAATCCGCTGACACTAAACCTGTTTCCTGACTACCTGAGCCTGCACGACGAGAAGTTTGACAACCGACTGGAGCACATCTTCATGGTACAGTACAATGTGGTGGTAGCCGGTAACCCGATGAACAACATGTTCCCGAACT
Organism: Algoriphagus oliviformis; assembly: GCF_017254915.1. GTDB lineage: Bacteria > Bacteroidota > Bacteroidia > Cytophagales > Cyclobacteriaceae > Algoriphagus > Algoriphagus oliviformis. Next base: position 233,818 of record NZ_JAFKCT010000008.1, on the reverse strand, counting down.
TCAAGCCGGTGACTTTTGCCGGTCCGTCCGGGACGGGAAGCACAGTGCCTACGACGGAGTTTTACGAGTCCTATGAGCCGGGTGATTTGAGGGCGAAAAACCAGGAGGGTTTCTTCTACACCAGCTACTACACCAATGGCAGCGGCGCGCCTTTTGATCTGGGAGCCCCCTACATTTTCAAGCACTTCAACCAGACCGCGTTGGGCAAGGAGGGAGTGCCGGGTTCGAGAAACAACAACCTGAACGTGCCTTTGATCCGCTTTGCGGAGGTGCTGCTGATCTATGCGGAAGCGCAAAATGAGGTCGGCGGGCCGAATGCACTGGCCTACGATGGTCTGAAGCGCATCCGTGACAGAGCCAAACTCAACACCCCCGCCATGGGAACCTACACCAAGGATACCTTCCGTGAGGCGGTATGGAGAGAGCGTTGGCATGAGCTCTGCTACGAGCAGATCACCTGGTTTGACATGCTGCGCCTGCGCAAAGTGTACAATGAGCTGACCAACGGCTTTGACGAGTTTGTCGGCCACGTCAACCTCAGCTCCAACGAGCCCCTGCAGTCCAAGCACTTGCTGATGCCGTATCCACTTCCTGAGATGCAAAACAACCCCAACCTACAGCCACAAAACCCCGGCTATTAAGTTGGAACTGCCTTCGGGCATCATCTAGACCAAGACCCTATCCCCGGTTGGAGTATTCGACCGGGGACCGGGGTTTTGTTTTCAATAAACCCACTAACTCTTTTGATTTGGAAAACAACTCTCAGGGTAGCTCCAGAAGGAAATTTCTGGCGACTGCCGCATCCCTGATGGCTGCGCCCCTATTGCTGGATATTCCCGCTTTTGCCGCACCTGCGGCTACGAAGCTCAGGCATGTCTGTATAGGAGTAGGAGGAATGGGCGGCCATGATTTGCAGCGCTTCATCGCCCATCCGGATGTCGAGATCGTGGCAATCTGTGACGTGGATGGGGAAAGGCTAGAAAAAGCCGCCGAACTGGTTCCCAATGCCCGTCGCTATCAAGATTGGCGCGAGCTTTTGAAAAAAGAAGCCAAAAACTTTGACTCCCTTAACGTCAGCGTGCCCGACCACAACCACTTTGCGGTAGCATACAGCGCGATCAAAATGGGCAAGCATGTCTATTGCCAAAAACCCATGTGCCACGACGTGGAGGAAATCAGAAAGCTGACCGAAGCTGCCGTGAAGGCTGGAATAGTGAGCCAGCTGGGCACCCAGCATGCTTCCGGCAAAGGTGACCGCACCGCCGTCCAATGGATCAGGGAAGCCCGAGTCGGCAAGATCAAAAACGTCTACCTCTGCTCCAACAGGCCCGGCGCGACGGAAGCCTACCGCTTTCCCGGTCCCCGACCGGAAGGAGGGGAAAGCCCGCCGGCCAGTCTGGACTGGGAGCTGTGGACCGGCACCGCGCCGCTCCGGCCTTATCATCCCGCGATCTACCATCCCTCCAAGTGGCGGGCTTGGCAAGACTTCGGTACCGGTTGGTCTGGCGATATAGGCTGCCACATTTTTGACGCGGTATGGAAGGGACTGGGGCTGAGCGCACCGATCTCCGTCCATGCCAGGGTGCAGGAGTCTTGGGAGAATTCTCCCGAGCGGCGTGCCGACACCTGGCCGCAAAGCAACCACATCACCTGGGTTTTCCCAGGCAACGAAATGACCGAGGCGGACCAGTTGAGCGTGGAGTGGTTTGATGGGGAGTTTTATCCCCCGGAGGAGATTCGCGCAATGTATCAGGACGGGGAGTACCCTGCTGAATCCGCCATGTTGGTGGGGACAGCCGGCGCACTGCTTATTCCACACACCAAGATGCCGGTGCTGCTTCCCCAGAGCCAGTTTAGCGGCGTGGCCTATCCCGAGATGGAGGAGAGAGACCACTACCATCATTTTGTGGATGCCTGCTTGGGCAAGACCGAAACCGAAAGCCATTTTGCGCAAACCGGCCCCATGACCGAAGCGATCATCTTGGGCACGGTTGCGATCAGGGAACCGCGAAAGACCCTGGAGTGGGATTCGAAAAAGATGAAAATACCAAACCATCCCGAAGCGGAGCGATACCTCAGCCGCAAGTACCGCAAAGGCTGGAAAGTTTAAGTAATTCTAATTAGCCTGTTTCGGGTTTTGGCGGGTATTCTTCACTGGAAGATCCTCCGAAAACTATCCCGCTTCCCATGCGAGGGCTTGAACAGAAATCGCTCTCGCTCAGGTGAAGAAAGCCCATTGCTCTAAGAGGAATGGCTCAAAGACAGGAAAACCACATAGCAAACCTTAAAACATACAACATGAGTTTTCAGATAAAACCAAGCAAGGACTCCTACGACGTGATCATCGTCGGCTCCGGAGCGGGAGGAGGTATGGCCACCAAGATCCTCGCTGAGGCAGGGCTATCCGTAGCCGTAGTCGAAGCTGGCGGGGACTGGGATCCTGCAAAGGAGGAAGATCGTACCCAGCTGCGATTCCCCTGGGAGTCGCCCCGACGCGGCGCATCTACGCAGATCCGGCCCTTTGGCGACTTTGACGCGGCCATAGGCGGCTGGGACATGGACGGCGAGCCCTACACCCACAAGGACGGAACCCAGTTTGACTGGTTTCGGTCCCGCATGCTGGGAGGAAGGACCAACCACTGGGGGAGGATTTCTCTCCGTTTTGGCCCGGATGACTTCAAGCGGAAAGACATCGATGGACTGGGCGACAACTGGCCCATAGGCTATGACGACGTGAGGCCCTACTACGACAAAGTGGACAAGCTCATCGGCGTTTTTGGTTCGAAGGAAGGCATGAGAAACGAGCCGGATGGAAACTTTCTCCCTCCCCCCAAGCCGAGACTCCATGAGATGTTTCTGATTCGGGGGGCCAAAAAAGTCAATATCCCCATCATCCCGTCGAGACTTTCTATCCTCACGAAACCCATCAACAAAGACCGAGGCGTATGCTTCTTTTGCCGACAGTGTAACAGGGGCTGTCAGGCCTATGCGGACTTCTCTGCCAGTACCGTGCTCGTCAAGCCGGCGATGAAGTCGGGACAGGTGGACCTCTACACCAACTGCATGGTGAGAAAGGTGACTTCGGATGACACCGGCAAAGCCACCGGCGTATCCTATGTGGACAAGCGCGACATGCAGGAATACAAGCTGAAAGCACGGGTGGTTGTCCTGGGGGCTTCGGCCTGCGAGTCGGCGCGGATCATGATGAACTCCAAGTCCAAAATCCATCCGGATGGGATCGGAAATTCCAGCGGCACGCTCGGCAGGTATCTGCACGACTCCACGGGAGCCTCCCGATCAGGCATCATTCCGGAGCTGATGGACCGCAAGCGATACAACGAAGACGGTGTCGGCGGGATGCACGTGTACACCCCTTGGTGGCTGGACAACAAGAAGCTGGACTTTGCCCGGGGATACCACATCGAGTTCGGTGGGGGACTGGGCATGCCGTCCTATGGGTTTGGCTCCAACATGGACGTGGTGAGAAAGCACATCGTCGATGAATTTGGCAGCCCAAGTCCAAACGGCGGCTATGGGGAAGGCCTGAAAAAAGACATCCGCACGCTCTACGGAGCCACCGTGGGCATGTCAGGACGGGGCGAAAGTGTCCCCCAGTACGACAACTATTGCGAAATCGACCCGACCGTGGTGGACAAGTACGGCATCCCGGTCCTGCGCTTCCACTACAAGTGGACCGACAACGAGATCAAGCAAGCCAAGCACATGCAGGATACCTTTGAGGAGCTGCTTTTGGCCTCGGGGGCAAAGCTGCTGGGGAACAAACCCGGGCCGGAGACCCAATACGGGCTTTTGGCGCCAGGACGCATCATCCACGAGGTGGGTACCACCCGCATGGGGAGCGACCCAGGCACTTCCGTGCTCAACTCCAACTGCCAAGCCCACGACTGCAAAAACCTCTTTGTGGTGGATGCGGGGCCATTTGTCTCCCAAGCCGACAAAAACCCGACTTGGACCATCCTGGCGCTTTCCTGGAGAACCTCCGACTTCATCATCAACGAAATGAAAAGCAAAAACCTCTAAGCCCCAAGACCATGAACAGAAGAGAAAATCTCAAGCTTTTATTCACAGGCTCACTGGGAACCGGCCTGATGCTCACCGCCTGCAGCCCGGAGGAAAAGGCAGCCGACCTTTCCCCCAAGATCGGGGGAACGCCCGGAGGCCGTGTGCCCGAGGAGATCGAGCGGGACAATGCCCTGCTGGCTGACCGCTTTTTCACCGAGCAGGAGATGGCCTTGGTGACCATCCTGGTGGACATCGTGCTTCCCAAGGACGCGGTGTCTGGGAGCGCTTCGGAGGCAAAAGTCCCAGACTACATCGAGTTTATGATGAAGGATCAGCCGGGCAACCAGACGGCTTTCAGAGGGGGACTGATGTGGGTCAACCTCCAGGCCAACGAGCGCTTTTCCAAGCCTTTTACGGAGCTCAGCGAAAGCCAGCGCATGGAGATCATCGAAGACATCGCCTGGCCGGACAAGGCCGCCGCGGGGATGGAGCCGGGGGTGAAGTTTTTCAACCTGCTCAGAAACATGACCGTGTCGGGATTTTATACCACCGAGATGGGCTTCAAAGACATAGGCTACGTCGGCAATACCCCAAACGTGTGGGATGGGGTGTCGCAGGAGGTGATGGATCAGTATGGGCTGTCGCTGGAGGAAAAATACCAGTCCGTGTACCTGACCCCCGAGGGCCGAGGCAGCATGGCTACCTGGGATGACCAGGGGAACCTGATTTCCTGATTGGATTCAGATATTCCTGATTTTGGTCCAAAGCCCTGCCGGAAATACTTCGGCAGGGCTTTTACTTTGGGGCTTTGGTAAGGCTTTTTTGCGGTTTCGGCAAGGCGATTTTGGAAAAACCGGAACTATTTAACTTTTATTCAGGTATTTTAACTTCAAACGAGGATACATTTTCCCCTCGCACGCGCATGACCGACACGCCGTACTCCGCCCATTTGGATTTCCAGCTTCTCTTCAGCCAGTGGGAGAAGCGAGCAGACGTATCCAAGGCAGACACCTGCCTCTACCGCGATCTGATCAACAGGATCAAGCAATTTCCCGATCTCAACCAAAGCCCCGTCGATCCCGAGGCGCTGAAAAAGCAGGAAAACTTCCTCGGCTTTGGCTTGATCCTCGGTTCGCTGTTTCCCATGTCGGGACAGGAAGAAAAGCGGATTTTGGCGCTTGCGGCGCCATTTGACATGCAGCCGGTGTACTCGACCCCGGCGTTCAAGGACTTGTTTCTCAATGAGGACGGCTCGATCAAGATCCCCGAAAACCTAGACTTGGGCAAGATCCAGTTTAGCAAGGTGGTCAACCTCTACAGCCGGATCATCGACCAGGTCTATGGCATCAAGATCAACCAATCCCACCCCCTTGTGTTCAAGTACCGCGACTCCAATGGGATTCTCAGGCATTTTCAGATCCGGATGAACTTCCAGTTTGTGCAGGTGACAGCAAAGGGCCCGCTTCCCGATATTCTGGAGAAGTCCCAGATCTGCACCAGCACCAGCCCAGACCATTACGAAGTGGAAAACTGGCAGAAATTCCTCCCGTTGAGCCTCTTTGAGTTCAAGGGCTTTTTGCTCCTCGAGGCAGACGAGATCACCGTGTCCCAGAGCGTGGCTACGCTCAACGAAGCCGTGCTAAACCAAGAGGACATTTCCTCCCAGGAGTTTGCCGCGGTGGTGGAGGATTCCGTGAAATCCCTGATCGGGGTCTCGGAGATCAAGGTCGGCCTTGCCTCCCTGCAGCAGGTCAAGGGCAAGCTCGTCTTTTCTCCCAGCCGCTTGGCCAACAGCTACATCCTCAAAATGCTCTGCGAACCCGGTACCGAACGCCCCTATCAGGGAGTCTTGGACTTTCTATCGGCTATCCAAAAACCCGTGCTGCTCAATGAGCTCTCGGTCGAGTACCCCGAGAGCAAGTTTATGGGCAAGGTGATAGAGCTTGGTGTGAAGGAGGTCATCCTCTATCCGCTCAAGCACAAAGGGGACCTGGTGGGCCTGCTGGAGATCTGCTCCCTGCGGGACGAAGCCTTTGAGCCGATCATGCTCCACCACCTGGACATGCTGGCTCCCTCGCTTTCCATCGCCTTCAACAAGCAGGCGGAGCTGCTCGACTCCAAGATCAAGTCCATCATCCGCAAGAAATTCACCGCGATCCACCCGGTGGTGGAGTGGAAGTTTGACGAGATCGCACTGGACTATGTGCTGGAGGAGGAGCGCGGCCATACGCCGGAGATCCCTCCGATCAACTTCCAGGAGGTATTTCCCCTCTACGGAGCCGTGGATGTGAAAAATTCCTCGCAAGAGCGGAACAACGCCATCCAGCGTGACTTGCTGATCCAGCTCGGCCTGGCAAAAAACGTGGTGGAGAAAGCCCGATCACTGCATTACTTGCCCCTTTTGGACCGCATGGTGGAAAAGATCGAGGAGTTTGAGCGGAGAATCCAGCTGATCTTGGTCAGCGAGGAGGAAGTGCGGATCACGGAGTTTTTCATGCTGGATTTTGAGCCGACTTTCAAGCATCTCAGCGAGTCGTTTCCAGACCTGCTGCCATCGGTACAGGAATATTTTCAGGCGGTGGATCCGCAGATGGGGGTGGTGTATATCCACAGGAAAGCCTTCGAGGAAAGCCTGAAGGAAATCAATCTTCTGGTGGGCAAATACCTGGACAGCGAGGAGACCAAGATCCAGCGCATGTTTCCCCATTATTTCGAAAAGTTCAAGACCGATGGGATCGAATACAACATCTACATCGGGCAGTCGCTGGTCAAGGACAGGGTTTTTGATCCCATCTATCTGAAAAACCTCAGGCTATGGCAGCTCCAGACCTTGATCGAGATTGTGAATTTGGTAGCCGAAAAATCACCGGCGCTGGACGTCAGCCTGGAGACCACGCAGCTGATCTTGGCCCACAGCGCGCCCCTGACAATCAGCTTCCGGCTGGACGAGCGGAAGTTTGACGTAGAGGGAGCCTACAACATCCGCTATGAAATCATCAAAAAGCGGATCGACAAGGCCCTCATCAAGGGCACCAACGAGCGCTTGGTGCAGCCCGGCAAGATCGCCATCGTGTACTCCCAGCCCAAGGATGCCAAGGAGTACCTTGACTTTATCCAGTTTTTCCAAAACCGCCAGCTGCTGGAAGATCAAGTCGAGCAGCTGGAGCTGGACGACATGCAGGGGGTGCACGGGATGAAGGCCATCCGAGTCACTGTCGCTCCCAAGGGCAGGCTGAATCTGGATGGCACCTCAGAACTGGTATCCGAAAGTGAAGAAAGGTAAGGTCTCCTCCTTGGTGAAGCCCACCGAAAAAGTCGCCACGATCTGGCTGATAGGAGCGATCCAGACGCCGGTGCCGAGGGAGTTGTGCCAGGTGCCGGAGTCCTCTCCCTTCACCCACACCCGACCCATGTCGTAGAATCCGATCATCCCCATAGTCGCGGGTAGGATGGGGTTTTGAAAGTTGAAGACCTGAAGGCGAAACTCCAGATTGTTGTAAAACATCGCGTCGCCGTTGTACCGATAGCGTCGGAAGCCCCGGAGGTTGTCCATGCCGCCCAAGATCTGTCCCTGGAAGTATTCGTAGCTGCCAAAGTTTTTGCCCGCACCGGTACGGTTGGCCCATACCATCTTGGATGGATACTTAAAAGCCCAATACAGCCTGAGCTCCGCCTCGGCCGAAGTATAATCCTGCGCATAGCGGTTGATCCCCTGGAAATGCTGGATCTGCTGGCGAAAGTAAAACCCGCGGGTCGGCATCTTGAGGTTGTCCCTTTTGTCAAACTCCAGCAGGGTCGTCACGCCCGCGTAGAATTTGGCCTGGTCGAGCTGCTGCTGATCCAGGTCGCTCTCCGGGGAAGTGATGAAGTTGTTTTGGTTGTCATCGGGGTCAAAGCGGTACACTTGGTAGCTGGGTCCCAGGGCAAACCGGCCGATGTCACCGAGCTGTGCCTGCAGGCCTGTACTGAGCTCGTACCAGCTGAAGCGGGATCGGTAGTAGTTGATGCTGTGCTGCTCCCGGTCAAATACGCTCTCGTTTCCGCTGCCAAAATAGTTGAAGACGTAGTCTGGAGCCTTGACGTCGGCCAGCCAGACCAGATCCCAGTTTTTCACCACGTCGACGGCCCGGCCTTTGTACTCCAGGTTGAAAGCGCCGGTTTTTATCGCATAGTTTCCCGTCAGGGTATGCATGGAGGCATAGGGCTTTTTCTTGAAGCCGTGGTTTTCCCACAGGACGCCCGCACCGAGAAATATCCCATCGTCCTTGTTGAACTCCACCGAGGCCAGCGGCATCACTTTGTCGTATTTGAAGGCCATGCGGTCATAAGCGAGGTAGTCGGGGCGGGGTGCTTGGATGATCCGCAGGTTGTCGCCGGAGTAGGGCGAGGTCTTCTTTTGGGGGACGTAGACGCGGTGTTTTTTTCCGCTCAGCTCGGCGTCGTCGATCAGCTCTTTGTCCCCTTCTCCAGGGATCACGCGGACGAGGATCTCGTTTTTCCCTTCTCCTTTCCAGATGAAGCGGTCGTCGCCCTTGAGACCATAGAGCCGGATTTCCTTGGTTTCAACCGGGTCGAAAGTCCTGTTGTAGAGCTTCTGCTCCAGATCTCCGTTCTTGTCGATCTTCCGCACTTCCACGTCGATTTTGCCATCGGGGAGGTGGCGGATCTCAAACTCCTCATTCTTGTTGGAGCCCACTACGTCCACGGCGTCGGCCAGGAAGTCGTAGTACTCCAGCGCTTTCTCCCGGAGCCAGCCCTGTCTCGCCAGAAGCTTGGCCTGGATCACGGGGCTGTCCTTGTCCCGGATTTCTTCCGGCCAGTCCTGGAAGGCCTTCTGGATGGTCTCCGTCCCTAGTTTGGGAAGGAGCTCGTCCAGCTCTTCCTCCCAGTCTTCCCGGTCGAGGCCAGCCATGAAGCTGCGGTCAAAGTAGCGTCCGTTGAACATGAACCCGTTGACGTTTTTCAGCTCGTAGCCAAAACCCTGAAACTTGGGGCTGGCCCACTTTCGGCTGGCTATTTTCGGGAAAAGGCCCTCGTTGACAAAGAAGGCCTGGTCACGGTCTCTGGGCATGGGGCTAAACTCGAGTCCGTTTTTTCCCTTGACGGCAATCCAGCGCCACTGGTCGTCGTGCCGATCCCAGTCGGCTATCCACAGGTCGAAGAGCCGCGCCCGAAGCACGTCTTTTTGCTTGACCTCGTGGTCGTTGTCCTTGTAGAGCTCTTTGAGCATCTTGTCCGTGCTGTAGAATTCCACCTTTTTGTCCGTCTCCGGCGCTACTTCCCTTTCTTCGAAGAGATAAAGCGCATCCGCGAAATCCTCCCGGAAAATCCCCAAAAGCGGGTCATCCGGCAGGTGGACGATTTGCGGTGAGGTGTGGGGGATGCCCGCCTCCTCGGCAAGTCGGGCCACAGCCAGCGCGGCGTAGGGATGGGAGGCCGAGATCTGGTCCTGGACGATGTCCTTGGCGATGGTCTGGCGTATCGGCGCGGGGATGGCGTTTTCGGGGTATTTGTTGATCGACCGGAGGACAAACTCCCTCTCGTTGCGGTTTTCGGTGCGCAGGGACTTGGTCTGCATGCCGCCACCGCGCTTGGTGATGGTGAGTCCGCCTTTTTCGCTGCTGAGGTCTAAGCTGCGGAAGGTGGCGGGCACAGCCCAGGTGTCGCGATAGTTGGTGCCAAAGAAGAGCTGGTGGAGCTTTCCCTTCTGGTATTGGAGCGAGATGGGACGGGTGACCTGCCCGGGGATCTCCCGCTCAAACAGCCTCAGTTCTTCCTTGGCTAGGGCAAAAGGCCGGATGAGTTCCGTCTGGTAGAGGGGTTGAGCTTGGGTAGGGTCGAGGAAGGTCAGGTTGACCTGGTGGTTTTCGTGGAAATCCAGGTAGGCATAGCCCTGGTTGTTGTAGGTGAATTCGGCGGGGTTGTTTTTTTTGATGTAGGTGTCTTTGGCTCCCGAGCCCGAGACGATGTAGTGCCTGCTGCCCTCCCGGGTATAAAAAAGCCCGTGCTCATGCCCGGCCACTTGGATCACGTGGGGATGGAGGTCAAAGATGCGGTCCAAGACTCCGATAAAGGCTTGGTACTTGGGATGGGGGATGTCCTGGATGTCGCCAAACAGCGTGCGGTAGAGGGGGTAGATCGATCCGAGGATTGGGAGGGGGATGTAGAGTTTTTCTTTTGCCGCAGTGAGCGGAAACAGATGGTCTTTCCAGCTGTAGGCGCCGTTGTGCGGGCCATAGGCGCGGAGCGGATGGTGCATGGCAAAGAGCACAATCTTGTCCTGGTTTTCCTCCAGGAGGTAGGCGATGGCGGCTATGATCTCCTCCTCGGTCTTGTATTCACAGTCGGAGTCCACCCCCGGTTTGTCATTGGCATGAAACCACCACTGGCTATCCAAGGTGATCAGCAGGGTGTTTTCGTCCAGGGGGACGGCATTTGGTCCTGGGCATGCGCTCTCGGGGATCCAGTGGACTTTGTCTTTGGGGTAGTTTTCGGAGATGAACTCTTCTGCGCGAAGGACGGCATTCCAGCCATCTGACTTTCCCTTTTCCCAATCATGGTTGCCGGGGACCATCCAGATCTGCCCCGGCAGCTTCTCCCAGAGGTCGAGCTGGGTGCGGAGGATCTTTTCTGCTTCCTTCCTGTTTTCGGCATCTTCGGGAGGCAGGCCCAGGGGGTACAGGTTGTCGCCCAGGTAGATCAGGTGCGTGGGGACATCGGGCTTGGGTGAAAGCTTGGAGCTGAGGTCTTCCACCACGGGGTGCTGTCCGTCTTCCATCTCGCCGGCATCCCCAATGAGGTAGATCCGCATCCGAAGGAGGGAATCCTGCGCTTGTGCCGAAAGGGTCAGCAGGGTGAAGGCCAGCAGGACAAAAGCTCTCATGGGCGGTAGCTAAAGATAAGGATGTTGGCCCTGCCGTCCCGGGCTTCGTTGGAGATGTAGAGCGTGCCGTCCGGCGCAAAGGTGATCCCCTCCGGCTGCTTGAATAGGGAAGGGTCGAGGGTATGGACGGAGCTGGGCTTCATTTGCCCATCCAAGGTCATCAGCCATTTTCCTGTGGAAGACAGCAGAAAGTACTCCCCGGTCAGCGGATGGATGGCCGCCGCGGAGGGCTGTATTTTCAGCTCCTCCAGCTCTTGCTGGGGCATGAGGGTACTGAGCTGGCTGCGTTCGATTTTTCCCGCGGGCAAAGAGTCAAATTGCATGGTTTCCAAATGGAATCTGAAAAAGGAAGATCGGCTGGGGTCTTCATCCCACTCACAGACTTTACAAAAAAGCCAAATGAATGGTTCGTTGGGATTGGCCAAAATCGCCTCCAAATCCCGCTTTTCCCGCCTTGGGAAAGGATAGATCACGGTTTGGCTGTCTTTTTCCCTGAAGTCGACCACTCGGTACAGGTTGCCATTGCTACGCAGCACCCAGGCGGTGTCGCCTCTGACGAGCAGGTCTTCGATGTCCTTGTTTTTCTCAAACTTCTTTTTCTTGCGGATCTTGCCCGTCTCGGGGTCCAGGCGGTAGATGATAGACGACTCGTCCTCTATGGCAAGCAGCTCATCCCGGTGCCAGGCGAGGCCCGAGACCTCCTCCAGATCCTCGGACAGCAGCAGTTTTTCCATGGCTTCCAGCCGGTATCCATGGGGTAGGGAGTAGTGGGGAGGGGTTTTGCCGTTGCTGTAGTCGCAGGACTCAAAAAGCGCCAGCAGAAAAATGAGAAGGGGATATCGCATCGTTTTTAGATCAGAACCAAGTATCTTCCTAGCCGCATGTAAAAGTTAAACCAAGCGAAGTGAATATCCAATCAGAAAAATTCGAGGCCTGGATTCGGGACATGTTTGCCAGAAAACAAAGAAAGGAGGTCTGCTATCATAACTTGGACCACACCTTTTTTATGGTAAGCAAAGTTCGTGAGATGGGGGAGTTTTACAAGCTTTCGGACCAAGATCAGGAAGATCTGGCCTACACGGCCTGGCTTCACGACGTGGGCTACTGGGATGGGCTCGCTCCCGGGCACGAAGCCCGGGGTGCCGAGGTGGCCCAGGAGGTGCTGTCGGACTTTGGCCTGCCACAGGTCCGGATAGACCGGATCAAAAAGGCGATTTTGGCCACCCGGATGCCGCAGAAGCCGGAGGATCTCTTCGAGTCCATCATCTGTGACGCGGATCTGTACCACCTGGGCACGGAGTCCTTTTACGACCAGACGCTCTTGCTGAAATGCGAAAATGAGCACAGTGGCAGTCCCATGGAGCTGAAGGATTGGCTGGCGGAGTCGCGGGAATTCACCCGGCAGCATCGCTACCATACGAGTTTTGGACAGCGCTACCTAGAGCCGGTGAAGCAGGTAAACCTCAAATACCTTGATCTGAAAATCGAGCAGCTGGAGGCAGAGGGTAAGAAGGAAAAGGGCAAAAAAAAGGAGAAAAAGGACAAGTCCAGGCCGGATCGTGGAGTGGAGACACTCTTTCGGGTCACCTCCGCCAATCACATGGAGCTCTCGGCTATGGCGGACACCAAGGCCAATATCATGATCTCGGTCAACTCCATCATCATCTCCATCGTGGTGACCATCCTGATCCGCAAGCTGGAGGAATTTCCCAACTACACCGTTCCTGCCATCCTGCTGGTGAGCACCTGTTTGGTGGCGATGGTTTTTGCCATCCTCGCCACGCGCCCCAAGGTGACCAAGGGCGTGGTCACCAAGGAAGACATCGACAAAAAAGAGGGCAACCTCCTGTACTTTGGCAATTTCTACCAGATGTCGCTGGAGGACTACTCCGAGGGCATAGGCAAGATGCTGCTCGACGGAGACTACCTCTATGGCACGATGACGCGGGATATCTACTTTCTGGGCAAGGTTTTGGGCCAGAAGTACATGATGCTCCGCAAAAGCTACAATGTCTTCATGTTTGGGTTTGTGATTTCCATTCTTGCCTTCTTGGTGGCGAGCCTGTTTTTTGAGCCCCAGCAATACTGAAGTCCGAGCGGCTAGGCCGGGAGAAATTTTTGTGGCGGGTGTAGCGTCTGGGAGCGTACTGTACGTCTAGGGTAAAAATTCACCAATGAACGCCGTTTTTCGCTTTTTCCTTCTGCTTTTCCTCGTCAGCTGCTCTGTGGGTGACGCCGAGGACACTATGGACGGAAAGGAGCTGTACAACGTCGTCGGGCCTGGCTATCAGTTTACCGTGGACGCCGGCAAGTACCAGAGGCTGGACTTCAAGCGTATGGACCCATCCCTCTGTCAGGTGAATTTTGAGCTCAAAGGCATCAAGAGGACGGAAAAGGAACTTACGCTCTCCATCGAACGTCCTAAAGGCTGCGTGGGCAAATACGAGCTGGTCTGGGACGGGACCTGGCAGGAATCCTCGCCCCGCAGGATGCAGCTCTACCTCACCGGGATGTTTCCCTCCTGTGCGGGAAGCTCGGAGACTGAGCTGGATGTGATCAAGGTGGACCTTGACAGGGCCCTGCTTGGCGCTTCGAGCGATCTGTTCACCATCTACCTCAGGGAGCATTGCAGCTTCCGGGATTTCAACTGTGTGGGCAACTGTGACCTAAGCCTCTGACGGGGCTGCCGGTGATGCAAGTGGATATTCCTCTGGGCCTAGTCCGGGGAAAAGATAAAGAGTAAGAAAATAGCGGAAGTTTGAATTGAACTGGTCAGACCAAGAATTGATCGACGGTTGCAAACGTAGGTCAAAGAAACACGAGGAATTTTTTTTCAAAAAGTACTATGGCTATGTCATGGGGATCAGTCTGTCCTATTCCAAAAGCAGGGATTTGGCACTGGAGATCACCAATGACGCTTTTATGAAGTGCTTTGATTCATTCAAGAAAATGGACGAAGCCCCCTCCCTCAAGCCTTGGCTGAGACGTATCACCGTCAACACCGCGATAGATTACTACCGGAAGGACAAACGCTTTCAAAACCACCTGGAAGCGGATGGGGAAACGCCGGTATTCGATGAAGTGTATGCCCCCGACCAATTGGCATTTGAGGACATCATCAAGCTGCTCAAGCAATTGCCGGAGGATCAACAAATGGTATTCAATCTCTACGAGGTTGAAGGATATAGTCATAGGGAGGTAGCCGAGAGGCTGGAAATCACCGAGAGTTCCTCCCGGGTTTATCTGACGCGGGCCAAATCCAAGCTCCGTCAGCTGATACAACAACACATGAAAGAATATGCAGGAAGATAGAACATCAAAATGGTTGGCCTCCGAGCTGCGAAAGCGGCAGGAAGAAAACCCTCTTCCTTACGAATTGGGCGCTTGGGAGGCTTTCGAAGCGAAGCGCGCCGCCTCGGCCAAAAAGAAATCGGCCTATTGGATATCCGGTGTCGCGGCGGCCTTGGCGCTGCTGCTGGTAGCCGGAGGAATCTGGATAGCTGGCGATCTGGGCGTATCCGGCGATGCCTCGCCCGCAGGCCAGCTTGCGCTACAGGAAGAGCAGGCTGTGGAAGCACCCCGGCAGTCTGAGCCGCGGGCCGCTCAGCTGGAGTCCGATGGTAAGGGAGAAAGTGAAACTGGAGGGGAAGCTTCAGGCTCCGATAGCGAATCTGGGAAAGCTTCCATTCCAGCCAATTCATCGCTTGGAGGAAAGGCCTTGGCCAGCTCGGCCGACCGCAACAACTCCGCCTCCAAGTCCAAAACCGATGCCGGCAAGGCTATGCCTCCTGCCGCCAAGTCAGCCACTGAGACCTCACCAGAGCAAAACAGATCCGCTCAAAAGGGAGCCTTGGCAATGACAGGGGATAGCAAGGAAACCGCCGCACAAGGGCTGAAGGAAGCCGATGCGAACCAAGCCGGCGAAGCTCGTTCCGGAGAAGCGCAGGCCCCAACCGCGCCAAACCAGCTCCAGAGCCAGCTTGCGCAGGCTTCCCTGCCGAAAGAGCCGGAGCTGAGCGACGAGGAGATCAAAGAAATCCTGGAAAGGAAGTCCGCAGCCAGCATTGCCATGGGCGTGTCTCCGGGATTTGGCGCCTCGCAGAGCGCCGAGGCTGCCACCAGTGGTGCCAGCTTGGGACTGGGCGTGATGGTGGACATGGAGCTGACCGGCAAACTGGTCATGGGCTCTGGGCTCGCGGTGAACTACCTCAGCCAAAGCAGCGAAAGCCAAGCCTACCTGCCGGGTGCGGCCTTCAGTGCGGCATCTTCCGTCACCGAGACCAACGAGATCAGCCAGGTCCAGCTGGATATTCCGCTCTATTTCAAGTACCCCATTACCAGAAACCAGAGCGTTTCGGTGCAGGCGGGGTTTTCCAACCTGATCACCTTTAGCCAAGGTGCGGAGCAGCAGTCCTACTATACCCGGCAGGTGGCGGTGATGGACGCGGCCAATGCAGACTACTTCACGCTGAGGTCCGAGGCGGTCAGCCAGTCCCAAGACCTGAATGTGCCCAACCAGAAGTTTTACCCCCTCGCCACCGCCAATCTTGGGTTGAATATCCGCGTCTTTGAGTCCAGAAAGACCAGCTACGAGGTGATGCCGTTTTACAACTATCCCCTGCAGGAGTTTTCCGGATATGGGGAGAAGCTCGGCATGTTTGGGGCTTCCTTCAAAGTCAATTTTGGTACCATCCAAAAGAAGTAGTCCCGCACTCATGGTCCAGAGTGCCAAGCCTTGGCACCTAGCGCATTGACAGAAAACCTAAGCCAACGACCAACCACCTGGGAGCAATCTCGGGTGGTTTTTTTTTGATCGGGAGACTGGGAGGGCTGGTTGGTTTCATTTGGGTTTGATTTCTTGCCTAGAGAAAAAGCGCCCCCTACCATTTCATTGATTTTGGCTTATATTCATGCCCAATCTGGTTTTGGAATATGAACAGAATTCTCTCAGCGCTTTTGATTTGCCTGATGTGGCTGGCTGCCGGTCAAGAAGTCCACGCTTCCGCAAATTTGCTACAGGACTCCTCACCACCCATTGAAGGAGATAAGCCGGAACTGACAGATCCCAAGGGCTATCCCGTACTGAAAGCGGATGGCGATACGCTCTTTCTGGTTTACTCCCGGTCGGGCTCCCTTACTCCCGAGGACCGGGCCAAGCGCATCACCCAGAGAATCCAAAGCCTGGTCGAAAACGGGCTCTACTCGCCGGATTCCCTCAAGATCGAGGAGGCCGAAGGAAGCCTGGACCTCGTGTACAACGAGCAGATCTTGATCACCGTGTCCCGTGCGGATGCGGCGCAGTACGAAACGGAACTGGAGGAGCTGGCCGTGCGGCTCAGGGATATCATCGACAGCCACGTACAGACCTATCAGGAGGAAAACCGGTGGCATGCCTGGGTGCTGCGCATAGGCTTGACCCTCACCGCCATTCTGACCGCGGTGGCGATTTTCTTTTTGGTGCAAAAAGGCTCACAGCGGCTGGTTTCGTGGATTTCCAACAGGCAGGAGCGCTTTTTCATGAACCTGTCCTACCGCAACTATACCTACCTTTCCAAAGAGCGGGAGTTTGTCCTGGTACTCCAGCTGATCCAGGTACTGAAGTGGCTGGTGATCCTGATCACGCTCTATCTTCTGCTTCCTGTCTTGTTCAGCATCTTCCCCATGTCCAGAGACTGGTCGGATGTGATCCTGGGATGGGTGCTGCAGCCGGTGAGGAAGGTGCTGCATTCGGTCTGGGAGTACCTGCCCAATCTGTTCAGTATCGTGGTGATCATCTTTTTCATGCGCTACCTGATCCGCTTTACGAAGTTTATCTTCAAGGAGATCGAGGCCGAAAAGCTCGAGATCAACGGCTTCCATTCGGACTGGGCGATGCCGACGTACAACATCGTCCGTTTCCTGCTTTTTGCCTTTACCCTGGTCTTGATTTTCCCCTATCTGCCAGGCTCCGATTCGCCCATTTTCAAGGGGGTGACGGTGTTTATCGGCGTGCTCTTTTCCCTGGGATCTTCCTCGGCGGTCACCAATATGATCGCGGGCCTGGTGATCACCTACATGAGGCCCTTCAAGCCCGGCGACAGGATCAAGATCGCCGACGTGTCCGGGGATGTGATCGAAAAGACCCTGCTCGTGACCCGCATCAAGACCATCAAAAATGAAGTCATCACCATTCCCAACTCTTCCGTATTGACGGGCAACACGGTAAACTATACCCTGCATGCGAATCTACAGGGGCTCATCGTGCACACTACCATCACGCTGGGCTACGACCTTCCCTGGCGGAAAGTGCACCAAACCCTCATCGATGCGGCTTTGGCCACGGACATGATCGAGCGGGAGCCGAGGCCCTTTGTGCTCCAGACCAGCCTGGACGATTTCTATGTGTCCTATCAGCTCAATGCCTACACCCGCGAGGCGAGCAAGCAGGCCGTCGTATATTCGGAGTTGCACAAGAACATCCAGGATTTTTGCCGGGATAGGGGCATAGAGATCATGTCTCCCCACTATCGCGCCAGCAGGGACGGCTCTGGGATCACGATTCCCAAGCCGGATCTTGAGGAGGGAGAGGGGAGCTAGGCCCGCGTTTGATGCCTGCTTGGACTGGCTTCGCCAAAAAAGAAAATCCCGAAACTCTTTTGGAGTTCCGGGATTTTGAGTTTAAAAAATGAGGCTTCTTTAATAGTTCACAAAGTTGGTAATGAGCTGCACGTCGAGTTTTTTCTCACCACTGGCTTCCGCTTTCAGTCCCCGCAACACCAGGGTGTACACGCGGTTGCCTTTCAGGGCCAGCGTGCCGGTCTGGATCAGTACCTCGTCCGTAGTGCTGGATTTGACCGTCAGGATGATGTTGCCGGGAGTGAGCTCCTCAAAGCCGGACACGGACTTCACACTGGACTCGGTGACCAGCGGCGTACTGGTGCCGACCGCCTGCAGGTAGACCTTGCCCGCATCCGGGGAAAGGTGTACAAATCTCAACTGGGCTTTTTCAGCCGTCGGTTCTTCCCAGATGTCCTTGACCAGGATGGCGTCGATGCCAGTGGCCTCAGGAGCTACGAAGATGGAATACACCGAGTCGGCTTCGAGCACGAGGTCTTTCTCCAGTAGGGAAGTGGCGGAGTTGAAAGCCGAGAAGCGGAAGTCACGTCTGCCGGGATAGTACGCACTGTAGGGCAGTACTTGGGTGTATTGGACGGGCTGCTGGTTTACCCGGTTTTGGTTGGCAAAGATGTCCATCGCCGGAGCGTCGGTGGCTCCTTGGAAGATGGAGACATAGGCCGCGGGAGGGAGTTCGGGTGATTCGATGTCGTTCAGGCAGCTGGTGAACAGTAGGGTGCCGGCCAGAAGGGCCGTGGCTGCCAGAAATCCCCTGCGGGTAGTCGGTTTGCTTTTGGAAATAAAACGCATACTTATTGGGTTAAATAATCAAATTCTACCCCTAGACGGAGAAGGGAGGGAATCCGCTTCACCTGGTCCGCTTTTGTCGAAGATTTTTTTTCTGGGAAAAGCAAAAAGAAGGTTTCTCCAGCGCAGGAGCGGGGGATTTTTTTTCGAAAAAGGGATGTTAACTTCCCACAGATCCCAAGTCAAGAGAAGTCCTTGCTTGTCCGCCGCTTGGGGCAATGACGAGACCCTATGCCAAATGTAAGCTCCCAAATCCAAGCCCGTCTGACAGCGCTCCATGAGGCCATGTCAGGCGTAGAAAACCTGTTTTCCAGCCAGCTAGAGCGTATCCATCCCGACAACCGCAAGTCTGCGGGCAATTTTCTCAAATACCTGATCCTGCGGAAAAACGACATTCGCAAACTGCAAGACCAGCTGCATGCCAGCGGGTTGTCTTCCCTGGCCTCGGGCGAAAGCCACATCCACAGACAGATCCAAGTGACCCTCCAGCACCTCGGCGTGAAATTCCCGAAGCTTGATCCCTGTACGCTGGATTTTGGCAACAGGAAGATCGCGAAAAGCAGCGTGCGGCTCTTTGGCGAGATGCACGCCGAGTGGCCCTCTTCGGTGATGGTGACCTTTGACGTTTCTTTTTTGGAAGAGAAAAAACTCGTGGCCGAGCTTCTGAAAAACGGCATGGGCGTCGCCAGGATCAACTGCGCCCATGACGACGAGGGTGTTTGGCTGAAGATGGTGGAGAAAATCCAGATGGCGAGCAAGCAGACGGGAATTCCCTGCAAGATCCATTTTGACCTGGCCGGACCAAAGATCCGCACCGTCCTCTTGGGAAAGGGGAAAAAGAAAGGCAAGGTGAAAGTGCATCCCGAATCCTTGGTCTGGCTGAGCGATTCCGCGGAGGGCTTTGAGAGCGGCGAGACGGTCATCAGTCCCAATGAGCCGGGGATCATCGCCAGCCTCAGGGCCGGAGATCGGGTGTTTATCGACGACGGGATGATCTATGGGCAGGTGGAGGAAGTGGCCCCGGGTAGGGCTGCGGTGCGGATACAGCGCATCTCCTCCAAAAAGCCTCGCATCAAAGCCGAAAAAGGCCTGAATTTCCCGGACTCTTCCCTTGATATCCCCTCGCTGACCGACTTTGATCGGGCGTGTCTGCCGTTTGTCTGTGCCTATGCCGATACCGTGGGGCTCTCTTTTGTCCGGACCGCCCAGGACATTTCCGATCTGAGGTCGGCTATGCGGGAGCTGAGGGAGGATATTCCCCCGGTCATTCTCAAGATCGAGACCCACGAGGCGGTGGTCAACTTGCCTGAACTCATTCTGGAAGGAATGGTGGAGCCGGACTTTGGAGTGATGATTGCCCGTGGGGATTTGGCGGTGGAGATCGGCTTTGAGCGTCTGGTGGAGATACAGGAGGAGATATCCTGGCTTTGCGAAGCGGGTCATGTGCCGGTGATCTGGGCGACCCAGGTGCTGGAGAGCCTGCACAAATCCGGCTTGGCCTCCCGGGCCGAGATCACGGACGCAGGCCGCGCCGCCGCCGCCGAGTGCATCATGCTCAACAAAGGCCCGCATACCCTGGAGCTGCTCAAAACACTCCAGAGCATAGCCAAGCGCGTCGCTGCGCTGCGTACCAAAAATCGGCTCTCCCTCCGTCCGCTGAAGATCGTTCAGGATTTTTTGGGGAAGTAAAACCAAGAAGGGAGGAGAGAAAAGCCAGCTAGGTTTGAAAAGAAGCCAGAAAACTCCAGTCCGCCCCGACTACTGCCCCTTTACCCGAATCACCACCCGCTGATAGCTGGTCAATGCGGGACTTCCAGTATCCTTGGCGGCGACGATCACATGGATCTCCTGGCCGGCTGCTGCGTCCTTGGGGAGGGTCAGCTCGATACTTTTGCCCTCGGTCTGGGCAAATTCCGCCTTTGCCCCAAACCCACTGACAGGAGTCTGAAACCAGCTGAGCGACACCTCATCCCCGTCGGGATCGGAAGTGAACGCGTGGAGCTTGATCTTTTGTCCCGGAGAGCCCATCAGCGTAAGGGGACCCTCTATTTTTAGAATAGGTGCGTGGTTGGCATCCTTGAAATTGGGAGTCACCGCCCACTGCATTCGCGCGGCAAAGTCCTGCTGGGCCGCGGGAAAATAGTTGGGAAAGGGCTCTAGATCGGTCTGGGCTCGGTTTTGATTGGAAAGGGTAGCGGCCATGTCGTCTGCGGAGCCAGAGGAACTCATTCCCGCTACTACACTCGGTTGCGTAGTCACGATAGATCGTCCTCCCCAACCGCCGAAGGTTCCGGCTTCAAAAGCCCGAAGGCCATTTCCAAGCATGTTCATGACGGTATGATTATCTCCCTCGCCTAGCCAAGAACCCTTCTCCTGCACAGGCATCCAGACGAAATAGCCCATTTCTTTCAATTCCTCGTTGGTCTTGCCCGAGATGCCGAAGTAGTCCACTTTGTCGCCTTCCACCATTTGCTTGCCGTCACCCCAAACCCGGTAGAGTTCTCCCAATTCGCCTCGGTCTGAAACATTTTCCTTCATCCAGGCTGGGGTCAGGTAAGGCGCATTTTCGGCTGTGGCACGGATCTGGGCACCGTAGCCGTAGTTGGGTACCTGCCGAAACTGACGGTACTCGATGTCGGGCCAGTTGGGTCGGATGTAGCTGGCAAAGGTGTCGTCCTGGTCGCCAGAGGGCAAAAGAACCACCTTTCGGTTGATCTTGTCTTCGATTTCCGGCCAATCTTCGGTGAATTCAAAGTCCCGTTGGATGGTGTATAGCGCCCGGGCAATCGTGCTAGCTCCACCCCAAGCAGTGATGAAGAGCTTGCCTGGCTGGTCGTCCAGGATCTTTTCCCTTATCAGCTCCGATCCTGGAGTGTCCTCGCTGAAATCCCCGTCAAATTTGATATTGCCAAAGCGGATCACAGACTTTAGATGTTCGGGGCTGGGATATTCCGGATTGTGGGTCTTTAGGTTCCGGTAGGATTTTTCGTAGGCTTCCACGATGTCGTGGATAAAGCGCTCCCCTTCGGCCCATCGCCAAGAGGTGCATGGGCACTCGTTCATCCCAAATCGATCGTATTCCCGTCCGGGCACAAACCACTGGGTCCCTTTTCCGTCTCCCGTCCAGTGAAACTGGCTGCTCGCATAGACCAAACCTTCAATTTGCAGGTCTGAGCTGTAGAGGATCAGTCGGATCAGGGAGTTGTTGTCGTCGAGCTCAGGATCGGCGGTGATGATGATCCGGGGTTTTTCGGCGGAGGCTTGCGCGGCAAGTCCTTGGGAGAAAAGAGATAGGGCTGAGGCGGCAAGTAGGATCAGCACGCGCCGTGAAGAAAGATATTGAGCCATGGGTTTATTGCTTAGTCGGGTCAATATAAATAAAAAGGCTATTATCTCTAAAATGAGACAATAGAAGAAAGAATTAGCCTGAGAAAAGAATCTCCAGCTAGTTTTCAAAATCACTCCCCTTCCACAGCAAGGAAAACAATGCTCAGAGGAGGGATTTCCAGGACACCTTTTGCTTTGGACACTCCCTGCAGTTCCGGAAGGGAATCATCTGCATTCAGCTTCAGCTCTTTGCCGTTTAGCTTGACGGTTTTTCCCAATAGCTCATCCGCGGACAAGGTGTATTGCTTTGAAGGAGCCGAAACCTGAATGCTGGAAGCGCTTTCCGAAGGATTGACGATCATGACCGCATGTCCTTTTTCAGAGTTTTTAAGGCTGTGGACGAAAATGTCAAGTCCGTCTTTTTGGTAAGGTGACTGGTAAACTTTGATTCCCATCAGGTTGGCCCACATCCAGGCCGCCCAGTAGTTGGGGCGTGGATTGAAGGTGTATTGCTCCAATAGCGCATATTCACTTGCTGCCAGCGTGTTGTGCATGACTACTTTTACCCCTTTTTTGGCCAGCCTGCCCAGCTGCTCCAGGTATCGAAAGGTGTCAATGTAAGTCGCCGCCCAGGGATTTCCGCCACAGGCAGCCTCAGCAGTTTCGGTCAGCCAGATAGGAGCGTTGGGAAGGTACTCGTCTCGGGCGTTTTCATAATACTCCAATCCCAATTCTGTTTTTTGTAGCCATTCAGGAGCTAAAGCGTCCTTTGGACTCAGATCTCCCCGGCAGCGCTGGGATACTCCTCCATAATAGTGGTAGGAGAAGATCTCAAACTCGGGTTTTTGACTTTGGCTGAGGATCTTGTCCGTGGCCATTTCATGGACTTCTCCCAATATTCCCCCTTCGCCAGTCGATCCTGGGCCCATGATCTTCATTTCAGGAATTTCTCTTTGTACAAAAGCCGAGAATGCGACGAAGTCCTCCGCATAGTTCACAGGGGAATATCCCTTGGGAGTGCCTCCATATTCGGCATGGGAGGGTTCGTTAAACATTTCAGCCGCTGCAATTTTGCCTCCAATACTATGGGTATATTCTACCAAAGGTTGGATTTGAGCTGGGGTCCAGTTGCCGTTTTCGTCCCTCATCCCTTCGCTGATGGCGAAAGAAGTGACCAGCTCATTGTCCATAGAATTCACGAAATCAATGACTCCTTTCCACTCTTTTCGGGTGAGGACGTTCTCATAGCCTTCGGGAGCTTCGGAAAGCTTGGTTTGGTCGTCGTTTTGAAAATAGGTGGTGTTCGCCCAGGTTCCGCTCACCCGGATATACATCGGCCCCAAGGCCTCGGTTAGTTTTCTCAGTTTGGGATTGTACAAATCCACCGGATCGATTTTTCGCTTCAGAGCTGCTAACCCTTCGGTTTTCACCCTTGCAGTGTCGATCAGGTGATAGGGGATCCAGAATTCCCCTCCGACGACCTCGCACATTTCCACATTCACGGATTGGTATCGCTCATCCACTTCGGCAATCTGGGAGAGCTGGGAAAAGTGGAGGATGGACTCCTCGGGCGCCGCCGGACTGGGGGTCCACAGAGAGGAGAGCGCCAAAAGGGCTTGGCTGATTAGGCTGGGCGAGATAAAAGGCATGGCTAAGCTTGGGTTTGTTGATGATGTTTTCCTTGTTTTTGAAAAGAACTGATTTTCAGTATCAAACAAATCTAAAGAAATTAAACAGATGTTTTAAACAACTGTTTAAAAAAATGTTTACATTTCAGAATCATTCAGAAATATCCAATCCAATATGATTACCAAAGACCTTCAGACGGAAGCCAAAATCAAGGAAGCGGCTTTGGCTCTCTTTGAAAAATATGGTTCGAAGGGAACCACCGTAAGAAAAGTCGCCGAAAAAGCCGGGGTCAATCTGGCTTTGATGAATTACTATTTCCAGAGCAAGGACAAGCTCTTCCTGGACATCTTCAATGAAAGGTTTGGCCAGTACAGGGATTTCGGAATTGCGCTGCTGATGGACCGTTCCCTGAGTTTTGAAAAGAGGCTGGAAAACTATTACGATGAAATGATCGCCGGTATGGATGAGCATCCGGGCTTGCCCATGTTTATCCTCAGTGAGTTGCATTTCAACGAGAATCTTAAGCCCGAGAATGGCTTGCCGGACTCCTCGGGAATACACCTGCAGCTTGAAGCGATGCTGCAGGAGGAATTTGCCGCAGGAAAAATCCGAAAAATCTCCGCTTTGGAATTTCAGCTAATCCTGGTGTCCCAGACGGTTTTTCCCTACCTGATGTCCAAGCAGTTGAATGTGCTCGGACAAATCCCGGGAACCGAACAGGTATTGTCACTGAGCGAATTCATGAAGACGACCTACAAGGCGAATTTCCTGGAAATGGTGACGGGATTTATGCTGAAGTAGATCCGCTATCCCCAAGAGCCCAAGGAAGGTATGGCTGAGCTAACCGACTTTCAATGGTCTATTTTAAGAATTTAAAGACTTGTAAATCAATTAATAACTAACCTAAACCAAAGTAAAAATGAAAAAAGCAAGTGTAGTAATCGTCCTCCTGTTCCTGGGATTGGTTTTCCAGGGCTACTCCCAGACCGCGCCCAAAGACTTCTTTGCGGGGGCTTGGGAAATCTCGGTCTTTGACACTCCCAATGGCGATGCAAAGCTGAAAACCACGCTCACCCGAACCAACGGCAAACTGACCGGCGTACTGTCTGACGCCAACAACCCTTCGGCTCCAAAAATGACTATCGAGCAGGTCATCGAAAATCCTGACAGTATCTCCATTCTCTTTTTCGCAGAAGGTACTGATGTCAATATCGACCTGAAAAAGAAAGACGTCAACAACCTCGAAGGAACCCTGATGGGAATGTTTACGGCGAAGGCCAAGCGTCTGGGGAAGCCCTGATCGGTTGTTTTTGACTGTCATCCAGGAAGCCAAAGGCGGTCGGATTGGCCGCCTTTGGTTTCTAGGATTTTGCCGGTGCCGCTTATCAGATCAAAAAGCGAATCCCTATTCCCATTGTTTCACCCAACAAGACCTGCCAAATCATGAGACAGCTACCCAAAATACTCCTTTCCTTAGCCCTGTCTGCGCTTGTGGGGATGGGCTTTGCCCAGACTCCAGAGACTGTTTCCCAAGTGGATTCGGTATTTCTTCATCCCTATATCGATATTGATGAGAGGAGGGATCAGCCGGTACGCCATCGCTATGTTCATGGAGGATTTGAGGGAACTGAGACCCGGTTTTCTTTTTATTTTCCCCCGGAAGAGCACTATCAAGGAAGGTTTTTCCAATACATCACTCCCTTCCCGGACAATGAAAATCTCAGTCAGGGCAAAAAAGGAGAGGAGGACATGATTGGCTTTTCAATCGCCAGTGGGGCCTATTTTGTGGAAACCAACGGCGGAGGACGGACGGATTTTTCCAATCCCCAAGCCAACGATGCCACCATCGGAGCCTATCGGGCAAATGCCGCGTCGGCTCAGTTTTCGAGAAAGGTGGCCCAGGAATTCTATGGAGGTGAAAGACCCTTTGGATATTCTTTTGGGGGGAGTGGAGGAGCTTACCGCACGGTGGGTGGAATAGAAAATACGAAATGCGTATGGGATGGAGCGGTGCCTTATGTGATGGGTTCGCCGATGGCTATCCCCAATTCCTTTACCATCCGCATGCACGCCATGCGGGTCTTGAAAGACAAGTTTCCGCAGATCGTGGCGGCAATGGAGCCGGGAGGCTCAGGGGATCCCTATCAGGGATTGAATGAGGAGGAAAAAGCTGCGCTTTTGGAAGCTACCCAGATGGGTTTCCCGCTCCAATCCTGGTATGGATACAAGGAAATGGGGATTCATGGCTTTTTGGTTTTGTACCAAGGCGTGGTCATGGCGGACAAGGGGTATTTCGAAAAGGACTTTTGGAACACTCCAGGCTATTTGGGAGCCAATCCTCCCGAGTCCTTGCGAAAAGCCAGAATTCAGGCAAAATCCAAAATCAAAGCTTCCATTGGTTTGGAAAAGGCCATTTCCCTTGGGATCAAGGAACCTATCTCGGAAGCTGATCGGGGAAGTGCGGATCTTGCTTGGAAAAGCATGGGAGGAGAGGCAGGAGGGATGCCCGTGGCCTTTGAACTGGAGGATTCCCTGCCCGATGTGGGCTTTTTGGGCGGAGACTTGATCATCCAAAGCGGTGAAGCTGATGGGGTAGTACTTCAGATCACGGATGTGATCGGCAACAAAGTCGTGCTCGGCCCAACCAACTCCCCCGCGACGCTTTTCAAAATCAAAACAGGCGATCAAGTGCAAGTGGACAATTCCAATTTCCTGGCGGTTCAAACCTACCATCGACATCAGGTACCGGGTTCGGAATACACCGCTTGGGATCAATTCAGGGGAGAAGATGGCCAGCCGATTTATCCCCAACGTCCGTTTCTGATTGGCCCCCTTTTCACTAGGGGAGCCGCCGGATCGATTCCTACAGGAAAGTTTGAGGGGAAAATGATCCTTTTGGGTTCCCTCTGGGATCGGGAAGCATACCCTTGGCAGCAGGCTTGGTATCATGATCGGGTGAAGGAGCATTTGGGTGAAAAAGCTCAGGATCATTTCCGCCTTTGGTACACCGATCATGCGATTCATGGAGATGCGTCCGGGCAATTGGATGACAACACTAGAGTGGTGAGCTATTTGGGCGTCCTTCAGCAAGCCTTGAGAGATCTTAGCCAGTGGGTGGAAAAGGGAGTTTCCCCAGCTCCCAGCACAGCCTACGAAGTCGTGAACGGAGGTCAGGTAAATATTCCCGAAAATGCCTCAGAGCGGGCTGGGATTCAAGCTACTGTTCATGCCACGGTAAACGGAAACGATCATACGGGTATCTCGAAAGGAGAGCCTTTGGTGTTTGTGGCCAAAGTGGAAATTCCCAAAAATGCGGGGAAACTGGTCTATGCAGCCTGGGATTTTGACGGGTCCGGAGAATTCAAAAATGAAATTGAGCTAAGTACGGCAAAGATTTCCTCGGATGGATCTGAGGTCACTTTGACATTTAACCACCTGTTTGAAAAGTCCGGAACGTACTATCCTTCGCTGAGGATTGCCACCCAACGGGAGGGAGATGTCCAGACTCCGTTTACCAGAATATTGAATTTGGATCGGGTCAAAGTCACCGTGAAGGAATAAGTGTTTTACAGCTATGAAAGTAACTAACAAAGTCATCGTCGTCACCGGGGCAGGCAGTGGAATGGGCCGAGAGCTTTCCATTCAGCTGGTTCAAAAAGGAGCCAAGGTAGCCCTGGTAGATATCCAGGAGGAAGGGCTACAAGAGACCGCAAGCCTGGCTGGAAAGGACCAGGTGTCGCTCCATGTGGTCAATATCACGGATCGGGATACAGTCAACCAACTTCCCGCGGAAGTCATCGCCAGCCACGGCGCAGTCGATGGAATCATCAACAATGCGGGTATTATCCAGCCCTTTGTGGATGTGAAAGATCTGGACTATGCCGTGATAGAACAGGTCATGAATGTGAATTTTTACGGGACGCTGTACATGGTCAAGGCCTTTTTGCCGGAGCTGCTCAAGCGGCCCGAAGCCCACATCGCCAACGTGTCGAGCATGGGCGGATTCATTCCTTTTCCGGGGCAGACCTTCTACAGCGCTTCCAAGGCCGCGGTCAAGATCCTGACCGAGGGCCTTTACTCCGAACTCAAAGGAACGACTGTCGGCGTCACCGTCATCCATCCCGGAGCCGTGAACACGAACATCATGAAGAACTCGGACGTGCAGTCCCCCGGTTCAGCTACTGCTGCGGAGGCCGGTTCGAAGATTCTTTCCGCCGAGAAGGCCGCCGCCATCATGATCGACGGCATTGAGCGAAACAAATACCGGGTCCTGGTGGGAAAAGACGCTACGATGCTGGATTACCTCTATCGCTTCAACCCCAAAATGGCGGTGGATTTGATCGTGAAGAAGATGAAAAAGATGTGATTCTATTTTTGCGGCTTCCGGATAAATGCCGCAGTGGTACTTTTTTCCACAGAGAGTCCGCAGAGGGTTGGGTGAGAAAGCTTTTTTGACGACTCAGGGATGAAATCAGGCGAAGCGTTTTAGAATGCCGCAGATGCACAGATGATTACTCGACGAAATCCGGCTCCTGGAGAAAAAGAATTGCAAACCCTTTCGACTTTGAGCCTTTGTGGCCATCACTTCTCTGCGGAAACTCTGTGACCTCAGCGCCTCCGTGGTAAAATCAAGCGAAGCGCCTTGAAATGCCACAGATGCACAGATGATTACTCGACAAAGTCCAGCTTCTGGAGAAAAAGAATTGCAAACCCTTTCGACTTTGAGCCTTTGTGGCCAACAAAAGTCTCTGCGAAAACTCCTTTCTCTCCGTGATCTCCGTGATAAAACTTTCTTGTTTGATTTTTCACCACAGAGAGCGGGAGAAATAAGGAGGGTTCGGTTTTTTGATCTATCCGGTTATTCCTTAGGATGCTTCTATAGAAGGAGGGCATTTTCTGAATTCTTTGCGGCTCTCCGTCTCCGCGAGAAAAGAGCTCTCGCAAAGACGCCAAGGCGCGAAGCTTTCTCCCATTCCTCTGTGAACTCAGTGGTAAAAAAGATCGCAGGAGAAATTCTGGCCGCAAAGTACGCGACGGACGCAAAAGGGCTTCGCCCAGGAACTCCCGATTTCTTTGCGCAGACTTCGCGTACATCGTGATCTTGGCGGTGGAAAAATTCTATCGGGCTTTTTTCTCACGCAATGCCTTTCTCTCCGTGCCCTCAGTGGTGAGCAAAAAAGCTTAACAACCAAAAAGCCCGGAAATTTCCGGGCTTCGGTGTTTTAGGATCAAACCTTCGAGGTTATGAAAACCTCAACCATTACATTTTCAGATTCTGCATCTCCAGCTGCGGAGCGAAGGGCTGCTCGTAATAGCGCTTGCCCGTGGCTTTGTAGAGCGAATTGGCTACTGCTGCGAACACCGGCGGGAAGAGCGGTTCGCCCAGTCCGGTCGGTTCTTCTCCGTTGTCGACGAAGTGTACCTCGATCTTTTTGGGAGCCTCGCGGTGGCGGATCATACGGTATTTGTCAAAGTTGGTCTTGGTTGGCTTACCATTTTCGAAGGCCATTTCCCCAAAGAAGGCATTGCCAATCCCATCCACAATCGCGCCTTCGCCCATGTTGGCAGCAGCATCAGGATTGACCACCACGCCGCAGTCTACAGCCGCATAGACGGCTTCCACTACTGGCTGGTTGTCTTTGATCACGGTATCCACGACCTCGGCCACGTAGGAGTTGTGGCAGAAGTAGGCCGACACGCCCCGGCTCACATTGGGTTGGGGAGCGTTCCACTTGGACTTTTCACGCACGAGCTCCAAGACCCCGGCGTAGCGGGAAGGCACGTAGTCGTTGTTTTCGCCCACGGGATTAGTCTCCGCTCTTTTGAGCAATTCCAAACGAAACTCGATGGGGTCTTTGCCCATTTCCTCCGCCAGCTCGTCAAGGAAGCTTTGCTCGGCTCCGGCAATGAAGTTGGAGCGTGGAGCGCGAAATGCTCCGATGGTAATGTTGGAAGGGATATCCCAGCCCTCTGCCAAGTAGTTGTCAATGGCTCCGGCGGGGAATCTATTTGCATGCAGCGGAGTCTCGGGAATCCCACCCGCTCTTACATGAAAGGCCAGCAGATTGTTGTTTTCATCCAGAGCAGCCCGATAGGTTGCTGAATAAGTGGGACGATAAACACCTGCGGTCATGTCGTCTTCCCGGGTATAGACCATCTTTACAGGAGCTTGGATCTGCTGGGAGATCAGAGCTGCCTCGACCATGTGGTGGCTATAAGCACGTCTTCCAAAACCTCCACCCATGCGGGCAAGATTGATTTGGATGTTTTCTTTGGGAATTCCCAAGGCTTGAACGAGCGTTCCCATGATGGATTCCGGAGCTTGGGTTGGGCCATACACGACGGCTTTGTCGCCCTTGACATCCGCGAAGCTATTCATGGGCTCCATGGTATTGTGTGCCAAAAACGGTGCGGAATAGGTTCGCTCCAATACCTTGGCGGCTTTTTTGAAAGCTCCTTCGGGGTCTCCATCCCTGCGGATTACGTTGCCCGATTTATGGACATACTCAGCCATGCGCTCTTTGTGCCTAGCCGAATTTTCCAGTCCAGCCGGAACCGTCACAGTGGAGGTGTTTCCTCCCCAGCCGGCCATTTGGAAGTTGGATTCTGGCGCGTTTTCCCATTCTACTGTCAAGGCCTTTTTTGCCTGCATCACTTCCCAGGTCGAATTGCCCACAATAGCGATGATTTCTGGGAAGGTGGTAGTGTCAAAGAAATTGCGCTGATAGTCATCTTTGAAAATGGAAATGGAAAAGACATCCTGGATGCCAGTCATGCCGCTTACCGAGCTTTTGTCGAATGATTTCAACTTCATCCCGAAAGCAGGCGGATGTACGATGGCGGCGTATTTCATGCCCTCTACTTTGTGGTCGAGGGCGAAAAGTGGCTTGCCTGTCACGATTTTCTGACCGTCCACGTTCTTTTTGGAGTTGCCGATGATCTGGAAGTCTTTGACCTCTTTCAAAGCCACTTCCTCCGGTACCTCTAGGGTCGCGGCGGCGGAAGCCATTTCCCCGTATCCGGCTTTTTTGCCAGAGGCTTTGTGCTCGAGGGTTCCCGCTGTAGTGGTGATTTCACCAGCGGGGACGTTCCAGGTTTTGGCAGCGGCGAGCACCAGCATCTGACGCGCGGTGGCACCTGCGGTGCGGAGCGGCTTCCAGCCTTGGCGAATCCCTTGGCTACCGCCGGTAAACTGACGGTCGAAGCGCTCGGGGTAGAAGTCTGCCTGCTCCACGAGGACGTTTTTCCAGTCCACGTCCAGCTCTTCGGCTAGGATCATGGGCATGGAAGTCTTGACGTTGGAGCCAAATTCCGGGTTGGCGGACATGAGCGTGACCACGCCGTTGTCGCCGATTTTGATGTAGCTGTTCAGTTCAAACCATTCCTTGGGCATGGCCAAGAGTTCCTCTTTTGCCGCAGGCTTGCATCCTGCCAGCCAGCTGAAACTCAGTACCATGCCTCCGCCTGCCAGCGCAGACACCTTCAAGAACGATCTCCTGTTGAGTTTTGTGTTTACGGTTGTCATAGCTTCGGGAGATTAGAGGTTTTGGGAGGCGGTATGGATGGCGGCCTTGATGCGGGTGTAGGTGCCGCAGCGGCAGATATTTCCGTTCATCGCGTTGTCGATATCCGAGTCGGAGGGGCTTGGGTTTTGTGCCAAAAGCGCCGCTGCACTCATGATCTGCCCGGCTTGGCAGTAGCCGCACTGGGGCACGTCATGCTCGATCCAGGCTTTTTGCACGGGGTGGTCGCCCGCTTCGGAAAGCCCCTCGATGGTGGTGATTTTGGCATCTTCAGCAGCAGAGACAGGCAGCTGGCAAGAGCGTACCGCATTGCCGTCCAGATGGATGGTGCAGGCGCCGCACTGGGCGATGCCGCAGCCAAACTTGGTGCCCACCAAATCCAGGTGATCTCTCAGTACCCACAGCATGGGGGTGTTGGGATCCACGTCGACCTGCTGGGACTTACCGTTGATGTTGAGGTTGTATAGGGCCATAGTGTGATGATTTTAGATATACAATTTAGGGATTTGTAGTTGGAGCTTTCTTACGAAAATCAAACAGAATCCTTTATAAATCAATTGATTGAAGCGTGGTTATTCAAGAATTGGACAGTTGTTTTAGGAAAGGCTGCTCATACAGCCGCTTTCCCGTCGCCTGGTAGAGCGCGTTGGCGAGCGCTGCAAAGACGGGTGGATAGGCCGGTTCACCCAGGCCCGTAGGGTCTTCCTGGCTTTCGACAAAGTGGGTTTCGATCACCTTGGGAGCTTCCTTCATTCGGATCATTCGGTAGCCGTCGAAATTTTTCTGCACGGGCGCTCCGTTTTCAAAGCGCAGCTCCCCAAACATTGCCGTGCCTATGCCGTCCACCACCGCGCCTTCGCAGAGGTTTTTGGCGGCGTCCGGATTGACGAGCAGGCCGCAGTCCACGACCTGGGTGACCTTGTCCACCTGAACTTGGGCGCTTTCTACCTTGAGATCCACCACCTGCGCCGCATAGCTGTTGTGGCAGAAGTAGGCGGCAACTCCCCGGGACACTCCCGTGGACGCTTGACCCCAGTTCGACTTGGTTTTCAGCTGCTCCAGGAGCCTGGCGAAGCGCTCGGGATCGTAGTCATTTCGCTCGCCAACGGGGCTTTCCTTGGCTTTCTGCAAAAGCTCCAAGCGGAACTCAATCGGGTCTTTGCCCGCGGCCTCGGCCACTTCGTCCAAGAAGGACTGCTCTGCCGCCGCGATGAAATTGGAGCGGGGAGCCCGAAAGGAACCCACGGTGACGTTGGAAGCCACCGTCCAATCCTCGGCGAGGTAGTTTGCCACGGCCCCGGCGGGAAAGCGGTCTGCATAGAGCGGCGGCTCCACCAGTCCGCCTGCATTGACCTGAAAAGCGACGAGGTTGTTGTTTTCGTCAAGGCCCGCACGGTAAGTCGCCTGATACATGGGGCGGTAGATTCCCCCGGTCATGTCGTCTTCTCGGTTGTAGGTGAGCTTGACCGGCGCATTGACTTTTTGCGAGATCACCGCAGCCTCGATCAGCCAGTGGGCGTAGGAGCGGCGTCCATAGCCCCCACCCAAGCGTGTCATGTCAATGTGGATGTTTTCTATGGGTAGGCCCAGACGGGTTGAAAGCGCCTGCTCGGTCAGCTCGGGCTTCTGGAGCGGCCCGGCGCATTCGGCTTTTCCGTCATGCACGTGTGCAAAGAAATTCATCGGCTCCATGCAGTTGTGGGCGAGAAAAGGGCCTCGGTAGGTTCGCTCGATGACTTTGGCGGCGCTGGCGAAAGCCGCCTCCGGGTTTCCGTCTTTGCGGACGGTGCGGGGATTTTTTGCCGCCTCATCCATCTTTTGCAATTGCTGCTCTTGGCTTTCCAAGCCTCCCGGGATGGTTCGGAGTTCTTTTCTTTGTCCCCAGTCCCGACTTTCCTCATAGGTGGAAAATGGTTCCCATTCTGCCGCAACGGCCTTTTTGGCATTCATGACCTCCCAAGTGGACTTGCCCACCACGGCGACCAGATCGGTAAAGCTGGTCGTGTCAAAGAACGTTCTTTCGTACTCGTCCTGATGGGATTTGATCTGGAAAATGTCCAAGATCCCCGGCATGCTGCGGGCGCTGGAGTCGTCAAAGGACTTCAGGCGCAAGCCATGGGCAGGCGGATGGATGATCATGGCATAGACCATTCCTTCTTTTTTGTAGTCGATCCCGAAAAGCGGCTTGCCGGTGACGATGTTGTGGGTTTCGACGTTCTTTTGGGAGTGTCCGATGATCCTAAAGTCCGAGATTTCCTTCAGCTGGACTTCCTCCGGCACGGGCATGGTCGCTGCCAGAGAGGCAAACTCTCCGAAGTGTCCCTTTTTCCCTGTAGGAGAATGCAGCAAAAATCCCGGTTCGGTGCTGATCTCGGCGGCGGAAACTCCCCAGGTCTGCGCGGCGGCTTGGATCAGCAGGTTTCTGGCCGTGGCACCGGCGGTTCGCAGGGCTTTCCAGCCTGTGCGGATGGCCTGGCTGCCTCCGATAAACTGCCGGGTGAAATTGTCGGTGTCCAGCGGCGCCTGCTCCACGCGCACGTTTTTCCAGTCGGCGTCCAGCTCCTCTGCCACGAGCATGGGAAAAGCGGTTTTGATGTTTTGTCCCCCTTCTGGATTGGGGGAAAGGATGGTCACCAGCCCGTTTTCACCGATTTTGATAAAGCCGTTGAGCCGAAACCACTCCTTGGGAAGGCCTAGGGTTTCGGGCGCTTTGGGTTTGCAGCCCGCCAGCCAGGCGAAACTGAGCATCATGCCGCCTCCAGCCAGGGCGGAGACTTTGAGAAATGATCGTCGGTTGAGCTTGTCGGGAAGATTGGTCATGGCCAAAGGTCAATTGGAACTGAAATTGGTGTCATGTTAATTCTGAAATGACCTTTCGACTTCGCAACTCCCGTTGCTCAGGTACTCAAGGTGACACCGGAGTGTCAGGTCGAGCGCCTGCCTGGCCGGTAGGCAGGGAGTCGAGACCCTATTCAGACGGCAAATAACACTTAAACTAAAACTGGCTATAAGGTACTGGGTTCTGGACGCTTTGTGCTTACGCTTTTCAAACACTTCCGAGCAGAGGGCGGTGCTACTTCAGGTGCTTTTCCAAAAAGCCAAAGACCGCCGTCCTCACCTCCGGCGCGTCAAACTCCACCCCGAAGTGCGGAGCGCCCTTCACCACGATCAGCTCGGTCGGAACGCCCTTGACCTGCAGCCAGGAGTTTAACAATTGGGATTGGCGGGGCGAGACCAGGTCGTCTTTTTCCCCATGGATAATCAAGAAAGGCGGGTCTTTTTCGTCCACATAGCTGACGGGACTAGCCGCCTTGGCCAGATCGGGTCTGTCCAAAGGTGCCGCACCGATCAACAGCCCTTCAGGGGATTTTGGATCAACTGCTCCGGGAAAAAGCGTGAGATCGGCTGGCCCATAGAAATCTACGACAGCTTTGAGAGCAAACTTCTTGCTGGTTCCGGGGACAAAAAAGGAAGATACCTTGTCGTTTTTGGAAAGGCCCAGCATCGCAGCCAGATGTCCTCCCGCGGAAAATCCCATCAGGGCCATGCGATCGGTATCCAAACCGTATTTTGCGGCATTTTTCACCAAATAGGAAATGGCCGCATTGCAGTCGAGCATCTGAGCGGGAAAGGTAGCCTGCGTGCTGAATCGGTAATCGATGGAGGCCAAGGCGTAGCCCTGGTTCATCAATTCCTTGATCGTCTCCTTCATGTAGCCCATGTCGGCGTACTTGTCGTTGCTCAGCCATCCGCCGCCGTGAACCCAGACGACCAGCGGAAGCTTGCCGCTGGCATTGGGAGGCAGGTAGATGTCGAGCAGGTGCTTTTTGAGCGTGTCGTCCAGGTAGGGAATGTTTCCGTGTAGGGTGGTGCCTTCCGGGAAGAGGTTTATCACCCGGTTGGTTTGGGAGAAGGATGCCCTGGCGCTGAGCAAGAGCAGCAAGGCGAGTAGGAGTTGTCTCATCGAGGTGTTTTTGGGAAAAAGGTTAATCCCCGATAAGATAGGTTTTTTGGTTTGGAAAGGCTATTCCTCAGCCTATCTCGCCTATTCCTTTACTTTCTGACCGATTTAAATTGCTTTAGTCTTAAGAAAAGACTGTAGAAATCTTACTACTTCTACAGCTGGGATTTTCTTTTCTTCTAAAGGTCTATACCATTCATACCATGGGTCTTTTTCAAAAGTAAATCCAACTTCATTTATTAAGTATTCTTTCATTGGAATCTTACATTGATTAAGTTGTTTTGCTATGTGCACAGTTAATCTTTTGAAAATTTGAAGTTGCCATAAAGATAAATACACCTCCCAATAACATCCTTTTAGTTTTTTTGCCAGTTTCTCTGCTAGAATCACATATTCACTATTTAGCGGAACAAGTGTTTCAGTTAGTTTATCAAACTCCAAATGATTTGATTTCACTGTGTCTCCTACAGTACTTGAAAAAGAGCCAAAAACAACCACATTCCTTTTGTAATATTGATACAAAGAGTTATTTAAAATTATATGGAATTCAACCTTGGTAGTAAATCGCTCACCTTGCTCTAGTCTCTTTGGCCATTTATCAGAACCCATTACCATTGTTGAAGGTTGTAATAAATCAGTGTTCTCAACAAATTGAAAATGGTAAGAAATAGGATCAATAAATTTGAGTTCTCCAGATTGATTTATAATGGTTACCATTAATATACATTTACCTGGTTCTGAATTCGAAACGCAGCCTATTTTAAAAATAAAAGGCTCTATTTTTTTTGCTTCAGTTTCAATTACCGCACCCATTTCTTCTCTCTTTCCGCTGGAATCACTCACCTTTCTCCAATTCAGAAACCTATCTCTTAAATTTAGAAAATTGGTTATAAATGTCAGAGTTGCAGCAAGAGCTGTAATGAATACAGATCCAAAAATCCATGAAAACCACTCTCCTAAATTCATACTAAATTGAAATTATCATTATGAAAGACTTTCAGTTTACTAAGACCTATTTTTCTTGTACGGCATCATCCCATCCAGCTTCCATTTCATGCACCTTAACTTTTTGTCCCACAATTCCCTTCGGAATACATTCGCCAACATTGCCTGCGGCAATTGGTCTATCTTGGCCCTGCGGCTTTGGTATTTTGGTTGGATTTTGTCGGTGATTTTCAAAAAAGACTCTATATTATTCCACGTCTTCTTGCTGCTCATTTTTTGCTGGAAACGGATGTTTGATTTGCTATAAAATTGAGCGAGGTCATTCAGCCAGGCTTTCCGAAACATTTATGAGATTAAAATCAACAGAAGTGGGAGTTGATCAAACCCCTTTTACAAATATGGGATTTTTGAAACAACTTAAAAATTAAATTTTCGCCCTAAAAAGCATACTGCCGGCAAGTTTTCACACAAGCCGGCAGTAGTAGCGTATTGGCGGAAAAGAATTAAAACAACTTCTCCTGAGGAGGGGTGACTCCGCCCAGTCTCAGGTACACAGTCGCTTGGCCTCGGTGGTGGGTCTGGTGCTCAAAGCACTTTTCGAGCGCCGTTCCCTTGCTCATCTCAAAGCGTCCAAACAGCGTGGTGTTTTCGTCCAGCTTTTCCGGAGTCATGGTTTTGATGGCGTTGATCACAAAGTCGTATCCAGCCATCACCAGCTTGGTGACGTTTTCCTTGGACTGGTCTTCGGCTTTTTCGGAGGCACCCATGCCCACCGGGCTGGCGACTCCCGTCGCGGCAGCTGTGAAGCCGTAGTTGCCGTCGGTGAGGTGGAGCATCTGCTGCGCAAAAGAGCGCATTTCGGGCGTGGGCTTGAGACTGTACTTGTCTGCCGGCATGGCATCCAGGTATTCCTTGGTGTAGGCTTTGGCGCGCTCCCAGTCTTTGATCATGTCGTCGACCGAACCTTGGGCAAAAGACAGGGAGCAAAGTCCCAGAAATAGGGTAAGTGTAGCTAAGGCTTTCATGAGTTTTAGGTTTTTGTTCAGTAGAAGTTACAAAAATCCACACTTGCCTTGATAGGTACCCTTGACCTAGTTTAAAAAATCAGCGCTTAGTCTGCATATTTTTGCGGATTCTGCTCAAAAACTCCGGCGTGATGCCCAGGTAGGAGGCGATTTGGGTATTGGGCAGGCGGTTGGCGAGGGCTTTGTATTGTTCCAAAAAGTCCAGATAGCGCTGCTCTGCGGTGGAGCTGAAGTTTTGGAGGACTCGGTTTTGGAGCTCGATGTACTTGTGCTCGATCATGACCTTGAAGATCCGGTTGAGTTTGGGCACCTCCTCATAGAGCCTGTAGAGGTCGGCCTGCCCGATCTGCAGGACTCGGGACGCCTCCAGGGCTTCGATATTCAGGAGGCTGGCTTTTACGGTGTAGAAGCTTGCCATGTCGGCGATCCAGTCGTTTTCCGCCACAAACTGGATGTTGTGCTCAAATCCCCGGTCATCGACGCCGTACATGCGAAAGCAGCCCGAGACCACAAAGGTGTAGGCCTTGCAGACCTCGCCCGAGCGAAGCAGTTTTTGCCTTCGCTTCAGCACATGCTCTTCGAAAGGGGCCTGAATGAGGCTTTTTTCCCCCTCCGAAACGGGGATGTAGTTTTCGAGAAAACGGATGATCGCGTCGGTGGGCATGGGAGGAAAAATAGGGAAAGTCCGCCCAAAACTCCGGATTCGGACGCAAATTGTTTTCTCCGGAAAACAAAAGCAGGAAATGTTTCCTGGAAAGATCAAGAATTGCAGGTTTCCTTTTGCAAAAAAAAGACCTCCTACGCAGGCGACCTCTTTTCCTTATTACCCAATCTATTTATGGATTTACGAATTTGGATTTTTGATTTACGGGGTCATCCGAGACATTGGGTAATGCAGTTTTCGCCGTTTTTCGAATTTCAATCCATGGGTATTGGATATCCGAACCCTTAAGATCTCGGTTTTCCCCACTTTCAATTCTGCACTCGGCTGCGCTCGGTCTGGGTGTAGCGATCTCCCTCCACGGTCAATTTTCCCAGCGCATCATCGAAGGCCTTCCAGTCCGCGTCCGAGATCGTGATATCCGCGACCGCAAGATTTTCCATGAGATGGGCGGCTTTGGTCGTCCCGGGTATGGACACGATGTAGGGCTTTTGCTTCATGAGCCAAGCCAAAGAAACTTGTGTGGGCGTGAGGCCCCGCTGATGGCCGAAGTCAGTGAGCAGCTCGATAAAGGGCCAGTTAGCAGCCATGGCATCGGGCTGGAATCGTGGCAACCCGGCACGGTTGTCATTTTCCGCAAAGAACTTGGTCTGGGGATTGAGCATGCCGGAGAGAAATCCCCGGTTGATCGGGCTGTAGGGCACAAAGCCGATGCCCAGTTCCTCGCAGGCGGCCAGCACGCCGTTTTCGATCACGCGATGCCACATCAGGTGAAATTCGCTCTGGACGGCAGTGACGGGCTGCACGGCATGTGCACGGCGGATCGTCTCCACGGACACTTCACTCAGTCCAAAATTCCGCACTTTCCCCTCCGCGATCAGGTCTTTGACCGTACCCGCCACGTCCTCGATGGGCACGTTGGGATCTTGGCGATGCTGGTAGAAGAGATCCAGCACGTCGGTACGCAAGCGCTTGAGAGATTCCTCCGCTACTTTCCGGATCTGCTCCGGACGTCCGTTGAGGCCGGCCATTTGGTTGTTTTCGATGTTGAAGCCAAACTTGGTGGAGACCAAGATGTCCTTTCGGAAAGGCTGGATGGCCTCGCCCACAAGTGTTTCATTGGTGTACGGGCCATAGACTTCTGCCGTGTCAAAGAAGTTGACGCCGGACTCGTAGGCCTTGCGGATCAGGGCGATGGAGACGCTTTTGTCGGGGATTCTGCCCCGGTGGTAGCTCATGCCCATGCAGCCGAGGCCGAGTGCGGAGACCTCGAGGGCGTGCTTGCCGTTGCCCAGCGTGCGTCTTTTGGTGATGGAGGTGGCAGGGGAAGTTCTGTTCGACGCTTCACCACTGGCCGCCAAGGTGGGGCTTGCCATCCAGGCGGTGCCGAGTAATGCGCCTGCTTTCAGGAAACTTCTTCGCGATGGGGTATTTTGGTCTTGGTTCATATCTATTTGTGATTTATGAGGTAAGATTTAAGGACTTTAGAAAGACTTCAAAACCTGGTGTTTGGTTAGTTCTTTCTGGTGTCTGAGGACAGTATAAGAATGGAAAGAATCCAATCCCCCCAGCCCCCTTTTGACTGATTAGGGCATTCCAAACAGAATTCGAAACGAAAGGGGGAGTCAGTCTAAAGGAATCCGACCGGCTAGGCGAAAGGAAGCCTGTCTTTCGTCGTTTTCAATTTTGAATGTCGAATCTCGAATTTCGAATAATGAAGACTTCCAACCTCCCGACTTCCTCACCTCCGGACATCCCTACCTGTCAATCATCTTTTGCGCGGCGGCGGGATATCTTTCGCCTACGATCTTCAGATTTTCGAGGGCTTGGTCTATGATCATCAGGTTTTGGGCGGAAAGCTTGACCGAAGCGGCGCCCAGGTTTTCTTCCAAGCGGTGGAGCTTGGTGGTGCCGGGGATGGGGACGATCCAGGGCTTTTGCGCCAAAAGCCAGGCGAGCGCGATCTGTGCGGGTGTGGCCTGGTGGGCATCGGCGATGAGCTGGAGCTGGTCGACGAGCGCTTGGTTGGCCTTGCGGTTTTCCTCCGCAAAGCGCGGAACCACACTGCGGAAGTCGCTCGCGTCAAAGGCCGTAGAGGAGTCGATCTTGCCGGTCAGAAAGCCCTTGCCCAGCGGGCTGAAGGGCACAAATCCGATCCCCAGCTCCTCCAGGGTTGGCAGGATTTCGGCTTCTGGTTCCCGCCACCAGAGGGAATACTCGCTTTGCAAGGCCGCCACGGGCTGCACGGCATGTGCCCGGCGGATGGTTTTGGCTCCGGCTTCCGAAAGCCCGAAGTGAGCGACCTTGCCCTCCTGGATCAGTTCCTTGACCGCTCCGGCCACCTCCTCGATGGGGACTTTGGGATCGACCCGATGCTGGTAGAAGAGGTCGATGCGCTCGGCTTTCAGCCGCTTGAGCGAAGCTTCCGCTACCTGGCGAATGTGCTCCGGACGGCTGTCGAGCTGGGACCATTTGCCGTTTTCGTCGGGAGCAAAGCCAAACTTGGTGGCGATCTTCACCTGTCCTTTGAAGGGTTCGAGGGCTTTGCCTACCAGCTCTTCGTTGATAAATGGGCCATAAACCTCCGCGGTGTCAAAGAAGGTCACGCCCTTTTCTACCGCGGCCCGGATCACGGGAATCATGTCGGTTTCGCTTTTGGCAGGGCCGTAGCCAAAGCTCATGCCCATGCAGCCCAGTCCCAGCGTGGAGACTTCGAGGCCATTGGTTCCAAGAATTCGCTTTTCCATGTCTTTCTTTTCTATAAGTGTGGATTGGGATTAGCCCAGAGTAGCGGCGGTTCCTAGGGGTTGCGCACGGTAGGAACAGGTCAACCTGCCTCGGAGCAAAGTCCTTTTTTAAAGAGTAATCAAAGTTCCTTGTTTCCAGAAGGATAAACCAACGCGGATCAAACCAATACTTATCAAAATCAAATATCCAAGCTTTGTTGGTCGGTCTGGCCTGCTGTGGGACTAGACTCTTAGCATCATAGAATTAAGTAGAGGCTTGAGGTTTCTATGTTTGAAATGTGTAAGTTTTACTTTGATTTTCATTTTTCTCCAGGCACTCAATCAGCCAATTTTGAAGAAATGCATGGAGAAGCCAGCATTCACCCAAAATAGACCTTACCATGAAAGTATTTCGATTTGCCCTGCTGCTCGTCTGCGGGGTCACGTTGTGGCCGGCAGGCCATTCGCCGCTGCGGGCACAAGGAATCAAACATTTCGACGGCACCATCTCCGCGACCAACAACGGGATATCCATCATTCCCTCCTTCTCGCTCGGCAGGCCGGCGGTGTTCTTTGACCTCAGTGCGGGAGGAGAGCGCCTGTCCTTTGATCCCATGTTTCGCTTCGGGATGAATGGCAAGCCTTGGTCTTTCGTCTTTTGGTGGCGCTACAAAATACTGAAGGACAGTCGGTTTACGCTAGGTGCAGGTGCGCACCCGGCTTTTATCTTCCAAGACCGGGAGGTGGTCATCGACGGCAAGACGGAGACGATGTTTGTCGCCAACCGCTACTTGGCCGGGGAACTCACGCCGATGTACAAGGTGTCCGACCACCTCAGCACCGGCCTGTACTACCTGCATGGGGAAGGGTTCAACCCCACAGGGCCGAAAAGGACGGATTTTGTCGCTTGGAATACGGTGCTGTCTGACCTGCGGATCGTGAAGGACCTGATGCTGCGGGTCAATCCCCAGCTCTACTTTCTGCGGGTGGACCAGACCTCGGGGTTTTATGTGTCTTCCAGCTTCACGCTGACCAAGGAGGATTTTCCGATAGGAGTCCAGACCCTTTTTAACCAAAAAATAGACTCCACGGTCCCCGGAGACGACCTGGTATGGAATGTCAGTCTCCTGTACACCTTTGCCAATGACTATCGAAAAGACAAAAACTAAGCCCATGGAAAAGCCAGAAACATTGGAGGAGTTTTACAGCAGGAAGTTTCAGTGGATTCCCGAAAGCATCAAAAACGACCTGGGACACTTCAATATCTTTCGCCTGGAGCCCTACCTGGAGGGGAACGTCAAGAGCGTGCCTTACCGCAGGAGGGATTTCTATAAGGTCATGCTGGTGACCGGAGCGAGCACGGTGCACTACGCGGACCGGGTCTATGTGGTGAAAAAGCAGGCCCTGTCCTTTTCCAATCCCCTCGTTCCCTACAAGTGGGACCACCTCAATGCGCACAACGGCGGCATGTACTGCATCTTCAATCCCCATTTCTTCATGAATTTTGGGCAGATCCAGCAGTACGAGGTCTTCCACCCAAACGGAACGCATATTTTCGAGCTTTCCGACGAGGAAGCGAGCGAGGTGGGCAAGATCTTCGAAAAGATGCTGGAGGAGTTCAACTCCGAATACAAGTACAAGTATGACCGGCTGAGAAACCTGGTTTTTGAGCTGATCCATTTTGGGATGAAGCTGCAGCCTGCCGAGGTGCAGGTCGCCCACCATCGGGGGAATGCCGCCCTTAGGATCGCTTCGATCTTTCTGGAGCTGCTGGAGCGGCAGTTTCCCATCGACGAAA
Organism: Algoriphagus oliviformis; assembly: GCF_017254915.1. Classification (GTDB taxonomy): domain Bacteria; phylum Bacteroidota; class Bacteroidia; order Cytophagales; family Cyclobacteriaceae; genus Algoriphagus; species Algoriphagus oliviformis. Next base: position 191,916 of record NZ_JAFKCT010000008.1, on the reverse strand, counting down.
ACCACGCGACCATACAGCTGCGGACGCCCTCGGATTTCGCCAGCCAGCTCAATGTCCATGTGAACCATCTCAACCGTGCGGTCAAGGAAATGACCGGCAAGACCACCTCCATCCTGATCGCGGAGCGGCTGCTGCAGGAGGCCAAAATCCTCCTTCAGCAGAGCAAATGGAACGTGTCGGAGATCGCCTTCGCCTTGGGTTTTAACGAGGTGACCCATTTCAACAATTTCTTCAAAAAACACATGGCCAAAAGTCCCACTCAGTACCGAAAGGGCGAGTAGGGGGACGTTCCCATGAAAAAACCGTAAATTTCAATTCAGAATATTATTGCCTATCATCGTATCATGCTTCAGGATCAGTTTGGACGTACACACGATTACCTGCGGATATCGCTGACCGATAACTGCAACTTCCGCTGCAGCTACTGCATGCCGGTGGAGGAGATGGTGTGGATGCCTTCTTCCCGGCTCATGAGCACGGAGGAGGTTTTGACCTTGGCGAGGGTTTTTGTGGATTTGGGAGTGAAAAAGATCCGCCTGACCGGGGGAGAGCCGCTGGTCAGAAAGGAATTTCCTGAGATCCTCGACGGCATCGCTAAGATGGGCGTGGAGACCACCCTCACTACCAATGGCGTCCTGATCCACAAGCACATTCAGAACCTCAAGTCGGCCGGAGTCCGCTCCGTCAACGTGAGTCTCGACACGCTGGACAGGGAAAAATTCCAAAAGCTCACCCGTCGTGACCAGTTTGGGCAGGTGTGGGACAATATCCTGCTGCTGCTCGACGAGGGCTTTCGGGTCAAGGTCAATGCGGTGGCGCTGCACGGACTGATAGAGGATGAGCTTTGTGGCTTTGTCCGCACTACGGAAAAGCTGCCCCTCCATGTACGCTTCATCGAGTTTATGCCCTTCGCGGGCAACCACTGGACCAGCAAGCAGGTGGTCACCGCCAAGCAGATGCTGGACCGGGTGAAACGGGAGTTTCCGGTGGAAAAGCTCGAAGATATGAAGCACGATACGGCCAAGAAATACCAGGTGCCGGGATTTGCGGGGACTTTTGCCTTCATCACCACGATGAGCGAGCACTTCTGCGGCAACTGCAACCGCCTCCGTCTGACTGCGGATGGGAAGATCAAAAATTGCCTTTTTGGCAAAGAAGAACTGGATCTGCTGTCGGCCCTGAGGGCTGGACAGGAAGTGGTGCCGCTGATCCACGAGTCCGTGGCCAGAAAGCACGCCGCCCTAGGTGGACAGTTCACCTCGGACTACAAAAAGGCCGATCCCGACAAGATGGAAAACCGAAGTATGATCACAATCGGAGGATAAATGAAAGAATTCATCGGCGTATCCGAAGCCAAAATCCTGCTCAAAAACCTACCAATCACCCGCGTTCCGATCCGCCTTCCCTTGGCGGAGAGTCTCGGGAAGTTTACCTACTCAGCTATCCTCGCCCCCATGGACGTGCCCTCCTTTGACAATTCGGGGATGGACGGCTATGCCTTGGCCTTCGACGACTCGGGAGAGGGACGGGAAGTGGTGGATGTGGTACCGGCCGGAGCCATGCCGGACTTTGTATTGCCTCAGGGCAAGGCCGTGCGGATATTCACCGGTGCGCCGGTGCCCAAGGGGGCTGACACGGTGATCCAGCAGGAGCAGATCGAGCGGACAGGGGATATGGTGTTTTTTGACGCGGAGCACTTTGCCAAAGGGGCGAACGTCCGAAAGCAGGGAGCCCAATGTCGCAAGGGCAGCGAAGTGGTCGCGTCCGGCACGCAGATCACGCCCGGCACCATCGGCCTCTTGGCCTCGCTGGGCATCCAGGAAGTGGAGGTTTTTTCCATTCCAAAGATTTCACTGATCCTGACGGGTGACGAGATCATCGACTTGGGCTATGCCCTGCAGCCCGGACAAATCTACAATGCCAACGGGCCCGCGCTCAGCGCCTATTTGGAGCTGCTCGGCATTTCTGGACTCCGGGTCTTCAAGGCCAAGGACGAGCCCGAAGAAGTCACGCGGGTGGTGGCGGAAGCGCTGGAAGCCTCCGATATCCTGCTGCTCACAGGGGGCATTTCCGTGGGAGACTATGACTTTGTGAAAGACAGCCTGCACCAAAATGGAGTGGAGCAGCTCTTCTACAAAGTGAAGCAGCGTCCGGGAAAGCCGCTCTTTGCGGGGAAAAAGGGCGACAAACTCGTCTTTGCCCTGCCGGGAAATCCGGCCTCCGTGCTGTCCTGCTTCATGCAGTATGTGAAGCCTTGCATGCAGCACTGGATGGGCAATCCCGCCGCCTGGCGCTCGCCCCAATACCTGCCGATAGCGCGCGACTTTGACAAGCAGGCGGACTTGACTTTTTTCCTGAAGGCAAAAGTGGAAAGCGGCAGAGTCGTGCTGCTGCCCGGCCAGGAATCCTTCAATCTGCTGCCCTTTGGCGTGGCAGATGGCTTGGTGGAAGTGCCCCAAGACCAAAATCATGTGGAAGAGGCCAGCTTGGTCGCATTTTATCCTTGGTAGCCGGTGGAAATGTGGGACTGGTTTTTATACGTTCTGATGCCCTTTGCGGCATTCATGTACGCATCGGTAGGCCATGGCGGCGCCAGCAGCTACTTGATGATCTTGGCCCTGATGGGTTTTGCGCCTGAGGAAATCCGGCCGTCTGCGCTTATTCTGAACATGTTTGTGTCCATGATTTCCTTCCTCAACTACAGGAAATCGGGCAAGTTTCCTCTCAGCCTCTTTCTGTCCCTGATCATTTTCTCGATCCCGGCCGCCTATCTGGGCGGCACGATGCTCTTGGAGACGGGGATTTACAAAAGAATCCTGGGTGTCCTGCTCATCTTTCCGGTGCTGCGCTTTGCCGGCGTTTTTCCGATTTCGGATACGGAAAAGATCGAGCGCCAATGGTGGATGGGGCCGCTGCTGGGCTTTGCCATCGGTCTGTTCTCCGGCATGATCGGCATAGGCGGGGGCATCATCCTGTCCCCGATCATCCTGATGCTGGGCTGGGCAGGAGTGAAGGAAACCGCCGCGCTGAGTGCCTTGTTTATCTTTTTGAATTCCGTCTCGGGCTTTCTAGGCGCCTCGGTGTTTCACATCGAATTCTCCACGCAGCTCTGGATCCTGCTGCCGCTGACCGTCGCCGGCGGAGCCGCTGGGGCTTATTTGGGAGCCAAAAAGTTTAGCCCGAAAGTCCTCAAATACCTGTTGGCCTTTGTGCTGGCCTTTGCGGCGGTGAAGCTGATTATTGGCTAAAGCCAGCCCAGAATCGTAGATTAGCTATCATGAAGCAAGTAATACACCTCAAAGCCTTTGGAATGATCGCCGAGAAAATCGGCACGGCGGAGCTGGAGCTGGAAAATCCCGGCACGCTAGCCGCGCTGGGGGAGACGCTCCGCGGACGTTTTCCGGACTTGCAATCGGCCAAGTTTGGCTTTGCGATCAACAAAAAACTGCTGCAAGGCGATGCGGAAATTCCCGCAGGAGCCGAGGTAGCCCTGTTGCCACCCTTTTCCGGAGGATAAAAAATGAGCCGCTTCGAAAGACAGACGATCCTGCCCGGCTTTGGAGCCGATGCCCAGCGAAAGCTCCAGGATGCCAAGGTGCTGCTCATCGGGGCTGGTGGCTTGGGCTGTCCGATTTTGCTCTACCTGGCTGCCATGGGCGTGGGCAAAATCGGCCTGATGGACGGGGACGAGGTGTCCCTTTCCAACCTTAACCGTCAGGTACTTTATGGGGAAAAAGACCTTGGGAAACCCAAGGTGGAAGCCGCTGCATCTTACTTTCGAAGCAAATATTCCGACTTGGAGATCGAGGAGATCCCTGAGTATATCACCGTGGAAAATGCCCTGGAGATCCTCCCAGACTACGACCTGGTGATCGACGGATCGGACAATTTTCCCACCCGATACCTGGTCAACGATGCCTGCGTGCTGCTGGGCAAGCCCCTGGTTTTCGGGGCGGTTTACCTGAATGAGGGACAGGTTTCGGTTTTCAATCTGGAAGAAAATGCCTGCAACTACCGCGACGTATATCCCCAGATGCCAGCCGCCTCGGAGATCCCCAACTGTGCCGAAACCGGCGTGTTGGGCGTTTTGCCGGGGATTATCGGTAACCTAATGGCTTTGGAGGCGATCAAAGTGTTGACCGGTTTTGGAAAGCCGCTGAAGAACAAAATGCTGTTTTTCAACTCCCTCTCTGCCCAAACTTACGAAGTCGAGATTTTTCCCAATCCCACTTCAAAAGCTGCTGTCCCAAGCTCCAAAAGGGCTTTTTCCCAGACCAACTACGAGCTGGCCTGCGAAGGCGTGGAGCAGGTGGATTGGCAGTTTGTCCTCGAAAATCCAAGGCCAAGCGTTACCTTGGTCGATGTACGGGACAGGGACGAACTGCCGAGACTAGAGCGCGCAGGCCTCTTGGAAATTCCGCTTTCCCAGCTTTCCACTGCGGCCAAAAAGTTGGAGGACAGCGGGGAAATCTACCTTTTCTGCCAAAGCGGAATGCGCAGCCAAACTGCCGCACTGCAGCTGAAGGGGATTTTTCCCGACAAAAAAATCTATTCCATCCGGGGAGGCATCAAGGCCTTTCCCAAACAGACAAGCAACCATGGATAAAGTCAGAACACCCAAAAACATATTCGTGCAGGGAGCTATCTCCCCGGACGCCATCGCCAAGTCCATCGCCAACCATTCCGGCAAAACGGATATCGGAGGGCATTCCATCTTTCTGGGACAGGTACGGGCGGATGAGAAGCCGGAGGGCAAGGTCGTGGCGATAGACTACACGGCCTACGAAGAGATGGCGCTGGAAAAGGCCTTTGAGATCCGCGAGGCCATCTTTGCCAAGTATCCCCTGACCTGCATGCACATCTACCACAGCCTCGGTGAGGTGAAAGTGGGCGAGCTTTGCCTCTTCGTCTTCACCTCTTCCAAGCACCGGAAAGCCGCCATGGACGCCTGCGACGAGCTGGTGGAGCGGATCAAGGCCGAACTGCCGGTCTGGGGAAAGGAGATTTTGGATACGGAAGGGCATGTGTGGAAGGTGAATGTGTGAGGTTGGATGTCCGGTGTCCGATGTCACGTTCCAATAGAATTAATGACTATGGTCTATGGGCCATCGACCAAAAAACTAAAGAATGATCAACATTACCCATAAATCACCCACGCTGAGAAAGGCAATTGCCCAGGCTATCGTTTGCGTCAGCAAACCGGAAACGATTCAGGCAGTAAAAGACCGAAGCGTTCCCAAAGGCGACGTGCTCGAAATGGCGAAGACGGCAGGACTTTTCGCCGCCAAGCGCACCGCCGACATGATTCCCGATTGCCATCCATTGCCTATCGAGTTTACCTCGGTGAGCTATGAGATCGGCGAGATGGAGATCCGGGTGCTGGTGGAGATCCATACCATCTACAAGACCGGGGTGGAAGTAGAAGCCATGCATGCGGCCTCGGTGGTGGCGCTGACCATGTATGACATGCTCAAGCCGATTGATAAGGGCATCAGCATACAGCATATCAAGCTGCTGGAGAAGCGGGGCGGAAAGTCTGACCAAAAGTCGGATTTCAGCAAGCTCAGAGCCGCGGTGGTCGTCTGCTCCGACTCGATCTCTAAAGGGCAAGGAGAAGACAAGTCAGGCAAAGTCATCATCGCAAAGCTGGAAGGCCTGGGGGTCCAGGTAAACAGCTATGTGGTGATTCCCGACGACAGCGACCGGATCCAAAATGCGGCCCACGATGCCATGGCACAGGAGGCGGACTTGTTGATCTTTACGGGAGGCACTGGACTTTCCCCCACGGACATCACCCCCGAGGCCTTGGAGCCCATCCTAAACCGGAGAATCCCGGGGATCGAAGAGGCCATCCGAAGCTATGGTCAGCAGCGTGTGCCGACTGCGATGCTGTCCAGATCCGTGGCTGGGACAATTGGCAAAATGCTCGTGCTGGCGCTTCCAGGCTCTGCAGCTGGAGCTGGCGAGTCCATGGATGCCATCTTCCCTGCGGTCTTGCATGTGTTTCATATCCTCGGAGGAGGAAGGCATTGAATGAGTAGCTAGTCTTTAGACGCTAGAATCAAGAGCCGAGAACGTAGAGATGACATAAAAAAGTGTTGTGCTCCTTCTCTAAGAGCAGAAAAACTAGAAAAGTCGAGTAAACTATTGGGCTTACTGTTAAAATTAAAATGGGACACAAGAAAGTCTGTCTAGAATGTAAGAAGACACTTAACAGGCCATTTGACAGTGGTTCTGAGCTTACCTATCCATGCCCAGAATGTGGAAAGTCAATGTTGCTTTTGCCTCATCGGTTCAGACCGCCAAAGAAAACTGACGACAAAAAATGGGAGGTGATTCGGTTTTTAATTTGCGAAGGGTTTCATTATCAGCATATATGCGAAATTAGAGAAACAAAAGGTAGTATGGATTCAAAAAGAGAATTTGTGCCGTATCCTGACAATATGGGGGATGCAAGAGACTTTGTAGAGCGTTACAGGGCTCAGGCGCATAAAAAGTAGTTTTTTCTTTTTGACAGAATATTAAAGGGCTAAGGTAAACTGTCCTGCTTCTAGAGAAGCAGGACAGTTTTTTATGCCAACACAGGCTTTAACGCTTCGATTTCGGCCTTCAACCCATCCAGCTGAAGCTTCATCTTTTCGATGATTTCCTCCGAATCCAGTTGTATTGAATTGACCAAATCCTGATAATAGCTTAGGCCCAGATTCAGGTTTTTGCGGAATTTCTCCAGGTAGGCTTCCTGCTTGGCGGAGGCTTCAGGCAAGAGTTTTTGGAATTCCTTTTTCAGGTAATCAACGTAAAGTTGGGCTTCTTTGACAAAGACGTGCGGGCGATCAGACTCCAGTTTCAGCGTGATTTTCCCATAGATGTGATCGACCATTTCCTTGAGGCTGAAAGTCCCTTTAAAGTAGGCCAAATTCGGCCCCGGACAGATGGTCACGGCATTGAGATTTCTTCTTGGGTTTTCGCCCTGAGCCAAGATCGCCGGAGCGCTCAGCCCTTCGCAGAGGCAGTCTTTTTCCAAAGCCTCATTCAAGTCTTCCTGATTGACTTTCCCTTCTTTGAAAAGCTTGGCTTTGAGGTTTTGGTACTGACGGGAAGCCGTGCAGATGGGCTTTTCGGTAAACTCCGTGCTGAAACCGAGAAACTTCTTGTAGCAAGGGCTGCCCGGACGGCCTTTTTCGATGCGCTCTTTGCGCTGCACTTCCCCGCTGCTGGTGCGCAGGTTGTTGAACGGCACGCCGAGGGGCGAGGCCTGGCTGAGGAAAAAGTCGGACTGCTTGGCGGCAATGATGCGTTGGATGGTCTCTTCGTCCACGGCCGTGGCCTCTGGAACGAGCAGAAAGGGACTACCCCAACCTGTGCCGTCAAGCTGGTAATGGTTTCGGAGAAAACTGTCCTCCCCGGCGGTGCCGATCCCGCCCTGGTAGGTGATCTTGATGGATTCCTTTTCGGGTAAAAGTTGCAATCCCTTTTCCCCCAAAGCCTGATTACAGGACTGGCGGATGGTTTCGATGAGTTCCTTTCGGTTGGATTTGAAGTCTTCGAGGATGGGCCCGGCGAGAAAGCCGTCAGACGCGAAGGCATGACCGCCGCAATTGAGCCCGGATTCGATGCGGAATTCGGATACCCAGAGTCCTTTTTTGGCGAGAAACTTTCCCTGGATCAAGGCCGATCGGTAATCGCTGACCTTGAGGATGATGCGCTTTTTGAGTGTTCCGTTTTCATCCGGGAAAAAGTCCGCAAACTGCTCCGCATAGCTGTAGAGTGCTGGATTCATGCCTGCTGAGAAGACCACGGCTGCATTCAGCTTGCTTTTCGCGAAGCCCCGCAATGCCGAAAGCGCATCAGAAAACTCTCGGGGAAGCACCTGGCCTTCCCGGTCGTAGTTGAGTTTGTCCACCTTGGTCATGATATTCACATCCACGGCACCGGGCTTCAGCAGGGAGAAAATCCGGTTCTTTAGTTCGTCTTTTGCCAATCCCTCGGACTTGAGGTAGTCGGCAAAAAGCACTGCGACCTCACTGTCCTCGGGCAGCAGGACGATGAGCTGGGCGATAGACTGACCAGACTCCCAATCCTCGTTTTTGAGCGCTTCCATCTGGTTTTGGATCAGGTCGTGAAGGAGATCGAGGTAGGCCTGGATACGCTTGGCTCGATGGTCTTCGGCAGTCTCAGGAATGGGGGAAAAGGGCAAGCCAAGCTTTTCGGAGTGGATTTTGCGCATGTCCTCCAGGAGAAAATCATCCATGATGGACACGACGCTGGAGATGCCAAAGCGGGCGACTTTGAGCGGGGTGTCGACCGTGTAGCCGAGGCCCATGACTGGGATATGGAAGGTGTGAAGCGATGGGGATGAGAGCATGGATGCGGGGGTTAATCTAAGCGAAGGCCCAAAAATACCTCGGTCTGCATGGGTGATTTACTGCCCAAAACGTGTCGCTCGGCTGACTTTTGTCAGGGTTTTAGCAGGAGGAAGGACTTTGGGTTTCGTGAAGCGCTTCGCTTGTTTTCACCGCGGAGTCGCGGAGGATCAATGGCCACGAAGATAGGAAGGCGCTAAGATCTGTCGTTTTCAATATTGAGTGATATCCGTGCATCTGTGGCGATTTCAGACGCTTCGCTTGTTTTCACCTCGGAGGCGCGGAGGTCGCGGAGTTTTCGCAGAGAATCAATGGCCACAAAGACTGAAAGGCGCGAAGGATTTGAAAGCTAAGCCTTCCTTGGTGATCTATAGAAAAGTACGGGGAAGGGATGTGAGGACATTGCTAAAAAGCTATGCCTTGACACTCCTTTTCCTCTGTGCTCTCTGTGGTGAAAACTAGCGATTCAAAACTCCATTTCTATGCTTTCGCCGGCTTTCAGAAGCAGGTCGATCTCGGAGCCATCCGCGAAAAGCACGACTTTTTTGCCTTTGTCGGAGTGGACTTTCACGGTTTTCACCTCTCCGTTTTCCCAGGAGAAATCCAGCGTAAAACCGCCTCTGGCCTTCATTCCCTTTACTTCGCCGGAGCGCCAGGCCTTGGGCAGGGCGGGGAGCACACGGATGATGCCCTCTTCGTGGGACTGCAGCAGCATTTCTGCCACGCCAGCGGTGTAGCCGAAGTTTCCGTCGATCTGGAAGGGGGGATGGGCGTCAAAAAGATTGGTGTAGAGGCCGGTTGCAAGCAGCTTTTGGATGTGCTCGTGCGCCATCTCCCCATCCATCAGTCGGGCGGAGAAATTGATCAGCCAAGCGCGAGACCAGCCCGTGCCTGCTCCGCCATTAGCGAGTCGATAGTCGAGGGTCTTTCTCACGGCATCAAATTGGTCTGGGCTGCCTGCCTTGGTGATCGCCGCACCGGGATGAAACGCGTAGAGGTGGGACATATGGCGGTGGCCTTTTTCCGGTTCCTCGTATTCGCGGTCCCATTCCAGGATTCGTCCATCCGAACCCAGTTGCACGCCGGGCCGAAGTTGGGCGAGCTGGCTGCGGACCTTGTCGCTCAGCGTCGAGCGCTTTCCTACCAGTTCGTTGGCTTGGAGGTAGATGCCAAATATGTCGGCAATCAGCTGCTGGTCCATCGCCGCACCCATGGTGGAGGCGGCTTTTACGCCTTTTTCATTGATGAACTGGTTTTCGGGAGAAGTGGAAGGTGCTGAAACCAGCCTGCCATCCCGAGGGTCGATCATCAACCAATCGGAATAGAACTGTGCGATCTGCGTGAAGGCCGGAAGGGCTCTTTCCTCCAGGAATTCCTCGTCTTGGGTGAAAAGGTAGTGCTCCCAATAATGTCTTCCCAGCCAGGCTCCAGCTCCGATCCAGCTGCCCCAATAAGCCGTTCGGGCTTGTAGGAAGGGGATTTTCCAAAGGTCGGTCGTGTGGGGAAGCATGGCTCCCTTCATCTTGAAGTTTTGGGAGGCTGGCTTTTTCCCGTTTTCGATCAGCTCGTCGGTGAAGTCGAAAAGCGGCCCATGCAGCTCGCTGAGGTTGGTTACCTCAGCCGGCCAATAGTTCATCTGCAAGTTGATGTTCAGGTGGTAGTCGGCATTCCAAGGCGCCGAGATGTGCTGATTCCAGAGTCCCTGTAGGTTGGCGGGATTGGTGCCCGGCCGGGAGGAGGAGATGAGCAGGTAGCGTCCAAAGTCGAAGAGCAGCTTCTCCAGATGCAGATCCTGCTGCCCGGCCTTAGCATTGGCGATGCGCTGGTCGGTCGGGGTTTGGTCGGTGCCATTCGGGCCCAGCTTTAGGCTCATTCGGTCAAACCAAGATTGGTATTCCCGCTCATGCGCCTGTCGCAGCTGTCCCCAGCTGCTGAAGGCTATCTCGTCGAGTCTGGCTTCGGCCTTTTTGGCAAAGTCCTTTTCATAGTAGCTCGTCTCGGCGACGAGCTTGAGGTGGATTTCCTTTGCACCACCGACCAGTAGCCCTTCAGGCATTGCCTTGATTTCGCCGTCTTGGTTTTGCGCGAGCAAAAGAACGCGGAATTTCACGCCATTCAGGATGGGGAAAGGCTTGGAGTCGATCTGTCCGCCACGCTGGGTGACCATGCCCCTCATCTCCAGTAGGTTGTCGTTGAGGGCTTTGGATTCCGCCGTCGGATGCTCCTGGTCCATCGGTCTATCCATGCGAATCAGGCCGCGAAAGCCCTCAGGATGGTCGGTTTTGAGCTTGATGAGGATGGCTTGATCCGGAGCGGAGGCAAAGACCTCCTGCATCACCGCGTGTCCCTCGCTCTTAAACTCGGTGAGCGTGATGGCGCTGTGGAGATCGAGGCTGCGCTTATAGTCGGTGACGTTTTCCCAGTCAAAGTCAAACCAGAGGTCGCCCATGGTCTGGTGGGAGCGGGTGACATCCTTGCGTGAAAACTTCAAAACCAGCAGGGAATCGGACTTCTTGTGGTCTCCGGCGATGAGGTATTCACGGATTTGGGCGAGATCGGCCGGGGTGCCGTCCGCCAGATCCCAGTCGTCTGGGCCACCGGGCCACATGGAGTCCTCGTTGAGCTGGATGCGCTCGTGGCCGGGGATGCCGAAGACCATCGCACCGAGTCTGCCGTTTCCGATGGGCAGCGCGTCTTCCCATTTTTCCGCGGGCTGCTGGTACCAAAGGACGGAGTTTTGGGCATGGACAGAAAATACTGCAAAAAATGCCCACAGGACTAAAATGGGAGACTTTTTCATGGGTTACTTGGGAATGCTCCAAGATTACGACAAATCGCCAAGTCAGCCAACCTGTACTGTCAAAAAAAGGAGCCTGTCACATTGAGCGAAGTCGAAATGTGGAGTTATTGATTGGAGTCGCCTTCGATATCCGTGACTCTCGTCACTCCAGTGCTCAGGCTGACCAGATCAAGGCGTTTAGGAATCATAAGGGGGCTGTTTTGCCTAAAGCGACTTCAGAAAAGCACGAAACTCCTCGGTGTTGAAATTGCTCATGCCCTGCTGGTAGAAGACTATTTTTCCGTTTTTGTCTACGACGAGAGTCGTGGGGATGGATTCGCTTTGCAGGCTTTGGTTGAGCCCAAAGCTGGCATGGACGACAGGGAAAGCCCAGGTTTTCCCTTCCATGAAATTCTGGCTTTTGGCGATATCGTTGTCCAGTCCTATCATCAGAAACTCCAGCTCCGGGGTGTCTTTGACAGATTTGTAAAGTTCGGAGATGTGGGGCATTTCGGCGCGGCAGGGGCCGCACCAGGAAGCCCAGAGGTTGATGAAAAGTGTTTTGCCACGGTAATCTTGGAGATTGACCACGTTTCCCTCAAAGTCGCGAAACTGGCCTCGGTAGTCGAATTTTTGGTCTTTCAGATCGGGGATTTCGATTTTGGGCTTCATCAGGCCCGTGGCGAGCAGGACCGACTGCAGACCGCCTTGGATCACGGGCAATAGGCCTGTGAAGTAGAGAAATGCGAAAAAGGCCAAAATCAGGCCCCAGGACTTAAATTCTTTTTTCCAATCCATTCTTAAGGACGAAGTACGATTTACGAAATACGAGGTTTTGGATCACATTTGAGGTTTTGAAAAACCTCGAAGGTTTGAAAGGTAGGCCGCTTAATGAGTAGCGTTTGACCACTGTCAGGCTGAGCGAAGTCGAAGCCCTGTCCTCGACTTCGCGACTCTCGTCGCTCAGGTGCTCGGACTGACACGACACAGCACAATTTTCCAATCTTTCAATTTTCAAATTTTCCAATCCCAGTCCCAATTTTACAATCTATAATCCAGACCCTTAGTGACGCCGATCACAATTTGCGCTTTCCCAATTCCAATGAGACCGTAACTTGCGGCGTTTTGCAAGCATGACAGAATTCCCGAAAATATGAATTACGAGATCAAAATCGCCTCCGAACTGGGCGTGAAACCCCATCAGGTACAGGCTACAGTAGAACTTTTGGACGGAGGGGCGACGGTCCCTTTCATCTCCCGATATAGAAAAGAGGCCACTGGCACCCTGGACGAGGTACAGGTGGCGAGCATCCGTGACCGCATTGAGCAGCTTCGCGAGCTGGACAAGCGCCGAGACGCGATTCTGAAATCCGTGGAAGAACAGGGCAAGATGACCCCTGAGCTGAAGAAAGCCATCGAAGGGGCAGAGACCATGTCCAAGCTGGAAGACATCTACCTGCCCTACAAGCCCAAGCGCAGAACCAAGGCAACCATCGCCCGCGAAAAAGGCTTGGAGCCACTGGCGGAGCGGATTTTTGCGCAAGAGTCCTTTGACCTTCAGGCCGAAGCCGTCCACTATCTGAACGAGGAATTGGAAGTCAAAAGCGTGGAGGAAGCACTCCAAGGCGCCCGCGACATCATCGCCGAGTGGGTCAACGAAAACGCCCTGGTCCGCGAAAAGATGCGCAAGCTCTTCCTCGACGAAGGGACTTTTACTTCCCGCGTGATTCCCGGCAAGGAAAACGAGGCGATCAAATACAAGGACTATTTTGACTGGTCTGAGCCGATCAAGTCCGCACCTTCACACCGCGTCTTGGCGATGCGGAGAGGGGAAAAGGAGCTGTTTCTGATGCTGGACTCCTGTCCAGAGGAGGCTTCCGCTTTGGCTCGAATCGAGAAAGAAGTCATCCAAGACGCGGCAAACTCCGCCGTGGAGCAGGTGAAAATCGCCGTGAAAGACTCGTACAGACGACTGCTCAAGCCGAGCATGGAGACGGAGGTTCGCCTGTTGACCAAGAAGAAAGCCGACGAAGAGGCGATCCGTGTGTTTGCGGAAAACCTGCGCCAGTTGCTCCTGGGGGCGCCTTTGGGCGAAAAGTCCGTGATGGCCATTGACCCGGGTTTCCGGACAGGATGTAAGCTCGTTTGTCTTGGCCCTCAGGGGCAGCTTTTGCACTACGAAGCGATTTTTCCCCACGAACCCCAGCGCCAGACTGCCGTCGCAGGCATGACCGTGAAGGGATTGGTGGAGAAGTTTAGCATCCAGGCCATCGCCATCGGCAACGGCACCGCCGGTCGCGAGACGGAGGCTTTTGTGAAAAACCTGGGTCTTCCCAAGTCGGTCATCGTGACCATGGTCAACGAGTCCGGCGCGTCTATCTATTCCGCTTCGGAAGTGGCGAGAAACGAATTTCCAGACTTGGACCTCACCGTGAGGGGAGCGGTGTCGATCGGCCGCAGACTCATGGATCCGCTGGCGGAACTCGTGAAGATCGACCCCAAGTCCATCGGAGTAGGCCAGTACCAGCATGACGTGGACCAAAATGCGCTGAAAAGTGCTTTGGACGATACAGTGATGTCCGCCGTGAACGGCGTAGGTGTGGAGGTCAACACGGCCTCGAAGGAGCTTTTGACCTATGTGTCCGGCTTAGGGCCAAGCCTGGCTCAAAACATCGTGGACTTCCGTGCGGAAAACGGGCCTTTTTCCTCCCGATCCCAACTCAAGAAAGTGCCTCGTTTGGGCGAAAAGGCCTATGAGCAGGCGGCAGGCTTCCTGAGAATCCGCAACGCCAAGCATCCTCTCGACGGCTCGGCGGTGCACCCCGAGCGCTACGAGCTGGTGGAAAAAATGGCCAAAGACCTCAAGGCCTCCGTGCAGGAGCTGATGGGTTCGGAGGATTTGCGTAGCAAAATCGTCCTGAAAAACTACGTGTCTGAGACCGTCGGCCTGCCCACGCTACAGGATATCGTGGACGAACTCTCCAAGCCGGGGCGAGACCCTCGGGAGACTTTTGAGGTGTTCCAGTTCCAAGATGGGGTCAATTCCATGGCGGATCTGAAGGTCGGCATGAAGCTGCCTGGAGTGGTCACGAACATCACGGCTTTTGGGGCTTTTGTGGATATCGGAGTGCATCAGGACGGTTTGGTTCACCTGAGCCACTTGGCAAATCGCTTTGTGAAAGATCCCAATGAGGTCGTAAGCGTAAGCCAAAAAGTGCAGGTGACGGTGATGGAAGTGGATATTCCGAGAAAGCGGATTGGCCTTAGCATGAAGTCCGATCCTTTTGCGGAGCGGGGCAAAAGTCAAGGCAAGCCCGCCCAGAAATCGCAAAAAGCCGAGGAGCCCCAAGGCACCATGGCCGAAAAGCTGGCGATGCTGAAGGGGAAGTTTGGGAGGTAGTTATTGGATATTGGAAATTTGAAGCCCCAGGTAGCACATGCTGCCTGGGGCTTTTTTGATGAACGTGACGAGGAAAGAGAGCGCTTTCTCTCTCCATTTGGCTAGGGATTTAAAGACACTTGACGTTGGGATTGTATTTCATGAAAATCCCCGCCGGATTGTTTTTCCATACCCAGACATGGAGCTGGTAGTTGTCGAAAGGAAGTGGAACTGGAGCGGGTACTTCGTCAAAGACTTGTACGCCGAAATGGGGTGTATCGTCATTTTCCAGATCCCAAAGCGCGGCCACAATGACATATTCTATCCCTACGAGCTTTAGCTTGCCATGTTTGTCCATCTCATAGAGCAATGCCTCGGGTTGGTCGTAGTCCAGCGCACCATCAATGGCCGGCGGCAAAATGTAGTGAAAGCCCATCCCGCCGTCCGCCGAGGCGACACATTCTGAGCCAAGGATATAGCCATCCTCTAGAGCCACCTCCAAACGGTGGTATTTCGCTGTAGCCGATCTGAGCTTACCCAGCATCTTGGCGGTAGCTCCGTCCATTCTCATGTTTTCGAGAGGGAATGCATCGGGAACCCCCATCGTTTCATCGAGATCCATGCTGGGGTCCAGGGGTTGTTCTTGCTCGCTGCCGTCTGAAAGGCAACCTGTTTGGAAGACTGTCAAAGCCAAAATCAGCAACAGCCCTCCAAGGGAATTTGGAAAGAGATTCTTCATTGTTTTTGGGTTTATTTTAGTTGAAAGAAAACGGGTAAAAATGGTGTAACCCGAGCGGGTACCGATGTCAGTTACACAGCAAAGGAACTGACTGTCTCTTTTCAATCTACCGAATATTGTACTTTTAAGAAAAGTGATTGGTACTTTTTCAAGTTGTTTGTTTCTCGGAAAATACTAAAAAGTGCAATGCAGGGCTTGAAGAGCAGTTTGGGTGTAGGAAGCTGGCTATGCCATGCGCGGCTTTTTGAGGGTGGGGAAAAGACTGATTTCGCGTTTGGTTGCTGCCTTTTGTCTCAGCCTTGCGAGTTAGACCGAATCTCTTCCGCCAGTATTTTCATTCTTTCCTTGGCCTCGAAAGGGGCTAGGATGCGGACCTGGTCGGCTAGGCACACCAGCCAGCGTACGAAGCCCTCCAAGTGGGAAGTCATAAAAGTCATTTCTACATGGTCGTCCATTCGTTTTTCCATCACGAAACCTTGGTTATACTTCTGCTCGCGCAGGTACTTTTCCGTGGGAAAGGGCACCGCCAAGACGATCTGCAGCAGATTTTCCGAGGCGCGGACTTTGTCGATGTATTCCTTCAAGGTAGGGTGTCCTGTGGGACTGTAGCTTTCCTCCAGTACCCTGAGCCGCTGGATGCGGTCTAGACGAAAGGTGCGATAGTCCCGCCGCAGGCGGCACCAGGCGATCATATACCACTGCTCAAAAGCGTAATATACGCCTACCGATTCTACCGTTCGCGTGCTGGTCTTTTCCTCATCAAAGGTCGTGTATTCCATCTCCAGCAGTTTTTTGGCGCCCAGCGCATCGAGGATCAGACGCAAGTGTTCGTCCTTGCCCTTGAGCTGGAGTTGGTTGCGGTTGCGGAATACTGCTACCAGGGGTGAAAGCTGGTCTATCCGATCTTTTTCCGAACTGCGAAGGACAGACTTGATCTTGAGCATGGCCGAGTGGAAATGATCCGAACTGCTGCGGTCGGAGAGCTTTTCGAAGATTTTCTCAGCCACGACCATCGCTTGTGCCTCCTCTTGGGTGAACATCACCGGCGGAAGGCGGTAGCCCTCGACCAGGGAATAGCCCTGTCCCGCCTCGCCGATGACCGGGACGCCCGCCTCTTCCAAGGCCCGCACATCCCGATAGACCGTCCGTAGACTGATAGAAAACCGGTCGGCGATCTCTTGGGCTTTGGTGACTCGCTTGGATTGTAGTTGGGTAAGGATGGCCGTGAGGCGGTCGATCCGGTTCATGCGTTTGATTTTTTATAAAAAGTGAAAAATACGAAAAGCCTGCTGACATAGGGCTGTCACTCGGCGGCTGTTTCTTTGGGTCAATATCTAACCTAAACCAAAAAAAAACATGGAAACCCAAGTGAAAAACGAAACGCTGATCTCCAAAGAACAACTGCTTGCCCACTGGCAAGGACATCGGGCGCTGACCCGAAGAACGATTGAGGCCTTTCCCGAAAAAGATCTTTTTTCTTTCAGCATCGGAGGCATGCGGACTTTTGGAGTCCTGGTCGCGGAGCTGCTTGCCATCGCCGGGCCGGGAGTGGTGGGGCTGGCTACGGACGAGTGGAAAGAGCTGGACGAGCGTGATCAAGCCCAAGGCAACAAGGCCAAGCTGCTGGAGCTTTGGGATCAGACCACCGAGCAGATCAACGAATACTGGGCGCAAATTCCCGAAGGACGGTTCCAGGAAAAGTTGGTGGCTTTCGGCCAATACGAAGATCAGGGATACTGCACCTTATTGTATTTCATCGACAATGAAGTACACCATCGCGGGCAGGGCTATGTGTATCTGAGGGCTTTGGGGATCGCACCGCCGGCTTTTTGGGAAAGATAGATTCCCTAGGCAGTGATCAGTCACAGTTTGGTCAGAAAGTGTGAGTAGTAAGTCGCGAGTAGTCTGGCACACACCACTCACGACTTACTACTCACATCCACTACTTAGGAGCGGCTGCTGCAGACTGCCTACTTCACACTGGAGATCAGTTGTTTTGGTACATCTGATTGTATTTGTCCTCGTCCATGCCCTTGCTGAATCGGCGCAGGTTGTAGGTGAAGGACAGCATGACGTACTGCTGGAGGACGTTGGTCTGGACGTCTTCGATGTAGGTCTCGGCGATGTTTCTGCGGACGTTGGCATTTTGGCCGAGCAGGTCATAGACCATCAGGCTGACTTCGCCCCGCTGGTTGCCAAAGACCTTTTTGCCCAAGCTCATGTTGACCAGGGAAAAGTTGTTGTCATAGCCTTCGGAGAGCCCGGAGTTGATCTGGTGGTTGAGGTCGAGTCGGTACACAAATCCCGCCCAGAAGATCCAGTTGAAGTTCACGCGAAAACGCTGCTGGAAGAAGTGGTTGTTGAGGCTTGGGTTGACGGTGTTTTCCACGTCGTTGAATGAAGATCTCGACCAGATGTTGAAGTCGATCTGATCGCTGATGCTGGAGTTGACGGAGAAGCCGGTCACGATGCGCTGGGAATTGTTGAAGCCGACCGCATCATTCACCAAGCTGGGCAGTTTGGACACCCCGCCGCCTAGGTTGACGTTCAGTTTGGACTTGATGAAGTCCAGGGGCATGCCGTAGTTCATCCAGGACCTGAATTCGAAATACCCGTCCAGGTTGACTGGTTTGTTGAGCTGGGAGCCTTTTTCGAGGATGATCCCGTCTTGGATTTCGGTGGGCTCTTGGGCGATGAAAGAGCTGTTGGTGATGTAGTTGTCGACCACGCTTGCCTGGGCGTACACAAACCAGCTTTTGTCGGTGTCGGGATTGTTGCTTCTCAGCCTCATTCTCCACTGGTTTCGGTAGGACTGGTCGAGCTCTGGGTTTCCCGTGCGCAGCTGCAGGGGATTGGAGTTGTCGATCACCGATTGCAGTTGGCTGATGTGCGGTTCGTTGGTCTGCGTGTCGTAGTCCAGCTGGATGTTGGTGTTGGGCGAAAACTTATACTCCATCCTCACCGTAGGCAGGATGCTGTTGAAGTTTCTGCTCAGCTCAAATGGCTCCGGAAATTCCTGGGAATTGTCCAGCTGGGCGTCTTGGTACTGGACTTCCGCCTGTACCTTGAGTTTTTCGGCACTGTATTGATAGCCTACCTCCAGCTCCTGGGTGAGATACTCGCTTTGGAAGGTATTGCTCAGAGCCGTGTCCAGGTAAAGGGTGCCTGTCTCAAAGTCCCCGCCCTCGACGTCAAAGGTCAGTTTGTCGGAGTCGTTGCCTCGGTTGCCGATTTCATATTCGATCTCCATCTGGCCTCTTTTGCCCAAAGCCTCGGTGTAGGAAATGCCCGTCTCCCAGGAGTCTCCCGTACGCTCGCGGGTGGTGCGCTGGTCCAGGTTTTCATTTCTCACCCCGTCAGACTCGTAGTAGGTGTTTCTCGCTTTGCGGTCAGATTCGTCGATGTTCAGGTTGTTGGCAAAGTTGGCCCGGAGCGTGAGCGTACGGCCAGGCTTGTCAAACTTGTGGCTGTAGAGTAGGCGGTTGAACAGGTCGTAGTCCTTGTAGTAGCCGGTCTTGAGGTTGTCCACCTCGTTGATCAGGCCCGAGCCGTCCTCGGTCTGGCCGGTGAAAGCTGAGCGCTCCGTCTCGAAGCGGGCCGAAAATCGGGGGATGTACAGGATTCTGTTTTTGTCGTCGATGTTGTAGTCCAGACGAAGGTGGGCCTGGTGCTGGTCGTTGCTGCGAAAGTCGGTGGCAGTCTCGGTGTAAAACTGGCTGGACTCGTCCGTGGTCACGAAGTCGCGGAACCTGTTGACCACACCTACGTTTTCCCGCTTGGAAAAGACATAGCTTCCGGTGACCTTGATTTTTTCACCCCAGAGATCGGTGTAGTTCAGTCCCAGGATGTTGGTGGTGATGATGCCTTCTTGGGGGTTGGAGTTGTCCTGGGAATTGGGGTCGCTCGAGTAGTTGAGCATGTTGATGTTGTTGGTCAGGCCGGTAAAGGTGATGCGTCTATCCTCGTCAAAGGCGTTGATGCTGGCGCCGGCCATGTAGCGCTCGTCGGTTCCATATCCCGCGGTCGCCTTGCCAAACTGGCCCTTGCGGCGGTTGGGTTTGGTGATGATGTTAATGGTCTTGAGTCGTTGCCCGTCGTCAAATCCGCTGAGCTGGGCTTTTTCGCTTTTTTGGTCAAAGATCTCGATGCTCTGGATCACTTCCGCAGGGAGATTTTGCAGGGCAGTTTTGACGTCCGTGCCAAAGAAGGGCTTCCCGTCCACGAGGATTTGGGCGATGCTTTCGCCCTGGGCTTGGAGGGTTCCGTTGTCAGAGACCACGCCGGGGAGTTTTTCGATCAGCACCTGTGCGCTGGCGTCCTTCATGGTCTTGAAGGCGTCGGCATTGTACATCGTCGTGTCGCTCTTCTGGGTGCCGCTCGATCGCCTGGCAGCCACGACCACCTCGCTCAGTGCAGTGGCTTCCTCACCTATGCCCAAAGTGCCGATGTCCAAGTCCCCTGTGATGTGGATACTTTTGAAGGCGCTCTGGTACCCCAGGTATTGGATTTTGAGGATAAAATCTCCCTCAGAAGAGGTGGTAAGTTCAAAATTGCCCTCGGGGTCGGAGATCACGCCGGCGACCTGCGCGGAGTCGGCTACGGAAAGCAAAAGGACATTGGCGTAGGGAATCCCCTGTTGGTTGCCGGTGTCCTGTACTTTTCCCCTCACGGTGTAGGTCTGGGAAAAAGCGCCACACAGGCCTGACAAAAAGAGTGCAAGGGATAATAGGTATTTCATGGTTTATTGCGGTTTCTCGTGTTTCTACTCCGGGATTCTTGGGTAGTCTGGAGAGCGGATATAGTAGCCTACAAAGGAAGCCAGATAAAAGAAGGATGTCAGGTGAGAATTAGTTGAGCGGTAATAAAACCGAATAAGCAGTGGATCTTGGAAAAAAAATCCGGATTCTCCATCCTGATGTCCGTTGATTTATAGCGTGTTGCGAGACTGGGTGGAAAACTGACAGAAATCGTCGGAAAGGATGTTTATTTTTTGATCATCGATATGTTTATAAAAACAACATTTCTAACTTAGCTGGCGTAAATCTGAAACAGCTATGGAACACGCCGAAAAAATCAGCATCACGACCAAGACCCTTGCGTCGGGCAATTGCCAGGTCAAGTTTTTTGTAGAAGATCAGCAAAGACCGCAGTACGGCTACCTGCTCGTCACTGAGCCCAAGCCGGTCGGAGACATCATCGAGGAGATCAAAAACAGGCTGGAGCAGCGGAGGATGGACGCGATGAACCTCAATCCATTTTTTCCGGTAGCGCCCACTTCCGATGACCATAATTTTTACCTCTTTTCGGCATGAGCTTTCTGTCCTCCAACCTCCGTTTTTTGCGCAAGCAAAAGGCCATCACCCAAAACGATCTAGCCGAGCAGCTGGACGTGCAGCGGACGATGATCTCGGCCTATGAAGACGGACGCTCCGAGCCCAAGCTGGCCACGCTGCAAAAGCTCTGCGAAATCCTGGATGTGGGCGTCGAGGAGCTGCTGGAGCACGATATCGAGTCAAAGGGAAGGAAGGCTGTCCAGAAACGTGGAATCAGCATCCTGACCATCGCGGCAGACGAGTCGGATCGCGAGAATATTACCCTGGTGGGACAGAAGGCTTCGGCTGGGTATCTGAACGGTTTTGCGGATCCCGAGTACATGGAGACTCTGCCGCAGTTTCACCTGCCCCAGTTGTCCCGGCAGGCTACCTATCGGGCTTTTGAGCTCTCTGGTGACTCCATGCTGCCACTCGTGCCAGGGACGGTCGTGATAGGAGCCTACGTGGAGCAGCTGAGGGAGATCAAAAGTGGAAAAACTTACGTGCTGGTCACCCAGACCGAGGGTGTGGTGTACAAGCGGGTGTTTAACTACCTGGAGGAAAACGGGAAACTTTTCCTGGTCTCTGACAACGATCACTACAAGCCCTATGAGGTGCGAGGCGAGGACGTGTTGGAGATTTGGGAGGCCAAAGCTTTTATCAGTACCGACTTTCCCAATCCGGGGGATAAGAAAAAGCCGCTTACGCTGGATGATCTGGGAGAAATGATCCGCGATATCCACGCAGACCTGAGAAAGATCCGGGGTTAGTATTTGGCCAGTTCCACCTGCGCCGAGACTCCCGATGCCGGGAAATAGATCGTCCCGGCCCAGCTTTGTCCCGAGTTTTGCGTGCTCATGGATATCGTGCCGGAGACTGCCGTGGCGGTACTGTAATAGTCCATCTCCAAAAACTCTCCGTCCAGCAGCCCCTTGCCTTCTCCGGTTCTTTGGTTGAGCAGGTCGTACTCATAGTAGGCAACGCTTGCCCCGTTTTGGCTGAAGGCGAAGACACTTACTTTTTGGCCATTCAGGTAGAGCGACCATTCACCGGCCAGGTCAAAGTCGTAGTCTTCGCCAGTCTGCGTATCGCTTTCCTGCAAATCAGGCGGACTTGCGGGGTTGGTGGCAGCTCCTGAGCCGTCGGTAGGTGTTTCAGCGGATAGCGTGTTGGTGTCTTCGATTGGGTAGGTGTCAGTGTCGGGATCCGAGCACATAGCGATCAAGACCGAGAAAGCGACCACACCTCCCAATATCCACAGGTAGTTTTTTACCAGCCAACTTTTGGGCTGGGGATCTGGTGTGGGGAAGGGCGCGGGGTTCGGCTTGGGTTGGGGTTTGGGTTCCGGCTTTTTGGCTATGATTTTCTCCAGCACTTTGGTCAGCTCCCCCACGTCATAGTTCCATCGGGAGCTGGAGAGTTCTTGGGCATGCTTGAGGGAAAGCTCCTTCAAGTCACTGGGCAGGTCTTCCCGTCCCGGCATCTCGGCACCATTGACCAAGATGGGTATGACGCGCAGTTCCCTTCTGAGTGCCTCTGCGATTTCCTTGCGGACCCAGTCGTCCTCTTTTTGGAGGCGGAGCACTCCCTTGGAGTCGGCGACTTTCAGCCAGTGTGGGCCGATCATGGCCAGGAGGACCTTGCTTTCCCCGAGGGCCTTGGCGATGGATTGGTCAAAATTCAGCCCAGCTTCCAAGGTCTCCACATCGTAGAAGATGTTTTCCTGGCCAAAGACCTGTTCAAGCTTGTCCTTGAGTCTGCCAGACTCCCCCGAAGTGTCCTCCCTTCGGTAGCTGATAAAAATTTTTCCGTTTGCCATAAAAAAAAACTGATTTCTCCTTTTAATGTAGCGAAATCAGGTTTCAAATACAATTATTTGGTTTTCAGTCAGAAACCAAATCTTCGAAGCCGGCTTTGATTTTGCCAACGGCATCGAAGGAAGGATCGATGTTGACCACGCCCTTGCCCAGCTCGTGCCAGTAGCCGTCCCCACAGTCGATGTAGGCGCCGCGCTTTTTGCCTGCTTCTTCCTTGGCCATTTCATAGTGGTAGTCCGGCGTGAAGACCAGTTTCATGAGCTGTATGGCGTACTCCCAGTTGATGGTGCGGGAGGTTCCGTTTTTCTCAAAAATCACTTGCCGATTGGAAAAGTGCACGGTGACACTGCAGTCGGTGGTCTGCTCGTTGTCGACGAGGCGATAGTTGACCTTGAGCGGCGCTTCTTTTTTCACGGTCTCATAGATCGCCTGGATCAGGTCCTGCGCCATGAGCTGCCATTCTTCCTGGTTGGCGGGGATTTTTACGCCCTCGTCCTTTCCCTTCTCGATGGGGGACACGGTGATGCCGCCTTCTTCGATGTCCTTGTTGGTCCAGCGGCTTTTGTCATAGAGCTGCTGCAGGGGCTTGATCCAGACGGAGTCCAGCGCCCCCTTGTGGCTGTAGTCGTCGTTGGGAGTGAAGCCTTCGTCGAGGATTTCCTCTTCGCTCAGCTCTTCCCGCTCGGTGTAGTGGAGGTCCAGCGCGACGCTGAGCGAGCCTTTGGTCCAGTCCATGGCAAGGCGAAAAACATGGCTGTAGGGAGGAGGGACGATCCCTGAGTCGTATTCGAGCACCAGGCCGGTATAGCTGCTTTTTGAAGAATTCATCGTTTTTGCTTTGCGCAAAAGTATGGTTTTTCGCCCAATTAAGTGGTTATTTTGCAGCCTAAACCCCATTCCCGTGGAAGAACTTCTGGATCATATTTCGGCGGAGATTTACCAAAAATCCTATGTCGTCGTCGATGGCTTTGTCGACGAGGAGTTTCGAAAAGCCCTCCTGGAAGAGCAGATAGCGCTGCTCAACCAAGGCAAATTCCGGCATGCCGCCGTGGGTGTGGGGGAGAAAAAGCAGATCCGTACCGAGATCCGCAACGACCAGGTGCTCTGGATGGACGCCGAGGATTTGAGTCCACTACAAGCCGAATACTGGGAAAAAGTTGAGGGAGTGCGCCAGGCGGTAAACCAGCGTTGTTTTCTGGGTTTGCGCTCTTTTGAAAGCCACTTTGCGAGGTATCCCATTGGGTCATTTTATGTGCGGCACCTAGACCAGTTTCAGGCTGTGCCGCATCGCCTGGTGACGGTGATTCTATACTTGAATGACTCCTGGACACCGGCCGATGGAGGTGCGTTGCGCATGTACCTGCCGCAGGAAGACGGCTCGGAATTGGTCGAGGATATTTTGCCCTTGGGTGGCAGGCTGGTGGTCTTCCTCAGCGGAGAAATCCCCCATGAAGTCTTGCCGACCAACAAGGAGCGCATCAGCATCACGGGTTGGCTCCGCAATATCGACTAGCGCAGCTTAATCTGAATGGTTTTGGGCTTTCCGTCCAGGGCTACCGCGGCGCTCTCAAAGCTGGGTGGGCTGAAGTAGATTCTCGGATTGTTGGAAAAGCCGTACTTCTCAGTCGGTATGCCAAGGAAATTGGTGGCCATTTTTTCATCGCCGTCCTCGTCGTGGAGCACTGTGAACGCATACTTGCCGGGAGGCAGGTTCGAAAGCGTGAGCTCGGCTTTTCCGTTTTGGGGCGAAAGGGCAAACTTGCGAAAGGCCTTGTCAACTTGATCTGGAAACCCCTCCTCCTGATCAAAGACCAAAACCAGTATTTTACCACGGTCGGAGCGGGTTTCCCCAATCTGGACATGCAAGTCCGAAGCCTGGTTTTGGCTGGTATGAAGCCCTGAAAGCAGCAGGGAAAAGAGGAGTGTCAAAAATGTCATAGGCCTTCGAAGCTAAGTCTGCGGTTGACTTTTCCGCTGGCGGTTTCCGCAAAAGCCAAGCGGAAAAGGATTTTTTTTGGCACTTCGTATTTACCCAAAACTGCCTCCAATTGTTTGAGCAATGCCGCTGATTTCTCTTTGTTTTCCGGGCTTTCCAGTACCAAAACGAGTCGTTCTCCCAGCTTTTCGTCTTTTTCTCCGATAAAGAAAAAGCGCGAACCCGGAAAAAGAGCCTGAACAGCAGCTTCGGCTTTTCCCTCCAGCAGCTCGGGATGGAGCTTGATCCCGCCCGAGTTGACCACAAAGTCCGCCCGACCCAGCCAGCGGAAGCTGGTGCGCGAAATGAGCTCTACCAGGTCGTTGGTTTGGATTGGGTGCGCCCCGCTCATGGGCGATTTGACCCAAAGTGCTTCCCGTTCGTCTTGGCCGATTTCTACGCCGGGAAGCGTTTGGTAGACAAGTGATTCATCCGTGATTTTCGCCAGAGCAACGTGCGAGACCGTCTCGGTCATGCCGTAGGTTTGCCAGGCGCGGATCTGATTTTTCAACAGCTGCTTTTTTAGTGTTTCGGAAATCGGCGCGCCGCCGATGATTAGATTTTCGACCTGCTGGAGGACTTCGAGAGACTTAGGACTTTTCATCGATTTTTCTACTTGAAGCGGAACCATTGCTACGAAATCGGGGATAAAGTCAAGGCCTTCCAAAGGATTTCCGCTCGGCTCAACCAGCCAGATCGGACAGTCCCAGACCATCGCGCGCACTAGCATCATCTTGCCGGCAATGTACTCCGGACTGAGGCAGCAAAGTAGTCGGCTTTCCGTGTGGGTTTGGAAAAAATCCCCTGTCGCTGCGGCGCTGGCCTGCATTTGTTCGCGGGTCAGTTCGATCTTTTTGGGGATGCCGGTGGAGCCGGAAGTCTGCTGGATAAAGTTTTTCTGCCCCGAAAGCCAGGCTTTGCAAAAGTCCAGCGCGGCTTTTTCCATCTCCGAAAAGCCGGAAAAGTCTCCTTCAAAGTCGATGGGCTGGGCGAAAATCTGGTTTGCGATATGAAGCTGAAACATGGAAAAGGCGCGGGTTGGGGCTGGTTTTGGGTCAAATCTCAGGCGAGGCTGCTATCTTGCACAAAAATCGGATTTTTAACCAAAACGAAAATCATGGAGTGGATTACTACCAAGGAATACGAAGATATCACCTATAAAAAATGCAATGGCGTGGCCCGCATCGCCTTCAACCGACCCGAGGTGCGCAACGCCTTTCGTCCAAAGACGACCGCCGAACTGTATGATGCCTTCTACGATGCGCAGGAGGATACCTCGATCGGCGTGGTGCTGCTGAGTGGGGAGGGGCCTTCGCCGAAGGACGGCGGTTGGGCTTTCTGCTCCGGCGGCGACCAAAAGGCACGTGGAAACCAAGGATACGTAGGTGAGGACGGCTACCATCGCCTGAATATCCTGGAGGTGCAGCGCTTGATCCGCTTTATGCCAAAGGTAGTGATTGCGGTTGTGCCCGGTTGGGCAGTGGGCGGCGGACACAGCCTTCACGTGGTCTGTGATATGACGCTGGCGAGCAAGGAGCACGCGATCTTCAAGCAGACAGATGCGGACGTGACCAGCTTCGACGGCGGCTATGGTTCGGCCTATCTCGCCAAGATGGTGGGGCAGAAGAAAGCGCGAGAGATCTTCTTTTTGGGAAGAAACTACTCCGCGCAAGAGGCCTTCGAAATGGGAATGGTCAATGCCGTGATCCCGCACGCAGAGCTGGAAGATACAGCCTATCAATGGGCTCAAGAGATCTTGGCCAAATCGCCAACCTCGATCAAAATGCTGAAGTTTGCCATGAACCTGACCGACGACGGGATGGTGGGGCAGCAGGTTTTCGCCGGAGAAGCGACGCGACTGGCCTATGGAACCGAGGAAGCAGTGGAAGGTAGAAATGCCTTTCTGGAAAAGCGCAAGCCGGACTTCAGCAAGGTGAAGTGGATACCTTAAAGTAAAGTCAGACCTTCCAGGTTTTCGAAACCTGGAAGGTCTTGGTAAACAAAAGAGCCTGACGATCAAATCAGGCTCTTTTTCATTTTACTGAGTTACAAACTTTTTCCTCACGATATACTCCACAGCCCTTGCCGCTAGCCTTGCCGTAGCGTTGTCCTGGTCAAACTGAGGGTTGAGCTCCACCACGTCGAGACTGATGAGTTTTTTGCTTTTCACGATCAGCTCAAAGACCTTGAAGGCAATCTGGGGATTGAAGCCCATGGGAGAGGGGGCCGAGACTCCCGGAGCGAAGGCGGAAGAAAACCCGTCCATATCGATGCTGAGGTAGATCTTGTCCACCGAGTCGATAAACCACAGGATCTGCTCCTGGATAAATTCCCAGTTGTGCAGGCGGAAGTCCTCCATCACGATGTATTTGGCTTTCAGTTTTTCGGCTGTTTCGAAGAGGGAGCGAGGATTTGCAGCACGCTGTATTCCCAGGGCCAGGTAGTGGAAGTTGTCGGGATATTCGTTGGCAAGCTGGAGGAAAGGCGAACCGGAATGACCCTTGTCCCGCACCAGCGGACGCAGGTCAAAATGCGCGTCCAGGTTGATGATTCCTAGTTTCTGGTTCTTTTCCCCCACGAACTTCTGCACTCCGCGGCCATGGGCGAAGGCCAGGTCGTGCCCGCCGCCCAAGAGCACAGGGAAATGCTTGGAGGCAAGCAGGTCGTAGGTGATTCGTGTGATCGCATCATGGGAAGCCTCCATATCCTGATCCAGGGTAAACACGTCGCCATAGTCCAAAATGGGCAGGTTTTCCGGCAAGTGCAGGGCGATCGAGCCGAGCATCTTACGGATGACGGACGGCCCTTCGATGGTGCCGATGCGGCCTTGGTTGCGGATCACGCCCTCCTCACCGGAGTAGCCCAAGATCCCGATCTTGTCCCCGGCGTCTTGGCTGATCTTCAGGTTGGAGATGGTTTGGACGGCTTGGTGCCAATATTCGGTTTGCTCGGACTTGCGGCCTGACCAGTGAAAAGGGGATGGATTTTGATTCAGATTCATGCGAAGTTTAGAAAATGTGAAAGTAGAAAAGGACGCTTTGCGGCCATGTCGGTGGACCGTTGACTGTGGTCTGTGGACTATAATCCGAGTTTGCGATCGCTGATTTACCCTGTACCAAAATAGCGGATTATATGCTAACTTAAGAAAAGTTGCTTGTTAGTTTTGTTGTCAATTGGAGCTTCCGACCATGAAAGAATACCGAATTCCGCAAAGAGAGAAGATCGACATCGATGCTTTTCATGAACCCAGCGATTCCTTCACAGGCTATACCTACGCGGATTACCTCAATTGGAATTTTGAGGAAATCGTCGAGCTGATTAAGGGGAAGGTGTTCAAAAAAGCCGCCGCACCGAGCAGGAGGCATCAGAAGGTTTCCATGGCTTTGTCCCGGATTGTTGCTGGTTTTTTGGATGGCAAAAAATGCGAGGTTTACGCCGCTCCCTTTGATGTGCGCTTTTCCAGAAATCCTGAGGACAAAAAGGTCGATTCTGTAGTCCAGCCGGATCTTTCCGTGATCTGCGATCCTTCCAAACTCGACGACAAGGGTTGCCTAGGTGCGCCCGACCTGATCGTGGAGATCCTCTCACCGAGCAACAACCGCGTGGAACTTCAGAATAAGTATGAGCTGTATGAGGAGTTTGGTGTACGGGAATACTGGGTCATCCATCCGGTAGAGTGTACGCTTCTGGTTTATACCCTGGTCGACGGGAAATATCAACCCTCCCGACTTTTTACCTCTGGGGACAAAATCCAATCCACCGTTCTTCCCGGGTTTGTGCTCGATCTGGAAGAGGTGTTTTCGGAGGATTAAAATGTGCTAAATGGCTTGTTTTGTCAGCCTGAGCGGAGTCGAAGGCTTTTTTAAACGTCCAGTTTCCTTTTTTCGAGACTTCGTGAAGCGTGGTGTACGGAGACGATGTCAATCCTAGTTTCGCTTTTGACGCAATAAATTACCAAGTAGTTTCCTTCAGTGAGCTGCCTGACTTGCGGATGATTGAAGAAGTCTAGGAGCTGTCCGGAAAAAGGATTTTTCTTCAGTATCTGGGTTCGCTGTTTGATTCGTTGAATCTGGATTTTTGCGTACTTTTTGGAATCCCGGCTGATGTAATCAGCGATTTCTTTCAAATCCAAAACAGCCCGATCCGTCCAGTTTATTTGAACCATTTTTCGATTTCACTGTCGAGTTTTTCTTCCGAAATGACCTTGTCCTCCTCTGAGTCCTTCAGTCCCTTTTCGATTTTTTGGACTAGGATCAATTGCTCCACCAGATCATCCAAAGTGAATTCTTCAGGCAGTTTGTCGAGTTGTTTTTTGACCAAAGATTTTGTGAGCATTGCGATTCAGTTTGATCAAATATACCCAAAATGGGAATTCGGAATTCTTCTAGTGTTATTTGTCGTGTGAATAAGGTCTCGACTCCGCTCGACCTGACAGTCCGGTGTCACCTTGAGCGAAGTCGAAAGGTCATTTAGGAGTTAGCTAAATACTAGTAACAAACATCTTTGCTATCACGCGACGTGCAGTGGACTGTCGACCGTCGACTGATGACGAAATTAAAATGCCCCTTTCAGAAGTTCTTCGTCCACCAAATTCGGAATCGTCACTTTCAATCCCGGACTTCGCTCCATTTCCCGTTGGATCGCCTCCAGTGAACCCGAATTCCTTGCCCAGGCTCTTCGTGCGATGCCGTTGTTTACATCGTAGAAAAGCATGGATTTCAGCCTTCTTTCGGCTTCGACGCTTCCATCCAGCACCATTCCAAAGCCACCGTTGATCACCTCGCCCCAGCCGACTCCGCCGCCGTTGTGGATGGAGACCCAGGTGGCGCCTCGGAAGCTGTCGCCGATCACGTTGTGGATGGCCATGTCCGCGGTAAACCGGCTGCCGTCGTAGATATTGCTCGTCTCACGATAGGGCGAGTCCGTGCCGCTCACGTCGTGGTGATCTCGCCCGAGCACGATGGGAGCGGAGATTTTACCTTTTGCAATTGCTTCATTAAAAGCCGCAGCGATCTTCGCCCTTCCTTCCGCGTCGGCGTAGAGAATCCTCGCCTGCGAACCGACGACGAGCTGGTTTTTTTCCGCCTCTCTGATCCACGTGATGTTGTCTTGCATCTGCTGGGAGATGGAGTCCGGCGCTGTTTTTTGGATTTCTTCCAAAACGCCAGCGGCAATCTGGTCGGACTTCCGCAAATCCTCGGCCTTGCCGGAAGTACAAACCCATCGGAAAGGCCCAAAGCCATAGTCAAAACACATCGGCCCCAAGATGTCCTGCACATAGCTCGGATAGCGGAAGTCGATGCCGTTTTCGGCCATCACCTCGGCGCCAGCCCGGGAAGCTTCGAGGAGAAAAGCGTTGCCGTAGTCGAAGAAGTAGGTTCCTTTTGCCGCATGGCGATTGATTGCAGCGGCCTGTCGGCGAAGGGATTCCTGGACTTTAACGCGAAATTCCTCCGGGTTTTCCGCCATCATGCGGTTGGATTCTTCGAAAGAAAGCCCTACGGGATAGTAGCCTCCAGCCCAAGGATTGTGCAGGGAGGTCTGGTCGGAGCCCAGTTCTACGAAAAGGCCTTCCGCATCAAATCGCTCCCAGACGTCGACGATATTTCCCAAAAAGGCAATGGATACGACCTCTTGTTTGGATTTGGCTTCAGAAACCCGTTTTACGAGTTGATCCAAGTTCTCGATCAGCTCGTCCACCCAGCCTTGTTCGTGGCGTTTTCTTGCCGCGGCAGGATTGACCTCCGCGCAGATCGTGATGCAGCCCGCAATATTTCCAGCCTTGGGCTGCGCGCCGCTCATGCCGCCAAGTCCGGCGGTGAGGAAGATCTTTCCGGCAGGCGAGATGCCCGAACCAAGCTTTTTCCGGAAGGCATTCATCACCGTGATCGTGGTGCCGTGGACGATTCCCTGCGGGCCGATATACATGTAAGAGCCCGCGGTCATTTGCCCGTACTGCGTCACGCCTAGGGCATTGAAGCGCTCCCAATCGTCCGGCTTGGAGTAGTTGGGGATCATCATACCGTTGGTGACGATCACGCGGGGAGCGTCGGGGGAGGAGGGGAAAAGCCCCATGGGATGGCCCGAATACATGTGCAGCGTCTGCTCCTCCGTCATTTCGGACAGGTATTTCATCGTCAGCAGGTACTGCGCCCAGTTTTGGAAAACGGCTCCGTTGCCACCGTAGGTGATGAGTTCCTCGGGATGCTGGGCCACGGCCGGATCCAGGTTGTTTTGGATCATGAGCATGATGGCTGCCGCTTGGGGCGACTTGGCCGGATATTCCGAGATCGGCCTTGCAAAAATGTCGTAATCCGGGATGAAGCGGTACATGTAGATCCGCCCGTATTCCTTCAGTTCGGACAAAAAATCTACCACCAGTTCTTGATGCCAAGCTTTTGGGAAATAGCGCAGGGCATTCATTAGAGCCAGTTTTTTCTCTTCCGGAGAAAGGATGTCCTTGCGCTTTGGTGCGTGGGAAAGCTTCGGGTTTCGCTCCCTTTTAGGAGGTAAAACCGAAGGAATACCTTGTCTGATTTGATCCTGAAAAGTCATGGG
Organism: Algoriphagus oliviformis; assembly: GCF_017254915.1. GTDB lineage: Bacteria > Bacteroidota > Bacteroidia > Cytophagales > Cyclobacteriaceae > Algoriphagus > Algoriphagus oliviformis. Next base: position 160,994 of record NZ_JAFKCT010000008.1, on the reverse strand, counting down.
GTTTTTATTTTTGTGTATATCCGCAATCTTGGCCGTGGGCGAATTTGCTTTTTCAGTCGGGTCGGAAGACCGATGACCGAAGACCGAAGTAGGGCAAGCCGGAGTTTTGCGTTATGTCGTGTATTCAAGGTTACCTACTGGCACAATACGGACATACATGTTGATTTTTATCTATGATTTACGGGTTGTATTCTAACTTTTTAGCTCTTTCCCGATTCTAATGTCTTAAGTCTAGCGTCTTGAATCTGGTGTTCATCTGACATCGGACATCGGTCATCCGACCTTTTTACCATTTTTCCACACCATCGTCGGCTTCAACTTTCCCTGCTGGTACAGGATTTCCCGGTAGTCTGAAGTGGGGAAAAGGACAAAGTCCGCGAGTTTACCGCTAGTGATTTTGCCCCGATCATCCAAGCCCAATGCCGCTGCTGCGCGAAAACTGATGCCGGCGAGGACTTCGGTCGTGCTGAGCTTTTCGAAGGTCGCCAAGATCGACGCTTGGGCGATCAGATCCCCCATGGGTGCCGAACCCGGATTCCAGTCCGAGGCAATGGCCAAGGCGCCACCTTGGTCGAGGATTTTCCGAGCTGGCGTAAAGGCGCAACCCAAACCAATTGATGCGCCCGGAAGCGCCACGGCAATGGTGTCGGATTTTGCCAATAGCTTAACTTCTGTGTCTGTAGAGGCTTCCAAATGGTCAGCGGATTTGGCTCCCAGCTCTACCGCTACCGCCGATCCGCCAGCCGTAAACTGATCCGCGTGGACCGTGAGGTCAAAGCCCAGCGCTTTGGCTTTTTCGAGGTAGGGTGTGATTTCTTCTGGAGAAAAGGCGCTTTTCTCCACAAAGGCATCGATGCGGCCGCTGAGTTTTTCTTCCTCCAAGACTGGAAAAAGCTGATTTGCCATCCGCTCCAAATACTCCGTCGGACTTCCTTCAAAATCCCTTGGCTTCATGTGGGCAGCGAGGCAGGTCGGAACCAAATCTGCTGGAGTGGAGGCCTTGGCTTTTTGGATTGCCCGGAGCATTTTGAGTTCTTCCTCGACCGAAAGCCCGTAGCCGCTCTTCACCTCGATGGTGGTCACGCCTTCGGAGAGATGGCGATTGGCGTTTTTGGCGGTGGCGGCCGCCAATTCATCCAGACTCAAGGCGCGGGTCTGCGTTACGGTATCCCAAATGCCGCCTCCGGCCTGAGCGATTTCCAGATAGGACTTACCCGCATTTCGCATGGCAAAATCCCTCGCGCGGCTTCCACCAAAACAGATGTGCGTGTGGCAATCCACCAAACCCGGAATCGCGACAAAATCACCCTTGAGCTCGACAAGTTCCGCTTGCAGAAACTCGGTTTTCAAAGCCGTCCAAAGGCCGGTTTTCAGGATTTTTTCTCCCTCGACCACGATGCCTGCCTGCTCGACGATTTCAAGCTGTTCGTCTTTCAAAGCTCCCTTGATCGGAAGCTGATCCAGCGTAAGGAGCTGTGTGATGGGGCCGATAAGTTTTTTGTTTCCCACAGATTTTCACAGATTTAGTCACAGATTCCCACAGAGATCTTGGGGTGTGGGTCTGCCGGTTTCAATTTAAGTTAGAAAGCAAAAGCCTCGCTCCAAGGTGTTTCAAAGTCAAGTCCTTCGGCAGCTGCAACCCTTTTTGCCAGCTCGATGAGTTCGCCGCTTTGGACCAATTCAATTGCGGCTTCCATATCCTCGTACATGATTCGATCAGAGACCACTGGTTCAATGTCCTTTCTCACCCGCTCGTAGATGGCGGTCATGATCTTTCCGGACTTCAGCGGAGCGTGGTAGTCCATGGCCTGTGCGGCATAGAAAAGCTCGATTCCCAGAATCTTTTCCACGTTTCCTATCACTCGCAGCGCTTTTCTTGCACCGATACTTCCCATGCTCACGTGATCCTCTTGACCCAAGGAAGTCGGGATCGAGTCGGCGGAAGCGGGGAAGCAAAGGCCTTTATTTTCGGAGGCCAAAGCCGCCGTGGTGTACTGCGGGATCATCAGGCCGGAGTTGAGGCCGGTTTCCTTGAGCAAAAGCTTGGGCACGCCCGGCGTGTCCCCTTCTATCGAGAGATAGATCCTGCGGTCGGAAATATTGCCGAGCTCAGAAGCCGCCAGACAGGCGTAGTCCAGCGGAAGGGCGATGGGCTGTCCGTGAAAATTCCCTCCAGACACGGTCGTGTTCGCGTCAAAAACCACCGGGTTGTCCGTCACCGAGTTGATCTCCGTCTCGATGGAATCCCTCAGGTGCGCCCAGGCATTCCAGCTTGCACCGTGCACTTGGGGCATGCAGCGGAGGGAATAGGGGTCTTGCACCCGTGCGCAGTGCAGGTGGGAGTTGACGATCTCCGACTCGTGGAGTAGGTTTAGGATGGTCTGGGCGACGTGTTGGTTGCCCGCAAAAGGCCGCAGCTGATGCAGTGCGGCGGTAAAAGGCTTGACCGAACCCATCAATCCTTCGATCATCATCGCGCCGGTGATGCTGGCGTGGGTGAGGAGGTTGTGCAGGCGTTCCACGATTTTGACCCCATGGGCGGCCATGAACTGGGTGCCGTTGATCAGGGCCAGGCCTTCTTTTGGGCCGAGGGCCAATGCGGCTTTGGAGAAATGGGCTAAAGCCTTTTCTGTCTTGACGATTTGTCCTTGAAAATGCACTTTCCCCAAACCGATCAAGGGCAAAAACAAATGTGAAAGCGGTGCCAGGTCTCCCGAAGCACCCACCGAACCCTGCTCAGGCACGGTCGGGATGACCTCATTCTCCAGCATCCAAAGAATGCGCTCCAGGGTCTCCAATCGGATTCCCGAGAATCCCTGAGCCAGCGCGTGGATCTTCAAGACCAGCATCAGTCGGGAGATTTCCTCGGGAATCAGTTCTCCGAGGCCGACGGCATGGCTTTTCAGGAGGTTTTCCTGTAAAGTCGTGGTGTCTGCTGCGGAGATTCTTGTGGTGCAGAGCGGGCCAAAACCCGTGTTGATGCCGTAGACCGCGGCTTCACCCTGGGCGATCTGGGCGACGGCTTGGGCAGATTGCTCGACTTTGGCGATGGTCTCTGCGCTGAGGATACCTTTGGTTTCCTTTCTGGCCAGCTGGAGTGCCAAGGAAGCGGTGAGGTGATCTTGGCCGTAGTGGAATATGTTCATGGCTAAAGTCTTTTGTGGTTTTTTGGTTTCGGTCGGTGGGGACACCGACCGAGGCAAAGACCTGTCAGGTTTTCAAAACCTGACAGGTCAGCGGCTGGGTTCATACGCTCTCCAAAATTAACGCATACTATTGATGCTTTTTGATACTATTTTTGTCATCATTCAATAACTGAAACGTATCAATGGAGCTGAGGCATCTCATTTATTTCCAAGCGGTGGCGGAGGAATTGAACTACCGCAAAGCTGCCGAACGACTCTTTATCTCCCAACCCGGCTTGAGCCGACAGATCAAGCAGCTGGAGGAAATGCTCGGCGTGCAGCTCTTTGATCGGGACAAAAAACATGTGGAACTGACCGTTCCGGGTGCTTTTTTTAAAGGGGAGGTGGACTTTGTGATCAACCATCTGGAAGCCGCCAAGACCCAACTTAAGCTCATTGCATCCGGGAAGGTAGGGGAGTTGCGGATCGGTTTCCTTGGCTCTGCATCCAACCGTATCCTGCCTGATCTCCTCGCCCGACTCAATGCCGAGCAGCCGGGGATCAGCGCAAGTCTGGAGGAGCTGAGCAATGCCGTGCAGGTGGAGATGATCCAAAAGGACAAGCTGGATCTGGGCTTTGTGCGCCTGGCTTCGGTGCCGGAGGATCTGGAGATGCGGGCGGTTTTTCGGGACAGCTTTTCGCTGGTCGTGCCGGCAAACCATCCCGTCGAGGAGGCTGATTTCCGCTCGGTTTCCCAGTTTGCCGAGGAGTCTTTTATCCTTTTTTCCAGTGACTACTCCAATTATTATTACGAGCAAATCATGGGGATTTGCCGGGATGCGGGCTTTTCTCCCAAGATCCGGCACAAGTCCGTACATGCGCTCACGATCTTCCGGCTGGTGGAAAACGGCCTCGGTGTGGCCATCGTGCCGAGCTCGCTGGGCGTGGGCTATGACCTGAATGTGCGCTTTATGGAGATTCGCGGGATATCGCAGTTTACCGAGCTGTCGGTGATCTGGAAGCCGGGCAATCGCAATCCAGCGCTGAAGAAAGCGTTGCCTTTAGTGATAAAACGTACGGGTTAAAATGGCTGAAGCCATTTGTGCGTTGGAGTCTCGGACTCCATAGCCCACGGTTTAAACCGTGGGCTATGGAGGATTGAACGCACGTACAAAAAAACCATTTCAATGGTTTTTAATTCGAAGAGAATGTGCCAGGGCAAAAAAAAAGGCGACCATAGGCCGCCTTTAGTATCTTCGAAAGAGGAGTGATTACTTGCCGAAAGAAGCTTTGAGCTCTTCTACGTCAACGTTTTTGATCACTGGCTTAGCGCTCAACTGCTTGATTTTGATCACGCGAGCAGTCTGGCTTTGTCTTTTTCTTTTCAGTTTTCTCTTGAGTGTGGTAACGGCCATGGCTGTATATGTTTAAATTTTTGGATTCGAAACGAAGCGCAAAAGTAAGGAAACAATTTTTCTTTGCCTACAAATCCCCTGAATTTATTCGGGAGTAAAACGGCACTTCGGACAGGCTTTTCCTGATTTTTGAATAAATTTGGAGCTCATTCACCAAAAATCACCCATGCAAAAGCCGAGTTTGCCCAAAGGCACCCGAGATTTTGGCCCCCTGCAAATGGCCCGAAGAACTTTCATCCTGGATACCATCAAGGAGACTTTTCAGCTTTTTGGCTACCAGCAGATCGAGACTCCCGCCATGGAAAATCTCAGCACGCTGACCGGCAAATATGGAGATGAGGGTGATCAGCTGCTTTTCAAGATTCTCAACAGCGGGGATTTTGCGAAAGACGTGAAAGCGGAAGACTTGGGGAATGGCCCGGCTGCTCTTTTAAACAAAGTGTCTGAAAAAGGCCTGCGCTACGACTTGACGGTTCCCTTTGCCCGCTACGTGGTGATGAATCGCAACGAACTGACTTTTCCCTTCAAACGCTATCAGATCCAGCCTGTGTGGCGTGCGGATCGCCCGCAGAAGGGACGCTATCGCGAGTTTTACCAGTGCGATGCGGATGTAGTCGGGACTGATAGCTTGGTGTGCGAAGCTGAAATCATCCTGATGATCCGAAGGGTTTTTGCGAAGCTCAGCCTCCAAGATTACAACATCAAAATCAACAACCGAAAGATCCTCACCGGCATCGCCGAGGCGATAGGAGAGGCGGGAAAAGAAGGTCCGCTCTGCGTGGCCATCGACAAGCTGGACAAGATCGGCTGGGAAAAGGTGAAAGAGGAGCTGGCGCAAAGAGGCTTTGAAGCCAGCTCGGTCGCCAAACTCGCTCCGCTGGTGGCCCTGGAAAGCGATCTGGCTGGAAAGCTGGAGTTTCTGAAAGATTTCCTGAAAAGCTCCGACACCGGTCTGAAAGGCGTGGAGGAACTGGAGGAGGTCTTTGGGATCTTGGAAAAAATGGGCCAGGATCTGGCGCATGTGGACTTTGACATCATGCTCGCGCGAGGGCTGTCCTACTATACCGGGGCGATTTTCGAAGTGAAAGTAAACCATGTCTCCATCGGCTCGGTGAGTGGTGGAGGTAGATACGACAACCTCACGGGAGTCTTTGGGCTTCCTGGCGTGTCCGGTGTTGGGTTCTCCTTTGGCGTGGACCGGCTTTATGATGTGCTGGACGAGTTGGGGCTTTTCCCGGCGGAAAGCCACAGCAGCACACGACTCCTGTTGGCGTATTTCGACCAGGCGGGCTTCGACTATGCGCTGGGCTTGCTGAACGAATTCCGAAATGCGGGAATCAAAACGGAGATCTATCCTAATCCGGTGAAAATCCAGAAGCAGTTCGATTTTGCCAACAAGAAGGGAGTGCCTTTTGTCGGGGTGTGCGGAAGCGAAGAGATCAGTACCGGGACGGTTTCCGTAAAGAACATGGCCACGGGCGAGCAAGACAAAATGACCCTGCCGGAGGTTTTGGCGGCACTTGCCTAGTCTACATGATGGATGGCGTGGATGGGTAGGAATATCCCGCCTTTTAGGGAGATAAATCGGTTGCCGACTGCCCAGACTGTGGTGTCCACCACATAGACCTGTTCGTCGGCGGCTTCAAAAGTGATTTTGACCTTGGTTTGGAGCAGGTTTCCGAGCGTTTGGGAGCGATAGAGACTGTGCAGTCGTTCGTTTCTGGCATCGGCATCGGAGATGACTTCCTTGTTTCCAAAAGTCAGTTGCGGAATTTGTTCCTTGGAGATTAAGACAATAGTATTCATAGGGTTGAAAGGGTTGATCGTCAATGAGTCATACGTAAGGCCTATAAAAGATAGCCGAAATTTCCCGAGGATTTTTAGCGTCGGGACAACTTGAAATGTAATAGTTTACCCGCGCGCAAAAGCGGGTATTACCGGTCAAAAAGCTGGTACTTAAGTAGAAACAACTTTATTTATAAATAAAAATCAGGCTATGTTTGATATCATGGGAATGATGGGCAAGGTGAAGGAAGCCCAGGCAAAAATCAAGGAAGCGCAGTCCAAGCTGGTGCTGCTCACTGCCGAGGGCGAGTCCGGCGCAGGCCTGGTCAGGGTCTTTGTCAACGGGGACCGCAAAGTCCTCAAAATCGAGATGGACGAGTCGCTTTTGACCCCAAAAGACAAAGAGATGCTCAGCGATCTAGTCGTAGCTGCCACCAACAAGGCCATGGAAGCTATAGAAGTGAAGATCAAGGCTGAGATGAAAAAGGCAACCGAAGGCATGCTGCCAAACATTCCAGGTATGGATCTGGGAAGTATGTTTGGGTGAAATCGCCCTTGATCTAATACGAAGTGCCGATTGATTGGACACTGTGAAGCGACTATTGACTTGATGAAAAAGGCGGCGATCGTCATCCTCAATTACAACGGTAGGCAGGTGCTGCCTACCTTTTTGCCTTCTGTGCTACTGCATAGCCGGCATGACTGCTGGGTGGTGGACAATGCCAGCACGGATGATTCCGTGGACTTTTTGAAATCAGCCTATCCAAGCGTCCAGCGGATACAGCTGGATGCCAACTTTGGCTATGCGGGAGGCTATAACTGGGGGCTGGAGGAGCTGAAGGGACGCTACGAGTATTTTATCCTCCTCAATTCGGACGTGGAAGTGACTGCCGGCTGGGATGCCGATCTGGTCTCCTGGCTGGATCAAAATCCGGGGCATGCCGCGCTTCAGCCGAAGATCCTGTCGTGGCAAGACCGTCGCTCTTTTGACTACGCCGGAGCTGGGGGAGGGTATCTCGACCACTTGGGCTATCCCTATTGCCGGGGTCGGATCTGGGAGACCATCGAGCAGGATCGAGGTCAATACGACGACTCGGTGGAGGTAGATTGGGCCTCGGGTGCCTGCCTGGCGATTCGGTCGGTGGATTTTTTTTCACAGGGCGGATTTGATGCGCATTTTTTTGCCCACATGGAAGAGATCGATCTCTGCTGGAGGCTTAGAAGCGCGGGCAGAAAGATCGGGTACCTGGGTTTGGTGACGGTTTTTCACCAAGGAGGGGCGACATTGGATCGCGGGAATGCCCGCAAGCTCTATCTGAATATCCGCAATAGTCTGCGGATGGTTTACAAGAATGTTGCCGCTATCCGGTTTTTTGGAATAGTTGTGGCTAAGTCCTTTCTGGAAATCGCCGCGGCGCTGGGCTATCTGTTTCGGGGGAAAAGGGATTTTGCCCGGGCGGTGTGGCAGGCATACGTGGATTTCTTTACCGGCATGGGGGCTATGGAAAAGGCCACAAAAAAGCCGGAAATGGAAAAGTCCAGTTCCGGCCCGGTTCGGTTTATATTTTGGAATTACCTGGTCCTTGGAAAGCGGGTTTTCACAAAGCTTTAGTCAAAGAGCACGGGATTGTTCATCTTGCGGAAGTACTTTCTGATCTTCATCATCATGGCCATGCTGACATAGATGATGATCGGCGAGCCTAGCGTGACAAAGGAAGAATAGATGAAAAACAGGCGGATGCTGTCGATGGGAAAGTGAAGTTTCTCGCCCAATCGAGAACAGACCCCGAAGGCCCTCTCTTCAAAGAACAGTTTCAGTTTTTCCATAGCGCAGTAGTATTTTCGGTCTAAAATTAGCAGAAAATGGATTTGAAATTTACAAATCAATATAATAACAGAATGTTTAACATCCTGTTCATCTTAATTTTACTTTCGAGCCAATCCTTGTTTTCAAAATCAATAATGGTGCCTGAAAACAAATTTTTACAGGATGTGGAGCTGAAGCCAGCCAAACTCAAGCTGGAAGGTGACTCAGTCCGCTTCACCGTCAAGGGCACTATCCCGATCGAGTCGGTCCTCTCCCCGAAGAATCCAAAAGTGACGCTGAGTTTCCATTCGGAGGGCGAGCAGCTGGAGCTGGGCGAGCTGGAGCTGAAGCGGCAGGTCGCGAACTACAAGTACGAGGGAAGCTACTCCCTGAAATTTGAGCCTTGGATGGCCGGGGCGACGCTGGAGGTGTTTTTCTACCAAGGAAAGAAAGAGGAGCGGCCACCCTTTGAGCGTCAGATTCTCGCCAAGGGCATCATCGCCCCCCAACTCATGGTCAAGCTGGGGGAAGTGTATCCAGATGAGCCCATTCCCGTCGTCGGGCTTTTTATCACCTCGGGCGCACTGGATAGGGAAGTGGTGCGAAATGAGGAGTTTTTGTTTCTTTTTGACCCGGGCTCCTCTACCTACAAGACCAGCTCGGCCAATTCCGCCATGCTGAAGAAGTTGGATGCCTTTCTGGAATCCAATCCAGACGTGCAGGAGCTAAAGATCACCGGCCTGCAGTCGCCGGAGGCTTCTGAGGGGAAAAACAGCGCCCTAGGCATGAATCGGGCGGAGTCGGTCAGAAAGACGCTGGGGGCTCGGGTTGCCCGACTGCCCCAGTCCCAGCTGAAAATGGATTCGCGCCGCAACGATTGGTTTGACCTGCGGCTTCTGCTCAGGGACTACAAGGGTATCTCCACCAATCGCAAGGATGAGCTCTATGCCGTGTTGATGAACCAGGAAACCTACTTGGAGCAGAGCGAGCGGCTCAAGAAAATCCCCGGGTATTCCCAAGTCGCCCAAGATCTCTATCCCATGCTGCGTGCGGCAAAGGTGGAGATCACCTCCAAGCCTCTCACAGGGCTGGATTTGCAGCAGTCTATGAAGCTGAAAGAGGCGCTTTCCAAAAACGACGGGACGAATGCCTTGTCCTTTGAGGAATGGACGCTGGCTGCGGAAGCTACCCAAAGCATAGAGGAGAAGGCAACGATCTACTCCAAGATGACCGAGTTTTTCCGCTCCCCACTTCCCTACAACAACATGGCGGTGGTGCGTATGCGACAGGCTCAGCGGACGCTCGACCAAGGATCCAAGGAAGTGCTTTGGGAGGAGGCGCTCAGGCTGCTGACCCAAGCCTATCGGATCGAACCCACGCCTCAGACCCTTCACAACCAAGGCCAAGTCTTGGCGCTGATGGGGGATTATTGGACTGCGTACAAGAAACTGTCCGACGCGTCGACGCTCACGCTCAATCCGGACTTTCTGCAACACAATGAGGCACTCAGAGGGGCCTTGGACATACTCCGGGGTGACTACAAGCTGGCGACGCTTCGTTTTGACTACCGCTTTACCGACCCCAAGGATTTTTTCAACAAGGGCTTGGCCTATTACATGATCGGAGACTATCCCAGTGCCAACATGGCTTTTGAAGAGTCGGTGGTGCAGGGGAGGAGCTTTGGCTACGGCTACTACGGGCTGGCGATGATAGCGGCGGCCGGAGGACAGCAGGAGATCGCGATGATCCAGTTGAAAAAAGCCATAGCGGCCAACAGGCAACTTTCAGAGCGGGCATTTCAGGATCCGCTTTTTGAGGAGCTGAGAAGCAGTCCCGACTTTTTCGCCAACTTGGACAGCAACTAGGGCATTGCATTGAAAAAAAAATAATAAGACAATAGTTTTGCTGTCCATCTTTGCAAAATATCGGGCTTACTGTTTGATTTTTTGCAATGGGTTAAAATTTAAATTTTTTTTTTTAGGGCGTATGCATTAGAATCTATTGTCAAATAGATTGATTTCCTAATTTTATTTAGGCTTTCGGGTTTGAATTTTGTTTTAGATTATTTAACATTGACGGTTAAGAAATAACAATTAAACCCAAAATTCAAGCCTATGATCTATTTTACTTAGACGAATTCCCTCTCCCAATCAGCATCACCCGATGCACTCAAACCTACTGGTTCTTTAAGCTGGTCGACCGACCAAGGTATAATCGCGATAGTGGCTTGACAGTCAAGCCAAGGTCTGTTGCTTTTATTTTGAGAACAATCGAAAACGATTGCATAATCAATTAACTAACAAGTTTTTAAGATTAACCTTGTTACCCAATCTATCTATGTTTATGAAAAATGTTTACAAAACTCTAAGTGTGTGCCTCACGCTCTTAGTCCTATCCGCGGGTGCTGCCTATGCGCAAAAAACCGTGTCGGGTACGGTTCTAGACGAGTTTGGGGTAGGGCTTCCGGGGGTTTCGGTCCTTGTGAAAGGCACTACCACCGGAACCGCCACTGACATTGACGGAAAGTATTCCCTCAGTGTTGCAAACGACCAGGCTACCCTGGTATTTTCTTTTATCGGCTACTCTGCGATAGAGCAGGTGGTAGGAAGCCGCAGCGTCATCGATGTGAATATGACGCCGGACGAAAGGACACTGACCGAACTGGTCGTGACCGGTTACTCCATCGATTCCAGAAGAGAGACCACCGGTGCGATCGCGACGGTGGATCCCAGAGACCTGACCGTGATTCCTACCGGTAACGTCGAGCAGACCCTCCAAGGTCGTGTATCCGGTGTGACCGTGATTACCAACGGTCAGCCAGGTACCTCTTCCATCATCCGTGTTCGCGGTTTTGGAGCTTTCGGGGGTAACGAGCCTCTCTACATTGTCGACGGTTTGCCGACTGGGTCTACCGACTTCCTCAACCCTGACGACATCGAGTCGACCACGGTATTGAAGGATGCGGCCGCGGCCTCCATCTACGGTGCCCGCGCCGCCAACGGTGTAATAGTCTACACCACCAAGCGCGGTGCTAGAAACAAAAAGCTGAGAGTGGATTACAACGGCATGTATGGGGTGACCGATCCCGGAAAAGGATTGGATATGATGAATCCACAGGATTTTGCCACCTACACTTGGCTGGCTGAGACCAATACTGCAAGAATTAACGGTGTTCCTGCAAAATACGAGCACCCGCAATTCGGCACAGGAACATCACCGGTGATGCCTTATTACCTCAGCATGATTTCACAAGATGCAGAAGGGAATTTGACGGTTGTTTCCGGCCAGCCAGGCCCACTTTCTGCAGCCCAAATTGAGCAGCAGCGAGAATGGTACAACATCGACCCGACTAAGGGAACTGTCCGTCAGCTGACTAGAGCGATGACCGGCGAAGGCACCGACTGGTATGATGCCCTGACCGCACCTGCTCCGCTCCACAGGCACTCCTTGGGCTTCAATGGCGGCTCGGAAACCAGCAGGTTTTTCGTTGGATTGGGAATGCAGGAGCAGGAAGGTATCATGTCCAATAACACATTCAGCAGATATTCCCTGCGGGCAAACTCTGAGTTTGACGTAACCAAAAGAATCAGAATCGGCCAAAATTTCCAAGGCACATACCTCCAAAGGTTAGGTCAAACGGGTGGCGAAGGCGGTCGTGGTGTTTCGAGAGACGAAAACGACATCCTGCAGGCTTTCCGTATGCCTTCTATTATCCCTGTCTATGACGAGTTTGGGGGATATGCCGGTACTGCTTCCAGAGGTTTCAACAACCCAAGAAACCCGATAGCGAACAGGGACGGGATTGCTGATAATAGAAACTTCAATGCTGCCGCGTTTGGGAACATCTATGGCGAGTGGGATATCATCGATGACCTGACTTTCAGAACGTCCATCGGTGGCCAGTACAACAACTACTATTACTGGAACTACACCCGCTTGCAATATGAGAACTCGGAAAACAACTCTGCATTCGGTTATGGCGAAGGATCAGGCTTCTCTTTTGGCTGGACTTTCACCAACACTCTGGCATGGAAGAAAAAGATCGATCTTCACTCCTTTGACGTACTCTTGGGCCAAGAAGCGTTGAATACTGGGTCTGGAAGAACTATTGATGCCGTCGGACAGAACCCCTTCTCCCAAGATCCGGACTTCATCACCATCTCCAACCTTCCCGTAGGCACCAGACAGGTAAACTCTTCCCAGTTTAAGGGAGTAAACTTCGCTTCCTACTTCGGGCAAGTGAAGTATACCTACAACGACAAGTACATCGTGAGCGCGGTGGTACGACGTGACGGTTCTTCCCGTTTTGGTGAGAATTCCCGATACGGGGTGTTCCCGGCATTCTCTGCCGCTTGGAGGATTTCTTCGGAATCCTTCCTACAGGGAGCCACTTGGATCGACGACATGAAAGTCCGTGGGGGCTGGGGCCAAATGGGTAACTCCAACAACGTAGATCCAAACAACCAGTATTCCTTGTTTGGCGGAAACGTGGGAGCTTCCTCCTATGACATCACCGGATCTAACTCCGGAGCTGTTATCGGTTTCAGAAGATCCCGTATCGGTAACCCTGACGCGAAGTGGGAGACAGCCGTCACCCAAAATATCGGTGTGGACGGAACCTTCTTCAACGGTCGATTGGATGTGATCTTTGACTGGTGGAAAAAGGATACAAAAGATTTATTGTTCCAGGTTCCAATTCCATTGACTGCGGGTAGCCCTCAAAACGTTTCCGCTCCAGCAGTAAACGTGGGTGAAATGCTGAACAGAGGTCTTGATTTCTTGGTGTCCACTAGAGGTAATCTATCGACAGATCTAACTTATGAACTTGCTGTTAACGGCAGTTTTTTGAAAAATGAAGTTGTCGCTTTATCGGGAGATTTGGAATTTATTACTTCACCAAACGCCAATCCAAGCTTTAGGGGTATTGAACCTATCAGAAATGCCGTTGGACAGCCGCTGTCCTCCTTCTTTGGTTACAACGTTATCGGTCTGTTTAGAGACGAGGAGGATGTGAACTCCCACGCAGCTCAACCTGGAAAGGCTCCCGGCCGCTTCAAGTTTGAAGATGTCAACGGTGATGGTAGCATCACTCCGGATGACCGAGTATTTATGGGTAGTCCAGTCGCTGATTTTACGGGCGGATTGAACTTTACTTTAGGATACAAAGGATTTGATCTTTCCGCGTACCTCTACACTTCTATCGGAAACGAGATCTTCAACCAGTCCAAATGGTTTACCGACTTCTTCCAGACTTTCGAAGGAGCGGCGATTTCCGAGCGCTTGAAGGACGCTTGGACTCCAGAAAATCTGGACGCAACCATTCCAATTGTTGAAAGAACAGCGAACTTCTCAACCTCAGATGTTTCTAACTCCTTCTATGTAGAAGATGGTTCATACCTGAGGCTGCAGAACCTGACGCTGGGCTACTCGGCCCCGGCTTCTTTGCTTCAAAAGTGGAAAATGGAAAGAGCTAGGGTATTCGCGTCTGTAAACAATTTGTTTACGATTACGGGTTATGAAGGGTTGGATCCCCAAGTTGGTGGCAATGCTGACCTTACCTTCGGTATCGACGTAGGTAACTACCCTGTTACCCGTGGCTGGACCTTTGGTTTGAACCTTAGCTTCTAAGCTGGACAAGAAAATTTGAATCGTTTATAGACACTATAATAGATTAGACAGATGAAGAATTATAAATTGAAACTAGGTGCCTTGCTCGTATCCGGCGCGATGATGGTCGCGGTGAGTTGTAGTGATGAGTTTCTCGAAATACCACCCGTAGGACAGTTGTCGGAAGCCCAGTTGAGTACACTTGCAGGGCTCGACGCATCCTTGATAGCGGCCTACTCCCAAGTCAACGGCCGAGGCAACAGATTGGGCTCTCCATCCAACTGGGTATGGGGAAGTATCCGAGGCGGTGAGGCCAACAAAGGGACTGACCCCGGCGACTTCAGCACGATCAACCCGATTCAGCGCTATGAAAACAATGCTGCTGGAGGTGAAATGGGATCCAAGTACAACGTTTGCTACGAGGGCATTGCCCGAGCCAACAACGTCTTGCGGCTGCTTCAGAATCCCGGCTCGGACGTGACTCCAGCTGACGTGACGCGACTTTCCGCCCAGGCGAGATTTCTCCGCGCCCACTTCTACTTTGAGTTGGCGAGAGACTACAACCAAACTCCCTATGTGGACGAGACGGTCGACTACGGCAGTGGTCTGGAAGATGTGAAAAATGACAAGCCGCTTTGGCCGTTTATCATCGCTGACTTTGAGTATGCGGCAGCCAATCTTCCTGCCACGCAGGCACAGGTAGGCCGTGTGAATTCATGGGCTGCCAAAGCCTACTTGGCCAAGGTGTACATGTACCAAAAAGACTTCACCAAAGCGAAGACATTGTTTGACGATGTCATCGCAAACGGTGTGACTTCCAATGGGCTGAAATACGGATTGGTTCCTTACTATGATGATGCCTTCCGGGCAGCAAATGACAACCACGAAGAGTCTGTTTGGGCTTATCAAGCTGCTGCCAATACCGGCTCGGTAAACAATGCAAACCCTGAGTTTGACCTCAACTTCCCTTACAACACAGGCCCTTCAGGACCTGGCAACTGCTGTGGCTTCTTCCAGCCAAGCTTTACGTTTGTGAATGCCTTCAGGACTGCCAATGGATTGCCTTTGCTGGATAAGTCCTACAATAGCCCTGCAAACGAGGTGAAGAGTGACATGGGCGTAGCTTCTGGTGCCGCATTTACCCCTGACGCAGGTCCGCTGGATCCACGTCTTGACCACACCGTAGGTAGAAGAGGTCTTCCATACTTGGATTGGCAGGATCACCCAGGCAACGCCTGGATCAGAAACCAACCTAACGGCGGGCCATATTCTCCCAAGAAGTACGTCTATGCCAAGTCCGAGCAGGGGTCTTATCAGGACAATTCCTCTTGGACTCCCGGCTACACCGGGATCAACTTTATGATCATCCGCTTTGCCGATGTGTTGCTTCTGGCTGCAGAGGCTGAGATCGAGGTGGGATCTCTGGAGAAAGCCAGGGAATATGTAAACCGCGTAAGAACCCGTGCCATGAACTCCAAGCTCATGCGTGAAGACGGTACAATGGCTGCCAACTACGTGATCAACACCTACTCTGCTCCTTGGACTGACAAGGCTGCTGCCCAGACAGCGGTACGTCACGAGAGATTGCTGGAGTTGGGTATGGAAGGCCACCGCTTCTATGACTTGCAGCGCTGGGGTACTGCCCAGGCCGAGCTGGATTTCTATTTGGCTTATGATGCAGTAAAGTTGCCTGCTGCATTAGGCGGCGGTGCAAAATACACTGAGAAATACAAATGGGTTCCGATTCCACAAGATCAGATTGACTTGGCGGGGTCTGATATCCTTACTCAGAATCCAGGCTTCTAAGCGGTTTTTGAGTTGATAAAAATCAGGGGGCGTAAGCCCCCTTTTTTTGGTTTTTACTTCCCGTCATTTTTTTCTACAGTCGGGAAAATGCTAATTTGAAGTACCCTATCTATACCCGAAATTCCCTTATGAAGTACTACATCACCCCCTTTACCCTAGTTGTTGCCCTTTTCTTTACCTCCTGTAAAAAGGATACTACGCTCTACACGCTCAGATCCCCGGCCGATACGGGAATAGATTTCAACAACGAAATTACCGAGTCCGATTCCTTCAATATCCTCACCGACGAGTACATCTTCAACGGCGGAGGTGTCGCGGTCGCGGACTTTGACCAGAACGGTCTTCCTGATCTGTTTTTTACCGGCAACCAAGTATCAAACAAGCTATATCTCAACGAGGGCGAATTTATGTTCCGGGATATTTCCGAGAAGGCAGGAATAATGGCCTCCGAAAAGTGGTGTACCGGCTCTGTGGTCGTGGACATCAACCAGGACGGCTGGCCGGATATCTACGTAGCCACTGCGATGAAGAAGGGCATCGGCGAGCGGAATAACCTGCTTTTTGTCAATCAGGGAAAGGATTCCTCCGGCAATGTTTCTTTCAAAGAAATGGCCCAAGACTACGGAATCGCCGACCCGGGCAACAGCATGGGAGCGGCTTTTCTCGATTATGACCTGGATGGTGACCTAGACCTCTACGTGCTCAACAATGAGCAATTGGCGGCAAAGCCCACCAACTTCCGCCCGAAGGTCACCGACGGATCGGCCATCAACAACGACAGCTTCTACCGAAACAACGGGGACGGAACCTTTACCAATGTGACCCTTGAGGCGGGAATCGTCTTCGAAGGCTTTGGACTGGGACTGGTCATTTCCGACATGAACAACGACGGCTGGCCCGACATCCACGTCAGCAACGACTACATCACCAATGACATCCTGTACATCAACAACCAGGACGGGACTTTTTCCAATCAGACCAAGGAAAACCTCCGCCATCAGAGCCAGTTTTCCATGGGGGCCGACATCGCCGACTTCAACAACGACGGGCAACCAGACCTGATCACCATCGACATGCTGGGCGAGGACAACTACCGCAAGAAGACTACCATAGGGAAAAACGTCTACCAAACTTACCTCAACAACGAGCAGTTTGGCTACGAATACCAGTACGTGCGGAATATGCTCCACGTCAATAACGGCCCCGGCGTGCCATTTTCCGAGGTCGGGCTGATGGCGGGGATCTACCAGACCGACTGGAGCTGGGCGCCGCTTTTTGGGGATGTGGACAATGACGGACTGAGGGACTTGCTGGTGACCAACGGATTCCCAAGGGATATTACCGATAAGGATTTTGCAAACTACCGCGCGGATGTAGGCAGCATTGCCACCGTGCGCCAGCTCTTGGACTCCATCCCCATCGTCAAAATCCCCAACTACTCCTACCGAAACACCGGCAACCTCGGATTTGAGGACAGCGGTGCGGCCTGGGGGTTGAATGTCCCTTCCTTTTCCAACGGCTCCGCTTTGGTCGATCTGGACTTGGATGGGGACTTGGACTACGTGGTCAACAATATCAACGATCCGGCTTTTGTCTTCGAAAACAAGCTCAATGAAAGAGAGTCTGCGCCAAACTACCTCAGGGTAAGGCTCAAGGGTACGGAGAAAAATCCCCAAGGCTTGGGTGCGAAAGTGCTGCTAAAGCCCATCCCATCCGGTCTGCTTTACCAAGAAATGCAGGTGGCGAGAGGATACATGTCCTCGGTGGAGGATATTCTTCACTTTGGTCTGGATACCGTGGATCTGGTGTCAGAGCTGCGGGTGATATGGCCTGACGGCAAGGAGTCTGTTCTGGAAAATCTCAATTCCAACCAAGTCGTCGAGGTGGACTACAGCTCGGCCCTCGCAGGCAGCAATCCGGTTGCGATAGTCGATTTGGGCAGTTTTTCGCAGATGCTTGCGGAAGTGTCTTCCGACTTGGGCATCACCTATCTCCATCAGGAGGAGGACAAGATCGACTTTAACATCCAGCGGACGCTGCCCCATAAGCTGACCCAATTTGGGCCCGCTCTGGCTGTGGGCGACTTGGATGGAAATGGGACAGAGGATCTGGTGATCGGCTCTTCCTCGGGCTATGCGCCGCTTTGGTACGCTCAGCAAGAAGATGGAAGTTTTGTGGAAAGGGAGCTGCTGCCCGGTCAAAACCATATTTTCGAAGAAACCGGCATCTTGCTGCTCGATGTGGAAAACGACGGAGACCTAGATCTATATTTGGTCAGCGGAAGTGCGGAATTTCTTCCGGATGCGGCCGAGTACATGGATCGCATCTACCTCAATGACGGCAAGGGTAATTTCACTTTGGACCAAAACTTCTCCTTGGTCAAGGCAAACGGCAGCGTGGTGCGAGGGGCAGACTTTGATGGGGATGGCTACGTGGATCTTTTTGTCGGAGGGAGAAGCCCTATCGGCAAATTCCCGATTGCGGAGAGAAGCTTTCTACTGAGGAATGAAAATGGACAAATGACCGACGTGACGGATCGGCTCGCTCCCGGCCTGAGCGAGATCGGGATGGTGACGGATGCGGTCTGGTCAGACGTCAATGGGGACGGCAAGGTTGATTTGATCGTTGTAGGCGAGCTCATGCCGATCACGGTTTTCGTCAATCGGGGCGATTCCTTCGAGAAACTCGCCGATACCGGCCTGGAGAACTATCTGGGTTGGTGGAACTCCGTCTCCACGGCCGACTTTGACCAAGACGGGGATTCCGACTTGGTAGTGGGAAATCTTGGCGCCAACAATTCAAATCATCCCAATGCAGAGCGACCGCTGAAAATCTATGCCAAGGATTTTGACAACAACGGAAGCGTCGATCCGGTGACCTTTGCCTTTTACAAGGACAAACAGGGCGGGGCCTTCAATTCCTTTCCGAGCCACTTCTGGGACGACCTGAACGGGCAGAGCCCGATGTTCCGAAGGAAATTTGAACGCTATAAGTACTACGCGCTGAGCACGGAGCAGTCCTTTTTCACTGAGGAGGAGAAAAAAGATGTGCAGATCCTCACCGGCAACTACGATCGCACGGTCTGGGTGGAGAACCTCGGCAGCGGTAAATTCAAAGTACATGAGCTGCCGACAATGGCCCAGATCGCGCCTACCAATGGTATCGTGTCAGACGATGTGAATGGAGACGGGTTTATGGACATCCTTTTGGTCGGCAATGACTATGGAAATGAGATCTTCATCGGCAGACTGGATGCGTCGGTAGGGCTCCTGCTGCTGGGGGATGGCAAGGGACAGTTTAAGCCGGTCAACCCTAGGGAAAGTGGCTTTGTGGTGCCGGGAGATGCCAAAGCTTTGGTTAAGCTCAGCTCTGTACAAGGTTCGCCGGTGTATTTCGCTTCGCAAAACAGAGGGAAGCTGATGGCCTTCAAAGCGAAAAACCACGAGGGAAAAACGCTGTCTTTCGGCCAGGAAGCCATGGCGCTGATCTTGGAGCTGGAAAGTGGCAAGATGCAGCGCTATGACCTTAGCCTCGGCTCCGGCTTTGGATCCCAGTCCTCGCGGGAGATTACCTTTCCGAAGGGAGCTAAGTCGGCAGTGATGATCGATTACAAGGGGCAGATGGTGCCCGTGGAGATTTTTACCAGAAACTAGCGGTAGAGCTCGCCTGGCTTGGCCTGGCAGATGTCCTCGATCAGCTCGGCGACTTTGTCCGTCACATCATTGAAATATAGCCTCCCTTTTTCAGGGGAGGCTTTTTTGGGATTGCCTATGCCGGTGTCGGCGCTGACCTCAGACCACTTTCGCTCGGCCCAGGCCCATTTTTCCCTGACTCCGCGGATTACCGACTTTTTTTCCGCTCCATCTCCAGCCTCCTCCAGCGGGAGGACGAGCTCTGGATGAAGGTGCTGGATCAGGCAGGTCTCCATCTCGTCGGCGTGGTCCCCGGCTTCCTCGAAGTACTTGCTCTTGTCCAGGGACTGAAACCAGTTGCAGGTGAAGAGCATCATCTCCGGAAACTTCAATCCCAGCTCGCGCAGCATGGGTTGGAAGTTGTTGCCTCCGTGGCTGTTGAGGATGAGGAGTTTTTTGAGTCCTTGGCGATTGAGCACTTGGATGATGTCCTGGAGTATGATGAGCTGCGTGCTGGGATTCAGGTTGATGTCGAGATAGATGTCGCTTTGCCCGGTGTTGACCCCGAAAGGGACGCAGGGGAGTACTACGACTTTCGCACCCTTTTCCCAGGCTTTTTTTGCCCCCTCAGCAGCTATCCCGTCCGCTTCATAAACGTCTGTGCCATAGGGCATGTGGTAGTTGTGCGCCTCGGTCGCGCCCCAGGGAAGGATGGCAAGCTCGAAGCGAAAAGTCTGCAGATCTTTCCAATTGGCTTCTTTCAGGATATAGGGTCTCATGGATTTGTTGGTTGGATTTAGGAAGAAGAGGGGGATTTTTAGGGCCAAATTCATAATTTGAACCCCATTTCTAAATTACAGTTCATGTCTCAAAGAAGAAAGTTTATCAAGCAATCCCTCTTGGGTTCAGCCATATTTTTGCCGGGTGTGGCCTCTGCCCACTTGGCCTCGGAAACACGCCAACCTATCGCCGGTGACAAGCCGCTAATCCTCTCTACCTGGAATCACGGCCTTCCCGCCAATGCCGACGCCTGGGCCAAGCTCAAGGCTGGCGGCAGCATACTCGATGCGGTGGAAGCCGGGGTGAAAAATACCGAGCTCGACCTGACCAATCTGTCCGTGGGCCTTCAGGGCTTGCCGGATCGGGAGGGCATTGCGACTCTGGATGCCTCAATCATGACCGGAGACGGAGCCTGTGGCTCGGTGGCCTTTGTCCGCCAGATCAAGCATCCGATTTCTTTGGCGCGTGCGGTGATGGAGAAAACCCCCCACGTGATGATCGTCGGAGAGGGTGCAAGACAGTTTGCCATTGCCCAGGGTTTTCCATTGGAAGAAGAAAAACTCAGTCCCAATGCCCAAAAGGCCTATGACAAGTGGAAAGTCACCAGCCAATACAAGCCCATCATCAACATCGAAAACCACGATACCATCGGGATGATCGGCCTCGATGCCGACGGCAAACTTGCCGGCAGCTGTACCACCAGTGGGCTGGCCTATAAGATGCACGGCAGGGTTGGCGACAGCCCGATCATCGGCGCGGGACTGTACGTGGATGACGAAGTCGGAGCGGCTACGGCTACCGGACTGGGAGAGTCCATCATCCGAATTTGCGGAAGCTTCTTGATCGTAGAGCTGATGCGCCAGGGGCGCACCCCGCAGGAAGCCTGCGAAGAAGCGGTCAGAAGGTTGATTTCCAAAAACAAAGACATCAAAGACATCCAGGCTGGGTTCCTGGCTATCAATAAGGAAGGCGAAACCGGCGCTTTTGCCGTTCATCCGGGCTTCAACTTTGCCAAAGCCACCAATTCGGGCAATGTGATGGTCGATTCTGGTTCTCATTTCAAGAAGTCATGACGAAAGTCTTACTCGAAGCACCTGTTTTCAGTTTGCAGGGAGCACTGGAGGCTGCCCAATACGGCATAGACCGCCTGGAGCTCTGCGCGAATTTTCCCGAAGGGGGAGAAACGCCCAGCGCCGGGATGCTGCGCTTTCTGAAAAGCGAGGTGGATATCCCGGTTTTTGTGATGATCCGTCCGCGGGGAGGCGACTTTGTTTATTCCCAAAAGGAGCTCATCGTGATGAAGCAGGACATACAGCTCCTGAAGGAGCTGGGCGCGGATGGTTTTGTGTTTGGAATCTTGGACGAGAAGGGAAAGGTCGATGAAACGGCCTGCAAGATGCTGCTGCGCGCCGTGGGAGACCTTCCTTGTACCTTTCACCGCGCCTTTGATGCCTCCTCGGGTCTGGACGATTCCCTGGAGAAAATAGTCGATCTGGGCTTTCAGCGCATTCTGACTTCCGGAGGCAAAAACTCCCTGACGGAGGGCTTGCCGGTGATCCAGCAGTTGCTGAACAAAGCCAAGGATCGCATCATCATCATGCCGGGTGGAGGCACCAAAGCCGAGCACATTCCTTTGCTCAAGCAAAGCGGCTACTTGAAGGAAGTGCACGCTTCCTGCAAGTTGGCCAAGCCTTCTCCGAATCAGTTCATCAATTCCGGACTTTCCTTTTCCGCCATGCCGCTGGACTACTCCCTGCATTTTGGTGTGGATCCGGATCTGGTCAAAGGCTTCAAAGAGGTGTTATAAAAGTCTATGCAGCGAGGTCTAGTCGGGTTGGTTTTGTTGTGGCTGTGTGGCTGTGGGCAGATTTCCGAAAGAAAGCAGCCTCCGCCCAGCCTGCAGCAGCTTGCCAGCTCCGACCTGGACCTCTCTGGCGAGCAGCTCGCCAATGGCTACTGCGCCGCCTGCCATGTGAAGCCCGAGCCGGAGGTCTTGGATCGGGCGACCTGGGAGGGCAAAGTTCTTCCAGACATGCGCAAGCGGATGGGCCTGTTCCTGCCTGAGGACTTTGGGACAAGCCTTCCCGAAGATGAAGGAGTGCCGGAAGGCATCTATTCCAAAGTGCCTCTGATCACGAGGGAGAACTGGCAGAAGATTTTGGCCTACTATCTGGAAGAGGCCCCGGAAAAGCCGATTCCCCAGCAGAAAATGCCTCTGCCGAAAAGTGGGATTCCGGGTTTTAAGCTTGAGATCCCACGGTTTCCCATGGTGAGGGCGAGCCTGACCACCATGCTAAAGGTGGAGCCCGAGACTGGGCATTTGTGGCTTGGGCACCGCTTCCGTTCCCTTTTTGTGCTGGATTCAAAAAACGGCTTTAAGGAGCTGGATTCGATTCCCACTCCGGTGGCTCCGGTGGAAATGAAATGGAAGGAAGACGGTTCCTTTACCCTCCTTTCCATGGGCTTGATGGATCCCGCCAATGATTCTCTAGGTGTGCTGGCTGACTATACTCGACGCGAGACTGGCTGGACTGGGAGTCCGCTCCAGGAAAAGCTGTTGCGTCCAGTCCATGTGGAGTTTGCCGACTGGAATGGAGACGGAACAGAGGATTATTTGATCAGCCATTTTGGAAACCATCTTGGGAAGTTGAGTCTCTACCTTTCGGATTCGTCTGGCTTTAGAGAGCTGATTCTCAAAAAAGACCCAGGTGCCAGAAGGACGATCGCGGTGGATTTTGACGGGGATGGCGATCTGGATATCCTTGCTTTGATGACTCAGGCCAAGGAGGCTGTTTTGCTTTTTGAAAACCTGGGCGGAGGAAAATTCCGGGAGGAGAGATTGTTGGCCTTTCACCCGGCCTTTGGCTCCAGCGATTTTCGCTACGAGGACATGACCGGGGACGGCTTGCCTGACCTGATCTTGGTCAATGGCGACAATGCTGACCTCTCGCAGGTTTTGAAACCCTATCATGGGGTGCGCATTTTTGAAAACCAAGGTTCCGGTGACTTTGAGGAAAGCTGGTTTTATCCCATGCACGGGGCCAGTGGACTGGAGGTGGGGGACTTTGACCAAGATGGGATGGTGGATTTGGTCGCCATTTCTTTTTTTCCGGACAAGGCCCAAAAGCCAAAACGGGACCTGCTATACTTTCGGCAGGCTTCGAAGGGTAGGTTTGAAGCCCATGTGCTTCCACAGGCTCCGGATCTGCATTGGCTGAGCATCGCCAAGGGCGACTTGGATCTGGACGGTGACCTGGACATAGTCGTTGGGACTTTTGCGTTTGACGAGCTTTATCAGCCTCCTGTATCCACTTGGGCTCCGTTCGTGATTCTGCGGAATGGATTGAAATAAACGTCTGTTCTTTTACTGGTTTTCAAAATAAAAACCCGCAATGGATTTAATTCCTGGGTTAATATTTCTCTTGTGTCTAGAAATCAGTATCTTATTATTCATCCTTAAATAATAAGCTATGGTAAAAAGTTTTCAAGGGGTCAGAGAGGTGGAGCCGAAAGCCCCAATCAAGCAGATTTTGGTCAGAGACCATATGAGTACCAATCTAGCCACTTTTAGTCCCGAGGATTCGATAGACCAAGTTTTGGAAGTGTTGACTAGGCGAAAGATCTCAGGAGGTCCGGTCTTGGACGAGTCGGGAGCTTTGGTGGGGATCATTTCGCAGACGGATTGCCTGGCGGAGATCATCCGAGGCAAATACACCAATACGGTCAGGTTTCCCTCAAAGGTCAAAGACCACATGAGTACAAAGATCGTGAGCGTGTCACCGGATATGTCGCTTTTTGACGTAGCGCAGAAGTTTCTGGAGAGCAAGTTCAGGCGTTTTCCCGTCATCAAGGACGGGCAGCTACTCGGGCAAATCAGCCTGAGCGACGTGATTCGCGCTTTTCCCAAGCTCCAGCATACGACCTGGTAATGCAAAGCGGCCCCGGATATCCGGGGCCGCTTTTTGTTTTGATCTAGTCGGTGGACGTTTACTTGGATTTTTCGATGGCCTGCTCCACATCTTTGATGATGTCGTCACAGTACTCCAATCCTACCGAAAGCCTCACCAGTCCATCGGTAATCCCCACCCGGGCACGCTCTTCCGCGGAGAGCTTGCTGTGGGTGGTGGAGGCAGGATGGGTAACGATGCTGCGGCTGTCTCCGAGGTTTGGCGTGATGGAGACCATCTGTAGCTGATCGATGAAGCGCTGCGCCCTGGCGCCACCACCCTTTAGCGTCAGCGTGATGATGCCGCCTCCAGCCTTCATCTGCTTGAGGGCGAGATCATGCTGCGGGTGTGACTTGAGAAAGGGATACTTGACGGCTTCCAGTTCGGCGTTGCCTTCGAAATAGCTGGCGACTTTCAGTGCGTTTTCGCAGTGCCTGTCCATCCTGACGGCCAGCGTTTCCATGCTTTTCGCCAGCACCCAAGCGTTGAAGGGCGAAATGGAGGGGCCGGTGTGGCGGGTGAAAAACTGCACTTCCTTGATCAGCTCTTTTTTCCCCAGGATCAAACCTCCAATGACGCGGCCTTGCCCGTCGATGAACTTGGTGGCGCTGTGGGCGACGATATGCGCGCCCCATTTGGCTGGCTGCTGCAGATACGGCGTGGCAAAGCAGTTGTCCACCACGAGGATGAGCTTGTGCGCTTCGGCAAATTTGCCCGCCCACTCCAAGTCGATGATCTCCAATCCCGGATTGGAAGGGGTCTCGATAAACAGCATCTTGGTGTTGGGCTGCACGAGTTTGTCCCAGTTTTGGCAGTCGGAGATGTCTCCGTAGGTGGAGGTGATGCCCCACTTGGGGAAGACGCGTGTCAGGAGCTGGTGGGTAGAGCCAAAGAGGGAGCGCGAGGCCAGCACATGGTCTCCCTGCTCCAGCAGCGCCGCCATACTGCCAAACATGGCCGCCATACCGGAGGCGGTCGCCAGGCCGTCCTCGGTGCCTTCTGCGGCGCAGACCTTTTCGATCAGGTCAGAGGAGTTGGGGTTGGCGTAGCGGGAGTAGATGTTGCCGGGGATTTCTTCGGCAAACATCGCCCGGGCTTCCTCGGCTGAGCCAAAGGTAAAGCTGGAGGTCAGTACGATGGAGGAGGAGTGCTCGCGCTGGTCGGAGCGGCTTTGGATTCGGATCGCATCGGTTTCGAAATGACTCATGTTCTGGTAGGTTTGAATACGAAATAGAGTCAGGGCTGAAAAAGAATTTTCCCAAGCGCAGATTCCGAACCAGAATTGAGGCAGTAGTGTGTACGCCAATTTATAGTTCCCGCAGAGGGTAGGATTTGGCACCTTTCACCTTGGCGGGGATGGTTGCCAGAGGGTCATCGAGCCTATTCTCTCGCCTCTTCTTTATAAATCAGTCTCCTGAAGTGTTGCAAAGAAAGAGGGAGATTGGGAGAAAAGCAAGCGGAGCCCCATTGATCTTGGCTGTAGCGGAGTTGAGAATCGAAATTCAAAATTTGAGGTTTGAAATTCGGGCTTTGACAAAGCTGCAGGATTCTTTGGGCCTTCGAGTTTGGCTTGGAAAAGCCAGACAGTCACATTGCATGGACCCCGTAAATCGAGGTCAAAAATCTTAAACCATTTGGGATGGAATGGAGCGCAGGCCTTGTAGATTGGTCTGTTATTTATGCCTAGTCATTGAACTGTGTCATGGTCTGGGCAATGCCGATGGTGCAGAAGCCCAGGATCATGTCGATGGCCTTGTCCATCATGATGGGCAGCTCGTCAAATTCTTTTTGCGAAAAGCGGCCCAGGACAAAATCCACCTGCCGGCCTTTGGGAAAGTCGTCGCCGATTCCCATTCTCAGCCTAGGATAGTCCTGGCCTCCCGTGAGCGCTTCGATATTTTTCAGTCCGTTGTGTCCGGCTGCACTTCCCTTTCCCCTCATTCTGAGCTTCCCAAAAGGGATAGCCACCTCGTCCACGACCACCAGGATGTTTTCCTTGGGGATGTTGAGCTCCTTCATCCAGTAGTTGACGGCCTTGCCACTGAGGTTCATGTAGGTGGTAGGCTTGATGAGGTGCAGGGTGCGGCCTTTGTACTTGAGTTCGGTTTTGAAGGCCAATCGGTCGCTTTTCCAAGTGGCTCCTTCATTGTCAGCCAATCGGTCTACGGTGAGAAAGCCGATGTTGTGGCGGGTGAGTTCATATTCGGGGCCGATGTTGCCCAGGCCGACGATGAGGTATTTCATAAGTGTGGGGATTCGGGGCATGAAAATAAAAAATCCTGTCCGGTTGGGG
Source organism: Algoriphagus oliviformis (assembly GCF_017254915.1). Taxonomy (GTDB): domain Bacteria; phylum Bacteroidota; class Bacteroidia; order Cytophagales; family Cyclobacteriaceae; genus Algoriphagus; species Algoriphagus oliviformis. The sequence continues at coordinate 134,797 of NZ_JAFKCT010000008.1, read as the reverse complement.
ACAGGATTTGTTGAATCTGTAAGAGAGGATTACTCCGCCTTCTTGCCTCTGAGTGCTCTCGGGATACCGATAGTCACTACGGACACGTTTGGAGAAGTCAGGATCTCAAATCCTTCTGGCTGCAATTCTGCTACTTTGAAAGACTTACCCAAATCGAGGTTGGAGATGTCTACAGAGATGAAGTCAGGAAGGTTGCCTGCGATACCTTTTACTTTCAGTTTTCTGGTTTTGAATTCCAGCTTACCACCTTTGGCGATACCAGGGGAGCTGCCTTCGATGCTCACTGGGATCTCGAATTTGATAGGCTTGTCCTCGGTGTAAGCCATGAAGTCTGCGTGAAGCAGCATTTCGCTTACCGGATGGAATTGTGCTTCCTTCAATACGGCTTTGATGATGGTACCCTCGATGTTGAGTTCAACCAGGTGAACTTCAGGAGTGTAAATCAAGTCGCGGAAAAGGATGGCTGGAGATGAGAAGTGAACTTGCTCAGGGATACCAGGTCCGTAAACCACGCAGGGAACATTGCCTGAATCTCTGATTTCGTTCAAAGCGGCACTGTCGAGATTTGCTCTTTTAAACCCTATAATCTCTAGTGTTTTCATATGTACTTGTATTTAAAATTGGTTTCTCAGATAAACAAAGAGCTGATCGAGGTGTTGCCGGTCACCGCATGGATGGCTTTGGCAAACAGTTCGGCCACGCTCAGTACTTTGATTTTTGAAGACTGCATCTTTGGGGTGATGGTATCGGTGATGACCAGTTCCTCCAAGACGGAGTTTTCGATGTTTTCATAGGCCTTTCCCGAAAGTACACCGTGCGTGACGATAGCTCTGACGGAGTTGGCTCCTTTTTCCTTGATGATCTGGGCAGCTTTGCAGAGCGTGCCTGCCGTATCGACCAAATCATCCACGAGAATGACATCCTTTCCTTCCACGTCTCCGATCACCTGCATGGATGCGATCTCGTTGGCTCTTTTTCTGTGCTTGTCACAGACGACCATTTCTACTTCGAAGTGCTTGGCAAACGATCTTGCCCTAGCCACGCCCCCTACATCAGGAGCTGCGAAAATCATGTCCTGAAGCCTGAGCGTGCTCAAATAGGGTGCAAAGATAGCTGATCCGTTCAAGTGATCCAAAGGGATGTCAAAAAATCCCTGGATTTGTCCGGCGTGCAGATCGCAGGTCATGATGCGGTCTGCGCCCGCAGAGGTGATCATGTTGGCGATCAGCTTGGCTGCGATGGACACCCGGGGCCTGTCTTTTCGGTCTTGCCTGGCATAGCCAAAATAGGGGATGACGGCGCAGACTTTGTAGGCGCTGGCGCGCTTGGCCGCGTCGATCATCAGGCAAAGCTCCAGGATGTTGTCGCTGGGAGGGTTGGTGCCTTGGATGATGAATACCGTACAACCTCTGATGGACTCGTCAAAACTCGGCGACATTTCTCCGTCGCTAAACTTGGACATGGTCAAATCGCCAAGCTTTTTGCCGTAGTTTTTGGCGATTTTTTCTGCCAGGTGGAGGCTGTTGGTACCTGCAAATATTTTGACCTCAGACATGGTGGATTTTTTTGGGGGAGTTTGGAAAGGAATGGAAACAAAGGCAAAAGTAAGGATTTTTGACAGATGGGCTAAGGGCCGGGCCTTTCATCCAAATAATATTGCGGTAATTTTCAAAATAGGTCCGAGCCGATGGACGTGCGGTGTTTTGGCCTTTTTCATGGATTGACCGATCCTGTAATTTTTTGACTTTAAGGGGTTTTAAATAGCTCTAGTCCCTGTGTCTTGGTTTATTTTTACCAACACTGGTACTAAACCTGACCTTATGAAAAGAATTTTAACCCTTATCCTGGCTCTTGGGCTATTGCCGTTTTTGGCGCAGGCCCAATCCATCCCCACTCCCAAGTCACATTTCGGATTCGATATAGGCGATCCCTACATGCTGGCCAATTTTTCACAGACCGAAGCCTACTTCAAAAAGGTGGATGCAGCCTCCGACCGGGTCATGTACACCAGCATCGGGCAGACGGAGTTTGGCCGGGAGCAGCCCATGCTGATCATCACCGCGCCGGGCAACTTTGCCCAGCTGGAAAAATACAAGGAAATCTCCCAGAAGCTCGGCCGGGCGGAGCTGAGCCAGGAGGAGGCCAGAAAGCTTTCCCAAGAAGGCAAGCCCGTAGTATGGATCGACGGCGGCCTGCATGCCAGCGAAGTGGTCGGTGCGCAGCAGCTCATCGAGACGCTGTATCACCTCGCTTCCCGAAATGACGAGGAAACCCTCAAAATCCTCGACGAAGTGATCATCCTCCTCGCTCACGCCAACCCGGACGGCATGGAGATCATGTCCGACTGGTACATGAGAAACGAGGACGAAAGCAAGAGAAGCAAAAATATTCCCGTCCTGTACCAGAAATACGTGGGGCATGACAACAACAGGGATTTCTACATGAACAACATGAAGGAAACCACCAACATCTCCCTGCAGCAGTATGTCGAGTGGCTTCCGCAGATCGTGTACAACCACCACCAAAGCGGCCCTTCCGGAACTGTGGTGGCTGGCCCCCCTTACAGAGACCCCTTCAACCATGTCTTTGATCCCTTGATCATCACCAGTCTTGACGCGGTAGGTGCGGCAATGATCAACCGCCTGCATGTGGAAGACAAGCCCGGCTACACCCGTTTGGACGGCTCTGTCTTTTCGACCTGGTGGAATGGCGGCCTGAGGACTACCCCGTACTACCACAACATGATCGGGATCCTGACCGAGATCGTAGGTGATCCTTCGCCGTTTTCTATTCCCTTGGTGCCGGATAGACTTATCCCAAACAACGGTACTCCCTATCCGGTGACTCCTGGCCCATGGCCCTTCAGACGCTCCATCGAGTACTCGGTGTCGCTCAACTATGCGATTCTCAACCATGCCGTGAGACATGGGGATGAGCTGCTGTACAACTTCTACCTGATGGGCAAAAACTCCATCGATCGCGGCAATACCGATACCTGGACGAAGTATCCGAAGTACGCGCAGGCGGTACAGGATGAGTTCAATGCTTCCCAGAAGAAGAAGGACGCAGACGACCCGGAAATGGCAAGTTTTGGTTTTAGGGCTGGTTTGCCTTTGCAGTTTTATGATTCGGTGTACAAGGACCCTTCGAAAAAAGATCCACGAGGATATGTCCTGTCTGCAGACCAAGCGGATTTTTCTACCGCGATCAAGTTTCTCAATGCCTTGATCAAGTCTGGCGTGCTGGTGGAGAAGGCCACGGCGGACTTTTCGCTGAATGGCAAAAGCTACCCCGCAGGTTCCTATGTTGTGAAGACTGCGCAGGCTTTTCGCCCTCACGTGCTGGACATGTTTGAGCCGCAAGACCATCCCAATGACTTCCTCTATCCGGGAGGGCCTCCTATCCGTCCCTACGACGCGGCTGGCTGGACACTTGCTTTCCAGATGGGTGTCGAGTTCGACAGGATCATGGACGGACTTGAGGGGCCATTTGAGCGGGTGGCTTATGGACAGCTGCTTGCCCCCGAGCCAGCCTCGCTTCCGTCCGGATCCGGCTACCTGCTGGACGCGCGAGCCAACGATTCTTTTCTTGCGGTCAATGATCTGCTGAAAGCAAAAGTGAAGGTGTACCGCACCGTGTCCGCTTCCAAGGGGCTGCCCGCTGGTTCGTTCTACGTGCCATCCGCAGGGAAGAAAGTGCTGGAGGCTGCTGCCAAATCCTATGGGATCGAGGCTGTGGCTTCTTCCCAGCCGGCAGGGGCGAAGGAAATCAAGCCTTCCCGCATCGCACTGTATGACTACTACGGCGGATCTATGCCGTCGGGATGGGTGAGATGGATGATGGAGCAGTTCCATTTTGACTTCCAGCAGATCTTCCCCAAGGAGATCGACGGAGGCAATCTCTCCGACAAGTATGACGTGATCCTTTTCATCGGCCCCGGAATACCGGGAAGCGGAGGGGGGTATGGCGGCGGTGGCCAGCCCAAGCAGGAGGAAATCCCAGCGGAGTATCACCATATGCTGGGCAGGCTTTCTACTGACAAGTCTATTCCGCAGCTGAAGGCTTTCCTGGAAAACGGAGGGGAAATCGTGGCCGTTGGCGCCGCCACTTCTTTGGCGTATCAGCTGGATCTTCCCGTCTCCAACGCTTTGGTAGAAATCTCCAACGGAAGCGAAAAGACGCTCACTGGCGACAAATACTACATCCCGGGCAGTGTGCTGGAGATGTACGTGGACAATAGCCTGGCTGCCAACTACGGCATGGGTGCAAAAGCCGACGTGTTGTTTAACAACAGCCCGGTGTTCAAGCTGGGGCCGGACGCGGCTCTGAAAGGGGTAAAGCCTTTGGCTTGGTTTGGTGCCGAAGCTCCGCTGCGCAGCGGCTGGGCTTGGGGCCAGGAGTACCTTAAAAACGGCGTGACGGCCTTTGAAGCCCAAGTCGGAAAAGGGAAGCTCTATGCCTACGGTCCGGAGATCACGTTTAGAGGCCAAGCGCACGGCACCTTCAAGATGCTCTTCAACCAGCTTTACCAATAAGCGAAAACTAACACGGTTTAAGGGAGGATGGTCGGTAGGCCATCCTTTTTTTGTGCCTTGATATCCAGAACACGATTCCAAATCCTTCGTTAACTTGGGGGAACTGACCTGACCAGCTTTTGAAAAACACCATCGTCCACCCCCAAGACCCCTACCTTCACTATGTACAGGCAGAGCTGCTGGTGTGGCTGCTCAAAGTGAAGAAACCGCCGGGGATTTTGAGCCGGGTGAGCCATGGCGTACAGGGAAAGATCAATTCCTGGATTCCGGAAAAGGTGCATCGGGCGATCACGCTGGCCATAGAAAACATGGTCAAGGCAGTACTGACCGGATCGGGTTGGATTTTACCCAAAGTCCAGGATTTAATCTCCCTCAAAGAGCGGGAAGGCCGCGTGCGAAACCGGATCAAGTGGTATCGGAATACAGCGTCTGCGGAAGGTGCTGTGACAGGGGCTGGAGGCATTCTCCTCGGCTTGGCTGACTTTCCGGCGTTTCTCACGATCAAGATGAAAATGCTGTTTGACATCGCGGCGCTCTACGGGGTCGATGCCAAAGACTATCAGGAGCGCCTGTTTTTGCTCTACTTGTTTCAGTTGAGCTTTTCGAGCCAAAAGAGGAGGAACGAGCTGATCGGCCTGATCGAAAATTGGGATTCATTCCGCGAAGATCTGCCCAAAGACCTGGGGAAGTTTGACTGGAAGACCTTTCAGCTGGACTACCGTGACTACATCGATCTGGCCAAGCTTGCCCAACTCGTGCCCATCATCGGTGCGCCAGTAGGCGCGATTGCCAATTATAAGCTGACCGAGCAACTGGGGGAGTATGCCATGAATGCGTATCGATTGAGGCTGCTCGGGAGCGGAAGCGGGATTTGAAAAAGACGACCTAAGACTGACAAGTACAAACAAAAAAAAGCCCCAAATCTTTCGAATTGGGGCTTTTCGTTGGTCTACTAGGGCTCGAACCTAGACTCTTCTGAACCAAAATCAGACGTGTTGCCAGTTACACCATAGACCAGTTTGTTGGAAGCGACTCTTTCGTCTGCTTTAAAGTGTCACAAAGGTAGATTTTTGACTGGTTCTTTCCAAATGGGGCTTTAAAGATTTTTGGAATAGGGCTGTAAAATCCTTGCTTTCAGCAGGAAAAAAAATCGATGCAAAAGTGTGTATATTTTCTCGATATTGGAGAGGTGTTTTGTGAAAATCGCATCAAAAACATTTCAAAATTACTGAATCGTTAATTTCCAGTCACTTGTATTGTGTGATTGGGAATATTTGTGTTTTTTCACTCCAAACTAGCATGGTAACTACCTATTGACTTATGAAAGCGAAAAAAATGGAAAAACTGGTGGCTGACGTCATCGAAAAACTGGAAAAACTGAAGAAGTCTGAGCTGGCGGCCGAATTGAGCTGGTGCTGGGGAAGCTACCAGCACGACCAAAACCCGAGTGGGGTGGTGGAGAAGGCTACATTGGCCCTGGATGCCTTCAAAGAAGCAAGGGAAAAGAACTCCAAGGCAGTGGCCAAAAAGCTGATAGAGGATTTGGAAAAGGCATTGGACTGATTTTCCGATAACAAAAAAGGCTCACGTCATAGTGAGCCTTTCTGTTTGGGTGTCGAGAAGAACTTATTCTCCCACTACGACAAACTTCACTTTGGTTTTCACCTCTCTGTGAAGGTCTACGTCAGCGGTGAATTCGCCCGCGCCTTCTACAGGAACGGTGATGGCGATTTTCTTTCTGTCGATGTCGAAGCCCTGCGCGGCCAGCGCGTCGGAGATCTGAAGCGTGGTCACTTTACCGAAGATTTTTCCGGAGTCACCGATTTTCGCTTTGATTTCCAAGGTTACGCCTTCGAGCTTGGCAGCGGTGTTTTCTGCTTCAGTCTTGATTTTTTCAGCTTTGTGAGCGGCCTGCTTGATGTTTTCAGCAAGGATTTTCTTGTTAGAGCCGGTAGCCAATACCGCGAAGCCCTGAGGGATCAGGTAGTTTCTTCCGTATCCTGGCTTCACGTCTACCAAGTCATTTTTATATCCAAGACCTTTGATGTCTGTTTTTAGAATGATTTCCATTTGTAATGATCTTTTGTGATTGAACGATACAAGACCGAATTATTTCAAACCATCGGTTACGAATGGCAACAGGGCCAAATGTCTTGCTTTTTTGATAGCCTGGGCTACTTTTCTCTGGTATTTCGCAGAGTTGCCGGTAAGTCTTCTAGGAAGGATCTTGCCTTGCTCGTTGACGAACTTCAAAAGGAAGTTGGGATCCTTGTAGTCGATATACTTGATACCGTGCTTCTTGAATCGGCAATATTTCTTTCTGATTTCGCCTCTGTTGATTGGTTCGTTTACTAGTGTCATTAGGCTTGCTCCTCCTTAGCTTCAGCTTTTTTGTTAAATTCTCCTTTTCTTCTTCTGTCTGCGTAAGCGATAGAATGCTTGTCCAGTACAGTGGTCAGGAATCGCATCACTTTCTCATCGCGTCTGAACTCCAGTTCAAACTTGCGGATGATAGCCGGATTAGCCTTGAACTCAACCAATACATAAAAACCAGTAGTCTTCTTGTCGATGGTGTAAGCCATCTTCTTCAGCCCCCAGTTCTCCACATTGATCACGTCTGCCCCCTCTTCTTTTAACAAGTTCACAAACTTGTCGACAGTATCCTTCATCTGAACATCAGACAAAACGGGAGTTAAAATGAATACCGTCTCATAATTTCTTTGGAACATTTTTGAATGTGTTTAAGGAATTTGAATAAACAGACCGCAAAAGTAGAGGATTTGCTGCTGGATTCCAAATCCTTGGCAACAATCAAAAAGGCTGTAAATGAAAAAAGCCTCCGATGGGGAGGCTTTTGCGCTGGCTGCTCGTCAGCCTGTTATTTTACGGTAAAGGTCTTGGACCCTACCTGGTAGTTGTCGACGTAGATTTTGACCTCATGAGTCCCGGAGGTGTAGTCGGAGCCTTTTTCGTAGTAGAAGACCAGATCCTGCTCGGAGTTGTCAAAGATGATGTCCTGTTTTACGGTGTAAAACTGCTCAGCCCCTTGGATCATAAAGGTGCCAGAGCCCTTGGCTACATCGAAAATGGGCTGGGAGTTTGGTCCCAAAACCTGCACGTACACGTTTCTAGGGCCTTTTTCTGCCACTTTGTTGTCTGCAAGGTTAAAGCTCACTTTCAGCCTTTCCATCTGTCTGTTGCGGAAGTCTTTGGTCGTTTCGATCCGCTCTTTGCCCCGCGCGTTTACTGCGGCGATGCTGATGTTTTCGGCTTTCAGCATGGAAGCCACGTCCACTTTGGCTTGGAGGTCTTGTTTTTGGATATTGAGCTGGGCGACTTCCTCTTCGATTTCGGCTTGGGTCGTCTTCAGGTCTTGGTTTTCTGCGAAAAGCTGCTGGTTTGCCGCTCTCAGTTCCAGGATTTCCTGGTCCTTTTGCGCAATGAGTCCATTGAGGTTGGTGATCTTCCCGTTCAGAGCGGCGATCTCTGACGCGCTGCGCTGCTTGGTGGAGTTGCGCTCAGCGATCAGTTGGTCTCTCACCGCCTCCAGCGCTTGGATATCACCTCCCAATTTTTCGATCTCCTTGATCCGAAGATCCAGTTGATAGGTGACCGAGTCGAGACGCATGTTCAGTTCGTTGTTTTCCGTGGAGAGGAGGAGGATTTCCTCGGTCTTTTTGGTACGGTCTACGTAGTCTGTGTAGAGCTTGATGCCGCTGATGATGACCAGCAAAACAAGGACAATAATGATGATGTTCTTATTTTGGTCTTTCTTTTGGCCTGGTTCCTTTTCGAAATTAGTGCTCATGTGTTTGGATCTGTTTGGGGCTTATGATATGCTGACATTTGACGAAACTTACTGGTCTTCCCGATACCGCAGCGGGGCTACGGGATGGGACATCGGCTATGCTTCACCACCACTTTATCAATATCTTTGCCAAATTGATACTAAATCAGTTAAGGTGCTCGTTCCGGGTGCCGGCAATGCCCACGAAGTAGCAGCTGGATGGCGTCTGGGGCTCCAAAACATCCATTTGCTGGACATTTCCCCTTTGCCGATACAGGGTTTTTTAAGAAAACATCCGGGCTTTCCTGAGTCTCAGTTGCACTGCGAAGACTTTTTTGAGCATCAGGGTGCCTACGACCTGATCTTGGAGCAAACGTTTTTTTGCGCCTTGGATCCGGCACTGCGTCCGGCATATGCGGAGAAAATGTACACTTTGCTTAAGCCTGGGGGTAGACTGGTCGGGGTGCTCTTTGACCGGGAGTTTGGGCAGGCGGGGCCGCCATTTGGAGGCAGTGTGGCGGAGTATCGCCGCTATTTTGAGCCTTATTTTAGGATTGAGCACATGGAGCCCTGCACGAATTCTATTCCCGAGCGGGCGGGCACCGAGCTTTTTATCCAGTTTTGCAGGCTAGACGTCAAGGATTAGGTGGCTTTTTTCGCCCGGAAAATCAAAGAAAACGATGCCGCACTCGAAAAAGTCCAGGGTCAGCTTCACCTCGGGGAGGGCCTTTATTTCTTCCCATACCCGCTCCATACCCGGAGTCCAGTGGGGATCTCCGATCGCTACGATCGAGGTGGGTTGGAGTCTGGGAAGGATAGCTCGAAATGCGCTGATCGTCCCGTCATAGGTGTGGTTGGCGTCTATCAGGGCAAAATCAACCTTCGGAATAGATTGTAGTGTCTGGGGAAGCGTTTGCTCAATCGGACCTAAAATAAAGTTAGTCTTGGGAGGTAGTGGGCGTCTCTGGGCTATTTTTTGGATTTGTTCCGACCCTTCAAAAGTGAAAAGCTTTCCCCTGGTCTGCGCATCCAGGTAACGCGTGGAAATCCCCATACAGGTACCCAGCTCCAGTACATATTCGGCAGGGGTCATGCCGCAAAAATACTGGTAGAGCTGAGCAAATTTACTGTTGCTGGTGGAGTAGCGCGTGATCTTGGAGATGGGTCGTAGCGCTTGGGGTACTTTTTTGGATCCGGCGCCAAGATCCAGCACTTCGATATACTCGTGATCCTGGAGCAAGGACGCTCTAAACGCTTCGATCTCGGGATTTCCCTTTTTGTTTTGGTTGAGGAAATGCCGTAAACCCGAATAGGTTTGGAATACGAAGGGGGATTGCTGGCTGAACCGGTCCTCTTTGTTTAGCCAATGGGAAACAAACGCACGGAGACTGAAAAAAATGTCCCCCAAATCAATTGTGGAAAATATTGGCGATCATCTGGAACTCCGGGACGGCGACGTCCACCAGCGAGCCATCATTGAGCTTTTCCATGGTATAGAAGCCTTTCATCTTGCCCAATCCTGACTTGAGGTTGCATCCCGAGACATAGGAGTGGGACTCGCCGGGCTCCAATACTGGCTGCTGCCCCACGACACCGCTGCCTTCGACGATCTTGGAGGATTCGGCTGCATCAAAGATCTCCCATTTTCTTCTCAACAGCTGATAGGTATATTGGCTGTTGTTTTCAATGGTCACTTTGTAGGTGAACACATAATGGTGCTGGTGGGGGCTGGAGAATTCCGCCTGGTAGGTGACTTCCACGCTTACCTTGATGCCTTTTGTAACTGCGATTACCATTTGTAGATAATTTTGGGCGAGAATGAGTTGAAATTCCTTGTACTAACTAAATAATCGGGATTAATGAACGTAAAAATTGAAGAAAGCTGGAGTAATTCATTAAAGGACGTATTCGAAAAGGACTTTTTTAAACGCTTGGTTACTTTCGTAAGGTACGAATATCAAAATCAGGAAGTTTACCCTCCGGGCAAAGAAATTTTCAACGCTTTCGACCACTGCCCATTGGGGGCGGTAAAGATAGTGATATTAGGCCAAGATCCCTATCATGGTCAGGGCCAGGCGCACGGGCTGTCTTTTTCGGTCAGGCCAGGTGTTCCTTTTCCCCCGAGCTTGCTGAATATCCTGAAGGAAATCAAAGCGGATCTAGGCGTGGATATGCCCCCGAGCGGAGACTTGACCAGATGGGCGGATCAGGGCGTTTTTCTGCTCAACGCTACGCTGACGGTACGCGCCAGTCAGGCGGGATCCCACCAAAACCAAGGCTGGGAGGAGTTTACCGATGAGGTGATCCGTATCATCAGCTCGGAGCGGGAAAATGTCGTCTTTATGCTGTGGGGCGCTTATGCCCAGAAAAAGGCGGCTTTGATCGATCCCAAGAAACACCTGATTCTGAAAGCGCCCCATCCCAGTCCCCTGTCGGCACATCGGGGGTTCTTGGGCTGCCGTCATTTTTCCCAAGCAAACCAATACCTCCGTGAAAAAGGCCTCGAGCCGATCAAGTGGTAAATCAAAATAGGAGTAACGCAATGTTGCACGAGCCACTTTCCAAACAAGATCTGTAACGGCTCTTCGACCACTCTCGCCTGCGGTAGGCAGGGTCCACAGAGGACGGTTTGCGGCAGGTGGAAATGCGATCCGCGTTTGATTCCATTTGGCGACGTGCCTGATTGAGGATAGTCATAAAACCAAAAGCCCCGACTTGGAGGTCGGGGCTTTTGGTTAGTTGATGCCTTTGAAGAACCTGCTCCATCGGATCTTGCCAAACATGGACTCGTACTTGTCCAGGGATAACCACAGGAACCAAGCTTTGCCTACGATGTGGTCTTCCGGCACGAAGCCCCAGAATCTGGAGTCCAAAGAGTCGTGGCGGTTGTCGCCCATCATGAAGTAGTAGTCTTGCTTGAAGGTGTAGCTGTCGATTTTTTGTCCGTCGATGAACAGCTCCCCGTCGCGGATGTCGACCTGCCCGTGCCCTTCGTAGTGCTCGATGGTAGAGCCATAGCGCAGGACATTGTCGGCGGTCATCTCTATGGTCCAGTCCTTGGCGGGTACTTGCAGAGGACCATAGTTGTCGGCATTCCAGCCATAGTTTGAGCCGGCTGGGAAAATCCGTGAATTGTTTTCTCCCGCCTGTTCGATGCGCTTGTTGATGGAGACGACTACGGGGGAAGTTTTCAGCCGCTCGATGACCTCATTGGTCGCAAAGACCATGTAGCCCGAGCCGTTGGAGAAAGCCATGAAGCTGTCTGGATTCACACCGTACTCCGCAAAGAAGTCCACAGTGAGCGGACGGTTGCTGATCAAGTCGTAGGAATACTGCATTTCCTCCGGTTTGGGGGCGGCTTGGCCATTGACGACGAGTTCGCCTGCCTTGACCTCAATCACGTCACCGGGGATACCCACTGCGCGCTTGATGTAGTTGGTCTTGAGGTCGCTGGGATATTGGAATTCGACCGGGTAGTTGAATACCACGACGTCATTTCGCTCTACGTCGCTGAATCCGGGAAGGCGATAGTAGGGCAACTGGATCGCATCAGAGTAGGAGGGGATGTCTGTTCCCCAGATCTTCTGATGGGTAAGCGGTACCTGGAGGACGGTCTTTGGTATCCGGGTGCCGTAGTGCATTTTGCTGACAAAAAGGAAGTCGCCTACCAGCAGGGATTTCTCCATGGAAGCGGTAGGGATGGTAAAAGGCTCGAGCAAAAGCCAACGGATCAAGCTGGCTGCGACGACTGCAAAAACCAGCGCGTCCAGCCATTCGCGGGTTGCTGATTTTTTCTTTTTAGGTTGACTCATGTGTTGCTAGTTGATTCAGAAAGATAGAAAATCGTCCATGGAGAGCACTCCTTTTCGGCCTTGGATCCACTCCGCCACCAAAACTGCGCCAAGGGCAAAACCCTGTCTGCTGTGTGCGGTGTGCGTGATCTCAATCTCGTCGATTGCAGAGCTATAGCGGATGATATGGGTGCCGGGAGCGGGGTCTATACGCTTGGCGGTGATGGGGAGCGAGTGTTCATTTCCGTTCGGCTGTCCGGCCAGGTGCCAGCTATTGAGGCTTTCCAGGTTTTTGAAAATCCCCTCTGCCAGGGTGATCGCGGTGCCCGAGGGGGCATCCTTCTTTTCGGTGTGGTGGATCTCCTCCATGGAGGCTTGGTAGCCCGAGGTTTCGTTCATCAGCTTGGCGAGAAATTCGTTGACCTTGAAGAAGATGTTGACTCCGATGCTGTAGTTGGAAGCGTAAAAGAATGCGCCGTTTTGCTCGGCGGTGAGCTTTTCGATCTCCGCCTTGCGGGAAAGCCAACCCGTCGTGCCGGACACCACGGGAATGCCGCGCTCCATCGCCCAGGCGATATTTTCCACAGCGGCCTCCGGCTGGCTAAACTCGATGGCCACGTCGATCTTGGAAGCGTCAAGGCTGTCCAGCTCGTGGCGGTTGTCAATATTGATCTTGGCTGCAAGGGAATGGCCGCGGGACTCGGCGATTTCGCCGATGATCTTGCCCATTTTGCCATATCCTAGGATGAGAATGTTCATTATTTGAATTGAAGTTTCATAGTGAGTCCCATGGAGGTACTGGATGCTGCGAAAGTACCCACATTTGGTTCAAATTTTAGGGCCAGGTCGTCGGAAATATCGAAGCCTGACAGGTGTGCGTCCACGTTGGCGTCGATCAGGTTGAGCGCGTAGATGCCCAGGAGCAGGAGGATGGTCAGATCCCGGTTTTGGCGCCAGTAGTCGACATTTCGCACCAGGCCTTCCCGATTAAGAGAGGGGAACTGGCTCTGGTCTCCATCGTCGTAGGCAAACAGCGCGCTGCGAAAGGTCTGGTAGCGCTTGTTGTTGTAGCCGATGAAGTAGATGTCCGTCATGAATCCCGCGTAGAGCAGCGGTACTTTCCAAGCTTTGCCGTTGTACACCTGGCCGGCTCCCGGTAGGATCGCGGAGAGGATGGTGGCCTTTCTCGGATCTTTGGGCAGGGAGGAGTAGTCTGGCTTTTCCTTTTTCTCTTTGGGAGGCTCAGGTGCTTTGGCAGCAGCGTTCTCCTGGGAAAATGCCGGATTGGAAAGCAGGATTACCAAAAGCAAAAGCCCCAAGGAAATCCATGGGGTCTTGGGCTTTGCTGTAATATCTGGAAAAAAGACTTTCAATTTTCAGATGATTTCGAGGATTTCGAGGATGCGGTTGAGGTCCGTAGCCGAGTTGAAGGGAATCTTGATCTCCCCGCGGTTTTTGTCGTCCGCTTTTAGGCCGACTTTGGTGCCAAAGTGGGAAGCCAAACGCTGCTGTATCTTGTTGATCTCGTATTTCCTTACCGGATCCAGTCCTTTTTCGGTGGTTTCTTTTTGGGGTTTGCCCTCATTGAGTGCTTTTACCAGTGCCTCGACTTTGCGGACGCTCAGTTCCTCATCGATGGCTTTTCTGAATATCGCAAGTTGCTTGTCCACGTCTTCGATGTTGATCAGCGCGCGGGCATGGCCCATGGTGAGCTGCTGGTCCCGGATAGCCGCTTGGATCGTTGGGGGAAGCTTCAGCAGGCGGAGGTAGTTGTTGACCGTAGTCCTGTTTTTTCCCACGCGGTCGCCCAGTTCCTCCTGCTTGAGATCACACTCGGCAAGGAGACGTTGGTAGGATTGGGCGATTTCGAGCGCATTGAGGTTTTCCCGCTGGATGTTTTCGATGAGTGCCATTTCCAGCATCTGCTGGTCGTTGGCCGTGCGGACATAGGCAGGGATCTGGGTCAGGCCTGCCAGCTTGGAAGCCTGGAAGCGGCGCTCTCCGGAGATGAGCTGGTACTCGTTTGGGGCGAGCTTTCTGACCGTCACCGGCTGGATGATGCCCTGGACGGAAATGGAGTCCGCCAGCTCTTGCAGCGCTTCTTTGTCAAAGTGGACCCGTGGCTGAAAGGGATTGACTTGGATTTCGCCCAAAGGAATTTCGAAAATTCCCGTTTTGGCCACTTCCGGTAGGATTTCGGTGTTTTTGTGCTTGGCAGGACTGTCTTCCAACAGCGCTCCCAGCCCTCTTCCTAACGCACTTTTTCGGTTGGGTTTATGATCAGACATGCTTACGTGGTCACTTTTTGGAGGCCGTTTTTCTGGGCTATTTCCCCGGCCAGGTTGAGGTACGCGATGGAGCCTTTGCCCTCTGCGTCAAATGCGATGACCGGCAAACCGAAGCTCGGTGATTCGGAGAGCCGGACATTTCTTGGTATGATGGTGTCAAACACCATGTTTTTGAAGTGCAGCCTGACTTCTTCCACCACTTGGTTGGACAGGCGCAGGCGCACGTCGTACATGGTGAGGAGGATGCCTTCGATTTCCAGGTCGGGATTGAGCCGGGTCTGGATGATCTTGATGGTATTGAGCAGTTTGCCCAGGCCTTCCAATGCAAAGTATTCGCATTGGACGGGTATGATTACAGAATTGGCCGCAGTGAGGGCATTGATGGTGATCAGACCTAGGGAAGGGGAGCAGTCGATGATGATGAAGTCGTAGAGGTCCTTGATGGGAGCGATGACTTCCTTCATCTTTTCTTCCCGGTTTTCCAGGTTGATCATCTCCACCTCGGCACCGACCAGGTCGATGTGGGAGGGAACCAGATCCAGATGCTCGATGGAGGTCTTGAGGATGATGTCCCGGACGTTGATCCCGTCGACCATGCACTCGTAGATGCTGGTGTCGATGGCCTTTGGGTCGTGCCCGAGCCCGGAGGTGGTGTTGGCCTGGGGATCGGCATCGATGACCAGGGTATTAAACTCCAATACAGCCAAGCTGGCAGCAAGGTTCATTGCAGTGGTGGTTTTTCCCACTCCGCCTTTTTGGTTGGCTATTGCAATTATTTTTCCCATGGTTGAGCTAAAGGGTAATTTGACTCCAATATTAATCAAATTCGGGTCTTTTCCTTGGGTCGGTTTTTCTTTTTTTGGCTAAAGACTCCTGTGAAAAAAGGTTAAATGGGTTAAAACCAGACGTGTAACAGAGCTGCCGTTGGAGCTTTTGCCAAGGCTAGGCCAAGAAAAAAGGAGCTCTATGAAAAGCTCCTTTTTTCGGTTTTATTTCCTCTTGTTGGCATCGGCGGCTTTCATCGCCTCTTCCAATCGCTGCTGGAACTTAGACTTCTTTTTGTTGACGTTTTTCGCTTTGCTTTCCTCCACCTTGGCGCGGATTTTTTCATCGTCCACAAAAAGCTTGATGACCGCCTGCTGGCTGAAGGTGACGATGTTTGACACAAAGTAGTAGAAGCTCAGACCAGCCGGGTAGGAGTTCAGGATGAACATGAACATCACCGGCATGATGTAGCCGAGGTTTTTCATCGGGCCGGTGGCCGTGGTCAGCTGGTTGTTGAAGTGCGTGTAGATGATCTGCGACACGGTCATCAGCAAGGTAAACAAGCTGACATGGGAGCCATAGAACGGAATGGTGAAGGGCAGCTTGATGAACTCGTCGTACGTGGAGAGGTCATTGGCCCAAAGGAAGGATTCCTGGCGTAGTTCTACTGCATTGGGGAAGAAGAAGAACATCGCAAAAAGGAAGGGCATCTGGAGTAGGAGGGGAAGGCATCCTGAGATCGGGCTCACGCCGAGCTGCGAGAAGAGCTTCATCTGCTCCTGCTGCATCTTGGTAGCGTCATCGCCGTATTTTTCCTTCAGCTCGTCGATCTCCGGCTTGATCACCCGCATCTTGGCCATGCCGATGTAGGACTTGTAGGTCAGAGGCGACAGGGCGAGCTTGATGATCAGCACGATCAGGATGATGATGATGCCGTAGTTGTTGAAATACTTCTCCAAGAAGGAGAAGAGGTGTACGACGATGTACTTGTTGACCCAGCTGACGAAGAAGTAGCCCATGTCGACGTTCTTTTCGAAGCCGTCAGTCACGGTTTTCAGAGTTTTGTACTTGTCCGGGCCAAAGTAGAAGCTCATGTCCGCCTGTCCGTTTTGCATAGGAATGGCAAACGACGCCGTCATGGTCCGCACGATGGAGGAGTCTGTCGGGGTGGTCTGCGTGAGGCTGACGTTTTGGAACACAGAGTCCGCGATGATTCCTGCCGTGAAGAAGCGCTGGCTAAACCCGATCCATTTCACCGGCTCGGCTACCTGCTCCTGCTCGGGATCATTGCCTGCTCCCAGGTTTTCGTAGGACTCAGAGGCGAGGTAGTAGTTGAGCTTTGTTTGTCTGCGGGACTCGCTCAGGTCTTTTTCCTGGGCTTTGATGTGGTCCTCCCAAGCTAGATTGAGCGCGTTGCCGGTGAATACTCCCTGAAAGCGATCGATCTGGAGGGATTTTTTGACTACAAAGCTGCCCTCTTCAAGCGAGAAGGTCTGGGAGATCTGTCCAGCTTCGGTGGCCGCCGTAAGGGTCAAAACCTTGGTTTTTACTCCCTCAGCGTCGGTCTCGCTCAGCTTTGGGCTGAAGTAGAGGTCGGCCAGGTTGAGCGAGCCCTTGCTGCTCTCGAGGGTGTAGGCCATCGAAGAGCTGGTTTCGTCCAAGAGGACGAGCGGCTCGCCGTCCCAGCTTTTGTATTCCTTGAGCACTACCGACTTGATCGCCGCGCCTTTGGTGGAAAGTGTCACGGTGACCTGGTCGTTTTCCAACACGATGTCTTCCTCGACACCGGAGGTAAGGGGAGCCAAGGCGCCGTATTGGGCGACTCGCTGGGCGTCTACCAGACTGTCTGGCAGGGTGGTTTCTGAAAAGGATTCCTGAACATTTGCCGAAACGGGCGTTTCGGTTTGCTGTGGGGGTTCTTCTACAGCAGGGATCTCGGGACTGCTCGCGAAAAAGAGCGAGTAGACCAAGATCACCGCTGCAAACAGGATCAAACCCGTTGCTTGATTTCTATCCATAGGTGTTTTTTTCGTGGCTAAGGGACTTAGCGCTACGGGATTACTTTACTTTTTTGACGTCTATTGCTGCCTGAATGAATTTGACAAACAGCGGCTGAGGATTCAGGGCTGTACTCTTGTACTCTGGATGGAACTGTACGCCGACAAACCAAGGATGGTTTTTCAGCTCTACTATCTCCACCAATCCGGTGTCCGGATTTTTGCCCGTGGCAAGCAGTCCGGCTTCTTCCACCTGCTCCAGATAGTCGTTGTTAAACTCGTATCTGTGGCGATGGCGCTCGTGGATTTTGGTCTTGCCGTAGGCCTGGGCAGCCTTGCTTCCTTTTTTGAGGTCGCAAGCATACGAACCTAGTCGCATAGTTCCGCCCATTTGGTCGATTTTCTTTTGCTCTTCCATCAGTCCGATCACAGGATAGGCTGTGGCTGGATCCATCTCTGTGGAGTTGGCGCTTGCCAGTCCCATCACGTTGCGGGCAAACTCGATCACCGCCACCTGCATGCCCAGACAGATCCCAAAGAACGGGATCTTGTTTTCTCGGGCGTAGCGGACAGTTTCGATTTTTCCCTCAAAGCCCCGCTCACCAAATCCCGGAGCGACCAAAATGCCGTCCAGCTCGCTCAGCTTGGCTTCGATGTTGTCGTTGTGGATTTCCTCAGAAGAGATGAGCTTGAGGTGTACCTTGCACTCCACTGCCGCGCCGGCGTGGGTGAAGGATTCGATGATGGATTTATAGGAATCGGGCAGCGACACGTATTTGCCGATCAAGCCAATGGTGACTTCCTGGGTTGGGTTTTTCAGCCTGCCGAGGAAATCCTTCCAGTGCTCCAGGTCGGTGTTTGACTTGGAGGTCAGCTTGAGTTTGGACATGACCCGCTCGTCGAGCTTTTCCTTTTTCATCAGCAGCGGCACATCGTAGATGGTTTCGGCGTCCATGGCTTCGATCACGCTGTTGAGCTGCACGTTGCAGAAGAGCGCCAGCTTTTTCTTGACGTCCTGCGGCAAGTGGTGCTCGGTGCGGCACACGAGGATATCCGGCTGGATACCGGCCTCCAGCAATTGCTTCACGGAGTGCTGGGTAGGCTTGGTCTTCAGTTCCTTGGCAGCGCTGAGGTAAGGGATGAGCGTGAGGTGGATCACCAAAAAGTTGTTTGGCCCCAGGTCCCATCGCGCCTGGCGCACCGCCTCTATGAAGGGCAGGGACTCGATGTCGCCCACGCAGCCGCCGATTTCGGTGATGACCACGTCGTATTTGCCGTCTTCGCCCAGCTTGTAGAAGTTGGCCTTGATTTCGTCGGTGATGTGGGGGATGACCTGGACGGTTTTGCCGAGGAATTCACCCTTGCGCTCTTTGGTGATGACGTTGTTGTAGATCCTTCCGGTGGTGACGTTGTTGCTCTGGGAGGTGGTGACGTTTAGGAACCGCTCGTAGTGCCCCAGATCCAAGTCCGTCTCGGCACCGTCATCGGTCACGTAGCATTCCCCATGTTCGTAGGGGTTGAGCGTCCCCGGGTCGATGTTGAGATAGGGGTCAAATTTTTGGATGGTCACAGAGAAGCCCCTGGCTTGCAGCAGTCTGCCCAAAGATGCAGCGATGATGCCTTTGCCGAGAGACGAGGTAACACCTCCGGTGATGAAAATGTACTTGGTGGATGAGCCCATAAGAATGGAGAAGGATGATTTTGGTTGGAATCTTATGGGGCTCAAAATTAGGGAAATTTCCTGACTTGGCTTCTGTTCTCTGATTTCATTTTTGAGGATTCTCCCTTTTTAGCTCCATGCGGACGAGGGATTACGACAAAGTATTTCGTGACAATATATGTCAATTGGTTTTTTGACTGGAAGTACTGGCTTACCTTAGATTCATGATTCCAAGGGACTTGAGTAATCCCTGATTTCTTTTCTTTTGACAGCTGTTTTTTTACCAATTAGCTGTCAGTGAGTAGGAAGCATAGGATTCAAAATGTGGATTAAGAATATAATAGAAAAATTAAATAAGCACGGTCATGGACTTAAGAAACAAAAGTATTGCGTTGGTAGATCACCTGTCAGATGAAGGCGGTCAGGAGCCTTTCGGTTTTTCAACAAGCAATGTGGAAGCGTTTGCATTGGATCCTGTTAGGTTATTTTCCCAAACCGACTGGACTCGTTTTGAAGAAGATGTAAATGTGATCAACAAGATCTATTCACATGTTTTTGATGAAATAGTGATAGCGAGAAAAAAGTTGGTTTGTTTTTGGCCTCTTTCGGAGCAATTTGGTGGCGAGTGGTTTGAATTGAATTCGCTATGCGAGAGCAATGACTGGGAATTGGAAGTATATAAACACGGGTTTTTTGAAGTGGACAATTATGGTTTCAGCCCTTCCATACTTGGGGCATGGAAGCGTTTTGTGTATTTTTTGGTCGAGTCTCTACTGGAAGATATCCGGCTAAACGAGGATCTGGAGGAGGTGGCCACGCTTACTTCTGGCCGTGACTCTATTGTTTTGTTCAAGTTGGGTGCGGAGGGGCAGCCTAGATATACGTTTGCCTACTGTGGAGAGGGCTTGGGCAATGATCTTGCTCCAAAGGGCATCCCAAACACGCTGCCGGAATTTGCCTCCTTCCACGAGATGCTGGCCCAGCTCCTGGCCAGCAAAGACCTCAGTCTCTACCAAACGCAGTTTTGCGATCCACATTTGGAGAAAACTTACTTTAGCCTGTTGGCCAAAAAGACCGGATCCGGAAACCTAATAGAAGCCTGGTTGCTTTCTTATTCTTTAAATTGATGTGTGCTCGGAGATAGCCTGGATATTAATTTGTAAATATTCATTAAATCTATTTATCGAATAAAAATCAATTGATATCTTTCGGGGATTTATATTGATACATATTAATCTTTACGAAAATGAGAGAACTAATTAAAGAAGCTATCGCTGATCTAAAAAGAACAGAGGGCTTTATCTATGTAACTTCTGAAGGAAAGAAAATCGACTTGCATGAAGCTGCTGCAAGAGGCATTGCCGTCACTCCCGTAAATCCAAAAGACGAGGTGATCAAGAAGCTGGAAGCGGCTGGTTTGTTTTTGACAGACGGTAAATTTGTAAGCGAATTGAATGATCTGATTGCTGCATTGAGCGGTGGTTCTTCATCCAAAGGAACTGGCAAAAGAAGATCTTTTTCTGACGCCGAGAAGAGCAAAATTGTAGAAGAGTGGCAAAAAGTAGAAGCTGCCGGCAAAAAAACCAAAGCAGCTTTCGCTAGAGAAATTGGTGTTGGTTATCAGACTTTTATTAACTGGTTGAAAGGTTAATTTAGCCAATGGCATCAAACAAAAAAGACAGCATTGCTGTCTTTTTTGTTTTTATATAGCTTCCTGTCTTCGCCTGAGCGGACCGGCTATCGCGATAAAACCCAATATAAAAAAAGCCAGTACCCCGATGACAAAGGGAGGGCTCAAGTGGAGTGAAGGCAAAGTCAATCCCAGACCTCCGAAGTTGGGCAAAGTCTGCTTCAGTCGCTGCAAGCTCTCCGCCAGCAGGTCCGCTTCTGGGGAAGAGGGAGAGGCAGAAGTAAGGAAGCTTCCGGCGACAATCAGGGACACCAGTCCCAAGATGAGCATCCAGGCCCAGGGCGCGATGACCGGACGATAGGCGGGAGCGGCTTGGGGTAGGGACTCGATTTTTTTCAATACCGCTAGGTGGAAGTCTTCTCCAGGCGAATCCATTCCTGCTTCGACGATCCATTTTTTCAGGGAGTCTTGGGAGGTGGCTTTTTCTTCTTTCATAGCAGGCCAATTAGTTCTTTGCTTGACAGTTTTTTCAGATTTTCTTCCAGATGCTTCCTTCCGCGAAAGAGCTGCACCTTTACGTTGGACTCGGTGTGTCCGGTGATAGAGACGATTTCCTTGATGGAGAGTTCTTCGAAGTAAAACAGGGTCAAGACCACGGCCTCCGCCGGGGTGAGGAGCTCGATTCCCTTTTTTACTAGCGCTGCCCGCTCATCGCGCTGCAAGATCTCCAGTCCGTCCAAAAAGTCCGCTGGCTCGCCGGATTTTTCCATCAGGTCCTCGATCCAGGTCAGCTGCCTTTTGGTTTTTCTCAGCCTTCCGGCGCACTCATTATAGACTACCCGATACATCCAGGTAGTAAACTTCGACTTTCCCTCAAAGCTGCCCAGCGATTGGTACACCTTTACAAAGGTGTCCTGCGCGGCTTCCTGTGCTTCTTCGGTATTTTTCAGCATCCGGAGTGCCAAGGTATAGACCAGGCGCTGGTGTTTTTGCACCAGAGAGCCAAAAGCCTTCGTGTCGCCTTGGCGGGCTAGCTCGATGTAGTGGTTGTCTTCCAGGAATTGCATTCAAAAGCTTAGATGCGGATACCGCCAAAGAAGTTACAGCAATTTTTTTTAAAGTGTCTTGTAACCTTTTTTGCCCACCCCGCATCCAAAGGACAAACAAACCAAAAACCACATGCAAGAAGACATCCTCATCCCGCTCATCGTTTTCTCCTCCATCTTTGGCGTAGTGTACGTCTACCTGACCACAAGAAACAAGGAGCGACTGGCGCTCATCGAAAAGGGGGCGGATGCCTCGCTCTTCAACACCGGCAAAAAGAACGGCATAGGCTCTATCATCCTCAATCTGGCCCTGCTGGCCATCGGTATCGGCATCGGTGTGCTGGTCGGAGCGGCTCTGGAGCAGGCAGGAATGGATGACGACGTGTCCTTCCCGGCAAGTATTTTCATCTTCGGCGGACTCGGGCTGGTGACCAGCTTTTTTGTCAACCGAAAGCTGGAAAAAGAGTAAGCTAAACCACGCTAAAGACTGCCCTTTCGCCTCTCCGTATTCCGGGGAGGTTTTTTTGTGTTTTAGATTTTAGCGGCTCGGGCAAGATAATCTGACTATTTTTACGCCAAAATTCAAAATCACTTGGATCAGCAGGCAATCGTAAAAACCTTTCGTGACAAAGGGCAGGTGACTATCAAAGAGGGAAACGGCAAGACCTTGACGCTTTTGAAAAGCGAGTCTTGGCAAGCCGAAATGGGGGAGGACTGGACTTTTCTCCTGTTTGACATGTTCCAGATCCGGTCTGTATGTGAGCCTTTTTCGGAAGTGTCGCTGGATGTGGTGGAGTTTGCGACCAAGCCTACGATCTACCACAGCCCGGTGAATCCGGTGCTGAAGACAGCCCCCCTGCGGGATGGCAACATCCGCTTTTCCCTGATTCGGGATTCCAACTGGAACAAACTGCTTTTCGCCATATCCCAGCCTGTTCTGGCCAGGATTGGTTCCGGAGAGGCGGATTTTAGTACTGATCTTTATTTTCCCCTTTTGGGACCCAATACCAAAGAAATGTTTCTGGGCCCTGAGGGCGACATCAAAATTATCACCGGATGAATTTCAAATCGAGGCTGGACGAGCACGACATATTTGAAAAAGTGGGCGCGGCAGCTGGCCGTTTGGGCATCAAGTCCTACGTGGTGGGCGGCTATGTCCGAGACTTGGTACTGGGCCGTCCCAGCAAGGACATAGACTTTACCTGTGTGGGAAGCGGAATCAGCCTGGCGCAGGAAGTCGCCAAGTCTTTTGACACGCATGTGCCGCTTTCCGTTTTCAAAAACTTTGGCACCGCCATGCTGAAGCTCGAGGACTGTGAGCTGGAGTTTGTCGGCGCGCGCAAGGAATCCTATCGCCTGGAATCACGCAAGCCTATCGTCGAGGACGGTACTTTGCAGGAGGATTTGGAGCGCAGGGACTTTACGATCAACGCGATGGCTGTCTCGCTCAATGCTGAGGACTATGGCGAGCTGGTGGATCCTTTTGACGGCATAGGCGATATCAAAAGAAAGACCATCAAGACGCCATTGGAGCCTGGGGTGACCTTTTCGGACGATCCGCTGCGCATGATGCGGGCGGTCCGCTTTGCCGCGCAGCTCAATTTTGACATCGACCCCGACACTTTTTTTGCGATCACGGAAAATGCCGACCGGCTGAAGATCATCTCTGCCGAGCGTATCATCGACGAAGTCAACAAGATCGTGAAGACTCCCAAGCCTTCCTATGGGTTTAAATTGCTCTTTGCGTCCAAGCTACTCCAGGAGTTTTTCCCGGAAATGGTCGCCCTGCAGGGCGTGGACTCCGTGGATGACAAGTCGCACAAGGACAATTTCTACCATACGCTCCAGGTGCTGGACAATGTCTGTGTGATGACGGACAACCTCTGGCTCCGCTGGGCAGCGATCATGCACGACATCGCCAAGCCTGCCACCAAGCGCTTCAACCCCAAGGTGGGTTGGACTTTCCACGGCCATGAGGACAAAGGCGCCCGCATGACTCCGGGTATTTTTCGCAGGATGAAGCTGCCCATGGACGAGCGCATGAAATACGTGCAGAAGCTCGTGAGGCTCCACCTTCGCCCCATCGCGCTGGTGAAGGATGAGGTGACTGACTCGGCGCTGCGAAGGCTGCTTTTTGACGCAGGGGATGACATCGACGACCTGATGAAGCTCTGCCGGGCGGACGTCACCTCCAAAAACAACAAGAAAGTCCAGCGCTACCTGGACAATTTTGACAAGGTAGAGGAGAAGCTCAAAGAGGTGGAGGAGAAAGACCAGGTACGAAACTTCCAGCCTCCGGTCAGCGGCGAGGAAATCATGGCGATTTTTGGCCTTCCTCCGTCCAAAATCATCGGGGAAATCAAGGAAGAAATAAAAGAAGCTATATTGGAGGGCAAAATCCAAAACAATCCAGAAGCTGCCCGAAAACTCATGTTTGACATTGCCCGTGAAAAAGGCATCGCTCCTGTAGACGACAATTCACATCACCAAGAAAACAACGATTAACAAATGAAGCGCACCTTAATCCTGCTGCTCCTGGCCTTCTGTGCCGGAAATCTCACTGCCCAAACCAACGACTCCCTGCCCAAGCTGGATCCAAAGCTGAAAGCCGTACTCAACGCGACCGACCAGGCAGCCTACCAGATCGCCATGTCCTACAGCGACGTCGGCATTGCCAAGACCAAACTCTTTGACCTCATGGTGAGAAATCCCGAGGACATGCGCTATCGCGAAGCTTTGGCAAACCTGTATTTTGACGCCCAGCAGTATGCTTCCGCGGCGCTGGTATCCATGGATATCCTCAAGGTAAATGACAAAAATATCGGCGCTCTCGAGATCGCCGCCTACTCGCTGGAGCAACTGGGCGCTTTGGACAGGGCTTTGCCCCACTTCGAAAGCCTCTACCTGCTGACTGGGGACAACTTCAGCCTTTACAAGTCCGGCTTTATCCAGTACAACCTGAAGCGCTATGAAGAAGCGATGAACTCCGTGACCATGCTGGTGAAAAATGCCAAGGCAGACGAAAAGATCGGCTTTCCCAAGTCGCAGACCGAGACCCAGCAGATCAGCATGAAGGCAGCCGCACTTAACCTGAAAGGCTTGATCTACCTGGATCAAAACTCCAAGGCGGAAGCCAAAACCGCTTTCAACGAGGCCATTGCAATGGATCCCGCGTTTGATCAGGCCAAAGAAAACCTGAAGAAGACCAACTGATCTGAATCACTCTAGATGTCCTTGAAGCCGGCCGATGAGCCGGCTTTTTGTTTTCTCAGGGGAAAATAAAAAGAGCCAAGGTGGCGGTGGCGATGGAGAGCAGCAGGCTGATGGCTAAAAGTTTCGAATAGTTTGTCTCCCAGTGCTTGCTCTGCCCGTTGGCGTTGGGGACCAATTTTCTGACCGGCTTGACCACGAGCTGCACGACCGCAAGCCCTCCCAGAAAATACAAGACCAAAAGAATCAAAAATGACGCTGCAGTTTCCATGCCTCGAATTTAAAGTTGTCGCGGCTAAGTATGAACCCATGACCGGATACTTAACAATTTGTTAATCTGTGACTTGGTGGTATTTTGCTCTTGGCAAGCGCGGCAAAAGACAATAAAAAAGCCCCTAGAAGGGGCTGTGGGTTACTTTTGGAGTGGGGCCTCGATCTGGATACCAGAGCGGATCTGGACGTCCAGCGAGCTGCCGATATCCTGGCGGCTGAGCTGCTCAAATCTTGCCCCCGAGGGCACGCCCGTGATCTGGGAGATGGCCGTTCGCAGCAGGAGCTCGTTTATATCGCCAAAGGGCCGAAGGCGTTCCTGTGTTTCCTTTACGGTGATGTTTGGCGTGAAGCCTGCGGTGTAGTCAGACTGGTCGAGGCTATTGAAGCTTTGGGAGACGATGGGCAGGATGCCGTATTCGTTTTGGCTGTTTTCTTCGTCCTCAAAAGGAATCGAGCCGACATTTTTGCCCGTAGTCACGTCACCGATCAGGAATACATCCATGTAGGGTTTTAGCCCGTTGATGATCAGCTCCGAGGCAGAGGCGGTCCTAGAGGAGGTCAGGATATAGACCCGGTTGTCGGAGAGTGTGTTTCCGAGATTTTGGGTCTTGGCAAGGAAGGGGGTCTGCACGTTTCTCAGTTCGGAAAACTGATCCATGAGATAGTTGTTGTACTTGGTTTTTGAGAAAACACTCGTGCTTCCCACGCCCGGCGCGATGAGGCTGGCCAGATTGACCGCCGAGGAGACGTATCCGCCACCATTGTAGCGAAAGTCCACGATCAGATGGTCGATGCCCTCGGCTTTGAAGCTGGCAAAGATACCATCCATTTCGGTGTCGTAGGAGGTGTTGTTTGCGCTCGGCCCAGGGGCAAAGAAGTGGTACACCACGTAGCCGATTTTCTCATTGTCGATGGTGTAGACCGTGTCGAGAAAGTTCGGGTTTTCTGCCAGCTGCACTGCGGTAAGCGTCACGTCAGGCATGGGCGAATAGGCATTGCTGGCTTCGCTGAATCTGGCATAGGAGAGCGTGTGCATGCCCGCTGTGGCCCCGAGCAGCTCGGAGTAGTTGTTCATCGTCAGCTGTGTGCCGTTGATCTTGTTGATGATGTCGCCACGCTTGAGGTCGACATTGGAAGCGGGGCTGTTTTTCTTGATATAAGAGACCGAGGCGTACACGTTGCTGTTGGCCTCGGAGCTCTCTCGGTACAGGATGAATTCATATCCAGCCTCCAGATTGACTCCACTGAGCGCATTGATCAGCTCCTGATAGTCGGGATAGATCACCGAAAATCGATCCGTGGGCCGGTTGAGCAGGGCTTCGAAGTAATCCGCCGGGTCGGAGCTCTCCGAGATGGGGGTTCCGAGATCATCGAGCCAATAATAAACCTCCTCCATCACATCGAGTATCCAGCGGTTGGCCGCTTGGTTGGAAGCCGGATCGACCTGTGGAAGTTCGTCTTCGGGTTGGCAGGAAAATGCCAAGCCCGCCGCCAGAAGCAATAGAGTTGGTTTGGTAAGTCTCATGGTTGATATGTTAGCCTTTTCAAAACGGCCTCGGGTGTGCGGTTGTTTTGTCGGGCGGTGGTTCTTTTTGGGCTTCAGAAGGAAGAGCTGAAGGAAATGTCATGAAGTTTGCTGTCAAGGAGCTTTCCGTTTTCGCATTTCAGGACGCGATAGGGGAACTTGCGAAGCAGCTCATGGTTGTGCGTGGCCATCAGGATGGCGGTTCCTTTTTTGTTGATCTCCTGAAAGAGCTTAAATATTCCATCGGCGACGTCCGGGTCCAGGTTTCCGGTGGGTTCGTCAGCCAGGAGGATGGAGGGTTCGTTGAGCAGGGCTCTGGCGATGACCACACGCTGTTGCTCTCCGCCGGAGAGCTGGTGGGGCATCTTTTGGAGGGCGTCGGTCAGCCCGACTTGGATCAATACCTCGCTGATCCGCTCTTTGATCTTGGAGGTGTCTTTCCAGCCGGTGGCTTTCAGGACGAAAGACAGATTTTCGCGTATCGTGCGGTCGCTGAAGAGCTGGAAGTCCTGGAAGATGATTCCGATTTTTCTCCTGAGGTAGGGGATTTCGCTGTTTTTTATCTTGGTGAGGGAGTATCCCACGATTTCCCCCAGTCCGGATTGCAGGGGAAGGTCTGCATAGAGGGTCTTGAGTAGGGAGCTTTTGCCGCTGCCTGTCCGTCCGATGAGAAACACGAACTCGTGCTGCTCCACGGCAAAATTGATGTCCGATAGCACGGGGCTGTCTCCCTGGAAGATGGTGGCCTGCGTGACCTGAAGCACAGGTTGGGTACTGAAATCCATGGTTTAGAGTTCTAGTTTTTGAAGTTTGCCGAAAGGTAGGTTTTTGATCACTTCCTCAAGCTGGCTTTCCCTGCCTGCCAGCCCAAATTTTTCTATGCTTTTCAGCGGCCGGTCAGCCCTGAAGTAAGCGACCAAAACGAAGTTTTCGTCCCGGATCTGGATGTAGTCCGGGATTTTGGCTTTTCCTTTTACCTTGATGATGTACATGCTGTGGTGTTAAAAAAAGAGGCTGCATCTTGCAAGAAACAGCCTCCCGTGAGTGTTATTTTCCGGCTGCCTTCGCATGATCAGCCAGAAACTGTGCCAGACCCGAATCGGTCAGGGGGTGTTTCAGTAATCCGGTGATCACTTTCAGTGGGCAGGTGACCACGTCGGCACCGATCTCAGCACACTTGATCAGGTGCATGGTGTGGCGCACTGACGCTGCGAGGATCTCGGTCTCGAAGCCGTAGTTTTGGTAGATGTGGGAGATCTGCCCGATCAGCTCCAGTCCGTCGTAGGAGATGTCGTCCAGTCGGCCGATGAATGGGGAAAGGTAAGACGCGCCAGCCTTCGCAGCCAAGATAGCCTGGCCCGCGGAAAACACGAGCGTGCAGTTGGTGCGGATGCCCTCGCTGTGGAAGTACTTCAGGGCCTTTACGCCGTCCTTGATCATCGGGATTTTCACCACGATCTTGTCGTCGATTTTTGCCAGCTCCTTGCCTTCCTTGATCATGCCGTCAAAGTCCGTGGAGATCACCTCCGCACTTACTTTGTCGTCCACGATATCGCAGATAGCCTTGTAGTGGGCTTTTACGTTTGCGTCTCCGCTGATGCCTTCTTTGGCCATCAGGGAAGGGTTGGTAGTCACGCCGTCCAATACGCCCAGGTCGTAGGCTTCGCGGATTTCGTCGAGATTGGCGGTGTCAATAAAGAATTTCATGGGAATAGGTTTTTTGTTAAGACTTGTTCAAAAGGCCTTAGGTTGAGAATGCGTCAGCAAAGGCTAACGGACAAAGTTAGAATTTAAATCAGGATTAGGAATTCCAAAAAGTGGGGTATTTGGAAAATTTAGGGCAAAAAAAGAAGCGGCATCGCACCGCTACAACCGCCTACCCTTGCTTCCTTCCGGACCTGGGGGATTCAGCAGGAGCTGGTCGTGCCGCTAGGCCACAAAGGTAAGTCAAATTTTGCCCGATCCAAGGGCTTTCTGCCATTTTGCCCCTATGCCTCAGGAAATCAACTGCTAAAATTTTTATCTTGGGGTCTTTAAGCAGTTTATCTCCACCAACCCAAATCAGACTTATGAAAAAGACCTTTTTCGCAGCCCTGGCGATCTCCGCCGGGCTTGTGGCCTGCCAAGCACCCAAAAAGCCAGGCTATACCTTTCAGGTAGCCGATCTGGAGCCCAATCTCATCAAGCTCTCTTCAGACGAGTTTATGGGGAGGATGCCTTTCACCGAAGGGGAAGAGATCACCACCGAGTTTCTTGAAACCGAGTTTAAAAGCATGGGATTGGAGCCGGGAAACGGCGATTCCTATTTCCAGGACGTGCCGATGGTTTCGATTTTCTCCCAACCCTCGGAGCAAATGACCTTCAGTTCGGCCAAGGGAAACCTGGAGGTGCAGGGGCTGCAGGACTTTGTGATCTGGACACAGCGGACCGACTCGCTGGTGGAGGTGAAGGACGCCGAGGTGGTTTTTGCGGGTTTCGGCATTGTGGCGCCCGAATACGGCTGGAATGACTACCAGGACATCGACGTCAAGGGGAAGATCGTAGTCGTCCTGGTCAATGACCCAGGCTTTGGGACGGAGGATGCCTCCCTTTTCAAAGGCAACACGATGACCTATTACGGTCGCTGGACCTACAAGTACGAGGAAGCCGCCCGGCAAGGCGCTGCGGGATGTCTGATCATCCACAACACCATCCCGGCGGGCTATGGCTTCAACGTGATCCAAAACAGCTGGAAAGCCTCCAAGCTCTACCTCGACGATCGCGGCAAGGAGCCCTACAAGCTGGGCTTTGAAGGCTGGATCACGCTGCCTACTGCCAAGAAGCTTTTTGAAATGTCAGGGATGACCGACTCCGAGATGTTGGCAAAGGCGAGAAAGTCGGACTTCCAGGCCGTCTCGATGGGGGTGTCCGCCTCGGCATCCATCCAAGTAGAGGCCAACTACAACGTTTCCAAAAACGTCGTCGCCAAAGTGACCGGAAAAACCCGGCCTGAGGAATACCTGATCTACTCCGCGCATTGGGATCACTTTGGTATCGGAAAGCCAGACGAGACCGGGGATTCGATCTACAATGGCGCGCTGGACAACGCGTCTGGGACTGCCGCGCTGCTGGCGCTGGCCAAGGCTTTCAAGACAGCTGCCCAGCCGGAGCGGACGGTCGTCTTTCTCGCTGTCACAGCGGAGGAGCAGGGGCTTTGGGGCTCGGCCTACTACGCCCAAAATCCCATCTATCCGGTGGAGAAAACCGTCGCCAACATCAATATGGACGGCATCAATCCCTATGGAAAGATGAAGGACGTCTCCATCATCGGCGTGGGCCAGTCTGAGATGGAGGATCTGCTGAATGTGGAACTGGAAAAACTGGGTCGCTACAGCGCTCCGGAACCCAATCCGGTAGCCGGCTACTACTTTCGATCCGACCACTTCAACTTTGCCAAAGTGGGCATTCCTGCGCTCTACTTTGGCACGGGCATAGACCATGTCGAAAAAGGAAAGGAGTATGGCAAGCAGCTGCAGGATGACTACACGGCCAACTACTACCACAAGCCAAACGAGGAGTACGACCCTGAGCGGTGGAACCTCGACGGGGCAGTGGACGATGTGCAGCTGCTCTTCAACGTCGGCAAGTCACTCGCCAACTCGGACAAGTGGCCGAGCTGGAAGGAAGGTTCGGAGTTTAAGTCGGTCAGAGACGGGTATATGAAAAAATAACATGGTTATCCGCAATCTTGCCAGTTGGCGAATTTGCTTCTTGAATAGGGCTGGAAGACCGATGACCACGCCACGGCGCGCAGGCGAAGACCGAAGTAGGGCAAAGCCCCAACTTTAGCGTTCTTTCGGATTGTCTCGGCTGCCTACAGGCTTAAAAGCTGATAATCATAAAAAGCAAAGGGAAGCCGGGTCGATAGATCCGGCTTTCTCTTTTAATCTATTTTGATCCCCCACTTTCCCAGTAGTCCCGGCAGGCCCTCCAGATCAAATCTGGCTCCTTTGATCTTGTTGGTCTCTGGGTCGATGCGGTAGTGGAGCGCTTCGCGAAAGTCAGCTTTCTCCAGCTGGCTGCGGTCGAACACAGTCCCGCTGAGGTCTGAGCCCACAAAGCTCGCCCCGCCGAGGTCCGCCTGCGAAAAATCTACCTCCAAAAGCCTGCAGGCTTTGAAAACCGATTTTTTGAGCTTGAGGTTGAAGAAATTGCAGTAGTCCAGCTGGCATCCATCGAAGTGGAACTCCAGCAAAAATGGATTGGCGGAGTTGAAATGCACGCCGAGGATTTTGCAGTGCTCAAAACGGACCATCTGAAGCGATACCCCGGATACTTTGGCGTTGCTCAGGTCACAATTTTTGAAGGTGCAGTTTTCGAAGCTGGAGCCATGGAGGTTCAGGTTGGAAAGGTTGCATCCGGTGAAGGTACAGGAGTCATATTCGCCGGGCTGAAAATCTGAAGCTTGGAGGTTTTGGAAAGTCTGGTCGCTGAAGAAGGGCATTTTGGAAGGCTTGGAGATTCATCTCATGAACTTGCCCAAAGCTACCTCCGAAAGCCGAGGGATGCAATCCGCACCACTTCCAAAGCTAGTCCAGCGTGAAATTGCTGACATGAGCCTTGAAATCCGATATTTCTTTTTTCGCTGTGTCCCATCTCTTCCAGGCAAAAAACAATCCCCCGCCTCCAAGGGCGACGAATATCAGTCCCGATCCCCCGAGAATGCCAGAGAGTAGCAAGATGGCGCCAATGGCCAGAAGGATGATCTGAATCCAGCCTTTGATGAAGAGCTTGTTGAGCTCCTTGTCGGCGTAGAAGGTCTGCTCGGTGCTGTGGTTTTTGACCGCGATGTAAGAGCCCGAACTTTTTCCGGAGGGAATACCCCAGAATACGGTGAGCAAATTTCCCTTTCTCGCAGCGAGGTTGAAGTCCTGAAGCTGAAACGCCCGTTCTTTTCCCGTGATGGCATTGGAAAGGAATAGCTGGTCGTGGACGATGGTGCGCGATGAGATCGATACGGGCGCAGTGCCGCCGGTTCCCCGGTAAGTGGCGCCGCCTCCTCCGCCTCCGTAGACTTGGGTTTCCATGTTTTTGCCCGATTCCTCTACCGAACCGGAGAATTCATAGAGCTCGAATGGGCTTTGATGACTGGGGCTAAAGGTTTTCATGGGAGTAAGGTTTTGAATGAAAATATAACCGATGTCTTCGATTGATCAGAACGGCGTTTAGCCTCTGCCGAGCTTGGTTGATTGGATGGTAGGCTTGCCTGATTTTCTGCGGTTTAGACAAATCACTTCAGTACTGAATGGCTTTTGCCTTTTGTTTTGGCTTTTTTCTCCACAAATTCAGCCTCGAAGACAAGCAAATCGAAATGCAACTACTTGGAATGGATATAGGAGGCTCCCATGCTTCCGTTGCCCGGATTCTCTGGGATGGTACCGATGCCGAAATTTCCAAGCCCTGTGAGGCCGATGTGGATACATTTCAGTCCGCCGGGGAGATCGTCAAGGCTTGGGCCGACCTAGTCAGGCAGGCCGCGGGATCAGAGGGAGATATTCGGCTTGGAATCGCCATGCCGGGCCCTTTTGACTATCCGAATGGGGTTTCTCTGATGATAGATCAGGGGAAAATGAAGGCGCTCTATGGACTTTCGGTGAAAGACCTACTGGCTGAAAGTCTGGGGATTGATCCCGCCCATATTTCCTTTACCAATGACGCAGAAGCCTTTTTGTTGGGGGAAAGCTTGGCCGGTGCGGGGCGTGGATTTAAAAACTCGGTTGGTCTTACGCTCGGCACGGGGCTAGGCTCCGCGTTTAAAGTCGGTGAGAAGGTGTGGGATGCCAAGCTATGGACGGCTCCCTTTCGGGACGGGATCGCGGAAGACTATCTCGGGACGGACTGGATCAGGAGATACACAGCTGAGAGGTTTGGAGCGAGAGTCACGGGCATGAAAGAGCTTCTTTCCGGAGGCTTTGGCCGGGAGGTGGAAGAAGGGGTTCTTTCCGAGTTTGGGAAATCACTGGGCGAGTTTCTTTACCCCTATTTGGCAGAAATGCAGCTTACGGGCCTGGTCTTGGGAGGGAAAATCTCGCTTGCATCCGAACGGTTTCTGCCCTACACCCGTGCCTATTTGGATGGGAGGGGGCAAGCCCTGGATGTGCGTGTGGGAGAGTTGGGAGAAAGGGCAGCCATGCTCGGAGCCTGCCTGCCCTTTATCTCTAGTGTCAAGTAGCTGAAAACCAATTATAAAAAATTGAAGATCGGCTGCTTTTATCCGAGTCGATTGATCACATCGTCAAAGAGTTTTTCATTGACCACGGCCACGCCGCCGAGCAGGCCTACGTCCTTGCCGAGCTGGTAGAGCGCCAGCTGTGATTTTTCGCGGGACTTCGCCATGCTGTAGATATTGAGTGCTTGCTGGATAGGGGTGATCAGGTATTGGTTGGCTTCCGCCACCGACCCACCGATGATGATCAGGTCGGGGTTGAGCAGCTGGATGAGGATGGAGATGCCACGACCCAAGTCCAGGCCTGCTTCCGATAGGATGGTGATGGCACGCTGGTCGCCGGCGAGGGCGGCTTCTACCACCAGTCCTGGCTCCAGCTCTCCTTGGTGATCTCTCACCATCCGGGCAAGGATGCTGTCCTTGTCCAGCTTGATGGCGTCCTCGGCCATGCGTACGATAGCGGTACCCGAGGAGACCGATTCCAGGCAGCCTTTCTTGCCGCAGGTACAGGTGACGTCCCTGGACTCGAAGATGGGAGAGTGGGAAAACTCCCCGGCAAAGCCTGAGGCTCCGTGGTAGATTTTTCCGTCGATGATCACGCCCAGACCAATTCCCCAGCCTATGAAGATGCCCAGTACGTTTTTGTGGTTGTGCACCGATCCGAACTTGAATTCGGCCAAAGTCATCGCGCGGGCGTCGTTTTCCAGGAAGATTTTTTTCTGGAATCGGGCCTCCAGGTTTTCCAGCAGCGTCTTTTTCCCAAATCTAAGGTAGGTATAGTTGACTCCTCCGATGGAGTCTACCAGACCTGGCATGGAAAATCCGATCGCGATGACCTTTTCGGCAGGGATCTTGGTCTTCTCCAGATAGCTCTCGATCAAGTCGCACAGCTGGTCAAAAGTCTCCTTCTCATTGTTGAGGATGATCTTGTGGTCCTCTTTCTCATAGGCAAGCTCATGCGTGCAGGAATAGAGCGCCAGGTGCATGTTAAACTTGGAAAGGTCCACGGACAGCACATAAAATGCGTTTTCTGCCAAGCGATAGAGGTCTGGTTTCCTGCCTCCTTGGGACTCTGCTCGGCCTTGCTTGATCACTTCGCCCGAGTTCATCAGGTCTGCGAGCAGGGCATTGACGGTAGGGAGGGAGATCCCCACTTCGCTGCAGATCTCGCTGGCTGTATTCGCTCCTTTGAGATAAAGGTTTTTGATGATTTTGATTTTATTCAGGTAGCTCTTTATTTCTACCACCCCTTCCATTTTGGAGATGAGCTCTTGTGGGTTTATTAGGTTCATAGCGTTTTGGAATGCCTGAATTAAGGGAAATTTTAGATTTCAAAAAAGACTTCCTGAAAAAAATTAGGTAACATCGAGAGATTAGTAGAAGGAAACCCAAATTATTCCAGATCGGCTCGGTGTTTTTCGAAAAGATTGGAAAATTTCTTTGCCGGATTTTCGGGGATTTGTTCTTTTCTTATGTTTACCAAAATTTTTACCATATGAACAATCTTGAAATTGCCGCTCAGCTGAGCAAAGCCGAAGTTTTTGAAAAAGTGGAAGCGTTTCTTGCCGCAAAAGGGTTTAAAATCGCCTCAAAAGACATGAACCGGCCTTGGGGCGGTTTTTTTGTGCTTGACGAATCCCAAATCCTAAAGTTTAAAACCGAGTTTTTCGACGAGGTGCCTCTGTCTGAGGAGCAGCTGAAGCAGAAGTTGAGCCCCAAGTTTTTGCTGGTGGCGCCGGACGCACGGCTTTCCTGGCAATATCATTTCAGACGGGCGGAACTATGGAAGCTGATCGCCGGGGAATCCGCCATCGCCAGAAGCCATACGGACGAGCAGGGGCCGGTGGAGGCCATGAATATTGGGGAAGTCGTGTCCTTGGACAAAGGGGAGCGGCATAGACTCATCGGTACAGGAAACTGGGGAGTGGTGGCCGAGATCTGGATGCATTCTGATCCTGCCAATCCATCCAACGAAGACGATATCGTCAGACTGCAAGACGACTACGCCAGAAAATAAAATAAGCTCGGGGGATCACCCCGAGCTCTAAAAATTTAAGTTTTAGTCCGTAGCTCAATCACCCTTAAAATAAACTACTCAAGTCTAAAAAACTACTGCGGACAAGCCGAAAGAAGTATACGAAGCTAATTATAAAAATTTGAAATCCAATTAATTGGGTTTAAAAATGCTCGGTATGCCTGTAAAAATGTTTTTTTTGCTTTCGTAGCTGTTTTTCTCGAGGCCCTTTTTTGACTTGCGTGGTCGAACTGGCCAAAACGGATTCTATCACGCTGGTTTGGCTGACAGACGTAGCGAACTGTCAGGTTTTTGCTTTTCTCCTGAACTATTGGGCTTCCACAATCTCGTCTTTCTTGAAGTTGACCAGGTCTTCCAGCCTTCCTGCCGAATTGTAGTATCTCCAAGCTCCTTCTTTCAAGCCGTCTATCATTGCTCCTTCCGACGCCTTGCGGCCGTTTTCATGGTAAAAAATCCACAGTCCGTCGGCCTTGCCAGACTTGAAGGTGCCCTCAGATTCCTTTTGTCCCGAGACGTAGTAGGTGATACGCGTGCCGTCGCCGTCTTTTAGCGTGCCTTTGTCCAGCTTGGTCGA
Organism: Algoriphagus oliviformis; assembly: GCF_017254915.1. GTDB lineage: Bacteria > Bacteroidota > Bacteroidia > Cytophagales > Cyclobacteriaceae > Algoriphagus > Algoriphagus oliviformis. The sequence continues at coordinate 99,476 of NZ_JAFKCT010000008.1, read as the reverse complement.
TCCGTCATAGCTGAAGTAGTCGCCGACGTTTCTTAGGCTTCCGTTGTCCCAAAATTCCTCCTGGGTGAGTTGCTTGTTGTCATAGAAAAGCCCCCAAATCCCATCTTCCAGACCTAGCTTGTAGGTGCCGACCGATTTGAGCTGGCCCCCATCGTAGTAGTAAAACCACTGGCCTTCTTCCATGCCCAATTGGTAGTGGCCCTCTGCGATCAGGATTCCGATTTTGTTGAAATACTTCCAAAGGCCGGTTTTCAGGTCGTTTTTGTACGCTCCGATGGAGTAAACTTTCCCGTCGGGGAAGAAGCTCTTCCATACACCGCTTTTGGCTCCGCCTTCGTACTCTCCCTGCACGGAAATATTGCCTGTGCTGTGATACTCGATGTAGATGCCCACAGGCACGCCGAGTTCGTAGGTTTTGCGTTTTGACAAGCTCTTGTCCGGAAAATATTCCTCCCAAACCCCTACGGCGATGTCATTTTCGTATTTTTCTACTCTGGCAGTTCTGCCATTTTGGTAGTAATATTTCCATTCTCCGGTCCGGTTTCCGTCTTTGTCGAAAAACTCTTCCGCTTCCAGTACTTTGGTTTCGGGGAAATAGCGCCTCCAGTCTCCGACCTTTTTTCCGTTTCTGTAGTTGCCGGTTTCGAGTAGGATGGAGAAAAGGTATCGTTTGAAGCTTCCTTCCAATTGGCCCCCGGTATAGGTAGCTTCCACCGTGACGTTGCCGTCGGGGTCGTATTCGAGGTAAGGCCCCTCGCGAAGTCCCTTGGAATAGAACTCCCTCGCGGCCAACTCTCCAAACTCATAGTAGCTCACCCATTGGCCGGATCGAAGCCCGTTTTCGTATTGTCCCTCGACTTGGACTTGGCTGGCGTCGATGTACGAGGGGTTTCCGGCTTTGCCAAAATACTCGGTGTATTTGCCTACCAAAACGCTGTCCTGGAAGATCATCTGCTTTTTCAGCGCTCCCTCGGAATCAAAGTACTGGGCGGGACCGAACAATTTTCCGTTGCGGTACTCGGTGATTTCCCTCCGTTTTCCGTCTGGGTAGAAATTCGTCCATGTGCCTTCCTTTTTTCCAGCCACAAAGCTTCCCTCCGCGATCTGCGTGTTGGTCTTGGGATTGTAGAATTTCCACAGTCCCTCCCGCAGGCCCCCGTCTATCACTCCTGTAGCCATGAAGGTCGAGTCGGCGTTGAATTGCCGAATCAAACGGGGCTCTTGGGAATAGACTGAAAAATATAAAAAGGTAAAAACTGCCAGAAGCAAATTTCTCATGGTGGGTAGATTTGGGTGTGGTCCGGGTAGAACCTAAGACTAACGATCGAAAGAAGGGATTCGACATACTTTTTACGTGCGAATCACTTTCCTGTTTAAAATTACGCTAATTCCTGCTTTGTTCGCCCGGAAGCCTCAGGATACCAAGGATTTTTTTTACCTCTACACGGAGAGTGGATGCATTGGTTTGGGGATTGGCGTCGATGGGGAGGGCTTTGATCCAAAGGTGAAAGCCGGTGTCGTTTTTCCGGATGGCAGCGGCATCTCGGGTCTGGTTGCCATTCAGGATCAGGTCGGGATAGTCCCATTTGTTTTCGCTCAGTCCGAAGGAAAAACCTTCCTCCAGCAGGGGCTGTACCGGATTTTTTCTCTCCTTGCCCAGCAGTAGCGTGAGGTAGAATCCCCGCCCAAACCAGTTGAGTAGGCGGATATTGACCCCGTCCAGCGAGTCGAAGTCCCGGATCAGGTCAAGCACTTGGTAGGGGAGTCCGAGTAGATCGTTGCCTTTGGATACCTTGGATCCCCGGGGCCGTTGGGATAGGTCTTGGAATTCCCGTGCCGGAAAGGCGTTGGCCACCTCCTCCAGAATGCTGATAAATTGGTTTTTGAGAAAGTTTTGGCGGCGGATCAGGTCCCGGTTTAGCCAGAGATCCAGATCCAAGGGCTGTTGCAGATCCTCCATTTTTACCATCTTAAAAGGACTGAGGCCCAGGCAAAGCCGGATCCAAATGCCGCCAAACACACCAGGTCGCCCTCTTTGAGCCTTCCCTGCTCCCAGGCCTGCGAGAGCGCAATGGGGATGGTGCCGGCGGTAGTGTTGCCGAGATACATGATGTTGTTGAACACTTTTTCGTCTGGGAGCTCCAGCTTTTGCTGGACATACTGGCTGATCCGGAGGTTGGCCTGGTGGGGGATGAGGAGGTCGATGTCTTCTTTGGTCACGCCGTTGTGGTCCAGTGCCTCGTTGATCACTTCCATGAATCGGACGATGGCGTGCTTGAAGACCGTGTTGCCGTTCATCTTTAGGAAAAAGTCCCCGCGGTCGATCATCTCCTGTGAGATGCGGACGCTTCCGCTGGAGCTAGGGGCAATGCAATACAGCTCCTCTGCGTAGGAGCCTTCCGAATGGAGGTGGGAGCTGAGAATGCCCGGCTGGCTCGGTTTTGCCGTCCCCAAGACTACAGCCCCGGCGCCATCGGCAAAGATCACTGCGCTGGAACGTCCTTCGTCGCTTTTGTCCAAGGCCGAAGACTGGATTTCGGCGCCCACCACGAGGATCTTTGTGTACATCCCTGTTTTGATAAACTGGTCTGCCACCGAGAGGGCGTAGAGAAACCCGGAACAGGCATTTTTGACGTCAAGCGCACCTATGCTCGTCATTCCCAGTTCCCGCTGCAGCAGGACGCCATTTCCCGGGAGAAAATAATCCGAGGTGATCGTGGCAAAAACGATGAAGTCGATCTCCGAGGCCGACACACCGGCACGCTCCATGGCCATGCGGCAGGCTTTGGCCGACATGTTGGTGACCGTGTCCACGCCGGGGGTAAACCACCTTCTTTCATGGATTCCGGTCCTTTCCACGATCCACTCGTTGTTGGTGTTCATCATTTGGGAAAGCTCCTCATTGGTCACGATCCGCTCGGGGACATAGTGGCCAGCGCCGAGTATCCGGGATTTGTTCATTGGTACTAGGGTCTATTTTTGGGGAAATACATGAATTCGCCAATATCGCTACTAGCAGGCATACGCACAAAACCTTTGTGAACAGGAGTGGCAGCTCTTTCTTTTGGCTTTTTCTCTGAAGAAGGGCAGCAAGCCGCCGCTTGGTCTTTTTCAAGAAAGAAGCCGTGTGGGGACTAGCCGAAGAGCGTGTAGTTGCCAAACTGGTCCATGGGGGAGATCTTGCGGATGATCCCGGGGGAGTCGTTTTGGACCGAATTGACCAGGGAGGATACCGAGTAGCTGAGCATCAGTTCGGTGGGATAGGGCTTGAGCGAGGCCAGCAGGTCGGTTTCCGAGCTGTATTTGTCCAGCCATTTTTTTTCCTGCTCCCGGCTTAGGATCACCGGCATGCTGTCGTGGACTTCTCCCGCGACCTCGTTGGGTGTGGTGGTGAGGATCAGAAACGTATGCTGCGTATCGCCCGATACGGTCTCGTACTCCTCCCAAATGCCAGCAAAGGAAAACAGCTCTTCCTCCCGCAAAGTAAAGCGGTAAGGGATGCGGGTTTTTTTTCCGAGTTTTTTCCACTCAAAATAGCCGTCTGCGGGAATGATGCAGCGCCGTCTCTGAAAAGCGCCTTTGGTCGAGATTTTTTCGTGCACGGATTCCGCCTTGGCGTTGATCAGTTTTTGGGCGACGGGCTTGTTGTGGCCAAAGTCAGGTGTGACTCCCCAATAGAAAAAGGAAAAGCCCCTCGGGCTGTCCGAAGTGATCACCGGCACCAGCTGCGTGGGAGCAATGTTGAACCTGGGTTTGAAGTCCACCAGCATTTCTGCCTGAAACCGTTCCTCCAGTTCTGCTTTACTTTTGCTCAGGGAATATCTTCCACACATGGTCAGGGAGTTAAATTATTCGAGCGGAAGTTAAAGATCACAGGTTATAAATTCAACTGCCCTGCGCTCAGAGTAATAGCTTTTTTCCGGATACGGCCCCGTAAAACCTACATGTCCGCCGTGTTTTGGGAATTCGAAATGAACCTGGTCGAGGCTCTTGGCAAGATCGGCCGGAAAGCAGGTGTCACTGAGGAAGGGGTCGTTTTGCGCATTGAGCACCAGCGTGGGCACTTCGATTCGGTCCAAAAACTGGAGGGAGGAATTGACCTCGTAGTATTCGGCAGCGTCGGAAAAGCCATGCAAGGGGCCCGTATAGACATCGTCAAACTCGCGCAGGGTTTTGATTTTGCGGAGCGGCTTTGTCGACAGTTCTTTGGGGAAAAGCCGCGACTTCAGAAGCACTTTCTCCTTCAGCGTGTTCAGAAAGCGCTTCGAATAGATGGTGTTTTCCCGAGTCGAGATTTTTTCGCAGGACTTGGCCAGGTCAAGGGGCACCGAGATGGCGACGCCCTTTTTGATCCGCGGGTTGGTGGATTGTTGCTCGCCCAGGTACTTGAGCGTGAGGTTGCCACCGAGGCTGAAGCCGACCAGGCAGAGCTCGGGATATCCGGCTTGCGCATGGGAGACGACGGTATGGAGGTCATAGGTCGCGCCGCTGTGGTAAAAGATCGCCTTGCGGTTCATCTCCTCGCTGCATCCACGAAAGTTCCAGGTGAGGACGTCGAAGCCTTTTTGGACAAACTCCCTCGCCATGCCCAGCATATAGGGCCGGCTGCTGTTGCCCTCCAGGCCATGGCTGATGATGGCCAGGCGGGGATTGCCCGACCTAAACCAGTCCAAGTCCAGGAAGTCCCCGTCGGGAGTTTCTATCCGCTCACGCACAGGTTTTTGGATTTCTACTTTTCGGAAAAGCGCGGGATAAATGGTTTCTAAGTGTCCGCTAAAGAGCCAATTAGGTCTCTTGTAGGGGCTTTCAGAAGTCAATGGCATGATGAAAAACGGCCTAAAACGACATGGAAAATACAGGATATAAATTTGAATAAAGCGTTTTTAAAAACTATTTTTGGACACTTTAAAAACGAACAAGCTCGAAATTACCTATGGCCGAAATAATCAGAATGCCAAAAATGAGTGACACCATGGAGGAGGGTGTGATCGCTGCGTGGTTGAAAAAGGTAGGGGATACCGTGAAACCAGGCGACATCTTGGCCGAAGTGGAGACTGACAAAGCAACCATGGAGTTGGAGTCCTACGAAGAGGGTGTCCTTTTATATATTGGAGTTCAGGAGAAAGATTCAGTACCTGTCAATGGCGTCATCGCCGTCATCGGCGAAAAGGGCGAAGCATACGAGCACCTGCTCAACGGATCATCCGGCTCCGCCGAAGCCAAAAAAGAAGAATCCAAGCCGGAAGCCAAGGCCGAAGAGCCAGCCAGCGCTGAGAAAGCCGAAGTTCCCGCAGAGAAAATAGATACCTCCAACATCAACGCGACGGTGATCACCATGCCAAAAATGAGTGATACCATGCAGGAGGGTACCATCGCCACATGGCTCAAGAAAGTAGGCGATAGCGTCAAGTCCGGCGAGATCATTGCCGAAGTGGAGACCGACAAGGCTACCATGGAACTGGAATCCTACGAGGACGGCGTATTGCTGTACATTGGCGTAGAAGCTGGCGACAGCGTGCCGGTGGACGGTGTGATCGCCGTGATCGGGGAAAAAGGCGCTGACTACCAGACGTTGCTGAAAGCACAGCAGGCCGGTAGCAAAGCATCCGCCCCGGCGGAAGCCAAGCCTGAGCCAGTGGCCGAAGACAAATCCGAGGCACCAGCTGCCAAGGCTGCGCCAGCCCCGGCCGCTTCAAGTGCTCCGGCCCCTGCCGCGAGTGGCGAAAGAGTGAAAGCTTCTCCTTTGGCCAAGAAGATGGCGGAGGAAAAAGGATTCGACATCCGTCAGGTCAATGGATCAGGCGAAGGAGGAAGAATCGTGAAGCGCGATATCGAAACCTTCGTGCCAGCGGCAGCAGCCGCTCCGGTCGCCGCCGCAAGCGCCGCTCCTGCCTTGGGTCAGGAGAGCTTCCGTGAGGAGAAAGTCTCCCAAATGAGAAAAGTGATCGCCAAGCGTTTGGCCGAAAGCAAGTTTGGAGCGCCTCACTTCTACCTGACCATGGAGATCAACATGGACAAGGCCATCGAAGCGCGAAAGAGCATGAACGAGATTTCCCCTGTGAAAATCTCCTTCAACGATATGGTGATCAAAGCTACTGCGGCAGCTTTGCGCCAGCATCCCAAAGTAAACTCCAGCTGGCTGGGTGACAAGATCCGCTACAACGACCACGTACACATCGGCATGGCGGTAGCTGTGGAGGAGGGCCTTTTGGTTCCCGTGATCCGCTTTGCAGACAGCCTGTCCCTGTCCCAGATCTCCAACCAAGCCAAGACCTTGGGTGGAAAAGCCAAAAACAAAGAACTACAGCCGAAAGATTGGGAGGGAAATACCTTCACCATCTCCAACTTGGGCATGTTTGGAATCGACGAGTTCACTGCCATCATCAACCCGCCGGATGCCTGTATCCTTGCAGTAGGAGGGATCAAGGAGACGGTGATCGTGAAAGAAGGCCAAATGAAGATCGGCAACATCATGAAGGTGACGCTCTCCTGCGACCACCGCGTGGTGGACGGAGCCGTGGGTTCTGCTTTCCTTTTGACGCTGAAAGGCCTGCTCGAAGATCCGGTCAGGATTTTAGTCTAAGAAAAAATCAACTGCCAAAAAGTCCTGTTTCGACAGGACTTTTTGCTTTAGAATGGTTATTGGTAAAAGGTTTCGGGGACTGTAAACTCCAATAACCAATAACCCACTAACTCTTTATCCAACTTTTGCCACATGGAAAAAATCAAATCAACCACCGTCGTCGCCATTCGGCACAACGGTGAAGTAGTCATAGGAGCCGACGGACAGGCCACGCTTGGAAACACAGTAGCCAAAAGTTCGGTGAAGAAAATACGCGTATTGCAGGGCGGGAAGATCGTCACCGGCTTTGCCGGATCCACGGCCGATGCGTTTACGCTTTTGGAGAAGTTTGAGGAGAAGCTGGGCGCTTTTGGCAACAACATGAAGCGGGCGGCTGTAGAGCTGGCCAAAGAATGGCGCACCGACCGCATGCTGAGCAAGCTGGAGGCGATGATGATCGTGGCCGACCGCGAGGATATCCTGATCATCTCCGGCAATGGAGACGTGATCGAGCCGGATATGGAGATCGCCACCATCGGGTCAGGAAGTATGTTTGCCCAGTCAGCTGCGCGCGCGATGAAGAAGTTTGCTCCCCAGCTCTCCGCCGAGGAAATGGTGCGGGAAAGCCTCCATATCGCTGCAGACGTCTGCATCTATACCAACCACAACCTGGTGGTGGAGAAGGTGAAAGACTAAAGTAATCTCGCATGCTCACGGAGCGAAGCCGGAAAATATTTCCGGCTTTTTTGCTTCCATATCAAAACCATCTCAAACAGGATGGGTTAAATCCATAGAGCCAACAAAGAACTATGGAAACTGCCCCTGCGAAAAAGACAACCAAAAAAGACCAGCGAAAGCTGATCTTGGAAGGATTCAAAAACCACGTGTTGGAGCACGGTACCGAGCCTGCCTCCATCTTCAAATTTGCGCAAAGCCTCAAGCTCAAAGAGGCTGATTTCTACACCTACTTCACCTCCTTCAAGTCGATCAAGTCCGCCATTTGGACGGCGATCTTTGAGGACACGCTTGCGGACTTGCACAGTCAGGAGGTTTTCGCCGGATACTCTGCGAGGGAGAAATTTCTCGGGTTTCTTTTTACCTGGATAGAAGAGCTGAAAAAAAGCCGCTCTTACCTGCTTGTGCTGTACGGGGACAAGGGGCGGGCTTTCCGGGAGCTTCCCACTGATACGAAGGAGTTCAAAAAGGCCTTTTTGGAATTCAGCGAGGAGATTTTGGCGGAGGGCAAAGAGAGCGAGGAAATCGCCAGCCGGCCCTATGTCACAGAGAAATATGGAGAAGCGCTTTGGCTTCAGGTGATGTTCGTCTTTGGATTCTGGGTGGATGACAAGAGCCCTAGGTTTGAAAAGACGGATGCGGCAGTGGAGAAGTCGGTCAACCTCGCCTTTGATTTGATGGGCAAGAGCGCGCTGGATACTTTTTTGGACTTCGCGAAGTTTCTCTACCAAAACAAATAAGCGATGGCTGACGGAGTAAAAGAGCAGGAGTCCATTCCTGTGTCAAAGGTGCAGCGTGCTGCCAAGTTCATCTCTACGGGAGCGAAAGTAGGAGGGAACTACGTGAAGCACTATGCCAAGAAGATGGTCAATCCCTCACTGGACAAGGAGGAGCTTCACCAAAGCAACGCCCAAGACATCTATTCCTCACTGAGCGAGCTGAAAGGCTCCGCGCTGAAAGTCGCCCAGATGATGTCCATGGACAAGAACCTGCTGCCGAGGGCTTATCAGGACAAGTTTACCATGGCGCAATACTCCGCGCCTCCGCTGTCCTATCCTCTAGTCGTGAAGACGTTTCAGCGATTTTTCGCCAAGACTCCGGAGCAGCTTTTTGACACCTTCTCCAGAGCTGCCGTGAATGCCGCCTCCATAGGTCAGGTGCATCAGGCTACCTTGGAAGGGAAATACCTGGCGGTAAAAATCCAATATCCCGGTGTGGCTGACTCCGTCAGCTCAGACCTGAAGCTGGTGCGCCCCTTTGCGCTGCGACTGCTCAATATGAACGAAAAGGAGCTTGACCACTACATGGAAGAGGTAGAGGAGCGGCTGCTGGAGGAGACGGACTACCTGCTGGAAGTACGGCGGTCTAGGGAAATTTCCAAAGCCTGTGCTTCCATTCCCAACCTGGTCTTTCCAAAGTACTACAGCGAGTTTAGCTCGGAGCGGATCATTACCATGGACTGGATTTTTGGAAAACACATCAAAGAATGGATGGAGACCAAGCCCAGTCAGGGGTTGAGGAACCAAGTTGGGCAGGCCCTGTGGGACTTTTACCATTTCCAAGTCCACGAGCTCAAGCAGGTCCATGCCGATCCACATCCGGGAAATTTCATCATCCAAGAAGACGGCCGATTGGGTATCATCGATTTTGGCTGTGTGAAGGTCATTCCGGAGGATTTTTACCAAGGCTACTTTGCCTTGATCAAAAAGGAGCTGGGAATGGACGAGGAGGAATTGGATCGGGTGTTTTATGCACTGGACTTTATCTCTGACAAAGACTCTCCAGCTGAGAAAAGCTATTTCAAGCAGGTCTTTAGGGAAATGATTTCGCTCCTTGGCAAGCCCTTCCATGTAGATACCTTTGATTTCTCGGACGATTCGTATTTCGAGCAGATCTTCCAGCTGGGCGACAGGATTTCCAACGACAAGATGTTTAAGAAATCACGGCAGGCCCGAGGTTCACGCCATGGCCTCTACATCAACAGAACCTACTTTGGACTTTACAATCTGCTGAATCAATTGCAGGCGGAAGTCACGACTACCAAACCGGACTGGCTTAAGTAACCATTTTCCTTTGACTTCAATTGGAGTAGGTCACGCGATAGATGCAGCCGGCCATGTCGTCGGAGATCAAAAGGCTTCCGTCCGGAAGTTCGAGCACATCCACAGGGCGACCCCAGACTTCTTGGCTGGCATCGTCTAGCCAGCCCGTGATGAATGTTTGCTGCCCAGTGACCTTTCCGGATGCATCCATTGCTACCCATTCTACCTCATAGCCCGCCTTTTTGCTTCGGTTCCAGCTGCCGTGTTTGGCAATGATCGCACTGTGGTGGTATGGCTCGGGAAACATGCTGCCCCGATAAAACCTCATTCCCAAGGGCGCGTTGTGTGGCCCCATCTTCACCGATGGAGCTATGTAGGCAGAGGCTGGCTTTCCCTTGTCGCCAAAGTCAGGGTCTTTGACTGTGCCTGCATGCCAGTAGGGATAGCCAAAATGTTGTCCCGCCGCGGTCGCATGGTTGAGCTCGCAGTCCGGGATGTCGTCTCCCATGAGGTCACGTCCGTTGTCGGTAAACCATAGCTCTTTTGTCACAGGGTGCCAATCAAAGCCGACGGAGTTTCGCACTCCATGGGCGTAGATTTCCGGTTTGGAACCCGGCTTGGAAATGTCCAGCCGGGTGATGCTGGCAAAGAACGGGTTTTCGCTTTCGCAGATGTTGCAGGGAGCACCCACCGGCACATAGAGTAGGCCGTCCGGGCCAAAGGCGATGAATTTCCAGCCATGATGTCTCTCGCTGGGATAGCCGTCAAAAACCACCTCATAGCTAGGCTGGGCAAGTGTGTTTTGGATATCGGCGAATTTCAGGATTCGGCTGACTTCGGCGACATACAGGTCTCCGTCTTTGTAGGCGACGCCGTTGGGCATGTCCAAGCCAGTCGCCAAGGTGTATCTAACATCCGCCTTTCCGTCCTTGTCTTCATCGACCAACCCATAGACATTTTTCCCCTGGCGAGTGCCGACAAAGACCGTCCCATTGTCTGAAAGGGCCATGGATCGGGCATTGGGTACTTCGGCCGCCCACACTTCGATTTTGAAGCCGGGCTGGAGCTCGAGCCGGTCGAGCTTGACCTTGGCTGTGGCAGATCGGATGTCTTTTTTGCCGCTGGCGTTTTGCTGGCAATGTGCGTTCAGGCACAGCATTCCGAGGCATAGACACCAAAATATTGCTTTGGATGGGTTCATTGCATTCTGATTTTTGTCCTAAATAAGCTACTACAAATAAGAATGTTTTCCGAGCGGCGACGGTATAAACGGGGCATTGGTTATTTTTGCGCCATGTTATCGATTTCCAACCTTTCCTATTTCATCGGCGGACGTCCGCTGTACGAAAACGCCAACCTCCACATCAAGCCCAAGGACAAAATCGGTCTCGTCGGCCAAAACGGAACGGGCAAGTCCACCCTGCTGAAAATCATCAACGGGGACTACCAGGCGACGACGGGGGAGGTGCAGAAAGCGAAGGACTGCACGATAGGGTTTTTGAACCAAGACCTGCTTTCTTACCAGTCTGACGAAAGCATTTTGAATGTGGCCCTGGCCGCTTTCAAGGAGACTTTGGCGCTGCAAGATGAAATCGACAAGGTGCTCAAGCAGATGGAGACGGATTATTCCGAGGAAGTCATCAATCGCCTCGCACACCTGCAGGAGCGCTTCGAAGCCAACGAGGGCTATACCATCAAGTCCAAGGCCGAAGAGGTGTTGGAGGGGATAGGTTTTAAATCCTCGGATTTGGAAAAGCCGCTGCGAACCTTTTCCGGAGGCTGGAGGATGCGCGTGATGCTGGCCAAGCTACTGTTGGAAAAGCCCTCCCTGCTCATGCTCGATGAGCCTACCAACCACTTGGATCTTCCCTCGATCCAATGGGTGGAAAATTACATGAAAAACTACGAGGGGGCGGTCATTGTCGTCTCCCACGACCAGACTTTCCTGGACAACTGCATCAGCAGTACGGTGGAGGTCGCCAACCACAGCCTGACGCTTTACCCTGGTAACTACTCTTTCTACAAGGAAGAGAAAAAGCTGCGCATGGAGCTGCAGCAGAACGCCTATGAAAACCAGCAGCAGATGATCAAGCAGACGGAAAAGTTCATCGAGCGATTCCGTGCGAAGGCCACCAAATCCAACCAAGTTCAGTCCCGGATCAAGGCGCTGGATAGGATGGAGCGGGTGCACGAAGTGGTCAACGACGAGGTTTCCGTCAATTTCAAGTTTAAGTTTTCCAAACCTTCCGGCCGGGATGTGGTGGTCCTGGATCACATTTCTAAAGCCTATGGGGACAACGTCATCCTGAAAAACACCTCGGCCAGAATCGAGCGGGGGGACAAAATCGCTCTGATCGGCGCCAATGGAAAAGGTAAGTCGACCTTGCTGCGGATCATCGATGGGTCCGAAAAGGGAGTCGTTGGCAGAACGGAAGGCTATAATGTCGTCAAGGCCTTCTTTGCCCAGCACCAGCTGGAAGCCTTGACGCTGGACAACGAAATCCTCCAGGAGCTTGCCCAGGCGGGCAGCGCCAAGTCCGAAATGGAGCTGCGAGGCGTTTTGGGTTGCTTTCTTTTTTCCAATGAGGAAGTCTTCAAGAAAATCAAAGTGCTCTCTGGGGGTGAAAAATCCCGTGTCGCGCTGGCGAAAACCCTAATTTCTGAGGCGAACTTCCTCCTGCTCGACGAACCGACCAACCACCTGGATTTCCAGTCGGTGAACATCCTGATCCAGGCGCTGCAGCAGTACGAGGGGACTTTTGTCACCGTATCCCACGACCGTCATTTTATCAAGGGAGTAGCCAACAAGATCTGGTATATCGAAGACCACGAGATCAAAGAGTATCCGGGGACTTATGAGGAATATGAGTTTTGGCGAAGCCAGCAGGTGGAAGTGAAGCCTGCGCCAGCGGCCGAGAAGGTGGAGAAAAAAGTCCAGCCGCCCGTGCAGCGCAACAGCTCCGAGGCCCAGCAGGCCAAGCGGGATCTGAAAAAGCTCGAAGAGCAGCTGCAAAAGGTGGAAAAGGAAATCGAATCCCTGGATTTGCTCAAGTCTGAAACCGAGGAAAAGATGGCCGACCCCGCGCTCTATGAGGACGAGGCCAAGGCCCAGAAGATCCAGGAAGGCTATCAGCGCATCCAAGCCAGCCTGGCCGAAGCCAACGGGAAATGGGAAGAGCTGGTCGACCGCATCTCTTCGCTCCAGGAATTGGCCGGCTAATTGGAGGGATTGGGCTGAATTCTTTATTTTGACCCCATGTCTAAAAAGCCCTTATTCTGTTTTTTTCTACTGACCTTGGTCCACGCGGGCAATCTCTTTGCCCAAGCGCTGGAGGACAAGGTCTATTCCGAGCATATCCACTCCGTCAGGTTGTTTCCACTCGGCGTGCAGCAGGACAGCCAGCTGGATGCGCCAGTGGTCGCGATCAGCGACTCCAGACCTTTGGTGTTGCTCTTTGACGACATCGCCTACGATCCGGAGCAGTATTCCGCCAAGCTCATCCACTGCGATGCCGATTGGCAGAAGTCAGCCCTTCGAGACAACGACTTTTCCCTGTCCTTCAACGAATACAATATCCAGGAATACAGCTACTCGGTCAACACGCGGATTCCCTACATCCACTATTCTTTTGCAGTGCCTCGAGTCACCAAGTCGGGCAACTACGTGCTGAAAGTCTATCGCAACCGCGATGAAAAGGACGTGGTCTTGACCCGTAGATTCATGGTTTACGAGGAGTTGTTCGTGGTTGGCGCTTCCGTGGTGCCTCCGACGGAGACGGAGGATAGGAGGGCCCTTCAGCAGATCAACGTCTTGGTCAACTATTCAAAGGTTGACCTGACGGATCCCACGACGCAGGTCAAAGTGCTGATCCGTCAAAACCAGCGCTGGGACAATGCGAAGTTTTTGGCGAAGCCGACATTTCTAAACCAAAACTCCAAAACCATACGCTACGAGCCCTTCGACGGGTCGAGCACCTTCCGCGCAGGCAACGAGTTTCGGTTTGTCGATCTGCGGTTTATCCGCGCCACTGGGGTCAACATCGCCGAGGTGCAAGTGGAGGAGACGGTGATCTTTGCCAATGCCCTGGCAGAAAAGCCTCGATCGGGTGGCGTGTACTCCCAGTACCTCGATCTGAATGGACAATACATGGTGTACACCAATGATCGCCCCGGTGGCAACCCCGAAGTGGAGAGTGAGTACATGTACACGACTTTCTATCTGGAGGCGGATCCGGGCAGGGATATCCGGATGCTCGGGGCTTTGACCTCCTGGGGAAACAGTCCGGAAGCCAAAATGAACTACGATCCCAAGACCGGCCACTACAGTACGTCCCTGTTGTTGAAGCAGGGTTGGTACGACTACCAGTATGCTTTTATGACGTCGGAGGGATACGATTCCGACCCGATTGAGGGGAGCTTTTTCGAAACGGAAAACGAATACGAGGTGATGGTGTACTACCGAGCGCTTGGATCGCGATACGACCAATTGGTCGGCTACGTCTACCTTCATCCCAACCGAAGAAGGCTATAAAAGAAAAAACCTCCCATTGGGAGGTTTTTTTATGATTAAAGCTCTTCAGGAGAATCGCCTTCGCTGCTCGCTTCGTCCGAAGTAGGGGCGACGTTTTGTCTCACCCGCTCGGTTGGCTTATAAGGCACAAAGCCTTCGCGCTTGAACTTGTACGTCGTGGTGCGGTTGCCAGAAGGATGGTTGGCCAAGTCTAGCATACCGAAGCCCTTGTGGGTGAAAGCGCCCAGGCCACATTTGAAGACGAAGTCCTGTACTTCCGGTGCGGCGTAGAGCGTGAAGGGAAGAGTGTAGCCCCTTACTTCATACTTGACGTCCATGTCGTACACGGCGTAGATTCTGGCGAATTTCTTCTGCTGTTCTTTCAGTTTGTTGACATACACCATGTCGGGTACCACCTGGAACTTGAAGAATGACTCCATCTGCTCTGGGGTGTACCAGCCGGACTTTTCCATCCGGGTAAGGGTGGATTCATAGAGCAGGTCGGAAAATTCATCGCTGTCTGGATTGATGAATCGCTTGCCCGCTTCTTCGTTAAACGCCGGGGTAATCAGTACCAGGGGAGAGATGCAGACAAACTTGTTGTTGGTCTCCAAGGTCGGCTCAGTCTCCAGCTCGGTGTACTCGGGGGAAAGGATCAGGTTGCCCAGTTCGATCTTTGGGGTGGCAAAGACCTGCTCGAGCAGGTAGTCCATGAAGTCCTCGCTTTGGGAAGAGAGGACCAAGGTCACCAGGCTTGAATAGTAGTGCAAGCCACTTCTACTTACTTTCGTCTGGCCTTTCAATCCAGAAAAATTGAAATAGTTGTAGTTGAAGAATTCTTCTCTACCTCCCTTGACAATCAGTCCTTTCAGGAATTGCGCCAGGATATACTGGTGGTGAAAAGGCAAATAGGAGCCTTTGTTTTTAAGTGAAAATATCAGTCTAACTCTCACGGTGATTTAAAAATAAAATGAGACAAATGGTGAATTAAAATACTTATGGGTGGATAAGCAGGTGTCAAAAGTACAAATAAATTTCAAAAAAAGTCAAACGTTAAACCTAAAATGCATGATGTCACCATCATGGACTACATATTCTTTACCTTCAATTGCAATTTTCCCATTTTCACGGCAGCCCGCTTCTGTCTTGAATTGTACGTAGTCCGCGAGCTTGATTACCTCTGCTTTGATGAAGCCCCGTTCGAAATCGGTGTGGATGACTCCGGCCGCTTGGGGTGCTTTCCAGCCTCGCTTGATCGTCCAGGCACGCACTTCCTGCACACCTGCTGTAAAATAGGTGATTAAATCGAGTAATGTATAGGCTCCTGAGATCAATCTGTTGAGTCCGCTTTCCTCAAGACCGTATTCGGACAGGAACATGGCCTCTTCCTCCGGGTCGTCAAACTCCGCGATCTGGGACTCCAGCGCGGCGCATAGTAGGATCACTTCGGCGTTTTCCTCTTTCACCTTCTCCTTTAGCTGCTCCACGTACTTGTTGCCGCTGAGGATGCTCCCCTCGTCCACGTTGGCTACGTAGAGGACAGGCTTGATGGTGAGCAGATGCAGGTCTCGCACGGCTTCCAGCTCTTCTTTCTCCACTTCGATGGCGCGGGCATTGAGACCGGAGGTCAGTCCCTGCTTGAATCGGTTGAGGATTTCCAGTTCGGCTTTGGCTTTGGCATCCCCGGATTTGGCGATCTTTTCGATTCGCTGGATCTTTTTGTCGATGGACTCCAGGTCCTTGAGCTGGAGCTCGGTGTCGATCACTTCCTTGTCAAAAACAGGGTCTACTCCGCCCGCCACGTGCACGATGTTGTCGTCTTCAAAGCAGCGGATCACGTGGATGATGGCATTTACCTCCCGGATGTTCGCCAAGAACTTGTTGCCCAGGCCTTCTCCCTTGGATGCTCCCTTCACCAGTCCGGCGATGTCCACAAACTCGATGATCGTGGGCACGACACGCTGTGGATTGACCAAACCCTCCAGTACCTGCAGTCTCTTGTCAGGTACTGACACGACGCCCACATTAGGCTCGATGGTACAAAAAGGAAAGTTTGCCGCTTCTGCTTTGGCGCTGGACAGCGCGTTAAACAAGGTGGACTTGCCCACATTGGGAAGCCCAACAATGCCACATTGTAGTGCCATTAATTCGTTGCTTTAATTTTAAATATCCTGTAGG
This sequence comes from Algoriphagus oliviformis, assembly GCF_017254915.1. Classification (GTDB taxonomy): domain Bacteria; phylum Bacteroidota; class Bacteroidia; order Cytophagales; family Cyclobacteriaceae; genus Algoriphagus; species Algoriphagus oliviformis. Next base: position 83,449 of record NZ_JAFKCT010000008.1, on the reverse strand, counting down.
CCTTGTACCCTTCGTAAAATTCCATGATGGAAACCCGGAAGATGGTATACACCGGAATCGCAAAGATCATCCCCACGATGCCGGCAATTTTTGCCCCGGCAAAGATAATAACAAATATCTCAAGGGGATGTGCCTTGACGGATTTGGAGAAAATCATTGGCTGGAGTATCAGATTGTCAGTGAGTTGTACCACTGCGAAAACGGACAAAATCTTCACCAGGAAATAGGTATACTCCGCATCGGTGGCAAAAGTGCCGGTGGATATGCCTACGACGATCCCAAAAGCCGCTCCCAGCAGCGGTCCCGCGTAGGGGATCAGGTTGGCTACAGCGGCAAACAGCGAGATCGTCAGAGCATAGTCCACGCCGGCGATCGTGAGCCCGAGGCTGGCGATGGAAAAGATGAGCAGCATCTGGATCAGCAGTCCAAAGAGGTAGTTGGACAGGAGTTTTTCCACTTTGGTAAAGGTGGCCACGGAGAGCTCAAAATACGCGTTTGGGATCAGGTTGAGCAGGTTTCTGCGCAGCAGGCCATTTTCCAGCAAGAGGAAAAACGTGATGAATCCCACGGCCATAACGCCGATCAGCAGGCTGCTGGTCACGTTGACCAAGCCACTGATAAAGCCGCCGAAATCGAAGGTCTTGATGAAGGCGACCACGGAGCTTTTCAGCTCTTCAAAGAGCGAGCCCGGCTTGTTTTCCAAGAGCTGGTATCTCAGGAGTACCCGCTCGATCCGCTCGATGGGCTCCTGCACTTGGAGGTAGAGTCCTTCCAGGTCCATTTCGGAGAGGATGATCAGCTGGTTGTTGATCAGAGGCAGGAAAAGCAGGCTCAGCAGGAAAAGCAGCAGGACGATGGACGCATAGGATATGATGATGGCCATCCATCTGGGGATGTGCTGCTTGACCAGGTGAAAGTCGTTCAGCCGGTTGGTCATCGGGCGCAGCAGGGCGGCTATGATCAGGGACACGATCAGGTAGAGCGTGATGTTGGAAAAATACCACGCAAAGAGCAGGAAGCAACCGATGAATAGTACCAGGTAAATGAAAAACCGCTGCATAGGACAAAAGAAAAGGAGGCATGGGCCTCCTCAAATATACTTTATTCGCTCTGGGATAAGCAACCGCCCACCCGTGGGGTTTTTACTCCCATCTTAGCTCATTGTTGATCTCGTCTTCGGAGTCTTCGTTTTCAAACTGCTCAAAATCATAGTCCGGCATCAGGTCGGTTTTCACGTGCTCTACTGCTTCGTTGAGCGCGTTTGCAAACTTGAAGAAGTCTTCTTTGTAGAGGAATATCTTGTGTTTTTCGTAGCTGAAGCTGTCGCCGTTAGTCCTTCTTTTGCTCTCCGTGATGGTGATGTAGTAGTCGTTGGCCCGAGTGGACTTGATGTCAAAAAAATAGGTTCGTTTTCCTGCCTTTACTTTTTTGGAGAAGATTTCCTCTCTGTCGTATCCTCGATGATCGTCCACAGTGCTTTCCGGATTAGGGTTTTGTTCTATTTAACTGGTGCCTAAGATAAAACAAAAGGCCTGTAGAAATCAAAATGAACGGTTGTTTTTTTACCAACTCGCTAACAAATTCGAACAAAGACTTTGAAATCGGCAATAAAATTGGGGCTATAAATGAAAAAAGTAGCTTTCGCTACTCTTATTCTCCGTGCATAAATGCCTTTTTGGCAAGCAGTTCTTCTTCGGTTTCGGGATGATCCGGATCGTCCACGCAGCAATCTACCGGACATACCGCAGCGCACTGTGGCTCCTCGTGAAAGCCGTTGCACTCGGTGCACTTGGCGGTCACGATGTAGTAGAATTCATCGGATACCGGTTCTTGCTTTTCGCTTGCGGAGACTACGGTACCGTCTTCGAGAGTTACTTCTTTTAGGCTGGTTCCTCCGCCCCAAGTCCACTCGACACCACCTTCGTAGATTGCCGTATTTGGACATTCAGGTTCGCATGCACCGCAGTTGATGCATTCGTCTGTAATCATTATAGCCATGGTTCCATCTATTTTGAAGCCCAAAAGTACAATCTCATCAGCTCCAAGGCAATAAAAAGTTGTCATACTAATTAATTTAATTTTATTCTAAGCTGGGCCTCATTTGGTACCTTTGCCGCATGAGCCAAGGACTTTCACCCGCCAGGAGAATCCAGGTATTTGCGGAGCTGGGTACGCTGATCAAGAATCTGGATGTAGAAGAAAAGGAGCATCTCTTCCGCCGCGCCCACAACCAAAACAGCTGGTTTACCCCCGTCTCCATGGAGGCGGCCCTTGCCGGTCTGTCCGTAATGCTGAGCGAAGAAAACCTCTCCAAGTGGCTGGAATCTTACGACCTGCGGGAGCAGGCTTTTCCCAAAAAAGTCGGGATTCTTATGGCCGGCAACATCCCGGGGGTGGGTTTTCACGACTTGATGTGTGTGCTGCTTTCGGGACACATTGCCGTAGTCAAGCTGAGCAGCTCTGACTCGGTGGTTTCCAAGTGGCTCATCAGCCAGCTGATCCTTTTGGAGCCTTTGCTGGAAGACTTTGTCCAGATACAGGAAATGCTCAAGGGCATGGACGCCTACATCGCCACGGGAAGCGACAATTCCGCCCGATACTTCCACTACTATTTCGGGAAATACCCGAGCATCATCCGAGCTAACCGCACCTCGGTGGCGGTGCTGTCGGGGGAGGAAAGCGATGCCGAGCTTGAGGCATTGGGAAAGGACGTTTTTCTTTACTTCGGCCTCGGCTGTAGAAACGTCTCCAAGGTTTATGTCAAAAGCGAGGATCAGCTGCAGCGCGTGCTGGCAGTCCTGGAGAAGTTTGACTGGGTGGCCCAAAACCACAAGTACCTCAACAACTACGAGTACAACAAGTCCATCTACTTGGTCAACGGTGACCCTCACCTGGACAACGGTTTTTTGATCATGAAGCAAAGTCAGGAGCTGGTGTCTCCCATTGCCGTACTTTTCTATGAAGTCTATGACGACCTGGCCGCTCTGCGGCAGCAGCTGATCGCCGCGGAGGCGAAGATCCAATGCGTGGTGTCGCGCCCGGAAATGATCGCGGACGCAGTCGCCTTTGGACAGGCGCAGAGTCCAATGCCCTGGGACTACGCGGATCGGGTGGACACGATGGGATTTTTGCTGGATTTGGCTTAGGCTACCGGGACCGGAGCTTTGGCTCTGGGGACGGTGACACAAAACTTCGTCCCTTCGCCAAGCTTGGAGTCTATCGTGAGCGTGCCGCCATTTTTGACAATGTATTCCCTTACCAGAAGCAGGCCCAGGCCGGTGCCGCTTTCGTTGGATTGACCTCGGGTAGAAAAGGAGATGCCGGCGTTGAGCTTCTGGAGATTTTCCTCGGATATCCCCATGCCGTAGTCCTTGACGCACAGTTTTAGCGTCTTGTCCTCCTGCTCGCAGGAAATCAGCACTTTTGATCCCGGCTTGGAAAACTTGATGGCGTTGGATACCAGGTTTCTGATGATCAGCTCAAACATGTTTTTGTCCACGCTTGCCCAAATGTCCTCAAATCCCCTCAGTTCCAGCAGGATGGATTTTTCCCTCGCAATGCGTTCCAGCAGGTTTTTCTGGCTGCGGATGAGTTTGCCGAGGTCCAGCGTTTCTCTTTGTATATATTCCCCACGAAGCTGGGAGCTGGTCCAGGCGAGCAGGTTTTCCAGCAGGATGGCCACATGCTCCATGTTTTTGGATATCTCCGGAAGCATCTCCAAAAACTCCTCCTCGGTGACGATGCCGTTTTGGGTGAGGTGGATGAGCTCTTTCACTCCAAAAACCGGTCCTTTCAGGTCATGGGAGATGATGCTGAAAAACTTGTCTTTCAGGTCGTTGAGTTGCTGGAGTTCAGAGGCCTGCTTTTTGAGCTGCTCGTTGGTTTTGATCTGCTCCGTGATGTTTTCGAAGAGCATCAAGCCGCCGGAGACGATCGCGCCGCTGTCGGAGAGGGGCACGGATTCGACTTTGACGTCCCAGAAGCAGTCTTTTTTGCTCATTCGGGTTTGGAGTACCCGATGGCTGGGCTGGCCCAGGAGCTGGAGGATTTCTGGGTGGGAATGAAAGATCTGCTCAGCCGGCACGCCTATTTTCAGGTCGAGGGGATCGTTCCAAAACTTCCTGGCGGCGGAGTTGAAATCCACGATCTTGTGACGATGGTCAAAGATGATGGCGCCATGGGTCATGACCTCCAGGATTTTTTCCCTAGCCACCGGTTTCAGATTGAACAGGTTAAACCGCAGGATGGCGATGGAAATCAGCAGGTAGGTGAACAAAAACGCGTAAGGGGTGATGTCCAGCCCGTCAAAGGGCTTGAACCAAGCGGCCTGGTAGAGCAGGTTGAAAACAAAGGGGAATAGGCCTCCCATGATCAGCAGCTGCGTCTGTCGCTGGAAGTGCAGGTTGGCGTACTTGAAGCGCTTCCAGAGTGTGAAGGTCCCCAGAAAGTAGAAGACGTAGGAGTATGCGACCAGCACTGGGTACCAGATGCCTTTTTCTATTCCGAGGATGGGGAAAGGCCCGCTGGTGATCAGCCAGGTGCTTCGATAGTGCAGGTGGTGCCAGGAGTTGGTGAGTACCAGGATGTAGGTGACGATGGGGAGGAAGAAGAGGCTGGGATATACCCAGGGCTTGTCGCTGCTGTCGTAGCCCGTGTATTTGAGGGAAAACACCACCCAACAGGAGGGGGCCATCACCAGGCCGGCATATTGCAGCTTGCTCCAGACCAGCATGTCGTCAACTGTCTGCGCGGTGAGTTCTATACCATAGAAAAAGCCCCAGACCGAGCTCGCCAGCATCGTAAACACAATCCACCTTACCGAGTCCTCCAGCTTGAAGCCTATGTACACCGACAATCCGCCCACCAGCAAGCTTGAGATGATCAATGTCAACGCATAGGGATTGAGGATGAATTCCATAGGAACTACAGTCGTACTTTTTGGGTGGAGGGTGGTAGGGGGTGTTGGACGGTCAATAATAAACTATATTGATCAAACTAGAAAAAACATGGTCGAATTCGAACGAAATTATTTGTGAACTCGGGTCTCGTCAGTGCTATTTTTCGGTTTGGAAATTCGCAAAGCAGGGAGCTATTTCGATTTGGCCGCGAGGTACAGCCGAGCTTCTTTTGGGTAACTTGTCGTCTCCCAGCAAGGGGAGGCGTTTCTGCAGGCGAGGGATTTTCGGACTTCCTGAAGCTGCGGAAAGTTAAATGCTTGAGTAAAAGCAAGGAAGAGACTCTGCAATCGGTTACCGTTTTTGGGGGCTTTTTGCTATATTCGCCCACGAAAAATCGTACCTAAATATCCACCTAAATATCCAAAAACAATGGCTTTTGATATCGAGATGATCAAAGAGGTATACGCCCGGTTTCCCGAGCGTATCGCTGCAGCTAGAAAGGCTGTGGGAAGACCGCTTACTTTGACTGAAAAAATTCTTTACGCCCACTTGACAGAAGGGCCTGCCACTCAGGCTTATAAAAGAGGTGCTTCCTATGTAGACTTTCAGCCGGACAGGGTGGCAATGCAGGATGCTACGGCGCAGATGGCGCTTTTGCAGTTTATGCAAGCAGGTCGTGACAAGGTCGCAGTTCCATCTACCGTGCACTGTGATCACCTGATCCAGGCGGAGATCGGAGCCGAGAAAGACCTGAACAAGGCCAAGGATAAAAACAGAGAAGTATATGACTTTTTGGCTTCCGTGTCCAACAAATACGGAATCGGCTTCTGGAAGCCGGGTGCCGGTATCATCCACCAGGTGGTGTTGGAAAACTACGCTTTCCCGGGGGGGATGATGATCGGTACGGACTCCCATACTCCAAACGCAGGAGGTCTGGGCATGATCGCGATCGGCGTCGGTGGAGCTGATGCTTGCGACGTGATGGCCGGCTTGGCATGGGAGCTGAAGTTTCCAAAACTGATCGGTGTGAAGTTGACTGGCAAGATGTCGGGCTGGACTTCCGCCAAAGACGTCATCCTGAAAGTGGCGGGTATCCTGACCGTAAAAGGCGGAACCGGCGCTATCGTTGAATATTTCGGCGAGGGAGCTCGTTCCCTTTCCGCGACAGGCAAAGGCACTATCTGCAACATGGGTGCTGAGATCGGTGCGACTACCTCCATCTTTGGCTACGACCAGAAGTCCGCAGCTTACTTCCAAGGCACCGGCCGTGCCGACGTAGCAGCGATGGCAGATGAGATCGCCGAGCATTTGACCGGTGACGCCGAGGTTTATGCAGCCCCTGAGAAATACTTCGATCAGGTGATCGAAATCAACCTTTCCGAGCTGGAGCCTCATGTCAACGGGCCTTTCACGCCGGATTTGGCTTGGCCTATCTCCAAGTTTGCCGCTGCGGTGAAGGAAAACGGCTGGCCAGCGAAATTGGACGTGGGTCTGATCGGCTCCTGTACCAACTCTTCTTACGAAGACATCTCCAGAGCAGCCTCTTTGGCCCAGCAGGCCGTAGACAAGAAATTGGTAGCCAAGTCTGAATACACCATCACTCCCGGTTCCGAGCAGGTACGCTACACCGTAGAGCGTGATGGCTTCTTGGACACCTTCGGTAAAATGGGCGGTGTCGTCCTGGCCAATGCCTGTGGACCGTGCATCGGTCAGTGGGCTCGCCACGGTGCCGAAAAGCAGGAGAAAAACTCCATCATCACTTCCTTCAACAGAAACTTTGCGAAGCGTGCGGATGGCAATCCAAACACCCACGCCTTCGTCGCCTCTCCGGAGATCGTGACTGCTTTGGCTATTGCTGGTGATTTGACTTTCAACCCACTCGTGGATAGCCTGACCAACTCCGAGGGCAACGCAGTGAAGCTGGACGAGCCAAGCGGCTTGGAGCTTCCAAACAAAGGCTTTGCCGTAGAGGATGCTGGATACCAGTCTCCGGCTGAGGATGGTTCCAAAGTCTCCGTGATCGTAGATCCGGCTTCTGACCGTCTGCAGCTCCTCGACTCTTTTGCGGCTTGGGAAGGTACAGACCTCAAGGGCTTGAAGCTTTTGATCAAAGCCAAAGGAAAGTGTACCACCGACCACATCTCCATGGCAGGCCCTTGGCTGAAGTACCGTGGCCACTTGGACAACATCTCCAACAACATGCTGATCGGCGCGGTAAACTACTACAACGAGTCTACCAACTCCGTGAAAAACCAACTGACCGGTGCCTACGGAGAGGTGCCTGCTACCCAGAGAGAGTACAAAGCTCAGGGAATCGGCTCCATCGTAGTCGGTGACGAAAACTACGGAGAAGGATCCTCCAGAGAGCATGCGGCCATGGAGCCTAGATTCTTGGGCGTCCGTGCGATCTTGGTGAAGTCATTTGCCCGTATCCACGAGACCAACCTGAAGAAGCAGGGCATGCTTGCCCTGACTTTTGCCAACCCAGCCGACTATGACTTGATCCAGGAGGACGATTCCATCGACATCCTTGGCTTGACTGAGTTTGCTCCGGGCAAGGCTCTGGAGATCGTGCTCAACCATAAAGATGGCAGCCAGGACACTATCTCTGCTAACCATACCTACAATGAAGGGCAGATCGAGTGGTTTAAGGCAGGTTCTGCCCTCAACTTGATCAAGGCGAAAGCTTAATATTTACCAGTACCAGTATCCCTAAAAGCCGTAGCCCTCGTGGTTGCGGCTTTTACTATTTCCCATGAGACGATCTTTATATACTGTAATTTCCCTGGCCTGCCTGATGTTGGCAGCCGGACGCGGCTATGCCCAAAATGAATCCGATGAACGAGCTTTGATCAAAGTGGACAAAGGCATCAGCATCTCAAAGGACTCCCTTTTTCTGATGAATATCCGCTTCAGGATGCAAAACAGGTTTGGTATCCGAACCGAAAGCGGCGAGGATCTGTCCATTGAGCAGACCGATTTCAGGGTGCGTAGGCTTCGGTTGAGGTTTGACGGATACGTGCTCAACCCGCGGATGCAATACTACATCCAGCTCGGGTTTTCAAAGGCTGATTTGGATTTGGAAAGTGGGGGCTACGCCCAGCCCATCCGGGATGCCATGATCTACTACTTTTTTGACAAAAACTTCTACGTGGGCTTTGGCCAGGGTAAGTTGCCTGGCAACCGAGAGCGCGTGGTCAGCTCTGGCAACCTGCAGTTTGCAGATCGATCCATAGCCAACGGGGTATTCACCCTAGATCGTGATTTTGGTTTTTTCGCCTATTACACCTTGCCTACCAAGGGAAGAGCAAACTATCAGCTCAAAGGAGCGATCAATACTGGGGAAGGCCGAAATCCCTCACCTGGAGATGGTGGCCTGAGCTACACGGCCAGGTTTGAATACCTGCCCTTCGGCACATTCCGCAATTCTGGAGACTACTCCGAGGGGGACCTGGAGTTTGAGCCCACTCCGAAGCTCTCCATTGGGATTTCCTACAACTACAACGATGAGGCCGTCAGGACAAGGGGGCAGCTCGGGTCTAGCCTCTATGAGGCGAGAGACCTGCAGGTCTTTATAGCCGATGCGATGTTCAAATACATGGGCTGGGGAGTGATGGGAGAGTATTTCCAAAGGACAGCCAACGACCCCTTTACGCACAACGCCAATGGTGATACCCGGGTGGTTTGGGTAGGACAGGGGAGCAATGTGCACCTCAGCCGGATGATTACCAGAAAGTCCGAGTTGGCATTTCGATACGCCTCAGTGCGCCCAAGCGAGGAAGTCCAGCCCTACGAGCAGCGTCTGGAGGAGACAGCTATGGGTTACTCCCACTATGTCAACGGGCATAGGATCAAGCTACAGGGGAATGTGGGCTACTCCTGGGCCAATCGCGAGATTGATTTGATCCAAACAGCCAATTTCTGGTTTGCTACCTTCCAAGTGGAGTTTGGGATTTAACTTTTCTTCAAAAAAATGTATTTATAATTACCCAAATTTGCTACGAAATACAAATTGCTGTATGTTTACGGTCTAGGGGAGACATATTGTCGTCTTTTCACGGATAAAGGAACAGCAACTTTCGGTTCGATGCAGGACAAGGGGATAAACAGCACGTTTAAGAAGATCATTTTCGAGTCGTCGGAGATGGTCTTCCTTGCTGACGATACCTATCCCTATTCCATTTTTTACGCCAATGAGGCCTTCGAGGAGCAGATTGGCAACGATCTCTCTGAACGGTCACTGGTTGGCTTGGGCCTGGATATCAATGCTTACCTTTTCAAGGAGGAATTGATCCTTTCCCATGACCACAGGGATTTTTCCTTCAAGCTGGAGCTCCCACAAGACAGCGGTTCCAGCTATTTTCTCTTCTACAAAGGCCAGGAAATCAAATCCGATGGGTTGCCAGATAGAAAGGAGGTCCAACGGTTTTTTGAGGGAAATCCAGATCTGATAGGCATGGGAAAGGCGGGCTGCCTGACTTACCTCAACCCGAGCGTACAGCGAATCTTGGGCTATGGGCAAGACGAGTTGATCCATTCCGATCTCTGCTCCCTGGTACATGGAGATGACTTGGCAAGGATTCAGGAGCTTTGGAAAGTGCACCAGAAAAGTCAGGAGACGGCTTTTTTTGAGTTTCGCTGCAAGACGAAGCAGGGTGACTACAAATATTTGGAATGCTCTGCCCAGTTTGGTCCAGACGGTTTTTTTGTGATGGCGAGGGATATTTCCGATCGGGTGTATCAAGAAGCCAAACAAAGGAAGCTTGCTACTTTGCGGAGCAAGGCGCCCGAGCTGGCCGAAGTCGGTGGCTGGACACTTGATTTGGGAAAGAAAAGCCTGGTGCTGGAAGGCGTGACAGAGAAAATGCTGGGGGATTTGTTGGGAGAAAGCTATAGCCCAACGGAGCTCGCCGCGTGTTTTTTGGATCAGCTGGGACAGCAGGTTGCATTGCTCAACTCCAGCAGGTCTGAGTTTGATGGTGTATTGAAGCTTTCTGAATCACTGAGTCTGGGTTTTTCGGCATTTGTCGCCGAAAACAATCCCGTGGAAATCTGGGGAGTGGTTTGGGACGAAGGCAAAAGCCTTGCGCTTCAGGCCGAGTCCGAGACGCGATTGGGCCTTTGGCTCGACAGTCCGGAGGCGATGATGGTCGTGGAGTCCGATGGCAAGGTCTATTTGGCCAACAAGGAAGCCGACCTGCTTTTCGGCTTTGATAGATCCCATCCCATCCGGCATCTGGACAATCTGAACATCCTCCTACAGGATTCCTCTCCCTGGACAGACTGGCTGCAAACTACGGCTGCCGGCGGTTCCGTTTCCCACTTTTCCACGAATCTGATCGGAGAGGATGGAGTGAAACTCCATTTGGAAGTCGCCTCCAGAAAGGCGGTGCTCAACGATACCGCCTATGTGGTGCTTTCATTCCGGAATGTGTCGGAAAAAATCAGCTTGGAGCAAAAGGTGGAGGCAAGCAGCGACTTTTTGGTCAATCTGACCGAGCAGGTTCCCGGCGGCCTTTACCAGCTCGTGTTGAATGCCGAAGGGCAGATGAATTTTTCATTTTTGTCAAAAGGCATAGACTCGGTGCTGGGTATCTCCCAGGAGGAAATCAACGGGATGACGGACCTTTCCACCGTGATCTCCAGGGTACATCCACAGGATCTTCCTCAGGTGATCATGTCTTCGGTGGCCTCCGCCCGCAAGATGGAGCCTTGGCAATGCCAGTTTAGGGTAAAGCCTAAGCAGGCGGATGCTGAATACCGCTGGGTATTGGGGGCCGCGAGACCTCAGGCCTTGGAATCTGGGGATATGGTCTGGTATGGCTACCTGACGGATATTTCCAAGCAGAAGGAGTTTGAGGCAAAGCTGGACGAGGCGAGAATGGCGGCAGAGAAAGCCACCCAGATCAAGTCTGATTTTCTCTCCATGATCAGCCACGAGCTGCGTACTCCCCTCAACGCCATCTCTGGGTCGGTGTATTCCCTGATCCATGAAAATCCTACGGAAAGCCAGCGTGCGGCTTTGAATACGATCAATTTTGCGGTGGACAACCTGATCATCATGATCAACGACCTGCTTGACTTCCAAAAGATCGAGGCGGGCAAGCTGACGATCGAGCAAAGTACGATGAACCTGAGCGGGCTGATGGAGCAGGTCATGCAGGGGCTCGCCTTCCACGCCAAAGACAGCAGAAACCAACTGCGGCTACAGCTCTCCGAGGGATTGGATATCCAGGTGAAAGCAGACAAAACCCGGCTCTCCCAAATTCTGAACAACCTGATCACCAACGCCCTGAAGTTTACCCATGAAGGGGCTGTGGAGGTGAAAGCGGAGCTTTTGGGCCAAATCAGAAACAAGGTACGGGTGCTGTTTGCCGTCGAGGATAACGGGATTGGCATCGCCCCCGAGCATCAGGAAAGAATCTTCAACGACTTTGACCAGGTGAAGCCCACCTTCAGCTCCAAATACGGCGGCACTGGCTTGGGGCTGTCCATTACCCGTAAACTGCTGAACCTGATGGGAGGGCAGATCCAACTGGAGTCCCAGCTGGGCAAAGGGAGTAGGTTTTATTTTGAACTGGAGTTTGAACTCGTCGAGCGCTCAGTGGGACAAGGCTTGACTGGCACGAGTCAGGAGTACGCTTACGAAGGGCTCCATCTTTTGATGGCCGAGGACAACGACGTCAACGCTCTCGTGCTGGGCAAGATCATCAAAAAATGGGGCTACACCTTCCAGCGGGTGCACAATGGCCGAGAGGCAGTAGAGGCTGCCAGAATCGGTGCCTACGACTGCATCCTGATGGATATTCAGATGCCTGAGATGGACGGCTTTGAGGCGACGATGGAGATCAAGAAGTTTTGCGACAGTCCGGTCATCGCGCTGACTGCCGCAGCAAAGCTGGAGATTATCGAGAAGATCGACGAGTGCGGGTTTGAGGGGTTTGTGGCAAAGCCTATCGATGCCAACGAACTGCTCAAAAAGGTCAAAGAGGTGACGGCAAACCGCTACTACAGAGCCTGAGCCTTCGCGTAGTACTCCTGCACCAGCTCCATGTCGGGATAGTTGCTGGCAAGCTCCTCCAGATAGCGTAGAGCGGAGACTTTATCCCCAGTCAGCACATAGTAAATCCCCTTGTTGCGGAATGCGAAGGGGTTTTTTGAGTCCATCTGTATGCTTTGGTTGATCAGCTCAAGCCCTTCTTCTTTTTGGTCGAGAAAAAGCAAATACAAGCCCTTGTTATTATAGAAGTAAGCTTGGCCCTTGTCCAAGGCCAGCGCTTTCTCCACTGCTGCCAAGGCGCCCTCAAGGTCCTTTTCGGCAAATAAAATCATGGACTTCAGGTTGTAGAGATTGGGTTCGGTCGGGTTCACTTCCTCGGCTTTTGCCAAAATCTCTTTTGCTCCCTCGTATTCTTGCTGATAATACAGCACGGTAGCCTGATTGACCAAAAGATCGGAATTGCCCGGTTCCAGGTTGGCGGCTTTCTGAAATGCATCCAAGGCGGCCGGATAGTTTTTGAGCTTTTCCTGGCTGAGTCCAGACAGAAAATGGGCCTTCCAGTCCTTTTCGTCAAGCCTCATCAGCCGCTCGGCATCTTCTTCGGCTTTGTAAAACTCCCCGTTGTCCAGGTAGGACAGGCCTCTCTGAAAGATGGCCTCGGAATAGTCCGGACGGAGCTGGATGGCTTTGCTGAGGTCGTGGATAGTTTCGTCGAGTTGGTTGAGGCGGAGATGGGCCATAGCCTTGTTGAAATAGGCATCGGCATAGGTAGAGTCCAGGGCGATGGCTTCGTTGTAGAAGGCGATGGCCGACTTGGCGTCGTTCTCTTCCAGCTTCTCGTTTCCTTTCAGCAGGAATCTGCCCTTTTTGTCATCCAGGCTGTCGCAGCCCGCAAGTGCTCCGATCAGCAGGGCACAGAAAATTTTACTCTTCAGCTTCATCTTTGGGTTTATCCTTGGCTTCGATTTTTTCTTCCCCCAAAAGTAATGCAAAAGGCCGGGTAGTCTCGCTCAATTCGAAGATCTCTCGCAGGATCGCCAAAGTCGGGATCACCAGCACCATGCCTGCCACGCCCCAGATCGAAGCTCCCACCAGCAGGCCGAGGAAGGTGATGAAGGCGTTGAGGTTCACGTTGCCGCCGACGATCTTTGGCGTGAGGAAGTTGCCCTCGATCAGCTGAATGCCCTGGTAGCAGGCAAAAATGGCCAAGGGGTAGAAGAGGCTGTCCATCGTGAGAAAGGCATAGACTATCGGGAGCAAGACTCCAAAGAAAGGGCCCACGTAGGGAATGATGTTCAGGATAGCCCCGATGACGCCAAAGAAGATGGCGTGCTTCACCCCGATGATGGAATACGCGATGATGTTGAGGATGGCCAGGATGACCATCACCTTGACCACCCCCACGATGTAGCCCTGGATGACCCGCCTGAGATTGCTGATGCGGAGCTTGACCAAAGCCGGATCCTTGTCCCGATACAGCATGATCATCATGTTGGCCAGATGGTCGCGGTAGAGCAGGAAGAAAAACATGAAAACCGGGATCAAAACGATGCCAGACAGGGAGCCGATGGAGTTGAGCGCAAAGCTGGAGATGCTGCTGCTGTTGTCGTTGAGGAGGGTGAGCAGGTATTCGGTTTCGATTTTGTCCGCCAGGTTTTCGTCCATGCCGAGGTGCTCGAGCGTCCAGGCATCGATGTCCTCTGCCATCTGAACCAGCCGCCCGGAGACGTCGTCAAAATCCTTGGTAAAGTTGACGATGTTGTTGATGATGAAGCTGATCAGCCCCACCACCATCGCGATCATCGCCAGTAGGGAGATGACGCAGCTGAGGGTTCGGGGCACTCGGTATTTTTCCAAAAACATGCTCAGCGGCGTAAGCAGGATTGCGAAAAAACCACCCATGAACAGCGGAACCAAGAGGCTCTTGCCGATGATCAGGAAAAAGACCAAAACTATGATGAAAACCATCACGGAGAGGGCTTTCAAATAAGCCGGCATTTTTAGGCGGACGGAATCCATGCAGTCAAAAATTTGGTTTCAAAAAAGGTAGGACATATCCCGTAATTTTGCAATGCGCTCACAGGAGCCCCGAGCGCTTCAGCAAGGCCTCCGGCTTGGGCTCCCTTCCCCTAAATCGCTTGTAGAGCAGGCTCGGATGCTCGCTTCCTCCGGCAGCGAGCACGTTTTTCTCAAAAGACCTGGCGGTCTCCTGGTCGAAGATGCCCTGCTCCTGAAACAGTTCGAAAGCGTCGGCGTCCAAGACCTCTGCCCACTTGTAGCTGTAGTATCCGGAGGAGTAGCCTCCCTGGAAGATGTGCGAAAAGCTGGTGCTCATCAGCGTGCCCGGTACTTTGGGAAGTAGGTCGGTCTTTTTCATCACTTGCTGCTCAAAGTCCGCGATGTCGGAGATCTCCTCGGGATCGGTGCTGTGGTAGGCCATGTCCAGCAGGCCAAAGCTGATCTGGCGGAGCGTCAGGTAGCCTTGTTGGAAATTGGCGGCATTCTTGATTTTCTCGATCAGCTCGGCGGGGATTTTTTCGCCGGTTTCGTAGTGCTTCGCAAAGAGATCCAGACAGTCTTTTTCGTAGCACCAGTTTTCGAAAATCTGGGAGGGAAGCTCCACAAAGTCCCAAAATACGCTCGTGCCGGACAGCGACTCGTAGGTGCCCCTTGCCAGCATTCCGTGGAGGGCGTGGCCAAACTCATGGAACAGCGTCGTGACCTCGTTGAACGTCAGTAGGCTGGGTTTGCTTTTGGTGGGCTTGGTGAAGTTGCAGACGATGGAGACGTGTGGGCGATGGTCTAGCCCTTTATCCAGGTTTTGGCCGCGGAAGGAAGTCATCCAAGCTCCGTTTCGCTTGCCTGCCCTTGGGAAGAAATCTGCGTAGAAGACCGCCAAATGCTTCCCGTCCCGGTCTTTTACCTCATAGGCGGTGACGTCGGGATGGTAGACGGGGATGTCCGCATTGGGTACGAAGGTGATTCCAAAAAGCTTTTCAGCGGTCTGGAAGACGCCGTCGATGACCTTTTCCAGTTGGAAATAGGGCCGCAGGAGTTCGTCGTCCAGCGCATATTTTTCCTTTTTGAGCAGTTCGGAGTAGTAGCCGAAGTCCCAGCGCTGGAGCTGCTCCAGTCCGTCGTTCTTCTTTGCAAATTCGGCCACTTCACTCACATCGGCTTCTGCTTTGGGCTTGGCCTTTTGCAGAATTGAATCCAAGAAATCCATCACGGCCTTGGGACTTTTGGCCATGCGCTCCTCCAGCACAAAGTCTGCATGGGAGGCATAGCCCAGGAGATTGGCCCGCTCGTGCCGCAGCCTGAGCAGCTCGCGGATGGTCTCCTTGTTGTCCAGGTTGTCGCCTTTTGCCGACTTGGTGTTGTAGGCGAGATAGAGGGTTTTTCTCAGCTCCCGGTTTTTGGCATAGGTCATGGCGGGCACATAGCTGGGAAAGTCCAGTGTGAATGCCCATTTGCCGGGCTGGCCTTTTTCCTCCGCGATCTGGGCAGCCGCCTCTTTGATCCCCTCGGGCAAGCCCTCCAGGTCGCTTTCGCTTTCCACGAAGTGGACGTATTTGTTGGTCTCAGCGAGGACATTTTCGCCAAACTTCAAACTGAGCTGGGCAAGTTGCCGGTCGATCTCCCGGAGTTTGTCCGCATCGCTGGGGCTGAGTTTTGCGCCGTTTCGAACAAAAGACTTGTAGGTCTTTTCCAGCAAGGTCTCCTGCTCGGGGCTCAGCTTCAGGTTTTCTTTTTCTCCAAAAACCTGCGCCACACGCTGGAACAGCTCCTGGTCGAGGAGAATGTCGTTGGCATGGGCGGTCAGTAGGGGAGATATCTCCCTGGCCAGCTTCTGGATTTCATCGTTGGTTTCAGCGGAGTTGAGGTTGAAAAAAACGGCGGAGATCACGCCGAGCTTTTTGCCGGAGCGATCCAGTGCCTCGATGGTGTTTTCGAAGTTGGGAAGCGGTTCCGACTTGATTTTTTCTATGTCAGCCTTGCCGAGCTGGATGGCTTCCTTGACAGCCGGGAGAAAATGGGAAGTATGGATCAGGTCAAAAGGAGGAGTCTCAAAAGGGGTGGCGAAATCCGCCAAAAGAGGGTTGGTCATGGTAGTGGGTAAGCTTTGGGTAGTTTAATTGGGGGCGATCCATTGCGGATCGAGTAGATGCCCGACTTTTTTCAATTCAGCCTCTAATTTACCGATTTGTTCAGTAAAGCTTTCGAGCTGCCAAGTATGGAAAGGGATATTTTTTGACTGGGCGAGCGCCTCCCGGTAAGTGTCGAAGTCGCCCAGCCCAAAGCTGGACTCGGCCCGATTCACTAAGATCCAGTATTTCTGGCTGTTGTAGTATTCCTGGAGTTCCTGCCCGTCCTTGGTGCCGTCGGTGATGAGGGCCTGGTCGTTTTTTTCTTTTTCCTGGATCAGCTTCCAGTCTCGGTCGCAGAGGTAGAGCACGCGCTTCCAGGTGCGCTGCGCAAAGACCAGGTCCGCGATCCTCTCCTGATCCGAATCGGCCAAGGCGGACGTGGCGTGATAGACCAGCGTCATCGCGAGGTTGATGCCGTTGTAGCGGTTGTTGAGCAGGTAGTAGCTGCGCTGATAGTAGAGGATGGAGTCTTCCAGATGCTGGTCTCCTTCGCCGCATTCATAGAGTTTCTTTTCCACCGCACCGGCCGAGGAGACGGTTTCGGGGTCGTTGGTGGTGTCCAGGTGGATGGACTTCAGCAGGCCTAGGGATTCATACAGCGCGGTGACCAAGTCGGGCTCGGCGGCCTTGTAGGTGGTGAAGGCAAGACGGTGGGTCAGGTAGATGTCGTTTTGCCCCGAGTTGGCGGTCGAGAGCATGGCAGCCGTTTGGAAGAGGTTTTTTGCCTTGGCAAACTCCTTGGTGTCGATGGCGTCCTCGGCTTCTTGGATGATGAGGGAAAGGGCTTTGCCGATCTCGGGAGCCTTTTCGGGTTTTTCGGATTCCACCATCGCTTTTTCGATCTGCTCCTGAAGCTTCGGAGGAATCAGCGAATTCAGGTAGGTGTACACCGGACTGTCCGCTTGGGTTTTGTCCAGCACCGTCTGAATCACATTGCCCAGCGCAGCGCGAAAACGCTCCACTTCCTCGTAGTCGATCGCGTCTCCGAGGTGCTGGTAGCTGTGGATGACCACATGGTTGAGATCGAAGGGATAGACCAGCTTGTTTTCCGAAATGACGATGGTGGTATAGGGTCGGAGGGCGTGGCGTATGCCCAATTCATACAGTGCGTTGGCATTGAGCGTGGAGAGGTCGGCGATGACCAGATCGGCCTGCAGCAGCTCCCGATACATCTGCACATCGATGGATCCGGAGTGGGTGATCTCATCGGCCCGCACACATTCTATTCCTTTGGCTTCGACCACCGGCTTGATCAGCAGGCGGTAGGATTTGTTAAGGTCGAGTTTGCGGCCGTTGATATAGTCGGTTTTGATCCCGAAGCCCATTACCACGAAGCACCTTTTGTCGGTATTGCCCATATTAAAAAACTGTCCAGTGAAAAATTGGATGCTATAAATATTGCGAATGGAGGGCTTTTATGAAAGTGTTTTGGGTTTCTTCTTTTTTTGGAAAAGCAGGGGACAGTCTCGAAACTGAGATATGCACGGCTGGACACTGGCGTTGCAGGAAGCAAAAAAGTCGAAAGCAGGTGTCCTCACACCCAGCTTTCGACTTTCAATAGCAGCAGTCCGAGACGGCCGTTTCCTTCTTAGAATTCAAAATCGCAGCTCATCGCTTCCGCTCCGATGGGGGCTCCATCCGGAATGCTCAACTGCTGCTGGGCCGGCCACTCTTCCGGCAGGTCAAGGAAGGCCTCGATCTTGTCGTGCAGGTATTCGCGGTGGGCTAGGAGCGCACCGCTGCCGGTGGTCATGTCGCTGATCTTTTCGAGCTGCATTCTGGTGATAGCCCGGACGGTTTGGGAAGCGTTGGAGCTTTTTGAAAGAGCGATCAGGTGGTCGGTGAATTTGGCCTCGGTCATCAGTTTGATTTCGTCCTTCAATCCGCCGGGCAGGGTGTTGGAAAAGAGCTGTGCGGTGACCTTGTCCAACAAATCCTGATAGCCCGGCAAGGATTTGTCCTGAAGCTTTTGCAAATAGACCCTGTTCACGCGGCCGCTTTCCAGCAGGAATCCAAAGGTCGCGTCGACGATGGTCTCCGCCGGAGCGATCGGGTCAAAGGTAGGGCCAGTGCGCGAGGAAAAGGTCTCGCGGTTTCGGCCGTAGCCATAGGGACGCGGGGGGATCAGTGCCAGGATGTGGGAGGGGACTTCCAGCTGTGCGGGAGAGAGGGTATTCATCAGCGCGGCAAGCGCGTCGTTTTGGTCTTTTGCTGGGACAGGCTTCTGGCTAGACTGGTTGTCGCCCTTGATCTTATAGGTGTAGTCCAGTCCGCCGATCAGCTTGGAGGTAGCCTCCAGCTGGTAGCGGTGCATGAGGTAGAGCGGCACAAAGACCTCTTCCAACAGGGCCTGCGGATCTCCGGATTGGATGGCATTCAGGCCAAAGCTCTTCATTCTATTGGCACGAAGCTCCAGCATGCGGTTTAGCTCTGCGGAGGCAGAAGCGCCATTGTCCCAAAGGTGGGATCGGGGATGCACGCCGCTCGGGTTTCTGGAGTCGGAGTCGGTGATGAATTCAAAGCCGGCGGCATAGGTGTCTTCCAGGGTTTTGGTCAGGAACTCGCCCTCACTTTGTCCAGGAGCTGGAGTGCCGTAGCCATATTTGATAGCCCACTTGTCCCATTCACCGATTTTCAGGTCGTAAGCTTTGCTGAAGTCGAGCTCGCCGTCAGCGCCCTCGGTGATCAGCGGATGGGGATAGTCCATCACTGAGGAGCGGCCGTTTGGAGAGGTGGCGTAGCTGTGGGCCACGCCGAGCGTGTGGCCGATTTCGTGTGCGGAGAGCTGCTTCAGGCGATCTAGCGCTAGTTGCATTGCTCTGGGGTCGGCTGGCTTGCCGTCTTCGAAGGGCTGCAACAGGCCCAGCGCGATGAGGTAGTCCTGTCTCACCCGGAGCGAACCCAAGGAAACGTGCCCCTTTAGGATCTCGCCGGTTCTTGGGTCGCGGACGCTGGAGCCATAGGACCAGCCTCGGGTAGAGCGGTGTACCCACTGGATCACGTTGTTTCGCACGTCCATGAGATCCATCCCTTCCGGAGCAAGTTCTACTCTAAAGGCATCCTTGAAGCCCGCCGCTTCAAATGCCTGCGCCCACCAGTTGCCACCCTCGATCAGCGCCGAAGCGACAGGCTCGGGCGTGCCCCGGTCAAGGTAATAGACGATGGGTTCGACGACTTCCGACACAGCGGCTGTCGGGTCTTTTTTCTCCAGTCTGTGTCTGGAGATGAAGCGCTTCACCAAGGGCTGGTCGATGGGGGTAGTGTAGTCCTGATAGCTGATGGAGAAGAATCCCCCGCGCGGATCAAACTCCCGCTTGGCGTACAGGTCGGGCAGCTGGATGAACGAGTGCCTCATGCGCACGCTCACAGCCTCGGGAGTGGGAGTCACCGAGCGGAGATTGCCTCCTGCTCCGGTGCCCGTGAGCGTAATGGTGGCTTCCACCTCGGTGTTTTCGGGGAAGTTTTTGGTCATGGGGAAGTACAGTCCCGAGCGGCTGGCATCGACGCGATAGCTGCCCTGACGGGATCGGGTCAGGGTCTCGCCGACGCCATGGGCATCTTGGAGGTAAAAGTTGGTCGCGTCCACGATCAGCTTGTCGCCGTCCTTTTGGGCGATTTCAAAGCCCCAGAGGATAGACTCCGCAAAGGCGTCTTGGATGGACTTGGCCTCGTAGGGATTGTCGGTGAAGGCACGGAAGCCGAGGTTTTTGTGGACGAGGAAGACCTTGTTGCCGGTCTTGCGGAATTCCACCACGCGGTCGTCACCCAGCTGCCCACGGTCCAGTCCGATGTCGTTTGACCCGACACCGGCGGTGAGGGAGTTAACGTAGAGGAATTCCTGGTCCAGATTGGCGATTTCGAGGTAGATTTTGCCTTTTTCCTCATCGAGGTAAAAAGGCACAAATCCCTCCTTTTTGCTCATTTTGCTCAGATCGAGGTTTTGACAGAAACCCGAAAAAGCGGAAAGCATCAAAAAACAGAGTAGGTAAAGTGGTTTTTTCATAGGGTATTTTTGCTTTGCCACAAATTATCAAAAAGCAAAGGCAGTCCCACGCCACTAATGGAATTTCACCGAAGAAAATACCGCAGCATGAGCGCGGTGTCGGTTTGGTGGGGCAATTCGATGGTTTGGAGCCCACTGCTGATGGACTCCCGGTCGGTATAGGCCGTGCGGGCAAAGCGCAGGTAAGCCGTGAGTTTGGGCGTGATTTGATACTGTCCGAGTAGGTAATAGCGCATGCCCTGCCCATAAAAGGCCGGGAGGGAAAAAGTCCATAGTACGTTGTTTTCGAAGGCATAGAGGCGATTGTCATAGTCCTCCGCATCAAAGAGCGCCACCCTCCCCGTGAGTCGCCATTTCTCCTGGCCATACTGCACATCCTGGAGCATCATAAATCCGTGGCTGGTCCTCTCCAAGATCTCCACGCGGCTGATCAGGATGCGGGAGCGAATGAAGAGGTTTCTGGAAAGCTGGTTTTCCAGGCTGAGCAGACCATTGAGCTTTTTCACGGGGTGGACGAGGTAGGGCAATGCCGGCTCGCCCGAGTCGCTGAGATTGCGGTCTTTTTCCTCCTGCCTGACTTGGACGAAAGCCACCAAGGTCCTTCGCGGCTGATAGCTGAGGCGGGCTAGCCATTCATAGCCAGCCGAGGGCGCATAGACCCGGTACCCGAGCCATGGGAATTTGAAGAAGTCGTAGTAGGCATTGATTTTCCAGCGTTTGTCAGGGACCACTTGGACACCCATATAGACGCCCTGCTCGTTGATCGGGCGGGTATTTTCGGCAAAGCCCGAGGCGTAAAAGCTGTGGAAGTCCCGGTCGTATTTTCGCCAAAGCAAGGAGAAATCCACCTGCTTGCCGAGGCTGCTGACGAAGCCCAAGACCGTGCCACTACCCCCACTTTTGGCCAAAGCCGACTCGCCAAAGAGCAGGAAGTTTTTCCAGTTGTAGTTGAAATAGAGGCTGGAGACCAGATTGCTTTGCCCGGCAAACTCAAACTGGTTGTACACTTCCGGAGAGCGGATCCACGGTCGGTCAAAGTGGGTGTAGAGGGAATTGATCCCGGTCTGGAATCTGCCGGAAGGATGGGCGTACTGCAGGTTTGCCCCAAGGCTCGATTCCCGGATCTGGTTTTTGGTGGCGAGTTCGCTCGGTGTACGATGCAGCCCAGATTGGTTGAAGGAGCTGATGCTTTCCCGCTCGTCTTCGCTGGCGACAGCCGCACGTCCATCCCGTGGGGCATGGGAGGCGAGGAGCGAGGCTTGCCAATTTTTGAACTGCCTCGTAGCCGCAATGCCCCGGAAGAACCCAAACTCCATCGCGGCTGTGTAAGGAAGAATGCCGATGCTGCTGCGGCGTACGGTGGGGACGGTCTCGGCGCCTTTGCCCAGGGTGTAGCCCGCCCCGAAGACCAGTCCCTGCCCAAAGGAGGCTTGGTAATCTCCCGCCGTGAGGGTCTTCCACCTGCCGACGTAGTAGCGGGTGAAGTGGAAAGAGAGGAAGTTGAACCCATAGCGCGCGGTCTTGCCGTCCCAGGCAAACTGCTCCCCGGCGTCCTTGTCCAGGGTGATTCCCATGCTGAAGTCCCGCGCATGCTGGATGCGAAAGCGCAGATAGACCGTGTTGGGATCGCCGAGGTAGCGGCTGGACACTGTACCCGTGCTGCTGGTGTCCGCCGGACTGAAGCCCCGACGCTTTTCCCAAGTACGCTGGTGGCGCAGCAGGAAGTAGGCCTGTTCTTCCTCTTTTACCCGCTGCCAAAAGGGCTTGCTTTTCAAGCCAGAGTCTCCCAGGCTCACAAAGGGGAGCAATCGCTCGATGGTGGGCAGGTCAAAGTCCGGCACGGCTTGGAGCTCGTAGAGGGACAGCAGCGGGCCGAAGCGACGTCGGTAGGCGATCAGCTCACTGACCTGAGTGGGATTGAGTAGGTAAGTGGCCTGCAGCACTTCGGCATCGGCGCGGTTGATGTCGATGGGGTTGAGGTAGAGCTGAAAGAGCACCTCATAGATCGCCTCATAGTCTATGTCCTCCTCCTGAATGGGAAAAAGTCGCTCGATGAAGGTCTCCATATCAATGGGGGGCCGAGGCGGATTTTGGGAGAAAACCCAAAAGGGCAGCAAGGTCGCCAAAAGTAGTCCGAACCTCGCTTTCATTTTTCCGCCAGCTTCATCGAAAGACTGAGATGGTGGCTCGGGCCTAGCGCCGAGTTTTGGGCATAGGCATAGTCGAAGCCGAATTGCTCCCTTCTCATTCCCAAACCGAATGTGAGGCGGCTGGGATGGCTGCTGACACCTGTTCGGAGCAGAATCCATTCCCTTAGCCGATATTCAAGGCCCGTTTTGAAGACAGGATCGGACTCGATGTCCTTTTCCAGCTCCATCAGGATTCGAAGCGACTCCGCAGGCAGGTAGCTCAGTCCCAGCTGGATCGCCGTGGGCAGCCTTTGTTCGCTGTTTTGGCTGACTTTGGCTCGGTTTAAGTTCGAAAGGTTTGCTCCCAAAAAGAACTTTGGCCCCAGCTCGGCCACACCTCCGAGAGAGAAAAGGAAGGCGTGTCCATTGCCAAATCCCTCGATCTGGGTCTGGAACCAGTCGATTTTGGCGCCTATGCTGACTATTCCCAGTGTATTCGAAAAGCCAATGCCGAGGAGCTGCTGGTTGAAAAGTTTTCCCCCGAAGCGCGAAACACCCAAGCCAAAGGTGCCGAAATCTTTTTTCCAGGCCAGCGCGAGTCCCACCGTGCTGAGCTCCGACAGGCCATAGCGATGGTCAAATCCTGCCGAGATCTCGGTTTCTTCCAGCCTGTCGAGCACCCCGACATTGTTGAAGTAGCTCCAGGCATCGGGCAGAAAGACCTTGGCATTGCCCATGCCTTGGGCCCGGGCTCCCTGGGCTTGGGTCAGCGGGTCGGTTTGGGCGAAGCCCAAACTTGCCAAGAGGATACAGAAGCACGTGAAAAATAGCTGCTTCATCACTTTCGGGGGAAAAAAATACCGAAAGTAATTTAGTTAAAAATCGAAATTAAGTAAAGAGGGTTTTTCGCTAAAACGGCGCCCGGAAATTGAAGAAGAAATTGCCCTCGCCTTGGTTGTTGAGCGAGTATTCGAAGCGGAGCACCATGTCGTAGATCGCCACCACGTCCACTCCAGCTCCGTAGCCGAAGAGGTACTTGTTGGTCAGTCTGGCGTTTTCCGGAATATTGTTTCTGTCGGTCACGCTGCCGTGGTCGAAGTTTCCGCTCAAATAGACCTTAAAGGGCACCGTGCTAAACTGCTCCAGGGGCATGAATCTCGAGATGTCAAAGGATAGGTCTACCAGCTTGTAGCGGAGGCTGTTTTTCTGAACGTAGAGCTGCTGGCCCTCGATCACATTCAGCTCGTAGCCACGGATGAAATTGGGGGAATAGCCAATCCCACGGACCAAAGTGTAAGGCTGCTGGGGACTCAGAAACCACACCCCGGTCAGTCCGGCGGCGTAATGGAAGCGATCGCTGAGCGTGAAATACTTGTTGGCGACCAGGTTCAGCTCGACTTCGTCGAGGTCCTTGGTATAGAAGATCCCGTATTTGGTAGCCGTGAACTGGAGCAGTTCGCCCTTGGTGGCGTAGGCGGCCACGTTGCGGTTGTCGTGCCGGAAGGAATATTGGAGGTAGGCGTATTTCAGCTCGTTGTCGCCATGCTGGAAGTATTCGGGATTTTCTACCAGGACATCGGGGCTTACCCAGGTTTTGTTGTATCCCAAGGTGACAAAGTGATAGTTGTAGAAGGTCCTCCTATAGCTGTACCGGATGGCGGTGGCAAAGTTTTTCCTCAGCACGCTTTCTGTCTCATTGGTGTAGAACACCTGGCGGTTTTCGGCAGAGCGGATCGGGATGGTTTTCTGGTCGGCATAGGTCAGCTGTACGGCCAGACCGTGCTTTTGCTTCTTGTCGATGTAGGGCTTGGAGTAGAGGATGTCCAGGCCTTTGGTGAAGCCCAGCTGCCCGGAGAAGCGGAGCTTTTCGTTTCTTCCGCCTACGTTGCTGTGGTTTATTTTTACGCCGTAGTTTACCCTCGACCAGTCTCTGCCTTGGTTGGTCCACCATTCGGAAAAGTTGCGGTCAGCCAGCTGAAAGATCACGGAGGGGATGACATACCAGCGCTCTTTGACCGAGATGAGGATTTCTACCTCCCGGTCATTCATGAAGAGCGGCGTGATCTCCACTTCGGTAAAAAGCCTCAGGTTGTAGATCTTTTGCTGGTCGGCCTTGATGATTCCCATGAAAGTGTCCCAGTCGTACACGAAGTCCGTGGTGAAGTCCAGCTCCCGGAGAATGATGCTTTTCTGGGTTTTCTCATTCCCGATGATGAAGATGTTGTTTACCTTGACGCTGTCGGGAGTGGAAGGGTTCACGGGGCTCAGGCTCGTGTCCTGCGCTTTGATCTCTCCAAGGCTCACCAGCAGGGCAATCAGGAAGGTGGTGAGTATGTATTTAAAAAGAGAAACCAAAGGAATTCTAATTGAGTAATTTTGGTTGCAACTCTGCATACCGATCCAAAAGGTAGGATAAAAGTTTGAAACCCATGAGAAAGTTGGCCATATTTCCTGTGTTGGTGTACCAGTACGTCATCTCGCCGCTCTTCCCGGCGAGCTGCAGATACACCCCCACTTGCAGCCAATACATGATCGAGTCCATCACCAAGCACGGGGTGATCAAGGGCGGTTGGCTGGGCCTGAAAAGAATATGCCGATGCCATCCATGGGGAGGGCACGGCCACGATCCGGTTCCTTAGTTCCGGATTAGATTTTCTCGGGCTTGATGCCTTTTTTCAACGCCATACCCACCAGCACGACGCCGATCACCACCAGCGGCACGCTGAGCAGTTGCCCCATGTTGAACTGCATGGACTGCTCAAAGTCCACCTGGACTTCCTTCCAAAACTCCCACACGAAGCGCATCCCGAACACCGAAATCAGAAACAATCCCAACAAAAGGCCGTCGGGTAGCCTGGATTTGTATTTGGCCCAAAGCGCAAACAGAATCAGGAAAATCACAAAATAGGAAAGGGACTCGTAGATCTGCGTAGGATATTTGGCTCGGCCGAAGGTCTTCACAGTCACCAGGTAGGAGTCGGGCTGCTCGATGATCTCAAAGTTGAGCGGGGATTCGACCGGCTCGGCGAGGTATTCCTTGGAGGATCGGAACTGGGTCAGGGCATATTTGATGTCCCGCTCCAGGATATTGCCCAGGTCTTCCTTGGAGAAGCTGCCCTTGGCGATCTTGATGTCAAAGTTTACCGGTACGATGCCGTTGCCTTGCAGCTCCGCATTTCGGTCTTCGGGCTTATATGCGTCGATGGACTCCAGTGGCACTTTCAGCGTTTCCAGGATTTCTTCCGCATCGCGGGCAAAGACAAATCCGCTGTCCGAACCGGTGTCTTTTCCGCCAATCTCTGAGTTCATCAGGTTGCCAAAGCGGATCAAGGCTCCAGTCATGGCAGTCACGATCACGATGCGGTCCACCACCCAGAGGTAGCTTTGTCCTGGAGTTCTTTTGGAATAGAGCCAAAGCGCAAACAGAATGGCAATGGCCGCGCCGTGGGAGGCCAATCCGCCCTCCCAGACTTTCAGGATTTCGATCGGGTCGCTGAGGTATTTTTCCGGCTCGTAAAAAAGCACGTGTCCCAGCCTCGCACCGATGATGGTGGCCAAGACCATGTAGATCGTCAGCTTGTCGACGAGGGTCTCGTCTTGCCCTTCCTTTCTGAAAAAGTAAACCATAAACTGCTGGGAGATGATGAAGCCCAGCGCGAAAAGCAGGCTGTACCATCTGAGTCTGTCAAAACCGGCAAAAACCGCCTGGTTTGGATCCCAGACTACGTAGTTCAGAAAAGATTCAAGCATAATGTCGGATTAGAGGTGATCTAGTTGTTCGAGTTCTTCGGCAAAGCCTCCGGAAAGGATGGGGAAGCGGTACCAGGTTTTGGGATCGACGTTGAATTCATCCAGATGAAAGGAGGGAGCCAATCGCTCGCGCTTCCACTGGTTTCGTGACCAAAGTCGGAAGAATTTTTTGATATAGTCCTTGAGAACGGATTCGTCGAGGGGAAGTTCTTCTTTCAAAATCAGAAAAACGTCCATAGGAGAGCGTCTGTCGCGGATGGCCAGCTTCTCGATCTCGACGATCACCGAGTAGGGCATGAGGTCCTTTTCGTCCGTCTGGGTGCGCTCCAGCGGCCGTAGCTCAGCAGTAGGAGTCAGGGAATTGACGTAGGAGAGGCCTGGGCGGTCTAGGTTTTGCTCCGCCCACTGCAGCCAGTGCAGGATAAAGTGCTTGTCCACCGCGGCGATGGGGGAGATGCTGCCACTGGTATCCCCGTCCATGGTCGCGTAGCCCACGTCTCCCTCGCTTCGGTTGGAAGTGGAGAGCAGCAGGGCATTGTTCAGATTGGCGAGCATCCAGATGATCGGCGAGCGGGAACGGGCCTGGATATTCTGGAGCGTGATGTCATCTTGCTCCCAGGTGAGCTTTCGCCCGATGGCAGCTTCGATCTTGGAGGTGTAGGACTTGACTTCTTCGTCGATGGTCCAGGAGTGGAATCTTGCGCCGATGCTTTCGGCCAAGGCCTTCGCCGAGTTGAAGGTGTCCTCCGACGAATTTTTGGTGCCTTGATAGGCTGTGGTCAGTAGCTGGCCGACGAGCTCTTTTTCGGGATTTTCGCTTTGGGGAGAAAAGGCGATGCCGAGCTTTTCCACAAAAGTCTTCACTCCCAATTCCGCCATTCCCCGCCTGACCATCTCCGCGACGAGCACGGCGATGGTGGAGGAGTCTGCCCCACCGGACAGCGAAAGGACAAAGCCCTTGCTGCGGCTTTTTCGCAGGTAGTCAAAGAGGCCGAGTGCCGATGCCTGCACAAATTCCCATTCCTTGGCCTGCATGGGAGTGAGGCCTTGGGCCTTTTCTTCCAAATCAAAAGCCAAGAGCTGAAAGTCCTGGAAGGAGAGCAGTTGGTTTCGGGCGAGCAGCTTGCCCGCTTTTCCCAGCAAGATCTCCCCGTCGAAGATCATCCTGCCGGCCTCGTTGCCCAGCAGATTGACATAGCAATAGTAGGTGCCGAAAGTCTCCGAGCTAAACTCGATGAGTTCCTTGCGCTCGGCAGATTTGCCCATGGCAAAGTGCGAGGCGCTGGGGTTGAAGATCAGATCGACCTTGCGTTCGCAGAGACGATAGCCGGGACGCTCTTTTCCCCGCCAGGCATCTTCGCAGATCTCAAACCCGTAGTGGATGTCCTTGTGGTGGAAGGTCAGGTCTCCAAAGGGCACCTCTTTTCCCAAAAAGTCAAAGGCTATGACCTCGCCAGCGGCCCAAGGGGTAAACCAACGGAATTCGTAGTGTACGCCGTCTATGGCTAGAAACTGCTTGGCGACGAAGCCCTTCAGCTCGGCGTCTTCGATGACGGCCACCGTATTGTAGACTTTTTCCTGGATTCGCACAGGCAGGCCCACCGCCACGGTGATGCCGCTGCAGTGCGGGATCAGTTTCTCGAGCTGGCTGAGGGCTTTTTTGGGATACCAATAGCTGAGAAAGAGGTCCTCGGAGCCGTAGCCGGTGATGGCCAGCTCGGGGAAGCAGAGGATTTCTACCTGTTGGTTTTTGGCTTGCGCGACGGCACGGATGATCCGGTCCAGGTTTCCTTCCCAGTCCAGTGGGGTTTGGTTGACAGTTGCTCCGGCGATTTTGATGGCAGCCATGTTGGTGGTGGGATGGTGCAAAAACGGGTTTAAACGGCGATGTTCAGGATTTCGCAGGCGTTTTTGGAGGCTTCCTGTTCGGCCTTCTTTTTGGTGCCTCCCTTGCCCTCGGCGACGGATTCGCCGTCGACACTCAGCTCGACAACAAATTCCTTGAAGCGTTGGTTTCCGTGTACGCGCAGGACTTTAAACTCCACCGTTTTGGACTCTCGTTGGGACCACTCGATGATTTTGCTTTTGTAGTTGCTTACGGTGCTGATCATCTCTTCCACGTTCATGTGGAGGAGGATGCGCTTCAGGATGAGCTGCTGCGCAAACCTGTAGCCGCGATCCAGATACACCGCACCGACGAAGGCTTCGAGGATGTCCCCAAATAGCGACTTGTTGCCGATAAACTGACGGCTGCTGATCACCTGTTCGAGCGTGTTTTTGAGGCCGATCTTGATTCCGATCTCGTTGAGTGTCTCACGGTTGACCAGCTTGGAGCGAGTCTCGGTGAGGAATCCTTCGTCCCGGTAGGGGAATTTCTGGAACAGGTGCTCCGCGATGACTGCGCCCAGTACGGCGTCCCCCAAAAACTCCAGCCGTTCGTTGGAGATCTTGAAGCCTTTGGAGGTCTCCTCGCCCAAGCCGGAAGGGGTGAGGGCCAGACGGTAGAGGGACAAATTTAAAGGCTTGCGCCCAGTGATCATCTTGATCGAGGATGCAAGCCTTTTGTCTTTTGCGCTAAAGAAAAGAGTGTGGATTCCGAGTCTCTTGAAGAGGTTCACTCTATCAGTTGTATTTTTTGAAGATGACAGAACAGTTGTGTCCGCCAAATCCAAAGGTATTGCTTAGTGCATAGTTGATTTCCCGCTCCTGGGCCTTGTTGAAGGTCAGGTTGAGTCCTGGATCAAACGCTTCGTCGTCGGTGAAGTGGTTGATCGTCGGCGGTACCAGGCTGTTGTTGATGGCGAGGATGGATGCAATAGCCTCTACAGCCCCAGCTGCACCCAGCAAGTGGCCAGTCATGGACTTGGTACTGCTGATGTTCATTTTGTAGGCATGTTCTCCAAAGATTTTTTGGATGGCTTTGATCTCTCCCACGTCTCCAAGCGGAGTGGAGGTACCGTGCACATTGATGTAATCAATTGCTTCTGGCTGCAGACCTGCGTCTTCCAGCGTGATTTTCATGACGTTGCTGGCCCCGAGTCCGTCAGGATGGGGGGCAGTGATGTGGTAGGCATCGGCGGTCATACCGCCACCTACGATTTCGGCGTAGATTTTTGCCCCTCTCGCTTTCGCATGCTCCAGCTCCTCCAAGATCAAGGCACCGGCACCTTCTCCGAGGACAAAACCATCCCGGTCTTTGTCGAAAGGACGGGAGGCCGTCTCAGGCGAATCGTTTCGCTGGGAAAGCGCCTTCATCGCGTTGAATCCTCCTATGCCTGCTTCGGTCACTGCTGCCTCGGAGCCGCCGCTGATGAAGATGTCAGCCTTGCCCAATCGGATGTAGTTGAATGCATCGATGATGGCGTTGGTGGCTGAAGCACAGGCCGAAACGGTGACGAAGTTAGGGCCTCTGAAACCGTACTTGATGGAGATGAATCCCGCGGCGATGTCCGCGATCATCTTGGGAATGAAGAAGGGGTTGAATCTTGGGGTGCCGTCGCCTTTGGCGAAGTCAGTTACTTCCTCCTGAAATGTCCTGAGTCCCCCGATTCCGGATCCCCAGATCACGCCGGAGCGGGATTTGTCGAGGGAGTCGAGGTCAAGGCCTGAGTCAAGGACGGCCTGCTCGGCCGTGATCATGGCGTATTGGGTGAATGCGTCCATTTTTCTAGCCTCTTTCCTGTCCATAAACTGGTCGAGGTCTAGATTCTTGACTTCGCAGGCGAATTGAGTCTTGAAAAGTGAAGCGTCGAAGCGGGTAATAGGCGCAGCGCCACTCACACCAGTAATCAACCCTTTCCAGAATTCATCTGTGGTGTTTCCTATGGGTGTGAGGGCACCTAAACCCGTTACAACAACTCTTTTTAAATTCATAAAATGAATTTACTGGTTCTTATTTTACGTTTGCCTCTAGGTATGTGATTGCTTGGCCAACAGTACCAATTTGTTCAGCCTGGTCGTCAGGGATGGAAATGTTGAATTCTTTTTCGAACTCCATAATCAATTCCACAGTGTCCAGAGAGTCAGCTCCCAGGTCGTTGGTGAAGCTAGCTTCCATAGTCACTTCAGACTCTTCTACGCCCAGTTTGTCAACAATGATGGCCTTTACTTTTTGTGCAATTTCAGACATTTTGTGATCAGTTTAGTTAATAACACTCCGCAAAGAAATATATTTAAAAGCTAATTGGCAAAGAAATGCCCGAAGTAAATTTTTAAGTAAAAGCCCCGTTCGTCCCGCTCAATTTTAATTTCTAACTTTGCCCTGATCACGATTCTTCCTCAATGAAGAAGACCAAATTATTCATAGAACCCGCTTTTGATTTTGAGCTTATTGGGCTTGTTTCCCCGGTCAAGGATTACAAGATGGCTTGGCTGATCAATCGGGATTTGGATTTGGATCTGGTCCGGTCGGAGGATCTGAAAATAGAGTTTCTGTCCTCGCCCCAACTGGAAATCTCCCAATATTTCCTTTCTTTACCGCACGGTTACATCCAGCTGTTGAAAAACAAAGCCATCAATACCTCGCAGCAATTGGCCTACCTGATCCCCGAATTGCGAAATTTGGACTACTTTCTTTTGGTGCAAGACCAAACACAACAAGTCAGTATTGCTACCTTTGTCGATCACCTCGCCAAAAATCCCTTCATCCAGACTGCCGTGAGGTTGGATGTTTCAAAATTAAAATCGAAAGAAAACCTATTAACGTATTAATGACCCGATGAGCCATCTGCCTGTTAAAAAAACGAAAATTCTGGCTACCATAGGCCCTGCCTCAAACAACTACGAAATGATCAAAAGCCTGGCTATGGCCGGGGCTAACGTCTTCCGACTCAACTTTTCGCACGGAAGCCACGCAGTACACCAGGAAGTGGTGCAGATCATCCGAAAAGTAAATGCCGAGCTTGGTTGCCACCTGGGGATTCTCCAGGATCTCCAAGGCCCGAAAATCCGGGTAGGTGAAGTGGAAAACAACGGCGTGGAGATCAAGCCCGGCGATCCTATCACCATCACCAATGACCCAGTCGTAGGTACCGCCACACTCGTAAGCACTGTATATCAAAACCTTCCCCA
Organism: Algoriphagus oliviformis; assembly: GCF_017254915.1. Taxonomy (GTDB): domain Bacteria; phylum Bacteroidota; class Bacteroidia; order Cytophagales; family Cyclobacteriaceae; genus Algoriphagus; species Algoriphagus oliviformis. The sequence continues at coordinate 52,451 of NZ_JAFKCT010000008.1, read as the reverse complement.
AGACGTGGTGCCGGGAGACCGTATCCTCATCGACGATGGCAACCTAGAAGTGGTGGTCAACAGCACCGATGGCAAAAACGTCAACGCGACGGTCATCCACGGGGGCATCCTCAAGTCCAGAAAAGGCATCAACCTGCCCAATACCAAGGTGTCCGCTCCCTCCCTGACCGAGAAGGACATCGAGGACCTTCAGTTTGGACTGGAGCAGGACGTGGACTGGATCGCGCTTTCCTTTGTCAGATCCGCGGAGGACATCGTGGACCTGAGAAACAGAATCCAAGCAGCAGGCAAGGAGTGTAAAATCGTGGCGAAGATCGAAAAGCCAGAGGCTTTGGAGAATATCGACGCGATCATCGAAGCTACCGATGCCATCATGGTCGCCCGTGGTGACCTCGGCGTGGAGGTGCCTCAAGAGATCGTACCCCTGTGGCAAAAAAGAATGGTGGAAAAATGCAAGCTGGCCTGCAAGCCGGTCATCATCGCTACCCAGATGATGGAGAGCATGATCACCAATCCCCGACCTACCCGTGCGGAAACCAACGACGTGGGCAATGCCGTACTGGACGGAGCCGATGCCGTGATGCTCTCCGCAGAGACCGCATCTGGCAAATATCCCGTAAACGCGGTGAAGGCGATGACCAGCATCATCACCTATCTCGAAGCCAATGCCGAGATCTACCACAACCTCTACAAAATCCAGGAAGACGAGCAGACCTTCCTGAGTGACAACCTGATCCTGATGGCCGCGAGACTTTCCCGCAACGTGAAAGCCAAGGCGATCGTCGGTATCACCTCCTCAGGCTTCACCGGTTTTAGGCTGTCCTCGCACCGTCCCTTGGCAAACATATTCGTGTTTACTCGCAACCAAAAACTGCTGACCCAGATGTCACTGGTGTGGGGAGTGAGAGCCTACCACTACAGCAGCCAAGTCTCCACGGATGCGACTTTTGAAGATATCCAGAATACGCTGAAAGCCGACAGCCACGTGAGCGCCGGCGACATCATCATCAACACGGCGAGCATGCCGCTGAAAGAAAAAGGCAGAACCAACATGCTGAAAATCCACATTGTAGAGTGATAGGAAGCTTTATCAGAAACTAATAGAAATGGGAGATTGATCAATCTCCCATTTTTTTTGTGGCAGGCCAAACAAAATGTTTAACAATATGTTATAAACATTAAACAAAAACTACTACTACAATGATCAAGGTACCAAAGTTATTCCTCACGATGTTCCTGCTTTTTGCATTCGTCTCATGCGATGACTCGGATGAGAAGCCGGTAGACAATCCTCCTTTGACAGAAGCCGCCGCAGAGGCGGGTCTGACCACGCTACTCAGTGCTGTAGACGCCGTGCCCGGTTTGGGAGCGACGCTGCAGTCCCAGACAGCCATTACGGTTTTCGCTCCTTCCAACGCTGCCTTTGAGGCCGCTCTGGATGCTTTTGGCGCAGATGACCTCGGACAGCTGGTCAAAAAGATCGGCGGTGAGGAAAATTTGCAGACTGTACTCGGATTTCATGTAGTCCCGGCCGTTGCTTTTTCTAGGGATTTGGCTCCCTCAAATACCTTCACGACGCTCGCTGGACAGGATCTGACGGTCAACGTCAACGGTTCGGCGGTGACTGTGACCGATGCCATGGGGAATACGGCTAACGTGATCGCAGCAGATGTAGCGATTGATAATGGCGTCGTGCACGTGATCGATGGGGTTCTCCTGCCGGAGCTGGATCGCCCTACCATTGTAGAGGCCGCTACCGAGGCACAGCTTACGGTGCTGCTTGACGCGGTGAACGCTGCGGGCTTGGGACAGACGCTTCTGGATGCCGAAGCCGTTACCGTTTTCGCCCCTACTAACGGTGCGTTTGCGGCGCTGCTGGCTGAGCTCAACCTCAATTCCCTGCAAGAGCTGGTCGACGCGGTCGGTTTGGAAGGGGTGCAGAAAGTGCTCGGTTTTCATGTGGTTCCGGCAGTGGCGTTCTCTTTTGACCTGAAAGAGGGTAGCCAAGTCGTGCCTACTCTAAGTGGCGAAAGCCTGACGGTAGTCCGTACCGGCAGTGATGTCACTGTGACCGATGTGAACGGCAATACCTATCGGGTCGTAGCTGCGGATGTCGCAGTGGACAATGGTGTGGTGCACGTCGTAGAGGGCGTTTTGCTTCCTACTTTGTAATTATCCGTGATAGTTTAGTGAGTTCGAAAGCCTGACCGACTCTGTGGTCAGGCTTTCTTTTTTCACCGGCAGGCTCTTTCTTGCCAAATCATATCCCTATGATCCTTTTGAGATCAGAAAAGCAGATTTTTTGGAGTCTGGGAAATTAGGATTTCATGGCGGCGGTCTCTTCATCGGGCCCGGCAGGCGGCACGAGGACCACCTTTTCCCTGTCCACCATCACCGAGCCGGGAGCGGAGCCTTTTACTTTTCTTACAAATTTCGCCTGGGTGTAGATCACGGGAGCCAGCGAGTCGGTCTTGAGCTTGGAGTAATAGGCAGCCAAACCCGCGGCCCTCTCCAAGACCGAGCTGGGGAGCGTCGTGATGCCTTTCATCCGGATCACCACGTGCGAGCCCGGTACTTGCCGTGCATGTAGCCACAGGTCGTCCTTGTGCACAAATCCCCGTAGCATTTCGTCGTTGTCCTTTGCAGACTTGCCCACCCAGATCGTGAATCCCTCAAACTCAAAAGTCTTGAAGGGGAGTCCGGTGGCTTCCTTGCTCAGGGCCTTGTCTTCCTTGTTGCTTTTCTTGTACTTTTTGAGGTCTCGAAACTCCCTGATCGCTTCGATCGCCTCCAGTTTCTGTTCCAGCTCGGCTTTGAGACGGAGTTTTGCCTCGATGGTTTTTTCGATCTGGTCTAGCTCGAGCTGTCGGTTTTTGGATTTTCTGTAGAGACCTTCGGCCAGTTGCTGGGGTTTCTGGTTGGGCTTTAGCTTTACTTGGACGGGCTTGCCGGTATAGAAGTCCAACAGTTGCGCTTCGGTTTTTCCCTCCCCAAACTCATGCAGATTGGCCATGATGACGTCGGCCAACTGGCTGGGAGGGGCGGCATTTTTGAGCTCGGACAGCTTGGCGGAGGATTTTTGGATGTAGGAGTCGGTCTTTTTTAGCTGATCCTGATAGCTGCGAAGGAGGCTGATTTTCTCCTTTTCAAAGCTGCCCTTGACAAGTGCGAGGTAGAAAAGCTCGTTGGTTGCCTGGATGGGGTCGGAAAGGGTTTTGGTGGCGTTTTCCTCAGGCAGTAGGCTGAGGTGGATCTCACCCTGCCTGTCCACAAGTGCGTACAGGGGACTGTCCAGCAGATCCAGCAAGTCCTGCATGAGCTGCCATTTCTCGGTCAGAGATGCCTCGGGATAGCCCCTTTCCTTGAGCCAAGCGCGGGGAATGGCCCCGAGTGTGGGAAGAAATTGCGAGGCATTGCCGTCCAAATCGGCAAAGCGCTCTTCGCCCAGGTCAAGGGGATTTTCGAGGCTGGTCCAGTCCAGTTCCCTGTCTTCCCGGATTTCATTTCGGAAAAGAAGGGATGGGAGCAGCTCGTCTTTTTGATACAGCAGCACGTTGCTTCGGTTGCCATGGAGCTTAAACACGAGTTTTTTCCCCGACCCCAAGTCAAAATAGAATGCACGCTCAAAGCGGAACGCGCCGCACTTCACGATGAGGTCGCCCACCAGCTCGGCAAAAAGGTCTATGCTGTTTCTCTTGGCGCGGTGAAACTGGGCCGGGAAGGCCAGGAAAACCTGTGGCGGCAGCAAGTGTGCACGGATGAAGCTATTTTCCTCCGGGCCTTCGGTCTCCAGGATCAGTTCGTCTTTGCTTTGAGAAAAACAGGAAACAATACGGCTTCCCTGGAAGCGCTGGTGCAGCGCCGGGGCAAGGAATCTGAGAAAATGGTAATTGAGATGCATCAGCCCAAAGTTAACTCCAGCCCGTCATAGGCCAAGGCTATCCCCTCGGGAAGTTGGGCATCGATCTGGGCGTGGAGTCCGAGCCGATGGGAAATGTGCGTGAAGTAGGTCTGTTTGGCGCCGATCTTCCTGGCTACCTGCACAGCCTCCTCCAGGGTGAAGTGGGAGATGTGCGGGTCGATCTGGAGGGCGTTGAGCACGAGGGTTTCGGTGCCTTCCAGCAGGTTCATGGACTCTTCCGGGATGAAATTGGCATCGGTGATGTAGCTGAAATCTCCGATCCGAAAGCCGAAGACCGGCAGCTTGTAGTGCAAGACGGGGATCGGTGTGATCTGCAGGCCCTGCACGTGAAAGGTGTTTTCATTGATCTCCACCTGCTCCACCTGCGGTACCCCAGGGTACTTTTTGGGACTGAAGATGTAGGCATATTCGCGCTGGATCTGTTCGAGGACATTCTTTCTGCCAAAGACGGGCATGTCCTTTTTCTGGGAAAAATTGAAGGGGCGAATGTCGTCCAGGCCGGCCGTGTGGTCTTTGTGCTCGTGGGTGAAGAGCACGGCATCGAGCTTTTTGATCCCGGCACGGAGCATCTGCATCCTAAAGTCCGGCCCGGTGTCGATCACCAGGGATACTCCTTCGGCCTCGATGTGGATGGAGGTGCGGAATCTCTTGTCCCGAAAATCCAGCGACTGGCATACCAGGCACTCACACCCGATCACGGGAACGCCTTGGGAAGTGCCGGTTCCGAGGAAGTTGACTTTCAAAACTTCAGGGAGGGTTGTCGGAGATCGCTTAGGAAGTCCTGGTTGCTTTTTTCCTTGAAGTCCTTGGGGTGAAAGTTCAGCTCGTTGATGATGTCCACCAGGGCGTTGATTTTTCCTTCCAGGGGAAAGTATTTGTTGACGATGACGATCTTGGTGTCTTTGAGTACACAGTAGCCGGACTTGAAGTTGCCCTTTTCGTACCGCAGGACGTACTCTGAGGCGGCGAAGAGGTTTTCCATTTTATCCAAAAAATGCTTGGTGTACTTGACTGCCATTAGCTGAGGAATTTTTTGACGGTGGCCAGGACCTTGTCGTAGTTGAGGGGCTTTTGGATGAAGTCGTCAAAGCCAAACTTACGGAATTCCTCGGGGGTGTAGTTGTGGATGTTTCCGCTGATGGCGATGATCGGCAGCTTGCTGATTGCCTGGTCCTCCGAGGCCCGTATCTGTCGGGTGCACTCGATCCCATCCATCACCGGCATGCTGATATCCATCAGGATCAGGTCAAATTTCTCCTTGTCCAGCAGATCCAGTACCTGTTTGCCGTTTCGGGCCGCCTTCATTTTGTAATTCTCAAAGGCCAGGACGTTTTTGGTCAGGTTGATGATGATGGAACTATCCTCGCCAACGAGGATGTTTTTTTGGTCGCTCATGTGCCAAAAATAGGTTCTTGCCTCAAAAAATCACGGAATTGCCGGATTTCATTTTTTAATTTTTTCAATGCCTGATCAAATTCGGAGTCTTTTTCAAATTTGCCGCACTCTTCGGCCTTTAGCGCGCTGTGAAAGATGGCCATGGCACCCAGTGTGCCCGAGTTCCCCTTGAGTGTGTGGATTTTTTCCAAGACCTCGCTTTTGGCTGCCGTCAGGGGAAGGGCGTCGATGAGGGCTTCGGCTTCCCCGCACTCGGCCAGGAAGTCCTCCAAGATCTTTCGGATAGCATCCTGGGAATTGTATTTGAGGAGTTGGCCAAGGATGTTTTGGTCGAGCATTTCCGCTGCCACTTGGGCCTTGCCATTCGGCGTTTCGATGGCCGAGGGGACTTTCAGATAGAACTTCACCAGCTGGAGAAACTCCCGGGGTCGGATGGGCTTGGTGATGAAGTCGTCAAAGCCCTCCTCCAGAAAACTCCCCCGGTCTGACTCTTCGGCATAGGCGGTGACGGCCAAGATCGGACAGGCTTGCGAGGTTTCCTGTCGGATTTTTTTCATGGCGGTGATGCCGTCCATCAGGGGCATCTGGATATCCATCAGGATGAGCTGGAAATCCTCCTTCTGGGCCAATTCCAGCGCCTCAAGGCCGTTTTTGGCAGACAGAAACGAAAATTGCTGCCCGATCAGGTTTTCAAAAAGTTTCCTGTTCAGATCGTTGTCGTCTACGATCAATACCTTTTTGCTTTTCATCTGCTTAGGATTGACTTTTGGCGGTCGGATAGAGTCTTGCCTGATCGGTTGTGTCCTTTCTGCGTGGTATTTTTGCTAAGCTCGGTTTCATCGCATTCTTTTGGGCTTTTGGATTACTAAAAATTGAAAACTTTGGCGGTAGAAAAAAATCTAATTCTGGTGGTCGGCCCGACTGCGGTAGGCAAGACCGACCTGTGTCTGAAATTGGCCCGAAAGTTTGCCACCGAAATCGTCTCCTGCGACAGCCGCCAGTTTTACCGGGAGCTGAATCTGGGCACCGCCAAGCCCAGCCAATGGGAACTAGACCAGGCTCCCCACCATCTGATCAACTCACTTTCGATTACCGAAGAATACGACGTAAAGCGCTTCGAAAAAGATGCGCTTGAGGCATTGGGCTCCATTTTTTCAAGGCATTCGACAGCCATCATGACCGGAGGGTCGGGGCTTTTTGCAGATGCGGTCACCCAGGGGCTTGATGACATGCCCGAGCTGGAGGCGGAAGTCAGGGAGGGAGTGATCTCAGACTACGAAAAGAAGGGTTTGGAATGGCTACAGGCAGAGGTGGCCCATGCCGATCCGGAGTACTATTCCCAGGTGGACAGGCAAAACCCCCAGAGGCTGATGCGGGCGCTGGAGGTTTTTCGGGGGACGGGGCAAAAGTTCAGCAGCTTTAGGCAAAAGAAGAAAACGGTCCGGCCATTCAAGGTGATCAAGGTTGGCTTGGAGCGGGAGCGGGAGGAGCTCTACGAGCGCATCGACCGGCGCATGGACCAGATGGTTGCGCAGGGGCTTTTTGAGGAGGCGGAGTCACTGTTTGGCATGCGCCACCTCAACGCCCTGCAGACGGTGGGCTACTCGGAGATCTTCGGCTACCTGGAGGGCAGCTACGACCGGGAGGAAGCCGTCCGTCTGCTAAAGCGGAATTCGAGGAGGTATGCCAAGCGGCAGCTGACCTGGTTTAGGCGGGATCCGGAGATCCGTTGGTTTCACCCCGACCAGGTCGAGGAGATATTGGACTGGGTAGCGGCTCAGATCGGCTGAAACCCGCTCAGCTTGGCCACCCAGTTGTAGGGGGCTTTTTTGATCAGGGCGTTGTACTGGTGCTGGTTGATCTTCATCTGGCGGATGGCTTCTAGGCTTTTTTTGGACACTTTGTTTTCGGGGTTTGTCCTTTTGAGATTTTCCAACACCGTGTCGGGGTCTGCGATTTCGCCGAGGAGAAAACCGATTTCCGGGTGGCTGAGGCTGAGTTTGGACAGGAGCTCACGCTGTAGGTTGAGCTTGCGCTGCATGGTGTTTTTCACGGTCAGGAAAAAAAGCAGGCAAGCTCCGCCCATGGTCAAAAACAAAGGAATAAATCCCATAAGGTGTAGTTAGATACGTAAGATGTCCAAAAGTGAAAGGTGGTCTGGGTGGAGGGGCTTATGCTGTCCAATGCATTCTGAGAAAGGGGTGTAGACCAGTTCGTTGTTGATCACGCCGGACATACAGCCGGTCTCGCCGGCCAGCAGACCCCGTACGGCACCCATGCCGCATCGGGCTCCCAACACGCGGTCGCGTGCTGTGGGTGCACCGCCCCGCTGGATATGTCCCAGGGTGGTGACTTTGAAGTCTTTGGTGTCGTCCTTGATTTTTTCCTTGACCAGCTGCATGATCACCTCAGCATTACCCAGCTCGTCACCCTCAGCCACCACGATGATGCTAGAGGCCTTGGGCTCCCGCAGGGATTTCACGACGGCATTCAGATCGGTCTGGGTCTCCGGTACCATGACAAACTCCGCCCCGCCACCAATGCCGGACTCGATGGCGATGAAGCCCGCGTCGCGCCCCATCACTTCCACAAAGAAGATGCGGTCATGCGCCGCTGCCGTATCCCGGATCTTGTCAATGGCGTCCAGTGCGGTGTTGACCGCAGTGTCAAAGCCAATCGTATAGTCAGTGCCATAGATGTCGTTGTCGATGGTGCCGGGGCAGCCTACCGTGGGGATGCCAAACTCCTCATGAAAGACCTTGGCTCCCGTGAAAGTCCCGTCTCCGCCTATCGCTACCAGCCCTTCGATTCCCAGTGTCACCAGGTTGTCGTAGGCTTTTTTCCTTCCCTCGGGGGTTTTGAACTCCATGGACCGGGCGGATTTCAGTATGGTGCCGCCTCGCTGCACGATATTGCTCACGGAGCTCGATTTCATCAGCTTGATATCCCCCTCGATCATCCCCTCGTAGCCCCTGTTGATCCCATATACTTCCAGGCCCTCATAGATCCCGGTACGGACTACGGAGCGGATGCAGGCATTCATTCCCGGAGAATCCCCGCCTGATGTGAAAACGGCTATTTTTTTCATATTTATAGGTTTTAGGCGATCCAAAAATAGAGATAATAGCAGGAATACATTACTGAATTCTCAATTTTGAAACCGAAATTAGAAAGCCAAGCCGAGAAATATCCATTAAGAAATTGGGCCTCGGACGGTTGGATATTTAACCTAAAAACAATGTCGGATTCTTCAGATTTGGGATTCCACGCTTCTCCATCGATTGCGCTGGGCTGCATGTCCCTGCCCGAGGCTTTTTCCGAGGCGGAAAAAGTCGTCCATCGCGCGATAGATTCGGGACTGCGCTATTTTGACACCGCTGACCTGTACCAAAAAGGCAAAAATGAGGAAAACCTCGGTCGAGCAATCCGGGGCAGGCGCGAGAACCTCTATGTCGCTTCCAAGGTCGGCAACCAGTGGAACCCCGACGGAAAGAGCTGGTCTTGGAATCCCCGCAAAGCCTATCTTCTCCCTGCGGTGGAGGCAAGCCTAAAGCGGCTCCGAATCGACCACCTGGACCTTTGTCAGCTCCACGGCGGCACGCTGGAAGATCCTTGGGACGAGGTTTTTGAGGCCTTTGGGCGGCTCAGGGAGCAGGGGAAGATCCGCGGTTTTGGCATTTCCTCCATCCGGCCCAACGTGATCCGAAAGGTCATGGGGATGAATCCCCCGGCGACGATCATGATGCAATACAGCCCGCTCGACCGCAGGCCGGAGGAGTCGGTTTTTCCGCTTTTGGAGCAGAGCGGCACGCGGGTCTTGGTGCGGGGGGCTTTTGCCAAAGGCATCCTGATCGACAAGCCCGTGGTGGGTTTTCTGGATTTTCCTGCGGAAAAAGTCGCCGAAATCAAGGCTGAAATCGCAGCGAGCGGCTTTTCCCCCGAGGCGGTCTTGATCCGTTTTGGCTTAATCGAAAAGGCGGTAGCTTCCCTGGTAATCGGTGCGAGCAGCGTGGCCCAAGTACAAAAACTCCGTGCGGGTCTAGAGGAGAGCGAAGCGGTACCGGATGATTTGATCCTGAGGCTAAAGGAAAAACTCCCGAAAAACCAGTACCAAGACCATCGGTAAGATTGCCTTTGCCGATATTTTGGGAATCGCTTACTTTCCGTCACCAACCTTAGCCCCCCTCCGTCATGCTGAAGCGAATTGTATTCCTGATTGCCCTCCTTGCTTTTTTCTCCTGCCAAAAAGAAAACACGAGCGATGAACTCGGACGCTGGGAGGCGCAGGCTGAGCGGGTGGAGATCATCCGGGACGATTTTGGTGTGCCGCATATCTATGGAAAAAGCGACGCTGATGCGGTCTTTGGGCTGCTCTATGCCCAGTGCGAGGACGATTTCAGAAGGGTGGAGCGCAACTACGTCTGGGCCATTGGTCGACTTGCCGAACTGGAAGGGGAGGAGGCGCTGTACTCTGACCTCCGCGCCAACCTCTACATGACCGAGGCGGAGGCCAAAGCGGCCTACGAAACTGCGCCGGACTGGCTGAAGGAGCTCTGTGTCGCCTTCGCTGACGGCATTAACTATTATTTGCACACACATCCCGAAGCAAATCCTCAGGTAATCACCCGATATGAGCCCTGGATGCCGATGTTTTTCTTCGAGGGTTCGATTGGAGGGGATATAGAAAGTATCTCAACTGCACGCTTGCAGGCTTTTTACGAACAAGATGCCGTCTTGGCTTGGAATGAACCTGCAGATATTTTGGCGGAACCGCAGGGCTCCAACGGGATCGCCATCGCACCCAGTCTGTCTGAGTCGGGCAATGCTATGCTGCTGATCAATCCGCATACTTCCTTTTACTTCCGCCCCGAGGTCCATGTCGTCAGCGAGGAAGGCCTGAATGTCTATGGAGCAGTCACTTGGGGGCAGTTTTTCGTGTACCAAGGCTTCAACGAGAAGACCGGCTGGATTCATACCTCAACTTTTGTGGATTTCAAGGATGAATTTGAAGAGGAAATAGTGGAGTCTGACGGCAAAATCCAGTACAAATACGGAGAGGAACTTCGTGACGTGCAGCAGCAGACGGTCACGTTGAAATACAAGTCTGGTGAGGAATTGAGGGAAAAAGAATTTACTTTCTATCGGACACACCACGGTCCGATCACGCACAAGTCTGGGACGAAGTGGGTCGCGACCAAAATCAACTGGGATCCGGTCAACGCGCTTTCGCAAAGCTACCGCCGCACGAAGCTGGCCAACTACGCGGAGTTTAAGGACATGATGAACATCCGGACCAACTCGTCAAACAATACCGTCTTTGCGGACGGAGATGGAAATATCGCCTACTTCCACGGCAATTTTATCCCCAAGCGAAACCCGGAATTTGACTTCTCCAAGCCTGTAGATGGCAGCAATCCCGCCACCGACTGGCAGGGCCTGCATACGGTGGACGAGAGCATCCTCATCCTCAATCCCGAAAACGGCTGGATTCAAAACTGCAATTCCACGCCTTTTACCGCTGCCGGAGACTTTAGTCCCAAAAGGGAGGATTTTCCGCCCTATATGGCTCCGGATGCTGAAAATTTCCGTGCGGTACATGCGGTCAAAGTGCTCAAAGGGGCCGAAAAGCTCAATCTGGACAGCTTCATCGAGCTCGCCTACGATCCCTATCTTCCGGCGTTTGAATACCTGATTCCAGAGCTGCTCGCAGCGATGGGAGCGGTGCAGGATGGGGAACAAAAGCAGGTGCTGGAGCTGCTGAAGGCCTGGGACTACCGTACCTCCAAGGAGTCCGTGGCGATGACTGTGGCGCATTTTTACGGGGAAAACTACCAGCGGGCTTTCCGCAGCGCCGCGCGGTTTGTGAATGAAATGCCAACCGCCAAGGTGCCCAACCAAGCTGAAATCCGGGAGGTTTTTGGGAAGACCATCGCCCAGCTGAATGCCGACTTAGGGACTTGGAATAAGCCCTGGGGCGAGGTCAACCGATTTCAGAGGCTGAGCGGAGCCATTGACGCTGGGTTTGACGACGACCAGCCGTATGTACCGATTGGCTTGGCTTCCGGCAACTGGGGCGCGCTGGCTGCCTACGGTGCAAGAGCGGGAGAAAACACCAAAAACCTCTACGGCTACCGAGGCAACAGTTTTGTGGCCGTGGTGGAGTTTGGCGAGCGGGTCAGGGCCAAGAGCCTACTAGCAGGGGGACAAAGCGGCGATCCCACTTCCCCCCACTTCTTTGACCAGGCGCAGCGCTATGCAGACGTGCAGTTTAAGGAAGTGGCCTTTTACCGCGAGGATGTGGAGATAAGGGGCCTGGAACACTATCGCCCCGGCTCGGCCCGGTAGGTTTGGTTTGGGGCTGGACATGATTCAGCTTGCCGACTGATTAATGTCAGGGAAGGGGTGGGGAATGCGGATTATCTTGGATACATACTTTCCGAGACCATGGCGCATCTTCATCCCGGGCACAGCTTTCCCATCGGGGCTTCCTACAGTCCGGAGGGAGTAAATTTTTCCTTGTTTTCGAAGCATGCCGAGCGGGTGGACTTGCTTTTTTTCCAAAACAGAGAAGACTCCGAACCTGCCTCCATCATCCGGCTGGATCCCAGAGCCAACCGTACTTACCACTATTGGCATGTGTTCGTGCCGGATATCCGACCGGGCCAGTACTATGCCTATCGGGTTTTTGGGCCAATGGAGCCACATCAGGGGATGCGCTTTGACCCTTTCAAAGTCCTACTCGATCCGTATGCCTATGCGGTCGCTTTCTCGGATACTTGTCCCAAATCCGTCGTAGTCGATCTGGACGCTTACGACTGGGAAGGAGACCTGCCGCTGTGTCGGCCCTTTGCCCAGACCATCATCTATGAGATGCATGTGTCGGGCTTTACCAAAAATCCCAATTCAGGACTCACTGCACAGCTGCGGGGTACCTATGCGGGCATGGTAGAGAAAATCCCTTACCTTGTGGAGCTGGGCATCACGGCCGTGGAGCTGATGCCGGTTTTTCAGTTTGATCCGAAGACGGAGGATGGTCGAATCAACTACTGGGGATACAATCCGGTGGGATTTTTTGCCGTGCATGAGGACTACTCCAGCAGGAAAGATCCGGTTGCGGCACTCGATGAGTTTAGGGATTTGGTGAAAGCCCTACATCGCGCGGGTATCGAGGTGATCCTGGACGTGGTCTACAACCATACCGCCGAGGGAGGGGAGGGTGGGCCGACCTATTCGTTCAGGGGGATTGACAATCTGACGTACTACGCCCTGGAGGAGGACAAATCCAACTACAGCAACTATTCCGGCTGTGGGAACAGTCTGAATGCCAACAATCCCATCGTCCGCCGCATGATCTTGGACAGCCTTCGCTTTTGGGTGAAGCACATGCATGTGGACGGATTTCGTTTTGATCTGGCCTCCATCCTGTCGCGGGATGAAAAGGGGCGTACCATCGAAAATCCGCCCATCCTTTGGGATATCGAGTCTGATCCGGTCCTTGCGGGTACCAAGCTCATCGCCGAAGCTTGGGATGCTGCGGGGCTCTACCAAGTCGGGACTTTCGTGGGCGATAGCTGGAAAGAATGGAACGGCCGCTTCCGTGACGACGTGCGGGGCTTTTTGAGGGGAGACATGGGGATGGTCAAAGCCTTTATCAGCCGGATGATCGGCAGCCCGGACATATTTGCCGACCAGGATCGGGAGCCTGAGCAAAGCATCAACTTCATCACCTGCCACGATGGCTTTACCATGTATGATCTGGTCAGCTACAGCCACAAGCACAATGAACTCAATGGCGAGGGAAACCAGGATGGAGCCAATGAAAACCTGAGCTGGAACTGTGGAATAGAGGGGCCGAGCAAGGATCTCGGGATCGAGTTTTTGAGGGAAAAGCAGATGCGGAATTTTTTTACCGCCGTGCTGCTGGCTGTGGGCGCGCCGATGATTTCCATGGGGGATGAGGTGAAGCGTACGCAGCTGGGCAACAACAACCCTTATTGCCAAGACAACGAACTCAGTTGGTTTGACTGGGATTTGGTGGAGCGAAATCAGGGCTTGCTACGCTTCGTGAAGCTGCTCGTTTCCCAGCGTCTGCGTCGGGATGCCAGTCAGGAGGAGAACGCCATGAGTCTGAAGGAGCTGCTGGATATGGGACGGGTGACCTACCATGGCGTGAAGCTGCATTCGACCGACTGGTCGGATGACTCCCATGCGCTGGCCTTCAGTGTGGAGTCCATCACCCAGACCGTTTCCATGCACATCATGATCAACGCCTATACCGAGACGCTGGAGTTTGAGATTCCCAAGTCCAGCCGGCCGGAGGCGGGGTGGAGGCAGTGGATGGATACAGGCAAGGCCTCTCCCCAAGACATCTACGACTGGGGTAAGGGGCCAGAGTACAGTGCCGCCACCTTTGCGGTGGAGGCGCATTCCATCGTGGTGTTGGTGGCATAGACGCTTGCCGGGTCAGTTCGGGTTCTGCATTTTCCAGCCTTTCAAAAGCCGATTTCTTTTCGCAAAAGCCCAGAGTACCCTTTTGGGAGCTGAGAAACTATATGTTTTTGACTGACTTTTATCAGCCGTTTTTTTTCGGGATTTGGAGACTTTTCAAATAGTATTGAAGGGGTTTTTAGGTGGATTGAAAATGTTTTTTCGTCTACCAAACGACCTCGATAGTCAGTGGTTTTACCGGTTGGATCAGTTAGCCTTATGATATTTTTACAATTGGCCGTCGTGCTAGTCTGCATTTTCGTCGGAGCGCGCATGTCGGGGATCGGTCTGGGAGTCATGGGAATGATAGGCTTGTTGGTCATGATTTTCGGCTTTGGGCTAGTGCCTTCAGACCCTCCATTGGAAGTGATGCTGATCATCATGAGCGTGGTGACGGCCGCAGCAGCCCTGCAGGCCGCGGGAGGCATGGACTATCTGGTGCAGGTCGCTGGCAATATCCTCCGCAGCAATCCCCGGCAGATCACCATCCTTGGCCCACTGATCACCTACGCATTTGTACTCTTTGCGGGCACCGCGCATATCTCGTATTCCATCATGCCCATCATCGCCGAAGTGGCGATCAAAAACCGCATCCGTCCCGAGCGGGCGATGAGCATGAGTGTGATCGGGGCCTACATGGCTATCACCGCCAGTCCGGTGTCCGCAGCTGCGGCGGCGATGCTGACGGTCCTGACGGCGACAGGACTTCGGCTCTTTGACATCCTGATGGTCGCCATCCCTGCCACGCTGGTCGGGATGTTTGCCGGGATTTTGTTTGTGTGGAAGCGGGGAAAAGAGCTCAGCGAGGATCCCGAGTTTCTGGAGCGGATGAAAGACCCGGCTTTTGTGAAAAACCTGGAAGGCAAAAAGCCCGAATCGGCGGGTGGCATTGCTCCCGGCGCGGTCAAGTCCGTAGTCATTTTCTCGCTCGCTGTCGCCTCGGTTGTGGTGTTTGGATCGTTTCCCCAGCTGCTGCCGGACTTTGGCAACAGTCCTGATTTCCACCCTGGCTTTGCGGTGAGCGAGGCGGGACACTTGCTCATGCCCTCCATGATCATGATTATCATGTTGGCGGCTACGGGGCTGATCATCCTTTTTGCCAATACCACGGCGGGGAAAGTGACCAAAGCCAGTCTCTTTTCCTCTGCCGGTCAGGCTACTATCGCGGTGTTCGGAGTGGTGTGGATGAGCAGCACTTTCATGGACAATAATTTTGAGGCCATCCAGGGCACCTTGGGAGAGCTGGTGGCCTCCTATCCCTGGTCTTTTGCCATTGCGCTGTTTGTGCTGAGCATGCTCCTCTATAGCCAGGCTTCTACTGCCAAGGCGCTCATGCCCTTGGGACTGTCACTGGGATTGCCGCCTGCCTACCTCATCGGGATTTTTCCGGCGGTCAACGGGCATTTCTTTATTCCCGGCTACCCCACGCTGCTGATGGCCATCGAGTTTGACCGCACTGGGACCACTCGGATCGGGAAATATGTGCTCAACCACAGCTTTATGCTGCCGGGCTTGGTGACGACCCTTGTGGCCGTGATCGCCGGGCTGCTGCTTCAGTCAGTTTTACTTTAATCTACTCCATACCTCACGCATACCTAAATCCAAAACCCATAAACCATGAAAAAGCTACTTTCCACTTTGCTAGTTCTGGGCCTAGCCTGCCAGGTCTGGGCTCAGGCCGACTTGCCCCGGGTGATCATCCTGGCCACAGGCGGCACGATAGCGGGGGCGGGCGCTTCCGCTGACCGAGCCGGCTACACTGCCGGGAAAATCCCCATCGATGACCTGATCGGTACCATTCCCTCCGTCAAGAAAATCGCCAATATCAGCGGCGAGCAGATTGCCTCCGTGGGAAGCCAGGACATGACCATCGAGATCTGGAAAAAGCTGGCCATCCGGGCGAATGAGATTTTTGCCAACAACGAAGCGGACGCCATTGTGGTCACACATGGAACTGACACCCAGGAGGAGACGGCGTATTTTCTCGATTTGGTCATCCCCTCCGACAAGCCGGTCGTCCTGACCGGTTCCATGCGTCCAGCCACCGCCATCAGCGCTGACGGCCCCAAAAACCTCTATGACGCCATCACCGTGGCAATCCATCCCGATACCAAAGGAAGAGGGGTTTTGGTCAGCTTCAACGAGGGGATCTTTGACGCCCGCGAGGTGATGAAGATGAGCACCACCAAGACCAACGCTTTTGACTCCCCCAATACCGGCGCTGTGGGGCAGGCCTATGATGGTCGGGTGGAATACTACTCCAACTCCGTGAGGGAAGTAAATCCTCCCAAACCGATCGTGCTGACTGCCGATACCAAGCTGCCGCGTGTGGACATCGTGTACATGTATGCCGATGCGCCTGCTGACCAGATCGACTTCCTGATCAGCAAGAAGGTGGATGGCCTCGTGATCGCTGGCGTGGGCAACGGAAACTTCAACAAAGCCTATATGGATGCGGTGAAAAGAGCTGTTGCCGCCGGGATCATCGTATGCCGTGCCAGCCGCGCTCCCTCCGGCAGGGTGGTACTCCATGACGAGATCAATGATGAGGAGCTCGGTACCATTGTATCCGATGACCTGACACCCCAAAAGGCCCGTGTGCTGCTCATGCTGGCGCTCACCCGGTCCAAGGATAAAAAGCAACTCCAGGAAGCGTTTTTCACCTATTGATCAGTCGTTCTGCCGAGGGTGGTGAGATTTTGACAATTCCCAGCCAAGGCTGATCCGCCTGTTCATTTGACTAAACCAAGCATGATGAAAACGACAAAAACATGGGGACTGTTGCTCGCTTTGCTGTTTGCCACCGCTGTGGTGGCAGAGGCGCAGCAGACCCGTACAGAGCATGACCTTCTCGGGGACAAGGAGATCCCCGCCGACGCCTACTACGGCGTGCAGACCGCCCGGGCACTCGAAAACTTTCCCGTCAGTGGGATCAAGACCAATTTCTACCCAGACTACGTCAAAGCCTATGCAATGGTCAAGCTCGCGGCGGCCCGCGCCAACGCGGAAGACGGGAGGCTGAGCCAGGAAAAGCTGGGGATGATCGAAAAGGCCTGCCAAGCCGTCATCGACGGAAAGTACCATGACTATTTCCTCGTGGACCTCTATCAGGGCGGTGCGGGTACTTCCGCCAACATGAACGCCAACGAGGTGATCGCCAACATCGCCCTGGAGATGGGGGGATATGAAAAAGGACGCTACGACATCATCGAGCCCCATGATGACCTCAATATGGGCCAGTCGACCAATGACGTCTATCCCACCGCGATCAAAGTGGCCCTTTTGCTTCATAATGACAAGCTCGTCGCCGAGCTGGAGAAGCTTTCCAAGTCCTTCCATGCCAAGGGGGAGGAGTTTAAGCACATCCTGAAAATGGGCCGTACCGAGGGACAAGACGCCGTGCCGATGACTTTGGGGCAGGAGTTTCACGCCTTTGGCAACCAGCTGGATGCGGAGATCGCAAGTCTGCGTGATTTGGAAAAATACCTCTACGAGCAAAACATGGGAGCGACAGCCATCGGGACGGGGATCACGGCCTCGCCGGGGTATGCGGAGCACTGTGCCGAGCACTTGGCCAAAATCACCGGGAAACCCATGTTCCTCAGCAAGGATCTGATTGCCGCCACGAGCAGCCAGCAGGGTTTTGTGATGTATTCTTCGGCTTTGAAAAGCGTCGCCGTCACCCTGTCCAAGATCAGTGGGGACTTGATCTTCTTAGCCTCTGGGCCGAGGACGGGGATTTTTGAAATCAACTTGCCAGCCTTGCAGCCCGGCTCTTCGATCATGCCCGGTAAAGTAAATCCAGTGATGCCTGAGCTGATGAACCTGGTGACTTTCAAGGTGATGGGCAATGACCTGACCGTCACCTTGGCGGCGCATTCCGGCCTGCTCCAGCTCAATGCCTACGAACCCGTGGAGGCGGTAGCCATCATGGAGTCCCAGGGCTTGCTGTTCAAGACCTTGCCGCTCTTTCGCACCCAGTGCATCGACGGCATCACGGCTAATGAGGACGTCACCACCCGATACATCGAGCGAAGCGTGGGCATCGTGACCGCCTTAAACCCGGTCTTGGGCTATGACAAAACCACCGAATTGGCGAAGGAAGCCCTCGAATCCGGGAAGGGGATCATTGAGCTGATCCGGGAGAAGAAGCTCCTGACTGAGGAGCAGATCAAGAAGCTGCTGGATCCTGAAGCCCTCACTGGGCAAAAGGAGTGATCCGGTCACGTATTCGAGTTTTTATCATTCAGAAATGATATCCCCATGAAATCAGCAATCAAAACAAGATGGATCGTGCTGCTGCTCCTGCTGCCCACCGCAGTGTGGGCACAAAAGCAGGAGCGGCAGGTGGGCGACACGACCTACTACAAGACCCTGATACCGGAGGCCAAGCAAGGCCTGCTCAAGGACGTCAGCATGATCGCCAACATGAACTTTGCGTTCAGAAACGAATTTGTCGATGGGGAGTACATGCAGTCGAGGTTTAGAAACGAGCAATTTCGTTTGGAAATCAGGGGGCAGGTACACGAAAAGGTGTACTTCCGCTTCCGGGATCGCTACACCCGGGCGCAGACCTCGGAGTCTATTGACAATCTCAGCCGTTCGGTGGATTTGGCCTATATCCGCGTGGATCTGAGCGACAAGTGGAGCGCCTCCATAGGAAAGATGTGTGCCGACTGGGGGGCTTGGGAATTTGACTGGAACCCCATCGACATCTATGAGTACTCCGATATCGTGGAGTATGCGGACAACTTCCTGACCGGGGTGGGCTTCACTTATACGCCGAGCTCCAAAAACCAGTGGACCTTCCAGGTGCTGGACTCCAGGACCAAGAGCTTTGAGGAGCTCTACGGACAGCAACCGAACTTCTCGGAGTCCAAGGCTCCTTTGGCCTTTGTGGCCAACTGGAGAGGAAGTCTGTTTGACGGCAAAGTGAAAACCATCTGGTCCTACTCCCTTTTCAACGAGGCACAGGATATGACCGGCAAGGGGGCCAACATGAACTACATCGCCTTGGGAAATGAGTTTAACTTCAACAAGTTCAGATTCATCTACGATTTCAAATGGAGTGATGAGGAGCTCGACCGTACCGGGATCGTGAGCGAGACCATCCCCAACGATCTCTATGACTATGCCGTAGGCAATACCCTGTACATTGGCCATTGGGTAAACTTCCGCTATGTGGTGAGCCCCAAAGTCCACCTCACTTTCGTGGGAATGCTGGACATTGCCAATTGGAAAAACAGCTTCAACGACCCCGAGAACACCACCGGGGAGGAGCATATCCGCAATGCTTGGGGCTTCATCCCGGCCGTGGAGTACTTTCCTTGGGATGACTTGAACCTGAAGTTTTTCGCCAACTGGGTGGGACGCAGCTACGACTATTCCGACTACGCCCAAGCCCGGTTTGGCGCTCAAAACTACAGCACCGGCCGCTTCACCGTCGGGTTTATTTCTCCTCTGGGTATCCTGTAGTTTCGATAGACATGCTTCGCCTTCAGGGAGACTTTTGGCCAAAAAAAGTGGCTTTTCGCACCTTGGGTAGCCAATCCATTAGACCGTCAAGACCGATGCTGGCATGGGTCTTGGCGGTGTTTTTTTTCGGGTTGGGCAAAAGCTTAGCCCAGGATACGACTGCGGTGGTGATCCCGGACGGGACGATGGGGGAAGTACTGGCGCCCTTTGGCACCTTGGAAAAGGAGAAGTTTCCCAAAAACATCAACATCTTCACCGGTCGCTGGTCTAGCCTTCGGGTAGGGATGGGCTTTCTTTTAGGAGTAGGCAGTTTTTCCAATCCCGCATTCAGCTGGCAATCCTGTAAATCGGTAGGTGTCTTCTTTCTCGGAGGATTCCGTATTTTGCAAAAAGGTATTTTTTTAAATGAATTGTTTGAACACTAGAACTGGTAACCATGGGATCGAAAACAGACAGCTTAGGCAATTGGCTGACTTTGGGGTATGAGCTTTTTTCGGAAGAGGGGCACGAAGGCCTACAGGTAGAGCGCCTTTCGAGGATTTTGGGGAAAAACAAGTCCGGCTTCTACCATTTCTTTGGGGACAAGGACGTGTATCTGGAGCAGCTCATGCAGCTGCACCTGGCCAATGAGGAGAGGCTGATTCCGGAATTTGTGGAGCTGGCCCAGATCGACCGGCGCTTTGTGGAGCTCATGGTCGCGCACAAGCAGACCATCCTCTTTCAGACCCAGCTCGTCAAAAACCGGGATGTGAAGCTTTTTCAGGACACTTTTCAACAGGTTCACCAGATGGTGGAGGCAGCCATCGAGCCGGCCTGGGTGCGCTATCTGGGAATCTCCGAGGAGGTAGCCATGCGGTATTGGAGGCTGATCCGGGATACTTTCTACGCTCGGGTGACTTTGGAGTCCTTCAATCAGGAGTGGGTAGCCGGTTTTGTGAAAGAAGCCAGGTTGATCCTGCATGAGGCCCAAAAGGACTCCACTCCAGATTAATCGCCGCTATCCCCTTACTTCTCCAGCGCCAGACGGTTGATCTCGGAGAGCAGCTTCACTACCCGCTGGTCAAACTGCTGATTGAGCGTGGTGAAGTCATCCCTTCGGATCAGCTTGCCCTGGCTGGTAAAGAAAAAGTTGACCTTTTGTTCCGTGGGGAACATCAGGAAGCGGGTGTTGTTTGCCAGCTGTACGAGCAGGGCCTCTGCGCCAGGGGATTGGGAGGCGACAGTTCTTCCGCTCAGCATGTTTTTTAGGGTGCCGCTGCCGAGGTCTTCGATGCTGATGATCTCCGTCATTCCGATCAGGAGGGGGGGCTTCTTTTTCAGGCGGTTAAAGATCTTCTTGAAAAAGGCCTTTTGCGTGGCATCCTCGGTGGAAACGGAGAGGTTTTTTTCCCGCTGAAACCCATAGTCATGGTAGATGCCAAGCAGGGTCTCGAAGAGGCTGCGGTTTTCGGATTTGGCCTTTTTCGCTGCCAGCACGAGCTGGGAAAGCAGGTAGCCCAGGCTGTCCTTTTGGCCCTTGAGGATGATTTCCTGGTTTTCGGAGACAAAAAGCGTGTCGCCATTGCCAGCCTGCTGGAAGGCCTCCTGCTCCTCCAGGGGAGAGGGGAGGTTGGCCAGCATCTCGATTTGGCCTTGGCCTGCCGCAAAAAGCTTGTCCAGGAGATCCGTGACGAAAATGGATCTTTTGGCATTGAGTGCGCCTTGGTTTTCCAAGAGCAGCCTAGCCAGCAGCAGGGAGATGTGGTGGATGTTTAGCAGGATGAATTTCCCGTCGACAAACTTGCGCACGCCAAGTGTGAACCTGTTGTATTCCGTATCCAGGGCGATGACCAGGTCTGCGCCGGACTGCTCCGCCTCTTCAAACACCGGCTTCAGCTGGAGAAAAGTGAAGGTGTCTTCCAGTCCGCCCAGCGTCTGCGGGATCTTTTGCCAACTGAGATCCACCTCAAGATTGGCAAGTTTGGTTTCGAGCTTTTTCATGGGCTGATCGGAGGAGATCAGCACTTTGAGCCGCTCGATTGTTGCTGCGCTTTGATCTTGGGTTTCCGTTTGTTGTGCAGGGCTACTGGTCATGCTAGGTGTTTCGTTTGTGTTCTTTTTCCCGAAAATCGGGTTGTTTGTTCATTGGTTTTGGCTCTCGTCGCCGAAGCCGTTTTCCGGTTTTGGCCATCTGCCAAGCGTCCGGTTACGCTGCCCGGTCGTCCTGTTTGGAGGTCGCGGAGCGGGCATTTTACTGCGCTGGAAATAAAATCAGGCTTTCGTAGAGGCAAAGCTCCATGGGAGATCGGTTCAAAAAATCAGCGACGGCACATTTCGCCGTGGGTAATTTTATTTCTCCACAAAGGTAAGGAAAAAGACCGAACGGAAGAATATTCCGAAAAAATGGCCTATACCTACAGGAGTCCAGCCACTTGGATTTGGCGGCTTGCCTGCCTTGCTTTTTTCTGAAAGGAAAAGGCAAGAAGGCCAGACTTTCGCCCGCTCAGTTTTTGCCCTTTTCCTCCCGGGCTTCCTTTTTGGCCTCTCTCCGCGTTTCCCGTTTCAGTTGGTTAAACTCCTTTCTGTTTTCCTTGGACATGATCATCGTTTCCTTCATGCCGTCGAGGATGGATTTGATGATGATGTTGACGAAGCCTTTGTTCATGTCCCGCTCTGCGGTGAAGCGGACGGAGCGCTCTGGAGCGGTGTCGGAGATCGGGTTTTTGGAGATCAGTACCGTGTTTGCCCCAAAGGTCACCAGGGAGCTTTTCCATTGCGCCTGCTCCTTGAGCTGGAGATCGACCTCCAGGTCGTGGTAGAGAAACTTGAGGGTGCCCGTCGCCGAAGCCTTGGTCGCCAATCCGGAAAAGGTCACCTCATCGGCCGTGCCGTTGCGGATTTCGGCGGGAGAATAGGCCTTGATGATGGGATTCAGGTGGGTGAGGTCAAAGGTAGCCAGCCGCCCGTCAAACACGAATTCAGGCTTCAGATAGCTGAAGCGGAGGCTGAGGGTAGTTTCCACCCGCTCGGCGAGATAGGCCTTTGCCTGCACGTGAAGCTCCTCCTCGGGAGCCAGGTTGGTGATGTTTTTGATCTCGGCGGTTCCGTTGGAGATATGGATTTTGGCGGTGGTCCCGTCGGGCTTCTTTTCCTCGTTGGTCAGGTTTATCTGGGTGGCTTTGACGGATTTGATGCGCAGGGGATTTTCGATCTTGGCGATGCTTTGGCCTAGGTAGTCGGGAAAGCGCTGGAGGTCTTTGGGCTTGGTGTTGTCTTTGTACACCGCCGCAGACACCGAGTCCAGTACCACCTCCTCGATGAAGACCTTGTCGGCGTACATCAGGGAGTCAAAGTCCACTCCGAGCATGGCCAGGGAGGCCACCGTGCCGGAAAAGTGCGCCGTTTGGAATCGGTAGTTTTTCTGGACTTCCGCATTGGTCTTGTTTGGTTTGAAGCTCAGGCCCTTGAGCAGGATGGAGCGGTCGAGGTAGCCTAGGCTGAACCTCTGCATCTGCAGGTGGAAGGTACTGTCCCGCGTGTGAATGTCAAGGGAGTCAATGCCCGCCTGTACGTCCCGAAACCGGAAAATCAGCGTATCGAGGTTTTTGT
Source organism: Algoriphagus oliviformis (assembly GCF_017254915.1). GTDB lineage: Bacteria > Bacteroidota > Bacteroidia > Cytophagales > Cyclobacteriaceae > Algoriphagus > Algoriphagus oliviformis. The sequence continues at coordinate 29,584 of NZ_JAFKCT010000008.1, read as the reverse complement.
GCAAGTTGACCGAGTCAAACATCAGCCGGAAGTCCAGGAATTTCGCGTGCTTGAGCGGCCCTTCGGTGAGGTTTCCGCTGAATTTTTCCAGGGAAATATCCATGTTTTTCAGGCTGATGAGGTCTTCGCCCTCCCGCTGGTCTATGAGCAGATCCAGCAGGGACACACTGAAGTTTTCGATGGTGAAGTCCCGCTTTTTTACCGAGTTGATCACATGGAAAGAGGCGTCGATCAGCTCAAATTCCTTCAGAAAGTAAGAGTCCAGCGTTCTCTTTTTCCCGGCTTCCTCCGAGGCCTTGGACGGCTTGAAGGGAAAAAGAATGGGGTTGGAGCCATTCACGTCCATCTCTACCCTGGGCTTTTTGATGGAGATGCGGTCGAGCATCAGCTCGTGTGATTCGAGCAGGTGTCGGACATCCACGTTTTTCAGGATCAGGCTTTCGGTATGGAGGGTGACGTAGCTGTTGATGTAGGGATAGTCTGCGCTTTTCTTGGGTTCAAAGGATACATTGAATACGCTGATGTCGCCCTGAAGGGGATTCAGTCGGAGGTTTTCGAACTTGAGCGTGTACACCTCGGATATCAGGCTGGACTCAAAGGACTTGTTGAGCGCCGAAGAGATAAGCTTGTTGAAGTTGAGGTACAGGAGCAGTCCGGCGCCCAATGCCAGGGATCCAAATGCCAAAAGGATTTTTTTGGCCAGAGACCATTTCTTTTTTGGGGGCAGGGATGCTGGAGTCATGGAAAAGGGCGCGCTGGTCAGGCTTTGAATGATTGCGTGGACATTACCGACATTTCCAATTTACGCCAAGAATCCTTGGCTTCTGAATGAAAATAAAAGGGAATCGAAAGTTTGTCGGATTATTTTGAAATTCTGTTTGGAAAGGAGTCGCTCGACGGGCCGACTGATGTGGCTTTGGCTGATCGCTTTCTTTTTTGCGGCCATGAGGCTTGGCGGGACATTGGTAAGACCAAAGGATTCGGCTAACTTAGGGCTTCACGATTTTCTCTTTTTTCCGATGAATAGATTTCTTCTTGTTTTCCTTTTTGTCTTCTTGGTTTCTTTTTCCGCCCAAGCCCAGCTGCTGATCGTGGCGCTTTTTGGGGATCAGCTCAACTCCGGGAAAATCGAGTTTGGCCTGGATGGGGGGTACAACCGGTCCTGGTATCTCGCCAGGAAGGATGCCAAAGGGCTGAACAATTTCAACTTGGGATTCTTTTTCCATATCAAGATGACCGAAAGCAGCACCGGCTTCATCTCCACGGGAGTCCATGTCAAGTCCAACGTCGGTGCGAGCGGGATGCCGACCTATTCCATCGGCGATGCCGATTTTGACGAGGTGTATGCCGAGGGAGAGCTCATCACGAAAGTCAACGTTTTTTATGTGCCCATCATGTGGCAGCAGCGCCTGGGCAAGCTCTACGTCGAGGCGGGGATACAGCCGGGGATGCGCGCCAAGGCCTTTGACTATTTCCGGATCGAGGACTATGGCGGCGACTTGGAGTACCAGCGCGATGTCCGGGACGACTACACCAGATTGGACTTTGGTATGGTCGGGGGATTGGGCTATCGGCTGAAGAAAGGGCCGGTCAGCTCAAGCATAGGCGTGAACTACTACGCCGGGATCGTGGATGTGTACAAGCCCGATACCTACCACCTGAAAAACTCCAGCCTCTACGTCTATGGACGTATTCCCATCGGGGCCGGAGCCAGCAAGGAGAAATAGCGGTCAGCGCGCCCGCGCCAGAGCAGAAAACCTTAGTCCACATCTAGACCACTCACACATGGATGCGAAAATCAGATTGAGCAGAGTCGAATATTGGCAGGAGATTTTGGAACTCTACCAAAGGGCCGCCGCCATCCCCGGGGGCTTGGCTAGGACGCCAAAGGAGATCTCCACGGAGTACGTTCGCGGTTTTCTCAAAAAATCCCATGAATCGGGCATCAGCCTGATTGCTTTTTCGGGGATGCGGATCATTGGGGAAATCCACGCCTACAAGCCGGTGCCCAAGGTGTTTTCCCATGTCCTCTCGGAGTTGACCGTGGTGGTCGATCCGGATTTTAGGGGCAAGGGGATAGGCAAAGCACTTTTTGAGGCTTTTCTGGAGGAACTGCGATCCAAGCGTCCCGACATCCTCCGGGTGGAACTCATCGCCAGGGAAAGCAATTCGAAGGCTATTGCGCTCTACGAATCCTTGGGATTCAGTCGGGAGGGAAAGCTGGAAAAACGGATCGATGCCGGCAAAGGCGTCTTTGAGGCGGATATTCCCATGGCTTGGATCAATCCCGGTTTCAAGTCTTCCAAAAAAGCCTAGCCAACCCCGGTCTCAGGGCCTGTTTTTTTAGACAAATCTTCCCGATCTACTCGTAGAAAGCCTGCCGAGACTAGGTCTCAGCCATATTTTTCACCTAAATCGATTGCGCAGAATTTGTGTTGGCTGGCAGGGATAGGTCGATATTTTATTCCTATTATTAGAGTTATGATAGACAAAGATTTTTCGAGAAGGGATTTTATCCAAAAGAGCCTTGTCGCAGGACTTGGGCTTGCAGCCCTTCCTTGGATGCCGGCCATGGCCGCATCCAAAAAGTCGGGGATGAAGTTTGGCCTGGTGACCTATGAGTGGGCCAAGGACTGGGATCTGCCGACCCTGATCGCCAACTGTGAAAAAACGGGTGTCCTGGGTGTGGAGCTGCGCACGCAGCATGCCCATGCCGTGGAAACTGGCCTCTCCGCTGCCCAGAGAAGTGAGGTGAAAAAGCGCTTTGCCGACAGCCCCGTGACCTGTCTCGGGTATGGCAGCAACTACGAGTACCACAGTCCAGACGCTGCCAAACTCCAGGAAAACATCGCCGGAACCAAGGAATACATCAAGCTTTGCCATGATATCGGGGCGACCGGCATCAAGGTGAAACCCAATACCCTGCCAGAAGGAGTGCCTGCGGAAAAAACGATTGCGCAGATTGCCGCATCTTTCAACGAGGTGGGAAAGTTTGCCCAAGACTACGGGCAGTTGATCCGCGTGGAGGTGCATGGCCACCTGACGCAGAACATCCCCAATATGAAGGCGATCTTTGACCAGGTCACGGAGTCCAACGTGAAGGTCTGCTGGAACTCCAATCCCGAGGATCTGCTTCCCCCTGGCTTGGAGAAAAATTTCCATACGCTCAGCAAATGGTTTGGCGACACCGTCCACGTACGCGAATTCAACGTGGGTGACTATCCCTACGCGGAGCTGATGAAGCTTTTCAACCAGATCAACTACGACGGCTGGATCCTGATGGAAGCCCGCACCAAGCCGGACGACCGCATTGCCGCGCTGAAGGAACAGCTGAAAATTTTCAACGAACTGGTAGCCCAATAGCCCTTCCAAGCGGGTATTCCATACGCTGGGCTGGCCAAAAAACGGAATTTTGCGCTGTGCCGCAGCAAAGCAGAAACGATAAACACCAAAAAAACCAATACTGTTAACACTAGTTTAGATGATCCATTCAAAAAAAAACTGCCTCATGATGGCAGGAGTGCTGATGGCTGCTTCCCTGACTTCCTGCTCCCAGGAAAAGGCTGCCGAAAATAGCGCCGCTACCGAAGAAACCATGAAAGTCTCCCTGGTCAGAGATGACGCAAGCAAAAAAGTGGAAGTCCTCGTCGATGGCGAGCTTTTCACCGCCTATATCTATCCAGACACTATCGCCAAGCCGGTGCTGTATCCCATCCAGTCGGCGGCTGGAAATAGCCTCACCCGAGGCTATCCCCTCGATCCGCGTCCGGGAGAGCGGGTAGACCACCCCCACCACATCGGGCATTGGTTCAACTTTGGCGATGTCAACGGGCTGGACTTTTGGAACAACTCCTCCGCGATACCTGTGGAGAAAAGGGATAAATATGGCAGCATCGTCCATACCGGTATCCAGTCTCTTGGTGAGTCCGGCGAGGAGGCCTCACTGGCCGTGACTGCCGACTGGAATGCCCCTGACGGAAAGACCCTCCTGAAGGAATCCACCCAGTTTACCTTCAAGGCCGACTCCGGCAAGCGTGTGATCGAGCGTATCACCACGCTGACTGCCCAAGACCAGGAGGTGAAGTTCACAGACAACAAAGAAGGCATGTTTGCCATCCGGGTGGCCCGTGAGTTGGAGCATCCCTCCGACAAGCCGGAAATCTTCACCGATGCCAGCGGAATCGCTACTGCTGTGCCTACGCTCAACAATGAGGGGGTGGTAGGAAAATACCGAAGCAGCGAGGGGCTGGAAGGGGATGCCGTCTGGGGTACCCGCGGCAACTGGGTAAACCTGACCGGAGCCGTGAAAGGCGAGCAGGTGGCGCTGGTCATCGTCGACCACCCGAACAATCCCGGCTATCCAACCTACTGGCATGCCAGAGGCTATGGCCTCTTTGCCGCCAATACGTTGGGGCAAAAGGCCCTCAGCGACGGCAAGGACGAACTGAACCTGAGCCTCAAGCCAGGAGAGTCGGTGACCTTCAAGTATGAGATCTTGGTCTATTCCGGTACCCAGCCGGACGACGCTACGATTACAGCGGAAGCGGCAGCCTTCGGGTCGCGCTAAGAGTTTGAAATGGTATCAGGAAAAAGCCGCCGATTGGCGGCTTTTTTCGTCACTGCGAGTGACGCAGGAGTGAAGCAATCTGTCCAGTCTGTTTCCCGCCGGAAAGATTGCTTCAGGGTATTGTAGCTCAAGAAGAGCTCCCATCCGTATGAAACCCTTCGCAATGACGACTTTTCCGTCACTGAACCTACCCGTCATTGCGAGGCACGAAGCAGGCTTTCAATAGCGTATTCCTTTAGTAAGATTGCTTCGTCATCCATTCTCCTTTCGTCGAATGGCTTTCCTCGCAATGACGAGGTCCATCCCTTACAAAGGCGAAGTACCGCTTGCCACTCACTTCTTACAGCTTTTCACCCTTCGGGCTTTTTTTCTCCAGCCCATCGGGCCTGACTTTTTTCAAAAGCCTGAATTCACTAGTTTCCAACACAATAAACCCCTGATGCTCCATGAAAAAGCCTTTGATTTTTTCCCTTCTCATTTTTCTGACTCTTCCGATTTTTGCCCTCGCCCAAAGCTACCAAGCCGACATCATCATCTACGGCGGTACTTCCGCGGCCATCACCGCGGCGGTTCAAGCCAAGAAGATGGGTAAGTCCGTGCTGGTGGTGTCGCCGGATCGCCATCTCGGTGGACTTTCCTCCGGCGGGCTGGGCTACACCGATACCGGCAACAAATCCGTGATCGGAGGGCTGGCGCGGGAATTTTACCACCGACTCTATCTCCACTACGAGCAGGACTCGGCCTGGAAGTGGCAGAAGCGGGAAGAGTATGGCAACAAAGGCCAAGGCACGCCCGCCATCGATGGAGCCAACCGCACGATGTGGATCTTTGAACCCCATGTGGCAGAGCGGGTGTTTGAGGATTTTGTGCGAGAGAATGGACTCGAAATCCATCGAAACGAGTGGCTGGATCGGAAGAGTGGTGTAAAGATGAAGAAGGGTGAAATCACGTCCATACGGACCCTTTCGGGGAAAATCTATTCTGGAAAAGTCTTCATCGATGCCACCTACGAAGGCGATCTTTTGGCCGCGGCTGGCGTGAGCTATCATGTGGGACGGGAGGCCAATTCCGTGTATGGGGAAAAGTGGAACGGCGTGCAGGTAGGGGTGTACCAACACCGACATTATTTCCAGGACTCCATCAGCCCGTACAAGGTTGCCGGCGATCCGTCCAGCGGGCTTTTGCCTGAGATTTCGCCCAATCCTCCGGGGAAAAACGGGCAAGGTGACAAGCTGCTCCAAGCCTACAATTTCCGCATGGCGCTGAGCCGCAATCCCGACAACCGTGTGCCTTTTCCCAAACCAGCCAATTACGATCCCACCCGATATGAGCTTCTCGCTCGGGTTTACCAAGCGGGCTGGACGGAGACCTTTGAGAAGTATGATCCCATCCCAAACCAAAAGACGGATACCAACAACCACGGGCCTTTCAGCACGGACTACATCGGAAAAAACTACGATTATCCCGAGGCGAGCTACGCGCGGCGAAGGGAGATCATCCGTGAGCACGAGGACTACCAAAAAGGCTTGATGTATTTTCTCAGCCATGACCCCGCCGTCCCCGCGGACGTTCGTGCCGAGATGGCCCAGTATGGCCTGGCAAAAGATGAGTTTGTCGACAACGGCAACTGGCCTCACCAGATCTATGTGCGGGAGGCCCGCAGATTGGTTGGCTCCTACGTGATGACCGAGCTCGATGTGTTGGGGGCGAAGGAAGTGCCGCAGCCAGTGGGTATGGGTTCCTACTCGCTGGATTCCCACAATACCCAGCGCTTCGTCACGCCCGGCGGCCATGTCCAAAACGAAGGCGACATCGGCGTGCATCCCAAGCAGCCATACTCGATCTCCTACGGTACGCTGGTTCCCAAAAAGAAAGAATGCAGCAACCTGCTCGTCCCGGTCTGTGTATCGAGTTCGCATACGGCATTTGGTTCGATACGCATGGAGCCGGTCTTCATGATCCTTGGTCAGTCCGCCGCCGCTGCAGCTTCATTGGCGATCGATGGTGATATCGCCGTGCAGGATCTGGACTATGAGGCGCTACGAAAGGTGCTGCTGGAGGAAAAGCAGATTCTGGAGAATTAGCCTTTGAGGTATTTGTTGGGAATATTTGCCGACTGATAGTCGATGCCAAACCGCTTTTTCATCAATTGGGAGACGACTTCGGCGATGACTTCCTCCCGACGGTGCATCTGCGGGAGCAGGCCCATCATGGCATAGCTGATTGGGTTGACTGCGGGGATAAAAGTCTCCCAAGGATAGCCTTTTCCCCAGACCAAGCCCCGAAGCGTGCAGTCCAGATCGGCTCCCTGGTCCAGACAAAAGTCCAGCATTTCCTTGGGTCGGTGGTTGTTTTGGTTCACCGTATGGAAAATGGGCGTCTGCCCGCCGAAGCCCAACTCATCGACCCCGGCTTTGGTATTGATATCCAAACCGGCATCGACCAGCAGTTTTGCGCAAGCGAGATGGTTGAATTCCGCACAGATATGCAGCAGGGAAACTTCCAGAAAAGGCGTGTAGGCGCAGGGAAGGCTGTACTTTCTATGGATTCCCGCGGAATCCTCTCGGATGGCTTTTCCCAAACCTACCGCATCATCCAGCAGTACTGCCTCCAAAATCGGATCCTTGAGCCCGTGCCCTTTTTCCAAAAATACCCGCACACAGTCCTTGAAACGGGCGCCTCGGGTATATTCTCCGATGAGCAGATAGATGAGGGGCTGATCGGGATTTCGCTTCGGTACATCGGATTCCAAACAAGCCCTAATCCCCGCGACGTCGTGGAGTTCAATGGCTGTGTTTAGATCCAGTTTTTCCATAGCTAGTGTTGCATTAAGTGTTATTTGTCGTATGAAGGTCTCGACTCCGCTCGACCTGACAATCCGGTGTCACCTTGACCTCCTGGGTAACGGTAGTTACGAAGCAGAAGGGTCATCTAGGAGTTAACATAACGCTAGTCCATGGTCTTGACGAGTTCGGCCGCATCGGCGATGCAGGTGACCTTGGCAAAGCGCTCGTGCTCCACCTCGTGCTCGACCTGTTCGTGTACCCAGGTGATGTGGAAAGGAATATGGATCGCGTGTCCACCAAGCTCCAGAACGGGCAGAATGTCGGACTTCAGACTATTTCCCATCATCAGAAACTCAGATGGCTGTACGTCCAAGTGTCGGATCAGCTTTTCGAAGTCAGCCGTGCGCTTTTCGCTCATGATCTCGATGTGGTGGAAGTATTTCTCCAGGCCTGACTTTTTCAGCTTTCGCTCTTGATCCAGGAGATCTCCCTTGGTGGCCAGCACCATGCGGTAGTCGCCGTTGAGGCTTTGGAGGACTTCTTCTACGCCGGGGAGGAGCTCCACGGGCTTTTCCAACATTTCCCGGCCGATGTTGATCACTTTCTCCACCAGCGCGACGGGCACCTTGTGGTCGGAGATGCGCATGGCTGTCTCGATCATGGAGAGCATAAAGCCCTTGATTCCATAGCCGTAGAGGCCGAGGTTTTCGATCTCCGTGCGGTAGAGCTCCTTCATGATCGCGTGCTGCGGCATGAAGTCCTCCAGCAGGCTGGCAAATTTTTCCTCCGCTTCGCGAAAGAACGGCTCATTTACCCAGAGGGTGTCGTCGGCATCGAAGGCGATTACTTTGAGGGACATTTTTTGAAGTATCAAGTATTGAGTAGCAAGTATCTAGTAGCTAGAGTCAAGATGACGGGTGAGTAGTAAGTGGTGAGTAGTGTGTAGTAAGTAGTGCGTATTACCACTAGCCGTTCACCACTTACTACTTACGATTTTTCATCTCACCAACAGTCATCCGACACCGGTCATCGGACAATTTTTCCAATCTTCCAATTTTTAAATTTTCTTCCCCGGTTGGTGTCACCACCGAACGGAATCCCCTTCTGCCGGACATCCTTTTTAACACAAAGACCACAAAGAGAAGAAGAAACCTTGTCTCATAGGTCACAGGAACCCCGCTCCGAGCTTTCCTTTTTCAAGCGATTTTGAGGGCGCAAAGTTAAAAGCTTCGCTTTTTTGCGGTGGACGGAGACTTGGTGACATGTCAACTTTTGACAACCTGTCTGGCGGCAAGGCTGCTAAAACGCCAAATTACGCTTAACCTAACAGTAGTAAGTAGTGCTATTACCACTAGCCGTTCACCACTTACTACTTACAATTTTTCATCTCACTTATAGTCATCCGACAATTTTCCAATCTTCCAATTTTTGAATTTTTCAATCCTAAAATCACAACTCGTGCATCCACACCAAAAGCGTGTCTCTCCAGGTTTCCACGGAGCCTTTGCCCAGGCCGAATCCGAAGCCATGGCCACCGGTGGGGTAAATATGAAGGGAAGCTTTCACGCCGTTTTTATGCAAAGCGCTGTAGAAGAGTAGGGAGTTTTCGATGGGAACGCCCTTGTCATCCTGGGCATGTACGAGGAAGGTCGGCGGCGTCTGGGCATTGACATTGAGCTCGCCCGAGAATCGGTCCAGAAGCTCTTGGCTTGGGTTTTCACCGATCAGGTTCTTGCGCGACCCTGCATGGACCGCCGCGTCGCGGAAGGAAATCACCGGATAGGCCAAGATGGAGAAGTCCGGACGAGCCGAAAGTGCGTCAACAGCGTCTTTGGGACGCTCCACCTCATGCGCATACTGGGTGCTCAGGGTAGAGGCGAGGTGCCCACCGGCTGAGAAACCCAGCACGCCGACTTTGTCTGGGGCGATGTTCCAAGCGGCCGCGTTTTGCCGCACGAGGCGGATGGCGCGCTGGGCGTCCATCAGCGGAACTTCCTTCGCATCGGTCAGCGACTTGGAGATAGGCAGTCGGTATTTTACGACAATGCCCGCGATCCCTTGGGCATTCAGCCACTTGGCAAAGTCGGTGCCTTCCTTGTCATAGGCCAAAATGCCGTAGCCTCCTCCCGGGAAAATCACTACGGCCTGCCCGGTGGACAGCTGTTTGGAGGGCAGGTACACCTCGATCGTGGGGGCCTGCACGTTGGCGATGCGGATGATGTCCTGATAGACCACTTCCTCCTGTAGGTCCATCTGGGTCTGTAGGGGAGGTGTGCCTTCCCAAAGTGGGAGGATTTGGACTTGGGCGTGTGCAAAGGCAGCCATCAAAGCGAGGATTAGGGTCAGGATAGGTTTTTTCATGGGTTTGTCTGGAAAAGTATACCGTTTATTCAGCGCTAAACTCGAAGATCTTCTCGGTCATGGCCCATCGCCAGTTGGGCGGAGTGCCGGGCAGGTTGGTCTGGTACTGGCCGAGGAAGGCCTCCCATTCCTGTACTTTGGGATTGGCGTCGTCGAGCTTGGCCTTCTTCTCAAAGCTAAACTCCTCATTGGCCACAAGTATCATGGACAGTCTGTTGCGCCAGCGGTAGATGCTCATCTGCACGATCCCGGCTACGCGAATGCTTTCGAGGATGGCCGGATCCACGGCCTTGTGGCAGTCCACATAGGCTTGGATCGCTTCTGGCTCGTCTTTGAGGTCACAGATGAGAAGGAAGGTTTTCATTTTTTTTGCGACAGCTATTTTACACTAAATTCAATTTCAATATTATCAATTTGATTGCTGCCGGCCCAAAGTGGAAATGAATCGACAAGTTCTTGAATACTTCCTTTTTGTTTTTCAGTTAAGTTGAAAGGAGATACAATCTCCACGAGTTCGAACGCGGTTGAAGGGTTAATTTTCACTTTCAATTTGATTGGTGTTTCTTTCAATTGTTTCCTGTTTCCAGGAAAGTTTAAAGCATATACCATATAGTTGTCAAATTCGTCGGGGATAATAAAGCTATGGACAACGTCGTTAGGCCATTTTATAGAATTTGAGTAATTCGATCTGTAGGTTTTTGCAATTTCATTCGATGCTGAGCCAATTAGGCTCAAACGTGTATTACTTAATATTTCATTCAAAGTAGGTTTATAGAAAATTCTTGTATCTACAACGTCGGGCAGTCTGTCTGCTAACCTTGATGCCAATTTGATATTTGCTGAATTTCTATCAGTGAATAGTTTGATGCTTTCTTTATCTATAAAGTGAATTCCTTCGTTTGTTCGAATTGTTATAGTAATTGTTGGATAGTCTGCTGGGAATTGGAATACAAATAGATCAATATAAAATATTTGTTCATTCGGGATTACTTCGTTTATTGTCTGAATTCCTTTCTTTGCTAAAGCTTGTGTTATTACATTTTCAATATCCTCTGGATTTGTATTCGCAGTTACAAAACTACCTCCTCTTAATATATTAGCTTTTACTATAGCTTTGTCTTCCGCAAATGAAGCGTTGATGCTAAAGAAAACTAACAGTGCTAAAATTATTTTTCTCATTTTTTGTCGATCCTTTTGAAGTTTTGGTCAGTTGAGCTGGAAAAACTTTTCCGGTTTCCAACCCAATTTTCCAATTTTTCAATTCTCCTATTTTTCAATTCTCTTCACTCTCACCGCAAACAAAAACACCATCAGGAAGCAAGTCATCGGCAGGAAGAAGGAGAAATTTACCTCCGGCACTCCCAAGATGATCGTGTCAGTGTAGCCGCTTCCGCCCAAGTCTAGGATCATCCCCTGCAGGGTTGGCATGATGGCTCCACCCACGATGGCCATCACGAGGAAGGCCGCCGCAAACTTGGAATCCTCACCGAGTCCATCCAAGGCGATGCCGTAGATGGTCGGGAACATGAGTGACATCGCAAAGCTGATGCCCACGAGGGAATACAGGCCAGCCATGCCTTGCAGGAAGATGGCCCCCAGTGTAAACGCCATGGCCAAGACCGCAAAGGCTGCCAAGAGTTTGGACGGAGTCAGTACGCGCAGGAGAAAGGTACAGACCCATCGCCCGGCCAAAAACACGCCCAACGAGGCGTAGGCGTAGTTCACCGCATTGTAGGTAGTGATGCCGATGGACTCGGCATATTGGTAGATATACGTCCAGACCATGATCTGCGCGCCGACGTAGAACATCTGCGCAAAGGTGCCCTCGACGAAGTTTCTGTTTTTCAGCAGGCGCTTCATGGTCGGGCCAAAGTCCACCTTGCCGGAGGAATCCGCATTTTCGGGCATCTTCATCGCCGCGATGATGACGAAGATCACCAGCACGACCAAGCCGAGCATCACGTAGGGATTGCGGATGACCATCAGGTCGTTGGTTTTGACCAGGGCCTTGGCGGTGGCGTCAAGGGTGTCAAAGATCAGGTTGCCGTTTTCGTCCGTGTTGTTGGACTGGAGGGCATTGAGGATGAAGGTTTTTGCCACAAAAAGCCCCGCCAAAGCTCCCATGGGGTTAAAGGCCTGAGCCAAGTTCAGTCGCTGGGTAGCCGTGGCTTCTGGTCCCATGGACAGGATGTAGGGATTTGCCGTGGTCTCCAAGAAGGCCAGCCCGAAGGTTAGGATGTAAAGCGCCGCCAGAAAGAAGCCGTAGCTTTCCCAGGCTGCCGCTGGGTAAAACAGGCAGGCTCCCAAGGCATAGAGCCCCAATCCCAGCAAAACGCCGGTCTTGTAGGAGTATTTTTTGATAAAGAAAGCCGCGGGCAAAGCCATGGTGAAGTAGCCCCCGTAGAAGGCCAGTTGTACCCAGGAGGCCTGGGTATTGTTCAGCTCCAGTACCCGCTTGAATGCCGCCACCATGGGATTGGTGATGTCATTGGCAAAGCCCCAAAGGGCAAAGAGCGAGGTAATGAGGATGAAAGGTAGGAGCAGGTTTTTTGGGACGAGAACGGGCTTTTGGGTCATAGCGATCGGTCAAGATGGGTGTAGCCACCGTCCACGTAGAGATGCTGTCCGGTGATGTGGGAGGCTTTGTCGGAGAGGAGGAAGATGGCCATGGCGGCGATTTCCTGGGAGGTGGTCATCCGTTTTCCAAGGGGGATTCTGCCGCTGATCTCAGCCAGTTTTTCTTCCGGATTGGGGAAAGACTGGATCCAGCTGGCGTACATGGGGGTGTACACCTCCGCCGGAAGGATGGCGTTGACGCGGATTTGATAAGGCAAAAGCTCCACCGCCCACTCCCGGGTCAAGGCGAGCTGTGCGCCTTTTGCGGAGATGTAGCCGGAGGTATTTCCCTGTCCCGTGACGGCGGTTTTGGAGGAAATGTTGACAATGGCGCCTTGGTGCTGCTTCAGCTGGGGCAGCGCGTAGTGGGCCAGGTAGTAGTAGTGGAAGAGGTTTTTGGACACGGAGTTGGCGTAGGCCTCGGGGCTTCCGTTTTCCAGTCCCACGCCGTCATTGGAACCGGCGTTGTTGACCAGGCCGTCGATTCGTCCGTAGGTTTTGATCGCCAGATCCACGGCTTCTTTGGCTTGCTCGGGGGAAAAAAGCCGGATGGGAATCTGCAGGGCGTTCCCTTGGGCAAGGTCGATGATTTCGGCGGCTTCTTTTTCCGAAGGGTCGATCATCACCGGGATGGCTCCCTCTTCGACCAGTCCCTTGGAGATGGCTCCTCCGATACCCTTGGCTCCGCCGGACACGAGGAATACTTTGTTGCTTAGGTTGAGGTTCATTGTCAGTTGGTTGATGGCTTATAGTCTATAGTCCATCGATGGGTTTTGGATTAGGGTATTTGGTAAAATTTTGCGGCGGTGTCGCCCATGATTTTCGATTTTTCCGAAGGGGAAAGAGCCGAAGTAAACTGCTCGATCACCTCCCAATAGCGCTCGTATTCGCCCGCCAGAAGGCATACCGGCCAGTCGCTTCCATACATCAGTCGCTCCGGGCCAAAGAGCTCCAGGGCGATCTCCAGATAGGGGATGAGCTGCCCGGGAGTCCATTTTTGCCAATCGGCCTCCGTGATCATGCCGGAGAGCTTGCAGTGCATGAGTTCCCGCTCGGCGAGGGGGGCCATGGCCTTTTTCCATTCTTTCCACTCTCCATCCTTGATGTAGGGCTTCGCCAAATGGTCGATCACGTAGCGTTGGTCTGGGCACTTTTTTACCAAGTCCAAAGTGGCGGCGAGATGCTTGGGAAAAATCAGGATATCGTAGGCATAGCCCCGCTGGCCGATCTTCCGCAAACCGCGTATAAATTCCTCCTGAAGCATGTAGGCCGGATCCCGACCTTGCAGTACCTCGCGAAATCCGACTAGGGTTTTGGACTCCGAGTAGCGGTCTAGCACCTCGTCGAGCTGGTCGCTCTTTAGGTCTGCCCAGCCGACTACGCCTTTGATCCAGTCGTTTTGGCTGGCCAGGTCGAGGAGAAAGTCGGTTTCCCGCTGGCTCTCATCGGCCTGCACGGCGATGCAGCCGTCGATTTTGGCATCTTGGAGTAGGGGAGAAAGATCCGCCGGAAGGAAGTTCCGGCGGATACGGCTCATTTCCGGCGTGATCCATTCGTGCTTTTTGGGGTCGTATTCCCAAAAGTGCTGATGGGAATCGAGTCTCATGCCTCAGGATCGTTCATGGCTACTTGGCGCGATACGCCGAGCCCATCGATGCCCAGCTCCACGACATCTCCAGGCTGGAGGTATCTCGGCTCGGGCTTCAGTCCCATGCCCACTCCGGCGGGAGTCCCGGTGGAGATCACATCGCCCGGAAGCAAGGTCATGTATTGACTGATGTGCTCGATGATGGTCGGGATGTCAAAAATCAGGTCGGAGGTGTTGCTGTCCTGAAGCATCTGGTCGTTTAGCTTAAGCCAGAGACGCAGGCTGTGCGGGTCGGCGATTTCGTCCTGGGTAGCCAAGAAGGGGCCGAGCGGGGCAAAGTGGTCGGCGCTCTTTCCCTTTACCCACTGTCCACCGTGACGGAGCTGGAAGTCCCGCTCGCTCACGTCGTTGTGCAGGCAGTAGCCGGCGACATAGTCCAGGGCATTCTCTTTGGTGACATATTTGGCACGCTTGCCGATCACCACGGCCAGCTCGACCTCCCAGTCTGTCTGTACGGAGTTTTTTGGGATGAAAATCGGGTCGTTGGGGCCGCAGAGGGAGGAAGTCGCCTTCATGAAGATGATCGGCACTTCCGGTACTGCCATGCCCGACTCGGCGGCGTGCATGCGGTAGTTGAGGCCTACGCAGATGATCTTGGACGGACGAGCGATGGGGGAACCGAGCCTTGCGTCTTTCGGTACTTCCGGAAGGCTGGACTGGTTGGCATCCAGCCAGGTTTTCAGGCGGGCAAGTCCGTTGGTGCCCAAAAAGTTTTCGTTCCAGTCTTCACCAAAAGAAGAGCAATCCCAGTTTTTTCCTGCTGCGTCCTGGATTCCCGGTTTTTCCGCACCGGCTGCGCCAAATCGTATAAGTTTCATTTTTTAGTATCTAGTAGTTAGTATCAAGTATCAAGAAGCTAGAGTCAAGAGCAAAGTAGCGAGTATCAAGTATCAAGATGCAAGAGCAACGAGATCGCGAAATCCCAGTCATCCGACATTCGACATCGGTCATCGGTCATCCGACACCTTGCAATTTTTCAATTTTATAATCTTCCAATTTTCCAATCCGGCTACATTTTCAAGCCCATGAAGCCTCCGTCAATGTTGAAGTTGGCACCGGTGATGAAGCTGCCGGAATCGGAGCTGATAAAGTAGGCCAGCTCGGCGACTTCCTCGGGCGTGCCCATCCTGCCGATTGGCTGGGTGGCTGCCAGCTTGGCAAACATTTCTTTTTCTTGGCCTGGATAGTTTTTGGCCAAAAATCCATCGACAAATGGCGTGTGGACGCGTCCGGGGGAAATGCAGTTGCAACGGATGCCCTCTGCGACGTAGTCGCGTGCCACGCTGAGGGTCATGGACAGGGCGGCGCCCTTGGTCATGCTGTAGGCGAAGCGGTCGGGGATGCCGATGGTGGCGGCGATGGAGCACATGTTGAGGATGGAGCCACCGCCATTCTCCTTGAGCTTGGGCAGACAGGCCTTGATGCAGTTGAACATGCCCTTCACATTCACCTGAAACACCCGCTCAAAGTCCTCTTCGGAGGTGTTTTCCACCTTTCCGATATGGGAGATGCCGGCGTTGTTGATCAATACGTCGATCTTGCCGGGAATGCTTCCGACCATTTTCTCAAGCTGTGCGTAGTCGGTGATGTTGCCTTCCAGAAACTTCACTTGGAAGCCCTTCTCGTGTTCTTCGATCTGGACTTTGGTACCCTCGGTATGGTTGGTGTCGATGAAAAAAACGTGGCAACATTCAGCGGCAAACTTTTTTACCATTGCCAGCCCTATGCCGCTGGCTCCGCCCGTGATCAGTACGGTTTTAGAATTCATTGTAGTAGGTTAGGTTTTGGGTTGCCGCAGGGGCGACAACCAAATTAGGTCAGGAGGACAAATATAACAAGGACTTTCAATGCTTCCCGACGAGATGGAAGATCTGGCGGATATTTTCGAAAGTGATGGGTTTTTCGAAAAAACCGACGATTTGGGGGTAGTCTTTTGTTTTCTCCGAATTTGAAGCGCCGAGGGAAGAGGTGATCAAAACTGTGGGAGGGCAGCTTGCCAGGTCAGATTCCAGCCGGTTGAGCAGCTCCCAGGCGCTCATGTCCTGGAGGTTGATATCCAGCAAAAGGCAGGACTTCGTCCCGGAAAGGGGGACGTTTCAGGAGGTGGTCCAGCGCCGTTTTTCCAGCGCTGAAGGAGGAGAGCTGAAGGCTGGGATTGACGATCCGGAGCATTTTCTCCAATACACGGAGCAGCACTTTGTCGTCATCCACCAGGATCAGTTCAGCGCTCATCTTTGTCCAGGCGTTCGATTTTTTCCGATTTCTTGCTGATGTCGCGGACGATGCCGTCCAGTTCCCAGGCCGAATCCTTGATGAGCCCTAGCAGCTCCTGCACTTCCGCGCTCTGCCCGGGAGCTTCCGCTTCCAGAAGGTTGACCAGGCCCAGTAGGCGTGCCAGAGGGGCCCGGACGACGTGGGACTGGATCCAGGCGATTTCCATCAGAGTCTGGTTTTGCTTCTCGATGGTCTCCATGTGCCGGTTTCGGTCGGTGACGTCGTTGACGAGGACGAGCATGGTCTCGCGGTCGTTGAAGACCAGGCGGCTGACGGTGATCTCCACCGTGATGGGCTCGCCGGATTTTTTTCTGTGGCGAAAGATCCGCTTGGGATTGGTGTAGTGGCCGGACCGCATGCTCTCCAGCTCTTTCTGCATTTCGGGGATTTCCTCTGGAGGACGGATGTCCATCAGACCCATGGAGAGAAATTCCTCCTCCGAGTACCCGTAGTGATTGATCGCAGCCTTGTTGATGCTCAGGAAAGCCAGGGTTTCCAGATCAAAAACCCACATGGGAAGGGGACTGAGCTGAAAGAGGTCGCTGTAGCGTTTTTCGGAGCGCTGGATCTGGTCGGTAAACTTCTTGCGCTGGATGGAGTAGATGATGGTCTTGTGGAGGATCGTCGGGGTCAGCTCGTCCTTGAGCAGGTAGTCGGAGATGCCCAGGGAGAGGGACTTGATGCTGAAGTCCAGGTCAGAAAATCCCGTGAGCGCGACCACCGGGGTGTCTGCCGCCAGCTCGAGGATCTCCACGATGAGCTGCTCTCCGGAGAGATCCGGGAGGGACAGGTCCAAAAAGATGATGTCAAATTTGGCGGAGGGAGCGAGCAAAAGTGCCTTGGCGTCCAGAAAAGTCTCCGTGCGGCTGAGGTTGGGCTCAAGGAAGTTTTCCGCCAGGTACTCCTCGATGAGGATGTAGTCTCCGACATTGTCTTCGATGATCAGGATATGATACGGCTTGTTGTCCTTCCGCATGCGTTTCAGTTTTTGGGCAGCCTGACGATGCTGAGCCAGAATTCCTCGATTTTTGAGGTGACGTGGAGAAAGTCGCTGACCTCGAGCGGCTTGATGATGTAGCAGTTGGCATGCTCCTGATAGGCCCTCAGGATGTCAGTCTCCGAGGAGGAGGTCGTGAGCATAATGATGGGGATGTGCTTCAGGTCAGGATGGTTTTTGACGCTTTCCAGCACCTCGTGTCCGTTTTTCTTGGGTAGATTGACGTCCAGCAAAATCAGGTCGGGAAGCTCCTTGCTGCCCGCTTTGGCTTGGGTCATCAGATGAAAAAGTGCCTCATTCCCATCCCTGAGTATATGCAGCTCATTGGGGACTTTGCATTCTTCCAAAGCCTCCGTCGTCAGCAAAATATCACCTTCGTTGTCTTCTACCAACAGGATCTTAATTGGGGTTTTACTCATGTTTTTTTAAAGTAAAAAGAAAATTACTGCCCGAACCAACGGTGGATTCCACCCAAATTTTTCCACCATGTTGGCTGATGATTTTCCGGCAGGTGGCCAATCCCATACCGGTTCCGGGATATTTTTCTTTGGGGTGAAGACGTTTTAAGATACCAAATACGTGCTCAAGATAGCTACCGTCTATACCGATTCCATTGTCTTTTATGGAAAATTCCCAAAAATCGTCCAAAACCCTTCCAGTGATGGAAATTTCAAGTGGGACGTCCGCGCGCTTGTACTTGATGGCGTTTCCGATGAGGTTTTGGAAGACGAGCTGCAAGGGGGTCTTCACTCCGGTTACGGTGGGCAGCTGGCCGACAGTCACCTTGGCATGCGACTCGCGGATGAGGTTCGACTTCAGTTTCAGCACGTCTTCCACCAGGGTCTGGGTGTCGATCTTCTCGATGGCCGAGGACTCAAAGCCCACTTTGGAATACTCCAGCAGGTCGTGGATCATCGTGGTCAGGCGCTTAGCCCCGTCCATAGCATAGGTGATGTAGAGGTTGGCCTTTTCATCCAGGCTGGGGCCGTATTTTTTCTCCAGCAGTGACATGAAGGAGCTGATCATGCGCAGGGGCTCACGCAGGTCATGCGAGGCCAAGGAGGCAAAGACCTGGAGCTCGTCGTTGGCGTTGCTGAGCCGCTGGTTGAGTTGGACTAGCTCCAGCTCGGCCTCTTTGCGCACGGAGATGTCCTGAAATGCGCCTATGACCCGGATCGCTTTGCCTTCCCGGTCGCGGACGATGAAGCCTTTGTCGATGATGTAGGCATAAGTGCCGCAGGCTTTTTTCACCCGGTATTCCTGAGACCAGTATTGCGCGTCTCCTTCCAATGTCTCCTCGAGCTGTTTTCTGGCTTGGGGCAAATCCTCCGGATGGATGATGGTCTCCCAAAAATGGGCGTCACGTGTCTGCTCGCCTTCCTCATAGCCCAGCATCTCGGTGAACAGCTCGGAGCGATACACCCTGCCCAGAGGAATATCCCAGTCCCAAATCACATCGGATGTCGCCTTACTGGCGAGTTCAAAGCGGTCATTGGCCCGGATGAGTGCGTGGGATTGTTCGTTGACTTTCTGCTGCAGCAGCATGGGCTGCCTGGCAAAACTCCACATCAGGAACCCGAAAAAAGCCGAGCCGAAAAGACTTGCCAGGCTTTGGAATATCAGGGTGGGGATGGCCGTGCTCTTCTTGAGCTGGAGGGAAAGGTTCCAGTTGCCGATGTCCAGGAAAACCTCCGACTTATAGCCAGTGTAGCCTTCGCCGGAATCCTCCGGAAGGAAATGCTCCAAAACCTCCGTGTTGGGATTGACCTTGGAGAGCTGTACCCAAAACGGGCTGTTTTGCTGTCTGTCCAAAGCCGCCACCCGCAGCAGCTCTTCAAAATAGATGATGACCGCCGACAGCCCCAGGAGCCTTCGACCTCTAACCAGGGGGTAGCGGCCCACGATGGCGGTGCCGCCCTGCTTGAGCTGCAGGGGGCCGGAGAAATACACCTCGCTACGGCGGATGGCTTCTTCCACCTCTTTGTTGGTTTTGGGGTCTTTGAGGACGTCGTATCCGATCACCGCCTCATTGCCCGCGAGGGGATACACGGCGACGATCGTGCCGCTGTCGAGCAGTTGGATCACGTCCACGTGTGGATTGCTGGAGAGCAGCTGCTCGCCGATGTTTCGGAAGTCTTCCACTACGCCGGCTTGGTTTTGCGCGATAAATCCGAGGGTCTTGGCGGCCGAGACGCCGTCGTTCAGCGCGTCATAGAGCAGGTTCTCAAATTCGTTCAGCTTGGCATTGACCAGTTCCCGCTCGGAGGCCAGGCGCAACTGATATCCCATAAAGGCAAAAAACAGCGCGAGGCTGAGAGACAGCAGAAAAGCCACCCATCCGGTCATCTTGGGACTGGAAAATACCAGTCTGAATATCCATTCTTTAAGCTTGTTCAATGTCTTTTCTGTTTACTTTTTTAGGGTAAAGAAAAAGGTGCTGCCCGTCCCCGGCGTGGACTCCACCCAGATTTTGCCGCCGTGGAACTCGACGATTTTTTTGCAAATGGCAAGGCCGATGCCCGAGCCGGAGTACTGCTCCTTTTGGTGGAGGCGCTGGAAGATGATGAAGATCTTGTCGGTGAATTCGGCGTTGATCCCGATGCCGTTGTCCCTAACCGAAAACTCCCATTCCCGCTCCAGCTCCCTGCCTTCGATCCAGACCTCCGGTTTGTTGCCTTTGGGCTGGTATTTCAGGGCATTGGTGAGGAGGTTTTGGAAGAGTTGGACGATGGAAGTGCTTTGGCAGACGATGTCTGGCAGCTGGGAGACATGCACTTTTCCACCCTTGTCCCGGATTGTTTTTTTGTGAAGCAAAAGCACTTCCTCGACCAGCTGGGAGGTGTTGGTGGGATTTTTTGTCTCGGTGTGGTTTCCGACTCTGGAAAATTCCAGCAAGTCGAGGATGAGTTCGCGCATCCTTTTGGCCCCATCCACGGCATGGTGGATGTATTGCAGGCCCTTTTCGTCCAATACATGGCTGTACTTTAGCTTGATCAGTCCCAGGAAACTGGTCACCATCCGGAGCGGTTCCTGCAGATCATGGGAAGCCACATAGGCAAACTGCTCGAGCTCCTTGTTGGATATCTCCAGCTCCCTATTGGAGTCGGCGAGTTCGGCGTTCAGCTTTTTCAGGGACTCCTCGTACATTTTGTGGTGGGAGATGTCGCGGATAGCTCCTACCATGCGGATGGGTTTACCCTCTTGGTCGCGCAGGATGACGGTATTTTCCTCTACAAAGGCATAGCTCCCGTCAAATTTCATAAACCGGTATTCGCCGGTCCAGCGCGGGGTTTCTGGGTTGTTTCTTGCTTCCAAGATGGAGTCCCAGGTGCGCGGCAGGTCTTCGGGGTGGATTTTGGTCTGCCATAGATCCTCGGTGACCTGCTCCATCTCTTCCGGGTAGCCAAAAAGGCGATGGTACCCCTTTCCCCAAAAGATGGAATGTTTCTGAAGATCCCAGTCCCAGATGGCGTCCGATACGGCCTGGGTAGCCAGGTGGAATCGGTCGTTGCTGGTACGGAGGGAGTGCTCCGCCCAGTATCGATCCGTCTCGTCCACCACGGTGGAGATCATCAGGTCATGGTCCGGGTGGGGGATGTTTTTTGCGGAAATAATCCGGGGCTCACCGGTCTGGGTGACGATGGGGACGTTTTTCCAGTTCATCTTCTCCGGGTCTGCACTGCGGATGTCCTCGAGGAACTGCTGGGTGGTTTTTTTGCTCATCGTGGGATCCGCGAGGATCTTGGAGAAGAAGGTCTCCACATCCGTAAAGACCTCCGGGTCCCAGCCGTAGGTCTGTCCAAAGGCGGGGTTGATATAGGTGGCTTGGCCAGTACTCAGTTTGGTGACGGCGATGCCGAGGGGAAGGTTTCTCAGCGTGGACTCGATGAAGTCGTTTCGGTCGCGGAGCTCCTTTTCGATGAGTTTTTCCTTGGTGACGTCCTGAGCAGTGCCCCGGTAGCGTTTGGCGCCGGTGATGGGGTCCATTTCAAGTCCGCCCCGCTCATGGACAAACTTGATTTTCCCGGAGGGGAGCACGATGCGATGCACCGTATCCATGGGACGGACACCCGCCCATGAGTTGCGGTGGTGAGTCAGGAAATCCGCCCGGTCCTCTGGATGGATGGAGCCAAAAAGGTGGTCGTAGTTCGGCTTGAAGTCTGCCTGCTCGATTTCCCATATCCGGTAGATCTCCTCTGACCAAAACAACGCCTTGGTATCCGGATCGACTTCCCAATAGCCCAATTTGCCAATCTTGTGGGCTTGCTCGATCCGGGTGACCAGCTCCTGCATCTGCAATTCCTTTGCCTTGCGCTCGGTCACGTCCAGGGAATAGCAGCCGACCGCGATCAGCTTGCCGTCTTCACGAATGGGCTTGAAGTTGACCTCCAGGTAGCCTCCCTTGTTGATCAATGTGGACTTTCTGATCACCGAGAAGTTTTCACCGGCCAGCGCCCGGTCATAGTGTTTTTTCCACTCGAGCATAAACTCGTCGGGCAGGGGTGTGCCGTAGACCAGATTGTCGCCAGACTGGATGTTCCAGTCAGCGACTCGCTTCATGGTCTGGATAAATCTCGTGTTGGCGGTGATCAGGTTGTAGTCGAGGTCAAAAGCCCAAATGGTCTCCGGGGAGGAGTCGAGGACGATGGCGAGCTTTTGCCGATCGGATTTGAGAGCCGCCTCGGTCTGGACGAGCTGGGTGATGTCCCGGGCCACCGCAAAGACGGTATTGGAGCTGTAGTCCAGTGAGGCTGACCAGTTGAGATGGACGATGGAACCGTCTTTTCTGAAATAGCGGTTTTGGAAATCCGAGGAAGCGTCGCCCTCCATGATCTTTTTGCGGCTCTGCACCGTCGAGTCAAAATCGTCAGGATGTACCATTTCCCGAAAGGACTTTCCAACAAGCTCCTCCTGCGTATAGCCTAGGATCTTTTCGCAGGACTTGGATATCTTCAGAAATCCCCCGTCTTCATCGGCGATGAAGATGAGGTCTTGGGTGGTGTTGAGGATGTTTTCGAGCAGGGAGTCGGATTTTTGCAGGCTCGACATCTTTCTTTTTTCCTCGGTGATGTCTTTGCAGATGCCAAAGAGCCTGGCGGGTTGGCCATTTTCGTCGCGATCCATCACCGCTTCGGAGACCAGGCGGCGCAATTGCCCGTCGGGACGGAGGATGCGGCTTTCCACTTTTATGGACTCGCCAGAGGATACCAGCCTTTGAAGTTCACTTTTGGCGAGGGCAAGGTCGTCTCGGTGCACCATCCCAAAGATCAGTTCCGAAGAGGGAATGCAGGCGAGGGGATCCAGTCCCAAAATCGCAAAAAGCTGATCGGACCAAAAGTGCTGGCCCGTACGAAGATCCACTTCCCAGTGTCCCACTTTGCCCAAGGCCTCGACCCGATGGAGTAGGTCGACGTCTTTTTTCGGCTGACGCGAGGCGAAGTCATCAGTCTCCGGACGTGGATTGGGTGTGGGGTCGATTCCCATAGAATTCTGGGTTGGAGGCGAAAAGATAGCCCGTTTGGACTTTTTCGCCTACTTATTGCTCAATTGTGTAAATCTAGAGCCTGACCACTTCGCCGGTTTTGACGGACTCGTCGCAGGCAAAAGCGATCTTGAGGCTATTGAGCGCATCGTCCAGATGCTCGCTGAGATCCAGGTCTTCGGAGATGGCCTGGAGGAAATAGCGCTGCTCTCTGTTGCAGAGCTCCTGATGGTCAGGCTCCTCGGCCATGTCTATCCACTGGTCTTCTTTCAGAAATCGGTTTTTGTCGTCGATGTCCGCGTGATGGACCCGGATGGACTCGGTCTTGGTGTGGCTGTCCACATGGTCGGACTTGCCGCTTGCTCCGGCATCCTTGGCCACGATGGAGACGGAGCCTTTGGGGCCAAAGACGTCCTTGACAAAGAATGCCGTCTCGCTGACCATGGGCCCCCATCCTGCCTCATACCATCCCACTGAGCCGTCGGCAAAGCGGATCTGGAGCTGGCCGTAGTTGTAGTTTTCCTCAGCGATGTCATCGGTCAGGCGCGCGCCGATCGCGGATACCCAAACCGGCCTGGAGCGGGTCATCTGGCACATCACGTCGATGTAGTGTACGCCGCAGTCCACGATGGGACTGAGGGATTTCATCAGGTTGCGATGGACGTCCCACATGTAGCCTTGGCTCTGCTGGTTGAGATTCATCCGCATCACGAGCGGTTTGCCCATTTTTTGGGCTTCTCCGATGAAGCGGATCCAAGAGGGATGGTGGCGGAGGATGTATCCGACGACCACTTTTTTGCCCGTTTCCTTGGCTTTGGCGATGATTTTTTCGCAGCCCAAGACCGTGTCGGCCAGGGGCTTCTCGATGAAAATATGGCAGCCAGCTTCCAGTGCCTTCAGCGCAAACTCCTCGTGCGTGTCCGGGTAGGTGGAGATGCAGACCGCGTCAGGCTTGGTTTCCCGCAGGGCTGCTTCAAACTCGTCAAACAGGGCGTAGGAGGAGCCAAGGGCTTGGTTGACCCGGTTTTTGCTTTCGCCGCGGGCCACCAGACCACAGATTTCAAACTCAGGAAGGAGGTGGTAGGCGGTGGCGTGGGAGGCTCCCATGTTGCCGCAGCCGACGACGAGAATGCGGATGGGTTTGGTCATGTTGGACGGGGGTACTTGGTGAGGGACTAGGGGCTTCTTCCCCAAATTCAGCCTCTAAATTATCCTCCTTCGTGGATTTGCCCACCCTCATGGCTTGAATTTCTGCGATTCCTGTGATTTTCACCGGGATGCCAAAGGTCTCCAAAGGCAGCAATCCGGGCAGCTGAGCCTCACCTTTGCCGCTGGGTAGGATAGGTTTCCTGTCCGCATCCTAGAGGTGGCCGATCTGTATGCCGGAAATTTTGCCCGCAAAAATCGACTTATCCCAAAAGAATGGAAACGGGTTAGTCCTTGTTGGCGGCTTTCAATGCGGAGAGCTCTTTGGCACTGAGGTAGACCACTTCCACCTTCAGGGTGATGGGGGTCTCCGGCTCGTCGCTTTCGTCCCGCTGGACTGATACGATGCGATCTACTATGTCCATTCCCTTGATCACCTGCCCGAAAATGGTGTAGTCTCCGTCCAGGCGGGGGATTCCCTTGGGATTTTGCACGATGTAAAACTGGCATCGGGCGGAAAGCTTGCCGGGATTGTCGTCACGGCCAGCGCCCACAGCGCCATACACGTGCTTTAGCCCGGGATCAAACTCCGGCTCCAACAGGTAGTCCGGGTCGGTGAAGCCAGCCGGTGTATCCGGGCAGCCTCCCTGGGCCACAAAGTTGGGAATCACGCGGTTGAAAGTAAGGGAGTCCCAGTACCCGGCCTCGGCGAGCTCGATGAAGCTGTCCCGATGCCTAGGAGTGCGGGGGTCGAGCGTGAGAAGGATCTCGCCATAGGGCGTGGTGATCTTGCCCAGCGGAAGCTTGTCGTCTTGGGACAGCACGCCGAGCAAAAACAGTAGAGTAAGGAGGAGGTGCATTGCTTGGAAGGATTAAAAACCCCAATGGGGCAGTTAATATACATATTTCAGAAGGTTATTTAAATTAAGCCTGAGGGTTGGGCGGATAATGAAAAGGTTACTACTTTGGCGGCAATCACCCCGAAAACGCCCAAATGTCTGGAGAAAAACGTTTTGATAATCAGTTAGTTGATTTGGTTCCGCCGATTCCAAAAAACGAAATGGAACGGCTGTTGGCATTGAATGAATTGGATTTGGACTACTCCGACTTGGACCAGTCCCTGTCCGACCTGACCAAGCTGGCCGCAAAAATCGCCGGCACCTCCATCTCTGTGGTCAATCTGATCGACACTTTTACGCAGTGGAGCGTGTCTTCCTTTGGCATGGAGATCAGCCAGACTCCTCGGGAGGATTCGGTGTGCCAATACACCATCATGGAGGAAAACTCCAAGGGACTGGAAGTGGCCGACCTGAGCTCAGACCAGCGGTTCAAAGACAGGGCCTACGTGACTGGAGACCCCTTCCTGAGGTACTACTTTGGAGTTCCCCTGAAGATCAACGAGAGTCTGCCGATAGGTTCGCTCTGTGTGATCGACGACGAATACAAAAGCCTGAGCGATGAAAAGAAAGAGATGCTGGAGATCCTGGCAGAGGAGATCGTCAAACGGATCAAGATACTCCATGCCGTAAATACGCTGAAGCATAGCCTACAGGAGTGTACGACCATCAAAAACAACGTGGCGCACGATATCCGAGGGCCTTTGGGCGGCATAGTGGGGCTGACGGAGATCATCGAGATGCAGGGAGACGGCAATACCCTGGAGGAGGTGCTCAGCTACATTTCCCTTATCCAAAAAAGCGGCAAGTCCGTGCTCGAGCTGGCCGACGAAATCCTCTCGAAGTGCAATGTGATCGAAAAGCCCAAGGACCACGAGTTTACCCTCAAGACCCTGCGAAAGAAGGTGGAGGATCTCTACGGGCCTCAGGCAATGACCAAAGAGGTTAGGCTGGAGGTACACAGCACGGAGGAACATGCCGCGCTTCCTTTTTCCAAAAACCATATCCTCCAGATCCTGGGCAACCTGATCTCCAATTCCATCAAGTTCACTCCGGCGGGAGGCCTGGTGAGGGTAGACTTGGACATGGAGGTGACAGACCGAGACCGCCTGCTCTTTCTCAAGGTGAAGGATAGTGGGGTGGGGATGTCCAAGGAAAAGATCGACCAGATCATCTCTGGAGCGGCCGCGTCCTCATCCGGTACATCTGGAGAGAAGGGCTACGGCTTTGGGCTCAACTTGGTCCAGCGCTTGGTCCACAAGCTGGGAGGGCGTATTTCCGTCTGCTCCGAGCCTGGGGTCGGGGCACAGTTTGAGCTGGCCCTGCCGGTTTCCTGATAGTTTCTTACAAGAGAGGCTGCGTGGTGGCAGCTTTGAGGCTGTTGTCCACGGGATAGGCGTACATGGAGAGGAAGCTTTTCACCAAAAAGGTGTTGCCCATGTCCACTTTGCCATGCAGCCTTTTTTCAAAGGCTTCTTTTTCCGCAAGGCTGTAGTGCTCCGAGTAGGTAGAAGTTCCGCTGAGAAGGTCGTGCGCAACGTAGTTGCTCGGCCAGAGCTTGTATCCTCCCCATATTTTTTGGTCGATCAGATTGGCCAGCTGGGAGAGTTTTTCGCCCTGGGGAATTTCCATGCTGGAGATCTCCCGGATTTCCTTCTCCAAGATACCGTTGATCTGGATATGGATTCTTTTTTTGGTACCCATGATCCCTCGGAGGAGGTTGACAAAATCCTCGTTTTCGCTTTTGACATACTTCTCATCCCTGGATTTGGCGAGCAGTTCGGGCATCTTGAGGATGTCGGTAGGGTCGTACTCGTAGGAGATGGAGACAGGCACGACGTTGATTTTTTCGAAGAAACCAAAAGGGTTGTCCCCCGATTCGGCCAAGGTGAGCATTTTGAGCACGCCTTTGTGGGTGGTGTCGTTGCCGTCTTTGGTGCGGCCCTCGCGCTGCGCAGTCCATACGGAGCGGTTTTCGCGAAGGAGGGATTTGCTGATGAATTCGGATACGAGCACCGAGCTTTCCAGTAGGGCCCGTCCTGTCAGCCCCCTTCGGATGGCAAAGTTGCGGTTGAGGCGGGAGAGGGTATGGAGGAAGGGCTTTTTGATCAGGTTGTCGCCGATGGCCGAGGTGGTCATGGACAAGCCCTTTTCATAAAGGCAGGAATTGAGCAGGGAAGTGTCGAGGATGATGTCGCGGTGGTTGGAGATAAAGAGGTAGGCCGTGTTGGGCTCCAAGCTCTCAAAGCCCCCAGTGCTAAGCCCTTCGGAGCTTCTTTCCAGCACTTTCATCAGTGCGGGATAGATGAAGTTGATCTGAAAGTCCCTCAGGGAGTGGGTATGGTGCATCAGGTCTTTCCAGTGCGACGGAGGGTCGTAGGGAAAGGCGAAATTCATCATAGCCTCCAGCATGGGGTCGTCGACTATCTTTCTGATCGCGGCGTTTGCTTCGGAATCGTAAAAAGGCCTTATCGAATCAAATTTGGACATAGCGGGGTGACATTGCTTTCGCAAAAAGCAAAAATTAGCTGAATAATCGAAGTTAAATTAACTTTTGCGGCAGACGTCGTCGGTCAATCAGTCCCGATTCAGATACTTATCGATGAAAAGCATGTGGACGGGAAGCGCCTCCGTCCAATATTGCCAGGTGTGGGCTCCAGGGCGCTCGATGTACTCATGCGGTACGCCGTTTTCCAGCAGGAGCTGATGCATCTGCCGGTTGGTTTCGATCAGGAAATCATCCACGCCACAGTCTATGATGAGGGCGAGTCCGTTGGTTTTGATCTGGTCCACCAGGCCTACCGCGGTGTAGGGGTTGAAAGCCGGGGCATCGTAGCTGAGGTCGGCTCCCAGCATGGCTTTTTGGGCATCCCGACGGAGTTTTCGGAAGTCCTCGGGTACGTTCCACATTCGGGTGTCGATGTTCATCACGCCACTCATACTTCCAGCTGCTACGAAAAGATCCGGATGCTTGGCGGAAAGGGTGATCGAGCCATGCCCGCCCATGGAGAGGCCCGTGATGGCCCTGGATTCCTTGCGGGCGAGGGTCCGGTAGCTTTTGTCCACCTGAGGGATGAGCTCTCCGGTGAGGTAGGTCTCGTACTGTACCGAATCGAGGAGGGGGCTGTCATAATAGTAACTGGCGGGGCCCACTCCCGGTGTCACGATGATCAGGTCATATTGCTCTGCCATGCGCTCGACCAGCCCCGGGTCGGTGACCTTCCGGTGCCAGTCGCTGAAGGCACCGCTGCCCCCATGGAGGAGGTAGAGCACGGGGTATCGCTGCTGGCCGGCTTGGTAAGTGGAGGGAGTGGTCACGGCGGCCCTGAGGCTTTTCTTCATCGCGGGACTGTAAACTTCCATCGTGTCGGTTTTGGCTTGGCCAAAGACAACCAGTGGGCAAAAAACGAGAATCAAGAGTGTCCGAAACATGGGCAGGTCGATTTTTTGAGGTTTTGGTTCTGGAAAATAGGCAAACTTGGCCAAGAAGCAAGGCGGCTTTCTGCAATGGCTTTGGATGTGGGACGGTTGTAATTTTTGTATATTCTCCCCGAGCCTGACTCCGAAAAAAACCGGAACCCAATGAACAGACTACAGCCCATCGCCCATTTTCTTCTGATCCTTGTTTTGGGAGCCCTCGTGCTGAAGGAGGGCGCCTTCATCCTCGTGCCGCTGGTCTGGGGGATTTTCTTTGCCTTTGCGCTGTACCCCATTTCCTCGTGGTTTGAGCGAAAGCGTATTCCCAGGGCCTTTGCGATTGCCTTGGCCATCCTGATGGTCAGCTTGGTGGCCACGGGCGTACTGTACCTGCTGCTCAACCAGATGGTGGGCTTGATCAAGGAAGCACCGGAAATCGGCGGAAACTTGGAAAGCAAGCTCAGCCGATACTTGGACGAGCTGAGTCTGTTTTTGGGGAGGGACTTGGTGAATCCGGATATGGATTCCGGCTTGTATGATTTTTTGCCGGGAGAGCGCTTGGGCGAGACGCTGTTTGCCACCGGCAAGTCCCTGACGCTGGCGGGGATCATTCCCATCTACACCTTTTTGTTGCTGTACTACAAGGATTTTTTCGTGGAGTTTTTGATCCGCTTTTCCTCCAAAAACCAAGAGTCGGTCATCCGCTGGGCCAGCGACTCCGGTCGGGTGATCCAGTCATATCTTGCGGGAATGATCCGGGTCACGGGAGTCGTGGCCGTCTTGGCCGGCCTGTTCTTTTTCCTGGTCGGAGTCAAATATTTTGTGCTCTTTGCGGCCTTTATCGCCATTATGAACCTGATTCCCTATGTGGGGGTGTTCGTTTCGTCCTTCTTTGCCGTGCTCTATGTTTTTCTCACTACGGACTCGCTGTTTTATCCGGTGTTGACCTTGGCCGCGCTGTGGGGCATTCAGCTTTTCGAAAACAACATCGTCACACCCCTGGTGGTGGGGTCTAAGGTGAAGGTCAATGCCTTGGCAGTGATTCTCGCGATCCTGCTGGGTGGCTGGCTATGGGGGATATCGGGGATGGTGCTTTTCATCCCGCTGACCGGGGTGCTGAAGATCACCCTGGAGCGGAGCGGAGACCTGGAGGCTTTTGGCTACCTACTCGGTGATGAGGTGCCGGTGAGTGAAGAGTCGGAAAATCTCTGGAAGCTGCTCCGCAGAAAATACCTGGGCAGACGGAAGACGGACTGATCCGGGAAAGGGATCAGTCTGAATATCTGGGGAGGTAAATTTTCATCCATAGATATTTGAGAGTCGAAATAGGAAGAATTCAATATTGGATACGCCTCTGAACTGCGCTCCGAACGCTTTGATTTTTGCATTGAATG
>NZ_JAFKCT010000072.1 GCF_017254915.1 Algoriphagus oliviformis | reverse complement strand
CCAGGTGGCGATGACCACCATGCCCGCCCAGGCGAAGCCGAGAATAAACGGTTGGATCACCCAGAAACAGGCGACGATCATGATGGCGATAAACAGCACGCCGAAAATAATTCGCGGTAAGTCGTAACGCGATTGCGGGAGTGGCATCAGTGGGTTCTCATCCTGGTCAATTAAATCCCTGGCACCAGCGAATCGGGGTGCCTGTCGGTCGGTTTATCACCGCCGGGCGGCCGCCTGTGGCGGCGCTCGCAGGGCGGTAATAATGTGAATGCCTTCACTAAACGAGTATGTTAG
>NZ_JAFKCT010000071.1 GCF_017254915.1 Algoriphagus oliviformis | reverse complement strand
AAGGCCATGTTCCGCCGCAACGAGTGCGACGAACAGAACGGCGAAGAGCTGTTCATCACTTACAACGCCGACATGCTCACGCAGATCCTGAGCGACACCACCCTGACCAGCGCCGACTACATGGCGGTGAAAATGCTGCAGGAAGGTGCGGTGTCCGGCAACTGGTTGGGCTTCAAGTGGTTGGCATACGAAAAACTGGACTCGGCCAGCGCTGGCGATCCGGCTGTCACCACCAAGACCGCCGCCGCCTGGTGCAAGTCTGCGGTGCATTTCGGTACCGGTGCCGAGTACAACACCGA
>NZ_JAFKCT010000070.1 GCF_017254915.1 Algoriphagus oliviformis | reverse complement strand
AAGTCTGGGGCCATTCCGAGTCCGGCGGACGAACTTCGCCCACGCCCCCCACCAAGGCTATAGCCCACCCGTTTTTTGGCCATTTTTCCGCTGGGGGGTCTTGGCGCCCCGACCTTCGGGGGCTGATTTTTGGGCGCGGCTGTGCCCGTGGCCTATTTTTGGCACACGGAGGCCGCCCGCAAAGTCTGGGGCCATTCCGAGTCCGGCGGACGAACTTCGCCCACGCCCCCCACCAAGGCTATAGCCCACCCGTTTTTTGGCCATTTTTCCGCTGGGGGGTGTTGGCGCCCCGACCTTCGGGG
>NZ_JAFKCT010000069.1 GCF_017254915.1 Algoriphagus oliviformis | reverse complement strand
ATCGAATCCTATTATCAGGAGACCGGCCGCGCCGGGCGCGACGGCCTGCCGGCCGAAGCCATCCTGCTGTACGATCCCGCCGACATGGCCTGGCTGCGCCGCTGTCTGGAGGAGAAACCCGCCGGGCAACAGCTGGACATCGAGCGTCACAAGCTGAACGCCATGGGCGCTTTCGCCGAGGCGCAAACCTGCCGTCGCCTGGTGCTGCTCAATTACTTCGGCGAAGGCAAGCACGAAAACTGCGGCAACTGCGATATCTGCCTCGATCCGCCCAAGCGCTACGACGGGCTGGAGGACGCGCGCAAG
>NZ_JAFKCT010000068.1 GCF_017254915.1 Algoriphagus oliviformis | reverse complement strand
ATAGCACGATTTGAACAGCGGGGAACTAGCGGTTATTTGAGCGATTCTATTGATTTACGCGCCGCCTGCGCCAAATCGGGAAAAGCGCCCCCGCCGGGAAAACGAGGGCGCATCAGGATCAGCTGCGCAGGCCGCGGCCGCGTTCGATCAGGTACCAGGACAGCAGGTAGAACACCGTGATAAACGCCACCAGCACCGCCATGGTGAACGCCAGCGGCACGTCGTTGATGCCGAGGAAACCGTAGCGGAAACCGCTGATCATATAGACGATCGGGTTCAGCTTTGACACCGCCTGCCAGAACGGCGG
>NZ_JAFKCT010000067.1 GCF_017254915.1 Algoriphagus oliviformis | reverse complement strand
CGCGGCCTATTTTTGGCACACGGAGGCGCCTCGCAAAGTCTCGCGCCATTCCGAGTCCGGCGGACGAAGTTGGCCAGCCCCACCCCCCAAGGCTATAGCCCACCCGTTTTTGTGGCCTTTTTCCGCTGGACGAACTTGGCGCCCCGGCCTTCGGGCGGTTATTTTTGGGCGCGGCTGTGCCCGCGGCCTATTTTTGGCACACGGAGGCGCCTCGCAAAGTCTCGCGCCATTCCGAGTCCGGCGGACGAAGTTGGCCAGCCCCACCCCCCAAGGCTATAGCCCACCCGTTGTTGTGGCCGCTTTCCGCGGG
>NZ_JAFKCT010000007.1:305252-305520 GCF_017254915.1 Algoriphagus oliviformis | reverse complement strand
TCCCAAGGCCAACCCCAAACCTAATGGTTAATGAGAAGTCCGACCCCTTTCGGAGTCGTAAGCGGTGATATCATAAGCCAAAGATATCGCGATGGCGTAGATTGTCTTTCTTCGCCAAGGCGAACCTCTTTTACGCCGGACTACAAAAAGATCACCAAGTGGTCAAACCTTTCAATAGCCTCCGGTGCAACCGGTGGCTAGTTGATCCCAAGGCCAACCCCAATGGTTAATGACAAGTCCGACCCCTTTCGGAGTTGCAAGCGGTGAT
>NZ_JAFKCT010000007.1:89774-305154 GCF_017254915.1 Algoriphagus oliviformis | reverse complement strand
ATATCATAAGCCGAAGATATCGCGATGGCGTAGATTGTCTTTCTTCGCCAAGGCGAACCTCTTTTACGGCAGACTACAAAAAGACCACGAAGTGGTCAACCCTTTCAATAGCCTCCGGTGCAACCGGTGGCTAGTTGATCCCAAGGCCAACCCCAATGGTTAATGACAAGTCCGACCCCTTTCGGAGTTGCAAGCGGTGATATCATAAGCCGAAGATATCGCGATGGCGTAGATTGTCTTTCTTCGCCAAGGCGAACCTCTTTTACGGCAGACTACAAAAAGACCACGAAGTGGTCAACCCTTTCAATAGCCTCCGGTGCAACCGGAGGCACCAAGTGATCCCAAGGCCAACCCCAACCCCAGCGGGGTTGAACTCATAGCAAGTACTTCTCGTCAAACTCGATTTCATACTCCTGAAGCAAAGCTTTGTATTCATCCAAAAAAGTCGTCTTTATATGGTGCTCTTCTTGGTTTTTGATGTACTTGATCAGACGTTCCTTCGCCTTTATAGATTCCGAAAACGCACCATACCCGTCCTGCCATCCCCTGAAATCCGGAAAGATTTCTTCACGCTTGATGAAGTCGTCAGCGGCCAGCTTGATGTCCTTGACCAAGCTTGCGATGGATATTGTCGGGTGAATGTGCGTCAAAATATGGAGATGGTCTTCCACTCCATTGATTCGATAGAGGTGGCAGTTTTTGTTGGTGAGGAGGTGATGAACATAGGCAAACAGCCTTTTCTTTTGGGCGGGGACGATCGTTTTCTCACGATGTTTCGTGGAAAAAACCACGTGGTAGATCAATTGCGTGTAGGTGCCCATACAAAGCTGATTTGGCTCCGTGGAATTTCGGTGATTCTATGATGAAAGACAATTGAAAAATTCAACGCCCTTCGGGATCAGTTCGACACCCTTCGGGGTCGTTTTGACTTATTTATCGCTTCTCGTCCATGGGTTGCACCCATGGTTAATGAGAAGTTTGACCCCTATCGGGGTCGCAGCATCGACGGCGCGGGAGTTTTGGTCATCAGGAAATGAACGACCACGAAGTGGTCAAATCTATCAAGCGACCGGGGTACCAGGTGATACCATATATATCCCCAACAGCGTTGAACTTCGATGGACAAGTTCGACACCCTTCGGTGTCTTTTTGACCTATTTATCGCTTCTCGTCCATGGGTTGCACCCATGGTTAATGAGAAGTTTGACCCCTATCGGGGTCGCTGGCTGTGATATCCTGAGGTCTTAGGTATCGTGATGAGGTGAATTTTCTTTCCTCGCCAAGGCGAACCTCTTTTACGGCGGACTACAAAAAGACCACAAAGTGGTCAAACCTTTCAATAGCCTCCGGTGCAACCGCGGGCACTAGGTGATCCCAAGGCCAACCCCAACTCCAACGGGGTTGAACATCCTGTGCCTTTAGGATTTCGCCCGTTTTTTGATCAACTTAAAACGCCCAAAAACCTATACCCATGAAAAACCTGTTTACCCTGCTCTGCTGGTTTGCCCTCACTTTTTCAGCCCTGGCCAATGACGGCTACGGGCTATGGCTGGACTACAGTCCAGTGCAAAACACCCAACTCCGATCCGACCTTTCACGGCTCTACTCGGGCTTTTACTTTTTTGGAAAAAGCCCCACCTACGAGGTCATCCAAAAGGAATTGACCCTTTCCGGGGAAAAGATGCTCGGCCAATCTCCCGTGTTCACCACCGAAAGACTCGCGCAAACCCAGGTCTGGCTGGGTACCCGGGAGGAGCTCTCCCAAGTGCTCAGCCTCCAGCAGCAGACGTCCCTCAGGGCGCTCGGAGAGGACGGCTTTTGGCGTGGGCCGATCACCTTCCAAGGCAAAACCTACTACGCCATCATCGGCAACAGACCCGTGGGCGTCTTGTACGGTGTCTTCGACTGGCTCAAAAGCATCCAAACCGACTCTTTCGATAAGACTGCCGAAAAAACTGACAGCCCCAAGGTTAGACTCCGCATGCTCAACCATTGGGACAACCTCGACCGAACTGTGGAACGAGGCTATGCGGGTTTCTCCATCTGGGATTGGCACAAGCTCCCCGGCTACGTCGATCCCCGCTACCTCGACTACGCCCGCGCCAATGCCAGCCTCGGCATTAATGCCGTCTCCCTGACCAATGTCAACGCCAACGCGCGCATCCTCACCACCGACTTTATGAAGAAGGCGAAGGTGCTTGCCGACCTTTTTCGTCCCTACGGGATCAAAGTGTTCCTCACGGCCCGCTTCTCCGCGCCCATGGAGATCGGAGGGCTGAAGACCGCCGACCCGCTCGATCCGGCCGTAATCGACTTTTGGAAAAAGAAAACCGAGGAGATGTACTCCTTCATTCCGGACTTTGGCGGCTTCCTCGTCAAGGCCAATTCCGAAGGGCAGCCCGGCCCACACGAGTATGGCCGCAACCATGCCGAGGGGGCAAACCTGCTGGCGGATGCACTCGCCCCCCATGGTGGCGTGGTGATCTGGCGGGCTTTCGTCTATTCCCACGAGCTGGACGAGGATCGGCACAAGCACGCAAACCTGGAGTTTGAGCCCCTGGATGGGAAATTTCGGGACAACGTGATCCTCCAGGTCAAAAACGGCGCGATAGACTTTATGCCTCGGGAGCCTTTCCACCCCCTCTTCGGAGCCATGCCCCAGACCAACGTAGGCATGGAGTTTCAGATCACCCAGGAGTACCTCGGGCAGGCCACGCAGTTGGTTTATCTAGCCCCGATGTGGGAGGAAGTCCTGCAAAGCAAAACCTACCGCCCTACCCCATCCTCCACCGTGGGCGGCGTCGTGGATGGCAGTGACTCGGGCAAAAAGCTGACGCTCGTCGCCGGCGTTTCCAATATCGGCACCGACCGCAACTGGACCGGCCACCTCATGGCCCAGTCCAACTGGTATGCTTTCGGAAGGCTGGCCTGGGATCCCGATTTGACTTCCCAGACCATTGCCGAGGAGTGGGTGAAGATGACTTTTGGCAGAGACCCCGAGCTGCTCTCCAAGGTGTCTGGGATGCTGCTCGATTCCCGCGAGGCCGCGGTCAACTACATGATGCCGCTCGGGCTGCACCATATCATGGGTTGGGACCACCACTACGGCCCCGGCCCCTGGGTGACGGGTGGCAGGCCTGACTGGACCGCGCCCTACTACCATCAGGCGGACAGCCTGGGGATAGGCTTTGACCGGACGGCCAGCGGCAGCGACGCACTTGGCCAGTATGCCCCCGAAATCGTGCAGGCTTGGTCGGATCCCCAGCAGATCCCGGAAAAGTACTTGCTCTGGTTTCACCACCTGCCCTGGGATTTCAAACTGCAATCCGGCAGGACGCTCTGGGATGAAATCGGCCTCCACTACGACGCGGGGGTGAAATCCGTGAGACAAATGCAGGAAACCTGGACGTCAGTCCAAGACAAAATCGACCCCGAACGCCACGAGCATGTGCGACAGCTGCTGGCCATACAGGCAGAGGAGGCCGAGTGGTGGAGAAACGCCTGCCTGCTGTACTTCCAGACTTTTGCGAAGCGCCCCTTCCCGGCGGAAATCGAGCAGCCGACCGGCGATCTGGAGGAATACAAAAGCCGACGCTTCCCGACGGCTCCGGGGATAAGGCCTAGATGGTGAGAAGCTGGAGGTTAGGAAGTTAGGAAGTGGAGACTCCCTCATCAGCTATCCTTCTACACAAGGCAGGTTTCTCCGATAGTCGCATACAAACTATCAGACGGACAGGAGCGGAAACTCGGAGCGGTTGGAA
Source organism: Algoriphagus oliviformis (assembly GCF_017254915.1). Classification (GTDB taxonomy): domain Bacteria; phylum Bacteroidota; class Bacteroidia; order Cytophagales; family Cyclobacteriaceae; genus Algoriphagus; species Algoriphagus oliviformis. Next base: position 301,393 of record NZ_JAFKCT010000007.1, on the reverse strand, counting down.
ACGGATAATGGAGAACATCGCTCAGCTCTATATCCAGAGCTTCGCCAATTGTTCCACTTTGGCCTCCTTCCACAAGATCGTCCGCTAATATTCCAATCCGAATCCAAAGGGAAACAGGGTGTCTTTTTCAGGATAGCCAGGCGCATCGGGGTCTTGGGTTTTGATGGCCTCCGGGTTGTTTGCGAGAGCAAACGGAAGCTTTCCTGTTGGCTTGAATTTCCCGGTAAGGATATCCATCACCGCGGCGTCACTCACGCCAAAGGTTGCCAAAATCACCCCGGAATTTAACATGCCACTTGCCTCGTCCAAGACATAAGGTTGACGGAAGTCGATGGACAAAACGGTCTTTTCGGGCCCCAATTGCTTCATTACAGCCTGTATGTCCTCCAACGAAGGAGAGATTTTCCATGACTTGGATTTAGCCATGTCCGAAAAGGCCAAGAGATCAAGTTCGTCAGGCTGAGCCCCACCAAACATCCGATCTGTCCCTCTTTCATTGGTGACATGAACCCGGATGATGGCGTAGTCGATATCTTCCGTGGGCAGTTTCATTGCCTCTCCTTTGGCAGCGTCGTAGTCTCCGGAAAAAGCCTTAACAGCTGTCCAACTGTCCGTTTTGAATAGCGAGGGATTGACTCCCATGGTAAACACCCTCAAGGAATCCTTCCCATCGGGCTTTGCCAGCGGCAACACGTTTTTATTCTGGAGCAAAACGATGGACTTTCTTTGCGCGAGGTCTGCTTTTCTCTGGAACGACGGATTCCCGATCAAATAGGCCGCCCGGTTTGGATCGACAAATGGATTCTCAAACAAGCCCAATTCAAACTGTTCTCTCAACAATCGTTTGACCGATAAGTCAACCCTTTGCTCGGGAAGTTTTCCCGAATTCACCAGTCCGAGAAGCTGCTGGTTGTTGTTGAAACCTGACAAAATATCTGTTCCGGCTTCAATGGCTATCAGGATTTGCTCCTCCACAGACTTGTCTTCCAAGCCCCAAGCTCTGTCTCCAATAATTCCCGTATCCGAGTTGACGTATCCTTGGAAGCCGAGTTTTTCTCTTAGCAGATCGGTTAAAATACCCTTCGAAAAGGCCATCCCCACATCATTGGGAAGGTAGGGCTGACCTACGGGAATCCCATAGTAAGCCATGATCGAAGAGGCTCCCGCATCAATGGCCGCCTTGAACGGCTCGACATGGTAGTCAAACCTGCCCGCAGGATAGGCCTGATTTTTACCAAAACCGTAGTGCGGATCGCCTCCTCCTTCCTGTGGGCCTCCACCTGGAAAATGCTTGATCGTCAAAGCGACACTCTTGGAATTCAGAGACTCGCCCTGAAGATTTTTAATAAGGACCGTGATGATCTCCGAGGCAAGTTTGCTGTCCTCCGTAAAGGTCTCGTGCACTCTATACCAACGAGGTTCCGTAGAGAGATCCGCCATGTAGCCATACATGCCTCGCAAACCTATGGAAGTCCATTCTGCCGCCATGGTCTTCGCAAAGTCAGCGATCAGCCCCAAGTCGCGGGTGGCGGCGAGCCCACTTTCTTTTGGCCAAGCCGAAAAAGCACCGGATTCCACGTTGATACCCGCTCGTGGGTCATAGTCCATGTGATTTCTCGCATTGGACTTAAACATCAGAGGAATTCCCAATCGGCTATTTTCCGCAATTTCCTGGACGGCATTCATAAACTGGGCGGCTTCATAGGGCGTGATTTGAACGCCTGCAAACCCATTCCCAGCCCCCCCTGTCCGGACCGGGCTTTGGGTCACGGAATTTCGAAAAATGAATCGGGTCATTTTTTCTTTCTCGATGAAATCCACAGCCCTTTCGGAGACTTTGCCATATTCCTCGGCATTTAGGGTATTGATCAAAAGCATCCCTACCTTTTCCTCCAAGGTCATCTGGCGGAGAAGGTCGGCCACCCGTGCATCGACCGATTGCCTCCAGTCCTCATAGACATCCAGTTTTTGGTTCTTGTTGAGATCCTTAAATTCAAGTTGATCCTGGTGGATCACGTTTACGGACCTCGCCTCGACTTTTGGTGGGTGGGTGGGGCCTGTCTGTCCGACTGATTTTTCAGCAAGACAGAATATCCCTAGAAAAGCTATAACAGATGCTTTGGCCATGATGGGGTGGTTTTTGGGTTTTTGTCAGTGACCTAATATAAAAAATCTTCCAGTCGGCAGCTCGCTGTCAGTTATTTCATCCACAGCACCAGTATGTTTTACTTGATTTTCTTTTCTCGCCCCCTCTGTTTTTCCCTTTAAGCCCTGAGACGCACATGCTCCCCCCTACATTGTTCCCTTGATCTGCTTTCCCTATTTTAAGCTTTCGAAGTCACCCCTCTGACACGCTTTTTATGAAGAAATCTCTCAGTTTGTTCTTAGCCTCAGCGCTGATATTCGCCTGCTCCCCCCAGCCAAAAGAAGACACTAAAAACACGGCTCACTACCTGAGCAACCGCGCGCCACTTGTCCAGACCCCTTATCTGGAGCTCCCCATAGGAAGTATCAAACCAAAGGGATGGCTCGAAGACCAGCTCAAGCGCATGGCCACCGGGCTGACTGGTCACTTGGACGAGGTCTATCCGGAGGTGGTCGGAGCCCGGAATGGCTGGCTGGGCGGGGACGGGGACGGCTGGGAGCGCGGTCCCTATTGGATCGACGGGCTTTTGCCGCTTGCCTACATTCTCGATGACGAAGCCCTCAAAGCCAAAGCCCAAACTTGGGTGGATTGGACCCTCAACAACCAAGCGGAATCAGGATACCTTGGCCCGATTCCCTTTGAAACCGACCCCACACCTGAACCCGGAATCCAAAAGGGCCCTCGGGAGGACTGGTGGCCCAAGATGGTGATGCTGAAAGTCCTCCAGCAATACTATCAGGCGACCAGCGATCCGCGGGTGGTTGAGGCTTTGACCAAGTATTTCCACTATCAGCTGAGAGAGCTGCCACAAAAACCTTTGGACCATCTCTCCTTTTGGGCCAATCGGCGCGCCGGAGACAACCTGCTCGTGGTGTATTGGCTGTACAACATCACCGGAGACGAGAAGCTGCTGGAGCTGGGCGAGCTGATCCAAAAGCAGACCTTCCCCTGGCAGACAGTCTATACCAACTCGGAGAATGATTTGCAGCATGACAACACCCATTTCTACAACCAGATCAAAACCTATCCCTTTGATTCGGCAGAGATCGCCACGATCACCCTTTCCAAACTCCCCGGCCTCCACACGGTGAACGTGGCCCAAGGCCTGAAACAACCCGTGGTTTACTACCAAAAAAGCGGTGACGGCGACGCCATCGCTGCCGTAAAAATGGCGCTCAAGGACCTACAGACCTACCATGGCCAAGCCCAGGGCATGTACGGTGGCGACGAGCCCCTGCATGGCAACAATCCTGTTCAGGGCATAGAGTTCTGTTCCGTGGCGGAGGAAATGTACTCTCTGGAGACTATGATCAAGATCACCGGCGACATGGACTTTGCCGATCTCTTGGAGAAAATCACCTACAACGCCCTCCCTACCCAGGCATCGGACGACTTCACTTCCCGGCAGTACTTTCAGGCGGCCAACCAAGTGGAGCTATCCGACCGGCTGGAAACCTCCTACGAAACCAAGAACCACGGTGGGACGGACTTTGTCTTTGGGACGCTCTCGGGCTACCCCTGCTGCACGACCAACATGCACCAAAGCTGGCCGAAGTTTGTCCAGAATCTCTTCTACGCCACGTCCGACGGCGGGGTGGCAGCCATCCAGTATGCGCCGAGTGAGGTGGAGCTGCTGGTAGGTCAGGGAGCAAAATTGAGACTAACCGAAAAGACCGGCTTCCCCTTTCGGGAAGAAGTGAACTTCGAGCTGGAGCTTTCCGAAAGCAGCCGCTTTCCTTTCCACCTTCGGATTCCGGCTTGGGCTAGGGACTTTGAGATTTTGGTCAACGGGCAGAAACAAGACGTCGACACCAAAGACGGGATCGCCATCCTCGACAGGGAGTGGAAAAGCGGAGACCTGGTCAAACTCCGACTTCCCATGGAACTCAACTCATCAACCTGGTTCAAAGGCTTGGTCAGCATCGAGCGCGGGCCGCTGGTGTATAGCCTGAAAGTCACCCATGACGAAAAGGCCAAAGACAGAGGAGACCGCTTCAGGGCCTTTACGGAAGTCTATCCGACCTCGGACTGGAACTTCGCGCTAAGCCAAAGTGACCTCGAAAACCTCGAGGATGTCGTAGGGATAAAGGAAACCGAATGGGACGGAAGCTACCCTTGGAATCTGGAAAACGCCCCGGTGGAACTCCACCTTTCGGCAGTCCAGCTTCCCGAGTGGACTCTGGTCAACGGAGCGCCGCAGCTTCCGGAGAAGGCTTTTTCCAAGATCTCCAAGGAGGAATGGGAAGGGCGAAAAAAGACCGTCACGCTGATCCCCTATGGCTGCACCACCCTTCGGATCACGGAATTTCCCACCCTTGCGATCGAGTAGCCCAGGCGATATCCAGGACATTTAGCCCGCTCACCGACAAAAGGACACAGGAGCTGGAAACGGCAGGCTTGGTCTCCCTATTTTTCGCCTATTTTACAGACAGCGCCTACCATGGCTTGTTTATTGATTTGAAAAGGGCGGTTCGTCAATTGACAATACGAATTGGACGGATCGCCCGACCCAACTTAACCCAAGTCCAAAACCGGGGCAAAAACACGGCTTGTTTTCATCCATGGGAAGCTGAGCTGGAGCGTATGCCCAACGGTCTGTGGACAAGATTCTACAGTCAATACCCGTTTTTTCTGTGGAAAGAAGCATTCAGTGATTACCTGTAAATTATTTAAGCTATTACGACCAAGCGATATTTGTTTAAGTTTTTCAAGGTTCTGGGGATCATCCTCGGGGTCGTTTTGGTGATCTTGATCGCCGGGGTGTTCTTTGTCCGCAGCCCTTGGGGACAGGAGATCATCGTCGGCAAGGCGGTTTCTTTTGTCAAGGAGAAAACCGGAACCGAGATCCAAATCGGCAGGCTCTTCGTGACCTTCGGGGGAAATATTTTCCTCGAAGACCTTTACCTAGAAGACGAAGCCCAAGACACGCTCCTGTATTCCCAAAAACTCGAGGCCGGGCTGGCGCTCATGCCCCTGATCACCACCGGAGACATCCACGTCACCAAACTGGACTGGCAAGGCCTCACCGCCCGGGTGAGCCGTCCGGAGTCCAGCGGCAAGTTCAACTTTGACTTTCTCCTCGAAGCCTTTGCCTCGGACAGCACCCAGGCGGCTCCAGTCGATACCGTCGCTTCCGACCCCATCACCATTTCCATCGCCCCGGCGAGTTTCCGGGACTTTGACCTCGTGTACGACGACGAAGTGATGGGAATCGATGCCGCCCTGCGGCTGGGAGTGCTCGATGTGGACATTTCGGAGATAGACCTGGAAAAGTTCTTCTTTTCCATCGACCAGATCGTACTGAAAAACACCACCGGCCACTACCATCAAAGCAAGCCTTTTCCTCCCTCCGAGGAAGAGGACAGCACCTCGCCCCTGCCCCGCGTGGAGCTGGACGAACTGCTGCTCTCTGGCATAGACCTGGACTACCAGAGCGAGCCAGACCGCATGCAGGCGCTGGCGAAAATAGGTCTGCTCATCGTCGAGCTTCCCGAAGCCAGCCTCCAAGACCAGATCGTGCACCTCGCAAAAATCCACCTGGCGGGCAGCAGCCTGAGCTATTCGGATTTTTCGGAGAAAGCAGAACCAGTCGAGGAGCCGAGCGCGGATTCGGCGGCCTTTGCCTGGCCGGACTGGGTGGTGGAAGCGGATCAGATCCGCATCGACTCCACAGACCTCACCTACCAAACGGCCGATGTTGCGGTGAAAAAGGGGCAGTTTAATCCCGAGCTGATCTCCATCTCCGGTCTGACGCTGGATGCTGGTGATATCCTGCTCGAAGACCGCAAGGTAGCCGCCGAGCTGCGGGAGTTCCGCTTTGTAGAGGGCAGTGGCTTCGAGCTGTCGCAGTTTCAGTTTGACCTGGCTTTGGATGATGAAACTATCGAGATTGACGATCTGATCCTGGAAACCAACCGGTCCTATCTTGCTGCCAGCACCCGCCTCGACTATGCCTCCATCAAGGAGCTAATCAGCGCTCCTGAAAGAAGCCAGATCGAGCTTGAGATAGCCGACACCCGCCTGGATGTGCGGGATGCGTACTTTTTCTCCCCAGAGCTCGCTCAGGACACCCTCATCCGCGAACTTGCCAAAGCCCCCATTCTGCTGGATGCCGAGTTGGAGGGCGATTTGGAGAATCTTGACATAGCCTCGCTTGGCATTGCCTGGTCGGAGACTAGGCTACAGGCTGAGGGGACAGTACGATACCCCATGGACATGGAGCAGCTCCGGATGGATTTGCCGGAGATCCGAATGGCGTCCACCCGCGCCGACCTGACCCGCTTTGTGGATGAAAAAGCCTTGGGCATACAGCTGCCAGAGACACTGAGCCTCCAATCCAGCGTCGAAGGGGCCCTGGATGAACTCTTGGCCGAGCTGGATCTGGAGACCAGCTTGGGAAACATCGCCCTGAAGGGAGCTTTCCAAAACCAACAAACCCTGGCCTTCGATGCCGATTTGGAGGTAAAGGCGCTGCAGCTGGGTACGCTGCTGCAAATGCCCGAGCTCGACACGGCCAGCTTCCGGATCAAAGCCTCCGGCGCGGGGACGGATATCTACTCTCTCAATGCGGAGCTGAGTTCTTCCTTTGAGCGGCTGCGCCTCTATGGGGGAGACTACAGCGGGCTGAACCTGGAGGGAAAACTGGTCAATGGTGCCGGCGACGTGCACCTCTGGATCAAGGAGGAATTCATAGATTTTGACCTGCTGACCCAGCTGGACTTGGACTCGGCCAAGTCGAAAATAGACCTCAACCTCAACTTGGAGGGAGCGGACTTTCGCGAGCTGGGCCTGACTGGGGAAAATAGCCGGGCAAAACTTAAGCTCCAGGCCAACTTTGAGGGAAATCCAGAGGCATTTGACCTCAGCGCCCATTTGGGCGACGGCAACGTCTTTTTCAAAGACCGGAACTACCAAACCGGCACGCTGGACCTCGCCGCCCATCTCAGGCCGGACAGTACCAGCCTGGACATAGACAGCAAGATCATCAACGGCTACCTCCGCTCCAACTCCTCGACGGCAGCGCTACAGACGGCTCTTTCTGACCTTTTCACCCACTACCTGGACTCCACCGCCCAGCGCAACTACCAGGGCGACTCCCTGCGGATGAATATCGACCTGCGCATCGCACCGGATCCCATTCTCACCGACGTGCTGCTGACTGGCTTGGAAAGCTTTGACAGCGCACGGGTCAAGGTGGACTTTGTCCAGGCGAGCGACTCCCTAGTCGCTGCGATCGACTTCCCCTACCTCAACTACGGCGGTACGGAGATCGACGAGCTGCATGTGCAGATCAACGGCGACCGAAATGAACTGGATCTGGCGATGGGATTCCAGGGCCTGACCACCGGTCCCGTGGCGATGCAAAAGACGGAGCTCACCGGCATACTGGACAATTCCCTCCTGAAGCTGGACTTCATCACCCATTACCAGGACGAAGTGCTTGCGCAGATTCCATTTGAGATCGGCATATCGGGCGACTCCACGCAGATCCATATTTCCCCGGAAAACCTGAAGTTGAACGGCGAAGCTTGGGACATCCCTTCGGACAACAGCGTGACCTACTCCACAGGCAACCTGCAGTTCCGCGACTTCGAGCTCAGCAAACAGGGCCAAAGCCTCGTCATCGAAAACGACATCCCCGGCTTTACGGAAAAAAACATCGCGGTCGAATTCAACGACTTCCGAATGGAAACCTTCACGGAAATGCTGAACCCCAGCGACAGCTTGGCGGCTGGAGCGCTCCGGGGCGAACTGGTCGTGGAGAATCCCTTTGGAGCTACCGGCCTGATGGGAAAACTCACCATCAACGAACTGGTCGTGATGGCCACGCCGCTGGGGACGCTGGACCTGGAAGCCACCGCAAAAAGCCTCGGCAACTACGTGCTTGCCCTTACCCTCCAGGATCGGGGCGTGGATCTGGGACTGGAAGGAAGCTTTGTCGCGGATGAGGCAGGAGCAAACATCGACTTGGATCTGGACCTTCGGAGAATCGACCTTGAAAAAATCGCCTCCCTTTCCCAAGGCCAGCTCACGGATGGACAGGGCTACTTGAGTGGAAAAGTAAGCGTCGGCGGTACCACCACCGCCCCAATCTATGAAGGCGAGTTCCAGTTTAACGAAGCTTCTTTTGTCCCCACCCAGCTCAGCACCAAGTATGTCCTTTCGGATGAGACTCTTCGCGTGGACAACGACGGGGTCTATTTAGACCAGTTTACGATCAGGGATGGAGATGGAAACACCTTTGCCGTGGACGGAACGGTGTACACCGAGGACTTGACCAACCCGTCCTTTGACCTGCAGCTGGATGCGGAAAATTTCCTGGCGATCAACTCCACCAATGAGGAAAACGAACTGGTCTTTGGCAAAGCCTCCTTGGACGCGGACGTCAGCATACAGGGTGACCTGGCTCTTCCCATCGTACGGGCGAACCTCCGTGTGCGGGACAATACCGACCTCACCGTGATCATTCCCGAGTCGGAGCTGGATCTGGTGGAGCGGGAAGGCGTGGTAAACTTTGTCAACCGATCCGACCCCAACGATATCCTGACCCGTCCTCTGGACGAGACCACGAGCTCCTTTGCCGGGTATGAGATCCATGCCGCGCTGGCGGTTGACCCGGAGGCGAACTTCAAGGTCGTGATCGACCCCTCCACCGGCGACAACCTCACCATTGCCGGGGAATCGGAGCTCCGCATGGACATCAACCCCAACGGCCGCATCACCCTCACCGGTGCTTATGAGGTCAACGGCGGCTTCTATGAAATGTCACTCTACAACCTGATCAGCAAGAAATTTGACATCAATCCCGGCAGCCGCATCACCTGGAACGGCGATCCCATGGATGCCACGCTGGACCTACGGGCGATCTATGCGGTGGAAACCAGCGCCGCAGACCTGATGTCCTCGCAGCTTTCCGGCTCCGACAGCGAAACCATCAGCCAGTATCAGCAGCGGCTGAGCTTTCTGGTCTATCTCAACGTAAAAGGAGAGCTGCTCAGACCCGAGATTACCTTTGCGCTGGACATGCCCGAGAGCGAGCGCGGGGCTTTTGGGGGAAATGTCTACTCCCGCGTGTTGCAGGTGAATGGACAGGAGGATGAGTTGAACAAGCAGGTTTTTTCCCTTTTGGTCTTAGACCGCTTCTTTCCATCCACCGGAAGCGACGGCTCCAGCGGCGGGGCCGAAGCCATCGCGCGCAACAGTGCCAGCCAGCTCCTTTCCAGCCAGATGAACGCGCTTTCCAGCAAGATCTTTGGAGAAAACAGCGGCTTCTCGGTGGGCTTTGATGTGGACAGCTACCAAGACTACCAGAGCGGCTCCGCGCAAAACCGTACCGACCTCAATATCAACGCCCAGCAGCGCCTATTCGACGACCGCCTCATCGTGGAGGTGGGCAGCCAAGTGGGGCTGGAAGGGAATTCCTCCCAAAGCCAAGAGCAGGAGGCCAACGCCCTCCTGGCCAACATCAGCTTCGAATACCTCCTCACCGAGGACGGGCGATGGAGAATCCGCGTTTTCCGCAAAAACCAGTTCGAGTCCATCATCGACGGGCAGCTCTTTGTGACCGGGATAGGATTGATCCTCAACCGGGAGTTTAACGAATTTTCCGAGCTCTGGCGGCCTCCCGTCAAGGAGGAGGAAGAGGAGGTGCTGACCAAAAAAGAAAAGCGGAAACGCAAAAAAGCCGCAAAAAAAACGAACAGAAAGAATGAAGATCCTGACCAATAGCCTGGCGACGGCAGTCCTGCTGATGCTGATCCTGGTGGGATGCAGCGTGAAAAAGTACATCCCCGAGGACGAGTTTCTCTACACCGGCGCCGAGCTGGAAGTCGCCTATAGCGGCAAGGTGGATGGCAAAAAGAAGCTGAACGCCGAGCTGGAGGGCCTGCTTCGGCCCGAGCCCAACGGGAAATTCCTCGGCATGTACGTCGGGCTTTGGGCTCACTACAAGACCCGCGGGGATTCGGCAGGTTTTATCCCCCGCTTCATCAACAAAAAGTGGGGAGAAGAACCCGTCTATTTCAAGCAGGTCAACACTTCCCGCACCGAGGAACTGATCCTCAACCGGCTGGAAAACCGCGGCTTTTTCTATGGGACGGCGACCTCTGAGGTTTTTAGAAAAAACAAGTTTGCCGGCGTCACCTACACGGCGAAAGTTGGCGAACCTTACCGCATGGACACGCTGATCATCGAGCGGGACTCCTCCCAGATCAGTCGGGAGATCGTATTTTCCCAGGAAAAACCCAAGCTCAAAAAAGGCGACCGCTTCGATCTGGATCGCCTGAAGCAGGAGCGCTCCCGCATCGACTCTCTGGTGAAGCTCAAAGGCTACTACAACTTCAACGCCGACTACCTCATCTTCGAAGCCGACACCAACGACACCGATTCCCTGCGCAACTTCCGGCTCTACCTGCGGATGAAAAACGCCGTACCCCAGTCCGGCAAAGTCCCCTACGTGGTCGACAGCATCAAGGTCTTTCCCAACTACTCCATCGAGGAGGACGAGACCGAGGCAGACACCGTGGTCTACAACGAGAAGTTTTACATCCAAGAGGGCACCACCTTCAAGGAGGATCTGCTGGACCAATACATCCTCATCGGCACCGAAGAGCGCTACGACCCCCAGAAGTCCCGACTCAGCAGCAATCGACTCAGCAACATCGGCAACTATAAATTCGTCAACCTGCGGTATGAAGACCTGAAGATCTTCGACTCCACCGGTCATCTGAGCGCAGAGTTTCACCTCTCGCCGATGACCAAGCGATCCCTGCGGGCAGAGCTCCTCGGGGTGTCCAAATCCAACTCCTTTGCGGGACCCACGCTCGGACTTGCCTACCGAAACAGAAACCTCTTCCAAGGCGGGGAAATGATCAACATCACGGCCAGAGCCGGGTATGAATTTCAGGTGGCCTCCGGCAATCAGGACAAGCTTCACTCCCTGGAGCTGGGCTTGCAGGGTGACCTGATCTTTCCGCGCATCATCTTTTTTGTGCCCGTGCGGGAGCGTTTCAGCTATTCCGTGCCCAAAACCAAAATCAGCCTGGGTACCGAATACCTCGCCCGAGGAGGACTCTATCGCCTGAATTCTTTCTTCACAAGTTTTGGCTACCTCTGGAATGCCAACCGATACGCCTTCCATGAATTCACCCCGATCAATATCAACCTGGTCAACCTTACCTACACCACTCCCGAGTTTGAAGAGATCCTGGACAGCAACCCCTTCCTGAGGAAAAGCTTCGAGCAAAACTTCATCCTGGGAATCAACTACGTCTTTAGCTACAACAAACTCAACGACCGCTACCGCACCCACGGCTACTTCCTCGGCCTCGGGCTGGACTTCGCGGGCAACTTGGCCAATGGACTGGAGAACCTCTTTGGCGAGAGTGACGGCAAGATCCTCGGACTGGAATATGCCCAATACGGCAAGCTGGATCTGGATCTGAGATACCACCTCAACCTGTCCAGGGAGCAGACCATCGCCACCCGACTCTATGCGGGCTGGGGCCTTCCCTTCAACCGCAGCCTTTCGCTCCCCTACTCCAAGCAGTTTTTCTCCGGTGGGCCGCACAGTGTAAGGGCTTTTCGCATCCGCTCCATCGGCCCGGGCAGCTACCGTCCGCCGGTGAGTGACAACAATTCCTACTTTGACCAGACCGGGGACATACGGATGGAGGGAAATATCGAATACCGCTTCCCCATCGTGTCCTTCCTGAAGGGGGCGCTCTTCATGGACGCGGGCAATATCTGGCTGCAAAACGAAAACGAGGCCCTCCCCGGAGGCAAGTTCAGTTCCAGCTGGTGGAAAGAGCTCGCCGTGGGCACGGGGCTGGGTCTTAGGATAGACATCCAGTATTTCGTGATCCGGTTTGACCTGGCCACCCCGGTCCGCGTGCCTTACCTGCCGGAGGGAGACCGCTGGGGCAACAGCTTCGATATCGGCAGCAAGACCTGGAGACGGGAAAACCTGATCTTCAACTTCGCCATTGGGTACCCTTTCTGATTGGAAAATTGGAAAATTTAAAAATTGCCAAGCTAGCGCTGGTCGTCATTAGTCGGTTCCTCGGGATTTCGGTTCCTCGGGATTTGCAATTCCGAGATGATCACGCAGGATTTGCAATCCATCTTCGAAAACCTGTTTGTTCGGATCACAGATCCTACGCTACGACTTCGGAATTGCAATTCCGAAGAGCGGGTTCCTAGGCAAAAAAGCCACAGATGCGCAGATCAAATCTGTGCATCTGTGGCTTTCGGTTCCTCGGGATTTGCAATCCCGAGGCGAACATGTAGGATTTCAAATCCGTCTTCCAAAAAACCTTTTTGTACGGATCGGAGATCCTACGATAGTACTTCGGAATTGCAAATTCCGAAGAGCGGGAAGAGCGGGAGCCTCGTCAATCGTACTTCGAAAATCAAAAATCCACTTACTCGTATTGAAGGACAATGGCCGGTGAATCAGCCAGCTTTTGGCGCAGGCTTTTTGGCAAAGTCACCACAGTCTTGCCGCCTTCGGTCTTCCATTTGAGGTTTCCTTTTTCGCCCAACACTTGGATCTTGGCCCCTTTGCTTGGCGCATTGACCGTCCAAGAGATGGTCTCGCCCAGCTCTTCTCCCTCTTCCAAAGGAAGAATCGCGTACAGCTCTTTTTCTTTGCCTTGGGTGAAATAGAGCTTGCCGTCCTGGAAGTTTTCGATCGCGCGGGTATTATAGATTCCGGCTCCGTTTACTTCCAGCCACTTGCCGATCTCCTCCAGTCTAGACACCTGCTCCGGCAAAAACTGCCCGTCCGCCGTCGGCCCGACTCCCAAAAGCAGGTTGCCGCCTTTGGCCACGATTTCCACCAGCAGGTGGATCACTTTGCGGGAAGGTTTGAATTTGTCATTGGGCACATAGCCCCAGGCACCACCCAGCGTGATGCAGCTCTCCCAAGGATCTGCGGACATGGTCGCGGGGATGCCCTGCTCTGGCGTACGGTAGTTTTCGTAAGGTCCGTGTACCGTACGGTCCACGATCAGGATGCCCTCCTGGTTTTTGCGGGCCATCTCAGCGATGCGCGGCATGTTGATCTCCTGGTCAAAGTCCGGGATCGGCGCTCCCCAACTCAGCACTTCCTCGTTGACGGTGGACTTGGGCCTTACCCAGCCCCCGTCCAGCCAGAGGATGTCGATGTCCCCGTAGCGAGTGGTGATTTCATTGAGCTGGTTGTAGGTGAATTCCTTAAACTGATTCCATCTCCAAGGATTTTTGCGAATATCGTAGTTCACGTTGCGGTCTGGAGTGGCGTAGTAGTCCCACCAGAAGTACTGGGAATGCCAGTCCGGCTTGGAGTAGTAGGCTCCGATCATCATGTCTTTGGCACGGAAAGCCTCGAATACATGCTTGGCCACATCCGCTTTCGGGTGATTTTTGAATGGGCCATCGGTGATCTTGTAGTCGGTGTACTGGGTGTCAAACATGTTGAACCCGTCATGGTGCTTGGTGGTAAAGACCACGTACTTCATGCCTGCTTTGGCGGCGGCATCGGCCCACTGCTCGGGATCGAATCCTTGGGGGTTGAACTCGTCCTTCAGCCCAAAGTACCACTTTTTGTAGTCCGTGTAGGTCTGCGTGGTGTCCTTGCGGCGAATCCAGTCCTCGTTGTTGATGCTCCAAGACTCCACGATGCCCGGCACAGCATAGACGCCCCAATGGATGAGGATGCCAAACTTCTGGTCACGCCACTGCTCGAGCTTAGCCAGGACTTCCGGCTCGGTGGGATACTGATAGTCTTGGGAAGTGGGGTGAAGGGTGTTTTGGGCGCGGAGCCCAAGCGAAACTACAAAGGCTGCAAAAAGCAGCCCTAGGGTCTTTTTACTCATGGGAAAGAAAATCTAAGATGGGTTTTTAGGCAACTGGAAAAAGTCCAGCGTCTAAAGGTAAGCCCGAGGGGGCAAGCGAACAAAAGAAAAACCGGATTCTGGCTTTTCAGGCGACCTTTCCCCAGCTTTCTCTCGCTAAAGCCTACTTTGAATCCAATCCAAAATCAGGCCCCTATACCGCTCCGCTTCGAGATCATGGATCAGCTCGTGGTACCCGCCTTCAAACAGCTCCAAAGTCTTGTCCGAGGACTTTGCTCCCGAAAACAGCAGTTCCGAGCCTTTGGGATTGGTCAGGCGGTCGGCCGTACCATGCAGGATCAGCAGGGGAAGGCTGAATTCCCCGGCGTGCTGTTGGACATACTTCATTTGATGGTAAAGCTCGGTACCGGTCCGTGCAGGAATGTTCTGCTGGCAATTCAATGGGTCGGCTTTGTACTTTTCAACCTCCTCGGGAATCCGGGAAATGCCGGCTATGTCCAACTTCAACGCCTTCAGCTTAGGAAGGTATTTACTTATCAAATCCGACACGGCGATCAGCAGTCTGGAGGTACCCTCCGCCTCTTGGATAGCCGGGCTGCTGAGGATCACACCTTGGGCTGCGGGTTTCTTTTTGAGCACAAAAGCAGCCACCAATCCCCCACCCATGCTGTGGCCATAGAGAAAGGCCGGCAGTCCGGGCAGGTAGTTTTTGGCTTTGCCAAAGAGCACTTCGATATCCTGAAGGTAGTCTTCGGCCGACTCGAAAAAGGCATCGGGATCTCCTGCGACGGATTTTCCATGACCTCGCCCGTCAAAGGTAAAAACGGCCACACCTGCCCCGCAGAGACTTTTAGCAAAATCCGCGTACCGGCCGCTGTGCTCCCCCAATCCGTGGACGAGCAGCATGGAGGCTTTGGGGCTATCCGGCATCCAAGCTTGGAGAAAAAGCTTTTTGCCGTCAGGAGTGGTATAGCTGGACTCGAAGTGCTGCATGGCCTGGGTGGGTTTGGGTTCCAAAATAGCCAAAAAGCACGGCAACTGGTGAAAATAACCTAGGGTTAAAACCCTAGGTTATCCAACTGCCGCCCCGACGGGGCTTTGACTTCGCGACAATCTCTGCGCGACCTTTGCGTTCTCCGTGTCTTGGCGGTAAATCCAGCGCGAAGCGCACAAAACAAGACCTAGGGTTAAAACCCTAGGCTATGCACCTGACGCCCCCGTGGGGCTTTGACTTGGCTATAATCTCTGCGTGACCTTTGCGCTCTCCGTGTCTTGGCGGTAAATCCAGCGCAAAGCGCACAAAACAAGACCTAGGGTTAAAACCCTAGGCTATGCACATGACGCCCCTGTGGGGCTTTGACTTGGCTATAATCTCTGCGTGACCTTTGCGCTCTCCGTGTCTTGGCGGTAAATCCAGCGCGAAGCGCTCACACAAGTCTTTTTAACCACGAAGGGCGCAAAGGTGCGCGAAGGAAAATAGAGTGAGGTTCCCGATTGGGCGAAGAGAAGGCGTAGCCCCTTTTGACCTTGAAAAAAGGCTAAGCTTCGTCCTTCCAGCACAGCAATATCCAAACAAGCATCACTATCTTTAACCGTAAACCCACTTTCACCGCATGATCTGTCAAAGCCTCTTTAGCCTGTTTTTCCTTCTTCACGTACTTTTTCACCCAACTCCCAAGCAAGACATCATCCGCCTCGCCGACCCGACGATCTTCTACCACGACTCGGTCTATTACCTCTACGGCACGGACGGCAGCGACTCCAACCATGGCTTTGAAGTCTATGTTTCCAGCGATCTGGAGGATTGGAAAAAGTCGGAGAAAAACGGAGGCTTTGCGCTGAAAAAAGGCGAGGCCTTTGGCAGCAAGGGCTTTTGGGCACCTCAGGTTTTTAAGTTCGAAGGGAAGTTTTACATGGCCTACACCGCCGATGAGCAGATCGCCATCGCCGTGTCGGACAGCCCACTGGGGCCTTTCACCCACGCTGGAAAATCCCATTTACCTGCGTCGGGCAAAGAGATCGACCCCTACGTATTCATCGACTCGGATGGCAAAAAGTACCTGTACCACGTCCGCCTCACCGAGGGCAACCGCCTGTATGTCGCCGAACTGAAAGATGATTTTTCGGGAATCAGGGAAGAAACGCTCCGCTATTGCTTTCACGCCGAGGAGCCCTGGGAAAACACCGCCAAGGTCGCCTGGACGGTATCCGAAGGCCCGGCGATCATCCGACACCAAGGCCTCTATTACTTCATCTACTCGGCCAACGACTTCCGGAATCCCGACTATGCCGTCGGCTACGCCTACGCGAAAAGCCCGCTCGGCCCCTGGACCAAAAGCGAATCGAATCCCATTTTCACCCGCCAAGATGCCCAAATCAACGGAACGGGGCATGGGGACTACTTCGTCGACCAGGACGGCAAACTGCGCTACGTGCTGCATACCCACGCCTCCGACAGCGAGGTGGCTCCGCGCAAAACGGCACTCATCGAACTGGAATTTGTCCCGTCGGGCAACGGCCAGGACGCACTGCGGGTAAAGGCTGGCAGTTTCCGTTTTTTGGAAAAATAGACAACCGAAAACCAAGGCAAAGACCTGAATAAACCCAACCCCAAAAACCTATGAAAACACCTCTTCGATTGATTGCCACCGGCTTTTTTGCACTGCTGATCTCGGTCAGCACGCTGGCGCAAAGCGGGATGTCTGCCGAGCGCCTTGCCCGATACGATGCCTTTTACCAAAAAGAAATCGACGAAGCCCGACTCCCCGGCGTCGTTACCTTGATCTACAAAAACGGGGAAAAGGCCCATGAATCAGCCCTGGGCTACAGCGACTTTTCCGCCAAAACACCGATGCGTACGGATCAGATCTTCTTCATCCAATCCATGACCAAGCCCGTGGTCAGCACGGCATTCATGATGCTGTATGAGGAAGGCCACTTCTTTCTCAATGACCCCATCTCCAAATACCTTCCTGAGTTCAAGGACATGAAGGTGGTGAAGGATCCGCAGGTCGGCAGCGCCTCCGGCTTGGAACCTGCCAAATCCCAGATCACTATCGCGCAGGTGCTGAGCCACACGGCTGGATTTCTCCATGGCATCGGCTCGACCAAGCTGGACGAGGAAGTGCGCGAGGCCATTTACATCTCCAATCCCAAGACACTGGAAGAGCGGGTCAAGGCCCTTGCCGCCCAACCCCTGGCCAGCCATCCGGGAGAAAAGTGGAACTACTCCGCCTCTCCCGATATCCTGGCGAGACTCATTGAGGTTTTCACAGGGATGAGTACGGCCGAATTCCTAAAAGCCCGGCTTTTTGACCCGCTGGGAATGAAAGATACAGGCTACAACCTCAGCGCTGCGCAGGCTCCGAGGATGGTGAAGCTTCACAACTTTGACGATGCTGGCCAGCTGATCACCTCCGAGCGACAGACGCCCACTTCTGGAAACACGGTCTTTGGAGGTACGCATGGACTCTTCTCCACTGCGCAGGACTATGCGCTTTTCGCCCAGATGATGCTAAATGGAGGCGAACTCAACGGCAAGCGCTACCTGAGCTCCAAGACCGTGGACATCATGCGGATCAACCAAAGCGGCGATTTGTTCCAAGATCCCGGAAAGGGTTTTGGGCTGGGTTTTGCCGTGGTGGATGATTTGGCCGATTCCAAAGCCTTGAGTTCGGAGGGGACGTTCTACTGGAGTGGGGCATTTTGCACCTACTTTTTCATAGATCCAGCCGAAAAAATGGTGGCCGTCTTCATGACCCAGCTCAATCCTTTCAGCGGCCACTACGAAAACAAGTTTCGGCAGATGGTCTATCAGGCCGTGGACTAGGCGAAGCCGGCACAAGAAAAGCCAGAAAGGCTGGCGCTTTTCTTTGTATTTTGATAAACTTGAAATGAATCCTGCGCCTCGTCGAGGCCGCTCCACCCCAAAGTGAAACAAGCATGCTTTTTCGCGGCATTTGGCCCCATCGGGCGATGTTTCTGGTTCTTTTACTCGGATTTTCCTGCGGAAAGCCCGAATCGGAGGTGATCACTCCCCATCGCCAATCCCTGACCGAGTCGGTCTATGCCTCAGGCATCATCAAAGCCAGGGACCAATACGAGGCCTTTACTTTGGCCAGCGGACCGATCCAGGAGATTTTCGTCGAGGAAGGCGACACGGTCAGGGCCGGCGAGCCCATCCTGAAGGTTTTTAGCGAGCGGGAAGCCCTCAGCAGGGAAAACGCGCAGCTCAGCCAGGCCTATGCAGACCAGCAAGCCAACCAGTCCAAACTGCGGGATCTGGAGCTGGCCACCGATCTGGCCAAGAGCAAAATGGTGAACGACTCCCTGCTGCTCAGTCGCCAGAGAAAGCTTTGGTCCCAAAATATCGGCAGTGCCGTGGAGCTGGAGCAGCGCGAACTGGCCTACCAAAACTCCAAGACCGCCTACGAATCCTACCTGCTCAGGCATCGCGATCTCCGGCGGGAGATCGAGTTCAACTCCAAAAGCGCCTCTAAAAACTTGGCCATCTCAAAGGTCGTCGAAGGAGACTACACCCTTCGAAGCAAGATCGACGGGGTGGTCTTTTCCATCCTGAAAGAAAAAGGAGAAATGGTCAGCCCACAGACTCCGCTTGCCGTCATCGGCAGTGCGGCGGAGTTTCTGCTGGAACTTCGTGTGGACGAATACGACATCTCCAAGGTCGAGCTGGGCCAAGTGGCCCTGGTGACGATGGACAGCTTCAAAGAAGAAGTCTTCGAGGCAAAGGTGACGCGCATCTATCCCATCATGGATCCCCAGTCCAAGAGCTTCACGGTAGAGGCCGTCTTCACGCTGTCCCCTCCCAAGCTTTTCCCAAACCTGACCCTGGAAGCCAACATCGTCACCAGCGAAAATCCATCGGCCTTAGTGATCCCCAGAAGCTATCTCTGGATGGACAAAAGCGTGCTCACCGAGGACGGCGACACGCTGCCGGTCAAAGTGGGATTGAAAAACTTCCAGTTTGCCGAGATCCTGGAGGGAGCGGACGAGCAAACCCGGATAATCCCCCCAGGCCAATGAAGTGGGGCCTGATCATCGAAATAGCCAAAGCGCTGATGCTCGCCCGACGAAAGCAGACGATCATTGCCGCGACCGGGGTACTGTTCAGCATCACCATGTTTGTGGCCTTGCTCGGCTTCATGAACGGGCTCAACTCCATGCTGGACGGCCTGGTCATCAACCGCACTCCCCACATCCGCTTTTACAACGAGATCCGCCCCAACCCCAACCAACCCATAGACCAAAGTGAGCGCTTTGGCGAGTCGCTAAATATCATCCGCTCCATCAAGCCGAGTACCGGCAGGCTGGCCATCTACAACAGCGAGGCGATCATGCGCAGCTTGGAGGCCGATCCCCGGGTCTTGGGAATCAGCCCCAAGATCTCCGCTCAGGTCTTTTTCAACGTCGGCACCATAGACCTCACCGGCATAGTCAACGGGATAGCGGTGGAGAAAGAAGCCGAGCTTTTTGCGTTCTCAGACTACATCACCGCCGGTGACTACGGAGACCTAAACCAAACCAACACCATCATCCTGGGGAAAGGGGCGGCTGACCGCATGCTCGCGGACATCGGCGATGTCATCCAAGTGACCACGGCACAGGGCAGCCGCTTGCAGCTGAAGGTCGTCGGCTATTACCAGTCAGGCCTCGGCGACTTTGACAACGTCAACAGCTACGCTTCCCTAGCAACGGTGCAAAAAATGCTGGGAGAGCCTGCCTCCTACGTCACCGACATCCAGGTGAAGCTCCACGACCTGGATCAAGCTCCCGCCATGGCAAGGGAACTGGCGGGGATTTTCCAGATCGATGCCGATGACATCCAGACGGTCAACGCGCAGTTTGAAACCGGAACCAGCATACGCACCATGATCAGCTACGCAGTGGGCATCACCCTGCTCGTCGTCTCTGGCTTCGGCATCTACAATATCCTCAACATGATGATCTATGAAAAGCTGGACACCATCGCCATCCTCAAGGCCATCGGCTTCGACAGCCGGGACATCAATCGGATCTTCATCACCATCGCCCTGGCCATAGGATTCGTAGGTGGGGCACTGGGGCTTTTGTTCGGATTTTTGGCCGGCTTGGGCATAGACCAGATTCCGTTTGAGACGGAGGCACTGCCCACGATCAAGACCTTCCCCGTGGACTACAACCCCAAGTACTACCTCATCGGGGGCACCTTTAGCCTGATTACGACCTATTTTGCGGGATTTTTCCCGGCCAGAAAGGCCAGCGGTGTAGATCCTGTAGAAATCATCCGCGGAAAATGAGTGCACTGCAAACTCCCCTACTCGAAGCGAAAAACATCGACAAGTTTTTCTTCAACCCCACGGAAACCCAGGTGTTGAAAAAGGTCTCGTTTCAGATCAGGCGGGGGGAGTTTGTCTCGGTGGTGGGAAAGTCCGGCTGCGGCAAGTCCACGCTGCTCTACATCCTATCTACGATGGACACCGACTACAAAGGGCAGCTCAGTTTGGATGGCGAGTTGATCTCTGGCCGATCCGCGGACTACCTCTCCAAGCTTCGCAATGAAAAAATCGGATTCGTCTTCCAATTTCACTACTTGCTCAACGAGTTTTCGGTGTTGGAAAACGTGATGATCCCCGGGCTCAAGCTGGGAAAATACTCCAGACAAGAACTGGAGCACCGGGCACTGGAAAAGCTCAGGATTTTTGACATGGAGGATCATGCCCGCAAAAAAGCCAACCAACTCTCAGGCGGACAAAAACAGCGCGTGGCCATTGCCAGGGCCCTGATCAACGACCCCTTGCTGATCATGGGCGACGAACCTACGGGAAATCTCGACAAGAAAAATTCGGACATCGTGTACAACAAGTTCAAAGAGCTAGCCGCCGACTTTGGACAAACGATGCTGATCGTCACCCACGATCCGGAGTTTGCCGAAGGCACGGACAGAATCATCGAGATGGAAGACGGCCGGGTGATCAGGCAGTAAGCAGATTGCAGTGGGCAGCAGGCAGTGTCGCTTACTGCGTACTGCCCACTGATCACTTCTTACTGGATAGCCGGTTCCTGCTGGCTGAGGCAATGGAAAGAGCCCAAGCCCCAGATGATGTCGGTGGAATCGATTCCCACGACCCTTCTGCCAGAGAAGCAGTCCGTCAGGATATCCAGCGCTTTTTGGTCGTTTTTGTCGCGGAAAGTCGGCACGACCACGACCTCGTTGCCGATGTAAAAGTTGGCGTAGGAGGCTGGCAGGCGCTGCTCTTCCCAGATGACCGGACTAGGCATGGGCAGCTCGACGATATTCAGCTGCTTGCCGTTTTCGAGGCGCATGCGCTTCAGCATCTGGAGATTTTCGTCCAGGATGGCGTGATTTTCGTCGGCTTTGTTTTCCTCCACCACAGTCACGACGGTGTCCTCGTTGACAAAGCGGGTGATGTCATCGATATGGCCGTCGGTATCGTCGCCGATGATGCCGTCACCCACCCAGAGGATATGGTTCACCCCGTAATAGTCGCAGAGAAAACCCTCGATTTGGGACTGGCTAAGCTGCGGGTTCCGGTTTTCGTTGAGCAGGCAAGCGGCCGAGGTCAGGAGGGTTCCCTTGCCGTTAAACTCCACCGAGCCGCCTTCCATGACGATGCCCGGACGGAAGCAAGGGATGCCCAATTCCGCCGCGATGTGCAAAGGGATCAGGTTGTCCAAGTCGTGCGGAGGATACTTTTCACCCCAGGCATTGTACTCCCACTTCACCAAGGCCTTCTTCTGCTCGGCTTTTGGATTGATCAAAAAGGCAGGCCCATGGTCGCGGCACCAGGCGTCGTTGGTTGGGAAAAAGTGAAAGCTCACCTTGCCCAGATCCACACCGGCTTTTTGCAGCTGCGTGACCGCAAAGGCCTTCATCTCCTCGTCGGCGACGTTGATATTGACCTTTTGTCCCTTGGACACTTCTTTGATAAAAAGCGAATAGGGCGCATAGATCGTGTCGAGCTTGCCGGGCCAAGAGGCCTCCTTGTGCGGCCAGCTCAGCCACATAGACTCCTGCGGGGCAAACTCCGCCGGGAAATAATAGCCCAGTTCCTTGGGAGTGGCCGCACCCGTGCGCGCCAGTTCAAAAATGTCTCTCATGGCCTATTCTTCGTCAAGGAATCGCTTGGTGATCGGGCTGTAGGAGTCGATACGGCGGTCTCTCAAGAAAGGCCAGTGGGTTCTGTACCGATCAGAACCGGTCAGATCCAGCTCCTCCACGTGGATTTCCTCTTCCAAATGAGGCGCTTTGTAAGTCACCCGGCCAAAAGCATTGGCGACAAAAGAACCTCCCCAAAACTGCATCGGGCCCTCAATTCCGGTTCTGTTTACAGACACCACCGGAATCCCGTTGGCCACTGCGTGGGAACGCTGGATCGTCTGCCAAGCGCCATACTGCTCGTCGTTGGTGGCTTCGTCCTGCGAGCCAGCCCAGCCGATGGCGGTGGGATACACCAGGAAATCGGCACCCTTGAGCGCAGTGATCCGCGCAGCCTCGGGATACCACTGATCCCAGCAGATCAGCACGCCAATATTGCCAAATTTGGTATGGAAGACCTTATAACCCAGGTCTCCAGGGGTAAAGTAGAATTTCTCAAAGTAGCCCGGATCGTCTGGGATGTGCATTTTGCGGTACTTGCCCAAGTAGGCCCCGTCCGCATCCAGCACGGCGGTCGTGTTGTGGTAAAGTCCCTCGGCACGCTTCTCAAAAAGTGAAGCGACGATCACCACGCCCAGCTCCTTGGCCAGGGCTCCGAGGATATCGGTAGAGGGGCCGGGGATCGCCTCGGCCAACTTGAAGTTTTCGTAGTCTTCCACATCACAGAAATACAGTGATCGGAAGAGCTCCTGCAGCACAACCACTTGGGCGCCTTTTGCGGCGGCCTGGCGGATGCCGGCGATGGTTTTGTCCATGTTTTCGGCCACATTCCCAGAGCAACTGAGCTGGACCATCCCTACTTTCACGTTTTTGTTTGCCACGATAGATCGTTTTGGTGTGTTGGGGACAAAGATACCCCAGAGCAAAGGGATTGGCAAATGAGAAGGGAATTGGAATGGGGAAGAGGGAAAACTTAGATCGTAAGTCAAAGCTCACCACCTAATTAATCAATCATCCAAATATTTCTTTATATTTACCAGATAAGCTGCTACAGATCCCAAAAACACTTATAACATAGATATTTCAAACTAAATATTGACTTTTTTTACCAGCAAATTTCAAAATGACTCAAGAGGAAAAACTAAAGAAAGCTTCAAGCGTATTTAGTCCAGCAGCCCCGATAGAAACAAGAGACCTCTTCTTTGGAAGAATTGAGCAGTTTCAAAAACTAAATGAAGCGATTAACGAAAGAGGTATGCATTCGGTAATATACGGTGATAGAGGAGTAGGAAAGACGAGCCTTGCAAATATCGCCTCCCTGGTTTACAAAGGCGTAACTGTTTCTAAAGTAACATGCAACCGAACAGAAGACTTCAAATCTATTTGGCAAAAAGCTCTCAATAAAGTAAGCTTCAACTTAAACAGCAAAAAAATTGGATTCACAGCAAAGAGTACTCCAAAGACCATTCAACTCGATCTATTTCTTCCTGAAAAAGAGACAATTGATTCAAAAGATATAGAATCTGTATTGAGCAATCTTGACAATAAATTACTTTTTATATTTGACGAATTTGATAGTATAACAAACACAGATGTAAAAACTAGAATGGCCGATACGATAAAACTACTATCGGACAACATGCCAAATATAACGATCTTAATTGTTGGAATCGCGCTCGATGTAAACGAGTTAATTGGCCACCATCCATCTGTTGAGCGATGCTTGCTCCAAATCTACACCCCTCGAATGTCTAATAGCGAGCTAGGAGAAATTATTGATGGTGGTTTAGCTCAGATTGGAATCAAAATAAATTCTCCGCAAAGGAAGAAAATAATAGAATTTTCTACTGGATTCCCAAGCTTTACTCACCTTCTATGTAAACATGCTGCAATACATTGTCTCCAAAGTAACAAATCTATGATTGATAAAGATGACTTAGATTTTGCAATTGACAAAGCGCTAGAAAATTCAGCACAATCGATAAAAAACGCTTATCAAATTGCAACTCTATCAAGCAAATCCGAAACATTATTTTCCGAAGTACTATTTGCTTTGGCTTCGTCTGAAGTTGATCAATTTGGATTTTCATCCAAAAGAGACATATTAGACTCTCTATTTAACTTAAGCGGAAAAAACTATACTAGCCAACGGATAAACTACTACATAAATGATCTATGCAGTGAATCAAGAGGCAAAGTAATCGAGAAAATTGGTGAAAAAAACAATGTGAGATTTAGATTTAGAAACCCAATGATAAAATCATTCATTCTAATGAAAATGAGCTCCAATAAATCAAACAAAAAATAGTTCCAATCCCACTGGAAACAGTTTTTTTTTAGTTCAAATCAACAATTCTACCACCGATTTCCAAACATCTTTTTCTCTCCAATATAGGTTTCCGTAAGTTAACAACTTCAACTAGTCAATCCTTTATCATCATGACAAACACGCTTAAAACTTCTGTCCACCAGCTAGTGGATGAAATTGAAAACGAGCAGTTGTTGGAAACACTGCGGGATTTTCTTTCGCTGAGAAAGGCACTTCCCTCTGGAAAACTCTGGGAAGAACTGCCCGAGGACAAAAACAGGACATCCTAATGGCACTGGAAGAATCTGAGGATGAGTCTACGTTGATTTCGAGAGAAGATTTTCTGAATCCAAAAAAGTGAAAATCCTCGTCGGCAAGCGAGCCAATAGGGACTTTCTCGCGATACTGGACTATCTAAAGTACAAATAGGGCCCCGCATCAGTCGAAAACATCAAATCAACCACCAACGACTTTTTCTATATCCTGGAGAACTACCCTGGATAGGTACTGTCTGGCGTGCTGGGGAGAATTACTTCGTGGGCATTTGCAACCCTGCCAGTCTGCTCAGGCAGGTCGGAAGACCCCGACACGTCGGGCAGGCGATGACCGATAATCATGTTCGGGAACCTATTTTTCCCATAATCGAACAAAACTGTCCGATCAGCTCCCGAGCAAAACCAGAAACCCGTCTATTTTCGCCCATTTTCGAAGATCGCAAAAGGCATGGCCTTGGATTGGGGTATCTTGTCAAACCGAATTTCCGACCGACCTACGCAGCTATGTGGAAAAACTACCTCAAGACCTCTTTTAGAAACCTGCTCCGACACAAAGGCTACACGCTGATCAACCTCCTCGGCCTCAGCTCCGGGATGGCGGTCAGCATTTTTATCCTGCTCTGGATCTTGGATGAGGTGTCCTACGACCGGTTTTGGGCCAATAGCGACCGCATCCACAGTGTGATGATCCACTCCGAAATGCCGGATGGCAGCCTTTCCTCCCATCCCGTGCCCACGGCAAGCCTCAAGGACGTCCTGCTGGACGAAATCCCCGAGATCGAGGCTGCCGCTCGGTATAGCTTTGAGACGGACTTGCTGGTGAAAAACGGGCAAGAGGGTTTTAACGAAACCGGAATCTTTGCCGACCCGGCCTTTTTTGAGGTGTTTCAGCTGCCCTTTTCCAAGGGAAATCCGGGAGATCTGAATACCATCGTGCTGTCGGAGGAGCTGGCGGCGAAGCTTTTCCCGCAGGGAAACCCCGTAGGAAAGACCGTCAGCCTCAACCAAAACCATGTGCTCACGGTGGCTGGTGTCTTTGAAAACCTCCCGACCAACTCCAGCCTGCAGTTTGACTTCATCGCCCCCTTTGAGCTGTACCTGAGGGAAAATCCCTGGATGGAAAACTGGCAGGCTGGCGGCTCCCGCACGGCGGTTTTGCTCCGTGAAAACAGCCAGCTCCCCAACGCAAAACTCTCCGGCCTGATCCAAGCCAACTGTTCCGAATGCAGCAGCACGGCCTTTCTCTATCCCTACGCCAAGCTGCGCCTTGAGGGAAGATTCGAAAATGGAGTCAATGCAGGCGGCAGGATCGAACAGGTGTATCTTTTCGGTTTTGTGGCGCTGCTGATCTTGGTGATGGCCTGCATCAACTTTATCAACCTAGCCACGGCCCGCTCAGGCACACGGGGTCGGGAAGTAGGCATACGCAAGTCCATCGGCGCCCAGCGCGGCGAGCTCGTCCTCCAGTTTGTGATGGAGTCCATGCTGCTTTCCTGGATCGCGCTGCTCTTTGCCGTCCTGCTGGTGCAGCTGCTGCTTCCCTTCTTCAATGAGGTCACACAAAAATCCGTCGACCTGGACTTGACCAATCCTTCTTTTCTCATCGGCACGCTGTCCATTACCCTAATGACCGGCTTGCTTTCCGGCAGCTACCCCGCCTTTGTCCTGTCGGGATTCAATCCCATGAGGGTCTTGAAGGGAGACAGCCGAGCCATGCTCAGTGGCAGCAGCCTGCGGAGGGTGCTCGTCGTGGCGCAGTTTGCCACCTCGGCCATCCTGGTGGTGGGCAGCATTGCGATCTACCAGCAGATCCGCTACATCGGCGAGCGAAACCTGGGCTTTGAAAAGGAAAACATCCTGGTCGTGGATCAAAACGAGGGCATCGTCCGAACCTACGCAGGCATCAAAAACGACCTGCTCCAGCTGCCTGGAGTGGAAAATATCGCCTTTGGGGGAAACAGCATCTTCTCCGTGCCCATCACCAGTCCCGATCCAGTCTGGCCTGGCAAGCCGCAGGAATCGACGGTCAACTTCAAGATTTTCCGCTGTGACGAGGGCTTCCTCCCTACCCTGGGAATCCCGCTGGCAGAGGGCCGTAACTTCCTCGGAGTACAGGACGGCGCCAACTATATCATCAACAAAAAAGCCGCCGAGGTGATGGGCTTGGATCCCGAGACGGCGGTGGGGACTCCCCTGGAAATGTGGCAGGGCAAAGGCCAGATCGTCGGTGTCACGGAGGATTTTCACAACGACAACCTGCGCCTGGGCATCGAGCCGATGGTCTTCATGTATTCGCAAAACGTCGGCTCCTACTACTTCATCAAGGTCTCCGAGCAAAGCCCCATGACCGCCACCATAGCCCAAATCCAGTCGGTATTCAAAAAACACAATCCCGACTATCCCTTTGAGTTCAGCTTTTTGGAGGAGGTCTTTGACCGAGAGTATCAAAACGAACAGGTCATCGGCAGGCTTGCCTTGGCCTTCACCTGCATTGCGGTGCTGATTTCCGGGCTGGGCCTGTTTGGATTGGCCTCTTTCACCGCAGCCCAGCGCACCAAGGAAATCGGCATCCGAAAGGTGCTCGGCGCCTCGGCGGGCAGTCTTTCCCTGCTGCTTTGCGGAGACTTCGCCATCTTGGTTTTGGCCAGCCTGGCGATTGGCTTTCCCGTGGCTTGGTATTTCGTAGGGGAGTTTCTCGAAGGATTCACCTACCACACAGAGATCCGATGGACGCTCTATCTGCTCACCGCCATGCTGATGCTGGGACTGACTTTGCTCTCGGTGGGCTACCATACACTGAAGGCCGCCTGGACCAATCCGGTGGATTCCTTGCAAAACGAGGGCTAAGCGTCCTTGATTTGTCTTGGGACAAGATTTAGCGGACAAACATTTTCCATCGTTCTGACCTCAGTTCACGGAGAGATTAAAATCCTCGGCGCTAGGATTTGATTGGTCGGTTTTCTATTTTTCCACTTTGAGACAATAGAAAAACCCATGACTAAAAACCTACTCCTCAGCTTTATCCTGATCGCCATGCTGGGCTTTGCCGCCCGAGCCCAAGAGGCGCTTTTTGGGGCCCAGCAAATCGTATCCCCGGAAGTAAATGCAGACGGCACGGTCACCTTCCGCCTCATGGCACCCCATGCCCAGACCGTGCAGATCACGGGGGATTTTCTCCCTACAGAAAAAATGGACACGCCCATGGGCCAAATGGACGGCCCCGGCAAAGCTGCCCTGACCAAAGACGACAAAGGACTCTGGACCTACCAAAGCGCCGCGCTCAAACCCGAACTGTACAACTATTCCTTCATCGTCGACGGCTTCACGACCACGGATCCCAACAATCCCTTCCTGATCCGGGACGTCGCCTCGGCGACCAACATCTTTCTCATAGGTGGTGGGCATGCGGACCTCTTCAAGGTCAATGACGTCCCACACGGCTCGGTAACCCGAAGATGGTACGACTCGCCGGGACTGGGCATGGATCGCCGGGTCACGATCTATACGCCTCCCGGATATGAAAGCTCCAAGGACTCCTACCCCGTCCTCTACCTGCTCCACGGAGCCGGCGGAGACGAGGAGGCCTGGATCAACCTGGGCCGCACTTCCCAAATCCTCGACAACCTGATTGCAGAGGGCAAAGCCAAGCCTATGATCGTGGTCATGCCCAACGGCAACGTGATCCAGGACGGCGCGCCGGGCGAAGGAAGCAAGGGCTTTTATAAGCCGCAGTTTATGGTGGCCAAAACCATGGATGGCACCTACGAGGCCAACTTCCAAGACATCATCCGCTTCGTGGAAAGCAACTACCGCGTAAAAGCGGACAAAGCCCACCGGGCTATTGCGGGCCTTTCCATGGGCGGCTTCCACTCCCTGCACATCTCCAACAACTACCCCAACACCTTCGACTACGTGGGTTTGTTTTCGGCCGCCATCATGCCTCGTGAAGATGCCTCCGGCAAGATGTACAGCGACTTTGACGCAAAGCTGAAGGCCGAAATGGACAACGGCTACCAACTCTACTGGATCGCCATCGGCAAGACCGACTTCCTCTACGACGCCAACAAGGAGTTTCGCGCCAAGCTGGACGCGATGAAGATGCCGTACGACTACGTGGAATCCGAGGGCGGCCATACCTGGAGAAACTGGCGGGTTTACCTCACCGAATTTGCACCAAAACTCTTTAACCAATAAGCCCATGAAACTCAAACTCACCACCCTGGCGCTTGCGCTTACGCTCTCCGCCGGGGCCCACATCAGCCTCCAGGCGCAGGAGATCAGCGCCATGCAAGCCCCGCGGGTCGTCTCCCCTGAGATCTCCGACAGCCGCTCGGTCACCTTTCGGGTCTTTTCGGACAAAGCCAACGCCGTCACGATCAACGGCAGCTGGATGAACTTTGGCGAGACGCTCCCACTGACCAAAGACGAAAAAGGCATCTGGTCGGTCACCATCGACCCCCTGCCGACCTCCATGTACCACTACAACTTCTTCATCGACGGCGTCTCCGCCATCGACCCCACCAACCCCCATGCGCTGCGGGACGGCACCCGCTATGCGAGCCTGCTGATGATCCCCGGCGCGGAATCGGAGGTCTTTCAGCTCAATGACACCCCCCACGGCACGCTGGAGCAGGTCTGGTACGACTCCCCTTCGCTGGGGATGAAGCGTAGGATGTACGTCTATACGCCTCCGGGCTACGACGCATCCAAGGACAGCTACCCCGTACTTTATCTGCTCCATGGAGCCGGAGGTGACGAGGATGCCTGGTCCTCCCTAGGCCGCGCCAACTTGATTCTGGACAATCTGATCGCTGCGGGCAAAGCCAAGCCTATGCTGGTGGTGATGACCAATGGGAACGCCTGGCAAAGCTCCACGCTGAAGCAAGCTCCGGGAGTGGCTGCCCCCACCCGCGAAACCTATGGTCAGTACCAGGGAAAATTTGAGAAAAGCCTCGTGGAAGACGTGGTGCCCTACATCGAGAAAAACTACCGCGTGAAGTCTGACAAGAGCCATCGCGCCATTGCCGGTCTATCCATGGGCGGCGCGCACACCATCACCGCTTCCACCACCTATCCGGGCAAGTTTGCCTACATCGGGGTATTCAGCAGCGGGATCTTTGATGCCAATGCGGACATGGCGGAACTGGAGAAAAAATTCACCGCATTGAAAGACAGCGGTGTAGAGAAGTATTGGGTAGCCTGCGGCAAAATCGACTTCGTCATCGAGTCCAACCAGCGCCTGCTTTCCATCTTGGACAAAACAGGATTGGAGCATGAGTACCACGAAAGCGAGGGCGGCCACACTTGGGCCAACTGGCGGGACTACCTGGTGCTGTTTGCCCCGATGTTGTTCTAAAGTCCATCGGCGACAGTAGGCAGATGAAACAAAAAGCCACAGCTGCACGGATTTGATCTGTGCAGCTGTGGCTTTTTCCGTTTTGGACTTTTGATTTAGGATTTTCAGATTAATCTTCATGATTATCCGCAATCTTGCCAGTAAGCGTATTCACTTCTCTAATCGGGTCGGATACTTCGACTTCGCTCAGTACAGGCGACCGATGACCGATGACCGAAGTAGGGCAAAGCCCCACTTTCATCGTTCTTTCGGATTGACACGGCTGCCTACTGGCATAAAAGCGGACAATCATATTAATCTTTCCAATCGCTCTTGCCAATCGTACAATTTTGAAATATTTCAATTTTATAACCAAATCATAAAAAAACCGGTCTCCACTGCATGGAAACCGGCTCTTTCACGGGGAAGAATACTGTTACAGATCCTCCAGCCCGATTTCAGCTTTTACCAGCAAGGCTTCCGTACGGTGGGCCTTGATGAGGCTCAGCGTCTTTTCGGCGTAGCCTTTCACGGTAAAGTTCTGTCCGTTGTCGATCTGGTTTTCAAACATAGACTTGGAGCTTTCCAGCGCGTCCAGCTGAAACTGCACGTAGGCTTTGTCAAATTCCTCGCCTTCCAGCAGCGCCAGTTCGTCGTACTTGGCCTGCATCTCCGCTGAGATATCCGCGGAAATCTCGATTTCCTTGGAATCGGCAATACCTTCCAGTTCTGTCCAAGCCTCGGTATTGTCCTCCACGATCATGCTGGAATATTCCAAGACGGAATCATCCTCGCCTTTGTCCATGGCCAGCTGGCCCATGCTGATCTGCGCGTTGATAAACTGGGAGGAGGAAACGGCGAAATTGCGATCTTGCTGGCTCACGGTATCCACGATGGGCTCGTCGTCTTCATCGGTGCAGGAGGACATTCCCACCATGCAAAATGCAGCCAGCAGTACGGCTCCTGATCTCTTGACCATGGCGCTTCTGAGTGAAGAGGTGTGCGGGGTTTGATTGATTGTTTTCATGATAAATAGTTGGTTTAGTGTTCGGCACCACCTGTTACAAGGACTGTTCCGTATGCCAAAAACCTGTTTTAGGCGGTTTTGGCCACCTCCATCCTGTGTATCATACCAACAGTCTGTCCCAATAACTTCCCATGTTCGGGGTTTCACAGTATAGCTACAGCCGAAAAGCACCAAAATCAAAAAAACCATCCCGCAACGCTGCAGAATGGTTTTTGCATAGAAAGTTAATCATCACTCAGTGTCAGCTTGCGCCAACGTCTTCAGTTATACTTGGGGTCAATTCCATCCGCCTCCCAAAGCTTGATAAATGTTGACCATGGCATTCATCTGCTGCATTTTGGTCTCGACCAGCTCCATCTTGGACTCTAGAGCCTCTCTTTGCGTCAGCAAAACCTCCACATAGTCAGCTCGGGCAGATCTGAAAAGGCTGTTGGAAATCGAGATGGACTCTGTGAGCGCAGACACCTGCTGAGCCTTGAGCGCGTAGCTTTTGTCGAGGTTGTCTATCTTGGAAAGCTGGTTTGCCACCTCGATATACCCGTTTAGGATGCTTTGCTCATAGTTGTAGACCGCCTGCATCTGCTTGTTGTTGGCGGAGTAGTAGTTGGCTTTGATCGCGTTTCGGTTGATCAAAGGCGCCATCAGATCTCCGGCCAGGGAATAGAGCATGGACTCCGGCGTATTGAAGAGAAACTTGGGATTGAAAGCCTGATAGCCCAAGCCGGCAGTGATCCGAAACTGCGGATAGAAGTTGGCCTTGGCGACCTTCACGTCCAGCTTGGCAGCCTCCAGATCCATCTCCGCTTGGCGGATATCCGGACGGTTGGCCAAAAGCTGGGAAGGGATACCTGCCCTGATCAACTGCGGCGTCAGCTGCTCAAAAGAAGCCGAGCTCCTTTGGACTGGCTGAGGGAAACGCCCCACCAGGAAGTTGATGCGGTTTTCGGTCTCGGTGATCTGCTGATGGATATTGTAGATCAAGCTTTGGTTTTTGGCTACCTCCGCCTCAAATCGCTTCACCGCCAACTCGGTCACTTTCGCAGCTTCCTTTTGGAGCTTGACGATATTCAACGCGTCCTTTTGGATGTCGATGTTCTGGTTTAGGATCGCCAATTGGTTGTCCAAAGCCATGAGTTCAAAGTAGGAATTGGCGATCTCGGCTACCAAGGTGGTGACCATGAAATTTTTGCCTTCCACCGAGGACAGGTAGTTAAACACTGCCGCTTTCTTGGAGTTGCGCAGCTTTTTCCAAACGTCGAGTTCCCAGGAGGCATAGGCTCCTACCATGAAGTCGGAGTAAGGCTCCGGAAACTCCTCGCCGGGTCGGATTTCAGTGTTTGCTTCCAAAGCCCCGTATCGGGTGTATCGGCCTACCTTGTCCATTCCAGCGCCGGCCTGAATATTCACATAGGGCAGGTACTCCCCTTTTCTGGCGCGGATCTCGTTGTTTGCCACGCTGATCTCCTGAAGCATCATGTTCAGTTCCTGGTTGTTGGCCAGCGCCGTATCGATCAGGGATTTCAGGTTGGGGTCTTTGAAAAACTCCCCCCATTTGACCTCAGAGACATTGCTGGTGTCCTGAGAGCCATTGTAGCTCTCAGGCACTTCCTTATTTTCCGAACGCGTCGGCGGCGCGGTGATTTTACAAGACCATACAGCGAGCAAGATCAAAGCCGCTGCAAGGGATTTGGTGATGATATGCTTAGTCATTGTCGTATCCTTTTTTGTTCAGCAACTTCTTTAACTTCTTGATGGCACTCTCTCGGTAGGCGCTCTCTACAAACTCCTCACTCAGCGGAGTCTCGTCCTCGTCACGGATCATCTTGCGCCCATCAGCCATAGTACCAAAGATGTAGTACAGGCCTGGCACGATGATCACACCGAAAATCGTCCCGAAGAGCATCCCCCCTAGTGCCGAGGAACCGATGGTCCGGTTACCGATCGCACCCGGGCCAGTCGCGATGACAAGAGGAATCAAGCCCGCGATGAAGGCAAAGGATGTCATCAAAATGGGACGGAAACGGACTTTGGCACCCTCGATGGCAGCAGCCAAGATGGTGGCTCCCTGCTGGCGCTTCTGCACGGCAAACTCCACGATCAACACCGCGTTTTTACCCAAAAGCCCCACCAACATGATCAAGCCGATCTGGGCGTAGATGTCATTGGCCAAGCCCATGCCTTTCAGCAAGAGGAAGGAACCAAATACCCCGGCAGGAAGCGAGAACACCACCGCCAGCGGAATGATGAAGCTTTCGTATTGCGCCGCCAAAACGAGGTACACGAAGATCAACACGACGATGAAGATGTACACCGCCTCGTTGCCACGGCGGGCTTCGTCATAGGACAACCCCTCCCAAGCGATGTCATAGCCGTGTGGCAAAGTCTGCTCGGCCACTTCCTGGATGGCATGGATGGCGTCACCACTGGTGTAGCCCTTGGCGGGAATACCCTTGATGGACGAAGAGGTGTAGAGGTTAAATCGGGTGATCTCGTTTGGCCCCTGCTTTTTCTCCATCTTCATAAAGGCCGAATACGGCACCATCTCCCCATGCTCACTCTTGATAAAGAGGTTGAGGATGTCGCTAGGCAGTTTTCTGTACTCCGGAGCTGACTGGGTGTACACCTTGAAGAAGTTGCCGAATCGGACGAAACCTTGTTCGTAGGTACTGCCGATCAGGACGTCCAGGTTTTCCATGGCTTTGCCGATGGAGACACCTTTCTGCATCGCCAGTTCGTTGTCGATGATCAGTTCGTATTGTGGATAGTTCGCCGCAAAGAAGGTGAACAGACCAGTCAACTCGGGACGCTTTTGCAGCTCCTTCATGAAGTCCGCATTGACTTTGTCAAACTCGTGGTAGTCCACCGTCGAGTTTTTGTCCAAAAGACGCAGGGAGAACCCGTCAGAAGAACCATAACCCGGAACTGCCGGCGGCTCGAAGTACTCGATGACCGCGCCGAGGTCTTTGGTTTTTTCCTCCAGCTCTTCGATGATCTCGTGCACAGAGTGCTCACGATCCGACCAGTCTTTCAGGTTGATCAGACAGGTACCAGCGTTGGAACCACGACCTTCGGTGAGGATTTCGTAGCCTGCCAAAGAGGAGACTGACTGGATGCCTTCCACTTCCTCGGCGATTTTCTGGAGATTTCTGGAGACTTCGTTGGTACGCTCCAGCGTAGATCCCGGAGGCGTCTGGATGATGGCGTAGATCATCCCTTGGTCCTCGTTGGGGATGAAGCCGGAGGGAAGCACTTTGTCCACTGCGAAAATACCGAAAGCAAATGCCGCCAGAATTGCCCAAGTGACCACGCGTCGGTTGACGATGAGGTTTAGCAGGGAGGTGTACCTTCCGGTCAGTTTTTCAAACCTGCCGTTGAACCAGTCGATAAATCGATCTACCGGGGTCTTTTTGCGAGCCTTGCCGTGGTTGTTTTTCAAAATCATGGCACAGAGCACCGGCGTCAGCGTCAGGGCGACTACCCCAGACAGGATGATGGAGCTGGCCATGGTAATGGAAAACTGGCGGTAGAATACCCCGACAGGTCCAGTCATAAAGGCTACCGGCACGAATACCGCCGTCATGATCAGGGTGATCGCGATGATCGCGCCGCTGATTTCGCCCAACACCTTCTTCACCGCCTTGTACGGAGACAAGTGTTCCTCCTCCATCTTGGCGTGGACTGCTTCCACCACCACGATCGCGTCATCGACCACAATACCGATCGCCAGTACGAGTGCAAAGAGCGTAATCAGGTTGATCGTCAGCCCAAAGACCTGCATGAAGACAAAGGCTCCGATCAGCGATACAGGTACGGCTATCGCAGGGATCAAGGTGGACCTCCAATCCCCCAAGAACAGGAACACGACGATTGCCACGAGGACGAAGGCTTCGACCAGCGTGTGCATTACCTTGTCGATAGAGGCATCCACAAACTTGGACACATCATAGTTGATCTCGTACATCATGCCGGGAGGGAAGTCCGGTTCCATCTCCTTGAGCTTGGCTTTCACTTCCTCGATGACCTTGCTGGCGTTGCTGCCTATGTTTTGCTTCAATACGATGGAAGCGGCTGGATATCCGTCCTTGTTGGAATAGATGTCGAAAAACTCCGAACCCAGTTCCACCTCGGCGATATCCTTCAACTTGAGGATTTCCCCCTCGGGATTTGCTTTGATGATGATCTCCTCATACTCTTCGGGCTTGTTGAATCGGCCCTTGTAAGTCAACACGTACTCCAAGGACTGGGCAGTCTTGCCGGAGGCCTGGCCGAGTCGGCCCGGTCTACCGATCACACTCTGTTCATCGATCGCTTCGAGCACCTCATCCGTGGAGATGTTGTAAGCTCTCATTCGGTCGGGCTTCAGCCAGACACGCATGGCATACTGGCGGCTTCCCAGGATCTGGGCGCGGCCCATCCCGCTGATCCGCTGGAGCTCAGGAAGGATGTGTACGTTGGCGTAGTTGTAGAGGAATTTTTCATCCGCGTTTTTGTCCTTGCTGTAGAGGTTGACATACATCAACATACTGGGCTGGATAGGCGTGATGATGACACCCTCCCGCTGCACGAGCGGAGGCAGGTTGTTCATCACCTGATCCACGCGGGTCTTCACGTTGACTACGGCGGCGTTGGGGTCAGTGCCTGGCTCGAATACGATCTGGATCGTCGCTTCCCCGGCACTGGTGGCATCGGAAATGATGTACTGCATCCCCTGCACCCCATTGATCGCGCGCTCGAGGGGCACGAGCGTGGACTCTACCAGTACCGCGGCACTGGAACCTGGGTAAGCGATGAATATATTGACCCGTGGCGGGGCAATCTCAGGAAACTGGGAGATAGGTCTGGTCGCGATGGCCAGCACTCCCAGAAATATAATGGCAAGCGATATGGCTATCGCCAATACCGGGCGTTGAATGAATTTACTAAACATCTTGGCTGTGGTTTAAAGGATGGCCTTATTCAGCGTGTAGGCTGTTTAGTTCAGACAGCACTTTCTCCGGATTGACAAATTCAAACTTGATCTTCTGGTTGTTTTCCACTTTTCGCAGCCCTTCGATCAGGATCTTCTCATTGGCAGCCAAGCCATCGGAGATGATGTATAAGTGGGGCAGCTCGGTCGCAATGGTGATCTGTCTGGACTTGACCACGCCGTCCTCGCCCACGACGAAGACAAACTTTTTGTCCAAGATCTCAAAGGTTGCCTTCTGGGGGATGATCAGGGCGTTAGGATGCGGCACAGGCATCTGGATGTTGCCGGTCTCGCCATGTCTGAGGATTCTGTTGGCATTCTGGAAAGTTGCCCGAAAGGCGATGTTACCAGTCTCGTTGTTGAAGTCGGACTCGATGGCTTCGATCACGCCTTCGTCGGCAAAGCGCTTGTGGTTGGCCATCTGCAGGTGAACTCTCGGCATATCCTCCAGCGAGGAGGAAGACACCAGGTCGAGGTACTCGGCCTCTGGGACGTTGAAGTACACCCACATTTTGGCATTGTCGGAGAGGGTGGTCAGCAGCTCTCCCTCGTCGAGCAAGCTTCCCTGTCTCACGTCATTGAATCGACCCATGATCCCGTCAAAGGGTGCTCTGATCTCGGTAAAGCCCAAGTGGGCTTCAGCCAGGCTCAGCTCCGCCTTGGCTTTGGTTAGTCTGGCTTTTGCCAAGGCCAGTTCATTTTGCGACACGACATTGCTGTCCGCCAGACTTTTGGTATTGAGGTATTCGATCTCGGCAAAGTTGGCCTCAGCCTTGGCGATCTCCATCTCAGACTGGTAGATGACCGGCATGATGCGGAACATCAATTGGCCTTTTTTGACAAACTGGCCCTCGTCTACATAGATGTTTTGAAGGTAGCCTTTCTCCAAAGCCCTCAGCTCGATGTGCTGGGAAGATCGGATCTGGCTGACGTAGTCGCGAAAGACTACGGTGTCTTTTTGGATGGGGTTGGTCACCTGGAAGGTGGCGTCTTCCTCATGTTCGGCGTGTTTGGATTCACAGCTGGTATGAAACAACAGCGCAGCCACTCCCACCGAAAGGAGAATTCGATTGAAATTCATAATGTTGGATGTTTGAAAGAGTGATGTAATCAACGGTCTGGGGAACCGGAAAAGCGCCGATCTGGATCAGGCCTTTCTCCCCAAAACTCAGGGTCTATTGCTATTGAAAAAGGTGACCAAGTGGTATGGACTTGGCCCAGGCAGCAATTAAATAGTGAAGACCCCGTTGTACACGTGCAAACGGTGGGTGTGTATATAGAAGAAGTTTCGGTAATACCGCAAAAACCGGACGTGGTATTTCCTGAAACTCAGTGAAAGAAGGCAAATGAAAACCGCGCCAAAAGCAAGCTGAAGCTCTAGGGAGATCGATCCGGTGTATTCGTCGGGATCTTTTTCCAATACTTCGGAATCCCAGTCTTGGTTTTGCTGGTCTGCCGAATGGTCGGTTTTTACTTTTGGGCTAAAATGCGCGACTCGCGACTCTACTTTGACCGGCTCTCCTTGCGACGAGGCAAAATCCAATGTTCCGCCGTAGAAGGCAAGGAAAAGCTGGCTGTATCCTATCGACAGGATAAGCACAAAACTAAGGGCTAACCGAAGCGCTTTTCTGAACATGACCACAAAGCTAAATCGAGATATTTTATCCAGCAAGTGAAAAATCATTAATTTTTTGAAAGAAAAATTGCAGACTTCACAACCAACCGCCTAACTCACAACGATTTCCATATTATTGATTTCCAGCAAAATAAAGCCAACACCCGCCATTCAAGCCCATCAAAGCCGAAACAATCCGGGCTAGCCCATCCGATACCGCTGGTTTAGTTTCCATAAAACCAACTTACCCAGCGGGCGATGGAATTGAGCCGACACTGGCTTGGGACTTGTGAAAATCCCTTTTTGACCAAATGTGCCAAAAAAAATCCCGGCCAGATCAGGCCGGGATAGCATCCGGAACGCTTTAGGTGGTCTGGCCAGCGTGTTTTCCTTCCCTGAATTCCTCCACGATCTTTTTGTTGAAGGCGGGAAGATCCTTGGGGCTCCTGGAGGTGACCAGGCCCTGGTCTACCACGACTTCTTCATCCACCCAGCTGGCACCGCTGTTTTCCAAGTCTTTGCGGATGGACGAAAATGAGGTGAGTATCCTCCCCTTGGTCACCTCCGCGTCGATCAGCAGCTGCGGACCGTGGCAGATCGCGCCCACGGGCTTGTGTTCTTCAAAAAAAGCACGGACAAACTGCACCGCGCCCATGTCCCTTCTGAGTTGGTCAGGGTTAATCACCCCACCTGGAATCAATAGGGCATCAAAATCCACCGGGCTCACTTGGTCCACACGCGCATCGACAGGTATGGCATCAGACCAGTCGCCGTCTTTCCAGCCCTTGATCTGTCCGTGCTCTGGAGAAATGACAAATGTCTCTGCGCCTTCTTTTTCCAAGGCCCGTTTGGGTTCTAGGAGTTCGGATTCTTCAAATCCATGGGTGGCCAAGATGGCGACCCTTACGTCTTTTAGCAAACTCATAGTTCTAGTGGTTTAGTGAACAAATCGCCGTCGCCGGCGGCTTTCTGCCTGAAAGCTGCCCTGCAAAGCGCCAAAACCATTCCATGCACCAAAACGGCCGTAAAGCAAGCCTGTATGAGAGTTGACAGGGAGGGAAATCCACAGACTGTACAAAACCTCGCCCACAGTCCCTGCTCCGAAAAAACCATGCAGGCGGGGCTTGCGTCCTTGCTTGATTCAAATAACCATCAGCCACCGGAGCCTCCTGCCATCAGCACGGAGTAGCTCGGAAACAAAAGCCTTCACTTACTGAAACAGGTCGAAGGAAGGCGGGATGGGCCCAAAGAACAAGGACAGGCAAAACAATCCCGAGCGCAGGGTGTTAGACTGGACCAAGCCCTCCCACGGGACATTCTTCTAAGGGTCTTTCCGGAAGTTTCTAAGTCACCAAGCTTCCTATCCATCGCACTGCTAGCCTGCGACTATCTTCCAGCATGGCCAAAAACCAATGCTGTAAACCAAAAAAACCGGATAATCACCGACAAACCATAAAAAAAACCACATGCATAATTGTGACCACAAAATACTTTTATTATATTCTCCGATCACTCAAGGACCTATCACTCCTACGGAACCGGCTACTCAGCGAC
Source organism: Algoriphagus oliviformis (assembly GCF_017254915.1). Taxonomy (GTDB): domain Bacteria; phylum Bacteroidota; class Bacteroidia; order Cytophagales; family Cyclobacteriaceae; genus Algoriphagus; species Algoriphagus oliviformis. Next base: position 262,217 of record NZ_JAFKCT010000007.1, on the reverse strand, counting down.
ATTTCCGCAATCGAACGATTACCCACCTAGTACCCTAATACCCTCTTTGGCAGGCACGCTATCTCACCCGGCCTCTCAAAAAGAACCGCCAAAAAAAAGACCTGAAACGTCGATCTAGCCCTCAAGCGGATCAATTGGGATGATGCCCGGGTACGGCCAAAACCCAGGCATACGCCCGTCAAAAACTGGCCAAACAATCAACCATCCTAAAAAAACCGAAACGCTCAACCATGAAAAACCTGCTCCTCTTCTGCATTCTAGTCACAGCCCTCTCCTCCCAGCTGCAGGCACAGGAAGCCCTGACCACCGTCAACCTTGACTTGATCCAAAACCGGATCAATGGCGGAATGCCCCTCCCAGCGGAGGAAAAATTCTACATCCAAGGCGCCATCCCCAATGAAGTCGGACTGGTGAAGGTCGAGCTTTTCCCCTCCAAAAAGTCGGACAAAACAAAAAACACCTACTATTGGAAGCCTCCGTTTGGCTACAAGGAACTGTCCTTCCACATCTTGGTCGAGCACCCGCTGCGGTCTAGCGAGGACTATCAGATCGAGTTCAGCTTTTTCCAAAAGGCCACCCAAGATGAAGTGGCGGAACTGAGAAAACTCATCAAGTCCAACCTCAGCTCCTACCTCAACACCATCACCTCGATCAAAAAGGGGGGAGTCGTCTTTGAGGATTCCAACGATCAGATCCTCAACAACTCCAATGAGATCGTGGAGGCGGGACTTCGCTACTTTGCCCTGCCCGACGGGGCTTCCTTCCCCGGCTTTTCTGACTTGACCAGAAAAAAGCTCGAGCAGCGTAAAAAGCTCAAAATGGGCGATGCCAAGTTCAACATTTTCGGAAAAAGCAAAGAAGAAGATGCCCGCGTCGTCTATGCCAACAAATATTTGGAAGAACTTCAGGGCATCCTGTTTTCAGAAGTCGATCAGTTCCTCAGCTACAACCTGCTGGCCATCGTGGATGAAAAGAAATTCATGAACTACCCTACCGAGAAAAAGCCCAACTCCATCCCCCTGAATATCGGCTACGGCGCGATTCCCCTTTCCAAAAACCTGCAAAGCAAGGAATATGTGCACAGTCCCTATGTCGGTTTTTCCTTTCCCCTTGGCAACCGCACCTTCGCCAAGTTTATGAGCAACATGTCCGTCAGCGCCGGGATGTTTCTCTCCAAAGACATGGAAAACTCCATGGGGGAGCGAATAGGCGGAGTGGCGTTTGACAGGCCGGTATATGTCGGGTTGGGATACAATTTTTTCCGCTTTCTCAGGCTGAATGCGGGCGGCACCTTCCTGAATACGGAAAAACTGAACGGAAGCACTTTCAATGACTTCCAGCCTTTCGTAGGCCTAAGTGCGGAATTTAGACTGTGGGTAGGATTCGGAGACAAAAAATAAGGATATGAAAAAATCGTTTATTCTTCTCCTCTTATTTGGCGTCCTCTCTCCCCTGGTGGCCCAGCAATACGGGTACAAATGGAGAGTGGGACTGAGCGCAGGTACCACCAACTACTACGGCGACATCCAGCCCATGGGACTCAACAGCTTCAAAGACTTCACCAAGCTCTACGACCGATACGAGCACTATGCGGAGCGACTTTCCTATCAGGGCTCGATCGAGTATGCCCTTGGCAATTCCGTCGGCCTGATGCTTTCTGCCGGCAGCTATCAGTTTGGATCGGGAGATAGGTTTGTGGAAAATGACGGCTCCTTGTATGCCGATGGCGAAAATTTCGACCGCGCGCTAAACTTCCAAACCAAGCTGCTCGATGCCGGTTTGTCCCTGGTGCTGAAGCCTGACAACAACTGGCTCCTGCCGGGCAGGTCCTTTTTTGCGCCCTACCTTACCCTCGGCGCAGGCTACCAGTCCTTCAGTGTTTTTGGCGATCTGCTGGATGCGAATGGCTCACGCTACGACTACCGCAACGCCTCTGTGATTCCGGACGGGACTTTCGAAACCAAGCTGAGCGACTTGGACACGGAGGTCGCTGGAGGCTATTCCAGATCGTCGTTTTACACAAACGTCGGCCTAGGCTTCAGGATCAGGCTGGGAAAAGGACTGGAGCTATTTGCCCAATCCGACTTCAAAAGGGCCTTTTCTGACTATCTGGACGATGTATCCGGAACGTACCGGAGCAGCTATGACAACGACTTCCAGGAATACGCAGCCCTTCCCGGCACCAATGTCCCCACCGTGGACCAACCTTACCGGGGGAATCCTGACGGCGAGCCTGACTGGTACATCTACCATGGCATTGGCATCAAATTCAGCTTTGGGGCAAACAAGAAAAGCTTTACTCCCCCTACCATGAGCCAGCAGCTGACGTATGTCCCGCCCAGACTTTCCCAAAAAGAGAGCATCCCAGTGGACACCATTTCCACCGAAACGCCAAAGCCCGCTTCGGAAGGTACAGTAAACTACTTCACCGTCATCCAGCTTCCGGGATGGCAAAAGGCAAGTCCTCAGGGGACTTCTGCGCAAGACTCCGCCGCATTGGCTGAGATGGCCCTTTTCAGAGACTCGATTGCCACGAACAGAGAGGAAATCCAACGGGGAGTGGCACAAGCGACCGAGCAGATCGAGGGGATCGAAGCGAGCATTGGCTTGGCTCTCGAGGACAGCACGCTGACCGATTCGGTGAGGCAGAGCAGAATTCAAGCGCTGGAAAACGAGCGCACCGTACTCATGGGCAACATCACCAGCCTAACCTTTCTGGATGCGCAGCTGCAAGCCAAGCAGGATTCGCTTGATTCCATTTCCAAAGCTACCTTGATCGTTCCCACGGACACCGCAAAGCTGGTTCATCAGCTGCTGATCTATCCCGGTCAAATGGGCAAAATCCTGTATTTGAGTTCTGGCGATGCAGAAATCCACCTTCAGGACCAAGCCGCTGACAAGGACTCTGTCCAGCGCTCCGCATACCGGATGGAAAATGCGGACTCCACTCGGCAAGCCCTGGACTCGGCCAAAGTCCTCCCAAACGTGCCGAGCCCGGCGGCCCTCGACACCACCGGGCTGATGACCCGCGAGGACTTCGACGCGAAAATGGACCAGTTCAGGACAGAAATGCTCCAAAGCCAAGCCGAAAGGGACTCAGCCATCATCACCTCACTGGCTTCGATAGCCGCAAGCCCGCAGCCTGCCGCTTACCAGTCCACTTCAGCTGAAAACCCGCCCGCCGACCTGGCCGCCGTGGATGAAAAAACCAGAAGAAAAGTGCAAAAAAACAGGCAAAAGCAGGAGAGCTTGGAGGAAAAGAACAACAACCTGCTGAAGGGCGCCCTGATCGCGGGAGGGGCTGCCGCTACCACGGCGGCTATCTCAAGCTCAGGAAAGCGCAAAAGGGCCGAAGAGCAGGCTGCGGTGGATTCTTTGCTGATCAGCCAGATCCAGGCCGACTCCATCTTGATTGACAGCCTCCAGCGGCTGGTGCTCGAGCCCAGACTGAAGGTGCAGCCCGACACGGTATTTCTTGAGTCGGACACCGTCTTTGTCGAAAAGATGGTCGACTCCCTGACCTATTCCCTCTTGAGCGAAATAGAGGTTTACTTTGGCATCAACCAGTCAACGCTGACCGATGAGGAAAAGGAAAAACTACAGGAGGTGAAGGAGCTGGCAGAAGCCTTCCCAAACTTGAAGCTGGATCTAAGAGGATACGCCGACAACACAGGGAGTATCGCCTACAACCTCCAGATCTCCGAGAAAAGAGTCAATGCGGTCCGTGACCATTTGATTTCCATCGGGATAGAAGCCTCCAAGATCAGCTCAAATGTGGGAGGACTGATCATTCGGGGAAAAACCAAAGGCTCGGTGGATTCGGACCGAAAGGTAGAGGTAAGGTTTAGGGAAAAACCGGTCGGCAGCGTTGCCAAGCCTAGTCCCGATAGTACTTCCGCACCAACTCCATGATTTTGTGAAACACGGCCGTGTTTTCGTATACGCCCCGAAAGTCGCCGGAATGGGCGCCATAGGCAAAGATCGGCACCAGAATTCCCGTGTGGTCATCGCTGTGGAAGGCCAGCTCGACGGTATTTGACTCTATATCGCCTTGAGGAATCGAAACGCCTCCAGTCTCGTGGTCGGCAGTGACAATCACCAGCGTGCCCGGATGCTCATCGGCAAACCGCAGCACCCTGCCTATCACCCGGTCAAAGTCCAGCATCTCCGTCACGATCATTCCGGTGCTGTTTTCATGGCCGCCTGAGTCGATGTTGGCGGCCTCCACCATCAGGAAGAAGGGGACACCCTTTTTCTCCAAAAATCCCAAAGCAGAAGAGGTGGCCTCTAGGAGGTAATCTCCCCTGCCGTCGAGCACCTTCGGCAGCGATCCCGGCGCGACAAAATAGCCGACCCGACCGGCTTCCCAGGAGCCAAATCCATCAACCAGCTCAAATCCCGCCTGCTGCAAATCGCCCAACTGAGCACCAAACCTGTCCCCTCCCCCGCCAATGAACAAGTCCAGCTTGCTCTTGGGCAGGTAGGCGGCGATCTGCTCTGCGTCGTCCCGCTCGGGATGATGGGCGTAGAAGGAGGCTGGCGTAGCGCCGGTCAGCTGATCCGTGGTGACAATCCCGCTGGAAAAGCCAAAGCCATCCAATAGATCTGGAAGGTTTTCCAGGGCATTTCCTTCAGGGTCAACGCCAATTGCGCGGTTGTTGGTTTTCTCGCCGCTGGCGTAGGCGGTGGCACCCGCTGCGGAGTCGGTGGTAAAGTCATCTGCGGCTTGGGTCTTGACCAGGCCCATGTTTTTCAGCTGGGTCAGGTTGAGCTGGTTGCCGTTGGTGAAAAGCGCCGAAGAAATCTGCGCTAGGCCATTGCCGTCCCCGATCATCAGGATGACGTTTTTCACGGGCACATCCGCCCCATCCCCGGCAAACCGCGCGGGATAGACTTCATGGACGCTGTTGTTTTGGTAAACGTTCTCCGGAAGCTGGGACAGGTAGTCGGCAGCTTCCATGGGGCGGTCGGTATTGATGTAGTCCTCGCCCATCTCGTGGAATGCCTTCCAGGCCGACTTGCTGTCCGGCGAGCCCCAAAACCGCACCGGTCGGTCGAAGCTGTGGACCAAGTCTATGAAATCCTGCAAGCTTTTCCGCTCGTCCTCCACCATTCTCCCTTTTCCATTCCAAACGGAAAACTGCCGAAAGCTCAGGCTCACCATCCCGATCTTGCTCCAAGGCAGTTCCTTGCCCAGCTCCTTGCTTTGGTAGTCGAAAAAAATGTACTCCGGATAGTTGCCATAGTCGCTAGGCTTGGGCCGGTTTCCGGAGATGATCAGCTTCAGGCCATGGGGATTGGCGGCGCCAAAAAGTACGTCGCGGTAGTCCTCCATGCTTTTCAGCAGCACTTCCAGGGTGGAGTAGGCCTCGGTCTTCAGGTCCACCAGCAGATGAAACTGTGCCGTGGACACCAGCCCGGTCTTCACCCCCTCGGCAATGGGATCCAGGTACAGGCTCCCGATCGTCCGCTTGGGATCAATGCTCTCCGCCTCGTGGGCAGCCATCAGTTGCCCGTCTTTCAGGATCAGGTCCACCTCGATGGAGGAGGCGCCGGCGGCGTAGGCTGTCCAAAAGGGCACCGTCTGCAGGTAGTCGTTGTGGGAATGGATCTGGAAGGCTTGGGATCGCTGCGCGAAAACCTGAAAGGGCAAAAGCAGCACCAGCGCCAAAAGGCTGTAAAAGAATCTTTGCATGCCTAAAAATAGGCCATTCCGGAATATTTGGAAGCACTTTTCCCCTTCGAAAGTGGAGGCTTAACATATTCATAAAGCCCGGCTTTGCCTTTACCCCTCACTTTTCAAAACCGGCTAAAAACAAGCCACTTACCCCACCATCCCATGCCGCCTCCTTTTTCAAATCGTAACAGAAAGGTGACAAAGGATTTCCGGATTGGCCCCAAAAAAGACGGAAATTACCCAGCAATATGCCTACCATGAAAACCACCCTATCCTTGGCAATCTTGGCCCTTTGCCTGGCCAGCCCACTGTCGCTTTCCGCCCAAGACCTCAAACTCAACCAGATCCAAGTCATCGGAAGCCACAACAGCTACAAGAGCCAGATGGCGCCAGAGCTGCTCGACTACCTGTCCAAAATCAACCCCGCCGCCTCGCAAAGCCTCGCCTACGCCCACATTCCCTTGGAATCCCAACTAGACCTGGGGCTCAGGAATCTCGAGCTGGACGTATTCCACGATCCACAGGGAGGCCGCTACTCCAATCCCAAAGGCCTGGAAATCATCCAAAGCGCCGGTGGGAAGCTTCCCGACTACGATCCCAGCGACGCACTTGCCAAAGCCGGGCTGAAGCTCTTTCACGTGCAGGACTTGGACTTTCAGTCGCACTACCTGCTCTTTGCGGATGCGCTGGCAGCGCTGAAAAAATGGAGCGACGCGCAGCCCGACCACACCCCGATCTTCGTTCTGATCAACGCCAAAGACAGCCAAGTCCCTGGCACGCGCTCCACGCTGCCCTTCACTGCCTCGGCCCTGGACAGCATAGACCTGGAGATCCGAACCCATCTCGGCATGGATAAGCTGATCACGCCCGATCTGGTTCGGGGTGAGTTTGCCAGTCTGGAAGCCGCGGTGCTGGCTGGAAACTGGCCGAGCCTGGACGAGGTTAGGGGCAGGTTTCTTTTTGTACTGGACGAAAACGAGGAAAAGACCGAGCGCTACCTCAGCGCCAAGCCAGACCTGCGGGATGCCGTGCTTTTTGTCAACAAAAAAGAAGGAAACCCCAACGCTGGATTTCGCATCATCAACAACGCGGTGAAAGACGAGGAATACATCAGGGATTTGGTCGGGAAAGGCTACCTGATCCGAACCCGCGCCGACTCCGACACCAAAGAGGCGCGAGCCGAGGATTACGGAACCTTTGAAAAGGCCAAGGCCTCCGGCGCGCAGGTGATTTCCACGGACTATTACCAGCCTTCCACTTTCTTCGAATCTTCCTATCGGGTCGATTTCGGGGAGGGCGGCTATGAAAGACCCAACCCTGTTTTGGTGAAAAACAACATGATTATCCGGAATCTTACCAGTAAGCGATTTTGATTCTTCAATCGGGCCTGCCTGAGCAGACAGGCTGGAAGACCGAAGACCGAAGTAGGGCAAAGCCCCAGTATTGCCGTTCTTTCGGATTGTCACGGCTACCTTCTGGCATAAAAGCGGATAATCATAAAAAGTAACCTCCAATATCAAAGGAAGACCTGCTTGGCTTGGGTCAAAAAACCAGAATTAACGCCTCGGCCCGCCCTTCCCTTTGGCACCACCATCGGATCAAAGACACTTCAAACCACCAATCCCATGCACTTTGTATTGAATCCCACCGCAGCGGCTTTTCAGCCTTCCTGTCACCTGCCAAGCCAGTGGGACGGCGCCTCTGCCCCGCTCACGGAAGCCGACCACATCAACGAGTTTTTTGACCTATACCGGATGGAGCACCGCTGGCTGCTTGAAAACCAAAATCCCGGCGGCTGGGAAAGCGCGAGCACAGCTTGCGAGGACTACCTTGAGTACAGCAAGCAGCACCTGCTGGAGCTGACTACCAGCTGATCCTTTCTCAGAAGCCCAAGGCATTACCTTCGTTTTCCCTTTTCCCCCTCCCAAAAACAACAGCAACAAAAAAGCCGGTGAGCGTCGTGCTCACCGGCTTTTGCCTATACAGGCGACTCAGCTCTTAGTAGCCGGGGTTCTGCTCCAAAAATCCTGCTTCGCTGGACGCGCCGTCCATCGCTTTTTGCGGAATCGGGAACAATCTTTTGTTTACGTCGGAGTCGGTCTTTTCCGTCCAGGAGTCCTCGTACTTGCCGTAGCGGATCTGGTAAACTCTACGGTGTCCTTCCCAGTACAGCTCAAAGCCGCTTTCCCGGAACAGGATGTCCAGATCCAGGCTGCCCAAAGGCGCCGGAGTCTGTGCCGGTCGGGCATTTCTGGAAGTTCTCAGCTTGTTCACATCGGCCAGAGCTCCCGCCACGTCGCCTTTTCTCAGCTTGGCTTCCGCACGCATCAGGTAGATCTCGCCGAGGCGGATCAGCACCAGGTCCACGCTGCTAAAGTTGCAGCAGTCCGGAGCCGTGTGGCTAAACTGGTACTTGGAAAAGCGGTATCCGGCATTGTGCAGGCTGCCCTCGGTGCTGAAGTCCACTTTCAGCGTGTGGTCCACGTAGCGGATGTTTGCCCCGCTGCTTCTGCGGTTGACCACCGGATAGATTCTGACCATGCCGTCTTCGCACTTCATGATGTTGCCGCTGCCGTCCTTTCTCGGCCCCCAGATCACGTTTCTGAGGATCCCCCGGTCGATTTCAAACTCGGTCGCCAGCACGCAGTAGTAGTGGTCGGCGTCATTGGTGGGATTGACTCCGGTCAGATCCTTCAGATGCTCTGGGATGACGGTGTTTTCCTTGAAAAAGCGGGCATCCGCCTTGGCTGGATCCACATTGCCGTAGGCATCCACCCAAGTCTGGTAAAAATCCGGAGTGGCCGCCACCGCGTCCGTACCGCGGGTACTTGGAAACTCAGGTCTTGGCACCAAGTCGCCGGAGATAGACCAATAGGCCCATCGGCTGTGCTCGGTCTGTAGTACGCCTCTCTGGTCAAGGGAAAAAATGATCTCCGAGTTGGTGTCGTTGTCATCGCTGAAGATGTCAAAGTACTCCGGAGAAAGGGCATACGGGCCATTGATGACCTTGTCTGTGTAAAGGATCACCTTGTCCATATCGGCAGCGCTAAACTGCGGGGTGCCATAGGGATCGCGATACACCGCGGCGTTCAGATACAGCCGAGCCAGCAGGGCATCCACCGCATAGCGGTTGAGCCTGCCCGCTCCCTTGTCTGCGGGAATGAGGTCCACCACGGAGAGCAGCTCTCCCTCCAGGTAGGAGACCGCCTCTTGACCCCGAAGGATCTCCGACATGTCGCTGGAAGCGTCTTTTTTGAAGACCAAGCCCCAGTTGTCCAGAGCGAGCATGTTGAGGTAGGCTTTCATGGCGATCATCTCGTTGAGGGGGCCTTGGGCGGCGGAGTTGCCGTTTTCCAGCTCCAGACGCAGGCGCTCTTCCGCCAGCACCGCTCGCGAGAGGGTTAGGGTAATGTAGGTCCAGGCGTCACCCACCAGGCTGTTTCCAGGGGTCATCAGGTGCTGGTGCACGGCGATAAACTTCCCTCCGTCAAACCAGTCCGTGCCTCCCCGGTAAGGAAGGATGCCCTCGTCGGAGGCCACTTCCTGCAGCCCAAAATTCACCGTGTGCATCCATACCTGCCGGAGCAAGCCATAGACGGGCGCGATGGAGCCGCTCACTACTTCTGCCTCGCCGGTTCCGGTCAGGGACTCGTCGAGCACCTCCTCGTCCAGCGTGGTGCAGGCCAGAAATGCGCAGAGAAAAGCAGCTACCGGCAGTATTTTGTTAAACTTATTGATTTTCATCTGATTGTAGTTTTCTATGATTGGTTGATCAGCTCCTTGCTTAGAAGGTCAGGTTTAGGTTGACCGAGAAAGTCCTCGCCCGCGGATAGGTAAAGCGGTCGATGCCAAAGGTCTGGATGCCCGCGGAGGTGGAGCCGGTGTTGACCTCGGGGTCAAAGCCAGAGTAGTCGGTGATGACAAACAGGTTTTGTCCCGTGACGGAAAGGCGGATATTCTGGAATGCGTTGCTGATGCCCAGGCGGTCCGTATCGAGGTTGTAGCCCAGCGTGGCATTGTTTAGCCTAAAGAATGACCCGCTCTCCAGAAACCGGGTAGAGACAGTGTTGGAGTTGTTGAAGGACTCCTCGGGATACTGCACCGCAAAGTCGGTGGTGTTGTTTGACCTGGAGAGTTGGGCTTTGGTGAAAAGGGACATGGCGGTGTGGTTGTACACCTTGTTGCCCGAGGTACCGTTGAAGTTGAAGCCCAGGTCGAAGGCCTTGTAGTTGAAGTTCATGTGGAAGCCGTAGATGAACTTGGGAATGGCGCTTCCGACCACGCTGCGGTCGTTGTCCAGCACCTGCCCGTCTCCGTTGATGTCCTTGAATCGGTTGAGGCCGTCTTCCCCTATCCCGTCAAACTGCAGCATGTAAAACGCCCCGATGGGCTCGCCATTGATGTAGCCGTTGATCGTAGCGCCGGTCTGGCCCGCACCCTGGGCAGCGCCGGTGGTCAGCACCGAGTAGGGAGAGTCCCTGACCTCGTTTTGGATAACAGTGAAGTTACCCCCGATGCTGTAGGAGAAGGCATTTTGTCTAGGGCTGCTGTAGTCCAGGGCCAACTCAAATCCGCTGTTGTGGATTTTCATATCCTCGATGTTGTCCCAGTAGGTGGAGGTAGGCTGTACGGGATCGGCAGGCACCACTTCCAGCAGGATGTTGGAGGACACCTTGTTGAAGTAGTCCAGGGTACCGCTTAGGCGATTCTCAAAGAAGGCAAAGTCAATCCCAAAGTCGATCTGGGTAGAGACCTCCCACTGCAGGTCGGGATTGGCCAATCTGGTGAAGACGATGCCATAGGGATAGCCGTCCAGGGAAGTGGCGTCGGTATCGATGGGATAGGTATTGTAGCTTCCCCCACCGGTGGACAGCCTGTCTTCCGAATAGCTGGCCTTGGTGATCTTGGAAGGAATCTCTTGGTTACCAGTCTGTCCCCAGCTCGCACGAAGCTTCAAATTGTCAAAAGCAGAACCCGCCATGAAGTCTTCCTTGGCCATGTTCCAGCCCAACGCAAAAGAGGGGAAATACCCGTATTTGTTGTTTTCCCCAAACTTGGACGATCCATCTGCCCTCAGCGTCGCGGTGAGCAGGTACTTGTCCGCATAGGTATAGTTCACCCTGCCAAAGAAGGATTGCAGCTCATTTCTCACTGCAGAGGAATTGACGGTGGTCGGGTACTCGCTGGTGCTGTTGTGGTCCTGATAGCGGGGCTCGATGTTGTTGTCGGCAAATCCCCTCGCGGAAGTCACGCGGTACTCGTCCAGAAACTTCTGGTAAGAATGCCCCACCAAGACAGTGACGTTATGCTGGTAGTTGTTCCAGTTGTAGGTCAGGGTGTTTTCCACCAGCTGGTTGGTATTGGTGCTGATGCCCACGTCCAGGGTACCGTCCGAGATGTTGGATTCGTTGATTACCTCGGTGTAAGGTTTGTACTGCTGGTACCGGTTGGTGCTGGAGTAGTCCACGCCCAGGTTCAGCTTGTAGGTAAGTCCATCCAGTATCTCAAAGGAAGGAGAGATAGTTCCCAAAATACGGTTGTTGGCCGCATGGTCGCTGTAGAGCTCGTAGCGCTTCAGCGGGTTTAGCGCATTGGTATTGAGCAAGGTAGGCTCACCATTGGTATAGGGGGCGATGGTGGGATTGAGGTACAGCATGTCGCTGATGGTGGAGGTGATGCTGGGCCGCAGGTTTTCCGTGTGGGAAGCGGTGAGGTTGTAGTCCACGATCAGCCGGCCGTTGAAGGCCTTTTGGTTCATGTTCAACTTGCCCGAAAAACGCTCCAGTTCGCTGTTTTTCAGCACGCCCTCCTGATTTTGATAGCCCAGGGAAGTGAAGTAAGAGAACTTCTCCGTGTTGGCTCCGCTCATGGAAAAGTTGAAGTCCTCGGAAAAGCCCACCTGGGTCAGCTCATCCTGCCAGTTGGTATTTGCCCCAAAATCCTCCAAGGCTCCGCCTACCGCCACGACCTGTCTTCGAAACTCGTCCGCACCAAAGACGTCGATCTGGTTGGCAAGGGAAGACCAAGCGGTAGAAGCGGAAAAGTTCATCTGGCTGGTGCCAGCCTTGCCTTTTTTGGTGGTGATCACCACCACACCATTGGACGCGCGGGATCCGTAAAGGGCCGCGGCGCTGGCATCCTTCAGCACGTCTATGCTCTCGATGTCGTCTGGATTGAGGAAAGTGAGGGGGTTGGATGCGATGCCGTTGTCAGAATTGTCCAAGAGAAAGCCGTCCAGCACATAGAGTGGCTGCGTACCGGACCGCAAGCTGCCTATCCCCCTGATGATCACGTCCTGGTTTGCACCGGGCTCACCGCTGGTGGAGGTGACGTTTACCCCGGCCATCTTGCCTTGCAGCAGGTCCACCGGATTGGTGATCACCCCTTTGTTAAACTCCTCGCTCTTGACCGAGCCAATCGCCCCGGTGACATCGGAGCGCTTTTGGGTACCATAGCCCACGACTACCAACTCGTCCAGCTGGGTGGCGTCCGGCAGCAGCTGCACAGAGATAGTGGTCTGGCCGCCGAGGGTCACTTCCTGCTGTAGGTAGCCCACGTAGGAAATCTGCAGCACCGCGCCAGCTGCCGCTTCTATGGAAAATTTGCCGTCAATGTCGGTCACGGTACCGAGGGTGGTACCCTTTACCCGGATGGTGGCACCCGGCATGGGAGCGCCGGTCTCATCGGTCACCGTACCGGAGATGGAGGCCCGGGCCACGGTCAAAGCCGCTACTGACGGGCCTGCCTCCATACCCTTGGCAAAGAGGCTGGAAGGATTGGCTAATCCCGTCCAAAAGACCACACATGCGGAAGCACAGAGGATTTTGGATGCTTGTAAATTTGAATGCATAAAATTAAAGTGTTGGACAACTATGATTTCAATAACTCACTTTAAAAAGGCCTTCTTGTAGGCTCTTCTTTATTCGTCCAAACTTACAGCACCCAAAAGAGCCCAATATCAATGCAAGTTTATCCTTGGATTAATTATGGAAAGGAGGCTTTACACAACGTTAACCCAGTCTTGTTTTGTGGAAGTGAATCCGGCAGTTACTTGCCCCGAGCAAACAGAAAACAATATAAGATCCTGCAAAAGAGAAGGTTAACCAGCAGACCAGCACAGCAAAAAGTAAGAACCTAAGGCGGCAAGGGCTCGCAGGTAGGTTAGCAAAACGTTAAGTCCGAAAAAGAAGCGGTTGTCAGCCATCACTTGTTCCAGTTCCCGATGAACCGAACACCGACACCGGCGATATCCGCCAATACGTCCTCCGCTTCTATCCTTTTTAACCTTTGTTTAGACTTCTTTCCTATTCCTTCGCGCCTTGGACAAAATGTAAATTGGTTTGGATAGTCTCACCCGACGTGCCCTATACCCAAAACGTGGTAGGACGACAAGCCCATACCTGACAATAAATACCTATAGCTCTAAGGTATAGGCAATCAACTCGGCTGCCTGAGGGCTTTCAAAGGACTCCTAGCTGCTTGCGCCCTGCTTTTTTTTGACCAAATTATTTCGAGAAGAATTGAAAAAAGAACATGATTATCCGCTTTTATGCGACTAGGCAGCCGCGACAATCCGAAAGAACGCTAAAATTGGGGCTTTGCCCTACTTCGCTCCTCGGTCATCGCCTGCCCGACGTGTCGGGATCTTCCAGCCTGCCTAAGCAGACAGGCCTGTCTGCTTAGGCAGGCCCGATTAAAGAAGTAAATTTGCTTACTGGCAAGATTGCGGATAATCATGAAACCAGATACCACAGATCGAAACTACTTTCAAATACCCCTACATCTCAAAGCCAAAAGTAAGCATCAGTGACTCTACCAAAGTCGACAAAACGCCGTTTCTTCTACCCCGTACCGAAAGGCGATGCTGGGTGTAGAGACGGACGAGAGCCACGAATAGGACAGCCCCCGACCGCCTGCGGCTTTCCCATCTTTCCCGGGGATATCGACAACTTCACCAAGCTACCTTGTTGAAAGGAAGCCCCTCGAAAAAGTTCCTTTTTTTTCCCTGCTGCATGGTGATCAAGCCCCGTCCCAGACTCGACCTTCATTCAACTTAAGTCGCATAAAAAACTGTTTGATTCTTTTCTGAAAACAGAAAAAGAGCATTTTCCGTGGTCGTTTTTCTGCCCGTTTCCTTGTCCTTTCCGAGTACCATCCATTACGACTATTTTCCTGTCTCAAAAAGCTCCAATAAGCAAAAACTGCGTCTCGTACCCACAAGGGCTGTCCCTGAGTTTGGTGGGAGGATCCGATGGGCAAGGGTACATGCAGGGCTTCTTATTAACATAAATCCCACCAGCTCATTTCAGACCATCCGGTCGCCCGAGGGACGGGAGGCCGGGTCGATGATTTCCCGACTTTATCATTTGTATCCAAAATTGAAATTCGGATTGGAAGTGCGAACACTGTCCATAATTACCGTAAGCTCTCGGGCTTTTTCAGGCATAGAGCCCGCAAGGTCGTTGGATTCGGTTGGATCACTGGACAAGTCATAAAGTTCAACCTGTCCATATCTCTCCTTAGACACATTGAGCCTTACAATTTTCCAATTGTCTTTTAGTAAGGCTTGTTTTCCCCCAAACTCATGAAACTCCCAATACAGGTGCGGATGAGACTTTTGGGATTTTTTGCCCAATAGCGTTGGCGCAAAGGAAATCCCATCGGTATCTTTTGCTTGCTTTCCAGCTAATTGGGTAAACGTCGGAAGCAAATCCCAGAACACGCCACGATAACCGGATGTTGCCCCAGCTTGGATTTTGGCAGGCCAGCGTACAATAAAAGGCACCCGAAGCCCTCCTTCATACAGGTCTCTTTTTTGCCCTCGATAGATCCCGCTGCTTTTGAAGAAATCAATATCATTGACAGACCTTCCTCCTTCTACATGTGTTCCGTTGTCAGAAGTAAAAATCACAATTGTGTTTTCATCTACTCCCTGACGCTTTAGGGTTTCGAGGATTTTCCCTACCTGCTGATCGATAAACGTTACCATCCCGGCATAGGCTGCTTTGGGAAAGCGCTGAGGGCCGTAATGTCTCCCATGAGGCCAAGGCTGTTCGTTTGGAAATATACTCTCTCCCTTGGAGTCGAGATAGGGCTGAATCGCTTCAGGACTCAGGACTAGCTCGGCGTGAGGTACGGAATAGGACAAAAACAGGAAAAATGGTTGGTCTTTTTTTTCCGTGATAAACTCTTCTGCCAGTCGCGTAAAATATTCATTGGCATACATTCCCTCAGGAATCGCCTGTTTTTGGATCAAGCCCCGATCCAGCACATCCAGGGAATCGGGCTTTTGAAAATGTGCGTCAACGTGATGCAAATGACCCGAAAACACATCCCAACCCCGTTTTTCGGGACTTCCTGTCGAACCCAGTAAGCCCATTCCCCATTTACCAAATAGTGCGGTCGCATATCCGGATTGCTTCAGGTATTCGGGAAGGATCTTTTGGTCGGGGTCGAGCGGAAATTCCCCATTGCCCCGCACCAGCGTATGCCCACTATGCTGGCCAGTCATCAAACTAGCCCTAGATGGTGCACAGACGGTATTCCCAGCATAAAAGTCAGAAAACAGCATACCTTCGCTTGCCATCCGGTCCAGCACTGGAGTTCTGATCATTTTTTGCCCATAAGGCCCAATATCTCCGATCCCCAAATCATCTGCCACAATCAATACAATATTGGGAGCTTTGCTTTGAGCATAAGACAGCCCAGTCATGCAAAAAACCACCAATGAAAAAATTAATGCCGAAATAGTTTTTGTTCGAACTCTCATGATATAAATAAAAAAGGCCAGGACGGGCTGCCCCATCCTGACCTGATTGAAAATTAAATCTTACCAGCCTGGATTCTGAACTAGGTTTGGATTAAGTGCTAGCTCTTCAGTAGGCAAAGGATACAGATAATAGTAATCTGGGAATGCCGGAGGATTGCCAGAGAAAAACTGGATATACCCTTGGGAAGCTCCTCCCTGAATCGGGATTCGATTGCTGACATCAGATGCCTTGATCCAACGCCCCAATTTTGGTTCTGAAGCATAACTCATTTTCTTCCATCTTCTCAGGTCATCAAATCGGAAGCCCTCAGCCATCAATTCTACACCACGCTCTCTTCTGATCTCCCACAAGACCGGATCTACTGTCTGGTCACGGGTAGGATCGAAATCCGGAGTGATTTCACTGACCACCATTGGACTCACCTTGGCGCGTTCACGCAGCTTGTTGATCGTGCGATCCGCCACATCCTGATCAAACTCGCCCAGTTCCCATTTGGCTTCGGCATGGTTGACCATTACCTCTCCCATTCGGAAGATCGGAGCGTCGGAATAATCCACGTTTTGGATATCGTGAAGTCGGGAATAATATTTGAACAGGTTATAGCCGGTTCTGGACACGTTGTACGGATGTCCTTCATTGAAATCCCTATAGTGAGGAGACACTTTCAAGACAAAACCTGCCCAGTTTCGAGACGGAAGCTCCTTCTGAGCCGCTGAACTCAAAGACTTAAACAAATCGATGTATTCTCTATCCTTTGGATCTTCGGTATAATCCCATGCCAAACGGTCAGTTCCGCTTGCTACCACTCGGAACGGAGGGACTATCGTGTAGAGCATTCTCTGATCACGGTTTCTGAATTCTGCATAAGCATCCTTGTCCGTTTCAAACAATGGGCTATTCCATCTGGTTTTGCCATCTTTCATCAGATAGGAATCCGCCCCTCGTTTTGTAATATCCCAATTACCGGCAGAGTTACGATGTCTCGAAGTCAGGATGTGCGTGACCAAACCAAGTTGGTAGTTTTTATAGAGCAGAATACCTTTAACACCTTCTAAGGACTCGCTATTGAAGAGCTCATCATAATTCTGATGCAGAATCGGGTGCTTAACCAAGAGCTTTTCGGAGGCCTCCACACTGGCGCGGAGATACTTTTCGCCTCCACCGAGGTTATGATATTTCCTCCAAGTCCCTTCAAACAGCCCAAAACGGGAAATCAATGCGTTAACGACATCTTTGCTAACCGAGTTGGAAACGATCCCATTGGTACCGGGCTCCATGATATTGGCTTCGGCAAAAATCAAATCCTCCAATATATGGTCTGCCAACTCAGCTCTTGGTGTACGTGGTGCATATAAAAGCTCATCTTGGTCTGTAAGTACTCGATCCACCCAAGGCACATCGCCGAATGCGGCGATTTTTTCATAGTAATCAAAGGCTCTGAAGAAATACCCCACGGATCTCCAGTGGTTTTTCTCCGCCTCGTTCATATTGGATGCCTCCAGATTGTCAAGCATAATATTGACTTGACGCACAAAGCTGAAATTCCAAATCGAAGACGTCGCCGGTGGCACGATACGTCCCCAGATCCAGTTCGATCCTTGAGATGAACTATTGTTCATCATCAAATCGGCATCATAGTCACTATTGATACGATTCAGATCGTACCCTTCAAATCGGGTATAGAGTCCCAAAGCATATGTCTGGGTAACCTGAAAATTTTCAAATGCGTTTTCCTCACTGAAAGCCAACTCCGGCGCGGTGTCCAAAGTATTACAAGCAGCAAAAGAAAGTGATAGTGCAATTGCACCTATTATTTTATTGAATTTTAAAGACTTTAATCTCATCTGAATGTCACGTTAAGGCCCAGCGATACTTTTTTGATGAATGGATAGTTTCCTCCTTGATTCACCCCCTGAAGATCTGCATCCAATCCATCCGGCAGGTGATCGAAATTGAAGAGGTTCTCTCCGGAGAAAAATATCCGCATCTTTTCAGCCCATTTCGGTCTCAGGGAATAGCCAAACGTGATGTTCTGAACTCTTAGATAGGAGCCGTTCACTAGATATTTGGTCTGAGTCTGGCGGCTGATGCCATAGTTTACACCTGCATTGGGGTAGTTTCTAGGGAAATACGCATCGGTGTTTTCCGGAGTCCAATAGTCCAACTGATGGGCAAAGACCCCATTGAACTCGCTGACATAAGGGAACCTCACTCCATCGCTCAACCAGAGGTCACGCTTGCCAATCCCGCGGAGGAGGAAAGCAAAATCGAAGTTCCCGTAGTTCATACTACCGTTAAGGCCAAACTCAAATCTGCGGGTGCTGTTGCCGATGATCCTTCTATCCCCCGGATCATCCAGGGTACCGATCCCACTGAAAATCTCTCCGTCGCCGTTCAGATCCTTGTATTTGATATCCCCCGGATTCTGGGTTCTTCCTTTGTATGCCGGGATTCCATCTTTCAATTGTCCATTCATGAGGTTATCATCCAGAGAGCCTTCGACGAAATCATCCACGGTATAATACCCATCGGTCACATAACCCCAGATTTCACCTATTTTCCGACCCGGATAATATTGAGACAACAGCCCTTCTTCATTCTTGAAGTTTACGATCTCAGTCTGATTGTCATACAGGTTGAACCCTACATTGTAATTGACCTTTCCGACGACATCCCTCCACTTCATATCCAATTCCCAACCGAAAGTCTTGAGGTCTGCGACGTTTTGAAGCGGTGGATCTGCTCCTAGTACATTCGGAAGCTGAGATCCCGCTGCTAACATATCCAGCGTCATTCGTCGGTAGATATCGAATGTAGTGTATAGTCTATTGTCAAAGACCCCAAAGTCCAAACCGATATTCGCCGTTCGCACAGTTTCCCAGGTAAAGGAATTACTCACTAGATCCGGAGGAGATAGGGATACGGCAAGCTGTCCGGAGTCATTGTTGATCCAGGATACATTGCCTGCATTCATAATCGGAAGATAGGGGTAGTTACCCCATTTTTCCTCGATGTTCTGGTTCCCGATTTCACCCCAAGAAGCCCTTAGCTTAAGTCCGGTAATGATTTCATTGTTTTGCATGAACCCCTCCCGGTGGATTTTCCAGGCACCGGCAAAGGAAGGGAAGAAACCAAAGCGGTGTCCGTCAGGGAATCGGGAAGATCCGTCATAACGGCCATTCATTTCCAAAAGGAATTTGTCATCATACTGGTAGTTGACTCGTCCAAAGACCCCGATGATACCGTAGTCTGTATAGAAATCGTTGACCGAAATAACCCCATTGGAAGTAGATAGTCCCGGCGTGTCGGGAGAGATCAGTTCTTTTCGAGTCGAGCTGAACCCTTCATATTTTGAAGCCTGCTGATTCATCCCCAGCATAAAGTTCATCTGATGCTTATCGATGACCTTCTCATACTTCCCATATAGGTTCAGTGCCTGATAGTTGCGCTTCGCCGTGGTGATATAATATTGGGACTGCGATGGCTGATACTGCTCAATATTCAGCGTGGTCGGAGTGACCATGGTCGGTCTATAGGAAGGTGCATTGGCATCCGTATGGGTTCTCTCCAAGGACAATTCTCCGTTGAATTCAAAACCCTTAGCGACAGTATAGGTCAGCTTGTTGTAGAATCGCACCTTCTCGTCGAAATTCTCCCGTATGGGAGAATATCTGATAATGTTGGCTGGTGTAGCAAATGGAATCAGTTCACCATTTGGCTGCTCATCATAGCCCACAGGAGTAGCCGAGTGCATGGTCAATGCATTGTAGTAAATACTACCCCAATCTCCACTGGCAGGTCCCGTTCTCAGTCCGTTTTTATAATTGACGCTAAATGTTGCATTCAATTTGGAAGTCAAGTCAGTAGAGAGGTTCAGGTTGCCATTGTAACGCTTAAACCGATCCTTATCCGTAATCATGATCCCATCTTCGTCATTGTAGCCCAAAGACACCCGATAGGAAGTCTTTTCGGTACCGCCGCTCACGGCAAGGTTGTGGATTTGCTCAAATCCATTGGCCCCGAGAAATTCCTTGATCTGGTCATTTTCACGGACATAATACCGAAGCCCATTTGGATCTGCTATATATCCATCCGGATAGGCCGAAGGATTCGCATTGTATTCATTGATATATCCGATCCAGTCTTGGACATTCTGTCCCGTCCAATAGGTCGTCTGTCCCCAGTCGTTCAATGCAGTGGCAAATTGCAGCGGAGAAGCCTTCTTTGGTAAAGTTGACGGGCCGGTAAACCCGAAGTTGTTGGAATAGTCCACTCGGGTCGGCTGATTTTTCTTGCCGGACTTGGTCGTGATCAATATCACCCCAAACGCCGCTTCGGCACCGTAGATAGAAGCCGCAGATGCGTCCTTCAGAACTGCGATGTCTTCAATATCCCGTGGATTGACATCATCCAGACTCATGCGGATATTGTCCACCAGCACCAGAGGGTTGCCGCCGTTGATGGATTCAAAGCCCCGGATGTTGATACTCGTCGGGCTACCTGGCTGCCCAGAGCCGTAGGTTACCTGAAGGCCGGGAATCGTACCCTGAAGAGCCCGGGTCGCATCTGTCACTGGCCTGTCACCGATTATTTTCTCCATTTTGGCGGAGCTGACTGCACCCGTGATATCCTCACGCTCCTTGCTTCCAAAACCTACCACCACGACCTCGTTGAGAGCGGAAACCTCCTCCTGCATCACGATTTGAAGTGTTCTGGCATTGCCTACAGCAACTTCCTGGCTGACATATCCTATGGAAGAAAACACCAATACAGCTCCTTCTTCGGGCACTGTAATGGAAAAGTTCCCATCGATATCGGTCACGGTCCCTCTGGTGGTTCCTTTGAGAATGACCGTCATATAAGGCACTCCCTCTGGCTCTGCCTCCGAAGTCACCTTTCCGCTGACTAAGACATCTTCCAGCACCACCGCCGGAGTAGCTTCGTTCACCGCTTGCTTTCCCACGGAAATGGTCTGATTGACTTGCTTAAAATTCAAATGGGATTGGGCTCCGATCTGGTATAAAATCTCAGCAACTGACCCCTCCGCTTTCTTCATCGTCACCTCTGCATCCAGCTTGAGCGTCTGGTCGGAAAGTAGGAATTTGAACTCGGTAAGGGATTCGATTTCGCTAAAAAACCGGCTTACAGTAGCCCTTTTGTGTTTCAGTTTGATATTAACCTCTTCGATCGATTTGACCTGGGCATTACCCGAAGAAGCCATCACGGGACTAAATAGCAGCATGACTATCAAGAACCCATATAGCATAAACTTTGACGCCATGAGTAAAAAGCGTATAGATTTTTTCATAGATTTAAAGTTGTGTACAAGTGGAACTAAACATTGATTAATTGAATCCCCATACCAAGTCTCAGATCGTCTGGGGGTACTTGTCTCGCTTGTCTAAACCGGGCAAAGTATTGGCGTACTTTCCCGGTTTTTTTTTAAAGCTTTTCAATTCTTCTCATAAGCAGGTTTGACGGGGTTAAAGTATAACTGGACATTTTTCTGATTGATTTTATAGGTAAATCCCAGTGTATGGGATATGGATAGCAAGACATTTTCCAGGGTTTCTCCTTTTTGGAATGTGCCAGAGATCTTTTCTTTCGGAGCTTCTCCCGATAATTCAAAATACACTCCGTACCAGTTTTCCAGGTGTGGAATAATCTCGGTCATCGGCGCGTCATCAAATCTCAATACCCCATACACCCAGCTGATCGACTCCATCGGGTCTAGGGTATAGGTCGTCAGGGACTGTGCTTCCTTCACATAGCGGGCGGCTTCCCCCGGGGACAGTGTGACTTCGGTCTTGGTCTCCGTCTCAGCTACTTTGACGATCCCACTCACCAAGGTGATCACCGCATCAGGTTGGCCGTCAAATGTGCGGATGTTAAACGATGTCCCGATCGCTTGGGTCACGGTAGCTCCGGCCTCCACGCGAAATGGATTATGAGCTCCCTTCTTCACCTCGAAGTAGGCTTCTCCGTCCAACTTCACCAGACGGTTGGAAACAAAGTTTTCCGCAAACTCGATTTTACTTGCGGAATTAAGAAACACCACCGACCCATCGGGCAGGGTGATCTTCGATTTCTTGCCGGGGGGATTTTCCTTTTGCACAAAGGACAGATGTGTCGACTCTTCCTTGGAGTCGGAGGCTGAGATGCCGCCTCCCCACTGATTCCAGATCATCCCCAAAGCAAAAGCCAAGAAAACCGCTGCCACAGACCGTCTCCACGACCACATCATCCGCTGTCTTGTGCCTCGCTTGTTTTCGTAAGTCTCCATGGTAGCCTGCTGCCGAAGGTCCAATTGCCCCTTTAGCTGCTGGTACAACCCCTCTCCATCCCACACCGACTCCGAATCCTCCGGGAGTGCTTCCCACAGGGAGTCAATATATTGGTCAAAAAAGGCTCGGCCTTCAGGCGACTGGATCCAAAAATTAAACTCATCCCGCTCCCCCTCGGGGAGTTTGCCGCCTAAAAACCGTTGAATCTGGGTGAATCTATCCATTTAAAATGTTGCTTCTACCCAGTAAATAGACACCAACTTTACCCAATACTCACACGATGGCAAAAAAAATAATTGGATATACGCTAGTTGCCAGCAGCTACCTAAGACTAGCATTCGTACCGGGAAACCAAGTCGAAAATGCCACATCGTTCTTCGCCTGCCCCCTTGGCGGGGTTTTCCGGCCTACCTGAGCAAACAGGCAGGCTCAATTGTCAATGAAAATTCGTCTACTGGCAGAAAAATCGTACGGAAACAAAAAAAACACCTAACCTGCCGCTCCCTAGTCGAGGAACGCCAAAAAAAAGGAAATCAGCCAAGCGAAATGAAGGTACAGATGACTGTCAAGACATTTCCCAAGCCCGAGATTTTCTTCTTGAGTTGTTTGCTCGCTCGGAAGATCTGGTTTTCCACCGTCCTCTTGGACAGGTTGAGCCGCTCTGCAATCTCATCGACTGATAGGTGCTCAAAGTTTTTCATCATAAACACCTGCTTTTGCTTGGGAGACAGGCTATCCAGCTCTGACAGAGAATGGCACAGCAGATCCTGAAAAATCACATAATCTTCCGTCCCGTTGTCTTTCGAATCCTTTGAGCTACCCAAGTGTTGGATGTAATCTTTCTCCAACTTCATCCGGCTGACTTTCCGATACACCATGGACTTGGCAACCTTCACAAGATAGGCTTCAAAACAGAATTCAGGTTTGAGCTGCGTTTTGTTCTTCCATATTTTCAAAAAGACCTCCTGTACCAGCCCTTCCGCATCTTCATGTCCATAGCCTAGTTTGATTCCCAGCAGATAGACTTTCTTTCCATATTGGGTATACAGTCCATGAAACGCGCGTTCCGAACCTCTGGATAGTTCCTCTACTAGCAATTCTGTTTGATGCGGACGATTTTCGGGCATGGATTGATCGGATTCTCTTTGCTTTTCAGATTGGGGCTTTTGACCTATAACTTCGAACAATCAGTAATAATCGCACTTTTTTTTCAGACGCCTCTATTACAACCCATAAAAACGTATCATATCCCCACATTTTTCTCCCTCTATCAGTAGGCAACCTAACTTTTTTGCTATGGCCCAGGATTCTCCTCCTATCTGACTTCTGAACGAGAAAAGCCAAGAGCGTCGGCGCGGAAAGGGCGTTGTTCGACAGGCTAACAGAGTGTTCTCCGGCAGTCTTGCCATCGTCAAGTACCGCACCCACATCCAAAACGGAGAAAGTTTTCGTTTGTCATGGACTTTTGCGACTATGGAAATCTGTATCAGGCTATGCCAAATGCTAGTCTGAAAGAAAAAGTCCATTGGCTGCCAGCTGCTAGCCCGGCTTCCCCCTTGTATCAAAGACCAGCGGCAATAAGGCCAAAAAAGCAACCGCTGACTGAAAATCATACCGCTTCAAAAAATCACTTTCCGCTATGCGAAGCTACTTGAAGCCCGAAGATGCCACTTAGTATTGACAGACCTGAAGATCAACTAAAAGATTCTACAAAAAATCCTACAGACTAACGCGACAGCTAAACCCAAGCTTCAATTTTCGGGAGCCGATACCAGATCTGGAGAAACATTCAATTCATTTCTTTTGACCATAAATTCCTCAAACGAATAAGGTCCATAGACATTCGGATAGGATCTCGTTGCCTCATCAAACACACGTTCCTCTTGCTTGTTGATTATCCAATAAAACAGAATTTGATTTTCCCCCAATTAATGCTTCCGCTCCTGTAAATTCATCTCTGGATCGTGATAAGTACCTTTCAAAATAAAATCAATCGGCTTTTGCTCCACGACTATAAACAATGAATCGAAGCCAAATCCGGAAACATGAGAGTCGATGAGAATCAAACCGTCTTCACCAACTATATTAAAATAGCTATTGGGATCATAGTCCAATCTATAGTTTTCACCCAAGTCCAAAGGATAATTTGTTGTACATGCTGTAAAAACCAATATGTAGAATACAACAAACCTCAAAACAGGTGCTTTGATATAAGACAAACACATCGTCACGCTTTATTCTGACCCAAAATATAGAATACCAGATAAAAAATCTTTCTTCACAACCATCAACCCAAACAAAATCCAAGGAACCAATAAAGACAACAAAACCCCAAAGCCCTTCAAAACAGACACCTTTTTAGATTCCTTCCCCCACCGCTTCCCCAGTTCATTATATAGACCCGAATACTTCCTATATGCTCTAATTGAAAACAGGAAATAGCAAACGCCAATTAAATATTTGAAATACTCAACATATTCAGGCACTTTATCAACCCTCACAAAAACCAATAACACCAACCCTACAGCTATCACCAACAAAACTGTCTGTATCATAGCTATTGCTACTACAGAGGTCACGCCACCTCTGCCGTCCCATTTGATGTACAGTCTGGTTAACCTATAGAAAATATATTCAAAATCAAATCCCATACAATAAAGCTATTTCATTCCAGCACGCAAACCCTCCCTGGCCGCTGAGGCTATTGCCTTTTTGCCCTCTAGACTCAGTTTCTTCTCAGCGCCTTTGAAGTTCAGTTTTAGGCTGAGTGGGATTTGCAAACTACCCCTAGTCCTACCAATAAGCTGACTATTCCCAGAGGACATCATCCAAAAGGGAACCAGAAAAATCTACCCACAAAAAAAGGGAGCAATGAGACATCAATCTCACAACTCCCTGATAATCAAGTCGGGGTGACAGGATTTGAACCTGCGACCACACGCCCCCCAGACGTGTACGCTACCGGACTGCGCCACACCCCGATTCGGGTTTCGAAATTACGATTTTCACAGATTAAAAAAAGGCCCTGGGCCCAATTTTCCAAGATTGGCATCAAGCCCGCTGATTTTCAAGGGAAAGGATTTTGGCGGTTTGGAGTCTATCTATTTCCCAGTTTGGCATTGATGACAGCCTGGAAAGTGGTCTTGCAGCAAGAGTCGCAGCACACCGCCTTGGGATTTAGGGACTGTGCCTTGCGCAGCGCCTCTTGACAGTTGTTGAACGGCCCCAAATAGTCCCGGTCCAATGACCCCGGGATACTTCCGCACTCTTTATCGTGGATCTCAAAATCCCCATTCCCGTTGGCAATGGAGGAGAGGTAAAAGAACTTCATTTCTTCTAGGTTGGTTTTCCCAAAAATACCCCGACTCCCAATCCTAAAAAATACCCTGTGTAGGGTATTTTTTAGGCCAAACCAGGGCAAACAGGCGGCAAAACCGGTACTTCACCTAAATTTTTACTTATTTTAGGACACATTCCCTAATTATTTCTTAGAAAGTCCTCTCTCACAGTGGCCCGCCTGCTACTTCCCGGGAAAGAACCTTTCAAACAGCTCTTCCCATTCCTCCTGCAGTCCATGGGCGGGACGCTTCTCTCCCGCTTGGGCATACCAATAGTCCGCATTCCACTGGTCCCCCTCCTTTCTGTGGAGATAGGCATGTACCCTGGCGGCGCTCTTTCCGCCCAGGTGATCCACCTGGTCATGCGCCGAGCTCCAATCCCCATGGCCATCATGCCAGAGCGCCAGCAGTATGGGAGAATCTTTCCATCGGGAGGATGGTGCCGCCAAAAAATCTTCTTTTGATGTATTCATAGACATAAGCTTGTTGATTTTTTTTTTAAAAGGCTGAACCGGCCCTCCACACTACACTAACAGTCAATGGATTAGAGCCCAATCCCACGGATATGAATCCCAATCAAAAGCCGGGAATCAGCGGAAATCGCCGGTAAAACCGTGTCCAAATTTGTGAAAATTCCGCCTGAACCATCCAGCCTGGGGATTTTTTTGTACGGTTTCAAGTGAATTTTATCCAACTTGGAGCATTGGGCAGAAATGATATATTTGCCCAATTAACTAACAGTAAACCTCATTAGAATCCGAATAAATTATGGAACAAGCGCTGATTTACTTAGTCCCTGCGCTGGGGCTAGTCGGCCTGCTGGTAATGGCAGTCAAGTCGGCCTGGGTCACTAAGCAGGCCACAGGAGACAAAAACATGGTGGAACTCTCCGGCTACATCGCCGACGGCGCCATGGCATTTCTCAAGGCGGAATGGAAAGTCCTCTCCTACTTTGCCATCATCGCAGGCATTCTACTCGCTTGGTCGGGCACACTGGTGGAGACGTCCAGCCCCGTGATTGCCATTTCCTTTTTGATCGGTGCTTTTTTGTCTGCTTTGGCGGGCTATATCGGGATGAAAATCGCCACCAAGGCAAACGTCCGAACCACCCAAGCAGCGCGCACCAGCCTCAAGCAGGCACTCAAGGTGTCCTTCACTGGCGGCTCCGTGATGGGACTGGGGGTGGCCGGTCTGGCGGTCTTGGGCCTTGGCTCCCTCTTCATCGTCTTCTATCAGTTCTATGTGATCAATGTCGGGGCAGGGGTCAATGGCCTGGAAATGGAAAAAGCCCTGGAAGTCCTCGCGGGCTTCTCCCTGGGCGCTGAGTCCATCGCCCTTTTCGCCCGTGTGGGCGGAGGCATCTACACCAAGGCCGCCGACGTGGGAGCAGACCTGGTGGGAAAAGTAGAGGCAGGCATCCCCGAGGATGACGTGAGAAACCCCGCCACCATCGCCGACAACGTGGGCGACAACGTGGGTGACGTGGCCGGAATGGGCGCGGATTTGTTTGGCTCCTATGTGGCCACGATCCTTGCTACCATGGTTCTCGGCCAAGAGATCGTATCCGTAGATGCTTTTGGAGGAATCGCTCCCATCCTACTTCCGATGGTACTTGCCGGGCTGGGCATCATCTTCTCCATTCTCGGGATGGCTTTCGTGACGGTGAAAGACGAAAAAGGCGACGTCCAAAAAGCACTCAACATGGGCAACTGGTCCTCCATTGTCTTCACCGGCATCGCATCTTTCTTTGTGGTAAAACACATGCTCCCCGAGACGCTTTCCATCCGTGGAGTCGACTTCACGAGCATGGACGTGTTTTATGCAATCATCCTGGGCTTGGTAGTGGGCACGCTGATGTCCATCATCACCGAATACTACACCGCCATGGGCAAACGCCCCGTGCTCTCCATCGTAAAGCAGAGCGGCACCGGCCACGCCACCAACATCATTGGCGGACTTTCGGTAGGGATGGAATCTACCGTGTTGCCGATTTTGGTACTGGCAGGCGGGATCTATGGAGCTTATGAGTTTGCAGGGCTGTACGGCGTAGCCATCGCCGCTGCGGGCATGATGGCCACCACGGCCATGCAGCTGGCGATAGACGCTTTTGGCCCCATCGCTGACAATGCCGGTGGGATCGCCGAGATGAGCCAGCTTCCTGAGGAAGTCCGTGGCCGAACAGACATTTTGGACGCGGTAGGAAATACCACCGCGGCGACGGGAAAAGGCTTTGCCATCGCTTCCGCGGCACTGACCTCGTTGGCGCTTTTTGCGGCTTTCGTGGGAATCTCCGGCATCACCGCCATTGACATCTACAAGGCTGACGTGCTCGCCGGGCTTTTCGTGGGCGGCATGATTCCTTTCATTTTCTCCTCCCTGGCCATTGCAGCCGTAGGCCGTGCCGCCATGGACATGGTGAACGAGGTCAGACGCCAGTTTAAGGAAATCCCAGGCATCATGGAGTACAAGTCCAAGCCAGAGTACGAAAAGTGCGTGGAAATATCCACCAAAGCCTCCATCCGCGAGATGATCGCTCCAGGCGCAATTGCCTTGATCACCCCTATCGTCATCGGTTTTGCTTTCGGACCGGAAGTTTTGGGTGGCCTGCTGGCTGGTGTGACCGTATCTGGAGTGCTGATGGGCATGTTCCAGTCCAATGCCGGCGGCGCCTGGGACAATGCGAAAAAATCCTTTGAAAAAGGCGTGCTGATCAACGGAGAGACTTTCTACAAAAAATCCGAACCCCACAAAGCCTCGGTAACCGGGGATACCGTGGGCGATCCTTTCAAAGACACCTCCGGCCCGTCCATGAACATCCTCATCAAACTGATGTCCATCGTGGCCTTGGTGATCGCCCCGCACATCTCCGAAGGACCGCATGGCGAACACGCTATGTCCAAGAAAGTAGAGGTCAAAAAAGAAGTGAAAGTCGTGGACGGCAAGCGGACCGAGACCGTCACCGAGACGATTGTAAAATAGCCTTACGACTACCAGATAAGCCTAGCCGTCCCCTCTCAAGGGACGGCTTTTTTCTTTCCTGCCATAGCTCTGAGATATCAAAGACCACATTGAGCTGGCGTTGAAACGGTATAAATAGCGTGCATTTTGTTGAATTTTCTCGGCTCTTCGCTTAAATTGAAACCTGTCAACCATTAGCCCATTGGGGGAAACCCCAATTTTGCCTCTCTTTCCACCCATAAAAGAACAAGGCGGCCACTTCCGGCTTCAAACCGGTTTTTTGCCTGTATGACCTGACAGTACCAGTTATTAACCTATACCCTAAACAACTATTACCATGAAGAAAAGCTACGTTTTCATGCTTTTTCTATTGGTTTGCGCGTTGGCTTTGCCCGCAATGGCCCAACAGCAGATCAAGGGAAAAGTGACTTCCGCAGAGGATGGACTCCCCCTACCTGGGGTGAGCATCCTGATCCAAGGGACAAGTACCGGCACCGTCTCCGATGTGGACGGCAACTATTCCATCTCGGTACCGGGACCAGAATCGGTCTTGGTTTTTTCCTTTATAGGCTACCAAAACAAGACCCAAACAGTCGGCAGCAGCACCACGATCAACATCTCTCTGGCAACGGAAACCTCCCAGCTGGATGAGGTGATCGTGACCGCCTTTGGCATTTCGCAGGAGAAAAAATCCCTAGGCTACGCCGCGCAAAACATCGACGCGGCCGAGATCACCAAGACCCGCCAGCCCAATGTCGTCAACTCCCTCCAAGGCCAAGTGGCCGGAGTGCAGGTGACCAACTCGGGCGGTGCGCCGGGTCAATCGGCCCGGATCATCATCCGGGGCATCAACTCCCTGGACCCCTCCGCTGACAACCAGCCCCTCTTCGTGGTGGACGGGGTACCTGTGGACAACTCCACCGTGGAATCATCCGGCACGCCTCGCGGCATGTCCAACCGGATCGCCGACATCAACCCCAACGACCTGGAGTCCATGTCTGTGCTGAAGGGAGCTGCTGCCACGGCGCTCTATGGCGTACGTGCGGCAAACGGTGCAGTCATCATCACCACCAAAAAAGGAAAAGCCGGCGAAATCCGCGTGGACTTCAACTCGTCCTTGGGATTTGACAAGCTGGCGAAAATGCCCGAACTGCAAGACCAGTATGGACAGGGCTTCTCCGGGGTGCGGGACGACAACAGCTTCTGGCCCGCTTGGGGCGCCAGCATCGCCGAGGAAAATGACCCGAGCTACGTGTACCAAGACAACTGGAACAATGCCTTTGACACCGGAATCCAATTTGACAACAGCCTGAGCGTGTCCGGAGGAAACGAAAAGGCAACTTTCTACGGCTCATTTGGCCGCTTGGACCAAAACGGGATCATCCCCTTTTCCACCTGGGATCGTACCAGCGCCAAACTCTCCGGCACCATCACAGCCAGCGAGAAATTCAACTTCACGGCTTCCATGAACTACACCAACTCCGGGGGAAACCGCGTGCCTCACGACCGCTTCCTGGAGCGGATGATGTACTGGTCAGAGACCACCGATGTCACCGACTACATCAACCCAGACGGCACGATGAAGTCCACCGGCGGCAACACCAACCCCATCTACGATGCCCGATTCTCCACCTACAAGGATGACGTGAACCGAATCATCGGAAACCTGAACTTCAACTACAGCCCCGCCGACTGGGTCACGCTCTCCTACCGGCTGGGAATGGACACCTACTCCGACTCCCGCGAGGCCATCACTCCCGGCCCCATGGGGATCGACGGCGAAGTCCCGCTCAGCAGCACCGGCTCGATAGAAGAGACCAAAATCAACAGCCGCGACCTGACGTCCAACTTCTACATTACCCTGAAAAAACAATGGAATGAAAACTGGAACACCCAGCTTCGACTGGGAAATGACATCTTCGAGCGAAAGTCAGACAGAATCTCGCTCTCTGGTTCCAACTTTGTCATCCCGGGATTTTACAACATCAACAACACGACCCAGGTATTTGGCTCCCAGGCCAAAAGCATCCGCAGGCTGGTCGGCTTCTACGGTGACCTGATGGTGGACTATAAAAACTTCCTTTTCCTCAACATCACCGGCAGAAACGACATCTCCTCCACCCTGCCCAAGGACAACAACTCCTTCTTTTACCCTTCGGTGAACTTGGGTTATGTTTTCAGCGAAAACCTGAGCCTGCCGAGCTGGCTGACCTTTGGAAAGCTCCGCGCCTCGATAGCTGAGGTCGGCAAGGACACCAGCCCTCACCTACTAGGGGCGACCTTCGTCTCACCCGACGGCTACCCGCTGGACGGACAGGTAGGCTTCTCCAGAAACTCGGCCTTTGGCGATCCCAACCTGAAGCCGGAGACCACGCAATCCCTGGAGTTTGGGACCCAACTGGCCTTTTTCAGCAACCGCCTAAACCTCGACGTGACCTACTACAAGTCAAACGCAAAAGACCAAATCATCCCAGTGCCGGTCTCCGATGCGACGGGCTTTTCCTCCTACACCACCAATGCAGGCGAAATCGAAAACCGGGGCTGGGAGATCGTCCTGGGAGCCACTCCGGTGGAAAAAGGAGACTTCCGATGGGATGTCACCGCCAACCTCACGACCAACAAAAATGAAATCAAGGAGATCCGCGAGGGCATTGACCAAATCGTGGTCGGCTCGCAATTTGGCTACGTAGGCAGCACGGTGACCATGATCCTCAAAGAAGGCCAAGCCTATGGCAACATCTACGGAAGCAGCTACACCCGGCCAGGCGCCAATCCGGAATCAGAGACCTTGGACCGCAGTCTCCCCGTCCTCATCGGGGCAAACGGCTTCCCAGTCCGCACCGGCACGCAGCTGGTTTTGGGAAATGCCGTACCCAAGTTCTTTGGAGGCCTGAGAAACAACTTTTCCTACAAGGGACTGGAATTCTCCTTCCTGATCGACTTCCGCACGGGAATGGAGCAGTATAACCAGTTCGCCAACTTTATCTCTGCCTTTGGCAAAGGCTCCGCCTCGCTCGCCAGAAATGACACCAGAGTCTTTGACGGCGTGCTGGCAGATGGCTCGCAAAACGCCAAGGAAGTGTGGCTGGGACAGGGCGTGGGCCCAGACGGTGTGAACTATGGGGCTGGCTACTGGAGAAACTACCACCGGACCACCTCGGAGAATTTCGTCACCGATGCCTCCTTCCTCAAGCTCCGCAACATCACGCTTGCTTACCGACTGAGCGCCTCGACGCTGGAAAGGACGCCTTTCCGCACCGCGAAAATCTCCCTTGCAGCCAACAACATCATCCTTTCCACGCCTTGGGATGGATTTGATCCGGAGTCTTTCTCGGCGGGAGCCGGAGGAAATGCGGTCGGATTTACCGGTCTCGGATTCCCCGGGGTCCAGAGTTACTTCCTGTCTTTAAACCTTGGCCTGTAACCCTCTAAACCTACGAAACGATGAAATTCAGAAATAAACTTACCGTCCTGATTTGCACTTCGGTGGTCCTCCTGGCCTCTGCCTGCGAATCCTTTCTCGATGTCAACGAAAACCCCAACAATCCCGAAGACGCACCCGTCTCCGGCCTGCTGACCAACAGCACCCTGGAAACCGCCCGCAACGTCTATCGCGCTGGCAGCGCTACCAGCAACTACGTGCAGTATCTGGCTTCGCCAAACCCCGGCAGCTCCTCCGACACCATGGATCCTGTGGACTTCAGCAGTACTTGGTTTAACCTCTACAACGTCATGACCGACCTCACCGTGATCATCGACAAATCCACTGAATCTGGCGCAAACCACTACCTCGGCGTAGCCCAGATCCTGATGGCGCTAAACCTGGGCATGACCGTGGACTTCTTTGGGGACATACCCTACTCAGAGGGCTTTGATTTTGAAACCGTCACTCCGGCCTACGACGACGATGAAGAGCTCTATGGACGGGTATTGAGTCTGCTGGACCAAGGCATTGCCAACCTCCAGCTGGAGACCACCATGAGCATAGGAGATGATGACTTCATCTTCCAAGGGGACATTGCCCAATGGGAAAAATTTGCCTACTCGCTGAAGGCCCGATACCTGATCCATACCCAATCCTACTCCGAAGCCTTGACAGCCCTAACCAATGGCTTTGTCTCCAACAGTGACGATGCGAAGGTCTTTTTCTTTGAGCAAGCCTTCAACCCTTGGGCCCAGGTCGCCATCAACAACGCCAATCTGCTCCTAGGCGGATGGATTTCCGAGCAGTTTATCCAGGCGATGGATGGCACTTCCTATCCCACTTTTGACCCGAGGCTGCCCCTGATGGTAGGTACTACGTCCACCGGCGAGTTCGTTGGGACTGTCAACGGTGCCGGTCGAGGCAATGCGCCCGAGCAGGGAGCTAGATCTACCTTGATCCCCGGGCAATACTATACCAGCACGACTTCGCCCATCCTGATTTCGACCTATGCGGAGCTGAAGTTTATCGAGGCGGAGGCAGCCTTGCCCACAGACCGAAACCGTGCTTATGCCGCCTACCTGGCGGGGATTGAAGCGCACATGGACATGCTGTCCTATGACGAGGAGGAAGACCAGGCCGCCTATGAAGCGGCAAAGGCCGCCTATCTTGCCGACCCCTCCGTAGCTGTGGGAGCGGCAGCCTTGACCCTGGATTTGATCATGAAGGAAAAGTACGTGGCGCTCTTCCTCCATCCCGAGACCTGGAACGATGCCCGTCGCTTCGACTATGCCTACAAGGATATGAGCCTGCCGGAAAATCTCAATCCCGACCTCAATGGGGAGTTTATCCGACGACTGGCCTATCCTAACAGCGAGGTCAGTCGAAATGGCAACAACGTACCGCAAGTCAGCCTGCTGGACCGCATCTGGTGGGATCAATAAAGAATCAGTCCCTTCATCAAGTCTCCTGCTTTTTTGCGGGAGACTTTTTTTATTTTCAAAAATGAAAAGAATCCTCCTTGCCGCTTTAGTAGCGCTCAGTTCCTGCACGGTTCAAAAGATCAACAAGTCCCTGACCAAGTCCGAGGTCTTTGACAAAGGGCACCTGGGCTTTATGCTTCTTGATCCGGAAAAGGACAAAGCCCTCGTCGAGATCAATTCCGACAAGTACTTCATCCCGGCATCCAATACCAAGATCTTCACCTTCTACGCCGCCTACTCCATCCTCGGCGACAGCTTGGTCAATGGCCTGAACTATCTGGAAAAAGGCGATTCCCTCATCTTCTGGGGCACCGGAGATCCGAGCTTGCTGCATCCCGACCTGAAAGACCAGACGGCAATCGACTTCCTCAAGGCCTCTGACAAAAAGCTGTTTCTTTTGGACAACTTTGATCAGGTTGATGCCTACGGGCCGGGCTGGTCATGGAACTGGTATCCCTATTACTATGCCGCCGAGCGCTCGGCATTGCCGGTGTATGGAGACATCGTTCGGTTTGAGAAGAAAAAGGGCGATGCGGAGTTTACAGTATACCCGGATCGGTTCAAGTCCGCCATTGAAAAAAACACAGAGGAAAGCTCCCGAACCTATTCTTTCTCCCGAAAAGAGAAAGAAAACCGCTTCCCTTACCGCTTTCAGCCGGAAGCGAAGGACGAGCAATTCGAGTCAGACATTCCTTTCCTTACTTCTCCCGAACTGACGAAAACCCTACTCGAAGAGGCAACAGGCAAGTCGATCACGATGATTTCAAGCAAAAGCTATTTCGAAGAAGAGCCCAAAAAACTACTGACCGCTCCGGCCGACAGCATCTATGCACAGATGATGAAGATCAGCGACAATTTCCTCGCCGAGCAGCTGATGTTTTTGGTATCGGATCAGCTGACCAACAAGCTCGATATCGCCGACGCCTTCGCTTACGCAAAGGAAAACCTCCTCAGCGATCTCCCCGACGAGCCCCGCTGGGTAGATGGTTCGGGACTTTCCGCCCAAAACATGTTTACGCCCCGATCCATTGTCGCCCTCTTGGGCAAGATCCGCGAGGAAGTGCCGCTGGAAAAGATCAAGGCCTACTTTCCCGCAGGGGGAGAGTCCGGCACCATCCGCAGCTGGTACGCCGCCGACCCCGGACAGCCTCCCTACATCTACGCCAAGACCGGCACGCTGAGCATGGCCAACTCCCTCAGCGGCTACCTGCTCACCAAAAGCGGCAAAATCCTGCATTTCTCCTGCATGATGAACAACTACGCCATCCCCTCCAGCGAGCTGAAGACGGAGCTGCAGAAAGTACTGTACTACATCCATGATAGATATTGATATGAAAAAACTGATCCCGGTTTTCCTCCTACTGTTTCTACCTACCCTGCTTTTTTCCCAATCTTTCACCCTGGAGCAGGTGGCCAAATTCAGCTTTCCGTCCGAACTGACCTCCTCTCCAGTGGGCGAAAAGATCGCCTGGGCGCTGAATGAGCAGGGAAAAAGAAATGTCTACTTTGCCGGAGGCCCCGATTTCCGAACTACCAAACTGACCCAATTCAATGAAGACGATGGGCAGGAAATCAGCAACCTGAAGTTTACCTCAGATGGCAACTGGCTGATCTTCGTGCGCGGAGGAGACCATGGTGGCGGCAATGCCTCCTCTACGGTCAACGCACTCAATATGCCGACCCTGCCCAAGGTGGAAATCTGGAAGGTCAATCTGGCATTCATGAAGCCCGAGGTCATCGCTGAGGGAGACGACTTTTTCCTCGGCCCACAAAATCAAATCCTTTACCTCAAAGGCGGTCAAGTCTGGAAAGCCGACCTCATGGGTGGCGAAAAACCAGCCCAACTCTTCCAAATCAAAGGAAATGTCAATTCCCTTGAGTTTTCTCCCGATGGAAAAAAGATCGCTTTTACGGTAAATCGGGGAGGTCACCAGCTTTTGGGAGTTTATGAAAACCAAAACACTCCCATCCACTGGATCGCGCCGTCTTTTCACCGCTATTCCCAGCCCAAATGGTCTCCAGATGGCAGCAAGATAGCCTTTGTCAAAACCCTGGGCGGAAGCGGAGCCGCTTTGTCGCTCCTGGAACCCAAGCACGTCCCTTGGGAAATCTGGCTGGCCGACGTGGCAACGGGCAAAGGCGAAATGCTCTGGAAAGCTCCCGAGACACTTGTGGGTTCGTATCGCTACGGCTTCTTTTCCTATCCCAACGCAAAGGAACTCGTCTTCGAATCTTATCACGAGGGCTGGCAGCACCTTTTCTCCTTGGACTTGGCCAGCAAAAGCCTCCAATCCCTCACGCCAGGCGACTACATGGTCGAGCAGATCAAGCTTAGCCAATATGGAAACCAAGTGGTCTTTTCTGCCAATACCGGCCCAGAGAAGGAAGATCTAGACAGAAGACACATCGGAAGGATAGATCTAAAAACCAAAAAACTCACCTGGGAAACCTCCGGTACCGGGATCGAAGCCTACCCCGTGGGTCTGGGTGGTGGTGATAAGATTGCATTTTTCTCCGCCACTCCCCAGCGATCGCACCTAGTCGCGATCAAGGATGGGGAAAAGACCCAATTGCTTCAGGAATTGGCCATTCCCGCTGATTTTCCCCAAAGCAAACTCGTCACGCCCAAGCAAGTGAGCTTCAAGGCTCCCGACGGCACGACGGTCTACGGACAGCTCTTTGAGAAAGAAGGGGGCGCTGCCAAGAAACCCGGCGTGGTCTTCATCCACGGCGGGCCACAGCGTCAGATGCTCCTCGGCTGGAGCTACATGGACTACTACTCCAACACTTACGCCTACAACCAATACCTCGCCGAGCTGGGCTTTGTTGTCTTGTCGGTTAACTATCGCTTGGGCATAGGCTACGGGTATGAGTTTCACCGGCCGGCGTATGGCTATTACCAAGGCGCCGTCGAGTATCAGGACATCAAGGCTGGGGGTGAGTTTTTGGCGGCATTGGATCAGGTGGATGCGGATCGGATAGGCGTGTATGGCGGCAGCTACGGAGGCTACCTGACGGCTTTGGCTTTGGCCAGAGATTCCGATCTTTTCAAAGTCGGTGTAGACATCCACGGAGTCCATGACCTGGACGGAAGATACGATCTACCGGAAGGCTACGAAGTGGCCCCCGACTACGAAAAGGCCAAGGAAATCGCCTGGAAATCCTCGCCAATGGCCGACCTCGCGACTTGGAAAAGCCCGGTGCTCTTCATCCACTCCGACGACGACCGCAATGTGGAAGTAAGCCAAACGACCGATTTGATCCGAAGATTCGAAGAACTGGGGATGCCCTACGAGGCGGTCCTGATCCCCGGCGACACCCATCACTGGATGCGCTGGAAAAACATGGTCGAGGTCGGGCAGTTGACGGCGGATTTTCTTGAGAAGCATTTGATGAAATGAGTTGTCAACAGACCACAGTCGACGGTCGACAGCCGATTCTTCCAAGATTTGAGCTTGGAAAGCTAGGCTAAAGTACTTAATGACGGGCGGTGGACTGTCGTCTGTCGACCGTTGACTAATTTTCCAATCTTTCAATACCTGCACTGAGCTTGTCGAAGTGTTTCAATTTTACAGTCCATCCATGCTCACCCTTTCCTCCATCCACCACATCGCAATCATCTGCTCCGATTATGAGCGATCCAAACGATTCTACACCGAAGTGCTCGGACTGAAGATCATCCGGGAAGTCTATCGTGCCGAAAGGCAGTCCTACAAGCTCGACTTGGAGCTAAACGGCCACTATGTGATCGAGCTTTTCTCCTTCCCCAATCCACCCGCGCGGGTATCCCGACCGGAGGCCTGCGGACTGCGGCATTTGGCTT
Organism: Algoriphagus oliviformis; assembly: GCF_017254915.1. Classification (GTDB taxonomy): domain Bacteria; phylum Bacteroidota; class Bacteroidia; order Cytophagales; family Cyclobacteriaceae; genus Algoriphagus; species Algoriphagus oliviformis. The sequence goes on along the minus strand of NZ_JAFKCT010000007.1, from coordinate 225,462 downwards.
TCGGAGTCGATGACATTGGGAAAGCTGCCGAAGAATTGGGTAAATTGGGTGTCGAGGCCGAACCGATCCGGATCGACGAGCATACCGGAAGACAGTTCACCTTCTTTTCAGATCCCGACGGCCTCCCGATCGAACTTTACCAGCAATAGCCATGGCCGAAAACAAAACCAAACCCACCGAAGTCTCTGTAGATGATTTTATCAACGCGGTCGAAAGCCCCAAAAAGCGTGAAGATGCTTTTGCCCTCAAAAAAATGATGGAGGAGATCACCGGGGAGCCCGCCGTCATGTGGGGGCCTTCCATCGTGGGCTTTGGATCCTATCACTACAAATACGCCACAGGCCACGAGGGCGACGCGCCCATCGTGGGCTTTTCACCCCGCAAAGCCGCCCATTCCCTCTACCTCCTCAGTTGCGAGCAGCAGGACTTTGAGCCCCTGCTGACAAAGCTCGGCAAGTACAAGCGGTCCGTCGCCTGCCTCTATGCCAACAAACTTTCCGATCTGAACGAGGACATTCTCCGGGAGCTCATCGCCAAGTCCTACGCCACCACCAAAGCCAAATACCCGACCACATGATCTACCATATCCTGAATGGCGACGCACTGCGGGAGATGTTTCCGCCCCAGATCGAGGGCGAACAGATCGTCTTTCGCGAATGCCTCGTCGATGGCCCGGTGCTTCCGGATGAGGGACAGGAGCTCTGGCAGCTTCGTGAGGCCTTCATCCTCTCAAACTATCCCGAAGCCTCCCAAGACGACTACAAGACCAATTCCTACGAGGAAATCCTCAAAATCAAGGCGATTCCCGCCGACAGCCGGATCTACTGCTGGTTTGAGGAAGACCTCTTTTGCCAGGTCAACCTCTGGTTTCTCTTCAACTATCTCAAAACCCATCCAGCCGAGGTCAACCTGGTGCTTCCCTATCCGGATTCGCCCTATCATTTTTCCGTTTTGGGAGAAAAAGAGCTGATCGAAACCTACGAGAAGAAAGCCAAAAAGCTCAGCCCTCGGGAAAGAGCTGTCCTCGGCGACCTTTGGCTCCACTTCCAGCAAAAAAACGTCTTCGAAGCGCTCCAGATCGCTGGGCAGTTTACCGAGCGTTTTCCTTTCCTGAAGCCCGCCGTGGAAGCTTGGCGGGACTCCATGCCGCTCGGCGACTACCCCGGCAAACCGGTTGCCACGCTGCAAGCCATCCGAGACGAACTCGCAACCTCCGATTTCCCCACCCTTTTCCGGGAGTTTCACAGGCGCGTTCCCATCTATGGTTTTGGGGATCTACAGGTGAAGCGAATCGGCGAAGAAGCAGGGATTTTCTAACAGAAATATATGATTATCCGCTCCAAGGCATCTTTCGGGATGCCTTTTGTTTTTTGTTGTACCTTCATCCATGCGCTGGTCTATAGATTTTCCGATTCCCGCTTCCGCTTCCCCCATCCCCCATAGCGCCAAGATCCTGAGCTTGGGCTCCTGCTTTGCGCAGACCATCGGGATGAAGATGCGGAACGCCAAGTTTGACATCCTCGTCAATCCCTTTGGCACCATCTTCCATCCGCTCAGTCTGGTGGACTTGATTAGCCAAAGCCTGTCTGGCGAGCCAATCAATCCGACGGGAATCCTGGAGCGGGATGGGCTGTATCTGCATTACAGCGCCCATTCGGATCTTCGGGAAAAGTCGGCAGAGGCGCTGGCTTCCTCCTTTCAGGCCAAAGTCCGAGAGATGCAAGCCTACCTGCAAACCGGCGATTTCCTGATTTTGACCCTGGGTACGGCTTGGCTCTACGAGCATCAGGAGCTTGGCCGCGTCGCCAACTGCCACAAGCAGCCCCAAAAGTTGTTTGCCAAAAGACTGACCGAGCTCAAGGAAATGCAGGCGGAGATGGAGGCTGTGCTGGAAAAAATCCACGAAGAAAACCCCAGACTTCAAGTGATCCTGACTGTCAGCCCGGTGCGCCATATCAAGGACGGCGTGGCCGAAAACCAGCTCAGCAAAAGTCTCCTGCGCGTGCTCTGCGGGAGGTTGGAGGCAAAGTTTGCGCAGGTCAGCTACTTCCCAGCCTATGAGGTGATGATGGACGAGCTGCGGGACTATCGCTTTTACAAACCCGACCTGATCCACCCCAGCGAGGAAGCCGAAGACTACATTTGGAAGCGGTGGCGGGAAACGCACTTTTCACCGGAAACGCAAAAGAGCGTCACCGAAATCGAAAAAATCGGTCTGGAGCTAGCCCACCGGCCTTTCAATCCCGACACGGAAGCCCACGGCAAGTTTCTCAGAAAGCTTTTGGAAAAGCTGGAACGATTGAACGGCCAATTCGATTTTTCCAAGGAGATCGAGGAGGTCACCCTTCGACTTCGCTCAGGGTGACACTCTAGGTCGCTATGTCTCAGCTTTATTAAATTAATCCCCCTGCCCCCTTTGGAAAAGGGGGAGTCGGCCAAAAGAAACTTGATGATTTACCAAATTTCCCACCAGATCCCCAAGCTCGGCCGGTGAGCTAGCCGGACCGTACCGAAGGCCACTTTCCCACTTTACAACCTTCCAACTTTACCACCTTTCAACCTTCCAACTCTATGTCCAACCGCCTCTCTCAAAGCCAAAGCCCCTACCTCCTCCAGCACGCGCACAATCCCGTGGATTGGTTTCCTTGGGGGCCGGAGGCGCTGGAAAAAGCCAAAGCCGAAAACAAGCCCATCCTCGTCTCCATCGGCTACTCCGCCTGCCACTGGTGCCATGTGATGGAGCGGGAAAGCTTCGAAGACCAGGTCACCGCCGAGCTGATGAATGCGCACTTTGTATGCATCAAGATCGACCGCGAGGAGCGTCCCGACATCGACAATATCTACATGGATGCGGTGCAGGCGATGGGATTGCAGGGCGGCTGGCCGCTCAATGTGTTCCTGATGCCCAACCAAAAGCCTTTCTACGGCGGCACCTATTTCCCCAATACGCAATGGAAACAGCTCCTGGCCAACATCGCCAATGCCTTCGAAAACCACGAAGACCAGTTGGCGGAAAGTGCCGAGGGATTTGGACGGACGCTGAGCCGCAGGGAAACCGAAAAGTACGGCATCACCGGCGATGCAGCCGAGCTGGATCCCGACGATCTGGCCGAGGTGATCGCCAAGCTCAGCGGGCAGTTTGACCCCGAGTGGGGCGGCATGAACCGCGCGCCAAAATTCCCCATGCCTACGATTTGGGATTTTGCCCTGGATTATGCCCTGCTTTCCAAAAGTCCCGATTTGCAGGAGAAAGTCTTTTTCACCCTGCGAAAGATCGGAATGGGCGGGATCTACGACCAGCTGCGGGGCGGATTTGCGCGCTATTCGGTAGATGGGGAATGGTTTGCGCCCCACTTCGAAAAGATGGGCTATGACAACGGGCAACTGCTGGAGCTTTACGCAAAAGCCTATCAGGTCAGCGGAGATGCACTTTTTCTTGAAAAAATCATCGAAACCGTCAACTGGATCGAGGCCGAGATGCTCCAAGAAGAAGGTGGTTTCCACGCCGCACAGGACGCCGACAGCGAGGGAGTCGAAGGGAAATTTTACACCTGGACCTATGCCGAATTGCAGGCCTTGGTGCCCGATGAACTCCCTTGGCTGAGCAAACTCTACAATCTGAAACCTAATGGAAACTGGGAAGAGGGCGTAAACATCCTCTTCCAAACCGAGTCCTATGCCGAAGTCGCGTCACAGTTTCATCTGGCAGAAAACGAGCTGGTGGAAAAGCTGAACCTCGTCAAAGCCAAGCTGCTGGAAGTGAGAAATCGGCGGATCTTTCCGGGAAAAGACGACAAGATCCTCGCCGGTTGGAATGGCCTGATGTCTGCCGGTTTGATCCAAGCCTACCATTCCACGGGGGAAAAACGAATGCTTGAGCTGGCGCTGCGCAACCTGGAATTCATTCGCGAGAAAATGATCGTTTCGGGTATTTTGCAGCGCTCCTACAAAAACGGCCAAGCCTACACGCCGGCTTTTCTGGAAGACTACGCGGCTGTCATCCGCGCGAGTTTGATGGCATTTGAGGCGACTGGCCAAGCTTCTTGGCTGGGCTTCGCCAAAGAGCTGACGGACTTTTGCCTGGCGGAGTTCTACGACGAAAGCGACGGCTTTTTCTTTTTCAACAACCCCAAGGTCGAAAAACTCATCGCCAACAAAAAGGAGCTTTTTGACAACGTCATCCCCGCCTCCAACTCGATTATGGCGCGGAATCTCCATCGGCTTTCGCTGCTTACCTACCAAGAAAACTACGGGCAAATCGCCGAGAAAATGCTGGGAGCCATGAAAGACCTCGTCCTCCGCGAGCCAGGCTTCCTCTGCAACTGGGCCCATTTCCTTCTGGAATCGCTCGTGCCAACAGCAGAGATTTCCATCGTAGGAAAAGGCGCAGGCGAATTGGCCCAGGCCTTTTTCAATACCAACCTCCCCAACTCGGTCATCGCCTGGTCTGAAACTTTGACAGAAAACGTCCCCATTCTTGCCGGAAAGACGCCCGATCCCGAAGGAAATGCCTTAATTTATGTTTGCTTCGACCGAGCCTGCCGACGTCCGGTCAGTACTTTGGAAGAAGCCATCGCCCAACTGCCTTACTTAGATTGATTTAGTGGAAAGCCTTTTTGGAGATCAGGATTTTTTGGAGAAAAGCAGCGGAAACAACTTCGCCGACATCGTCCTGCCCGTGCCGATCCCGCGGATGTTTACCTACAAAATCCCGCCCCTGCTCAAGCCGCAGATCCAGATCGGCCAGCGGGTGATCGTGCAGTTTGGCAAGAAAAAAGTCCTCACCGGCATCATCGGCAAGGTGCACAACAAGCCTCCCCAGGCCTACGAGGCCAAGCCCATCCTCGACATCCTCGACGACCAGCCCAGCGTCAATCCGCTGCAAATCCGCTTTTGGGTGTGGATGGCCGAGTACTACTTCTGCCACATCGGCGAGGTGATGTTTGCGGCCTTGCCCTCCGGACTTCGGCTTTCCTCCGAAAGCAAGATCCAGCTCAACCCGAATTTCGACCCGGAAACGAACAAATATCCGCTCGACGTGCGGGAGGAAAAGATCCTCGAGGCGCTGGAAAACAAGCCCGAACTCAGCTACGAGGACTGCGAAAAAATCCTTGGAATCAAGAGCGTCCACCCCATCCTGAAGAGTTTGGTGGCGAAGGAGGCGATCCTGATTTTTGAAAAAGTCCAGGAAAAATACACCCCGAAAGTGGAGACGCGCGTCCGGCTACTTCCCGAGATCGCCGCGGACAAAAACGCCATCCAGGCCGTTTTCGAAGCGGTTCAGGGAAAAGCCAAGCAAGAATCCATCCTGCTGAAATTCCTCCGCGATGTGCCCGTCTTCCAAAACCCCAAACTGAACGAGCGGGGCATAGACAAAGCCAGTCTCCTGGAGGAGGGCGACTCCGAAAGCTCGCTCAAGACACTGATCAAAAACGGCGTCTTCGAATCCTTCAAGCATGTGGTCAACCGCATCGAAGATGAGAAGGCCGTACGGGAAGCCTACGAGCTTTCCAGCTCCCAGCAGACGGCTTTGGGGGAGATCAAAACCCACTTTGAAACCAAACAAACCGTCCTGCTCCACGGCGTGACCGGCAGCGGCAAGACGGAGATCTACATCAAACTCATCCAGGAAGTCCTCGACAGCGGCTCCCAGGTGCTGATGCTTTTGCCCGAGATCGCGCTCACGACCCAGATCGTGGGGCGGCTTCGGCAGGTCTTTGGCTCCCAGATGGGCGTGTACCACTCCAAGTACTCGGACAATGAGCGCGTGGAAGTGTGGAACGGGGTGATCAGCGGGCGGTTTTCCTTTGTCGTGGGCGTGCGGTCTTCGATTTTCCTGCCCTTCGATAGCCTCGGCCTGATCATCGTGGACGAGGAGCATGAGCCCAGCTACAAGCAGTTTGATCCCGCGCCGCGCTTCCATGCCCGGGATGCGGCGATCATGCTAGCCTATTTCCATCAGGCGCGGACGCTGCTGGGTTCGGCCACGCCTTCCTTTGAGTCCTACTACAATGCCGCCCAAGGGAAATATGGCCTGACTGAGATCAGCCACCGTTTTGGAGACGCGCATCTGCCGGAGTACCAGCTGGCAGATCTCTCCGCTGACCGGAAAAAGAACCTGCTCAAGCTGGACTCGACCCGAATGATGCGGGAGAAAATCCAAGCCGCGCTCGACCGGCAGGAGCAGGTGATCATCTTCCAAAACCGCCGCGGCTACTCCCCCTACGTACAGTGCGAGGACTGCGGCTGGACGGGCGACTGCGTGCAGTGCGACGTGAGCCTGACGTATCATCAGTTTGCCGAGGAGCTGCGCTGCCACTACTGCGGGTACAAGGAGAAAATCCCCCAGAGCTGCCCAGCCTGCGGAAGTTCGCAACTGAGCACCCAAGGCATGGGCACGGAGCGGATAGAGGAGTCGCTGAGCCTGCTTTTCCCCGAGGCGAGAATGGGCCGGATGGACTTGGACACGACCCGCAACAAATACGGCTACCAGCGCTTGCTGGACGAGTTTGGGGCGGGGCAGATCGACATCCTGGTGGGCACGCAGATGATCACCAAGGGCCTGGACTTTGGCAAAGTCACCGTCGTGGGGATCTGGGATGGGGATCGGATCTTGAACTTCCCGGACTTCCGGGCAGGGGAACGCGCCTACCAGCAGATCACGCAGGTCGCCGGGCGAGCCGGACGACGGGATGTGAAAGGGCAAGTGGTGATCCAGTCCAGAAATCCCGACAACGAGCTCTTTGAGCGGGTGATCCGGGGCGAGTATTATGAGTTTTTCCGGCAGGAGATGATCGAGCGGAAGAAGTTTTACTATCCGCCCTACGTGAAGCTGGTGAAGATCACCACCAGGCATGCGGACTTCAAGGTGTCGGAGAAGGCCGCCCATGCCCTGCATCGCGAGATGGCCAATATTCCCGTCAAAAAGATCGTCCTCGGCCCGGAAAAAGGCATCATAGCCCGGATCAAAAACCAATACCAGTTTGAAAGCATGATCAAACTGGATCGCTCGGGAGATACGCAGGCGACCTTCAAAGAAAGCCTCGGCAAGATCCTGGAGGAGCTCCAATCCCGCCCCGAATTCCGCTCGGTGCGTTGGGTGGTGGATGTGGATCCGAGTTGAGGTGAGTGCTTTAGAGATCAAAATTCTGCACGAGCCCCCCACTAACCGGAGTTTTCAAAAGCAAAAAATCTTGGAGGTTCTTAGAGAAACGACAAAAAAAGGACGATTGCTCGTCCTTTTTTCTATTCACTCACGATAGTCAAATATAAGCTTAGTTCTAGATTTCGGGACGATTCACTGTCAGCTTGCGGTAAAGTCTTTTAGGAGTAAAAATGCTCAATTTTAGTCGTTCAGCCCGCACTATTTTTATACAATGTTGTGGCCCGATTTTCTTATATGTCATCAGGGTTTAACCAAAAGTCGTCTGGTTTTGCAATAAGTCTAGCATTTTGATACGCAGCGTCCAAAGGCAAAATAGTTTCAGGGGTATATAGCCCATCTTCCAAATCAAGAACTAATGCAAAATCAGGCTGTTTGGCAAAGGAACCGCTTAAATAAATAGGCATCAACAATTGGAGTTTATCGGACTGGGGTCTGTACTGAGGAACAACAAGTTTGTAATTTCTCTTTGCCATAGATTTGGCATAATTTATTGAGTTATCCAATATTCTTGCTAATTCGGTTGTGTCCTTTTTTTGATAATCCTTAGGAAAGCGATCAATTCTTTCTTCGATTATGTGCGTAAACTTATCGTAGCTTCTATCTATAGGTATGGAATTATTAAAAGTAACTTCTTTAATATCAGAGAAAAAATCGATGCTATCAGGTAGGCGGTCTGGATGGTTGAGTAAAACACCATCTTTTTGAAATTTTCTTTTTGATAGGTCGGAGAGGCTCTTCATTATAAAGGGGTTGAAGTATTCAATTTCTCCGTTTTGATCTCTCAACTCTAAAATGATATAAATATCGTGAAAAAACTTGTCTAGAAGTCCTGAATTAAAAATCGCAAATTTCCTATCGTCACTAATTATCAACTTTGCTTGAGACTTGTCTCTTAAAAGTTTCTCAAAAGTGTTTTCGATGAATGATTTTAATATTGGATGAGGGATTCCTGACTCGTGGTTCTGATATGACCATTTTTCAGGTATTGTCTTTTGGCTTAACTCTTCAAGGAATTGAAAACCTTCATTCCATTCATCAAAAATGATATTTCCAATGCGGAACAATAAATTCTTTTTAATCTCTTTTGTCAGTGCGGACTCGACAGTAAAATAAATTCCTGTCCAATTTTTGTCCGGACGAATTCGATAGAAGTAGGCAATGATCTCTTGATCTTCTTGATTAATAAATCCAGTTGAGTATATGGCATAGAAGGAATCAGACTCCTTGCTTACATTACCTTTTTTGTCTAGGTATCTCAACTCACCGTTTTGAAAAGCGTTGTAAAAAGCAATATTAAAAGTCTTGAATTCTGCTTGTGTTGCTCCATTTTTGACCATTCTGTTAATCTCATCAATGAAGGTTCGGTTATTTTCAATAAAACCAAAATTGAAGATTCCGAACTTGTTTGAAGTTGCTGCCATGTTTTATATTCTTAGTTTTTTTTATCTGATTGTCCGCTTTTCTACCATTATATAATCTTGTCTCTGCAAAAGAAAGCTAAACTCTAAACTTTGCCCTACTTCGGTCTTCCGTCATCGGTCTTCCAGCCCGAGTGAAAAAACAAATTCGCTCACTGGCAAGATTGCGGATATACACTTTTTTTTAAATGCTCCGCAACATAAAATCGGCGCAATTGCGCCCATCTCTCCTATCTCCCCCGTGTTATGCCCTGAATCTACTAGAAACTTCTGACTTTAAAAAGACAGGTTTCACTTTTTCCATTCTAAAAAGAACTCAAAAAACCAGCTCATCTCCGAAAAAGACTTTTCCACCCCTACAAAATCCCCTCTAAACCCAGTGAAAAGCCGGGCAGTACCGTGGAGGTAACCCGGTCGCCGGAGGTAAAAAGTCGGGAAGGCTGAAATCTCCCCTCGATCAAAGTGTAGATCAAGAGCGTGCAATCCGTAGGATGCACGATCCAGTACTCCCGCACGCCAAACTCCTCATACAAGTCGTATTTGTTTTGGAGCTCGACCCGGCTATTCCCCGGAGAAATGATCTCCACGATCAGATCCGGCGCACCAAAACAGCCCTTATCATCCAGTTTGGAAGGATCGCAGATCACGGAAATATCGGGCTGGACGACTGAATCGATTTTTGAAAACTCGGGATTTTTTGAAAACCTGACATCGAAAGGGGCTGCATATACCTTACAGGGCTGGTTTCTGAGAAAATTGAATAGACTTCCAACTATATTTCCAGAAACCTCCTGATGCCGACGATTGGGTGCCGGGGCTTTCGTGAATACCTTCCCTTTGATCAATTCGACGATTTCCTCAAAGTCCCATCTGAGGTAATCCGCATAGGAATAGACTGCCCGCTCGGACTCGCCGAAAGTATCCAAATTGAACTTCTCCTTCTGGGGGATTCTGTATTCTTTCATGGCCAAACTCTCCTGATTAACCTCTTCTCCCGAATTTAACCAAAGAAATCTTCTTTTCAGACAAGGAACCGAATCCCGTTTGTCGGATTTCACCACATCCCTGCGGGACTTGTCTTGCTGATTGGATACTGTCTGCCAGGGGCTAAAGCCCCCGGCAAGAGATTCTTCCGTCCCCATAGAACTAGTGGTATGTTAAGTGTTATTTGTCGTGTGAATAGGGTCTCGACTCCGCTCGACCTGACACGCCGGTGTCACCTTGAGCACCTGAGTAACGGGAGTTACGAAGTCGAAAGGTCAATTCAGAGTTAACATGACACTAGTGAGCTTCACGCGAGCCGGAACCAAAAACAGCGGTCTATGCGTATATTCAAGACAGAATGCGCATATTATGAAAAAGCGACTCAACATCACCATCGAGGAAGACTTGCTGGAGAAAATCAAGAAATACGCCGAAACGAAGGATAGAAGCCTTTCTGACTTGGTTCAAGACCACTTTCGCGCCCTGCTCAAGCCTCCCGCTACCTTGCCAAATGGCATGACGCTGGTAGAGTACATGAAGTCTTTGCCAAAATCCAAGGTAGAATTCCCCGAGGATTATGACTGGAAAGAAGAGTACTACAAGGCGAAAGCAAAAAAATGGGGTTATGAGGATCTTCTTTGATGTCAATACGATCCTTGACTTTTTCCTCGAAAGAAGCCCCAATCAATCGGCCGTAAACTCACTTTTCGAAAAAGTAGACCAAGGGAAAATCACTGGATTTGTGACGACCTCAGTGATCCAGACCTGTGCCTACTATTTGGCGCAAGCCAAAGGAACTCAGGTTACCAAGGAAATCGTCGGAGTGATCTGTCGCAGGTTTCAGCTGATCGAGGGGACAAAGATGGACATAATGAGCGCAGTGGAATCGCCACATGACGACATCGAGAATGCCATCCATTTTTTCATTTGCCTTTCCAACGGAATCCAAGGAATCGTCACCAGCGACAAAGGATTTCTGAAAATGTCAAAACCCCATCTTCCGATCCTCACACCCACAGAGCTGATCTCCTCCCTCCCATAGCCGACCAGCGCAATCTCGAATTTCAAACCTCAAATCACTCACACATTCAGCGCTTCCCAGAGAATCTCCACGGGATGCTTGGCTTTGCGGCCGGTTCCGTCCGCAATCTGATGGCGGCAGGACGTGCCGGGAGCGGCGATCAGGGTGTCCGCTTCGGCCTTTCTCACGGCTGGGAAAAGCACCAGTTCGCCGACCTGCTGGGAGACCTCGTAGTGCTCGGCCTCGTAGCCAAAGCTTCCCGCCATGCCGCAGCAACCGCTTGGGATGGTTTCCACCGTATAATGCTCCGGAATGGAAAGCAGTCGCTGCGTCCAAACCACCGACGAAAGCGCCTTCTGGTGGCAGTGTCCATGCAGCTTGATCTTCTGCGGCTTGCTGGTAAACTGATCCGCGCGGATAAATCCCGCCGCAGCCTCCTGCGCCAAAAACTCGTCGATCAACTTCACATGGAACTTGAGCTTCTTGGCAGACTCGACCAGCTCCTGACCCACGATGCGCGGATACTCATCCCGGAAGGAAAGGATCGCGGAAGGCTCTAGCCCAATCAGTGGGCGATTTCCATCTACCAGCTTGGAAAAAATCCGGACATTGGCCTCAGCGTGTTTTTTCGCCTTCGGCAAAAGTCCCTTGGACAGCGCAGAGCGGCCGCTTTCCTCGTGATCGACCACCTTCACCTCGTAGCCGAGCTTTTTCAGCAAAGAAATCGCCTTGATCCCGATCTGGGTATCGTTGTGGTTGGTGAATTCGTCTACGAAGAAATAGACCGTCTTGATCGGCTTGGCCAGTCCGGGCAGGGTTTCGTAGTTTCGCTTGTACCACTTTCGGAGGCTGACCGGACTGATTTCGGGAAGATTTCGGTCTGGAGCTACGTTCAGCAGGGACTTCATCACGCCTCCGGTCAGGGAGTTATTCAGGAAGAAATTAGCTACTCCCGGCACCAGCGACCCCAATTCATTGAGCTCGTTGATATAAGCAAAAGCCCGAGAGCGAAGCGGCACCCCGTTCGATTTTTGGTATTGGTAGAGGAACTCCGCCTTCATGCTGGCCATGTCCACGTTGGAGGGGCACTCCGCCGTGCAGCCTTTGCAAGAAAGGCAAAGATCCATCGCCTCCTTGATCTCGGGATGGTCAAAGGCATTTTCCTTTTTGTCCAAAGTCAAAAACTCGCGGAGCGTATTTGCTCGGCCTCGCACGGCATCCCGCTCGTTGCGCGTCGCCATGTAGGACGGACACATGGTGCCCCCAGACCCCGGCAGCTTGCGGCAATCGCCGGAACCGTTGCATTTCTCCGCCAAGCGAAGAATACCTCCCACAGCCGAAAAATCCATCATGGTCTTGTGCTCCGGCGTCTTCATTCCCGGCTCATAGCGCAGGAATTTGTTCATCGGAGCGGCATCCACGATCTTGCCGGGATTGAAGATGTTTTTGGGATCCCAGGTGTATTTGATCCTGCGGAAAAGCTCGTAGTTCTTTTCCCCCACCATCAGCGGAATGAAAGCGGCGCGAACCCGACCGTCTCCGTGCTCTCCGGAGAGTGAACCCTGGTATTTCTTCACCAGCTTGGCTGAAGCCAAAGAGATCTGGTAAAACTCCTCAACGTCCTCGGCTTTTTTCAGATCCAAAATCGGCCGCAGGTGAATCTCTCCCGCACCGGCGTGGGCGTAGTGCACGGGCTTCTGGTTAAATCCAGCCATCATCTCGTCCACGTCATCGATGTAGTCCGCCAGGTCCTCGATGTCCACCGCCGTGTCCTCGATACAGGCCACCGCCTTGGGGTCGCCCGGAATATTTCCCAAAAGTCCCAGCCCAGCCGCCCTCAAGGCCCAGGCCGAGGCCACTTTGGCTGGCTCGATGATGGGATAGGCATAGCCGTAGCCGCCCCGCTTGAGGTCGTCCACCAGCGAAATGCCTTTCGCCATGGCTTCCTCCAGCGTTTTCCCGCGAAACTCGATCATCAAAATCGCCTCGGGATCGCCCTCCACGAAGTAGCGGTTTTTGCTGTATTCGATGCTTTCCTTGGTACAGTCCAAGATGATCTTGTCCATGAGCTCGACCGCCGTGGCGGGATGCTTCATCGCCACTTGCGACGACTTCATGCTCTCATGGATGGTATGAAAATGTGCCGCGACCACGATCTCCACCGGATCGGGAAGCGGGTCAAGGCTGATCTTGATCTCGGTGGTAAAGGCTAGCGTGCCTTCTGAGCCGGTCAGCAGCTTGCAAAAGTTGAACTTCTGGTCGCCCTCGAAGATCTCTGAAGGCAAAAGCTCGTCCACCGCATAGCCGGTATTGCGGCGATGGATGGACTTCTTCGGGAATTGCGCGTGGATTTCCTCGCGGGTTTCGGCATCGCTGAGCTCCGCAAAGAGTTGGCTGTAGATTTTGCCTTCCAGGTCAGTCTGAGCACATTTTCGGTCAAACTCCTCCCGGGAAAGCTCTCCGAAAACGACTTTGGTACCGTCGCTGAGAATGGTGTTGAGGGAAATGACTTTGTCTCGGGTCACCCCATACACAATCGAGGTCGTACCGGAGGAATTGTTGCCCACCATGCCGCCGATCATCGCACGGTTGGCTGTAGAGGTGATGGGGCTGAAGAAAAGACCGTGCGGCTTCAGGTAGCGGTTGAGTTCGTCCCGCACCACGCCCGGCTGTACTCTTACCCAGCGTTCCTCTTTGTTGAATTCGAGGATTTTGGTAAACGTCTTGGACACGTCCACCACGATCCCGTTGCCGACGCATTGCCCAGCCAGCGAAGTCCCGGCCGTACGTGGAATCAGGGAAGTGCCATTTTCATTGGCGAAACGGATCAATTTCTGGATATCGGATTCCGACTTGGGAAAGGCCACCGCCAAAGGCATCTCGCGATAGACAGAAGCGTCGGTGGCATACAGGGTCTTGGTCAGTCGGTCTACTTGCAGGCTGCCCTCGAGCTGGGCGGCAAGTTTTTCCAACAAAGGCAATAGGTTAGGCTGGCTTGAACTCATGCCCAAAAATAGCTTTCCCCATTAGATTTAAGGAAATGTCTCGGAAAAAGAATTTTCAACCAAAAAACCGGAAAGAAGCAAGCGTTCCTTGTCTCCGACACAGGTATGGAAACACCATTCTACTGAAACCACCGATCCAAAAGTCCGAAAAAACCATCTTGACACTGACCACTTTCTTGCTACATTCGTATCAATTGATAAAATATACTATCAAATGATACTCGAAACAGAAGATTATCAGACCTCGACCCACTACAAAAAGCTGGTTCAAATCCTCGGAACGAAGGCAATGCAATGGCGAATAAAAAGTCCTTTTGACTTCATCGCCATTGCCACCGAGGGTGTCGGCAGCCAGATTATCGAGAACTTCTGGACGCACTTCGGGCTGTCCAAATCTGAAACCTCCAAACTTCTGAACATCTCCGAGCCAACCCTCTATCGCTGGACTAGGTCGGAAAAAAAACTTGAAAGGAATTATGCTATCCAGATTTTCGAACTGACCGATCTTTTTCTTTACGGGGAGGAAGTGTTTGAAAGCCAGCACAATTTCTTCCAATGGCTCGAATTGCCCAACATGGCACTCGGGGGTTTTGAACCAAGGGAGGTCCTAGAGATTCCCGGCGGCCTGTCTAAAGTCCGGGATCTGCTTGGACGTATCGACCACGGAGTCTTCAGCTGAGCAGATGCAAGTCTATAGACTTACCAAATCAAAATACGCGGGAGACATTTCCGGAACTGGTGCCGCTATCAATCCCGGTAGATGGAACAGAAAAGGCAGCCCTGTGCTCTATACCGGAATCAATCCGGAAATCGCACTCCTGGAAACCATAGTACACCTACCCCCTATGCTCTCACCGGTTTTGGACATGCTTACGCTGGAAATCCCAGACGATTCGACACTGACACTCCAGGACTCTGACCTTCCAGCCAATTGGTCTGATTACCCTGCTCCTACGATACTTTCCGAAATCGGACAGCGATGGATTGAGAATGGAAAACAACTGGCTCTCCAAGTCCCTAGCTGCATCATCAAAACCTCATCGATCTTGGTGCTCAACTGCCAGCACCCAAAGTACCGGGAAGTAAAAATCGTGGAGCGAACTCCTTTCCCTCTCGACCCGAGACTGATCAAGCAGACAATCCGCTAATCACCACACTCGCCATTCACACGATGTTCTTCTACCTTTCCCAATTCCTGAGTTTTTTGGCCATGCCGCTGACCATCGTTTTGGCCTTGATTGGGACTGGAGCGATTTTCATCAAAAGGAAATGGGGAAAAAGAAGCCTGTGGACAGGAATCGGGATGCTGCTCCTTTTCACCAACCCGTTTCTTTCCAATCTGGCCCTGCTGGCTTGGGAGCCTGACTTTAAATCTTTCGAAGAAATAGAAAACCACGAAGTCGGCATCGTGCTTACCGGCGTGACCAACCTGAGCAAAACGGCCTATGACCGGACTTTTTTCAACAAAGGCGCCGACCGAATCACCCACGCTCTCCAGCTCTACCGCATGGGCAAGATCAAAAAAATCCTCATCACCGGCGGACAAGGCCTCAATCCTGTCAATCCCCAAAGCGAGGCTGAGCTGCTGGAGCGCTTCCTGCTCATGACCGGAGTGCCCCAGTCCGACATTTGGATAGAAGACCAAAGCAAAAACACCGCGCAAAACGCGCAATTTACCAAGGCCTTTCTGGAGGAAAAAGGGATCTCCACCGAGCAGGAATTTGTGCTCGTCACCTCGGCTTTTCATATGTATCGAGCAAAGGCTTGTTTTGACAAAGTAGGCTTAAAAACCCTGACTTTCCCCACGGATTACTATTCACACGATGTAAAGTACGACCCTCCCTCTTTGCTTTTCCCTGATTCCTTTTCTCTGGAATATTGGACAAAACTCTTCAAAGAATGGATCGGAATTGCGATGTACAAAGTCGCTGGATATATTTGAGTAAGCACAAGCAATTCCCATCCCATGAAATTCGGAGCCGTCGACAACCCAGAAGCCATTGATTTCACCCTGCCAGCAGACCATCCAGACACCAAAAAGGTGCTGGCGGAATACAAGTCCGAAGGTGTTGCCTTTGAGGTCTTCGTGGGCTGCGCCAAGTGGAACAAAACCGACCTGAAGGGATTCTATCCGAGAGGCACCAAGGACGAGTTGACTTACTACTCCCGGCAGTTTAACTCCATCGAGCTCAATTCGACGCACTACGGAGTCCCAAAAAATGAGCAGGTGGTGGTCTGGAAAGAAAAGACGCCGGCGAATTTTAAGTTTTTCCCAAAAATCCCGCAGACGATCAGCCACTTCAAGCGATTGATCGAGGTAAAAAGCGAGGTGGACAACTTCGTAGCCACCATGAGCCATTTGGATGAAAAGCTCGGCATGATCTTCCTGCAGGTTCACGACAACTTCCAGCCCAAGGACATGAGCCGGGTGGAGCGTTTCGTGGCGGATTTCCCGAAAGACGTGCCCCTAGCCATCGAGGTGAGAAACAAAACCTGGTTTGAAGGCAAGGCTGCCGATGAGTTTTACAAAATTCTCCAGAGCTACCACGTGTCCAATATCATCGTGGACACCGCCGGTCGCCGGGATATGCTGCACATGCGCCTGTCCAGCGAGGAGGCTTTCGTGCGGTTTGTCGGAGCAAACGTGGACAGTGATTACACCCGACTGGACGAATGGGTGGATCGCATCGCCTCATGGAAAGAACAGGGGCTGCAGAAGCTGTATTTCTTTGTCCACCAAAATATCGAGGAAGCCTCCCCGCTCCTCTCTGCCCACTTCATCGAAAAGCTGAACGGCAGGCTCGGCACGAACCTACGCATCCCAAACGACCCCTCTAACCCGCTGTTCTGATCCTCAAGCCAGCAGTGTTTTCTGGATCGAGTCGCGCAGGGGAGCCTCCACATGAACCTCCTCTGCGAAACGCATCCATTGCTTGACCGCCGCCCGTACCCGATCGATTTTCTCCTGAGGCTTTCTGATGTTCATCTTTTGGGCTACTTCCAAAAAGTCCGCGTCACCGATCCTGTCCCGTTTGCCGTTGACCATGAGTGACTGCGCGCTCACCCACAGGCTGCCCGGGCGATAGGCATGACAGATGTCGTAGGCGGGAGAAAGCTTCCACTTGCCACGGCGATCCATCAGAAAAGCAAAGTTTTTAGTATGGTCGTCGCAGTTGCGGGCCAGGACGTTGAACACCATCCTGACAAACATCTGCTCCGCTTCGGGATATGGCAGGCGAAGCATCCGCATGGTCTCAAATACCTGCTCGTAGCTGTAGTAGCCGACTTGGTTGAAGTCAAAATGCCGAAGCCCACAGAGGCTCTGCATATGAATCTTGTCCCCTGCATCCGTGCGATCAAAGCGCTTGGTCATGAAGTGTGCCCTGCCGTTTTCCTCGAGAATACGGCATTCATTCATCTCAATTCCTGCCTCCCTAGCCATGAGGTAGTAGGCCATTTCGACTCTTCCATAGCCGGCCGTCGCGCCAAACTGCGAATCATGCACCCCGTCAAACTTGATGATCCAGTAGGAAAATCCTTCCGGAGCCTGTACCTGACCGCTTTTCACCTCGCCTGTCTCGGGATTGAAGGCTATGACTGCCTTGGCTCTCGCTCCACCAGCGGAAGTGCCGATCTTGAGGATATCCGCCAGCGCCGACTCCTCGTCATGGGACAGGTCACTGGTGAACCCTTCCTTCGAGTTCAGCACTTTGGAAGCGATCTCCACGAGACTCTCCACCTCCAAGGTGCTAGCCTTGGAAGATTCCGGCCGCAAAGACGGCTTGATCTCCAATGCGCCCACGCCTCTTTTCCCTATAAAGCAGAGTAGCTCGACAGGATTGAGGCTGTCAGTGGGACGGCCGTTTTGCACCAGCCAAGCATTGATCAGCTGATTACCGTACTTGTCCGGAAGCATATCGGCCAAAAGGCCAGGAAGTCCTTTGAAGGTATCAAAAGCATCATTCCTTCCTCTGCGGGTTTCGGGAAAAGAATACAAGCGCTTCCCTTGAGCCAAAGGCATCAACACAGGCGAGATATCCAGACCCGAGCGCAAAAAGCCCCGATCAAACTCGAAGCTGGCCACCTGCTGAGACTCGTCCCAGAGCACCGCACCAGCAAGCTTTTCCCAAAGCCACACCTCCGCGGAGACTACCATTCAGAGCGGGGATTTTCGGCAGCGAGATCATTATTGCGAACGCGCTGACGCTCGTGCTTCTTTTGAAGCTTGATATACTCGATGGGACTGATCCGAAGTCCGAGCTCGAACGCCTCAAAAATCGCCAACTCGTCCAGCACCCGCAGTACCTGGATCAGCGTGATCAGATTCACCTTCTCGCCACGCTCCAGCAGACTGAGTGTAGAGCGGCTGATCCCCGCCTCATAGGCCAGCGTATCCTGGGTCTTA
The DNA here is from genome assembly GCF_017254915.1 of Algoriphagus oliviformis. GTDB lineage: Bacteria > Bacteroidota > Bacteroidia > Cytophagales > Cyclobacteriaceae > Algoriphagus > Algoriphagus oliviformis. Next base: position 207,464 of record NZ_JAFKCT010000007.1, on the reverse strand, counting down.
TTGAGATCTATTCGCTTCTTTTTGACGAATTCCCCGATCTTTCGGATGATCGCAGCATCAGATAATTGAGCTATATCCATGACTCAAATTTCATTCATTAACACACCAATATACCATTTTTGCATGAGATTTCCTACAATAAAATCGATTTGAGATTTTATAATTCATGATTATCCGCAATCTCGCCAGTAAGCGAATTTGCTTCTTCAATCGGGCTGGAAGACCGATGACCGAAGACCGAAGTAGGGCAAAGCCCCAATTTTAGCGTTCATTCGGATTGTCACGGCTGTCTACTGGCATAAAAGCGGACAATTTATATTATAATTAATGAAATATCATTCCTTATCAATTAAAAATAGATTTAATGAATGAAATATAATTCATAAAAATCTCCTACTCCATATCCACTCCCACTTCCAGCCTTTTTGCTCCAGTAGGATGGGATGGTAGGCCATGGCAGCCTTGGCGGTGGATGCATTGAAAAAACGCTGGTCATCGGTCAAGATCGCGACTTGATCTTCACCCGGCATCATTTTCACCAAATCCATCACCGAGGAGGGAACCTGCCGAGAAAAGCCCTCCGCTGAATCCAAAAGGCGGCTTTTCAGGCTCCAATCTATCTCGAATCTATCGCATACTACGGTCGACTGGGGCAAAGCCATCTCCTCGCTCTGCTCCCTTACAAAAGCCAAAAAACCATGAAGCAGCACCAAACCTGGATTTTGAAGTTGACTCGGACGAAAGTCCTCTGGGGCAATGCTGCTGATGACGTGCATTGCCTTCCGAGCGCGGCTGATGGCCACGTTCAGGCGGTTTTCAGCACCCGACTTGCCCAGCAGGCCAAAATTGGTCAACAACCTCCCCTCCCGGTTTGGCGCGTAGCCCAGAGACAGCACCACCTGATCGAACTCATCCCCCTGCACGTTTTCGATATTTCGGACTTTTACATCACTCTGGAGCACCCCCGATTCCCAGAGTTTTTCCCGGATCAGCTCCATCTGAAAATAGTTGCCGGTGACGATGCCGATAGTGTCCCCCGGAGCTTGCTTCCGGATCGATCTGACCCGCTCGACCACCGCATCCGCCTCGTTTTTGTTCACCTGATTCGCCCAAATCCCTTCGGTTTTCTCCCAAGAAAAAGGGCTCATCCCAAGCTTCACGGTCCCATAATCCGGCAAAGTTTCCAATTGCCCCTCGTAGAAATGGGAATTTGAAAAATGGATCAACCCCGGATCAGCAGAGCGATAATGGCCTTTGAGCTGGCATTTTTCAAAAAAATGTCCCGCGAGCTCCAAGAGCGACTCCGCCTCATACTCCATTCCTTCGGATTCGCTTTCCCAACGCACCTGATAAAAATCCGAGGGACGCAGCTGTTTGGAATCCCCCGCCACGACCACTTGTCGGCCTCGAAGCATAGCAGGTAAACCCCGCTCGACCTGACACTGGGAGGCCTCGTCAAAAATCACCAAATCAAACAGCTGTCCAATCGGAAAAATCGCCGAAACCGTCTCAGGACTCGCTAGCCAGCAGGGAAGCAGCCGCAGCACCTCCGATCCCATTTCCTCCACCAGCTTCCGGATCGGCCAGCGCTGTCGCTTCTTACTCACTTGGTGCAGCAGCTCCCGATATGTCAAGCGGTTGCCCAGACGGTTCAACTCCAGTCCCGAACCCACCTGCTCGCGCAGCCGCAGCAGCGCCACGTGCTTTGAGATTTTCCGCTTCTCCAAAATAGCTTCCTTCAGCTCTGCCATTTCCGCGGAAAGCTTGACACTGCCCGCTTCTGCCAAAATCGGGGTTCTTCGCTCCAGCTCCCCTATCCAAGCCAAGTGCCAGCCGTTTCGGAAGGCGGCAAGCCTTTCTTCCAAGGACTTCTCAAAAAACTGCTCCTGAAGCGCATCCGCCAGGTACTGGCTTTCCTCGCCCCATTCTTTGAGAAAAGCATCAAAGGCAGCCAGCTCAGCAAAGGTTTGGTTTAGCACCAAGTCACTTTCCAAAGCAAGCGCCGCCTGGCCTCTTGCCAAAAGCTCCAGCACCTGCTCTGGATGCAGCCACAAAAGCCAAGCTGGGACGGAATTTTCAAACGCTTCCGACCAACCGCCCAATTCTGAAAGGCCCGACTTAAAAGCTTCCAAATCGAAGCCAGCCCAATTCCGCAACGACTGGATTTCTGATAAACCATCCCATTTTTTCGCCAAATCCAATATTCCCGAAACCTGTCTTTGAGAGGTTTGGAGGGATGCAAAAGAGAAATCTTCAAAAGGCAATCCCGCTAGCCCAGGAAGGCTGTAAAACTCATTCCTCAGCTGAATTTGGCGCTGTACTTCCGACAGCAGCTTTGCCAACAAGTCCGAATCCAGCCCCCAGCCCCTTTCCTCCAAAATCCGAAAAGTCAGCGGAAACTTGCTTCGATTCCACTTTGCCGCCAAAGCTCCAAAAAACGATCCTGTCTTAGGTATCAAGACCGCCAGCTCGGACTCCAAGCGCTCCAGCTCGGCAGCATCTTCGATCAGACGAAGCTCCATGCCGGACAGCTCCGATGTCGCAGCAGCCAGCCAGCTGAGCAATGCGGAAAGCGTTTGTCGCCCGCTCACCTGAAACAGGATAGGCAAAACATCCTCAGGATTGGCTTGAAGGTCTAGCTTTTGCAAAAAAGAAAGAACGCGCTGCGAAACCCGACTCCCATCCAAAATCGACTTTGCTAAAGTCGGTAGAGCGTTGCCAGCCATGCCCAGTGGCTTGGTTTTCCGCAAATGCTCCACATCATACAGACTTTGGCGGATTCGGGCGAAATCCGTCGGCTGCACCTGCGCGAAAGAGCGCCTAGCCTCCCAAAACCCTCCTGCAAACTTTTGCCGAAACGCATCAAAGACCCGAAACTTCGATTCAAACTCAAGCGCCTCAGCATATTTCATACGGAGCAACTGCGCGGAAAAATCTAAGGCCGGCCGGTCCAAGGCCGCTTTCAGATACATGGCTTTGATCGGAATACCGGCAGGTTTCTCGTTGAAAAGCTCGGTGCGCAGCTCCTCAAAGCGATCCGAAAGCACGCCGATCCGAGCCGAAAGCCGCGAAATATCCCGCTCCAGCTGCATGGAATCTATCCCCCGATTTTGCTCCTGATAGGATTCTATTGCCTCAATCTGCTTGCGCAGTTTTTCAAAAAGCGCCTTTTGGTCTCCCCGAAAGTCATGTACCAAAGCCAAAAAATCCCCGAAGCCGGCCTTTTCCATTCGCTCGAATACCACATCCAGCGCGGCGCGCTTTTGGGAGACGACCAGCACCTTTTTGCCACGGGCAATGTAATCTGACACCAAATTGGCGATCAGCTGGGACTTGCCTGTGCCAGGAGGCCCCTCCACCACAAGGCTCTTGCCTTGGCGGACGCTGACCAGCACTTTTTCTTGGGATGCATCTAGGGCAAAAACCGGAAACAACTGCTCTTCCCGAGGAATCGGCAGCTTTTCCTTTTCCGCGAAAAACTGCTCAAAAAGCTCCTCCAAAGACACCCCCTCGTATTGCCGACCCAATTCTTCATAGTCGCGAAAAAGGAAGCTTCCCTTCTGCGCAAACTGACCCAACAAAGCATAGGGCTTCAGCAGGAGCCGTCCGTCCTCGAAACGATCTTGATCCAGTGAGATTTGGGAGACTGGAAAAGGAGCTACTTGATCCTCAAAAAGCGCGGAACTCATTTGAACCGAAAAATGCTCCGGAACCAATCGGCTGAGCTGCGTACGAAATTCGGTCGCATCATCCGAAAAATCCTGCGCCGCCTCTTCCAGCGCAGCGGCATCGATCCGCTTTCCATAAGCATGGCTGTATGCCAGCAGAAAAGCGGGGTTCCACTCCCAAGAACCTTCGGAAAGCAAGGTCCACTTTTCATTTTTCACCGCCAGGGAAACCGGCAACATCAGGATGGGAGCGCGCAAGACCTGGCCATTGAGCAGCTTTCCCTCCACAAAGGGCCAGGCCAAATAGAGCCCGCGGTCACCGGTCTCCTCCTGGATCAGCTGATCGCGAAACGCCATGCGGGAAAGCGCTTTGGAAAGCTGGTTGATCTCCCCCATGCGGGGATCCACTTGGGGAAGTAAGGACACTTGCTTTCTCCCTTGGATCAGCTGACGGATGAGCTCAAACGCGGGCGATCCGTCCAAAAAACCAAAATCCCTAATGTCGATGAAACCCGAATTTTCCACCTTGGGCAGGTAGAGCGACCTGTTTTTGGAGGACAGGTCGGTGAGTCTGTTGAGGTAGTGCTGGAAGACGGATTCAGCCATCTACTTGAACGGCGAGTCCTTTTCTTTGGCCATTTCCCGGAACACCATTCCATCCATGATCCCCGGAATCCACTTGTTGAGAAACACGGCCATTTTGCCTTGTATGGTAAGCACGAGATCTCTTTTTCTTCTCAGTGTGGCTTTCAGTATCTCCTCCGCGACCTCGGTCGCGGTCATCATCTTTCCCTCGTCCCGGGGCGATTCGCCTTGGGATTCGCCGTGGGCGGTGAGTGCGTTGTTTCGGATATTGGATGCGGTAAAGCCTGGCGCAGCGACCATCACGTGAACCCCCTCGTGCATGACCTCGGTGCGCAGGGATTCGAAAAAACCATTCATGGCGTACTTGCTCGCGGAGTAGGCCGTACGGGCGGGAGTGCCCCGGAAGCCGTTGATGGAAGAGATGCCGATGATCGAGCCCCGTGACTTGCGAATGGCCGGAAGGCAATACTTGGTAGCGTAGACCGTGCCCCAAAAATTGGTATCCATCACTTTGCGAAAAACGTCCAAATCCACCTCCTCAAAGAGCGCCCGCATGGATATGCCGGCATTGTTGATCAGGATATCGATTCGGCCATAGGCCTGAAGTGCCTCCTCGACCATGCGCTGATTGTCCGCCTCGGAGGAGGCGTCAGCCAAGACCGGAAGAAAGTCCACCTCATGCTCCCGCAGCGACTGTGAAGCCTGCTCCAGCTTCTCTTTGCTACGGCCGGTGATGACTACTTTGGCTCCTTCTTTTCCAAAAACAAGCGCGCAAGCCTCACCGATACCTGAGGTGGCCCCCGTAATGATCACTACTTTGTCCTTGAGCTTCATGGGTCTACTTTCGGCCATAAAGATAAGAAATTGAATTTTTCCAGATCGAAAATATGGCCCTTGTCTGCGTAACTACCGCCGGGAGACTTTAATTCCCCACAGGCCATCTTCTCTTTTTTCCCTAATTTTGCGGCCATGTCGAGAAAAATGAAAAACAAGGTCATCACCCACCTGGCCATCGAGCGCATCGCCTCGGAGGGAAAGTGCGTTGGGCACCACGATGGCAAAGTCGTCTTCGTGGCCAATGTCGCACCGGGAGACGTGGTGGACGTACGGATCACCAAGGGCAAAAGCTCATTCATGGAAGGGGAAGCGGTACACTTCCACGAGTATTCAAAAGACAGGATCACGCCCTTCTGCCCACATTTTGGCACCTGTGGCGGCTGCAAATGGCAGCACATCGACTACGCCCTTCAGAAGGACTACAAGCGCCAGCAGGTCGTGGATCAGTTTCAGCGCATCGCCAAGGTCCCCATCCCCGAAGTCATGCCCATCTTGGGCTCGGCCAAGACCCAATACTACCGCAACAAGCTGGACTTCACCTTTTCCAATTCCCGCTGGCTGACCCGCGAAGAGATCAATTCCGGGGAGGAGTTTGAGCGAAATGCGCTCGGCTTCCACATTCCCAAGATGTTTGACAAGATCATCGACGTGGAGCATTGCTACCTACAGGACGGCATCTCCAACGACGTGCGCAACGAACTCCGGGCCTTTGCCCGCGAAAACCAGCTCAGCTTCTACGACATCCGCAACCAAGTCGGCCTGCTCCGCAACCTGATCATCCGCTCCACCAGCACGGGCCAGACCATGGTGATCGTGCAGTTTGGGGAAAATGATCCGGAAAACATCCCCGTGGTGATGGAGTTTTTGAAAAACAGATTCCCCGAGATCACCTCGCTTCTCTACGTGGTCAACACAAAGGGAAACGAGACGTTCCACGACCTGGAGCTGGTGACCTATGCGGGACTCCCCTACATCGAGGAGGAAATGGAAGGCCTTCGCTTCCGCATCGGCCCGAAATCATTCTATCAGACCAACTCCGACCAAGCCTACGAGCTCTACAAAGTCGCCCGCGACTTTGCTGACCTGCAGGGCGATGAGGTCGTCTATGATCTCTATACCGGCACGGGTACGATCGCCAATTTCGTGGCCAAGAAAGCCAAGCAGGTCATCGGTGTGGAATATGTAGAGGCGGCCATCGAGGATGCCAAGCTCAACTCCCAAATCAACGGAATCGACAATACGCTCTTCTATGCAGGCGACATGAAGGACATCCTCAATGAGGAGTTCATCGCTGCCCACGCCCGTCCGGACGTGATCATCACCGACCCTCCACGGGCGGGAATGGACGAAAAAGTCGTCCAGATGCTGCTGAGGCTCGAAGCTCCAAAAGTCGTCTATGTCTCCTGCAATCCAGCCACCCAAGCCAGGGACTTGGCTCTCTTGGGAGAAAAATACCAGGTCGAAAAAGTCCAGCCCGTGGACATGTTTCCACAGACCTACCATGTCGAGAATGTCGTACTTCTAACCCTCAAGCCATGATCTCTGACTTCAATGATCCCGAACTAAGCGGCAAATACCTGGGCACGATCACCAGCGACTTTGTCAAAATCTCCGACGTACTCAAGGAAGCCTCCTACCAGATCAGAACCCGGGGCTTTTCTGATTTTCCCATCTTCCCGATTTCCAAGGAGATGCAGCCCATCGGCAAAATCTTCATCGGAAAGGTGGAAAAGGACTTGGACTGGAACTACTTCATCACCTACGTGGATGAGTTTGTCCAGCGCAAGCTCATCGCCGAAGCGTCCCTGGAGGAGTTCAAAAAGGCCTACAAAGACCCTGACGAATTTTGTTGCCTCTTCGTGATGGACGGGGCATTCACGAGTTTTGTCTATGTCCCATACCCCAACGACTGAATCAAAAAGCCTCTTCCCAAATCGGAAAGAGGCTTTTTGCTTTTTCACCGGCCGAAGACTTCGGCTTATTTCTTTTTGTACTTCCCAAAGCGGTACCCGACCAAAAACTGGTAGCGATAGCCTATTCCCAGCACGTCCACCTTGCCCGAGCTGTCAAATTCCTTGTCGTTGAGCAGGTCGCTCAAGCCGGGAAACTTCTCTATGAGCGCATCCAAAATCTCATTTTGCACATCATCGGGATCAAACTCAAAATCGCCCTCCAGCCGCATGCCGGCATTGTAGCGCGTGATGGAAGGCCCCACCAGCACCAGGTCCAGAGACCAGCGGTCGTTAAACACAAACTGGTACCCCAGCTGTGCGCCCAGGCTATACAGCCGAAACTTGGCGACGTAGCTCGCGTCCTGCGGCTCCGTCGTAGCCGTGTAGGTAATGTCCCGCGTGGTATTGAATCCCAAAGTGGTAAAATACGGCCCGATATACACGCCCCGGGGCGCGGCATGCCTGTTTTCTTTTCTCAGGTAAAATCGATACTCTGCCCCGACTTTATAGCCGCCGGCTTCGCTTTCACGTCTCGCCTGGATGTTTTCACCCAAGTTGAACACCTGCGGAAACTCCTGATAACCGACCGTAAAGCCCATGCTCTGGTTAGGCTTGGTGATTCGCTCCCAGGACAGGTTGTAGGCATTGCGGTAGAGCAGGTTGTGGGTCAGGTCCAGTTTGAGGGTATTTCTTCGCTGGCCGACGTCGAGGCTATCTTGGGCGAAGGCAGTCTGGCAAAAAAACGCCAAGAGGAGCAAAAATGGGGACGGCTTCATGGTCTGGAGTTAAAAATGAACTGGTGAAACTGATACTGAATTTCGTGCTTTATCGGCACTTTCCCGAATTTAGCCCTATTTCCGACATATGAATAAAATCATATTTTGCCGACCAAAAGAATTTGGGACTGACGACGCCCGCCTTTTTCTAACTTTCCCCCAAAACAATCCCAACGCGTGAAGGAAGAAACCCTCATAGAAGTCCGCAATGCAAAAATCCTCCATGGAGGCTCCCAGCAGTTTGACCAGCTCACCTTCACCTGGAAAAAAGGCCAACACTGGGCTATCATCGGAAACTCCGGCAAGGAGCTCACCGCATTTCTGGAGACGCTCCTCGGACACACCGTGGTATCAGCGGGAGAGATCTCGAGGCCTTTCTCCCAAGACTATCTACGGCAGAAAAATTCAGATGGCCAAGTGCACAGTTTTCGCGACTTGATGGCCTACGTGTCCCAAAAATACGAGCTCAAAAACCGCTCAAACCAGCAAAATTTCTACTTTCAGCAGCGATTCAACTCCTCCGAGTCCGAGCAAACCCTCAGCGTGAAGGAGTACCTGGAGCAGGTGGATCCCAAGATCCCCGGCCCCTGGACCCTTGCCAAAGCCTCGCAGGCCATGGGACTCGACCATTTGCTAGACCAGTCACTGCTGAAGCTTTCCAACGGGGAGACACGCCGCCTGGTCTTGGCATTGGGACTGATGCGCCAGCCCAAGCTCTACCTCATGGATCAGCCCCTGACCGGACTCGATGTGCAGACCCGCGCCGAATTTGGAAAGACCCTCACCGCCATGTCCGATGCGGGAATCCATGTCCTCCTCACCACCTCTCCCGGGGAAATCCCCGAGGGCATCACCCACATCGCCCAGCTCAACGCCTCCGGCATCACCCAGACCTGGGCCAAGGAGGCGTTTCCCCATAAAGACCTGCCCCTGGTCAAGCTGGATTGGGATTGGGGCCTGCTGCGGCGGCTCATTCCCCAGCCGCAGGCCTCCGGCGACGTGCTCGTGGACTTGCAGGAGGTCAGCATCCGCTATGGTGAAAAACAGATCCTCAACAACCTCGATTGGCAAATAAAAGCCGGCGAGCGCTGGCTGCTCCGCGGCCCGAATGGCGCTGGCAAATCGACGCTCATCAGCTTGCTAATCGGCGAAAACCCGCAAGCCTATTCCCAGCGGATTTATCTTTTTGGGAGAAAAAGGGGAAGCGGAGAAAGCATCTGGGACGTAAAAAGGCCCATAGGCTTTGTCGCCCCCGAGCTGCCGCGCTTTTTCCCGGCCAACCAGACCTGCCGAAAAGTGATCCTCTCCGGCTTCTTCGACACCATGGGGCTTTTCAAAAAGACCACAGCAGAGCAAGAGCAAGCCGCCGATGAGTGGATCAGACTTTTTGACCTGGAGCCGGTGAAAAACCAGCTCATCCAGCGCCTTTCACTGGCCCAGCAGCGCTGGACTTTGCTGGCCAGAGCCCTCATCAAGCATCCCAAACTACTGATTCTGGACGAAGCGGCGCAGGGACTCGATGACCTGCAGCGGGCTTTGTTTCGCGAGACGGTCCAACAGGTCTGCGAACACAGACCCATCACGCTGATCTACGTCAGCCACTACGCCGAAGACATCCCCGCGGCTGTCACGCAGACCATGGAACTGGGCAAATGACCATTTAAACCATCGGTTTTTCTTTTTCGGAAAAGTTTCCCTAACTCAATGGAAAGATCAATCCAGGATGAGAAAAAGAAGGGACTTCATCAAGAAACTGACGGCTGGCATGGCCCTACCCGGGCTTGCCGCTTTCGGTCCAGCCATGGATCAAGCCAAACAGGGGATAGACCATCGCCTGACCGGAGAGGCTTTTTGGGACCAGGTCAGGGCAAGCTTTCCCCTGACCCACCGTCGAGTCTACCTCAACAACGGCACCTTTGGCCCGGCTCCACAGGTGGTGCAAGAGGCCTTAAAATCCTCCCTGGAGGAAATCAACACCTCTGGAGAGTATGGCAGCACGGCGCCGGAGCGGGAGCTCTTGGCAGCTTTCTTAGGAATCGGCACCAACGAACTCAGCCTCACCCACAACACCACCGAAGGGATCAACATCATGGCTTGGGGCGTACCCCTCACGAGTGGCGATGAGGTCATCCTCACCAACCAAGACCACGCTGGCAATGCCCTTCCCTGGCTCAATCGCGCCAAAATCCAAGGCATCACACTGAAGGCATTCACACCCGCGGCCACGGCGGAGGAAAACCTCCATCTCATCCAGTCCCTGACTACGGCAAAGACCAAAGTCATCGCCATTCCCCATGTGACCTGTACCACGGGGCTGGTCTTTCCCATCCGGGAGATCTCCGAGTTTGCACGGGAAAGGGGAATCCTGACCGCCATAGACGGGGCGCATGGTGCGGGGACTTTTGACCTGAAGCCCCGCGAACTGGGCTGCGATTTCTACGCCGGTTGCTGCCACAAATGGCTATTGGGGCCAGCAGGCACTGGTTTTCTCTACGTCCGTGCCGAGGCAATGGACCGGCTTCAGCCCATCCACTTCGGAGCGGGAGGCGACTTGGGCTGGGATCTTTTCAGCAGCCCACCGGCACTCGAAGGCTACATCGAGGGGGCGCACCGGTACGACTACGGAACACAAAGCACCTCCCTGATGAAAGGGGTATCGGCCGCCACGGCATTTCATCTGGAGATCGGAAAGGAAAAAATCGAAGCCCGGGTAAGGGAGCTAAACCAGCACTTGCTTGACGGCCTACTGGACCTGGAAGGGAAAATCGAAATCCTATCCCCGACCGAAGCCGCCTCGCGCATCTCCATGCTCACCTTTCGCCCAAAAAGCAAAGACTATCAGTCCGTAGGAAAAGCGCTAGGCGAGGCTGGGTTTAGGATACGCCAGGTGCCCGAGGGCCGTACGGACGGAATCCGCATCTCCACCCACATCTACAACTCCAAGGCGGAAATCGACCGCCTACTGCAAGCGCTGCCAGACGCCTTGGGCTAGGCCTTTTTCTTCTTTTTCACAGCCCTTTCCTTCGCCTCCAGAAGGCGAAATTTGGCAATTTCCGCAATCAGATCCAGAGGTATGGGCCGATCGTGTGGGAACTGGATAGCTCCCTTGCTGGTCTGGTAGGGTGCCAGTTCTTTTTTAAACTCGCTCACGCCACTGTTGGTAGGGTAAAAGCCGATATGGTTTTTGGCCACAGCGTAGTACACCAGCACCTCGGTGGTCCGAAAAGCCGGCATGTGGTAGCTGATCACCTCCTTTGCCTCGGGGATTTCCCTTCGGAGTGTATCACGGATACTTTGGAGTTTCTCGAGTATTTCTCCCGAAAACCAGGAAAAATATTCCTCGACGGACTGGGGTTTTGGATTCATCATGGCAAAATCGACTAAGAGTAAGGGACTTAAAACGACGGGGTTCTCGCAAGGAAAAACGGATTGGTATTTTATTATTAAATATGACTTTAATCATGAAAAACGACAATACCACTGGTTTACTTTATAGAACTAATCCATCTCAACTTATTTGGAAAAACTAAACTACAAAACAATGAAAAGTAAATTTTCGAAGCTTATGCTTGTGTTTGCAGCCGGACTTGGCCTTTGGGGCTGCTACCCCGGTGGGCCGGAATACTACGAAGACACAGACGTCACGCTGACCCAACATGATGAAAACTACGATTTTGCCTCCAAACAAACCTACGCCCTCCCCGACAAAATCGTCGTGGACATAGAAATCGAAAACGGAGACACCAGCTACGTGTACATGAGAGACATCTATGCGACGCCTATCCTGCAAGCAATTGACCAAAACATGTCCAACTACGGCTGGACCAAGGTGGCGGTCAATGCGAATCCCGATGTCCTGCTCACGCCGGCGGCGATCAAAAACACCACCTACTTCTGGAGCTACTGGTATGACTGGTGGTATGGCGGCTGGTGGGGCTGGGGCTGGGGCTGGTACTACCCTCCCTACTACACCGTCTCCAGTATCACCACCGGATCTGTCATCATCAACATGGTCGACCCCAATGTGGACACCCCAGTGGATCTCTCTCCGGTCACTTGGCTGATGATCGGCAACGGGCTCATGTCCGGCGCAAACGACGTATCTCGGATCACGGATGCCATAGACCAGGCTTTCATGCAGTCTCCCTATCTAAAAACCAACTAATCAACTGACAAAACGATGAAAAAATTTCTAGTTATATCCGCATTTTTGGTGTTGATTTTTGCGTCAAATGCCAAATCCCAAAGCATGACCACCGTAGCATACTCCATGGGCTTGGCTACAGGGGACTTGGGAGACTATGCCTCCAGCTTCAGTGGACGGGGCTTTACCATCGACTACCGCAAGATGGTGCAGCCCAACTTGGGCGTGGGGTTCTATTCTGGATGGAACGTATTCTACGACGAGCGTCCGTTTGACACCTACACTGTAGACAACCGTACCCTATCCGGCAAGCAATACCGCTATGTGAACACCGTGCCCCTGATGTTGGCAGCCGACTACTACATCAAGCCTGGAGAAGACTTAAATCCCTTTGTAGGCCTGGGCTTGGGTACGAGCTACACCGAGAGAGCCACGGACATGGGCATCTACCGACTGACTGAGGATGCTTGGAGCTTTGCCTTTGCACCCCAGGTAGGATTTATGTATTCGCTCAATAGATACGCCGGTGTCTCGCTGGCTGTGAAATACAACATGGGACTTGCCGCAGGCGACTTTGACTCCACCCAGTCCTACCTGTCCTTCAACATCGGCTATGTTTTCATGGGCAACTAATCCTTGCCTGTACTTAACACTCCAGAGGATGGTCGACAGCCATCCTCTCTTTTTTTATCCCGACTAAAACCACCTGAAAATGAGAATACTGACAATCGCCGCGGTAGCCCTGCTGCTTTCTTTTGGGCTGTTTTCCTGCGGCACCATCATGCAGACCTATTCCTACAAAGCCAAAGGCGTGGACCTGGATAGCTATAAGACCTACGCCTGGGTGAACCTCGATCGCCTGGAAGAGGCCAACAAGCAGGGACAGAAACGCTACGCCCGCTACATCCTGGACTTGGCCAATGAGGAACTCCATAAAAAAGGCTTCAAACTCGACGTGGAAAACCCCGACGCGGTCTTTCAGTTTGACACGCAAATCGAAAACCGGGTAAAGTATAGCCAGTCCCCCACGGTGAGCGTGGGCGTGGGTTTTGGCGGACCAGGATACTACATGGGCGGATCGGTGCCGGTCTCGGGAGGACAAGTCACCCAATCCAGCTACGAAGAGGGAGTCCTGAGCATCGAGATGTTTGAACCCAAAACCGGAAAGTTGCTCTGGAGAGGATGGGCGCAGGAGGAGATTTCCTTTGAGACCGATCTGGAGTCCGACCTCAGGATGGCTGTGCGAAACATCTTCATGAAGCTCCCGGTCAAGCACAAGGAGAAGTAGGGAGGTTGGAAGTCGGGAGATAGGAAGTTGGGAAGTAGGAAGTTCGGATGTCCGGTGTCGGATGTCCGATGGCAAAGCCAAAAACCGACCCCCAGAACTTTTCTTCAAAAAAAGACAAAAAGAAAGAGTGCTTGCCGCCCCTATCAAGGCCCCGTAAATCGTATGTCAAAAATCACAAATGAAAAAGCCGGACTCGCATCCGGCTTTTTCATTTTTTACTTTGAAGTTCCCGAGAGCGGGATAAACTTGGCTGTCAAGTCTGGGTCGGCCATATCCCTATCGAGCGGGTACATGGGGCGATTGATCCGCTTGTAGCCCAAGCGCTCCAGATCCTGGTCCACTCCGCCCGGAGTCAGGGCCATGATCCAGTCCCCACGCATGTCATACAGCTCTGGTACCAGATAGCCTATCTTCACCATCACGATGGACGCTTCTCTCGGCTTCAGGTTGAGGTCGGTGAAGTCGCTCTCATTATGGTAAGGCTTGCGCTTGGAGGTCACGATGACCTTGATCGAGCCAACCTTGATCACCACTTCCGCTCCGGCGTCTTTGTCGCCTTCCTTGATGGCTTCGACTGTGCCGGCCAGTTTCACAGGCCCTGCAAATCGGCTATCGACGGCGGCACCAGCCTCTCCCTCTACTTTTCCGCCTACTCCCGCAGCCAGTGCTTTCTCCACCAATTCTGGCCCAGGAATGGACGCATAGATCAGCTCCGGCCCATCGGCAGACTTAAACTCCGGACGCTTCAGCAGTTCATTCAGCGTCCAGGTCACGTCTCCGGCTCCACCAGCAGTGGGATTGTCCCCCATATCTGAAATCATAAAAGGCTTCTTGTCACTCTTGAGGGCCATATCCAGGCTTTCCTCCAGGCTCGCCACCGGCGCCACAAACTCAAACTGGGAACGTACGTCCCAAAAGCTTTTCGCGAGGTATTCGGCTGATTCTTTCACTTGCGCTTCATCATCGCCGGTCACCATCACCACGGCGTGGTTTCTGGGTTCGTCGGCCCAGGCATAGCCGATCCAGATCGCCGCATCGACCACACCTTCTTTTTTGGTCTCGGGATCTACTTTAGCATAGAGCCCTTTGCCCGGCTCAATGCGTGTACTGGTCTTTTCGCCTGGAAGGAGAATCGGGACAGGAATCCAAGCTTTGAAGGCTGGTTTGCCTTTGCCGCTTTCCAATCGATCCAAGAGGTTTTCCACCGCGCGTTGCTTGGATTCCAGCGCATCCTCATGCGGTGCCATACGGTAGCAGGTGATCAGGTCGGAGTTTTCCGCCAGGACCAAGGACACATTTCCATGCAGGTCCATGGAAGTGGAGATCAACGTCTCGTAGCCGACCACTTCCCGTACTTTGGTGATAAAGTCTCCCTCGGGATCGTCCAGTCCCTCCACGCTCATGGCGCCATGGATATCGAAAAAGAGCCCGTCGTAGGGCAAATTGGCCTTCAGCATCTCCAGCGTCACGCCCACCAACGAGTCATAGGCATGACGGGTGACCATCCCGCCGGGAATGGCATGGCCTCGCAGCGTCGGAAACCACTCAGCGCGCTTCCTGTCCGCCGAGTCCGCCGCCATGAAGGGGTAGTAGGAAAAAATCTCCTCCCCTGTCCTCACCCGGAAGGAGGCCGTGGTGGATCTGGCGGGAGAAAAAGTGCTCGACTCGATGGCGAGCCCAGCAATGGCGATCCTTGGCAAGGTCTTTTCCTGGGCTTTTTCGGCGCAGGCGAAAACCGTTAAAACCAAGAAAATGTACAAGGGTAGTTTTTTCATAGGGGTTGGGGTTTGAGACCTGAATTAACCCATAATTGCCGGGGAGCCAAAACAAGAATGGGAATTACTGCCGCCCAGCCAGAAGAGCGGTCAAAACGATTTGCGTAGGGGATTTTTCAGAAAGCAAGTTGGGAAAAACGAAAAGTTTGGATCGGCTTGGCCAGCACGCTATTTTCAGGTCTAAAAAACAACCGAAAAGCATGAAGCAAGACATCACCCTCGCCGAAGCGCAGGCCAAAGTAGACGAATGGATCAAGACTGTGGGCGTCCGCTACTTCAACGAACTGACCAACATGACCCTTCTCATGGAGGAGGTCGGCGAACTGGCCCGGATCATGTCGCGAACCTACGGCGAGCAGTCCTTCAAGGAAAGCGACAAGGGTAAGGACCTCGGCGACGAGATGGCCGATGTGCTGTGGGTATTGATCTGCCTCGCCAACCAAACCGGCGTGGATCTGACGGCAGCTTTGCACAAGAATCTCGAAAAGAAAAACACCCGGGACCTCAACCGGCATAAGGACAACGAGAAGCTGAAGTGAGGAAGTAGGAAGTGGGAGGATTGGAGGTCGGGAAGTAGGATCTCCAGTGTTCGATATTCGAAATTTGATTCTACCACTTACGCTCTACACCTTCACTAAAAAGCCTTCCGCATTCACTTTGACCACCAGGTCATACAGATCATAGCTCAGACAAAAGTCGATATCGTGCTCGATGCCGTGGTTTTGCAGGCGCTTGGCATGGGAAGCTTGGGAAAGAAAGCCCTTCAGGTCGTGGCCGACTGTTTCGAAGAGTGCCTTCATCGCAATCGCCCCGTCATCTTCGGCCAGGTGCGTCGCCTCCAGGGCTTTGGCTAATGCTCCCGCATAGATGGAATCCTCGAGGTTGAAATGCCCCTTCCAGCCTGCGCAGTGGATGAGTACATCCTCGGTTTGGCTTTGGATATAGGACACCGTCGCCTGCAGGTTGGCAAAGGCACCGATCAGGATCTGGCTCGCCTGCTTGGATTTCTCTATCGCTTGGGTGCCGTTGGTGGTGGTCATCGCCAAGCTGCGCCCCGCATGCTCTCCCTTCAGGTAAGCGACCGGGGAATTGCCCATCTCGAAGCCAGGGGCCGTGAGGCCATTTCGCTCCCCTCCGATAAGAAAACCCTTCTGCTGCATCTCTCGGCAGCTTTCCAAGTCAGGAAAAGGAAGGATCTCTTTGACTCCATTAGCTACCGCGGCGACCATCGTAGAGGTGGCGCGAAAGATATCCACCACCACCACGATCTTGTCCTCCAACTCATGCAACTGGATCAGCTCGGGGCTGAAGCAAACTTCGACTTTTCTCATTAGGCTTTGAGCAAAGGCAGTTTCTCCACCAGCGCTTTTAGGTTTTTGTTTCGGATTTGGATAAATATCTCCGTGCCCGGCTTGCTGAATTCGGTCTTCACATAGCCCATACCGATGCCCACGCCCATGCTGGGAGACTGGGTACCGGAGGTTACTTCACCAATTACTTCTCCAGCTGCATCCACGATGGGGTAGTGTCCTCTAGGAATGCCCCGCTCCTGCATCACAAAGCCGACCAGCTTGCGGGAAACGCCCGCCTCTTTTTGCTTCAGCAGCGCTTCGGAGTTGGTAAAATCTTTGGTGAATTTGGTGATCCAACCCAAGCCGGCCTCCAGCGGGGAAGTGGTATCGGTGATGTCGTTGCCATAGAGGCAATAGCCCATCTCCAGTCTCAGCGTATCGCGGGCACCTAGGCCGATTGGCTTGACGTCAAAGTCTTTTCCCGCTTCGAAAATGGCCTTCCACACGTGCTCCGCGTCGGCATTTTTCACATAGATCTCAAATCCACCCGCGCCGGTATAACCGGTCCCGGAGATGATCACATCTTGGATTCCGGCAAATTCGCCCACGGTGAAATGGTAAAACTTGATCTCGGAAAGGTTGACCGGAGTCAAAGACTGCACGGCCTCTATGGCTTTTGGCCCTTGCACCGCGAAAAGCGAGTACTCGTCCGACACGTTGGTCAGCTTGGCTCCCATACTGTTGTGCTTGTTCACCCACGCCCAGTCCTTGTCGATGTTGGAAGCATTGACCACGAGCATGTATTTCTCCTCGCTGAACTTGTAAACAATCAGATCGTCCACGATCCCGCCGGTTTCGTTGGGAAAGCAAGAGTACTGCGCCTGGCCCACCACGAGCTTGGAGGCATCGTTGGAGGTCACTTTTTGGATCAAAGCCAGTGCCTCTGGCCCTTCGACCATAAACTCACCCATGTGGGACACGTCAAAAACCCCTACTCCATTTCTCACACAGAGATGCTCTTCGTTGTCGGAGCTGTAGCGTACAGGCATGTTGAATCCGGCAAAAGGCACCATCTTGCCCCCGAGGGCGATGTGCAGATCATTGAGAGGGACATTTTTGATTTGGGTCTCCATAGTCAGGCTAGTTTTTTACGCTCGCAAAGGTAAGGATTGGACGCTAAATAGCTTAGTCGAATCCGAAAAATGCCTTTCAAGGCTCGCTTACCCACTCCTGCTTTTGGAAAAGGAGGACAACGATCAGAGTGGTAAAAAAAAAGCAGCCCGATTGAGCTGCTTTCAGAGTTCCAAAATGGATAGCAATACTATACTGAGAAGCTTTCCCCGCATCCGCAGGTTCGGCTGGCGTTGGGGTTGATAAACTGAAAACCCTTGCCGTTGAGTCCGTCGGTAAACTCCAAGGTAGTCCCGGCCAGGTACAGCAGGCTCTTTCGGTCGACGAGGATTTTGACCCCCTTGTCTTCAAACACATGGTCAGTCTCGACGATATTGGCATCAAATCCCAAGTCGTACATCAAGCCGGAGCAGCCCCCGCCTTTCACCGATACGCGGATATTCTCATTTTCGGAGCGGCCTTCCTCTTGTCTGAGTTCGAGAATTCTCTCCTTGGCCTTGTCAGAAACGATTATCATAAATTTTACCTTTACTTTAGGTGGAGTGAAGATAAGTCTGAAACAGGCTTTCCCACAAAAAGATTCAGCCACAAAGATACAAAATCAAAGGGATGAGGAAAATCGAACATATCGGAATCGCCGTCGCAGACCTGGAGAAGTCGAACGAGCTATTCGCCAGACTTCTGGGAAAAGCACCTTTCAAAACCGAGAAAGTCGACAGCGAAGGGGTGGAAACCAGCTTTTTCCAAGTGGGAGAAACCAAAGTGGAGCTCCTCCAAGCCACCCGACCCGACAGCCCCATTGCCAAGTATCTGGACAAAAAAAACGAGGGAGTGCACCACATCGCGTTTGACGTGGAAGACATTCAAGCCGAAGTCCATCGGCTCAAAGCGGCAGGCTTCGAGATCCTCAATGAAACGCCAAAACTAGGCGCCGACAACAAATTAGTGGTATTTTTGCATCCCCGCAGCACCAACGGCGTGCTGGTGGAACTGTGTCAGGAAGCGGGTTGAAAAGTTGGAAGGTGGTAAGGTTGGAAGGTTTTGGGATTGGAAAATTGAGTACAACGAAAACGCCAACGACAGACAAGAACCTCAAAAATCTCTTCCCCCTCGTAAATCAAAAGTCTTAAATCGTAAATCAAAATGTCTGAAAATAGAACCGAAATCAGCGAATTGGGCGAGTTTGGCCTGATCGATCGCCTGAGTCAAAACGTTTCTCTCCACAATCCCTCTACCCTCAAGGGCATCGGCGACGATGCTGCTGTGATCGACGCTGGCGATCATGCCAAGGTCGTCACGACCGACCTCCTGCTGGAAGGGGTTCACTTTGATCTATCCTACGCCCCGCTCCCCCATGTGGGCTTCAAAGCCGTCGCCGTCAACGTCTCAGATGTGGCCGCCATGAATGCCATCCCCAAGCAAATCACCGTCAGCATCGCCCTTTCCAACCGATTCTCCGTGGAGGCAGTCGACGCACTGTACCAGGGGATCAACGCCGCCTGTGAGCACTATGGCGTGGATCTGATCGGTGGAGACACCACCGCTTCCCGAGGAGGCTTGGTGATCTCGGTCACGGCCATTGGCGAGGCGCAAAAAGACCAACTCAGCTACCGCTCCGGTGCCAAGGTGAACGACATCCTCTGTGTCACCGGAGATTTGGGATCGGCATTGATCGGCCTGCAGATCCTGGAGCGCGAAAAGCAGGTCTTCCTAGCCAATCCCGACATGAAACCGGACTTGGAAAAATATGGCGTGGTCACTGGCCGCCAACTCAAACCCGATGCGAGAATGGACATCATCCACGAGTTTCGGGAAATGGGTGTGGTGCCCACCAGCATGATGGATGTGTCGGACGGCTTGGCATCGGAGATTTTCCACATCTGCAAGGCTTCCGGAGTCGGTGCCACGATCTATGAAGACAAGTTGCCTATTGACAAGCAGACCTTTGACACCGCTGTAGAGCTCAACCTCGATCCAGTCACCTGTGTGCTCAATGGAGGCGAGGACTACGAGCTGCTCTTCACCATCGACCAAAAAGACTTTGCGAAGCTGGAAAAGCATCCCGACATCCACTTCATCGGCCACATCACCAAGGCTGAGGAAGGCAAGTTTCTCGTGACCAAAAGCGGCACAGCAGTACAGCTCAAAGCCCAAGGCTGGAAGCATTTCTGATTTGGGAGATTGGATTTGGGATTTCGGATAGATGTCGAAATCCCAAATCCATTTATTGATATCAATAAATAATTCCTGTAAGTTAAAAAGCAACTGAAATACAGTTACATTCGTTAGTGACAAAACTCGACAAGCTAAAGGCAAGATTACTCCAAAAACCAAAGGACTTTCGTTTTGAGGAGCTAGAAAGCCTTTTGATAGGGTTGGGCTATGAAGAAAAGAAAACGGGCAAGACGGCTGGTTCTCGAAGAATGTTTATCCACCCCCTTACGAAATCGGTCATTCGGCTCCACAAACCCCATCCGTCGCCCATTTTAAAGACCTACGTAGTCGTGGAAGTCATCAATATACTTACCCAAGAAGGCTTGCTATGAAAAATTTAATGGAATATAAATCTTTTGTTGGCTCTGTGTCCTTTTCCACGGAAGATGAAATCTTTCATGGAAAGATTGAGGGGATAGATGATTTGGTGACTTTTGAGGGAAGCTCGGTTTCCGGTCTAAAGACAGCTTTTGAAGAGGCTGTGGAAGATTATTTGGAAACCTGCGAGCAAATTGGGAAAACCCCCGGCAAGTCCTACAAGGGCACTTTTAACGTTCGCATTAGACCCGAACTCCATAGAAAAGTTGCCCGTGAGGCCCTGAAAAAGGGATATTCTCTCAATCAGTTTGTGGAAAAGGCTTTGGAAGACTCCTTCCTTTCCGATCCTGACTAAGCTCAAACCCTATTTTTCGAGTCGATCACGATGGTCACCGGACCATCGTTGACCAGGCTGACTTTCATATCCGCCCCAAACTCTCCGGTGCCAATGGATTTCCCCAGCTCAGTTTCAAGAGCCAAAATCATTTTTTCATACATGGGAATGGCAAAATCCGGCTTGGCGGCTTTGATGTAGGAAGGCCGATTGCCCTTTTTGGTACTGGCGTGGAGCGTAAACTGGGAAATCAGCAACACATCTCCCCCTGCGTCCAAAACGCTGCGATTCATCACGCCATTTTCGTCAGGGAAAATCCGAAGGTTGGCGATCTTCTTCGATAGCCAGTCGATATCCTCCTGGCTGTCGGCCTCCTCTATTCCGAGCAAAATCATCAATCCGGTTCCGATTTCGGATTTTACTTTCCCGTCTATCTTTACCGATGATTCGGATACGCGCTGTATGACTACGATCATTGACTGAGGTCTTGCATTTGTCCGGAAGAGATGATCTCCACGGACTGTGAACGGATGCTTTGGGCGGTTTTTACCATGGCCTTGGCGACCTGGTGGTCGTAGATCGGCCGCATGTTTTTGAAGAGCCTGAGCCAAACCAAAGGCTTCATCAGGATGGTCGCCACCTGCTCTCCGAGACGAAATTCATGTCTGTTTCCCAGAAGTAAAGAAGGCCGAAACAGCCCCAAATAGGCAAATTTCACGGACTTCAGATTCTCTTCGGTTTTGCCTTTCACCTGGTTGTAAAAAATAGAGGACCCCCCATCAGCACCCATGGCGGAGACGTAAAGAAACTTTTCCGCTCCCAATGACTTAGCCCACTCCGCAAAGCCAAGTACCAAATCGTGGTCCACGGCGTAAAAGCGTTCCTTGGAACCGGCAACTTTGATGGTCGTCCCGATGCTGCAAAAGGCATGGATCTCGGCTTCGCGCTTCTCGATTTTGCCCAGAAAATCGGCGTACTCTCCACCCAAAGCCTGCTCTCGGATCCTATCCTCCCAGTCCCATTGCTGTAGCTTAAAGAGATCGCCCTCGATTTGGATCAGCTTCGGATGCTTGAGCGCAAGTTTTCTCCTGCCTACACTCAGCACATAGTCATAGGCTCCGTCCTTCAGCAGTTGGTGCAAAAGCTGCATGCCCACCATTCCGGAAGTGCCCGAGATAAACGCTATTTTCATTGGATCAAAGAAGATTGTATCAGAGGGAAAAGTTCGACCTCCAAGTCCTTGTTTTTGTTTCTGGCATACCAAAGGTAAACCTCCTCCAAAAACTCCTGGTACGAAAGCCCCTTCGAATCATGGCGATATTCCTTGTACCGTTCCATCAGGTAGTGGGGTTTTGGTCCCCAAGTGAAGAGCTCGCATCGGAGATCCCCGGAAAACGCCACCAGCTTCGGGATAGACCGTGCTCCGTTGGTCTCGTAGGCATCCATCACCGCTGGGTTTTCATCCCGTAGGATGATCCGAAGCTGGATTTTGGGATTCAAGTCGGCCAGTTTGGCCAAAAAAGGAATGGACTGGGAGCCATCCCCGCACCAAGCCTCCGTGATCACCAGCCATCGCTGTGGCTGCTGGATCGACTCGATCAGCTCCTGCATGGCAAGGGAGACCTTGGCGGTCTTGTCCCATCGATGCATACGCTGGAGGCACATGCGCGTATAGTCTAGATAGGCTTCGCTTTGGTTGGCTCCAGTCGTCCGGTTTTCGGAGACGAGCTTTTCCGTGAATGCGACAAATTCGGGGTAGGGAAACCCTTTTTCAAAAATAGCTGGAGTGACTGGGTGACTCAACGATTCCATTCCTTCGATTTTTTTTAAGAAGGACAACAGCACTCAATCCGCTTGGGTTCGCTCCCATTCCAAAAATCCATCCACCTCGTCCTTGACTTTGGCATAGACGGCCAGCACGATGGAGAGGTCGTCGGCAAAGCCAAAGAAGCCCAGAAAATCAGGAATAATATCTATCGGCGAGAGGAAATAAACCATCGCCAACACGATCAGGCCAAGCGTCCCCATGGAAACCTTGTGCTGTCCGCGAAAGTGGGCCTTGATCATGCGGATGAAGATCTGTACCGGCTCGGTCAGTTTTCTGACCTTGGGATTTTGCGCCAGCTTGGTCAGCTTTTGGCCGACGCCTTGGATCAGCTCCACCACCTTTTGCTCTTGGCGGACGATGAGGTCTACCTGTTTCCCAAAAAGCGCCTTTGCTTTCTCTATCAATTCTGAAGCTTTACTGCCAGTTTCCATAGGATTAGAAATAAAGTTGGATTTCGGACTTCACTTTTCTCAGCGCATAGGTGACCGCATCGTTTTTTTGCTCGAGAGACTGGGAGAAAATCGCCTTGGCCAATTCCATCCCGCTGGCCTCGGCGGTCAAACTCTGACGGCTCAGATTGAGCAGCGTGACCACGTCCTCGACGGCGCGGCGTACAGCCTCCCAGGTTTCCTCGGAGAAGTAGACCTGCTGACTCATGTTGTGGTTAAATTCCTCCCTCACTTCGGCGAGGAGCATGGGGTGAAGCTCCGCCGCGGTATATTGGGAGGGGTTGGATCGCCTCACGAGATTGTTTGGGGAGATGCGCTCCAACAGCAGACAGAGCCTTTCGGCAGCCTGAAGCCGGATGGGAAGCACCACTTGGGTATTTTGGGTTTTCAGGTCCACCAGTAGCTTTTCGCGCTCTTTGGAAAGGAAAGACACCACCACCAGGTACATCCCGTAGAGCACGATGCCCGCAGGCAGGATGATTTTCAGCAAGTCAAGCAAATAGTCCATTGTCAATAATTGTATCCGAATATCAGTAATTCTCCTGTGTCAAAAAACCGGCCGATTCGATAATTTTGCCGCAGGCGACGAACCAAATCACCCGAAAATCGATTTTCTCCCCATGCTGATTCCCATTTCCATCACCGAAAAAGCCGAGGCCGAGATCAAGCACATCATGGCTACCAAAAACATCCCCGAGGGCTATTTTCTCCGGGTGGGGGTTAAGGGCGGCGGCTGTGGCGGGATGTCTTATGCGCTGGGTTTTGACAAGGCCAAGCCTGAGGACCAGCAGTTTGAGATCACCGGCATCCCGGTTTTGATCGAGAAGCGACACTTCATGTTTCTGATGGGCATGCAGATCGACTTTTTCGAGGGAGACGAAGCGCGAGGCTTTACCTTCGTCAATCCCGACCTGCCAAAGCGCCACGATCTCTGATTATTTTTCTAATTTGGGTGCTTAGCTCTTAGCCCCATGAAAACTTTCCTTTCTACCCTCCTTTTTCTGACAATTAGTCATTTGGCACTCGCCCAAGTCCGGCAGCTCGAAGCCGATCAGGAACCGGGAAAGGGCAAGGTGGAAGACCTCCACTGGCTGGCTGGCTTCTGGTCAGGCACCGGCTTGGGCGGGGAATGCGAAGAAGCGTGGATGCCCGCCAAGGACGGCCACATGATCGGCACGTTTCGCTTTTGGAGCGAAGGAGAGCTGGTTTTCTCCGAGTTCATGAACTTCGTACAGGAGGGGGAAAGTGTCTCCCTGAAGCTCAAGCACTTTAACCCCGACCTGTCCGGCTGGGAGGAGAAGGAAAAATGGACAACCTTCCGGCTGATCGCGCTGGGGGAAAACATCGCCTGGTTTCACGGGCTGACCTACGAGCGAAAGGGCGATGAGCTGATCATCCACTTGGCTTTGACCGAAAAGGGCGAAAGACGGATCGAGGAATTTAGGTTTGTGAGGAAAGAGCTTTGAACCGAATAACCCGAGAATGCACACTCATTTTTTGCCATAGATGGACTGCATTCCATCAATATCCCCACTCCCAAGTTCAGTGAGAGTACTCTTGGATGGATTCATGATATTGTGGGAATCTACGTGGCCTAAGCCAAGGGCGTGACCTATTTCGTGCAGAACCATATTGTAAAAACCCTCACAAGTACTCCTGCTTGGAATATCCAGTACCACGAGTCCTGCGATCGCGGAGCATAGATCATCTGTAAAGCAAGGAAACGCAACGCCTCCTTGTTCTATATCAGCTACTGCAAACTTGATGGATGCTTTTTCCACTGGCACAAGCTCAAATTCGAAATCAGCAACCGAACTCCAAGCCTTCAGCGCTCTTTCTATTTGCTCTTGGGCCTCGCAGGCTGTCACTTGACTAAATGACAATGTGGAGACATCTGTTTGAGAATGGGTGTTTACTAAATGGCCAGGATCAAAATACCCAAAAGTGATGATGCCTCCTGAAGTACCGGGACCGGCCTGCTCAACACCAGCGTCGGCAAACAAATTATCGCCACCCCATTTAAACCCAAAAGTACAGTACCGTCCTTCTGGATTGCCCGCACAAGCTCCCATCAGGTCGTTGCAAGAGTTATATTTCTTACAGGAAAACAGCAGTAGGGCTAGAACAAACCAACAGTTTCTTCCAATATGCCCAAAAAACCCAGTAGTCATGAACGAAAATATCCAGCACCCTTTTTAACTCCAAAAGAAAGGTGCAACAACTGGCTCCTGAGACTGCCTACTGGAAACCGCTAGTCCTCAAACCCTGGCTTCACATTGTCCCAAAACTCGTCCAAGGCAATGATTCGAGGCTTCAGAAAGCCGATAATCTTCGGCCAGTCGTCCCGCTCCATCACGTTGACTCCGGGGAGGATGAGCTCGATCTTGGAGACGGTCTGGCCCATCTCGTTTTTGGCGTGGAGCTTCCAGTTCCATTCTTCACCGACGCTGGCGAGCAGCAGCTTTTTCAGCTGGAGAAATTGGTCAAAAAACAGCTCCTGCATCTCCTCGTCGGCATGGCCCAGCTCGATACCGATGGACGCAAAGTCCCGCTCGGCTCGCATCCGAAAGTAAATGTCCTTAATTCCCGTGCGGTAGTTAGGCCAGTTAATGCGCCGGCCTTGGGCATTGGGCACCGGCTTCATGTATTGCCCAAAAGCAATCCAAAAGTCGGTTCGGATCTTGGATGTCTCCGCTCTACTGTACATGGGTATTTTCAGGCAAAGTCCTCTGGGTAGCACACGGTCACGGCGGAATATTGGACGATTCCTCCCAGCGCAGGATGATGTTTTTTCAGCGTCAGCCGCACGGACTTCACCTTGGGATACGCCTCCAGGATATCCGCGATGATCCTATGGCCCAGGTGCTCCAGCAGCTTCACTTTCACGTCCATTCGGGCTTTGATCAGCTGGTATAGCCGTGCGTAGTCCACGGTATCCTTTAGGCTGTCGTGGAGCATGGCTTCTTTGAAATCAGTCTCCAGCTCGAGGTCCAGCGTAAAGCGATTCCCCAAGATAGACTCCTCCGGGTAGGCGCCATGGTAGGCGTGAAATTCTATCCCCTCCAGTGCTACTTTCCCCATCAGTCAAACTGGTCAAAGAAAGATCCAGAGCCCCCTTTGGGCGACTCAGCCTTGGGAACTTCGGCCTGCTTCTTTTCCTCCCTTTTGACGGGAATTTCCTCCTCGATCTTCACTTCCTCTTTGATTTCCTCCGGTTCTTCTGCGGTGATTTCGGCCTTGATCGGCTCTTCTTCCCTCACCTCTTCCTCTGCTTCCTGCTCAGGCTCTTCTTCGATCTCTACAGGGAGTTCGCCTTTTTCCTCCAGCTCGTGCTGCATCGCTTCCAGGGTTTCCTGGGTCTCTTCGTCCAGGGTTGCGTTGGCCATCTCGGGATCCTCCTCCTGAGCGGGATCCGCCTGAGGTGCCAGAGCAGCGATATTTGCTATGGTAAAATGGTTGGAGTGGCTGAGCTCCTCCACGGCACGCTGATAGGCCTTGCCATCGATGCGGAAAAAATGCGCGTCCGAAAGCTCGATCTGGTTGAGTGCATCTTGGGACAGTCTTTTCAGGCTTTTCACCAAGGCTTCCCGCTGCTCCAGGAGACCTTCGTAGCTCCGGATCAGACTCCGCATACTTTCACGGATCTCCTTGATCGTGGACTTTGCCTTGGCCTCCGCCGCGGTGGTGATGATCCGGGCTTGATCTTCGGCATGCTTTTGCACCTGCTGGGCATAGTGGCTGGACTCTTTGGTCAGCTGCTCAGCTATCGAGTTGGCCTCGGAAATGATCTGGTCGGCGGCCTCGGACGCCTCGGTGATGATATTGGCGCCGGTATCCTCGGCGGTTTTCAAAGTACGAAAAAGAGAGTCCTCCACGTCCTTGAGACGCTTGGCCTCGGCCTCCACCTGCTGAAGCCTGGAGCGGAGATCGAGGTTTTCCTGGTTGATCTGCTCCATGGCCACGCTCATTTCCTCCAGAAAGGTGGTCACTTCCTTTTTTTCGTAACCTCTAAAGGCCGTTTCAAATGCTTTTTGCCGGATGGCAGTAGGGGATATCTTCATAGGGTTTCTGCTTCAATTTGCCAGATAGAAATGGTACGGTCATCGGACACCGAGACGACATCGCCGGAATAGCTGCTCCAAAGTACCTTGTTGATGGAGGTGCCGTGCCCGGCATTTCTGGCCTTGTCGATGACCTTCAACAGCTTACGGTCGGCGACGTCCCATACCTTGATGGACTTGTCCATGGAGCAGGTGGCCAGCAGGCTGCCGTCTTCTTTGAAAGATAAAAAATTAATGGCATACATGTGGGCCACCACATCCTCTGTGAGGGTATAATCCCGCGTATCCCAAAATTTGAGATGGGCATCCCGGGAGCCCGACACCAGGCAGGTCTCGTCGGGAGAATAGCCCAGGGCAAAGACGGAATTGGTATGGCCGCTGAGGCTTGCGATGGGCTGAAAGTCATCCTTGAGGTCGAGGATCTTGATGGTGTGGTCGCTGAGGCCCAGAGCCAGGTGTTTTTGCTCCGTGGCAATCGCCATCACACGGATACTCTTGGAGCTGAGCTTGACGTGTTTTTTGACAAACTGATCCACGGTGTCCACCACGATCAGCACACCATCCCCCGTTCCGATGAGGATATCGCTGCCGAAGACCTGGATGTCGAAGATTGCCTGGTCGGTCAGCTTCAGGCTCCAGATCTCTTTGTTTTCGACCAGGTCGATGACATGGATACCCTCAAAATTATGCCCGACAATGAGCTGGTTTCGCTCCCTGTCCACTGCCAGCGCATACACCGAATGGGGCAGCCTAGCGATCAGCCGACCGTCTTCCGGCTCATCCAGATCCCACTCCACCACCATGCCGTCTCCCGCTCCTGTATAAAAAAAACGGGGATCACTCCCCTCCGCCAGTGCATAGATGCAGTCATTGTGGCCGGTCAGCGTGTGTAATTTATTTACTTGGATTTTTGACATATATTGGACGATCACTCAGCGGCGCCCTTTTGGCCTATGCAAACAAAAATAGAAAAAATTGATTCTTCGTCAGCCCTCGCGGTGAAGATAATCGAAGACGCGGAGAGTCATGAACTTGATTTCTTGAGTTTTCGGGAAAAGCTTTCGTTTGCCAATATTTCCCATCCCGAGAAAAAGAAGGAATGGGCGACCGCGAGGATTGCCATCCACGATGCCCTCGAAGTGCTGCAAGTCCCCTATCCCGGCTTTTTCAAAGACGAACATGGCAAGTCCCACGCCATGAACGGCCAGGGCTACGTGTCGCTGACCCACACGCCGGGTTTTGCGGGGGCGATTTTCCACCGGGAACAGCCCGTGGGCATAGACATCGACCTGGTCCGTGAGAAGATCCTGAAGATAGGCTTCCGCTTTTTGGACAGCTCCGAGCTGGATTTCCTTGAAAAGGACCCCCTGCACTACACCATGGCCTGGTCGGCCAAAGAGTCCATCTTCAAATGCCAGGGAAGAAAGGGGGTTTCCTTCCGTGACAACATCCTTTTGGAACCCTTTGCCCGCAATGCCTCCCGCATCAAAGGCAGGATCCGCGGGACGGAGTTTGCCGACCACCACTACACCGTCGAGGTGAGGCAACTGGAAAACGTTATCTTGACCTACACGATCTGGTAAACCATGAAAAAGACAGTAGCCGCATTCCTTTTGTTTCTTTCCCTAGTCGGCGGCGTCTCCGCCCAAGCACTCAGCGAGCTCTCCACGCTGGATGCCGTCACCGGCTCCAACAAAAACCTCGGAACACTGGTCAGCGGAAAAGGAATCGTGCTGGTCTTTCACAGCCTCAACTGCCCCTTTACCAAAATGTATGAAAACCGGCTGAAGGCGCTGAAATCAACCTTTCAAAACCAGGGGATCACCTTCGCGCTGGTCAATCCGGAAGTAGGTACCGCGGCAGCCGACCAGGCCACGCTGAGGAACTACATCGACCAAAGCGGGCTAAACATGTCCTACCTCATCGATGCGGAGCAGGTCTGGGCCAAAAAATTCGGCATCACCAAGATCCCGGAAGTGATCGTCCTCGTCAAGGGACAAAACGGCCTGGAAATCCGCTACCGCGGCGCCATAGACAACAACGCCCAAGCCGAAACCGCCGTCAGCGAGAAGCACCTCGAGCGCGCCATCAACCAAATTCTCAGGGGGGAAGTGACCACACCCGAGCAAGTGAGAGCCGTGGGCTGCAACCTCCGGACCTACTGATTTTCGAGGATAGCCATCATCTCCCGCACCTCCGCCACCTTGTTGGCCTCCCCCAGCTTTTCGAAGGCATTGCCCAGATTTCTCAGCGAGCGCAGGATGATGTCCAAGTGGGCGCAAGGCTCAAAAAATGCGTCCTTCGGCTCGATTTTCAGATGCTCCAAGTAGTTGAAAATATCCTGGCGACTAAAAATCAAACCCTTGTTGAAGGCATTGATGTAGAACGTGATGTCGGCGGACTTGTAGGTTAGGACAAAGAGATTCGGAAGGTTGACCCCATAGATCGGCAGGCCGAGCTTCTTGGCCACCAATAGGTAAATCGCGCAGAGACTGATGGGATTGCCCCGCTTGGTGTCCAGCACAGTGGAGAGCATGCTGTTGCCTGGGGAATGGAAGTTTTTGGTGTTGGCCGAAAAGCGCAGGGTGTTGAACAGGACGTTGTTGATGATGCGGATCTGATCGTAGGGCTGCAGGTCGTTTTTGAAGGAAGTCCATACCTCAAAGTAGATCTGGTGCATCTCCGCATTGAGCTTCGCAAAGTCTAGGTCGGGATATTGATAGGTGTTGACGATCCAAAGTCCCGTGAGCAAGTCCCTGTCCTCGGTATTTTTCCACTCCTCCAGCCGGCTTTTCACCAGGGAAAACTGCAGGTCGTGCACGAGCTCTTCGATCTCCTTTTGCACCTCGGGATTGAAGCTGCTTTCCCACTTTTCCTCCAAAAAAGGAATGATCTCCGCGCCTAGAGAAATGATGCGGTCACGGACATGGCTCTTCACTTCGACATCCGGATCGTCCAACAGGGAAACCAATGCATCCAGCTGCGCAGGGGTCAGTTCACTCATACTCGTTTTGTTCGCATTTGAAGTTACTAAAATACCATCGCCAGTCAATAGAACACGAAGCCTGACCAATCGCTAAGGTCGGCAACACATTTGGATCTAGTGTCTTGAATCTAGCGTCTCATGTCTCTTAAGTCTGGATCACCCCGACGTTGAACCGTTCGGTGATGGGGGCATGGTTGGCCGCCTCGATCCCCATGCTGATCGCCCTGCGCGTCTCCCGTGGATCGATCACCCCGTCCACCCACAGCCTCGCGGCGGCGTAGTACGGGCTGAGCTGCTCCTCATATTTGTTGGTGATTTCCTCGAAAAGTTCTTTCTCTTCCTGTTCGGAGATTTCTTTTCCGGTCTTTTTGAGCGAGGCAACCTTGATCTGCAGGAGGGTTTTGGCGGCTGAGGCACCAGACATCACCGCCATCTGGGCGCTAGGCCAGGAGAAAATCAACCTCGGGTCGTAGGCTTTGCCGCACATGGCGTAGTTGCCTGCCCCGTAGGAGTTGCCAAGGATGATTGTAAATTTCGGCACCACCGAGTTGGCCATGGTGTTGACCATTTTCGCGCCGTCCTTGATGATCCCGCCATGCTCGGCCTTGGAACCGACCATGAATCCACTGACATCCTGGAGGAAAAGCAGGGGGATTTTTCGCTGGTTGCAGTTCATGATGAAGCGGGCGGCCTTGTCCGCCGAGTCGGAATAGATCACGCCGCCCATCTGCATTTCGCCTTTGGCGGTCTTGACGACTTTGCGCTGGTTGGCCACGATTCCCACGGCCCAGCCTTCGATGCGTGCGGTGCCGCAAATGAGGGTTTTCCCATAGTCCTTCTTATACTCATCCAGCTCTCCGCCATCTACCAGTCCGGCGATGACCTCCAGCATGTCGTAGGGCTTGACCCGCTCCAGGGGAAAAACCTCCAGCAGCTTATCGGCGGAAACACCAGGCTCCTTGGCGGCTATCCGGTCAAAACCCGCCTTTGCGTTTTCGCCCAGCGTCGCAAAAATCCTCCGTATCGCGTCCAGACAGTCCTGATCCGAGTCGTATTTGTTGTCCGTGACGCCCGAGATCTCGCAATGGGTGGTGGCCCCGCCCAGGGTTTCGTTGTCCACACTTTCGCCTATAGCCGCCTTTACGAGATAGGAACCGGCGAGGAAAATGCTACCGGTCTTATCCACAATCAGCGCCTCGTCCGACATGATGGGCAGATAAGCCCCTCCCGCCACACAGCTTCCCATGATGGCGGCTACCTGCACGATGCCCATGGCCGACATTTTGGAATTGTTTCGAAACTGGCGGCCGAAATGCTCCCGATCCGGAAAAATCTCGTCCTGCATGGGCAGAAAAACCCCCGCACTGTCCACGAGGTAGATGATGGGAAGATGGTTTTCCATGGCAATCTCCTGGGCGCGGAGGCTCTTTTTGGCGGTCATGGGAAACCAAGCTCCGGCCTTCACCGTGGCGTCATTGGCCACGACCACGCACATCCTACCGCTCACATGGCCTATGCCAGCCACGACACCAGCCGAGGGGCATCCCCCCTCCTCTTCGTACATGCCATCGGCGGCAAATGCGCCGACTTCAAGAAAGTCTGAATTCTTGTCGATGAGATAGGCGATCCGCTCCCGGGCGGTGAGCTTGCCCTTTTTGTGTTCCTTGGCGATTCTTGATTCTCCTCCGCCTTGTTTTACTTCTTCGAGCTTGGTGTGGAGCTTCGCGAGGAGCTGCTCCCAGTTTGGGTTTATATGCTGCATTGATTGGGATTGATCTGGTGAAAAACGCACACTTCGGTCTGTTCCTTCACGAAAAGACGCATCCCTAAGATACAGAAAAGCCCTTTTCCGCGAAGAAAAGGGCCCAAATGCTTTGGCGCTATTTTGCCGCTCAATTGATCTCGATCTGCTCTTTGTAGGCCTTGATGGATCGGTAGATGGCCGAGGCCATGTATTCTTTTCCGGCTTGGCTCATGAGAAATTTCTCCTCCTCCGAGTTGGAAAGGAAGCCCAGCTCGACGAGCACACTCGGCATGGACGGGGTCCAGAGCACGTAGAAAGGACCCTGCTTTACCCCACGGCTTTTGCGGCCTACCCGTTCGCGAAATTGCGTCTCGATGTGGTCTGCAAGCGTAAGGCTGTTGCCGATGTAGGCCTTTTGCATCAGGTTAAACATCATGTAGGACTCCGGAGAGGTGGGGTCAAACCCCTCGTACTCTTCCTCGTGGTTGTCCTCCAAGAGGATCACGGAGTTTTCGTTTTTCACGATGTCAAAATTGGCTTCGAAATGCTTGGTACCCATCACAAAGGTCTCCGTGCCATAGGCGGACCTGTTGGGTGCCGAGTTGGAATGGATGGAGACAAAAAGGTCCGCCTTGTTGTTGTTGGCGATCTGTGGGCGCTTCTTCAGTTCGGGGAAGCTGTCGTCATCCCGGGTGTAGATGACTTCCACATCCGGCATGTTTTCCTTGATATACTTGCCGACCAGGAGGGTCACCGCCAGGTTGATGTCTTTTTCCTTGGATTTGGAGCCAAGGTTTCCCGGATCTTTTCCTCCATGCCCCGCATCGAGTACGATTTTTTTCATCCGAAAAGCCGGCATCATCGTTTCATTGGGGATAAATCCACCGAAGAAAAAGGGAATTGCAATAAGAAAACTTAAGAGAATTTTTTTGTTATTGAACCGTTCCATGAGGGCAATCGAATTAACTTTACGCAAAATTTCAACCAAATTAAACAAAGCGCAAGCAGCAGTGTCGGGTTTCAGAATCCTTTTTTTGATTATTTCAGGGCTTTGGATTTTCCCACAACTGGCGCTGGCACAGCGACCTACTCAGCCTCAGCGGGAAAGAGTCCTGATCGCCCCGGACACCCTGACTCCACCAGCCCGCACTATTCCGATCTCCGACAGTCTTTTTACGGAGCAAGACACTTTGGTCAGGCTGGATTCGGCAAAAATTATGCCCAGCAGCGATATCCAAACAGATATTCTCTATTTCGCCGAAGACAGCATCATCACCGATTTCACGGAAAACAAGGTTTACCTCTATAATAAGGCCTGGTTTGAATACGGGGAGATGAAGCTCGAAGCCGACCGGATCGTGATCGACTGGAAAAATTCCGAGCTCTACGCCACCGGGGTCACGGACAGCCTTGGCGCCATCTCCGGCAACCCCTTTTTCACCGACCGCGGCACCTCCTACGAGATCCGCAAGGAGATGCGGTACAACTTCAAGACCCAAAAAGCCATCATCAAAGACGTAGTCACCGAGCAGCAAGACGGGGTCTTACGCGGGGAGACCATCAAAAAAACCGAGGACGGCAGCATCTACCTCGACCACGGCTACTACACCACCTGCAAGCTCACGACTCCCCACTGGCACATCTCGTCCAACAAGATCAAGGCGATCCAGGGAAAACAGGTGGTCTCTGGCCCATTCAACTTATATTTCAACGGCATTCCTACTCCGCTGGGGCTTCCTTTCGGATTGATCCCCGACACCCCGGAGGAGAAGGCTTCGGGCGTGATCTTCCCCCGCTATGGCAAGGAGCAAACTCGCGGGATATTCCTGCAAGACCTGGGCTACTACTTTGCCATCAATGACTACATCCACGCCCGGATCACCGGCGACATCTACTCCAAAGGGGGCTGGGGCCTCAAATCCCAGGCGATCTACACGAAGCGCTATCGCTTCAATGGAGGCTTCAATATCGACTTCCAAAAGTTTAAAAGCCCAGAGACTGAACTCAATCCTGTGGACTACAACACCTTCCGGGTGCAGTGGAACCACACTCCGGTGAGCCGGGGCACCAGCCGTTTTTCCGCCTCGGTCAATGCCGGCTCGACCAGCTACTTCAACAACGTAGCCAGCCAGACCAACTTCACCAACAACGTCACCGCAGACCTCAACTCAAACATTTCTTATTCGAAGACCTTCTCCGGCACGCCTTTCTCCATGTCGGCCAACTTCCGCCACTCGCAAAGTGTGCAGACCGGAGAGGTACGGCTGGACTTGCCTACCGTCGCGGTCAACATGAACCGGCAAAGCCCTTTTAAAAACTCGGATTTCGAACCGCTGAAGACCCTCAACGTGGCTTGGAACTTCAACATGCAAAACACGATCTCCAACCGGGTTCAGCAGCAGTTTGGCGTGAACAATCCAGAGCTTGGCAACGGACCAGAAATTATTGACTTCACCTTGGACAACATGGGGCTGCTGTTGAAAAACGCAAACAATGGAGCCAGGCACACGATTCCGCTCTCTTCCAACTTCACCCTGTTCAACTACTTCACAGGAACGGCGTCGGTCAACTACAATGAGCTCTGGTACCTCCAACGAATCAACTACTACTACAACCCCACCGAAGAGCGCGTGGACCGCATCGTCGAGGACGGATTCAACCGCGTAGGCTATTACAACAGCTCTTTTGCGATGAACACCAACTTCTACGGCTATTACAACTTCAAGCCCGGAAGCAAGATCCAAACCATCCGCCATCACATCGCGCCGACATTCGGTTTTAGCTATACGCCGGACTTTTCTGACCCTTCCTTTGGGTACTACCAGCGGGTGCAGATCAATGAGGAAGGCGACTCCCAGCTATATTCCAGACATCTGGGCTTTGTGTATGGTGGCGCTCCTTTGGGAGAATCGAGGGCCCTAAACATAGGCATACGGAATGTGGTGGAAGCGAAAATCCTCAACTCCAAAGACAGCACCTCCGAAAACGCAACCAAGAAAATCCCGCTGCTGGAGTCCTTCAACATCAACACGGGCTACAACTTTGCCGCCGACTCCTTCAATCTGTCCGCAATCCAGCTGTCGGCGAGGACAAGCTTTTTTGACCGCAAGCTCTCGGTCAACGTCACCAGCAGCATCGATCCCTACGCTGTCCAAGAGGTCGGTTTGGAAAGTGGCACCAGCACGTTTCGTAGGGTAAACCAGTTCGCGTGGAAGGCCGGTCAGGGCATAGGCAAGATCCGCTCGGCGTCTATGAACATGAACATGTCCATCAATCCCCGCAGTGGACAGTCCCCCGGAGAGGTCAGGGATGAAATCACCCAGGACTTTATCCAGCGCGGCGGCGTGATGGACGAGTTTGCACAAAACGAAATCAACCGGATCGTCTCCGACCCCAGCCAATACATCGACTGGGACATTCCCTGGAACCTGTCCATAGGCTACAACCTCGCCTATACCAAGCAGATCAGCAATCAGGAACTCATCACCCAAACCATGAACCTGAGCGGGGACCTCTCCCTGTCGGAAAAGTGGAAGATCAACTTCAATACGGGCTTTGACTTCCAGGCCGCGGCCGTCACCCAGACGATGATCGGCATTGCCAGAGACCTGCACTGCTGGCAGATGAACGTGTCCTGGATGCCCTTTGGCAAATTCACCTCCTACAGCATCGACATCCGGGTGAAGTCCTCCATCCTGCAAGATTTGAAAGTCTCCAGAAGAAGATCCTTCTACGATTTCTAGCAAGAAACCCCTCCCTAGATCCTTGCCCGGCTCAGTGGCATGGTCATACATCTCGGACCACCCAGCCCTCTCGACAGCTCCGAACTGGGAATCTCCAATACCTCCACTCCCATGTTGCGTAGTGCTCGGTTGGTGTGGATGTTTCGGTTGTAGGAGATGACCCGACGTGGGCCGATGGCAAAGACGTTTGCCCCGTCAAACCACTGCTCCCGCATCGCATAGTCCGGGTTGCCATCACCTGTCCCCAGGATCTCCAGATGGGGAATTTCCCTTGACAAAACTGTCAAAAGCGATTCCTTCAGCACATCCCGCTTGATATTGACCCGGTCTCCGTTGGAGTCCTTGAGAGTGTATAGGGAAGTCTGCAAGACGGAGTTGATCGCGTCGGGATAGGTCAGCACGAGGTTTTCATCCAAGATGGTAAACACCGTGTCCAAGTGCATGAACTGGCGTTTTTTGGGAAGGTGCACTTCGTACACCCGCTTGACTGAGCCTTCTGCCAAAAGCGCCTTGGCGGCGTGGTAGATCGCTTTTTCGTCCGTCCGCTCCGAATTGCCCAGCACCACAGCCTCGTGCGAAAGGATGATCACATCGCCCCCCTCGATGCTGGGCGGCGAGTCGTGTCCGTCTATGGGGTAGAGCGTCTTCACATGGTCTTTGAAGTCCGGGTGGTTTTCGAAGATGGTCCGTAGCAGGTCTGCTTCCCGCTGCCTGCCTTCCATCTTCATGGAGGAAAAAATAATGCCGCCGGGGGTCAAAGCCATTGGGTCGCGCTGGAAATACAGGTTGGGACAGGGCGGGATCGCAAAGGCAAAGTCATAGAGTTCGCCTGCATTGAGCTTGGGTAGCTTCTGCTTCAGCTCGTGGATTTTCAGCCCCGCGGTGAGGATCCCGGCGCACTCCGCAGTGGAATAGCGCTCCACAATCTCCTCGGCAATGTGGGAAAGGCCGGAGCGCTTGAGGGAATCGCGGATCAGCCTGAGGAGGATCTCGCCGTCGTACAGCACCCGCGTCAGCAGCTCCCGCAGCTGGTACACCCGCGCCCCGGTGGAGTCTTTGATCAGGGTGGAAAAGGCGTCGTGTTCCCGCTGCAGCGCTTCCAGATAGGGCACATCCTCAAACAGGAGAAACTCCTTGTTGTAGGGTGTCAGGCGGTCGATCTCCTTTCCCGGCCGGTGCATCAGCACCGCCTTGAGCGTTCCGTATTCTGAGTTGATCCTGAGATTCATATTTGCTAAAAATTCAATATTAAAACCAATTCTTTTTACTAACCAAAATATAAACAGCTATTTTTTAGTCATTTTTCAAAATATACACAAATAATCTGAAGACATGTTTATCCGCAATCTTGCCAGTAAGCGAATTTGCTTCTTCAATCGGGCTGGAAGACCCCGCCACGGCGGGCAGGCGATGACCGAAGTAGGGCAAAGCCCCAATTTTGGCGTTCTTTCGGATTGTCACGGCAGCCTACTGACATAAAAGCGGATAATCAGATCTGAAGAATCGAACAAGTCAGAAACCTCGGTATTTTTCAGGGAATTTTACGGATCTAGTCAAGTTGGCTTAATTTTTCTAGGTAGAAAGGGAAATTTGATCCCATGAACTACCAAGCCAAACTAAAGCAGGGGATTTTCTCCCTGTCCTTTCTGCTCACGATTTTCCTCTTCTCCTGCGAGTCCACCGCCCAGATCTCCAAACTTCTGGAAAAAGCCGGAGGCATCACGGGCACTCCCAGCAGCTCAGAGATCAGCTTGGGGCTGAAGGAGGCTTTGGAAAAAGGAACCGGAATCAGTACGGACCGGCTTTCCCTCGCCGACGGCTACCTCAAAAACCTCGATGTCAAAATCCTTTTCCCCGAAGAAGCCAAGCAGGTGGAAAAGACCCTGCGAAGTATCGGGCTCGGCTCGCTCTGTGACCAAGCCATCACCAGCCTCAACCGGGCCGCTGAGGATGCCGCCAACGAAGCAAAACCGATCTTCACCGCTGCGATCAAGCAGATGACCTTTCAGGACGTGCAAAACATCCTGCTAGGCGAGTCCAATGCCGCCACGCAGTACTTTCAGCGGACCACGACGGATTCCCTTTCCGCCAAGTTTTCCCCCATCATCGGCTCCAGCCTGCAAAAAGTCAACGCCACCAAATACTGGGGCGACGTGATGGGCCAGTACAACAAGATCCCGCTGGTCAAGCCGGTGAACACCGACCTGACTGCCTATGTCACCCAGAAAGCGATCGATGGCCTTTTCATAGAGATAGCCAAGGAAGAGCTCAAAATCAGGGAACAGGTCGCCGCCCGTACCAGCCCCCTGCTCCAAAAAGTCTTTGGCTATGCCGACAAACAAAAAAGCCTGAAATGAGGCAAAGCCCCAAGGCCGAGAAATACTCGGCTTTTTTGGGGCTCAACATTTCAAACACGAGATCAAGGCAAGGCCCAGCGGGCTTTTTGGATGACATCAAACCGGACTTCGACGTCGTTGGCCTGCTTTTTCCCTTTTCGGCTCGTACCCCGCTCGACCACGGCGCGAAGCTCCCGCTCCAGCTGTGCGGCAATATCCGGATGGCGCTCCAGCAGGTCATTTCGCTCCTCAGGATCCTCGCTGAGGTTGTAGAGTTCCACTTTGGCAGGCTTCCCCCGAGAGAGGCCCACATTCTTCTCCGGCAGGAGGTAGACGATTTTCCAGCCGCTACCATCCCGAAACGAGAACTCTCCATGATTGGAATGGCTGACGAGCGCAGTCCGCCCGGATGTGGTTTGTTCACCCAACATGACCGGCAAAAAACTAAAGCTGTCCTCCGCTTCGTCTGGCCTCGGTGAGCCGCCGCCGACCAACTCCTGGACGGTAGCATACACATCGGTCAGGCACAGGAGTTGATCGCTGGTCGTGCCAGCCTGCACTTGGTCTTTCCACTTGACGATGAAGGGAACCCGATGCCCCCCTTCCCAAATATCGCCCTTGAAGCCCCGGTAAGGACCGCTGGGGAGGTGCCCGGCCTTCAGCAGTTTGTCCAGATCCGCGTAGTAATTGTGCCCGTTGTCCGCCGTGAACAGCACCAGGGTATTGTCCGACAGGCCCGCCTCCTCTATGGCCTTCAGCACCTGTCCCACCGACCAGTCGGTCTCCATCACAAAGTCGGCGATCGGCGCGATGCCACTTTTCCCCCTAAACCTCTCAGAAGGTGCCACCGGCTCGTGGGGGGAAGTCATGGAAAAGTACAGGAAAAAGGGCTGCTCCTCTTTGCTCCGCTCATGGAGATAGTCCACCGCCCGACGGGTGAGCTCCGGCAGGATCTCGTCAAACTTCCAATCCGGCGCCATAGGCATGTCATCAAAGATCGGCGGCAAAAACATCCCCTCATACGCTGTCTTTTTGTACCGAGCCGAGGGCTGGATGTAGACCCGGTCGTTTTCGATAAAGGTAAACGGGGGAAAATTGGGGACGTCGGTACCAAAATAATAGTCAAATCCGTGGGCAATCGGCCCTCCCGCTATCGGCTGGGTGTAGTCCCATTGAAATTTCCTCAAAGCATTCCCCTCAGCCATCATGCGGCTGGCCTGCTTCCCGGGCCAGTTCCAGCCCAGGTGCCACTTGCCGATACAGGCGGTAGCATAGCCGTTTTGCCGCAGCATTTCGGGCAGGGTAGTCCGCTCCTCCCGAATCAATGGAGGCTCATAGCTGGCCAAGACCCACTCCTGGAGCGGAGTCCGCCAATTGTACCGCCCGGTGAGAAAGCTGTAGCGGGTGGGGGTACACACCGCAGAGCTGCTGTGGGCATCCCCGAAGCTCATCCCCTCCCGCACCAATCGGTCCAAATGGGGCGTAGGAATTTTGTTTTGGGGATAAAGTGCCTGGATGTCCCCTACCCCAAAGTCGTCAGCCAAAATCACCACGATGTTGGGCTTGCTTCCCTTCTGCTGGGCAAAAAGCCCATGGACGACCGCGACGGTAAAGACTGTGGAAAACAAGAGGCTAAGGAAGAGTTGGACAGGTTTCATTTAGGATGAATTTTTCGTTGACGGCAAGAACACAGCCGGAGCCGAGGCCCATCTTGCACAGAAAACCCAAGGGGACGGCGAAGGCAATTTCACAAAAAAATCCAGATATTTGGACATTTGCCCTAACTAATTTACTTTCATCCAAACTTGTCCAAAACCTCCTCCCTTTTGAAATCCGTGCACTTTCCACCCGTCTACCGGTTATCCTCGTTTGACCTGAGAATCCTCCAGATCATGTTTTTCCTTTCAGCGGCCTTCCTTACGGGAGCGCTTTCTGCAACAGAACTCCACGTCGCCAAGACCGGCAAGGACAACCAGCCGGGAACGAGGGAATTCCCCCTATTGACCATCCAGGCTGCCGCAGCACTAGCCCAGCCGGGGGACGAAATCGTCGTCCATGAGGGCATCTACCGAGAGCGAATCAACCCGCCTCGGGGTGGCACTTCCGAAAGCTCCCGAATCATCTATCGGGCGGCAGCGGGAGAAAAGGTAAGCATCAAGGGCTCGGAGCTGGTCTCCGGTTGGGAAAAAGCGGAAGATGGGGTGTGGACCGTCGTCCTTCCCAACACGTTCTTTGGAGACTTCAACCCCTTCGATGACGTATTATGGGGAGACTGGTTTTACAACCAAGGCAGGCTGCACCACACCGGGGCGGTGTATCTCAATGGACACTGGCTGAGGGAAGCAGAAACGAAAGCGGATGTTTTTACATCCGGTGAAGAAAAACCGGCTTGGTTTGCCATCGTCGACGGCAAGGAAACTCGGATTTGGGCGCAGTTTGGAGACCGTAATCCCAACGAGGAACTGGTCGAAGTCAATGCGCGGCAGTCGGTCTTTTATCCCGAAAAGCCTGGCATCGACTACATCACCGTCAGGGGGTTCACACTAGAGCAGGCGGCTAGCCCCTGGTCTCCGCCTACCGCCGAGCAAATCGGACTGATCGGCACCCACTGGTCAAAAGGCTGGATCGTCGAGGACAACACCATCCAATACGCCTCGGCCGTGGGGCTCACCCTCGGCAAACACGGGGACGAATGGGATAATCGGGCCGCCACCGCCTATGGCTACACCCAAACCATCGACCGGGCGCTACAGCAAGGCTGGTCCCGCGAAAACATCGGCGGCCACCGTATCCGAAAAAACCACATCCTACACTGCGGACAGGCCGCTATCGTGGGAAGCATGGGGGGAGCATTCTCCCAAATCACCGAAAACGAAATCCACGACATCTACCTGGATTGGCCCTTTGGTGGACTGGAAATGGCCGCTATCAAGCTGCATGGCCCCATCGATACGGAAATCAGCCACAACCATATCTACCGCACCGGTGCCTACGGGATATGGCTGGACTGGATGAGCCAGGGAACCCACGTCAGCGGCAACCTGATGCATGACAATAGTTTCGACCTTTTTGTGGAAGTAAACCACGGCCCCTTCGTGGTGGATCACAACCTCTTCCTGTCGGAACTTGCCCTGCGGGAGTCCAGCGGAGGCGGCGCCTATGTCCACAACCTCTTTGCCGGAGAGATCAGACGACGTGCCGAAAGGGTCCGAGAAACTCCCTACCACCGACCCCACAGCACGG
Source organism: Algoriphagus oliviformis (assembly GCF_017254915.1). Classification (GTDB taxonomy): domain Bacteria; phylum Bacteroidota; class Bacteroidia; order Cytophagales; family Cyclobacteriaceae; genus Algoriphagus; species Algoriphagus oliviformis. The sequence goes on along the minus strand of NZ_JAFKCT010000007.1, from coordinate 166,760 downwards.
AAATCATCGCCCTCTCCAAGGTGATCGGGGACGACGAGCGCTTTTACAACAACCTGCTTGTGGGCAGCAAAGGGCTGGTCGTGTTCGAGGAAGAGGCGGAAAACCTACAGGCCGCCGGCAATGTCTATCTGGGTGGTGCCATCCCCAGCCGCTACGAGCGAGACGCCCTGGTATTGGAGGATGGGCAATCTCGGCTGAGTCTGGAAAAGCGTCCCGACGGCTGGTGGCTGTGCATGAAGCTGGACAGCCAATCCGTGAACAAGGCCAAAACCTTTCCCATCGGCACCTCCACCCTGGGAGAAAGCATGGTCTCAAAAGCGCGCTTTGAAAATCCGGATGGCTCAGCGCTAGAGCTCGGTCTGGACTACTTCAAAAACACCCGGAATTCCAAAAGTCCCAGCGCGGGGCCTTTTACCCTGAAAAAAGAAAAAAACCTGGAGCTGCGGGTGTGGCCCAAATAGCATCCTTGCTATCGGGCGGCGTACCTACTCCTGATCTAGTTGAGCAGGCTGCTTGCGGCGATGGCCATGATGACCGCAAACCCGTTGAAAAACATGTCCTCGGGGTCGAAAGTCCGGTTGGGCAAAAAGAACTGCAGGACCTCGTCCAGCAGTCCGATCAGGACTCCAAGACCTATGGCCAGCAAGGCGGGACTGAGAGAGGGTTTCTTGTTGGTCGATCTTTCCAGCAGTGCCCGGTGGAGAAAAACCGCCAACACGCTGTATTCGATCAGATGGCTCCGCTCCGGCGCTCCCAGCCTAAAAAAGAACATGACATATACGGCGGCGATCCCCAGCAACACGGACATTTCGAACTTGCCGGGCTTTGTCCTCCATCCGTGTAGCAGAACGGCAGTCCCGGCCAACAGCATGCCGAGCACAAAAATGACCGCCTGGAGATTTTGGTCACGAAGTTGGTTTGCCAAAGGCCTGCCCATAAACAGCGTGGCATAGATCGCCGCCACGGTCAGCAGCACCCAAAGCCAAAGTCGTCTCTCACGAGCTGAAGTAAACAAATCCATCGCCGCATCATCTATCCAAAATCACCTACGGGACTGCTGCCTATTCCCAGTCCAGGTATTTTCTCCAATTGTGCTGCTCCCGAAAGCCCAAGACTTCTTTGATTTTTCGGTTGGAAAACAGCGCCTCATGCTCTCCCAGCTCCCGCTTGATCGGCACTCCGGGAAAGAACCTTTCCGCCAGCTCCTTGCTGGGAATCACCGCCCCGTTATGGTCGTTTCCCGCATTGAAGACCTGAAAGCCCAAACCGTCTTTTTTCAGGCACAAGTCCACGATCTGCCCCAGATCCCTCGCGTCGATGTAGCAGAAGGCATTGCGACGGCGCACCTCAGGATGGCGGAAATAATGCGGAAATAGCGAAGCGTATTCGTGAGGTTCGATCACATTGCCGATTCTGAGGGCGTAGATATCGACCCCTGTCCTCCGCTGGAAAGCCCTCGCCGTTTGTTCATTGACCACCTTGGAAAGCCCGTAGCTATCCATGGGATTCACATCATAGTCCTCGTCCAGGGGAAGGTAGTCGGGGTCTGTTTTCCCGTCGGAAAAACAGATGCCATAGGTGGTCTCCGAGGAGGCGATGATGACCTTCTTGATCCCGAGCTTTACGGCAGCCTCGATCACATTGTAGGTCCCAACCGTATTAGCACTGAAGGTCTCATTGTCGGGCTTGATCAAGATGCGCGGCACAGCCGCAAAATGCACGACCGCGTCAAATCTAGGAACACCGGTCCCGGGCTCCATCTCATCAAATCCGGCATACATGCTCATCGCATTGAACATCTGGCCCGAATCTGTGATATCGGCAGTCAGGTTGTCGACTCCAGGATGATTTAGAGGAGTGAGGTCCACATTTAGCACCCGATGGCCCTGAGCCAGAAGGTAAGGAACGACGTGCTTTCCGGCTTTGCCGGAGCCTCCGGTGAAAAGGATGCGCATACTGCTTGGGGTTATTTGGGTCAGACTTGTCAGGACAAAATACGAAGGAATTCAAAACCTCGAAGAATTTATCCGTTTCAAATCCTTACCAGACTAGATTAAAAAGTGACACATGGACATACATAAAAGCGAGCTTATCAAATCAATATTAAAGCCCCATCAAAAGCTTGGGCATGGGACAAAAAAACAAAACCGGGCCTTCCAGCCCGGTTTTTTTTTTATTCAGCTTTTCATCAAAGCAACTGTACCGTCAATAGGTCTCCGTCTTTTTGGACTTTGGCGAGCTCCTTTTGGGCCAGGCCTTTCATGGCCACATCCCACTTCTTGCCGCTGAGTCCGGCTTGGCCTTTCAGCTTGGCCAGCTCGATCGGATGCTCTTTTTTCAAAAGCTCCAGCACCAGCTTTTCCTCTTCGGTCAGCTCGACGGCCTTTTTCTCCGGTCTCATCTGAGGGAAGAACAACACTTCCTGAATCGTGGTATTGTTGGTCATGAGCATGGTGAGTCGGTCGATCCCGATTCCCAAACCGGAAGTTGGAGGCATACCATACTCCAAGGCGCGAAGGAAATCCTCGTCCATGGCCATGGCCTCGTCATCACCTCTTTCGGCCAGCTTCAGTTGATCCTCAAAACGCTCACGCTGATCAATCGGATCGTTCAGCTCAGAGTAGGCGTTTGCGATCTCCTTTCCATTGACGAACAACTCAAAGCGCTCCACCAATCCTGGCTTGCTTCGGTGCTTTTTGGCCAAGGGAGTCATCTCAATCGGATAGTCTGTGATGTAGGTCGGCTGGATCAGGTTGGCCTCCACTTTTTCTCCAAAAATCTCATCCACCAGCTTGCCTTTGCCCATCGTCGCATCCACTTGGATTCCCATGTCGGCACATACCTTGCGCAGACCTTCCTCGTCCATCTCGCTCACGTCGATGCCGGCGTATTCCTTGATCGAGTCGTACATGCTCAGCCTTCTATACGGCCCTGCAAATTCGATCTCGTTTCCACCCACTTTGATCTTGGTCTTGCCGTGGATCGCCTCGGTGACTTGCTCGATGAGCTCCTCCACCATCTCCATCATCCAGATGTAGTCCTTGTAGGCCACATAGATCTCCATGGAGGTAAACTCCGGATTGTGGGTGCGGTCCATGCCTTCGTTTCGGAACATTTTCCCAAACTCATAGACCCCATCAAAGCCACCGACAATCAATCTCTTCAGATAAAGCTCGTTGGCGATGCGCAGGTAGAGCGGCATGTCCAGCGTGTTGTGGTGCGTATGGAAAGGACGCGCCGCCGCGCCGCCGTGCACGGCTTGCAGGATGGGAGTCTCCACTTCCAGCCAGCCATGGTCGTCAAAGTAGCGACGCATCTGGGAAATAATGCGGGAACGGGTGACAAAAGTCTTTTTTACCTCGGGGTTCACCGTCAAGTCCACGTAGCGCTGGCGATAGCGAAGCTCGGGATCGGTGAAGCCATCATACACATTGCCTTCCTCGTCACGCTTCACCACCGGCAGGGGTTTTACCGCCTTGGACAGAATCTTCAATTCGGTCACGTGCAGGGAAATCTCACCGGTCTGGGTGGTGAAGATGTAGCCTCTTACCCCTACAAAATCCCCCAAGCCGAGCAACTTCTTGAAAACGGTGTTGTAGAGGGTCTTGTCCTCGTCGGGGCAGATGTCATCCCTGCGCACATAGATCTGCAGGATACCCGTGGAGTCCTGGATCTCGGCAAAAGATGCCGACCCCATGATCCTGCGGCTCATCAGCCTTCCGGCGATGGAGATGTCCTTATAGTCTGTCTTCCTGTTTTCGTAATTTCGGTGAATGTCCTCCGCAGTGACATTGATGGGGAAAGCCTCCGCCGGATAGGGATTGATCCCCAGGGCCATGAGCTCTTCCCGGTCTTTTCTGCGTTCGATTTCCTGTTCGCTAAGAAGTTGCATTATATAGATTTGAGATTTGAGATTCGATATTTAAAATTTGGCTCGCTGCCGACCACGTACTTTTTACTACGCTGCGCATGGAAACTAAGACAAAAGATTGCCGCGCTCCTGCGTCGCTCGCAATGACGTCCAACTGCCCACTGAAAACTGCTTACTGCGCACTGAACACTGCACACTACCCCTTGCCTTTCCTTCTCTTCATCTCCCTTCGGATCAGATCAAACTCCCGACTGCTCTGCCCCGCGATGGAGGTGTTTTCAGCCGCCCGGCGCGTCAGATAGGGCATCACCTTTTCGACCGGGCCGTAGGGCATGTATTTGGCCACGTTATATCCCGCATCGGCGAGGTTGAAGGAGATGTTTTCGCTCATGCCGTAGAGCTGCGCAAAATACACGCGCTCATCGGTTGGGGAGATGCCATGGATATTCATCAGCTCGGTCAGCTTGCGCGTACTGGCTTCATTGTGCGTGGCGCATACGACATGCACGCCGTTTTCCACACAAAACCCAATCGCCGCATCGTAGTCCCGATCGGTCGCCTCCTTATTGGGCTGGATGGGATCGGTGTAGCCTAGCTCCTCGGCCCGCTCCCGCTCCTTTTCCATATAGGCTCCCCGCACGGGCTTAGCCCCTAGCAGATAGCCTTTTTGGGCAGCTACTTCCTGGGACTGCCGCAGTCGGCCCAAGGCATCGTGGCGATACATCTGGTAGGTGTTGTACACCACACAGCGCTCCCGGTTGTACTTCTCCATCATGTCATAGGTCAGGTCGTCGATCACGTCCTGAAACCAGCTCTCCTCCGCATCCGACAGGATCTTGATGCCCAGGTCATGGGCGGCTTTACAAAGCCGCTCCACCCGTGCCTTGGTCCGCGCAAAAGCCTGCTCCTCAGCGGCGCTCAGCTTTTCCCCGGCCTGCATCTTCTCCATGATGTGGTAATCTCCCAAGCCCGTCACCTTAAATACCCCAAAGGGCATGTGGTCGGTCTTGGCCGACTCGACCAAGGTCTGGTAGATCTCCTCACAGGTCCTGTCAAAGGACGCCTCATCCCCTTTGCCCTCCACGGAGTAGTCCAACAGCGACCCCACCCCATACTGGGCCAGTCGCTTGCTGGCTTGGATGCTCTCCGCGATGGTCTCGCCTCCGCAGAAGTGACCAAACATGGTCCGCTTCATGATTCCCTTCACCGGGAGCTTGAGCTTAAAGGCCAAATTGGCCAGCCCTATGCCGAGGTCAGAGATCAGGTTGTTGTTTAGCGTGGCAAAGATCACATACATTTTCCGGAGCTCTGCATCGGTTTTGGAAGCAAAGGCCACTTCTAGATTCTCGAAAGATATTTGGGGTTTTACAGACATAGCGCTGTTTTAAGGCTGCAAAGATATCAAAAAAAACAGCTTAAGCAGGCGGATTGTCAGGCGGAAGCGGTCCGGAAAAGCTCCGGATTGCCGCCGCCGCAGGCAAGCGGGCGAATGAGGCGCCTATCCCGGGAAAAATACCAGCCCAAGGGTTCGCCTTCCGGCGAAGAACCGTGTCGCCAATTTTCATTTTATGGATAGCCGAAAAGAAAAAATGTAAATACAGGAAAATATTTTTTCCAGAACATAAAAAACAGATCAAACAGATATTCAGAATATTATTTTGAATCAGGGAAAAATTTTTACCGATTTAGAAAAAAATCAATGAAACCCATACTTGATTGTCAAATAGTCAATAAAGCATCTGAAAAATTAATTTTGTTTTTAAATGGCCTCCGCCTACATTTGGGGCATGTTAATCACAGCAGCGATCTATTTTACCTTCTTTTACTTTTACTTTCGAAGCCAAAATCGAATCGGAGCTGTGTATTGCCTAGCCAAAAACTAAAAGAAAATAAAACACAAAAAGCCCGATTCGAAAGAGTCGGGCTTTTTTCATTTCAAACGCTCAGAACTATGAAGCCGCACAAACAAATCAAAGATTGGGGATTGGGACTCACTACCCCGCTGATCATCGCTGGACCTTGCTCCGCGGAGACGCCAGAGCAGATCGAGCAGATCTGCAAGGAAATGAAAGAGGAAAACATGGTACCCCAGCTCTTCAGAGCCGGTATCTGGAAGCCAAGAACCAGACCTGGATCTTTCGAAGGCGTGGGTGAGGAAGGCCTCAAGTGGATGGAGATCGTTCGCCACCACCTCAATATCCCCATCACTACCGAAGTGGGCAACGCCTCACACGTAGAGCTGGCTTTGAAACACAAGGTGGATGTGCTGTGGATCGGTGCCCGTACCACTGTCAACCCATTCGCCGTACAGGAAATCGCCGAGGCACTTCGCGGTGTGGACATCCCCGTGATGATCAAAAATCCCATGAACCCCGACCTGGAACTCTGGATGGGCGCTTTGGAAAGAATGTATGCCGTGGGCATCGAAAAGCTAGCCGCGATCCACAGAGGCTTCTCAGACGCCTACGACAAGCGCTTCAGAAACAAGCCGAACTGGTCTATGCCTATCCACCTGAAGCGTCAGTGGACAGGAATGGAAGTCATCAACGACCCTTCCCACATCGTCGGCCGTAGAGACGGACTCCTTGAAGTGGCGCAAAGCGCGATGAACTTCGGACTGGACGGCCTCATGATCGAGACCCACCACGATCCAGACAAGGCTTGGTCTGATGCCAAGCAGCAAGTGACTCCTGCCCGACTGAAGGAAATGATCAGCTCCATCGACTTCAAGGAATCCCTGGAAGCAATGAAGCCTGACGAGAAACTCCAGGATCTGAGAAGAGCGGTAGACCACCTGGATGACCAGCTGCTGGACATCCTGCAGGAAAGATTCGCGGTGATCGACCAGATCGGCGCGCACAAGCGGGAGCATCACCTGTCTGTATTTCAGTCTGACCGCTGGAAGGACGTGATGGAGAGCCGCACCCAAAAGGGCGTGGCCAAGCACCTGAGCGAGAAGTTTATGAAGGAGTTGCTTTATTGCATCCATGAGGAATCTGTGAAGCGCCAGGAAAAGCAACTGCGCGAAGGAGAAGCTTTGAAGAAATAAATCTGCTCTCATACCGGGAAAGCAGTCCCTTCTGGAGACTGCTTTCCTTACCTTTAGCCTACACCGATAACCCCCCAGCCCCTTGGATCCTGTCATTTTCACCTCCGAGGCAGAGCAGACGCTTACGGAGATTTTAGCCTCGCTCTCTTTTTCCAGACTGGTCGTCCTGACCGACAGCAACACGCAAACCCATTGCCTTCCCAAGATCTCCCAGGCCTTGCCCGAGGACACGGTTTTCATCAGCGTTCCGGCTGGGGAAATCAACAAAAACCTGCAGACCTGCTCCCTGATCTGGGAGAAAATGACCGAGGCAGCACTGGACAGAAAAGCCCTGATGCTGAACATAGGAGGTGGCGTCGTCACCGACATGGGGGGATTTTGCGCGAGCATCTACAAAAGGGGCATACGCTTCATCAACATGCCCACCACCCTGCTTTCCCAAGTGGATGCCAGCGTGGGCGGAAAACTGGGCATAGACTTCCAGGGACTGAAAAACCACCTCGGCGTGTTCAATGAACCCGAGACGGTCCTCATTGCCCAAGAATTTCTCGGGACACTTCCCCAGGCCGAACTTCGCTCCGGCTATGCGGAAATACTCAAGCACGGGCTGATCCGGGACAAAGCCTATTTCCTAGAACTGAAGTCCGAAAGCTGGGAAAGCCAAGACTGGGAAAAACTCATCTACCACTCGGTCGCAATCAAAAACGCCGTGGTCACGGCCGACCCCAAAGAAGCCGGACTTCGCAAGATCCTGAACTTCGGACACACCATCGGCCATGCCTTCGAGTCCTACTTTCTGGACACGGAGGGCCATCTCCTCCACGGCGAGGCCATTGCACTGGGGATGATCTGCGAAGGATTCCTTTCCTTCCAAAAAGTCGGATTCAGCTTTGAAGAGCTGGACCTGCTCAGCAAAACCCTGTTTCAGATCTATGGGAAAGTGGACTTTTCCCCCGAAGAGCTCGACCCCATCCTCGACCTTTGCCTGCAAGACAAGAAAAACGAGGGCAGCACCGTGCTGTTTTCCCTGCTGAACTCCATCGGCGACTGCACCTACAACATTCCGGTCACCCGCGAAGAAATCCGCGAGGCCATCCTCTACTATCACAATCTCAAAACGGCCTAAGCCCTGACTACTCAAACCATGACCCTACTTCGCCTCAGCCAAAAAAGCGAATTTGCCCCCAGCCGTATTCCGCTTCCCTCCTCCAAGAGCGAATCCAACCGCGCCCTGGTCATCGATGCGCTGACTGAGGGAGAAAACACCCTCAGCAACCTCGCCGAGGCCCGTGATACCCAGACCATGATCCGCCTGCTGAAGAGCAGCCCGCCGGTCTTTGACGTGCTGGACGCGGGCACGACCATGCGTTTTTTGACGGCCTATGCCACCGTGACCAACCAGAAAAAGGTCATGACCGGCACGGCCCGCATGTGCGAGCGCCCCATCGGCATCCTCGTGGACGCGCTGCGCTCCATAGGCGCGGAGATCCATTACCTCAATGCGGAGGGCTATCCTCCCCTGGCCATCCACGGCCTGCCTGAGCAGCTTACAGACAAGGTCAAGATCCGCGGAGACGTCTCCAGCCAGTACATTTCCGCCATGCTGATGATCGCTCCGATCTTGCCCCAGGGCCTGGAAATCGAGCTTGAAGGCAAAGTGGGCAGCCGCACCTATATCGAGATGACCCTGGAGCTGATGACTCAGTTTGGCATCGAGTACAGCTGGGAGGACAACAAAATCCGGGTGGCGCACCAAGCTTATCAGCCTACCGCTTTCGCTGTGGAAAGCGACTGGTCTGGCGCCAGCTACTGGTTTAGCCTCCTGGCCTGCGCGGACGAGGGAGCCTTGTTTTTGGAAGGCTTGAAGGAAAACAGCCTCCAAGGCGACTCCGCGATCGTGGAGATCATGGAGTTTCTCGGCATAAAATCCACCTTCGAGAAGGGCGGCGTGTTGCTGAAAAAGCAGCCGGTCAAAGGATTGAAAAAGTGGGATTTCACCCACTGCCCTGACTTGGCTCAGACCGTGGCGGTGACCTGCGCGATCTTGGGACAGGATGCCATTTTCACCGGACTGGAAAGCCTCAAAATCAAGGAAACCGACCGAATCTACGCCCTGCAGCAGGAGCTGGCCAAATTCAACGCCGAGCTGCGCGAGATCGAGCCGGAAGTGTACCAGGTCATCCCATCGGTGACGATGCCTTCCAAGGTGCAGATCCACACCTACGACGACCACCGCATGGCCATGGCTTTCATGCCTCTACTTACCAAAACCGAAGTGCTCATCGAGGATCCGGAAGTGGTCAACAAGTCCTACCCGAGCTTTTGGAAGCATTGCGAACTGATAGGAATCTCCACCGAAAAACCGGAAACTGCATGAGCCTGAAGATTGCCATCCAGGGCGTGCCCGGATCTTTCCACCATCAGGTGGCGCTCAGAAACTTCGGCGAAGGCTGTGAGATTCTGCCTTTCAACACCTTTGAGCCGGTGGCCAAGACCGTCGCAACCGGAGAGGCTGACTTTGGCGTGATGGCCATCGAAAACTCCATCGCCGGTGCCATCCTGCCCAACTACGACCTGATCGATCGCTACGGGCTTTATATACGGGACGAATACTACCTGCCCATCGCCCATCAGCTGATGGCTTTGCCGGGACAAACCATCGAAGAGATCACCGAAGTCCGCTCCCATCCAATGGCCCTGCTGCAGTGCAAGACCTTCTTTGCGAAGCACCCACACATCACCCAATACGACGACGTGGACACCGCCCTCGTGGCCCAGCGCATCGCCGAGGGACAGCTGAAGGGTACGGCGGCCATCGCCAGTGTGATCGCGGCCGAGATCTACGGACTGGAGATCGTGGCGCCGGACATCCAGACGGTGAAGGAAAACTATACCCGCTTCATCATCCTGCAAAAAGAGAAAGTCCAGACCAAGATCCTTCCCAACAAGGCCTCTTTCAAAGTGACGATCAAAAATCAGGCGGGAGGCCTGGCCAAGCTGCTCACGATGCTTGCAGACAAAAACCTCAACCTGAGCAAGATCCAATCCATCCCCGTGATCGAAAAACCCTGGGAATACGCCTTCTTCATCGATGCGGAATTCCGTGATTACAACCAGTTTCGCGAAGCCATGGACCTGATCACCGGCGACTTTGGAGACTTGAAAATATTTGGCGAATACAAAAGCAGCAAAAAATGAAGGGATTTGCCAACCGAATCAATACGGTAGAAGAATACTACTTCTCTGCCAAACTCCGCGAGGTGGGCCAGATGGTCTCCGAGGGAAAGCCCGTGATCAACCTGGGCATCGGCTCTCCAGATCTCGCACCGGACAAAACGGTGATCGAAGCGCTGAAAAACACCGCCCAAAATCCCCACGCCCACGGCTACCAGAGCTATCAGGGGATTCCCGAGCTGCGTGCCGCCATGGCGGGATTCTACTCCAGAGAATATGGCGTCGACCTCAATCCGAGCAAGGAAATCCTGCCGCTCATGGGTTCCAAAGAGGGAATCCTGCATATCAGCACGGCTTTTTTGAATCCCGGCGACCAGGTCTTGGTGCCCAATCCGGGCTACCCGACCTATACCTCCGTGACACGACTGCTAGAAGCGGAGCCTGTTTTCTACGAAATTGACCTGGAGAAAAAAGGCCGGCCAATGCTGGAGGAACTGGAAAAAACCGATCTCAGCCGCGTGAAGCTGATGTGGATCAACTATCCCCACATGCCCACCGGCGTAGCGGGATCACGGGAAATCCTCGCCGAGCTCATCGCCTTTGCGCAGCGCCACCAGCTCGTCCTCATCAACGACAACCCCTACAGCCACATCCTCAACGAGGAGCCACTGAGCATACTCGGCTTGCCTGGCGGAAAAGAGGTCGCGCTGGAGCTTAATTCGCTTAGCAAAACCTTCAACATGCCTGGCTGGCGAATCGGCATGCTCTGCGGCAGGGCCGACTGGGTCGAAGCCGTATTGAAAGTCAAGTCCAACATGGACTCGGGCATGTTTCTCGGCTTGCAAAAGGGTGCCATCGCCGCACTCAGCCTGGGTCAAAGCTGGTTTGCGGAGCAAAACGAAATCTACACCAGCCGCAGAAAACTGATCTGGAAGCTGGCCGAAAAGCTGGGACTGAGCTATGATCCCAAGGCCACCGGACTTTTCGTTTGGTGCAAAATGCCGGAAGGCAAAGCCGCCGAGGAGCTGGTGGACTGGCTGCTGTACGAAAAAAACATCTTTATCACTCCGGGTAAGATCTTCGGTTCGGCAGGCAAAGACTACGTACGCTTTTCGCTCTGCATGCCCGAATTCAAAATCCTGGAGGCTATCAACCGTATCAAACCCTAAGCTGAAATGAAAAAAATACACATCATAGGACTGGGACTTTTGGGAGGTTCATTTGGCCTGGGTGCCAGACAAAAATTCCCCGAGCTGGCCATCAGCGGCTTCGACTCCAATCCCCAACACCTGAAGGATGCCCTGACGCTGGGCATTATCACTGAGGCAAAAGAAACTCCGGACGCGGACACGGATCTGGTCATCTTGGCTACTCCGGCCGACACCCTGGGAGATCTTTTGCTCCAAACTCTGGATCAGGTGGATGAAAACTCCCTCGTATTTGACCTCGGCTCCACCAAGGCCAAGCTCTGCCAGCTCATCGCGGAGCACCCCAAGCGCAAGCAATACCTTGCCGCACACCCCATTGCCGGCACGGAGTACTCAGGACCCAAGGCGGCCTTTGCCGAGCTGCTCGACCGCAAGGTGATGATCGTCTGCGAGCTGGAAAAAACCGACCTACATCTCAAGGAAAAGGCCTACAAACTCTTTGACGCGCTGAACCTGAAGCTGCGCTTCATGGATCCTGAGGAGCACGACCGGCACCTGGCTTTTGTCTCCCACCTTTCCCACATTTCCTCCTTTATGCTGGGAGAGACGGTGCTGCAGAAGATGGCTGATGAGAAAAACATTTTTGACATGGCCGGATCGGGTTTTGCCTCAACGGTGCGTCTGGCCAAGTCGAGCCCTGCCATGTGGGCACCCATTTTCACCGAAAACAAGGAAAACATCCTCGCTGCCCTGGACGGCTACATCGCCAACCTCCAAGCTTTCCGTGAAAAAATCGCCTCTGAGGATAGCCCCGCACTCTTCGACAAAATGGCCGAAATCAACAAAATCCGGGATATTTTGGATCTGGGTAAATAGCCAGTCGAAACGAGTTTTTTGATGGAATGGATTAGATTTGCTTATTGGGCATACTGATCCATTCCTTTCTTTTTTCCGACTTTCAAACAGACTTTTCCATGGTCGAGCTTGTAAAAAAGGGCATCCCAAACCTGGCGCAGTGGTTTGCCCTCCTCATTTTCCCACTGACCCTTACCATCCTTCCCCAGAGGTTGGCGGCCCAGTCCGAGCCCAGCTATCAGTTGGGATTCATCCCTGCCTCCATCGGGGAAATAGATGTCGCCTTTCCGCTGGCGGACAAATGGAAGCTCTCCGGGCAAGTAGATATGCAGCTCGTCACCCAAGGCGCCTACACCAACTCCAACCCATTTGCCTACGTGCAGCGCTTCGTGATCCGGCCCTGGCTGGTTTACTCTGGGTTCAAGCACATGAAGTTTTACGTGGGCTATGCGAGAAACAAGAAGTATGAAATCGAGGAGGCTGGCAATCCCGAAATCCTGGAGCGGAGACTGATTTTGATGGGAACCTACATGCAAAATCTGCCCAAGGGAAGCCTTTTTGAACAGGTACGTTTCGAGACTAAGTTCTTTGAAGATCAGAACGGAATACAACGCACCATCCCACGACTACGGGGCAGATTTGGGGTAAACCATTACTTGCGGCAGGGCGAAAACCCGATTTTCAAATCGGCCAACATTTCCTACTACACCGAGGTCATGTTTAAGTTTCCATCTAAGGATTATGCCGAAAACAGGTTTGACATCCTCAGACAATCTGTGTACTACAGCGCCGGCGTCACCAAAAACCTGCATGTCCTCGCGGGGATCATCGCGCAAATGCAGCTTCGCAGCAATGGCCATCAATTTGACGTGTACTACGGACCTACCTTGGCGCTGAAGTGGAATTTCAAGCATGTGACTCGGGACACCTTTGATATGGTGTCCAACGATATTGACTGATCCAATGTCGGATTTTTGATTTCTGATTTCGGAGCAAATCACAAATACCAACGTTAGACTGCTATTTTGAAGCTTTTTGATTCCTCCGGGTGGTATTGATCGTAGCTACCACGATGGATAACAGCTCATTGCACTCTTTCCAAAGCGGCTCCACTACTTCGGGTTTCGCCAAAGACGACTCGGAAATCAACTCCAACCAATACAAGGTCTCGTCCGACTCCTCTTCCACTATTCCCAGCTTTGCAAGAAATTCAGCGGCAGAACGTCCTCTTAACGCTGATCTATAGTTCGCTCCCATTGAAGTCGAAGATCTAATAATCTGGTTACTAAGCGTAAAAGTTGAATTCCTCTTGGGCAGGGACTCGCAAAGTGATATGACGCTCAAGGCGAATTTTTTAAAGCGAATTTTCAGTTGCTCTTTCATGCAAATTCAGCGTTTGCGATATTGAAAACCTTTGAGACGCGACTTCTATCTGAAATTCGAAATTTTTCGGTAATGCGCCAACCGAAATCCCCAATCTGAAATCCGAAATCATGAAACCCATCCTGACTGCACTCCTTTTCTTCTTCATCCTCCAACTCCACGCCCAGGAGTCGTGGACTGTCGTCACGCCGAAGACCGAAGCCACTCCGCGCCATGAAAATTCCTTTGTAGCATGCGAGGGCAAGCTTTATTCCCTAGGTGGACGTGGCAAAAGGCCGGTCGAGGAATACAATCCCAAAACCAATACCTGGACGAAGGTAGCCGACGCTCCCATGGAGATCAGCCACTTCCAGGCGGTCAGCTATCAGGGGGAAATCTGGGTTATCGGCGCGCTGACGGGCGGCTATCCCCATGAGACACCGATTGCAAATGCGTTGATTTTCAACCCCAAAACCAAGACTTGGAGAGATGGTCCCAAGCTTCCCGAAAACAGATTGCGCGGCTCCGCTGGGGTCTTTGTCCGCAAGGACAAGATCTATGTGGTCTGCGGCATACAGGACGGACACTGGGATGGATTCGTGGCTTGGTTTGACGAGCTGGACCCAAAGACCGGCAAGTGGACCACCCTCCCCGATGCTCCTAGAGCCAGAGACCACGTGAGCGCGGCCATGGTCGGCGACCGGCTCTACCTCGCGGGAGGCAGAACCTCCAATGCAAAAAACAACCGGGTGATCGACACCACGATCAAGGAAGTGGACTACTACGACTTCAAGACTGGCACCTGGACGACCATCGATGCCGGCATCCCTACCGAGCGCGCGGGCAACTCCAACCTGGGAATCGGCCCTTACCTCATCGTAATGAACGGGGAAAGCGGCGTACAAGTCCCGGCCCATGCCGAAGTGGAAGTCCTCGACACCCGCAGCCATACCTGGAGCAAGCTGCCCAACCTACTCCAAGGCCGACACGGCACCGGAGTGGCGTATCTGGACGGAAAGATCTACGTCCAAGCTGGCTCCGCCAACCGCGGCGGTGGCCCGGAGCTCAGCGAGATGGAAGTGATGGAATGGAAGAGCAAATAAACCTCTACTAACATTAATCGAGCTAACGTGAATTTGCTTTTTGTATGTAGCAGGAATCTATGGAGAAGCCCAACAGCCGAAGCCATATATAAAAACCGGCAAGGAATCACTGCGAAATCCGCCGGCACCGAACCTTCCGCCAAGACCAAAGTCAACGCAAAGCTGATTGAATGGGCCGATGTGGTTTTTGCGATGGAGAAAAAACATAAGCAACGACTCGTCCAAAAGTTTCCCCTTGAGACCTCCCATAAAAAAATAGTGGTTCTCGAAATACCTGACGACTACCGATATATGGATGAAGAGCTCATAGAAAGCATTACCACATCAGTTTCCCCCTACCTGAAAGGTTTGTAGTATCTTAGGGGATGGACCAGCCGATGCCCCTCGATGAGTTTTTAACCCAAGTCCGCCAGGTGGATTTTTCCCTGCCTGAGCACGAGCCGCTGCTGGTCCAGTCCATCTCCTATCTCGGCAACTACGGGGTGCGTACCCGCCAAGACCGGCTCCAGCTCCAGCTAGCCTTCCTCGAACTGACGGCTTTGTACCTGAGAAACTACCTTGAGTATCCGCAGGAAGCGGAGGTATTGGGTCTGCGAAAAGAGATCCAGGAAGCCTACCAGCGCCTCTATGCGCCTGACTCCATGGGCTTGCGTTGCCACCAGTTTTTGCAGGAAGTCTCTGCCAAGATCCGCGAGCAGGACTACGAAGCGGCCTTGGCTACGCTCAGCGAGTCCTTCCAAACCCTGTCGGACTGGGACTATGCCTCCAGCGAATCGAATGACGCCCTTTTCCAAAACCTGATCCTTCAGCTGCACAGCCTCCAGATTCTGATCCAGTTTACGGAGGCCTATCCGGAAGACCACGAGGGGAAAAGTACCGCCGAGCAGCTGCTGGCCCGCTGCTTTATCCAGTTTCAGGACGAGGGTTTTGATCCTGAGTATTGGACGATGGCAACGCAGGAATTGGAAAACCTGAAGCCAACGCTCACCGAAGAGGCACATGCCTACTGTTTCAATATACTGATCGCTTTGGTGCTCTATTTTGACCCGGAGCATGTTCCTCTTTTGGAGAAAATGGGAGCCGAACACGTGGCGGCGATCCAGACCTACCTGGCCTCTCTGCAAACCAAATCCCCCGAAATCCAGCAACCAGACACCGAACTGGATACCCCGGAAATCATCCAAAACTATCGGGCCAGGATGGAAAAAGACGGTTTTTCCGAACACGCGATGTACGAGGCTATCGCGTTGGTCAGAAAAAGGCTGGACGACGAATCCATGGACTTCGACGGATACATCGCATTTGTGGGGGAGCTGGTCGACTGCTCCCGTCAATACGCAAACGCCGAAACCAACGAACTGCTGGACGAGGTCATCCAAGGCTTGCTCGCCATGAAAGACTACGTCGAGCAAGCGCCCGACCCGCCCACCGCCGAGGAAATCAAGAAGGAGATGGAAGCGAATATTGCCGAACTGGATCGACAGCTGGCAGGCGGCCGTTCGGTATCGGCAGCGCTCACCCGTTTTTTCAACCAGTTTACCCTGCTCACACTCAAGCTGGGGAGCCTGTCCGAAGACGAGCTTCGGCTGATCGCGGAGCTGTTCCGGATGTTCATCCCCACCCTGCTGCGGACGATCGAAAAACAGGTACCGGAGGAAATGCGGCCGTTTTACCCACAGATTCAGCAGTTTTACTCCCAAATCACCGCTTTCATGGACCAGCTGGACGATCCCGAATGGCAGCAGGACCTCGCCATGGAAAATTTCGGAGAAAGCACCCAGCGATTCATAGGGGCCGCGCACCTGCTGCCCATCGCTCCCGGGTTTGAGGACAACCGGATGATCAGACAGTTTTTGGAGCTTTTCCCCCAGCTGGCGATCCGAATGGCGAATCTCGACGAAAACCTCCAGGGGGAAGACAAAAAAGAAGCGGAGCGCATCCAAGCGGCTCGGGAAGACATCATGAACCTACTTCGGTCGGCCTACACGCTCCCACAGCTGATACAGCATCAGCAGTTTGGCCTGCGGCAGATTGCCTACGACATCGGGCGGTTTGAGCGGCGAAAACTGCTCTATTTTTCACCCAGCTCCCTTCCGGCCCACGAGGTGATCCTGCACGTCAACCAGGTCTTTTTCAGCGGAGCGCCAGCCGTCCGAGGCATTTTGGAAAAGTCCTGCAGGGACTGCGGCCTGCAACTGGCCACCCAAAAATCGAACACTACCAGCCTGGACGACCGCTGGATCCAGCTCCGTGAATCCGGCCTTGCCATCTTTGACTTCAGCGGCTTTGACCCCGCGCTTTCCGATCCGAAGGAATGGAAACACACCGAGGCCGAAAACACCGCCCTGCAGCACGCTTCCCAGACAGCCCTTGCGGCATTTGAGTGTGGCTGGGCTTTGGCTTTGGGAAAACCCATGGTCGTGATTTTGAAAGCGGGGCAGACTGCACCTTTTGACATCGACATCCATCCCTGCCGACTGCAGGAAGACGAAGACGATGTGCACCGGCTGATCGAGGCCATCCAGGTCGCTACCTACGGCAAGCCCAGGATATCCAAAGACAACCTCCTCCCCCACTCTGCCGACTACCTCAAAACCATCGCCTCAAGCCTGCCAGAGGACAAAACCCAAGACCTCCTTCAGGCTATCGACGCGAATGTCCACGACGCGACCTTGCTCAAGCTGGTGGGCAAATCGCTGCTCAAGCTGATCCCTGGTGGCAATCACCTCGCTTTTCAGCCCCCATTTGCAGGGGTCTACCCCAAGCAGGCCGGCCAGCGGCAGCTTTTCCACGTGACCGCATTTCGGCCCTGGAGCAAAGCCACCGAGCATACCATCAGATCGGTGTGCGGGGAGATGAACCTGGCCTATCGAGTCGGCTACGACAGCCTCGATCCGGAGATCATGGCCGCGATCTGGAAGGACCTCACCGCGGCCCACTTTGTCGTCGCGGACATCACCCTGCTCAATCCCAATGCTGTGCTGGAACTGGCTGTGGCCATGGCGCTGGGCAAGCCCACGCTGATCATCCACCAGCATGAATTTATCCAGCGGTTTTTCCCGCCTCTGCAAAAAACCAGAACCCACCACTATGACACCGACCAGGCTCCCGAGCACCTGCGCAGCCTGCTGAAAGCTTTTCTGTCGGGGCAATAGCCCAAAAAATCAGCGCTATCGATTCGACTCGCTGATCCAGTGAAACTGCCGCTCGGTCAAAGGAAAGTGACGGTCAAGCTTTCGCAAGACCACCTGCAGGGAGTCATCGCCTTTCGCACCCCTGAGGATCATCTTTCCCTTTTCGGAGAGATCCATGTCAAAACTGGCGACCGGATGGCTCTCTGCGCTGTAGTTTCTCCATTCGATCCGCTCGCCCAGGCTGTCCGGCTGGTAGACAAAATAAGCCCGGCCGTAGCGCATCCTCAGACTGGAATCATTGGCGGCGATGCTGCCGGAGCCGTTGTAGTCAAAGACCACATCCCGCCAGCGCTGCGCGTCGGCCAGGCTTTCCGGGATGGTGTCGCCGTTTTTTACAAAAACCTCCACATGATAAATCCCCGGCTCTACCGGATCCATCACCAGGTCCTTGGTCGCGTGGTATTGACTGTAATAGTTGTAGTAATTGTAGGTCGTGTAGCCAAAACTGGAAAGAAAAAAAAAGACCTTGAGCACCAGTCTGCCCGAGTTCTGCCACTTTTTGGCCCAGGACTTTTCATACAGGGAGGAGGGCAATACCGCCTTGTTTTGCACAAAAAACGCAAACAAGCGCTCCCGCTCCTGCCAGACCAAGAAGACACTCAAAATCAAAAGATGCAGGGAGTAGATCTTCACGGGGATGTCATAGCTGAAATTCAGCATCACCACATTGGCAAAAACCCCCACGGCCAAAAGCGCGCCCAGGAGTGCGGTTTTTCTCCAGACCAGCAGCAGGGCCACAGCCACCTCGGCCAGCCCCGAAAAAATCTGATAAGGGCCGCTGTACCCGATGAACATCCAGGAAAAACGCATCGGCAGATAGTCGCCCAGCGGCGTGGCCAATTGGCTCAGGTTGGGAAAGTGCATCTGCATCGCAAAGACCTTCAGTATCCCGTAGGAAAAGGAAATCCCGGCAAGGCTGTAGCGGAGAAACACGCAAAGTCCATGCTGCCAGACGGGATAGGAGGTTCGCTTTTTCCCGAAAAAAGTCCATGCCAGTCCTCCCAGCACCGCGAGGGCCAGCATGGTAAACACCTGCGCCCAAGCAAAACTGGTGTCGCCGCTCCCACCGCCGTTTTGGTTGAGCGTGGGACTGATGTGGAAGAGCTGATCATTGAGAAAAAAAGTCAACGCATCCAGCGGCAAGAGTGCGGTTCCCGGCAGCCAATACAGGCCAGGAATGACCGCCAAAAACTGGAGAGGATTGAAATACAGCAGAAAATAGACAAAGGCTATCCGAAAAGAAATGCGGCCAAAGACTGACCAAACGGGGGATTGTAGAAGCATAGAAAAAGAATTAAAAGAGCAGGAATCCTGAAAATCAAAAAGTTTTGAGTAAAAACAAAGCCGTTGGCGAGGTCTCTGGCGCGCGAACGGCCTAAACCCATCGGCGTTTCGCTCCGTTTCCCCCCTTCCCGGGGGACTCCGCACAGACTTTGAGCGATCCTGTGAATAATTGCTTAAATTCATGGGAAATACCCTAGCAATGGAACCCCCAATCACGGAACATAAGAAAGGCAAGGAAAAAAGCCAGCGCGAAAAACAAACCTATTTCCGCGTGGCTTTCAAAAACAACTGCAACCTGCTCCAGATCGCCGACAACAAGGCCAACATCATCATCACGATCAACTCTGTGGTCATCTCCTCCACCATCGCGGTACTCGGCTACGGCACCGTCTCCCATCGAATCCAACTGGACTCCCTGCTCACCATAGGCCCGGTGCTGCTTTTTCTCTCGGTAATCCTAGCCTCCACCATGCTGGCGGTACAGGCTGCCAAGCCCTCCATCATCGGTACGGAAAAAAGACCCAACGGTAAACCAAGATCCAGCCTCCTGTTTTTTGCCGAAAGCTCCAAGTTCAGCCTGGAGGACTACCTCAGCGAAACCCATGAGATGCTGGAAAACAAAGGCGAGATCCTGGACCAAATGACCACCTCGCTCTACTACCAAGGAAAAGTGCTGAACCGCAAGTACCGGCTTGTCCGAAAAGCCTATGAAATATTCCTCTTGGGACTTGCCGTGGGCATTTTGAGCTTCATTGGCTTTATCGCCTACTGACACCCGGACTTAAGCGCTGTCCGGGACAAACACCCTGCTGAACCATTCCTTCCTCCACCTTCTGGAAAAACAGCTTTCCGGCCATAATATCCTATCGAATTCCGTGTAATCCTGCATGGATTTCTTCGTTTTCGAATGCATATTTAGCCATCACCCGCTGCGCAAAACCTCCCACACCGAATGCTCGCTTTTTTGCTAGTCCTCTGGACAAGTCTACAGACTCCCCTGTCCTTTCCCGACAGTCTGCTCCACCAAATTTCCCGCTCAGAATCCGACTCCGCCAAAGCGGCCATGTACCTCGATCTTGCCAAGCACTACTATGGCTTTGAGCAGGACACGGCAATCCGCTACGCCCAGCAGTCGCTGGAGCTGGCAGAGCGCGCAGGGCAGGAAAAAATCCAGTCCAACGCCTACAATGTGATGGGCGTGGCGCTTCTGATCCGCTCGGAGTACGAGGAGGCGCTGAAAACCCATCTTCGGGCTTTGGCCATTCGGGAAAAACTCCAAGACTCCACAGGCGTCATGGAGTCCAACATCAACATCGGAAACGTCTACTACCGCAACGGCGACATGGGCAGGGCGGCGGAGATGTACGAGAAGGCACTTGGCTATGCCTTGGCCGTCAAACACCTAAGAGGGCAATCCATGATCTACAACAACCTCGGCAACTACTACAAAGACCGATGGAATCGCACCGAAGACCCAAAAGACTACGAACAGGCGCTGACCTACGTGCAGCAATCCCTGCGGATCAAGGAAGAACTGAATGACCACAACGGCCTGGTGAAAACACTGACCCAACTCTCCCAGCTTACCATCCAAGACAAGACCAAAGCCAAAGAATACCTCCTGCGGGCGCTGTCCATCGCCGAGGCCAACCAAAACACGGAAAACAAGATCTCAGTCCTCCACGAGCTGGCCAACTACCATCTCCAGCAAAAGGACTACGCCCAGGTCAAAGACTACGCGCGACAGGCCTATACCCTCGCCAAGGAGGCCGGCTCGCACTTCTACATCTCCATCTCCGCCGAGTATCTCGTCGATGCCGCGCTGGGCCAAAACGACTACAAAGCCGCCTACGAATACCTCTCCATCAAGAAGGACGCTGACGAAG
This sequence comes from Algoriphagus oliviformis, assembly GCF_017254915.1. Lineage (GTDB taxonomy): Bacteria > Bacteroidota > Bacteroidia > Cytophagales > Cyclobacteriaceae > Algoriphagus > Algoriphagus oliviformis. Next base: position 145,834 of record NZ_JAFKCT010000007.1, on the reverse strand, counting down.
CCGTCTTCAACGACAGCCGCCAGAAGATCCGCGAGGAGCTGCTCGTCCAGTACGAAACCGAAAAGAAAGAGCTGGAAAATCAACGGCTCACCCATGAGCAGCAGTTTCTGGACCTCTCCATCCAGCGCAGAAACGAGCTTCTGGCCGGTACCGCCGTCTTGGTGCTGGTGTTGGGAGTCTTGTATTGGCAACAGAAAAAAAACCACGGAAAGCTCAAGCGCGCCCATCAGCAGCTGGAGGACGCCCACCTGCTGGCAACGAGCCAAAACGCGCAAATACAGGAGCAGGCCGACCGTCTCAACGCCACCAACCACGAACTCAGCCGTGCCAGCAAGTTTCGGGACAAGATCTTCTCCGTGATCTCCCATGACCTCAGGGCGCCCTTCTCCTCCCTCCACAGCATCATCCAGCTTTGGGACAAAAAGATCCTTTCCGAAGAAGAACTCTTCGAAGTCATGCCCCTGATTGCCCGCGAGACCAACGCCCTCTCACTCATGCTCAACAATCTCCTCATGTGGGCCAAATCCCACCTGGGTACCGAGGAGGGTCAGGCCAGCCAGTTTGACCTCGACGAACTGGTCTCCGAAAACATCGACCTGCTGCTCCCCCAGATCCTGCAAAAAAACCAAACGCTCAGCCTCGATCGTCAGGCTGGGCTCAGGATCAGCTCCGACCGGGAGCGCCTCAGCTTCATCCTGAGAAACATCCTGATGAACGCCATCAAATTCACTCCCTCGGAGGGAAAAATCACCGTCGCCTATCCCAGCCGCGACGAGATCCTCATCCGGGACACCGGCGCGGGCATGTCCCCCACCATGCTCGCGAAGCTTTTCACCGACAGGGTCGCATCGCAGAAAGGCACCGAAGGCGAATCCGGCACCGGCATCGGCCTGATGCTCTGTCAGGAATTTGCCGAGAGCATAGGCGCAAAAATCCTCGTGGAAAGCAGCCCCGGCAAGGGAAGTACTTTCAGGATCGTCTTAAACTAATAACAACCCGTCCCCCGGCAGCAGCGATTCAAACTTGGACTCCCTTACTCGACACAAAAAACTCGGATGGTAGATCCCCCATCCAAGAAAACCGAAAGGTGTTGATTCGTCAGGGATCCGTGCTGCCCTCTGTGAAAATTTGCGGGAAATCGGAAGATCATAAAAAAAGCCCGGTCTCCCGGGCTTCCTAACTTGCTCATGATTGTCGTTTTCAATACGTGTACTTCACATAGACTCTTTTGGTCAGGGACTGCTCCTCGGTCTCGATGACCATGTCCGCCGACTCGGCCATTGCCATTTTGGCGTTGTACATCGGCACAGGGCGGAAGTTTTGCTCCATCGTCACATTGAAGACCCGCAGGCCTTTCAAGTTCAGCGTGCTGCCGATGAGGTTTGCCCGTGCCTCCGCATCTTTCAGCGCCTCGGCCAGCAGCGTGTTTTCCAGGGATTTTCGGGTGGCCTCGGAGACTCCAAAGCTAAGGTTGTAGCTCATGTCACCTGCTCCTTGGATGGCGTCGGAGATCTTGTGCAGGTCCTCGTTGGTCGCGGAGGTCACGATACGCAGGTTCTGTCGGGCTACGTAGCCGCTGTCCTTTTGGGTACCGGAGCGGTAGATGCGATTGACGTCCACGGCGTAGTTGTCGGCCACCAGCTTGTAGTCCTTGATCCTCCCCTTGCGGAGGGCATCGGCGAGGCTTTGGGCCTTTTTGTTGAGTACATTGACCGCGTCATTGACCTTCATGGCTTTTTCCTCCAGGGAAATCATGAAGATCGCCTCGTCCGGAGCCGTCTTGCGCTCTGCATAGCCTTCCACCTCGATCAGGGGGATTTGCTGGGTTTGCTGCGCAAAAATCGGGAAAGCCAGAGCGAGGGCCAGGGTTAAAGTCAGGAGTCGTTTCATAGTGATCTCAGTTTAGTTGCGAATGATACTGGTCAAAAGACGCACCAGAAAGGAAGGTGCTACAGAAAATAGCTTTTCTGCCTAGTGAATTTAGAAAAATTAAGAAGGTAAAAGGGAAAGTCTGACTGCCCATCACAAAGCCTAGCAACTTCCCCGGCACCGGCCAAAAGGCCTGGACTCAAAACACCAGCAAGCCGTGCTCCCTGAGGATATCCCAAACCTCGGACTCCAACAGTTCCCCAAAGTCGCCCAATTCCTCCTCGTAGCGTTCCCGGATCGGCTTCAGGGTATTCAGCGCTTGCTCGTAGCTGGTGGTGGCCAAAAGCCAAGCCACCCACTCACCCAGCTCCAGCGGAAGCTCGATGGCGAAATCCTCCTTTTTCCCCGAGAAAACCAGCTCGCAAAAGCCCTCCTCGGCATCGACCAAATCGGGCTGTGCACCGATCCAAAGAACACGGTTTTGATCCCGATAGCCGGGAGCAGCCTCAGACTGGATCTGCCGCTCGATGTATTTTTTGGGGATGGAGGTGGCAGGCACCTTCACGTCAAACCAGTCCCGCAGCGGAATCTCAAATCCCACGCCGTGCATGTAGTTGAAGAGGGATTTTCGCAGACCTTCGGAAAAGAGCGCATGGTCAACCCCGGTGGGGTCTTCGTAGTCCAGCTCGTTGTTTGCAAAAGCACCCGGTCCCAGATCGGTGCGCTTCACGCTGAAGGCGGCCGGATCCATGCCTACCGGACTGTGGGCGGTCATGGCGAAGCGATGCCAAAAGCCTGACTGCAAGACTCCCGCCTCGAAGAGCTGCCGGACCATTTCCATGGAGTCCACCGTCTCTTGGGCGGTCTGCGTCGGATAGCCGTACATGAGGTAGGCATGCACCATGATGCCCGCTTGGGTAAAATGGTTGGTCACCTGGGCCACCTGCGCCACGGTCACGCCCTTTTTGATCAGAGCCAAAAGCCGATCCGATGCCACTTCCAAGCCTCCCGACACGGCAATGCATCCGGAAGCCCGCAGCAGTCGGCACAGGTCTGCGGTGAAGCTGCTCTCAAATCGGATATTGGTCCACCAGACCACCACCAGGCCTCTCCTCAAAATCTCTATGGCAAGATCCCGCATCAAAGCGGGAGGCGCGGCTTCGTCCACAAAATGGAAGCCATTGGTACCGGTCTGGGCCATGATCTCCTCGATGCGGTCGCAAAGGATGGCGGCATTGATGGGCTCGTAGCGCCCGATGTAGTCCAGGGAAATATCGCAAAAGGTACACTTCCCCCAGTAGCAGCCATGGGCAAGCGTGAGCTTGTTCCATCGCCCATCGCTCCAGAGCCTATGCATGGGATTGGCCACCTCGATCACCGACAGGTAGTCCCGCAGCTGCAGGTCCCCGTAGTCCGGTGTCCCCACCTCACGCTGGGGAAGGTCTTTGACCGCAGGGTTGTTGATGAATTTCACCTCTCCCGCTGTCCGGACAAAAGTCCTCTTCAGTCCCTCCAAGGGGACTTTCCCCTCCAAATGATCCAAGAGCAGACGTACGGGAGCTTCCCCGTCGTCCAGTGTGATGTAGTCCACGTAGTCGAAGACACGGGGATCTTTCAGGCTTCTAAGCTCGGTGTTGGGATAGCCGCCCCCCATCCATACTTTGATGGCAGGGTGGTTTTTTTTCAGGTATTGGCCGCACTTGAGCGCACCGTAGAGATTGCCGGGAAAAGGCACCGAAAATGCCACCGACTCCGGCTGCCAGCGCTGGATTTTTTCCTCCAAAAGCTCCAGCATCAGGGAATCGATCAGGCTGAGCGGCCGCCTGAGCGCCTCGTCCATTTCGTCAAAACTCAGCGCGGACATACCCAGCCGCTCGGCGTAGCGGCTAAAACCGAAATGCGGATCCACCGCCTCGGTGATCAGGTCGCCGATATCCTCCAGGTAGAGCGTGGCCAGATACCGGGCCTTGTCGCGCACTCCCAGCGAACCAAAGGCCCAGTCCATATCGTCCAATTGCTCGAATCGGCCTGCTTCGGGCAGAAAATCCCCTTCGGAAATATGGTAGGCCAGGGTGGGATTTTTGTCCTGCAGGAAGTCGATCACCGAGCGGATGGTCTGGAGGTAGGAGGCTTTCATCCGGAGAATCCGCGCCGCGTTGTCGGAGAGCTCATCCGCCTTTTTCGCCGCGATTTCAAAAACCTGCGTCAGGCCTTTTTTGGAAAAAAGCGCCAGAATCGCCTCTATGCCCAGATCCGCCTGCCGGGACGGCACTTGGAGCGTGTTCAGGAAACCTTTGAGGTAGGCCGTCGCCGGATAGGGCGTGTTGAGCTGGGTAAACGGCGGCGTGACGAATAGGACTTTGGTCGACAAGGGAAAAGGGATTTGACTGGGCCAAAGGTCGGAAAGAATGGGGATTTTTTCACCGCGAGCATTCAAGCCGGGACAAATCTGTCCCCCACGGCCCGGAGGGATGCGGAATCCCGGCAGGCACCGCTAGTACTATTGGCAAAAAAGGGGGTATTGTTTCAGGCAGCTGGGGAAAAGAATGGATTCAGGCCGAGGCCTGGTCTGGACTTTTTTTGAAATTGCGACCCAAATATCCAATCAAACCACTCACACGATGAGACTCCTCATTCACGAACACTATGATTTGCTTTCCAAATGGGTGGCAAACTACATCGTCGGCAAGATCCAAGCCCACCAGGAAAAGAGCACAAAACCCTTTGTCCTGGGGCTCCCTACCGGCTCCTCCCCGGTAGGAACGTACCGGGAGCTGGTGAAGCTCAACCAAAAGGGCAAGGTATCTTTCAAAAACGTCATCACTTTCAACATGGACGAATACGTGGCACTCGCGGAGTCCCACCCGGAAAGCTACCACTCGTTTATGTATACCCATCTTTTCAACCACATCGATATCCCCGCCGAAAACATCCACATCCTGGACGGCAACGCCCCGGACCTCGAGGCGGAATGCCAGCAGTATGAGGAAAAGATCAAGGCTGTCGGCGGGATAGACCTCTTCCTCGGCGGGATAGGGATAGACGGCCACATTGCCTTCAACGAGCCCGGCTCCTCCCTCAGCTCCCGCACCCGGGTCAAAACCCTGAACACCGAGACCCGCATGGTTAACTCCAGATTTTTTGACAACGACATCAACCAAGTGCCCAAACTGGCCCTGACCGTCGGCGTGGGCACGGTGATGGACGCCAGGGAAGTGGTCATCATCGTCAGCGGCCACCAGAAATCCCGCGCCCTGCACATGGCCGTGGAAGGAGGCGTCTCCCACATGTGGACGCTCAGCGCCCTGCAGCTCCACAACAAGTCCATGATCGTCTGCGACGAGGCAGCTACCGACGAACTCAAAGTCAGCACCTACAAGTACTTCAAGGACATCGAAAAGGACAACATCGGCCCTAGCCTGGGCAAGGACGGGGAGGAATACCTCTTTTAGCGACTGGTGAGCGGTAAGCATTGAATGGTATGGGCAAAGCGAAAGGGACAAGTCTGTGACCAAAGTGGCAAGGCGACACTAGTCTTTTTGCGAAAAAGGAAAGTTATATCCACGAGAGATTCCCGCTTGAGCCCCCAAGCCTAGCCGTGTAAGCAGCTTTTTGCACTGCGGACACCGCTATCGGGCGCTGACCATTTTCTTCTGTTTTTCGGATGAAAAGGTCCGAAATCGTTTGAGTTAATACTTTGACCGTTGCACACTTTATTGGGGATGTTTAGAGAATTAAAATTTATCTTCCCTCTGTGAGCAAAGGACTTGCCTGGAAAAACCACGGTCAAATGTCCACTTAGACGACTGCGAGGAAACTTTCGACGACGATAAATAACCTAATAACTAACAGATAGAAATGGCAAAAAACCCATCCCGAAGATCATTTATGAAAAAGACCGCAGTCGCCGGCGCGGCGGCAGTCTTTGCGCCCACCATCATCCCCGCCAAAGCTTTTGGCGCCAATGACCGCATCAACGCCGCCGTACTTGGCGTGAACGGTCGGGGACAAACCCACATCGCCAGCCTCATGGTGCAGGACAATGTCCAAGTGACTACACTCTGCGATCCGGATATGAGACTGCTGAAGGAAAGACAGAAAAGCTTCAAGGAAAAATACAAGGCGGACGTAGCGCTGGAGCAAGACCTCCGCAAAGTCTACGACAACCCGGACATCGACGTGGTGAGCATCGCCATGCCTAACCACTGGCACTCCCTGGCGACCATCTGGGCCTGCCAAGCGGGCAAGGATGTCTACGTGGAAAAACCCGGTTCGCACAACATCGCCGAAGGGCGAAAAATGGTCGAGGCGGCCTACAAGTACGACCGCATTGTCCAGCACGGCGTGCAGCTGAGAAGTTCTCCCGCAGTGCAGGAAGCCATCCAGCTGATGCGCGACGGCTACATAGGCAAGGTGTACATGGCCCGCGGCTTGGTGTTCCGCATGCGTGGTGACATCGGCGACAAAGGCTTTTCCCCTATCCCCGAAGGCGTGGACTACGACCTGTGGACCGGCCCGGCCCCCAAGCGTCCATTCACCGAAAACCTGGTGCACTACAACTGGCACTGGCACTGGGACTATGGGAACGGGGACGTGGGAAACCAAGGCATCCACGAGACCGATCTTTGCCAGTGGGGACTGGACGTAGGCCTGCCTACCAAGATCACCTCCATGGGCGGCAAGTTTCTCTGGAAAGACTGCAAAGAAACCCCGGAACTCCTGACTTCCATCTACCACTATCCCGAGGAGGACAAGATCATCCAGTTTGAGGTGCGTCCATGGCTGACCAACAACGAAGGCGGCGCCACCGTGGGCAACATCTTCTATGGAGACAAGGGCTACATCGTGATCGACGGCTACGACAAGTACAGCTCCTTCCTCGGCAAGGACAATACCCCAGGCAAGTCCAACTCTGACGGAGGCCAGGCTGCCAGCGGCGTCGATCGTGGACTCGGAGGTACCGATGCGCACTTCGAAAACTTCATCAAGGCCGTGCGCACCCGCGACAGCTCCATCCTCAACGGCCCCGTGGAGACCGCCCACCTTTCCTCAGCCTTGGCACACCTGGGCAACATCGCCTACCGTCTCGACCGCGTACTGAACTTTGACCCCAAATCGGAGAAGTTTGTCAATGACGCCGAAGCAGACGCGATGCTGACCCGCAATTACAGAAAAGGCTTTGAGGTGCCGGATGTGGTCTAAGCGACCATGACAAACCCCAACAATAAAACCCGGCAGGATCGCTCCTGCCGGGTTTTTCTTTTTTCTTCCATGCTATCGAAACGACCACAAACCGGCCTTTCCCACAACTGGAATTGTTGCTTTTCAAAAAGATCTACTGCCCCGATACCAACAGCGGCCTGGATGCGGTGATCGTGTTTCCCTCAGAATCCTTTGCATAGAGGTAGAGTCTCGAAGGCTTGGCAGGCATCTGTATCTCTACAAACTTCCCCTCCAGCTTGGTTGCCAGCACGGGAGTACTCCTTTGCCAGTTTTCGTCGTACACTTCCCAGCTGTACTCCAAATCCCCCTCATACCCATTGGTCACGGCGGCGGACAGCCAAAGGGTCTCTCCAGGGCTGAGCACATGCCAATGCCCGGAAATCGTGATATCCGGAAATGATCTTGGCTGCGACGGCTCTTCCTGCCATACGGACTGCAGGGAATAGTAGGAAGGCTTCAGCCTCCCCTTGTGGTCGGTGATCCCAAACCAGGTTGCCGTACCCTCGTAGCGGTCGGTCCAGCTGAAAGCCACTCCGCCCAGGTTGTCCCCCTTGTGCTTCTCTATGTATTCGAGCCACTGGTCTCGATACCAGCCGGCTTTTTTGACCGAGGAAAGCTCGATCAGCAAGCTATCCCTCCAATAGTCTCCCAGCTCTTGGTTCCAATAGCCCTTGGGGCCAAACTCGGTGACCGCGTAAGGCTTACCGGGATAGGCCTGCTCCATGATCTCTTGGAGCTCGCTGATGTTTTCCTCGTAGTAGGAATTGATCCCGATCACATCTACATGGGGGGCAAAAGCCCTGTATTGGGAAATAGCGCCGATCAGGCGTTCGTTGTCATGCTCTTCGGACGAAAATACGGGACGCTGGGGATCGATCTCCCGGATCTGTACCGCCAGCCCGTCCAAAAACTCCAGATAGCTTCTCCTCACCACGCTGAGGTAGGGTTGGGCATAGTGCTTTTTCAGAAGCCCCCAGGTCTCGTTGCCGATGTTCCAGGCGATGATGCTCGGGTTGTCCTTGTGCTTTTCGACGGCTGCGAGCACCTTTTTCCGATAGGAATCCAGCTTCCCTTGGTCTTGCAGGTAGTCCACCTTCGGGTCAAACCAGAAGCCAAACATGACCTTCAGTCCATGCTCATCTGCCGCCCTGAGAATATTTCGGTCATAGATCCCTGGCTCATACCTCCTGATGGTATTGGCTCCCATCTGCTTGATGAGCTCAAAGTCCGCATCCAGCTGCTTTCGGGACAAAGGCTTGAAGCCTTCCTCCCAGTCATTGCCCGCGTTGTAGGCGATTCCTTTGATGTAAAACGGTTCGCCGTCCACTAGAAGCTCATGCGCTCCGTTTCGGGCGACCAGCATCTTGGGGCTGAGTCCGCCCTCACCCGATTCCGTCAGGTAGTTTTTCCCCTCAAACAGCTCAAACTCTTCAGTTGCCTTAGAGACGCCCCCAAGATCAAAGGTCCAATCGATGAATTGGGCATTCTCTGCCGGCCGCCAGGCTGTCACCCAGTTTTTGTCCAGATCGCTGTAGAAAAAAACAGCCGAGCGGATCTCTTTGTGTCGCTCCTGGATGGATGCCATGGCCTGGTCCACCCACTGCTTGCCATCGACTCCGTACGAGGTGGAGCCAAACTCGGCAATCATCACCGGAAGCTCCAGGCCTTGGGCTTTGATACGCTCTTTGAAGGGCGAATAGATTTCGTCAAAAGACTTGGAGGACTGCCCCGGCGAGGCCAAGCCGTAGTTAAGCCCAGTCAAGCCTATCCAGTCAACGTACTGGCTGTAGGAGCCGTCATTGCCGTAGGGAAAATAGGATTCGAATCCCTCTGTTGACCAAGGGCTCCAAACCCACGAGACGTTGTGCGCCCCTACTTTTTCAAACCTATAGTGAAGGTACTTCCAAGCCTCCACGAAGTCCTCCGGACTATTTCCTCCGGATACAGACCATGGGTACATGGGATTCTCCATCTCATGGGCAAACCGCAAAAACACCGGGGAATGGAGGTCCCGCAGTGCCACCGCCATTTCGTCAATATAGGAATCAAAGTATCCGTCGAGTATGTAGCGAAAGATCCGCTTGTTTTCCTTCAGGTCCGCGACATCTTGATACTGTTCAAACAAGTTGGAAAAAGGCTCCCAGGTAAGCATGGGGATGGCCCCATGGGCGACGATGTCCCTCAGTTTCCCGGTCGGTACCTGCCCATCTCCCCAGGCCACGTAGGTAGAGATGATAGACCATTGCATCCCCGATTCATTTTCGATAGCCCGGATGGGAGACAAGTCCGACTTCACATCGGCTTGGGCATTGTACATCCCCAGGTAGAAGCCTCCAAGCTCTTTTTCGATGGGAGTCTTGGGAAGGGGATCGAGGTATTGGTCGCTGCCGATCTTGATGGCTCCCACGATCAGGAGGGAAGTCGATGCCAGAAGCAAGACCAGGGCAAAGCGAAAGCTCAGCCGACTCAATTTGAGATAGGACAGGTGCTGTTCCTTGATCGCATATCGATCTCTAAACTTGTAAAAACTGCTTTTGGACTGGCTGACCCAGGTCGTCTGCCCGATGGCAAATGCGAAAAACAGAACAAAGGCATTGACCAGGGCAAAAGCGGCCATCAGCATGCTGTAAGGCTGCCAGTCTTGGGAAAGCCCATACACCACTGCCCCAAGGGAAATGATCGCCACCAGAAGATTGGGCAGTCCCAAGAGAAACTCCCCCTTGGTGGAGTGTTCTTTTTCCGTAGGAATATAGGGCACCTTGATATTGAGCAGGGTGTACACAAATCCTATGGTGTAGATCCACCAGGTGCCTACCCGCAAAATCCCGCCCATGAGATGAATGCCTCGCTCCTCCTGATGGTTGAGCCAGCCCTGCGCATAGTATCTATAGGCCAAGCTGAAAAGAAAGAAAGGGGTAAAAAACACAAAAAACACCCCGGGATCCACGAGCCAAGGGTATTCGCCCGTAAGCAGGGAATATATCGGGACGACGAAGTCGACAATACCGATCAATCCAAACAAATAGTAAACCGGCAACAAGCCATAGTGGAGCTTTTGCCTCCAATCAAACTTGAAAAACAACTTGGGAAAGAGGTTCAGCCAAAGGTCGAAAGTCCCCCTGCTCCACTTAAGCTGCTGCTTGTAGTAGGCCGAGATGCTACTGGGAACCTGTCCCCGGGAGAGGATCACCGGCTCATACACCGACTTCCACCCTTCCGCATGGAGCAGCATCGAGGTATGCATGTCTTCGGTCAATCCCGGAGCGTGTCCTCCTATAGAGTCCAAAGCAGCTCTCCTAAAAGTACAATTCGCACCAATGGCCTGCGCCGTGCCGTATCCGCTCATGGCCTGCATGTAGGGACCGTAAAAAATATAGGTCTGCTCGGCTGCCCCCTGTGCGATCAGCGACTCCGACTGGTTGCCGTAGGCCTGGACCACCTGCACATAGCCGATCTCGGGATTGTCAAAATGGTGGAGCACATGGTCCAGAAACTCGGGAAAAGGCGCATGGTCTGGATCCAGGATGACGCAGATCTCGCCGGTCGCCTGCTTCAGCGCATTGTTGATATTTCCAGCCTTTGCGTTTTCGTGGGTCTCCCGGGTGACGTGCACCACCCCGAGTTTTTCGCAAAGTTTTTTGGCCACAGGGTCGTTGCCCTCATCGCAGAGGTAGGTCGTATGGGGATAGCGCACGCCCACCATCGCCCTCAAAGTGCGCTCCAACATGTCAAATGGCTCGCCTGGACAGAAAGTAGTCAGCATATCCACCGTGAAGGGGTGCTCGGGAGCCTTGGGTTTGACGGACTTTTGCGGAGGCTCGGGAAGGCCGGCATAGTGATACCACTCAAAGCCCACCTTCAGCAGTTTGAAGAAAAGGGAGCCCGAAAGCAGCCAAAACAAAACCCGCTGTCCGACCCCGACCTCTTCCAAAAAGCCATATAAAAACAGCATCAAAGACAAAAGGCCAAAAATCAGAATTAACTTTCCGAAAAATAGTTTTCTACTCATTGATTAGGCAAAGACAATTTCAGATTCAAAATACATTATTAAGTATTTGAATTGCAAATTTTATTATTCTATTTTTCGTTCGAAAAAGGAAACCAACACATTTCGTCAACCAACCGACAGATCAGTTTTACTAAAAGGCCATGAAAACCAATTTTGAAAGGCATAAATTAGTCACATTTTTTATCGCTTTATTCCTATTCTGTGCTTGCGACCAAGACCTTCCAAAGGTCGAAAATCCCACGGTCGAAGTTAGGTATCAAGACGGAAAAGCCCAACTCTACCGGCATGGCGAGCCTTATTACATCAAGGGCGCTGCCGGAACGGAGCACCTGGATCTCGTGGCCGAATACGGCGGCAATTCTATCCGAACTTGGAGCCTTCACGACGCGGATAGGATTTTGGACGAAGCCCATGCAAAGGGGCTGACCGTCACCCTGGGACTGGAGGTGGGGCGGCCCTCCTGGGGCAATGATTTCAGCTACTGGAAGTATTGGGAAGTGGATAGAAAAATAGAGGAATTGCGTCCCTTGATCGAAAAATACAAAGACCATCCCGCCCTGCTCATGTGGGGAGTGGGCAATGAGGTCAAGGAATATGGTGGCGGACCTAGACCGGTGGTCTTTTACATCATCGACCAGGTCGCCCGAATGATCAAAGAAGTGGATCCCAACCACCCCACGATGACTGCTGTGGACGTCTTTTCCAGCCAAAACAAAGTGGCCTCTTACCGACATGTGATGCCTCACATCGACATCTTGGGATTCAATGCCTTCAAGACCATAGACCAAATGTACGAAAGGGTCTATGAGGACAAGGGCTGGGGCAAGGCTTTCATCGTCTCCGAATGGGGGCCCGATGGCCATTGGGAGATTCCCGCCACGGAGTGGGGCGCACCCAAGGAGATGAGAACCGCCGAGAAGATCCAAGTCATGAAGGAATATTGGGACAAAATCGCCTCGGACAGCTCCCTGCTTTTGGGCAGCTACGCATTCTACTGGGGACATAAGTATGAGGCGACGCATACCTGGTTTAGCGTATTTTCCGAAGATGGAAGCAAAACCGAACTGGCCAACTTCCTAAGATATGCCTGGTCAAAAGAACAAGCCGAAAACTCCGCTCCCGACATCAGCAACATCTTCATAGAAACTGCCCAAGGCCCCGCCTACGACAATGTGTATCTCGAAAACAACACCGAATACATCGCCAAGGCTTTTACCGAAGATCTCGAAGGGGACTCCCTCACCTACAGATGGGAAATCCGGCACGAGGGAAACTACTTCATCGAAGTCAAAGGCTACGACTACAATATGACGGGCTACACCATGGAGCACCTGATAGATAGCGTCGAAGGCGACAGCGTCAGGTTCAAGACGCCAAAAGAAGAAGGCCCCTACCGGATCTTTGCTTTCGCCTACGACCAGCAAGGCAACGTCGCTTCCTACAATGTACCCTTCTACGTGGTGATGAAGTAAGCTGAGAACTACACCGATCAGAGATATCCAACATTCTTAGTAATCCGTTTGCTTTTCCTCCAAGCTTCTTTAACTTGGATTCTTAGGTGTTTCGGCTCCTGCTGAAGCACTATCTGTTCATTGCTCAAACAAGCGAAAATGAAAAAATTGGTATTCCTGGCGGTTTTGTTGTTGAATCTCTTTGCCTCCATCGAGGCTTTTTCCTGCCACTGCTCCGGCAACTATGAGTTCAACACTCAGGAGGATCTGGCGGGTTATGACTTTGTCGCTTTGGTTCAAATCGACTCCATCTATGCCTCGGCAATCCCCAAAACCCATGAAAACGATTTGTTTTACCAAGCGGACCTGACCGTTTTGGAGTCCTTCAAAGGAGACACCCAGGGTTCTATCCTCATACACGGGGGAAACAAAACCGTTACCGAACGCTGGTCTTCTTGCGACATGGGCATCGACAAAAGCGAGACTTGGCTGATCTTTGCCCGACGGGGGGAAAACGGCCAGCTGAAAACCCACTTCTGCACCTTTTCCTCGATGTACGCCAACAGCTCAGGCGAAAAAACAACGCATGGGCGAAGCGTCTCCGATCTGGAAAAGCTTAGAGGTCTTTTTCAAGCAGCCCACCCCTGACAAGAGCCAGTACCAAGAGGGGTATTTGGAAAGGGATTTTGAGCTTGCTGCGGAAGGCCAGTTTTCCCTCTGCCGAGCCATCAAAAATTTCAATTCTTGCTTGGTGCGATTGAAGGCAACGTTTCGTTGTGAATTGCTTTCAAATCAGTACTTTCCTAGGGAAATCACAGCCCCTCACGGTTGGAAAAGAGCTCCGCCAAGGTTGTGAATTGCTTTCAAATCAGTACTTTCCTAGGGAAATCACAGCTCAGCATGAGAAGCAAGTCAGCTTCAACTAGTTGTGAATTGCTTTCAAATCAGTACTTTCCTAGGGAAATCACAGCTGGGAAAAGAACAGTCAGGGAATTGTCTGGTTGTGAATTGCTTTCAAATCAGTACTTTCCTAGGGAAATCACAGCCATCGATGCGGTGCCGTTTACCCCAGCCGTGTTGTGAATTGCTTTCAAATCAGTACTTTCCTAGGGAAATCACAGCATATACACCGTGAACGCGCTCATCATGTTGGTTGTGAATTGCTTTCAAATCAGTACTTTCCTAGGGAAATCACAGCGCATATTCAAAGACACCGCCTTTAGCCTGGTTGTGAATTGCTTTCAAATCAGTACTTTCCTAGGGAAATCACAGCCAATTATAAATATATGTAAACAGCATAATAGTTGTGAATTGCTTTCAAATCAGTACTTTCCTAGGGAAATCACAGCAAGGTCGTGCCCGCCATCATCAGCCTCTGCGTTGTGAATTGCTTTCAAATCAGTACTTTCCTAGGGAAATCACAGCTCAGTTTGCGGGTCTTAGACATGCGATGTAGTTGTGAATTGCTTTCAAATCAGTACTTTCCTAGGGAAATCACAGCCGATCTAGTGTACTAGCTTTATAGGGAACAGTTGTGAATTGCTTTCAAATCAGTACTTTCCTAGGGAAATCACAGCGATCCAGGCCACCGGGGCACCCGGCATGTCGTTGTGAATTGCTTTCAAATCAGTACTTTCCTAGGGAAATCACAGCATCCTGTTTGGCTATGACACCGACGGCAACGTTGTGAATTGCTTTCAAATCAGTACTTTCCTAGGGAAATCACAGCTTTGTCCCTTATATCAACATTCCTGAACCAGTTGTGAATTGCTTTCAAATCAGTACTTTCCTAGGGAAATCACAGCTCGTCCGCTCGGATCATCGTGACCCCTAAGGTTGTGAATTGCTTTCAAATCAGTACTTTCCTAGGGAAATCACAGCTCTAAGATACTACATTAAAGTAGATAATCAGTTGTGAATTGCTTTCAAATCAGTACTTTCCTAGGGAAATCACAGCGATAGAAGCTCTTACCAAAACCCCAAAACCGTTGTGAATTGCTTTCAAATCAGTACTTTCCTAGGGAAATCACAGCATCACCCTAGACGGCACCGATATATGATCCGTTGTGAATTGCTTTCAAATCAGTACTTTCCTAGGGAAATCACAGCTGAAGCAGCCGCTACCGCTATCTGACGTGCGTTGTGAATTGCTTTCAAATCAGTACTTTCCTAGGGAAATCACAGCGAGGACACCGACCGGGGATATCATTTCACTGTTGTGAATTGCTTTCAAATCAGTACTTTCCTAGGGAAATCACAGCAATGAATTTGTGGCCACCAGCGAAGATCCGTTGTGAATTGCTTTCAAATCAGTACTTTCCTAGGGAAATCACAGCGACTCGCCGAGCCTTCTTTGGAGCGATAGGGTTGTGAATTGCTTTCAAATCAGTACTTTCCTAGGGAAATCACAGCTCTGTGTGGTAGGACAATGGTCGAAAATGAGTTGTGAATTGCTTTCAAATCAGTACTTTCCTAGGGAAATCACAGCCGCACCATCTACATTCCGGGCAATGTGTCCGTTGTGAATTGCTTTCAAATCAGTACTTTCCTAGGGAAATCACAGCAAATATTCGCCCAGGGCATCATTCACAACGTTGTGAATTGCTTTCAAATCAGTACTTTCCTAGGGAAATCACAGCAAACTTTTTAAAAAATCAAAAGCCCCAAAGGTTGTGAATTGCTTTCAAATCAGTACTTTCCTAGGGAAATCACAGCCAGATTTTATAAAAAGAGGATTCCATAGTAGTTGTGAATTGCTTTCAAATCAGTACTTTCCTAGGGAAATCACAGCCTGATCTTTTCCGGCATCCACTTCGTGGGAGTTGTGAATTGCTTTCAAATCAGTACTTTCCTAGGGAAATCACAGCGATACCCCGATCCATCCAAAGACCCCACGCGTTGTGAATTGCTTTCAAATCAGTACTTTCCTAGGGAAATCACAGCGGAGATGTTGAGCGGGTTTCTTTCACTATAGTTGTGAATTGCTTTCAAATCAGTACTTTCCTAGGGAAATCACAGCTTAGCCAATATATTAACATTTTGCCCACGGTTGTGAATTGCTTTCAAATCAGTACTTTCCTAGGGAAATCACAGCTCGATGATTTCGAAAATCGTCAAGCTCCTGGTTGTGAATTGCTTTCAAATCAGTACTTTCCTAGGGAAATCACAGCTCAAAGCCGGATAATTGGAGTTTTTACAGGGTTGTGAATTGCTTTCAAATCAGTACTTTCCTAGGGAAATCACAGCGATTCCAAGAGTGCGGTAGCGTTGGAATGCGTTGTGAATTGCTTTCAAATCAGTACTTTCCTAGGGAAATCACAGCATGCAGGAATTTTTGATAGCGGTCGATCCGGTTGTGAATTGCTTTCAAATCAGTACTTTCCTAGGGAAATCACAGCAAGATCAGGTTGAAGTTGTCCACCTGGATCGTTGTGAATTGCTTTCAAATCAGTACTTTCCTAGGGAAATCACAGCGATTGGCAAGTGGTGGAAAGAATACCTGAGTTGTGAATTGCTTTCAAATCAGTACTTTCCTAGGGAAATCACAGCACGGCTCTAATAAAATGCAGTAGCGCACTAGTTGTGAATTGCTTTCAAATCAGTACTTTCCTAGGGAAATCACAGCGATCAAATACAGTGCATGAATTTAGTACTGTTGTGAATTGCTTTCAAATCAGTACTTTCCTAGGGAAATCACAGCTAACACCGATATATACGCCATTCCCTATACGTTGTGAATTGCTTTCAAATCAGTACTTTCCTAGGGAAATCACAGCTTGGGCCACGGCTTTGCTCAGCTCTTGATTGTTGTGAATTGCTTTCAAATCAGTACTTTCCTAGGGAAATCACAGCGGGTCGTAGCTGCCCAGTCCCAGCACCAGCGTTGTGAATTGCTTTCAAATCAGTACTTTCCTAGGGAAATCACAGCTTTGACGCCGCGCAGGACATCGCCACCCAGGTTGTGAATTGCTTTCAAATCAGTACTTTCCTAGGGAAATCACAGCTCGGCGTGCTGGAGCACGGTGAGGGTCTCCGTTGTGAATTGCTTTCAAATCAGTACTTTCCTAGGGAAATCACAGCAGCCAACTCGGGGCTTTCCTCCCATCCGCTGTTGTGAATTGCTTTCAAATCAGTACTTTCCTAGGGAAATCACAGCGAATTGAAGGCGTTCTTTTCGAGGGAGCCTGTTGTGAATTGCTTTCAAATCAGTACTTTCCTAGGGAAATCACAGCGTTGAAACTTCATGATGAATCGCTACACAGTTGTGAATTGCTTTCAAATCAGTACTTTCCTAGGGAAATCACAGCCAACCCCTCTACATCTGCGGGTGCCCTAGAGTTGTGAATTGCTTTCAAATCAGTACTTTCCTAGGGAAATCACAGCTTGACGAGGCACTTGGCGAGGCTTTGGAAGTTGTGAATTGCTTTCAAATCAGTACTTTCCTAGGGAAATCACAGCAGTTGGTTTTGGTTGGGCTGATTGTGATTCGTTGTGAATTGCTTTCAAATCAGTACTTTCCTAGGGAAATCACAGCTGTGGACTTATACCAATGCAGGGCTATCTAGTTGTGAATTGCTTTCAAATCAGTACTTTCCTAGGGAAATCACAGCAAAGTTTTTGGCGACAACAACCTAAATGAGTTGTGAATTGCTTTCAAATCAGTACTTTCCTAGGGAAATCACAGCTCTTTGCCATAATGTAGGTGCAGGCGGACTGTTGTGAATTGCTTTCAAATCAGTACTTTCCTAGGGAAATCACAGCAGTGAACAAAAAGTTTAACTTTTGTCCAAGTTGTGAATTGCTTTCAAATCAGTACTTTCCTAGGGAAATCACAGCTCCCAAGCCTCCTCCGGTGAAGCAGCTTGTGTTGTGAATTGCTTTCAAATCAGTACTTTCCTAGGGAAATCACAGCCGTTCATTTTGGTAGCCGTGGGTTTGGTCAGTTGTGAATTGCTTTCAAATCAGTACTTTCCTAGGGAAATCACAGCATACGGGTCGATTTTGAGTACAATACAGGCGTTGTGAATTGCTTTCAAATCAGTACTTTCCTAGGGAAATCACAGCACGCCTTTATAAACGCTATCCTGACATCAGTTGTGAATTGCTTTCAAATCAGTACTTTCCTAGGGAAATCACAGCTCCTGAAAAGCGAACTCCATGAGCTCACCGGTTGTGAATTGCTTTCAAATCAGTACTTTCCTAGGGAAATCACAGCCAGGAAAAAGAATGCCGCGCTGTCCGACATGTTGTGAATTGCTTTCAAATCAGTACTTTCCTAGGGAAATCACAGCATCCTACACAAGCAACCGAATCCCAAGGGCGTTGTGAATTGCTTTCAAATCAGTACTTTCCTAGGGAAATCACAGCGTTTCCGGCAAGTTTACTCGCTTAAAAGTTGTTGTGAATTGCTTTCAAATCAGTACTTTCCTAGGGAAATCACAGCAAATATCTTTTAATAATCAATAAACAACACGTTGTGAATTGCTTTCAAATCAGTACTTTCCTAGGGAAATCACAGCGCAAAAGTCACTCCAAGACATAACGCCTTTGTTGTGAATTGCTTTCAAATCAGTACTTTCCTAGGGAAATCACAGCATCCCCCTCAAAAATCCTATTCCCGTTCTTGTTGTGAATTGCTTTCAAATCAGTACTTTCCTAGGGAAATCACAGCCAAAAAGACCAGGACATCACTCCGGGGCTCGTTGTGAATTGCTTTCAAATCAGTACTTTCCTAGGGAAATCACAGCCACTTGATGGCGACATTGAAGTAGGCCTCCGTTGTGAATTGCTTTCAAATCAGTACTTTCCTAGGGAAATCACAGCTCCATCGGGGCCAGGCAGATGGTTACGTACGTTGTGAATTGCTTTCAAATCAGTACTTTCCTAGGGAAATCACAGCATTAATTACAGGCTAAAACAGGATACTAGGGTTGTGAATTGCTTTCAAATCAGTACTTTCCTAGGGAAATCACAGCTTCCTTGATGAATCTAATGAACATTGGGAAGTTGTGAATTGCTTTCAAATCAGTACTTTCCTAGGGAAATCACAGCGGCAATAAAACAAGGATAGAACCAGACAGGGTTGTGAATTGCTTTCAAATCAGTACTTTCCTAGGGAAATCACAGCCATATACGATATGATTTTGGTCATTATGGGGTTGTGAATTGCTTTCAAATCAGTACTTTCCTAGGGAAATCACAGCAAAAGCTTGAGAAGACTCTAAAGAGACTTGTTGTGAATTGCTTTCAAATCAGTACTTTCCTAGGGAAATCACAGCCGCTTATGAAATCAATCATCTAATATTACAGTTGTGAATTGCTTTCAAATCAGTACTTTCCTAGGGAAATCACAGCGAGCTGGTGGAGCGCTTCAATGCCGATCCAGTTGTGAATTGCTTTCAAATCAGTACTTTCCTAGGGAAATCACAGCGTCGCCCTGACCGAGTACGGCGGCATCCGGGTTGTGAATTGCTTTCAAATCAGTACTTTCCTAGGGAAATCACAGCATGGGGGTATTTTTGAAAAAAAGCAGTTTCGTTGTGAATTGCTTTCAAATCAGTACTTTCCTAGGGAAATCACAGCACCGGAAAGTTGAACTCCACCTCGTCGTCTGTTGTGAATTGCTTTCAAATCAGTACTTTCCTAGGGAAATCACAGCGTTTAAAAACTTTCAGCGATATTTAAATCAGTTGTGAATTGCTTTCAAATCAGTACTTTCCTAGGGAAATCACAGCTGGAGGTGGAGCGCGTGTTGGTCGTGGGGCGTTGTGAATTGCTTTCAAATCAGTACTTTCCTAGGGAAATCACAGCGCAAGCGATTTTTCTTGCATTGCGGCATTGTTGTGAATTGCTTTCAAATCAGTACTTTCCTAGGGAAATCACAGCCTCACATTCTAGGAGCGGACGGTCGAATCGGTTGTGAATTGCTTTCAAATCAGTACTTTCCTAGGGAAATCACAGCAGCTGATCAAGATCGGCTCAGGTGTCATCTGTTGTGAATTGCTTTCAAATCAGTACTTTCCTAGGGAAATCACAGCTGAAAGGGCTAGGATAGCTGAGTTCGAAGCGTTGTGAATTGCTTTCAAATCAGTACTTTCCTAGGGAAATCACAGCAACTAAACACACCTTAGAAATGTGTTATAAGTTGTGAATTGCTTTCAAATCAGTACTTTCCTAGGGAAATCACAGCAAACCTCCGTTGCCAAGGAATGACCTAACCGTTGTGAATTGCTTTCAAATCAGTACTTTCCTAGGGAAATCACAGCATTTCAAGCATCGCCTGACGTGAAGATTTGTTGTGAATTGCTTTCAAATCAGTACTTTCCTAGGGAAATCACAGCGCCACATGGAGTCCAGAATCAGGCGGATCTGTTGTGAATTGCTTTCAAATCAGTACTTTCCTAGGGAAATCACAGCTCTGCCAACCGATACGTAACCGTATCCCTGGTTGTGAATTGCTTTCAAATCAGTACTTTCCTAGGGAAATCACAGCCTTTTCCAATTTTCTTGTATCTCATAGACCGTTGTGAATTGCTTTCAAATCAGTACTTTCCTAGGGAAATCACAGCACTGGAGCGATTCGCTAAAGATATGGACTGTTGTGAATTGCTTTCAAATCAGTACTTTCCTAGGGAAATCACAGCTATGATGGAATTGGCAGACATAGCGGTCTTGTTGTGAATTGCTTTCAAATCAGTACTTTCCTAGGGAAATCACAGCATACCATGCCGTAAACGGCTGGTATGCTGTTTTTTATTCCATAATTTAGAATCAAAAAAAGGGCTGTGCTTTGGAGCTGGAAACGAAAGACCTGTCAGGTTTTGAAAACCTGACAGGTCTTTTACTTCAAAACAACTCCAACTGCTGAGAAGGAGGCTCAGGTTCTATAGGCTTGGTCCCGTAAAAAATCTCCATCATCCCAAACTGCTTGTCCGTAATGGACATCATTCCTACCTTGCCCTTGGGTGGAAGGTTTTTTTTGACCCGCTTCAGGTGGACATCCGCATTTTCCCGACTGGCACAGAAACGCATGTAGATCGAAAACTGGAACATGGCAAATCCGTCGTCCAGCAGTTTCTTACGGAAAGCTGTCGCCACCTTCCGATCCTTCTTGGTCTCCGTGGGAAGGTCGAAAAACACTAATACCCACAAAGTCCGGTATTGGTTAAGTCGTGAGAAATAGCCATTATCCATATTCGGGATAGGAAATTTTCCTGCTGATCCCCGCAAAGCAGTCAAAAAGGGAACTCGTGGTCCGGCTGGCAGCTACCATCAGGGGACTCTTCTGACCGTCGATCACCACATCCAGGGCCGGGATACTCAGAAGCTCTTTCTTAAGCGAGGTCGTCAATTCGCCAAAATCATCCTCCGTCTCCACGATGTGCGACACGACCAGATCCACGTAGGGGCGATAAGGCTCCATGATGTCGTCAGCCAAGCAATAGGCATTGTATTTATTGCGATGCCAAATGCCGACGTTGGGCAGCATCCCGGAGGATACCAGCGCCCGGGCGATCACCGCTCGGAGGATGGCATAGCCGTAGTTGAGCAGATTGTTGGGCGGAAGGCCAGCCTGCTCCCGGGTAAAGCCTGGAATCACAAACAGGTTCTGCCAATAGTAGGCCGCTGCTTGGCCTTCGTGGTTATCCTTGTCCCCCGAACTTACGTTTTTTGCCAAATGGCGAAGCTTCTGCGCCGGTATCCCCTTTTCCTCCAAAAGGCCCGCCTGGTTGGCGATCTTAGCCGACACCGTCTGTTGCCAGAGGTTCTTTTTCAGTGGTACACTGGCGTCCAGCTGGTGGCGGATGCGCTCGGTTTGTTCGCTGTGACCGTGCATGGGAAGCAGCAGGCCATCAGGCAAGCGTTGGGCATTGCAGGAGACGACAGCGGTCTTTTGGTTGGTCAGCTTGGCCAACAGTCCGTTGGTGACGGTGATTTGCTGGTTTTCGAGCACGATCATCCCGATATCCTCGATGGGCACCGTGCGATCCGGCTGCCCATCCGGAAAGCTGATGTGCAACTGCTCATTTTTGGTACTCAGGTAGGCAGGATTGCCAAAGAAAAGGGTTCGTTTAATCATGGATATCTGCCGAAAAATAAAGTCCTGACAGGTTTCGAAAACCTGTCAGGACTAGTCTATTCAAATTCTTTACTCAAAATCAACTCTCTCTTCACCGAGATCATATCCCATACATGGGACATCCCATCGAAGAAATTCCTGTAATACGACCTATCTACCAGTGAAGCCTGCTCTAGGTGATTGTATGCCTTCCAACTCGACCATTTCCAGTGCTCTATTGAATCCGAAAAACCGTGTTTGACGGGATTCAGATGGATGTAGAGGAAGGTTTCTTGCCACTGCTCTTGGCTCAAGATTGGCTTTCTCGAAAACGCTCTTTGGAACAGGCTTCCTTTTCGCCCAAACCGCTTGTTGAAGGCTTTGGTATAGGAATTAAAAAGGTCTGAAAACCCCTTGATCGCCGGATTTCTTGAGGGATGCCCGATCAGACCTGTCAGGTTTTGAAAACCTGACAGGTCTGTCTCCTTCACTCCCACCAGAAAATGGAAGTGGTTTGGCATCAGGCAATAGGCATAGGTATCCAGCACATCCCCCAGGTACTTCGCATACTGGCTCAGAAAAAACCGATAATTCTCCTCTTCCCGGAAGATATTTTCCGAGCCGTTGGCGTGGTTGTAGACATGGTAGGATTGGGCGTATTCCATGAATCAACGAGACACAATGCCTCTAATTTCCCCTAACCTGTCGACGCTCAACTTCACACAGCTTTCCTTCAGAGATTTACGATCTAAAGAAACTTCAATCTTATTCAGCTGTGACAATTCAACTTTATCTACTATCGATTTGGCTACCTGGCAAGGAACTCCATAGAGCCTATTGCCAGTAAAGCTCACCACTTTATAAATTCCATCAACTTCAACTACACTTTGATCAAACTTCCTACCATCAAGTAAATCACCCGCTTCATCCTTCGACACATATATTAGATCGTTCGGCGAAAGAAAAAACAACAAACTGTGTCCCATTTCATTTCGCTCGGGCACCGGGCTTAATCCTTGCTTTTGTCGCTCTATTACCACATTTAAAGGAACACTATCATAGCTTCTCTTTCCATTCTCGTCCTTGTAGACAGCATAGTAAAGATTAGTTCCCTTAGCTGCTTCGACAAATTTGCTCCCTTTATTACCTTTTTGGCCCACTACAAATTTATTACCTTTTGGCTCGTAGGTACGGACTTTCAAGATTGGCTGATGATGTTTCCCTCCATTCAAGGCCTGTATATTCTTGTTCATTTCTTCAATTCCCTCCTGCGAAAATGCCAACAACTCTGCTGGAATCTCCTTCCCTTTTTCATCCACTCGGCCTCGATACTTATCCAAATGACTGTGCAATATTTTCTGAATTCCAGAGTCAGTTATAGATTCAATTCTCTTTTCATTGAAGGTATCGTTTAGTGAGACTCTGGAAGCCACATTGTCTTCCATCCAATAGTAGATTTCCACTTTAGATATATCCTGCCCATCAAAATTGTTATCGACCTCTCTAAAATGTTTGGAAATCTTCTTTTTATCCAATCCAATTGAATCCAGTCTTTTCAACTCCCTCCTCAACCCCTTATCAACTATATCTGGAATAAAACCCAATGCCTGATTTAATGAAACAATTTTCTTTCCTCTCAAATGAACAAGCCCTGAAACCGTATCCTTGTGCATTGGTTTTCGAATAGCCCAGTTCACACCTGTCTGTGCATGCATTTCCTTGACCTTCACTCCATCTTTCTCTGTCCATTTTTCATACTTGTTGTTTGCTCTGTTTACAACCCTGAGGTTCTGTTTGAAGCTTACAATTATATTTATCAAGGCATCTTTTGCATCGGTAGTGAAGCTATTCCATGGCTTGACAAAATCCCTCGGAACTTCTCGCTCAATTCTTTCACCAGTCTTCCCATCGATATAGGCCACTTTTTCATAATTTCTAAGCTTCCTATTCAGGTCATGCCGTTTTGCCGATTTAGCATGTAGGTTATTTAAAAGGTTAATATGGTCTCTTGTAGCACAGGCAATGACCAAGGCATCCATCGCGTGATGGCGATGGTCTATTCTCTTCTTGGAAAACCCTTTGGAAAACTCTAGTGGCACGGTAGGCAAAAACTTCTGGTGATTCTCATTCCAAGCCGTGAAATGAGTGGATTTAGTGAGTAGATTCATCCGCTCAAACCTAGGCAGTATCAGTTCGTTCCAAACATCATTCAACCCCCAGTCATGCTTGAGTTCGGTCGTAATCTTTCCATTACCAGGAACAATGTTCTTTGAGTTAAGACCCTCATCACCACCATCTTCTCTAACAATATTAGACAATGCAGAAGTTATGAATTTGCTAATGTATCGGGTATCATTTAACTGACGCTCAATCATCTTTTCCGGAATTTCCTCCAATAAGAGCTTATTTCGCTTTGAGCGGTTTTTGACATAATTCTGCTTAACAAACTCCTCATAGGCAGGCACTTCAAAAATCTTCACAGACTTACCCATACCCAATTCGACTATCTGACCGTGATGGCTCTTGATAAATTCAAGTCCGATTTGGTTCCCCTTAAGCTTATTGACTGCAGTCTCACAAATGACCTTATTGCTAAAACTGTCATCAAAATACCTGCTCTGCGGAATAATGTGTTCTATTTCGTAATCAGGACTGAACAATCTATTCAGCGGAATAATCTTCCCCGTATAGGGAGAACAATATTTCTGCTCCAGCCAAAGCTTGTATCTTCGGAGATCAGCACTTGAAGGCTGTGGTGTTTTACTTATTTTCAATATATCATCATCAATATCAATATCTGAATTAAGCACCCCTTCCTCATAAACTTTCAGAATCTCCTGCTGCATTGGCGAATAAGGCCGTACGTTTTCGACATTGATATCCTGTGCCATTTCTGCCAGAAGTGCTTTGATTCGCAAATTGGTATTTTCATTTTCAGTCATTCGATTGGTGATCTGCTTCCGCTCGTCAGCGTTATTTTTCATATCCCTACCGAGTTCAATGTGAATTTCACCGAAGAAATCCCTAGCTCCCCCTCCATACTTTGACCAGATATCCCTGACCACTCTCAACGTCTCCGTGACCACCTGCTCTACTATAGGATTGCGAAGAGAGTGCTGTCTAAATTCTCGAAGATATTCTTCCATGTCATCCACAGAATTCCATTTACCTATCTCAGCAGCCTCCGAATGCCGTCCATACACCAGGTAGGATGCAATATGAAGTCTTAGCTTTTGGAATAGCGCTACGTCTCCATCCAAAAACAGGCTAAGCTCTTGGTAAAGCTTCGTATTGATATCCTTATTCCATATCTCTCGATCCGAATTCGATATCTTGTTATTTTGCTCTTCCAACTTTTGAAGTAGCCGTTCGATGTTCTTTAAATAAGAAGGGGATTCCCGTAAAATGTCATTTTCATTCCAAAATTTACCTACCCTCATTAGGGGCAAAAGCTTCTTGATCGCCTTTTCCGAGAAAGCCCCATACTCGCTTTTGAATGGAGGAAACTTCCTAAACGCCTCAACAAATGTGCTTTCGTCCAGTTGATTTTTGACCGCAAATGACTTCAATGCCTTCTCATAATCTACTTTATCTGTCACAGAGTAGATGATATGCCATAGCTGTTGTTCTATAGGTCTTGTGAGAAACCCCTCGCTAATTCCCTCCACTTTATCCAGCCTCGTCCTGATCAAAGATCTTGTCTCATTACAGGGATATTTCTTGTCCTCCACATACTTCCACCGATACTTCTCCACTTCAGCACTCAGCAATTTCCCTTTCCATCCTTTTTGTTTGAGCAGATATTCAAGCAAAACTTTCTGTTCTATCTCCCTTTTGTCATTGAGGAATTCAAACAGTCCTTCCCAATCTTCCGAACTGTTTAGGAAATCACTGGTAACATTGACATCCTCATCCTTGGGGTAAATTGACAAATTGTAAATCCACTGCCAGAGCCGAAATTCCTGATAGTATGGATTCGACTTGGGAGTAGCTTTCAAAGGCCTGAACACCTGATTCCCATCGCCATCTTTTAGCGGATTCCCCTTCTCATCCCTCATTGGCCTTTTCTCCAATGAACAATTGCCAACGGATGACTTTTGGCTTCTCAAGGGCCGCTGATAAAAAATGATATCCTCCACGATCAAATGGACAAAATCTTTTTGTCCCAAAATCGCCTGATGCGCGTCATTGTTACGATAGAGCTCGCGGACACAGTCCTCATAAAACTCCTGGCTCTGCAATTCCGAATGAAACTCCACCTGCCTTGCCAAAATCCGTCTGAGCTCGTCCTTATAGAACTTCCGTTCTATAGTACGAACCAGTTTCCCCTTAATTTTCTGCTTGGGGTTTTGCAACAAAGAATCGTAGATATAGGCACCAACGGTCTTGTTAGACTGATCGACTTCCTTTTCGGTTTTCTTCTTCACCAGATTCCAATCATCCTCCCCAGGTGCTCTAAAGCTCCTCTTAACATTTCCTTCCTTGTCGGTCTTGAAGCTACCATCTTTTTCGAGACCGGTAGTAACAATGAAATCCCGAACCTTATCTTTCCAGTCATACAAAGGAGTCTTGCTAGACCTCCTATACACCCATCCGTTTTCCAATATCAAGGAATACCAGACTTCTGGCTTTCCTTTTTGAGCCTCGTCTGCTACTACATCCACTATCTTGAGCGAGTGGAATTCTACCAGGTTATCCGGATTTTCGTCCTTCTCTTCTCCACGCAACTGGTAATACCCTCTTTTTTGGTTGAAATTGAGAATGATCCACGCCAATTCCTCTTTGGTGATTTTCTGGGTCAAAGCCTTCTTCCTGAGAAAATAGATTGTCCAATCATAGGGAATCAAGGCAGCATCACCTTTCTTGTTTATCAGCAGTTGGGGCTGAAATTGACGAAACTCCTCCAACATCTCCTGAAAGGATTCCTTGAACAGAAATTCATATTCATTTTTGTTTTTAGCACCATTCCACTCTGCCTGATAAGCTACCTTCGGCTCGGCATCGTCAACAAACTTCCCAAGACGCTTTTCGAAATCAATCTGCGAAGCATAATGGGAAGGCAGAAAACCCAATACATTCAAGACCCGATGTAATCGTTCTCTTCGTAAGAGATGCCTTTCCTTGAGACGCCTGACACTTCTTAATCTCGTACGTTCAGCGGTTTGAGACACGGAGTTCCCCCTACCGAACTCTCCCAAGATATCCTGGGACATCGGAATAATCCGACTTCCCATCCCGAGGATCTTGCCCTCTTTCTTTTCAAAATCCTGCTCGATCAGCGCCCACCCAATTGAGTTGGTTCCCAAATCAAGACCTAAAATCTTTTTCATATTATTTTGGAAGTTTATACTTTTTCTATACTTTTAGACACTGATTTAAAAGCAATTCACAATAAGGATTATTCCGTTGTGTAAACATTCAAGGCGGCGCAAGTCGCCTTTTCTTTTTTCACCCCCTATACCTATCCTCCACCTCATCCGCCGCTTGGTAACTTAAGCCAGTATTGGCTCCTTGACCGCTCAGGATCAGATCCGTCCAGACACCAATCCCGACTTCGTAGAGGGAATGCTTGGCAGTCACCATTGCGATGAGTCTTGTCCCGGCACCGAGCAAGTTGGCGAGGACGATGTTTTCATAGGCTGGCAAGTAGCCAAGGAAATACCTATTCCACTCCCACTGCAAAGCGGTCATGCTTGTGATCCGGGAAGCACTTGAGCTCGACCTGATCTCCAACTTTGATATCGCCTAGGCACTCGGACAGCCCATAGTATTGTACTCCCCGCGGATAGTTGTCATAGATCTTGATCGGCTGGGTGATCAGCTGGGTAAGCAAGCCCGGCTTGGGTGCTATATCCGGAGTGAACAGAGACACCGTCCCGAGTCCCATGGTTTTCAGAAATTCCTTTCGGCCAATGCCACTTTCATTTCTATTTGTCATTTCTTGCGCTACTTCATCCGATTCTGCAATCATGCCTTTATATACCTTCCTTCAAATCCCAAAACTTCATACTGCAATATATCATTTGGAAAATTCTACAAAATACCCAGTACTGGGTATTTTTAGTCCATCTCCGATAGACTTTGTCAAAACCAGTCTACGTTGATTTAAAAGTCCTACAGTTCTCCCGAGAACGCGCTACATCTCGAGTGATTCCAACGAATCAATTCCAAAAAAAAGCCCTCCCAGATTCTCGGGAAGGCTCATCTTCTATCGTATGACAGCTGCTACTTGTCAAGCAGCTTCTTCAGGATCTCCACCTTCTCCCGCTCCGATTCCAGGAGCCGCTCGTAGAGCTTCTTGTTTTCTTCTAGGGCTTCGACTAGCCTATCCAAAGGGTTGAAAGTTGGGTTGTGATTGTAAATCAATCCTGTTGCATTGTCGTGAGAAGTAAATGAGTTAGAAATGATATTTACAGACTTCTCCTCGTCAAAATTTTTAATAGCCTCCACTGGCACTTTCAAAATCTCGGCGACTTGACGGATCAGCGCTTCCTCCACTTCTTCCTTTTGCTCCAGCAGGCTGATCTTCTTTTGGGACCAGTCCTCGCCCAGCTCAAAGGCCAGGGCTTCCTGCTTGATGCCCATCATCTCCCGGAATCGCTTGATGTTTCTGCCGTGGTGGATCTTGTCGCTCATAGGTGAAGGGTTTAGAAAGGGAAATTAAGAAATTCCCCCGAATTGACTAAACTAAGATATTCAGGTGGGTGATTTTATCCAAGTAAGCACACTCAAACCGGGACATTTGCTGTCTCTAATTCTTCTACCAAGTCTGCCTTTCCTGACGCAGCCGCTCAAAAAGTACAGCAACCATGGAATTTTGCCAGCCTAACACAAAACACTAATCTGATAGGCGCGGGGGGAGGATTTGCCAGCGAGCCAGCGTCCGGCCCGCTGCTGCGTCAGCCCAACGCGCCTATCCAAACGATATTTAGTGCTAGAAAGGCCAACATCAATCGTTGTTCCCCTCTTTTGCGACTCCACAGTCCCAGCTTAAAAACTCATGTTTTATCCCTGCCTTGTCCCGATGGCCTGGTATATCTGCCATGCCTACGGCATTTCGGGAACTTATCACAAAATCCATATTCCAGCCATTATGGTTCGACTCCGCTCACCAACCATGACTGGCTAAATAATCGATCATGCCTACGGCATTTTACAAAGCCCATCCTTTGCAAGAATAATTTATCCCAAATCCCTACTAAGCTATTCCTTTCCAGAATACCATACCCCATTGAAGATCATGAATTTGGACGCATAGTTCCTCCGAAAGGAACGACCAACCGCACCAAACTGATTTCACGATGGAAAACACTTTTAGCACTTGCCGCAGGGCTTTTCGATGCAAAAACCAACACGAGGCCTTTGTCACTTTAAACTATGTCCTCCAAAGTGTCACGGACATCTCCTCCTGGCTGAAAAAAATCGGAACAATTCAAGAGGCGGTTTTCAATCATGAGATTGATTTCGAAAAGACTTCTCCTGATTCCCTGCTCTACTCCGGCCAACTGATACTCAAAGTCATCTACGCCAGTGTCCACCTACAGGAATTCCCCGCAATGGACAAGAATAAACTTGACTGGAGCCATCTAGCAGACGCTTGGATTCAAAGGCGGTGCAAGAAAGAATCCGAAACCCTCCTTCCCCTACAAATCCTCCAATACGGCCCAAAAAATCTTAGCCAAGAAGAAATCCTCGACCCCTCAGCTTTTATCAAAGCATTTTACCAAAAGCAGTCCCTAATGAAATGGATCAAGCGCTGGAATCAGTTCCGCGAAATGGCCTTTTACCAAGATTCCACCTTTGATGGAGATGAAGGGGAGTATCTGGAAGACTTTACCTATCTCAAAAAGCTACTGGAAGCCAGCTACCTGATCTTTGTCCGCTATTCTTCCTTTTAACCTCCATTCCCATGCAAGTCAAAATCTCAAGAACCGATCAAGATCGGGCAGAACACTTCAGAGACTTTCTGCAGCTGCTCGTCGAAAAATTCCAACCTACCCGGATTATCTCCTTTGGCACCCAAACAGAGTTGAATGAAATCTCCGGGTGCTTTGCCAGCAGGCAGATCAAGCACCAGCACCACTGCCTGCTGGTCTGTACCGAGTCCAGCGCCCGCATCGAGTATGAGGTACAGGATTTTGCCAATACGCACTATCACGAGGGGCAAGTTACCATCCTCTGCCATGGGGAGGCTACCGTCCAGGAAAAAACCCAGTCGGACAGCCGCTTCTTCGCCACCGTGCTCTCCCAGGGCAAGCCACTCTACACCAGAGACGGCTTCTTTGACCTTGAATTCAAGCCCATCGTACACCCCGCCACGGTCTTGGAAAAAGCCGAGAAACACTATTTCCACCGGATCTCGCTTGCCAGGGGATTTTTGGAATCGGCATTTGCCAGTCTACAAAAAGGGCAGTACAACATCTCCACCTTCCTCCTGCATCAGGCCGTGGAGCAATCCCTCATTGTTCTGATCAGGGTACATATCGACTACCGCTCCGAATTCCACAACCTCCACCGACTGCTGGGCTTGACTCGGTGTTTCTCCGATCTCCCCATCCAACTGATGATAGGAGACCGCCCCGCCGACAAAAAAGTGTTTAGCCTACTCACCAGCAGCTATGGCCGAGCCCGGTATGCTCCGGAGTTCCACGTCGGCCAGAAAGACGCCGAGGAACTCTACCAAAAAGCCGCCTCCCTGTTTGAGTTGGCCAAGACGATGTGCGCCGCCAAAATGGAGGCATTCGCAGCCGAGGTTCCCAGTATGACACTACGCCCCGAAAACGACTCGAACCATGACTAAACCCCAAATTCCTGACCTGAAAGCTTTTTATCGCCTGCCTTTTGAAGAAGGCTCTTTTGAGCTGACCGAAAAAACCTTAAACCTGAACTCGACCTTTCAAAAACCCGACTATCCTTTCCCAGTAGCGGTACGGAACGTCCTTTTCCGGAATGAAATCCTCACTTTGGGGGTCAAGATCGATGATGAACCGGAGCAGCTGGTTTTTCTGAAGGTTAGCCAACACGCACTCCTAGTCAGCTGCGACTCAGGCACCTACCCGAGCTTTCTGAGCCGCCACGCCTATCTTGGATTGTATTCCCTCATCGGATATAGCACAGGCAAGTGCTTCAAGAAGTACTTTTGGCCGGATTTCTTTGACCCCCAGACTGGGCGAAGCAAGTTTCTCACCGTCTACAATGACCGTCAGGGATTGGATATTGAGGTCAAGTCCAAGTATCCACACTTCTACAGACCCGGTGATGCGCTGATCGAGTGGCTCCACGAACCCAAAAACTCGGTGCAGAACCTCCGCGCCGACACATTGGAGCACGTAACGATGGATGAATCTTCTTCTTCCGGGATGGCGTTAGGGTATTTTTTAGCCGATATCAACCTGTCGTCCATTCACTCTAACCACTATCCGTTTTTGGTTCCTTTTCTCGGTATTCCGACAAAAGATCGAGAAAGGATCAAATCCTTCGTCTCCACGTTGGCAAGCGAGATGGACCTGCAAGGCACAGCCTGTACGCCCGTCCAACAACGGCTCAATGCAATCTGCTTCAAAATGCGGGAACTGGCGCCGGTGGATTCGGTCTGCTGGTGGAAACCCTTCTCTCCCGATGCCACTAAGCGGGGCAAGGGGAGTCAACTCTTAGAGCTCTGGCACGAGGCAAAGCGACTGATCCTATCACAGAAATTTGTTTTCTACTACAATACCCATGGATTGAAGTATCTCTCGGAAAAACCGACGCGACGCTGGGCTACCCCATGCTTCATCCGAAAAGAGCGACCCCAGCTCGTCTTAAAGCGACTTGACAAAGGAGATTATTACCAGTTTGAGCTGCGGTTCAGAGCGCATAAAAAAGTGCTCTTGCCAGAGAAACGCAATATTGCCTTTTTTGTCAATTCAAGGACCGATCCGGCAAACCTCTACTTGTTGGATCAGTTTACCGACTTTCAGTTGGTCTTATTTTTCAGCCGATATGGATACAAACTCGCCATACTAAAATGCCACTACAAAGACGAAATCAAGGCTTTTATGGACTATGTCACAGAACGTTACGAACTGATGGCTCACTGAATTTCCACACCATCCCAGCCCACCTCTCGTTCTACTTCCCCATTCCCTGCACGATACAGTTGGCTAGCTCTCAGCTTTCCCCTAACCTAAAGCGAATCATCACCATAGCATGACCAATAGCACATCAACTACTATCCAATCTAAAATCAATCGTGGATTGCTTAATTATCGCTTTTAAAAAGAACCTTAAATCCACTCACGATAAAACAGTTAGGAATTATCCGCCATCCAAACTAAATTTCATTGTACATCAAACTGCAAGGTTATGGCAAGGGTTACTAACTCAATCCTAGAGGGGCTATCGGGAAGCGTAGGGGATTTGGTATTCTACAAGATAGGCGACAAAACCTACACCCGCAGGAAACCTGGAAAGCAGAGCAAATCCACCAAAGCGAGAACATCTGACCTCAAGCGCCGCTCGCAGTCGGTGATGACCCAAACCCACGCCTTTCTTAGGAAGATCACTCATATCCTTCGGTTTGGATACCAAAACCAGGTAGAGGGGGCAAGCAGACAGTATCACGCGGCAGTATCCTATACCTCCAAAAACTGTTTCAGGCTTGAAGGGGAAGCAAAAGTACTGGAGATCGGTGCTGTCAAAATCAGCCTTGGAACGCTCCTCGGGCCACAAAACCCTAGGGCCGAGCGAGTGCCAAACGGGGTGGAATTCTGCTGGACGGACAATTCCGGGCAAGGGTCTGCCAAGGCTACTGATGAGGTCTTTGTATGCTTGCTTTCCGTAGGCGGAAGTGGCTCGGAATGGGAGTTTCTGGGAAGTCAGCGGTCTGCCGGCAAGCATGTTTTGCCATTACCTAGTACCTATTCCGCTACGCAATGGCATGCCTGGATTGCTTTCAGCCAAGAAAATACATGGACAAAGCAAAGAACGCTTTCCGACTCTGTTTATCTCGGGATGGTATAACGCTGTCGAGAAAAGAACGGCCGAAGCTATGTAAAAACTTGGCCGTTTCGGTAAAACATCATCGTTTCGACAAAATCATCGGCCGCGCCACCGGCTTTAGAATACTTGCCAATCTGATTTCAGATAGCCAGCCTCTCCTTCTTTTTACCATGATCCAACAGCCGCTCACCGAAATCGAGCATTTTTATCGTACATTCGCCCCGACTCGTTCATTGTTTGATGTACCATCAACGCCGTTGCAGGTTTCCCCTAGCGGGGAATTAATAAGGAACCGTGTGAAAATCACGGGCTGTCGCGCAACTGTAATCCCGTCCCTCCCAACGGAGGGAAAAAGCTCTGTCCACACAGGCCATTGTCCACGCCAACCGATATCCGTCGGTGGCAGAAAGGATGAGAAGGCGGACAAAAGTCGGGAAAGCCAGGAGACTTGCCTACAACGAATTGACAAACGCTTTCGCGAGATGAAGCATAGTCAGGCCTAGATACACCTTCCCAAAAACTCTTTTTCGCGGGACAGCTGTGTCCATTCCTTTCCCAGTCCATTTCGTGCAGAGCGCGGTGCCAGACACTTGCCCGGGCAATATGTCTCACTTAATCTTAAGCACATGCTTACGCACATCCTCGGCTATCCGCGCATTGGTAGCCACCGCGAACTGAAAAAGGCCAGTGAACGCTACTGGTCTGGAAAATCCTCCCTGAAGGACCTGCTCTCTGCAGGCCACACGATCCGCCAGCAAAACTGGCAGTTGCAAAAGCAAGCTGGCCTAGACCTCATCACCAGCAACGACTTCTCCTTTTACGACCAAGTCCTCGACATGTCCCTCGCGGTCAGCGCCATTCCAGAGCGGTACCACCCCATCCTCTTGGACAAAAAAGGCAACGCGGAGCTCGACCTGTACTTTGCCATGGCCAGAGGCTATCAAAAGGATGGGCTGGACATCACCGCTATGGAGATGACCAAGTGGTTTGACACCAACTACCACTACATCGTACCCGAATTCCACAAAGACCAGCAGTTCAAGCTCTTTTCCACCAAGGTGATCGATGAGTTTGTCGAGGCAAAGAACGCTGGAATCCTGACCAAGCCTGTGCTGATCGGCCCAGTGAGCTTTTTGCTGTTGGGTAAGGA
Source organism: Algoriphagus oliviformis (assembly GCF_017254915.1). GTDB lineage: Bacteria > Bacteroidota > Bacteroidia > Cytophagales > Cyclobacteriaceae > Algoriphagus > Algoriphagus oliviformis. The sequence continues at coordinate 112,094 of NZ_JAFKCT010000007.1, read as the reverse complement.
AAAGGAAAACGGATTTGACCGTCTCGACTTGGTCAAAAACCTGCTGCCCGTGTATCTGGAAATCCTGGCCCGTCTCGAAAAGCTCGGCGCGGAATGGGTGCAGTTTGACGAGCCCTTCTTGGCCATGGATCTTTCGGACAAAGCCAAAGCAACCTACAGCGTTGTCTACAAGGAAATCAAAAAAGCCTTTCCTCAGCTAAAGAGCATCCTTGCCACCTACTTCGAAGGCCTGCGTGACAATCTGGACCTCGCGGTATCCCTCCCTGCCTGCGCGCTCCATGTGGATCTGGTACGCTACCCCGAGCAGCTGGACGAGGTACTGGCAGCACTACCTGCCAAGACCAGCCTCTCCCTCGGTCTGGTGGACGGCCGAAACATCTGGAAAAACGACTACGCCAAATCCCTGGATTTCATCGAGAAGGCCTTCAAAAAGCTGGGCAAAGACCGCGTGTTCATCGCCTCTTCCTGCTCCTTGCTTCACTCTCCCTGTGACCTGAATTTAGAGACGAATGAGCAAATCCTCCTTCCGGAGATCAAAGACTGGATGGCTTTTGCGAAGCAAAAACTTAACGAAGTGGTGACGCTGAAACAGCTGGCTCAGCCTGAAACAAAGGAAAGCGCCGCCCATCTCCTCGCTGCAAACCAGCATTCCATCGCCAGCAGAAAGTCCTCCAACCGCATCCACAAAACTCCGGTAAAAGACCGGGTAGCCAGCATCACTCCTGCGGACGAAAGCCGCAAAAGCCCTTTTGGCGTCCGACAGCAAAAGCAAAAGGCGGCCCTGAACCTACCCTTGTTTCCGACGACCTCCATCGGTTCCTTCCCGCAGACCGACGAGGTGCGTGGCTGGAGAGCCCGATGGAAAAAAGGCGAACTCACCGACGCACACTACCAGCAACTGCTCGAAGACGAAACCGCCAAGGCCGTGAGATGGCAAGAGGAACTTGGCATCGACGTGCCAGTACACGGGGAGTTTGAGCGAAATGACATGGTGGAGTACTTTGGAGAGCAGCTGGACGGCTATGTCTTTTCCCAAAACGGCTGGGTGCAGAGCTACGGCTCCCGCTGCGTGAAGCCTCCGATCATCTACGGCGACGTATCCAGACCCCAGCCGATGACTGTGCACTGGTCTGCTTTTGCCCAATCCCTGACCGAAAAGCCTATGAAAGGCATGCTCACCGGCCCGGTGACGATCTTGCAATGGTCCTTTGTCCGGGATGACCAGCCTCGCCGTGACACCTGTACGCAGATCGCCCTGGCTATCCGCGATGAAGTCTCTGACCTGGAACGAGCCGGTATCCGCATCATCCAGATCGACGAACCGGCTATCCGCGAAGGCCTGCCACTGCGAAGGACCGACTGGGAAGGCTATCTGCAATGGGCTGTGCGCGCCTTCCGCATTTCCTCCACGGGAGTGGAAGACGAGACGCAGATCCACACGCACATGTGCTACTCGGAATTCAACGACATCATCCAAAGCATCGCCGAGATGGACACGGACGTGATCACGATCGAGACCTCACGCTCTCAGATGGAGCTGCTGGATGCCTTTGTGAATTTCAGCTTCCCCAGCGAGATCGGCCCTGGCGTGTATGACATCCACAGCCCCCGAGTGCCAAGCTCCGAGGAAATGCTGGACCTGCTCAAGAAAGCCCTGAAGGTACTGCCGGCCCGAAACCTCTGGGTCAATCCGGATTGCGGCTTGAAAACCAGAAAATGGCCGGAGACCGACCTGGCGATGCGAAACATGATCCAAGCGGCCAAGGAGCTCCGAGCGATTGTAGAAAGCGTTGTCGTCTGACATCGAATGCAAAAGGGCGCCGACCAGAGCGCCCTTTTCATTCTTTTCCATTTGATAGCCCAAAAGCGAAAGTCCGCTAGGGTGTAAAAAAAACAGGATGATCAAAAAGACTAAAAGGGCCAAATCCCACCCATTGCTTTGCTGGGATGCCATCACGATACAAAGAGCCGTGGAACGGCTTAGAAAAGAGTTTAAACCCCTCTACAAGCTCCAATCGCAATACCACTGGGACGTCAGACTGGAAGGACTGCTCTCCAGATCTTTTGACGCAGTTGTGGTCACTGAAGTCGATCAGACGATACGATGGGTGAGCAGGGGTTTTAAGAAAATGACAGGGTATTCTCCCGCCTTTGCAATAGGCAAAAAGCCAAATTTCCTTCAGGGCAAAGAAACCAGCACAGAGACAAGGCAAAAAATGCGGCTCCAGATCGCCAAAGCCAAGCCTGTTTGTGCGATCTTGGTAAACTACCGCCATGACGGAACCCCTTATGAATGCAAAGTGGAAGTCCTCCCACTTTTTGACGAAAAGAAAAACCTCCGGCACTTCATCGCCCTCGAACAAGAAATCCCCAAGCAGTGATGACTATCGATGAACGTGTACAAAAATCCACGACAAGGATTTTCAAAACCGTGTTCCCCAATACTACCAACCACTACGACACCATGTTTGGCGGTACGGTGATGGCACTGATGGACGAAGTAACCTTCATGACTGCGACGCGCTACAGTCGGTTGATGATGGTGACCGTATCCTCCGACAAGATCGATTTCAAAAGACCCATACCCCATGGAACCATCATCGAGCTGATCGGCCAAGTGTCCCAAGTAGGTCGAACCAGCCTGAAAGTTCACGTTGAGATCTTCCTTGAGGAGATGTACGCGGATACACGGGAACTGGCTGTGTCCGGCAACTTCGCGTTTGTGGCTATCGATGACCAAAAGCAGCCGACGCAAATCCATTGATTGCGAATCCCTTCAATCCAAAACCCCACAACGGGGTATTTTTTCCCCGCCAGCTTGCCAACAGAGTTTGGTCTGTACAAAATAACCCCTCTGAAAAAGTGCGTTTCCAAGGGACCGAAGCCCTTTTTTGAAATTTTTCTCCCATCCGATCCCGATTTAGGCAGCATGGACTCAGACTTGCAAAGAAGAGGTCGAAGGAGAGTTTTGGCTTTCCCAATCATAAACCCTAGAAATCATGAGCACATCAAAGGAAATGACTACGTACTCTCAGGTGCTGAACAAACTGCCTGAGAAAGGCTACGGCAGGGAGTTGAACATTACCCGAGCCGGAGCGAAGTTTGAAGAGGGTTCCGAGCTGCTGCAGCCCGAGCAACTGAAGATAGTGAAAACCTACCGCTTTGAGGGTGAATCAGATCCCTCCGACATGGCGGTGATCTACCTGCTGCATAGTGATTCGGGAGAAAAAGGCTTTATCCTCAACGCCTATGGAACCTATTCCGACGAGGACAACCAGTTTTACAACGAGTTTATCAAGCGGGTTCCGGTGGATGAACTGAAGGAGCTGGACGAATGGCAACGGTAAGGAGCCTTTCAAAAAGGCTGCTTTGGTAGCACCAAACGACACTGTTTTTTTGCCAACTTTTAAAAAAACCACCGCGATGCAAACCACCACAATCCAATATATCATTCCCCGACTGGACATGACCAAAAAGCGGGACGGGGTAGACAAGGGCACGACGAGAAAAAGCCCTTGGAATCCTGATGGCGCGAGACCTCCCCGCGAGGAGGACTTTGACGAGATCCACGAGGAAAACCAACGTCGCAAAAGACAAAAAGATCAATAGGCAAGCGGCGAAAGCTTTATTGCCAAACTATTCAACTGGGGTGAAACACCGGAGACTACGCTGCTCCGGTAGGCCTGCCGGAAGGGGTTCCAGGCAGGCTTCCTTTTTTTGGGCCTTTTCAGCGACTTTCCTCAGCCATCTCTCCAAACTCCACCTGCTTACCCAGCGTCAGATAGGCCTGGTATTTCTGCTGGTAGTAAACCACAGCCTCGGCTCTGGGCTGATACACTTTTTCAATGGGACTGGCAATGGCATCCGCGGCTGCCTGCATTTCGGGATAAATCCCCGAAGCCACCGCCGCATAGATCGCCGCACCAAGCGCCGGGGTCTGTTCCGAGGCCGCCACGGCGATGGGCACACCTAGGATATCAGCCATGGTCTGCACCAAAAACGGCGACTTTTTCGCTATCCCGCCGATGCCGACCACTTCGTCTATCCGCACCCCATTTTCCTGGAACCAGGCTATGATCCGCTTTGAGCCAAAACAAAGCGACTCCACCAAAGCCTTGAATACGGCACCATTTCCGGTTCCCATGTCCAGCCCAGTCAGGGCGCTTTTTAGAGATTCATTCAGTCCAGGCGACCTTCTGCCGTTGATCCAATCCACGGCCAGCACCCCGGATTCCAAGGGCTCATTTTCCGCCTGCCGGTTGAGATAGGCCAGCGTTTTGTCGGAAAGCTCCTCGATGAGCTTTTCGCCCAAAACCCCATCCACTACGGCACTGGACCGAATCAGCTCAAAAATCGGCTCCGTGACCAAGCGCTTGTACCAAGCCAAAAAATCCCCAAAACCTGCCTGCCCCGCTTCAAAACCCACGAAACCCGGCAGGATGGAGCCGTCCACCTGTCCGCTGATGCCCTGCACCGGCTCGGGAGACACATCATCATAGTTGGCCACGAGCATATCGCAGGTGGAGGTTCCCATGACCTTGACCAAAGTGCCTGGCTTCACACCGGCACCTACAGCTCCGGCGTGCGCATCGATAGTCCCTACCGCCACGAATGTTTGGCTTCCCAATCCTAGCTTCTCGGCCCATTTGGGCGAAAGCGTGCCCGCCGCCTGATCCGAAGTCAGGGTTTCCTGCTCCATCTTCCGGACAAGAGTAGCCAAGCCAGGATGGAGCTTTTCCAGAAAATCCACCGAAGGAAAACCTCCCCAGGAGGCATGCCACAAGGCTTTGTGTCCCGCCGCACAGCGACTGCGCTTGACTTCCCCAGATCTGAGCTTGCCAGTCAGTTCCCCGGCGATGTAGTCGCAGTGCTCCAGCCAGTTGGGCTGGGATTGGGCTAATACTGGATTGTTTTTATAGACAAAAAGGATTTTGGCCCAAAACCACTCCGAACTGTACACCCCTCCCGAAAAGCGGGTGTAGTCTTCCCCGCCCCAATTCTTCGCCAGGCGGGTGATTTCCTCGGCCTCCGCGATGGCGGAATGGTCCTTCCACAGGATCATCATCGCATCGGGATCTTCGGAGAACTCCGGCAAAAAAGCCAAAGGGAGGCCGGCCTCGTCCACGGGCATCGGCGAGGAACCCGTCGCGTCTATGCCTATGCCCCGGACTTTTTGTGGATCCACACCGGATTGGGAAAGAACCGAAAGGATGGTCTGCTCCAGGCCCTCCAAGTGGTCTTGGGGATGCTGGCGGTAGCGGCTCTTGGCAGGATCGCAAAACTCCCCCTTTTTCCATCGTGGATAGGCGAAAACCGAGGTCGCAAGGACGCTTCCGTCCGCAGCATCCACCAAAATAGAGCGCACGGAGTCAGACCCAAAGTCCACTCCGATCACATAGTTGTTTTCCATAGCTAGCTGGTTGGCGATTGATTGAGGGGGTTACTGGAAGGGGTTCATGGTGAAAATCTGGAAAAAAGAAGCCCCATCCTCCTCCACGCGTTTGTTGTACACCAAGGTATTGCCGGAGTAGGACCAGTTGAAGTTCCACATCTGGCTTTCGTTTGCCTTTGGCTCCGGCCCTACCCGGAAGCTTTCCCCAGTCTCCAGATCGGTGATGTAGACGCGGTTTTGGTAGCCAAAAACCACCCATCGCTCATCGGGACTCAGGCTGAAACCCGTCTCCGGGGAAAAGTCGTTGTGGGTGATTTGGACCGGCGCGCCACCGTTGGGCGACACGGAATGCAGCTGCACCACCCCGTCGTCGGACTTGGCGTAGAAGAAAATCTTGTCTCCGCTTCGGGTCGTCCGCAGCCAATGTCTGGGTCCCTCTACCCCGGGATATTTCTTGTCAGCCAAGAAGGTCACCCTGCGTTGGGTAAAGGCCTTGGGCACCTCGGGCATCTGGGTCGCGGAACCAAGCAGATCGGTGTCGGCCAGGCTCTCCTCCCAGTTCTCCGGAATCTCGGTCACAAAGACCTCCGTCACCACATTTCCCTCCGCAGTCACCACATCGCCGAGGTAGGCCATCGCACGATATACTTTTTCCCCGTTGGCTCGGGCAAAGCCCTGCTCGCCCACCCAGGTTTCCTCGGCGGCCTTTTGGATTTCATCAGATCCGGGTTTTGGAGAGGGAACCACTTTCGCAGCGATCACCGTAAAAGCCGCTCCAGAAAACTCCTGACCCGGAAGCTTGGTCTCTACCTCCACCCTTTTTCCCTTCACCAAAAAAGCCACCGTACGGAGGTCTTTTACCGTCGGATCGGCTTTTGAGGTCTCCAAAAGCACGGCGTCATTGTAGGTGAAACTGAGCCACTGCCCATCCGCTGAATAGCAATAGGCGTGGCTCCCTCCACGCAGCGCCCCAGGCGTATAGGGCGGGGTGATATCCCTGGCATCCAGGTTCTGAATACCGGCTTGGCCCGGTTTTGACAGGTCAAGGCCCATGCAGGATCTCCTCGTCAGGTCATAGGGCAACTCGGGACTCGCGGAAAGCAGGCCCCGGATAAAGGCCACTTCCCCGCCTTGGGGATTGACACTCACCGCGCCCGAACCCGGCCCAAAAGATTGCTGTCCGGGAACCCGATACAGTTCCCTGACCTCACCGGACTCAAGATTTACCATGCCGATCAGGTCGTTTTCGCCCATTTTGGGATCCTCTCCCCGACCGTCAAAAGCCACCCATTGGTCATCGGGTAAAAAAGCCTGGCGATGGTTGAGGAAGTGCCCCTGGTTTCCTTGGGTCACTTGTCTTTCTTCGGCGTTGGGATTGGGTGTCAAAGTCACGGTGCTTTGGTTTGAAGGTTGGGAGCAGGAGTATAGGGCAAAAGCAAAAAGGGCTAGGGCCCACCGGCTTTTGTTGAGTGCTTGATATGCTAATGGCATGACCGTCTTCAAAGTCATGCTTTGGTAGTTACCAGATAAGTTCTCGGTGAGGTCAATTCCCTCTTCGAGAAAGGGCGCGGGGGGATTTTCTCCATTCGAATTCTCGGTCAAAAATTCTCGATTGTACATCTCCAAGCCTATCTCGCCAAGTAATAGAAATGTCCATCTTCGGCGCCGACGAGGACATCCCAGACCCCGTTTTTGTTCCAATCCACAAAGGTAGGGCTGGTGGTATGACCGGCGAGGATATTGGGAGCCACTTGCCCGCGCGAGCGGAAATAGACCTTCCCATCCTCGGTCTTTGTCTGCTCAAAAAGCGAGACGTTGATGCTGTTGACGAGGAGGTCCATGTCCCCGTCATTGTCCCAATCGAGGAAGCTCAGCTTTCTCCTGCCACTGCCCCCGGCTTCCCGGTTGTTTAGCCTCAAGAGGCCTGGAGTCTCGTCTACCACTTCGTTTTTGTTGCCGAAGACGGAGGCGTTTTCCCCGTAGAAAATCCGTTGTCCGGGTGTCAGCATGAGCTTTCCGGCTATATTTTTCCTTTCAAAAAAGGCCAAATAGCCCTCATGGTCCAGCATCACCAGATCCATCAGGCCGTCTTGGTTCCAGTCTATGGCATAGGGAGTAGTCCTCCATTGGGTAGCCAATTCCGTCGGGGCTGGCTTCCACCAGTTCCAGGCTGGAGCCGGGATGGGCGCATTTCCCCAGGCCACATCCACTGGTTGGGGAGCCTGGAGCTTCCCTTTTCCGGCATTTTTCAGCCATTCGACTTTTCCCCAGATCGAATTGATGACAAGGTCGCCCTTGCCATCCCCGTCCCAATCGGCGACGGAGAGCGTGGTATAGCCCCACTTGGCCTCGGCGGGGCCTTGGATGGAGCCATTGTCTCCGGCTTGGACGCGGAAAGGCTTCCCGCCCACTTCGAGCAGCTCTGGCTCAGCCCATTGGGGAGCGGGGCCGTCCTTGAGGTTTTCTATCCAACAGAGGTATCCGGCGGAGTTGCCCGCCACGATGTCCAAGTCCCCGTCCTGATCCCAGTCGTAGGAGACTGGCGTGACCAGCGCACCAAATTTCAGGTTGTCTGCCTTCTGCCGAAAATACTTTGGGGAGTCAAAAACGGGAGTCCCTTCCTTGACTTTTCCCGTATTGCGCACCAAGGCCACCCGTCCATCTTCATCGCCCACCACCAGGTCTATCCATCCGTCTCCATCCCAATCCAGGGCGACGGGGATGATCATTTCCAAGTCCATCTTGATGGTGCCCTGCTTGTTTCCGAGGAGCTTTCCTTCGGAAAATCTGGGATTGTTGCGCGTGCCGACATTCTGGAAGTAGGTCATCTTGTCCAAAAACTCGCCGGTGATCAGGTCCAGATCCCCGTCCCCGTCAAAGTCCGCCAAGTTGGGCGAAGGCGCGCCATACACGTCCAGATCCTGGCCGTTGACCTGGATCCGTCCACGGTTTTCATAGCTTCCGCCCTTGTTTTCCAGCCAATACACATAGCCGTGAAGGGGGCCGTTGGTCCATTTTCCCTCAGAATTGAAGGCATTGTCCCAGCCGTAGTCGCTCCAGTCGTCGATGCCCACGAGTATATCCTCGTCCCCATCCCCGTCGTAGTCAGCCATTTTCCACTGGTTGAAGCGGGGATTTTTCTGGAAGTCTTTGAGGATCTCCTCTTTGGGGAAAAGCGCCTCCGGCTGCTGGTCCAGCTGGGCGGCAAAGTCTTTCAGCTCCGCGCCAGGCACCAAAAACCTAGGGCCGGATGCGGTATGGGAAACTTGGATTTGCGATATGGCTGGCCCCAGTCGCACGGGTGGCTCGAAGACAGGAAAGCTTTCCCCCGACTTATTTTCAAAAAGGTACAGCCCATTAAATGGCTTGTCCGGGCAGGAGACCAAAAGGTCCATATCCCCGTCCCCATCGTAGTCCATCGGAAGCGGCCAAGCCCACAGCCCGACACCCACATAAGATGTCGCGCCGGGATTGTTGTATTTGACGAGCTGAAACTCCCCGATTTCCTGTGCTGAAAGGGGAGAGATCAGAGTTTGGAAGATAAAAAAAAGCAGTCCCAGAAAAATAGGGGGAGATTTTGGGGTCTTCATAGGTACAGGTTTTTGGGGTCTTTGCCTATCGGCAAAATAAGAAATAGCCCGCGGCTTGCAGACAGTTCTTTGGTAGATAACCGCCCAAAGGCGGAAAAAAGGCTAGTTGGCGCCTGGGATTTTTGACTTTCCGCCCGAAAGACAGCTTCGTCGTCAATTTTCCGCCCCGGTCGGTGTCCCCACCGAACGGAATCACCTTCTCTTTCGCCCCGGTCGGTGTCCCCACCGAACGGAACCCCCTGCTGCCGGACATCCTTTTTAACGCAAAGATTCTGAGGACGCAAAGGTCTCGCAGAATTTTTCTCCCATTCCTCCGTTAACTCAGTGGTAAAATTTTCTTATTGGATTTTTTCACCACAGAGAGCAGGAGAATTAGGAGGGATAAAAGTCCGGACGAAAACCTACTTTTCCGCCCCGGTCGGTGTCCCCACCGAACGGAATCCCTACCTCCCGGACATCCTTTTTAACACAAAGGCGACAAAGAAGAGGAGAAACCTTGCCTTATGCGCCACAGGAAACCCTGTTCTAGGTTTGCTTTTGCCAGGCCACTTCAAGGACGCAAAGTTTAAAGCCTCGCTTTTTTGCGGTGGGCGGAGACTACCGGCAAGACATGCACTGAATTGCCCGACTTTAGCACTTTACAACCTTCCCACTTTAGAACTAAAAACCTCAAAATATCAAAGGTCTGCCCGAAAGACAGCTCCGTCGTCAATTTTCCGCCCCGGTCGGTGTCCCCACCGAACGGAACCCCCTGCTGCCGGACATCCTTTTTGACGCAAAGATTCTGAGAACGCAAAGGTCTCGCAGAGTTTTTCTCCCATTCCTCCGTTTACTCAGTGGTAAAATTTTCTTATTGGATTTTTTCACCACAGAGAGCAGGAGAATTAGGAGGGATAAAAACCCGGACGAAAACCTTTTTTTGTTTTCCCTTCATGATACAATGACGGATTCAAAGCCCCGTCGGGGCGACAGGTGCATAGCCTTGGGTTTTGACCCAAGGATACCGGATTGGGGTTTGGTATGGGGAGTTTTGGCCGAGAAGAAGCCAATGGAGCCATTTTGGTTTCGCCAAAACCGGTTGAGGGTTGGCTGGATTTTATGCGCTTCGAGCTGGGTTTACCACAAAGGCGACAAAGAGAAGAAGAAACCTTGCCTCATGCGCCACAGGAAACCCTGTTCTAGGTTTGCTTTTGCCAGGCCACTTCAAGGACGCAAAGTTTAAAGCCTCGCTTTTTTGCGGTGGGCGGAGACTACCGGCAAGACATGCACTGAATTGCCAGTCTTTAGCACTTTACAACCTTCCCACTTTAGAACTACAAGCTTCAAAATATCAAAGGTCTCCCCAAAGACAGCTTAGTCGTCAATTTTCCAACCCACTTCCTAGATCCCCTCCCCGCACCAGCTGACGCGCATGCCCAGAGCGGCAAAAACCTCCGCCTTCAGCCTGGCAGCCCGCAGCGCGGAGTCTTGGTCTTTGGCATAGGCAACTTGGATGTGGTTGGCCTTGTGACGACCCATCATCTGGTCCCGCGAGACACCCGGCAGCACGGCATGCATGATCGGCCAAGCCGGAGTGGTCGCTTCCCATCTGCGCTGCGTTTCCTCCTCAGGCAGGTAAACCGCCTTGCCCACTCCCAAGTCGCAGCACAGCTGCTCGTCCTCGATGTAGACGCGGCTCCACACGATAGAACCGGGCTTGGAAATACCCTTGAGGCTGCCTCCACCTTTTTGGAAATACATGGGCGGCTGGCGGTCGCTCTGCGCTCCGGCATAGCCACCTATGAAGTGCTCCGGCGGCGCAGCTCCCGAGATCAAAAACACCCAAACGAACTCCTCCTGCCCATCCAACACATACTCCTGCCCCCAACGGATGTCATGGAGCGTGTTTTCGGGAGAAAGGCCAAGCTTCTCCCATAGCTGCGTGGTGACCAGCGCGTCGATGCCAGCACACTCGTCCACCTCGTTGAAGTGGGGCATGGACTTGCCCGGGAAAAGCTCCCGACCGTCGGTGCTGTAGGCCGGAGGACGATGGACATTGTTGAGCAGTCCTTCCACCAGATCGCTGGCCGCCACCAGGTCCTTCAGGCCCTGCTGGTACTGGATGCCGATGGTATCGCATCCAAACTCATCCGCCATGCGCAGGGCAGCGATGTACATCTTGCACTGCTCCAGACTTTGGCTCCAGGTGAGCTCCATCGCGGAATCGCTGCCCCAGTTGAACTTCATGCCTTTCTCCAAGAGCCAATCCAACACTTCCTCCGCCTCGCTGTCGGACACCTTGAGCATCTCGGCATAGAGAGCAGACTGGCTGAGCCGCTCCTTGAAGATCCCGAGGGGATTGAGGAGCTTGTCCGGCACGATGGCGTTGAACATGCCCATGCACCCCTCGTCCAAAACGCCCATGATGGCTTTCTTTCGCTGAAAATCCCGGGCGTAGGCGATCGCTTCGGCTTTGGTGGCGGCATCCTCCGGAAGGCTTTCCAAAGACCTGACATGGGAATCGTCATGCTTCACCATGCCTGTTTCCAGCCAATCCTTCAGCTTTCCCAAGAAAAAATCGTCGTCAAAATTGATGCTCCAGAGCGTGCTGTAGGCCACTCCGGCCTTGGTCAGGGAGCCGTTGAGATTCAGCAAACCCACCAAACCCGAGGAGGCCCCGTCGAAATTGGCCAAGGTCAGGATAGGCCCCTGGTGCGTGGTCAGCCCCGGCAGCACGTGGTGGGAATATTGCCACACGCTCTCCGCCACGATGATCGGCAGCTGCGGATCGAGCTGGCGAAAAACCGCCAATCCCATCTTTTGGGAATCGATGAAGCCGTGCTTTTTCACGGGATTGTAGGGATGGCCTCTGACGATCTCGAATCCAAGCCCGGCCAATACCGCCTGCAGCTTGGCCTCCATGGCCGACTGGTACTTCCATCCCACTTGGTTGGCAGACAGGCGCAGGTCACCGCTGGCTACCAGCTGTATTTTCTTGTTCGATTCCATTGTTATCCGGGGTTTTCAATCTTTTGTACCTGCCAAAGATGAAGAAAAACCGAGGCGGCGATCTCCCGTTTTTTGCCAAAAAACTATACGATCTTATCCTGAAATCGCCCCCGACGCTAGTCCAAAGGCATGGCAGCGACAGTATTCCATGCAAACTCCCCCGCGCGATGAAGCCCCACTACCACAAAGTCCCCATAGGACTGGCCCAGTCCTTTGGCATACGCCATGACCGCGAGCCCAACTTTGGGACGCTGTGGCACTACCATCCCGAGCTAGAGCTGCACTTCATCATCCGCGGCCGTGGCATCCAGTACATCGGGGACACGGTCAGCGGCTTTTCGGACGGGGATCTGATCCTGTTGGGAGAAAACCTGCCCCACTCCTGGCGCTGCAGCCAAGAGTACTTCCAGGACAAGCCGGATGTCCAAGCAGAGGCGATCGTGCTGCATTTTTCGCCCACCTGCCTGGGCAAAAACTTTCTCCTGCTGCCCGAGGCACAGCAAATTCCCCTTCTTTTTGAAAAGGCAAAAAAAGGTCTGAAGGTAAATGGAAAAACCAAGGAAAAGGTCGCCGAGCTGCTGCGCGCGCTCCTGCAGGCCTCCCAGCTGGACCGCCTGATCCTGCTCCTGCAGATCCTCAATATCCTGGCGGAAAGTCGGGACGTGGAGACCATCTCCCCGGGCTATTCCTTCGGCCACCTCCACAATGTCTCGGAGATGGCCCGGCTGGAAAAAATCTATTCCTACGTGATGGAAAACTATCCCAAAACCATCAGCCTGGAAGAGATGGCCTCCCTCTCCCATCTGAGCATCACGAGCTTTTGCCGCTACTTCAAGAAGATGACCAACAAATCTTTCTTTGGCTTCCTGATCGAGGTCCGGATCTCCAACGTCTGCAAGCGCATCTTAGAAGACAGGCTGCCACTGGAAACCATCTCCTCGGAGTGCGGCTTTCAGAATGTGAGCAACTTCTACCGCCACTTCAAAAACGTCACCGGTATGACTCCTTTTGCCTACAAAAAAAGTATCGCCTTAGGCCTCAAACCCAGCCCAAAAAGCCAATTCCCAAAAGCCCGCACAAACAAAAAGACTCCGGAAACCTACATCCCCGGAGCCTCTCCATTCCAGCAGCAAAGCCAAGCCCAGTAAACCCACCTTGGGCTTTGTACTTTAGACTTGGTACTTCGGACTTTGTACCAGATACGCTGTACTAGTGTTACGCTGACTCCTAAATAACCTTTCGACTTCGCTCAAGGTGACACCGGATTGTCAGGTCGAGCGGAGTCGAGACCTTGTTCATACAACAAATAACACTAGATACTTGCTACTCTATACTAGATACTCTATTTGATATTCAACTGATACACCTGATCCAGGCTCTCGTTGGATTCGATGTTTACCCCGAGGTCTTTCACCACCCCAGAGCCCACGCCGTAGACCCAGCCGTGGATACTCAGATCCTGCTGGTTTCTCCAAGCTCCCTGCACAATGGAGGTCTTTGCCAGGTCGTGCACCTGCTCGATGACATTCAGCTCCACAAAGCGGTTGAAGCGCTCGTCCTCATCTGCGATGCTATCCAGCTCGGCATGGTGGAATCGGTACACGTCCTTGATGTGGCGGATCCAGTTGTCGATGAGGCCGATGGCGTCGGAACCCATGGCAGCTTTCACTCCTCCGCAGCCGTAGTGTCCACAGACGATGATATGCTGTACCTTGAGCACGTTGACGGCGTAGTCGAGCACGCTCAGCATGTTCATGTCGGAGTGGACGACCATGTTGGCGATGTTGCGGTGTACGAAGACCTCACCCGGCTGGGCACCGATGATCTCGTTGGCCGGCACACGGCTATCCGCACAGCCTATCCAAAGCAAGGGCGGCTTTTGGCCATTGGCCAGCTTGTGAAAGAAATCAGGGTCCAAGGACAGCTTGGACTCCACCCACTTCTTGTTGTTGTCGAGTAGGCTTTTGTAGAAAGAATTTTCCATGGTCATAAGAGTTTAATGGGATGTAACTGCGTTTTTGACACCGAAAAGCGCGGAATAGCTTTCCGGATTGGTGATGGTACCGTCGGCGGTGACGAGCTGTATGCTGATTTTGCGCTCTCTAGCCTTGGAGGTAAAGTCCTCCAGGATCTCGATCACGTCATAGTTCATGTGGATGGTTTTGCGCACGTCAAGCTCCAGGAATGTCCCCGGCTGCAGGTTGCTGAGCTCCCGTAGGATCGCTCCCTTGTTGAGAAAGGAAAGTTCCTCGGCCAAGGTCATGCGGATGTGGTTTTCGGAGTCAGAGTCCTTGACGATGTGCAGGAAGTGGGAATTCTTATAGTTTTCGATCAGGATGATCAGCACGGACACGGCCATGCCCAGGGAGATTCCCACCAGGATATCCGTGAAGACCACGCCCAGCACCGTCACGATGAAGGGTAGAAACTGAGTCCTGCCCAGTTTAAACATGGACTTGAAAAGACCGGGATTGGCCAGCTTGAAGCCTACCATCAGCAGGACTGCCGCCAGCACCGCGAGCGGAATCTTGTTGAGCAGACGGGGAATCAGGATGATGGAAAGCAGGAGAAAGAAGCCGTGAAAGATGGTCGAGAGCTTGGTCCTACCACCGGACATCACGTTGGCGGAGGAGCGCACGATCACTTGTGTGAGCGGCAAGCCGCCAATCAGGCCAGAGAGGATATTTCCCGTCCCTTGGGCCAAAAGCTCCCGGTTGGTCGGGGTAGTCCTTTTTTCAGGGTCGATCTTGTCCGCAGCCTCCACGGAGAGGAGGGTCTCCAAACTCGCCACGATGGCCAAAGTCAGCGCCACGGTCCACACCTGGGGATTGGTGATGGCTGCGAAATTGGGCAGGGTAAACTGTCCCAGAAACATGTCCACGTTTTCGGGGATTGGTACATTCACCAGATGGGAAGCACCGATGTAGAGAAACGAGCTCTGTGGAATGAGCGTCTGAAAGAGGATTCCCAACACGACCACTGCCAGAGGGCCGGGGATGAGCTTGAAGATCTGGTGTTTTTTGCTGAGCACTTTGTCCCAAAGGATCAGGATAAGCAGCGCCACCACAGAAAGCACAATCGCTCCAGGGGTAAAGGAGTCGAGCATGGACGAGAGCGCCGAGAAGGTGTTTTCACCGTCCGCCTGTGCAAATGACTCGTCGCCTTCATAGTCGGCGTCATAACCCAGCGCGTGGGGGATCTGCTTCAGGATGATGATGATGCCGATGGCGGCCAGCATGCCTTTGATCACGGCACTGGGGAAATAGTAGCCGATCACGCCTGCCTTGAGCACACCGAAGACCAGCTGTATCACTCCGGCAAGGATGACTGCCAGGAGGAAATTTTCGAAGCTGCCCAGCGTACCGATGGCAGTAAGCACGATCACGGCCAGGCCAGCAGCAGGCCCGCTCACGCCTAGTGCCGAGCCACTGGTAGCCCCGACCACGATCCCGCCGATGATGCCTGCGATCAGACCAGAAAACAAAGGCGCACCGCTGGCCAAGGCTATGCCCAAACACAGGGGAAGGGCAACAAAAAACACTACAATACTTGCCGACAAGTCCTTGCCGACATGCTTAAATGGGGATGTCATAACTTAATTTTTAGAATGAGAAGATGTCCCGCGGAAAGAATTCCGGGGGCCGAGGTCAAGAAATAACCTGGGAAAAATTGGGAGGGGGCACGTGGATCTCCAGCTCGTAGGTGGAAAATCCCTCCGGGTTCTCGGTAAAGCAAAAAGTAGATTTCTCCTCGACCAATGGATGCTGCAAGGCGAAAAAAGTAAAAGTGTACTCACTCTTTTTGTTCATCTCCTTCTCCAGGAGCTCCTGCAAGACCACATTCTCCACCAGCTCCTCTGCGTTCAGCTGCACCATGCCATAGCTCGTGCAGGCGACCAGATGGATCGCCATGGAGAAGCTGAGCATGATCAGGAGATGTTTCAAGTGGGTGAAGACGAGGTTTGGAATTTTCGTTTGCAAATAAATCTATTTCAACTGAAGTCTCCTCAATGAGCCCGCTATTTTGGAGGATAATTTTGAAAAGGAAGCAATAAACTCAGCTTTATGCCACCTGTGGGAAAAACAAGGGCCCGAGGCTGCCAATCTTTCCCACAGATTTTCACGGATCAAGTACACAGATTTTCACTGAAAGCCCCTATTGTCTCAAATAAAGAATCTCTCAATTTCCCTCTTCCGTGCTGATCTGTGCCTTTTTCTGTGATAATCTTGGGAAAAAACAAGGGCCTGGGCCGCCAATCTTTCCCACAGATTTTCACGGATCAACTACACAGATTTTCACTGAAAGCCCCTATTGTCTCAAATAAAGAATCTCTCCATTTCCCTCTTCCGTGCTGATCCGTGTCTTTTTTCTGTGATTATCCGTGGGAAAAACAAGGGCCTGGACCGCCAATCTTTCCCACAGGTTTTCACGGATCAACTACACAGATTTTCACAGAAGGCCCCTCCTGACTTCAATTAAGAATCTCTCCATTTCCCTCTTCCGTGCTGATCTGTGCCTTTTTTCTGTGATTATCCGTGGGAAAAACAAGGGCCTAGGCCGTCAACCTTTCCCACAGATTTTCACGGATCAACTACACAGATTTTCACTGAAAGCCCCTATTGTCTCAAATAAAGAATCTCCCCATTTCCCTCTTCCGTGCTGATCTGTGTCTTTTTTCTGTGATTATCCGTGGGAAAAACAAGGGCCTGGACCGCCAATCTTTCCCACAGACTTCCACGGATCAACTACACAGATTTTCACTGAAGACCCCTCCTGACTTCAATTAAGAATCTCTCCATTTCCCTCTTCCGTGCTGATCTGTGCCTTTTTTCTGTGATTATCCGTGGGAAAAACAAGGGCCTGGGCCTCCAATCTTTCCCACAGGTTTTCACGGATCAACTACACAGATTTTCACAGAAGGCCCCTCCTGACTTCAATTAAGAATCTCTCCATTTCCCTCTTCCGTGCTGATCTGTGCCTTTTTTCTGTGATTATCCGTGGGAAAAACAAGGGCTTGGGCCGCCAATCTTTCCCACAGACTTCCACGGATCAACTACACAGATTTTCACTGAAGACCCCTCCTGACTTCAATTAAGAATCTCTCCATTTCCCTCTTCCGTGCTGATCTGTGCCTTTTTTCTGTGATTATCCGTGGGAAAAACAAGGGCCTGGGCTGCCAATCTTTCCCACAGACTTCCACGGATCAACTACACAGATTTTCACAGAAGGCCCCTCCTGACTTCAATTAAGAATCCCTCCATTTCCCTCTTCCGTGCTGATCTGTGTCTTTTTCTGTGAGTATCTGTGGGAAAAAACAAGGACCTGGGCTGCCAATCTTTCCCACAGACTTCCACGGATCAAGTACACAGATTTTCACAGAAGGCCCCTCCTGACTTCAATTAAGAATCTCTCCATTTCCCTCTTCCGTGCTGATCTGTGCCTTTTTTCTGTGATTATCCGTGGGAAAAACAAGGGCCTGGACCGCCAATCTTTCCCACAGATTTCCACGGATCAACGACACAGATTTTCACTGAAAGCCCCTATTGTCTCAAATAAAGAATCTCTCCATTTCCCTCTTCCGTGCTGATTTGGGCCTTTTTCTGTGAGTATCTGTGGGAAAAAACAAGGACCTGGGCTGCCAATCTTTCCCACAGACTTTCACGGATCAACTACACAGATTTTCACTGAAAGCCCCTATTGTCTCAAATAAAGAATCTCTCCATTTCAATCGACGCGGAGCACTTTCACCGGACCCAACAGGCCGGATGGAACCAAAGGTGAATCGGCCCGATAGAACGGCATCGTGGTGAAGGTCGTCTTTTGCGCATCAGGCTGGGCATCGCCAACCAGGCGGTTGACCCAGGTATTGACCACCCGGATTTCGAGATGGTTTTCCCCGCTTTTGAGCGCTTCGCCAATATCTATGCGGAAGGGAGTCTTCCAGACTATGCCCATGTTCTGGCCATTGACGATCACCTCAGCCAAGTTTTTGACCTCACCAAGATCCAGCAGGTAGCTGGAGGTTTCGCTTTTTTCCGGCAGCGTGAAGGTTTTGGAATAGCTGGCCGTCCCAGAGAAATACTTGATCGCCGGATCCTTCTGCTCTGACCAGGAGCCCAACTGTGCAAAATCGGCCGTTTTCCCTACAAAATCCACTTTCCAGTCCCCATCTATCGCCAGGGCCACGCTTTCCTTTTTCACTGGAAGGGAGAACGAAGTCCGGGTAGTCTGCTCTTGAAATAGGATAAAATATGCGTCCCAAGACTCAAACAGCAGGGGAATATGGGTGCGGCCGTCTTTGATTTCGTAGGAAAGCTCCCGCGTGCTTCCGTCGATGGGATTCCAGAGCATGGGCTTCTTGCCCGCCACACGGAAACTCACCGATGCCGAAGTCGGGGCGACATCCCGGTTGTTGAGCCAGTAGATTTCCCCTCCGTCGATGTTGCGGTGGCGGAAGAGGACCTTATGCGTCGTACCGGTGATCAGGACATCTTCGGGCGCCGAGATTTTCACGTCCGGCCCCACATGGTCCTTGGCCCAAATCTGGTCTGCCAGCCGCTGAAACTCCGCATCCGAATCTCCCAAACTCGGAGACTTCACCGGGCGCTTGCCGATGATCTTTGCCCCGGCATCCGCCAGTTCCTTCAGTTTTCGCAAAACAGACAGCGTCATCAGGCTGGTGCTTTCATCCAGCATCAGGACTTCGTAGGTGTTCCCGCTTTTTGCCTTGAGCTTACCAGATTCGGCCGAAATCGCTTCTTTCAGGGCCGTGGCGTTCACAAAGTCAAACTCATAGCCTTTGGGAATCTCGGGCAGCTTCTCCCGAGCCACCCAGGTGATATTGGTATTTTCCCCGTAGAGATAGAGGATGTCGGCGACATTTTGCCCCTGTTGCAGCAGGTAGGAGCTCCTGCCCAGATAGTCCATCCAGGGCTTGGCCATTCCCGCCCAAGACTCCTGCCGTGAGAAATACTGTCCAAATGGACCGAGCGAAAAGCCGGGCTTTTTGTCGTCCAAGGGCTGATGCACGGAGGTATGGATCACGAACCGGTTGAGGCCCGAGGCCAGCTCCAGATCGGCAGTGCGCTTGAGGCGTTCGGGATATTCCTGAAATGGCCTGCCCACCGAAGTCATGGACTCCGCCGCCACAAAGGGCTTTCCATAGATATTGGCCACCGAGGCAGACTCACGGATATCGGCCTCGCTCCGCACCTCTTCGTCAGCCCCTCCGGCCAGGCTACCCGGAGTCCACATCGCCGACATGGGGATATCGGCGTGCCGCTTCACGTCCATGCCGTCAGCAAGGTAGATGCGCTTGTTTTCATGGGATTCGGTATAGCGCTTCATGCCGCGCTTGTGCAGCTCCTCGCCGATCACGTCGTAATGATTGTCGGAAATGAGCTCGCCGATGGTCTTGCGGAAATCCCATAGAAACTTCTCGCTTTCCTCCAGGCTATTGACCACGTGGCCAGTCAGGGCTGGCAAAAAAGGAATCAGGCTGTAGCCCCGTCTCTTTTGGAATTCCTGCGGAAAGCCCAGGCTCCAGTTCATGTGCCCGGCCTCGTAGCTGTCGAGGATCATGTACTCCAGCCCGCCAGGACCCAACTTTCCGCCTGTGGCACTTTGATACAAATCCAAGTAATGGTTGATATACCTCCTGACGGCTGCCGCATCCAGCTTGTCCACTTCCAGGCCGGTGGCCTCCGGGGAAGCGGGGTGGTTTTGCCTTCCGGTAAGGGAGTAACCCAGGCGGATCACTTTCCACTTGCCTGATGGCACTTCCCAGGCCAGACTTCCGTCCGCCTGCATCTTCGAAGTGAGGTCCAAGACCTCTTCAGACGCAATCACACCTTCTACTCCCGAGGTTTCCAAGCCAGTTGCGAGCCTATTGTCCTCTGTCCAGGGAGAAAAACCCGCCTTGTCCTCCACTTGGTCGATGCGCGAAGTGGTGTAAAGCTGGAACTCGGCCACGTTCACCCCATCCGGCTTGTCCGCGGGAGGCAATCCAGCTATAGCGGCAAACAGGTTGGGCTGTATTGGCAAGGTTTCGTAGGTGATCCGCCAGTATTTTGCTGTCGTGGGAGGAATCGCGACCGTGTTGAAAGGAACCGTGCTGCCCGAGACCGTCGCGATGGTTTTGAAATTCACTCCATCGTCGGAGACTTTGAGGCGGCGGTTTTCCGGCCCGCCGTTAAACTCCGCCAAAGGTCCATTCATCGCTCCCGATACACTGAAGGCCCTGAAAGTCTGGGGCTGCGCAAAGGCGTATTGTATCCACATATCCTCCCCGATCTCCATGGGAGGCAAAAAGCCCGCCTCGGCTATGCTGCCGTCCAGCAGCAGCTGATGGTCAAAGTCGCCGCCGCTTTTGGTGATCACCGGGTTCAGAGCTTGGAGGTCTTTTTCGCTCTCCGGCAACCGAAAGGCGACTACCAGCGCGTCCCGATAGAAGCTCGGCACCTCACCTATGAAGCCTCCACTGATCCCTCCCCCTTCGAGGTGGGCATCTTGGTATTTCCCGGTTTGGCTGGATGGCTGGGGAAGTTTTCCCTGAAAAGGCTTTCCACCCTCGACCTCCAGCTCAGACCACACGTATTTCTTCATCCCGTCCTCCGGCTTTACCCAAGGCCCTCCGGTCACACTCAATCCGGGCGAACCGGCGATGGCCATTTCCAGGCCTTTTTGCCCAGCTAAGTCCGTAGCCAATTTGAAGGCGTCCTTCCAAGCCGGGGTCATGAAGACCAACTTCTCCGGGACGACCACGGGAGTGAAGAGGTTGGCGTCAAAGTTCTGAAAGCCGCCGATTCCGGTTTTTTCCATCCAGTCCAGATCCTTGCGGATACCTTCCTGGGTGATGTTGCCGTTCATCCAGTGCCACCATACCCGGGGTTTGGCTTCGTTGGTGGGGTTTTGGAAGTTGCCGAGGAGGGGATCTTGCTGCGCAAAGCTGGGACTGGCCGCCAAAAGCGCCAGCGTGAGGGTCCATGTCTTTTTCATAAGGTCGGAGTTTACCGGGAGTTAGTCACTTGATTCCAAATTCCCATCCTGCCCTGTTTCAGAACGAAAGCGGGATTTTGGTTAGGTCATGACAATGATCTAATGTATCAAAATGAGACAATAATACCATCCCGTGCTTTCTTGGAATGAAAAGTCTATAAAAAGGCCTATTCACGAAAAAGCCCCCAGCGCGAGTCTGGGGGCTTCGGAAACCAAGAAAGGCCTATTGACCCTAGAGTTTGCGTATCATGTCGATCAGCTTGAGGTGGTTGTCCGCCTCGATCACGCCTGCCTTGAGCCAGTAAAACTCTTCCTCCAGGAGTGTAAACTGTACGTCGGGGTGGTAGGTCTCGATTACCACCCGATCCAGCCCGTCAAAGAAGGGATACTTCTCCGCATCGAAGTCCATGCGGAGCATGTAGCGTCGAAAAGCGTCAAAGTTCAGCTCATCAAAGGCAATCATCGCCTGCCGATACATCAGCCCCATACGCCCGCAGTCTTGGCAGCGGGTAAAGACAAAGTCCTCGTTTTGATAGATGATCTCGGTATGGCAGGCGGACATAAGCGTGGATTTTGGTGGAAAAACTCGGAATTGGTGCCTGGGATGTGGTGCGTGGTCGGTTTAGTTTCCAAATTCCGCCAATCTCCCAGGACTTGAATGTCTTTTTTGGATCTAAAAATCGACTTGACCTCCTTGCCCATTCCGAAGATGGACACGTCGTCAAGCCCTATTATTATTTAGACTAATTTTAAATTAAACAAATCTAAGCCCTGAGCCTGGGCTGACAAAGGCTTTTTGCAATTTTTTGGAAAGTTTTTTACCACTGAGTGCACGGAGGAAAAGGAGAAAACCTCTGCGAGACCTTTGCACCCTCGGCGTCTTGGCGGTAAACCCAGCGCGAAGCGCAAAAAACCTAGCCCAATCCCCAACCGGTTTTGGCGAAACCTGCACGACTCACTTGGCCTCCTCTCGGCCAAAACTCCCCATACCAAACCCTAACCCAGTATCTTTGGGTTGAAACCCAAGGCTATGCATCGGCCGCCCCGATGGGGCTTTGACTGCTTTTTTACCACGGAGATCACGGAGGAATGGGAGAAAGCTTCGCGCCTTGGAGTCTTCGGGGGAGTGCTTTTCTCGCAGAGCCTAAGCGCCGCAAAAAATCCGGAAAACTCGCTGTTTCGTAGCAGCAGCACAACGAATAACCGGATAGATCAAAACCAAAAGCCTCCTATTCCTCCCGCTCTCTGTGGTAAAAAAATCCAATAAGAAAATCTCACCACGGAGTGCACGAAGGAATGGGAGTAAAACTCTGCGAGACCTTTGCGCCCTCGGCGTCTTCGCGGTAAACCCAG
>NZ_JAFKCT010000007.1:0-89677 GCF_017254915.1 Algoriphagus oliviformis | reverse complement strand
CAGCACAACGAATAACCGGATAGATCAAAACCAAACCCCTCCTATTTCTCCCGCTCTCTGTGGTGAAAAAATCCAATAAGAAAATTTTACCACTGAGTGCACGGAGGAATGGGAGAAAGCTTCGCGCCTCTGGGTCTTCGGGAGAGCGCTTTTCTCGCAGTGCTGGAGAGCCGCAAAAAATTCGGGAAACTCGCTGTTTCTCTAGCATCAGCACAACGAATAACCGGATAGATCAAAACTAAAAGCCTCCTATTCCTCCCGCTCTCTGTGGTGAAAAAATCCAATAAGAAAATCTTACCACGGAGTGCACGGAGGAAAGGAGAAAAACTCTGCGAGAACTTTGCGTCCTCGGCGCCTTGGCGGTAAACCCAGCGCGAAGCGCAAAAAAAACTAGCCCAATCCTCAACCGGTTTTGGCGAAACCCGCAGGACTCACTTGGCCTCCTCTCGGCCAAAACGTTCCATGTCAGACCGAAAACCAATAACCTAGGGTTGAAACCCTAGGCTATGCACCGGCCGCCCCGATGAAGCTTATCGCTAGTCTTTTCCTCCAAACTATTGCTTGGCCCTGTCTCTGAAGATCTTGTTGAACAGTGCCGTATCCTTAGCACCAGCACGTGAGTTGTTACCCTCGAGGTAGTCCAGATACTCATTGAGGTACTTTTGGGAGATCTGGGAGTTGTCCCCGTATTTTTCCCTCAGTCCATCGAGTTTCTTATGCAGGTTAGCTTTGATCTCCGCATAGGCAGGATCATCATAGACGTTTTTCAGCTCCTGCGGGTCCTTGATGCGGTCGATCAGCTCCCACTCATCGGTATCGAAATAGTAGTGCACCAGCTTGTACTCCTTGGTCACGATGGCATAGTGGCGCTTCACCATGTGGACGGAAGGATACTCATAGTAGTGGTAGTACACCGCATCGCGCGTCCACTGGTCTGTCTTGCCGGTGAGCAGGGGCATGAGGCTCTCGCCCTGCATATCAGACGGCGCTTCTATGCCTGCGGCCTGTAGGAAAGTCTGGGCAAAATCCAGGTTTTGCACCATCTCATCCGACTTGGAGCCCGCCGCGACTTTGCCCGGCCAAGCCACCAAAAGCGGTGTCTTGAAGGACTCGTCATAGACAAATCGCTTGTCAAACCAGCCATGCTCGCCCAAGTAAAAGCCCTGATCGGAGGTATAGACGATGATGGTGTTTTCCATCAGCCCGTTTGCTTCCAGATAGTCCAGCACGCGACCGACGTTTTCGTCCACAGCCTTGATCGTGCCGAGGTAGTCCTGCATGTAGCGCTGGTATCTCCATCGCATCTTGTCTTCCTCGCTCATGGTCGGGTAAGCCTTTTTGAAGTCCTCGTTGACTTTGCCGTAGGCCGCGTCCCAATTAGCGCGCTGGGCGGCGTTGAGTCGGCCCACTTCGCCTTCGAAGGCGCCCTTGTCCCAGCTGGAGGTCTCCTTGATACCCAGCTCGTCCATCACCTGCGGGTAAACCTTGGAGTCACCCGCCCAGTGCATGTCCTTGAGCAGGTTCATCTCCGCCTCATGGGCAGCGCGACCTCTTCCAGAATAGTCGTCAAATAGTGTAGCCGGCTCTGGGAAAGTCCGCTGGGTAAACTCAGCCAGGTGTCTCTCCGCAGGAAGCCACTCGCGGTGCGGTGCCTTGTGCAGGTAGAAAAGCAAGAAAGGATCTTCCTTTTTCCGCTCGTTTTCCAGCCAGTTGAGGGTCATATCGGTGATGATGTCCGTCACATAGCCCTCCACGGTGATATTCCCTTCGTCCTTGGTGATAAAGTCCGGATTGTAGTATTTCCCCTGCCCAGGGAGAATCTTAAACTGGTCAAAGCCCTTGGGACTGTTGCCAAAGTGGAGCTTGCCAAACATGGCGGTCTGGTAGCCCGCGTCTTGGAAAATCTGCGGAAAGGTCACGTTGGTGGTGTCAAAGGGAAAGTGGTTGTCCACCTTGCCGTTGATGTGGGAGTGCTTCCCCGTCAGAATCGTCGCCCGGGAAGGGGCGCAGATGGAGTTGGTCACCGTGGCGTTGGTGAAAAGCATGCCCATCTTGGCGATTCGGTCGATATTGGGGGTCTCGATGAGTTTGTCGCTGTAGGCCGAGATGGCTTGGTAGGCGTGGTCATCGGACATGATGAAGACGATATTCGGACGCTTGGCCTCTTGGCTTTGCTCTTTTCCGCAGGCAAAAAGCAGGCAGGCAAAAAGTACCGGAAGGACGGGTTTGAGTTTGAAGAACATACAAATTGGGTTATTGGAATCTCTGTATATACGCCTTTCTGCCAGTAAACGAATTTTCAATACAATCGGGCTGGAAGACCGATGTAACGTTTCGACATGGTTTTCCGCTCCTAATACTAGTCTAAGGTTATTACTGGTAAAGTAGCGTATATCCAAATTGGATTTACAAGGATAAGATAAAATCAACGGACAGGAAACGGATTCCACTTGAAGGGAACATATTTTACATATTCGGACACACGCCCTATTTTTCCATCTCCGGTTTCAGATCCCCTTCATTTAGGGCTATATTTCGAATCCAAATTACTCCGAAATGCGATACAAGTCCTGCCTTTTTCTAGTCCTGCTTATTTGCCAGTTCTCCGTTTCTGCACAAGCCCAAAGCCAATCCCCCAAGCCAAACGTGCTCTTTCTTTTCGCAGACGACCAGCGTGCGGACGCCTTGGGAGCCGCAGGAAATCCCTACATCCGAACCCCCCATCTGGACCAGCTCGCCCAGGAAGGCAGCCGCTTTACCAATGCCTACGTGATGGGCGGCAACCACGGCGCGGTATGCATGGCCAGCCGGGCCATGCTCATGAGCGGACAAAACCTCTTCAAGGTATATGACAAGCTGAAGGATGTCCACACCATGCCGATGGCTTTTGCGGAAGCAGGCTATGCCACCTATGGCACAGGCAAGTGGCACAACGAAAAGGAGGCTTTCGAAGCGAGCTTCCAGCAAGCCAAAAACGTCTATCTGGGCGGCATGGCCAACCACTACAGCATCCCGCTCCGAGACTACGGGGCGGACGGAAAACTGGGAGCGCCCACCCAAAAATCCTACTCCACGGAAGTATTTGCGCAGACGGCCATCGACTTTATCAAGCAACATAAAGCTACCCAAAAGGACAAGCCCTTCTTCTGCTATGTGGCCTTCACCGTGCCCCATGACCCCTACTCTCCAGAGGCCAGCTTCATCGACTACTATCCCGATGGCTCCCTGCCCCTGCCCGGCAACTACATGCCTTATCACCCTTTTGAGTTTGACCAGCTGACGGTGCGGGACGAAAACCTGACCGGCTGGCCCAGAAAGCCAGAAACCATCCAGATGATCCTCTCGGACTACTACTCCCTCATCACCCACCTCGACCAGCAGATCGGCAAGATCATCGCCACGCTGAAGGAAACCGGGCAGTATGAGAACACCATCATCGTCTATGCCGCGGACAACGGACTCGCTGCGGGGAGCCACGGACTGCTCGGCAAGCAAAGCCTCTACGAGCACAGCACCAAAGTGCCCCTGATCATCAAAGGACCCGGCGTACCAAAAGAACAAGAACTGGACGCCTTTGCCTATATCCACGACATCTACCCGACTTTGGCTCAGCTGGCAGGCCTGCCAAAAAAGGAAAAGCTGGACGGCAAAAGCCTAGTCCCCGTGATCCAAGGTCAGGCGGAAGGCGTACGCGAAAGCCTCTTCACCTCCTATCGCATGACCGTGCGGGCAGTGCGTGACGGGCAGTACAAACTCCTCCGCTACCCGGAGCGGGACTACACCCAGCTCTTTGACCTGGCGCATGACCCTCAGGAGCTGAACAATCTGGCTGAAAAGCCGGAAATGGCTGCGAAAAAACAGGAACTCATCCAGCTGCTGGAGCAGTGGCAAAACAAAACCGGCGACACCGTGCGATGGACGGCGCCCAAGATCAAGCCCATGCAGTACGATCCCGACACGCTCAATCCCCTCCGCAAGCCCGACCAATGGCAGCCGGAGTATGTGTTGAAAAGGTATTTTGGAGTAAACTGATTTGGGATTTGAAATTAGAGATTTGAGATTTGATTGTCGGATGACCAATGCCAGATGACCGGTGCCAGGTCGTAAATCAAAAATCCTAAATCACAAATACAAATAAGAAAGCCGAAGGAAATCTCCCTTCGGCTTTTCTGTTCTAAATACCCATACTAACTCAACTCAACGAGGCTACTCGTCTTGTTGCCTTTTCCATAGGTTCTTCGATGTTTTTTGTTTTCAGATTGGAGACGATCACCGAGCAGGACAGAATCCCCAAGCCGAAATAAACCAGCTTCAGGCCCAGTCCGCCAAAGTCCCCAAAATGCAGGCGGATCTTGGTCACCCGAGCTCCGTTGAAAAAGGCGGTGTCCTTCATCAGTTCCTTTTTGGACACCGCCTCGCCCGATGCCGCATGGTAGACGGCATTCCCCAGCCCGGCAAACTTGGAGCTGAAGGAAGGATGCCCCTCGATCTTCACGTGCATGTTTTGGTCTCCCAGATTGAAGATATTCACCCGGCGGATGACCAACTCGGGCCAAAGCCCCAGCGTCTTTTCGACCATCCCGTTGACCGAACCCGACTTTGTTATGATTTCAATTTTTATTTAGACTTATTTTAAATTAAAACAAAACTACAATCGGAAGCCTATCCAGCCAAGATAATTTTCGACTTTTTTCCAAAAAAATTAAGGACTGTGAAATGAAGGGATGAAGCGGAGAGAGGAATGGCTGAAAGGTGGAAAAGTTGTAAAATGGATCACCTGCCCGCTAAAATGCCAGATGTCCGGTGACCGATATGGGAGGAGACGGGAGACCGGAGCTATAAGGCTGGGTGTGGGGAAAGTGGGCAAATGGAAAGGTGGTAAAGTGAGCGCCGTACCCGCTAGCCCTCAGTGACCTTTGTCCGGTTTGGCATCATCAATCGTACTTTAAAAATCACAAACCCAAGTCCCCTCAGATTTTAGCCAACTCAGGCTCCATCACTTCGCGCTTGGCCGTGGGCTTCTTTGCCTTGTACTTTCTACCCCACCACAGCAAAAATCCGGTAACGGGCAAGGATGCGATGATCGCGCTTAGCAGGAAAGCCAGCAGTTTTCCCGGAAAACCTCCAATCGCACCGACGTGGATGTCATAGTTCATCCGAAAAAGCTTTTCCCCGGCAGAGGCCTCGCCTATCCTGCCCCACATGTGGTCCACAGGCAGCTCCTCCAGGGTGTATTGGTCAAAGTAGCGGTAGTCGATCTGCCAATAGGTATCGCCATCCGGATTGGCATTGGCCGCGATGGCGGCGTGCGGCAACTCTGGTGGATGCACTTCGATGTAATCGGCGTTGGGATATTCGGCCCGCATTTTCATCCAAACCTTGTCCAGCGCGGAGACCTCTTCATTCCAAGTCTGTGTGGAATCCGAGATCGGATCGTAATATTCCACGAATTGCTCCTTGCCGGTAAGCAACTGGTGATAGCTGTCCCTAAACCAGAAAAAGCTCCACACCAAGCCCGTGACAGCAAAAACCAAGGCAAACAGCATCACATAAAAGCCTGCTACTTGGTGAAGGTCGTAGTTTTTTCTCCTCCAGCGGGCATTCCACTTTACCGTCAGACTCTGCTTGAGGTTTTTCCCCTTAGGCCACCACAGGATCAAGCCGGAGATCACCATGAAGAGAAAAATCAGCGTAAAGGTACCCACCACGGTCTGGCCTATGGAATCAGGCAGCCAGAGATAGAAGTGTCCATCCAGAATGAAGGGGAAAAAGCCCTTGTTTTCGTCCTTCACCTTCAGTACTTCTCCGCTGTAAGGATTGACATAGGCGATCTTGTAGTGATCGTGGCCCTCGCCATAGCTGAAAAATATCGCCTGTGCGGAGCGCTCGGGTGTAGGATAAAGCACCGCATGCAGGTGTCCCTCCGGGAAAGCCGCCTGTGCTATTTCACTGATCTCGCTCGGCGGCAGCACTGCCTCGTCCTTGGGCTCCACAAACCGGTGGGGCTGGGTGAGGTCTTGGATCTCCGCCTGAAAAGCATAGATGCAGCCCGTCACCGCCACGATAAATACGACCAAACCGGAACTCAATCCGAGCCAAAGGTGGAGTTTACCCAAAAGTTTTTTAAGATTCACTAGCTGCTGGAGTCAAGGTTTCGATGCGTGAAAGGCCTGCTGCTTCTTGCCCAGTCGGGATCAGGTCACAGCACACTGCCGACACACTGCGAAATTATTAACTGGATTAATTCTAAACAAATTAATCCGCGAAAGATCTGAATTTCAAAAGGGACAGAATCAAAATTGGCCCAAGGCAAGCAGCAGTTCCTCCTTGCGGCGGGACGCCACTTCGATCTCCGAGCCGTCCTTGAGGATGAGGTAGCCGCCTTTTCCTTTGTGGTAGATGCGAACCTCACGGAGATTGACCAGGTGGGAATTGTGGGTGCGAAAAAAGCCCGAAGCTGCCAAGAGCCCTTCAAAATCCTTGAGGGTCTTGGCTACGGTGATCTTTCTCCCCTCCTTGAGAAAAATGTGCGTATAGTTCACGTCCGCCTGGCAGCGCACGATCTCATCGGTCTCCAGATACTCTATGCCCGTCTGGGTCGGAATGGGCAGGCGGGAGTGTTTGGCACCGTGGCGGAGGTAGTCCAGCAAAAGCCGGATCTGTGGGCTCGAGCCGGAGCTTCTCCTGTCCTTCACCTTGACAATGGCTGCATCGAGCTCCAGGGCATCTACCGGCTTCAGCAGGTAGTCCAGCGCCGAATGCCTGATGGCCTGCAAGGCGTAGGCCTGGTGCGCGGTGGTGAAAATGATGGAAAAGTCCCAGCTTTTGAGCTTGGCCAGGATTTCAAAAGCCGTCACGCTGCCGATCTCCACGTCAAAAAACACCAAGTCCACTGGATTTTGTGAGAGAAACTCTTCCGCCTCCTTCCCATTTTGTATCCATCGGAGCAGCTGGATCTCCTCACGATGGTACTTTTCCAGCAACAGCCGCAAGCGGTCTGCGCTTTGGGGTTCGTCTTCTATGATGACACTTTGGATCATATGGCGCTCAGGTTTTCTCTTGGGGTGAAGGTCAGCCGGACTTCGTATCCAGACGCCAGGCTTTCCCAAAACAAGGACCAGGCTGAATT
The DNA here is from genome assembly GCF_017254915.1 of Algoriphagus oliviformis. Lineage (GTDB taxonomy): Bacteria > Bacteroidota > Bacteroidia > Cytophagales > Cyclobacteriaceae > Algoriphagus > Algoriphagus oliviformis. The sequence goes on along the minus strand of NZ_JAFKCT010000007.1, from coordinate 82,548 downwards.
TGGACGGTCCTTGTGCAGGCTTTCCAGACGGCTCTCGACCAGGTGCATCCCCATGGACTGGTGCTTTTCCTCCACTTGGACCGACTCACGCAATCCGGCGCCGTTGTCACGGAGTACGAGCAGGTAGCTGGACTGCTGGCGAAAGACCTTCAGGGTGATCTTTCCTTCTCCCGGGATGTGCGAGATGCCGTGCCAAAGGCTGTTCTCCACCAGCGGCTGCAGGATCAGGGGAGGCATCAGGAGCGAGGCGGCATCCACGCCGTCCTCCAGCTCCACGCCAAACTCCACCTCCTTGCCAAGCCGCAGCGCCTCGATGGCGATGTAGTCCCTCAGCAGGGCCACTTCCTCGGCCAGGGATATCTCGGTCAGCTCCGAGTATTCGAGGATTCTCCGGATCAGGCGGGCAAAGCGAGTCAGGTAGCGATCCGCTTCCTCCGGTTGGTTTTTGAGGAGAAAATTACTGATGGAGCTCAGCGCATTGAAGATAAAATGCGGGTTCATCTGAGCCTTGAGCGCCTTCAGTTCCAGCTCCGCGGCTTTGGCCCGAAACTCCGACTCGAGCTTGGCCCTCTTGTTTTTGGCCTGCATGCGCAGCAGGAAAATCCCCAAAACGGCCAGCAAGACCATCCCAATGGCCAAGGTCAGGTAAAAACCTGCCCGCCATCTCGCCTGCTCCCGCTCCGACTCCAGCAGCTGCCTATCCGTCTCAAAGGACTCCGTCAATTGCCTTTCCCTTGCCTCAAACTCATATCCGATCTTGGCTGCCAGCAGCTGATGCTCGTTTTCGTCGTTGAAGATGCTGTCCTCAAACTGCCGGTATTTTCTGAAAGCCGCCAGACTGCCGCGGTAGTCTCCGGATTTTTCCAAGCTCTCCGACAGGGCCGCCCAAGCCGCCCGCTGGGCCTCCAGGGAGCCGGACTCCTCGGCATAGCGCAGGGCCTCCCGCTCCAGCCGCATGGAAGCCGCTGTCGGATATCCCAACGCAGCTTTCGCCTTGGCCAAAGAGAGATAGACGGCAGACAGGTTCAGCTTTTCACCCGATTCGAGGTAGAGGTTTTTGGCGCTGTCCAGGTACTTTTCCGCCAGTTCAGGTTTGCCCATCTCCAGAGCCAAAGTGCCCCAGTTGGAATAGTCGGAAGCGATGCGACGGGCGTTGCCGATGGTCTTGTTGAGCGCCAAGGCCTGCCGGATGTAGCTTTGGGAGTCATCGAGCTTGCCCTGAAGCTGCATCACCACGCTGAGATTGCCGAGGGCAGAGGCTTCGGACTGGACATTCTCGCTCTTCCGGTACAGCTCCAGTGCCTCCAGGTAGTGGCCTTCGGCTTCGACATAGTTCCCGAGGTTTTTCTCGATCAGGCCGAGGTTGTTGAAGCAGTTGGCCCGCTCCCAGATATCCTCAGGCTCTGTTTTTCCCAAAGCCCTGAGAAAGTATTCCTGGGCATTGGGATAGTCGGCCAAGGCCAAAAAGACCACTCCCGTGTTGGCCAGGCTGCTGATGGTGTTTTTTCTCAAGCCCAATTCCTCAAAAATCGCCGTAGCGGCCTCGTGGGACTGAAGGGCCTCACCATAGTTGCCATTTCGATATTCGATCAGGGCGATATTGTTTGTGGCGCTGGCCTGCCCCTTCCGGTTCCCGCTCTTTTGGTGGGCCTCCAGCACCTGGCGGTATGCCAGCAGGGCCAGCGAGTCTTCCCCCTGGTACCAATAGTTGACCCCTCGGTAGTTGAGCGCCGAGGTGGCGCGGGAAGCCAGCCCGCTCTCGGTGGCCAAAGCAAGGGCCGAATCCGCATAGGCATGCCCCAACACGGGATTGATGCCCGCATAGGCAAACGCAAGTTCATTGTAAAGGTCCGTGCGGGACGAATCAGCCAAACCAGGCCGGGCGAGTTCATTTCTCAGGGAGTCCACCAGCCTCTGCCCAAAAACCGGCGGGGCAAGCAGTATTAGAAAAAAGATCAGAGTCAGGCGGCACATGGAAGCGAAGGCTAAAAAACACTTCTCCTATTTACAAAAAGAGGTATTTAAAAGCCAACAATCTACGCCCTTAGCCCCAAAAAAGATTCTGTGCCCAGCAAGCCAAAAGTAGCCTTGCCCTCAGCCATGCCGGAACAAACCATGGGGATCGTTTTCCAGAAATGCCGCGTCCCCTCAGGATCCCGATCGCTGGAGCTGCAGGCTAAACTGTCCCTCGGTGATCTTCAGCTCATTGTTGTCCCGGCCGGTAGTGGTAAACACCGGCCCCAAAACGGTGGCGTCAAAAGTACCCTCCACTTTGGTTTGGGTGATGGAGGAAAAGTGGATACTCGCATCATCTGTCCGCAGCATTGGCAACCCATCCCGCTGGAAGAGCACGGCGTTGTAGAGGTTGCCATCTTCATCCGAATAAGTAAACTGGATCCGCACAACGGGCACCCCGGTGTAGAGGATCGCTTCCTGCATCCTGTAGGTGATGCCCGTGGCAAAAGGCTCCTCGTTTAGCGCCGTGATGGACACGAAGTTTTTGGCCCCATCGCTGCCATCCCCCAAAATGATCGCCGTAGCCATGTGGACGTCGGCGGTGGCATTGTAGGTCATGGCCATGAGGTGGGTGGGAAGGTTGGCCTTAAATTCCTTCTGCACACCGTTTACCTTAAACTTGAAAAAGTACTCCGACTGGGGCTGGGGATCATCGCCGCCACTACAAGCGGCAAGGATGAGTACGGCAAACAACAGAATCGCGGAAAGTCTCTGGGGCATTTTCATGGCTTCTTTTTTTTGAAAAAAGAAAATTAGCCAAGTCCATCACCTGCTGCCAGCCATCTTTATTATTCGCCTAGCCCCGTTGATTTTTCGCAAAAACACAGACCAGTAAACGCGCCGGTCGCAAGTGCTGCTACTGCTCCTCGCCTATCCTGCTTTCCAACTGCGTCTGGCCAAAGCTCATCGTCGCCTGGTGGCTTTTGACCAGAGCTTGGATTTCCTCCACTACTTCGGGTTGCCGGTCGATCAAGTCGAAGCGCTCCGATGGATCGTGGGCAAGGTTGTAGAGTTTGGCCTTGTCCAGTTTCTCGAGCTTCTCGGGATAGCCGAGGGGATTGTTGCTGTAGAAGTAGAGCTTGAAGTCGCCCTTGCGGACCGCAAAGAGTCGGTCTCCGTGGTAGTAAAACATCGCCTCCCTGGGAGCCCCTTTCTCCCCGCGAAACGCCGGACTCAGATCCACCCCGTCATACACCCGGTCTTCGGGCATTTTTGCCCCGGCCAGAGAGGAAATCGTCGGAAAGAGATCCAGCGTGCTTCCAATCTTGGACACCACCTCAGGCTTCACGTTTCCCGGCCCCCAGACCACCGTGGGCACACGGACACCGCCCTCGTAGCTGGTGCCTTTTCCCCCAAACAGCAAACCGGCGCTTCCGCCCTGCTCGTTGTACGTCAGCCAAGGCCCATTGTCCGAGGTGAAGATCACGTAGGTGTTTTGGTCCAGGCCGTTTTTCCTCAGCGCGGCTAGAATCTCCCCCACACTCCAGTCGATCTCCTCGATCACGTCGCCGTAGAGGCCCCTTTCGCTTTTCCCCAGAAAACCCTCCGAAGCAAAGAGCGGCACGTGGGGAAGGGAGTGGGCGAGGTAGATGAAAAAGGGCTTGTCCTTGTGCTCCCCGATCAGCTTGACGGCCTCCTCGGTGTAGCGCTTGGTGATGGTGTTTTGGTCAGCCGGGCGCTCCACGATCTCCGTATTGCGCATCAGCGGCACATTGAAATACTCGATTTTGGAGGCTTGGAAGGCCATCTGGTGCGTGACGTCATTCACCCGATCCATATCGTTGCTGTAGGGGATGCCAAAGTAGGAGTCGAAGCCATGGCTAGTCGGCAGATACTGGGGCAGATGCCCAAGATGCCACTTACCGATGGCCGCCGTCGCGTAGCCCGCGGACTTGAGCTGCTTGGCGATCGTGATCTCGTAGGCGGGCAAGCCCCCACTGGAGTCAGGAAAAAGCACCCGGCGCCTGTTACTGTACATGCCGGTGCGGACAGGAAGGCGCCCGGTCAGCAGTCCCGCGCGGCTGGGCGTGCAGACGTTGGCGGCGACGTAGAAATTGGTCCACTTCTGCCCCTCGGCGGCCATGCGGTCGATATGGGGTGTCTTGATGGTAGGGTGGCCAAAAGTGCCCAGATCCCCATAGCCCTGGTCGTCGGTGAAGATGATGATGAAGTTGGGCTGGGAAGGTTTACTCTGGGCATGCACACTCAGGCTGGCTGAGAAAAAAAGCAGGATGGCCAGAAAAGAAAGAAAGGCTGGTTTCATGAAATGCAGGTTTTTGGGAACTAGCCAAACTAGGAAAAATCGGCCAAAGCGGCATACTGGCCCACAGGGAAGATTTCTCCTTGGCAAAAGTCGCGGGCGTCATCCCGCTTCCCGCCTAGCTTCTGAGCAGCAGGACCTGCTCCTCGTCAAAATGCAGGTACACCCTATCCCCGATCTGGTATTTCCTGGCCGGATCATCCACTTCCCACACTTCCCCGCCATTTTTCAGACGGATCAAAAGGGAGTTGTAGTGCACCAAAAATCGCTGGTCGATCACATGGCCGAGCAGCTCGCCCCTGGTCCGCAGCCGCACATCCGCGGGGCGGATGTAGCTGTCAAAACGGTCTGGGATCAGATTGATAGGGGAAAAAAGGCGGGCGACATAGCGGGTCTTGGGGTGCAGGCAAAGCTCGCGGGAATTGCCCTTTTGGACGATTTTGCCTTTTTGGAGGATGAGCACCGTATCGGTAAGCTTCAGCGCGTCGTCCAGATCGTGGGTCACAAAGACCACCGTCGTGCCGGACTCCTGGAGCAGTTCCTTCAGTTCGAAAATCAGCCGGTGCTTCTGGATGGTATCCAGGTGGCTAAAGGGCTCGTCCAAAAGCAGAACCTCCGGCTCGACGGCCAGGGCCTGGGCGATGGCCACCTTCTGCTGCTGCCCTCCGCTGAGGTTTCTCGGCAGTCTTTCCCGGTAGCGCTCCAGGCCAAACTGTCGGAGCAGCTTCTCTACCCGACTTTTGCGATACTCCGGATCAAAGAGCAGCAGGGGACGCGCGATGTTTTCCTCGATCGTGGTGCTCTGGGAGAGCTGGTAGTCCTGGTGGATGAGCTTGATCTCGTCGTAGCCCGCCACGAGCTTTTGGCTGGGGCTCAGCACCTGCATATCGCCCAGCCAGACCTCCCCGCTACTTTGGTTCATCAGCCCGGCCGCGATGCGCAAGAGGGAACTCTTGCCCGAGCCGCTTTCCCCCACCACGGCGATCATCTGTCCCTGATCCAGGTCCAGGGAAAACTCATGCAGCGCAGTCTGGGACTCGTAGGTCTTGCTGACCTTGCGGAGGGAAAAGTACGTCATGGGATTCGGGATTTGAGGTTTGGGATTCGAGATTTCACACTTCTGCTTTCAGCATCCAGACTTCAACTTTCAGACTTCATATTTCAGCTTTCACACTTCAGACCTTCCCCGTCAATTGATCACCAGCTCGTCGCTGAAGATAAAGGCCCGGTTGCCATTGACCGCCCGGACGTGGATGTAGCGTGCCTGGACATTGCCCATACTTCCGGCAAAATCGGCAAACACCAGTCCCTTTTGATCCTTGGGCACCTCGTTGGCGACCTGCAGTACCTGCTCAAAATCCTTCCCATCCACGGATACCGACACGATCACCGAGTCCGGCATGTAGATGCCCGGCCCGATGTTTTGGAGGAAGCTGGCGGAGAAGGTATGCAGCTCCTGCACCTTGCCCATGTCCACGGTCACGTCGATGTCGTTGGTGAATCCCTGCCACTTGCCGTCTCCGTTTGCGTTGCCTCCGCGGAGGCCGTCGGTGAAGCTACCCGCATCCCCTGCCGGGTAGGCGGTATTCCAGGGCTTGTGATAGGTGACCTTCTTGCCTATGGCTTGGTGATAGTCTACTTTTCTGCTGAGCACGGGCTCCTGGATCTGCCCGTTTTCGAAGATCGCTGCCTTCACCGTCACAGAGCCGCTGACGTGAAACTCACCCTCGTAGCGTTCGGACGCCGTAGTCGGCTCCGTCCCGTCGGTGGTGTAGTAGATCGTAGGCTTCACCAGCTCACTCTCCAAGATGACGCCGATCTCCTGCTTTACGGTGTCCACTTTCAGAAAGGGCGTCAGCTCCTTGGTCACCTCGTAGGTGTACTTCACACCCAACTGATCCAGACGCTTGAGCTGGCTTTGCAGCCTTTCCTTGAAGCCGTCCCAATCGTGCACCTCCCGCGGTGACCAAGCCCGCTCCGAAAGCGCCAGGAGCTTGGGAAAAATAATGGCATCCGCCAAATCCTCCGAGGGAACGGTCTCCGTCCAGACGCAAGCCTGCAGGCCATAGGCCAGGTGCTTTTTGTCCTCTGGATACTTCGATCCAAAAAACTCAAAGTGGTAGATGGGATACATCTGGGCGTCCAGGCGGGAGAAATACATGGGGTTGCCCGGGGTGTAGATCATGGGATTGCCGTTGTTGGCCACGCGGTTTTGGACGCCGCCGGCCCAGTTTCTCCAGTACATCACGTAAAGTGTGGAATCCACGCCGGGATGGATGGCGTCGTCCCACACGATCACTTCCTTGCCTTTGCTCTTGATGAATCCGGTCACACGGTTTACAAAATAGCTCTGCAGCTCCTCCACGCTGCTCATGCCCTCGGCAGCCATGAGTGCCTGACAGGCCTTGGACTCCTCCCAAGAGGACTTTTCCACCTCATCAGCCCCGATGTGGATGTACTTGGAGGGGAAAATATCCATCACCTCCGTGAGCACGCCCTCGACAAACTCATACACTTGTTCATTCCCCGGACAGAGAGGCGTGGAAAACACTTTTCCCCAACCCGCACTTCCCGTGCAGGCCAACTCAGGATAGACTTGGATCGCGGCCATCATGTGACCCGGCATATCGATCTCCGGAATGATCTCGATATGCCGGGACTGTGCGTACCTCACCAGCTCGCGCATCTCCTCCTGGGTGTAAAAGCCGCCATACTCGGTCACCCCGTCACGCTCACGGAGGTGCTTGGGATCCAGCTGGAAGCGGGGGTCTTCCTTGGCCTTTTCTATACAGACCGAGTCTTGGTTGTTAAAGGTTCTCCAGGCACTCTCCTCGGTCAGGCGGGGGTATTTTTTGATCTCCAGCCTCCAGCCCTGATCGTCTGTGAGGTGGAGATGGAGCTTGTTCATCTTGTAGAGTGCAAGCAGATCCACGTAGCGATGCAGGTAGTCCATGGAGAAAAAGTGCCGGGACACGTCCAGATGCATGCCCCGCCAGGCGATGCTCGGCGCATCGGAAATGGACAGCTCCGGGATCAGAATCTCGGGGGCAGTTCCCTCGCCCTCCAAGTCCGCCGGCATAAGCTGCCTCAGCGTCTCCATGGCGTAAAACATCCCCGCCGCATCTCCCGCGATCAAAGAAACCCTGTCACGCCCCACTTCCAACTGATAGGACTCAGCCTGGGTCAAATCTTGGGAGTAAACCAATTCAAGAACATTTCCTCCGGCCTGCGCGGTGATCTCCTCACCCAGCATCTCGACCAGAGTGCTTTGCAAAAAGGCCGCCTCGGCATCAAACCTGCCCCCGTCACTGCGGAGGAGCTGGGTAGCGGGGCTGAGGGCAAAAAACCCGCCTTTGACTTGCAGCTGGGCAGGTTGTGGTACGAGGGCCACTTCGGGCTGGACGGAAGGGCTGCAGGCAGTCCAGACGAGGATAGCGAGCAGGAAAACAGATGGGTACTTCAAGGGTAGGGAAAAGCTAAATGAGGGGTAAAGATAGAAATTTTGGCTCCCCCTGCCCCGCCATTCAAGCCGAAAATAGTCCCAATGCCCAAACCTAGGCATGGAGGTGAATGGAAGGATTTGACGGCTTAGGAGGTTGCCTAGGGTGAAAACCCTTGGCTTCTTCAAAGTGTATGCGGTGAATCCAGCGCAAAGCGCAAAAAAACTTTTACCACGAAGGCCACAAAGGTTCGCATAGATAAAGCCCCTCAACCTCCCTACTTGCATAGCTGCACTCCCTGAAACCTTCGTCGCAAAAATCTGTGCATTTGTGGCTTTTGGCCCACGAAGAAACTAGGGCTAAAACCCTAGGATATCCAAGGGCCGCCCCGATGGGACTCTTACTTGGATACAATCTCTGCGATACCTTGGCGTTCTCAGCGCCTCCATGGTAAATCCAGCGCGAAGCGCAAAAAAAAAATTACCACGAAGGACACAAAGGTTCGCAAAGATAAAGCGCCTCAACCTCCCTACTTGCATAGCTGCACTCTCCGAGACCTTCGTCGCAAAAATCTGTGCATCCGTGGCTTTTGGCCCACGAAGAAACTAGGGCTAAAACCCTAGGCTACCCAAGGGCCGCCCCAATGCGGCTCTCACTTGGATACAATCTCTGCGAAACCTTGGCGCTCTCAGCGCCTCCGCGGTGAATCCAGCGCGAGGCGCAAAAAAAACTTTCACCACAGAGTTCGCAGAGGAAAAGGAGTGCCAAGACATAGCTTTTTAGCAATGTCCTCACATCCCTTCCCCGTACTTTTCTATAGATCACCAAGGAAGGCTTAGCTTTCAAAACCTTCACGCCTTCCCGTCTTCGTGGCCATTGATCCTCTGCGAAGACTCCGCGACCTCCGCGTCTCGGCGGTGAATCAAGCGCGAAGCGCAAAAAAAACTTTCACCACAAAGGTTCGCAAAGGAAAGTCGAGCGGGGACACTCGCTGGGCAAAGCCTCAAAAAAACAAAACCGGAAGAGCCTTCGCCCTCCCGGTTTCCAGTTGGTTGATTGTTTTTTTAGAATCTAAGTCTTTGGAAAGATATCAGCGTCCCTTGTTCACCTGCTGTGGACTGTCGACGAGTTGAAAGGTACTTAAACAAATTGACCGTTGTGGAAAGTGCCATATACAACATTATGGATACTCCCATTTCAGAACCTCTTCGTCCCGCTAAACTCCATGGCCTCGCCCTTGCCAAAGCCGTAGCTGATGCCCAGGGTCACGAAGCGCCCACGCTGGCGGAAGCTGTACTGGCTGAATTCCGGGGAGTAGCTCTCGCTCTCCGTCACCCGCGAGGCGAAGACGTCCCGCACGCTCAGGTTGATGATGGCCTTGCCGTTCACAATCTTCTTGCGTATGCCGAGGTCGGCCATGGCAAAGCCCTTGTTGCTGCGCTGGAAGGTCTGGTAGGAGGAGCGGTAGTCCGCCACCACTTCCAGGGCAAAGTCCGCCGGCAGCTCAAACTTGTTGGTCAGGCGTCCAGACCACTGGCTGGAGGTGAAGCCGAAAGGCGTGGACTCCCAGGTGCCCGTCCGGTCGAAGTAGTTGTAGTTGAAGTCGGCGTTGAGCGACCACCAATCGCTTGGAGTCACCTTGCCGTTCACCTCCAGGCCGGTCACGTTGTTGGTGCCGATGTTCATGGGCTTGGTGATGTTGATGCCGTTTTCCACAGTGGTCACGTCCTCGATGGTCTGGGTGATGTAGCGATGGTAGATGGAGCCGCTGAGGGAAAACAGGCTGTGGTCATAGATCGCCGTCATCTCGTAGCTGTCCGTGTACTCGGGCAGCAGGTTGGGATTACCGGTGCTGACGTTGTAGGGGTTTCTGATGTTGGTGAACGGGTTCAGGTCAAAAAACCTCGGTCTGGAGATCCTGCGGGAGTAGCCCCCTTGCAGGGAGAAGTTTTTCGCGACTTTGTAGGACGCATGCGCAGTGGGAAAGGCATTGGTAAAGTTCTGCTGGTTGACCTCGCCGGTCTGCTCCAGCTCTGTATTGACGTCGGTGTTTTCCAGCCTCAGGCCCAGCTTCAGCCCAAACTTCTCCCCTTCGTACGCTCCCGTGCCGTAGAGCCCCAGGACGTTTTGGGAATAGTGGAAGTCGTTGGTGAGACTGGGAATGACCACCCAGCTTCCGTTTTCGAAATCAGAGATCGAATAGTTGTTTTTCACGGTGCTCATGAAGTACTGCCCGCCGGTCTCCAGGGTGAACTTTTCCCCAAAAGGCTGGGTGTAATCGGCCTGGAAAGTGTATTCCGCTTGGCTGAAGTCATTGTCCGCCTGCTGGCGCTGGCTGAGGGCACCCTCGCCGAAGGTGGGCGAATTGTCAAAGTCGGAGAGCTGGTCTTTGGCAAAGGAACTCCCCATGGCGCTGATCAGCAGGTAGTGGTCGTCCTTGTCCGAAAAGTCGCTTTTGTACTGCAGCTCATACTGCCACTTGGGATTCGTCGCCTCGATGGACTCCGTCCTGTTCCAGCCCGACACCATTACCTGGGAGGCGTCAAAGGAGCTGAAGGCCCCGTCGGAATATTCGGTCTCGCCCTCGAAGGCATAGTTACCCGAGAGGGTGACCACATTGCGGTCGTTGATGTAATAGTCGGTGCCGAGGATGAGGTTGAAAAACTTCTCGTTTTTCTCCGCATCGCCCACGCTCCTCACCTCCGTGCCATCGACGAGGTTTTGGTTGAGTGTCTCAAAGTCCTCCGGCATGGTCCGATACCCCACACCCAGCTGGCTGAAGAGATTGAACTTGTCGGTTCGCTTGTTGAGGGAAAAGCCCAGGCTGTGGTTGTTGGGCACGCCGGTATTCAGCGTCACCGAGCCGTTGACGCCGCGCTTTTCGTCTTTCTTCAGGACGATGTTGATGATGCCGGAGGTACCCTCCGCGTTGTATTTTGCCGATGGGTTGGTGATCACCTCCACGCGTTCGATCATGTCGGCGGTCACCGTACCCAGGGCATTCCCCCCGTCGCTGGTCAGCACAGAAGGCTTCCCGTTGATCAAGACTTGCACCCCGCCTGTGCCCCTGAGCAGGATTTGGCCTTCGATGTTGACATTGACGGAGGGGATATTGTTGAGCACGTCCAGGGCGCTGGCCCCGGTGCTGCTCAGGTCTTGGCCCACGTTGAATACCCGCTTGTCGAGCTGGAATTCCGTGGTTGATTTTTCTCCCTGCACCACGACCTCCTCCATGAGCTTGGTGTCTTCTGCCATGGCGATGGTGCCGAGGTCAACCTGGTTTTTCACGATCTCAAACTCGGAAAAGGTCTGGGTCAGAAATCCCATGAAGCTGATCTCCAGGCTGAAGTTTTGGCTCTTTGTCGCCAAAAGCAAGGTGCCGTCGGCTTGGGTGGTGGTGCCGGCCAGCATCTCCCCGCTGCTTTTATCCAGCAGCTTGATGGTGGCAAACTCGATGGGTGACTGGGTCTTGGCATCGACCACCTTGCCGGTGATCTCTACGCTCTGCGAAAAGGCCGTGCCCAGTCCCAAACCAAAAAATAGAATACATATCAGTGAAAATCTCATTGCGGTAGGTTTTGATTACTCCCCAAAATTGTCCGGGAATGCCTACCTTAAAAAATATAATCGGTGAACGACGGGACTTTCCGGACAAACAACATCCCCCGGCCTTTCGAGTCGTTTGACTGGAAAAAACGGTCGTTCGTCTCCCGCCTTAGCTTATCAGCACCTTTATAGGCTACTTTGGAACCATGGATTCTCCTATGCAAAGCAAAAAGACGAACAGACAGGAGTGGATCTTCCAGCTCATCCTCCACTTGACGGTGTTCCACTTTGTCCTCATCGACCACGAGGAGGGACAGATGGTCTACGAGCTGCAATGGTTTCAGCTGGTCTTCTTTGCCAACTATGTCTGCGCAAACCTCCTGATCAGCTATGTCCTCTTGCCCAGGTTTTTGTATAAAAAGCGCCATTGGGAATTTGGCCTCTACTGCATGATGACCGTCGTGGCAGTGATCCTGGTCGAGGAGTTTGTCCTGGAAAAAATCTTCTACCCCACCACCCGGGGCTCCGACTTCCAAGGAGCCATCCTCAGTCTGGGGGAGGTCTTGTCCGTCTTGGGAGCCCTCACCGGCGTCAAGTTTGCCTGGGACTCCATCCACCGGCAGCGGGAGATCGACGAGCTGAGGCTGGTGGTGAAAGACAGCGAGCTTTCCTTCCTCAACTCCCAGATCAACCCCCACTTCCTCTTCAACAACCTCAACAACCTCTATTCCTACGCCGTGGAGCAGTCTCCCAAAACGCCCGAGATCATCCTCGGCCTGAGCGGGGTGCTGCGCTACATGCTCTACGAGTGCCGGGAGCCCTTTGTCCCCCTGCTCAAGGAAGTGGAGCAGCTCCGCAACTTCATCCAGCTCTACGAGCTGCAGATCGAGGAGCGCGGGGCGGTAGATTTCACCACCAAAAACGTGAGCGACAACTACCAGATCGCTCCGCTGATCCTGAACGTCTTTGTGGAAAACGCCTTCAAGCACAGCCAGTCCGGGCAGTCCGACGAGATCCGCATCTCCGTATCCCTCTCCGTGGACGCCACCGGAAAGCTCCACTTCAGCTGCGTAAACAACTACGAGCCCCATGAGGCCAGCGAAGGCGAAAGCAAGGGAATAGGCTTGGAAAACGTGAAGAAAAGACTGGCCCTACTCTATCCCGAGCGGCATAGCCTGAGCATCGAAAAAAGCGGGCAAGAGTACCGCGTCGCCCTCCAAATCCAACTCCAAACGCCATGACCTGCCTGATCATCGAAGACCAGCCACCCGCCCAACGCATCCTCCGCAAGTACATCGAGGACCAGGGCACGCTGCAGCTTTTGGAGGTGTTTGGCGACCCGATGAGGGCCATGGCTTTCTTGGAGGAGCATCCCGTGGACTTGGTCTTTCTGGACATCAACCTACCCAAACTCAGCGGCATCGCCCTGCTGAAAACGCTGAAGAAAAAGCCCCAGGTGATCCTCACCACGGCCTATTCCGAATACGCGCTGGAGGGCTATGAGCTGGATGTGGTGGACTACCTGCTGAAGCCTTTTTCCTTTGAACGCTTTCTGAAGGCCGTATCCAAAGTCCGGCGTCCCCAGCAGGAAAGCCACTCTCCATCGGCTCCTGTTCGCAGGGAGCATTTTGTCAAGATCGGCTACGAGCATATCCGCATCGCCTTTGAGGACATCCTCTACCTAGCGGCGGACGGGGACTACTGCGAGATCTACCTGGTGGGCAAAAAGCACCTCTCCTCCGAATCCCTGAAAAAGTGGATCGAGCTCCTTGAGGGCTGGGATTTTTTCCGCATCCACAAATCCTACCTGGTCAATATCCACCAGATCGACAAGGTCAGCGGCAACACGATCTACCTCCACGACGGCACCCAGCTCCCCCTTGGCCGGGCTTACAAGGAGGACTTTATGGAAAAGTATTTGAGGTAAGAAGGTGTACCGATGGTCTAAAATCCCCAACTCCGGGAAAGGAAAAGCGTTGAAAAGTGTAATATTGTTAGAGATACTTAAGGATATGACGACAGTAATCAAAAAAGGAACTCCAAAAAAAGAGGCAAAAAAGCTGATCGACGAAGCAGTTGCTAAAGCTGGCAAAAAGGATTTAAGAAGATACGCAGGAATTTTAAAAACGGATATTCATCCCTTAGAATATCAAAAACAGATCAGAAATGAGTGGGAATAGGCTATTTGTAGACATAAACATCCTCCTATTTTTTTAAAAGGCAATCCCGAAGTAGTGGATTTGATTTCAGACAAAGAGCTAGTACTGTCGGTAATTACAGAAATCGAACTTTTATCTTTTCCACTTTTGACCGATGAAAATAAAGAACAAATTAGGAATCTCTTAAATGAGTGCATAGTTCTGGACTTAGATCAAGAAATCAAAGAATTGACTATAGACTTCAGGAAGAAATATAGAATCAAACTACCTGATTCTATAATAGCTGCATCTGCTTATACTTCAAAAGCCCCCTTACTGACAGGTGACAAAGAATTCAGAAAAATTGAAGAATTAAATCTCCTGATCTACGAATTTTAAGACGCTAAAAACACCCTAGTAGGCAGAGCGTCTTGTCAGAAAACTGCATCAAACTCAAAACGCTCAAAGACATCAAACTCGACGTCCTGGACGAAGCGATATGCTTTGGGATCGAGCAAAGCGGGAAAGTATTTGAGGTAAAGCTCACGTCATTCCCAAATCCCCTTCGCGATTAAGCCGCCTCACAGAGAACTGCCTTTGGGAAAGCAATTGTGAAAACTTGCTTCAGCAGGACAAAAATCCGTTCAAACCAGTTTTTCCTCTTGCCAAAACCTCCGGATTGCTTAATTTGAAGTACGCAAAAACCTCATGAAATATAGTCTTATCATATTGACCTTTTTGATTTCAATTGCAGCCAGCGGGGAACCTTGGGACAAAATGTTACTCGAGTTGACAAGCTCAAAAACTTTAGGAGAAATCAGACAGGTCAGAAGCAAGTTCTATTCCCGCATGGACTATAGTCCACTTACCAGAAGTATGGATTTTGGATACGAGAACACGGTTTGGGAATTTGACTTTATAAATGGCGCTTATTCAACAAATTTTAAACTCTCAATAATCTCGAGAAACGACAGTATTGTATTCGGAAAAATCGAACAACTACATTGGAGAGGAAATACCGAAGAAATATATAGATTTTCGGTCATTGAGAGGGAGCTAGAGAATCTCGTCAATAGTCATAACACCTTTTATTCAACCAATTACAAGGTGGTTGAATTCATCGATGAGTTGATGGAAGAGCATTATTTCTCCCTCGGATGCGGAGAAACCGGCAGCGACTATCCAATTGAATCGGTCAAAATGCAGGACTGGGCAAAATCAAACAACATTAAGAAACTAAGGAAGTGGCTTACTTCTCCCAACTTCGAATTACAAGCCTATGCCGTCGCCGGACTTAGTAGAATTGAAGAAACTGGTTCCCCAATTCCTGAACGATTGACTGCTATCATCGAACACCTGCGCAATCGTAACAGTGCTATCATCAATTGTTCCGGCTGCATAATGGGACTTGAAACACCAATAAACCAGCTGTTGTTTGACCATCGAGACAGCAATTAGCAGCAAATAAGCCTGACATCGCGACCTTCTTCGCTGGAGTAGTTGGAGACTCTGGTACCTGAGGATATCTCACCCTTCTAGGCAATAAAATGGATACCGAAGAAAAAATCCAAACCTTCCTCGATAACCTAGCGGAACCCAAACATGGGGAGATGCAAGCTCTACATACCCATATTCTTCACATTTTCCCAAGAGCCAAACGTTGGTTTCTGCGGGCTACTGCATCAAATTCCAAACGCTCAAAGACATCAAATTCGACATTCTGGACAAAGCGATATGCTTTGGGATCGAGCAAAGCGGGAAAGGAGCTGTCCCGTGAGTGTCCTCACTCACGACTTCCCCACTTGGATAAGCGAGTGGAGACACTCGCTTGGGCGGCAAAAGCGAGCGTCACCGGCTACAGTATCAGATTCAAAACGCTCAAAGACATCAAACTCGACATTCTGGACGGGGCGATGCACTATGGGATTAAACACATCGACAATGACTAAACACCTGAAAATCATCCTTCTACTATTCTTATTGTCCTGTGGGCAATCCGACCAGCTCGATCAGAAAATCATCGGAACCTGGACCATGGAAAAGGTCTACGAATACGAAAACGACGTCACCGAAAAGCACAATCCCGCGCAGGACAGATGGATTGAGTTCAAATCCGACGGAACCTTTGTGAGTGACGGACAGCCTTTTGGCAGGAACACCGGTCGCTGGACGGCCGACAATGAAGCGTCCATCCTATACATCGACAGTGACGTGGATGACGATGACAGTGAGTGGAGCGTCACCTTCGACAAGGACCTAAGCACCTGGACTGGAATCGGGCATCCGAGAAAAGAAAACACCAAGCTGATCCACAAGCGAAAAGAATAGCGAGGAACTGAGGGAACATACGCCACATGAGGCTTGCAAACCATTTTTTGAGGCGAGTGAAGACGCGAGATTGAGCAACTGCAAAATTTTACAATCTTTTTAGTTCCACTGCCTGAGGTAGTCTCGGATTTCTTAATTTGGAGTAAGCTACCGGGAAGACCAACTTGTCCCCAAAAGATGTAAAGGAATCCGGCTTCGGAATAATGATTTAAGCAGATATTTTATGAACCCCCAACCAACAATATTTATAAGCTCGATTATATCTGAATTCTATGATCTTAGGGGAGCATTGAGGTATTTTTTAGGCAAGAGTGGGTTTCGTGTCCTCATGTCAGAGGAAGCTGATTTTGGTGCAGATTGCGGAAGAGATTCACTCGACAATTGCAAGGAGCAGATCGAAAAATCAGATTATTATTTACTGTTAGTTGGAAATAAACCGGGAACAATATTTCAAATTGATAAAAAAAACACAACAGTTACATTTGAGGAATTTAGACATTACATAAGCCTAGTTAGGAAAGGTAAATCGTTAAATCTAATTGCTTTTGTTAGACAACAGGCTTGGGACAACTATCTTCGTAATGACACGACTCAGATAAACGAATTGCAAATAGAGTTGATAAAAGAACTTGTTGAGAATTCTCTATTTGAAAATAAAAAGATTGGAAGGTGGAGGTATACATTTGACAAATTTTCAGACATTATCGCAGTTCTTCAAACAAATCAAAATGGTTTGTTCCTTGAATCAACCCGTAAGTCCGGAATTTTCAGGACATACATTAAAAGAGAGATCTCTGAGATATTCAAAGCTCTTCTTGAGAAGAAAGAGGAAACCGGAACAATAAGCGCAATAACTGACATCGTAAAATTGCCTGATCTAGGACATCTTGACACGTTATCTCGATCAAAGATCGACCGCCAAACCGCAACCTACATAATAGGATTCTGTACGGTAATTTCATCGAAGGACAGTTTAATGCGAAAAATCAATAGAGTATTTAACTACATCGCACAAGGAGAGTTCTCAAGATTTGACGTTGTGGAAGAAAAATACGTCTTACCAGAATACATTAAATTAACGATTCAAACACTTGAAATTCTTGAAAAGATTTTTGACAATGCCAAGACGAGCGACTTGTATGAACAACTAAGAAACAGAGCCTCAGATAGTTTTTTCATTTCTGGAATTGAATATTTATTTGTAAAATCGGCATATATGGACTTAAGATTCTCGATTCTAAGACTTGCTAGTTTAACGAAATGCTTTCATCTCAACTGGTATGACTTTGAAAAGAGACCGGATAACTTTTATGAATATCGAGGGAGGGCGGGAGAAAAAATTTCGGATTCTGAATTGCTTCAATTTGCAGAAAATTATTTGGCCAAATAATTCTATTTAGAATACCATCACCTCTAAAATGGCGGTTGCTATCCGCCAAAAAACCATAAAAAAAGCTACCCTCCAGGGTAGCTTTTCTATTTGGGCCTTGATTCCGTTTAATGATGGTCTTCAAATCCGCTTAAATCAGCATTGTCTTCCAGGCGTTGGAGTTCCTTTTTGCCATAGGCGATCTTGGTGATCACCACATAGAGCACGGGCACGAAGAAGATCGCCAAGAAGGTCGCCGAGAGCATCCCACCGATCACCGTCCAGCCGATGGTCTGTCTGGCGACGGCACCGGCCCCATTGGAGAGCGCCAGGGGCACCACGCCGAGGATAAAGGCCAAGGAAGTCATGATGATGGGACGCAGACGCAGTTTCACCGCATCCAGGGTCGCCTTCACCAGCGGCATGCCTTTGTCCACCCGCTCCTTGGCAAACTCCACGATCAGGATGGCGTTTTTCGCCGCCAAACCGATCAGCGTGATCAGACCGATCTGTGCATAGACGTTGTTGTCCAGCTTAGGCAGGAAGGTCAGCGCCAAGATCGCCCCAAAGGCTCCCAAAGGCAAGGCCAGCAAAACGGAGAAGGGCACAGACCAGCTCTCATACAGGGCAGCCAGCAGGAGCGACACCAGGATGATCGCCAAAGAGAAAATCAGGATCGTGCTGCTGCCTGCGGACATCTCCTCCCGGCTCAGGCCGGAGAAGTCGTAGCTGTAGCCCGCTGGCAAGACCTGAGCCGCCACTTCCTCCAGGGCCTCGATCGCCTGGCCGGAGCTGAATCCCGGCGCGGCGTTGCCGTTGATCTCCGCGGAGCGGAAGAGGTTGTAGTGGGAGATTACTGGGGAGTTTTCGACCACGGAGTAGTTTACCAGGGCGCTGAGCGGCACGGATTCACCCTGCCGGTTGAGCACGTAGTATTTCTGCAGGTCGTCGATCCCGGCACGGAAGGTCGTGTCTGCCTGCGTCACCACGCGGAAGTTTCGCCCGTACTTGGTGAAGTCGTTGACATAGGTCGAGCCCATCATGCTGGACATGGTGGCAAAGACGTCGGTCATGGACACGCCAAGCTTTTTGACTTTCTCTCGATCCACTTCCACGTGGTAGCCCGGAGTCTTGGCAGTAAAGAAGCTATAGGCCATGGCGATCTCCGGACGGGCATTGGCCGCTTGGAGGAATTGCCCCAGCACCGACTCCAGCTCCTTCACATCACCTCCAGCCCGCTGCTCCAGCATGAAGCTAAAGCCTCCGGTCTGTCCCAGGCCCGGAATGGCTGGCGGCGGCACCACGACGATGTTGGCACCCTTGATGACGGCAAACTTCTGGTTGAGCGCCCCGATGATGCCGAAGAGCTGTAGGGAAGGATCCTTCCGCTCCTCCCAAGGGTGCATCTGGACAAAGAAAGTCGCCGAGTTGGGCTTGAAGGAGAAGTTGATCGCGTTCAGTCCACCGATACCGGTCACGTTGTTGATGCCCTCGGTGCTGCGGATCAGCTTCACCATTTCGGTCATCACTTCGCGGGTTCTGGAGCTGGAAGCCCCCTCGGGCAGCTCCACAGAGACAAAGAGACGCCCTTCATCCTCTGTGGGCAGGAAGCCGGTAGGCTTGGTCTGGAAGAGCCCAAACGTGCCCGCAAAGATGCAGACCAAGATCACGAGTACCAGAGGCGCTTTTTTGATCCAGGATCTTACCCCGTTGGAATAGGAAGCGGTCACCCGCTCAAACCAGGTGTTGAACTTGTAGAAAAACTTGTTGAGGCCCTTTCCCTCAGGAGTAACCTCGGAAGGACGGAGCAAAAGGCTACACAGCGCCGGGGTCAAAGTCAAGGCGACAAAAGCCGAAATCAACACCGAGATCGCGATGGTGATCGCAAACTGCTGGTACATTCTACCCACGATACCGGGGATAAAACCTACCGGAATAAACACCGCGGCAAGGATCAGCGCAATGGCGATCACCGGAGCGGTGATGTCTTTCATCGCCCTGCGGGTGGCTTCTTTCGCAGAAAGCTTGAATCGGTCGATGTAATGCTGAGCCGCTTCCACCACCACGATGGCATCATCCACCACGATCCCGATCGCCAGTACAAAACCGAACATGGTCAGGGTATTGATGGTAAAGCCGAGCGGCACAAAGAAGATAAAGGTACCGATGATGGACACGGGAATCGCCAAGATAGGCACGAGGGTAGCCCTCCAGCTTTGCAGGAAAAGGAACACCACGACGATCACCAGCAGCAGCGCCTCCCCAAAGGTCTTGATCACCTCGTTGATGGACACCTCCACCACGGAGACCGACTCAAAGGGCACCACGTAGTCCATGTCCGCCGGGAAAGAAGTCTTCAGCTCATCCAGGGCCTTGTACACGCCCTCGGCAGTTTCCAGCGCGTTGCTGCCCGGAGCCTGATACACGAGGAGAATGGCGGCATCCTGGCCATTGACCGTGGAGTACCTGCCATAGTCAAACTGCCCCAACTCCACGCGTGCGATATCCTTGAGGTACACGATGGAGCCGTCCAGGGGATTGGTGCGGACGATGATGTTTTCAAACTCCTCCTGCTCCACCAAGCGGCCGTTGACCGTGATGGCGTATTCGAAAGCCTGGGAGGTAAACTGCGGCATACCGCCGACCGTACCAGCCGCGACCTGGAGGTTTTGCTCCTGGATGGCGGCATTCACCTGGGCAGTGGAGATGCCGTATTGGGCCATCTTGTCCGGCCGCAGCCAGACCCGCATGGAAAAGTCCTGCCCGATGGCATTGATGTCTCCCACTCCGGGCACCCGGGCCAAAGCATCCTTGATGAAGATGTTAGTATAGTTGGAGAGGAACTTTGGATCATGCGTACCCTTGGGCGAGTAGATGCTGATCACCATCATGATGCTTGGGTTCCGCTTTCTCACGGTCAGCCCCAGCCTTCTCACCGCCTCCGGCACCACCGGCTCGGCGATGCTGACGCGGTTTTGCACATCCAGCGTCGCGATGTCGATGTCGGTGCCCACTTCGAAGGTCACGTTCATCTGCATTTGTCCCGTGCTGGTATTGTTGGAGCTGATGTAGGCCATGCCCGGGGTACCGTTGACCTGGGTCTCGATAGGCGTGGCTACGGTCTGCTCCACGGTCTGGGCGTCGGCACCGGAGTAGATCGCCGACACGGACACCACCGGAGGGGTGATGTTGGGGTATTGGGTCACCGGCAGATTTAGCGCTGCCAGCACGCCCACCAGTACGATGACGATAGAGATCACCATCGCCATCACGGGGCGTTTTATGAATATTTCTGATATCATTGCTTCGTATTCTTGATGGAAAAAATTGGCTTACTGCACTTGCACTTTCGAGCCTTGGCGGAGCTTTTGGATGCCATCCACCACGATGGTCTGCCCGGCCTGGAGCCCTTCCCTCACAGCCACCTCTGCACCAAAGACAGTCCCCAGCTTCAGCGTCTGCTGCGTCACGGTGTCATCCTCGCCGAGGACGTACACAAAGTACTCGCCCATCTGCTCAGTCACGGCCTTGTAGGGAATCACCAGCTGGTCACCGTGGTCGGCATTGATCACGCGCAGGACTCCGGTCATGCCCGGAATGAGCATTCCCTCGTCATTGGGAAATTCCACGCGGACGTTGACCGTGCCGGTCTGGCGGCCCACCGCTCGGTCCACCGTGGCCAACTTCCCGGGATGCGGATAGAGGCTGTCGTCGCTCAGCTTGAGCGTAAAGAGCGAATCCGGGGCATCAGGGGCATTTACCAGCCTGTAGTAGCGGGGGATTTCCTTTTCGTTGATCACAAAATCCACCTGTACCGGATCCATGGAGGACAGGGTGTTGAGCAGAGGCTGGCCAGGTGAAACCTGGGTACCCAGTCTCACTTGGGAAATACCGATCTTCCCGTCAAAAGGCGCGGTGATCTGGGAGTAGCCGAGGTCGGTCTCCGCAGCGGCCACTTGCGCCTCCGCTGCCTGCACTTGGGCTTGGGCAGCCAGCAGCTCAGCCTTGGCATTGTCCAGGGTTTGCTTGGCGATGGCCTCGTTTTGGTCCAGGCGCTCGTAGCGGTCCACGTCCTTCTGGACTCTGGCCAGCTGGGCCTTGGCGGAAGCCAGGGAGGCAGCGGCTTGGTTGCGAGCCGCCACGTATTTGGTCTGGTCGATTTGGTAGAGCTTTTGGCCCTTTTTCACCTGCTGTCCATCCTGTACAAAGATGTGGGTGATGTAGCCGCTGACCTGGGGACGGAGCTCGATCTCATTGAGCGCGACGACCGTGGCCGGATAGCTGTCCAGGCCGGTCACCGGTTTGGTCGCCACCTTGTACACCGACACGGCCACAGGGGGCGGAGGCGGTGGGGTTTGGGCGGCGTTTCCGCAGCCATAGAGTACCGCGGCAAGGGCTGCAAAGAATAGGGTGCTTGGATTAAAATACTTTTTCATCTGGGAGTGTTTTATTTTCAATGGTCAGCTGAAATCAGAATGAAGATTCGATGGATGTAGGATTGATGAGCCCCATCGCGCGCTGGAGGTCCAGCTTGCTGGACAGCACACTGTAGAGGGCATTGTAGTTATTGATCTGGGCGGTACGGAGCTCGGACTCGGCCACCACCAGATCGACGTAGGCTTTGACCCCTTCGTCATACTGGAGCTTGATGGTGTTGTACACTTCTTCGGCCAGGTCGAGGTTGTCCTGAAGGGTCTGCCAAGCGAAGTAGTTGGCGTTGTAGTCAGCCAGAGCGGACTCGTACTCCGTGTTGAGCTGCTTCTCAAAGTCCGTCAGCGACACCCTGGACTTTTCCTGTCTCAGCTTGGCCAGTCTCACCTCATCGGAGCGCTTGCCTCCCTGGAAAATCGGAATGGAAGCACTCAGGCCCACAGCCGAGGTCGGAAAGGACTCATCCAGCAAACCCGAGAAGTTCTGGTTGAAAAACAGGAAGTTGTAATTGTAAAACCCTCTCACCGTCGGGATGTAGGCCCATTTGGAATAGCTGGTCTCCAGCTCCGCGATCGAGTACCGTGTCCTGGCAAGCTGATAGTCCACCCGGTTTTCCATGACAAAGTCGGGCGCCACATCCAGCTCGGCCCTTTGGGCCATCTCCCCATACTCGTAGTGGATCGTCAGCTCCCTATCCAGCGGATAGCCGCTCACCTGCTTCAGGTAGGCATATTTTGCCTCCAGGGAAGTGACCAGGCGATTACGCTGGCTCTGGATATTCGCCAGGCTGATGCTTGCCCTTTGGAAGTCGGTCTTGTCCACCAGTCCCGCCTCGTATCTGGCGTGGGCGTCCTTGTACTGCTTTTCCTGGCGGACGATGTTTTCGTCAAAAACCTTGATCTGCTCCTGGCTGAGCAGCAGGTCATAGAAGGCCCGCGCCACCGTGATCACCGCGTCGATTTTCTGGGTTTCCATGGTTTGGCTCAGCTGATCCCGCACCAGGCCCGAGCCCTTGGAGGCCAGGAACACGTCCCGGTTGAAGATCGTCTGGTCCACGGTGAAGTTGAGATTGCCGGAGTAGGGCTGCCCAAAGGTGATCAGCTGGTCACCGATGGGCTGGGTCTGCAGCTTCAGGTTGTTGCTCCACTGGGTATTGGCCGACACCTGGGGCAGCCAGGCCGACAGGGCCGACTTGATCTGCCGGTCGCCTATCTCGGCATCCAGCTCGGAGACCTGCACCAGGGGACTGTTTACCAGGGCAAACTTCACCATCTCCTCGACGGTGAAGCGGGTACTGTCTTCCGGCTCGTCCTGGGCCCGAAGGGCCGAAGCGGAGAGCAGCCAGAAAACACAAAGTAGAAATCGTCTTTGTCTCATTAAAATATAGTTGGTTTAAAATGCTTTACTGAAATTTGATGCCGTCCCAAACCATTTTGGGAATCAGGTGGAGATCTTTGGAGGCAGAGGCTGTCTTGGCTTTGAAATAGGTCGTGTACCGAATCAGCGAGATGGCGCTGCCCATCACCATGATGGAAAGTATTTTGGGATTAAGGGGTCTCAGTTGTCCCGACTCTACTCCCGCTCTGAAAAAAGCTTCGGTCCATCTTCCCCAGGGGTCATCTTCGAGCTGAACAGTGTCCGTATTGTAGGGACTGCTGGTAAACTGATCCAAAAAACTCTGGAAGGCTGGCTTTTCCCGATAAAGTGAAGTCAGGTTATTCCAGAAATCAAAAAAACGGGCCTCAAAGTTCTTTTCGGGATCATCTTTTTCACGGATTTCTTCCAAGACCACCAGCTTCACATAGCGGTAGAGCTCCAGGATCATCTCATCCTTGCTTTCGAAGTAGGTGTACACGGAGCCTGCCGCCACGGAGGCCTGCTTGGCCACTTGGCTGATCGGGCAGCCGTGGAACCCGTTTTCCCGGATCAGCTCCAGGGCGCTTTCGAGAATCAGTACTTTTTTGTTGGCGATTTGGTCCATGGAGGGCAAATGAATGAACGTTCAATCACGATCAGCCGAAGTTGGTTCCAGAGATTTCATTTTTTTTTAAGGTTTTTTTAAAAGCGAAAAAAAATGCACCAGCGTCGGCTTTCACAGACGCAGTGTACAGAGAGTCTGTGTCGATCTGTGTCCTTTTCTGTGGAAATCTGTGGGAAAAACTTAGTATTCCCATACCTGCAGCACGATCAGTTTTAAAAAACCAGTCCTTTTTCGCCGCCAAGTGCTAGCTTAACGCCCAAATAGTAAACCCATGAAACCAAACCAACTCGTTCTTGCGCTTGCGTTCGCTTTTTCTTTCGTTCACCTCGCTCATGCGCAGGAGAAGATCGTCTTCCAATCCGACCAGGAAGGCCACGCCATCTACCGCATCCCCGCCATCATTGACCTGCCAAATGGGGATTTGCTGGCCTTTGCCGAAGGCCGCGTGAACGGAAGTGATGACTATGGCGACGTGAATCTGGTGATGAAGCGCAGTGTGGACGGTGGACGGAGCTGGTCTGCCTTGCAGACGCTCTTGGACTACGACTCCCTGCAGGCCGGCAATCCCGCTCCGGTCCTCGACCTTTTTGACCCCCGATACCCCAAGGGCGTGGTGTACCTCTTCTACAACACCGGCAACAACCACGAATACGACATCCGCATGAACCGCGGCGTGAGGGAGGTATGGATGATGAAGTCCTTTGACCTGGGAAAAACCTGGGAGAAGCCGGAAAACATCACCCTCCAAGTCCACAAGCCCAACAATCCGGCTTTCAACCCGGCCTACATCAATCCAGCCGACTGGAGGCACTATGCCAATACCCCCGGGCACGCTTTCCAGTTTAAATCCGGAAAATACAAGGGCCGGATCTACGTGGCCGCCAACCACTCGGCTGGCGATCCGCAGGAAAACTTTGCCGAATACCAGGCGCACGGCTTCTACACCGACGACCATGGCAAATCCTTCGGTGTCTCCGAGTCGGTCGACATCCCCGGCTCCAACGAATCCATTGCTGCCGAGCTCAGTGACAGCCGCATGGTCATGAGCGTCCGCAACCAAAAGGGCGACATCCGCCAGCGCATCCTCGCTTTCTCCTCGGATGGAGGAGAGACCTGGGATGAGGCCTATTTCGACGAAAGCCTGCCCGACCCCGTTTGCCAAGGCTCCATCCTAGACCTCGGCACGCACGAGGGCCAAACCATCCTCGCCCACTCCAACAATGCCAACGAAACCGAGCGAAACCAACTGACGGTGAAGATCAGCTTTGACGGGGGGAAAAGCTGGGAACTCACCCTGCCGATAGACTACACCGGTGATACCGCCAAACTGCCTTGGACCGCCTACTCGGACCTGGTAAAGCTCGACGAAAACACCCTCGGCATCCTTTATGAAAGGGACAATTACCGGCAGATCGTCTTTAAGCCGGTCGTTTGGCATAGGGACTGAAGAATGAGCCTATAAGGCAGTAGTCCTATTTTCTAAGTTGGGGGTTTTGTAGCAAAAGTCTTTTCTGCTTACATTTTAGGAAACCTAAAGCAACCCAACCTTTTATGCACCAAGAGAGAAACTGGCTTGTCCTGAGCTGGGCGGTCGTGGCCCTAAGCACCACTCTGATTTTTTCCTGTCAAAAGCCCGCCGAAAAAACTGCCGAGGCGGAGACGAGATCCTCCACCCTCCTCAAAGACTACGTCCACGCACCGGACTCCACCTACCGCTACGAGATCGTCCACCGCGTCCCCGGCGAAGCCTACGACTATGTGGTATTGAAAATGTACTCCCAGCATTGGCTCACGCCCGATATCGTCGACCAAACGGAATGGTGGCACTGGGTATCGGCCGTCGTCCCCAAAAACACCCCGCACCAAACCGGCATGCTGTGGATCTCCGGCGGCAGCACCAACTCCAAGCTGCCAGAGGAACCCGATCCGCTCATTCTGGCCGCCGCTACACAGACCAATTCCATCGTCGCCAAGATCCACAATGTCCCCTTCCAGCCCATCACCTTCGCCAATGACACCTTTGGCGAGCGATACGAGGACGAGATCATCTCCTATGGCTGGAGGAAATTCCTGGAGGGAGGAGCCAAAGACGAAGACGCGATCTGGCTCGCGCGCCTTCCCATGACCAAGGCCGCCAAGCTGGCCATGGATGCGGTAAGCGAGGTCGCCCAAATCGAGTATGGCAAAGAACTGAACAACTATGTCGTAGGCGGTGCGTCAAAAAGAGGCTGGACGACCTGGACTACCGCGGCCGTGGACGACCGAGTCGTGGCCATCGTGCCCGTCGTGATCGACCTGCTCAACCTCGTGCCGTCCTTTGAGCATCACTGGAGAAACTACGGCTTTTGGGCGCCTGCCGTGGGAGACTACGTACGGGAGGGAGTGATGGAGTGGGTACGCACACCGGAGTTTGAGCGGATGATGGAGATCACCGAGCCCTACTCTTTCCGCAGGGAATACGACATGCCCAAGCTGCTGATCAGCGCCGCGGGCGACGAGTTTTTCCAACCCGACAGCTGGAAATTCTACTGGGACAGCCTCCCGGGGGAAAAGCATGTGATGTACGTCCCCAACTCCGGCCACGATGTGGGCGACTCCGATGCCCTGCCCAATATGATCGCCTTCTACGGCTCCATTCTCAACCAAGCTCCGCGTCCGAAATACGAATGGAAAATCGAAGGCGACCGAATCTTGGTCAAAACCGACCCAACCAACCGCCCGATTTCCGTGAAGCTCTGGTCCGCACTCAATCCCCTTTCCCGGGACTTCCGCATCGACGTCTTTGGTCCCAACTGGGTAGCAGAGGAAATCCAGCTGCCAGAAAACGGGGAACTGGAAGTGCTGATGAAAACGCCGGAAGAGGGTTTCCGGGGCTATTTTGTCGAGCTGACCTACGCTGGCGAGAGCCCGCTGAAAGTCACCACCGGCGTGGAAGTCCTACCGAGGACCTATCCTTTTGAGCCTTTTGTGCCAAAGGGAAAAGGGAAGATCGACTAGATTCAATCGAGATTCTGAAACACTACCCTTCGAATTCGCGACTCTCGTCACTCAGGGTGCTTTTTAAACAAATCCCCCTGCCCCCTTTGAAAAAGGGGGACTTGGCCAAAAGAAACTTGACGGTTTACCAAATTTCCCACCGGATTCCCGAGCCTGCCGAAGGCCACTTTCCCACTTTAACACCTTACAACTTTCCAACTTTACCACCTTACAACATCAAATCCACAGGTCACTGCCGGACGGTTCCCGAGAAATGTCCGGCATTTTTGTAAGTTACCTTCTCTCTAACCCAAAATCCCATGAATGCATTGATCGGCATTTTTGCCCTGCTCGGGCTTTTCTCCACCGACCCAAACCCAGACAAACCCGAACCGAAAATCCTGAAATCCGGCTTTATCTACGAATCGGCATCGTTTCCCCAATGCCACGCCTCCACCCTGCTCGAGACGCCCTCGGGGATCATGGCATCCTGGTTTGGCGGCACGTACGAACGCCATCCCGACGTCAGCATTTATACCTCAAAGCTCAGCGGCGGCACCTGGTCTACTCCTCAAATGGTAGCGGATGGAGTGGAAAACGAGACCTTCCGAAACCCGACTTGGAATCCGGTCTTACATCGAATGGAAGACGGAAAGATCGTCCTTTTTTACAAAGAAGGACCAAATCCTAGGGAATGGTGGGGGCTCTACAAAATCTCCGAGGACGAGGGAAAAACCTGGTCCGAAGCAATCCAAACGCCACCGGGCTTTCTGGGCCCGGTCAAAAACAAATCCATCGTCCTGCCAGACGGCAAACTCCTGCACCCAAGCAGTTTTGAGATCAACCGAATCTGGACCAGCCATGTCGAAATCACCGACCCAGAACTGAAAACATGGAAAAAATCAGAAATTGACGGCAACGGCTTTGGTGCCATCCAGCCAACGACCCTCCTTCACCCCGACGGAAGACTTCAGCTGCTCTTCCGTACCCAGCAGGGGGAAATCGCTACTTCCTGGTCTTCGGACAGCGGAAGTACCTGGAGCAAAATGGTTTCCACAGGATTGGTACACAACAACTCCGGCATCGACGCAGTCACGTTGAAAAATGGCTACCACCTGCTGGTGTGCAACCCGATAAAAAAAGGAAGAAATAAGATTAGTCTATTTGGCTCCGCAGACGGTATTACATGGGAAGAACTCTTGGTCTTGGAAGACGAAAGCGAGGGCGAATTCAGCTATCCGGCCATCATCGAGGCCAAGGACGGCAGCGTTCACATCAGCTACACGTACAACCGGGTCAAGGTGAAATACATCCATCTAAAAGTCTAACCGCTTTTCCTGCATCAACCTATGAGCCTCACGCACACCTTTCAGGGGATTTTCCCCCCGATGATCACACCGCTGAATCCCGACTTTTCGCTGGATGTGAGCCACACCGAAAAACTCATCGAGCACCTCATCGAAGGCGGCGTTCACGGCATTTTCATCATCGGCACCACTGGCGAGTCGGCCAGCATCAGCATGGACGTGAAGAGCGATCTCATCCGGCTCACTTGCAAGCAGGTGGCAGGACGGGTGCCCGTCTTGGTAGGGATCACGGAGAGCTCCTTCGTCCAAAGCCTGGACTTGGCGGCCGTTGCCTTTGAGTCCGGCGCGAGCGCACTGGTGGCCGCCACTCCTTTTTACATCAACATCGACCAGGACGAGGTAGTCAACTACTACCAAAAACTCGCCGATGCCGTCAAGCTTCCCCTCTTCCTCTACGACATGCCTTCCCATACCAAGGTCAAAATCGAAGTAGAATCGGCGGTGAAGCTCTCCGCCCATCCCAACATCATCGGTCTCAAGGACAGCACCGGAGACAAGGCCAATTTTGCCGCGCTCTGCGAGGCTTTCAAAGACCAGCCGGACTTCAGGCTGTTCATCGGCCCTGAGGAAATCCTGGCCGAAACGCTGGAAATGGGCGGGCATGGCGGCGTCTCGGGAGGGGGAAATCTTTTCCCAAAACTCTACGTCAGCCTCTACGAAGCCTTCCAAAAACAGGAAAGCGACAAGGTCCAAAACCTACAGGAGACCATTCTCTTTCTGAGCAAAAACATCTACCAAAACGGCACCTACAAGTCCAGCTACCTGAAAGGCCTAAAAGCAGCGCTTGCCTTTGAGGACCTCTGCGACGGCACCCTGGCGCTGCCGCTCTATGCTTATGCAGAGCCGGAGCAGGAAGCCCTTCGCGAGCGCTTTGCCACAGTCAAAGACCGTGTGGAGCAGGCGCTGTTGGAGGTGAGCGCTTGAGTGGCAGGTAGAAAGCGACAAAGTTGGAAAGTGGGAAGGTTGGAATGTTGCAAAGTAAGATCCCACCGCTTGTCGACACGCTGTCTTCGGTATTTGACATTGGAAAGTTTGACTCAATGTGGTAAAGTTGCAGCTCTTCTGCCCGACTACTGCCCAGCACAGCTGATGCCATCCACCGCCCCCTTATCCCGATAGTGATCGGGACGTATTTCATAAACCTGTGCTGAGCGTAGTCGAAGCATCGTAAATCCAAAATCCCTTATGCCTGTTTTAGACCTTACCATTTTCCTTTTGTACATGGTTGCTATTGTGGGTTTTGGGATTTCCTTCTCTTTCAGAAAAAGATCCTCCTCCGACTACACCACCGGGGGCGGCAGGCTGCCTGCTTGGGCGATCGGCATGTCGATCTTCGCGACTTTCGTCAGCAGCATCAGCTTCCTCGCCTACCCCGGCAACGCCTACAGCAGCAACTGGAACGGCTTTGTCTTTAGCCTTTCGATCCCGCTGGCTGGCTGGGTTGCCGTCAAATACTTCGTCCCGCTCTACCGCAAGCTGAAGAGCGAGTCGGCTTACTACTACCTGGAGCAGCGATTTGGCTCCTGGGCCAGGATCTACGCCTCAATATGCTACCTGCTCACGCAGTTGGCGCGCATGGGGGCGATCCTCTACCTGCTGGCTTTGCCGATGAACTCCCTCCTGGGCATGAGCATCCCCTCGATCATCATCATCACCGGCATCTCCGTGGTAGTCTACTCCATGTGGGGGGGTATCGAGGCAGTGATCTGGACGGATGCCATTCAGGGCATCATCCTGATCGGCGGGGCATTAGCCTGCATCCTGGTGATTTTCTTTGGGATTCCGGGCGGACCTTCAGAGGTCTTCCGGATTGCCGACGAGGCGGACAAGTTTAGCCTCGGAAGCTACGAGATGGACTTTACCACCTCGACCTTTTGGATGATCCTGATCTACGGCCTGTTTATCAACCTGCAAAATTTCGGCATCGACCAGAGCTACGTACAGCGCTACCTCACGGCAAAGACCGAACAGGAAGCCAAGCGCTCCACCTGGCTGGGCAGCTTGCTGTTCGTACCGGTTTCCTCCCTGTTTTTCTTCATCGGTTCGGCGCTCTTCGCTTTCTACCAAGCCCAGCCGGAACTCCTCCCTGAGGGCACGCCCGGAGACAAGGTATTCCCCTACTTCATCGTCAACCAGCTCCCTGTGGGTTTTACGGGCCTGCTGATCGCGTCCATCTTCGCAGCCGGGATGAGTACCATCTCCACGAGCATCAACAGCTCGGCGACGGTGATCCTCTCCGACCACTTTCGCAAATACATCCAAAAAGACCCTTCGGACAAAACCTCCCTTCTCGTGCTAAGGACAAGTGCCATGGTCATGGGACTGCTCAGCATTTTGGTCGGCTTGGCTTTCAATGGCGTCACCAGCGCACTGGATGCCTGGTGGGCACTTTCCTCTATCTTCAGCGGGGGTATTTTGGGACTGTTCCTTTTGGGACTGCTTTCGAAAGCCAAAAATCCCCAAGCCGTCTTTGCGGTGGTTCTCGGCGTGCTGGTGATCGGCTGGATGAGCCTGACCAAAATCCTGGTCGAAAACGGCTTGCCGAAGACGCTCGCAAACCCGCTCCACACCAACATGGCAATCGTGATGGGCACACTGACGATTTTCCTGGTCGGTTTTGGCTTGGCTTGGGCGGGGAAGAAAAGGTAGGGAGATTCGAGATTTGAGATTTGAGATTTGAGATTCGAAATTTGAGGGCTATAGCCCGAGCATTGGAAATCAAGCGATGGTCAGCACTTTACTAAGCGTATAGCCCTCCTCCACGTTGCCGGTCACCGAATCGGCCATGTTCCCGTCAAGGCTGTTTCTAAAAATACCGTCCCTTTCATTTGGCGTATCCTCTTTGCCCCGATAGCCACGACTGCCGTACACCGCGGCGGTACTTTCCACCGGAAAAGCGATCTGCGTGCTGAGTAGAATCTGCCCATCCCGCAGTACATCCACGTGGATATGCGGTGCTCGTCCCGGATACCAACCCGGGAAAATACTGATAAAGGACACCTCGCCACGCTCGTTGGTGCGCTGCCGCCCCCTGAGAAAAGACACCTGACGATAGTCCTTTTCCTGCATCCGCCCGCCTCCATATTCGGAATAGGATCCTTCGGCATCGCAGTGCCAAACATCCACCTGCGCGCCAGCCAGAGGGCTGCAGCCTGACCCTTTTTGCTGGACCGTAAGCTGGATCAGCAATGCCACGCCTTGTCTATCCGAGACGATATTGGCACGCATCAGCTCCGCGGGAGACTTGATCGGGAAGGGCCCGCGGGTTTCGCTGGGACTCACCTCACAGCTCGGTGCTCCCTCCCTTGCGCCATCTGACGAACCCACGCCAGCCAGCACCGGCAGCCCCACGATGGAGCCAAAGCTGCTGAGGGTCTTTTTGAGAAAATCGCGCTTTTTCATTGCTTTTGTCTTTTCATTAAATGACTATCCTCAATCATGCACGTAGCCAAACAGAATCATCTTAGGCTCGTATTTCCACTAGCCGTGGACCGTCGTCTGTGGACTGTGGACGAGTATCCGCAAAAGAATGTTGTTTGGAATGTGTCGCGTGTAACATTGCGGATACTCACATTTTACTATTCTAAAATTTACTGAAAACCAAGCACTTGAACCAACCAAACACCCTCTCTACCTTTCCATTTTTCTCCTTTTTGCCAAAAAACACAATCCAAAGGCTTTTATTTCGCTCTTTGTACACCCTTATCAAGCAATGTAACAACTAGCCTATGAACCTTTTCAAAGACATCCAAGCGATCCTGTTTGACATGGACGGCACCTTGGTAGACAGCATTCCGTTTCACCAGGAGGCTTGGCTGCGTTTTTTGGGAAACTACGGCATCCACCTACGACCGGAGGACTTTCACGCCCAAAACCACGGCACCATCCACGAAATGATCGCGCGCTTTTTTCCGCATGAAAAGTCGCTGGAAAAAAGAGCCGAGCTAGGGGAAGAAAAGGAAATCACCTATCGAAAGATCTACCAAGCCGAGCTCACCGAAGTAGGCGGGCTGGGGCTTTTTCTGCAAAAACTTCAAAACCGGGGTATTTCCATGCATCTGGCAACGATGGGGGACCAAAACAACATAGACTTCACCCTGGACGGATTGGGCATTCGAGGCTACTTCCAGACCATCACCGGAGGCCATGAGGTGCTGAAGGGCAAGCCCGATCCGGAGATATTCCTGAAATCTCTGGAAAAATCGGGGGTGCGAAAGGAAGCTTGCCTGGCCTTTGAGGACTCCGGGGGCGGGATCCGCTCCGCTTTGGCCGCAGGCCTACCCGTCGTCGGCATCGCCACTTCCCACAGCAAAAGGGAACTGATGGAGATGGGCTGCGTTGCCGCCTTTGCAGATTTCACCGAAGCAGTCACCCTGTTGGAATAAAAAAGGGGCCGAAGCCCCTCCTTTTTCCTTTTCCTATTCGACTAGCGAAAAGACCATCTGGCGAAACTTCCAACCCGTCTCATCCCCGTTGCCCGCCCCCGAAGTCTGCTTGAAAATCAGCCCGATCACCTTGGTCTGGGGATCGGCGAAGTACTGGGTATTGAAGTAGCCACCCCAGTCAAAGGTGCCTTTGCTGCCCATTCCGCCCATGGCCACCCCCTTGTCGTTGACCACGCCGAAGGCCAGGCCATAGTAGCGGTCGTTGTTCCAGAGATCGCCGACCTGGTTGGACATGATGGTCTGGATGGTCGTCGGGCTTAGGATGCGCTTGCCGTTGTAGATCCCTCCATTGAGATACATTTGGAGAAATTTGGCGTAGTCCTCCGTGGTGCTGGAGAGCCCGGCTCCGCCGGAGAAGAAGGCCTTTGCGCCGGTTTTGGGATAGGCCGGATCGTAGAAAGTCACCGGATAGGAAGCCCATTTGCCTTCCTTGCGCGTGTGCACCGTCACCAGTCTTGGCGCTTGCGCCTCACTGAGGTAAAACCGCGTGTCATTCATCCCCAGCGGATCAAAGATCCTTTCCTTCAAAAACACGTCAAAGGGCTTTCCGCTGACGATCTCCACCAGATAGCCGAGCACGTCCAGCCCTTCACTGTAGGTGTATTTGCTTCCGGGCTCGTGATGGAGCGGAAGCTTGGCCAAGCGCTTTACGCTTTCTGCTATGGTCACGTTTTCGGTGGTGAAAAGGTCCACGACTCCAGCCTTGTGATAGATCATCTTCATACGCTCATCCCCATCGATCACACCATAGCCAAGCCCAGACGTATGGGTAAGCAGATGCCGAATGGTGATCTCTTTGCTGCTTGGCTTGCTGGTATAGGTGGTATCCGCATAGCGGAAATTGGCCAGTACCTGCGGGTTTTTAAACTCGGGAATGTACTTGGAGATGGGGTCGTCGAGTCGGATTTTGCCCTCTTCCCAGAGGATCATCACCGCTGTGGACGTGATGGCTTTGGTCTGCGAAGCGATGCGAAAAATGGAGTTTTTTTCCATCTGCTTGCCGGATTCTACATCCGCAAAGCCCTTGGCCGAGTGGTAGACGATCTTGCCGTCTTTCACCACCATGGCGACCATACCTGGCACCTGCTCCTTTTGCATGGCATCCTCCAGCATCGCATCCAGCTTGGCGACCCGCTCTTGGGAGATGCCGGTCACGGGATTTTTGCCAGGGTCGGTGATGGTTTGGGAAAAGGAAAGCTGGCAAGCGGCCAAAAGCAAAGCCAGACTTGATAAAAATGGTTTGATCATGATATTTTAGGTTTAAGGGCCGTCAAAGTAGAAAAAAGCGCGCAAAAAAATAGCCGGATCACTCCGGCTATTTTAAGATTTTACGCTCTTGGGCTAGGTTTTAGTCAACCTCGAAATAGTACTCCGTGCCGTCGGGGAACATCCCCAAGACGACAATCTCCTCACCTTTGGTTTTTTCAAGGAAATCGACCATCTCCTGTGCACTGCTGATGCGGGTACGGCCGCTGTCCGAGATCACCGAAGTGATGATGAATCCGTTTCTAGCTCCGGCTTTTCTCCATCTCTCGTTGCCGTTCATCTTGATCACGGCACCGCCACTGATTTCCAGTTGCTCCTTCACCTGCTCTTTGACTTCTTCAAACTGAAGCCCTTCAAAGGTGAAGGTTTTGGGAACTTCCCGCTTCACGATATTGGTATCACCGGAGAAGTTCTTCAAAGTCGCAGAGGCCTTGTTCGTCTTTCCATCGCGGATGTACTCGACTTCAATCTTGTCACCAGGCCTTCTTCTCGCCACGAGTTCCTGGAGGTTGGCCACGTTGTTCACCATCTTTCCATCGATGGAGACGATGATGTCGCCCTCTTTCAGGCCTGCCTCTTGGCCAGCGGAGTTTTCATTGACCCCACCTACATACACGCCCTGCTCCACGGGGAAGGTCTTGTCGAGGTAGTCCGCCAATTCTGGGCTCACATTCTGGATCTGAACCCCAAGCAAGCCACGCTGCACCGCGCCATACTTCATCAGGTCATCCATGACCTTTTTCACCAAAGTACTGGGAACTGCAAAAGAGTATCCCGAGAAGGTACCCGTACGGGTCGCGATGGCGGTATTGATACCGATCAGCTCGCCGGCCAGATTGACCAAGGCACCGCCGGAGTTTCCGGGGTTGACCACGGCATCAGTCTGGAGGAAAGATTCGATTTGCAGGTTGTTTTCCACTCCCTGCAGGATGCCAATGTTCCTCGCTTTGGCGGAAATGATGCCCGCGGTGACGGTGGAGTTCAGGTCAAAGGGGTTTCCCACGGCCAGCACCCATTCGCCGATCTTGGTCTCGTCCGAGTCCCCAAACTTCACAAAGGGAAGGTTGTTGGCCTCGATTTTCAACAAAGCCAAGTCTGTGGTCGGGTCGGTGCCGATCACAGTTGCTTCGTAGCGCTTATTGTTTTCGAGTGAAATGTCGATTTTGGTCGCTCCGTCCACCACGTGATTGTTGGTGACGATGTATCCGTCACGGGAGATGATGACTCCGGAGCCGGAGCTCACGGGCATGCTACGGCCCTGGCCACCCTGTCCCTCCCGGGGGTCAGGAAATCCAAAAAACTCCTGAACGGGATCCCGCTCGGAGCGTGAAGTATAGGCAACCTGGCTTTTGACGTGGACCACCGCCGGGGTGACCACCTGCGCCGAAGCCACGAAATTGATGCCGTCGGGAATCGTAAAATCCTCCCCAGAAAGGAGGTTCACAAAACTGGCCTGTTGTTTTTCGTCAAAGCCCCCGGCATTTTGTGGTTTGATCAGAAAACCTACACCCGCCAAGGCTACTACCCCACCAATGATGGCGGCAAGCAGCATACCCAGAAAGAACTGTCTTTTGCTCATAATTTTTTTCTGATTTTCGATTTTTGTCAATTCAAATTTTCAAAGTATAGACTCTTTTCCATACCGCCGCGATTAATCCAACCCTTCAAATTAACAAGATTTAACCGCTTTTTGGGGTTTTCCCAGGGATATCCCCAAATAAAAAGAAGTGGGCGAACCCACTTCCCGATTATTTGACCTCGATGGAGGCCCTGTTGGTTTTCTTCTCCTTTTTGGGAAGCACCAGGCTCAGCAATCCGTCTTGGTAGCTGGCCTCCACGCTGTCCTCCAACACGTCGTCTGGCAGGAAAAAGGAACGCTTGAAGGCTCCGTATTGCGTCTCGATGCTGTGGAAGTTTTTGCCTTCTTTTTTCTCCTCCTGCTTTCGCTCTCCGGAGATCGTCAGCTTGCGGTCCACTAGGTCGATCTTGAAGTCGGTCTTTTTCATCCCCGGCAAGGCCAGCTGGATTTCGTAGGACTTCTCGTCTTCGGCGATGTCCACCGCCGGGCTAAACTGCCTCAGGGAAGAACCCATGGATTCGTTGAACAGCCTGTCGAGCATGGAGCTGAACGTGACTGGAGTTTGGTTTTCGAGGTGATTGTATCTCACGAGTTTCATTGTTTTTTGTGGTTAAATGTTTTCATCCACCCCTGCTGTAAATTTTGTTCCAATCGCATTTTTCGGCCTTTTTGTCTTGATTTTCTTCCAAACCCCAGAGAATCCAGCCACATTGTCTTGTTTCATGGAGTATCGCTGGTGAAATCATGTCCTTTTGCACCGCGCCTATTCTCGATATAATCCCTAATTTTAGTTGCCTATCCCTATCCGATGAAAAATCATTTTTCGATTCTGACCTGCTTTTTTCTCCTGCTCCTCATGCCTTCGCTTGCGCAAGAGCGCCTCGCAGTGACCAAGACCGACAGCATCATGCTGTCTCCCAAGGACAGCCTCATCTTCGTGGACTCCACACTTATCCAAGCCGAGAAAGCCCCGAGCGTCAAGGCCCCTACGCTGGAGGACCTCATCTACAAGGGAAGAACCTACAGCCTCCAGGCCAACGAGATCATGCTGGAGCTCCAAGAGCAACTGGACACCACACGATTGGCAGAGGAGATCCCCACGATGGAGCAGACCATCGAGTCTATCCGCGACAGGACCAAAAACCCAAATTCGAAATTCAACTTCCGCTACGTCACCGCGCTGATGCGGATTCTGAAAAGCACTGAGGAAAACAATCAGCAGCTCGACAAGATCGTGCAGGTGAGGCTGGATCGTCTGCAATACCTCGACAGCTTGCTGGGAGTGATCAAAAAAGACGACTTTTTCACCTACAAGATCCGCGACACCCTTCTCCTGCCCACCTACTCCGAAGAAATCGACCACCTCAAGGCCAACATCCACCTGCTCGACAGCACGATCTACCGACAAGAGCTGCAGGCGGCCAGGTACCAGTCCAAACTCAGCTCCATCACCATCGGCATCATGGAGCTGCGCCGCTATGTGGAAAACAACCGAACTGTCCTGGAAAAAAACCTGCTCAAGAAAGAAATCAACTTCATCTGGGAATCCTACGAAATCCCCTCACCCAAAAGCATCTTCCACATCACCCTGGACTCCCTCCAGCTCAATTACCTTTTCCTACTGCGCCAGCTGCGTACGGATCTCTTCACCTCCTTTCTGGCTATCCTCATCCTAGCCGCCAGCTACCTGCTGGTTCGCCATACCCTGAGACGGATCAGGGAAGACAAGGAGTACGGAAAAGTCATTCTCTCCCGGGTGAAGTTCCTCTCCGAAGCTCCCTTCTCGGCAGTCATGGTCGCTTTGCTCCCACTGGTCTTTTTCATGTTTGACACCGGATCGGTGGCCCTGCTGACCTTTTTCATGTACATCCTGGTGTTTTTCTCATCGGTCTTGATCCACAAAAGCTTTTCACTGAGCGTGTTTGTGAAATGGCTGGTACTGGTCGCGATCTTCGTCTTCTTTTCCATCAGCAACCTGTATTGGGAAATCGCCTACCAAGAGCGCATCTACTTCCAGATCGGCAATGTCATCACGCTGATCCTCCTGTGGCAGATCCCTGGCAAGTTCAAGTCGGAAGACAAGGGCGAAGTGTCCTTCCTGAGACGACTCCGCTCGCTGACTATGGTCTTTCTGACCTTGGGCATCATCGCAAACATCTTTGGGAGATTCAGCTTGGCAAAGATCCTCAGCGTGGCCGGCGTGGTGGGTTTCATCCACGCGATTACGCTTTATTTTTTCATCAAGGTGATCATGGAGATCATCTATGTGATCGTGGAAAACAAAAAAGACGCGGACGCCTTCACCACCTACATAGACTTCAAGGGAATACAGAGCAGGATCAGGGGCTTTTTCATGTTTTTGGCGCTGCTCTTCTGGGTGACCATCTTCCTGCACAACCTGGCGTTGAGCGACTATGTCTATGATTCCGTCTCCCAGTTTTTGTCCCAAGAGCGCAAGCTCGGCGCCACCAGTTTCACTTTCAGCAGCATTTTGCTCTTTGGCATCCTGATCTACGCCTCCTACATTTTGGCAAACAATATCGCCTATTTTGCCTCCCTCAAAGACCAAAAATACTCTGGCAACCGTACCAAACGCCTGGGAAGCTCCATCCTGCTGATCCGCTTGGGCGTCCTGATCGTGGGATTCGTAATCGCCGCGACGGCTGCCGAGATCCCGCTGGACAAGGTCACCATCGTCCTTGGCGCACTCTCGGTCGGCATCGGCTTTGGCCTCCAGACCATCATCAACAATCTGGTCTCCGGCGTCATCCTGGCATTTGAGCGTCCTATCCAGATCGGCGATGACATCGAGGTGGGCGAAAACAGCGGACAGGTCAAGGAAGTCGGCATCCGGGCCAGCAAGATCCTCTCCTACGACGGGGCGGAAGTAGTCATCCCCAACGGAGACCTGCTGTCGCAAAGCCTCATCAACTGGACCCTCTCGGACAAAAGAAGGCGCATCGAACTGATCATAGGCGTAGCCTATGACTCCGACATGCAAAAAGTCAAGTCCCTGATCGAGGAGGTCCTCACAAGGGACAGGATCCTCAAAGTCCCATCGCCGAGGGTACTCATGCAAAACTTCAACGAAAGCTCCGTGGATTTCAGGGTGCTCTTCTGGATCGAATCCATGGATATGATGCTGGAAATGCGCAACGAAGTCATGAACGCGATCTTCCAGGTTTTCAAGGAAAACGACATAGAAATACCCTTCCCCAAGCGAGACCTGTACATCAAGGGACTACCGGATGAGGCGGCTAGGCTCAGGGACAAAAAAAATCCCCCAAAAACAGAATCGGGGGATAATTCACACTAAAACATTCGCTTGAATTTCTTAGGCCTTTTTGACGTTGATGGCGTTGGGTCCTTTTTTACCATCTTTGATGTCGTAAGTGACTTTGTCGTTTTGGGCGACTTTGTCCACTAATCCGGTAGCGTGCACGAACACGTCACCCTGAGTTTCGTCATCAACGATAAATCCGAAACCTTTGGCTTCATTGTAAAATTTTACTGTTCCGGTAAACATAATTAATTGTGATAAATTGTAATTGAAAGTGCTTTAAAAGTAAATATTTGATCGAAAAAAACAAAATAATCGTTTTTTTTCAGGCGATATGAAGAAAATAATTTTGGTAAGACATGCGAAATCCGCTTGGGATAACCCTACGCTGAGTGATCACGACCGTCCATTGGCCGAAAGGGGCCTAAAAGACGCCCCAAAAATGGCCAAGCGCCTCAAGCAAAAAGGACTGACTATAGACCTGATGCTCAGCTCCTCGGCGGTTCGCGCGATGGAAACCGCCAAAATCCTCGCCAAGGAACTGGGCTATCCGAAGGAAAAGATCAAGACCGACGGCAAGCTCTACCACGCCACGCCACACACCCTGCTCAGCGCGATCCGCTCACAAAGTGACGAAATCAAAACGATGCTGGTCTTTGGACACAATCCCGGATTCAATGACCTGATCGACTATCTGGGCGGCGAGATTGACAATCTGCCTACCTCGGGCCAGTTTGGTTTTATTCTAAAGTCCGGCAATTGGAGGGATTTGCAGCCGGAAAACGTCGAGGTTTGGTTTGTGGACTATCCGAAAAAGAACTCTTAAGGCACTTCGAAATTCCTCACATCCTGAATCACCTCTGGGAAAAGCCGAGGATGGTGCAGGAGGTAAAAAACCTTTTCGGCCACCTCCTCGGGAGTGGCCAAGTTTCCTTCCCGCTTGAAATTTCTGAACTTTTCCAGAGCCGGAAAATCCACTTGATCGGCATCCCTTATTTCGGACTGCATGCCCGTGTCTACAACTCCGGGTGCCAGCGAAAACACGCGAAGCCCTTTTTCCTCCAGATCCTGAGCCATCACTCTCGAAAACATAGCCAGTCCGGCCTTGCTGCTGCAATACTCACTCCATCCCGGCATGGGTTTGTGCCCCGCTCCCGAGCTGATGTTGCAAACAATTTTTTCGGCGTTGAGACCTGAGTAGGCCTTGACAAACCCATCCGACAGGA
Organism: Algoriphagus oliviformis; assembly: GCF_017254915.1. GTDB lineage: Bacteria > Bacteroidota > Bacteroidia > Cytophagales > Cyclobacteriaceae > Algoriphagus > Algoriphagus oliviformis. The sequence goes on along the minus strand of NZ_JAFKCT010000007.1, from coordinate 42,900 downwards.
TCATCGGAGCCAGCAGGTTGAGATTCATTACCTTCGCGATGTCGGCTGGCTGGAGCTTTCCCACAGGCTTGATCTCCCCTATCCATCCGGCATTGTTGATCAAGATCAGTTTGCTGTAGTCTCCTTTTGGAAAAATATCAGGAAGCCTAGACTCCAAGCTGTCCAAATCGGCCATGTCCAGCTGGACTTCCCGGAGGTTTGTCCGCTCCAAGCCGAGCAGCGTACGGGAAACGGCGACGACTTCAACATGTTCCTCCGCGAGAAACTTATCAAGGATAGCCCTCCCAAGTCCCTTGGAATGCCCGGTAATAATCAATAGCGTTTTCAAGTGCTCTCTTGCTTTAGGATCGAATTAAAAATGGTAGTGACGAGATCAAACACATTTGTCGGGATTTCTCCCAACTTTTGGTCTATCAAAGAAAGTTCAACGGTGCCCTATTTCGGTATTCGGTCTTCGCCTGCCGTGGCGGGGACTTTCAGCCCGATTAAAGAAGCAAATTCGCTTACTGGCAAGTGATGGAAGACCATTAAACTTGATCCTTGAGCTTGATGATTGATCATTGAAAATTGCTTGAATCACCAATGTACAATGATCAGTTTTCAATTGGCAAGATTGCGGACAAACCTTTTTAAAGTATATACTGGGATAGATCCCTGTTTTTCACCAAGGTATTGAGACGGTCGGCGACCATTTCCTTGGTCACCATGATCTTGGAATTGGCCTCGATCACGTCCGGCACTTCGAAGAGAAAGTCATTGAGCAGGTGGCTCATGACCGTGTGCAGCCTGCGGGCGCCGATGTTTTCCACCTCTTGGTTGATCAGGAAGGCGATGCGGGATATTTCCTCAATGGCTTCGTCGTTAAACTCCAGCGAAACCTGCTCGGCGTCGAAAAGGGCCTGGTACTGTTTGGTCAGGGCGTTTTTTGGCTCGCGCAAAATGCGGGAGAAATCCTCCTGGGTGAGGCTCTGCAGCTCCACGCGGATAGGGAATCTACCCTGTAGCTCGGGGATCAAGTCCGAAGGCTTGCTCACGTGAAAAGCACCCGCTGCGATGAAGAGCACGTGGTCGGTGTTCACTACCCCGTATTTGGTATTCACCGCCGATCCCTCGACTATAGGCAACAGATCCCGCTGCACGCCCTCCCGGCTCACATCCGGACCGCCTCCGCCCTTGCTGGACTTGGTGGCGATTTTGTCTATCTCGTCGATGAAGATGATGCCATTGTTTTCGGCGAGCTTGATCGCCTCTTCCTTCACCTCGTCAAAATCCACCAGCTTCGACACCTCCTCTTCCAGCAAGACCTTACGTGCTTCCGCGATGCTCAGCTTGCGCTTTTTGGTCTTTTTGGGCATCATGCCGGAGATCATATCCTGCAGTCCAGCCATGCTCGCATCATCGATCATGCCGTTGCCGATCATGCCGATACCGACCGAGTTGTTGGCTTTCACGTTGATCTCGATCTTGCGATCATCCATCTCTCCATTTCGGAGCTTCTCCCGAAAGCGCTCCCGCGTCCTTTCATTGAGCTCGGCATCGGAGTCTGGCTCGCTTTCCAAATCCGTATTGGCTGGAACCGAGCGGGTAAAGCCCGCACTTTTCACCGGAGGGATCAGGATATCCAGGATCACTTCCTCGACCGCCTCGGCAGCTTTTACTTTGACCGCCTCGTTTTTGATCTCACGCACGAGGTGCACCGACTGCTCCACCAGGTCGCGGACCATGCTCTCCACGTCACGCCCGACGTAGCCCACCTCGGTAAACTTGGAGGCTTCCACTTTGGTAAAGGGCGCGTTGGCGACCTTGGCCAAGCGTCTGGCTATCTCGGTCTTACCCACGCCCGTACTTCCGATCAGGAGGATATTGTTGGGGACGATGTCCTTTTGGATTTCGGACTTCACCATCATGCGACGGATGCGGTTTCGCAGGGCGATCGCGACGTTGCGTTTGGCTTCTTTCTGTCCTATGATGTATTTGTCCAGCTCCGCGACGATCTGTCGAGGAGTCAGCGATTCGATTTGGTTCATGGCAATGTTGTGGTGTAGTGAATGTGGTTTAGTTTCAAAAGAAAAGGACGGCTTTCCCAGAAGAGGAAAAGCCGTCCTTAGCCTAGTCTTGGGAGTTTTTTGGCTCTTGCGAGAAAGTAAATTTCAAAGGCTGGTCCACCAGGCTTTTGGTCAGCGCGATATCCAGCACTTCTTTTACCCTATCCACAAAGTGGAATTCGATTCCCTTGACGTATTGTGGGTCGATCTCTTCGATGTCGCGCAGGTTCTTTTTGCAAAGGATGATCTCCTTGATTCCGGCTCTCTTTGCCGCCAGGATTTTTTCCTTGATCCCGCCTACCGGCATGACTTTGCCGATCAGGCTTATTTCGCCAGTCATGGCCACCTTCGCTTTGACTTTCCGCTGGGTGTAGACCGAAGCCATCGCAGTCAGCATGGTGATCCCTGCCGATGGGCCGTCTTTTGGCACCGCTCCAGCAGGCACATGGATATGCAAGTCGTACTGGTCAAATACCCGATGGTCTATCCCCAGAGTCTCCGCTTTGGATCTGAGGTAGGAAAGTGCGGTCACGGCCGACTCTTTCATCACATCTCCCAGCTGGCCGGAGAGCGTCAGCTTCCCGCGCCCTTTGCTCAGGCTGGACTCGATGAAGAGTATCTCGCCTCCCACACTGGTCCATGCCAGGCCCGTCACGACGCCAGCCACGCTGTTGTCCTGGTAGGTCTCCTTGTCGAAGATCTCTGCACCCAAAATCCTCCTGACCGCCTCGGTGTTGACCTTGTGCGTATACTCCTCCTCCATCGCGATGGACTTGGCGATGTTTCGGGTGACTTTGCCGATGGCACGCTCTAGGCCCCTGACGCCAGACTCTCGGGTGTAGTCCTCGATGATCTTGACCAGCGCGGCTTTGTCAAAGGATATGTCCTTGGCCTTCAGCCCATGTTCTTTGCGCTGCTTGGGTACCAGGTGACGCTTGGCGATTTCCAGCTTTTCCTCTTGGGTATAGCCCGTCACCTCGATGATCTCCATACGGTCGCGAAGGGCCGGTTGGATGGTATCCAGGGAGTTTGCCGTAGCGATGAAAAGCACCTTGCTCAGGTCATACTCCACCTCCAGGTAGTTGTCCAGGAAGGTGCTGTTTTGCTCCGGATCGAGCACTTCCAAGAAAGCCGAGGAAGGATCTCCCCTGAAATCCGAGGAAAGCTTGTCGATCTCGTCCAGTACATAGACCGGATTGGAGATCTTCACCTTTTTCATGTTTTGGATGATCTTGCCGGGCATGGCACCGACATAGGTCTTGCGGTGGCCGCGTATCTCGGCCTCGTCGTGCAGTCCGCCAAGGGACATGCGGATGTATTTCCTACCCAAAGCCGCCGCAATAGACTTGCCCAAAGAGGTCTTACCCACGCCAGGAGGGCCATATAGGCAAAGGATGGGACCTTTGAGGTCATTTTTCAGCTTCAACACCGCGAGGTATTCGATGATGCGCTCCTTAACCTTGTCCAAGCCAAAATGGTCTTCGTCCAAAATCGCCCGGGCATGTTTCAGGTCAAAGTTGTCCTGGGTAAACTCGTTCCACGGCAGCTCCACCAGCGTCTCGGCATAGTTGAGCGCAATGGGATATTCAGCGGCGGAGGGGTTGATCCGGAGGATCTTGTCCAGCTCCTTCTCGAAATGCTTTTTGACTTCGGCAGGCCAGTTTTTTTCCTCTCCACGAAGACGCAGGTCTTCCACCTCTTTTTCCGGCCCTTCCTCTCCCAGCTCGGTCTGCAGGACCTTCATCTGCTGGCGCAGGAAGTAGTCCCGCTGCTGCTGGTCGATGTCGGTATGGACTTTTTTGTGGATTTCGGATTTCAGCTCCAGCATCTGGATATCCTTCATCATGTACTCCAGCAGGAGGGTAGCGCGCTCCACGCCGTCGTTGATCTCCAACAGGCGCTGCTTGGATTCCACGGGGGCGTTGATATTTGAAGAGAGGAAATGCGTGAGAAAAGGCGTATTGTCGATATTGTCCAGCGCGACTTGCGCCTCGCGGGGAATCTCCGGATTGAGATGCAAAATCTTGGTCGCCGCCTCCTTCAGTGATTCCTCCAGGGCCTTGATCTTCTTGGAGTTCTTTGGAAAGTTTTCCTCCAAATAGTCCACCTTGGCCATGAAGTAAGGGTCGTCTGTGACCTGCTCCCGCACTTTGAAGCGTTTTTTCCCCTGAATGATGATCGTGGTATTGCCGTCCGGCAGGACGATCATCTTGATAATCTTGGCCAGCGTACCCACGGAATAGATGTCGTCCCAAGCGGGATCGTCATTGTTTGGGTTGATCTGCGCGCACACGCCAATCAGCTTGTCGCCCTTGTGGGCCTTCTTGACCAAGCGGATCGAGCGCTGCCTGCCCACGGTGATCGGGATGACCACTCCGGGGAACAGGACGGTGTTGCGGACGGAAAGAATGGGAATCTCCTCTCCAAAAGACTCTTTGCCGGAATCCTCCTCCTCCTCGTCGGTGATAAGCTGGATGAGATCCCCTTCGCCGGAATAATCCCCGGTCATGAAGTTTTGGAATAAGGAATTTTCGAATTGGTTCATATGGACAGAATGACAGCCGCGCTGTCAGTATATAGCTAAACTAAAAGAAGAACCTTCAATTTAAGAAGGTTCTTCCTAATGTTTCAAGACAGGTGCCAAAAAGGAATGGAGTCAGAATGGCAGGCATCCTGGTCGAAATCCCCTTCTCAATAAAAGTATTCGGCATCAAACTCCAATACCCTGTACCAATCCACAAAGTAAAATTTGCCTCCCACCGAGAAGCCCATGGTAGGATACACAAAGGCATATCGCTCACCGAGGTAGTCAGGATTGCTCACCTTCCAAGTGCCCAACTCCATTTCCCAAAAGTCATACGGTCCTTTGAGGTACATCTTGTCGCCTATGACGATGGCCTGGTTTGCATCGGAAGAGAGAGTTTGCCCCTCCAAAAAATAGACACGCTCCCAGGTGTAGGCGCTCGTGTCAAATTTGAAGACGCCCGTTCCGTATCGTGTGGCATCGTCGAGAGCAATCGGCGACACCGAATAGATTTCGCCCTTCCACTCAAACGTGTTGTGGTAGTTTCGATAGCCGTCGTGCTCGGACAGGCTCGGCAGCTGCTCCCAAGTATTACGCGCCAGGTCAAATCGATGCCGCTGGATATCCCCGTCATATCCGGTCTCCGGCTCAATTCTGTCTCCGTGGTAGTACAAATAGCCCTGGTGGTAGACGATCGAATGGAAAGAATTATCCCGGCTCGGAATGCTCGGGAGCTGGGTTACCCTCCTAGTAGCGGGATCAAAAACATAAAACAACTTCTCGGCAGAATAATCATATCCGACAGACAAGCTGAAATAGACCTTGCCTTCCGCTGCAATGGCGAATCGGTGCGACACTCCTTCATTTCCCAACGGGAAATCCGCAAGTTTCGAATGGCTTTTGGCAAAGGGGTCGATTTCGAAGATCCCCCTGTTGCTTATCAGATAGCCCTTGTTTTCCAAGGAAACGGCCCGGCCCTCAAGATAGGCGTCCGCCGTCTCAAAGAGCATTATCGGAATGGCCGGAGCGGTCCATCGGAGGTTGAGCGAGTTTGCCGAACGCACCCCTCCATTTACCACAAACAGGTCCGTCGACCTTGCGCCAGCCTGCTCTCCCCGATACTCATAAGAAATCTCGATCTCGGAGGAACTCACCGAATGCACCCAATACCTCAGAAAGTCCGGAGAAAACTCCAGCCTGTTGTAGTCTACGGAGTGGGGATTGAAGTTTTCTCCCTTAAGTACAAACACCCCGGAGCTGCCATGGAAAGTTGTAGCTTGACCCGGGAAGATTTTGGTTTCCCTGAGCTGTAGCCTCCCTTCCAACTGGTAGTGTTTACCCCTGACCTTCACATCCAATTTGGGCTTCATTTCCCCAAAATAGGCCGTCAATTTTACAGTTACGCGTTCTTCCGTTGCAGACGAAACTTGCAAAGCAGTTTTGTCCCCGTTTTGCGACACATAGCTCACGACTGGGAGGTCCTTGCCCAGATATTTCCCGGTGATGACCAAGTCTTGGGAATAGTTCAGTTCTTGAGCCGCCCCCACCGTAAACTCCGCGTCCCTGAATTTCAGAGGAAGATCCAAATGCAGTACTTTTCCGGCTATTTTCAGATCCGTCCCAAACACTTCCAAAAGAGCTCCATTCTCCTCAAAGGAAAGGCCCTCGGGGATCACAAACCCGAAATAACCTTCTCCCAGCTCTGCAACCACTGCGGGTTTCCCCTGCACTTCCACCGAATACTGCCCAAGTGACCGCGGGAGAGATTTGGCATACACCCGGATCGTATCCCCAAAATAAACTTGGCTGGGTATCTCGTAGCGTTCAATTACAAACCCGTCCGAACCTTGGCTGACAAAGGAGTATGGAAGGGAATACACCACCCCAGAATCAGTCTTGATAAAGGCCGACACAATCATCTGGTCTCCGGCCTTCATGCCGTAGTTTGCCTTTAGCCTAAACTCCGCGGCGGGAACCCCAGCCGCTCGGACGATCTCCGAGCGATCAACACTCAAGGGGCCATCTTTGGCAAACACAAATCCATGCTCCAAAATCTCATCGGAACCATAGTCAAACACGCTGGCAGCAAACTCCACCCCGCTCGGATCCACAGTCTGGACAAAAGCCACGCTGAACCGGGGATTGGTCCTTGGGACTACCTCATCCTCTGCACAAGACACCAGCAACCACGCCGAAACAACCGCTACTACTATTCTTTTGATCATCACTTTAGAATTCTAGACCCACCTGAAATGAAATACTTCCCCGGGAATACTCCGACTCGTCGGAGAAAAGGCTGAACCGATAGTATTCCTTTTGCCGCTTGGCTTCCAGTTCCATCAGCAGCCGGAGTCTGGCATTGAGGCTCAAATTGTACCCCAACTTGACTCCTGGGATAAATTTGGAATCGAACACCTCGGCTATTTCGGCCTCTTGGACAAGAGTCTCCCCTGATCCCAATAGCCGCTGGTCTATCATGCCCTCAGAAAAAGTCACCTCCTTGATCCACAGTCCGCCACTGATGCCCAGGTAGATTTCCGAACGTTGGTTTTTAAGCAGGCTATAGTTGACGCTTGCAGGCAGGTAAATTGCCGTTTCCTCGAGTTGTTCCGAAGCAGTCCATAGGAATTGCGGGCCGGCATAGCTGGAAAGCACGGTGGTGCTAAACATGGAGAAGCCAAACCGAAAATCGGCACTCAGACGCGGGAGATTTCTGAAATCATGCAGCCTCAGCCCAATAAAACCCTGGTATCCAATATTATTGAGCAGCTGATCATTTCTCCCGTCCGTTTTTTCGTTGGCCTGGATCGAAAAATAAGACAAGCCAAGCCCCGCAGTGGGAGACATCTTCAAAAAGGGAACCTTCTCCACGTGTACCCGATAGTCTCCGCCCTGACACGCATAATAGCTTTCCAAAAGATCGATAAAAGCCTCCTCATGATCTGGGAGCCGGTCTATTTTGGAGTACAGCGCCACTCCACATTCTCCCTTTAGGGCCGACTTGAGCACAAAAAGATAGGGCTTGACGAATTTATTCCTAGGACGTCCGTCCAACTTCACATCCGTATAGTAAGCATCCAGTTGGCGGTATGACGTCCCGTCGTCGAGAAAGTGACTGCCTCTGTAGCCGCTCAGTTCTATAGGTCCAGAAACGAGAATCTGGATAAACACCGGCTCGCTGGAATCCGGCACAGGCCTGGAGAAAAATAGCTGTCCATTGTCCAGCCCAAACACCTTCAAATCCCGAGGGAGGTAGGTGCTGCGAGCTCCGCCCGTCTCCAGCACGATCTGGTCATAGAAAGCCTGGTTGTATTTTCTGACAATCCTTCCAAAGATCTTCTCCCCGGAATCCAAAATGACGAAATCGGAGGCCCTGCCAGTCGCATTGGTATTCGTCCAGTCTAAACCAGCCTGCCTATCAGTCTGGGAAAAAACACGGGGAGCCCCGATAAACATCCAGCACACGAGAGCCAGAAGGATAAACTTTTTATGCATAAAACTAGAATTGCAAATCTAGTTAGCAAGGAAACGCCGAATTAACTATGCCTTAAAAAGAAGCTCAGCTAGTTACCTGAAATTCTGACAATTAATTTTCCAGGATTTTACTTTTTTGATTTTTGGCAAGAACAGACCAACACCCTGACGCTGGCCAAAGCAAGCGAACCCTGTGACAGGCTATAAGCTTAGTCAACTTTTTCAAGATGGCCTGACCGCCTAAAACGCCACCCCGGCCGAAAGGCTCAGCACGCCAAGATTGTAGATCGCATAGTAGGTCAGCGGCCTCATCTCATAGTTTTTGAGCAGCAAGTCTCCCTTTGCCTCGACGAACAGCTGGCTTTTCGAAGACAGGCTCTTTGCCCAACCCAACTTCAGGTTTGGACTGACCGATGCCGGCTTTCTGCTGACGAAATCATCCTGGTGAGTCGCCGGAGTCGGTTCTCCATTGTCGAGGGTAAATTCGGCCGACTCGTTTTCGTAGGAACTGATCCAGAAACTCAGCCCTGTCCCTGCGTACCATTCCGAGGTATTACCCTTGGAAAAAATGTAGTGTATCTCCAGGGGGATTACCACTGAAGAAGACGTAAACGTCTGAGTTCCGTCAAATTCATAGGAAATCCGGGATGCTTCCGCCAAAACCCGATCGGATTCCCCATAGTAGGCAAGTCCCAAGTCCACAAACAAGCGTGGCGCGTTTCTGAAGTCCCTAAATCGCACGCCTGCCTCCACATAGGTGGACATCCCGCTTTCCAACTGGTAGCTGAAGCCTTGGTTTTCGAAGTTCTTCACAAGCGACTGTATCCCGACACCTGCTTGGACCTTGATTTTGGCGGAAAAGGGGCGACCCTGCGCCTCGCTAGCGGTGCGGTCGATGGCCAGGCCGTTTGCCTCGTGATACAAATCTACTATGCGCGAGAGATCGCGATCGTTGAGACCTGAGCTCCGGATGGCTTTGCTCAGGTCTTCCTGATCCGGAGAGGGCTTCAAGAGCGACATCAGCACGCCTTGGTATTGTTTGGTGACGACCTTGGTAGCTTGGCCATTGACATCTTTGGTAGAGGTCAGTTCCTTCAATGCCACGACCTGATCCTCCTGCCGAATGAAATAGTTCTTTTGCCATTTCAAAAGATCCAAAGAGCCATCTCGCATCACCAAAACGAAAACTGGCTCTGGCGAGTCTGGAAGTGTCTCGGACTGAAAAAGTCGACCGTTTTCAAAACCCACTTCCTTGACCTTACCCGGGGTCAGCACCCGCTTCGGCTCCTCTCCCAACACCACAAACTCTCCGTAGTCCTCTTGATCAAAGGTAAACTGGAATTCGGCGTCTCTACGCGTTCCCTCCGCATCTACATAGTAGCCTCGGATGCTTTGCTGGGCTTGTGCTACTTTGAGCTGAAAAAAGAAAGCCGCCGAAATCAGGAGATATTTTGCCAATCGCATGGTGCTAAATTTCTATTTAAACTAAAATCTGCGCAAAAAGCATCAAAAATCAGTTTGATCAAAGCCTCAGGCAGCCGCAAGGCACCAAGACCTTGATAGTCTTCACTATTGATTTTAAAGCGTTCGTTTTCCCACTTGCCAAAGGCTATTCTACATTGGGGAAACGCAGGTTTTTGGGAAAAACCGAGACAAAAAAGACCGGGCCATCGCTGGCCCGGTCTTCTGGTGCGAAGCGATTCGCAAATATTTCTTCGGTCTTCCGTCTTTTTTAATTAAACAGCTTGAGTATATCGTTGCCGATCGCAAAGACCATCAGCGCAAGCAGGATGACCATCCCGACTTTCTGGGCATTTTCCAGAAACTTGTCCGACGGAGCCCTTCCTGAAATCATCTCGTAAAGCAGGAACATCACATGTCCGCCGTCCAGGGCAGGAATCGGCAGCAGGTTCATAAAGGCCAAAATCATCGAAATCAAGCCAGTGATGCTCAAGAACTTGGTCCAGCTCCACTCGGCACCGTAGATTTTGGCCATGCCGATGGGGCCACTTACGTTTTTGGCGGAAACCTCGCCGGTAAACATCTTGCCCATAGCCTTTGCATTGACGATCACTACGCCGAATGCCCGGGAAGTGCCTTTCACCAAAGCCTCACCCACGCCATACTCTCGGCGCACCGGCTCGATCAGGGGATTTACGGCTATGCCTATGCGCGCATCGTCGGTTACCGGGATGTTCAGGGTATCGACTTTGGCCCCCTGCTGCCTGACGATCTGGGCGGGTTTATTCAGCCAGTCTTTCAGCGAAGCCTGCATCTGGTCAAAGTACTCAATCTTCTGGCCGTTGACGGCGAGGATCTTGTCCCCCACCGCAATTCCGGCAGCTTCGGCACCGCTTCCGGCATCCACCTCGCCCACTTCAAAGGGAAAGCGAAGGCCCACAAACTTGGTGAAAGCTTCCTCCGAATTAAAGGTATTGATGAATCCGCGCGGGATGTCGATCTTCAGGATTTCCCCGTTTCTGTCCACGGTATAGTAGCCGTTTTCGCTCAGCAAAGCCGCACCGCTGGTCAGGTCAGAGATGCTCTGGTAAGGCTCCCCGTTGATGTCGAGGATCTTGTCGCCGGTCTCCAGGCCGATGGACTCCCCATACTCGTAGGCCACGATGCCGTTTTCGATGATCTGGTCACGGGAATAGTAGGTTTCCCCGTTGTGGTACACCAAAGCCCAGAAAATAAGGATACCCGTGATCACGTTGACAATGATCCCGCCCAGCATCACAATCAGGCGCTGCCAGGCCGGCTTGGAGCGAAACTCCCAAGGCTGGGGCTCAGCCGCCATCTGTTCGGTGTCCATGGATTCGTCCACCATACCGGAGATCTTCACAAATCCCCCCAAAGGGATGGCCCCGATGGAATATTCGGTTTCTCCCCATTGGAATCCGGCGATTTTCGGAGGAAATCCGATGGAGAATTTTTCTACTCTCATGCCAAACATCTTGGCGGTAAGCAAGTGGCCCAACTCATGCAGCCCCACCAGGATCGACAACCCCAGGAGCAATTGGCCCACCATAATCAATGTTTCCATTATACTTTCGACTTAATTAATGTTTCGGTAATAGTTCTGGTCTCGCGGTCCGACTCCACGTAGTCTTCCAAGCTCGGATGGGCAATGAAGCCCGCCTTTTCCATCGTCGATTCGATCAAATCGGACATTTCCAGGAATCCCACCTCGTTTTTGAGAAACGCAGCCACGGCGACCTCGTTGGCGGCATTGAGGATGCAGGGGGCGTTTCCTCCCTTCGCCAGCGCATCGTAGGCCAGCTGCAGGTTTCGGAAAGTCTCCAGATCCGGCTGCTCAAAGGTCAACTGGGGATATTTGGTGAAGTCAAAGCGTTCGAAGTCGCTTCGGAAGCGATGGGGGTAGCTCAGCGCAAACTGAATGGGGATACGCATATCGGGGAGCCCGAGTTGTGCCTTGATCGATCCGTCTTCAAACTGCACCAGAGAATGCACGATGCTCTGGGGATGGACGACGACCTCGATCTGCTCGGTTTTCAGCCCAAAAAGCCACTTGGCCTCGATCACTTCCAGACCCTTGTTCATCAGGGAGGCGGAGTCGATGGTGATCTTTGCGCCCATGTCCCAGTTGGGATGCTTGAGCGCCTGCTCACGGGTCACGGTCTCGAGATAAGACCGGTCTTTGCCCCGGAAAGGCCCACCTGAAGCGGTAAGGATGATCTTTTCGATGGGATTGTGAAACTCGCCGACCAGGCACTGAAAAATCGCAGAGTGCTCCGAATCGACCGGATAGATGTTTACTCCCTTTTCCCGGGCCAGGGCGGTGATCAGCTCTCCCGCCACGACCAAGGTTTCTTTGTTGGCCAAGGCGATCTGTTTACCGGCCTTGATGGCATTCACGGTGGGGATCAGTCCCGAGTACCCGACCAAAGCCGTCAGCACCACGTCGATGGTCTCCATCTCCACGACTTGGGCGATGGCTTTCTGTCCGGCATAGACCTTGATGTCATGCGGAAGGAGCGCCTCTTTTACCTCCTGGTACTTGGCCTCGTTGCCGATGACGACGGCATTGGGCTGGAACTCCAGCGCCTGCGCGATCAACAGCTCGCAGTTGTTTTGCGCGGTGAGCACCTCTACCGTAAACTTGTCAGTATGCTGCCGGATTACATCCAATGTCTGTGTGCCTATGCTCCCGGTACTGCCGAGGATGGCTACACGCTTTGCTTCTGTCATTCAATGGGATTAAAGCCAAAAAAAACCTGCCGCTCGTGGGGAAGGTTTCCCGCTCAGGCTGACAAAATTACCAATTGGAAAGACTTTTCCTTGTACTATGCCGAGATTTAGGATAAATCGACTTTAACTTTTCGCGCCGCAACTCTCCGCCCCAAGCCCAAGCTTTGCCTGCAAAAGCATCCCTGAAATCCAAATGCAACCCTTTTCTCCAGGAAAAAGCCAGGTGACAAACAGCAGACTAAAGCCCAACCCGGCTCTTTTGCCCGATCTTAAAAAGTGTCAAAAGACAGGCATTTTTGGCAGGATTTCCGGATTTGGAAAAATTATTGCCTCTTCAGCAGGCAAAACACTTCTTAAAATTTGTAAAGGAAACCCAAGCTAGACAACTTGTAGCAAGCACATCCGATTAACACTGCTATGAAAAATCTGATCAAATCATTTGCAATCCCCTTTGCCGCCGGACTGGGCGGGGCGGCACTTTGGACCAGTATAGATTCGGAAAAACTCCCCTTCGAAAACCCAGGCCAAGAGGCCCCTGTCGGGATGTCCAGTCAATTCGCCTCGGAGACCTACTCCCCTGCGCTGAGGACGGATCCTCCCATTTCCTTCGTGGAAGCCTCCCAAAACAGCACCGAGTCGGTCGTCTTTATCAAAAACTTCAGCGGCACCGACCCCAGCAGATACAGCATGTTTGACTTCTTCTTTGGCACCGGCCCCACCCAGCAGGTCAGCACCGGCTCCGGTGTCATCCTGTCCAAAGACGGCTATATCATCACCAATAACCACGTGATCGACAGGGCCGAGACCATCGAGGTCGTCCACCAAAAACGCACCTACCCCGCCAAGCTCGTCGGCACGGACAAAAACACCGACATCGCCGTGCTCAAGATCGAGGCCAGCAACCTGCCGGAAATCAAGCGGGGAAGCAGCCGAGACCTCAAGATCGGGGAATGGGTACTGGCCGTAGGCAACCCGTTTAACCTCACTTCCACCGTGACGGCGGGCATCGTATCTGCCAAAGAGCGGCAGATCAACATCCTGGGCGGTGAGTTCCCCCTCGAAAGCTTCATCCAAACCGACGCGCCCATCAACCCCGGCAACTCCGGAGGAGCCCTGGTCAACGTCAACGGGGAGCTGGTGGGCATCAACACCGCCATCCTTTCGCGCACCGGAACTTACACGGGCTATGGCTTTGCGGTACCGGTAGACATCGCCGTGAAGGTCGCCAATGACCTGATCAAGTACGGAGAAGTGCAAAAAGCCATCCCCGGCATGGACATCGTGGAGCTGACTCCCGAGCTCGCTGAGGAAATGAAGGTAAAAAGCCTCGACGGGGTGATCATCACCCACGTGGTGCGGGAGGGCGCTGCCGAAGATGCGGGCCTGCTCAAAAATGACGTGATCACCCGCGTCGCCGACTGGAAAATCACCGGCAAGGGTAGCTTCGAGGAAGCCATCTCCTATTACTATCCCGGCGACCAGGTCAAAGTGGAGTTCCTGCGAAACGGCAGTCCCCAGAGCGCAGAGCTCACCCTGCAAAACCTCGAGGGAAGTACCGGCGTGATCAAGCGGGAGTTTTACAGCTCCGGCCTGCTGGGTGCCAAACTCGAAGCGGTCAACACCATCGAGCGGGACAGACTCAAGATCCCCTATGGCGTGAAGATCACCTCCCTGACCCGTGGATACCTGAGGGATCTCGGCTTCCGCGACGGCTACGTCATCACGCATATCAACCAGATGCCTGCCAAAGACCCCAACGAGGTCGGCAAGTACCTGGAAAAGTACAGCGGCAGACTCCGTCTGGAAGGTGTGGGGCCAAACGGGCAGCCATTTATGCAGAGCTTCAATGTGAGATAAAAAGCCCAGAGCTCCGAAGCACGGCTTAGTTCCTCTTTCCCTGGGCCAAAATCAAAAATAAAAAGCCGCCGGAATGGCAAATTCCAGCGGCTTTCCTCGTTTTAGCAAACGATTTTTCCTATTTTGATTAAACAAGATTTTTCCCAAAATGAAAACAACCTCCCCTTCCCGTGAGCACTTGCTGGCTCAGTTTTCCGACGCAATTGAAGACTTAAATGCGTACGCGAGCCGCAACAAAAACAGCCTGACCGAAAAGCAAAGCCTGGAACTCATCGCCAGCTTTGAGGCCTCCCACGAGATGGCTCTCCGGGTGATCAATAGCTACCTCGCCACGATGGGCAAGGGGCCCTTTTCCGGATCCAGAGACGCGACGGTAGAGGCGTTCCACGCCGAGCTCATTGACGACGGCAAGGGATGGCTGGACATGGTCATCGACCGCATCCAATACAGTCCCGTCTACGACCTGGAAAACCGCCAACAGTTCATCAGCCATATCCTGGACCGCTACGTGGGGCTACTGGGACGCTTTGAGGATAGGATGAAGAAAAAGATGGAGGAATGAAATCAGTAGGCAGTCGCAGGGCGCAGTAAGCAGAGTAACGCTCTGAACAAATACCAACGCCTAGAGTCAATAAACAAGAGAAGCCCGACCTCACGGTCGGGCTTCTCTGTTGTTCGCCATGTGATTTTCCTACCTGAACAAAAAGCCCGAAGGCCCTCGTCCCACTTCCATATCCCCTACTTCAGTTCCGCCTTTTTCAAACACAGTAACTGTTCCATTTCCTTGAAAACCATTCGCGTTCGTCAGGTAGATTTCCTGTCTTGCTTGATCATAGCCTATCCCGTAAAATCCGGAACCGCTCTTCCACGCTGGAATCAAGGTTGAATCATAAAGGGAAACCACCGCAACTCCATCTTGGTATTCAGGCCACCCTGAACTGGTGATGATGTAGATTTTCAGGTCTTCACCCAGCGCAATTCTACCAGTGGCCTTGGCAACAGGCAGCTCTCGAAACTCTTTCTTAGTCAGGTTGTCTAGGTGAAAAGACTGGAAGTAAATATGTTCCGAATCGTAAGAATAGACCCACAGATCTCCCTTCTGCTCAAAGAACTGCACTGGACGTCCACTTACTTCAATGGTTTTGACCACTTCCTCCTTTTCGGAGTCTATGATTTCGATTTGGCTTTCTTCCGACCCAGCTACAAATACATACTTTCCGCTGGCAAAGAGGTCCTCTGGCTTGTTGGACACCTCGATTTTTTTGCTCACCGCTCCACCATCCAATCCAGAAACCACCGCGATATAGGAATCCGGAGTCGCATAGCTCGCATTATACGGGCCGTAGTCGGAGATAAAGAGCTTGCCGCTGGCCGTAGCCAGGGATCTCGGCTGGTCCAGATCGGCAGACACCGCACCGATGGACTTGAAGTCGCCCGGATTCACGATTTCGACTTTTCCGGTGTTCGCTACCAGATACAATCTATCCTGCTCCAGCACCATATCCTCCAGCAACCCGGCAAAAGGTCGGCTGTTTTCCAACTCAAAAATATCCGCGGTCAGGGTCTCGGTCGCCGGATCGTAGTGGTAGACTTCCCCGTCATTGGCACCAAAATTCCCCTCGTTCATGATGAGCACGCCGGTGTCGTATTTTCCGAGCGGCTTCTCCTCGCCGCTGTCGCTACAGGCAAAGGCAAATACCAGGAACACAAGGACCCAAAGTCGATTTTTGAAAAGATTCGTCATAAGTGTATAGTTAAATTAAGTTGATACGATCTGCCGGGCATGGCCCGGAGGTAGAGGACTTGGTAGTCCCTGTCCAATAGGTTGAGCACCTGAAAGCGGAGCGGGAAGCTCGCCTTGCCCCACTTGAGTTGGGAAAAAGAAAGGCCTGCATTCCAGATTTGGTAGGCATCCATCACGCGGGCATTGCCAGTGCCTATGGCGCGCTGGCCTACGAAAAAGGAGGAAAGGTTCAGGGAAAAGCCTCCGAACTCGGCTTCCAGATTTCCGTTGGCCTGATGCTCGGGCGTGTAGGGAAGCTGTCGCGGATGGGAAGGCTCGGTCGTGAGGTCCAAAGCCCGGGAATAGGTATAGGCCAAGCCCATCTTCCAATCCCATCTGCCGGTTTTCCATTCGGCATTTCCCTGGTATTCTATCCCCTGGTTTTTGACCTCGCGGATATTTTGCGGCGCCCAGACCGAGCCCATCGGCAGCCAGATGATCCACTGATCCACCTGCATGCGGTAGTAGGTCAGGCTTTGATCCAAGGAAAAATCGCCCGTTTTTCTCCAATTCAGGCCTATTTCCCCATTGAGGCTTTCCTCTGGTTGCAAGTCGGGATTGCCGCCCGGCTGCCAAAAACGGTCGTTGAGCGTCGGCAACTTGAAGCCTTTTCCGATGGAAGCCTTCAGCAAGAGGCTGTTTTTTCCATTTTCCCAAAAGCCCCAATCCGCCCCCAGACTCGGCAAAAAAGGCTCAAAACCATCCGAATAGGCATACTGCCGGAGATTGAGGGAAAGGGATAGATCCTCCAAACCTTCCCATCGGGCGGATTGGTAAAACTCGTAGCGCTGGTCGGTGGCCGTGTAGGTACTCAGGTCGCCCCGAGCTACAGTCGCGCGCGCGCCGGCTTTGAATCGCCAGTCTTCGCCGACTTCGGCATCATAGTCTGCGGCGAGGAGAAACTGCCGGGTTTGGTTCAGGCTGCCGTTGAAGTGTTGCCGATCCTGGACGAAGCCAGACTTCAGATTCAATGTGGCTTGCTTGCCAAACCGGAAATAGTCGATCACCGCTCGGATGCTTTCGTCGGATTGCAAGTCTTGGGTGTTGGAACCCATGGGCGGCTGGATCTCTCGATCTGACTTTTGCCACCAAACCGCCGCCTTGAGCTGGTCTTTGGTACTGAGATTCCAAGCCAAATCCTGCACCAGTCCGAGCTGCTCGACCTGCGCATGGTCTTCCCGCACTTCGGGAGTTCCGGCCTGCGAGAGATCTTGGTAGGGAAAATCGTTGTTGGCAAACTGTCGGTAAAGACGGGTTTTGGCGCTGAAGCTTTTGCGAAAACGTCCGCTTAACCCTCCAAGGGTTTCGAACCCTTGGAGGGTCGATTGTGGGGATTGAGACCCTTGGAGGGTTGATTTATTGGAAGAAAAACCTCCGGAAAACGAGGTATTGAACAATCCAAAGCTCCCGACGGTCTGGGAAAGTGCCGCTTGGAAGCCTTTTCCAAAGTCACTTTCCGAAGAAAGGTGCAGGCTGCCCCCGATGGCTTCATTCCCAAAAAGTGCCCCAGCGCTGCCAAACTGCAACTGGACTCCATCCACAGCCTCCACAGGCAGGATGCTCAGGTCGCTTTGTCCGAGCGAGGGGCTGTTGATCGGCAGCCCATTCCAAAAGACCGCCGTGTGTCCTGCCGAAGTCCCACGGAAAGAAGGCGAAGCCAGCATCCCTGCCCCGTATTGGCGGATGAAGACAGGGCTTTTCTCCTGCAGGAGATCGCCGAGGGAGCGAGCTGCATAGGCCTGCAACGTCTCCGCCTCAAAGGCGATCACCTTTTGCCCCTGCGCATAGAGGTCAAGGGCAGGCGCATACACCTCCACAGGCTCCAGCTTCACGGTGTCTTGCACCGGAGCTTCTCCAAAAAACGCAATTGCCCAAAACAGCAAAGTCATGTCCGATCGAATTTGGTTTAACTCGATTCGGGCCTGAAGGGAAATGGAAAGAATTGAAAACCAACCTTGCCCCAGCCAGGGGAAGGGAAATCGACAAATCCTTTTTGCTTTTCCTCCGAAAGCACAGAATCAGACGATCAAGGCAGGTCTCCTGGCTTGTCTGACTTTTGCCGGCCTTCTCTCCCGTCCCGATAGCTATCGGGACTGGAAATGGCATAGTAGTGCAAAAGTTTTCCCCGGATCGCTCCGAGGCACAGACTTACAGTTGCGGGGACAGCTCCGGTTTCGCACCGGATTCCCTTTTCATCCCGAGCGCCAATCCCATTTGGGCTTAGATCGGGAACCTAAATCGGCCGCAAAGTAAAGCGAATTTGGCCGTATGCAAAAGGGACAGCCGCCTGCAAATTTTGGAAAACAGAAGGCTTCCTATCTACCTTGGCGGAAAATTCCCTTCGGCCTTAGCCATGACTTTCCAACCCAACACCCATTTTTACAGCTCATTTTCAAAGACTTGCACTATCCTGATCTGGCTATTGCTGCTTTTTTCCTCCTGCGAAAAAAAAGCGGAACAATCCCCCGAAAAAAATCCAGTTACCCTGGAATATGCCGAGGGTTTTGAAATTTATCGGGGCGAAGATTTTTGGGAAATCCACGTGACCCAAGGCTACACGGGTGCTGAAAAAACCTTCCGATACTTGGTCTTGGAGGAAAACTCCCAAGCCGAAAAATCCGGTTTTGATGCCGTGGTGCAGCTTCCGATCGCCAAGGTTGTGATGACCTCCACCACGCAGATTCCGCATCTGGACCTGCTGGAAGCTACCCCGCTGCTCAGGGGCTTTCCCAACACCAATCTCATCTCCTCCCCCACAGCCCGAGCGCTCATAGACTCCGGCAAGGTCACCGACTTGGGCAGCGGCCCCTCCGCCAATCCCGAGATGGTCATCGACCTCAAGCCGGATTGGATGATGATCTCGACTTTGGGGGAAGACCTGCGCTACCTCGACCTCTTTGCACAGGCCGGCATCCCCGCCCTGATCAACGGGGAATATGTGGAGCAAAACCCGCTGGGAAGAGCCGAATGGATCAAGTTCACGGGCATTTTGCTGGGGAAATACGAGGAGTCGGTGGCAGCTTTCGAAGAAATCAAAACAGCCTATCTGGCTGCCGAAAAGTTGGCAGCCTCCATCCCGGAAACCGCAAAACCAAAAGTCCTCAGCGGGGTGATGTACCAAGATATCTGGTACGCGCCTGGCGCAGAAAGCTGGGGTGCACGGATCCTCCAAAATGCCGGTGGAGCCTATCTCTTTGCCGACCAGGCTGGCACGGGAAGCCTACAGCTCAACTATGAATTTGTGCTGGACAAGGCCCTGGAAGCCGACTTTTGGATTGGCTCGGCGGACTTTCCCGACCTGAAAACCATGGGGAATTCCGAGCCTCGCTACCAAGCATTTCAGGCTTGGAAAAATGGCCAAGTCTATACCTATACGGCAAAAAAAGGCGCAACGGGCGGGTTGGAATATTTCGAACTCGGCTACGTCCGCCCGGATCTTTTGCTCCAAGACATGATCAAAATCCTGCATCCGGACTTGCTTCCGGACTATGAACTCTATTTTTACCAAAAGTTGAACTAAACACAATCGATACTGAATCAAAACCCATAAACTGCATCCTCATGAATGCCACGAATCGATCCCAATTCGTCATTGCGAAGGGTTCTTTTGCGTTCAAAAGTTTCTTTCTGCCGCAAAAACCCTGAAGCAATCTTACCACGGAACAGATTGCTTTGCTCCTGCGTCGCTCGCAATGACGCAACAATCCAATACCTTGGTCGGTGTCCCCACCGACCGAAAGCCAAACCAAAATGCGACCCTACCTCTTCCCCATCGGCCTCCTGATCCTCGGACTGAGCTTCCTGCTCAATCTGGGCCTCGGCTCAGTCATGATCCCTTTCGGCGAGATCGTGTCGGGACTGCTGTCGGGAGACTGGAACAAGGCCTCCTGGGAGCAGATCATCCTCAACTATCGCCTTCCCAAGGCGTTGGTGGCCATTTTCGCAGGCATTGGACTTAGCCTGAGTGGCTTGCAGATGCAGACGTTTTTCCGAAATCCCCTCGCAGGCCCCTTCGTCCTGGGCATCAGCTCCGGCGCTGGATTGGGCGTGGCGATTTTGATCTTGGCAGGCTCCGCATTTGGCTTTGCGATCAGCGGGATCAACTCCTGGGCCATCGCCGTCGCTGGGGTGTTGGGAGCAGGACTTGTGCTTTCCGCGGTCTCTCTGGTTGCCTGGCGGGTGAAGGACAGCATGACCCTCCTGATCGTCGGTCTGATGTTTGGCTCGGCCGTTTCGGCGGTGATTTCAGTGCTTTCCTACTTCTCGGGAGCGGATGCGCTGAAGCTTTTCACCGTCTGGTCCATGGGCAGCCTGGGAGCCCTGGCTTGGGCGCAGGTCGGCATTTTGGCCGTATTGATCGTCATTGGCTGCATCCCCGTGATCGGCTCCATCAAATCCTACAACGCCCTCCTGCTCGGGGAAATCTACGCGAAAAGCATGGGCATCCACACTGCCACCATGCGCTGGGTGATGATCGCCAGCACGGGAATCCTTGCCGGAGGGATCACGGCATTTTGCGGGCCGGTAGCCTTTGTAGGCATCGCGGTACCGCATCTGGCGCGGATGGTCTGGAAAAGCTCCGACCACAGGGTCTTGTTTCCGGGTTCGGCCCTGATTGGAGCCATCCTGCTGCTGCTCTGCGACGCGGCGGGGCAGCTTCCTGGCATTGCCAGCACCCTTCCGATCAATGCGGTGACCTCGCTCGTCGGGGCTCCCATTGTGATTACCCTGATTTTGAAAAGGAATTTTAGCCGGGATTTTTGAGAAAATGAAAGTGCACGGAGCTCGCAACATAAAAACGAACACAAGTGGATTGCAAAATCCCCCTAGCCCCCTTTTGCAAAAGGGGGAATGCGTCGATTCCTACATCTTGGGCTATTCCCAAGACTCAAAAAAATTTCCCTCCAGCAAATGACTGCTTTTCGGAAACATATCGCACTGGAAGGGAAAGGGCTTTCGCTAGGCTACCTCCACAAAAACACCAAAAAGGAAATCCTGCACGGCTTGGATTTCCAACTTTTCCGCGGCGAACTCACCTG
The DNA here is from genome assembly GCF_017254915.1 of Algoriphagus oliviformis. Lineage (GTDB taxonomy): Bacteria > Bacteroidota > Bacteroidia > Cytophagales > Cyclobacteriaceae > Algoriphagus > Algoriphagus oliviformis. The sequence goes on along the minus strand of NZ_JAFKCT010000007.1, from coordinate 21,966 downwards.
TCTCCTTGGCCCCAACGGCGTGGGCAAATCCACGCTGATCAAAGCGATTTTGGGACATATTTCCCCTTGGCAGGGCCAAATCCTGCTGGAGGGAAAACCTATCCAAACCTTCAATCCCGAGCAGCTCGCCAAGCAAATCTCCGTAGTCCTCACCGATCCTGTCTTCCCCGGAAATATGACGGTAGGGCAGCTCGTAGCTCTGGGCAGGACGCCACACACGGGCTGGATGGGAAAGCTGGCACAAACAGACCGGGAGATCGTCGAAAAGGCGCTTTTTGACACCAAAACCGAACCCATCCGCGACGAGCGCCTCAGCGAAATCAGCGATGGACAGCGGCAGAAAGCCATGGTGGCCCGGGCTTTGGCACAGGACGGGCAACTCATCATCCTCGACGAACCCACCGCCCACCTCGATCTGGAAAACCGTCTGGAGCTCATGCACCTCCTGCGGGGCATCGCCCGGGATCAGGGAAAAGCCGTGCTCGTGGTGACCCACGACCTGGACATCGCCCTGGAGACGGCCGACCGATTTTGGCTCATAGGGCGGGAGCGGAAACTGGCCGCGGGCATACCCGAAGACCTGATACTTTCCGGAGAGATCAACCGCCTGCTTCCCGGCGACAAATTCCACTTCAGCCCAGAGCGGGGAAAGGTGGAAACCAAAGACCAATTGGCAAGCGACTGGAAAATCGAGGGGGATAACGCCTGGGTTTTTTGGGTGGAAAAAGCCCTTTCCAAAGCCCGAATTCCCGCTGTCTCTGATCCGATTTTTATAAAAAGCGAACCGCTTTCGCTTGAATTTCGCGGCAAGTCCTTTGGCAGTCTTTCGGATCTTGTTCTTTTTCTAACTAAAGACTCAAAGGTCTAGGCGAGGACATTTTCCTTTAGACAAGAGCAGGTTAGTAAGAAAAATTCTGTTTACCTTATTTACTCTTACACCGGAAAGGGGAAGCTTGGCTGTGCGCCTTCCCAACACCTTGGGCCGATGCCGACTACCCTGGCTCGGCTTCAGTGACGGTGAAAACTTTTAGCTATGGATTTGCAAAAACTAATCGACGACTACCTCGAAGGCAAGATGAGTCCGGAGGATCAGCGACTTTTTGAAGATCTGATCGAGGAAAATCCGAAGTACAAAGCCGAACTCGTACAAGAAACCAACGGCAGGGCTGCGCTGCAGCTGGCCGAAAAACGTTCCCGCAAACGTCCTGGCAAGCTAAGACCATGGCTTTTTCCCGCCTTGATCGCTGTCATTCTCGTGTTGGCGGGCTACCTGCTGTGGATCACGCTGGGCAAAAGCCAGGGAGAAAAGCTATACGCCCAGTACTACCAGACCCTCCCTAACCAAATCAGCACTGCGATGCTGGGTAGCGAACATACCCAACAGAAGACAGAGGCTTTCAAAGCTTTCGAGGCTGGGGATTTCGGGCGAGCCAATACGATCTTCGAAGGCATCCCGCTCAGACCAGACTCAGACTACCTGCTGCTCTATCAGGGCATTTGCCAGCTCGAGCTCGGCAGACCGGAAAAGGCCGTCCCACTGCTGATGCTGGTCAAGTCCAGCTCCGAACCCGCGTCCAAAGAGGTAGCCCATTGGTTTGCCGCCTTGGGATACTTCAAGCTCAACATGCCGGAAAGGGCAGCCCAAGCCCTGCGGGTCACTGCCGCCAATCCCAACCCCTACCAGCAGCAGGCCAAGGACATCCTACAGCAGCTGGACTAGTCGGAAAACCCAGGCATTTTTTGATTGGATAGGCAAGCCTTCGCGTGCGTTTCCGCTCCCCGGTCACGCAGGCTCGCTCCCGTTGCTTTTGCCAAAAAAGTTTACGCTTGGTAAACAGCCCCTTATCCCCTATTTTGCTTGGCAGTCTTTTTTTCCTGCCAAACCCAAAAACCTCAACCTATGAAAACCTCGATTCCGTTCTTGGCAATCGCCTCTGTCCTGATTTTTTCCTGCGAAAGCAGCAAACCCCAACTCACCGACGAAGAGTACAAAGCGCTCACCGACGAGCAAAGACGCTCCCCGGAATATGCCGTGGACGGGATCGAAATAATGGATGACAGACTGGAACTGACGCTCTTCGCCTCCGAGCCCATGCTCACCAATCCGACCAACATGGACATAGACGACCGCGGCCGGATCTGGATCACGGAAGCCTATAACTATCGGACCAACCTCAACCCCAAGAACCCCACCAAAGCGGAGGGCGACCGCATCCTCATCCTCGAAGACACGGACGGGGACGGAAAGGCCGACCAATCCACCGTCTTCTACCAAGGCACGGACATCAATGCCGCCTTGGGTATAGCCGTCTTGGGAAACAAAATCTTCGTTTCGGTCAGCCCGAATGTCTTTGTCTTCACCGATGAAAACGGGGACGACGTCCCCGACAGCAAGGAAATCCTTTTCACTGGCGTGGGCGGAGTACAGCACGACCACGGCATGCACGCCTTCACGTTCGCAGCGGACGGGAAGCTCTATTTCAACTATGGCAACGAGGGAAAGGGCCTGCACAAAGGAGACGGTTCGCCTCTTCTAGACCCCCTAGGTCAGCCGATCAATTCCGAAACGGCTCCCTACCAGGAAGGTATGGTTTTCCGCTGTGACCCCGACGGCAGCAACGTGGAGCTATTGGGCTGGAACTTTCGAAACAACTACGAACTGGCAGTGGACAGCTACGGGCGCATGTGGCAAAGCGACAACGACGACGACGGCAACCGCTCCACGCGGATCAACTTCGTGATGGACTACGGCAACTACGGCTTCAAGGACGAGATGACCAAAAGCGACTGGAGAACCCGCCGCATCAATATGGAGGACTCTGTCTGGCAGCAGCACTGGCACCTCAACGACCCCGGAGTCGTGCCAAACCTGGTGCAAAACTATGCCGGTTCGCCCACCGGGATCCTCGTCTACGAAGGCAAGCTCCTCCCCGCCCAATACCAAAACCAAGTCATCCATGCCGACGCAGGCCCCAACGTGATCCGCATGTATCCGGTGGAGACGTCCGGCGCTGGCTTCACCGGCAAGGCTGAGTTGATCCTGGACGGCAATACCCGCGACAACTGGTTTCGTCCCTCGGATGTGACGGTCGCTCCTGACGGCTCCATCTTCATCTCCGACTGGTACGATCCGGGGGTCGGCGGACACGCCGTCGGCGATCTGGACAAGGGCCGAGTCTATCGCTTGGCTCCCAAAAAGTCCAAATACAAGGTTTCCGCTCCCGACTATTCTTCGGTAAAATCCCTGATTGAGCTGCTGCAAAATCCCAACCGGGCCATCCATTTCAAGGCTTTTATGGCACTTCGTGAAAAAGGAGCCGAGGCAAAAGAAGCACTGGAAGAGCTTTATGCTTCGGAAGATCCACGCATGAAGGCCCGCGCATTTTGGTTGCTCACCAAGCTGCCTCATGGAGACGAGTACATCAAAAAGGCTGCGGCCGATTCGGATGAAAACATCCGTGTGGCGGCCGTTAGAGCGTCGAGAATCAATGGCATGAAGGATTCTGCTTTCCTTTTGGAAATGGCAGCAGACCCCTCCGCGCAGGTAAGAAGGGAAGTCGCGGTCGCGATCCGCTACGAAGACCAGCCCGCTGTCTGGCAGAAACTGGCCGAGTCCTACCAATCCGGCGACCGCTGGTACCTGGAAGCGCTTGGTATTGCGGCGGAATATCGTTGGGATTCGTATCTGTCGGCCTACTTGGAAAAAACAGGAAGCGGCTGGGTAGAATCCGCGGAAGCCAAAGACCTGGTCTGGAGATCCCGCGCTGCCAATACGACCGAACTGCTGGAGCAATTGATTTTGGCGGAAAATAGCCCCGCCGACCACCGCTACTACCGTGCCCTGGACTTCCAAAACGCGGATCTGAAAAACCAAACCCTGAAAAACCTGCTTGCCAAAGGCCAAAACGAAGACCAAGTCATCATCCTGCGCCAGGCGATTTACGATTCCAAAAAGCCTGACGCCCAACTTCTCAATCTGGCTAAAGCCGAGGCCGGGGTGATCGCCGACGACCGGGACTTTTTGGACATTGTCCGGAAATATGGGCTCAAGGATCAAAAGGATAGGCTTTTGGCAATCGCCTATCAGGAAAGTGACACGAGGTTGGCGGGTACGGCTGCGAATATCTTCACCTCCCTCTATGGCTACAGCGAGGTGGAAAAAGCCATGAAAGATCCAGACCAGGCCAAGGCCATCGCGGCCATCCGCAAGTTTGGCGTGGTGGACAATCGTGACATGGCCCTGCTCCTGGCCAAAATCTGGAGCGACCCCAAGGCTAACAACGAAATCCGAACCGCCGCCATGGAAGAAGCCAAGGGCTACAACTCCGAGCCCACGCTTTGGGAATTTGCCGAGAAAGACCAAATCCCCGCCGAGCTCCTTCCCATCGCCCAAAAGATCCTGATGTCCTCCTGGAACTCCAACCTACGCCAACTCGCCACCGAAAAATACGGGGAGAGCATGGGAACGAACTACGACCTTCCAAAGATGCTTGCTGCCACCGGCGACGAGGAGAAAGGAAAAACCCTCGCGGCCACCTATTGCACCCCCTGCCACAAGATCGGCACGGAAGGCATAGACTTTGGCCCGGGCCTCTCCGAGATCGGTGACAAACTCAGCAAGGAAGCCCTGCTCAACGCCATCGTCAACCCCTCAGAAGGCATGGGCTTTGGCTATGAAACCCAGCTGGTCAAATTCAAAGACGGAAAGGAAATCCGCTGCATCGTCAACTCCAAGACCGAAAACGACCTGATCGTGAAGCTCCTCGGCTCCGGCGAGCAGACCATCTACAAGCTGGCCGACATCGAATCAGTTACCCAACTGGACGAGTCCCTAATGCCCAAGTTCCCGCTTAGCGAGCAGGAATTGGTGGATTTGGTGGGTTATTTGGGGACGCTGAGGAAGTAGGAGGTTGGAAGTTGGGAAGTGGGAGGTTAGGATGTCCGGTGTCGGGCCGTGCGAGTCGACGTGTCAGGCTATGCGGACGCTGGTGAGCCAGTCGAACCAAGTCGAAGCCTCAGTAAGTATGAAGACGAGATGCAAACTGTGGGAAGTCCAATTCCGGCTAAAAAACTGGGCTAAACTAAAAAAACCATCATTTTTCAGAAAGTATTATATCTTTAGGATAACGCCAGCAGCGGAGAGCCTATCGCCAGAGTCTCGCCCCCTAGCCTCAAGAAAAAATAAACGCTACAAAGTGGCGCATATCGAGCCAAAGCAGGACAATAAGCGCCACTTTATGGCGCAAATAAACAAGTTTTGCGTCAGCTTAAAAGACCACACAATAGGCAACAAACAGACAAGTAAATGAGAAGTTACGGATATGGAAATAGTATAAAATCTTTCAGTGAAATAAGTAGTCATGATTTCACTCAACAGTTGGTTAACAAAATCAAAAAGGAAATAGAAAATAGAGGAAAAGAGTATATTTTAGGAGTTGACGAAGAAGAATATAAGGCTTACCTAATTGAAAACTATTCATTAGAACCTTTGTCTATTGACTACGACAGTGAAATTGTGGACAAGCCGACTGTTTCAAAAGAATGGCTTGAGGACAGATTTTATAGGGAAAAATACGAAGCCGAAGTTTTCAATTTTACAATCAGATATAACTTTGTAGGCTCAAGCGTTTTGTTTAAAGTGAAGCCGAGCAGTTGGACTATGACATCTGCTGAAATCTACGTTGACGAACAAAATAGCACGGTTTCATTCAGTTTCAAATTATACAAGAAAGACCCAGAAGAATTTAAACGGACTAAAATCGACTATCAAAGAAGAGCTTTTACAAATATCGGCAACGCAAATAAGGAAGCTACAAATTGGATGCAGTCCTTGCCAGTCACAGTGAACTCATTATTTGAGCAACAAAAAAACAAACACTTACAAGAGGACGATTTTTTTACTGCAATAAACGTAAAAGTAAATAAAGACACAACTTCAGTTTTTACTGCTCCGACAATTAAAAAGAAAATAATCCCACAACCTTCAGTTTCCAAAAATAAAGAGTTTTCCTCCGAGCCGATGATGGCCAAAAAAATGTATGACGACATTTTGAAAGTCATATACGACTTAGGAAAAAGCATGGAAAAAAAGCCCTCGACATACAAAGACAAAGACGAGGAAGGTATTAGAGACCAATTTTTATTGGTATTGGAAACCCGCTATGACAGTACGACTGCAAGCGGTGAAACATTCAACAGAGGCGGTAAAACGGACATTATTTTAAAGTATGCAAAAGATGGAAGCAACTTGTTTGTTGCAGAATGTAAATTTTGGCACGGGGCTTCGGAATTTCATAAAGCAATCTCACAACTATTTGACAGGTATTTAACTTGGCGAGACTCTAAAGCGGCATTAATGCTATTTGTAACAAACAAGGATTTTACAAACGTAATCGACACTATAAAAAAAGAAACATCTAACCATCCTTACTTTCTAAAATCTGTTGGGACAAGAGGCGAAACATCATTTAGTTTTCACTTCCATTTACCGCAAGACAAAGACAAAACAGTTTTCTTAGAAATAATAGCATTTCACTATGATAAGTAACGACAGAAAAGAAAGCCGAAAACGCATAACAGCACATTTGCAATAGGCGGGGTTTTGTGCTCCGCAGACAGTTTAGCGGTAGCCAAAAGTTTTGTGCTCTGCATAAGCATTTGAACTGAAAAACCCGCCCATCGCAAATCTGCAAAACGTTACCAGTAATACTATGAAGATTGTCGTAAATAATAAGCAGATATCAACCCGTCGGGATGTTGTTTGACTCCGACCTGAGCGTAGTTTGCCTTCGCTACAAGCCGGCCTTTCGCGAAAAAGCTTCACAGAAGCTTTTTCTACGCTCAATCCTGCTCGTCTATCCAAACGAATTTGTAATTCGATAAAGGATGTAGAATTGAATCAGTTTTACCAATTTAAAATTGGCCAGAATACTAGGAGGTAGTTGCAAACTACACCCAGCGTCCTGAGGAACTTCAATCATCGAAAGCGAAAAATTCTTGCGACGGTGCGCAAGAATTAAATCAAAGCTCGCCTAGGTATTGTTTAGCCTTTGACGACGAGCCTTAAATGGCCCGGCAAAAGGAAACCTAGGAGAGGGGTTCCTGTGGCGCATGAGACAAGATTTCTTCTTCTCTTTGTGGCCTTTGCATTAAAAAGGATGTCCGGCAGAAGGGAATTCCGTTCGGTGACCCCACCGACCGGGGCGGAAAAAGCCCTGAGGTAGGAATGTCGGATGCGGAGAGACAGGAGAAGAAAGTAACGCGAAAAGCTAACCCTAGCCGACTCCCCCTTTGATCGGAATTTCCAGTGTGGAAAGGGAAGCCCAGTCAAAGGGGGCCGGGGGGATTCTAAACCGAAAATTTCGGCCCTACTTCAACCCGTACTGCCTATCCGCAAAATCCAGAAACTTGCCCCAGTCGTAGTCCGTGAGGTCGTGCTTGCCCTCCCGCAGGTGGTAGCCCACATAGTCTTGGTGGATGGTCTGCACCTCCAGCTCGAAGTTTTCCGGAAACTCCAAGGAAATCCCATACACCTCCGAATACACCCGACTGCCTAGCTGCAGGGACAAAAACTCCCCCCTGGGGTCTGCCCAGCGGTCGTCTTTGGAGCTGCCCACATACAGCGCCCGGGGAGCGATGCTCGCCAGGAGCTGGTGCTGGTCCAGAGGCAAGTCCTCCTCTTTGTCGTTGTACTTCTTGAAATTGTCCGAAAACCAATAGGGAAAGCCCGTGTTGATGCGGTGGACGGTCTCGCCAAACCTACGCTTGGACAAGGCCGCGCCTCCGCAGCCAGACTCGTTGGAGATGGTGATCGCCCAGCGGGTGTCGTTGGCACCGGTCCACAGGGCCGCCTTGCCGCCCCGGCTATGGCCGACCACGGCTGCGCGGGATGCGTCCACCTCGGGATCCATTTCCAGGTAGTCCATCACCCGCATCGCTCCCCAAGCCCAGGCCGAAAGGCCCTTCATGCCGTTTGGCAGGCGTTTTTGCTCGGGGTAAAGCTGGTCGATGATGCCCTGGCTGTAGCGCTCCGGATCATCTGGGGAGACAAACTCGACATCAAAGATCGCCGCCGCATAGCCTCTGCCGGTGATTTGCTCCACGGGGAAAAAGCGGTTGGCTACATCCCCAGTCACTTCCTCCACCTTTCTATGGCTGATCAAGACAAACACCGGAACCGGCTTAACCGCATCCTTGGGCAGGTAGAGCTTGACCTTCATCATCAGCGTTTTTCCATTTCTGGAGACGTCGATCAGCACCTCCTTGAGCCTGGCATGGGCCGCGTGTGGATGCTCGGGAAGCGCCGCAGTCCGGAAGGCAATCTGATCAAAGTCCCGGGGAAGCTGTCCGTAGACCTGATCCGCAAACTTGGCGACCAGCTCCGGCCGCCGTCTGTACTCCCAGTCGCCAGGCCTATTGACCAGGCTGCCATCATAGCCCACCAGGACATCCGGCAAAACCAGATCCGGAACCTGGCTCTCCTCGTAGTGTATGGCCCGCTGCGCCAGCGTAGGCAGGTGGACGGTCAAAAAAAGGGCTATCGCCAGATATTTCAGCTTAGTCATAGTGCGTGGGGTTTCGGCTTTTTATCCATCGTCGATCCGGGGCAAGACCTTGATAGGTAAAAAGGCTCTGCTTAAAATACCGGAATTTCAGTGAAATAGGCCTCTCGGTTTTTCGGATTCGGGACTTTTTTCCTAAAAATGAAAAATGCTTAACCGCATGCTTCCAAGCCAAAAAACGGGCTAGAGGTCAAAAGACATCCCTTTCTTGTTCATCTCACGCCAGATTTTTTCCTGGCTTTTTTCCTCTACTATCACCGACTGGATCGTATCGACATCGATGGGGGTGAGTATTTTTTTGCATAAGCCCATTCTCCTGCAAAAACTCCTGGCCAAGCCAAGCGGCGTGATCGTGGTGGCCAGTCCGGCAATCACTTCGAGGATGCCTTGGGCCTTTTCGTTTAGCTTGAAAAAATCCACCAAAACCAGCAATACGTCCGCGATGACGGACTTCAGGAGCTCAGCAGCCAAGCCCATTTTCAGCAAAAAGGCGTAGATCAGTGCCAACGCACTCAAAATGCAGGCGAGACAGTTGCCGCCCAAACTGAGCAACTCCAGCTTCAGCCGCTTGATGGCCCGGTCAAAGGAAAAAACCAAATCGGGCATTTTCGTCTCCATCTCGGCCAGGAAGCTGATCGGGTGGCGCTCCTGTAGGTAGCGGTAGGGCGACTCCAAAAAAAGATAAACCAGATTCTTGTCCGCCTCAAAGCTCAGGAGCAGGTCGGAGACCCTATTCCGCAACTCCTCCTTCTCCGCATCGCTCAGGCGAAAGCCCTCGGGGCTAGCCTGACTTGCCGTTCCTTCGCCTGATTCGAGATCTGCCATGGTTGGAAAAAAATGATGATACCGAATTTAACAAATCCACTGATTTCCAAATACATCCGTCCCGATGTATTTTTACCAAAGCGCACTCTCCACTTGTCGAAATCATTGGGAAAGGCGTACAAGGCCGCCTTTTTCAGGCAATGGAAAACCCTCAGTCATCGCCTGAGCGCCGCCAAAAGCCCTTCTATCCTCCTCCAGTCACCGGCCAGGGCTTCGTCTATCCATTCGTTCCATCGGGCTTGGCCCTCTTGGTCGAGTCCATGGTTGACGCCTTTTTCGTAGAGCTCCTGGAGACGGTTCATCTCCCGATAGGCGTCCAGGTAGGCCTCGTTGATCTGTGCTTGGTAAAAATCCAGGCTGAGGTCCATATTTTCCAGTCGGTGGATCAGGCGATCTGCCACGATGCGCACCAGGTCAAAATGACGCTGCTCGTGGTTGAGTCCATAGGCGCTCGGGGTCTTTACCCAGGACTGATGGGGCAGCATGTACACGCTGATCTCCATAGTCTGTACCACCGATCCTGAGTCCATCAGGGACACTCCCTGCAGGGAAAAGCTCGTGAAAATCGTGGCGTTGTTTCGGCTGCCCGGATTGGGCCGAGCCCGAAAATCCTCCCAGACAAGCGGCCGGTCTGGCTGGTAGTACACCTTGTCAGCCGTGGAGACCAGCTCCGGCTCCACGATGTGGAGCCGAAAGCTTTTCGCCAAGGCCCGGTTGCTGAGAGACTGCCCCTTGATCCAGGTGTCAAAATAGACCATGGAATTGTAAAAGAGGCGGTTGAGCACCTCCTCCACCCTATTCATCCTGAAGCCGGAACGCTGGTATTGGATCGCACCTGCATAGTCCAGCAGATGGACGGGGTCAAAGCTGCCGATGACAAAAAAGCCAAGGGCCAGCTCCAGCTCCCCCTCGTAGAGCTTCGTCTCGGGATTATAGTTTTCTTTCAAAACCAGGTCAAAAACCCGGACTTGGATCTCCTTTGTGGCGGAGTCGCCTAGCTGTGTGTTTCCCCGGAAAAAATCCCTTGCCGACTCCTGCAAATCACCGGCAATCACCACTGGCAGCTTTTGTCCCGCGCGCTCATAGACCTCGCCAATCGGACCCTTGTCGATCCGATGGTCCAGCACCTCCCGATAGCGGTATTCCGTCGGCAAAGCAGGCTGCGCTCCCGGGACAAGATGTAGGATCACTCGCTGCGCCGTCGCGCCAGACAAGCTGAAAAAGAAGCAAACCAGGAAGGCAAACAGGGATCTCACACGAGGAAGATAGGGAAATTTGGAGACAGGAGCTACGAACTTTCCAGAGCACTGCCGGGAGATCACTCCTCCCCCTTTATCCTTTCTACCCAATGCCAGGCCGCTGAGCTGTCTGCAGGCTGCAATCGAGGAAGTGCCGACTAGGCAGTCGGCGTCCTAAAAGCCTGTCTGGCGAGCAGTTTCCAGCCACTTTTCTCCTTCACCCAAACCAGGAGAATCCCCAGCTGAACCTTGTTGAGAGCGCCCTTCTCAAAGACCTCAATCGACACGTTGTGCCGTACCAGCGCCAAGTCTTTCCCGTGCATCTGTACGCTTTGGTTGGAGATGTCCCACTTTCGGTAGTCGGTAGCCTTGGACTCGAATACCGCCAAAAATTGGGCTTGGTTTTCCATGGTTCCGCTGGAGTGTCCATAGCTGAGCCCTTCGGAAGTGAGCGTGCGGAGTATCGCCGCATCCTCGGCCAGGAAGGCCACGCGCATCTTTTCCACCGCGGCTTCGACTTCCTTTTCGGCTTGGGCAAACGTGTATTGGGCGCTCAGAAACAGTAGGATAAACAATAGCTTTTTCATGGATTTTGGGTTTGTTTTCGTGATTATCCGCATTTTATCCCAGTAAGGCAAATCGGACATGGGAGTAAAATCCCCGTTTGAGAAAGCCAGAGCGCCAAGGGCAAAAGCCTTTGGCACAAAAAAAGTCCCGGGAGAAAGCTCCCGGGACTTTGTCTAGCATCGGATTCGAAGCAGGCTCAGCCTTACTTCACGTCCCACCACAATTTGGTGTCCAGTCCATCCTCACCCTGACGGGATACGGCTTCCTGGTAGTTGTCGGTGTTGATGTCACGCTCAGAGGTAGGATAAGCCTGTCTCACAGGGATTTCCTTGCTGGCGTTCAGGGCATCTTTGGCAGGAGTCAAAACCGGATAGTCCAGTCTTCTCCACTCTGCCCAAGCTTCAAAGCCCTGAAGGAAAAGGGCAACCCATTTTTGGTAGCCGATTCTCTCCATGCCTGCCGCCTCAGACCAAGCCACTTCTGGCTGAGCCACAAAGGCATCATATGCAGCCTTGTTGTACACGCCGTACTGTCTGAAGGAAGCCTCGATCGCCTTGAGGTAGTGCTCTTCGGCGCTCTCGCTGATCCAGCCTTTGAGGGCGGCCTCAGCCAGGGAGAACTCCAACTGCGCTACGGTCACGATAGGAAGCTCGGCGCTTTGCTCGCGGATCGCCCCGCCCAGGTAAGACACCTCGGCGTTGGTGATGGAGCCAGCCTCAGCATTGGAGACACCGTAAGGCATAGACTCGATAGTGCCGGTGTTGGCAGCTGGATCGGCATATACCGCCAGACGGGGATCGCCAAGAGGCATCATGTAGTCGTACATGGTGTCGCTGATCGCGTAATCGACGCGGGTCAGGTATCGGGCATACCAAGGGTTTTGGTTGTTGGCCTCACCCAGGTAAGGATACATGAAGTTGGTCAGGAGGATACCTCCGGAGTAAGCTTCGGTGAAATTGGTCTGCGCAGCCTGAGGAGCCACGTCGCTCATTCTCAGGGCGAGGATCATTCTCAGGGAGTTGGCAAATCTTCTCCAGCTTTCCATGTTCCCATCGAAAAGCAAGTCACCCTCTACCGCTGCAGTTGCAGGGTTGATCTGGGCAGCAGCTTCCTTGAGCTCCTTCATCAGGTCGGTGTAGATGAATTCCTGCGAATCGTAGGAAGGAGAGAAGTCCAGCTCGCCCTGAAGCGCTTCGGTGTAGGGAAGTTCGCCCCATCTGTCAGTCAGGGAAGCGAAGAAGTAGGCCTTCAGGATTCGGGCCACGGCAATCTGGTTTTCGTTGCTACCGGAGCTGAGGACGTCGCCTTTGGTGGCCTCGTTGGTGTTCAGCTCGATGATCCGCTGCAGGTTCATCAGAGGACCTGAGTAGAAGCCGTTGAAGTCAAAGTAAACGGTCTGGTAGCGGGAAGATTCGGTGTATTGCTTTTCGGAAAGATGCTGGGCGTAAAGTACGCTGGTCGCATCTCCCACGACGCTGCTCACCGATCTCTGTGCGCCAGTCAGCAGGCCGGAAGTCAAAGGATTGGAAGGTCTGTTTGGATCCGTATTCATGTCACCAAACTCACTACAGGAGGTCAGCAGCATAGAGCCTACCAACACACCCATTACTAGTTTATTTATTTTTCTCATGATTTGTTTCGATTAAAGGCCCAGCTTGATGTTAAAACCAAATGATCTAACGCCTGGCAACTGGCCAGACTCGAAGTAAGCGTAGCCATTAGCTCCGACGCCGAACTCAGATGGGTCAAGCCCTTCTACGTTGGAGTGGATCAACCAAAGGTTTTTCGCGATCAGCGCGATGTTGGCAGTGTGGAATGGAGTCTTGGTCAAGAGGCTCGCAGGCAGGCTGTAGCCCAATCTCAATTCTCTGAACTTCACATAGGAAGCATCGTAGATCCAACGCTCGTGCATCCCGAAGAGGGAAGAGTAGTAGTCATACGCGTCCACATAGATGGTAGCGTCTGTACCGTCTTCCAACACGCCGTCCACACGTACACCACCGCCGTCTTCGACAGCGTCACGCACTGGGTTGCCTTTGTCGTTCAGACCGGCAGTTTCCTCACCCAGACCGGAGTAGGCGTTGAACATCTTGGTCACGGAGTAGAACTGGCCACCTGCCTGGAACTCGATGAATGCGGTCAGATCCCAGTTTTTGTAGCGGAAGGTGTTGTTGAAGCCACCAGTCATTTTAGGAAGGGTGGTTCCCAGTTCCTTGTTTCTCTGCTGTACATAGAATCCGTCCTCGTCGATTACAGGCTTGCCGTTGTCCGCATACTGGAAGCCAGTACCGATCAGGGTACCCCAAGGCTGGCCCACTTTTGCGTTCAAAGTCATACCCCAGTAAGCGGACTGCAGCTGTCTGTTGTCGATACCTGCGGCAAGCTCCACTACTTCGGAGGTGTTTCTGGCCGCGTTGAGCGCCATATCCCAAGAGAAGTAGCCTTTCTCGATGACGGTACCGTTCAGGGAAAGCTCGACGCCTTCGCTGCGGATGTTGCCCGCGTTGACGATCGCGCCAGTCACACCGCTGGAACCCGGTACAGTCAGGGTCATGATCTGATCCTTGTTGTCGTTTCTGTAGTAGGTCAGGTCCAGGTTCAGCTTGCCATTCCAGAATCTTAAGTCCAGACCGGCTTCATAGGAAGAAGAAAGTGCAGGCTTCAGGTTTGGATTGGGGGACGTGTTTGGCACGTCCAGGTTTGGATATGATCCGTAAGGAGTACCTACGTTGTACACCTGGGCAATCTCAAAAGGATCGATGTCGGATCCTACCTGTGCATAGCTCAGACGAACTTTACCAAAGCTCAGGAAGTCGCTGGATCCCATCAGCTCGGTAAACACGAAGGAAGTCGCGATGGATGGGTACAGGTAGCTGTTGTTGGCTACAGGAAGGGAGGAAGACCAGTCGTTTCTCAGGGTTGCATCCAAGAAGATGGTGTTTTGGTAGCCCAAAGAGGCGCTACCGTACACCGATCTTACGGTCTTGCTTTCCTTGTAGGTGTCTGTGGTAGGTCTGTCCACAGAAGCGTCGATGTTGTAGAAGTTTGGCACGGAAAGACCGCCCACGGTACCTTCGTACATGTAGGTATAGGCGTTGTTTCGGATATTACCACCAGCGGTCGCGCTCAGGGAGAGGTCTCCGAAAGTCTTGTCGTACTGGAGCAAGATCTCGTAGTTGTCCTCTTTGCCGAATCTCTGGCTCATGCCGTAGAAATCCAGATCCAAACCGCCGGAAGCGATTCTGTCTTCAATCTTCTGGTTGTAGAAGTCGGAGCGGATAAATCCGGTCACCTTAAACTCCGGCGTAAACTGGTAGCCAACGTTGATGTTGCCATATACGCGGTCACGTCTGTCTTCTGGAGCGTTTTCATAAGCCTCATAGAATGGGTTGTCCCAGTAAAGCGGACGGGGATCCAATGGGCTACGGATGTTCCAAGAGCGGTAGGTTCCGTCTGGATTTCTGTACTGACGCAGACGGTCCATGTCTATCTGACGCTGGAACCACTGGTTGAAAGAGTTGGTCGGGTTACGTCCGGTGTATCCGGAGGCAGGTCGTCCCAGACCTTCGGTTCCGGTGTAGTTGAAGTTGATCCCTACGTTCAGCTTGTCGGTGAACTTCTGGGAGCCGTTGAAGCTCAGGTTGTTTTTGGTCAACTCAGAACCTGGCATCACCCCTTTTTGGGAAATGTTGTTGGCGGAGATTCTGAAGTTTCCGTCTTGGTCACCTCCAGAGAAGGATACACCGGTGTTCACAGTGATCCCTGTGTCGAAGAAGTCGCGCACGTTGTCCGGCTGGGCTACCAATGGTCTCAACTCACCAAACTGGTCACCTGGCAACCAGGAATCCCAGTGTCTCACTGGAGTACCGTCCATTCTTGGACCCCAAGATTCGTCAGCCGCATAGTTGAGCATCTTCTGCCCGTCAAATGCCGCCCAAGACTCTGGGTGGATAGCTGGGTTGTAGTTGAAAGTCAACAAATCCTGGGTATAGCCGCCAGCATATTCGTTCTGGTAGTTAGGCAGGATGTACACGTTCTCGAAGGAAGTGCTTTGGTTGATGTCCACGCCAAGGCCTTTTTTCTTGTTGCCTTTTTTGGTGGTGATCAGGATTACGCCGTTCGCTGCACGGTTACCGTAAAGTGCCGCAGCAGTTGGGCCTTTCAGTACGGAGACGCTTTCGATGTCGTCCGGGTTGATGTCGGAGGCCAGGTTTCCGTAGTCTCTACCGGCACCGTCATTGTTCGGAGAGAAGGAATTGTTGGCGATAGGAGTACCATCTACCACAAACAGCGGAGAGCCGCCGCCCAGGGAGTTGATCCCTCTCAGACGGATGTTTTGTGTACCGCCAAGCGCCGCACCTGAGCTACCGATCACCTGTACACCGGCTACTTTACCGGCCAGGGATCCCACCAGGTTGCTTTCGCGCACGGCAGACAGCTTGTCTCCGTCCACAGACTGGATGGAAGAACCCACCGAACGCTCGTCACGAGAAACCCCGAGGGCTGTGACGATGACTTCGTTCAGCGCCTTTACATCCGGATCCAGCGTCACGTCGATGACATTGGACTCGGCCACCACCACTTCCTGGCTGATCATACCCACAAAGGAAAACTGGATGATGGTCTTTCCAGCAGGTAGGGAAATGGAGTAATCACCGTCTATTCCGGTGATCGTGCCAAGGGTCGTGCCCTTGACCAAAACGCTGACGCCCGGCAAGGGGCCTCCGTCTTCTGACGAAGAAACTGTGCCTGTGATTGTCCTGTTTTGCGCAAAAGAAAACTGCACAAAACAACCAATCAAGAAGGCTGCAAGTAATACTTTCTTCATAAGTGAAAATTTGGTTTGATAAACTCCTAAATATGCCTATTTCTTTAGACACCGTCCTAAAAAGGATACACCTGACCGGACATTTGTATTAAAAACGGACAATATCCGTGATGAACGGTTAATGATTTTTTAACAATTTTTAAACATTCGGATGGTTTTCGAGCAAAAAATGGCCTTTAAGCTAAAATTAAATAGTTATATATAGTATATCCCCATTAGTTTAATAGGATAAAATAAAATAGGCATCAATAAAATAAGAATGAAATAAAAAAGACCACAAACACACATTAACCAAATAAAAATGATAGATAACCTTAAATTGGCCAATATTAAAGGATTTGATTTTTTGGCTTTTTGAAGCGGTGAGGTGTAAAGGCGAATCGGCAACCAAAAAACGGGGATAACATGAAAAAGTTGGCACAGCTCAGCAAGGCTAAGCAGGCCTTTTGGTGACGGACGGCATCCGGACAGGTCTTTTCTCAAGCCTGCCGACAAAAAGCTAAAAAAACACCGCAAAAGCCTGAGCCAAGGCCTAACTTAACCAGCGTCAAAAAACCTACAGATGAAACCTTTTTCAACTCAGATCCAATCCCTCGACCCCGATACCGACCACGAGCGGATTTCATTTTTGCTCAGCTGCCACGTCTTTCCCTGGGACTTGGAGCGCTCACTGGAGTTTGCGCTTTTCCGCACCTTCGCCGTCCCGTCCATCTCCGGCCTGCTGGCGGAGACCGGCGAGTTCACCCAAAGGCCTCGAAAACGCTACGACGACACCGAGCTCATTCTTTTTGAAATCCTCGAACACGGGATGAACAGCCTCCGGGGCCGACAGGCCATCCGCCGCATGAATTCCATGCACGGCCGCTTCGACATCTCCAATGAAGACTTCCTCTACGTTTTGTCCACTTTTATCTTCGAGCCGATCCGATGGGTGGAAAAGTACGCCTACCGACCCATGTCGGAGATCGAGAAGCAGGGCATTTTCCGAAACTACCTGGAGCTGGGCCGAAGGATGAACCTGAAGGACGTACCCCAGACTTTGGCCGCTTTTGAGGAATACAACGTGCGCTACGAGCGGGAGCACTTCCGCTTTGCTCCCAGCAACCGACTGATCGCGGACAAGACCATAGACCTGATGCTGGGATTCTACGTGCCAAAGTGGCTCTATGGATTGGGCAGGCCCTTCATCTTTGCCCTGCTCGATGATCCGCTCAGGGAAGCCCTGCACATCCGGAAAGTCTCCGGTCTGCGAAAGTGGGTGGCGAGGAAAGGACTTGCCCTTCATGCCTTTTTCCATAGGATCAGCGGAGAACCCGAAAAGCCCGTGCTGGGGACAAGCAGAAAACGGCCGACCTACCCAGAGGGCTACCGGATCGAGGAGCTGGGGACTTTTTCCTCGGGATGCAGTGGGCGGTAGGCAGGCTAAGTTTACAGTTCCTTTGATCAGTGGGCGGCTGTGGCTGTATCGTCCTAAATACTGCCCGCTAGTCCTTCTTTCCTTTGAAAGTACCCGTCGCCATGCCGGCCAGGTCCACCTTGCCCTCCATCTCCGTGGAGCTTGCCTTTCCGTCATAGGTGATTTTGTTGCCCTCGACGGCAAACTCGATGTGGATCACCCCGCCCTTGATCGTCCCAGTCAGCGGGGCCTCTCCCAGCTGACCGCTGTAGGTGCCGGTGATTTTCTCCCCCTCCTGCTTCAGCAAAAAGGTCGGCGTGCCACTGCCCGCGTCGGTATCCACGGTCAGGTTCCATTTGCCGCTGACATCGACGGCAGTCTGCGCTTGGGCTACAAGGCCGAAAAGAAGGAAAAAAAGAAGAAGGGGAAGTAAGGGTTTCATTGCGTTTGGGGTTTATTGATTTGGGATGAAAATAGCGAAAAACCAGAGCTTCATCAGCTACAAATTTGACAATCAAACATTATGGCAAACCAGAATCTTGCGACACTAGACCTTTTTTATCAAAATATGCGTCGCATGCTCCCCCTCCACCCGCTCCACGCCCCCATAGCCTAGGGCTGGAAGGTCGATCCCGGCAAACAAGGCTTCGCCCTTGCCAAGGAAAAGCGGGGACATCGCCAGATGAAGCTCGTCGATGTGGCCACCCAGCAGAAACTGGCGTATGGTAGCGGCACCTCCGCCAATGCGGATGTCCTTGCCTTGGGCAGCCGCTCTCGCCTCGGCCAAGGCCACGTCTATGCCCTCGGTGACAAAATAAAAAGTCGTGCCGCCCTCCATGACCAGCGGCTCCCGCGGATAGTGGGTCAACACAAAGACTGGAACGTGGTAGGGCGGATTTGGTCCCCACCAGCCCTTCCACTCCCGATCCGGCCAGTCCCCACGGACGGGGCCAAACATATTGCGGCCGAGGATCCAGGCACCGAGGTTTTCAAAGCCCTTTTCCGCAAAGTCATTGTCCACGCCGACTGAGCCGCCCTCCTGCCCGATCATCTGGGCAAAGCACTTCGTCTGCCGCAGCCAATGGTGGAGATCTTCGGCACCAAGGCCCATGGGCTTTTCCAGGCTCTGCTCCGGCCCGGCCCCAAATCCGTCCAGGGAAATGGTGTAACTCATTACTTTGACTTTACCCATGATTGCAGGATTGATCAAGGACTAAAGATAGTCTTCATGCGTTTTGCTGGTCGCAGGGTTGGCAAAAAAATCAAACCTCAAACCCGCTGCAAAAGTGGCATTGGCTCCCAAAGGATAGTCCAGCGGAGAAAGCTGGAGTCGCATTTCGAGACCTTACAGCCAATTCGAAATCAGGTTCCCCTTTTTTATGGAAATCATGGACTGGATCTTGCCACCCGAAAACTTCACGTACAAATACTCCCCATTGGCATACCGCACCACCAGCAGGTCGGATTGGTCTTCCTCGGGATTGACCAGAGCCACATCGGCCCAGTCCTCCCGCGCCTGGGGGTACTTGAGCGCCTCATGGGCACCTTGGGCCAGGTTTGCCTTTATTTTCCGAAAAAGTGAATCGTAGGTCGGCGCGACCTGGGCGCTTTTGCCGGCAGGCTCAAAAGAAAAATACCTGTTCAAAAGCTCCACGGTGGCCATCGTATCGAGATCGCCATGAAACTCGGCTAGGGTGGATTCCTTACCTGAGCAAGACAACAAAAAGGCGAGCATCGCCCACATGGCTGTTTTTCTGACCGCTTCCATTATGATCGTCGTTTTCATGTCCCTTTATCTTAGATCCTGACCGAGGTTGCCGGGATTTGACCCGCCACCCTGAACCCTCACAATGCCCGGCATGTGCACATCCCAGGTCCCGTGGGTATCGGGGATGTTTTCCCCGGCGGCCTTGCCGGTCTGTATGGCAAAGTCCGCGCAGTTGTAGTCGTTTAGATGGTATTTCTTTTTGCTTGATTCCACCGATTCGATGTAGGCCAGGGCCTTGTCAAAATTCACCTTGGTCAAGATATACTCCTTGCTGACCTCATAGACGTGAGCCGAATCGTCCCGCAGCTCTCCCTTCGTCTCGAGTTGATTGGGATCGTTGGGCAGCTTGTCGGGGTAAAAGCCGACGTATATAGTGGTCTTGGTGCTGTCCACATTCAGTCGCTCCAGCTTCACAAACGCATGCCCCGGATCTATATCCAAAAAGCCTACCACCTCCCAAGTCTCCGCGTCGCCGCCTGCACCCGGCTGGTCCACCAAGATTGTCAGGGTGTACTTTAGGGCTTCCTGGTTGTCGTTGAATGCGGCCGCAATGCCCGTAAATTTCACCACAGGCGCGGTGTTGTTTTTCTTGTCCTTGCAAGATTCCAAAAGCAACATCGACCCTATCAACAGCAAGCCAATCCACTTGACCCTAACCCTATTTGAGATAGTTTCTGACATAGCCCATCCGGACGGGAGATAACTTAAAATAAGGATTTAGAGGCAGAAAGCCAAGTCAGTTCCCCCTCAATCGGCTGCCCGGAATGCCACATCGGAGCCTATGTGCGAAAAAAAAGCCCCTCCAAAGACGAGCCTAAAAAGGCTGGGAGAGCCACCCCAAACAGCACCTTTCCTTGCCGGAAATCGCTGGCGATCGCTGTTTTTTGGAGAGCGCACATTTGACTGGCTATATCGACATCGGATCGTAGAAGCCTTTCCCTAGCGACCGTCACCCATTTCGTGGAGAGGCAGTTTGACGCTTGGCTTTGAAAGCGTTAGGAAAACGTGGTTGTTAACTGCCGACTTCTATCAATTTAGCCGAAGGCCTTGAATCAAAACAGTAGACTCAATCGATTCATCTCTCAGGTGAATGAACTTTTTCCGTTCCTCATCCATCTTAAAATTGTCAAAGTCCTCTTGGGTTTCAAATTCAACCAGGTGGATCTCGTAAGGGACTTCAATATTGTTCTCTATCACGGAATCATCTTTGGGTCTAATCCGCAAAGTAAGCCGTCCGTTATATTTCAGGATAGTAGGAATAGCGATTCTTTCAAACTCGTGGAACACCTCTTCTTTCCCTTCCTTTATGTAGATCAATTGTGTCAGGTGTATCATTTATTCTTTAGTCATTTTGTTTGTTTTATCTATTTGGATGTGTTTGTAGCGAACCGCCCTGGCTATGGCAAGTGCGGGATTTTGAAACCGAATCTTTGTCCGCCAGCCCGAACATTATTTAGTTGTAATATCTTCATTTTTAAGCAGTCAACCTACATTCGCTATAGCCGATGTATGTGCCCACGTGCTTTTTTACCTTTTGATTTTTTCAAGTCGGTTAAGTGTCTCGTTTATGTCTTTTGGTTCGATAAACAATTTGTAGCAGGATTTACAGATCCAGATTTGTGGTCTGATAGAATTTCGAAACATATTTCACAATGGTCGTGAGTCCAACCATCTTCTTTCAACTCAAAATAGTTATCGTCAAATGACTGTCCTGTAAAGAGTCGACTGCCACCACCATTTCTTTCTACTAATACCTTCCTTGGGAACCAACTTCTCAATTCATAATTGTCCTGTCTAGCCCATTCAATCTGTTCAACTAAGTAATTATACTCGATTTCAACTTTGTTCGGCAGTACTAGATATGTTTTCTTGTCAGTCATTTTTGCATTGGGCACTACGGTTTCGGGCTTTTTTTTATTCGTTAATATCTTCAAATATTAGTTCGTTATCAGTTTTACTAATTGATATTCTTCTAAATGTCGGTGCGTAACCTTCACGTCCACTTGGTTCAAAATATTCTCGAACAAAGGAGTTTTCTGTCGCATAATTCTGAACAATTTTTTTACCGAAATATCGGTCAGGAGCTGATTGATACATTAATGTCTCAATGGAACCATTGTCCGATTTAAAATTATCCGCACTTTTTATTTTAGCGATTGCGTTTTGTCTATCACGTTCTGATATTTTTAATGCAAATATGTGATAGTAGTCGCCAATTGCTGACATAGATTCATTCTTTGATAATTCAAAGTCGTCTGTCAGTAAAATGCCTTGTTCTTCAACTAATTCTTTTGCTTCACTCTTTGTGAAGAGTTGGTCTTCAAAAGCAATATAAAGTCCTATTGTCAACACAAAAAGTCCGTGTGCAATTGTCAAGTATTTTGCGGTTTTTGGATAACCGAGTTTTCTAGGAACAAAATAGAATAGGAATCCAAGTCCAATTGGGATTCCTATGAACACAAAGATTGAAAGTCCTACAAATAGAATTGAGCCCAAATGTTTATTGTCTGTTAGTTGTCGTCCTAAAATTGGCTATAACGTTCTCGGGCTTTGCGTTCGGGCGGGTTTCGGAGCACAAAGCTTCAATTTATTACCAAAGTTAATTAGAAGCACAAGGCTCCAAGTTTGCACGTCAGCCCGCCTGACGCAAAACCCGTGTTGCACTAAACCTGCGGTAGTTTCTCCGATAAGCAGCCCAAAAGCGGTAATTTTTTGATTCATTCTTAACCGTTTCAATCATGAAAAAAAAGAAAACCTCCTCCAGGCCGCCTGCTCCAAGATAG
>NZ_JAFKCT010000066.1 GCF_017254915.1 Algoriphagus oliviformis | reverse complement strand
AAAATAACCCTTACCTTGCACAGGCGTAAGCATGTTACCAACATTTTTGTCAGTTTGCGTCAGCAGATTCTCGAACTGGCGCAGGTTTGCGTCTAATTTGTCCTTATTTTGCGGCATAAGTTCCAACAATCTGTCGTGAATCGCGATCGCGGTCACTTTTGCCACCTCCGGCGACAGCCAAACGTGCATATTGTACTCGCCGTGATGATGCCCATGATCGTCATCAGCATGGTTATGCGCCTCGCCTGCATGATCATGATCGTCGTCTTCTTCGCCTTTCATCAGCAGCGGCTTCACCGCGGGCAGTTCGCT
>NZ_JAFKCT010000065.1 GCF_017254915.1 Algoriphagus oliviformis | reverse complement strand
TATCTTGGAGCAGGCGGCCTGGAGGAGGTTTTCTTTTTTTTCATGATTGAAACGGTTAAGAATGAATCAAAAAATTACCGCTTTTGGGCTGCTTATCGGAGAAACTACCGCAGGTTTAGTGCAACATAAAGACCACGAAATGGTCAAACCTATCAATAACCTCCGGTGCAACCAGGGCGCCAAGTGATCCCAAGGCCAACCCCAAACCTAATGGTTAATGAGAAGTCCGACCCCTTTCGGAGTCGTAAGCGGTGATATCATAAGCCAAAGATATCGCGATGGCGTAGATTGTCTTTCTTCGCCAAGGCGAACCT
>NZ_JAFKCT010000064.1 GCF_017254915.1 Algoriphagus oliviformis | reverse complement strand
ATTCAGTTGGCGCAAAACGTCGAGCCCGCTGCCGTTCACTCTTAAGCCGCCGTGGTAACGGCGCGGCGGCTGACATCAACACTTATACGGCTATACGGCGGTGGAACGCAGCCCGTTCAGCAACAGGTTCAAACTGGCCAAGTCTTGTTCCAGCCCCACGTCTTTTTCCGGATGATGGGCGACCCACAGCGCGGCATCCATCAGGCCGCCGTTGATTAAATGCGCCAGCGCTTCCGGCTCGGCGATAGCGATACGCCGCTGCGCCATCAATACCTCCAATGCGCCCGTCATCCAGCTGATGCACGCCAGCTTGCTG
>NZ_JAFKCT010000063.1 GCF_017254915.1 Algoriphagus oliviformis | reverse complement strand
ACACCGGAACCACCAGGCCGTTCGGGGTATCTACCGCCACGCCGATATTGATGTATTTCTTCAGCGTCAGCTTCTGACCGTCTTCGGACAGCGAGCTGTTGAAGCGCGGCATCTGCTCCAGAGCGGCAGCGACGGCTTTCATGATGAACACGACAGGCGTGAACTTCACGTCCAGCTTGCGCTTGGCCGCTTCTTCGTTCTGCTGCTTGCGGAACGCTTCCAGATCGGTGATGTCGGTTTTGTCGAAGTGAGTCACGTGCGGGATCATCACCCAGTTGCGGCTCAGGTTCGCGCCAGAGATCTTCTGGATGCGGCCCA
>NZ_JAFKCT010000062.1 GCF_017254915.1 Algoriphagus oliviformis | reverse complement strand
TGACATCGCTGCCAGCGCCCCTTCTCCCGAAGTTACAGGGCCATTTTGCCGAGTTCCTTAGCCATGATTCACTCGAGCACCTTAGGATTCTCTCCTCGACCACCTGTGTCGGTTTGCGGTACGGGTGGCTATACGCTTAACGCTAGAAGTTTTTCTTGGAAGCCCTTAGGATCACTATCCGATTGTCCGAAGACGCTCGGTACTATCACCTTCGGCTAGTCTGACGCATTTAACTATCAAACCAATACCTACCGGCTTCAACGCGGTATTCCGTCACCGCGCGGATCTTTCATCACTCCGTCACTCCATTGCCTGTATAACCAG
>NZ_JAFKCT010000061.1 GCF_017254915.1 Algoriphagus oliviformis | reverse complement strand
TGACATCGCTGCCAGCGCCCCTTCTCCCGAAGTTACAGGGCCATTTTGCCGAGTTCCTTAGCCATGATTCACTCGAGCACCTTAGGATTCTCTCCTCGACCACCTGTGTCGGTTTGCGGTACGGGTGACTATACGCTTAACGCTAGAAGTTTTTCTTGGAAGCCCTTAGGATCACTATCCGATTGTCCGAAGACGCCCGGTACTATCACCTTCGGCTAGTCTGACGCATTTAACTATCAAACCAATACCTACCGGCTTCAACGCGGTATTCCGTCACCGCGCGGATCTTTCATCACTCCGTCACTCCATTGCCTGTATAACCAG
>NZ_JAFKCT010000059.1 GCF_017254915.1 Algoriphagus oliviformis | reverse complement strand
TTTTGTGGTCGGGACATAGCTTCGCCAACCCGATAAAAGTCAGGAATCAGAATGGGGTTGGGACTGGGGCAAAGACTGCCTTTGGCGGGCCGCGTTTGGGCAGGCGCTGGATGCTGACCATGGATTCCTTTTGGCAGCAGGGACAGTAGCGTGGATTGTAGGTTTCCAGAATCCTGGGTTCCTTTTCCGGTATCGGAACTCCAAGCTCCCGGTGGATCAGCGGAATGGTGAGCTGCTTAGCCGAACTGCCCAAGATCCCGAAGTGGCGGATCCGCACCAGTCCCCGGGGCAGGATATGGAGTGAGAATCTCCGGATAAACTCCAG
>NZ_JAFKCT010000058.1 GCF_017254915.1 Algoriphagus oliviformis | reverse complement strand
CAGGTTGGCGGCAACGTGCTGCTGCTCGATGAACCGACCAACGACCTGGATATCGAAACCCTGCGCGCGCTGGAAAACGCCCTGCTGGAATTCCCTGGCTGCGCCATGGTGATCTCGCACGACCGTTGGTTCCTCGACCGTATCGCCACCCACATCCTGGACTACCAGGACGAGGGCAAAGTGGAATTCTTCGAAGGCAACTTCACCGAGTACGAAGAGTACAAGAAGCGTACGCTGGGCGCCGATGCGCTCGAGCCGCACCGCATCAAGTACAAAAAGATCGCCAAGTAATCCCCAAGGCGCCGCATGCGGCGCCTTTTTTTATG
>NZ_JAFKCT010000057.1 GCF_017254915.1 Algoriphagus oliviformis | reverse complement strand
CATTCCGAGTCCGGCGGACGAAGTTGGCCAGCCCCACCCCCCAAGGCTATAGCCCACCCGTTTTTGTGGCCTTTTTCCGCTGGACGAACTTGGCGCCCCGGCCTTCGGGCGGTTATTTTTGGGCGCGGCTTTGCCCGCGGCCTATTTTTGGCACACGGAGGCCCCTCGCAAAGTCTCGCGGCATTCCGAGTCCGGCGGACGAAGTTGGCCAGCCCCACCCCCCAAGGCTATAGCCCACCCGTTTTTGTGGCCTTTTTGCGCTGGACGAACTTGGCGCCCCGGCCTTCGGGCGGTTATTTTTGGGCGCAGCTTTTCCCGCGGCCTAT
>NZ_JAFKCT010000006.1:196172-331306 GCF_017254915.1 Algoriphagus oliviformis | reverse complement strand
CTTCCCATCCCGAACAGAGAAGTTAAGCCCTGCAGCGCCGATGGTACTGGGGTTACACCCGGGAGAGTAGGTCGCCGCCACATTATTCAGCCCCTTGGACATCCTCCAAGGGGCTTTTCTTTTTTAACGGCGGTTTGATTCCAAACGGATTATCGTTTGGTAGTCGATTTTTCCAGATGAAGGCACACTCGGCGATCCGGAGAGTCGGGTTTTTGTAATTGTTTGTCAGACAGGTTCTTACTTTAGGTTTAGGGTTTTTGACGATTAACCTGATATTTATCAGGTGCTCCCCCTACTTACGTCAGGACTCCGGGTCGGCCAAGGGTCTATTTTTGGTTATAGTTTTTGGCCATGGAGGTAAAGACCGCACAAGCTTCGCTACTAGATCTGCCAGAGGAGGTTCTCAAGGATTTCTTCTGTAAAGAACTGGCCGCGTCTTTTCAGCCCTCCATACCTCAGAGCAGCCTCTGTCGCCACGATGGAAAGCCCACGCTACTGACGGCTGATCTGATGAACGCGCTTACGTGGCTTTCCCGACAGGACCTGCAGAAAGCAGTCGACAGCGACAACTGCGACGTCCCCGTGCTTCTGTTTGCCTCAGAGTTTTCGACCAATCACCTGCTATTCCATTACGACGGCTCTTCCGGGTCATCCGAACTTATCCAGCGCTTTGTCTCCCTTTTTGGGAATCTCATCCAACATAGCAAGGCCACGATCATTTCACCCAGTTTTATCCCAAAGTCAAAGATCAGGGAAGAGCAGGAAGTCATACAGCTAGTCTCCTCGTCCATTCGGGAGACGAGCTTCATCAAGTTCAACTTCAACAGGCTGGGAGACTTCTTAGCCTATGGAGTGAAGCAAAATTGCACCCTGTTGGTGACCAACAAAAGCTGCCAGACGGACTTGGTCAAAGTGCTTTCCCAGTTTTATAGCGGTAGAAAATCGACTGGCCGCCTCTCCTATTACCTGTCGCTGTAGCGTCATAGGAGGTCTTAATGCCTCTTGACATAGCCCATTGATTAGAAATGAAGCAAAGTTTCCCAACCCAAACCCGTCCAAAGTGCTACCATTGCGGAGAAGATTGCGACACGGACGTGCTGGTCTTTGACGAAAAGGAGTTCTGCTGTCAAGGCTGTAGGCTCGTCTACGAGGTGCTGGCGGAAAATGGACTTTGCGAATTCTACAGCTTGGATTCCAATCCCGGAAAAAGCCAAAAGTCCGGTGCTAAGCTGAGAAACCGTTTTGACTACCTGGATGATCCAGACGTCGCAAAAGGACTGCTCGATTTTAAAAACGCGACGGAAAGCCACGTGACGTTCTATATCCCCCAGATACACTGCAGTTCCTGCATCTGGCTACTGGAAAACCTGTTTCAGATCAATGCCGCGATTATTGGCAGCCGGGTGGACTTTGTGAAAAGGAAAGTTCAACTCAAGTTTTTGCATGGAAAACTCAATCTGAAAGAACTGGTAAACCTGCTTTCCATCCTTGGCTACGAACCAAGCGTGAGTCTTTCCGATCTCGACAGGGAAAGGGCCCCTCAGGTAGATCGTAGGACTCTGACCAAGCTGGCTGTCGCCGGCTTTTGCTTTGGCAACATGATGCTGTTTAGCATTCCCGAGTATTTTTCAGAAGCGGAGTTGCTCGGCGAGGGCTTCAAAGGGCTCTTTGACTACCTCAATGTGCTGCTTTCCCTGCCTATCGTGTTCTACGCGGCGAGCGACTACTACATTTCCGCTTGGCATGCCGTCCGTCGCCGGTCGCTGAATATGGACGTACCCATCGTTTTGGGTATCGTCGCCTTCTTTCTTTATTCCCTTTGGGAGATTTTCACCCAGGGCAATGCAGGCTATATGGATAGCCTTGGCGGTTTGCTTTTTTTTCTGCTTTTGGGGAAAATCTACCAGCAGAAAACCTTTGCAACGCTCAAGTTTGACCGTGACTACAAGGCCTATTTTCCAGTGGCTGTCACCCGATTGGCGAAGGATGCCGAGGAGGTCATTCCCCTCACCAAGCTGCAAGTTGGAGATCGCATCCTCGTGAGAAACGAGGAGCTGATCCCCGCAGATGCCCTGCTGCTCAGCCCTCACGCGAATATCGACTATAGCTTTGTGACCGGCGAGGAAGTGCCGGTGCCGACCCAAAAAGGAGAATTGATCTACGCTGGCGGACGACAGCGGGGAGATGCGGTGATGCTGGCGGTCCAGAAGCTTCCTTCCCAAAGCTATCTCACCGACCTGTGGAACAATGGGGAAAAGCCTGAGGAAAGGCTCCAGCTCCTCGAGCCGCTCGCCAATCGTATCTCGGGCATCTTCACTTGGACGGTACTGGCGATAGCCTTTGCGGCTTTTGCCTTTTGGATAGGAAAAGATACGCCAATGGCTTTCAAGGCTTTTACCACGGTGCTGATCGTGTCCTGTCCCTGCGCGCTCTCCATGTCCACGCCCTTTACGCTGGGAAATACGCTGAGGATATTCGGCAAGGGTAAATTTTACCTAAAAAATGCCGAAGTCGTGGAGAAGCTCGCATTGGTCGATACGGTCGTTTTTGACAAGACCGGTACTCTCACCGACCCGGCAAAAGCCTCGATTGACTTTGTGGGTGAAACGCTCTCCCAAGAGACCCGATCCGTCCTCAAGGCCATGGTCCGCCAATCTACCCACCCCCTGAGCAACCGCATCAACCAATGGCTGGACACCGCGCAGCCGGCTATGCTGGAGGGGCTAAGCGAAGCGAAGGGCGCCGGGCTTGAGGGCAAGTACATGGGGCAGGTGTTTAGGCTGGGCTCCAGCGAGTTTACGGGAGCGGAGAAAAATGCCGAGCTGAAGGGCAATGTCGTGTACCTCAGTGTCGAATCCGTCGTGTTGGGCTATTTCCACATCCAGTCCGGACTCAGACAGAGCGCCCCCGAGGTCGTTCAAGCGCTTGCTGGAGACTATGGCCTTCACATCCTTTCCGGCGACCACGACCACGAGCGTGAGGCGCTCAGCAAGCGCCTGGATGCAGGGATCAAGTTCAATTTCAACCAGAGCCCAAGCGATAAACTGCACTACATCCAAAGCCTCAACCAGACCGGACAGCGTACGTTGATGCTGGGCGATGGGCTCAACGATGCCGGAGCGCTGCGCGAAAGCCAGGTGGGTGTGGCCATCACCGATCAGGTCAGCCACTTTTCTCCCGCCAGCGATGCGATACTCGATGCCGGATCATTTGCCAAGATCCCAAGCTTTCTGGCTTTTGCGCGGGGCAGCCGCCGCATCGTCAAATTCAGCTTTGGGCTCAGTTTCCTGTACAATATCGTGGGCTTGAGTCTGGCGGTTCAGGGACTGCTGAGCCCCGTGCTGTGCGCCATCCTGATGCCGCTGAGCAGTATTTCAGTGGTCGTATTCACCACCTTGGCGACCCATCTCATGGGGATTCGCAAGGGGCTTATCCACCTTGACCCACGCTAGCATGGAAGTCATTTTCCTCCTGATTGCGATCAGTCTGGTAGTCGCTGCCACGTTTTTGTTCCTCTTTTTCAAGGCGATCAAGGGTGGACAGTTTGACGACGACTATACGCCCTCCGTCCGGATTTTATTTGAAAACCAGCCAAAAAAAACAATAAAAGATCAACCGAAAAAATCAAAATCCTATGAATGATTCTACTTTGGAACGGTTTCACTACGACAATAAGATTGTCAAATATTTCGGGGCAGCGACCGTAATCTGGGGGCTGATCGGAATGCTGGTGGGGCTGCTGGCGGCGACCCAGCTTTTCCTGCCGGAGGCCAATTTGGGCAACCCCTACACCACCTTTGGGAGGATTCGCCCCCTGCACACCAACGCGGTGATCTTTGCCTTTGTGGGCAATGCCATCTTTGCGGGAGTCTACTACTCTATGCCCCGACTGCTGAAAACTCCCATGTGGAAGGAGTCGCTCAGCTGGTTTCACTTTTGGGGCTGGCAACTGATCATCCTATCGGCGGCGATCACCCTGCCCTTGGGCATCACCACTTCCAAGGAATATGCCGAGCTGGAGTGGCCGATTGACATTGCCATCGCGCTGGTTTGGGTGGCCTTTGGGGCCAATATGATCGGAACGCTCATCAACCGTCGCGAGCGGCACATGTATGTCGCCATTTGGTTTTACCTAGGCTCTTTGGTCACGGTGGCCGTGCTGCACATCTTCAATTCCTTTGAGCTTCCCGTCACTTTCCTGAAAAGCTACTCGGCCTATGCCGGTGTGCAGGATGCGCTGGTGCAGTGGTGGTATGGACACAACGCAGTGGCGTTCTTCCTGACTACGCCATTTCTGGGGATGATGTATTATTTCCTGCCAAAAGCAGCCAACCGCCCCGTCTATTCCTACAAGCTGTCGATCATCCACTTTTGGTCGCTGATCTTCATCTACATGTGGGCCGGACCGCACCATTTGCTCTATACCGCATTGCCCGAATGGGCGCAGGTGCTAGGCACTGTGTTTTCGGTCATGTTGATCGCTCCGTCCTGGGGCGGTATGGTCAACGGCTTGTTGACCCTGCGAGGAGCTTGGGACAAGGTTCGCACTGAGCCTGTTTTGAAATTTATGGTAGTGGCAGTGACCGCCTACGGGATGGCGACTTTTGAGGGGCCTTTGCTTTCGCTCAAAAATGTAAATGCCATCGCGCACTACACCGACTGGATCGTGGGGCACGTGCACATCGGGGGATTGGGATGGAATGGATTCCTGACCTTCGGTATGCTGTATTGGATGTGGCCAAGGCTGTTCAAGACAAGCCTTTATTCCACCAAACTCGCCAATACCCACTTTTGGTTGGGAACCCTGGGTATCATCTTCTATGCCCTGCCGCTGTATGTGTCCGGCTTGACGCAGTTTTTGATGCTCAAGGAATTCAACGAGGCAGGAAGGCTTGCCTATCCAAACTTCCTGGAGACTGTGATCCAGATCGTGCCGATGTACATGCTTCGGGCCTTGGGCGGCTTGATGTACCTGAGTGGTGCCGTGATCATGGTTTACAACATGTGGATGACTTCCAAACAAGGGACTTTCGCAGCTACAGAGGAAGACCAAGCACCGGCTTTGGCCAAAAAAGTCCATCATGAAGCAGGAGAGTTTTGGCACAGAGCCTGGGAGCGAAAGCCTATTTTCTTTACCGTATTGGCAACTCTAGCCATCGCGATCGGTGGGGCGATAGAGATCATTCCGACACTTTTGGTCAAGTCAAATGTGCCCACCATTGCTGCAGTCAAACCTTATACTCCATTGGAGCTTGAAGGAAGAGATCTTTACATCGCCAATGGCTGCGTGGGATGCCATTCCCAGATGATTCGGCCTTTCCGCTCCGAGACTGAGCGCTATGGGGAGTACTCCAAAGCCGGTGAGTTTGTCTACGACCGGCCTTTCCTCTGGGGCTCCAAGCGTACCGGGCCGGATCTGCATCGCGTAGGCGGCAAATATCCGGACAGCTGGCACTACCATCACATGGTGGATCCCCGCTCCATGTCGCCGGGATCGCTCATGCCTCCCTATCCTTGGTTGACGACCAACGAGCTGGATATTTCCGATTTGCCGGCCAAGATCAGGACGCTGCAGAAGTTGGGTGTGCCCTATGCGGAGGGCTTCGACCAGGCTGCTACCGCGGATTATGAAAAACAGGCTGCCCAGGTCGTGGCCAACCTCAAGGATGCCGGAGTGGAAGTCGCTCCCAATACCGAGATCGTCGCGCTGATTGCGTACCTGCAGCGCTTGGGTACGGACATCAAGCAAAAGCCAACAGCCTCCAACCAATAAATCCTGACGCCATGTATAAAGAAATCCTTAGATCCATCGAAAACGTGGAGATCTACCCGATCATCTCACTGCTCATCTTCGTGCTGTTTTTTGTAGGGGTGTTCATTTGGGTGGTATTCACTCCCCAAGACCACATCAAGCACATGGAGAACCTGCCTCTGGACGAAAACGACTCAAACCCCCGCCTGTCATGAAAAAGATACTTTCGCTACTCGCATTGTTGGGACTGGGCTCCTTTCCCGCATGGGCCCAGACCGAAAACTCCGAATGGTTTGCGCAGCTGCAAGCCATGGACTCCGGCCAGTTGAGTCTGTTGGTGATCTTGGGGCTGGTGCTCTTGGTGATCGTCATCCTGCTGGTGCTGATGGTGTACCTCATGTCCTTCATGGCCGAGGTGCTGCGCAGGGAAAATCCCGAACTGGCCAATGAGCCTACCTGGTGGGAAAGCTTCAAAGAGCGCTACGTGACCGGCAAGGTGGACGAAGTGGGAGGCAAGGAGGAAAAGGCCAAACTGATGGACGACCACTCCTACGACGGCATCACCGAGCTGGACAACTTTATGCCTCCCTGGCTGCAGTGGGTATTCGTAGGCACCATCCTGTTTGCGGTAGTCTACTTTGTGAACTACTCCGTGCTCGGCAATGGTCCTACGGGAGTGGAAGAATACCAGGAAGAGCTCCGGGTGGAAGCCATTGCGGCTGAGTTGAGAAAAGCCAACCAAGCGGCCTCGATCGATGAAAATACCGTTGTCTTCGACGAATCTGCCGGAGCGATCAGCGCTGGAAAGACGCTCTTTGAAACCAACTGCGCGGCATGCCACGCGGCAGACGGAGGGGGAGGAGTAGGGCCAAACCTCACCGATGAGTATTGGCTCCACGGAGGATCGATCAAGGAAGTCTTCACCGTAGTCAAATACGGAGTGATTGAAAAGGGCATGATCCCTTGGCAGGATCAGCTGAGTCCAGAGGAGATGCAGCAGGTAGCCTCCTACATCCTTACCCTCAAAGGCACCAGTCCCGCCAATCCCAAAGCTCCCCAGGGAGAGCCTTATTCGGCTAGCCCCGCCGATCCAGCCGCTCCGGCGGATACCACGGCTATCCTAGCTGCCCTTTGATCAATTAAAACTGCTGCCGGGGCCGCGGCTTCCGGCAGCGATTCGCTTCCGCTATGGCTAAGAAGAACCAAAACCCCAATCTGAATCCGGACACCTTTCGGGATGCCTTGGCCTCCGTGAGGGATGACGGCAAGAGAAACTGGGTTTACCCCAAAAAGGTCAAGGGGTTTTTCTACCGGTATAGAACCTACCTCTCGTGGATCTTGCTGGCGATTCTCTTTGCCGGCCCCTTCATCCGGGTGGATGGCAGGCCCTACATGCTTTTCAATATTTTCGAGCGGAAGTTTATCATCTTCGGTGCGGTCTTTTGGCCCCAGGATACCATTCTGCTGATTTTTCTCCTGTTGATTCTGTTTGTCTTTGTGATCCTCTTCACGGTGGTGTTTGGCAGGGTCTGGTGTGGATGGGCCTGTCCACAGACGCTTTTCATGGAGATGGTTTTCAGAAAAATGGAGTACCTCATCGAAGGTGACGCCAACCAGCAAAGAGCTCTGAACGAGGGGCCATGGACCACAGAGAAAATCTGGAAAAAAGGCCTCAAGTACTCCGTGTTCACGCTTTTCTCCCTGATCATAGGGCATCTGGTGATGGCCTATCTCGTAGGCGTAGATCAGGTGAGGGAGATTGTGTCACAGCCTCCTTCGGCCAACATGGCCGGGTTCATAGGTTTGGTCGCTTTTTCGGGGATTTTCCTGTTTGTGTTTGCCTGGTTTCGTGAGCAGGCATGCATCGTGGTCTGTCCCTACGGGCGCCTGCAGGGTGTTCTTTTGGACAACAACAGCATCAATGTAATGTACGACTACGTGCGGGGAGAGCCTCGGGGGCCAATCAGAAAGAGCGTGGCAGAGAATCTCCCCAAAGGCGATTGTGTGGACTGTGGCCTTTGTGTGCAGGTCTGCCCCACGGGGATCGACATCCGCAATGGCACCCAGATGGAATGTGTCAACTGCACTGCCTGTATCGACGCCTGTGATGAGGTGATGGTCAAGGTGGAGCGTCCAAAAGGACTGATCCGCTACGCGTCTGAAAACAGTGTGAAGGAGGGCCATCAGAAGCTATTCACGGGAAGGGTCAGGGGATATTCCCTGATTTTGGCCGTGCTCATGGCTGCATTTGTCGTGCTGATCGCGACTCGGGACGAGCTGGAGGGCACCGTCACGCGATTCCCCGGCATGACCTATCAACAGCGGGAGGACGGCAAGGTCTCCAATCTTTACAACATCACCCTGATCAACAAGACCTTTGAGCCTCAACGGGTGGAGATAGATGCTTTGGCAGAAGGGATGGACATAGAGATCGTAGGGGCCAAAGAGTGGGTCTTGGAGCCTCAGACCAAGTTTGAGGGAAGGTTTTTCCTGGTCAGAAACCAGACTGAGGTGAAAGTGCCCCAGGAAAAAGTGGCCCTGAGCCTATCGAGCAAGGGGGAGGAATTTGACGAAATCGAAACAAACTTCATGGCTCCGGTAGGAGCTCCAAAACAGTAAAGCTATGGATTGGGGAAAAGGGATTTTATTGACCATCATCGGCTTTGTGGCCTTCATGATGACCCTGGTAGTGATATCTGTCAAGCAGGATGATATCCATCTGGTCACGGAAAACTATTACGAGAAGGAAATCAAGTACCAAGACCAGATCGACCGGGAGTCTGCCACGGCGGCCTTGGATCGGGAGGTCTTGGTCTTTGATGCGCAGAGCAAGGTGATCCTGCTCGATCTGCCTGTAGGAGCCAGAGGAAGCCTGCAGCTTTTTCGGCCTTCGGATGCGCGACTCGACCAGGAAGTGGCCGTGGACGTGACAGAGGCTGGCGGGACTAAAGTGTCCTTGGATCAGCTAAAAGGCGGCTATTGGCGCGCGCAACTGACTTGGACTGAGGGTGGCGTAGAGTTTTACCAGGAAAAGAAAATCAATCTCTGATGCTTTGGACTGCTTTGGTTTTGGGTTTTTTTAGTTCCTTCCACTGCGTGGGCATGTGCGGCCCTATTGCCTTGGCTTTGGGGGGTAAGAACCGGCAGCTTTTTCTCTTCAAAAAAATCAGCTACAACCTGGGCCGTAGTCTGACCTATGCACTGCTGGGTTTGATCGTGGGGAGTCTGGGCTTTTCGCTTTCCCTCGCCGGAGTCCAGCAGGGCCTGTCGGTGACGATGGGCTTGCTGATCGTGGTTTTTTCCCTCAGCTACAAAAGCGCCGACCGGCTCCTGGCCATTCCTGCACTTTCAGGCTTGGTTGCTTGGATCAAAGGCAAACTCGCCCAATCCCTCAAGTCGGGAAGTCCCATGGCGTTTTTCGGAACCGGCCTGGTCAATGGCCTCCTGCCCTGCGGCATGGTTTACATGGCGCTTGTGGTGGCGATGGGTTTGCAGGAGCCGGTTTTTGGAGCCGCCTACATGTTTTTCTTTGGATTGGGCACCCTTCCCATGTTGCTGGGACTGATGGTGTCGGGAAGTCTTTTGCCGGTGATGAGACGGCAGCAGCTCCAGCGGGCGATTCCGTATTTGGGGGTTTTGATCGGCTTTCTGCTGGTGTTTCGCGGCCTGGGTTTGGGGATTCCGGGATTTAGCCCTGAGCTGGCGGTTTTTGACTACGGGAGCCAGCAGGTGGAGATCACCATGTGCAGGTGATCAGATGGCTTTGCTGAAGACGGGTTGTCGGCTGGTTTTTTCAGCCATCCTCAGGTCAAAGAGCGCGCAGATATTCCTCACCACCGCCATTCCGGCTTGGCTTACCTTGAGGTGAAAGCCATCCCAAACCAGGAGTCCTTCGGTTTGCATTTCCTCCAAAAGCTCTTTGTTGACTACAGGTACTTTTTCCCAAACCCTAAAGGGAATCTCTGCCTCTCCACAACAAATCAGGTCGAGAATCACCTGTCTGACGACCAGGTCCTCTGGCGAAAGCAAGTGCCCTTTGGCCATAGCTCCGAAGGCCTCACCAGATAAGGATTGATAGCCTTCCACGCTTTTCTCATTTTGGGCAAAGGCAAACCAAACGTCGCTGATGCTGCTCGCCCCCAATCCCAGAAGCATATGGCTGGTTTGGGTGGTATATCCCATGAAATTGCGGTGGAGAGTCCCCTTCCTTTTGGCTGGGCAAAGAGGATCCTCGGGAAGGGCAAAATGATCCATCCCCACTTCCTCGTAGCCCATTTCCACCAGCCTAGCCCTGCCCAGCTCGTAAAGAGCGCGCTTTTCCTTCTCCTTGGGCAAATGCTTTTCGTAGCTCCGCTGCGCGGGAAAGGATGCCGGTAGGTGGGCATAGCTGTAGAATGCGATGCGCTCGGGCCTCAGCTCGGCCACCCGGTCGAAGGTCTTCGAAAGCGTCTCAGGGGTCTGGAAAGGCAGGCCGTAAATCAGGTCAAAATTGACTGAGCGATAGCCCGCCATCCGCGCGTTTTCGGTGGCAGCTTTCACCTTTTCAAAAGGCTGGATGCGATGGATGGCCCGCTGTACCGTCTGGTCGAAATCCTGGATTCCGTAGCTCACCCGATCGAAGCCAAGGCCGGCAAGTACCTGCAAGTGCTCCCGTGTGGTGTTGTTGGGATGACCTTCGAAGCTGAACTCTGGATGCGAGGAGACTTCTGCCGATGCTAGGATGTCAGAGAGGAGGCGCTGGAGAGATTGGGGGGAGAAAAAAGTGGGCGTGCCCCCGCCCAGATGGATGGCGGAGATTTGGGGCTTTTCCGCAAAAACGGAAAGGTACTGCTTCCACTCTGCCAAGATGGCGTCGAGGTAGGGAGCTTCCAGTCCGTGGTTTTTGGTGATGCGCTTGTTGCATCCACAGTAGGTGCAGAGGCTTTCGCAAAAAGGCAGGTGGATGTAGAGGCTGATTCCTTCGGCTTTTCCGAAAGTTTGAAAAGCCGTTTGGACGGCATCTTGCCAACTTTCCGAGTTCAGGTCGTTGTCCCAAAAAGGAACGGTGGGATAGGAGGTGTATCTGGGAACGGGACGGTTGTACTTTTGGATCAATTCCGGGGCTAGGGCCATTTGCACTTTTTTTGGCAAGATGGCATGCGGGAGCCGGCCAGTTCTTGACAAGAAAGAGCCGGGAAACTGATTTTGGTCAGTAAGCTAGTCCAGGAGGAAGTTATTGAAGAAGGTGCTCTTGAGTGCCAGCCAGCCTAGGAAAAACAGGATGGCCCAGAAAAGGTAGATCCGGTAGTAGTCTGCGGTCTCCTTGTAGCGGTTTTCCAGGATTTCCGCTTTTTCCAGCGTGTTGATCCGGTCAAAAACCTGCTGCAGCGCCGTACCATCCGAAGCACGGTAAAACTCCCCGTTTCCTATCCTGGCGATTTCCCGGAGGGTGGTCTCGTCCAGGTAGCTTTGCACCATCTGCGGACGACCGAAGAAGTCCGTGCCATAAGGTACCATGCCGTCTTTTCCCACGGCGATCGTGTAGATCTTGATGTCAAAAGCCGAGGCCAGTTGGGCGGCAAAGAGCGGGTCGACGTTGCCGGCGTTGCTTTCCCCATCGGAGAGGAGGATCATCACCTTGGAAGGTGTATCGCTTTCCTTCATCCGGTTGGTACCGGCGGCGATAGCCGAGCCAATGGCGGTACCCTTGGGCTCGATCATGTCAAAGGAAATGTCCGCAATCATCGAAGTCAACAGCTCGTAGTCGTTGGTAAGCGGGGCGAGGGAATAGGCCTCTCCTGCGAAAACCACCATGCCAATCCGGTCGCCGAAGCGCCCGTTGATGAAGTCGATGGCCGTGTTTTTGGCCGCTTCCAGACGATTGGGCGTGAAGTCCTGCAGATCCATGGATTCGGAAATGTCCATGACCAGCAGGATGTCGATGCCTTCGGTGTACTGCTCCACACGCTCGTTGCTGCGCTGGGGGCGGGCGAGTGCGATCACGATGCCGATGAGCGAAAGGAAAAACAGCCCGGTCGGGATCAGGCGCAGGTAGGTCCATGGGTTGCCCTCACGGACGCGCTTGGGGAGCGAAAGCTCCAACACCGGCTTTTTCAGGAACTTGATCCCCTTGCGGATCAGGATCAGGACAGGGATCAGCCAAAGCAGGTTGAGCAGGATGGGGTTTTCCCATTCGTAGGATTTGAAGGTCTCCGGCAAAAACCAAGACCAGTCAAAAAACTCAGCGAGTTGCTCTCTCATTCCTGATGTGGTTTAGTTTTTCCTGATACTTTTTGCGGGCCACTTCCAGGAGGTAATTGGTCGATTCCTCCGACTTGGCCTCTTTGCCGGCATAGATGATCATATCTATGGCGCGGAGAGCCTTGAAGATCTCCTTGTCCTCCAGTGCTTCCGAGATTTCGCTCGAAGTCCACTCTTGGAACGGCAGCTTTGTGATCGACTCCATGTAGCCCTTCCAGAGGCCCACCACCTCGTCGGCCAGCTCCAGAGCCGGGGTCTGGGCCAGGAGGGTGGACAGTTTTTTGAACTTCCGCTCAAACTGCACCCAGCGGAGCTTCTCTCGGTTTCGCTTGAAGATGGCCTTGATCCGCTTCGCAAAAAGCAGGGCAAAGCCTCCCAGTAGCACGATGACGCCACCGGTGATCAGGGCGGCCAGCAGCCAGTTGAAGTTCTTTTCCAGCGGCTGGTAGACGTTGTTGTCACGAAAGACCAACTGCTCGGGGATGGAGTCCAGCGTCAGCTTGAGCTTCAGCTCGGCCTCGTTGGAGAAGTAGGTGACGCTGTCGTACCGATTGAGCTCATAGACGGGCAGCGAGAGGAATACGCTCGGGTCGAGCGCAAAGTTGGAGACGTAGTACACCGCACTGTCGGTGGTGACCCCTTCGGCGGTGTGGGAGAGAAAGGTCTTTTTCTCCAGCAGTACCAAAGGCGAAAAGTCGTAGGTAGAGTCGGGAAAGAGCAGCTGTGTGGTCTCGGGATAGCGTGCTTTGAGCACAAAGCCCACCCGCTCGCCCAGTCGAGCTGAGTCCTGCGTGAAGTAGCCGTTGATCTGCACGCTCTGTGCCAGGGACGAAAAGCTCAATCCCAAGAAAAGAAGGAAAACACCGATTCTACCCACGCTTCATTCGTTTGTTTCGGTATTTGAAGAGGTCGATCAGGGGAGCGACGATATCCTGGGTGGTGTCGATAGCCAGGTAGTTGATCTGGTTTTTTTTGCAGATCTCCTTGAGGTATTCGCGCTCGATGGTGAAGGTCTCGGATATTTTTTTGGAAAAGCTGCCGAAAGCGGTGTTTACCCAAGTGGTCTTGCCCCGCTCCTTGTCAAAGATCGGGATGATCCCCAAGGCCGGCAGGGCGGATTCCCGAGGATCGGTGAGCTGTATGGCCACCAGGTCATGGCGCTCGGCCAGTGCCCTGAAGGACCGCTCGTAGTCTTCGTCGATGAAGTCGGAGATCACGATGATGATGCTGCGCTTTTTGATCAGGTTGAGCGCAAAGGAAAACATGCCGTTGAGGTCTGTTTTCAGGCTCTTGTTGGTATGGTCAAAGATTCCGCGGATGATCTTGACGCCTTGCTTGCTGCCCTTGGAGGGCAGGATGAGCTGCTCCTGCTGGTCGGAGTAGGAGATCAGCCCGATCTGGCTTCCTTCATACACTGCGGCCAAGGTCAATACGCCAGCGATCAGTTTTCCTTTGTCTATCTTTTTGTTGTCCTGCTGCCCGATGTCCTGGGAGCCGGAGATGTCCAAGAGGAAATAAACCGACTGCTCCTTGTCCTCCCGGAAGGTCTTGACGAAGGTGCCATGGCCTTTGGCGGAGACTTTCCACTCGATCGTCCGCACGTCATCCCCGTATTGATAGGGGCGGAGATCGTCAAATTCCAGCCCGGAGCCCTTGAAAAGCGACTGGTACTCTCCCTGCAGGTGGTTGTTGGCCACCTTTCTGATCATAATTTCGTATTTCCTAAGCTTACTGAAGAGCTGATCCATGCGGGCAATTTGAGCGGGCTAAGTTAAAGTCTTGAGCCGAATTATAAAATTTAGGTTTGGTAATCGGTTCGGACATTATCAGTTAAAAAAACCTAATTTTAAACCGTGAAACGAATTCTTGCCTTTCTTCTTTTTTCCATATCCCTCCTGTCCTGCGACCGGAATTCCCCTCCCCCGGGGATCCTGTCCGAGGATGAGATGGTGACCGTACTGATTGACATCCAACTGACTGAGGGGATCGTGAGCGCACTTCCCGTCGCCTTCGACTCCTCCCAGGTACTCTATTCCCTGATGGAAAAAGACGTGTTTAGGAAACACGGCGTACAGGATTCTGTGTTTACCAAAAGTATCATATTCTACCTGGAAGATGCCGGAAAGATGGACCGAATCTACTCACGAGTGATAGATTCCCTTACCCTCCATGAATCCATCCCGGGTGACAGTCTGGATTTATTCTAATGCTATATCCCTCCAATCTTGACCTGAAGATCAATTTTGTCAAAATCAAAGACCTGCTCAAGGCCGAGTGTACCTCTTCCCTGGGGCAGGATTTTGTGGACAAAGTCTCTTTTTCATCCGATTTCAACCTAGTCCAGCGTCTGCTTGACCAGACGGACGAGTTCCGAAAGATCCTGATCTCGGGCGAGGTTTTTCCCAGTTCCAACTTTACCAACCTCAATCCTTTCTTGGAAAAGGCAAAGCTCCCCGGAGCCTTTCTGGACCAGGACGAATTCTATGAGGTGAAGCTCGCCCTTCAGACGCTTCGCTCTTGTGTGGTTTTTTTCCAAAAACACGGAGAAAGCTACCCCACGCTCAGCGCCCTGCTGGGCCTGCTCCTGGATCTCGATATGGGCCTGCTGAAGACCATCGATCAGATCATCGACGAAAAGGGCAAAATCCGAAGCAATGCCAGCAAGGAACTCCAGCTCATCCGCACGCAGCTGCTCTACGAAGAAAGCAGGCTGAGGAAGGTGATGGAGCGGATCTTCAAGGAAGCACGCGCCAAAGGCCTGACTCCGGATGACGCTGCCATGACCATACGCGGAGGCCGAATGGTGATCCCCGTCGCTGCCGAAAACAAGCGAAAGCTCCGCGGCTTCATCCACGACGAGTCGGCTACCGGTCAGACGGTCTTCATGGAGCCGGAGGAGGCGCTGGACATCAACAATGAGATCCGCGATCTGGAGTACATGGAGCGCCGCGAGATCATCCGCATACTCACGAAGCTGACCGACCAGCTTCGGCCTGCCATCCCTGCGCTGCGAAAGGCAACCAATTTTCTTGGCTTGATGGATTTCATCCGTGCCAAAGCCAAGTTTGCGGAGAAGACAGACAGCTGCAAGCCTGAGCTGGTGAAAGAAAGAACCCTCAACTGGACTAGGGCGAGGCATCCCATTTTGGAGATGGCACTCAGGGCTCAGGGGAAAAAGATCGTTCCGCTCGACGTGAAGCTGGGCGGCCATGAGCGGCTTTTGGTCATCTCTGGGCCCAATGCCGGGGGCAAGTCCGTGACGCTGAAGACCGTCGCACTGCTTCAGTACATGCTCCAGTGCGGGCTGCTGATTCCCGTCCATCCAGACTCGAAAAGCTCGCTTTTTGACAATTTCTTCATCGACATCGGTGACGAGCAAAACCTGGAAAACGACCTGAGTACCTACAGCTCGCACCTGATGAGCATGAAGCATTTCACCCAGTTTGCCAACAAAAAGACCATCGTTTTCATCGACGAGTTTGGCACGGGGACGGAGCCGCAGTTTGGCGGAGCCATCGCCGAGTCCATCCTGCTGTCACTGAACAAGCTGGGGACTTTCGGGATCGTCACCACGCACTACGGCAATCTAAAGCAGGTCGCCAACAAAAACCAAGGCCTGGTCAATGGCGCGATGCGCTATGATGTCGATAGACTGGAGCCGCTTTACCAGCTGGAGATAGGCAAGCCGGGCT
Organism: Algoriphagus oliviformis; assembly: GCF_017254915.1. GTDB lineage: Bacteria > Bacteroidota > Bacteroidia > Cytophagales > Cyclobacteriaceae > Algoriphagus > Algoriphagus oliviformis. The sequence goes on along the minus strand of NZ_JAFKCT010000006.1, from coordinate 315,622 downwards.
CATCCTTTGCGCTGGAGATCGCGTCGAAGATCGGCCTTTCGAAGGAAATACTCGCCTACGCCAAAGCGCACATCGGGGAGGAAAGGGTGCGCTACGACCGGCTTTTGACCCAGCTGGAAAACGAGAAAAACCAATATTCGGTCTTGCTGCGCGAGGTGAAGGAAAAGGACAAACTCTTACAGACCCGCCTCAAAGAATACAACCAGCTCAAGGAAACCATCGAGCTCACCAAAAAGCGCTACATCCAGGAGGCCAAGCAGGAGGCGAAGGCGCTGCTGGACCAGACCAACAAAAAGATCGAGGCGACGATCCGGGAGATCAAGGAGAAGAAAGCCGACAAGGAAGTCACCAAGCAGGTCAGACAGGACTTGGAGGAATTCAAGCAGGTAGTGAAGCCGGAGAAAGCCGCCGTCAAAGACCCTGAGATCCGGGTGATTGGAGGCAAGATCGAGGTGGGAGATTGGGTTCGGCTGAAGGACAACGGAGCTGTGGCCGAGGTCGTGGCGATCAAAAACAAAGATGTAGAGATCGCAATCGGAGACCTCAAGTCCAATGTGAAGCTTTCCCGCTTGGAGAAGATATCCAAGACCGAAGTCAAAAAAGAGCTCAAGGCCGTAGAGCGCCGAGGCAACTACAACACCAACGAAAAGATGATGGATTTCTCTCCCAACTTGGACCTACGCGGGAAGAGGGGCGAGGAGATTTTGGCACTGATCCAGACCTTCATCGACGAGGGCTACATGCTGGGGGTGAAAGACCTGCGTATCGTCCACGGCAAAGGTGATGGCATCCTACGCGAGATCACCCGAAACCTGCTTCGAACCATGCCGCAGGTGGGAAGGGCGGAAGATGAGCATGCAGATAGGGGAGGAGCTGGAGTGACGCTGGTGACGCTGAAGTAGGGAAGTTAGGAAGCCGGAAGCGAGAAGTAAGTGGTAAGAAGTAAGCCGTGAGAAGTAGTAGGCTAGGAGGTTGTGGAAGTTAGAGTCGAATCGTGGCAGATCGTAAATCCAACGATCTTATTTTTTCACCAAGTCAAAAACGTAGTCGCCCGCGACGGCATTGACTCTGGCGCCGGGCGCTGGGATGGAGAAAACGAGTTTCAGATTGCTGCCCGATTGGGTGAAGGACATTTCCCGGGTTGCCGCAGGCTTTGAGCCGCTGAGCGTGATTTTATCAAAGTTGGTTCCGGCAAAAGCCCACGTGCCGTTGGCGTCGAAGAGGTCGTTGCTGTTTTTGGAGGTGTAGGTCTTGGATGGCGCCGAGATGAGCGTCAGCTCGAAGGTGGCATACTGAGAAGAGACGTCGGTGCCATCTCGGGTGACCTTGCCGCCTCCGGATAGCACCCAAGTCTGGGTACCCGATCCAGTCAGTGCTTCGGTGGCGATTTCCTCCTTGGACTTGGGAGGGGTCGGCGTGGGGTCATCCCCTCCGCAGGCCTGCAAGCCCATTACGAAGAACACTAGAACGGCTATTTTCCAAAGATAGAATCTCATAAAAATCAAATTAGGTAAGTGTAAAATTAGAGATATCGCTGAATGATCAAAGCGGTATTTTTTACTTGAAATCCTCAAGCGCCAGTTTTTGGTTGCAAAATCCGTATTCCCGGGGCTCGTTGGAGCAGACGATCAGGATACGGTCCTGGCCATAGGATTGGACGAGGTCGCCGTACCAGGCGATTCCCTTTTTGTCCAGGTTGGAGGTAGGCTCATCGAGCAAAATCAAAGGCACATCCGAAAAAAGCGCCAAGCCCAGCTTTAGTCTTTGCTTCATCCCTGAGGAAAATTGCGACACCGGCTTGTGGGTGTGTTGGTCGAGGTAGAGGATTTCGATCAGCTCTTTGGGCTGGATCCCTCTGAGCGGACTTTTGAATTGGAAGTGGAATTTGATGGCCTCTGAGAGGGTGAATTCCTCCGGAAGCTCCAAGTAGGGGGCGGAGATCGCGAGCTGCTTGTACCAGTCGGAGCTGGGAAGCTCCTTTCCTTCGGTCTCGAAGGTGATTTTTCCCGAAGAAATGGGAATGGCTCCGGAGATGCACTTGAGCAAAGTGGACTTTCCGGAGCCATTGCCTCCGGTGATCGCCAGGGAATCACCCTGCGTCAGCTGGAGATTGAGATTTTTAAAAATCCATTCGTATTGAAAGCGTTTCGACGCTTCATGCAAGTGGATTTTCAGCATGTCAGTTGATGTAGCCTTTCATGACACCGCGCTCGGAAGAGCGGATGAAGTTGAGGATTTCGTCCCGCTCTTTGGTGGCGGGCAGATTGATCTCGATTTCTTCCAAAGCCCGGCTGTTGTTCAGGCTGTTGAGGAAGAGGTATCTGTACACTTCCTGGATGTGGGAAATGGTCTCGCTGGAAAAGCCTCTTCTTCGCAAACCCAGAGAGTTGACCCCGGCATAGGAGAGGGGTTCGCGGGCGGCCTTGGTAAACGGCGGGACGTCCTTTCTCACCAAAGATCCCCCCGAGATCATGGCGTGCATGCCGATCTTCACAAACTGGTGCACGGCGCTGGATCCGCCGATGATGGCCCAGTCGTCGATGGACACGTGGCCTGCGATCTGTACGGAGTTGGCGATGATGACATTGCTTCCGATCACGCAGTCATGCGCGACGTGTACGTAGGCCATGAGCAGGCAGTGGCTGCCGATCACGGTGGTTTGCTTGTCCACGGTGCCTCGGCTGATGGTGACGCACTCACGGATGGTGGTATTATCCCCGATCACGACGGTGGATTCCTCGCCTTGGAACTTCAGGTCTTGCGGAACTCCCGCGATGACCGCCCCAGGGAAAATCCTGCAGTTTTTGCCGATTCTGGCGCCGGGATAGATGGTGACGTTTGAGCCTATCCACGTGTTTTCCCCGATGGTCACATCTCCATGAATCATGGTGAAAGGATCCACATGCACGTTGCTTCCCAGCTGTGCCTTAGGGTCTATATGCGACATGGGGCTGATCATGATTCTTTTCGGGTTATGCTGGCAGTCATTACGGCTTCGCAGACGAGGGTGTTACCCACGTAGGCTTCTCCGCGCATCTTGGCGATGCCTCTGCGGATCGGAGCCAAAAGTTCACATTTGAATACCAGGGTGTCGCCAGGGAGCACCATTTTTCTAAACTTGCAATTTTCGATTCCCAGGAAGTAAGTCCAGTAGTTTTCGGGATCGTCCACGGTGCTCAGCACGAGGATTCCTCCAGTCTGGGCCATGGCCTCGACCTGAAGTACGCCCGGCATCACGGGGTTTCCGGGGAAATGACCCATGAAGAAAGGCTCGTTCATAGTCACGTTTTTCACGCCGGCCACCACGGTCTCATCCAAGTAGATGATCTTGTCGATGAGTTGAAAAGGATATCTGTGCGGCAGGATGTTGCTGATCTGGTTGATATCCATTACCGGAGGGAGCTTGGGGTCGTAGTGCGGGATATGGGATGCCCCCGCCTTTTCCATCGCCCTTTTCAGTTTTTTTGCAAAAGCCACGTTGGCTGCATGTCCCGGGCGGGCGGCAAGGATCTGGGCTTTCAAAGGTCTCCCTACCAAAGCCAAGTCGCCGACCACGTCCAAAAGCTTGTGGCGGGCGGGCTCGTTTCTATAGCGAAGGTCCACATTGTTGAGGATTCCTTCTTTTTTGACTTCTACGGTCTGCTTGTTAAACATCTTGGCTAAGTGGGCCAATTCTTTTTCTTCGACGATGCGGTCCACCACGACGATGGCGTTGTTGAGGTCTCCACCCTTGATCAGGTTGGAGTTGTACAGCATTTCCAGCTCGTGAAGGAAGCAGAACGTCCTGCAGGAGGCGATTTCCGTCCTAAACTGGCTGATGTCGGTGATCGAGGCGTGCTGGCTTCCCAACACGGGGGAGTTGTAGTCGACCATCACGGTCACGCGGTAATTGTCTGTCGGGAGGGCGACCATTTCCACTTCCCTTGCGGAGTCTTTGTATTGGATGCTCTCCTGGACTTCGAAAAATCTGCGGAGGGCGTTTTGCTCCTCGAAGCCGGCGTCTTCCAGCACTTCGATGAATTGGATCGAGGAACCGTCCATGATCGGAGGCTCGGGGCCGTCCAGTTGGATCAGTACGTTGTCTATTTCCAAGCCTACCAGCGCCGCCAAGACATGCTCGACGGTGTATACTCTCGCTCCGTTTTGCTCCAAAGTGGTGCCACGGGACACGTCCACCACCAAATCGCAGTCGGCGTCCACCGTAGGTCGGCCTTCGAGGTCAATGCGTTGGAATTTGATGCCGTGATTGGGAGGTGCAGGGAGAAAAGTCATGTTGGAAACGACTCCTGTGTGGAGACCCACGCCGGAAAGTTCCACCTGCTTTTTGATGGTATGCTGTTTTACTTTCATATGAATGTCATTTGCCCTTTGGAGGCCCTCCCGAAATCTATCGGGAGGAATCTCGCATGCTTGACATTCACTCGGGGAGTGAAGTCTGGGCGATGCTCGATTTCATCTTGTTTTTTCCTCACGGAATTTCAGGGCAGCAAAATTAGTCCTTTTTTTCCAGTTCTTTGACTCGCTTTTCCAGCACATCCAGATTTTTGAACAGTGCGTAGGACTTAAGAAAGTCCTTCATGTCCATCGCCATGTACCCCAAGAGGGTTTCGCCGGACTTCTTAATGGATTTGCTGATGCCGGTGTTTGCGCCGATGGTCGTGTTGTCGGCGATCTTGAGGTGGCCTACGATCCCGGCCTTTCCGGCGATCACGCAGTTTTTGCCGATCTCGGTAGATCCGGATATTCCCGACTGCGCGGCGATGACGGTGTTTTCGCCAATCACGACGTTGTGCGCGATCTGGACTTGGTTGTCGATTTTGGCTCCCTTGCGGATGATGGTGGATCCCATGGTCGCGCAGTCCACCGTGGTGTTTGACCCGATGCTCACGTTGTCCTCCAGGATCACGTTTCCGATCTGCGGGATGGCCTTGTAAGAGCCGTCAGGCTGTGGCGCAAAGCCAAAGCCGTCGGCGCCGATGACCGCCCCAGGGAAGATTTCGCAGTTGTTGCCGATTTGGGTGTCGGCGCATATTTTGGCCCCGGGATGCACGATGCAGTTGTCCCCCATCTTCACGTTGTCTCCGATGTAGGCTTGGGGGTGGATTTTCACGTTGTTGCCGAGCTTGCATTTTTTGCCGATGTAGGAGAAGGCCCCGCGGAAGCAATTGTCCCCGATGCTGCTGCTGGAGTGCATGTAGCTCGGCTCTTCCACACCCACGAGCATGGCTTTGGTAAACTCCGCGTAGGCTTCCAGCAGTTTGGTGAATCCCAAGTAGGCGTCCTTGACGCGGATCAGCGTGGTTTTGAAGGGTTTGGAAGGGGAAAATCCTTCCGAAACGATCACCGCCGTGCACTCGGTCTCATACAGGAAGGGCTCGTATTTCTCATTGGCCAAAAAACTGATCCCTCCGGGCTTGCCCTCTTGGATCTTGTCCAGCCGGTTGACTTTTTGGTTTTCGTCACCTTCTGCCTTTCCTCCTAGAAGTGCGGCCAGCTGGCCTAAAGTGAATTCCATAGTGCGGGTTTGGATTTATCGGGTTAAAATTAGGCTTTTGGCTTTACAAACGTAGTGTTTCTCGACGATCTTGCTCATCACTTTGATATTTGGCAGGTCGGCGGCCGCAGCCACATCCATCACCTTTCCCTTTTTGGTGAGGATGTTGATTTTTTCTTTTGCCAGGTAGCCGTAGTTGCTCACGGTCCCGGAGGAGAAGAAGTAGTCGATGTCCCCCTCGGGTATTTGGAGCTTCTTCTGGGTTTTGGCTTTGATCTCCTCCAGCTCCTGTGCGGACAAGGCTTCGTTGGCCAGGGTGATCTTGAAGAGGTTTCGCGTCAGAAACATCTGGGAGATATTTCGCAGCACATAGTCCTCGTGTCTTTTCCACAGCTTGATGGCTCCCCAGATATCAAAGTCGTCTAGGCTCAGAAAGTTTTCCAGGATTCGGCGGTCGCTTTTGAAATCCTCCAGCCTGCAGTCGTTTTTCATGAAGAAGCCAAACTCCTCGCTCACGGCCAGGTCCATTCCCGACTGGGCAAGAAACTTCGCCCTGCGGATAAGGTTGATGAGCATTTTTTCGGCACTGACGGTGGTCTTGTGCAGGTACACCTGCCAGTACATCAGTCGGCGCGCGCTCAGGAAATTCTCTATGGAATAGATGCCTTTCTCCTCGATCACCAGCTGTCCGTCCTTCACGTCCATCATCTTGATGATCCGATCAGCACCGATGGTGCCCTCCGAAACTCCCGTGAAGAAGCAGTCCCGCTGCAGGTAGTCCAGGCGGTCGATATCCAATTGGCTGGATACCAGTTGGTTCAGGAATTTCCTTTCATATTGATTCTTAAAAATTCGTAAAGCGAGGTCTAATTTGCCACCTAATTGCTCATTTAGCAGTTGAATAGTCAGGAGGGAAAGCTCCTCGTGGGGTACGCCCATGAGCAGGCTGTACTCCAGCGCATGGGAAAAAGGCCCATGTCCGATGTCATGCAGGAGGATGGCGATGAGCGCCGCCTCGTACTCCTCGTCCGAAATCTCGGTGCCCTTGATGCGCAGGTTGTCCAGCGTGATGCTCATCAGATGCATGGCACCTATCGCGTGGTGAAACCTCGTGTGTAGCGCACCGGGATACACGAAGTCGGTCAAGCCCAACTGTCTGATCCGGCGTAGTCTTTGGAAAAAAGGATGGTCAATGATCGTAAAAATTAACTCACTAGGTATCGTGATGAATCCGTAAACTGGATCATTGAGTATTTTCTGGCTTTTCAATCAGCGCTCATTTGATTGACTCAAAAGTAATTATAATTTTAAAAGAAAGGGAAATCCACATGTCTCAAAAATTCTCCATACTCTGGGCCGACGACGAAATCGACCTGCTCAAGCCCCACATACTTTTTTTGGAACAAAAAGGCTATGAGATCACTACGGCCAATTCGGGGGTGGATGCCATTGACGAGGTCGAAGGTCGAAATTTCGACGTGATTTTTTTGGACGAGATGATGCCCGGTATGACCGGCTTGGAGACGCTCCAGCAGATCAAGCAGCTCAAACCTCAGATTCCGGTGGTGATGATCACCAAAAGTGAGGAGGAGCACATCATGGACGACGCCATCGGCGGCAAGATCGCCGACTACCTCATCAAGCCGCTCAATCCAAGCCAGATCTGGCTCTCGGTGAAGAAAATCCTGCAAAACAAGCAGCTCATCGATACCAAGACTACCCAAAGCTACCAACAGGAATTCATGCAGATCAGCCTGGCTCTGGGTGATGCTCAGGACCCCAAAGATTGGGCTGAGCTCTATCGAAAGCTGACCTTTTGGGAGCTACAGATCGATTCCACCGAAAACAAAAACATGTTGGAAGTGCTCGAAAACCAAAAGTCCGAGGCCAATTCCTCCTTTGCGAAGTTTATAAAGGACAACTACCTGGACTGGCTCGAGGAGAAAAACCAAGAGAAACCCCTGATGTCCCACAAGGTCTTGAAGGAAAAGGTCTTTCCCGTGCTCAGGGACAAAAAGCCCCTGTTTCTCATCGTGATAGACAATCTGCGATTGGATCAATGGGAGGACATGGAAAAGCTCCTGAGCCCCTACTTCAACGTCGAGGAGAAAAGCACCTATTATAGTATCCTCCCCACGACAACGGCTTTTGCGAGAAATGCGCTCTTCAGCGGCATGATGCCCTCGGATATGGCGCGCTTCTACCCGAAGCTGTGGGAAGACGAGGATTCGGATGAGGGAAAAAACAACTTTGAAGAGGAGTGGCTGAGGATCAACCTGACGAAGAACCGGCTAAACCACAAGTTTACCTACAACAAAATCCTCCAGACCAATCAGGGCAAGGCGGTGCTGGACCAGTTTCACACCTTCCTGCAGACTGACCTGAATGTCCTCGTGTACAACTTTGTGGACATGGTCTCCCACGCGCGCACCGACATGAAGATGATCCGCGAATTGGCTCCGGATGAGTCGGCCTATCGCTCCCTTACGCGGAGCTGGTTTGAGCATTCTTCGCTTTTTGAGCTGCTCAAGAAAATACAAAACGCTGGTGCAGACGTCATCGTGACCACCGACCACGGCACCAAGAAGGTGAACAAGCCCTACCGCATCATCGGGGACAAAAACGTGACGACCAACCTTCGCTATAAGCAGGGCAAAAACCTCAATTTCGAGCAGGGGAAGGTGTTTGAGATCAAAAAACCGGAGGACGCAATGCTTCCGCGGCTGAACGTTTCCACCTCCTATGTGTTTGCCGTTGAGGACTATTTTTTCGCCTATCCGAACAACTACAACTACTATGTGAACTATTACAAGGACACTTTTCAGCACGGAGGTATATCTTTGGAGGAAATGATTGTTCCCCTGGTCCACCTGACCCCCAAACGATAAGCTAGCTTGGTTACCTTCCAATACCCCCTTGATCAGATCAAAGAAGCCGTCCGCCGTATCCTCTCCGAAGCCGGGGATGAGAAAATCTGGATCTTTCAGGGGCAGATGGGAGCAGGCAAGACGACACTGATCAAGGCCCTTGCGGCCGAATTGGGCGTGGAGGATCAGGTCAGCAGCCCCACCTTTGGCATCGTCAATGAATACCAAGCGGCCTCGGGCGCCAAGGTTTTCCATTTTGACTTTTATAGAATGGATGATCCTACCGAGGCATTGGATATCGGAATAGAAGAGTATTTTTATGGTGGAGAATATTGCTGGATCGAATGGGCGGAGAATATTGCCCAGTTTCTGCCGGAAGATTTTCTTCTGATCAGGATCAGCCCGGATTCACAAAACACCAGGACCATCACACTTCAACATTCCCGAAATGCCCACTGAACTATCTGAACTCACGTCTGTAGGATTGATAGCCAAGGAGTCCCCGCTTCAGACCAGAAAGGGATCCAAGACCCTCCATGTGGGGATTCCCCGTGAGACCTCTACGCAGGAAAAGCGGGTCGTGCTGACGCCCGAGGCGGTGGGGCTTTTGAGCAACAACGATATACAGGTGGTCGTCGAGTCCGGTGCGGGATTGAGTGCCAAGTTTTCCGACCAGGACTATTCCGATGCCGGAGCCAAGATCGTGTACTCCAGAAAGGAGGTGCTGTCTGCTGACGTGATCCTCAAGATCGACCCCCTCACCATCGAAGAAATCGCGGACATGTCTTCCGGCAGCTGCCTGATCTCGGCGCTTCAGCTGGAGAAGCAAAGCGCTGAATTCATCAAGGCACTGAATGAAAAGAAGATCACCGCGGTGGCCTTTGAGTACCTGGAAGACAAAGTAGGGGGCATGCCCGTGGTACGCGCCATGGCAGAGATCGCCGGCAGTACCGTGATGCTGATCGCCTCGGAGTACCTCTCCAGCGTAAACGAGGGCAAGGGGCTCATTCTCGGCGGAGTCACCGGTGTGCCGCCTACGCAGGTAGTGATCATCGGAGCCGGAACCGTGGCGGAGTATGCTGCCCGTACCGCGCTGGGGCTGGGCGCAAACATCAAAGTGTTTGACAACCATATCTACAAACTGAGACGGATCAAGCAGCTGCTGGGGCAGCAGATCTATACCTCGACGATCGACAACTACAGCCTGGGACAGGCCCTGTCCGAAGCGGATGTGGTGATCGGAGCCCTCCGTGCCGAAAAAGGCCGAAACAAAATCGTCGTCACCGAAGAGATGGTGGCCAATATGATCCATGGCAGCATCATCATCGACGTGGGGATAGACCAGGGCGGATGCATAGAGACCGCCCGCATGACCACGCACGATGATCCCGTCTATCAAGTGCATGACATCATCCACTATTGCGTGCCGAATATTGCCTCTCGCGTGGCCCGCACCGCATCCTATTCCCTGAGCAATATTTTCACCCCGATTATCCTACAGATGTCCGATCTCGGCGGGCCGGAGGAAATGATTTTCAACTACAAATGGTTTCTCCGGGGAGTGTACACCTACAGGGGAAGCCTGACCAACGCGTTTTTGGCGCGGAAGTTCAGCCTAAACCACAAAGAGCTACAGCTGCTGCTCGCGGCGAGGTATTGATCAGGAGAGGAGGTTTTGCCGGAGCAAAAACTCCAGCTGCTCGTTGGCTTTGAGTAGGGAGGAGGTCAGTTTCTCGTTTTCCCTCCGGAGGGCAAATACCTCAAAGGCGTTTTTGATGACCGTCCGCAGATAGTCTTCCTCCCAAGGTTTGGTGAGGTAGTGGTACACCTGACCCTTGTTGATCGCGTCGATCACGGCCTGGATGTCGGTGTAGCCGGTGAGCAAAAGACGGATGGGTTTGGGATACTTCGGGATGATGCTTTCCAAAAATTCCACACCGGTCTTCTCCGGCATACGCTGGTCGGTGATGATGAGATCCACCTCTTCCCGGGCCAGCACTTCCTCTCCTTCTTTTGCCGAAATCGCCAGAAAAATCTTGTAATCCCGTCGGAATGTCGCTTTAAATGCCTGGAGATTATTCTCTTCGTCGTCTACGTACAGGATTCTTATTTTTTCGTCAGGCTGATTTTCCATCCAAAGTTTACCTTAAAGGGGGCGATTGTTGACACTTCAAATATTCTGTTTTTCTAAGAAAAAACAAACATAGGAGGTGATGTCTGTATTATTATGCTAAGCTAGACAGTTTTTAGTTCTTTTTTGGCACAAATTGCGGACTAAATAATTTGAGTTCTTTGCGGAAAAATTAACTTTACTCAGCTTTATCACCCCTTAGTCAAATTATGCCCACCGAACCCCGGATTGATCAGCGCGATCAAGCCCATCCCATGATTTTGAACCCAAATATCCAAAACGATTGGGAGGAGATTCAAACGCTGCGATTGGACAATCGTGTGCATACGATCGATGCCATTGACAGCCAAGTGTCTGATCTGATCAAGGCTGCGCATCCGCAAACGAGGCTTTCCCCCTCCGAAATCGAGAAGAAAATCGGAGAGTTTTTTGAAGGAAAAGACCGCGACAAGTACGGCAACTGGGTGTATTATCCCTGGAAAAATACCCTGGTCCACCTGCTTCCCGAGCGGGAGTTTACCCAGGTAAGAACCTCGCGCAACAAGTACAAATACACCGTGGAGGAGCAAGAACTGATGGCGACCAAGAAAATCGGCGTCGTAGGCCTCTCCGTGGGGCAAAGCGTCGCGGTGTGCCTGGCGATGGAGCGGACTTTTGGCGAATTGAGGATCGCGGACTTTGATACGCTTGAGCTGTCCAACATGAACCGGATCCGTACCAGCGTGACAAATTTGGGGCTGCGAAAGACAGAAATTGTTGTAAGAGAAATCGCGGAGATTGATCCATATCTAAAAATCAAAGTATATTCGGACGGCCTTACTGAAGAAAACATGGAGGCATTTTTCAACGACGGGGGCCAGCTAGACCTGTTGATCGAAGAATGCGATAGCCTGCCGATGAAGATATTATCGAGATTGAAAGCAAAATCCCTGGGAATCCCGGTGCTGATGGACACCAGCGACCGTGGAATGGTGGATGTCGAGCGATTCGACCTAGAGCCTGCGCGCCCGATTTTCCATGGCTTCCTGTCCCCATTCGGAGAGGAAAGCACGCTGCTGCAGCGCCTGGAGGAAAACAGAAACCAGCTGATGATGGCGATTTTGGATTTTGAAAACCTGTCCGAAAGAGCTCGAAACAGCATTCAGGAGATTGGCAAGAGCATCACCACCTGGCCGCAGTTGGCCTCTTCCGTAGTGATGGGAGGGGCGATGTGCGCCTATTTTGCAAAACGTATTCTGTGTGGTCAGATTTCCGGGTCCGGCCGAGTGTATGTGGATTTGGACGAGTTCTTTTTGATTGACCATGAAAGTTAGGATTAGAGTGGTAAGGGCGGTTTCCTCTCCTGAGGAAACCGAAAAGTACATTGCTGGCCACTTTCACGTTTTGGAATCCTATGGAGTGACCAAAGTGACCTCGGCAGACCGCTCTTGGGTAAAGAATCCAAACGTATACCTGCTCCTGGTCGAGGCCATGGATGGTACCGGGAGGATATTGGGCGGCGGTAGGATACAGCTTCGCAACGAAAACTTTCCACTCCCGCTGGAAGGGGCCATCCTCGAGAAAGATGTTCGCATCATCGAGTACATGAAGAAATTCAAGAATCTGGAAGTCGCCGAGTATTGCGGCTTGTGGAACTCCCGGGAAGTGTCCGGCTTCGGTTTGGGAAGCATTTACCTGATCCGCATCGGGGTGGCGATCACCTCGTTTTTGAAATTGAAGAGCTTGATGGCTTTCTGCTCGCCTTTTACGGTCAAAAATTCCCAGTCGGTCGGTTTCGAGATCATCCACTCCCTCGGGGACAACGGAGCCTTCCTGTACCCGAAAGAAGGTTTGGTGGCGACGATCATGGAAATCCAAGACGTGATCAACCTGCCTTGCTCCAGTCCAGCGGAAAAGGAGTACATTGACAACCTAAGAAACAACCCCACCCAGGTTTCCTTGGATGAGAGTCCCAAGGGGCCTTTGGAAATACATTTTGACCTCAATATAGACGACCTTACCCTACAATGAAAGGAAGCATAAAAATCCAAAGCTTGTATTGGGGATTGGCGATACTTGTGTCCTTAGTCCTCGTTTCACTGCTGATCCTTCGTTCAGATTTTTTCAAGGTGGATTACCAAGTCGGCGAAGCGAAGTTTTATCAGCGTACCCAAGAAGGGTTTGAGCTGCTTCCCGCTCCTGAGGGGCCAGTTAGGGGGAATTTCGCAATGGGATTCGTAGCCGATACCGTATGGGTAGAGCTGGACTTGAGCGACTTTCCGCAAACAGGCGAGGCCTCTATCATCGAGGTAAGAAACCCTGCCTTTCGCTCCGTCTCCTTATATAAGAGTGAAAATGGCGAGGGTATCGCCCAATCCAAGCTGCTTTCCAAAGAACATTTGGGAAAGTCCAACCCTATGACCTTTCCCTTTCCGGTTTTTCGTGCCGTCATCCGCCCAGGGGAAACCTACTACCTGAAGATCTTCTCCACAGAGCCGATCAATTTTTCTGTAGCCGTGGCTCCCGCATGGGAGTTTTACAAAAAATATACGCGTACCATCCTGCTGGTAAGCATGTATATGGGCATCATGCTGGCCCTCTTCCTGTACAATCTGCTGCTGTATTTCTCGGTCAGAGACAGGGTGTATCTGTACTATTGTCTCTATATTCTGCTGATCTCTGCCACCCAGCTTTCGCTGCTTGGCTATAGCTATTTCTACTTTTTCATGGAAAATGCGCTGCTGTACGAACACAGCATTGTCGTCTTCTCTTCCCTGTCCGGCATTTTTGGGGTGCTCTTTTTGAGGAATTTCCTAATGACCAAAAAGTACGTGCCTTGGCTCAACCGTGCCCTCTCCCTCATCGTGATCGTCTATTCCGCAGGAGCGATTTCGAGAATTTTGGGAATGGTGCCCTTGAGCTACTCCTTTACCGATATAGGGGGCTTGCTGGTGGTGGTGCTGTTCGTGACCACCGGCGTATCGATTGCCAGAAAGGGCTATCGGCCGGCCTTCTACTTCCTGGCCGCTTGGGTTTTCTTCCTCTTTGGCTTGCTGCTATTTGTCTTCCAAAACCAGGGAGCGATAGACTTGGGCTCCTTTGCCAATCTGCCCATGCTCTTGGGGACGGCCTTTGAGGCGATCGTCCTTTCTCTCGCGCTTGCCGACAGGATCAATACCCTGAAAAAAGAAAAGGAATTGGAGCAGACCGAAAAGCTCAAGGTGCTCAATGAAAACCAAATCCTCATCCGAGAGCAAAACAACATGCTGGAGGAAAAGGTAAGGATCAGAACCGACGAACTGGAGCAGGCACTCAGGTCACTGCAAAACACCCAGAGCCAGCTCGTCAACCAGGAAAAAATGGCATCCCTGGGTCAGCTGACCGCGGGCATCGCCCATGAGATCAACAACCCAATCAACTTCGTGAGCTCCAATATCACCCCCCTCAAGCGGGACATCAAAGACATCATGGAAGTCATCGAGTTTTATCGGGACTCGGGGCAGCGGGAGTTTACCGAAAGTACGAAGAAGGAGGCGAAACAGCTCGAAGAAGACCTGGAGCTGGACTATGTGCTGGAAGAAGTCGAGCAGCTCCTCAAGGGGATGGACGACGGCGCAAAGCGTACCGTGGAGATCGTGAAGGGGCTTCGTATCTTCTCCCGTGTGGACGAGCAGGACGTCAAAAAAGTGGATCTGCATGACGGGATCAACAGTACGTTGATCTTGTTAAACAGCTCCATTCCGGGAAAAATCCGCGTCATTCGGGAGTTTGGCGAGTTGCCGATGGTGGAGTGCTTGGCCGGTAAGATCAACCAGGTGTTCATGAACATCATCAACAACGCTATCCATGCCCTGGCAGACCACATGGAAGAAATCACCGATCCCAAGATCACCGTGAGGACTACCGCCTTTGCGGACCATGTGGTGGTGGAGATCGAAGACAACGGCCCAGGGATGCCGGAGCAGGTCAAGCAGCGGATTTTTGAGCCTTTTTTCACTACAAAGCCCGTTGGGAAGGGCACAGGTTTGGGGCTTTCCATAGTTTATTCTATTATTGAAAACCACAAGGGAACCCTGGAAGTGAACACCGAGGAAGGGCAGGGTACTACTTTTATTATTTCTCTTCCCATCTACCAAAATGCCCCAAAGTATGAGTGATAAAATTCACGTGCTCTATATAGACGACGAGGACAACAACCTCAAGTCATTTAGGGCTACCTTACGCAAGGATTTTAAGATTTTTACGGCTATCGATGCTGAGGAAGGACTCAAAATCGCCCAAGAAGAGGAAATTCACGTGGTAATAGCCGACCAGCGCATGCCCGGGCTCACCGGTACGGAGTTTTTTGAGCGCATGGTCAAGATCAACCCCGATCCTATCCGTATCCTGCTCACGGGATATTCCGATATCGCAAGCGTAATCGACGCGATCAACAAGGGCGAAGTCTATCGCTTTATAGACAAACCCTGGAACATCGAGCAGATCAAAAACTCCATCAAAAATGCCGCGGACATCTTCTTCATGCGCCGCGAGCTCAAGGAGAAAAACCTCAAGCTGCAGAAGTTGCACTCGGAGATGAACCAGTTTGTCTACAGTCTCTCCCATGAGCTGCGAGGCCCCCTGATGAGTATCTCCGGCGTTTCCAAGCTTGCCAAAATGGAGCTCAGCGATCCCAACGTGCTGGAGTACTTTGAGATGATCGACTCGGCTACAGGCAAGCTGGACGATTTTATCTATAAAATGCTGGACTTCTATCGGTCGACCAAGATCGACCACAAGATCACGCGGATTGACTTCCGTGAGATCGTGGACAACCAGATGTCCGCCTACAGGGAAAAGTTTGACCTTTCCCACTTCCACATGGACGTGCAGGTCAACCAGCGTGAAGACTTCTATTCGGATGATGCGAAGATCCGCGTGATCCTCAACAACCTGTTCAGCAATGCAGTCCAGTTTCAGAAGGAAGAGGGCGAAAAGCGCATCAGCATCACCGTGGATGTGGGGGATGGACAGGCTGTCATCGTGGTCGAAGACAACGGGATAGGGATAGAGGAGCGCTATCGCGAGGAGGTGTTTAACCTTTTTGCCCGCGCTACGCAGAAAAACGTGGGAACCGGCCTGGGTCTGTACATGGTCAAGGAAGCGGTGGAGCAGATGGGCGGGCAAGTCGTCCTCGACTCTGAGCCCAACGAAGGGACGACCATGACCGTCACCCTTCCTAATTTGAATAAAGAGACACTTTAGGAGATGGAATTTACCGGGGCCTTGTATCTTTGCCCCGGCATTAGGCCATTTTTTAACAAAATAGAAAAATATGATTAACCCCTGGCATGACGTCAACATCGGGAAAGAAGCTCCCGAGTTTGTAATGGGCGTGATAGAAATCCCAAAAGGAAGCAAAGGAAAGTACGAGCTGGACAAGAAGACCGGCATGTTGAGCTTGGACCGCGTGCTGTTTTCAGCGGTGCACTATCCCGCCAACTACGGTTTTATCCCGCAGACTTTCTGCGAAGACCATGATCCACTCGATATACTGATCATCTCCCAGATCGACATTCCTTCCATGACTCTGGTCAAAGCCAAGGTGATCGGCGTGATGCGCATGATCGATGGTGGCGAGGCCGATGACAAGATCATCGCCGTGGCGGCAGGAGACCAGTCCGTGAACTACATCAACGACATCGACGAGCTTCCTCCGCACCTGATGAAGGAAGTCCACCGCTTCTTTGAAGACTACAAAAAGCTGGAAAACAAAGAGGTAAAGGTGGAGGATTTCCTCGGCAAGGAAGATGCGATGAGAATCATCAACGAGAGCGTCGCACTCTACGACAAAAACTTCAGAACCCCACGTTAACATAAAAGGCCTGTTTTTCAGGCCTTTTTCGTTTTTATCATCTGCTTCCCGGCTTTCTTTTTCAGATAGTTCACCAGCTCGGTATAGGACTCATGCTCATGGTTGGAGACTGCGATGGAGTTTCGGTCCTCGAAGGCTATCGTCACCTGCCTGAATTCCTTTTTGTTTGCCAAGATGACCTCTTCCTCCCAGGCCAAAATCTCGGAGACCGGATAGGCTTTGGTGAGGCGTTTCAGTGGCAGTCTGACCACGATATGGTCCCTGCCCGCGGTGATAAACCTCCATCCGGCCAGCATCTTGACCAAAAGCATCAGGATCACCACCGTGATCAGCGAGCAGGCGATGAGATAAAACCACAAGCCGAAGGAGCCCTTGTAGGCAAAATCCCGCAGGAGAAGGATCAAGCCGGTAAACAGGACTGCCAGAATCAATCCGAGAGAGACGTAAGTGGATATTTTTGGCTTAATGACTACCATGGATTTGCCGCAGTTGGGTGAGTTTTTCCCGGGCAAAAGTCTCCAATTCTCGGAAGAATGCGAAGAAAATCGTCTCAAATTCCCCTTCTTTTTCCAATAGCAGCTCCGGGGCTTCGTCCATTTTGGAATCGAAGACGGTGCGTTTGCTCAGGCCGCTGAGCGTTTTTTGGATGCCCGAGATCTCCCGGTAGTGGTAGAGCCAGTTTTGCTTTTTCATCCAGTAAAACATCTCCCCAAAGGAGCCAGGCAGCTCCGGCAGATGGCGGTCCATGATGTCATAGGTTTGGTTTACAAAGGTTTCCAGCGGGATGCTGGAGAATTGGTCCCAATGTTTTCCCAGGAAATAGTCGAAGAAAATATCCGTGATCACCGTGGAATAGTGGCGAAACCGGGGGCGAAGGTAGCTTTGCCCCGCCTTGACGAGCGGGTGGGAATCGGTAAAGGCGTCGATCTCGCGGTGCAGCATGATGCCCGTGAGCAGCTCTCCGTGATAGCGGCGCAGTTCCTTGCCCTTGATGAAATCAGCCGCGAAGTTTCCCACCAGGATTTCTTCCTGGCCAAAAGAGAGGTAGGCGTGGGCGAGAAAGTTCATGGTGTTTTTTCGGGGATAGCCCTTTGGTTTTTGCTTAGTTTGTACCCTAAAATAAGGATTGATGCCGAATATCATCGAAGAACTCAAGCAAGGTCTCAAACTGCTCAAGCTGGAATGGAATGAAGACCTCGCCCAATACCGCAGGAAATTCCTCCATACCTCCCTGGCCGAAAAGAAAAAAGAAGGCATCACCTGGCATCCTATCCAGCTCAAAAAGAGCCGTATCGGCATGGGCGAGCGCCTACTGGTAGAGGTGGAGCGCTTGGATTCGGGCTATCCTTCTTCCTTCTCCTCGGGCAAATCGGTGTCGTTTTTTTCTACCCACGAGGGCTATCAGGGTGCTGAAAACCGCGTCAATGGGGTGGTCAACCAAGTCTCCCGGGACTCCATGGTCGTCACCCTGCAGGCCGATGAGATCCCCGACTGGATGCAGGACAGCCGTTTGGGTGTCGATTTGCTTTTTGATGAAAACAGCTACCGCGAGATGGAGGCAGCGATGAAAAAAGTCATCAGCGCCGACCATCCCCGCCTGGCCGAGCTGCGGGATATCGCTTTGGGGGAAAAAACGGCCAAGTCATCCGACCTGGTTTCCGTCGAGCTTCCCGCCCTTAATTTTTCGCAAAATGAAGCCTGCCAAAAGATCGCCGCCGCCCGGGACATCGCCGCAGTGCACGGCCCTCCGGGTACCGGAAAGACGACGACGCTCATTGCGGCGATTCGCCAGGCAGTCGAGCGGGGACTGAGTATACTTGTCACCGCGCCGAGCAATGCCGCCGTGGATCTCCTGGTGGAAAAGCTCGTAGATGCGGACATCGCCGCCCTTCGCCTCGGTCATCCCGCCCGCGTGGAGGAGAAGATCCTCAGCCAGACCCTCGATGCCAAGATCGCCAACCATGACAGCTTTCGTGACCTGAAGAAGCTGCGAAAGGATACCGAGGCCTATCTCAAACTGGCCAAGCAGTACAAGCGCAACTTTGGCCCGGAGGAGCGGGCGCAGCGCAAGCTGATGTACCAGGAAGTGTCCCGGATGCGTGAGGCCGCTGGCCATCTGGAAGACTACATTCGATCCGATATTTTTCAGAAAACCCAGGTCTTTGCCTCGACACTGGTCGGTGCCGCCCACTCCAATCTCAGGGGAATGGTCTTCGATGTGGTCTTCATCGACGAGGCCGCACAAGGGCTGGAGGCTGCGACCTGGATTCCCATTTTGAAAGCGAAAAAAGTCGTCCTGGCCGGAGACCATTGTCAGCTGCCCCCCACGATCAAGTCCTACGAGGCGGCCAAGGCAGGGCTTTCGACCACACTTTTTGAAAAGATCATCGCCCGGCAGCCCCATACTTCCCAGCTCCTGCAGGTGCAGTACCGCATGCCCGAGGAGGTGATGGGCTTCTCCAACCGATGGTTTTACGGAGGAAAGCTGCAAGCGGCAGAGAATACCCGGAGCCACCAGTTTCCCGATGGAGAGGCGGTATTGGAGTGGATAGACACGGCGGGATCCGGCTACACCGAGCAGCTGGAGGCGGAGAGCCTGAGTATCTTCAATCCCGAGGAGGCCCGCTTTGCCTGCTCCTATCTGAACGAGACGATCACGCGAATCGGCGTAGCCCGCTTCAAGCAGGAAGGCTGGACCATAGGCCTGATCGCGCCTTATTCCGCTCAGGTGCGCATGTTGAGAGGTCTGATTTTCGAGGGCTTTGAGTTTCCCAATCTAAAGGCCTTTGCCGAGCTGATCACCATCGATACGGTGGATGGCTTCCAAGGTCAGGAGCGGGATCTGATGCTGATCTCCCTGACCAGGTCAAATGATAAGGGTGAAATAGGCTTTCTCTCGGACACCCGCCGGATGAACGTCGCCCTCACCCGTGCCAAGCGCAAACTTATCCTGATTGGTGACAGCGGCACGCTTACCCAAAATCCCTTCTTTGACGCGCTGCTGGGGTACTTTGAGGAAAAAGGAGCCTATCGGAGCGTGTATGAGTTTTTGTAGGGTAAGATTGAAAAATTGGAAGATTTTGAAATTGGAAAATTGCGCTGACGCTCTCAGAAGGTCGTAAATCCCAAATCCCAAATCCCAAATCCGAAATCCTAAATCAAAAATCACTCCTCCTGCTTTCCGAAATCCTCTTCGTGGACTAGTTTGACCCACTTTCCCATCTTTTTCTGGATGACCTTGAAGTGGTGCATTTCCTCGGGGGTGATGAGCGAGATCGCTTCTCCGCTGGCACCCGCCCTGCCGGTTCGGCCGATGCGGTGGATGTAGTCCTTGGGCGAGCGAGGCAGTTCGTAGTTGATCACCAGGGGAAGGAATTGGATATCGATGCCCCTTGCCGCCAAGTCGGTGGCGACCAATACCCGGGTTTTTCCGGATTTGAATCGTGCCAAAGCTTCCGTTCTGGCGCCCTGGCTTTTGTCCCCATGAAAGGCGATGGCCTCGATGCCGTTTTTGCAAAGCTTACCTACCACATTGTCCGCCGTGCGGATAGAAGAGGCGAAGACCAGGATTTGGCTCCAGTCACCTGAATTGATCAGCTGGCGGAGGAAAGGCCCTTTGTTTTCAGGGCTGACGCGATAGGCTTTTTGGTCGATCTGGTCGGGGGTGAAATTGGGCGCTTCCACCCGGATGCTGACCGGGTCGTGGAGCAGGTTTTGGGTCAGCTTTTCCACCTCTTCGTCCATCGTCGCGGAGAAGAGGATGTTTTGCCGCTTGGCAGGCAGGAGCTCCAGGATGTGCTCCAGCTCCTCGCGAAAGCCCATGTTGAGGACTTTGTCCGCCTCGTCCAGCACAAGTGTATGGATTCTCGACACGCCCACCGCCCGTCTTCCGACCAGGTCGATCAGACGGCCTGGAGTCGCGATCAGAAGTTCCACGCCATGCAGGCGCATCATCTGGGGATTGATCGACACGCCGCCAAAGACCGCCATGGACTTGATCTTCCTCGGGAGGAAGCGGCTGAAATTTTCCGTCACCTCGGCCACTTGCATGGCCAGCTCCCGGGTAGGTACGATCACCAAAACCGGTACGTAGCGCTCCCTGGGAGCATCTTTGGCGAGCAGGCGCTGGAGGATGGGCAGGATGTAGGCCGCTGTCTTTCCCGAACCCGTAGGTGCCAAGCCCAGCAAGTCCCGCTGCTGCAAGATTGCGGGAATGGCCTCCACCTGGATAGGATAGGGGTTTTCATAGTTAGCTCTTGTGATGGAGTCGGTCAGTGCGGGTGAGAGGCCTAGTTCGGAAAAATTCATGGACGGGATTTTCGACAAAGGTAGCACAAGTCTGCCAAAGCCTCGGCCTCCGCCGCTGTCCTGTTGGCAGGCCGGTTTTTTCGGTTTAGGCCAGGTAGCCGGGCTGCGCCTCCACACGGGCCTTTCGCTTTTGGGTAAAAGTGTGATGATTCTGGGATTTTTGCCTTGATCGATCATGTAATTCGCCTTGTAAATCAGGGGAATAAAAACCATCTTGGAAAAACGGGATCGGAAAATTCTTCAGGATTTCCTTTCCCACCAAACCCAAAATGCCCAAATCACCATGCGTCGAAGTGCCTCGCTGTGCTGTGGACTTGTGTTGCTGTTTTTGAATTCCTGCCAAAATCCAGGGCCTAGTCCGGAGACTCCGGACAGTCCTCCCAGAAGTCCGGAGGAGGAAGCGAAGACCTTTCAGTTGGAACCCGGCTTTGAGATACAGCTCGTCGCCTCGGAGCCCCTCGTGGAGTCGCCGGTGATCATCCAGTTTGACCAAGACGGCAGACTCTGGGTGGTGGAGATGCGGGGCTACATGAATGACATGGAGGGCTCGGAGGAGCATCTGCCGGTAGGTTCGGTGGCGATCCTGGAAGACACGGACGCAGATGGCAGGATGGACAAGCGCACCGTGTACCTGGATTCCCTGATTATGCCCCGGGCCTTGGGACTTTTTCAAAATGGCGCTTTGGTCGCCGAAAACAATGCCCTTTGGCTTACCCAAGATTTGGACGGAGACTGGCGGGCAGACTCGAAGATCCTGCTGGATTCCACCTACTCGGCCAACGGCATCCCGGAGCACTCAGACAACGGCTTCGTCCGAAACGTGGACAACTGGTACTACAGCGCCAAGTCCCGCCTCCGCTATCGCTTCGAGGAAGGAAATTGGGTTCGAGACTCTACCGAGTTTCGGGGGCAGTGGGGAGTCTCCCAAGACGACCAAGGACGCCTGATCTACAACTACAACTGGTCCCAGCTACATGGAGACCTGGTGCCAGCCAACTACTTGTCCAGAAACAAAAATCACAAGCCTTCCTCTGGCATAGACCATGGACTGACCATTGACCGCAAGATCTTTCCGATCCGTTCCAATCCCGCAATCAACCGGGGCTACATTCCCGGAACGCTGGATTCGGCGGGGCGACTGCTGGAGTTTACCTCTGCCTGCGCGCCCACGGTGTACCGCAGTGGCTTGTTTCCGGAGGAATATTTGGGGAATGTGTTTGTGCTGGAAAATGCCGGAAACCTCATCAAACGCAATGTCGTCAGCGAAAACGGCGTCTTGCTGGATGCGCACGATCCGAATCCCGGACGGGAATTTTTGGCGTCCACAGACGAGCGTTTTCGTCCCGTGCAGGCCACCGTCGGGCCGGATGGCGCGCTGTATGTCGCCGACATGTACCAGGGCATCGTGCAGCATGGCTCCTACATGACACCTTACCTGCAGGAACAAACCAGAAAACGTGGTTTGGACTCTCCCGGGCACATGGGGCGGATTTGGAGGATGGTACCGAAAGGGGCAGCCCTCGGCCAGACCCCGAAACTCTCCCAAGCCAGCAACGAGGAATTGATCGCCTATCTCAGCCATGAAGACGGCTGGTATCGGGATATGGCGCAGCGCCTGCTGGTGGAGCGGAACGAGCCCGCTTCCGTGCCGGGATTGAAATCTCTCGCAAAAGCCGGTAGGTCCGAACTGGGAAGGTTTCATGCGCTGTGGGCTTTGGAAGGAATGGGAAAAGTGGATCCCGAGCTTCTGCTGGGATTGTTGGAAAAAGACACCGACCTGCTTCGGGCCACGGCTTTGCGACAGCTAGAGAAGCCCGCGATCCAAAACCCAGCGCTAAACAGTCGCATAGAGGAAGTGGTGTTGGCTTGGCCCAAGGACGTTTCGGAAAAGCTTTCGCTCCAGTTGGCGCTGAGTGCGGGGATTTTTTCCCCCGAAGCCAAAGGCGAGATACTGATTCGAATCCAGAGGCGGCACGGGAATCTGGCGCTCATGCGCGACGCCATGCTGAGCAGTTTGGAGGGAGAGGAGTATGGCTTTTTGAAAAGACTCTTGGCAGATCAGGCTTGGAATGAGGCTACTCCGGACCGTGAAATCCTGCTGGAGATGTTGACCATGGCGACCGTTACGCATGGGGATCCCGCTGAAATAATCGGACTTTTGGCGTTTGCGGACGTTCCGACCTTGGGCTGGAAGGAAGAAACTATCCTCGGAGGCATGGCCATCAAGGCAGCCGAAGCGGATCGGTTGGGACTCGTGGCGCTTACCGAAGCACCGGGCATTTTCGCAAGGCCTGACTTGCCCCTGGACGCTGGAAAAGCGGAGATGCTCAAGCGGCTTTTTTCCTGGCCGGGATACCAGCCGGAGAAGACGCTAGCGGCGGTGGGGAATCTGGACGAAAAAGCCATGAAGCAGTTTGCCTTGGGCCGAACGAAATACCTGACCTCCTGTGCGGGCTGCCACGGCAGCAACGGCAGGGGAGCTTCCCGAATGGGGCCGCCTTTGGCTGGCTCGGAGTGGGTCACGGGCGATGAAGTCCGGCTGTCCCTGATCCTGCTGCATGGCATCGAGGGCCCGATCGAGGTGGCTGGCCGGAAATACGACGCTCCGGAGATCTTGCCGGTGATGCCTTCCCACTCTACGATGGACGACGGCGACATCGCCGCCGTGTTGACCTATATCAGAAACGAATGGGGCAACCAGGCCCCGCCGGTCACCGGCAGGACGGTGGGTTCGACCCGCCACCTCAACCAAGGCCGGGTATATCCTTGGTCCGCTGCCGAGCTCACCCAGCATATGGCCAGCCTGGCCTCTGCCTCCAAACCTTAACTCCAAGACCCACAAGCCATGGAAAAACACCCCGACGACCTATCCAGAAGACAGTTTCTCAAGACATCCGGCCTTGCCGCCGCAGCGATGGCTTTTCCTTTTTCCACGCTTCCGGAAAGCCTGAAGAACGTGTCCATGGGCGTAGTGGTGCACTCCTACAGCCGATACGGCTCCAAGGTCGAGAGCCAAAACTATCCGGGTTTTAAGGATGCGCTGGACTTGATGCGGCATTGCCATTCCATCGGCGCTGGGGGCATCCAGACTACCGTCGGCGGTTGGGCGGGGGATTTTGGGAAAAAGGTAAGGGACGAGCGGGAAAAGCTCGGGATGTACTTGGAGGGAAGCATAGGGCTGCCCAAAGATGCCGAAGACCTTGGCCGATTTGAAACCGAGCTTTTGGCGGCAAAGGAGGCCGGTGCGACGGTGCTGCGAACGGCCTGTCTCAGTGGCCGTCGCTATGAGACATTTAAGACGGAGGCCGATTGGAGTACCTTCAAGTCGAATTCTATCAAATCGATTCAATTGGCTGAGCCGGTCATGGCCAAGCACAAAATGAAATTGGCCGTGGAAAACCACAAGGACTGGAAGGCCGCCGAGCTCAGGGAGATCATCCAAAACCTGGACAGCGAGTGGGTAGGGGTGACGCTGGATTTTGGCAACAACGTCTCCCTGCTGGAAGATCCGACGGAAGTGATCCGAACCTTGGCTCCGCTGGCATTTTCCACGCATGTGAAGGACATGGGGGTGAAGAGCTACGAGCAGGGCTTTCTCCTCTCGGAAGTCCCCCTCGGCACCGGCATTGTGGATCTGAAGGAAGCCGTGTCGCTCTGCCAAAGGCATAATCCCGCGGTCACGTTCAGTCTGGAGATGATCACGCGGGATCCCCTGCGGATTCCCTGTTTGGAAGAAAGCTATTGGGTGACTTTTCCCGATCCTTCTGCACTGGAACTGGCAAAAACGCTGAGGCTCGTTAGGGATCATTCCTATTCCAGCCGCCTTCCCGAGGTAAAGAATCTGAGCCCGGAGCAACGGCTCGCTTACGAAGAAGAAAATGTATTGAAGTGCCTAGGCTATTCTAAAAAGGAATTGTTGGGCTAAATTGAAAAAAGTATCAAGTAGCAAGACTTCAGTATCAAGAATACTTGGCTGATTGTCAGACTGAGCGGAGTCGAAGTCGGTGGTTTTCAATAAAAGAGAATAAAAAAAAACAAGTTTCAATGATGGTTCCGACAATCCACGGATATATCGACCGAAGAATATTGATCAACTTCACCGCGGATCCAAGTGCAGTTGAGAAGATTATTCCGTCGGTTTTTCGTCCAAAGATCTATAAAGGCAAGGCGATTGTTGGCATTTGCCTAATTCGGCTTAAAGGCATAAAACCGAAAGGACTTCCAGATTTCGTTGGGGTAAATTCGGAAAATGGTGCTCATAGAATTGCCGTCGAATGGGATGAAAACGGTGAGACGAAATCAGGTGTATATATCCCGCGCAGGGACACTTCTTTAAAATTAAATTCCCTTGTCGGAGGCCGCCTATTTCCGGGGAAGCACCATCAGGCAGATTTTGCGGTAAACGAACAAAATGGAAAATATAGCATGGATATTAGGAGTTCTGATGAAACTAGGATAATGATCGAAGCTAACGAAACGCACCTTTTTAACAGCGACTCAATTTTTGAAACGCTGGACAATGCCTCAGGCTTTTTTGAAAAAGGAGATCTTGGTTATTCGCCAAACAAAGACAAATTTGATGGATTGAGACTGAAAGCTTACAGGTGGGAAGTGAGGCCGCTTGAGGTCTTGAAAGTGAAATCCAGCTTTTTCGAAAACGAGGAGGTTTTCCCACAAGGTTCGGTAAAATTTGACAATGCGCTATTAATGACAAACATTGAACACGAATGGAAAAGCGAGGCCGATAAGTAAACGTCGGCTAGACCTGATTCCCGCAAGCCGTTGACTGTCTTCAGTCGACCGTTGACAAAAAATTGAAACCTAAAACGACCCATCATGCCCACCCTCGACTTCTCCCAACTTCCCGGAATTTCCCTTTTTTCACTCCAAGGCAAGTCAGCCATCATCACCGGCGGTACCAAGGGCCTTGGTTTGGCAATGGCTGCCGGTCTCGCTTCGGCTGGAGCCAACGTCCTGTTGGTCAGTAGAAACGCCGCCGACGGAGATGCCGCTGCTGCTGAGATCGCCGCGCAGTATGGGGTGAAAGCCCTGACTTTCGCAGCCGATGTGGTGGACAAAGCCGGTATGGAAGCGATGGCGGAGTTTGCGCTGGAAGCCTTTGGCAGGATCGACATTCTGATCAATTCCGCCGGGATCAACATCCGCGGCGCCATCGACGAACTGAGTCCGGGCGATTTTGCCAAGGTCATGGAGGTGAACGTGACCGGCACCTGGCTGGCCAGCCGCGCCGTGACCCCCTTTATGAAAGAGCAAAAAGGCGGCGCGATCATCAATCTTGCCAGCACCTTGGGCTTGGTGGGGCTCTCCAACCGCACCCCCTACGCGTCCAGCAAGGGAGCGGTGGTCCAGATGACCCGAGCCCTTGCGTTGGAACTTGCCCCATGGAATATCACCGTAAATGCGATCTGTCCGGGGCCGTTTCTGACGGAGATGAATCTACCGATAGCGGATACCGAGGAGGGCAAAAAGTTTGTTGTCGGTGCCACGGCCTTGGGTCGCTGGGGCGAGCTTAAGGAAATCCAGGGGGCAGCTATTTTTCTGGCCTCGGCGGCCGGTACGTATTTGGTCGGCTCCATGCTTACCGTGGACGGAGGCTGGACAGCGAGATGAAAGCTAAGTGCGATTTTTGATTTGCGAAGTACGGTGTCTGAGCCATAGCAGGTGCCCTTTTTCTTCATGATTATCCGCAATCTTTCCAGTAAGCGAATTTGCTTCTTCAATCGGACCTGTCTGCTTAGGCAGGCTGGAAGACCGATGACCGAAGACCGAAGTAGGGCAAAGCCCCTGTTTAAGCGTTTTTTCGGATTGTTACGGCTGCCTACTGGCATAAAGGCGAATAGTCAATTTTTTCTTTTCGAGCCCGCTAGCGTACCAACAGAGACGCCCAATTTTGCAATTTTCAAATTTTGCAATTTTTCAATACCGAATCTCGAATCCCGAATCTCAAATCTCAAACTTTGAACTTATCCCAGCACCAAAGTCAAAACATAAATCGACACAATGGCCGTCACGCTGGCGATGACCGTGCCCAGACTGTGCGACATGTTACCCTGCTTGATGGACATGCCGGAGAGCTGGGTGACCACCCAAAAGCCGCTGTCGTTGGCGTGGGACACGGCCAATGAGCCCGCTCCGATGGCCAGGCAGGAGAATACCTTCATGGTCTCTGAGTCCAGCCCAAGCGGTCCGAGAATGGGGGCGATGATGGATGCAGTCGTGATCATGGCGACGGTGGTAGATCCTTGGGCGGTCTTGAGGGCAAAAGCAATCAGGAACGGCAAAAATATCCCCCAATTGGCATCGCTCATGCTGGAGGTGACTAGGTCTCCGACGCCGGAGTTTTGAAGCATTTTTCCAAAAACAGCCCCCGCTCCCGTGATGAAGATCACCGGCGCAGCGAGCAGGATGGATTCCCCAATCCAGCCCGAGGAGGAGAGCAGTCTCATTTCAAATTTTTTGGGCAAGGTGAAGGAGAGAATCGCTCCCAAGAGTAGCGCAATGACGGGCGTACCGATGAACTGGATGACGGTGAAAAACTGTCCCTCGCCAAAAGGGTGCGTTGGATAGTTGGCGATCGAGGCAAGAATAATCAACACCAAAGGAACCAACACCGGCGTAAGTGCCGCAAAAAATGGGGGGAGGTGTTTCCTTTCGAGCTTGTTTTCGTCTATTCCCATTTTTGCTTCCAGCGGGATTTTGACCACGAAGCGAGAGACAAAGATGTAAAGCGGGACCAGCGCAATGAGCGAGACAATCACCCCCCAAAGGATCACCTGCCCGAGATCCGCCCCGAGTATCCCCGCCGTGGCGATGGGGCCCGGGGTCGGTGGCACCAGGGCGTGACTGGCCATGGCTCCGAGCGAAAGGGCGACGATGGTGGCGGCGTAGGAGATCTTGCTTTTGACCGAGAGGGACTTGGCGATGGGGTTCATCATGATGATGGTGCTGTCCCCAAATACCGGGATGGACAGCACCCAACCGCTGATCATCATGGAGAGGTTGACGGACTTTTCGCCTATCCACTTGAGGATGCGGTCGGCGATGACGATGGCTCCGCCGGTTTTTTCCAGGAAAGTCCCCATGATCACCCCCAGCAAAATGAGCATCCCCACGCTGCCGATTACCCCGCCAAATCCGTCCGAGATGGATTTGATGATCAGCTCGGTGGGCATGCGCATCATCAGTCCATAGAGGATCGCTCCTGCAAAAAGTGCCAAAAAAGGGTGGATATCAAACTTGACAATGGCAATCAGGATCATGGCCAGAGCGACCAGGATAATCAAAAGTGTCAGCATTTTGGGTTTGTTGTGGTTATGGTTTCCACCCGGCAATTTTCCGCATGGATGCTAAAAATTAGGCAAAAATGGGGAATATCAAAGGCCTGTCGTGGAATTGGGGCATCCTGCCAAATTTTGGGGCGGGGATTCGGGCATTTTCCCTATTTTCGGCCAAAACCAACATAACCCATGCGTTTCTTTCCACTTGCCGCCGTCCTGGCACTTTTTCCTTCCCTGTATTCCTGCTCACCACAGCCCAAGTCTGAGGCCCGCTTTGTGGTCTTGCCCAGCCCCACCTCATTTGCTGTCACCGGCGATTCGAAGCTGGACGTCGCCGAGGTCGAGCAGTCTTTTCAAAAAGCCAAAGACACGTATGTAGGCGGTGGAGATTTGCTGGCTTTGGACAGCGAGGAGCTTGTTTTTGAGCTCGATCCCGATTCGGGGATTGCCGCCGAGGGCTACGAATTGGCGATTGCATCCGATCAGATCCAGATCAAGGCCAGCGAAAAAGCGGGTCTTTGGTACGGGCTGATGACGCTTTCGCAGCTCTTGGAGGATGCCAAAGACCAGGATGCGCCGCTGCCGGTTTGTAAGATTGCCGACGCCCCGGCCTTGGCCTATCGTGCCGTGCACTTGGACGTGAAGCACCACTTGGAGACCAAGGAGTACTACTATGAGCTCATGGACCGCTTTGCTGCGCAAAAAATCAACGCGGTGATCGTGGAGGTGGAGGACAAGCTGGGCTATGAGCTGCAGCCCAAAGTCGCCTCTTCCGACGCTTTTTCCATCGCCGAGTGGAAAGCGCTCAGCGACTACGCCATGGCTCGCAATATCCGCATCAGCCCGCTGGTGCAGGGCTTGGGCCATGCCTCTTTTATCCTCAAGCATGCCGAATACAAGCCGCTTCGCGACGATCCCGAGAGCGACTGGGCTTTCAATCCCTTGGATGAAAACACCTACAAGGTGCAGTTTGACCTCTATGCCGATGCATTGAAGGCTTTTCCCTACGCCAACTACCTGCATGTAGGCGGGGATGAGGTGCATACCACGGGAAGGGGAAGTGGCAAGTCTGCGCTGGAGCTCCAGCTGACTTGGCTCAATCGGGTCAGTGACTTTGCTGCGCAAAAAGGACTGACGCCCATTTTTTGGGACGATATGCCCCTGCAAAATGCTGGCGTCTATGGCTCGATGTACAACCGAAAGCTCACCGAGGCCCAGGTGGACAGCATCTGGACGGCCAACGAATCCAAGCTGGACGAATACGTGGGCATGTTTCCCAAAAACTGCGTGTACATGCGCTGGAACTATAATATGCCGGAGTCTCCCGGCAATATCCGCGCAATGAAGTGGTTTGCCGACAACGGGCTGAAAGTGATGGGCGCGACCGCCGGGCAGACCCGCTGGAATCTCTTGCCCCAAGACCAGAGCAATACAGCCAACATCCGGGATTTTGCCCTGATCTCCATCCGCAACAAGGCCGACGGCCTGCTGCTGACCCTCTGGGATGACGACTCTCCGCACTTTGAGTTGTATGGACGAGGCATTGCGATCTTTGCGGAATATACCTGGGCGGGGGAAAAGCGAAACACCGAGGAGCTGCATGCTGCCTACCGGCAGCGGGCGTTTGGGCCTGCCTTGGCCGACGCCGACATGGAGTTTATCAACCGGCTTGAGGAGCCGGTGGCCGCTTGGAAAAATGCGCTTTTGGACAACAAGCGTGATCGAAACAGACTCCGAAAGCTTGAGAATCCGGTGGAAGAGGCTGTGATCCCTTTTCCAAAGGCGGATTCTGCGGGTGCATGGACTCAAAAATACCAGGACAAAATCACCGCCGCCCAAGCCAATCAGGCATCCATCGATTCTGTGCTTCAATTGATCCAGGAGTCCAAAAAGCTGGCCGTACGGAATACCTACGCGCTGGAGATCTACGAGCAGGTGGCTCAGGCGGCACAGTTTTCCAACCGGGCGCTGATCACCCTTGCTGAGCTGGATGAGCCGAGTGGTGAGAAAAAAGCACAAGCCGAAGCCAAACTTGCCGGAATGCGTGAGGAGTGGACGGCGATACAAAGCCAGCTGGAAAGTGTCTATGGCAAAACCCGTCAGCTCAACAAGCCGGCTGACTATATCCTCGACCAGGACCATCACGTGCACTTGGCCAATCAGGCGCTGAAGTTCTCTGACTGGCAGTTCTATGTAGAGGGGCTGTTTTTGGATAAAGTAGAGAAGGAGCTGAAGAAATAGGAATTGTCAGCAAGACCTTCCAGGTTTTCGAAACCTGGAAGGTCTTTTACTTTCTCAACCCTCCAAGGGTTCAAAACCCTTGGAGGGTTCGGTATTCTTACTCATTAAAAAACGGCCGCATTTCCTCGTGGATTTCCCCACGAAGCCTTTTGAGCTTTTCGGCGTATTCTTCCAGCTTCTTTTCCTGATCGGTTTTGGGTACCCATGGACGCACTTTCTTGGGTTCGCCGTTTTCGTCCACCGCCACAAAGATGATGATGCAGTGGGTCTTCTTCTCGAATTTTTTCTCCGAAAAAGCCCGAGAATAGACCTCGACCATGATGTGGATGCTGGAGCTGCCGGTGAGGATCACCTGGCAGTCGATCTTGATCAGGTCGCCGATGGAGATGGGCTTGTAGAAGCGTATCCCACCGACATAGACGGTCACGCAATAAGTCTCCGCCCAAGTTCGCGCGCAGGTGTAAGCGGCTTGGTCTATCCATTTCATCACAGCGCCGCCGTGGACTTTTCCTCCAAAGTTGACGTCGGAGGGCTCGCTGATAAACTGGAAGGTGGTCTTGTGTGAGGGCATCTGGTGTAGGTCTATAGGATTGGGTAAAAATAGTCTTTTTCTCCGGTGAAATGCTTGTCTAGATCGGTGGAAAAGGCACCAAGGCTTGAAGTCTGGGAGATTTTCAAACCAGAAATACCAAAGTAGCCAAAGCCACGAGGAATACCGTTCCATAGCCGATGGAGAGATTTTTACGCAGCGCCTTGCTGCCTGCGTAGAGCCCTATGCCCATCTTGACCAAGGTGTTGGAAATGGAGGCGACCAAGACGGCGAGGGAAGCGATCCGCAGGTCTAGGGATCCGCCGGCAAGTTTGGAGATGGAGATGGTGATCGCATCGATGTCGGAGAAGCCCGCGATGGCGCTGGAGATGATGGTGCCGCCGGTGCCGAGGTTTTCGTTTGCATAGCTCACCACCAGCAGGATCAGCGTGTAGATGAGTCCAAAGATCAGTGCCCCTTTGAGGTCGAGCGCCTTTTTGAGTGGCATTTCGGCATTTTCGGAGGTCTTGCTTCTTCGCTTGAAGTAGATGTACAGCGTGACGCCGATGGCTGCGAGGAAGACGATGCCTATGGGCAGGAGCATTTTTTGGAACAGCGCTTCGCTAAAAATGGATGTCCAAATCAGAACCCTCACAAACATGATGGAGGAGGCGCCGAGTATGGCGGTCGCGCAGCTGGCGGCGAGACTTTCGTTGTCCTTGCTCTTTTTGGCATAGATCCAGGTCACGGCCGTACTGGAGACCAGTCCTCCTACGATGCCTCCGAGCAGGATGCCCCGATTGGTCCCCAGAAACTTGGTCAGCAGGTAGCCCGCCAGCCCCAGCCCGGAGGTGAGGATGACCACCCAGCCGATTTCCCGGGGGTTGAGCACATCATATGGCCCAAAAGTCTGGTCTGGAAGAAACGGAAAGATCAACAGCGCGATGACCACAAAGCGGATGAAGTCATACATCTCCTCCGCCGTGATCATGCCCACGATGGTTTTGATCCTAAACTTGGACGAAAGCACGAGCACGACCAGCACGGTGATCATCAGGCTGACCTCGATCAGGCCGAGCAAACTCATCGAGCCCAGTACAAAAGCCAGCAGGGAGCTAAACTCCGTCGTGGCGCCATGGTCGCCTCTCGCGGCGGTAGCCCAGTAGGATACGCCGATCAGGACGCTCACCCCAAAAACCAGCGCCACATACACCCAGGGCGATATCAGAAAGCCGAACAGAGCCGCAATAAATCCCAGCAGGGTCACAAAGACGAAGGTGCGGATACCCGCAAACCCTCTACTGTCTTCCTTCATGGCGCTGTATTGGCGCTCCAGGCCGATCACGGCACCTATCCCGATCGCGACAAGGAGTCGGATGATAAAGTCACCCTGACTGAGTGTGAGTGATTCCTGGTCGATGAGCAGCGTTTCCAAATTTTGGCGAAAAATGTAATGGGATGTCGCGGAGCGGGAGGTGATCCTTGTCCCGTATCGATCAAATATTCGGATTTAATAGAACAGAAGCAAATCGGGCCGTGGACCACTGACTCGCTCCTGTGGCATTGCATGCGGGGTTTTGGGCAAAAAAAAGGAGGCTTTCGCCCCCTTCTGTCAGCTTAGGTGTTCCTTGAAAAATGCGATGGTCTTTTCCCAGGCCTTGGTCGCCGCCGCCTCGTCGTAGCGTGGGGTGGTGTTGTTGTGAAAGCCGTGGTTCACTCCCGGGTAGTTGATCATCTCGTAGGTTTTGTCGGATGCCTTCAGGGCCGCCTCATAGGCAGGCCAGCCTGCGTTGACCCGCTCGTCCAGCTCGCCGTAGATGATCAGGAGAGGGGCGTTGATTTTTGGGACATCTTCCACCGGCGGCTGTCCGCCATAGAAAGGGACCGCAGCTCCCAGATCGGACACGCGCACGGCCATCATGTTGGAGATCCAGCCACCAAAGCAGAATCCGACGACTCCCACGTTTCCATCGCAATCCGGATGGTTTTTTAGGTATTGATAGGCAGCGATGAAGTCCTCCAGCATTTCGTCCCGGTTGCGCTTAGCCTGCATTTCACGGCCTTGGTCGTCATTGCCGGGATAGCCACCCAGCGGTGTGAGTGCGTCCGGGGCGATGGAGATGAATCCGGCCACGGCACATCTTCTGCCCACGTCCTCGATGTAGGGGTTCAGTCCGCGGTTTTCATGGACCACCACGATGCCGGGAGACTTGCCTGCTTTTGCAGGTTTGGACAGCAGCCCTTTGATCTGGCCGCCTCCCTTGGGCGAGTCGTACATGACGTAGTCGGAGCTTTGCATGCGCCCGTCGTTGGGCTCCACGGTCCGTGTGTTGACGTAGTCGGGCATCATCGAGCTCATCAGGGCGGTCACGGTGATACCGCCCACGGCATAGGCGGAGAGCTTCTCGACAAAAGTCCTGCGGTCCAGCTTGTTGTGGCAATAGTAGTCATACAGGTCAAAAGCCTCCTGGGGGATGTCTTCCTTTCGTAGTTTTTCCATGGGTTTATGGTTTGGTTAGTGGGAATAAGTTATTCAAAAGAATCGGAAGATTGGAAGCAGGGGGGCAGGAAGTTGGGAAGTGGGAGGAATGATTGAAAAATTGGAAGATTTGAAAATTGGGGCTTAAGTTGAAAGGTGGTAAAGTGGGAAGGTGGTAAAGTTGGAAGGTTGGAAAGTGTCCGACGGGGAGGGGTTCGACATTCAGACTTGGGAGTTCGCTGTTTTTTTCTAATCGAAAAATTGCACGGCTGTCAAAACCTTCGAGGTTTGAAAAACCTCAAAGGTTCTCCAAAACGCGCGTAAATCTTGAATCAACAATCTAAAATCAAGACTCGCTTCGGTACTTCATCTGCAAGCCTTGGAGGAAGTTGCGAAGGACCTGGTCCTTGCATTGGCGGTATTGGTGTTGGTTGGGATTTCGGAAAAAAGCACTGAGCTCATGCTTGCTCAGCCGAAAGCCCCGCAGGCCAAAAATCTCCAGCATGTCCTCATCCTTCATGTTCAGGGCGATTTTCAGCTTTCGAAGCACGAGGTTGTTGCTCACGGACTTCTCCGCAACCGGCGTGGTGTCATCCTTTGGGCCACGCTTGAGGATGATCAATCCATTGAGGAAGGCTGCCAGCTCCTTGTCGTAGATGGCCTGAAATTCCTCGTCTTCCTCCCGCTTCAGCCAGTTGCTGACCTGTGCCCGATCCACGGTCAGACCTCCCTTTGCGAAGAGGTCAATCATCACAAAGTCATTGAAATCAAAGGTGTAGCGAAGGGTTCGGAGGACGTCGTTGTTGCTCATGCGGAAGGTTTTGGGGCAAAGATCGCATTTTTGGGCAAGCAGGGAAAACTGATTTGCCTTCCTGGCCACGGCTATCCCGTTTTTCCGAAGAAAAGGCAGCGTCCTTTGCATTTGGACAAGCCCCCGCGTGATGGAGGGTCGTGGATGATTGCGGCCTTTTTCCTTACTTAGAGACTTCAAAAGACCACGCAAACCCCATGAGATTAAAACTACTTCTTTTCGCAGTGCTCCTGTTCCAGGGGGCCGCCCCACTTTTTGCCCAGGAAAAATGGGACGTGAGCAAGGGCGGCAAAGGCGACAACCACCACTCTGTGGACCTCCAGACCAACGAGGGGACCTGGATGTCGCTCGATATCAGCCCTGATGGGAATACGATTGTGTTCGACCTGCTGGGTGACATCTACACCATGCCGGCCGCGGGCGGCAAGGCCACGGCTTTGCGTTTGGGTTTGGCAAACGACCTGCAGCCCCGTTTCAGTCCAGATGGCAAAAAGATCCTTTTCACCAGCGATGCCGGAGGAGGGGACAATATCTGGGTCATGAACGCCGACGGCTCCGAGCCCAAGCAGATCACCAAGGAGACTTTTCGCCTGCTCAACAATGGCGTCTGGTCGCCAGATGGGCAGTATATCATTGCCCGCAAGCACTTTTCCTCCAGCCGATCCCTGGGTGCGGGGGAGATCTGGATGTACCACATCACGGGAGGTGCTGGCTATCAGCTCACCAAGCGCAAAAATGACCAGCAGGACGTCAACGAGCCATCTGTCTCCCCCGACGGCAGGTATGTGTACTACTCCGAGGACGTGTATCCTGGGGGCTATTTTCAGTACAACAAAGACCCCAACAGCCAGATCTACGTGATCCGCCAATACGATCGGGAGAAAGGCGAGATCGAGACCATTGCCGGAGGTCCGGGAAGTGCATCCCGTCCGGTCATCTCCAAGGACGGCAAAAAGCTGGCGATGATCCGCCGGGTGCGTACCAAGACGGTGCTTTTCGTCAAAGACCTCGAGACCAAGGTGGAACTGCCCGTGTATGATCAGCTGGACAAAGACCAGCAGGAGGCTTGGGCGATCTTTGGCTCCTATCCCAACTTTGCCTGGCATCCGGATAATACCCATATCCTGGTTTGGGCAGGGGGAAAGATCAAGAAGGTCAACACCCAGACCTATGCGGTGTCAGAGATTCCTTTCGAAGTCAGCAGCAAGATCCAGGTAGCCGAGGTGGTGCGGTTTGAGAATCCTGCCTTCGAGGAAGAGTTTACGGCCAAAGCCGTACGCCAGGCGGTCACCTCTCCGGATGGAAAGTGGCTGGTGTTCAATGCCGCGGGACATCTCTGGAAAAAGTCCCTGCCAAATGGTGCGCCCGAGCGCCTGACCCAGCTTGCTGATTTGGAGTTCGAACCGGCTTTTTCGGCGGATGGCAGACAGCTCGCCTTTGTCACATGGAACGATGAGGAAAAGGGAGCGATTTATCTCTACAATTGGACTGTCAAAAACGCAGCTCCGAAGAAGATCACTTCCGACAAGGGGATCTTCCGCACCCCGTCGTTCAGCCCAGACGGAAGCAAGATCGTCTTCAAGCGCGATGGAGGGAATGGCCTGCAAGGCTCGACCTACACCGGGCAATCGGGAATCTATTGGATGCCGAGCCAAGGCGGAGCCGAGACCCTGATCACCGAGGGCGGGGATTTTCCGATGTTCAACCAAGCGGGTGACCGTATCTTTTTGCAGTCTGGTGGTTACTTCTTTGGTTCCAATACCAAAACGCTCAAGAGCATGGACCTGAGCGGTAACGACGAGCGCGTGTTGGTCTCCTCCAACTATGGCAACCGCATCCTGCCCAGCCCGGACGAAAACTGGATTGCCTTCATCAACCTGCACAAGGTGTACCTGGCTCCTTTCCCCAAGACTGGGCAAACCGTCGAGCTAGCGCCCACGGGTTCTTCCGTACCGGTCAGCCAGCTCACCCGTGATGCGGGGATCAATATCCATTGGTCGGCAGACTCCAAAAAGATCCACTGGACGCTGGGAGAGGAATATTTCACCAACGAGGTGGAAAAGCGTTTCACCTTCCTGCCCAATTCTCCTGACAGCCTACCGGCCATGGATACCACCGGGATCAAGATCAATCTGAAGATCAAGTCCGACGTACCGACCGGCAGGGTGGCCTTTACCGGCGCCCGCATCATCACCATGAATGGGGACGAAGTGATCGAAAACGGCACCATCCTAATCGAGGGAAATAAAATTCAGGCACTTGGAAGCAATGTGGAGATTCCGGCCAATACCAAGGTGATCGACGTAAAGGGCAAGACCATCATGCCTGGCCTGGTCGATGCCCATGCACACGCTGGGCAATCGTACTCGGGGCTGAGCGCTCAGAAGCACTGGCAATACTACGCCAATCTGGCCTTTGGCGTGACAACGACCCATGACCCGTCCAGCAACAGTGAGTTTGTGTTCAGCCAATCGGAAATGGTGAAAGCGGGTTACATGGTTGGGCCACGGATTTTCTCCACCGGCATCATCCTCTATGGAGCGGACGGAGACTTCAAGGCGGTCATCAACAACTTGGAAGACGCCCGCGCGGCGGTCCGAAGGACCAAGGCTTTCGGGGCTTTTTCGGTGAAAAGCTACAACCAGCCCAGAAGAGACCAGCGTCAGCAGGTGATCCAAGCGGCGCGGGAAAACGGCGTCATGGTCGTGCCCGAAGGCGGCTCCACCTACTTCCACAACATGTCCATGATCATGGACGGCCATACCACCATCGAGCACAATGTCCCCGTGGTGCCACTCTACAAAGACGTGCAGACGCTCTGGAGCAACAGCGGCACGGCTTACACCCCGACGCTGATCGTGAATTTCGGAGGACTTGCCGGAGAGTATTTTTGGTACCAAAAGGACAACGTTTGGGAAAACGAACACCTGCTGAAATACACCCCACGATCCATCATCGACAGCCGCTCGCGGCATCGTATCATGGTGCCGATGGAAGAATATGAAAACGGCCATATCCTCGTTTCCAAGTCGGCCAAGAAACTGTCCGATCTAGGAGTCTTGGTCAACACGGGAGCGCATGGCCAGATCCAAGGCCTGGGCATGCACTGGGAAACGTGGATGATGCACCAGGGCGGCATGAGCAATCTCGAATCCCTCAGGGCAGCAACCCTGAACGGCGCTAAAACGCTAGGTCTCGACCATCAGATCGGCAGCCTGGAAGTAGGGAAATTGGCCGACTTGATCGTGATCGATGGCAATCCCCTAGCGGACATCTACCAGTCCCAAAACGTCCAGTTCACCATGATCAATGGCCGCCTGTACGATACCGCGACGATGAACGAGGTAGGCAACCACGAACACGCGCGCACC
The DNA here is from genome assembly GCF_017254915.1 of Algoriphagus oliviformis. Taxonomy (GTDB): domain Bacteria; phylum Bacteroidota; class Bacteroidia; order Cytophagales; family Cyclobacteriaceae; genus Algoriphagus; species Algoriphagus oliviformis. The sequence goes on along the minus strand of NZ_JAFKCT010000006.1, from coordinate 278,260 downwards.
GCATTCTGGTGGGAGCTCGCTCCGTACAACGATACCTTCAACTGGCATGAGGAAGGCGAGGCCTTCGGGTTGACCGTACCGCATTGCAGCTGCGGGAGGTGAGTTTGCAGTCGCAGTGGCCAGTAGGCAGAATGACTGAATTGGTTTCCTGATGAATGGTATCTGTATAATCGGTCGCTGCTTGCCTCAAATCGTCAAATAGAGAAAGTACGGTAAGATTTTGTCAGCCTAGCACTGACCATAGTTTGGATAGGTGCGGAGGGAGGATTTGCCCCTGTCTGCCGACAGGCAGGAGCGAGCCAGCGTTCGGCCTTGTGCGGAGGGAGCTTTGGCAAATCTTGACCTTTTGGTTCTTTTGGGTCAAGCCAAAAGAACAGATGAAAAATGAGCCTAAACATATTGGAACAGCATTCGAATGCCTAAAGGGTAAATTTTGATGTAAGTCGGAATAAAGCATCTGCAGACATTGGTGGCTTAGCTGATCCTTTCTTGAAAAAGACAAAGGCCGCTTCATGTCTATCGAAGCGGCCTTTTTGTGAAAATTAATTTCTGGTATACGTTTATTGCCCTAATGTCTCCCCATGCTGCGAGAGATCAAGGCCGATTTCCTCATACTCTTCCCGTACCCGTAGGGTAACAAACTTGTTGAGCACGAAAAAGATCGCGTAGGACATCACAAAGGAAAATACGACCACGCCCACCAGGACGACCATGTGCGAGGCAAAGATTCCCCAGCCGCCGTTTAGGAGGCTGGAGCCCTCTTTTCCCGCAAAAATCGCAGTCAGGATCATACCCATGATGCCGCCTATGCCATGGCAAGCGAGCACATCCAGCGTGTCGTCGGCCTTTTTGAGAAACTTGGCATGCATGGCCAGGTTGGAGGCAATCGCGCCAATCATTCCGAAGAAGAAACTTTGGGGAACGGTGATAAATCCGGCCGCCGGGGTGATGACCACCAGTCCGACTACCGCACCGATGCAGGCCTGGAGGGCGGAGATTTTTCTGCCCTGAATACGGTCAAACAACACCCAGGTCATCATCGCCGTGGCGGAGCAGATCGTGGTGGTGGCGAAAGCCAAAGCGGCGGTGCCGTTGGCAGCCAGAGATGAGCCGGCATTGAAGCCAAACCAACCAAACCACAGCATCCCGGTACCCAGGATCACATAGGTGATGTTGGAAGGGGCGTGGTGGGGATTTTTTCTTTTTCCCAGGAAAATAGCTCCCGCCAGCGAAGCCAAGCCAGCGCTGATGTGCACGACCGTGCCTCCGGCAAAGTCAAGCACGCCAAAGTACGCTCCGATCAGGCCGCTGGGATGCCAGACCATGTGGCAAAGCGGCGCGTAGACAAACACGCAGAAGATCCCGATGAAAAACAGGTAGCCGATGAAGCGTACCCGCTCGGCGAAAGATCCCGTGATGATCGCCGGGGTGATCACGGCAAACTTCATCTGGAAAAGGGCGAAAAGGATAAAGGGAAGCGAAGAGCCCAGGGTCAGGTGGGGCAACGCGCCCACTTGGTCAAAAAACATGTACTGGAAAGGATTGCCGATGAGGCCATACTTGGTGCCGTCGATGGTGATGCCGATCAGCGGGTCGCCAAAGGCCAGGCTAAAGCCGACTACGACCCAGAGCATGGTCACCACGCCCAGCGAGATAAAGCTTTGCAGCATGGTGGAGATGAGGTTTTTCTTTCCGACCATGCCCCCGTAAAACAGGGAAAGGCCCGGGGTCATCAGCAGCACCAGACAAGAGGCCGTCAGTAGCCAGGCGATGTCCGCAGAGACCAATTGGTCTTCGGTGCCGAAGTTTTCGGCGATGGGAGGACTTTGGGTCCAGAAAAGCCCCAGCACCGGGGCGGCGATCGTGATCAGGAAAGCGACTTTCCACTTGAATTTCATTCCGGTTTTTTCCATCTGGCTACAATAGGGTAATGGTGTTTTATTCTGTTTTGCTCCAAAAATACAGAATGAAAAATCAAACATTCTCTAAAAGTTGATCAAAAAAGTGGCTAGTCTGTTCTCGGTGTGGATTTGCAAAGTCTTCTTCGTATCTTTTTAGGGCCTTGCCGAGCTGGGTTCAGGCAGTTTTTTTAAACTTGGATTTTTGACCGCATTTGCTATGGTTTTCAGTCGATTGTGCCGCGTCGGAGTCTCGCTGGTCTCTGTTTTGAGCCTCTCCTTCGGGCTCTTGGGTTGTGTCAACCTGAAGGCCGTCCGGGATTTTTCCGGAAGCTCCCTGAGCGGGATAAAAAGTTTCGAGCAACTGGGCTACACTTTTGAGGACCACTGTGTGGACAGGTGTGCCTACGAGGCCATTCGGAAGTTTGAGTTTAACCGTGTGCTGGACTGCGACTGCGGGCTATACCTCGAGGCGGACAGCGTGATGGTGAGCATGTATCAGGTGGTGGGAGGCTATTTCGAGGCTTTGGGCCACCTCGCCCAAAATGAGCTGACCGAGTTCAGCACCGAGGGCTTGGTCACTTCCCTGACTGCCGAGGAACTCGGACCGCTGACGGTGGACGCAAACATGGCTGGGGCCTATTCGTCGATATCCAACCTCATGCTGAGAAGTACGACGGACTTTTACCGAAGAAGGAAAATAGCGGCCTACATCGAGGAGGCCAATGCGCCGCTGCAGGTGTTGCTGGAGGCATTTCAAAAGACTACGCGGGAAAACCTGAAAGGGGAGCTGCGCTTCAAGAAGGAGCGGCTGTACGCCTACTACATGGACATGAAAATGAACAACACGCTGCAGTCCGACTATGAGAAAGGCAAGGCGGCGACGGACTACTATCAGACGCTGGGTGAGATCGAGAAAAAGGAAAAGCAAATGGAGCTCTTCGCGGATGCGCTACTCGAGATCGCCAAGGGACACCAGGAGCTCTACGACAAGCGGGACAAGCTGGTGGCCAAAGACCTAGCCCTAGCCATGTTGGGCTATTCCGGCCAGGTCAAGATCTTGTTGTCTGAATTCAACAAACTTAAACCCTGAGCACTATGGCCAAGCTGACCTCCGAGCAAGCAAAGCGACTTTCCGATGACTTCTTTTTCCTGGGCATGGCCATCGGGGATTTCCGCTATGAAAACTGGGGCAAGCTCACCCTGGAGGAAAACAAGGAGCTGAGCGACATGCAGGCCGCCATACTCCGCTGCGGGGAAGACATCCTGGCCTACTCGACTACGCTGGTGATGGATGAGGTGGCTGAGTCCTTGGCCAAGATCAGCGCTGTCACCGCTGAGATCAGGAATACTATCAAGAAGCTGGAGACCGTCCAGAAGGGGCTGGACACCGCTTCGGCCATCCTCATCCTCGGCGCAGCCATCTTAAACAGGGATCCCATGGGGATAGGGAATTCGATCAAAGATCTGTTTACCGTGTGGAAAGGGCCGCTGGAATAGGAGTCCGACAAATTTGATTTTTTGGGCTCCTGGCCGAGAGATCGAGGCGTTTTTAGTTTGATGATATTCCGCCCGCGAGGCCTTTTTTGTGCCTGATGGCTTGCAAAGCTTGTGGTAAGATTCTAATTTAGAAAGCTTACTGCTCTCAATTTTTGAACTTTGCTGGAGTCCATTTTTGATATCAAACCTGGACTTTTGATTCGGTACTGGATATCCGCCCCTTTGTTGGAATGCCTGTTTTTGCGGTTTGGGCGATGACATTGTCCAGTTTCTTCTGATTTGGCTTTTAGTTGCTTTTCTTCAAAACGCTCCGGTTGGGCTTGCTTGATGGGTGGTTTTTGATCCAAGGCTTTTTGGAACTTTTGCTTTCAAGGATTTTTATATGCCCTTCCAGAAAATGATTTGTGGCCCCATCCTCCGTCGTGTGGAGAAGAGCAAGGTGTCGGTATGGGCGGCCTTCATGGCCAACAACCACCTCACCCTCAAAATATGGGAGGGAGACAACATCGAGCATTCCAGCGGCACGCTTTTCACGACAGGCAACACGCCCATAGCCGAGGGGGAAAGCCACACGCTCCAGTTTGGGACAAACCTGTGGATAGGGCTGGTGACCGTGGACATTCCCAGTCCCGGGCTCGACCCCACCAAGGTATACAGCTACAACATGGTGTACCATGAGATAGACGATCCCCAGGATTTTGACTTTTTGAAGGATAAGTTTCTCGAAGATGGCAAGACGGTGGGAGACAGACCCCAGCTTGCTTTGGGATACAAAAAAAACGTGTTGCCCTCTTTTTGCCTGCCCGGCGAAACCCCGGACAAACTCAACATCGTCCACGGCAGCTGTCGGAAAATGCACGGCCATGGCCAAGATGCCTTGGCACTGCTGGACTCCAAGATCAAAGACAACCGCCAAGATCCTCTCAAGCGTCCCCAGGCGCTCTTCCTGACGGGAGACCAGATCTATGCCGATGAAGTTCCTGGTTTTTTTCTCAGAAGTCTGGGGGCAATGGACGGCAGCTCGATTTTTGGCCCCAACATCGAGAAGATGAAAATCAACGCCGAAGGTGGTGCGGCGCCGGAGCATGAAGCTGATGTGGTGAACTATCCGCCTTTTTTTCGCCAGCGACTGGTCAACAAGTTTGCCGGATTCTCCAGCCAGGCGGCTGCCAACCATCTGCTGAGCTTTGAGGAATATGCCGGTACCTACCTGAAATACTGGAATATCCGATCCTGGAGCGGGGACATGATCTCGGAGATCAAGAAGATAGCTGACGCGAGCCCCGAGCAGCTTTCCGCCAAGCTGGACGAAGTCATTACCAAGTTTGTCGATGATCCCAGTCCGGCGGCGGACACCAACCTGGTCAATCTCATCAAGGCTAGTCGGCCTACCGATGCGTTTGTCTTTAGCGAGGACTCGATCACAAGGGCGCAATTCTCCGATTCCAATTCGGACAAGTTCAAAGCCTGGCTGAAGGAGACCAAGTTTACGCTGAAGCATGAACTGAAGGATATGGCTGCCTTTATGAAAAAGCTCCCCGAAGTCAGCCGTGTACTCGCCAACGTGCCCACCTACATGATCATGGATGACCACGAGGTGACCGACGACTGGGCCATTACTAAAAGATGGAACAACCAGGTGCTCTCCAAGCCCTTTGGGCGGGACATCATCCGAAACGCCATGATGGCCTATGCGGTCTTTCAGGACTGGGGAAATAGTCCAGAAGATTACAAGGAGGCGATTCCCATGATCTTTGACGACATGACTCCCAGTACCCACAAAAAGGCCCAGTTTCTCCTTTATACGGGAGAATATGCTTTTCGCTACGCAAACAACACCAAGCTCAATACGCTGAGGACGGATGTTTTGGAGAAAATGGAAAACCTCCTGGGCATGGGAAGCCAGCCTACCTCCCTACACTGGAACTATGGCCTGAAGCTGGGCACATCCCAAGCGATTGTCTTGGACACGCGCACCCAGCGCCACTACGAAAGCCTCAACACGGTGCCCGAGCTGATATCCGAAACCTCGCTTTCGAGCCAGACTCCAAGTACCCTGACTGACAACCCTCCCTTTGTATTCATCGTCTCCCCCTGTCCGGTATTGGGCCTGCCCAACTTTGAGGAGCTGGTGCAGCCGGCCGCCACTGCGGTGATCGCTTTGAAAGGGAAAAGCGACGCCAATCCCGGGATCATCGGAGGCAATCTGAATTTCGATTTTGAGGCATGGGGCTTTAGCATTCCTGGTTTTGAAAGGCTGATTGCCAGGCTAGACAGCTACAAAAGCGTGGTTTTGCTATCCGGAGATGTGCACTACGGCTGTACCACGGTGATGGACTATTGGAAAGGCAACGCCACCGCTCCCAGCAGCCGTATCGTCCAGCTGACCTCCAGCGCCCTCAAAAACGAATGGCTGCCCAATGTGCTAATCCTCAAAAGTGCTGTGGTCCAGAAAATCCTGACGGCCTTTGGGGATGGGCTGTCCAAGTTTGGGTGGAAAGACAAACTGGTCTCTGCCGGTGGGGACGTCACTGCCCGCAATAGGCAAAGACTCAGACAGACCACTGCTGCCATCCCCATCGAGGGCTGGACTCCCGGAGCGACGGTCAGTCCTGCGCCAGACTGGAGGTGGAAGGTGCGGGTGCTCAAGGACAAGGAAGGCCTGAAGGACGATCCTGTCGGTGCCACGGATATCGTCGTCGGAAATGCCACCTCCATGAAGGATGGCTATTTCAACGTAGTCTCCAGGCACCAAAAGGCCTACATGGAAGGCAAGTCCCCGAGGATCGCCTGGAACAGCAATGTGGGCTGGATCACTTTCACCGCTGATGGGGACAGCTGGAAGCTGAAGCATGAGCTGCTGGGGGCAAAGATGGTCTATGAGGTGCCATTGAAGACGCCCGTGGGAGAGCAGGCGAGGCCCGAGTTGCCGACCTAGCGGACAGGGGCCTGCCTCTGCGGGTGTATGAGTAGTCGAGAGTTGGATGAAAAAATGGGATTCCATGTAAACTGAATCAAGATGGCAGAAGACGATAGCCAGGATTTTTTCCAGAAAGTGCTCAAGCTTTTCTACGAGATCATCAAGCCCGGTCTGGATATTTTTTCGGATGACCAGGCCAGAAATGAGCTGCTGGGTTCGCTGGGGCTTCCCCCCACGGGTGCACCCAATATTCCCATAGGCACGAGTCTGGAAGAATACGTCAACAAGGCGGACGACGAGGTGCAGCCCTTCAAGCTGGCTGGCGCGATCGCCGACATGACGGCCATCGTGGTGGCCATCGAGGGGATCGTGAGGGCGGCGATTGCTGCCAGCGGAGGAGACGAAAAGCGTACCGCAAACGAGCTCGTCACCGCTATCCTGAACCTCTTCACACTCGAATACCTCAGAAGGCGCATGCCGGCTGTCCACTCCGTGATCAGCCTGCTCAATGCCCTCGACACCAAGATGGCCGCCGCAGGTGGCTCGTCCAACTTTATCGTGGATGACATCGGTGGGTTTTTGAAAAGCCTGGGCAAAGGGCTGGAGGATGAAGACTCCGCCGATGCGCTTTCCGACTCCCTGTTTTTGGCAATTGCCGGAGGACTGTTTTTGTTGGACCATTTCCTGAGAAAGGGAGGGGTAGAAGACCTCACCATCGGCTCCAACTACGGCTACGAAGGCGTCGAGACCAGCACCACGCCTATTGCCGACAGGATCTCGAATCGCACGTTCACCTACAGCGTGGACGCTCGGATAGCGGGCGAAGTTCCTTTGCAGCTCTACAATACCTTGCTTTTTGCCCCCAAGTCCCATGGTGGAGTAGCTTTCGTCACCAAGCTGCTGGGCAAAAGTGCCCGCACCTTCAACATTGGGGAAGGGGATAGGCATTCGGTAGGCTACGATGTGACTGGGGATGGCCTTTTTAGGATCGGCACCCTGCCTGAGGCAAAGGCCGGGAGTGCAAACAAGTTTATCGTATTCTACAGCTACAATACGCCCAATCCCACCAAGATCGCGCTGCTCGACAAGCCAGTCATCAAGTTTGCTTTTGGCACCGCGAAGATGGGGGTGATGGTGCAGCCCGACGATCTATTGGTCAAGGGAATTCTCAATATCCACTACGAAGTGGGCAAAGGAGGCCTGACGGGCTTTCCTTTTAGCTTGATTCCGGATCTGAATGACAAGTTTCCGTTGGGAATAGGCTATTCCCTCAAGCATGGCTTTATCGTCGACGGAAATGGCAACATCGGCATAGACGAAAAGAAAAAGCCGGAATCGGGTTCAGGGGGTGGTTCCTCTGCGCCTGCGTCGGGCGGAGACGCTTCTTCTACGCCCGCAGCGTCGGGAGGCGATGCCGAGCCATTGGCTAAAATCCTCACCACCCTCCTCAATGCGCTGAACATGCGCCTTCCCATCCACAAAAACCTCGGCGATATCGTTGGCCTGGAAGTGCTCACCATCAAGGTGAACGTGAGCGAAGACATGAACACCATTGAGCTGGAGGTTTCCCTGGACTTTTGGCTGAAATTTGGCCCTCCGGTCACCCTGACCATCAATCGGCTGGGGCTAAACCTACAGGCCAAAAAACTGGAAGGAAATGGGGGCGTGTTTGGCTATGACCTGATTCCCGCAATCAAGTGGCCCACCGGCGCCGGCATCCGCATCAACGCAGGCGTGGTCACAGGTGGGGGATTTTTGTACCTGGATCCGGACAAAGGGGAGTACTTCGGCGCGCTGGAGCTTTCCTTCAAAAACATGTTTGATCTCAAGGCGGTCGGGATCATCAATACCAAGATGCCCGACGGCAGCGAGGGCTTCTCCCTGCTGATCATCATCACCGCGGAGTTTTCCCCAGTGCAGCTGGGCTTTGGCTTTGCCCTGATCGGCGTCGGTGGCCTGCTGGGGATCAACAGACGGGCCGAAGTCGAGGCGCTGCGTGTGGGCTTGAAAACCAATGCGCTCAAAAGCATCCTCTTTCCCGAGGATGTCGTCGGCAACATCTCCCGCATCATCAGCGATATCAAGCAGATTTTTCCCATCAAGGAGGATACCTTCCTGATCGGTCTGATGGGCAAAATAGGCTGGGGTACCCCTACGCTGATTTCCGTGGAAATCGGGATTATCCTCGAGCTGCCGGAGCCAAAGATCATCATCATCGGCGTGGTCAAGATGGTACTGCCGACCGAAGAAACCGCACTGGTCAAGATCCAGGTCAATTTCCTCGGCGTGATCGACTTCCAAAACGGCTTTGTGTATTTCGAGGCCAGGCTCTTCGATTCCAAACTGGTGGGCTTTCCCCTCACGGGAAGTTTGGCGCTGGTGGTGGCATGGGGAGGCAGTGATGCCTTTGGACTCAGCATCGGTGGCTTTCACCCCGACTTCAAGGATTATCCCACGGTGCCGACCCTGCCTGGGGCCTTCCGGGACATGGATAGGATCAGCCTGCAGCTCTTGAGCGGGGACAATCCCAGACTGAGCGTCGAGTGCTACTTGGCCGTGACCTCCAACTCCGTGCAGTTTGGGGCCAAAGTAGAGCTGCTGGCCGAGGGTCCACTAGGATTTAACCTTTACGGGGCCCTGGCTTTGGACGTCCTGTTTATTTTTGATCCGTTCAGCTTCATCGTGCGGCTGGAAGCCACCTTGGCGATACGGCAGGGCACGAGTGTGCTGTTTGGCATCCACTTTATCGGGCGGCTTTCGGGGCCCACGCCATGGAACATTTCCGGGGAAGTGTCCTTTGGTTTGCTGTTTGTCACCGTCACGATCAGCTTTGACGAGACCTGGGGAGATCCCAAGCCCGATGTGGCGATCGAGACGGAAGACCTTCGCGCCTTGCTGACCGCAGAGCTTCAAAAGTCTGGCAACTGGCGGCCGATCATTCCGGAAAACAACCACCTCCATGTCAGTCTCAGGGCCATTCCGGAGGATCAGCAGGTGGATCTGCTGATTCAGCCATTCGGCTCGATCACTTTCAGCCAGAGGAGCCTTCCGCTGAACATGGACATCAAAAAGTACGGCAACCGTAAGCCTCTGAAGGCCGACGAAGCTAATTTCCGGATTTCTGAGGTGTCCATAGGTGCCGCTAAGCCCGCATTGACCCAGGCGAAGGAACTTTTTGCCATAGGCAACTATCAAGAGCTGTCAGAGGACGAGAAGCTTTCTCGCAAGTCCTTCGAACGGCTCGAGAGCGGCGTGACCATCAATGACACCGGAGAACTGCAGCTGGCAAAGGACGAGTTGGATTCAGTGGTTTTGGACTACGAGCTGGACTACACCTATGACGACGATCTCGCCCCTCCCCGCCGCTTCATGAAGATCCCGCTGGGTGGCTTTAAGCATCTGGTCAGGGGGGCTGGGGCATCCGGCTCCAAGCTTTCCTGGAAAAACGAGGCCGCCAAATCCCTGAATGCCCCGGAGAAGGTCGCCTTGCGCACCACGGGTTTTACCGTCGCTTCCAACGATGACCTCAAGGAACTCAATCCAACCTTCCGGGCGGAGAGCTATGCCGAAGCGCTGGAGAACCTGAAAAAGGCCAGCCAGAAAAACGGGGTAAAAGAGGCAAACTATCAAGTCGTAGGCATGCATGAGTTGGTTTAGGACAATAAAATGACAGCTATGAATTTTGGGCAATACAACTTCTTCTCTTGGTCCAGGCGCGGCATCTCGGCCAACGTCATCGAGAAAGACACCTTGGGGGCAAACCCCGGGGTGCAGGTCGAGCGTGCGCAGATCCCGGTGGATATCAAGCTGAACGGTACGATGGCCGTGCCGAGGATGAATTTCACCCTCCAGGGCCCCGGCGACATCACAGGCGTCAATGCGGACATGGTCGTGCGGACGGAGCCGAGAGACGGGATTTCCAATTTCGAGCCCAACTACCTAGCCTACATCGAATTTTACGATGAGGATTTTCCTTGGCGCTATACCCCCGCATCTGCTACGGATGAGGGAAGAAAGCTCAGGCCTTGGCTGAGTCTCATCGTTCTAAAAGAGACGGAGTTTGAGGATACCAAAAGACAGAAGCCGCTCCGTTCGATCAAGGTATTGGATGCCGCGGCGCTACAGCCTCACGGGGAAATCCACCTTTGGGCGCACATGCATGCCAACCTGCCCAAATCGGGAAATGTCTTTGAAAGCAATATCGCGGCATTTCGCCAGGGGGTGAAGACCGATCCGGATGGGGTCTACAGTCGGGTGATGTGCCCAAGAAAGCTGGAACCCAACGTGATGTATCATGCATTTCTTGTTCCGAGTTTCGAGACCGGGCGATTGGCAGGACTGGAGCGCGATCCGGCAGGTGTGATGGCCCAGCAGGCCGCTTGGGGTACGGGCTCGGATTTGGAGTTTCCCGTCTACTATAGATGGCATTTCCGTACCGGAGCCAACTTCGACTTTGAGTCTTTGGTGAAATTGATCGAGCCGCGTGTGATGGACGAGCGGGTGGGATCTAGGCCGATGGATTGCTCCGCTCCGGGATATTTTCGCGCGGACTCTACCGAGGAAATCCCCGCTCCCAGCCCAAAGACCGTTTTGCTGGAGGGGGCGGTAATGGCCCCGACGGCTGTTTCGACACAGATCCAGCCCAATGAATTTCAGACGGAACTGGGCAAGCTGCTCAACCTCAACCGTGGGCAGGTCGAAAACCCCGATGAAGACCCGATTGTGACGATGCCTTTCTACGGGATGTACCATGCGATGCGAAAGGATCTGAGCAAGCCGGGGGAAAAGGTGATTCCGACTTTTGATCCTGCGTCCGAAGTGTGGTACAACGACCTAAACCGTGACCCACGAACCCGCGTGCCGGCGGGATTTGGGGTGCAGGCCGTACAGGATGACCAAGAAAATCTGATGGATCAGGCCTGGAAGCAGCTAAACGACGTGTTGGAAGCCAACAGGAAGATGCAGATGGCGCAGCTCATGGCCCAGACCATGGAGCGCGCCTATATCAAAAACATTCTCCCCCAGCCCAAGGAAAACGTGCTTTCCTTCAGTAGAAATCTTTCCTCCAAGATCCTATCTGGGGGACTCACGGTGAAGAAAACCGTGAATCAGGGGAAAATTCCGGATGCGACCCTGATGGCGGGTTTTCAAAAAATCCTCCGGCCAAACACGTCTGTGGTGCGTGCCATCGAGAAGCAGGCCTCAGTGATGCCGTCTTTCTCCCTGCTTCTGCAAAAAACCAACGCCGTCGGAGGCTTGACTGCCGCATCGATCGACAAATTCATAGGACTCGCCTCCCTGAGTGGAATCAATGTGGTGGCGATTCCGCCCAAGCTGGAAAACTTGAAGGTGTGGAGTCTGCAGTCCAACTTGGACAAGGATGCCGTTTTCTTCCAGAAGGACTTTGCTGGGGGACTTCCGGAAGTCGCTGCTTGGGACAAGCTTCTCAACAAGGATGTGGTCAAGGCGGTGAACCAGCCCAAAGTCACCGTGCCCAAGGTGACCGGCCCGACAGCAATCAAGAAGACTACCCCTGTTTCGGCGATTAGGCTGGATTCCATTGTGCTCAAGGTAGATGCCGTCTCTGTGATCAAGCCTATCGACGTGGTGAAAGACACGGGCTTTGCAGCCCATACGGCCTACAAAAATGCCTTTGTGGACTACGATGTGGTGTTCAAGTTTAGGGACATACCGCCTGCGCCGCCCAGTGTTGATACCAATAAGCTGGCTATCGACAGCCTCCAGACCTTCAAGCCGCTGGCGGCATACAAGAAGCTTCTGGACTCGAGGATTTTCTGGGGCCCGGGTACGAAGAGGCCGAGCGTGGATCCGGACTTTCTTCCGGCGATGGCTTATCCTGATTTTCCGGCTCCTTCCTATAAGTTTTTGGTGGATCGGGACAAGGAGCTGCTCCTGCCCAATCTCCACCTGATCCAGCCCAATACGTTTTCGCTGTTGCGCACCAACCAGAAATTCATCGAGTCCTATCTGGTGGGCTTAAATTTTGAAATGGGCCGGGAGCTGCTGTGGAGGGAATACCCGACTGATATGCGGGGGAGCTATTTCCGGCAGTTTTGGGATGTGAAAGGCTTTGTGACACCGGACAGCAGTCCTACCGACTCGGAGTCGTTGAAGGACATCGCACCGATCCACAAGTGGCCCAAAGCGGCCAAGTTGGGAAGGAACAATGCCCGGGACAAGGAGGGTGATTCCGAGCAGCTCGTTTTTGTGATCCGGGGTGAGCTGCTCAAGAAGTTTCCCAACACGGTCGTCTATGCCCAGAAGGCATTCAAGAAAGACGGGAAATGGGTGATCACCCAAGATCTGGACGAGACGAAGTTTAAGAAGGAGGTGCGCTTCCCGATCTATCAGGCCGAGTTGCCACCGGACATCAAGCTTTTGGGCTTTGACCTGACCATCGAGGAGGCGGCGGGCATCACGGCGATGGCGGATTTTCCGGGGAACAAGGAGGGGTGGTTTTTTGTGATCGCCGAAGTGCCGGGAGAGCCTCGCTTTGGCATGGACATCAAGTTTGACCCCGTAGACCCGACCAAGTTTACCTGGAACGATCTCTCTTGGGAAAACTTCGGTGCCGAGGCCTTGCCATTTGCCAGCGGCAGCAAGCAGCCAAACAAAAAGGATCCGACGGCAGCCAAGGGTGTCTGGGGCAGAAGCTCCGCCGACATGGCCTCTATCCTGATCCAGCGCCCGGTGATGGTGGCTGTGCACGCCTCCGAGATGCTGGACAAGGAAATCAACGAGCAGAACCAAGGGGCAAAGGTCCGCACGAGCCTACTGCAGCACTATGGGGTGTACAAGAGGGATTTCTGGAAAAAGTAGAATGGGCAAACGGTAAACTTTTCGCTATGGCAACTTTCCTAGAGCAGATAAAAAAAATCAAGCAACTGCGCGAAACCTACAGCTCGGCTGAGAAATCAAGCTATTCGGATAAGCTGGAGATGGCCTCTAAGGCCAAGAAGGGGACTTCCGTGACCATGAGCAGCGCATCCAAGCAGAAAGAGCTGCTTTTCAGACAAACCGAAGTCTCCCTCAATGCCGCCATCACGGGCCTGCTGGCTGTGAACCATCGTACGCTCACCCGCGAACTCAGCGGGGACTTGCCCATAGTCATGCTGCCTGTGAGGATCGAGACACGGTTCGTCACTCCCGTGGGTGCGGCCCAGGAACTTTGGGTCAGGATCTTTCCAGACGACATCCACGCCGATACCCATGAGCCCTTGCTTGCGGAAAAGGAAGTGGAGGCAGGGGAGGAATACTGGGCCAAGAGGGCAGGTTTGCACAGTTTTCCTCCGGGAGAAGAGGCGGAGTCGAAGAAGAAACTGGCTTGGGAAAACCTCAAAGCCGTGTCCATCAGTCCCCAGCGCGCCATTTGGATAGCCAAGGCGACCCGGCCGCTCAATTGGCCCAAGACCGACAGCCCTCCGCCTGCCAACTTGGACTTTCCGAAGCATACCCAATTCAAGGAAAGCAGCTGGACGCGGGCCGCAAGGACGCAGGCTCTGCCGGACAGGTTTGTACTGACCATCTTTGCCCATGGCAAGGCCGTCCACGAGCAGGTGGGCGCAGTGATCCCTGATACGGTTTTCTTGGGGCCTGACCCCCTGGCCACCGAGCAGCCTTTTGCCAAAAAAGAGGATGAGATTGTCTTTCAGGAGGAAATCGCCTGGCTCCAGAGTTTTGACAAGGCAGTGGCAAAGGGGCTTGGGATGAAGGTGAAGCTCAGTCCAGCGATGCGGGTGGCGGACGGATCGATCGAGCGGATCACGGTTTTGGGCCTTCTTCACTCGGCGGATCCCGAGTCCGGCAAAAAGCTCGTTGAAGACCTTTTTGAGAATCACCACTACTCCTCCAAGGGCCTGTCTTTTTTGCCGCAAGGCACTCCCACCAACAACACCGAAACCGGCGCGTCAGGCTATTCCCGCAACGAGGACAACCTGTCCAAAGGGTACTATGAGGAACAGGCCGTGCCTGCCAATCCCCAGTCGGATTTGGACTTGTTTGCGCAAGGATTTGGGATAAACAGGGAGGTGCTCAAAGACCTCTCCCACGCGGCGCAGATGGACCATTTTGACAATCTGATGATGAATCGGGCACTGTACGCCGCCACCCTTGCCTATTACTTTGAGGAGCTCATGGAGCCGGCGATCAAGGAGGCCGACGCTGTCCAGATACGGAGCTTTTTCACCTCTTTTGTCACAGCCCGAGGTCCCTTGTCGGCAATTCGGGTAGGAGACCAGCCCTATGGGGTGCTGCTCACCAGTGACCTGTCCCGCTGGAATGAAGCCGCATCCGGAAAGTTTTTCATCGGCTTGGCGGAGGTGCTGAAGCGCCTGCAGTCGGTGTGGGACCAGCTTTCGGCCAAAGTGCCGCGCGTGGGGATGCCTGGGGACAGCTGGGAGATTCTGCTGAAAATACTGGGACTTCAGCCGGGCTCGGTGGCTTTTCGCCAGCGCCTGGGTAACCTCCCCGACTATAGTCTGGCTTCCCCGTTGGTGAACCAGTCCTTTTTCAATGTGGAGATCAAAAACCTCAACCAAAGGATAGTAGAGTTTCTTACTACGCTAGGGTTCAATCCCCTTGCCAAGGGCAATTTTTACCCCTTGATCTCCAACATGGTCTTTTACCAGTGGACCAATCCCATCGGCGCAGACAAGCTGATCTTGCCGGACGTGGCTGCCTCGGACGCGGAGTTTCTGCCCAAGCTGCCCAAGTCGGGACTGAACTACGCCGAGTATATGGGGACAAGGTGCACGCTCGCCGAGATCGAGACGGTGAATTTTGGAGGAGATAAGCCCCCACGGTCACTGCTGGCCCTGTTGATGCGCCATGCGCTTCTCTCGGAACTGAAGCAGGCGGGAACCAAAGCCTACCAAGCAAACAACCAGGTGATCAAGTCGGCCATGTTTGAAAAGAGTTTTTTCAACATGGACAAAAATAACCAGGACCTCACCAGCTTTGAACTGCTGAAGGGAGATCCCAAAAAAATCAATTCCAACGCCTTTGCCAACGTCAATACCAGCCTCGGCGACCATCTCCTCAATCCAAGGATCCGGCTGCCTTGGAATCCGAACATTGCCCCGATGCGGGCAGCGATGAACTATCTCGGAGGGCTTTCTACCAAAGCCTTGGAGCGAAATCTCGCGGACTTCGTGGACCTCTGCTCGTATCGGCTGGATGCCTGGCAGATGGGCTTGTTTACCAGGAGGCTCCAACAAAACAGGGCAAAAGCTCCAACGGGCGTCTATCTGGCCTCCTATGGCTGGGTGGAAAACCTCCGTCCGGAGCCCAAAAAAGTCTTGAACCAGCGCACCGTCCCCAAGGAGCTTTGGCCAAAAGACGGGACGCCTCCAATCAAGCTCAAGCAAAACGCGGGATTTTCACACGTCCCTTCCCTCAACCATGCGACGGCCGTCGGCCTGCTCTTGGCTGGCTATAAAAACCACGCCAGCCCCTCCAATCCCAGTCTTTTTGCCATGAACCTCTCCAGTGACCGAGCGAGACGGGCGATGGCGCTGTTTGAGGGGATACGCAATGGCCAAAGACTGGAGGTTTTGCTCGGATACGAGTTTGAGAGGGGGCTGCACGATGCCACTACCAGCAATCCCGCCCACAACCTGAATCGGTATATCCAGGCTTTTCGAAGCAAATACGAGATCGAAAACCTGTCGATCCCTCAGCAGGGAGCCACGGAGGCCCAGGAGACCATCGACAGCTACCCTGTGGTCAATGGGCTGAAAATCCTGAAGGCTTCAGATGCGGAGGTCAGCAGTTTGGTCACAGTGGCGGCGCATAGACCTTTGGTGCTCGCACTCAAAGCCCAGCTGGCAAATACCCTGGACGCGTGCAACGACCTTTTGGTCACCGAGGCGGCTTTTCAGATCACCCAGGGAAATAGAGACCGGACCTCCGGCGTGTTGAACTCGGCGCTGATGGCCGATACGCCTCCCGAGATACAGGTGCTGGATACGCCCAGATCGAGTCTGCTGACCTATACGCATAGAATCGCGGCGCATTTGGATGTCAAAAAGTTTTCCCCTCCGGGAAAGGGCTGGCCTGCCGACCCGAGTCCCCGAGCGGCATTCGAGCCGGGATTGAACCGATGGGTTGCCGAGCTGATCGGCGATCCCCGCAAGATCATGTGCCGTGTCACCTCGATCCCGGAGACGGGAGCCCGGTCCAAAACCGAACTGGTGTCCCTCGATGACCTAGGGCTCCAACCCATCGATCTGGTGTACTTGCTGTCCGAAGACCTCTCCGCTGGCGCCACGGAGCTGGAGAGCCGGATCGCCTCTTATTTTAGGAAATCTAAGAGGCTGGAAGCCTCCGTGCGTCTCCAGATCGAGTTTTCTCCCGAACTGCGTGCCTCTGCGATCAGTTTGGCTTCCGCTTTTCCCCTTTTGCGAAGCATCAAGATGAGCTTGGGCCAGAGCCGCGTGGCAGACGCGAGAGACTTTGCGAGCAGGGCAAAATCGGTGGTCAATTCGCTCGAGTTGACAGGGGTGGATTTTGAAGACTACAGGCAAAGAATAGAAGAAGGGCTGGGCTCGCTGCGAAGCATGGTGGAGGCATTTGGTGCCATGGTGCCAGGGCCGTCCTTGCCCAAAGACGAGACAAATCCTCCGAGCATGTCGGCGCTGTTTGGCCTGGCAGAGGCAAGTGTTGAGCCGTCCCAGCTCTATCAGGCAGTGGATCTTTCGCCGGAGACGCTGTCGGGGATCAGAGAGTTTCAGGAGTCCGCAAGCTTGTTTGGCGTGCAGCTGGCGTATCCTCAAAGCTTGGGGCCAGAGGTCGGTGAAAGCCAGGAGGACCTGCTGTCCAGGGTTGGAAACCTTTGGAAAGTAGTAAATGCCAAGATCGAGCTGGGTGCGGAAAGGCTCGCGAAGGCGGCAACAGAGACGGAGGTGATTCCTCGGTTGAAGTCGCTATCTGAGGCCGCAAAGGCCTTGTTAGGGGAGGACTTTTTGCCGATCCCCCGCTTCCTATACTCCAATGAGGACGTCATGAAAAAGACCCTGAAAGACGAAAAGCAGCTCCTGAAGTATATCAATGGGAAGACCGGGCTGAGTGGGGAGGTAAACAAGGAGTCTTGGCTGCAGTCGGTGGCGAGGGTGAGACCCGCGGTGGCGCGTTTTGAAACGCTGCGGTTTATGAGCGAGGCCTTGGGCAACGAAGCGATGGACCTTTCGCTGGCGCAGGTTCCTTTCCGTCCTGACGATAGCTGGCTCGGCTTTGAGTTTCCCAAAGAATACGCAGGCAAGCCATTCAATATCATGGAGGATACCGTTTCCCTTGCGTGCCTAGGGGCGCAGGCTGCGCAGACCAAGGACTTGCAGTCGGTGTTGATTTTGGATGAATGGACGGAAAAAATCCCCGTGGAAGAGGAGATCACCGGGCTTGCCTACCATTATAACCAGCCCAATGCAACGGCACCCCAAGCGGTGCTGCTGGCCGTGGAGCCTACGCAAAGTGGGAAATGGGACTGGGACGTGCTGCAGGGCGTGCTGAATGACACCATCCGGCGATCTCGGTCCCGGGCTGTGGAGCCGGATCAGCTGATGGAGCACGATGTGCTCAAGATCCTTCTTCCGATGACCATCGCTTCCTATGACGTCAAGGAAGCCAACGTGTCCTTGGACTACCTGACCCTGAATGACAAATTCATGCAGCTGGTCAAGTCCACCAATATGCAACTGTACACCAAGTGGGAAAAAAACTGACAAGACATGCTGACTTTGAGTGAATTTGCCAAGCTAAAGGCCAGCGCGAATCTGGCGACTTCCGTTTTGGACAAGCGCTTTTTTGAGCCTTTCATTTCCAATCGCAACCGTCTGGAGGGACTTCCGAGACAGGCGGAGTTTGAGAAAAGCCTCCGGGCTGAGACGGCCGACCCCCTATGGATGCTGACTCGGCAGTGGCAGCTCGGGGAGTTTCAGGGGGAGGATGCGGGGACTGCCTGCCAGGCAAAAATCCTCTCTGAGGAACAGGAACCCGGTGTGCTGGCGATTTCGGGAAAAGCGTCTAAAAAATACGACCCGAGCCAGACTCCCCTGGAGCCAGAAGTCGAGCACGAGGCGGTGGAGGTCAACCTGTTTTTGCAGGTGCAGATGGGCAGGCAATTTTTTAGGATACTAAGCGAGCAGGGCAGGAAAAGATTGCGTCCGGCATTCCTCGAAAGATTCCCGCTCTCGTCCGATCAAAATGCACAGGATAGGGAAGGGGTTCTTTTTGCGCAGACGGTGTTGGGCAAGTTTCCCGATGGACACGCGATCCTGCAGGCGATGACGGACGGGACGTTTCAAGACTGGGTCAACAATGAGGCTGCCTTCAAGGCCGCTGACCGCAACCTGCTCACGACGACCATAGCAGAGCAATTTCAAGTTTGGTACAAGGCGCTCTACTATCAGGGCGAATCGGGCCAAAATGCGTGGACGCCGGAGCGAATGGAATACAATTTTCACCTGGAGATGCCGAATCCCGAAAATGGCAAAACAGTCGTGCTCGAAGCTGACCAGTATGCCTCGGGAAAGTTGGATTGGAGCAGCTTTGACGAGAATGTCAGATCTACGCCTTCGGAGATCCAGCAGACCGGCCAGCTGAGAGTGGGTGTGCAGACTTTCATTCCCACCCCACTGCAATACTCCGGGATTCCTAATCCCCGTTTTTGGCAGATGGAGGATGGCCAGATCGACTTTGCCAAGATCCAGTCAGGAACCACCGGGCTGCTGTCCATGCTCATCACCGAATACGGGATTACCTATTCCAACGATTGGTTTGTACTGCCGTATCCCATGAAGATCAATACCTACTGTGAGGTCAAAAATATACTCGTCACCGATGTGTTTGGGCAGCACGTACTGATCGAGCCGACCTTTACCGATCCGGAAGTGGCCTGGCACGAGTTTGCGATGTTCCGCCACAACGAGCGGCATGACCTACAGTCGCCCAGAAACAGATTTTACCTCGCTCCCTCGATCCTGAAGCTCCAGCAAAGCGAGCCTTTGGAAAAGGTGAATTTCATGCGGGACGAGATGACCAATATGGTGTGGGCGATTGAAAACACCGTTCCCTCAATCGCCGGTGGGGGAAGGGAGGTGAAGCTGATCCGGCCACGTTTTAGCCCGCTGGATGAGCCCGACAATCCTGAGTCCAAGGTCCGATACCTGGCCGGAACTTCCGTTCCAGAAAACTGGATCCCTTTCATCCCGGTCCACAAAAACGGAAGTGAGCAGGAGATTCGCCTGCAAAGGGCAAAAATCCCCAATGCCCCCGCGCCAAGCAGCCTTTTGCTCAAAGAACAGCAGCCGGTTCACTTCATCGAGGAGGAGGAAGTGCCCAGGGCGGGCGTGATTGTGAAGCGTGCCTTCAAGCGAACGCGCTGGATCGACGGCAAAACGATACTTTGGGTAGGAAGAACCAAGACCACAGGCAGAGGCGAGGGCTGGAGCGGATTGATGTTTGATCGCCTTTTACCTATCGAGAAGAAAGGAGAATAAAGTCTTCCCGCCTATCGGCCAGAGCGTATCCAGGCTCTTTTGACTTTCTGCCTCGATCGCTTGACCAGCCTTCTCCAGCTGACGGCCGTCAGCACGGAAATGCAGGCGGAGGTCCCCAAGGCCCCGCCATACCCCTCAAAAAACTGGCTTGATCGGGCAAAGAGCACCCCGAATATGAGAGAAGCCAAAAGGATGGATTCGATGCCTTTTACGTACTTTTTGCTGCTCATCCCGATGAAGGAACCACCGATCGCCGCATAGGGGACGGGGCCTAGCCATTCGATGCCATCTCCCCATAGCCATACCGCCAAGGCGAACACCAAGGTGACAAGGGAAGAGGCCATTACCGGGCTTGCGTGGAGGCGGTGATGAATCCAAAAGGTGCCCAATGCCGCGACCACCGCACTCCCGATCCAGACTAGTTCCTCCATCATAGCAGTGCAAGGCTGTATTGGACAAAATAGGCGAAAACTACCCCAATGAAGGCCATGGTCCCCAGGCGCCCGCCAACTCCAACCAGGACGGATTTGCTGACGAAGAACAGCAGGCAGGTGAAGACAGAGGCCAGAAGGATGAAACCCGCGTCATTGCTCAGGTTGGTCATGGAAATGAACGCACCGCAATAGACTGCCGAGGGAACTTGGCGAAAATAGGCCTTGGCAGGAAAGGCAAACTGGAATAGTCCGCCAAGCAAACCCACGGTAGCAGTGGCTATGACAGTTTCCATGCCGAGTTGTCTAAGTCCAAAGGTGGCAAAGGCCCCAAAAAACACCCAAATCGCCACTCTCCATCGGTCAAACTCCACACGGATTCCCTTGGCCGAATAGCTTTGGAAATGGGAGGCGAGGATCAATGCGAAGATCAAGACGAAAAGACTGACCTCGAGCTGCCCTGCCTGCTCAAAAATGATGGTTCCCAGGAAAAGGCACTGGATCGAGGCGAAAAGCAGAAGCAAAGAAGGGAGTACGGCTTTGTGTTCTTTCATTTTCTGGAACGGCAAAGGTAGGCCTAAGCCATGGCTTTTGGGCAAAAAAGCTGCGGGTAAATGAAGCGGAGGCGGTCATTTACAGTTATTTGTGTGTGCTTGGGCGCGTTGTTTTTCGAACCTAGAAATAGCAAGCTGGTATGTCTGATGTTTTTTTAGGCTTGAAAAGCAACCGCAATTCTGCTCTTGAGGTAGGGAAGGTGATTGGACGGTTTCTAGTCTGGCCGTTCCAGCTGTTTTTGATATTTTGTCCAAAAGTAGTTTTGAAAGCAGACTGACCTAGAATTGTGAAGGTAGGCTTTGAAAAATGTTCACCCTTTTGCCACCCCTTATATTAAACTTTAGGAAAATCGACACGAACTGTCGATCAGCCCAAAAAGGTATATAAGCAAAAAAGCCTTCAGAAGTGAATCTGAAGGCTTTTGAAGCTCCCCCTCTAGGGCTTGAACCTAGGACCCCATGATTAACAGTCATGTGCTCTAACCAACTGAGCTAAGGAGGAATTTGTGGTTTTCCGCTCTAACCTCCCGATGGCTATCGGGATGGGCTAAGGAGGATTTTTTTTGTTTTTTCGTGATCCCTTTCGGAAAACGTGTTGCAAATGTAGGGGCATGTCCCATTTATTCCAAATCAGGATCCGAAAAATTCTCGCTTTTTGCCGGTTGGGGCCTTTTTCTGTTTCTGCCTCAGGGACTTATTTTTTGGAAAAAATATGCCGATTTGAAGTCTTGGCCATTTTTGATCCAAACAGGCAGCCATATTCCCAGCCCCTGGCTATGTGTCCTCCTTGCGTATGGGGACTTTTTTGCTGAGCATTGATTGACGCGATCATTTGCCTTTCCACCCGTTGGGTGAAAAATCCAATCCCCTGTTTGAAAACCTTAAGTGCATTTGGGGGATCTTTTTTTCTTTTGCCCCGTCCATCCATAGGATCAAAGCGGGCGATGGGTTGGATTTAGATTGGTTCCAGGTTAGTCGCTTGAGTGTGAAAAAGTTGACTTTCTCGTAAAAAACCAGGAATTTATTAGGTAGAAACGACAGGAAATTATGGACAAATATGTGATCAAGGTAAATGGCAAGGATCAGGAGGTGACCGCTTCCGAGGACATGCCGGTGCTGTGGGTACTTCGGGACCTGCTAGGCATGAAAGGGACGAAGTTTGGCTGTGGCCAGGCGCTTTGCGGAGCCTGTACCGTCCATTTGGATGGAGAGGCCGTGAGGTCTTGCAGCCTGCCGATTTCGGCCGTGGGCGATGGGGTGATTACGACCATCGAGGGTCTGTCCGAGGGTGGAGACCATCCTCTACAGAAAGCTTGGGTCGAGCACATCGTCCCTCAGTGCGGCTATTGCCAGTCTGGGCAGATTATGAACGCAGCGGCTTTGCTTGCCAGGAATCCCAGCCCTTCCGAGGCTGAGATCGAATCGGCCATGGCGGGAAACCTCTGCCGCTGCGGTACCTACAACCGTATCAAGGATGCCATCGTCACCGCCTCCAAATCCCTCTAAACGCAGCGAACTATGAAGACTATGATGCCTAATCTGCCATTTTTGAACAAAAAGGAAGCTGCTGCTTCCACTCCGAAAGGGACT
The DNA here is from genome assembly GCF_017254915.1 of Algoriphagus oliviformis. Classification (GTDB taxonomy): domain Bacteria; phylum Bacteroidota; class Bacteroidia; order Cytophagales; family Cyclobacteriaceae; genus Algoriphagus; species Algoriphagus oliviformis. The sequence continues at coordinate 255,853 of NZ_JAFKCT010000006.1, read as the reverse complement.
GTGGACCGCAGCGAAATCTTTCGAGCCTCAAGACGGGATTTCCTGAAAATTGGTTCACTCGCCGCTGGTGGCTTCGTCCTGGGAGTCAATTTCCAGTGTAGCGGTCCGAAAGGAGAGTTGGTCAGCTTTGCTCCCAATGCCTTCGTGAGCATCGCCTCGGACAATGTCGTCACCATCATCGCGCATCGCTCCGAGATGGGTACGGGTATACGGACCTCCCTGCCCATGATCGTCGCCGACGAGCTCGGTGCCGACTGGAGCCAGGTGAAGATCGTGCAGGCCGAGGGAGACGAGGACAAGTATGGCAACCAGAACACGGACGGTTCTTTTTCTGTGCGGATGTTTTATGAGCCGATGAAAAAGGCCGGAGCCACTGCACGGCACATGCTGATGCAGGCTGCCGCCAAAGAATGGGGAGTTGACGTGTCGGAATGCGATACCGAAAACAGCCAGGTAATACAGAAGGGTGGCAGCAAGAAGATAGCCTTTGGCGACCTGGTGGAGCAGATCAAAGTGATGGAGCTTCCCAAGGCGGAAGACGTGCCGATGAAGGATTTTTCCAGCTACAAGCTCGTGGGAAAAGACGTGCCGATCTATGATCTGGAAGACATTGCCACGGGTAAGGCAGTGTTTGGAGCGGATGTGGATCTGCCCAATATGCTCATTGCCGTGGTGCGGAGAAGTCCCGTGGTCGGTGCGAAGGCGCTTTCCTACAGTGAGGAAAAAGCCCTGGCGGTGCCCGGCGTGAAGAAGGTGGTGAAAATAGACGGAGTGGGCCTGCCAACCGGGCTGGATAAGCCCCTGGAGGGGATTGCAGTGCTGGCTGAAAATACCTGGTCGGCGATCAAAGGCAGTGAAGCACTGGAAGTCGAGTGGGACCTCGGTCCAAACCAAACCTACAATTCCAGCGTCCAGCTGGAGGAAATGGTGAAAAGCACTGCCTCCAACGGTACCGTCAAGCGGGAACGTGGAAACTTCAACCAAGCGAAGTCTTCTGCGGGAAAAACATTTGAAAAAACCTATTTGGCGCCTTTCTATGCGCACTCGACCATCGAGCCACCCGCAGCCATCGCCGATGTCAAAGCCGACGGTTCTGTGGTGATTTGGGCACCGAGCCAGCACCCCCAGTGGGCTAGAGGAGCGGTAGCAGGTGCCTTGGGCGTGGATTTGGCCAAAGTCAGACTGAACGTGACGCTGCTCGGCGGAGGCTTTGGCAGAAAGTCGAAGCCCGACTACGTGGTGGAGGCGGCGCTTCTTTCCAAGGCGGCAGGAGTGCCCGTAAGGGTACAGTGGACGAGAACCTGCGACTTGCACCACGACTACTATCATTCCCACAGCGCCCAGCGGATCGTGGCGACCTTGGATGGCTCTGGCAATCTCAGTGGTTGGAATCACCACACGGTGTTTCCTGCCATTGGCTCCGGTCTCGACGCAGCCCCACCGTCTGATGGGGAGCTGGACTTGGGCTGTCGGGATTTTCCCTACGATGTGCCAAACATCCGCGTCGAGGCGCACGAATCCACTGCCCACACGAGGATCGGCTGGCTGCGCTCGGTGAGCAATATCCACCATGCTTTCGCCATCGGCGCGATGATGGATGAGCTGGCCGAGGCGAGGGGACTTGATCCCGTGGATCAGGCACTACAGCTCTTGGGCGATGACAGGGACTTGGTTTTCGCAGGTGAGATGGTCGGTGACTATGGCAACTACGGGGAAAAAATCGAGGATTTCCCTTGGAGCACAGCCCGCATGAAGAAGGTGATAGAGACCGTGGCGGAAAAATCAAACTGGAAGGCAAACCTTGCCGCCGGCAAGGCAGTGGGCTTTGCGGCGCACAAAAGCTTCCTGACCTACGTCGCCTGCGTGGTGATGGTCGAGAAAGACGCCAACGGAAACCTGCTCATTCCCGAAGTGCACTACGCGGTGGACTGCGGTATTGCCGTCAACACGGATCGGGTTCGCTCCCAGTTTGAGGGTGGAGCGCAGTTTGCGACGAGCTTGGCCACGACCTCGGCAATCACGCTGGAAAACGGTCGGGTGCAGCAAAACAACTTCGATACCTATCAGATCATCCGCATGCCCCAGGCGCCCAAAAAGACCCACGTCCACATCGTGCCGAGCATGGAGAAGCCGACAGGGGTAGGCGAGCCACCGGTGCCGCCTTTTATCCCGGCCTTGGCCAATGCCGTGTACAAGCTGAGCGGGAAGCGAAACTACCAGTTGCCGTTTCAGGTATAGCTTGTTTTCGCAAAAACCAGTTTTGCCAGTCAAAGCCGTCCGCATCTTCGGACGGCTTTTTTTATGATTTTTAGTCGAGCGACGGCTTGCCTTCGTATTTTTAAGCATGCGATTTTTCCGACCCCTTTCGTTCAGTTTGGCTTTCGGCCTTTTGGTCAGCTCTCCGTCATTTTCCCAAACCAAGTCAGAAAAAGACGCGGCCGTCCATGCGGCAACGCCTGTTCGTACTATCGGAACCCCGGTTTTGGAAGAGATGAGCGGCTTGGCTTTTTCGAAAGCTCATCCCAAGCTCCTCTACACCCACACGGATAGCGGGGGGGAGGCAGCGGTTTACCTGTTGGATTCGGAAGGAAAGGAGCTCGGCAAGATCCGGTTGGAAGGCGTGGAAAACCGGGATTGGGAGGATATCGCCGTGGGTCCTGGGCCTGGCGGAAAGTCCTACGTGTACGTGGCCGAGATTGGCGACAATGTGGCCGTTCACCGCTCGGTTCAGATTTTTAGGTTTCCCGAGCCGGACAGAATCGCCGACGGCTGGACTGTCAAGCCGGAGATTTTGACTTTTTCTTACCCCGATGGGGCGATGGATGCAGAGAGCCTGATGGTCGATCCGATTTCGGGCGACCTGTTTGTCGTTTCCAAAAGGGACAAGCAGAACACCGTTTTCCGTCTGAGGTCGGCTGATTTTGGGAAAAATGGAGTCGTCGCCGAGGAGTTGCTCAAGCTTCCCTTTACCAGCGCAGTGGCTGCGGATATCAGTGCCGACGGGAGCCAGATTTTGGTCAAAAACTATTTCAAAGTCTATCACTGGACCAGAACGCCGGGAGAGTCCGTCGCACAGGCCCTTGCCCGACCGCCCAGAGAGCTTCCCTATGTGCCGGAGCCCCAGGGTGAGGCGATTGGTTTTGGGCCGGATGGAAAAGCCTACTACACAGTCAGCGAAAAGCGCTTTGACATTTTGCCTGTCCTGTACCGTTACCTTTTGACCGACTAGCCATGCAGATCAGCGATACAGTACTGATGGTTCGTCCCGCCCAGTTTGGCTTCAATGCCGAGACTGCGGAAAACAACTTTTACCAAAAGCAGGATGGGCGATCAGCCTCCGAGATCAGTGCTTTGGCAAGGAGGGAGTTTGACGGTTTTGTCGCGCTTTTGAAAGACCAGCGGGTGGAGGTGATCGTCGTGGAGGATACCGACAGTCCCGCCAAGCCCGATGCCGTTTTTCCCAACAACTGGTTTAGCACACATCCGGATGGAAAGCTGATCCTCTATCCCATGTTTTCGCCGGTTCGGCGTTTGGAACGGAGGAAGGATATCGTGGAAAGGCTGATCCATTCCGGTTTTGAGGTCAACGAGATCATCGACCTGAGTTTTTTCGAAGAAAGCGGGCAATATCTCGAGGGAACTGGCAGCATGGTGATGGACCACAAGGCCCGGATCATTTACGCAGGCTATTCCCCACGTACGCACCCGGTTCCGCTGGACTATCTGGCGAAGTTGCTGGGCTATCGTGTCGTGGCGTTTGGGGCGGTGCAGGAGATGGATGGAGGGCTCAGTCCCATCTACCACACCAATGTGATGATGCATGTGGGGACGGATCTGGCCGTGGTCTGTCTGGAGAGCATAGCCAAAGCTTCCGAGCGTCGCCGGGTACAGGAGTCCCTGACCCAGTCCGGCAAAAAAGTGATACCAATCACGCTGAAGCAAAAAAACAGTTTTGCGGGGAATATGCTGGAGGTGGCAAATGACGGCGGGGAGCGATTTACCGTAATGTCCCAAGCGGCCTTCGATTCACTCGGAGTCGGACAGATCCAGCAAATCGAAAAGCACACCACGATCATCAGCCCCTCTATTCCGACCATAGAAAAGCTCGGCGGCGGCAGCGCCAGGTGTATGCTGGCGGAGATTTTTTTGGGGAAGAGTTTTTAAGTGGCGGGAAAAAGTCGTTCGCCCAAGCGAGTGTCGCCACTCGCTTCATTTATTCATGGTTTTTAACGATTCATTTCCTCGGGGAAGAGTTTGATTTCGGTTTGCCGATCGAAAGTAAATAATGGAGAATCCGTGAGTGAAGACACTCACGGAGGCAGTGCGCCTGTTGCACCATAGCGAAGTTTTAAGGAAAAAAGGATGACCGGTCGCCCAAACGAGTGTCGCTACTCGGAGTATATTGTTTTTTGGTGCCGTGGATGTTTTGGTGCCTGTAGGAACTGGGGGAAATGAATTAGTTCTCCGGTTTTTGCTAAATTTTCATATGTCTATGGAGCTAAACAAAATCTATTTTTTTACGGCGACGATCCATAGTTGGATACCCATATTGGATCAGCAAGGATTCAAAGAAATCGTGTTGTCCAGCTTAAAATTTTTGACCGTAAAAGATCTTTTGAAAGTCTATGGCTTTGTTATTATGCCAAACCATATACATCTCATCTGGGAGCTACTCGAATTGAATGGAAAAGAGATGCCGCATGCCAGCTTCCTGAAGTTTACCAGCCACGAATTTCTCAAGAAATTGAGGTTGGAAAATCCGGGATTGCTTAGGGCTTTTCAGGTTCAGGAGGAAATCAGGTCACATTCGTTTTGGCAGCGAAACTCGCTTCCAATAGAGGTTTTTTCTCCTAAAGTTGTTTTTGAAAAACTCGACTACATCCATCAAAATCCGTGTAGGGGAAAATGGATGCTCGCAGACAACCCCGTTTCCTATCCGTATTCGTCTTTTAAATTTTATGAAACTGGAAAGGACCGATTTGGTTTTTTAACGCATATCGGTGAGCGACTTTGAAATTGGAGTTCCGTGAGTGGGGCCACTCCAGGGGCGCGGATGGATGGATCTTTTTTGGGTCTCTTGGTAAAGGAAGCTCGAGCGAGTGTCGCCACTCGCTTTATTTTTTTGGTTCTGAAAGCGGTTTGGCTCTAATCCGTCTGTTGGTTTTGGATATAGGAAAATCCGTGAGTGAAGACACTCACGGGGGCGGGAGCAACCTGGGGGATACCCTCTTGGAGCTGGGAGTGGATCTGATGAGGCCGGCCAATGCCTACTACAACCAGTCCAAGCTGGGCGTGAAAATGGACGCACTCAATGCCAAGCCTATCGCAACCGATTTCAAAGTTCGGTATGGGCAAAGGCGCAAGAAAAAGGACAACGGGCAGGGGGAGTAATCCTCAGGCAAAAAGTCCCTTTTCCAACACCACTGCCGGAGCCAAGGCCTCGGCAGTATTTTTTTGCCCTTGTCCAAGGGATAAAAACCAATTCCAACACTCGCGATCGAGGATAATTCACTCGAAATACCGGTTCCATCACTCGATCACGAGGTAAAAAGCCTCGAAATACCGCTTCCATCACTCGATCACGAGGTAAAAATCCTCAAACTATCATTTCCAACACTCGGCATCGAGTATAATTCACTCGAAATACCGGTTCCATCGCTCGATTACGAGGTAAAAAGCCTCGAAATACCGGTTCCATCACTCGATCACGAGGTGAAAAGCCTCAAACTATCGGTTCAAAGTCTCGTGATCGAGTATAAAAGCCTCTCGCCCGAGTCTGAGTGACCCGTCCTGAAAAAAGTTGACAGTTTTTGTAATAATACTTAAATGGCTTTACAGAAGAAACCGATAGTAGAAATTGAATAGCAGAAGAAGAGGGCAATCCCTTATCGGGATTCTGCCATAGATTCACTAAGCCTTAAGGGGATAGGGCTAGGCTAGAGCCAACTCTTTGTTTTTAATCACTCACTCACTCTCTCTCTCTCTCTCTCTCTCTCTCTCTGAAAAAAAATTGGAAAAGAGAAATAGAAGGAGTTTTCTTATTCGAAAGATTTTGTTAGTTTCAACTCGGTAAGCGGAAGGAAGGAGCAAAATATTCGAAATCAGGTTCGTAAATACAGAATTGTGACTTATTGTGAAAACATTCCGCTCTATAAGTGAATAACAATGCAAATGACTGAAATATGCTGAAACAATTACGACTCCGAGATCTTTTTACTGGAAAAGTAGATGCAAAAAATGAAATTCTTGAGAACACAAAAGATGAGCGAGATAGATTTGTTGATAGTTTTTTGGTTCCTGATAATATAATACTTGATTCGTATTTTAAAGGAATCAAGTATATTATTTCTGGTCTTAAAGGAACGGGTAAGACAGCCTTACTGCAATACATTTCATTGAAAGCAGAAAGGGAAAATGATGTAAAGACTTCATTCATACTGTTTAAAAGTGAATTTACGGAAGAAGATAAAAAGGACTTTTCAAAAGCAGTTAATACGACAATTGCTGATAGGGATGAAATTCCTGACAGTGATGAGGATTTTGTGAATATTTGGAGATGGTTTCTTCATCGGCATCTAGTTAAAATGATAGATTCTGCAAGCCCATTTGAAAGAGATAAGAGCTTTGAAAAATATTGTAGCTGTATATTAGCGCCAAAGGTTGGTGATGAGAAATCGGGTATTACTCGATATTTGCCAAAATTAAAGAAAGGCAATGTTGAACTAGAGGCAGATTTTGATTTTATCAAGGGGAAACTTGGTTTAGATTTCGAGTGGATAAATCAAAGTGCAAGGCAGGTTAAATTCAGTTCTATAGTGCGACAAGCTGATGCATTATTTGCTGAAATGAAACCTAGTAAATTGAGGTTTTATATATTTATTGATGAACTAGAGCTTACTCTGGGCAAACAGAGACAATACAATAAAGATGTTCGATTAATACGGGATCTGTTAATTGCTATAAATTCTCTCAATGGCTTATGTCGCAAAAACAAATATCCAATATTTTTCGTGACTGGTATTAGAAGTGAGGTTTTAACGGCAATTCCATCTTCGGGTAAAGAAATAAATAAGATTGTTTCTGATTTTGGTACAACTTTGAATTGGCATCAAGCAGGCGGTAGTATAAGTCAACATCCTTTGTTGAATATTGTAAATAGAAAAATCAATTCAAGTGAAAAGGCATTGGGTCTAGAAATCACACAGCCTGTCTCAGAAATCTGGGAGAAATATTTTACAAAAAGTTTCAACACGAAACCTATTCATGAGTATATGTTGCATCAAACTTGGTACCGCCCGAGAGATATTGTTAGGATGTTGTCGATAGCTCAAAATCAGTTTCCAAATGAAACGACATTTTCGCACACAGTCTTTGACTCGATACGTAAAGAATACTCTACCCAGAGTTGGGTAGAACACACCGAGGAATTGCGTTCAAAGTATTCTGAAGATGAAATAGAGGGGATCAGAAAACTATTTTATGGAGTAAAGTGTCCGTTCTCATTTCAGGATATTACTAAGCATTCAGATGGAAGAAAGCAAATGTATTCAGAAGTAGATGAGCTACTTGCTAAATTTAGACTAGCAGATATTCTTTCACAATTATATAAAGTTGGTATTATCGGTAACACAGGTGAAAGAATTAGATATGCTTTTCGAGGTGATGATGATATTTTGTTGGATAAGCGTATGAAAATCCATGACCCTCTTTGGAATTATTTAGCTGTTGAACCAGTAAGCTACAGCTAACTACAGTAATGGTTAGTAAGAAATTGGATGTTTTTATAGTTGTGTATAATTCTTTCGTTTACAGACTTTCAATATAAATTAGAATCCATGGGTTGTCCAATTACCTATAAGTCTGTTTGTTGAATGTTTAATATTGACCAATATTAAGAAAAGAAAAATCCTTTTTCAGATCTTGATAGTAATCTCTGTAATCGTCAATTTTTTAGTGTTTTTGGCCGTTTTTGAATTAGGTGAGAAATTGGGTAGATTCTAGGCAGGGTAGAGGATAGACGATTTAAACGAATGTGTTCAAAAAAATAGTCAGCCGTTCGGCTGACTATTAAGATGCAAAGCTAAGTTGTTTACAAAGTCACTAGTAGGTTGGCTTTTGGTAAGCAACTAATTTCAAATGATCTTGTTTTGAATCTGTAGCCTGCAATCAAATCCCCGTGTAGTTAAACGGCGTGATGGCCTTCAGCTCAGTTTTGAGCTCTTCGGAGATAGGCAGACCGTCCACGAAAACCGAGATGGACTCTTGGGTGATCTTGGTGTTGGTGCGGGTGAGGTCGCGGAGTGCCTCGTAAGGCTTCGGAAATCCTTCTCTTCTCAAAATGGTCTGGATCGCCTCGGCGACTACCGCCCAGTTTTCCTCCAGGTCCGCATCGATGGCAGCGCGGTTGAGTTCCAGCTTGCCGAGGCCTTTTTGCAAAGATTCCAAAGAGATCAGCATGTGGGCCAGAGGAACGCCGATCACACGAAGCACGGTGCTGTCGGTGAGGTCGCGCTGCAGTCTGGAGATAGGAAGCTTGGCGGCGAGGTGCTCCAAAAGCGCATTGGCGATACCGAGGTTTCCCTCCGCGTTTTCGAAGTCGATCGGGTTGACCTTGTGCGGCATGGCGGAGGAACCTACCTCGCCGGCTTTGATTTTTTGCTTGAAATAGTTCATCGCCACATACTGCCACACGTCCTTGGAAAGGTCGAGCAGGATGGTGTTGATGCGTTTCAGTCCGTCAAAAATCGCCGCTAGATTATCGTAGTGCTCGATCTGGGTCGTCGGATAGGAGCGCTCCAGGCCGAGGAAGTTTTCCACGAAAGTGAAGGCAAACTCATTCCAGTCCATCTCCGGATAGGCCACTTGGTGGGCATTCATGTTGCCGGTCGCGCCGCCGAATTTTGCGGAGTAAGGCACCTGCTCCAGCAATTCCAGTTGTTTTTTCAGACGTACCACAAACACGTCGATTTCCTTGCCCAGTCGGGTGGGAGAGGCAGGCTGTCCGTGGGTTTTGGCTAGCATGGGGATGTCGCTCCATTCGTCGGCCAGATCGGCCAGGCGCTCGGTCACTTCGCCCAAAAGCGGCAGGATGACCTCTTGGATGCCGTTTTTCAGCATCAGCGGCGTGGCGGTATTGTTGATGTCCTGAGAAGTCAGACCAAAGTGGATGAACTCCTTGTAGGCTTCCAGTCCGAGCTGGTCAAACTTTTCCTTCAGAAAATATTCTACGGCCTTCACGTCGTGGTTGGTGGTTTTTTCGGTGTTTTTGATCCACTCCGCGTCGGCCAGGCTAAAGTGCTTGACGAGCTCGCGGAGCTGGGGGAAAAAGGCATGGTCAAAGTCTGCCAGCTGGGGCAAGGGCAGCTGGGCCAAGGCCACGAAGTACTCGACCTCCACATGTACCCGGTACTTGATCAGGGCGAATTCAGAGAAAAAAGCGCGTAAGGGGGCAGTCTTGCCGGCATAGCGTCCATCCACTGAGGAGACGGCTGTCAAGGCATTTAATTCCATTCTAGGTGTGATTTGGCGGGACAAAGTATTCTGGGCTCCGATTTTCGGAAGCCGCAAAGTTAAGCCTTTAGCCTCATAATCGGGGCCTAAGGGGGATAATTATCCGGGAAACCGGAAAGCTTGGCGACTAGGAGTAATACTTTATGCCGGAAAGCTTCAGCGATAACTAGGACGGAAGACCGAAGACGGGAGACGGAAAAAATTTTGTCCGATGACCGGTGACCGCTGAATTGGAAATTATAAGTATCCGCTTGATTGCACGTTACCGTTTTAAAAGAGGTTTGAGGTTCTAACTAGGCGGATTCCCCCTTTTCAAGGGGGCTAGGGGGATTTTTTATAAAGTGAAATCCGCTATTTGAGACCTACGTGCAACCCGGACACATATATTGCTTTTATTAAGTTTAGGCCGATGCAAACTAGTTTTATGCTTTTGGGGTTAAGAGGGGAAATTCCGGGCGCGATGCCGGTTTTCCCAGTTTTGGGCTTAGTTTTGCAGCCAAATCACCAAAAGTCAGCATGTTTAATTTCTTCAAGAAAAAGAAAGAAGAGGTCAAAACCAATTCCTATTTGCCACTGAAAGTACGAGAAGTAGTCCGGGAAACAGCCGATACGGTCACCTTGTATTTCGAGCAGCCGGAGCCTTTTTTGGACTACAAGCCCGGGCAATTCCTGACCTTGGTGATGGATTTTGAGGGCAAGGAGCAGCGTCGTTCCTATTCGCTCTGTACCTCGCCTTTTGTGGATCCCTTTCCCGGCATCTCGGTCAAGCGCGTCACCAATGGCCTTTTTTCCAACTTTCTCAACGAGAAGATTTTTCCGGGAAAGACCATCAACGTGCTGAAGCCTTTGGGGCATTTTACGACTGAGTTTCACTCCAAAAACAAGCGCCACTTCTTCCTCATCGCCGCGGGCAGCGGGATCACCCCACTCATGGGAATCCTCAAGTCCGTGCTGGTCAACGAGCCCAATTCCATCGTGACGCTCATCTACTGCAGCCGCAGCGAGGAGCAGATCATCTTCCGCGATCAGCTCAATCTGCTCGAACAGGGCAATTCAGGCCGATTGAAAGTCATCCACAACCTGAGCCAACCCTCCGAATCTTGGACGGGGCTGAAGGGAAGACTGTCTGAGCGGGCACTGCGCGAGCTTTTTGCACAAGCGGAATACGAAGAGCGCTACGAGGAGGTCTACTTCATGTGTGGGCCAGAAGAGCTCATGGACCTGACTACCGACATCCTCAAAGACCTAGGCGTGGAAAACGAACGCATCCACCGCGAGAGCTTCTACTCCGCCGCGGCGCATCTCGCCCACGACGAGGCGATCGCGGGAATCAACCATGGCATTCTCGCCCGCGACGTAACCATCGTTCTCGAAGGAGAAGAGCAGCTGGTGACCGTTGATCCGTCTAAGACCGTGTTGGAAGCGGGACTGGCGGCGGGCCTAAATATGCCCTATAGCTGCCAAAGCGGACTTTGTACGGCCTGTCGCGGGAGAATCCTCAGCGGAGAGGTAAAGATGGACGAGGACGCCGGCCTGAGCGAAAAGGAACTGGCTGCGGGATACGTGCTCTGCTGCGTGGCCCGTCCGCTCACCGACGATATCAAAATCACCATTGAATAAATAGTCCACGGTCAACAGACCACTGTCGACAGCTAATAGAAATAGAACTTGGAGCATAATGGTCTATTCCTATGTGGAGGATTAATTAGAGTTTCCTTAACCTTTGAATCTTGGAACAGCAACAAATCCGTGAAATCTACCGAAGCACCGAGCGGCTGACTGTCGTGCTGTTGATTTTTGCACTGCCCGCTTTTGGCATGGTGTATCTCTACCAAAACTCGGGAACCCTGGACTGGGATCTGCCCGCGCTGCCGAAGCTGGGAGAGTGGCTGATCCTAGGCGCTGCGACGGCAATCCTGATCGCGCAGTACGTCCTCTTTCACCAAAAGCTCAAGCTGACCTTTGCTCAGGCCGAGCTGGTGGAAAAAACAAGAATCTACTGCGAGGCCACCAAGCAACGGTTTTGGGCACTTTTTGGCGTGTCTTTGCTGGTGTCTTTGGGACTGCTGCTTACCCAAAGCCCGATGTTTACCCTGCTTTTTGCGGTGACCATGGTGTTTTTTTCCCTAGCCAAGCCCAGTCCAGATCGCATGGCTCGGCTGATGAAGCTGAAAAAAGAAGACCGGGAGCTCATCAGGGAAGCGTCCCGGCCTGAATGAATTTGAGATTTGAGATTTGAAATTGGTTTCGAATCTCAAATCTCGAATTTCGAATCCTCAATTCTCTATGCTGATATTTCCGGAGGAGATGTTTCCACGAACCCAGCTGGAGGCGCCATTGTCGATTTCCAGGGTTTTTCCCGTATTGATCCCGCCCACGCGCAGGTTTCCTGAGGAGGCCTTTAGGGAAAAATTGTAGGCCTTCAGGTCAGAATTGGTCTGCACGCGGAAGTTGCCGGAGGTACCGCTAAACTTGGTGTTTGGACCAAGGCCGACGTTGGAGGCGCGGACGTTGCCGGAAGTAAACTGGAGCGTGCCCAGCGAGCCGGCGTTGTTGATTTTTGCGTTGCCTGAGGTCAGCCGAACGTTGATTTCGCCCGCAACCCCGTCTGCATCCAAAGAGCCGCTGGTGGATTCATAGTCCAGATTTCCCTTGATCTTATAGAAGTTTCCATTGCCGGAAGTGACTCCGCCGGAGACGTTGCCAGACACGCCGTCAGCCGTCAGGTTGCCGGAGGTGGCGCGGATAGACAGGTCGCCAGTAATGTTGGTGGCGGTCACGTTGCCGGAGGAGACGCGCAGGGAGGTGTTGTCCTGGGTGATGTTTTCCACGGTGACATTGCCAGAGCTGCCGCGGACATCCAGTGCGATGCCTTCGGGGCCGGTGATGTTGAGGTAGCCCTTGTTTCGGGTGTTCCAGTTGTAGTTGTTTTGCTTTCGCGTGTGGCTGATCTTCAGTACGTCGCCCACAGTCACGAAGACGATGTCCTGATCTGTGTAGTTGGATTCGAGGTAGGCTTCCACGGAGACCTCGCCGCTGTTTCCGCCCTTATAGTTGACATTGAGCCAGCCGCTTTCGATTTCGATTTTTTTGATGCCGGAATAGCTTTTCTTGGAGTCGACGAGGACGTTTTGGGCAAAAGCTGCAATGCTCATCAGCGTCAGTGCCAGCGCGAGGGTTGATGTTTTGAGTAAAGTGTTCATAGCATGTTTGTTTGGGATTAGTCTACTCTGATGCCAAAGCTCATGGCCTGGAGCTCGGGGCCCAGCCCAGGCTGGAAGAGGTCATTTAGGTCATAGTTGAAGAAGAGGGTGACATCTCCGATGCCGATCTCGGAGCGGAGGCCGTAGCGGAAGTTTTCCACGTACATGTTGGACTTGGTGAAGTCTTTTACCTTGTCCCCGTCCGAATCATAGACGAATTTGCCCCGGCCGCCGAGTCGGTAGCCGGCATAGCCACCCGCGCCGAAACGCATCTTGCCGTTGCTGGTGCGGACGGTTGGGATCACGGTCAGCGTGGCGTAGGAGGCAGAGATCTTGGACTTGATCGGGTCGGCGTTGGGATCGTCGATCACCTCCGTGTAGTCGACAAACTCCAGCCCGTCGGGAGTCTTGAGCGCGTAGATGTTTTCGTCCTCAAACTTGAAATTGTACCAGCTCACGCCCAGGGTGGATCGTAGGTGGAAGTTTTTGCTCGGCTTCCATGTTCCCACTGACTGTAAGGATACAAACCAGCTGCCCCAAGGCTTCACCTGGGGAACTCCTTTATCATTAGGCCAGATATTGATTCCGACCTCGGATTCTAGGAAGTTGTAGTGGAATTTGGAGGTCTTTTCAGAATGGTAGTGGTGGTATTCTTCCTCGTCGATCTCCCATTCGTAGGCTTTGGAGCCGTCCTCGTACTGGGTGACTTTCCAGGATTTGCCCATGACGGTGTACTGTTTCTCCTTGGTGACGGTCTTGGTGCTGTCGGTGCCTTGGGCAAAAGCTCCCGAGACGAGAAAGATCAGAAAAGCGGCGGTGAATAGTAGGTTCTTCATAGTTGGTTTGTTTTAAAAATGGATTGAAAAAGAGGCTGTCTTGTAAAGAGGCGCGTCACTGCGAGGTACGAAGCAGTCTTTTGAGTCTCTAGGTAGAGATCGCTTCGTCGTTCCTCCTCGCGATGACGTCCACGCGACAGCGTCTTTTTGTTTGTTTTTAGAACACTATCCCAAACGTGATGGGGTTGAGCTCGGGGCCTTTCCCGTCCTGGAAAAGTTCGTTGAGGTCATAGGTGGTGAAGAATTTCACCCTACCGAAGCCGATCTCGCCGCGGACGCCGTAGCGCAGATTCTCCAAATAAAGCCCGGTGTCCTGCTTGTCCTTATGTCGGCCGGAGCCCTCCAGCTCGCGATACACGTACTTGGACTGCCCGCCGAGTCTGTAGCCGACATAGGGGCCAGCGGCTACTTTCAGGCCTTTTCTTCCTTGGTCGTTCATCTTGCCGAAATCCAGCTCCAGCATAGTCGTGGCGGTAAGGTACGAGGAGGAGATTTTGCTCTTGAATCCGTCCACGTCCGTGCGCTGCACAAACTCGATCTCGTCCTCTCCGCGGACGGCCTGGAAGTCGCGGTTTTCAAACTTGAAGTTGTAGAAGTGGAAACCTATCCCAAAATCCCAATAGAAGCCTTTGGAGATGCGCTGGGCGGCCATCCAGTTGAGGCCCACCATCCAGCTGCCCCAGCCTTTGACCGCGTAGGGCTTGTCTGAGGTGGGAAAGCTTCCCGACTCGTCCAGGTAGTTGTTGACCCCCAGATCCATTTTGAAAAAGGACCTAAAAGGCGGGTCGGCGCTTTTCCGCGTGCCGGTTTCGAATTTTACCCGGGTGTTGTCGCCGGATTCGTCGACGTAGACCCGCATGCCGGCCACGTTGACCTCAGTCTGTCCGGAGTCTTCATAGACTTTGACGACTTCCTTCACGGTTCCGTCTTTTTTGCGGATCTCGACGATGGTGAGCTCGCCGGTTTCTTCGTTTTTCTCCAGGTCGAGCTCACTGATGATCTGGTTGATATTCATCAGCTTCAGCTTGTCAAAGTCCTCTTTGGACTCCACGATGATGACTACTTTTCCGGACTTGCCAAATTCGATCACGACGCTGTCTTGCATGACGGTGCGCTCGGTTTGGAAGGGAAAATCTTTCAGGTCACTGGCAAATGCCACCTGAACCAATGCCATCAGGCAAAATAAAAGCAGGTATTTTTTCATAGTCAATTGCGTGAAAATGCGTGGTGTTGGTTTAGTTTTTATCGTTCTGCTCGGTCTTTTTTGATACTGATTCCCCCGGCGAAGAGATTGTCTTTTCGGTCTTGGAGCTCGGCAAAGCCTTCGTCCACCTTGCCCAGCAGGCCCTCGACCTGTCCGACGGTCTTACCGAGCTCGGTGATCAGGTTTTTGTCCACGGGTTCGGCTTTTTTGATCCCGTTGGAGTAGATGCTGACCCGGTAGAGCGGCTCGTCCTCAGCTTTGCTGTTGGCTTCGGCTAGGCTTCGCTCGATCTGGGGCGCTTTGAGCTCTGGGATCGCCACTTCCAGCTCCTCGGTCTGGAGCGTGGGTAGTGGTGCGACGATTGGGGTGTTCGTGGTTTTGGTTTCCGCCTGGGCGATCAGGTTCTGCGAAGGCTGGGCTTGGGCGGGAATGGGAGTTGGTTTGGTTTTCTGGACAGGTTTTTGGCTTTGCTCAGGCTGTTTTACTGGCTTGGATTCTTCGGTCGCTCCGGCCTCAGTGCTTGTTTTTTGCTCCTCCTCAAGCGAGGCTTGGGGCGCTTCGATACTGCCTTCAGGCTGGACTTCTACTGGCATTTCGATCTTTTCCGCCAGGAAAGTCTCCGCGGAATCTTGCTCCCCACTTGGCCAAAACGCGTAGCCAGCCACGAGCAGCGCCGTCACCGAGGCGGCCACAGCCCACCAGACGCCCAGTTTGGGCTTGGACTTTTCGGGCAGTTGGCTTTCGAGCCTTTCCCAGGCGAGCGCGCTTGGTTTTTCGCGATGCCCGTCGAGTTTTTCTCTGAAATGCTGGTCGAATTGTTCGTTTGTCTTAGCCATGGTTCGTCTTGGTTTTGGGTTGCAGACTGGCAATTTTTTCCTTTAGCGCGGTGCGGGCCCGGTTGAGCTGCGACTTGGAAGTACTCTCGGTGATGCCCAGCAGGTCGGCGATCTCCTGGTGGGCATAGCCCTCGATGGCGTACAGGTTAAACACCGTCCGGTAGCCGACCGGCAGTCCCTGTACCAGCTCCATCAGTTCGGCTGCCTCCAGATGGGTCAGCTCGTAGTGCTGGTCGCCGTACTCGTATTCGTGTTCCAGATTCACCTCCATCATGAGGTGCCGGTTGCTGCGCAGCGTCATGAGCGCCTGGGTGACGACGATGCGCTTCATCCAGCCTTCGAAGCTTCCCTTGTGCTGAAACTGGGCCAGTTTTTCGAAGATTTTCATAAAGCTCTCGATCATCACGTCCTCGGCATGTTCGCGGTCTTTGAGGTACCGCATGCAGATGGCCAGAAATTTCCCCGAGTAGGAATCGTAGAGGTGACGCTGGGCGGACCGATCACCCTTGAGGCATCCCTTGATTATTCCTTCTTCGGTAGAAAAATTGGATCTGTTAAACATTCCGGTTGGCTTTCATATTTCTAGATGCGGACCTGGAAAAAATGGTTGCGCTGGAGTATGAAAAAAAGTTAAAATTTTTCCGGGATACAATAAAATGGCTGAAAATCAGTTTGTTGGATTTGTAAGTAAAAGGTTGAAAAGTGCCGGATGCCCGAGGACAGAAGATATATGCCCCAAATGCCGGTTGGTGACAGAGCCGATTCGAACTAGCGGTGACCCTACCACTAGCGACGGGGTCGTAAATCGTACTTCATAAATCAAAAATCACTTCTACCTCCATCCCATTTCCTCATAATGAGAAGAGGAAAAATAGCAGCGCTACCGTCTGGATAAGAATCAGCATCTGCGCCTTTTCCTTGTGTTCTTTCTCCACCTTTCGCTTCCTCAGTACCAGGATGGCTGTGCCCAGAGCCGCCAACTGAAGCAGGAAACTCACCCCGTTTAGCGGGCCCATGGGGGCGTTGACCAGGTGCCAGGTGGAATTGAGTATAGAGAGGGTGCCTAGGATGATCCCCGTGATTCCAAAGAGAAAAGAGCGCTGCAACAGCACGGGTTCGGGTAGGTCAGTCCATTTCATTGGTTAGTAGTTAGTAGCAAGTAGCCAGTATCAAGACGTTAGTATCAAGACAGTAGTATCAAGTATCAAGAAGGGAGAGTCAAGAGCAGAGAGCCAAGAAACAAGAGCCAAGAGTCAAGCGGCGAGATGTAAGTATCAAGACGTACGGGGCAAGAAGCTAATAAAGGGAGTCGGGACACTGCCCACTGCCTACTACTCACTAATTACTTCTTACTCCTCACTACTCACCGCTCACTCCTCACCCCTTACCCTCCTTTCGCTCTGCAAAGTAAGCTGCAATTTCTTCCCCGCTCAGCGCATTGAGGGTCATTTCTTTGGTCAGCCCGCCTTTTCTCCCGACCAACACGCCGTATTTCATGTCGCCATAGCCTCCCATCTCGTGGGCATCGGGATTGATGGAGAGCTTTACGCCTTGCTCCAGCGCATAGCGGATCCACCTCCAGTCCAGGTCCAATCTCCATGGATTGGCATTGATCTCGATCACGACCTTGTGTGCCGCGCAGGCATCGATGACAGTCTTGTGGTCGATGGGATATCCTTCTCTTCGGAGCAGAAGTCTTCCAGTTGGGTGACCGAGGATGGTCGTGTAGGGGTTTTCTATCGCGCGGAGCAGTCGGTCGGTAGCCCGCTTGATATCCATGTTCAGGATGGAGTGGACGGAGGAGACGATGAAGTCAAAGCTGGCCAAGACGTCGTTTTCGTAGTCCAAGCTGCCATCGCCGAGAATGTCGCTTTCTATGCCTTTGAAGATGCGGAAAGGAGCCATTTCTCGGTTGAGCTGGTCGATCTCGGCATGTTGCTTTAGGATCTTTTCCACGTCGAGGCCGCCTGCGTAGATGGCCGTCTGGCTGTGGTCGGAGATCCCGAGGTACTCATAGCCCAAGGCCCGGCAGTGCTCGGCCATCTGTCTCAGGCTGTGCTTGCCGTCACTGTAGGTGGAGTGGTTGTGCAGGATGCCCCTGAGGTCTGATTCTTCCAGCAGGCTGGGGATCTTGTTTTCCTTGGCTTGCTCCACTTCTCCAAAGCCCTCCCGCATCTCAGCGGGGATGAACTGGAGCTGGTTTTGGGAGAAAAAAGCTTCTTCGCTGTCATAGTCCTTTTTGATCAATCGCTCGGCAACGGTTTCCGTGTCGCTGACCAAGCTCATCAGGTGGGCTTTGGCGGCGGTGAGCGTCAGCTTTTTCCAAGGGAAATCCAAGGCACTGCAAAAGTGCAGGACGATGCCCAGGTCAAGCTCTTTCAATTTTCCCTTCCAAGTATTCGGTCCCGAGTTTTTCCAGTTCCAGTCGACCGATGCCAGCGTTTTTAGGTCCGCTTTGACATCAGAAAGCGAGTCCGAGCCGACGAGAAACTCTGCCGCGGATATGATTTCCATGTTTCTGGCGAAGTCGCCCACGACGGCGAGCTTGGCATCTCCGACACTGCTCTGGAGGGACTGACTGAGTTGGGCGATCACCGTCTCGATGTCGGCGTAGAGCCACTTGCCGGTGTTGGAGGCTTTGAACTCCAGGTTTTGGATGATGGTGTCTTGGGTCTTTTGCCCAAAGCCCTTGATCTGGGCGACCTTGCCCGACTGGCAGGCTTCCATGAGCTCATGAGTGGAAGTGATCCCAAGCTCTTCCCAGAGGGTTTTGACCTTTTTTGGACCTAACCCTTTGATCTGGAGTACTTCGAGGATGCCTGTGGGTGTTTTTTCGAGCAGCTGGGTCAGCAGGGGAAAAGTCTCCGAAGCCTTCAGGCTTTGGATGGCCTCGACGATGCTCTTGCCCACCCCGTTGAGCTGGGTGAGTTCGGTGTTGCTGAGCTCCATAATGTCCTGATCCATACGCTCCAGCGAGATGAGCGCACTCTGGTAGCTGCGGATTTTGAATGGATTTTCGTCGTGGAGTTCCATCAACTGGATGCCGAGCTTGAGCTTTTTTAAAATCGTTTTATGATCCAAAACAGTTAGTTTTTCGTGTCAGTAGTAAGACAAATGTCTCGATTTATTGTTTCAATTTAAAGTTTGAACGGGTAACTTCCAGATATCGGTAGGCAGTGATTAGTGGCAGTGTGCAGCCGTTTCAAGGAAATAGGCTGTAAGTGGTTAGCGGTTAGAAGTAAGTAGTGCATCGGATCGCATCACAACTTACCACTCACCACTCACTACTTACTTAATTTTACAGAATAACCAAATAACCAAAACATGAACTACTGGATGGTCAAGACAGAACCCAACTCTTACTCTTGGGATGATTTTACGAAAAATGGCGAAGATGTGTGGGACGGGGTGAGAAACTATCAGGCGAGAAACTTTCTGAAAGAGATGCAGCTCGGCGATCCAGTGCTTTTCTACCATAGCGGCAAGGACAAGGCCGTGGTGGGAGTAGCCGAAGTGTCGCAGGAAGCGTTTCCCGATCCCAAAGATGGGGCTTGGGTGGCCGTGAGCTTGAAGATGAAGCAAGCGCTGGCAAACCCGGTCACCTTGGAAACCATCAAGTCCGAAGACCGGCTTTCGGGGATGCTGATGCTGCGGCAGTCCCGCCTCTCCGTGATGTCGGTGACCAAAGATGAGTTCAATGTGATACTAGGCCTAGGCAAATGAAAAACTATCTGATCGTCCTTTTTCTGGTTTTATGCACCTCCCCGCTGCTCGCCCAGGTGAAGTTTACGGAGCGGTTTGAGGTGCAGGGGGAGCCCAATGACCCCACCTTTGAGATGATGCGGATAGAGGAGGGCTTGGTGTCCTTTCGCTCCCATCAGGGGAGGGGATTTTCCGCTAAAAAGACTTTCCAGTTTTTCGTCTCCGACCTCGACCTCAAGTCCAAGGGGCTGGTCGAGCTGGAGATGAGGCCGGGCTACGAAATGGTCGGCTATGACACAGAGGGAAACAATCTCTTTGTGCTCATGGCCAAGGGCTACTCCAGCACCGCCGACAAATACATTTTGCAGGTGAACCTGGAGTCCAACCAAGGCTTTGAGTTTCCCGCCGAAAACCTCCTGGCCATAGAACTGGTGGAGTTTTTGGTGCAAAACAGAAAGGCGGTCTTCATGGGAAATGCGGAGGGCAGGCCGGTTTTGCAGATTTTTGACCTGGATACCAAGAGCATCCATACCGTGCAGGGCGTGTATGGCAACAATACCCAAGTGCTGCAGATCCGAAAGATGCCTGAGCTGGAGGCGCTGGAGGTGGTGATCAGCCGCCGTGGACAATACAAAAACCGGGAGACGTCCATTCTCACCTTTGACATGCTGGGCAACCTGGTCCGGGAGATCAAGGTGGACCAGTTTGGCTCCCAAGATCAGGAGATCCTCGACGGGATGCTGCTGGCGGACCAAAACTACCAGCAGGTGATGATCGGTTCCTATGGTCTGGACGGCCGCAGCGCCTATCAAGGCATGTACATCATGGAGATCAACGAGTTTGGGGAATATGGTTTCAAACTCTATACGCTGGAGGATTTCCCCAATTTTTTCAACTATCTCCCAGAAAAGCAAAAGTCAAAGCGGGACGAATCCGTGATGAAGGAGCTGGACAAGTCCAAGATCCCCCTGATCAGAAATACCTATGCCGTGCGGGACGTGCGGCAGGTGAAGGATGCTTATTACATCTATTTTGACCAGGTAAACATCGTGAGCAACGGGGGCAGGCGACCTGGAGGCTGGACCTCTACCAACACCTATCGCTACGACCGGATCAACCGCATGGGCTACGCTCCCTACTACATGGATCCCTTCATATCGCCCAACACGACGCCTATCCAGACTTTTGCCTCGATCAACGAGTACCAGTACGAGTCGGCGCATTTTGTGAAAGTATCCAAGGAGGGCCACGTGCTGTGGGACAACGCGGCGACTTATGACGGTTTTGTCACGACCTACCCGGAGCCTTTTGGCGAGATCGCCATCGTGGGCGATGACCTCTACCACCTTTATGCGGAAAACGACCTGATCAAAGCCAGTTTTTTCCGAAACGGGGAGAAAGTCTTTGAGCACCTGGAATTTGAGCTGGAGCTGCCCAACGAAAACGAGCGGATCAACTACACCGACTTCGAAACGCTCCGCCTGGTCCACTGGTACGACCGCTACTTCATACTCACCGGCCAGCAGAGCATTCGGGGGCTGAACGCCAGCAACCAGGCCGAGGAGCGGACGGTCTTTTTCATGAGCAAAATTCTCGTCGACGGGGATTTGTACCAGCCTGAGGAGGCCCGGGACTAGTTTTATTTTCTATATTTACGCCCAAATCCACCACATGCAAAAGCGGCTTGTACTCGATCAGCAGCAGATCGCCATCACTCTGAAGCGGTTTTGCTACCAACTCATCGAAAATCACGACGATTTCGAAAATACCGTACTCCTTGGACTCCAGCCACGCGGCCCAATTCTATTGGATAAAGTAGTTGCTCTGCTGGAGGAGATCTCGGGGATCAAGGTGCCTTCCGGCTATCTGGACGCGACCTTTCACCGGGACGACTTCCGCCGCAGGGACTTTCCGCTGAAAGCCAACGAGACCAAGATCGATTTTTTGGTAGAGGGCAAAAAGGTCATTCTCATCGACGACGTACTCTACAAGGGCCGCTCCGTGCGGGCTGCCATGGACGCGATGATCGCCTTTGGGCGGCCGGCAAAGGTAGAGCTGATGGTGCTGGTAGACCGACGCCTGACGCGGGACTATCCCATCATGCCGGACTACTTTGGCACCAAGGTGAATACCCTCGACAGCCAGCATGTGGTAGTGGAATGGGCCGATCAGGACCATGCGGAAGATGCAATTTGGATCACAGAGAAAGTTAAAAGTTAAACATGTCGCAACTCAGCACCAGACACCTGCTTGGAATCAAAGACGTCACTGAGACAGATATTCGCCTGATTCTCGAAACAGCGGCCAATTTCAAGGAGGTGATCAACCGGCCCATCAAGAAAGTCCCCTCCCTCCGCGACATTACCATTGCCAATATTTTCTTCGAAAACTCCACCCGCACCCGCCTCTCCTTCGAGCTGGCGGAGAAGCGCCTTAGCGCCGACGTGGTGAACTTCTCCTCGGCGAATAGCTCCGTGAAAAAGGGCGAAACGCTCGTGGATACGGTCAACAACATCCTGGCGATGAAAGTGGACATGGTCGTCATGCGCCACGCCAGCCCGGGAGCGCCGCACTTTCTCTCCAGAAACATCTCTGCCAACATCGTGAACGCCGGAGATGGCACGCATGAGCACCCTACCCAAGCCTTGCTAGATGCCTTCTCCATGACTGAAAAGCTGGGAGACTTGGCGGGGAAAAAGATCGCCATCATTGGCGACATTCTGCACTCCAGGGTGGCCCTGTCCAATATTTTTTGCCTGCAAAAGCTCGGAGCCGAAGTGATGGTCTGCGGACCGATCACGCTCCTGCCAAAATACATTTCCAGTCTGGGCGTGAAAGTGGAACTGGACGTGATGAAGGCGCTGGAATGGTGCGACGTGGCCAACGTGCTCCGCATCCAGCTGGAGCGCCAGCAGATCAAATATTTCCCGAGCTTGAGAGAATACTCCCTCTACTACGGGATCAACAAAAAGATGCTCCAATCCCTGAACAAGGAAATCGTCGTGATGCACCCAGGCCCGATCAACCGAGGCGTGGAATTGAGCTCAGACGCAGCCGACTCCGAGCACTCCATCATCCTCAACCAAGTCGAAAACGGCGTCGCCGTCCGCATGGCGGTGCTGTACCTACTGGCTGGGGTGAAGGGATAGGTCGGAAGGACGAGGTTCTGAATTGGCAACGATCCGGAACGGGTCAGATGTTTATAGAAACCGACAGATGTAAATTTCATTCGACCCCGCAGGGGTCGTATGGATGATTGCCCGTTCCTGCTATAAACATGCAATCCCTTCGGGATTGAGCTCCGGAATTAGTCGGTGTGTTTACAGCTAGAAACTCTTTTTCAACTCTTTTACATCTTTGACCAGCTCTTTTATCAGAGCGATTTGGCTATCGGAAACATCACGTCTTGGTATAGCGTTGGCAATTTCCTTGCTTTGCCAAATCAACAGCCAACTCCTTGTCAATTTTATCTCGTGCAGTTTTTTCCAATACATTTTTGAATCAAATGACTCTCCTGAAGTGCGAATGAAATCCTTGGTGAATTCATATTCAGTCTCTCCACTTAACATTTTGTTTGATTCATAGTTCTTTTTCGCAGATCGCAAAATCAAAAAAGGCGGAATAAAAGTCATGGTAAATGCAATGGCAAAAGGAATGATCGGGAACTCAGTCCAAAAAGGGATTTTGGCCGCATATGGAATGAAAATGCACAGAAGCATAAATAATCCAAACACTAAGCCGAACTTCATTGTTGGCTTCCTATATAGAAAGTAGAAGTTTATTTTCTTGTAATCTTCGAATGTTAGTTGGGTCGTTACCGTAATGGGGTTCTTTGCGCTTGACATGAATCTCAGATGTCGGTTGGTTTGTAGTAGTGCTTCGTGGAAAGTACCCCATCACCTCGCCTGAAAGCTAGGAGCTTCTGAAAGAAATAGGGATCTTTGTCCTAAAGATATCAGAGTTCTGCAAATCGAGCGGTTCTTTTTCGCTACTGACCGAGATTTTTTGTTTGGCAAGCCTCGCTTCTAAGTGCCCATTTGAGTACTTTGTCTAACCTCGGAGGCGAGAAATCGAAAGGTCAAAGCAAGGTAAAAGGATAAATCTGAAGTTTAGAGTACGAGGTACGAAATACGCGGAGCGAAGGGTAAAAATCCTAAATAGCCCACGGCTTAGGATCGACATGCTCACCTACCGCGGGCTATTTAGTTTGCATTTAGGGGCGTAGCCCTAGGATCTTCGTAGCGGAGTTTCATAGCGTGATTTCATATAGGCGCGTAGCGCTGTGATCTTTCCCGTGCTGTAGTTCGCGATGGGCTATGTCAGGGCTACGCCCCTTTGACTCCCGACGGTCAGATTTCCTACGAAGAAGGCTACGCCCCTATGCATAATCATGTCTAACCGGGATTTTCAACTTCCCTACTTCCAAACCTCCTACTTCCCGACATCTTCCTTCGACAAGCTCACCATCCGAGCTCAACAAACATCCGACCTCCAGACCTCCCAACTTCCTAGCCTCCCTACTTCCTGACCTCCAACCTCCCCACATTTCTCCCCGATTCCTTGGAGCATGCCGATATTATGCTGAAAATCGCAAAAGGAATTTTTCATGCTCACAGTTACCAATCTGATCAAGACCTACGGCAAGCAAAACGCGGTCGATGACATCAGTTTCCATCTCGACGGGGGAGAGGTAGTCGGCCTGCTGGGGCCAAATGGCGCCGGGAAAAGCACCACGATGAAGTGTATCGTCGGCCTGCTCCGCAAGACCTCTGGGGAGATCAGCATCGGCGGATACGACCACCTCAGCGTGGAGGCCAAGCGCTTCTTCAGCTACATTCCCGAGACCCCCTATGTCTATGACCTGCTCACCGTGAATGAACACATGCAGTTCATCGCCCAGGCCTATGGGGTCAGGGACTGGCAAGGGCGGGCCAAGGAACTGCTGGAGCTATTTGAACTGGACGACAAGGCCAACAAGCTGGGTCGCGACCTGTCCAAGGGCATGCGCCAAAAGGTCTCCATCTGCTGTGCCTTGCTGCCGGATCCGCAGTTGCTTTTTTTTGACGAGCCCATGATCGGGCTGGATCCAAAGGCGATCAAAAACACCAAGAAGATCTTCAAAACCCTCAAGGAGTCCGGCAAGACCATCCTGGTCTCTACCCACCTGATCGATAGCGTGGAGGCCATCGCCGACCGCATCATGATCCTGAAGGACGGCCGCATCATCGGCAACGATACCATAGCCAACTTGAAGCAGCAAGCCGAGCAGGCCGAAGGAGCCTCCCTCGAGGACCTGTTCCTAGAGATGACCAAAGATGTTTGAGATCCAGCTCCTGCTCCGAAAGGATCTCCGGATTCTGGTCAACAACCTCAAGCTCATCCTGCGCAATCCCCTGCGGCTGATCCCCTACGCCGCCATGCTCGGCTACATCGCCTTCGTCTATTCCCAACGAACGAAGCGAAGCAGCGCGGGCGTGGGTCAGTTGGAAGAGCTTGGGGTGGACGGTATTCCGCAGCCTGACTTTGCGCTGCAAAACGTGGTCGGGGGGATCACCATCCTGGCGTTGGGCTTTCTGGTTTTTCAGCTGTACCGGGCGACCAAGACGAATGTGAGCTTTTTCAAGATGGCGGACGTGAACCTGCTTTTCACCGCGCCGGTGAAGCCGCAAAACCTGCTGCTGTACTACATGGCCCGCTCCATCCTTCCGGCCCTGGGCGGCTCCATCCTTTTTGTGCTCTATGGCGCCGGGCAGGTCGCCAGCCAGCTGGACCTCAATCTGGCCAACTCGGTTTTCATCGTCCTGGGATTTGCGCTGTTCTTCTTTATGGTTTTCCCGATCCGCTTCCTGATCTACACGCTCCATACCAAGTATGGAGTGATGGACTACATCCGGGGCGGCATCGTGGGGCTGGGGATAGGTTTGGCTTTGATGATTTTGGTGCCGGGTTTTCTTGCAGAAAAGTTCTGGCAGGGCATGTTTGCATGGGTAGCCTCGCCTTGGTTTGACCTCTTTCCGCTCGTAGGATGGAGTCGGGGCATCATGGGCTATGCCACGCATGGCAATCTGGTGCTGGCATTGGCCTACGTCGCCTTGTATGGCTTGGCTTACTTCACCGTGGTGAAGCTGGTCATCCAGTTTTCCGGGTACTATTATGAGGACGTGCTGGAAGCGACGAAGTCAAACGAGGACAAGCTCGAAAAGGCCCGGGGGAAAAAGGAAATCGGAGAGGATGCCTACAGTCTGAACGCCAAGAAGCAGCTGGCTTTGCCGGACTTCGGGGTGGGGGCCAAAGCCCTGTATTGGCGGAACTACGTGCACAGCAGCCGACAGGACTTTCATCCCCTGTTTGGGATCTACACCATGGGGATGGCGCTGATCGGCATCGTGCTGGCAGGCCTGTCCAACTTTGACTGGTTTTCCCACAAGGTCTTTTACTTCTACCTGCTGTTTATGCTCTTTTTTTACTTCATGGCAGGTATTAGCAGGGCAAATATCGGGGACCTGAAAAAGCCCTTTTTCATCCTGATCCCTGCAAGCTGGGGGGCGAAGTTTTGGAATATGATCAAGCTCGATATCGTGCAGACGCTGGTGTTTTCGGGGATTTTGATCCTGCCTTCGGTGTTTTTGGCACAGTTGAGTCTGGGCTTGATCCCCTTGTTTCTCGCAGGGATGGTGGTCTGCTATCTCATCGGCTTTGCCATCAACCTCATCCCGCAGGTCGGCTTGGACGAGGGCTGGGATCGCAAGCTGATCAAGCCGGTCATGATCGGGGGCATTTTTCTGTTTGGGATCATCCCGGCGATCATCCTGAGCGTGCTGGCGTTTTTGGCTACCAAGCAGTTTGTGTGGACTTTGTTTACGGCCGTGCTGGGGCTGTCCTTCATCGCGGCGATCCTGCTCCATGTGACCCTGGATGTGCTGAAGCGGATCGAGTTCAAGGAAGTTTGACACGGTGTGCAAGACCAGCCGGGACGTCACTGCGAGTGAGGGACGAGCGAAGCAGTCTCTGGTCGGCTATCGGTTTTCACGAGTGCCCTTCGCAAAGGCCTGTCCTTCATGGGCTGCTGAAAAATCCCGATGACTCACGAAATATTATTTGGCTTCGGGGAGAGAGTTTCGCTGCGTGCTGAAAAATTCCTTTAATTTTAACCCATCCAAATATAACTGACCATGATCTACAACTCCATCATCGACACCATCGGCAATACCCCGATGATCCGCCTAAACAAGCTAGCCCAAGACATCCCCGGGGAGGTTTTGGTCAAGGTAGAATACTTCAATCCGGGCAACTCGATGAAGGATCGCATGGCCGTGAAGATGGTGGAGGATGCGGAAAAGGCCGGAATCCTGAAGCCAGGCGGTACCATCATCGAGGGGACCAGTGGCAATACGGGCATGGGCTTGGCCCTCGCCGCCGTCGCCAAAGGCTACAAGTGCATTTTTACCATGGCCGACAAGCAGTCCAAGGAAAAGATCGACATCCTCAAGGCTGTGGGGGCGGAAGTGGTCGTCTGCCCGACCAACGTCACCCCGGATGATCCCAGGTCCTACTACTCGGTGGCCAAGAAGCTGAACCGCGACATTCCCAATTCCTTTTACCCCAACCAATACGACAACCTCTCCAATACCGCCGCCCACTACGAGACTACCGGGCCGGAGATCTGGAAGGATACCGACGGCAAAATCACGCACTATGCCGCGGGCGTGGGCACCGGCGGATCCATGTGCGGCACGGCCAAATACCTGAAGCAGCAAAACCCGGCTGTCGTCACCGTCGGGATCGATACCTATGGTTCCGTTTTCAAAAAGTACAAGGAGACGGGCATCTTTGACGAAAAGGAGATCTACCCCTATCTGACCGAGGGGATAGGCGAGGATATTTTGCCGAAAAACGTCGATTTCAGCCTGATCGACCACATTATCAAAGTGACCGACAAGGACGCCGCCGTGATGACCCGCCGACTGGCGCGGGAGGAAGGCCTGTTTGTGGGCTGGTCTTGCGGATCTGCCGTGCACGGCGCGCTGGAGTGGGCCAAAGGAAACCTGAAAGCGGGCGACCGCATGGTCATCATCCTGCCCGATCACGGCACCCGCTACCTCGGCAAGGTGTACAATGACGAGTGGATGCGCAACCACGGCTTTCTCGAAGACAAAACCTTCTCCACCGCGAGGGATATCATCTCCCAGCGCAGCGGCAGCTACCACTTGCTGTCGGTAAACAAGGATGACTCCGTGAAGGAAGCCATCGCGCTGATGAACGGACGCAGCATTTCCCAGATTCCCGTGCTGGATGGCGAGGAAGTCGTCGGATGCCTCACGGACAACAAGCTCCTTTCCAAAATCATCGAAACCCCCACGCTCAAAGACGGTGCGGTCTCCGAAGTGATGGAAGGTCCGATGAAGTTTGTCGCGCTGGACTCCACGCTCGACGTGCTGTCTTCCATGGTGGAAAAGGAAAAAGCCGTCCTCGTGAGGGACAACATGGACAACATCCACATCATTACCAAGCACGATATCCTGGAGGCGTTTACGAAGTAAGGAATTAGAAAATTTTAAAATTGGAAGATTGAAAAATTCGGTGGCACGGTGCAAAAGTTGTATCGTTGCTGAATAGCACACTTCTGTCTTCCGTCATCGGTCTTCCGACCTGATTGATGAAGCTAATTTCATATGTTCCAGTTTGTCCGTAGCTGACCGAAATACGGATGATTACGCTCTAAAAAATGTCCCCATCACAGATTCAAAAGCTGTTTCAGCAATACCCTGAGTTTGGTATCCAAGAAAGTATCCAAAAGGGTTGGGAATACTTCAAGGCCCAGCCTCTCATTTCTATCGCCTTTTCCCTGCTCGTGTTTACGATTCAGGGGATACCCAACTTTTACCTCGAGGGGTATAGCCTGCTGGTCAGCATCCTGATCTCCCCTCCGCTGACCGCCGGTTTTTTCCTGGTGGCCAACCGCATCAGCAGGGGAGTGGAGGTTCAGTTTTCCAGTTTTTTTGACGGATTTTCCTACTGGGGTATCTTGATCGTGACTTCGCTGGTGTCGGGGATTTTGACCTTTTTCGGCATTTTGGCGCTGATCCTTCCGGGCATTTACCTGGCGGTGGCGTTCACGTTCGCGATTCCCTTCGCGCTGTATTCTGGGACGGATTTCTGGACTTCCATGGAGCTGAGCCGAAAGCTGATCACGATGAACTGGTGGAAGTTTTTCGGCTTTGTGCTGGTGCTGCTGGTGCTCAACATACTGGGAATCCTGTTCTTTTTCGTAGGGATACTGGTGACGATCCCGGTAAGCTACTATGCGATCTATGCGGTTTTTGAGGAGCTGACACAGGACGCGCTTGCGGAGCCCGAACCTACCCACGAGCCTGGGATTTAGCCGAAGCGACTTCGCGAGAAAGTAGCTGAAAGTCGGTCTAAACCAACAACAAAACAACAGTCCGTTGAAAGGGGTTTCTGGCCTTTCATCACAACCCTCAACAAACTATTGTTGATTTAAGTGAGTTTTGGGCAAATAAATAATTAGTAAAAGAGTGAGAGATTTATTGGAAAAGTTTTCGGGTAGAGTCAAGACAGTAGCCTTTGGAATTGGAGTGATGTGCATGGGGTCTTTTTTGCAATCATGCAGTGAAGATGTGATTGAACCAATCCCTGAAATGGAAGCGGTATCCTTCGAACGAGTGATGAATTTTAACTTCGGAAGGGCGGACGTAGGCAGGATGGACGTGATCGATGACCGCCTATACTATTCCAATATTGTTACTCCGGGATATTTTGACAAGACTGGGACGCAGGTCCAGTACGGCACGAAACACTATGACATGAGATTTGGGCATATTTTCACCAAAGACTTCATGGTGGGTGTCTCGGAAAACAGGCGCTCCTTGATATTCCTTCCCAACATCGGTTTTGCTTCCAACAAAATCATCTACTTGAACGCGCTTAACATCCCTGACCTGCAGGGTGACTTATTGCTTATGCGAGGCTGGTCCGAAGTGCCCAATTTCTCCTTGAACGGCAACTATCTTTTGAGCAGCTGGGAACTGCCTTTGGACGCAAGCCGAGAGGATGCGGGGAAAGGTGTATTCCTGCTGGAGCTCAACATGAGCGGCACCGAGGGCGGGCTGGTCTTGGATAGAGATCAGCCGGTGCTGAGACGAATCCCCTTGGGCTTTGCCATCGAGAAGGAGATGAAGCCTATTTATCAAATCATCACCGCTTTTCCATTTGAGCAGGGGTGGTTGGCTTCGATAAATGTGGATGGTGTCCAGACCTCGGTGAAGATAGAAAAAGACGGCAGGATTGATCTGCTCCAAAACCGGTTGGAAAGGTTTGTTTTGTATAGTGTTGAGCGTAGTTCACAGGGTGAGTTGTTTGTGTCGGATGAGGATGGCTTGCTTTACTCCGAGTCGGGAAATCCATTTGAGTTGGTGAGGATCGCCACGGTAAACCGTTTCCTCCGCTTTAAATTTTTGGAGGATCGGGTAGTCGTCTGGACTGCGGAGGATCGGATTTTTGAACTGAAGGATTTTAGGGACGTTTCCAAGATTCGTCTGGTAGAGTTGGAGAATAAAGGATTGGAGGGGATTCAAGTCAAGGATGTCGAGCTATTCAATGGGTCGGTTTATGTGTCTACCAACGGTGGGTTTTTTGTGAAAGAAGAAGCTGATTTTTGGGCCGAAAAAGTGGAATCGATTGATCCGAGTATGGGGATTGGTTGGGAGTTGAGCTTCTAACATTCGAGTTGTTTCCTAATGGAAAATTGACCTTTATGCGGACAGTTTAGTCGTGAATTGGCTTCTGTAGCGCAAACTCACTCATGCGCCAGAATCATCGCCTCCAAGCGGTTTCTGCTTTTTTCCATCAAGTCTCCGACAGCCGTCTCCGAGGGCGGGGGTGCTGTGATCGGGCTGGAGAAATAGATCCTGACTTTTCCCGGGGAAAGCAAGAGGGAGCCGCGAGCCATGACCCGGTCCGCTCCTATGATCGCCATGGGAAGGATGGGCGTTCCCGTATCGACGGATAGGCGAAAGGCGCCCTTTTGGAAGGGGAGGAGGGTTTCTTGGGAGTCGTTTCTCGTGCCTTCGGGAGCGACCACGACGGACTTTCCCTGGTTTAGAAACTGGACGAGCCTTTCCAGACTCAGTCGCCTGGACTCGGCGTCGCTGCGGTCTACCCATACGGCCAGCCTACCGATCACGGTGCCGAAGACGGGGATCTTGGACAGCTCTTTTTTGCCGATGGCCCGGATCTCCTGCGGGATAGTCATGGGAATGACTGGAGCGTCTACAAAGGAGCGATGGTTGAAGATGTAGATGTAGGCCTTGTCGCGGGCGATATTTTCCAGCCCATGCACCTCATAGCGCACGCCAGAGAGAAACGACCAACTACTGGCCCAGATCCGGATGAAGAAGAAAGCGGGCTTGTCCCCGCGCTCGCTGACCAGCAGAGGCAGCAGTATGGGCAATGCAAACAGGAGCATCAGCACCACGAAAATCAAAACCGAATAAAGTGTGTAAATCCACTGGAAGAGCTTGATCATCCGGAATATTCGTTACTTTTGGGTTCGTAATTATCCTTTAACTCTTTGCTTGCAGGTCCCGCTTTTGCGGGACCTTTTTCTTTTTAGCCTGCCGCTCTGGCACCAGGTGGCCTACTCCACCCGCATCGCGGCGGTCTTTTCGGAGATGCCGGTTTCGCTGAATGCCTCAATGGTGAAATAGTAGGGGGTATCCCGATCCAGATTTCTCATGAACAGGGAAGTGTCGCCGTAGACCAGCCAAGAATGGTAAAGCTTGTCCGGGGCGATTCCCCAGCGGATGTTGTAGCCTTGGGCACCTTCTACGGATTTCCACGATAGCGCTGCGTCCCTTCGGTCTTCCTGTCTTTGCACGGCAAAGCCTTTCACCGGATTTGGTTTTTTGCCCAAGCCGAGGCCGAAAACGCGGATTTCGGAAAGGGCGAGGTTTGCTCCGGGCACGCTGACGTTGGAGTAGCGGACGTACTTCGCCGTCACGGGTTTTTCCAGTGTCAGGTAGGCGTTGGGCGCATCGATGTAGCTGTTTTTGCGGTCTACGACCGTCTGCCAGTTTTTTCCATCCTGGGAGACTTCCAAGGCAAAGCGATGGCGGAGTCCTTCCACCCGGGTGTAGATGCCGCTCTCCTGGTCGTGGAAGTTCAGCTGGATCGCATAGACCTTACCGGGGGCGGACAGTTCGATTTGCACCCACTGGGCGTCGTCATTGGCTTCGGCTACCCAAAATGACTTCGGGCTCTCGTCGGTGAGGACTTCGGAGGTGATCTGTCCAGCTTCGTTTTTCACCAAGGGCATTTCGGTGATTTCAAACTCATCATCCGTCGAAGTGCTTTTGCGGATCTGCATCTTGGAGGAGGAGACGGTGGCTTTTCCCCGATACGAAAGCAGCATCCAGCCGGTGTGCTGGCCAGCCTTGTCGGGATGGCTGGGCGCAAAGCGCGGATAGTCCCCGTAGTGCGTGTCGGAGTGCATCAGGCCTTCCTCGTCAAAGTAGGTCGGAAACATGGCCAATCGGCGCTCCCAGTGTGAATTGGAAGCCAAGGCCATGGTTGAAAAGTGCCAGTATTGCCCATTCGTCTGCTTCACGGTCATGCCGTGTCCAGCGCCATTGCTGAAGCCGCCCGGCTTGAAGGACATGGGGTTGCTCTTCATGTAGGTAAAAGGTCCCAGGGGAGAGTCGCCGATGTACACTCCATCGCCATAGACATTGAACTGGGTGCCGGGAGCGGCATATTGCAGGTAGTATTTTCCGTTGTGCTTGATCATGGCCGCACCTTCCATATAGCCTTCTTTCAAGGTGGGGTGGAAGTTGTTTTCTCCAAAGCGTTCCCAGCCGTGGAGCTCCTCGTCGAGGTTGATCAGATCGGCTTTGACACCGGTCTCCAGCATGCGGTCGTCTTTGTTGAGTTCCTTGACCCGGATCGGGTAGACGTTGGACGAACCCCAGTAGAGATAGGTCTTGCCGTCGTCATCGATGAAGAGGTCGGAGTCTTGGATGTTGTTGGTGATGGAGGCGGTGGGAGCCCACTTGCCGCTCTTGGGGTCATCGGTGTAGAGGATGCTGCCGTAGCCAGCCGGATCTCCCGCGAAGTACACGAGGGAATCCCGATAATTAAAGGCGGTAGGGGCATTGCTGCCTTCGAAAAACCACTGCTGCGGCTTGATAAACGTCCAGTTGATCAGGTCCTTGGAATGCCAGTAGCCAAAGGAGCGGGTGACAAAGAGGTAGTATTCCCCGCGAAACTCCACCACGGCGGGATCGGCTCCGGAGCGGTAGGAGATGTTTCGGGCCGAATTGTACACCATGTAGGTGTAGTCGATGTCGAGGGGATTGATGTAGGTTTTGGGGACGATTTCCTGGGCGCTCAGGGAAGAGAGGACAAGAAAAAGGAAGATGGTCGCCTTGAGTTTCATGGGTTTATACAGGGGGTATTGTCTGGTTTTTAGGCAGATCAGGCCGATTTCGGCTACGCTTGGCGTCTTTGCCTAGCTGCAAATTTAAAGAACTGCCGTTTGGAAAGCGGGAAATTTTGCGCTTTGGCGCTTCTTCTGTCCCCAAGCGGTATGAATAGGCCGTGGTTTTTTGGTTTTCAGGCCCGGCTTTGCCCGGTCTGGGGGAGAGAAAGCTTTGATTAATATGTAGCTGTAGTCCGATAAAATCCCTACCTTTGCAGTCCGTTCGGGTGAGCGGCGTGTCTTGCAGTAGCCAAGGCGCTGATTTCTAACCACAAAACTTCAGTCGGATGACTCTACGACTGAGGCTAATCAGAGTCAAAAACAACTATGTCTAGTACAAAAGAATTCGACTGGGAAGCGTTCGACACCAAAGGTTTCGGCGAAGGTTACTCCAAAGAGCAGAGAGCTCAGATGGAAGCCATGTATGCTGGCACCTTGAACGAGATCACTGAAAAAGAAGTGATCAAAGGGGTGGTAGTAGGAGTAAATGACAAGGATGTCATCATCAACATCGGTTTCAAGTCAGACGGCTTGGTGCCTCTTTCTGAATTCCGTGACGTAGCCGGCATCAAGCCAGGCGACGAAGTGGAAGTATTCATCGAAGAGCAGGAAAATGCCCTGGGTCAGTTGATCCTTTCCCGCAAGAAAGCGAAGATCGTTCGCGCTTGGCAAGACATCGAGAGCGCTCTTGAGAATGACAGCGTGATCGAAGGTCTGGTGAAGAGAAGAACCAAAGGTGGTCTGATCGTAGATATCTACGGTGTAGAAGCCTTCTTGCCAGGTTCTCAGATCGACGTGAAGCCTATCAGAGATTTCGACATCTATGTAGGTAAGAAGATGGAAGTGAAAGTGGTGAAAATCAACCACGCTAACGATAACGTAGTAGTTTCCCACAAAGTCCTCATCGAGAAAGACCTCGAGAAGCAAAAAGCAGAGATCCTCAACAACCTGGAAAAAGGACAAGTCCTCGAAGGTGTGATCAAAAACATGACCAACTTCGGTGTGTTCATCGACTTGGGTGGTGTAGATGGTCTCCTTCACATCACCGATATCTCTTGGGGTCGTATCAACCACCCAGAGGAGGTATTGCAGCTTGACCAGAAAGTACAGATCGTTGTCCTTGACTTCGATGACGACAAGAGAAGAATCTCTCTGGGTATGAAGCAGCT
This sequence comes from Algoriphagus oliviformis, assembly GCF_017254915.1. GTDB lineage: Bacteria > Bacteroidota > Bacteroidia > Cytophagales > Cyclobacteriaceae > Algoriphagus > Algoriphagus oliviformis. Next base: position 221,898 of record NZ_JAFKCT010000006.1, on the reverse strand, counting down.
GACTGCCCATCCTTGGGATTCTCTGGCTTCTAGCCTTGAGATCGGCTCCAGAGTACAGGGCAAGATCGTCAACGTAGCTGACTACGGTGCGTTCCTTGAGCTGGCTCCAGGTGTAGAAGGTCTGATCCACGTATCCGAAATGAGCTGGTCTCAGCACCTGAGAAACCCAGCCGATTTCGTGAAAGTAGGTGACGAGATCGAAGCTGTGGTGTTGACTTTGGACAAAGACGACAGAAAGATGTCTCTGGGTATCAAGCAACTGACCGAAGATCCTTGGACCAAGCAAGACATGGTAACCAAGTACGCGGTAGGTACCAAGCACAAAGGTGTGGTAAGAAACCTGACCAACTTCGGCCTGTTCCTGGAATTGGAAGAAGGCATCGACGGTCTGGTACACGTATCCGACCTGTCTTGGACCAAGAAAATCAAGCATCCATCCGAATTCGTGAAAGTTGGCGACGAGCTGGACGTGGCGGTTTTGGAACTGGACGTGGACAACAGAAGATTGGCGCTGGGCCACAAGCAGCTGGAAGAAAACCCTTGGGATACTTTCGAGACTGTGTTCCCTGTAGGATCTATCCACAAGTGTACTGTGAACTCCAAAAACGACAAAGGTGCCGTTCTTGAGCTTCCTTACGGTCTGGAAGGTTTTGCTACCTCCAAAAACCTCGAGAAAGAAGACGGTTCCCAAGTAGAAGTAGGTGAGTCTCTGGACTTCAGAGTGACCGAATTCTCCAAGGACGACAAGCGTATCGTTCTTTCCCACACCGCTACCTTCAGAGAAGAAGCAAAAGCTCCTAAGAAAGCTGCTGCTACCGGTGGTAAGAAAAACGAATCAGTAGAAATGCCAGCTCAAGCTGAGAAATCAACTTTGGGTGACATCGACGCTCTTGCCGAACTGAAAGAGAAAATGGAAGGCAAAAAGTAAGACGTCAGATTCTAGATACTAGAATCAAGACGAATTACCTCCAATAGTAAAAACGCCGGCTGCAAAGTCGGCGTTTTTTTGTTGCCCAGACCTGTCAGGGTTCGAATTCATGACAGGTCTTTCTGTAGGTAATTGTAGCGCTTCGATTTGGGGTTTCGTTTTGTCCTTATATTTTTAACGAACTCCATTTGATCAAGAAATGAGGCTATGAAAAAGAACCTGCTTGCGATTTTCCTGATTTTGAATTCGGTAGTGGCTTTTGCCCAAAACGGGCTGGAGCTAAAGGGCTATTTTGGCTTTTCAGGCACGCTGACCGGACCCAAGGCGGAACTAGTGGGTGCGAGCTCTGTGGAGATGGAGAGGTTCAGGGAGTTTGGGGTGATGGTTTCTTCAGGACTAGGAGGGAAGTTTCGATTAAATGGGGGGATAAACTACGCCTATGGTACGGTCGAATACTTTCCCAATTTACCCCCTTGTGTCAATTGTCAGTCGATCAGCTACGCGCACAATCCCGATTTCCGCATGCTTTCCATCCCTGTGTACGCCGAATATGAACTGACCAGGTTTCTGTATGTCGCTGCCGGTCCTCTGGTCGACTTTCAGCTTTCCGAGGGAAACAATTTTGACGAGCAAAGCGGACTAGGCTATCTGGTTGGCTTGGGAGGCAAAGTCCGCGCCGACAAGTTCACCTTTTCCGTTTTTCCCCACTACAAGCGTCATGGGGTAATGCCATTTGACAGGCCTGAAAACGACAATCACCACAAAGATCTCCTCCAGGAATTCGGTTTGCAGTTTGGGTTAGGCTATAGTTTTTAGCCAGGCTCGGTCACTTTTACAGCGTATTCCAAGCGATTTTTTCAGCCTTAAGCGGTAGGTCTCTGATTCGGCTTCCCGTCGCGTCGAAGATCGCATTGGCGATGGCTGCGGCGACAGGGCCCATGGCTGCTTCACCGGCACCCATGGGTGGCGTGTCAGGCCGATCGATGAGATGGACTTCCACTTCGGGCACATCCATCATCCTCAGGATGGGGTAGCTGCTCCAGTTCTCGCTGATGATACCATTGCCGTCGTAGCGGACCTCTTCCAGCATGCTCCAGCTCGCCGACTGGATCATGCCGCCTTCGCATTGGTTACGGAGTCCATCCGGATTGATCACCAGGCCGGAGTCGATCACTCCGGTGAGTTTTTTGAGGCGGTAGGTTTGGTTGGCCTTGTCGATGTCAACTTCAGCCAGCGCGGCAAAATAGGAAGTGGAATTTTTGTACCGCGAGTAAGCGATACCGAATCCGTTAAGTGCCGTTTTTTGTCTGGATTTCCAGTCCGCTTTTTCCGCAAGTTTCTCCAATACGGCCCTAGCCCTCGGGTCCTCCAGGTTTTCCAGGCGGAACTCGATCGGGTCTTTGCCCGCCCTGTGGATCAATTCATCCAGAAAGGACTCCATGGCAAAGGTATTGGCGTAGGCTCCAAGGCCTCGAAGGGAGGAAGTGCGCAGCGGCCCGGCGAAGTTATACAGCTGCAGCTGCTTGGCGGGGATGCTGTACTCCGGGATTCCGTTGCGATAGGAGCCTGCGGAAAATCCCCCTTTCCTAAACTCAAAGGGTGTGTCGAGGTGCCGGGCGGAGACAAAGCTTCCTGCGCGGCCGTTTGGACGGGTGCTGTGGGAGTCCGACCAGAGCGTGGTGTCCCAAGCGAGGATTTTGCCTTCAGCGTCCATGCCGGCGGCGAGCCGAAAGGCCATGGCAGTTCCATAGGGCTCCCATTGGTGCTCGGATTCCCGCATCCATTGGAGGCGGATCGGTCGGCCGGGCAGTTTTTTGGCGATCAGGGCGGCTTCCCCGGAGACGTCGTCGGCTCCGTTTTGGCCGTAGCAGCCGGAGCCAGGCACGCCGATGCATCGGATTTTTTCCTCATCGAGGGAAAAGAGATCGGCCAGGGTCGCCCGGATCGGATAGACTCCCTGCGTGGCCGTCCAGACGCTCAGCAGCTCTTCCTCCCAAAGCGCAATGGCACAGGAAGGCCCCATGGAAGCATGCATGTGGTAGGGGCGGAAGTATTCCGCCTGGAGGCTGATAGTGGAACTTTTGATGGTTTCGGCGATTCCGGGGGACATCTGCACTTCCTCCACCTTGCCCAGTGAAGTGGTCATCGATTCAGCCAACTCTCGGGGTAGTGGTCGGAGGGGGACTTCGCTCCAGACAGCCAGGGACTTTAGCATTTCTCGGGCCTTTACCGCCTGGTATTCCCGCTCTGCCACCACGGCCAAGAAACTTCCGTCCCGGATCACCTTGACAACGCCGGGCATGGACTCCACTGCGGTAGGGGCTAGTGACTCCAGCTTGGCATGATAGGATGGGGGATGGAGCACTCTTGCGTGCAGCATCCCGGGCATCCGCAGGTCATGGACGAAGTGCGGTTCTCCCAAGGCCATCTTTCGGATGTCGTCCCGCTGTAGGGACTGGCCCACGTAGCGGTAGTCTCGCGGTGCCTTGGTGGGGGCGGTCCCTGTGACAGTGCCTTCGAGGTGCTTGCCCTCCAGGAGTTTCCAGTAGCTGATTTCATCGCCCTTTGGGGATTTGATTGTGCCGTTTGTTACGGAAAGCGAGTCCGGACTGGTGCTCCATTTTTCGGCCGCCATAGCCAAGAGATAGCGTCGCGCTTCGGCCGCCGCATTGCGGATGGCTTTTCCGCTTCCCTCAACCGAGTTGCTGCCGGCTGTAAAGCCCTCATTGGCGGTTTGGCCCGTGTCTGAGTTGATGATGCGGCATCTGTCCGGAGAAATGTCCAATTCCTCGGCTGCGATCTGGATCAGGGCTATTTTGATTCCCTGCCCGAGTTCCTGCTTGCCGGACAGTACGGTAAGAAAGCCTTCCGCATCGAGCCGGATCCAGGAGTCGACCAGTTTGCCATCGACATGGGGTCGAAGCGGGATGCCCGGATAGGCGGGGATTTCGTTCGTGGCTCCTTTCGTTTGGCAAAAGGCCAAAGGGAGGAGGTTAAAGCCGATCATCAGATGCCCGGTCGTCTTGAGGAAGGATCTGCGGCCTGTGTCGGATGGCTGATGCTTTTTCATAGACCTGGATTTGGCTTTTCGGAGGCGAGTTTCACGGCCTTGACAAACCGGGAATGCGTGCCGCAGCGGCAGATGACGGGATTGAGAGCCGCTCTTATTTCGGATTCCGAGGGATGGGGGTTGGACTCGAGGAGCGCGGCCGCCGAGATGATCATGCCGTTGAGACAATAGCCGCACTGCGCGGCCTGCACGTCGATGAAGGCCTGTTGAACGGGGTGCAAACCTCCGTCTTTTGCCAATCCTTCCAGAGTAGTGATCTCGATTTCTTCAAAACTCCCACAGGGTCTCAGGCAGGTGGGTTCAGCCTTGGAGTCGGCGAGCACCATACATGCCCCGCATTGATGGAGTCCGCAGCCGTACTTTGCCCCGTTGATGCCAAATTCCTCCCGCAGGATGTAGAGTAGCGGTTCCTCGGGGTCTGCGGAAAAAGTCCTGCGCTGGCTATTCACGCGTAAAGTGATGCTTTGGGACATGATATTCAGTGGTTTGGAAATCAAACTAAGGAATGTCGGCCTGAAATGCAATTGGAAGTGTGTAGGAGAGATACGCGAGCTGCGCCCAGATGGGAAAAGCGTATTGGGGTAAAACAGAAAAAGATTATCCGCTTTTATGACAGTACGCAGCCGCGACAATCCGAAGGAACGCTAAAATTGGCCCCTACTTCGGTCTTCGGTCTTCAGGCCCGATTGAAGAGGGAAATTCGCTTACTGGCAAGATTGCGGAAAATCGGGAAACAGAAAAAGCACCCTTTTCAGGATGCTTTTCAGTTGGAGGTCGCGAGCGGATTCGAACCGCTGTACGAGGTTTTGCAGACCTCTGCCTAGCCACTCGGCCACGCGACCATTCGGTTTTCGGAATGCAAATGTAGGATTAATCTTTTTTGGATCAAATACCGAAATCCGAAAATAATCTCATTCCCCTCCTGTGATTTTGGGTAAATATCTTGGATTCCGGCCTTTTTTCGGGGTGGAATTACTGATTATCAGAGGTGTACGATTTTGGTTCAAAAATTCTTTTATTTATAAGGATTCTAAATAAAACTCAGGATTCAAAAAAGCTCTTAAATAATTGAAAATCATATAAATAGGAGCTTTGTTTTTGCGAGTCCTGCCAAATTTGGGATGCCTAAATCATGTTTGAAAAATTGGCCTCGGGTAGTACCTTTGCAGGGGTTAAAGAGAACCTTAAAAACTATTTAATTAGCTATAATATGTTATCCAAACGCTCGTTAGTAGGGATTCGATTGAGTTTCCAGACGCTGGCAGTGCTGCTTTTCATGCTGATTGGGGTTTCGGCTTACGCTGCGGATCCTACGGTCGGCAGCGGCGAAGAAGCGATTGCGGCAGGTAAGACTGTCTTCAATGCCAATTGTAAGCAATGCCACAAACTCGATGCAAAAAGTGTTGGCCCTGCTCTGAGAGGAGCCACCGACAGACAGCCTCTTGACAAAGTAAAGAGCTTCATCAAAAACTCCCAGGCGGTCATCGGCTCCGGAGATGCCTATTTCACGGCTCTCTTCAAGGAGTACAGCAACACCGTGATGCCAGCTCACGAATTTTTGTCTGATGACGACCTAAACAACCTTCTTTCCTACATCGAGCACGGCGACAAAGTCGATCCAGCTGCGGCTGCAGCAACTGCAGGTGGTGAAGCTGGCGCGGCAGCGGGCGGAGGAATCCCTAGCGAATACCTGTCCATCATTTTGGGTGTTTTGGTTGTTGTATTGCTGCTGATCTTGGTCGTGTTGGGATTGATCATCTCAGTATTGACCAAGTACATCAACAAGCAGGATCTTCCTGAGGACGACAAGGAATTCGTATCCCAGAAGACTGATCTGGGCAAGGTTTTCAAAAGCGACGCCTTTATTATAGTGGTGACGGCTTTGGTGATTGCCTTGGTGGCAAAAACCGCCATCGACGGCCTTTACTCCGTGGGTGTGCAGCAAGGCTATGCACCAACCCAACCGATTGCCTACTCCCACAAGCTTCACGCGGGAGACCTGGAGATCGCCTGCCAGTATTGCCACACCGGCGTGGAGATCGGCCGCTCGGCAAACATCCCTTCGCCCAATATCTGTATGAACTGCCACACCCACGTGCAAAACGTGCAGGGCAAAGAAGGCATCTCTCCCGAGATCGCCAAGATCTACGCAGCGGTGGAAAACAACCAGCCTATCGAGTGGGTAAGGGTACACAACCTGCCTGATTTGGCTTACTTCAACCACTCCCAGCACGTAGCGGTAGGCGGCATCGAGTGCCAGACTTGCCACGGTCCTATCCAGGAAATGGAAGTGGTAGGCCAGCACAGCGCCCTGACCATGGGCTGGTGTATAGACTGCCACAGACAGACTGAGATTGCTACCGAAGGCAATGCTTACTATGATAAGTTGGTTCAACTTCACTCGGATTCTAAGGATGCGCTGAAAGTCAAAGACATCGGCGGTCTAGAGTGTGCGAAGTGCCACTATTAATTCCTTATCCTTTTAGCTAATTCATTCCTAGAAATAAAAATGAAGGAAAATAAAAAAACCTACTGGAAGGGGCTCGAACAACTCAGCAACGACGCGGAGTTTGTGAAGCATGCCGACAAGGAGTTTGCGGAGCTTCCGACTACACTCAGCGAAGACGGCAACTCCTCCCGAAGAGATTTTCTCAAAGTGATGGGTTTCAGCTTGGCAGCGGCTACTTTGGCGGCTTGCGAGGCTCCGGTGAGAAAGGCTATTCCTTATGTGAACAAGCCGGTGGACATCAACCCTTCCATCCCCAACTATTACGCTTCTACCTTTGCCTCCGGTGGTGACTATGCCTCCATCGTGGTAAAAACCAGAGAAGGTCGTCCTATCAAGATCGACGGAAACGAGCTTTCCCCGATCAACAAAGGCGGAACCAACGCCATCATGCAGGCGGCGGTACTTTCTCTATATGACAAGCAGAGACTGGCTGCCCCTATGGTGGGCGGCGCCAAGTCTGACTGGAAAACCGTAGATGAGCAGGTGAAAGCCAAGCTCGCTTCCGCAGGCGCGATCAAGATCGTGACCAACTCGCTTTTCTCCCCGACTACCGAAAAAGCCATCCAGGAATTTGCCGCAGCTTTTGGCAACGTGGAAGTAGTGACCTACGATCCCCGCTCCAACTACGGTATCGCCAAAGCCGCCGAGGCCACTTATGGCCAGGCGATGGTGCCTGACTATAGATTTGACAAAGCCAAGGTGATCGTGTCCTTCGGCGCTGACTTCTTGGGAACTTGGATTTCCCCAACCGAATACTCTGAGGGCTACACAGCCAACAGAAAGGTGACCAAGGAAAAGCCTGAAATGTCCCGTCACTACCAGTTTGAGTCCAACCTGTCTCTGGCTGGTGCAAACGCCGACTACAGAACTCCAATCAAAGCCTCCCAAAGCGGATTGGCAGTATTGGCTCTTTATAACTTGCTGGCGAAAAAGGCCGGTGCTGCGACACTTTCCGCTCCTGCGGTGGAAATCGCACACCTCGAGCAAGCCGCCAACGACCTGTGGGCTGCCAAAGAGCTCGGCTTGGTCATCTCCGGATCCAACGATCCAAATGTGCAGATGGGCATCAACGCCATCAACGACCTTCTTGGAGCCAACGGATCTACCGTGGACTTCTCCAACCCAGTGAACTACAGAAAAGGTGACGACGCCAAAATGGCTCAGTTTGTCGCTGATCTGGGTGCCGGTCGAGTAGGAGGAGTGATCTTCTACAACTGTAACCCAGTGTACGACCATCCGCAAGGCGAAGCAATCGCGGCGGGCATTGCCAAAGCCAAGGTCAGCATCGCGACCAACGGTACCCTGGATGAGACTTCATCCCTCGTACAGATCGTCGCTCCAGATCACCACTTCCTCGAGTCTTGGAACGACTACAACCCTAAGAAGGGCTTGTACTCTTTGGCCCAGCCAACCATTTCCCCTCTCTTCGCAACCAGACAAGCTCAGGATTCCTTCCTGACTTGGGCAGGAAATACCACTTCTTACTACGACTACCTCCAGGCGAACTGGACCGCTTCTTTCTTCCCTGCTTACGGGGCAGATGCGGCTTCCTTCCAGGAGTTCTGGGATAGAGCCTTGTACAATGGCGTCGTGGGTACTACTGCTGCTGCTGTGCCAGTCGCTGCTGTTGCCGATACTTCCGCTTCTGCAGCCGCCGTTGCCAAAAGCTACTCCGCTGACAATGCGGGCAGCGAACTGGTGGTCTATACCAAAGTCGGTATGGGTGACGGTACCTACGCCAACAACCCTTGGCTACAGGAAATGTCCGATCCTATCACCAAAGCTACTTGGGATAACTACCTGACCGTTTCCCAGCGTTGGGCAAACGAGAACGGCGTGACCATGGTAGAGGAAAATACCCAAAAGGCCCAGCTGACCGTAAACGGCAAATCCCTAATCGTGCCTATTCTGATCCAACCGGGTCAGGCTTACGGTACCTTCGGTTTGGCTATCGGATACGGTAGAACAGCCGCTGGCAGAGCCGGAAACGGTGTAGGTGTAAATGCCTACAACCTGCTGGATCTTTCCAAAGGTTTCGTACAAACTGACATCACTGCTGGAGTAGAAGTGGCCGTGACCGGAGATTCCTACAAAATCGCCCGTACCCAGACTCACCAGACCTTCATGGGACGTGAAAACGTGATCCAAGAGACTACCCTGGGCGAGTACAAGCAGGACGCTTCTGCTGGCCGATACAAGCCAGAGATCTACAAAGACGGTGAATTTGTGAAGCCATCCAAGATTTCTCTTTGGAGTGGACACAAATACAGCCAGCACCACTGGGGCTTGGCAATCGACATGTCTTCCTGTACTGGTTGCGGTGCTTGTACCGTGGCTTGCCAGGTGGAAAACAACGTCGCTGTAGTAGGTAAGCAGGAAGTGCTGAACAGAAGAGAGATGGCTTGGATCAGAATTGACCGCTACTATTCTTCCGACGCTCCGGCCGACGACCTTTCAGGAATGGAAGTGGCTGCCGAGAATCCTGAGGTGACTTTCCAGCCGATGATGTGCCAGCAGTGTAACAATGCTCCTTGCGAGACAGTGTGTCCTGTGGCTGCGACTACGCACTCTTCCGAGGGTCTTAACCAAATGACTTACAACAGATGTATCGGTACTAGATATTGTGCCAACAACTGTCCATATAAAGTACGTCGATTCAACTGGTTCAAATACCACGACAACAAAGACTTCGCTGTGGCCAACATGGCTCAGAATGATGACTTGGGCAAAATGGTACTGAACCCGGACGTGACCGTACGCGCCAGAGGGGTAATGGAAAAATGCTCCATGTGCGTGCAGCGTATCCAGGCTGGCAAGCTCGAAGCCAAGCGCGAGAAGCGCAAGGTGAAAGACGGCGACATCAACGTCGCTTGTGCGCAGGCTTGTCCAGGCGGAGGATTGGTGTTCGGTGACCTGAACGATCCGGAAAGCCGCATCTCCAAGTTGCTGAAGATCGAGGAGACCGACTCGGCGACCAAGGAAGTGGGTGAGGAGAGAGCTTACCACGTATTGGAAGAGATCAACGTGAGTCCTAACGTTTGGTACTTTACCAAAATCAGAAATAAAGAGAAAAACGAAGCGTAATCATAATTTTATAAACTATGCAGGTTACTTCATCCGTACGTGAGCCCTTAGTTACCGGAGGCAAGACCTACCATGACGTGACACACGATGTGTCGCGGCATGTGGAAGCAAAACCAAACATCCGTTGGTTTTTGGCTTTCCTTACCTCAGCCGGTGTATTGGCCCTAGGATCTATAGCGGTAGTTGCCACCGTCTGGGAAGGCATCGGGATGTGGGGATTGAACAAAACAGTAGGCTGGGCCTGGGACATCACCAACTTCGTGTGGTGGGTAGGTATCGGTCACGCCGGTACGCTGATCTCCGCGGTACTGTTGCTGTTCAGACAGAAATGGAGAACATCGATTAACAGAGCCGCCGAGGCGATGACCATCTTCGCGGTAATCTGTGCGGCGATGTTCCCGGTACTCCACATGGGCCGTCCATGGCTGGGTGCCTACTGGGCGCTTCCCCTGCCAAACACTTTTGGTTCCCTTTGGGTAAACTTCAACTCCCCGCTTCTTTGGGACGTGTTCGCGATCTCTACCTATTTCTCGGTTTCCTTGGTGTTCTGGTACATCGGTCTGATCCCTGATTTTGCCACCATCCGTGACCGCGCCACAGGCTTGAGAAAGACCATCTACGGAGCGCTTTCCTTCGGATGGGACGGAGCAGCCAAGAGCTGGATGCGCTATGAGTCAGTTTCCCTGATTCTTGCTGGTCTGGCTACCCCGCTGGTACTTTCGGTACACACTATCGTATCCTTTGACTTTGCTACCTCGGTGATCCCGGGATGGCACACCACCATCTTCCCTCCATACTTCGTGGCCGGTGCGATTTTCTCCGGATTTGCGATGGTATTGACGCTGATGATCATCACCAGAAAGGTGTACCAGCTGGAAGACTACATCACCATGGGCCATATCGAGCTGATGAACATTGTAATCATCATCACCGGATCCATCGTGGGTATCGCCTATATCACCGAGTTTTTCATCGCTTGGTATTCTGGGGTGGAAGCAGAACAATACGCCTTCATCAACCGTGCAACCGGACCTTACTGGTGGGCTTACTGGTCCATGATGACCTGCAACGTGATCTCTCCACAGCTTTTCTGGTTCAAGAAAATCAGAACGTCCATCGTAGCCACCTTCATTTTGTCACTGGTGGTAAACATCGGGATGTGGTTTGAGCGATTTGTAATCATCGTGACTTCCCTTCACAGAGACTTCCTGCCTTCTTCTTGGGCGATGTTCTACCCATCTTGGGCCGATGTGGGGGTTTACCTGTTCACCTTTGGTCTTTTCTTCACCCTGTTCTTCCTGTTTGCGAAGTTCTTCCCGGTGATCAACATGGCGGAAGTGAAATCTGTACTGAAGTCTTCATCCGAAAAAGTGCATAAATAATCATGGAAAAGGATACACATTTTATTCTGGGAGTCTACGACGATGAGGACGTATTGCTCCATGCAGTAGAGCAAGTAAGAGGTACTGGCGTGAAGATCCACGAGGTATATTCTCCCTATCCGGTACACGGACTGGAGCATGTGCTGGGGTACAAAAGAAGCCGTCTTCCCATCGCCGCATTCCTTTTCGGCATGCTGGGTACCACACTCGCACTGACCATGCAGTTTTACATGATGAAATTTGACTGGCCGATGATCATCGGGGGTAAAAACCATGCGGCTTTCCCTGACTTTATCCCAGTTTCCTTCGAGTTGACCGTGCTTTTGGCATCCTTCGGCATGGTAAGCGTGTTCATGATCAGCTCTAACCTGAAGCCTTGGGCTCAGCCTAGGATCTTCGACCTGAGATCTACCGATGACAAGCACATCATGGCTATCGATATCGCCAACAACAGCGCCATCGAAGTGGATCAGATCAAGGAAATCCTGAGATCCTCTGGAGCAACCGAGGTTAATAACAAAAGTTTTGAATAGAAAATCCGGATATATGAAAATTGCAAAAGCATTGATTTTCGGAGGTTCTGCACTGGCCATTTCACTTTTGGCTGGATGTAAAGCCGGTGGTGACAACCAAGGGCTGGAGTACGCACCTCAGATGTATCACTCGGTCGCATACGAGCCTTTGACCCAAATCAAAGACGAATCACAAGGCACTTGGCTTTCCAACCGCGAGGATGGCAAGGGGGAGTTTTTCAACTCCAACGTGTACAACCCGCACGGGATGAACATGCGCGAGCCGGTAGCCAACACGGTTCCAAGAAACAAGCAGGGCTATCTGCCTTACAGATTGAAGGCATTTGAACTGGAGCAGGCAGCTTTGGTCCAAAACCCACTGGAGTCTTCCGAGGAAGTACTGAAGCGTGGTGAGGTACTTTTCATGCAGTATTGCTCCGCTTGCCACGGCAAGACAGGACAGGGTGATGGCAAAGCCGGCGAGATCATCGGTGGTGTAGCCAACCTGACTGGCGGTGCCTATGTCAACCTTCCGGAAGGCCACATCTTCCATGTGATCACCAAAGGAAAGGGCAGAATGGGCGCGCATGGCTCCCAGATCCCTGAGGAGAGCAGATGGAAAATTGTTCACTATGTCAAACAAGTTATCCAAGGTCAGGCTGCAGCCGCCGCTCCGGCTCCTGCTGTAGACTCCACCGCGGTAGCACAAGTAACCCCAGCTAACTAATCATGGCGCATCACGGCGAACAACACTATAATCTGGAGCAGCGATTCGACTTTACGGCTGCTACCAAAAAATCCATCATGACCGTGCTGGTCATCGGTGCGATTATCCTGGGCATCGGCATCATCTTGGGGATGACGGGCGTTGGCCACCATGAGGAAGCTGGAGAAGCTGGCGGGCATGCCTTCCACTGGTACGAGCGTCTTTTTGCCAACCTTTGGATCAACAACGTATTCTTCACCGGTATCGCACTGGTAGGGGTATTCTTCTTTGCCATCCAGTTTGCGGCGCAGGCTGGCTGGTCTACTCCGCTGCTTCGCATCATGCTTTCCATGGGAAGCTGGTTGCCGATCGCGGGGATTTTGATGATTGCGTCTTTCTTCCTGACCGGACATAGCCTGTTTCACTGGTGGCACGCGGAGCTGTTTGACCCTGCTTCCCCAGAGTACGACAGCATCATCGACGGCAAGGGAGCGTTTTTCTTTTGGCCTTTGGCCAAAGGATCTTTCCCGGTCTTCTACATCGCCCGAATGGTGATCTTCTTCGGCTTCTGGGTGTTTTTCATCAACAAGTTCAAGCAGATTTCCGCTCAGGAGGATCAATTGGGAGGTACTTCCCACTGGTTTAAGATGAGAAGCTGGTCTGCTTACTTCCTGGTGTTCTTCGCGGTGTCTTCTTCGATTTCCGCTTGGGACTGGGTGATGTCCATCGACACGCACTGGTTCTCCACCCTTTTCGGTTGGTATGTGTTTGCTTCCTGGCTGGTGACGGCGGTATCGGTGATCACGCTGATCACGATCTTCCTCAAGGGCAGAGGCTACCTGGAAATGGTCAACCAAAACCATATCCATGATTTGGGCAAGTTTGTGTTTGGCTTCTCTATCTTCTGGACTTACCTGTGGTTTTCACAGTTCCTTTTGATCTACTACGCGAACATCCCAGAGGAATCAGTCTATTTCGTAGAGCGACTGACCAGCGACGTGTACGGTCCGTTTATTTTTGTCAACCTTGGCCTAAACTTCTTCCTGCCTTTCTTGGTTTTGATGACCAGAGATGCGAAGCGACACGGCATTTTCCTTAAGGTTGTTTGTAGCATTTTGGTCGTAGGCCACTGGGTGGACTTCTTCCTGATGGTGCAGCCAGGTACACTGGGACACAACGGGGGAATCGGTTTCATGGAAGTCGGGATGTTCCTGGTCTTTGGCTCTGCCGCTGCACTGGTGGTATTGGGAGCTCTTTCCAAGACCAACCTGATCGCCAAGAACCATCCAATGCTTGAGGAAAGCTATCATCATCACATTTAATTAATTATCCGAAAAGACTAAGATATGTACGGATTTCTGATTGGAGTAGGGGTTCTTCTGGTGCTGTCCATAGTTTGGATGGTGTACAGAATTCAGACCTTGGTTTCTGTAGTAAAAGGTTCAGACAAGAAGATTGCCTCTGGCAGCAACAAGGTGAACGCCATCCTGTTTGTCCTGTTCTTGTTGGCCAGTGGGGCTTTGATGTTCTGGTATTCGATCAAAGAATTTGACAATTACCAGCTGCCTATCGCTTCCGAGCATGGCGTGGTGACGGACAGCTTGTTTTGGATCACCATGGCGGTGACCGGAGTCGTGTTTTTGATCACGCACGTGTTGCTGTTTGTTTTTCCATACAAGTATCAATACAAGGAAGACCGCAAGGCGACCTTTTATCCTGACAACAACAAGCTGGAAGTCGTATGGACTGCCGTACCTGCGGTCGTGTTGGCTGGCTTGGTGATCTCCGGATGGATGGCTTGGTCTGACATCACCGCACCAGCCCCTGAAAATGCCCACGTGGTAGAGATCATGGGCTACCAGTTTGCTTGGGAGATCAGATACCCAGGCAAAGACAATGTGCTGGGCGACTACGACTACCGCCTGATCACCGCTTCCAACTCCCACGGAGTGGACTTTACCGACAAAAACGCTTTGGATGATTTCCCTTCCCCGAGAGTGGTGATCCCAAAAGGCGAGCCGGTGCTCTTCAAGATCCGCGCCCGTGACGTATTGCACTCCGTATTCGCTCCGCATATGCGATTGAAAATGGATGCCGTGCCGGGTATGCCGACCAGATTCTGGTTTGTACCTACCAAGACTACCGAGGAGATGCGTGCGGAACTCAACGATCCTGAATTTGAATATGAAATCGCTTGTACTGAAATCTGCGGGCGTGGACACTTTGGTATGAAAAAAGTGATCGAGGTAGTGGAGCCTGAGGCTTACCAGAAGTGGTATGCTGAGCAGAAGACTTTCATCCAGCAAAACCCTGCCTTGGCAGAGGGACTGTCCGCTGATGTGAAAGAGCTGGCAGAAATTCAATTAAGAGAAAGTAAAAAATAAAATTATAGGTTATGGCTACAGCATCTGCGGCACATCATGACACCGCCCACGATCACCACGATCATGAGCATCATGATAATTTTATAACAAAATATATCTTCTCCCAGGATCACAAGATGATCGGTAAGCAGTTTTTGGTTACCGGTATCTTCTGGGCGCTAATCGGTGGCTTCCTGTCTGTTCTTTTCAGATTGCAGTTGGGTTTTCCTGACTTGAGTCTGGAGTTCCTACGCCCGCTTTTGGGTGGTTGGATTGACGAGACTGGAAAGTTGGATCCGACGTTTTACCTAGCTTTGGTGACGATGCACGGTACCATCATGGTATTCTTCGTGTTGACTGCCGGATTGAGCGGTACTTTCTCCAACTTCCTGATCCCTCTGCAGATCGGTGCCCGTGATATGGCATCGGGCTTCATGAACATGCTTTCCTACTGGTTTTTCTTCATCTCCGGAGTGATCATGTTTATTTCCCTGTTTATCAAGACAGGACCTGCTGGTGGCGGTTGGGTAATCTATCCTCCGTTGTCTGCACTGGAGCAGGCGATTCCTGGCTCCGGCTTGGGTATGACGCTCTGGCTGGTAGCGATGGTATTCTTCATCGCCTCTTCCCTGATGGGTGGTATCAACTACATCACCACTATCATCAACTTGAGAACCAAGGGGATGTCCTTCTCCAGATTGCCTTTGACGATTTGGGCGTTTTTCCTCACTGCGGTGATCGGACTTTTGTCCTTCCCGGTACTGTTTGGAGCGGCGCTGTTGTTGGTTTTTGACAGAAGCTTCGGTACTTCTTTCTACCTATCTGACATCTACATTGCTGGTGAGGCCCTGCCTAACACCGGTGGTAGCCCTGTTTTGTTCCAGCACTTGTTCTGGTTTTTGGGCCACCCTGAGGTGTACATCGTATTGTTGCCTGCCTTGGGTATCACTTCCGAGGTGATCGCGACCAACTCGAGAAAACCGATCTTTGGCTACAAGGCGATGATTATTTCCATGCTGGGAATCACCATCCTGTCCTTTATCGTGTGGGCTCACCACATGTTCGTGTCCGGTATGAATCCTTTCTTGGGCTCGATCTTCATGTTCTTGACCTTGATCATTGCGGTACCGTCTGCGGTGAAGGTGTTCAACTACCTGACCACGCTGTGGAGAGGCAACTTGGTGTTCACACCTGCAATGCTGTTTTCCATTGGTCTGGTATCCTTCTTCATCTCCGGAGGTTTGACAGGTATCTTCTTGGGTAACTCCGCGATTGATATCCAGCTGCACGATACTTATTTCGTCGTGGCACACTTCCACTTGGTAATGGGATCGGCGTCTTTCTTCGGCATGGTGGCCGGTGTATACCACTGGTTCCCCAAGATGTTTGGTCGCATGATGGATGCCAAGCTGGGCTATGTACACTTCTGGCTGACTTTCATTGGCGTGTATTTGGTGTTCTTCCCAATGCACTACATCGGCATAGCCGGTTTCCCAAGAAGGTACTACAACTGGACCAACTTTGCCTTTACAGACATGTACACTGACCTGAACATGTTTGTGTCCGCTGCAGCGATCATCACGTTCGCTTCCCAGTTTATCTTCCTTTTCAACTTCTTCTACAGCATGTTTAGAGGAAGAAAGGCTACGCAAAACCCTTGGAGATCCAATACCCTGGAGTGGACTACTCCTGTGGAGCCAGGTCACGGCAACTGGCCGGGAGAAATCCCTACGGTCTACAGATGGCCTTATGACTATTCCAAGCCTGGCGCTGCGGATGACTTCATCCCTCAGACTGTACCGTTGTCCCAGACACCGGAGTCCAACCTGCCTCATGAGCAAGAGATGGTGAAGCTGGAGCTGGAGATCATGAAAGAGGAGGCTGAGGTTTTGGTGGCTAATGAGTCAAAGCACTAATAGAGCAATAGACAGCTTTCGCCGCATCTCTACGTGGACGGTGATTGCTGTTTATTTTCTGATCTTGGTCGGGGGAATCGTGCGCAGCACGGGCTCAGGAATGGGCTGCCCCGATTGGCCGAGATGCTTCGGGAGCGTTATTCCTCCCACAGACGAGTCCCAACTTCCGGAAGATTACCGGGAGCTTTACCTTCAGATAAGGTTAGCTAAAAACGAAAGGTTTGTAGCGACGCTTGAAAAACTAGGCTTTGAGAAGAAGGCCAACGAAATCGCCAACGACAAGTCTATCTTGGTAGAGGAGGAGTTTAACGCCACCAAAACCTGGATAGAATACATCAACCGCTTGGTTGGGGTTTTCATCGGGATACTGATCATTCTTACGGTTTGGAAGTCATTCAAGCTTTGGAGTGTGGACAGACGGATTCCGATTTATTCCCTGCTTGCGCTGGTTTTGGTGCTGTTCACCGGATGGATAGGCTCTATCGTGGTGTCCACCAATCTGCTGCCTTGGATGATCACCTTCCATATGCTGCTTGCCTTGGGGCTGGTAGCTGTCTTGCTCTATGTCAACCACCTTTCCGAGATGCTGGGTGCAAGGCAGGGAGTAAGGATAGCCGTGCCAGGCAAAGTCCGAGGACTGTTACTTGTCGGAATGATCCTCACCTTGGTACAAGTAGTATTGGGAACGGAGGTAAGAGAGGAGATTGATCGGGTTTCCTTTGCGCTTGGCGACCTGCTTCGGGACGAATGGATAGGCCGGTTGGGCTTGGACTTTCTGGTTCACAGGTCCTTTTCGATCATCCTTTTGGGAGTGCATATTCTGTACTTCTATTGGGCGTTTCGATATGCGGCCCGAGGTTCAAAAGTGATTGTCCTCTCGCAGGCATTGATGCTGGTCTTGCTTTTGGAGATCGCGTCGGGGATAGGGATGGCGTACTTCGGCATTCCTGCGTTCCTTCAGCCAGTGCACCTATTGCTCGGCTCCCTGATTTTGGGAATCCAGTTTATGCTGGTTCTCCAGTTGGGTAGTCGGCTACAGTATAAGTTAAATACAAATTGAAAATGAGGACAGTTGACGTAACTGACCATTCTATATCGGCTTTGATCGCTGCAAGGGTCAAGGCCTATTCAGACCTGATCAAGCTGAGGCTTTCTGCCTTGGTCACGTTCTCCGCGGTGTTCGGATACATTCTGGGCGATAGGGGAGCGAGTTTTGGTTGGTCTGGGTTCATCGGCCTAGCGCTGGGAGGGTTCCTGATTTCAGGTGCTTCCGGAGCTGCCAATGAGATCATGGAGCGCGACTTGGACAAGCTCATGAAGCGCACCCAAAACCGTCCCTTGCCGCTGCAGATCATCTCCCTTCAGGAGGCCTACTGGTTTACTTCACTGGTGGCGATCGTAGGCATCTCCCTATTGTGGATCTTCACCAATCCCCTGACCACTTGGCTCGGCATCTTGAGCATGGTATTGTACGTGTTTGCATACACGCCGCTGAAGCGTGTAGGTCCGATTGCGGTATTCGTGGGAGCGATTCCCGGAGCGATGCCCCCTCTGTTGGGATGGACGGCGGCTACAGGATCCATTACCTATGAGGCGCTGATCATCTTTGGTATCCAGTTTATCTGGCAGTTTCCGCACTTCTGGGCCATCGCCTGGGTCAGTGACGAAGACTACAAGAGAGCAGGCTTCAAACTGCTTCCAAGCGGAGGCGGACAAGACCTGAATACCGCCATTCAGATCATGATCTATACCCTGTTTCTGTTGCCTCTGGGACTGTTGCCAAGCTACTTCGGTCTGACAGGCTTGAACTCCGGGATCGTGGCGACTGTATGCGGAGTGCTCTTCTTGGCACAGACTTTCTCCCTGATGAGAGACTGCTCGAGAAAGTCCGCCCTGAAGATCATGTTTGGATCGTTTCTTTATTTGCCGATTGTACAGATCGCTTACCTGCTAGACAAATTGCCCTAAGCCATGGAAAGAGAACTGAAATACATCGATATGGTGGAGCAGCCCATCTCCATGCATCCCAAAAAGTTTGCGCTTTGGCTGTTTATGGTGACGGTGGTGATGGTGTTTGCCGGTCTCACCAGTGCCTACATCGTAAGGCAGTCTGAGGGAAACTGGCTGGAATATGAGCTGCCAAATATCTTTTGGGCTACTACCGGAATGGTGGTCTTGAGCAGTATTGCCCTTCACTGGGCGTATTACTCCGCTAAGAAGGACAACTTGATCAACCTGAAAGTAGGCATGATCCTGACCGTCTTGCTGGGAATAGGCTTCCTGGTAGGACAGTGGTATAGCTGGGTAGCGCTGGTGGATGAGCAGGTGTTCTTTGTGGGAAATCCCTCTGGATCCTTTCTCTATGTTTTCACCGGATTGCATGGGGCTCACCTGATCTCTGGTGTTATATTTCTGATTATTGTGTTAATTTCGACCTTCCGACTGAAGGTTCATTCCCGGGCGATGGACACCATGGAGATGGCCACTACCTATTGGCATTTTCTTGGGGGCTTGTGGATATACTTGTTCATGTTTTTGCTTCTGAATCATTAAAAAATAAACCTGGTACAAATCAATAAATTATGTCTGCGCATTCTACTGCTATTGGAGTAAGCTCGAAAAGAGGCGTTTGGGATGGAGGTAACGAACCCCTCAAGGCAAGCTATGGAAAACTCATGATGTGGTTTTTCCTTCTTTCCGACATCTTCACTTTTGCGGCCTTCCTGATCACCTACATCTCTATCCGTGTGAGCTATCCCGCTTACGCCGGTTCTGCGGAGGTTTTTGCAGGGTCTAACGAATATTGGCCTGTACCTGAGATGGTATTCAAAGCGCTCCCTTTCCTTCACGGCTTCAATGCTCCCCTGATTTTCGTGGGCATCATGACCTTCATCCTGATTGCCAGCTCGGTGACCATGGTGTTGGCCGTAGAGGCAGGCCATAGAAACGACCGAAAGGACGTGGTAAAATGGATGCTTTGGACTCTGGTAGGGGGTATCACCTTCCTGAGCTGCCAAGCTTGGGAGTGGAGCCACTTCATCCACGGCACGGACGGTGGTAGCGTCTTGACCTATGTGAACTCTCTTGGCAAAGTCGTACAGGAGACGGTCTTTGGTGCGAATCTGCACGTGAATGAATATGGTCCGGCGGCTTTTGCGCAGCTGTTCTTCTTCATCACCGGCTTCCACGGCTTCCACGTGACTGTGGGCGTGTTCTTGCTGTTCCTTTGCTTCTACCAAGCTGCCGTAGGTATCTACGACCGTAGAGGCCACTATGAGATGGTCGAGAAAATCGGTCTCTACTGGCACTTTGTGGACTTGGTTTGGGTATTCGTATTCACCCTGTTCTATCTGATCTAAGCATTCATTCAATCATCTTTGATATGGAAATTCAAGAAAACAAATCAACCCTGTCCGTAACGCCTCGCAACGACGAGAAGATCAAGAAGATCTGGAAAACGGCTGGTATTCTTTTGGCGATCACCGTGGTCGAGTTCATCATGGCCTTCACCATGGGAAGAGGAATTCTGCTTTACAGCGCGTTTATCATCCTCACCATCTGGAAAGCCAAGTATATCATGATGGAGTTTATGCACTTGGGTGACGAGGTGAAGCCGCTTTTCTACTCGATCATCGTGCCCCTGATCTTCCTGGTGTGGCTGGTGATTGCCTTGGTAAAAGAAGGCTCGGAGATCTTCCTGCTACGCTGGTAAAAACAAAATTTCGATAAAATCGAAGGTTGAGGTGAATCACTTCAACCTTCTTTTTTGTTAACGACATACGATGAAAGGATTGAGGATATTGCAGGGGATGGTGTTGGTGTGCATCTTGTTGATCCCTGTTTTGGTGTTCATGTTTTTGAGAGGGTTTGGGAAAAACGAATACGATCTGCCCATCTTTTTCCAAAACGGCGTGGACAACCCCTTCTTGGAATGCCCCGTGACGGATTCCACCCAGCACTACATTCCCGAGTTTGCTTTTACCGACCAAAACGGAAAAACCATGGGCCGTGCTGAGATGGAGGGCAAGATTACCATTGTGGATTTCTTCTTCACCTCCTGCCCGAGCATCTGTCCGGTCATGTCCAAAGAAATGGAGCGGGTGGATGACATGTTTCGCGACGAACCCATGGTCCAGATCATGTCGATCAGCATCGATCCAGAATACGACACGCCCGAGATCCTGAAAGGCTACGCCGACGAGCACAACGCTACCCCAGGCAAATGGCACTTTCTCTCAGGCCCCAAAGCGGAAACCTACCAGCTCGCGCGCTGCGGCTTTGTGATCCCTACCGTAGATGGCAACGGCGTCCCCGACGACTTCGTCCACACGGACAAATTCATGCTCATCGACGAGCAGGGCAGAATCCGTGGCTACTACAGCGGAACAAATCGGGAGGAAGTGGACTTGTTAATGCTAGAAACCAAAGTACTGTTACATGGAACCAAGTAAATCGCCCCTGCTGCAACAAGAAGCAAAAGTAAAAAACTGGATCATCGGCATCTCCGTCGCCATACCTTTGGCAGTGGCCGTACTGCTGTTTATGCCCGCGAAGATCACCTCCCTGGGCGATTGGGTTTACTTTCTTCCCCACCTCAACGCGGTGATCAACACTGCCGCCTCGGTGGCCTTGATTCTGGGTTTGGTTTTTATCAAAAACAAAAAATACAGCTACCACGGCGCTACCATGACGGTAGCTTTTGTACTTGGGGCCTTGTTCTTGGTGTCCTACGTCGTCTATCACGGCGCGGCGGAAAGTACCAGTTTCGGAGGAGAGGGCGCCATCCGCACGGTTTATTATGTTCTGCTGATCAGCCATATCCTGCTGGCGGCGGTGGCCCTGTTTCCCATCCTCTTTGCCTACTACTACGGCTACACAGATCAGCGGGAAAAACACCGAAAAGTGGTTAAATTTGCCTATCCGATCTGGCTGTATGTGTCTGTCAGCGGCGTCATCGTGTATTTGCTGATCAGTCCCTATTACACCCATTAAAAAGGCTGAACCAGCTGCTTGCCCGGCATTCGGTGTCTGGCAAGCCTTCATCCAAAAGACTGTCCCATGAGAATCAAACTACTTCTTCTTCCCCTTCTCTTCTTTGGAATCCAGCTGGGCAGCTGGGCGCAGTGCGCCATGTGCCGGGCCTCGGTGGAAAACAACGTGAGTAATGGAGAGACGACCATCGGTGCAGGTCTCAACACGGGAATCCTCTACCTATTTGTCATGCCCTACCTGCTGGCGGCCGTGATTGGCTACCTCTGGTACCGGTCTGCCAAGAAGCGGAAAGCCAAACTGGCCATGCGATAACAGAACCAAAGGCAAAGTTTGATACCAGACTTTGCTTTTTTATTTTTAGGCTGCATGAACTTCCAAACCCGCAGGCTGGTCATTTTGGTCAGCATCGTTTTCTTACTTATAGTTCTGATTTTGAATTTTTTCGTTTTCCAAAAAAGCGAGGAAGAGAAATACTTTGAGGCTATACAGACGAAAATCCAGCGGGTAGACAGCCAGTTTGACGAGGACTTTATCCGTGTTTTGATGGAGGTGAGGCCGGAGGATCCCATCACCTTTGAGCAGGTCAGCAGCCCGGGTCATCATCATCCTTTCTTTGTCTTGGATACGGGGGGACAGCTTTTGTTTTGGTCCGACTTCACCGTGACCTTGGACTTTTCCCAGCTTGATCTCAATAGCGAGTACCAGCTGCTGGAGGATCCCTTTGGGACTTTTTTTGTCAAGATCAGAAAGATCAAGCGCAACACCTCCGACTACTACCTGGTGCACGCCCTGCGCCTGATCTGGCCGGGCTCTATCGAAAATGACTACCTCAAGACGGGCCCCAATCCCGAGTTTTTTGGCAATGACCGATTTCAGCTATTTTCCGAGCCCGCAGACGGAGCTTTCCAGGTCAGTTCCGAGGCGGGCAAGCCGGTCTTTGGCATCAGCTTTCAGCTGGGCTACGAGCCCGTGGGCCGGGTGGCCAATACCGCCTTGGTGGTGTTTATCTGCTCGGTCTTTTTGCTCTACTTCCTGCTGAGCTTTGATTTTCTCATGACCAAATGGAGGCGGGGCTACCCTTGGCAGGCGATCGGCTATGCCATTTTGGTTTTGGCATCGATCCGGGCGGTGATGCTTTACTTTAACTTCCCCGGGGACTTCTTCGAGTTTTCGCTGTTCGATCCGGTGAACTACGCCTCCTCTTGGCTGAATCCCAGCCTGGGCGACCTTCTGCTCAATACCTTTTGTTTCAGCTTGATCCTGGGCCTGGTCATTTCCCAGCTGTATTCCAAAAAGGCCTTTCAAAAGGTGCAAAGCCTACTCCAGGGCAGTCGTTTTCCGGCGGCCTTGGTGCTGACTCTCTCGGTCAGTACGGGCTTCTTTGTATTGATCTGGTATCTGCCCCGCAACCTGATTTTCAACTCCCAATGGGTGCTGGACATACGCTCTATTCCTACCTTCGACTGGTTTCAGGGCCTGAGCTTTTTGATCCTTTTCCTCTTTGGTTCGGCGTACGTGCTACTTTCCCTGACTTTGTTTAGCCTGCTGCTGAGTGTACGGCGGGACAAGCGAACCTACTACCGATACCTGCTGCTGGTCGGGCTGCCGGTCTTGGGGATCGCGCTGTACTTCAGCATCTGGTTTGGCTTGGTTTGGTTGATCCATTTGTTTTTTCTTTTCAGCATCATCCGCTTTGAGCTTTTTCAGAATGTCTTCCGTCTTGGCCTGGACACCTTTCTGACTTTCTTCTATGCCTGCCTCATCACGGCCACGGTGATCGGGGTCAGCACACTCAAGTCCGAGCGGGAGCGCCTGATCGTGTCCAAGACGCGCTTTGCCAACCAAAACCTCATCGAAAACGACGTCATGACGGAGTTTTTCCTGGGGGATATTTTCAGTAGGGTAAAAAGCGATCTCTTTATCCAAAATCGAATGGGAGATCCTCTGCTGTCCAAAGAACCTGTGGAAACGAAGATCCGCCGCATCTACCTGGACAATTACTTCGACCAATTTGAGGTGGTGATCCGGATTTTTGGGGCCTCTGGGCAGCAGGTACACGGGCCGGCTGAGGACTCGGACTTGAAGGATCTACAGCAGGAGTATGTGAAAAGCGACTATGCGACCGGCGTGCGGGATTTGTATTTTGTCAGGGGAAAGGAGACCACCGCCAGCAACAAGTTTGTCGGGTTCATCCCCGTGCTGCGGGAGGATAACCTGCTCGGGACGCTCTACCTGGAGCTAAACCAGCTGAGGATACAGCCGGGAAGCGTGTATCCAAAACTGCTTTTGGATCGAAAGTACGCCGAGAAGCTCGATCCGCTTAACTATGACTATGCGGTGTTTCGGGAGAATGAGCTGCTCAGAAGCTCCGGGACCTTCAACTTTAACCAAGGCGAGTTTCTGGAAATTCTCAGTCGGGAGCAACTGTACACCGACGGATTGCAGTGTCAGGGATTCCACCATTTTGGGATGAGAAATGGCGAGGAAGTGATTGTCCTTTCCTCTCGTACCATTTCCATTTCGCAGTTTTTCGGAAATATCTCCCTGTTTTTTGTGGCCTTTGTGTTCCTGACCTTTCTGGCCATTTCCCTCAATGCACTGTTTAAAGGCTACCGCAACTTTGAGTTTAACTACTCGACCAAGCTGCAGCTTTACCTGAATTTCGCCTTCTTTTTCCCCATCATCATCATCTCGATCATCACCGTGGGCCTGCTGGGGGGCAGCTATCGCGACGACCTAAACCGCCAATACATCGAAAAGGCAAGCCTGATCCGCAGCAACCTCGGGACTTTCTTCAACAACCAAAATCCCGCCAGCGTAGACCGGGACTTGCTCAACGAGGAGATCAACTCTCTCGCCAATACTATCGCCAGCGATATCCATCTCTACACCCCCGAGGGCTACCTCGAGTCGACCAACCGTCCCAATATTTTTAGCAAAAAGATCCTCGGGCCGTGGATCAATCCGGCGGCCATGGCTGGAGTGATGGAGAAAAACCAGATCCAGCTCCTGCTGGACGAGCAGATCGGGAAGCTTCGCTATCAGACCGTGTACTTGGCTGTGCCTTCGCAAATCGACCAGTCCAATATCGGCATCCTTGCCGTGCCTTTTTTCGAGTCGGAAACCGAGCTCAATTCCCTGATTTCTGACGTGCTGAGCAATATCTTCAATGCCTTCGTGGTCATCTTCATCCTCTTTTTGATCGTCTCTTCTTTTGTGTCCAAAAACCTGACGCTGCCATTCAAGCTGCTGACGCAAAAGCTAAAGGCTACCAACCTGGAAAACAACGAACCCATGTACTGGGCCTCAAAGGACGAAATCGGCCTCTTGGTGAATGAGTACAACAACATGCTCTTCAAGCTAGAGGCGAGTAAAAAGGTATTGGCCTCTACCGAGAAGGAATCCGCCTGGAAGGAAATGGCCAAGCAAGTGGCCCATGAGATCAAAAATCCGCTCACCCCGATGAAGCTCACGCTGCAGCACTTGCTGCGCTTGGAGCAGGACGGCAAGCTTGACGATCAGGATAGGCTGCGCAAATCCCTGGAGACGCTCATCCACCAGGTGGATGCACTGAGCGGGATTGCCTCCTCCTTTTCCACTTTTGCCAAGATGCCCCTGCCTAAAAACGAGCTGATGAACTTCAAGGCCGTGGTGACCAAGGTGCTGGACCTTTTCAAAAACGACCAGCGACTACGGCTAGATTTTCAGGACGATTCCTTCACCGAGGACATTCCCATCATGGGCGATGACAAACTCTTTGGCCGCGTGATCTCCAATCTGATCATCAATGGCATCCAGGCGGCGAAGTCCGGACAGCCGCCCCACATCCAAGTATGGCTTTGGCTGACCGAGCAGGCGGTGTTCCTGGAGATCACTGACAATGGAAAAGGCATTCCTCCCGAGCTGCGGGACAAGATCTTTATCCCCAACTTCAGCACGAAGACGACCGGATCCGGGCTCGGGCTCGCCATCGCAAAAAGCGGTGTGGAGACGGCTGGCGGCAAAATCTGGTTTGACACCGAAGTAGGAAAGGGCACGACCTTCTACCTAACCTTCCCGTTGGTGCAAGGCTGAGCGAGCTTTTTTGTTTTTCACCACAGAGTCCACGGAGAAAAAAGAGAACTAAGGCGCCTTTCCGCCTCAGCAAGCCATTTATTTGCTCATGAAGACCGGGAGGCGCAGAGAATCTGAGATGATCTTTCCCAAGCGGTAGCGTCCCATTTCTCTAAGCTCTCTGTGGTGAAAAAAATCGACCACAGAGTTC
>NZ_JAFKCT010000006.1:0-196075 GCF_017254915.1 Algoriphagus oliviformis | reverse complement strand
CTGTCGCAAAGGTAAAGCCCTTCGACCCTCTTTTCCTCCGTGCGCTCTGTGGAGAGAAAGACAA
This sequence comes from Algoriphagus oliviformis, assembly GCF_017254915.1. Taxonomy (GTDB): domain Bacteria; phylum Bacteroidota; class Bacteroidia; order Cytophagales; family Cyclobacteriaceae; genus Algoriphagus; species Algoriphagus oliviformis. Next base: position 196,011 of record NZ_JAFKCT010000006.1, on the reverse strand, counting down.
CGTAGACGCCACAGAGTCCACGGAGAAAAAAGAGAACTAAGGCATCTTTTCGCCTCAGCAAGCCATTTATTTGCTCATGAAGACCGGGAGGCGCAGAGAATCTGAGATGATCTTTCCCAAGCGGTAGCGTCCCATTTCTCTAAGCTCTCTGTGGTGAAAAAAATCGACCACAGAGTTCGCGGAGAAATAGGAGAAGAAAACCAAGGCTGTCGCAAAGGTAAAGCCCTTCGACCCTCTTTTCCTCCGTGCGCTCTGTGGAGAGAAAGACAACGTAGACGCCACAGAGTCCACGGAGAAAAAAGAGAACTAAGGCATCTTTTCGCCTCAGCAAGCCACTTTTTTGTTCGCGAAGACACGGCGGCGCAAAGAATCCGAGTTGATCTTTCCCAAGCGGTAGCCTCCCATTTCTCTGAGCTCTCTGTGGTAAAAAAAAAATTGACCACAGAGTCCACGGAGAAAAAAGAGAACTAAGGCATCTTTTCGCCTCAGCAAGCCATTTATTTGCTCATGAAGACCGGGAGGCGCAGAGAATCTGAGATGATCTTTCCCAAGCGGTAGCCTCCCATTTCTCTGAGCTCTCTGTGGTAAAAAAAATCGACTACAGAGGGGAGAAGTCTTAGCCCCGATTTTCGGAAAATTGATTCCTCACGGACTACCTATTACCTTCAAAGAAATTGGCAACTTGCGTCCATGCGTTTTTGGATCATTTCCTGGGTTTTGTTTTTGGGTTGGGCAGGCTTTGCCCAGGCTCAGGAGCATTGCCGCTGGTACCCTGCAGCCTACTTTGAGGTGGATCGGGAGCTGGATTCGCTTTCGGTTCTGGAGGAAAGTATTCGGGTGACGGACAATGCGGGGAAGTCCCATCCCTTTGTTTTCGATTTTTCCAACAGAACCCTGCGGCTGGAGCTGGGTGCTGAAAAGCCCGACTCGGTACAGATTTGCTACAGAAGGCTGGCCGTACGACTGGATCAGTCCATCAGCCGAAGGACGCTGCTGGCAGATTACGACTCCACGGCGATGTTTCGCGACAATCGGGTCCAAAACCTGCCCGATCTGGACATCCGAGAGGAGCTTTTTCCCAGCTCCACCCTGTACAAAACCGGCAGCCTGACCCGCGGGGTGTCCTTTGGCAATACCCAAAACGTCTTCGTCAACTCCGCGCTCAACTTGCAGCTGGAGGGCGATATCGGGGAGAACCTGAAGATTCGTGCCAGCATCACCGACCAGAATGTCCCTTTCCAGCCCGAGGGCAATACGCAGCAGATCCAGGATTTTGACAATGTGCTCATCGAGCTGTACAACGACAACTTCAGCCTGGCCGCCGGGGATGTCGTCCTCCAGCAGCGCCAGTCGGAGTTTTTGCGCTATTACAAAAACGTGCAAGGGCTCCAGTTTACCTCGAAGTACAAGCTGAAAGACAACTGGGAAGCGAGCTCGCAGGGCTTTGTCTCCGTGGCCAAGGGGAAATTTGCGTCTATCCAGCTGCCGATCCTGGAGGGCGTGCTCGGCCCGTATCGGATCAATGGCCCCAACAACGAGCGCTACGTGATCATCATGGCCAATTCCGAGCGGGTTTTCCTGGACGGAAAGCAGCTCCAGCGCGGCTTCAACGCAGACTATGTCATCGACTACAACCAAGCGGAGATCACCTTCACGCCCAAAGTCCTGATCACGCAATACTCCCGGGTGCGGGTCGACTTCGAATATGCGGAGCGAAACTATTCCCGCTCCATCCTCGGCGCAAACCACCTCCAGACCAACGGCAAGGTTGATTTCTATGTGAACTACTATCAGGAAAAGGACAACCGCAACCGTCCGCTTTTCACGGACTTTACGCAGGAAGAGCAATTGCTTTTGGCTTCGGTTGGAGATTCTGTTCAGAATGCAGCGATCCCGAGAATCGATTCGGTGGCCTTCGACCCGACGCGGATTTTGTATGAAAAAGTCAGTGAGCTGGACGAAGCTGGGAATCCGATCACCTACTATCGCTACTCCACCGATCCTGATTCCGCCCGCTATGCGCTGTCTTTTTCCCAAGTCGGAGCCGGGATGGGCGACTATCGCCGCGTGAATCAATTGGCCAATGGGACGGTCTACGAATATGTTCCCCGGCTAGGTGGGCAGCCCCAGGGGGATTATTCCATTTTGACCCAGCTGCCCGCGCCGGACAGCAAGCGCATGACTACCGTCGGTACTCGGATCAAGCTGGGTGAATACGAAAAAGTCTATACGGAAGTCGCGCTTTCCTCCGTGGACAAAAACCTGTTTTCCTCGCTGGACGATGAAGACAACCAAGGCCTCGGTTGGAAAGTCGGCCTGCAGTCCGAAAACCGCGAGTTGGGCCTCTTCAAAGGCTATCGCTTCCAAGGCCTGACGGAGTTTGAGTACAACTCGACCAATTTCAACTTCATCGACCGATTTCGTTACATCGAGTTTGATCGGGACTGGGGATTGACACCAGAGATGCTGGAGAAGGCTGCGGCGGAGCGGTTTTTCCTCACGCAGGTTGGCTTGCAAAAGGACGCTCGCAACAGTTTTGACTATAAGCTCTATCTCCGAAACCGCGAAAATACGCTCAGCGGCTCCCAGCATACGGCGCATTGGAATACGGAGCTTGGCAAGCGGCTCAGGTTGCGACAGGAATTTTTCAGGCTTCAGAGTGATCAGGACACGCTTTCGACGGATTGGACGAGGTATTTGGGAAATGTGAACTTTCAGTCCAAAATCCTCGTGCCGGGCTATCAGTTTTCGCTCGATAGAAATGCCTTAAAAAATTCCGAAACAGATTCGGTAGTGGGCACCGCGATGAACTTCAAGGAGCATCTGGTGTATCTGAAAAGCAATGACACGCTCAGCTACGCTTTCTCTGCGGATGCGGCTTGGCGCCAGGATCGCCTTCCCGTGGCGGGGCAGCTGGTCGACGACACGCAGGCCTTTACTTCCAACTTTACCTTCCGAAAACAATGGCTAAAGCACAGCCTCTCCAGCACCTTTACCTATCGGGAGCTTGAATACGTCAGCAGAGACCTTCCGACCGAGTTGACGTTGCTGGGGAAGGTGGACTACTCCGGCAGCCTGGGCAAAAACCTCATCCGAAACGAAATCAGCTATGCCATTGGCAACGGGCGGGAGCTCCAGCGGGAATTTGTCTATCTCCCGGCACCGAACGGAGACGGCACGCACACCTGGCGCGACGACAACGGGGACGGCGTGCAGCAGCTCAACGAGTTTTACCTCGCCATCAACCCCGAGGAAAAGCAGTATATCAAGATCTTTGTCCCGACGGACACCTACGTCCAGGCCTACACCAGCCTGCTGAATTACCGCATCCAAGCGAGGTTTCCAGACGAATGGAAGGAGGCTGGCGGAGTCCGGCAGTTTCTCCATCGCTTCTCCAATACCTCGAGTCTCAGCGTGGAGAAGAAGGTAACCTCGGAGGACTTTTGGGATCGGGTGAATCCCTTCATCGGATCGGTGGCGCGGGATCAGATTCTTTCCCTCCGGCAGATCATCCGGACGAGTTTCTTTTTCAACCGCGCCTCGGCCAAGTACGGTTTTGACCTCTCGCTGTTTGATTCCCAGCTGAAGCAGCTGCTTTCCGGCGGCTTCGAAGATCAGGTACAGCAGGACTGGAAGCTGAACACGCGCTACAATTTCAATTCCTTCATGACCCTTAGGATCTTGGGCAGTGTGGGGGAGCGGGTTTCTGCTTCGGACTTTTTGGAAAACAGAAACTACTCCGTACAGCAGTCCTCAATCGGGCCAGAACTCGCCTGGCAACCCAGTCCTTTTTTCAGGACGACGGGCTCGTATTCTTTTACGGGAAAAGAAAATACCCAAAACCTAGAGTATGACGAGACTGCCCAAGTCCACCAGATGGGCTTGGATCTCCGCTTTGCGAAAGCCATCAAAACCACCCTCACCGGCAACCTGAAGTACATCCAGATCGACTACAATGGGGAAGTGAATTCGCCTGTGGGCTACGAGATGCTGCAGGCGCTGACTCCGGGCACCAACGTCACCTGGTCGCTGAGCTGGCTGCAGCGGATCGGGGAGGGGCTGCAGCTGAATCTGGTCTACGAAGGGCGAAACTCCGAGGGGCTGGATCGGGTCGTCCATCTGGGGCGCATGCAAGTCTCCGCGCTCTTTTGATAAAAAAATGTAACTTTGCTCGCTGTAGATAGTTGTCATACTAACTATTAAACTGCGAATCAAATGAGTAAAAGTATCCTCGTCACGGGAGGCACCAAAGGGATAGGCAGGGCGGTCATCGAGCGCTTTGCCAAGGAGGGTTTCGACATCTTCACCTGTGCCCGAAATGAACAGGATCTCAAAGCACTGAAGGCACAGCTGGAGGAGCAGCATCCGGGTATCCACGTGCTGGCGATGGCGGCGGATCTTTCGAAAAAGGAAGAAGTGCTGCGCTTTTCCCAAACGGTCAAGGCAATCGCCATTCCCCAGGTGTTGATGAACAATACCGGGATTTTCCTCCCGGGCTCCCTGCACGACGAGCCTGATGGCAATTTTGAGTTTATCATGCATACCAACCTTTTTTCGGCTTATCATCTTACGCGGGCTTTCGCCCAAGAGATGATCGGGCGAAAGTCCGGGCACATCTTTAGCATGGGTTCCATCGCTGGCTTGACAGCCTATCCAAATGGCGGTAGCTATGCCGTGTCGAAGTGGGCAATGCTCGGGATGACCAAGTCTTTTCGCGAGGAGCTCAAGCCGCATGGGATCAAAGTGACCTCCATCCTGGCCGGAGCCACCTTCACGGACAGCTGGGCCGGAGCGGGGATTCCCGAGGAAAGATTCATGAAGGCGACCGATGTGGCCGAAAGCGTGTGGGGCGCTTATAACCTTTCCCCTCAAACCGTTGTTGAAGAAATAATTGTACGCCCCCAACTTGGAGATATTTAAGCTATGGAATCCCTGATCAAATCCCTCGATTCCCTCTATTGCGATAGCCTGACGCGCTACTCGCGAAGGAAGACCATCCCCGTGCGAGTGGGGGACGTGCTCATCGGTGGGGACAATCCCATCGTGGTGCAGTCCATGACCACCGTGGATACCATGGATACCCTGGGCTCCGTGGAGCAGAGCATCCGTATGATCGAGTCCGGCTGCGAGCTCATCCGCATCACGGCACCCAGTATCAAGGAGGCCGAAAATCTCCGGCACATCAAGGCGGAGCTGCGCAAAAGAGGCTACCAAACTCCGCTCGTGGCAGATATCCACTTCACGCCAAATGCAGCCGAGCTGGCCGCACGCATCGTGGAGAAAGTCCGCATCAATCCCGGCAACTACGCCGACAAGAAGAAATTTGAAGTCATAGACTATACCGACGCCAGCTATGCCGAAGAGCTGGAGCGGATCCGCGAGCGCTTTTTGCCGCTGGTGAAAATCTGCAAGGAAAATGGCACCGCCATGCGTATCGGTACCAACCACGGCTCGCTTTCCGACCGGATCATGAGCCGCTACGGCGATACTCCGCTGGGTATGGTGGAGTCGGCGCTGGAGTTCCTGAGGATCTGTGAGGACGAAAACTTCCACGAGATCGTGATCTCCATGAAGTCGTCCAATACCCAGGTGATGGTGCAGGCCTACCGTCTTTTGGTGCAAAAGCTGAACGAAGGAGGCTTCAAACCCTATCCGCTCCACCTCGGTGTGACCGAAGCTGGCGAGGCCGAAGACGGCCGGATCAAGTCTGCCGTCGGAATCGGGACTTTGTTGGAGGATGGCTTGGGCGACACGGTTCGGGTTTCCCTGACCGAAGATCCGGAGTTTGAAGCGCCGGTGGCGAAAGCCCTGATCGACCGCTACACCGGGCGTGAAAGCCATGCGCCAATCGCTGATGTTTCGCAGTATCCCATCACGCCCTTTGAGCACGGCAAGCGACACGTTACCGAGATCTACAATTTTGGTGGACACAATGTGCCGCGAGTGATCACCGATATCTCCAAGATCGAAAAGGTGGCTGACCGAGAAATGAAAGCCGTGGGCCATTTCTACCTGCCCGAACTGGACAAGTGGAAGATGAACGACCAAGGTTGTGATTTTGTCTATTCCGGCTCGAATCCCATTCCTTTCATGCTGCCAAACGGCATGAAGGAAATCCAGGATTTTCCGGTTTGGAGCCTAGCTCCTGATCAAGTGAACAAGTTTCCGCTATTCAAGCTGGAGGAATATAAATCCTCAGAGCGATTCCATAGTGAGTTGAATTTTCTTGAAATCTCGGATCTTGAAATTGAGACAGCCATTCCGGTGGTTCAGGACAGAAAAGACACGGTGCTGATCCTGAAAACCGCCAATGCACACGCCATGCCAGCTTTGCGCCGATCCTTCGTCGGCCTCTTGGATGCCAAGTGCGAGGTGCCTGTGGTCGTGAAGGTCAGCTATCCTGACCAGACAGCGGATATGACCATGCTCTATGCGGCGACGGATGTGGGAGGTTTGCTGATCGACGGACTGGGCGATGGGATTTTGATTTCCCTGGAAAAAGAAGAAGAGCATACCCGAGCCGAAGTGCTGGAGCAGATCAAGCTGCACAATACCGTGAGCTTTGGGGTGCTTCAGGCCGCTCGTACCAGAATGTCCAAAACGGAGTATATCTCTTGTCCTTCCTGTGGCAGAACGCTCTTTGATCTCCAAGAGACCACCGCGATGATCCGAAAAAGAACGGATCACCTCAAGGGGGTGAAAATCGGCATCATGGGCTGCATCGTGAATGGCCCGGGTGAGATGGCTGATGCGGACTACGGCTATGTAGGCTCAGGCAAAGGCAAAATTACCCTCTACAAGGGCAAGGAAGTGATGAAAAAGTCCGTTCCTTCCGAGCGGGCCGTCGACGAGCTGATCAACATCATCAAGGAAGACGGCATGTGGAATGAGCCGGAAGCCATTTAGCAGGGATTTGTGAGTGGTAAGTAGTGAGATGTAAACCGTGTGCCTGAATGCGGGAGCAAAGTCCTTCGGTCTCCGGTCTTCCGTCTTCTGTCAAAAAAAAGACACAAAGAATCATGTCGGAAAAAAACAAAGTCCAGGAGTTTTTCAAGTTGGGAGAGGTAGGCAACTACTTCATTCGGGTGTTTCAGAAGCCCGATCCCAACAAGCCCAGCAACTTTAACCTACGCATGATGCATGGGATTAACAAAATCTCCATCGTGATGTTTCTCATTGCGATCATCATCTGGGTTGCCAAACGTTTGCTTTGAGGCTGAAGCATACCCGATTTTTTTAAGCTCCTAGTTGGCTGGAGAATAGTTTTTACCTGTGTCCGGAACATTGCACGTAGGTCTCAAATAGCGGATTTTACTTTATAAAAAATCCCCCTAGCCCCCTTGAAAAGGGGGAATCCGCCTAGTTAGAACCTCAAACCTCTTTTTTAAATCGGTAACGTGCAATCAAGCGGATAGCCTTATATTTTTATGATTGTCGGCTTTTATGCCAGTAGGCAGCATTGACAATCCGAAAGAACGCCAAAATAGGGCTTTGCCCTACTTCGGTCTTCCGTCATCGGTCTTCCTGCCCGTCAAGAAAAGTGAATTCCGAACCTTGTATTATTACGCACGATTAGGATTGTTTCTTCTTTTTGCCAAAAATCCGGTGGAAAGGCTCGGTATTTTGTCCCATAAAATCCTCCGGAAAACGCTCCTCGTCGGGTAGCCCCACCGGCAGGTCTTCATCGTCCGATGGCCAATAGTTGGTGCGGAAGATGAAGTCCCAGATGCTCAGGGTAATGCCGTAGTTGAATCCGTTTGGATGGGTCTCGGGCAGATGGCGGGCATGGTGCCAGAGATGCATCTGGGGGCCGTTGATGATGTATCGGAAGGGGCCAAGCGGGATTTTTAGGTTGGCATGGCCGAGCTGTCCGGTCACGAGCGTGAAGATATGTACGATGAAAAAGTCGGTGAGTCCCACGCCGATCATTGCCAGGGGAAGGTACTCCAGCGTCCGGTAGATCACATTTTCCATCCAATGAAAGCGCAGCAAGGCCGCAAAACCCATCTGCCGGGTGCTATGGTGTACCTTGTGGAATTCCCACATCCAACCCACATGGTGATACATTCGATGGATGTTCCATTGCATGAAGTCCCGCACGAGGAAGATCAAAACCAACCTAGCCCAAAAAGGCCAGGTCTCGATTTCAAATGCGACGAGATTGGTAATGCCAAACAGGCCCAGGAAATCATTGAAAAGCTCGACGGCGACCATGGAGAGGGCATTGTAGGCGATCAGCGCGAAGAGGAAGTAGTTCCAAAAGAGGTAAAACATGTCCAGCCAAAAATCCTGTCGGATGGCGGGCTGGTCTTTTCTCCAGGGAAAAACCAGCTCCAGCATCCAGATTACCAGCGACGCTCCGACGAGCCAATAGAAGTAGTTGTGCCAGCTGGGGTGGAGGATCTCGTCAAGCAAGTAGTTGGCGTAGCCATAGTAGCCATCCCAGATGATCCTGAGGTATTTTTCCATAGCCCAAAGATCAAAAATCATTGTATCTTATTTCAAAAAATCAAACTCATGATCGACTCGATTTTCCCTTTTTTCATCGTAGCGATAGCTCTTTTAAGCCAAAATCAGCAGGATTTTTTTTATTCTATAGAGGACTTTCAGAAGGTAAAAAAGATCGATACCCATACCCATCACAATTCTGAAAGTACAGCACTGACCGAAGCTGCGATTGAGGCGAATTTTCATCTCCTCACCGTCAGCGTAGATGTGCCGGACTATCCCAGTTTGGAAGAGCAAATCAGGCTTGCTTTGCTTCAAAAGGGGGAGAATCCAGATGCGATAGATTTTCTGGCCACTATTTCTCTCGAAAACTGGGCTGATCCTGATTGGGCGGAAAAGGAGATAGCACGAATAGAAAAGGCCTTTGAGCAGGGCGCGCTGGGCATCAAGATTTGGAAAAACATTGGCATGACTTACAAGGACGAAAAAGGAGACTTCATCATGGCTGATCACCCAAGATTAGAGCAGATATACGGATTCGTTGAGGCGCAAGGAAAGACGCTGATGGCGCACCTGGGCGAGCCTCGAAATTGCTGGCTACCATTGGAGGAAATGACCGTAAACAATGACCGGAGCTATTTTGCGAGGCATCCAGAGTATCACATGTATCTGCATCCCGAATATCCCAACTATGAGGAGCAGTTGGCAGCTAGGGACAGGTTACTGGAAAAATTTCCAGACTTGAGGTTTGTCGGGGCACACTTGGGAAGTCTGGAGTGGAGTGTAGATGAATTGGCGAAGCGATTGGATCGCTATCCAAATCTAGCTGTGGACCTTGCCGCGAGGATGGGGCACGTGCAGTTCCAGAGCCAAAAGGATCGGGAAAGGGTCAGAGACTTCATGATCCGCTACCAGGATAGGCTGATCTACGGCACTGATCTGGAAATCTCGGAAGAGGTTGATCCAAAGAAAGTCAAGTCCAGTGCGATGGCCGCTTGGCAAAAAGACTGGAAATACCTGGTCAGTGCGGAATGGATGGAGACAGGAGATGTAAATGGGAGGTTCCAAGGCCTACAACTTCCCCGATCAGTCGTTGACAAGATCTATTTCCACAATGCGGTGAAGTGGTTCAGCATTGATTCCTAATCCAAAGGATCAGAAGCTCAAGCCTGCGCGAAGCACCAAGCTCTGAAAGAGGTATTTGGTCTCGGTAAGCGAGTTGAATCCAGGTGGCAGACTGGCACTTGCAAGCTGTACGCTGGGATCGATGCGGTCGTAGGTGCCGTTGAACTGAAAAAGTTGTTGGCGTTTGTAGGCGACGCTGATGGTGAGGGCGGTGTTTCCGTTCGTTGCGGGGATGTACACGCCGATGGATGGGCTGGCCATGATTCCCCCTTCCCACCAGTTGCGGCCCCATTCGGACTTTTCCTCATCCGCCAGGATCGTCGACCCTCCTCCGAGGTCGAAGCCCCCGACCAGCTGGGCTTTGCCGTCTGCTCCCAAAAATCCCCTCCAGCCCAATGCGATAGGGATGATTTGGACGGTTTCATAGTTGTCAAAACCGAAAGAAAAGCCCACCACGTGATGCTTTGCGATGCGGGCTCCATGGAAGGTGAGCATGGTGAAATTGCTTCGTTCTTCCGTTTCCCCCGACCATTGGTTTTCGCTTCTGCCAAACATGACCCCGAATTCAGTTTGGTTGTAGTAGGTTTTTTGCTGGCCATAGCTGGTGCTGACGGCCAGGAAATAGATACACAAAGAGAAGAGCTTGACTTTCATTTGCCTATTCGGTGAAAAAACTAGTTCAATATAGTGCAAAAAGGCCGGGTTTGCTTTCCCAGCCTCTGCATTGGCTACCCAAGCGAGCCAATTACTTGACCACTATCGGGTTCTTTACATCGATGCAGCTCAGTTTGACCAGTTTGGAAGGGGTGCTGTAGTCAAATTGGCACACGCCGTCAGGTCCGATCACGATGAGGGATTTGGGGCCGGGGATCAGGTCCACAGACTTCATGGACTGGAGGAATTCCATTTGGTTTTGGTCGATGGCCATCACGTCGCTGACTTTGAAGCTCTTGAGTCCATGGCTTCCCTCGGCGATGTAGAGGTTGTCTCCGGCGAGTCCCAGACCGTGGGGGTTGAGCATAGGGTAGGACTTCATCATGTAGGGCTTGTAGGGGTCTTCGATGTTGATGATCTGGAGCTGGTTCACGTTGTTGACGCAGAAGTTGCCGCTGCGAAGGGTGACAAAGGCAAAATCTTCGTTGACCACTACGGGGTCGCAGGCCACTACGTGCTCATAGACGGCCATCCGAGTAGGGCTGGTCGGGGTGGAGGCATCGTAGATGTGCATGCCGCGGTTGGAGCCGATGAAGAGCTTGTCCTGAAAAGGGAAGATCGTTTCGATGCCCCAGCCCAGGTCAATAGGCTTGAGGAACTTGGGGTCTGCGGGGGTCTTCACGTCAAAAACCCGCATCGTGCTCTCATCCACCGCATAGAGATGTCCGCTGGAGAGTGTAAATCTTGCCATCGATCCGCCCGTGCCGTAGCTCTGGGCCGCCGCGGCGTAGTTGGCTGTGAAGCTGCGGCTGGCATCCATGGTGTAAAACATGCAATTGGGGCAGCCTCCCCAGTAGGCGTTTTCGGTTGTAAGCACCGAGTCCTTGTATGTGATGATTTGGCCGGTATCGTGACGGTACATGTGGGTAAACACGTCCTCGACCCGTTTTACCAGTCGGATGTTGTTCAGGTTGCTGATGTCAAAGGCGAGCAGGTCCACGTAGTTGTCCGCATAGAGGATGTTGTCGTTGACGGCAAGGTCGACGTTGCCCTCGATGGGGATGAAGTTTTTGTTGATCGGATTGGAGGGGTTGCGGTTGTCCAGGATATGGATGCCCTTGGTTGGTTCGTTGATCAGGAGGTAGTCTCCGTAGATGTAGATTTTGCCGGGGTTGTCGAGTTCCTTTGCAGGTTCGATCGAGATGGTTCTGGCGCGGATGTCGCTCATTTCCAGATATACCGGCACCATGGTGCGAAAGGTGTGGGTGGTCGTCACTTCGTCTTGGCAGGATAGCGACGCGAGGGCGAGCACGAAAATCCAAAGTAGGGAGGGTAATCCTGGGGTTTTCATAAGCGAAAAGTTTGGTTGTTGTAAAAGTACTGGCTTATTGATCAGACGGCTCGAATCTGTCCGATGCTACAGAAGGGAAATTTTATTTTGGAAAAAAATGAATATTTCCACCAAAAGCCGTGAATTGCCTCGCAATCGTGAAACAAGGGTGGTTGGGCGCCTTCAAAGTCAACCTTCAAATTTCCTCCAAAACAGACTTGCCGGCGGACAGGTCGCCGGAGGTCCATTGCCAAGTTTCATGCAGTCTGACCTTTCCGTTGGGAAGCAGCTCAGGCAGGGAGCGGCAGATGCCCGTCATGAGTTCTCCGCTGCTGTTGACCTGGTGGTAGCGCATGTCGATTTCGCCCTGCTCGCCGACCAGGCCGATCAGGTGGCCCTTTGTTATTTTTCCCCCTGAGTACTCGGAGGTCAGGATATTTCCTTTCTGTACATAGTGGAAAAGGGTCTCGGCGGAGGTTTCTCCATTTTCGCTGTTTTGGACGGGACGAAAGGCTTTGCCGTTGTAGTTGATCATAGTCACTGGGCTTGCTAGGTGGTTTGCCGAGGCAAGAAAGCGTTTTTTGGGAAATTCTTCCCAGTCTCAGATTAAGGGAGTGTTTGAAATCCAGCTCAGGGAAAAAGCTGTGGAGGGCTTTTGGGATGCTCATTTTCCCAAAAAGGAAAGTATCAACCTGTCAAGCCATCAAAAAAGCCTTTGAAAAACAGCGTTTCAAAGGCCTTTGGTATGGTTTAGTTCAGGTTTTCCGCCGTCGGCGTGGTTCGGATTTGCAGGGACTTGGAGGCAAAGAGTATCCCCTGCACCATCAGCCCGATCAGGATCACCAGTCCGATTTCAAACCGGGAGCTGAGCGAGCCCGAGCGGAAGAGCTGCTCGGTTTGGCTCAGGATGCTTTGGGCTTCGATCACCTGGATTTCCGACAGCAGCTGAAGGTCCCGGAGCGCAGCGGCTATCCCCGTATTTGCATGGACTAGCCTGCCCGCTTGGAGGGACTGGCCGATTTCCCAAGTCAGTGATTCGAAGTGTCCGAAGTGTTTCTTTTCATCCTCCGTCAACTTGGTGTCCAAGTAGAGCAGGTTGATCCGGTCTATTTCCGACAGGTTTTCCTTCCATGATGCCTTGCCGTCGGAGGAGTTGCTTTTGAGCGATTCCTGTATTGCATGCAGCTGCTCAGATAGATCGAGTATGTAGCTTTCCACGATGAGCCGGTCCGCATAGATCGACTCAAAGGCCATCTCCAGCTGCCTGGAGTTTGACCGCTCTACGAAGTTGTTGACCAAGACCAAGGCCATTATGCCCATCAAGAGGAGGGAGGTACCCAGTTTGTTCGGAATTCGGTAGGTCCATTTCATGGCTTTGGGGGTTGGCGTTGGGATAGGGTCATACTTTGGCCTCAAGTGGAGTGTTGACCACTTTGATGATTTCGAGCTTCTTTGGCCCGCCTGGCAGCACCCAGTCCACGACCATGCCTTCGCCAAAGCCGATCAAGGCCACACCTAGGGGGCTGAGGATAGAAAGCTTTTGCTCTGCCAGGTTGGCTTGCTTGGGCAGCACGAGCCGGAGTTGGAGGGTTTTTCCGGAGGCTTGGTCCTTTACCTCAAAGTAGGAATTGAGGCGGATGATGCTTTCTGCGATTTCGCTTTCTTCCACGCGGGCAGCGGAGTCGAGTTCTTGCTGCAGCTGCCCCATCTCCTTGGTGCGCTGCGAGGAGGGCATGTCCTGGATGAGGCTATAGATCGTTTTGTAGTCTTGGTGTGAAATGATAGGTTTCATGTGTATCTCTGTGTAAAAGGGAAAACCTCCAGCTGGGGAAAAGCAGCCGATGGAAAAATGGAAAAAGACGAAAAGGTGCCCCTCCGTCCAAAATCCCAACGGAGGGCTAGCTGATAAAGGCCTTGCTATGGGATACACATCTCCCGCAAACTGCCGGGCGGGTTTTGCCTGCAGCTTCCAAAAAGTCAGAGAAAGGGAGAGTCGTGGAGAAAATCATGGATTAGCCTAAAATAGGCAATTTGCCTCATAGGTCAAGTGGGGGACGTCCAAAATGGGCAAATGGTTGCAAAAAGGACCAAAGCGATGCGTTTTTTCTCCGAGCAGTAAAGCAAACGGCCCACATTGCTGTGGGCCGTGACTTAGGGTAGGTGGTCGATTGGGTAATTTTTTATTCAAAGTTTTTGGCGTCCCAGTTAAAGAAGCGGATGGCGTTGTTGAAGAAGATGTCGCGCTTCTGGTCTTCACTGAGGTAGTTTGCGTTTTCGATCACGCCGATGGATGTCTCCAGGAGCTCTGGCCACATCATCAGGTCGGTACCGTAGAGGATTCTTTTCCCGAAACCGGCCTGCACCAGTCTCCTCAAGTACATGTGTATCTCCTCCAGAGGATAGCTCCAGATGAACCCGGCCAGATCCACATACACGTAGGCATTTGCACCCATCAAGGCGATCATCTCATCGATCATGGGGTAGCCCGCGTGCATCACCCAGATCTTCAGCTTGGGGTGTCTGGCTAGGACGTCTTCCAAGAGAAAGGGATTGCCCATGGAGGCTCTATACTTGGGAGAGGTTAGGTTGGCCATGCCGTTGCCGCCAGTGCCCATATGGATGCCGACCGGAATGCCGAGCTTTTCGGCCACGCCAAAGTACTCGTCCAGCGACATGTCCGCGGGAGACATACCTTGGTACTGGGGGGCGATTTCCCCCATCACTTGGTAGAATCCATTGCTCAGGGAGTCTTCGAAAGCTTGCACACTCATGCCTGATGCGACTCCGATGGACGGAATCACCCGGTCTGGGGCGGCTTTTTTCCAGCGGTGCAAAATCTCTGCGTCTCCAGAGGCCACGAAGGTGATGTTGAGCCGCTCGGCGGTTTCCATCAGCTTCTGCTGAAATTCCTCATCGGACTTGGCTGCCTTCAGGGGATGGGCACAGTCGGTGTTGATGAAAGAGGGCGCGTCGGCTCCGGGAATACTTCCGGGCATGCTGCTCAGAAACCAGGGACACATATCCGAGGCAAAGTTTGGATTGACCTTCATCGCATGCACATGCACGTCGATGATGGGTTTGGCTTTTTTCTTTTCCTGGGCTTGGGCAAAGGAAAAGCAAGAGACAAGGAATAGGGCTGAGAGCAGGGGGAATCTCCGACAATAGGGGAAGCTAGGCATTTTGAGCATGAAAAGGCTTGAATCGCTTTTGGCTAAGCTAGCTGGAATAATCTATTTATCCAAATTGAGACAATAGAAAAATAAGAGAGACTTCTAGGTCTTTTCTGGTTGCCAAAGCCTGTAAAAGGAAAAGGCAAAACCATGGGTTTTGCCTTTTCGGTGGGGTGAAGTCCCATTGGCTCTTATTGCTTCAGCGCAGCCTGAACGGTGTCAGCCACCGGGCTGGTCGGTCTGCCGATCAGCTGGGAGAGTTGCTTGGACTCGTCCAGGAGGTCGCCCTGAGAGATGCTGGTATCCCATCCTGCGATGGCTTCGGCCAGTCCAGCGGGAAGTCCCGCACCTTTGAGGATGTCGGCATAGGCTGCTTCCGGCATGTTGGCATAGCTGACTTCTTTTCCGCTTTGCTCGCTGATTTCGGAGGAAAGCTCGGTGAGTGTGTAGGCAGTGTCTCCGGCTAGCTCGTAGACTTTTCCGATGTGTTTTTCATCCAAGATCACCTTGGCAGCGGCTTCGGCAAAGTCCTGACGGGATGCAGCGGAGATTTTTCCCTCTCCGGCGCTGCCGGCATAGGTTCCCATGGCGACGGAGGCCTGGATAGAACTGATGAAGTTTTCGTGATACCATCCGTTGCGGAGGATGGTGTGGGCAATGCCGGATTCGGCGAGAAGCTTCTCGGTCGCCACATGCTCACCGGCAAGGCTCAGGGAGCTCTCGGGGGCATGGAGTAGGCTGGTGTAGACGATCCACTTCACGCCGGCCTGCTGCGCTGCCGCAATCACGTTGCTGTGCTGGGCGAATCTATGCCCGATCTCGCTGCTGGAGATCAGAAGCAGGCGGTCCACGCCTTGCAGGGATTTGGCTAGGATCTCAGGTTGGGCATAGTCAAAGGGTCGGACTTCGGTGCCGAGAGCACCGGCTTTTTCCGTGTTCCTAGCCAGAGCCACCAGGTTTTCGGTACTTACTTGGGTTTTCAATTGGGCGATGACCAGGGTTCCTAGCTGGCCGGTTGCGCCGGTTACTGCGATTTTCATGCGGTAGTGTTTTGGAGTGGTTATTAAATAAAAAGAGGTCTATCCTATCCTGACCGAGGTCATGGACAGCGAGCCTCCCAGAGGTTCGTCGTTGAAGAGGCTGATGGCTTCGCCTTTGTCCTGGAGGGCCAGGGTGTAGAGCAGGGGAAGGTAGTGCTCCGGCGTGGGGATGGCCAGTTCAAAGGCCCTTCCCAGCTTGGAGTAGTCGATCAGTTCTTGGTGGTTTTGCTCCAAGATGGCCTGTTTGATTTTGTCGTTGGCCTCGATCGCCCAGTCGTAGGCATAGGGCTCGTTCAGCTTTTGCCAATGCACCATGCGGAGGTTGTGGACCACATTGCCGCTGCCGACGATCAGAACGCCTTTTTTCCGCAGGCTCGCAAGCTCCCTTCCCAGCGCGTAGTGCTCTTGGGGAGTCTTGTAGTAGTCCAGGCTAAGCTGCAGCACGGGGATGTCGGCCTTGGGGTACATATGTCGGATTACCGTCCAGGCTCCATGGTCGAGACCCCACTGTTCGTCCAGGTGAACCTCGCTGTGCCGGACGCTGGTCTGGATTTCTTTGGCCAGTTCAGGGCTGCCGGGGGCAGGGTACTGCACCTCGTAGAGTGCCGGAGGAAAGCCCCCAAAGTCGTGGATCGTCTTGGGATGGGCCATTGCGGTGACCTTGGTGCCCCGCGTCTCCCAGTGGGCAGAGACGACCAGGATAGCCTTTGGAACCTCGATTTGGGCCGAAACCTGCCTGAAGCCCTTCACAAACTGGTTTTCCTCGATGGCATTCATGGGACTGCCGTGTCCGAGGAAGAGGACGGGCATTTTTGGAGTGCTTTCCAGAGGCTTGAGCAGGGTATTCAGATCGCAGAGGTTCATAGCTCCGTAGATTGATCCGGCGGCGAGCGCCAGGTTTTTGACAAAGACTTTTCTGTTCACCTGGTAGTATTTACAGGCAGGGATTTGTGGTTCTTTTTTCGCGTTTTCGGGGCTTTTATCCGAATCCGCAGGGCAAAATTAGCGCTAGCCGGGGCTTTGTACCCTTGATCTAGGTTAAGAAATCAAACCTTTTGGCACTGGGCTTCCTGGGGATTTGGGAGCTTATTTCTTCTTGCGGATGCGGCTCAGGCTCTCCGGCGTGATGCCCAGATAGGAGGCGATGTAGGTCTGTGGGACACGCTGGAGGATGTCGCAGTTTTCCTTTACCATGTCTTGGTATCGCTCCTCGGCGCTGTCCCACATGGTCGAGTTGAGCCGCTGTAGGGCGTTGATGTAGGCTTTTTGAAAAAGAATGCGAAAGTAGCGTTCCATCTTGGGCACCTCCGCATAGAGCATTTCCAGTCTGTCAAAAGAAATCCGGAGAAGGGTGCTGTCCTCCATGGACTCGATGTAGTACTTGGAGGGTTTTTGGGAAAAAAAGCTTTCCAGATCGCTGATCCAGCTGTTTTCCAGACGTAGCTGATAGATGTGCTCGGTGCCCTTCTGATCGATGTGGTAGGAACGCATCGATCCCGAGGTGATGAAGTACACGTAGCGGCAGACTTCCTGTGGGGCGAGCAGCTGGGTTTTCTTCTTGACGGCAATCGGCTCAAATGCGGCCAGGATCGAGGCAGCGTCGGCCTCGCTCAGGTCTACCCATTTTTGGATATAGTAGATCAGCTTGTGCTCGGGGAAGTTCATTGTCCTAAGAACAAAAGCCGTGTAGAATAATTCCAGCCCCAGTCACAGAATCGGGTCATGGCATGGTCGAGCCAAATTTTGTGGCTTCGGGAAGGAGCGGGGGAAGCCGCAAAACTGGGTTTTACCATAGTATCCGCATCGCTAGAATTCCGGCTTGACGGGGACCAGTCCGAGTTTGGGCGCCTGCTGCATGAAGCCCACGATGTCGTTGACTAGGGGAAAGTCCACTCCAGCCTGCAGTAGGCTGTCGGCTTCGTCAATGCTTTCTGCCGGGAAATAGTTGATTTTCACCCCAAGCCTTCGGAGTGCCTGGAGGCTCTCCGGGGAGAGGGGAGTGCCGCTTTTTGGGATTTGGATGAAGGCGGAGTTTCTGCGGATGGTTTCGGTGGCATAGTGGTCGTTGGTATCCCGTCTGTCCATGTTGCAGATCAAGAGTGCAGGGACAGCTTTTTGCGCAGCGGTAGCGGCTTTGCCGCTGCAGGCCAAAAAGGACTGATGGAGTCTGCCTTTGCGCTGGAGGAGGAGGGCTACCTGCTCCGGCAGGACTTCATCTTCTTTGATATGGACGTTGAGCCAGATGTTGCGGGGCATGATGTCCAGTACCTCTTCCAGGCTTGGGATGGTCACTCCGGCAAACTTCGGGTCCATCCAGCCTCCCGCGTCCAGGGCCCGGAGCTCCGCCCAGTCCAGGTCGGAGACTTTGCCGCTTCCGTCCGTGGTGCGGTCTACCGTGGCATCATGGATGACGGCCATGTGACCGTCTTTGCTGAGCCAAACATCAAACTCGATCATCTGGGCCCCAGCGGCGATGGCAGCCCGAAATGCCGGAAGGGTGTTTTCGGGATGGGTGTCCATCGCGCCCCGGTGTGCGCAGAGGCCCCGCTCGGGCAGCTGGGAATAGGCTGGCAGCGCGAGCACCAGCATCAGGAGAAACCCGGCAATCCGCAGGGAGAGGTCAGTGTAGGTCATGGAGGATCAATTTCGCCAATGGGTTCTTGGATTCCAATTTCCCACAAATCTCGCTAGGGAAGGATGAAGAATGGTTAGGTCTGGATTGTCAAAAGGTTAACCTATGGTCTTGTGGAGGTGGATGTCGGGATGGATTTTGATTTTAGCGCTACGGGCCTCTTTTGGGGGGAGATGGACTGGTTTCTACGAAGATGCCGGCGCTACGCCCTTATGACGTGCTGAGGTTTGGGGGACTTAGACGAGCGCATGCAGACCTCCTTTTTTGGGTGATGGTTTTTGTCAAGGCGCCAGCGGGGACTGGTTCGGTATTCTGATGTTATTGATTAATAGGGTGTTCCATTTTTGTTGCTTCGCAAGGTAGTCGGCATTAAAAGGGCCAAAACAGGAGCTCTTTTCACAGAAAATGATAACTTGAAAGGGTGCTGTCCCGCTTTTGTCCAAAGAGGGTTTGGAGTGACGCTATTTTACCAAGCCTTTTTTAGCATAGTCTTTGGACAGACAGTGGGTATCACGCTACGCAGAGTGGTTTTTCGGTGGCTGTTGGAAGCATTGGGGTAGGTGCCCCGGATTTTAGGCTGTGTCAGGTCCCGTCGGGCCGTGGCGACTTTCACCCAAAAGGGACAGCGTGTCAAAGCTTTGTTGAACCAAAAAAAATCAAGCTAGACCTCATGAAGACAATTTTACACCTTTTTAGTCGGCCCTCTTATTTGATCGGGCTGCTGATACTGGCCGGAGGCTGTGATCTGATCAAAGAGACCTTTCCGGAAAGTGACAAAGACGGAAAAATCACCTGCAAGGTAGATGGGGTGGAATTTGAAGCCGCTGGGAAGCAAGGCTCCGTTTCGATAGACTTCGTCGTTGCCGAGATGCTGAGGGAGGGCAGTAGCTTCCATCTGACCGTGTGGGGAGTCAGCGAGCACAATGGAGGTGCTTTGGCCGTGGGATTTAGGATGGGGGGCTATTCTCTGGCTGACATCGCGCCGGGCACCACCCTCACTGACTGGGACTATGACGATGCGCTCGTGGGCGACTTTGTCGGAGCGATGGGCGGAGTAGAGGAGCGCTCTTCTCCCTTCGCCGATGAAGCGGTGCTACGAGCCAGTTCAAACCATTCGGACCTCATGAGTTTGACTGTCGATGAGCTCGATACGGTGCAAAAGACTCTCTCGGGCACCTTCTTTTTCAAGGCCAAAGACCAAGACACCGGGGCCGAAGTGGAAGTGACCGAGGGGGCGTTTTCCAATATCCAGTGGACGGAGGTGGAATAGTGATCCGCTTGGGACAAAAGAAAAATTTCGCCGGATGATGTATTCTGGAGCTTTTGCTGTTTCCCTCCCGTATTTTCAAGAAGATCCGCTAGCCTCGATCAGAGCTGGATATTTCCGCCTGCCCTTGCTTACCTTTAGTGCTTTCCGTTTTCCATTTCTGATTTCCTCCTTCCCATGACCCTGGACTATTTTCGCGACTATTGCCTTGCCCTACCCCACGTGACCGAGGATACGCCTTTTGGGCCGGATGTGCTGGTATTTCGGGTGGGCGGGAAGATTTTTGCCTTGATGGACTTGGAGACTTTTCCCTATGTCAACCTAAAGTGCGATCCGGAGCGGGCCATGGAGCTGAGGGAACAGTATCCGGGCATTACACCCGGATACCATATGAACAAAAAGTTGTGGAACTCGGTCAGCACCAAGGGCAATGTGCCAGACGCCCTGATTTTGGAATTGGCCAAGGAGAGCTATCAGCTGATCCGGGACTCCCTGCCGAAGAAAGTACGTGAAGGTCTGCATTGACCTCTACACCGGCGTTTGGTAGCTCTCCCCTAGGAATGGAGGCCTGACTGCTAGTCGTGCTCCCCGTGCTCCCCGTGTACGTGTCCGTGGGCGAGCTCCTCTTTCGTGGCCTCTCTCACCTCGATGATTTTTCCTTCGAAATGCAGGTCGAAACCCACCAAAGGATGGTTGAAGTCGAGAAGCAGGTTTTCTCCCAGATCTTTTAGGACTTTGGCCTGCATGCTGTAGCCGTTTTCGTCCATCAGCGGAAGGAAGTTGCCTTCCTCCAGCATCTCGGGAGAAAAGCCGCGCTCACCGGAAAACTGGCTCTTGGGCAGGGTGATCACTAGCTCGTCGTCCGGCTCTCCATAGGCATCGACCATGGAGATCGCAAAGGAAAAATCCTCTCCGTCGTTTTTGCCAGCCAAGAGCTCTTCAAACTTCTCGGGCAGGCCGCTTTGGCCGTAGAGGAAGTAGAAGGGGTCGTCGTTTTCGCGGATTTCCACACTGAAAGGCGTCGACTCGATGCCGTCCTCTTCCTTGCTCACTTTGAGTTCGTAGGTCAGGCCTACCACTGCGTTTTCCTGGATTTTCATGGGGTCTTAGATTTTATTTGGTTAGGCCGTATTTCAGGCGAATGCGTAGGCGCTCTTTTAGCACAGTCCATTTGCTGCGGGGCGTGGAGCTGTGGAGCGGTTTTGCTGCGCGAAAGACAAAATATTGGTAGTCCTTTTCATCGTAGAAAAGAGGGTAGGTTTCCATCTTTTCGAGATAAAAGCCATTGGCGGTGATGTTTTTGATCAGGTCTCCCGAGTCTAGGGGCTGGTCGATCACCTGGAGTTTTTCGGGCTCGTTGTCGATCATCCACTGGAGGTACCTCGGCGCCGGAATGTGGATAAAGATCACCGAATCGGCATGGGAATGCTTTTGGATATTTTGGAAAAGCCGGAAATGCTGGTCCACGGGAATGTGCTCCAGCACGTCTGGAAAGACAAAGAAGTCGAAGGTTTTTCCCTTTTTGTCAAAGTCCGACATGTCCGAAACTTCGAAAGCCAGGTTGGTTTGCGACTTCCAGAGGACTTTGGCTTTTTCTATACTTTCCGGGGAAATGTCCACTGCCAAAACCTCTCCATTTGGAACTTGGGTAGCGAGAAGGTGTGAAACGGTTCCTATGCCGCAGCCTATCTCCAGGATGCTGTGGTCAGGCTTGAGACCTGCCTGAGTCACTTTGTCCAGAATGCTGAGGTGGCGGGAGTTGATCCCGGTTTTCTGCTGCTTCTCCGCAAATTGGTCGTAGAAGCTGACAACTTGCTCTTTCTGCTCTTCCTTAGGCGCTTGCATGGGATTCTTTGTAAGTGAGGTAAACTCCAGCCACCAGCGTCAGCAGGATAAGGTATTGGAAAATGACCGTCGGCGTCTTGGTCGCGTAGTAGCTGGACGGCGCAAAGGTAAAGACTACTTCATGATCTCCCGCAGGAATTTCCAATCCACGCAGCAGGTAGTCTACGCGGAGGATGGGAGCCTCCTGTCCGTCGATGGTGGCTGTCCAGCCCACGGGATAGTGGATCTCCGAGAAGACTGCCAATCCGCCCTTGGTCATGGACGCCTGGTACTTGAGCTCGTTGGGAGACTGGGACGTCAGTGTGACCTGTCCCGCTCCGGCAGAGACCGCTCCAAACTCCGGAGCATTGACCGTGGCTTGGGTCTTGGTATTCAGCTCGCCGAGGAGCTGGATTTCTTCCTTGTTGGACTCCACGGGGATGAGCTCGGAAGGTACCCAAGCCGGGCCGTTTGCTTCGGGGTTTTCAAAGACCGCATTGGCTTCAGATCCCGCGATGAGGTATTTGGTGTTGAGCATGTTCATCACGCCCGCGTTTTCCCAGTCGAAAGTACCCTCTTGGGCTTTGGCGACAAAGGCCTCCAGCTCGGGTTGCAGGCTGTTTTCCACCAAATCCTGGTAGCGGCGAAGCTTGGCGCCATGGTAGCCTCCGAGGCTGTTGAAGCGATAGCTGGTGCGGGCTCCCGAGGTCAGGCCTTCGGTGAGCGGCAGCACCCGGAAGTAGCTCTGGTCTGCAGCGAGGGACTGTTCCGCAGGAGTCTCTGCGAAAAACTGGCGGGATGGATTTCCCTGAAAGGAATCCCCGTTGAGGTAGCGGCGGTTGATCGTCCAGACATCGAGTGTGATCAGGGCGATCAAAGCCGTGCCGAGGACGAGGTCGGAGATTTTTCCCTTCAGGTAGAAATACACCAAGCCTGCCGCCACCGCCACAAAGGCGAAGCTCTTCCAGGCTGAGGCCGAAAGCATGGCTTTCCGGTCGGCTTTCAAAGCAGTCACCAGCCAGTCGGGCAGGTTGGCATCGCCAGCGCCCTCAAAACGGAAGAAAGCGCCAGAAGCCACCGCCAAGATCAGCGTCA
The DNA here is from genome assembly GCF_017254915.1 of Algoriphagus oliviformis. Taxonomy (GTDB): domain Bacteria; phylum Bacteroidota; class Bacteroidia; order Cytophagales; family Cyclobacteriaceae; genus Algoriphagus; species Algoriphagus oliviformis. The sequence goes on along the minus strand of NZ_JAFKCT010000006.1, from coordinate 173,426 downwards.
ATCCGCCCACGATGCCTCCTGCGTAGAGGAGCGGCTTGAGCTCGCCTTTTTTCGCCAGTCTCTCCAAGGAGATCATTCCCAAAACCGGGATGGCAAAGAGCGTCATGCCCAGGGCCATGGATACTGCGCGAAACTTGTTGTAGCCCGGGAGGATATCAAACAATGCATAATTGAACCAAGCGAGGTTTTTGCCCCAGCTCAGCATCAGGGAGAGGACGATGATGGTGCTAAAGGTGATCAGGCTTTCCTTTGGCGCAGCCCAGATCCCCAACACGGCCAGAAAGACCAGAATAACTCCCCCGTAGATCGGTCCCCCGGTGAAGGGCTGGTCGCCCCAGTAGGTAGGCGCGCCCTGCACGAAGCCATTGACTTGTGCTGCGTCGATTCCTTGGGCTCGGAGGGCTTTTTCGGATTCAGAATGCTTCGGAAGGGGAGTGCTGCTGCCCCCGCCGTAAAAGTCGGGCACCAGGAGGGTGAGTGTTTCCAGGATGCCGTTGGACCAGCCAAAGGCATAGTCTCTGTCCAAACCTGCCGACTCGGTCTCCAGCGTAGCCTTGCCTCGCGTGGAGTAGGGGCTGTATTCCAACGCCGTCGCGAGTCGGCCGATATTGCCGCCCACGGCCAGAAGCGCCCCGATCACCAGGAAGCCCAGCGACTTGGAGAGGCTGGGGAGCCCTTCTTTTTTCCAGTCAAAGACCAGACGTACCCCCACATAGACTACCGAGATGATCAGCGTGTAGTAGGTGATCTGGAGGTGGTTAAACTTCAGCTGGAGCAAAAGGCCCAAGGCCAGCAGCGCCGCACCGAGGATCCTTTTCCGCTCAAAGGCGAGGTGGATACCGGCCAGGATCAAGGGAATGAGGCAAACCGCCCAGATTTTGGCGTTGTGACCGGCCTCCAGGGAGAGCAGGTTGTAGGTATTGAAGGAAAAGGCTATCGCTCCGGCGACGGAGAAAATGGGCCTTACTTTGAAGCTAAGCAACAAAATATACATGCCCACCATCCCAAAAAACAGCCCGCTGATCGGGTGGGGAAGTCCCAAGGTCAAGACTTTGATCAGGCCGTTGGTCAGGTCGCCCGGAAACTCCAAACTGACGAAGTAGGAAGGCATGCCGCCAAACATGCTGTTGGTCCAGAGCGCCTGTTCGCCGGTTTGTTCGCGGTAGTCGAGGACGGCCTTGGCCGAACCCTCCCACTGGAGGATGTCGCCCTGGAAGATGATTTTGCCGTCGAAGACCATGGGCGAGAAATACAGCACGACGATGAGGTAGAAAAGCAGGACGCCCAGCAGGTGGGGCAGGAGGTCTTTCTGAAAATTGAGCTTCATGAAGCGGGTTCGAAAATTTGCCTGCAAAATAGGTATTTCGGGGGAAAGGATGGGCGGAGAGGAGGGGAAGTTTGGAGGTGGGAGGTCGGGAAGTGGGAAGTCGGGAGCCGCTCAGGGTCGAATATTGTTCAGTCGGTAAGACGTAAGTTGTAAGCAGTGAGTCGTGGGGGTATCGTCCCTACGGGACTCGGGAGAGCGTGATGGATATTGAATCTACCGAGCTGTCGCCCCGCTGGGGCTGGAGAGCGGTCGCTGGCTGGCAGCCGTGCCGCTAGGCACGAAAGCTGGGTAGAATGACGCGATGTAAGTTGCAAGGGACTGCGGTAGGCAGGGTACGATATCCAACAATCCGACCCAGAATGGGTATGTTTATAGCATCGGCAGGTGGAGGGTAGGTACGACCCCTTCGGGGTCGAATGTGCTTTGCTAGATGTTTTCTATAAATATACCATCCCCTCGGGATGAAAATTCCGCTCTTCGGAATTTGTAATTCCGAAGTCCTAGCGTAGGATCTGTGATCCGGGCAGTGAAATCGGATTGCAAATCCTGCGTTAACAACCTCGGGATTGCAAATCCCGAGGAACCACGGCTCGTCGCGACCGAAACATCCGACATCGGTCATCGGTCATCGGGCATCCCTGCCTCCAAACTTCCTGCCTCCTACGCTTCGACCCTTCGACTTCCTTCCTACCGGCAGGCAAGCGCTCAGGGTGAAACTCCTCACCTTCCCACTCCCAAACCTTCCGACTTCCAGCCTCCAAACTTCCCTGCTTTTATTTCTCTCCAAACCCCCAAAATCATTACTTTTGCAGCAAAGTAGACGCAGAGCCGAATGTTTGACAATTTAAGTTTGAAGCTGGACCGGGCTTTCAAAACCCTCAAGGGAACCGGCAAAATCACCGAAATCAACGTAGCATCCACCGTCAAGGAAATCAGACGTGCGCTGATCGATGCCGACGTCAACTATAAAGTAGCCAAGGAAGTCACCGACAAGATCAAGGACGAGGCCATGGGCCGCGACGTGTTGATCTCCGTTTCCCCCGGCCAACTCCTCGTCAAGATCACCCAAGAGGAGCTCACCAAGCTCATGGGCGGTTCCAAGGTGGACATCAAGCTTAGCGGCGATCCGGCCGTGATCCTGATCTCGGGTTTGCAGGGTTCGGGTAAGACGACCTTCACCGGTAAACTGGGTAGCTTGCTCAAGAAGCAGGGACGCCAAGTCCTGCTCGTGGCCTGCGATATCTACCGTCCGGCGGCGATTGACCAGCTGAAGGTATTGGGCGAGCAAATCGGCGTGGAGGTCTATGCCGAGCCGGAAAACAAAAACGCGCTCCAGATCGCCAACAACGCGATTGCTTATGCGAAAAAGACCGGCAAAAAGACCGTCGTGGTCGATACCGCGGGTCGCTTGGCCGTGGACGAGCAGATGATGGCCGAGATCGAGGAGCTGAAAAAAGCCCTCAATCCTTCCGAAACGCTCTTCGTGGTGGACTCCATGACCGGTCAGGATGCGGTGAACACCGCAAGGACTTTCGACGAGCGGCTGAATTTTGACGGTGTCGTCCTGACCAAGTTGGACGGTGACACCCGGGGTGGTGCTGCGATTTCTATTCGCCACGTAGTCAACAAGCCGATCAAATTCATCTCCACCGGGGAGAAGATGGAAAATCTGGACATTTTCCACCCGGATCGTATGGCTCAGCGAATCCTCGGTATGGGTGACGTCATCTCCCTCGTGGAGCGCGCCCAGCAGTCCTTTGACGAGGACGAGGCCAAGCGAATCAACGCCAAGATCCGTCAGAACAACTTCAACTTTGACGACTTTCTTTCCCAGCTGGATCAGGTCAAAAAGATGGGCAACATCAAGGATCTGATCGGTATGATCCCAGGCATGGGCAAGGCGATGAAAGGCCTGGATATCGACGACGACAGCTTCAAACCAATCGAGGCGATCATCCGAAGCATGACTCCGAAAGAGCGTCAGCAGCCGGATATCATCGACGGAAGAAGAAGAAAGCGCATTGCTGACGGATCGGGTAGATCCATCACGGAGGTGAACAATCTCATGAAGCAGTTTGACGACATGAGAAAGCTCATGAAGCAGATGAACAAGATGGGCGGTGCCAAGCAGGCGATGAGCCGAATGATGCCTCCAGGAATGGGAAAAAGATAAAAACGAAGAGCGGAAGAAATTCCGCTCTTTTTTGTTTGGGGCTGTTCTGAAAACAGCTTTCCTCGGTTAAGCTCTGCCACGCAGCATCAGGTTCCAATACATGAAGGGAAGCCCGTATTTTTTGAGTAGCCACATGCTGTATTGCTCTTTGGTAGTGTCGACAAATTTGGAGATCAGTGGGTCGCTGTCCCGCACATTGTCGTATTTAAACTCGGCGAGGAGCATTCTGCCGTATCTGGTGACGATAGGGCAGGAAGAGTAGCCCTCGTAGGATTCCTGGCCTACTTTTCCGGTTTTGATCATGGAGAGCATGTTTTCCACCAAGACCGGAGCCTGCTTGCGGATAGCCGCGCCAGTCTTGGCCGTAGGAAGGTGGGCCACATCTCCCAGGGAGAACACGTTGGGGTAGCGCTTGTGCTGCATGGTATGGATGTCCACGTCGATCCAGCCTTTTCCCGGACCATCCTGAATCGAAAGTTTGGACTCCTGGATAAACTTGGGGGCGGTCTGTGGAGGTGCCAGATGCAGCATGTCGTAGTGTACCTTGATTTCCATGGCGCCTATCAGCTCCTCACCAAGGGGATTGCCCTCCATGATGGTGCAATTGCTCTCTCCCGGCTTGGAATACCGGAAGGTGATCTCCTGCTTTTCAGCATCGATTTTTTCCGGGGCATAAAAGGGCTTGAAGAGGATATTTCGATCGTGGATGATCTTGTTCAGGGTCTTGGCAAAGTCAGGTACGCCAAAGATGATCGTGCCCGGCGTCGCATAGAGTACATTGGTTTGGTCTCGTATTCCTTTTTTTCGAAAGTAATCCTCCGCCAAATACATGATTTTCTGGGGCGCTCCCCCGCATTTGATGGGGGTGGTGGGTTGGGTGAAAACCGCGTTGCCGCCTTTGAAGTTTTGCAGTACTTTCCAAGTGTGCTCGGGATCGGTATAGTTGGAGCAGACCACTCCCTTGTCCAGCGCCTCGGGCAGACCGGGGAGGAGTTCGGGAGCCATCACCAGACCCGGCACGGGAATGAGGAAGTCGTAGGTGAAAGTGCCGGATTGGGCGGTGCTCACCTGGTTTTGCTCGGGGTCTATTCCGGTGGCTTTGTCCTGTATCCAGTACACATCTTTGGGAATGTAATCCGCTTCGTTTCTTTCCGTTTCTTTGAAGTCGTAGGTGCCTGCGCCTACGAGTGTCCAGGCTGGTTGGTAGTAGTGCTTGTCGGAGGGTTCGATCAAGCCGATGTCAAGCGAGGCATCCTTGAGCTTGAGCTGGGCGGCGAGGGTGATGCCGGCGGTTCCTCCGCCGATGATTAGGATCTGGAAATGGCTTTTCACGGTCGGGCTTGTTTAGGTTGAGCTCAAACTGCCCATTTTTCCAGACAATGGCAGTGATTTTAGTCACCTAGATCCTGTAGGGCTTCTCCAGCTTTCTCAGTCTTTGATCTCAAAATGCAGCTGTTTCAGCTCCGTTTCTTTTTCCGTGCGAACGGGGTTGAGCAGGTCGGTTTCAAAAGGGCGATTGAGGTTGTTGCCGGCGAGATCCTCCAAACGGCTTTCGATTTCCAGGAGATGGACGCCCTTTTGCCAGGGCTTTTCCGGCGTGAAGCGGATGCTTTTTTCTTCCGGTCCCAGTGTCCAATTTCCGGGGATAAGCGCTTCTTCCGGCCTTTTGATCGCAAAAACCTCCTGGAGTAGACTGTAGTCCAAGGCCTCTCGGAAGTCAATCGTCAGCGATCCCAAGGTTTCGGCTTTGGGGATATCCAAATTCCAGGTATCGGGCTTGGGAGAAGTGCTGTCCCTGGCGTTGGCCACAAAGTCCTTGACGTGGCGACGGAGGAGATTCCCGCCGTTTTTTCCCGGCCAAGCCTCGGACAAAACCAGCTGATAGGACTGTCCTTCCTGAAGCGGAGCGCCAATTTTTTGGTTGGGGATGAGATCGCGCTTGATCCGGCCTGGGTCCAGCCACAGGGTGAGGAGGGTTTGGTCTTCATTCCAGAGCTCGGGCTGCAAGTCGAGGAAGGCGCCTTTTACCGTGTCCCCTTTGCTGTCCAGGAGCGTCGCCCAGGCGCCGGATTGCCCTTCCCGCATGGGTTTGGAAAATTGGATGTAAAACTTGAGCTGGTTCTCCGGGAGCTGGCCTAGGCTTGGATAGATCGCCAAGACCTCCAGTCCGGCCTCTTCCGCCGACAGGCTCGGGACAACGACGCTGCCTATAGTCAAGCCTTGGTAACGAACCTCGTAGCGCTGTCCCCGGGTGAAGGGGATCAGCGGGGTGAAAAGGTAGCCCTCGTCGGCCAGACTCAGCTCCCCGAGAATGGCCGGACTACTCTCTGCCCCTCCCAGATGAAAGGTGAAATCCGCCATTTCCCGGTTTTCTGCCAGGTCTCCCGACAGGATCAGCCCAACGGCTTTTTCCTCCTCCCAAAGGATGGAAATCTCTGTCGGCGGGCTACCGGAACAGGAGTAGCTCAGCCAAGAGCCAAAAAAAATCAGGCTGCTTGCTAGAAGCAACCTGATCGGAACGTGCCTGAAACCCATTATCTCAACAAGTGCTGGGCTTTTTCCGTGGTCCACAGGTCGAGCGAACCGTTGGATCTGCGCTGTAGGATGACCATGGTGTCGTCGTTCATTTTGTCCAGCTGCAGGACGTTGGTCATGGGCATGGAGACGAAGTCCACGCCGTCTGTCGCAAAGTTGGCGGTGACAGGCTCGGTGAGCGATCCCTCGAAGCTCTCGATGTCGTCAAAGTTTACCCGGAAAACGGGGCGGTTGGAGTTGGACATCACAAGGTAGGACTTGCCGTCTTTTTCCATGCTGACCAAGTCCAGAGGCTGGTTGCCGCTGCCCATTTCGGCTATGGTTCTTCCTTTGACATGCGTTCCGGCTTTCAGTTCATCCAGGGGAAAAAGCACCAAGGGCGTACAGGTGTAGCTTGCGATCAGGTATTCTTTGCCGTTGACCTCGGCGGTGGTGAAGGTCTTGATGGGAGAGGTGGTCTCGTATCGGCCGTGGGCGGCATGGAAGATTTCCAGCGAGGCATAGTCCTGCTTGTCGGTGAATGGAAAAGGAATACTTCGGAAAGTCGAGCTGAATTCCTGGTTGGACAGGCCGCTCACGAGCAGTTTCCCGTCGGCGTAGCCCAAGTCGGAAATCGAAGAAACGCGGAGAGGTCTTCCTCTTCCGTCTTTGGCGTCCTCGGCCGGGGAGTTGTTGAGCACCACGATGTCAAACTCCACGTCTTTGAGGGCTACCGGTTTGATATTTTCCCCCTCCATGCAGAGCAACACCGGCGTGCCATCGCCAGACTGTGCGGCTAGGTAGATTTTCTTGGAAATGGGATTGACGGCGATGTCCAGGATGGAGAGGTTGTCCGCTGTGGTTCCCAGCATGCCGGCGAGTTTTTTGTCAATTCCCTCGATATTGACCGGTTGGATTTCCGCATTTGCCGCATCCTTGGTATTCAGGGCTATGACGGAGGCGCCTTTGGAGTCCCCGATGAACAGGATGCCGTCCGGGCCAAAGGCCAGAGAGGTGATGGACTTGATCTCCGGGGTGCCTAGTTTCAGCTTGTAGGGCGACTCTTCCGCCCGAAAGGTGAAGGCGGCGAGTGCCGCGATCAGCGCACATACTCCAAAAATTACTGCTGGCTTTTTCATGGTAGGTAGGGTTTATGTGTTATCTGGTTGTAGCTAAGGAATTTATGGGAAATAGGCCTCGATTCAAAGTGAATTTAGATAGGCGGGGTTGGAGCGGCCCTCACAAGGGGAAATTAGGCTTTGCGGCAGCGAAGAGGGAGACGGAAGGTCGGGATCCCGAGCGACTACGGTTAGCTTGTTAAGCTAGGTCAAGAAGGGATTTTTGTTTTGGTCTAATTTTTTTGAGTCGTCAAATCTTGCCTCAACCAGTGGGATTTCGCTTCAAGGTTCTTTTTGCTTACATGTTTTCTTTGTTCTTTTTTCTTGATAAAAAAGAACGAAAAAATCAAGACGCAGCAAAGCTTCCACCGCACGAGGCCTGACGCCGGCTCGCTGCTGCGTCAGCCCACCGCGCCTATCCCAACTATAGTTGTTGCTAGATGGGCCAAAGGAAGTGTGGTTTTTCACCCTTACGGTTTGCGGATTTAGATGGATCCCAGAGCTATCTTTCATCGGTAACCTGGGTGAAGGAATGAAAGCCTTACGTTTTGGTCTCGAGTATTTTCGCCAACTCCAAAGCACAGCCCCAAGCGACGGTGAATCCCGCGCCTCCGTGGCCGTAGTTGTGAAAAACGCCAGCGTACACCGGATCAAACTCGAATCGCACCGCGGATCTTCGGGGGCGTAGGCCAACGACTGTTTCCAGGATTCTTGGTTCTTCCGAGACGCCCGTGTCCTTCAATCGTGCCAAGATCAGCTCGGTGTCCGCCGGGTCAGCATTTTCATTCCAGTCGTTTTCATAGTCCGTGCCACCGATGACGCAGTCTTCGCTTCGGTTGATCACATAGCTCAGCGCGCCTTTTTTGGTGGGGTTTGCAAAAGAGGCGACGGGCAGCTTTTCGCAGCGGAGAATCTGGCCCCGCATGGGGTGCAGGTCTTCGTCTTGGCAAAGCTGTTTTGCCCCAAGTCCACTGCAATTGACCACCAGCCGATCCAGGGCGGCGAGCTCTTCCAGTGAAGCAATCTCGACAGCTTCAAAAGAGCCGCCGTTTTCGACAAACCGTTGGAAAAGGTAGGGAAGGTAATGGGTCGGCTCAGCCAAGGGAACGAGTGAAATAAAAGCGGTTTCCATTCCTCTCGGCAGTTCAGAAGGCAAAGCCTTCCGAACCGCTCCTTTTGGCAACAGCTCCGTCCAATCGGAGTTGCTCTCAGCCGTGTAGGCGGTGGTAAATGGAATAAACGAAACGCCACTGTGCGGGCTCAGATCCTGCTGGTAGCGGAGGTAGGCCAAGGATGCCCAAGCGTTTGCTTTCTCTTTGGGTTGAATCTCAAAGGGAAACCAAATCGCCCCAACTTTGGCGGAGAGGGTGTTTCCGTGCTTTTCCCTCGCCACTATTTTCACACGGAAGCCTGCCTCCTGAAGCGCGATGGCAGCGGTCAAACCCACGATGCCACATCCCACGACCGTCGCCGATTTCATTGCCTGCGCCTACTTTTTGGTGGCGGTGAAGGTGCCGTTGGGCTGGATCAAAACCAGGTTGAAGGCCGATTCAGTCTTTTCAAACCGCGCCTTGTAGCCGCTTAGGCCCTTGATGACAAACTCGTCCTCCTTGGTCGGAATCAGGGTGTATTCCGGCTGCCCAGGTACCAAAAGCATCAGCTGCTCGCTTTTGACCGACACCTTCAATTCCATCCCCGAAAGCAGGTAGCTGCCGACGTAGCCTTGGAGCGTTTCTTGGCTTACCGCGGCTTTCTCAGGACTTCTGCCGAAAAAGATAGGATCCAGCGTGGGCTCCACCTTGAGGTCGGCACCGGAGATGTCTCCGAGGTCGTTGGTTTGAAAGTTAACGTTGAAGCCGACGGCCGAGGTGGTGTCCACCTTTCCATTCGTGACCGGATAGAGCGCAAAAACATCGTAATGTGTATGGCTGAGGTAGGTTCTCTCCCGGGTAAACTGCGCCCAAAGCGAATCGTTGGCGAATTCCACTCGGAAGGTCCCGTAGCCGGGATGCTGGTATTTTCCGGTGTACTCCACTAGGCTATGGGATGGCCGGGTGTTGGGAACCTTGCTCGACTTCGCGTCCTCTTTGGACTTCTTTTGTTGCTCTTTGGCCTTTTCCAAGCGCTCTTGGTAGTAGCCCACCCAGTCTGTTTTCTCCAGGGAGAGGAGTTCGTCGGAGATGGCATTTCTCACCAAGTTTGGCAGTGCGGAGCCGTTTTGGTTGCTCAGCACGACGATGCCGAGGCTGTCGCTGGGGAAGAGCGCCACGTTTGCAGAGAAGCCGTCGATGTTGCCGCCGTGCTCCATGCGGTAGTGCCCTTTGTAGGATGAGGTAAACCAGCCATAGCCATAGCTGTTGAGGTGCTGGTCGGGGAATTTGGGATCAGCGATCCCTCCGCCCACGAGCATGAGGGGATTGGCGGCCTTGGCAACGTAGCTTTTGGGAAGTACTTGAGTTTTGCCAAGCTTGCCTTCGTTCAACCAAACCCGCACCCAGTTGCCCATCTCCTTCGCACTGCTGTTGATGCTACCGGCTGGGCTGATCGCGGCGATGTTGTAGTAGGGAGTGACTTTGCTGGTTTTGAAGTTTTCCAGGTTGTAGCCCTTGGAGATGTTTGACTGCCGCTGTAGCTCGGCGATGCTGAGGTTGGAGCGATTCATTTGCAGGGGCTGAAAAAAGCGCTCCCGGATGTTGTCCTCCCAGCTTTTGCCGCTGAGCTTTTCGGTGATCAGGCCCTGGGCGAGATACATGAAATTGTTGTAGTACCACTGTTCCCGGATACCGGTGAAGGGCTCCTGGTATTTGACCCGGGCGAGGAGGCTGTCCTTGTTTTCCGTGGGGAAAAGATACCAGGACAGGTCGTGTCGGGGCAGTCCCGTGCGGTGGCTGACCATGTCCAGGATGGTGACTTGGTCATTGAGTTCGTCGTTGTGGAATTCCAGTTCGGGCAGGTACTTTCTCGGGCTGTCGGTGAATTTTAATCCTTTCTCCTCCTCCATGATGCCCAAGAGCGCCACGGTGAAGGCCTTGGACGAAGAGCCGATGGCATAGAGCGTGTTTTCGTCGGCAGGCACCTTGTTTTCCAAGTCACTGTAGCCAAAACCCTTGGCATAAACCACCTGGTCGCCTTTGACTATCGCCACCGAAAAGCCCACGGTCTTGGTTGCCGCCTGTATGGCTGTCAGCTTTTCTTCCAGGCTTTTGGTGTCGAGTCTTTTTTGGGCGAAGGTCAGCGTGGCGCAAAGGACAAAAAGTAGGGTGAGTAGCGGTTTGTTCATGGGATGTTTCGTTGGAAAGAAGCTTGAAAAAAAGGCAATGAACCGCGTCGTCGGCATTGCTTCTCCAAAATAGGGGAAAATAGAACACGATTAGCCGCAATCTTGCCAGTAAGCGAATTTGCTTCTTCAATCGGGTCTGTGTGCTCAGGCATGTCGGAAGACCCCGACTCGTCGGGCAGGCGATGATCGATGCTTCGGCTATGCTCAGCACAGGCGACCGAAGTAGGGCAAAGCGCCAATTTTAGCGTTCTTTCGGTTTGTCTCGGCTGCCTACTGGCATAAAAGCGGATAATCATAAAATAGGACGCAGCCCTGTCCGCCGTACTTTTCTCAGTGGGGAAAAGCCAAAAAAGCCACCTGCAACTCACCCAGTTTTTTGTAGCCCTCCGCATTCATGTGGATGGGGTCGACGTAGTAGAGGTCCTTGTTGTACACATTGTAGCCGCCGAGGGTGAACTGGTCGAGGTAGGGAATGCCATGAAGCTCGCAGATTTGCTTCTGCATGTCCACGTAGCGCACCATGCCGTCAGGCACGGCAGGGTCGTAGGCTCCACGGTCGTTGAAGGCTTTGCTGGAGGTGAAAAAATAGATCTGTGCCTTGGGATTGAGCTCGTAGATTTTTTTGATGCAGTAGTTGATGCCTCCGGCTTGGGTGGTCAGCTTGCTGCTGTCGTATCCGTCAAACTCCGTGAAGTCGGTGTTGCTGCCGATTTCCCGCTTGTTGGTGTAGTCGTTGGTGGAGGCCCAGAGGATGTAGATGTCAAAGACTCCCGCTTCGTCCACTTGCTTCTGCAGGGATTTTCCCTGAAGCGAGGAGAAGCCAGCCCCAGGCACGCCATAGTTGGTGATGCTCATTCCCAGTCGCTCCTTCCACAGGATCTTGGCACTGTCGCTGGGAGGGATGACCGATACCGAACCCCCAAACACCGCCACCGACTTGCCGTAGTTGAAGGAGGTTTTTATCTCCTGCTGCGCAAAAAGGCTGCTGGAAAGAAAAAGCAGAAATAGGAGAGGGAGGTGTTTGATTGGGTTCATGGGAAATGGGTTTTATTGAAAAAGCAAGGTGCCTAAAAGAAGGCAAAAGCTGGTTTTAGACAGCGTAAATTATCAATCAAAACTCCTCAATACAGCTTTTTATCCCCTTTTTCCTTCCAGAGCTCAAAAGCTTTTTGGCTTTCCTCCCGCATCATCGAGACCATAGGGATTTGCCGATCTGCTGGGCTGACTTCGATTTCCTGATAGATAAAGTCATCGTCGAAACCAGCTTCGGCGGCGTCTTCCTTGGTGCAGGCGTAGTACACTTTGGCCGGTCTGGCCCAAAAAATCGCCCCCAGGCACATGGGGCAGGGCTCACAGGAGGTGTAGACCTCGCAGCCTTCCAATTGAAAGTGGTTGAGGTTTTTGCAGGCGTCTCGGATGGCCACGACCTCCGCGTGGGCAGTGGGGTCATTGGTTGCGAGGACGCTGTTGCAGCCTTGGCCGACGATCTGTCCGTCCTTGACGATCACGCAGCCGAAGGGGCCTCCGTTTCCGGCCAGCATTCCCTCTTTCGCCAGGGCTATGGCTGCGCGCATGTATTTCTTTTGGTCTTCGCTCATACACCAAAAATATGGAAATTGTTTGATGGGGGAGCTGCTTGGCGTTGCTACAACTATGCTCTGAGACTGCTTCGTCGTTCCTCCTCGCAGTGACGATGTTATTGGCTTCGAGACTGCGTCGTCGATCCTTCTCGCAGTGACAGGGCTTGAGGTTTCGAGACTGCTTTGTCATGCCTCCTCGCAGTGACGATACTGTCGACTGCGACTGCGAACTGCGACTGCAAACTGCCGACTGAACTCAGTTCATCCATTTAGCCAAAAACTCGAGGAATTGTTCCTTGTAGTTTTCGCCTACTGTGAGTTGGTGCTCGCCGATCTGGATGACGTTTTTGGACACGGAGTCGATCTGGTCCAGCGCCACGATGAAGGAGCGGTGTACGCGCATGAACTTGTCCGAGGGCAGGAGCTCTTCCATGTTTTTCATGCTGGTGAGGGAGAGCAGGGGGTTGGGCTTGGACCGCAGGTGGACTTTGACGTAGTCCTTGTAGGCTTCCACGTGGGTGATGTCCTTGAGCATCACCTTGACCAGCTGGTATTCGACTTTGAGGAAAATGTAGTCTTGTTGCGGTGCTGCCTCTGCCGCTTTTGCGGCCGGGGCATTGTGGACCCGCTCAAAGTACTGGTAGGCTTTGGTCGCCGCGCTGAGGAAGTCCTCGTAGCTGTAGGGCTTGAGCAGGTAGTCGAGTGCCTCGACTTTGTAGCCCTCGATGGCAAACTGGTGGTAAGCCGTGCAAAAAATAATCCGGGTCTTGTCGGAGTTTTTTTTCCCATCCAGAATCCGCGCCAGCTCCATCCCCGAGAGGTCGGGCATCTGGATGTCCATGAAGATGAGCTGGACCTCGTGGAGGTTGATGTAGCCCAGGGCCTCGATGGCGTTGGAAAACTTCGCCTCCAGCTTCAGAAAGGCCGTCTGGCTGATGAACTTGCTCAGCAGCTCCAGGGCCAGGGGCTCGTCATCGATGGCGACGCATTTGAGGATCATGAGAGGTTGATGGTCAGGTTTACCCAATACTCCTGTTTCGCCTCGTCTTTACCAAATTTGAGGCGGTGTTTTTGGGGATAGATGAGGCTGAGTCGGCGCTGGGTATTGGTCAGACCAATGCCGTTTTCGTGCGCTTCGGGACTGTCCGGGTTGACGGGGAAGATGTGGTTTCGGGTTTCGAAAAAGAGCGTGTCGCCCATGATTTCCACCTTGATCAGGATCTCGCTCTCCTGCTGGGAGCTGATGCCGTGCTTGAAGCAGTTTTCCAAAAAGGGCAGCAGCAGCATGGGGGCGATGATGAGGTCTTCCTTGGGCTCTTCTATCTGGATATTCAGTTTCACCTTGGAGGAAAGGCGCATCTTCATCAGCTCGATGTAGTCCTCGATGAAGCGGACTTCTTTGGAGAGGAGCGTTTCGTTCTTTTGGTTTTCGTAGAGGACGTAGCGCATCATCCGCGACAGCTTCAGGAGCGCTTCCTGGGCCTTGCTCACGTCGAGGTTGGTGAGTGCGTAGATGTTGTTCAGCGTGTTGAAGAAGAAATGCGGGTTGATCTGCGCCTTGAGGTACGATAGCTCGGTGTTGACACGCTGCCGGTCCAGCTCGCGGCGGCGGCTTTCGTCGTGCTGCCATTTCTGCACCAGCGCCACCGAGGTGCTCAGTCCGATGGAGATCACATAGAGCAGGACCTGGAAGACGTCTCCGGGTATCCATCGTTTTTTTGGGTCCCAAGGCCTGTCGGGGTTGAAGGTCTCGTGCATTGCCTTGCCGTACCCGATGAATTGTTCAAAGTAAACAACAAGTCCATAGAAGAACACTGCGCCAACGATGATGCCGAGAAGGTAGAGGTAGTTTTTCCCCTCCAGGAGGACTCTGGGTACCAGAAGGGAGGAATTGGAATAGAAGATCGTGATCAGGATGCCGACCAGAAAAATCTGCTTAGCCCAAAACTGGACGGGCAGCTGGACCTCTCCCATGCGCCAGGAGAGCGGAGACAGCAGGAGCAGCACCACACAGAGCATGATCCACCCGAGGAGGTGTACGATCAGCGAAAGGTTCTTTTTTGGGATGAATAAGGCCATTCCGTTGGTTTTCAGTTTCCAAACTAAGGGATTTTACTTTTCACTCTCAAATCAAATCTACAAACCCGACCATTCTGCCTATGAATCCGCTGATTGGTCGGATGAAGCCGGTTTGTCGGGGTTTTTGGGGCTTTTGTCTCCGTCTTGGGGGGATTTGTCGATAGGATGCACCTGCTGGTCTATTAGATTTTTTGGGGCGAAACTTTGCAGGCAACTTTGGGGTAACAATTGGCAGAAGCCCTCTTTTGAAAACAGACCCATGAAAAACTTACTCAATCTAGCACTTGCTTTTTTCTTGTTAGGAACAAGCTTGGCCTTTGCCCAGCAGCCACAGGCTGGGGCGACAGCAGGCCGAATCCGAGGAATCGCCAAAGACCTCAAGACTGGCGAGGCCGTAGGCTACGCTACCGCCGCATTATATAAGGCGGGTACGGAAGTGAGCACTTCCGGAGCGGTGGCAGACGGAGACGGCGTATTCTACATCACCGGATATGAGGTAGGGGAATACGAACTCCACCTGACCTTCCTTGGCTATGAGACCGCCAAGCGAACCGTCAACATCAACTCCCTGTCCTCCGAAATCAACCTCGGCGAAATCGGCATGACCGACGAAGGCGTGGCGCTGGAAGAGGTGACCGTGCAGGGACAGCGCGAACTCATCGAGGAGCGTGTGGACCGTACGATCTACAAGGCGGAAAACGACAAAACCACCGCTGGTGGTGACGGTACGGACGTGCTCAGAAGAGTGCCGATGCTTTCCGTGGACTTGGACGGAAACGTCTCCATGCGCGGTAGCTCCAATATCCTCGTTCTGATCAACAACCGACCTTCGGCTATCGCCGCTTCCTCCATATCCGATGCGCTGAAGCAGATCCCGGCCGACGAGATCAAAGCCGTGGAGGTGATCACTTCCCCATCCGCGAGATTTGACGCGGAAGGAACCTCCGGGGTCATCAACATCGTGACCAAGAAAAATACGCTGCAAGGCGCTACGCTCAACGTGAACACGGGCTTTGGCCTCAGAGGCTCCAACCTGGGCCTCCAGGGAAGTGCCAGAAAAGGCAAACTTGGATTCTCCCTCGGTGGCTTCGGCAGAGCAGGATACAACATCCTGGGTAGCTTTGACAACAAGCAGGTGACCAACAACGCGGATGGTTCCGTGTCCACCTCCCTCCAGTCGGCAGATACCGAGCGTCGCGACGTCTTTGGCCGCTATAATTTCGGAGTGGACTACGACATCAACCAGTACAACTTCCTGACCGGTGCGGTAAACTTTGGTATCAGAAACTCCAAAAACTGGCAGACTGACTTCCTTACCCAAAACTTCCTGGATGATGTCCTGACAAGGACCCAAAACAGAGAGACCTACACTTTGGACAACTCCAACTCCATCGACGTCAGCGTCAACTATACCCGGACTTTTGAGAAAAAAGGAAGAGAACTCAGCTTATTGACGCTGTACAGCGCCAACGACAGAGAAAACTCCTTCACCAACACGCTGTTTGACAACGACGATTTGGAGGATATTTTCTCCAGAACCCAGAACATCAACCCAAGCAAAAACGAGGAATTCACCGTGCAGCTGGACTACGTGACTCCGGTGGATGAAAAAGGCAACAAGATCCTGGAGTATGGCGCAAAAAATATTCTGAGAAAGGCTTATTCCGACTTTGCCTACTACCTGGCTGAAGGCGAAGACGGCGACTTCGTCGAGATAGAAGATCCCTCGCTGAGCAACGAGTTTAGCTACGACCAAAACGTGACTGCGGGCTACCTGTCCTACACCACTCCTTTGCTGAAAGACTACACGCTGAAGGCAGGTATGAGATACGAGTACACCACGATCAATGCGGATTTCAAAACCGAATTTGAAGCGGACATCCCCTCATACGGAACTTTCGTGCCTAGCTTGAACGCCAGCAGAAAGCTGAAAAACGGCAACCTGATCAAGGCGGCCTACAACAGAAGGATACAGCGTCCATCCCTGAGATACCTGAATCCAAACGTGGACATCTCCAACCCGCAGCAGATTTCCCAGGGTAATCCAGAACTGGATCCGGAAATGACCGACAACTACGAGTTGGGCTACAGTACCTTCATCAAAAGCACTACGCTGAACTTTACCGGCTTCTACCGAAACACGACTGGATCTATCCAGCCACTCAGAACCGTCCAAAACGACGGGGTGATCTTCACCACCTATGAGAACATCGGCCAGGAGCAGGCAGTCGGTGCCAACATCTTCTTCAACATCAACATCAGCAACAAGCTGTCTCTGAACGGCGGTACTGACCTCTACTACGCCATGCTGGACAACGGCTTGACCGATCCCCAGTATGCGGCCAAAAACGACGGTTTTGTCATCAGCGGTAGACTCTTTGGTAACTATACCCTTCCCAAAGATTGGCAGGTACAGGTCTTCTCCTTTGCCAGAGGACGTCAGGTACAGCTGCAGGGCAGCTCAGGAGGATTTGCGATGTACGGTCTGAATTTCAACAAGCAGTTTAACGAGAAGAGAGGCTCAATCGGCTTCGGTGCGGAAAACTTCCTGATGAAGGAGTTTAAGATCAACAACGAGATCATCACGCCTACTATCATGCAGAACAGCACCAACGCCATGCGCAACATGAACTTCAAGGTGAACTTCAGCTATCGCATCGGCAAGATGAGCATGGATCAGCGTCCTCGTCGCAGAAAGTCCATCAACAATGACGACATGAAAGAAGGCGGCGACGGCGGCCAGATGGAAGGCGGACAGACCGGAGGCGGAACGCAAGTGAGAAACAAATAGAAATAAGCGGAGCGCGAGCGGCAAGCCAATCCAGGCTGCTGCTCCGATCCTTTTTATAGAAGATTAAATAGATAGATTGGGTAACAAAAAATCCGGCTCCTTTAGGGCCGGACTTTTTTTGTCCCAAAAGTGGGTTTTCCTTCGTCGAAAGACCTGTCAGGTTTTTAATACCAGACGCATCAATCAGAGCTGGCCGTAGGACAATAAAAAACCCGGCTCAAACGAGTCGGGCTTTCCAGAGTTTCTAGGGTGAATTTAAGCTTTGTATGTTACTTTTTTGATGGCTTCCACGGTACGCTTCACATTGGGAAGGGTAGCCTCGATGTAGCTTGGGCCGTAGCTCAATGGGATATCCATGGAGTTGACGCGGATCACCGGAGAGTCCAAGAAGTCAAAGGCATAGCGCTGGAAGTGGTAAGTCAGTTCGGAGGAGATTCCCGCAATTGGGTTGGCTTCTTCCACGATCACGACGCGGTTGGTCTTTTTCACAGACTCCAGGCAGGTGGCGTAGTCGATAGGGCGGACGGTTCTCAGGTCGATGACCTCGCAGTCGACGCCTTCTTTGGCCATGACTTCCGCAGCTTCCAGAGCTACTTTCATCATCTTGCCAAAAGAAATCAACGTCACGTCTTTGCCTTTTCTCTTGATGTCAGCCACGCCGATAGGAAGTAGGTATTCGCCCTCAGGCACTTCTCCCTTGTCGGAATACATCACTTCGGACTCCATAAAGATCACCGGATCTGGGTCACGGATGGCGGCTTTCATGAGGCCTTTCGCATCATAGGGATTGGATGGTACGATCACTTTCAGGCCTGGAGTATTGGCAAACCAGTTTTCGAAGTTGGAAGAGTGGGTCGCGCCCAGCTGGCCTGCGTTGCCGGTAGGGCCGCGGAAGACGATGGGCACGGAATAAGCTCCGCCAGACATGGAGTACATCTTGGCGGCGGAGTTGATGATCTGGTCTATGGCTACCAGAGAGAAATTGAAGGTCATGAACTCGATGATCGGCTTCAGCCCGTTCATCGCGGCGCCCACGCCCAGGCCAGCAAAGCCCAACTCGGCGATAGGGGTGTCGATCACGCGCTCTGGACCGAATTCGTCGAGCATTCCTTGGGATACTTTGTAGGCACCGTTGTACTCGGCTACTTCTTCACCCATCAAAAAAACGTTCTCATCACGTCTCATTTCCTCGGACATCGCCTCTCTCAAGGCTTCCCGAAATTGTATTTCTCTCATTGGTTAAGACAAAATTTTGGCTCGTAAAAATAGAAAGGAATCGGGCAAAAGCAAAAGCTGCCCCATTCTTTATCCGGCAACGATTTCAGCCGAGATACACGGTCTTGGTGTTGACGAATTCCAGGATGCCATTGCGGCCCAATTCGCGCCCAAAGCCGGATTTTTTGATTCCGCCAAAGGGCAGCGCAGGCTGGGAGGCGACCATGGCGTTGAGAAAAACGGCTCCGCTCTCGACCCGCGCGGCAAGTTTTTCTCCTTTCTTCAAGTCCGATGTCCAAATTGACCCGCCCAAGCCAAACTCCGTCGCGTTGGCTAGGCGGATGGCTTCTTCCGCATTTTTCACTTTGAACACCATCGCCACCGGGCCGAAAAGCTCCTCCTTGAAAGCCGGGGAATCCTCGGGAATATTCGTCAAGATCGTAGGACTGAACTCCGCGCTTCCTTTCCTCGGTTCCTGTCCGCCGAGCAGGACTTTGGCGCCCATGTCCACGGATTTTTTCACTTGGGCAAAAAGCTCCGCCGCCAGATCAGGTCTGGCCATGCAGGCGAAATCCGCACTTTCGTCCAGCGGGTCGGCCATCCGGAGCAGGTTGATCCGCTCGGAAAATGCCTCCAAAAAAGGCTCAAATACCGCTTCCTCCACGATAAATCGCTTGGCTGCGATGCAGCTTTGTCCAAAGTTGACCATGCGGCCCTTGACGGCGGTCTCCGTCGCTTTTTCCAAATCCGCATCGGCGAGAATGATGAAGGGATCGCTGCCACCCAGCTCCAAGAGGGACTTTTTGATGTTTTTGCCAGCGGCTGCGGCCACTGCGGCTCCGGCCTTTTCGCTTCCGGTAAGGGAGACTGCCTTGATCTCTTCTCGGTCCAGCAGTGCCAAAGTAGCCTTGGAATCGATCAGCAAGGTCTGAAAAACGGCCTCAGGAAACCCCGCCTCCAGGAAAACCGACTCAATCGCCAGCGCGCATTGCGGGACGTTGGAGGCGTGCTTCAGCACTCCCGTGTTCCCCGCCATCAGCGTCGGCGCGGCAAAGCGGAAGACCTGCCAAAAAGGGAAATTCCAGGGCATCACGGCCAGGATAGTGCCCAAAGGCTGGTGCAGGAGCTTGGCTTTTTTGCCGTCGGGAAGCGCTAGGTCTTCCGGGGCGAGAAAACTTCCTGCATGGTCTGCGTAGTATTCGCAGGCCCAGGCACACTTCTCGATCTCGGCGCGGGATTCGCGGATGACCTTGCCCATCTCGGTGGTGATGAGGCGAGCGTACCGCTCCTGGTTTTTGCGCAGCACTTCCCCGGCCTTTCGCATCAAAGCGGCCTTTTCAGCGATGGGGACGCTTTTCCAGCTCTCAAAAGCTTGGGCGGCAGCGGCGGTTTTTTGGTCGATCTGCTCCTCGGTCAGGAGTTCGTATTCCCCGAGGAGCTCGGAAGTCCAGGGGTTGAGGGATTTGATTTTGCTCATTTTTCTGTGGGTTTTCCGGCTTCTTTCCAGGCGGTGATCCCGCCTTCCAGCATGTAGACGTGTTTGAATCCCGTTTTCTGCATCAGGTCGGCTGCCTTGCGGCTTTTCACGCCCGTCCTACAGTAGATCAGGTAAGTCGTCTTTTTGTTTAGCACCTCGATCTGCTGGGCAAAATCCTCGCCAAGGAAATTGACGTTGATGGACTGGGCCAGGTGGCCGTCGGATACTTCCTCGGGAGTCCTCACGTCGATGATCAGCGTATTTTTTTTGCTGGACTTCTTTTCAAATTGCTCCACGGAAAGCACATTAACCGAGTCTTTTTTAGCGGATTGGGCAAAAGTAGCGGTACCGATCAGCGAGAGGGCGAAGAGGAAAAGGAGTTTGGTTTTCATAGCGGGAATGTTGGCTAATTGGCGCTTGTCTGCCATATTCAACCCAAAATTTAGCCCCTTTCGTTTCAAAATGCCCAAAAAGATAGGATTGATTTCCGACTCCCACAGCTACATCGACGCCAAGACGCTGGCCCATCTCCAGGACGTGGACGAGATCTGGCATGCGGGCGATATCGGCGTGCATGCGGTGATGGAGGCGCTGCCCGGCGGCAAGCCCGTCCGGGCGGTCTTTGGCAACATTGACGACCTTGAAGCCCAACAAGCCTATCCCGAGTGGCTGGATTTTGAGCTGGAGGGAGTGCGGGTGCTGATGACCCATATCGGGGGAAAACCTCCCCGCTATGCGAAGGGCGTGAAGGAGCGGATCAAAGCTTCGCGCGCGCAGCTTTTCATCTGCGGGCACTCCCATATCTGCAAGGTGGAGTTTGACCCGGCGCTGAATTGCCTCTACATGAACCCGGGGGCGATCGGGCAGCAGGGCTTTCACCAGATGCGGACGATGCTGCTCTTCGAGTTGGAAGCCGGGAAAATCCAGAACCTTAGGGTGGTGGAGCTGGGAAAAAGGGGAGTCTGAGCGGGGCGGCTTTTCCACCAGAAAGCGCCTATTTTAGCCTTAAACCCAAATGTCGGGTAAATGTCGGGCGAAAACCGAGCCGCGTACGCCCTTTGTCAAAAGCCAAAAAGAGAACTTGCCATGGTCAATCAAAATCTATTTCACATGAAGCAACCACAACTGGGCAAGAAGATCTCTGAACTGAGAAAAGCCAAAGGACTGACGCAGGAGGAACTCGTCGAGAAATGCAATCTGAACGTGCGCACGATCCAGCGCATCGAGTCCGGGGAAGTGACCCCGAGGAGCTATACCGTCAAGGCGCTGTTTGAGGCATTGGATTATCATTGGGAGGAAGTGAAAAGCGGCTTTGCCGACGAGGGGCAGAAAGTGCCGACTTTCCTTTATCTGACCTTTGCAGCAGGCTTGTTTTATTTCTTTCTGGCTTTTTTCGAGATAGGAATGGAGTACGAGTGGATAGAGGAGGGGAAAGGCCAGAATGTGAATTCCTTCCTATTGGTGAAAATCGGGACTTTCCTTACCTATGCGGCATTCCTCTACGGCTGGATTCGACTGGAGGCTTTCCTCCCTAATAGAATCTTGAAAATCGCACTTTGGACGATGTTTGGTGCAAACGTCCTCTGGTATGCGGTCGACTGCTTCGGCTTGATCACGGGGCAATGGGAGATAGCAGACTACTACCTGGTCAAGCTAAGTTCCTTTGGACTGTGCTACGCCTTTTTGGGAGTCGGCTATCTGTGCTACAAGAGGCTTTGGTCAAACGTACCGCAGATCATCGGAGCACTGGGGCTGATTGCAGGTGTCCTGATCTTTTCGGGAATCGGTGTGATCTTCGGTTTGATACCCTTGACGCTATTTGAGATCGGCCAGCTTGGCTTGATGATCTGGGCTATAAATAACATCGGGAGAAGCACTTCTCCCGATTCTATTTTTTCTACAGAATTGCAGTCTTAGCACATCTGATTTCAGTTTTTCCCCCACAGATTTTCACGGAAAAAGACACAGATCCTCACGGAATAGTAAGGGATCATTGCAGATCTAGGGGTGTCGGCTTACCGCAACTTTTTACCTGCCGTAGGCTATGGTCAGTCGACCGTCGACGACTTCACCCTCTCCTTCACCAGTTTCAGAATTTCGGCATTCTTAGGGCTGGCCGTCTCGATTTCCAGGATTTTTGGAAAAAGGCTAGGCTCGTAGAAGTCCTTCAGCGCGATTTGGAGTTCTGCTTGATTTTTCGCCAAGCTATATCCAAAACCAAACTCCTGCGCGAGATGGGAGGCGTTGAGCTTTTGGCGGGTTTCGAAAAACTCCTCCAGCTCGGGTTGCTTGGCCGGGCCGTCGATGAGTCGGAAGATGCCGCCTGCGTGGTTGTTGAGCAGGACGATCCGCAGGTTGGGCAGGGCGTAGTTGTGCCAGAAGGCATTGCGGTCGTAGAAAAAAGCCATGTCGCCGGTGAGCAGCGTCACGGGATCTTTGGTGGTAAAGGTGCAGCCGACCGCGGTGCTGTTGGAGCCGTCGATGCCGCTGGTGCCGCGGTTGCAAATGATCTCCTGCGGCCTCATTCCGAGCAGGTTCACGTAGCGCACGGCCATGGAGTTGGCCAAGTGGAGCTTGGATTCGGCGGGGATTTTCTTCAGGAGGAAGTGCAGGGCGGGATACTCGCCAAAGTCCGAGGATTCGAGGACTGTAGGAAGCGCTGCCGCAGTTTTTTGCTCCAGATTTTTCCAGTTCTGGGAAAAATCTTGGTCCTGTTCCCGCAGGTTTTCACCCAGCCAAGCGAGAAATTCAGTCGGATTGGTAGGCAGGATTCGCGTCAAGTGCTGAAAGGTGTCCCGGGACTGCCCATCCGACTGGATGTGCCAGTGGGAGGCAGTTGACTTTCTGAGGAACTGCTTGAGGCTTTTGGAAATCACCGACTGTCCAAAGCTGATGACCATGTCCGGCGCAAGCTCGGCGTGCAGGCTTTCTCTTCCCAACCAATGGTCATGAAGCGTAATGGTGTGCTCGCTCTGGAGGTTGGAGATCGTGTCGCTGACTACGACCACATTTTGCCTGCTGGCGAGCTGGTCGAGCAGCTTTTGGATCTGGGCATTGGGGCGCTGCTGTCCGGGGACGATCAGGAGTCTTTTGACCTCAGACAGGCGGTTTTTGATGTGTTTTAGGCTTTCCTCCGTCAGCTGGCTGTGGCTGGAAACTGGGGTGAATTCGCGAGGATGCTCCGGAAACTCGAACTTTTCCCCCTCAGCGGGATAGAAAGGCTCGCGGAGCGGGATGTTGATGTGGACTGGTCCAGCTGGAAACTGCTTGGCCAGGTTGATGGCTTCGTTGGCGATGCGTCCGGCATGCCAGACTTGCTCCTCGAAGGCGAAGGTGTCGGGAAAGCGGAAGCTTTTCTTCACATGCTTGCCAAAGACATCCTCCTGATAGATCGTCTGCCCGTCCCATTGGTCGATCCACTCGGGTGGGCGATCCGCGGTGAGGATCAATAGGGGCACACGCTGAAAAAAGGCCTCGGCGATGGCCGGATAGTAGTTGAGCGCGGCGGAGCCGGAGGTGCAGACCAAGGCGACGGGCTGGCCGAGCTGCTGGGCCATGCCCAGGGCGATGAAAGCCGCGGAGCGCTCGTCGGAGATCGTCCGCGAGTGGATGTCCGGATGGCGCGCAAAGGCCAAAGTCAGCGGTGCGCAGCGCGAACCCGGTGAGAGGATCACGTTTTCGATTCCCTTTTTGGCACAAATGGCCACTAAGTCGAGTATGGGCTGGATGATCAAGCGCTTGGTTTTTGGATGAATTTACCGATGATCTGACACTTGAGCTCGGTTTCTTCCCATTCTTTTTCGGGGTCGGAGTCCTCGGTCACGCCCGCTCCCGCGTAGAGAATTGCCGTGTCGCCCTTGATAGAGGCGGTGCGGAGGTTGACGTAGATGGAGGTTTCGTCCTGTATGTTGACCGGGCCGATGAAGCCCGCGAAGAAGGAGCGGTCAAAGTCCTCGTTGGCCTGTAAAAACTCGTGGGATTCTTTCCTCGGCATGCCGCAGACGGCGGAGGTCGGGTGGAGGAGATCCAGCATTACCGAGCCCAATTGGGGGAATCCCGTGGCCTGCATGTCCACCCGGAAGTCGGTGCGGAGATGGAGCAGGTTACCTGCCATGACGGTTTTGGGACCGTGCTCCTCGTACTCACGAAGTCGGATTTTCTTAAAGCAATCCACGATATAGCGGCAGACGAGGGCCTGTTCTTCGATTTCTTTTTGCGTCCAGGCGGCGGACTTGAGCGGGTTGTCGCCCTTGGCCGGCTGGGTGCCCGCGAGAGCCATGGTGTAAAAGCGCTCGCCCTTGGTCTCGATCAGGATCTCTGGACTCGCGCCGATCCAAGTGCCGACTTGGGGGATGTGGAAAAAATTGACGAATGAGTTGGGATAGGCCTCCAGCATCTCCAGAAAGGTCTTGCCGAGGTCAAAGTCCTCCGAAATGGGGATACGCTTGGTCCGGGAGGGGACGACTTTTTCCATGACTCCCGCCTCGATGGCGGCGATACCCTGCTGGACAAGTCGGATGAAGTGTTCCTTGCGGTCAGATTCTGCCTCCGCGGCTGCAGTGAACTCAGACTGCCTAACCAGCATTTGCCGAAGCCGGGCTTTGATAGGCTGGTTGGATGGGTCGGTCTGCACTTTTACCCAATCCGGCAGTGTTTGGTTTTCTTGGCTTTGTCCCAGCTCCAGGCTGAAATATTGGCTGGACTTGATGAAAAAGGCCTTTTTGTCCTCCTGGTCGGCGAAGGGGTGAACGATGAAGCCAGCTGGAAGCTCCTCAAAAGCCAAATCGACCCGTTCGGGACTTTCGCTTTCGTCGAGGAGGAATTCCAGTTTTTGGGACTTGGGTTTTCTCCACACTGCGAAAGAGCCTCCGGACTCAAAGCCTTTGAGCAGGAGCAGATCCAGGGACTCCGCTTGGGTGGTGAGGGGGAAAGCTTCGGTGTAATTCATTTTTTCTCCAGAATAGCCATGGTGATCCGGCTGATGCAGCAGAGTTTTTCCGACCCGTCGTAGATCTTGATTTCCCAGATTTGGGTGGATTTTCCGATGTGGACGGGTTTGGCGATGCCTTTGACTTTTCCCTCCCTTACGGCGCGAACATGATTGGCGTTGATTTCCAGTCCCACGCAGGCTTGTTTGGAAAGGTCTAGGGTGAGCGATGCCGCCAGGCTGCCGAGCGTCTCGGCCAATGCTACACTAGCACCGCCATGTAACAAGCCCGTGGGCTGCTTGGTTCGCGCGTCGACGGGCATGGTGGCTTCCAGATAGTCTTCTCCTATGGCCGTAAACTCGATTCCAAGGTGCTGGATCATCGTTTCGTTTCGGCTTTGGTTCAGTTGGTCCAGGGAAGGACTGGAAAGAAAAACCATGAAAATCTGGGTTAAATGAAGTTTATTTGGGCGACGGACAAAAATAGAGAAACTTGAACCGAAAAAAAATTTACCTCGTACGACACGGACAGACGGATTTTAACCTCCAGGGAGTAGTGCAGGGCAGCGGCATCGACGCCCCGATCAACGGAACTGGCCAAGCACAGGCGAACGCATTTTTTGAGGCCTACAAGGATGTCGAGTTTGACCAGGCCTATCACACCGCCCTGATCCGTACCAAGCAGTCTATCCAGCAATTCATAGATCTAGGGATTCCCACCGGGACGCTACCAGAGCTCAACGAGATCTCCTGGGGCGACTACGAGGGCACTCCGATGACCCCGGAGGAGGGGGAGTACTATCGCCACATGCTGCACCAGTGGCAGCAGGGCAACCTCGACTACGCCATCGCAGGAGGGGAGAGCCCCAATGTAGTGGCAGAGCGGATGAGGGTAGGGATAGGAAAGATCCTCGACGGACCCGGCGAGACGATCTTGGTGTGTATGCACGGGCGTGCCATGCGTATTTTCCTCAGCCTAATCCTGGATACAGACCTGAGGGACATGGATCAATACGAACACAATAACCTGTGCCTATATCTGCTGGAGCAGCGGGAAGATGGGGGATTTGAGGTGGGGAGCTTTAATGACCAGAGGCACCTCGCTGCTCTGAGTCAGCTTTAGCGGCCTTTGCGGCTTTTTTCTTGGCTACCTGGCTTTCCTCGTAGAGGGCAAGGTACTGCTGGTGGAGCGCCTTGTTTTCCGTGAGGTCATACAGGCGAAAGGCGATCTGCTGCAGCTGCACGCGCTGGCCATTTTCCAGTTCAATTAGAAATTCCCCCAAAAAGCAGGCGTCAAAGTCGCAGGCTGGAATCTCAATCAGCAAAGCCAACTCGGAATTGCCGGTG
The DNA here is from genome assembly GCF_017254915.1 of Algoriphagus oliviformis. Taxonomy (GTDB): domain Bacteria; phylum Bacteroidota; class Bacteroidia; order Cytophagales; family Cyclobacteriaceae; genus Algoriphagus; species Algoriphagus oliviformis. The sequence continues at coordinate 147,598 of NZ_JAFKCT010000006.1, read as the reverse complement.
TAGTACCTGGTGTCAAAGGCGGTAGAGAAGTGGGACTCGATAGCCCGGATGTTGGTTTTGATCTCCTTGAGCTCTTTCGTTTTGAAGAGCACCAAGAAAGTCTTGGACTCGGGGTCTTTTGCAGACACCGACTGGTAGCCAATCAGAAACAAGAGAAGAAATGCAAACCTTTTCATTGCCAGCAATATAATGTTTTTGCCATCGCCGATGCAAGCGGCATGCCGATAAAAAAACATGATTATCCGCAATCTTGCCAGTAAGCGAATTTGCTTCTTCAATCGGGCCTGTCTGCTCAGGCAGGATGGAAGACCGATGACCGAAGTAGGGCAAAGCCCCAATTTTAGCGTTCTTTCGGGTTGTCACGGCTGCCTACTTGCATAAAAGCGGATAATCATAAAAAAAAATCCCCGAAGCTGGCTTCGGGGATTTTTGCAATGAGTGGGGGATATTAAGCTTTCGCTGTTCTTTTCTTGGTTTTTGTTCCTTCCTCTTCGATCTCGTCTTCCACTCCGGCAAGGATTCTTCCGCAGTGTTCGCATACGATGAGTTTCTTCTTTTCCCGGATATCCGCCTGTCTCTGAGGAGGTACGGTGTTGAAGCATCCGCCGCAGGCGCCTCTCTTTACCATGACTACCGCAAGGCCGTTTTTGGCGTTTGCGCGGATCTTGGTGTAAGATTTGGCCAGTCGGTCTTCTACTTTCTTGATGGCTTTGTCACGCTCAGACTGAAGCTTGGACTCTTCTGACTCGCTTTCTGCCACGATGGTGTCCAATTCTTCTTTTTTCAGGTCCAGATCTTTTTGGCGATCCTTCATTGTGTTGCTCAGCTCGTCGAGATCGGCCTTCTTTTGGTCGATTTTCACGCCGGCTTCCGCGATTTTCTTTTTGGAAACCTGGATTTCAAGATCCTGAAGCTCAAGTTCCTTGGTGATGGCATCGTACTCACGGTTGTTGCGTACGTTCATCTGCTGCTCCTGGTACTTTTTGATCAGCTTTTCGGATTCCTTGATGTTGTCCTTAAACCGTTTGATGTCGTCTTCGAAAGATTCAATGTCGTTCTGGAATTTTTCGAGTCGGGTTTCGTAGCCTGCTATCTCATCTTCGAGGTCTTGGACTTCCTCAGGAAGCGCTCCTCTTACTTTTACGATGGCATCTAGTCTTGAATCTATAAGTTGAAGGTTGTAGATAGCTTCTAGTTTTTGTGCTACTGTACTTTCCATGTACTATCGGTAGGATGTGGGATTAGTAACTACTTTTGTCAAATAGAGTGCAATATTAGGGAAATTTTGTGACAAAAACTCCCCGAGTAATTCTTTTGTGAAAATTTCACTTTCATAATGCCCTATGTCACAAAGTATCAGCTGGCCCTCGGCATCGAAAAACTCATGGTATTTGACGTCAGCGGTCACAAAGGCGTCCGCACCGGCGCGTTTGGCGTCGGACAGGAGGAATATGCCCGCCCCGCCACATACGGCTACTTTGCTGATTTTTCCGCCTTTGGGAGCGGTGTGTTTGATGACGGAGAGGTTCATTTTTTCCTTCAAATAATCCAAAAACTGCAGCTCGTCCATCGGGCGTTCCAGCAGGCCGACCATGCCTGCCCCGACTTCCTGGTTTTCATTTTCCAAGGCAGAAAGGTAATAGGCGACTTCCTCGTAGGGATGCGCTTTTTTCATCGCGGCGATGATCTTGTTGCTTTGGAAAGTCGGTAAAATCACCTCGACCCGGATTTCTTTTTCGGTTTGCGGAATACCCCGCTCGCCCAAGTGTGGATTTGCGGCCTCAGATGGGGTAAAAGTCCCCATCCCCTCGAGCTGGAAGGAGCAGTCCTTGTATTCTCCGATCTGTCCGGCACCTGCGTCAAAGACCGCCTGAAGCACCCCGTCCTTGGCTGTGGGAGGGACGAAGAAGACCAGTTTGTTGAGGATTTGGCGTTTGGGCTGGAGGATCTTGGTTTGGTTGAGGCCGAGTCGGTCGCAGATGCGTTTGTTTACCCCGTTTGCCACATGGTCGAGGTTGGTGTGGATGGCATAGATGGCGATGTCGTTTTTGAGGGCTTTGATCACCGTGCGTTCCACGTAGTTGCGACCGGTGAGGCTTTTCAGGCCTTTGAAGACGATGGGATGATGGGCCACGATGAGGTTGGCTCCCAGTGCGATGGCTTCCTCTACGATGGCCTCCGTGCAGTCGAGGGTACACAAGACCCCGGTGAGGGCAGCGCCTCTTTCCCCGCAGATCAGCGTGGCATTGTCGTAGCTTTCCTGATAGGCCGGAGGGGCGAGCCGCTCCAGGCAAGAAATCACATCCTGAATCCTGTATCCCATAATTTTTCGTTTTCTTTGGTCAAAAATAGCAATTCCTGCCAATGCCCTGGTATGCCTTTCTGCTTGCTCCTTTTGCGCTGATTTTCCGTGTCGTGACTGGCATCCGCAATTGGCTGTATGACCTGGGCCTGCTCAAAAGCTTCCGCTCTCCCGTGCCCACCCTGATCGTCGGCAATCTGAGTGTAGGCGGAACTGGCAAGACTCCCATGGTCGAATTCCTGATCAAAAACCTGAGAGACGGGCTGCGAATTGCATCCCTGAGCAGGGGCTATGGGAGGAAAAGCAAAGGTTTCCTTGCCGCGAATCCGGATAGCACTGCGGAGGAGGTGGGGGACGAGCCCCTGCAGATTTTCAGAAAGTTTGGCGGTGAGGTGCCGGTCTTTGTGGGGGAGGATAGGGTCGCGGCCTTGGAGAGGATCGCCCGAGAAAAAGAACTCGACTTGGTGGTGTTGGACGACGCGTTTCAACACCGCAGACTGAGGGGCGACGCCTATATTCTTTTGACCCCGTTTTCGATGCCTTTCTCGCGGGACTTTATTTTGCCCGTGGGGAGACTGAGAGAAAGCAGGCCTGGCGCCAGACGTGCGGACCTGGTGGTGGTGACCAAATGTCCGCGAGACCTTTCGCCCGCGCAAAAACAAAAGACGGTGCAGGGACTTCGACGGTATCTTTCTCCCGATACAGCGGTGCTTTTCTCCAAAATAGACTACGGAACTCCTTATGCCCTGGGGCATGATGTGGCCTTCTCCGGATCCGTGGTTCTCCTTTCCGGCCTGGCGGATGACCGGCTATTTGTGGAGTATTGCAGGGAGGCGTTTGATGTGCTGGAGGTTTTGGCCTTTCCGGACCATCACGACTACGAGGGACCGGAGCTGGACAAAATAGCAGGCGTCTCGCAAAAACATCCCGGGAAAAGCCCCGTTCTCCTGACTACAGAAAAGGACGCCGTCAAACTTAAATCTCTGGCAAATCGGGGTTTTTTGGGGGAAATTCCGATTTTTGTCCTGCCTGTAGAGGCAAGGTTTGAACCAGAAGACAAGCAAATGCTGCTCAGCTACATCCGGGAAAAATTCAGAAAGAAGTGATCAGAAGAGGTTTAGTCTTTGGATTTTTGTTTGCGATGCTGGCGACTCAGGCTCTTTTTGCCCAGCGTCCCATTCCCCAGTCCAATACCGGGACTGGCCAAGCCAACCGGGAGCAGACTGATCCCGGGGAAGAGGAGCAGTCGGACGGGCGGCGACCCCTGCTGGACGACAGTACCCGCCAGGTGTACGGTCCGAAGACCTCGCTTTTCTACTTCGAAAAAGACCTCAAGCGAAACCGCCTCAAGCTCTACGAGCAGGATACAGCGCTCACAAACTTCCACAACTATGACCCAGTCTCCAAAGGTGGCTGGAAATACCAGGATCTCGGAAACATAGGGAGTGCGGCCAAGCCGGTTTTCTATGAAATCCCGGAGATGATCGGTCTGCGGTCTGGATATCAGGCCTACGACCTGTACTACCACGATCCGGCCAAGCGGCGCTATTTTGACACGAAGTCCCCGTTTACCGAGATGTCGGCTTTTTTCGGAGGCGGCAATAGAAACATGCTCGACATTGCCTTTGCGAGGAATATCAATCCCCGCTGGAACGTAGGGTTTGAGCTCCACACCGAGCGCATCCGCAAGACCCTCAATCCGACGGACAGGGATGACCACATGGCAGAGCAAAACGCCTACACCTTCCACACCAACTACCGCTCCGAAAACGGGAAGTATTGGCTCCTCGGGGCCTTTTCCAGAATGCGGCATGTAGTCAATGAGATCGGGGGCATCATCCCTCCCGAGGTGGACTCCACTTCCCTGTATTTTACCTACGAGGACGCGAAAGTCTGGCTGCACAATTCCCGGGCGAGAGACCTAAGGCAGGACTATCACATCTACCACGAGTACAAGCTGGGCAACGGCCTGCAGATCCACCACACCTTTGACAACCGAAACCAGAATATGGTTTTCGAGACGGATTTGACGACATCGGATTCACTGTTTTTCAATCGGGAAAGACTGAATACGCCGGACACCACCCGCAACGAAAGCGACTTCAAAGAGTGGAGAAACGAGTTTGGGGTCAAGGGATCCTACAAGGGTTTTTACTACAACGCCTTCACGCGCATCCGAAATGGACGTATGGAGAGCCTCTTTTTTCCGGAAAAAAAGGAGGCCTTCAATGAGGTCTATATCGGCGGCGAGCTCATCGGTAAGATTTCCGACAGATGGTCGCTGAGCGCGGACGGGGAGTATCTTATACCGGGAGCGTTCCGCATTCATGGGCTCTTTGTGTCGCCCTGGCTGGAGCTGGAGTATACCAAGGCGCTGTATAAGCCCACTTCCCAGCAGCAGATCTACTACGGCAACCACTACCGTTGGGAAAATGATTTTGACAACATCGGCGTGGACCAGATCAAAGGCCGCATCAAGCTGGACTTTGACAAAATCAGCCTGCGCCCCAACCTGACCATCAACCGGGTGAATAATTATGTCTTTTTCAACGAGGAAAAGATCGCCACGCAAGCCAGCGGCGAGGCCTATATGCTCATGCCGGGACTGATCGCCAATTTCCAGATCGGAAGGAAATTTCGCTGGGATGTGGAGGCGGTGTTCACGGAGATTTCGGGAGAAGGGGCGGACAATTTCCGGGTTCCCCAGCTCTATGCCAACACCCGATTCTACTTTGACAGCCCGATGTTCAACGAAAACGTCTTCGTGCAGCTGGGAGTGGACATCAGGTACAAGTCTTCGTATTATGCAGAGGCCTACAATCCATCCTTTCAGCAGTTTTACCTGCAAAATACCTTCGAGGTCTATGCCTATCCCATAGCGGACTTGTTTCTCGATTTCCGCATCAACCGTACCCGCGTGCTCTTCAAATACAATCACTTAAACGCAGGTCTGATGGACAAGGAAGGCTATTTTGTGACGCCGGACTATACCGGCTACCGCTCTTTCTTGGATTTGGGGATTACTTGGTATTTGTTTGACTAAAGGTCCGGAAGCTGGGGAGTAGGAAGTCGGGAAGTAGGATGTCAGCCTGAGCACTGGAGCTACAGAGTAGCGTATATCGAAGGCACGCAATCGCAGAGGGAAAGTCCGTAAATCGTAAATCAAAAATCCGAAATACCATGTCTTGGGAAGAAAGCACCAGAGAGAAAATGCTTCACCTGAAGCTGCCGACTGATCCACGTTGGGTCGATATCGCGGAGATGCAACTGGAGGATATTCTCGTGGACCATGCCTACTGTGAGCAAAAGGCCGCTTCCTCCTGCATCAGCCTGATCCTCCGATTCAATGACCTGGACGAGATCGTCGATACCCTGACTCCGATCGTGGCCGAGGAGTGGGGGCACTTCGAGCGGGTGCTGGAGCAGCTTCGCAAAAGAGGGATGAAGTTTGGCCCTCCCCGCAAGGACGAGTATGTCATCAAGCTGGCCGAGTTTGTGAAAAAGGGAGGAAGCCGGATGCAGCAGCTTACCGAACAGCTGCTGCTCAACGCGCTGATCGAGGCCAGGAGCTGCGAGCGATTCAAGCTTTTGTCCAAAAACATCGCGGACGAGGAGCTGCAGAAGTTTTATTATGAACTCATGATTTCAGAAGCGGGGCACTATGTGACCTTCATCGAGTTGGCGAGAAAATATCAGGACGCGGACAAGGTCAATAGGCGCTGGCAAGAGTGGCTGGAATACGAGGCGGCGGTGTTGAGGCAGCTTGGCGTGCGAGGCGACCGCATGCACTGAAGCGAAGCTGGAAGACCGGAGACGGAAGACAGGGACATCGTAAATCGTATTTAGGAAATCGTAATTGTGGGATGTCGGATGCTGTAGGAGAAGGAAGGTTGTAAAGTTGGAAGGTTGTAAAGTGGCGTGCAGTGATCGCGAGGAGGTCGTGAATCGTTTGTCGGTTGACCGATGTCGGGTGGTTTGATGGACGGAAGGACGGAGACGGAAGACAGGGACGTCGTAAATCGTACTTCGTAAATCGTAATTGTGGGATGTCGGATGCTGTAGAAGAAGGAAGGTTGTAAAGTGGCGTGCAGTGATCGCGAGGAGGCATGTCGGAGAAGCCGGCCCTCGACGATTCTTTTCCCTGATCATAAAAAATGTCAATCATCCGCCCAATTTTTCGGTATTTGTGTATTATTAATCTGATTTCCTGAGGGATTTTTAAAAAGCTGTTCCAAAACGAACAATCCATGAATTTGATCGAAAATGTCCGCGAGGCACTCAACTCTGTAAAGGTCCATCTGCTCCGTACCGTACTCACCGGGGCCATCATCGCCATCGGCATTTCCTCCCTGGTGGGCATGCTGACGGCCATAGACGGGATCAAAGCGCAGATAGCGGAGAGCTTTGCCGGCCTGGGCGCCAATTCCTTCGATATCAGAAACAAGGGCTTCAACGGGGGCAGGGTGGTGCAAGACGGGAAGACCGAAAAGACCTACCCGTCGATCACCTTTAGGGAAGCGAGAAAGTTCAAGGAGGAATATGCCTCCATCGGCATTTCGACGGTCTTCAACTCGGTGACGGGTATAGCGGAGGTGAAGCGTGGCTCCAAAAAGACCAACCCAAACACGCGCGTCCGCGGAGGAGACGAAAACTACCTCTCCATCAAGGCGATGAAGCTCGCCAAGGGGCGTAACTTCAGCAACATGGAGGTGCGCTATGGCAACTCCGTGGCCCTGATCGGCAAGGAAATAGAGGAGACGCTCTTCAATCCAGGAGAGGATCCCATCAACCAGAAAATCACCCTTTTGGGCCGACCCTACACCGTGGTGGGGGTGCTGGACAAGCAGGGAGGCGTGGGCCAGGACCAAGGCGCTGACCGGCAGATCCTCATTCCTATAGAAAACGCCGCCAGACTTGACAAAAACGGAACCTTCAACTATAGGATCACCGGTGTGGCTTCCGATCCGGGAAAAATCGACTACGAAATGGGGCAGGCCATCGGAATCATGCGCAAGATACGCCAAGACCGGGTGGCGCAGGAGGATTCCTTCGAGCTTACCAAAAGCCAGTCGGTAGCCGAAAGCTTGGAAGAGGTGGCTGGCTATCTCCGGATCGGCGGCTTCGGAATTGGTTTTATCACACTTTTAGGGGCATCAATAGGCTTGATGAACATCATGCTGGTGTCCGTGACAGAGAGAACCCGGGAAATCGGAATCCGCAAGGCCTTGGGTGCCACGCCGCTGAGAATCCGCCAACAGTTTCTCATCGAGGCCATCGTGATCTGTATCCTTGGGGGCATCTTCGGCATGCTGCTGGGGCTGGGCATAGGCAATGTGATCGCCAATTTTATCGGGCCAGGTGGATTTTTAGTGCCTTGGGTCTGGATGTTTATCTCTTTCGTGATCTGTATCGTTGTGGGCCTGATCGCGGGCTATATACCGGCATTCAAGGCCAGCAAGCTGGATCCCATCGAGTCGCTGAGATACGAGTAGATTTTTGTGGGATGGCCGGCAGTCTGTCTAAACTGAGGTCAGTAGGGCTTGGTTCTGGTATGAGAATGCAAAAACGGGATTTTTCAGGTTTAATTAGAGCAATATCTATTTCGCTGTTTTTTTAGCTATCGGAAGTTGCGATGAGAGCCTTAGGCGCAGTTTTCTGGGTATGTGGTCATTCCATTTCCTGATCTGTATGTGAGTCGGAAAAGAAATCTGTAGTAATCAACTTGTAAAGGCTGATTTTTTGTAATTTTGTATCCAATTGAATACAGTCTTGTGAATGTACTTTATTGAAAAGACCAGTGAATTTGACAAGTGGTTTAGGAGGCTGGACGACTTGAGGGCAAAGGCGAAAATTTTGTTCCGAATTCAGAAATTGGAAAATGATGGGCATTTCGGAGAGTGTAAATCTGTTGGGAATGGAATAAGTGAATTGAAGATCAACTATGCGAAAGGCTATCGGATTTATTTCAAAGAGGTCGATGGGAGAATTATCATTCTCTTGATTGGTGGAGACAAATCAAGTCAGCGGAGAGATGTTCAGAAGGCACTAGAAATTTGGGATAAATTGAAAAGGTAAAAAAATGGAGACGTCAAAATTTGATATAGCAGACTATTTGGACAGCAATGAAATGATTGCTGAATATCTAAACGCTGTCTTGGAAGATGGGAATGATACAGAAATAATCACTGCAATTGGATATGTTGCCAAAGCTATCGGCATGACTAAGATTGCCGAGGAAACAGGAATGAGTAGGCCGAGTTTGTACAAAGCACTGTCCGAGGGCGCTAAACCCCAATTCTCAACCATAATGAAAGTGTTAAAGGCCGTTGGCGGCCAAATAAAAATAGATCCCCTTCCTGCATAATAAGACGGGCGCAAGATGCGCCTTTTCGAAACGACGAATAAGTGTTTCGTTGATGTTTTTGTACGGTTCATCTTTGGTCCTTAGATTGAACTTTAGTAATAAGCCACCCGTCTGCGAAGGGCCTGAATTCTTTGCCCACCACCATCTTTTTCCCTACCTTCGGCTTTCATCTAAGGGGTGCCCAAAAAATGCAGGGCTGAGATCATACCCATCGGCAGCGCGCTGCCGTGCACCTGATCCGGGTAATGCCGGCGTAGGGATCGATAATCAAGCTTACCCTTATTTGAATAATGGCTAAAAATTATTCAAATGGAATTTTCATTCGACGCGGGTTTGCTCCTCGAGCAAATCCAAAACACCCGCCTGCTGGAGTGGATCGCCGTAGCATTTGGCGTTTCCGAAGTGCTTTTGGCTCGTAAAAACAGCATCTGGCTCTATCCCACCGGGATCATCGGCATCCTCTGCGGCACCTACCTGCTGCTGGACTCCAAACTCTATGCGGAGACGCTGCTTCATGGCTACTACCTCGTGATGAGCATCTACGGCTGGGCAAATTGGAAAAACCGATCCAAGTCTGGTGCTTCCCAAATCTCAAGAAGTGATTCACGGGACTTTGCGGTCACCCTCGGAATAGCCGGAATAGGCTGGGTTTTCCTCTACTTTATGCTCACCACTTTCACCGACTCCGACGTGCCGGTGATCGACGCCTTCGTGTCCTCAACGGCTTGGGCGGGAATGTGGCTTTTGGCCAAGCGCAAGTTGGAAAACTGGATTTGGCTCAACATTTCCAACCTGGTAGCCATCCCCCTGCTGTACTCCAAGCAGCTGTACATGATGTCCTTTTTGACCCTTTTCCTCTTCGTCGTCGCCATCTTTGGTTACCTGGAATGGAGAAAAGAACTGACCCAACGCGATGAAGCACTCCAAACTGTTTGACTCCGCCCATGCAGCAGCCTCCGAAGCGCTGGGCCGACTTTCTGATGAATGGCTGGAAGTCGTTTATGCCGAAAAATGGTTTAAGCTCTTCGTGCCCAAAGACTTGGGTGGACTCGGGCTGAATCTGGCCGAAGGACTGCGGGTGGAGGAGAAGCTCTCCCGCTTGGACGGAAGTCTGGGTTGGACGGTCACTCTCTGTGCAGGTGCGGCTTGGTTTGTGGGCTTTTTAGAAAAAGAACTTGCGCAGGAGGTCTTTTCAGACCCAAGGGTTTGCTTGGCGGGAAGTGGTTTTGTGGGAGGAAAGGCCGACTGGGTGGATGGGCGATGGCTCGTCTCCGGCAGTTGGACCTATGCTTCCGGAGCTTTGCACGGCACACACTTCACCGCCAACTGTGAGATCCTGGAGCGGGGAGAACCGCTTTTGGACAAAAAGGGCAATCCCGTAGTCAAGGCTTTTATCCTCAAAAGGGACGAAATCGAGATCCTCGACGGCTGGAACTACATGGGCATGATCGCCACGGGAAGCCATGCTTTCAAGGCCGAAGGTGTCTCCGTTCCCGGAAATCGGGTTTTCGAGATCCTGCCGGAAAAGGCGACGCTACCGGATCCCGTTTTTCGCTATCCTTTTTTGCAGCTGGCCGAGGCAACGCTCGCGGTGAACATCCTCGGGATCAGCCAGCACTTGATCGCCCTGATCGAGGCCTCTTTTTGGAAAAGGCACGAGTACCGCAACTACGACAGGAAGCATCAGAAGTATTTCCAAAAGCTTCTGGAGAAGCAGTCCAGAAAGCTGGAAAGGCTTCGAACGAAGTTTTACGGGTTGATCGAGGAATCCTGCCAGGAGTTGGAGCAAAAGGGCAAGATTTCAAAATCTCTGCTGAAAGAGATAAGCAAAATCAGCCGAAAGCTCACCCAAGCCTGTCGAGAAAGCAATGGGAAGCTTTATCCTTTCGCAGGTTTGGAGGCTGCGAAAACCCACACCGAGCTCAATCGCGTTTGGCGGGATTTCAACACGGTGAGCCAGCACGCGCTGTTGATTTTTCCCTTTTGAAGTTTTTTTCACCACAGAGGCCACGGAGGGAGAGGAGATTTTCTTCGTGTGGAGATTACCTAGCTTAGCGCCTCTGCGTCTTAGCGAGAGAAAATATCTCGCTGAGACGGAAAGCCGCAAAGAAGTGGGAAATGTCCAGCTTATGGAGAAAAATATCCTCTGCGAAACCTTCGTGTTCTCAGAATCTTTGCGGTGTAGCAAGCGCGAAGCGCAAAAAACAGGATTCAATCCCCCATTGGTTTTGGCGAAGCCTGATGGGTACCATTGACCTTTTGTCGGCCAAAACTTCCGAAATAGCATTAAACACGGTAACCTAGGGTTAAAACTAGGCTATGCATGTGCCGCCCCGATGGGGCTCATGTTTTTCCACCACAGAGATCACGGAGAAAAGAGGGAGAGACTTTAGCGTCTTGCCGCTTTAGCGAGCCATTTCCCTCTCGAAAAGGTGCGAAGCTATTCTCTCACCCCTCCGTGCGCTCCGTGGTCAAAAACTTTACGTCTGCGCACAGAGAGCCAGCCTTTGGAGATGAAGTCTACCAATTTTTCGATAGGTTATCCGCCACTACTTACCACTTACTTCCCTTACAACTTACTCTCGATCATCACTGCTTCCAGACAATTCCCGTCTCATACTTTCGATTTTCGAATGAAGGCTCTATACTAAGAGGAGCAGTTTTGACAATCTGATTGACATGGAAGGGGAGTATTTCAAAGGACGGGGAGCGCAGATCCAGTCGGGCAACCGATTCCTGGAGCGGCGTGTCGTGACAGAGCACATCGAGGGATTGGACGAGGAGCTTTTGCTTTCGCCCAAGACCGAGGTTCGAGTCGAGCACGCCAAATCCATCGTCAATGCCGTCAAAAGTCCGGATCTCGGACTGATGTTTTCCCTCAATCCCTACCAGGGCTGCGAGCACGGCTGCATCTATTGCTACGCCCGCAACTCCCACGAATACTACGGCTACACCGCTGGCTTGGACTTTGAGACCAAGCTGATGGTAAAGCCAGACGCGCCCAAGCTGCTCGAAAAACAAATTCTGAATCCGAAATGGAAGGTGGCTCCGATCTCCGTTTCTGGGAATACGGACTGCTATCAGCCCTTGGAGCGGGAAAAGGGTGTCACGCGGGAGCTGCTGAAGGTGTTTGCCCGCTATCGCCATCCGGTGGGTATGATTACCAAAAACAGCCTGATCCTGCGCGATCTGGATCTGCTGCAGGACTTGGCGCAGGATAGGCTGGTGCAGGTGTACATCTCGATCACGACGCTGAATGAAGACCTGCGCAGAAAAATGGAACCCCGGACGGCCAGCGCGGCCAAGCGACTGAAGACCATCGAGGCCCTTGCCAAGGCCGGAGTTCCTGTCGCGGTGATGAGTGCGCCGATCATCCCGGGGCTGAACAACCAGGAAATACCCGCCATCCTCAAGGCCGCGGCCGATCATGGTGCGCTCAGTGCGGGCATGACCGTCGTCCGGCTCAACGGCAAGCTGGAGGAGATTTTTTCGGATTGGCTGGAAAAGAACTTTCCAGACCGCTACCAAAAGATCATGCACCAAATCGCCGAGGTGCATGGCGGACAGGTGAACGACAGCGAGTTTGGAAGGCGGATGAAAGGTGCCGGCGTGCTGGCGGAGAGCATACAAAACCTCTTTCGCTTTGCGCGCAAGACCTATTTTGCGGAAAGGACTATGCCGCCCTTTGACCTGAGCAAATTCCGCCGGGGAGGCAATCTGAGCCTGGACTTTTAAGCTTGGGCTTTTGCCTCGAATTCCTGCTTTTTGTACAAGTCGTCAAAGATCTCGGCAACCTGCTCGGCTGCGAGCTTGGGCAGGAGGGAGGTGTCGGAGATGCCCGACACTACCCGTGTGATATCGTGGTCCACGCCGCCCTTTTTGCCCCAAAGCGAGACCGGCGCGGCCGTGATGTAGGCGGAGAAGGCATGGTGCCCCGAGCCGGGACGCTCGCCGATGATATGGATGATGCCTTTTTTCTGCTTCGAATCCGGGAGATTTCCGAAAAGCTCCTCGCCCGCAGCATAGCCCGCCCTTACCCGCCCGTGGGTAAATACCAGATTTTGCGTCGCAAGGCGATAGCCTTTTGCCTTGAGCTGGGCACTTAGGTTTTCCAGAAAAGGGAAAAGATGGTTGTCATCCGTCAGGGAAAGGGCATTCAGTCCGTCGGAGATCACGAGCTGGATATCCGGCGTATCGCTCGCCCAGCTGCCTTGCATGGATCGAAGCTGTTGCGCCGTTTTTTCGCTGAGCTTTTCGCCGGTTTCCGGATGATAGACGTAGTCCTTGCGGTCTTTGCTCTGGGTGATCAGGGGGAGAGAAGCCGGGATCGCTTGGACAAAGGAATCCGGCATTTCGGCCCAGAGGCTGACTTTGGCATCCTCGTAGATCTCGTGGATTTTTTTGTCGAGACCAGGCTCCAGATCCCATACATTTTCCCCAAAACCCTGCGCAATGGGAACGCCCCGCGCCTCGACTTCGGCGATGGTCTTGCGGCCTTCGGCCAAAATCTCCTCCTTGGTCCGCAGGTCTTTTTTGGCCAGTCGGTATTGATAGTAGACCCAGGTGGGGTCGCCAAAGTGCTCTGTAGGACGGTTGTCGTCGCCGATGATTTCGATCTTTTTGAAAAAGTCCCACATCGCGTCGTTGATCTTGTAGCCAAACTGCTCGCGAATCTTCACGTGGTTGTAAAAGCCCGTGGTGAGGTAGCTCAGCATCGGATCATTTTTGGTCGGTAGGGCCATCAGGTAGGCTGGATTTGCCGGCATGATCTGGGCGATACACCAGTCCAAGTCGTCGAGGGAGACGTCCATGTGCAGGGTGGAGCACACGTCCAGTCCGATGGTCAGTCCGTGCAGCTTTCCCATCACGGTGTCTTCCAGACAGCAGCGGACAAGCTGTTCTTTGGTCTTGAAGACCTCTGGGCCGATGAAGCCCGCGACGTCGTTCACATGTACCCAAGGCGTTTCTTCCGGGCTTTTTCCTTCGGAAAGTTGGCTTTGCAGGGCGCGGACGAAACCGTATTTCCTGGCCTCGTGCACGAGCATGTCGAATCCTTCCCCGTGCCCGTTGGTGAAGTCAGCGCCCTGTCCTGTCTCCGCATAGAGGCCAAACTGCCCGCTGCGGCTTTCCATATGGGACTGCATCTTGGCGATGGAGACGTCAAAAGTCTGGTTGGCCTTCACCGTCCCGGCAATGCTTTGGAACCAAATCCCAGTAGTCCCTGGATGGATCTTTTCAGCTTCGGCCTGCACGTCGATGTGGGAAAGGACGCAGTTGGAGATGGTTTTTTCCAAGCCAAAGGTCACAATCAGGTCATAGAGCGCTCTCTCGATTTCCGCGACGGAGTTGGGGTCGCTGGAGACCGGATTGGTACCCAGCACCAGGTCGCCCACACCATAGGACCAGGCGTCGAAGACTTGCCAAATGATATCTGTAGGATGGTCAGTCGGTGAGTTGGGCTGAACGCGGGCACTGAGGTAGCCTTTGCTGCCTATCTGCGTGCCGGGGATGGGATTGAAAACTTTCTGGCCGACTTGGATCAGTTCCTCGTTGCTCATCAGCTTCACCAGGCAGGCGATCACGTCGCTGCTCAGCGCGGGCATGATGGCTTTGATCTCCGCCTCGGGCTGGCTGAGGATAAAAGCTTTCAACTCACCCAGCGTCCAGCTGTCCAGGTCGGCGTTTTCGGCGCTGTTTTTTGCGATCAGCTCATAGAGCTCGTCCGCGAAGAGGCTGTGGGCCTTCAGATCGCCGATGCGCGTATTTGCCAAAAGTGCCCTGGCATTTGCCCGCGATTGCTCGGACTCGGCGGCGATGCCGAGCGTGAGGTCGCCCTCCTTGAACTCGTTGGCTGCACCGACGATCTGCCGGTAGAGCGTCAGGTCATGCTTCCCACTGCTTCGGCGGATGTAGTCGAAAATATCCTCTTCGCCTTGGGGAGCGGAGATGATCGGGCTGATGCCCGCGCTGGTTTTGTCGGCGGACTGAAAGTCACAAGCCTGAAACAGGAAGGCGGAGGTGCCCAACAGGCCCATTTTGGTCAAAAATTCTTTTCGGCTGATCTTGTGAAGCATGGTGATTTCTGAGGCTTGATTTTCTGAAATCTTGGGTTTATTGCCGAGTGTCCGGTTTCAATCGCTTCAAGTTACAGGAATTTTTCCGTGATTTTCTGAAAAGTAGATCAATGAAGTGACTCCCAAAGCGTGTTTTTCTAGCGCTTCGGTACCGGATAGGGGACAAATTCCTCCTCGTCGCCCGGTACCTTTTCAAATTCCCCCGCGATCCACTTTTCCTTGGCGGCTGCGATGAGTTCCTTGCTGGAGGACACAAAGTTCCAGTCGATAAAGCGCTCCTCGGGAAAGGGCTCTCCTCCAAAGATGTAAACTGTGCTATTTGCCAGAATGGTGAATTCGCAGAGCGTGGCGTCCTTGGCGACTAGGATTTGCTTAGAGCCAAATGTGTTGCCTTCGCTTTCTATCCCTCCCTCGAGGATGTAGAGGCCACTTTCCCCAAAAAGCTGCGAACCGATGCTCAGTGTCTGCTTTTCGCTGCTTTTGATCTCCAGCATGTAGAGCGGGCTATAGACCGGAACGGGGGAGCGACGACCTAGGGCCTCGCCCGCCACCAGCTTGAATTCCACCCCGCCCTCAGTCCAAGAGGGAAGTTTGTCGGCTTCGACATGGAAAAACTCGGGCTCCATCTGCTCCAGGTTTTTGGGCAAAGCCACCCAGATCTGCAGGCCATGCATGAGCTTGTCCTCGTGCCGTAGATGGTCGGGAGTCCGCTCGGAGTGGACGATTCCCCTGCCGGCAGTCATCCAGTTGACCGCGCCGGGGTTGATCTGGACTTCATTTCCCAGCGTGTCGCGGTGCATGATGCTCCCTTCGAAGAGAAAAGTCAGGGTAGAAAGCCCGATATGCGGATGGGGTCTAATGTCCATCTGTTCCCGCTCGTTGAGCTTGACGGGGCCCATGTGGTCGAGGTAGATGAAAGGGCCGATCATGCGCTTTTGGCGAAAGGGCAGGAGGCGGCCGACGAGAAACTTGCCGATGTCGGCGGCGCGCTCTTCGATGATGAGGTTGATGTTTGACATGGTAGCGTGTTGGCTTGAAATCCAATGGGAATTTAAGCGTTATTTCCGGGATCAAAGGTCGAGCTAGGGCCTGCTCTGCCAAGGTCGCCCTATTCGCTTTCGCCCCAGGTCGAGTCTCCATCTCCAAAGTTGAAGCTTTCGAAGGTCTTGGGCTCTTTCAGCAACCTCGTCTCGGAAAAGCCGACTTCCACGAAGTCGCGGCCCTCGGGGCAATAGGTCCTGCTCACAAGAAATCCCTGCAGGGATTCCCGCTTGCCCTTGACGCAAGTCCATGAGCGGTCAGGATTTAGTCGGTACCAAAGCTCCACCAGGTACTCGATGTGCTTTTCGCTGTTGGTGACGCAGTCGCCCTTCCAGACGGGATCGTACACCTGGTCCCAGCAGCGTTCGTTGTAGGTGACTTTGTACAGGCCTTCTACCGGATCAAAGCCTGTGCTCACCCCCGCCTGATAGACCATCCTGCCAAACTCGGCGTCGGTCAGATTTTCCTCAGGCAGAGTGAGATTGTCCTGGATTCCATTCATGGTATTTTGGGTTAAAGAGTGGTTCTCTTTAAGTTAATGGATATCAGTGGCTTTTGGAAGACGAAAGTCTGTTTTGACCGTCTCAGAGGGGAATGACGTAGGACGTGATCCGCTTGACGGTCTTGGAGCCCGCACTGCTGAATTCATAGAAATCGGCGAAGCCGTAGCGCTTGCCGTCGGCCATGGCCATTTCCCCATGCACAGCGGCTTCCTTGCCATGGGAGAGGATTTGGTGGATGAGGAGCTCTGCGGCCTTGTTGGAGCTCATTTCCTCCAGTGCCTCCAGAAACTGCCGCTTGCCGGAAATAGGGCTGTCTCCGACCAAGGTCCAGACGATGTCCTCGGCCAGCTGGGACGCGACCCGCTCCAGGTCATAGGAAGCAAAGGCTTGGGTCAGTTCCAGCACCAGCTGCATTTTGGGAGAGTTGCCGCAGTCGGCAGGGGAGATGGTTTTCATGGCTTTGTGGGTTGAAAATGTGATATATGGAACCGTCGTTTTTCTTTTTGCAGGAGTACTTGATCGAAAATCAACTGGAGCTCGCTTTTCTATGAAACTTGCGTCGCCGCCTTTTTCTGGCGGTATTTTCTTTTTGTCTTCAAAAACCTGAACCGCAAGTCATCGAAAATAAGGCTTAAAAATAGGATGGCTGCGCCAACAATCAACGTGTTGATGCCGAAGGAGAGTCTTGAGAACAGGAATCCTCCCGCCAAACCGCCCAAGAAAAAGAACGAAATGATGAAAAGGCGGAGTTGGATGTTGGCTCTGATTTTTTTTTGCTGGGGATGGGTTTTTGGAAAGAATAGCTGGGACAGCTCGATTCCCAAATCCGTGAAGAGTCCGGTGAGGTGAGTGGTCCTGACCACGGCGCTTGAGATTTTGGTCACGAAGGAATTTTGGAGCCCCATGGCAAAAAGTAGGGAACAGACCAAAGCGTCCGGATTGGGGACTGGACTGAGAGCACTGAAAAACGGGATGGAAAGCAGGATCCCGCACTCGATGGCCGTGGGCAGCACAAACACGTTCAGTTTCTTGTTTTCCCTGAATTTTTCGATCAGAAACCCAGAGCAGAAGGAGCCGAGTAGGAAAAAGAAGATGTAGGCAAAGTAAACCAAGCCTCTCCAGCCTTCAAATTGGGCGACGTCGTTGATGAAAAGGGCGAAATGCCCGGTGACGTTGGTCGTCAGTTGTCGATAGGCGAGAAATCCGGTGACGTTGACCAGTCCGGCCACAAAGGAGAGGATGGTGGCGATCTGGATGTTTTGTCTCAGTGTCCTGTTTTTACCTTGATGTCGAAACATACACGGCTAGGGGCTAGGCTTGCCAAAAGTAACTGATTTTCCCGTCGAAAAGGGCGGTGTAGGGCTCCAGCTGACACAAATCACATTTTTCTGTCAAGCTGGCTGGGAATTCATTTTTTCTCCACCGAAAACAATTCCACCGCCTCGTCTTTTCCCCGTAGGTCGTTGAAGCCTTTGGAAGTCACTTTGAATTCCCCGCCCAGCTCGAGCAATTGGAGCAAGTCCGCGGAAACGAGCAGATCGGTCCCGTACGAGTTGCAGAGCCCCTGGATGCGCGCGCAGGTATTGAGCACGTCTCCGGTGAAAAGGATCTCCTTTTTGATGACGCCGATCTCTCCGGCGGTGACTTTGCCGCAATGCATCCCGGCTTTGAAGGCCGGAGCTTCTCCATAGCGCTTTTGATAGAAACTCCGCTTCCCTTCCAGGGCTTCCTTCATCCCAAAGAAGCAACGCAGGCAGGTTTGGTCTTTCAGCCCTTTTTTCAAAGGCCAGGACACGATCACCTCGTCCCCGGCATATTGGTACACTTCCCCGGCGCTGCGCAAAATGGGGGCAGAGAGGTCCTCGTAGTACTTTCGAAGCATGGCAAAATAGCGCCTATGACCCAGCCGCTCCGCGATACTCGTGGAGGAGCGCATGTCCAGAAACATGAACACCCGCTCTTCCTCTACCGGCTGGTGGTACTTGCCGGTCAGGAAATGGCTCAGGGCTTTGGGGCCGATGTAGTCGCTGATTTCGAAGTAAAACAGGGATAGCAGCAGGGAAAAAGAAAGCTGGACCATCGTGCTCAAATGCGTGATGCTGAGCAGGTAGGTAGCAAATTTTCCCCAAACCTCTGAGCTGAAAATCGGTTGCCCCAACTCCATGGACGCCGCGATGGGAAAGCTGATCAGGATGATGAGGTGAAAGACAAGGCCGTAGGCCAGCAGCTTGTAAATGATCCTCTGCACGAAGCGCTGGCTGCGAAACAGGCGGCTGAGAAATCGGATCTCCACCCAGCCGGTGAGCAGGCCAAAGACAAACACGGCGACACTGGCCATGATGAAAACCGGGAAGGTCACCTGGATGGCGGTGTCGGGTTGGTTTTCAAAGTTGTCGGTGACGGCAGCCTCCGAGAGCAAAAACACCCAGCCTGTGACCAGCCAGATCAGGCCAAAAGGGAGCATGTGGCTCCAGGTTCTTTTGCCGTCGGGGGAGAGCATCTAGGGGAGCGTTGGGAGGGGAGATCTGCGGAAAAGACGGGGAGACGCTTGATTTGGCTTGCGCTGCATGGAGAGGAAAAAGGCCGTTCTTTTCCCAACTTAGCCATCCTCGGCGAAAAAATGAAGGAATGGCGGGGTAAATGGGCCGAGGCTCGCGGCAGGGAGACCTGTTCGGCAACAGGTTTGGGCTGGCCCTGTCTTCCGCTGAAAAGCCTAGAGGGATGTTGAATCTCGGCTAACGCCCTGTCGAAGGATTGGGGCCGTGGACAGGCATTATCAACTTGGAGCTGGTTTCAGGTCTTGTCAGTTTTCGCCAGCGTATGGATCATGCCGCTGAAAATAAGGCCGTGAAAAGGCAGGACGGCATACCAGTACAACCTACCCCAAAGCCCTCGGGGCCTGAAGGTAGCCGTCTGCTCAAGCCGTTTGTCCTTTAGCTTAAACTCCAGCCATGCCTCCCCGGGCAGCTTCATTTCCGCAAAGAGCAGCAGCCGGCCTTCCTTCCTGTCTGCATACAGCACCCGCCAAAAGTCCACACTGTCCCCGGTGTTGATCGAGTTGACGTTGGTCCGGCCTCTGCGCAGCCCCACGCCCCCAGCCATCTTGTCCAGGAATCCCCTCAGTTTCCAAAGCCGATTTGCGTAGTACCAGCCCGTACTTCCCCCGATGCTCCAGATTTTGTCCAGGGTCATTTCGACGTCGTCCACTTGCCTTTCCCTTTTGTCCACGAAACAGCCAAAGGTCGGCACTTCGATAAAATCCGAGATGTTGAACCTGATCCCGCTGCTGGAGTAGGCGTCTTTCCAGCTGGAGAGGATCGAGTTGCTTTCGATTCTCTGGAAGGCTTTGCCCAGCGCTTCCATATAGCCCACGGGTTCGATTCCCAACAGCCGATTCAGGTCGTTGTTTCGGCAGACGACTTCCACCTTCATGCTGTTGACCAGCGAGACGGCAAGGCGGTAGGAGGTGGAGGTGACGAAGTACAGCCAGTAGGAGGATAGCCGGGGCGACATCACCGGGATGACCCAGATCACCCGCTTCAGGCCCCGTTTCTCGGCGAAACCGAGCAGCATTTGCTTGTAGGTCAGGATGTCCGGGCCGCCGATGTCAAAGCTTTGGTCGTAGGTTTTTGGATTGAGCAGGGATTTGGAAAGAAAGGAAAGCACGTCGGACACGCCGATGGGCTGGCATCTGGTTTTGAGCCACTTGGGAGTGATCATGAGGGGCAACTTTTCTACCAGATCCCGGATGATTTCAAAGGAAGCGCTTCCCGATCCGATGATGATGCCCGCACGCAGGGTGGTCAGGCTGAAGCTGCCCTCGCTGAGCTCGTTTTCCACGGCCTTCCTGGAGCTGAGATGCTTGGATAGGTTGGACTCGTTGACGATGCCGGAGAGGTAGATGACTTGCTGCACGCGCGTTGTGGCCAGCGCATTTCTGAAGTTGATGGCAGACCTTTTTTCGAGCTCTTGGTAGTCATCCGAGGCGGACATGGAGTGGACGAGGTAGTAGGCGGCGTCGATGTCCTTTGGGATCGCTGCCAGGGAGGCTTCGTCCAGCAGGTCTATCTCGATCACGGAGACTTGGTGCCTGATCGAGGAGGGAAGGGAGAATCTCCGCCGGTCGCGTACGCAGCACACTACCTTATGTCCCGCATCGACCAGGACAGGCAAGAGTCGTTTCCCGATATATCCGGTGGCACCGGTGAGCAGTAGTTTCATTCCCTGTGAAGTCAACTGTCCCGGCTAGTCATTTGTTTAGGTGGCTTGGGTTGTTTGGGCTAGGGTAGGGGCGTACGTGCGGTGGCGTGAGACTTGTGCGCTGCGGCGTAGGCGCACCTCGCTGACTTAACGGTTGGCGAGGCCGTCTACTCGATTACCTTGTTGTTCTTTCTGTCGTCACTTTATTCGAAGCCTTAAATAGTAAAAGTCATTTTTGTTTGGCTGTCCATTTTCATTCATAAACTTGTCAACTGAAGCAACTTTTAAAATCAATGAATTATCCGATTCCCAAACAAAGTTGTCTGGCACCCAAATTTGTTGGTCAAGTTCTAAATGTTTTACTAATGAAATTGGCTCAACTTGGTTGTTTTCTTGTCTGTCAATACGCCAAATTTGAAGTCCATTTGGTATTCCTTCAAGTCCGTAAGCCATAGATAAATTTGCTATGAACTTGTCATCAGGTGAAATTGTCGGTGTATTCCAAATTGTTGTTTGTCTTCCTGTTCGCTTGTCAACTAGATAGCATTCATAATGCTCCCAAAAACTGCCAACGACAATGTAAAAGCCAATTTTATCAAACTGTCCCAAGTATTGATATTCTCTAAAATCCGTTTCGTCAGTGTTTAATAATGTGTCTGTAAATGTTACAAATGGCTTCCATTTTCTGTCAACCGGTAATTTAATCTCTCCATTTACCTTTTTAAAAGTTGTCGTGTCATAAAGGATTTTGTCCCTCGATTTGGACTTAGCGGTATAGAAGTCATCAGCGGTTGCATTGGTTATTGAAAAAGTCTGTAAACTGTCAATAGTAACTTCTCTGCTGTTTGATAAAATATTGTCAGCCGATTGCGATTTTTGTCCGAAAGCAGTAATTAAAATTATCAGGGGAACTAATAGTTTTCGTGTCACTTTATAATAAGGAATAGCTTGTTTATTGTTGCATATTTCTAGTGACCAGCTGCCCATATCGGAAGACCATGTACACCTTGGTCAGCATTTATTGAGCAGGGACTAGGTCTTTTTTTTCGGGTCTTCCCGAAATTCTCTTTTGAAGACTGTCCTAGAGATATCATTTCAGCTGAAAACGAAAGGATGTTTTTTTGAGCTCCTTGGAATTTATCCCCTCCCTTTCCTTCCTCCCCAGCCTCGGGTCAGCGTGACACCTCCATACGTCCAACTTCCCGACTTCCTACTCCCTAACTTCCCAGCCTCCCAGCGCTCACTGAGCTCGTCGAAGTGCAATCACCACTCGATTGGGCACATAGAGATGGACTTGCTGATCTGCATCGGTAGGGTAGTCGGTGGTCTTGTCCAGACGCTCGAAGCCCCCGAATTCCTTCTCATCGGAATGGAGCAGAATGCGATAGGTGCCCGCTTCGGCCATGCGGATCGGAAAGCCGAAAAAGGACTCCGTGGCATGGAAGGAAAACACCAAGACCAGGTCTCCCCGCTGGTAGGCCAGGATCTTTTTGTCCGGGTCGAGGTAGAGCTGCTGGGCCGGGCCTGCACTGAGCAGTTCGTGTTCCTTGACGAGCCCGATCATCGCCTGGTCCCAAGCGCCAAGCTGTTGGTAGCGCAGGAGCGGGTCGTCGGCGAGAGACCATTGGCGACGGGCGTATTGATAGCTCCAGTCGTTGCCGAGGCGCGGGAAGTCTACCCACTCGGGGTGGCCAAATTCATTGCCGATAAAGTTCAGATAGCCTTCGCCCCCCAGGCTCAGCGTAATCATGCGGATCAGCTTGTGCAGGGCGATGCCGCGATCTACGACCAGATTTTGCTCCAGCACGGTCATGGAGTAGTACATCTCCTTGTCCATCAGCCAAAAGGCTATGCTTTTGTCCCCGACCAGGGCCTGGTCATGGCTCTCCGCATAGGCGATGGACTTTTCCCGCAGGGGGCGGTTGGTCAGCTCATGCCAGAGCTCAAACATGTCCCACTGCTCGTCCTGCTTGTGCTTGAGTGTTTTGATCCAAAAGTCCGGAATCCCCATGGCCAGTCGGAAGTCGAATCCTATGCCTCCGTCGCTGACCTTTCTGCCCAGTCCCGGCATGCCGCTGACTTCCTCCGCGATCGAGATGGCACTGGGTTTAAACTCGTGGATGAGCGTATTGGCCAGCTGGAAGTAGAGCAGGGCCTCGTCGTCTACACCCGAGTCGAAGTACTTTTCAGCCGAGTCAAAGTCGGTGTGCCCATGGTGGTGGTACAGCATGGAGGTGGCTCCATCGAATCGGAATCCGTCGAAGTGAAACTCCTCCAGCCAGTAGCGGATATTGGAGAGGAGAAACTGCTGCACCTCCCACTTGCCGTAGTTGAAGAGCTTGGAGTCCCAGCCCTCGTGGTAGCCCCGATCGCCGGCATGGAAGTATTGGTCTTCCGTCCCGTCAAACTCGTTGAGGCCTTCGTTCACATTTTTGACCGCGTGGGAATGTACGATGTCCATGATCACGGCGATTCCCATTTCGTGGGCCTTGTTGATCAGGGACTTGAGCTCCTCGGGCGTACCAAAGCGGGACGAGGCCGCGAAGAAGTTGGAGACGTGGTAGCCGAAAGAACCGTAATAAGGATGCTCCATCACCGCCATCATCTGGATGGCGTTGTAGCCTCCGGCTTGGATGCGTGGGAGTATGTTTTCTTCAAATTCTTTGTAGGTGCCGACTCCGAGTTTTTCCTGGGCCATGCCCACATGGCATTCGTAGATCAGGGGCATTTCTGCGGTTTTTTCCAGGGAAAATCCGCCGTCTGTCCAGGCAAAGCTTTCCTCCGGAAACCAGAGCTGCCCGGCAAAATCGTGGGTTTCCTCGTCCTGCACCACCCGGCGGATGTAGGCTGGGATGCGGTCCAGGTCGCTGTCGTTGGCTCCGATGACGCGCACCTTGATGCGGCTCCCATGGATGAAGGTGTGCCGATACTCGGCCTCGGGAAGGAAAATCTCCCAATCTCCCCGATGGTTGCGGCGCAGGGGGTGGGACTGGCGGTCCCACCAGTTGAAGTCGCCGGTGAGGAAGAGCTGCTTGGCTCCTGGGGCCCACTCGCGGTAGATCCAGCCGTTTCTGAACTTGTCGAAGTGAACTCCGTAGTATTCATGGCTTCGGGCAAACTCAAGGATGCTTCCCGAAAAGTCGTTGATCGCTCGGATCGCCGACTGGTAGCGCTCGTGGCGCTGGAGGATGACCGGAGCGAAAGGCTCCAGCCAGGTTTCGTCGGCGAGGATGGGTAGGCTTGTTTGGCTCACAAAAAGTAGGTTTTGGACGCGATTAAATTAGGGATTTTGGGGATTATTGAAGTTGGAAATTTCGCGACTCAATCAAAAAAGTGATTTTTCTCTAACTTTAAGAAAAAACATCCATGAGAAATTCCAACATCAAAGAAGAGCTTCACGCAATGATTGAAAAAGCAGACTCTGAAGTTTTAGAGTTGGTTTATTCCATCTTAAATCCTGCAGGTGAGGATCCGGCTGCGTTGAATGGAGATCAAGTAGCTGAATTGGAAAGAAGGTATGCTGCTCATTTGGAAAAACCTGAGGAGGGATCTACTTGGGAGGAGGTAAAGGGCCGGATTTCAAAAAAAAATAGGTGAGCTACTCACTGATTATTAAACCCGATGCGGAGAACGACATTCGGGAGATTTTTGAGTGGTATGAATCAAAAGCCCTAGGATTGGGGGAACATTTTTTAAATGATCTGGAAAGCAAGCTGGAAAAAATGACATCCGAGCCTGAGGTTTACCAGTTTCATCACATGGATTTTAGGTTTGCTTTCCTAGACAAGTTTCCCGTCTCTGTTCATTTCAAACTGGAGAATAAGACCATTTATGTCTTTGGCGTATTTCCAACTTCCCGTAATCCGAAATCTTGGCGAAAAGGCTAAAGTGATAAAGGGTAGCTAATTAGTGCTTCTCATACACCAGCTCGGGCTCCAAGACTTCCACATTTCCAGCTTCGTTGATGCGGTCGAGCTGTACGGTCTTCAGCTCGTTGACCAGCATGGGGTCGTACTTGGCAGCCACACGGATGTAGTTTTCGGTGAATCCATGCATCTTGCCGTCTTCGATGTCCTCTTCAAAAAGTACCGTGAAGGTCTTGCCCAGGTTTTCTTCGTAAAACTTCCTTCTCTTTTTCTCCGAAAGAATCCGCAGCATCTTCGAGCGCTCGTTGCGCTTTTTCATCGGTACCACGCCGTCCATCTCCGTGGCGCGGGTGTTGGCCCGCTCGGAATAGGTGAAGACGTGGAGGTAGGAGATGTCGAGTTCGTTCAGGAAGTTGTAGGTCTCCAGGAAGAGCTCGTCCGTCTCGCCGGGGAAGCCCACGATCACGTCCACACCGATGCAGGCATGGGGCATCAGCGTTTTGATCTTGGAGACACGGTCTTCGTACAGCTCCCGCAGGTAGCGGCGGCCCATCCTCCTGAGGATGGTGTTGGAGCCGGACTGGAGCGGGATATGGAAGTGGGGCACGAAACGCTCGGATCGCGACGCAAACTCGATGATCTCGTTGGTCAGCAGGTTGGGCTCGATGGAGGAGATGCGGAAGCGGTCTATGCCTTCCACCTCGTCCAGGGCGAAGACCAGATCGGCGAAGCGCTCGTTCCGCTTGCCGTCCACGATGCCAAAGTCGCCGATATTCACACCGGTGAGCACGATTTCCTTCACGTCCGTCGCGGCGATTTCCCGGGCCGAGTCCAATACCGACTCGATGGTATTGCTTCTGCTTTTGCCTCGGGCCAAAGGGATGGTGCAAAAAGCACAGCCATAGTTGCAGCCGTCTTGGACTTTGAGGAAAGTCCGGGTGCGGTCGTTGATAGAGTAGGCGTTGTTGAAGGACTTGGCTTCGGTGATCTCGCTAGCCAGGACTTTGGTTTCCTGTACCTTGGCAAAATCGTCGAGGAGCTCGATGAGTCGGAATTTCTCCGCGGCGCCGAGTACGGCATCCACGCCTTCGATTTCGGAGATTTCCTGGGGCTTCAGCTGCGCATAGCAGCCGATGATGGCCACGTAGGAGTCCGGGGATATCTTTTTGGCCTCCTTGACGATCTTTTTACACTTTTTGTCGGCGTTTTCGGTCACCGAGCAGGTGTTGATGATGAAGATGTCGGGGTTTTCCTGAAAATCTACTTTCAGATACCCTTTTTCCTCGAATTGTCTGCCGATAGTGGACGTTTCTGAGAAATTCAGCTTGCAACCGAGCGTGTAGAAGGCAACTTTTTTCATGGGACTAGAGTGTATTTTATTGGCCATATGGAATCTCGCATGGTCAATAGCATACCTGAAATTGATTTCGAAACCTGCCCGATTTCAAAATTCTCCGGATTTCGAGGGTTTTGCAAAGGTAAGTATTCCCCAGCTTTTTTCAATTTTCCAATTTTCGGGATGAAAACACACTTTTTTCGGGCTTTTGCCTTCAAAAAGGCCATGTTTTTTTGAAAAAAGTGGAAATATTTTCAAAAATGATGTCAAAAACAGGTCTATCTCTTTTTCGAGTGCATATTTTTCTATTTTTGTGGGTGTAATATTAAACCACTTATTGTAGAAATGGCAACACTTAGACAACAAGCCCTGGGAATGGTTCAGGCGAGACCGCGGGTGACAGTTACCCCACCGTCTTCTAAAATTTCGGATTATTTTGGCACCAACGTCTTTGGTTTGGCCCAAATGAAATCTTCTATCGCACCATCCGCCTACAAGCGAGTGATGGAGGCTATCGACAAAGGAACCAAAATCGACACCGCTACCGCCGAAGAGGTGGCAACCGCCGTGAAGACCTGGGCGCTTTCTAAGGGAGTAACCCACTTTACACACTGGTTTCAGCCTTTGACTGGCTCCACTGCCGAGAAGCACGACTCATTCTACGATATGTATGCGGGAATGGAGAAGTTCAAAGCCTCCGCGCTGGTACAGCAGGAGCCTGACGCTTCCTCTTTCCCTAACGGTGGCATCCGCTCCACTTTTGAAGCGCGCGGCTATACCGCTTGGGATCCATCCTCTCCGATTTTTATCCTGGAGAAGACCCTCTGCATCCCTACCATCTTCGTGTCCTACACCGGCGAGGCGCTGGACTACAAGACCCCATTGCTGAAGTCTATGGAAGCGGTAAACGACGCTGCCGTGGAAATCTGCCAGCTTTTTGACCGCAACGTGAGAAAAGTAAGCCCTTCACTGGGTGTGGAGCAGGAATATTTTGTGATCGACAAGGCGCTTTTCGCTGCCCGTCCTGACTTGGTGATGGCTGGTCGTTCCGTATTCGGCCACAGCCCCGCTAGAGGCCAGCAGCTGGAGGACCACTACTTTGGCTCTATCCCTACCCGCGTGAAGGATTTCATGATGGACTTTGAGATCGAGGCGCACAAGCTGGGCATTCCATTGTCCACCCGTCACAACGAAGTGGCTCCAGGCCAGTTTGAAGTGGCTCCTATTTACGAAGAGATCAACAAGGCAATCGACCACAACCAGCTTTTGATGGATGTGATGGACAAGGTGGCTGAGAAGCACGGCCTGAAAGTGCTCTTCCACGAGAAGCCTTTCGCCTTCGTAAACGGCTCCGGTAAGCACAACAACTGGTCCCTGATCACCGATACTGGGGTAAACCTGTTCCAGCCAAGCAACTCTGCCCGTGAAAACCTGCAGTTCCTGACCTTCCTGGTAGCTACCGTGAAGGCGGTATACGATCATGCAGACCTCCTGAGAGCCAGCATCGCTTCGGCAAGCAACGACTTCCGTCTGGGTGCCAACGAGGCTCCTCCGGCGATCATGTCCGTATTCTTGGGCGGTACCTTGACCGACGTATTGGATGAGCTGGAGAAAAACGGCAACATCAAGATCGAGAAGGGCGACAACATGTACATGAAGCTAGGCATCTCCAAGATCCCAGAAATCATCCTGGACAACACCGACAGAAACAGAACTTCTCCATTCGCCTTCACCGGAAACAAGTTTGAGTTCCGTGCGGTAGGTTCTTCTGCAAACTGCGGTCTGCCGATGACTACCCTCAACGTGATCGTAGCCGAAGTACTGAGAGGTATGTACAAGGACATCGAGAAGGAAATGAACGCTGGCAAAGAGAAGAAAATCGCCATCGTCAACGTCCTGAGAAAATACATCAAGGATTCCAAAAAAGTAAGATTCGAAGGTGATGGCTACTCTGAAGAGTGGGCAAAAGAGGCCGAAAAAAGAGGTCTTTCCAACCTGAAGTCTACTCCCGAGGCACTCGACGTGTACGAGAAAAAAGCCACCAAGGAGCTCTACGAGAGACACAATGTCCTCAACCACGTGGAAGTACATGCCCGCCATGAAATCATGCTGGAAGACTTCATCAAGAAGGTGCAGATCGAAAGCCGCGTGATGGGTGACTTGGCGCTGAACCACATCATCCCAACCGCAATCCTGTATCAGAACAAGCTGATCCAAAACGCAAACGGCTTGAAAGGCCTGGGTCTGGATCACGCTGCGGCAGTGGAAACTATCAAGGACGTGGCAAGACACATCGAGTCTGTGAAGGCCAACGTGACTGCGATGGTGGAAGCCCGCAAGAGGCTGAACAAGGAAGACGATATCGTGAAGCGTGCCAAAGGCTACCAGAAGGAAGTCAAAGAAGCCTACTTCGACAAGATCCGCTACTCCGTGGACAAGCTCGAACTGCTGGTGGACGACGAAAGCTGGCCGCTTGTGAAATACCGCGAAATGCTTTTTATCCGCTAGTACTCAGCGAGTACAGTATTCAAAAAACCATCTGAAAAGATGGTTTTTTTGTTTTTCAGCCCTGCTGCTCTTTTCCAAACTTGACATAAATGCAAACTTTGCCTAACGCCCAGTTCACATGGGACTGGCAACTTGCCGGTTATGATCAAGTTCCTTGCATTTTTACCAGCCTTGTTGCTTTTCCAGTCCGGGCTCGACTGGGACGACTGCGAAAGAATGGCCCTGAAAAATCCCCAGCGGGCCTTTGAACTCCTCACCGAGAGGATAGAGTCCGAGCGCGGCGAAGACGACCTCGAGCGGGCGAGAATCCAATCCCTTAGGGGAAAGCTGTTGCTGGATTTTGGGCTATATCAGGAGGCCAGCGTGACACTCTACGAGGCTGAGGAAGTCTTTGCGCAGGAGGATTGTGCGCCCTGTCTTGCCAAAAACCACAACTACCTGGGAGAGCTCTACTACAAGATCAAGGGTGTGCAGGCGGCCTTGGATAGGCATTTTCAGGCTTTGGCTGTTTTCGAGAAAGTCGGAGATCGCGAGGAGCTTGCCAAAACCCAGGGCTTCATCGGGACGATGTACGAGAAGCTGGAAGACTACCCGGAGGCTATCCGCTATCAGAAGCTGGCACTCGCTACGCTAAAGGACAGCCCCCAAAGTCTCGCCGGGGCTTTCGTGCTTGAAAACCTCGGGAGTATCTACGAGGACCTGGAGAGGTACGATTCCTCGAGCATGTATTTTTCCAAGGCCCTGGCGCTAAACCTAGAGCTGGGGGATAGCACCCATCTGCCCGGCAACCTGAACAATCTGGCGGATATCGAGCGCAAGACAGGCAACTACGAGCTGGCCATGCAGCTGAGCGAAAAAGCCAAAGCCGCCAGCGAGGCGTTGGGAAATCTTTACCAGCAAAAGAGCGCCCTCGTGGATATCTCCAAGACCTTCTCCCTGATGGGCAACTACGACCTGGCCTACCAGCGCCTGGAAGAGGCCAGACGCCTGGATGAAGAGATATTTTCGGCGGAGACGGCCCGGCAGCTTTCCATCCAGGAGACCCAATACCGTCTCCAGCAGCAGATTGCGCAGATCCGCCAGCTGGAGCAGGAGTCGGACTTTGAGGATAAGTTTCGCGCCTTGCTGGTGTTTTTGCTATTGCTGCTCGTTGGGATCGGACTTTTGATTTTTAACAGGCAAAAGCTGAAAATCCGAAGTGGCAAAGCCCTGCTGGAGCAGCAGGAGAAGATGCTCCAGATCAAGGAGCGGCTCATCGCCACCGAAAAGGAAAACATCAACCTGCTGGAGGCTCGCATGTCGGTGGAAGTGGAGTCCCAGTCCAAGGCCTTGACCGCCCAGACGGTACATCTCCTCGAGAAAAACCAGATGCTCGAGGGGATCCGCCAAAAACTGAAAAACTCCCTCGACGTCGAGCCCAAAGACCAAAAGAAGCGGATCCGGCACCTCATCAAGCAGATTGACTACAACTTTTCCCAAGATGCGGACTGGGAGGATTTCAAAAACAACTTCGAAAAAGTCCACCAGGATTTTTTCAAGTCCATCTCCAAGGACAGGCTCGAATTGACCCCTGCCGAGATGAAGCTCGCCAGCCTGATCCGGATGAACCTAAGCTCCAAGGAAATCGCCGCGACCCTGGGAATATCCCCCGAAAGCCTGCGCATCGCACGCTATCGCCTGAGGAAAAAGCTCGGGCTGCAAAAAGGCGAAAGCCTCCAGAATTACATCCTCTGTATATGAGTCACAATTTGTTAACTCCATTTTAACATCGATTAATGTGTTGATATATAGCTTGATGTGTGATGTTTTTGATTTTTTGTTTTCGTTTTGTTAACGCTTCTTTTTTCGCTTGTTGCCCAATTGCTAACGCACTTTGCTGGCCTTTCGGCGGCCTCTCTTCTAACATTGCCGAAGCAAAAAACGAGAAGCTATGCATCGAAGAATTACACTGTTTTTAGGAGGGGCTGGTCTCATGACCGGCTTTGCCTGCACGGCTCCCCAAGAGCAGGGCGTGCAGGAAAGTGCCACGCTGGAGGAGACCATCAAGCCGCTCTATGTGACCGGTACCCTGGACCACGACTCGGATGATCCCGCGATTTGGGTCAATCCCCTGGATCCGGCCAAGAGCCTGATCGTGGGTACGGACAAGGACTCGCTCGGTGCGCTCTATGTCTTTGATCTCCAAGGAAACATCATCGACTCCCTGGTGCGCAGAGGCATACAGCGTCCCAACAACGTGGACATCGGGTATGGACTGGAAGTGGGGGGCAAAAAGGTGGACTTTGCCGTGACTGGAGAGCGCTTGACCTCCAAGTTGCGCTTTTTCTCCCTGCCCGACATGACCGAGCTCCACCCCGGAGGTATCGAAGTGTATGTCGGCGAGACTGGCCCAGAATACAAGGATCTGATGGGGGTGGCAGTCTATCAAAGCCCCGAGTCTGGCAAGACCTACGTGATCGCCGGACGCAAGAATGGCCCAACCGACGGAAGCTACCTCTGGCAATACGAAGTGAAGGAAAGCGGGGGACAGCTGGCGCTGGAGCTGGTGAGGAAGTTTGGCAACTACTCCGGCACCAAGGAGATCGAGGCCATCGCGGTCGATGCCGAGCTCGGCTACATCTACTATTCCGATGAGGGAGTGGGGGTGAGAAAGTACTTCGCCGAACCCGAAAAGGGAAATGAAGAGTTGGCGCTTTTTGCCACCGAAGGCTTTGCCGAGGACCACGAAGGCATTTCCATTTACAAGTCCGACGCCACCACGGGATACATTTTGGTGTCCGACCAGGGAGCCAATCTTTTTCATGTTTTCCCAAGGGAAGGAAGCGCGGCCAACCCACACGAGCATAGTCTGATCAAAAAACTGGCCCTGAGCACCGTCTCTAGCGATGGCTCGGAAGTGAGCAGCAAGTCCCTTGGGCCGGACTTCCCGCAGGGGCTTTTTGTAGCCATGTCCGACGACCGGACTTTCCAGATCTACCGCTGGGCAGACCTCGCCCAGTCAATCAAACACCAACAGCCAACACAATAACTCATGAAACGAATTTTGCCATTAATCTTAGCTTTTTGGGCGGTTTCGGCCGTCGGATTTGCGCAGGGTATCCTCAAAGGGAAGGTGGTGGACAGCCAAAACCTCTCCCTGCCCGGAGCCAACGTGCTACTCAAGGGTACCACCAAAGGTACGGTGACCGACCAAAACGGGGAGTTTTCCCTTCTGAACCTGGGCACAGGAGAATACGAGGTGCTGGTCACCTATCTTGGCTACCAAAGTGCCGAAAAGGGTATTTCCATCAGTGATGGCCAAACGAGCGTTCTCAACTTCAGCCTGCAAGAGGGTGCCATACAGGGAGTAGAAGTGATCGTCTTTGGGGACAGGCTGAAAGGTCAAGCCAAAGCGCTCAACCAGCAAAAGACCAACGCCAACATCACCAACATCGTCTCTGCTGACCAGATCGGCAGGTTTCCCGACGCCAACGTGGGCGACGCGCTCAAGCGTATCCCCGGCATCACCATGCAAAACGACCAAGGCGAAGCGCGAAACATCGTGATCCGCGGCATGGCTCCCCAGCTCAATTCCGTCACGTTGAACGGAGAAAGAATCCCTTCCGCAGAAGGTGATAACCGAAACGTACAGATGGATCTCATTCCCTCGGACATGATCCAAACCATCGAAGTGAACAAGGCCGTGCTGCCCAACATGGATGCAGATGCCATCGGCGGATCCGTGAACCTGGTCACCCGCCAAGCTCCGAATGGCCTCCGGGTATCAGGCACTGCCGCCTCCGGCATCAACCTGCTTTCCGACCAGCCCATCTGGACAGGCGCTCTGGTGATCGGCAACCGGTTTTTGGACAACAAGCTCGGAATGATCTTTTCCGGCTCGTACAACAATCACAACTTTGGCTCCGACAACATCGAAGCCGTGTGGTACGAGTCGGATAACGGCGTCGTGCTCGAGGAGTTTGACATCCGCGAGTACCGCGTGCAGCGGGTGAGACGCTCAGCGACTTTGGCTTTGGACTACGAGTTTAGCCCTAACCACAAACTCTTTGTCTCCGGGATGTACAATCACCGCGATGACTGGGAAAACCGGTTCAGGATGCGCGTCAGCCAGTTGGACGATTCCTTTGACGACGGCGACTTCGACCAAGTGTCGCCTGGGGTGTACCAGACTCAAGGCCGCGTGGAGTTTGAGACAAAAGGCGGACTGGATGGTGGCCGAAACAAAGCCGCGCGTCTCGAGGACCAGCGGGTGTACAACCTGACCTTGGGCGGTGACCATTTGTTTAACAAGCTGAAAATGGACTGGAACCTGACCTACGCCAAGGCTTCCGAAGAGCGGCCGAACGAGCGCTACACTTCTTACCGCTCCTCCGGTCAGAATGTGCTGGTGGATGTGTCCAATCCGGAAAAGCCCTTGGCTATCCTGAGCGATATGGACGACAATCTGGCCATCGGGTTCAATGGGCTCTCCGAGCAGTACGGCTACACCTATGACGAGGATTTGAATGCCAAGATGGATTTTAAGCTTCCCTATTCCGACCAGGGCATCCTACAGTTTGGCCTCCGCTACCGCGGAAAAAACAAGGTCAGGGACAACAATTTCTACGAATATGAGCCTTTGGATGAGGATGCTTTCGGAGCGACCATAGCCGACGTGCCCCACAGGGACTATTCCGACCCAAACTTTCTTCCCGGTTCCCAATACCAAGCGGGCACGTTTGTGGATCCCAAGTTTTTGGGAGGTCTGGATCTGAAGAATCCGGGCTTGTTTGAGGAGTCGGACGTAAAGGAAGAATACGTCCCGGGCAACTTTACCGCCAAGGAATCCATCACCGGAGCCTACGTGATGGCTGACCACCAGTTTTCCGAAAAGCTGTCTGTGATCGGGGGATTGAGACTCGAGCATACCTCCATCGACTATGTCGGCAACATTTTCGATATCGACAATGAAGAGAGCAGACCTGCCGAAGGCGAGCAAGACTATACCAACCTGATGCCCGGCCTGCACTTCAAGTACGACCTAAACTCCAATTCCATCCTGAGGTTTGCCTGGACGAATACCATCGCCCGTCCCAACTACTATGACTTGGTGCCCTACGCGGCCTTTAGCCCAGAGGACGAGGAGCTGAGCCGTGGCAATTCCAACCTGAAGCCAGCTACCTCCATGAACTTCGACCTGATGGCCGAGCGGTATTATGAAAATGTGGGCTTGTTTTCCGGTGGAGCCTTTTTCAAGGATATCGATGACTTCGTGTACACCATTACCACGCAGGGATACAGCGATCCACAGTTTGGGGACGATTTGGAATATTCCAGACCCGAAAATGGCGGTAGCGCCCAGGTGTATGGTTTCGAGACCTCCTTCCAGAGACAATTGCTCAAAAACTTCGGCGTATACCTGAACTACACCTTTACCAAATCCAGCACCAGCGGAATCGAGGGTAGGGAAGAGGACGACTTGGAGCTTCCGGGCACGGCAGGCCACATGTTTAACGCCTCGCTTTCCTACGAAAACAAGCGACTGGTGGTGCGTCTTTCGCTGAACTATGCCTCTGACTACATCGATGAGCTGGGCGGGGAGAGCTTCGAAGACCGATACTACGATCAGCAGACTTTCCTGGACGTGAATGCCTCCTACGCGATCACTCCAAAATGGAGGGTTTTTGCCGAGGGAAACAACCTGACCAACCAGCCTCTGCGCTACTATCAGGGCATCCAGTCCCGCACCATGCAGGAGGAATACTACAATGCCCGATTCAACTTCGGGGTGAAGTTTGACCTGTTTGACTGACGGCGCGAGTTTGACCAGACTGAGACCGGCTTCCCTGGAGCCGGTCTTTTTTTGGCTAAAAACAGAGGGGGATTTCCGATTTCCAAAGACTCGGTTCCTTTCTGGCGCAAACTTTGGGTTTGGAAATAATGGGTTAAATTTGCCCTGCCTGACTCATCCCGTTACGATCGGAACTATGCGAAATCTGTTAATCTTTGTTTTCTTATTTTTTGCCGGCCAGCTTTCAATCGCCCAAGGAATCCCTGAGGAGTATGTGAGTGCCAAAAATATGCTCCAAGCCAAAGACTACTGGGGAGCGATCAATGCCTTCAAGCCCCTGACCGATGCCGACAAATACGGCAATCTGGCCAACTATGCGGCTTTTCATCTGGCGGAGGCGGCGGTAGCGGCCAACCAGCCCGCTCAGGCGATCAGCGCGCTTCAGCCGGTCTATGGCAAAAATTGGAACAAATCCGATGAGGCCAAGTACCTCCTGGCCATCGCCTATTTTCAAAACAACCAGAATTCAGAGGCGCTCCGCGTCATCAAAAGCATTAAGGACGACCAAATCCAAAGCCAGGCTTACAATGCGACCTACGAGTACCTGAGCCAGGCTACTGCCAGCTATCTGGTGGCAAACCTGGAAGAGTTCAAGGCAAACGAAGGCTATACTGCCGCCTTGGCTTCAGTACTGCAAAAGCAGAGCATCATGTCGGCCAGCGAGATCGCGGCGCTCAAGCAGATCAAATCCCAGACACCTTCCAAAAACCAGCCCAAGGACGAAATCCTCGACTTGGTGGTGATTTTGCCTTTTACCGGTTCCGGCGCTTCCTCGATTTCCAATGTGAACCCAGGCGATTTCGTCTTTGAGCTCTATCAGGGGATTGAGTTTGGCGTGGATCAGATGAAGGCGGAGGGGAAAAAAGTCAAGCTGATGACCTTTGACTCCAAGAGAAACCTGGAGCATCTGGCAAACCTTCTCAACGACCCCGAGGTCAAAAAAGCAGACGTGATCATCGGCCCCATCTATCCGGAGGAAAGTGAGCTGGTCAGCGCCTTTGCCGAGCGGGAGGAGATTCCTTTTGTCCACCCGCTGTCCAATTTGGGCGAGCGCTTCGAGGATGCGGAGTACAGCTACCTGTTTCGCCCCTCGGTGATTTCGCTTTCCGCAGGGATCATCTCCGGCCTGAGATCCCAGCGATGGGGAAGCCGGGTGGCTATCGGCTACAGCGGCAGCTCCCGGGATGAAAAGCTGGGGCTTCTCCTCCGTGATGAGCTTCAAAAGGCGGGATTCCAGGTGACCAAGGTCCAGCGGGTAGATCCAAGAAATGCCTCTTCTTTCCTGCAGGGACTCGGGGTAAGCCGTGGCAGTACGCCGTCCGTGGACCAGATTGTCATGCTGGCGGACGATCCAGCCATCGGCCAGTCGGTCTTTTCCCTCATGGAAAGCATCACCACTTCCGTACCGGTGCTGGTGATGGACTCCTGGTTGGGATTCAACTTCGCCAATTTTGAGATGCTGGAATATCCCAACTTCTATTTCATTTCAAACAACACCCCCATGTTTGACTCCGAGCCCATGGCCAAGTTTCGTAGTCAGTACTACGAACGCTATTTGGCCTATCCCGCGATGAATACCATCCTGGGCATGGAGCTGGTCAATTGGCTGGGGGCAAACCTTACCCCGAGCTACGCTTTTGACCTCAGAAGGGGACTCAACCAGCGCG
This sequence comes from Algoriphagus oliviformis, assembly GCF_017254915.1. Taxonomy (GTDB): domain Bacteria; phylum Bacteroidota; class Bacteroidia; order Cytophagales; family Cyclobacteriaceae; genus Algoriphagus; species Algoriphagus oliviformis. The sequence goes on along the minus strand of NZ_JAFKCT010000006.1, from coordinate 111,907 downwards.
CTTTCCAGCAAGGCAAGCTGACTTGGGGATTCAATTTTCAAAACTCCAACAACAACAGCTATACGCCGGTGTTCAAACTCGAGGCTGGCGAGCTGATTCCTTTACAGTAAACCATGCAGATTTCTGAAAGCAAGGGGCTCTTTGCCCATGCCAAAAACTTCATTCCCGGAGGGGTCAACTCTCCCGTTCGTGCGTTTCGGGCCGTAGGGGGTGATCCCATTTTCATCAGCAAGGCCGACGGTGCCTACCTCCACGATGCGGACGGCAACTCCTACATCGAGCTGATCAACAGCTGGGGACCGATGATCCTGGGGCACAACCATCCACTCATCCGTGAGGCGGTCATCAAGGCCATGGAAGACGGGACGTCTTTTGGCGCGCCGACGGCCAGGGAGGTGGAGATTGCCGAGCTGATCGTGGGCATGGTGCCGTCGGTGGAGAAAGTCCGCATGGTCAACTCCGGCACGGAAGCGACCATGTCCGCCATTCGCGTGGCCAGAGGCTACACCGGACGGGACAAATTCATCAAGCTGGAGGGGCACTACCATGGCCATGGGGATTCTTTCCTGATTGCTGCCGGTTCTGGGGCGATCACCATGGGGCATCCCGACTCTCCGGGAGTGACCCAAGGCACAGCGAAAGACACCCTTTTGGCTCCCTACAACGACCTCCAGGCCATCGAAAATCTGGTCATCGCCAATGATGGCGAGATTGCGGCTTTGATCCTGGAGCCCGTTCCCGGCAACATGGGCCTCTGCCTTCCCAATCCCGGATACCTGCAGGGATTGCGCGACATCTGTACCCGCGAGGGGATTGTCTTGATTTTCGACGAGGTCATGACCGGTTTCCGGCTGGCAAAAGGCGGTGCGCAGGAGCTGTTTGGCGTCACGCCAGACATGACTACCATGGGCAAAATCATCGGTGGAGGCATGCCGGTGGGAGCCTATGGAGGCAAAAAGGAAATCATGGAGTTTGTCTCTCCTGCGGGTCCGGTGTACCAAGCGGGTACCCTCTCCGGCAATCCCATCGCCATGGCGGCGGGCCTGACCATGCTCCACTACCTGAATACCCACCCCGAAGTTTATACCCGTCTGAACGAAATCGGAATGCAGATCGCCAGCGGCATCTCCTCGATCAACCAGGGACTCGGTTTGGACTTCACCATCAACCAACTGGGAAGCATGTATTCCCTGTTTTTCACACAGGAATCGGTGACGGACTTTGAGTCTGCGAAGACCTCTGATACGGCTTTGTTTGGCAAATACTTCCAGGCCATGCTGCACCGCGGCGTGTATCTGGCGCCTTCCCAGTTTGAAAGCCTTTTCCTTTCCACAGCACTCAGCGATGACCTGATCGGAAAGATCCTCCAAGCGCACGAGGAGAGCATGAAGGAGATTTTGATGTAGATCAAAGGCCGGGATCAACACCGGCCTTTTTTGCTGAAAAGCGAACTCACCCGGCGGGCAAGGCTGTTAAGAGACCGAAAAAAAGGTCGGGTAGGAAGACTGAAAAGTCTTCCTACCCGACCTTCCAGCTGGGGAAACTTGGCTGTCATTCCCAATAAACAAACCAAACATGTCCATCAAAGTGTACGGTATCAAGAGTTGTGATACCATGAAGAAGACCTTCAATTTCCTGGAGGAAAAAGGAGTCGATTTCGAGTTTACCGATTACAAAAAAGTAGCCATTAGCCCGGAGCTGTTGGAGGGATTTTTGGAGAAAAGCCCGCTGGAAGCGCTCGTGAACAAAAAGGGGACGACCTATCGCAAGATGGACGATGCCCAAAAAGTAGCGCTGGAAAAGGCGGAGACGGCCATTCCCATCCTGATCGAAAACCCCAGCATGATCAAGCGTCCCCTGATCACCTATCCTGACGGAAGCCAGACCCTGGGGTTTGACAAGGAGAACATCACTTCGCATTTGTCCTAATACACGATCGTGTCAGTCGGAAGCGGAGGCAGCCGGTAGTTTCCTTTTTCCAGGAGAAAAGAGAAGACCCCGCCTGATTCATCCGCGCTGGCTGGCGTATCAAAGACGAATACCTTGGCGAGATTCGGGTGGTTTTGCAGTGCTTTGAGCTGGGGAAGGCTTACTTGGGTCTTGTTGAGGTAGAGGTTTTTTAGATTGGGGTTGGACTGGAGGGCGGAAAGTTTTTCTCCTGAAATGTCCGTCTCGTTCAGCTTCAAAACGGTCAAGTTCGGAAGGCTCTGGATGGAGTCCAGGATCTGGTCCGTCACCTGCGTGCCTGAGAGGTCCAAATAGGCGATTTGATCGCTGGCAGGCTTGAGCTTGGTCCAGTCCGCATCCGCAAACTGCCCGTAATTCACGCAGGAAACCATCAGCCAAGCCGATTCTTTGTCCACCGTTTCTGCGAAAAATCCGTCGGTTTTTAGTTTTTTGAGGGTTTCATCGGCTAGCGGCGGCACTTCGGCGCTAGGGTAGAAGGGCGCTTCGGTTTTTTCCATAAAAGGCTCCAGGGTCTCCACCGAGATGTCCGCCTCACCCAGCTTGGATTCGGTCTTTCCCCCCAGGGCAATCCAAGCCCTGATCAGCTCGATCTCTTCTTTCTGTAGCTGGCGCTTGTCCTTGGGAGGCATGTGGTCCTCGTCCTCCTTGGGCAGCACGAGCCGGGCAAACAGCGCGCTGGCTTCGGCATCTCCGCCACTGAGGATGCTGCCATCCTCCCCGCCTTGGAGGAGGGCTTCGTAGGAACTCAGATCCAGCTCGCCTTTGTGGTTTTTGGCGTTGTGGCAGCTTTTGCAGTTTTGGTTGAGGATGGGCTGAACCACATGCTCGTAGTAGGCCAGCTCCTCCCAGCCCTCTGCGGGCAGTTTTGGCCCGGTGTTTTCCCCAGTCTCGTAGCCGAGCAGCTGCTGCATGCCAGCAGGAAGTGGCTCGATCAGGTAGGTTTCCCCGTGGGTGATGTTTCCCCCGAGATGGCCGGTAAACATCAGCAGTGCGACCAGTGCGGCGGATTTGGCTTTGAAAAAGGAAGGGAAATCCTCCTTTTTACCCAACTCATAATACAGCCAAAAAGCAGTGGCCGTGGTCGCGAGTCCAAGGAAAAAATGGAACTGGACAGAGTCCCAGGTAAATCCTTCGTAGCGATACTGAAGAAAGCCGGAAACGGAGGAAAGAACGCCCGCCATTCCGCCGAAGAGAAACGCCAGCCGAATCGAGGCGAGATGGGTGTTTTGCCCTTTCCTCGACAGGAAAACCAAAATGATCCCGAACAGCAAGATGCCGATGGGGAGATGGACAAGAATGGGGTGAAACCTTCCGAAAAGCGGAAAAACAAACTGGATCATTGGGGCTAGACTTGTCTGGACTTCGAAAGGTGGGAAACTGGGCAAGCGTGATTTTTGGGCATGTTAAGCGATGATTTTTCGGATCAGTTCTCCTTCGACGTCGGTCAGCCGGAAAGGCCTTCCCTGGAAGTCGTAGGTGAATTTCTCATGGTCAAAGCCCATGAGGTGGAGTAGGGTCGCATGCAGGTCATGCACGGAGGTGCGCTCGTCCACGCCGGAGAAGCCGAAGTCATCGGTGATGCCGTAGCTTGCGCCCTTCCTGACACCTCCCCCGGCTACCCACATGGTGAAGGCATCGGTGTGGTGGTCCCGGCCTTTGAAGCCCTGCACTTTGCCCTCGCGGTTTTCCTGCATCGGCGTCCTGCCAAACTCCCCGCCCCAGACCACCAGCGTGTCTTCCAGCAAGCCCCTTTGCTTGAGATCCAGCAAAAGCGCAGACATGGGCCGATCGATCTGCCGACATTTGTTGCGAAGACCCATGTCGATAGAGCCGTCTTTGTCGGTGCCGTGCGTGTCCCAGCCCCAGTCGTAGAGCTGGACTACGCGAACGCCCTTTTCCACCAGTTTTCTGGCGAGCAGACAGTTGTTGGCAAAGGACTCCTCACCGGGCTGGGTGCCGTAGAGCTGGTGGATGTATTCCGGTTCGTCATTGATGTTCATCACCTCCGGCACCTCGATCTGCATGCGATACGCCATCTCAAACTGGTTGATGCGTGCAAGGATCTCCGGATCGCCGATGGATTCAAAATCTTCCTGGTTGGCTTGGTTGATCGCTGAGATTACGTTTTTCTTCAGGTCGCGGGACATGCCGCTGGGGTCTTCGAGGTAGAGCACGGGGTCGCCTTTGGAGCGGCACTGCACGCCTTGGTAGACTGAGGGCAAAAAGCCGGAACCCCAGACGCTTTTTCCCGCATCGGGCGTTTTTCCCCCCGAGGTCAGCACGACAAAGCCGGGAAGGTTCTGGTTGACCGTGCCGAGGCCGTAGGTGACCCAACTTCCCAAGCTCGGGCGGCCGAGTCTGGGAGATCCGGTCTGCATGAAGAGCTGTGCGGGGCCATGGTTAAACTGATCGGTGTGCATGGCCTTGAGGAAAGCCACTTCGTCCACCACTTTCGAAAAATGCGGGAGGTAATCGGAGACCCAAGCGCCGGATTGCCCATGCTGGCTAAAAGTGGCCTGGGGGCCGAGCATTTTGGGGACCCCTCGGATGAAGGCAAACTTGCGTCCCTCCAGCAGGCTTTCGGGGCAGTCCTGGTCGTGCAGCTTGGCCAGCTCGGGCTTGAAGTCAAAGAGCTCCAGCTGGGAAGGTGCTCCCGCCATGTGGAGGTAGATGATGGATTTAGCCTTGCCCGCAAAGGGTGGAGGAAGCGGAGCCAGAGGGTTCAAATCCCGCTCGCTGAGGTTGAGGCCGGTTTTGGCCTGTCCGTCTTTTCCGATTTCGCAGCCAAAAAGCAAGGGAGCCAAAGCCAGACCGCCCACTTTGCTCACGCAATCCCTGAGAAAGTGCCTTCTGGTTTGGGTTTGCAGCTTTTGGACTTGCAGTTCGCTCAGGAGTTTTTCCAGGTTCTTCATTAGGGCTTGGTTAGAAATTCATCCAAATTCATCATCGCATTGGCCACCACGGCCATGGCCGCCAGCTCGGCGTCGGCATCGGGATAAAATTCCATCGTCGCTTCCGGACTGGCTTCGAATTCTTTTCTTGCCTGGACAAAGAGCCCGTCCATGGCTTTTTGTTTGGAGGCAGAGATAGGCTGAAGTATCAGAGCCTTGTAGATTTCGGGAATGGCTTTGTCCGGGTTTTGCCCGGAAGACTCCCATAGATTTTTTGCCAAAACCTGGGCTGCTTCCACGTACACGGGGTCATTGAGCGTGACCAGCGCCTGCAAGGGCGTGTTGGTGACGATTCTTTTGCTGAGGCAGACCTCCCGGCTTCCCGCGTCAAAGGAGATAAAGGAAGGGTAGGGGCTTGTGCGTTTCAGGAAGGTGTAGATTCCCCGACGGTACTTGTCTTCGCCTTCGCTTTCCGTCCAGGACTCGCCGTTGTATACGGTCATCCAGATGCCCTCGGGCTGGACGGGTTTGACGGGCTTGCCGTACATCTTTCTGCTCAGCAGCCCGCTGACGGCCAAAGCCTGGTCTCTGACCTGCTCCGCAGAAAGCCTAAACCTAGGTCCGCGGGCATACCATTGGTTGCCGGGATCGGCTTGGAAAGCCTCCGGAGAAATGTCGGCAGACTGGCGATAGGTATCGGAAAGGACGATCTCGCGGATCAGGCTTTTCATGCTCCATCCGTAGTCATTCATGGTCTTCCAGGCCAGGTAGTCCAATAGCTCGGGGTGGGAAGGCGGATCGGACTGGGTGCCCATGTCTTCCACGGTCGAGACGATGCCCCGGCCAAAGAGCTGATCCCAAACCCGGTTGACCAAGGTCCGTGAGGTCAAGGGGTTGTCCTTGGCAGTAAGCCAATAGGCCATGCCCAGGCGGTTTTTCGGCCAATCGGCATTCCAGGTGCCAAGCTCCGTTGGCGTGGTCGATTCCACCTTTTCTCCCAAAACCATCCAGTTGCCGCGCTCGAAGACCTTGGTCTCGCGGGCCATGTAAGGAGGGTTTTCGATGAGGATCGGCAGCTTGGTTCCCCTGAACTCCAGCAGCTCATCCCACTGGCTTTTGACCTGGGCATAGCCGGGTTTTTCCTTGCCTCCGAACGTAGGGACAAAGGCAAACCACACGATGGTCGAGGTGTTTTGCTGCGGGCCTGCTTTGGGATTGTTCGCTTCGATGTATAGGTCGAGGGCTTCGTGCTGCACTCGGAAAGGAATCTCCCGGACGATGTCTCCTTGCGTTTTGTTCATGACGAAGCTCGCCAGGATCTCGCCCTCCGCATTGGTTTTTCGGATGGTCACCTTTGTGCCGTCGAGGCCTGTCCGGTAGCTCATGAGCATTTGGTCGGAGCCTTGGGTGTCGATGTTTTTGTAGACGGCAGACCCGCCAGACCTCAGCCCCAGCCACTTGGTGTCGATGAGCTCGGCATTTTGGAAATCTGTAGCTAGGTGAGCCGCATATTTTGGCTCGTAAAATCTCAGGAAATCCTCGCGGAGCTTGGCTTGTTTTTCGCCTTCGTGGGCGGCGGTCCAGTCGAGGATCTGCTGCATTTTTGCCTGGTCTTCCGCTTCGTAAAACCTCAGCTTGGGCTCCTCGTCGTGGGTGTCCTCGTCCCGGGAGTTGTTGAAGAAGGCCAAAGACTGGTAATACTCCTCATGGCGGATGGGATCGTAGGGATGGCTGTGGCACTGTACGCAAGCCATGGTCGTGCTTTGCCAGACTTCGAAGGTAGTGTTCACCCGATCCATCACTGCAGCTACCCGGAACTCCTCGTCTTCGGTGCCCCCTTCGTCATTGTTCATCGTGTTGCGGTGAAAAGCCGTCGCGGTGAGCTGGTCTTGGGTAGGATGGGGCAGGAGGTCCCCGGCCAGCTGCTCGATGGTAAACTGGTCAAAAGGTTTGTCTTCGTTGAAAGAGCGGATCACGTAATCGCGGAAGGGCCACATGGTACGGGAGACGTCCCGCTCGTAGCCCTTGGTGTCGGCGTAGCGGGCCAGGTCTAGCCACCAGGTCGCCCACTTTTCCCCATAGGCTTCATCCTGCAGCAGTGCGTCGACGGCCTGTTCGTAGCTGATTTTTCCGGAGGAAAAGCCGGCGACCAAATCCCCGGAAGGGGGCAAGCCGGTCAGGTCTAGGGAAACCCGACGGAGCAGCTTCATCGGGCTTTCGGCGGGTGCTGGAGTCATTTCGAGTTCCTCCAGCTTGGTTTGGACGAAATAGTCTATGGGCTTTTGGGAAGAAGAGCCGTTTTCAGAAAAGCCCGCGGATTGGATTTCGCCGGGGACTTCGGGTTTTGCGACCGGCTCATAGGCCCAGTGCTTGCCCCATTTAGCCCCTTGCTTGATCCATTTTTTCAAAAGATCGATCTCTTCCTCGCTGAGCGGACTGCGCTCATAGGGCATACGGAGCTCAGGATCGGAGTGGGTAAGTCGGCGGATCAATTCGCTGGAGCCGGGGTCGCCGGGGACGATCGCGGGATGGCCGGATTCGGTGGGAGCGAAAGCCTCTTCTTCAAACAGTACACTGAAGCCCCCGCTTTTCTTTACCCCGCCGTGGCAGGAGATGCAGTGCTTGTTGAGTATGGGTTTGATCTCGGTACTGAAATCTACCTCATCTTCGCTGTTCCAAGCGAAATAGGCGATTCCTATACCGAGGAGGATGGTGATCAGTATGCTCAGCCTGGACTTGCTCATTTTGGGCTTTTTGGACAGAAGGCCTAAAGTAGGAGATATTCGCACTGAAAGAAAATTTCACGGTGACGAATGGTCTAAATTAAAAAAGCCCGAAATCAATCGGGCTTTGTGGTGTTTATTTTTTCGGAGGAAAGAAATCCGGAAGATTCTTGAGGATGTCTGCGGTCATCGCGTCCAGGTCGTAGTCGGGCTTCCAGCCCCAGTCCTGCCGCGCGCGGCTGTCGTCTATGCTGTCTGGCCAGGAGTCGGCGATGGCTTGGCGGAAGTCCGGTTGGTATTCGATCTCAAAGCCCGGAACGTGCTTTTTGATGCTTTCGAAGATCTCTTTTGGAGAAAAGCTCATGCCCGCCAGGTTATAGCTGGAGCGGATTTTGACGGATTCGCGGGGAGCGTTCATCAAGTCCAAAGTCGCCTTGATCGCATCCGGCATGTACATCATCGGCAGGTAGCTGTCTTCGCGGAGGAAGCAGGTGAATTTTTCTTCTGCCAAGGCTTTGTGGTAGATGTCCACGGCATAGTCGGTCGTACCGCCACCGGGGAGGGATTTGTAGCCGATCAGCCCGGGGTAGCGCAGGCTTCGCACGTCCACTCCGTGTTTTTCGAAGTAGTATTCACACCATCTTTCACCCGCCTGCTTGCTGATGCCATAGATCGTGTTGGGTTCCTTGACGCAATATTGCGGGGTGTTGTTTTTTGGAGTGTTCGGCCCAAAAACGGCAATGGAGGAAGGCCAGTAGATCTTGTCCAGTTTCATCTCCTTGGCCAGCTCCAATACGATGAGCAGGCTTTCCATATTCAGGTGCCAGGCGAATTTTGGGTTTTTTTCGCCTGTGGCAGAGAGAACCGCCGCGAGATGGTAAATCTGGGTGATGTTTTCCTCCCTTACCAAATCATGAAGCGCCTCTTTGTTCATTGCGTCCAGGACTTCAAATCTGCAATAGTCAAATTCCGCCCGGGCGGAATCCCGCAGGTCTGTGGCGATGACCTGCTCTCCGCCATGCTGGTCGGCGAGGGCTTTGGTGAGTTCCGAACCCAGCTGTCCGGCGGCTCCGATGATGAGGATTTTTTCCATGCGCTGATCTTTCAAAAATGCCCAAAAGTCGCCTAATGGGTTTTTGTTTATATTTGGGTTTGCTTGCGCAAAAGTAGTAAAATTCACCTCTCCGCACAGGTTTTTTGATCAGCGGATGTCCCGAAAAAGCCAATCAATTTTAATCTATCCCATATGTACGACCAGTTTAAGCCCAAATTGCAAGAAGAGCTAAAAGGCATCGAAGAAGCCGGACTTTTCAAAAGAGAACGCATCATCACCTCACCCCAAGCCGCCGAAATCACCATTGCCGGGGGCAAACAAGTGCTGAACTTCTGTGCCAACAACTACCTCGGTCTGTCTTCCCACCCCCGGGTGATCGAGGCCGCCAAGGCAGCCATCGACTCCCACGGCTTTGGCATGTCTTCCGTGCGCTTCATCTGTGGCACGCAGGACATCCACAAGGAGCTGGAGAGGAAGATCTCCGAATTTTTGGGCACAGAGGACACCATCCTCTATGCGGCGGCATTTGACGCAAACGGGGGAGTGTTTGAACCCCTCCTGGGCCCTGAGGATGCGATCATCTCCGATGCGCTGAACCACGCCTCGATCATCGACGGGGTGCGCCTTTGCAAAGCGATGCGCTACCGCTACGAGCACAACAATATGGCTGATCTGGAAAAACAGCTCCAAGATGCCGTGGCTGCGAGAGCGAAGCAAAAGATCATCGTGACCGACGGCGCCTTCTCCATGGACGGCACCATCGCCCAGCTGGACAAGATCGTGGCGCTGGCCGAGAAATATGAGGCCTTGGTCATGTCTGACGAGTGCCATTCGACTGGATTCATAGGGAAAACAGGCCGAGGCGTACACGAGCACTGCGGCGTGATGGGCAAGATGGACATCATCACCGGTACCCTGGGCAAAGCACTTGGTGGCGCGTCAGGAGGTTTTACTTCGGGAAGAAAAGAGATCATCGAGTTGCTTCGCCAGCGCTCCAGACCCTACCTTTTCTCCAACACCCTGGCTCCATCCATCACCGGTGCGTCGATTGCGGTCTTTGACCTGCTGTCTGAGACCACCGAGCTACGGGACAAGCTGGAGGAAAACACCAAATACTTCCGCGCCAAGATGACCGAGGCGGGATTTGACATCAAGCCTGGCGAGCATCCCATCGTGCCGATCATGCTCTACGACGCCGTGCTGTCGCAAAAGATGGCCGAGAAGGTTCTCGAAAAAGGAATCTACGTGATCGGATTCTACTATCCGGTAGTGCCCAAAGGCCAAGCCCGAATCCGCGTGCAGATCTCCGCAGGCCACGAGCGCCATCATCTCGACCAGGCGATTGCTGCTTTTGTGGAAGTGGGAAAAGAGCTGGGGGTGATCAAATAATCAATTCGCTGAAAGTCAAAAAAAACCGGCAGGAAGGTAAGCTTTCTGCCGGTTTTTCTATTTCAAAAGAAGTGGATCTGCTTAGTTTTTGCCGGATACGGCCAGGTTTCGCTTTTTGCCCAGCTCCTGCTCGGAGAGGTTTTCGAAGCGGTCATCTAGGTCCTCGTTGTTCAGGTAGTCGTTGATGATTTCCCTAACCTCCTGAAAGGACAGATTGTGCAGTACTTTTCCATTTTTCATCATGGAAATCTGGCCAGTCTCCTCTGAGACCACCAGGATCAAGGCGTCGGTTGCTTCCGACATGCCGATTCCCGCACGGTGGCGAAGACCAAACTGCGCGGGGACCTCGCGTTCGGTGACAGGGAGAATGCATCTTGCTGCCTTGATTCGGCCTTTGTAGATGATCACTGCGCCGTCGTGCAGGGGACTGTATTTGTTGAAAATGGAAATGAGGAGACGCTTGGAGAGCTCCGCGTCCAGAATGTCCCCGCTTTCGGCATAGAACTTCAGTTCGGTACTGCTGGAGATCACCATCAGCGCGCCCATGTTGCTACCCGCCAGGTTTTTGGAGGCGTCGATGATCGGGCTGATGTTGAAGGATGTGTTTTCCTTTTTTCTCCAAAAGAAAAGGATGTCCTTCAGGATATTGTCGTCTGAGAAGATGGAAGAGCGGCCGACGATGAGCAGGAATTTACGGATCTCAGGCGCAAAAATGATAATGGCCGCGATGACACCTACTCCCATGAACTGCCCCAAAATCGCCGAGAGCAACTCCATCCGGATTGCCCTTACCAGCAGGTAGATGAGGTAGAGCGAGAGGAAACCTAGGAAGATCTTGATGGCAACGCTTCCTTTGAGCAGCTTGTAGACTTGGTATAGGAGCGCGGCAACGAGCGCTATATCTATCATATTGACGATAGATATATCCAAAAATCCTATTTTGAAAAGCAAGCTCAAGGGTATAGTTGTTCAAATAATTTAATTGTCTGTTTAGCTTCCTTAACGTCATGGACCCTGAGCAAGTTCGCGCCTTGGGTCAGAGCAAACATATTCAAGGCAGTGGTGCCGTTGAGTGCCTCGGAGGCTGGGATGTCCAACGATTTGTGGATCATGGACTTTCGGGAAATGCCTACCAAAAGCGGCAGTCCCAGCACCCCAAAACTTTTTAGATTTTTCAGCAGCAGGAAATTCTGCTCGACCGTCTTTGCAAATCCGAACCCAGGATCCAGAATTACATCTATGATGCCAAGTTTTCTAAAAAGATCCACTTTTTCCGAGAAATAATACAGTATTTCTGATAAAATATCAGAATAGTTGGTGTGCTCATGCATATTTTTCGGGTTTCCCCGGATGTGCATGGCGATGTAGGGCACCTTCATGGAGGCGATGAGGGGAAGCATGTCTTCATCCAGCTCCCCTGCAGAGATATCATTGATGAGATCGGCACCGGCGGTGACGGCGGCACGGGCGACTTGGGACCGGAAGGTGTCCACCGAGATTGGGATTTCGGGAAATTCCCGACGGATCGCTTCCACCGCGGGGACTACCCGGTCGAGCTCTTCCTGTGCAGAAACCTCGGCGGCACCCGGACGGGTACTGTAGCCCCCCAGGTCCAGCATATCGGCCCCATCGAGGATCATTTTCTTTGCGGAGGCAAGTAGCAGCTCCCGGTCTCCGGACATTCGGCTTCCCGCAAAAAATGAGTCCGGAGTCAGGTTTAGGATGCCCATCACTTGGGGTTTGTCCAGGCAAATGAGCCTTCCCTTGATTTGAATGGAATGTTTCTGGGAAAATAATTTATCTTCGGTCGAAGAAGACGGACTGGAGCCGGAAAGCATTAAACTATTGGATTTTGGAGACTAATACCAGCAACGAATATAATCAAGTAATCGCCCGATGTAAAGAATTGTTCCGAAAGAAGACCCTGGATTACGGGACAGCCTGGAGGATTTTGAGGCTTTCGTCTATCACCGACCAGATTTTTATCAAAGCCCAGCGAATCCGTTCTATCCAGGAAAAAGGCGGCCAAAAGGTGGACGACCCCATCGTCGATGAGTTCGTCGGTATTGTCAACTATTGCCTCATAGCCCTGATCCAAATCAGCTTGAAAGAGGAAAGCAGGCTGGAAATCCCCTATGCAGAGCTGGAGCCCCTCTATGACCATTGGTCGGGAGCCACGCGTGGCCTGCTCGAAAACAAAAACCATGACTACGGCGAGGCCTGGCGCGACATGCGGGTGAGCTCGATGACGGACATCATCCTGATGAAGCTCTTTCGCGTAAAGCAGATCGAGGACAACCAAGGCAAAACCATCGTCTCGGAAGGTATAGAAGCAAACTATCAGGATATGATCAACTATTCGGTCTTTTGCCTGATCAAACTAGGATATCATGAGTAAAAACGCCATTCTGTGGGTTCTCCGGTTTTTGGTGGGAGGCCTGTTCATTTTCTCCGGCCTTATCAAAGTCAACGACCCCGTGGGGACAGCCATCAAGCTGGAGGAGTATTTTGACGTGTTTTCCAACGACATAGCGGGATTTTTTGTCTATTTCAAGCCATGGGCGCTACAGATCGGAGTGGTGCTGGTGGTGGCTGAAGTCGTCCTGGGCGTGATGCTCATACTCGGGGTGAAGCTGAGACAGACCGTTTGGGCGCTTGCGCTGATGATCCTGTTTTTCACGTTTTTGACGTTCTACTCCGCGTATTTCAACAAAGTGACGGACTGCGGCTGCTTTGGGGATGCGATCAAGCTCACTCCTTGGGAGTCCTTTTACAAGGATATCGTCTTGCTGATCATGATTTCGGTCTTGTTCTTTTTCAGGAAAGACCTGCCGGAGGAAAGCCCCAAATGGGCGAATGCGACGTCCCTGCTCGTTTTGCTGGTATCGTTTGTGGTGGCAGTTTGGGCGATCAGAAACCTGCCTTTCATTGACTTCAGAGCCTACAAAAATGGCGTGAGTATTCCGACCAACATGCAGCCCTCTGCGCCACTCCAATACACCTATGTCATGAAAAAGGGAGGGGAGACCTTCACCTTTGACCAATATCCTACGGACGAGAGCTACGAGTTTGTGGAGATGGTGCTTCAGAATCCGGAGGCTTTGCCCAAGATCTCTGATTTTGCTGCCTGGAATGTAGACGGAGACCAGTCGGACTTCGTTTTCGCAGGCAATAAGGTCATTGTCCTCAGCAGCAACTTGTCCAAGATGAGCGATGCCAATCTTGACAGGATCACGGCTCTATTGGGTTCTTTGCAGGGAGCGCCGGTTGACTTGGTCTTCATGGCTGCCGCGACGCAGGAGGAGATCGATGCATTCCTGTCCAAGCAAAACTGGAGCGTGGTCGGTCTACAGGCCGATGCGACGGTGGTCAAGACCATCATGCGGGCAAATCCCGGAATCATGGTCCTCAAGGACGGCGTGGTGATGGAAAAGTACCACCATAATAATACCCCGGAGGCTACGGAGGTTTTGGATCTGTTTTTATGAGCAAGTACCTGAAAGTAGTCTTGGTAGGGCTTCCCGGTTCCGGCAAAAGCACTTTTGGCAGGCAGCTCGCCCAAGAGTTAAGCTTTCCTTTTTTGGATTTGGACCACGAAGTGGAAGTGCGCTCCCACATGAAGATCCCCGAGATATTTACCACGCTGGGAGAGGGGAGATTTCGCCAGTGGGAGACAGAGACTCTGGCAGAGCTTCTGCGGGAAGAATCTTCCTTTGTGCTGGCCACCGGCGGCGGAGCTCCTTGCTTCAACGACAACATGGACCTGATCAATGCCTCGTCTATCTCAGTCTATCTGGACGTCCCCCTGGAATCCATCTCCGAGCGACTGAGGGTGTCCAAAGTACAAAACCGCCCCATGTTTCAGGGTTTGGGTCAAGGGGAAATCACCCTAAAGCTAAAGAGCTTGCTCGCCGATAGGGACTCCTATTATAGCCAGGCAAAAATAAAGCTCAGCGGGGATGACTTTTCCGCTGAGCTTCTGATGTATGAGCTGATCAACCAGCTTAAAAACTGAAGCCGACCGTCAGCACACCGGAGGTGATGCTGTTTTCCATTTCGGTGACGGGCCCATAGTTGTTCCCGTTTTCATCCAAAACCTGATAGCTTCTGTACAGCCCGTTGTATTTTTGGTTGAACAAGGCAAAGTCAATCGCGATGGATCGGAGTTTTACACCTATCCCGCCGCTGATCTGCTGGCTGCTCTGATCGATGCCGGGAGAATCCGCATAGGGATCGCCAAAGTAGGCATAGCCAGCCCGCAGCCTCAAGGCGTCGAATCGCGCCTCTCCGCCCACTCGGTAATTGATGGTGCTGGCGTAGATGCTCTTGATCACTTGGTTGTCGGGGCCTTCATTGAAATCGTTGGAGCTGATGCGCCCTGCGCTGTAGTCCACCCAATCCAGATCGGCTGAGATAAAGCCATTTTTTCCGAGGAAAAAGGTGGCACCTCCGCCCACCTTGAGAGGGGTGTTTAGGCCATAGTTGCTGATCACGAGATCGGTGACGGCATCTTGGCGTCCCAGCGTGACGTCTTCTTCCTCGTAGTAGTAATTGTTGTAGATGGCGGTCATACCTGCCTCGTACTCTTCGTTGAGGGAGTACCAGGTCGGGCTTTGGAAGACAAAGCCCAGATTGACATAGTCGATGGGCTTGTAGATCAAGCCTAGGTTCAGGTTTACTCCAATCCCGTTGATGTACAGGTTTTCCCTCAAGCTGGAATTGACTAGGGGTTGGTCGACAAACTCTTCATTGTAAGTCTTGAAGGAGGAAAAGGAGAGGGATCGAATCCCCAGCCCACCACCGACAAAGACTTTGTGGTTGAAATTGGCTCCATAGGAAAAGGTCATCTGGTTGGCGCTTCCTTGCTGGGTGATGTTTTCATCCTGAAAGGGAAAGCCCAAAACGAAGGAGTCATAGACCGATGGGTCATTGATCGCATTTCCATTCTCGTCAAAAGCAACAGGGTTGATCTGGTAGGTCTGGTAAGCCAGGCCTGTCAGTCCATAGTTTTCGATTTGGCTCTCCGGTATCCCAAAGGCATCCTGCAGGTAAAAATCGATGATGGAGCTTTGGCCGAGCTGGTCGGAATAGTAGCCGTATTCGGTGTTGAAGTTTGCGATTCGCTGGAAGCTGATCCCAAAGCCGCCGCCTTTGAAGGCGCCCTGTTCCAGATCTCCTTTGGGGTTTGCCATCACGTAGCTCGCGTTGGGCAGGGAAAAGTTCGTGGTGTTGTAGGTTTTGTCTTGACCCAGATAGCGTGTGTCCACTCTCCAGTCCGAGTAGCCCAAGCTGATGCTGATTTCAGAAGTCCGGAAAAAACCGAGCCCCGCCGGGTTGCCCGCGATATTGGACACATCGCCTCCCAAGGAATATTGGGTGCCGCCGATTCCTATTATTCTGGCGGAACCGGAGGGATTGGCTCTGCTGAAGCGATAGGCGTCCTCATAGTAGCCGCTCTGCGCAAAAGCCCCCGCAATAGTGAAAGAACTGAGGGTGAGAAATACGGTCAGAAACCTCATTAAACTGCTGTTTGGTTGTAAGGAATAAACGGTAGGAATGACTTTTTGTGCTGAATTGCCGAAAAAAAAAAGGGGAAATCAATTTCCCCTTCCTCCTCTGGATCCGCCGACGCTACCGCCGGAAGACCCGCCCGAGCTTCTGCTCGGAGCACTCATGCTGCCACCAGAGCTAGACCTGCTAGGCGAGCTGAAGGTGGATGTGTTGTTTGATCTGCTTGGAGTGACCGTTCTGTTGTAGGACGGGCTGCTGCTTCTGTTGTAAGAAGGCGAAGTAGATCTGGTGTTGTATGAAGGTGAAGTACTTCTGTTGTTGTAAGACGGAATAGAACCTCTGTTGTAAGAAGGAGAGCTTGTTCTGCTGTTGTAGCTTGGATTGCTGGTTCTGGCAGGGCTGGAGTAGTTTCTCATGCTGCTGCTCGCGGGAGTGTTGAAGCTGGATCTGGCAGATGGAATGGAGCTTCTGGAGCGGGTGCTCACAGCGCGATCTGCTGCAGGAGAGCTGATATTTCTGGAGGTAGCTACTCTGCTGCGGCTGGCATTGTAGTAGTCGTTTTGAGAGCTGCCAAAGTCGCGGGTCGCTGTTCTGGAAGTCCCGCCGGAAGACACCAAACGTCTTGCGGCAGGGTTGGAAGCGCTGGCGCTGTTTCTGGCTTGTGCTCGTGCGGTACTAGGCATCACTGCAGCTTGAGATCCGCGGACACCAGTGTTTGTGATAGAAGAGCCTCTGGTAGGTCTTGCACCATATACTACGCGTCTGTTGCCATATTCACTGCCTGGCAATACGTAGGCAGGATAGCCAGGGTAAACTGGATAGCCATAGCCATACATAGGATATCCATAGCCGTACATCGGATAGCCCCATCCGTAGCCAGGGTACATAGGATATCCCCATCCATAGCTAGGATACATCGGGTAGCCAAATCCGAAACCTAAGCCGATGGAAAGGCCGGGCATAAATCCCCATCCGTAATTGATGCCCATGTAGGGAGACATCCCCCACCCATAGGGACTGTATCCGAAGCCTAGGCCAAAATTGAAATTAACGTTGGAAAAACCGCTGTTGCTTCCGTTGCTGGAAGTAGTGTAATTGTCGTAAGCATTGATGTTGCCCGTGCTGCCTTGATAGTCTGATGATTCGTCAAAGTAAATGACGCCATCTTCCGAAGTAGTCGCAGCTTCCGTAGCTTGGTATCTGGAGATGTATTCCGGATTTACGTTTCTCGAACTGAAATTCTCCTCCGCCAAAGCCGGCTCCTCGGATATGTTTTTGAAGGACTGTGGATTGTTGTTTGCCACAGCGTATTTCGTCGCCAGCTGCACGTCAGAAGCCATGAAATACAAGTTGTCATTCGGCCCACTAGCGGTCATTTTATTCGAACTGCAAGAAGAGATGACAAGGGACCCAACTAGAACTGAAGCGGTAATGAGGGTGAGTTTCTTCATAGGAGAAGTTGATTGTTGTCTTGTTATACGGGCTGAGAATCCTGAGGTTATTCTTTTTGGTTTATATTTGCCAGCCCTAAGTAAGCAAATTTAAAGACATTTTAACATTCTATACAACCTAAATGAGTAAAGGACTTCCAAAACGCAGCGAGGATTATTCGCTGTGGTACAATGAACTGGTGAAGAAAGCTGACCTGGCCGAAAACTCCGCAGTGAGGGGATGCATGGTGATCAAGCCCTATGGCTATTCCATCTGGGAAAAGATGCAGGCGCAGTTGGATAAGATGTTTAAGGAGACCGGCCACACCAACGCCTATTTCCCGCTTTTTATCCCAAAGTCCTACCTGAGCAAAGAGGCTAGCCACGTGGAGGGATTTGCCAAGGAATGTGCCGTGGTGACGCACTATCGCCTGAAAAATGCCGAAGACGGCTCTGGCGTGGTCGTAGATCCGGAGGCTAAGTTGGAAGAAGAACTCATCGTGCGTCCTACCTCCGAGACGGTCATTTGGAGTACCTACAAAAACTGGGTTCAGTCCTATCGCGACCTTCCTTTGCTGGTAAACCAGTGGGCCAATGTGGTGCGCTGGGAGATGCGGACCCGGCTGTTTTTGAGGACTGCCGAGTTCCTCTGGCAGGAGGGGCATACCGCCCATGCGACCGCAAAAGAAGCAATGGACGAGACCGTCCAGATGATGAATGTTTACGCGCAGTTTGCCGAGGAATACATGGCGGTGCCTGTGGTGAAGGGGAGAAAGACCGAAAACGAGCGCTTTGCCGGTGCGGATGAAACCTTCTGTATCGAAGCGATGATGCAGGATGGCAAGGCTCTTCAGGCGGGTACTTCCCACTTTTTGGGACAAAACTTTGCCAAAGCTTTTGATGTCAAATTCGCGACGAAAGAAGGCGGATTGGATCACGTCTGGGGAACCTCTTGGGGAGTGAGTACCCGTCTCATGGGAGCGCTCATCATGGCCCACTCCGATGACAATGGTTTGGTCTTGCCTCCAAAATTGGCTCCTATCCAGGTGGTGATCGTGCCGATCTACCGAGGAGAGGCCGAGCTGGAGGCCATTTCGGTGAAGGCCAAGGAAATCATGGCCGATCTTCGCAAAGCTGGGGTTTCCGTCAAATTTGACGACAGAGACACCCAAAAGCCCGGCTGGAAGTTTGCCGAGTACGAGCTGAAAGGCGTGCCGGTGAGGATTGCATTAGGCCCGAGGGACTTGGAAAACGGCACCATCGAAATCGCCAGAAGAGATACCCTCACCAAAGAAACCTTCGAACTGGCTTCCCAATCTATTGTGGAGAAAATCACCGGGCTTTTGGAGGATATCCAAGAGGGCATATACAAGAAAGCTTTCGATTTCCGGGCATCTGTGACTTCCGAGGTGAATTCCTGGGAGGAATTTCAGCAGGTGCTGGAGGAAAAGGGCGGCTTTGTGTCTGCGCACTGGGACGGAACCTCCGAGACTGAGGATAAAATCAAGGAACTCACCAAGGCTACCATCCGCTGCATTCCTTTGGACAGAAAAGAAGAGGAGGGTGTCTGCGTCTATACCGGCAAGCCCTCGGCGGGCCGAGTCTACTTTGCGAAAGCCTACTAAAAGTACCAAAGCCGGAAAGTCCACTTCCGGCTTTTTTCTTTTTTCTGGTAGGTTTGATTCCCGAAACCCGTATTTTAGGCCTGATTCTACTCCCGTTTCTCCCGGCCATGACCATTCTGATCCTATCCAGTCTACTTACCATCGGCTTGATCTTGTTGTTGGTGGAGTTGCTGTTTATTCCCGGTACCACGATCGTCGGTATTTTTGGATTGATCGTCAGTTTGGCGGGAGTGGCGTATGCATTCATCTCCTTTGAGGCGGGCACGGCAATGTGGATCACCGGCCTTGCCGCCATCTTGAATCTGGTGGTCGTATGGTTTGGCTTTAGCTCAGGGGTATGGAAGCGTTTTTCCCTCAAATCTTCCATGCAGGGAGGTGCCTTTGACGGCCGAACCGACGGTCTTGCCATCGGGATGAGCGGCACGGCGATGTCGGACATCAAGCCTTTTGGAAAAGTGTCCTTTGGGGAGCGGATCTACGAGGTCAAGTCCGAGGAGGGTTTTATCGAGGTCGGCCGCACAGTCAATATCATCAAAATCGAAAACAATAAAATTCTAGTCAAATAATATGGAGCCAAACAGTTCATTGTTCGTGTTGGTAGCTGCTTTCGCAGGGATAGTCCTACTATTCATCTTTTTATACTTTGTCCCGGTCAATCTGTGGATTACGGCGCAGTTTGCCAACGTCCGCGTAGGCATAGGGGAATTGATCGGGATGAGAATCCGGAAAGTTCCGCCGAGCGTGATCGTCAATTCCCTCATCACCGCCACCAAGGCGGGACTTCAGCTCACGACCAATGAGCTGGAAACGCACTATCTGGCGGGAGGCAACGTGCCCGCGGTGATCAGGGCGCTGATTTCCGCGGACAAAGCAAACATCAGCCTCAGCTTCAAGCAGGCCACCGCGATAGACCTGGCGGGCCGGGATGTGTTTGAGGCAGTGCAGATATCCGTAAACCCGAAGGTGATCAATACCCCGAATGTGGCCGCTGTGGCTGCAGATGGCATCCAGCTGATAGCCAAGGCGAGGGTGACTGTCCGTGCCAATATCGCCCAGTTGGTCGGTGGAGCAGGAGAGGAGACAATCCTAGCCCGTGTCGGGGAGGGGATCGTCACTTCCATCGGCTCGGCGGCCACGCATAAATCGGTGCTTGAAAACCCCGACAAAATCTCCAAACTGGTTCTTCAGCGTGGCCTTGATGCAGGGACGGCTTTTGAGATTCTTTCGATCGATATCGCAGACATTGACGTGGGAGCCAACATCGGAGCGAAACTTCAGATCGACCAGGCTTCTGCTGATTTGAAAGTCGCCGAGGCAAAAGCTGAGGAAAGACGTGCCATGGCGGTCGCTTTGGAACAGGAGATGAAGGCGAAAAACGTAGAAATGCGGGCGAAAGTAGTCGAGGCCGAAGCCGAAGTTCCCAAAGCGCTGGCGGAAGCCTTCCGCTCTGGACAATTGGGGGTAATGGATTACTACCGCATGGAAAACATCAAATCGGATACCTCGATGCGGGACTCAATTGCCAGCTCTGACAAGGACTCGAAGGATTCTGGCTCGGGAAAATCCGAGAAGAAATAAAAAAAGGGAGCGTCAAGCTCCCTTTTTTCTTTTTCCGGTTTGCGGTTCTTCGATTTGTATGACCACCGGTTGGTACAGTTCCTTGGCCAGGACTTGGTTTCCGCTCCAGTCAGCGACGATTTCCTGATAGTTCACCGGGATGATCACTTCGCCCTGGATGTTGATTGCGCCGACCAGGCCGTCTTTTTTGACGATCATGAAGTCCGGGTTTTCCACTTGGATGTTTTCAAAAGCAAGGGGTAGAAGCTCTGAGCCGGACTGGTCTAGCAGACCCTGCTTTCCGGCCTTTTCCACCAAAAAGTAACCTTCCTTTAGCCTGCATACTTTGTCAAAGCCCGACTCGTTGAGCACCTCACCGTTTTTGTTCAGCAGGTGAAATTCTCCCCCGGTTTTGGCGATGGCGATCCCGGCTGAGAAGTCCTTGATCTCATCCCACTTGGGCTCTTGGATGATGCGTCCGTCAAAAGCCATCAGTCCCCATGTGACCGTATTTCGGTATTTGGAGATTTGTTCGGAAAATTGCCCTGTTTCGGCGAAGCGTGGCTCGACCACCCAGCTGCCGGAAGAGTTGACAAAACCGCTGAGGCCTTTTTTGCCCGCCGGAAAAAGGCCTTCGGTTCCGGCCTTGATCCATTCGATGTCGGTGGTGGGCTGTACTTGCCACCCCTTTTTGCCCAGAAGGCCGAGCTTGTTCTCGCGAAACCTCACGTTGAAGAGGTTGTCGCCAATGAGTTCTACCGACTCCATGCCGACTGCGTCCAGGAGAATGCCATCTTCCTCCATCACCCGGCGAAGCTTGCCGTGGATGTACTCCAGCATCAGGTCTCCCTCCTTCGTGATCCTATGGTAGGAGTTGTAGGCCACGTCGGACTTGACTTCGTCGCCTTTGATGAGCAGGTATTGGTTTTGGTCGAATCCGTAGAAGTAGTCCCCTTTGGTATGCTCCAGCTGGTCGACTACCGGATCCATGACGTAGTCTCCCTCGATATTGATGATCCCAAATCCCGTGGCTTCTTTTGCCAGCAGGTAGTTTCCTTTGTTTTCCGACAGCATCTCGTAGGGACGCTCAGGATCTTTGGAAAGGGGGAGATAGAAGTTGCCGTTTTTCTGGGTGATCAGCATCCCGTGATGGGTCAGCTTCGCGTCGTCGAGCTTCCCGAGTGCGGTGGTCTTTCCGTTGCCTTTTTCAAACAGCCAGTATTCTCCGCCTTTTTTTCCCAGGAGAAAATTAAAGTAAGTCTGTATCTCCTCGTACTCCAGGGCCAAGGCCTGCTGTCCGTATTCGTGGAAAGCGCCGATTCCCTTGGGCCCTTTCACCAAGATCCAAGGCGCGAGATATTGGTAGACTTCCTCGCCTTGGAGATCGACTACTGGCTTCAGATCCCTCGATAGCATCGCCAGCCCCTTCTCGTTTTTGCCGATGATTACCGACTCGCTCAGCACCTCAATGCGGTCGTAGATTGCCCGGGACTTGAGCTTGCCTTGGGGATCATAGACTTCCCAGGTTTGGGAATAAATCAGGTTGGAACTGAGGGAGAAAGCTGCCGCGAGGAGCAGTCGTCGTACTGAGGGGGAAATCATGGGAGAGAGGATGCAATTTGGCCTAAATATAAAATGACCAAAGGATACCTAGGGAGCCTTTGGTCATTTCTTAAGCTTAAATTTCTTTTATTTTTCGGTGTTGACCTTTTCCAGGTCAAACAGGTCGGTGATCATCTCGATCAGCTCCTCGGCCTCGTCCCGCTTGCAGGCGGCCCGCAGCTGTACCACCGGCACTTTGAGGATTTTCTGCATCATGCTCTTGGTGATCTTGTCGATGAGCTCGTACTCCTTGCCATCGGCGTTTTTGAGAAATCTGCTCAGTTCTTCCTGGCGGATTTGCTCGAGGGATTGCTTGAGTTTGTTGATGGTGGGGGATACCATCATCTCCTTTTTCCAGCCGTAGAATTCCGCTATACTTTCCTCGATGATCGCCTCGACTTTGGGTACGGAAGCTAGTCTCTTTTCCAAGGCCTCAGAGGCTTTGCTGCGGATATTGTCCACATTGTACAGCACCACGCCGGATACGTCCTCGACAGAAGTCTCGATGCTCCGAGGCACGGAGAGGTCCACGAGGAGCTTATAGCTCTGGATGTCAAACTGCTTGACCAATTCCTTGGTGATGAAAGGCTCGTTTTTCATGATCGAGCAGACGATCACGTCGGCTTCGTTCATGGCTTCCCGGCAGTTTTCGAAAGGCACCACTTCAAAGCCCAATTCGGCTGCGATTGCTTCGGCTTTGGCCTGAGTTCGGTTGGTGATTTTCACCTTGGCTTCGGGAAGGTGTACCATGTTTTTAGCCACGTCTTCACCGATTTCACCCACGCCTATCAGCAGGATTCTTGGCTGAAAGATGTTGGAGGTGAGGCTTTCAATCAGCTCGATGGCGGCATAGGAGAGGGATGCAGCTCCATCACGGAAGCTGGTCTCCTGCACGATTCTCTTGTTGGTGAAAAAGATCGTATGCATCAGCCGGTGCAAAAACGGCCCAGCCATGTCCAAGTCGGCCGCTGCCTGATAGGCACGCTTGACCTGGTTGGATATCTGGATATCGCCGATCACCTGGGCTTCCAATCCCATGCAGACGCGGAAAAGATGGGAGATGGCCTCTCGGTCATCGTTCAGGATTTCAAAATAATCGAGGTAGTTGACCACGTCAGACAGGCCTTTTTCCAAGCCGACCAACTTGATGATCTCGGTGCCCAAGTCCAATTCATGGCTGTAGTAGATCTCCGTTCTGTTGCAGGTAGACAGAATCAGGGCATCTCCGGGGTTGAAAAACTCTTTGATTTTCAGGAGTATGCGATGGATTGACTCTTCATCCAAAGAGATCAATTCCCTGATCTGAACAGGTGCGGTCTTGTGTGATAAACTGATAGCCCGAAACTTGGTGTGCATTTTTACAAGTTTTGCAATGCAAATTTAACAGACTCTCGCCCCCCAATAGTTTCTTTCGGCTAAATGCAGGGTAATTTAGAATTTATCTAAATAGAAACAGCAGACTCACTTTATCGGAGTCGGGCAGATAGGATTTCGATTGCTTTGTGATTAACTTATCAGTTGGTTTACTTTTTACGCATGAAAGATCGGTTTTTTTATTGGATCAAATCCTATCTGGGCTTTTCTGGGAAAGAATCCCGGGGTTTTTTGGTCTTGATTCCCTTTCTGCTCCTGTTTGGTTTGCTTCCAGATGCCGTGAGATGGCTTAAAAACAGACAGGCCGAGGATATCCTCAAGCAGTATCAGAGCCGTGTTGATAGTTTGCAAAGCATTCACATTCAGCTGGTCTCGTCTCCCTTACCGACGTTTAATCCCCAGGATACTTCCAAGGCGGCGAGAAACCAGAGGCAGCTCGAAAACCTCAACCGCATTTTCTTTTCCCAGGCGGACTCGGTGACCCTACAGATCGTGCCAGGGATAGGTCCTAGTACGGCCTCACGGATCGTCAAATACAGGCAGAGGCTCGGGGGATTTCATTCCCAGCGCCAGCTGCTGGAGGTGTATGGGGTCAATGAGGAAATGATGCAGGCGATAGGGGAGTTCTTCGAGTTCGACAGCGTGGTTTTTGCCAGGCTGCCGATCAACTCCGCAACGGTGGAACAGCTGTCGGCGCACCCCTATATCAGCTACAGCGAAGCAAAGGTGCTGGTGGCCTATCGGCAGCAGCACGGCAAATTTTCCGCTTCGGAGGATTTGGCCAGCATCAAGATTTTCAAAACGGAGTGGATTGAGAGAATCAAGCCTTACCTGGATTTTGGCCAATAGGGTCGGCTGATGTCAGGGAACGGGTGTTTTGTAATATTTTGACAAAAAATGAGGTTTTTCCTGTTTGTCTATTTTTGGGGCTAGGGGGAAGGAAAAATAGCGATATTTGGCGCATGAGTCGCCTTCAGGAAAAAAAAGTTCGCCTTCCAGGGCTAAACCTCCCCCAATTCGAACCTGTCCTGAAACAGGCTGAAGACAAGCTTTGGATCTATGACTCCCTGAGAAAAAAGGACTTGGTGCTGACGCCGGAGGAATGGGTTCGCCAGCATTGGATCAATTTTCTGATCCAGCACAAGGATTATCCCCGTGGGCTTTTTTCCTTGGAAAAGGGTTTGAAATACAATCGCTTGGATAAGCGTACCGACCTGATCGTGTTTGACCGTAGCGGTTCGCCCTATCTGCTCGTGGAATGCAAGGCCCCACAGGTGAAAATCGACGAAAAGACTTTGCGTCAAGCCATGGTCTACAATCAACAACTCAACTGTCCCAACTTGGTTCTGAGTAATGGGCTAGTCCACGTTTTTTTTCGTTACTCGGAGCCGGAGCAGAAATTTGTGCAGACTCGTGAAGCTCCGTGTCCTCCCAAACAATAAGTCATTTTTTTTATGATATAAATCAGATTTTTTATAAATTGAACTAACGATTTTTACTCCTACAATGATGTCCAGCCACCCTCACAACACTCCCTGCGCGCTGTGTGCGAGCAGGAAATTTTCGCTTTTCTCAGACCTTCCCGAAAGCCAAGTTTGCACGATCTCGGACCACAAAAATCTGATCTCGCATCGCAAAGGCCAGATCCTCTACTATGAGGGCACAAAGCCTTTGGGGATCTTTTGCATCAACTCCGGCGTGGTAAAGGTCTACAAGACCGCCTCCAACGGCAAAGAGCAGATCATTCACCTCGCCCAGAAAGGGGATTTTCTGGGTTACGCAGCACTTCTGGGTGAGGAGAATTATTCCAATTCCTCGATGATAGTAGAGGATGCCAAGATCTGCTTCGTCCCAAAGGACGTGTTCATCAACTCCCTGCTCCACAATTCCGACTTTTTCCGCAAGGTGACCAAGTCCCTCAGTCATGAGATTGGCGTGATGGAGGAGAAGTTGACCAATGCGACTCAGAAAAGTATCCGGGAACGATTGGCTTACACCCTCCTTCAGCTCGGGAATTCCTATGGCGTGGAGGGTGGAGGCAACCAAAAGATCGACCTCACGCTCAGCCGGGAGGAGATCGCCGGAATAGTCGGCACCGCCACCGAGTCCGTGATTCGATTGCTTTCGGAGTTCAAAAAAGACAAACTCATCGAGCTGGAAGGCAAAAAGATCATCATCAAAGACCGTAGGGGCTTGGCCCGACTGTCGGATTTTTACGCTGGCTAAGCCATTTTCGCTGTTTTTCCGACTAAGATCGGCTGCTTGTTTGGTAGCGAGTGGACTACAGCGCGTATCGGCTTGCGAATGATGCCCGTTTTTTTTCGCGGAAACTTTTTGTGTCCACAAATGTTGGGACAAACACGGTCTGCAAAATCGTTTCTTTTACCTTAGGCTCGATTTGAGCGAGACTTTGCCGTTTGCCCCATGAGATCTGTCCAAGTTTTTCTGATGGCCTTTGTGCCCCTGCTGTTTTTTTCCTGCGAAAATTCCAGTTTGGGAATGGTGGGTACAATGCCGCCAAGCCATCAGCTCTGGAATGAGCTGGTCAAAGCGAATGTCAAAGCAGACGGCATGGTCGACTATCGTGGATTCATCAGGGAAAAACCCAAGCTGGAGACGTACCTGAAGCTCCTCTCCGAAAACGCCCCCGACCGCAAAACCTGGCCAAAAAACGAACAGCTCGCCTATTGGATCAATGCCTACAATGCCTTTACCGTCAAGCTGATCATAGACCACTACCCTGTCCAGAGCATCCGCGACCTGGGCCCGAGCCTGAAGATCCCCGGGTTGAAGGACGTGTGGCATTACGAGTTTTTTCAAATCGGCGGGGTGGATGCCAGCCTGGACGAGATTGAGCATGGCATTCTGCGCAAGGAGTTTGACGAGCCACGTATCCACTTCGCGATCAATTGCGCCTCGGTGTCCTGTCCGCCTCTGCTGAATGAGGCTTTCACATCCGAAAAACTCGAGTCCCAGCTAAACAAAGTGGCGCTAGCCTTCGTCAATGACCGTCTGAGAAACCGCATTTCGGCCGATCGGGCGGAGCTTTCCTCCATCTTTTCCTGGTTTAAGGAAGACTTTACTAAAAAGGGAACCCTGATCGATTTCCTAAATCGCTACTCCCAGGTGAAACTCAAACCAGACGCGAAAATCTCTTTCCTGGATTACAACTGGGCATTGAATGAATAAAAACCGACACGTCGTCATCATCGGCAACGGCATCTCCGGAGTCACCTGCGCAAGAACGCTGCGCAAGCTGGATTCGGATGTCCGGATCACGCTGGTCTCCGGCGAATCGAAATACTTCTTTTCCCGCACCGCGCTGATGTACGTGTACATGGGGCACATGGAGTTTCGCCATACTCAGCCCTATGAGGATCACTTTTGGGACAAAAACCGCATCGAGCTCAAGCAAGCCTGGGTGGAGTCGGTGGACTTTCAGGCCAAAAAGCTGGTCTTTGAGTCCAAGGAAACCATGCCCTATGACATTCTCGTGATCGCTACCGGCTCCAAGCCCAACAAGTTTGGCTGGCCGGGACAGGATCTGAAGGGCGTGCAGGGCCTGTACTCCAAGCAGGACTTGGAGACAATGGAGGAGGCGACCCAGGAGGGAGTCACCCGCGCCGTGATCGTCGGCGGTGGACTGATCGGCATCGAGATGGCCGAGATGCTGGCCTACCGCCAGATTCCCGTGACTTTCTTGGTCAGGGAAAAGGGCTTTTGGGACAATGTCTTGCCTAGAGAAGAAGCGAAGTTGGTTGGGAGGCACATCCGCGAGCACCACATTGACCTGAGGCTGGAGACGGAGCTGAAGGAGATTTTGCCTGATTCCCAGGGTAGGGCGCGGGCGGTCGTGACCTCGACAGGGGAGGAGATTTCCTGCCAGTTTGTTGGCCTGACCGCCGGGGTAAGTCCCCAGGTAGATTTCCTGCGAAATAGTGAGCTGGAGATCAATCGGGGGGTAAAGGTGGATGCTTTTTTCCAAACCAACATTCCGGACGTGTACAGCATAGGAGACTGTGCGGAGTTTGACAAGGCGCCTGCGCCGGACCGTAAAAACATCGAGCAGGTCTGGTACACGGGACGCATGCACGGGGAGACGCTGGCGCATAACCTTTGCCAAACGCCCGTGCCTTATCGTCCCGGTGTCTGGTTTAATTCGGCGAAGTTTCTCGACATCGAATACCAAACCTACGGAGTCGTGCCGCCTCGGGCGGAGGATGCGCAGGATTTTTATTGGGAGCATGCCTCCGGCAAAATCTGCTTTCGCATGCGCATGGACAGCGAGGGGAAAACCCTCGGCGTAAACGTCTTTGGGATGCGCCTAAGCCACGGTTTTTTTGACCAAGCGATCAGGGAAAAATGGACTGGCCAGAAAGTCATCGCCCAGTTGGCCGAGGCCAACTTCGACCCGGAGTTTTTTGCCCCGCATCACATCTCCATACAGCAGTTATTTTTGGGTGAGTTTGGAGGGGATTTTCGTCCAGCCAAGAAATCATTTATGCAAAAACTATTCGGAGCAAAGGTATGAGAGGAATCGAGAAAATAGGCTTGGGTTTGTTTTTGGTGGGAGTCGTGGCCTTTTTGGTAATTCCCTTTTTGGGAAGCTATTCGCTTTCGGAGGAGATGGTCTTGGCCCATACCAAGGACATCCATCGCGACAAGATGGCCGAGCTGCTCGCGCCGATGTACGCGCAGGAGTACGGATCGAGCTTCTCCTTTCTGTCCGCCTACCGGGAGCAATTTAATCCCTACAATGAGGGCTTGAAGTCCCAGCAGCTCTGGGATGAGGTGATTTGGGATGACTATACTTTTCCGCTGGCAAAAGCCGCACTGCAAAGTCCCGTCCGGGACAGTCCTTGGCTGTTCTTTGGCTTGTCCATCGGCTTGGCCGTTTTGGGAGGTTTTTTATATAATTTCAGGCAGTACGCCGACGAGCCGACCGGTGTCAAAAACAATGGCGTTTTCCATTCTTCGATGAAAAACCGAGGGCTGCTCGGCATGATCACCGGCTCGCTGCTGATCCTGTTTTACGTGGTCTTGTATTGGTTTCCGGCTTATCTGGTAAACCTGGTTGCGATGGTAGACCCGATTTCCGTCTTCCTCTCCGGCAATCCATCCAGTCAGTGGTTTCTCTACGGCTTGATCTACACTTTGGCGATATTGGTGATGGGCGTCCGCATGTTTCGCAAGTATCGCGGCAACCGCTACCAGCAGCTTCGCACCGCCTCGGTGATGTTTTTCCAGACGGCTTTCGCCTTTCTGATCCCCGAGATCCTCGTGCTGCTCAACCAGCCTTACTTTGACTTCAAAAACATCTGGCCGCTGGACTACGATTTCTTCTACGACTACCAAATTTCCACCTTTCTCTCTGCTGGCGGGGTCGGCATGTTTATGCTGATTTGGGGGGTTTTGCTGATCATCATAGCCGTACCTTTGTTTACTTATTTCTATGGGAAAAGGTGGTACTGTTCTTGGGTTTGCGGCTGTGGAGGCCTGGCGGAGACGGTAGGCGACCCCTATCGGCAGCTTTCGGACAAGTCGCTCAAAGCATGGAAATTCGAGCGCTGGATCGTGCACTCCGTGCTGGCGCTCGCCGTGGTGATGACCCTTTTGACCATAGCCAACTACTTTTCGGGCTTTTCCCTCTTGGGAAATGTGACCAACCAGCTACATTCGTTTTACGGTTTTGCCATCGGTTCGGCCTTCGCCGGCGTTGTCGGCACGGGCTTTTATCCATTCATGGGCAATCGCGTCTGGTGTCGCTTTGGCTGTCCGCTGGCGGCTTACCTGGGCATTGTGCAGCGCTTCAAGTCCCGCTTTCGCATCACCACCAACGGCGGCCAGTGCATCTCCTGCGGCAACTGCTCGACCTACTGCGAGATGGGCATTGACGTACGCTGGTATGCGCAGCGCGGGCAAAACGTCGTCCGTGCCTCCTGCGTGGGCTGCGGCGTCTGTGCCTCGGTTTGTCCCCGCGGCGTGCTGAAGCTGGAAAATGGCCCCGAGCAAAACCGAATCAACGAACTGCCGATCATCATCGGCAACGACTCCATCAAGATCAAGGCGTAATGTTTTTCCTCTATTTCCTGTGTGTGCTGTACGGCTTGGGGATGCTTTTTATCCTCGTCTATAGCCTTGCACAGGGCCATCTGCTGTTTCATTTTCTGAAGGCGAGGAAAAACAAAGACAAGGCCCCTCCTCCCGATCCAAAAACCTGGCCGACAGTGACGGTGCAGCTTCCGGTTTTCAATGAAGTTTATGTGGTCGAGCGCCTGATCGAGGCGGTTGCAAAGCTGGACTATCCCCCTGGGCTGCTCCAAATCCAAGTCCTCGACGACAGCACCGACCAGACTTCGGAGCTGATCCGGGACAAGATCGCCGAATACCCCGACATTGACTTTCAGTACATCCACCGCGACGACCGGAAAGGCTTCAAGGCCGGGGCCTTGCGGGAAGGCTTGGAAAAGGCCACAGGCGAGTTCATCGCCATCTTCGACGCGGACTTTGTGCCGGATCCACTGTTTCTGCGACGAGCGATCCCACATTTTACTTCCGAAAAGATCGGTATGGTGCAGTCCCGCTGGACACACCTCAATCGCGACTATTCCGTTCTGACGCGCCTGCAGGCCGTGGCTTTGGATGCCCACTTTCTCATCGAGCAGATGGGGCGCAACCATCAGGGAGCTTTCATCAATTTCAACGGGACGGGTGGTGTCTGGCGGAAAAGCTGCATCTACGACGCGGGCAACTGGCATGACGACACGCTGACCGAAGACCTGGACCTGAGCTATCGCGCGCAGCGCAAAGGCTGGGAGTTTGTCTATCGACCCGAGATCGAGTCCCCCGCCGAGCTGCCGCCGATCATGTCGGCGGTGAAGTCCCAGCAGTTTCGATGGACAAAGGGCGGCGCGGAGTGCGCCATGAAGCATTTCTCCAAAGTCCAGGCCGAAAAGCATCCCTTCCGTGTCAAGTTCCATGCCTTTGCCCACCTCTTCAACTCGGCGATTTTCATCGCGGTGCTGCTGGCCAGCCTGAGCAGTATCGGCGTTTGGTGGGCAGGGGAGCAGGGGCTGATTCCTGCTTGGGCCATGCAGGGGGCTGGGCTCTTTTTGATCGGCTTTGTGCTTATCACCCTGAGCTATTTGGTGTCTTTTTTCTTTGGGAAAAAGTCCCTCCTCGGCTCAGTCGGCAGCGCTATTTGGCAGTTGCCCCTGTTTCTTTCCGTATCCATGGGCTTGGCGCTGCACAATGCCCAGGCCGTGTGGGAAGGCCTGACGGGGAAAAAGTCGCCCTTTGTCCGCACACCCAAGTTTAACCTGGAGTCGGGAAAGGAAAGCCTTTCGCTCAACCGCTACCTCATCCATCGCATGCCGGTGACCACCTGGGTGGAAGGGATTTTGGCGTTGGTTTTTTGGGCTATGGTGGGCTTGGCCTTTTCCCGGCAAAACTTCCTCTTCCTTCCCTTTCACGCCATGCTCGCCCTAGGCTACAGCTTGGTTTTTGTCAAATCCTTCAATTCCTACGGCCTCGGCCGATAAGTATTCCGAATGCACCATCCCCGAATCGTCGACGTCATCATTCCGGCCTACAACGAAGAGCAATCCATCCCGAAAGTCATCGCGGATATTCCCAGTCTGGTCAGGCACATTGTCGTCGCCAACAACAACTCCAGCGACCGAACTGCCGAAGTGGCCAAAGCCGCCGGAGCCGAGGTGGTCTTTGAACCTCAAAAAGGCTATGGCAAGGCCTGCCTGGCAGCCATGGACTGGATCAAAAGCCAGTCGGTGCAGCCGGATATCGTGGTGTTTTTGGACGGGGACTACAGTGACTACCCGGTGGAAATGAGGCTCTTGCTTGCTCCAATCCAGGAGGGAAAGGCCGAAATGGTGATCGGTTCCCGAGCGCTGGGTCAGCGGGAGAGCGGCTCGATGACGGTGCCGCAGGTCTTTGGCAACTGGCTGGCTACGACGATGATGAAGTACATGCAGGGAGCCAAGTTTACGGATTTGGGGCCTTTTCGTGCCATCGTCTGGCGGGATTTGCTGCGGCTCAATATGGTCGACCAAAACTACGGCTGGACCATCGAGATGCAGCTCAAGGCGCACAAGGCCGGTCTGCGCTACCTGGAAGTGCCCGTGAAGTACCGCAAGCGTATCGGCGTCTCCAAAGTCAGTGGGACGGTCAAGGGAGTCTTTGGAGCGGGGTATAAGATTATTTTGACCATCTTTAGGTATTGGTAGTGGATTGTCGGGTGTCCGATGACCGATGCCAGGGTCTCATAGGCTAGGCAAAGAATCGTATATTCAGAACAATTAATTTCCTCGACCACTATTCTTTTTCTATGGAAAAGCTAAGCCCATTCATCCCTTCCATCCGTGAGCTTTGTAAACTGACCGGAGTTAAGTCGCTTTACGCGTTCGGCTCCGTTTTGACCGATCGGTTTGATGAAGAGAGTGACGTGGATTTGATTGTGGATCTGAAAGAGGATGACCCGCTGGAATACACGGAAAATTACTTCAGCTTAAAATTTGGTCTCGAGAAGATTTTGGGTAGGCAGGTTGATTTGTTGGAGGAACGAGCCGATCTGAATCCTTTGCTGAGAAAGGAGATCGAGCGATCAAAAGTCGTCGTTTATGAAGCTTAAAGTCGTCACTCGACTGCTCGACATCCGCACAGCAATTGACCAGATCTATGGTTTTTTGCCCCAGCCGCTGGATTACTTTGCGTTTAAGAAAGATCTCAAGACAAGAAAGGCGGTGGAAAGAAACATAGAGATCATCGGGGAGGCGGTGAACCAGCTGCTCAAGCTGGAACCAGAGATACGGATATCCAATTCCCGTAAAATTGTCGATACACGAAACCGGATTATTCATGGCTATGACTCGGTCGCATCGGAGACAATTTGGGGGATCGCGGTGAAGCATCTGCCAAAGTTGCGAAACGAAATCACGATACTGCTAGAACACTATGGGTTTGATGATCAAGAATAGAATGGTTTTTTGTCTAGGTTTAGGCCTGTTGCTGATGCTGTTCTCCTGCAGCCCCTCCAGCCGAGACGGTGTGGACGAAAACCAGTTTGCGGGCTATTGGTATCAGGGCAAGGCCGAGATCAACGTCTTTGACCTGCAGCAAAGCCGCTATGGGGAAGTCAGGCCAGGCAAGGCGGTGATGATCTTCGTGACGGAGGATTTTTCGAAGCGAAAGCAGGTGAAGCTCGACGACCCCAAAGGCAACGCATCCGACGCGCAGAAGGTCATGAAGCTCAATATGACCCGGGACTTTGTCACGGGCATCTATCCCTACCACACCATGCTCTCGGTCTTCACGCCGGTGTACGAGGAGTCCTTTTCACCCAAGATCACCGCCTCGGTGACCGAGTGGTGCGGACAGTCCTTCACGCAGCTCAACTTCAAAAACGGCACTTACCAAATCAAGCAGTTTTCCTACTTTGAGTCGGAGGGCGATTCCGAGGCCAAAGTCAACGCCATGCCAGAGGACGAGCTTTTCAACCTGATCCGCCTCAATCCAGAGCTCGTGCCCACGGGCAGCCAGCTGCTGTTGCCGAGCCTGATTTTCCAGCGCTTTGCCCACACGCCCCTCAAGGCCGAAAACGCCAGCATCGCGCGGCGTGACCTGGCGTCCAACCAAAGCGAGGTCGTGGTGGAATACTCCAACATCGGCCGCAGGCTGAGCATCCGCTTTGAGAAATTCTTCCCCCACGAGATCCTCGGCTTTGAGGAGAGCTGGACCCGGGAAGATGGCAAAAAAGAAACCACCACCGCTACGCGTACGCATATGAAACTGACCGACTACTGGAATCAAAACGGAACGATGTCCGAACCGCTGAGAAAGGAATTGGGGCTTTGAATCCGACCATGAAGCTGGCCGTGCAGGCCTTGCTCGCGCTGCTGATGCTTGCGGGCGTCTATTTCTTGGGAAACCTCGTTCCCCGCACCGACTTCCAGTCCACCTTGGGGCTTTTTGTGCTTTTGTTTGGGCTGATGTTTTTGGTCTTTGCCCTGGCAGAGGAGCGGACTCCCTGGCTTTTTGTCTTCGTCTGCGGCCTACTGATCCGCTTTTCGCTGTTTCTGGCGATCCCCCAGTGGTCGGAAGACTACGCGCGCTTTCTTTGGGATGGGGAGGTACTTCGCTTGGGAGAAAATCCCTATGCGGAGACTCCGGCAGAATTTCTCCAAAACCACCCGCTGGAGCGCTCGCCTATGCTCGATCAGCTCTTTCCCCTGCTCAATTCCCAAGAGTACTACTCGGTCTATACGCCGCTGAACCAAGGGCTCTTTTGGATGGCTGCCAAAGCCTCCGGAGGCCTGATCGCCAATGGGATCATCAGCCTTCGCATGCTGCTGATCCTCGGGGAGATCGGGGTTTTTATGCTGTTGCTGAAGCTTTTGACGGCGATTGGGCTTGCCCGGAAGCTCCTGTGGCTCTACTGGCTGAATCCCCTGGTGATCCTTGAGATCACGGGCAACCTGCATTTCGAGGGCTTGGTGCTGCTTCTCTTGCTGGCGGTGGCGCTGCACCTTTACAAGGGAAACACGTCCACGGCGGGGAGCCTCTGGGGCTTGGCCGTCGGGCTGAAGCTTCTGCCTTTGGTGCTGGCTCCCGCGTTTGTATTTGGCGTTCAGACCCGGCGCAGCTTCCTGTTTTGGATCGCCGCTGGACTGTCTTTGGTGCTGGGTTTTTGCTGGTTGGCTTTCGGCTCGTCTGGGACGCA
Source organism: Algoriphagus oliviformis (assembly GCF_017254915.1). GTDB lineage: Bacteria > Bacteroidota > Bacteroidia > Cytophagales > Cyclobacteriaceae > Algoriphagus > Algoriphagus oliviformis. The sequence goes on along the minus strand of NZ_JAFKCT010000006.1, from coordinate 78,048 downwards.
TTTCCTGCAGAGCCTCTCGCTTTATCAGGGCAAATTTGAGTTTAACGCCTCGCTGTACTACCTGTTGCGCGAGGTAGGCTTTTGGATGGTTGGCTACAATACGATTGCCACGCTGAGCAAGCTGTTGGGCCTGGCGACGCTGGGCTTGGTGGTGTTTTTCTCCTGGAAAAAGAAGCCCTCAACTCTCCCCGAGATGCTCCATCTCTGGGTGTTGATCTACCTGGTCTACCTGCTGCTGCAGCCGGTGGTGCATCCTTGGTATTTGATTCCTGCCTTTGGGCTGAGCCTGCTGACTGGCAAAAACACCTTTCTGCTCTGGTCATTTGCGGCTGTTTTGTCCTATCGTGCTTACGGAGTCGACGGAGTGGAGGAAAGTCCCCTAATTTTGCTGCTCGAATACCTCTTTGTCGCCGGAGGTGTTTTTCTGGACTATTTTCTACCCAAATCCAAAACCAAAACCCCTCATGAAATCCCCGCTTAACCACTGGTTGCTCCTTCTTGTATTGCTTTTTTCCTGCGGGAAAAATCCCGAAAAACAGGCCCGAGAGCTGGTCGGGCGATCCATAGCGGCGCACGGCGGGGCTGAGGCTTGGGAGGAAATAACGACTTTGAAATTTCGGAAGAAAACCCGGCTGCTTGCGGAAGACGGGACGGTGGAAAGCGAGCTGGATCAGCGGGTGGAGATCAGGATGAAGCCCTATCTGGAGGGAAAGATCACTTGGGAAAAGGATAGTATGACCCATGTGCTTACTTGGGACAGACAGCAGATGCGCTATTTCATGGGGGAAAATGAGATCCGGAATTTGGGTTTTTTGGCATCGAAGAGAAAAGAATTCGACGCGGCTTTTTTTGAGGTCTCCCAGCCTTGGGGCATTTTGGATGAACTGTCGGCGCCTCGCTACGAGGGGTTGCTAACCCTGGAAAACGGAAGGGAGGCGGAGGTCGTGCAGCTGGACTCAGCTGGAGGAGCCGAGCTTAGCCTCTTTTATTTCGATCCAAAGAGTGCCGTGATGATCGGTCGCCAGCTAATCCAGGGAAATAGCCTTATGCTGATCTATTACCTCGGCTATGCTGAAGTCGAAGGCCTCAAGCTACAAGCCCAAAGCGAAAGCTGGGAACTGGATGAAGACGGCAAGAAGCGCTTCCTACGGGCGGAATTTTTATATTCAGAGTATGAGGTGGTGAAGTGAGAAATTGCGGATAGTTTTGATCTTGAAAGCCAGTACCTTAGCTCATGTTTAAAAGGAAATCGTTTTGAATTTCAAACTTCTAATTAATTGCTGAAAAGAAAGTTGTTGGTCGTTTTAAGAGGTAATATGAAACACAATGAATAAACTAGTTGAAATATTGACTCTAGGAGTTCAAATCGTACTGACATTCATTTTGACTTTTTGCATTTACATGGTATTTGCACTCCTTGACAGTGACTTCGGCTTTGAGGGGATTTTTGGATTAATAGTTTTTCAACCAATAATTGCGGTAATACTTTCTGGTTTGACAATTTTTGTTTGCATAATCGTAGGTCTTCCGATTCGGCTAAATAGAAAAGTGAACATTTGGTGGACTACAAATTTTTACGTTCCTATTATCGGAGTCATTTTCGGACTAACCTTTCTTTTTTTTGCACTGTTACCGCCTTTTTATGAAACCGTAGTTTATGAACTTGATGGAGGATCGACTGTCAAGAAAATTCCAAATTCTACATTTACGTTCATCGGTTGGTTATTGACCGCCTTTTGCCTTCTTCATATTTATGCACCAAGACAGCTGGTAGAGAAATTCAAAACTTATATTCAATATTGAATGGCAAAAAAATATTGCCGAAACAATTCAAATAGAATTAGTGCCACGAACAAAAAACGATAGGAGAGATTTAGATGTCTATTCTTTGGTTTCAACTAAGTTCTCTCAGAGTCTTTTGATCTCCAGTATTTTAAGCCTATGAAACTACTTCAATACGTTCTTTTCTTCTTTTTTGCCCTCGAATTCTCAGGATGCGACTCCCGCTCCGAAGCCCAACAAATCGTTGACGAGTCGATTGTGGCCCACGGTGGAGCGGCTTTCGAAAGTTCACTGATCGAGTTTGATTTTAGGGAAACCCACTACACGATCTTCAAGACCCCCTCGGCCTTTGAATACACCCGGGAGTTTAGCGACAGCACCGGGATGGTCAAGGATGTGCTCAACAATTCCGGATTCGTCCGAACAGTCAACGGCGCGGTTATCGATACCTTGACCGAGGAGCGGATAGGAGCCTTCTCCCGCTCGGTCAATTCGGTGGCCTATTTTGCCTTTTTGCCCTATGGACTCAACGACCCGGCGGCAGTGAAGACCTATCTGGGTGAGACCGAGCTCAAGGGGAAGGCCTACGACCTGGTCAAGGTGACCTTTGTGCAAGAGGGTGGGGGAGAGCATTTCGAGGATGAGTTTCTGTACTGGTTTGGCCGGGAGGATCGCCTCATGGACTTCATGGCCTACAGCTACCATACGGATGGCGGCGGCGTGCGCATGCGCGAGGTGAGCTCCGTCTCGGAGGTCGGCGGTATACGCTTTCAAAACTACCTCAATCTGAAACCAGCCGATAAGGAGACTCCCGTGGAAAAGATGCAAGAGCTCTACGTCTCCGGGCAGCTGGAAAAGCTGTCGGAAATCAATCTGGAAAACATCCAGGTGACGCAGCTTCCCGACTGACCGAACCTTAAACCCAAGCAACCCATGGTGTCCTCTTTCAGAAAATATCTTTTCAGTACCCTGGGATTGCTTGTGTTGGCCTTTTCGGTCTGGTTTTTTATCCCCGCAAATCCACTTCCCGCGACGACTGAAAAGTGGAAGGGCGTCAATTGGGAGGGAAGTCGCCGTCCCCTGCGTGGTGGGGAATTTTTGGCACTCCAAGCTACCGGCGCCAATGCCATCTCCCAGACGCCCTTTGGCTGGCAGCGGGACAAAAACGATCCGGAGATCGGCTGGGACCTGGACAACGACAAGCGATGGTGGGGAGAGTCCCCTCTGGGCATACAGGTCACGATGGACTCCTCGGCCAAGTATGGCATGAAAAACATGCTGAAGCCCCACCTCTGGGTGAGGGGGGCCTGGGTGGGAGAGATAGAGATGCTGTCCGAGGAGGACTGGAAGCGTTGGTTTGCCAACTATACGGCCTTCATCGTAGGCTATGCCGGACTGGCCGAGTCGCTGGGAATCCCGGCGCTCTGCGTCGGTACCGAGCTGGAAAAGACTTCCCATCGGGAGGAGGACTGGAGAGCGGTCATCGCGGAGGTGAGGAAAGTCTACTCTGGCAAGCTGACCTATGCAGCGAACTTTACGGAATACCAGCAGGTCAAATTTTGGGATGCGCTGGACTACATCGGCATACAGGCCTATTTTCCCCTTTCCAGCGGACACAGCCCCGGCTTGGCTGAGCTCAAGGCCTCTTGGCAGAGTCATTTGCCCAAGATCGAAAAGCTGGTAAGAAAGTGCCAAAAGCCGGTCTTTTTCACTGAAATAGGCTACTGCAATACCGTCGATGCGGCGATGGAGCCTTGGGTCTGGCCCAATGAACGGGAGGGAGTGGAGTTTTCCGACGAGGTGCAAGCGCGCTGCTATGAGGCTTTCTTTGAGACTGCCTGGAAAAAGAAATGGCTGGCTGGCGTGTTTTTCTGGAAATGGCACCCGGAGGTGCCGGAGAGGCAGCCTGACTTTACTCCACAGGGGAAAGCCGCTGAGCGGGTGATGACGAGGTTTTTTTCCTCTAACTAGCCTTCCCAACAAAGCAGGGATTAGGGCGTGTTCCCTATTATTTGTTTGCTTTATTCCGTAGAGCGGGGACTTTATTGATTTTTTTGTTAAATAGCCATTGCAAATCCAAAAAAAGAACGAATTACTATGAATCGCAGAAGAGAATTTTTGAAATCCACCGGTTTGGCTGGTTTAGGCCTTTTTGGAGCTGGAAGCGCGCTTGCTGGAGAGTTTCAAAGCCTGCCCCTTGAGGCAAAATATGGGGCATCCAGGGTACAATCCTTTAACATGTGCGGATTTGCCGCTCCCAAGATAGATACCGTCCGAGTAGGCGTGGTCGGGTTGGGACAAAGAGGCCCGGGCGCTGTGACCCGGCTCAGCAAAATCGAGGGCGTGGAGATCAAAGCCCTCTGCGACCTGCGTCCCGAGATGGCCGAGAAAGCCAAGAAGTCGCTGGAAGGCACTCCCCACAACCCGGAACTCTACTCGGGAAGCGTGTATGCCTGGAAAAAGATGGTGGATCGTCCGGACTTGGACCTGATCTATATCGCCACCCCATGGGACTGGCATGTACCGATGGCAGTCTATGCGATGGAAGCAGGGAAGCACGCAGCCGTGGAAGTGCCTGCGGCAAGGACTCTGGAAGAGTGCTGGCAGCTGGTGGAGACCTCGGAGCGCACCAAGAAACACTGCATGCAGCTGGAAAACTGCTGCTATGACTTCTTCGAACTGATGACACTGAAGATGGCGCGGGAAGGCTTTTTCGGAGATGTCCTCCACGTGGAGGGTGCCTACATCCACGACCTGCTTGCGCTCAACTTCAACAAGGACGGCTATCAGGATATGTGGAGATTGAAGGAAAACTTCCGAAACGGTAACCTCTATCCCACCCACGGGCTCGGGCCGATCTGCCAGATCCTGGATATCAACCGGGGAGATCAGATGGACTACCTGACCTCTTTGTCCAGCAATGATTTTCAGATGAAAGCCAAAGCGCAGGAGCTGGCCGAGACGGATCCCTTCTTCGGGTCTTTTGCGTCCAAGTCCTATCGCGGCAATATGAACACCACCGTGGTGAAGACCAAGCATGGCAAATCCATCATGATACAGCACGATGTGACCTCGCCGCGTCCTTACTCCCGACTGCATGTGGTCAGCGGCACCGAAGGATATGCCCAAAAGTATCCTGAGCAGAAGGTCGCCAAAGGTCACGGCTGGATGAAGGAGGAAGAGATGAAGGAGCTGCAGGCGAAATACACCCCCGAGATTGTGCAGAAAGTCGGCGAACTCGCCAAGCAGATCGGCGGACACGGAGGGATGGACTTCATGATGGACTGGAGACTGATCGACTGCCTGAGAAATGGCCTGCCTCTGGATCAGGACGTGTACGATGCCGCACTTTGGAGCTGCATCACGCCACTGAGCGAGTGGTCGGTAGCCAACCGCTCCAACTCCATCGACGTGCCTGACTTTACGGGTGGCAGCTGGAAAACCAACAAGCCCGTAGCCATCACGCTGGAAGGCGGCGGCACCACCAAGGTGAGGGTTTAAGGACCGCTCATCGCCACAACCCTCCAAGGGTTTTGAACCCTTGGAGGGTTTGTTTTTATCCAGTCGCCTCCGGGGCAGCAGGTGAGGATTTTAGATCCTTTAGTTTTCAGCCAAGGCCTGACTAACCGTTTCCTTCAGTTTTTTGGGATCGATCAGGGCCACCAGAACCCTCCAAGGTTTTTGAACCCTTGGAGGGTTTATTTTTATCCAACTTGCCTCAGCGGCAGCAGGTGTGGATTTGAGATTCTTCAGTTTTCGGCCAAGGCCTGACTGACCGTTTCCTTCAGCTTCTTGGGATCGTCCTTGATTTTGGAGAGATCGACCAGGGCCACTTTTTTGAAGTCCACGGGATGGCTTTCGCTTTGCAGGGAGATGTAGCCTTCCTTGAGCAGCTGTCCGTCGATTTTGACCTTGGGGTCAAACGGTGCCACGCTTCCCCCGCCTATCTGTGGCTTGAAGTAGCTGAAAACCGTATCGGTACCCACCAGGTGGTGCACTTCCTCGTCACCCATGACGATGAAGTTGGCGGTCACCCACTGATCCCCGTGGTAGGTCTCTGATTTGGAGTTGATGCAGTGCGGGGTGAAAAGAGAGTCGGCCAGCACGACGTTGGTGCCGGGAGTACAGAGGTTGCAGGTGGTACGTGGGTCTTTTCCATTGCCCCCGAGAAACTGGGCCTCGATGGAGATCGGGAAGTTTTGGTCCTTCATCATCGTTTTGGGGTCTTGGGAGTGCAGCATGGCACCGCTGTTTCTCAGAGCCCAGCCTTCGCCTCCCGGGCACTGCTCGCCCACGAAGCGATATTGGACTTGGAGGAGGTAGTAGGAGAAGGGCTTTTTGTAGAAAATATGCCCGTACTGCTGGTCAAACTGGGTGTAGCCGTCGTAGCGGACTTGCATCAGGCCATCTTCGACCCGGAAGGTGTTTGCGAAATTGTCGCCGAGCTCGTGGGTGCGGATCTTGACCGTCCAGTCCTTCAGGTCTTTGCCGTTGAAGAGCTGGATCCACTTGGTCTTGGCGGGCTGCTCGGATTTCCAGGCCGTCAGGCCGACGACTGCCAAGGCGAGTAGGGCGATGAGGGAGAGGTAAGATTTTGATCTATTCATGCTGGGGTTCTTTTTTCAGCCTGAGGATGGCCCAGACTGGATAGTGATCGGAAAATTTAACTTGGTCTAAAACTTTGTATTCCACCAGTTCGAGCTTGCGGGAGTCGTACCAGATGTAGTCGATTCGTGCTCCTTTTTCAGCCGTGCCGTACGTGTTTTGGAGCTGGCCGGAGGCGGCACCCGCTTCCTTCCAGTGGGCGGGAATGCGGCTGTATTCCGGTGAGTCAGGGCGAAAGTTTAGGTCGCCTACCCACACCACGGGCTTGTCGAGCGAGTCGGCATAGGCCAGGATGGCGTCCACCTGCGCGATTCTGTTTTCCCCAAACTCGTGGCAGAGGTGCGTGGCTCCGAAATAGAATTCCTCTTGGGATTTGAGCTCCGCCATGACCCAGGCCATGGCCCGGGGCTCGCCTCCTACGGGGTTTGGGAGTTGGAGTGTATGGTAGTCGGAGCCTTTTTTCACCAAAATCCCCTCTCCGTAGCCGCCGCCATCGTAGTCCATGGCCTTGGCAAAGTAGCCTCGGTAGCCTGTCTCCTGGCTCAGCTTGGAAACATAGTCCAGTGGTTGGGGGTTGAATCTGGCAGAGCGCCGGGTCATACTGTCCACTTCCTGGAGGGCGATGACCTCGGGCTGCAGCTGGAGGAGCAGCTTGGCTACCTCGGCTACATTGGAAGTGTTGGGACGATCGTCACGCTCTCCGTGGAGGATGTTGTAGGTCAAAACGGTAATCTCCTGCGCAGAGGCCTTGGAAAAGAGAAAAGATGCCGCAATCAGGCAAAAAAAGAATCGCTTCATACCCAAATGTATCAAAATGTGGGGGACTCTCGCAGGCAAATTTGACGAGCGAACGGTAAAGTAGTGGCTATCAGACATGCCTAGGGTCAAGTTTGGTTTGGGTGGGTTTTGGGACTTGGTTTGGGGAAAAAAATCCACAGATTCGCAAGCGGCTTTTTTCTTTCTCCATCTGCCGTAAAAAGCGCAGGCAAAAATCAAACGCCCAAAACACTCCAAAGTGGCTTGCACGCGGACTTGGCCATTGGGAAAAGCCTCGCGGACAGCGGGACTTGATTTGGGGATTGATGTTTGAAATAGGAGATTGGCGGTAGCTCGTGAAGCGGTTGGATTGGTACAAGAAGGAGCTCCCTTTTTGTAGGCCTTTGAAAAAGGGAACAGGAGTTCACTAACACGTACTGGATGAAGTTTTTAAAGATAGCTGGGATAGTTTTTGGGGCGCTTTTGCTGCTGGCGGGCATCGCCGTCTCCTTGGGGATCAGATGGGTCAACCGTAATATCGAATCGGTGATCAACGCCAACCCGGATCGCAGTTACAACATCAGCTTTCAGTCTGCGGACTTCGACTATCTCCGGCGCATCATTTCCATCTCCGAGGTAACCATCAATCCCGTTGGGGGACAAAAAGGCGTGTTCGTGGACGGGCGTGCAGCGAAGGTGGAGCTCAACCAGCTGAATCTTGCGAAGCTTTTTCTCAGCCGCGAGCTGAAACTCAAGGAACTGGTGCTCCTCAATCCCTATCTCGTAGTCTATATTCCGAATGCGGAGGAAAACCCCGACCAAGACAAGGCAGGGGATGGGCTGAAGGGGCTCTTTGGCGATATCCTCTCCCGGGGGGAAATATCCAATTTCAAGCTCGTCCAAGCCAACGTGCAGATGATGGAGGACGGGCATCAGACCGGCGCACTCAGCCAGCTAAACGTCTTGGCGACGGACCTGCAAACTGACTCCCTGAAAGTCGCCAACCCCATTCCATTTGACTACGGGCGGATTTTGGTTTCCATCGACAGCATCGGTCACCGATTCCACCAAGGGCCGCTTTTGCGTACGGGACGGGTGGAATTTGACACCAAGCGCCAGCAGCTCAAAGTAATCGCTCCCTCCCTCAAATACGAGGAGGGGGTGCTGGAAGCTTCTGCCCGGATGGAATACCAAGTCGACCTGATCGAGTTTGAGCTGGATTCCTTGGTTTTCTCGGGTTTGGAGGCCGCGAGCAACCTTTATTCGAACCTCGACGTGCGCGCCAGAAAACTGGAGCTGGTGGGTTTGGTTTTGGATGATTTCCGAAACAAGAGTATTCCGAGGCCGCCGGACGAATACAAGCCTATGTTTCAGGGCTTGGTGAAAAAGCTCGACTTTCCGCTGAAGCTGGACACCCTGTCTGTGGTGGATGGAGCCATCGGCTACGGAGAGTCAGTTCCCGGCAAGGGCGATACTTGGAAGTTTCAGCTCAGCGATATCAACGGCCACCTGACCCAAATTACCTCGATTCCCGAGTACCAGGCTTTGCTGGGCAACGCCGACGCGGACTTCACCGCAAAGATCGACGGCGCGGGGGACATGACCATCGCGATAGACATCCCCTACGACCGGGATGAGTTTGACTTGGAAGTCAGCTTGGTGGATTTTCCCCTGACCAAGGTCAGCGAGATCCTCAAGCCCCTGATGAATGGCCGCATCGAGACGGGACACTTGTCCAGGCTGGAGCTCAGGATGCACGCGGATTCCCTTGGGGCTAGCAACCAGTTTAGGTTCGATTACGGGGATCTGAAAATGGAGATTTTCAAAAAAGAGGGACAGAACAAAAACCGCTTGATGTCCACGATCACCAATATTCTTCTGAAGCAATCGAACCTCCCCGGAGAGAAAAACTACCTGGTCTCAGAGTACTTCACCCAGCGAAACCAATACCGAGGCCCCTTCCATCTGATCTGGAACAGTACCAAGGACGGGATGATGCGCATCGTCCCGGGCAATGCGGCAAAAGAAATCATGAATTTTGGTGAAAAGTAGAAATTGCCGAAACTGGCTTTTTGCTTCTTTTTTGTTGCAGCGAGCGGCATTTTTTTCAGGATGGAGGAAAATTTTGGTGTTTTTGGACGCAGAATTATTTGATCGCAACGCGACGCGATAGGAATTATATTCGGGTAAACTGTTTATTTTCATTAGGATGTAAAACCAATTCACCTTATGAGAAAACTTTATACCATGCTGTCTCTATCTGCCCTGGTGGGCATGGCAGCGTCCTGTGGGGACATTGTTGAAAGCGACGTGGCGGCAAACGATGCCGTGGAGTCTGTGTTGGGCGAGGCATTCGTGCCTGGGCAGCTGCTGATCAAGTACAAGACCTCCAGCCAGAATTCCAGATTGTCGGTGGATGTATTGGCGCTGATTGAGGCGAGTGTCGTCGAGCAGATCAATACCGGCGCGATGGAAATGGTCAACGCAAGAATGGGAGGGCCATCCGGTGATCTGCTGCTCGTGGAGTCAAAGCTGGGTACCCTGGAAGCGATCGAACGCCTGAAAGGCTTGCCGGAGATCGAGTACGCTGAGCCCAACTGGATCTACCAGCATCAGGCCACGTCCAATGACACCTACTTTGTGGGTGGGCAGCTCTGGGGGATGTCCGCCGGCGGCAACCAGTTTGGGTCAAGGGCTAGCGAAGCCTGGGCGGCCAACAAGCTGGGATCTAGTACCGTCTACATCGGGATCATCGACGAAGGCTACATGTACACCCATTCCGATCTGGCTGCCAATGCGGGAACCAACCCCGGAGAGGTAGCCGACAATGGCGTGGACGACGATGGCAACGGCCTGGTGGATGATGTCTACGGATGGGATTTTGACGGCAACAACAGCTCCGTTTTTGACGGAACTGGAGACGATCACGGTACCCACGTCGCGGGAACCATCGGCGCTGTGGGTGGCAACGGTGCCGGCGTCGCTGGAGTGGTGTGGAATGTGCGGATGATAGGAGCCAAGTTTCTTGGAAAAAGGGGCGGCACTACTGCCAACGCGATCAAGGCAGTGGACTACTTTACCGATCTGAAGACCCGTCATGGACTGAACATCGTGGCTACCAACAATTCCTGGGGTGGAGGGGGCTTTTCCCAAGCCTTAAAAGATGCCATCGACAGGGCTGACGCAGCGGGCATTCTGTTCATTGCGGCAGCAGGCAACTCAGGTACCAACAACGACGCTACGGCCAGCTATCCTTCGGGCTATACCTCACCGAATATTATCGCTGTGGCTTCGATCACCAGCAGCGGGGCACTGTCCTCCTTTTCCCAATACGGAGCGACTACAGTGGATATAGGAGCGCCGGGGTCGGGTATTTGGTCGACTGTTCCCGCGAGTTCCAAGGGGAAGGTCGTTGCCAGCTATGCCAGCTACAATGGTACCTCCATGGCCACGCCTCACGTGTCGGGTGCGGCAGCGCTCTACGCATCTCTCAATCCAGGCGCTTCGGCTGCCCAGATCAAAAATGCAATTCTCGCCCAGGCGACCCCAACGCCTTCGTTGCAGGGCAAGGTGGTGACGGGAGGTCGATTGAATGTGTCAGGATTCTAAGGACAGCGTTTGAATGAAGAAAAAAGGGCATCGATCGATGCCCTTTTTTATGGTCTCCTTTTGCGCATTTCCTCTGCGATCTCCCGATCCAAGGGAAAGCTGCTTTCATCCAGTTTTTCGATGATGCGGTGGTAGTTCACATCGTCTCGGTTTTGGGAGAGCTTGGCGCTGGCCTGTACTTCGGTGATTTTGATTTCAAAGCCTACCAAAGCCCGGATTTGGCTTTGCACATAGGACTCGGACATGTTTTCTACCCGTACCCGGTTGGGGCGGCCAGTCTCGTAGATGTCCACCAGGGATTTCAGGTGCGCGAGGAGTTCTTCCCCCTCGATGAGGCGGATTTTGCCGTACACGTGCACGGCCAGGTAGTTCCAGGTAGGGACATTCTCGTGGGTGTACCAGGAGGAGGAAATGTAGGCGTGCGGACCTTGGAATATCGCCAAGACTTCCTCATCGGCTTGTATGGATTTCCATTGGATGTTTGTTTTGGCGACGTGTCCGCTCAGGACAGCGTTTCCTTCTTTGTCTTGGCCGAAAACAAAGGGGAGGTGGGTGGCCCAAGGTCTTCCTTCGACTTGGCTGACCAAGGTCGCAAACGCGTTTTTTTGGATGAAATCGATGACTTCGGGTTCGCTTTCCCAGTTGTTGAGCCGATGGATGTACATGATGATGGAATTGAAATCTGAGGTTTGTGATTCGAAATTTACGGATTGTCGTCCATTTAAAGGCGGGGCGGGCGGTGCATTTGCCAAAAGCACGTAATTTAGTTGGATGGAAAATCTATCCACCGACAGGCTGGAGCTTGCCGCCCGCTTTGTCAACAATACCGGCGCCCCGGTTTTTTTGACCGGAAAGGCCGGGACAGGCAAAACGACTTTTTTGAGGGACCTGGCCAAACTCACCCACAAGCGCTTTGTGATCGTGGCGCCCACCGGGATTGCGGCCCTCAACGCCCGTGGGGTGACGATTCATTCCCAGTTTTTGCTTCCTTTTGGTTCCTTCTTGCCCACTCGGGAGGCGGAGGGACACTATTCGGATCAGTATGGGTTTTTCACCCAGCAGACACTCGCCCGAAAGCATCCCCTCAACCAAGCCCGACGAAACGTCCTCAAGTCCATAGACCTGCTGGTCATAGACGAAGTCAGCATGCTGCGCGCCGATATCCTGGACGCGATTGACTACCGGATGCGGAGCGTGAAGCGAAACTATAAGGTTCCTTTTGGGGGGATTCAGGTGCTCCTGATCGGGGATTTGTATCAGCTTCCGCCCGTGGTCAAAGACCAGGAATGGGGCGTGCTCAGCCGCTTTTACAATTCCATGCACTTCTTCGAGGCCAAAGCCCTCCAGCATTCGGGCATGGTCTACCTGGAGCTGGACAAGATATTCCGTCAGCAGGACGAGGTCTTTATCCGTATCCTGAACAATCTTCGGGACAATCGGGCCACTCCGGAGGATGTGCGCGCGCTCAACCAGCACTACAAAACCTTGGACGAAATCCGCGAGCTACCCCCGTCCATCACGCTCACCACGCACAACTACAAGGCAGACGAACTCAATCTCCGCGAGCTGCGCGCCCTAGATAGCCCCTCATCCTGGTATGAGGCGGAGGTGGAGCGGGACTTTCCGGAGACGCTTTTTCCCCTTCCCCAGTCCATAGAGCTGAAGGTCGGGGCGAGAGTCATGTTTATCAAAAACGACAGCTCGGGCAATTCCAACTACTTCAACGGTAAGCTGGCTACCGTCATCCGGCTGGCAGAGGATGCCATCATCGTGGAGCTCGATGATTCCAAGGAGGAGTTCCAGCTCAGAAAAGAGCTGTGGGAGAACAAAAAATACCGGGTCAATCCCGATACCAAAGAGCTGGAGGAGGAGGTGATCGGCACCTTTGCGCAGTATCCGGTCAAGCTGGCCTGGGCAGTCACCGTGCACAAAAGCCAAGGGCTGACCTTTGACCGGGCGATCATCGATGTGGGGCAGGCCTTTGCGCCGGGCCAAGTCTATGTGGCGCTGAGCCGCCTGAGAAGCCTGGAGGGTCTCATACTCCGCACCCGGGTCCAGGCCGAGGTGATTTACTCTGACCCCAAGGTGGTGGATTTTACCCAGGGTACGAGCCATCAGGCGGAGCTGGGTGAGTTGCTTTCGCAAAACCAAAGGCAGTACCTGGGGCGCTTGATCCAGGAGACTTTCGAGTTTGAGAGCTTGCTGAGGTCTATCAAGCAGTTTGACAAGGATCAGGAAAGCAACCTGGAGTTTGAGGATGAAAGCATGCAAAAAGACCTTCCGGTGATCTATGGGAAGCTCGAGTCCGAGGGGGAGAACACCCGCAAGTTTCGAAACCAGCTTTTGGTCTTGCTCCAAAATCAGGAAGAAGCCAAGCTGCAGGAGCGGATAGGAAAAGGGGCGGACTACTACCTGGTTTTTCTCGAGCAAATCCTGGAGCAACTCATGCTGCACCAGGCCAAGGTGGCGGATTTTTCCCGTATGAAAACCTACCAAAACGGACTGGAGGAGCTCGAGCTGGAGCTGCTTCGCAAATACCTCGATATCGCTCGGGCGGGCAAAGTGATCCAGGCCATACTGAAAGGGGAGGTGACCGGCAGGATGGATGATATTGAAAGCCAGATCACGCTCAAGCGTAAAACGATCCAATCAAGAATCCTCGACTCCCTGCCAGCCAAGCCCAAAAGCACCACCAAAACCGGCCGAAAAAAGTCAGCCGACAAGCCAAAAAAAGCTCCCAAAGAGAAAAAGGAAGACTCCAAGGCTCTCAGCGTTCAGATGTTTTTGGACGGAAAGAGCCCCTCCGAGATTGCGGCAGAGCGCGACTTTGCACTGTCCACGATCATGGGACATCTGGGGCATGGGGTCAAATCCGGCAAGCTGAAGCTGGAGCAGCTCGTCGCGGACGAGGCGATTCGTGAGATCCAGCAGATGTCGGGAAAATTTGACGCACTCAAGCCCTATTACGAGCACTTTGAGGGCAAGTACGACTATGGGACGCTGCGACTGGTGTTGTTTTCCGAGGGAGAGGCGGACTAATTGCTTGCCGGTTGTTGACGTGACCGGGCCGCTCAGAGGAAGCTTTCCGTCAGGATAGCCAAGACGGTCACGATCCCTTCCTTGTAGTTGCCCAGGCGCAGGTTTTCATTTGGACTGTGCTGGTTGTTGTCCGCATTCACCGTCGGGATGACCACTGCGGGGATCTCCAGCGCATCGACAAAAGGCGAGATGGGAATGGACCCACCGGAAATCCTGATCTGCACGGGAGGTTTTCCCAAGGCTCTTTGCATGGCCTCCCTCAGCCAAGCCCCAGCCTCCGAGTCAATTGGCGTTCGGAAAGCCTGATAGGAGACGGATTTTTCCAACTTTACGATTTTTGGATAGCGCAAGCGCTCTTCATCGGTCGGGTCGTGATCCAGGATGTGGAATCCCTGCGAGGCAATATGCGCGTCGATCAGGCGATAGAGACGATCGGGATCGGACTCCGGTACCAGTCTCATGTCCAGTTCGGCTACGGCCACCGCCGGTATGATGGTGGTGGCCTGGGCGCCAGTATAGCCAGAGCTCATGCCGCGGATGTTTAGGGAGGGGTAGTTGATGCTCTCTTGGTAGTTTTTGCCTACCTGGTCTGTACGCCCTATCCCCAGGCGCTTTTGCACTGCGGGCTCATTGTCGGGTACTTTGGAGAAAATCTCCCGCTCCGAGTCCGAAAAGTCTATGCCCTCATAGAATCCGGGGATTATTACCCGGCCTTCGGAGTCTTTCATCGATGCCAAGAGCTGGGCGAGCAGGAGGGCTGGATTTGGAGCGTAATTGCCGTAGTGCCCGCTGTGTTGGGGGACTCTGGGTCCGTAGGTTGTGAGCGTCATGTCGGAGATTCCGCGGGCCCCGTAGCTCAGGGTGGGCTCGTTGCTGGTGTGGCGCGGGCCATCCATGATGAGCATGAGGTCTGCACTGAGCTTTTCCCGATACTGGCTCACTGCGGCGGGCAGTTTGGGTGAGCCCTGCTCTTCCTCAAAGTCCAGGATGATTTTCAGGTTGTAGTCGGGAGCAAGTCCAGCCTCCGTGAGCGCATCCCAGGCGGAGATAAACATCGCGAGCGGCCCTTTGTCATCCGACACGGATCTTGCGTAAATTCTCCACTCGGGATCATAGGATGTCTTTAGATGCGCTAGGGGCATGGGCTCCCACGCTGAGGCGGAGCTACGGGTTTTCAAGACAGGCACATAGGCATCTTCCTGGTCCCACTTACTGATGTCCACCGCCTGTCCATCTACATGGAAATAGAAAAGGATGGTTTTGGAGGCCTTGGCTTGGTTTTTCTGGACCAGCAGCAAGGGGATGCCTCCCGTGGCAAGCCGCTCCGCTGTCCATTCCCGCTTGGCAAACTGCTCCTCGCACCATTGGATATTTACCTCGATCTGCTCGGGATAGACTGCCTCGTTGGGCATGGAGACGATCTCCAGCAGCAGTCCGAGGGAAGATTGCCAGTGTTTTTCTGTCAAGGCCTCAAGCTGTCCTTGGCTGGGAGCCTGGGCCTGGGCGGAGAGGGAAAGGAAAATCAGCGCGAGGAGTAAGGTTGCTCTCATTTGGGGAAGGTTTGGTTGTGGATAGGGAGGGTGGCTTAGAGGCGAAGCAAAGTCCGGAAGCCTCTTGCGGCATAGTAGGACGAGGCGCCGTTGTGGTAGGTGAAGACCTGGCCATAGCGCCAATCGCAGAAGATCGCCCCGCCCAGCTTGCGAATGGACTCCGGCGTCCTAACCCAGCTGGAGGTCTTGGCGTCAAATTTACCGAACTGCTGCAGCTGGCGATATTGCTCCTCGGTGAGGAGTTCGGAGCCGATTTGTTCGGCCCATTCTACGGCGGCATTCGCGGGCTTGTGTTCCTTTCTGGACTCCAGCGCCTCCAGGTCATAGCAGCAGCTTCGCCGCCCGGAGGGGCTTTCGGCCGCGCAATCCACGAAGCAGAGCTCATCGGCCTCACCTGTTTGGAGGGCCACCACGTCGGGTTCACCTCCGGTGGTTTCCATCTCGTGGAGGATGTCGATTTTGTCGGGTTGGGCTTCGAGCTTTTGGAGCACCAAGGCCCATTGCAGGTCGGGATGCCTTTTTTTGTTTTTCTCAAAACGCAGTGCCAAAATGGCCAGAAGCTCTTCTTTGGAAAGTTCTTTTTTGCCGCCGCTCATCGTGATTTGATTTTCTGGGTAAGCGTTAAAAATAGCCCATTCGGTCGGTTTTTTGAAGCCAATCATCAACGACTAGTCTAAAAAAATCACCGCCGAGCAGGTGCTTTTCAGCTTTTTTGAATCGGGTATAACTGTTTGGTTTACAGTGTTTAGCTGGGGCTTTTACTCCCCTTTTTTTGCCTCAGTTGAAAAAAATCGGGGCTATCCTCGATCCAGCCAGGATAGCAAGCTCGTAAGTCCCTTCAAATCCATTCGTTGAGCTGATTGACTTTGGATCCAGATTTTTTTCCATGGAAAACCTAAACCGAAATATTAACCTAAAAACACACCAAAATGAAAAAGGAATTGATCAAGCCCCAGGCTCTGATAAAAAACGAGGATAGGCGGCGGTTTCTCCGAATGGGAACAATGACGGTGGCCTCTGCGGGCTTGC
This sequence comes from Algoriphagus oliviformis, assembly GCF_017254915.1. Lineage (GTDB taxonomy): Bacteria > Bacteroidota > Bacteroidia > Cytophagales > Cyclobacteriaceae > Algoriphagus > Algoriphagus oliviformis. The sequence continues at coordinate 61,678 of NZ_JAFKCT010000006.1, read as the reverse complement.
TGCTCGTAGGCTGCAACGACGAGGATGATATGGGACCTACCATGCCCGGGGCGGTAAATCTCGGCTCAGGCGATGTAGGGATACTGAACTATGCCTATGCGCTCGAGCAGCTCGAGGCGGCATTCTATGCCGAGGTGATGAAAGGTGGCTATTTCGCCAACGCTTCGGCGGAGGAGAAGACGATCCTTGGCGATCTGGAGAAGCACGAGCGTGCGCACCGGGAGTTTTTCAAGGCTGCCTTGGGAGCCAACGCGATTGTCTCCCTGGAGGTGGACTTCAGCAGCATTGACTTCAGCAGCAGGACTTCCGTGCTGGGAGCGGCGAAAGTATTTGAGGACCTCGGTGTAGCGGCCTACAATGGAGCCGGCCAATATCTCGAAAGCGCCGATCTGCTGCTCATCGCGGGAAAGATCGTTTCGGTAGAAGCGCGCCACGCGGCTGCGATTCGCGACTTGATCAATCCGGGTTCGGCGGATTTTGCCGGAGACGATATCATCGACGCCAATGGACTGGAGCGAACGCTGAATTTCACCGAGGTGCTGACCGCGGCCAAAACCTACGTCAAGACGGACATCGATTTTAGCCAGCTGCCCAGCTGATTCACCACTTTAACCACATAAGACATGAACTTGATCAAACTATTGGATAGCATGTGTCCCGACACCAAAAGTGCCGAGGACAAGGAACGTTTTTACTCGCGCAGGGATGCCTTTCGGCAATTTGGGGATTTTGGGAAAAAGATGGCCCTAGCCGCAGTGCCGCTGGCGGTACTGAACGCGATACCCCACGTGGCCAAGGCGGACACCGCCAGCCTCATCGGGGTGCTCAACTACGCCCTGACGCTGGAGCACCTTGAGTACCGCTACTACCAGATGGGACTCGACTCAGGCGTGATCAATGCCGCGGATCGGGTGATTTTCCAGAAAATCAGAGACCATGAGCTGGCGCACGTACGCTTTCTCCAGGAGGTGATAGGCAACGTGCTGAAAGGTTCTCCGGTCGCTGAGCCAGAATTCGACTTTACGGCGGGAGGCAATTTCTCGCCATTCACCGACTATCCCACCTTCTTGGCTTTGGCGCAGGCATTTGAGGATACGGGCGTGAGAGCATACAAGGGGCAGGCCGCAAATGTGCAGGAGAGCGACGTGGTGTTGACTGCGGCTCTGTCCATCCATTCGGTGGAGGCAAGGCACGCCTCGATGGTTCGTCGACTGCGAACCAAAAAGGGCCAGGATACCGTGAAGGGTTGGATTACCAATGCTTCCATAGGTACCCTGCCTGCAGCTACCACTGCGATCTATGCAGGCGAGCAAAATCTCACCCATGCCGGGGTGGACGTCTCCAATCTGACGGGGATTGACGCCAATGCGGTATCCGAGGGCTGGGATGAGCCGCTGGACAAAGATGCCGTTTTGGGCATTGCTGGATTATTTTTAGGGGCTTCCAACTAATTGCTGGGTCGGAAGTTGGAGCCTGGGCCATTCCTTAGCGGGAATGGCTTTTTTTTGGTCATCGTTCCTCCGTCGATCCGAAGATGATCCGGTAGAGGCTGCATTGCTGGATATGCGGAAAATCGCGGAGCTCGGAGTGCTCGAAGTCCTTCCAATAGGCCATGCCGATCTTCCGCATTACTTGGATGGAAGCGCCGTTTCCCACCGAAGCCATAGACACGACCTCTGGGATTTGGAGCTGCTTCGCAAAGTCCAGGCATGCCGACGCTCCCTCGGTGGTCAGGCCTTTGTTCCACCATTTTTTGCCCAGCCTCCAGCCTATGTCCACGCAGGGCGTAAAGTCCGCCTCGAAGGTCTTCCAACCCAAGCCGATCGTCCCGATCAGCTCTTTGCTTTCCAGATGGTCCACCGCAAAGTAGCAATAGCCTTTTTCCTCGTACATCCGCAGCATGCGGTCGATCATGGCCTGGGTTTCCTCTCGGGAAAGCGGCTTTTGGAAGTAGCGCATGACTTCCCTGTCCGCATTGATCGCGGCGAAGTCGTCCAGGTCAAAAGGCTGCCAAGTGCGAAAGCCAAGTCGGGGAGTAGAAAAGAGGTATTGGGGCATGGATGGAAAAAAGAATCAGGCTCTGACTGGGCAAAATAGAAAGTTTTGGTGCCAGAGACAACGCCTTTTTCCACTTAGACTTCCATCCCGTTGAAAGGATTGAAGCGGCGGCGATCCAGTCCCACCCCTGCCGCTCGGCAGACCGTCTTGGCTCCGTACTTGACGTTGAGGCGGTCGAGCGCCTGGTAGAGGTTGATCCGCTGCTCGGTATCCTCGAAGAGCTGGATCTGGTAGCTGCCGTGTACCAAGGCACTGAGTCGTACGCCGATCAGCCGCAGGGGCAGGTGGGAGTCATAGAGTCTGCGAAAAAGGCTCTTCACCACCGGGATCAGGTGATGATCAGCGGAGGTGTAGGGGATGTGCTGCTGCAGGGAGTGGGTGTCAAAGTCTGCATAGCGCACTTTGACCGTCACGCAGGCGCACATCTGCTGGCGGCGGCGCAGGGTGCTGCTGAGTTGCTCGGTGATGGTGATGAGGTTGGTTTCGAGTTTTTTCCCATCGTTGCTATCCTTGCCAAAGGTGTTTTCCGAGGAGACGGACTTGGCCTCCGAGTAGGGGATGATCGGCCTTCGGTCTATTCCGTTGGCTTTTTCCCAGATCATCTTTCCCTGCTTCCCAAAGTCTCTTTCCAGCGCGGTGATGCCCATCGCTTGGAGTTGGGAGACCTGGCGGATTCCCATCGTTTCGAGTTTTTGGGTGGTTTTTTCGCCTATCATGGGGATTTTTCTGACAGAAAGAGGGGCGAGAAAGGCCCTTTCCTCCCCGTAGTGAATCTGCCTCTCGTTGTTGGGCTTGGCCTCGCCGGTGGCGATTTTGGAGACGGTCTTGTTTTCGGAGATGCCCATGGAGATGTTCAGCCCCGTCTCGCGGATGATTTTTTGGCGGAGCTCCTTGGCCAGCTTGACGCTGCCAAAGAAGCGGTCCATTCCCGAGAGGTCTATGTAAAACTCATCCACGGAGGCTTTTTCAAACACCGGGACGGCCTCTCGGATGATTTCGGTCACCTCGCTGGACTTTTGGCTATACTGCTCGTAGCTGCCAGGGACGACCACAGCCTCGGGACAGAGTCGCAGTGCCGTCCGCATCGGCATGGCGGAGTGGATGCCAAATTTCCGCGCCTCGTAGCTGCAGGATGCGACGACCCCTCGGCCTGCCGCACCGCCCACCAAGACCGGTTTCCCCACGAGGCTTTGGTCCAAAAGCCGCTCGACCGAGACAAAAAAAGTGTCCAAGTCCATGTGTACGATGCATCGTCTGTCGCTCATCTATTGTTTATATTATTGACAAAATAGTGTTTATAATATAGTCAAATTCCATAGATTTGAGAACGAGCGACGACAGGACTCGTCTTGTTTTTGCCAAAAAAGAAAAGCCATGCATGTCAATTCCAATCTCAAACTGCTTCGGAAAAAGAAAGGCCTGACCCAAGAGTCCATGGCCGAAAGCCTGGCGATCAGCCGGTCCAAGCTCGCTGGGTACGAATCCAGCATCAATCCTCCGCTGGAGACCTTGATCCTGCTCTCGGACTTTCTGGGCGTGTCCACGGACATCCTCCTGAGGGAGGATTTGGGGACCTACTCCGAGTACAAGCTGCGGGAGCTGCTGGAGACGGACCAGTTTCTGCGCGGGCGAAAGCTGCGGATCCTGGCCACGACCGTGGATGCGGAGGGACGGGAGCTCATCGAGGTGGTGTCGCAGCGTGCCAAAGCGAGCTATTTGGCGGGGTTTTCAGATCCGGAGTTTGTGGCGGAGCTGCCTAGGTTTTCCCTTCCTTTCCTGCCCGGGGACAGAAAGCACCGGGTCTTTCAGGTGGATGGGGACTCCATGCTGCCGATTGCCGATGGAGCCTGGATCGTCTGCGAATACATGGAGGATTGGACGCAGATGAGGGATGGCGAGCGCTATGTGGTGGTGACTGAGCAGGAGGGGGTGACCTTCAAAATCGCCTACAACCGCATCTCCGCTTCGCAAAAATTGCTGCTTTGCTCGGCCAATCCCATCTATGCGCCGTTTGAGGTAGGAGTGGAGCAGATCAGAGAGGTCTGGAAATATCGCTTGGCGATGAGCTAGACAAGCCCCCTTGGTCGGCATCAGACGTAGAACCAACTTGCAATCCCATGCCTGTCATCCCTTCCCCCATCGGCAATATCCGCATCAGCTCTCAGGAGGGCTGCCTATCAGGGCTGCGCTTCACGGAAGAGGAGCCGGATCTGCTGGTGCTGGATCAGGTACTGCTGAGCACCATGCAGCAGCTGGAAGAGTATTTTGAAGGAAAAAGACAGGTTTTTGACATGCCTATTGGGTTGGCCGGCACCGAGTTTCAGCGCAGGGTGTGGATGGAGGTCGCCAAAATTCCCTTCGGAGAGACGACCACCTACTTGAAGATTTCCCAAAGGCTCGGAAACCCAGCCGCCATCCGGGCAGTGGGAGCGGCCATCGGAGCCAATCCCATCCTAATCGTCCTGCCTTGCCACCGCGTGTTGGGCAGTGACGGTAAGCTCACCGGCTATGCGGGTGGCTTGAACAGGAAAAAGGCCCTCTTGGAAGTGGAAGGGCATGCGTTTCAGGGAACGCTGTTTTTGTAGTTTGGTCTAGCTCCTGTTTTCGAAGCCGATGAGCCTGTCATTTTGAATGAAAGCGGTTCATCCTCAGTTTTCTAGCTCTACGATTACCTCAATCTCCACGGCCATATTGTTGGGAAGCGCTGCTACTCCTACCGCGGATCGCGCATGCTTGCCCTTTTCTCCAAATACTTCCACCATCAAATCCGAAAAGCCATTGATCACCGCAGGATGCGCGGTAAAATCCGGGGCTGAATTGACCATCCCCAGCACTTTCACAAACTGTTTTACGCGGCTGAGGTCTCCCGTGGCAGCCTTGATGACAGCGATGATCCCAAGCCCAGTCTCTCGGGCAGCCTCATAGCCTTGCTCCGTGGTGAGGTCGTCTCCGACCTTCCCCAAGATGCTGGGGCCGCTGCCGGAGAGATAGAGTAGGTTGCCGACCTGCTTCCATTTCACATAGTTGGCGATGGGCTGGCTTACTTCGGGGATCTCCAGGCCGAGCTGCTTGATCTTTTCTTCGGGTGTTTGGGCGTGGGCGGAGAGTGCAAGTCCGCATGAGAAAAAGATGGCCAGGGCAAAAAGCGTGTTTTTCATAGGTTGGGAGGATCAAATGTCGTTTCTAAGCTAGTCGATTCTGGCTATTTTTGGCAATCTTTTTACCCCAGTCCCCATGTCCACGCTGAAGATTGTTTCCTACACGCCAGAATTGAAACCCTACTTTGCCTCCATCAACAAAGCCTGGGTGAGCCGCTACTTTTCCCTGGAACCCTTTGATATCGCCCAACTAGACTCTCCGGAAGAGACTATTTTGGACAAGGGCGGCGTGATTCTCTTTGCCGTGCTTGGGGAGGAGGTAGTGGGGACGGTGGGCCTGATGCCGATGGAGGGCAATGCCTGTGAGATGATCAAAATGGGGGTAGATCCCGCTGCCCAGGGGCGGGGAGTGGGCATGGCTTTGGGACAAGCCCTGATAGCCCAAGCCAGGCAAATGGGCTTTGCCGAGATGGTTTTGTACTCCAATTCGATTCTGGATAGCGCCCTGCGGCTTTACGAAAAGATGGGCTTTGCGAGAGTGGAGATGGACTGCGGAGCATACGAGCGCTGCAATGTGAAAATGGAGCGAAAGCTCTAGGCTAGGGGGATTCCTAACTTTTATCAGTTTTTCGGCTGATTATTTACCAAGCCAAGTGTGCACGGAAATTGAGAAATTGAGAACTAAATACAATAGCCTCTATGAAGATTGTTTTAGTTCCTTTTGATTTTTCCCCGCACTCTCTCGCGGCGCTGCAGACCGCGCGGCGGGTCAGTGCCAAAAACCAGGCAAGGATAATCTGTGTGACGGTGATTCCCTCGGAGCTGGATTGGGATCTGCTCTCGGACGAGGCCAAGGCAAAACACCCCGAACTGATCGAGCAGCAACAGGAAGCCATGGAAGTGCTGCCGGGGTACATCAAGTCCGTCGCACCGGTCAAGTCCCAGTTTGAACAGATCGTAAAAATCGGCGTGCCCTATGAGCAGATCCTGCGGGTGGCCGAAAAGATGGCGGTCAATATGATCGTGATCGGCGCCCATGGCAAAGGCTACTCCTCGGGCAACTTCGTGGGCTCCACGCTCCAGCGCGTCATCCGCTTTGCCCACTGCCCGGTCCTAGCAGTAAAAACTCCCCTGGATGGCAATGCCTTCCGCAAGATCGCTTTTGCCACAGTTTTTAACTCGGCAGGAAAGGCCGCTTTTGAAAAAATCCTTCCCCTTGCCCGGGTATTCAAGTCCTCCATACACCTGCTTTTTGTGAATACACCGGAGCACTTCACCACCTCGGCCAAGTCGGAAGAAGACATGGCGGAGTTTGGTCGGGGACACGAGCAGTTTGTGATCCACAGACACGTGTTCAACGACGTAGATGCCGAGCATGGCATACGCGGCTTCTGCGAAAAACACAACATCCGATTGGTGGGAGTGGCCTCCGGGGAGCATCTCCACGCTCCGGCCTACCAGATAGGCACCACGGAAACCCTGATTTTCAAATCTGACTTGGGCGTACTGAGTCTGAAAGCCTGACTACCAGAATCGGAAGCGCTTCTCGTAGATTCTGTTTCGGAAGATCCAGTTGTCCCAGATGTCTGGCGACAGGTAGATCTCCAGGCCTAGGCTCAGCGTCATGTAGCCATCGTAGCGATGGGTCAGTCCCGACCCGCGCCTCACGCGTCCATTGTTTCTCAGGATTGCATCCACGTCTGGCTCGCCGTTGTCAAGCAGAAACTGCGGGTTGCGGATCGCCAGGCGGAGCCTGTCCGGGTTGCTGCCGGAGGTATAGTCCTCGACCAGATCCAGGTAAAATTCGGAGACGTTGTACGCAGAGATGTCGTCCATGTAGTCGGTGAGGGTGAATCGGTAGTTGCCCTCAAACTTCATGTCCATGTACACGTTCAGCTTGTATTTGAACCCGAGACCCATCGGGAAAACCACGATATACTTCTCGTAGGGGTTGTTTTCCAGCTGTAGGGGCCGTAGGTCCACCCATCGCCCGTTCAGCTCTGCTTGGGGATTGTTGGTGGACATGCCAAGTCCGGCAAAAATGTAGGGATTCCAAAGGTGGCGGGTGATGTTGTTTACCTTCACCGGATGCCAATAGTACTCCACCAGTGCGGCAACTTCGACGTTGGAAGCCCTGAAGTGGAGATCCCGAGGCGTACGATAGGCGCGGGGGTCAGAAGGAGGATCGGATCCAGACATCTTGTAGTAGGTGCCTTCCAGCCTTGCCTTCAGATTGGTGCCAAAGATGTAATTGACCGCAAGGTTGGCGTTCCATTCGGGCTGCACGCCCTCATTGTACTTCCAAAACGAATAGAGCTCTCCAAAATACTGGGTAGGACCGAGACCGGCGGAGATGGACCAAGGCTCCTCAAAGCGGTAGCGATAGAAACTCTGGGAAGAAGCCTCCCATACTATCAGGTATAAAATGAGTGTAAGGACCTTCTTCATCGCGTAAAGTAACCCAGACCGAAAAAGTCCAAATCCGGGGGAAAATTACCCTATTTCTCTAATTTTTCAAATCCGGATCTCAAATGCAAATCACGCTGTGGAAAGGGGATTTCGATGTTTTCCTCCGAAAAGCGCTTGAAGATCTCATAGTATAGTTGGCTTTTGAGCACCCGTGGTTTGTTGACGTACTCCGAGGACCATACCCTTAGGTTGAAGTTTAGGCTGCTGTCCCCGTAGCTGTCAAACAGGACGTCGCTTTCCGGGTTTTTCAGCACGCCTCCATTGGCCCGGGCCACCTCGAGCAGGATCCGTCTGATCTTTTCCGGATCCTCCTTGTAGGCGACCCCGACCGGGAAATTGAACCGTATCCTGCGCTCGTTGTGCGACCAGTTGATGACTTGGTTGTCGATAAACTGGCTGTTGGGGACGATGATGCTGATGTTGTCGTTGGTCAGGATGGTGGTGGATCGGCCAGAGATCTTGATCACGTCGCCGGTCACGTCGCCTACTTCGATGCGGTCGCCTACCTTGATGGGCTGTTCGAGGAGGATGACCAGGCCAGAAATGAAGTTGTTGGTGATGTTTTGGAGGCCAAAGCCTATACCTACGCCTATCGCTCCCGCCAGTACCCCAAAGGCAGAAAGGTCAATGCCGTTGGTCTGGAGGATGGAGAAAATACCGGCGAGGATCAGCAGGTATTTGACGATCGTCCCGATGGATTCCCGGGTGCCGATTTCGATCTGGCGTTTTTGGAGGATTTTCTGGACTAGGAGCTTTCTGATCCATTCCGCCACGATGAAGAGCAGCGTGAATGAGATCACCAAGGTCAGAATCAAGCCCACCGTCAACTTGGAGTCCCCGAGGGAAAACAGGTTTTGGTTCAGGATTTTTTCCAGCCATTCCAGGAATTCGTTTTTATCTTTCATTGAAATTTGGGCGAGAATAAGGGGTTTCATTTTGATTGAGAATATATTCAAAATCGGGCTACTCCTCCGCCAAATGGGATTTTAAATTTGAAGTTTGTTTGGCTTCGGAATAAAATTCTGAATCTAATTCTTCCAAATCAGGTTTTTAGAACAATTGACTGAATTCGTTTAATTTTGGACTATGAGTAAGCAAAGAGAAGAGCTAGAGCACCGCCTTAGACTCAGGCATATCAAACTTTCGGACTATGACGACATCCGCGACATCATGGTCTCCATCTACAAAAACCAAGGCGGGGCCTGGACCAAGGCTGAACTGAAAAACCAGCTCAAGGCTTTTCCCGAAGGGCAGATCTGTATCGAGGACAACGGCAAAGTCATCGCCGCGGCGCTGAGTATCATCGTGGACTACGCGAAGTTTGGCGACAACCATACCTATGACCAGATCACCGGCTACGGCAAGTTTGATACCCACGACGATGACGGGGACACGCTCTATGGCACCGACGTTTTCGTGCACTTCGACTACCGGGGGATGCGCCTCGGCAGACGCCTCTATGATGCCAGGAAGGAGCTCTGCGAAAACCTGAATCTCCGCTCCATCATCGCCGGAGGCCGTATCCCAGGCTATTCCAAATACGCCGACGAGATGACTCCGCGGAAATACATCGACTTGGTCAAAAACCGCGAGATCTTCGATTCAGTACTTTCCTTCCAGCTCGCCAACGAATTTCACGTCCGCAAGGTCATCACCAAATACCTGCCGGAAGACACCGACTCCCGAGCCTACGCGACCCTGCTGGAGTGGATCAATATCTACTACGAAAAGGACGAAAAGCTCATCGGCAACAAGAAATCCATCGTCCGTCTCGGCCTGGTGCAGTGGAAGATGCGCCGCTTTTCGAATGTGGACGACCTCATGCAGCAGGTGGAGTTTTTTGTCGACACCGTCTCTGGCTACAAGTCGGACTTCTGCCTGCTCCCGGAGTTTTTCAACGCGCCACTGCTCGCCGAATTCAACGACATGGATGCCTCGGAAGCGATCCGAAACCTCGCCGACTACACCGACGAGATCGTGGGCCGCATGAGCGAGTTGGCAGTGTCGTATAATGTGAACATCGTCGCTGGCTCCATGCCGGAATATGACGGCAAAAAGCTTCGCAACGTCAGCTACCTCTGCCGTCGTGACGGTACCCAGGACAAGCAGTACAAGCTTCACATCACTCCGGACGAAGCGGCCTATTGGGGCCTGCAGGGCGGTAATGGCATTCACGTGTTTGATACCGACGCAGGACGTATCGGCATCCTGATCTGCTACGACGTGGAGTTTCCCGAGCTGGGCAGAATCCTCGCCGAGCAGGAGATGGACATCCTTTTCGTCCCCTTCTGGACGGATACCAAAAACGCCTTCCTTCGCGTCAACACCTGCGCGAAGTCCCGTGCGATAGAAAACGAATGCTACGTCGCCATCACCGGCTCAGTGGGCAACCTGCCCAAGGTCGAAAACATGGATATTCAATATTCCCAGGCGGCGATTTTCTCCCCCTCGGACTTTTCCTTTCCCCATGATGCCGTGGTGGCCCAAGCCTCCGAAAACGAGGAAACCATCATCGTGGCCGACGTGGACCTCGACCTGCTTACCAAGCAGCGCAAGGCCGGAAGTGTCAGAAACCTCGAACAGCGCAGGCTGGACCTCTACTCAGTACAATGGAAACAGAAAAAATAGTCAGCGAATACCTCGCACCGGTGCCCGAAGCGATCTTCGAAAAGGCCAAATCCATCAAAGTCCTCATCACCGACATCGACGGCGTCATGACCGACGGAGGCATCATCTATGCCGATGGGGAAGTGGAGCTCAAGAAATTCAACGTGAAGGACGGGCAGATCGTCCAGCATCTCCGCAAAGGGAAGATCCTGGTCGGTGCGATCACTGGCCGAAACTCGCCGGTGGTGGAGTTTCGCCTCGAAGAGCTCAAGTTTGATTTTCACTACCATGGCATCCGGGACAAGGGGAAAAAGCTCGCCGAGGTGCTGGACATCATGGAAGTGTCGCTCGATGAGGTCGCTTTCATAGGAGACGACCTGAACGATCTGCCGATCATGAGCCGCGTAGGGTTGGTATTTGCGCCTGCGGATGCCCTGCCTTATGTAAGAGCCGCGGCGCATTACACTTCGAGATACGATGGAGGCAAAGGCGTATTCCGCGAAGTCGCCGATATCCTCCTCCATGCCAAAGGACAACTCGTACCCCTGATTGATTCCCTATCCCAAGCCGAATGATGACACGAACTACCCATACCATGACCATCAGAGAGGGCATTGTCCTCGGATCTGACAAGCCTGTTCTTTTCTCCGGCCCTTGCGCCGTGGAGAGCTATGATATCTGTATCGAGATCGGTACCAAAGTGAAAGCTTGGGCCGAGGAAAATGGCTTCTCCTACGTTTTCAAGGCTTCTTTTGACAAAGCCAACCGCACCTCCTCGGGTTCCTTCCGAAGCATAGGCATGGACAAATCCCTGGAAGTGCTCCAGCGCGTGGGCAAAGCCCTGGACGTGCCTCTAGTGACAGATATCCACGAAAGCTACCAAGCTTCCGAGGTGGCCGAGGTGGTAGATGTGCTCCAGATTCCGGCATTTCTTTGCCGCCAGACCGACCTGCTTTTGGCTGCGGGGAATACTGGGAAGGCAGTGAAAATCAAACGAGGCCAGTTCATGGCTCCCGAGGACATGCAATATGCGGTCACCAAGATCCGCTCCACCGGCAACGAAAACGTCTGCCTCACCGAGCGCGGTTTTTCCCTGGGCTATCACAACCTCGTGGTGGACATGCGCGGACTTCCGATCATGCGCCAGTTTGCGCCGGTGGTCTTTGACATCACGCACTCGGTGCAGCAGCCTGGTGGACAGGGCGGTACCAGCGGTGGACAGCGGGAGTTTGCGCCGATCTTGGCGAGAGCGGCTGCGGCGACCGGCATTGACGGCTTCTTCATCGAGACCCATCCCGAGCCAGCCAAAGCGCTCAGCGATGGGCCCAACCTCATTCCCCTGCATCGCATGGGCGATTTTCTCTCCATGCTCAAGGAAGCTTGGACGCTGGGACGAAAGTATCAGGATTTCAGCGTGCAATAGCCGCCACTGTTTTGACAAAAAAACATAAATGCCACAGACGCACCGACAGATGGCTGAGTCTGTGGCGTTTGTTTTTATTCCCTCTCCCAATGCCCTTGGATGTTGATTTGAACCGGGGGGATTGGACTTGTTTTATGGGAGGACTATATTCAGCAGATCAAAAAACACCTATGAAAAACCTGCTTCTAGTTGGACTCTTTTTAATTGTATTCCATCCGATTTTTGCTTTTCAGAACGCGTCAGACCCCATTTCTACTCTGCTGAGGGCAAGAATGGAGGTGGAGGATCCTACGATGAAGCCCAGCATTGCAGGGGTGGATTTGGAAAACAGCGAGCTGATCCACAGGTTTTACGCAGATCGCAATTTTGAGGCGGTTTGGTCTAAAAGCGGCGTGCTCTTGGAACTGGCCTACGAGATGAGGTTTGAGATACGACAGTCCAAGTTTGACGGACTCCTGCCAAGCGACTATCACCTCACGATGATCGATGCTTATTTCCAGACTTTCGAAGGAAACAAGTCCGCAAAAAAGCCAAACGACACCGGGCAACTGGTCGATCTGGAGCTGCTGCTCACGGATGCTTTTTTTCTGCTTTCCCGAGATCTGGAGCTGGGTAAGGTCGATCCCACCAGCCTGAAAGGCAGCTGGGAGATCGTGAGAAAAAGCAGCCGGATGAGCTACCTTGACCTGCTCAATCGGGCCGTAGCCGAGCAGGAAATCCGCAGAAACCTAGAGCGCCTTTATCCCAAATTTTCCATCTACAAAAAGGGGCGGGAGGTGCTGCGCGCAATGGACGAACGCACCAAGACGGACACGCTGGACTGGAAGCCCGTGAAGCTGGACAAGTCGATCAAAGTGGGGGACAGCCATGCCTTCATTCCGGTGCTGAGGGAGCGGCTCAACTATTGGGGCTACGCCAAGAGCGACTCGGCGCGGGATTCCAAGCGCTACGACTCCGCGATGTTCTTGGGAGTTCAGGCTTTCCAGCTCAGAAACGGCATGGAGCCGGACGGGATCATCGGTAAAAACACCGCCCTGGGACTCAATGCTTCACCACTTATGCTCTTCGAGAAAGCTGCGGTCAACCTCGAGCGCTTGCGCTGGCTGCCCGATACGGTGCAAAACCTGGAAATGATCCTGGTCAACATCGCCAACTACCAGCTGGACTACGTGGACAAGCTGGACACGCTGCTTTCCGCGCGCGTGATCGTGGGCAAGCAGTATCACGAGTCCCCGATCTTCACCGCGGAGATGAGCTATATCGTATTTAGCCCCTATTGGAATATCCCCCCCTCTATCGCAAGAAAAGAAATCATCCCGGCAGTGAGGAAAAACCCAAACTACCTCAACCAAAAGAACATGGATGTGGTGACTTTTTCCGGCAAGCAGGTAGATCCCGCCAGCATCAACTGGTCTGCCCGATCCTTTCCCTACATGATCCGCCAAAAGCCGGGTGGCAGCAATTCCCTCGGCTTGGTGAAGTTTATGTTTCCTAACAGCCACAATGTTTACATCCACGACACCCCGACGCGTTCGCTTTTTGCCAAGGAAGACAGGGCCCTGAGCCATGGCTGTATCCGTATCCAAAATCCGGCGCAGTTTGCCCAGATGCTGCTAAAAGATGATCCGAGCTGGACACCCGAGAAAATCGATCAAGCCATGCACCAGACCAAGGAGCAGATCGTGAGCCTGCCGCGCAAGATTCCCGTAGTCCTGCTTTACCTGACCTTCTGGGCGGATTCCAAAGGACAGCCCCACTTCCGTCAGGATATCTACGATCGGGATGCGGAGATTTTGGAGGCTTTGAGGAAGTAGGCCTGACAAGTGGCTGTGGAGTTTTTCTCAGATTGGGAAAAAACAGCCTCGCTTTTTTCGAGAGATTAATAGTCGCTTTGTGGGTGGGTGCAGCGCTAATTTGTTGTTTTCTAGCTTCTTGCGTCTTGTGTCTAAAGTCTTGCGTCTTTCTGTACGGACTTTGAAATGTTGCAGACGATACCAAATCGCCTGTTATGAAAAAGATCCTCATCCCCATCGCCGCTGCTATGACCGTAGCTTTTGGCTTGTTTTCCTGCTCTGATTCGGATATTTCCGCCGAACTGGAGCAAAGCCTCCTGAGCGAAGAGACAGAAATCGTGGAATCTGGACAGACGGAGCAAATCCGCTCTTTTTATGCCTCACGGGACTTTGCGAGCATTTGGCTCGATGGCAATGGGCTCTCTGGAAAAGGAAAGGATATGCTGGCCCGGATTGAAGAGTCGAAATACGATGGTCTTCAGCCGGCAGACTACCATCTGGACCAGATCGCCGAGCTGGCCTCGAATCCGGAAAAGGATAAAAAGAAGTTTAAGGGCCTTTCGGATGAGGAAAAAACCAGACTCGAGCTGCTCCTGACCGATGGGTTTTTCATGCTCGCCCATGATCTGGAAAAAGGAAAGGTCAATCCCTCCAAGCTGGATCCCAATTGGAAATTTGAGGAGAAAAAGACCGAGGTAGACTACGTCGCTTTGCTGGGCGAGATCGCCGATGGAAGTGCTGTGGACAAGGTTTTTGCGAGACTCTATCCCAATTCGGAGCTTTATGCCAGAGGCCGTGAGGCGATTTCGGAACTTTACGAAGTTCAGAAAAACGATACGCTCCAGTGGGAATTTGCCCGTGTAGACGGAGCAATCCACGTGGGAGAGAAGCATGAAGCGATCCCTGCTTTGCGTAAGCGTCTGGTTTTTTGGGACTTTTTGGATGCTTACGACACGGACGAGCCGACACTGTTTGACTCGACTATGTTTGCTGGGCTGCAGCGCTACCAGGAGTCGAACGGCATGAAGCCCGACGGAGTCATCGGAGCGCTGGTGGCCGAATCACTGAACAAGTCTCCCCAAGATCTCATCGACATTGCCGCGGTCAATATGGAGCGCCTCCGCTGGATGCCGACGATAGACTGGGATCAGGAGATGGTGCTGGTCAATGTAGCCAACTATCAGCTAGACTACCTGCAAAAGGCCGATACTGCCTTTACCGCCAAGGTGATCGTGGGCAAGGAGTACAGCGAGTCACCGACTTTCACCGCGCCGATGAGCTACATTGTGTTTAGTCCGTATTGGAATGTGCCGCCCTCGATCACAGCCGACGAGATCATTCCGGCGGTGGAGAAAAACCCCAACTACCTTTCGCAGAAAAACATGGAAGTGGTGAACGGGAATGGCGAACCCGTAAACGCTTCGAAGGTAAACTGGTCAAAGGAAACCGGCTATCGCGTACGCCAGAAGCCGGGCGGGGACAATTCCCTGGGACTGGTGAAGTTCATGTTCCCCAACGAGTACAATATCTACATCCACGACACGCCTGCGCGAAGTCTTTTTGAAAAAGAAACCCGAGCGCTGAGCCACGGCTGTATCCGCATACAGCATCCGGATCAGTTTGCGAAAATCCTTCTTGACGACGCCAAATGGGATGAGGAAAAAATCCTGGAAGCGATGAACAAAGGGGAGGAGCAGACGGTGAAGCTGGACCGAAAAATCCCCGTGGTACTGCTCTACATGACCTTTTGGGCTGGCAAAGACGGAAAAGCCAACTTCCGCTCAGACATATATGACCGGGATGCGGCGCTGCTGAAGGCGCTGAAAAGCGGGAAATCAGGCCTTGATGAGGCTTGATTTCTCCAGGTAGCTTGCGTCTTTGCCAAAAATGAAGAGCAGAGAGCCGTTTTTGATCAGGTCAATCGCCTTGGCTGAAAGCTCGCTGGGAAGGGCAGGACATCCAAGGCTACGTCCAAGTCGGCCGACCGACTTGGCAAATTCCTCCCGCGCATAATCCGCTCCGTGGATGACGATCGCGCGGTTGCGGGCTTGGTCGTTGAAGCCTTTTTCCAAGCCGTCCAAACGCAGTGAATAGCCGTGTTTGCCGTTGTAGGTTTCCGCAGTCGTGTAGAATCCCAGGCTGCTTTTGAAGGATTCGGGCTGGTTGGAAAAGGATTTTGCCATCAGCTCGCCGGAATTTCTGCCATGGGAAACGACGGAATTCAGCAGAATTTCGCCCTTTTCGGGATCGATGATCCACATTCTTTTGGCAGTAGAGGGCAGGCTGAAGTCTATCACCGTCAGGACTTTTGACTTGAGTTTGTCCTGCATTTTGGTCCAGCCTTGGATGGCAAGAGTGAAGACTTCCTTGGAGGGCAGGCTACCGCGCTCACCCTTCAATCCCTCGTAGCTCAGCGTCACCGGGTCGGCGCTGGAGATGGGCTGGGAGGTTTTTTCGGTAAGACGTGGATTTGGAAAGATGCCGATGAACAGCAGAAAGGTGATAATCACGGACTGGTAAATCATACGCTACTGGGGTGAATCTGCAAATTTAGGGTGTTGTCCCGTTGATTCAAACGATCTAATTGTCAAGTTCTTATAAATTGGGCTAAAAACTTGTGGATTTTTCAGGGGAACCACCATCCCTTGCTTTTGGTTCTAAAGATGGCTCGGTTTGGGCTGATTTTAATAGGCAAGTTTAATTCCGTAATTTTGCCGTTCTCGATTTTCGCAGAGCCCAAAAGGCGGATAAAAAACAAAAAATCCAAACAAAAGTCGCAAGACGCTTGTTTCACCCATTCATGAAAGTATCGGTATATCGCAAAGAGCACTTCAACGCCGCGCATCGTCTGTACAACCCCGCCTGGTCTGAAGAAAAGAACGAAGCCGTGTTCGGCAAGTGCAACAACCCCAGTTTTCATGGCCATAATTACGAACTGGTCGTAAAACTCAGGGGGGAGATCGATCCCGAGACTGGCTATGTCTTTGATATGAAAGTATTGAGCGAGCTGATCAAAAAGCACGTTCTGAACAAGTTTGACCATAAAAATCTAAACCTGGATACCGATGAATTCAAAAATCTCAACCCGTCTGCAGAAAACATTGCAGTGGTTATTTGGAATATTTTGAGGGAAAAAATTGATCGGAAATTCGAATTAACGATTCGGCTTTATGAAACAGAAAGGAACTTTGTTGAATACGATGGGAATTGACCTGACTGGCTCTTCTTTCGACGAAATCGGGGAAGAACATGTGGGTTCCTCTCTGGAGACTCCCCTGCGGGAGGACGCTTTTGCGATGACCGACGAGCTGAAGATTGAGCTGATCGAGAAGCATTTCAAGGAAATCATGAATATCCTGGGCTTGGATCTCTCGGACGACAGCCTCAAAGGTACCCCACATCGCGTGGCCAAGATGTACGTGAAGGAGGTCTTCAGCGGCCTAAATCCCAAAAACAAGCCTGCGGCGAAGCTTTTTGAAAACAAATTCAAGTACAACGAGATGCTGGTGGAGAAGGACATCACGTTCCATTCCCACTGCGAACATCATTTCGTGCCCATTTATGGTAAGGCGCATGTGGCCTATATTTCCAATGGTCATGTGATCGGACTGTCCAAGATCAATCGCATCGTACAATATTACGCCAAGCGCCCTCAGGTGCAGGAGCGGCTGACTATGCAGATCGGCAACGAGCTGAAGCAGGCCTTGGGTACCGAGGACGTGGCCGTGATCATGGATGCCTACCACATGTGCGTAAGCTCCCGCGGCGTGCAGGACACCAACAGCACGACGGTGACGTCCTTCTACTCCGGCAAATTCGAGCGGGAGGAGCAGAGCCGAAACGAATTTCTGAACTATATCAGTCTGGAGAAATAAGGCTGAAGCGATAAATAGTAAAACCGGGCTGGGAGGCTCGGTTTTTTTGTTTTCTGCTGAAATCGCTTTGTTTCTACATTTGCGAGTCGTCCGAAATTCTATTTGGACGAAGGTGTTTTTTCTGGGTTTTGTCTGCTGTCCCAGATAGAAAGAATATGGATTTCAGTTGGCCGTATATCATAAAAAATCAGGTAAGCCTTCAAAATTACCACTCTGGCATTCCCGTCTTTGGTGAGCCTTCCGATGAAGTTGTGCCGGACGATTTTCTCAATCATGGAGTCAATCTCTTCCAACAGTTTCAGGCCGTAGGTGTTGCTTTTGTTTCGCTGGATATAGAACTGGAGAATTTCAGTAAGTTCTGCATTGGCACGATTTGACCAGATTACTTCTTTGTCAGCCATTCTTTCATCTCAGAAATGACTTGGCTATGGGGCTTTGATTTCCCATCTGCGATTTCTTGTCGGCCCGAATTGATTGCTTGTTGCTGTTCCTCTGAAAGCCCGAAAACTGGCTGCTCGGCTGAATCTAGCAAGGTTTGAAGAGCTTTTAGAAACTTCAGGTCTTGGGAAGATTGGATTCTGGAAATCAAATCGTTTTTCAGGTCGGCAACCGTATCCATGTGTTTTTTTGTTTGCTAAGACTAAAATAAGGATTCGGCATGAAAAGTTCGAGGTGTCAAAATCTGAGACTTGCATTTTTCTGTCCATCGAAATAGATAGATTTAGGAATGAAGCACTTTTGTTTTGTGTGGGTATTTGCAATGCTATCGTTTTCCTGCACCCAGCCGAAATCCGAAAAATCCTATTTCAATACCGTCACAGGCTCTTTCCCCATCGACTCTATGGGTTTGACCCTGATCCACGAGCATATGCTGGTGGATTTTATTGGGGCAGATTCGGTCAGTTTGGAGCGATGGAACCGGGATTCGGTAGTCGCCAAAGTCCTTCCTTACCTTTTGGACGTGAAGCAATATGGCGTAAAAACCATTTTTGACTGTACGCCTTCCTATCTTGGAAAAGATCCGATTTTGCTCCAGGAGCTCAGTGAAACGTCGGGAATCCGAATCGTGACCAACACCGGATACTACGGCGCGGTGGGCGGAAAATACTTGAAGGAGCATGCCTTTTCGGAAACTGCCGAACAGCTGGCGGATAGGTGGATAGATGAATTTGAAAACGGAATCGAAGGCACGGGCATCAAACCGGGCTTTATCAAGATCTCGGTCAATGAAGCCGCCACGCTTCGAGAAATCGATGCCAAGTTGGTGAGAGCGGCGGGAATCACGCATCAGAAAACCGGCCTTCGCATCGCCTCCCATACAGGCACTTGGGCTACCGCGAGTCAGGAGTTGGCGATTTTGCAGGAAATGGGAATAGACCCTTCAGCCTTTGTTTGGGTACATGCCCAAGCGGAAGCCGAATTTGAAAACTACCAAAAAGCAGCCAAAATGGGCGTTTGGATCAGCCTGGACGGGATAGGCTGGAGCGTGGCGGAGTACGTGGATCGGCTGGTTTTTGCGAAAGAAAAAGATCTGGTGGGTCAAGTGCTGATTTCCCACGATGCAGGCTGGTACGATCCAGCCAAAGTGGATGGTGGAGACTTTGTCCCTTTTACCAATATCTTCGAAAAGCTGATTCCAGTCTTGAAAGCCAAAGGATTTACCGATGCGGATTTTGAGCTTTTATTGGTCGAGAATCCCAAAGGGGCTTTTGGGCTCCCGACAACCCTCCAAGGGTTTTGAACCCTTGGAGGGTTAAGACTGGAGTTCTACATATTCAACTTGGCCATCGCCGCTGTATGGGATAGAAATAGCGCCTTCGCCATTTCGATCTTTTTCAGCGTCTTTTCATCTCCCTCCGGTACCATGTCCCTCACCGTATCCAGAGCCTTGAGGTAGTAGTCTAGCCAGGTATCCAAAATGTCCTGTTCCGCTGCCGCGTCCCCTCCGCCTGCGATGGCCGCTTTGCTGAGTCGGTTTTCGATTGCCAGGCGATTGGAGGCCTCTGCGACGAGCATCTCCAGCATTTTTTCGGCGGTTTTGCCGTCGGCATTAAGTAACGTATAGGCAGAGACCAAGGCGGCCGTTCCTACGTTGACCATGGTTGTTTGGGAAATCTTGTCCAGACGGTCATTGTCGGTGTGGTAAAACTGGTCGGTGAAGTGCCAAAGCAGCAGCCCGGGAATATCCGCCTGCAAGAAAGGCGTGTGATCCGAACCTCCCTCGAAAGGATTGGTCTTCACTACCCAGTCCGCATATTCTCCTTGAGCCTTGAAGTTGGTCAGGATAAAATCATTGAAATAGTGCGGTTTCATCTGCTCTTTGGAGAGTGGCTCGCCGCCCCATTCGCTGTGCTTCTCCTCACCCCGAGTCCAGATGGCGCTAGGATCGGGCATCTTTTCGATCAGGAAGGTGCCTCCGGTGACCTCGGTGTTTTCGCCCACCATGTCCAGGGAAATGCCCCATTTGATCTCCGGGTCGCGTTTTTCCTCCTCCTGTACGTAGCGGCGGGTGGAGATGATCTCGTCTCCCCAGAGGAAGGTCAGCGTGCGCTTCAAATCGAGTTTCCCTTTTTGCATCAGGTCGGCTGTAATCTCCGCCATCTCCAACTGGGTGCCGACGCCAGTAGCGTTGTCATTGGCGCCGGGCTCCTGGATGTGGGCGGAGAAAACGAGGCTCTCCAGCGGGAGTTCGCTGCCCTTGACATTGGCGATGATGGTCAGCTCCTCCGATTCGTAGATCTTGGTTTGGACTTTTGTCAGGACTTCTACTTTGCCTTTTGTCAGCGCGACTTTGAGTTTTTCTTTTGCTGCGAAAGAGAGCGCGATCGCCCAGGCCGGATTTGTCTCATCGTAGCGCATGCTGCGAAACTGGATAGAAGTCGTGTTTTTCTCCGGCTGCAAGTAGGCAGGCATGTCATAGGTCAAGGCTCCCAAAGCACCCTTTTCTCTCACCGCAGACTGGAGTGTACGGTAGGGGACTTGGTCGGAAAAGACAATCTTCCCTGAAAGATCCTTAGATGCCAGTTCTTCCTTGGAGGCGATGTAAACCACTTCTCCGCTCAGACCCGCGTCTGGGGTCGAGCTGGAGTAGAGGTAGGTCATGTTGCGGTTGGTCTCTGAGGAAAGCAGAACTTCATCGCTTCCCAAAATCGTAAGCGAAGCGGAGACAGGCTCCCAAGTCGGGCGATCCATCTTCCGCTTTTCGATGCGATAGGTGAGTCGGTCGGAGGGCTTTGCCTTTTCCTCCCGGATATAGCCTGCTGCTTCCAGCTTTTCAGCGATGCGATGGACTGTTTCGTTAAATCCTGTATTCCCTGCGACTCGCCAGTATTTTTCCACAAAACCGACGGTCTCATAGGCCAAATCTCCCTGAAACTCCGGTCTGACCAACTTGAAATAGGGCTTGGTGATCGGTTCAAGAGGTTGTTTTTGGGCTTGCGCAAAAAAGCTCAAACAAAGGGCAAGGAAGGTAAAGGCGGTTTTGGTTTTCATTGTAAAACTTGAAAAAAGGGCTTTGGACTCGCTAGATACGAGTTTGGCTAGTTCTTTCCGAGGCCAAATCGCAGTTTGTAGGTCAAATTGACGTACTGGGCAAAGGTCTTTTCCGCCCCATAGGCAGAAAGACTGACAGCGTTTTTTAGATTGGGATTCTTGGAATTCCACTCGGCTTCAAGCTCTGCCATCACGCCAAGCCTTTGAAGTTTGTTTGTGCTATAGGAAGCGAAAGGATCACCAGTGAAATAGGACCGAAGGTAGGTTTCTCCACCCAGTTGCAAAGAGGGCCCTGCCGCCAGAGATAGGTTGAAGCCGGAGGGACTTTGGATGAGGTCATATTTGATTGAGGGGGTGAAGAAAATGCCGGAGGATTGTTCCTTGTTTTGATCTCCCGAGCCTTCGGGCAGTGATTTTTCATAGAGTGTACCCAAAGATTGATAAAAGGAAAGCCCAAGATTGAAAGAGGTGCGCTCCCGGAACTCTATATTGAATTCGTTGGTGAAATTCATTCCCCAAAGGGAATTGCTTCGGTCGATTGTAGTGCCTGCTCCAATGGTATAGGACAGTTTCGGTTTGTCCTGAGCTTTGGAGATAAATGGAGTAGCGACCAGCAGGAAGGTGGCTAGCAAGAGTTGATTTGCTTTCATAGATAGAATGGGTTTTGTGTTGAAAAACCCAAACATATACTAAGTTCATTAGGTCAGAAATGTGTTTGATTTTCTTTAACTAAACAATTGTTAAAAATTGGGCAACTTTGGTCTTAATGGATGTGAAAAGCCCTTTGACAGGCTCAGGAGCCGATTGTTCGACATCAACCCTCCAAGGGTTCAAAACCCTTGGAGGGTTTTTCGATCCTGAGGCGTCACTACTGGCTGTTGCAATTTTCCAATCTTTCAATTTTCCAATTTTTCAATCCCAGCTCCGCCAAACATTATTCCGAAATATTCCAAGAAGGTTTCCTCGTTTTCCCTGACCTGCTTACCTTTGCGCATGGCAGAACAAATCCTCATCCTAGATTTCGGTTCCCAGTACACACAACTCATCGCCCGACGAGTTCGAGAACTGAACGTTTATTGCGAAATCCACCCCTACAACAAGATTCCCGAGATCACCTCCGATATCAAAGGCGTGATTCTTTCCGGCTCCCCGTGCTCCGTGCGAGACGCGGATGCGCCAGATTTGGACATCGACCAATTCCGCGGCAAGCTGCCCCTGCTGGGCGTATGCTACGGAGCGCAGCTTTTGGCGAGCAAATACGGAGGAGAGGTGTTGCCATCTACCATCCGCGAGTACGGCCGCGCCAACCTCGACCATATCGACCTGCACCACGACCTGCTGAAAGAAATGACCCACGGCTCCCAAGTGTGGATGTCCCACGGGGATACGATCAAGGAGCTTCCGGCTGGATTTGAGGTCATTGCGAGTACTTCCTCTGTTCGTGTAGCAGCTTTCAAAGTGGAAGGTGAAAAAACCTACGGCATCCAGTTTCACCCAGAAGTGACGCACTCATCTGAGGGTAAAAATCTCCTCAGAAACTTCGTGGTAGGCATTTGCGGTTGCTCACAAGACTGGACTTCGGATGTCTTTATTGACGCAACGGTCGCAGATCTGAAGGAAAAAATCGGCTCTGACAAGGTCGTGATGGGTCTCTCTGGAGGAGTTGACTCTTCTGTGGCTGCGACTTTGATCCACCGCGCGATTGGCGATCAGCTGACTTGCGTGTTTGTGGACAATGGCCTGCTGCGCAAAAACGAGTTTGAAGAAGTACTCGACTCCTACAAGCACATGGGCCTGAACGTGATCGGGGTAGACGCCAAACAGCGTTTCTACGATGCCTTGGCCGGACTGACCGATCCAGAGGCGAAGCGCAAGGCCATCGGCCGCGTGTTTATCGAGGTGTTTGACGACGAGGCACATAAAATCGACGGCGTGAAGTGGCTGGGACAAGGTACCATCTACCCAGATGTGATCGAGTCGGTTTCTGTAAAAGGCCCTTCCGCTACCATCAAATCCCACCACAACGTGGGCGGCTTGCCGGACTTCATGAAGCTTTCCGTCGTGGAGCCGCTGAATACGCTTTTCAAAGACGAAGTACGGGAAGTAGGCCGTGCGCTGGAGATCGTAGAGACCATCATCGGTAGACATCCTTTCCCAGGGCCTGGCCTTGGTATCCGTATCTTGGGGGACGTCACCGAGGAAAAAGTCAAGACGCTCCAAGAGGTTGATCACATTTTTATCAAAGGCCTCAAAGACCACGGCCTCTACGACCAGGTCTGGCAGGCTGGAGCGATGCTTCTGCCTATCCAGTCCGTGGGTGTGATGGGTGACGAAAGAACCTATGAGCGGGTAGTCGCACTGAGGGCGGTAGGATCTGTGGATGGCATGACCGCTGACTGGATCCATCTTCCATATGAGTTCCTCGGCAAGATGTCCAACGAGATCATCAATCGCGTGAAGGGAGTCAACCGCGTCGTGTACGATATTTCCTCCAAGCCACCGGCAACCATCGAGTGGGAATAATTCAATTTGGAATTTTTGATTTCGGAAATTCGATTTAAAAGGATCCGAATTTGTCCTCCAAGGGTTTAAAATCCCTTGGAGGACTTTTTTTGATAGGAAGACTTTGGGGGAAATGTTGTGGAACTCATAAGAGTGCCAAAAAAATCAGGCAGGCTCGATGTGGATCAGCACGTGTCCCAGTTCCTGGAGCTCCCTACGCAGCCGATCCTTCAAGGCATGGGCGATGTCATGGCCTTCCCTCACAGATAGACTGCCGGTCACGGTGGCATGCAGGTCGACGTGGTATTTCATCCCTGCTTTGCGGATAAAACACTTTTCCGTGCCTTTGACTCCTTCCACTTGCAGGGCGATTTTTCGGATTTTTTGCGTCAGCTCCTCGTAGTTGTCCTCGTCCATCACCTCACTCAGTGCGGGTCTGAATATCCCGTAGCAATTGTACAGGATAAAGACGCAGGCGATCAGCGCGGCATAGTCGTCCGCCACCTCAAAACCTTCGCCACCGAAGATGGCTACCGAAATCCCCAAAAATGCCGCCACAGAGGTGAAGGCGTCGGATCGGTGGTGCCAGGCTTCGGCCTTGAGGGAGGAGCTTTGGATCTTTTTAGCCCGCTTCATCACCAGTTGGTAGGAGCTTTCCTTCCAAATGATGATCGCACCCAGCACGATCAGCGTCCAGGGCTCCGGAAGGGAATGGGGCGTTTGGATGTTTTGGATGGCTTGCCAGGCGATGGCTACCGCCGAAACGACGAGGAAAACGACGACCAAAAAGGTGATCAGAGGCTCCGCCTTGCCGTGACCGTAGGGGTGGTTTTCGTCGGCAGGGCGCTCGGCATATCTCAGCCCCATCAATACGAGGAGGGAAGAGAAGATGTCCACCGTAGACTCAATGCCGTCGGCGATCAGGGCGTAGGAGTTGCCAAAGATCCCCGCCAAAAACTTGATTCCGGCCAGGACGGCGTTTCCCAGCATGCTGAAAAGGACGGTACGAATGGCGAGGTTACTCATGGGCTTTGGTACAAAATGCGAATTTCGGCCTTTTGGTCGGGAATTTTGGGCAAAAGCAGTCTTAGGAACTGTTTTGCTTTTTCCCCAACCAAAAAAGACCGCTTCCCACGGCGATAAATAAGGCCGTCATCCAGACCGATTGGGAACTTACCTGAAGCATCAGCCAAAGGCAGGCCAGCGTGCCCAGGATCGGGACAGTATAGCCGCCCCTGAGGATAAACCGTCCTTTTTCCCGAAACCGAGGTCGCAGCTTGGGGATCGCCGCGCAGCTCATGATGTAGAGAAAAAGCCGTGACAGCACCGTCATGGCAGCCAGTACGGTGAAGGTACCGAAGGCGGAAAGCATAAAGGCGGCGACGCCGAAGAAGACTACGGAGTTGGCTGGGGTGAGAAAACGGGCGTGCACCTTGCCAAACCAGCCGGGAAGCGAGCCATCCAAGGCCAGCGCATAGGTGACTCGGGTAGCCGAAAACATCGAGCCGATCAGGTTGGCGACGACGGAAGCGACTACGCCGACCATCAGCAGCACCGCTCCCACATCTCCGAAAAGCGATGCGGAAACGTCCAAAAGCGGGGTTTTGGTATCCGCAAGATTTGGAATGGCTGCCTGGGATACGAGCTGGATCAGCATATAGAGCACGGTGACCACGGCCAAACCAAACAGCAATCCCAAGGGCATGTCCCGCTCGGGTCTTTTGGCCTCTCCGGCTGGTACCACCGCTCCTTCGAAGCCTACAAAGGCATAGATCAGAAGCAGGGCGGTACTTCCCAAGTCAGAGGAAGAAGGCAGGGACGACTGGAATGAGGGAATCACGTCTTTTCCCAATACCGCAAATCCGCAAATGGGCAGAAGGATCAGCACGGCAAATTTGATGACGGTGACCAGGGTCATGGACCGGATGGACTCCAGGGAGCCGAGGACGTTGACCAGGCTCAAGGCAAGGCAGACCATCGCAAGCGTGGCGAGTCTGCCGCCTCCAAGCCCCGCGGAGGGCAGGAAATACGCGATGCTGTCCGTGAGCAAAACGGTGTTGGCGGAGAAGGAAATCAGCCTCGCCAAATAGTAGAGCCAGCCTCCCTGAAATCCAATGAAAGGCCCAAAGGCCAGGGTGCCATACCGGATCGGGCCGCCGGTGCCTCGGAAGTAGCTCCCCAGCTCCGCAAAGCAAAGGATCACCGGAAGCATGAGCAGGGCGCAGAAGGCGTAGACCAAGACGCTATACTCTCCTGCCAAGGCGAAAGCGCCGCTCGGAAGCCCAAAAATTCCCGCGCCGATCAGGCCATTCACCACCAGCATCCAGATTCCCCAAAACCCCAGGTTTCTGGGCAATTTTTCGGTGTTGGCTTCTGCTGTGTTGTCTTGGGTCACGCGGACTTGTTTTGGGGTGATGGCTCTTTTTGGGAAGATAAAGAGAAAGTCCAAAGAACAAAATCCCTTCTACGGGATTGGTCAGGTCGGGGAAAGGAAGATGCTGGTTTGTAAGAAAATCGGCACTTAGCTGACCCATGCCTAGCTTCCCAATTTTTTCCGGACCCATTTCTCCATTTCCACTGCGTGAAAGACAATCAGGGCCATGCCCCCGCTGAATAGAAGCTCGGTGATATCCAAGGCTTGGGTTCTGAAGATGTCGTTGAGCCATGGAAGGTAGATGACCGCAAACTGGAGCGCCATCGTGAATCCGACGGAAGCCAGGAGAGGCCTGTTGCTCAGCAAGCCTTGTCGGAAAAGGAAAGTCCGGTCGCTGCGCACCGCCATCACGTGGGCGAGCTGGGAAAAGGAGAGCACCGAGAAGACCATCGTCTGCCAATGCCAGCTTTGGCGGATCGCCCAAAACTGGGTGAACAAGGTGACTCCTGCCATCAGCATCCCCACCCAGACGATATGGTATCCTACGCCTTCGGCAAAAAGGCTCTGCTTGGTCGGGCGTGGAGGGCGGTTCATCAGGTCTTTCTCCGGTTTCTCCCCGGCAAGTGACAAGGCCGGAAGCCCATCAGTGACCAGATTGATCCAGAGGATGTGGATGGGGAGGAGAGGATTGGGGAGTCCCAAAAAGGGAGCAAGGCCGATGACCCAGATCTCTGCCCCGTTGCAGGTCATGATGTACTTGATGAATTTGCGGATGTTGTCGTAGATGCGACGGCCCTCTTTCACTGCCTTGACGATGGTGGAAAAGTTGTCGTCCAGAAGGATGAGGTGGGCGGCTTCTTTACTTACATCAGTTCCGGCGATGCCCATCGCCACGCCGATGGTGGCAGCCTTGAGGGAAGGGGCGTCATTGACCCCGTCGCCGGTCATAGCTGCATAGTGTCCCTTTGCTTGCAGGGCCTGTACGATCCTCAGCTTCTGCTCGGGAGCTACCCGCGCATAGACGGTCACCTTTTCCACCTGCTGCGCAAATTCTTTTTCGCCCAGCTTGGCAAGCTCCGCCCCGGTGAGAACCAGGTCACCCGCTTGCCAAATCCCGACTTCCTCCGCTATCGCTTTTGCCGTCGCAGGGTGGTCTCCGGTGATCATCACCGGCCTAATCCCTGCCGTCTTGCACTCCTGGATGGATGTTTTCACCTGTTCCCTTGGGGGATCGATGAGTCCGGTTTTCCCGAAATACTCCAGTCCAGCCTCCAGCTTTTCCCACTCGGATTCCGCGGGTAGCTCGGGGATCAGCTTTCCGGCAAAGGCAAGGACGCGCTGTCCCTTCTCGGCCCACTTTTCAGACGAGACCTTCAACTCTTCGGCGGCGGTTTGATCCTTCAATATGGCGGAGACCGACTCCGAGGCACCTTTGCAGAGCACCAATACCTGGTCGCCAAAGCGGTGCAGGGTACTCATGCGCTTCCGGTCTGAATCAAATGGAACCTCGCCGATCCTGGGAAATGAGTCGCTGATTTCTTGATAGGCGGAGGCCGATATGTCTTCGAGGAGTCGCTCCACGAGCGCCAGCTCGGTGGCTTCGCCTTCAGGCTTCCCAGCTTTGTCGAGGAGTACATCGTGGCAGAGCGCCATGCCCAGTTGGAGATTGGAAAAGTCCGGCGAGATCTGCTGCTGCTTTCCCTGATCAAGCTCGACCACCGTCATTTTGTTTTGGGTGAGCGTGCCAGTCTTGTCCGTACAGATGTAGGTCACGGAGCCAAGGCTCTCCACGGCGGGGAGCTTGCGGATCAGGGCGTTTTTTTTCGCCAGTCTACCTGCACCCAGTGACAGTGCGATGGTGATCAGCGCGGGCAAAGCTTCGGGAATGGCCGCCACCGCCAAGCTGACCGACAGCAGCAGCACTTGGTAGATGTCTTCTCCCCGAGCCGTTCCGGCCACGAAGAGCAGGGCACAGATTCCCAAAATAAGATAGGAGATCACCTTGCCAAAACGGGCCATGCGCTGCTGTAGTGGGGTCACGGGAGTAGCTTCCTGCAGCAGCCCGGCGATCTTTCCAATTTCGGTCTTCATGCCGGTACCTACGACCAGCCCTGTTCCCCGGCCGTTGGTGACGAGTGTGCCCTTGAAGGCCATGTTGGTTTGGTCTCCGGCGGCGAGGTTTTCCGCGTCGATGGGGTGGAAGGACTTGTCTACAGGGACCGACTCGCCTGTGAGGGAAGATTCGTCTACTTTTAGCGAAAAGGTCTCCATCAGCCGAATGTCTGCGGGTACCATATTGCCGGCTTCGAGCAAGACAACGTCTCCCGGTACGAGTGATTTGGACGGCAGGGTTTGGACTTGGCCGTTTCGGATGGCTTTGGTTTGGGTTTCGGTCAGCTTTTTCAGGGATTCCATCGCTTTTTCCGCGCGATATTCCTGCACAAAGCCCAAGACCGCATTGAGTACGATGATGACGAGGATGATGATCGTGTCGGTGAGGTCTCCCACGACTCCGGAGATGACCGCGGCCGCGGCGAGTGTCAGGATCATGAAGTCCTTAAACTGGTTTAGAAAAAGCAGCCAAGCCGGCTTTTTCTTCTTTTCCTCCAGTGCATTTGGGCCGAATTCCTGAATTCTTTTCTCCGCTTCTGCGTCGGAAAGCCCCTCTTTTTGCGAATTGAACGTGGTGAAAAGCTCGGAGAGGGGGTGCTGGTAAAAAGTCATGGCTACGGCTCGTTGGTAGGCCTTAAAATACAAAGGACTGGCGAGACGCGGGAGGCTATTTCCGGAAGCGTGGGGATTTTTTCTTCCCCAAATAGCTTCACCTGAAGCAAAGGTTTCTCCGAGGTCTAGTTTGGCGACATGAAGATCCGCTGCTGGTAGTGGAAGTTGAGTAGGCTGAGTACCTCGCCAAAGGCCTCAGCTGCCTTTACTCGCTTGTCTTCGACCTTTCCGCCTAGCAGGCGGTTGAGCAGGAGCCCATAAACCCCGTTTAGGCAGATCTGGATTTCGTTTCCGGGATCCACACCGTTGGCTTCCACGATGGCATCGAGGATAAAGGGCTTCGCTTTAGAGTAGGAGTCGAAGTAGGAACGGTCGGATTTCAGCAGCTTCCAGTGCAGGTTTGCCAGGTTTTCCACGAGGTCGTTGAGTTCTCTTAAATGTCCTTTTTCCAGGGTTTCCTGACTTTTCATCTTTTCCAAAATGGACTCCAGCCAGGCGGTGATCTCCGTTTTTTCCTCATCCGAGACCGGGTAGTGCGACACGACATACTGGCGGATTTCCTCCATGTTGCCCTGATAGGAGCGGATCAGATCCTCCATCTGGTACATGTAGATGAGGTATTCGCCTATATTTTGGGACTTTTTGCGCTCAGCGACGGATTTCATTTTTGTGGGTTTTGGCTGGGCAAAGATAAAGACACATCTCTAACCGCGATTGTGCGGGTGATCGAATTTGCTTTTCCAATCGGGTCTGTCTGCCAAAGCAGGCTGGAAGACCGATACTTCGGTATACGCTACTCCCGTAGCTCCAGTGCTCAGCACGGGCGACCAAAGTGCCGCCAAGCCTGCGTTGAATTTTGAATGTCGGGACTTTTTCCCAAAGTCCATTTCCTTATCCATCCTCTCAAATTCCCTTCTGCCGATCCTGTATTTTTTACTACTTTTGCGCCACGAATGCTTATGAAGAACATCAGGAATTTCTGTATCATCGCCCATATCGACCATGGGAAGAGTACATTGGCGGATAGGTTGTTGCAGTTTACCGACACCGTAGCGGATCGGGATATGCAAAACCAGTTGTTGGACAACATGGATCTGGAGCGGGAGCGTGGCATCACGATCAAGTCCCACGCGATCCAGATGAAATACAAACACGAAGGGGAGGAGTATATCCTCAACCTCATCGATACTCCGGGACACGTCGATTTTTCCTACGAAGTATCCCGCTCGATTGCCGCCTGCGAAGGCGCGCTCCTGATCGTGGATGCCTCCCAAGGCGTGGAGGCTCAGACCATTTCCAACCTATATCTGGCACTGGGCCACGATCTGGAGATCATTCCCGTACTGAATAAGATTGACCTTCCCGGCGCAGATCCGGAAGTGGTTGCCGATGAGGTGATCGACCTGATCGGCTGTGATCGGGAGGATATCATTTTGGCCTCCGGCAAAGCAGGCATAGGAATCGACGACATCCTAAAAGCCGTCGTGACCCGAATCCCCGCGCCGAAGGGCGACCCAGAAGCACCGCTTCAAGCCATGATTTTCGACTCCGTGTACAATTCATTCCGCGGAGTGGAGGTGATTTTCCGAATCTTCAACGGTACGATCAGCAAGGGTGACAAGATCAAATTTGTCAATACCGGCCGAGAATATGAAGCCGACGAAATCGGGATTTTGGGACTCAACCAGATCCCACAGCAGACCATGTCAGCGGGGAATGTAGGCTATCTGATTTCCGGGGTGAAAGTTGCCAAGGAAATCAAGGTGGGGGACACCATCACCCACATCAAGCGCCCTTGCGCAGAGGCGATTCAAGGTTTTGAAAACGTAAAGCCGATGGTTTTTGCGGGGATCTATCCTGTGGAGACCACTGACTATGAGGAGCTCCGCGCATCGATGGAGAAGCTTCAGCTTAACGACGCCTCGCTCGTGTGGGAGCCGGAGACCTCAGCGGCTTTGGGTTTCGGATTCCGATGCGGATTCCTCGGTATGCTCCACATGGAGATCATCCAGGAGCGACTGGAGCGCGAGTTTGACATGACCGTGATCACGACTGTGCCTTCGGTACAGTTTAAGGCGCTGCTCACGGACGATAAGGTCCAGCTCATCAACGCGCCATCCGACATGCCGGACCCCACGCGCATGAAGCACATCGAGGAGCCCTATGTGAAGGCATCCATCATCACTGCGGCCGAGTACGTCGGCTCCGTGATTACCCTCTGCATGGACAAGCGCGGACAGATCAAAAACCAGGTTTACCTCACCTCTGAGCGGGTTGAGTTGACCTTTGATATGCCCTTGGCGGAGATTGTTTTCGACTTTTTTGACAAGCTGAAAACCATCTCCAGAGGCTATGCTTCCCTGGACTATGAGCTCATCGGCTATCAGCAGTCGCACATGGTACGGTTGGACGTGATGCTCAACGGCGAACCCGTGGATGCGCTGTCGGCGGTGGTGCACCGGGACAAGGCCTACGACTGGGGCAAGCGACTCTGCGAAAAGCTGAAGGAGCTCGTGCCGCGCCAGATGTTTGAGATCGCCATTCAGGCGGCCATTGGGCAGAAAATCATCGCCCGGGAGACCGTGAAAGCGCTTCGCAAAAACGTGTTGGCGAAATGTTACGGTGGAGATATCTCCAGAAAGCGTAAACTCCTCGAAAAGCAGAAAAAAGGCAAGAAGCGCATGAGGCAAGTCGGCAACGTCGAGATCCCCCAGGAGGCGTTTATGGCAGTGCTAAAATTAGACTAGAAGTACGAAGAACGAAATACGGTGTTACTCGGATAGTTGAGCGTATGAGCCAATCACTGAAAGACAGAACAAAGAAGTTTGCTATCGATGTTTGGCTCTTGTGCTCAAAGATTCCCAACAGTAGGGAGTATAACAACTATGTCAACCAACTGCTGCGCTGTTCAAGCTCAATTGGAGCAAACTACAGAGCAGCGCTCAGGGGGAAATCCAACGCCGATTTTATCAACAAATTGAAGATTGCGGAGGAAGAAGCTGACGAGAGCGAATATTTTCTGGAAATATTGCAAAGAGTGAATAGGGATCAGACCCTTGTAGAGGAATTTAAAACGTTGCTGATCGAGGTCAATGAATTGATTGCAATCTTGGTCGCAAGTCTTAAAACTGCAAGGACGAATTTTCCAAAATAAGGGTGAGGTTTCATCATTCCCCGTATCTCTAGTTTCGTAGCTCGTATTTATTGAAAAACATCCAATATTGAAGATATGCCAATCCTAATAGACGGAAAGAAAACATCTGCCGAAATCAAGAACGAAATAGCCGCACGCGTGACAGAGATCAAAGCCGAGGGCGGAAAGATCCCGCATTTGGCTGCGGTGCTGGTGGGAAGCGATGGTGCCAGCCAAACCTACGTGGGAGCTAAAGTAAAGGCCTGCGAAGAAGTGGGGTTTAAGTCCACACTTGTGCGTCTGGAAGCCACTGTTTCTGAGGAGGAACTCCTCAAAGTGGTGGAAGACATCAACAACGACGCGGACATCGACGGCTTGATCGTGCAACTGCCGTTGCCCAAGCATATTTCCGTGGACAAGGTTACCAACAAGATCAAGCCCGAGAAGGACGTGGACGGATTTACACCCGCCAACGTCGGTCGTATGACCCTCAATTGGCCAGCCTATGTCGCTGCGACCCCTTATGGCATCGTGGAGCTGCTGAAGCGCTACGAGATCGAGACGGCGGGCAAGCACTGCGTCGTCATCGGACGTAGCCACATTGTGGGAAGTCCGATGAGCATCCTCATGGGCAGAAATGGCTATCCAGGCAATGCCACGGTGACCCTGACCCACAGCAAAACCCAAAACCTGCCCGAAATCTGCCGTAGTGCGGATATTCTGATCGTGGCTATCGGCAAGCCGGAGTTTGTGACGGGAGATATGGTGAAGCCGGGAGCGGTCGTGATCGACGTGGGGATCCACCGAATCGAGGACTCCAGCAAGAAGTCGGGATTCCGACTGATCGGCGATGTGAAGTTTGACGAAGTGTCCGAAAAGGCCTCCGCCATCACCCCGGTACCGGGAGGGGTAGGGCCGATGACCATCGCTGCGCTCCTGTACAATACTCTCCAGTCTGCGGAGAAGAAAGTTTTTGGATAAAACCGAAAAAAAAGTTCAGAAATCCTCGAGTTGCGTTTGCATCGATTGAAATGGATTTCTACTTTTGCAGACCCTAAAGACGCGCATGTGGTGAAACTGGTAGACACGCCACTTTGAGGGGGTGGTGCCCGTTCGGGTGTGGAAGTTCGAATCTTCTCATGCGCACTGAAAAGGCCTCTGGAGCAATCCAGGGCCTTTTTTTTGTTCAGTTCGTGCAGTACTACTTTTTGTCATACCCGAATAGACCTGCCGTATATTTTCCGGCTTTTTCCAATTCCCTTCGTTTGAAATGTTTTTTGGTTATTTTCAGGAAAATATACTTTCATGAAATACGTTCTCAAACCAGCTCTTTTAGTCTTTTTCCTTTCCTTGGCTTGGCAGGCCTACTCCCAAACGCCCCAGTTTCCGATAGTGAAGGGTTTTGGCGGTATCTACGAAATCCCCGACGCAAGCGAGCGTCCGGATCCCAGTCTGGAATACAAGATCCTCGTGGACCTCTCCACCGGGGCCGATGACAACAAGCAGGTGTCGCGCTGGGTGGACAACATCGCCAGGATGATGAACCTCCACGGCCTGGCGGGCGTACCTGGAGATAGGCTAAAGGTCAAAGTGGTGGTCCATGGCGGGGCGATCTTTACCCTGCTCAATGACGAAAACTACCAGCAGCGGTTTGAAACATCCAATCCTAACCTCAAGGTATATGAGGCGCTGAAGGCCGCGGGGGCCGATATTATGGTTTGCGGGCAGTCCATGGTAGCCCGAAACCTGAAGACGGCCGATCTCTGGCCGGGTGTGCGGGTAGCCCATTCCGCATTGACTACGATCACGACCTATGTGCCCCAAGGGTACATTTTGTTGAAGTTTTAAAAGTTTTGGAATAATTGTTGGGCTGCCAAAAGCTCACAGTTGAAATACATGAAGCCCTTTACCTCAATTACTTCCACGGGTAGAAAAGTTGCCGCAGGATTTTTTATCGCGGTGTCCATCCTGATCAGTGTTGCCGGGCTTACCTATTTTACCCTAAACCAACTGGAAGAATCCGTCAGGCAGCTTGCCCAGCCAAACCAGAAGCTGGACTTGCTGAACAACCTCCAGGCGGAGATTTTTAGGATCACAAGGGTGGCTGGGGATAGCGTGAAGGCCGACGTCAGGGTCAACGATTCCACGATTTCCCTGCTCCAGGGTAAGCTCGACCAGCTCGACCAGCTTGCAGCCGACACGCTGGAGCAGCAGAGCGTGCAGACAATCCGGGACAACCTTGCCGTATTGATCAACGGCTACGTGGACCTCTATGAAGTAAAGCGTAACCAAGCAACCAGAAATTTTTCCCAGGAGGCGCTTAATCGTGTGGAGCTGGGAATCCGGAGAAGGGCCCAAAGCCTGGAATTTCGCCCGCTTCAGGAGCTCAATCCCAAAAACTACATTTACAACGAGCTCCAGCAGCAAAAGACCAGCCGCCAGGATCTTCGGTCCGGGATGATCACTCGGGACGAAGATCAGCTGGTTGCCTATTTGCGAAAGCTTCAAGAGCAAAATGCGCCCCTGCCTACTACCTCTTCCGGTGCTCCTAATCCCGACAGCGTGCTGTATTCCCTCCGGGGCGTCATCAGCAGGATCTACCGCGAGGAGACCTCCCAGCGCCAAAAGCTGGCCATTATGGAGGCAGACCTTTCCCAAAAGCAAAACGAAATTGGAAATACGATACAAACCCTCATTGGAGACCTTCAGTCTAAAGCTATCCTGGCTTCCGGCGAACAAAGCAGCCAAGCATCTGGGCTGGTGTTTGAAGTCACGTTTTTCCTGATCATTGTAGTCGCCATCGCGGTTTTTGGGACGATGTTCTTGGTCTATTCCGTGCTGAAGGAAATCCGCCTCAACTGGTCCTATCAGGAGGATCTCCTGGAGTCACGGCGGAAATCCGATCAGTTGGCAAGATCCAAGCAGGAGTTTTTGGCCAATATGAGCCACGAGATCCGCAATCCGCTCCATGTCATCCAGGGCTATCGAGCGATCTTGGAAAAATCCGAAATGGAGTCTGACCAAAAGTCCCATTTGAAGATGATCGGGTTTGCCTCGGATACGCTGATGGAGATCGTGGACGATATTCTGGACTTTTCAAAGCTGGAGGCCGGTAAGCTGAAGCTGGAGAAGCAGCCCTTTGATCCCATCGAGCTCTTTGGCTCAATCCAAAACTTTTTTGAACTCACTGCCAAGGAGAAGAAGCTGGAATTTCACTGGAGGCTAAACCTGCCCGACGAAAACTGGCTGGTAGGGGACGAGCTGAGGCTCAAACAGGTAATGAACAACCTGCTGAGCAACGCCTTCAAATTTACCCAGCACGGATTTGTGGCCGTGGACGTCGCCTGGATCAACGACCATCTGGAGATCAAGATCCGGGATACCGGGATTGGAATGAACGCGGAGGAGCTGAAAAAGGTCTTCCAGGAATTTGACCAGGCGGATACCTCCATCTCGAGGAAGTTTGGAGGCACAGGCCTTGGGCTGTCCATCGTTCAGCGGTTGACTAATCTGATGCATGGGGAGCTCGATGCCGAGAGCGTCCCAGGCAAAGGCACCACCATGCGGCTGAGTATTCCCATGGCTCTGAGCCCTGCTTTGGAAACTTCCAAGCCGAAAGAAGGTGCCGAATACATCGATCTGAAGGGGCTGAATGTGCTGCTCGTGGATGACGACAGGATAGGCCTTCGCTATCTGGAGACCGTTTTGCTCTACTTTGGGGCAAATGTGATTTCCTTTCCCGGCGGCCATGTTTTTCGCGACGAATTTCAGCCGGTAGAACTGGATCTGGCGATGATAGACATTCAGATGCCCGAGTTTTCGGGTTTTGACGTAGCCAAGGCCATCAAGAATTTTCCCCAATACAAAAGCCTTCCTTTGCTCGCCATGACGGCAAATGTCTTTGTGGAGGAAAAAGAGCGGCTTTTTGCGGAAGGTTTCGACAATCTGATTTTGAAGCCTTTCCAGGAAAGCAAGCTGATTTCCGTCCTGGGCAGCTTTTTTCCAGCCCGGCTGGAGATGCTCTCCGAGCGCCCGCCGCTACAGGCAGAGCCCGTGTCTGGCGAGCTTTTTAACCTGTCCGACTTGGAGAAATTCTGCATGGGCGACCAAGAGCTGCTGACTGATATCGTACGCGAACTGATTCGGGACACCGAGAATGATTTGCAAAAAATCACCCGAGCCCGTCTCAACAACCGATGGTCGGAGATCCTGGAGATATGCCATCAGTTGGGAAGTCGCCTCGGCCAAATCCGAAGCCAAGCCGGTCCTATCGCCAGAAAGATCGAGAACAGCCTGAAGATCAACAACCATCACGGCATACAGGACGCGCTGATCCAGCTTGATCGGGAGACCAAGAAGATCTTGGAGGCTTTGAAAGAAAAGATAGCGGAATTGGCCTGAGCTATTCCAGGCCGTATTTTTCGAGTTTGCTGTACAGTGTTTTTCGATCCATGTTCAGGATCCTGGCAGTCTTGGACTTGTTGAAGCGGGTGTCTTGCAGCACGCGCTGTATAAGCTCTTTCTCCTGCTCTTTCCACTGGGTTTTGTAGTCTTGGGCAGGAGCAGAGCTGGCCAAGCTCGGAGTGCTCGCTATAGGCTGGAAAACCGGCGCAGCGGTTGGGGCGGGGCGGTCTGCGAGAAAGCCAGAGTCGTACAGCTCCAGTGGCAAAGCCTCCTTTTCGATCTTGTCCCCCGAGGAAAGCAAGACCGCCCGCTTGATGATGTTTCTCAGCTCACGCAGGTTGCCAGGCCAGTCGTAGTTGTAGAAGATCTCCCAAACCTCCGGGCTGAGCCCTTTGATGGTTTTGTTGAGGCGTTCGTTGCTTTCGGCAAGAAAGCCGTTGACGAAGAATTCCAGATCTGCCTTTCGCTGGCGGAGCGGGATGGCATACAGTGTAAACTCATTGAGTCGGTGATAGAGGTCCTCGCGGAAGACGCCTTCTCCGGACTGGGAGGTGAGGTTTTCGTTGGTGGCGGCGATGATGCGCACGTCGATGTCGATCTCCTTGTTTCCTCCGATTTTTCTGATTTTCCGCTCTTGGATTGCGCGGAGGAGCTGGATCTGTACGTCATAGCTCAGGTTGCCAATCTCGTCGAGGAAGATCGTGCCTCCGTTTGCAGACTCGAAGTGGCCCGTTTTGTTGTCGAGCGCTCCTGTGAAGGCTCCTTTGACATGCCCGAACAGTTCGCTACCCGCCAAGTCTTTGGGCAAAGCCCCGCAATCAATGGCTACAAACGGCCCGTCTTTTCTTTGGGAAAACTCATGTATGCGTTTGGAAATCAGTTCTTTTCCGGTGCCTGTCTCTCCCAGGACCAATACGCTGAGGTCGGTCGGGGCTACCAGGTGGATGTGCTTTTCCAGCTTTTCGGCTTCCTGCGACTCTCCGGTCACATAGCCGGAGCTTGGAGCGACCTTCTGTACTTTGGCGGTTTCTTTTACCGGTTCGGCTTTTCTTTCCTCAGACTTGTGGGAAAGGGATTCTTTGACCGTGGCCAGTAGCTCATCGGGATTGATGGGCTTGGTGATATACTCAAATGCGCCCAGCTTCATCGCTTTGATCGCGATCCGGATATCCGAATAGTGCGTGATGAGGATCACTTGCAGTCGGGGAAAATGGGCTTTTGCCCATTGCAGGAGTTCCATGCCGGTACCGTCCGGAAGGCGGAAGTCGGCGATGATCAGGTCAAACTTTCGGGTGTTAAGAATATTTTGGGCCTCTTTGACTTTGGTAGTGGCTACCACCTCAAATGAGTTTTTCTCCAGAAACGTCTTTACAATCCTGGAATAAGTCAAATCATCCTCAACCAATAATATATGGGCCATCCTTTTTTCGTTTAATATACAAAAGGAACAAAAAAAGCACCAGACTAGCGCCCGGTGCTTTTAAAATAAAGGGGATCTAGCAACTTACTCGGTAATTTCCTTGCCCTCTGGATCATACGCTTTCCAGAGTTTGTCCGCGGTGCCGTTGTCGAAGGATACCCTATAGGTAATCTTGCCTTCTACGCATTTGTTTTGCCAGGCTTCCGAGACGGGATATTCTTTGAGCGATTCGTCGGAGGTGATGGTCTGCTTGACCGGTGTAGGCAGGTCGTCCGGCTTGATCTGGATCTGTTCTTCCTGGAGCGAAATTGCTACGGGCGCATGGGCCACATAGGCTAAGGTGGGGGCTGCGAATGCCGCACCCGCCACGATCAGGGCTGACAAAAAGGCGGTCTTTTTCATGGTAGTTGTAGTTTGGTTAATTTGGCTCGGTCTTCTTTCAGTTTGCGGGAAAAGACAAGTTTTGACTAAGGTGTTTTGCGAAGGATGTGCCAAGGGGGATTTTGGGTTTTTTGGGCGGATTTCGGTAAAAATCTAACGAGAAAAGTGGGGATTCTCTCCCCGACTTGTAGGCGATGAAGGCCCAAAAAAGCAATTAAATGGCTCAATCTGTTAATGATCTGACAGCCATAGAAAATTCTTCAAAACCGAACTTTTTATGAGGAAATTATCTTTTGAATTCTCTTACCTTTGATGTCTCAATAGAACATTCGCCCTCCATGAGTGATGCTATAAAACACGAGTGCGGCATAGCCATGATCAGGCTTCGCAAGTCCCCTCAATACTACATTGACAAGTACGGATCGGCCTCCTATGCAGCCAATAGGCTGTACGTGCTGATGCAAAAGCAGCTCAACCGAGGCCAAGACGGCGCCGGAGTTGCCAACATCAAGCTGAATACCCAGCCGGGTACCCGCTACATCAGTCGATACCGCTCGATAGAGCCTTCGGCAGTCAATGACATCTTCGACAAGATCGCCAAGAAGTACAAAAAGGCCAAGAAGCTCGGCGGACACGATGCGCTGACCGATGGAGACTGGCTCAAAAACAACATCGCCTTCACCGGCGAGGTGTGGCTCGGCCACCTGAGGTATGGCACCCACGGGGAAAACAGCATCGAGACCTGCCACCCTTTTCTCAAGCAAAACAACTGGAGGAGCCGAAACCTCGTGATGGCCGGCAACTTCAACATGACCAACAACGAAGAGCTCTTCGGCAAGCTGGTCCAGCTGGGACAGCACCCCAAGGAAAAAACCGACACCGTCACCGTGATGGAGAAGATCGGACACTTTCTGGACGAGGAAAACCAGCGGATTTTTGACAAATACAAGCATCAGTATTCCAACGAGCAGATCACGCACGTCATCGAAAACGAGCTCGACGTGGCCCGAATCCTGCGCAGATCCTGCCGTGACTTTGACGGAGGATATGCCATGGCGGGAATGATCGGAAACGGCTCCTCCTTTGTGGTGCGGGATCCATCTGGTATCCGTCCGGCGTTTTACTACGCGGATGATGAGGTGATCGTCGTTGCTTCAGAGAAGCCAGCGATCAAGTCTGCCTTCAATATCGATTTCAACTCCATCAAGGAGATCAAGCCAGGCCATGCGCTGGTGGTCAACAAGGACGGCAGCTACGAGGAGGCGGAGATTTTGCCCGCCAGAGAGAAAAAATCCTGCTCCTTTGAGCGCATTTATTTCTCCCGAGGTACCGATCCGGGCATCTACCAGGAGCGAAAGAACCTCGGCAAGGCCCTGATCCCACAGATTCTGAAGGCCATCGATTTTGACCTCAAAAACACCGTTTTCTCCTATATTCCCAATACCGCCGAAACCGCCTTTTTGGGGATGATTGAGGGGCTGGAGGATTACCTGGTAGCCAAGCGCAAGGAGATTTTCCTCGATGGAAAGCCCCACATGGGGGATTTGGAGGAATTGCTGAGCTTCCGTCCGCGGGTGGAAAAGCTCGTCTCCAAAGACGTGAAGCTGCGTACCTTTATCACCAGCGACGACAATCGCGACTCCATGGTCTCCAGCGTGTATGACACCACTTACGAAGTGATCAAGCCCGGTGTGGATACTTTGGTCGTGATCGACGACAGCATCGTGCGGGGTACTACCTTGGAGAAAAGTATCCTGACTACCCTGGATAGGCTGAATCCAAAGAAAATCGTCATTGTTTCTTCCGCTCCACAGATCAGGTTCCCCGACTGCTATGGCATCGATATGTCAAGAATGAAGGAGTTTATTGCCTTCAGGGCGGCTATCGCTTTGCTCAAGGAGAGAAAGATGGAAAACGTACTGGACAAAGTCTACGACCAGTGTGTGGCCCATCCCTACGACTTCGAAAACTTTGTAAAAGAAGTGTACAGCAACTTCACCGACGAGGAAGTATCCGCAAAAGTAGGCGAGATCGTCACTTCTCCCGAGATCAAGGCGGAAGTACAGGTCATCTTCCAGACCGTGGACAACCTGCACAAGTGTATTCCAAACCATACAGGTGACTGGTATTTCACAGGCAACTATCCCACTTCCGGCGGTACCCGCGTGGTCAACAAGGCCTTTGTCAACTACATGGAAGGCAAGACGGTCCGGGCCTACTGACATCGTCAAGACAAAACAATCCCAAGGCGCAAAGTGCAGACTTTGCGCCTTTTTACATTTCTGGGGGCTGGCAATGCCCCCAAAAGTTTTAATTTGGCGCGAAATTGAATCCTCGTAAAAATGGAAATAAACGTACCTCTGCTGAAGCAGGTCTGTGAAATCGCCGGCGCGCCGGGTTTTGAAAAAAGAGTGAGAGACCTAGTCGTGGAGCTGGTCACCCCCCTGGCTGACGAAGTGAAAATCGACAACCTGGGCAACGTCATCGCCATCAAGAAGGGCAAAAGAAATCCCGACGGCAAGCGCGTGATGGTGGCAGCCCACATGGATGAGATCGGTTTTATCGTCACCCATATCGACGACAATGGTTTTCTGCGATTTCATACCTTGGGCGGATTTGACCCCAAGACGCTCACCGCACAGCGCGTGATCGTGCATGGCAAAAAGGACCTGGTCGGCGTGATGGGAAGCAAGCCTATCCACGTGATGAGTCCGGAAGAACGAAACAAGCTCCCGAAAACCACCGATTTCTTCATCGATCTGGGGATGGGAAAAGAAGAGGTGGAGAAGTTTATCTCTGTGGGCGATCCCGTCACCCGGGACCGCGAGCTGATCGAAATGGGCGATTGCGTCAACTGCAAGTCCATTGACAACCGCGTGGCGGTTTTCATCCTGATCGAGGCGCTGAAGCAATTGGAAAATCCCGCCTATGACGTGTACGCCACATTTACCGTACAGGAGGAAGTGGGGCTTCGCGGTGCCAACGTTGCCGCCCACAGCATCAATCCCGATTTTGGGATTGCGCTGGATACGACCATCGCCTTTGATGTGCCGGGGGCACAGGCCCATGAGCGCGTCACAGAGCTGGGAAAAGGGACTGCCGTCAAGATCATGGATGCCATGACGATCTGCGACTATCGCATGGTGGATTTTATGAAAAAGACCGCCGACTCAGCCGGGATTTCCTGGCAGCCGGAGATCCTCACCGCCGGAGGCACGGACACTGCCGGAGTGCAGCGGATGGGCAAGCAGGGGGCCATTGCGGGGGCGATTTCCATCCCAACCCGCCATCTGCACCAGGTGATCGAGATGGCTCACAAAAAGGACATCGCCGACTCCATCGCCCTGCTAGTGGCCTGCCTGGAGCAGGTCGACGGCTATGACTGGAAGCATTGATCGCTCTAGGATAGATCACTTGAGCCCCGGACCTCCCGGGGCATACTTTTCACCAAACCACCGTTTTTTCCAACATGAAACTTACCATTTTGTCCCTCATGGCCGCAAGCTGTATGATGCTGGCTTCCTGTGCCAAAAAAGAGGAAGCCTCAAGCCCTGCCCCAGAACCTGTCAGTGAATGGCAGACCCTCTTCAACGGCAAAGATCTCACTGGCTGGGTACCCAAGATCCACCATCACGAGGCTGGAGACAATTTTGCAAACACCTTCCGCGTGGAAGACGGGACGATCTTGGTCAGCTATGGAGAATATGGCCCCTTTGAAGAGCGCTATGGACATTTGTTTTATGAAAAGCCTTTTTCCTCTTTCCACCTGAAGTGGGAATACCGATTCACCGACGAGTGGCTGGAGGACGCCGCGAGCTACACCTACCGCAACTCCGGGGTGATGTACCATTCCCAGTCTCCGGAATCCATCCTCAAAGAACAAGACTGGCCGATCTCCGTGGAGTACCAAATGCTCGCCGAGGAGAGAGCCGGTGAAGCCCGTCCCACGGGGAATATGTGTTCTCCCGGCACGGACATCGAGTACGAGGGCAAGATCGATCCACGCCACTGCATCAATTCCAGCTCGCCGACTTTCCAGTGGGATGAGTGGGTGAAGGCGGAGCTCATCGTCTATGGAGACTCCCTCGTCTATCACCTGGTCAACGGCGACACCGTGCTGACCTACGGCAAACCCCAGATCGGCGGCGGCGTCGCCAACCGGTTTGATCCAGCGATCAAAGTGGATGGCACTCCGTTGAAGTCCGGCTATATCGGCCTGCAAAGTGAGGGGCAGGGGGTAATGTTTAAGAATATTGAGATTCGGGAGCTGTATTAAGTCGGTAGTTCACATCATTTTCCTTGCAAAACAAAAAATCCGGAGCCGCTTGACTCCGGATTTTTGACTTTCCTTTCAAACCTTCGAGGTCTGCAAGACCTCAAAGGTTGCCCCCAATGTTTATCCCAGCTTTGCCAAGCTTTCTTCCAAGGCCTTGATCTTTGCCTCGGCATCGGCTTGTTTTTTACGCTCCATCTCGATGACTTGGGCGGGAGCTCCGGCGACGAAGCGCTCGTTGCTCAGCTTTTTCATCACTGAGCTGAGGAAGCCTCGGGTGTATTCCAGTTCCTTTTGGATATTGGCTTTTTCTTCCTCGATATTGATGGAGTCACCCATCGGGATGAAGCACTCGTCGGCCTTCACCACAAAGCTCATGGCATTGTCGACTTTTTCCGCAAAAGCCAAAGAGGACAGGTTCGCCAGCTTGGTCAGCACCGCTTCAAAGCGGCTGTAGAGCCCGGGGTTTTTGGTGTTGATGGTCAAGTCCAGTGCTTCCTTCGGCGACATGCCTTTGGACGCACGGAGATTTCTCACTTGAGATACCACTTCAAAGACTTGGTTGGCCTCCTCGATGATCTTCGTGTCGAAGCTTTGCGCAGCTGGCCAGGAAGCCAGGATCAGCGACTCCTCGACGCTTCGCTCCTTGATCTGGTGCCATAGCTCTTCGGAGATAAAGGGCATGAAGGGATGGAGGATCTTCAGGATGTTTTCGAAGATCATAATCGTCTTGTCGTAAGTCGCCTGATCGATCGGATGCTGGTAGGCGGGCTTGATCATCTCCAGATACCAAGAGCAGAAGTCATCCCAAACCAGCTTGTAGGTCGCCATCAGCGCGTCGGAGATGCGGAACTTCTCGAAGTGTTCGTTGATCTCCGTCAGGCCTTGGTCGAATCGGTTTTCAAACCATGCGATACTCGCCGCATTGGCAGTGCCATCCAAGCTTGGATCGATTTCCCATCCTTTCACCAGTCGGAAAGCATTCCAAATCTTATTGGCAAAGTTTCTTCCTTGCTCTACCAGCTTGTCGTCATAGGGCAGATCATTGCCGGCAGGAGAGGAGAAAAGCATTCCTGTACGCACGCCATCTGCGCCGTACTGGGCGATCAGGTCGAGCGGATCGGGGGAATTACCGAGGGATTTGGACATTTTACGGCCCAGCTTGTCGCGGACGATACCGGTGAGGTAGACATTTCGGAAGGGCTTTTCACCCGTATATTCATAGCCCGCGATGATCATACGTGCCACCCAGAAGAAGAGGATCTCCGGAGCGGTCACCAGGTCATTGGTCGGGTAATAATATTTCAGTTCTTCGTTTGGCTCGCCTGTGGTAAAGACATCGGTGTCGAATACCGAAATCGGCCATAGCCAGGAGCTGAACCACGTATCGAGTACGTCCTCGTCCTGCTTTAGGTCAGCGAGCGTATAGCTGCTGGCAAACTTCGCATTTCCCTGAACCAAGGCTTCCTCGGCGGTCTTGGCGACGATGTATTCGCCGTTTGGAAAGTAGAAAGCCGGAATGCGGTGGCCCCACCACAGCTGACGGGACACGCACCAGTCGCGGACGTTTTCCATCCACACGCGGTA
Source organism: Algoriphagus oliviformis (assembly GCF_017254915.1). Classification (GTDB taxonomy): domain Bacteria; phylum Bacteroidota; class Bacteroidia; order Cytophagales; family Cyclobacteriaceae; genus Algoriphagus; species Algoriphagus oliviformis. The sequence goes on along the minus strand of NZ_JAFKCT010000006.1, from coordinate 18,065 downwards.
CATGTTTTTGAACTTGGGCGGATGGAGCTGGATCACGTCGTCCATGACGGATTTGAAAGCTGGCTGGGTGATTTCGTCCATTTTCAGAAACCACTGCAGGGAAAGCTTTGGCTCGATGACGGCGTCAGAGCGCTCGGAGTGACCGACATTGGACTTGTAGTCTTCGATTTTATCCAGCTGTCCTACTTCGTCGAGGAGCTTGCCGATCTTTTTGCGGGCGATGAAGCGGTCTTCGCCCACGAGGATTTGGGCCTTCTCGTTGAGCGTGCCGTTGTCGTTCAGGATGTCGATGACCTCCAGCTTGTGCTTGATGCCGAGCTCGTAGTCATTGATGTCGTGGGCTGGAGTCACTTTCAGGCAGCCAGTACCAAATTCCATATCCACGTACTCGTCCTCGATGATCGGGATGGCGCGATTGATGAGTGGAATGATGGCTGTTTTGCCCTTCAAATGCGTGAATCGGGGATCGTTCGGGTTGATGCAGATCGCCACGTCGGCCATGATGGTCTCGGGACGGGTCGTAGCGATGGTGAGGAATTGATCGGAGCTTCCCTCGATTTGATACTTGATGTAGTAGAGTTTGGAAGCGATTTCCTTCATGATCACTTCGTCGTCCGACAGGGCGGTTTGGCCCTTTGGATCCCAGTTGACCATGCGGATGCCGCGGTAGATTTTGCCCTTTTTGTGCAGGTCAACGAAGACGGAGATCACCGCATCGCTCAGGCCTTCGTCCATGGTGAAGGCCGTTCTGTCCCAGTCGCAGGAAGCACCGAGCTTTTTGAGCTGCTCGAGGATGATTCCCCCGTACTTTTCCTTCCATTCCCAGGCATATTTCAGGAATTCCTCGCGGGAGATGGACTTTTTGTCGATGCCCATGTCCTTGAGCATGTTCACGACTTTGGTCTCCGTGGCGATGGAGGCGTGGTCTGTGCCGGGCACCCAGCAGGCATTTTTGCCCTGCATACGGGCGCGGCGGATGAGCACGTCCTGGATGGTATTGTTCAGCATATGTCCCATGTGGAGGACACCGGTGACGTTAGGCGGAGGGATGACGATGGTGTAGGGTTCCTTGTTGGGATCGACTTGGGAGGAGAAAAGCTTGTGCTCCATCCAGTACGCGTACCATTTGGCCTCAGCCTGGGCCGGATCGTATTTGCTGGCAATAGACATATTCTGGGGTTTTTTCGAAGGGGCAAAAATAGCAGAAAAAGGGGAAAAGGCGGGTCAAAGTTCTGGTTTACCTCTGCTCCATGTGCTAAGCTTGAGCAGTTTCTGAATGCAGGACTATTTTTTGTCGGCCGGTTTGGCAACCCTTCGCTCTTAATGAGAGTATCCAAGGAGCAATTGTCCTAAGCCACACCCTTCGCCCTTGGGCATCTTTTATCGATTTTCAACCAAAAAATTACTGTTATGCCATTTTTGAAACACAAAGAAGGGAAGGAGCCCGTTCGGATTTTCTTCCAAGACTATGGAAAGGGAAAGCCCGTCATCCTCATCCACGGCTGGCCGCTGAGCCACCAGGCTTGGGAGGGGCAGATTCGGACGCTGGTGGAAGAAGGCTTTCGCGTGATCGCTTATGATCGGCGAGGATTCGGACGCTCCTCACAGCCTTGGGGCGACTATGACTACAGCGCTTTGGCGCAGGACCTTAGCCAATTGATTTTGCACCTGGATCTGAAAGACGTGACGCTGGTAGGCTTCAGCATGGGTGGTGGAGAAGTGGTGCGCTACTTCACCGACTATGGTGCCGACCGTGTCGCAAAGGCCGCTTTGATCGCTTCGATCATTCCCTTGGTAGCTCAAAAAAAGGACAATCCCGACGGTGTGCCGCAAAAGGACCTGGACGGAATCTTAGCCACGCTGAAGACCAACCGGATCGGCTTCCTGAAGGACTTCCACAAGAATTTCTACAACTACGACGAAAACACAGACAAGCTCAGCCAGGCGAATCTGGACTATGATTTCTCCATTGCTTCCCACGCTTCGCCCATCGCGACCATCAAAGCAGCGGAGGCCTGGGCTGGGACGGACTTCAGACCCGAACTGAAAAACGTAACCGTTCCCACGCTCATCGTGCATGGCGATGCGGACAATATAGTTCCTTACAAGACTTCTGCTGAGCAGGCTGCAAAAGGAATCGCCGATAACACCTATGAACTCATCAAGGGTGCTCCCCACGGCCTGAACCTTACCCACCGAGATAGGCTCAACGAGCTGTTGGTTGGCTTTCTGAAGAAATAGGGAGAAGATCCGAAAAAAGAAAAGCCGCGTTTTCAGGAAGGAGACGCGGCTTTTCTCCTTTGTCAGTCAGATTTTCCAGTAGTTGCCGATCTGGATACCGTCTCGCTCCTGGTTCAGCTGGCCGGCATAGATCAGCCTTGCCTTGCTTTCTGGCGCAAACTTTTGGAAGTATTTGAGGCCTTTCAGAAAGTCCGCATGGAAGGTTTCGGAGGACTTGATCTCGATCGCCAACAGTTCTCCGTCTTTTTCCTGCAAGAGATCCACCTCGTTTTGATGGTTGTCACGCCAATAGTACAAGGATGGAATATTTCCCTTGTTCAATTCCTTTTTCATCAATTCCAATACTACCAAGTTTTCAAACAAGGCTCCTCGGGCAAAGTGCAGGTTCAGGTCTTCCGGTCTTTTTATACCGAGTAGGCTACAGAGCACCCCGGTGTCGTAGAAGTAGACTTTTGGGGTTTTCAGGATCCGCCTGTTGAAGTTTCGATAGTAGGACGGGAGCCTGAATGCGATAAAGGAAGTTTCCAATACCGATAGCCAAGAGTTCACGGTTTTTTGGTCAATTCCCAGCTCATTGGAGAAGCCGCTTTGGTTGAAAACCTGCCCAGTTCTTCCTGCCAAAAGCTGTAGGAACTTCTGGAAGTTTCCTAAATCCATCACGTTCAGAATCTGGCGGACATCCCGTTCTATATAGGTCTGGATATAGTTGGGGTAGTAGTCACTGGGGGCGATGTCAAACTGGAATTTCCTTGGGTATCCCCCGTTAACCACCAGTGTTTCCCAAGACTGGCCCTTCGCCAGATCTCCAAGTTCATGCATGGAAAAGGGGAGTAGGTTGAGCATAGCTACCCTACCGGCCAGAGATTGTGTGATCTGGTTGGAAAGCAGAAAGTTTTGGGAGCCTGTGAGGATGTATTCTCCCGCGATATTCCTTTCGTCCGTCAATACTTGGAGATAGGAAAAAAGCTCCGGAACCCACTGGATTTCGCCTAGGATTACCCCGTTTTGGTAGTTTCTCAAAAAAGCCAAGGGATCTGTTTTGGCGAAACTCCTGAGTTCCGGCAATTCCAAGTTGACGTAAGTATATTCAGGTTTGAGCCTTCTCGCGAAAGTGGTCTTGCCGGATTGTCTAGGCCCGGTGATTGCAAGGATTGGGAATTTCCCGAGTAAACTGAGGGCTTTATCCTTAATGTGTCGGTCAAAATAATCCATTTTGTACAATTTTGGAATTGTATTCCAAAATTGTACAAAAAATGAGGATTATCCAAGTAATATGTTCATCAATATATTGATGCTTAGATTTTTACAGGCTATAAAGTAGAGGCGAGTGGACTCGGTCTGATTTTTCTCATCCCCCCATCGCAGAGCCTTTCCAGCTCTTGCTGATCGTGCCGGGGATCTGCTCGTCGGCCTTCAGAATGACAAAGCCAGCCGCGGCACAGGCCGCCATGCCTACGACCATAGGGAGCGCTGTCCCGTCGTGGAAAAAGCTGATGATCGCCGATACCACTCCGCCCATAGCCATGCGCATACTTCCCAGTAAAGCCGCCGCACTGCCGGCATTTCTCGAAAAAGGAGCCAAGGAAAGCGCCGCCGTATTGGGGCTGTTGAGTCCGTGGGCGGTGAGAAAGAGAAACATCAGGCCGACCAAGGTGTACACGTTGAGCAGCTGGGCATAGATCCCGATGATGAGCAGGATTCCGGTGAAAACCTGGTAGTGCATCGAGAAGTGGATGATCTGCTGGCTCTTGAATTTTTTCAGGAGAAAATGGTTGAGCTGCGTGGAGCCGATCATCGCAAAAGCCAAGATGCCAAAGATCCAGCCGTAGGTCTGTTCGCTTACTTGGTAGATGTTCATAAAGACATCCGCAGAGCTGGCGATGTAGGCAAAGGGAGCCGCACCGGCCAATCCGCCTACGAGCATGTAGACGAGAAACTGGCGGTTTTGGAGCACGACGCCGTAGTTTTTCCAGACTTTACTGGGCTTCAGGGAGACTTCCGGATCGGGCTCTGCGCCATTGGGCAATACGGTGGCCGCTCCGATCCAGATGATCACGGTCAGGGCTGCAAGGATGATAAAGTTCCAGTGCCAATTGTAATAGGCGGTCACAAAACCACCCACCGTCGGCGCGATCATCGGTGAAACAGCGATGACCAAAGTCAGCAAGGAAAGGACTTGCGCGGTCTTTCCCACCGGGAAAATGTCCCGGACAATCGCCTGGGCGGAGACCATGCCCGCACAGCCGCCGATGGCCTGGAGGAAGCGCATCAGGATCAGGTTTTCGACAGACTGGGAAAGCGCACATCCGATGGAGGCCAAGACGTAGATACCCAGCCCGATATAAAGCGGTTTTTTTCTTCCATACTTATCCAGAAGCGGCCCATAAAAAAGCTGTCCGATGGCAATCCCGACCAGGTAGGCGGTCAGGGAGAGCTGTATGCTGGCGATGGGCGTACGAAGGTCGCGGGACATCTCGGGGAAGCCCGGCAGGTACATGTCTATGGAAAAGGGGCTGATGGTACACAGCGCGCCCAAGACCAAGACGATCTTAAAATATTCCCACTTGTTGAACTGACTTCCCAAAACGAAAAAAAGGCTTTTGGATAAATGATATGATTGGTGAACAGGCTGGTTGCTTGCAAAGTTCGCAATTGATCTCCAATATCTTTGCCATATTTAAAATATTGATTTTCAGAATTCGGGGTATTTGGATTGTAGCAGAAGGATTCCTTCGAAAGCCAGCTTTGGATGCTGATCGCGCGGGGGACTACTGGATGGGATCCAAAGAATATTTTGTAGGTGGACGAGCCGCTTTCCACCGGTTGAAATCTTAGATTCGAACACATCCATCCCTTCTGTGTGAATCAGTGTGGTTTTCTGCGATGACCTGTGGGAAATGAAGTGGCGATGTAATAGTATCTCCCACAGATTTTCACGGATTAAAGTCACAGATTCGCGCAGATTATGCTTTCCGTGTAAGTCCGTGTAGTTTTCTGGGATAATCTGTGGGAAAAAGAGATTTGTTGCAAAAGTTTTCTCCACAGACCTGCTTGCAGAAGGCAAGTTTCCACGGATTGAAAATCACAGAATCCAGCTCTGTGAATGCGTATTTTAGTAATTTAGGTCATGCATGAAAACGAACTTACTTTTTTGATTCGCGGGGCAATTTTTAAGGTCTACAATTCCCTCGGTCCGGGTCTCTTGGAATCTAGTTACGAAGCCGCTTTGGGCTATGAGCTGATTCAAGCTGGATTAAATGTAGAGCATCAAGTCGGGCTTCCTTTAATTTACAATGAATTGAAAATGGAAGTGGGCTATCGAATTGATTTGCTTGTTGAAAAGAAAGTGATTGTTGAGATCAAGTCTGTGGAAAATATCCTGGAGGTGCATCACAAACAAATCCTGACCTATTTGAGACTTTCGGGTCTAAAGCTTGGACTACTTGTGAATTTCAATTGTGATAAAATTCAAGAAGGAATTTTTAGAAAAATCAACGGCTATCTATAGGCGGATAGAGATCCCAATAGGCGATCACAGATTTACTTATCCGTGGCTATCTGTGTCCTTTTCCGTGTCGATCTGTGGGAGAAATAGAAGAAGAAAAGTCGCTGTCCTGCCTTCCTATTTTCCACAGGCCTTCATGCCGCACACAGGTTTTAATGGGTCGAACTAGCTAAAGTACATAGATTACTTTTCCTGAATGACTATTCACTTTTCTGTGATGATCTGTGAGTAAGTGGATAGAATAGCCCATTCAGCACTATTCACGGTAATTTAATCGCAAGCGCAGGGATGGATACTGTCCTTCCTTCTATTTTAGCCCCCATGATTGAATCCAGAAGAGAATTTTTGAAAAAAGCCGCCCTACTGAGCGGTGCTGCAGGGATGTGGCAGGTTTTGCCCAGCTCCATAGAGCGGGCTTTGGCCATCAGCCCTGATCCGGGCACCACTTTTTACGATGCGGAGCATGTGGTCCTACTCATGCAGGAAAACCGCTCCTTTGACCATTGTTTTGGCACGCTGCGCGGGGTACGTGGATTTGGTGATCCGCGGGCCATTTCTATCCCAGACCACTTTCCCGTTTGGATGCAGCCGGATAGGGACGGGACGAGATTTCCGCCTTTCCGCCTCGACATGAAGGATACCAAAGCCACCTGGATGAGTGGCGTGCCGCATTCCTGGACAGACCAGGTCGATGCGCGAAACCAGGGGAAATACGACCGCTGGATCGAGGCCAAGCGCCCAGGCAACCAAAACTACCGCCACATTCCCTTCACCATGGGCTACTACAGCCGCGAGGATATCCCTTTTTACTACGCCATGGCGGATGCGTTCACGGTCTTTGACCAGCACTTTTGCGCCGCTCTGACGGGCACCACCACCAACAGAAGCTTTTTCTGGTCCGGCAAGACCCATGGGAAAGACGGAGAAAAGGCCAAGGTGAGAAACGGGGAGCTGACCTACGACCGGGAGGGGGACTGGACGACTTTCCCCGAGCGATTGGAGAAGCACGGCATCTCTTGGCGCGTCTATCAAAACGAGGTCAGCCTCGACACACTGGTCGAGGACGACTCGCTGTTGTCCAACTTCACGGACAACAATCTGGAGTGGTTTAAGCAATACCATGTCCGCTTTAGCCCTTCTTTTTATGCCTTTTTGACCCAGAGAAAAAAGGAATTGGAGGAGGAGTTTGCCCGCATCGAAGCGGATGGCTTGCCCCGCGATGCTGACGACAAGTACCGGGAAGGCCTGGAAAAGCGTCGCGCCGAGCTGCCGCAGGTAATCGACTACCTCGAAAAATACGACCCGAAGAATTTTGAAAAGCTTTCGGACTTCGAAAAGAACCTTCACGCGAAGGCTTTCACCGTCAACAGCGGCGATCCGGACTTTCACCGAATCGAAAAGATCCGCTACACCGAAAGCGGAGAAGAGCGCGAGGTCGAGGTGCCCAAGGGCGACATTCTCCACCAGTTTCGCTCCGATGTGAAGGCGGGCAAGCTGCCGACCGTCTCTTGGCTGGTGGCTCCGCAGAAGTTTTCCGACCACCCAAGTGCGCCTTGGTACGGGGCCTGGTACATATCGGAGGTACTGGATATCTTGACCCAGAATCCAGAGGTATGGAAGAAAACCATCTTTATCCTCAACTACGATGAAAATGACGGCTACTTCGACCACGTGCCGCCCTTTGTCGTACCCAATCCGAAGGATAGCGGGGAAGGGATGATCTCCAAGGGAATGAGCGTGACGGGAGAATATGTGACGAAGGAGGAAGAGATTCAGGCGGGCTTTGAAGAGAAAAACGCGCGGGAAAGCTCTGTGGGGCTGGGCTATCGTGTGCCGCTGATCGTGGCCTCTCCCTGGACCCGCGGCGGCTGGGTCAACTCGCAGGTGTCGGACATCACGTCCACGATCCAGTTTTTGGAGACATTCCTGAGCAAAAAGACAGGCAAGGACCTGCTAGAACCGAATATCAGTGGCTGGAGAAGAAACATGTCCGGCGATCTGAGCTCGGCATTCCGGCCTTACAACGGGGAGGAACTGGAGCGCTTGAAGCCGATTGACCGAAATGCCTTCATGGAGCAAATCCACAAGGCGCAGTTTAAGGGTTTACCGGAAAACTTTGTCGCCATCCCGGCGAGTGAGGCCAAGGCTTGGACAGAATCCAGATTGAGAAGGGAGGGCGCTTTGCCGCCGCAGGAGTCGGGGACCAGGCCATCCAATGCACTCTTTTACGATCTTCGCGTGTCCGGAAAGCTGAAAAACGGCGTGCTGACAATTCGCATGGAGGCGTCCAAAGAGGTTTTTGGAAAAGACGCCTGGTCGGCCCCATTTCAGGTCTATGCGCCTGGAAAGTATAGGAATGCGCAAACCGGGGAATGGGAATCCGCCCGATCCTGGGATTTTGCGGTAAAGGCGGGAGACGCGCTGGAATACCGTTGGCCTTTGGAAAACTTCGAAAACCAAGAATACCACCTACGAGTGTACGGCCCCAATGGCTTCTATCGGGAATATTCAGGGGCTGCAAAAAGCAGCGGGATGGAACTCGCCTTTAAGCCGGATTTCAAAATCAAAGGTAAACGCATCGGAGTGCTGGAAGCAGCCTCACCCAAGGGACTCCGGGCCAGTATCAAGGAAAATGCCTACAGACAGTCGGAAAAGGCGCTGCAGCTCATCCCTTCCAAAGAGTTGAAGGAGCGACTCGTTACCGAGTCTTCGCAGGGCTGGTATGACTTTACCGTATCAGGCGATGGCTTTTCTTGGTCTTTTGCAGGCAGGCTGGAAAATGGCCTGGACAGCATCTCCGACCCGCAACTGGGGTAGAGAATACAAAAAGGGAGCGGCTAAGCTCCCTTTTTACTTTTTTAAAAACTCTCCAGCGTTAAAAATCGGGATCTTTGAATTCTTGAAATCTCTCTGGTGTCTCGTGATGAAGGAAGTCGAACCGCTGTCAAGTGCTGTAAAATACTGTAGTCCATCCTCAAAATCGTCGAAATCGGAAGCCAAAGCAAGTTCGATTGCCCTGTCATCCAGGGGAAGGACAGTCACCAAAACCTTGAATTTTGACATATACCTTCTGGCATCGATTTCTTTGTGGTGCTTGCTGATTGAGTAGTAGGCATTTGCAAAGGTAAGCGCCGAGATGAGCAACTCGATCTCTTCTTTGTCACCCAAGGTGAAGAGTGCCTGAGCGTGGCGATAGAAAGGCTCCCGTTTCGCCAGTAGATCGATGACGATATTGGTGTCCACAAATACCCGTTCCATTACCGGTATTTTTTGTCGATATAGTCTCGATAGTCGCTTTTCTCATCGTAGTGGCTCGGGATGATTCCGGTGAGGCTTTCGACCAAGGGACTTACCGAACTGCTTTTTTTGCTCTGCTTGGTCAATGAATGGAGGTAGTTTTCGATAAGTTTAGAAAGGCTAACCTGGTTGTTTTTGGCATAGGCCTTTGCTTTCTCGATGACTTCTTTGTCAAGGTTTAGCGTGAGTTTGGTGTTCATAGGCAGCTGGTTTACGTATAAAAATAGATAAAAGTCACGTATCGAGTAAGTGTGTATGGGTGTTTTTTCCATGATTTCCCTTTCTTTAGGGTGATTTTCATCCGAGCCAAACCAGCCATGAATTCGACCGATCCTGCTTTGCCGCAGCTGCTTTCCTCTCCCTACGCACGACTGAAGTCCATCTGCTACCTGGAGTCCGACCCGGGCTACCATCGGCATTTTGAAAAGTACAGCTACGATCGGCCGCTGGAGGAAGTGTGGAAGGCTTATGTGGACATCGATCCTGCGAGGGCTTGGTCAGGGAAGATGATCCATTTCAACCAGCTCTACTCCCGCGAGACGGGGGAGGAGGTCTTTCCCGGACAGGAATATCTCGGAGGCATGGGCGTAGGGCAGGTGATCATCCTAAACCTGCATGTCCTCGGTGGAGCGGTCAAGCTCACCGTAGGCCACGAAGTGATGGAAATTGACCCGTCAAAAGGTCTGATCCGCATCTGCTACCTCGAAAACTCAAAGTCGGAAGGCAGCCAGTTTATCCGGTTCAAAAGCTTGAAAAATGGCCAAACCGAAGTGTCACACACGACTTTCTACCGCAGCGGTTCTTGGTTTCGGGACAAGGTGATCTATCCCTATTTCCACACCAAGGCGATTAATGAATTTCACGGGAATGTGAGGAGGGCGATGGAGGAGGGGTAGTATTCGTCAAAGACTGTTTGTGAAAATACAATACCGGAGAGAACGGAAAAGGGAAGCTGCTGAGCTTCCCTTTTCGGTTTGTTAGAAATGAAGAGCCTACCGACAGATTTCTGGTAAAATCCCCCTCGGCCCCTTTACTACGATTTGTATTCCTGAGTAAATGGAGGGCGGGCTCCCGTCATAGGTCTTCGGTCTCCCTTCTTTTATTTCTTTACCATCGGCAACAGGATCCTGCTCAGGCTTTTGCCGCCGTGGTGGATGGAGTTGGTGGCGACTACGCCTTCGGTCTCGTCATAGATGTTGCCGCCTGTATTCAGATTGCGGTCAAATCTCGGGAAGTTGGAGCTGCTGACTTCGATTCGGATGCGGTGGCCTGCGGCAAAGTAGTTGGAGGTGCTCATCGGCGTCATTTTGACTTCGTACACTTTTCCTTCCTCCATCCAGACTTCCTTGTCATAGCCTTCGCGATAGCGTACCCGTTGGATGGTTTCGTCCAGATTGTAGGCTTTTCCGTCAGGATACACGTCGATGAGCTTGATGGTCACGTCGGTGTCCTTGGCATCCGAGGAGAGGTAGAGGTAGGATTCGATAAAGCCGGAAACTTCAACGCCTTCCTCCAGTACATCGGAGGTATAGACCAGGATGTCATCCCGCAGCTCCATCTCGCTTTGGTCAAAGGAGCCACCCGTCACCGCATTTCCGGTGCAGCAGACGTTGCCTCCGTGGGACATCACCGGATCCATGGGGTCGTATTGGAAGGTGTCCGGATTGTCTTTTTTGGGTTTTTTCGGAGAAAGTTTGCCGTCGCCATTCAGCGTGTTTGCCTTCCCTTCGGAGTCAAGATAGAAGGGAGTCATCACTGCATTTGCCGGAGGCCAGACCTCGGAGGTTTGCCACTTGTTGGCGCCCATGGTGTAGTATTGCACGCGTGGCATTTTGTCCATCGTCTCGGACTTTTCGCCCTTCAGCCAGAGGTCAAACCATGCCGTGATGATCTCGTCATAGTTCAGCCTGGCATCGCCCACGTTGAGGTCTCCGACCATGGTGTTTTCTGTCGCTCGGGTGTAGGAGCAGTGCAATACTGGAGCGATCACGAGGTACTGGTTGTCGCGCGCGGCTTGGGAAACGGCGTTTTGGCGGGCGTGGTTGAACAGGGCGATGTTTGGCCCGGCCGACACGTCAAACCAGGATACGAACCAAAAGCTGGGTTTGTCAAAAGGCATGTCGTCGTGGTACAGGCCGCCTTGATACCACTTGGGATCGTTGGGTTTGCGGGTGATCATCTCCTCGTAGATGCCCATGGGGCCGTGCTGGTTTTTGATGATGTCCTGGATCGGCAAGTGGCTGAGTGCCGCCTTGGAGTCTATTCGGGGATATTCCGGGGACATGTCGTAGAATCGCTGCAGCCTCAGCAGGTCTTTTTGCTCAATGCCCTTGGGCAGTTTGGGTGCCATGGGGTCGTGTTGGACGCTGTAGAGCCAGTTGGTGAAAAGCATCTGCCCGGCACCGCCCCGGTACCAGTTGCCCTGCTCATAAAACTCCCCGACGCGGCCCACGCCGGCTCCGTAGCCCTGAGGCACCAGCGCCCCCAGCGCGGGATGGTCCAGCGAGGCCACCGCCATCTGCCACTCGGCAGTGGAGGAGCAGCCGAGCAATCCGACCTTTCCATTGCTCCAGGGCTGCTTGGCCATCCAGTCAACCGCATCGTAGCCGTCGGTGAGCGGCACACCGAGAATGTCCCAGTCGCCTTCGGAAAAATACCTCCCGCGCTCGTTTTGCACCACGTAGGCGTAGCCTTTTTTCACCCAATCCATTGCCGTCTGCATGGTGCGGGTGTTCAGCTCGCCATTTCCCCAGGTGTTGAAGTTGTAGGGGGTTCGGGAAAAAACGACGGGGAATTTTCCATCGCCTTTGGGACGGTAAATATCGGTGGCGAGGCGCACGCCGTCACGCATGGGCATCATGACTTTCTGGTCGACGATGGCGATCTCTTCCAGCTGGTCGATGATGGATTTTTCCTGGGAGAAAGTCTCAAAGCTTGTCGCCGCCAGGAGCAGCACAAGCAAAAATTTTAAATAAGCGCTCATTTCGGTTGGTTTTAGAATTTCAAGTTAGGAAGAAAGGCCTCGCCTATGCTTCCTTTTTTATAAATGGTCGGGGAGAAAAGATCATTTCGTCAGCCGTTTCCCTCTTCTGACCGATCCGGTTTTTCATTTCCCCCCAATCGGGTTAAATTTGCCCCTTCAACAATTTTTGAACATGAGCGACAGCCCGATTCCCGCCCTGAGTACCTGGGTGGAAGTACCCAAGACTTCTGACTTCACGATCCACAACCTGCCTTTTGGCATTTTCAAAAACAAAAAACTCAGCCCCAGGGTCGGTATGGCCATCGGGGACAAGATTGTGGACCTGAGCGTCTTGGATCAGGAAGGCTTTTTCGCCAATCTTTTTCTGCCGGAAGGCATCTTCCTGACAGACTCGCTCAACGAGCTCATTTCCTTGGGAAAAGTGCAGACGCGCAAGATCCGCGAGCGGGTGCAAAATCTGCTCCTCGAGGACAATGGCGAGCTGCGGGACCACTCCGCCCGGGGCAAGGTGATGGTCACCCGCCGGGAAGCGGAGATGCTCCTGCCCGTGAAAATCGGCGATTACACCGATTTCTACAGCAGCATGGAGCACGCGACCAATGTAGGAAAGATGTTTCGCGATCCGGAAAACGCCCTGCTGCCTAACTGGAAGCATCTGCCTGTAGGCTATCATGGCCGAGCCTCCTCCATTGTGGTGTCCGGTACGCCTATCCACCGGCCCAAGGGGCAGTTCAAAAGTCCCGATATGGATACGCCGATGTTTGGGCCGAGCCGCAAGCTGGACTTTGAGCTGGAGATGGCCTTCATCACCGGCAAGCAGACGCGCTTGGGAGATTCGGTTACTACCGCGGAGGCGGAGGAATACATCTTTGGTTTTGTGCTGTTCAACGATTGGTCGGCGCGAGATATCCAGGCTTGGGAGTATGCCCCGCTAGGGCCCTTTTTGGGCAAAAGCTTCGGGTCGTCCATCTCGCCTTGGGTGGTGACGCTGGAGGCTTTGGAGCCTTTCCGTACAGCCAGCCCTGCGCAGGAGCCAGAGGTGCTTCCCTATCTCAAGTGCGAGCGGGAGCACAGCTTTGACATCAACCTGGAAGTATTCATCCAGCCGGAAGGAGCCAAAGCCAGCAAGGTCTGCACCTCCAACTTCAAGCACCTCTATTGGAACGTGGCCCAGCAGCTCGCCCACCATACCGTCAACGGCTGCAACATCAACGTAGGCGATATGATGGCCTCTGGCACCATATCCGGCACCACTCCCAATTCCTTTGGCTCCATGCTCGAACTCAGCTGGAACGGCTCTCAGCCGGTGGCGCTGGATGGGGAGGAAAAGCGCAGCTTCATCGAGGACGGCGACACTGTCATCATAAAGGGCTTTGCGGAAAAAGACGGCGTACGCGTCGGTTTTGGGGAGGTGAAGGGACAGGTTCTCCCTTCGAAATCCCTGCTGTAAGTGGACGCTTCCCCGATCCCCGTTTCCCTCTCTTGGTCAGGGGGCAAGGACAGCGCTTTTGCGCTTTTTCACCTGCTCCAAGATCCCCGCTACGACATCAGACGCCTGCACACCACCTTTGGCGAGCAAACTCGCAGGGTGGGCATGCACGGCATCGCAGAGGAGCTCATAGACTTGCAAGCCGAGTCCCTGGGGCTGCCGCTGGACAAGATCTACTATCCGGCCAGCGGGGACAATCGCGCCTACGAAAAAGCCATCCATTCCTACCTTGACCAGCTGGAAGCCTCAGGGATTTCCCAGTTGGCGTATGGGGATATTTTTTTGGAAGACTTGAGGGCCTATCGGGAACAGCAGCTTGCTTCGCGGGGATTCTCGGCCGTATTTCCGCTTTGGGAAAAGCCAACGGGTGAATTGGCGATTGAGTTTGTCAAGACGGGCTTCAAGACCCTCATTTGCGCGGCAGATGCGGAACTGATCTCCAAAGAGCGCGTGGGAAGGGACTTTGACCGGAGCTTTTTGGAAGGCCTTGCAAAGGGAGTAGATCCCTGCGGGGAAAACGGGGAGTTTCACAGCTTTTGCTACGACGGGCCGATTTTTTTCAGGCCTTTGCCGATCAGCGTAGGGGAGATTGTGGAGCAATCTTATGATATTTTGCTGGCAAATGGGGAGCGGGGGGAAAAGCGTTTTTGGTTTGCCGATATCAGCGCGGCAGCGCAGTAGGCCAGCTTTTTCTCAAAAGTTCGAGCTAGTCCGATCAAGTCTTTAGTGGCTGGCGAAAGCCGCAATTTCTCGGCGCTTTGTGCTGTTTTCTCTTTTTTAATCCTTAATTTAATCATCTGATGATAAGTAGTTTGCGATTGGTATGAGCCAAGCGGCTGCTAGAAGGTTCCCTGAAAGGCGCCTTTGGTTTTCCTTTCGGGATTGTTGTATTCCATAGCTGCCCAGCGGCACTTCTGCCGGGCAATTTTTTACCTCTTACTTTTCCTAACCCAAAAAACCATGGCTAAAGTTGTCAAAAGCCTTTCCATTACGACGCCCATTTTGTTCGCTTTTCCTTTCAAAAGCGAATGGGCGCAAACCCCGATCGACCTCAACAAACCCCTCAATTCCGGAGATTGGGATGATGCCGGCACGCTCAAATTCACCAGAGGGGTAGTGTTGGCGAAAAACGACGCAAAGTTTCTGTACCTGGCCCTAGACCTCACCGAGGATCATGGCAATGATGCCGGTACAAACGACTATTTCTGGCTCAGCTTTGACGTGAACCGGGATCGCGCGATCACCTCCAACAAGGACGTGAACTACGGGCTCTATCCCGGCCAGCCCAACAAGCTGGGCAAGCAGTTTTACCTCGGTCCGGCGAGCTGGACGGGGCTGCAGCCCGACCCTTCGCTCAGCGAGGTGAGGCAGGAGTTTGGCACGAGCAGCAACTCCTCTTCCTCCCACCGCATCTGGAAGTTTAGGATAGACCTCGCGGAGATCAACGTCGCGCTGTCCTGGCCCCTGAGTACGCCGTACACCTATTTTGGATTCAGGGTGAAATCCTCCAATCCTGGTTTCACGACCGATTTTCCGGGCAACTTCTACAAGGATTTTTCCAAGCTCCGCCAGCTGATCCTATCCCGCAAACCGGTGATTCCACCTGCAGATTTGGGGCCTTTGGTGGGTAGCGTGGGACTGATCCCCACGACCAAGATCAATGCCTCAGGGCGGGCTACGACCGATGCTGGATATTTTGTTTTCGTGCAAAATGCGGCCTTTGGCGGGACGCTCAATCTCATCGGCAACCGCATCAAGATGCAGCAGCTCTGGAGCGGGGACGTGAAAAAATACAAGGTGGAGATCACTCCCCCGGGAGGTTCGCCGCAAAAACTGATCAGCAACTGGTCTAACTACCGCTGGAATGGCAGCACCTATGTGCTGGAGTCTTTCGCGGCCAGTGCCCTCGGCTTCTACGAGCTGGCTAACCCGTCCAATGACTATTCGATCGATGACCTCCTGATCCAGTTTCCTACGGCGGCATTGCTGCCGGGGCTGTATCATATTTCGGTGACGTTCTATAAGCGTATCCTCAATGTGGACGTAGCCCAGGAGACCCAGACGATGAAGCTCTACATCGACAACCATCTCCCGGCGATCAATATCGACAGCATCAAGCATGGACGAAGCGAGGTGTCCGCCTGCGCCATCGAAACCATCGGGCCGGCGCCGGATGGGCTGAGCTTCAAGATCACGGGGCACGATCCTGAGGGCAATCTTCGCCAGGTGAGCTTTGCGGCTACCTACGGCTCTGGGCAGTCCACCGGGATCTACTCGGAGTCCTATGAGCCATCCAAGGGGAACTGGCAGGGTTTTGTCTCCAAAACCATCCCTGAATCGGGCAACTGGAGGCCACCCCAGTCTTGCGCCTACAGTTTCATCGTCACGGCTTGGGCACGTACTACCAATGGCTACGGCTACATCGGACACAATTCAACGCATCGCAACTTGACGCTTTTGCTGGGTTGATATCACCTGATTTTTTGACTAAAAAGCCATTCCGCTCTGGCGGAGTGGTTTTTTTCGTTCAAGAAGTCAGGGCCTGTCCGACCAAAACAGTCTCATAAAGGCAAGGAAATCCACATTGCCTTCGTTTCAATACCTTAACCAAATCTCAACCAACTATGGAAATCACAGTCAAAATACTGGAAATCACAGCGCTCACGCATGACGTCAAACAAATCCGGGTGCAAAAGCCCAAGGGCTTTCTGTTCATCCCCGGTCAGGCTACCGGGCTGGCCATCAACCAGCCCGATTGGAAAAGCGAAAAGCGCCCCTTTACCTTTACCTGTCTGCCGGATGCGGACTACTTGGAGTTTGTCATCAAGTCCTATCGGGATCACGATGGCGTGACCAAGCAGATCGACCAGCTGGTCGCCGGGGACGAAGTGATCCTGGACGACGCCTGGGGCGCAATCCAATACAAAGGAAAAGGCGTGTTCATCGCGGGCGGAGCGGGTGTGACGCCCTTCATCGGTATCATTCGCCATCTGGAGTCGCAGGGCAAGCTCTCTGGCAATCGGCTCTTTTTTTCAAACAAAACGGCGAAGGACGTGATACTGGAAGGATATTTCAGGGAGGTGCTGGGCGGCGACTTTGTCTCCACACTCACGGACAAGGAGGAAAAGGGTCATGAGTTCGGGCTGATAGATAAGGGATTTCTGAAAAAGCATGTCAGCGACTTCTCGCAGGAATTCTATGTCTGCGGCCCTGACAAAATGGTCAAGGCGATCAGCGGGATCTTGGAAGAGCTGGGGGCAAAACCCGATGCGATTACTTTCGAGAAGTAAGGGGCTGTTTTGCCGCAGATGCCGGATTTTTACAAGTCTTCTGCCCGGGCTTAGGCTGCAATCCATGTATCTGTGATGTTTATGATGATAAAAAAAGGGAAGCCAAAAGCTTCCCTTTCGTTTTTTGCTGTGGTTGAGTCTTACTTGAATCCGATTTTTTCCAGGCCTTCGTGGCTGATTTTGATCGCTTCGAGCGGATCCAGGCCAAAGGTATTGTCCTGCTCCACGAGGTAAAACTCCATCCCGGATTTCTTTTTGGCATCCAGGATGCGCTTGAAGTCGATGTTGCCGGTGCCGACTGGCGCAAACTGGCCCTCGTCGTTCATGTCCTTCACGTGCCAAGCCTTGAATCGGCCGGGATACTTTTCGAAGTAGGCCAGGGGATCAACCTCCGCTTTGGTCACCCAAAAGAGGTCCATCTGGAAGTTGACGTATTTCGGGTTGCACTTCTCCAGTAGTACATCTTCGATCACCGTGCCGTCAGCGAGCGGCTTGAACTCAAAGTCGTGGTTGTGGTAAAGCAGCTTGATGCCTGCGTTGTGGCACTTTTCGCCGAGCGTATCCATGATCTTCACCAGCTCATCCGCGGTGCCTTTCATCGCCATGGACCGAGTCGCCTGGTCAAAGGTAAACATGCCCATAGGGGGTACCGGGATCACGAAATATTCGATGCCGGCAGCCTTCACGTCCGCGATCAGCTGGTCCGCATTTTCCATGTTGACCATGCCCATGTGGGCGCTTTTGGCGGTGAGGCCGAGGCTGGAGAGATAGCTCTTAAACTCCGCCGGGGTCATGCCATAGAATTTGCCTTCCGAGTAGTTGGCGGCTTCGACGTAGGCGTAGCCCGCATCGGCCACGGCTTTCAGTGTGCCCTTGGGGTCTTTGCCCATGGCATCGCGGACGGTGTAGAGGGCCAAGCCTCCAAATCTCTTCGCTTTGGCAGCGGGTAATTCGGTAGGATGGGAGTGGTCCACAGTCGCGCTCTTGGGACTGAAGGCCATGATTCCGATCGCAAGTGCTGCGAGTAGTGTAATGGGTCGTTTCATTTGGTTTTGGGTTTTTGAACGGAGAAAGATAGCCAAAAGACCCAAAAGACAGCGGCTGTCCGGGTAGATAATTGGTACCGAGTAGGGAGTGACAATGCCTAAATAAAGTTGTCACATTTGTTGGTTGTCCCAACAATCAGACAAGATGAAAAACGGACTTAAGATTAGGCAAAGGAGAACGTTCAGTGAAGCATTACGGAAGCAAATAGTGGGT
>NZ_JAFKCT010000056.1 GCF_017254915.1 Algoriphagus oliviformis | reverse complement strand
AAGGGAGTGCCATCTTCATCCAACATGGTGAGCAGCACCTGTGCGATATATTGCGGGTCCGCCGCCGACGGCGTCAGCGTGCCCGGCACCGGCACGCACACGTGATCCGGCTCGCCCAACTCCTGCCCCAGCCCGGCCTCTTCCACCACGTTGCCGAGAATATCCATCGCAAATACCGACGCAGGGAAGTAACAGCCCTTCTCCAGTTTGTTCAGGCCGCCGACCGGGATGCGTTTGCCGCGGAAGCTGCCGTTCAGATCGGTCAACAGTACGTCGACATGTTGGGTTAACGGATAACGTTCCAGATACTTCTTCACTTCGCGCTGGA
>NZ_JAFKCT010000055.1 GCF_017254915.1 Algoriphagus oliviformis | reverse complement strand
GAACTGCTGTTTAAGGAAGAAACAGACCCATCTCTGGAAGGTTTTGAGCGTGGGGTAGTCACCAAGCTGGGTGCCGTCTCCGTCGATACCGGCATCTTCACCGGCCGTTCGCCGAAAGACAAATACATCGTCCGTGACGACATCACCCGCGATACCGTGTGGTGGGCCGATCAGGGCAAAGGCAAAAACGACAACAAACCTCTCAGCCCGGAAGTCTGGGCCGATCTGAAACACCTGGTCACCGAGCAACTGTCCGGCAAGCGCCTGTTCGTGGTGGATACCTTCTGCGGCGCCAACGCCGACTCGCGCCTGAAAGTGCGTTTCATCACC
>NZ_JAFKCT010000054.1 GCF_017254915.1 Algoriphagus oliviformis | reverse complement strand
GGCGAATTGTCGACGGCGACGATAGTGCAGCCGGGCACCCTGATATTCCGCCGCATCGACAGCGTCGCCGCGCCCAGCGAGCAGCCCAGGTCATACACCCGGCTGTCGGGTTGCACAAAACGTTCGGCCAGCATGCCGATCATCGAGATGATGTTGGAATAGCCGGGAACGGAGCGTTGGATCATGTCGGGAAACACTTCGGCGACGCGTTCGTCGAAGGTCCAGTCGCCCAGTTTGGCGATGGGGGCGGAGAAAAGAGTATCGCGGTTTGGCATAGCGGCAAATCAGTTCAGAATTCGAAGCTGCGTAGTCTAACAGAAAAGCGTAAAA
>NZ_JAFKCT010000053.1 GCF_017254915.1 Algoriphagus oliviformis | reverse complement strand
AACTGCAGTGCAGGTCAGTTGCTTGCCAGTGCCGCCTCCCGGCGTCTGGTCACGCAGACCGCCCGGACAGGCTCCATCGGCGTCATGATGGCTCACAGTAATTACGGTGCTGCGCTGGAGAAACAGGGTGTGGAAATCACGCTGATTTACAGCGGCAGCCATAAGGTGGATGGCAACCCCTACAGCCATCTTCCGGATGACGTCCGGGAGACACTGCAGTCCCGGATGGACGCAACCCGCCAGATGTTTGCGCAGAAGGTGTCGGCATATACCGGCCTGTCCGTGCAGGTTGTGCTGGATACCGAGGCTGCAGTGTACAGCGGTCAGGAGGCC
>NZ_JAFKCT010000052.1 GCF_017254915.1 Algoriphagus oliviformis | reverse complement strand
ATACCTATTTGATCAACCAGCTGAACATCAAGTCGGCGCTCGGCACGCTGAACCAGAACGATCTGCTGCTGCTGAACGGCGCGTTGGGCAAGCCGGTATCGACCGCGCCTGACGCCGTCGCACCGCAAAACCGCGCGCAGGACGCCTATGCGGACGGTTATCAGGACAATGCGCCGATGCAACAGACTGCGGCGCCGGCACCGGCGGCCACTCGCGCATCCGCGCCGGCCGTTACCACCAGCCAACCGGCTCGCCACAGCGGCAACCCATTCCGCAACTGATGTCCGCACGCTGACAAACACGGGGTCCGGCCTGCGCCGCGCCCCGTTTTTTTG
>NZ_JAFKCT010000051.1 GCF_017254915.1 Algoriphagus oliviformis | reverse complement strand
AGTTGCCGTGCGTGTTCGGCGCCGCGCTGGAGGCGCTCAATGCGGCGATCGACGAGGTGCAGCCGGTGATGGTGCTGGCTATCGGCCAGGCCGGCGGCCGCACCGACATCACGATTGAACGGGTGGCGATCAACGTCGACGACGCGCGTATTCCCGACAATCAGGGGCAGCAGCCGGTGGATGAGCCGATCGTCGCCGGCGGTCCGGCGGCCTATTTCAGCACTTTGCCGATCAAAGCGATGGTGAGTTCGATGCGCGAGGCCGGCATTCCGGCCGCCGTTTCGCAGACTGCCGGCACCTACGTGTGCAACCATGTGATGTATGGGCTGCTGCACCGTTTGAGCGGCCAGC
>NZ_JAFKCT010000050.1 GCF_017254915.1 Algoriphagus oliviformis | reverse complement strand
TGTCCTTCATGCCCTCGATGCGGTAGGCGAAGCGCAGGGCATAGACGGTGAACTTGAAGTAGGAGTCCGAGGGGGTGTTGTGGCTTCGCTTGACCAGATGCAGGTAGTCGTTGATCCGGTCTGGGTCTACCTCGGTGGGCAGTTCGTTGAAGTGGAGCGCCAGCTTGGCCAGGTGGCGGGTATAGTTGGTCAGGGTGCTTTTGCTCTTGCCTGCGACGGTAACTTTTTGCTCAAACTTGGCCAGTAGTTCAGCAAATCCCGCTATCTTGGAGCAGGCGGCCTGGAGGAGGTTTTCTTTTTTTTCATGATTGAAACGGTTAAGAATGAATCAAAAAATTACCGCTTTTGGGCTGC
>NZ_JAFKCT010000049.1 GCF_017254915.1 Algoriphagus oliviformis | reverse complement strand
CTTTGGCAAAGCAGGCGACTGTTTGCCAAGCGGCTTCAAACAGGCTGTCATAGACGGCCTTGGGCTGGTACATCGCCAGGGGATTCAGCGTGTCGGGCAGGGTGAACACGACGTGGAAATAGGGCACTGGCAGCAGTTCCGCTTCCCGTTTCGAGATCCATTCCTCCCGGTTCTTCCCCTGGCACTTGGGACAGTGTCTGTTGCGGCAGCTGTTGTAGCTGATTCGGATAGTCCCGCAGTCGGTGCAGGCATCCACATGGCCGCCCAGATCCGAAGTCCTACAACGCATGATGGCCGACAACGTCCGCAGCTGCCAAGGGTTGATCCGGGGATGGCGTTCCACCTCGGCCCAGTGCTG
>NZ_JAFKCT010000005.1 GCF_017254915.1 Algoriphagus oliviformis | reverse complement strand
ATCACCGGTTATACATTGGAATTGAAACCAAGAATACCTGAACAACCAAAGAAGAAGAATCCATTGAAAACAGAAATTCTAACTCGATAATTGACAGAATAGTGACAACCATTTTCAGGCATAGTCAAAGTATCAAGTAGCTAGAACCAAGAGTCAAGAACCAAGATTGGCTGACCAGAGATAACGTGCATAAAAAGTCCGTGGAATCAGTTGGAAAAAACCTTCCGATCCACGGACTTTCTTTATCCTGAATGGCAAACCAAAATATCGATCAAGCCTCTAGCTACTTTGTACTTGATACTTGCTACTTTCTAGAAGTCTCCTCCCACCCCGCAGCTTTCCCCTCTCAAAAGTAATCTTGCATCAGGCGCTCCTTCACCTCCCCCCTACCAACAAGAAACTCCCGACAGATCTGCCGGGAGTTTCTTTTTGTTTACACCGGGTTGCCCGGCGTGTGATGGTTTAGAAGATACCGATGTAGTGGTTGCCTGGCTCGTTGACCAAAGTGGCGCCTTTGGTGGCCACACCGGTTTTGGTGTTGATGATGTAGATGTTGCCGTCTTTGCCGGTAGGCGTCACTGCGACATAGACTTCATCTCCGTCCACTACGAAACCTTGGTACTGACCAAAATCCAAGTCAGCGTCGTACGGGATGTCAACTTTGGTAGCAGTCTTGGCCGCAAGGTCCACATAGGCGATATAGCCTTGGTCGCTGCCGCCATGGGTGTATAGCGCGATGGCTTTGTTGTCACCCGCATATCTCCACGCATCGACATAGACATCGTCCACTCCCAGCGCTGCATCGAGGCTGAAAACATAGGAGTTGTCATACTGGTTGGCGGAGGTGATTTTGAGGATGTGCGAGCCATTGGGATCACGCTGGGTAGCCTGGTAGATGGAGCCGTCCTCGGCCAGGAAGCTGTTGAAGCTTCTGTAGCCAGAGCAGTCACCAAAGCCTACAGTAGAGGTAATGACGGTCGGATTTTCCAGGGAAGGATAGTCCACCACGACGGTTTTGGTGCCCAGACGCTCGTAGTCGCCTTGGGTGGTTCCGGTAGCCACGTCGTATTTACGCATCCAGGTACCGATGAGAAGCTTATTGCCGGCTTGGTTCAGTACGGGAGCGTCCAGTCTGAAGATGGTATGGCCAGCCGCTTCCTCCTGTGGAGTCAATGGAATCTGATATTGTTTGAAAGCTGAAATCAGCGCGTTTTGAAGATCCAGTGCCAAAACAGTGGCTGTTCCTCTATAGTAGGCGAAAGGCGCGCTCGGGGTGGAGCCCCCAGGTGCGTTGTTGGCTTCGATATTGGCCACATTGACGGCTATTCCGGTTTTGTCCTCGTCAAAAAGCTTCACCCATCTCGGGGAAGTGCCCGCATATTGGGAGATGTTTACCGACACGTCCGCCTTTGGATATTCAGCGCCACCCTTCACGTCATACTTGGAAAATTCCCCGCCGTTGTCGCCGGTGTAGGCGATGTTGAAAAGAGTATTGCCATCCTCGGAAGACTGGAGACGAGCGGTTCGGTTGGAAGGCACTCCGTATCCATCCGCAAAAACGCTGATGCGTACGTCCGGATTTTTTGCCTCCTCCTTGCTTACCGAAAACACCTTGGTACCTCCGTTGCCGTCACCTGGGTTGGTGCCCATCAGCGCACCGGCCACCGTGATCCAGCGATCTTCGGTTTCGGTAGGCGGCGTCACTGGGTCTCCCCCGTTGTCAGTACAGCTTGCCAGAGCCGCAGCACCCAGCATAGCCGTTAGAAGTCCAAGATTTAAAAATTGCTTTTTCATAAATCGTACTAGTTAGAAATTATTGAGAGTGTAATTGATTTTTAGGTAAAAGCCCCTACCGGGCTTTTGGACGGCAAAATTGTCATAGGCCTGCTGGTCAAAGATGTTGCGCACGTCGCCGCTGATGACCAGCCTTTTGCTTGGGAATACATAGTTGACTCCCAAGTCTTGGATAAACTGACGTGGAGTCCGGAAGTCTTCGATCTCCAACCAAGTGGTGTAAAACCTGTCCACAAAGCCAAACCCGTAGTACAGGTTGACCACAGAATTGTCCTGGATGAGGTTGTTCAGGGCATACCGTATGGTGCTGTTGATGGTGAAAAAGGGCTCGTTTGGCAGCTGTTGGTTGTAGTAGGAGTATTCGTTGCCGTTCGGGTCGAGACGCATGTTGAACACCGAATTGAACTTCGACACATTGACCGACACGTTGAGGTTTTGCTTGAAGGAATAGGCCAGCTCCCCCTCAAATCCTATGGACTTGGTCTTTCCCAAGTTTTCGAAGGGATCTGTCTGCACCGCGTCGTTGAGACGGGGATTGATCCGCTGGACGATTTTGTCCTTGGTGTCCCGCACGAAACCAGACAGGTAGAGACTCAACTTGTGGTCTGCTTTTTCCAACGGGACAGCGCGAAACCCCACATTCAGGTTGTTGCTGATCTCCGGACGGATACCGATGTTTTCGATGATGTTGTCCCCCGGGCTTCCAAAGACCTCATTTTCGGAAGGAAGCCTAACCGCCTTCTCAGCCGAGGTGAGGATCGTGAATTTGGGATTCAGGGTGTAGGAAAGCGCCAGGCCATAGCCAGGCGTCTGCTTGTTGCTGGCCACCCGATCTTCGACTTTGACCATCTCGCCGTTTTGGTTTTGCAGCTTGGGGTCCATACGGTCGATCTTCTGCTGGTAGTACTTTCCAAAAAGGTTGGACTTCAGTCGGGAATCGAAGCCGGTGAATTCGTAGGCCAAGGCGGACACGTTCTTGATCAGATCCCGAGTACCGATAAACTCCCGCTCAATGGCTGGACGCATTTCGTCCCGTTGTTGCCGATCGATCTCGTAGTACATGTGGCTGAAAACGAGTCGGTGGTTTTTGGCAAAATCATAGTTGAACCCACTGCGGAAAGTCCCTACGTTTCGATCGATGTGGTTGATCGTTGGCGCTCCCTGCTGGGCTCCGGATGGGCGGCGGATGGGTTCGCCGTTTAGCCCGTAGCTAAGGTTCCCAAACCAGTCGTAGTTCCAGCGCACGGTGTCGTTGACCACCTGGTTTCGCTCGCTCAGCATTCCGCTGAAAGTCACCTCCAGGCCCTTGGCAATGAAATCGGACTTTCTGTAGTTCAGACTTAGCACATTGGACGAAGACTCGGTAAAGCGGCCCATGTAAGGGATCGTCATGTAGGTACCATGCTGGATTTCCTTGTAGTCATCCGAGCCGTTGTATCCGATGAGGAACTGGTCCGCCCACTTCACTCCGGTAAAGCCGACTTCCACCAGTCCTCCGACAGAGCGGTAGGCGTCGTTGAAACGTCTGGCACGGACATAGTCGTAGCGTCCGTTGGGCAGGATATTCCTTACAAACTTGCCCCAAACCTCATAGTCATTGTCCGAATAGTTGTAGAAGCCGGAGGCTTTTACGGTAAAGCCGGACTTGGCATCCCGGAAGCTCCCGTTGAAGTTAGCCTGCTGCGTGTTGAAGGAGCCGTAGGACAGGGACGCGCTCAGATTTGTCCCCACGCTCTTTTTGAGGATCACGTTGATCGCGCCGCCGAGGGCATCGTCCGCCAGATGGGCAGGGATCACGCCTTTGTAGATTTCGATGCGGTCGATCAGCGCAGGAGGAATGCTATTGAGGCTGAAAGAAGCCCCGTAGGTAGAGATCGGGATGCCGTCGATAAAAATGCGGACCGAGTTGCCCGACATACCGTTGAGATTGTAGTTTACAGCAGATCCCAAGCCTCCCGCCTGCCTCACCTTGACCCCTACGGATCGGTTGAGCAAATCATTGGTCTGCAGCGATTGCAGGGCGGCGCGCTTCGTCTCGATCACATTCACCGCAAAACCGGTCTCCTCGATTTCTTCCTTGACAGAGGCGCCTTGCACCAGCACTTCAGCGAGTTGCCTATCCCCCGCCCGTTGCAGGACAAAGGTCTGGCTGTGCTTCGACTGGTTGATTTCAATGCGGTGGGTTCCCTTTTGGATCTCCATGCTGGCAATTTCCAGCTCATGGTTGCCGTAGGGTATTTCCGGGAGGGAATAGTTGCCTCTCTCGTCAGAAAGGGTATGCTTCCTCAAAGCGGCGATATGCATGGTCGCATAGGCCACCGGAGTTCCATCCTCAAAAGTCAGTTTTCCCGAAATCGTTCCGGTCTGGGAAAAAACAAAAGTTGTATTCAAAAATCCTACGAAAGCCAGAGCCATCGCACAGAAAGCCATTTTCATCACCAGCGAATTATGCCGCGAAAATAAAGCTTAATTAGAATTAGTCTAAATATTATTAAATCTTTTTTGCCATGCCATTTCCCTCCCGACATTTTTTGACTTGGTAATATTTAAAAGTCAAGCGCTTACGCAAAACATAAAAAATCAGCCGAATCGGGATGTTCACCTCCCTTTCCAGCGGATTTTTGATTTCATGTCGTAGCCGTACTTGCTATTGGATACTAGGTACCCAAATCAGCAATTCCCATCCACATCGCAGCTTTCTCCATCCTCAGTTCCAGCCATTTTTAGCACCGGATTTTCCTTGGCATAATCCGCCCAGGCTTTTTCCAGCGTCTGGTCAAATACCTCGTCAGCCTGTGCTCCGGAGATGCCAAACTTCCGATCCAACACGAAGAAAGGAACACCTCTGACGCCCAGCTGGCGAGACTCATAAATATCTTGGTCCACAGCGTCTTCGAACCGTTCCGATTCAAGCATTTCGGCAACGTCGGCTTCGCCGAGTCCCAGCTCTTCTCCGAGAGACATCAAGGTCGCAAAGTCATCGACATTTTTTCCTTCGGAAAAGTACGCTTGCAGCAAGCGCTCCTTCATCTCCCCGCCTTTCCCAATGGCTTTTGCCATATGGATCAGTCGATGGGCATTTTTGGTGTTGGCGACCACAGCCTTGTCAAAGTCAAAGTCCAAGCCCTGCGCCGCTGCCATATTCACCACGTTGGAAGTGATCTCGCGGGTCTGCTCCATAGACCAGCCCTTGGACTGGGACAGGTGCTCCAGGGTGCTCAGGTTGGGATTCGTCTCCTGGTCGGGGTTGAGCTGAAAGCTCTTCCATTCGATTTCTATCTTGTCTTTTTGGGGGAATTTGTCCAGGGCTTTTTCCAGCTTTCTTTTCCCGATGTAGCAAAAGGGACAAACGACATCCGACCAAATTTCGATTTTCATGTGTGGATAAGTTAAGTTAATAGATGGCTCACCTGTCAGCCGACAGGCAGGTGGGATTTGAGGTTAGCAAAAATCAACTTTCAGACTAAAGTAACTCACGCCCGATTTCATGGCTTAGTTGATTTGATTATCTTCCAAATCGATAAACAGCCTAAAGAGTTCAACGGATCGTGAAAACCAAAGAATGCCCCTCCTGTGCCATGGAAGTAGATACAAAGGCCAAAAATTGCCCCATCTGCCAGTTTGAGTTTCCCAAGCGCTCCCCATGGATCACCTGGATGGCGATCTTTTTGGTTCTGGTCTGGCTACTTTCCTACCTGCTTTAATCCCGACCTTACCATGAAAAAACGCACTTTTCTGAAATCCCTCGCTGTGGCCGGACTTGGCTCCAGCCTTTTGCCCCAAAAGACTTCCGCCTTTTCCCTGGACAGGCTTGACTTTGCCGCGGATGACATCTGGGACCAGCTCAGGAAAGGCTACCGCCTCAATCCCGACTACATCAATCTGGAAAACGGCAACTATTGCTTTCTCCCCGAGGAAACGCTGGAAAAGTACATGAACCACATCCGGGACATCAACTATCAGGCGGCCTACTACATGCGGACGGTGCAGTTTGAAAACAAAGCCAAGTCCGCCGCTGCCGTTGCCAAGCTGCTGGGCACAGATCCCGAGGAAGTCGTTTTGACCAGAAATACCACCGAGTCCCTAGACCTGATCATCTCCGGCTATCCTTGGCAAGCGGGCGACGAAGCCGTGTTTGCCAATCAGGATTACGGCACGATGCAGACGATGTTTGAGCTGGCAGCCAAGCGCTGGGGAATCAAAACGGTCAAGATCGACATTCCCATGCATCCCAAAAGCGACGAGGAAGTCGTGGAAGCCTATCGCCAGGCCATCACACCAAAGACCAAGCTGATCATGGTGCCGCACATCGTCAACATCACCGGACACATCCTCCCTGTGCGGAAGATCGCCGATATGGCTCATGTCCAGGGCGTGGAAGTCATGCTGGACGGAGCGCATGCCGTGGGGCAATTTACCTTTGACCTGCACGAGCTGGACTGCGACTACTATGGCAGCAGCCTGCACAAGTGGCTGAGCGTGCCGCTGGGATGTGGGATGTTGTATGTGAAAAAGGACAAAATCTCCAAGATCGAGCCCCTGCTCGCACCCGGCAACCTGGAACTGAAAACCATCTCCTATCTCAACCACATCGGTACCCATCCGGTCCATACGGACCTCACAGTGCTGGATGCCATAGATTTCCACAATCGGATCGGTGGAAAAAAGAAAGAGGAACGCCTGAGATTTTTACAGAAATACTGGTCAGACCAGGTCAGAAACCATCCCGGAATCACCGTCAACACGCCAGAGGAAGCAGAGCGATGCTGCGGCATTGGCAACGTGTGGGTGGAGAAAATGAGCCCGGCCGACATGGGCAAGGTACTTTTCGAAAAATACAAGATCTACTCCGCGCCCATAGACGGGGCTGGCGTCAAAGGCTGCCGCATCTGTCCGAATGTTTTTACCACAACCGGGGAACTAGACCAGTTGGTAAAAGCTTTAAAGGAAATGGCGGCCTAAGTGACGAAAAATTAATCGGCAAAATACCTGGTCTGGAAAAGATAAAATTGTGGTAACCATTAACCAATGGACAATCCGGGGACGGAGCCGCAATTTTTTGGTATTTTTCTTGCAATTAGTTTTTCAACAAACAACATTTGCACCCTCAAAAGCATGATTTACTCCACAGACATAGCATCCTATTCGGCTCCGGCATTCGGCTGGGTGATGGCGCGCATTGCTATGCCTGATTTTTCTCCTTCGAGGAGGAACAGGTTTACTTTTAGGGTTTGACCCTATGATATTTACTGTTTTCCCACCTGGAAAACACCCCTCGCCTAATTCCGTAAGTAAATTTCAACCCAAGTACTGGTCCTTCCGGACGGTTCAATTCATGTCTTATCCATGGAAGAAGTCTCTTTCAAAATCATAGTAGCTGATCCCTCTCACAAGATCTATTCGACCCAAATCACCGAGGAAATGGAAAGTTCTGCGAAAGCCCGCGGAACTGGCATTGCCAAGCGTAGCCCTGCCTACATCGAAACCAAGATGGACGAAGGCAAGGCGGTGATAGCCCTGTCCTCCGATGGTCGCTGGGCGGGATTTTGCTACATCGAGGCTTGGGGACATGGAAAATATGTCGCCAACTCCGGCCTCATTGTTTCCCCAGAGTTTAGAAAGTATGGCCTTGCACGCAAGATCAAGCAGGAAATCTTCAAACTCAGCCGTAAGAAATACCCCGATTCCAAGATCTTTGGCTTGACTACCGGCGCGGCGGTGATGAAGATCAATTCCGAGCTGGGCTATATCCCGGTGTCCTATGCTGACCTCACCGACGACCAGGAGTTTTGGAAAGGCTGCCAAAGCTGCGTCAATTATGAAATCCTGACTTCCAAAAACCGTCAGAACTGCATCTGCACTGCCATGCTCTATGATCCCCAGGCCAAAAAGAACCACACGGAAGACTTGGCGCTGCGGGATGATTTCAAAAAAGACCTAAAACTGTTTGACCGATGGGTCAGACTCAAAAAATACATGATGCTCAAGCTGACCAAGTCAAAGGATTCGGTCAAGAGCATTTTCCTTTAACCAATTTCCTTCGGGAAACCAACCTGTTTAGACATCATGAAGAAAGTCGTTTTAGCCTACAGTGGGGGCTTGGATACCACCTTTTGCGCGCTTCACCTGACCAAAGACCTGGGCTACGAAGTCCACGCGGTCATCGTAAACACCGGAGGTTTTTCTAAAGAAGAGCTGGCCACCATCGAAGCCCGCGCCAACACTTTGGGCGTTGCTTCCTTCAAGATTTTGGAAGTACTCGATACTTACTATGAAGAGGTGATCAAGTATCTTGTTTTCGGCAACGTGCTGAAAAACGCCACCTACCCCCTCTCCGTATCGGCCGAGCGAATCCTCCAGGCCAAGTCTTTGGCTGAATACGCCAAGTCCATCGGAGCGAAGGCCGTGGCCCACGGCTCTACCGGCGCTGGCAACGACCAGGTTCGCTTTGACATGATCTTCCAGACCATCGTGCCCGATATCGAGA
Organism: Algoriphagus oliviformis; assembly: GCF_017254915.1. GTDB lineage: Bacteria > Bacteroidota > Bacteroidia > Cytophagales > Cyclobacteriaceae > Algoriphagus > Algoriphagus oliviformis. Next base: position 324,094 of record NZ_JAFKCT010000005.1, on the reverse strand, counting down.
TCATCACCCCGATCCGCGACCTGAAGCTTTCCCGTCAGGAGGAAATCGACTACCTGAAAAAGCACGGCGTGGAGATGAACTTCGAAAAGGCAGCCTATTCCATCAACAAAGGAATTTGGGGAACTTCTGTGGGAGGAAAGGAAACCCTGACTTCTTCCGACTTCCTTCCCGAGGAAGCTTGGCCTACCCAAGTGACCGAAACAGAGGCGAAAGAGATCAAGCTGACTTTCGTTCAAGGAGAACTCAAGGGCGTGAATGGCGAGTCTTTTGAAAACTCTGTCGATGCGATCCAAAAGGTTCAGGCGCTGGCTGCTCCCTACGGCATCGGCCGCGACATCCACGTGGGTGACACCATCATCGGGATCAAAGGCCGCGTAGGCTTCGAGGCTGCCGCCCCGATTGTCATCATCAAAGCACACCAGTTGCTGGAGAAACACACCTTGACCAAGTGGCAGATGTTTTGGAAAAACCAGCAGGCCGAGTTCTACGGCAATCACCTGCACGAGGGCCACTACCTGGATCCGGTGATGAGAAACCTGGAGGCTTTCCTAGCCAGCACGCAGGAGTTTGTGAGCGGAGACGTTCGCGTGTTGCTCCAGCCGTATCGATTTACCCTGTTGGGGATTATTTCCGACCACGACCTGATGTCCTCCAAGTTTGGCAGCTACGGCGAGATGAACAAAGGCTACACCGGCGAAGATGTGAAAGGCTTCACCCGAATCCTGGGCAACCAAACCGCCATCTTCCATAAAGTAAACAGCAATGACTAAGATCAAAACCGCGGTGATCGGCGCGGCAGGATACACCGGAGGCGAGCTGCTTCGCCTCCTCGTCCACCATCCTGCCTGCGAACTGGTCTGCGTGCATTCCAATAGCCAAAAAGGCAAAAAAGTAAGCGAAGTCCATCCCGATCTGATCGGCGACTGCGACTTGGTTTTTACCGACAAAGTACCTGCTGAAGGCGTAGATGCCGTTTTCTTGGGATTGCCACATGGCGAGACCAAGGGATTTTTGGAAAAGCATCCCTTTGCTCCTGAGACGGTCATCATTGACTTGTCCACCGATTTCCGTAACGAGTCCAATGGCTTTGTCTATGGACTTCCGGAAGTAAACAAGGCTAAAATCCAGTCTGCAAAGAAAATCGCCAACCCAGGCTGCTTCGCCACCGGCATTCAGCTGGCCTTGGCTCCGGCTATCGCCAAAGGCTGGGCCAATGGGAGCATCCATATCTCCGGCATCACGGGTTCTACCGGTGCAGGAAAGAAACTGGCCGAGACTTCCCACTTCAGCTACCGCACCGGCAACATGTCGGTGTACAAGCTTTTTACCCACCAGCACCTGAAGGAGATCAAGCAGACTTTTGGGCAAATCAATGCTGACTTTGGTTCAGAACTGCTTTTCGTCCCCTATCGCGGCAATTTCTCCCGTGGGATTTGGGTGACGGCGTATTTTCCTTTCGAAGGAACGGAGGAAGAAGCTATCGAAGCCTACAAGGAATTTTACAAGGATGCCGCTTTCACCCATGTGTCCGACCAGGACATCGACCTGAAGCAGGCAGTGAATACCAACAAGTGCATCATCCATGTGCAGAAGGAAGCGGGCAAACTGGTGGTCTACTCCGCGATTGACAACCTGCTAAAAGGCGCGTCTGGACAGGCGGTGCAAAACTATAACCTGGCCTTTGGACTGGAAGAGAGGATGGGGCTGAGGCTGAAGTCCATCGCTTTTTGAAGTTTTTGACGCGAAAGAAAAGCACCGAGGGATGCCTCGGAGATGGACTCGCAAGCCAGCGTCGTAAATCATCAATCCAAAATCAGAACTCAAAATGAATTTATTCGACGTATATCCCCTGATCCCCGTCACATTGACCAAAGCCCAAGGCTGCAAGCTTTGGGACGAAAACGGGGCGGAATACCTGGATCTCTACGGCGGCCATGCCGTGATCTCCATCGGACACACCCATCCCCACTACGTCAAGCGTCTCAAGGATCAGCTGGACTTGATGGGCTTTTATTCCAATTCCATCCAGATCCCTATCCAGCAGGAATTGGCCACCAAGCTCGGCGAGCTCTCTGGCCTACCGGATTACCAGCTATTCCTAGCCAACTCCGGCGCTGAAGCCAACGAAAACGCCATCAAATTGGCGTCCTTCGCCACCGGAAAATCCGGCTTTGTCGCCTTCAGCGGCGGCTTCCACGGAAGAACTTCCGGCGCAGTCGCTTTGACCGACAATCCCAAGATCGTCGCTCCCTGCAACACACGCGAGGATTTCCACATCGTTCCCTTCGGAGATCTGGACGCGGTAGAGGAAGCCTTGAAGACCAATACCATCGCTGGCGTGATCGTAGAAGGCATCCAAGGCGTGGGCGGCATCCAGGTTCCTTCTGAGGACTTTCTTCGCGGTCTTTCTTCCCTTTGCAAAAAATACGAAGCCAAACTCATCCTCGACGAGGTGCAGTCGGGCTATGGCCGAACCGGGAAGTTTTTCGCTTTCCAGTGGGCTGGCATCCAACCTGACCTGATCTCCATGGCCAAAGGCATGGGCAACGGTTTTCCCATCGGCGGATTGTTGATTTCTCCAGAATTCAAAGCAAGCTACGGTTTGTTGGGAACCACTTTCGGCGGAAATCACCTTGCCTGCGCGGCTGGGCTGGCCGTGCTGGAAGTGATGGAATCCGAAAATCTCCAGGCTAAGGCAAATGAACTGGGCGAGAAAGTGATGGCCGAACTCAAGCAAATCCCCGGAGTCCTCGAAGTCCGCGGAAAGGGCCTGATGATCGGCATCGACCTCGACCGTGATGCGGGACCTGTGCGCTCCGAGCTGGTGAAAAAATACAAGCAATTCACCGGTTCGGCCTCGGCCAAGCAGACCATTCGCCTGCTTCCGCCTTTGTCGGTCGAGTGGAATGAGCTAAATTCGTTTTTGATCGCTCTCAAAGAAATCTTAGCCACCGACTGATAGATGAAGCATTTCACGCAATTTGAATCCAAAGAGCTGGGTCAGGAACTGATTGACCTGGCTCTTTCCTATAAAGCCAATCCCCGACTCGACCTGGCCAAAGGGCAGGGCAAACGGGTGGGCTGTATTTTTTTGAACCCCTCCCTCCGAACCCGCGTCAGCACCCAGATCGCCGCACAAAATCTCGGCATGGAAGCCATCGTCCTCAACATGGACAAGGAAGGCTGGGCGCTGGAGATGAAGGAAGGCGCGATCATGAACAAAGGCACCGTGGAGCACATCAAGGATGCAGCGGGTGTCTTGGGCAGCTATTTTGACATCTTGGCGATCCGAGCTTTTCCCTCCCTGACCAACCGGGAAGAAGACGTCAACGACTTTGTCTTCGGCCAGTTTGTGAAATATTGCGGCATACCGGTGGTCAGCTTGGAGTCGGCCATCCGCCATCCGCTTCAAAGCCTCGCGGATCAGATCACTATCCGGGAGTTTTCCCTGGAAAAGAAAAAACCCAAAGTTGTGCTCACCTGGGCTCCCCATATCAAGGCGATCCCCCACGCGGTAGCCAACAGCTTTGCGGAGTGGACCGTCGGGATGGGACATGACCTCACGATCACACATCCTGCCGGATACGAGTTAGATCCGAAGTTTTCCCAAGGCGCGACCATCGAGCACAACCAAAGCAAGGCGCTGGAAGATGCGGATTTCGTGTATGTCAAAAACTGGTCGGGATTCAACGACTACGGGAAAATCATCAGCACCGACCCGAGCTGGATGCTGACCGAAAAACACCTAAAAAACGCCAAAAACGCCAAAGTAATGCACTGCCTGCCCGTCAGGAGAAACCTGGAACTCTCCGACGAGATCCTGGACGGGGCGCGCTCTTTGGTGCAAAAACAAGCCGAAAACAGAATCTACGCAGCCCAAGCGGTGATCAGCACCCTGTTGGGTTGATGCCTTTTTTCAAGCCACCAAACCTATGAAGATTTCAATTATCAAGATTGGCGGGAACGTCATTGACTTCCCTGACAAACTGGATGAGTTTTTGGCCCTTTTCGCCAAATTCCCAGGAAACAAAATCCTCGTGCATGGAGGCGGCGTGATGGCGTCCCGCTTTGGGGAGTCGCTGGGCGTGATGCCCGAGATGGTCGATGGCCGTCGGATTACGGACAAGGACACCCTGGACATCGTCACCATGGTCTATGCGGGCCTGATCAACAAAAACCTGGTGGCCAAGCTGCAAGCTCTCAAAGTCAACGCCATCGGCATGACCGGCGCGGACGGCAACCTGATCCGCTCCATCAAGCGTCCCGTGAAGGGGATTGACTACGGCTTTGTAGGCGATATCCAAGAGATCAATGTCAAGCTGATCGACGCACTGCTTACCGCCGGGCTCCAGCCCGTGGTCAATGCGATCACCCACGACAAAAAAGGCCAACTGCTCAATACGAACGCCGACTCCATCGCTTCTGCTCTGGCGACAAGCCTAGCCGCCGAACACCAAGTGAACCTCTACTTTTGCTTCAACAAAGCCGGTGTGCTGGTCGATGAGAAGAACGACAACTCCATCATCCCGCTGATCAACGAGGATATCTATGCCGAGCTGCGCAAGGAAAACGTGATCCACTCCGGCATGATCCCCAAGCTGGACAACGCCTTTGCGGCTTTGGAAAAGGGCGTGAACCACGTGTGGATCGGAAAGGCCGAAAACCTACTCCTCGCTGCCAAGGGTAAACTCTCAGGCACCACCATCGAGCGCAACCGATTTGACCTATACTGATGGAGAAGCCAAAAGCACTTTTTGATGAGGCGGTACAGCTGCTCAAGGACTTGATCGCCATCCCCTCCTACTCCAAGGAGGAGGGCAAGACTGCGGATAGGATTGAAGTCTTTTTGACAGAAAAAGGCATAAACGTCAATCGCTCAGGAAACAATGTCTGGGCTTTCGCAAGCGAGTACAACCCCGTGTTGCCTACGATTTGGCTCAATTCCCACCACGACACCGTTAAGCCCAACAATGGCTACACCAAAGATCCCTTTTTGCCCAGCGTCGAAGGCGGGAAGCTTTTCGGGCTCGGCAGCAACGATGCCGGTGGACCGCTGGTGTGCCTGATTGCCACCTTTTGCCATTTCATCGGCAAGCCCTTACCCTTCAACCTGCTCCTGATCGCCTCTGCGGAAGAGGAGATTTCCGGGCCAAATGGGATAGCCTCACTGACAGCAACTTTGCCCGAAGCGGAGCTCGCCATCGTGGGCGAACCCACCCAAATGCGTCTCGCGGTAGCCGAAAAAGGCCTGCTGGTGATCGATGCCAAAATCCATGGCAAGGCCGGCCACGCCGCCCGGGAGGAAGGTGTCAACGCGATCTACCTAGCCATGGAAGACCTCGACGAGATCAGAAACTTCGAATTTTTCAAATCCTCACCCTTCCTGGGACGTACCAAAGTCACGATGACGGTCATCAAGGCTGGCCACCAGCACAACGTGATTCCCGATCTCTGTGAGTACACCCTGGACGTACGCGTGACAGATGCCTATACCCTGGAGGAGGCCTTTGCCGAGCTCCAGCGGAATCTCAAGGCAGACCTGACGCCCCGCTCCATGCGCTTGCAGTCCTCCCACTTACCGGACGGACACCTGATGTACCGCGTGGCAGCCAAGCTGGAGCTCGAAAAATTCGGCAGCCCCACGCTCTCCGACCAGGCGCTTATCCCTTGGCCTTCGGTCAAGATCGGTCCCGGCGACTCCGCCAGGTCTCATACAGCCGACGAATTCATTTTCCTGGAGGAAATCAAAAACGGAATCCAAGGCTACATCTCCATCGTCAACAAATACGCTGAACTCAGCTAAAGCAACTTACCCATGAAACTCTGGCAAAAAGCCACCGGCAGCAAAAAAGAAGTAGAACAGTTCACCATCGGCCGCGATCCCGAATTCGACATCGTGCTGGCACCATTTGACGTGCTCGGCTCCATGGCCCATGCCCACATGCTGGAAAAGATCGGTTTGCTGACCGCCGAGGACAATGTTGTTTTGCAAAAGGGGCTGAAAGAAATCTACGCGGAGATCGGCGAGGGCAAGTTCGCCATCGCACCGGGCGTGGAAGACGTGCACTCCCAGGTAGAGTTTTTGCTCACGGAGCGCTATGGGGAAGTGGGAAAAAAACTGCACAGCGGCCGCAGCCGAAATGACCAGGTGCTGGTCGACCTCAAGCTGTTTTACCGCTCGGCCATCCGGGAGTTGGTAGAAGAGATCGAGGAGCTGTTTGCGATGCTGATGGAGCTTTCCGAAAAGCACAAAAATAACCTCATGCCCGGCTACACCCACACCCAGCTGGCCATGCCTTCTTCCTTTGGACTTTGGTTTGGTTCTTTTGCCGAAGGCCTGACCGAGGATCTGGGCTTGCTCAAGGCCGCCTTTGACCTGAGCAACAAAAATCCCCTGGGCTCTGCGGCTGGCTATGGCTCCAGCTTTCCCCTGGACAGAACCTTGACGACGGAGCTTTTGGGCTTTGCAGACCTGCACCACAATGTGATCAATGCGCAAAACAGCCGAGGGAAAACCGAGCGCACGCTGGCTTTTGCCATGGCGGGAATCGCCGGTACGCTAAACAGGCTGGCGACGGACGTGTGCCTGTTTATGAACCAGCACTTTGCCTTCATCGCCTTTCCGGACGACCTGACTACGGGCAGCAGCATCATGCCGCACAAGAAGAACCCGGACGTCTTTGAGCTGATTCGTGCCAAAACCAACCAAATCCAGGGCGTACCGACGACGGTAAGCCTGCTGCTGACCAACATGAGCACGGGCTACCACCGCGACATGCAGCTGCTGAAGGAAGAGATCTTCCCGGCCTTTGAGATGCTGAAGTCCTGCGTGGCCATGAGTACCTTCATGCTCCGCTCGATCAAAGTCCGCCAAAACATCCTCCAAGACTCCTTTTATAAGCATCTTTTCTCCGTGGAAGTGGTCAACGAGCTCGTGCTGAAGGGCGTGCCTTTCCGTGATGCCTACAAGCAGGTGGGGCTTGAAATCGAAGCAGACCAGTTTGCCCCAGACCAGAGCCAGTTGAGCCATAGCCATGAGGGCAGCATCGGCAATCTATCTCTGGCGGCAATCCAGGGGAAAATGGATGCAGCTAAACAGGCCTTTGACTTCAGCAAAATCGACCTAGCCTACAGCAGCCTGATCAGCTAGAATTTTATTTTACCCGATAAGTGAATCGGAAAATATTCTAGGCGGAAAATTATTTTTAGCGTGTATTGCTTTTATTCAAGCGGTACTATTCTTATTTTCTGCACTATGAACGGACTTTTTGGAGAGAATCTGAAGTACGACCTCAGGTCGAGCTTGGTGGTGTTCTTGGTAGCACTCCCCCTTTGTTTGGGGATCGCGGTGGCCAGTGGAGCGCCCCCCATGGCAGGCTTGATTGCCGGTATCATCGGCGGGATCGTCGCAGGGTCGATTTCCGGTTCGCACGTGGCCGTCAGTGGTCCAGCGGCAGGCTTGACCGTTATCGTGCTCGACTCGATCTCCAGCTTGGGGGGATTTCAGCTTTTCCTGGGCGCCGTAGTTGCCGCGGGGCTCATACAGTTTTTGCTAGGCGTGGTCCGCGCTGGAGTTTTGGGCTATTATTTTCCGCACTCCGTGATCAAAGGCATGCTTACGGCAATTGGCTTGATTCTGATCCTAAAACAGATCCCCCATGCATTGGGCTACGACAAAGACCACATCGGCGATATGGCCTTTGAGCAGATGGATCAGCACAATACCTTCACGGAGATCTACTATGCCTTCATCTACAACAGCCCCGGCGCCATTCCCATTGTATTGATTGGCTTGCTTATATTGTTTTTGTTTGAAAAGCCAAAGATCAAAAGCCACAAGATCATCGGCGTCATACCGGGCCCGCTTTGGGCCGTGATTGCCGGAATCGTCATCAACGAGACCTATCGATTTTGGATGCCAAGCTGGCAGGTCGGGGGCGACCATCTGGTCTCGATTCCTGAGCTCAGCAGTCTCAGCGAGTTTACCACCCTTCTGACCTTTCCCGATTTCAGTCTGGTGACAGATGCTAGTTTCTGGCTTGTAGCCTTCACCATCGCGATCATCGCCAGTATCGAGACCCTACTCAGTGTCGAGGCTGGAGACAAACTTGACCCCTACAAACGCATCACTCCGGCCAGCCGGGAGCTGGTCGCGCAGGGCACCGGCAACGTTCTTTCCGGATTCGTAGGCGGATTGCCCCTGACGGTGGTGATCGTCCGCACCACCGCCAACGTGTCCTCAGGAGCCCGCACCAAGATGTCGGCGATTTTCCATGGCTTTTTGCTCCTGATCTTGGTACTTGCGATTCCAGGGGTGCTCAACAAAATACCACTCAGCTGTCTGGCAGCAGTGCTGTTTTTGGTAGGATACAAGCTGGCCAATCCAGCCATCTTTATCAAAGAATACAAAAAAGGTTTTGACCAGTTTCTACCCTTTGTGATCACGGTATTTGCCATTCTGTTTACCGACCTGCTCGTCGGCATAGGCATTGGCATGGTCGTAGGGCTGTTTTTTGTCATAAAAACCAATTTCCATCGCTCTCTGATGGTGACCGAGCTCAACGGCAACTACCTGGTAAAGCTGCAAAAGGACGTTTCTTTCCTCAATAAGGCTCCTCTCATGAAGCAACTTTCCACTATCCCACCGGGAAGTAACGTCGTCCTCAACGCGGTCAAGGCGCGCTTTATCGATCATGACATCCAAGAGTTGCTGCACGATTTTATCGAAACAGCCCCTGACAAGGACATTCAAATAATACTGGAAGGATTCTCCAACAATGTGAGACAAAAAGTATGAACCCCTACGAAAAACTTTTACTTCAAAACAAAGCCTGGTCTGAAGAAAAAACCCAAGTGGACAAAGACTTCTTCAGCCGGCTGGCCGGACAACAAAAGCCAAAATTCCTGTGGATAGGATGCTCCGATAGCCGGGTTCCCGCAAACGAAATCACCGGAACCGATCCCGGGGAGATCTTTGTCCATCGAAACATCGCCAACATGGTCGTACACACCGACCTCAATATGCTCTCCGTACTCCAGTATGCCGTCGAAGTCCTCCAAGTGGAGCACGTCATCGTCTGTGGCCACTATGGCTGTGGCGGTATCGAGGCAGCCCTTGGCAACAGAAGCCTGGGCCTGATCAACAAGTGGCTTCGCAACATCAAGGAAGTCTATAAAATGTACAATGGCGAAATCGACGGGATAGACAACCATTCCGAGAAGGTCAACCGCCTTGTGGAGCTCAATGTGATGGAGCAATGCCAAGACCTCATCAAAACGTCCATCATCCAAAAGGCCTGGAAAGCACGCCAAGCTCCTGAGATCCACGGTTGGGTCTACGGCCTAAATAACGGTCTGGTCAAAGAACTCACCACCATCAAAGCGGACTTTGAGGCCATCAACCCAATTTTCCGCTACGACCAAGCCGATCTGTAGCCTTTTGATTTTTTTCCCGGAAGCTGAGCTAAGATTTTGATTTCTCGGTTTCCGGGTATTTCTTTGCACATCCTTTCACTTTTGGTGCGGGGATTTATACAGAAGAGGCGAGAGACAGGCTCTATGACCCTCTGGCAACCCCGCAAATGCGGAAAGGTGCCAATTCCTGCCGACTGGGGTATTCTCTTTCGGGACTATAAATTCTTTGCAAGATGCACAAGCGATTTATTCTCAAGATTTCTTTAGGCTATCAGCCGCAGCCCTCCCCCATGGAGTCTGTTTTCCGCCTTTCCCGGAACGAGCGTGTTCTGAGGATGGCTTCTCCGTTTCCGAGTTTTTGTCAATTATCTTTTTTCCAACCCATATAATCCCTGTTTTATGTCTGCTACCTATCGCTTCGAAACCCTCCAGCTCCATGCCGGACAAGAGCCCGACTCTGCCACCAACTCCAGGGCAGTACCCATCTATCAAACGACTTCCTACGTGTTCAACAGTGCCGAGCACGGCGCCAACCTATTTGGACTGAAGGAATTTGGAAACATCTACACACGGATCATGAATCCGACCACGGATGTGTTTGAAAAAAGAATCGCCGCGCTAGAAGGTGGCGTGGCCGCCGTCGCGACCAGCTCCGGCCAAGCCGCACAGTTTCTCGCGCTGAACAACATCATGCAGGCCGGGGACAATTTCGTTTCCACCAGCTTTCTCTACGGAGGCACCTACAACCAGTTTAAGGTGGCTTTCAAGCGGGTGGGCATCGAAGCCCGCTTTGCAAAAGGAGACTCCCCGGAGGCCTTCGAAAAGCTGATCGACTCCAAGACCAAAGCGATCTACCTGGAGACGATCGGCAACCCCGAATTCAATATTCCCGACTTTGATGCCATCGCCGCCCTGGCCAAAAAACATGACATTCCTTTGGTCGTCGACAATACCTTTGGCGCGGGTGGATACCTCTTCCAGCCTATCTCCCGCGGTGCCAATATCGTCGTCTCCTCCGCTACCAAGTGGATCGGCGGCCATGGCACCTCCATTGGGGGTATCATCGTCGATGCCGGCAACTACAACTGGGGCAACGGCAAGTTTCCGCAGTTCTCAGAGCCTTCGGAGGGCTATCATGGATTGAACTTTTGGGAGGTTTTTGGGGAAAACAATCCGCTGGGACTGCCAAACATCGCTTTCGCCATCCGGGCAAGAGTGGAAGGATTGCGTGACTTTGGACCGGCGATCAGCCCCTTCAATTCCTTCCTGCTGCTACAGGGCATAGAGACGCTTTCGCTGCGCGTGCAAAGAACCGTGGACAATGCCCTCGAAATCGCAAAATGGCTGGAAGCCCATCCACAAGTCTCCAAAGTGAACTATCCAGGGCTGCCGTCTTCGCCTTACCATGCCTTGGGCAAAAAATACCTGAGAAACGGATTCGGCGGCGTGCTAAGCTTCGAGATCAAGGGAAGCAAGGAGCAGACCTCCGCTTTCATCAACAGCCTGGAGCTGGTATCCCACCTGGCCAACGTAGGCGATGCCAAGACCCTGATCATCCAGCCTTCGGCCACTACCCACCAGCAGCTTTCCGACGAGGAGCAGCTTGCGGCGGGCGTCACCCCTACTCTGCTGCGCATCTCCCTCGGCATCGAGCACATCGACGATATCAAGGCTGACCTACAGCAAGCATTCGACAAAATCTGATTACCCCGATAAATGAATTTGACAAGCCAATACGCTGAACCGACTATGACCCAGGAGATTTTCCAAGCTACAGAACCGCTACATCTGGAATCTGGAGAAATCCTGAAAGATTACCAACTCGCCTACACCACCTATGGACAGTTGAATCCCGACCGATCCAATGTGGTCTGGGTGATCCATGCGCTCACGGGAGATTCCAAGGCAGCCGAATGGTGGAGCGGCCTGATCGGAGAAGACAAGTTCTTTGATCCGGCAGACCACTTCATCGTCTGCGCCAACCTGCTCGGGAGCTGCTACGGATCTACCAATCCTTTCAGTGAAAACCCGGCCACCGGCGAGCCTTATTTCTATGACTTCCCCCAAGTCACTCCACGTGATCTGGCGGCAAGTCTGGAGCAGCTCCGTATCCATCTGGGAATAGGCCAGATCCACACCTTGATCGGTGGATCTTTGGGAGGGCAAGTTGGTCTGGAATGGGCAGTGACTCTGGGTCAAAAACTCAAAAATGCGGTCATCTTGGCTTCTACGGCAAAGACATCCCCTTGGGTGATTGGCCTGAATGAGACGCAGCGCATGGCCATCGAGTCGGACAGCACTTGGGGCGAAAGGCACGAACTGGCTGGAAGCAAGGGCCTGGAAGCTGCCCGCGCCATTGCGATGGTCAGCTATCGCCATCCGGACGACCTGACCATCAAGCAAAGTGACCGGGAGGAGAAACTGGACGGTTTCCGGGCCGCTTCCTACCTGAGATACCAAGGCCAAAAGCTGGCCAAGCGATTCAATGCCCTGTCCTACTGGACGCTTTCCAAAGCCATGGACAGCCATGATCTGGGCAGAAATCGTGGCGGCGTAGATGCGGCAATTGCTTCCATCGAAGCGAGGATTCTCACGATTGGCGTGAATTCAGACTTGCTTTTCCTGCCCAAGGAATCCCAGTACATCAGCCAAAAGGCCAAGCGCGGCACCTACAAGGAGATCAACTCCACAGCGGGGCATGACGCCTTTCTCATCGAGTTTGAGCAGCTGGCATACTTTCTCAAGTCCTACTACTTGGAGCAAAAATAAAAAAGGCGGGGCAACCCGCTTTTTTTATTTCACCCTCGTCCACTCCACCGTCTTGCCTACGAAGGAAAAGCCAAGATACCCCCTGAGCTCTAAGATGTCGGCAGACGGTAGCCGAATCTCACAGGAATAGGTTTTGCCGGTTTTCGGGTCGTAGATCTCTCCATCCTTCCAGATGCCCCCTTCATACTCCAGCCCATCGAGCAGCTTCAGGCCGATCAGTGGCCTGTTTCTCAGTTGCGCTTCGCTGTTGTTTTTGTCTGTGGCAGGTTTCCCATTCGGGTTTGGGTTTTTGAGCCACACGATTTTTCCCGAATAGCTCGATCCGCTCTTTTCTATCTCGACTTGGGCGGTCTTCTCCGTGTTGTACCAAGTTCCGAGGATCGCATCGGCGGACTGGGCTTTGCTTTCAAAAGCGGCTGCAAGGAAGAGGAGCAGAAAGAGGCATTTTGACGCTAGTTGGCTTGTTTTCGTAAAATTTAAGGTTTGATATGCCTAAATACGGATAGATTTGAAACTGTTATGGATGAGGCAGAAAATTTAACACAGCAGCGGAGCGGACATTTCACAGGTTTCCAGTCGCACACGCTGGGTTTTCTTTTGGAAAAAGCTCTTTGGGTCAAGGACTTGGACCTACTCTTGATTGCCGACCTGCACTTTGGCAAGGCGGCCCATTTCCGAAAGTCAGGTATCCCCATCCCGGAGCCCGTCCACAATCTAGACCTCATCCGCCTTCAGCAGCTCCACAGCGAGTTCCGGCCCAAGGACACCTATTTTCTTGGAGACCTCTTCCACTCCGACTGGAACGGACAATGGACCTACCTCAACCAGTTTCTGGAAAGCTTTGGCCACACCACTTTCCACCTCGTCAAGGGAAACCATGACGTGCTCTCGCCCGAGGCTTACCGGCAGTCTGTTCTTCAAATCCACAAGGAACCTCTGGAGATTGGGCCTTTTCTGCTTTCCCACGAACCCATGGACACCATTCCCCCCGGTAAGCTCAATATCTGCGGCCATATCCATCCGGGTGTGAGGCTGACGGGAAAAGCCCGGCAGTCAGTGATGCTGCCCTGTTTCTTCCAAAGCGAAAGCCAGCTGCTTCTGCCTGCTTTTGGGAATTTCACCGGGCTGGCGCGGATACGGCCCAAGGCTGGGGATAAAATCTGGGCAATTGCCCCCGGAAAAATCATCCCGCTCGTTTCTGGCACATCGATTGGTTAAATCCCAACGGCTTTCCTATTTTTGACCTGAATTTTCCCACTATGGCGCAGCTTTCCCGCAAGAAAAAGACACTCGGACATTTCAAGTTTGGCAGTGTGCTCTTCAGTACCACCCTCTCGCTTTTTATCGTCGGGCTGTTTGGAGTGATCCTCATCCAGGCCAGGTCGCTGACCAAGATGATCCGGGAAAACGTGGAAGTGCAGATTTTTCTGGACAAAGGCCTCTCTGAGGAGCAGCTGGGAGAGATCAGGAAAAACATTTCCGGCCGGCCTTTCATCCTCACCAAGGCCGACACGCTAGGCCTGCGCTTCATCTCCGACGAGGAGGCTGCTGCGACCTTCATCGAAAATACCGGCGAGGACTTCACCGAGTTTCTGGAGGACAACCCGCTTCGCGACAGCTATGTGATCATGGTCGCGGAGGAGTTTCAGACCTCTGAGCAGCTGGATGCCATAGCCAAGGACCTGGAGGCTATTTCGGGCGTGTTTGAGGTGTCTTACATGACTGACTTGGTCGACTCGATCAACAAAAACCTGCTGAAAGTAAGCTTGGTCATGGGCGGATTTATCCTGATCCTGATCATCACCGTGGTGATGCTGATCAACAATACGATCCGCTTGGCGCTCTTTTCGCAGCGCTTTCTCATCCGATCCATGCAGCTCGTGGGCGCTACCCGGGGCTTTATCAGAAAGCCTTTCCTGATGCGGGCGCTGCTGTTTGGCATGATCGCCGGAGCGGTAGCCTCGGCCATTCTCTTTGGGCTGGTCGAATACACCAAGTCCAACATTGAGGGCTTTGTGATGCTCCAAAACCAATCCCTGCTGCTGCTCCTCTTCGCCACGCTCATCCTCACTGGAGGGGTACTTTCCGTATTCAGCACCCTGCGGGCAGTCAACAAGTACTTAAACATGTCTCTGGACGAACTATATTAAAACTATGGATAATTCTCCCCTTCCTTTTTCCAAAAGAAACTACCAGCTCATGCTGGTGGGATTGGCGATGATCGTGTTGGGATTCGTCCTGATCGGCCTCGACGGACAGCCGCACGGCAACGGATTTCTCGGCCTGACCCTTGGCCCCATCGTGACCTTGGCTGGCTTTATTTTTGAGTTTTACGCGATTTTTGCAAAAGCCGAAAAGCGCTAACACCCTCCTTCCCGGCCTGAGTAGCCAGGCCGACTAACTTACCGACATGCAGCAAGAAGCTTATGGAGAAGTATTTCTGATCGACAAGCCACTGGAATGGACTTCCTTTGACGTGGTCAAAAAAGTAAGAAACGCCCTTCGTATCAAGAAAGTGGGCCATGCGGGCACACTTGACCCTTTGGCCACCGGCCTATTGATCGTCTGCGCGGGCAAGCAGACCAAGCAGATCGAGACCTACATGGGCCAGGAAAAAGAGTACACCGGCACCTTTGTGATCGGGGCGACTACGGAGTCCTTTGATCTAGAGAAACCTGTAATTCCCGTTGGCGATTTTTCCCAAGTGACTCTTGAACAAGTCAAAAGTGCCGCAGCCCAGCTGACCGGCGACATTCTCCAGGTGCCTCCCATGCACTCCGCCATCAAGGTGGATGGCAAGCGCGTGTATGAGTCCGCCCGCAAAGGACTGGAGGTCAAGATGGAAGCGCGCCCAGTTCAGGTGCGTGAATTTGAAATCACACGTTTTGAGGGGGATGAGGTCGATTTTCGGATCTCCTGTTCCAAAGGCACCTACATCCGCAGCCTCGCGCGGGACCTGGGCGAAATACTCGGAACCGGAGCCTATCTGAAAGCGCTCTGTCGCACCCGCATCGGCGATTTTCTCCTGTCGGATGCCCATCATCTACCCGATCTGATCGAAGAAATCAAAGCCAGACCCCATGAAAATCTATGAAGGACTGGAGGGCTTTACTCCGGTCAAAAATGCCGTAGTCACCTCGGGGACCTTTGACGGGGTCCATCTGGGGCATCAGAAGATCCTCAAGCGCATCCGCGAGATCGCCAGGTCTATCCAGGGAGAGACGGTCCTGATTACTTTTTGGCCGCATCCCCGGCTGGTGCTTTACCCAAAAGAGCACAATCTCAGATTGCTCAGCACTTTTGAGGAAAAAGCCAAGTTGCTGCGCCAGTTTGGGATAGACCACCTGATCACGATTCCCTTTACACAGGAGTTTTCCCAACTGACTTCAGAGGAGTTTATCCGGAAAGTACTCATCGACGCCATACATACCCGCAAGCTGGTGATCGGCTACGACCACCGCTTTGGCAAAAACCGGGAAGGAAGCTTCGAGTATCTCAAGGCAAATAGCCACGCTTTTGGGCTGGAGCTGGAGGAAATATCCCGACAGGACGTGGAAGAAATCGCCGTGTCGAGCACCAAGATCCGCAAGGCGCTGGAGTCTGGTGACGTCAAAACAGCCGAGAGCTGCCTGGGGCGCCCTTATGAGCTCAACGGCTTGGTGATCAAAGGCCAGCAGATCGGACGCTCCATCGGCTTTCCCACGGCCAACATCCACATCCCCAACGACTACAAACTTATCCCCCGGGATGGCGTTTACGCAGTAGAGGCTTCAGTCGAAGGCGTACTCTACAAAGCCATGCTCAACATCGGCAACCGGCCGACGGTGGACGGGACCAAAAAGACGGTAGAAGCCCACCTGTTTGATTTCCAAGGCGATCTCTACAGCAAGCAGATCACGGTTTATTTTCATGAATTCTTGCGCGAAGAGCGGAAATTTGACAGTTTGGAAGCATTGAAGGCCCAGTTGGGAAAAGACCAGCAGGCCGCGAAGTCTTTACTTTAAACCCAAATACCGTATGATCGACAAGACTGTGAAGAGTGCACAGGAGGCCGTGGCCGATATCCCCAGCGACAGCACGCTGATGATGGGTGGCTTTGGACTCTGTGGCATTCCCGAAAACTGCATCCAAGCCCTCCTCGAAAAGGACATCAAAGGGCTCACCATCATCTCCAACAACGCCGGCGTGGATGACTTTGGCATCGGCCTATTACTCCAAAAGAGGATGGTGAAAAAGATGATTTCCAGCTACGTGGGCGAAAATGCCGAGTTTGAGCGGCAACTGCTCAGCGGGGAGCTGGAGGTGGATTTGATCCCCCAGGGCACCTTGGCCGAGCGAGTGAGGGCTGGAGGAGCTGGTATTCCGGCTTTTTTCACCCCTGCCGGAGTAGGCACGGAAGTGGCCGAGGGCAAAGAGACGCGGGAGTTTGATGGCAAGCTCTACCTGATGGAAAGCTGGCTGCGAGCTGACTTTTCGATTGTGAAAGCCTGGAAAGGCGACCACTCGGGCAACTTGGTGTTCAAAGGCACCGCAAGGAATTTTAACCCTATCATGGCGACTGCGGGCAAGATTTGCATCGCGGAAGTGGAAGAACTGGTGGCCGACGGAGAGCTGGATCCCAACGAGATCCATACCCCTGGCATCTTTGTACAGCGCATCTTCCAAGGGCTGCGCTACGAGAAGCGAATCGAGAAACGAACCGTAACCCACTGACGCCATGCTGACCAAAGAACAAATAGCCCAACGCATCGCCCGAGAGGTGAAAGACGGACAATACATCAATCTCGGCATCGGCATCCCTACCCTAGTCGCCAACTACATTCCCGAAAACCTGAGCGTCGTCCTGCAATCCGAAAACGGCCTGCTCGGCATCGGCCCCTTCCCATCGGAGGACGAAGTCGACGCAGACCTGATCAATGCCGGCAAGCAGACCATTTCCGTGCTGCCAGGCTCGGCGCTGTTTCATTCGGCAGATTCCTTTGCCATGATCCGGGGTGGCCATGTACATCTGACTATCCTGGGAGCGATGGAAGTGTCGGAAAACGGCGACATTGCCAACTGGAAAATACCCGGCAAGATGGTGAAGGGCATGGGTGGTGCCATGGACCTCGTGGCCTCGGCAGACAACATCATCGTGGCCATGCAGCACTGCTCCAAGGATGGACAGTCCAAGCTCCTCCCCGACTGCACGCTGCCCATCACGGGTATCCGATGCGTCAGGAAGATCGTGTCCGACCTCGCTGTCCTGGAGGTTGCGCCGAGGGGAGGCTTTGTCCTCAAGGAGCGAGCTCCCGGAGTGTCCGTGGAGGAAATCAAAGCCAAAACTGCCGGAAAGCTGATCATCGAGGGAGAAATCCCCGAAATGACATTCGATTAACACAAAACCTGGGAACTCGCCAAGACCTGGACGGGTTTCCCCTTAAATTTTATCCCATATGAAAAAATCAGACATCAACTTCCAGATCGAACTGGATGACAATAACCTCCCCAAAGCGATCCAGTGGGATGCCTCTGACAAGGAGTCTGGGGGCATGGAATCCACCAAGAGCATCAGCGTGAACGTCTGGGACAACCTCAACCACGCCACGCTCCGCATCGACCTTTGGACCGAGGAGATGTCTGTCGTGGAGATGAAGCGCTTCTACATCGACATCCTGGGCGGTATGGCACAGACCATACTCAACAGCACCGGGGACGAGTACTTCTCCGAGGAAATGAAGGAGCTGTGCGACCGCTTGGTCAAGCATGTCAACGAGGAAAACAAAAGGAATTCCTGATCGGAATTCACCGGCACGGAAGGCATGGGCGACCCCATGCCTTTTTTTGTGCCCGCCAAAAGCGAAAAAACCGTTTTTAGTAATTTTTAATAAATCCATCCCCTCGCTTCTGTATTTCTAAAGGACTTGGAGAATAATTTCTGATTCTCCTCAAAATAGGCCTCAGTTTCCATTTTTAGGCAATTTTTAAAAAATCCGACATGTCCAATTATTTAATCCGAAGGGGTTGTTAATTCGGTTTTTACCATAAATTTCGATCAAATCAATATCTAATCACCTCAATTAACAACACCAAAAAAACTACGCAAAATAGCCTATGAGAAATTTTACCAGAAAAATCTGGGCGGCGGTTTTAAGCTTGACACTGTTGGTTTCCTTGGGAACCGC
The DNA here is from genome assembly GCF_017254915.1 of Algoriphagus oliviformis. Taxonomy (GTDB): domain Bacteria; phylum Bacteroidota; class Bacteroidia; order Cytophagales; family Cyclobacteriaceae; genus Algoriphagus; species Algoriphagus oliviformis. The sequence continues at coordinate 305,747 of NZ_JAFKCT010000005.1, read as the reverse complement.
GCCAGTGTTTGCCCAGACTACCATTTCCGGAACGGTCACCGACAAGGAGACCAAGGAAACCCTCGTGGGAGTCAACATCATCGTAAAGGGAAAGGTGATCGGCACGATCTCCGACCTTTCCGGTAAATTCTCCCTGAATGTAAACCAGGAGCCACCTTTCACCTTGGTATTTTCCATGGTGGGCTACACCTCCCAGGAAGTAGAAGTGGGTGGAGGCATGTCCAGTCTGGACGTCGTCATGGAAGAGGCCTCAATCATGGGACAGGAAGTGGTCATCTCCGCCTCCCGCGTCGAAGAGAGCATCATGAAGTCTCCTGTCTCGGTGGAAAAGATGGACATCATCGCCATTCGTGAAGTACCCCAAGCGAGCTTTTTCGATGCACTCAACAATATGAAGGGCGTGGAGATGAGTACGCAGTCCCTCACTTTCAAGTCCTTTAATACCAGGGGATTCAACTCCAACGGAAACGTGCGGACGGTGCAGATGATCGACGGAATGGACAACCAAGCCCCGGGCTTAAACTTCTCCGTCGGCAACATTGCCGGTATTTCGGAGCTCGATCTCGAGAGCGTCGAATTGATCCCAGGGGCGGCTTCAGCCCTCTATGGACCCAACGCCATCAACGGCATCCTGCTGATGAACTCCAAAAACCCCTTTCAATATCAGGGGCTTTCAGCGAGTGTGAAGACAGGCGTCATGAGCGAAAAGTCCAGGACTTCTGCCAGCACCGGCTTTTATGACTTCAGCGCGAGATATGCCAAAGCTTTCTCGGACAAGGTCGCTTTCAAGGTCAACGTCAGCTACCTGACTGCGGATGATTGGCAGGCAAATGACTTCCGAGATCAGTCCCTGCTCAACGGATCTACCATCGAGACGGGCAATCCGCTCAACAATCCCGGCTACAATGGAGTGAACGTGTATGGAGACGAGACCAACGTCAGCATGACCAGCGTGGCAAACCAAATGGTGGCAGCAGGCGTACTTCCCTCCGCTGCCCTGGCCTTGATCCCCAGCCAGTTTGTCTCCAGGACAGGCTATAAGGAAAACGAACTCGCGGACTACAACACCAAATCCCTGAAACTGAACGGTGCGCTCCACTGGAGACTCAATGACCGGGTGGAAGCCGTCCTGCAAGGCAATTATGGCTACGGCACCACGGTTTACACCGGGGCGGATCGCTACTCCATCGCCAATTTCAGCTTGGGTCAGTACAAGGCTGAGCTGAGAGGCGCAAACTGGTTCCTGCGGGCCTACACCACTCAGGAACGGTCCGGAGACGCATTTGCGGTAGGTATCGCTGCCCAAGGCATTAATGAAGAATGGAAGCAAAGCACCCAGTGGTTTCCCGAGTATGTAGGGGCCTATGCGCAAGCAAGACTACAGGGCGCGGATGATCTGGCTGCCCATGCCGCTGCTAGGGCATTTGCGGACCAAGGCAGGCTCATGCCGGGTACGCCGGAATTTGAGGCGGCCAAGAACAAAGTGACTTCCAAACCGATCCCTGGCGACGCGACTGGCGTCGGGGCTCAGTTTGTGGACAAGACCAACCTGTACCATTTCGAAGGCTCCTATCAGTTCAAAGACATCACTTGGGCGGATTTCGTAGTAGGTGCAAACTACCGGATCTACGCATTGAACTCTGAGAAGACGCTTTTTGCCACGGATGAAAACGGCGACGAATTCAAAATCAACGAATACGGTGGCTACCTGCAGGGCTCTAAACTACTGTTTAGCGACAAGTTCAAGCTGACAGCTTCCGTGCGCTATGACAAAAACGAAAACTTCAAAGGCCAATGGTCTCCAAGGGTATCGGGCGTCTATTCCGTGGGCGACCACAATTTCAGGGCTTCCTACCAGACCGGATTCCGCATCCCTACCACCCAAGACCAATACATCGACTTGCTGACTCCCCAAGCGAGGTTATTGGGTGGACTTCCTCTTTTCAGAGATCGGTACAACATGGTATCCAACCCCGTCTATCCACTTTCCTCGGTTCAGACGTTTGGCGCAGGCGTGCAGGCAGACATCCAGCCCAACTCTCCGGTCTACCAACAAAGCATCCAACAAGCTACCCAACTGGCAATCGCACAAGCTACCCAGATCGTGACCCAACAAGTACAGTCAGGTCAGATCCCACCTGAGCAAGCTCCCGCGGCCATTGCGGCGCTAGTCCCCCAGCTGGTACCACAGATCGCTGGCCAGCTGGTTCCTGTCAACGCTTCCACCGCCAATCTCGACAAACTGACTCCGTATGAGTTCAGGGATTTCGAGCCGGAAGTGGTGAAGTCATTTGAAGTGGGATACAAGGGACTGTTTGCCAACCGACTGCTCGTAGACGCATACGCCTATTTCAACCGGTTTGAGAACTTCATCGGTGGACAGGTGCTCGTTCAGGATGGCAATTCTACGACAGGTTCCCAAGGACCAAATCCGATCACAGGACTTAATCTCATCGGTGTGGGTCCTGGAGGAAGAAACGTGTACTCAGTCCCAGTCAACAGAACCGAAATCATCAAATCTTGGGGCTGGGCTCTGGGGATGGACTACAAGCTAAGCAAGGGATACTCTCTGGGCGGCAATGTGTCGTACAACACACTGTCCAACCTCGAGGACTTTGCTGAGACTGGCTTTCAGCCATCCTTCAACACGCCAGAGTACCGCTATGTGCTCAACTTTGCCAATAGAGAAGTCATCGACAATCTCGGCTTCTCCCTCTCCTACAGATGGCAAGGTGATTTTGTATGGCAGTCGTCTTTCGTGAATACTTCAGTCTCCTCCCAGCAGCTGTCCGTGATGCCTTCTTTCGGCACCTTTGACGCGCAGCTGAGCTACAAGCTGAAAAGCATCAAGTCCATCCTGAAAGTAGGCGGTTCCAACCTGTTCAACTCCACCGGCTATCGCCAAGCCTGGGGCAACCCGACCGTGGGCACGATGTACTACGTCAGCCTTACTTTCGATGAATTCTTAAATTAAACCCACAGATAGCCTAGCAGCTGAAAGCCATCCTTTTGGATGGCTTTCTTTTTTCCACTCTGGAAAAAGATGGAAAGGAGGTGGTTTAGGCCAAAGTCGGTACGAAAGACCTTTTGGGAAAGCCACCTATTCTTTCTCCGATAGAAGTTCCCTCCTGCACGCGTAGCTACAAACAAAAACAGCCTCCGGAGATGATCCGGAGGCTGTTTTTGTTTGGTGTAAAGTGAGCGTCAACGAACGTCTCCCATGAGCTTGCGCAATACAGGTCTCAAAAGGAAGAGCACAACAGCAGAGCCGATCACGGTGTACACGATCATCATAAACTGATCCGGCATCGCGGCCAAGCCCTCTTCGGTGCCTCCGCTTGCCTCTCCGGCGATGATCCCGGCTACCAGGTTGCCCAAAGCAACGGACAGGAACCAAATCCCCATCATCTGCCCCGCATAGCCTTTCGGAGCGAGCTTGGTGGTAAGGGAAAGGCCTACCGGTGACAGGCTCAGCTCACCAAAGGTGTGCAGCATATAGGTCACGATCAGCCAAGTCGGTGCTGCCAGGTCACCTGAGGCGGCGATCTTCGTAGCGAAGTACATCACAAAGAAACCAAGGCCCAGTAAGAGCAAGCCGAAGGTAAACTTCAGCGGAGAGCTTGGCTCCAGGTGGATTCTACCCAACCAGATCCACAGCGCGGCAAAAACCGGCGCGAAGATGATGATGAAGAGTGAATTGATGGACTGGAAATATCCGGTAGGGATTTCCCATCCGAAGATGTTGCGATCCGTGAATCGCTCCGCAAAAAGGTTCAATGTAGAACCCGCCTGCTCAAATCCAGACCAAAACATGGCGGAGAAAATGAACAGGATGGCGATTGCGCCGACTTTCTTTTTGTCAGAGCTCTCCAATCCTCCAAACAGGATCACATAGCCCAAGTAGCCAAACGCCACGATGGCGATGACCGTACCCGAAGCCCCTGCAATAGCCGATGCGTCGATGGGCACGACTCCGGTGAAAAGGATGGCGACGACCACAGCGCCTACCAGGCCGATTAGGGAAGTCATGGAGCGCAGTTTTTTCGTCGCTGCCACTTCCTCAGCAGTCACCGCGACCGGAGCCTCTCCATAGCCATCCAGCGCACCGCCGGTCAGCTTGTACTGGACCAGGCCAATCACCATGCCAAGGCCAGCGAGGCCGAAGCCCATGTGCATGTCAAATTCTGCTACAGTACTACAGGCGATTGGGGCAATGAAGCCTCCCAGGTTGATTCCCATGTAGAAGATCGAGAAGCCTGCGTCACGCTTGGAGCTGCCCGCTGGATAGAGCTGACCAACGATGGAGCTGATGTTGGGCTTGAGCAAGCCAGTTCCCAGCACGATGAGGATCAGACCTAGGAAGAAAGAAGTGGTGTCCAGCGTGTTGAGGCTTTCCTTTGGCCCGGCCGATCCGTTTATCCAGGATTCTATTCCGGGCAGAGCCATCATGAAGTGGCCCAGGGCAATGATGATCCCGCCGTACCATACGGACTTTTTCAATCCAAAAAGCCGGTCGGCCAGCCATCCTCCCGGCAAAGCCAACAGATAGACACCCATGGTATAGAGCCCATAGACCGCACCGGCTGTCTTGTCATCAAAGCCCAATCCACCGTCCACGATGGCTTTGGTCATGAACAGGATCAGCAGCGCGCGCATGCCGTAGTAGCTGAAGCGTTCCCACATTTCTGTGAAAAACAAGGTCATCAGCCCCTTGGGATGCCCAAATGCCGTAGGCCCGGTAAATTCAGAGTTAAGTTGTTTTTCCAAGAATCAATTTTTAAGGGTAAGAAACAGAACTGCAATGATAAAACTTTTGGGGCTGGTTTAAAAAGTTTTACAGGACTGGCGGTCTGTTTTGGCGGGACAGCCCAAGAGAAAAACGGGACGGTTTTCAGCTAAAACCGGGAAAGCTGACAAAAATCAAATATTATTCTGATTCTTCTTCGTAATCGATTGAACGGCCAAATTTCGGCGATTTTTTGGTTTTGAATTTCAATAATCTCTCTAATTTTGGGAAGACGATTTTCAGAATATAAACCCAAATTCTATGCAGAACCTCGTTCTGACTCCTACCCTTTCCCACTATCCACTCCCAGATGTGGATACCACGGGAAAAGTCTTCTCCAACCTCACTCCAGCCGAACTGGTCGAGCATGCGCTACGCCGAAAAGAGGGATTCCTTACCTCGACCGGAGCGCTCATGGTCGACACCGGAACCTTCACCGGCCGTTCGCCCAAGGACCGCTACCTCGTATCGGACGAGAAGACCAGAGATGCCGTTTGGTGGGGAGAGATCAACATTCCCTTTGATGAGGAAAAGTTTGACCAGCTCCTGGCTAAGATGAAGCAACATCTGGCCAACAGAGACCTCTTCGTGCGAAATGCGTTGGCCGGCGCCGATCCCCAGCACCAGCTCAAGCTCAAGGTGATCAATACGCTGGCTTGGCACAACCTCTTTTGCCACAACATGTTCCTGCGCCCTACCCGTGAGGAGCAGAAGCACTTCCAGTCCGACTTTACCATCATCTGCGCGCCGGACTTCCAAGCGGATCCCGAGGTGGATGGCACCCGAAGTGGAAATTTTGCCATTCTCAACCTGAGCAAGCGAATGATCCTGATCGGTGGCACTGCCTATGCCGGCGAGATGAAAAAGGGCATCTTCTCCGTGCTCAATTTCCTGCTGCCTCACGAAAAGGGCATTCTCTCCATGCACTGCTCTGCAAACATGGGCAAAGACGGCGATAGCGCGATTTTCTTTGGACTCTCCGGCACGGGCAAGACTACCCTGTCTGCCGATCCCCACCGGCAGCTGATCGGCGATGACGAACACGGCTGGACAGAGGATTCGGTGTTTAACTTCGAAGGCGGCTGCTACGCCAAGGTCGTGGACCTGAGCCGGGACAAGGAGCCCGAGATCTACGATGCGATCAAGTTTGGTTCGGTGGTGGAAAATACCTGCTTCAAGACCGGTACCCGCGAAATAGACTACGCCAATCGCTCCCTGACGGAAAACACACGCACCGCCTATCCCATCCACTACATTCCCAATGCGCTGCAGCCTTCCGTGGGATCGGTTCCGAAAAACATCTTTTTCCTGACTGCAGACGCCTTTGGCGTGATCCCGCCGATTTCCAAGCTGAACAAAAGTCAGGCGATGTACCACTTTATCTCCGGGTATACGGCAAAGGTAGCCGGTACGGAAATGGGCGTCACCGAGCCCAAGCTTACCTTTTCGGCTTGCTTTGGCGCTGCCTTCCTGCCACTCCATCCGACGGAGTATGCCAAGCTTTTTGGCGAGAAAATGGAAAGAAACGAGGTGAATGTCTGGCTGATCAATACCGGCTGGACAGGCGGCCCCTACGGCGTGGGTTCCCGCATGAAGCTCGCCCATACCCGGGCGATGATCAAGGCGGCACTGGACGGCAAGCTGGAATTTGCCCCCTACCAAGTCGATCCGATCTTTGGCTTTATGGTGCCCAAAATCTGTCCCGACGTGCCCTACGAGGTCCTCAATCCAAGAGATACCTGGGAAAACAAGACAGACTACGACCAGACCGCCCAAAACCTGGCTACTGCCTTTAGGGAAAACTTCAGGAAGTTCGAGGACTTCGCAGATGAGGATATCCTCAATGGAGCCCCGCTGAAGTAAGCGAATGCTGGAGGAAAAGGAGTGGCAATCACTCCTTTTCTTTTTTATTGCCAAAGTAGCGGCCGATCCCCTATTTTTGCGATTCTAAATTCTTTTGACCCAAAGGGTCGGATAAACCAGAAATTTTAACCTGATGAAGACAGCAGAAATCATTACTGAAAAAGGCACCATGAAGGTGGAGTTTTACGAAAAGGACGCACCCATCGCAGTCCAAAACTTCGTAGACCTTTCCAATAAAGGCTTTTACGACGGCCTCACTTTTCACCGTGTGATCCCCAACTTCGTGATCCAAGGCGGATGCCCGATCGGCAATGGCGCGGGAGGCCCCGGATACAAGATCAAGTGTGAGCTCGACGGCGACAACCAATACCACGACCGTGGCGTGCTTTCCATGGCCCATGCAGGCAGAAACACCGGCGGTTCCCAGTTTTTCATCTGCCACAGCCGCACCAACACCGCCCACCTGGACAGAAACCACACCTGCTTTGGCAAAGTGGTGGAAGGCCTGGAAGTGATCGACGCCATCCGCGCCGGGGACAAGATCGAAAAGATCGTCATCTCCGAGACAGAAGCTTGATCGTCCCTGTATATCCGTAATCTTGCCAGTCGCCGAACTACTTCTTCAGGCGGGCCTGTCTGCTCAGGCAGGCTGGAAGACTGAAGTAGGGCAAAACCTAGGGGATTGCGTTCTCTGGAATAACCACTGGCAGCTAATGGTACAAAATCAGATAATCGGAAAATCCCTCTCTTGAGGGATTTTTTGTTTGGAATGGAAATTGAGAAATGGAAGGCCTATCCCCCATTCCATGAACAAAGCCCTTGTCTTCCCCCTGTTCCTGCTGAGCCTGCTACTAGCCACGCCAGGTTTCTCCCAGCGCTACGGCACGGCCCTCGGCCTCCGCTTTGGCAACTCCGACCTGAACCGAACCCTCGGACTTACCCTGCAGCAGCGCGTCACCGAACGGGTTACCCTAGAGGGAATCCTCCAATCGGACTTTAGCAAAAACACCACTTTTTCCCTCTTGGCCGAAAGGCATCGGCCCATCATCTCCAAACGGTTTAACTACTACCTCGGAGGCGGTGTCGCTTTTGGCAATGAAGAGAGCTTTGTCAAAAATCCCGACACCAAAGAAATCGTCCATACTTACGGCAATGCCACCTTTGGAGTGGACTTGGTGGCGGGAATTGAGCTGACAGTGGCCAACGCGGTGATCGCCGTGGACTACAAGCCCAACGTCAACATCAGCGGTCGGGAGGAATTTTACAGAGGACAGGTAGGGATCTCGGCCAGGACGGTGTTGGTCAAAAGCAAGGAGCAAAAACGCCGTCAAAAACAACGGCAGAAAGCAAAAAGAGCCTCGCAAAAGCAGCCTAAGAAACCCTTTTCCGAGCTGTTCCAAAAAAAATGATCACTCCGACTCTTTCCGGTTCTTGAAATATACCTTCTCGTGGATTTCCGATTTTTTCACTACCCCGCGATACCATTTCAGCCGAAGTTGGTTTTTCTCGGACTCGGATAGGTGAAAGCCTTCCAGATCCATGGATGCTGCTTTTTTTACCAAATCATACAGGAAAATCGAAGCCGACACGGAGATGTTAAAGCTGTCCGTAAATCCCAGCATGGGGATGTGGACTAGCCCGTCGGCTTTGGATTTGACCTCCCCAGAGATTCCCTCGTGCTCGTTGCCAAAAACCAAGGCGAGCTTTTCGTCCGGACGTAGCTCGTAGATGGACAGCGAGCTTGCTGCAGGGCTTGTGCCGTAGATTTTATAGCCTTTTTCCCTCAGGCTGTCAAAGCAGGCATCCACCGAAGTGCCGTCTTCCCGGTAATATTTATGCAGATCCACCCACTGCGACGCACCTCGGGTGACGTAGGGATTGACCTTGTACTGGTTGGTCTTCTCGATCACATGGATGTCCTGTAGGCCAAAACAATCACAGGTTCGGATCACTGCGCTGGCATTGTGGGGCTTGAAGATATCCTCCAGCACCACGGTCAAGTGCCTCGTCCGCTTGGCGAGCACCTGTTCCATCACGGCCTTTTTGTGCTCGGTGACGTACTGCCCAAGGTATTCTAAAAGTCCGGGGTCAAAAATGGGTTCGTCTTCTTTTTGCATGGCCGTTTTGCTGATGTGAAACAAAAAGAAAGTGTCTTCTCGACCTTGGCCGGAAAACACTTTCTTAAAATTATGGAGTTCTCTTTACGCTTTTCTAGAAAAGCCCCAGCTGATCCTCGTCGTCTTTCTTTGGACTCAGGTCAATCGTAGAGCCGATCTCAAGATCCTGGTCGGGCGAGCTTTCTTCAGGCACATCCTCTTCGGCCTCCGCCTCTGAGGCTTTCTCAGACTGGAGCAAGACCACGTCTTTCACCATATAGGTACTCAGCTTGTTGCCAATGGCTTTCCAGCCTTTCACGTCGATCAGCATGTCCAGGTCGTATTCCGCGACCTCTTCCTCCTTGCCTTTGATCAGCGTCACAGAAACCTGGGGTTGACTGTCGGTCGAAACTACTTTCAGCTGAGACTGCTTGTGGTCGGAGATGAAGTTGAAACGCTTGTTGACCGTGGTGGTTTCGATCAAGAACCGCTTCACAAAGTAGAGCTTGGATGCGCCGTCGAGATAGATCGCCGAGATGACCTTTTGGATGTCAAACTTCTCGATCAGCAGCACATCCGATGGCTCGTAGCGGTTGGTAAGCTCAAAGCTCGTCAACTCATAGTCCCCGTTTTTGTAGCAAACCAGGATCTTGTCATCGCCCAGGAAGTTGCCGATGTGCTTGCCTCGCTGGTCGGTATTCAAGCGTCCTACGACGACGTCATAGTAGATATCCAGTCCGCCGAGCGTGGATTTCCCTTCCATTTTAAACTGGATCTTGCGCACCGGATACTTGGTGAGGATATTTCCTCCCGCCCCACGGCCTTTGATCTCGATCTCTGCAAAGTCGAAGTCAAAGACCTTAACCCGGGCCTTGGCACCTTGGGTAAGATAGACGGTGACCGTCTCCGCTTCCGCATTGGGATTGGCGGTGAGGTACATGACTTTGGTGCCCTTGGTGCCTTTGGTCAGGTCATATTCCTTGTCGCGGGTGATGCCACCGACTTGGAAGCGCTTCACCATGGATCGGCCGGAAGTCCCGTCTAGGTAGATCAGGTTGAAGGTCATCCGGTCGTCGTTCTTTCGGAACACGCCCACATAGAGGATGTCCTTGCCCATGAAGCCCTTTTCCTGGATCTTGGACACGACAAATTTCCCGTCTCTACGGATCGCAATCACGTCGTCCAGGTCGGAACAATCACAGATAAACTCGTCCTTTTTCAGCCCGTAGCCCACGAAACCATCGGCCTTGTTGACGTAGAGCTTGGCATTGTTGGCGGCGACGACGGTGGCCTCGATGGTGTCGAGGGCGCGGATCTCGGTTTTGCGCTCGCGGCCTTTCCCGTATTTGTCGAGCAGGTTTTGGTAGTATTTGATGGAAAATTCCGTCAGGTGCTTCAGGTTGTAGTTGACCTCCTTGAGCTCCTCTTGCAGTCGCTTCATCAGCTCGTCGGCCTTGAACGCGTCAAACTTGGAGATTCGCTTGATTTTGATTTCGGTCAGGCGAGTGAGGTCGTCCTGGGTGATTTCACGGTAGAAGTCCGGCTTGTAGGGATCGAGCCCTTTGTCGATGGCCTCCAAGACCCCGTCCCAGGTGGTACATTCCTCGATGTCGCGGTAGATGCGGTTTTCGATGAAGATCTTTTCCAAGGAGGAGAAAAGCAGCTTCTCCATCAGTTCGGCCTTGCGGATCTCCAGCTCCCTACGGAGAAGCTCCTTGGTCTGGTGGGTATTGTACTCGAGGATTCTATTGACGCTGAGGAATACCGGCTTGTCGTTGATGATCACGCAGGCATTGGGAGAGATCGACACTTCGCAGTCCGTGAAGGCGTAGAGCGCGTCAATCGTCACATCCGGGGATACGCCCGGCGTGAGCTGGATCTGGATCTCCACGTCTTTGGCCGTGTTGTCCACGACCTTTTTGATTTTGATCTTGCCTTTGTCGTTGGCTTTGAGAATAGAATCGATCAGGGAATCGGTAGTCACTCCGTAGGGAATCTCCTTGATTACAAGCGTCTTGCTATCCTCTTCCTCAATCCTTGCCCGCACCTTGATCTTTCCTCCCCGGACGCCTTCCTGGTAGTCAGAGAAGTCGGCCAAGCCGCCTGTGGCAAAATCTGGAAGTACATTGGTTTTGTTTCCCTTCAGGATCTCGATAGAGCCTTCGATCAGCTCTATGAAATTGTGCGGGAGGATTTTGGTGGAAAGTCCCACCGCGATGCCTTCCACTCCCTGCGCCAGCAAAAGCGGAAACTTCACCGGAAGCGTCACCGGCTCCCGCTTTCTCCCGTCATAGGAAAGCTGCCACTCGGTCGTCTGTGGATTGAAGACCACCTCCAGGGCAAACTTGGACAGTCGGGCCTCGATGTATCGTGCCGCTGCAGCACTGTCGCCGGTACGGACGTCCCCCCAGTTTCCCTGGGTTTCGATCAGGAGTTCCTTTTGGCCCATGTTGACTATCGCGTCGCCGATGGACTGGTCGCCGTGCGGATGGTACTGCATGGATTGGCCGATGATGTTGGCCACCTTGTTGAATCGCCCATCGTCCATTTCCTTCATGGCGTGCATGATCCTGCGCTGAACGGGTTTAAAACCGTCCTCAATCGCCGGCACCGCACGCTCCAGGATCACATAGGAAGCGTAGTCGAGAAACCACTCTTTGTACATCCCGGTCACCGGAACCGAGTCGTGCAGGCTTTCGTCTGCACCGTCTGCTTTTATGTTTTCGTCACTCATTTACAAAATCCAGTTTTGATAAAGGTAAGTGGTCAGCATGACCAGGCTTACCGAGATCATATTTCCGATCAGGAAATAGTCGTTAGATACTTTATTTTCGTCCGCCTTGATCCTGGTGCCGATCTTCAGCGCACCAAACAGCGTGAAGCCATGGTACACGCCGGTAAGGAGGCAGAGGTAGAGAAAAACACGCTCGATGATTCCGTTCCACATGGGGCGGGCAGAGCCGGATTTGCCCAGAAATTTCCTTCTGACCCTCCGAAACACGAAATAGGCGATCAATTCAGACAGCAGATAGCATCCCAAAAAACTAATCGTCTGCTCCATAGATCAATCTTACCAGTTTTTTCCGTTTGCGATAGGATTCAAAACCCAGCGACTTAAATCTCCTCCAAATCAGCGAAACATCCTTGCCCATCACCTCTGCCACCTTCTTGTAGTCCCGATATCGAAAATAGCCACTGATAATCTGCCGGTCTTTCCATTTCCACTCCTCCTGTTTCTCCAGAAAGATGTTCATCGCAAGAGCCATCTGGCGCTTTTGGGGATGCTCTCCGGAGATCATCATCCTATCCTCCTCCTGCTTCATCTCTGTCAACGCCTCCCTCACCACCGACAGTCCCGGCCCCAACATGCCATACGCGATCTTTGGGTTGATCGGTGTCGATATCTCCCCAAGACCCAGACTGTAGCGGATCAGGATCTCCACATCGAGTTCCCAGCGATATTCCTCCAGCGCAAGCACGATCTCGGCGGCGTCAGCCGCCGAACCAACCACGCCCTGAAATTCATCCCCAAGCGTAATCGTCAGCGGAGATTCCAGGCCCAAGGGGAATTCATCGTTGATCCTTTTGATCAGTCTTGCAAAATTTTCCTGGAGAACCCGCTGGTCAGCATCGCTGCTGCCGACGATGTCCCCCATCAATATCCAGCTTCTCATTACTTCATTTTTGTACAATTTATACAAAAATTACTATTTTTGCATATTTTATGCAAATTTTATCATTTTTGCTCTTTTTATGCAAAAACTAAGCCGCTTCGTTTTCTTCCTCTGCTTCCTGAGCCTTTCTAGGATCTTCCAAGGCCAGGTCTTTTTCTATCTTCAGGTTCTCGATGATAAAGCTTTGTCGATCAGGCGTGTTTTTGCCCATGTAGAAGGTCAGCAGATCGGAGATTTTCGTTTCCTTATTCAGAATGATGGGCTCCAGCCGGATATCCTCTCCGATGAAATTGCCGAATTCCTCCGGAGATATCTCCCCAAGACCTTTGAATCGGGTGATTTCGGGCTTGTTTCCCAGCTTGTGGATGGCGCGCTGCCGTTCCTCATCGGTATAGCAATAGATGGTTTCCTTTTTGTTTCTCACCCTGAAGAGTGGAGTCTCTAGGATGTAGAGGTGCCCATTTTTCACCAAATCAGGGAAAAACTGAAGGAAATAGGTCATGATCAGCAGGCGGATATGCATCCCGTCCACATCGGCATCGGTCGCGATCACGATCTTGCGAAAACGCAGCCCGTCTATGCCGTCCTCGATATTGAGCGCATGCTGGAGCAGGTTAAACTCCTCGTTTTCATACACCACCTTCTTGGTCATGCCAAAGCAGTTCAGCGGCTTGCCACGCAGGGAAAAGACCGCTTGGGTCTGCACGTCCCGCGATTTGGTGATTGACCCGGAAGCTGAGTCCCCCTCGGTGATGAAGAGCATGGTGTTGTTTTTCACCTCTTCGTTTGCCTTCGGATCATCGTAGTGGACCCGGCAGTCCCGCAATTTCTTATTGTGAAGATTGGCCTTTTTCGCCCGCTCGTTAGCGAGCTTTTTAATGCCGGAGATCTCCTTTCTTTCGCGTTCGGACTGTAGGATACGCTTCAGGAGCGCATCGGCTACCGCAGGATTCTTGTGGAGGTAGTTGTCCAGCTCGGTTTTGATGAAGTCGTTGACAAAAGTCCGAAGCGTAGGCCCATCCGGACCTACAGACTGGGAGCCCAGTTTGGTCTTGGTTTGGGATTCAAAAACCGGCTCCTGTACCCGCACCGCAATGGCCGCCACGACGGATTGCCGTACATCCGAGGCGTCAAAGTCTTTCTTGTAAAACTCCCTGACGGTCTTGACGATAGCCTCCCGGAAAGCCGCCAAGTGGGTACCTCCCTGCGTGGTGTATTGTCCATTGACAAAGGAATAATACTCCTCGCCGTACGAGCCGGAGTGCGTGATGGCCACCTCGATGTCGTTGCCTTTGATATGGATGATTGGATAGCGGACGCTTTCCTCATCGACTTTGTTGGACAAAAGGTCAAACAGGCCCTTGTCGGAGAAATATTTTTTGCCGTTGTAGTTGATCGTCAGGCCGGCATTCAGATAGGCGTAGTTCCAAATCTGATTCTCCAGGTACTCCGGGATGAAGTGGTAGTTTTTGAAGATCGAGGCATCCGGAGAAAAAACCGTCTTGGTCCCGTTCCGCTCGGAGGTTTTGCCGATAGGTGCATCATTGGTGAGCACGCCTCTTTCAAACTCAGCCATTTTGCTTTCTCCTTCACGGTAGGACTGGACTTTGAAATAGTCCGAAAGGGCGTTTACAGCCTTGGTACCGACCCCGTTGAGGCCGACGGACTTTTGGAAAGCGCCAGAGTCATACTTGCCTCCCGTGTTGATCTTGGACACACAGTCGATCACCTTTCCCAGGGGAATGCCACGGCCGTAGTCGCGGACCTCGACCCGGTGCTCGGAGATTTTCACCTCTATCGTGCGGCCATGTCCCATCATGTGCTCATCGATGGAGTTGTCGAGGATTTCCTTGACCAACACATAGATCCCATCGTCCTGGGCGCTACCGTCACCCAGCTTGCCGATGTACATCCCGGGACGAAGTCGGATATGCTCTCTCCAATCCAGGGACTTGATGCTGTCTTCTGTATATTTTACCGGTTCTGCCATAGTATTCGATTACGCTCCTTTTTGCATTTGTTTGAATTTGCCGGCCAACAAGACCACCAGCCCCACTACCCAAAGCGCCAGCAGTGCGGGCATGAGGTAGAAGAAAAAGTTAAACTGGCTTGAGGCGATGGATTCCTGATTGTTGATCGAGTGGACAAAAAACACCAAAAGCGCCAAGCTCAGGTTGATGACGCCGCCAAAGGAGTAAAACCAGGTAAGGATATAGTCCCGGAAAGGGTCTCCGATGGGGAAAATCCGGTGGAGTTTTTTGTTGGACTTCGTCTCCAGGGACTTTGGGGTAAAGAGCGTGACGGCATTCAAGACAAGGAAGGCGGCGATCATGCCGTAAAAGAAGGAGCCTTTTTCCACCGTTCTGGCGACTGTCCCGTCTTCGTCCACTCGGAGCCCAATGGTCTCGGAAAGTGCCGAATAGAAATACAATAGGAAGAAAACGAAAAGTAAAATACTGGTGAAGTAGAATACTTTTCCAAATCTGTAATACATGTGAATGAGTGATTGAACGTGCTAATATAACCGATTTGGGCTAACCATCGGACGGGGCCTGCGTATCCCGCTGAGGATAATTCCGACAGAGACTTTCGGAGTTTTTTCAAACTCATGAATCTCAGCAGGGTTTGGTTTTTTGCACGTCCGTGATTTTTTAGGCTGCGAAATTTTGCGGCAGCCTCGACTTTTGAAGCCATCTTTACGCACAAAATCAATCCAGCATGCAAAAACACCTCTATCCCCTCCTTTTCCTAGCCCTGATCGGCGTCGCTTCCTGCAGCGGAAAAATGGATGCCGGAGCCGTAAACCTGGACAACTGGAAGTCCGACCGCTATGGCTGCAAGGGGCTGAGAATGCAGGAATTGGAGGCTTTTCAAACCGTGAAAAACAACTTCCTGGGAGCGGACAACCAGGCCCTGATCAAGACCTTTGGCAGACCAGACCGAGTAGAGCTGGTAGACAAAAGCCAGAGCTTTTTCTTCTATTTCATCGAGCCCAGTGGCGACTGCGAGGGGGTGGAAAGCGAAAAAGAACCCCTCAGGGTCCTTTTTCGAATGAATGCGATCAGCAAAGTGTCCGAGGTCACGATCACAACCCTGAACCCATAAAGCAAAGGGCCGCGGCGCCCAAGGTGCCGGCGTTGTTTTCCAGCGTAGCCTTCTTCAGACGTAGGTCTTTCACGTAGTACGGGGTAAGGTATTTTCTGGTGTTGTAGTCGATGGTCGGCATCATGAATTCCAGCCCGGCCGAAATCCCGCCGCCAAAATACACATCGGTCACGTCCAGTATCCGCACGGTAGAGACGATAGCCTCGCTCAAAATCTCAGCAACTTCCTTGAATACCATCAGGGAAACCTCATTTCCAGCCTTGGCGGTGTCCACCAGCAGGTGAGTACCCAGCTCCTTCCCTACCAAATCCTTGGCTTTTTCCGGGTAGGCAGCGATTAGGTTTTCCATGATGCGGAGGATTCCGTTTCTTCCGATCAGCGTCTCCAGACCGGCATTTCCCCTGGACAGCATATGCCCCATTTCCAAGGCATTTCCCCTGGAGCCTTTGAAAACCTGCCCCTCCAATACCATCGCGCTCCCGATACCGGTGCCCATGGTGATAAACAGGAAGTTTTCGGCTACCTCTCCTTTTCCAAAGTAAAACTCCCCGATGGCCGCCGCCGCCGCGTCGTTCTCCATGAAAAATTCGTAGTTGGGGTATTTCTCCAAAAGGCTCTTTTTGAGCGGAAATCCATTGAGGCCCGGGATAGCGGGGATCTCCAGAGGCGTGGTCCTATCTTTGGTGATCATGCCGGGGAGGCCGATTCCCACCTTGTCCACTTCAGGGTATTTCTTGAGGTATTTTCCGAGTCCTTCGATGAAGCACTTTCCAAAACCGTCAGGATTGTCTCTGTATGGCGTTGTATCTTCTTTTTGGAAGTCCAGCATCTTGCCTTCCCTATCTACCAATCCAATCTTTAGGTGTGTGCCTCCAACATCCACTCCCAAGAAAAGAGAATCCTGTTTGCTCATAGTGTTATTTATAGGTTTGATTGCCAAAAAAGCAAAAGAAATGCGTCACTTCCTATATTCTTTGCCGATCTCATAAAATATTTTGAGGACAGCAGGACAGACCAGGGTGTTGCGCAGACTGAGATCCAAGATACCCAGCATGTTTTTTCGGTCCGTGTGGGGATATTCCCGGCAGGCCTTGGGGCGATCTTCGTACACGAGGCATTTGTTGTCGGCTCCCAAGAAGGGACAGGGGGCGGACCGAAGCACGTAATCGCCCTCCGCATCCCGAAAAAGATATTCGTCGATAAACTCGCTGCTCCGCATCCGGAAGGTCTTGGCGAGCCGGTCTATGTCCGTCTGGATAAAGATCGGGCTGGTAGTCTTGCAGCAATTGGCACAGTTTAGGCAATCCATCTCCTCAAAGACCTCCTCGTGCAAGCTGTGAAAACGGGCATCCAGATCCTTCGGCTTGGTCTTCCGGAGTTTTTCCTTGAGCTTCTTGTTTGCAGGAAAGTCGGATTTGCTCTCCTTGGAAAATTTATTTAGGTCAATCGCCAATCTTGCAAAATATTGAATTACAAATATTTAGAATATTTCACTATATTATTGTACACTAAACCCAAGCGCCATGAGACTACACCCTTCAGAACTGTACTTCTATCACAGTCCGACCCAGCCGATAGACAAGCAGACCAAGGCTTACGCCAAGACCCTCACCAAGTTTGTCAACGAGATCGATGTCATCAAAGAGCCCATTACCGCCACACAATGGGATCAGATCCTGCGCAAACTCCAGCTGAGACCCAAGGATCTGCTAAACCGCTCCCATCCGGACTACCAAAACCAAATCGCCGGCAAGGACTGGGACGACGAGGGCTGGCTAAACATCCTGGTGAAATTTCCCCATCTGATCAAAAGCCCAATCGCCATATTCAAAAACAGGGCGATCCTCTGCAGGACGCCCAGCGACATCCTCAAGCTGGATTAGTCTTCGCTGCGGGATATCCCGTCCGGTCTGATCAGGATTTGCCGGGCTTTGTAGAGCTGGCCGATGCATTGCTTGAAATGCTTCTTGGACATGCCCAGCATCGCTTGGATTTCCGCCGGATCGGATTTGTCATGGAGCGGGAGAAATCCCTTGGAATCCAAGATTTCCAGGATTTTTTCCGCTCCTTCGTCATATTTCACCCTGCCCATGGGCAGCACCTGCAGGTCTAGCTTGCCGTCATCCCTGCGTTTTTTCACCCAAAGCGTCCTCGTGGAGCCGATTTCCAAGGGTTGGAATACCTCGTTGGCATAGATCAGCCCCTCATAGCGGTCCTCCAATAGGACTTTGTAGCCCAGCTCGCTTTTTTCAAAAATCAGTCCCTCGACCTCATTTCCGGGCTGATAGTCGCCAGGCGCCGGAAAGAGGAATTCCCGGTACTTTGAGACGCCGATCAGTCGGTTGGAGCGATGGTCCAGGCAAAGCCTGACCAGGTACTTTTCGCCTGCCTTCATCGGCTTGCCCATTTCCCCACTCGGCACAAAAAGGTCCTTGGGAAGTCCCCAGTCCATAAAAGCGCCGATCTTTCCAACCTCCTTGGCCTCCAGTACGGCAAACTCATCCAGCAGCAGCTTCGGCGTACTCGTCACGGCCACAGGCCTATCCTCACTGTCGGTGTACACAAAGACGCTGAGGAAGTCCCCTTCCCTTTCGTCGCCTTCGAGGTAGCCTTTGGGCAAAAGGACTTCTCCCCCGTCGCTCAGCGCCATGTAGGCACCGTAGTCGGTGAAGCGGTTGATGGGTAATCTGCTGATCTGGCCGAGTTCTTTCATGTCCCAAAGGTATGGATTAATCGTTTTTGGCCGAGGTGTTTTTTGCCGCGGGCAAAGTCGCGAAAGCCCTCCAGCAAAATTGGATTTGGAAAGGCTTCAACTTAGTTTTGGAAACGGCTGGCTTGGTACCCATGCAGCCCAAACCCAAATCATAACGCTTTTCACTCGCAATCACGGAATTATGAAATCAATCTCAGTCATCGGCTCCGGCACCATGGGAAACGGCATCGCACATGTCTTTGCGCAGCACGGATTCCACGTCTCGCTCGTGGATATCAAGCCCGAGTTTTTGGAAAAAGCCCTTGCGACCATTTCCAAAAATATGGATCGCCAGGTGGGCAAAGGACTCCTGACCGAAGTCGAAAAAGAAGCCTCCCTGGCTCGCATCTCCACGTTTACCGAGCTGGAAAAAGGAGTGGTGCAAGCCGATCTGGTCGTGGAAGCCGCAACGGAAAACCTGGAGCTAAAGCTGGATATTTTCAGAAAGCTGGACCAGTTTGCGCCTGCTGGGGCGATTTTGGCGTCCAACACCTCCTCGATCTCCATCACCAAGATCGCCGCGGTGACACAAAGGCCGGGGCAGGTGATTGGCATGCATTTCATGAATCCGGTTCCCGTGATGAAGCTGGTCGAGGTGATCCGTGGCTACGCCACTTCTGAGGAGGTCACCAAAAGCATCATGGAGCTCTCCCAAACCCTCTTCAAAGATCCGGTAGAGGTCAACGACTACCCGGGCTTTGTCGCGAACCGAATCCTGATGCCCATGATCAATGAGGCGATCTACAGCGTATTTGAGGGAGTGGCGGGAGTCGTGGAGATCGACACGGTGATGAAGCTGGGCATGGCCCATCCCATGGGCCCTTTGCAGCTGGCCGATTTCATCGGGCTGGACGTCTGTCTATCCATCTTGCGGGTGCTGCAGGAAGGCTTTGGCAATCCGAAATACGCCCCCTGTCCCCTGCTGGTCAACATGGTCGAAGCTGGCTTCAAAGGCGTCAAAACGGGAGAAGGCTTCTACCGATACAGCCCCGGTAGCAAAGACCTCGTCGTTTCCGCTAGATTTGCCAAAAATTAAAACCCAGCACTTCCCATGCATCTCGCGGTATCCGGAAACATCGGCAGCGGCAAAACCACGCTCACCGAGAAATTGGCCAAACACTACGGCTGGAAGGCGGAGTTTGAGTCCGTTGACCAAAACCCCTATCTGCCGGACTTTTATGAAGACATGAAGCGCTGGGCCTTCCACCTGCAGGTCTATTTCCTCAACTCTAGGTACAACCAAATCCGAAAAATCCAGGAAAGCCCCATTTCTACCATTCAGGACCGGACGATCTATGAGGATGCGTACATCTTTGCGGCTAACCTCTACAAGAGCAAGCTGATGACCGAGCGGGACTATTGGAACTACAAGAGCCTCTTTGACTCGATGATCACCCACGTGAAGGCCCCCGACCTACTGATCTACCTCAAAGCCGACATTCCTAAGCTGGTCGGGCAGATCGAAAAGCGAGGCCGAACCTACGAGACGGCGATGCGGATAGACTATCTCAAAAACCTGAATTCACACTACGAGGAGTGGATCGCCGGGTACAAGGAGGGCAAGCTTCTCGTGGTAGATGTCAACGACTTGGACTTTGTCGAGCGACCGGAGGATTTTTCATTTATCGTGGAAAAAATAGAACGGGAGATGTTTGGGTTGTTTTCCTGATCTAGGCGCTCGGCCCTTGATTCTCACATCTAGATTCTTGGGGCCGGGTTCTCAAATCTCGTTTCCTGGCTCTTGATTCCAGCATCTTGATTCCAGCATCTTGATACTTGCTACTAACTACCAGCTACTTGATACCAAACACTAGCTGCCCAGCTTCCTCTTCAGCCAATTGTACAGCATGGCCCGTTCCTCTTCCTTTGGATTTACCAGCAGCTGGTCGAGACGCCTGAGTGCGCCTCCAGTCATGAGCGTCTCGTAGGGAGAAAGCCTGACCAGTTTGTAGCCATGAAGGCGGGTTTGTAGGTCGTATTGCGCGTCGTTGTAGGCGGTCAGTTTCCAGCCAATGGCGCCGTTTCCGCTGAGATCACCCGGCTCCGAGGCTTCGCCAAAGACATTTTTTGCCACCGGAGGGCCGATCCAAACCCGCTGCTGCATCCCCGCTTTGAGGCAGTCCCGCTCGTAGGTTCGGCAGAGTCTTTTGTGGCCTTCGGCAAAAACAAAGTTCCACTCGGAGTACATCTCCGAGCGAAAAGTCGCCAGTCGGTAGCGGTTGAAGTGCAGCTCGTCATCCCACACGATCAGTGTCCTGCCCAGCTTGAAGTCAAACTTCAGCTTCTCCAGCAGGGGAAAACTGGTTTTCCCTCCCAGATCTTCAAAAATCTCGGCGAGCCATGCTTTCCCCTTGGCGTCCAAAAATGTGGAATTCAGCTCCAGTTCGGTCTGCCAGTCGTATTCCGCTCCACCTTCCCTCAATATCAGGTCGAGCTGTCTTGTCATCAGATGTTCCATTTCCTAGCTGTTTTCCCTCAGAATCTCCCAGGTGTGGTCTGCGAGCAGCTTCACCTCGGCCACAAAGGCGGCCCAATCCCGCTTTCTCCCCCACTCCTCGGGCGCGATCATGGAAAGAAAGTCCGAGCCGTCAGCCTTTTGGTACAAAAAATAGCGATGGTTGATCAGCGGCTCAAAGGCCATGGAGGCCTGATAGATACGTTCGGATACTTCCACCCGGGATTGGATTTTTTTGGCTTGCTCGGCCAGCAGCCGCATCTGCTCATAGATCTGCGCCATCTGCATCTCGGTCTGCGTGTGCATTGCCGCCACGGCACGGCCGCTGATCTTGCCTTGGTCTTCGGGCTTTACCAGCGCGCTGCCGCTGTGGTGGGCGTAGGGCAGCGTTCCCGGAGTCTCGGTGGTGGACTCCTTCATCCGCTCCAGGTCGATCTTGTCGATGTCGATCTTCTTTCCGCTCATTTCTTGTCGCTTTCGGTCTCCGTGGAAATCCGCTCTTTCAGGTTGCCTTTGGATCCCGGGAAGGTCGTCCTGCGCGAGATGTCGTAGCCTATCCAGAGCATGATGGCCATGAAAATGATGAAAAGAGCCAGGAAAATTTTCTTGTTCTTAGTCATGTCTTCCTTTACCCCCACTGACGGAGGTTTTGGTCAAGATTCGTCTTTTGTCGGGGCAAATTTAAAACTGATGAAAAGCAAAAAGGTCTTTTTGAAAAATGTTTTTTATTTTATCTTAATGGCACCAAACCTCGATTTTTATCAGTTTACATCCTTCTTTTTCCGCACATGTACCAACTCATCAGCGAGCAATCCATTTATCAGTACTTTGGTGACGATGATCCGGATATGATCCGGGAGATGATCCAAATCATCTTGGACACCAATATCAAAGATCTAAAGGAATTGGGCTCATTCTACTCGGGAGGGGACTTTGCGACGATCAAAAAGCGATGCCACAAAGCCAAGCCCAGCATGAGCTACATCGGGGCAATCAAGACCAGGAAAACCCTGGAAGAAATCGAGGCCAACCTCGAAAATTCCGCCCCGCTCAATGATTCCCTCCAGGAGCAAATCAAGGTCATCGAATCCGAATTGAGCAAGTTCGTTTCGGCAATCAACTGAAATCTAAACACCCTAAACCTTACCCATGCAGAGAAAACTACTTCTTCTGCCGATACTCCTTTTCCTTTTGTCGGAGGCGTCGGCCCAGTCTACCCTTAGCGTCGAGTACATCATGCGCGACCCCAAATGGATGGGAGTCTTCCCTTCCTCGCCCGAGTGGAGCGAGGACGGCAAACAGATTTTTTTCAAATATAACCTCGACGGCGACCCTGCGGACTCCCTCTACAAGATCGACCTGGCCAATCCAACCCAAATCTCCAAAGTCCATTGGGCGGAGGAAAAAGCGCTCGCCCGGCCCCAATCCGACACCAACGCAGACCAAAGCCTGAGAATCTATCGCAAGGACCATCAGATCATCCTCGAAGACCTGAAAAAGAAGACGAGCACTACGCTGTTCGAGTGGCATGAGCCGGTGAGCAATTTGAAGTTTTTGGCCAATGAAAACCGAATCGCCTTCAACTCCGGCGGAAACATCTACGTTTTTGACCGCGCCTCAAAAAGCACCACCAAAGCCACCAACATCTCCAATGGCAACAAGCCCAAGGAGAAGGCTGATGACAAAGCCGGCTTCCTGGAGTCCGAAAACCTCCAGCTGCTGAATGTCGTGAGGGAAAGAAAAGAGGCTCAGGAAAAGTCCAAAGCCTACCGCGAGTCGATCCGGGAGGGCTTTGATGAATTCACCTATTATACCCAGGGGAAAAACCTCTCCAACCTCCAGCTCTCCCCTGACGAGCGGTATGCGACGTTCTCGATTTTCACCCCCGCATCCAACAAAAACACCGCCGTGCCCAACTACGTCGATGCATCCGGCTACACCGAGGACCTCAACGCGAGATCCAAGGTCGGCAACAGCCCGAGCAAGGTGGAAATCGGCATCTACGACTTGACAAGGGACACCGTTTACTTTGTCACCACATCCGATCTCCCTGGCATCAAGGATCTGCCTGACTATGTAAAAGATTACCCCGAGAAGACTTGGGAGGAAAAAGAGCGCGCCTTGACCCTGTCAAGCCCCACTTTTTCCCCTGACGGAAAGAAAGCCATCGTCCAAATCAGGGCCTTTGACAACAAAGACCGCTGGATCGCGGAGCTTGATCTGGAAACCGGAGCCCTCAAGACCCTGGATCGTCAGCGTGACGAAGCCTGGGTAGGCGGTCCCGGTGTCAGTGGCTGGGGCGGCGGCACCCTCGGCTGGCTTCCCGACAACCAACACATCTACTTCCAGTCGGAAGCCACTGGCTATTCGCACCTCTATCTCTTAAATGTCGCCAGCGGAGAGAAAAAAGCCCTCACCTCCGGCAAGTTTGAGGTCTTCGATCCTTTTCTTTCCAAAGACAAAAAATCCTGGTACCTGACCACCTCCGAGGTGGATCCCGGAGAGCGCCACTTCTACAAAATGCCGCTCATGGGGGGCGCGATGGAAAAGCTGACCTCGATGACCGGAAACAACGCGGCGTTGCTTTCTCCGGATGAGAAAAAAATCGCCATCATCTACTCCTATAGCAATGTCCCCGCTGAGCTCTACGTCCAGGACAACAAAGCCGGCGCAAAAGCCCAGCAACTGACCTCGGGTCAGAGCGAGGAGTTCAAGGCCTATTCTTGGAGAGAACCCCAGATCGTCCGCTTTACGGCTCAGGACGGAGCTCAGGTTCCGGCTAGACTTTATTTGCCAGAGGCTTCCAAGAAAAACGGCGCTGCGGTGATCTTCGTCCACGGCGCGGGCTACCTGCAAAACGTCCACAAATGGTGGAGCAGCTACTTCCGCGAATACATGTTCCACAACTTGCTGACCGACCTTGGCTACACAGTATTGGACATCGACTACCGTGCTTCTGCTGGCTATGGGCGTGACTGGAGAACAGGCATCTACCGCCACATGGGCGGCAAAGACCTCTCCGACCAAGTTGACGGCGCCAAGTATTTGCTCGCAGAGCATGGGGTGACTCCGGGCAAAATCGGAATCTATGGAGGCAGCTACGGAGGCTTTATTACCCTGATGGCACTGTTCAACCACGGCGATCTCTTCACCTCCGGAGCAGCCCTTCGCTCGGTCACCGACTGGGCGCACTACAACCATGGCTACACCGCCAACATCCTCAACACTCCCGAGGAGGATCCCATCGCCTACCGACGCTCCTCTCCCATCTATTTTGCCGAAGGCTTGCAGGGCAATCTCCTCATCGCCCACGGCATGGTCGATGTCAACGTGCATTTCCAGGACGTGGTGCGGCTTTCCCAGCGCCTGATCGAGTTGGGCAAAGACAACTGGGAAATGGCCGTCTATCCGGTGGAAGACCACGGATTCGTGGAGCCTAGCAGCTGGACAGACGAGTACAAACGCATCCTGAAGCTGTTCAACAGCACCCTATTGGACAAGCAGCAATGACAAACAGGAAACCTATAGCGCTGCTCTTCGCCGTTTTGGTGCTTTTTTCCTGCGGGAAAGAAACACCAACACAGGAGATCAAACGAGGCCTGATCGCCGAGCAGGCCATGGTCGTCTCCGCTCGGGAGGAAGCGTCCCTCATCGGACTGGAAGTGCTGCGCAAAGGTGGCAACGCCTTTGACGCCATGATGGCAACCGAGATGGCTTTGGCGGTGACCTTCCCTTTTGCCGGTAATCTCGGAGGAGGCGGATTCATGGTCTATCGCTTGGCCGACGGCGCTGTCGGCTCGATAGACTACAGGGAAAAAGCCCCTGGAGCAGCGACCGAGGACATGTACTTGGACGAAAACGGTGACGTGGTACCCGGCCTGAGTACCAAGGGAGCCTTGGCTTCCGGTGTTCCAGGCACCATTGCCGGGATATTTGAAGCCCAGGCAAAATTTGGCAAACTCAGTCCCGAGGAGATTCTCCAGCCGGTCATCGAGCTGGCCAACCGCGGATTCGTCGTCACGGAGCGGCAAGCAGAACGGCTTCAGCGGTCAAGGAGCCAGTTTGTGGACGCCAACGGTACTGGAACTTTCTTTGACCGTGACATCCAAGCCGGAGACACGCTGAAAATACCCACC
Source organism: Algoriphagus oliviformis (assembly GCF_017254915.1). Lineage (GTDB taxonomy): Bacteria > Bacteroidota > Bacteroidia > Cytophagales > Cyclobacteriaceae > Algoriphagus > Algoriphagus oliviformis. The sequence continues at coordinate 280,880 of NZ_JAFKCT010000005.1, read as the reverse complement.
CTTGCCGCCACCCTCGGGAGAATCGCCAAAAACGGCCGGGACGAGTTTTACAAAGGAGAAAGCGCCAAGATCATCGCTGCCCACATGCAGCAAAAAGGCGGCATCATCACCGAGGCGGACTTGGCTGCCTATGAGGCGAAGTGGCGTGATCCTTTGGTCTTTCCCTATCGCAACATGAGGGTCATTTCCATGGCTCCACCGAGCTCGGGAGGAATGACTTTGGGACAGATCCTCAAGATGGTCGAGGCCTTTGATCTGCACGCGCTGGGACACCATTCTCCAGAATATGTGCAGGTCCTGGTGGAAGCCGAGCGTCGAGCCTATGCCGACCGCAACTATTACCTGGGCGATCCTGACTTTGTAGAAATACCTGTTGATCAATTGCTTGACGACTCCTACCTCAAGTCAAGAATGGCGTCATTCAGCATGGATCAAGCCACCAAGTCCGAGGAGATTGCCGAGGGTAGCGTGCAGTTTGCGGAGAGCATGGAGACCACCCACTACTCCATCGTGGACGCGGAGGGCAATGCCGTCTCCGTCACTACCACGCTGAATGGGGGCTACGGCTCCAAGCTCTACATCGACGAGTTGGGCTTTTTCATGAACAATGAAATGGACGACTTCAGCGCCAAAGCAGGAGTGCCCAACATGTTTGGCCTCATCGGTGCCGAAGCAAACAGTATTGCCCCGGGCAAGCGCATGCTGAGCTCCATGACGCCCACGATTGTGGAAAAAGACGGCAAGCTCTGGATGGTCGTCGGCACCCCTGGGGGATCGACCATCATTACCTCGGTGTTGCAGACGATTCTCAACGTAGCCGAGTTTGGCATGGGCATGCAGGAGGCAGTGGAGTCTCCCCGATTCCACCACCAGTGGCTGCCCGATTTGGTCAATTTCGAACCGGACTCCTTTGATTCGACCTTGATCCGATCACTCAAGGCCAAAGGCTACCTGATCAACGAAAACAACAGCCCAATCATCGGAAAAGTAGACGCCATCTTGGTCTTGCCTGACGGCAGGCTGGAAGGCGGGGCCGATCCCAGAGGCGATGACAAAGCGGTGGGCTATTGAGCCCACCGTCCTACTTCGTCACGCCATGCTACCAGCTATGCGCTGATTTTGACGATATTCCAATCTAGAAGGCAAAGCCCGGATAAAAATCCTAATTTGAGTTTAAGACAATCTTTCAAACCCGAATAACCATGAAATCAAGCATCCTCAACTATCCCAGTCCGGATTGATTCTTCGACATGCGAGATTCCATGTGTCCATTTAAAATCAAATAAAAAACACATGAAAAACAGAAGAGAATTTCTCCAAAAATCAGCCCTGGGCATCGCTGGGCTTGCAATGGCCCCATCCTGGCTGCAAGGCGCGCCTGCCCTCATCAAATCGATAAACAAGCCCGATTCAGAGATCAATGGCGTCAAGATCGGCTGCATTACCTATTCATTCAGGTCCCTGCCTGACCAAAGCGCCGAAGCAACCCTCAAATACGTGGTGGACTCTGGCCTATCTTCCATTGAGCTGATGGGCGATCCCGCCGAGAGCTTTGCCGGAATGCCCAAGCCGACTTTTGACAGGATGCGGGCTTTTCAATTGGGGGGAAAACAGCGTCGGGGAGAGACCCTCACCGAAGACGAAACCAAAGAAATGGCGGACTTGCGCGCCCAGTCCGAAGCCTACACGAAAGTGGTAGCGGACTGGAGAGCCCAGGCAGACATGAAGAAGTTTGAGCAGCTGCGCAAAATGTACAAAGACGCCGGCGTGAGCATCTATGCTTTCAAGCCCAGCGCTTTTGGCAGAAACAACTCAGACCTGGAAGTCGCCTATGGAATGAAAGCCGCCAAAGCGCTCGGTGCCAGCCACGTCACTCTGGAGCATCCTTCCGACGATGAGCAGACGCTCCGTCTCGGCAAGCTCGGTGAAAAAAACAAGATGAACGTAGGCTACCACGGGCACGAACAGGAGACTTTCACCTTTTGGGATACCGCGCTGGCGCAAAGCCCAAACAATGGACTCAACCTCGATGCGGGCCATTACATTGCCGCAGGCCATAGCGACCTACTCCAACTCATCGAAAAGCAACACTCCCGCATCCTCAGCATGCACACCAAGGATCGGCAGACTCCGGCCAACGGCAAAGGCAACCTGGCTTGGGGCCAAGGCGACACCCCGATAGGCGACATGCTCAAGCTCATGCAGAAAAACAAATACAAGTTTCCTGCGACTATCGAACTGGAATACCAGGTGCCGGAGGGATCCGACGCGGTGAAAGAAGTCCAGAAGTGCGTGGAATTCTGCCGAAAAGCATTGGCCTAGAAGCCGGTGGGAAGCGGAAAGGCATCGCATTTTCCCAGACCAGAAAACCGAGTCAGCAATTCTGGCTCGGTTTTCTTTTTAACCCTCTTTTTTCACCGCAAGGGTCGTGATGGGACGCTCCAAGATCGGCACCATCTCGGATCGCACCTCCGCAAACAAATGCCTGATGCGGCAGGTTTCCTCATCCTCGCATTCCGCACAGGCCTCGTAGAAGCGTTCCGATATACAGGGGATCAGCGCAATCGGTCCGTCCACCACCCGCATGATCTGCGCAATGCTGATTTCCGCAGGATCTTTGGCCAGGGTATAGCCTCCTTCGGCTCCCCGGATACTTTTGACCAGCTGGTGGGTCTTGAGATCTCTGAGGATGTTTTCCAAAAACTTGTAGGGAATACGCTCACGCTCTGCGATCAGCTTGGCCGAAACGGGGACCAGCTCCGGATGGTCTTGCAGGAAAAGAATGGTTTTGATGGCGTATTTGGCTCTTTTGGATAGCATAAGGATGGGTTATTGGCGTCCAAAGTACGAAAAACCGGGGAAGCCGAAAAGTCGGGGATGAGTTTTGGAAGAAAGTGAAAAAACGAGCAATCAGTGGCTCAAAGGCACTTTTTCCCCTGCCTCTATCCGAAAATCCAAACGGTTTTCCCTGGGAGGAATGGGGCAAGTGGCGAACGCCGTGTAGGCGCAGGGGGGATTGTAGGCGTAGTTGAAGTCAATGATGGTATTTCCCTTGTTGTCCGGAAAGGCCACATAGAGGTAACGCCCGCTGGGGTAGGTTTCCCGGTCATTGGTCTCGTCGGAAAAGATCACAAACAGCTTTCCCTCATCCTCAAGCATGATCAGTTCCTGCTTCTCTCCATCGATCTCAAACTTCAACAATCCCATCACACGCCACTCGATGACTTGCCCAAGGACATTGGTGATGGACATGAACTCATTGAACTTGGGCTGGAAAAAAGCATCCAGTCTCCAATGCGGGTCATAGCCAAAAGTCGGCGTGGGTGCATACGCGGCCAAAGCCGGGTGCTGGAGGTTTCTCAGTCGCACCGCAAACCGGCCTCCCCGTTCGATTACAGACCATTTCCACTTGCCTGACTGGAGGCTCCCATCCTGTCCTTCTTCCAGGGGAAACTGCACCATCTCATTGGCTTTCCCAACTGAGTTGGCCACCTCCTGCCCGGTAGCCGAGCTAAACACCACGCGATCAGATGCTACCCGAAACAAGCCAAGTGCTCTTTTTTGGGCTGAGGAAGAAATCGCCAAGCTGTCATCATTCACCCAATAGAGGTGGTTGGCTCCTGGCTCCAGCCATAGCAAGCCCGCCAAGTTCAACCAGCCATTTTCAGCCAGCAGCTCCTCACATCGGTGATCTTTCCACTGTTCAAACTCGGCATTTTGGGAGAAAGCCGAAAAGGCTATGGACAAATAGGCCAAAAGGAAGGCAATCGGTGTTTTCATGCTTTATGTCAATCCATCATTTCGCCAAAGGCGGACGAGATCTGTGGTGGGAATGTCTACAATACGCCCCAAATTAGAAACTTATAGCTTGATCTGATGGGAATAGCCCCACAAAAGTGCAATCGGATCGTCTCCCCACCGTTCTTTCTTCACATTTTTTCCATCCTGCGGCAATCCTTTAAAAATCATGATTATTGAAGCAGAAAACGAATGTCCCCTCAGTCTATTTCCCTATCTTAAGACATCAAAAAAACCACAATCGTATGGATTTATCCTCTGTTTTTTCGCTCGATGGTAAAGTGGCCCTGATCACAGGTGCAAGCAAGGGAATAGGGTTTGGCATCGCGGAGATCTTTGCCGCTGCGGGAGCCAAAGTCGTCATCAGCAGCCGCAAACAAGACGCGCTGGATGAAAAAGCCAACCACCTCAAAACCCAAGGCTACGAAGCCCACGGCATCGCCTGCAACGTGAGCAACGTGGACGAGCTATCGGCGCTGGTAAAAAAAACCGTAGATAAGTATGGAACCATCGACATTCTGGTCAACAATGCCGGCACGAGCCCGGTTTTCGGGCCGGTTCATGAGACCAGCTTGGAAGCTTTTGACAAAATCATGGCGGTCAACGTCAAGGCGCCCTTTGAACTTTGCCGCCTCTGCTTCCCCCACCTTCGCAAGTCTTCCGGCGCCTCGGTGATCAACATTTCCTCGATCGGAGGTATCAGCCCAGAGACCGGCTTGGGCATCTATTCCGTATCCAAAGCAGCGCTGATTTCCCTCACCAAGGTGTTTGCCAAGGAATGGGGCGAAGCCAAAATCCGCGTGAATGCCATCTGTCCCGGCCTGATCGAGACCAAGCTCTCCGAGCCACTCTGGGGCAACGAGAAAATCATGAACAAAGTCCTACAGCAACTAGCCATCAAGCGAACCGGCACCTCGACGGAAATCGGCCTTTTGGCCCTTTACCTGGCCGCCTCGGCCTCATCCTATACCACCGGAGCGGTTTACACAGCCGACGGGGGATTTTCGATCTAGGGCTCAGCCTTTGAATCTAAACTTGAGGTATTTGATCTTTTCCCCCTTGTCGGAAAATATTTTTTCGTAGCGCGTCTTGATCCCGTGGTGGTCATCCTTCATCTCGCTTTGATAGAAGTCATGCGTAAAGGCCAGCACCTCGATATCCTCGCGGGACTGCACCAGCTCCAGGCTGTAGTCAAAAAGCCCGGTGTTGTCGGTCTTGAAGTGGACGGTGCCCCCAGCCTTGATCATCGGCTTGTACATGTCCAGAAACTTCGGTGAAGTGAGCCGGCGCTTCTCGTCCCCGTCTCTCGGAAACGGATCCGGGAAAGTAATCCAGAGTTCTGAGATCTCGCCTTCGGCAAAAAAGTCCTCCAGCTGCTGGATTTGGGTACGAAGAAAAGCCACGTTGGTGATGCCCTCGGCGGTCGCGGTCGAGCTGCCTTTCCAGATCCGGCTGCCCTTGATATCCACTCCGATGAAATTTTGCTCAGGATACTCACGACCCAGACCGACGGTAAACTCCCCGCGGCCACAGGCCAATTCGACTACAATGGGATTGGGATTTTGGAATTGTTTTTCGTTCCAGTGGCCTTTGATTTCTTCAAAAATGGGTTTTCCGGCCTGGACAACGTTGGGATTTAATTCGTTTTGGGCAAAGCGAACCAGCTTTTTTCTGCTCATTTAAAGATCGTCGATTTCTGCGACCACAAAAGTACTGCCTCCGACAAATATCAGGTCATCCGCTCCGGCATTTTTTCGGGCAAAGTTCAGCGCTTGGTTGATGTCCGAAATGACATCACCCGAGAGTCCGAGAGCCCTGGCTTTCTCGGCAAGCTGCGCTGCGGGCATCGCCCTTGGCAAGTCCGCCTGGCAAAAAACATAGCGAGCATCTTTGGGCAACAGCGCCAGGATCTTCGAAATATCCTTGTCCTGCACCATACCCAATACCATCCAAAGCTGGGAGTAGTCATAGGTCTCGAGCTGCGCCAGGATCTCCCGAATACCGGGTTCGTTGTGCCCCGTATCCGCTATCACGGTAGGCTTTTCTCCCAAAACTTGCCAGCGTCCTTTCAGTCCCGTCAAGGCGCTCACCTCCGCCAGACCTTTCTCCAGCGCTGCCTCAGAAATATCCCATCCCATCTCTCGAAGCTGAGACACAGATTCCAGGATGCCCGGTAGGTTGAAGCGCTGATAGTCTCCCTGTAGGCCAAAGTTAAGCTCGGATTTCTGTCCGTCTTTTTCCACGGAAAACAGGGCCAGTTTCTGGTGTGAAGCCATTTTTACAACCCTGAGCTTTTGGTCTGCGAAAACGATCGGTGCCTGCTGCTCCTGGGCTTTTTGGACAAAAACCGGTTCGGTCTCTTCTTGGGTTTGGCTGATGACTACCGGAATACTCGGCTTGATGATCCCCGCTTTTTCCCCGGCGATCTCGGGAAGCGTATTTCCCAAAAACTGCACATGGTCCCAGCCGATATTCGTGATGATGCATAGCTCGGGCAGCAGGACATTGGTACTGTCATATTTCCCGCCCATGCCCACTTCCACGATGGCGATATCGACCTGCTCTTTGGCGAAATGCCAAAAAGCCATGCCGACCGTCATCTCAAAAAAACTGGGCTGGAGCTGGTCAAGAAAACCCTTGTTTTCCGCCACAAACTCCACAACGGCTTCCTCGCCAATCTCCTTCCCGTCGATGCGGATTCGTTCGGTGAAAGACTTGAGGTGCGGGGAAGTGTAGAGGCCGGTTTTGTAGCCAGCTGATTGCAGAATGGCCGCCAGAGAATGGGAAGTGCTACCTTTCCCATTGGTGCCGGCGACGTGCACAGACTTGAATTTCCGCTCGGGATTGTCTAAATGGGCACAAAGTGCGAGCGTATTGCCCAGATCTTTTCTGAACGCCGCCGCTCCTACCCGCTGAAACATGGGAAGGGCGTGAAAGAGGTAATCCAGCGTTTCTTTGTAATCCATCGTCAATCCACCTGAATCACAAAGGTGATCTTTCCGGTCGAAAAGTCTGCGGCGGCACCGCCCGATTTTTTGAAATTGATCTGGTTGACGACCTGCCGGTAATAGGCCAAGACATCGTTGGAGACATTGTACTCGAGCGGCACGGCTTGCACAACCCGTCCAGAGTCATCCACGGTGATCTTAAATACGATTTTGCCATTGCGGGTGGATACGCGGTCGTTGATGGTAGGTCTGGATGCGAAGTCCCATCCAGCCAAGTCAAGGCTGTATCCGGAACCGGAGTTGGTACCTTTGCCGCTTCCCTCTCCCATGATCGCCCGGCCATCGACCGTGCCCGTAGGTTTTCCCTCATCGCCTTTTGCATTGGATGAGCCTTGGGCTCCTCCAGCCGCTGGCTTAGAACTGCTACCAGAAGTCCCTCCCGCTCCAAAGATCGCCCGCTGGTCGATTTTAGGCTTCTCGGGTGCTTTTTGGGTCGTCTGTTCCGCTTCTGATTTGGCAGGTGTGGTGACGGTCTTCGTAGGTTCCGTCTTTACGGGATCAGGTTTTTTCGTTTCCGTTGAAGCCTTTTCTACCCCCTTGATCGGAGATGGCTTGTTGGTCACCGCCTGGTTTTCTGCTGGTTTGGAAGTGGTTTTTGGCTTTGCCGTCTCTGTTTTGGGACTGGGCGCGGGAGTCGCTGGCTGGGTGACAGCCTGGGCTACCTCGCCGGGAGCGGCCTGCTCCACGCTTTGGGATGGAGTCTCCGAAGGGGCATTTGGGCTGTCCCTGTTGCCGGAGCCCGTGTCAGTAAAGCCAAGGTTCAGCTCCAAGCCATAGGTAGGAAGCGGAGGAATGGGCTGCTTCCAAACCACGATAAAGTAGAATGCAAGCAACAGCAGGACGTTCAGCACCAAGGTGATGATCGCCGATTTGCGTTTGCTGTCCTTTTCTACCTTATCCGCATTCCAAGTTTCCATGGCTTAGTAGGGTTTTGTGGCGATGGACACGTTGGCTTCGAGACCGGCTGCGATACCGCCGATTTCCACCAAGTACTCCACCGGTACGTCTTTGTCAATGTGCAGGACGACTTGGCCTTTTTTGCCCGCCAGTAGTCCAGTCAATTCCGATTTGATCTGGTCACGTCCCACTACCCTATCATTAACGGAATATTTGAGGTCTTTGGTCACCGTGACCGTCACTTCCTGCATCACGATGTCCGAAGTCTCGCTGGAAGGCAAGTTAACTGGAAGCCCTGAGGGCGTGATAAACGAGGAAGTCAGCATAAAGAAGATCAGCAGGAGGAAGATGATGTCCGTCATCGACGACATGCTAAACGCCGCTTCTATTTTGTTTTTTGACTGAAGTCCCATCTTATTTGTCCTGAAGAAGGTCTATGAATTCAATCGAGGTGTATTCCATGTTGTGAACCAGCTTGGACACTTGCGTGACCAAGTAGTTGTAGCCTAGATAGGCCACGATACCGACCACCAGCCCGGCGGCCGTGGTGATCATCGCTTCGTAGATCCCGGAGGAAAGCAGCTTGGGAGAGACCATCCCCTCTTCCTGCGCGATGGAGATAAAAGCCTGGATCATCCCCGTAACGGTACCCAAGAAGCCGATCATCGGCGCAGCACCGGAAACAGTGGCCAACAGGCCGAGGTTCTTTTCCAGTTTATAGATCTCAATCTTCCCGACGTTTTCGATAGACACCTCTATGTTTTTCAGTGGGGAACCGATGCGGTCCACCCCTTTGGCGATCATGTTGGCCACCGGGGTATTTTCTCCGGCACAGAGCATCTTAGCCTTCTCGATCTGTCCACTCTGCACCAGCACTTTCACCTGATCCATCAGGTGGCCGGGGGTTTTGGCGGCCTTGTTGAGCGTGATGAGCTTCTGGACGAAGATAAATATCGCCAGCACAAACAAGAGATAAAGCGGAGCCATCATGTAGCCTCCTTTGATGAGGAGGTCGAGCAAGCCGATGTTTTTGGCTTCGGCACCCATGGCCAGACTGTCCATGGAGGATAGGGAATCGGTAGAGAGGGTTTGGAGAAGAGTCATATTAATATTTCAAAATCCACAATTCTTCGCTGTATTGGGATTTGAGCTCTTCGAGTTTCTCGGCCGCCAACCTGAAGCTGGCAAACCTGGAAAGGGCGAGGCGGTAGTTGCTGCCACCGTCGTAGGGAGTGATGAGGTATAGCTCCGCGTTTTTCGCAAAATACTGGCTCGCCTCCTCTATCGCCATCTTTTCATTTGGCAAACTTCCAACGATGATAAAATACTGCGGGCGTTCCCCTTTGGACTCTACTCGGATCAAATTCCCAGATGCAGTATTGGCAATAGTTGTACCAGTTTCGGCTGGTTTGGAAATATTAGGGTTTGAAATAGTTGAAGTAGCGATAGAGTCCTGGTTTACAACCTCTTGATTTTGTCCAGCTGCTGTAGTTTCGGCGGGAGATTGGCTTGCAACGGGCTCCGATTGGGGGCTGTCTTGCTCTACCACCTCAAAAATGGTTTCTGAAACTGCCGGCTTTCGGTTTTCGAGGATCTGCCAAACGATCACCGTCACAATCCCCAAGCCTATCAGCAGAACTGCCCACGCCCAGGAAGAAGACTTTTCCCCGTCTTTCGACGCGGCAGCGGCAGGTGGTGCAGTCTTGGGCTGGACGGCCTGAGCGGGAGTTTCGGTAGGGACAGACGCCGGCTCGGATTCCGCTACCCCCGCTTTTGGTTCCTCCTCCAAATGCTCTTCCCCAGAAGCCAACACCTCACTGGAAATCAACTCCTTTGCCTCTAGTTTTGGCTTGAGCGGACTGATTTCCACAAAGGGAAGTCCGAAATCCTTGGGGTCTGACCACTGCTTGCTCTCTGAATCTTTTGCCGACATGCGCTTGGGGGAAAGCTACGAAACTAACCGAAATGCAGGGAAAGGCCAACCCAGCGGTGAAACATTATCAGAATTTAAAGCTCGCCCCGCCGATCAATTGAATGCCTCTGACGGGGTAGTTGAGCCATCTGGCGTTATTCCCATTGAGGATGTTGTTGCCTTCGGCAAAGATCCCAATGCGGTCGGTGATGCCGTAGGAAGCCTTGAGCTGTAGGTCGGCGATGGTTTTCAGTGTTTCCACTTCATAAAATCCACTCGGAACCGGTATCAAATCGGCGGTAGGGATCGCTTCGCCTCTCGCCTTGACTCCTCCCATAAAATTGAGATTGGCCTGCACGACGAGTCGCTCTACCGGAGTCACCTGATTGTTGATCCTCAGCTCCCAAACTGGCCGGTGCCAAGCTTCCTGCTGGGTATTCAGCTCATATTGGTAGAGGTCCAGTCGGCTGCCCAAGGAATAAAACTCGCTGAGCTTAAAACCCAATTCCGCGTTGATATTGGCCACGGTGGACTTGTCATCATAGACGATTTCAAAACGGGCAGTGTCCGTAAGGGAATTGGCAAAGAAATGAAGCTGGTTGAATCGGCTTACCTTGACGCCTGCGCGGTAGTGAAACGCCTCCTGAAACTGCCCCTCGACACCGCCTTCGATCTGGTAGTTGTTGATGGTGTTGAGCAATTGTTCGCTCGGGCCGAGGTAGGGGTTTTCGTTGACAAAGCTGAAATAGGTATTCCGCTGCACGTCTCCGGAGAATGAGGCAAAGAAACCAAACTCATCGGCAAACTGGTAGCTGGCTTGCAATACCGGGAAAATATGAAAATCGCTGTCCTTGTCCGCCAGAGAGTCATTTTCAGACACCAAATTCAGCCCAGCCGTGAAGCGGAAGGCCTCGTAGTCGTAGGAAATGCGTGGACGGATGGAAAAATAGTTGCGCTTTTCCTGGTAGTTGACGTCGTTGGGATTGGTATGGAAATAGGCCAAGTCTACCTTGCCCGACCAGTCGGATTCGGTGCGGAATTTACCTCCGGCTTGGATCCCGACTTCGTTTTCCTTGACGGCGTAGCTGTCCTTGAAATTCCTAAAACTCAGCTGGCCCTCATAGGAAAAAGGCCCAGTCTTCTCGATGTCCCTTACGCCTGCCTTGACCTGTACATGGTTGAGTACATTGTTTGCCGTCTCAAAGGGAGAGTCGGGATTTTCGAAATTCACAGGATCGACACCATAGAAGGAGTATTTGTTTTGACCCCATTCCAATCCTCCAAACACTTCAAACAGCTCCCCAAAATAGCTTCCGTCCGCTCCAAAGACCGTGTGCGACTCGGCGCTTTGCTCCGCCTCTACCGGACCTTTGCCAAAACTCTGATGCTGGAACTTCAGCGCATAGTTAAGTGGGTCGGCATTGATGGACATATATCGTCCCTCAAGTAGCGGCGAGGCAAAATTGCCGTATCCGGCTCGGACATAGCCAGGGTAAAGGTCTACTTTGTCCTGTCGGTAGTTTTTCTCCAAAGCCGTTGGCTGGAGCTTCAGAGCCGGGAGGTTTAGAAAAAAGGGCGTCACAGCATAACTAAAGTCTCCCAAGCCCTTCGGCTGAGGCAAGGCAGGCATGCGCTCATAGGCTCTAGGCTGGGTGGGAACCGTCAGTACCCGGTCTTTTCTGATCACAAACTCCTGATCCTGCACCTCTCCCCTCTTCTGCTGCTGATCTTGGGCCGACAAGGGGGTGATTCCACAAGCAATAGCCCCCACAATGAATGTATATAAAGTCAGTCTGTTCATGGCTTAGTTCAGGGTTTTGAGTTTGGCTTCGGCTTCGGCTTTGATCTCGGCATTGGTAGCGCGCTCCACAATGGATTCGAGCGTAGCCTTGGCTTGGAAGTCTTCACCGGTTTTCAGGTAGTTGTCCGCCAGCAGGAGGAACATCTTGCCATACCAGTAGCCAAAGTCTGCGTAGGGGCCGGAGGAGTCAAAGATGGCGTCGTTGGACTTGGCGATGTCCCCTTTCTGCTGCAAAGACAAAGCCAGCAAATACAATCCTTCCGCTCCCTGTATGGTCTTGTGCTCGTTGACCAGGAGCTGAAGCGTGAGCTCCGCTTGCTGGTTTTGCTTCAGTCCCGCCTGGGCCTTTGCTTTGGTCAGCAGTGCCGTTGGCGTGGACTCGGGAATAATCCCGTCCAGCGTCATCAGCTTGTCGGCATAGGTGATGCTCGGCTGATAGTTTTTTGCTTCGAAATTGGCTACCATCAGACCTTGGAAGGCCTCGGCTTCCTCTACCTTGCTTCGGGCATTTTGCGCAGCAGTCTCCAAGTAAGGAATCGCAGCCGCATAGTTGCCTCGCTCCAGCTCGATCGCGCCGATCTTCTGCATGGCTCTCACCCGCTGTGGGGAAGAAGGCTCCTTTTCCAATTGACGGAAAAAGCTGAGGCCGCGCTCTTGATCTCCGGCCTGCAAAAACGCATCACCGGCAAAATAAAGCGCTTCACTGCGCTGTGCGGATTGCGGGTAGCTGCGGAGGTAGTTTTCCAAAGCCCGCGCCGCCTGTGCGTAGTTTTTGTCAAAATAGAGGCTCTTCGCAGCTTCGTATTCCAGGGACTGGACATTGCCGGAGCCGGGATTGGCCGATTTGTATTTGGCCACGTAGTCTCCAAACTCACCGGATCTGCCTTGCAGTGCCAAGGTTTCCTGTAGGCCCTTGAGGGCTGTTTCGGCGTTGTCCGAATTGGGGTGATTGTTGAGAATGTCGCGATAGTCGGCGACGGTCTGGTCGTAGTTTCTCAGGGAGAAATTGGCCACGGCCCTGCCTTCCAGAGCGAAAGGAATGAAAGGAGAGTTTGAGCGATTCATGATCAAGTCCGTGAAAGCCTGGGAGGCTTCGTTGTATCTTGACTCCTCCAGATAGATCTGCCCCTTCTGAAACATGGCGTCCTCCAGGTAAAGGCTAGTGCGGAATCCCGAGATCAGTCGATCCAGATTGCCAAGTGCCTCGTTGTTTCGCGACTGGAAGTTTTGCACCACCGCCAAGCGGTAGTAGGCGTAGTCGATCTGGGAATTGGACTCGGAGATCGCCCGCTGGAAAGTGGCAGCTGCATCCCCAAACTTCTTCTGCACATATTGGGAATCACCGAGACGAAGCAGCGCATCGTCATAGTTTTGTTTGTCCTCTCTTCCTCTCAGCTTGTCAGTGTAGAGCCTAAACTGCTCTTCGGCTCTGGGATAGTTTTGGGAATTGAAGTGCGCATAGCCCAAGCCGTAGTGGCTTTTGATCGCATAGGGATTGTTGCTTGCCGGATTCATGGCACGAACCGCCTCATAAGCACGGATGGCCTGGGGAAGATTCCCCTCCGCGGCTAGGATCTCACCTTTCCAGAAATGGGTCTCCAAGAGCAGCTCTTTGTCTACCGGAAATGCCTGGGACTTATCCAAAAGGGAAAGCGCTTGCTTGTATTTCTGGTCGCGATAGTAGACCATGGCCTGGTAGTAGGCGACTTTCTGATAGGCTGACTGGATGCGCGGAGACTTGTTGCGGATCTTGTCCATCTGCTCGATGGCACGCAGGTAGTCGTTGGAATTGATCAGCGCCTCAGAGAGCAGGGTCTCTGCCTCAGCCCGATTCTTTCCGCTTGGATAGGTATCGAGGTATTCGTCGAGGGCGGAGATCGCCGTGGAAAAAGTGCCCTTCTGTAGGCTGGCTTTCGCGTAGTTGAAGAGGGATTCCTCTTGGATCTGCTTGTTGAAGGAGGATTTGGATGCGGCCTGAAAGCTGGTGGTCGCAAACTGGTAATTGTCCAGCTTCAGATATGCATGGCCCAAGTAATAGCTGGATGACTGTCCAATTTCGTCGGTGGCAGAGGCCGAGACCTTCAGATAGTCGGTCGCGCGCTGGTAGTTGCCGATTTCGAAGAAAGAAATACCCGCCTTATACACCTCTTCCCGGGAAAGTGTCCCCTTCTTGGCGTTAATGAAGGCATCGTAGTTCTTCGCAGCGTTGGCAAAATCCTTTTTCGCATAGTAGGCCTCGGCCAGGTAGAGATTGATGGTTTCCTTGCGATCCAGGCTTTGACCCGAAGCCAAAAGCGGCTCTGCGTAGCTGATTACCTGATCGTAGCTCTTCTCCTGATAGTACAGCGCGGTCAGCAAATAGGGAACCTTGTTGGCATAGAAGGAGGATTTGCCTGCGGCTTGCAGATCGGCGATGGCCTTGGCGTTGTTGCCGTTTTCCATCGCGATGAAGCCACTGTAGTAGTAGGCATCGGCACTGACAGGCTGGTTGAGCGTCTTGGCTTGGTCAAAAAACGGAGCCGCCGCACCGTAGTTTTTCAGCTGAAAATGGGAGTAGCCCTGCTTGAACAGTACCTCTGCCCTATTGGCTTCACTGAGACTGTTGGTCTTCACCAAGGCATAGCCATCCAGTGCCTCTTTGTAGTTTCTTTTGTAGAAAAAGTGATCCCCCATGTACAGGCCCGCAGTGGCTACGGAGGGGTGGTTGCCGTGGTCAAAAATATAGGCTTTCATCAATCCCGGGCCATCGGGGCTCTCCACCTGAAGCGCGGCCATCGCGCGGTGGAGCTCAGCGGACTTTTGCTGCTCCGAGGTGAGGTTTTGGGCGAGCAATCGGCTGTTGTCATAGAGAACCGCCGAAAAGAGCTGTTTGTCAAAAAGCTCCAATTGATAATCCAGAGCTTGCTGGGGACTGGTCTGATACAGCGTGGACTGCGCATGCGTCCCCGCACTTATCCCCAGGCCTGCAATCAGTACCAGGTAGTATTTCATCGGTTTATAATTGGTTTATAGAGACCAATAGGAACATCACGGCGGACACCACGCGCCGTTTGCGGATGGCATGCCACAGCTTCTATTTCCGGATTGGCTGTCGGGTAATCAGTGCAAAATCTTATACACCAGCTCGCGGAGGATTTCACCCTGCTCCATGCTTCCGGAGTCCACTCCCTTGAAGCGAAGGTCTGCCTCTTTGATGTGTGCGAACACATCAATTACCTTGCCCAATTTGTAGTTTCGGGCGGCCACTGAATACTCTTTTAGCGCATAGGGGTTTACGCCTATGGCTCCGGCCAGCTGGTTGTCAGGCATGGCCCCAGCCCGGTGGATGAGGGCTATCTTGCTGAAGTAGTTGTACAGCAAGGAAAAAATCGGGATAATCGGATGGGACTTGGGATTTTGGATAAAGTAGTGGATGATCTGGTTGGCCTTCATCACATCCCTGAATCCTATCGCTTTGGTCAGCTCAAAATTGTTGTACTCTTTGTTGATGCCGATGTACTTGGAGATGTGCTCGGCGGTGAATTTGGTCGGTTCGGGAAAATTGATCAGCATCTTCCCCACCTCATTGGTGATCACCTCCAGGTTGTTGCCTATCGAGTCGGACAGCAGTTGCGCGGCTTTGGACTCGATCTGGTGTCCCAAGCCCCGGAAATATCCCTCTACCCACTCGGTCAGCTTCCAGTCTTTGACCTTTTCCGAGTTGACGAACACGGTCTTTTTGTCCAGCTCTTTTTTCAGCGAGCCCCTTCCGTCCAGCTTTTTGTGCTTGTGGGCAAAGACCAAAATCGTGCTCGGCAGGGGATTGCCCGCATAGGCCAACAGGAGCTTTTGCGCATCCTCTTTGCCAAGATCAGGAATGCTCTGCGCCTCCTTCACTATCACCACCTGACGTTCAGCCATCATGGGGAATTTGCGGGCATTGCTCAGGATCACGCTCATCGGAGAGTCCTTTCCGTACATCACGAGCTGGTTAAATCCCTTCTCGTGTTCGGGGATGGCATTCTTCTCGACGTAGTCGGTGATCAGGTCGATGTAGTAGGGCTCCTCCCCTTCCAAAAAGTAAATGGGGGCAAACTTTTTCGCTTTCAGATCTTTGAGTACAGCTTCGGGAGAATGGGCCATGGATGGGGAAAACTAGAAGGTTTAAAGATAACAGGCAGAGGGAAACCGGAGCAAAAACCGGGAAAATATTCTTTGGCAAACTATTCCGGGCTTAACTTTGTATGGATATTGGTCAACGGCTCTCAGTCGACCATCCACAGCCATTGGGAATCTAACAACATGATGAGTTTCGAAAAAGGGATAGCACTGTATCAGGAAGGGAAGTTTGAGGAGGCCCTGGAGATATTCAACCAGCTGATTTCATCCAAGACAGGGGAATCTTCACTCCACCTCTATCGGGCGAGGATCTTGACCCGCCTCGGAAAAGGCGAAGCGGCCCTGCAGGATTTTGATCTTCTGCTCAGCCAGAAGCCGTATCAGACGGACTACATCAGCGACCGCGCCGTGGTGCTCCATCTTTTGGGAAGAAACGACGAGGCGCTAGCGGAACTGGATCGTGCTGCTAACCTGGATCCGAAAAACCCCTACCGCTATAGCAGCCGGGCTTTCTTCAAGGATCGTATCGGCGATCTCCACGGAGCTATCGAAGACTACGACAAGGCCATCGAGCTAGATCCCGAGGACGCCGTGGCCTACAACAACAAGGGGCTGGTAGAGGAAAAGCTGGGATTCAAGGAGCGGTCCAAGAAAAGCTTTGAAAAATCCGACGAACTCATCGGGTATGATCCGGAAAAATCGGCCAACGACCTTCCTTCCATAGGAAGCAAAAAATCTGCGGAAACACCCCAGCCAGGGCCCATTCGGGAACAGGCACCCAAACAAATGAGCTCAGGCCACTTTTGGAGCACGCTCAAGTCTCTGCTGCTGGACTCCAAGACCCGCCGTGAGTTTGGCAGGTTCCTGGGCGATTTTTTCTCGGGCAAAAAGTCTAAAAACGCTTGATCACCCAGAGCGGCTTGTTGAGAAAGTAGGACATCTTCTTTGACAGGTTCTTGGAGAAGATCTGGTCAAAAAAGGATTTTTTCTTGCTGAGTGTGACCAGCACGTTGCCCTTGGCTACCTGCAGGTAGTTTTCCAATCCCAAGGCCAGGTCATCCCGATAGGATTTGAGTACGTAGTTGATTTTCTCATAGCGGACAAAGGGCTTGATCTCATCCACCATGGCGATGTGTAGCGACTTGTCGATGGCCTTTTGGCTGGAGGAGACGTGGACGATGTCGATTTCCGAGTCAAAAAGGCTCGCCAGATCCACCACCTTCTGTATGGCCAGCTTGTCCTCCTCGAGGTAGTCCGAGGCATAGACAAACTTGCGGGGAGGCTTGAAAAAGACCTTCCGGGGCACGATCAGGATATCGCGATCCGACTGCTCCACCATCCGGCTAGCCCTGCTGCCGATGATGTGTGAGCGGAGTTCGTTGATCCCCTCAGTGCCCGCCACGATCAGGTCGGCATTGATTTTTTTGGCATATTCCAGCGTTCCGCTGACGATTTTTCCCTCCTGAAAATCCACGTCACAGCCCTTCAGCCCGTTTGGGATCCCCTCATAGATTACCGCTTTCTGGAGGTTGGTGAGCTTTTCCTTCACAAAATCCTCCTGGTGCTTTCCGTCTTGGTCAAGCGGAGAGAGCTTCAGATAATCCTCCCGGTTGAGCACATGAAACAACACCATGTGTGCTTTCAATTTTTCACCCAATTTGGTGGCAAACTCTATGGCATTTAGGGAACATTCGGAAAAATCTGTAGGACAAAGAATCTTAAAAGTGTTTTCCATCAGTAACATCAATAGCCTCTCTGGCGGTTAACGAGATTAAAAAGGGGCTGGTTGGCCTTCAGTCTCTTGAAATTGTCAATAATCTGGGGAGCGGCGGCCTGGGGATTGGTCACGCTGGCGATGTGCGGGGTGAGCTGGATCCGCTTTTCCTCCCAAAACGGATGGCTCGTCGGCAGAGGCTCCGTCCTGTAGACGTCCAAAAGCGCCCCAGCTATATATCCGGCCTCCAGCGCCGGGATCAAGTCCTCCTCGACGAGGTGCTTTCCCCTAGCCACATTGATCAAAAAAGTACCTGGTTTGCACTTTTTGAAAAGATCCAGGTTCAAAATACCCTCGGTGTCCGGGGTGAGCGGAAGCAGGCATACCAACACGTTGATCTCGTCCAAAAACTCCTGCAGCCGGTCCTTGGAAAAGTAGGGATATGGAAAGTCTTCTTTTTCCGAAAAACCAAAGCCAAATACAGGAAAGCCCATGTAGTCGAGCTTGTCCAGCACATCGCCGCCAAGCGCCCCTACCCCCATCACGCCTATGCGCGTGGGAATCTCCGGATTGCTCATATCCCAGACCTTGCGCTTCTGATCCGCCTGATACCTGGGCAGCTGGCGGTGGAAGTTGAGCACGCCCATCACCACATAGTTGGTCATAGACCAGGTGAGCTTCTCGTCCACTATCCTGACGATCGGAACCGAGCGGGGAATCGCCGGGTCGCTCAGGATATGGTCCACCCCTGCACCCAGGGAGCTGATGAGTTTTAGGTTGGGAAAGGCATCCAGATAACCTGGAGGGTGCTGCCAGAGCAGGGCCATCTGCACCTCCTCGGGCCTGGTAATGTCGGGGTAAACCTGGATGTCTATTTCAGGGTCGTGAAAAGTGAGGGCGTCGATCCAAACTTTGGGATTGCGGCCGGGGCTTATGATCGCTAAGCTCATTTTGAGTATTTTTGGGTTCTGGAGTAAAAATAACAGGTTCGGAAAGCCTCCGACATCCGTTGGTCAAAAACCGAGGGGAAATCTCGTAGCATGGAAACGAAAAAAACCAAACCGCTATGTCTTTGCGAACCATCAACAACGTTTCGAGATTGTAATCAAAACTCAATTTAATAAAACATGACCAGAAAATTCCATTTCGCTCTCATGACACTGTTCCTGGCTAGCTTTGCCGGTTTTTCGCAGCAGCTCCAAATGCCCCAGGCGAGTCCCAGCTCCAAAATCTCCCAGCAGTTTGGCCTGTCTGTGGTGACGGTGGACTACAGCAGACCGAGTGCCAAGGGCAGGAAGATCTTTGGCGAGCTCGTACCCTATGGCCAAATCTGGAGAACTGGCGCCAACTCGGCCACGCAGATCACCTTCTCCACCGAGGTGTCCATCAGTGGGCAGACGGTGCCGGCGGGAACCTACGCGCTCTACGCAATTCCTGAAAAAAGCCAATGGACGCTCATTCTCAGCAAAAACACCAAACTTTGGGGAGCCATCGGATACGATCCAGCCGAGGACCAATTGAGGTTTCAGGCAGCCACCACCAAGCCGAGCAAAAAATCGGAGACCTTCGAAATCGGCTTCAACAACATCACCGACAACAGCCTGGTGACTTCCATCAGATGGGACAATACCCAGGTTGATTTCCAAGTCGAGACCAACGTGGATCCCGTCGTCATGGCCCAAATCCAGAAGGAAGTCATCGACGCCAAATCCTCCAACCCTACGCTCCTTTTCCAGGCGGCAAACTACTACTTCACTACCTCCAAAGACCTCAACCAAGCCTACGCCTGGGTGAAACAGTCCACCGAGGAGGAGCCACAATACTGGACCATGCACCTCAGGGCCAAGATCGAAAATACACTTGGCATGAAAACCGAGGCACTGGACTCCGCCAACAAATCCAAGTCTATGGCCGCCGAAGCGGACAACCCCGACTACGTAGCCCTAAACGACCGTCTGATCAAGTCGATCAAGTAAAAATCAGGAAGCAGAAGATCGAAAAATTGGATTCCGGATCAATACAGACACTTTCGACGATTCCCGCAGAAGGAAAAGGCTAAAACCGAAAAGCCCCAGACATGATTCTGGGGCTTTTTAATTTTTAGCCTTTGGGCCCCTTACCTCCCAGGATAGGCTGCAAAATCACCCCAAAAAACATCACCGACAGGCATCCCACGGCATTGTACCACAGAAATCCTATATCCCAGTGGAAGCCCAAAATGCCAATTCCATTTCGGAAATGGATCAGCAAAATGGTAGCCTGAGACAGTAGTGCCGCGATAAACACAGCCCTTCCTTTCACCCACTTTATAAAAAAGCCCACGAGGAACACTCCCAAAATAGTACCGTAAAACAGCGAGCCAAGTAGGTTGATGGCTTGGATGAGGTTTTCGAAAAGCGAGGCATAGGTAGCAAACAGAATGGCCCCAAGTCCCCAAAAAGCTGTAAAGGCCTTGGACGAGCGGACGTAGTGTTGGTCGCTTGCTTCTTTTTTGAAGGACCTTTTGTAAAGGTCGATGGTCGTGGTAGAGCCGAGGGCGTTGAGCTCTGAGGCAGAGGACGACATTGCCGCGCTGAAGATCACCGCGAAAAGAAGACCCACGACGCCTTTTGGCAGATAGTCCATCACAAACCTCATGAAGACATAATCGGTATCCCGGGTTTCCGCCGCGGGATCATTTTTGAGGATGAGTTCCTTGGTCTGTTCGCGGATTTCGTTTTGCTCGGCCTTGATCTCTTGGATGCGTCCCTTGATCAGGTCGGCATTTTCCTCCTCGCCTGCATCGATCGCGGCGAGCATCTCCGTGTAGGCCGCCTTCCCGGACTCGAAATTGGACTGGTATTTCTTTTCCAGCTCGGAAAACTCCGGCGCATACTCGCTCTGTCGCAGCTTGTCTGTCTGCACCACATTGAACACCAGCGGAGGCTGGATAAACTGGTAAAAGACAAACACCATCACCCCGATGAAGAGAATCACAAACTGCATCGGGATCTTCAGGAAACCGTTCATGATCAGGCCCATCCGGCTTTGGCCTATCGTCTGTCCGGAGAGATACCTGGCGACTTGGCTTTGATCCGAGCCAAAATAACTCAGGAAGAGAAAGACCGCCGCGGTCATACCAGACCAGACATTGTAGCGATCAGCGAGGTCAAACTCGAAACTGACCACGTTCAGCTTGTCCATTTTGCCTGCTACGTGCAGTGCCTCGCCAAAGGAAATGGGCAGCAACTTGATCACGATGATGCCAGCCAGGATCATCCCGCCCATCATCACCGCCATCTGTTGCTTTTGGGTAATGGACACGGCCTCTGTCCCGCCCGAGACGGTGTAGAGGATGACCAGCGTACCGATCAGGATGTTGGTCCAGGTCAAGTTCCAACCCAGCAGCGTGGAAAGTATAATCGCAGGCGCATAGATGGTAATTCCCGCCGCCAGCCCCCGCTGTACAATGAATAGCAGCGCGGTAAGCGTCCGGGTTTTCAAGTCGAAGCGCTGCTCCAGATACTCGTACGCAGTGTAGATTTTCAGTCTATAGTAAATGGGCACAAAGCTCACCGAGATGATGATCATCGCCAGCGGCAGTCCAAAATAAAACTGGATGAAACGCATCCCATCTTCATAGGCCTGCCCTGGTGTGCTAAGAAATGTGATGGCGGATGCTTGGGTAGCCATGATGGACAGTCCTATCGTCCACCAGTTCATGCTACTGCGGCCCCTCAGGTAGTACTCCAGGGTTCGGTTTTCCCTGGTTTTGTAGATCCCATAGATGGCGATTGAAATCAAAGTCCAAAACAGGACGACCCAGTCGAGTGTACTCATGCGAATGCCACCGTTAGCCAGTAAAACAGTGCGATCATCGCGAAAAGGCTGGCCATCAGCCCAATGTAAATCAACTTCCAGCGTATCCGCTCCTCCTTCATGTTTATTGCTCGATCAGATTGATGAATAGTTTGGTGGCACCCGGTACTCCAGCAGGCAGCTGTCGGAAAAAGGAAATCCCGGTATAGACAAAAGTCCCGTCCCCATACTTGCCCACCAGTAGGGCTCCCTTGCTGGCCGGCTCGTCTGGATCCTGCATCACAAATGGGGTCTGATAGGCCGAATCGATCGCGGTGGCGAAGTAAAGCCCCCTTTCCTGCACCCAGCCCTCCAAATCCTGCGGGTTCATTTGATTCGGGCTTGCCAAGACAGGATTTTGCCAATCGGCCGTCACAGGAGATCCCTGCACCGCTACCCGATCCCTCCCGATGGTAAAGGGAAATGGCCCCAGTTGGTTGGTGAGCAGCGGCGAACTGGTGTTGTACTGCACGATCAGGTTGCCCCCCGCACGTACATAGCCCATCAGCACGGCCTGGTTGGCTGCCAGTACCTCGTTGGTATTGTAAGCGCGGATTCCGACCACGATGGCCTTAAATCTACTGAGCCGCTCCACATCATAGTCCTCCGGACCAATGAAGGATACCTTGTACCCCAGGGCTGTAAGCACTCCCGGCACGTCATCCCCCGCCCCCGGCACATAGCCGATCTCAGCCCCAGACACCTTCCAGTCTTCTTGGATCAGGTTGAGAGAGGACGGGAAAAAATAGGTAAGGTTGGGAATATGCTTGTAGGAAATCGACCGACTGCTCTGCGTGTAGGCCTTGCCACTGCCAGTAGTGAAGCGTGCGGTCACGCGCTTGAGTCCACTTCCATTGGGAATAAAGGATACCTGATACACTCTCCTCTTTTGGATCGGCACGTCCTCAATACTGAGGATCTTAAACTGGGAAGCATCCAAAACCTCAAAGTCAAGTTCACCAGCCAAAAACTGATCCCTGAAATTAACGGAAACGGTGACCGTAGGCTCTGCTCCGGATACCAAAAACACGTTTTCCTTGGACACGGTCAGGTCCACTTCGGGCACGATCACAAAGGGCTGCTTGACCTCTCCGTCCACCTGGTCATTGTATTTGTACTTCAATGGCACCGAAATGGAAAATTTTTGTCCCCCTACTTCATAGGAAAGGTCTCCGGAAATCGCCGGCTCGTTGAAAGGCTTTCCGATGAGGTTTTGATCCCGCACATCATATAGCGCACCGTCGATGGGACGACTCAGCCAATAAGGCTGGGAATAAGCCGCATCGGAAGGAATGGTGAAGGTCACCGGCGCAGACAGGGTATTGTTGGAAGCCAGCTCTCCACTCGCTTCCGCCTGCTGGATCCCGCCGACGCGGAAGGCCGAAATAGTGAGCGCCTGCGAAGAGGGATTGTTTACGACGAGCTCGGCACGAATTTCCTCCCCGGGAAATCCTGTTTCCTTTCTGACGTTGAATTCAAGTTCCAAGCCCAGGCTGAGTCTGATCGCCTGGTCTAGTTTCCCCATTTTTTCAGCGATCCAGGTTTCATCAGAGCCCAGCGCAGCCATCGCCGACCGGATTTTCAGCAGTGCGGGGATGTTCTTTTCCGGCTGGACAAAGTCAAAACCGGCTATCAGCTGCTTGAGTTGGTTTTGGACTTCCTTTCCTCCAGCCACCGTCTGCCAGCGATCTGCCACTCCCTCAAAAGCATCCTGCTCATAGTCCTCTCCGGCCACCAGCTGGATATAGTCACGGGCTTCGCCTATGCCCGCCGTGGCACCGAAGCCTTGGGACTTGTGCATTGTCCTGCTGTCTGCGGCAATCTGGTGGTAGGTTTCGCCCAAAATCGGATCGTAGCCGCCCACTTGGAAAACATGGTACTTCTTTCCCTCCTCGGGCTTGAATTCCCCACCGAAGTTGTAGGCGTTGAAGAAGATGCGCTTGGGCTGCCATGGCTTTACCCAATCAAGCTGCTCTGGAAACGCGTCGGATTTGCCAGCCAACTCAAAAGCTTCACCTGCCAAAATCGCCGAAGTGGTGTGGTGCCCGTGCGTCACGCCGGGAATGGTATTGAATCGGGTGATGATGATATCCGGCTGAAAGCGGCGAATAGCCCAGACCACATCGGCTAAGACCTTTTGCTTGTCCCAGTTTTGAAGGGTCTCCGTGGGATTTTTGCTATACCCAAAATCAGTCGCTCGGGTGAAATATTGCCTTCCTCCATCGGTCTCACGGGCCTTGAGCAGCTCCTGGGTACGGATCTGTCCCAGCTCCACCCCGAGTTCCTTACCGATAAGATTTTGTCCCCCGTCCCCCCGTGTGAGGCTGAGATAGGCCACTTCCGCATGGACGCCATTGACGAGATAGGCGATCAGCCGCGTATTTTCGTCATCGGGGTGTGCAGCGACGTAGAGCACGCGCTTGGTTTCCTCCAGCTGGAGCACCTGCTGGTAGATCAGGGAAGAAGGAAGGGACTGGGCTAAAGAGAGGCTGCTGAAAAAGCCGAAAACAACAAAAACAAACGCTTGGACATGCTTGGGCGAGATCATATTGGGCTTTTGATTGACACAGAAAGCTATCCTATTCTCAGACCAAATAAAAATATTTTGTGACTAGTGGATAAAATTCCGAGATCCAACTTATCACTTTCCGGGAATCGTATAGCCCACGGTAAACTCAAAAAAGTCGGCTTTCGCTTTGTGGGCTTTGATCTGCAAGCCTGCAAACATGTTGTTATCAAAGCGGTACCGCGCACCGATACGCTCGTAGAACCAGCTCATTTCCTGATTCAATTCATTGGAGTACAAGTACACTCCCAGCCCGATCGGCACGTACAGCTGCTCGGTCAGCTGCCACTCCCAAGAGCCGACCAAAGCCAAGGAAGTCTGGTCTTTGAAGGAAAAGCTTTCCTCTGGAAATCTCGACTCCATGCCCTGCGCCCAAAACAGATCCATCCCCAAGCCCAAGCGGTATTTGTAAGTCGGCTCCAAAAGGTAATTGAATCCCACACCGCCCCTGAAATACACCGGATCGCCGATCTCGTAATTCTTGATTCCCGTGTAGAGCGCCAGATTCCAAAAGGTCTTCAACTCCTTCTTGGCAAAGTCGGGAGCGGCGTTTGGCGTGGGCTGCAGCTCTCCCAGCTTGATCTTCATCGCCAGGTTAAGAGGAAAAAGGTTAATACCCGCATTCGGCTTCTTGGCCGAACCATTGGAGTAATGCTTTAGGCCCAGGCTGGCCTGAAAATCCGTCCTTGGCGAAATCCGGACTGTGGAATTGACGCCCATGTGGATGTAGGCATTGACCTTGGAGCCAATGTACTTGTTGTTGGGGTTCGAAAGCGAATCGTAGGGCTTTAGGTTGAAGCCCAATCCCAATTGCGTGAAATAGCCGAAACTCACCCTTTTCCTTTGTCCCAAAACGGAGAATGGAATCTCCATAAAACCATACAGAGCCTGGGGCTTGCCTATTTCTTGGTAGTACTTTAGGGTCGTATTGAAGCCCAAGCCCAAGGTCGGATATCTGTACAGGTAGTTAAACTTGGTGTTGGACAGCTTTCTCCAGCCAAACTTGACATCGATGGCTTTGAAATCCACCGCATCCTTGATTTCGTTGCCCCAGTCAGTGCCATTGCTGAGCATGGGGCCTGTTTCGTAGGAGAAGGAAAGCGACTTCTGAAACTTGGGATTCTGGGCGGAAACCGTGCTGACCAAAAAAATCAAAGACAGGAAAAATCCAACTTTAATCAGATAAAACATAAATTCTCTTCCGCTTGGATTAGGTAGTGCAAAACTATTTAAAATTCCTTTCAGAACTCAGGCTTTTGGGCAGAGATGACAAAAGTCAGTATCCAAGTCAGTAGACGGCCAAGCCGGCAAAAAAGCTACACTTTCCTAAGGCCAAAAAAAAGGCCGACATTTCAGTCGGCCTTTGTTGAAATTCGATCTTAGTTTTCTTGCCAGTTTGGACCAAGAAGTTCAGTCAATTTCTTGTTCATCGCTTCCGCCTCAGCAGTGTTTTTCAATCTGTTGTGGACTTGGAAGAGAATGATCATGATGTCGGTGTTGTCCGGCTTGAGCTCAAGGGCCTTTGAGAAGTAGGCAACAGAGCTCTTGTAGTTTTCGTCAGCCTTTTTGCCGATGATCGGGGACTGTTTTTCCCACTCAGCGTCAGAAAGATCGTTCAGCGTGTTCAGCATTTTTGTTGCCTGCTCCAGCAGCAGCGCGCCGGTGTAGTAGTTGCCTTCGAAGAAGTTTGGATCTACCTCTACAGACTTTTTGTAATCAACCAGTGCTCCGTCTGTGTCACCCGCTTGTTCCTTCAGATATCCTGATCTCAGCAGCAAACCCGTGTTGTTTGGATCGTTGGCAAGCGCATCCTTGATTTGGGCCATTGCTTCATCCATCTTGTTCAGTTGCAGCAAGAGCTGGATTTCATACTCAGCCAGGACTTTGTCGTTTGGATAGTCAGCCTTTGCCTTGTTTACCAACTCATAAGCCGCCTCTGGATTCTTCTCTTCTGTGCTCAGGATCTGAACCATGAAGTAGTAAGCGTTCAACTTGTTGTATTCAGGAACCTCCAGCAGGTAGCCGAAGTGCTTTTTAGCTTCCTCAAATTTACCCAGGTCGTTTGCCAAGAAACCGGCATTGTAGTGGATCGTGGTATCTTTCTGGTCAATCTCGCCAGCCAGGTTGAAGAACTCATAGGCCATCTCCAGATCTTCGACGTTGTATCTTTCGATGCCTTTGTCAAAAGAGATGTTTTTCAGAGTGAGTATGGAGTAAGGACGCATGTTGTCCGGTACGCCTGGCATGTCCTCAGCATAGACGTCTTTACCTACACCTGAAGACTTGTCGGCTCCGGCCATTTCGAAAGACTTGTTGTAAGTTTCCAATGCCTCGGCGCCCATTTCTACGGTCTCCATGGTGTTGGAAGAGTCCGAACCAAACATTTTGGTTTGGATTTGGGCTTTCAGTAAGAAAGTCGCAGGGTCACCGCTGGTTTCTGGATTGGTAGCGGCAGCGTTGATCGCAGTCAGTGCAGCGTCATAGTTTCCGGATTTATATCCTTTTTCGGCTTCCCTTACTACTTTCTTTTGAGCAAAGGCCAAGGATGTAGCACTTAGCAGTGCCAAAGAGAGAATCAGCTTTTTCATTAGCGTTATTTATCTTAATTGTTCGGTTACTCTTTAGGTTCTTCTGTACTTTCAGAAGATTGGTTTGCAAGATCAGAAGAATCCTGATTTTCCAATTCTTCCTCTCTGGAGATTTTCTCCACGGAGGAGATTTCGTCTCCCTCTCCCACTCGGATCAGCCTCACCCCCTGGGTAGCTCGGCCCATCACCCTGAGTTCGTCCATGGAGATTCTGATCATGATGCCGGACTTGTTGATGATCATCAGATCATCCGTATCCACCACCTCTTTGATCGCAACCAACGCACCGGTTTTATCCGTCACATTCATCGCTTTCACTCCTTTGCCACCACGGTTGGTGATTCGGTATTCCTCCAGTTCGGAGCGTTTTCCGTAGCCTTTTTCGGAGACTACCAGTAGGGTGGCATCTTCCTCTGAGGCACAAACCATGCCAATGACATAATCTTTATCACCATTTAACGTTATCGCCTTCACTCCTGTCGCTGTACGGCCCATTGGGCGCACCGCTGTTTCCGGGAAGTGGATCGCACGGCCAGACTTGGCGGCGATCACGATATGCTGGCTGCCGTTGGTCATGCTGACATTGACCAGCTGGTCGTCCTCCCTGATATTCAGGGCAATGATACCATTGGATCTTGGTCGGCTGTATTGCTCAAGCGTAGTCTTTTTGATCACGCCCTGCTTGGTGATCATGACCAAGAAGTGGTTGTTGATGTAATCCTCGTCGTCAAGGCTATCCACTTGGATGATGGATCGGATCTTGTCGTCGGACTCGATGTTGATCAAATTCTGGATAGGGCGGCCTTTGGCGGTCTTGGACCCTTCAGGTATCGCATAGGTCTTCAGCCAAAACAGCTTACCCTTATCGGTAAAGATCAAAAGGTAATTGTGGGTGGATGCGGTGAAAATATATTCGGTCCAGTCATCCTCTTTGGTACTCACTCCTTTGGAACCTACCCCGCCCCTTCCTTGGGTGCGGTATTCGGTCAGCGCAGTGCGCTTCACATATCCCTGGTGGGAAACGGTAATCACCACTTCCTCATTAGGGATCATGTCTTCGTAGCTGAAGTCCTCCGCGTTGTGCTCGATCTCGGTACGACGGTCATCGGAATAGCGATCTTTCATCTCGACCAGTTCGGTCTTGATGATTTCCATTCGCTTGTCTTCATTGGCCAAGATCTCTTTCAGCTCCTCGATGAGTGCCATGATTTCTTTGTATTCCTGCTGGATCTTCTCCCGCTCCATGCCTGTGAGGCGCTGTAGCCTCATATCCAGGATCGCTCGGGCCTGAATCTCACTCAGTTCAAATCGCTCCATCAGACCGTTTCTCGCAGTCTCTGGATCAGGGGAGTTTCTGATCAGTGAAATGACCTCATCCAGATGGTCTAGGGCAATAAGATAGCCCTGGAGGATATGCGCTCTTTTCTCTGCTTCCTTGAGCTCGTACTCGGTCCTGCGGATCACCACCTCGTGTCTATGTGCGACATAGTGGACGATAAGATCCTTCAGGTTGAGCGTGTGGGGTCTTCCCTTGACGAGAGCCACATTGTTTACTGAGAAGGAAGTCTGTAGCGCGGTGTGCTTGTAGAGGTTGTTTAGTACGACGCTGGATACTGCGTCACGCTTGAGCTCGTAGACGATCCGCATCCCGGAGCGGTCAGACTCGTCGCGGATGGCAGAGATGCCCTCGATTTTCTTTTCGTTGATCAGGGCGGCGGTTTTTTCCACCATGTTGGCCTTGTTGACCATGTAAGGGATTTCGGTGATGACGATCATCTCCTTGTTTCCTCCGTCCTTGGTCTCCACGTTGGCCTTGCCTCGAAGAACGATCCTGCCCCTTCCGGTTTCGAAAGCTGCCTTCACGCCATTGTAGCCATAGATAATCCCGCCCGTAGGGAAGTCCGGAGCGATGATAAACTTCATCAGCTCGGCCACGGTGATTTCCTTGTTATCAATATAGGCCACGATACCATCGATGACCTCGCCCAGGTTGTGCGGGGCCATGTTCGTCGCCATACCCACCGCAATACCGGAAGCTCCGTTCAGGAGCAGGGCTGGCACCTTGGCAGGCAATACCGTAGGCTCTTTCAGGGAGTCGTCAAAGTTGAACTGGAAATCGACCGTATCCTTGTTGATGTCCACCAGCAGCTCCTCGGCGATGCGCTTCAGCCTTGCTTCGGTATATCGCATTGCGGCGGCATTGTCCCCGTCAATAGACCCAAAGTTACCCTGGCCATCGACCAAGGGATATCTCAGGGACCAATCCTGGGCCATACGGACCATCGTCTCGTAAACTGCGGAGTCTCCGTGGGGGTGGTATTTACCCAATACTTCCCCGACGATTCTGGCTGATTTTTTATAGGGTTTGTTGTGCAATACGCCGAGCTCCTGCATCCCGTAGAGAATGCGTCTGTGAACTGGCTTGAGTCCATCTCGGACATCAGGAAGTGCTCTGGAAACAATGACCGACATCGAATAATCGATGTAGGCACCACGCATTTCCTCCTCAATATTGATTGGTATGATGTGCTCGTTCTCTCCTTGGGCCATAAAGTACTTTTTCGCGCTTCAAATTAAGCTGCAAGATAGTAAAAACTGCAAGGTTTCGAAACCCAAGATTCAAACCTTGCGAGGCCTTCAGACCATCAATACCACTGCCCTATTTTGCGGTTTTGCATGTTGAAAATGGAGCTTCCCCGGTACTCTACTCCGTCATGGAGGTGCTTCATCACCACGCCGCAGCCCTGGATTTTGCAACGCTTGGTCCCGGGAATCTTGATGGCCAAGCCGGCCTGTAGTCCATAGACGGTTTGGTCAATGTTTTGAAACTCAGAAAAATCAGAAGCAGCGTAGGTAAATTCCCTAAACTCCGCCCCTCCTTTCACGAAGACCTTGGCATACTCGGAGAAATCGTATTCGACCCGCATGGAAACGCCAAAATAAGGATCCTCCGACACCGCCAGCCGCGGCACGTAGGGAGCTCCCCCCGTAGCCAGCGCCGGGTCGTAGGATTTTTTCAAATTCATTTTTCCAAACTCCCCCTCCAAAATAAATCTCCATGGATAGTTGGCTCTCGCCCGCTGACGGAGCTCTGACTGCATGTATAGGTTGTTGCTGCTATACTTTCGGTATTGCCATTTGAGAATGCTTTGGCGACG
The DNA here is from genome assembly GCF_017254915.1 of Algoriphagus oliviformis. GTDB lineage: Bacteria > Bacteroidota > Bacteroidia > Cytophagales > Cyclobacteriaceae > Algoriphagus > Algoriphagus oliviformis. The sequence goes on along the minus strand of NZ_JAFKCT010000005.1, from coordinate 251,504 downwards.
CTTGGCGTCAAAAAGCACCAGCCCCACGGTGCCGTAATATTTGCTGATCTGGTAGGTAGCTCCCTCAAACTGGAACTCGTGGTCATTGCCCCTCATCGGCGCCAAGTTGCCCCACTCCATGCCATACCCTCCGCCAATGGTCAACAGATTGAAGAGGTTGATCCGGACGCCGCCATTCAGCAGGGGGAAGATCCACTCATTGCTGGACAGCGAGAGCGTATCCTGCAGGCTGAATTCCGAATTCTCCAGGTTTTGGTATTGGGAGATGGGATAGAGTGAAGGATTTTCGGAGTAAAAGTCCGTGCCTATCTGGTGATAGGCAGCTCCCGTCGAAAATTCCACGGCGAAGGCCTCCAGGACATTCCTAAAAACGTTGCCCACGCCGGATTCACTCTTGGGATTTTTGGCTTTGGTGCTGATCCCAAAGATGTCCTCATCCTGGGCAAAGGCGTGAAGAATAAGGAATTGAAAGGCAACTGCGAGGAGAACGGTTTTTCTGATGGTCATGGTAAGTAAACGACGCGGTGGTTCGGATGGTGTGAAAATAAAAAAAGAAGCCTCCTTTTTGGGGAGACTTCTTCAAATCTTTTGCCAAGAACCTTACTTCACCGGAGCTTCGCCGTCCTCGTCCTTGCTTTTCATTTCTTCTACCATCTGATCCAGCTTCTCTTTCATAGCCGGATCTTCCTTGATGGCGCCGTTCACTTTATTGTAGGTAGATACGCCGAGCACCTCGTCATCCTTGATCAGCTCAGTCTTGTATTCCACCACGGAGCTCTGCAGCGAATCCTGGAAATCCTTGATCGCTTTGTAGGCTGCTCTTTCCTCATCTGTCAGTTCGATTTCCGCCTCTTTGGCAGCATCGCCCCAAGCCGCTTTGATCTCGTTGTATCTTGCGCCGCCGTCGATGACCTCATTGTTGAGGATCATGTTCTTCAGCTCTTCTGTTTTTTTGTCCACAAATTCAGAAGTCATAAATTCCACATTGGCGAACTTCTTCAGTTCATCATCCGTAACAGTCTCTTCTCCAGCAGCTTCCTGGGCAAATGCCGCCAAACTCAATCCTCCAAAAAGGAACATAAACATCCAAATCTTTCTCATAATCGTCTTAGTTTAAAATTGTTAAGCTTTCAATTAAACCTTCTAAGCCTCAAAAACCAAGCAAAAAATGTCCTTTTAAGATATTTTGTGATAAGCGGTAGTGCGAATTTCAGGCAAATTTAAGACGATTTCAGCCTCGCTATCGTCGCGACGGGATCTGCCGAACTGAACACAAAACTGCCTGCCACCAGGATGTCGGCACCCTCGGACACAAGCTTTTGGGCATTCTGCTCGTTCACTCCCCCATCGATTTCGATCTTGGTCGCGGCGCCTTTTTTCAGGATCAAATCCTTTAGGCGGGAGACTTTGGAATAGGTGTTTTCGATGAACTTCTGGCCTCCAAACCCGGGATTGACCGACATCATGCAGACCAGGTCAATCTCCGCTATTATTTCCTCGAGAAGAGATACGGAAGTGTGGGGATTGATGGCGACGCCGGCCTTGGCACCGAGGCCATGAATAGCCTGCACCGTGCGGTGGAGATGGGGGCAGGCCTCGTAGTGCACCGAGATATTTTCCGCTCCGGCACGACGAAAGGCCTCCAGGTAAGGATCCGGATTGACGATCATCAGATGGACGTCCAGCGGCTTCTTCGCATGCCGCTGGATCGCCTCGGTCACGGGAATGCCAAAGGAGATATTTGGAACAAAAACGCCGTCCATGATATCCACATGGATGTAATCCGCCGCGGATCGATTGAGCATCTCGACTTCAGTCTGGAGGTTGGCAAAGTCGGCGGCAAGTATGGACGGGGCAATCAATGGAGACATAGTGGGTATCTTAAACTATACAAATCAAGTAAAATCCGGCGGCGGGACAAAATCGGCTAATGCCTTATCAGTTTGGTATGCTTCACATAGCCTCCCTCGCTCAATAAGACCAAGTACAAGCCAGGCTTGATGTCCTGCAGACCCAGCGTGTAGGGAGAGGAAGTGTTTGTCCTCAGAAGCTCCTGCTCCAGAAGCGTCCTTCCGCCCGTGTCGACCAGCCGGATTGTGCAGCTGCTTCCAGTGCCAAAGTGAATGCTCAATACATCGCCTTGAATGGGATTGGGGAATAACCTCAACGCTTTCTTTTCCTCCTCTGGAGCGGAAAGAATCTCCCCATAGAGCGCATCATAGTAGTTGGGAACTCCGTAGCCGAGCAGGTTGTTAGGGGCGTCATACTGGCTGGCGCTTCTAAAAAGGTTCTCCATCAGCTGGGCTTTCGTCCATTCTGGCTTTGCCTCCCAGAGCCCAGCGGCCAGCGCCGTGATCTGAGGTGCGGAAAAAGACGTGCCGCTCGAGGAACCCACCGAACCATTGGAGCGGATCAGGCTGGGACTGTCGCCAAAAGCCGACAGTTCCGGCTTGAAGCGTCCGTCTCCAGTCGGGCCTCTGGAGCTGAAAGTCGAGACTTCACCATTCGTCTTTACGGAGCCCACCGAGATGATATCTTCCGCATCAGCCGGAGCGACCAAGCTGGAAGCTCCGCTGGCTCCATAGTTTCCCACCGAGTTGACCACCAATATTCCTTTGCCGGAGGCAATGCTCGCTCCTCTGGTGATCACTGTGGTCTTTCCATCCAGGTCTTCCAGACGGTAGTTCATATCCAAATCGTCAAAATCCCAATAGCCCACTGAGCTGCTGATGATGTCCACGCCCAGACTGTCCGAGTACTCGGCCGCGCGCACCCAGTTCAACTCTTCCACGCGGTATTCCGTTGCCACTTCCTCGGTGATCATCAGAATAAAATCCGAGTCATAGGCTCCCGACACGAGCTTGCCAGGCTCATTTGCCGCGATGAGCGAAAGGACATTGGTGCCGTGCTGATGTGCGGTGAAAATGTCACTGTTCCAAGGCCGGACAAAGTCCTTTTCGGCGATGATTTGGTTGTTGGAGAAAAGATGCGCAAGGGCCGAGCTGGTGTTGGTGCCCGGAAAACCTGCATCAAAAACCGCGATCAGCACCCCGTTGCCCGTATAGCCATCGGCGTGCATACGGTCTATGCCGATCAGTTCATTTTGAAAATCATAGGAATTGTCCGTGAGGGCCAGCTCACGGGTATTCAGCTTGGAGACTCTTCCTTCCTTCTCCACGGTCACGCCGTCATCTACTTGGTTGCGCAGTCTGGCATTTGGCTTTTCCAAAAAGCCTCTAGCCACCAGCTCCACCCTATCCACAAAGGGAAGCGCAACCATGGCATCCCTCCCCGCCTGATCCGCGACCAACACAGCGGCATTCATCCATTTACTGGTATAAAGCACGTACTCCGACAGGTCGGCCACCTCGCTGAGGTATTTTGCCGACACCGGCAAGTCTAAGCTGTCTGGCTGGATTGCCTCCTTTTCTCTTCTTAGGATGGCTTTTGGGGTCAAAAACTCAGCGGGACGGGAAAGCGAAAGGGAGGTCTGGGGTTTGTATTTGAAATATACGGCATAGCGATCCTGGGCTTTGGCTGAGAATGCCAAAAACAAGACCAAAAGCAATCCCATTCCGTAGCTACTCCTTTCCATAGTCGATCAAGGTCAGGTGGATTTTGCTTCCGCCGTCGATCAGCTGGTTTCCCAGGCAGTCGTTTCTGGAGCAATAGGTCAGCACTTCGTCGTATTTTTCCAAAAGCCCAACTCCTTTTCCATAGATTTCATACCGTATATCGCGGATCGTGATTTTGTCGTCGAGATTTTCCTGGTTTACCCGCACAGCCGTGACCTCCTCAAAACCCGGAAGGCTGGAGGGCCCCAACCCATCAATCTCAAAATCATCGTCTCCCTCCGCCTGATAAGCTTTTCCGTTCCAAAGCCTGCCCAGTTCCGGTGGAAACACCAACGCGGCGAGAGGAGTATTTTGGGTCGTTCGCAATAGGATACGATCCCGATAGAGCTGCGTGTACTCCAGGTCCAGAGTCCAGGATACGCGATCCTCAGACCTGGATCGAGAGACGATATAGACCACTTCATTCTCTGCATTCAGATAGCTGCCGCGGATCAAGTCCCTGTAAAAATAGCTGGAACTCTCGGAGTCGTTTTCCCCGTAGTGGATGGTCTCATCCACTTGGTAGATCCAAAAATTCCCGATTTCAAGCGGTTGGAAGTCCCTTTGCAAGTCGGATTCCGGGGATTCGATCTTTTCGCCGCAGGCGAGCAAAAGCAAGACAAGAAGGAGATATAGCTGGGAAAAGCGCATTACCATGCCGAAAATATACTACGAAAAATACAATCATTTTCCGCCACCGCGAGAGGATAGGCCAATTTCGCCGAGCTAACTTTGCTTTTCTGTTAAAATTGGCCTGCTTACCTTAGCCGTCCAATTCCTATTCTACTATGGCCCTCAAGACTTTTGTAAAACTAAACAGCGTCACCAACCTGACCGATGCGCGATACGGCGCGGGAATGTACGTCAACCTCCTTGGTTTTAACCTGAATGAAACTTCCGAAAATTATGTCAATCCGGCGCAGTTTCAGGAAATCACCGGCTGGGTATCGGGCGTGGACTTCGTGGGCGAATTCACCCATCACAATTCTCCAGACCTCCTCGAAAAGCTGAAGGCCTATCCCTCCATCACCTGGATAGAATATGACAGGCTGGAAGAACTCCAAGCGCTCGCCGCCACGGACTATTCCCTCATCTATAAGGTAGCGCTGGCAGAGATCCGCCACATCGAATCAGAAGTAGCCGGCCTTCTCAGCGAGTCCAACATCGTCCTCCATATCTTTTCCGAGGAAGAAACCTTGGCACCGAGAGACCTGGAAGTGGTGACCGCGCTCGCGCAAAACTGCAAAGTGATCCTGGGAACCGGCATCACGGAGTCAAATATCCTCGATCTAATCGACCAAAGCGGCATCTACGGCATATCCCTGAGCGGAGGAGAAGAAATCAAACCCGGGCTCAAAGACATGAACGAGCTGGCCGACATCCTCGAAAAGCTCGAGACTGAAGATTAAAAAACCAAAGGCAGGAAGTCCAGAGTCTAGCTCCTTGCTTCCTGCCTTCTTTTCTTTCGACCCATTTAAGAGTCCCAAAGATCGGTCGATTTGTAGGGGCTCTGGGGGCCCGTGAAAAAGCTGCCATCGACGAAGCGATGTGCGATGCCGATAGCGGCAAGTCTATCCATGTCCTCTGCGTCCAGCTCCAGCTCTGCTGATTTGAGGTTTTCCACGATCCTGCCTTGGTTGACCGATTTGGGAATCACCGCAATGTCCCGAGCCATAGACCAAGCGAGCAGGATCTGCCCGAGGCTTACCCCGTGTTTTTTTGCAATGTCCGCCACCGTTTGGTTTTCGAGCAGCTTGGGGTCGTTTTTATGTCGTTCTCCTCGAGAGTCCGGCGAGCCCAAAGGAGAGTAGGCGGTCATCAGGATGCCGTTTTCCTTGCAGAAGTCCACCAATCCCGTCTGGGGCAAAAAGGGATGCATTTCCACTTGGTTCATTTCCGGTCGCTGTCCAGCCATGGCAAGGAGCTCCTTCAGCTTGGCTTGGTTGAAATTGGAAACACCGATGTGCCTCACGGCCCCACCGTCTTTTTGCTCCTGCATCGCTTCCCAGGTCTGTGTCAGGGGTACGTCCTTGTAGGTGTAATAATCCTCCCTATGCTCGGCAAAGCCAATACCCGGCTTGAAAGCGATGGGCCAATGCACGAGATAGAGGTCCAGGTAGTCCAAGCGAAGATTGTCCAGGGACTTCTCCAAGGCCGGTCTCACGTCCTCGTGCCGGTGACTGTTGTTCCACAGCTTAGAGGTCACGAAAAGCTGCGCTCTGTCCACCAATCCGACAGCCATCGCATCGGCTATCCCCTGCCCCACTTCCCGCTCGTTTTGGTAGATCGCGGCGCAGTCTATGTGGCGGTATCCGGCCTCTATGGCCCAAAAAACGGCTTTTCTCACTTCTCCAGGCTTGCTCTTCCATGTGCCGAGCCCCAGGATGGGAAGTCTGTCTCCGTTTGCAAATTCCAGGTGTTTCATTGCGGTCAATTGTTGATTCATCGAAAAAACTAGGGTTAACTTTATACGATTTTCCGCCTCTATGCCATTAGGCAGCCGTGACAATCCGAAAGAACGTTAAAATTAGGGCTTTGCCCTACTTCGGTCTTCGGTCATCGGTCTCCCGACCCGATTGAAGAAGCAAATTCGCTTACTGGCAAGATTGCGGATAATCATGTTCTTTTTTACCTCAAAACAAATTCTGACTAGCTAAATCTACCTCTTTTCAGGACAATCCTGAACCGATCCCTCCGCCAAAATCGCAAATTAAGACGGCACACTATCCTATACGGGCAAAATCCGCTTTGGGACGTCCCCCCTAGCCCACCAGCTGTCCAAAATCCAATTCGAGCCTTTTCCATGGAGCACCTTCTTCTTTTCTTTGGCACAAAAAAAGCTGGGCGGGATCATTCAACCCCGCCCAGCCTGTATTTGTTTACTACCTAGCTTACTTCAAAGCAAACTCCCTTGCCTTGATATTGGTGTAGTACTTGGTGATCATGTTTGGCACTTCCCAAGCTGGCATTTTTCCCGCTTGGTAATATTCCAAAAAGCGCTCGGTCACCTGGGCGAAATGCGCCTCGTGCCCGTTGTGGTAAGAATCTGGAATGGTCACCTGGTACTCGCCGGATGGCATTTTCTCCAAGCCGATTCCCGGATACTTGCCCTGAAGGGTTTCTTTTACAGCCTTTTCCAAAGAAGCGAGATCTGCTCCAGCCAGCTCGACATAAAAGGCCGGACGGTAGTTTTCCTCCTTGCCCTGACGGATGATCAGCTTGGCCTTGGTGCCGCGCATCATGCTGTAGTGCGTGTCCGCACTTCCCTCGGGAGCCTGATAGTTCCAGATCACACTGGCTTTGGCGTGTTTGCCTTTGAGCGTGTAGGTCATTTCGCCGTTGGCAAAGACTTCCAGCTTTCCGTCTTTCATGTCTTTTTGGAGAAAATCCGGGATTTCGCTCTTCCCGGTCACTTTTTGGAATTCCTCCAGCGTCATGGACGTCGCCCATCTCTTAGCGGCCAGCATCTGCACGTCCGTGGTATCGAGCGTCACCCCAGGAAATGCCTCCCACTGGATCAGATCGACCAAGTGGGTGGTCACGTCCACGATTCCTTCGCCCTCGACAGCCACATCAAAAAACCAGTCCGGACGGATCAGCGGAGCGCCCGACACATACTTGAAGAAGTGGTGCACGGACTCCTTGGTGATCGCCGGATCCTCGGGCGTACCGGTCTCCAGCTCTCCAAAGACCTCCGGGATCATGGAAAGCTCCCGCTGCAGCAGCGTGGTGATCTCAAAGCGCTCGGTCATGATATCGTAGAGCAAGAGGTCCTTTTCGCCAGCGAGCTGAAATGCCCTGAGAAGTTTCTTGAAGCCCTCCTGGTTGATCACCAAAGGCTTGTCCGCATAGACGTGTATGCCGTTTTCTATGGCCGCGAGAATGTAATCGACTTTCCGGTCATTTTTGCCGGCCACCATCATCACATTGCCAGGCTTCTCTGAGATCATCTTTTGCAGATAATCCGCTCCAGTGTACACCTCCAGATTCCAAGCTGTGGGATTCTCCGAGCGCTCATTGTACCCGGCGATACGCTTGAGGTGGTCGTTGAGCTCGGCACCTTCCGGCGCAAAGACGTACACCGTCGAATCCACCGTGGGGTACATGGACTTATGGATGAGCCCGGCATGGAAATGCCCGGGATCCAAGGTCATGATCTTCACCTTTGTATCAGATTCAGACAGGTCGCTTTTCATCTCTGGACTGGAACAAGAGGCGGAAAAAAGGGCCAAAGCGGCCCCTATTTTTACTTTGTTGGAAAACATCATTTCAAATTTAAACTTCATCAAGTTAGGCATAGCCGCCAAGGCTTGAAAACAATCATTTAGGCTTTGACATAGTCAGTACCCCAAGGTCTGCGCTGTGTACGGCTGAGGTGGGAGTTGGCTTCCTTGTCGTTGACAAACTCCTCTTTGGCTGCGTCCCACTCCAGCTTTCTGCCCAGCTTCATGGCGATATGGCTCACCAGACAGACCGAACAGGCTCTGTGGCCGATCTCTGCCGGAGAAAGCAGTTCGTTGTTGCCTTGGATAGCGCCCAGCCAGTTGCCGTGATGCTCTGTACTCTTGATCAGGTGGATTTCCTCGGGGCCGATGACCGACTGGAGGATCTTCGGATCGGAGGCATCCAGTGCCTTGGCATTATTGTCTTTGGCCACGGGGTCGGAAGAGGAAGCCTGGTAGTTTCCTCTGGATACCCAGATCCATCCGTCAGTACCTTCGTAGCGGATACCATTGGGATAGCCGCCGGAGGTGAGCATCATGATGCCGTTGTCGTACTCAGCCTTCACCATGAAGTCGCCGTGTACATTCCAGAGACCGGAGCGAGGGAAATCAGCCACGGCCTCGATATATCGTGGGCCAGTCAGCTCGGTGTCCATCCCCCAAGCGGCGGAGTCAAAGTGGTGCTGTCCCCATCCGGTGATCATACCGGCACCGTAGTTTTCGAGTCTCAGCCATCCCGGACGGTCGTAGCCTACCTGAGGATGCACGCCGATTTCGGTATAGGGCACTTCGGGCGTAGAGCCCAGCCACATCTCAAAGTTCAGATTAGCGGGAACAGGCATAGGGGCAGCCTCTGGCCCCGAAGGATCGCCTGGCAGGCCGATCTTCACGGTATGGAGCTTGCCGATGCGACCGTTTCTCACGAGCTCTGCAGCGATGCGAAACTGCTCACTGGAGCGCTGCTGGGTACCCAACTGAAGTTTTATACCTGTTTTGTTGACGACGTCGACGAGCTGGCGGCCTTCTTTGATTGTCAGGGAAGTTGGCTTTTGCACATATACGTGCTTTCCGGCCAAGGCTGCTTCCATGGCTGGCTGGGAGTGCCAGTGATCCGGCGTGGAGATCACCACCGCGTCGATTTCTCTGTCCAAAAGCAGCTGACGGTAGTCGCCATATTGCTTCACGTCCACGTAGGGCTTGCCGTTCTTCTTGGTGTAATAGTTCTCTATGAGCTTTTTGCCATCAGCCATACGATTGCTGTCCACATCGGAGACAGCCACCAGCTGGGCTACCTCATGGCGCCAGGTCCCAGGCAAGTCGTGGTCTCGGGCAATCCGTCCGCAGCCGATTTGGCCTATGGTGATTCGGTTGCTTGGTGCATTTTTACCAAAAACGGAAGCTGGAACAATCGTCGGAAAACCTATCGCAGCCGAAGCCAAGGCGGTTTTTTTCATAAAATCTCTTCTTTGCATAACTATAGAATCAGAGTAAAAGGGTTATTATTTCACAAATGCTCTCCAATAGGCCTCGGCTTCATCGGCCGTAAGGTCTCCATCAAAGACGATCAAACGATACTTGAGCGAGTAGCGCTCGTTGGGCTGTATCTCCCAGGACTCGTGCCGGATGGGGCAAAACTCGATAAACACATTTCCCTCGCCCTTGTACTGGCCCAGTGGCCAAACTCGAAGCGGCTCAGGGTGGGATTTGTTGGTATTGTGGGAAAGGAAAAGAATCCCACTTTGGCCAGAGGGATCGGCGGTTTTCCCCTTCACGATCACCCATTTGGCGTTGGTGCCGTCAGCGTCCTTGCGGGTTTTGCCATCGGAAGTAAGGATGCTGCTGTTGGCATCACCCCAGAGCTCGGTGGCGCGGAAACCAATCCCGCCGCCGTAGCGGTAGTCGTCGAGGAGAATTCCGCCGGGAATCTTGGTTTCGATGGTGGTGGTATAGTCCACCATATATCTGCCCTTGTCGGCAGGCTTGACTTTGATCCGAAGGTCCTCTTCTATGGCCAGCTTCTCCGCTTCCGGAGCCTTGAGGTCTAAGTGATTTTGGCGGACGTTGAGTTCAGCTGCTCCGCCAGCTACCTTTTTGGAAAGCACTTTGGCGAAGTCCACGCGACCCTTGCCATCTCCTAGATTCCAAAAATCCACCTCCCGTCCGGAGATCGTCGCTCGTGTCCAAGGTCCCCAGATTCCGTAGTGGTGGTAGTGGTCTTTGGGCTGGATTCGGCTGAGCACTTGGCCACTCGGTGAGGTAATGGGATGGATAAAGCCCGACTTGCTGAAGTCCGATTTGACGCCCTCCGGCACAGGCTCTTTGGCAGTCTGATAGGTCAAAACTCGCTGATTGTCAATCAAAAAGTCAATTCCGGTAGAAGTCTCGTCTAGGGTGATCTTTTGCGAAAACGATACCGAAGAAAATCCCAGAAAAAGCAGGGATAGAAATAATTTCCTTTTGAAACACATTTAAAATTCAGGTTATTGGGCTTCCAATTTATTAAAATCTCCAAAAACCAATTAACCCAGTTTTACTAATCCCCATGAAGCGGCTTTATTTCTACGCAATCGTTTTCTTTTCCACTTTTCATTTTGCCTGTGCCCAGAGCCTAAAAGAAGTCACCCTCGACCAAGCCTGGAAAGACCAGATCAGATCGCTGGCTCCTGAGAAACAAACCTTTCCAGCCAAAAAGAAAAACATCCTGGTTTTTTCCCTGCACACCGGATTCAACCACTGGGTCATCCCCCACACCGAGGAAATGCTGAAAATCCTCGGAGACAAAAGCGGAGCCTTTTCCGTGAGCGGCAGCAAGGACATTTCCGAGTTTGAGGCCAAAAACCTCAAAAAATACGACGCCATCATTCTGAACAACACCTGCTCCATCGGTGATCATCGCAATCTCTTTTGGGACAAACTCAAAGCAGAAGCAGGCGAAAACTTCGACTCGCTCACGGTCTTGAAGAAAGCCCAAGAGCTCGAAGCAAATATCCTCAGCTATGTGAAAAATGGCGGAGGCCTGATGGTCGTCCACGGAGGAAACACTATTTTGAACAACTCATGGGATTTCAGCCGACTGCTGGGAGCCAGCTTTGACTACCATCCCAAGCAGCAAGCCATCCAAGTGAGACTGGAAGATCCGAAGCACCCGCTGGTGCAGGCCTTCCCGGCTGAGGGCTTCAACCATGTCGACGAGCCATACTTCTACAAGAATGCCTACGCAGAGGGCGATTTCAAGCCACTGCTCTACTTTAACAATGCCGAGATCGACGGACAGCGCAAAGGCCAGGAAAAAACCGAAGGCAAGACCTACGTGTCTTGGATTCGCTCCGAAGGCAAAGGCAAGGTGATGTACATCTCCCCTTCCCACAACGCGCAAAGCTTCGAAAACCCGCAACTGCTGCAGTTTTACCTGGACGGCATGCAATATGTTGCCGGCGATGTAGAATGTGACGAGACGCCGGTTGGAAAGTAAAATGCTTCGACAGGCTCAGCACGAGAGTCCGATGTCGGGTGACCGATGAAAAAGGCGCTGGAATTTGATTTCAGCGCCTTTTTTCTTTTATCTCATGTGTCTGGAAAAACTCCTTCAGCAAATTATCAACAAGGGGCTTCAGTCCAATATGTGGCGACCTTCCATGGGACAGGGTAAGGCGCGTAAATTGCAAGACAGATCCCATAGAACTGCTTGTCTTTTTCGGGATCGAAATCTCTGAATTGGATATATGTGGTAGTCGACGCTGGAATGGTTAGGGTCGTAAATACTTTCACCACATTAGTATAAGTCGTCCCGTCATAAGTGATAGTTTCTCCGATATTTTCCGGCTTTTTCACGGAGACTAACATCCCTCCACCGCACGGATCTACCCCTATCATGGCAACTTCTAAACATGTCGGATCGGTGTCCGACTGACATCCCATGAAGCAAATAGCAACAGCGAATACAAAAAAGTAGATTTTCATTTGATAAGAAGATTTCGTTTTAAGACGGAGCTTGATCGAAATTCGCTACAGACTTGGCCTATTATACTTTCCTCCGCGTCTAAATTCTCAAGTGAGCAACCAAGACTTCGTCCCAATTCATTTAATCGAGGAAAAAGAACCCTCAATACGTCCTCATATAGCTATGCACGACCGCTTCCGCGGCAATCCGTCCAGAAGTCATTGCAGCATTGATGGAGCCATAGAGCAAATAGTCGCCCGCGAGATAGACATGGTCGGAGATCTTGCATTCGGTCATCGGGATGCTGTACCTCGGATCGTCCAAAAAGGGCAAGGCGTGGGAAATGTGGTAGGACTTGACAAACTGGAAGTACTTGCTGCTGACACCGGAGATGCGCTCCAGTTCGGCGGTGACGGCCTCGATCAAGGTTTTTTCCTCCAGCTCGCTCTCCAAGACCGTTACAGAGAGCAGTGCCCGCCCGTTTTCCGAGTAGTTTTTTGACACATCGTCCATGAACACGAGGTTGTTTACCAAGCCTTCGCCCGTGACCAGGCCAATCATCGGTTTGGCGATAAATGATTTTTGGAGGGAAAAGTAGAGGTTGGTCACCTGCTGGGGAGAAGAAAACTGCCCTTGCAGCTGCGGCATCACCCGATCGGGCTGGACGGCAATCACAATGCGGTCGGCCTCGATCAGCTCGCCATTTTCCAGCTGGATGGTTTTTCCGGCTACCTGCTTGACCGGCGTATTGAAATAAAGCTGCGTCTTGCTGAGTTGGCGACGGAGCATCTCCGGGATCTGCCCCATGCCTTTCGCCGGCACGGCGGCGTGGCCCAGCGCAAACATCTTGAACACAAACTCAAAAATTCGGGAAGAGGTATTCAGGTGCTTTTCCAGAAAAATCCCCCTGAAAAACGGCCGGAAAAAGTTGGCGATGATCTGCTCCGAAAAGCCACAGTCACGCAAATATTGGTGGGTAGGCAGCGAGGGCTTCGCAAAAATCTCCTCGTCGCTGAGCTTTTTTAGCTTCCGCACCAGGTTAACCAGCGTCAGTTTGTCTCCAAACGTCCCAACTTTGGAAAAGAGTGTCCCCATCGCGCCGAGCGGACTCCGCAGCGGATCCGAGACCATATAAAAGTCCTTTCCTTCAAAAATAATCGCGCCGGGAGTGAATTTCTTCAAGTCCAGGGCATTCAGGTCAAGGTATTTTTGCGCCTCGGGATAGGCGGTATTGAGCACTTGAAATCCATGATCGAGGAGAAATCCGTCGATTTGGTCGGTTTTGACCCTGCCGCCTACCCGATCCGAGGCTTCGAGGATGATTGGCGAAAAGCCCGCTTTCTCCAACTCCAAGGCGGCTACTAAGCCTGCCAGTCCTGCGCCGATAATGTAGATTTTTTCGTCCATTGCGTTGATGGCTTGAATCCGTGTGTGTCTAGTTCCTAAGATAACACAGATTCCCACCAGGTGTTTGCCGATTGCAGTCCGGAATTTCTGACAGATGGTCTGGCAAGCCGTTGCAGAAATCCTTAACATCGCACCAAATCCCCCGCCATGAAAAAGCTTTGCCTCCTACTCTTCTCACTTGTCGTTTTTTCCTCCCAAGCCCAAACCTACTTTCCAGAAAAGAACAACTGGCTCAGCAAGAAGCCCGACGAGCTCGGACTGGACGAAGCCAAAATCAAGGCAGCCATAGACTTTGCGACAGCGCATGAAAGTGAGCAAAACCCCAACCTGAAGATCGCCCACTACGAGAGCGCCTTTGGTCGGGAGCCCTTTGGCTATCCCGTGGGCCCGATGAAAACGAGGGGGCCGGCTACGGGTCTGATCATCTACCAGGGCTATGTCGTGGGTCAGTGGGGAGATCCGGGGCGAGTGGATTTGACCTTCAGCGTGGCAAAAAGCTTCCTTTCCACCACTGCGGGACTGGCGGTGAAGGAGGGACTAATCCGCGATGAGATGGATCTGGTCTATCCCTACATGGCCCCCATCTATCCCTACGATCCGATGCGAGCTACCGTGAACAAAGCGGACCATCTTTACGAGGACGATGTATTCGAGCTCTTTGACACCGAGCACAACCGAAAGATCCGCTGGGATGACCTGCTGAGGCAGACTTCGGACTGGGAAGGGAGCCTCTGGGGAAAGCCCGACTGGGCGGATCGGCCAAGCGGCGAAGCGAAGGAATGGAGAACGCGGCCTAGAAATGCTCCGGGCTCGACCTATGAATACAACGACACCCGGGTCAATGTCCTGGCTTTGGCACTCTTGAATGTGTGGAGAAAACCGCTCCCAAACGTCCTAAAGGAAAAAATCATGGATCCCATCGGAGCCAGCGATACCTGGAGATGGACGGGCTATGAAAACTCCTTTGTCATCCTGGATGGGCAGATCGTCCAATCCATCAGCGGAGGCTCGCACTGGGGTGGCGGGATGATGCTATCGGCGTGGGATCAGGCCAGATTTGGCTACCTCACACTGCGCAATGGAAACTGGAACGGCCAACAGCTCATCGAACCCAGCTGGATTGCCAAATCCCGCACACCAACCAAAGCTCAGCCTGGCTACGGGATGATGAACTACTTTTTGAACCACGACCAAAAAGAAGTGCCGTCGGCGCCAAAAACTGCTTTTCTCCATATCGGTGCCGGAACGAACATGGTCTACGTAGATCAAGAAAACGACCTGGTGATCGTGGCCCGATGGATTCCAAACGGAGACAAGGCCGAATTGGTAAGACTGGTGCTGGAAAGCCTTGGCAAATAGCTTCGAAATCATTCGGGTAGCTGAAGTACGACGCGGTAGGCCTGTATAGACCCGGACAGAAACCCCTCTGCACTCCCCCATAGGTACAGCTGAAAAGTCCGGTACAACGACTGGCTCCATCGCTCCTCGATGAGTTCTCGGTTGGCGTCCAGCCGCTTGGCCCATTCCCGACAGGTCAGATAGTAGTTGTGTCTGTCGTCCCAGATGCCCTTGATCAAAAACGGTGTTTTGGCCACCTGGGCTAGATATTCATGCAAAACCATCAGATGGCCGTTGCCTTCGAACACATATTTGTTCATAAACGTCCCATGGGAATTCCTCGTCCGATCCGCACTGGCGTCCAAATAGAGATGACCGCCTGGCTTGAGCAACTTGCCATACTGTCTCAGCGAAGCTTTGTAATCAGGCAGGTGCTCGGTCACCCCACAGTTGACGATTGCGTCAAACTTTGCCCCGGGATCATATTGTAGAAAGTGCCTCATCAAGACCTCACAGGGAAGGTTTTGCGCATTGATGACCTCTTGCACAAAGTGTCTGGACTGCTCCGATATGGTCAAGGAGGTGACGTGTATCCCCCGCTGGCCCGCAAACTCCACAAAGGAACCCCAACCCGCCCCGATCTCAAGTATCCTCTGGCCCGGCTGGGCTCCTATGGACTCCAGCACAAATTCAAACTTGCGCGTTTCCGCATCCTCCAAAGACTCTTGGTCAGAATCGAAAACCGCCTGGGAATAGGCTCTGTGTCTTTGGTCCAAAAACAGTCGGAAAAAGTCCGAATCCAAGTCGTAGTGCTGGGAAATCCATTTTTTGTCGCTTTTTACTTGGCCAAAAAGAAGGGGACGAACCAATCGCCACACAAAATTGACTCCACGCCTATCCCCAAAATAAGTTCTGAGAGACAATACCTGCAAAAAATCCCCGGACACGTCTATCTGCCCTTTCAGGTAAGCTTTTACGATCTGCTTTTGGTCCAGCGTACTCAAGGCCGATATGGCATCTTGACCATTTAGCCGAAGCGAAAATCTGGGATACCCTACCCCAAATACACGTTCTTCGCCTTCCGGACTGATCAATGAAAATGGAATACGGACGGAGACGGTTCCTCCTTTCTCGAAATGCGCCCAAAGCAAATCCGAAAGTCGAGCAAATTTACTTGCCATAAAAACAGGAAGTTTTGTCGATGAAAAATGAAACAGAATGGGTTCGACTCGTTGGCAAAAGTTAAGGAATTCCGGACTCTATGTAAACCCGCCTATCGGGCTGAAATCAGCGATTCCACAGGAAATTGGGATTAAGCCCTGAACTCCCCCTTCCGATTTCCAAAAGACAAATTCCCTTTTTGATCCTCCTTTTCAAAACTGACTACTACTTCAATTGCACCAACAAAAATTAGTTTTTTTTCATCGTTAATTTGAAAATTTCAATCAAATACATTTATTTGTATTTCATATATTATTTATTGGTTTTAATAAAAAGACATGCTGTTTATCAAACCCAAAAACATCGCACTCGCCGCACTGGCCATCTTCGCATTTGGCTGTTCGCTGGAAGACACCTCCCTGACGCCAGACATACCCTGGATCGATAAGGAAGGCACCGCAAAAGCTGTAGACGTATTCCTGGATTTCCAAGGAATGCAGTACAAAAGCGCAACCGAGATCCACTCTTACAATGGACGGCTCAAGAACCGCGTCGTAGATGGAACTTTTGAGGTTTACAACTTCGGAGTAGAAGGTGAGCCCGTTTCTCACGCCAAGGGGGAAATTATCTGCATTGCCTTTGCTGAGGACTGCAAAACGGCGAGAATCACCGGCGTGATCACTTCCGGCTCCGATCCGACCTATCCGGGCTACTATGCTATTTGGACTGTCGTCGACGACGGCATGGGCATAAATGAAACAACAGACATCCGCTATCCGATCGACGAGGCTACAGCCAACTACCATTGCGAAGTGGGTGTGTCACTGGAATGGTACAACTTCGAAAAATACTTCGACTGTGGCGGCAAGGCGCAGGTAAGGCCATCCGAGTGCAAGTAAACCAAGTTGGCTTCCGACAATTCGATTTTCTACAATCCTAAATCCTTTTTCAAAAACAAAACCCCGGTGTATATACCGGGGTTTTTGGGGGTGATTTAAACAACTTTTCACTACTCCTTTATTATTTTTACCAAGTATTGGTATCGACACAGAAAGGAAGACTGTATTGAAGTCGAGATGTCTGGCTTGGCCTCAGGACTCGTTGCGGAATTCTGACACCGCAACACCCCGGCTCTTGTTTCGCAAAGAAGAAACAAAACAACGCCAGCCAAATATTATTTGGAAATCCAAGACAACTTATTCGTCATGCATACAAAATTACGCAGATCTTCCTCGGGGAGATTTGCTCCCTGGATTTTCTTGACAAATATCAAACCGACACGTGCTATCGATTGTATTCAGTGAATAGTGCTGCAAGGTTTACCCTTTTCGGCAGAATACCCAATTTTCAAAACCAAGTACAAAAAATCGTAAACGATATGTCGTTTGGACAAAAAAAGCCCCGGCAAATCGCCGGGGCTGCGTTTTTTGGACTTCGACTGCTAGTTTTTGATTTCTATGGATCCGCTGGAAACGGAGCCCGAAATAGTACTTGACGCGCCGTTGTTGATCTTCAGCGAGCCAGAGGAAGAGCTTTCGCCCACGGTCACCCGGCCGCTCCCCGCCTCGAAATCATAGTTGTAGTCCGCCAAGTTGGAAATGCTCTGGATGGCAATCCTTCCCGAAGAGCTCACCAAGCGCGTATTGGGGCTCAGGCCCACTCCGGTTCCGGTGATACTGCCGGAGCTTACCTTCATGCTTTCCATCTCGGAGACATTGGCCACTTCCACTTTTCCAGAGCTCATCTGCACGTTGAGCTTGCCGGTCAGGTTTCTTACTTTGACGCCACCGCTGGAGGCTTCGATGGCGAGATTGCCTTGCATCTGATCGATTTCTATCTTTCCGGAGGAAGCATCTGCATCTACGTCACCGATCAAGTCGAACCCTTCGATGGACCCCGATCCCACCTGCAGGCGTATGGAAGGCACCCGAGCTTGCATCACCCGGATATTGCCTGAGCCAGAGCTGAGGTGAAGGTGCGGATACTCGATGCCAGACACGACCGTCTTGCCAGATCCAGACTCCACGCTCAGCTCCAAGTCTTTTGGCCCGACCAAATTGACCACTGCCCGATGGTTACCGCCCCCGAAAACGCCGTTTTTGTCCAGTTCGATGAAGAGGGTATTTCCCTCCTGCTTGTATTCGATCTCGAAATTGCCAGAGCGGCTGGACTCCAAGAGCCCATTCATTTGTACAGCCGCCTGACCGGAAACCCCTTGGTAGTTGATTTCCATGAAGGACGATTCGACCTGGATCTTTTCGACACCGGCAAATTCCTCATTGATGCTTTGCACGACTTCCATTTCTCCTTCGCAGGAAGAAAACGCGATCAACGCTGCCAGTAGCAGGCCGGTACTTTTGCTCTTGTAACTCATGTTGCTAAATCTCATAGTTGGTTTTATTTAGATAGTTTTGATTCTGCTTTTCTTCAGGGTCTCTGAGCCAGGCCGACTATTTCTTGGCAGTGCGACAAACACGCCCGCTCTTTTCCCTATTTTTAGCTAAGACAATCGAGCCGACCTTTACCCCTACTCCTTTTTCAAAAAAAAATGATAGCAACCACTCCAAAACCACCCTACTACGCCGTGATTTTCTCCAACATCCGTACAGACGTGGACGAAGGCTATGCAGAAATGGCCGGGGAAATGGTCCGCCTTGCCGAGCAGCAAGCCGGCTACCTAGGACATGAAAGTGTGCGCGAGGGATTGGGAATCACCATTTCCTACTGGACTGACACCGAGGCGATACGCAAATGGAAGGCGAATACAGACCACCTGCTCGCCCAGCAATACGGCCGCGAAAAATGGTACTCGGCCTACAAAACCCGCATTGCGCTCGTGGAGCGGGACTATGGATTTGAGCTTTGATTTTCAGCTTTTATGGAAAAAAGTAGCGTGCTGTCTGCCAATTTATCCTTTGCGCCGGTAGTGAAGCTGCACCAGGCCGCTTTCAAATGATTTGGTGCCCAAAAGTTCAAGCTGCTGTTCTGGCCTTCCCTCGGCAAAAAGCCGCGTTCCCTCACCGAGCAGTACGGGAATCACGGAAATGATCAGTTCGTCGATCAGGTCGTGCCGCAAAAGGGAATTGATCACCTCGGCTCCGCCGTCGCAGTAGATGTTTTTCCCCTCTCCAGACTTTAGCCCCCTGACCAACTCTGGCAAGTCACCGGTAAAAAAAGTAGTCCTGCCGCTGCTGGGCCTAGGCGAGCGGGTGATCACATAGACGTCCCTGTCGCCATTGTCATAGTGCGAGGTACCGACTTCCCGAAGCACCCAGTCGTAGGTTTTCCGCCCGAGAATGATCGTATCTATCGTCGCCGTAAAATCAGCATAGCCGTAGTCCTCCCCTTCCTTCTCGACCAGTTTGAGAAACTCCAGGTTGTCATTTGGCTTGGCGATAAAG
This sequence comes from Algoriphagus oliviformis, assembly GCF_017254915.1. Taxonomy (GTDB): domain Bacteria; phylum Bacteroidota; class Bacteroidia; order Cytophagales; family Cyclobacteriaceae; genus Algoriphagus; species Algoriphagus oliviformis. The sequence goes on along the minus strand of NZ_JAFKCT010000005.1, from coordinate 232,420 downwards.
CCGTCCAAACTGGAGGCGATGTAAATGCTCAATTTCCTCATGGTTTTCGTGTATTTATGGCAATTGCTCTTATCCTTTTCGCCTAGGCTTTTTTAAACTCCGCCACCAGCGCTTTCACCCTGTCCCGGATATCCATCTGGGAGATGTCCAGATTCACGGAAGTGGCTTTCAGAAAATCCTGCACCGCCCCGCTGTGGTCGGTGGATTTGCCTTCTTTCAGCGTCACATAGCGCATGGTCGACCAGAGCACGGTCTTCAGCTGGGTCTTGGAGTCATCGGTCATGTAGTACTCCACCACGATGGTGTTGTGGTTGTACCACAGTATCCGGCTCATGATGCGCACCCACTCCCCGACCATAGCAGGCTTCACGTAGCTGATGTTGTGGTTGTACACCACCCAGGCGGCCTTGTAGGTTTTGATCAGATCGATGATTTCCAAGCCGTATAGCTTCGGAACCTGGTCTTCGCGGGCGTTGAAAAAATAGTCGAAGTACTTCGCATTGTTCAGGTGCTGGAGCGGGTCGCAGTCCTGAAAGCGGATCACCACGCGGCTTTCGGTTTCGCTGGCGTAGTGCTTGTCTGGATCGTAGTCAAACATGTCTTAAAGTTCTTTGCTGGTAATGATTTTGATGCCCAGCGTTTTCATTTCTTGGATTGCCTTTGCTCCATCGCCTGGGGCCAAATTCACCGCGCGGGTCGCATCGCTGACCAAAAAGGTCTCAAAACCCAGCTCCTTGGCGTCTGTGGCGGTAAATTTAACGCAATAATCCAGGGCCAGCCCACACACAAACACCCGCCGTACGCCAGTTGCTGTCAGAAAATCCCCGAGGCCTGTCGCGCCTCTTCTGGCGTTGTCAAAAAAGCCGGAATAGGAATCCACCTCCGGGTTTTTGCCCTTTTGAAAAACGGCCTTCCAAGTCCCACGGTCTAATCCGTCATGGAAGTCCGCGCCCGAACTGCCCTGCACGCAATGGACTGGCCATAATACTTGGGGCAAGCCCGCCAGCTCAATGATCTCGCCGGGCCTTTTGCCCGGATGGTTTGCCGCAAAGCTGCCATGGCAGGCGGGGTGAAAGTCCTGTGTGGCGACGACCAGCCCAAATTTCTTTTGCAGCCCATTGATCACCGGGATCACCTGATCTCCCTCGGCTACTGCCAGTGCGCCGCCTGGCAGGAAGTCATTTTGCACGTCCACGATCAGCAGCGCGTCGTCTTTTTCAATCTTCACCATTTTCAAATTTTTTGGCTTTCAATACCAGCTCCATCCGCAGATGGTGCAGGTTTTCCTCCAAACCTACCGGATACAGGTGTGGGTTTACCAAGCGCATATGCGTCTTATCTAGCGACTCCAGTTGGCTTGAAGCTCGCTCCCGTATCTCTGTCAAAGTAGGCAGCTTATACACTTTTTTTCCTTGCTTGAATATCGGTTTCAGCAAGACTTCTTCCTGATAGAATGCGGGCATCAAGCGCTTGCGTCGCGTCGCATCGACCGGATCGATGATCACTACGCCCTTGGGGTCGATTTCCTGGTCTTCGAGGAAGATCATGTCCGCCACGGCTTTCCCTTTGCTGAAATACCGTTTGGTATTGTGAAATCCCGGCACGTTGATCTTTAGCGACTGCTGGGATACCTTTACCCGGGGCTCCCAGTGGCCGTCCGCATTCTTGATCGCTGAGAGCTTATACACCGCGCCCAGGGCTGGCTGATCGTAGGCAGTGACCAGCTTGGTACCCACTCCCCACACGTTGATATCGGCATCCTGGGATTTGAGCGAGGCAATGATATGCTCGTCCAGGTCGTTGGAAGCGACGATTTTTGCTTCCGGAAAACCCGCCTCATCCAACATCTGTCGGGCTTGGGAACTGTAGTAGGCCAGATCGCCGGAGTCAATCCGGATGCCCACCATTTCTTTTCCCTTGCTCCGCAAAATCTCCCCGACCTTGATGGCATTCTTCACCCCATTGATCGTATCATAGGTGTCTACCAAGAAGATACATTGATCTGGGAAGGCTTCCGCATAGGCCTGAAAGGCCTCCAGCTCCGTCTCAAAAGACATGATCCAACTGTGCGCATGGGTTCCAGCGACTGGAATTCCGAACAGCTTGCCAGCCATCACATTGGACGTGGAGGTACAGCCGCCGATGTAGGCGGCGCGGCTGGCTGCCAAAGCCCCGTCTATGCCCTGTGCCCGGCGAAGCCCAAACTCCAAAACCGGCTCTCCCTGTGCGGCAACGTTGATCCGGGCAGCTTTGGTGGCGATCAGGGTTTGGAAATTGATGATGTTCAGCAGCGGAGTCTCCAGCAGCTGGCATTGGATCAGCGGCCCTTTGACCCTGACCATGGGTGAGTTGGGAAAAATGACCGTCCCCTCCTCTACCGCATCGATGTCGCAGGAGAATTGGAGGTTTTGGAGGTAGTCCAGAAACGCCGGCTCAAAGACCGGACTCCCGTCCTTGTTTTTCATCACCTCCAGGTATTCCAAGTCGGCTTTTTCAAACTTGAAATTGTTGCAAAAATCGACCACGTAGTCCAATCCCGCCGCCAGGGTAAAACCTCCCTGAAAAGGGTGTTTTCTAAAAAACAGGTTGAAAACGGCCTCCTGCTCTCCCTTGCCCGATTTCCAATAGGCATAGGCCATCGTGAGTTGGTAAAAATCGGTGAGCAAAACCAGGTTGCTTTGATAGAGGTCTTTGGTGATTTTCATTAACGCCAGCAAATTGTTGCTTAAAGGTAAGTGCTTGGGAAGAGAAATACGAACCGCCAATCATGCGGCACTATAGCTCAGTGGAAGACCGCTCGGACTTTTCCCAACCCCAGTTTCTTTTGCCAGGGGCATCTTGGGTCTCCTCTCTCCACTCTAGCTTTTCACCCTCAGGTTTAACAAAATACCCACAAGCACCAAGCCCATACCGATGTAAGATGCGAGCGGGAAGGTCTCGCCAAAGAGGAAAAACCCAAAGATCAGCGCGTAGAGTACCCCCATGTAGCTGAGGCTGGATACCCGGGCAAGATTGCCGGTTTGGTAGGCCACCGTCATAAAATACTGGGCACTTTGCGTGCAAAAGCCAATCCAGAGCAGCATCACCCAATCCCAACCTACCGGAGTCACCCAGTCAAAATACATGATGATCGAGGCAATGGGAAGTGTGACTAGCGGAAAGTAAAAGACGATCACCAGGGGATGCTCGGAGGTTTTCAGCTTTCGGATCATATTATAGGCGACTCCAGCCGCTAGTCCGGAAGTGATGCCCATCAGGGCGCTGAGCGGATCTACCCTCGGGTCTACGCCCTGAATGATCAGCACCCCCGCAAATGCCATCGCGAAATAGAGAAACTGAATGGGCCGGACTTTTTCCTTGATGATGAACACACCCAGGATAGTCGTGAATATCGGCGACAGGTACTGCATGGTCACCGCGCTGGCAAGAGGAATCCGCTGCAGGGTGTAGAAAAACAAGATCAGGCTGATCGAACCCACGATCCCGCGAATCACCAAGCTGCCCTTGCGGTTGCCAAAGGGGGAAATGCCTTTTTGCCCGAGTACGATGAAAGTGAAGACCAGACTGAACACCGAGCGAAACCAGACGATCTCAATCGCCGGAATATGTGGGATGAACTTGACAGACACGTTCATCATTGCAAAAAAAATCCCCGCCAAAAGCATGGACTGGACGCTACTGATCTTCAACTGAAACGAAGGTTTTGAGGTGGTATACCTCTGCAAAGTAAATCAGTGCCGGATAAGTTCAGGCCTCAAAATATTATTTGGCCGAAACTTTATGCCCGGATCTGGGCTTTATACCTATCTATGGCACTATCTATCGGCTCCAAAGCCCCAACCATCCAGCTACCATCCACCTCGGATAGGCTCTTCCGACTGGAAGACTACCTCGGCAAACCCTTGATTCTTTTCTTCTATCCCAAGGACTTTACCAAGGGATGCACGGCTGAGGCCTGTGAATTCCGCGATCAGTTCACCGAATTTCGCGACATGGAAGTCCCCGTTTTCGGGATCAGCAGGGACGACATTCCTACGCATGAGCGGTTTAAGGAAGCCTACAAGCTGCCTTTTGACCTCCTCTCCGATTCCGACGGCAAGGTCTGCAAGGCCTACGACGCGCTGGTCCCCCTGATCAAAATGCCCAAGCGCGTCACCTATCTCCTCGATGCACAACACCACATTGCAGGGGTGTTTGAGGGACTCTTCGAAAACAAAAAACACGTGAGTGCGATGATCGCGCAATTGGGCAAGTCCTAGTTGGCCACGATCAACCCATCCTGCATCACCACCTGACGGTCGGCCATCCCGGCAAGCTCCTCGTTGTGGGTGACGATCACGAAAGCCTGCCTGAGTTCATCTCTTAATTTGAAAAAAAGCTCATGCAGGCTTCTTGCGTTGGTGGTGTCGAGATTGCCGCTGGGTTCATCGGCAAAGACCACCGAGGGATTGTTGATCAAAGCCCTCGCCACGGCAACGCGCTGCTGCTCCCCCCCGGAGAGGGTCGCCGGCTTGTGGTCCAGCCGGTGGCTGATGCCGAGGATCTCGGCGAGTTCTCCAGACCTTTTTTTCAGGTCGGAAGCGGAACTCCCGCTGATATAGCCCGGAATCTGGATGTTTTCCTGGGCGGTGAATTCGGGCAGGAGATTGTGAAACTGAAAAATAAAACCGATCTGCTGGTTTCTGAAATCCGCCAGTCTATCCCCCTTCAGCTTGAGTAGGTCTTTGTCCTGCATGCGAAGCTCCCCTCGTTCGGGTTGGTCCAGGGTTCCCAGGATATGCAGCAGCGTGCTTTTCCCCGCCCCCGAGGAGCCCACGATCGACACTATTTCAGACTCGGAAATTTCAAGATCAACGCCCTTCAACACGTGTAGGCTTCCATAGGATTTGTGGATCCCTTTGGCTATCAGCATGGTAGATTTTTTTGAGTTTTTAAAAGTAAAACAAATCCCTCAAATACAGGAATTAAAGCCTTTTCTTAGATAAAAATGGAAAAATGCGGTTTGATTTATCAACCTCATCGCCTTATCTTCGGCAAAAATTCCAGAGAAGGTAATCGAGCATGGCCGCTACCGCCAAAATACTGGGGAAGCAGCCAGTCATGCGAGATAGCTGTCTGGATGGCCGCTGAAAAAAACACAATCACATGAATATTCACGAATATCAGGCAAAAGAAGTATTGAAAGGTTACGGCGTGAGGATCCAGGAAGGCATTGTAGCCGATTCCCCTGAGGCCGCTCACGAAGCTGCAGTCAAACTAAACGCTCAAACCGGTACTTCCTGGTATGTGATCAAAGCCCAGATCCACGCAGGTGGACGCGGCAAAGGCGAAGTGAAGGAAACCGGCTCCAGAGGTGTGGTTCTTGCCAAAAAATTGGACGACGTCAAGGAGAAGGCTTCTGCCATCTTGGGCGGTACCCTGGTGACCATCCAGACTGGTGCTGAAGGCAAAAAAGTAAGCAAGGTCTTGGTAGCCGAGGATGTGTACTATCCTGGTGCTTCTGAGCCAAAAGAATATTACATGTCCATCCTCCTGGACAGAGCTACCGGATCCAACGTGATCATGGCTTCTACCGAAGGGGGCATGGATATCGAAGAGGTAGCCGAAAACCACCCAGAAAAAATCATCAAAGAGTGGATCGATCCCAAGGTTGGTCTTCAAGGCTTCCAGGCTAGAAAGGTTGCTTTCAAATTGGGCCTTACCGGTACCGCCCACAAAGAAATGGTGAAATTCATCGCCGCGCTTTATAAGGCGTATGTGTCTACCGACTCTTCCCAGTTTGAGATCAACCCAGTGTTGAAGACTTCTGACGACAAGATCTTGGCCGTGGACGCCAAAGTCAACCTCGATGACAATGCGCTATACCGTCAGCCGAAACTGGCTGAGCTGAGAGACTTGGCCGAAGAAGATCCTTTGGAAGTAGAAGCTGGCAAATCTGGCCTGAACTATGTGAAGCTCGACGGCAACGTGGGCTGTATGGTAAACGGTGCCGGTCTTGCGATGGCAACTATGGACATGATCAAGCTTTCCGGCGGTGAGCCTGCCAACTTCCTGGACGTGGGAGGAGGAGCTAACGCCACTACCGTAGAGGCTGGTTTCCGTATCATCCTTCAGGATCCAAACGTCAAGGCGATCTTGATCAACGTATTCGGCGGTATCGTTCGCTGCGACAGAATCGCAAACGGTGTCGTGGAAGCCTACAAGTCCATCGGTGACATCAGAGTTCCTATCATCGTTCGTCTGCAAGGAACCAACGCTGAGGAAGGCGCAAAAATCATCGATGAGTCTGGCTTGAAGGTCTCTTCTGCCATCACGCTGAAAGAAGCTGCTGAAAAAGTACAGGCTGTACTCGAAGCATAAGATAAAATAGACGCACTCGTAGTTCAACTGGATAGAATATCGGATTTCGGCTCCGAGGGTTGAGGGTTCGAATCCTTCCGAGTGTACAGAGCCCAGACGCAAGTCTGGGCTTTTTTCATTTCCAGTCTCCTCCTCTACCGGGCTTGAACGGGGGGAACAAGGTAGGGAGTTGGGAATTTTTACCCCAGGCACTATACTTTTGCACGGAGTCGCCTCGTTTTCCAAAAAAATTGAATTATTCCATGGTGGGAAAATAAAAAAGCAGGAGAAGATCTCCTGCCCTTTATTTGAAAACTAAACCAACTATTATTTAACTACCACAATGAATTCAAAAATAATACAATTCTATATAAATCAAAATCCCAAAGAATAATTTGTATTTTTTTTATTTCTTCTCAGGAAAGTTTCCCCTTTTGAACGCCAAACCAAGCGCGAGTCCCTGGCTAAATTGTATTTTTTCATCCTGGTCGATATCGTAGATCGTCAGCGAGGTCAAGCTGACGTTTACCGCATTGGTGATTTTTGCAGTGAGCCCGAAGTCCAATCTGTGATCTACCGTGTCAAATGCCAAAGTCTCCAGGTTAGCGTACATCATATATCGCATCGTCAAAGCCAGATTCTCGGAAATTTTCTTGTTCCAGTCTGCCTGTATGTTGAAGGCAAGCCACTCCTGCCGCACCGTCTCTCCGATTTCCACGCCGTAGTTGTCTTCTACATTCAGATACAGGTCGGTATCGGTGACGAAGGTAAACCGCGGGGCAAACGGAGACAGTCGGAGACTAAACTCCGAATTGGGCTTGTATTCAAAACCCAGTGAGGTGGTCAGGTAGGCAGGATTGAGAAACTTCGAAATCAAGAGCCTCGGATCTTCGTCAAAATCATAGCCCGGTGCGAATTGGCTGAGGAAGTTTACCCCAAAATAGACATTCCAGTTTTTCCCGATCGCATAGCCCAGCTTGGAATCGATGAAGATCCGGTCGTTGGACTTGCGGCCGTCTTCATCCTCGTTTTTGACCACACCGTAGATCAGATCCAGAGTGTTGTCCCACGACCACTTGTCCTTGGCGTAGTTGGCTCTTCCGAGAAGCGTCGCGCTGAAAGCGACCGAGTTCACGCCCCCACCCGTCCAGTTGCTGCTGAAGGATGCCTGGTTGATATTCAGACCGCCCCCGATTTCTTTCAGCCAATAGGTGGTGTCAACGGGGATTTTTGCTGTGGAATCCATGTCCTGAGCCGCAGCGATTCCCAATGTGACAAAAAATAGAAAAATTGTAAATAACTTTTTCATATCGTTTTCATTTAGAATAATAGGCCTAAAATAATGAAATAGCAGTATGGAAAAAGACTTTGAGCAAGAACTAATCGTCAGGGACTATCTCGCGCGGCAGCGCACCACTTTGGCCAATGAGCGTACGCTCCTTTCTTACATCCGGACATCGCTCTACTTTTTGGTATCGGGCACCGCCCTTTTTGAAGTCAACAAGCTTGCGCATGTGCGTGAGCTGGGCTACCTCGCGTTTGGTTTGAGTTTTGCCTTTTTGGGAGTAGGAATCTTCAATTACTTCAAAGTGAAGCAAAAATTGAAGAAAGGAAACTACTTCACCATGTAAGCTATGACCTTCGAAACCGGACTTGTCCTCGGCATCATCTCCCTGGCGGTCGTCTTATTCTTTACGGAAAAATTCACCGTAGACACAGTCGCCATAGGAGTCATGGTGCTGTTCATGCTGCTGGGCATTCTGGATCTGAAAGAGGGCATGGCTGGCTTCGCCAATTCCGCAACTATCACGGTTGCAGCCATGTTCGTCATTTCGCAGGCTATCTTCAAGACAGGAATTCTGGATCAAGTGAGCGTCTATCTGGGCAGTCAGGCGGCCAAAAGCGAGACCGCCCTGATCTTCAGTCTCATGCTCACCTCGGGTCTGCTGTCGGCTTTTATCAACGATACTGCGGTGGTCGCGCTCCTCATGCCCGCGGTCATGCAGATCAGCGACAAAAACCAAATCCCTCCGTCCAAGCTCCTGATGCCGCTTTCCTTTGGGGCGCTGATGGGGGGAATTTGCACACTCTTGGGGACAAGTACCAACATCCTGGTCAGCGGCATCGCCGAAAAGGCCGGACTTCCCAGCTTCGGCGTGTTTGAAATGAGCGCCATGGGCCTGGTTTTTTTGGCCGCAGGCACACTCTACATGGTGACCCTGGGCAAGTGGCTCCTACCGAGCCGCAACCCCAATACCGGCCAATCCGACAGCTATGATCTCGGCAACTACCTCATCGAGATCACCATCACCGAAGCCTACGAACAGCTGCAGGAACCGATCTTGAAACAAAAGATCTTCAAAGACGGGGACACCAAGCCCCTGCAGATCGTGCGGGAGGACGGCAAGCAAGTGAAGGTCTATCCCAATACCGTGGTGCTGTCCGGTGACGTGATCCGGGTGACCGTGGACCAAAAACACCTGGAGCGCCTCAAAAAAACCAAGGGGGTGGAAATCAAGGCCGATCTGGACTGGAGCTCTGAGACTGCCAGCGGGCAGGACGAAAAGCTTTTCGAGGCCATCGTCACGCCCAACTCTTTTTTGGTCAACGAAAGCATCAAGTCCGTCAGGTTCCGGAGCCTCTTTGAGCAGGTGACCGTCATAGGGATCAGGCACCGCAAGGGCTTGCTGGACAAACTGATCGCAGGCTCCACCTTGAAGTCGGGAGACGTCCTCTTGCTCCGCGCGACCGAAGAGACGATCCAGTCGATAGACCGCTCCGAAGACCTACTCTTAGTATCGGGCAGAAAAACCGAAATCCTCAACAAACTCCAGGTGGTTCTCACGCTCGGGATTTTGGGTCTGGTAATCGGCTCGGCCGCTCTTGGCATCTTCCCGATCACGCTATCCGCGACTGCCGGGGCTTTGGCGATGGTGATGCTCCGGGCCATCACGCCTGACGAAGCTTACAAAGCCATTGACTGGAAGGTGATATTCATGCTCGCGGGTGTACTGTCCATGGGTGCCGCGCTGGAGAAGACCGGCGGCGCTCAGCTCATCGGACAGGGCGTCTTGGACCTCTTTGGTTCCTATGGGCCGAGGATCGTACTGAGCGCCATCTTTGCACTGACCTTCCTCCTCACCAATGTCATGTCCAACAACGCCACCGCGGCCCTGCTCGCTCCCATCGCGATCAGCATTGCCGCGTCCATGGACGTGGAGGCAAGGCCATTCCTGATGGCAGTGACCTTTGCCGCCAGCCTTAGCTTCATGACCCCCATGGGCTATCAGACCAACACCATGATCTACAATCCCGGCAACTACCGGTTTTCGGATTACATGAAGGTGGGGACTCCGCTCAACATCCTCTTTTGGATCATTGCCAGCATTTTTATCCCGATTTTTTTTCCATTTTAAAAGTGCGATCACCGGCATAGCCTCTGGCGAAACACAAGTTCCAGCAGATCTATTCTTGACATCGAGAAGTGAAATAATCAAAATTGGAAAAATTCAACCCAACTTAAAGGCAATTCTATCTAGGAATCGTATTATTTTGGATTGTTAGTTATTTTCAAAATATATTTAATTTTTAAAAGAAACATTCAAAATTATGTTCTTTTTTGGTGTTGAAATTATTTATCACATTTCATACATTTAGTTACATTTTTATTAGTACAAACCACTGATATTCACATGTGATATGGCGATTTCCTCCTCGATTCAGGCACAGTTTTTCCTCAGTCTCAAGTCCTCCATCCCCTCCTACGCTTCGCTGGTAGATGAGGTAGCCGAAACACTAAATGTGAGCATGGATAGCGCCTATAGGAGAATCCGGGGAGAAAAACTCCTCGATTTTGACGAACTGAGGGTACTTTGCAAACGCTTCAACGTCTCTCTGGACAAGTTTTTCAGTATGGAATCGGACTCCATCATCTTTCAGGGCAAGACCAACACCTACCAGGAGGAAAGCATGGTCGAGTGGATGGAGGACGTACTCTCCCAACTCAACTTGGTCAACAGTTTCAGCAATAAGCACGTCTACTTCCTGGTCAAGGACATGCCCCCCTTTCACCACTACTATCATCCCGCCTTGGCAGGGTTTAAGTTTTTCTTTTGGATGAAGTCCATCCTGCTCTTCGAAAATCTCAAAAACGCCAAGTTTTCCATCTCGGACAACCATTTCGAGCGCTTTCGGGAGGTCACGCAAAAGACCATCAAGGTCTACAACCGCGTCCCCACTTCGGAAATCTGGAACGAAGAGGGGCTGAACACCACCCTGAGACAGATCGAGGTCTACCACGAAATGGGCCTGATCAAAAACCCCGAAGACACCATCACCCTCTACCGATGCGTGATGGAAGTCATCGACCACCTGGAAAAAATGGCCGACTCAGGCCGAAAATCCATCCTTGGCCAAGCTCCCACCGAAGACTGCGCCGAATACAAAATGTACCTCAATGAGATCGTGCTGGGCGACAATACCTTCATGGCGGAGCTGGGCGACTCCAAGATCACCTATCTAAACCACAGTGTGATGTACTTCATCGGCTCCATGGACAAAAAGTTCAACGACTCGATGTTCAAAAATCTGGACAACCTCATGAAGCGGTCTACCCTGATCAGCGGTACGGGGGAAAAGGAGCGTCGGCAGTTTTTCAACAAGCTGCGCAAAAAGGTGGAATCCAAGATGCACGTGATGGAAGTTTGACAGAAATCGAACTCAGGATTGGGCTGAAAGTACTTTTTTGGGTTAAATTTCCCCCATGAAATACGCCTTCTCTATTCAGTTTTTATGCTTAGCGACGCTTTCCCTGGGAATGATCACAGCCTGTGACTCTCCCAAAAACACCGGGGAGGCCGTCGCATCCACCGACAACCGAGTCATTTTTTCCCAGCCCGAGCCACCCAAAAAGGAAGCAGGCATGGCTTGGATTCCCGGCGGAAAGTTCACCATGGGCACCAATGAGGCGGACGCCTATGCCGCTGAAAAGCCCGCTGTGGATGTGGAAGTCGCCGGATTCTGGATGGACACCCACGAAGTCACCAACGAGGAGTTTGCGAAGTTTGTGGAGGCGACAGGCTATATCACCGTGGCCGAGCGCAAGCCGGAATGGGAGGAGCTCAAAAAGCAGCTTCCCCCAGGCACGCCCAAACCTGACGAATCCGTGCTCGTCCCGGGTGCGATGGTCTTCACGCCGCCTCCCTACGCCGTGCCTACGGATGATATTTCACGCTGGTGGAGCTGGGTAAACGGTGCCAGCTGGAGGCATCCGGAAGGCCCCGGAAGTTCTATTGAAGGAAAGGAAAAATACCCCGTCGTACAGGTTTGCTACGAAGATGCGCAGGCCTATGCGGAGTGGGTGGGAAAAAGACTGCCTACGGAATTCGAGTGGGAATTTGCCTCCCGGGGTGGGGTCAACGGTAAGCGCTTCGCTTGGGGTGACGAGCTCAATCCCAGCGGACAATACTTGGCCAATACCTTTCAGGGCATTTTTCCGCACAACAACGAGGGCACAGACGGCTACATCGGCGCCTCGCCAGTGGGCTCTTTCGCCCCAAACTCCTTTGGCCTCTATGACATGATCGGGAACGTGTGGGAGCTGACCTCCGACTGGTACGACGCCCTGAAACTCGCCAGACTCGCCGGACAGGCCCCCAAGCTGGATGCCAATATGAACCCCTGCTACAACCCGGACAACCCCTACGCAATGGAGCGGGTGATGAAAGGCGGCTCCTTCCTCTGCGCGCCCAACTACTGCGTCAATTATCGCCCTTCTGCAAGACAAGGCACTTCCTACGACTCCGGCTCGTCCAACGTAGGCTTCCGCCTGGTCAAAGATGCTCCCACGGTCGCCAGTATTCAGTAGGCAGTTTTCAGTGGGCAGTAGGCAGTCTGCGAACTGCAAACTGTCCACTGCTAACTGCCCACTGAATCAATACCCTTTGATCATACGGGCGATGTACTTACCGACGATGTCAAATTCGAGGTTGACGCGGTCGCCTACTTGCAGCTGGTGAAAATTGGTATGCTCGTAGGTATAGGGAATGATCGCTACAGAAAAGCCCCCCTGCTTGGAATTGAAGCAGGTCAGGCTGGTGCCATTGATGGTGATGGAGCCCTTTTCCACGGTGACATTGCCGGTGGCGGCATCGTACTCAAGGTCAAACAGCCAAGAGCCATCCTCATCGCTGATCCGCTTCACCACGCCGGTCTGGTCCACGTGCCCCTGCACGATATGTCCGTCAAAGCGTCCATTGGCCGGCATGCAGCGCTCCAGGTTGACTTTTTTTCCCACCTTCCAGCCCGAGAGGTTGGTCTTCTGGATGGTCTCGTCTATGGCCGTCACGCGATAGCCGTTGGCGTCCACCGCGACCACCGTCAGGCAGACGCCGTCATGGGCTAGGGATTGGTCTATCTTGAGCTCGGGAGCTATCTCCGAACTCAGGTCAAAATGTACGTTGCTGCCCTCGGTGGTGATTTTTTCGAGGGTGCCAAAAGACTCGATTATTCCTGTAAACATGCCTGAAAGTTAAACTTCGATGAATCAAACGGATAAGCAAAAAATGCCTTTCCGGGTTCAAAGTAAGGTAAATATTCGTTTATCTTCGAGCACCCAAACCCCTCCGGCATGCTAAAACTCGAAGATACCTACCTACACAAAGGGAAACGTCGCGCACTTGTCGCCGAACTTCGTGCAAAGGGTATCCAAAGCGAGAAAGTGCTCGATGCGATCAACACGCTGCCCCGCCATTTTTTCTTTGACACCGCGCTCATCTCCCATGCCTATGAGGACAAGGCCTTCCCCATCGGAGAGGGTCAGACCATCTCCCAGCCCTATACGGTGGCGTTTCAGACCGAGCTGCTGGACGTGAAGTCGGGCGAAAAGGTACTCGAGATCGGCACCGGATCCGGCTATCAGGGCAGCATCCTCCATCTTCTGGGCGCCGAAGTGTACACCATCGAGTACCAAAAGAAGCTCTTCGAAGGCACCCAGCGCTTTTTGAAAAGACTGGGAATCGAGATGAACCTGTTTTACGGCGATGGCACGGGCGGCCTGCCCCAGCATGCGCCCTACGACAAGATCATCGTCACGGCCGGAGCGCCCATCGTACCGGAGGCTCTGATCGCGCAGCTGAAAGTCGGCGGCATACTCGTGATCCCCGTAGGCGATAGAAGGCGGCAGACCATGGTGAAAATCACCAAGAAGTCCGCCAAAAACATAGAAAGGGAAGAATTTGAGGGCTTTGCCTTTGTCCCCCTATTAGGCAAGGACGGCTGGAAGCATTGATTTTTCCACAGAATAATATTCTGATTGGTATAATCGGACTACCCAAAACAGAATATTATTTCTATTTTTGTTCAAAATCGGTTTTATGGCTAAGCAGAAGTTTGCAAAAGAATCCGTCACCATCATGACGGAAATGGTATTTCCCAACGACACCAACGCGCTGAACAACCTCATGGGCGGACGTCTGATGCACTGGATGGACATCGTAGCCGCCATAGCAGCCCAAAAACACTCCAACCGCATCGTCGTCACCGCCTCCGCGGACAGCATATCTTTTAAGCAGCCCATCAACTTGGGGAATGTGGTCACCCTCCGCTCCCAAGTCACCCGGGCCTTCAACTCCTCCATGGAGGTTTTCATCGAAGTCACGGCAGAGGACATTCCCGCCAGAAAGAAGCTCATCACACACCGGGCCTACTTTACCTTTGTGGCGGTGGATCAAAACGGAAGACCCATCGAGGTACCTGAGCTCGTCCCGGAGACCGAGGAAGAAATCGAGCACTTCGACGGAGCCCTGAGACGACGTCAGCTGAGGCTCGTCTTGGCCAAGCGCATGAAGCCCGAAGACGCCGTGGAGCTCAAGTCCATCTTCAACATTACCGAGAAGTAGGCCCATTTAGGTGGATCTGCTTTTCGCGCCGCGAGTTCTTTTCCTTCTGTTGGCTTGACCCAACAGAACCGATCCTGCTAGCTATTGGGAGCAGATTTGCCCCCGATAGTCATCGGCGCTCCTACCGCACAAGGCCGAACGCCGACTAGATGGCGAAACCCAGCCGTGATTTCCCACTCCGAGGATTTGTAGCGAGCAACTCTCTGACCGCCATTTTGCCCACTTCCCAACTTCCTTGCCTCCCGACCTTCCACTTCCTACTTCCCGACCTCCTACCTCCCACTCCCCTTTAAATCCCATTCAAACTTTGCCAAGCGGCTTTTTTTGCCCAATTTCCAGCCATGGAAAACCACAGCCTTGAGGAGCTCAAATCACTCATAGAAGAGGAAATCTACCTCATCCCAGAAGATCGGGAGGCGATACTTGCCAGTTTGGACTCCGCCCCGGACACCCGCACCGAGTCGCCCAAGCCCCCGGTCCAGTCCAGCGACGCTGCCGCAGCTGCGCCCTCCCCGGCGCCAAAAGCCCCTCCTGCCCCGGTAGAGGAGCTTGTGCCTGAGCCTATTCCGGTCAAGGGCAACTTCTCCAAGGGAGTCCTGATCCTGCACGAGGAAGCCTCGCTGCGGGAAGACCTGATGGAGATGCTGGTGAAGATGATCAACGCCTGTGGCCACTCCATGGCCGAGATCGGCCTGCTGCCTGCCAAAGACCTGGAAGGCCGCAGCATGGAGGAATTCAAAGCCCTCAACGCCCACACCATCCTGAAGTTTGGCAGGGTAAACCACCCCATCAATGCTGTCCAGGCACGCCCCTACGAGGTCCACGCCGAGCGGGAGACCGAATACCTCTTTGCCGACTCCCTCACGGCAATCTCCGAAAACGTCGCCCTGAAAAAGAAACTCTGGACCTCCCTGCAAGTCCTCTTTAACCTTACCTGATCAAACGAATGAATACCGAACAAACCAAATGGGCCAGGCGATTTAAGTGGATCAGCCTGATCGAAGGCCTCTCATTTTTGATCCTCCTGGGCATAGCCATGCCGCTCAAGTACGTCTTTGACCTGCCGCTGGCGGTGACCTACGTAGGCTGGGCCCATGGACTGCTTTTTATCCTGTACGTCTACACCGTTTTTCCCACCGCCCACAGGCTCAAGTGGGACTTTGGACGGACGCTTTTTGCGCTGATTGCCTCGGTTTTGCCCTTTGGGCCTTTTATCTTTCATAGATATCTGAAAAAAGACCAACAAGTGCACTTCTAGACCATGGCATTGATCAGTAAGAAAAAGCTCATTTACCCCATCAGTCCGGTTCTGAGGCGCTACCTGATCAAGTATTCCCGGGAGGTGGACATCCCCATCCACTACCACGAGCTGCTCCGCTACAACGGCTCGATCGCGCTCTACGACACCAAGGACCAGGATACCCTCTGGGAGACGGTCTTCTATGCCGAAAGCGACCGCGAGGAAATCCACCAAAACGTCAAAAAGATCTACGCCCTCCTGAAGGCCGGCGGGGACATGAGCGTGATGGAGCACCTCTTCGTGGACCGCATCGACCTCTGCGTATATGGCAACACGCAGCCGTTTCGGGTGCGCATCGTCAACCGGATCAACGACAACTTCGACTACTTCTACATCAAAAACGCGGACGCCTCCCGGGTCTATGGCCTTGAGCTGGAGGACCTCCTTTCGCCCAACCGCATCAGCTACCTCGTCCACCAAAACACCCTCATCGAGGAGCACATTGCGGGCATTCCCGGGGAAAAATTCATGAAGCTGCACATGGAGGATCCCCACCTGAATCCCATCCGTCTGGCCAAGGAGTTTGTCAAGTTCAACGAACGCTGCTTTGCCAGGCTGTTGGGGGACATGCACTCGTCCAACTTCGTGATCGACGTCACCCCGGACTTTGAGGAGACCCACTACCGCATCCGGGCCATAGACTTTGACCAGCAGAGCTATGAGGGCAAAAAATCCATCTACCTGCCCCAGTATTTCAAGGAAAACAACGTCCTGATCCAGCTCGGCATGAAGTACATCACCCCGGAGTCCATGCGCCAATACCAGCGCGAGGAGCGGGCGCTCATCTCCACCCGGCTCAAGTCCTCCCACAAGGAGATCGAGGACATCCTCCGCTGCATGGAGCACGATCACCTTGCCCCCGAGGAAAACGTGGACAGCCTCAAAAGCGAACTGGCCCGGCACTACAAAAACACCGCCTTTCTCACCTGCAAAAACATGGGCGAGATCCTCCGCCTCAGCCTCACCCAGCTGGTGAAGTGAGCAGACTTGGGGTACTTTTGGACGCGCCGACTACTTCTGCGAGCAAAAAACGGCTATATTCAACGATGTTTTCTATCTGAAAATTGACGGAGGGCGCGGTTCTGGACCACTGGCGACGGCGCACCGGCACAAACTGGTTTTCCCTTCATGGCGCAATTCAAAAAAGACTTTGGAAAATTCGAATGGCTGGACATCGAAAAGCCAAAGCAAACCGAACTCATAGACCTGACGCACCCCTTCTACATTGACATCAACCTGCTGGACGACGCCCTGGAACACGGACACCTCCCCAAGCTGGAGAAGCATGGCGTCTTCACCTTTTTGATCTTCCGGGCCTTCACCGTCGAGCCCCACCTGAACCACACCACCGTGGCCAAGCTCAGCAACAAGGTGGCCTTTCTCATCAACGATGACAACCTGATCACCATCCACCAGAAGCCCTTCCCCTTTCTGGACAAGTTCAAGGACAGGGAGTTTGGGGATCCTGAGGCACTTATGCTGGCGATAGTCTTTGAGATGCTGCTGTCCTTCGAGGCGCCGGTCAACTGGCTCAGCGACAAGATGGACGAAAATGAAAAGGAAATCTTTCTCAAAAAACACGGCAAGGTCTCCATCGAGCAGCTGTACTATCAAAAGTCCAAGGCCAGGATCTGCCGAAAGCTCCTGCAGTTTTCCCACAACGTGCTCAATCAGCTCGTCGTCAAGCAGGAAAACGTCTCCAACCTCCAGGACATCCGCGAGTCGATCATCAACTACATGCTCCAGCTCGAAGAGGTGATCGAGGACGCCCAGTCCATCCTCAACACCCACCTCTCCCTCACCGCCCAAAAGAGCAACGACGTGATGAAGCTCCTGACCGTCTTTTCGGCCTTCTTCCTGCCGCTCACCTTCATCGTGGGCGTCTATGGCATGAACTTCACCAACATCCCCGAGCTGCACTGGCGGTGGGGCTACTACGTCACCTGGGGGGTGATGATCTCCATCTCCGTGGTGATATTTTTATGGTTTAAGCGAAAGAAGTTTGTCTGAGCCGTCCCCTTTTATTCCCCTTTTTACCCAAGCCCTATCAAAACCATGAGTGCTATCCTCGACAATCCCATCTGGAACGCCCTGACCACAGGCAGTAAAATCCACGCCGAAGGCAACGACTGCGTCCGGTACATGCAGCGGGACAAGGGGCAGTTTGTCGGCTTCCGAACCTACTCCGCCGACGAATGGGAGGACTTGGGGGGCTGGTTTGCCCAAGGGGGTCCCATCATCCTCTTCACCCCGGGCGAAGTCGCCATCCCACCGGCCTGGACGCTGCGCTTCCAGAGGCCCATCTGGCAGATGGTCTTCGAGGGCAAGGTCGCCCCCGAGGCCAGCGGTCCTGCCCGCGCCCTGCCGCTCACGGAGGCACACGTCACCGAGATGATCGCTCTGACCCAGCTGACCAACCCCGGCCCTTTCTTTACCAAGACCATCGAGCTGGGCAGGTACGAAGGCATCTTTGAGGACGGCCGACTGGCCGCCATGACCGGGCAGCGCCTCAATCCCAGCCCCTTTGTAGAGGTGAGCGCCGTATGTACCCATCCCGACTTCCTCGGCAGGGGCTATGGCGCCGAGCTGGTGCGCAACCAGATCCAGTACATCCTGGAAGAGGGCAAGACGCCTTTTCTCCATGTGTATCCCGACAACTACGGCGCCATCCGCCTCTACGAGCGCTTGGGTTTCAAGCTCCGACGGGAGATGCGGGTGTATTTTTTGGAGAAAGCTTGATTCCCGTTACTGCGAGGCACGAAGCAGTCTCTCACCGCTCTTCGGAATTCCGAAGCAGTAACCCAGGATTTGCAATCCGAAAAACCTGCCCACGAAAGCGCCAAACCGAGGGGAACGGCGGTCTATCCCGAAGGGATGGCATGTCTATAGAAAAATCCCCACCGCCGAGGCCATCCGACTCCCAAGGAGTCGCATCTGTCCAAGGCCTAACCATGTTATAAACATATGACCCCTGCTGGGTCTTTCTGGACGATACGCATTGAATTTGTCCTTTCCCCCGGTAGGCGTAGTCCGCGATTGGCATCGGGAGCAACGCCGCCTTCCTATCTCTTCGAATTTGTGACGGTCGTTCCACATCGGTTTTCATTTGCCGTATCCTGCCTACGGCAGTCTCGTGCCCCACACACCAACATCCTACCGAGCTTTCGTGCCTAGCGGCACTGTCCTCACTCGGAGCTTTTCTGCTGCTTCGGTGACTTAGCCACCAGCCCCCGCGGGGCGACAGCTCGGTAGTTTCCATATCCACAAACAACTGGCAAGTCCCGTAGGGACGAAAGAACACAACCTGCCCACCGCCCCAGTTAAGCGGCGCGATCCCCATCGGGAGAAACCTCGCCTTCTTATCCCTTAGAATTTGTGATGGTCTTTCCACATCGGTTTTCATTTGCCGTATCCTGCCTACGGCAGTCTCGTGCCACACACAGCAACACCCTACCGAGCTTTCGTGCCTAGCGGCACTGTCCTCACTCGGAGCTTTTCCCTACTGCTGCTTCGGTGACTTAGCCACCAGCCCCTGCGGGGCGACAGCTCGGTAGTCTCCATATCCACAAACAACTGGCAAGTCCCGTAGGGACGAAAGAGCACAACCTGCCCGCCGCACCCGATAAGCGACTCGATCCCCATCGGGAGAATCCCCGCCTTCCTATCCCTTAGGATTTCTAATCCGCGATGAAGAACAGGCAAATGGCTAAAGCCATTGACCGTTCGGTGACGCCAACCCATAGCCCACGGTTTAAACCGTGGGCTATGCAGCGGCTCCACACCCCAAGATTTGCAATCCGAAAAACCTGCCCACAAAAGCGCCAAACCGAGGGGAAGGGCGGTCTATCCCGAAGGGATGGCATGTCTATAGAAAAATCACAATCGCCGAGCCATCCGACTCCTATGGAGTCGCATCTCCCCAAGGCCTAACCATTCTATCAACAGGTGACCCCTGCTGGGTCTTTCTGGACGATACGCATTGAATTTGTCCTTTCCCCCGGTAGGCGTAGTCCGCGAAACCCATCGGGAGTAAACCACCTTCCTATCTCTTCGAATTTGTGACGGTCGTCCCACATCGGTATTCATTTGCCGTATCCTGCCTACGGCAGTCTCGTGCCTCACACACCAACATCCTACCGAGCTCTCGTGCCTAGCGGCACTGTCCTCAGTCGGAGCTTTTCCGCTGCTTCGGTGACTTAGCCGCCAGCCCCTGCGGGGCGACAGCTCGGTAGTTTCCATATCCACAAACAACTGGCAAGTCCCGTAGGGACGAAAGAGCACAACCTGCCCGCCGCACCCGGTAGTCAGAATCCGCTATAGCCATCGAGAGAAACCCCGCCTTCCTATCCCTTAGGATTTCTAATCCGCGATGAAGAACAGGCAAATGGCTAAAGCCATTGAACGGTCAGTGACGCCATTCTATAGCCCCCGACTTAAGCCGGGGGCTATACAGCGGCTCCACAACCCAGGATTTGCAATCCAAAAAACCTGCCTACGAAAACGCCAAACCGAGGGGAGCGACGGTCTATCCCGAAGGGATGGCATGTCTATAGAAAAAATCACAATCGCCGAGGCCATCCGACTCCCACGGAGTCGCATCTGTCCAAGGGCCTAACCATGCTATAAACAGGTGACCCCTGCTGGGTATTTCTGGACGATACGCATTGAATTTGTCCTTTCCCCCGGTAGGCGTAGTCCGCGATTGGCATCGGGAGCAACGCCGCCTTCCTATCTCTTCGAAT
Source organism: Algoriphagus oliviformis (assembly GCF_017254915.1). GTDB lineage: Bacteria > Bacteroidota > Bacteroidia > Cytophagales > Cyclobacteriaceae > Algoriphagus > Algoriphagus oliviformis. The sequence goes on along the minus strand of NZ_JAFKCT010000005.1, from coordinate 212,141 downwards.
TTGTGACGGTCGTTCCACATCGGTTTTCATTTACCGTATCCTGCCTACGGCAGTCTCGTGCCCCACACACCAATACCTACCGAGCTTTCGTGCCTAGCGGCACTGTCCTCAGTCGGAGCTTTTCTGCTGCTTCGGTGACTTAGTCACCAGCCCCTGCGGGGCGACAGCTCGGTAGTTTCCATATCCACAAACAACTGGCAAGTCCCGTAGGGACGAAAGAACACAACACGCCCGCCGCACCCGGTAGGCGGCGCGATACCCATCGGGAGCAACCCCCCCAAAAAAAATCCTCCAGTCCAAGCAACCCACCCCTGCTTTTTCCCATCTCTGACTCAAACCTAAACCAATGAAAAAGCTAAAAACCACGCTCGTTGCGCTTTTCGCAGCCTGCCTATCCCTCTCTGCCCAGGAGCTGCAGCAGCCCCTGGAGGAAGTGCCCATGTCCAACCGCGGCTATGCCCTGCTCAAAACGGGCGAGATCGTAGAGGGGAGAATCCTCACCACCAGCAGCACCCGCGGCATCACCCGGGTGAAGCTCGAAGACGAATTTGGCAAGAGCCACACCATCAGCGCCGAAAACATGCATGAATTTGCCGTCGCCATGAACGCCGCCGTCCGACTCCAGTTTGCCAACGAGCGGGGCTCCTCGGTGAAAAAGCTCCTGTCCAAAAACCAGCCCACAGCAAAGCCCACCGACTACCTGATCTTCCGCAACACCAGCATCAACGGTGAAAAGGAACTCCTGCTCCAGCTGCTCAACCCCGGCTTTGACGAGCAGTTTGAGGTCTTTTACGATCCTTTTGCCCGCAAGACCACCGCGCTGGAAGGGCAGTACATCACCTGGACGGGTGACAAGCACCGGGCCTACTTCGTGTCCAAAAACGGCGGTCCGCTGGTCAAGGTGAAGAAGGGAAACTATAAAAAGACCTTTGGCCAGCTCTTTGGCGACTGTTCCCAGCTCGCCGGTACGAGAAAGCCACGCCTTCAAGACCTGGGACAGCACATCGCCCTCTACTCGGCTGCCTGCCCATTCCAATGATTTTTAGCCCGTGGCTTCTGCCGCGGGCTGCCCATTGGCTTGGCGGATATCAAATCCCAAACCCCGATGCCGCCCACCTTGGGTAGTGTGCTTTTCAAAACCCACCCAGGCTGCCGAGCTTGTCGACGTACCCGGTTGCCGAGCCTGTCGAGGCACCCATCCAGAATAAATCAAAGAGCAGCCTCTGAAAATGGTTTTTTTCGCGGACTTTGTGGATATTTCAGCATTGCCAATCCACACCCTTACCCTGATTGAGTACCACTTCCCTTATCAAGAATAGACTGCCACTGGCAGCCCAAATCCTGGCTTTCTTGGGTTTGGTCTTTGTTGTCAGCTGGTTTTTGGACATCCGCGCACTGCTTCAGCTCTTTCCAGACCTGCCGGGTATCAAGTTCAACTCGGCCGTTTTGCTGGCGCTCACCGGAATCTGCTGTTGGTCTTGGCTGAGTGACAAGGCTGTCGCTGTCGCCCGGATCTTGGCCGCGCTGATCTTGGCCACGGCATCGCTCTCCCTTGCCCAGGACTTTCTACAGGTCAACTTGGGCCTGGATGAGCTGATCGTGGAAGACGGGATAGGAAGGGCTGAGGGGAGCCCCACTCCGGGACGGATTCCCGGAATGACGGCGATCATCTACCTCCTCTTTGGCTCTTCCCTCCTCTTGTTCACCGCTTCCCGTCCCCGGCCTTTCCTCGGACAAATCCTTCTCCATGGCATCAGCTTGCTGACCTTCATCGCCCTGATGGGCTACCTGATGAAGGTGCCGGACTTCTATACCCTTTCCTTTCTCACGGGTATCTCGCCCAGTATCGCGCTGATCTGGTTTGTCTTTTCCCTGCTGCTCACGCTGCAGCACGCCCATCTCGGGGTGACGGGATTGCTCATAGGTGACAAAAAAGGCAGCATCCTCGCCCGAAGGCTAACGCCTAGGATTATCCTGGCTTTGGTGGCGATCAGCTTTGCCTGGATGCAGGTGCAGCGCCTGGACCTCATCCAGGTGGACTTTGGCATCGCGCTCTTTGCCTTGAGCATCCTGGTGGTCGGTCTGTTTCTGGTCTGGGATGCAGCGGCCTGGCTCAACAGATCCGACGAAAAGCGGGTAAAAGCCGAGCACGAACTCCTCCTGGCGAAGCAAAACCTGGAAAAGATGGTCGAGATCCGTAACCAGGAGCTCAAGGGTATCCTGGACTCCGCGGCAGTGTCCATCATCGCCACGGACAAAAACGGCCTGATCCGCCACTTCTCCAAGGGGGCCGAGCGCATGCTGGGCTACGCCGCCGACGAGGTGGTGGGCAAAGCGAAGCCGGAGCAGTTCCACCTACCCATCGAGGTCCAGGCGAAGGCCGCCCAGATGAGTAGGGAGCTCGGAAGGCCCGTGCAGTGGCATGACGTCTTTACGCTCTATCCCCTGCAAGGCAAAGTGCACTCCGACGAGTGGAACTACCTGCGAAAGGACGGAAGTACCTTCCCCGTGCAGCTCAATGTCTCCCAGATCAGATCAGACAATGGAAAACACCTGGGCTTCATCGGCATCGCCACGGACATCACCCAGCTGAGCAGCTCGAGAAAAGAGCTGAAAGACCTCCTCGATAAGCTGGAATCCAAAAACAAGCAGCTGCTCAACTTTGCCCATATCATCTCGCACAACCTCCGCTCTCCGGTCATCACCCTGGATGCTTTGGTCAAGTTTTACAAAACCGAGGAGGAAGAAGGGCAAAAAGAGGAACTCTTTGGGCTGGTGGAGCAGGTGATCAAAAACCTCCTCTCCTCGATGGAAGAGACCATCGATATCCTGAAGGTCCAGGAGGACACCGACCAAAAAATCGAGGCCGTCTCGCTGGCGGAGGTCTATGAGAAGACCAAAACCGCCCTGATCGGCAAGATCAGGGAATATGCGGCGGAGGTACAGGTGGACTTTGGTGACATGCCCACGCTCCATTTTTCCAAATCCTATCTCGAAAGCGTCTTCCTCAACCTGATGTCCAACGCGCTCAAGTACCGGCACCCCGACCGTCCTCCCCTGCTTTCCATCCGCTCGGGTATAGACCAGGGCAATCCTTTTCTGCTCTTCTCGGACAACGGGCTCGGCATAGACCTGAAAAAGCACGGAGGAAAGGTCTTTGGGATGAACAAGACCTTCCACAAAAACCCCGATTCCAAAGGTGTGGGACTCTACCTCGTCAAAACCCAGCTGGAATCCCTCGGAGCGCGGATCAGTCTGGAAAGCCAGGTGGACGAGGGCACCACCTTCCGAGTGGACTTCTTGGCCGATGCGGCGGTGAGGTAGTCATCAAAATCCCCTGCCAGGCCACTTTAATTGCCAGACAGGGAATTGTCAAAATCTGCCGCCGGATAGGCCTTTCGGCTTCCCAAATCAAAACCCATTGCCTTACCTAGGGCTTTTCCACCAGCTGCAGGGCCTGCTCCATCACGGCATCCCTGCCGGAAAGCATGTCCTCTGCCGTGGTGATCACGGCCACGTCGGGGACGATTCCGCGGTTCTGGTCTATTCTCGGGCTGACGTTGGCCATGTGGAAGCCCAGCCTCGGCACGCCCAGATCGATCTTTGAGTTTGGCAGTGTGAGGATGGTGAAAAATCCGCTGCTGTTCACCGCCGCGCCGCCGGCCGTCTCCTCCCCTACGAAAACAGCCCTGCCGTCGGACTGCGCCCTGGAGGCAAACTCGGTCGTGACCGAGAAGCTCTGCCCATCCAGCAGGACGATCACTTTACCCGAGAAGGCATTCTTGTAGGGCTTTTGGGTCTTGTCCGGGGCAAGGCTCAGGCGGTACACGCCATCCTTCTTTTTATGGAAATTGTTGGCCAAGCGGAAGAGCTTGGAGGTATAGTGGGGAAAGTCTACTTTTTGGTTGGGGCGGGTGCTCAGGAAGTCGTAGTAGTCAAACTTGCCCGCAGCCAGGTACCTGTACAGCGCTATGCCGTATTTCTCACTTCCCCCTTCGTTGCCACGCAGGTCAAGGATCAGGTTGGAAATGCCCTCGCGTTGCAGGGATTCAAAGGAGTTTTTCAGGAAATCCCCGTAATCCGGCTCCTCCTTGAAAGTATAGAACCGGTTGATGTCCAGTAGTCCAGTCCAGCCATTGAGCAGGCGAAAGGAAAAAGGCTCCTCCTCGGCAGCAAAGGCCTGCTCGATCTGCGCTTTTCCCACGCCCGCTCCCTTCCACTCCCATTCCTTTCCGTCTTGGGAGAGCAAGACGTGATAGGTATCGGCGATCCCGTATTCGGTGGAGTAAAAGGCGGAAAAGTAGCGGTTGAGCTCGAAATATTTGCCGCCTAGGCTCTCCCCGTCTCCATAGGTGAGGCCGGAAAGCAGCTGCTGACGAAGCGTGGCGATGGCTTGCCCGTTGATCGCTTTGACTTCCGCCAAAACAGGCACCGACTCCCCGCCGAAGTGGCCCAGCACCTTCACGGACTCGCCTTGGAAATAGAGCTGTAGCGGGAACAGCCCCTCGGTGAAAAAGCCGTAGTGCTGATCTTGGCCCTGGACGATCCACTTGACGTGCCCGTCCTTCAGCGCCACCAATGCCGGCCGCAGCAACTTGTAAAACTCCCGCTGGCTCAGGGGACTGCCCAGCTGGGCTTCCAGAGAATCAAAGAGGTTTGAAAACCGCTTCTGGTCGGTGTAGCGGTACATTTCCGGATGAAATGTCTCCAGCGCGTCGCGGAAAATACCCAGGTCCTCCCGCATCTGGTCAAGGCTGAGCTCTTGGGCCGAGAGGCCGGGAATCCATAGCACCAAGGCGCTCAGTAATGCCAAAGTTGTCTTTTTCATGGTCAAGATTTTATCCCAAAGATGTCCATAGCAGGGCCTGGGTTGCACCGGCTACCTCCAAATCCCATCACATAAACATGTGATTTTCATCTCCCAAAAAATCCGAAATATGGGCCAAAGACTTAATTTTAGTACGTCTGGCAAGCATTCCAAAAGAGCCCTTGAGAGATCCGTCGAACTACATGAAAAAACTTCTGCTCTTCTCTTTGCTTCTTTTTCAGTGTCTGTTCGTCACCGCGGAGACCAAGCGCTTCTTTGTCAACCGCTTTGGCACTGCCGAGGGACTGGCGACCAACCAAATCCTCACCCTCTACAAAGACCGCCATGGCTTCCTCTGGATCGGCAGCTCCAACGGCCTGCAGCGCTTCGACGGGCGGAAGTTTATGAGCTATGGCATCCGCAGCCCGGAAGTGCAGCCAAGCAAGCCCGTGTCGGAGATCCTGGCCGACAGCGAGGGCAGGATGTGGCTGCGGGTGGGCGACGAGTATGGCAGCTACAGCGCCGAAAACCAGCTTTTCTCCCCGGTGCCTTTTGAGAAAAAGGAAGACCGCTCCCAGGGCGAGTCGCTCTGGATGGACAGCAAGGGCAGCCTCTTTGTGATCCTCAACAACAACAAGCTCCTCTGGATCGACCAGCAGAAGGGACTCGTCACCGACCAAAACCTTCCCATCAAAATCCCCGAAGGCTGGAGGCCTAGGGCCATCTTTGAAGACAAAGCAGGACTGTATTGGATCAGCCATGTGGAAGGGATCAGCGTCTATGATCCTGCGAGAAAGGAAATCTACACCCGCGACCACAATCCCCTCGGGCTGGAGGTGCTGAAAAATCCAGACTTCGGCTACGTATTCAACTACCACCAGGATGCCCAGGGAGTCTCGTGGATCAACTACTGGGCACCGGATGAGCGCCTGGTCTCTTACGACCCCCGAAACAAATCCTGGAAAAACCACAAAACCCAGCTCAGTCCCCCAAACCACAACTACCAGGAGGCATTTGGACATCTGGAGCTGCCTGACGGTGCCATATGGCGCTACGGCATCCAGACCTTGGCGGACTTTGACCGCGAGTCGGGGCAGTTCAGACCCCTGGTGCAATCTGACCTACGCTACGACAAGATCTCGAAGATGATCTGGGATGAGGCTGGGGGACTTTGGCTGGCGACAGACGATGGCCTCTACTTCCTGCATTTTGATACGCCGAGCATCTACTTTCTGGAGGAGCAGCTCCAGGACGGCAACTACGAGTACCAGGCGGTGGAGGAAGTCATCCATGACGGCGATACGACGCTCTGGCTGGGGAGCTGGGGCAAAGGCCTGCAGCTGCTCAGTCTCAAGACCGGAAAAAAAGACGTCTCCTGGGCTTATCAAGCTGCGCCAACCTCCAGCGAGTCGCTCCAAGTATGGGATATCCATCACGACAAATCCCGGCAGCTGGTCTGGGTGGGACTACAAAATGGCCTCCTGCAAGTGATCGACCTCCGCTCCAAATCCGTCCAATTCCTCTATCCCGAAGCCATCGGCGGATCCACCATCCGGAGCATCGCCCAAGATGGACGGGGCAATCTTTGGTTTGGCACCCAAAATGGCAGTGTCATACGGTATCAGGGGCAGGGCCTTGACGGGGCGGGCTTCCAGCGCATCAGGAAGTTTCCAGGGCGGATTCCCCAGCTGCTGGTCAGCCGGGACCAAAAGCTATGGGTAGCCACCAACAACGAGGGAATCTATATCCTCGACCTGGAGGACGGCAAAACCCTCAAGCAGCTCGACGCACCCCTCCTCTCCTCCAACGACATCCAAAAGCTCCTCCAAGTCAACGACAGCATCTTCGTCTTTGGCCACGAGCTGCTCAACAAGTACAACTCCAAGAGCGGGGCCAACGAGGTCTTTTCCTTTTCGGATGGGCTGGTAAGCAACAAAATCCAGCACCTTCTCTCCGAAGCCAAGGGTTTGGTCTGGGTCTACACGCCGGACGGAATGGGCCGATTTGACGCCAGCAGCAACACATTTTATTCTTTCGGCAAAAACCATTTCTTCTCCAAGATCCCCAGCGATGGACGCGGCGGCACGCGCCTGGCATCGGGGGAGCTGGCTTTTGTGAGCAGCAACTCCATCATGGTCTTCGACCCCGGGCAGTTTAAGCGCAACCTCGCCCCGGCCGTACCCTCGATCACCAACATCGAGCTTTTCGGAAGCTACATCGGCGACGGCTCGGTGCCGGCCACGCGGACAAAGTTTTCCTCCCACGAAAACAGCCTGAAATTCGACTTCAACATCCTTGATTTTACCATCCAAGACCGCTTCACCTACCACTACCGACTGCTGGGGGCGGATCCGGTCTGGCGGGAGGCCAAGGGTGACTTTGAAGCCGTCTATTCCCTCCTGCCTCCCGGAGACTACGCCTTTGAGGTAAAAAGCGCCAACGAGTCCGGGGACTTCTCCGAGGCTGCCGTGTACCGCTTTACCATACAGCCGGCGCTGATGCAGACTTGGTGGTTTAAGTCGCTCCTGGCCCTGGCCCTGCTGGCCCTTCTCTACCTGATCTACCGCCTGCGGCTCAACCGTATCCTGGCCGTGGTCAAAATCCGAAACCAGCTGGCCCGTGACCTCCACGACGACATGGGCTCCACCCTCAGCACGATCAACATCCTGAGCTCCATGGCAAAGACCAAGATCGGCACCGACCCGGCCAAGTCCAGCGAATACATTTCCAAGATCTCCGAAAACAGCCAGCGGATGATGGACGCGATGGATGACATCGTGTGGAGTATCAAGCCGCAAAACGACACCATGGAAAGGCTCATCGCCCGAATGCGGGAATTTGCCAACGAGGTGCTGGAGAGCAAGGACATCCTGCTCAGCATGGAGATCAGCGAGCGGGTGCTGGACATGAAGCTGAGCATGGACGCACGCCGGGACCTCTTCTTGATTTTCAAAGAGGGGATCAACAATGCCGCGAAGTACTCCAAGGCTACCCGTGTCTTTGTCTCTTTCGCACTGGAGCGGCAGACCTTTGTGCTGAAGATCAAGGACTACGGGGTGGGTTTTGACCCGGAAGACCTGGATCGGGGCAATGGACTGGAAAACATGAAAAAAAGAGCGAGAAACCTCAAGGGAAGCCTGGATATCCACTCCACGCCTGGAGAAGGCACGACGCTGCATCTGCAGATCCCCCATTGATTCCACATCAATATGTGATTGAGTCCTTGGGAATATTGCGCTAGTTTAGATTTTTGGAAAATACCATGATAAAGCTCCTGATCTACGAAGACAACCCCCAACTGCGCGAAGGTCTGACCATGCTGATAGACGGCAGCGAGGGATTCAGCGTGCAGGCCGCTTTCCGCAACTGCAGCAATGTGGTCCAGGAGGTCACCACCTATCAGCCAGACGTGGTGCTCATGGACATAGACATGCCCGATGTCAACGGTCTGGACGGCCTCAAGCTCATCAAGGCTACCAAGCCGGATGTGAGCGTGCTGATGCTGACGGTTTTCGACGATCACCAAAACATCTTCCAAGCCCTGCTCAGCGGGGCTAACGGGTATATCCTGAAGAAAACCCCGCCGGCCAAGTTGCTGGAATATATCCAGGAAGCCTCCACCGGGGGAGCTCCCATGACCGCTTCCGTGGCGGCGCAGGTACTGAGGATGTTTTCGCAGATGAACCTCCCCGCAGACAAGGACTACAACCTCTCCGAGCGGGAAAAGGAAGTCCTGCAATATCTGGTGAAGGGCTATTCCTACAAGATGATCGCCGCGGAGATGTTCATCGCCATGGATACCGTACGGAGCCACATCAAGAAGATCTACGAAAAGCTCCACGTCAACTCCAAGAGCGAAGCCGTCGCCAAGGCCTTCCGCGACAAGCTGGTGTAGTCGCTCTCCTTCCATTTTTCACTTACCGGCTGGTGGCAAGCCTCGCCGGGTGCTGTTTTTTTGTTGTTTTCCTTCCGGAAAAGCTGCCGCGTCCGCTATCCAACACCCTTCCTTTTCTACTCATTTTCACCTGTTTATGTGATTTCAAAAGTCACCCAGGCTGCCCAACTTTGGGTATTGTTTCTTACTGACAAACCCATGAAAACAACGGCAAAATTTATATTGATTCTGTGGGGAATTACCTTTTCTACCAACTATTTCCCAGAGAAACCTGCCTCACCAAGCAAGCGAAATGAAGTACGCCTTACACAAAAAACCACACAAACATGTGGTGCCAAGGCAGTAGCTCCCAGCCTCTCCCATGCGTAACAGATAGTATCAACCAATGGCCCTTTTTTACAATGAAACCTAGCAACAAAACCTCTTTTACAGTACATGAAAAGTCCCATGGTGAATCCGGAAAATGTGACACTTCCCCCGTCCAAAAGTATAGAACATTTGTTTTTTGGCTGCCTGGATCAAAACCCAAAAATCCAGCGTGAATTGTTTGACCGTCTATCGGCAAAGATGCTCTCGATATGCCTGAAGTACGTCAAGGAAACTACCGCAGCCGAAGACGTGCTGATCATCGCTTTCCGCAAGATATTCGACCGCATAGCGCAGTTTAGACGGCAGGGAAGCTTTGAAGGCTGGATACGGCGTATCGTGGTCAACGAGTGCCTGATGTATCTGGAAAAAGAGCGAAACATCTACAAGAATACGGGTCTGGACAGCGTCTATCCCCAAGCCAACCAGGCTGGCCCCAGCGATTCACTGGACTGGGAAGATCTCGGAAAAATCCTCCGCTCCCTCCCCAGAGGCTACCGCAAGGTGTTTGAGCTCTTTGTGCTGGAGGGTCTCAGCCACGAGGAAATCGCCAAAAAGCTGGAGATCTCGGAAAACACCTCCAAATCCCAACTCAGCCGTGCCCGGGCTCAGGTCCAAAAGCGATTTTATCTCTGCGCCTGACTAGCAAAGCATCCAAAGGACTGGATGCTTTTTGGCGTGATTCCTAACGGGATTTTTTCGAGGCAACCGACCAAAGCCTACGTGCCCCAATTGGGAAAAAAGGAACACCTGTCTGATCCAAGCGCTAAGAAAAAAGCAACAATACAGCTCGTTTTTTCATCACTTACATTATATTAAAGTTCGATTATATACAGTTTATTGAAGGTAGTTTCTAAATATTAAATCACTTAACTATTTTTTGATTAATCATACCTAAAAAACCACCAAGGGGTATATATTTGTTCATACTGTTGTATACTATAGGCCTTATAAATTATCGATGGGCAATTTTAAAATCCGTGAAATATTTTTGGTTGATGATGATCCTATCGTAAGGATGGTCGCCATCAAGATCCTCAAAAGCATAGATTTCAACCACACTGTTTCCTCCTTTGAAAACGGACAGCTGGCCCTAGATGCCATCAAGTCACGCCTCTCGGAAGGCTATATTTTTGGGGAAGATGAGCCCATCCTGCTTCTGCTGGATATCAACATGCCGATACTCGATGCCTGGGGTTTTCTGGATGAGTTTAGCGAGCTGCCCCCAGCGGTCAGAAACAACTTTTTGATCGCCATCATCACCAGCTCTATTGACACCAACGACAAGATCAGGGCCTTCTCCTACGCGGATGTGGTGGACTACATCACCAAACCTCTTTCCGCCAAACACCTCAGCGACTTTCTCACCAAGCACAGCCTCTACCAAGACTAAAGAACCACAAAAGGACTTTCAGCCATACCGCGAGTCTAGCAAACAAAAAATCCCCCGTCGAAACAACGGGGGATTTTACTTTTCAATTAGACCAATTTACCAGACATGGATCTTGTTGCCAGGCACTTCCTCAAAGGTCAGGTCACTGGCTTTGAGCACATCCCCAGAAGACTTGGCCACCGCGATGCCGTGCTGCCCGGACTTTCCGATCAAGGCATTGGTGATGATGAGGCTTCCCAGCGGCACGTTGTCCACTGTGATTGCCGCCGAGAAGTTGTTGGCCATCACCTTGCCAGCATGGAGAATCTTGGAGTTGCGGATCTGGTTTTGGGCGTGGTTGGTGGAATAGGTAATGCCATACCAAGAGCCGGCTGTCTCGTCCGTGCCTTGGATCACGATAGGTTCGCCATTGCCCCCGTCTAGGTGCAGGTAGCCCAATCGGCCGTTTGCGTCCTGCACGTCGATGCGGGTGCCCGGCTGCATCTTGATCTTCACGCCTTCCTTGAGCCTCATTCCGGACTGGATCAGGAGGTTTTTGCCGAGGCCTTTGATCACATAGCCTGTACCACCGTAAAAGCCCCTCCAAATCACCTCCCTGTTGTCCACGGCAATGGGAATCAGGCCGTCCACGGCGACTTCGGGCTTGGTGTTGTTTTCCATGGTCGTATGGTAGTCGAGGCTCTCCACCAGGCTGGTGGACACCACGATGGGATGGCCAGCGTGGTTATTGATCGAGTTGAGCTGAAATTCCAGGCTGACACCGTTGGATGTCGCATCCAGGCCATTGCCCTTGCCTTGGTCAAAGATGGTCTTGGACACGGCCAGCTTGCCGTTGGTACCGATCTTCAGGGTGGCAGGCTCCTGTCCGCTGATGGCATTACTGCCCGCATGGCGGATTTCAGCCTTGGTGATGGTGCTTTGCTTTCCTTGGGAGTTGTCGATGTAGATTCCTCTCCAGGCGCCTTTTTCCTTGGTCATGCCCTCGATTTTCACCGGCTTGCCATCCAGTCCAAACAGGACAATCTTTGAACCTTGGATCACCCGGATGGCCTTGTCGCCCCCCATGTTGACCTGGGCACCGTCGGAGATAGCCCAAGTCGATGCAGCCGTGATCAGCAACTCATCCAGCACGTCATATTGGGAGCTGAAGTTGGGCCAGATGTGCTCTTGCCCATCGTCGATACGTCCTGGAGACACCTTGATGTTGCCGTCTTTCAGGGTGTTGATCGAGGAGATGCTCACCATCTTCTTCGCCGGGATGGACAGCGGGCCGTCGGCGTTGTCATAGACTTCGTTTTGCTTAAACTCGACGAAGTTTGCGTTGTCCTGGAGGATTACCCCCAGCTTGGCATTGTTGTGGATCTTGGTGTCAAACACCTTCATTTTTGCGTTGGAGACCAGCTTGAGCGCGGCGCCCAGCTTGCCGGCATCCCTGAGCTCGGTACCCCAAAGCAGGTTTTGCTCACTGCCGGACTCCACCTGTATTCCTCCCCAGTATCCCTTGCCAGCGCTTTTGCCTTGGAAATAGATCGTTGTCTGCGGCAGCTTGTTGTCCGCGATCAGCGTGCCGTTGGTCGAGATGGTCAGCTTGGTGTCCGCCTCAAAGGCGATCCTCACACCCGGCATCACGGTAAGTTTGGCGGCGACTTTCACGTCTTTGGTGATCAGGTAGTCAAACAGCTGCTCCTTGTCCACATGGATGTTTTCCAAAACCCTGTCTTGGAGGATGTCAGCCGAGATCAGCACAGGAGCTTCGTTGCCACCGACGGCGCCGTTTACTACGATTTCCAGCAGGTCAAAAGAGACACTTGACTGATGTTTAACGGAGAGCTTGAGCAGGTATTTCCCGGCCTTGTCTGGCTGGAATTTCGCCTGGGCCGCATTTGGAGTCTGGAGTTGGGCGACGCTTCCCTCGGGCTTTTCCATGATGGCCCAGGTGAATTGCAGCACCCCGCCGGTCTCATTGACCGAGCCGGAGCCGTCCAGCTCTACCAGGGTGCCCAGCGCCACTTCCCTATCCTCACCGGCTTTGGCTTCGATCTTGGAGGGAGCTCCCTCCACCACCTTGAGCTTGACGGTATCCGTCGCGGTCCAGTTGAGGTAGCTCACGGTGAGCTTGAAGACGTACTCGCCGACCTTGTTGGTGGCAAATTCCACGGCGACTTTCTCGAGAGAAGAGGTCTGAACCACAGCCCCGTCGGGCTTTTGAACGAGCTCCCATTTGTAGGACAGTGGCTTGCCGGTCGCATTGACGGACTGGCTCCCGTCGAGCAGCGTGAGGGAATTGGCCACCAGCTCCTGCTCGGCGCCGGCATCGGCCAGGAGCGGGTTTTTGGGGTCCTCGGTTTTGTCCTCGCAGCCCGAGAACAAGCCTGCAAAAAGAAGCAGGATGAGTCCGAGTGATTTGAAGGTTTTCATTTTTGTCATTGGTTTAGTCTTTAAAAATTGAAACACCCAGCAGATTGGAAATCCTGACAGGGGGTTGCTTTGACTTTTGAAAAAAAGACCAAAATGTTTTCCATCCTTCGATAGGCACGCAGCTATGCCTGCCTACAGCCCAATATTCGTAATTTGGCTGCGACACCTTTTACGGATGAGCCCATGTCCCAAAATCCAAGTTTCGAAAAGCTGAAGTCCAAGCTTCCCGACCCGTCCACGATAGACTTTTTGATAGAGGGGCTTTCTGCCTCCGAGTTTGGCAGCCTAATGCTGGAGGTGTACCGGAGGCGATCGGAGCGGATTTCGCCGACGGATCTGCTTCGGGATTTTGGCCAAAACCGCTTTGCCCAAGCCTCCACCATCGATCCGGTTTTGCTGCTGGAGACTGAGGCTGCCTGGCTAAAAAGAGCGCGTGAAGCGGGATTTAGCCCCGTCACCCTCTCTCCTGTGGCCCCTTTGGGCACCTGCTCCAGGGTCGCCAAAGTAAACCAAAACAATGTGCTCAGCGCCCTGCGGGGAACCGAGGTGGTGTCGGACGCGACGAATGTCCTTGCCCTAAAGCTTGCGCAAGACCTGAAGCGGGCACCTAGCCATAGCAGCTTACGCTACGCCGCCGTCCATCGCCATCTCCGCACACAGCACTACGACAACCCCAGCTTCACTGCCCATTTTGCCGCGTTTTGCCTGGCCTCCGCAGGCAAAGATCCGGGCAGCTTCGGCTTTGAGCTGGAAGAAGCCAATCGGCATGCGGCTTTGCTGCTAGACCGGCTGATGCTGTTTTTCCCTAAGGAGCGGCTTTCCTTCACCTTTTTTCTCCGAGAGGAAAATCCCACCCTGAAAAAGCGTCTGGAGGACTCCGAAAACTGCTGGACAGGGTTCCCCACGGCCTTCGTCACCGATACCAGCCAGGAATACTACCGCCTGTTTCAGTTTAAGATCTATGTGAAAATCGGGGAAAACCTGGTCGACTTTGCGGATGGAGGGCCAGTGGACTGGGTGGCCTCGCTCACGGGAAACCGGAAATTGCGGTCCTTTATCAGCGGAATAGGTTTGGAACTGGTTCTGAAACTGGCCGGAACTGTGTAAGTTTAGCCTAAGGACAAAAAAACCAACCCAATCCCAAGACCTGACTGCATGAAAGTCCTGCTGGTTTCCATAGGCACCCGAGGTGACATTGAGCCGTTTTTGGCTCAAGCCGAGCTTCTGAGGAAAGCCGACCACGAGGTGGTCTGCCTTTTCCCGGAGCAGTTTAGGGAGACGGTCGAAAAGATGGGCATGGAGTTTTTGGGATTGGACCGGCGATTTCTGGAGATGTTGGATTCAAGCGTGGGCAAGTCCGTGATGGGCGGCGGAGGCAATGCCTTTGCCACGATCCGCAACTTTTTCCGCCTGATGAAAAACTCCCTGGGACTGCAAAAGACCCTCATCCACCAGCAAAAGGACGCCATCGACGCGACCCAACCTGACCGGGTGGTCTTTCACCCCAAGGCCCTCTACTGTACGCTTCCCGCGATGGCCGAGCCAAGGAAATACTTCCAGCTCTCCCCCATCCCCAACCTCATCCACCCGCATCCCAGCTACCAGCATCTGAGTCTTTCGAAGTGGAAGCCCTTCTCGGAAAAATGGAACCTCAAAACCTACGACTGGGTCAACGGCTCCCGCTACATCGCCTTCAACAAGTTTGTAAAACCTTATTTCAAGGACTTTCCGGGAATTGCCTTTTCCACCAAAGCCATCAAAAACTTTGAGCTCCATCAGCTGCAGGTCCTGTACCAAATCTCTCCGACGCTGTACCCAAAACCCGCCAACTGGCCGGAATGCGCATACATCACGGGATTTTTTGCCCGGGACCAAAACCGGGATTTCCTGCCTGACCCCGAGCTATCCGCCTGGCTGGCCAAGCATCCCAAAGCCATCCTGCTTACCTTTGGCTCCATGTCCAACCCCAAGCCTTTGGAGATCTCCACCCAGCTCATCGGCCTGCTGGAGAAGCACGGCATCCCCGCCGTGGTCAACCTGTCCTGGGGCGGCTTGCAAAAAATCGAGTCCAGCGGCGAGTCGATCTACTATGTGAACCAAGTTCCCTACGACTGGATCCTGCCCCAGCTCTACGGCATCATCCACCACGGCGGCTCCGGCACAACCCACTCTGCCGCCAAGTCCGCCGCGGTGCAGCTGATCGTGCCCCACATCATGGACCAATACTTCTGGAATCGGCTCGTTCGCGACAACGGGCTAGGCCCGCTGGGGACCAGCATCCATAACTTTGACGCAGACCAGTTTGAGCAGGCCTTGTTGGAGTTTTGGAACAATCCCGAATACAAGGCTGCGGCCAAGGCCACAGCCGAAAAAATGACACACGAGGCCGACCCTCAGGCACTCATCCACCTTATCACTGACTAGCATGACTACGCTCTTTCGTTCGGCCACAATGGCCAGCCTTGTCCTTTTAGCCGCCTGCGGCACCAGTCCGGAAATCACCTTCACCGCTTCTGAAAAGGAAACCTACCGACCAGACTACCATTTCACCCCAGCCAAAGGCTGGATGAACGATCCCAACGGCATGTTTTACCTGGATGGAGAGTACCATCTCTTTTTCCAGTACTATCCCGACACGACCGTCTGGGGACCCATGCATTGGGGACACGCGGTATCCAAGGATCTGGTGACTTGGGAGGAGCTCCCCATCGCGATCTATCCAGACAGCCTCGGCTACATCTTCTCCGGCAGCGCGGTAGTGGATCGGGAAAACAGCTCGGGCTTGGGCACCGCGGAAAACCCTCCCGTGGTAGCGATCTACACCTACCATGATGCGGCCGGAGAGCGGACTGGCGCCAGTGATTTCCAAACCCAGGGCATTGCCTACTCCACGGACAAGGGAAGGACCTGGATCAAGTATGACCAAAATCCGGTCTTGGCCAATCCCGGCATCCGGGACTTTCGTGATCCCAAGGTCACCCAAATCGTCCAAGCAGATGGTACCAAGGAGTGGGTGATGACGCTGGCTGTGCAGGACAGGGTGCAGTTCTACGCTTCTCCGGACTTGAAGAGTTGGAGCAAAACCGGGGAGTTTGGCCAAAATACCGGAGCGCATGGAGGCGTGTGGGAATGCCCCGACTTGCTGAAAATGCAGACTCCAGACGGACAGGAAAAGTGGGTGCTTCTCCTAAGCATCAATCCAGGTGGGCCACAAAAAGGGTCTGCTACCCAATACTTTATAGGAGACTTTCAAGATGGCGTTTTCACTCCGGACGACACGATGATCCGCTGGATAGACTATGGCCCTGACAACTACGCTGGCGTGACATGGGCCAACCTTCCCGACACGGACAGCCGCACGCTCTTCATTGGCTGGATGAGCAACTGGCTCTATGGCCAGGTGGTGCCGACTGCCTCTTGGAGATCGGCGATGACGGTACCGAGGGAATTGAGTCTGATCGACGTGAACGGCGTCCTGCTGCTGAAGTCCGCTCCGGCGAAGGAGCTGGAAAAGCTGCGAAAAGACACCTACACCGTCGAGGAAAGTTCCAAGCTGCCCTCCCAAGCTGCTGAGATCGGCGTCGAACTAGACGGATCGGACGCCTTCTCCATTACGCTGAGCAACGAGCTGGGCGAAAACGTCGTGATCAGCAAGGAAGCAGGGTTGGTATCCATAGACCGATCACAGGCGGGCAAGTCCGACTTTCAGGAGGATTTTGCCGCGATCCACTCCGCCCCCATGAGCTGGAAAGCCGACCAGCTGAGAATATTTCTCGACGCGAGCTCCATCGAGTTGTTTGTCAACGAAGGCGAGCTCGTGATGACCTCTCTGCTTTTCCCCAATTCACCCTGGAAGACCGTGGAGTTTCATCATGGCATCAATGGAGGAACACTCTACCGCCTGTAGCATCAAAGCCGAAAGTGTTTACCGCCGGAGCAGAAAAAAATCCGTTTTCCAGAAAATCTGCCGTTCGAGAAAAAAGGGGCGTAGCCCTGATATCCGCTGTTGGGCCTCAGGTACAAGTAGAGATGACAGAGCTACGCTCCTACCTTGAGATTCCTTGATACTCCGGTACTACGAAGATCGAAGGGCTACGCCCCTGCAAATAACCTTTCGACTTTGTAGCTCCCGTTACCCAGGTGGAGACGACAACTTAACGCAACACTAGTATTATGAGCGGGAAACCATGTCAAAAACGCTACATCGGACTTCGCCTGCCCGACGGGTCGGGGTCATCGCCTGCCCGACGTGTCGGGGTCTTCCAGCGCGATTGTTAATGAAAATTCGTCTACTGGCAGAAAAGCGTATATACAGAATTACTATTTATCTCATACATTTGAGGTTGATTTGCAGTCCGAAAAAATGAAAAAACAAAAGATAGCCTTCTTTCTCAGCCTTGCCTGGTTCGTCGGGGTTGTGGCTGTTTTTTCATTTCCTCCCGCTCTCAACAATTCCGATAAGGCAGCCTCCCAAACGTCGGAACTGAAGGCGATTTCGTCACCGAACCTCGTCTTCAACCTGGTCGACCAGTCCCCCGAGGTGCCGGCTTTCAAAGCCAGCTTGAGCCTGGCAGACTTTGTCGGAAACGCCTGGAGCGCGGACTTCGTCCCTCCCCTCACACAGTACCTTTCCCCTTCCTTTTTTGCGAAGTCAAAGGCACTGTTTGACGTCCTGACCACCTTTTTCTACTTTTTCCACACCTGGTAGTACTTGTGTTTTTCCGAGCCTCCGGCAACAAACACATTGTAAACTTTATCTACCAAAAAAATGATCGACATCGATTTTCCCACACTTGCTGTGTCAAGTGTATTGCTGTTGGGCGTGGCCGCCCCTTTTGTGTCCTACACCCTCAAAAGCAAACAGGCCAAAAAGAAATTTCTCGGCGAGTTTGGCCAGTTTGCCGCTAGCCTAGACCTCCAGTCCGATATCCAGGAAGACTGGAGACAGCGCTACGTACTCGGCCTGGACAAGGGAAAAAACACGCTCCTCTACTTCCAAAACGGTGAAAAACCCGAGAGGCTCCACATCCCGCTCAGCGAAGTATCTCGGGCCGTCATCTACCAGTCCCACCTCAATGCCGACCAGCCTGGCAAGCCGAAAACCCTGGATCAGCTAGACCTCCAGCTGTATTTCAAAAGCCCGACAAAGAAAAGCCTCAGCCTGGAGATCTACCGCCACGAAAACTACTCCGACCAACTCGGGGAATCCGTAATGGCGGCCAAATGGGCTGAGCTGATCAACCAGTCCCTTTCCAACTAAACCCCATGAGGCTGTCTCCAAAGCACTCATCTGTCAGCTTGAGCGGAGTCGACGGCCTAAGCGGAACCGAAAGCCTGATCGAAAGTGGTCAGCCTGAGCGGAGTCGAAGGCCACTGCATCGCCAAAGGCCTTTTACCGCAAGCCAACTGCCCCTCGGACTTTGCCCCCGGCGACAGACGACCCGGATGAGACAGCCTCTTTTCCAAGCTTCACCAACCAAACTATGAGCACAACCAACGAATCCTGGGGCTCCAGGGTAGGCCTGATCCTCGCCATGGCTGGCAATGCCGTCGGCCTCGGCAACTTTCTCCGCTTTCCCGTACAGGCAGTACAAAACGGCGGGGGGGCCTTCATCCTGCCCTATCTCATCTGCTTTGTGCTGATGGGAATCCCCCTCCTTTTTGTGGAGTGGTCCTTGGGGAGATTCGGCGGAAAGCTCGGCAACCACAGCACGCCCTATATCCTGGACTCCGTGAGCAAAAAGCCGATATGGAAGTACATCGGGGTATTTGGCATCTTCACCAATATCGCCGTGGTGGCGTACTACACCTACATCGAATCCTGGACTTTCATCTATGTCTTCCACAGCATCGTGGGCACCTTTACCGGCATGGGAAAAGAGGAGATCAGCGGTTTCTTTGACCAATATGTGGGGCTCAGCGGGTCGGATTTCGGCATTCCCATGCTGCCAGTGCTGGTCTATGTCCTCGTGATGGGGCTCAACATCTATATCCTTTCCTCCGGGCTCGGAGGCATAGAAAAAGTCGCCAAAATCGGGATGCCACTGCTGATTCTCTTTGGGGCGATCCTGGCTTTTAGGGGATGGACCATGGGCACAGACTACGCTTCAGCGGAGTTTCCCGATGCCAATGCCTGGGACGGCATCAACTTCCTCTGGACTCCACAGTACTCCTCGCTGGCAGACCCCAAAGTTTGGCTGGCGGCTGCGGGACAGATCTTTTTCACCCTCTCTGTAGGCATGGGATCCATCCAGTGCTATGCCTCCTATGTGCGGGAAAACGAGGACATCGCGCTCAATTCCATCACCGCAGGCTTTACCAACGAGATGGTGGAGATCGTACTGGGCAGCGCGATCGTGATCCCTATAGCAGCGGGATTCCTTGGCTTGGACTGGGTGCTGGAAAATGCCGGATTTGGCATGGCCTTCCAGACTATGCCCTACCTCTTTCAGCAGTGGGGGCCTGTCTTCAGCATGGTCGCGGGGGTGTGTTGGTTTGGCTTGCTCTTCTTCGCTGGCATCACCTCCTCCCTTGCGATGGGCACACCCTGGATGGGATTCATGCAGGACGAGTTTGGCTGGGGCAAGGTGAAAGGCGCCATCTCTTTTGGCATCGTCGCGCTCGCCATGGGACTGCCCACCGTTTTGTTTTACCAATATGGCTATTTTGAGGAATACGACTATTGGGGAGGCACGGTCAGCTTGGTGATCTTTGCGCTGCTGGAGACCATCCTTTTTGCCTGGATCTTCGGGATGGACCGAGGCTGGGAGGAAATCACCCGGGGTGCAGATATCCGCGTCCCGCGCTTCTACCGCGGCATCATGAAATACGTCACTCCAGCGCTGCTGCTGCTGGTCTTGGTCGGCGCGCTTTTCACCCCTTTGGGCAACGACTGGAACGCCGCCCTAGACAGCCTGATGGCTGGACAGGGCTACGAGCTGGATCCGGCTTCCCTGATCTCCAAAATCTCCCATGCGGATCTCAAGGCCCAGCTCCTTTCGAATCCTGCGGAAAGTGAGTTGGTGGAAAAGAAAATCTTCTATTCCACCCTGGCCCGTATGCAGCTGGTATTGCTCTTTGTCATGATCGCAGGCATCGTCTGGTATTCCCACCAAAAACGCCAATCCCAAACCCTATGAATACGTCCGCATTGATCCTTTCGCTCGCGACACAGATCCTGATCCTCGCCGCGACCGCCTATTGCTTTTATCTGGTGCTGAAAAAACCCAACCCAGAGAAATAGCAACAGAATCTAAACCCAAGTCCCCGTCTCCAGCGCTTCAAACCGATAGCGCTGGAGACTTTTTTGTATAAAAAAACAAGACCCTCCGAACTGCGCGATGCGCCACCTCAATGCCAGCGCTGAAAGCACAAGCTTTTTCCAAGGGAGAAAAGGAACAAATGGGATGATTTTGGTATTATTAGCTATTCCAAAATCCACTTTCCCATGAGCGATACCCCTCCCAAAGAATACAGCAATGGCGAAGTCGTCGTCACTTGGCAGCCGGAGAAATGCACGCATTCCGGCCGATGCGTACGGGGACTTCCCCAAGTCTTCAACCCCAAAAAGAGGCCCTGGATAGCCATCGAGCAAGCCAGCTCCGAGCAGCTGGTCGCCCAGGTCAAGGCCTGCCCATCCGCTGCGTTGGGGTACTACTTTTTGGAAAAAGAAGGCCGCTAACCCAGAGTCAAAAGAAGCATGCGTAAGATTCTGGTTTTGTTTGCCCACCCGAAGTTTGAGCATTCCGACGCCAACCAAGCCCTGGTCGATTCCATCCAAGGCTTGGAAAACGTGCAGGTCAGGGATCTCTACGAGCTCTATCCGGACTTCAACGTCAACATACAGGCCGAGCAGGAAGCGCTCTTTGAGCATGAGGTCATCATCTGGCAGCATCCCTTCTACTGGTATTCCTGCCCTCCCCTGCTCAAGCAGTGGATCGATCTGGTGCTGGAGCACGGTTGGGCCTACGGGACGGGCGGCATTTTTCTAAAAAACAAATACGTCTTCAACGCCTTCACCACCGGCGGATCAAAGGAAGTCTATTCTCCCCAGGGCCGCAATCGCTACACGGTCGAGGAGTATCTTCGCCCTTTTGAACAGACGGCCTACCTCTGCCACATGCGCTACCTGCCGCCTTTTCACCTGAGCGGCACCCATAGTATCACGGAGGTGGAGCTTCGGCAGAAAGCCAAGGAATACCAAGAACTGGTCCTTAGCCTGCGGGATTCGGAGGAAATCACGCTTCCCTACATCCAAAAAACCTAAACCCATGGAAGGATTTCTTTTCAACGCCATCATCTATACCCTGGCCGCGGTCATCTGCGTCCCGATTGCCAAGCGCTTGGGCATGGGCTCGGTTTTGGGCTATCTGATCGCCGGCATTCTGATCGGGCCTTACGGTTTCGAGTTTATCCAGGACGAATCCCAGGGACAGGACATCATGCACAGCACGGAGTTTGGCGTGGTGATGATGCTCTTCCTGATCGGGCTGGAGCTGGAGCCCAAAAACCTCTGGAAGATGCGCGACATGATCCTGAAGGTGGGACTTTCCCAGGTTTTGGCGACATCTGCGCTGATCTTCGGCTTGGGCATGGCGCTGGGGGTTGACTGGAGAATCAGCTTGACCGCCGCGCTGTCCATGGCCCTGTCGTCCACCGCCATCGTTCTGCAATCGCTCAAGGAGAAAAACCAGATGGACACCCCCACGGGCAAGTTTTCTTTTGGCGTGCTGCTGCTGCAAGATATTGCGGTCATTCCCATCCTCGCCGTGCTGCCTCTTTTGGCCGTGGCTGGAGCCGAAGTGAGGGACGGACACGGCGGCTTTTTGGAGCATCAGCCCGGCTGGGTGCAGACCTTGATGATCTTCGCGGCCATCGGCTTGGTGGTGCTGTTGGGTCGTTTTGGCTTTGGACCCTTGCTCAACTGGGTCTCCAAAACCAAGCTCAGGGAGCTCTTCACGGCCTCCGCGCTGCTGATCGTGGTAGGAATCGCCTTTCTCATGGAACTGGTAGGACTGAGCCCCGCCTTGGGCACCTTCCTCGCAGGCGTGATTTTGGCCAATTCACCCTACAAGCACGCGCTGGAGTCGGACTTGGATCCCTTCAAAGGCTTGCTGCTGGGCTTGTTTTTCATGGCTGTGGGAGCGACGATCAACTTCAACCTGATCTTTTCCGACGCGCTGGGTGTCTTCTCCCTCACGTTTGGCGTCATCCTGATCAAAACCCTCGTGCTGGCCGTCATCGGGAAAACCAAAAAGCTAAGCCTTCCTGAAAACCTTCGCTTTTCCTTCGGTCTGGCGCAGGTTTCGGAGTTTTCCTTCGTCACCTATGCTTTCGCGCTGCAGCTGGGCATCCTGGCGACGACGACTTCCGGCATCCTCATGGCCATCACGGCCCTCAGCATGACTTTCACGCCGATTTTCAGCTTGGTATTGGAAAAGATGATTCTGCCCAGGCTGGAGCGGAAAAGTGCCAATCCGAGCCGGGATGCCGACGAAATCGGGGAAACGAACAAGGTCATTTTGGTGGGGTTCTCGCACTTTGGCACCACGCTGGGCCGCTTCCTCCGAGCCAATGGCGTGGAGGCAACTGTCCTGGACTACAACCCCGATCAGGTGGATTTCCTGCGAAAGATGGGCTTCAAGGTGTACTTTGGCGATGCCACCCGCCTGGACCTCCTGCATGCCGCAGGAGCCGAAGACGCCAAGATCCTGATCTCAGCCATCAACTCCACAGAAACGAACAAGAAGCTGGTGGAACTCTGCCGGGAGCATTTTCCAAGCTTGGAAATCATGATCCGAGCCAAAAACCGCTACGAGGCCTTTGAGCTCATGGAGATGGGCGTGGAGAGCATCTACCGCGAGCACCTCGACACCTCCATCCGCATGGGGCAGGAAGCCTTGCAAAGGCTAGGGTTTCGCGCGCATACCGTCCACAGGCTGGCAGCACAGTTTCGAAAATATGACGAGGAATCGCTCAAGATTCTGGTCAAGTATCGCGGCAACCAAGCCGAGTACATTTCCAAGGTCAAAAAGCAGATCGAAATCCAAGAGACGCTCCTCTCCGGCGAGCTCTCCCGCAAATTTTCCATGAACGACCAGGCCTGGGACAGCGAGCAATTGAAGGATCAAGAGGGGTGAAGTCAATTTTTTTCTATGTGCGTAATTGTGCTAATGATCGAATTTGCTGTTTTCAAACAGACTTACCTGCTTTGACGGGACGGAAGACCGATGACCGAAGACAGAAGTAACGGCGATGCTGGAATTTACCCTTTGTCTGCATGGCTCCGAATAGCAACTGGCAAAGAGCCTAGATCAAAATCAATATTTATTTTAAAACCTCTTGCTTTATTAAACACTGTTTAATTACTTTTGGATGTTTACAAAAAGGTATCATGGGAATCGCAGATCGCAAGGAAAGAGACAAGGAAGAGTTGAGGGAAAAGATCTTGGTGGCAGCCAAGGCGCTTTTCCTTGAAAAGGGAGTGGAAAAAACCTCGATCCGAAACATCGCCGATCAGATCGAATACAGCCCGGGGATTATCTATCACTATTTCCGAGACAAAAACGAGATCTTTCATGCGCTACACCAGGGAGGCTTTATGCAACTCATGGAAAAGATGCAGGTGCTCCGCTCCGTCCGAAACCCCATGGAAAGGCTTAAGGCAATGGGAAGTATCTATATAACATTCGCCATTGAAAACCCTGATATGTATGACCTTATGTTTATCAAAGAGGCTCCCATAGACCACGTCTATAACTCCGAACACGACTGCTGGAAGGAAGGCGGGGGCACGTTTGAAAACCTAAGGATGACCATCAAGGAGTGTGCGGACGCTGGCCACTTCACTGGACATGACTTGGAGCCCCTCACCTACCTCATTTGGTCTGCGGTCCACGGCCTGGTCTCTCTCCACATCAGAAAGCGATGCGAGGTAGTCCTGCCCGAAAGACAAAATACCATCGTAAGGGAAGGCTTGGAGGAATTTTTCAAAATCCTCGACAGGCTTTAAAAAATTTTAACCAACTATTGAACACTGTTTTATTTATTAACACCGAACAATGTTATGAAAAAAGCGATACCAATTTTTCTGGCCTACCTGTTTTTCAGCCCGCTTTCCCTAGCCAAAGCACAGACCGCGCTGGAGCAGTACATCCAAGAGGGGCTGGAAAACAACCTGGTTTTGAAGGAGAAAAGCATCGAGCTGGAGCGAAGCCTGCTTGCGCTGAAGGACGCGAAGAGCTACTTCCTTCCCTCCTTGGATTTCGGCGCCAGCTACACCCTGGCCAATGGCGGACGGACGATAGGCTTTCCCGTCGGCGATCTGCTCAACCCGGTCTATTCCACGCTAAACCAGCTGACCGGCAGCAACGCCTTTCCCCAGCTGGAGAATGTATCGGAGCAGCTCCTTCCGGACAATTTCTACGATGCCCGCTTCCGAGCCTCCATGCCCATCGTCAACACCGACTTGATCTACCAGCGGCAGATCCGCGAAAAGCAGGTCATGCTTTCCGAATATGAGGTACAGATCTACCAGGCAAACCTAGTCCAGGACATCAAGCTGGCCTATTACAACTTTTGCACCGCGCATACTGCCATCGAGGTGATCCTGAGCAGCAGGGAGCTGGTGGAGCGAAACCTGCGGGACAACCGCTCCCTGCTGGAAAACGGCAAGGGTCTGCCCTCCTCGGTACTTCGTGCCGAGAGCGAGGTGGAAAACATCAACGCGCTGCTGATCGACGCGGAAAGCCGCAAGCGCAACGCGGCCCACTACGTGAACTTTCTGCTGAACAAGCCGCAGGATTCCCCCGTGCGCTTTGAAGAGCAGCAGGCCGACATCGCCGCCTTGGCTGAGCTCATGGGGGAAAATGACCTGAGCACACGCCCCGAGATCCTGCAAATGCAGACGGCCGAGAGCATCCAAGAGACAGCCATCAAAGCCGGCAAAAGCTACTGGATCCCCAAGTTCAGCACCTACGCGGATTTGGGTTCCCAGAGTTTCGACTGGGCTTTTGACCAAGAGTCGAGGTATGCGCTCTGGGGCTTTAGCCTGAGCGTCCCCATTTTTCAAGGCGGGAGAAACAGAAACCAGATCTACCGGAGTGAACTGGGCCTCAGAAGTGTCCAAACGCAAAAAGACCTCCTTTCCGACAAGCTGCAGCTCGACCTCAACCTTACCAAAAACGAAGTTCGCGCCAACCAAGCAGCCCTTCGCTCCGCGGAGAAAAAACTGGAATCGTCTGCCGCCTACTTCCGGCTGATAGACCGGGGATTTCGCGAGGGCGCCAATTCCCTGATCGAGTTCATGGACGCGCGCAGCCAGCTGACCCAGGCCTCACTCCAGAAGACCATCAATTCCTACAACCTGCTCAAGTCCATGGCCCAGCTCGAGCGCCAACTTCTAATCCAAACCTACTAAGCAATGAGACATTTAGCCCACTTTTCCCTCATCTCGGCCGCGGTTTTGCTTTTTGCCTGCGGCAAAACAGAAAGCGCCGAGCAGCTCGTCACCAAGGGCGAGGCCATCCCGGTGAAAGTCATTCCCCTCCAGCAGGGCACTTTTTCCTCCTCCATCGCCGCCAGCGGCAATTTCTCGACCAACGACGAGACGGTCCTCTCCTTCAAGGTCGGCGGCATCGTCTCCCAGATCCAAGTACAGGAGGGCGATCCGGTCCGAAAAGGGCAAGTCCTCGCGACGCTGGACCTGACCGAGGTTCAGGCCGGCCTGAGCCAAGCCAAGCTGGCCTACGAAAAAGTCCTCCGCGATCATGAGCGTGCCGGCAGACTCTACCGCGACAGCGTCGCTACGCTGGAGCAGTTCCAAAACAGCAAGACCGCCCTGGACATCGCCGAGCAACAGCTGAAAACGGCGGAGTTCAACCTCTCCTACTCCCAGATCCGGGCCACACAGGACGGATTTGTCCTCCGCAAATTCGTCAACCCTGGCCAGCTCGTCGCCTCGGGTACGCCCATTCTCCAGATCAACGGCGCGGGCCGCGGACACTGGGTGCTGAAGGCGAGTGTGAGCGACAGCAACTGGGCCCTGATCCTCCTCGGGGACAGCGCGACCCTGCTTCCGTCAGATTCGGACAGCGTGCCAGGCAAAGTCATCCGCAAGAGCCAGGCTGCCGACCCGGTCACAGGGGCTTATTGGGTGGAAATCTCCCCGGAGGAATCGACGGACTTGAAGCTCGCCTCGGGGATGTTTGGCAAGGTGCTGATCCATCCTTCCGAGCAGACCGAGGGCTGGGAGATTCCCTACGAGGCCCTCTTGGATGCCAACGGCAGCGAGGGCTATGTATTTGTCACCGAGGGAGGACAAAGTGCCAAGAAAGTCCAAGTGAAGCTGGGAAAGATCTCTCCCCAATCCATTCAGGTGCTCTCTGGATTGGAAAACTACCAGACTCTGATCGTCTCCGGCAGCGCATACCTTGCTGATGGTTCCACCATTCAAATCAGGAACTGATGAGGATCTCGGAATTTGCCGTAAAAAACTACCAGTTTACGCTGGTGATCTTCCTGATGACCGTGGCGGTGGGACTGACGACCTTTTTCACCATGCCGCGCAGCGAAGATCCCGTGATCGAAGCGCCACAGTTTCCCGTGATCGTGATCTATCCTGGAGCCAGCCCCGAGGACATGGAGGAGCTGGTGGTGGATCCCCTGGAGGAAGTGATCTATGGCCTGGAAAACATCAAACGCGTCAAAACGGAGATCCAAGATGGCGTAGCGGTGCTTTTCGTGGAGTACAACTACGAAGAAGACGTCAACGAGAAATACCAGGAGCTCGTGCGTGAGGTCAACACCCTTCGTCCCGAGCTTCCGGAGGACATTTTCTCCATCAAGATCAACAAGGTCCGCCCCTCCGACGTCAACATCCTCCAGATCGCCCTCATCAGCGAAAACGCCTCCCGCGACAACCTGAAAGACTACAGCGAGCGGCTGCAGGATGAGCTGGAAAAGATCACCGAACTGAAAAAGGTAGAGCTTTTTGGCCTACCCGAGCAGATCGTGCGCGTGGATCTGAAGCTGGACAAAATCGCCGAGATGAACATCCCCCTCTTTGCGATCATCGGCAGCATCCAAAGCGAACTGAGCAACATCCCCGGGGGACAGGTGGAAGCCGGCAGCAAAAGCTTCAACGTCAAGACCAGCGGCAATTACAGCTCCGCGGAAGAGATCGGCGAAACCATCGTCTATTCTGTCCAGGGACACAGCATACAGCTCAGGGACGTGGCTGAGATCAGCAACGACTTTGAGGAAAGCAAACACATCACCCGGCTCAACGGCTATCGGTCTGTATTCGTCACCGCAGCCCTGAAGGAAGGCCACAACATCTCCAACGTCCAGGAAAAGTACCTCAGCGCGATAGAAAAGGTCAAAACCGAACTCCCGGAAAACATCGATCTGGTCCTGGCCTTTGACCAGGCCAACTATGTCAACCAGCGCCTGAGCGGGCTGGGTATAGATTTCCTGATCGCGATTGCTTTGGTCTTTATCACCCTGCTGCCGCTCGGCAACCGGGCCTCTCTCATCGTGATGATCTCCATCCCCCTCTCCCTCGCCATCGGCCTGGTGCTGCTGAATGCCCTCGGCTACAGCCTCAATCAGCTGAGCATAGTGGGTCTGGTGGTGGCGCTGGGGCTCTTGGTGGACGACAGTATTGTGGTCGTCGAGAACATCGAGCGCTGGATCAGGGATGGTTTTTCAAAAAAAGATGCCGCGCTCAAAGCCACCAAACAGATCTCGCTTTCCGTCGTAGGCTGCACCGTCACGCTGATCATTGCCTTTTTGCCCCTGGTTTTCCTACCAGAGGGATCGGGGGATTTCATCCGCAGCTTGCCCATCGCAGTCATCATGAGCGTGCTGGCTTCCATGCTGGTCTCGCTGACTATCATTCCCTTCCTCTCCACCTGGTTTCTCAAGGACAAGGGTGCCGAGCACTCCAACTGGTTTTTTGACCTGTTCCAAAAAGGCATCCACAAGACCTACGCTCCCCTGCTGGAGCGCGCCCTGCAAAGGCCCCTGGCCACGCTCGTATTGGCTGGAGCGATCTTCGCAGTCTCACTGGGCCTGTTTCCCGTGATTGGTTTCAGTCTTTTTCCTCCTTCGGAAAAGCCCCAATTTCTCGTCAACATCACCACGCCGCTCCAATCCAACCTGACCACCACCGACGAAGTGGCCAAAAAGGTAGAGGCTGAACTCAGCCAGATCCCCGAGCTGATGAACTTCGCCACCAACGTAGGCAAGGGAAATCCACGGATCTACTACAACGAAATCCCCGAAAATGAGCGGACGGACTACTCCCAGATCTTTGTACAGCTGGATCCCCATACGGCCCCACCGCGCAAAATGGAGGTCATCGAAGCGCTGAAGGCCAAGTTTTCGGACTTTGCGGGCGCGAAGGTCGAGGTCAAAAACTTCGAGCAGGGCCCGCCCGTGACCGCACCGGTGGAAGTGAGGATCTCGGGAGAAAACCTGGACACGCTCCGCGGCCTGGCCTCCCAGGTGGAGCAGCTCCTGAAGGAAACCCAGGGCACCATCTACATCAACAATCCCGTCGCCAACCTCAAAACCGACATCCGGGTAGCGATCCAAAAGGAGAAAGCCCGACAGCTCGGCGTCAACATCGCCGACGTGGACCGCACGGTCAGACTGGCCCTGGCGGGACTAAACCTGGGCTCCTTCACCGACCAGCGGGGCGACGAACGCTCCATACTCCTCACCTCGCCCCGACCCGAAAAGGCCACACTTGCGAGCTTTGATGGGCTGTACATCAACAACCAGCAGGGCGCCGGGATTCCGATTTCGCAGATCGCCAGCCTGGAGCTGGAGAGCAGCACGCTGACCATCGACCACTACAACAAGATCCGCTCGGTGTCCGTGTCGGCCTTTGTGGACCAAAACTTCCTGACCGACCGGGTGATATCCGAGGTGCTCCAAAAAATGGAACAGGTACGGCTACCCGACGGCTACTCCTTCAAGATGGCGGGAGAATACGAGACTAGGCAGGAGTCTTTTGCGGGGTTCAATACGGTGATTATTATCACGGTATTCTTATTCGTCGCGGTTCTAATTTTGCTCTTCAAGACCTTCAAGAGCACCATCATCGTCCTTTCGGTCATTCCATTGGGCATGGTCGGAGCGCTGGTAGCACTCTGGATTACAGGAAATTCCCTGTCCTTTGTAGCGATCATTGGCTTGATTGCGTTAGCGGGGATAGAGGTGAAAACTTCCATCCTGCTGGTGGATTTCACCAACCAGCTGAGGCTGGAAGGGAAACCCTTGGAGGCGGCAATACGTGAAGCAGGAGAAATCCGCTTTCTTCCCATCGTCCTGACCACCATCACGGCGATTGGCGGTTTGATTCCGATTGCCCTGAGTACCAATCCGCTGATTTCGCCTTTGGCCATAGTTTTGATCGGAGGTCTGATCAGTTCCACCTTGCTTTCAAGAATCGTCACCCCGGTGATGTATAAACTATTGCCACCTAGAATCTGAACTCATGAACCAACACTACTCCCTGCTCAAGAAGGCCGCGGAAGTCTTCCATTCCTACGGAATCGACCTGATCGGCCCCGCCAAAAACGCCCACCTCATCCAGCAGCTCCACATGGATCCGATTTTCGTCAATGGACTCATCTTCGAGCTGGAGTTCCAGCTGCAGGTGATCATCCAGGAGGAAAAACTGGCTCGGGCTTCTACCCCGCGGGAGATCATCGAGCTTCTGCTGGAAATCCCACAGGACAACTGACCGGAAAAGCGAAGGAATTCTTCACTTTTTTCTTTTTCCGCCAGGCTCCCATTTGGAAAGAGCGGGGAAAGGCAGGGCATTTTTTGCATGATCCAGCATGCCGCGGCTCGCCGATCGCGTTGGTTTACATTTCGAGACAAAACTTTCCGAACAAGGCCGTCAAACTACACCTTGCGCCTGAATCGCGGAATCTTTCGGATTGCCCCTTAGTTCCCGGGATTTTTTCAGCACAGCTTTCACCTTTTCCGGCGATTCAGAATGACATACCATGAGCACGACTGAATCTACGACCAACTTAGCCTCTCCTAGCAGCCCAAACGCCTACAAAGACATTTTGCTGGAGCACTTGGAAACGATGACCAACTCGGGAGTCTGGGAAATGGACCTGGAAACCAAAAAGCTGACCTTTTCGGATGGGATTTTCAAGATGCTGGGCTATCAGCCGGGAGAACTGGAGCTGAAACCCGAGCAGGCCAAATTGCTGGTCCACGCCGATGACTTGGAGCGGGTAAGAGCTGATTTTTATCGCTTTTTGGAAAGCGGCTCGCAACTGGACATCACCCATCGCCTGCTCACCAAGGAGGGAAAGGCCATCTGGGTAATGTCCAAAGCCAAGCTGATAGGTGAACTCAATGGCACAAAGAAGGTAGTCGGTGCCCTCCAAAACATCGACGAGTCGGTCCGTACCAAAGAGAGGCTCAGAAGCGAACGAGAAAAGAACCGTGCGCTCATCGAAAATCTGGACGGCATCTTCTGGGAGGCAGATGCCCAGACCTTTGAGTTTACCTACATCAGTCCACAAGCGGAGAAGATCACCGGCTATACGCCCAGAGAGTGGATGGAGGAAAGGGGTTTTTGGCAAGCCCACATCCATCCAGACGACCGGGATCGCGCCATCCAAACCTGCCACTTCGAAACCCAGCGGCTACAGGACCACAATTTTGACTACCGCTTTTTGGCCAAAGACGGCAAAGTCATCTGGCTCAACGACCGCGTGAACGTGGTAGCAGAGGATGGCAAGCCCAAGACCCTGCGCGGCATGATGGTGAACATCACGCGGGAAAGGGAAATCGCACAGGCCTTGCAGGAAGAAATAGGCCTCAACCAGTCCCTGATCCAGCAGCTCCCCAGCGTATTCTTCCTCTTTGACATGGACAGGAAATTCCTGCTCTGGAACCACCAGCTTGAGAGCATGTCCGAGTACTCTTCGGAGGAGATTTCCTCCATGAGTCCAGAGGAGTTTTTCACTGGGTCGGACAAGGGGATTTTTGACGACTATGCCCAAAAGGTACTCCAAGGCACCCAAATTGACTTTGACTTAAAACTCAGGACCAAATCTGGAAAGCGGATCCCTTTTCTCTTCTCCGCCTCTGCCCTGACCTACCATGACAAAACCTGCATCTTTGGTACAGGACAGGATATCAGCGAGTTGATGGAGAGCCGTCGATCCACCGCCCAGCACATCGAGCGCTTCCAGATCGTGACCCGCGCCACCAGCGACGCGATTTGGGATTTTGAAATAGAGAAAAACAAACTCTACTGGGGAGAGGGCTTCCTCACGCTGTTTGGCTATGACCCCAAGACGACGGATGTCCATTTCGAATTTCTCCTCAGCCTGATCCATCCCGACGACCGGGAGCGGATCTTCCGACTGATCCAGAGCTATCTCGATCCCAGCTCCAGCAAAAGCCACTGGCTGGAAGAGTACCGCTTTCTCAAAAGTGACGGAAATTACGCCTTTGTGCTCGACAAGGCCATCTTCATCCGAAACGAAAAAGGCGCAGTCACCCGTGTCGTGGGTGCCATGCAGGATATCTCCGGGCAAAAGGAAACCGAGAAATCCCTCCAAACCCTCAACCAAAAGCTGGAGAAGAACGTCCGGGACCTGGCCATTTCCAACCAGGAACTCCAGCAGTTTGCCTTCGTCGCTTCCCATGACCTGCAGGAGCCGCTGCGGATGATCTCCAGCTTCATGGGGCTGCTGGAGCGGAAATACAGCCACGTCCTGGACGAGAGGGCCATGGAATACATCAGCTTTGCCACCAACGGAGCCAAACAGATGCGGAGGGTCATTCTGGACCTTCTGGAGCTCTCCCGAGTCGGAAAGGTGGGAGAAACCAAAGCCGAGGTGGACGTGGACGAACTGATCGAAGAGCTGAAAAGCTATATGAAAAAAACGCTGAAGGAGAAAAACGCCCTGATCAGCTACGAAAACCTCCCCAAGGTCTATTCCTACAAGACGCCGCTTTTCCAGATTTTCCAAAACCTCATCGGAAACGGCATCAAATACTCCAAGCCCGACAAAGCTCCAAGCATCAACGTGCGGGGAAGGGAGCTCCCCGAAGCATGGGAGTTCTCCGTGGAGGACAATGGCATAGGGATAAAGGAAGAATACTTCAACAAGGTCTTTGTCCTCTTCCAGCGTCTCCACAACCAGCGTGAGTACGACGGCACGGGAATAGGCCTAGCCATCGTCAAAAAGTCCGTGGAGTTTCTCGGCGGAGAGATCAGTCTGCAATCCGAGATCGGGGTAGGTTCCCGGTTTACCTTTACCATCAGAAAGTAAAAACCAAGAATAAAAGTGAAATCTGATAACTTAAAATCCCGTCCAAAAGCGGGATTTTTTGTTTGGAAAAAAGTCGGCTGCTCCAAAATAATTCCCCTGGGGATTCGTCCTATCTGACGAGTAAACGAAGCAATGAGAAGCCTGCTAACCCTGAGTTTTATCCTGATCTCTCTGTGCGCCAGCGCCCAAGACTGGACAGTCCAATCCTACGCCAATTACAATGAGAGCACCTACCACAACATCGCGGCGCTGCATGAGGCCATTGACTTCAATAGCGTCAATTTTCCCCTGCTCCAGGCGGCCATCTTCTATGCAACCAATGAGGAACGGAAGAAAGCGAAGCTAGCTCCCTTCAAATTTCGGTCGGAGATCGAGAACGTCGCCTCGGGACATGCCCAGGACATGGTCAAGTATGGCTTCTACTCCCACACCAGCAGAATCCGAATCAAGCGGACCGTCCAGGATCGATTCCATCTAGAGGGGCTCAATCCCCAATACTATGCGGAAAACATCTGCTCTACCTACGGCCTCCAGTACCAAACCGGAAGAAAGGTCAATCCGCCCTATCCCTCCGGTGTATTCACCTACGCGCGCACCTCAAAGCGGGAAGTAATCCCGCCCCATACCTACCTCACTTTTGCCAAGTCGGTGGTGAAGCTCTGGATGGATTCCCCCGGACACCGCCAAAACATCCTCAACCCGCAGTTTAACAGTTTGGGTTGCGGAGCCAGACTGTACCTCGAAAAAAGCGCCTACAACATGCCCTACTTCATGGTCGTGCAGAACTTCGGAAGTCTCTGACCAGTCTTGTAAATCGTTGGGAAGTTTGCAAGTCGAAAGGTCTGAACGAGATGCAATTGCTTGGAACTTGAAATTCCGAAACCGCAATTGGGGAACCCCGAGCCCGACTGTCCAGACTCGGAGAATTGCGAGCCGAGACGCCGTCAATCGTGCCTCTACAGTCGTAGATTCCTTACTGCCACTTTTTCAGCTGCTGATAGACCAGATGCTGTGGAAAGCCCATCACCGTGAAGTAAGATCCCTCGATGCTGGTCACGCCGGTAAAGCCAATCCACTCCTGAATGCCGTAGGCTCCCGCTTTGTCAAAAGGCGCATAGTTGCGGACGTAGTGCCAAATCTCCTCCTCATCCAAAAAGCGCAGGGTCACCTTGGCCTCATCTTCGAGGGTTACGCTTCTCTTGTGGTCTTTGATGGTCACGGCCGTCATCACGGTGTGGGTGGTGCCGGACAGGCTCTTGATCATCTCAAAGGCCTCCATGTCGGAATTGGGCTTGCCCAGGATCTTGCCTTTCACGATGACCACGGTATCGGCCGTGATCAGGAGGTCCTGCTCGGCGAGCGCATCCGGAAAACTGTCAGCCTTGAGCCGGGAAAGAAATGCCGCCGCGTACTCGGCTGGAAGATCCGGCGGGATCGTCTCGTCCACCGAGTTGACCTTTACTTCAAAGGCCAGTTCCAATCCCCTCAGCAGCTCCTGCCGTCTTGGGGAGTTCGAAGCCAGAATGATGCGTTTATCTTTTAATTTGCTCAAAAAAGGCTCCATAGTCGTATTCAAATTCATCTTGTTTTATGCTGCCAAAAAGCAACCCACCGAGTGCTTTGGGGTAAAAGTAAGTAGATTTTTGGGGCATCAAAGCGCCCGTTTTGCAAACCTCCAAAACTTGCTCCAGCTCGATCTCACGGGTGATCACCGCAAAGCTGGCCTCTCCGCTGCGTACCTCGCGCAGGCATCGGGAGAAGTTGCGCTCGAAAGCCAAGAGGTCCGATTTGCGCTGCTGCTCGGGATCCATTCCGAGGATTTTCCCAAACAGTACGTCGTGCAGCACGACCAAATCCAAACTGCGCAAAGCCTCCGGCAGCTCCGGCCTCACCTCGGCAAAGCGCTCCGGCTTGAACTTGGCTACGTAGGCTTGGTTCCTAAAAATCAACCCAAAAGACCATCGTCTCTGGAAAGTATAGGTCGCCAGCTCCTCCGCGTCGCCAAATACCCTGAGGTCAAACCACTCTCCCAGCCGCTCCAGCAGCTCCTCCCTGGAAAGCACGGACCCATAGAAGAGCCGATGGGTCGGCAGGATCTTCAGGTGGTTGCCGTGGACATTGGTCAGGTACATGAGGTGGTAGTCCGAGCCCTTCCATACCGAGTCGGGAAAGGCGTCTGCCTGTTCCTTGCGGTACGCGATCGCAGCCTCCAGCCTATGGTGTCCATCCGCAAGGATTATTTTTTTGTCCGCCATCACCGCCAAAAAACGTGCGATCTTGCCGGGCTCTTGAATCAGGGCCAACACCTCCCTCACCCCTTGGTAGTCTTCCAGCTCGTACAAGGGCGAAGCGATTGCCGCGTCCATGTAGGCCTCCAGTTCACCGGATTCGTCCTCGTACAGGCCGTGCGTAGGACTAGGCTGGATCTGGGTGTTGCGGAGCAGCGCTATGCGGTCGTTGACCGAGGAGACGATCGTACTCTCGTGGCGGAGGATCTGCTCTTCTTCCCAGTCGTAGGCCTTGATGTGTGCGATAAATCCCTTCCGGCAGCGCTCCTCATGGTCGCCTGGCAGCCGGAAATACTGGTAGTACACGTAGATACCGGGCACCTCGTCTTGGACAATGGTACCCTCCGCCTTCCAGCGCTCCAGCAGTTGCTGGGCCTTCTGCGCTGGGTGTTCGCCCTGGGGTACGGAAAGATGGATGCTGTTCAGCGGGTTTTGGTAGAGCAGTTCCCGCTGCTTGGAGGACACAACGTCAAAAAGCGGCGCCGTGAGGTCTTCCAGTTTTTCACTCAATTGCTCGCTGTATCTCCAGGCTTTGAGGGGTAAAATCTCGGCCATCAGAGCAAGCGGTTTTTCCATTTGGTAGAGGGAATCGGGCTCAGCGGACGGGTGGGATTCGCACGCTTTTCTTCCCTTTCAAAAAACTCCACCGCCAGGGCGGCAAGCAGTTCCTCTTCCTCCGGCGTAAACACCGGATCCAGCATCTCAGGGGAAAAATGCAGCTGCACAAACTTGGTATTGAAGTCACCGGAGACAAAAGCCGCATGCTTCAGCGCAAACCGGCAAAAGTCCAAAGTCGTCTGTATGCCCGTGATCCGGTAATCGTCTATAGCCCGGACCATCCTGTCAATGGCGTCCTGGCGGCTTTCCCCGTGGGTGATGAGCTTGGCAATCATGGGGTCATAGTAGATGGGGATGTCCATCCCTTCCTCAAAGCCGTCATCCACACGGACTCCCGGTCCCTGAGGTCTTCTATAGGTTTCCAGCCTGCCTATATCCGGCAGGAAATTGTTTTTGGGATCCTCGGCATACACCCGGATTTCGATCGCGTGGCCATTGATCCTCAAGTCCTCTTGGGCAAAAGACAAAGGTTCGCCCTCGGCGATGAGGAGCTGCTCCCGCACCAGGTCTTTGCCCGTGATCATCTCGGTCACCGGGTGCTCCACCTGCAGGCGTGTGTTCATCTCCAGGAAGTAAAAGTCAAGGTTTTCATCCACGATGAACTCCACCGTCCCTGCCCCGTAGTAGTTGCAGGCTTTGGCCACGCCTACGGCAGCCTCTCCCATGGCCCTGCGCATCTCCGGAGAGACTACCGCGGAGGGAGCCTCCTCGATCACCTTCTGGTGGCGACGTTGGATAGAGCACTCCCGCTCAAAAAGGTAAACCGTATTTCCATGCTGGTCTCCCAGCACCTGTATCTCAATGTGTCTCGGCGAGCCGATGTACTTTTCTATAAACACCGCGCCGTCGCCAAAAGCAGACTGCGCCTCGGACACTGCGCGGTTCATCTGCTCCTCAAAGTCCGCCTCCGAGTCCACGATCCGCATGCCCTTGCCCCCGCCTCCTGCAGAGGCCTTGATCAGGATGGGATAGCCGATTTCCCCTGCCCGGGCCTTCGCCGCGGCAATGTCGGATATGGCCTCCTCCGTGCCCGGAACGAGCGGAATATCATAAGCCGCCACGGCCTGCTTGGCCGCCAGCTTGGAGCCCATGACCTCGATAGACTGGGGCGAGGGGCCGACGAAAAGCACACCGGCCTCGGTGACCTGTCTGGCAAAATCCGCGTTTTCCGACAAAAAGCCGTAGCCCGGATGCACGGCATCCACTCCCAGCCTTTGACAAACCTTAACAATCTTCTCGCCCAGCAAATAGGACTCTTTGGAGGGCGGAGGGCCCAGACACACGGCCTCGTCGGCAAACTTCACATGGGGAGAAAGGCGGTCGGCCTCCGAATAGACCGCAACGGTAGCAATGCCCATTTCCCGGGCTGTTCTCATGATTCTCAGGGCTATCTCTCCCCGATTTGCTACCAGCAGCTTCTTGATTTTCGGCATCGTCAATACATTTTCCCGGGACTGTCCAAGGGGCTAAAGCGAAGTAAGGAAAATAATCCGAACTTTTTGGGATGGCTTTTTGATAAAAACAGTTTTTTGCTTCGGAGGCATAATAGTCTTATTTTTGGCGGATTTTACTGAAAAATCAACATTCGCATAAACACTAAATTCAAACTGCTTTGGATCTATTTGCAAAACTAAAAACGAATATGGGCCCTCTGGGCAAACACTCTGAGTTTGCCGACGGCTATTGGTCATTCCCAAAACTCGAAGGTGAAATTGCCCCTAGGATGAAATTCAAGGGCAAGGAAGTTTTGACCTGGAGTCTAAACAACTACCTGGGGCTTGCAAACCATCCCGAAGTACGGAAGGCCGATGCGGACGCCGCTGCCAAGTGGGGAGCCGCCTATCCCATGGGCGCGCGCATGATGTCCGGTCAGACCAATCTCCACGAGCAACTGGAAGACGAGCTTGCGGCATTCGTTGGCAAAGAAAAATCCTACCTGCTAAACTACGGCTACCAAGGCATCATGTCGGTGATCGACGCGATCCTGGATCGCAAGGACGTAGTGGTATATGATTCCGAGTGTCATGCCTGCATCATCGATGCCTTGAGAATGCACATTGGCAAGCGCTACGTATTTCCGCATAACGATATAGAAAACTGCGAAAAGCAGCTGGAGAGGGCCACCAAGCTTGCTGCCGAAACCGGCGGCGGGATTCTGGTCATAACCGAAGGCGTATTCGGTATGACCGGTGACCAGGGCAAGCTCAAGGAAATCGTCGAGCTGAAGAAGAAATTTGAGTTCAGAATCCTAGTGGACGACGCGCATGGCTTTGGCACTATGGGCCCGACCGGCGCCGGAACTGACGAAGAGCAGGGCGTGCAGGACCAGATCGACCTCTACTTCTCCACCTTCGCCAAATCCATGGCTTCTATTGGGGCATTTGTCGCCGGCGATGCCGACGTGATCCTCTACCTGAGATACAACATGAGGTCCCAGATCTTTGCCAAGTCACTGCCGATGCTGCTCGTAGAGGGCGCGCTGAAAAGACTGGAGCTGCTCAGATCCCAGCCAGAGCTCAAGGACAACCTTTGGAAAATCGTCAACGCCCTGCGCAAAGGACTTCATGACAACGGATTCAGCACAGGCAAGTCCAACTCGCCAGTGACTCCAGTGGTATTGAACGGCACCGTGGGCGAGGCCGCGGCGCTTTCCATGGACTTGAGAGAGAACTATGGCATCTTCTGCTCCGTGGTCATCTATCCGGTCGTGCCTAAGGGAATGATTATCTTGAGATTAATTCCGACGGCTGTTCACAGCCTCGAAGACGTGGAAGAAACGGTCACCGCTTTCGCCGCTGTAAAGGACAAATTGGTCTCCGGAGTTTATAAAAATTCCGAACTAGCTCTTTCATTTGGCGAATAAAAAAAAAGGTAAAAAAAAAGGCCTCTGGATTGAATTGGTAAGTATTTGGGCTATATTGAACCAAAATAAACTTATCATCAACCTATAAAATAAACTTTTACTATGAGCAGATTTAGTGAAGTAAAAAATCTTGTATTGAGCCTTGAGGGTGATTTCGAAAAGTTCTATGACAAGGGGAATCAGGCAGCTGGTACCAGAGTGAGAAAGGGTATGCAGGAATTGAAAAACCTTGCGCAGGAAATCCGCACCGAAGTTCAGGACAAGAAGAACGCCGGTTGATCCAATAAAAAATTAAAAGGTGGCTTTTGCCACCTTTTTTCTTTTGATATTATATAATAAAGTGGAGCCTAAAACTCCACTTTATTATTTTCCTGCTCTAGGTCAGCCAGCCTTTTGCTCGGGTCTATCTCCACAGACTTGATCGTCCTGAAGTCCCTGGTCAGCACCAGCGTCTTGGTGGTGTTGGTCCAAGGCCAAGCCTCGGTATGAATGCGCTCTGGCATTCCTTTTTCCGCTTCCTTTTCTCCTCTCATGATTGCCAGCGGCAGGTAGATCATCTCCGAAGTACCATCCTTGTAGGTGATTACCAGGTCGATAGGCATTGGCATCAGTCCGATTCTTTCCAGCGTGATTTCCGTGTTGTCGGCGCTTGGTCTCACTTCCTTGATTCCGTAATTGATCGTTTTGGTCGTGTACACAAAGTACTCTTTGTACCAATCCAGTTCCAGTCCGCTCTCTTTTTCCATGACACGGATCAGATCGTTGACATTGGGATGGCGAAACTTCCAGGTGTCAAAATAGCGCAACATGCCCCTATCTCTGGTCTCGGCTCCGATCACATACCCCAGCTGCTCCAGGAATACCGCCCCTTTGGAATAGGCGGAAGTGCTGTACGCGGAGTTGAGGTTGTAGTGGTCGGCGTGTGTGGAAAGCGGCTCTTCCGCACCGGACTTGGCAAGCTTGTAATAGCCGCCGTAGGATGAACGGAGGGGGTTGGCACTTGGCTGGAAAATCTCGGACATCGCCAGGCTGCTCGCGTAGCTGGTGAAGCCTTCATCCATCCAGGAGTAAAGCGACTCATTGCTTGCCAGCACGCCGTGAAACCAGCTGTGGGCCAACTCGTGCACCATCACACCTGCCAAGCTCGGAAGGGAGCGCTCGCCGGTAATCAGGGTGGACATCGCGTACTCCATGCCGCCGTCACCTCCTTGGATCACAGAAAACTGCTTGTAGGGATATTGGCCGAAATGCTTGGAAAGGTATTCGATCGCCTTGGGCGTGATCGCCTTCAGCTTCTCCCAGTTTTCCGAAGTCTTCTCTCCGGGAATGTAGAGATGATGAACCGTGATGCCATTGGCCATCTCGATCTTGTCATGCTTGTACTTGGGATCGGCAGCCCACATGAAGTCATGGACTTTGGGGGCTACAAAATGCCAAGTGAGCGTATTTCCCTTTGGCGAGGCGACCTTGTCCCCTTCTCCCTCATAGCCATAGCCGACTTCTGCGCCATTTTTCACATAGCCGGTACCGCCTAGCACATAGGACTTGTCGATGGTGATCTTCACGTCAAAATCCCCCCAAATGCCGTAAAACTCCCGGCCAATGTAGGGGTTGGCATGCCAGCCCTGCTCATCGTAGTTGGCCATTTTCGGATACCATTGGGACATGGAGTAACGCACTCCCTCGGCGTTGTCACGGCCTGAGCGACGGATCTGCAGCGGCACCTGGCCCTGAAACTCCATCTCAAAGGTCACCGTGGAGTTGGGCAGCACAGGCTCCGCCAAGTCCACTTCCAAGATAGTCTCCACCTCCTTGAATTTGACCGGCTTGCCGTTCATCTTCAGACTTTTGGCATGCAAAAACCCGATTTCATCCGGCTTGAGTTTGCTGATGCGATCCCCCACCCTTCTATCCGGGTCGGCAATGGTCCGAGACCTCACATCCATCATGCTTCCTGGCTGGAAGGCATTGAAATACAGATGGTAAAACACCCTCTTGAGTGTATCTGGGGAGTTGTTGGTGTATTGGAGCTCTTGGACGCCCGTGTATTGATTGGTCTGGACATCCATTTTGACATCCATTTTGTAATCCACTGCTTGCTGAAAACGGCCCGTTTGGGCCTCGGCAGCCAGCGCGAAGGCAAAAAGAAAAAGCCCCAGAAAAGGCTTTATCGTACGGTTGAACATAGTTAATCGTTAGTTTTTCGGCAAAGAAAACGATTAGCGGAAGCCTGCCCAAACCAGCTATATAAAATATGTCGCGAGTCCACCGAGAGGACGGGCTAGAGACTCATTGTCAGCAACTTCCAGACGCTAAGAATATGCAAGCGATCGCGACGGCTGATAGCCTGCCACCAGCCTCGCCTCCTCCATCAGCTCCCGAAGCCACTCAAGGCCGAAACTCTCCTGGCTGGCCCTACAGTAGATCGCGTCCCGGGTAAGCGCCCAGAGCTTGTCCGCCACCTCCACAGACGACTCCAGATAGTCACTCCAGACCGGAATCACGGCACCGGCGATCCTGAGATTGAAGTGCTCCAATACTTCTTGAAACTGCGTCACTTCCCTGTTTTTGACCAATTGGATCTGAAAAAACACCACTTCCCTGTGCGCTACCATGAGGTTCATGTAGTCCGGATCGAAATCCCGAATGGCGCGAATCCGGTAGGTGATGGCATCCAATCGGCTCAGGTGCTCCTGCATCAGGCTGTCGACGAAAGTCTCCCGGTCTTTGAAAAAGTAGTAAAAACCCGACTTGTTCTTTTTCATGCTTCTCGCTACGCGCTCGACCTGGATTGCCGATGGGCCCTCGGAAGAAAAAATGGCATATCCTTCGTCCAGCCAGTTTTGCATGCTCCCCCTCTTCCCTGCTCCTGTCGATTTTCCTATTTTTCCAAAATCCAAATTCATAAAACGCTGATAATTAAGACCAACAATGAAAAATATCTCAGATTAAATGTACTATATACATTTATAAATGTAGCAAAATAAAACCCAATGTCAAATGCCTTTGTGGATTCTTTGGCAGAAGGAAAATGCGGCTCCAGCTGTCTCAGGAAGGGATTTGGGCTGGAAAAGGGCAAATAGGCCAAACATTGAAAAGATCAGCGCCAATCTGAAAGCCAATAGGCAAATATCGTGGCGGAAATCCGCTTTTCCGGTAGAATAGCAGACCCAGAAACTTGGACTTCTATGGCAAAATGACTGGTAGGCTAAAACCCGAAGTTGTAGCCTTCTTGGGATAGCTGGCGATAGGTCTCCTGATTAAACTTGTACAAAAAAGATCCCTTCTTGGACGTGGACTTGTCCTTTTTGGTCAGGGGAATCAAGAGACCGGAATTCAGCAGTTTTTTGCGGAAATTTCTGCTGTCGATCGGGTGGTCAAAGATCGCTTCGTACACCTTGAGCAGCTGACCCAGCGTAAACTCCTCCGGCAAAAGCTCAAAGCCAACCGGCTTAAATCTCGCTTTCTCCCTCAGGTTGGCGATGGCCCTTTCCACCATATCCCTGTGGTCCAAGACCAGATCGGGGATTTTGTCCAGAGAAACCCACTTGGCTTCATGGGACCGGACATTGAACTCCAGATGGTTTTGGTCCACCCGGATCAGGCTCCAATAGGCGATGGACACCACCCGGCCTCCGGGATCTCGGTCCAGCGCTCCGTAGCAGTGCAGCTGCTCCATATAAATATCCTCCAGTCCCGTGAGTTCAAACAAAATCCGCTCTGCAGCGGTATCCACAGACTCGTCCCGGTTCACAAAGGATCCCAGCAAAGACCAGGCACCTGCGAGGGGCTCCACCTCCCGCTTGAAAATAAGGAGCTTCAGCTCGGTGTCTTGTACGCCAAAAATAATGCAGTCTACTGCGATCAGCAGGGGTCTAACGTTCTCGTAGAGGAGAGCGAGGTACATGGTCATCGAGCTCGGATTTCAGGTCAATTGTATGGGTTGATTGTGCGGTATGCATCTACTAAAGATAGGAGATGAACTTTCCCTCGCCAATTTGCCGCTATTGAAAAAGAACAAAAACCACAAATCCACCAACTTTTGTAGGTCTTTTAACACGCCATCAGGATGATTCAAGATAAAATAGTCTGGATCGCAAGTGAATCTTCTGGGTAAAAAAACCCCAAGCCTTCCGTTGCCCGCTTGGGGTGCAGACTGTATTTTGGGGAAATTTACCGCCGCTCCAGCCAAACCATTGAATCTCCAACCCAACAAAATCTCCTGGCGCTCTGCCGCAGCTCTGGTCATCGCCAATATGATCGGAACCGGAGTCTTCACCAGCTTGGGATTCCAGCTGGTAGAGGTGCAAAATACCTGGTCTATCCTCCTGCTATGGACACTTGGAGGACTAATGGCCCTGATCGGGGCCTTTGTCTATGCTGAATTGGGGACGCATTTCCGGAAGACAGGCGGCGATTACATCTTTCTCTCCGAGACCATCCACCCTGCTGTGGGCTATGCGTATGCTTGGATCTCTTTGACGGTAGGTTTTTCAGCGCCCATTGCCATCGCCGCCATGGCGATGAACGGGTACCTCTCCCCCATTTTTGGTGGCAGCAGCTTGCCAGGCTTGTTTTTTCTGCTGGCGGTGCCGCTCGCCCATGTCTTTTCAGTCAGCCGATCCGCAAAGATCCACAATGCCCTGACCCTGGTGAAGATACTTTTTGTGCTTCTCTTGGTTCTGCTGGGCTTTCTCCTCCCATCCCGAGTCGGGCTTCCCTCCTTGGACTTTTCCGCCTCCTGGCGGGACGAGGTCTTGCTACCCGGGTTTGCAGTGTCGCTGATCTACGTATTCTACGCCTACACCGGCTGGAATTCTGCCGCATATATCATCGAGGAGGTGGGATCAGCCGGAAAAGAACCTCCCCAAGGCCCTGATCTGGGCAACCCTCGCCGTGACGGTTTTGTACGTGCTGTTTCAGCTGGTGCTGCTCAAGCATGCATCCGTGGAGCAGCTGTCCGGGAGAGTGGAAGTGGCCGACCTGGCCTTTGGCAACCTTTTCGGAACTGGAGGAGCACTGGTGGTCAGTCTTTTCATCGGGATACAGCTCATCGCGACGATCTCGGGATACGCCTGGGTCGGCCCGAGAATCACCTATGCCATTGCGCGGGACTTTCGGCTCTGGAGGCCTTTGGCCAAAGTCAATTCCCATGGAGTACCAGTAAGGGCTGTCCTGCTCAATACCCTGCTGAGCCTAATCCTCTTTCTGTCAGGCTCATTTGAGCAGATCATGCTTTACGCAGGATTTGTGCTCCAACTCATGGGTACTATTACCGTTTTTTCCTCGCTCAGGATCACCAAGCAGAATGGTTTCAAAAGTCCCCTGAAACCCTGGATCCAATACATCTACCTGATTTTCAGCTCAGCCGTGATGGTGTACCTTTTCTGGGACAGACCTGCCGAAAGCATGGCTGGCTTGGGCATCGTGGCCCTGGGACTGCTGCTTTTCCTCTTTGACCGCA
Organism: Algoriphagus oliviformis; assembly: GCF_017254915.1. Lineage (GTDB taxonomy): Bacteria > Bacteroidota > Bacteroidia > Cytophagales > Cyclobacteriaceae > Algoriphagus > Algoriphagus oliviformis. Next base: position 168,710 of record NZ_JAFKCT010000005.1, on the reverse strand, counting down.
AGGTCTCCGAAAAGTAAATCCCCCTCTATTCCAACAGGCGACGGTGGTAATTGACCTGACCGAGGTGATAGTTGAAATGCCCGTAGAGGTGCACCAAAAAGTATCCGATCGACATCTCGTAGCCAAAAAACTTCTGTATGGAGATCTCCCCAAGTCTGCTGGAATCCAAGGCTAGAAGGGATTTGGAAACGATCTCTTTCACCTCTTCCAGCTCAGCGAGCAGTTCCACTCTGGCGATGCCCTTGGCAGCAAACTCCCGGTCGCGATCCCGGGTGTAGGGAATGCCCCCCATATCCAGGCCAATGAAGGTGCGCAGGTTGCCAAAAAGGTGGATGGCCAGATTGCCGGCCGAATTGGCAATCTCCCGGTCCACGATCCAGATTTTGCTCTCCTCGGTGTAGGCTGCGAGTTCTTTTCCCAGCCGATCCAGGTCTCTTTGAAAAAGTCGGTTTATTTCTTCGGTGTTCATCAAGATTGGTTTAAAAACTTCTCATAGGCTTTCGCCATTTTGATATCGTATTTGTTTTGGGCGTAGCCCGGTCCATTGTAGCATTTTGCAAAAGCTGCCCAGTTTTTTGCCCTAAGATGGGAAATGCAACCAAAGGCCGTAATGTACCTTCCGAAGGCCTCCAGATGGTTGCGCTCATGCACATACATCTGGTCGACAAACTCCTGCACGGAGGCATATCCCAACTTGGCCGCGTGGTAGCCCATGATCTGGTAGCTGCCCCAGGACGCTGAGGACAGCGCAGCGGACTTCACCTTTGGGTCTGCCAAGATAGCGGCGGCCTTTTCCATGCGCTCGTACTCTCTGGGCCCGCCCACGTAGTGCGATCGGGTCCATTTGTAATACAGCACGTCTGCATTGGAGGCATTGGCCAGAGGTGACGGATCTATGCCGGCCTTCTTGAGCTGATCCCAAAAGACATGGCCCTCAAACAATATCTTGGGTCGGCCGTCCACAAAGAACCCCTTTCCGCTGCTCTCGACCTCATTGACCGCCTTGACTGCCGCCAGCTCCAGATTGTGCCGGTTGGCGAAGTCCTTCAGATCCTGTTCCGACAAAAACTTGTCCCCCAGCGCCTGGGCGGGCTTGGTCTTCTCGATCAGAATGGTCCAAGTCTTGATTCCCACTTCTCCGTCGGAGACCAGGCCACTTTTCAGCTGAAAGTCCCGCACGGCGGCGTCCGTCAAGCTGCCAAAGTATCCCGTCGCGGGAATCTGATAGCCGAGTTTGACAAGAAGTTCCTGGAGATAGGATACAGAAGAGCCTCGGGATTTCAATTTGATGGTCTGCATGGCGTGGGGGTTAAAAATGAAAAGTACTTCAAGATACCTGAAGTACTTCACAAATGCCAAAACAAAGACCTGAAAGTCAGGACTCGATCACGTTCTTGCGCTGTCCAAATTTGCTGGGTTTTTCCGCGCTAGCCGGAGCGCTGGACTCTGACTGCGGAGCGTCTGTTTTTGGGGTTTGGGGCTTTTTTGGCCGGTGCTTTTGGCGGGAGTTCCCCTGCTGTGGCTGTCCTTCACCAGTAGGCTTTTGGCCTCCCTCAGCTGCGGGTCTTTGGCCCGGCTTTTTCTTTTTCTTGTTCTTGCTTTTCGGCTTGGATCCGGCCTGCTGTCCGCCACTTGGCTTGGCTTTGTCGCCGGAATATTCCGGGCCTCTTTCGAAGTCCTCAGGCAGGGGATTTTGCGTCACCTGCATGCCGATCAGCTTCTCGATGCGGACAAACTTGTGTTGGTCTTTGGGATTGACAAAGGTGATGGCCTCGCCTTCCTTGTCGGCGCGCGCCGTCCTTCCGACCCGGTGCACGTAGTCTTCCGGATCACTTGGCGTGTCAAAGTTGATCACCAGCTCAATGCCCACGACATCGATCCCCCTGGAGATGATGTCTGTACCGATGAGGATCTTTACTTTCTTGTTTTTGAAGTCGGACATGATCTTCTCCCGCTCTACCTGCTCCAGGTCAGAGTGAAAAGCCTCAATCTCAAACTGCTTGCGAAGCACTTTGTAGAGTGCTTTTACCTTGTCCTTGGTCGAGGCAAAAATAATCACCGCCTCATAGGCCTTGCGGGAAAGGATGTGGCGGACGAGCGCCTCCTTTTGTCCATCAAAGACCGAATACATCGACTGGGTCACGCCCTCCGCCGTCTTGCCGATCGCGATGGAGATCTCCTCGGGATTGCGAAGGATCTTCATACTAAACTGCCGGATCTTTGGAGGCATGGTCGCAGAAAAGAGGATGGTCTGACGATCCTGCGGAAGGTAGTTGACGATCTTGAGGATGTCATCCGAAAAACCCATGTCCATCATCCGGTCGGCCTCATCCAGGATCAGATGCTCCAGCGTGGTGAGGTCGATCTTTCCCCCAGCCAGCAGGGCAATCAGACGTCCTGGTGTGGCGACTACTATTTCGGCTCCGGTCTCCAGTGCTTTCTTCTGCTGCTCCCACACGATGCCGTCGCCACCGCCGTAGATCGGCACGGAGCTGACACCGAGAAAATAGGAGAAGCCCTGGATCTGTTGGTCGATTTGGATAGCCAGCTCCCGGGTGGGCGCCAAAATCAGCGTATTCAGCGTGTTGGTGCCGGCTTTGGAGATCTTGTTGAGTATGGGAAGTACAAAAGCGGCGGTTTTTCCAGTCCCGGTTTGGGCGCAGGCGATCAGGTCTTTGCCTTCAAGAATTACCGGAATTGCTTTTTCCTGTATGGGTGTGGGGCGGTCAAAGCCCATGGCATCGAGCCCTTCCTGAAGCGAGGACTCAAAATTGAATGATGTAAAACTCAAACTAGTGGTGATTTATAAGGGAAAATCGGCCTTCAACACAGATGGCCCTTTCAAATATACGCCCTTAAACCGTAGAAAGCCAATCGATAGCCTCTGGATCGTCCCCATGCCGGTCCAAAACAATTGAATTGGCAACAATCCAAGCTTTGTTTTATATTACTAGACGGTCCAATTGCCCCCCTGATGCGATACCCCCGCCTGCATGTCTTGCTGCTTGCCTGCTTTCTCCTTGGGATGCACTTCTCATCCCAGGCGCAAAACTACAGCCTGAGGGGACGGATTTTGGACTATGATACCAAGGAATACCTGGAAGGTGCTGCCGTGACACTCCGCAACACGGCCTTCGGAGACCTCACCAACGGAGCGGGTAATTTTCAGATCGAAAACGTCCTCGCCGAGAAATATGTGCTCGCTGTCGCCTTCTCAGGCTACAACACCCTGGAAAAGGTCATACGCCTCGAGGAAGATTTGGATCTGGGAAACCTATACCTTACCAAATACGGCAGCGAAGGCACGGGAGCCGCCTTGCAGAAAACCATCCGGGCGACCAACGTGAGCCGCCTCCTCACCGAGCGCCCCAACATGATCGGCAATACCCTGTATGGAATCCCGCCCGAACCCAAAAAGGTCGAAGGCAACTTCTACCTCGACAACCAGTGGAATGTAGCCTCCATCCTACTGTACCGCGACCAAGCTGTGCTCGAGGGCTTTCGCGTGCGCTACAACATCAACTCCAACATGTTTGAACTGATGGAGCCGGAAAAGAACTTGGTTTCCGTCATACCTGGCCTGCGCATCCAAAACATCGTGTGGATGGACAGCAGCTACAAGGTTCCCCGCTACTTTGTCAACGGCATGGATTTCATGGAGGACGGCGTGCCGATTTCCGGCTTTTTCGAAGTGCTCGTGGAGGGTGAGTTGCCGCTGATGCGCAGGACGATGGCGGTTTTTAAAGAATCCAACTACAACACCGCGCTGATGGTGGGCAACAGAAACGACCAGATCATCAAGCGAAACGTCTATTATTACCTCAAGGAGAAAAATCTTTTTGAGGTGCCCAAGAGACGAAAACATCTCTTTCCGATCTTTGGTGACAAGGCCGAGGAAATGGAAGCCTTCGTCACGGCAAACGAGATCGACCTCAAAAAGAACGGAGCCATCTTCCAGCTCTTCACCTATTACAATTCCCTATTTCCAGGCTTTGTCCCCATCATGGACCAGCTTTTGGACGAAAATGACTAAGCACTACACCTAGTACCTATGAGAAAAATCTACCTATTCGCTTTCCTTCTCCTCTCTTTTGGCTCCATGGGCCAGGGCCTGCCTGGGCTCGGAGCAGGCACCATCGGCACCAACAAACCCATCCTTCATGGCAAAAACTGGGTAGCCATCACCGGCAAACCCCTGGCTGCGACGGCCGGAGCGCAGATCTTCCAGCAGGGCGGCAATGCCGTCGATGCCGCCTGCGCGATGATCGCAGCGACGTCCACCATGTGGGACGTGCTCTCTTGGGGCGGGGAGACGCAAGCCTTGATCTACCATCCCGAAGAGAAAAAAGTAATCGCCATCAATGCCCTCGGCTACGCACCGACCGGAGCGACCGTGGACTTCTACCAATCCCAGGGAATGGCCTACCCTCCGGAATACGGCCCTCTCGCCGCCACCACTCCCGGTACGCCCGGTGGGATCATGACCATGCTGGCAGAATACGGAAAGCTCAGTCTGGAGCAAGTCCTGAAGCCCGCGATGGACCTTGCCAAAGGCTATCCTATCGAGGCCCAAACCGCCAATGCCATCGAGGCCCAGAAAAACCGCATCAAGCAATGGCCGTATTCCAAGGCTGTCTTTTTGACCCATTTGGGAGAAAAAAGGGAAGGTCCAGAGGCAGGAGAAATCTTCGTCCAGGACGACCTTTACCAAACGCTGTCCAAGCTGGTGGCCGCGGAGCAAGAGGCTCTGAAGGCTGGAAAATCCCGAAAGGAAGCCATCTATGCCGCCTACGACCGCTTCTACAAAGGAGACATCGCCAAGGAAATCGTACGGGGGACGAGGGAGCAAGGCGGACTCTTCACCGAGTCAGACCTCGCCAATTGGAAGGTGAAAATCGAAGAACCCCTGCAGGTCAACTACAAGGGCATCGAGGTGTATAAGCTGCAGGAATGGACCCAAGGTCCGGCTCTGCTCCAGTCCCTGAACATCCTGGAAAACTTTGACCTGAAGTCCATGGGCTACAACTCCGCCAACTACATCCACACGGTTTACCAAGCGATGAGCTTGGCCTTTGCCGACCGGGACTTCTACTATGGCGATCCGGCCTTTGTCAACTCTCCCATGAAGGGCTTGCTTTCCAAGGAGTATGCAAAAGAGCGCGCCAAGCTGATCGGCTCGACCAACGACCCCAAGATCACAGCTGGCGATCCCTATCCTTTCCAGGGTGAAAGCAATCCCCACAGCGAGCTTTTGAAAAAACAGGCCCAGGCACTTGCTGCACTCAGCCCAGCCGAAATAGACTCCCAAGTGGACGAAAAGTTCCTCTCCGAGTTCCAAAGCGGCACCACTTCGGTACAGACTGCGGATGCGGAGGGGTGGGTGGTTTCCGTGACTCCGAGCGGGGGCTGGGTTCCGGCCGTGATCGCGGGAAACACGGGCGTAGGCCTTTCCCAGCGCATGCAGAGCTTTGTCTTGGACAAAAACCTAAACCCCTACAACCTTCCCGAACCGGGCAAGAGACCCCGAGTGACGCTCACGCCCAGCATGGCGCTGAAAGATGGCAAGCCGCTCTTGGCCTTTTCCGTGCAGGGCGGAGACTCCCAGGACCAAAACCTCCTGCAGTTTTTCCTCAACGTGGTAGAGTTTGACATGAACGTGCAGGAAGCCGTCGAGGCCGCCAACTTCAACTCCTACCAAATGCAGAGCTCCTTTGGGGACCATGAAATCAAGCCAGGCGCGATCACCCTACGGCAGGACACGCCGGACTGGGTACGCCGGGACCTGCTGAAGCGAGGCTACGTGATGGATTTTTGGGGGAAAACCTCCGGGCCCATCACCGCCATCTGGCTGGACTGGAAGCACGGCACCCTCTGGGGTGGCGCCAGCAACTACGGGGACGACTATGGGATAGCTTGGTAGATTGTTTTCCAGCAAAACGCCCTAAAAAGACCCATCCGAAGCAATAAGCTTCGGATGGGTCTTTTTTTTCACCCAACTCAGTTGATAATCAAGCGATGGTACCTCGCCATGTAGTAGGTCAAAAGGTAAAAAGTCCCCTCCTGTTCGGCCATTCCACCTCCGACCTCTCTGTACACTAGCGCAAATCCATCCCTGTCCTGCCGCACGTGTCCCCGCTCGTCTACCGGCACTGCATAGGTATCATATCGCCAGCCAATCCCAGGGTTTTGACCGGGAGTCGGATCCAGCTGTACATCCAGCCTGTGGGTGTTGTCCATTTCGTACCCGATCATGTCCAGGGGAATCCGCTCTAGGGTTTCTACGATGTCTTCGCTTCGCGCATCCCAGTCGCTGTACGATTTCACCTTGTTTGGTGCATAGAGCTTGTTTTCGGGATACACTACCTCTGGATCAAACAATCCTCTTTCCGCATCCTCGGTAAACTTCTGCGCCAAAGCTCCATAGATGGTATTCCAAAAGGCGTTCTTTTGCTTGCTGATATGCAGCCAAGTGTTCTCAAGTGCCTCTCGATAGATCAACAAAAGTGCTGGGTCTTTTTCATAGTTGATCAGGCCATAGAAACTCATCAGGGACAGGTTGTTGTCCCAAGGCACAACATTTTCCGGCGGAAAAAACTCCTTGGCATGCATGGCATTGATGTGATAATTGTACTGATCACGAAGCATCTTGGCCGACGCCTCATATTTCGCATCTCCGGTCACATGGCTCGCCACGTTCAAAAACGACAACATCATCATGGAATTCAAGCCTCTCTGATCCCAACCCCAAATCGAGGCCATGTACTCGGGAGAGAAATTCCCCCAACGGGTCGGCAGCCCATCGTAGTCCCGAAGCACAAAACCGTTTCGGATCAGGTGATCGGTGATGTCCGCCACCACTTCCCGGACCATGGCTTTTTCCTCCTCTGTCTCGGCCACCAAGTCGTAATAGACCGCATAGAAAAAGAAATGTCCAGCAAGCTCATCAGAACTCGTGTCGCACTTCCATCGGTAGTTTCCATCCTCACTGGTCGGGAATCGGGGATAAATGTCTTTCCAGAAAGGGTCAGAGAGCTGGTGACGCTTGTTGTACTCCCTGCTGTATTGCTCGTTGACGTCCTCGCGATAATCGATCGGGATGATCACGCGTGCCGGAAAGCCCGGTTCGTGGGTGATATCCACCAGCCACTTACAGGCCTTCAGGCTTCTGTCGGCAAGTGCTTTGGCCTCCGGGTCTCCTGTCACCGCATAGCGAAATGCCTGCGCTGCGCCGTACATGGAGGTGTACATGCCGTCATTGTCCGAAATCCCCAGCTGATAGGAGCTTTTGTCAAACGGCACCTGCAGGTTGTTGGGCGCGACAAAGCCCATCCTCACGTGACGGTCTTCGGTAAGCTTCGTAAAAAACGCCGCCTTTTCCTCAAAAGTCATCGGCACGGAAGCGATCTGGCTGATCCCCGCGTCGGTGGCAATCCATGCTGCCCCAAACTCGTCTACCGCAATGTCATTGACAGCGTCGTCAGGCAGCCAACGCCGACTAAACCGGTAATAGAAATAGTCGTCTTCCACCCGGATGGCGCCTTTCTCTGTTCCAAACCAAACCTCTCCGTCGGGTCCCGCTGCCGCGCTGGTGAAGTGATTGTAGGGAAGTCCTTCGGCTCCTGTGAAGAGCTTCCATTTCCCTCCAGCCAGTCGACCTACTCCCTGCTGCGAGCCAAACCAGAGGTTTCCCTTGCTGTCGACCACCATCGCCGCCACTTCCCTTGGCGACCAGCTATACTTTTCGTCCGCAGGAAGTACGGTCTCCCAGGTGCTCCCGCCTGTGTTGCGGTAAAGTCCCTTTTCGGTGCCGACCCATTGCTTTCCCTGGTAGCTGATGGCGGATAATATCTTCCCTACTCCTGCCGGAAGGTTCTTTTCGGGAAGATGCTCGGCCTCGATTTTATTTTTTGAGGCTATCCATCTTGTTCCGTTGAATTCAACGAAAGAGTCCTTGGACTGAGCCGTTGGGACAGCATTGATGATCTGAATACGGTTGATCGTCCCTTCAGGTAGCCCATACTTCGAATCATGGATCGTCGCCACATCCTGGAAGAAGGTTTTTTCCCTTTTCGGAAATGTAAATGCCGCACTCACCAAGAGTACGAAGGCTGCAATATAGAATTTCATTAGCTGGTGGTTTGTTTTAGCGTTTAGACAGTGACGGATTCCTCTGACCCTCCATTGTGGCCAAAATCTCCCGTAGAGGACTTGATGTGATGGAGGTCGGCGCGGAGTCTTTGGCTGAACAGGGCCATATCCGAGCTATGGACCACCATGTTCACTCCCTCTTTGATCCAGTCGATCTGCCGCTGGGGCTCCAGGGAAAAATGGATTCCCACTCCCAGCCCATTCTTTCTGGCCTTCTGGATGATCGTTGTGACCGTGGCGACAAAATCCGGATGGTCGTATTGCTCGGGAATCCCCATATTGATGGACAGGTCATGCGGCCCGATGAACACCGCATCCAGCCCCTCAATGCCCAACAAATCATCAAGCCGCTCCACAGCCGGGATGCTTTCGATGTTGGCGATGCAGAGGTTGCCGTGGTTGAAGCGATCCAAGTATCCTTTTAGCTCGGCCGAAGGATTTTTCCCCCTGAGCATTTCTTCCAGTTTTTCCCCTTTCAGCGGACGGTATTTGATGGCTCCTACCAGCTCACGGATTTGGGTTGGGTTTTCCAGGTAGGGAGCGATCACGCCGATGGCGCCGTCATCTAGGGCTTGGCTGGCCCGATAGGGGTCTGGCCGACGGATTCGCACGATTGGCGTCAGTCCCTTCGCTTGGTAGGCCAGGCACATCCGAGAGAGATCCGCGCGGTCAATGGCGATATGCTCGGTGTCCAGAAACACGAAATCCAATCCCGAATCGGCGACTACCGATACCCAGCGGGGGGCATTGCTCGTGACGCAGGTTCCATAGACGGTTTTCCCCTGTACCAATTTTTGTTTTAGATCGTCCTTTTGAAAGTGGGACATGGTCATATCAGCTGGAAAAGTCATCCTATACCAATGGAATACCCGATGACGATGGAATCGTACTACAGGAATTTCCTGAATTTGAAGAGCTGGCAAAAAAACCTGCTTTAGAAAATTCTCAGGCGATTGATCTAGCCCCAAGTGAGTAGCGAATAGCCCTTTCCGCTCCATCGAGGGTATATCATGGGAGAAGAAAGAACCTTTTTCAGCCCCTAGCCCATGATATCCGCGACTTTCCCGAGACTGATCCTAGTCTGCTTCCTGCTGGGATTTTTCACTTTCCATGCAGCCGAGGCACAAGACATGCTGGACTTTTCCCAAACCTCACTCTATGTCCCAAAAAACGAAGCGAAAGAGCTGGAGCAGGTCATCCTCGTGCTTCAGGAGGAAGTGCAAAAGCGTTCCGGACTGCAAGTCCAGAAGGCAAAAAAGCTAGAATCAACCCAACCGCAACTGGTGTTGACTCTTGGTCAGGCCGAGCTCCCCGAAAATCTCTCCGCTCCCCTCCGTACCTTGGAAGCCATCAACGACGAGGGATACCGGATTGTGGTGCTATCCGTCGAGCAGAAGGTCGTGATCGAAGCCAAAACCAAGCGTGGGGCTTTGTACGGTGTGGGGAAACTTCTGAGAAAAATGGAGCTAAGCGCTGGCGAGATTCTCATTCCCCAGAGTCTCAATCTGGCCTCCTCGCCCCGATACGAAATCCGCGGTCACCAGCTCGGATACCGGCCCAAAACCAACAGCTACGATGCCTGGTCTGTGGAGCAGTTTGACCAATATATCCGTGACCTGGCGATCTTCGGTGCCAACAGCATCGAGATCATGCCCCCGCGTACCGACGATGACTTCACCAGCAGGCACATGCAGCTGCCAGCCATCAACATGATCCGGGAGCAGTCCAGAATCTGCGAAAAATACGACTTGGACGTGTGGATGTGGTATCCCAACATGGGCCAGGACTATGTGCATCCAGACTCCCTCAGAAAGGAAATCGAGGAGCGTCGCGAGGTGTTTTCCACCGTACCGCGACTGGATCACCTCTTCATTCCCGGCGGAGATCCCGGCGATGTGGAGCCGGAGGTACTCTTTGATTGGCTGGAGCAGCAGGCGGGCATTCTCAACGAATACCACCCCAAGGCCAAAATCTGGATTTCGCCCCAGGTATTCCGCCCGACCAAGGAATGGTTTGATATCTTCTTTGCCCATGTCAACCAAAATCCGGAATGGCTGGGCGGCGTGGTCTTTGGACCTTGGGTCAAAATCCCGATCGATGAAATACGCGACAGACTAAACCGGGACATTCCCATCCGCAGATATCCCGACATCACCCACAGCCTCAGTTCCCAATATCCGATACCAAGATGGGATCTGGCCTGGGCGATCACCCTGGGCAGGGAATGCATCAATCCCCGTCCCAACGACGAAAAAATGATCCACAATGCCCTGGATCAGTACGCCAACGGAAGCATCTCCTACTCCGAAGGCACCAATGATGACCTGAACAAGTTCATCTGGAGTGACCAGGACTGGAATCCCGAGACCGCCGAAATCGAAACCCTGAGAGACTACGCCCGCTACTTTATCGATGCGGATATGGCCGAAGAGCTAGCGCAGGCTTTTGTGGCCTTGGAGCAAAATATCAGAGGTCCCCTTCTGACCAACACGGACGTACAAAACACCCTGCGGCAATGGGTGGCTATTGAGAAAAAAAGCAGTCCAACAGTCAGGAAAAACTTCCGCTTCCAGATGGGGCTGATCCGGGCCTACTTTGATGCCTATATCCAAAAGCGCGTGGTGCGCGAAACCTGGCTGGAGCAAAACGCCCTCGAGCAACTTGGAAACTACGAGGAACTCGGCACCAGCTCCGCCATCCACCTCAGCAAGGCCACCCTAGCAGCAGCCTGGGAGGAGCCAGTTGCGCTGGATCTGAAGAAAAAATGTGAATCGCTCGCCGATGAACTCTACGAAAGCATCGGAGCCCAACTGACCGTGGAGCGGCACGGGGCGATGGGAGGCCGAGGCAACTTCATAGACAATATTGACAACCCCCTGAACGATGTCGCCTGGATCTATAGCCAGCTTGCCAAAGCCGAAAGTGCGGCTACGGAAGAAGAAAGGGCAGCGATCATCTCAGAAACTTTGCACCGAACCGATCCAGGGCCGGGAGGTTTTTACGACAATTTTGGTGATCCATCCAGCTGGGAACGGGTGGTATTTCGCTACGACCTGGCCAAAGACCCGGGAAATCTGAGAACGCCCAGGGTCAGCTTTGGCGTAGGCCTCAAGGACCAAGAATGGGTACACGAGGTCACTGCCAAGGGCTTTGAAGGCGATGCCGCACCGAAAGCCTGGATGCATCAGGTCACCGCACTATATGACCTGCCGCTGGAGATTTTTTACGACCGTCTTGATCCCGAAAGTACCTACACGATCCGGGTAGCCTACACGGGAAGGTTTAGGTCCAGGATGAAGATGACTGCCGACGGACTTCCAGTCCATGACTATATCCAGACGGGATCCCAGCCGATCTACGAGTTTCCACTCCCATCGGAGGCGATCAAAGACGGCAACGTGACCTTTGCTTGGACCTGTGGGGAAGCGGGACGCGGCGCGCAGGTTTCGGAGATTTGGATCATCAGAAATGACGACGAGGACACGCAAAGACGGAATCGCTAAACGGGACAGCGCAAGCCAAGGTTCTTACGTACGGACGTGTGCCATATAAGTCGCCAAAAGACCGGCGAGTCAGCGTCAAAAACCATTCTTTCCTCGATACCGCGTTGCATTTCCCCCTTTGCTTTTTAATCTGAAGGAATGAAAGCCAGCTTGGATTTGTCCAAATTTCATTATCTTCTGACATGAAACTCGCTGGAATCTTTGCGCTGGTTTTCCTTTTCTTCACCGCCTGCCACATTCAGGACGGTGGTCCACGAGGCGTTTTTATCCGCGTGCACAACAACTCCGACGTCAGCTTTGAAAGCGTCACCGTACAGTCCGGAAACCAGGAAAGGACTTTTGGGGAAGTGCTCTCCCGCTCCCAATCCGAGTACCGCCAGTTTGACTATGCGTTCAGATACGGCTCGGTTTGGCTTCGCGCCGGAGGCCGCGACTTTTCCCTGATCCCGGATGACTATGTGGGAGAGACACCCCTGCGGGACGGGTACTACACCTATCGCGTAGGCCTCAGCTCTGCCAATCTTGCGGACGCCGAGCTGACTTTTGACCTGGTCGAGGATGACTGATCGCCGGTCCGTTACCTTTGTTCACTTTCGGAAATCATCGCTTTTTTTTGGAATATTGAAAAATTGGCTGAGGCCCCGGGAAAACCCTTGAGGAGGTAATTGTTGGAAAACAGCGACAAAATCAGCCTTTGGCTACTTCCGTCTTCCAGCTTATTTCACCTTCCCCGGGTTTTCCAAGATTTCCCGCAGGTCGTCGGGGTTGTTCTTTTGCTTTCCCGTCAGCAGATAAAGCACCATTCCCGCATCCGAGGGGTCAAACTCCTCCCCTTTTTGCGCGGCCTGAAGTCGGCCATAGAGCCAGTCCCAAGAACCTTTGGAGAAAGGCTTTCCATCTTTCTTGTCCGAGTTTTTCAGCCAATCATAGCGGGTCAGCTCCGTCTTCAGCCCCTCGTAGTCCCCGCCTCCATTTTGGTCGGCAATGTGGTCTAGCTGTAGGCCTTTCGGGCCAAATTTCTCCTCCATCTTGGCCCAAGTCCAGCCTTCGTGCTTTTCCCAGTCGTAGGGCTTGTCAGCGTGTTCGTCATTCCAAACCGAGTGTGAAATCAGCCGAACATACTTCAGCTTGGTGGAATCGGCCTCGTTGATCGCATCGCCCACGACCTCCATGGGTCCAGCGGCAATGATGGTGAGCGGGTCCTTTGCGGAGCTTTTGTTGATCTGCAGGGTGAGCTCGATCACGGCATAGTTTGGGGCGGCCGCGGCCTCGATGAACCTTGTCTTTTTAAAGCCAAAGGTCTTTGCCCCGATGAAGGCACTTTCGCGCATCTGGTTTGCGGCATCCGGTTTCTCCTTGTTTGACCCCCAGATGTGGTCGCTGAAGACATAAACGACCAATTGGTCTTGGAGCTCCCGCGCCGAAAGTAGCGCCAAGCTCATCGGCGTGGCCGCCCAGTCATCCTCGTCATGCTCATTGCCATCAGAGCTGATCACGATCCTTCCCTTGCTGTAGGGGATGGTTTGGGCGAAAGAAAAGAGCTGGAGAGCGATGAAAAAGAGGGCGAAAAAGGAAAAGCGCTTCATGGGTTTGGGTTTAGTTGAGAATCATCAGCTTACCAAAATAGGTTTTTTGGCCTTCACCGACAATCCAAATCAGGTACGTTCCCTTAGCCATTCGGTTTAGGGAAATCTCAAGTTTCGAATCGTCGAGGACGGCAATCGCAACGCTGCCAGTCACTTCTTTTCCCTCCGTCGAGAACAGCTGAATCTGGGGACCTCCAGCCAAAGCCCCATCCGGCAGCTCCACCAAAACGCGGTCAGAAGCTGGATTAGGGTAAAGCTTCAGCTCAAGCGCTTGACTCACCGGCTTTCCGATCAAACCCGAAATCGTCAGCGTAAACGCCTTGAGCATGGCGGCGCAGCCCGCCTCGTTGCGAAGCTCGACGGAATAGTCACCAGATTCGTTTGCGGTAAACGTCCGGCTCGTCGCGCCGCTGATTTTCTCCCCATTCCTATACCACTGATAGGAAAAGCTTCCTTCCGGCGCTCGGAGCACGTTCCCGTCCACCACGATCTCGCCAACGGGCTTGGGAGCGACTTGGACTTCAAAGGCGGCCGTTTCGGAAAGACATCCACCCACGTATCGGATCACCGCATGATAGCTTCCCGCCTCGGATACTTCGAGCGCTTTGCCTGTTTGGCCGGGGACTTCGACGCCGTTTCTTCGCCAGCGCACTACCTCAAAAGCCTTGGAGGAGCTAAGCGCCAACACCGCCTTTTCACCCTGACAAAATAGCTGCGGACCGGAAATCGCGACTTTTTCCGGCTCGGAACGCACCACCGATACCTGTGCTACTGCTTCCGTCACGTTGCCAGAAGTATCCTCAGCACGGATTGTCACCGAAAACTCCTTGCTCGCATCCTCACAGACAAAGCGGTTTTTACTTATGGTCAGGGATTTGATCCCGCAGTTGTCGCCAGACTCGGAGAGAAGCATTTGGGGACTGATTTCGGCCACGCCTTTCATCACGTCCAGTTCGAGACTGATATTTTTGGGTACCAAAACTGGTTTGGTTTCGTCCTTCACCAGCACGGGAACTTTCAGCTCCCAGGTGTCTCCTCCCGGCTTTTTGATCCATACAGTAACCTGGCTTTCGCCCAGGTTTTCGCAGGAAAAAAGAGTCTGGCCCAAGGTCACTTCCAAGCTCGTATCTGCCAATGGCCAAGTCACCAATACATCCTGGGGGCGTAATTCGGCCTTTCCCTCTGCTCCCAAAACCAGCTCCACCGACTCCTTGATCTTCCATGGAACATCCGCAAAGCGGATCTCCGTCTTTCGCGATTCCACCGCGCAGTCGGAACCCTTGGGGTAAAGCCTCGCCCAATACGTACCCGGCTCACCGGTCAGGATTGCGTTTCCTTTCTCTATATCCAGGCGCTGCCCGTTGCGGTACCAGCCCTCCAGCGTAAACTCAAACTCACTGCCCAGACGAATCTCGGCCTTTTGTCCGACGGTGTACTGCGAGCCGGACTCGGGAGAAATGGAGATCTTCTGGGATTCAATCGAGGGAAGCGAGAGTACCAGGACTTCTCGGCTCTGGTTGCCACTGTGGTCGATGGCCTCGATGACGACTTCCATGGGCAAGTGGTATTCGCTGCAAGAGATGCGGGTTTTGTTGATTGCAAGCGTCTTGACCCCGCAATTGTCCGTCACCGACGACACAAAATCCTCCGCCTTGATCTCCAAAAAGCCCTTTGCCAAATCAAATTGGAGATTGTGGGTTTTCAGGTTGATTTTAGGAGCGGTTGTGTCTTTGACTTTCACCAGCACCACTTTCGTCCAAGAGTTCCCCTTGGAGTCGCTGATTTTGAGTTCGTTTTCCGTCCCCTCCAGATCCGCACAACTGTACTCGGTGCGTCTCGAGAAACTCGCCGTCCAGTCCGCCTGAACTTCATTTTTGAGATAATCTTTGAGTGCGGTGGAGGCTTTCCCGTTTTCATCAAGCTCCAAGGATATCTCGGAAAGAAAATCCGGTGAAACAACCTGCTCTTCCAGTTCGACCAAGATCCGCAGCTTGTCGTCATAGACGCGACGCTCCACACGTTGGAGGTTGTAGTTTTGATCCAAAACCGGAAAGGCGTAAACGGGCTCAAAATCGATCTGCGCGAAGGTTTTGTTTCCGTCCTTTACCCTTTTAAGATTGACTTCCAAGTGGCCGTAGTGCTTGCCGCCATCGACCAAAACCGGATTTGCACCGGAAGTATCCCATTTCTCGACGGACTTTTGGTCGGCAGTCCATTGAGAGAACTCATTGTAGTCCAAGGTAGCGAGCGGATTGTTGTCCCAATCCCGCTTCACTCCACGCATGCCGTCCCCCGCTACGCCCACGTCATAGTATTGCACGCCTTTGCCGTCTCCGTCGAGATCCACGAAGCTCCGCTCGAAAAGCTCATCGTGTCCGGCCAAGACTGCGATGACTCCATATTTTTCGAAAAGCGGATGCAACACCCGCATCGGAGTGCCACCTTGGCCTGTCGCTAGCTCATGGTTCATCGGCACGCCATGCTCTCCGGAGCTGAACGGGATGTGATGAAACTGCACGAAAATCAGGCGCCCCGCCTCACTGGCCTGCTTCAGGTTTACTTCCAGCCAGGCATACTGGGGAGTGCCTGGGCCAAAACCGGAAAGGTCGCTTCCGCCAGCAGCGTCATATTGCGCTTGGGTATAGTTTTCCTGGGTGTCGGTGCCCGGCCCGGTGTAGGCTTTCCCCTTGAGCTTTTGCTCGGCTGGCGTATCGGAGGTTTTGGCATCGGGGGTACCATTGGACGAATCCAGTGTGAGAATGGTCAAGGGCCCGTAGTCGGTGCGGTAGTAGCTCTGTCGGTGCTTTTGCAGGGGATCGGTGGTGGGGATATCAAAAAACGCGTGAAATCTCGAACGGCCGACAATCGGATTGAATACTCCCAGCTCATTGGTACCATAGCCATTGTTTACACCACCATACGACTCCCAATTTCCAAGGGCGGCCACGATGGGATAGCCCGACAGGCCAGAATCAAACTCTCCCGCATTGTGTCGCCAGAATTCGTCCCAAGCCGGCATATAGCCTCCCCCCTGCACCAAGTCTCCCGGCATCAGCATCAGGTCGGGCTTTCTGGCATTGATGATCTCCAAATTGGCGGCGTAGCCTTCCGTCTCGGTCAGGACGTAATTTGGCAACTCGATTCCCTGCTCCGTCGTAGATCCAAACTTCTGCTTCCAGGCCGTCGGAACGGGATAAAATCGCACCAAGGGCTGGCCAGGATACCAGGCGCGGTGGGTCACCCTCCCCCGTGGTTCGGTCTCGGAGTCCGACAGCGCTACGAAACGGATGGATTCCCAGGCTTTGGGATCGGGAGCGGACTTGAATTTACCATGGTACTTTTGCTCCCCGAGCGTCACCTCATAGCTAATCTCCTCGCCAAAAGGCACCCGAAACGTGAAATCATATCGAAAGTATAATTCTGCGCCGATCCAGCTCTGGCCGGCCAGTCCCGTGATGGTCTGTGATTTTTCCGCATGGGTGTAGTAGAGCTCTTTTGCTTCTACTCCCGCGACGTCGGCAGAAGCGACCTGCACCCCTTTTGAGTCTCTGACCACGACCTTTGAGGCATGGGCTTGGCCGGAAAACCACCGGAGCTGAACCAGATTTTGGTCAGTAGCTTGGAGGTAGGGAAAAATCCTAAAATTACTCTGGGAATAGGCCGAAAGGCCGGAAAAAAGTGACCAGCACACCGTCAAAACCAAGATCCGAAAGACTAGTCTCATATCGAAGAAATCGGCTTGAATCACGGGATTTTTCCCCAATTAAACAAAGCTTCGTTTATTCAATCCTGCTCTTCACCACGATCAGCTGCACGGGATTCACCGGATCGTTGGAAAAGACATAGATGTTGCGCTGGTCTATTCCTTTTCTTCCGGCAGGATCAAAGACGATGCTCAATTCCATGCTTTCCCCCGGCTCCAAACTGGCCTTGGGAGCTTCCAGCACCAGACACTCGCAGTTGCCTTCCACTTTCCGAATTTCCAAAGTCTGCCTGCCCTGGTTGGTCAGCGTGACTGACCTCCTCACCACTGCCTTGGAGCTGATTTCCTTCAGATCCACCTCTTTTTGGGCGATGACCAGCTGTGGCACTTGGTTGAGGTCGCTTTTCTGGATCGGGGCAAAATATTGGAACAAGTCGGCAATGATCTCCAGCTTCACTTCGGAAGAAGGCACATTTTCCCAGCGAATGGGCACGATATCCTCGAAAAAGCCCAGGTCATTTTTCAGCTTGCCGTCATAGCGCACCATGAGCAGACCTCGCTCTTTGGGACGAACAAACTGCTGCACCTGGGAAATCTGGATATGCGGTGGAGTCACCGACCTCAGCGCCCCCTTGTCCAGCAGCGCTTCTCCGCGGTTGAAAAACTCCACGTATTTGATCTTGGGCTCATTGTCAAAGACGTCGCCCATATTCACTTTCCGCAGGCGAAAACCCAAAGGCCCACGCAAAATGGGATAGGCCCGCTGCAGATCGGAAGGATAGGGAATCGAAATCCCCTCCAGATACAAGGAATCCTGAATGCCGGAGAGATTGCCGCGTACCACGATCAGCTTGGAGAAAAATCCCGCCGAAGAAGTGGGGTCAAAGGACACGGTCACCTTGCCGGACTCCCCTACCTGAAGGGTATCCTGCGTGTATTCGACTGCCGTACAGCCGCACTCGGGGATCACTTCCTCGATGAAAAACAGGGAATCCTGGGTGTGGGTAAACTCAAACTCCGCCTGCTGCAGTCCCTCTTCCTCCAGTACCGTACCGATGTTGATCCGGTTGACTTTCCAGATCAACTTGGGCACATCGCCCTGCTGAGCACGGGCAATGGATAGGGAAAACAGGGTACTAAACGCTAGAAAAAGGGTAAAAGCAAAACGGTTCATAGCTGCAATTAACGCATAATTTCACCTTCATTTTAGGTTGATTTACGTAATTTGCCCCAAATTTAAGCAAATGGCAAGAGTACTCACGGGCATCCAAAGCTCCGGTCGCCCGCACTTGGGCAACATCCTGGGGGCTATCGTACCGGCAATCAAGCTGATCGAACAAAACCAGGAAGAAGCGTTCATTTTTATCGCAGATTTCCACTCCCTTACCTCCGGCAAGGACGGTGAACTGCGCAAGCAAAACACCCTGGCGGTGGCCGCTGCCTGGCTTGCCTTTGGCCTGGACATCGAAAAGACGACCTTTTACCGCCAGTCCCGCATCCCTGAGGTGACCGAACTCACCTGGTACCTCAATTGCTTCACTCCCTACCCCATGCTGGCCAATGCGCACAGCTTCAAGGACAAGTCTGCGCGCCTGGCAGATGTGAATGCGGGCTTGTTTACCTATCCCGTGCTGATGGCGTCGGACATCCTGCTCTACTCAGCCGACCTGGTGCCGGTGGGAAAAGACCAGCTGCAGCACCTGGAGATGACGCGGGACATCGCCAGCACCTTCAATCGCATCATGGAAGAGGATATCTTGGTGATACCCGAACCCCGAATCAGCGAGGAGGTGATGATCATCCCCGGCACCGACGGGCAGAAGATGAGCAAGTCCTACAACAACTACATCGACATCTTCCTGCCTGAAAAAGAGCTGAAGAAAAACGTAAACTCCATCGTGACCGACAGTACACCGCTGGAGGAGCCCAAAGATCCGGACACCTGCCACGTCTTCAGGCTCTACAGCCTACTCGCTACCGCGGAGCAAACCGAAAAAATGCGTGCAAACTACCTCGGCGGCAACTATGGCTATGGACATGCCAAGAAGGAACTGCTCGAGCTCATCCTGAGCAACTACGCCAAAGAGCGGGAAAGCTTCAACTTCTTTATGGCCCATCCCGAAGAGGTCGAAAAACGCCTCGCCGAGGGCGAGCAAAAAGCCCGTACCATCGCCATGGATGTGCTAAATCGGGTAAGGGAAAAGCTGGGATTTAAATAGAGTAGAAAGTAGCTAGACGCTAGTAGCAAGACAGGTCAGCAGGAAAGTGTAAGTGGTGAGTGGTCAGTAGTAAGTGGTTAAAGGGACGACTTACTACTTACTATTTACTGCTAACAAGCAATCACTTCACTTCTCGGAAGTACTCCCGGTCAAAGATCCTCGAATAGATCCACGTAGGCACATTGTCGTGGAAGGGCATCAAGTCTTTCAGCACCGCTTGCTGGGTGGCGTGCGCCTGCATGACGTCGAGCGTCCGGGGGAAATATTCGCGGGTTTGCACCGAAAAGTCCGGCTCGGGAAGGCCAAGGTTGGGGTCTTCTGGGTAGTTTTTTTGAAAGCCCGAGGAAAGCTTCAGCGCCAGCTTGACCTGCTTTTTGCAGAGTGTGACTTGATACATCTCTCCAGGCGAAAAGCCCTCGTTACCTTTGTTTTCCAGAAAAACTTCCTCTACCGCCTGACCGGTAAGTCTATGGTCTGGATGGCCGTACAGGCCGACTTTGGAGTCATAGGAGATCAGCACGTCGGGTTGGATTTGCTCGATCAGCTCGCGGACGGCCGCCTTCAGCGAGTCCAGACCGACCTCCTCCAGGCCACTGTCGGGGTAGTTTTTCATATGCAGCTGGTCCGCGCCGATCAGCGCAGCGGCCTTCTGCATCTCGTCGGTCCTAAGCTTGGCGAGCTGGACTTCGTCCGCTATCCCTGAGGAATTTCCTTTTTCCCCGCGGGTAAGGCAGACCATTTGGATTTCGTGCCCTTCTTCCTTCAGCTTCATCAGCGTCCCGGCCACCGTCACCTCATCATCTGGATGGGGAAAAACTACCAACACGCGGTATTTGGGCTCTCCCTTCACCAATTGCTCCTGTTGGGGCACATCGTGGTCATGCAGGTGGTTTTTCCCAAAAAGGATCAAGATCCAGGGAGAAAGCAGCAGGATAAACCCGATGAGACCCAACGAAACAATCAATAATTTCTTCATTCTGTTCTTCTCAAGGTACTCAGGTAGCTGACCAAGTCGCGGATCTCCCGCTTGCTCAGGAGGTCGCCCATGTTTGGCATGCTGGATGGAGCCATCTGCGAGGACTTGATGTCTTTCTTGGCGATGACCTGGTCTTCGGTGCCGACTTTCACGGTCATGGAGCTGGCGTCCTCCGACATCATGGTGCCGGCTACTTTGTCACCGGAATTGAGCTCCACGGAGATGAACCCGAACCCAGGCGACAGACGCTTGCTCGGCTCTACCAACGCAATCAACAACTCCTCTCTGGAAAGTGTGACGCCGATCTTGTCCAGTGGCGGACCGGCATTACCGCCCATGTCATCGTAGGCATGGCAGCGGATACATTGGGCAGTTTGGTTTTCGAAGAAGATCCTCCTGCCCTGCCGCACGTTTCCTTCTGCCAAAGCTCCCGCAAACTGCTTCCAGCGCTCGCCGCCGGATTTCGCCTCCAAGAGGGCGTCAAACTGGCTTTTCAGCTCAGCGGAACCCGTGGCGGTGATCGCCTCCTCCAGCTCCACCCAAGTCGCATCGGGGAGTTTTCCCGACTCGAAATCGGAAAGGATAATTTTCCACACCGGCAAGTCTTTGCTATCCTCCAAAGCTCCCAAAGTCAAAAGTGCCGTCTGCTTCTCAGGATTGGTTCGCTTCTGGATGACATCGGTGAGGAGAGCGACTTTCTGGTCACTGGCGAGCGAGGTCTCGGCCAAAAGCCCCAGTCCGGCTACGCGCAGCTGCTGGGCGTTGCTGTTCATGGCTTCGGTGATGGCATCGCCGAGATTTGGCGCGTTCATAGCTACGATGGAGTTTAATGCTTGGACTTTGACCATTTCCGAAGGGTCGGCTTTCAGCTTCGCCATGAGCACGTCCGCCGCATCGGTCATTTCCAGTTTGCCCATCGCCTTCAGCGACTCCATGCGTACATTCTCCTCCTTGGCATTGGCCTGTGCCACTAGGGTGGTTTTGGCTTTCTCCCTGATCGAGGCAGCATCCCTGCTGACCTCACCTCTATAGCGACCGTCCACACGGTCCACCAGCGATGGCTTAGCCCAAGTACCGATCGTAGCGATCGCTTCCTGTCGCAGCGCTTCGGGCACGTTTGCTTTTCCCAAATAGGCAATCACCTGATCCAGGTTTTCATCCTTGCCCACGCGCTGGTTGGCGCTGATCACCCGGCGGATGAGGGCTTCGTTTTGGAAAGGCGTGGTATTAAGTATCGCCCCGAGTGCCGGAAGTGCGGCAGGCACGGAGAAATCGTCATGTATGGCACGGGCTGCCTCTGTCACGATCAGCTCGTCAGAATCGCCGAGAAACTTGGCCAGCTCGGGAGACTCCAGCCTTCTCAAGGCGATCACTGCGCCCATTCTCACCGCCTTGGAGGGATGGGTAGAAAGCGCGGCAATCGGCTGTACCTGTCCGATGCGGGACAAAGCCAGCGTAGCCGCATGGCGGATGTAGGCGTCCTCGTCGTTGTTTGATTCCAAGAGCGCGATCAAAGGGTGGACGGCATCCGCATTTTTGCTGCGACCTATGGCCTCAGCGCTGAAAAAGCGCACCCGGGCGTTTTCGTCTTTCAGTCCGGCGATCAGGTCATTCCCTGCTTTGTCGTAGCGAATGTCCCCCAACCACTTGGCGGCTTGGGCTCGGATCTCGGGATCAGAATCCTTCAGCAAAGGCACGATTGCATCCGCATGCTTCCTATCCACCAGCCTGGCCAGCTGACTCAAGCCAACGATGGCGTGAATGCGGGCCAATTGGTTGCTTTTGTCGGCGACCACTTCCTGGAAGACTTTGGCCCCTTTGTCACCTCTTTTGGCCAGTTCAAACTGCGCCTTTCTTCTAACCCTTTGGTCTTCAAAAGCCAGCTTTGGCTTCAATTCACCTTCGGAAAGTGTCTTGTAATCCGCCTTGATTTCGGCTTCGGTTTGCTTTTGCAAAGCCCAACCTGCCGCGGTCTCGTCGGTCAATCTCCAGATTCTACCGTAATATTTGTCGTCCCAGCCATTGACAAAGTCACCCATAAAGAGCGATCCGTCCGGGGCAAAGTCTATCCCGGTGGGCAGGAAGCCCCCGATGATCTTTTCGGTCTTGGTCATCTCAAAGGTCGCACCCTTGGGCTGCAGTTGGAAGGCATGTAGGCCTGAGCTAGCCGCGCTTCCTACGAACTCTACTAGGAGAAAGTGGTCTTTCCAGCGCTCGCCAAGGCCAGTTCCCGGATTGAAGACCATGCCTGTCGGGCCGCTGACGTAGTTTTGGATGCAAGGGGTGATGAATGCCGCCTGTCCTTCCCAGCGTGGGAGGTACAGCTTCTCATCCATCCATACTTTATAGGTATTGTTGTCTGGATCGCGATATTTGCCAAACTGCCAGTTGATTCTCCATCCAGAGTCGGAGCCGTTGGTCAGGTAGACCAGTCGCTCTTTTTCACCGGCATGGTCGCCGTCGTTGTCTTCGGAGATGAGGTTGTTGTAGTTATCAAAGACAAACTCATGGGTATTGCGTACGCCCATGGCAAAGACTTCAAAGTCGCTGCCGTCGGGATTGGCCCGGGCGATCACCCCCCGGTTGGGGTATTTCCATTCGGTTCCGTCGGCGCTTTTGCCGTTGAAGCCGATATCGCCCACTCCCCAGTAGATTCTTCCGTCAGGGCCCATCTCCACGCCGGACATGCCGTGCCCACCGAAACCGATGTGTACGCCATAGCCATGGGAAAGCGAGGTCTTTTCGTCCATGATGCCGTCCCCATTTTTGTCCACCAGTCTCCAGAGATCCGGCCCTGAAGCGACAAACATCGCATCCTCGGTCGTCAGCACACTGCCTGCCACGTCCGTGACGTCGTCATTGAAGTCCTTCACTTGCACCTGAGACCAGTCTGCGAGGCCGTCTCCGTCCGTATCGCGCAGCTTGATGACCTCGTTGTCCTCCACGGTCATGTCACGCCAGTCGTGGGAGCCGTCGCCATTGAGATCGGCCAGCCAGGTATTTTCGGAGGATCGCTCCGGAGAAAGCTCCGAGCGGAGAAAAGCGCTTTTGTCTTCGATGGTCTGGATAGCAATGGATCGTATCTCCCAGGACTGGTGTCCACGAATGTCAAATTCCGAGGTAGTCCTGCGTGGGGAGCGGGTGTAAAAGACCTCTCCGGCGTCGTTGACGTGAATACCGATGGGATCCTGCACCAGGGAATCCACCGCCCAGACTTCCAGCTTGAGCCCTTCGGCGAGCTGGGGACTGATGGATTTTCTGGCGGCATCCGCCTGCACGGCGATTTCTTCCTTGGTCAGGGTCTTGATGCGGAGGTCTACCGGCTCCTCTTTTTTGCAGGATGAAAAGGCAATAAGACCGGCCAGAACGAGGGTACTGAGATGAATCGGTTGGTTTTGGGGTTTGCGCATAGGTTTGACTAATTGGACACCCAAAGTATGAAAAATGGAAACAAACTGATAGCCGCTGATATAAATGGGATACATGACGATCCGCATTCTTGCCAGTAAACAAATTTGCTTCTTCAACCCGGTCGGAAGACCGATGACCGATGACCGAAGTAGGGCAAAGCCCAAATTTTAGAGTTCTTTCGGATTGTCACGGCTACCTATTGGCATAAAAGCGGATAATCATATTTGGGTAAAAAACAAAAATCCCGATCAAAGACCGGGATTTTTATTCACTTTAACCACTAACAACCATAAAACAAAAATAATTTAAGACACTTGGTGATTGAGCCTTGGGTCTTGTAGTCCGTACGGGAATCGAACCCGTGTTTTATCCGTGAAAGGGATACGTCCTAACCCCTAGACGAACGGACCATAGGGGAATAAAAATTGCAATACACTGACTTTAAACTCTCAAAATCAGCAACTTATGTAGTCCGTACGGGAATCGAACCCGTGTTTTATCCGTGAAAGGGATACGTCCTAACCCCTAGACGAACGGACCATAAAAGCCTCGGAAAACGTCCTTTTCCGAAAGGTTGTGCAAATATAGACGGTCAGATTTATAAACCCAAAAGCAGCACAAAAATTTCTTTGGAAAAAAGGTAAAAAGCTGAACCAAAGGCCCAAAATTTTGATTCGAAAATAGTCCCAGCCTTTAGCTAATTTCGCAGAGACAAAAAACCGACATGAGTCCAGAAGTAACGACTACCAAGATTGCCATCAATGGATTTGGCCGAATCGGCCGCTATACCGCCAAGCTCCTACTAGCCCATCCCACCATGCAGCTGGTCGCCATCAACGACCTGGCCGACAACCAGGCGATCTCCCACCTGCTGAAGTACGACTCCGTTCATGGAAAATTCGAGGGGAAGGTCCAGGTAGAAGGTGACCTCCTCACTGTAAACGGGCAAGCCATACGCCTCTTCTCCAAAGCCAATCCGGAAGAACTCCCTTGGAAAGAACTCGGTGTCGATCTGGTGATCGAGTGCACGGGCAGATTTACCCACCGGGAGGGCGCCGAAAAACACCAGAAAGCGGGCGCAAAAAAAGTCATCATCTCCGCACCTGTACAGGACACCAGCATCCCCATGGTCGTGCTGGGCGTCAACGAAAGCATACTGGACGGATCGGAAACGATCATTTCCAACGCCTCCTGCACCACCAACTGCCTCGCACCGATGATCCAGGTTTTGGAGGAAAACTTCGGAGTGGTCAAGGGCTACGCCTCGACTGTCCACTCCTATACCAATGACCAAAACCTGCACGACGCTCCCCATCGCGATCTGCGCAGAGCCCGTGCCGCCGCCTACTCCATCATCCCCACCACGACAAATGCCGGAAAGGCGTTGGATAGGGTGTTGCCCATGTTGGAGGGAAAAATCGAGGCATCGGCCATGCGGGTACCTGTGCCTGACGGCTCCTTGACCGATCTGATCGTGGAGCTTAAGCGGGAAGTCAGCACCGAAGAGGTCAACCAAGCTTATTTACGTGCCGAAGAAAGCACCCTGCGAGGATTTTTGCAGGTGGAGTCAGACCCCATCGTGTCCATGGACATCCTGGGCAACCCCCACTCCTGCATCATCGACAGCGAGCTCACTTCGGCCAAGGGAAACCTGGTAAAGGTCGTAGGCTGGTACGACAACGAGTCCGGCTACGCCAACAGGCTGGTAAACTTGGTAGAGAAAATTTCCGGGATCTAGGCTTTTACCCGATTGAGAGCCAACAGCTTCACCAGAAACTTGGGGAGGTTCTTTTTGTGGTCTCGGTTCTTGAGGTTGAGGTAGAGGTTCCACTTCTGGAGAATGGGCACGCGATGCGTTTCCACAAACTCGATCAGCGTCTGGTCAAAGTCTTCCAGGTACCCGAAGTGACCCGAGGCGCTTCCCATGTCAAAGCTATCTTCGCTATCGACGGTAAACGGAAACCCCGCCTCACCGGCCTTTTTCTTCAGATTTCGCATGCCATTCACATCCAGGCAGCAGTGGATAAAACCCAGGTCGCCCCAGAGCCTGTCTTTGAAAATCTGCCTGGACTCCCTTCCCTGCACCTCGATCAGCTCGATCTGTGCCGGGCAAAGCAAGGCACCAAACGCGCCTGGGTTGCCTTCGCAAGGCATGGACAGCAGCGCCCTTTTGAAAGTCTCGCCCTTTCCGGGAAGGTCTTCGAAAACAGCTTTTTCCTTGTAGTGCAGCACCGAAAAACCCAGAATATCCTGATAGAGGGAGATGGACTTTTCCAAGTCCGACACGCCGATCACCACTCCCAAGACACCTCCCGTGGGTGAGGTGTTTTCGGAAAACCAGTTGGAATCCTCCACGATCTGGAACACGTTGTCAAAGGGATCTTTGATGAAAAAATTCCCGGTGCGATTCGGGGCCTTGGAGGGCTGGGTCAGAATGGTCGCGCCACAGCCTTTCAGATGCTCAAAAGCCCTGCTGAGATTCCTCACACGGATCTTTGCGGCATAGATGCCCAAGTCGCCCGGCCGGACCTCAAAATCGCTGGGCCCCGGTGTCCGGCTGGTAAACTGCCAGATCTCAAATCCGCCCCCGCCCTGCATGTTCATGGCGAGTACGGCATGGCGCGATTCGGCTTTTCCGTTGGTATAGCGTGTCATGAGATTGGCCGTGGCCTCGTCCTCAAAGACCGGCACGTCCATAGAGAAGGCCTTTCGGTACCAAGACCAGGACTTGTGCACATCCTTTACGCCTATGCCGATTTGTTGGATTCCGTTGATTTGGTAAGACTTTTCTAGCAATTGCCCCATTGTAATGTATTGTTGAGTACCTAGTTTTTAGCTTTTCCGCAGTAACACCATGAGAATCAATGTAAACACCTACCGATTAGCTGGTTGTACCCTTATCCAGGATGGGTCCCGGTACACTTTCGCAGAAATATGTATTGAACTTCGGATGATTGTCGGATAAAATTAACTGAAGAATCCTGCCCGGTCGAGGGAGTTTTAGACCACCTCGTCGCCTCCCAAACTGGCCTTCATATCCTACAATGTATTGAAAAAATCACGGGATATAAACAATCTGACCCAAACACATTTCCAAAAAAGCCATGGAATGTTTTAAACCAGTGTTTTAAACCAAAAAACCTGCTTGTTACAAGCCCTTGTCCCAAAAAAATCGAATTTTGGGACAAAATACCGATGGCAAGAAGGGCAATTGTCGA
Source organism: Algoriphagus oliviformis (assembly GCF_017254915.1). Lineage (GTDB taxonomy): Bacteria > Bacteroidota > Bacteroidia > Cytophagales > Cyclobacteriaceae > Algoriphagus > Algoriphagus oliviformis. The sequence continues at coordinate 141,946 of NZ_JAFKCT010000005.1, read as the reverse complement.
TCGATGCTTTTTCTTCCAAACCCCGAATCCGAGCTCCTCAATCCACTCGCCTGTATTGGAAATTTTTGATCGGATTCTCCAGTACTACCTTCAGCAGGTCTCCTCCCTGATAGGTATATTCGTTTTCGTTGCCATTGAGGGTCGTCGTGTATACTCCCGCCTCCGTTTTCTCTATGGACGTGGTGAGTCCGTAGACTTCGGATAGGAACGTCTTCCCCTCCTCCATCTCTTCGAAAAAGGTCTTTGCGGAGCACCACTGGACCATGCCCTGCACCGGCTTGTCGTTTTCAAACTTGTAGGATTCGGCATCCACCACGTACTTCTTTCCATCCCAGTAAATGCTCGAGGCAAAGTTGCCGCGATTGGTGTTGGACTTGGACAGGCTCTTGACGAAATACCCATCCACGTACTTGGAGTGCGTGAAAATCTCCACGTCCACATTGCCAAAAAACCAAAACTTGACATTGCTTTGGGCCAGGTAGTGCAGCGTATCCCCCACCTGGTAGCGCTTCACATTGAGATCCCCGATCTTCAGGCCCAGCACTTGGATTTCAAACTTGATCGACTCGGGTTTGGTCTGGGAAAAGGAAGGACTGGCCAGGCAAAAAACAGCGCAAAGCAGTAAAATCCGGAAAAAACACTTCCCCGGATTTCTGGTTTTTGATAGGCTGGTTGGGTTGGACATCATGGGCGCTTTTCCTCCAATATATAAAATATGGGGAAAGTTTAGGCTCGTGAAGGATTAGTCTTGGAAGAAAAGTTCTCCCAGTCCTCCAGGGTATCGACGTCCGAGCGGATTTTCAAAAACTCGTAATCCATCCCCTCGCGATCGGCGATATCCAGCGTCCTCTCCAGCACCGTAGCGGTACTCCAGGGGATCCCGGAAAATAACTGTGGGTAAAAACCCTTCATTCCCAGGAGGTAGTAGCCTCCATCGCGAGCAGGCCCGATCACCAGATCATTGTGGCTAAGTACCAAAAAGGCACTGTTGAGATCTGAGGTATGGAGCTCCGGGCAATCGGTACCGATAATCACGGCATCGGAATAGCCCTTGGAAAAGACCATGCGGAAGGCGTTGCTCATGCGCTCCCCCAAATCGCCTCCCTCCTGCACCGCAAAACTATAGCCAGGCAGGTGGTGCTCGGCATCTTCCGGGACAAAGTCGGAATAGAAGAGGAACTTGTCCACCTTCACCTCGCCGGCCACCCCATGCGTATAGGAGGTCAGCCAATTGTAGATCTCCAGCGCTTTATCCTCACCAGCAGTGGCCGCGATGCGGGTCTTTACGGTTCCCCGCGTCGCGTTTTTCTGGAAAATAATCAAACAGGACATCATTACACTGTAGCCCCTCCACAGCTGGATCCAGCACCGGCCGTGCAGCCGAAGCAGTGGTTGTTGACCTCTATTGCCCGGGTCGAAAGTGCCTGGGAATCCCAATCCCGCAGATGGACTCCACCGGGAACTGCCACCTTCAAGTCCAGCATCTGGTTGAAGTCACAGTCATAGAGGTAGCCGTCCCAGCCTACAGAGATCGTATTGCGACACATCACGCCTGCCGCGGCAGCGGGGTTGAAGCTATCCAGGAGCTTTTCCATGTAGCTCTCGTAGTTGCCCGAATTGATGAGATAGTCCAAGAATCTGGAAATGGGAAGATTGGTAATGGTAAAGAGTGAGTTGAAAGCGACGCCAAACCGGTCCCAAAGCTTCTTTTTGAATTCCGCCTCAAGTCCGGCTTGGGAAGCCGGCAGAAAAGCCCCGGATGGATTGTACACCAAGTTCAGCGTCAAGCCGGAGCCTTCCTTTCCATAGCCCACTGCGTTGAGCAGCTGGAGGGCTTCGAGTGATTTACCGAAAACCCCCTCGCCGCGCTGGGAATCGGTCTTCATTGCCGTGAAATAGGGCAAGGATGACACGACCTCCACGCCATTCTCCTTATAAAACTCCGGCAAATCCCTAAAGCGGGGATTGGCTAGGATGATGGTCAGATTGCAACGGACGATGATCTTGATGTCCGGCCGAAGCGCACGGATCTCTTCAACAAACCATCTGAAGTCCGGATTCATTTCCGGCGCACCGCCGGTGAGGTCCACACAGTTGAGGGATCGCTCCCGCCTGATCACATCCAGACAGAGCGACATGGTGTCGCGATCCATGATTTCCTTGCGGTCAGGGCCGGCGTCTACATGGCAATGCTTGCAGGTTTGGTTGCACATCTTGCCCAGATTGGCCTGAAAGATCTCCAGGGCCGTGGGCCGCAGCGGATACATCCCTATCCGCTCCAGGAAATGGTGAAAGTGACCTTCCGTCCCGCCGGGGTGCCTTTGCTCCAAAACATCCAGCTCAACAGTCGGGTCCGAAAGACTATGTTGCTGTGCCTTGAGTGACTTCATCACATCGATATTTCCTTGATCTTGTTCATCATCTGGGTGCTGTGTACCAGCGAAGCTCCACCCCGGATGGCCGCAGCCACGTGGACGGCCTCCATCATCTGCTCCTCATCACAGCCTTTCTCCAGGGTGTCGGTAGTATAGGCGTCGATGCAGTAAGGGCATTGCAGGGCGTGGGCGACGGCGAGCGCGATGAGGGATTTCTCCCTTGCGGTCAGCGCGCCTTCGGCAAAGACTTCATTGTAATAGGAAAAAAACTTGTCGGCCATGGATTTTTGGAGTTCACCTATGCTGCCAAATTTTTTAAGGTCTTCAGGATTGTAGTAGGTTTTCATATAGGGGTTGAAATTATTCGGAAAGATATACGAATCAATGGTCGGATAGAGATCATTCCGCTGTCAAGCTTAGCAACAATATCCAAAAACGATTCGGAAAAGGAACAAAAGAAACGCCGCATTCCCTTTCGATTGTTCCGGATTTTAACCTTAAATTTATCCTATTAAATCTATAGACTTTAAATAACCAATCATTATGGCACTACGACTAGGGGACACCGCTCCCGATTTTTCCGCAGAAACCACAGAAGGCACCATCCACTTCCACGAATACCTCGGCGACGGATGGGGAGTATTATTCTCACACCCCGCAGACTACACCCCGGTGTGTACCACCGAGCTGGGTGCGGTAGCCAAGCTTCGGGATGAGTTTACCAAGAGAAACACCAAGGTCATCGCCCTAAGCGTGGACGGGCTGGACAGCCACAAATCCTGGATCGGAGACATCAACGAAACCCAAAACACCGTGGTGAACTTTCCGATCATCGCCGACCAGGACCGCAAAGTCTCTGAACTCTATGACATGATCCATCCCAACTCCAACGAAAACTTTACAGTGAGGTCAGTCTTTGTCATCGGACCCGACAAGAAAATCAAGCTCATCATCACCTATCCTGCCAGCACGGGGAGAAACTTTGACGAACTGCTGCGCGTGATCGATTCCCTTCAGCTCACCGCAAACTACTCCGTGGCGACTCCGGCCAACTGGAAGCATGGAGACGATGTGGTCGTCGCTCCGGCTATCAAAACGGAGGATATTCCAGCGAAATTCCCCAAAGGCCACAAGGTCGTCAAGCCCTACCTGAGAATGACGCCCCAGCCCAACATCGACTGATCGCAGCGAATGAAACATAAAAAAGCCCCGAAAATCGCGATTTTCGGGGCTTTTCTGTTTTCTGAAGAAAGCGGACTAGACTTAGCTCTTACCTTCTTGCAGGGACTTTATAATGTCCATCGCCTCAGATACAGAAGTCTTGATCGTCTCAAAATCCCGCTTGGCAATGAGGTCTTTTCTGAAAAGCTGCGAGCCCATCCCCACGCAGAGTACCCCTGCGTCAAACCATTTTTTCATGCTTGGCAGCGTAGGCTCCACCCCACCAGTCGGGATCAGCTCGATCTTAGGCAGCACCGCATGCACCGAGGGGACAAAGTCCGGACCCAAGACATTGGCCGGATAGATCTTCACCAGCTCTGAGCCAAGCTCCTGGGCTTGAAAAACCTCCGTCACCGTGCCACAGCCCGGGATCCAAGGGACATCGACCTTGCTGCAATAGTCACCCAGCTTTGGGTTCATGACGGGTGCCACGATGAATTCCGCCCCCATGTCGATGAACTCTTCCGCTTCATGGGAATGGTAGATCGTACCGGCACCCAGATAGAGGCCCGGTAGCTTGTCTGCTGCTTCTTTGATTTTTGGAAAAATGGATTTGGCTTCCTTCCCGCGATTGACCATCTCGATCACGCGCACGCCGCCCTCATAGGCTGCGTGTAGGAGATCGAGGCAAACCTGCTCGTCGGGATGGAAGAAAATAGGCATCATGCCACCGGCATGCATGCGCTGGATAAAAGGTGTTGGGTTTCTCATTATCGCTTGATTTTGCCGACAGCTTCACCGCTGGCGAGGTCTTTTACTTCTTGTAGTGAGCAAAGCAGGACATCGCCGGGCACGGAGTGCTTGATGGCACCCGCCGCCATGGCAAATTCGATGGCTTCATTCGGCTTCATGTGGAGCAATCCATAGATCAGTCCCCCAGCGAAGGCATCGCCGGTCCCCACCCGGTCCACGATGTGGGTGAGGTCATAGCTCCGGGAGCTGTAGGTTTCGTCTCTGCCATAGAGAAAAGCAGTCATCGTATTGTGGGAGGAGCTGTGCGACTCCCGGTCAGTCTTCACCAAATACTGGAGCTGGGGATAGCGCTCAAACACTTTTTGTCGGGCATCCTCAAAGTTCTTGAAGTCCTCGTTGAGACACTGCTTGAAATCCCGGGTACCCGCGATGAACACGTTGGTCAGCTCCATCAGGGCAGGCATGACTTCATGGGGCTCTTTGCCAAACTTCCAGAGATTGCTTCTATAGTTCAGGTCACCGCTCACGGTCACGCCCCGTTTTTGGGCCTCCTGCAGCGCCTTGAGCGTCAGGTCGGCGCATTCCTTGGACAGCGCCGGGGAGATCCCCGACCAGTGAAACCAGCTGGCTCCTTCGAAGATCGCATCCCAGTCGAGGTCCTTTCCATCAAAGCCCGCGAAAGCCGAACCGGCCCGGTCATAGATCACTTGGGAGCTGCGCTGCATCGCGCCATTTTCGAGGAAATAGATCCCCATCCTGCCGGGAATATGGGGGATAAACTGGGTGTCGATGCCGTTTTTGCGGAGCTGCCCGGAGGCGGCCCAGCCGATCTCGCTATCGGGAAAAGCGGTCAGATGCGCGACGTGCTCGCCCCAATAAGCGATGGCCGCACCTACGTTGGCTTCAGATCCGCCAAATTCAACATCTAGGGACTGCGCCTGAAAAAAACGCTGGTTTCCCGGAGGCGAAAGTCTGAGCATGACTTCCCCAAGTGTGATTATTTTCTTCATCGAAGAATAAATTTTTCTCTAGTTTTGACCAAGTTAAGGAATAAAAATCATGAACAATACTTCCCTCCTTCTCGACCCATCGGACAATGTAGGAGTCGCTCTCACCGACCTAGAACCAGGCCAAAAAGTAGCTCTAAACGGCCTAGAGCTTGAAATCCAGGAATTTGTCGCTGCCAAACACAAGTTTGCCATGCGGGATTTCCAGCCCGGCGAAGACATCCTCATGTACGGCACCATCGTCGGAGAGGCTACCCAGGCCATACCGCTGGGCCACGCCATCACCCTTCAAAACATCCACCACAAAACCCGCGAATACACCGCCGACCCCGGTAAATTCACCTGGTCGGCTCCCGATGTATCCAAGTGGAAAGACCGCACCTTCAACGGCTATTTAAGAGCTGACAATCAAGTAGGTACAGCTAATTACTGGTTGGTTTTGCCCATGGTTTTCTGTGAAAACACCAACGTGCTTTTGCTCAAAGAAGCCTTCGAAAACGCACTGGGCTTCACCACTCCAAACCCCTACGAAGTCCAGATCAAAAACCTCATTTCTGGCGTGCAGGGCAAAAAAATTACGGAAACGGTTGCGGATACAGCCGTGGCTGAGGATGGTAGGATTTTCGAAAACCTAGACGGCATCCGCTTCCTCACCCACGACCTGGGCTGCGGCGGTACACGGCACGACGCAGAGACCCTCTGTGCCCTCCTCGCAGGCTACATCAACCACCCCAACGTCGCCGGAGCCACCGTGCTGAGCTTGGGTTGCCAAAATGCCCAAACCAGCATCATGCTGGACAAACTGTCCAAAATCCAAAAAGGAAAAGGCAAGCCTATCGTCATCTGCGAGCAGCAGCAGGAAGGCACCACGGAAGTCCTGATCCAAAAGGCCATCCGGGAGACCTTTGAAGGGCTCGTGGAAGCCAATAAAATCACCCGACAGCCAGTCCCTCTGAGCAAGCTCGTCATCGGACTGGAATGTGGCGGTTCAGACGGTTTTTCGGGGATCTCCGCCAACCCGACCTTGGGTCGTGTATCCGATCTGGTGGTGGCCTTGGGCGGATCGGCGATCCTCTCCGAATTTCCGGAACTTTGCGGAGCCGAGCAAAACCTCATCAACCGCTGCGCCGACCAGGAAATGGCAGACAAATTTGTCCATCTAATGGAAACCTACAACGAGGCCGCCAAGCGGGTAGGCAGCGGCTTTGACATGAACCCAAGCCCGGGAAACATCAAAGATGGACTCCTCACCGACGCGATCAAGTCTTGTGGCGCCGCCAAAAAAGGTGGCTCCGCACCCATTGCCGACATCCTGGACTATACCGAATATGTCAAAAACCCAGGCTTGAACCTCCTCTGCACCCCAGGAAATGACGTGGAAAGCACGACCGGACTCGCAGGCAGCGGGGCAAACATCATCCTCTTCACCACCGGACTCGGCACGCCTACCGGCAACCCGGTCTGCCCGGTGATCAAGGTATCCACCAACACCAAGATGGCCACCCGCATGGCCGACATCATCGACTTCAACGCAGGCACGATCATCTCTGGCGAGGACAACCTCGAGTCGGCAGGTGACAAGCTTCTGGATCTGGTCATCCAAGTCGCCAGCGGCGAGGTGACCACCAAAGCGGAAAAGAACAAAAACTACGACTTCATCCCCTGGAAGCGGGGAGTGTCGCTCTAAAAAACCAAAACGCCTCGGATATCCGGGGCGTTTTTTTTGACAGCTTCTGGAAAAGCATTACCGCTTTTTTTACCACGGAGTACGCGGAGGGCTTGGAGAAAAAGCATTTAACCGCTCTGCGTCCTTGCGCCTTAGCGAGCCATTTTTCGCTCATCGAGTCTCAAAGGCGGAGAAATGGCCTGTCTATAGGCACACTATATTTTCTTTGCGGCCCGTCGCGACCTTTGCGGTTAAAAGTCTGCGATTCAATATCCTGCTTCCTGAGAAGCAAGACAACGGAAGAATAGCGGAAAACGTAAAACGGCGGCGCCGAAGGCTCTCCCTTTTCTCCGGCCCTCTGTGGTGAAAAAATCCAATAAGAAAATTTTACCACGGAGTACACAGAGGAATAGGAGGAAAAGCTAAAGACGTATGGCAACAGCGCCGAAGGCCTCCCCTTTTCTCCCGCCCTCTGTGGTGAAAAAACCCTAGCCGATGATCAGAAAATTGGCTGATGAGGCCTGCTCGCGGATTGCCCTGGCTTTTTGGTACGCTTCCGAATGGTACCACTCCAACGCTTTCTCTTTGCTCGGAAACTCCAGCAAGACCAGTCGGTCATGATCCCAGCTCCCTTCCATCACCTGTACAGGCAGGCCACGGACGACGAAGCTCCCCCCGTAGGCGGCAATGCTGGCCGGTGTTAATTTCTTGTATTCTTCGTATAATGAGCCGTCGTGAATATCGACTTCTACCAAAACGTATGCGGACATGGAGTTGATTTTAACAGTAAACCAAATTGCTCAAAACAATAACTATGGCAAACTCTGACATCCAAATTCTCCAATTTGGAACGGGAAATTTTCTTCGGGCCTTCCTAGGCTCCATGGTTCAAGACCTCAAAAACCTTGACAAAAACCTGAATATCTGCATCATACAGTCCACCAACGGAAGCGGAATCGACCGACTTGCCGCGCAGGGCTTCGAGTACAACCTGCTCGTGGCGGGATTCAAAGACGGGCAAAAAGTCGAGGCTATCCAGAAGCTAGACAATGTCAAAGACGGCCTAAAACTGCCTGACGAGGCAGACAAATTCTTTGCCTTTGCCAGCTCGACCAGCGTCAAATGGCTCGTGTCCAACGTCACCGAGGCCGGTATGGTCTGGAAAAATGAAGGCCCTATCGAGGAATTTGCGGAATCCTTTCCGGCTCGATTGACCCAGTGGCTCTACCGCAGATTCCAAACCCTCCCCCAAGCGGAGACCGTCATCCTGCCCTGCGAGCTGCTGCCAAACAACGGCGATCTCCTCAAGGGTTTTGTGGTCGACCACGCCAAGGCTTGGAACCTTTCGGAGGATTTTCTGGCTTGGCTTGACGAAAAAACAACCTTCTTCAATTCCCTCGTGGACCGCATCGTGCCCGGGTTTCCCGCGCATCTGGATTTGGAGCTGAAAGACTCGGATCCCTTTTTGGTCCAAGCGGAACCCTATGCGCTTTGGGCTATCCAAGGCCCAGCCTCGGCCAAGGACAAGCTGCCTTTCCTGGAAAGCAATTCTGAAGTGATTTTGGCAGAGGATATCGCTGGCTATGCCCTGCGAAAAGTGCGCATCCTCAATGCTGCCCACACCGCCATGACCGGCCACGGCATGCTGAATGGAATCGAGACCGTGGGCGAATGGATAGGCGATGCCCAGCGGGAGCAGTTTCTCAAAGCGATGATCGCGGAGGAAATCATTCCGACCATGGACTTGGATCAGGCTGCCTTGGCCAAATATTCGGAGGAAGTACTGGATCGGTTCAGAAATCCCTTTGTTTCACATAAGCTTAGCGACATCTCCCTCAACAGCATCGCCAAACTCAAAAGCAGACTGCTGCCCATCGTCACCGACTTTCAGGCAAAAAACGGACAACTCCCAAGCAGACTAAGCCAATGCCTGCTGTCGATGATCCTCTTTTACCTGAGAAATCCAGCAAAAATCCGTGATGGTGCGGAAGTGAAAGGGTGGTTTGAAAAGGTGTCGAAAGAGGCAAGCGAAGCGGAAAACCTCAAGCTCGCCGTATCCGAATGGCTACAGCTGGACTGGAGCGCTGATCTGGATGCAGCCTACACCGCCGTTTTCAAGAAGTAAACCTCAATCAAAAGCCGAGTCCAGCCGCATACCGCGTCTTTGCATAGGAAATCCTCAGCTTCGAAGCCAGCTCGTTGAGCGTAAGCCGCGAGTCAAACACCGAGACTTCCCGTGCATTGACCAGGAATAGGCTGGACTCGCCTATTTGAAACCTGCGGACTTCACCGGCCAGCAGGGTTTCCAGGCTCTCCACATTGGCGGAATACGTGATCAGCTGCTGGTTGATCACCTGCCAATTGTTCAGTTCGGTTTCCAGCTTGTTGCGCAGCTGGATTTCCTTGAGATCCCTCGAGTTTTGCTTGAAGTCTATTTTTGCCTTGGCCAGTCCGACTGCGCCGCGGGACTTTCTCCAAAGCAGCGGGGTATAGACAGACAGCCCCCACTTGTAGTTGTTTTCATAAAACTGCGACTCCTCAAACTCGGAAAAAGACTCCGCCAGGAAGTTGTACTTCAGCTTGACCGTGGGAATGATCTGCTGCGCTTTGAGCCGCTTTTCCACATCGAGACTCGCCAGCTCGTAGTCGGTCAGGCGCAGATCGGGATGCGAAGCCACGGCCGCCCTTAGCTCTTGCGTGTCGGGATTGCTGGGGATTTCCCCATACAAACTCTCGGGAATGACCTGTCCGCCGAGGAGCATGGGCTCGCCGTTTTCGTCCCAGAGATAGGTATTCAGCTCCTGGGTAGTGGCAAAAAAGGTGTTTTCCGCCGTCTGGAGGCGGTATTGTCGGTTCAGCAATTGGGTGTACGCCTCTACCGTGTCGATGGCGGCCACATCGCCCTGCTCGTAGCTTTTTTTCACCGCATTGAAGCGAAAGCCTGCCAAGTCCACCCCTTCCCTCAGCACTTGGAGATTTTCGTAGGCCATCGCCCATTTCCAGTACATTTCCGTGGCGCTCAGATTGAGCTCGTTCAGGAGCTTGGTGCGCTCCACCTCGGTGGATTGCTGGTAGATCTGCGCTTTTCGCAAAGTCGCTCGGCGCTCGTCCAGGATCAGGCCTTGCCCCAGATTGACCGAAGCACCCGCGGACAGGAGCCCGCCAGAGGGCACGGTCGATTCGGGATTGAGGTAGTAGCCTGTGTTTTGCTCAAAGTTGCCGTTGAGCTCCACTCCCATCCAAGTCGGGATACTCACGCCGGCCTCACGCTTGTCGTAGTAGGTACGATCCCCGTAGTCTTTCTTGTCGAGATTCCCATAGAGCAGCGGATCAAAGCCTCCCCTGGCCTGCCGCACCTCCATCTGTCCCATGCGAAGGTTGAGCTCCGCCTGGGCCGAAACGGGATGGTACAGGCGCACCCACTCCATGTACTCCGCAAAGCCGAGTCGGGTGGAATCCTGGGCTTTGGCTCCCATGACGCTGAAAATCAACAGAAAAAGCAGACTGAGTTTTCTCATTTCTTGGATGCAGCTTGGTCTTTTTGCTCTTGGGTGTAGTAGTCAGCAGGGAAGCCGTTGAGCTGTCGCCAGATCTCGTACCAGACTGGGACGTCATTCAGGATGGCGATCCCGTCTGCGCCGGAGCCCATTCGTAGCTGTTCGGGCCAAGGCTCTTCCTCGGGGTCTTCCACCACCAGGATTCGGTATTGGTTGTTTGCTCCCGCAAACTGGTCTATCGCCACGACCACGCCGCCAAAGGTACCGTTGGAGATCTGCGGCCAGCCGGAAAAGACGATGGCAGGCCAGCCGTCAAAGATGAAGCGGACCTTGTTGCCCACCTTCATCAGCGGCAGATCCACCGGCTGTACAAACATCTCCACGGCAAGCTCGGCATCGGCCGGGACGATGTTGACTATCTCATCGCCCTCCTTGATCGTCTCGCCTATCCCCACTTGGACGGCCTTGGCAATGTATCCGTTTTGGGGCGCCAGGATATGGCGGTAGCCCACCCGGCTTTGATAGTTGGAATACTGGTTTTCCAGCTTGGTGGTGCTCGCCTCCGCGTCAAACTGCGAAGACATGGCCGTGTACATATCAGACTCGGCCTTGGCGAGCTTGTCCTTGAAGTCGTTGTCGATCGCGTCGAGGTCGATTCGTGCGGTGATCAGTTCGTTTTTGCTGCTGAGCAGCTTGTTTTCCGAGGAAATGAGTTTGGCGTTCACCTCTTGGAATTTTAGCCTGCGGGACTCCAGGTCGGTCAGTGATCGAAGTCCTTCCTCGTAGAGCTTTTCCGATCGCTCCAGCTGGTATTTTCCAATGTCGAAATTCACCTTGGCCTGCACAAGCTCGATGCTGTCCGACTCCACTTTCAGCTCCGCCATGCGAAGTTTGTTTTCGGCTTGCTGCAGGCGCAGGACATTGTTTCTGCGAAGCGCATCGATCTGGGCCTGAAGGGCGCCTACCTTTTCCGCATAGGACTTGGCAGAGAGGGCCTTGGCATCGACCTGCATCTGGGTACGGGGCAAAAGCAGGGAGTCGAAGTACTCGTCCTTGACCTCGGAGATCCTGAGTATCGTGTCTCCTTTGGCCACAAAATCACCCTCCGCCACATACCAGGCCTCTATCCTACCCGCCAAGACCGAGTGCACGGTCTGCGGCCTCTGGTCCGGCCTCAGTGCGGTGACGTAGCCTTTGGAGCGCACGTTTTGCGTCCACGGGACAAAAAGGATGATAAACGCAGAAAGTACGATGGCCGTGAGCACCCTCAAGCGGCGCTGGTTCTCCTTCAGTGGCAGGGTCATGACCAGGCTTTTGGAGCCACTGAAGGGGATAGACTCTTTGATCTTATTTGATGAAATATTCAGCATGGTCTCAGGCTTTTAGTTGTTTGTATCCCGCATAGCTTCCCTGATAGTTGAGCTTGCCGGCGTTCATCCAGATGACCTCGTCGGCGCGGCTGAGAATAGATTCGTCTCCGGTCACCATCACCAGCGTCCAGGCGCCCTTGAAGAGGTAATCAACCACTCGGGCGCGCACTTCCGCATCCAACTCTGCGAGGTCGTTTTCCATAAACAAGGCCTTGGGTCGGCCCACCAGTGCGCGGGCCAGCAGGATCTTGTTGGCGGCAGACTTCGAAAGTCCCCGGCCGTGTGGCTGCAGCACTGCATCGAGGCCTTTGGGGAGGTGGTATAGGTAGTCTTGGAGATCTACCAAGCCCAAGAGGTATTGCAGATGGTCGTCGTCAAAGTCCCTTCCCATGAGGATGTTTTCCCGGATCGTGCCGCTGAAGATCTCCTGCAGCTCCAGAAACTCCCCAACCATCGCGCGGTACTTCTCCAGATTCAGGTATTCCAGCGATAGGTCATTGACCGACACTTTTCCCCCATATCGCTCATAGAGCCCAGCAAAAAGCGCGATGATGGAGCTTTTTCCGCTGCCGCTTTTGCCCGTTAGGGCGACTTTCTTCCCCGGAGCAATGCTGAGACTCACGCCCTTCAGCAAAGGTTCGAAGGAATCATGCGGTTGGAAGGTCACATTTTCCATCCCAAACTTCAGCCCCTCCGCACTGGAGGTGATGATCTTCTCATCCGGACTGTGATGCTCCATCTCCATGTCCATCACCTGTCCAAGCTTCTCGGTAGCCACCAGCGTGTCGTACACGGTCTCCAGGGACAGGATGAGCTTTTCTACCGAGTTGATCACCATGACGATGATCACCTCTGCGGCGACAAACTGCCCGATGGAAATCTGCTCGTTGATCATCAGCAAGCTACCAGCGATCAGCAAGCTGGTCACGGTAAAGACCTTGAAGGCCACCATCACCTTAAACTGGAAGATCAGCACCGAGAAGTGGCGCACGCGAAACTCCACGTATTTCTGGATCAGCTTGTCCGCCCGAAGAATTGGCAATCGCGTTCCTCCAGCCAGCTTGAAGGAATTGAGCGTGCGGCCCACTTCCTCCAGCCAATAGGCGGTTTCGTACTTGTACGTAGACTCCTTCAGCGCCGTCTCCATCCCTCTGGGGCCTGAGAAATAGAAAATCAGGCCGAGTATGGCGATCAGGATCAGTGAAAAGAAGATGAAGGTCGGATGGTAGATCGAAAGCAAGAGCAGGCCAAACACGACCTGGAGCAGGGCGGTGGAGAAATCGATCAGGAGTTTTGACAGGCCCTTTTGCAGGTTGACAGTATCGAAGAACCGGTTGACAATCTCTGGGCCGTAGCGCCCGTGCATGATCTCGGTCTTGATCCTGGGAAGCCTGTAGGCCAAGGAAAGCCCGGACTTGGAGAAGATCCGCTGCTGCAGCTTTTCCATGATCTGGAGCTGGGAGATCTGCAGAAACCCACCGAATGCCACCCCTATGCCTACGATGATCACCAAAACCACCCAGGAAGTGCTGATCCTCCCTCCGAGGATGAAGTTTAGGATGGCCTGGATGCCCAGAGGCAGCGAGAGCGTGATCAGACCATTGAGGATGGCGTAGAAGTAGATGGCATACACTTGGTTTTTCTCCTCTTTGAGCAAACCGAAAAACCGCTTCAAAGGGGTGGTGTCTGAATTACTTGCCATTGGATATTGCTTTGAATACAAGTTGATGAAAAAACCGGTAGCGTTCGCTGCCTTTGCTGGTTGTTTCGGTCATTTCGGGTAGGTGCTGGGAATTGAATGACTGGAGCAAACTGGCCTCCATCACAGTGGATATCAAGGTCTTGGGAAACTCGTAATCGGGATTGACCTCGCGGAGGATATTGGAGAGGCGGTCGCCAAAACTGAATACCTGGTCAAATACGCCCGACTCATGCTCGGAATCCACGGTTTTGGTCAGGTAGCCCTTGATTGACTCGTTGATCACCAGCTCCCGGAGCAGTTTGGGATCGAGAAACTCGTTTTCCAAAAACCTGGGCCCGTCCACCATCAGCCGTACGCCTATGTCGAGCCGCTCCTCGGGGTCTGGGATATTGGAGGTGGAAAAGACCAGGTTGTGCTCCATCCAGGCCCAGTACCAAGCACAGAGGTAAAGCAAAAACATGTGTTTGTTTTCAAAATACCGATAAATCGCCGCCTCGGTACTGCCGATTTTCTGCGCAAGTTTTTTGAAGGTAAACAGTTCCAAACCCATTTCGCGAAGCAGCTTCGCCCCTTCCTTGACCAGCAAAATCCCAAGGTCTGAGCTGAAAGGTTCCTTAAAATAGAGCTTGGGACTGACCTCCACTTTCATTTTTCGTAAGATCGATTCCATTTTCCAAAAAAGAAATACGAAATCACTTAACGGCCAAGGGCGAGAAAAGTTTGTAAAACTTTGCGCTTTGTTAGTAATGTTAACAGAAATGTAAAATCCCGCGGTCTACTTCTGTTTGGCGGACAAACCTGCGGCAAAAAGTTGGCAACGTATGACCTTTGCAGAAAGTCCGAACCAGCCAGATGGAAACCAGAAAATCCTCACCGGCGGCAAAAAATTCTTCAGACGGTCTTGAGGGCGTGGCTGACCAGCAGCTCCAGGGGGATAATATCCAGGGTGGCCTCATCCGTAGCCTCGAGGTACACCAGCGGAGCGCAGCCCCATTGGTAGGCTTCCATCCAGCGGGAGGCGCAGAGGCACCACTTGTCACCGGCCTGCAGTCCAGGGAAGCCATACTCCGGACGGGGCGTACTCAGATCGTTGCCGCGGCCCTTGGAAAAACGCAAAAACGTATCGGACATCACCGCACAGACGGTGTGCATTCCCCGGTCTTCCTCGTCCGTCTCGCAGCAGCCCGTTCGGAAAAAGCCCGTGAGCGGCATCATGCTGCAGGGGATCAGGTTTTCGCCAAATACATTTTTTGCCATCGTTGTCCTATTTTGGGTGTAAGCGTCAATATCCCCGGTACTTCAGCTTGCTCAGTCCGTAGAGATACAGGACCTTGGAGTATCGCAGCATAGCCGGCAGCAGGATGATATTGAGGACCACCACGGTGCTGAGGTACATCCAAAGCTGCGGCACGTCCACGAGCACATTGATGGCGGTAAGGGAAGTGATCATCAAGGCCACAGAAAAGGCGTAGCTGATGTACATCGCTCCGTAGTAAAAGTCCGGTTCGGGGTGAAAGTTGGCACCACATACGGCGCAACTTTTGTTTACCTCCGACAGTTTTCTGTAGCTAAGCAGGCTGACCGAAAACAAACTTCCTTCGCGGCACCGAGGACATCTGGCAGCGGCGATGGATAGACCCAAACTTTTAGACATTTTTTTTGCTGAAATTTAACGCAGGAAGGCCTCCCGCTCTGTGACCAAAGTTACGTTTTAGGAGACGGGATTTGAAGTTTTTCCCAACCCAATTCCTTCTCCAGCCGTTTCTGACGGGATAATGGAGCAAAAAAACAGGACATTGATCGGCCGAGTGAGGTCCAGCAGCTGGAGCAGATTCCTGCTTTTTGTCCTGACGCTCAACTTCATCAACCTCTCCGCCAATTTTTACGAAGGCGACATCCTCCTCTCCGACAAGGTCAACTTGACCGATCCGATGGACACGATTTCCGAGCTGGTTTTCGAGTGGGGCTTTGACGTTTCGGAGGATTTTATCCCGGACAATGGCACCCAGCAGGAGGACAACGCCGGCGAAAAGATCAAGCTGGCCATCGTCGAAGTTCCAGGCTTTTCCCTTTGGCTGCCTCTGGTCGAGGGATCGCGGCCAGCCCTCCCTGTCCCTGTCCAGACGAGTAGCGGGCATCTCTCCTCCCCGAGCCCGCCACCGGATTGGGCCTGATTTTTCCAAAAAATCAGTACCCATCCAAACAAATCCATCATGAAAAAAATACTACTCCTGACCCTGGCGGGTTGGGCGCACCTGTGCGCGTACGCGCAGGAAAACAGCGACACACTTCGCATCCAAAGACAGCAGCTTGACAGCCTTTTCATCGATGAGATGGAGCAGCCGACAATCGCACTCAGGCCAAAAGTGCTTCACGCCGAGCCACTCTACATCGACCTGATCCGTGACTTGGGGGCTCGCAAGGGAGAAAAGGAATGGAATGTGGCCTTCGGAATGCAGGACATGAGAAAGTACGATGAGTTTCAGGCGCTGGTCGAATACGAGTGGGCTCCCCTAGACCGGCTTGGTCTGGAGGTGGAGCTGCCGTTTAGCCTTTACTCTTTCCGCGACGGAAGTACCGAGGCCAGCGCGCCAGCCAACCGCCTCGAATCCCTCAAAGTCGCCACGCAGTACACCTTTCTCGTGTCGGAGCGGCTGAACACCTCCCTGGCCTTGGGCTACATCCACGAGTTTGAGCTGGTGGACTTGAAAAAGCTAGGCAAAGAAGACGCTTTCAAGGGCAATATTTTCAACCCCTTTCTCGTGGCCGCCAAGCGCTGGGGCAGCAACTATCACACGCTGATCTATACCGGCCCGAAGATCGAAAAGGCCTATGGCGAAAAAGCGGATGTCGGCTTCGAAGTCAACTATAACTTTCACTACATGGTCAGTGGAACCCGCAATTTTCTCGGGCTAGAGGTGAATCAGGAAATCCATGGAGGAAAGTCCACCACCACGCTCCGACCGCAGATGCGGGTAGGGCTCGCCCACAACCTGATGATCGGCATCGTATCGGCCATCCCGGTCTCGCAGCCCGACGCTGGCTTAGGCTCTTTCCTGAGGATCATCTACGAGCCCGGATTTCGGGCCGTGCACTAGACTGGCTTATTATAGAAAAAGGAGCCCTTTCGGCTCCTTTTTCTAATTGTATTCTTCCAGATCGTAGTCCTTCCCCTTGCCCCACTGCAGCAGCTCGTGGATCGTGTAGTACTCTAGGGTGTCCAGATCCTTGACTTTGAAATCATCCCCTGAGAGCCGGTTCATGATCTCGATCGTGCGGACTTCGCCCTGATTGACGAGGCGGTATCTCCTGCCCACGCGCAGGTTGTCCAGTGCGAGAGGCATTAGACTTTGGCTTTGATTCGTGCTCCAGTAGCCTCAAAGCTGATCTTGCGCTCCGGCTCGGTGATCGCGGCTATTTCCTCTTTGCTTTTCCCCTGGTCTTCGGCATAGTGACGGAGCGTCTCCACGTCAGTTTCTGTGAGTGTGGCCACTCCTTCGATCACAATGGGAAAGCCCTGGGAATTGGTCGGCAGGAAGAATCCGTAGTCTTTGAACGTCACCCGCATGGTCTCGCCGTTTGGCAAGTCCATGGAAAACCAGCAGCCTTTTTTGTTACAGACTTCCTTGATCTCTCCTGCGATCTTTCCGGAAAACTCACCGGAAGACTCCACCTGGGACACCATCTCCGCGGTACTGGAGATTTCCTCGCCCTGCACGATATTTCCGTAGTTTCCGGGCACGGTCTCCACTTCTCCTACCACCTCGTAGGTGGTGGTTTCGGCCACTTCGCTTTTTTGCTGGCAGGAGAAAGCTAGCATCCCGGCCATTGCTGTGATTATCAAAAATGATTTTTTCATCGCTTTTCTATTTTATCCAAAATTAACCCAAAAGACGGTTTGGGAAAAACCCTTTTCTATTTCCGGGAAAATCGATTGCAAACGCGGCATTTCCCATCGAATGATTGGTGAATTTTCAAACATGAAAAACTTTCTGATTAATTCCAGCAACAAACCTTCGATTTTTTTAACAATCCCTTAATTTTACCTGCACTTAGACCTATTTGACCCTGTACCATGGCCCAGACCAAAAAATTCATCATTGATTTTGACAGTACCTTCACCCAAGTAGAAGCGCTCGACATACTTGGCGAGATCAGCTTGGCAAACGACCCCAAAAGAGCGGATAAACTGCAGGCGATCAAAGACATCACGGACAAGGGAATGGACGGCTCGCTCACGTTCCGTGAAAGTCTAGAGCAGCGGCTTGACATCCTTCAAGCCAGCAAGGCCCAAATCTCAGATCTAATCACCGCGCTGCGCCAGAAAGTCTCCAAGTCCTTTGAGCGCAACAAGGAATGGTTTCGGGACAACGCCCAGGACGTGTACATCGTCTCCAATGGATTCAAGGACTTCATCATCCCCATCGTGTCGGAGTACGGCATTCTGAAGGAAAATGTCTTTGCCAACGACTTTGTCTACAACGAAGCGGGCGATATCGTCGACTTCAACCGTGAAAATCCCCTTTCCAAAAACAACGGCAAGGCAGAAACCATCAAAAATGTGAACCTCGAAGGCGATATTTATGTCATCGGAGACGGCTACACGGACTATGAAATCAAGGCTTCTGGGCTGGCCAACAAGTTTTACGCGTTTGTGGAAAACGTACACCGCCCCAAGGTGGTCAGCCAAGCGGATCACATCGCCCCGAGTTTTGACGAAATACTTTACATCAATAAGTTGAACACGAAATTCTCCTACCCAAAAAGCCGGATCAAGGTTCTCCTACTGGAAAACGTACATCCCATCGCCGTTCAGCTCCTCACCGAGGAAGGCTACCAAGTCGAGGTCGCTTCCGGTGCGATGAGCGAAGAGGAACTTTGCGAAAAGATCAAAAACGTCTCCATCCTAGGCATCCGATCCAAGACCAACGTGACCAAAAAGGTGCTGGAAAACGCCAATCGCCTGCTGGCCGTGGGTGCCTTCTGCATCGGTACCAACCAGATCGATCTGGAAACCTGCCAGGAAAAAGGCATCGCGGTATTCAACGCGCCCTTCTCCAACACACGATCTGTCGTGGAAATGGCCATCGCGGAGATCATCTTCCTGATGCGCCGCTTTGCGGACAAGACCGTGGGCATGCACCAGGGCAACTGGGACAAGTCCGCGACGGGTTCCTTTGAAATTCGCGGAAAAAAGCTCGGCATCATCGGCTACGGCAATATCGGTGCGCAGCTTTCCGTTTTGGCAGAAAACATGGGCATGAACGTCTTCTACTACGACGTGATCGAAAAGCTCGCCCTCGGCAACGCCACCAAGGTTAACTCCCTGGACGAACTGCTCGCGACTTGCGACGTGATCTCTCTGCACGTGGATGGCCGAAAAGACAACAAATGCCTGCTTGACCGCGAGAAGATAGCCAAGATGAAGAAAGGCGCCATCCTCGTAAATCTGAGCCGTGGCCACGTGGTCGAAATCCCGGCACTGAAGGACGCTATCCTCTCCGGCCACTTGGCGGGATGTGCCGTGGACGTCTTCCCCGAGGAGCCAAAAAACAACAAAGAACCCTTTGAGTCCGAGCTCAAAGGCCTGCCAAATACGATCCTGACGCCTCACATCGGCGGAAGTACGCTGGAAGCACAGGAAAACATCGCACGCTTCGTGCCCGGCAAAATCATGGAATACATCAACACCGGCAACACCTACAATTCGGTCAACTTCCCGAATATCCAGTTGCCGTTCCTCAAAGATGCCCATCGCCTGATCCACATTCACCTCAACGAACCTGGGGTACTGGCAAAGATCAACCAGGTGCTCGCCAACTACAACATCAACATCGTGGGCCAATACCTCAAGACCAACGAAAAGATCGGCTACGTGATCACCGACATCGACAAGGCCTACGAAACCGAAGCCATCGAAGCGCTGAAGGAGATTCCAGGCACGATCCGATTTAGAACGCTCTATTGAGCTGAAGCCTAAGCTTGCTTACTGAATGCCAGTCGGATTTCCGGCTGGCATTTTCTTTTGGTATATGCCGAGTTTGCCTTTGCTGGAAAAAAAAGCCCCAAATTGCAAGTTTTGGCTATTTTTGAAATGCATACAATCCAACAACAATCCCAATCTATACCATGGCAAAACCTGGCAAAAACCAGCTCAGCAAGGCCAAGCAAAGCCCAAATCCACGCCGCACTTTTCTGCGAAAAAGCATTCTGACCACCCTTTCGGCGGTTTTGGGTGCTGAGATCGTCCATGCGGCCACGATGCCCAAGGGCTATGTGCCCGTCATTTTTTCCCAAGAGCCCGACCCGATGAAGGGCAAAAGCCCGGAGATGATCGTCAGAAGCGACCGCCCTTGGAATGTCGAAGCGCGCCCGCACCAGCTGGACGATGCAGTGACGCCGTTTGAACACATTTTCATCCGAAACAACGGCCTGATCCCAGAGAACATCGACGCTGCCAACTGGACACTGACCATAGGCGGAGAGTCCGTGAATCAGGAAAAGACCTACCGCCTGGCGGATCTCAAAAAGAACTTCAAGCCCTACACCTACCGTCTCGTGCTCGAGTGCGGGGGAAACGGCCGCGCGGGATTCTATCCTCCCACGGCTGGTAACCAATGGGAAGAAGGGGCGGTCTTCTGCTCCGAATGGACGGGAGTCCGCCTTCGCGACGTGCTGCAAGACGTAGGCATCAAGTCCGACGCGGTTTACATCGGCTACTATGGCGTGGACAAGCACCTGAACGGTGACGCATCCAAGCCGGTCATTTCCCGCGGCGTGCCCATCGCCAAAGCCATGCAGGAAGAGACCCTGCTGGCCTGGTCTCTTAATGGACAGGATATTCCCCTCGCCCATGGCTACCCGCTTCGGCTGGTCTGTGGAGGCTGGCCCGCCTCTACTTCCGGCAAGTGGGTCAACAAGCTCGTGGTGCGAAACAAGGAGCACGACGGCGCGAAAATGACAGGCGACTCCTACCGAGTGCCCAAGAAACCCGTCGCTCCCGGTGACACGGTGCCCGACGAGGACATGGCCATCATCGAGTCCATGCCGGTGAAGTCCCTCATCACCTTCCCCAAAACAGGGGCGATGTTTTCCAGATCAAAAAAGCTGAACGTCAGAGGACACGCTTGGGCAGGAGAGTTTGAGGTGACGGAGGTGCAGGTCTCGGTGGACTTTGGAGCCACATGGAAGACTTGTGCTTTGAAAAAAGCGGCAAACCGCCTTGCCTGGCAGCAATGGAGCACCGAGCTGAGCTTTTCACAGCCTGGCTACTATGAGATCTGGGCAAAAGCCACCGACAGCCAGGGCATCTCCCAGCCCATGGTCATCCCCGGCTGGAACCCCAAGGGCTACCTCAACAATGCCTGTCACCGAATCGCCGTAAAAGTAAGCTGAGGAAGATGGAAAGAAACCCAAAAACGAACCGACCTCTCCCCAATCCAGACACCCAGCAGCTCTTCAAGGGACTCCTTCTTGGCACCGCTGGGTTAGTCCTCGTTGTGCTGGTCTTGTTGGGAACGGTCGCGTTCTTGACCCTTTACGAGGGCTCTTCCGACTCCGTTGAGACCGCCGATATCGAATCGAAATTAAACAACGAGCCCTTCAGCGGCGAAGTAGTGGATGGAAAGGATGTGGTCACCGGACTCGTGGTAGGCGAAGGCTTTGAGATCGTGCGTACGACCTGTACCGGATGCCATTCCAGTGCGATCATCCTTCAAAACCGCTTTACCCGCGAGGGATGGAAAGAGAAAATCGTCTGGATGCAGCA
Source organism: Algoriphagus oliviformis (assembly GCF_017254915.1). GTDB lineage: Bacteria > Bacteroidota > Bacteroidia > Cytophagales > Cyclobacteriaceae > Algoriphagus > Algoriphagus oliviformis. The sequence goes on along the minus strand of NZ_JAFKCT010000005.1, from coordinate 120,647 downwards.
AACCCAGGGCCTTTGGGACTTGGGCGAAAACGAGCCCGCCATCCTGGATTATCTCGCTGCCCACTACGCCCCCGAAGCTCCAAAAGGGCGAAGGATGCCGCTCAAGGACATCGAATGGTATGAGCTGGAAAATTAGAGGCGAGACGCTAGACTCAAGACATTAGAGAAGGCGCTTCAGCGATGATCTATGTCAAAAACCAGAAGCAAAAAGCCCCGAGGATAAGTCGGGGCTTTATTCATTGGATAAAGTATGGGTCATCGGACAGCCGATATATTCCCTCACCTGCTTTCGTACAGGTTAGAATAGTAGTCCTGATAGGCACCAGAGGTCACGCGCTCCAGCCATTCCTCGTTGGCCAGATACCAGTCGATCGTGATCTCGATTCCCTCGTCAAACTGGAGACTTGGCTCCCAGCCCAGCTCTTTTTGGATCTTGGTGGCGTCGATGGCGTAGCGCAGGTCGTGTCCGGCACGGTCGGTCACAAAGGTGATCAGCTTCTCGGAGGTACCGGCTTCGCGTCCCAGCTTCTCGTCCATTTTCTTGCAAAGCAAGCGGACAATGTCGATGTTTTTCCACTCGTTGAAGCCGCCGATATTGTAGGTCTCTCCAGCGACTCCCTTATGGAAAACCGTATCGATCGCCCGTGCGTGGTCTTTGACGAAGAGCCAATCACGCACGTTTTCGCCCTTGCCGTAGACTGGCAGGGGACGCATGTTTTTGATGTTGTTGATGCAGAGCGGGATCAGCTTCTCGGGAAAGTGGTTTGGCCCGTAGTTGTTGGAGCAGTTGGACACCACCGTGCGCATCTTGTAGGTATTGGCGTAGGCACGGACAAAGTGGTCCGAGGCGGCCTTCGAAGCCGAGTAGGGCGACTGGGGATCGTAGGGAGTTGTTTCCAAAAAGAATCCCCCATCGTGCAGCGAGCCATAGACCTCGTCGGTAGACACATGGTAAAACAGGTGCTGGTCAAGCTGGCCCGCCCAAGCCTTCTTCGCGGCGTTGAGGAGGTTTACGGTACCAAAGACGTTGGTTTTTACAAAAGCCAAGGGATCGGTGATCGATCGGTCCACGTGGGATTCCGCAGCAAGGTGGATCACGTCGGTGACCTGATGCTTCGCAAAAATCTCATCCAGCAAGTCCGCGTCTTGGATATCTGCTTTTTCGAAGACATAGTTGGAAGCGCCTTCCACCGATTTGAGGTTCTCCAGGTTGCCTGCATAGGTCAGGGCATCGAGGTTGACGATTTTGTACTCGGGGTACTTCGTCACAAAAAGTTGCACCACGTGGCTGCCGATGAATCCGGCTCCTCCCGTGATCAGGATAGTTTTGCTCATTTCTTATTTTTTATAGTAGTCCAAATACCAATCCGTGAAGGCTCTCACCCCAGCTTCGATGTGGGTGTTGGGCTTGTAGCCCGTATCCCTTACGAGATCCTGCACATCGGCGTGGGAAGCAGGCACATCACCTGGCTGTAACGGAAGCAACTCCATTTTCGCTTCTTTGCCCAGTCCTTTTTCCACGGCCCGGATATAATCCATCAGCAAGACCGGAGCGGAATTGCCGATGTTGTACACCTTGAAGCGTGCCTTTCCGCTCCCCGGATCGGGGTTTTGCGGATCAAATTCAGGGTTTGCCGCCGCGGGCCTGTCCGCGACTTTGACCACTCCTTCCACAATATCATCGATGTAGGTAAAGTCACGCTTCATCTCACCGTAGTTGAAGACCTTGATTTTCTCCCCCTTCAGGATGGCATCGGTAAACAGAAACAATGCCATATCCGGTCTGCCCCACGGCCCATAGACCGTAAAGAACCTTAATCCCGTCGTCGGAATCCCAAACAAATGGCTGTAGGTGTGGGCCATGAGCTCGTTGGATTTTTTGGACGCAGCATAGAGCGAGATCGGGTGGTCCACCGAGTCTGAGGTCGAAAAGGGCATCTTCTCGTTAGCACCATAGACGGAACTGGAGGAGGCGTACACCAAGTGCTTGACTGGATGGAAACGGCAGCACTCCAGGATATTCAGAAAAGCCACAATATTGCTCTGGATATAGACCTCAGGGTTGGTCAGCGAGTATCGCACGCCCGCCTGGGCGGCGAGATGGATCACGACATCAAACTTTTCCTTAGCAAAAAGCTCCAGCAGCGCCTCTTTTTCCACCAAGTCGAGCTGGACAAAACGATAGCCCGGCAAGGTCCCGGATTGCGCAAGCTCTCCCCTTTCGATGGATTCTTTTTTTATCCCCATATGCTCCAGACGGGCATATTTCAGGTTGATGTCGTAGTAGTCATTGATGACATCCAGACCGACTACCTCCTCTCCGCGATCGATCAGTTTTTGTGCAACATGAAATCCGATAAATCCGGCCGTGCCGGTCACGAGGTACTTCATAGGGAAAAGTAAGCTTGATTATTCTGGCCCAAATATAGATTATTCTCCACTCTCTGCAGCCGTCAAAAGACGCCGATAGTTGGCGAAAATCTCTTTTTGGATGACTTTTCGGTCGTAGTTTTCGATGATTTCCTGATGGAGCTTATCCGCATAGACAGCCATGCGATCCCGCTTCACAAAGGCAAACTCCAGCGCTTCCTTCAGCACCGCGGCGTCTTTGACCGGAAAAATCAAGCCGGTCTTCTGCTGGGTGATGATGTCGGTATTGCCGATGATGTCCGAGCAGATCACCGGCACATGCATGGCCCCGGCCTCCAGCAGTACATTGGGAAAGCCCTCCCGGTGCGAGGGATGCACCAGGACGTCCGCCAATGCCAAGTAGTGGGCTACATGGTCGGTCCAGTCGATCTGCACGATTTTGGGATGGTCTTGGATGGTTTGTATGGTCTCTGGTGCAAGCGGATTCAAGTCCTGCTCAAAAGTCCCCAGCAAGACCAGCTTGGACCTATTGACGATCTTGGACTCCAAAAAAGCAGCAACCAGTTCCTCTATCCCCTTGTCCTTGACCAGTCTGCCTACGGCCAGGATGATATACTCGTCCTCCCCGGGCATGATGCGCATCGTCGCCGCCACCAGGTGGTTTTCCTTGAGCGACTCGCGGTTAAATTTGCTTAGGTCCACGCCGTTGGAGGAGCCTTTGCCGATGATGCGGAGCTTGGACTCTGGACAGAGGCCGTTTTTCGACACAAACTTCCACAGACCTGGCGAATTGGGCCAAATCTCCGTGGCGTTGGAATAGGTCCACTTCTCGGCTGTTTCCAGCAGACTTTTCCTGTTGCCCTCAGCGGCCATCGCGGGGATGCCCGCCAGGGTATGGATTCGGGTTTTCACTCCGGCGAGGTTGGCGGCAATCATGCCAAGCAGGCCAGCCTTGGGAGTATGCGTGTGTACGATGTCCGGCTTTTCCCTCTTGAAGAGCTGCATCAGCTGCCAGATGCATTTCAGGTCGGTGAGCGGGGTGATCTTGCGGGTAAAAGGAACCACCTCGTGGCGGACACCCTCGCTTTTGACCACCTGATCCACTTCCCTGCCCTCCGCACTGACCATGATGACCTCCCAGCCCTGCTCCTTCATATATTTCATCTGCCCGGCGAGCAGAAGTTTGAGAGAAAGGGGAACTGTGGTGATTCGAATCAGCTTGGGCATCAAAAAGGGATTATAAAAGCGCAAAGGTAAAAGTTTAACGCTCTTATGGGCTTTAAAATATGGAAATCAAGCCCAAAAAATCCCCTTAGATGATTTCTATCGTCCTCACTTCCACCCTAACTTTTTGATTGCTGCCGGCTTGGCGGATTTCCTTGGAAAAAGTCGGCCAACCCCAATCATGTATGACAGAGGTATTTTCGATGACATTCCAGACCTCACCGACCTCATCGAGTGAAGCTTTGATTTCCTCCTCCGTGGCATTGGGCAGCATTCTTTTCAAGACCAATGCCGTCTGACCACCCTGTTTCCACAAGAATGGAGAGCCCATCCGATTGATATTTTTGCGAAGCGTGGCTGGCTACGCCCAGTCTACTGCCTCCAGCTCGAATATATCCTCCAGCGCCACGCCAAACGTCCGGGCAATCTTGAGGGCTAGCACCGTAGAGGGCACGTACTTTCCCGCCTCGATCGAGTTGATCGTCTGCCTCGATACCTGCACCTTTTCGGCCAGATCCTGCTGGGTCATGTCCTTTTTGGCCCGCTCCACTTTGATCGTGTTTTTCATGTCACTTCGATCAAAAGGCCAGCAGGGACTGCTTTTGCCGATGAAGCACCCACCTAAACCTCGCGATGAAGAGCAGCTGGATGGTAAACATGTTGTAGCCCATAAATTCCAGAAAGCCGAAGCCGTAAAACAGCACCGTCCCCACGACCAGGATGAAGGTATGGGCATAGCAGGCCAGCAGCAGGGAATCCAAACGCAGCTTTTGGATGTATTCATCCTCCTGCCTTTCTCTGGAGAAAGCAATCAGAAACAGCGACACAAACACGCCGATCATGGCCAGTTCGTTGGTGAAATTCTCCCTCGATTCTTCGAAAAGGTTCCCTTTGCGAACGTCAAACTCCAGCCAGGCGAGATTGAAGTCGAAGTAGTTGTTTGCGAAAAGAAGCAGCGCAAACGGCAGAAGCAAGACCCAGCCCAGCTTCTGGTAACGGTGTGGTAACAGGATTTTGGTAAGCATAGAATAGTTGGTTTAGTTTTCGTCTTTGGATGCCATGTACTTCTGATACTGGAATGCCCCATAGATGTAGAGGTTGAGCAAAAAGAGCACGAGGTAGGCGGTAAACATCTCCGATGCGATAGACTGATACCGGAGGTAGTTGATCAGCATCAGGGCAGCAAGCCCCCAGATCAACCAAAAGAAGCCGGTCTGAAAGGCCTGCTGCCTAAAGCTCCGAATCATCTCGTCCTCCACCTTCTCCCGGGTGAGGTTCAAGATCCCGAATCCTATCGCCCAAAAGCCGTAGATCATCTGCGCGGCGTCATTTGGGTCACTCTGGGGATTCACAAAGGCCATCCCGATTACCAGCAGTACCGGAAGCGGGAAAAACACAAAGGCCAGCTTTTTCCATCCCGGAGACAGCAGCGGCACGTTGAGAATTGAGTTCTTTTCCATCTGTCATGTTTTCTTTCCCAAATGTAAAGCATTCTTTACATATTGTAAAAATATTTTTGCAAATATTCACACACTTCTTTTTTGAGAATTCTGCGTTCGCCGGTAGAACATTCGCAATTCTGGCAATCGGCACGGCCTTTTGATTACATTTAGCCCTTCAAACCTGTTAATAATCCGAATCCCCATGATTTCCAATCTGAAAATCGCCATCATAGGTTGTGGCAACCTAGGTACCTCCATCGCAAGCGGGCTGCTGATGAGGGAAGATTTTGACCCAAAAAACCTGACCCTGACCAAAAGAAATACCGCAAGCCTCGCGGAGTTTGAAGCCAAAGGCGTGCATGTCCACTCGGACAACCTCTCTGCCGCGCAGTACGCCGACCTCGTACTGCTGGGAGTAAAGCCGTACAACGTCACCAACATCCTGAGGGAGATCAAGCCGGTGCTCGATCCCAAAAAGCAACTACTCATCTCCCTGGCTACGGGCATCACGCTGAAGGAAATGTACGGGGTGCTGGATGCGCAGACCGTGACCTTTCGCGCCATGCCGAATATCGCTGCGGATATCCAGGAGTCCATCACCTGCGTATGCCACGAGCAAGCCAATCCCATACAGCTGGAGCAGGTCAAGGAGCTCTTTGACTCCATCGGCTTTACCATCTCCATAGACGAAAATCTGATGGAGGCTGCGACGGTCCTGGGAGCCTGCGGCATCGCCTACGTACTGCGCTTCATGCGCGCGATGATCCAAGGGGGAATCCAGATCGGCTTTGACTCGGTCACCGCCAGCAAAATCGTCAACCAGACCGTGAAAGGCGCCGCCGAGCTCATGATCCAAAAAAACGTCCACCCCGAGGCCGCGATAGACAAGGTAACCACCCCAAAAGGCTGCACCATCGTAGGGCTCAACGAGATGGAGCACCAGGGTTTTAGCTCAGCCATGGTACGGGGGGTAATTGCCAGTTACGACAAAATAGCCAAATAAAATTATGCCAAATGGGCCAAAAACGAGACCACCGATACGTCGGTGGTTTTTTTTTGAAAAAATTTCGGATTGGAAAATTCAAATTTCAGAAAGCCATAACCGCGTTTAGACCGCGTGGACAAACTATAAACTTGAAATATTCACTGTTTTTATCAGAATATTAATACTACTTTAAAAAAGAATAATTTTAGGGTTGTTTTTCTTTTAAATGTTTTCATTAGATTTGTCTCGGGTGATAAACAACTTTTGCTATTCCTTTTTAAGAGACTCGATTTTTAAAGGAAGGACTGTTTGGTAATTTTTTCCTCCTTCCTTTTTGTTTTAAATCCCAACTGCTCATAAAAAAGCCCCCGACCTTCGCAGGCCGGGGGCTTTTTTATGGCACTCTTTGAGATCAGTCAAAAAGCTCTGCCAGTTTGTTTTCGAGGCTAGGCCCTCTGAGGTCTTTTGCGATGATATTCCCATCGGGATCTATCATGTAAGTAGCCGGAATCGCATCGATCTGATACAGCTCAGCAGCGGAGGAATTAAAGTACTTCAGGTCAGACACCTGTGTCCAGGTCAGGCCATCGTCAGCGATTGCCTTCACCCAGTCTTCACGGGTACGATCCAGGGAAACGCCAAAGACCTCAAAGCCTTTGTCCTTGTACTGGTTGTATAGCCTTACCACATTGGGGTTTTCCTGACGGCAGGGCTTGCACCAAGCCGCCCAGAAGTCGATCAGGACATACTTTCCGCGAAGGTCTGAGAGCTTCACGGAATTTCCTTCGGGGTTAGGAAGCTCTATCTCCGGAGCTGGCTGCCCCACGGACAGTGCCCTCATCTCATCCAGCTGCTGCTTCAACTGAAGAATAGAAGTGGTACCTGGGTAGTTCTCGTTCAGCTTGGAGACCAGCTCGTCGATAAATTGGAAGTCGGTCTTGGGATTGAGCAATCCAATCGCCGCCATCGAGGCAAAAGAATCGCCCATACTGGTGATCGACTCCTTCACGCGCTCGGCCTGCTGCTCCTCCAGTTCCATGGCCTGGGCCTGGATATTTTTGATCGTCTCCGAGTCGTTTTTGCTCATGGCCTCGTAGTAGGCCTCGTTGAGCTTGTTTACTTCCCCCTGATAGGCCAGCATCAGCTCTTCCACCTTCATGAGTTCTTTGGTATCCTTGGACCCTTCTATCGCGAGGCTCTCCGGATTGGAAAAATTGTACTTCACGTCCACGTCTTCCTTGAAGAGGGCCAGGCGGACCATCTTTTGCCCGTGTATGTTCAGTTCATAGAAAGTCGGCGCGTCCACGGTCAGCTCGTAGCTGAATTCCCCGTCTTTGCCCAGCTCCAGGGTATCGAGCACCTTGGGCCGATTGTCGGTAAACTGGGACAAAACCACCACGCCCTCTGGGGCATTTTCGATCTTTCCGGTCACTTTTACCATTCCGTCGGCACCGGACTCATTTCCCCCACAGGAGAACAACGCCATCACAGCAACTAGCCAAACTCCCACCATTGCGTATTTCATAAGTTTAGTTTTCAAGCAATTCTGTCAATATTCGGGTAGCGACCTTCGGGTCTGCCTTACCCTTGGATTTTTTCATCACCTCTCCCATAAACATGCCCATCAGGCCTTTTTTGCCAGAGCGGTACTCCGCCACTTTCTTGGCGTTTTCATCCAAGACGCTCTGGACGATAGGCTTCAGGGAGTCCTCGTCGCTCTCCTGGATGAGGTTGAGCCGCTGGGCAATTTCCAGCGCACTTTCCCCCTTGGCATTGGCCAGCTCGGGATAGATGCTTTTGGAAGCGGTGGAAAAGGCCACTTTGCCCCCATCCACCAAGGCGATCAAGTCCGCCAAAGCTTCCGGCTTCACGGGATACTCTGCGATATCCAGGCCAGACTCATTCAGGTGTGATTTCACGGGCCCCATCATCCAGTTGGACGCGGCCTTGTAGTTTTGGGTTTTGGAGCAAAGCGCGTCAAACCACAGCGCGATCTCCTTTGATTCTGTGAGGAACGCCGCATCGTACTCCGGCAGACCGTATTTCTCCACAAACTTGGCGAAAAGCTCACGCGGCAAAGCCGGCATGGAAGCTTTCACTGACTGAAGCCACTCCTCGGAGATGACCACTGGGCTGAGATCCGGCTCGGGAAAGTAGCGGTAGTCGTTTAGGTCCTCTTTGGTGCGCATGCTGGCTGTCGTGCAGCTGTCCGCATCGAATGTCCTGGTCTCAGAGATGATTTCCTGTCCAGCTTCAAGCAAACCTATGATCCGCTCGTGCTCGTGGTCTATGGCTTTGGCCACGTTTCGGAAGGAGTTCATGTTTTTCACTTCCACCTTTTTGCCATATTCCTTGGCGCCCTTCAGCATTACGGAGACGTTGGCATCGCAGCGCAGGGAGCCCTCCTCCATGTTGCCGTCGCAGATGTCGAGGTATTTGACGAGCTTTTTGATCTCGCTCAGGAAGACATAGGCCTCCTCCGAGCTGCGGATATCCGGCTCGGTCACGATCTCCACCAGCGGAGTCCCGGCCCGGTTGAAATCGACCAGCGTATCCGGCTCACCAGCTAGATGGATGGATTTGCCGGCATCCTCTTCCATGTGGACGCGGTTGAGTCGGATGACCCGCTCGCTACCGTCGGAGAGCTTGACCGGCACCGTACCGCCGACGCAGATCGGCCCCTTGTCCTGGGTGATCTGATATCCCTTGGGCAGGTCGGGGTAGAAGTAGTTTTTTCGGGAGAAAATATTGTACCTCGTGATCTCGGAGTCACAGGCCAGGCCCATTCGCACGGCATACTCCACCGCCTTTTTGTTCACTTTGGGCAGGGTGCCGGGATGTCCCAGCGTGATCGCGGAGATCAGCGTATTGGGCGACTGCCCGTACTGATTGGCATCCGCGGCAAACATCTTACTCTCAGTCAGCAGCTGGGCATGTACTTCCAGCCCTACTACCAACTGATATTTCTCCTTGAGTTCTTCGCTCAACATTTCCTTGTTTTTCAGCGATTATAAAAACATTTCCTTGGCCTTGGCCACCACTTTCTCCAGACCGGCGAGGTCTTTTCCACCCGCTGTGGCAAAGAAAGGCTGTCCTCCTCCACCGCCTTGGATCTGCTTGGCCAGCTCGCGCACGATCTGGCCGGCATTCAAGCCTTTTCCTTGGATCAGGGTTTCATCCAAGATCACGGCTATCTGCGGCTTATCTTCTATTTTGGCAGCCAATACCACCAGGGCATCCGCTGTTTCGTTCTTCAATTCGTAGGCCAGTTTTTTCAACGAGTCCGCATTGGGAAGCTCCACTTGGGCCACCAGCACGTTTGCACCTTCCTTGGCGACAAACTGCTTCTGCAGCTCATTCTTCAGCCCGGAGGCCTTCTCCAAGTGCAGGGACTCGACTTCTTTTCTCAGGTCATTGCGCTCTTGGAGGAGGCTTTCGATGGCCTTCTTGGCGTCCTTGGGATTCTTGAGCAAGTCCAAGATTTCCTTTACCAGTGCCTCCTGGCCCCGCAGGTACGCATCTGCCGCCTTGGAAGTGATCGCCTCGATTCGGCGCACGCCAGAGGAGATCGATCCCTCGGAGGTGATCTTGAACAGTCCGATTTGGCCTGTAGAAGGTACGTGCGTTCCGCCGCAAAGTTCGACGGAGAAGTTTTTGTCAAAGGTGATCACCCGAACAAAATCCCCGTATTTCTCTCCAAACAAGGCTGTTGCGCCCATGCTTTTGGCCTCCTCTATCGGCACGTTTCTCTGCTCCGAAAGCGGGATGTTTTCGCGCACCTTGGCGTTGACGATGTCCTCTACCTGCGCGATTTCTTCTTCCGTCATTTTCCCGAAGTGGGAAAAGTCGAAGCGGAGCAAGTTCTCGTTGACCAGAGAGCCCCGCTGCTGGATATGGTCTCCGAGCACGGCTTTCAAGGCCGACTGGAGCAGGTGCGTCGCGGTATGGTTGTTCATGGTAAGCACCCGCTTTTCCTGGTCCACCTCTGCTGAAAACCTTGCCTCGGGTTTCGTTGGCAGTTTTTCCACAAAATGAACGATCAGGTCATTCTCCTTCTTGGTATCGACTACTCGGATTTTTTCGGCGTCGGAGATCAGCCAACCGGTATCCCCTACCTGCCCGCCGCTTTCGGCGTAGAAAGGTGTCTTGTCCAAGACCAGCTGGTACTTGTCGCCCTTCTTGTCGGTGATGGTCCGGTACTTGATGATATGGGAATAGGCCTCGGTAAAGTCGTAGCCGATAAACTCCACCCCAGCATCTTCGCCCACCTGTACCCAGTCGCCGGTCTCCTGCTCGGACACCGCCCTGGAGCGGGTCTTCTGCTTTTCCATCTCCGCGGCAAAACCAGCCTCGTCGACGGAGAAGCCATTCTCCCTGGAGATCAGGGAAGTCAAATCCAGCGGAAAGCCGAAGGTATCGTACAGTTCAAAAGCGGTCTTTCCAGGGATCACCTTCTCGCCATTCGCGGTCAACTCGGTTTTGATCGAGTCGAGCATTTTCAGGCCGTTGTCCAGAGTCCTGAGGAACGATGCCTCCTCCTCTTGGATCACCTTGGCGATAAACTCCTGCTGCTGCCGCACCTCCGGGAAGATGTCCCCGAAATATTCCGCGATCAGCGGAGCGAGTTCAAACAGGAAAGGCTGCTGCAAGCCGAGGAAGGTGTATCCGTAGCGAACGGCCCTTCTGAGAATTCGGCGGATGACATATCCAGCCTTGTTGTTGGACGGGATCTGTCCGTCAGCGATGGTAAAAGCAATCGCACGGATGTGGTCGACGATCACGCGGAAAGCGATATCCGTCTGCTCGTCCTGACCATAACTCTTGCCGGATTTGGCTGCTATGGCATCCAAAAAGGGCTTGAACAGGTCTGTATCGTAGTTGGAGGACTTGTGCTGTATCGCCCGGACCAGACGCTCAAAGCCCATCCCGGTATCCACGTGCTTGGCAGGAAGCTCTTTCAGGCTGCCGTCTGCCAGGCGGTTAAACTGCATGAAGACGAGATTCCAGATCTCGATCACCTGCGGATGGTCGTTGTTGACCAGGTCGCGACCAGGGATCTGGGCTCTTTCGGCCTCAGGACGGAGGTCGATGTGGATCTCGGAGCAGGGACCGCAGGGTCCGGTGTCGCCCATTTCCCAGAAGTTGTCCTTTTTGGAACCCATGATGATCCGGTCTTCGGGCACAATGCTTTTCCAAAGGTCATAGGCTTCCTGGTCCATGGCCAGCTTGTCCCCTTGGTCCCCTCTGAACACAGAGGCGTAAAGCCGGTCTTTCGGCAGCTGGTACACCTCGGTCAGCAGCTCCCAAGCCCAGGCGATGGCTTCCTTCTTGAAGTAGTCGCCAAAGGACCAGTTGCCCAGCATCTCAAACATGGTGTGGTGATAGGTGTCCACGCCGACCTCTTCGAGGTCATTGTGCTTGCCGCTCACGCGAAGGCATTTTTGGGAGTTGGCGACTCTGGGGTATTTGGCTATCTCGTTGCCGAGAAAAGCGTCTTTGAACTGGTTCATCCCCGCATTGGTAAACATCAGCGTGGGGTCATTTTTGACCACGATGGGGGATGAAGGAACGAACTGGTGCTGTTTGGATTGGAAAAACTCGATGAAGGTACTCCGGATTTTCTTGGCTTCCATGGAAGGTCTGGGGTGCAGAAATGAATTATTCTTGTTTCTTGGCCTAAAGAGGCGCTTTTTATAGGGTGACAAAATTAGCAGAAAAGGCGGGCTTACGCACATCTATTCCGGGATTTTGGAAAGTTGCAAAAAATCCAGACTACGCCTTGACGAATTTGTTTTTTTCCGGATGCCCGCGCCTCCGATCGGATATCAGCTTTTTTGAAAGCAAGCAGCATGGCTCCCACGAGTCTTGGCCTCTTCCGTCTTGCTACTTGATGCTTACTTTTTACTTTTAGTAAAAAAACCAAAGACACGACATGTCCTATCTTGACCAAATCACTTCCCCCACTCTCCTGATCAGCGAACCCCTCACCCGAGCCAACATCAAGCGCATGGCCGACAAGGCCCAGCGCCACGGAAAAAAACTCGTGCCCCACTGGAAAACCGCCCAGTCCCACGAAATAGGAAATTGGGCAAAGGAATATGGAATCCGGGAAGTGACCGCCTCCTCGATCAAGATGGCCGAATACCTCTGCGGTCAAGGCTGGGACAGGGTTCACATCGCCTTTCCCTTCAACCCATTGGAGATCCCAAAGCTGGACCGTCTGGCGGCGTCCCAGTCCCTTTCCGTCCAGATAGTCAATCCGGAGACTGCCCAAAAGCTCGTGGACGGCCTCAGCAATCCCGTAGGTTTCTTCATCGAAATCGACGCGGGCTATGGCCGGACGGGCGTGCACGTCTCCGACTTTGGCACCATCGAGGAAATCCTGCGCATCGCCGCCCAATCGGACAAGCTGCATTTCAGAGGCTTTTACCTCCATCCGGGCCATACATACTATACGCCCGACAAAGCTGGGATCTACGAACAAAGCCGACAGGCCCTCCACATGCTCAAAACGAAATACCAGAGCGAATTTCCCGACTTGGTGACCCGTGTAGGCGACACGCCGGGCTGCGCTGTGACCGAGGACTTCGGCGATGTGGACGAGATTGGCCCGGGCAATTTCGTCTTCTTTGACCTGATGCAGGCCGAGCTGGGCAGCTGCGCAAAAGAGGACATCTCCGTGTGTCTCGCCGTGCCGGTGGTGGACATTAGCCGGGAGCGAAAGGAAATCCTCGTCCACGGGGGCGGTGTCCACTTTGCCAAAGACGTGCTGGTCGACGGCGAAGGCAACAAGAACTTTGGGGAGGTGGTTTTCCTGAACGAAACCGGCTGGACCATCCCTGCCGACCGCTCCTACCTGAAGAGCGTTTCCCAAGAGCATGGCATCATCAAAGCCTCGGATTCTCTGCTGGCCAAGGTGCAGGTCGGCGACCTTCTTGGCGTTCTTCCCGTACACTCTTGTATGACCGCAGACTGCATGGGCGGATACCTGAGTCTAGACGGAAAGCAGATCGACCACTGCGAGGGACAAGGAGCTGTTTCGCAGTAGCTGGTGATCGTCCGTAGCGAAGGGGATTTTATCCTTTCTAAGTAAGATCGAATCCAAGTAGTCTCGTATCGAACAAACCATTCACGACCTATGTCCACCATCGTAGACCCGAGCACCGCAGCTTTCTTGAGTTTTCTGATCCCCGGCTGGGGCCAGATGCGCCGCGGCCGGCGCATTGAGGGACTGATTTGGCTGATTGCCGTCGTGGCGGGCTACTTTCTGTTCATTTTGCCCGGGCTCATCCTGCATGTGTTATGCATGATCGAAGCGTATTGGAGAGAATGAAGCCGCAGGACAAACGACAGAAAAGCATCAAACCAATCTAATCAGCGGACTGATCCGATCCCATTCCATTTTCCAATCAAAATAAAACAGCCGGGCAATGTTTCGCCCGGCTGTTTGCTTATGTCAAAATCGCCCCTTCTCAGTCGACCTTATCCTTTCCGTAAATCGGCAGCTTGATCGCCGCATAGACGTCTGCCGTTCGGGATTTCTTGGAGAGCACATTGGTAAGGATAGAGCCAGACCCTATCAGCACAGGGCCCATTCTCAAACCCAGACCCCAGGAAGGCGCCGAGTCATATTGCCTCCAGCTGATCGGGCTGTAGACACTCAGCCAGCGCATCTCCAGTCTTGGCGTGATGGTGGTCGTGTTGATCACGCGGCTCACGGGGATGTCGCCGTCCTTGCTGAGCGCCAAGCCCGCCTGTCCACTCACGTAAAAGCGGTGGCTGATGCCGTAGTCCACAAAAAGCTGCAAAGAGGTTGGCAGTCCCAACTGGCCTTCAAAGGGCCTCTCGGTCCCTTCGAAGTTGTCGTCCAAGACCTCCTGAAAGTCTTTTTCCTCAAATTCACTGGCGGGGATGGTGGCATCCATCACATAATTCACACGGTAACCATCATTGTATTTTACAGAACCGATATCCAACACCGATATACCCGCCCTCAGCTTGTAGTCGTCGCCTATAGTGTTTCCCTTGAGCTCGTAGATAAAGCCCAAATCCACCGCGAAACCCGGCTGGACCTGCGAAAAGTCGATATCCTCTGAGTCAAAGCCCACAGAATAACCATAGTCCAGCGTGCCTTGGGTAGTCACCATGTCATTGGAGGAATTGTAGTCGGCGCGGAGCAAGGGGCTGTCGCCAAAGGCTCCGCCCGCCCCCAAGAGCAGCTTCATATTTACCCCAGCACTGAAACTGTGCGTGGCCCGATCCACCAGCAGGCGGGAATATCCCAAGCCGATCTCCCCCCATACGTGCCCAATGCCGGACAGGTCTTCCATCTCGGCATTGAAGTCTACCAGGCCTGTCTCTGGATTGGTCACCAGCTCGTAGAAGTCCCCGTCGACGTTGTTCAGGTTGAAAAAACCGCGAGCTCGGGTGGTAAGGGACAGCACGCTCATTTCGTTGAGCCGCATCAGCATCGACGGGCCGAGCACGTCCACGTTCCCAAAGAAATTGTTGTCCGGCAGCGGATTGGTCTCGAGATCTTCGTCCACGTCAAAACCGTCCGTGAGGCTTCCCAGGTCACTGAGATTGATGGAGAGGTAGTCGCTTCCGACAAAGGACGAGACCGAGATCAGGTTGATGTCCAGCTTGGTGCGCGAGAGGGTACCAAGCGCCGGGTTTAGCGTCAGGGACTGCACGCCCATTCGGCTGTCTATCTGGGCGCCGACAAAATTTTGGCCAAAGCCCGACAATGACATCAGCAGCCCCGAGAGGAAAAGGATCGTTTTTTTCATATAAAACAAAAGGGTGTAAAAATGGATTGATGGTTGGTAGGTGGTAAGTAAGCCGGAAAGACGAAGCCCCGGCTGGACTATTCTATGGTTTCAAGATAGGTAAAAAAGTATCCCTTAGGCCATCTTTTTAAAGCTTATGTTTCAAAAAAATCAGGTAAGAGACTGGCATTTCCGCGGCCTTCTTGGCCTCAAATCCGAAAACCATGGAAAGAATGCCTAGCATATTTCTCCTCCTTTCGACTGCCGGCAGCCCACATCCTTCGGGCCTTTCGGACATACCTGGCCAGCATTTGCTACTTTGCCCAACTTTGTCCAATTTGCTCGGCCCTAATTTCTTCTGTCAACGATTCAAACTCGTTATTCCTAAACTATGAAATACCCCTTCTTTTCAGTCCCTGCAAGGCCATGAAGCTCGAGCAAGCCACTATCAAAGACATCGCGAGGGAGCTCAACCTCTCCGCATCGACGGTTTCCAGGGCGCTAAAAAACTATCCGGGAATCAGCAGCGAGACCAAACGCAAGGTGAAGGCCATGGCCGAAAAACTGAACTATCGCCCCAATGCGATCGCCCTTTCGCTAAGGCACAGCCGCTCTTTCACCATCGGGGTCATCATCCCCGAAGTGGTCCATTTTTTCTTTTCCACGGTGATCAGCGGGATAGAGGAAGAGGCTTTTTCCAGAGGCTACAATGTCATCCTGACTCAGACCAACGAAAAGCTCATCCGGGAAAAATCAAGTATCGACACCATGCTTTCCAACCAGATTGACGGTGTGCTCATCAGCTATTCCAAGGAAACGACCGAGTTTGGGCACTTCAGCAGCTTGTTGGAAAAGGGCTTCCCCATCGTGTTTTTTGACCGTGTTCCCGAGATCCCCAAAGCCATCACGGTGACCGTGGACGACTTTGGCGGTGCCTACTCGGCCACCAAGCACCTGCTAAACCAGGGATTCAGCAGGATCGTCCACCTCGCTGGCCCGCCCAACCTGAAAATCTCCCAAGAGCGACTCAGAGGCTATCAAGCGGCGCTCCGGGACCATGGCATCGAGCCCGATCCTGCGTGGGTGGTGCCCTGCTTCCTGGGAACCGACCAAGAAGCTCAGCAGGTCACGACGAAGCTGCTGCACAGCCTTCCCCAAAGGCCGGATGGGATTTTTTCCCACAACGACATGACGGCCGTCGGCGCGATGATGGCCTGCAAGGCCGCTGGGCTCCGCGTGCCGCAGGACGTGGGCATCGTAGGCTTTAGCAACTGGCAATTTTGCTCCATGGTGGACCCGACACTCTCCTCCGTCTACCAGCCGGGCTTCGAGATGGGAGTCAAGTCCACTGCGCTCTTGCTGGACTGGATAGAAAAGAAGTTCAAGCCCGAGGAGGCAGACAAATCGGTCATTCTGGACACCGAGCTCATCGTGAGAAAGTCCTCCGTCCGCTGATTTTGCACCCGGGACGGAAAATTTTCCGTGGATAACTGCAAACGTTTGAATAGGCTTTCCCTTTTCGTAAAGCGCTTTTTTGGAGAGCCAAAGCCGCAGACTCTTGAATAAAAAGGGTTTAGTATCCCATCGTTTTATTCGGTTTCCTCTCTAATTTAGCCGGGTACGCCACCGCACCTGACCTTACCTGCTTATGACTTCGTCCCACTCGCCCCGCAGCTTTTCCCGCAATTCGGCTCGCCATAGAGGATTTGGAGCAGTCAGCTCTTGGCAGGCTTTGCCGGATGGCCTGGAGGGGGAAAGCCCAGCTGCCCGGTTTCGTATCCGCGTGCTGGAGGACGGCATCATCCGGGTTCAGGCCAGCATCCATGACAGCTTCGAAAGCAACCCCTATTCGGTGGTCGCCCAAGCAAAAAAGACAGCTTTTACCCTCACCCAAAACAGCACACAACTCGTCCTGACTACTTCCCTGCTGCGCCTGGAGATCAGCCTGGAAAGCTTCACTTTAGCTTTTTTTGACCAGGCTGGAAACCTCCTGAACCAGGATGACTCCCTGGGAATCGCATGGCTAGGCACCGAAGTCACCGCTTACAAGCAAGTACAGGCTCAGGAGAAGTTCATAGGCCTCGGGGAGAAGACCGGCAACCTAGACCGCGCGGGCAGGGCGTTTACCAATTGGAACACCGATTACTTTGCCTACGGCGTGGGCGACGATCCGCTGTACATGAGCATTCCGTTTTACATCGGCATCCATGCCCAAGGACACTACGGGATTTTCTTCGACAATACGCACAAGACAGTTTTCAATTTTGGAGCTTCCAACAACCGCTTCGTGTATTTCAGCGCCGAAGACGGGGACATGGACTACTATTTTATCCATCAGCCCAGCGTGGGCGAGATCATCAGCTCCTACACCCGCCTGACTGGGCGCATGCAGCTGCCTCCGAAGTGGGCGCTTGGCTTCCAGCAATGCCGCTACTCCTACTATCCCGACTCGGAAGTGTACACGCTGGCCCAGACTTTCCGGGACAAAAGAATGCCTGCCGACGTGATCTATCTGGACATCCATCACATGGAACAGTACAAGGTATTCACCTTTGACGGGGAAAAATTCAAAGATCCCAAGGCGATGATCGCCAGGCTGAAGGAAAAAGGATTCAAGGTCGTGGTGATCATGGACCCGGGGATCAAGACCGAAACAGGCTACCTACCCTACGAGGAAGGGCTGGAGCAGGACCTTTTGGTCCGCTATCCCGACGGGAAAATCTACGAGGGTCAAGTCTGGCCAGGCTGGTGCGCCTTTCCCGACTTCACCAAGCCCGAAACGAGGAACTGGTGGGCGCAAAAGATGGCCTTCTACACCGAGGCTGGCGTGGACGGGTTTTGGACGGACATGAACGAGCCGGCCTCTTGGGGGCAGTTCACCCCCAACCTGATCGAGTTTGACTACGAGGGGGAAAAAGCCTCCCACCGCAAAGCCCGCAACATCTACGGTATGCAAATGGCAAGAAGTGCCCAGGAAGGCGCTCTGCTCCAAAATCCAGAAAAGCGTCCCTTCGTGCTGACCCGAGCGGGTTTTTCCGGGATCCAACGCTACGCCGCCGCTTGGACGGGGGACAATGTGGCCTCAGAGGAACACATGCTGGCGGGTATCCGACTGGTCAACAGCCTCGGAATCAGCGGCGTTTCGTTTGCTGGATATGACGTCGGCGGCTTTGCAGGAGAGGCGAGCAAGTCGCTTTTCGCACGATGGATGAGCATAGGCGCTTTTGCCCCCTTCTACCGCGCCCACTCCATGATCAACAGCAACGATGCCGAGCCTTGGGCTTTTGGAGAAGAGGTAGAGGAGATCAGCCGCAACTACATGAAGCTCAGATATAGGCTCCTGCCCACACTCTACAGCAAGTTTTACGGCAGCAGCTTGACCGGCCTGCCTATCTCCGAGAGTCTTGCCGTACAATTTTCGGACGAGCCGCAGATCTATCTTTCGGCCTACCAAAACCAGTATCTCTTCTGCGCCTCCCTGCTCGTGGCTCCCGTGGAAAGCACGAAAAGCATCACCAAAGTGTACTTGCCCAAAGGCGAGTGGTACTACCTCTTTTCCGACCAAAAACATACCGGTCCGCAGACGATCTACCAGGACTGCCCGCTCAACTACCTCCCCGTCTATGTCAAAGGCGGACAGCTGCTCACTTGCCAATCCGAGGTGGAGCATAGCGGCCAGGCTCACGACGGTATCCTCCGCATCCACCTCTACAAGGGCAGCACTCCCTCCGAGTTCATCCACTACGAAGACGAAGGAGAGGGATTTGGCTATCAGTCGGGCATGTATTTGCGCAGAAAGATCGGCTACGACCCGGTCAGCGAATCCCTGCACTTTGGGCCTGTCGAGGGGGACTATGCCAGCGACTACGGCCAGATCCGACTGTACTTGCATGGCTTTGGCTGCCAAAGCGTAGAGCTGGCCGGGAAGAGCATCAAGCTCTCCAAAGAAAATTACGCCTTCCTCGGCAAACTGACCGAATTTGACCCTTTGCCAGAGATGGACCACCCCTATTTTGAAATCGAAAACCTACCCTATCTGGAGCTTGCCCATCTGCCGGAGTCTTTTGTGATCAAAGGCCTGAAGTAAGTCCTCCCCTCATCCCAAACCCAAAAACCTAAATGAAACTAGCCAAAAGAAAGCTGAGCTTCTGGCAGATCTGGAACATGAGTTTCGGATTTCTAGGAATCCAGTTTGGATTTGCCCTGCAGGGCGGGTTCATGTCCCGGATATTCCAGACCCTGGGCGCGGACAAGGACGCCATCCCCTTTCTCTGGATCGCCGCTCCGCTCACCGGGCTGCTGGTACAGCCTATCGTGGGTCACCTGAGCGACCGCACTTGGCATCCACGATTTGGCAGGAGGAAGCCCTTCTTTTTCATCGGCGCGGTCCTGAGTACCATTGCGCTGTTTTTTGCCCCTTACTCCTCCGCACTCTGGATGGCAGCGGGGGCACTATGGATCTTGGACGCCTCGATCAACATCTCCATGGAGCCCTTTCGCGCCCTCGTGGCGGACAAGCTTCCCGACTCCCAGCGCAGCTACGGATTTGTGGTACAGACGCTGATCATCGGCATCGGCACCTGGGTAGCCTCCAACCTGCCTTGGCTCATGACCCAGCTGGGCGTCTCCAATACCGCTCCAGCCGGCGTAGTTCCCGACTCGGTCAAGTATGCCTTTGCCATCGGGGCGATGGTGCTCTTCACCTCCATCCTTTACACTATCCTCACCACAGAAGAGTATCCCCCAGAGGATCTCGCAGAGTTTGAAAAGGAAAAATCCCTCAAAAAGGGGTTTAGAAGCGGTTTTGGGGAAATAATGAAGAATATCGCCGAAATGCCCACCGTCATGAAGCAGCTCGGCGTCGTGCAGTTTTTCTCCTGGTTTGCCTTTTTCACGATGTGGAGTTTCGCTACCCCGGCGATCACCGCCCATGTGTTTGGCGCTACCGACACCACTTCCGCGGCCTACAACGACGCCGCCGACAGCGTGGGAAGCTATCTCGGCACCTATGGACTGGTCTCCATGTTTTATGCGCTGATCCTGGCTTTTGTCGCTTCCAAGGTCAAGATCAACCGAAAACTACTCCATCTGGTCAGTCTGTGTTTGGGCGGCCTGGGCTTTATCCTGATCTATTTCATCACGGAGCCTTGGATGCTCCATCTCTGCTTTTCCCTGGTGGGGATAGCCTGGGCCAGCATCCTGTCCATGCCCTACGCGATGCTTTCGGGCTCGGTGGAGCCAAAGAAAATGGGCGTTTACATGGGTATTTTCAACATGTTCATCGTCTTGCCGCAGATCGTCGCCGCGCTGGGCGGAGTAAACTTCCTGTACAAGCTCCTCTTTGGCGAAGCCGTGATCAACACCATGCTGCTCGCAGGTACCCTTTTGATCCTCGCTGGCCTTTCCAACCTCCTGATCACCGACAGACACGCCACCCACGACTGATAGTCGCCAAGAAAAAACAAAAGCCGTCCGGATTTTGGACGGCTTTTCTATTTTTACCCCAAAGTCACTACCATGAAAATCCTCCGCATCATCGGCGTCCCCGAACATTTCAACTTCCCGTTCCGGCTTTTGGAACAAGAGCAGCCCTTTGCCGAGCGCGGCGTCCGCATCGCTTGGACGGATGAGTCTCGCGGCTCCGGGCAGATGAACCTGGCGCTGAGAAATGACGAAGCGGACCTGGCGCTGCTGCTGACCGAGAGCTTTCTGAAGGATTTCGAAGCGGGCAACCCTTCCCGAATGATCGGCTTTCACGTAGCTACTCCCCTGATCTGGGGCATCCATCTGAGGGCAGACTCCGAGGTCGATACGCTAGCGGACTTGGGTGAAAAGCGCCTGCTGGTGAGCCGGATGGGTTCTGGATCGCACCTCATGGGTTTGGTCTTGGCCAAGCGGGAGGGCTGGAGTCCCGAGGAGCTTTCCTTTGGGATCATCGGCAATATGGAAGGGGCCAAGGCTGCGATGGATGCAGGCGATGAGGGCATTTTTCTCTGGGAAAAATACACCACAGCCCCGATGGTGAGCAACGGCACTATGAAACGGATCGGGGAAGTGCCAAGTCCTTGGCCTTGCTTTGTCATGGTCGCCTCGGAAAAGGCTCTGGGGGAATTTGGCAGCCTCCTCATGGAAGTACGGGACAGGGTCTACGCCCTCTCCGAGCAACTGATGAAAGACCCCGAAAATGCCGCAATCCTCTCCGATCGCTACGGGCTGGAGCAGGGCGAATTGGAAAAATGGCTGCGGCAAACCCGCTGGTGTACCGCTCCGAGCGTCTCACGAAAAGAACTGGAAGATGCCATGGCTACCATGACCGAACTGGGAATCCTGAAGCAGCCGCTAGGCCTTGAGCTCTTCCTTGCCGATGGCAGCCTCGCCATTGAGGCTTGATTCGATGCTGGGGAGCCGCACCCATATCTTGGTGCCGTGACCTGGATGGCTTTCGATGGATAGCTTGCCCCCACTTTTGCGGATAAACTCCTTGGTCAACTGCAAGCCAAGGCCGGAACCTTTCTCCCGGTTGGTTCCCTGGCGCGACCTCGTGAGCGAATAGGAGTCGGACAGGATCAGGCTGATCTGCTCTTCGCTCATCCCTACCCCCTGGTCCTGTACGCACCAGTAGACCCACTGCTCGTCCCGCTCGGAAAAAATCGTCACCGAATCCTCGAAATTGGAAAACTTAGCGGCATTGTTCAGGATATTCCTGACCACGACTTCGATCAGATCCTGGTCAGCAAAGACCTCGACCTTGGTCTCCATGTGGTTGAAGATCGTCAGTCTTTTTTCCTTGAAAGAAGGCTGGAGCAGCTGCAGCGAATTCTCCACCACCTCCCGTAGGTCAAAACGAGCGGGATTGACGTGAAAGCCTTCCATCTGCGACATGGACCATTTCAGGGTGTTGTTCAGGGTGAAATTCACCGAGTCGATATCCTTGTTCAGCACATGAAGCAGCTCGTCAAACTCCTCCTTTTCCAGATGTCCTGCCAAAAACATATCGACGACCGACTTCACCTGGGCGATGGGCCCGCGCAGGTCATGCCCCAAGATGGAGAAAAGCTTGTTTTTGGTATCGTTCATCTCCTTGAGCTGCTCCGACTGGCTTTCCAGCTCTTGGTTTTGCTCCTCTATCTTACGCTGCTGGACGAGCAGGTCCGTGTTGGATGACCGGACGCTTTTGTTGAGGATGTACATCCTTACCACCAGCACGCCTACGAGTGCCGCGGCGATGGCGAAGAAAATGATGTAGCGACGGGAGGTTTCCAGCCTGTAGGCTTGGTTTTCGTTTTGCGCTTTGAGCAACTCCAGCTCAGACTCGCGGAGGTTGCTCTGAAACATATTCTGGAGCAGGGCGAGCCTATCCCGGTTCGTCTTGTTTTGCAGCTCATCGTTGAGCTCCAAAAAACGGGACTGGTGGAAAAAAGCCTTTTGCACGTTGCCTTTCTCCTCGTAAAGCTCAGCCAGATAAAAGTGTGTTTTGGACAGTTCGTCCAGGAAGTTGTTGGCCTCACAGAGCTCGACGGAGTAGAGCAGCAGCTGCTCCGCCTCATCTCGCTTGTCCGCCAACAGGTAAGCATGCCCCAGACGATGGAGGACACCGGCTTCGAAGGACTTCACCCCTTGGGTACGGGCCATTTCCAGCGAGCTCTCATACATGGCTTCGGCGGAATCGTAGTTGTTTTTGGCCAGATATACGTCACCGATGACTCGGTGTGAAAAGGACGTCAGATAGGGCGAACCCGAGTTTTCGTTGAGCCGGATAGCCAGCCTCGCATAGCTCAGCGCGGAGTCCAAGCCCTCAGTCATGGTAAAGTTCAGCGCGATGTTGTTGAGACTTCTGATCTGGGTGCCCAAATCTCCCACTTGGGAAGCCAGTTCATAACCCTTCTTGAATTGCCCGATGGCCATGGCGTAGTCCTGCTGCTCGTAGTAAAGCGCCCCGAGATTGTTCATCAGGCGGGCCGCCTGTAGCCGGTCATCGTTTTGAATGGCGATTTCGTAAGCCTTTTGAGAATATTCGAAGGATTTTTGCCACTGGCCTCGGCGATAGTATATCCAGCCGATATTTTCCAGCGCTCGACTTTTGCCCAGCCCGTCACCGAGTTTTTCCGCCAGGGAATCTGCCTCTAATGAATAGAAAAAAGCCTCATTTTGGGATCGCTCACGCAGGGCCGTCGCCAGCTCGTTGAGCAGATGGAGCCGCTCCTTCCCTTTGGCCTGGGGCAGGACTGCCTTGATGCTATCCGTGTTTGGTTCTTGCGAAAAGCCAAATCGGGGAAAAGCCAGCAAAAAGACAAAAAACAACAGAATCGGGCGACTCACAATACTAGACTAGTTATAGTTCTGCTGCAAAATAAGGATAATCAGAAACATAAAGACCGATTGGGGATTTTTCAACGAAAAAACGCGCCTTTCTCAAAGCTTGTCCCAATCCCAGTCCTTGTTGATCTGCGTGATGGCGTGATGGGCGGTCAGATCGTATTGGCAGGGCACGATAGACACGTAATTGTTGGCGATAGCCCATTCGTCATTGTCCTCCCCTTTGTCGAAGTTGACGAAGTTGCCGGCCATCCAAAAGTACTTCCTGCCGGTCGGGTCGTAGCGTTCGGCAAACTCCTCCTGCCACTTGGCATCCGCCTGTCGGCAGATTTTTATGCCCTTGATCGGTTCGTTGCGCTTTGGGGGAAAGTTCACGTTTAGCGCCACACCTTTGGCAATTCCCCTTTCCAGAACCTGCCGGGCGATCTTTTCGACCCACTCCTCGACATGGGAAAAATCCGCCTTGGAAGAGAAGTCGCATAGGCTGAAGCCGATGGAAGGCAAGCCTTCC
The DNA here is from genome assembly GCF_017254915.1 of Algoriphagus oliviformis. Lineage (GTDB taxonomy): Bacteria > Bacteroidota > Bacteroidia > Cytophagales > Cyclobacteriaceae > Algoriphagus > Algoriphagus oliviformis. The sequence goes on along the minus strand of NZ_JAFKCT010000005.1, from coordinate 97,031 downwards.
AAGGCTCCCTCTATGGCCGCGGACATCGTGCCCGAATACAGGACAGAGATGGAGGTATTGGAGCCGTGGTTGATACCGCTCACGACGAGGTCGGGGGTACGATCCTTGAGCACATAGTGTTTGGCCAGCTTGACGCAGTCCGCGGGAGTGCCGCTGGACTTGTAGGCCGTCACGTCCTCAAAAATATCCTCCTCATAGAGCCTCAGTGTCTCGCCTATCGTGATCGCGTGTCCCATGCCCGACTGGGGGCTGTCAGGCGCCACGACAACGACATCGCCGAGCTTTTTCATCACAGATACGAGTACACGGATTCCCTTGGAGGTAATCCCATCGTCATTGGAGACGAGGATCAGCGGTTTTGGCATAAAAAATTAATTCTGCAGTTGGTTGTAATAAGCGGTAATTCTAAGCAAATCTCCCCGCTTGTCATGCTCCAACCTGTTTTTTCTCATGAAGAGGTTGATCTCATCGTCGTATCCCGGAAGCATGGCAAACAGATCCTTTCGCTTCAGGCTGTAGCGCTCCATGCGCCCGTTTTTGAAAAAGTAATAATTGAATGCCAGACGGTAGCCGGAGTAGTTTTGAGGACCCCAAAACGGATTCATGCCCATGGCGCCCCAACTATTGTTCATCCCGCGCGTATCGGTCGCGATGTACTCTCTGCACAACAAGGCGATGTCCTCGCCCTCAGTCAGTACTTCAAAAAAAGTCGGGGTTTCATATTGCCCGTTGATCGCATAGGGAAGGCTGTAAAATCGGCGCACTCCCCCAAAGATCTCATCGTAAATCTCAAAGTTGGACACATTGGAGGCAGTGAACGTGTCCACGGTCTCGGTCTGAAGCTGAACCAGATTGTTGTCCAGGTCATATTTGATGAGACCGGATACGGTCGATCCGTCGTTGAGGAAGATGTTTCCCTTGTGCCAAATCTGGGAGGGAAACTGGTTGTTCTGGGCTAAGACAAATACCAAGCTCAGGAACAGGAAACCTAGGGTGAGAATAGTCCTTTTCATGGTGATCGTGGTGCTTAGGATAATACGTGCCAAAACGAAACGGGGTTTAGTCCGCTCGCTTTGGCACTTATTCTAGAAGAAGGCAACGCCCTTTATTTAAGGATGTTGTGCCCCATCTTGTCTCTTTTCGTAGCGAGATATTTCTCGTTGTGGGGATTTGGAGCGATTTCGATCGGCACTTGCTCGACGATCTCCAGGCCATAGCCCAACAGTCCTACCCTTTTCTTGGGGTTGTTGGAGATCAGGCGGATTTTGCTGACGCCGAGATCGCGGAGGATCTGTGCACCCACCCCATAGTCCCTGCTGTCCATCGGCAAGCCGAGGGCGACATTGGCCTGCACGGTATCCATACCCTGCTCTTGCAGTTTATAGGCTTTCAGCTTGTTGATCAGGCCGATGCCTCTCCCCTCCTGGTTCATGTAGAGGACGACACCCTTGCCCTCTTTCTCCACCATCTCCATTGCGGCGTGCAGCTGTGGACCGCAGTCACATCGGCAGCTGCCAAAGATATCTCCGGTCACGCAGGAGGAGTGTACCCGCACCAAAACCGGCTCGTTGGGTTCCCAAGTACCTTTGATCAAGGCCATGTGGATCTCCTGGGTATTGGTCTGGCGAAATGCGATCAGGTCGAAATCCCCCCAACCGGTAGGGAGCTCCACGCCGATTTCCCGCTTGATCAGGGATTCGTTTTTCAGTCGGTAAGCGATCAGGTCTTTGATCGACACCAGCTTGAGGTTAAACCGCTCCGCGACTTTAAATAGATCCGGCAGTCGTGCCATGGTCCCGTCCTCGTTCATGATCTCGACCAGTACTCCTGCCGGAGCCATGCCCGCCAGTCTGGCAAAATCAATCGCAGCCTCGGTGTGTCCAGCTCGGCGGATGACCCCTCCGCGCTTGGCTTTCAGGGGAAAAATATGGCCAGGCTTGCCCAGTTCGCTGGGATGGATGGAGTCGTCGATGAGCGCTCGGATGGTCTTGGCGCGATCCGAGGCGGATATGCCGGTGGTGCATCCATGACCTATGAGGTCTACGGAGACGGTGAAAGGCGTCTCGTACACCGCGGTGTTGCTTCCCACCATCAGTTCGAGCCCCAGCTGCTCGCAGCGGTCTTCAATGAGCGGAGCGCAGATCAGGCCTCGTCCGTGGGTGGCCATGAAATTGATGATTTCAGGAGTCACGGTCTCGGCCGCACAGATAAAATCCCCTTCATTTTCCCGGTCTTCGTCATCTACTACGATGATGACTTCGCCGTTTTTGATGGCCTCGATGGCGTCTTCGATAGGGTCTAGCTGATACGTTTCCACTTGGGTAGTATTTGAATTCATAAATAAGGGCGCAATTTAATCGCTTTCCTCTTATAACCGGACATGACCAAAGAAAGTTTGGCTTTACCCGATTACAATTCCGAGCTCCCGATCTATCTCCAGCTGGACTTTTTTGAGCTCAAAATATATCTGCTGCAGCTCCAATACCTTATCCAGATCTGAGCCTTCCTGCTCGGCCGCTTTGATCTTTTGCTTTGCCTCATCCATCATCTTGTAGACCAGCTTTCGCTTCAGTCTGAGGATGGACTTAAAAGCCGTTGCCGCCAAGTCATCCGACTCCGTGTTGATTAAAATCTGGTGGCGTCCCTCCCAATGCACCGAGACCTCATGGCGCGGCGTGATCAGGTCGATGGTCACCTGCCGGACCTCGGCATCCTGCTGGGAGACAAAAAAGTCCGTCTTGGGTATAGTTCCCTTAGCCAGACTGTCGCGGTAAATGCCCAGGATCTTTTGGTAGATCGGTGTGTGGAAGGCGATTTCCTCTGTCTCCGAAAGCAGGTATTCGCAGAGATGCAGTTCCTCGTGATCGAGCTTTTGCCAGCCATAGTTGAGCAAAAGCCTAATCGTCTCCCTCTCCTGAAGCCGAAGTGTATCGTCAACCGAGATCTCGGTTTTGGTGGGCACCAACCCTTCCAAGACCTGCTCGGCTTCAGCCTCTTCCTTTGCTTTCTGAAAATGCTCTTTATTGCTTTTGATCAGAGACTTATTCAGCTCCGTGTGGATGATCTCCTCCTCTATCTGCAACAATCCAGAGGCCTCCTTGGCATAGACCGAGCGAACGATGGGATCCGGGATTTTGCCGATACTTTGGACGATCTCTCGGATCACCTCGGCCTTGCGGATCGGATCCCTGGCAAACTCATCTTGGTACAAGCCAATCTTAAAACCGATGAAATCGCGGCTGTTTTCCTTCAGGTAATCCTGAAAAGCCTGGGAGCCCACTTTCCTCGAGAAGCTATCGGGATCCTCGCCGTCGGGGAACACTACGGCCTTGACGTTCAGTCCACCTTCCAGCAGCAGGTCTATCCCCCGGATGGAGGCTTTGATCCCCGCGGGGTCGCCGTCGTACAAGACCGTGACTTGGTTGGTAAAGCGCTTGATCAACTTGATCTGGCCCTCTGTAAGGGAGGTACCCGAGGATGCGACGACGTTTTCTATGCCCGATAGGTGCATTGACACCACATCGGTATAGCCCTCCACCAGATAGCAGTTGTCTTGGTCGCGGATGGCCTTTTTGGCCTGGTAGATTCCATAGAGGACGTCGCTCTTGTGGTAGATCGGCGTCTCCGGGGAGTTGATGTACTTGGGCTGGTTTTTATCCTTGGTGAGGATACGCGCGCCAAAGCCTATGGGCTTGCCGCTGACGTTGTGGATGGTGAAAGTCACCCTGCCACGGAAGCGGTCGTAGATCCGGCTCGGATCGCCCTCTTTTTGTAGGATAAGGCCGGCCTTGAGTAGGATCTCCTCGCTAAACCCGGCCGATTTTGCCGCCTTCAGCATGTGGCCCCAGCCATCCAGCGCATAGCCCAGGTCAAACTTCTCGATGATCTGGGGCGAAAATCCACGCTCTCTGAAGTAGCTCAGGCCTATGGACTTACCTTCATCCGTTCGAAGGTTTTTTACAAAGAAATCCTTGGCAAAGTTCAGTGCAATAAAAAGGCTCTCCCGCTCACTTTGCTCCTGGTCTTGCTCCGGCGTACGGGTCTCATCCTCCTCTACCTCTATGCCGTACTTGCCGGCTAGATGGCGGATCGCCTCCTGGAAGCCAACCCCCTCGATGTCCATGACAAACTGGATCGGGTCGCCTGCCTTGCTGCAGCCAAAACACTTGTAAATCTGTTTGGAGGGGGAAACGGAAAACGAGGGGGATTTTTCCCCGTGGAAGGGACAGCAGGCCCAGAGGTTTTGCCCCTTCTTTTTCAAAGGCACATAGTCTCCCACCACTTCGACGATGTCGACGCGCTCTTTTACTTTGTCTGTTGTCAGCTTGCTGATACCCATGGATAAGAAAAGAGGGCAAAGTTAAGACCTGTGTCGGGAAAAAGGGACACGTTGTACCCAGAACTATTTCCCCTGTGAGTGAGTTCACTCATACTGAGAGTCCAATTGTGGTTTCGTAAAGCCACTTTCTTGGAGTAACTTGCAAAAAATTTAGAATTACGCATGCAATTGACTGCAGAATCAATCAAAAAATCACTTTCCAGAGTCGAAGATCCAGACCTCAAGCGAGACCTGGTCTCCCTGGGGATGATTCAGGGAATACATATCGAGGGCAAAAAAGCGACTTTCAAGGTGGTACTCACCACTCCAGCCTGCCCGCTGAAGGAAGTCATCAAAAACAACTGCATCGAGGCACTGCAGGAGGATCACGGCAAGGATTGGGAATGGGACATCATCATGACCTCCCAGGTGACTACCGTGCGTGACGCAGCTCCTATCCTTCCCGAAGTCAAAAACATCATCGCCGTAGCCTCTGGCAAGGGTGGCGTCGGCAAGTCCACCACCTCGGTCAACCTAGCGGTGGCCTTGGCCCAGCTGGGAGCAAAAGTCGGCTTGGTCGATGCGGACATCTCGGGACCTTCCGTCCCGACCATGTTCAACGTCGAGGGCGAGCAGCCTACGGTGAAAAAGAAAGGAGACAAAAACATCATCGTCCCCATCACCCAATACGGCGTGAAACTGATGTCTATCGGCTTTCTTACGCCTACCGACAGTGCGGTGGTGTGGAGAGGCCCGATGGCCAGCTCTGCGCTGCGGCAGTTCATTGCCGATGTGGAATGGGGCGAGCTGGACTACCTGCTCATAGACCTTCCTCCGGGCACTTCTGACATCCACCTGACCATGGTGCAGACCGTGCCGGTGACTGGTGCAGTGATCGTCACCACTCCCCAAAAAGTAGCCTTAGCTGACGCAAACAAGGGATTGTCCATGTTTCGCCAGCCCCAAATTAACGTACCTGTCTTAGGTGTTGTTGAAAATATGGCTTACTTTACACCCGAGGAGTTGCCCGAAAACAAGTACTACATCTTCGGCAAAGAAGGTGGTAAAAAATTGGCCGAAAAATATGCGGTGCCGTTTCTAGGAGAAATTCCCATCGTACAGAGCATCCGGGAAAGCGGCGACACGGGATACCCTGCCGTGTTGAAAACCGGCCTCACCAAAGATGCCTACATGGAACTGGCCGAGTCCGTCGCCCGTCAGGTGGCGATTCGCAACGCCTCAATCGAAAAAACATCAGTAGTAGAAGTAAAAGCATAAGCAATAATGGAAGCTGGACTAAGAGAAAAAATCGAATTTGCCCTAGATACGATCAGACCTTATTTGGAGGCCGACGGTGGAAATGTGCGGATAGTGGAACTCACCGACGACTTGGTATTGAAGATCGAGATGATGGGAAACTGCGGCTCCTGCGCCATGTCCACCATGACCCTAAAGGCGGGAATAGAAGAAGCGATCAAGCGGGCCATCCCCGAGATCGTGAGGGTAGAAGCAGTCAATCTTACCATTGCCTGATCTACCGCGTTGAATGAAAAGGAGTTTTTGGATTTTTGGCGCAATCCTGTCGATTTGGGGGCTGTTTTCCCCTTCGCTTGATTCGCTTGGGCAAAGTCTCACCCCACTGGGAAACTCGTCCCTCTCGGGTGCATCTTCAGCCCACTCCCACACAGACAAATGTGCCCATACCCTGATCCAGGAAAAGATGGAAAAGGATATGGGCTATTTTGGTTCGGAGGGATTTTTCGAGGATTGGCTAGACCAAAAGATCACTTCCAGACGCAATTCCCCCCAGATCGCAAGAATACAGGAAGACCCTCGCCTAATCCCGGTGGTCGTACACGTGATCCACAACGGTACCAGCGTAGGCTCCGGGGCTAATATTCCGGACTCCCAGATCCTTGAACAGATCCGCATCCTCAACGAAGATTTCCGAAGGCTCAACGCCGATGCCACCCTTACTCCGGCGCAGTTTCTCCCCGTCGCTGCCGATGCCAATATCGAGTTTGTCCTAGCAAAGCAAGACCCAGACGGATTCCCCACCAACGGCATAGTCCGGGTACAGGGCACCAAGACCACCTATGATCCCAATACCGATGCCACGGCAATCGGCCAGCTCAGCCAGTGGAATCCCGAAGAATACATGAACATCTGGGTGGTGCCTTTGGTATCGCCCTATATCGGCTACGCTTCCTTTCCCGTATCCGACCTCCCCGGGCTCAACTTTTCCCCCACGCCTGCCAACATCGATGGAGTCACGATAGACTATCGGTATTTCGGGGTGGGCGGCACCGCTGTATCAGCGTCCTTGGGACGGACGGCCACCCATGAGGTAGGCCATTACTTTGGGCTCCGCCATATCTGGGGCGACGGAGGATGCGACGTGGACGACTTTGTTACCGACACGCCCACCCAAGACTCGTCCAACAGCGTGTGCAACAGCAACCCCAGCAAGACCTCCTGCGGTGTGAGCAACATGATCCAAAACTACATGGATTATACTCCCGATGCCTGTATGAACCTCTTCACCTTGGGCCAAGTGGAGCGTTTTAACGTCGTGCTGGAAAACAGCCCCCGACGGGTGACCCTGGTCAACAACAGGGCAACGCAAGACCCGGTTTTGGTGGAAAGAGACCTTTCCTTGGCTAGAATCCTGCAGCCGGTCGACGCGATCTGTGACCTGAATGTCCTCCCCCAGGTCGTGGTCCAAAATGCAGGGACTAACCGGGTGACTTCCGCCAGGGTAGAGTTTCGCAGCAATGGCATCGTCGTCGAGAGCCGCCGCTTCACCATGGGATTGGAGACCGGAGAAACAGCCACTCTATCGTTCAACTCCTTCCTACTGCAGCCAAGCAACAATTTCGTCGAATTTGAGATCACTCAGGTGAATGATCAGGTGGACGAAAACACCGAAAACAACCTCAAAAGCTCCAGCCCCGTGCTGCAAGGGGAAATCAGCTTACCCTATAGCTACAATCCCCAGTCCTTCCCGGGAGACTGGGTGATCTCCAACCCCGACCAAGGCCTGACTTGGGAGCGGACCAACCTCACGCTGAACGGTCAAAGTCAACAAGCCGTCCTCTTCAGAAACTACGAATATGAGGCTCAGGGGCAGTATGACTATTTCATCTCCCCAATCATCGACCTGGACAAGTATCCCAACGCGCAGTTGGTATTTGAGGTAGCCCACGCGCCCTACAACCAAACGGGCTACGAGGACGAGCTACTGATCTCGGTATCGGAGGATTGCAGCGCCAATTTCGACTTGGTCAACGTCAACTACCAGAAATCAGGCTCCAGGCTGGAGACGTCAACCGCGACGGTAGAGGAATTCATTCCCAACTCGGTAGACCAGTTCCGGATCGAGATTTTCAACCTGAGCAGATTTAGAGAGATGGGAAAAGTCCGGATAGCCATCGTCAACAAAAACGCCTACGGCAACAACATCTACCTGAGAAACATACGTATTCTCCCCACCGAGGAGCTTCGCTACGAGGTAAAAATAGACGGCATCCTGACCCCTACTCCGATCAGCACCGGCGGCCACAGCGACGAAGTGATCCAAGTCAGCAACACAGGCAACCTGTCCGTCTCCAAGTTCCTCTTCAACAGAACTACCAACACCTCGACGCCTGAGTCCTATCTCGCTTCCGAGTTGGTGCTGGCGCCGGAGGAACAAATCGAAATTGAGCTGGCTAAATCTACCACGGACGGCAAGAACAGGCTGAGATACTCGGTGGATGAACCCAATTTTGACCAAAACGGTGGTACACCGCCCATTTTCAACCGATACCATCTAGAAAATAGCGATTCCATCGCCGCTCCGTGGAGGCAGAAGTTTGACAACAGCACAAGTCTCAATCCCTGGCTGACCATCAATCCGGAAAATGACTTCACGGCCTGGGTAGTCAATCCGGTGAGCTCCGATTCCGGTCCAGACAATGTCGCCAAGCTCGAAAACGGCGAGTCCGGCAACAGCTATTGGCTGGGAAGCCCGGTATTTAGCCTTACAGCATCCAGCCAAGCTTCGGTCTTTTTTGACCTGGCGGCAGGCCAGGTCAGCGACGCCACCCGACTCTCCCTGCTGGCCAGCCAGGACGGGGGGCTCAGTTATTCCGAGGTGTGGGCCGCTGCGGGCGCGGAGCTGTCCACGGTGTCGGTAGGCGAGGCCAATCCCAACTCCAAAGGCGACTATCTGCGACACTATGCAGACCTCAGCGGCATCGCTGGGACAGGCAGCAACCAGTCCAGGCTGGCCTTTGTCCTATCGGTGGCCGGGGAAAATGACTCACCCGTCTACCTGGACAACATCGAGCTTTTCCTCAATGCCAACCCTGAACCCGTCATTCCAGTGGAGGGTTCGAGTGTGCTGTACCCCAATCCTGCCAGGGACTATTTCAGCCTTGCATTCAACCTGCCAACGGCTGACGACGTGACTATCCAGATCATCTCCGCCAGCGGGGCGGTGGTGCACGAGGTGGTGTATCCGGGCACCTTAAACCAGACCTATACCTTCAGCACGCAGCTGTTTAGGTCGGGATTGTATGTCATCCGGATCTCGAGCAATTCCCTCACGGAAATCAAGCGACTGTTCATTAATTAATCTAAAATAAGCCGAAGCCCCACTCTTCGGCTTATTTTTTGTCGGTGCGTTTGGGGTGATTTTGGCGATTTTGTTCTCCAAGCGTCCAAAAATCCAGCTATCTTAGACAGACACTATTTCCCCAATGAATTCCTTCAATTACTCGATCAAAAAAATCCTGATTAACCTGTTGATTGTCATCGCTCTCGGCATCCTTTTCGGGTTTCTTTTCCTCAAAGTATACCTCCCGCTCTATACCAACCACGGCGAAACCGTCTCCGTACCGGACCTCTCCGGCTACGAATACCAAGAAGCTACCAACCTGCTGGAAAACACAGGACTTCAATACGAGGTCTCCCTGGACTCGGGTTTCAGCACGGAACTGCCAGCCCTCGCCATCCTCAAGCAGATCCCTGAGGCCAACGCGCAAGTCAAGAGCGGTCGCAAGATCTACCTGACCCTCAATGCGCGAAATGCTCCGATGATCAAAATGCCTAACCTGGTCAATATGCCCCTGAAAAACGTTCAGGAAATCTTGGCAAACATCGGCTTGGAGCGGGGTGACATCGTCTATGTGCCGGATATCGGAATCAACGTGGTGCTGGAGCAGCGCTATCGTGGAGTGACTGTCAGGGAAGGGTTCGAAATCCCCAAGGGCGCGAGGATCGATCTGACCGTAGGCGACGGCAACGGAAATCAGCTTCTGTTCGTACCCGATCTGACCGGGCTGGATTTCGAAGAGGGCGAATTCCTGATCTTGGGTTCTGGACTCAGGGTGGGAAACAAAAACTTCTCCAGCACCGATTCGGTAGCTCCGGACAGGATTTTCCTACAGGCGCCGCCGGCAGGTACGCAGGTGAGAACGGGCGAGCCGATAGACGTCTGGATTTCCAAAAACCAGTGATTTGAAACACGAACTTTCATGCCGGACCATTTTTTTCTTCTTTGCACTGGCTTTGCTGCAAAGTGGAGAGGTCTTGGCCCAGTTTGTCGAGTTTGCATCGATACACCGCGAAAAATACGCCCCACGGCTAGGCGGATACGATCAGGCGAGGACTCAGGAAGGAAACACGCTCCCCTTTTGGGATGATTTCTCGGCTGGAATAGACACCTTGAAATGGACGGTGGCTGGAGCTTCCTACACCGAGACCATCGGCCAAAATGCCCCTTCTCTTGGCCAAATTCTGTTCAATGGCTCAGACGCCAGCGGCCGCCCCTATTCCCTCCAAATCCGTGACCAAGGGGACAGTGACTACCTGACCAGCAAGCCCTTTGATCTCAGCACCTTGACAACAGGGCAAAGGGAAAGCCTTTACCTGAGCTTCTTCTGGCAAGCTGGAGGCAAAGCGGAGGCTCCAGACAGCAGGGACAGGCTGAGCTTGCAGGTGTTGGACGCTTCCGGCAGCTGGAATACGGTATGGACTAGACAGGGCGGCGAGGATTTGGACAGAAACGCCTTTACCCAGGAATTGATACAAATCTTGCCGGCATGGCAGCACGCAGCCTTTCAGTTTAGATTCCTGTCCAATGGCCGACAGGCTGGCCCCTTTGACAGCTGGCTGCTGGACTATGTCTATCTCCACTACAACCGGACGGAAACAGACCTCTACTACAGGGATCGCGCACTTACGGGGCAAAACCAGCTCCGACTCGGTGACTACGGCGCTTATCCCCTTGCCCTGCTCGGTCAGGCGCAGAATGGAGCCTGGTCCCAAATCAAAAACGAGTTCCTGAACCTCGAAAACCGATTCAGGGCCATGGAATACTCCATCGAGCTGGAGGACAGCCTAGGCCGACAGCTTCTATCGGTGAACGAAAACACGCCTTTCGATCCTGTGCCAAACGCGCTGGAAAGACGGACTTTCCTCAGCAGGGACTTTGCTGAGATCCCCGCACCCACCGAGGAGACAGACTTGGTGGCTGTCACGTCCCTCACCTCCGGGGATGGGCTGCTTTTTTCCCTCCAAAATGGCGACACGACCCGCTACGCGTCCGTGGACTTCCGGCAAAACGATACGGTGAAAAGCGTGTTCCCGCTTCGTGATTTCTTCGCCTATGACAACGGCTCGGCGGACTATTCCGCGGGCATCAACCAACGGGCCGGCCAGCTCGCCGTCCGCTATGAGACGCCCACGCCAGTGTACATCAAGGGCATTTCCATCAACTTCACCAATGCCGCACAAGCAAACCAAGCCCTAGATATCGTGGTATGGGATGAAATAGAGCAGGCGCCCATTTTGGTAAAGGAGTCGCTGATCCCTGCCAAAGCACCGGGGCAACAATTCGTCTACTACGAACTGGACACCAACATCCGGGTCTCGGGGCAGTTTCACGTGGGATTCACGCAGTATTCCAACGACTTCGTGCACGTGGGGCTGGACAAAGTCAACGACCACGGCGACAAGATCTTCTACAACGTGGGCGCAGGCTGGGTGCAAAATGAGGCCGTCAAAGGGGCACTCCAGATCCGTCCCCATGTCGCATTGGCCCCTCCTTTTGAAGAGAGCGCTCTGCCGGCAGCGAGCTTCCGCATCTATCCCAACCCTGTGGTAGATCGCGTGCATATCGAGGGGAAATTTGTGGAAATTGCCGTTTTCGACTCCTTCGGCAGGCAGATTTTGTTGCCTCGGGAAAGGAACGATGCGGGAGAAATCATTAATTTTGAAGGACAGCGGCCAGGAATCTACGTCATCAATATAGTTTCCCAAGCAGGCCGGCAATCATTCCGAATTTTAGTCAACAGATAATATGGAAGACATCACAGTTTCTGAATTGAAAGAGCGCTTGGACAAAGGAGAGAAATTCCACTTTCTCGATGTCCGTGAAGAATGGGAATTTGAAGAGGACAACCTCGGAGCCAACAACATTCCCTTGGGAGAGCTCCCCCACCGAATCGGCGAGTTGGAAAAGTTCAAAGACGAGGAGATCATCGTCCACTGCCGCTCCGGAGCCCGCAGCGGCAATGCCAAGAAGTTTTTGGAAAGCAAGGGCTTCAGCCAAGTGCGCAACGTCCCCGGGGGGATATTGGCCTACAGAGCCCTATAAAACACAACAAGCCGGAACTTCAATTCCGGCTTTTTTATGCCCGAAACCGTAGCGCCTTCCTTTCCCCAAAGGATCCAAGTCACCGCTCCGCTTTGCAAAAACAGCGGCAAAAGGCTATAATTTTAGCGGGATTTTTTTTAACTGAAAATAAACGGCTTCGGCGAAAAGCAGATCGCAAAGATCAGGATAGCCAGCCAGCCGACACACTTTCTCTTCCAATCCAACTCCCTCAGACCGCTCACCTCTGGATGCTTCAGTCCCATGACCCTTCCCAAGAGGAAAGCAAAAAACAGCCAACCTTGGTACCCGTCCCAGTCCGGCCGGAAGAAGGCGAGGACATATTGCCCTGCGGCAAGGGAAAGGGCCAGGGTCAACTTGGTTTGGGTAGTAAAGTCGGTACGGGAATAGCATATATACAGAAAGCCGACGTAGAGGGGAATCCTTATCATCAGCTCATCCAGCGCCATCCCCGGCTGTATGACTCCGACCCCGGCGTAGGCCAAAAACAGGGAAAAAACGCCGATGGAAATCTGCCGATGGTACTTGGGAAACAAGCCAAAAACCACGTGCCCTCCATCCAGCTGTCCGATGGGAAGCAGATTCAACGCGGTAAAAAAAAGCGCCAGATACCCGGCAAACAAAACCGGATAGTGGATCACCTCCGACATCGCCGGCATCCGGTCAGGCTCAGCCAGCAGCTCCCCCATGCCCCAAAACAGGAGGTTTTTACCCAGCTCGAAGTCAATAGTCCCTTCCTCGTACCCGGCAAAGTTGGGATCGGCATATTCAGGGTGGATGGAATAGATGTATTCCGCGGGCGGCAAAGTCACAAAGCCGTACCAAAGTACGCCCACAGCCACCACGAAGCCTGCAAGCGGTCCGGCAACCCCGATATCGAAGAACTTCTTACGGCTGTTTACAAAGCCTTTCATCCGGATGATCGCTCCAAACGTACCGATCGATGGGCCGCCAATGAAGCCAAACCAGGCCGGAATGAAATAAGGCAGGCTGCACTTTACCTTGTGATAGAGTGAAGTGAACAAATGGCCTAACTCGTGGACCAACAAGATGCCGATGAAGGGAATGGAAAAGGCGAGGGATTTGGTAAAATACTCCCAAGTAAGTGCAGACTCCCCCTCTCCGATGACAAACCTTGAATAAATCCACTCTCCTCCCGCCAAGGTGGCCGTGATCAAAGTCAGCAGGAAAAGCAATCCGTGGATCAGGTATTCTTTGGGTTTATACATGTCCAAAGAATTCAAAGATCACATTTGGTCCGGTCACCTGTACGGCATGGATGCCTATCGAGGCAGCGCCTCTGACGTTGGCCTCAAGATCGTCGAAGAAAACGACTCGGTCTGCCGTGGTGCCCAGTTCGGCAAGCATCTTTTCGTAGATCTCTACCGAGGGCTTGGCAAGTCCCATCTCATGACTGTAGAAAATCCGGTCAAAGAGCGGCTGGAAGCCGTCCATTCCATGTTGCTCCTTGAGCATTTGGTACACGGCGTCGATATGTATCGCGTTGGTGTTGCTGAGCACCGCAAGCTGGTAATCGGCTTTGAGCTTCTCGACGAGTTCCAGCCTTTTTTTGGGGATGGGCCCCAAGATGCTGTTCCAAAGGCGGTCTACCTCCGGCCCCTCCCAAGACTGCCCAAAGTAAGCCCTAACCTCATCCCGGAACGTGGGGGAATCTATCTCTCCCTTTTCGTAAGCCTTGTGAAAGTCAGTGAGGTAAAAATCCTCCACCTTGGAATGCTCGCTGGCTGGTACCAGGGATTTGATCAGTTCAAAAGCGCGGCCGTAGTCCAAATCGACGATTACATTGCCCAAATCAAAGATCAAAAAGTCGGCGTCAGGGGCTTTTTTCATTCGTAGTCCGGGTTGTGTATTTGAAGCCAAATATGTAACATTGCACTCCCAAAACCAAGGTTTGCGGCGAATAGAGGCGCTAAACCGGAAGTCAAAACGGGCCTATAGCTCATTCGGTTAGAGCAACTGACTCATAATCAGTAGGTGCTTGGTTCGATTCCAAGTGGGCCCACCCTCCTGGGCAAGATCTTTTTTGAAGGATTTTGCCCATTTTTTTGCCTCTTAACTCGCAGTTAATCAAATAGACAAAGTTAACTACCTCGTTAATTCTAGCGATTCGATGTTCTGCCCCGTCAAAGGTGATATTTTCGTGAAAGATCGGACCAATTAGACGACGTTTTTGCCCCAGGTCTCCTTTCAAACAAGCCCGTATCCAAATCGTTTTTTAATCAAAAGGGCAAAAAAAAAAGGTGCCTCTCGGCACCCTTCTAGTCGGTGTTGGTTTAGTCGAAAAACCGCTCTAGCTCCGCTTGGGTCTTGCCCGTCTTCTTCTGAAGTCTTCCCAAGAGCTCATCTTCCTTGCCCTCAACGTAGGTCAGATCATCATCGGTCAAGTCGCCGTATTCCTGCTTGAGTTTGCCCTTGATGACGTTCCAGTTTCCCTTGATTTTGTTTTTGGTACTGTCCATGGTTAATTGGTTTTAGTTCGAACAAGTTTATCCAAAGGCTGTACCAAGGGGTAGACCACTCCAAAATCCCAATCAAAAGACGGCCTACAGCTCGGAATAGGCTATTTTTCTATCCCCCCCGGTTTTCCGGTCAATCTCGGACGGAGACAATGTCCACACTATGTCTCATCAATTTCACAACAGGGCCTCGATGTAAAATGAGACCGCGTATGCCATATCTCCTGATGAAGCAGCACAAAAAAAGGAGGTACGTCACCGTACCTCCCAGTTGGAGATTCACCGAAACCAACCCTGTCGCTATGAAATTCTCCAACTTCAAAAAGCCACTGCGAAGATGCCCATGGTACCACATCAGCTGTGGCGCTTAGAGACTACTCCCATTTGAAACACTTCCCCCCAAAACAATGTGCGTTTGCGCTTAGCGAAGGCTGTCCGAAAGGTGCCTTCCCCTCATCAGCATGTCGCTCCATAGAGGCCCCATCTGCCTATAGTCGGGGTTTTGGCTGTCCAGCAACACGCGGCCTGCATTTTTGCTCCTACCTGTACTGTCCATTGGCCGATAGTACGTTTGGAGCCACAGGCCATCGTCCACATACCTATATACCCTCCGGTATTGGAATTCATTCCATACCGTCCATGGACCGGCGGCAACGTCCCCAGACAGGCTCTCGTCACCTTCCTCTCTTTTGTCAAAATCCCGTTTGAAGGATTCCCAGTCAAAATTTCCCGGGTTGGCCAGTTCAATCCGTACCGAATTGCCGACATGGAGGGAGTCCTCCAAAAAATCCCCACCAAAGTTTTCCGAAGGATTCCGTAAGGCTGTAGAGTCCTTGAATCCTTCATTACCGTCGTTTTCCCTTTCCCTCTCAGCGCATGAAAAGGCGAGCAAAGAAAGGATCAGCAAGCAAGGCCGAATACCCCGTAAATTGTCAATCAATGTTTCCATTACCTATCTTGATTTGGTTAGGATATATCAGCCCAACTTCTATACCGAGGCCCAAAACCGGACGGGAAGCCAGTAGCGGCACTACCTCCTTGAAAAAAATTACACCATAAGGGGAAAGCAGACCACACCCAAACTCTTTCGGAGCGGGAAATATTCCCAAATCGGTCCGTTTTGGCGGACGGCACGGATATGGGACTTAGACAGGCAAACAGTATACTCACTTAACCAACTAACACCATGAACAGTACAAACCATTCCCAGATCAGTTGCACGACGGCCATGTCCTGCACCGTAAAAACCTCCAGTGACCAGTCTGTAGGTGCCATCAAGGAATTTATGATCAACACCTCCACCGGCCAGGTAGACTACGTGGTATTGAAGGTGGACGAAGGCTTCCTGAACTTAGGTTCCAAGCTCTTGGCCATGCCGATGGAGTCTTTCCATTTCCATGCGGCACATGACGGTGTGATCACCGTAAGGGAAAGCAAAGAGACGCTTGAAAACGCTCCCGGCTTTGACGAGGACAACTGGCCGACCGGCCCCCAGTCGGAATTTATCCATACCCTGCGATCGTATTACGCCGAGGAGCCCAGAAGTCTTTTCGGACGCTATGACAGGGAAAACCGAATCTATTTCGACCAAGACGAAAGGTTTGACCTGGACTCGAGAACAGCTGAAGAATTGAGGTCCAGCGAAAAGGGCCTTTAATCGGAGGACAGCACTAAACTGTCCGAAAACCACAAGCCAGTCCGATTTGGGCTGGCTTTTTCGTTTCAAACCATGTCAATCAGACGTGGATTGGTTCTCGGAAGCAAACGCCCATCACCCTCCAAACAGAGGGAGCGCTAATTGGTTAATATACATCCAGCTTTTCCCTCTCCCGTCTTCGGCCATTCCCTTTCCAACCTTCCAAAAAATCAACCCCCAGCAATCACGGCCAATCCTCTTAACACATAATTATATATCCATAATACATTATATATTATATATAATCACTACCCATGCAATGCACAACCATCTGATAATCAACAGATAAGAGCAAATCACTACCTTTTGCCAAATAAACCACCAAGATCAAAAATAACCATGCCCAATTTGCCCCAAACAGCGACTTAGTATTTTTCAATTATCAATTATTGTTTTAATAAAAACGATATACTTTTATTTGAATATAATTCTCCCTAGATTATACTTAATTCCAGCGATGGGATATAAAGCCCCTCTATATGACTGGAACCAAATATTTTCTTTTAGTTGACGACGATCAGGATGACCGGGATTTTTTCCGGGAAGCGATCCTGGAGATCTATCCCGTTTCCGAAATACAGGAAGCAAAAGACGGGGTACACGCCTTGGAGCTGCTCGACTCCAACCTCCTACGCCTGCCAGACGTGATCTTTTTGGACCTCAACATGCCGCGTATGGACGGAAAGGGTTTTTTGGCCAGACTCAAGTGCAGCATCCTTCTCCAACATATTCCTGTATTCGTCTTCACCACTTCCTCCGACCCGGTAGACAGGGAAGAATCCCTTAGGCTTGGTGCAGAGCGGTTTTTCACCAAACCCTGCGAGTTTGGCGAGCTTTGCAACCATGTCCAGGCGGTCTTTGACCTGGTATTCCTGATGCCCGAGTAATCCGGCATAGGATTGCCTTGCCCATACTGTGCAAGAATTCCAACACCTTGCCGATTCCATTTTCGGCAGCCCTCCTCTTGTCTGCAGGGCAGAACAAACGATATTTCCCCATTGGTTTACCTGAGTTGGGCTAGACGGAAACCCGTTTCGGATGGAACGGAAATTGGTTTTCCCGGATGGGACTTAACCGCACAAACCATGAGATCAATTTGGAACGGCTCAATCAGCTTTGGCCTGGTCAACATCCCTGTAAAGATGTATTCCGCCTCGGAATCCAGGACCATCGACCTGGATATGTTGGACTCCAGGGACCACTCGCGGATCCGCTTCAAGCGGGTCAACGAGAGCACCGGAAAAGAGGTAAAATGGAAAGACATCGTCAAAGGCTATAAAATGGACGAAAAATACGTCGTCCTGGATGACGGGGATTTCGAGATGGCCAATGTGGAAAAGAGCAAAACCCTGGACATCGAGGCCTTTGTGGAAGCCAAGGAGGTTTCTGACATGCTGTTTAAGAAACCCTATTACCTGGAACCGCAAAAGGAAGGCGGAAAGTCCTACAACCTGTTGCGGGATAGCCTTAAAAAAACCGACAAGTTGGGCTTGGCGACTTTTGTCATGCGCCAACGGGAAAACCTGGCCCTGATCAGCCTGCACCCGGATGTCTTGGTGCAATAGCCCCATGTCCGTAAGGGAACAGTTTCGGGCGAATTCCGAGTCAGGCGTGGCGTTAAACCCCAGCCAATCTCCAAAATTCCACACGCCGCTTCTTTTTTCCATCCTGACTGGGAGGTTCGGGAAAAAACAGAAGCTTGTAACAGGTTCGTCGAGCAGTGGCCCGGAACGTAGAAAAACCGGCACAAACAGGCCCAAACCGCGGCGCCGGAACAAATTACCCCCCGCGTTTTCGATGGTTTGAAGGGTTTCCAACCCGTATTTTACGTGTAGGACCGGAGGGTTTTCACAACATGTTCGGCTCTGTCTTCCCATGGCATTTTTATTGGGACTTGGTTATTGTTTCAACAAAACCCAACCGCAATGATTTATCTGGCAATGAGCCTGGTCTCTCTTGCGATCATAATTTTGGTTGCAGTGCTTTTCCTTTCCAAAACCAACACGAGCAGCAACGTGGAGATGAAAGGTGACGGGATTTTGCTCATCAAACACCCGCTGAATACCACCAAAATACACTTGGAAAACGACCTGAAATCCTGGGCTCTCAAAAGGATTGACCTGTTGTGGAGAGGAAAGGCGTTCGTACTGAGTCTGCAGTTGTCCAACGGTAAGACCAGGAAAATATACTTCAGGACAAAAACAGGACCCATCCTGCAGGTGATACGCCTGCTGGAAAAATCCGTCCCAGACAAAAACACCGAAGAATCCTGAAACGTGGTCACCGGTACCCTTCCGAGATTGTAGGGAAAACAAAGGGTGATGCCACGCTGTTATAAGGATCATTGACCCAAAATCCCGTAACCCCTTTGATATGGAAAACATCACCGTAAACGACTTTTCCGAAGCGGATCGACCGTTTTACAGAACCTGTGGAACCATGGCCTCGAACACCCTACTCATGGAGAGGTATCCGCAATTCCGGGCAAACCTCGGGGAGATAGAGCGGCTGTCTAGGGCCTTGACTCAGACGGACCGCACGCAGTCTTTTCCCACGGCTACCCTGCAGGTGGTGGTACATATCGTCTATGAAACCGAGGAGCAGAACATATCCGATCTCCAAGTCTTGAGCCAAATCGAGGTTTTGAACAGGGATTTCAGCTCCACCAATCCAGACAAATCCGCCATTCCTGCCGTATGGGGTGATCTGCCCATGGATTCTGGGATTCGTTTTTCCCTCGCCTCACGGGATCCGGAGGACAAGCCCACCAGCGGAATCATCCGGACAAAGACGGCTATGAGGGGTTTTGACCACCTGGATTCGGTGAAGTTTTCAGCCCGCGGCGGTTCGGACGCGTGGCCTACCGACCGCTACCTCAACATCTGGGTCTGCAACCTCCATGGGGGGCTTTTGGGCTACGCCCAGTTTCCCGGTGGCCCGCGGGAGACAGATGGCGTGGTAATACTCTATAAGGCCTTCGGCACCCAGGGCACGGCTGAACCTCCGTTCGACCTGGGTCGCACCTGCACCCACGAGGTGGGCCACTACCTCAATCTGCGCCATATTTGGGGAGATACCGAGCACTGCTTCGGTTCCGACTCGATAGAGGATACCCCGACCCAACAGTTGCCCAACTACAACAAGCCCCTATTCCCGCATATTTCCTGCAACAATGGCCCCCATGGGGATATGTTCATGAACTACATGGACTATGTGGACGACGACACGATGGTGATGTTCACCCCGGGCCAGGTGGCGAGAATGCGGGCCAGCCTGATGGGTCCGAGGGCAGGTTTGATCAACCAAGTTTGACGCCATGGCCATACGCTTGGAATTTCTGGCAAAACGGTGGGTTCACGCCCATGAGGAGGACAGCGGCGAGCAGCTGGTGTACCGGCCTGCGGGCTATCCTATGGGCCTGTCCAGAAACAGGGATGCCATCGAATTCTTCGGCGACGGTACGGTCAGGCGTGAGGGAATTGCCCCCACCGACCAAATCGCCTTCAGCGAGGGAAGATGGACGGTGGAAGAAGACGGAAAAACGATCCATATCCTTTTGGAAGGCAGGGAAACCCTACTGGACGTCCACCTGCTGAGTATTGACCTACTGATCATCTCCAAATAAGCAAAGAGCCCAAACAGGAGCCAGACGCCCTACCTGCCTCCATTCCAAACGAGCAAACCGGATTGACCATGGACACCTTTATCCTCCTTCTAGCCGTTGTGGGCCTTGCCGTGTTCATCATGGATTGGATGCCTACCGTCTCGAAGGTGACCGGTGTTTCCTATTCGGTCTTCTACACCGCGGGAGGCTTCCTGCTCTATGCCTTGCTCCCCGAACACCTCCCCTCTCCCCTTCCCCGTGAAAACGAAAGCGCGGCCCTGCACCTCACCGAGCTTCATGTACAAGTGGGTTCATGCACCGAAATCCGCCTCTGAAACGAACTACTCGGGCTACAAAAGGGCTTGGTCGGCAAATCGAAAGAGTCCGCTGATCCGCGACAGCAAAAATCCCCCCGAACCATCAAACCCCAATCCATCTTCAACCAACAATGCTTTACTTGAATATTATAATAAGCGCTTGTCGTCAACCGCGTAGTTTCCAATCATTCAAGTAGGCCCAAACCTCCGTCATCGCTACGCCCCCCCTCCATAGCCACATCTGGGCAGCAATAACCCGTATCTTAAAAATCCCAGCCACTGAAAGAATTTTGTCTTTCCCAACCACGTCTCTTGAGTCGGCTGTTTGATTCTATTAAGCATCAGTTTGAAATTCTTTAGTGGGCAAGCCAGCCTGATTCTACCTTTGAATCAGCTAATTGAACCAACAAAAACTTTGACAACGCTATGGTACTAGAAGAAAATTACCGACTGTCCAACGGTCTTGAAATACCCAAATTGGGCTTGGGCACCTGGTTTATCAGTGACGACAAGGTAGCCCAGGCTGTAAAGGAAGCCGTCGCCTTGG
Source organism: Algoriphagus oliviformis (assembly GCF_017254915.1). Classification (GTDB taxonomy): domain Bacteria; phylum Bacteroidota; class Bacteroidia; order Cytophagales; family Cyclobacteriaceae; genus Algoriphagus; species Algoriphagus oliviformis. The sequence continues at coordinate 76,412 of NZ_JAFKCT010000005.1, read as the reverse complement.
GCTATAGGCACATCGATACCGCACAGGCTTATCAAAACGAGCGGGGGGTCGGCGAGGGAGTGAAAATTGCTGGCGCTAACCGCGAAGAACTATTCATTACGACCAAACTGGCCGCTGAAATCAAAAACTATCAGCAGGCCCTCGATGCAATTGATGGATCTCTTGAAACAATGGGGTTGGACTACATCGACCTACTGATCATCCACAGCCCTAAACCTTGGAGCAAGTTTCTCGGAACCGAATCCTTTGCCGAAGGAAACAAAGAAGCCTGGAGAGCTCTGGAAGATGCCTATAAGGCAGGAAAACTCAAAGCTATCGGCGTGTCCAACTTCGAAAAAGAAGATCTCGAAAACATCCTCGCCGGCTGCACCGTCAAGCCAATGGTCAACCAGATATTGGCTCATATCGGCAACACCCCGCTTGAGCTGATCAACTTCTGCCAAAAACAAAACATCCTGGTGGAAGCCTACTCTCCCATCGGACACGGAGAAATTCCAAGTAATGAAAAATTGATCGATTTGGCTGCCAAATACAAGGTGGGCGTTGCCCAACTGGCGATCCGCTATACCCTGCAATTGGGGCTCTTGCCAATTCCAAAGACCGCCAATCCAGTCCACATGAAGTCAAACGCCTCCGTAGATTTTGAGATCAGCTCCGAAGATATGGAGCTCCTGAGCAACATCGAAAGAATAGAAAACTACGGTGAAGCCAGTGTGTTCCCTGTTTTTGCCAAATAAGACCAGCTTTAATTGGCGGATATCTCCCAAGCCCGACGCGATACGTTCGCGTCAGGCTTCAACCTCAAGTCGGCCGCAGTGCCCGTCCTTTGAAGACCACTGTAGTGCGCAACCGACAGCCCATTTGAAATTCTTAAGTTAAGACATGGCACAAATTGTAGAAAGGCCACTCTCGGAATATAACTCAAAGCTAAAATTAAAGGGTTTCAATGCCTTTCGGATCGAAAGTGACGGGAATGCAACCCGCCTCTACAGCCGCAAGGATTTTTACAAAATCTGCCTGACTACCGGAAGGAGCATCATCAACTACGCGGACAAAAGCTATCGGGAAGAAGATACTATTTTGTTTTTTGGCAACCCCCATATCCCTTATTCTTGGGAAACTCTTTCTAGCCAATATGTCGGATATACCTGTCTGTTTTCGGAAGAGTTCTTTAATCACAGCGAACGGACAGAAAGCCTGCTCCAATCACCACTTTTTAAAATTGACGGGACGCCGATTCTCAAAATCACTGAACTAAAGCGACTTAATCTCAACGGGATTTTTGACAAGATGATCGAAGAGCAGGAGTCCGAATATGCATTCAAAGATGATTTGATTAGAAATTACATCAATTTGATTTTGCATGAAGCCCTGAAAATGAAGCCCTCAGAGAATTTTGTCCAGCATAAAAATGGTGCGGCCCGACTCACCTCCGTCTTTTTGGAGTTATTGGAACGTCAATTTCCAATCGAGAGTCCGGATTCCCCTTTGCAACTGAATTCCCCACAAGGATACGCCCAGGTTTTGTCGGTGCATGTCAACTCTCTCAACCGGGCTGTCAAAGAAATCACCGGCAAATCCACCTCCGCACTTATAGCCGACAGGATCCTTGTCGAAGCAAAAGCGCTCTTGCAACACACCGATTGGAACATCAGCGAGATCGCCTACGCACTGGGATTCGAGTACCCAACCTACTTCAACAACTTCTTCAAAAAACACGTGGGCACAAATCCCAAAGCGCTGCGATAACCTGCGGCATCGGAACATTTGCAAATCCTCCAATAAAGCCCTTCATGTTTGAATACCTTAACAACTCATTTGATTTTCTTTAACCCCCGTCCTTCAGGCTGAGGTAATTTTGTCAAGGATCAGATCCGAAATCCCATATGGATGACCTGCATGACAAACAAACCCTAGGGAAAATCCGCGCCAAGTCGATCTCGCGACACGCAGTAGCATACTCGGCCGCTATTTCCCATAAAATCAACACGCACGCTGTGACCACCCCGAAACCCGCCGCTCCAGCGGCTGCCTCGGGCCACACAGACTTTGCCAAAAAGTCCCTTTTCCAAACAACAGCTCAGGCTTGCCAGGAAAACCCATCCCCAGAGCCTAAATCGAAAAGGGGAACGGTGGCAATGTCCATTCCAAAAAACGTTTGGACCGAAGCAGGGGCAACCCTATTGCCGGGGATTTCTATAAGTGAAAATGCCGTGGTGGAAACCCGGACTGTCGGACCCAAAGGCTTCCATCCAAATCCTCTGACCGGCGCTGCTACGACCTAAGTCCCCAAGGCAACCCATTCAACCCAAAGCGGATTCCATTTCCCAAAGACACGATTAACCTAAACCAGATAGCGATGAAAATCTCAAAAAAAAGCCAATACGCATGTATCGCGTTACTGCTGTTTGCCAGCCACTTTACTTTGGGGCAGGACACGAAGGGCAGCACTGCCGAGGCATCCGCTGAGAGCGACGGTATTTTCCCCAAAGGACAAAAAGGCTCTGAAAACTTCTTCACCGGGAACGCCTACAACTACGGCCTGGTCCAAAGCGACACCTCCCTGACAACCATGATTGGCAACGTGTATTTCGAGCCGGGAGCGAGAAGCAACTGGCATACCCACCCCGCAGGACAAATATTGATCATCACCGCTGGTGAAGGCTACCATCAGATCGAAGGAGAGCCCAAGCAGCTTCTAAAGAAAGGAAGTGTGGCTATATGCCCTCCCAATGTACGCCATTGGCACGGTGCGAGTCCCGACCAAGGCATGCAGCAGCTCTACATTCTCCCCAATACGGAAAAGGGAATAGTCCAATGGATGGAAGCAGTCGCCGACCAGCAATACAAGGACTAAAACAGACCAACCAAGCCAACTAGAAATCATGACCAACTCCAAGGATTCAACACCAGGTAGCTCCCGGAGAAAATTCCTCCTGCAATCTGCCCTTGCCGGAGCTGCCGTATCGCTCTCCAGCCCTCTTCAGCTGATGGCCGATCCACAGCATCCCCATGTCCAATCACTTAAACAAGCTTTTATGGAAAACATAAAAACCAGAGGCTATACTGCCACAGACGAATCAGGCAAGCTCAGTCCATTCGAATTCGAACGCCGACCGGTTGGCGATGACGACATCCTCATTGATATAAAATTCGCCAGCATCTGCCATTCTGATATTCACCAGGAAAAAGGCCATTGGGGAAAACAAATCTATCCACAGGTGCCGGGCCATGAAATCGTGGGAATCGTCTCCGCGGTGGGAAAGAACGTCACCAAATTCAAGGTAGGCGACCGTGCCGGCGTGGGCTGCATGGTCGACAGCTGCATGGAATGTGAAAGCTGTACCCATGGGGAAGAGCAGTTTTGCGAGAGAGGACAGACCAAATTTACCTACGGCTTCCCGAATCCCGCGGAACCTACCGGCATTACCCAAGGCGGATACTCCGACAAAATCGTGGTAAGAGACCATTTTGCGGTACATATCCCCGAGAGCATTTCCTTCGAAGAAGCAGCACCACTGCTCTGCGCAGGGATCACGACCTACTCTCCATTGATGAAGGCCAACTTCAAATCCGGAGACAAGGTGGGCGTTGCAGGTATCGGTGGGCTGGGGCATCTGGCCGTCAAAATCGCCGTTTCCAAAGGAGCGGAAGTCTACGCGTTTACCACTACTGCCGATAAAGTAGAGGACATCAAGTCCTGGGGGGTCAAAGAGGTAATCGTCGTGGATGAAGAATACAAGTCCATGCAGGCTTACGGCAAGACACTGGACTACATGATCTGTACCATCCCCTACCAGTTCAACGTCACCCCCTATATCATGTGCGTAAAACCTTACGGATCATTTACGCTCGTGGGCATGCCGATCAAATCCGAAATCAACATCAACAATCTGATGCTTTCTTTTGCCAGGGTAAACTTCAACGCATCCTTGATCGGAGGCATCCCCGAAACCCAGGAAGTGATCCACTATTGTGCCGCCAATGGCATCAGACCGAGCATCGAGATCATTTCCGCCGAGGAAATCAACGAAGCCTGGGGCAAAGTAGTCAATAAGGAAGCCCGCTACAGATACGTGATCGACGCCGCCACCTTTTAATCATCCGCATGAAATCTCGTCTCATATTGCTCGTCCTGCTGGCGGTCGTTGCAGCAACCCCAATCCCTGCAGGCGGCAAAGAAGAGATTTCTTCCCTATCTTCTGCTATGACTGATTCACCAAGCCTGATCATTCAAGTAGGACAAGAGCAGTTCCCAGTGGAACTGTTGGACAATCCTGCTTCCAAAAGTCTTTTAGACCAACTCCCCCTATCCGTTGAATTTGAAGACTTTGCGGGACTGGAAAAGATTTTCTACCCTCCGAAAAAACTCTCCAAAAACGAAGCTCCCAGTGGAGCAAAGCCGGTAAAGGGAAATATCATGTACTATGCCCCCTGGGGCGATGTAGCGATCTTTTACAAAGATGCCGCTTATGCCTCGGGATTGATTCCTTTGGGAAACATTGAAAACGTAGATGGCTTGGTGCAAGCAATCAAACACGTAGACACGGCAACTCTTTTCAAACCTTAAATAACGAACATGGAGATTACCAAAAATGGAACTCGGGGATCTTTCAAAGGCCCCGGAGACTGGTTTACCTGACAGGTCCGAGTAGAACCCGTATTTGCCAAACAGCCCAAGACCGTCGCCCAAGGCGCAATGGTCACCTTCGAAGCCGGAGCAAGGACAGCCTGGCACACCCATCCAGCCGGTCAGACGATCATCATCCAATCCGGGTTGGGATGCGTTCAGAAAGAGGGAGGTCCTATCATCGAAGTTGGTCCCGGCGACGTCGTCTATTTCGAACCGGAGGAAAAACACTGGCACGGCGCCTCTCCAAAATCCGCCATGAGCCATCTCGCAATCCAAGAAGAAGTCGACGGAAAAGTGGTCACTTGGATGGAACAGGTATCTGACGAACAATATGCCAATGAATAAGTCCTACAGCTGATTCTCGGCAACTCCCGGAAAAAGAGATGGCGTCGATTCAATCTATAATCCTGACTGTAAACCCGTGTAACCATGAAAAACCACCGGCTTGTGAAGCTCTTGATTTTTGGAATCCTACTTCACACCAATCCATCTCTTGGACAGGACGTGTCCGCTCAATCCGTGGAAAAAGCTTCAAAAGAAGCCCAATCCCAATGCCCTGATTTCCAAGAACAGACCCGAGCCCCAGGCGTCAGGACACAAACGGACTACTCGGTCGAAACAATTACCGATAAGCTCAATTTTCCCTGGGGAATGGATTTCCTACCTGATGGAAAACTAATAGTCAGCGAAAAACCAGGAAGAATAAAACTAATATCGAAAGAAGGCCAAGTTGGCCCTGCGTTGAAAGGCGTACCGGAAGTTCGATATGAGGGCTCGGGAGGACTGTTTGACATCAAACTTTCTCCAGACTTCGAGACTTCCAGAAAGGTTTTTTGGACCTACGTCTCCACCTATGAGGGTGAAGCCATGAATCAAGTCGCATCTGGAGTACTTTCGAGAGACGAGACTGAAATCCAAGACGTAAAAATCATCTATGAAATCAAACCCACCCAAGGTGGTAAATTTCATTTTGGATCCAGATTGCTTTTTGATTCGGAGGGTATGCTCTTGGTCACTTTTGGAGACCGATTCAGAAATGGAAGAAAGGACGTCCAAGAAATGAATGCTGCTTTGGGAAAAATAATCCGCATCACACCGGAGGGAAAAGCTGCCAAAGGAAACCCCTTTGAAAATGCAGAAAACACCCTTCCTGAAATTTGGTCGCTAGGACACCGAAATCCACAAGGCCTGGCTTTCAATCCTGCCACTCAGGAGCTGTGGGAATCCGAACACGGCCCGAGAGCCGGAGATGAAATCAATCGAATCAAGAAAGGGGGAAACTATGGATGGCCTCAGGTTTCCTTTGGATTGGAATACGACGGATCCCCAGTTGACGGAACCGGATTGACCAAAAAGACTGGAATGGAGTCTCCGGTCTATTATTATGACCCTGCCGTAGCGCCCAGTGGGATGACCTTCTACGATGGAGACCTAATCCCTGAATGGAAAAACAACCTTTTTGTGGCGATGCTCCGGGGGATGCATATTGCCCGACTAGTAATCGACAACGCGACCGGCCGCATTGTCGGTGAGGAGAGACTGTTGACAGAGGAAAAACAACGGTTCAGGCATGTCGTCCAAGGTCCGGATGATGCCCTATACGCAATCACGGATGATGAAAACGGAAGACTATATCGTATCAGTACCAAAAAATGAATCAATTGTCAGAGACACTAAGTTCTGATGAGATCAGAACAATCGCTTCGAAAGATGATTTCCACATCGCCGCACTCCGGGAGGATGGAATCACATACGGCCCCCTTACTTGGATATGGTCTGTATCCGTGGATGATCAATTGTTTGTGAGAGCCTACCATGGCACTTCCTCTCGGTGGTTCAAGTCAGCCATGAACCAAGGGATGGGGAAAATTTCCGCAGCAGGCATGGACAAAAAAGTAAAATTCAAGTCCGTCCAAGGAGAAATAAACGAGAAAATAGACCAGGCTTACAGAAAGAAATATGCCGAAAGTCCTTACCTAAACTCCATGATCAGCGCAAGGGCTAGATCAGCCACTGTGCAAATTCTCCCTTGGCAATAAAGAGCACTCCTGAGACCAAAAAGCCCATCGAACCCGACATCGAAGCAAAGCCTCAGATGCCTGGCCCGAACCAGCAGACGCAGCTCAGCTGCTCAAGGAGACAGACTTCTGCCTTTTGAGTCTATAGAGGTACGGAGCCTTGTTGGCAGCTCCGGTAAACTTCTTTTCAAGTCGCTCCAAAATGCCCAAATCAAGAATCTTCTTCTGGAAATTGTTCATGGGAAAGCTTTTCTCAAACACGGCTTCATACAGGCTCTGGACTTCCTTCATGGTGAATGTTTCCGGCAACAGCTCAAACCCGATCAGCTTCTTGTCAAAACCCAATCGCAAAGAATCCAATGCATGCTCCAAAATTGAAAAATGGTCATAGGTCAGCTTCGGTACCTGTGCCAATGAAAACCAAGTCAGTGCTTCCTCCAACATTCCGGTTTTGGGCTTCACATTTTTTGATATCCACCAAGGCATAATACCCGATGCTGACAAACCTCTCCGCCATCCAAGAGACGATTTCCTCGTCATACATTTCGGGATTCAACGCAATAAGGCCCGCTTTGATCTGATCGACCTGCTCACTGCCTACCACCCTGCCCTCCGAGCCGAACACGCGAAACTGATCCAGAAATATGTTTTCCAACCCCGTCCTTTCGGTCAGGATTCTACACGCGGCCTGGTCCGTCCCTTCAGTTTTCAAAACATACCCCCCGGGAAGGGACCAAAAATCCTGGAGGTAACTGGGCTTGGAAAGCAATACCTTGATTTCACCATCTTCATAGCCGAATACTACGCAGTCGATGGAAAGCTGGGCGATATATAGCGTGACGTCGAATTTTGGCATAGCAACGAGAACTCAAATTTCATTTTTTTTTGAAAACCAGACCATACGCCGGTTTCCGGATGCCAGATCCTTATTATCTATATTTTAGATAATGTGGAAAAGTGAGTACATTTTAACCAATTAATCCAAAAACCCAATAAACTCATGCTGCCCATCCCTAGCTATCTGGAATTTCCGAAAATGAAAAAGTGCTGTTCCTTCACTTTTTTCCTGTTGGTGTCACCGCTCTGTCTCTTTGCCCAGACTGGCCAGGACACCACCAGCTATGTGCATTCCGTGGACATCACCACCGGTGTGATAGACACATTGGCCACTATGCCAAAGCATTTTGAAGCCCCCAACTGGCACCCTGACAATTACCTTATTCTAAACAGCTTGGGCAGCCTTTATACCCTGGATCTGGACAGCAGGGAAACCAGCCATCTAAACACTGGTTTTGCCACTGCCTGCAACAATGACCACGGCATATCTCCCGACGGAAAATGGCTCGCCATCAGTCACAATGATCAAAACGACCCGTCCCCCAAATCCTATAAATCAATCGTCTATCTCTTGCCTATCGAAGGCGGGACACCTCGAAGAGTGACCACTGAGGTGATGTCCTTCTGGCATGGCTGGAGTCCGGATGGAAAAACACTCGCCTACACGGGAGAGCGAAATGGAAACTTTGACATCTACACAATTCCTGTCCAAGGGGGGAAAGAAACCCGCCTTACCGATACGGAGGGCCTAGACGACGGGCCAGACTATTCCCCAGACGGAAGACACATCTATATCAATTCTTACCGGACAGGCCAAATGCAAATTTGGAGAATAGAAGCAGATGGCTCCAATCCTGAGCAGCTGACCTTTGACAGCTACTCCAATTGGTTTGCCCACCCATCACCGGATGGGAAATGGATAGTCTATATCTCTTATCTGGAAGACCAAAAAGAAGGACATCCATTTGGGAAGCAGGTGAAGCTCCGTTTGATGGACTTAAACACTGGAGAAATCAAAGACCTGACTCCGGAATTTTTTGGAGGTCAGGGCACAATCAACGTCCCCTCATGGAGTCCGGATAGTCGAAAGATTGCTTTTGTAAGCTATAAGCTGAACTGACACTCAAATCCAACGGCCTGAAACCTACCAGTACAGGACAGACATACCCTCTTATCCTCACTACCTTAAATCACATTATCTTAATTATAGATAATAAACCTGCTAAAAACTCATGAAACAATTTTCTCCTGGAAGAAGGGATTTCCTTGTGAAACTCTCGGCTTCGACCGCACTGATTTCTTTGCCGTTTTCAGGCTTTTCTTCTACTAGTCCAAAAGAAGAATTCGTCTTAGCTGACACCTTGTACGGCCAGATCCGAGGCTCACGGGTAGAGGGAGTAAACATCTACAAGGGAATTCCCTACGGAGGAAAGCCTCGGGAGCAAACCGCTTCAAAAAAGCATTCAATCCGGAGCCTTGGACCGGAATAAAGGACACCCTGGAACTAGGAGCTCCGGCAATCCAAGGTCCACGAAGAGGTGAGCCTGCCCCATCGGAAGACTGCCTGTATCTCAATGTCTGGACTCCAGCCAATGATGGGAAGAAACGGGCGGTGATGTTCTACAGACATGGTGGCGGCTATGTCATCGGTTCGGGTGGATCTGGAGGACAGGACGGTGCCAATTTGGCCAGGAATTTTGACGTAGTCGTTGTCCAGACAAACCATCGCCTGGGTCTGTTGGGGTTTCTTTATCTGGATGAAATAGCCGGGGGAGAATACACCGGCTCCGGAAACAGGGGGGTGCAGGATATTGCCCTGGGACTCAAGTGGGTGCATGACAACATTGCAAATTTTGGAGGAGATCCGGACAACGTAATGATCTTTGGTGAATCGGGAGGAGGAGGAAAGACCGCCTGTCTGTATGCCATGCCGGAGGCGGCTCCCTTTTTCAACAAAACATCCATCGAAAGCGGCCCCGGAGCCAGAATGCTGAGCAGAGAACAGGCTCAGAAAACAACCCTCGCAGTGCTGGAAAAGTTGGAAATAGATCCAAGTGACTGGAAAAAGCTCTTGGACATCCCGGCCGAAAAACTGTTGGAGATCCAAAACACCATCCCTACCGTCCCTCCTTTTCAACCCAAATTCAATGGGCCAATCGGCGAAAATCCGATTTGGGGGTTTGGGCCAGTGGTGGATGGAGTCGTGTTGCCCCACCATCCATTCGACCCCAAGGCAGTGGAAATCTCCAAAAACAAACCGCTTTTGGTAGGCTGGAATGAAGATGAATACAATTTTTTCGCATGGCAAAGCCGAGATATCGCGCCTTTCTCGATGAATTTCGAAGAAATCACCGAAAGGCTCAAAGGTCCCTTTGGGACCGATGCGCAAGCCTTGGTCGAGACCTATCGAAAGGCCAATCCACAAGCCTCAGCTCCTGATGTATTTGTGGCGATTTCCTCCATAAACATGATGGGACTAGGCTCGATAGAGATCGCCGAAAAGAAAGCCAAACAAGGGGGTGCACCGGTGTATCTCTACAACTTCGGCTATAAATCCGACATGAAAATCCCAGGCACTGAATACGAAATGGGAACTCCCCATGCCATGGACATTTCCTTCAAGTTCAACAATGAGGTTCCTCCAAAAGAAGGAGAAGCGCCGAGAATGGGATTTGGAGGGGGTAAACCTGACCGCTTCAAAGCTTCTCACAATTTTGCCGAATACTGGTGCAACTTCGCCAAAACGGGAGTACCCTCCGCTGAAGGGGAGCCGGTATGGCCAGCCTATAATCTGGAAACCCGCCCTACTTTGAGAATCGATGCCGACTGCGAAGTGATCGAGAATCGGTTCCACGATGAGTTGGATACCTGGAGAGAAATCGGAAAACTAGTCACCAGCTGATTTAAACCTATCGTTTCTTAAACCCAAAAACTTAACCTTTATGATTTCCGCAGCCCATATACCAAACAGCAAATCCCGAATTAGTACGTGGATGTTATTACTGGTTTTTGTTTCGTTAAGCAGCCAATTCGCATTTTCACAGGAGATCAATCCAGATTTTCTGACCAAAAACTGGAATGCCAGATGGATTACTGCCGCAGAAAGCAAACCCGCCGAGTATGGCGTTTATGTGTTTAGAAAGGGTTTCGATCTTTCTGCCAAGCCTGACAAGTATGTCATCCATGTGTCTGCGGACAATAAATACCGCCTTTATGTCAATGGGGAGTTTATCGGTGTGGGACCTGCCAGGAACGACATCGAGCATTGGTTTTTTGACACTTACGATATCGCTCCGTATTTGAAATCCGGCAAAAACACGATTGCTGCCAAGGTCTGGAACGAAGGAGCTGGAAAAGCCGAAGCCCAGATTTCGCTGCGCACGGGGTTTATAGTGGATGGTGAAGGTGATGCGTCTGCCATTGCTACCAACGATTCTTGGAAGGCGAGGAAAGATGAAGCTTACGCTCCGATTCAGGTGAGGGTTTACGGATATTATGCTGCTGGACCGGGAGAAAACATCCAGATGGAAAACTACATCAAAGACTGGCAGTCTCCGGACCTCAATGACGAAGCTTGGCCAGCGGCACAAGCATCTTTCCCCGGAGTCCCCAAGTCAAAAGTTGGAGCCTTCGGAGCACCGATGGGCTGGATGCTGATTCCTTCGGGAATCCCAACTTTTGAGTTTTCCCCGGAGAAAAAACCCACAATCCGAAGAACGGAGGGCGTTTCCGTGGCTTTGGAAACCTTCGGCAATTCGCCCATTCAAGTTCCCGCCAATTCCAAAGCCAGCATCTTGCTCGACCAGACCTACCTGACCAACGCTTACCCCACTTTTACCTTTGCCAAAGGAAAAGACGCTACCGTCAAGATCACGTATGCAGAAGCGCTGTATGGTGAAGAAAGATCCAAGGGAAACAGAAATGAGATAGCGGGAAAAACGATGGTCGGAAGATTTGACCAGATTGTCACCGATGGCTCAGAAAAGCAACGATTTACCCCGCTGAATTATAGAACCTACCGATACATCCAACTGGAGGTGGAGACCAAGGACGAGCCTTTGACACTTCAGGGAATGGAAGCGACATTTACCGGATTTCCATTTGAGCTAAAGGCGGAGTTTGGATCCGATGACCCACAACTCCAAAAAATCCTGGAAATCGGGTGGAGAACAGCCCGCCTTTGTGCGGTGGATTCCTACTTGGATTGCCCCTACTACGAGCAGCTGCAGTACATTGGAGATGGGAGGATTCAGATGATGATTTCCTATTACAACACGGGAGACGACCGATTGGCCAAAAATTCGATCAACCAAATCTCCTATTCCCAGCAGCCGGAAGGTGTGACTTTCAGCCGGTATCCATCAGCTAGCCCTCAGTACATTCCTCCCTTTTCCATGTGGTATGTGGGAATGCTTCATGACTATCTGATGTATGGTTCTGATTTGGAGTTTTTGAAAACCAAGCTCAACTCCTCCCGGTCTGTGATCCAGTATTTTCAAAGTGTACAGGGTGATGACGGGTCTTTGGGGACACTCCCGTTTTGGTCATTTGTGGATTGGGCGACTGGACCTGAGTGGGGACCGGGTATTCCCCCAATGGGCGCAGATGGCAATTCGGCTATTTTGGATTTGCAAATGGTTCTGACCTTGCAGTATGCGGCAGACTTGGAGAAGCATTTGGGAATCCCCGAACTGGGAGCCAACTACCTCCAAGAAGCGGAGAAACTGAAAGCTACTATTCGAAGAAAGTATTGGGATGCCGGAAAAGGGTTGTTTGCTGACAGATCCGAAAAGGATGTTTTTTCCCAGCATGCCAATGCCTTGGCTATCCTCTCAGGACTTGTCGAAGGTGAGAGCGCTAGAGCTGTTGGAGATAAAATGCTCGCATTGGAAAACAACATGGTCGAAGCGACCATCTATTTCAAATATTACATCCACCAGGCCTTGGTGGATGTGGGAAAAGGGGACGAGTACCTGACCTATCTGGACGTTTGGCGAAAAGCGATTGACATGGGATTGACTACTTGGGCGGAAACTTCCGATCTGGACAAAACCAGATCCGACAGTCACGCCTGGGGATCAAGCCCAAATATCGAATTCTACAGAACAATACTTGGGATCGACAGTGACGGGCCGGGATTTCGCCGAGTCAAAATAGAGCCACATTTGGGAGAATTCACCGAACTGTCCGGAAAAATGCCCCATCCGAACGGGGAGATTGAGGTGAGCTATGACCTAGGACCTGCCAAATCAGCGACGGTACATTTACCTAAAGGAGTCGTAGGCTCTTTGGTATTCCAGGGAACCCTGTATCCGCTTCAAGAAGGCACAAACCGCATCTCTTTGAATTAGAATTCATGGTGATTGTTCCGCTACAGCCCTAGCCGATATCCATCATCCGGTCCAGCTTGGGCTTCGGTAGTCCTTGCATATAGAAGTTTACTCGACGATGGCTTTCTCCGCCTCAGGGATCTATCATCGGATCGCAAAAATCGACATACTCTCAAACCAGGCTGGCCCTGATCGCAAGTATTACCGGCACCTGAATGAGGCGCTGGCGCAGCTATCATCGGGCAAAAGGATGAAGCGATCTACCAATAGATCCCTAGTCACAGAATTACTCCCCTGCGTGCCGCGCATTCAAGGGACATAGGCTTCTCGAAAACACAGGTATCAAATCCGCCATTTCGCCGCTACGAAATGCCTTCGAGAAACTTGTCTGCCTTGCGGAGATGGCTCTCCTTCTTGTCCTCCCCCATTCGATTCCAGGTGTGGTACATCATGGAGAGCCTTGGGTTTGATTGGAAAAAATCCGAGTGTCTGGCGACAAAGCTCCAGAAGAGCCCGTCCCACACCGCTTCCCATTCGCCTTTGGGGTAGTCGCCCATCTTCCTGAGGTAATTAGACCCTCCGATGTAGGGTTTGGTGGCAAACAGCCCCCCATCGGCAAACTGGCTCATCCCATACACATTGGGCACCATCACCCAATCGTAGGCATCGATGAACAGCTCCATAAACCAGCGGTACACCTCATCCGGATCAAACTCGCAGAGCAACATGAAATTCCCCAGTACCATCAGCCGCTCGATGTGATGGCAATATCCCGTGCTCAGGACCTTTTTGATCGTCTCGTCCACGGGCAAAATACCCGTCGTGCCGTCATAAAAACTGGCCGGGATCTTCCTCTTGAAACCCCAAAAGTTCTTGGTTCGGGAATAGCCGCCCTTGCACCAATACATCCCCCGAACGAACTCCCGCCACCCCATGAGCTGACGGACAAATCCCTCCACGGAATTGAGGGGGACTTTCTCGCTTTGCGCAAAGTCCAGGCACTTTTCCAAAACCAATCCGGGAAGCAGGAGTCCCACGTTGATCAAGGGGGAAAGGAGGCTGTGGTGCAACAAAGACTCGTTTTTCACGATCGCATCCTCATAGTCCCCAAACTCATGAAACCGATGTCGAAAAAACTCGTCCAACCAAGCCTCTGCCTGGAGCTGGTCAATCGGATAGATGGGCGCTTGGGTCAGCTTGCCCGGATTATCCGCGAAATGCTTTTTGGTATAGGCCAGCGCTTCCTCCCAAAATGGAGAAACATCCGGAAATTGGACGGATGGAGGAGTCTTGCCCTTGGGATATTTCTTCCTGTTTTCCGAATCGTACGTCCACTCTCCTCCCTCCGGCTCCATATTCCCATCCACCAAAATCTTCCTTTTCTTCCGCTCCTGCTTATAAAAAGCAGTCTGGAAAAAAGACTCCTTCTTTGGATTGAAAAAATCGGACAGCTCCTCACGGGTGTTCAAAAAAGCAGGGCTTTCGTAGAATGTCAATTCGACAGAAGCCGCCATTTTCCTGAGTCTTTTCTCCAGCCAATCATCCACCGGATCGATGCAGTGGATCGCGTCGATCCCTTCCCGATCGATTTCCTTCCTGAATTTGCGGATGTCGGCTAGCTCTGACGAGCTCTCGATGTATCGGACAGTCCTTCCGCTTTTCTCCAAAAAGTCCTGGTAGGCTTTCATCGAAGCCCGATGGAAGGCGAGCTTCTGCTTGTGAAATCGGTATTGGCTGAAAAACAACCGTTCCTCCACCAGATAAATGTCGTGCGCGTTTTCCAGCAAAGGTCCGGAATGGAAAAGCTGGTGGGGAAAAACAAGGCTAATCGCTTGGGTCATGGGGTTTGTTTCTTCTGCATCTTTCGCTGCAATACTTGACTTCTCCCCAGTTCTTTTCCCATTTTTTCCTCCAGGAAAAGGGCCTGTTGCAGACTGGACAGTTTTTTTGGGGAAGTTCGTTTTTCTTCATCCGATTTCAGGTTTGCAAGAGATCCTCACAGCGGGGCATTGATCTCCCCCGCCAGGTCGCGACAGCTATTCAAAATCCGGGATCTCCCCCTCGCGGACATAGGGGAAGGTATCTAATCTGCTGAGCCCATAGTAGCTGTTCAGCCCAGAAATCCCGACGCCGGAGACACCAGCCATATCCAGCTGCCCCAGGGCATTGACCGCAGCGTCGGGAACTGCCAACAGCTCGACCGTCCCGACCACGAAGATGCATCCGTTGGGCAAGGGGATACTTTCCAAATGCTTCATCCCGATCTTGATCTGGCTTTCTTTGACAAAGGGCGCGTAAAATCCCCCGATGTACTCCTGCTGAAGCTTCATTCGGGCAAATTCCGAGTCGCCTTTTTTCAGCTTTGCCGAGGTGTAGTGGGCTTTTTTGATCAGTGACTCCGGCACCTGGTTGATCGTATAGCATCCCGTCTCGACAATATTCGGGTAGGTGTCCCGGGGCACCTCGGACTGTGGCCTCATGACGAATCCCAGCTGGGCGGGATCAGAACCAAGGTGGACTACGGAGGAAAAGATCGCGACATTTTCCTTTTGGTCCACGGACTTGGTAGCGATCAGGTTGGCAGGCTTTATCCCGGAGATGGAGTTGATCAGATTCAGGCGGTACTTCCGGTCTAGTTTTTCGAGTTCTTCTTTTTGTAGTTGCATGTTTTGGGGCGGCTTGGTGATGGGTCACTTGGCAAATTCATAGGCTGTGGCGATCTCATTTCTGCACTTTTTCCAAAAGGCAAAAAAAGAAGGATAGTAGCCCACGACGGAGCTCATCCATTCTCTGGACTCCTCCCGGCCATGGTAGTGGGAATTTGTAGGATGCTCTTTGAAAACCAGATTTTGGGCATCCACCAAGGCGGCCAAGTCCGAAAACTCCCCCACGAAGGGCTGGATGCCTGCTATATTTTGGCTCAAAGCCATCGCAAAGTCCAGGCACTTCTGATGGATAGGATACTTGGCGAAAAACGACGGCTCCAAAAGCAATACCCGCTGCACCTCCCTGTCCTGATGCCAATAGGGATCCAGATTGTAGTAGTTGTAAACCAGGGTGGTTTTTGAATTCGCCAACTTCGGAATCTCCAATTGTGGCAGTTTGAGATCCACTCGAAGCGGCTGGGTCTCTTTGAGAAGGTCGGGAGTCCGCAGATTGTCAAACTCATCGTACTCCACGTCCAAAAAAGTATGCTGTTGGTCGCTTTGGAAATAGCGGTTGATATTGCGCTGATTGGCGTAGTATTTTTTGCTGGAATTGGCTCCCGCCACCCACTGCCAGCTCAGATGGTTACTGGCAAGATCCCCGTCCAACAAGTGGCTGTACAGCCATCGGGCAGGCTCAAGCCAATGCGACTTGGCGATGTTGCAACAAATGGAGGCCACATACATCCGCATATGGTTGTGCATGTATCCCGTTTCATACAATTCCACGATAGCCTCGTCCACCGCGGAGATCCCGGTCTGCGCGTCTAGGATCGCCTTAGGTACTTCAAAATTGGTCACTGGACTCTGAACGTGCTTCAAATCCCGCATGATCCCCTCCTTTTTGGAGATCCAGATCTGCTGCCAGTAGTCCCTCCAAGCCAATTCTTGAACCAATTTTTCCACCTGGGTAAAGGGCAACTCCAGTGTCTGGATATGTGCCAGCACCTGCTTGGTAGAAATCACCCCGCGAGAAATATAGGGGCTCAACCGCGTCACTTGCCCGTCTTTGAAGTTTCTGGTAGACGCGTAGGCAATGGGCTGGATATGTCGCAGCCGATGTTCGATCGAAGAGATATCCGTTGGGAAGGTGTACATCAGGAGATCTTGTTTTGGGAAATGCTTTTCTGTCTGGAACACTTAAAACGAAGCATTTCAAGACTTCGCTTTTTCAGGTGTTTTTGGCTGACGCCAGAATTCCCCCTTTTCCTCCACATCTTGAAGGAGCTCGCCTTCAGCTCCTTGCACATCAAGCTGATCACTTGGGCTTCACCCATCCCAAATTGGAATTTGATCGCTTCAAAGGGCGTGCGATCTTCCCAGGCCATTTCTATGATCCTATCCAGTTCTCTTGCTGTCATGGCTTGCTGCTATCCCCCAGACCAGGGGATCTGTTGTCCAAGTAGAAAAAGCCCAAACGGCAAAAAATGTTTAGCGACCGATCACTAAGCAGGCATTTTCAGGGGGCAGCGGCGATGCATTTCCCCGGCTTTTCGGTCTGGGCGCTAAATTCCCACTGACAACGCTGACAATTTTTCAGCAAAAAACTGTCAAGAAAAACGCCTCAGCGCCATTGGCATGGCGGTTGAACGTCGGATTTTCAAAGAATCGCGATTCATTCGGCCATGGGCCAAGAGCTTCGCAACAGGTACCAGAAGCGTCCGGCTCAGGCTTGTCTAGTTGTTTAACCATTAACTTGAAAGAACAATGAACACAGTGGAGAAAAGGAATGGCCCACCTGCCTAGCCCAGCCCTTTCCCGGCGGGAGATTGTTTGACCTGCTGGATGATTTTGGCATCGGAAGGGCCACCGACGGAAATCCAGAGAAGCCAGCATTGGACTGGCCGAGATGTAAAACCCAAAACGAATTTTTGAAGATGGCAAAAAACACATTTCTGGAATATTACAAAACCATACTTGAAAAGGTCAGCTTTGACGGCGGCCTGGTCGCAAAGGAATACAGAAAGGCAAAAGAACTGCTCCAGGAGTCTGAGCAGCGGGAGCTTGACCAATGGCTAAAAAGTACCGGCTTGGTATCTTACCTTAGGCCGGTGACGCCTCAGATGCATCAAGGGTCAAGGTCGGAAAAAAGACCTTCCCAGCCCCTACCCCAATCCACGACATCTCCCAAGGCCCTGGCCTAGCCGTCAGATAGATTGGAGCAAAACGTCAAGATCCCGGACCTGCCATCCGGGATCTTTTTTTTGACTATACCAAACTGCCTTGAAACTTCCGGGGTGCAACGTCACCAACCGGCACAATGGATGACGACCCGTTCGCAAACTTGCCTCGTCTCCATCCCAAACTGGCTTCAGTTATCCTTGTAATAATTGTCGGTGCCGTCGATCCAGTCCGCTCTTGGCGGGGCGAAAAAATCAATATCGATGGTATCATCCTCCAAGGCAACGAAACTGTGCGGCAAGTTGGGAGGAATGATAATCCCCTGACCCGCCTTCACGATGTACTCCCTTTCACCAATGGTCACTTTTACACTCCCCTTGGTGATGAGAGAGTATTGTTCGTTTGGATGCTGATGTGTAGGTACGACAGCACCTTTCTTATAGGTGAAATAGCCAATCGTTCCCTGTTCTCCAGAGATCATGGCCCGGTTCAGCAGCTCGTTTACGGGCTTGGTCGGTAACTCTTCCAAGGTAAATGTCTGAACAGTCTGGGCATGTAGCGCTGCCGAACAGAGCAGAGCAACCAAAAAGAGCATTGTTTTCATTTTCATATTTTTTGGGGACGAATCTATCATCAAGGCAAAAACTAGGATATGATAGAGATTACAGTTTGATGCGATACACGGCGAAAGGCCTTTTGAACTTCTCCTGGCCCTGATGAAACCAAGGCATCAAGTGTATCTGCGAGGTGGTGAGGTAGAGGTAGCCGTCTTCGGAAATACTGTAACTGTCCGGCCAGAGCAGTTTTTCATCATCTTTGACGATGGTCTGCATCTGTAGATCAGGACTGATCTTCACCATCGCATTGGCCTCAAGGTCTCCAAAGTAGAGATTGCCCTGCTTGTCAAAAATCATCCCATCGGTGGTCACGAATCTCCCCAGATCTTCCACGCTCCGGCTTATTTGGGCATCCGTTTCCTTAAAGTCCCTCAGCAATCCAGTCTCGATTCTGTACAACCGGTCATCGGTAAGGGGCTTAAAGTAGAGGTATTTTCGGTCTGGACTAAGGGCGATTCCATCCGAATTCACTTTTAGCGCGGAGCCGTCACCTGTGCGGAGCTCAGTTCCCAAAGGCGAAAAACGGTAGGCCGCATCAGACTTTACCGATGGCGAGTTTGCCAAGACCTTTCTCGACTCACCGGAACGGATGTCCAAGACGACGATTCCACCGGAATTGGAATCGGTCAGATAGGCAAAACCGGCTTCGTTGTCCACACGGATATCATTGAGGTACACCTCCTCCCCGGCGACAGTCGCCGGAAAGCGGTAAATCCGTTCTACTGCATTGGTAGCTAGGTTGATTTTCACCACCTTATTGCTGCTTTGGTACACCTTGCCCAGACCGATTCCAGCTGCGTCCACCACCCACAGATAGCCTTGGTCGTCAGCAAACACCGCTTGGACACATACAAATTTGTCTTGCCCATCTTGTCCTATCTCAAAGCTGTTCCAGTCGGAGTTTGGATAAGGCAGCGGTTTGCCGTCCTTCACTTCCACCACCGAGTACGAATGGGCATCAAGCCAGTAGGGATAGTTCACAAAGAGCCGGTCCCCCTTCGTCACGGCTACCCCAGTCAACTGATACGTGCTGTCTGCAAAGACCTGTTCCAGTGCCACAGGATCTTCATGGGCTGGAGCAATGACAGTTTTAGCCTCCTTGGAAGGAACCTTGTTGCAGGCCGCTACGACCAGCGAGGCCAATGCCAAAAGTCTGAAATGAGTCGAGTTCATCATGTCGGAAAAATATTGATGATTAAAGGCTTAGCACCAGCTTCCCCACCGTCCTTCCGGTTTCCAGCTCGAGGTGTGCTTCTCTCATTTGCGCAAAAGGAAATATCTTGGAAACATGGGGCTTCACTACTCCGCTTTCCAACAGGGCCGCAATGGCCTGCATATCTTCCCCGCTAGACTGTACCAAAATGAAGTATCCCAGAACACCCTGTGAGGCGGTTTTTGAAGTGACTTCTTCGTTTAATCCAGTCGGAATGCTGATGATCGTACCGCCTGATTTGGTTACTTGCAGGGACTTGTCGATGTTCTCACCTCCGATTGTATCCAAGACGAAGTCGTATTTTCTGGCGGCACCTTCCCAGTCATACCCTTGGTAGTCGATGTGCGCATCCGCCCCCAATCCCAAGACAAATTCCCTGTTTTTTGCCGAGGATGTTCCGGTCACTTTCGCTCCCAGATGCTTGGCGATCTGTACGGCGACATGACCTACGCCCCCGGATGCCGCATGGATGAGCACTTCTTGGCCTGACTTGATTTTGGCATGGTGAACCAGTGCCTGATACGCCGTGAGGGCCACCAGCGTAGAGGCAGCGGCTTCTTCAAATGAGATGTTCGTGGGCTTCAGTGCCAATTGGTTTGCCGGGGCAGCCACGTATTCCGCATAGGCTTTGCCATGTCCGGGAAAGTTCACCATCCCAAAAACCTCGTCCCCAGTCCTGAATCTATCGTTGCTGCTTTCCTCGACGACTCCGGAGATATCCCAGCCCAAAATGAGCGGGCTTTCGTTTTTGATCCGTCCATAGACTCCCTTTCCGGCTCTGGTCTTTGCATCCACGGGATTGATGCTCACGGCTTTGACCCTTACCAGGACTTCGCCATTTTCGATAGTCGGCTTTTCGATTTCAGAATAGACTAGATTGTCTACACTTCCTGCTTCTTTCAATACGATTGCTTTCATAATTCTTTTTTTTTCAACGAACTGACTTGTTTGACATTGATGCAAAGTTCAAGAATCAAGCACCTTTGCGACTAACCCATTTCTCAGGAAGAATGGCACGGATTTACAGTAAAAAAAAATCCTCCCAAAAGGAGGATTGTACCGAAGCGCTTTGATCCCGTGCGCTCAATTCAAGTTTGATCTCATAAATTCAAGAGGCTTCATTCCTGTCTGCTTTTTGAAAAGGCGGGTGAAATAAGAGGCATTTTCAAAGCCCAGTTCATAAGCGATTTCTGCCACGCCTTTCCCACCAAGTCTCAATAGATTTTTGGCCTCGGAAATCATATAGCTATGGATCAGCTCCATGGCCGTCTTTCCGGTCTCCTGCTTCAACAGATCGCTCAGATACCTGGGGGAAATGAAAAGCTGCTCTGCCAGATACGCCACATTGGGAAGTCCGTTTTGCTCCAACATGCCCTCGCTGATATACCTTTTCAAAGCGTCGTTAAACTTCGAAGCGGTTTTACCCGTGACCTGGGCCCGATCTATAAACTGCCGTTTGTAGTAGCGCTGGGCATAGCTGAGAATGGAGGAAATGTGGCTTAGGATGATTTCGCGGCTGTACTCGTCTGGATTGGTGAAGTATTCGGTTTGGATTTTGGAATGGAGCTCCAATATCGTCTGTTCTTCTTTGGGCGAAAGATGGAGGGCCTCGGTGACTTCATAATCGAAGAAACTGAACTTCTCAATCTGCTTAAAAAGCTCGTGACCGCTGAGATAGTCCTCGTGGATCATCAGCATATAGCCCTTCTCCTCAAACTGAAGGTCTTTCAGCTCAATGATCTGTCTCGGCTTGGCGAAAAACAAACATCCGTTGTCATGGTCATAGGGCGTACGTCCGTACATGAATATGCCTGACTTTATTTTCTTAAAGGCTATGACATAGCAGTCGGTGGTAAACTCCCTATTTCCCAAAGTACAGGCTGACTGGCAGCCTATCATACTGAACAAAGGATGCTGGGGAGCATCCCAGTGATTACCCGTGTGTAGTTCCGTGAGCGTCTTATAATGGATCATGGCTGTCGGATAAAGGAAGACCTCAATACTGTTTCAATGGCCGTGGGCCGCTTCTGAAACCTCTTTCCACTCGTTCCAAGTTCGCAATTTCTCGGAATATATTTTCTCGGTCTTTCTCAGCCCGACTTTTCCCAAAAACAAACGAAGCGGTGGATTTTCACTGTCGATCAACTTCAAAATCGCAGGAACCGTCGCCTCTGGTTTTCCATAGTCTTTTGGCAATAGCCCGTCCACGTTTGCCAAGCTGGATTTCAACTGGTCGTAGGCGGGAATCGCTTCGCCCTGTACTGCTGAACTTCCACCAAAATCGGTGGTGTAGCCATTTGGCTCTACCATCGTCACTTTGACCCCAAAGTCCCTTACTTCATCAGCCAAGGCCTCGCTGAAGCCCTCCACGGCGAATTTTGTCGCGTTGTAAATCCCCAAAGTGGGAAGACTCCAAACGCCCAAAACACTGGAAAGCTGAATCACGTGGCCACTGCCCTGGGCCCTAAAGATGGGCAAAGCGGCCTGCGTCACCCAAAGCGTCCCGAATACATTTGCCTCAAAAATGTCTTTGGTCTCTTTCTCACCGACCTCTTCCACTGCCCCAAAGACCCCATATCCCGCATTGTTGATCACGACGTCCAACTGGCCGAAATGTTCCTTGGCAGCTTTTACCGCCTCAGATACCGCCTTCCGATCTGTGATGTCCAATGAAATCGAAAGGAAGTTTTCCGGATATTCGGCTTCCAGTTGCTTGAAAACCTCCGCACTTCTGGAAGTTGCAGCCACCTTGTCGCCTCTCTTGAGCAGGGCTTCTGTCCATAGCCTGCCAAAACCCCTTGATGCGCCTGTGATAAAAATAGTTTTTGCCATTTTCGTTAGAATTTAAGTGTCACTACTGATTTTTTGATAGGACAAAGTTAGGCTGGCGAGGAAGCGGGAGGCTAGCCCATTTCAGCGGAAGAATGGCACAGAATTACGTGGGGAATGCGGATTTGGACACGCTTGTGCGGCAGCTCATGCCAAGCGGCTACGTAGGAAATGGATAAAAAACAAATCGGCGGTGCTAGGCGAGCAAATAGACCGCAGGGGTACTCTCGAGTAAGAGCCGATCTCAAATGAAGAATGATGGGAAATCCCCGCCAACTTCTATGACGCCCCCTCTATCAATAATCCTGCGGTCATTTTTTGGACTCACGACACCTTTTTGAGGTCAGGCGTCCAGTCTTTCCCTCGACTACCTGAGCTGTAGGTAGTCCTCGGTTCGGAGGCTGTCACTGCTGTCATAGAGGTAGTTCCACTGGGTCATGTAGTAGTCCGCCGGCATAAATCTATCCTTGGTTTGCTTCAGCTTGGACTGAAGGACTTTTTCCAACCGCGCCTGAAGTTCCTTGGATTCCGGCTGGTTGACCAGGTTTTGTTGCTGGAAAGGGTCAGTCTGGTTGTCGTACAGCAGCCAAGGCCCTTCGAGATCTTTGACATAGGTGTAGCGCTCGCTCCTGATTCCCCGAAACTCCCGGCCCCCATTCATAAACTTCCACTCGTGAAACGGCACCGGCAGCATGATCAGGGCCCCGTCATTGCCCAGGTCTTCACCTGCGATGAGAGGCTTGGAATAGTCCGTACCCTCCACTGTCTTTGGGATTTTTATCCCACTAAGGCCCAGCAGCGTCGGCAACAAGTCCGGCGTATTGATAGGTGCGCGCACGTGCCGGGCTTGGGACAGCTTCTCCGGATAGCGGATCAGCATGGGCACTTTGATAGACTCGTCGTAGGGGCGCTGCTTCCTCAAGACTCCCTTGGAAAAAAGCATGTCCCCATGCTCCGAAGTAAACACGATGATGGTATTGTCCGACAGGCCCTCTTTTTCCACGGCTGCCAAAAGATCGCCCATGGCCTTGTCCAATGCGGTGATGTGGGCATAATAATCCGCTATGATCTGCCTCGCGCTGTCCTGAAACTCCTCCGGGACATTGGGCCTGAGCGTGATCTTTGCGGGATCGTAGAGCTTCCGGTATTCCTCCGGAGCGGTATGATAGGGATTGTGCGGAGGCCCCCAGGAAAGCATGATCAAAAAGGGATTGTCCTTGTTTTTCTTGATGTAGGAAATGGCGCTGTCCGTCTGGGGAAAGGCATCGTACCCTTCCCAAATCTGCTTCTGGTCATTTTCGTCGAAGTAAAAGGAGTTGTTGTAGTCGTGGGTCACTTCCCGCACCTTCCAATAGTCAAAGCCCTGCCTGCGATCCTTGGGGACGGGTTTGTCCCTTGCGCTAAAGGGATGCTCACCCCGCGCATGGCCGTTGAGATGCCATTTCCCAATGTAACCGGTTTGGTATCCCTGCTCCTTGTAGATCTCCGCCATCGTCAGCGCTTCATTGGGCAGGGGCTTGTCGTTGTAAAACACCCCGTGGGTCAGCGGGTATTGGCCGGTGAGAAAGCTCGCCCGCCAAGGCGCACAGACCGCCATGACGGTCACCGCATTCTCGAAGACCAGGCTTTCCTTGGCCAATCTGTCCAAGTGAGGCGTGAGCACGTCGTTGTTGCCCATGTATCCCACGGCATCGGAACGCCACTGGTCGGCAAGGACAAAAATAACATTGGGTTTGGTTGCTTTTTCGACCGGATCAACGGCTAGGATCGACCTGAATCCCAGTATGGAGAGTGCCCCCAACACCAAGGCCGACAGTCTTATGTTTCTATGGATTGTCCCAAACATGGTTTTTCGTGAGTTAGTGGATAGTTTATTTTGGGCGAAAGCCGCTTTCAGTCCAATCTCTTGGATTCCAGGTCTTTCGCCAAGGAGTCGAACTTGGACCGCATGTCGGCCAGTTTTTCCCGGTAGCGAGCATCCCCCGCCAGGTTGGTGAGTTCATAGGGGTCTTCTGCCAAGTGGTACAGCTCTTCGTGATCGGGATCATTCCGATACCTGAAGTACTTCCAATCCTTTGTTCGCAAGCCTTCGCTGGGCGCGATGATGTCCACCTCCCAGAGATGTTCGGCCACAAATGCCGTCCTTTCCTCCAAGCTGGAAACACCCTCCACCTCGGTCACCAGGCTGCGGCCCTGCCACTCTTTGGGTATGTCCATGCCCGCCAAATCAAAGATGGTGGAAGCGATATCCACGTTGAGCGCCATGCCTTCCACCCTTCGGGCTCCCCGCTTTCTCGGGTCATGGATGATCAGCGGCACCCGCAGGGAATTGTCATACATCAGCCACTTACCTGCCAGCTGCCGCTCCCCGAGGAAGTACCCGTTGTCCCCCATCAGGATGATGACGGTATTGTCAGCCAGGCCTTTTTCTTCCAAAGCCTTCCGGATTTTGCCGATCTCAGCATCCACTTCGGAGATCATCCTGAAATATCCCTTGACACTGTGCTGGTACTTCTCAGGCGTGTCGTATCGCCAATGCCATCTGGTGCGGTTTTCTCCCGTCCGTACATACTCGGGCTGCGCCTGGAAATAGGAATCCTCCGCCAGCATGGGATCCGGCACCACCAAATCCCGGTACAGGCTATCAAACTCCGGCGACCAGAAATACTGGGCCTCAGCGGGATCATGTGCATGGGGAGCGCTGAAGCTAAGGGACAACACGAATGGTCTATCCTCCGGTGCCTCCTGGATGAAGTCGATCGCCTGCTGTCCCGTGTAGCGGGTGAGATGGACGGTGTCGCTTCCGATGGTTTTGAAGAAATAGCCTCTCCGGTCCTTGAAAGCACCGTTTCTGTCATAGCTTTCCCCCACGTCAAAAAGCCCGTCAAACCCGGAATAGCTGACCCCAAACTTTCCGAAGAACCCGGTATAATAACCCGAGCCCTTCAACAAGGCCGGATAGGACAGCCCGATGTACGGTGCTTTGATCTCGCCCTGTCCAAAGGTGTATCCATGCGTGCGCTCGTACATGCCGGTCAGGATGCTGGCACGGCTGGCCGCACAAATGGGCGTGGTGACAAAGGCATTTTCGAAATAAGTCCCCTCCGAGGCCAAACGGTCCATCTCGGGAGTGTGGATCATCCCATTGCCGGCAAAGCCCAACGCATCCCAGCGCTGGTCATCCGTGAGGATGAAAAGGATATTCGGTCTTTTGCTCTGGGCGTCAAGCTCCAGCGGCAGCCACAGCAGGGTAAGCAGCCACAGGTATGAAAATCTGCCCAGCCGGGCGCCGCCCGAGGCGGAACGTCTAAATCTTTTGTAACAATGCATGCTTAATATCCAGGATTCTGGTCCAAAGTATTGACTGACTACACTACCTCTTCCCTACCGACCAAACCGACGAGGTGAGCAGCGTTCACCGGAAAGAAAAAGTTGACCATCGATCCCGTCAGCCGGGTTCAGGCACTGGTTTTCACAATGCAAAAACCTTGGATTTCAGCGTCTTTATCGCACTGCCGCCGTGATGGGATTTGACAATCAAAATGCTGCGTTTGTCGAAAAATGACAAGCTGGGAGAGGTATAATTTTTGATTTTTCGAGCCTTTCTCCGTCCTGCACTATCAGGGTGGAAGATGGGGTTGGACAATGCTTGGCGGTAGGAAGCTCCCCGCTACTGGGTGGTACCGCGACAGCTGTACGGGAGCAATTGCACCCTTCTACCCTTGTCAATTTTTAACTGGCCCTCTATCCCATTGTTTTGTCCCCTCAGCAAATTCCAACTTTGTATTGATAAAAAAAAGTGCAGATCCAATCTACAGCTAGCCCTACAAATTTTCCACTACGCCCAGCGGGGACTACAACTAGTCCAAATCAGTTTTATACTACTCCCAGTCAGGCGATTGAATGCCATCAGCAAAGATATGCCTGCTTTCACATTTAACTCACTAAGAATAAACAATTTCCTTCAAACACAATTGAAAGCCATCTACTCAATCCTATTCAATATAAGATTATCGTAAGACTCTATTTTAAGCCTCGTGTCATCTCCCAATTCCAAACTTGTGTTAATAAACACCTCCCCTTTAAACCTCCCTAGTTCAGCCAAATGAATATCTTCTTCACTTTCAAATACGTCATCAAGAATGATTCTTTCCAGATTCGGCAATTCAGCAAGTCTTCCAATATTGGCGCAACTGCCAATCTTTATTTCACTCAAATGAAGTATCTCTATAGATTCACATTTGCTCAATACTCCGATCATTTGATAAACATCCATTCCCTCGTTTCCAACAAACAAACTTTTCAAAGTCTTGATATTAGTAATTTCCTGCGGCAACTCTAAGAAAGAATTACCTGTTAGGACTAGCATTTCCAATTGTTCGAAATTTCCAAAACTAAATGGCAAGGATCTAAGATTGTTGTTCTGCAACAGCAAACTAGCAAGTTTTCTCATCGAACCTATTTTCTCAGGAAGGTGGGCTATTCTATTGTTGCTAAACTCAAGATTAACAAGATTACACAAGTCCAAAATACTTCCGGGAATAGATTCAATTTCACAAAAGTTTAAAATTAATTTCTCAAGCAAGGGAAATGAATTTTCCTCTAACAAGGATGCCAAATCAATTTCCGAACTTCCCGAAAGGTCTAGAAACCTTAGTCTTGGAGCGTCAAAAGAGGAAAATGACTCGATTTTTGAATCTGAAATCTTCAGCATCTGCAATTTGGGCAGGTTTTGCAGACCACTAGGAATTGACCTTAGAGAAGTATCACGAAGATAAACACTTACAGTCTTTCTCGGATTTTTTAAAGCCTCCTCAATCGAATACACCGATTGACTCCATAACTTTTCCTCAGAAAAGAATCGCTGCGCAAAAAGATCCTGAATACAAATGGATAAAATGAAAAATAAAGAAATAGCCACTTTCATGTCCAAATATCCGGTTTTATCCTCTCCCTCCGCTGGGTGAAGTTCACAACTTTATCCATTTTTCCTTTCGATCCCGTTATCGGGATGCAATTGCCTTCTTTTCTATTCCTTCGTGCCCCAGCAAAATGAAAATTTGTATTGATAAAAAGGTGTAGATGTAATCTACAGCTAGTCCCTACAAACTTTCCACTAGATCCACCTGGGGACAAAGAACGAAAAAGGAAAGCCAATCCATCCTACTTATAATTCTGTCGCATATTTTCCGCCTTTGGATCTTATAAGGTCATGGATTCTTTGATACTCGTCTATCTTCAACTGGTCAACAGGTGGTCTTTTCCTCATTTCCCCCATCCTTCTCACTAGGTAGTCCAGCACTGTTTCCCCATCGTAATCTGTGAAATTCACATCCAGTTGGTAACGTTTTACCATTTCTACGGTAAAGCCAGGTAGTCCACCTTCGATAGTATACTTAAGGATATTCTTGCCCGTGGCAGTATTTGTAGAAAACTCGCAGGTAAGAAGTTGCCGGTACTTGTTCCAGAAACATTGCACTTTTTCCACACCTTTATTGAAGTCATCTTTTTGAGGGTCTGCGCCCGCCATTTTCCAAAGAGCTTCTTGGTAAGTGAAACTGAATCCGTCAATAGTGGAATATTCTGTACGGTTTACTTTGTTGCAAAGATCAATAATCTGGCTTTCGGTAGGCTTAGTACAGTCACAAGTGTCGGTTTGCGCATGCACTGAAACGAAAAACAAAAGGATGATTGGGACAGTGAGGAGGGGTTTGATCATATACTTTAGACAACTGGTATTTTATGTTGTTTGCTTACCCCCTATATTCTTCATCAGACTGTGTTCTCATGTCGAAACAGTCATTTTAAAGTATAATATATCGGGTTTCGGCTGTGCAGGTGGTTTTTTGAAAGAACTTAGTCCAAATATAGCATCAAAGCTGAACCATGCGATTAGTTTATGAGATCTATTTTTTTGATAGGCACTCCTTCTCGAGATAGTCAAAACACCGCGGCGACTGGGTAGAATTTTCCTATCCAAAACCCAGACCAAGGCCAAAATCCTCCTCTGGAAGATTTCTTGACGCCTTCTCCTACCCTACTATCGCTTCCATCCTTTTATCGGGATGCAATTGGCCTTCTTTTCTATTCCTTCGTCCCTTCAGCAAACTACAAATTTGTTTGGATAAAAAAGGTGTAGATGCAATCCACACCTAGCCCTATAAACTTTCCACTACGCCCAGCGGGGGCTCTACCGTCCGCTTTCCATCAGCAACCTGAAATCTCCCTCTCACCTCCATTAGGGAAAAATGTACAAGTTTCATGGCTTTTTATCCATTTTTTCAGCCGTGTCACAGCCACAACTTTGCACTATCAAATCACACGCAAAACAGGGAAACGCAAATGAAACGCTCAGCTAGTGCCATTTGGCTCGGAACATTGAAAAAAGGGGTGGGCAACCTTAGCTCACAAAGCAAAATCCTCAACAACACGCCGTACTCCTTTGTGAGTCGCTTTCAAAATCAGACCGGCACCAATCCCGAGGAACTGTTGGCAGCGGCCCACGCCAGCTGCTTCGCCATGCAGGTCAGCGCTGATCTCACTGTCGCGGGTTACAAACCGGAAGAGATCAAAACGGAAGCGGCGATCTCGCTGGACAACGGAACGATCTCCAAATCAGCCCTCAAGCTCGAAGCCAAAGTCCCCGGCATATCACAGGACCAGTTCTTCAAGATTGCCTACAAGTCCAAGGAAAACTGCCCTGTCAGCAAAGTGTACAACCTTGAGATCACCCTGGAAGCCCAGCTCCATCCCTCCAACTGAACACCAACCAAATCAAATACACACTTAAACAACACAAACTATGAAAACGAAAATCCTAACATTCGCACTAGTGGCAAGCCTGCTGCACAGCAACGCAGTGCTTTCCCAAGGAAAAAGACCAGCTGCCTCAGCCGGAAGACCGGAATACATCGAGGTGGAAAAAAACGTGAAGCTACACCTCGTCGATCTGGGCGAAGGCCAATCCATCGTCCTGATTCACGGATGGCCGCTGAACAACGCCATGTATGAGTACCAATACCAATACTTGGTAGAGAGAGGATTCCGCGTGATCGGCATTTCCCTGCGCGGCTTCGGCAAATCGGACAAACCCTATGGACGATACGACTTTGATGTTTTCTCAGATGACATCAAAGCGGTGCTCGAAAAGCTCAAGATTGAGAACGCCGTCCTCGGAGGCTTCTCCATGGGCGGCGCCGTCGCCCTGCACTACACCATCAAGTACGACGGAGCGCACCTGAGCAAGCTCGCGCTGTTTGCCGCCGCCGCGCCCTCTTGGCTACAGCGGCCTGGCTATCCCTATGGCCTTACGCCGGAAGGGGCAGCATCCTTTGTCGAGCTGACAAAAACAGACAGACCCCAGGTCTTGGACGGTTTCGACAAAGCCTTTGCCGCTACGGAAGGCGGGATCTCAAAAGGAATGTCGGAATGGCTGAGAGCGATCAATCTGGAAGCTTCCCCCTACGCCACCACGCAGTCCATCCAGTCACTCGCCAATCTTGACCTGCGCTCTGGCCTGACCAAGGTGGAGATTCCCGTGGCGATCTTTCACGGTGTCCAAGACAAGCTGTGCGACTTCGCATTTGCCGAGCAGCTCCACGAGGGAATTCAAAACTCCTATCTGGTCAAGTTTGAAAAAAGCGGCCATGCCCTATTCATCGAGGAGATGGAAAAATTCAACCTCGAGCTGGAGAAGTTTGCCAAGCAGGAGGCGCCAGCCAACAGCTGAGACCATCCACCGCTGCGGAGCCCAAACGCTCCGCAGCGTTCTTTTACGATCCTCCGCCTAGAAGGGATCCGCCTTTTTCAGGGGCCTTTTTCCCGTAAAACCAGTCCTTTCCCATTAAAGCCAGAAAGGGCCAATACCCTCCGCCAAGTTTCCAACAAGCATCGCTCTACCAATGACTTCGAACAAAAACCAAGCAGTCCTCTTGGGATTGCTCTCGGCCTTGTTTTTCTCCTTCACTTTCATCTTCAACCGGCTCATGGCCGTGAACGGAGGCAGCTGGATTTGGAGCGCTTCCCTGCGCTTCCTCTGGATGCTGCCGATATTCTTCCTGATTGTTTTTTGGAGGAAAAATTTGGGGCAGCTGCTGAAGGAACTGCAAAGACATCCTATCCAATGGCTGCTTTGGAGCACGGTAGGATTTGGGCTTTTCTACTCCACACTGACCTATGCCGCTGCCTATGGCCCATCATGGCTGATCGCCGGGACCTGGCAGATCACGATCGTGGCGGGATTGCTGCTATCCCCGCTGCTCAGCCAAGGCACGCAAACCAAAGGAATCCCCTTCTCCTCCTTCCTCTATTCGGCGCTCATCCTTCTGGGAATAGGAATGATGCAGCTCAGCCAGGCCGAAAACCTGAGCATCAAGGAATTGGGAACCGGAACCCTGCCTGTCATCGTCGCGGCTTTCGCTTTTCCCTTGGGAAACAGAAAGATGATGCAGCTCGTAGACGGAAGGCTAGACGCCTACCAACGCATTCTGGGCATGTTGATCGGTAGTCTGCCGTTTTGGATTCTCCTGGTCTGTGTCGAATGGGCCGGCGGCCAAGGACTCCCCTCATCGAGTCAGGCATTGCAGACTTTGGCAGTAGCCATTTCTTCTGGGCTCATCGCCACCGCGCTTTTCTTCTCGGCGACCAATCAGGTGAGAAAGGACGAAAAGTCCTTGGCAGCCGTCGAAGCTACCCAAGCCTCCGAGGTGGTCTTTTCGCTCATCGGGGAACTGGTCATTTTCAGTCCGGTTTTCCCAGGCTACTACACCCTGGCGGGAATAGGCCTGGTAGTCTTGGGCATGCTGCTGCACAGTCGAAAAAATTGACCTCAAAACCGACTCTCAGCATCAACAGCCAAGTGCAAAGAGCCGGAGTCGCCGGTTCGATTTTTTTTGTAACCTTGTACCATCGAACACCCACGCCAATGAACAACACTGCAGCCCTCTTTGAGTCCAACCACAAGAAATTAGGCATGGTTTCTTTCGACTCGGATTCGCTGGACCAGGTCAACGGCGAGGCATTTCGGACTTTTATCAAAGTTCTGTATGTCCCCCAGGGATATTCCCTAACGGTGGACTTCAATGACTACGAGGTCACGGTGCCCTCGCTTTTCTTCATAAACACCAACCAATACCTGCACATACACGCCGCGGGCCAGGAGAAGGGAGCGCTTATCTATTATAACCGGGACTTTTATTGTATCCAGATCCACGATGATGAGGTAGCCTGCGACGGCCTGTTGTTCAACAATATTTTTGAAATACCAAAGGTGGACTTGTTGCCGGAAGAATCGAAAACAGTCCGCCTGCTACTCATGCAAATCACGGATGAACTGACTGCCCAGGACAACTCCTCCGAAGAGATGATCCGCATCCATCTCAAGCAGATCATCATCCGCGCCACCAGAGCCTGGAAAAAACAATATCTCGAAAATGAGAGCCTGCAGTTGGCGGTGGCGGAGCAGGAGTTTTTCAGGAACTTCAGCAGGCTGGTGGATATACACTATCGGGAAAAACACAGTGTAGCCGACTATGCGTCGCTATTGAACATCGCCCCAAAGACGCTCACCCAAAAATTCCACAAGCTTCATCTGGAAAACCCCAACGAAATCATCAAAAACCGGATCGTACTGGAAGCCAAGCGGCTTTTGCTCTACACCGACTCGAGTATCAAGGAGATCGCCTTCAAACTAGGCTATGAGGATCCTGCCTACTTCAACCGGATGTTTACGCAGAAAGCCGGGGAAACGCCGGCTACCTTTCGCAAAGGGCTAAGTAAACAATAGGCGATTTTACTTCGGCAGGCTGATAGTACGGTCAAGCAAAACGCTTGGCTATCACGGCACGCAGCTGTCCGTCATTTTCATCAGCCCATTTACCCAATCCAGCGAGTACTGGAATCAAAGACTTCCCAAAATCGGTGAGGCTGAATTCTACTTTGGGCGGGACTACGGGGTATATTTTCTTGGTGATCAGTTCATGCTCTTCCAGTTCTTTGAGCTGAATGTTCAGTACCCGTCGGGAAGCATCCGGAATCTTGCGCTGCAGTTCACTGGGACGTAGCGCCCCCTCGTTGATAAACCACAACAGCCTAATTTTCCACTTACCATACAATACCTCCCCTATCAAATCCAGTCCACAATTGAGGTTGGGCAAAATCTTTCTTTCATACATAATCAATATTAAACCTATGCTCCAAATTATGCAATAGGGGAAAAATTGATCCCTATCTGAATCGTATTTCCGTACTTGTCCCAAGTGTACTTAAGGCTGAAATTTGTGCTATAGATTATAACACTATGGTACAAAACAACTTCAACAAGGAACTCGCAGGCAAAATAGCCCTGGTGACCGGCGGTACCAAAGGAGCGGGCAAAGCGATCGCAGAGCGGCTCCTGGAGGCTGGAGCGACTGTGGTCATCACCGCAAGAAACGCCCCCGAAAAGCCCGACGGAAGACTTCACTTCGTCCCGGCGGACCTGAGCACCCCGGCTGGAACAAAGAAAGTGGTAGCGGAAATCCTGCAGGAATTTGGCCGGCTGGACATCTTGGTCAACAACCTGGGAGGCTCGGAGTCCAAAGCTGGAGGCTATGCCGTCCTCACTGACGAAGACTGGGAGGAAGCCATCCAAACCAACCTTCTTGCTTCCGTACGGCTAGACCGGGCCTTCCTCCCGCAAATGATCGCGCGCAGCTCCGGCGTCATCATCCATATCGCGTCCATACAGGGCAGATTGCCTCTCTACGATGCGACACTGCCCTACGCAGCGGCGAAAGCCGGCCTTATCAACTACAGCAAAAGCCTTTCAAATGAAGTAGCGCCGAAAGGCGTGAGGGTTTTGACCGTCTCCCCAGGCTGGATCATGACCACCGCCGCGGAGCGGATGATGGAGAGGATCGCCGAGAGCTCGTCCATCACCACCGATCAAGCCAAACAAAGCGTGATGGACGCGCTGGGCGGAATCCCCATGGGCCGGCCCGCGCAGCCCGAAGAGGTAGCAGAACTCGTAGGCTTTTTGGCATCGCCACGAGCCAAGTATCTGACAGGTACAGAATACATCATCGACGGTGGGACCATCCCCACCATCTAATTATCCACTAAAAACAAACCTCACATGAACTTACCACAGGTATTGACAGCGCTGGTAGAAGCGCAAAACAAGCTCGACAGCGCAGCATTTTCCGAATGTTTCACCGAATCGGCCATCGTCTTTGACGAGGGAAAAACCTACCGGGGACGAAAGGAAATCCAAAACTGGATAGACAAGGCCAACAAGGAATTCCAAACCAGCATGAAACCGCTTGAATACTCGGAAGCCGAAAAGCAATTGAAAGCCGAAATAGCAGGCTCCTTTCCGGGCAGTCCGCTTGTCTTGACTTACCAGTATGATTTCGACAAAGGGCTGATCCAGTCCTTGAAAATTGCGTGAATTGAACCAACCCATTCGGACTGCCAGTCTGAATGGGTTTTTCTATAGCCCTGAAAACTCTCCGGGCAAATCAAGTCGGGCTCCGGCATTCAGCTTCGTTCGCCATCCAGCTGCCTGTTTTTTTCAAGTGATGGCGCTGTCGCGGCAAAGGCTCCAATCCTTTCGTCAAACTTATTCAGACAACTTCCTGCGCTCGGCTTTTTACCATTTCACCGCGGGGCAAAATCGACCGCCTGACAAGGCCGAATCGAAAAAAAATCCATCGAAGGGAAAAAAGTACAATCATAGTAGAATTTTAACCCTTTATCCATACCCTATCTGCGCCATACCTTTGCTTTATCAATAAGCAACAATCAAAACAAAAAGGTATGAAACGCAATGCAACGGCCGTCTGGAACGGCACCATCAACGAAGGCCGGGGACACCTCACTACGCAGAGTACAGTCCTCGACAAGACCCAGTATTCGTACAACAGCAAGTTTGCTGAGGGTGTAGGGACCAATCCCGAAGAACTACTGGCAGCTGCCCATGCAGGATGCTTTACCATGAAGCTAAGCCTGGACTTGACTCAGGCGGGATACCATCCCGAAGACCTCCAAACGAAATCCGTCATCACGCTCGACAACGGAAAGATCACGCAGTCAGAGCTGACGCTGAACGCGAAAGTGGACGGGATCTCCGCTGGGGAATTTGAAAGAATCGCCAAAGAAACGGAGAAAACCTGCCCTGTAGGTTCCGCATTCAACTTTGACATCATCTTAAACCTCCACCTCCAAAACTAACTACCATGAAATCCACCTATTTAAAACTCCTGTCTTTAGTATCATTTACCATCATAAACTCCAACATCATGGCACAATCAAATCCCGCATCCCAAGATCCGAACATCGGAAGAGAAACCAGAGAATTCCTGAAAGCCCTCAACAGTGGCGACGGAAAACCCTTGGAAACTTTGGCACCAGTTGACGCCCGACAGGTTTTGGTCGGCGCACAACAATCGGTGAGCTTTGACTACTCCGACATCGATGAGTCCGAACGAACCATCACCCAAGATGGGCACAGCCTGACCATCCACATCGTAAAACCCAAAGGGGCTCAAGAAGGACTTCCCGTCTTCATGTTCTTCCACGGCGGCATGTTCTTCCACGGCGGCGGATGGGTTTTGGGCGACTACCCTACCCACAAAAGGCTCGTTCGTGACCTGGTCGTCCACAGCGGTGCGGTAGCAGTCTTCCCAGACTACACTCCCTCTCCCGAAGCGAGGTTCCCTGTCGCCATCAACCAAGCCTATGCAGCCACAAAATGGGTTGCGGAACATGGAAACGAGATCGGCGTGGACGCCAGCAGGCTAGCCGTAGTGGGCAACAGCGTTGGCGGTAACATGGCCGCCGTCGTAGCCCTGATGGCCAAGGACAAAAATGGCCCTAAACTGGCTCAGCAGGTACTTTTGTGGCCTGTCACTGACTCGGATTTCAGCCGACCATCCTACACCCAATTTGCCCAGGAGAGGTTTCTGACCACCCCGCTGATGAAATGGATGTGGGACAACTACCTGCCGGATCTGAAAGAACGCGACAACAAATACGCTTCCCCACTGAAAGCCTCTCTGGAGGAACTGAGCGGATTGCCTCCCGCGTTGGTTCAGATCGCGGAAAACGACATTCTGCACGACGAAGGCCTGGCCTATGGAAGAAAGCTGGATGAAGCCGGGGTTCCGACCACCATCACCGAATACAGAGGATTTATCCACGACTACGGGATGCTCAATCCGTTGGCACACATCCCTGCGGTGCAGCAATCTGTGCTGGATGCGGCGACCGCTTTGAAAAAGGCCCTGCAAGGGAAATAAGCAAGCAAATCATAGTACAGCCCTGCCAAACCTAACTTGGCAGGGCTTTTTCTTGACCTGCGTCCAACCATAGGACACAGCAATGTCTTTTTTCCTTGTCAAAAAGACAAGGCAGGTTTTGGCATCCTACCTATGCTCCGATCAAATCGTCTTCAGGTAAAGCTGCTCCAGCTCATTGGCAGAGATATCCGAAGCGGACATGAGGCTGACCATTTGGCCTTCTTTCATGATACCGATCCGATTGGCCACTTCCTTGGCCCGAAAAATATCGTGGGTAGCCATCAGGATAGCGGTGCCCTGCGCGGCCAATTCCTTCAAGATCTCCGAAAATTCATTCGATGCTTTGGGATCCAATCCGCTGGTCGGCTCGTCCAAAAACAAGGCTTTTGCCTTCTTGGCCAAGGCAATCGCAATCCCGACTTTTTGCCGCATTCCTTTAGAATATCCACCCACTCGCTTGTCATGGGCACTTTCCTGAAGCCCTGACTTGCTCAGAAAGGCCCTGAGTTCCTGTGTGGAGTAGGATTGGCCGGCCAAGGAAGAAAAGAATGCCAGGTTTTCGATGCCACTCAGGTTCCCGTAGAGCATGACGGTCTCAGGGATGTAAGCCAAAAATTTCTTGGACTCCTTTGGGTCTGGGTTGACCGGAATCCCATTGATCAGCACCTCTCCGGCGCTGGGTTTGACAAAACCCAAAAAACAGTTGATGGTGGTGGTTTTTCCAGCCCCGTTTTGTCCCAAAAGGGCAAAGATTTCTCCCGCCTGGATATGGATATCCAGATTTTTGAGAGCCTTGTGATCGCCGTAGCTCTTGGACAGTTGTTTTGCTTCGATCATGACTTATTTTCCGTTGGAGTAGATTCCTGATTTAGTGTAATTTCTGTTGGCCCAGAGCAAAAGAACCAGGACCGAAAGGATAAAAGGTGCCAAAATACCGATCCATTGAACCGGGTGCTGATCCCGAAAACTTTCGAGGGCAAAGCCGTCCCAATCCATTTCAAAGACCGACTTTTCTTCAAAGATCAACGGGAAAAAGTACCCTTTTTTGGCCTCATGAAAATCTTCCAAGGCCCCCATATACTGAAGGTAATTTCCCATATCTGAGAAGCTGGCCGAGTTGAGCGACAGCTGGGTATGGACGGTCGGCACCAGCCAGCTGACCTTACTGGCCATTTCCATTCTTTGCTCCAGTTTGCCCCTCATCTCCTTGACAGATTTTCGGGCCTCGTCATCTCCCAGCTGCTGCATGGCAAAGTACCACAGCCAGCTAAAGTCCTGATCCTTGGGATGCTGAAACTCCCCGTACTGGGGGTATTTGCTGTAAAAATGCTCCAAAGTAGGCTCCTTTTCCCGATCCCATTGTGCATGGTAGCCTTCCCGGTTTTCGATCACGGCGGTCATGGCTTCGGGGATCGGAAATGCCCAACGCTGGACCACGTTGATACCCGCCGGAATGATCAGGTTCAAAAACACCCAACAAGCCAAAAGGATCTGGGCGTTGAGATTGGAGCTGAGCTGAAAGCTCACCACCAGCCAGACCAACGCAAACCAAAACAATACATAGGCAACAGCGATCACACCAAAGGCCCAAAAGAAACTGTCCAGTGGGATGTCCAGATAAAAGACCGCAACCGCCAGCAGCAACACCAAAACCGCCAGCACACCGAGCAGTCTGATTGCCAGCTTACACCTGAGAAAATCCATGGGCGAGTCGGTTTGGCTGAGCACCAGAGACCAAGTTCCTCCTTCCCTTTCCTCAGAAACCAGGTTAAACCCAAAGGCGACGATCACCAGCGGGAAAAAGTAGATCAGCACAAAGCTGAAATCCATGTTTCCCAAAAGCTGGAAAAGTGGGTTCATCAGGTCCGTAGAATAGCGCTGCTCCTCCAGGTTACGCACATTGACACTTTGGACCGAAGGATAGATATCCCGCTGCCCTATGGAAAGCCCCGCCAATCGGGGAACCTCATTTTCCAGCCCAAACCGCTGGTAGTACATCAAGAGTCCCAGTTCCCCGGTGGAGTGGGAAACGTTGCGCTGGATGCTTTCCGCCTGGTGGGCCGCCGTCTTCTCAGAGACCCGCTCCGCCCTTTCCAAAAAGCGGGAGCCAATCTCGAGGCTGACCAGCCCCGCGACGAGAAGTAAAAGCAATCCGATGGAGTGGGCCTTTGACCTGTAAAAATCCGTGAAGAGGTACTTGATCATTTTCAAACAACTTTGATTCTATGGGAATAAAACACCGACAGCGCGACCCCGGCTACCAGCCAAAGAGCCAAGATGAGCAAAGAGCCGATTTCGTTGGACAGGACCTCTCCAAGCGGAAGGAATTGCTGGTGGAAATCAGGCATACTCTTCCAGTGATCCTGGGTCAGTCTAGCCGAAGGGTCAGAGGAGGACTTCACCCGGTTGCTGATGAGGTCGATCTGCAGGTTGTTCATGGTTTGGGCGAGCTCGTAGCGGAAGGATTCCGACTGGTCTTTGAAGGATTGGTACATCGCATCGTCAGTACCGGACAAGCCCATGGACGCAAGCTTGATGGCCAAAAATGGATCCAGCCAAGCAGCCATTCGTATGACCTGCTGCTGGTCTAGGAATGTTTCCTGCAGTTTTTTCTGATGGCTGAGGTAGGTTTCTGTACTGAGCCTTTCTCCCTCGCGCATCACAAATCCGCTGTAGTTAAAGGGGAGTTTTTGCACCGAATCGACCTGATAGGCACGAAGCAGGGAGTCTTTCAGAGCGGCATAGTGGGGATCATTGGGATTATGGCTGTCGCCCTGTCGGATGATTTCCTCCTCGACCGCGGAGTCAAATTCGATTTTGGAAGGGTTTGGAAAAAAGGACTGCCCCAAAACTTGGGAAACCTTGGGGATCACCAGGGTAAACAACAGCCAAAACCCAATCAGGGTAGTCAGCGAAGACTTTGAGCTCTGGCTTTTGGCAGAGACCAAAACCGAGACTAGGGCAAGAATCAGAAAATAGCCCAGATAGGCCAAAGCCAGCACCAGATACTGGATGAGGGATTGGCCAAGGAGCTCGTTTTCAGGCTGAAAAAACAAGAGCCCCAATCCCAGCACCAAAGGCAAACCCACCAGGGATAGGGAGGCGAGAAACAGACCCGCAACCCGTCCCCAGATCAATTCCAATCCCTGTACCCCCTGGGCAAACAGGATCTTCAAAGTGCCATTTTCCCGATCTTTGGTGATCAGGTCGTATCCCCAAAAAAAGATCAACAGCGGCACCAAGATCTGCAAGATCATTCCTGCCGAAATCTCCCCAAACCTCAGCAGGCCGTTGGAAAGATTGGCTTCGGAGAAATTCGCAGTGTTTTGCTTGTGGGCCTCCAGGAAAATGACATTTCCCAGGTAGCTGTCCATCCCAAAGTCAAAGTAGGACAAGGGAAATTTTTCCCGGAACACGAGATAGCCGTAGTGGGCCATGCGGTGGGGATGCTTGTCGGGGCTATTCTCCCAGTTTTCGCGTACGTCCTCACCAAAACCGTGGACTTGGCGCTGGTGCTCGTTGAGGTCCAAAAAACCCACGATCATGAAACCGATCAGGAGGACATTCATGACCAAAATCAGGGCTTTGGAACCGGGCCGGAAAAGGATGTTTTTCCACACCTGGGCTGCCAGCAAGAGAATGGGGCTTCTGGTTTTCATTTGATCTTCGGGAATCAGAATTTATAGGTGGCTGTTAGGATGAAGTTTCTCGGAGCTCCAGGAAAAAGCCGGGTGTAGTTTTGGGCGCCAAGCCAGTAAGTCTTGTCCGTCACGTTGTTGACATTGAGGGCCAACTGCACGCTGCTGCCTATGGGGGCATAGTAGACGGCGGCATCCAGGATGGCAAAGGCTGGAACTTCGAAGTCTCGGGTAAACCATGGAATACGGCTGCTTTGCGCCTGCAGGCCAAGTCCAAAGCCAAGGCCGGACAGTTTGGTCTTTTCCTCAAAGTTGTATCGGGTCCAAAAATTGCCGCTGTGCTTCGGTGAATTTTCCTTCCTGGTGCCTTCCAGCTCTGGGTTGGCGTCCGACACGATCACCGCGTCGATGTAGCTGTAGGACATCGACACCTGCCAGTTGGGCAGAGCAAATCCTGTCATGTCCACTTCGAATCCCCTGCTGCGGTCCGCGCCTCGCTGTACCAAAGAGTCCGGAAAAGCCGGCAGGCTGGCATTCATGAGGATGTTTTCCTGGTTGATCTCATAGACCGCGGAATTCACCTGGATCAGTCCCTTAAAAAGCTCAGCCTTCACTCCAAGCTCCTTCAGGTCACTTTCCAAAGGCTTGAATCTCGAAGCGGACTCGGAAGTCCAAAAGAACGCCCCGGTGCTCGGCATCAGCGTCACCGTATTGGACTGAGGCTGCATGCCTTCCAGATAGGTTGCATAGACGTTGACCGCGGGACTGACTGAGTAGGTCAGGCCAACCCGCGGGAGAAGAACGGTGTTGGTAAAAGTCAGTTCCTTTTCTGATCCGTAGTTGGTGATGTCCTCAAACCACTCATTTCGAAGGCTTACCAGAGCAGACAGCTTGCCCAATTGGAAATGTTCTTGGATATAGATCGCAGAGGATGTAGTCAAAGCAGCGGGAATAGCCACCCGAGAGTTGAAAACGTAATCCGTGATCACTGGCAAGGCGGAATTGGGGTTTTCCAAATTGAAGTAGCTGACATTTGGCTTGGGTAAAACTTCCCCGTCAACTGTTATGGTTTGGTAGCTGTCCGCGTTGGCAGGATTGAAGGATCCCGCCACAGAGCCATCCTTCAGCAAGAATCCCCTTGCGGCATTCTGCCCTCCCCCTTTGAGCTTTTGCCAGGAATGGAGGTCATAGCCCAGCAACAGTTTGTTTTTGGTTTTCCCCAGCTCAAAGTCGTAGTTAAGATACGCGTTCAGGTTGTCGATGTCCCAGTTTTGCTTCCGCTCTACAAATTGCATCAGCACCAAGCTGCTGACCTGCTCTCCCTCCATATTCTTGGCAAAGGCGTTGGTGGTGCGATGCTCCTGTAGATCCTCCTTCCAGGTCTGCTTCATGTACACTGCGTTGAAGTTTAGACCACGTGCCAATTTATGGCTTAAGTTTGCCGTCCAGATGAGTTCATCCGAGATAAAATAGTCCGTCGAAGCGCCTAGGTTGAGGCTGATGGGGGTACTGTTCAGATCGGTCTCTCCGGCCACGGCACCGAAAATCGGCTGCCCCCGATCCAGATTCCCATGCATGGAGTTGAAGATCAGCTCGGTGTTGATGGAGGTTTTGTCCGAAGGCAAATATGTGATGGAAGGAGTGATCAGCACCGAATTGTTGTTGACATAGTCCCGGAAAGAACCCGCCTGCTGGTAGGCTGCATTGAGCCGGTACAGGAGGGTTTTGGACGAATTCAATGGCCCCGTGAAGTCCAGTGTGCCTCGGATGGTATTGAAACTTCCCGCACTGAGGCTGACCTCTTTTCGATCTTCGGCCAGCGGCTTTTTGGTGACCATGTTGATACTCCCCCCTGGATCTGTGCTTGCAAAAGTGACAGATGCAGGGCCTTTGATGACTTCCACCCGCTCGATATGGGAGGTCAATGGCTGAAGAAAATAAAACTGCCGGGTACGAAGCCCGTTGATGATCTGCCCTTCCTCGTTCTGGCTGATACCGCGGATTGCATATTGGTTGTAAAAACTGGACGGCGTCACCCCGCTGACGTTTTTCACCGCATCGGCCAGCCGAAACGCCTGCCTGTCCCGGATCAGCTCTTTGGTCACCGAGCCGACTGCCTGGGGAAGGTCTCGGTTGGCGATGGCGATCTTCGTAGCCGAAAAACTGTATTCACTGGTATAGTCCTGACGCACCCGGCCGATGACCTCTACTTCCTGGAGGTTCAGGCCCGAGGGAGACAGCACAATCACCAGAGGCTGTCGAAGCTGGGCTAGGTCGATTTCGCGCTCATAACTGCTATAGCTCATCGAACTGATCAAAATCCGGTACTGGCTACCCTGGAGCCCTTGGAACTCAAAATTCCCATCGATATCCGAAAGTGCGATCTTGTTTTCGGCGTCTGAGACCAGGCGGACATTCATGTTGATGACGGGAGCTCCTTTTTCGTCTTGAAGCTGTCCCAAAAGTCGGCTCTGGCCCATTGTAGCCTGACCTGCGAAAAGCAGAGCAGCGAAAAGCATCCAGAATCCGAAAAGAGCAATAGACGGCTTTTTGTGTACAGTGATCATCTGAACTATGGCAAAAGATTGTTTCCTTTAAATTATTGCAACACTATTGCATTAACAAGGCGCAATGATACGAAAAAACCTGACTTGTCGATCCAGATGAATTTGTTTATTGCTTTTTTTCCTTCTCCCCTCCCCCACAGCTCCCAAGATTTCCACTCCGCTACCTTTCATCCTTTTTTTATCAAATTCTTTCACCGCAGGTTGAAATATCAAAATGAGCCCTCTATAATTGCAACATTATTGCATAAACAAAAAGCTCATGAAAAAAACTTTATTCAGGAAACTGGTTTTCCCTGTTGCAGTGCTGGCGCTGGCCTCCTGTAGCGACGAAGAGGAAATTTTGCCTCTCCCATCCGAAAGCGAATACAAATTCATTCGGATTCTGGTCAATGACGAGCTGACCACCGACCTGTCGCTGGTGGACCCGGTGAATCTCAGTACGGAGTCCTTCCAGGCACTCTATCCCAAGTCAACCGTGTACGGTACGCAAGCTGGCCGATACGGCGCTGTGCTC
Source organism: Algoriphagus oliviformis (assembly GCF_017254915.1). Lineage (GTDB taxonomy): Bacteria > Bacteroidota > Bacteroidia > Cytophagales > Cyclobacteriaceae > Algoriphagus > Algoriphagus oliviformis. The sequence continues at coordinate 34,113 of NZ_JAFKCT010000005.1, read as the reverse complement.
CACAGAGCCAACAATCTCGTCCAGTACTTTGACAGCGGATTTGAGGTCCACGGTGACCATGCCGATGTGGCCGGTGTGGCCAAATTCGGGGCGCTGATCGGAGACGGCAGCCTTCCTACCCACTTCAAAAGCAAGGGAGAAGAAGTCATGACGTTCAACGATGGCGATGGTACGCTGAGCACCGCCAAGGAGTCGGACATGCATACCGCTGGCGCCAAGATGAAGACCATCAACACCCGAAACACAGCCCACCATGGGGCAATGGCCAAATTTGACATCGGCTCCTATGCCATCACCGAAAAAGACGGATCCGTCGCAGGCACCCTGCCTGAACGGGTCAAGATCATCGATGCCTCCGGCACCACGCTTTTTGCCTCCACCATCCAAACCAAAGGAATCCACGGCAACGCCGGCAACGGAAAAGTGGCCCTTTTTGGATCAGTGGATGGAGTCTTGATGGTGGAGCCTACCGGCAAGCAAACCCTGATCCCACACCCCGCAAACTTCGGTACGGCTTGGCTTGGCTCCATCTATGAAACGAGCGTCGAAAACAAATTCGTGGGCTACACCGGCGCGATGGGAGCCTACCTCATCGACGCGACTACCAAGGCCATGACTCCGATCGTAGAAAGCGCAGACCTCATCCAAGTGAAAATCGACTACGCGGGCAACAACCTGGTGGCGCTTTTCCATAGCGGTGAGGTGAGAATCTATGACCTGGCCACCAACAAAATGACCAAAAGCGGATCGATCTTGCAGAGCGTAGCGAAAGACGAAACCCAGAAGCCACAGATCGAGGCCACTTCCAAGTTCCTCTACATCACCCAGCCCAAATCCGGTGAACTGCTGCAAGTCAGCATCGCCGACTTCTCCAAGACCAACAAGATCAAGGTCTCAGCGACCCCGTATCGAATGACGATTCTTGGCGTAGAGACCGACGAGGGCCACGAATAAGCTTGCGCCAAAAGACCTAGGCTAGCGAAAGCCTCCACTTGTCCCAATTAAGAATGCGACACATCAATCGAATGTGTCGCATTTTTCTTTTTCCAGGCTCAGCTGCGGCTCATCGGATACGCTGTCTCCCGGCCCGCCACGAGGCTTCGACTACTGGATCTTGATGCTCAGGCCCTGCAAAGTCTGCCAGCCCTCGTCATCCGTCAGGCGGATCATAAAGTGATAGTCGCCCGGATCGATGTCGGCTGGGATTTCGATTTCAGCAGTCCCCTCATACTCCGTCAGCCCATCGGGTATAGGAAAGGTCTGGATCAGGAGCATGGGCTTGACCGGGGACTTCACCGGATCTTCGACACAGCTGTTCACCTCAGTACTGTGGGTATGGTGGTCAAAGTTGTGGTGGATGTCCAGGCTGAAGCCCCCCAGCTCGGCATTGTCACGGAAGAGCGCCTTAAACTGTAGGGTAGTTCCCCGCTGGAGCACGCTGCATTGCAGGGGAAAGGAATCCGCGGTCACGACGATCTCGGGATATTCCATGTCTATGGGCTTTTCATCCTTCCCGCAGGAGGAAAACAGAAGTGCGGCCAGGGAAGCTATGAGGTACTTTTTCATGCTAAAGGGTTAAAATTGATAGCTGAGGGAAAGGGCGACATTCCTGCCTGCTTCAGGCAGATTGATCAGCCGGTAAAAACTGGTATGGTTGAGGTAGCGGGTGTTCAAAAGGTTTTGCACCTGCAGGTCGGCCTGTATCGTCTGGCGAAAGACTGAAATCGCCGAGCCGGCCCTCAGGTGGACCAACTGATAGCCAGGGGTCACCTTCTCCGGGGGGACGATGTTGCTCTGCTTGGCCGTGACCCTAAAATCCACCGCGAAATAGGGATTTTCGAAAATCCCTACGCCTTTGGGCTTGTAGGTCGCATTCAGAATTCCTGAGGGCGACGGGGAAAAAGGCAGGGTAAAGCCCTTTTTGCCCCCGGACATCTGCTCGCTGTACACGTATTCCCCCAGCAGCTCCAAGCTGAGCTGCTTGCTCAGCTGTCGCACCACGCTCAGCTCGGCTCCATAGCGCAGGACTTCGGCCTGGGTATAGTTAAACACCTGGTTGCCGGCTCCATACAGGATGTCCAGCTCCGAGGTCGGATTGAGATAGATGTAATTCGAGAAAAAATTGACAAAGGGACTGAAGCTGACCAGCCAGTTTTCCTTTTTCAGGTCGGCACCAAAGTCCAGCTGCAGGGAGCGCTCGGGTTCCAAAGTCGGATCGCCCTTTTCGTAGCGGAAATAGTGATAGTTTACCCCATTGGCGGCGAGCTCCTTCGCTATCGGCATACGAAAGCTCGTACCCAAGTTGGCTTTCAGGCTCAGGTTCCCGGGGGAATAATTGGCTCCGACTGACCACACCAGGCTATTGAAATCCCGTCTAAACTCCTCCGCCCGGAAAAGGTAATCCTCCGACGTGGCCTGGGAGGCATCCTCCACGCTGGGAAACCAATCCTGATAAGCCTCCACTTCTATTTGGCTATGGTCATAGCGAAGCGCAGCGGTCAATTGCCAGAGGGGGTGGATGCGAAACTTGTCCATCCCATAGACGCCAAAGCTGTATTGCTGAAATGCAGGAATCAAAAATCCCCAGCCCCCGATCGTATTGCGTTGGTACTCCCCACTCGCCCCGAAGGAAAGGTCATGTCTTTCCAAAAACAGTTCGTCCTTGATATTGAGCGAAAAAACCTCCTTGTCAAAGGCCCGCTCCAGAGTGGACGGATAGGGAAGCTCCGATGGATAGATGGCAGGCATATAGCCATGGTTCACGTACTGGCTCCACTCCTGCCTGTCATTTCGCTGATAGCCCAGATCCAGCTGGACAAAATTCCTCCCGACGGCATAGCTGGCGCGATTGATCAGCTTGGTGTGCCGCACCTCCTGATAGGGCAGCAAAACATCGCGACTGGAGCAGTCATGAAGCTTGGCATCTACCTGACGGGGTTCCAAGCCATGCGCGTTGGCAAAAAAGCCAGATCGGGTATAGACTTGGCTAAACAACAGGATATTCCTGAAGTTTTCCCCAAGAAAGCCTACCCTTCCGGAGAAGTCCAGTTCCCGTCCAGCCGTATTCCTTACCTGATTGTCCGAGAGCGCCACCCCAAAGTCATAGACAAAAACCGAGTCGGCAGGCACCCTGAAATCCCCATAGTCCGCGGCGGTCAGCCTCGCTTCCCCAAACCATTTTCCTTTTCTGGCAAAGACATTGGCCGAACCGCCAAACCAGGCGTTGTTGGACCGGGCACCGATTTCCACACCGCCCCCCAGCCCTTCCTCGGCGGGCGCGAGTTTTTCCCGGATGTCGATCACGCCGGCAATGGCATCGGAGCCATACTTGAAAGACGCAGGGCCCTTGACGATGACAATCTGGTCGGCGGCATACTGGTCCACTTCCAGTCCATGGTCGGCGCCCCACTGCTGCCCCTCGTGCTTGATGCCGTTTTCGACCACCATCACCTGGTTGAACCCCAATCCACGGATCAGCGGCTTGGACGCCCCCGAACCGATCCCGATCAGGTTGACACCCGGCACCCGCTCCAGGGATTTCATCAGGCTTCCGCCCCGGTTTTCCCTGATGAAGTCCTGCCTGATCAGCTCGATCGCACTAGACTCCTCCCGCCGGAGCTGCTCGGCTCGGCCCTCCACCGTGAAAAGCTCCAAATCCTGAACCCTGCCAAGTGTATCCATCGCTAGGGTGTCCCGCCGGATTGCAGCGTGACCGTGTGACTCTTTTTCATCAAGAAAAAACAAACCTGCCTGAAACGGTACCGATGACGCTTCAGCCCCAGAGAGATATAGCGAGCCCACAAAAACCAGTAGAAGTGGTAGCATTCAAAACTTTTTTTTTGCAACTGAATTGCAAACATAGATAGCCTATCCTCATGAAACAATGTTGCAAGTATATATTCTTCAAAATGATGAAATCTGGTCTTAGAGCCATTTCAGCGGCGCGACGCTAGGGCTTTACCAGTCGTGTATTTTTATGCAACATATTTGCATTCTTACTCGAAACCACACTAATTGCAATCATGTTGCAATTGTATATCCATGGGAATTACGCTCGCTAGAACAAAAATTTTTGAACTGATCCGGGACTCCCCGCATCCGACCACCTATGCGCAGATCAAAAAACGCATGGGAAATACCTGCAGTAGGATCACGATCTACAGGATTTTGCTTCGGCTGGAAAACGAAAATATCATCCAGCGTTTTGCGGACCTGAACGGAGACTTCAGGTATTCGATCAGTGAAAGTCCCGAGGATACTTTTTTGGAACAAAGCCATTTTCAGTGCCAGCAGTGTAATACAGTCTACAGCTTCAAAACCGAAAACCTGAAAACCAAGATCCCAGCGGGCTTCATGGCCACCTCGATCAGTTTTTTGGCTTCGGGAATTTGCCCCAACTGCAGCTCCGCCAAATCCACACGATGACCGGAGCATCCGTCACCGGCCAGGTCCATCCACCCCGAAAAACTAAATCAAATCCATAACCCACAAAAAGTAAAGATGAAACACCTACGACACGCACTTCTTATTTCCCTCATGGCACTGGCGCTTTTTTCCTGCAAGGACGACGAGGACGTTACCTTCGATGCACCGGTGATCTCCGGCTTTGAGTTTGGCGAGGGAGGGACGCACTCCACCGAAGGCTCTGCCTATCGGGGAAGCGACCTCCACCTGGAGGCCGAAATCCTGGCCGAGGCGACCGTCGCTTCCATCACCGTCACCATCCACGGCCACGACCTCCCAGTGGGCGAAGGCGAGGAGGAATGGGATTTCTCCCAAACCTACACCGACGACAAGTACCTGGTAAAGAACCCGACCTTCCACGAGCACATCGATATTCCGGCCAATGCGCCCGCCGGGGAGTACCATATCGTGATGGAAGTGACCGACGAAGCCGGCAAGACGACGGAAGTGGAAGGACACTTGGACGTAAAGGCTCCTGTCACCATCGGCGATTTTGAGATGGATGAGGCAGTGGTTCGCGGCTCGGACTTCCACGTAGAGTTCATGATCAATACAGTCAACGGAATCCACCAAATCACAGTAGACGTCCACGCCCACGGACTGACTCCCGGAGCTGGAGAGGTAGCATGGGACTTTGAAGAGGTTTTCGAAGAGGGCTACCACGGGCTGACCGAGGCGGAATTTCACGAGCATATCGACGTACCTGCCAACGCCGCGGCGGGTGAATACCACGTCATCTTCACCATAGAGGATGAAGATGGAAACACCGTGGAGCACGAAACCCATATTGACGTAACAGCGAGCTAACCTCAAGCCGGATAACCAGAAAAGCCAGACTGATGAGTTTTAGTCTGGCTTTTTTGTAGAAAAGAGTTCCGGTTGGCAGAACACGCTAGTGTCGAGACGTTTTGGAATAGTCGTTACCGTCACTGACGAGGCACGAAGTGGTAGTACCGTCACTGCGAGGTACGAAGCAGTCTTATTTCTTTCGATTTAATTGAGATTGCTTCGCCTCGTTCCTAGGCTCGCAATGACGGCAAAACATCGTCGGGCCTCATTGCAATGACGGTTCTGAATCGTCTTTCCTCCCCAAAATACCAGCTCACTTATACACCGTCGCATTTTCCAGGATGTAGTTGCACTGGTAGACATCGAAGGCATTGAGCTTGAGCCTCCCCCTGAAGGTGAGCACCTGGTCCATCTTGAACCTGGGATGGTCTTTGGGCAGCTTCAGCTCGATGATGGACTCGGGACCGGCACCCCCGCAGAAAAAACACTCTGCAAAGGGATTGGCGGAGAGAATATAGACGTCATTGTCCGGATCGATCTCCAGGAGGTAGCCTTTGATGATGACCTCCTTGCCATCCAGCGCCCGGACAGTAGGGCCAAACTCAGGAAAGTAAAAATAAGCCTTCACCTCCTCGCTGTATTTGTCGGTAAAAGTGACGTCGGTCAGCGTGTCCCAGGTGATTCTGGTTTGGGAAAAAGCAGGGATGGAAAGCGTGAGCAAGAAAGCTAACAAGCTGGTTTTAAGCATCGGAAAGACTTTTTGAAATATCGATTTTATACACTGAGATTGCTGGGAGCAGCGCCGAAAGGAAGCCAATCAACACCGTCACCAGCAGCAGATACCCTTCCCCCGCCACCAATCCGGTCTGCGAAAAATCATAGTGATACTCGGCCTTGAGCAGCAGTGACACCACCCAAAGTCCCAGCCTGCTGAAGACCAAGCCGAGTAAAAAGCCCGAAAAGGCAATCAGTAGTCCCTCTTGGAACACCATGCCCAGCAGCTGCCCGCGACTAGCCCCAAAAGTCCGGAGCAATGCCATCTCATAAGTGCGCTCCCTCAGACTCAGGTATAGACTGATGAAGACACTGATACCCGACACTAAGATGACGATCAGCGCGACCAGGTTCAGTGTAGTGGTGGCAATCCCCATCAGCGAAAAAAGCTTGTTTAGCTCATAGTTTGGCAGAGCGGCCTGCATGTTGGTATTTTCATTGACCATGCGGGGAAGCTGCACGAGGCCGAGGGGATTTTTGAATTTTATCAAAAGGGCGGTGATCTCACGGTCATCTCCCCCATGATCGGACTCTTCCCCGACCGCATGTTCCTGTGCTTCATGCGAGTGTTCTTCCGCTTCGGCGTGTTCATGTCCTTCATGCTCATGGGATCCTCCTTCTTCATGTTCATGCCCCTCCCCTTCTTTATGTCCATGCTCTTCTTCCTCATGGGCGTGGGGAGCATGGATATCCCAGACGCTTTCCAGATTGGAGAGAATCAGCTGATCGACCACCGACCCTGAGGCCTCAAATATCCCCGTGACGACATAGTCTTCGCTTTCATGCACGTGTCCTCCCTCACTGAGTCCATGGGACCCCTGAAACTTGTCCCCCAGTTTTAGGCCGGTTCTTTCGGCTACCGCCGCACCGATAGCCACCTCCATGGATTGGGACCAAAGACTTCCTTCGGCCAGCCTCATGGAGTAGTTTTCCGGATACCGCTCGTCGGTGCCTACGATCCGAAAACCCTGGTAGGAATCCCCATAGGAAAGGGGTATTCCATAGTCTATGAGGCGGTTTCTGAGCAGATTTTCCGCTTCAGCAAGCTTGATATTGCCGGTAGGCACATCGACTTGAAACACGGCGGAGAGGATCAGCTGCAGCGGGCTGCCCTTTGCTCCCACCACCATGTCTATCCCGCGGATATTGGAGCTCATCTGCTCGCGGAGATGGCGGTCTATGTGCAGCATCAGGGAAATCAAGCCCACACCGAGGGAAAGTAGGAGCAAGCTTAAACCTGTGGAAAGCGGCTTGGCTATCACGTTTTTGATGCCTAGGCGGAAAATAGTCATACTAATGGGTTGAGGCGCGAAGTGAATCGTTTTTGGTAAGGGTCACCGATCGGGAAAAGTCGGCCTTGAGTCGCTGGTCGTGGGTGATGATGACTAGGCTGGACTGCATTTTTTTGGTCTGGCCTCTCAGCAGTTCCACCACCCGATGACAGTTTTTGTCATCCAGAGCGGCGGTAGGCTCGTCGGCCAGGATGAGTTTGGGCTGGTTGATGACAGCCAAGGCGATGGATGCCCGCTGCTGCTCGCCTTGGGAGAGCTGTCGGGGACTGGACTTTTGCTTGCCGATCAGGCCCAGCCCATCCAGCACGACTTTGATCCAATGGGGATCAGCTTCCTTTCCGCCGAGGAAGCGCATCAGCGCCAGATTTTCCTCCAGGGTAAGGGATTGGATGAAGTGTGGGCGCTGAAATACAATGCCCACATTGGCGCCACGGAAGGCATCGAGCTGCTTTCCGCTCAGGCGTGCCACATCCGTACCACCGATCAGGATTTTTCCGGTCTTGGGCTTTTGCAGTCCGGCGATCAAATGCAACAGGGTGGTCTTGCCTATACCTGACTCGCCCAGGACCAGCAGATCAGACCCAACAGCAACCGACAGGCCCGGAAATTCAAAGCGGTTGGCTTGGTTGTATTCAAAGGAAAGGGAACGGGTAGTGAGCATCTTCTGACGGTTCGTACGCCACAAACCTAAAAACGCTATCCATTATTTGCAATATTGTTGCATATAAATTGTTGCAATTCTATATTTGCAACACTATTGCAAAAGACCCTGTTTTATGAAAACCACCTCTATAGGGACACACTTGGATTGGATAGGTATCAGCGCTTCCCTGGCTTGCGCCATCCACTGCATGGCTTTGCCATTCCTGCTAAGCGCACTGCCGATCCTTGGGCTGGGTTTTCTTGCCAATCCGTGGATAGAATACCTGGTGATCGTGCTGAGTCTTTTCCTGGCGGCCTTTGCCATTTCACATGGATTCAGCAGACATCACCGAAAGTCTCTTCCAATTCTTCTGGTCGTCATCGGCTTCAGTGTCATCCTTGCTGGCCTGGTGTGGGGACATGGCCACGGATTGGCGCCGATCGAAACTGCCGGACCGGTGCAACTAAAGCGCCTCGTAAAGAGCCACCGCACTAACGACCATTTCATCACTCCCATAGGCGCGATGCTCGTCGCCTTGGGACATTTTGCCAACTGGCTCTATATCAGAAAATCCAAATCGGGCTGCCTGCTACCCGAACCCAAACATCGATAAACCATGGAATACAAAATCCCCGTCACCGTACTGAGCGGTTTTCTGGGCGCCGGTAAAACCACCCTGCTCAACCACATCCTCCAAAACCGCGAAGGCTACAAAGTCGCCGTGATCGTCAACGACATGAGCGAGGTCAATGTGGACTCCAAGCTCGTCCAGAATGAAATCAAACTCTCCCGAACGGAGGAAAAACTCATCGAGATGTCGAATGGATGCATCTGCTGCACGCTGCGGGAGGATCTGATCCAGGAAGTCCAAAAGCTGGCCAAACAACGGAAATTTGACTACCTGCTGATCGAAAGCACCGGCATCTCGGAGCCCATTCCCGTCGCACAGACTTTTTCCTTTGAGACAGGTGACAGGCTGCTGGACCTCTGCCACATCAGCAGGCTGGATACCATGGTGACGGTGGTGGATGCCTTTAACTTTTTTGGGGACTTTGGCTCCTCCGACACGATCCTCGACCGGGATATGGGCGAAGATCCGGAGGATGCCAGATCCATCGTAAATCTGCTGACAGACCAGGTGGAGTTTGCCAACGTCATCGTCCTCAACAAGACCGACCTGGTCTCCGAGGAAAACCTGAAACTGCTCGAGGGCTTGCTCATCAAGCTCAATCCGGAGGCCAAAATCATCCGCACTTCCTTTGGCCAGGTGCCGATCAAGGATATCATGAACACAGGCCTCTTCGACTACGACAAGGCCGAGCAGTCGGCCGGGTGGCTCAAAGAACTGAACAAAGAGCACGTCCCCGAAACGGAAGAATATGGCATCAGCAGTTTCGTATTCAGAAATCGCCGTCCATTCCATCCGGGCAGGTTCTGGAACTACATCAGCAACTCTTGGCCTGCCAACGTGGTACGGAGCAAAGGACTGTTTTGGCTGGCCTCCAGACCACATCACGCCCTGCTATGGAGCCAGGCCGGAGGTTCGCTCAAGGCGGAGCCCTTTGGCACCTGGTGGGCTGCCTACTCCGAAAGAGAGCGGAGGAACAATCCCAGCTTTGTGGAAAACAAACGCCTTATCATGGAAAAATGGAACCCGAAATACGGAGACCGTATGAATGAACTCGTGATCATCGGCCAAGACTTGGATGAAAAGACCATCACCAAGGAGCTCCAGGCCTGCCTGGTCCAAGAGGGCGATGCCCAAAACTTCTCCCTCAGCAAACAGCTAAAGGACGAGTGGCCTTTATAAATTCGTAGATCCAAGGCTTGAAAGACGTCATTCCGATTGCCTGCGCCGTCATTGCGAGCGACGCAGGAGCGAAGCAATCTCAACAGAGGAAAAAATAAAGACTGCTTCGTTCCTCGCAGTGACGGAGGGAAGGCTTCGTACCTTGCCCCATTTAACGGCCATCCCCCGTTGCCCTACTTCGGTCTTCCGCCATCGGTCTTCCGACCAGATTGAAGAAGTAATTTCGCTTACTGCAAGATTGCGGATAATCATGTTGGTTTTTTTTCAGTTTCCGAAAACATTTTGTCAACCCGCTGGTTTCCGTCTAGACACTCAACCTTATTTCTTAATTTTTATATTGAATGGCTGACAACAAGAGCTTCTTGCTCGTGGATGACGATGAAGATGACCGGGACTTCTTTCGCGAAGCGGTCTCGGAGATCTATCCCGCAATTCTCGTACAAGAGGCTACGGACGGAGTCCATGCCTTGGAGGTTTTACACCTTACCACCCTGCCCCTTCCGGACATTATTTTCCTGGACCTGAATATGCCCCGGATGAACGGAAAGGCGCTTTTGCTGGAGCTGAAAAACAACCGGCTCTTCCAGCACATCCCCGTCTTTGTATTCACGACCTCTTCGGATCCCAAAGACCGGGAAGACTCCCTTAGCCTCGGAGCTACGCTCTTTTTCACCAAACCGGGAGATTTTGGAGACCTCAGGGAGTACATTCGTTCTGTCGTGGACCTTGTCTATTTTATCCCTGACTGAAAAGCGGAAACCTTTCTTCAAACTAAGCCAGGGAACTCCCCTCCCGACTTTGGGCTCCCGATTCTGCTTGGTTTTATCCCAAATTGCGGGCTTTAAGACCACAGTCGATCACCAAAAATCCCCACTTCTCCCCTAGTTGATCCTCAGGGAAAAACTTTGGAACCGGTGAAGCAGAAAAAAAAAGGGTTCTAGGGAAATCAAAAAATTCCCACTCTAAACGCCTCTTAAGCGGCGATTCCTTAGCAAAACCAACTCGCTTCGGCACTTTCCCGCCTTTTCAAGCCAGATTTCCGGCAAAGTCGCGCGCCAGGCCGGAGTTGGGCAAAAAGTACGCTCCCCTCTCATCAGGCCCAAATGCGCCTTAGGAGTATGGTGGCATTTTTCTTGAAAAGCCTTTATCGATTCACCAAGCTTCAATCAATATGGTCTACCTAGTGATGAGTATCTTTTCCATTGTGGTCGTTTTTCTGTTTGTCGCCATTTTTCTCTCCAACACGAAAACCAGCAACAGCATCAGCCTGAGAGGGCGGATCTTGACGATCTGGCACCCGCTCAAAAAGACCAAAATCCATCTCGAAAACGATCTGAAAACCTGGAGCATCAAGCGCATCCATCTCCTGTGGAGCGGCAAGGTCTATGCGCTCAATCTTCAATTGACCACGGGCGAGTGGAGAAAAATCTACTTCAGATCCCGCTCCGGCAAAATCAAGCAACTACTGGGCAGCCTGAAAGAGGTGGCACCCAACGGCAAGGTGATCGAGGATGCAAGGCTGAGCCTACACGCCATGCCCCAGTTGGGCTGAGGCAACAAAGCCGCCCATGAGCTGCGAAAAAATCTCCAAGAAGGACTTGAAGGCCATCCATAAAGCCTAAAGCCCTTCTTTTTTTGTCCAAGCCCGCCTAGGTCCAGCGGCATCTGTTAATAAAACCTTAACCTGCCAGATTCTCGACTTTTTCGGCACCGAGCTATTTTTGATGCGACTCGCTTAAGTCTATGCTATCCCTATCCAACCCGGTTTTTTTCGAGGAGGTCTTCAAGGACTATTGGGAACTCATGTACCAAAGCGCCTTTCGGAAAATCAGGGACCAGGCTATCGTCGAAGACCTGATCCAGGAGATCTTTGTGGATCTCTGGAACCGCCGAGACAGTGTGCAGATCAGAAGCGGCATCAAAGCCTACCTCCTCACAGCTGTCAAATACCAAGTGATGCGCCACATCGACGAGCAGACCAAGAGCCGCAGGCTGGACACGGATGACCAGCAGGCCTATTACGAGGAGGACATCTTTGCCTTTGAGGAGCTGTACAGCCAGATCGAGGTTGCGGTGGATGCCCTTCCGCCGCGGGCCGCGCTGATTTTCAGGCTAAACCGACTGGAAGGCTACACTGTCGATGAGGTGGCCGAAAAGCTGAAGATTTCTCCCCAAACCGTCCACAACCAGCTCTCCAAATCCCTCAAGCTCATGCGTGGGGAGCTGAAGCATGTGGCCCCCATGCTTGCTGTTTTTCTGCAGTCCAACTGAGCGGCTGTTACCCGCAGGTTATTTTATATCCCGGCAAGATTCACAAATACTTAACCGTTTTGGGCGGTAAAAAGGGGCAGGTTTTTCCACTTCCAAGTGAAAACCTGATCAAATGAGACTACATCCGACCCTCGCTGGGCTCGTAGGCAGAATACTCCGGGGCAAAGCCAGCTCCGCGGAAGTCAAAGACTTCAACCGCTGGTACAGCGGAGACGAAGGCGAAAAGCTGGAAATCGCCGACCACAGGGGACGCAGCAAAGCGCAGATCGAGCAGGAGCTGCTGGCCAAGATCCAAGCCAGAACACTCCCAAAGGCAGACCGACGGAAGTCCAATCCCACAGGTTTTGGCATCTGGAGAGTCGCCGCGGCGGTGACCTTGGCCATCGGCTTGGGGTGGCTGGCGCAAAAGCAACTTGGTGAAACCCTGCCTAGCGAGGTCCAGGAAACCTCATTTGTCACCTTCCAAAACGGAACCGGCATGATCAAGCGGATCAAGCTACCGGATGGCTCCTCGGTCAAACTTTTCCACCGGACCAGCATCCAAGTCGCAGAGAATTTTTCCGAAAACCGCCTGGTGAAGCTGGAGGGCGAGGCATTTTTTGAGGTAAAGCGGGACAGCCTGCATCCCTTCCGGATAGAGTCCGCCCAGTTGCTCACCGAGGTTTTGGGCACTTCCTTTTTGGTCAAAAGCCACCCCGACGGTCCTGAGCTGGTCGCGGTAAAGACGGGTCTGGTCAAGGTCTCCGACTCGCTCAGCTCGGATTTTCTCCTGAAGCCTGATTTCCGCCTAGACTATGGAAATGCGGTGGGTACGGTCCGCGAAATAGCCCCGAAAGATCCGGTCTTTGCCTGGACGGAGGATGTGCTGGCCTTCCAAAATACGCCAATGGCGGAAATGGTCCAGCGGCTGGAAGACTGGTACGGCGTGCAGATCAGCCACAACCTCGGCGAAACTAACACCTGCGAAATCTCGGGCAGCTACCAAAACGAAAACCTGGAAAACCTCCTCCAGCTAGTCCAATATTCCATCCCTTTCACCTACCAAATCGACGGAAAAAATGTAACACTCCACTTTAACCCCTGCCCCTAAAAAGCGAATGGATCCGCGCCAACGAATCCATTCTGTCCAGGGCAAAACGCTTTCCACATTTCCACACATGAACCATTCAAATTTATGAAAAAAAAGCTACCCCCAGCCTTAAAAACCTTGGCTATGAGACTATTTACGGCTTGCCTGCTGAGCTGCTGGCTACACACCATGGTGTTTGCAAGCGGCGTCTCCGCGCAGAAACTGGAGGAAACCTCCATTTCATTTTCCTCGGAAGAGCTGTCCCTTTCAGCCTCTTTCAAGCAAATTGAGACGCAGTCCGACTTTCGCTTTTCCTACGAGAGCGGGCTCGACCTGAGCAAAAGCGTCAGCTTTGCCTCCAAGCGGGCTGATCTCCAGAGCATCCTGGAGGCGATCTCCGCCCAGTCGTCCCTGAAGTTTAAGCAGATCAACAACACCATCGCGGTGAGCACCAAGCCGAAGACCTCGGCAGCGGCCATCTCGGTGGAGCGCGTCTCTGTCACCGGGACCGTGATGGATGCCGACAGCGGGGAACTACTGCCCGGGGTGAACATCATCATCAAGGGAACTACCAAAGGCACCACCACCGACCTGGACGGGAGATTTTCCATCACCGTGGACGCAGGCGCGACCTTGGTGTTTTCCTATGTGGGATTTGACCGTCAGGAGATCCTGATCGAAAACCAAACCGAGCTCAACGTCCGCCTGCAGCTGGAAAGCGAGTCCCTTGGCGAGGTTGTGGTCACCGCCTTGGGGATCAAGCGTGAGGAAAAAGCCCTGGGCTACGCCACCCAAAAAGTGGACTCCGAGGAGCTGCTCGATGCCCGGTCCAACAACTGGTCGGATGCGCTCCGCGGCAAAGTCGCCGGTCTCAACGTGCTCTCTGCGGGATCGGGACCAATGAACTCTTCCCAAATCAGCCTGCGTGGAGACAATTCCCTCAATCCCAACGGCAACTTTGCCCTGATCGTGGTCGACGGCGTGCCGATGAACTCCAGCCTCACTTCCTCCGGCGTGAGCAACGCCTACGGAGCGGGATCCGGCAACGACGTGCCGGTCGATTTTGGCAATGGGATCGCGGACCTAAACCCCGACGACATCGAAAACATCACCGTTCTCAAAGGTGCCAGCGCCACGGCCCTCTACGGTAGCCGCGCGGCAAACGGTGCACTCATCATCACCACCAAGAGCGGGGCAAAGAAAACCAAGGGACTCGGCGTGACGCTCAATTCCAACGTCAGCTTCCAAAACGTCCTCAGATGGCCTGACCGCCAATACAAATACGGACAGGGTACCGGAAGAGCCTTCAACTCAGCGGGAGAACTGTTCTACAGCTATGGAGCCTCCGAGGACGGAGCAAATACCGGTGGTACCAGCAGTGCCTTCGGGCCGAAGTTTGAAGGGCAATCCTACTTCCAGTACGACCCTACCCTGGAGGGTCAGTCCGCCGAGCGTGAGCTTTGGAGACCTTACGAGGACAATGTGACGGGATTTTGGAAGACCGGATTCAACATGATCAACGCGGTCGCCTTGGATGGAAGCAGCGAGACCGGCTCCCTGAGAGCATCGATCACCCAGACCAAAAACGAGTGGATCATGCCCAACACGGGCTTTGACCGACTGGTGGCGGCCATCTCCGCCAACCAGCAGGTGAGCAAAAAGCTGACGCTGAACGCCAAGGCCAACTACACTAACAAAAACTCGGACAACCTGCCCGCCACGGGCTACAACAACCAGTCCATCGCCTACTTCATGATCTTCCAAAACCCCAACGTGGATCTGGATTGGTATCGTCCTATCTGGAAGTCCGGCAAGGAAAACGTGGATCAGGTACACCCCTTCAGCTCCTTTATCGACAATCCCTTCCTGATCGCCTATGAGATGACCAACTCGGTAAACAACAATGCCGTCTTTGGCAACCTCTCGGCAAACTATGCCTTTGACGATCACTTCGAGCTGATGGTACGCGGCGGTCTGGCCATGAGCCAGGAGGAGCGGGCGCAGCAGCGGCCTTATAGCACGGCCAACTTCCAGCGTGGCTACTACAAGGAGCAGTACATCTCCAACTACGAGCAAAACACCGATTTCCTTTTCACCTACAAAGGAAACCTGGCCGAAAAAATCTCCCTCCGCGCCAGCGTGGGCGGTAACCATATGAGCCGCAAATACCGCATGATGAGTGCCTACGTCGATGGCCTCGTCATCCCGGGCGTGTACAAGCTTGCCAACGGGGTCAACAACCCGGTACTCTCCACCAACAATGCCAACAAGGTGATCAACTCCCTCTACGGACTGGCTACCTTGGACTTCGACGAAAAGGTCTTTGTGGACATCACCGGCAGAAACGACTGGTCCAGCACCCTGCCTGTGCAAAACAACAGCTTCTTCTACCCTTCCGTCAGCACCAGCTTTGTCCTGAGCGACATCTTCTCCCTGCCTACCCAGATTTCCTTTGCGAAGCTGAGAGTCTCCGGAGCACAGGTCGGCAACGACACCGAGCCCTACCGCACCTCCAAGTACTATGGACAGAGCGAATTCCCCGGCTCGGCATCCGTGCCCTCCACGCTTTACAACGTGGACTTCAAGCCGGAGATCACCAGCAGCTTTGAGACCGGCATCGAGTTGATTTTCTTCCAAAGGAGACTGGGCATCGATGTCAACTACTACATCTCGGAGACCAAAAACCAGATCCTCGAGGTGCCAGTGGACATCACCACCGGGTTTTCCAGTGCCATCCTGAATGCCGGCAAGGTGAAAAACCACGGCGTGGAACTGGTGCTGAACGGCAGCCCGATCAAGTCCAGCGACTTCCAGTGGAACTCCTTTGTCACCTGGGCAAAAAACAACAACGAAGTCCTCTCCCTGCCTGACGAGGTGGATGGAAGCCAGGTGATCGGCGTCGGCGGCAACGCCTCCATCATCGCCAAGGTAGGCGGGACTACCGGCGACATCTATGGCTTTGGCTTCGTGCGCTCCCCAGACGGACAGATCGTGTATGGCGCCAACGGACTGCCCGCACGTCCTTCGGAAATCCAGTACATCGGCAACGCCTACGCGAAGTGGAAAGCCGGATTTAGAAACGAGTTTGTGTACAAGAGCCTTCGAGCCAGCGTCCTCTTTGACGGACAATATGGCGGCACGGTCTATTCCCAGACCCACCACAAGATGTCCGAGCAGGGCAAGCTGACCCACACCCTTCGTGGCCGCGAAGACGGCTACATCGTGGGCGAGGGCGTGATCGACAACGGTGACGGCACCTACTCCCCCAACACCAAGCAGGTGAACCTGGCGGACTACTACGCCGACTACTACCGCCGGGCCAACGTGGAGTCCAACTCCTTTGACGCCTCCTACATCAAGCTGAGAGAGGCGAGGATAGAGTATGCCGTGCCGGCAAAGCTGCTCCAGAAAACCAGCATCCGCCAGGCATCCATTGCCCTCTACGGCAGGGATCTGGCCATGTGGACGGACTTCCCGATGTATGATCCGGAGACTGCCGCTCTCAACGGCGGCACCCTGCTCCCCGGCATCGAGATGGGGCAATTGCCAAGCACTCGCACGATGGGCGTGAACCTTACACTTCAGTTTTAACCGCAGACTATCATGAAAAAATATCTAGCAATACTCCTGATCGGCAGCCTGGCCTGGGCGACCGCCTCCTGTACGGAAGATTTTGAGGAAATCAACACCGACCCCAACCGGATCGACCAGATCAGCCCGGGCACCCTGCTCAACCCGATCATCTACGGCATCGCCAGCTTCAACACCGACCGCGCGGATGCCTTTACCTTCCAGATCATGCAGGTGGCGCTCCCATTCCCCAGCGCCAACGGCGGCATCCACCGCTATGAGCTCACGGAATCTACCGGCAACTCCACCTGGAACAACCATTTCAAATGGCTGGTCAACATCAAGGAAATGGAAGCCTCTGCCATCGCCAATGCCGATCCCAACTATGAGGCAATCGCACTGACCCTCAGAGCTTGGACACTGAGCCAGCTCACGGACAGCTTTGGCGACATCCCGATGGACGAGGCCAGCCGCGGGGAAGACGGGATCTTCCAGCCCAAGTTCAACACCCAAGAGCAGGTGTACACCCAGATTTTTACCGATCTGGAGCGCGCCAACAGGCTCTACGACGACACCAAGGCGATGATCTACGGAGAGGACATCCTCTTCAAAAATGACGTGAAAAAGTGGCGGAAATTCACCAACTCCCTCCACATGCGACTGCTGCTCCGCGTATCCAAAAGAACCGAGGTCAACGCCTTCTCCAAGCTGGCGACCATGGCCAACGATCCGGCGACCTATCCGGTATTTACGACCACGGCGGAGTCCGGCATCCTGCAGATCACGGGAGTGACCCCCAACCTTTCTCCCTGGGGCCGCGCGATAGACTTCACGACCTTCCGCTCCATCTCCGAGTTTTTTTGCGATCAGCTGAATGCGCTGGAAGACCCGAGAAGGCCAAAATTCATGACCTTGGCCAGGGAGCAAAATGGCACCACCACGATAGGCTACAAGGGCATTCCAAGCGGCTACGAGGGTAACGAGACACAGTTTAAGTTTGTCCCAAGCAACCACAACATCGCCCTGGTGCAGGCCCCGATGATCTCCCTGATCTTGACCTACGCCGAGGTGGAGTTTATCAAAGCTGAGCTGGCGCAGCGCGGCTATATCGCCTCCGATGCCAAGACCCACTACGAAAAGGCGGTCAAAGCGGCCATGGAGCAGTGGAACGTGACCATCACGCCGACCTACTTTGCCAATCCGGCCGCCGCCTACGACGGCACCCTGGAGCGGATCATGCTACAGAAGTACATCGCCTTGTACTTCAACGACACCCAGCAGTGGTTTGAGTACCGCAGAACGGGCCTACCCGTGCTTCCCAAAAACGCGGGAATGCAAAACAACCAGACCATGCCGGTACGCTACGAATACCCTGTCTCCGTGCAGATCAACAACCCCGACAACTACAAGGACGCCGTCGCCCGAATGGGCGGGGACGACATCAACACCAAGGTTTGGTGGGAGAAATAAGTCCCCGAGGCGAAAGATTATCCAAAATGGTTTTGCACTGATAAAAGCTCCGGTCCGGTGACCGGAGTTTTTTTTCTCCCCGAAAAACGCTCAATCGGAAATCAAGCGCGGTCACTTCCGCCTTTCCGAGCTCGATGGACGGTCGAGGATCGGCATGGGATTCCACGGATAGTGGAAGCCTACCACAGCCAAAAAAATGCAAACCTGCCTATACCCGGCCTGAAGGACGATATGCTTCGTGGCACAGAACTGGGATGAATGAGTATGAATAATTTACTCACTTAACCAACTATTACCATGATCACTTCAAATCAAATCAGCTGCTCGACTGCCATGTCCAGCAAGGTGAAAACAGCAAGAGACGAATCTGTCGGCTCCATCAAGGAGTTTATGATCAACACCGCCACCGGACAAGTGGACTACGTGGTCTTGAAGGTGGATGAAGGCTTCCTCAACTTGGGCTCCAAGCTTTTGGCTTTGCCCATGGAGTCTTTCAACTTCCACACTGCGCAGGAAGACGTCATTACCGTCAAGGAGACTAAAGAGACGCTTCAGAACGCTCCGGGCTTTGACAGCGAAAACTGGCCGACTGGCCCGCAGGCGGAGTTTATCCACACCATGAGAACCTACTATGCAGAGGAGCCGCGCAGCCTCTACGGCCGCTACGACTACGCCAACAGAAGGTATTACAGCGACGAAGACCGCTTTGACTTGGAGACGGATCGTATCCGCGACCGCTCCTTTGGTGATGGCTTTTTGGAAAAAGACCATCGCGGCGACAGACAATCAGACTATCGCCGAGGCGGTGATCCACTGCTGTAGTCGGAAAGTCGCACGATAAGCATCAGGCCAATCCCAACTAGGATTGGCCTCTTTTTTTTAAAAAAAGAAAATGGGGCTCACCAGAAGCAAGCCCCATATAAACTAATATGATTATCCGCTTTTATGCCAGTAGGCAGTCCTGACAATCCGAATGAACGCTAAAATTGGAGCTTTGCCCTACTTCGGTCATCGGTCATCGGTCGCCTGTACTGAGCGAAGTCGAAGTATCCGACCCGATTGAAGAAGCAAATTCGCTTACTGGCAAGATTGTGGATAATCACGTAAACTAGAAAACCAGCCCAAACTTACATTGCCAGCCGAAGTCCGGAATTGTCTTCGGAGGACTTCAAATGCCTATTCAGTGTCAAAACCCAGTTTTCCGCGATGAAGAGTTCATCAGTCATGGTTCGGATTTGTCTTTGGTCAAAGATGGTGATGCTTTTCGCGGGCTTCCTGCTGTCCTTGTAGTGCAGCAGGATGTCGAGATACTCCAGTTTTTTCAGCTTTGACTTGCCCATCGCGACCTCCTCGTAGTGGGCGTCGAGGGAAGTATGGTCGACCTCGTCAAGGGATATGGTCATCTGGGCCGGATAGTAGCCAAACCGACAATAGACCAGCATGTTTTGCTTGAGGTCCAAGCCCAGTAGGTAGTGGTTTCTCCAGCGTTGGACTTTGTCCAGGACAAGTTTTCTGGTCGAGGAAAACTCCTGGAAGGATTCCAAACCGCTTTTTTCCTGGCGGCGGGATTGGATAAGATGGACGATAAAAGGCAGGCTGACCACCACGATGGCGGTCAAGGGAAGCCACAGGCCTCCGGGGAAATTCATTTCCATGATTAGGGATGTTAGTAGTGAAAATTGTTGAACGAAAGGGGAATAGAACCCAAAACCGTCCGGACTACCAGGTAAAGAAGAAATGACGGAAGGTCTGCTTCACGTCAAAAAGTGGAAGGGTATTGTAGCTTGACTCCCGCGTCCCCGCGCCGGCCGATTTCCAAAACAGGGACTGTTCGGAACAAAGCGCGGAAGAGAGGAAGTATTTCAGGTCAAACTCTAGGGAGGGGCTCTCGGGCAGGCTGCCCAAATCGGAGACCAAAACCTTGGCTGCCTGCAGTTGGGATTTGCCGTTAGGCAGAGGGGCCGCCTCGACCGAACCTGGGAGCATCAAAACGAACAACAAGCCCAGCATCCAGGTGCTTAAAAGAATACCGAAAGGAATCCGCTTATTCATAGTCTTGAAATCCAAGGAATATTACGAAAAATAACAGATCTGCAAGCCCTCGAGTTGCATAAAAATGTTAAAA
Source organism: Algoriphagus oliviformis (assembly GCF_017254915.1). Lineage (GTDB taxonomy): Bacteria > Bacteroidota > Bacteroidia > Cytophagales > Cyclobacteriaceae > Algoriphagus > Algoriphagus oliviformis. The sequence goes on along the minus strand of NZ_JAFKCT010000005.1, from coordinate 13,836 downwards.
GCCTCAAACGTACTTTTCTTTCTAAAACTTTCCCGTCGAAACAGACCCTATTCTTCGGAACGCCTCGACTATTTTGGAGTCCCTCGAAAAACTCTAGTCTGCCCTTTTTGAAGAACTTTATACAAGGGAAAAGGCTCCACAGCGACAAGCCTCGCCGCTACCCTACTGATTACCAAGCCACTTTCACTATATTATGGAACAGATCCGGCTGGAGCGCCAGGCGGAACCCCAACCCAAAAAACCTTGACCCGATGCTGTCCTTTCGAAGCCCCAGCCTTTTTTACCTGATCGTTCTCATCCTTTCTTTTGCCTGCAAGCCGAAGATCTCCGGCGTGGATAGCGAATCCTCCCAGCCCACCCGCCTCCAACTCGTCCAAAACAACGCGGAAGGCACTATCTCGGTTCTACGGGAAGGAGAAGCCAAGCCCATCCTCGTCCAAAACGCCAAAGAGGATTTTCGCCCCTACCTCCATCCCATCATCCCGCCTGACGGCAAGGGCATTCTCACCGAATACAGCCCCGGCCATCACAAGCATCAGACTGGCCTCTACTGGGGCTTGACCAGGGTCAATGGCAGGGATTATTTTCACAATCCCCAAGGAGACTATTGGAAAAAAGTCGCGCTGAACATCATCGAGGCATCCGGAGAGCAGGTGAAATGGCAGACCATCTACCAGCTGTTGGATTCCTTGGGCAATCCGGTTTTGGAAGAGACCCAAAACTGGAGCCTGAGCGAGATCGAGGGGGAATATCTCTTGGATCTGGAGTGGAAAGGCGAAGCGAAAACAGACGTGACCATCGGGCAGTACGACTACGGGAGCCTTTTCCTCCGAATGCCCTGGAAAGAGGGAATCGACGGGGAGATCATCAATGCCGCCCGCCAAAAAAACGAACAGGCCGAGGGACAGCCTGCCATGTGGGTCAATGTCGGCATGACCGTCGAAGGTCGGGATGACCGCATCAATGTGGCGATCTTTGACCATCCGGAAAATCGGGGCTACCCCAACAAGTGGCGGGTGGACGGGCAGCTCGGCTTGGGCCCGGCCTTTACCCGGGAAGGGGATTTGCAAATCGAAAAAGGAAAGACCGAAACCATCAAGCTCCGCCTGCTCGTGTATCCCGGCGAGCTGAACGATCTGGATTTGACCGAGTCTTGGGGCAAATTCTCAGGCAGGGAAGGCATGTACAACACGACGGAACTCTGGGGTATAGCCCAGGAAGAGGGGCGAAACGCAAAATTTCTCACCGCCCAGGAAGCAGTCGAAGCGATGACCATCAAACCTGGCTATAAAGTAAACGTCTGGGCCGCTGAGCCTATGATGACCCAACCCATGGCCTTTTGCTGGGATGATCGGGGAAGGCTTTGGATCGCTGAAAACAAGGACTACGAGTCCCGAGGCGACGGCTTTTCCAACTCCGGCGAAAGCCGAATCCTCATCCTTGAGGACAGCGATGGGGATGGCGCGGCGGACAAGCATACGGTCTTCATGGAAGGACTGGCCTTTCCAGCAGCGCTTGCGGTAGGTTTTGACGGGGTTTTCATTGGAGCGCCGCCCAACCTGATTTTTATCCCAGACAAAAACCAAGACGACAAAGCCGACCTAGACGACATCCAGATTCTGCTCACCGGCTGGGGAATCCGCGACCGCCACGAAACGCTCAACAGCCTCCACTGGGGCCCGGACGGATGGCTTTACGGCTTGCAGGGCTTTGCCACGCCTTCCAAAATCCGAAAGCCCAAGGGTGAGGAAGCCAGCAAGCTTTATTACCACAAGGACCCTTTTCCGGAGGATCTTTTGGAAAAAGAAGGCGTGGACATCAATGGCGGCGTGTGGCGCTACCATCCGGTCAAAGACCGCTTTGAGGTGGTGGCTCATGGCTTTAGCAATCCTTGGGGCATAGACTACGACGCCAAAGGCCAACTCTTCATGAGTGCCTGCGTCATTCCCCATCTTTGGCACGTCGTCCCCGGCGGGATCTACCATCGCCAGGGCGGGCAGCACTTCAATCCCTACGTGTATGAGGACATCAAGACCATCGCCAACCATAGCCACCGCTCAGCCCACGGCGGTGCGAGGGTCTACCAGTCCGACGCTTTTCCCCAGGAGGAACAAGGCCGCATTTTCATGGCCAACATCCACGAGCATGGCGTCTTGTCCGACATTTTGATCCCAAAAGGCTCCGGCTTCGAAGGCAAGCACGGTGATGAATTTCTCATGGCAAACAATGCCCAATGGGTGGGCTTCAGTATGGAAATTGGCCCCGATGGAGGCCTCTACGCCCTCGATTGGCATGATGCGGACATCTGCGGCAAGGAGGTTCTAAACGAGGAAACCGGCAGGATCTTCCGGATCATGCCCGAAAAGAGCTTGGCCAAAGACTTTCCTGGGCGCTACACCGATCTGAACAAAATGACCGACGCCCAACTCGTCGCACTCCAAACCAACCCCTCTGATTGGCATGCCCGTCGAGCCCGGGGGATTCTCCACAAAAGAGCGACAAACAGCCAACTTCACGCTGAAACCAACGCTTCGCTCAAAGCGATCTTTCAGAAAGACCGCAACCCCAACTGGAGGCTCCGCGCCATGTGGGCACTGCACCAGACTGGGGGATTTTCGGAAAAAGAGCTCATCGCCTCCCTTTCCGACCAGGATGCCTACGTCCGCGCCTGGGCGATCCAACTGCTCTGCGAGGATAGGAAGCCGTCGGCAGAAGCCTTGGCCAAGTTTCGCTCCATGGCCAAGGACGACTCCTCCCCGGTTGTGCGGCTTTATCTGGCGGCAGCCGTGCAGCGGGTTCCGACGGAGGAAAAATGGGCACTGGCCTCCAGTCTTTTGCGCCACGGGGAGGATGAAAAAGACCACAATCTCCCTAAAATGCTTTGGTATGGAATTGAACCGCTTTTCGCGGAAAATACCGACCGATTCCTGGAGTTGGCCCCCAGCTCCCAGCTTGGCTTTGTGACCCAAAACATCGCCAGAAGGACGGTGGATGGAAACGAGCTGGAAAAGCTCGTTGCGGCAATCGGGAAAAACGGCCCAAACACCGAACTGATGCTGGCCGGAATGCTCAGCGGAATGGAAGGCCGAACCGATCTGAAAATGCCATCGAATTGGAAAACAGTCTCCGAAAAAGTAGGCAAATCCGGCAGCAAAAAGCAGAGGTTGGCCATGGAGATCTCGGCACTTTTTGGCGATGCCGAAGCTACCCAGCGGGCATTGGCTACGCTGAAAAACAAAAGCCTCCCCCTCGACCAGCGCAAAAAAGCCCTTCAGACGCTCACCGCGCAGCAGCAAAAAGCCCTTGCCGCGGAACTCCCAGCCTTGCTCCAGGAACCTGCGATGAGACAGGAGGCTATCCGCTCCATCGCCGCATTTGACAGTGAGGCTTTGGGGAGACTGCTTTTGGAAAGCTATCCCAAACTTTCTCCAGAGGAAAAACTCGAAGCCATGCAAACCCTGTCCTCCCGTGCGCGCTATGGCAATATGCTCACCCAGCAGCTCAAGAGTCAAAAGATTTCCAAATCGGAAGTTCCCGCAAGTGTAGCCCGGCAGCTGCTTCGCGTGGTGGGAAGCGGATTTATCGAAGTTTGGGGCCCTATTGAGTCCGTGCCCAGCAATCAGGCCGCCTACGACAAGTACCGCGCGATGCTGACCTCAAACGCGCTGAACTCGGCAGACCTGAAAACGGGAAAGACGGTCTTTGCCAAGTCCTGCGGCAGCTGCCACAAGATGTATGGAGAAGGTGGCGTCATCGGGCCGGACTTGACCGGCTCCAACCGCACCGATCCGGAGTACATCCTGATGAATGTGCTGGAGCCCAGCTTTGAGATCCAAGACGACTACAAAATGGTCGTGATCAATACCCGGGACGGAAGAACCTACTCGGGAAACATCATCGGCGAAAACGAGCGCCAAGTCACCCTCCGAATCGTCGGCCAAGACCAAGTCCTGATCAACAAATCGGGAATCCTATCCCGAGAGGAAACCGACGTTTCCATGATGCCAACAGGCCTTTTTGAAAACCTAAGCCAAGAGGAAATAGTGGATCTCATGGGATACCTGAAGACTAACAAACGGGTGGAGTGAAGATTTCAGTAAATCAGTTTGCAGTGGGCAGTAGGCAGACTGCCGCTCACTGCAAACTGCTCCCCGCCTACTGCATTACCCCTTCAACCACTGGTCAAACCAGCCAAAAGCCTCTGTTTGCATAGCCTTGTCAAACTTATGTGGACCGGGGTGGAAACTGCAGCGGTACCGGTCTGAGGCACCAGCTTTGGCATAGACTTCCTGGAGAATTTTGTCCGCCTTTTCCATTTCCGAGAGGGTGAAAGGCTGGTCTTCGATGTCATTTAGCACCAGGGTCGGCAAGGGCGCACGAATGCCGAGGATCTCGGGAAAATCGAGTTCCTGTGGCAGAGCAGGCACGTAACTCATCCAAGTATGCGTGTAAGACTTGTATAGCAGCAGGTCAGTCCAAGTCGTCATAAAGCCAACTGCAACCGCACAGGCTATCCTCGGGTCTAGCCCTCCCAGCATCACCGTCCTGAGCCCGCCGCCGGAGAGCCCGGCGCAGCCGAGCCGGGACGCGTCCACATCGGATCTTGCGGCCAAAATACTCAAGGCCATCTGGTCTTCGGAAAAAAACACGGCCGGCCAGCTGGTACCGGCGGAAAAGAGGGACTTGGCCAAAATGTGCTCGTGGTCCGAAGCCCAGTCATTGTAGGCATCGATCTGCTCGATGGTATCGAGACTGAAATCCGTGATGCCCCTTCTGATCACGGGCGGCACATCCTCCACCCTTACCCTTCTACTGCCAAAGGCAAAAGCGTCGTGGACCATCATCACGTAGCCTTGCTTGGCCACTTCATTGGCCCAAGCCCGGCCTTCGTAATAGGTGTCATGGTGGGTCTGCACATAGCCTGGAACATCCGAGCGGGTGCGGCTGATCTTATCCAAACCGAGAAATTTGTTGCCGCCATGGCAATGCAAGCCCAAGATGCCCGGGAGCTTCCCTTTCGCGTTTTCGGGCTTCAGGATGACTGCCTTGGTGGGCATCCCGTAGGGCAATTGATAGCTGATCTCTTCAAAAGAGACACCCTCGTACACACCGCTGCGGTGGACAGTCACCTCCGGGACTGCGCCCAGATCCAGCGCAGCCATTCTCGCAGACACGAGATTTCTGGCCTCCAGCCTCCAAGAATCGATATCTGAAAATCGCTCGTTTCGGAAGGAAAAGCTTGGCAAGCTTTCCAGATGCAGGCCCTTGGCCCAGGGGCCGTAGGCCCCGATCAGATTTAGTTCTTGTGGCATAGGAAATGGGGGAAAAGGCGCGGCACCTTGGGATGGAAGATCAAAAAGTCCCCCTCCCATCAGGCCGACACCAGCTAGACTCGACTTCTTCAGAAAATCCCTTCGATCATTTGGCATAAACCTTACCCGAAAACATGCCTATTACTTTCCCCTGACATCATTGCCGGTTTCTGTTTAGCACGCTGATTACCAATTTTTTCACCGTTTCCATCTCTTCAGGTTTGCTCGATGCAATAAATAAAGTTAAGCTGGCCAATGCATCATTGCTCATAATCGAATATCCTTCGCTGTTCTGCAATAGGCCATTTGATTGCAAAAAGAGCAGAAAGCAGGCTGCGGCTATCCGCTTGTTGCCATCCACAAAACCATGATTCTTTACGATCAGGTACAAAAGCGTGGCAGCCTTTTCTTCAATGGTAGAATAGAAATCTTCCCCTTCAAATCCTTTACCTATCTGTGAAACAGCACTCTCAAAGCTCCCGTCCTTTTCCAGCCCAAATATCAAAATCTGATCTCATTGCCGAGATCACCTTTTGGTAATCGGCCATTGAAGGATAAACCGCCTCTTTTTTGCTTAATCCGGCTTTGTCAAGGTTTTCATGATCGTAGTCGTCCAGCAGCTCCAGCCCTTTTGCAAAGTGACTAAGCCAATCCAAGTCTTGATCCTGCGCTTTCAGTTCGATCGCCCGGCTTAAAATTCGAATTCCCTCTTTCAGTGCCTGTACTTCCTGTTGCTTTTGCGCCAATCTCTTTTCATTGATCAAATAGCCTTGCACTAGAAAGTCTTTGAGCCGCTGGGTAGCCCAAATTCGGAATTGGGTGCCTTGGACTGATTTGACTCGATAGCCTACCGAAATGATCACTTCGAGATTATAGAACGCAACCGGCTTGTCGGACGATGGAATATGCATTTTTTGCATATTGCTTTTTTCATCCAACTCTCCTTCCTTGAAGATCTTACTCAGATGTCTTGAGATGACTGATTGATCTCTTTGAAAAAGTGTAACGAGTTGTTCCTGGGAAAGCCATACCGTCTCCTGATCAAACTTCACCTCCAACTGAGTCTGACCGTCACTTCCTTGATATATTTCGATTTGGCTTTCCACCTACTTGAATGTTTTTAATAGTAAAATCGGCCTTCCGCTCAACTCCCAAAAACCACTTTCACCTCTCTTGCCCTCATTTTCGCGACCTGCTCGTTGGCGGGATTCACGGAAGTGTTCCAAAGATAAAGCGCTTTCAAGCTCTTGATTTCCGCGACAGCCTCCAGCCCTTGCGAATTGACAGCCGTCCCGTTTAGGTTCAAAACTTCCAACCGGGAAAGGACTCTTAGCTCGGAAATCCCGGCGTCCGTGACGGGATTGTTTTCTATCCTCAGTCTCTGGAGATTGGAAAACTGGGCTGTCAGGCCCATCTCTGCATCGCCGACTCCCGTGCCAGCGAGACTTAGCCACCAAATCTGGTCTTTGATCGGCATCAGCGCCTCCAAAAGCCCCGCCGCTTGCCCCTGCGTCCTGCCCTCAGGCAGCACCACATCCAAGGCTCCGGTCTCAATGGAAAGTACCCGAATGCGGAACCCCATCTGCTCCAGGGCCCTCAGCTGTAGGGTGTCGATCCGCGCAACTTCCGGCACCTCCTCTCCCTGTATGTTGAGCTGCGGCCTAGCCCAGGCGATCAGATCCTCATCCGCCTCGCTCAGAAGGATCTTCGGGTCGGTATTCCCCTCGGCAATCCACCAAGTGATCAGTTGGATTTCCTCGGCCGTAAGTGGCTTTTTTCCCTCGGCAGGCATAAAATCCTCGTGGTCCTCGGGCAGCATCACACGGCGGATCAGCTCGCTCTTTTCCGCATCTGAGGGCAAGATCACAGGCCCGCCTTCTCCGCCTTTCAAAAGCGATTCGTAGGAGCTCATATCCAATCCTGCCTTCGACTTGCCCGCTCGATGGCAGCTTTGGCACTTGCGTTTCAAAATGGGTTGAACCACATCCCCGAATACCTCCGCCTCTTCGATGCTAGCCAAGACCCGGCCGGAACTTTCCCCTCCTCCTGGAGCAAAAGGCGCATAAGCAGTCAGGAAATCTTCCCCGTGGGTGAGACTGCCGCCAAAATGTCCCGTGAGGACCAGCGACACCATCATCCCGGCTAAAAGTGCGTAATTCAGCGCCGGGCAAAACCGCTTTTGCTGCCGATCCGTCCACCAGGCAAGGGCGGACAACAACACCGTGACCCAGCCCGCCGCCAGATGAAAATCCAAAAGCTCTCCCTCGTAGCCACCGGATCGGGAAAGAAGCAAGCCCAGGACGGCCGCAACCAAAGAACTCCCTACACCCAAAAGGAGGGAAAAACTCACCGCGTCGCCAAGTGTTGGCTTTTTGCGCAGCGTGACATATCCCTTCAGCAGTACCGCGAGCACCAAAAAGCCTATGGGCAAATGAACCCAAACGGGATGAAATCGGCCGATAAAAATACCCAAGTCTTCCATCTTTCCCGTTAGCTCAAAATCCCCTTGACCACATTCCCTTCCACATCGGTCAGCCTAAACCTCCTCCCCTGATGCTTGTAGGTGAGTTTCTCGTGGTCTATGCCAAAGAGATGCATGATGGTCGCCTGTAGATCGTGGACGTGGACGGGATCTTTGACCACGTTGTAGCCGAAATCATCGGTCTCGCCATAGCTGAAGCCAGGCTTCACTCCCGCTCCGCACATCCACTTGGTAAAGGAGCGCGGATGATGGTCCCTGCCGTAATTGTCCGGAGAAAGCGTCCCCTGACTGTAAACCGTGCGCCCAAACTCACCACCCCATACCACCAGCGTATCCTCCAGAAGCCCCCGCTGTCTGAGGTCACGGATAAGCGCTGCGGTAGCTCGGTCGGTCTTTTGGCACTGCTTTTTGATGCCGCCGGGCAGGTTGCCGTGCTGGTCCCAGCCTTGATGGTAGAGCTGGACAAACTTGACGTCCTTCTCCACCAGTTTTCTCGCCAATAGACAATTGGCCGCGTACGTTCCGGGATCGCGGCTTTCCTCCCCATACATCTCATACACCCAATCGGGCTCCGAGGACATGTCCGTCACCTCGGGCACCGAGGTCTGCATGCGGAAGGCCATCTCGTACTGGGCGATGCGGGCGGAAATCTCCGGGTCTCCATACGTATCAAATTGGGCCTGGTTGAGGGACTTGAGGTAGTCAAGCATCTCCCTCCTGTCCTGCCCGTCGTAGTTTTCCGGATTTCCGAGGTAAAGCACGGGATCTTTGCCGGAGCGAAACTGGATTCCCTGGTGCTGGGAGGGCAAAAAACCATTTCCCCAGAGCCTCGCGTAAAGCGGCTGGTCTTGCACCGCATCTTTGGAAACCAAAACGATGAAGGAGGGCAGGTTTTGGTTGTCCGAACCTAGGCCATAGCTGAGCCAAGCGCCCATCGAGGGCCTGCCGGGGAGCTGGTGGCCGGTCTGAAAAAAGGTAATCGCCGGGTCGTGGTTGATTTGTCCGGTTTGCATGCTTTTGATAAAACAGAGTTCATCCACCAGCTCGGCCGTGTGGGGCATCAGCTCACTTACCCAAGCCCGGCTTTGTCCATATTGCTGAAACTTAAAGGCCGAAGCCGTCATCGGAAAGGAACTCTGGTCTGCACTCATCCCGGTAAGCCTCTGTCCGTCTCGGACCGAATCCGGAAGCTCTTGCCCATGGAGATCCACCAGCCTGGGCTTGTAGTCAAAGAGGTCCAATTGGGAAGGCCCACCGCTCTGGAAAAGGTAGATGATCCGCTTGGCCTTCGGCATGAAGTGCGGCAATCCGCCGAGCCCATTGCTGGACTCCAAGGGCGGGGTAGCGCCTTGTGGGATTTTCGCGAAAATCTTCTCCACTCCCATCAGCGATCCCAGGGCCAAAGAGCCGATCCCGAGGGAAGTCTTGGTAAGAAACCTCCTTCGGTCCATTTTCTTTTCAATCTCCTGTAGGTCCCGGTTGGTGGATCTCAGGGGGGCGTCGTGGTGATGGCTCATGCTATCTTTTGGTTATGGCTGCGTCTGAGTTGATGATTGCGCTGGCGGTGACGGCATTGGCGGCTACTTGGACCAGGTCCAATTTCGGATCCACCCGGTATTCCCCCGTTTCAAGCCAGCCTTTTAGCTTCTCGTCGTCTGAGCTGAATTTTCGAAACTCGCTTTCCCGGAGGCCCAGCAGGATTTCCAGTTCCTTGGGATTGGGTTTTCTTCCGGTCAGCTTGCGAAAGGTGGCGGCTATCGCCACCGAAATTTCCGGGTAAGACAGCATCTGCTCTCCCAGCACCCTAGAGACTTCCACGAAAGTGGGATCATTCAGCAGAGCCAAAGCCTGAAGCGGCGTGTTGGTCTCCTGCCGCCTGCTCACCGATACGCTATGGTCCGGGGCGTCGAAAATCGCCAGGGTCGGATGGTGCACTGAGCGTTTCCAGACGGTGTACATGCTCCGTCTGTAGAGGTTTTTGCCCTTGCCCTGCACATAGTTGGCACCGTTTACCTTCCAGAGTCCTTCCGGCTGATAGGGAAAGACACTCTTCCCGCCTATCTCCGAATTCAGCAGGCCCGAAGCGGCCAGCGCATTGTCCCTGATCAATTCTCCAGAAAGTCGTACCACCGGCCCTCTGGCCAACAAGGTGTTTTGCGGATCCATTTCCTCTAGGTCCGCCCTCCTGCCAGAGGCTTGGCGGTAGGTGGCTGAAGTCAAAATCAGGCGCTGCATGGCTTTCACATCCCAGCCCGAACGCTGAAACTCCAGTGCAAGCCAGTCCAGCAGCTCCGGATGCGAAGGCAGCTGTCCTTGGTTTCCAAAATCCCCCGAAGTGGCGACTAGCCCGCTCCCAAAGTAGTTTTGCCAAAATCGGTTGACGGCCACTCTGGCGGTCAGGGGATTCTGCGGATCACAAAGCCACTGCGCCAGCCCGAGTCGGTTCTTGGGAAGTTTTGAGTCCATGGGAAGCACACTTTCGGGCGTATTGGGAAAGACCTCCTGCCCGTGTAGATTGTACTCTCCGCGAGTAAGGACATAGGTCGGACGCTTTTTGGGCATGTCCTGCATGACCATCATCTCAGGAATTCGCTCTACCGAGTCCGCGTAGGCCTTCCGGGTCGCGATCACCGATTGCAGTTTGTCGCGATAGGCGGGAGAGTGGTTGTTGAGAAAGAGGTGCTTCAGGCTTTCCCTTTCGGAAGCTGACCAATTTTTCCTCGGCTTTTCGAGGACAGCCTTCAACCCGGTCGGATCAACTATCCCCTTGACTTCCAAAAGAGAAAGCTCCCTGTCGTAAACAGCCACTTCATCCACCAAGGCATCCTTCAGGCCCTTTCCCCTCCATACCGCGCCCACCTGCAATCCAGGTTGCGCCCCCTTGAAAAGAATATCCTTGTAGAGGTTGTCGTGTGTGGTCTCGGTCGGCATCTCGGCACCGTCGAGGAACACCCGCAATCCCTTTGCTTTGGACGACCCGTCATAGGTCATCGTGAGATTGATCCACTGATCCCGGGGAATGTCCTGCGTGGTGACTTTGGTGATGGCATTGTAGGGAGCGGTGTGGGCCATCAGCAATTCAAGTCGGTTGTCCTTTAAGCTCAGATGATAGCCCCGCCAATTGTAAAGCACCGCACCCGACCCCTTGTGAAAGATCGCTCCGTGGGTCAGGGACTTGGGAATCTTGACCCAAATGCTGACCGAGAAAGGCTCGCTCTTGGAAAACACCCCGCTTCCGCCCAGGTTCAGCCACATATCCCCGTTGAGCCTGACGCCCTTTCCCCTGTACCCCGCCTCATAGGAGGGCGGCTGGTTTTTCACCTCGCTGCTTTCCATTGAGCCCTTCTGGAAGGGACGGAGCTGGTTTTGGATCGTGCTTTGGTTAAAAGAATAAAAGGCAACCCTGCTAGCTGGAGCCTCGCGCGAAGCTTCTTTCTGATAGGCCTTCGTCGCCAGCCAGTGTCCAAAAGCAGCCTCCTCCTCTTCCGCCACTTGGGCCAGTTCGGCCTCTCCTTTTTCTTTCTGCGAAAGCAGGTAGGCCAGCATCCGGTCTTTCTCCTCGTCGGTCAAAAGCATAGTCGGAGCCGGCATGGCATCGTCCCAGGAAATCTGTCCCGCCTCATCCACTTGGTTGAAAAAGCTGCTCAGCTCAAAGAAGTTCTTTTGGGAAATGGGGTCGTACTTGTGGTCGTGGCAGCGCGCGCAGCCCAAGGTCAGCGCCATAAACGCCTGCCCCATGGTACTCGTGCGATCCACCACGTACTCCACGCGAAACTCCTCCTCCACGATTCCCCCTTCCATATTTTGGGGATGGATACGGTTGAAAGCCGTGGCGATCAGCTGCTCCTTGGAGGGATTGGGCAGCAGGTCCCCGGCGAGCTGGTCTGTGATAAACTGGTCATAGGGAAGGTTTCGGTTGAAGGCATCGATCACCCAATCCCGGTAGGGCGAAGCGTCCCGGTAGCGATCCACCGTGTAGCCGTGGGTATCGGCAAAGCGCGCGATATCCATCCAATGCATGGCCATCTTTTCCCCATAGTGCGGGGAGTCGAGCAATCTATCCACCTGCTTTTCGTAGGCGTCCGCGGAGGGATCGGCCAGAAAGGCGTCTATTTCCTCCAAGCTTGGCGGCAAGCCCGTTAGATCGAGACTCAGCCTTCTCAGGAGGAGTTCCTTGTCCGCTTCGGGCGAAGGCTGGATCCCCTCGGCCTCCAGCTTGGCCAGGACAAAGTGGTCAATTTCATTTTTGACCCAGGACTCCTGCTCCACCTGCGGCAACTCCACGGCCTGGGGCGGGATAAAAGCCCAGTGCTTTTTGTACTCCGCTCCGTCCTCGATCCATTTGATCAGGATCGCCTTTTCCCTCGGACTGAGCGTCAGATTGGACTCTTCGGAAGGCATCCGGTATTCGGGATCCTCGGACACGATCCTATGGAAAAGCTCGCTATTTCGCAGGCTGCCGGGCTTGATGGCCACTTTGCCCGGTGATTCTTTCAGCTCTGCGAAAGCCATCTCGGGCGCATGCAGGCTGAGACCGGCCTTCTGTGCGGCGAGGTCAGGTCCGTGACAGGCGAAGCACTTGTCCGACAAGATCGGCTTGACGTGAATGTTGAAATCAAGCTGCTCGGGGAGTTCCTCATAGGCCAACTGCACCTCCTCCGGCAACTCTGGGCCGCAGGAAAACAAAAGCAAAAGTAGGCTAAGCAAAGACAGAACTCGGGACTTCATCGGGGAATTAATCTGAACTCAAACTACTGGAAATTCGGGTATTATCCCACATGGGGTGTCGGGTATTGTGGGGAAATGCGGGAAGATATCAGAAGGATATCCCAAAGGCTATGAAGACAGACTAGAGCGAGATGAGAGAAAAATACCAACAACCAACTCAAGGTATCTTGAATTAAAAATTCGAAAAAACAGAAAGGTGTAGATGCTTCCGATTGCTATCGCGGACTAGACCTTACGAAGCTATGTCCCGGCCACAAAAAAGCCCATCCAAATCAGGTCTGGAAGGGCAGTAAATGCTTTGATTGGATGACTTTTTAAACATATTGAACAATTCTGAAGAAACTTTTTCAGCTGAGAGGACCTACAAATCCAACTGAAATCCCGCCTCAATCCCCATAGGCACCTCACCGGCTTTCCCGAAAAAGACGGGACAGGCAGTGCAACAGCGGTTTCGTTGTTCCCGCCGCCGGCGGGCAAGCTGTGCTCCGCACGCAACGAAAGCTTAGTTGTTAGCACCTGTGCCATTCGTGTCGGTCTTCAAAACTAAGTTATTTGTCATGCTGGTCAATATATTTTTTAGCTTGTTTCCTAATCCAAGTAGTCTTGTCTGAGCAAAATGGTCGAACCTGTTTCAAATAATAAGGCGACTTCATTTTGTTTAATCCTTCTATGATATGTCCGTAAACAAATTTGTCATCAATTTGGCTCACAAGTTTGTCTGCATATTCCGCATAATTCTTGCTCCACAAAAGCATTATAAATGATTGTCGACCTCGCTTTGCATTTCTGTTTAAACAAATTGAAAGAATATTTTCGATTATATTTTTGTCATGAGACAATGTCTTGTGCTCCTTAAGCAATTGCCTAATGGTCTCACCTTTTTTCCAAATATCATTCTCAAATGAATGCCATTGTGATATGTCTGGAAATCCGTCAATCGGGTCAAGATTAGGCACGTTGTCCTTTGGAATTAGTTTTTCCGTCTCATTAAACAATTCTAATATTTTCAGCTTCGCTTGTTCGTTATCCATTTTGTTCGTCAGGTCGTCTGTCGCGGCATTGGCGCTAACGTAAATGCTTTTATGCAGGGCGGGATTAAATAGCACTACTGTTGCCCTACTTATTAACGTTCATAAAAAGCACGAAAGTTCAATTTAGCACGTCTGCCCGCCTTGCCATAAATGCAATGTTGCACTAAACCTGCGGTAGTTTCTCCGATAAGCAGCCCAAAAGCGGTAATTTTTTGATTCATTCTTAACCGTTTCAATCATGAAAAAAAAGAAAACCTCCTCCAGGCCGCCTGCTCCAAGATAG
>NZ_JAFKCT010000048.1 GCF_017254915.1 Algoriphagus oliviformis | reverse complement strand
CCTCGGGCGGCAGGTACACCAGCGTCAGGTGATAGCCGCTCTCGAAGTGGTGGCCGGTATCCTCGAAGGCCGAGCGGCGTTCTTCGTCCACCAGCCACGAAAGCGGCTCGGAAAAGTCCGAGTGCGGGTAGTCGGCGGCGGCGCGGCGCTCGGCCTCGATGAACAGCGCCCAGCCCGAACCCAGCCGGCGCAGCGCGTTGTTCAAGCGCGCCGACGTGGCGATCAGCTCGCCTTGCGTTGCACTGTCGAGGTCAGGCCCGCGAAACCGGGCCGTGCGCTGGAAACTGCCGTCCTTGTTCAAGACGACACCCGGCGCGACCAGTCCGGCCCAGGGCAGCCAGTCGGCGAGCAGCGCGGGCC
>NZ_JAFKCT010000047.1 GCF_017254915.1 Algoriphagus oliviformis | reverse complement strand
ATATAGGGCCGTCAGAGACGATGACGTCGATAGGCCGCAGGTGTAAAGCCAGTGATGGCATAGCCGAGCGGTACTAATTGCCCGAAAGCTTGCCTACCGTTTGTTACAGTTTCTACCAGATATGTTATCCCGATAGCTATCGGGAGCTGGATGTCCGATGTCGGGTGACCGATGAAAGGCCCAGCGGAACCATAAGATATTAGGTGCAGACTGATCACCGATCACTGCATACTTACAGATTAGGCGGCCTAGCGCAGGGGTCCCACCTCTTCCCATCCCGAACAGAGAAGTTAAGCCCTGCAGCGCCGATGGTACTGGGGTTACACCCGGGAGAGTAGGTCGCCGCCACATTATTCAGCCCCTTGG
>NZ_JAFKCT010000046.1 GCF_017254915.1 Algoriphagus oliviformis | reverse complement strand
CAGCACCACGGCGGTCAGCAGCATCACCACGCCGGTGATCACCAGACGGCGGCGGCCGGCGGCGTCCTGCTTCAGGTAGAAGTACAAATACAGCAGGCCCATGGCGAGCAGTGAAATCACATCGAACGCGCGGTTGTTGGTGATGGCGACCAGGTGCAAAAATGCCGGGTCGGTAGCCAGATGGCGGTTAAAGAAGAAGAAGATCGCCGAATCCAGGGTAAACCAGCCGCCGTGATTGGCCGGCAGGAACCAGGACAGAAACAGCGCAACGCCCAGTAAGTTTAAGAAGAGAATGAAGGGTAAATTGCGGCGTGTCATGACATAAACCTGTTGGAAAAATGAAAACGAAACAAAACCGGCCGCCCTGCGGCAACCGG
>NZ_JAFKCT010000045.1 GCF_017254915.1 Algoriphagus oliviformis | reverse complement strand
AATGCCCCATCAGCGTCAACTTGCCGAACACGTCGGTAATACGCTCCATTCCGGCTTCAACAGCCGTGGTACGCGACGAGCCATCCACCAAGTCGCCCATCGTGCGGGCCCGAGTATGCAAGATGGTTTCCAGCCCAACTGCCATTTTCTGCATCTCGGCCCGGCTGGCTTTAAATGCCGGCGATCGGCTGATAAGCGCGGAATATCCGCGCATGGAGTTACTGAAACCGTTCACCATCACGCCGCGCGCCAAATCCGGGATGGCCGACACGGTCATGCCGCCCAGCTTCGTGACAAAGTTGGCGCTACGCAGGAAAGCGCCAGCGCGCACAAAGAATGATGATGGATCGTCAGGCATGCCATAGGTACCAACCAGCC
>NZ_JAFKCT010000044.1 GCF_017254915.1 Algoriphagus oliviformis | reverse complement strand
GCGATGAAAGGCGCTATCAAGCTGATTGATGCCGCCGGTAACGGCAAGCTGAGCGAAAAACACAGCACCGTCACCCAGTCAAAAGGGGCTACGGCCCAGATTGCCCGAGTGAAGGTGGACAACCTCGACGGCGACCTGAAAAACCTGTTTTCTGCGTGGGAAGATGTTCGCATTGAGGTGTTCGACGGCCAGAATTCAGCGCTGCGCAAACTCACGGTTTCCGCCACCGAATGGCTCACCAAGGCCGGGGCATGGGTGAAGGCTAATCCTGAGCTGGTCGGCACGCTGGTGAAAGTCACGGCGGGCGTTACGGCCCTGATCGGTGGCCTCGCTGCGCTGGGCCTTATTGCATGGCCGGTGATGGCCGGGGTCAATATGTTGATCGCCGGGGCC
>NZ_JAFKCT010000043.1 GCF_017254915.1 Algoriphagus oliviformis | reverse complement strand
GTACGCTGAGGGCGGAAAAAATCGTCGGGGACATTGTAAAGGCGGCGAGCGCGGCTTTTCCGCGCCAGCGTGAAAGCAGTGTGGACTGGCCGTCAGGTACCCGTACTGTCACCGTGACCGATGACCATCCTTTTGATCGCCAGATAGTGGTGCTTCCGCTGACGTTTCGCGGAAGTAAGCGTACTGTCAGCTGCAGGACAACGTATTCGATGTGTTATCTGAAAGTACTGATGAACGGTGCGGTGATTTATGATGGCGCGGCGAACGAGGCGGTACAGGTGTTCTCCCGTATTGTTGACATGCCAGCGGGTCGGGGAAACGTGATCCTGACGTTCACGCTTACGTCCACACGGCATTCGGCAGATATTCCGCCGTATACGTTTGCCAGCGATGTGCAGGTTATGGTGA
>NZ_JAFKCT010000042.1 GCF_017254915.1 Algoriphagus oliviformis | reverse complement strand
CGTTGGCGTGCAGATCGACGTCATTCTGCGGCGGGATCACCACCGTGGTTTTGAATTTGCGCGGCAGGTAGGTCGGCCCCAGAATCGGCTCTTCGTCGGTGGTGGCCACCTTTTCCTGATCCAGCCACACCTCTGCGTAGGCGCGGGTGCGCGGCAGCAGGTGTTCAGAGATCTTCTTCGCCCACTCGTAGGCTTCCTGATGCAGCTCGGACTCCACCGGGTTGGAGGTGCACAGCACGTTGCGGTTCACGTCGTTGGCGGTCGCCAGTGCGTCCAGCCCCAGGCGATTCAGCAACTGGTGCACCGGTTTGACGTTGCCTTTCAGGATGCCGTGAAACTGGAACGTCTGGCGGTTGGTGATGCGAATGCTGCCGTACAGCGTGCTCTCCTGCGCGAACTTGTCGATGCCCAGCCA
>NZ_JAFKCT010000041.1 GCF_017254915.1 Algoriphagus oliviformis | reverse complement strand
TGAGCATTCCCCAATCTTTAGGACAGGAATGGTTTGAGGTCAAGTATACAGGAAGGGCGTGAGTTTTCCATATTTCCACACCTGAAAATCCCTATTTAGATTTTCAAGAAGTGTGGGAATGTGGGAAACTCGTTTTCATGCCACCTGTTCGACCAGGGAATAGACTTCCGCCGGGATGCGGTGATCCAGGCTGGAGTGCCTTCTCCGATGGTTGTAGTAATCCGTGTATTCGGCTACCAGTGCGTAGAGATCCAGTCCGTCCCGGGGCGGATTGAGGTAGATCTTTTCGTATTTGATGGTTCGCCAGAACCGCTCGATAAACACGTTGTCAATCGCCCTTCCCTTGCCGTCCATACTCAGGCGGATGCCGCTGGACTTCACCGTCGCGGTGAAGACTTCCGAGGTAAACTGGCTTCCCTGATCGGTGTTGAGGATCT
>NZ_JAFKCT010000040.1 GCF_017254915.1 Algoriphagus oliviformis | reverse complement strand
GAAGAGGGACTGGATTCCAAAGTTCTCAATGCTGCTTGCTGTTCTTGAATGGGGGGTCGTTGACGACGACATGGCTCGATTGGCGCGACAAGTTGCTGCGATTCTCACCAATAAAAAACGCCCGGCGGCAACCGAGCGTTCTGAACAAATCCAGATGGAGTTCTGAGGTCATTACTGGATCTATCAACAGGAGTCATTATGACAAATACAGCAAAAATACTCAACTTCGGCAGAGGTAACTTTGCCGGACAGGAGCGTAATGTGGCAGATCTCGATGATGGTTACGCCAGACTATCAAATATGCTGCTTGAGGCTTATTCGGGCGCAGATCTGACCAAGCGACAGTTTAAAGTGCTGCTTGCCATTCTGCGTAAAACCTATGGGTGGAATAAACCAATGGACAGAATCACCGATTCTCAACTTAGCGAGATTACAAAGTTACCTGTCAAACGGTGCAATGAAGCCAAGTTAGAACTCGTCA
>NZ_JAFKCT010000039.1 GCF_017254915.1 Algoriphagus oliviformis | reverse complement strand
AGGTTGGCTGGGCTGTCAAACCGATGTGAAGGACGTTACATGAAGGCGCTAAAAGGATCCTGGGCCATTCTGCTGGCCGTTTTTTTTGCTCTGGTCTATCTGATCCCGCTTAACGGTCGCCTGCTGTGGCAGCCGGATGAAACGCGTTATGCCGAGATCAGCCGTGAAATGCTGCAACGCGGCGATTGGGTGGTGCCGCACCTGCTGGGGCTGCGCTATTTCGAGAAGCCGGTAGCGGGATACTGGTTTAATAACATCAGCCAGTGGCTGTTCGGGGAAAACAACTTTGCGGTGCGGTTCGGCTCGGTGTTCAGCACCGGCATGACCGCGCTGCTGGTGTTCGCGCTGGCGATGCTGATGTGGCGCAATGCGCGTCGCGCCAGCCTGGCGATGCTGATGTTCCTGTCGATGGTGCTGGTGTTCAGCATCGGCACCTACAGCGTGCTGGATCCGATGATTTCGCTGTGGCTGGCGGCGGCGATGG
>NZ_JAFKCT010000004.1 GCF_017254915.1 Algoriphagus oliviformis | reverse complement strand
TTGAGTCTTCCAATTTAGGCGGCCTAGCGCAGGGGTCCCACCTCTTCCCATCCCGAACAGAGAAGTTAAGCCCTGCAGCGCCGATGGTACTGGGGTTACACCCGGGAGAGTAGGTCGCCGCCACATTTTTTAAAAGCCAGCAGTAATGCTGGCTTTTTTGCGTTTTATGCCTTCCGTTGACCCTTGATAGGAAAGAAAATCCGGCTGAATTCGGATCAATCCTAAAAGTTGGGGGATCGGAGTCAATCGAGTTTCTTTGTTAAAAAAAGAATTGGAAGAAAAGGATTACCTGAGTTTGTTGTTGCCCCAAGGGCTGCTGGAATTTTTCAAGGTTACCTCAGCGGAACTTAAAGACAATGCCTATCACATTTATCTGGAAGAACTCAACATCCACCCCGAGCATCTTCAGGGAGTCAAGCTTACCTCCAAGGGATTCTATGATCAGGTGAGTATCCAGGATTTCCCGTTGCGGGGCAAGGCTTGTTTCCTCCATGTCAAAAGAAGGAAGTGGCTGGATGAACAAACCGGCAAAAATGTAAGCAGAGACTGGAACTTGGTGGCCAACGGGACGCGGATGACAAAGGAATTCGCGCTTTTTTTAAAAAGGAACGACTGGACACGTCCCCGGTAAGCTGCAAGAGCCTGGCTGAAAACTTCCACGTGAACGGCAAGAACCTCGAACACCAGTATGTTTTCCACCTGAGCCACTTCCAGACTTGGGAGCAGAAGCCGCACGCCAAGGATTGGATTCTCTTCCCGGAAAATCTGGGCTCCCACCTCAGCATCGATGAGACCGCCCTGTCCCAAGGCGAGCTCTATACCCTGGTGACCAACAAGGCGGCCAAAGGCAAAAAAGGCGCCCTGGTGGCCATGGTCAAGGGGACGGACAGCGAGCGGGTCATTGATGTGCTGCGGAAAATCCCCGAATCCAAAAGAAACAAAGTCAAGGAGGTCACCCTGGACATGGCCGCCAGCATGGAGCGGATCGTGCGCCGGAGCTTCCCCAAAGCCCAGTTGGTCACCGACCGCTTCCATGTCCAGCAGCTTGTCCATGAGGCCGTGCAGGAAATGCGGATCGCCCACCGCTGGGAGGCCATCGACCAGGAAAACAAGGAGATCGAACTGAGCAGGGAATGCGGGCGGGCATTTGTCCCCGACAGGCTCGAAAACGGGGACACGAAAAAACAGCTGCTCGCCAGAAGCCGCCATCTGCTCTTCAAGGCTGAGGACTCCTGGACTCCCTCGCAGGCACACCGGGCTGAACTACTCTTTCATCGCTACCCCGATTTGGAAAAAGCCTACCGTCTGTCCAGATCCCTTGCCCGGATCTACCAGAGCAGCAAAATCAAGGGAGTGGCCTTCACCAAACTGGCCCACTGGTACAATGACGTGGAACTGGCCGGGTTCAAATCCTTCAATACCGTGTCCCGGACCATCCAAAACCACTATGAGACCATCCTGAACTTCTTTGAAAACAGAAGCACCAACGCTTCGGCCGAATCCTTCAACGCAAAAATCAAAGCCTTCAGGGCACAGTTCAGAGGCGTCGCAAATGTCGAATTCTTCCTTTTCAGGCTTTCCAATATCTATGCTTGAAAAATACTCCTCCCCAGATATTCGGACTGATCCCTGAATTCTACTCTCGCCTTTTTGAGGGATTTTTCATAGAGGATTTGAGCTTTTGACTACACACCAAATTGCCTCAGATGATGCTCAAAATGTTTGGCGTGAAAAATTTCCCACTCACCATGCATGAGTCTTCCAAACCTAGGGTGTACGGGCCTAGCCTCAGGATTTTCCTTAAAGTAGCGCGTGTAGTTCGTCAGGCTTTTTAGCAGCTCTTCTTTTGCCTCATTTAAGTTTGAAAAGCGTAATGGGAGCAAGGCCCCCTCTCCGAGGCCTGGAGCCCTTATTCCCCTCGGAAACTGTATGCTAGAATAGAGCAATTCCTGCTTGAGTACGAGTTCATTTTTGCCAGGTTCGAATTCGGGGATTTTTATCCGATCATACGATATCTTGACTGTCAGGCTCAAGTGCTCGACCATGTGCTGGGGACTCATGACCCCAAATTGAGCCGGACTATCGCTGGCTAGCTTTTGTAGCCGATGCAGGATCTGGTGGATTTCCATAGACGCTATAGTTACAAAAAAAAAGCGCTTGATACTATCAAACGCCTTTTATCCATTTTACGAACTCTAGATTTTAGCTTCCGCACATTTCGCAGCCCTCGGGGTCGTCGAGGGAGCAGGAGATGGCATCTTGCTTTTGTGTCTTGGACTGCTCGATTTCCACAGCCTTTTCCGGCTTGGTCTCTAGGGAAGCCTTGTCCAGTGTGAACTTGATAGCCGCCGTAGCAGCCTGTGATCTCAGGTAATACATGCCTGTCTTCAGGCCTTTTTTCCATGCATAGAAGTGCATAGAGGTCAGCTTGCCAAAGTTTGGATCTTGCATGAAGATGTTCATGCTTTGGGATTGGCAAATGTAGGCTCCCCGGTCAGCAGCCATGTCGATGATGACTTTCTGGGAAATCTCCCAAACGGTCTTGTAGATATCCTTGATGTTTTGTGGAATACCAGGCACGTTCTGAACGGAGCCGTTGGTGGCGATCAGTCGGTTTCTCATGGTATCATTCCACATACCCAGGTTGATCAGGTCTTTCATCAGGTGCTTATTGACCATAATGAATTCTCCAGAAAGCGTTCTTCTGGTGTACAGGTTGGAAGTGTAGGGCTCAAAGCACTCGTTGTTTCCAAGGATCTGGGAAGTGGATGCGGTCGGCATTGGGGCTACAAGGAGGGAGTTTCTCATCCCGTACTTTTTGACTTTTTCTTTCAGCGCATCCCAGTTCCATCTGCCGGACTTTGGCGTCACTCCCCACATGTCAAACTGCAAAATGCCTTTTGACGCAGGACAGCCTTCGTAAGTTTCGTATGTTCCCTGCGTTTTGGCGAGCTCCATGGAAGTCTCGACTGCCGCATAGTAGATGGTTTCGAAGATGTCTTCGTTTAGACCCCGTGCTTCCACAGAATCGAATGGCATTCTCAGCATGATGAAGGCATCGGCCAAGCCTTGGATACCGAGTCCGATCGGACGATGTCTGAAGTTGGATCTGCGGGCTTCTTCCACCGGATAGTAGTTGATATCGATCACCTTGTTCAGGTTTCGGGTGGCTACTTTGGTGATTTCGTAGAGCTTGCTGTGGTCAAAGACCGGCTTGCCGTCAGGCCCATTGGTGACAAACTTCGGAATGGCAATCGACGCGAGGTTACACACGGCCACCTCATCTGGGGCGGTGTACTCGATGATCTCGGTGCAAAGGTTGGAAGACTTGATCGTTCCGAGGTTCTTTTGGTTGGACTTGCCGTTGGCTGAGTCCTTGTAAAGCATGTAGGGCGTGCCGGTCTCGATCTGGGATTCAAGAATCTCAAACCAAAGCTCCTGTGCCTTGACGGTTTCTCTCGCACGGCCTTCTCGCTCGTATTTTTCAAACAGTCTCTCGAATTCTTCACCATGGCACTCGGAAAGTCCCGGGGCTTCGTTTGGACAGAATAGAGGCCAGTCCTCGTTTTGCTCCACACGCTTCATGAACAGATCTGGGATCCAAAGTGCGTAGAACAGGTCTCTGGCACGCATTTCCTCTTTTCCGTGGTTTCTTTTCAGCTCCAGGAAGTCCTTGATATCGGCATGCCAAGGCTCCAGGTAGATGGCGAAGCTTCCTTTTCTTTTTCCTCCGCCTTGGTCCACGTAGCGCGCGGTCATGTCAAAGTTTCTCAGCATAGGCACGATGCCGTTGGAGACACCGTTGGTGCCTTTGATGTAGCTGCCCTTAGCTCGAACATGGTGGATGGAAAGGCCGATACCGCCTGCGGACTGGGAGATTTTGGCACACTGCTTCAGCGTATCGTAGATCCCGTCGATGCTGTCGTCCTTCATCGTGAGCAGGAAGCAGGAAGAAAGCTGCGGCTTTGGAGTGCCGGCGTTGAAAAGGGTAGGAGTCGCATGGGTAAACCATCGCTCAGAAAGCAGGTTGTACGTCTCTATGGCCGCATCCATGTCTTCTCTGTGGATACCCACCGCCACACGCATGAGCATGTGCTGTGGCCGCTCCACTACCTTGCCGTCCAAGCGGATCAGGTAGCTTTTTTCGAGGGTTTTGTATCCGAAATAGTCATAGCCGAAATCACGTTTATAGTCGACGGCTTCGTCTAGCCTTGCGGCGTTTTTCTTGATGATACCATACACTTCCGTATCCAGCAGCTGGGCATTTTCGCCAGTCTTCGGATTGACATAGGTGTACAGTCTTTTCATGGTGTTTGAAAAAGACTGGCTGGTGGTTTTGTGCAGGTTGGAAATGGCGATCCTGGCAGCCAGGATGGCGTAGTCTGGGTGTCTTACGGTGAGCGAGGCGCAGACTTCTGCAGCCAGATTGTCCAGCTCCGAGGTGGTCACCCCGTCGTAAAGACCGTCAATCACCTTCTTGGCCACCTCGATAGGCTGGATGAACTTGGGATCCAATTCATAGCAGAGGTTTTCGATCCTTGCCGTGATTTTGTCGAATCTTACCGATTCTCTTCTTCCGTCGCGTTTGATTACAAGCATGTTCGGTTAGTTTTGGTGGTGGAAAGTGATTGATTAAAAGTCTTCTTCGATGGAAAATCTGGAAGACGATTCGCTGGCCTCGGTGGACTTCATCACCCCGGCTTTTTGGTAGTCTCCCACTCTTTTTTCGAAGAAGTTGGTCTTGCCCTGCAGGGAGATCATGTCCATGAAGTCAAATGGATTGGTGCTGTTCCAGACTTTGTCGCAGCCCAGCTCCACGAGCAGACGGTCCGCCACAAACTCGATGTACTGGCACATCAGGTCGGCGTTCATTCCGATCAATCGTACCGGCAAGGCATCGGTGACAAATTCCTTCTCGATGGCTACCGCGTCCATGATGATTTCGCGGACGGTGTCTTTCGGAAGTGGATTGACCACGTGCTTGGTATATAGGTGGCAGGCAAAATCACAGTGCAAGCCCTCGTCTCTTGAGATCAGTTCGTTGGAGAAAGTCAGTCCCGGCATCAGGCCTCTTTTCTTCAGCCAGAAGATGGAGCAGAAAGACCCTGAGAAGAAGATCCCTTCCACAGCGGCAAAGGCGATGAGCCTTTCCTGGAAGTTGCCGTTGTCGATCCAACGGAGCGCCCACTCTGCCTTCTTTTTTACACAATCGATGTGTTCGATGGCGTTGAGGAGGCGGTCTCTTTCTCCGGAGTCCTTGATATAGGTGTCGATGAGCAGGGAGTAGGTTTCAGAGTGGATGTTTTCCATCGCGATCTGGAAACCGTAGAAGAACTTGGCCTCGGTGTATTGCACCTCGGAAACAAAGTGCTCGGCCAGGTTTTCGTTGACGATACCGTCACTAGCGGCAAAGAACGCCAGCACGTGCGAAATGAAATGGCGCTCGCCGTCATTGAGGTTTTTCCAATCCCTCATGTCCTGACCTAGGTCGATCTCCTCCGCCGTCCAGAAGCTGGCCTCGGCTTTTTTGTAATACTGCCAGATGTCGTTGTGTTGGATGGGGAAAAGGACAAAGCGTCCACTGTTCTCTTCTAAAATCGGTTCGTGCTGCATCTTACTCTCTGTTATATTAAAGTTCTTAAAATGGTTTTGAGGCGGTAAATCATGTCCTCATTCTGGTGCGGTGATGGCAAAGGCTGCCTTTTTACAACAGCCTTTGAACAAATATGTGAAGCAAAAAGCGAAAAAAAAACGCTAAAGGGCTCATTCAAGTGATTTTTTGACCAAAAGTCGAAATCTTTATAATCAGCTATTTATCAGTAAAATAAAGCGGATTGAATAAACTCCGGGATTAACCGTTTTGCCTTTTTTCGGGCATTTGATTAATTTTCAACATTTTCAAAAAAGTTTTCCACAAACAAATCTGACCAAAATTTTGACCGAGAGTCATGAAAATATCGAGGGAAGAGTGCAAATTCTGTGGCTGAGTCACAGGTTCTTAACTCGGACGATCGGAAAAAGGCCCTCGTGGCATTTCCGATTTTCGGGGATTTTTCTAAGGCTTTTTTCCGCTGAAGCGGCCGGCTGCCTTCAGGTCCCAAGGTAGTCCACAACTCCCGCTTTGGATTTTCAAAGAATGTTTTTTTGTTCAAAATCACTTTCTTATATTTGCACTCCGATTTCTACAAAGAAACCAAGAATCATGTACGCAATTGTAAACATCGCTGGTAAGCAGTTCAAAGTAACAAAAGATCAGTACGTCTACGCTCCCAAGTTGGAGGGTGACGCTGGCGCTTCCGTGGAATTTGACCAGGTTTTGTTGGCAGAAGCCGACGGCACTGTGTCTGTAGGAGCTCCGATCGTATCTGGAGCCAAGGTATCCGGGAAAATCCTGGATCATGTAAAAGGTGACAAGGTGATTGTCTTCAAAAAGAAGCGCCGCAAGGGCTACAAGAAGAAGAACGGTCACAGACAAGACTTCACCAAAGTATTGATCGAAAATATTACACTCTAAGTTTTCCCCTAGGGAGGACGTAAACTGATATAACCATGGCACACAAAAAAGGTGTAGGTAGTTCCAAAAACGGTAGAGAGTCACATTCCAAGAGATTGGGCGTGAAGAAATTTGGTGGTGAAGCGGTAATCGCCGGCAACATCATCGTGAGACAAAGAGGTACCAAGCATCACGCTGGCCTGAATGTCGGAATTGGCAAAGACCACACACTGTTCGCTCTGTCCAACGGTGTAGTGACTTTCAAAACCAAGTCTGACGGCAAATCTTACGTAAGCGTTTTGCCTGCTGAGGCATAAGCCTACCTACTTAAGAAAATGAAGCCCCTTCGATCCGGAGGGGCTTTTTTTGTATCCTGGAGTCTGGCGATTTTTTTTAAAGAGAAAAGGGCTTTCAGCGATCTGAAAGCCCTCTATGCTGATTAATCTGTTGGGTGTTTTTTCAGAACAGTCTGAAATCCCTGATTTGCTCTACAAACATCGCTGCACTGGAGGGGGACAAAACCAAAATAAACACAACGCCGAAAATCGCCCCATACAAGTGCGCGTCGTGGTTGATGTTGTCGCCGCCCTTTTTGCCCTGAATGTAGGAGTAGATGAGAAACAAAACCCCAAGTATAAATCCCGGAAGGCAGAGGATTCCAAACAGGCAGATATCCGACAGGGGCATGATCACGATGCTCGCGAAGACCGTGGCCGCCGTGCCCCCGGAAGCTCCAAGTGCCCGGTATCGGCTGTCGTCCTGATGCTTTCGGTAGGTGGGGATGTCCGATGCGATGATGCCGAGTAGGTAAAACGCGACAAACAAAACCCCGCCTAGCAATTGCCCAAACGTGTAGGCCAAAAACATCTCCACCACCCTGCCAAAGAAGTAGAAGGTGAACATGTTGAAAAGAAGGTGTACGTAGTCCTTGTGGATAAAGCCGGAAAGCAGGAAGCGATCCCATTGGCCTCGATTTTTGATCCGGTAGGGCATGAACATCCAGCGGTCCAGCATTTCGTAGCGGTTGAAACCCAGGATGCTGGTCACGGCGGTGATCCCGATCAGGAGGTTGGTCAGCGTCAGTTCCATGGCTTATCTTTCCCGGTGGATCAAGTCTTGGGTAATGGCTTGCAGGGCTTGGAGGTACTCGGAGTTGACGTTTGGCAGCTTCTCGAGCTGTTCAAATCCAGAGTCGAAATAGTGCTTCATCTTGGCCTCGGTGAGGGATTTGATGCCGAGCTTTTCGTACAGTGTCCGCACCGCTTGTACTTTTTCTCCCTTGTCAAATTCCTTCTGCGAAAGCCAAAATTTCAGCTCGTCGGCATCCTCGCCCTTGGCCAGTTCGAGTGCTTTGATAAGGAGAAAAGTTTTCTTGTTGGAAATGATGTCGCCGCCTACCTGCTTTCCGAATTTGGCCTGGTCGGCAAAGACATCCAGCAGGTCGTCTTTTAGCTGAAAACCCACGCCTACGTTCATGCCGAAATCGTAGAGTTTTCTCGCGTCGGCCTTTTCCGCCCCAGCCAAGATGCCTCCCAGCTGCAGCGCAAAGCCCAGGAGAACTGCCGTCTTGAGGCGAATCATATTGATGTATTCCTCCTCCTTCACGGAGCCGTACTTCTCAAAGTTCATGTCATATTGCTGTCCTTCACAGACCTCCGCGGCCGTCCTGTTGAATAGTCGGAGCACTTCGGGCAGAAGCTCCCGCTGGGTGCCGAGCAGGAGCTCGTAGGCTCCCACCAGCATGACGTCGCCGGAGAGAATGGCCGTATTGGCATTCCATTTTTCATGTACGGTGGCTTTGCCGCGTCTCAGCGGGGCTTCGTCCATGATGTCGTCATGCATGAGGGTGAAATTGTGGAATACTTCGACCGCGCAGGCCTGGTCGAGGATTTCCTCCGGATCTTTCCCGTACAGTCCATAGGCCAGCAGCGAAAGCAGCGGCCTGATCCGCTTGCCTCCCAGACTCAGGATATAGCTGATGGGGTCATAAAGTTCTAGGGGTGATGCTCCGAAACTGTGGGAGGTAATGTGGTCCTCAATCTTAATTAAAAGCGCGTGAGCGAGGCTTTTTTCTGTCATTGTCTGCAAATTCCAAATCTATTGTTCGTCGGTCGATGTCGGTGTTGACGACCCGCACGACGACTTTGTCACCCAAGGTGATCATTTTTTTGCTTTTGCTGCCGATCAGGCGCATGTTTCTCTCATCAAACTCGTAGTAGTCGTCATCCATGTCCTGCACGCGGATCATGCCCTCGCACTTGGTCTCGGTGATTTCCACAAACACGCCCCACTCGGTCACGCCACTCACGATGCCTTCGTAGTCCTTTTGCTCGGCTAGGGACATGAATTCCACCTGCTTGTATTTGATGGAGGCGCGCTCGGCATCCGCGGCGTTCTTTTCCCGCTCGGAGGAGTGCAGGCACTTTTGCTCCCAAGGTTCGGCATCGGGTGACTTGCCACCGTCGAGGTAGTGCTCCAGCAGGCGATGCACCATCATATCGGGATAGCGACGGATGGGTGAGGTGAAGTGGGTGTAGTGGGGGAAAGCCAGGCCAAAGTGCCCCTTGGGCTGGGTCGTATATTTGGCCTTGGCCATGCTGCGGATCGCCAGCTGTTCCAGCACGTTCTGCTCGGGCTTGCCTTGGATTTCCTCCATCAGTTTATTGAGCGCGCCAGAGATCTTCTGCGGTGTCGCCACGTCGATTTGGTGGCCAAAGCGCTTCGCAAAGCCGGAGAAGGTCTCCAGGCGATCCAAGTCCGGACTGTCGTGGGTTCTATAGACAAAGGTGTCCGTGCCGTTGTTTTTCTTGTAGATAAACTCCGCCACGTACTTGTTGGCCAGGAGCATAAACTCCTCGATGAGCTTGTGGATGTCTTTTCTCTCTTTGACCATGAGGCCGAGTGGCGTGCCCTTTTCGTCCAGTTTGAACTTTACTTCCACTGTCTCAAAGTTGACTGCGCCATGGTCAAAGCGCTTCTTGCGGATCTTTTTGGCAATGTCGTTCAACAAAGTCAGCTCCCGAAAGTAGTCTCCGGACTGGGTGTCGATGCATTCCTGGGCTTCTTCGTAGGCGTACCTTCTGTCAGAGTGGATGACCGTCCGTCCGATCCAGTGTTTGACCACGTGTCCGCTGCGGTCCATTTCAAAGACGCAGGCAAAGGTCAGCTTTTCCTCGTTGGGACGGAGGGAGCAAAGGCCGTTGCTCAGGCGCTCAGGGAGCATGGGAATGGTGCGGTCGACCAGGTACACGGAAGTGGCCCGGTGGTAGGCCTCTTTTTCCAAGGCTGTCTTGGGCTTCACATAGTGGGTCACGTCGGCGATATGGACACCGATCTCCAGATTGCCGTTTTCCAGCTCCCGATACGAGATCGCGTCGTCAAAGTCCTTGGCATCGACGGGGTCGATGGTGAAGGTCAGTACGTCCCGGAAGTCTTTTCTCGCTTTGATTTCCTTGGCGGTGATCTTGTCGGAGATGGCATTGGCTTCCGTGTTCGGCTCCTCGGGATACTCGAAGGGAAGGCCAAATTCCGCCATGATGGAGTGGATCTCCACCTCATGTAGGCCGGCTTTGCCCAAGACCCGGACGACTTCCCCGGTGGGATTTCTGTCGCCTTCCCGCCATTCGGTGAGCTTGACGACGACTTTTTCATTGTGCTCGGCTCCCTTGAGGTCACCGCGATGGACAAAGATGTCCTTGTGCATTTTTTTGAAATCCGGCACTATGAAGGCAAATCGGGGCGATATTTCTACCCTGCCCACAAACTCGTCTCTATTGCGCTGGAGGATCTCCAATACGCGGCCCTCGGTCCGTCCGGTTTTTCCCTTCAGCGGGAAAACCATCACGCGCACCTTGTCCCCGTCCAGGGCCTGCTTGAGGTCAGCCTCCTTGATCAGGATGTCGCCATCGCTCGCTTCCGGATCGTCGGGGACGATGAAGGCGAAGCGGGGATTGACATAGTCCACCGTGCCCACGATGAAGCCCGGCTCTTTGGTGGAGCTGAAGAAGTTGCGGGAATTGCGTGAGACCGCGCCGGACTCCACGAGTTTGGAGAGGACGGGCTCCACGCCGCCCTTGTTGAGCGAATCGCGGATTTCCAGTCGTTTGATGATTTGCTTGGAGTTAAACTCCTCCCCGTAGTGGGCGTCCAAAAATTGGAGGATCCTTCTTGCCAGGTTGGCGGCGTCATTGGATGGGGCTCCTTTTCTATGTTTTGAGTTTTTTCTGTCTGGTTTTCTTCCCATGGTTTGGGTGGTTTTTTCTAAGGTAAAAAGATTTGGGTGCCTTAGACATCAATCGTCTTGATCTTTTTTTGATTCCTCGGGCTGGTGGATTTCTATCACCAAATCGTCCAGCTGGGGATGCATGGCCATGAAGATCCGGGCGGTGACCTCCACATCCCTGAGGCAATATTTTTTGATCTTGTCGAGGTCGTGCTCGAGATAAAAGGTGGTGTTGACCTGGCTGCCGTCTATGCCTTCCTTGGAGGTGGGGATTCCGAAGACGGCCGCCAACAGCTCCAGCCGCGTGTAGTGCTTGTGGTCGCCAAACTTCCACATCTCCATCGTGTCCAAGTGGCGGACTTCCCAGGGTTTTTTTCCCGAGATCTGAAGCGGCTCGGGTAGGGCGATTCCATGGATCAGCATTCGTCGGCAGAGGTAGGGGAAGTCAAATTCTTTCCCGTTGTGTGCGCAAAGCACCCATTTTTTCTTCTCCAATAAAGCTTTTAGCGACAAAAGAAGTTCCCGCTCCTCCGTATCCGCATAGATCTTGGAGCGGAAAAGCAGCTTTTTGTCCTTCTTTTTGGTCTGGAAAAAGCCCACCCCCACGCAGATCACCTGCCCAAATTCCGCATGGATGCCTGCTCGGTCAAAGTACAGGGAACCAGGCGGCTCAGTGGGTTTGTCGAGGTGGAGCAAGCGCTCTTTTTTGATCCATTCTTCCTGTAGGCGCGGCTCCAGATCGTCAAACTTCTCCGTGAGCGAGGCAGTCTCGATGTCCAAAAACAGGATGTCTCCCAATTGATCAAAAAAGTCTGCCATATGCGCTTTGTTTTAGCTGTGAAGTATTCCCTCCAGGCCGAGCTCGGGGATCAGCCCAAGGTGCGAAGGATCAAAACTGCCTGGAGTAAAGATAAACTTTTTGTCAAAAATCTGGTCGAGGATGTAGTAGCTCACCCAGAATTCGTTGGTCAGCGCAAATACGGCCGGATCGATGGGCTCGACCTTGGCGACAGATTGGGAGCCCAGCTCCTCGATCATGTGGCGAAGTGTGGAAGTCTGGCGTTTTTCCCCATCCAGCAGGCCGT
Organism: Algoriphagus oliviformis; assembly: GCF_017254915.1. Lineage (GTDB taxonomy): Bacteria > Bacteroidota > Bacteroidia > Cytophagales > Cyclobacteriaceae > Algoriphagus > Algoriphagus oliviformis. Next base: position 471,386 of record NZ_JAFKCT010000004.1, on the reverse strand, counting down.
AGCCCTTGGAGGTGATCATCACGTTGGTGAGCTCGATCAGGTTGAGGTTGATGATGTACACGGCCCATTCGGAGCCTTGGGCTGTTTCTGTTTTGGCGATGGCCAGTTTGACCCCGGTCACCGGGGAGAAGTCTATGTCTTTTTTCATTGTTGCTGTAGGAAGTTTTGGACACCTCTTTTTGCGTCCGCTAGGCCTGCTCCATCCCGAAGAGGTCTACGAGATGCTTTCTCACCCGGTTTTTGGCCTCGGCCTCATCCACGGGATGTCCGAGCTCTAGGTGGAGGGAGGTCACGGCCTTGTCGTCGATGCCGCAGGGGATGATGTGGCCAAAGTAGCTCAGGTCCGCGTTGAGATTGAAGGCGAAGCCATGCATGGTGACCCAGCGGCTGGACTTGACCCCCATGGCGCAGATTTTCCTCGGGTTTTTCTGTCCCACATGGTCGAGCCATACGCCTGTGAGGCCATCGATTCTCCCTGCCTCGATCCCGTAGTCCGCCAGTGTCAGGATGATCGCCTCCTCCAGATAGCGGAGGTAGCGGTGGATGTCGGTGAAGAAATTGTCCAGGTCCAGGATGGGGTAGCCCACCAGCTGGCCCGGGCCATGGTAGGTGATATCTCCTCCGCGGTTGATCTTGTAGTAGGTCGCCTGGTGGTTTTGGAGGCCGGTTTCGTCCAAGAGCAGGTTTTCCGGTTTACCGCTTTTGCCCAGCGTGTAGACGTGCGGGTGCTCCACGAAAAGCAGGTAGTTGGGCGAAGGGGCTTGGGCGTCTGGAGGCAGGCTTCGGTTTTTGATCTTCAGCGCCACGGTCTCCGCAAAAAGCCCCTCTTGGTAGTCCCAGGCTGCTTGGTAATCCATGCGGCCCAGATCTCGGAATTCTACTCTTTTATTGATAATTTCATTCATCTTTTTTCCTCTCGGGAAACTGATTTTTAAAAACAGCAGGAGCTACTGTTGGGTTCTTCGATTTTTCAAAATTAGTCAATTTTAGCATGGCCGAGCACAATGACAACGGGAGACTTGCCGAGCAAATGGCCGCCGACTGGCTGGTGGGCAAGGGGTATGAGCACATCGACTCCAACTATCGCCATGGCTATGCGGAGATCGATTTGGTGATGAAGCACCGGGGGCTGTTGGTCTTTGTGGAAGTGAAATTCCGTTCCGGTACCGGCTTTGGCTACGCGGAAGAGTTTGTGGATAGCACCAAGAAGAAGCTGCTGGTGAAGGCCGCGGATCACTATATTTATGAAAAAGACTGGAAAAAAGACATCCGTTTTGACATTGTTGGCGTCTATAGGGATCGAAACGGCGCCGTCAACTTTCGGCATTTTGAAGACGCCTTTTACTAAACCTATCTAATTACCACATGAAAAATCTGTTTTTGGGTCTGTTTCTGACCCTTCTGAGCACCGCGGCTTTTGCCCAAAAAGAAGAAAAAATCATCAAGGATTCCGAAGAGGCCAAAGCGGCTTTTTTGAAAGACGACCCCAGCATGGGTGAACTCTTTGAGTCCGCCTACGGCTACATCATCCTGCCCAACGTCGGCAAGGGAGGGCTGGGGGTAGGTGGCGCTGCCGGCAACGGTACGGCCTACGAAGGCGGCTCGCTGGTCGGCATGGCCAAGATGACGCAGCTGACCATCGGCTTTCAGCTCGGCGGGCAGTCCTACAGTGAAGTGGTGTTCTTTGAGGACAAGGCTGCTTTTGACCGATTCAAGGAAAACAAAATCGAGATGTCTGCCCAAGTGTCCGCGGTGGCGGCTGCATCGGGTGCTTCCGCCAATGCCAAATACGTGGAAGGCGTGGCGGTATTTACCCGCACCAAGGGAGGTCTGATGTATGAGGCCTCGGTAGGCGGCCAGCAGTTTAAGTTTACGGAAAAGTAATCACAGCTCCCTGCGATAGATCAGGTTGCCGTCTTTGTCCCATTCCGCCCGGATATACGGGCGGAAATTTTTTGTGTAGGGCACTTCCTGATATTGGATTTCGCGCCGGCGGACAGCCTTGGTGTTGTTGGTGTCCCAGTACTCCGTCCACAGGCCTACCTTTTCTCCATATTGGTACTCACCGGTGACAGCGACCTGCTGGTCGTCATAGAAGTAGTAGTAGTTTCCCTCCTCTAGACTGTATTGGATGGGGATGATTTCCTCGATGGCCCCTTGGGACTGGTCGTAGTAGGATATCCGCGATTCCTCAGGCCAGCCTTCGTTGTAGTGGTTTTTGTCCTGGAGGACGTTGTTGTCGTCAAAGAGCATCCAGGTCTTGTGCTTGGTACCGTAGTAGAACATGCCGCTTTCCACCACCGTTTCGTTGATCACCCGCTCATAGGGGCCGTGCAGGAGATAGCCGGTGCCCTGGGTGTAGCCGCTGGTCTTGATGCTCTTGTCGCGGGTGTCGTACCAGTACACGTCCCGGATGTAGGGATCGGGAGTCTTGGCAATGTCGGTGTAGTTGAAATACTCGAGGTAGGACTGGCCCCGCAGCTCCCTCCGGGTGTAGCCGCGCTGGGTCTTGATGCCAAACCAGATGTTTTTGCGCGCTTTTTTCTTTTTCTCCTTTTTTTCTTCCTTTTCCTTTCCTTCGTCAAAGAGCAGTAGCGGAGCTACCGAGGGCAGAAGAGCCGAATTCACCACGCCTGTGGAATCCGGGTCTGCGGCTTTTTCGGATTCGGTTTTTTGGGCAAAGGCGAATTTGCCGGAAACAGACATTGCTATCAGAAAAACGAGAAATCTCTTGTTCATTGCGGATAAAACGGCCGAATTGACAAACTATTTTCTTCAAAAATAACATTTCATCTGACATGTATGGCTTTTATTGGTCAGATGGAATCTCGCTTTGGAGATCAGTATTTTGTTTTGGGGTTGAAGCCCCGAGCTCGATTTCAGCATCAATTCCTCGGGATCGTTTAGAATTTATAATCTTCTGGCTATTTTTGAGGAATTTGTAAAAAACCTATTGAAAAAATGAATTCTATTCTTTCGGATCGCATCCTGAATATGGAGGAATCAGCTACTCTCGCAATGGCAAAAAAAGCGCGTGAGCTGAAGTCCCAAGGCATTGATATTATCGGCTTGAGTTTGGGTGAGCCGGATTTCAAAACACCCAAGCATATCCAGGAGGCTGCCAAGGCGGCTATCGACGAAGGAAAATATTTCGCCTACCCGCCGGTGGCTGGCTACCAGGACCTGAGAGAGGCGATTGCCAAAAAGCTCCGCGAGGAAAACTCCATCGAGCAGGCCAAAGCCGAAAACATCGTGGTGTCCGTGGGTGCGAAGCATTCTATCGCCAACACCTTCATGTGCATCATCAACGAGGGTGACGAAGTGGTCATCTTCTCCCCTTACTGGGTGAGCTACGCGGAGATCATCAAGCTCTGCGGAGGTGTCCCTGTCCTGATCGAGGGGACTCTGGAAAACAATTTCAAGGCGACCGCAGCCCAGCTGGAAGCGGCGATCACACCAAAAACCAAGGCGGTGATCTATTCCTCTCCGTGTAACCCTACCGGCTCGGTTTTCTCCAAAGAAGAACTGGAAGCCATCGCCGAGGTGGTGAAAAAGCGTGACAACATCGTCGTGATCGCCGATGAGATCTACGAACTAATCAACTTCGAAGGCAAAAACTACAGCATCGCCTCTTTCCCAGGTATGTTTGACAGAACGGTCACCGTCAACGGCTTCTCCAAAGGATACGCCATGACCGGCTGGAGAGTAGGCTACATCTGCGCCCCTCTGGAGATCGCCAAGGCGGTAGAGAAGATGCAGGGCCAGTTCACCTCCGGCAATACCGGTATCGCACAGCGCGCTGCGTTGGCGGGTATCTCCGGCGACCAGACTCCGTCTCAGGAGATGACCAAAGCCTACTTTAAGCGTAGAGCTCTTGTGTTGGATCTCCTTCGTGACATCCCGGGCATCAAGACGCACGTACCTGAGGGAGCTTTTTACTTCTTCCCAGATGTGACGGCCTTCTTTGGCAAGTCTGCCCATGGGCAGACTGTGAACAACGCGGACGACCTTTGTCTGTACCTGCTCTCCGTGGCCAACGTGTCGCTGGTGACCGGTGCGGCATTTGGTGCGCCAAATTGCGTGAGATTGTCCTACGCCGCCTCTGAGGAGGAGCTGGTAGAGGCGCTGAAGCGAATCAAAAAAGCATTGGGCGAATTGGCCTGATCGGACTGAAATCCATTCCCCAGCCCCGGCATCCAACCGGGGCTGTTTTTTTTGCAGTGGCAGAAAAGCTAATTTTAGCCAAAATCCCAATCCATGGCCGAAGTACTCGTAATCACCCCAGTCAAAAACTCAATCGAAACGACCCTGGATACCGCGAGGGCCATCGCCGCCTCGGACGTTCCCGTGCGCCATGTCATCTTCAACGACTTTAGCACAGAGGAGACCAAGCTCCAGCTGGAGGAAAACAAGTCAGTCATCGGCTATGAGCTCATCCACATCGAAGAGCTGACTGACCACCCCTCGCCCAACTACAAGCTGGTGCTCCAGCACTCGCAAAAAATGGCCTTGGAGGCAGGTATTCCTCTGCTTGTGGTGGAGTCCGACGTGGTGATCCAGCCCAATACCGTCTCCACGCTACTCGCGTACCAGAGGGGCCATGCAAAGACCGGTCTGGTAGGCTCGGTGACGGTGGATGAGAACGGAACGGTGAATTTTCCCTATCTGAAGTTCAAGGATAGCAGGGAGTCGGTGATCCAGACCCAGAGAAGTTTGAGCTTTTGCTGCACACTTTTCACCCTGGACTTTCTCAGGGGGTATGACTTTGCCGGACTCGATGAGGCCAAGGACTGGTATGACACCTTCATCTCAAAGAAGTCCCTGGAGCTCGGTTTTGGAAATACCGTGCTGATGAACGCGCCGGTCTGGCATCGTCCCCATGCCAGCCGCCCTTGGAAGCAGCTGAAGTACAGCAACCCGCTGAAATACTATTTCCTGAAATTCTGGAAAGGCCTCGACAAAATCTGATGGACCACTGCATCTTCATCCACTACGGCCTTGAGGCCCGCCTGCCCTTTCCGGAGATGCGGTACCTTCAGGAGCTGTCCAAGTGTTTTTCGAAGACCACCCTGGTGACCAACGAGCGGGATTTCAAGGAGGATGGCCTGCCTCCCGGAGTAGAGCTGCTGCTGGTGAAAAATGAGGGCTACGATTTTGGGAAGTTTCTCAAAGCCTTTCGCCGGATTGACTCCGAGCGTCTGGACAGACTGGTGTTGGCCAACGACTCAAATGTGCTGCTGGGCGATCTCAAGGGTTTTTTGAAAAAGGGCGAGGCGCTGAAGGCGGAATTTTGGGGGGCGATCGACTCCCATGAGAAGCCATGGTTTTCTACCCATCAGGACGATTTCCATCTGCAGAGCCACTTTCTGGTCTGGGAAAAGACTGCACTGCCGCTCCTTCGAAGCTACTTGGGGGAAGTCAAGGTACAGGAGGTCTTTGTCGCTGAGGATCTCAAGCAGGTCCGCCGCAATGTCATCAACGTCTGGGAGATCGGCCTGAGCCAGTTTTTTCTCCGGTCAGGCAGTGCACCAAGGGCGGTTTTTGCGACCGAGGAGCTGGCGCGACGCTGGGGTAAAAAGAAAAAGGCCAACCTGACCATCAAGGCTCCCGGGAAGCTGCTGGAGCTGGGCTATCCTTTTCTGAAAAAAAAAGCAGTCCTTCGGAAAAGTTTTTGGAAGCGTTTGCTGGCTTTGGATCGTGATTGGAAGGGATGGATCGGCCGGAGCATGGGCGACCCCGCCGAGGCGAAGTCCATGATCGCCTACTTTACAAAACTGTTGGACAACAAGACCTGAGCAAGATGAAAAATGCGGGAGACGCAAGGATATATGTGATGTACTACAAGGAGGGCCGAGTCCTGTCCTTGGATAGCTTTTATCGCCCGGTATTGTGCGGGCAATCTCCCGCCGCGCCGGACTCGGCTTTTGTCCGGGATGACACCGGGGAAAACATCTCCGCAAAAAATGAATTTTACAGCGAGCTGACGGGGATCTATTGGGTTTGGAAAAATACCCGCCAGGACATCACCGGCATCTGCCACTATCGCAGGTATTTTACGGTCTTTCCCGAGCCTTGGTACTATAGGCTGAAGTACTTCATCACCCATCCGCTCAAGAGGCAGTTTAAGAAGAACCCGCTGATCTATACCAACCACCTGAAAAAATACACCTCCTGGATACTGTCGTCAGAGCAGGCAAAAGAGCTTCTCAGCGAGTACGATATGGTGCTGCCCAGAGCCAGGATTTTTCGCTACTCGGTGCAGGAGCACTACCGCAAGTACCATTGCATCGGGGATTTTGCCATCATCGAGGACGTGCTCAGTGACAAATATCCCGAGATGAAGGCGGCATGGCAGCAGGTGATCCAGGGCAACACGCTCTACGCCAACAATATGTTCCTTGCCAAGGACGAGCTTTACCAAGAGTTCATGGCGTGGTGGTTTGACGTTTTGTTTGAGTTTGAGGAGCGGTGCAAGCTGGAAAACTACGAGGGCTACCAAAAGCGGATCTTGGGCTTTGTGGCCGAAAGGCTGCTGACGCTGTGGGTGGCTTACAAAAAGCCCAAAGTCAAAGAGCTGCAGCTGCTGTATTTTAAGAGTATGAAGAAGGATTGAAGGGGGCGGCCGTTGGGAGGCGGGATTGGTTGGTGAAGCGATTCGATTGTAATTAAAGGTTTCATTTTCAGGTTGTTTCAGAGTAGGTTGTAGTTGAGGAAGAGTCGGAATAGCTTTTTTTTCTCGGATAAAGCTTTTAAATTCATTTCGGTGATTAACAACTTTTCTCAACTCTTCTTTTTCAAAAAATGAGGTTCCAAGGAATCCATTTTTCGAACTCTGAGTGTTTTCAAGGGACCCCGGCAAGCGTCGGGGTTCTTTTTGTTTATATTTGGATTGATCCGCCCTCTATGAGATTGTTTTTCCGACTACTTTTTGCCTTTCTGTTTGTCATTGCTTCCGATTGCCTAGTGGCGCAGACAAGGGGCGTGGATACGGCCTATGTCCGGGAGCTGCCGACCAAGATGGCCCTGCGCACCTATCTTTCGAAGAAGTATACCGAGATCAACTACGGCCAGGAGCTGGGAATCTATGAGCCCAACAGCGGCCTAAACCTCGGCTTGGGGATGACTTTCCAGAAGTTTACCCTGAACATCGGGGTGCCCTATTCCTTCATGAACCCCAACCGGATCAAGCAGTGGCCAGCCAGCCTCGACCTCCAGGCCCATGCCTACCCCAACCGGTGGATCTTTGATTTCTTTGGCCAGTTTTACAACGGCTACACCATGAAAGAAGGGAACGCCGTCGGAGAGGACTATCTCCGGGAGGATGTGAGTGTGGTGAAGCTGGGGCTGGGGGCAAACTACCTCTTCAACGGAGACAAGATCTCCTTGGAAGCGGCATTTCTCCAGTCCGCTATCCAGAAACGGTCCGCTTTTTCCCCCATGTTTGGTCTGGAGGTGTACCGCGTGCGGATCAGTGGGGACTCGCTGCTCATTCCCACAGAGATGCCCCTTGCGGGCAATTACCAGCGGGCGGACTTCTACCAAGTGGGCCCGAGTGGGGGCCTGGTCGGGACGCTGGTCTTTGGCAGAGGTTTTTTCCTCACCGGAGCGGCCTCGGCCAATTTGGCGCTCGGGATCTCGAAGGGCGACCAAAACAAGGAAACCCGCGAAGTCGGCCTCGTGCCGAGCTATTTTCTCCGCGGGTTTGCGGGATACAACGGCGAGCGCTACTCGATCAACGTCAACTACCTGTACAAGCACCTCAACCTAGCCGGTCAGCAGGATGTCTCCCAGTCGACCAACACGGGCAACTATAGATTAAACTTGATTTATAGGATACAGCCAGGGCCTAAGTTTACGGAAGTTTATACCAAGCTGAACCCCTGGAATATTCTCCAGCGGATACTGGACAACGCCCTAGGGCATGGAAAGGAGCCGACAGTGGAGTCAGGACACTGAGGTTCGAGTGAGCCAGAGGGGGAGGTAAGTCATATTATTTTTTAGCTTTGGCTTAAGTTTTACCCCATAGGACTACCATGACTGACCCATTTGGCATTTCACTATCTCTTCAAAAAATCGGCATTGAGGCCGAAAACCTAGGTTCCTCCACTGGCTTGGATTGGCTGGATTCCGGAGAAAAGGCCATTGCTTCCTTTTCCCCCGCAGACGGCAAGTCCATCGCACAGGTGCAGTCCGGCAACGCCGAAACCTACGAGGCCATCATTGCCCAGGCACAGATCGCCTTTGAAAAGTGGCGCACGGTACCAGCGCCCCAGCGGGGTGAGATCGTGCGGGAGATCGGCAACGCCCTGCGCGAAGTCAAGGCAGATTTGGGCAAGCTCGTTTCCTACGAAATGGGCAAGTCCTATCAGGAGGGACTTGGAGAGGTGCAGGAGATGATCGATATCTGCGACTTTGCGGTGGGCCTGTCCCGGCAGCTGTATGGGCTGACCATGCATTCGGAGCGACCTGGGCACCGCATGTATGAGCAGTGGCATCCGCTGGGTATCGTGGGGATCATCTCGGCTTTCAACTTTCCCGTGGCGGTCTGGTCGTGGAATGCCGCCTTGGCCTGGGTATGTGGCGATGTGTGCGTGTGGAAGCCTTCGGAAAAAGCGCCGCTGTCCGCATTGGCCTGCCAGCACATCGCGGGCAGAATCTTCGCAAAACACGGAATGCCCGAGGGAATTTGCAGCGTGATCGTGGGGGACTACCAGGTCGGCGAACTGCTGTCCCAAGATCCTCGCGTTCCGCTGGTGTCGGCGACGGGGTCCACCCGCATGGGTAAGCTGGTGGGCAAAGCCGTAGGTGAGCGACTCGGCCGGTCCCTGCTGGAGCTGGGCGGAAACAACGCCATCATCATCACCGAAAACGCAGATCTGGACATTGCTATTCGCGGGGCGCTTTTTGGCGCGGTCGGTACGGCCGGGCAAAGATGCACCACGACACGCCGACTCATCGTCCAAGAAAACGTGTACGAGGAGGTGAAAAGCCGACTGGCTTCGGCCTATTCCAAGCTGGTCATCGGCAATCCTCTGGACGAAAAGAACCACGTCGGCCCGCTGATCGACCAAGACGCGGTGAAAGGCTACCTGGCGGCGATTGAGAAGGTGAAGGCCGAAGGAGGAAAGGTCGTCGTGGACGGGGGACTGCTTTCCGGAGATGGCTACGAGTCGGGCTGCTACGTGAAGCCGGCGATCTTTGAGGCCGAAAACCATTTTGCCATCGTGCAGCACGAGACTTTTGCGCCGATCCTCTATCTGATCAAATACAAAACCCTGCCGGAGGCGATTGCATTGCAAAACGGCGTGCCGCAAGGGCTTTCGTCAGCCATCATGACCACCCACATGCGCGAGGCCGAGGCCTTCCTGTCGGCGGCAGGCTCCGACTGTGGCATCGCCAATGTCAACATCGGGACTTCCGGGGCGGAGATAGGTGGGGCTTTTGGCGGGGAAAAAGAGACCGGTGGTGGGCGTGAGTCCGGCTCAGACGCTTGGAAGGCCTATATGCGCCGCCAGACCAACACGATCAACTACTCCACTTCCTTGCCGCTGGCACAGGGGATCAAGTTTGATATTTGAGTAGCAAGTAGCTAGAGGTTAGTATCAAGAAACTGGTGTTTAGAGTCTAGAGCCAAGAACCAAGAGCCAAGAACCAAGAGTCGAGAATTTCTGATTTACGACACGGCCCACCGCCTACTTCTCTCTGCCTACTGCTTACTCCCCTCTTCCAGCAGCAGTTTTTTCATTTCCTCCAGCTTTGTCCGTTCTTGATCGGGAAGGGAGGGAAAGGCCAAGTCCATCCCGTCCAGGGCATGGATGATGGCCGACGCCACCGCGACGCGGGCGTAGGGTTTGTTGTCCGCGGGGATCACGTACCAAGGGCTGTCTTTGGTGGAGGTCTTGCGGATGGCGTCCTCGTAAGCCTTCATGTACTGGTCCCAGTAGCCCCTTTCCTTGATGTCCGATGAGCTGAACTTCCAGTTTTTGTCCGGCTCATCGATGCGCTCAAGGAAGCGGGCTTTTTGCTCATCCTTGGATACGTTGAGGAAGATCTTGATGACCTTGGTGCCGTTGCGGTGGAGGTACTTTTCGAAGTTTTCGATGTCTTCCAGGCGCTGGTCCCAGATCTTTTTGGTGACGAGTTTTTTTGGAAGCTTTTGGCTTCTCAGGATTCCCTCGTGCACGCGCACGACCAGCACCTCTTCGTAGTAGGAGCGGTTAAAAATCCCGATTTTGCCACGCTCGGGCAGCTTGGTGAGGCAGCGCCAGAGGAAATCATGGTCGAGCTCCTCCGCACTCGGGGCCTTGAAGGAATTGACATGGCAGCCTTGGGGATTGATGCCTGAGAGGACATGCTTGATGGCACCGTCTTTTCCCGCCGCATCCATCGCCTGAAAGATCACCAGCAGGGACCATTTGTCTTGGGCGTAGAGCTTTTCCTGCATGGTGGCCAGGGCATCCACCCCTTGCTCCAGCGCCTCTTTGAACGTGGACTTGTCTTCCGGGCCGTAGTCTTTTTTGGGCTGGGTAGAAAAATCCTTGAGCTTGAAGTCCTTTCCGCTGCCCACGCAGTAGCGTTTCGAAAATTTCTTTGCCCGCTTGATCAGCTCCTCGTCGCTCATTTTTTTGAATGCCTTTGCCGTCAGGTTTTCTTCTCCTATCATGGTAGTGTGTTTTCTGGGGGAAAAAAGATCTAGATGTTTGTCGACCTTTCCCGGCGCGGGGACTGGTGCCGGAGGGTCGTTTTTAGGCCTAAAGCCTCTAAAAAGATACAGGGATTTTCCTGAAATATTCCCTACCTTCTTTTTTTGTTTAACCTACCAAGACAAACCTGTCTTTCAAAAACCTGTTTGATTAAGCCATGAAAAAACTACTGGTTGCCACCGGCGGTGGAGATTGCCCCGGCCTCAATGCGGTCATCCGCGGTATCGTAAAACGAGCCTCTAAAGAGTCGGATTGGGAAGTTTGGGGCAGTTTCGAGGCCTTGAACGGCCTGATGGAGGAGCCCACCCGATTGGTCCGCCTGGATGGGAAAACCGTCGCCGGGATCCATGTCAAGGGAGGAACCATCCTAGGCACGACCAACAAAGGCAATCCCATGAGCTATCCCGAGAAGCAGCCTGACGGCAGCGTCAAGCTGGTCAACCGTATTCCCTGGGTAGTGGAGCGGCTCAAGGAGAAAGGCTTTGACGCGGTGGTGAATATCGGAGGTGATGGCTCGCAGGCCATTTCCCAGGCGATGTTTGAAGCGGGGATGCCAGTGGTGGGGGTGCCCAAGACGATTGACAACGACCTGAACTCGACGGATTTCACTTTCGGTTTTCAGACGGCCGTGCAGACGGCTTCGGAGTCCTTTGACCGGCTCGTCACCACGGCGAGCAGTCACCATCGGGTGATGATCATGGAGGTGATGGGAAGGGATGCGGGATGGATCGCACTGTACACGGCCATCTCCGGCGGGGCGGAAATCTGCCTGATACCGGAGATTCCCTACGACCTACAAGCGGTGGTGGAGAAGGTCAACGCCCGCTACGTCGATGGGCGCGGCTTTGTCAATATCGTGATCGCCGAGGGGGCAAAGCCCAAGGACGGTACGGTCACCGCTACCCAAGGCGAGGAGGGGAGGCACGCCGTTCGCTTGGGGGGAGTTTGCTACGCGCTCAGTCAGCAGCTGAAGGATGCGGGCGTCAAGGCTGATATCCGCGAAACGGTTCTCGGGCATACCCAGCGCGGCGGAACGCCGATTGCCTACGACCGGGTGATCGCATCGGTCTTTGGGGTGAGAGCCATGGAGCTGGTGCTGTCGGGCAAGTTTGGCGAGCTGGTGGTGCTCAAAAACAACGAATACACTTCCGTGCCGATCAAGGAGGCGATCAGTGCCTACAACTATGTCGATCCGCAAGGTGCTTTGGTACAAGCGGCCAAAGGCCTCGGTATTTTCTTTGGGGATTGATGCTTTCACCGAGCGCAACAATTCACCTGACTTTTAAATGACCCAATTCTTGAATCTCAAATCTTTCAACCCAAACCAATGACCTCATTCAAATCAATCCAAAGGCTACAATTCTCCGTACTAACCTTCTTTCTCGTTAACCTTTCAACGCTCTCTTTTGCCCAGATCCAAAAGCAGTATCTGGACATCTCCGTCTCCCCGGACAAGATGGATTGGACTTATCAGGTCGGTGAAAAAGTGGAGTTTGTCGTTTCTGTCACCCAGTCCGGCAGACCAGTTCCGGTCGAGAACGTGCGCTATTTTGTCAAGGAGGAAAAGATGGAGCCTCTGCAGGAAGGCCCGCTCCAGCTCAAAGACGGAAGGGCGACGATTTCTGCCCAGGGCATGAAGACTCCCGGTTTTCTCAGGTGCGAGGTCTTTGCCACGATAGATGGCAAGGAATACCGAGGCTTGGGGACAGCGGCATTTGCCCCGGAGCAGATCCAGCCCACGGCCCAGATGCCGGGTGACTTTGAGGCTTTCTGGGAAAAAGGCAAGGCCGAACTGGCAGAAGTGCCGCTTGATCCCAAGATGGTCCACCTGCCTGAGCGGAGTACAGAGACTGTGGACGTCTATCACGTGAGCTTTCAGAATATCAGAAACAGCCGGATCTACGGAGTGCTGACGGTGCCAAAGGGTGAGGGGAAATTCCCCGCGATCCTGCAGGTGCCTGGCGCTGGCATTCGTCCTTATGTTGGGGATTTGGGCAAAGCCGCCCGTGGTGCGATCACCTTGCAGATCGGTATCCATGGCATTCCCATAGACCTACCACAGGACGTGTATGGCAACCTCTCCAGTGGGGCGCTGAACGGCTATTGGAATTTCAACATCTCGGACAAGGACATCTACTACTACAAAAGGGTGTATTTGGGATGCGTGAGGGCGGTTGACTTTTTGACCTCCCTGCCGCAGTATGACGGGCAAAATCTGGGGATCCAGGGCGGAAGTCAGGGCGGGGCGTTGGCGATCATTACCGCGGCACTTGATTCTCGGATCAAGTATCTCTCCTCCATGTATCCCGCTTTGAGCGACATGACCGGCTACCTGCATGGACGGGCTGGAGGCTGGCCCCACATGTTTGCCGGCAACAACCTCCAGTACTACAACTATCCCGAGGCTATCGAGACCCTGAGCTACTACGACGTGGTAAACTTCGCAAGGATACTGAAGACGCCTGGATTCTACAGCTGGGGCTACAACGACGACACTTGCCCACCGACCTCCTACTACTCCGCCTATAACCAGATTACGGCTCCCAAGGAAGTCTTTGTCATCCCAGAGACCGGTCACTGGACTTATCCGGAGCAGGGGAAGAGATCCGAAGACTGGCTCTTTGAAAGGCTGAAAAAGTAGTCCTTGGACTGGGAATCGCCGCTGGGAATGACAAGGTCGGGGAAAAAAAACGGTCGCCGTGTGGGACGGGGGATAGGCGGTGCAGCTCCAGAAAAACAAGGAGATAGTTTAAGCTGATCAGAAAAATAGTTATCTTCTCCTGACTTTTAGCATAGACCCTATCGACCATGCCAGCACAGCCTTTGGAATTGATTTTGGCCAGGCAATTTGGAGACAGCCTTAGTATGCCCTTTTTTTTGGTGGATTCTGAGGGCAACCTGTTGTTTTACAACGAGGCCGCGGAGGGGATCCTCGGCCTGAGGTTTACCGATACAGGAGGCATGCGTGTGGAGGAGTGGGCTACGATGTTTAGGCCTACAGACCTTGATGGGAATCCCCTGCCTCCCGAAGACCTGCCACTGGTGCAGACGCTCACCCTCCGGCAGCCAGCCCATGGCTCATTTCAGATAGACAACATCAAGGGGGAGCGGGTGACGATTACGGTCACCTCCTTTCCGCTGGAGGGTCGGCCTGACCGATATTTGGGGGCTATAGCCATGTTTTGGAAGAGCGAGTCATGAAGGTGAAAGTGTGGGGATGCCGGGGCTCGCTGCCATCGCCCGGGCCAGAAAGCAATCGGTTTGGGGGAAATACCTCCTGCTTTGAAGTGACGCATGGGGATAGCTGCATCATCTTGGATTCAGGATCCGGCATACAGCGTCTCGGCAGATACCTCAGTCCCGACCTGAAAGAGATCCACATTTTGCTCACCCATCTGCACATCGACCATATGATGGGGTTAGGCTTTTTCCTTCCGCTGTACAATCCCGAGGTGACGGTACACATCTGGGGACCCTCTGCCTCCTGCGAGTCGCTGATCAATCGGCTGAGACGCTATTTTTCACCACCCTTGTTTCCCATTCGCTTCAATGAGCTGCCGAAGCATCCCGTCATCCATGAGCTTTCCAACGAAGAGTTTTCCATAGGCGAGGTGCGTATCCACAGCGAATACATCTGCCATCCCGGACCGACGCTGGGCTACCGGCTGATGACGGAAAATTCGGTGATGGCCTATATCCCCGACCATGAGCTGCAGCTGGGCTCGTGCAACTTTCCCCTTGATCCCGAGTGGACTTCTGGCTTCGAGATCGCCAAGGCGGCAGACATCCTCTTCCACGACGGAAGCTATACGGCGGCGGAATACGCCAAGAAAACAGGCTGGGGGCACTGCTCGGTGGACGATGCCATTGCCTTTGCCGAGCTCTGCAAGGTCAAAAATCTCCAGCTGATCCATCACGAGCCCATCCGCACGGACAGCGAACTCGAACAGATGCTAAAAGATTCGATGCCGGAGCGTGCGCTGGATTTCAGCGTTGAAATGTGCGCCGAGGGGGATGAGTTTGAGCTCTAAAAATAGAAGGCTGTCGGCTCCTTGTTGGCGGTCTAGGCTACTTTTTCGTTTATTTTTTCAATCCACAGATCTCTTTCCCCAAGTACAAAATCATGTTTTTTTCCGTCTGCGGTTTTGATTCGGATTCCATTGTCGAGCAGTTTTGCCGTTTTTCTTCGAGATACCTCGGTGATTTGTTTGTAGTCGATGGTTGTCTGGCCGTTTTGGATATTGAGTTTGTGGGCTTTGAAAGTGAGCTTTTCGTTTGTCAGGAATAGTTTTCCGCCTACTCCTTCTATCCCTCTGAAAAGATTGGCGGGACCTTCGACTTCGATTCGCTCATTTTCCGCCAAATCAGGTTTGATGCTGTTCCCGATTTTTTCGAGGTGGGACGGCCCCAGTTTTCGGGCAAAATAAGGCAGCCCAAAACCCACGAAAAAGCCAAAGACTACTCCCTGAAAAAGATGGCTATAGATGCTTCTGAGCTCACCGTTCATCAGGTAATCAAACAAGAGGCCAAGCCCTGCATACAGCACTCCCGGCAGAATCGAAGAGATGATTTTTTGTTTGGCACTCAGTGTTGGTAATTCTGTTCCTATTTCCATAAGGTTTGATTCGGATACTTCTGTCCGCTTTTTAGTCAGGGCGTCTAGACGTTCGGCTTCGCCGCCGAAAGTAACAACTAGAATTCTTCAAAGAAAATCCCTTTGTCGGGTTTGGGCTGTCCAGCCTCCAAAGCCCTAAACACTTCCTCAAACCTGGCTTCGGTGTTCAGCTGTTTTAGCTCCAGCTGATCAAGACGCTGGAAAACGGAGGCATTTTTCATCAGAAAACTCCGCATGCTGACGAAGGCCTGCATGATCTGTATGCTGACCTGTACGGCAACGTCACTTCTCAATACAGCGGACAGCATGGCGACACCCTGCTCGGTGAAGGCGTAGGGGAGATATTTGCGGTGTTTGCCTCTGAGGTTCTTTAAGATCGCATTTTGCGATCTTAAAGAACCGTCGCTTTTGGACGTTAGACTTTTATTCAAATCCTCCCATTCAGCTTCGGTGAGCTGGAACATGAATTCGCCTGGAAACCTATTCATGTTTCGTTTTGCCGATTCATTGATCCTTCCGGTTGTGACTTGGTATAGCTCTGCCAAGTCCTCGTCCAGCATCACCTGCACGCCTCGGATTGTATGGATCTTGTTTTCGATGTGTTCTTTCAGCGCTGGCTCCATTTTTTCTCAAAAAATCATCCTGCCCAGCCTTCCCTGTCCAGGCTTCGGTATTGGATGGCTTCGGCCAGATGCTCTACCCGGATGGTGTCGCTCTCGGCAATGTCGGCAATGGTGCGGGCCACTTTCAGGATACGGTCATAGGCGCGGGCGGAGAGGCCAAGGCGCTCCATGGCGGTCTTGAGCAGGGTTTTGCCAGCCTCGTTGATTTGGCAGATTTCCTTGACCAGGTGCGAGGGCATCATCGCATTGCAGTAAATTTCAGGGTTATTTTGGAAGCGGGCTTTTTGACGCTCTCGTCCTTTGATCACCCGCTCGCGGATGACCTTGCTGGCTTCCGACTTGCGTGTGGAAGTCATCTCCTCAAACCTTACCGGAGTTACCTCCACATGCAGGTCGATGCGGTCCAGCAGGGGCCCGCTCACCTTGTTGAGGTAGCGCTGCACGATGCCGGGCCCGCAGACGCATTCCTTTTCGGGATGGTTGTAGTAGCCGCAGGGGCAGGGATTCATGCTGGCGATGAGCATGAAGTTGGCCGGATAGTCCACTGAGACTTTCGCGCGGGAGATAGTGACTTTTCTTTCCTCCAAGGGCTGGCGCATCACTTCCAGCACAGTCCGCTTGAATTCTGGTAGCTCGTCGAGAAAAAGTACCCCGTTGTGGGCCAAAGATATTTCCCCGGGTTGGGGATTGCCGCCGCCGCCGACCAGCGCGACATCGGAGATGGTATGATGGGGACTGCGGAAAGGCCTCTGTGCCAAAAGGGAGGCATGTTTGCCGAGCTTGCCGGCTACGGAGTGGATCTTGGTGGTTTCGAGGGCTTCTTGAAGCGAAAGCGGAGGCAAGATCGAGGGAAGCCGCTTGGCCAGCATGGTCTTGCCCGCTCCGGGAGGACCTATCATGATCACGTTGTGTCCACCAGCCGCGGCGATTTCCATCGCCCGCTTGATGTTTTCTTGGCCCTGCACGTCGGCGAAGTCAAACTCATTTTCATCCAAAGAGTGGTAGAAAATCTCCCGGGTGTCGGTGACCAAGGGCTCGATTTCCAGATTTCCCTGGAGAAAATCCACGGCCTGGTCCAGGGTCTCCACGCCGATGATGTCGATGTTGTTTACAATGGAGGCTTCCTTGGCGTTTTCCAAGGGTAGGATAAAGCCCTTGAACCCGCGCTTTCGGGCTTCGATAGCGATAGGCAGGACGCCTTTGATCGGACGGAGGTTTCCGTCCAGAGACAGCTCGCCCATGATCACGTAGCGCTCGAGCTCGGGGAAAGCGACCTGCTCGGAGGCCTGCAAGATTCCCATGGCAATGGGCAGGTCGTAGGCTGAGCCCTCCTTGCGCACGTCGGCGGGGGCAAGGTTCACCACCACTTTTTGCCGGGGCATGCGGTAGTTGAAATACTTCAGGGCGGACTCCACGCGCTGTTGGGATTCCTTCACGGCGGAGTCGGGCAAGCCCACCATGAAGAAACTGGTGCCCTGCCCTACATTGACTTCGATGGTAATGAGATTGGCATCGACTCCGGAGACGGCACTTCCAAAAGTTTTAGCGACCATAGGAAAAATAAAAAGAGGAGATGTTTGGTCTCCTCAATATACTGGATTGCGAAAATTAAATCTTTATTCATCCGTTACATTTTTTCTGGGACGGATGATCCCTCCACTGTCCTCCTGGCCCTTTGGCGAAGCTGGTTTGGGTGTCGGTGCGACCTTGGGGTGTTCAAAGTCATAGAGTTTGGCTTTCAGTTCGTTCATCTCGGCCTGCATCTTTTTGGCGTCCGCATCCATGGAGCTCTGATGCATGCGCGTGGTCGCCCAAGTCACCACAAAAAGGATGAAACCAGTCAGGAATACTTTCATCATAGACTCAGGGGTAATCGGATCCATGCCAAATGCGGATCCGAAGGTGTCATGGGCAAAGAAAAATACCAGGAACAACAGAAAGTACAGCAAAAGTGCGAGTTGCAGAAATTGCGCGATTTTTTTCATGAGTGGAACAATTAATGATTTCTAATTTAATCAAACTGACTGAATACTCGATAGTTTTTGGTAAAGTCCGTCTACCGCCATCAGGTCGGCATGGGAGCCCCGCTGTACGATCTGGCCCTGCTCGATGACCAAGATCTCGTCGGCATGCTGGATGGTGCTGAGCCGATGGGCGATGACCAACGTGGTGCGGTTGCTCATGAGCTTGGTGAGCGCTTCCTGCACCAGCAGCTCGGACTCAGAATCCAAAGCAGAGGTGGCTTCGTCGAGGATCAGAATGGGTGGATTTTTCAACACTGCACGTGCGATACTCAGTCGCTGTCTTTGCCCTCCGGAAAGCTTTGATCCCCGCTCGCCTATGGAGGTTTGGTAGCCATTTTCCAGCTGGGAAATGAAGCCGTGCGCATTGGCGATCTTGGCGGCCTCGATCACTTGGGCCTCCGTCGCGCTGTCTATGCCAAAAGCGATGTTGTTGAAGACCGTGTCGTTGAAGAGGATGGATTCTTGGGTGACGATGCCCATCAGACCGCGAAGATCGGCTGGGGAAAAATCCCGGATGTCCGTGCCGTCGAGTCGGATGGCTCCTGAGCTGGGATCGTAAAATCTGGGTACGAGATCCGCCAAAGTAGATTTTCCCCCTCCAGAAGGGCCGACCAGGGCGATGGTTTTCCCCCGCTCCAGTCGGAAATTGACGTCCCTCAGGACCAAGCGATCCGCATAGGCAAAGGACACCTGGTCAAACTCGATGGCATCGCCAAAGCCTTTGACCGGCTTGGGGTTGGCAGGTGCCTCGATCTGGGTCTTCGTATTGATCACCTCAAAGATCCGCTCTGCGGAGGCGATGCCCCGCTGGATGCTCGACACGGCACGGGAGATTTCCTTGGCAGGGTTCAAGACCTGGGTGAAGATGATGATGTAGGTGATGAAGTCCGAGGCACCCAGGTCGGACTCCCCGCTGAGCACGAGGCTGCCGCCATATACCAAAATCCCCGCCACCACACTCACGCCCAAAAACTGGGAAATGGGCGATGCCAGCTCGTTTTTGCGGGCCATGCTCACGTTTACATGGGAGTAGTAGTCGGTCTCTTCGTCAAACTTTTCGGCGATGAAGCGCTCGGCGTTGAAGGCCTTGATCACCCGCATGCCTCCGAGTGTCTCGTCCAGGATGTTGACGATGCGGCCGAGGGATTCCTGGCTTTGCACGGCGCGTTTTTTCAATCTCCTAGTGATCCCACCGATGATCGCCCCGGAGATCGGGATGATCAGGATGGTGAAGAGCGTCAGCTTCACAGACATGAAAAAGAGCACGGAAAAATATAGGATGATCGTGGCAGGCTCGCGGAAGACGACCCGCAGGGACTGGACGATGGTGTTTTCCACCTCCTGCACGTCGTTGGTCATCTTGGACATGAGGTCGCCCTTGCGCTCGTTGGAAAAGTAGCCGATGTGCAGCGTGCCTACTTTGTTGAAAATGTCCATGCGCATGCCCTTGATCACCGTCGCCCGTACCTTGGCCAGGACTACTCCCGAGAGGTAGGTGAAGAGATTGGACAGAAAGACCGAGATCACGATGATGATGCAGACGAAGACCAGTGTGCCCATCTTTCCGTAGTCGTCCTGCACGGAGAGAAAGAAATGGTTGAAAAGCCCGGTGAAGTACTCCAGCGAAAAGCTGAAGGCAGGCAGGCTGCGATATTGCTCGAGTGTGGCTGGCTCCACCTGCTCAAAGATCACGTCAAAGAGTGGCTTGAGGAGGGTGAAGTTGATCAGTCCGAAGATGATCGAAAAGAGCGTGTACAGGACGTATGTGGGGACGAACCTGCCAAATGGACGCGCATAGGACAGGATTCGCAGGTAGGTTTTCATCAACGGAAGCTTGGTAAATCGGTTCGCAAGTTACGCAAAATTGCCGGAGCGGGTTTTTGCCAATACTTGAAGTTATTTCGTCTTTGCGAGGAGGAGGTACGACGACGAAGCAATCTCTTCATTATTGTTGATTGAGACTGCTTCGTGCCTCGCAGTGACGCATCGCAGAACGTCATCACAAAGGGGATAAAGATTTTTTTTCAGAAGGCCTGTCTTGCGTCTGAAGTAGTTGGGTGGTGGGAGATATCCTTGGGTGCAATACTACAGAAACAATCCCTTAATAGTTGAAATCAGGCTTGATGAAGTTCCATCGAAAAGCCAGCTGGAGGTAGTGGCTGCTGGCCGGTGCGTCCAGGTCCTGTGCAGTCCTGCGGCGGAAGGTGTGGGAAGCGTCGATGAAGAAGTTGTGCTTGAGCATGTACGAGGCCGTCAGGTTGGACTGGATCACCTTGTTTTCCACGCCTTGCCCGATGTAGTTGCCAAAAAGCCCCGTCGGGCTGCCTTCCAGGCGGTTTTTCAACACGTCCCCACCCCAGTTGACTTCGGGGCTTTCATCCGCGCCGAAGTACTGGTAGAATCCGGTCAGGTTCAGGTCCAGCCTTGGCAGGGGCTGATAGCGAAAGATGCCGACAAACTCCCGGAAGTTTGCACCTCGGGGGTGGGTGAGGGGCGTGCGCCAGTTGGAGTAGGATTGGTAATCGACCTTTTCCTGGAAAGTATAGGGCCGCGCCTGGTTCCATTCCAGCTGAAAGTCCAGGTTTCTCAGTCCAAATACATTGATGTACTTGTAGCCCAGCTGGGCACCGTACTTGTTTCGCTTGGAGCCTTCCCCGTCGATTTCAAAAAACTCGTTGAATACAAACTCGTCCAGCGCAAACTGCCCATATACTTCCATCCCCGGTACAAAGATCCACTTGGCGTCCAAGCCCAGCATGACCTTGTCCGGCGTGCCTTGCTGCTGCTCCACCCAGCGTAGGAAGATGAAGGGATTGAAGTAGTTGAAGTTGATCTTGTCGGTCATGATGGAGGAGAAAAAGCCCAAGTTGGCGTTTTTTCCGACGTTGAAGCCGAGGCGGTTGTAGGCAAAATACTTCTGCGGGTAGCGCCCATCCGTCGGCCGGCCGCGGTCGTAAAAGACATCCGCGGTCATCTGCGTCCAGAGATTGGTCAGCTGGAACTTCCACACCTTGGTGTTGAACTTGACAAACATGTAGGGATTGGAAAAGTCCGAGATCTGAAAGGACCGGTAGCCCTCGCCAGCAAAGTTGCGGTCATGCCCCACCTGGATTTCGATGTGCTTGGTGATCTGGAAGGACACGTGCCCGAGGGCCGAAAAATAGTTGTACCCCTCGTCCTTGTACTCTTTCCAAAACCCCTCGCCCGGCACCGCGCCATTGTGTTCGGCGTAGGATTTTACCCAGCTTGGGAAAAACACCTCAGAGGTAGTCAGATAGGTGTAGAAACCCACTTTTTTGTCCACCGATCCCCGTACGACCAAGCCTCTGGCCAGTCGGGCAGGGTTGCGGTCATTGTCCGTCTCGGTGCCTCCGCTAAGGTAGATCACCGGACTGAGATGGATGCCAAAGTCCTCGCCTTCGTAGTGCGCAAAGTCGCCCGGCCGACGATAGAGTGACTTCAGGAAAGGTTTTTTGGATTCGGGGATTTCCCGCTCGGAAAACTCCCAGTTGTCTTGGCTGAGGTAGTCCAGGTTGAACTGATCGGCCTTGGACTGGATGACCTCCGGGTTTTCGGCCAGACTGTCCAGGTACTTGGCTAGGATATCCCGGCGATAGGGCTTGTAGCCGCTGTTGAAAAAGGGGTTGGTTTTTCCCTGTAGGATCTCGTAGCGATCCATCTTGTGGTAGTAGTCACGGTCGTAGGGGATATAGGCTCCTTGGGCAAGGCTGGATTGGATGGAGGAAAAAAGAGCCATCGCAAAGACAAACAGCCCTAACGGTCGGATGAAGGTGGTTTTTTGCATCGCTTAAAGCTAAAAAAGAATCGCCAGTAAAAAAGCCCTGCGGGACAAAGTCCACAGGGCTTTAGTTTGACGTTGCTTTTGGCAGGTGACAGGCCGGCCCGCCCAGGCTAGGGGTTATTTCACCTCGGGCAGGGTCCAGTTTTCCAGTGGACTGGACTGCTCCATCATGGCTTCGATAGCCGCTACCGTGCGGGGAGCGTCGGCGGAGAGATTCACCGGGCCATTCGCGGAGACGAGGATGTCGTCCTCGATGCGCACGGCGATGCCCCACCACTTGGGATCGCAATCGCTGCCCTCGGGGATGTAGATGCCCGGCTCCACGGTCAGCACAACGCCTTCCTTGAGCGGGCCATAGCCTCCCCGGTCGTGCACGTCGAGTCCCAAGTGGTGGGAGGTGCCGTGGGGAAAATAGCTATGGCGCGCTCCGGCTTGGATGATGCCCAGCTCCACCAGTCCCTCGTCGATGATCTGTCGGGTGACGCGGCCGATCTCGGAAAACTCCGTTCCGGCCTTGCAGAGCTGGATTCCAGCTTCTTGTGATCGGAGCACGAGCTCGTAGATGGCTTTCTCCTCGGGGTTAAACTTGCCGCTGACCGGAATCGACCGGGTCACGTCGGCGGTATAGCCTCTCCACTCAGCGCCCAGATCCATGAGCAGCAGGCGCTCGTTGACATTTTTGAGGTCGTTTTCGATGTAGTGGAGGATGCATCCGTTGTTGCCGCCGCCGACGATGGAGGGGTAGCCCACGTTTTCAGCCCCGTAGCGCTTGTAGATGAATTCGTGGATGCCCTGGATTTCCCGCTCAGACATACCTTCTTTGGCAGCCTTCATCACTTCGACCTGCCCGATGGCGGAGATCTGCGCGGCCTTGCTGAGCAGGGCGATTTCTTCAGCGGATTTCACCTCGCGGAGCGAGTTGAGGATTTCTTCCAAAGCGATGATGTTCAGTTTGGAGTCGGGGATTTGTGCTTTGATCTGCTGGCGTTTTTCGGGGCTGTCCGCCTCGGCAAAGCCGATGAGCAGGGAGTCGTTTTCCACCTCTGGATAGAAGCGTCGGCTTCTTCCGATGATCTGGGCCACGTTGGCGGAGTTTTCCAGGGGCGTGGCACGGACGAGCTCATACAGCTGCTGGGTGGTGGCGGAGATCCCTGCGGTATAGCCGGACTCGGTCTTAAACTGCCCCAGCATGGCGGCCATCGGTAGGTTGGCGCTGCTTTCTTCGATGTCCTTGCCGAGGTCAAAGGAGAGGATCTTGTCAAACTTGCCCAAGTCCAAGGCAGGGCTTTTTCCAAAAGCCTCGTTCAGAAAGACTTGTTCGAAGCCAAGTTTTTCCTTCGCTCCTTCTACGCCCAGACGCTTTCCGTTCCACATTTCGGCACGGGGATCCCGGTTTTGGACATAGAGGAGCTCGTCGGCAGAGAAGGCGCCGAAATCCCGCGTTTCGCTGAAAACCACCAACACGGCATTGGGCTCCCTCAGCCCGGTAAGGTAGTAGAAATCGGTGTTGGGGTGGTAGATAAAGTCCACGTCGTTGGAGCGGTTTTTCTGGGGATTGGTGAAAATGACCGCCACGCTGTTTGCCGGCATCTGGGCTCTGAGTGCCTGCCTTCTCCCTCGGTGAAAGTCGGCCGAAAGTCCGTCCTCAAAGTAGGACTGGGCTAAAATCGGCGCCGTGAACGTCAATGCCAAAAGGAGGGATAATAGGTGTTTTTTCATCGAATCGCTGTTTTTGCGCATAATCTGCATCCTTTTGGCCATTTAACAAAGTGTTAATGTCTGGATAGGCAGGGTTCTTTATATTTGGGAAAAATATCAATTCCCATGCGAAAATTTTTAGCCATCGCGCTGCTGGCACTCTCCCCGGGCATTTTTGCCCATGCCCAGACCCCAAGTGAAAAACCAAAATTGGTGGTAGGAATCATCGTCGACCAGATGCGTCAAGAGTACCTCTACCGCTTTGCCGATCGCTATACCGAGGGCGGATTCAAGCGGATGATGAAGGAAGGCTTCATGATGACCAATGGTCACTATAACTATGCGCCGACTGTGACTGGTCCTGGCCATACTTCTGTCTATACCGGCACTACCCCGGCGACCCACGGCATTATCAGCAACTCCTGGTACGACCGGAAGTTTAACAAATACATCTATTGTGCGGAGGACAGTACCGTGACCAACGTGGGCGGTACACCCGAAAACGGCCAGATCAGTCCCCGAAACCTGCTCACCACCACTGTCACGGATGAGCTGCGCTTTGCCACCGGCAAGCGGTCTAAGGTAGTGGGTATCGCGATCAAGGACCGTGGCGCCAGCCTTCCGGCCGGTCATACGGGAGATGCCTACTGGTATGATGACGCCAACGGGGACTTCATGACCTCGACGTACTACTATGAAACTTTGCCGCAATGGGTGGCGGATTTCAACGCGAAAAAGGTTCCGGATTCCTATCTCTCCCAAACTTGGGAAACGCTGTTTCCCCTAGACAGCTATGTGAACAGCATCGACGACAACAATGACTTTGAGGGTGTTTTCATAGGGAAAGAGTCGCCTACTTTTCCTTACCAGCTGGATTCGCTTCGTGGACAAAACGGCGGATACGGCCTGATCGCCTCCACGCCTTACGGCAACTCCATGACCTTGGATTTTGCACTCGCGGCCATCGAGGGTGAAAAATTGGGGCAGCGCGGCGTGACCGACTTCCTAGCCGTGAGCTTCTCTTCCCCGGACTACATCGGCCATAGGTTTGGGCCAGCCTCGGTGGAGGTAGAGGACAACTACCTGCGCCTGGACCGGGAGTTTGAGCGCATGTTCAACTACCTGGACAAGGCGTATGGCAAAGGACAATACCTCGTATTTCTCTCCGCAGACCATGCTGTGGCCGATGTGGCGACCTACATGGTAAGCGAAAACGTACCTGCCGGGAACATCAATACCAACTACATCTTTGGACAGATCAGCGGCTATTGCAACGCCAAATACGGTCAGGGCGACTGGATCCTCAAATACACCGGCGACCAGGTATTCCTGAACAGAACGCTGGCAGAAGAGAAGAACGTGGACTTCGTTGCGATGCAGCGAGACCTCGCCAATTTCATGCTTCGCTTCAATGGGATCAAGGAAGTCTATACCGCCGAGGACATGCGCACCCAGCAGTTTACCTATGGCCGGGCGCACCTGCTCCAAATGGGGTACAACCACAAGGCTTCGGGCGACCTGCTGCTGGTGTTTGAGCCAGCCTGGATGGTGGGTGGCGCCAGAGGCACCACGCACGGCTCGCCGTATAACTACGACACCAACGTGCCCATCCTGTTTTTCGGCTGGGGGGTGAAGGCCGGCTCCAGCTCGCGCAAAGCATCCATCACGGACATTGCGCCGACCGTATCTGCCCTGCTCAAGATCAAGTATCCCAACGCAGCGGACGGCGAGCCGATCTTTGAGATCGTGGATGGGAAGTGAGTTTTGCCTGTTGTGTTTAAATAGAACATGAATATCCGCAATCGTGCCAGTCAGCGAATTTGCTTCTTCAATCGGGCCTGTCAGCTCGGGCAGGCTGGAAGACCGATGACCCCGACACGTCGGGCAGGCGAAGACCGAAGTAGGGCAAAGCCCTAATTTTTGCGTTCTTTTGGATTGTCACGGCTTCCTGCCGGCATAAAAGTGGATAATCAATAAATAGAAAAATGGCTGTCAGAAACCCCTGACAGCCATTTTTGGTTTCCCCCTTTTCTTTCGTGGCAAATATGGGTAGCTAGGCTAAGGAATAGAAACGGCATGGGCACGCTTTCGGTCTCCCGACTTCCAGCTTGCCCTACTCCGTCCAGCTCATGGGATACCCTTCGTCCACAAAGTCCAAGGCATCCGTGGTGATGAACAGCGGGCGGTGCGTGTCCAGCATGACGGCGTATTCGTGGGTTTCCTTGGCTCCGATGGATTTTTCGACGGTGCCGGGGTGCGGGCCATGGGGCAAGCCGCCCATATGGATGGTAAAGGAGCCCCGGTCGATTCCCTTTCTGCTCATGAATTCCCCCTCGGCATAGTACAGCACCTCATCCGAGTCGATGTTGGAGTGGTTGTAGGGGGCGGGGATGGCCAGGGGATGGTAGTCAAACAGGCGGGGTACAAAAGAGCAAATCACAAAGCCCCAAGCCTGGAAGGTCTGGTGTACGGGAGGCGGCTGGTGGATGCGGCCGGTGATTGGCTCAAAGTCGTGGATGGAGAGGGCGTAGGGGTAAAGGTAGCCATCCCAGCCCACGATGTCCAAGGGACTGTGGCCGTAGGTGTATTGGTGGAGAAAACCCTGTTTTTTGATCTGGACGAGGTAATCTTTTTTCTCATCCTCGATATGCAGCTCGTGTGGGGGTCGGATGTCGCGTTCGCAATAAGGCGAGTGCTCCAGTAGCTGTCCGATCTCGTTTCGATACCGCTTCACCGTCTCGATAGGTCCAGGGGACTCGATCACCAGCAGTCGCAAAGGCCCTTCTTCGGCAAATTCAAAGCGGTAGATCGTCGTCCTTGGGATGACCACGTAGTCGCCCTTTTTTACCTCCAGCTTGCCAAATTGTGAGTAAAGCACTCCCTCGCCGTCGTGGATGTAGATGATCTCGTCCCCGTCGGCATTTTTGAAGTAAAAATCCATTTTCCGCTTTCGGGGAGCACAGATGCCCAT
This sequence comes from Algoriphagus oliviformis, assembly GCF_017254915.1. GTDB lineage: Bacteria > Bacteroidota > Bacteroidia > Cytophagales > Cyclobacteriaceae > Algoriphagus > Algoriphagus oliviformis. The sequence continues at coordinate 444,950 of NZ_JAFKCT010000004.1, read as the reverse complement.
CATCACGTCATTGTTCATCATGAGCATGCGGCGGGCGGAGAGGTAGTCTTCGCCCGTAGTCTCTACTCCAGATGTTTTCAAATGGGTCTGGCGGAGTCCGTGGTCTTTGGCCGCTTCCCATTGGTAGGGGATGGGCTTGCCGATGGACTTGACCTCGTTGGGGTTGTGGATATGGTAGAGGATGGAGTAGATGCCGGAGAATCCCTTGGAGCTGACCAGTTCCTCTTTGTAGAGGCTGCCGTCGGGCTGGCGAAACTGCGTGTGTCGTTTGGGAGGGATCTGTCCCAGTCTGAAGTAGTAGGCCATGATTTTGGGTTTATATATGCAGGGGAAAATTAGGCATTTATTGTTGTGTATTGAAAAATTGGAAGATAGGAAATAGGTATGTCCGCTATTTTACCAGTAAGCGAATTTGCTTCTTCAGTCGGGTCGGAAGACCGAAGACCGAAGTAGGGCAAAACCTGAGATTGGCATTTTTTCGAATAGCCACGATTACCTCCGGGTACAAAAGCGGCAGTTCCTATAAAGGAGATGGAGTATATCCGGTGTATGAAGCCTGATGCCTCCTTCCAGACGCGGGCTTCCGTGAAAGTTTTGTATTTTCCACCTCCCAAAATATCCCATGAAAAAGACCCTGATAATCCTCTTTGCCCAAGTGTGGGCATTTTCCTGCCTAGCGCAAGATCCCCCGAAAGCGGAACTGATTTGGGCGGACGAGTTTGATACCGAAGGCCTACCCGATCCCGACAAGTGGGACTACGATGTGGGCGACCACGGCTGGGGCAACAACGAGCTGGAAGACTACACCCGAGCCGATCTGAAAAACGCAAGGGTGGAAAACGGCCTTCTCATCATCGAAGTGCATGCGGATGCGTCCCGTCCCAAGGGCTATACCTCGGCCAGACTGGTGAGCAAAGGCAAGGCAGCCTGGCAATACGGCTACATCGAGGTCAGGGCAAAACTGCCCCAAGGGCGGGGGACTTGGCCAGCCATCTGGATGCTGCCCGAGGAAAACCGCTTTGGGGGATGGCCAAAAAACGGGGAGATCGACATCATGGAGCATGTGGGCTACGACCCCGGTCGCGTGCATGGCACTGTCCATACCGAGGCCTTCAACCATACCAAAGGTACCCAGAAGGGCGGGCAACGGATGGTCCCGGATTTTTCGTCGGAATTCCACACCTATGCGATAGACTGGACGGAGGAGAAGATCGACTTTTTAATCGACGGCACGAAGTATTTCACCTTCGAAAACACCAGCAAGGGCTATCAGGAATGGCCTTTTGACCAGCCTTTTCACCTCCTGCTCAATATCGCCGTGGGAGGCAACTGGGGTGGAGCAAAGGGCGTAGCTACGGATATTTGGCCGCAGCGCATGGAGGTGGACTACGTGCGGGTGTACAATGAAAAGCCCTGATTATTACAAAAAACCATGATTATCCGCATTCTTGCCGGTATGCGAATTTGCTTCTTCAATCGGGCCGGAAGACCGATGACCGAAGACCGGAGTAGGGCAAAGCCCCAATTTTTGGGGTTTTCGGATTGTCACGGCTGCACACTGGAATAAAAGCGGACAATCTTACAAAAAACAAACAAAAGGGGGCGTTCTTTATTTGTATTCTCTCCGAATGTACCTTATTTAGGATTTGACCTTTCTCTACCCATGCAAGATTCTAGCCTCATACGAAAAAAAGTACGCGCCCTGGTCATCATCGGCATTTTGCTGCTGATGCTCTATGGCAAAAACCTATTGGAGCGCCAGTCTTTCCGGAGCATAGGCAGCGCTTTCACGGAAGTTTACAACGACCGGCTCGTGGTGGAGGGGTATATTTTTAGCATTTCAGACCATCTCTTCCAGATCCAAAAGCTGATCGACCACTGCAACATCGACTACGACTACTCCAAGGTGATCAATGAGATCACCGCACATGAAAACGCGATTTTGGCCACTGTGGAGGATTTTGAAGATACCAAGCTGACCGATCAGGAGGCTTCCTATCTCACGGACTTCAAGGCCATCATCGAAAAGGACCTGGTGATCAAAAACTACGACCTGCTGTACTCCGACTCCTCTGGCGTCAACCGGGAGCAGGTAAAGATCTACGACAAAAAAATCTCTCAAGCCCGGGGCGATCTCCAAAACCTCAGCAACATCCAGATGGCTGAGGGCGAAAAAGTAATCAGCAAAGCCAAAATCCTCATCAACCGATCCCAGATCTGGGCGCAGTTTGAGGTGGCTCTGCTGATTATCCTGGTGGTGGTGATGTTTCTGCTTTTGTTTAGAAAGTCAGAAAGAAACCAAGAAACGTATTAATACTCCAATGCGGAGAGGTATTTGGCGTTGGCTTCGGCCGCTTCCATCGGGGTGCCGGTAGGGAAGCGCTCCTGCTCGACGATGAAGTATTCCATTCCCATATCCTTGGACTGCTTGATCAGATCCGCATAGGGGATCTCGCCCGCACCCAGCAATACGCCCCGCTCGTGGGGATCTCCGGTGCCAGCCTCGGCGTCCTTCACATGGCAAAGTCTGAAGCGACCCGGGTATTTGGCCAAGTACTCGGCCGGATTGATGCCCGCGACATGCACCCAGTAGATGTCCATTTCGAAGTCCACCAGCGCAGGGTCTGTGTTGTCCATCAGGATGTCTTGTCCCAAGGCTCCTTCTTGCGGTACAAAGCTGTAGTCATGGTTGTGGTAGGCAAACCTCAGGCCGTGGGATTTCAGTGTTTCGCCCATTTGGTTAAACTGATCCGCTATTTTCTTGTAGTCATCCAGGGATTTTTGGGCTCCTATCCATGGGCAGATCAGGTATTTTATCCCGACCTCGGCGGCCTGGGCGGCTTGGGCGTCCAGGTTTTCAAATACGTTGGCATGCGAGGCCACCATGCTGGTGCCCGTCTCGGACATCAGGGACTTGAATTCCGCAGGCTGCATGCCCCAGAGGATTCCCTTGCCTCCGTCAAATCCCTCCAGCTGCTTGTAGCCATACCCGGCGAGCGCTCTCATGGTAGCCTGGGCGTCGGTAGCCATGTCTTCTTTCACGGAGTAGAGCTGTATGCCAAAGCTTTCGAGTTTGGACTTGGCGACGGCCTCACCGACTGCCACTTCCCCTTCTTTCTTGGGGGCGGCGCAAAACTGCAGTGGCATGAAGGCCGCTCCTACACCGAGCATGGCTCCCATTTGGATGAATTTTCTTCGTTGGTTTTTCATATTGGTTTGAAATAAAAAGCCTGCCTCGGGTGAGGCAGGCCGGGTTTTACAAAAGGTAGGATTACAGCGCCCAGGCCTTGTCGCCTTTTTTGTAATCGATGCAGCCGTCGAAGCGTCCCGGTACTTCCTCGTAGCGAAGTGCCTGGGTCGCCCCCACTTCAGAGGTGAAGTAGCCGAGTACTGTCAGGTCTTTGAGCATGTTGATCACGATAGGCTCTCGGGCATCGCCGCTGGCTTTGAACTTCTCCTGCATGGCATTGAGGAAGGCCAAGCGCTCTTCGGAGCTTGCTTCCATGAAGTCCTTGCCTTTCTCGGCTTTGAAGTCTTTGCTCAGCGCATTCAGTCCGTCGATGAAGGCTTTTTGCTGGTCGGCATCGTAGCAGTCTTTGACCATCATGACCATGAACTCACCGATTTTGGCAGCCTTGGCGCCCGGGGTGTCCGTGGTGGGGATGATCGTTTCCCCGATTTCATCCAGGAAGGCTAGGTCTTCCGGGGAGAAGTTGAGGTCTTTGAGCTGTCGCTCCGGCGAGCAGCCGGTCAGGATGGCGGAGGCCCCGATCATCGTTCCTCCCATCATCAGGACGACACTTTTCAGCGCGTCTCTTCTATTCATTACAGTCATGTCGTTTCGGATTAGAGGTTCATCTTTTTCAGTTCATCCACTGCGAAAGCCGCTGCGCGGGCAGTCAGCGCCATGTAGGTCAGCGAAGGGTTTTGTGCCGCGGCGGAGGTCATACAGGCTCCGTCGGTCACAAAGACGTTTTTCGCTTCCCACACCTGGTTGTTGCCGTTGAGCACGGAGGTTTTTGGATCGCGTCCCATTCGGGCGGTTCCCATTTCGTGGATACCCTGACCGAAGGTATAGCCGTTGTCGTAGGTGCGGACGTTTTTGAATCCTGCCACTTCCAGCATTTCGGCCATATCAGCCATCATGTCCTTGCGCATCTTGAGCTCGTTGTCCTTGATTTCGGCATTCATCACGAGCGCTTCCATGCCCCATTTGTCCTTCACGGAGTCGGAGAGCTTGATGGTGTTATCGTGGTAGGGGAGGATTTCGCCGAAGGCCGTAAATCCAGCACCCCAAGGTCCCGGCTCGATGAGTGCTTCCTTCATCGGGGCGCCAAAGCCCAGCTCGGCCACGTCTCTGCTCCAGCCGCTGCGGCTTGCCGCACCCTGGTAGCCAAAGCCGCGGATGTAGTCGCGCTTCTCGCCGTTAAGGTTTCTGAATCTTGGGATGTAGAGCCCGGTAGGTCTTCTGCCAAAGTAATATTTGTCGTCGTAACCTTCCATGGTACCTCCGGCACCTAGTCGGAAGTGGTGGTCCATCACGTTGTGGCCCAGCTCACCCGAGGAAGAACCCAGTCCGCCCGGCCAGATGTCGGTGGCAGTTCTCATCAGGATCGCAGTGGAGTTGAACGCCGACGCGCAAAGGAAGACGATCTTGGCATCGTACTCCACGGTTTGGTTGGTTTCCGCATCCAGTACTTCTACGCCTGTCGCCTTTTGGGTGTCTTTGTCGTAGATCAGTCGTCTCACGATAGACCAGGGGCGAAGCGTAAGGTTGCCGGTAGCTTGGGCAGCAGGCAGGGTAGAGGCCTGCGTGCTGAAATATCCCCCAAAAGGACAGCCGAGCGAGCACTTGTTGCGGTACTGGCAGCCTGGGCGACCCGGCAGCGGCTGGGTGATGTTGGCAGGACGGCCGATGGTCCAGGTGCGGGCACCTTTGTAGTGGGCCTTGATCTTTTCGGCAGCGTCTGTTTCCACGCAGTTCATGGGCATGGGTGGCTGGAAATCCCCGTCGGGGAGAATGTCCAGTCCGTCTTTGGAGCCAGATACACCGATGAACTTTTCCACATAGCTATACCATGGGGCGAGGTCGTTGTACCGGATCGGCCAGTCTACCGCGATTCCGTCTTTGGCATTCGCCTCAAAGTCCACATTGGCCCAGCGATAGGACTGTCTGCCCCAGAGCAGGGAGCGTCCTCCGACCTGATAGCCTCTAAACCACGTGAAAGGCTTTTCCTCCACATAGGGGGAGTCGCTCTCGTGTGCCCACCAGTCCAGATTGAGCTCGTTGAGTACATAGTCTCTCCTGAGGTTCGGGTGGTTTTCCAGTTGCTCTTGGGTTCTCCGTCCTCTGTGGGGAATCTCCCAGGGAGCCAGAGTCGCGGATTTATAATCCTTCACGTGCTCGACCATTGGGCCTCTCTCCAGGAGCAGTACTTTGAGCCCCCTTTCCGTCAGCTCCTTAGCAGCCCATCCGCCGCTAATTCCTGACCCAACTACGATTGCGTCATACGCTTCATTTGCCATAAGTATGGGTATTTTGGTTTAATTAGTTACACGTCACAGACCTGCACGGCTTGCGCCAAGGCAGCGATTTTGTCGTCTGATTTAGGGATAAATTCATGGGATACGTAGCCTTTGTATCCGGTGGCCAGGATGGCGCGCATCACGGCCGGATAGTTGATCTCCTGGTTTTCGTCGAGTTCATTTCGTCCCGGGTTACCGGCCGTATGGTAGTGGCCGAAGTATTGGCCATTGGTCTGGATGCTGCGAATGATGTCGCCCTCGTCGATCTGCATGTGGTAGATGTCATAGAGCAGCTTGAAGTTTTCGCTGCCGATCATCTTGCAGAGCTCCACGCCCCAAGGGGAGAGGTCACACATGTAGTCTTTGTGGTTGACCTTGCTGTTGAGCAATTCCATCTGGATGATCACGTTGTGTTTTTCGGCTACCCCGATGATTTTTTTGAGGCCTTCGGCGCAGTTTTTCATCCCTACTTCATCGTCCATGCCGTTGCGGTTTCCGGAGAAGCAGATCAGGTTTTTGTAGCCATACTTGGCGACTTGGGGGATCAGCTCTGTGTAGTTTTTAATCAGTTGCTCGTGGTATTGGGGATCGTTCCAGCCTTTGGGGATGCCGAGCTCGGCGCCGTTGCACATGGAGCATTCCACATCGTGTTTTTTGAGGGTATCCCAGCCGCCCGGTCCCACCAGATCGATGGCGTTGAAGCCGATTTTCTTTACCGCTACGCAGAGCTCGTCCAGGCTCAGCGAGGGCATAGTCCAGGCGCAGACGCCATGCTTGATGTTGCCCTTGAGTTGGAGAGGTGCTTGGTCTTCCTTCCAGTCGAAGGAAGACATGGTACCCATTGCAGCTCCTCCCAGGATCATTTTCTTGAAGGAAGACCTTCTGCTAGAGTCAAAATTCATAGTTAAGGGGTTTATTGGTGAGAGAGTTCTTTTTCTCCTTTGAAAAAAGAGATGAAAAATAGTAAAACCAAAACGGAAATGCCAGCCGGAACCAGCCAAATTGATCTCCAGTCGTGATCTCCGGCAGCATCGAGATAGTAATCGGAAATCTGCCCGGCGGCCCAAAATCCGACCAGCATCCCCAGGCCATAGGTCGCCAGCGTGATCAGGCCCTGGGCGGAGGACTTGAATTCCCCTCCCGCATGTGAGTCGGTATAGATCTGCCCGCTGACAAAGAAGAAATCATAGCACACGCCATGCAGCAGGATGCCTCCCATCAGCATCCAGAGTCCCGAGTCCGCATCACCTAGCGCAAACAGCGTGTAGCGCAGCGCCCAGGCCAGCATCGCCACGATCAAGGTCTTCTTCAGCCCAAAGCGGTAGAAAAAGATCGGGAGCGCCAGCATAAACAAGACCTCGGAGACCTGCCCGAGAGCCATCTTTCCGGTGGAATTTTTGACCCCGATTTCGGTCAGAAAGGGGCTGGCGTTTTGGTAATAGAAAGCCAGCGGGATACATATTAATATGGAGGAGAGAAAAAAGATGGCATAGTTGCGGTCTTTGAGCAGGGCCAGGGCATCCAGTCCAAGCATCCGGGATAGGCTGAAACTCCCGTCGGTTTTGGCCTTCGGAGGCGTGTCCGGAAGCGTCATGCTATACAGGCCCATGGCCAGGGAAACGATGGAGGTCATCAGCCAAGTGTTTTTCAGGAGGCCGGCAGACAAGCCTTCGGGGCTGTCCCAGGAAAAGGCGCTGATCAATATGCCGGCCGTTACCCATCCTATCGTCCCCCAAACCCTCACGGTCGAAAACTGCTTGGCGGGGTTGGTCATTTGGTTGAAAGAAATGGAGTTGACTAGGGCCAGGGTGGGCATGAAGAGGATCATGTACACCAGCAGGAGGGGGAAAAACTCCGAAAAGTCCCCGCTCTGGTACAGTCGGTACATCAGCCAGGATCCGATGAGGTGGATGATGCCCAAAATGCGCTGCGCCTGAAAGTAGCGGTCGGCGATGAGGCCAACGACAAAGGGAGCGATGATGGCCCCAAAAGACTGTGTGGAAAAGGCCAGGGAGACATCCCCGTCGCTGGCGGCCAGGTTGCTGCCCAGAAAGGTGCCCATGGTGACAAACCAGGATCCCCAGATGAAAAACTCCATAAACATCATCAGGGAGAGGCGGAATCGGATCGGAAAAGTCATGGGCAGCCGGAGGGGGTGGGAACGGGAATTTCTTCGCTAAAATTTAGAATTTGTGCTTTTTGCTGTATTTTAAGCATCTCCTTTGAGAATCCTAAGTAAGGGACTGAAAAGTTTTGACAAAGCCATTCATAACTCCTTGTGACAATTGATCATATTAGCCTGTCCTAAGTCCCCGAAACTCCGAAATTTCCATCCAAATCGTATTTTCCAACTCAAATAACCTGATAAACTAATCTTTTGACCGATGTCAACAGCTAAAAAATTGAAACTGGGTCTCATAGGCGGAGGCCCGGGTTCCTTCATCGGTGCCATCCACCTCAACGGCGCACTGATGGACGGAATGTTTGAACTGGTCTGCGGAGCCTTCAGCTCCAATCCGGCCAAGTCCAAGCAACGCGGCGAGGAGCTCATGCTCGACCCCACACGGGTCTATGGCTCTTACGACGAAATGTATGAGAAAGAATCCCAGCTGCCGGAGGGACAGCGCATGGATGTGGTGGCCATCGTGACGCCAAACAACGTGCACTTTGACCCTACCGTGAAGGCGCTGAAATACGGTTTTCACGTAGCCTTGGACAAGCCGCTGACTCTCAACTACCAGGAGGCAAAGGATCTTTACCATGCGGTCAAAAACTCCGACAGGCGTTTTCTCCTGACCCATACCTACTCCGGCTACCCCATGATCAAGCAGGCCAAGCAGATGATCGCCGATGGCGAAATCGGCAAAGTACGCAAGGTCTATGTGGAGTATCCACAGGGCTGGCTGTACAAGCTGCTCGAAACGGAGAACAACAAGCAGGCGGAATGGCGGACAGATCCGGCCAGAAACGGCCTCGCGGGATGCATGGGCGACATCGGTACCCATGCCTTTCACATGGCCGAATACATCACCGGGGAAAAAGTATCCCAGCTCTGCGCCGATCTTTACATCAAGATCGAGGGCCGTCCGATTGACGACGATGGGGTGGTTTTGCTCCGCTTCGAAAATGGCGCCTCCGGCGTGCTCATGGCTTCACAGACTGACACCGGCTGCGAAAACAACCTCAAAGTGCGGGTCTATGGAGAAAAAGGCGGCCTGGAATGGGAGCAGGAGCTCAACAATTCCCTGACGGTCCGTTTTCCGGGAGAGCCTGCGAGAATCTACCGGGCCGGTACCGGCTACTTGGGCTCTTTGGCCCAGGAAAATACCCGTACACCGGCAGGACACCCCGAGGGCTATGTGGAGGCTTTTGCCAACCTATACCGCAACTTTGCCCGCTGTATCTACGCAGACCGGGAGGGACAGACCCCCAAGTGGGAGTGGGAAGACTATCCAGGCATCGAAGACGGCATCCGTGGGATGGCTTTCATCGAGCATGTACTGGCGAGCACCAAGTCCGAGACAAAATGGACTCCTTTCGTCGTAGAGAAATAATTTTTGCAACACTCAAGCCCAAAGGCAGTCTTGCAGGACGGTTGAAGTCCATAGCCAGATTGTCGATAAAAAACCAAATTGTAACTATATGAAAACTATCAAAGGCCCTGCAATCTTTTTGGCACAGTTTGCCGATGACAAAGCCCCCTTCAACAACCTGAAAAACATCAGCCAGTACATGGCTGACTTAGGGTATAAAGGGATCCAGATCCCCAGCTGGGATGCCCGTATGATCGACTTGCAAAAGGCCGCCGAGAGCAAGACCTATGCGGATGAGATCAAGGGGATCGTGGCCGACGCGGGCCTGGAGATTACCGAGCTTTCTACCCACCTGCAAGGCCAGCTGGTGGCGGTGCATCCTGCCTACAACGAGCTGTTTGACGGCTTTGCCCCCGCCAATCTGAAAGGCGACCTCAAAGGCAAATCCGAATGGGCCACCCAGCAGCTGATGTATGGGGCCAAGGCCTCGGCCAATCTGGGCCTGAAGGCCCATGCGACCTTCTCCGGCGCGCTGATGTGGCATACGGTATATCCATGGCCACAGCGCCCAGCAGGACTGGTGGATACCGGTTTTGGAGAGCTGGCCAAGCGCTGGCTGCCGATCCTCGACGAATTTGACAAGCACGGCGTCGATGTGTGCTACGAATTGCATCCCGGGGAGGACCTGCACGACGGGATTTCTTTCGAGATGTTTCTGGACAAAGTAGGCGGCCACAAGCGCGCCAACATCCTCTATGATCCGAGCCACTTTGTACTGCAGTGCCTAGACTACCTGCAGTTTATCGACTTTTACCACGAGCGTATCAAAGCCTTCCACGTAAAGGATGCCGAGTTTAACCCTACCGGAAAGCAAGGCGTGTACGGAGGATTCCAGGGCTGGGTAGAGCGAGCGGGCCGTTTTAGATCCCTGGGCGATGGCCAAGTGGACTTTGCTGGCATCTTCAGCAAGCTTTCGCAGTACGACTACGACGGCTGGGCGGTACTGGAGTGGGAGTGCGCCATCAAGCATCCTGAGCAGGGTGCCGCAGAGGGTGCGCCGTTTATCGACAGCCACCTCATCCGGGTCACCGAGAAGGCCTTTGACGACTTCGCAGGTGTGGGTGCAGACGAGGCGTTCAACAGAAAGATCCTCGGAATTTGATTGCCCCTGCAAAAAAATAGTAAAATTGTCCTGTCGATGCGCTGACTTCCCTGCCGGAAGGGCTGAGCTTCCAAAGGCCCAAGGCAAGAAGTAGTTCCGTGGATCGGCAAAACCCAATTATTCAATTCAAAAACCAAGTACAAAACCTAGAAACCAACAAATGAGAAAGCGCAATTTAATGTTCGCAATAATCGCAGGTCTGGCATTTGCGTGCGGAGGAGGAGAAAAGGCGGCAGAGTCTAGTGAGGCCGCGGCGCCAGCGACTGAGGCAGCTGCCCCAGCACCGGAGATGAGCCTGGAAGACAAATACAAGGACGATCCCATCTACATCAAAGGCATCGAAAAAGTGAAGAACTCCGACTGTGCCACTTGCCACATGATCGACCGCAAGATCATCGGTCCATCCTACGCGGATATCGCGGCCAAGTATGAGAGCACCGAGGAAAACGTGAGCATGCTGGCCGCCAAGGTGCTCGCTGGCGGTGCCGGCGTATGGGGTGAAGTGATGATGTCCCCGCACCCTGCGCTCAGTGAAGAGGATGCCAAGGACATGGTACGATACATCCTGCTTCTCAAAAAATAAGCAATGCGAAAAACATATCTATCGATGATAGCGGCGGCGGGGATTCTCGCCGCTTGCTCTTCTCCCAAAACAGAAGAAGCCGCAGCGGAAGACTCTACGGCTGTAGTCGCCGCGCCTGCCGAGGAGTGGATCTCCCTTTTTGATGGCCAGACACTCAATGGCTGGTCCAAGTATGGTGGAGGAGAAGTAGGCAAGGGCTGGAAGGTGGAAAACGGCGAGTTTTTCCTCGACGCAGCCAATAAGGCCAATTGGGCGGATGGAGACGGTGGCGACATCGTGACCAATGAGGAGTACGAAAACTTTCATTTCAAGACGGAATGGAAAATCTCCCAGAATGGCAACAGCGGCATCATCTTCTTGGTGCATGAGTCGCCGGAGTTTGAGCGTACCTATCAGACCGGTCTGGAGATGCAGGTCTTGGACAACGACGGCCATCCTGACGGCAAGATCATCAGCCACCGCGCCGGAGATCTCTATGACCTGATCATCAGCAGCCAGGAAATGGCCAAGCCGGTCGGGGAATGGAACCAAGCCGAGGTGATCGTCAACCAAGGCAAACTGGATCTTATCCTGAACGGGGTGACCGTCGTCTCTACCACGCTCTGGACACCGGAGTGGGAAGCGCTGGTCGCCGACAGCAAGTTTAAGGACATGCCGGGCTTTGGGAAATACAAAAAGGGCAAGATCGCCCTGCAAGACCACGGAGATGTGGTTCACTACCGAAACGTGATGATCAAAAAACTTTAAACGAAAGAAGCCCCGAAATCCGGGGCTTCTTTCGTTTTTGGGGTGCTCGGGTTGTGCTAGAGTCTTGTGACGTTGTCCTTGCGGATGTAGGCCGTCTTCTCTTTCCATTCTACCTCGTACCAGATATCCTTGGAGGCCCGTATTTTGACCCGATGACCGGGCTCTACGAGATCCACCAGTTCTCCGCCTGCGCTGGGCTGGGATACGATCAGCGTGGGGCTGTTGGTGACCAGCGCGGCGTTTTGGGCTTTGAGGAAGTTGTTGGTGGCAAAGATGAGCGTAATCAGGATCACCGAGGGCCAATAGAACCTTGCCTCTGTCAGCTTGTTGCCTTTGGACCAAAGGAAAATCAGCGAAATGATTAGGAAGAGCGTGAGTGCCCCCACGATAATTTCCTTAAACTCCACCAGAAAGAGGACGAAGCGCATTCCGTCGCTGACCTGATAGCCTACCAATTCGGATTGGCCGGTCAGACTCTTGATTTTGGTGATGGTCTGCGGATTTGGGCTGAGGTCGTAGTACTTGGAGAGGTAAAGGGTGGCGTTTTCCTTGTCTCCGATTCCCTCAGAAATGAAGGCCATTTTCAGCAGCATCGAAGGCGAATAGATTCCCAGCTGGTAGTTGGTCTGGTAGATTTCCATGGCTTCTTTGTAGCTTCTTTGCTGAAACAAAGAATCTGCTACCAGAAGTTGCGGTACATTGGCCTGACAATGAATACTTTGTAAAAACAGGAGAAAAAATATAGAAAGTTTTGTCAGAAAGATTGATTTGAGGCTTGGCATTTAGAAATCAGAGTCATAAATTTGCAGTCCAATTACGGCAATGATCTGGCAAAAAGCAAGGCCAGGAAGCCAAATTGGAAGATTTAAGATTTGAGAAAAAGGGCTAAAAAGTAGCCCTGAATAGATAAAGGTCCGATTCCGTAGCTCAGCTGGTAGAGCAATACACTTTTAATGTATGGGTCCTGGGTTCGAGCCCCAGCGGGATCACAAGTTTACTCGCAAGGAGTGAAAAAGTAAAGTTTCGGGGTGTAGCGTAGCCCGGTATCTCGTCCCGATAGGAATCGGGAAGTCCGTAGGTTCGAATCCCTCAATTGGCAAACGTGTCGGTTGGAAAAATTCTTAAAAAAGTTTCGGGGTGTAGCGTAGCCCGGTATCGCGCCACATTTGGGATGTGGAGGTCGTAGGTTCGAATCCTGCCACCCCGACTTAATTTTGACTAGAGATAGTCGTCCAGGTCCGCTAGCTCAGCTGGATAGAGCAACTGCCTTCTAAGCAGTAGGTCTTAGGTTCGAATCCTAAGCGGATCACAAAAAAAAAATGAGCGGAATTACGTTCCGCTTTTTGTTTGTAGAAATTGGATTCCGTAGCTCAGCTGGTAGAGCAATACACTTTTAATGTATGGGTCCTGGGTTCGAGCCCCAGCGGGATCACAAAAGCAGATCGATAGGTCTGCTTTTTTGTTTTTAGCCCTATAGGAGAAGCCACGTTTGCGGGAAGCGGATTCTGTGCTAGTTTTGGAAACTCTCACTTTTCAAGAGTTGCCATGATAGATTTTAAGCGAATAGACCATGTCCTGATCTGTATTCCCTTGGGGGCGAGGGATGATGCCCGGAGTTTTTACGGGGAGACGCTCAAGCTGCGGGAGATCCCCGGGGACCATCCCAATGGTGCGCTTTGGTTTGCGATGGGAGACGCTGAGCTCCACGTGCGGGAGGAAGATCTATCGCCAGTCCAGTCCGGCAGGCATCCGGCTTTTGAGGTGGGTGATCTGGAAGGGGCTAAGGAGTTTCTGAAAACGCAGGGGATCGACGTGGCTTTTTCTTCGCTCATTGAAGGAAGGGATCGCTGCTTTTTTCGCGACCCTTGGGGCAATCGATTTGAGTTGATCGAGTTCGGATTGAAGTAGCCTAGGGCTTAGGTCGGTAGGCGTTTGGCATACCAGATCTGTGGGCGTATATTTTGAGTCTTTTTTGATACTATGGGGAAAAATCATCAGCCCGTTTCGCATCGGGTCCTATGCTTGTTTTTTGGTGTTTGCCTTTTCGCACTACTGCCGTGGCAGGTGACAAAGGCGGACTCCATTCCGCAAAAGGAGCGCCCAGGCCAAGGCCCGAACATCATCCTAATCCTCACCGACGACCAGGGCTGGGGAGACCTCAGTATCTCCGGCAATCCCGCCGTGGCTACCCCAAATCTGGATCGCTTGGCACAAAATGGGGTTTCCTTCGAGAGGTTTTACGTCAGTACCGTCTGCTCGCCCACCCGTGCGGAGCTGCTCACTGGGCGGCATCATTTCCGCTCGGGCGTGTATTCCACTTCTGAGGGAGGAGAGCGCATGGATCTCGACGAAGTCACCCTTGCCGATGTGCTGGGAAGGGCGGGATACCGTACCGCCGGATTTGGCAAGTGGCACAGCGGGGCGCAGTTTCCCTACCATCCCAATGGCCGGGGGTTCGAGGAGTTTTACGGGTTTTGCTCGGGGCATTGGGGCAACTATTTTGACGCCATGCTGGAGCACAATGGGAAGATTGTCGAGGGAGAGGGCTTTATCATCGATCACCTGACAGACAAGGCCATCGGTTTTGTGGAGGAGAATTCGGAAGCTCCCTTTTTCCTCTATCTTCCCTACAATACGCCCCACAGTCCCATGCAGGTGCCTTTGCCTTATTGGGAGCGCTTTCGGGATAAGCCGCTGCCGGCCCACCGCTATACTGAGCAAGAGGACCAAGGACATACCCGCGCCGCCCTGGCCATGGTCGAGAATATCGATTGGAACGTGGGGAGGCTGATAGAAAGTGTCCGAGAGGCGGGTCTTTTGGATGACACGATCATCCTTTTCCTTTCTGACAATGGCCCAAACGGCTACCGATGGAATGGCGGACTGAAGGGAAAGAAAGGCTCTGTGGACGAGGGGGGAGTGAGAAGTCCCCTTTTTGTGCAGTGGGCTGGAAAGATCGAGGCGGGCAAAACAGTGTCCCAAGTCACGAGTGCGATGGATCTATTCCCAACCCTCCTTTCGCTCGCCGGGATAAAGTACGTCCCCGAGAAGCCGCTGGATGGCAAGGACCTGAGTCCGCTCATCCTGCAAGCCGGAGCCCCTTGGCCGGATCGCTATGTTTTCTCCTACTGGGAGAAAAAGGCAAGCCTGAGAAATGAGGCCTTCCTCCTGGATGAAAAAGACCAGCTTTTTGACCTGCGCATCGATCCCGGCCAAAATCAGGTGGTTTCCGGCCAGTTTCCGAAAGTGCTTGCCGAGATGAAGGAGGTAAAGCAGCGTCATCTTGCGGAGGTCGCGCTGGAACTGCCGCAGGAGGATACGCGAAGTTTTCCCTTGGGACACCCCGAGTTCAAGCATAACCAGCTGCCGGCCCGGGACGCCGTGGCGCATGGTAACATCCAGCGCTCCAACCGCTTTCCCAACAGCTCTTACTTTACCAACTGGACTTCTGTCGGCGACAGCTTGACGTGGGAGGTGGAAGTGCTTGCCGATGGACAGTTTGAGGTGGAGATCTACTACACCTGCGAGAAAGAGGCCGTGGGCTCCACCCTAAGCCTGCGCATGGGCGATGATGTGCTGGAAGGGAAGGTGGTCGCTCCCTTCACTCCCCAGCTGGTGGGTGCCGAGGAGGATCGGGTGCCGAGGCAGGAGTCCTATGAGCAGAAGTGGGGAAAGATGAGTCTGGGCAAAATCAGCCTGTCCAAAGGCAGCGGCAAGCTGTCGCTGAAAGCCCTGCAAATCCCAAAGGGAAAAGTGATGGACTTTCGCTTGATGACCCTGACGCGTATCTGACAAGGTTTGGCTCTAGCCGATTTCTAAAAATTCAATGGGTCTAGGTGCTTGAAATGGCCGTTCAGCTTGATTTTTTCCCGGGCTTGTTCCACGGCTTTGATGACCGGGATCATCCGCTTGAAATGTCTGATCAGAAACTCCGTTCGTGCGCTTTCCGATCCCATCTGTAGCAGTTCCAGCTCCTCTTCAAGCTTCAGCCCCAGCTTGTGTGCAAACGTGTAGGAGTTAGCCTTGCCAGGATCAAATTCCCCCTGGAAGTTGAGCAAACGGAGCATCTCCTTGAGGTAAAAAACAAACTCATGATGGAGGAAGTCCGGTATCTTGGGATCGTCGCCGAGGAAGGAGACCGTGCCACCGGCATAGAGCTTGTCCTTCATCGGGTTGTCAAAACTCAGGATACGGAAGGCCCGCAGGCCACGGGGCCGGATGTCCAGTCGCCCATCGTCGTAGCGCTTGTTGATTTTTTCCAAGGCTACCTCGGTGCCAAAACTGCTCAGCTTATCCAAGTAAACGCAGATCCCAAAAGTGCCGCCGCTTTGCTCGATGTCGGAGAGCAGTTCCTTGTAGCGCGGTTCGAAGATGTGGAGGTTGAGCTCCTCTCCGGGAAAGGCGACGAGTTTCAGGGGAAAGAAAGGCAGATACATGATCGTGAGGTTTACGGTTTGCCGGGGATTTTTCCCCGCCTAAGTGCACTTGCCTTTTAAAACGAAAAAAGCCCCGAAATTTCGGGGCTTTTGGAGATTATTTTTTGGCGATGAAGGTCAGCAGGTCGACTACCTTGTTGGAGTAGCCCCACTCGTTGTCATACCAAGACACCACTTTCACGAAGGTGTCGGAAAGCTGTATGCCAGCCTCAGCGTCGAAGATGGAGGTTCTCGCATCGCCGATGAAGTCGTTGGATACCACAGCGTCTTCGGTGTAGCCCAAAACTCCCTTCATGGTAGTCTCGGATACTTCCTTCATTTTGGCGCAGATTTCGGCGTATTTAGCCGGCTTCTTCAGTCTCACGGTCAAATCTACCACAGAAACGTCTGGAGTAGGAACGCGGAAAGCCATGCCGGTCAGTTTGCCGTTCAGCTCAGGGATTACTTTTCCTACTGCCTTGGCAGCACCGGTAGAGGAAGGGATGATGTTTTGTCCAGCTCCACGGCCGCCTCTCCAGTCCTTCGCAGACGGTCCGTCTACGGTTTTCTGGGTTGCGGTAGTAGCGTGTACGGTGGTCATCAGGCCTTCTTCGATGCCCCAGTTGTCGTTCAATACCTTCGCGATAGGAGCGAGGCAGTTGGTGGTACAGGAGGCGTTGGATACAAACACCATATCATCGGTGTAAGCGTCCTCGTTTACGCCCATGACAAACATCGGCGTGTCGTCCTTGGACGGAGCAGACATGATCACTTTTTTGGCGCCAGCGTCGATGTGGCCCTGAGCGGTCTCTTTGGTCAGGAAGATGCCGGTGGATTCGATCACGTAGTCGGCACCGACGTCACCCCACTTGAGGTTGGCAGGGCTTTTCTCGGCAGTCACCCGGATGGAGTTGCCGTTGACGATCAGGTTGCCGTCTTTTACCTCCACGGTGCCTTTAAACTGGCCGTGGGTAGAGTCGTACTTCAGCATGTAGGCCATGTAGTCTACATCGATCAAGTCGTTGATCGCTACTACCTGAATGTCTTCTCTTTCCTGCGCTACGCGAAAAGCGAGTCGTCCGATTCTTCCGAATCCGTTGATTCCTACTTTGATCTTGCTCATAAGTATTGTTGATTTTGAGTATAGGTTTGATTCCAAAAACAGGGTCAGGAGACCACGTGAGGTCAAAATTTCCTGAGGGCAGGCTAAGTTATTACAAATAAACGGTCTGCCCAAACTTCTTTAATCCCTACCAAGGGCGAATGACATTCATTTCAAGTTCAAACGATTTCGGCTTTGAAAATTTTTGCCACAGGCGTTCAAAAATGCGTTCGTCCATGCTTTGGTGGGTTTTCCTATCCCGGCGACCGATGTGGAAGCAGGGACAAAAAAAGCCGGACAGAGCCGGCTTTTCTTGGTTTATGCGAGTGACGCAAGGATGTCGTTGAAGGTCTTGCTCGGGGTCATCGCCTTCGCGGTCTTCTCTGCATCCGGTCGGAAATAGCCTCCGATGTCCACTGGCTTGCCTTGGGAGCCGTTGTACTCCTCGACGATCTTGTCTTCGTTTTCTGCCAAAGCTTTGGCGATGGGGGCGAATTTCGCCTGAAGCCCAGCGTCTTTGCTTTGCGCAGCGAGCGCTTCAGCCCAGTAAAGGGCCAGGTAGAAGTGGCCGCCTCGGTTGTCCAGCTTGCCGACTACTCGGGCTGGAGACTTGTCGTTGTCCAGGAATTTGCCGGTCGCGGCGTCCAGGGTTTCGCCGAGAAGCAGAGCCTCTGGGTTGTTGAAGGTCTGACCAAGGTGTTCCAGAGACACCGCCAGAGCCAGAAATTCGCCCAAAGAGTCCCATCTCAGGTGGCCTTCCTGGGTGAACTGCTCCACGTGCTTAGGCGCAGATCCGCCGGCACCAGTTTCGAACAATCCTCCGCCGTTCATCAACGGAACGATGGAGAGCATCTTGGCGGAAGTGCCGACTTCGAGGATTGGGAAGAGGTCAGTGAGGTAGTCCCGCAGTACGTTGCCGGTGACAGAGATGGTGTCTTTGCCTTCTTTGATTCGTTGGCAGGAGAAGATCGTTGCCTCCACAGGAGGCATGATGTGGATTTCCAAGCCTTTGGTGTCGTGATCAGGCAGGTATTTCTCCACCTTCTTGATCAGTTCGGCGTCGTGGGCTCGGTTGGCATCCAACCAGAATACGGCCGGTGTGCTGGAAAGTCTCGCTCGGGTCACGGCCAGCTTCACCCAGTCTTGGATCGGAGCGTCCTTGGTCTGGCACATTCTCCAGATATCGCCAGCAGCTACTTCGTGGGAAAGCAGTACATTGCCCGCGGCGTCCACCACGTTTACCTTTCCGTCGAAAGGAATCTCGAAAGTCTTGTCGTGTGAGCCGTATTCTTCGGCTTTTTGAGCCATCAGGCCGACGTTTGGCACGGAGCCCATCGTCGCCGGGTCAAAGGCACCGTGCTCCTTGCAAAAGTCGATGGTGGCCTGGTACACGCCAGCGTAAGATCTGTCTGGAATGACAGCTTTTGCGTCTTGCAGCTTGCCTTCTTTGTCCCACATCTTGCCGGAGCTACGGATCATGGCTGGCATGGAAGCATCGATGATCACGTCGCTTGGCACATGGAGATTGGTGATGCCCTTGTCGGAGTTCACCATAGCCACGGCCGGGCTGTCTGCATAGCAGGCATCGATGTCGGCGAGGATTTCGGATTTCTTGTCGGCAGGCAATTTTTCCAGATTGGCCAAGAGGTCGCCAAATCCGTTGTTTACGTCCACGCCGATGGATTCCAGCGTAGCGGCATGCTTGGTGAAAACCGGCTCGAAAAACACCTTCACCGCATGGCCAAAGATGATCGGGTCGGAGACCTTCATCATGGTCGCTTTCATGTGCAGGGAGAAAAGCACGCCTTTCTCCTTGGCATCTGCTTTGGCTTTCTTCAAAAACGCCTTCAAAGCCGAAATGCTCATGGTAGAAGCGTCGATCACTTCTCCAGCACTGAGCTTCAGACCGGACTTCAGGGTTTCCTTTTTGCCGTCTTTGCCCACCAGTTCGATGGACACGGTGGTCTCGGACTCGATGGTCAGGGATTTTTCACTTCCGTAGAAGTCGCCCTCCTCCATGCTATCCACATGGGACTTGGAGTCCTTGGCCCACTTGCCCATGGAGTGCGGGTGCTTCTTGGCGTAGTTTTTCACTGCCAAAGGGGCTCGGCGGTCGGAGTTGCCTTCACGCAGGACCGGGTTTACCGCGGAGCCTTTGATCTTGTCGTATCGGGATTTGATGCTTTTTTCTTCCTCGGTTTTTGGCTCCTCCGGATAGTCAGGAAGTGCGTAGCCTTTGCCCTGGAGTTCTTTGATGGCAGCTTTCAGCTGGGGTACGGAAGCGGAAATGTTGGGCAGCTTCACAATGTTGGCCTCGGGAGTCGTGGCGATTTTGCCCAGCTCAGCGAGGTCGTCGTTGATGACTTGCTCAGGCTTCAGGAATTCCGGGAAAGCGGAAATGATTCTACCTGAAAGCGAAATGTCACGGGTCTCTACCTGCACGCCGGCAGATTTGGTGAAGGCCTGGACGATAGGAAGTAGGGAATACGTGGCCAAGGCA
The DNA here is from genome assembly GCF_017254915.1 of Algoriphagus oliviformis. Classification (GTDB taxonomy): domain Bacteria; phylum Bacteroidota; class Bacteroidia; order Cytophagales; family Cyclobacteriaceae; genus Algoriphagus; species Algoriphagus oliviformis. Next base: position 425,382 of record NZ_JAFKCT010000004.1, on the reverse strand, counting down.
GGCGCCTCGTCGGTCAGCGTGTAAAGGATTTTGGGAGTTTGGTCACTCATAGTTTCAATAGGATGCTAAAAAGGATTTGCCTGTTTGCTTTTTGGGTGCTGGCCGCGGCCATCGGTCAAAAAAAGAGGGACAGGGTCTGAATTTTTCGCGCCTAAAATACGAAAATTAGGCTTGTGTCAAACCCCGACCGAGTAAAGTCGGGGAATTAAAGCGGAATGGATTTCAGAGGACATTGAAGTCGTCGGCGTCTTTCCAGGCGGGGAATTTTTCCCGAAACTCTTCCAGTTTTTGGGCTGAAAGCGTGACGGTTTGGATTTCGTCTTTTTCGCCCAGATCGGCAAGTTTTTCCCCTCGGAAATCATAGGCCGCCGAGTGCCCGACATAGGGGATTCCGTTGCCGTCGGTGCCGATGCGGTTGACCCCGAGGGAGTAGGAGAGGTTTTCGATGGCGCGGGCTGGCAGCAAGGCATCCCAAGCGGAAGTCCGCGCTGCGGGCCAAGAGGCGATGTAGAAGACCAAGTCGTAGCTGGCCACGCCGTTTTCCCAGGTGTTTCTGGACCAAACGGGGAAGCGCAGGTCGTAGCAGACCTGGGGGCAGACTTCCCAACCCTTCACGTTGAAGACCGGAAGCTTTGGTCCTGGGGAAAAAGTCTTTTCCTCCTGGGCCATGCGGAAAAGATGCCGCTTGTCGTAGTGCTCGATGTAGCCGTCCGGATTGACCCAGAGCAGGCGGTTGAAGTACTTTCCGCCCTCGGAGATGATCGCGCTTCCGGTGACGGTGGCCTTGGTGTGGGCGGCCATCTGCTTCATCCACTTGCACACGGTCAGGTTCATGGGCTCGGCGAGCTTGGAAGCCTCCATGCTGAAGCCGGTAGGGAACATTTCCGGCAGGACGATCAGGTCAGTCTTGCCTTTGAGACCCCAGATTTTTTCCTCCAGCATGGCGAGATTGGCCGTCTTGTCCTGCCAGTGCAGGTCGGTCTGTACCAAGGATATGCGGAGTTCTGGGCTTCGTCCCATCTAGCGTAGGGGATAGATCATGCGGTAGTCAGTGGAGACTTTGCCCTTGCTGACGTCGATCAATTTAGACTGGATCAGGCGTTTTTTCAAGCCCTTCAGGTAGTCGACGAATAGAATTCCTTCGAGGTGGTCGTATTCGTGCTGGATGACGCGGGCGGTCATGCCGGAAAACTCCTCTTCCTTGAGGTTCCAGTTTTCGTCAAAGTATTCGATGGTCAGCTTTTCCGGGCGGATGATCTCTGCCCGTACTTCCGGGATGCTGAGGCAGCCTTCCTCGAAGCCAAAGTCGTCTCCGTACTCGTCCAGGATGATGGGGTTGATGAAGGTGCGTCGGATGCCCTTCTCCTCATCGTCCTCATCCAGCATCAGGGAGCTGTCGATGACAAAGAGCCGTACACCCTGGTTGATCTGGGGAGCGGCGAGGCCCACGCCGTTGGCATGGTCCATGGTGGCGTACATGTCGTTGATCAGGGCACTGATGTCGGTGCCTTCGGCGATTTCCTCCGCTTCTTTTTTGAGGATGGGGTTGCCGTAGGCGACTATGGGGTAAATCATTTCTGTTCGAGGTAAGATTGTAATATGATTGCCGCGGATACTTTGTCCAGGTTTCCGGCTTTTTCCCTGCGGTCTTTCTTTTTGCTGCCCATGGCGATCATGCTCTGCATGGCCATTTTGGAGGTAAATCGCTCATCTACCAGGGCTATTTTTTTGTCGGGAAAAACCTGCTGCAGGTCTTCCTTCAGTTTCATTACTCTTGGGGTCATCTCATTGTCCTGGCCGTCGAGGCGGATGGGGAGTCCGAGCACGAGGGTTTCCACTTCTTCTTTGGCACAGTAGCTTTTCAGAAAGAAGATCAATTGGCTCGTTTCGATGGTTTCGAGGGGATTTGCCAAGATTTGCAGCGGATCGGTAACGGCCAAGCCGGTGCGTTTGGTTCCCAGATCTATCGCGAGAATTCTGGCCATCAGTTGGTTTGGATTTTTTTTCGGATTCTGCGGAGCGCTTCTTTCTCCAGTTCCACGGCCTTCGGAAACAACAGTTCGTCCTCGATCTTGGCATGGATGGAGAGCTCCCGCTCAAAGTTTTGAAGCTCGTGGTAGAGTACTCTCATCGTCAGCGGCGCATCGGCTTCGAGGAAATAGTCCCGGGTCAGCCGGCGTATGCCTTCCATTTCGTCGTCATGGACTTCATGCTGGTCTGCCATCAGGTGGATGGGGTCTTTTTCCAGGATGATCAGCGCATCCCGGACCTGATAGTGTCCGTCCTCGATGTCCTGGAGTACTTCGATGCGCTTGAAGAGGCGGCTTTCCTCCTCGTGGATGTGGTGGATGAAGTCCTCCACAAACAACGGGAACATGATCCGCAGATCAGCCATCAGAGGCCCAAATCGAGGCTCCGGCTCTATGCCAGAGATCAGGTTGGAGAGAAAGGGGAGCTCTTGGCGGACAAAGAAGTAGTGCTTCTTTTTGAGGTAAGCCACCAGCAGCTCGATGGGGTTCAGGTAAAGCTCCTCGGGCGTGGGATCTACACGCTTGGCCCAGGACTCCAGCTCGGAGACCAGAGTCCGCGGATTGACCTTGTGGCGTCGGCAGACTTTCTCCAAAGAATCTGTCGGGTACTGGTAGAAGCTGATACCGAAATAGTGCAGGACAGCCGCAAAGACATAGTTTTCTGAAACTAGTTCACCAACAGACGACTTTTCGAAATCCCGATTCGAGTACATTGGACAAAATTAATTTTTTTTGGAGGAAAAACGGGAATAAATCTGACCTTTAGCGCCCCCTCCCGTACAAACAATCGTTAATTTTATCTAAAATCGGTTTCCTTCATGGATCATTTATCGATAGTTTGAGTTACTTGAATACAAAATCAGAGAAAAAGTGAGCGAGACAAAGAATACCAAATCACAAATCCGGCTTCCGATCATTCTCGCACTGGCCATTTCTGCGGGGATTTGGATTGGGGCGACTTTTGCGGAGCCAAAAAGCAACCAGAACGACTTGCGGGCTGCGCTGTACAAGCTCCAAGAGATCATGACCTATATCAACCGCGACTACGTGGACAGTGTGAACACCAACGAGCTGGTGGAATATGGGATCACCAAGATGCTCGAAAACCTAGACCCGCACTCCAGCTATATCCCTGCTCGGGACGCTTCCCTGGCTCAGTCACAGCTTGAGGGAGAATTTGACGGCATAGGCGTGGAGTTTGGCATCATACGCGATACCATCTACGTGGTGGCGCCGCTGACCGGTGGCCCATCTGAGGCACTGGGCATACAGTCCGGAGACCAGATCATCAAAGTGGACGGGGAGAACGTGGCCGGGATAGGCATCACCAACCGGGATGTGTTTGACCACCTGAGAGGCCCAAGAGGCTCCAAGGTCGTCGTGGACATCAAACGCAAAAACCAGCCTGGACTGATCTCCTACGAGATCACCAGGGACAAGATCCCGCAATACAGCATCTATGCTTCCTACATGGTCACCAACGAGATCGGCTACATCAAGGTGAGCCGTTTTGCCGCCACGACTTATGAGGAGTTTAAGACCTCCCTGACAGACCTGCAGTCCAAAGGGATGAAGAAGCTGATCATCGACCTTCAGGGCAATCCAGGCGGATACATGGGCGCGGCGATCAACATGGCCGACGAGTTGCTTGGAGACCGGGATCTGATCGTGTCCCAAGAGGGCAAGGTCAGCCAATACAGCCAAAAAGCCTTTGCCTTCAAGCCAGGCATGTTTGAGGAAGGTTCGGTGATCGTCCTGATCAACGAAGGATCAGCCTCGGCATCCGAGATTTTGGCGGGAGCTATCCAGGACAACGACCGCGGCCTGATCGTGGGCAGACGTTCTTTCGGCAAGGGATTGGTGCAGATGCCGATCGACCTTTCTGACGGAGCCGAGCTGAGATTGACCATCGCGAGGTATTTTACCCCGTCCGGCAGATCCATCCAAAAGCCCTACGACCATAACTATGAAGCTTACGAAACGGACCTGATGAATCGCTATACCCACGGGGAGTTCTTCTCCGCGGACAGCATCAGCTTCAACGACAGCCTAAAATATGAAACCAAAAAAGGCAGGACGGTCTATGGCGGCGGCGGCATCATGCCGGATTATTTCGTGCCGCTCGACACGACCATGAACAGTGCCTATGTCAATCGTCTCTTTAGCACGGATGCTTCCCGAGAGTTTGTCCTGGACTATGCGAACAAAAACAAGGCGAACTTCTCGTCCATGAGCCTAGACCAGTATTACAAAGACTACAAGGTGAGCGACGCGATGCTGATGGATCTGGTCGAGTACGGCAAGAAAAACAAGGTGGAGTTTGACTCCAAAGACTTCAACAAGTCCAAGGAATACCTGAGGCTGCTGGTCAAAGCGCATCTGGGACGTCAGATCTACGACGACAATGCCTTCTACCGAGTCATCAATGATATCAACGAGGTGTATCAACAGGCGCTGAACCTCTTTGGCGAAGCAGATCGCATAGCGATGGCGACCGATCTGACCGCTGATGGAGGAGAGTGATCTCTGCGAAAATTCAAGAAAAGCCAATCCGCAAAGGGTTGGCTTTTTTCATTTCGCCAAATTGGGGCCATCTTGGGCCGAAATACACCGGCTTTGCCTTTTTTGACCTACTTGCCTATGCCATCCATCAAGATCAACCATATTGCCATCCATGTCGCCGACTTGACGCTTAGCCAGACTTTCTACGAGGAAGTGTTGGGGTTGAAAGCGGTGGAGGAGCCGTTTAAAGACGGACTTCATGCCTGGTACGACATCGGGGGCGGTGCGACTGTGCACCTCATCGAGGAGCTGGCACTGGCTCCGCCAAAGGAAATCTCCAAGACCAACCACCTCTGCTTCAGCGTGGAGGATATGGGCGCTTTTATCCAAAACCTGAAAGCCAGAAACTGTCCCTTCGAAAACTGGGCTGGGGATCAAGGTGAAGTCCATGTTCGGCCAGACGGCATCCGGCAGATTTTTTTCCGTGATCCCGACCGCTACTGGATTGAGGTAAACGACGACTTTTAGGACTGTTTTGCCCAGCGAGAAGATGGAGAGGGGTGGGGGTTCAGTCCAAGCGGGGTGATATTTTGGGTGGGTTTTGCGGATAGAATGGGCTTCTTTGGTCAAAAAGCCTTATTATCGAAGGCAAAATCCCGACATCCCATGAAGAAGTTACTGACGATAGCCCTGTTTTTGGTTTCCCTCGCCTCGGTCGCGCAGATCAAGGTCAACCATATCGCCGTCCACGTCTCCGACTTGGACAAGAGCATGGATTTTTACAAAAACGTGCTGAAGCTGAATGAGATCGAAGAGCCTTTCAAAGACGGACTCCACGCCTGGTATGACATCGGAGGCGGCTCCGCACTCCACCTCATCGAAGCCAAAGAGCTGCCGGAGGAAAAGTCAAAGGTGAACCATCTTTGCTTTAGCATCCCAGACATGCGGGCTTTTGTGGACAATATGAGGGCGAAAAGCTATCCCTTCGAAAGCTGGGCCGGAGTCAGTGGGGAAATCACCAATCGCGTGGACGGGGTGAAGCAGATCTATATCCGCGACCCCGACGGCTATTGGCTGGAGATCAACGACGACTTTTGATTTTTGAAGGCCTTGAGGGCCGGGATGGTGGAAGACCAGTCCTACATGTCCCCGATTCGGCCAGCTCGGTATATGTCGCATTTTAGAATCTAAACCCTATCCGTACCTATGTTTTTTACGCTTGCCCGATTGCAATTTCTCAAAAGCCTACGCTCCACTTCTTTTGCAAAGAGTCTCCTGGCCAACATTCTTATGGTGTTTTTGGGGCTGATCTTGCTCAGCTATGTGGTAGGTGCGGGCTTTTTGCTCAAGCTGATCCTGGAAAAAGTAGTACCCGGCCAAGACCACATCGCCTTGGTCAACAGCTTTCTGATCTACTTCTTCCTGGGTGAATTTCTTTACCGCTACTTTATCCAAAAGCTGCCTGTGGTGGAATTGGAGAGCCTGTTGCATCTCCCGATTGGAAAAAGGAGGATCATCCGCATGCTGCTGACCCGTTCCTTTGTGTCGCCTCTGAATATCATCGCGATCCTGCTGGTCTTACCGTTTGCGATCCAGGTGGTCAGTGGGAAGTTTGGCATGCCGGCCGCCCTGATGTGGGTAGGTACGATCGCACTGGCGAGCTGGACGCTGCATTGGTTTATGCTGTGGTTTAAGCAGCGCTTTGAGGACAGCCTGATTGGCTTGTTTGTGATTTTCGCCGTATTGGTGGCGGGAGCCGGATCGAGCTACATGGGCTGGTTCAATCTCGGGGAGCTGCTGCAGCCGGTTTTTGACTATGCCTTGATTAGCCCCCTGCCGCTGCTGGGCATGGCTGTGGCGATGGTCGTGGCCTACCTGCTTTGCTTCCGGTTTTACGTGTCCAATGCCTATCTGGAAGACCTGTCCGAGGAAGAGGACGTGCGCTTTGTCAACCAGTCCATCGGCTTTTTCTCCCGCTTCGGGCTGGCAGGCGAGCTGGCAAACGTCGAGTGGAAGCTGATCATCCGCCATAAGAAAAGCCGGACTTTCCTGATGATGACGGGCTTTTTCCTCCTCTACGGCCTGATCTTTTACAACAATCCCGCCTACACCACCGAGGATGGCTTCAGCTTCATCTTTATCTTCGTCGGGGTCTTTATCACGGGGATTTTTATGATCCAGTATGGACAGCTTTTCCTGAGCTGGAACTCGTCCAACTTTGACTTTTACCTCCGGCAAAGAAGTGGGATCGAGGCTTTGGTGCGGGGCAAGTACCTGCTCTTCGTCGGGATTTCCATCATCTGCTTTCTCGCCTCGGTGCCCTACGTCTACTTCGGCTGGCACTTTCTGCTGATCCACTTGGCCACCTTCCTGTTCAACGTCGGGATATTGGTCCACGTGATCATCTACCTGGCGCTTTGGAAGCCCAAGCCTATGGACCTGAACAAAGGGGCCATGTTCAACTATGAGGGTGTGGGGATCGCGCAGTTTCTGATCGTGATACCCATGATGCTCGGCCCTTACCTGATCTATGTGCCTTTTTCCCTGCTGTTTAACGACTACGTAGGGCTGCTCGCCCTGAGCGTGGCGGGTGTCGCGGGCATTTTCGGCTTCAAGCGCCTTTCCCAAATCAACATCAACCGCGTGCTGTCCAACCGATACGAAATCTCCTCTTCCTTCCGTCAAGAACTATGATACAGATCTCCCAACTCAAGAAACAATACAAAGATGCCGTAGTCCTCGATGTCCCCTCCTTGGAGATTGCCAAGGGGGAATGCTTCGGGCTGGTAGGAAACAACGGCGCGGGAAAGACTACCCTCTTTCGCATCATGCTGGATCTGGTGCGGGCCACGGCCGGATCGGTCACCATCAATGGCGAAGACGTGAGCAAAACGGAGGACTGGAAAGCCCGAACCGGAGCCTATCTGGACGAGCACATGCTGCTGGCCTACCTGACTCCGGATGAGTATTTTGAGACGCTGCGCAAAATCTACGGTCTGTCCGCGGCCGACCTGAAGCTGCACCTGGACAAGTTTGTCGAGCTGTTTAACGATGAGGTGCTGGGGAAAAAGAAATACATCCGTGACCTGTCCAAAGGCAACCTGAAAAAAGTGGGCATCGCGGCCGCACTGATGGGCAATCCTGAGGTGGTCTTTTTGGACGAACCCTTCGAAAACCTCGATCCCAGCTCCCAGATTAGGCTGAAGAAGCTGATCCTGCGCGAGAAAGAAAACTCCAAGGTCACCTTCCTGATCTCCAGCCACGACCTAAACCATGTGACGGAAATCTGCGAGCGCATCGTCCTGCTGGAAAAAGGCAAAGTGATTCGCGATCTGCGTGAAAAGACCGAGATGATGGCTGAGTTGGAGGCGTATTTTACGGGGTGACCTTCTTCTAAAAAAACTTTGAGAAGCCTTCTGGATGGTAGAGGTAGGTCCCTGCATCTGCCTGAAATTAACTATGTTTTTCAATTGTCGGCGTTTGCAATTCGGAGGAATAGGACTATTTTTCATCAATGGGGGAGGGTATCAAGAATGATGTCTGCAAAGTCAGGCGGCAAGTTGGCTTATTTTCTATTGGTCAGGATTTTAGATGTAGTTGCTCCCGACAATTGTTGTGGATTTCACTTGGCCACCAAAATGATTAGACTACGCCCGGTTGGGTCTAGGAAGTAAGAAAAAGAAATGAAGGTGTTTTGTGTTTTAATCTTTTTTGTCATTTGTGGCTGTGTTGGAGTTAGAAATGCATCAACAGATTATCCTGTTATTTATAAAGATCTAGAGAAGGCGTTAAAGAATAGAGGTAAAGTAATTGCGCTAAGTCTTGCTGGAAGTGATTTGAAGGATTTTCCAATGTTAATACTAGAGCTTGAGAATCTTGAATATTTGAATCTCTCACTCAATGAAATTTCTTCACTCCCAAAGGATATTAATAAATTAGAAAAATTAAAAACATTGGATTTAATGGGTAATAGAATTGAGGAATTGCCTGTGGAACTATCCTGTCTGAAAAACCTCAGAAGAGTTAATATTGCGTATAATCCTGTTTTAGAAGAGGACTTGAGGTTTTTAAAAGAGTCTTTGCTAGATTGTCTATTTATTTACTACCTTGAACTATAGGTTTTGTGAGTTATGTTTTTATCCGCCGGGACTAGAATGTAGATTGAATCTAAAGCTTTCCAGTCTGATCGTAAATTAAAAGTGGTGCTAAGTGTAGGTCTGTGACTATACCCTAATATTTCCACACACGATTAAACAGACCTCTGGTACTCGTTTTCCACAGACAGGTTAGGTGTTGTTTGATGTGTGCCATCCAAATACAAAAAAACAGGATGGGGATTATAGGGTTTTATCGCCAAGAAGTGGCAGTGATAGAATTTATAACCGACTTAAAAAGTGAAGATTATATATAGAAAAACATGGTTTATGTCCGAGTGATTATTCTATTGATGACGATTCATTTGCATTCTATCTGCAAGGGACAGTCCATTATAAATGAAGGTCTTGAGGCGTGTGTCGAACATAGAACAGTAGAAATTTTCAAAGATGTCTATGGTGAAAATTCACAAATGGGAGTTTACGAAATGGCATCCCTTGTTGAAGGGGAATTTAAGAGCGAGGGATTTTTAAATAATGTGACTAAAGAGGATTATCTGCGACTCGTAGAATATATTTATTCCAACAAGAGAAGTTTTTATGAAAATGATCTAATTAGAGAATTTAGCGGTATATCGGGCCTACTTATTACTTCTATTGTTATAGACTGTCCGTACGAAATTGTTGTTAAGGAGCGAAATAAGTTGAATTCATCACTAGTGCTTCAGTTGTCAAACGCTTCAGAACTCCAAGCCTCAGGATATGAAAAAGAAGCGGTTATAGATTACATTGATGGAATAGATGAAATTGATTTTAGTCGTATGGTGTACAGAGCGCCGGTGATAGTTATTTTGCTTTTTCATTTAGAAAATGTTTTCCGCGATTTTTCAGAGCTTGGTGAAAAGTGAGTCCTACAACTGAGTTGACGTAGTATAAAGCCCGCTAGATGTAGATTGTATCTACACCTCTCTATCCCAGCAAATTTGTAATTTGCTGAGGGCACGAAGGATGAAAAAGAAGGCCAATTAAAATTGGTAAGAATGGGAGAGTGGAGTTGCTCCCGTACAGCTGTCGGGATTCCACCCAGCGCTAACGATGATTTGACTACACCTCCTGGGGAAAAGCTATCAAGGCCGATGACATCAACTATCTGGTGGTGCCTTTCAGGGATATCTTTCCGGAAAGGAAGTCGAACGCCCAAACCATCCGGCAGAGCGTGATCGCCAACCTTCTAAAAGATGGAAAAGACTAGCGGGTAGTCCAGGCGGTCGCGGCTCACAAAAACCCGAGCAGTACGGAGCGGTACAGGCAGACGGGATTGGAGGAGCTAAAGACTGCGGTACAGAAACAACATCCGCTGGGGTGAGAAGAAACTTGAGTGAGTATAAAAATCGTTAGCTTTATGGAACAAAAATACTACCATCAAATGGACATTGCGGTAAAATACAGGATCATATCGGAAATCATCAGCAGCAATGATGAGCGTGTTTTGAATGCTGTCAAATCACTTTTAAACATTGAGGATGAAGTGGATTTTTGGGAAGAGTTAAGCGCGGAAGACCGGGCGGCGATCGATGAAGGGTTGGAGCAGCTGGACAAAGGCCAGTACGTGTCCCATGAATCTGTCCGTGAGGAAATCAAAAACCGGTTCAATTTTTAGGATTGGCATTGGCGATCCGCTATTCTCCTCGTGCCAGGCATGAAGAAATAGAATTGTTGGAATATGTCGTTCGTAAGTTCGGGCAGAAGAAGGCGAAGGAAATCTATATCACTATTGAAAAGACGCTGGATAGGATATCGAAAGCCCCAGAGATGTACCGTAGAACCAACAGGCGGGAAGGCCTGAGAAAATGTGCCTTTAGTAAACAGACGAGTATCTATTACCGCATCAAAGAAGATTGTATAGAGGTTGTGAGCTTTAGGCCCAACCGGAAAGATCCAAAGAAATTTAAAGTATAAATAGCCCACCATATCCGTTGTTTCAGAAAAGATGGTCACTGTCGGCGGTGACGGATAAAAGTGGACATTTTTTTACTATGCGTCCACTTTTTTTGGAAACATGAACGTGTTGCAAGATGTGTCCATTTAGTGGACATGTTTTCTTCACATGTTCATTTTGTACCATATAAATGGACGAGTCATGTGGTTGTGTTCATTTGTTTTGGTGTATTTGGACATAAGTTTGCCTATGCCCTACGACCGAAATTTTCCTTTCAATGAGTTGCCTCTGCTTCCGCCTTTCAGGAATGTGGAGGAAGATGCAGACAGTTGGTGACTGCCTCCAGGGCTGTGGCGACTGTCAATGCGAGCGTCCTACGCCTGCCCAGCCCTACGATGCCTGTCAATATGATTGCACTGCAAGAGGCGAAGGCCTTTACGGCAATCGAGAATATTTTCACTACCGAAGATGAGCTATATAAGGCGGTGTCTGATCTGATACAAGAAGAGCGGGCGGATGCCGCTACGAAGGAAGTCTTGCGGTACAGAGAAGCCCTGTGGGATGGCTTTGCCAAGATGAAAGAAAAGCAAAAGATCGATCAGGACGTTGTTTTGGGGGGGGGGTCCGCGCAGTCAAAAATACAAATGCCGGTTTTCGGTCACCGGCATCCCAAACGGTCATCAAGCGCGGAAACAGTGAATTTAGATCCGGCGAGACGGTGTACACTCCACCAAGAGGGGAAAAAGTGCTCCAAGACCTGATGGTAAATTGGGTGGAATATCTGGGAGACGGCCAGCGGTTTCCCGCCGATCCACTGTTGAAAATGTGCATCGCCCACTATCAATTTGAAGCCATTCACCCCTTTTCGGATGGAAATGGCCGGACAGGGCGGGTGCTCAATCTATTGTATCTGGTACAGGAGAGACTTCTGGATTTGCCGGTGCTCTATCTGTCCAAGTACATCATTGTCCATAAGGAAGACTACTACTACCACCTCGGCGGGGTGATACAGCGGAGAGATTGGAAAAGTTGGATTTTGTATTTGTTGGATGCGGTGGAGAAGACGGCGGTGCTCACGCAGGACTTGATTGGGGAGATATCCATTCAGATGGCCGCTACGCTGGAATATGGGAAAAGCAAGATTAGGTGGTACTCCAAAGAAGTCAATGAGTTGATCTACTCCCAGCCGTATCTCAAAGCCAAATCGCTGGGAGAACTGCTGAAGGTCAGTTCAAGAACCACGCTGACCAAGTATTTTGCAGAGCTGTCAGATGCCAAGGTCCTTTTTCCAAAAAAAGACGGCAAGGAAGTCGACTATGTCAACGAGGAGCTCGTGAGGATCTTGGGGGATAAATGACCAGGGATAAAAAAAAGCCACTCAGGATCTCTGAGAGGCTTTCGGGTGGAGCTGGCGAGAGTCGAACTCGCGTCCAGATAAGGAGACACCGTACCGTCTACATGCTTAGTCACCGGTTGGGTTTTCGACCAAACTATGCTGGGTGACACACCTGAGCTTGGCTTATCGATTGGTCTTAAGCCTGCTTAATCGCATCACAGACAGCAGTCCGATCAAGTCGACACCTCGAATCCACCCGGATCAGACGGCGGGTGGGGAGATGTGGCCGGGGAATCACTCTCGTGACTCAACCCTTTAAGCGATCTGTCCTAGTTAGGAGAGATTAGGCAGCCATGGCGTAAGAAGTTTCGCCATTTGTGGTTCGTATGAATGGTTCAAGGCCGTACATACTCCAGCCTGCATGCGAGCCCGATCCCTACACTTACTGTCAAAACCGGTCAGCCCCATTGGTATTGGGAGGACAAAAATAATGGAATTTTGGTTCCAATGGAGGGATTTTTGATTTACGAAGTACGAAGTGGCTGAGTACCCTTGTGCCAATTTGTTGGGAATCGGCCGCGCTACTTTACCACTTTGCCACCTTCCCACTTTCCAATCCAACCTTCCCATTTTCACCCCACAATCCAATTCCACTTAACCTCAGCTGCTTATCGAAAAACTTTCCCGCTGGCCATTTTTCTCCCCTGCCGGATATCCAGTTTTTTATATCTTGCAGCGATGGAAAACTTCGTCGTTTCGGCAAGAAAATACAGACCGGCAGATTTCAAAAGCGTCGTGGGGCAGCAGCACATCACCACCACGCTGCAAAATGCGATCAAAAACAACCACCTGGCCCAGGCTTTCCTCTTTTGCGGACCCCGAGGGGTAGGAAAGACCACCTGTGCGCGTATCCTTGCCAAAACCATCAACTGCGAAAACGTCACCAAGGACTTTGAAGCCTGCGGGCAATGCGAGTCCTGCGTGTCCTTCCAAAACAGCTCCTCCTTCAATATCTACGAGCTGGATGCCGCGTCCAACAACTCCGTGGACGACATCCGAAACCTCGTCGACCAAGTGCGCTATGCCCCGCAAAAAGGGCAGTACAAGGTCTACATCATCGATGAGGTGCACATGCTCTCGACCGCGGCCTTCAACGCGTTTTTGAAGACCCTCGAGGAGCCGCCTAAGTATGCGATTTTCATCCTGGCGACGACAGAGAAGCACAAGATCATCCCGACCATCCTCTCCCGTTGCCAGATTTTTGACTTCAACCGCATCCAGATCAAGCATATCTCGGATCATCTGAAGCACATCGCGGAAAAGGAGAAAGTGGACTACGAAGAGGAAGCGCTTCGCCTGATCGCCACCAAAGCGGACGGAGCACTTCGCGATGCCCTGTCGATTTTTGACTTGATCGTGACCTATTCCGCTGGGAAAAAGGTGACGTATCAGGAGACCATCGAAAACCTCAACATCCTCGACTACGACTATTATTTCAAAGTCGTCGATGCCCTTCTGGGGGAAGACCTTTCGGCGACTTTGTTGATTTTTGATGAAATCCTGAAGAAGGGATTTGACGGACACAACTTCATTGTAGGTCTCAGCGAGCATTTCCGGGATTTGCTCGTAGTGAAGGACGAGGCTACGGTGCAGCTGCTGCAGGTCTCCGAGTCCGCCCAAGAGCGCTATGTACAGCAGACCCAGCAGGCCTCCGTTTCGTTTTTGCTCTCTGCACTCAACCTGGCCAACCAGTGCGACATCAACTACAAGACCAGCAAAAACCAGCGTCTGCATGTGGAATTGGCCCTGATGAAGATGGCCAAGCTTCCCCAAGCCTTTAGACTGGCGGCAGTTTCGGCCGTGGAGTCAAAAAAAAAAGCCTGAGTGAGCAGTCCGAGGAGCCCAAAGCCTCTGAGTCCATTCCCCTGCCTAGCTCGGCCGAGCTTTCAGCAGCCAAAAAAAGCCAGCTAAAATCAACCATTTCCATTCCCGTCAGTCTGAGCCATACCAAGAAAATGGTGGATCAGAGAGCCAAGGAAAGTGCTGAGGCTGCCAAGGCCGTGGTGCAGGAGGAGGTCGTGGAGGCCAAGCCTTCCGCTTCCAACATAGCCCTGACCCAAGAGCTGTTTGACCAGCATGTCTTTTCTATCCAGGAGCACTTTCGCAAGGCAGACAAAAAGATGGAACTGGCCATCCTCGATCAGCCTATTCGGGTGAAAGATGGGGGAGAGGTGGTATTAGGCGTGATGGGCTCGATTCAGGAAGAGATCGCCGGCAAGATGAAGCCGGAGCTGGTTGGCCTGATCAGGCAGTTTACCGGGGCTGATCGTGTGATCATCACAGTCGAGCTGATGGAAGAGGTGGACAACGGAAAGCCCAAGCTCTACACCAACACGGACAAGCTGAATTTTTTGAGGGAAAAACATCCCGCCTTGGCAGAGTTTCAGCGGAAATTTGGTCTGGAAGTGGACTTCTAGAAGTCCAGCGAAATCCCAAAGTTGATCAGGTTTTGAAACTGCACCGCCTGCCTCGACGTGCCGTCGTCCTGCCTGATGTAGACGTTTTCGTCGTAGATGAGGGCAGTCTCTATCCGGGTGGAGATAAACTTGTTTACTTTCAGCCGGATGATGGAGTTTAGATTGACCACCATGTTGCCAAAGCTCTCGTAGTTGGAGAAAAGGTTGAGATCCGCCTTCCAGGTGACGTTTTCCATAAGGATAAAGTCCACCACGCCCATGGCCAGGGACATCCCCGCTTCTGCCCTCACGTTTTCCCCGGGCATCACCCCAAAGGCCCCTGCATTGCTGAGGGAGTCGTCCATGACGATCGTGAATCGGCCCGTGAAGGGGGAGAGGATGATCGAGAGCTTGCTTTTGTCCTCATAGGTCTTTCGCAGGTTGAGACCCGTGGAGGACTGGAGGTAGCCGGGGGACAGGAGGTCGGATATTTTTGTCCGGATCTCGTTTTCGCTGCCCGCGGGCTTTGAATACTTATAACCGGGCATGAGCTGGGTACGGGCATCCAGCTGGGTACTCAGGTACATGACCTTGGAGAGCTGTCGACCGTAGTTGCTGACAAAGACAAAATTGTCGTTGGTCTTGCGGGTTTCGAAGTCACGGCCTCCCTGTCTGTTGAAGCCGAGGTTGACGGTCAGCTGGGTGTCCCAGACTTTGGAGTCTTTTTTATAGTTGGCAAAAAGCGAAACGCCAGAGTTGAGCGCAAAAGAACTCGATCCGCCCGCTGCCCAGTTGCTCAGGGTGACCTGTTGGATGTTGAGGTTGTAGTTGCCTCCAGTCTTCCAAAAAATCTCCTTTACCGGCTCCTCGATCAGGATCGAGTCACCCAGCATCAGCAGCGTGTCCCCGTTGATCAAGACCGTGTCTGGGATTACATTTAGATCCTGTGCGAAAGCGGAAAAACTCAGAAGAAAGGCCAGGATTCCTGTGAAAAGGAAATTTTTACTCATTAATCGACGGTTTGATAGGCAGATCAGGGCGTGAAGATAACCAATTTCTGTCCGATGCTGATGATGTTTTGACTCCCGATGTTATTCCACGATTTCAGCTCCTCCACGGTGACGCCATACTTTCGGGATATCGCGAAGAGGGTTTCTCCTTGGCTGACGTTGTGGATTACCCTGCTGCTTTGGCTTCTGGATGTGGTTTGGGTACTGGTGCTAGGCCTGCTTTCCGATGGAGCGCTGGTGGCCGGCCGTGTCTCTGTGACGGCAATCTCGGTACGCTGCTGGGGGGCAGGCTGGCTGACGGGGACGACTGGGATGTCCTCCCCGCGTTTTCTCGGTTCGCGGAGGTTCAGCACCATGCCCGCCTTCAGTTCCGCGTCTTTTCGGATGCGGTTTTTGGACTTGAGGGAGGACAGGCGGATGCCGTATTTCTGCGAAATTGACCAAAGCGTCTCGCCAGGCATCACGACGTGGGTTTCCACATCCGCACTGCTTTTCTTCTTCTCCGTGTAGTAGTATTTGCCCGTCTCGATGCGGTCATCGGCGTCGAGGTCATTGAGACGGAGGAATTTCTTCTCCTTTAGTCCGATCTGCTCCGAAAACTTTTCCGGTGAGGTCGTGCGTGAAGCCTGTACGCCATCGAGTTCGTTGACCGTGATTTGGTTTGGCTGGTTGGCCTTGGTGGTATTTCCGGATATCCTTGGGTAGGAGTTCGCCTGTTTGTATGCCGGCGAACTTTTGGAGGAGGCAGTATAGGTCTGGGTCTTCTTGGGCTTTTCCTCGGTTTTGATCACTGCTGGTTCCAGCGGAAGGCTTCCTTCCTTGATGTAAAAGACCGTGAAGGATCCCGCGGGAATCCTGCCGTTTCCGGCCCATTTGTTAAACTCCTTGAGGTGGGCCTCGCTCACCCCAAAGCGCTTGGACAGTGCGGCCATGGTCACGGGGCCTTGCACCTGGGTCTCTACGAGACGCTGGGGATTGGAGACAAAACGTGTCGTCTGACTTTCATAGGCGACTTTGTGGGCTAGGAATTTTTTGAAATACCAATGGGTGTTGCGGTCCACTTCGATGGTTCTTTTGCCAGCGTACTGGGTTCCAAAATAGCTTTTGGCACCACCCAAGCCCATCTGGTAAGACACCAACGCAGTCATCCAGTTATCGAGCTGGTTGTTGTGTTTTTTGAGGTAAAGCGCGGCTCCACGGCTGGAGGTGGCGATGTTTTTTCGTTCGTCCACCTGCGCGTCCACCCGCAATCCCACCTCTTCGGCGGTTCCTTGCTTAAACTGCCAAAAACCAACCGCATTGGAAGTAGAGACGGCATCCGGGATCAGGCCGCTCTCCTGGATGACCAGGTACTTGAGGTCTTCGGGCACGCCTTGGGCTCTCAGCTCACGCTCCACGATGGGGAGGTAGAGATTTACCCGATCGCGTTTGACATTGAAATAGGAGGGGTTGCGGTATTGGGCATCTACGTCGAGCTGGATTTCCCGCTGGGCTTGGGGGTTGATCTTGACCAGGAGGCCTGCAAACTCCATCTGGCTGGGCACCTGCGGAATCTGCGCCAAAAGGGCCTGTTGGCAAAAAAACTGAACTAGGATAAGGAGGGTGAGCTGTTGCCGGAATTTCATCGAAAGTCACTTTCGTTTTACCTTGCCCGTGTGAGCAAAAATGATTCCCTTTTTGCGGCAATCAGAGTTTTCTGGCCATCAATACTCCATCGCGGATGGGGAGCAGGACATTTTCCACTCTGGGATCATTTTGGACTTTCTGGTTGAAGTCCAGGAGGGCGCGAGTGTCCTTGTCGATCTTTTGGCCTTCCTCCACGAGGATCTTGCCGGACCAGAGGACGTTGTCGGCCAAGATAATCCCGCCCGGTGCGACCTTGTCGATGACCAAGTCAAAGTAATCGGAGTAGTAAAACTTGTCCGCATCGATGAATACCATGTCAAACGGCCCGTCCAGGGCGGGGATGATCTCTCTGGCATTTCCAAGGAGGTAGTCGATCTGGGAAGCCAGTCCACTTTCGTCAAAAAATCCCCTGACCATGGTCTCCAGCTCATCGTTGATGTCGAGGGTGATCAGCTTGCCGTCATGCCTGAGGCCGCGCGCCAGGCAGATTCCCGAGTAGCCGGTGTAGGTGCCGATCTCCAGGATGGTCTTGGGTCGGAGCATTTTCGAGAAAAGCTCCAGCATCTTGCCCTGCAGGTGTCCGGAGAGCATGCGAGGCATCAGCACCTTGGCCTGGGTCTCTCGGACGATCTTTTTCAGGAGGGCATCTTCTGTGCTGGTGTGGGACTCGCAGTAGGCCAAAAGTGCGGGATCAAATAGTTCCATGGTCAGTTTGGGGTGTAGATGAGGTAGCTGAGTTGGTCGGGATTGAAGATTTCCCGCGCAATTTCCTGAATTTCCTCGGCAGTCGTTGCCCTGATTTTCTCAAAGATTTTTTCCAGGGGGTCGATCTTCCCGTGGTCGATCAGGCTTTTGCCGTAGACCAGCATCAGCGCGGCGTAGTTTTCCTCTGCCATGGCCATCTGTCCTATGGCCTGTTCCTTGGCCATGTGGAGCTGGATGCTGCCGAGCTTCTTGTTTCGCAGCTTTTCCATCTCGCGGTGCACCACGGCGAGGGACTTCTTGAGTGTCTTTTCCTCGGAGCCAAAGAATATCCCAAAGAAACCCGTGTCCGAATAGGTTTGATAGCTGGACTCGACGCTGTAGACGTAGCCGTAGTTTTCCCGAAGGGAGAGATTTAGCTTACTGTTCATGCTGGGGCCGCCCAGGATGTTGTTGAGCAGGTAGAGTTTAAAACGATTTTTGTCATGCAGGGAGTAGGCGGGTCTTCCGATCGCGCAGAGCGACTGGGTGACGTCGCGCTGCACGGTCTTGTGCCGGGCCTGGTAGTCGTGGAAACCGCTGCGGACGTAGAGGGTATGCTTGGTTTGGATTTCGGAAAGCGGCCCCTCGATGGCTTTGAGGACTTTTTCAAAGCTGATGTTGCCGACTACCGAAAAGATGACCTCAGAGGTGTCCAGATGGGTGGCGATGAAGTCAAAGAAATCCTGCTGGGTAAACCGCGCCACCGTCTCCTCCGTGCCGAGGATGTTGCGGCCCAAGGCGTGGTTGGCAAATACCAGCTCGTCCAGCTCGTCCTGTATCGAGTCATCGGGAGAATCCCTGTACATGGCCATTTCCTCAAGGATTACCTGGCGCTCTTTCTCGATCTGTTTTTCGGGAAAAGTGCTGTTGAAGGTGATGTCAAAGAGGAGCTCGGCGGCTTTGGCGTAGTGGTCTTTGAGCACTGAAGCGTAAAAGCAGACTTTTTCCTTGGTGGTGTAGGCGTTGAGTTCGCCGCCCAGGGATTCCAGGCGGTTGATGATGTGGAAGGTTTTGCGCTTTTGGGTGCCCTTGAAGGCCATGTGTTCCCAAAAGTGGGCGAGACCTTCCTGTTCTTTGTCCTCATCCCGGCTGCCGATATTGAGGATGAATCCACAGTGGACGAGACGGGTGTGGGTGACCTGCTGATGGACTATGCGGATGCCGTTTGCCAGTTCCTTGAGTTGGTACATGAAAATGGGTTTGAAATTGAAAGTAGCGAAAAAATCAGCTTTTTATCTTCTTGGGATTAGCCTTAAGTTTGTGGACGGGCTTTTCTCCAGGTTTTTGCAAACACGAAAAAGCCGCGCCAAGTTTGTTTTTCCATCATTTATTGTGGACTTCACCTGAGCCCAGTTTGCCAATGCCCCGCCCACAGCAGGGATAGCGCAAGGGGCAAGTTTTAACGACTGACTATGAAATACCATCCCCTTCCCAAGGAGCTTTACATCCGAAACCGATCCAAATTTGCCGCCAAAATGGGCGAAAAGTCGGTGGCGATCTTCAATGCCAACGACATCATGCCGACCAATGCGGACGGCACGATGAAGTTTAGGCAAAACAACGATCTCTTCTACCTCTCTGGCATCGACCAAGAGGAGACTATCCTGCTGCTCGCGCCCGATTGCCCTAACCCCGCTTGGAGGGAGGTGCTTTTTCTCAGGGAGACCAACGAACACATTGCCGTATGGGAAGGCCATAAGTACACCAAGGAAGAGGCTGAGGCGGCCTCCGGTGTACAAAACATCCAATGGCTCTCCGCCTTTGAGCAAATCTTCAACTCCGTGATGGCACTTGCCGACAGGGTATATCTCAATACCAACGAGCACCTCCGCGCCGGAGTCGTGGTGGAGACACGTGATGCCCGCTTTATCAAGTCCTGCAAGGAAAAGTATCCCCTGCATAGCTATGACCGCGCCGCGCCGATCATGCACGAGCTGCGGGGAATAAAGGAGCCGGAGGAAATCGACCAGCTGCAGATCGCCTGCGACATTACCGAGAAGGGCTTTCGAAGAATCCTTGGCTTTGTGAAGCCGGGAGTGACCGAGTACGAGATCGAGGCGGAGTTTGTCCATGAATTTATCCGAAACCGCAGCAGAGGCTTTGCCTATGAGCCCATCATCGCGTCCGGTTCATCGGCTTGCGTGCTTCACTACATCGAAAACAACAAAGCCTGCAACGCCGGTGAGCTGCTCCTCATGGACGTAGGAGCCGAGTACGGCAACTACAATGCGGACATGACCCGCACGATCCCGGTGAGCGGCCGCTTTACCCAGCGACAGCGTGCGGTGTATGATGCCGTGCTGCGCGTACACCACGGGGCGGCCAAGATCCTGAGACCTGGCACCACGATCCAAGACTATCACCGTGAGGTAGGGCTGATCATGCAGTCTGAGCTGGTCGGCTTGGGTCTGATCGATCAGACAGATATCAAAAACCAAGATCCCAACTGGCCAGCCTACAAAAAGTACTTCATGCACGGCACCTCCCACCACTTGGGCCTGGATGTGCATGATGTGGGGACGATGCACTTCCCGATCCAGCCAGGGATGGTCTTCACCATCGAGCCTGGGATCTACATTCCTGCCGAGGGCTTCGGCATTCGACTGGAAAACAACGTGGTGATCCAAGAAAATGGATTTCTCGACCTCATGCGCAATATCCCGATCGAGGCCGAAGAGATCGAGGAGTTGATGAATTCCTAAGATATAAAAGCGGCCTGTGGAGACACAGGCCGAGGCATATAGCTTGTTCCGGTCTAGCTTTTCCAAAGTTTCAAACTTTGGAAAAGCTAGACCGGAACTATTTTGGAGAGTTCTTGTATTTTAGGTGTATAAAAAAAAGTAAATTGGTGTATCGATCCTAGAACTATGAGAACTAACATTGAATTAAATCAGGAGTTGATCGATGAAATCATGAAGCTCACTGCAATTTCCACAAAAAAAGAAGTGGTGAACCGGGCTCTTGAAGAATACTTACGGAAATTAAAATTAAGTGAACTCGCAGATCTTGCGGGGAAGATCGAATGGGAAGGTGACTTGGAAGAAATGAGAAGTGGAAGAGATTAATGCGAGTCCTAATTGATACAAGCGCATGGATTCATTTTTTCAGAGACTCTAATCCCGCTATTCGAGAGAAGGTTCAAAAACTGCTTTTAGAGGATAAGGCTGTGATTTGTCCGATCATCTTGCAAGAAATACTACAGGGAATGAGGACCGAAGACGAAGCCCAACGGATTTCCCATTTTTTTAATTTCCTCCCTCAATTGAAGGTAGATCCCTATGTGGTAGCTTTTGGGGCGGCAGAGATTTACCGGAATTGTAGGAAGATGGGTATCACCGTCAGAAAAAGTCAGGATTGCCAAATAGCGTTTTTAGCCAATCTGGAGGGAACCCCTTTACTGCATGATGATAGAGATTTCGTGAATATTGGGAAAGCTATAGACCTTCAATTCTACTAAAAAATAAAACCCCTCCCAGATCGCTCCGGGAGGGATTTTTTATAAGAATATGGATCGGAAGATTATCCGATGGAGATTCTTTTGAATGCATTTACAGTCAAGCCTTTGCTCACACCGTCAAGGTATTGCGCGATAGACTTGGAGCCGTCTTTTACAAACTGCTGGCTCAACAACGTGTTTTCTTTGTAGAACTTGTTCAGTTTGCCCAAAGCGATTTTCTCCAGCATGTCTTCAGCTTTGCCTTCGGCTCTAGCCTGCTCTTTGCCGATTTCGATTTCACGCTCGATGGTAGTAGCATCCACGCCGTCTTTGTCCACGGCTACTGGGTTCATCGCTGCGATCTGCATCGCTACGTCTTTGCCAGCTTCTTCCACGTCAGCACCGGAAGCATTGACCAGACCTACCAGCACGCCCAATTTGCCATTGGAGTGAACGTAAGGAACTACGGCCTCAGCAGTGACGATCTCGAAGTGGGAGATGTCGATTTTCTCACCGATTTTACCGGTCATTTCGACGATCTTCTCAGCTACGGTGATGTTTTCGAAAGGAAGTGCCAAAACGGCTTCTTTGGACTCGCTGCCGTTAGCTACTGCCAGGTCGATCAGGGCATTTGCGAAAGCGCCGAATTCTTCGTTTTTGGCTACGAAGTCAGTCTCGCAAGTCAGGGAAAGGAGGATGCCTTTGCCGCCGTTTTCGGCTACGCGGGTCACTACTACGCCTTCTTTGGTCTCACGGTCAGCTCTGGAAGCGGATACTTTTTGACCTTTCTTTCTGAGGATGTCCACTGCTTTTTCGAAGTCGCCTTCGGCTTCGGTCAAAGCTTTTTTGCAGTCCATCATACCGGCACCGGTCATTTGTCTCAGTTTGTTTACTTCTTGTGCAGTAATTGCCATGGTGTGATCTGTTTATTGATTTAAACGGGATATAGTTCGTTGGTCAGGTAAAACAAAAAATTGAACATCGACCGGAGCCGGATGTTCAATTTTCCTATTTCAAATCGATTGTGGATTAGTCCTGCGTTTCAGCGTCCACAGCTCTTTTTGCTTCTTCCTCTTCAGAAAGTTTAGCATCGTCCTTGTCTTTCTTACGCTCAGAAAGACCTTCTTCGATAGCTGCTCCAAATGCTTTTACCAGCAAGGAAACGGATTTGAAGGCATCGTCATTGGCAGGGATAGGGAAGTCCACCTCGTTCGGGTTGGAGTTCGTATCTACCAAGGCGAAAACCGGGATACCAAGCTTTTGAGCTTCGGCGATCGCGATGTGTTCTCGTTTGATATCCACTACGAAAAGAGCCGCTGGAAGTCTGCTCAGGTCGGCAATACCGCCCAATACGCTTTCCATCTTGTCTTTCTGACGGCTTACCATCAGGCGCTCTTTCTTCGCCAGGTTTTTGTAAGCGTCCTCTTTCATCAGTTTTTCAAGGCCTGACATTTTCTTGAGGGACTTACGGATAGTGGCGAAGTTGGTCAGCATACCACCCAACCATCTTTCGGTCACGTAAGGCATGTTGAGACGCTGAGCTTCGGTAGCTACCAGGTCCTTGGCTTGTTTTTTCGTAGCGACAAACATCACTTTTTTGCCGGAGCGTACGATTTGCTTGATTGCGTTGGATGCTTCTTCGAGGCAAGCAAGCGTTTTGTTGAGGTCGATAATGTGGATACCGTTCTTCTCCATGAAGATATATGGAGCCATTCTTGGATCCCACTTTCTCGTTAAGTGTCCGAAGTGGACACCAGCATCCAGTAAGTCTTTGTATTCGATTTTTGACATGAATGTAATTGTTTTCTATTGGATGAAGATGGTTCCGATTAACGCTTGGAGAACTGGAATCTTCTTCTTGCTTTTCTACGTCCTGGCTTCTTACGCTCGACCATTCTAGGGTCACGGGTAAGGAAACCTTCTTTTTTCAGAGCTGGTCTGTGTTCGGCATCAAACTCGCAAAGTGCTCTGGAGATCGCCATACGGGCTGCTTCAGCCTGTCCTTTGATCCCGCCGCCGTCTACATTGATGTTCACGTCGTAGTTGCCTTCCACGCCCACGAGGGTCAATGGCTGCTTTACCACGATCTGGTGAAGGTCAAAGGGGAAGTAAACTTCGATTGCTTGGTTGTTGACGGTGATCTTGCCACTTCCTGGAGCCATGTAGATACGGGCTACAGAGGTCTTTCTTCTACCGATTTTGTTGATCATTTCCATGATTTAGGCGATTAAAGGGTGATGGCTTTTGGCTGCTGTGCCTCGTGCGGGTGCTCAGCACCTTCGTACACGTACAGGTTGCCGTACAACTTGCTTCCCAATCTGTTCTTAGGCAACATGCCTCTTACAGCTTTCTCCACCAGGATTGCGGAAGACTTCTGCTTCAGCAATTTAGGGGTAGAGATTCGCTGTCCACCTGGGTAACCGGTGTGGCGCACATATACTTTGGCGTTCCACTTGTCACCTGTCAGTCTGACTTTGTCTGCGTTGATCACGATGACGTTGTCACCGCAGTCTACGTTAGGAGTGAAGCTAGGCTTCGTCTTTCCTCTCAAGATTTTTGCTACCTCACTAGCCAATCGTCCGAGAATAGCAGCTTGGGCATCCACTACCACCCACTGCTTTTCTACTGTGGAGGCGTTGGCTGAGATGGTCTTATAGCTCAGAGTATCCACTGTGTAACTGTTTAATTTTTAGCTTGTTATTTATTTATCGACCCCAAAAAGGGACACAAAGATAGAAGTATTTTATTTTTCATGCAAACTATTTCCAATACTATCCCCTAATTTTCATAAGGTTAGGCAGTTTTCGCCGCTGGAAATTTGGTTTCCTGTCTTTGCTTGCGTACTAGGCGTTTTTCTCCAGCTGGAGGACAAGCACCTGAAAATCCTTTGGGTAGGGGGCTTCCACTTTGATCTGGCTGCCGTCCAGTCCCTCAAAGGCAATACAGTACGCGTGCAAAGACACCCGCTGCATGATCGGCAACTCCTCGGTGTCCTTCTTGAGATTGAAGCGGCGCTTGAGTGAAGAAAGGTACAAAGGCTTGCCCCCGTACAGCGTGTCCCCGCAGATCGGCGACTTGAGGTAGGCCAGGTGAACCCGGATCTGGTGCAGTCTGCCGGTGATCGGCTTGCACTCGACCAGGGTGTGCGCCCAATAGGTCTTCAAGGTATGAAAGACCGTCTGGGCTGGCTTCCCGTCTTTGCTGACTTTGGCGATTCCCTTGTTGCTGGCGGCGAGGTTGCGGTCGACCAACTGATGGTCAAATTCCTTGATCCCCTCGACGACGGCATGGTAGATCTTGTCGACTTTGCGGTTTTCAAACTGGATGGCCAAGTGCCGGTAGGCCTCTGGATTCTTGGCAATCACCAGACATCCCGAAGTTTCCTTATCCAATCTATGGCACAGCTGAGAATCGGGGGTGTGTGCCTTGGCTAGGTCTAGGATGTTCTGCGCCTCGTGCCGGTCGTCTAAGCTCGACAGGTACGGTGGCTTGTTGATTACCAGGTAATCCGCGTTTTCAAACAGAATAAGACTTTCAAAATCTACTTTCTTCATGGATTCTCCTGCCTCTTCAATAGAGGCTGCAAAAGTAGGGAATCTGTCGGTCGGAAAAAAATCTTAGCCGAAATGCCGACGCCAGCCCTGTCCGCTGGGCTCAATTCCTTCCATTCTATGACCAGGGTTTGGAGTTTTCGGGCTTTCTTTGTTTTCTTTTTTGGAAAAATGGAGGAAACGAAATTTCAGGACTCGCTCCGGCTGGTCCATGTCACCCGCTACGTGATGCCGCTCCGCGAAGGTGGTTCGCTGCCAGCGCTGGCGGATGCAGACGATGGGTTTAGCTATGTGCTCAAGTTCAAGGGAGCCGGGCAGCGCGAAAAGGCGCTCGTGGCGGAGCTGATCGGCGGAGAGCTGGCCCGTAGGCTGGGCTTCAAAGTGCCCGAGCTGGTCTTTGCCAATCTGGACGAAGCATTCGGCAGATCCGAGGGAGACGAGGAGATCCAGGACTTGCTCAAGAGCAGCCAAGGCTTGAATCTCGCCTTGCACTTCCTTTCCCGAGCCTTGACTTTCGATCCCGGTGCTACGCAGGTAGATGAATACCTCGCGTCGCGCATTGTGTGGTTTGATGCCTGGATCACCAATGTGGACCGTACCTTCCGCAATACCAACCTGCTGATCTGGAACAAGGAGCTTTGGCTCATTGACCATGGCGCGGCGTTTCTGTTTCACCACTCATGGGACAATTGGGAAAAGCATGCGCTCAGCCCTTTTGCGATGGTGAAGGACCACGTGCTGCTGCCCCGCGCCACAGAGCTGGATCGGGTGGATGCCGAAATGAAAAGCTTGATCACGCCTGACTTGATCGCCCAAGTGCTGGAGATGATCCCAGAGGAATGGATCTTGGCCTCCCGCGATACCGAGACGGCTGAAGAAGCGCGGGAAGTGTATGCCGCATTTTTGATGAAAAGACTGGAGAATTCAGCCCTGTTTGTAAACGAAGCCAACGATGCAAGGAAAGCACTTATTTGAATATGCCTTGATCCGGCTGGTGCCCCGCGTGGAGCGCGAGGAGTTTGTCAACGTCGGCGTGGTCGTGTGCTGCAAGCGGGAAAACTACCTCGCCTGCAAGGTCTTTCTTCCCGAGCCAAAGCTGCTGGCTCTCGATCCCGAAGTGGATTTGGAGCTGTTCCGGTGCTATTTGGACTCCTTCGAGAAGATTTGCAAGGGAGAAAAAACGGGCAATCCCATCGCCCAGCAGGACGCGGCTTCGCGGTTCCGCTGGCTGACCGCCGTGCGCAGCTCCATGCTGCAGACTTCGCGACCGCATGGGGGATTTTCGGACGATCTGCAAGAGACGCTGGAAAAATTGTTTCGGGACTACGTGGGCTAAACCGCCTAGGCTGGCAGGGCTTGCTCGTTTGGTTTTTTCTCCTTTTCCAGAGGCAGCGAAAAGCTGAAAATGGACCCCTTGCCCACGGTGGAGCTGACGGAGATTTTGCTTTTGTGGCCTTCCAGGATGTGCTTCACGATGGCCAAGCCTAGGCCGGTGCCGCCTTTTTCCTTGGATCGGCTTTTTTCCACCCGATAGAATCGCTCAAAAATCCGCTTCAGATCCTCTGGTGGAATGCCCTGACCGTCGTCTTTGACTTCTACTTGGATGGTGTTTTTGTGGGTTTTGATGGAGATTTTGACTTCCCCGCCGTTGTGGTTGTAGGTGACGGCGTTGAAGATGAGGTTTTGGCAGACGCGGTAGATCTTTGGGCGGTCGGCCCGGGTCATGTAGGTCTTCTCCGGGTCAAACTCCAGCTTCAGCGCCACTTCCCGTTTGGAGGCCTTGTGCTCCAGCTGCTCGACGACTTCCAATACCAGTTCCTTGAGGTCAAAGTCGGTAAAGTTGAACTTGACCACGCCACTTTCCATCTGGTTTAGGGTGAGCAGATCCTGCACGAGCACGTCGAGGGAGTCGAGGCTTTTTGCGGCGCGCTTCAGGAATTTCATCCGTACCTGCTTGTCCTCGATGGCTCCGTCCAAAAGCGTATGGATGTAGCCCTGCGTGGCGAAAATCGGCGTCTTCAGCTCATGGGAAATGTCCGCGATGAATTCCCTGCGAAACTCCGCGGTCTTCTGCAGCGTGTCGATCTCCTTTTGCCTCGCCAAGGCGTAGGAGTTGATCACGGAGTTGATCTTGCGGAGCGGGGAGAGGGAGGACCGAAGTGACTTGTCCTGGATTTCGGAGAGGTCTTTCTTTTGGATTTTTTCCAGCAGCGCGTAGATATTGCCGATCTCGCGAAAGACCAAAAACTCCAGGGTGATCGTGATCAGGAGGTAGGAGACCGAAAAGGTGAGCCCGCAGGCGACGACCAAGACGAGCGCAGTCACCTCGGGCATCAGGGATAGAAACGCAGCCATGAGGACCGATATGGCGATCGCCAAAATCAAAGAAATTCCCCTGGAAGTGGTCAGCATTTTATCCCAAATCGAACTTGTATCCTACTCCTTTTACAGTAGAGATGTAGTCCTCGCCGATCTTCTCGCGGACTTTGCGGATGTGCACGTCGACGGTACGGGCCAAAACAAACACGTCCGATCCCCAGATGTTGTGCAGGAGCTCATCTCTACCAAAAACCATATTAGGGTTTTTGGCAAGGAAATACAAGAGTTCAAACTCCTTCTTGGGAAGCGTGATGGTTTTGCCTGATTTGTCGATGGTGTAGCTGCCGCGGTCGATGGTCAGGTCTTTGATTTTGATTTGGGTCTGCTCCTGCTCTTTTTTGGACTCCCGTCGGAAGAGCGCCGAGATGCGGCTCATCAGGGCCCGGGGCTTGATGGGCTTGGTGATGTAGTCGTCCGCGCCCACGTCGAATGCCGCCACCTCCGAGTATTCTTCCATCCTTGCAGTGAGGAAGATGATGAAGGTGTTTTTGAGCTCAGGGATCTGGCGGATCTGGAGACAGGTCTCCACGCCGTCCTGATTGGGCATCATGATGTCCAGCAAAATCACATCTGGTTGGAATTTGGTGGCGGTCTTGACTGCCTTGATGCCGTCTTCAGCTGTCGCCACCTCATAGCCTTCTTTCTGAAGGTTGTACTTTAAGATCTCTACAATGTCTGGCTCGTCGTCCACGACCAAGACCTTGATCTTTTGCTTTTCGCTCATCGAGGAATTGCTTTAAGGTTCGGTTAAAATTACAGAATATTTGAGGATCGCCGCCAAACAATCATTGGCGGCGGCGGCTACTTTTATAAAAAAATCGTGAAATCAAGGCGCAGGATGAAGCCTGAGTTAGCCAAACATTAAGCCAGTGTGAATTATTTGTTTCTGAGTCCCTTGGCCGAGGCGATGTCGATGTTGAGCGAGCCGATGAAGAGGTTGGCTTTGATCTTTACCGGTATTTTATTCTGGTCCTTAGTGACCCATACTTTCACCGGGTAGTCTCCGCGAAACAGCTTGTTTTGGGGGATAAGGGGGGAAAAGATGTAGGTGTCCATCACGCCCAGATCCGTGTCGAGCTGCTCCGTCCCCTCGTATATTAATTTTAGGTTATATATTTCCTTGTCAAAGAATCCGGTGATCAAAATCGCCTGCCCCTTCTTCAGGTTGGTCAGATCCATCGACCTCAGGTAGTAAAATCCACTGACCAGATCCTGCACGTTGCCGGGGAGCTTGAATTCCTTGGACTCCTTCAGCGTACGGTTGTCCCGGTCGTAGAGCTCCATCCTTGCCTTTCGGTTTTCCTGGTCGAAATAGACTTTTTCGTTTTTGCGGTATTTCCCCTCTTCGATATGCCGGTAGGAGAGGGAGGGCAGGAGTGTGCTGGTATCGATGTGGGTGCCCCAGTTGTCGTTGACCCGGCCAAAGATCGTAGCGGCGCCCTTGGTCTTGCCGTAGGCGTCGATCTTGAAGTGGGGGCGGGACTGCTCGTGGACGACGCGCTTGCCGATCTGCAGCCTAGCCTCTGCGAGATTGAGCCAGCCGTAGGAAACCTCAAACTGCAGCTCTTCGCCAAAGGTAAAGGCGGTGTTTTTCGGGGCCTCTTGGCTGATCGCCAGCGTGGTAGTCGCCAAAATGAGGAAAAAGATCCTAAACGCTGTTTTCATTTGATGCTTGACAATACCTGACAATTTTCGACGGTCAGTGGCGGTATTGGGTAAAAAAAGATCATTTGATGGATTAAAAATACGAATTTGGCTCCCCGAAACAATGGGGTTGGCCACCTTGGTTATGCCTTGTTCTTTCGTTAATTTCACCAACATTTGAATCTTCTACAAATTTGAAATCATGAGTAATAACGCAGAAAAACTGAAAGCTTTGCAGCTTACCATCGACAAGCTGGAAAAAACTTACGGGAAAGGTACCGTAATGAAGCTCAGCGATAATAAAGTACAGGATGTTCCCGCGATTTCCACTGGATCGTTGGGTTTGGACATGGCCCTGGGTGTGGGGGGCATTCCGCGCGGCCGGGTCATCGAGATCTACGGTCCCGAATCCTCCGGTAAGACGACACTCACCATGCACTGCATTGCCGAGGCGCAGCGCTCAGGTGGATTGGCGGCTTTCATCGATGCAGAACATGCTTTTGACAAAAACTACGCCGAAAAACTCGGCATCGACACCGAAAACCTCCTGATCTCCCAGCCGGACAACGGGGAGCAGGCCTTGGAAATCGCCGAGCACCTCATCCGCTCCGGCGCGATCGACATCATCGTGATCGACTCCGTGGCGGCCTTGGTGCCCAAGGGAGAGCTCGAGGGCGAAATGGGCGAAAGCAAGATGGGCCTTCAGGCTCGATTGATGTCCCAGGCGCTCCGCAAGCTCACCGGCGCGATCAACAAGACGGGCTGTGCCTGTATCTTCATCAACCAGCTTCGCGAAAAGATCGGGGTGATGTTTGGCAACCCGGAGACTACCACCGGTGGTAACGCCTTGAAATTCTATGCTTCCGTGCGTCTGGATATCCGCCGAGTAGGCCAGATCAAGGAGGGTGCGGATAGCATCCTAGGAAACCGTACGAGGGTGAAAGTGGTGAAAAACAAAGTGGCGCCGCCGTTCAAGGTGGTGGAGTTTGACATCATGTATGGCCAGGGAATCTCCAAAGTAGGCGAAATCATCGACTTGGGTGTGGAGCTGGAAATCATCAAAAAGGCCGGTTCTTGGTTTTCCTACAACGGGGAAAAACTGGGGCAGGGCCGCGATGCCGTCAAGAATCTCATCCTGGACAATCCAGAACTCATGGAAGAGCTGGAGACCAAAATCAAGGCTGCGTCGGGTCTGCTTCCTACCGAACCTGCCGTTTCGGTCGAGGAGTAGTACATGGTATATCACGAAAAAAGGAGGCTATGCCTCCTTTTTTCGTTACATGCAGTTGTGTTATTAGGCTGTTCGGATCGCTTCCACGGGATCCATTCTCGCGGCTAGAGTGGCAGGTACGATCCCCGCCACGACTCCGATGATAGAGGATACACCCAAGCCGAGGATGATGTTTTTGAGTGAGAGGATCAGCTCGAGGCTGCCAAGGTTGACGAAGCTCAAGAGATAGACCAGGACAATCCCAGTACCGCCTCCGATCAAGCTCAGGCAGACTGCCTCAAAGAGGAACTGGAAGAGAATGAAGTAGTTTTTGGCCCCGAGGGACTTCTGGATGCCGATGATATTGGTACGTTCACGAACGGATACAAACATGATGTTGGCGATGCCAAAGCCTCCCACCAGAATGGAAAAGCCTCCGATCACCCATCCTGCCACAGAGATGACGTCAAAGATAGACCCGATGGCGTTTTGGATAAATTCGGTCTTGTTGAGGGAAAAGTTGTTTTCCTCCGTCGGTTTTAGGCCTCTTTTTGCCCTCATCAGGCCGGTAAGCTCATTTTCCAGGGCGACAAGGCCGATGTCACTCTCCAGTCCCTTGGCGGCGATGGTAGGCTCGAGCCCGTTTCTGCCGGTATAGTACATTTTGTTGAAGGCGCCATAGGGAATCAGGCAGGCCTCATCCTTGGAGGGCAAGTCCAAGAAGCCCTCACCTTCCTCTTCGAAGATGCCGATGATGGTGAATTTCATCCCCTTGATCTTGACTTCCTTTCCTATGGGAGGCTGGTTGGGGTAGAGTGTATTGGCGATTTTTTTGCCCAAAATTGCCAGATTCCGGGAAGCGTTGATTTCTGATTCGGAGAAGTAGCGCCCCTCCTCCAGGGCTACCTCGTACACATCGGAATAAGTGTAGGCAACTCCGGTCAAGGCCATCCCTTCAAAGGCATTGCTGCCGGCCTGGATCGTAGCGGTCGCTGACGCAGAGATGGTCACTCCTTCGGCGTTTTTGAGCCTTTGCTGGATAAACTTGTACTCTGCAAAAGTGCCTGGAGGCCTTCTGAAATACTTCCACCAAGGGTAGTCCTGGGGCCCGCTGGCAAAGGGGAATCGGTCTACCCGCATGACGTTTGTCCCCAGGAAAGCAAAAGAGGACTTGATCTTTCCCTCCAGGGAATCCACCAGTGTAAAAACCGCGATGATGGCAAAAATACCTACCGTGACGCCCAACAGGGATAAGATGGTCCGCGTCAGGTTGGATTTGAGGGCGGTGATGGCGAAGCGAAAACTTTCCCAGGTCAATTGGAAAAACAGCATACGTCAGGTAGTTGGTTTAAAACAATTTGTCAAGTTAGCTGAATTTGGGCATTATTGTTATTAACTTTGCATTTTTTAAAGTAAATCACAGCGTTACATTATCGAGTAAGACTCCTAAAGCTCCAATATGAAATTATCAGACTTCAAATTTGACGTCCCCAAGAAATTAATTTCCCTTTATCCTACCGAAAACCGTGATGATTCCCGCCTGATGGTGGTTCATCGCAAGACTGGTCAGATCGAGCATCGAATATTCAAAGACGTCTTGGAGTACTTCGAAGACGGAGACGTATTTGTGACCAATGATACCAAAGTCTTTCCCGCAAGGCTGTATGGCAACAAGGAAAAGACCGGAGCGAAGATCGAGGTGTTCCTGCTGAGGGAACTCAACCCGGAGCTTAGGCTTTGGGACGTGCTGGTAGATCCAGCCCGAAAAATCCGCGTGGGCAACAAGCTTTATTTTGGTGACAGCGACCTGGTCGCCGAGGTCATCGACAATACTACTTCCCGTGGGCGAACCATCCGATTTTTGTTTGACGGCAATCAGGAGGAGTTTGAAAAAACCATCGACACGCTGGGCGAGACCCCGCTTTTGAAGGAGATCATCGAGCGGAAGATCGAGCCGGAAGACAGAGAGCGCTATCAGACTGTTTTTGCGAAGAATGTAGGTGCAGTAGCCGCTCCCACCGCAGGCTTGCACTTTACTCCCCAACTGCTGAAAAGACTTGAGCTCAAAGGAGTGGAAGTGAGCCCGATCACACTGCACGTGGGTTTGGGTACTTTCCGCCAAGTGGATGTGGAAGACCTGACCAAGCACAAGATGGACTCGGAAAACTACAATATTCCGGACAAGACCGTTGACTTGGTCAATGCTGCCCTGGATGCCAAAAAGCGCGTGGTGGCTGTAGGGACGACCTCCCTGAAGACCATCGAGTCCTCTGTCACCGCCGGAGGCAGACTCAAGGCGAGCAGCGGATGGACGGACAAGTTCATCATCCCGCCTTATGAATTTAAGATCGCCAACGCGCTGATCACCAACTTCCACCTGCCGGAGTCCACGCTGCTGATGACAGCGTCAGCTTTTGGTGGATATGATTTGATCATGAAAGCCTACAAAGAGGCCATCAAGGAAAAGTACCGCTTCTTCTCCTACGGAGACGCGATGCTGATCCTCTAAAAGGAACCGAGGCCCGCCCCGATAGCTATCGGGGCGGGCTTTTTTATGCCTTTACGATTCGAATGGCTAGCCTGCCTGGGAGGTGGGCTGGATTAGTTTCAACAACAGAAAAATGAGAAAAGCTGCAATTCTCGTAGCTGGGGGCAAAGGAACCCGCATGGGAGGATCCGTGTCCAAGCAATACCTGCCTATCGGCGGCAAGCCGGTGCTCATGCATACCCTTCAGGCCTTTGCCGAGGCGGAGCCGGGGATATTGCTGGTGCTGGTATTGCCGGGTGGAGACTTTTCTTTTTGGAAAAAGCTTTGTGAAGAGTGTCAATTTTCTCTCCCGCACGAGCTGGTGGCAGGAGGCGAGAGCAGATTCCAATCCGTGAGAAACGGCCTTGCAAAACTACCCCTTGCTACGGAGCTGGTGGCGATACATGACGGGGTGAGGCCTTTTGTGTCAAAAGAAGTCATCCAGACAAGCTTTTGGGAAGCAGAAAAATCAGGAAGCGCTATTCCGGTGGTCGCGCTGAAGGACTCGCTGCGCAAAGTCGATGTAGACGGGAGAAGTGCCTTCCAAGACAGAAGTGGTTTCCGCCTCGTGCAGACTCCGCAGACATTCCAGGTCGGGAAAATCAAAGAGGCATTCCTGGTGGAAGAGCTTGCCCAATTCACCGACGATGCCACCGTGTATGAGTACCAGGGCTGGGGGGTGACCCTGATCGAAGGTAATATCGAAAACATCAAGATTACCACGCGAGAGGACCTGGAGTACGCCGAATTCCTGCTTTCCCGCCGTTAGGACGCATCGGTGAAATTTGGCCCTGCGATTTCACCGACCTTTTCTCCGCCTTCACCGACTTTTTCCCGAGCCCGCCTATCCGTTCTTCTTCATGAAATGGTGCCGCTGTACTTTTGATCATCAACTTTAACACAGCAAGCCATGAATAAACTTAGAAAATCAAACAACGACGGGAGCATAGCCTTCGGGTTTATCATCCTGGGCATAGGCGTCATTTTGTTGCTCCGAAAAGTCGGCTTTTTCATCCCCAGCTGGATACTCACCTGGCCGATGATCCTGATCGTGATCGGGCTTTTCTCCCTGATCAAGCACGAGTTCAAGACATTCTTTGGGTTCCTGATGCTTTTTTTGGGTACTTACTTTCTGGCGAGAAACGAATTTGGCCTCGACTTCGGCATCGGGCAATACGTGTGGCCCTTGGGACTGATCGCGCTGGGAGTGTACCTGATCGTACATAAGCGAAGGGAAAACCAGGTCTTGGACGAAATCCGCAGCAATTGGGAAACCAAGCAGAAGGACAAGAAAAGCCAAATGAGCGCATTTTCTTCCTCCGTGGAAGATGCCAAGATCGTGGATGAGTCCAAGGCTTCGGAGTCGAAGGCCTCAGGCGAGGGGAGCGGCTTTACCCGTACCACGGGAACCTCCTTTGCCGATTCCCTGAATATCGACGCGATCTTCAGTGGCGTAAACCGTCGGATGATGACCAAAAATTTCCAGGGCGGTAAAATTACCGCGGCCTTTGGCGGCGCAGACATAGACTTGAGCCAAGCGGACTTTAGCGGCGTGGCGACCATCCAAGTGGATATCATCTTTGGTGGAGTGAAGCTGATCGTGCCTCCGCACTGGGATATCCGCACCGAGGTGTCCAACATCGCCGCCGGGCTGGAAGACAAGCGCTTCTTCCGCGATGGAGGGGTCGATGCCAACAAAGTGGTCGTGCTGAAAGGGACGATCCTCTTCGGAGGTTTGGAAATCAAATCCTATTAACGACATTCATAACCAACTAGAATCGCTACCAATTTGCTTACCAACGCGTTTTCAAATCCCAAATGGGGAAAATGGATCATCCCAGGAGCCGGGCTAGCTTGGTCCTTGGGATGTTTTCTTTTGCAGATTCAGTATGGCTTGGAGCTGGAGGTAGCCGGTGTGGACAGTTTTGTTTTTGGCTTGATGCTGATGGTGGGGCTCTCCGTCATCCACAGCATGTTTGGCTACTTTCTGCCCAAAAAGGAAAACCTGGGGCAGATTTTCGGAGTGCCGCTGATGCTGAGTGTGCTCGGCGTGGTGGGCCACCGGTATCTCTTGGCCTGGTGGTATGCTGACGAGGCGGAGTACCTGTTTTTTTTGGAAAAGACGGTTTACCTCAGGGAGGCGATGCTGGCGGGCGTGGAGGTCCTGTGGGCGATGCTTTCCCTGCTCGCTTCCAGGCTCGAAGACCAAAACCAGCTCAACCAACGGGAGTCCCAGATGCTCCAGCTGTCCAAAGACGCGGAGCTCGCCCAGCTCCGGCAGCAGCTTCAGCCGCATTTTCTCTTCAATAGCCTCAATTCCATCAGTGCCTTGGTGGCCTCCCAGCCCCACAAGGCCAGGGAGATGGTCCTGCAGCTGTCCGAATTCCTCCGCGGGACGATCCGCAAGGACTCCAAGAGCTGGATTCCCCTCAGCGAGGAGCTGAACTACCTCAGGATGTACCTGGATATCGAGCGGGTGCGCTTTGGACATCGCCTGCAGGTGGACTTTGAGGTGGAGCCCGAGCTGGAGACGGTCAAGATCCCCCAGCTCCTGATCCAGCCTTTGGTCGAAAACGCCATCAAACACGGACTGTATGGCATGACCGGTTCGGTGAGAATAGACCTGAAGTGCGAGAGACAGGAGAACTATCTCGCCCTTGAGATCAGCAACCCCTTTGACGCGGAGGCTGCTGTGCCGGAGGGGACGGGCTTTGGCCTCAGCTCCGTGGAGCGAAGGCTGTACCTGCTTTTTGGAAGAAAAGACCTGCTGAGTACAGAGGCTTCCGACGGACTCTTTCGCGTGACACTCAAAATCCCCCAGTACCAATGATCAAAACCCTAATCATAGACGATGAACCCCTGGCCGCGGGGATAGTCAAGGAATACCTTGGGGACTTTCCGCAGTTTGAAGTGGTGGAAATGTGCCAAGATGGATTCCAAGGGCTAAAGGCCATACAGCAGCATCAGCCGGATCTGATTTTTCTCGATGTACAGATGCCCAAGATCACGGGCTTTGAGATGCTGGAGCTGCTGGATGAGCCGCCTGCGGTGATCTTTACCACGGCTTTTGACCAGTACGCGCTGAAGGCCTTTGATGCCAAGGCTTTGGACTACCTGTTGAAGCCCTTTTCGCAGGCGAGGTTTAAGCAGGCGATTGAGCGGTTTTTGGAGATGGGCGAAAGGGAACACGATGCGGAGGAAAACCAAGCGCTTGGCCAGCTGGCGGAGAAAAGCAATCGGCTCGTGGTGCGGGTCAAAAACGACATCAAGATCATTCCGGTGCAGGAGGTAAACTACTTTGAGGCGGAAGACGACTACGTGGCGATCCATACCTCTGGGGGCAAATACCTGAAAAAAATGACCATGAAAGCGCTGGAAGAAAGTCTCGATGCGGGGAAGTTTGCGCGGGTGCATCGCTCCTTTATCATCAATCTCAACGGGATCACCGGCATCGAGCCCTACGAGCGGGATACCTATCTGGTGAAGTTGCGGGGCGGGGAGCAGATTCCCGTGAGCAAGACCGGCTATGCGCGGCTGAGGCAGGTGCTCGGGTTGTGAGTGGGGTGAGCCCTCCAAGGGTTCAAAACCCTTGGAGGGCTGCTTGCCAAAACGAAAAAGCCCCGCCTGATAGCTATCGGGGCGGGGCTTTTTTGGTTTTTAATATTCGTCCTCGTTGAAGAAGAAGTCATCCTTGGTCGGATAGTCGGGCCAGATCTCCTCGATCGTCTCGTATGGCTCACCGTCGTCTTCGAGCTCTTGGAGATTTTCCACCACTTCAAGTGGGGCGCCGGAGCGGATGGCATAGTCGATCAGCTCATCCTTGGTCGCTGGCCAGGGAGCATCCTCTAGGTAGGATGCGAGTTCAAGTGTCCAGTACATAGTGTTTATTTTAAATTTGTTCCGGAATTTTTAAAGGTGCAAGATTAGTGATTTTTTGAATAAGTAGTTTCTACTCAAATACGAGGAGAAAGTTGCTTCAAAATATAGTTTTTTACGTCTACTTTCCGCTTGAGCCCAGACAACTTTTTCCGCATCATCATCTGGAAATCCGGGGTCTGAACACGGAAGTTGTCCGAATTGTTCTGCATGGTGTCGAGCTCTCCCTGGTCTCTGTGTAGTAAGTCCTTGAGAATCCCTGACTTAATCTGGTTTTGCTCCTGCAGAGGCATCGCT
This sequence comes from Algoriphagus oliviformis, assembly GCF_017254915.1. Classification (GTDB taxonomy): domain Bacteria; phylum Bacteroidota; class Bacteroidia; order Cytophagales; family Cyclobacteriaceae; genus Algoriphagus; species Algoriphagus oliviformis. Next base: position 388,725 of record NZ_JAFKCT010000004.1, on the reverse strand, counting down.
TCAAATCCCGGATGCTTGCCGTGGGCGAGTTTTTCGAGAAAGGCTTTTTCGAAAATAATGTCCATGAAAAACTGATAGGATCTCGCCGGCAGGTTTGCCTCCTTGGGCTTGTGCGCCGGAAGTTTTTTCCAGTCTTCCTGTATGGCCTTGGCCCGCTGGGTGATCGCAGGCCCGGTAGGCTGGTGGGCCATTTTCTTGAGCTCGTCCACCATGCCCTCGATCTTGCGGAGTACTTCGCGGGGATGCATGCTCGGGCCGGGGTTCAGCGTGCGCTTGTAGCGGGAGAAAATCCGGTTGTTCAGCTTCGAAAACTCATCCCAAAGGGGCTGGCGTTTTTCGGCGGGTACTTTTCCGGCTTCCTTCCACTCTTTCTGGATGCGCTTGGAGATGTCAAAGGCCATCTTGGCGTCCGGCAGGTCATGCGCTTCCCTAGCCTGGACGACCAGCGCTTCGTACACCTTGATGTTTTCCTCCGCTTGTAGGGCAAGGCCTTCGTAGAAGTGGCGTCTGTTTTCGAAGAAGGTCTGGATGGAATCGTTGAACTCGTTTTCCAGCTCTTCGTGGAGTTCTTTTTCCACGGGTCCAGTCTTGATCCAGCGCATTTTCAGCTCCTTGAAAAACTCCGCGGTGGGCTTCCAGTCGGTATCGTCCCGTTTCGCTTCCGCTTCGAGGATGAGGGCTTTTTTCACCTCGAGGTTCTTTGCCCGATTGACCTGGATGATTTCGTTCAGAAATGCCTCCTGCTCGTTGAGCGTCTCGATCAGGGGAATGAAGTCCCCCAAGGCGTCGGATTCATACAGGGAGTCGCGCAGGTGGATCAGCTTCATGAGGAAGGAACCCTTGTTTTGGTTTTCCTCGATGTCTGATTTAAGTTTGGCTACTTTATCTTTGATTTGCTCAAAGCGAGCTTCGAAATAGCTGATGGTGGAGGCTTCGTCTTCCTTTACTTCTCCGATCTCCCGGTCTTCCTTTCCGAGAAATCCCTTCAAATAGACTTTGTTGTCCTTGATATATCCATAAGGATGCTCCATTTCAATGCAATAGGTTATAGGTGGTCGTTTCCAATTTTTCGCAAAATAATCATTTAGCCCTCACTTATCCTAAGAAAGGTATATTTTTGCCATCTTGCCCAACAGGTTTCTAAACGATTAAAATATAAGCATGAGTGCAGAAAAAATCATCTTTTCCATGGCCGGGGTTTCGAAAGTCTACCCCCCTCAAAAGAAAGTCTTAAAGGATATATATCTCTCGTTTTTCTATGGTGCCAAAATCGGCGTACTCGGTCTGAATGGCTCCGGTAAGTCGTCTTTGCTCAAAATCATCGCCGGGCTGGACAAGGAATTCCTCGGCGAGGTAGTCTGGTCTCCTGGCTACAGCGTCGGCATGCTGGAGCAGGAGCCCCAGCTCGACCCTACGAAGACCGTGAAGGAAGTCGTGGAGGAAGCCGTCGCTGAGACAGTGGCATTGCTCCGTGAGTTTGACCAGATCAATGAAAAATTCATGGATCCCGAGATCATGGAAGATCCCAACGCCATGGATAAGCTCATCCTCAGACAGGGCGAGGTGCAGGAAAAGCTGGACGCCGTCAATGCCTGGGAACTGGATGTAATGCTGGACAAGGCGATGGACGCGCTTCGCCTCCCTCCTGCGGATGCCAACGTGGCACACCTGTCCGGTGGGGAAAAAAGACGCGTGGCGCTTTGTCGTCTGCTCCTTCAAGAGCCGGACGTATTGCTGCTTGACGAACCTACCAACCACCTGGATGCCGAGTCCGTCCACTGGCTGGAGCAACACCTGCAAAACTACAAAGGCACGGTCATCGCCGTGACCCACGACCGATACTTCCTGGACAACGTGGCTGGATGGATTCTCGAGCTGGACAGAGGCGAAGGCATTCCCTGGAAAGGCAACTATTCCTCTTGGCTGGAGCAGAAGCAAAACCGCCTGAAGCAGGAGGAAAAGACCGAATCCAAGCGCCAGAAGACCCTGGAGCGGGAATTGGAATGGATTCGCATGTCTCCCAAGGCTCGCCAGTCCAAAGGCAAGGCTCGTCTGAACGCTTACGACAAGTTGGTCGGAGAAGAAGCGAGAGAGAAAGAAGCCAAACTTGAACTGTTCATTCCGCCAGGGCCACGTTTGGGAGCCAAAGTCATCGAGGTGAATGGCGTGTCCAAGGCCTACGGCGACAAGCTGCTTTTTGAAAACCTGAGCTTTTCCCTGCCGCAGGGTGGGATCGTTGGCGTGATAGGGCCAAACGGAGCCGGTAAAAGTACCCTCTTCAAGCTGATCACCGGGCAGGAAAAGCCCGATTCCGGCAATTTTGAGGTGGGAGAGACCGTGCAGCTGGCCTACGTGGACCAAGAGCACGGTGGCTTGGATCCCAACAAGACCGTCTATCAGATCATTTCCGGCGGCAACGAGCTGATGAAGCTGGGCAATAAGGAAGTCAATGCCAGGGCCTACGTTTCCAAGTTCAACTTTGCAGGCTCGGATCAGGAGAAAAAAGTCGGCGTGCTTTCCGGTGGTGAGCGCAACCGGGTTCATCTGGCCATGATGCTCAAGGAAGGCGGTAACTTGCTCCTCCTTGACGAACCTACCAACGACCTCGACGTGAACACGCTTCGGGCTCTGGAGGAAGCGCTGGAAAACTTCGGGGGCTGCGCCGTGGTGATTTCCCACGACCGTTGGTTTCTGGATAGGATCTGTACCCACATCTTGGCCTTTGAGGGAGATTCACAAGTCGTATGGTTTGAGGGCAACTTCTCCGACTACGAGGAAAGCAAGAAGAAGCGCCTGGGCGATGTCGCTCCGAAGCGAATCCGATATAAAAATCTGAAATAGTCCCAAAGAGAAGGTTAAAGTCAGAAAGCTGAAAACCTCCGGAGTCGGATAGACTTCGGAGGTTTTTTCTTTTGCTAGGAAAAGGCCGAGACTCCTAGCATAACTTTTCTTTTCGGTGGTAGAAACAAAATATTAGACCAATTGGCCTAACTTTGGAATAATAAACGATATTAGCTGTTGCCAAGGTGCTTGCATTGCCGGCTGGAGTTTATCTTGGGCTTCAATTCATTTTGTAAGTCCGAGGCTGGCCATAGCTTGGCGCTTTGCCTGATGTCCTCATTCGTTCCATTTCAAAATCCATGAAATCACTTTCATTCCTTTTTCTTGCAGTCCTGGCGCTCCTCGCCTCTGCCTGCCAAAACCAAACGCCCGCCCAGGCCTCCAAACCCAATATCGTGATCATCTACGCCGATGACATGGGCTTTGGGGACTTGGCCATCCAAAACCCCAATTCAAAGATTCCCACTCCCTACCTAGACCAAATGGCGCGGGAGGGCATGCGCTTCAGTGACGCGCACAGTTCCTCGGGGATCTGCTCGCCAAGCCGCTATGCGCTTTTGACCGGTACCTACCACTGGAGGCGACAGCACGACATCGTGGATTCTTTTGGCAAGCCCTTTTTCGCGGAGGGAGACGTGTCGGTAGCCGATGTGCTCCGTAGCAATGGCTACTCCACCGCTGCCATAGGCAAGTGGCATCTGGGCTGGAACTGGGTGATGAAAGGCGAGCCCAGCGCGGAAATCACGTCGGGGTCTCGTACCGTGAAAGTGGTCGGTCCCGATGATATCGATTGGAGCCAGCCGGTGAAAGGCGGGCCCTTGGACAGGGGCTTTGACTATTATTTTGGCGACGGCACGATCAATTTTCCCCCTTATGCCTGGGTGGAAAATGATCGAGTGGTGGAGGCTCCTACCGAGCTGATGACCTACGACAACATTGGCTATGAGACCAAAGAGGGCCATTGGGAGTTTAGGCCAGGACCAAGGGTGAAGGACTGGAATCCCTATGATGTGCTGCCTACCTTGACCAAGAAAGCCGTGTCCTACATCCAAGAGCAAAAGGAAGACCAGCCTTTCTTCCTCTATTTTGCCTTGCCTTCTCCCCACGCGCCCATTATCCCCAACGAAGAGTTTGACGGGAAATCCCAGGCAGGCGCCTACGGCGATTTCATGGTTCAGACAGATTGGGTAGCCGGACAGGTGCTCCAAGCTTTGAAGGACAAAGGCTTGGAGGAAAATACCCTCGTGATTTTCACCGCGGACAACGGTCCGGAAGCCTATGCCTGGACGCGCGGACTGGAATATGGACACTTCAGCATGGGGGACTTTCGCGGACTGAAGCGCGACGTTTGGGAAGGAGGACACCATGTGCCCTTTATCGTGAAGTGGCCGGGGAAGGTGCCTGCGGGTACCGTCTCTGACCAGCTGATCTCCCAGATCGACCTCATGGCGACCTTGGCTTCGCTCTCGGGCTCCCCTGTCCCGGCTCCGGCGGCTCCGGATAGCTATGACTTCAGCCAAGTGTGGCAAGGCCAAAATCCCGCCAACCCGGTGCGGGAAGCGCTGGTGCACAATACCTACAAAACCATCTGGGGCATTCGAAAGGGTGACTTCCTCTACATCAACGACTCCACGGGAGGGCATCGCAAGATTCCCGCTGACTTCGCCGAACTGAAAGGATACACGGATTTTGACAGTCCGGCGCTGCTCTTCAACATGAAGGAAGACGCCCGCCAGATGCAAAACCTCTACACCTCGGACCTTGAAAAAGCGAAAGAGCTGGCAGAGTTGTTGGAGAAATATAGGGCGGGGCAGTCCACAGCGAAATAGGTCGCTTCCTTTGGAAAACCAGAAGGCTGAAAACCTCCAGGGTCGAAAAGACGCTGGAGGTTTTTTCGTCTTGGTGGTAGGCAGACTTCACCTTTTTCGTTGAACTTATGCCTTGATCCGGTGTCTCGTTGTGGGATTCCTTATACTTCCACTATTCGAATCCTTGCCTGAGTGTTTAGGGAGTGTGCTTTTCGTGAAATAGCAGATTTCATTTCTACATCGATAAAAACGAAAAAAGCCCGCTTTTCAGCGGGCTTTCTGTACCCAGGGCCGGAGTCGAACCGGCACGAGTGTAACCTCATTGGTGTTTGAGACCAACGCGTCTACCGATTCCGCCACCTGGGCATGGTACGCGCCTGATCAGATCAGACTGTGTTTTTACCGTTCCTTGCTGAACGGGCTGCAAATATGATGACTTTTTGTTTTTCCTCCAACAGACTCAGGTCACTTCCAATATTTTTTTTGAGCTGAAGGCCAGGGGCCTTGCGTCAAAAAGCAGCTTGGTGGCGCTCCAGACGGAGTTAAACAGTTCAGAATCACGGTACTGCTGGAGGGATTTTTCGCTGTCCCAGTGGCTGTAGGTGGTGAAAATATTTTTTTCGGTGTAGTCCTGCCAGAGCTCCAAGTGCAGACAGCCGGGGAAATTCCGAATGGAATGTCTGTGGGTTTCGAAGTTTTCCAAAAAGGCCTCCACCGCTTCCGGCCTAAAAGACATCCGCACGATCCTGACCAGCGTCATCCTCCAAAATGGATATATACCACGCTGTCCTGCTTCAGACCGAGGAGTTTGCCTGCATCGCCGTGGTTGATGCCTATTTCCAGGATGTCAAGGCTGTTGAAGAAGGCAAAGGGATCCCCCGCCTCCACTTGGTCGTATCCGTTTTGGAGCTTGTCGACGGTTTCGCGGCCAAACTGGATGTTGAATTTGCCGGGGTTCAGCTTCTCAAAGACCTCCCTGCGGATATTCGTCAACAGGTTGCCATAGCGATCGATCCGGATCACGTGGCCGATGATGTGCTCGCGCGTGGCTTTGGCCTGTCGGGACATGAGCTTGCGGAAGTTGGCCAGTGGTCCGCCAAAGTCGTGGATGGCGGCTCCGCTTGCCACTTTGGCGGCGATGGGGGCTAGGATATCCCGGGTGGGAAAGGTGGAGTCCTTCACGTGTATGTCGGCAAACTGCACCAAGATCCCGGGGTCTTGGTCAGCCAGCATGCTGAGGATGCCGTTGTTTGGCCCCACGAAGATGTGCTCCTCCAGCTTCACTCCGATATAGCCTTGGGTCATGGTGCCTACCGTATTGATGCCCACCAGATGGACGGTTCCCTTGGGGAATTCCCTGAAGCTGGACCGGAGGATAAAGGCCGCGTGCGCGACGTCGTGGGGGTTAATGCTGTGCGAAATGTCGATGATATTCAGCTGTGGGTTGATCGAAAGCATCTTGGCCTTCACGGCCGGTACGTAGTAGTCTTTGTCCCCAAAGTCAGAAAGGAATGTCACCAATGCCATACAAGCAAGTCTATTAAAATTGTGTAGTTTTGTTTGAGGGGGAGCGAACAAAAATAGAAATTTTATTCTTTAGCCTTCAAGGTAAACCTAAATCAAAAAACAAGTTTGGTCGAAAAAGTAATCACCTTAGAGAACGTGCCCCTGGCGGAATTTTTGGGCACCGGCAATGAAAATATCCGGCAGATTGCCCAGGCTTTTCCCCAGAGCAAGATCGTGTCGCGGGGCAATGAAATCCGCATCCAAGGCGGTGCGCCGGAGATCCTGCGCATCAACGATCTGATCAATCTCCTGCTGGAGCACTTCGATCGCTTTGGCCACCTCACCCCGGAAAACGTCAAAGATTACCTCGATATCGAGGGGATTCCCTTTGAGGAAGCCAGCAGGGATCAGGTGATCGTCTTCGGCAACAAAGGACTGGTCATCAAGCCCAAGTCTGCCAACCAGCGCAAGCTCGTGGAGGCCGCCATGAGCAACGATTTGGTTTTTGCCCTCGGCCCAGCCGGAACAGGCAAGACCTACATCGCCGTGGCCCTGGCCGTGAGGGCTTTGAAAAACCGCGAGGTCAAGCGCATCATCATCACCCGTCCGGCAGTGGAGGCGGGGGAGAATCTGGGCTTTCTCCCCGGAGACCTCCAGGAAAAGCTCGATCCCTACCTGAGGCCGATCTACGACGCGCTTCAGGACATGGTGCCGCCCGAAAAGCTCAAATATTACCAAGAAACGCGCGTGATCGAGATCGCCCCGTTGGCTTACATGAGAGGAAGGACGCTGCACGATGCTTTCGTCCTGCTTGACGAAGCCCAAAACACGACCAGTGAGCAGATCAAGATGTTTCTCACCCGTATGGGCCCCAACTCCAAGGTGATCATCACGGGCGACCAGACCCAGGTGGACCTGCCTGTGCGGCAAAAGTCGGGACTCGCCGAGGCGCTCAAGATCCTCAAAGGCGTAAAGGGCATAGGTGTCGTCAGCCTCAGCGGCAAAGACGTCATCCGGCACAAGCTGGTGAAGGCCATCATCGAGGCCTACGAAAAAGATCAAGAAGAAAAAGACCAACAACGCTATGAAGCCAACAGTAGAAAAGGTAACGGATAAGGAGGCGCTCGAGGAGGTGTTCAAAATCCGCGAGCTGGTCTTTGTGATCGAGCAGGAGGTGGATCCGGCGGAGGAGTATGACGAGTTTGAGGAGACTTCCACCCATTTTCTGGCCCGTTTGGAAGGAAAGCCTGCCGGGACTGCCCGCTGGCGCTTTACCAAAAACGGCGTCAAGATGGAGCGCTTTGCGGTGCTGAAGGAAGCCCGCGGCAAAGGCGTAGGCCAGGCCTTGGTGGCCGCCGTGCTGGAGGATGTGAAGTCCCGTCCCGAGGCAGAGGGGAAAACCAAATATCTCCACGCCCAACTCACCGCTGTGCCGCTTTATGCCAAATTTGGCTTCCAGAAAGTCGGAGAGATGTTTGAAGAGTGCAATATCCAACACTTCAAGATGGAGTTGGCTTAATCCTTGCCTTATGCCCCGCAGTTTAAATTCCCGTTTTATGAAAAAAATCATCCTATCCGCTTTTTTTGTCGCGGTACTTTCGGCTTCCGCATTCAGCCAGCAGGTCATCTCTTCTTCTGGTTTGTCCAATCCCAATATCGGCGCCTTTGACAACGAGGTCAAGTTCAACTTCCTCAACCTGATTTTGATGGGGTCGTTTGAAGTGGGCTATGAGCGTTTTCTGAGTGAAAGCCATTCCCTGGACCTCCAGATCCATTTCAACGACCGATTTGGATACAATTCCCAAAATGACGGAAAAAACTACAAGACCAATTCGATCCAGTCGGGATTGAACTTCTATTTCGGCAACAAGCCGAATGGACGGTTTCACGTGTATCCCTTCCTGAAGTTCAGGTTTGGGGACTTTGAGGAGCCCGTGGCCGGGGCGATGGCTTCCACGGACATGACCGCATTCATCATCGGTGCCGGATTTGGGTACAAGTGGGAAGTGTCGGAGCATTTTGCGTTTGGTCCCTTCGCCAGTATCGCCCGCAATTTCAGTGAGGCAGTGACCGACAAGTTCACCGCCATCGAGCCCAATGCCGGCTTCAGTTTGGGCTACCGGTTTTAAAACCCCAAGACAAAGAAATCCAGAGCCTCTCGGGGCTCTTTTTTTGTGCCTGTTATTTTTTAACTTAAGTCTTTAATTTTTCTGAAGATGAGGTTTGCCGACTTTCCATTTTTGAGGTACTTGCCCTTTTTGGTGTCGGGCGTTTTGCTTTCGCAAAGTGGACTCGGAGCGCCCGTCTGGGTATCGGCGGCGGTCATCGGAGGCCTTTGGCTGCTGTACCTATTTTTGCTCTTGGGCAAAAAGACATCTTCGAAACTGGGACTTGCCCTCTTGGGGTATGCCATGCTTTTTGTGTTGGGGGCGCTGCTTTCCGAAGGCCAAAAGAAACGAGCCACTCAGGCGCTTGACCCCGCGCTGGAATTTTGCGAAGCCTATCTCGCCCGGGTGGAAAAGTACGACGTGCAAAAACCAAACTCCCAGGAAAACCTGCTGGAGGTCATCCAACTCAGGGACAGCAGCGCATGGAAGCCCTCCAAAGGCAAAGTGCTCGTCTATCACAAATCGGCCAAACCCCTGCTTCCCGGACAGGTTTTGCTGGTGAGCAAGTCGCCGGAACAGATCCCTCCACCGACATTTCCAAATGAGTTTGACTACCGTGCTTTTTTGGCGAGAAAGGGCATCCATTTTCGCCAGTTTGTGGGCAAGGAGGTCCAGGTGGTCGACCGCGCCGAATCCGGGGATTTCCGCTTTTGGCTGGAGCGGACTCGGAGATCCCTGGTCATGGTCATCCAACGGAAAGTGCTCGGTCTTCAGGCCCAGCAGATCGCGACCGCGCTGCTTCTTGGCCAAAAGGAGAGCCTTGATCGAGAAATACGCGACGCCTATGCCCAGACGGGCACCATGCATATTTTGGCCGTTTCTGGGCTCCACGTCGGGATCATCTATGTCATCCTGCTGTTTCCTTTGAAAGGCTTGCGTTTGGGGAAAAGACCGCGGAAAATCTACCTGTTATTCGTCGTCCTCCTGATTTGGGCCTACGCCGTATTGACGGGTTTTTCGCCCTCGGTCGTCCGCGCCGCGACCATGTTTACGCTGTTTTCCTTGGGACAAATGCGGGAGCGAAAGCCCTCTTCCTGGAATGTCCTCGCCTTTTCGGCCATGCTCATCATAGCGATGGATCCGGGCGTGATTTTCGATGTGGGATTCCAGCTTTCCTATTCCGCCGTCGCGGGAATCTTGCTGCTGCAGCCGCTTATCGTCCGATGGTGGCTGCCGCCTAACCGTGTCGTGGAGTACTTCTGGCAGATCACGGCAGTGAGCATCGCGGCGCAGCTGGGGACTTTTCCCCTTTCCATCCTCTATTTCCATAGCTTTCCCAGCTATTTCCTGCTGGCTAATCTGCTCATCATCCCACTTTCCTTTTTGGTGATGAATGTGGGCATAGCGATGCTGGCGCTGAATTGGGTGCCTTTTTTGGGAAACCTGCTCGGCTGGATCGTCAGCGGTCTGATTTGGCTTCAAAACTGGCTCACCGTCCAGATCCAGCAGCTGCCGGGCGGGAATATGGAGCGCCTCACGATCACGCTTACCGGAATGCTCCTGGTATGGGGCTTGTTGATCGTCTGGGCCAACTGGGAGTGGGGAGACCGGAGAAAGCTCGTTTACTTGATGATCGGGCTGTTTCTGGCTTGGAGGGCTGAAAGGTTGGGTCGGGAGCTGCGACAGCCAGCCTCCGAGCTCTTGGTTTTCTCTGGGGAAAAGGGATTGCTCATGGACTTCAAAGTCGGCGATCAACATTTCTCCTGGAACGAAAGCTTTCCTCTGGAGCAAATCAGCTTCTCCATCGATCCGAACCGCGTCGCCGCCCATCGCCCGCAAATGCCCGAGTCGGTGCTTGCGTTGGATGGGGAAGGTTTTCGGTATTTCCCGATTTTTGGATTTCGCTTTGGAGCCAAAGACAACTCCCTGCACTGGGAAGGAAAAGGACCGCGGAAGGTCGAGCGTATTTTGCCGGACGGAGGGACAGATGCCCTACCACTGGACTCGCTCTCCGCAAATAATGGCGCATTTCAGGTAGTTTTCTGATCGCCCGCTTGCCCTTGGCTTTTTCTCCCCGTAATTTATCCCTTCGTTAAAATGACCCCATGGACACCCCTGTGCTCACCCATATCGAAGACCGCGTAGGCTATGTCACGCTGAACCGGCCCGACAAGCGTAATGCCCTGAGCCCAGAGCTCATCGGCACCCTCGGGGCGGCGTTTTCGGATTTTGCTCAGCGCAAAGAAGTAAAAGTGGTCGTCTTGCGGGCAGAGGGAAAGGCTTTTTGTGCCGGGGCGGACTTGGCCTATCTGGAGGAATTGCAGCAAAATTCCTTTGAGGAAAACCTCGCCGACAGCCGTCGCTTGGGGCAGCTTTTCTCCCAGATCTACGAGTTTCCCAAGCCAGTCATCGCCCAAGTGCAAGGCCATGCCTTGGCCGGGGGCTGCGGTTTGGTCACAGTCTGTGATTTCGCTTTTGCGGCAGCGGAGGCCAAGTTTGGCTACACCGAGGCCAAAATCGGCTTCGTTCCGGCCTTGGTGTCGGTGTTTTTGGCGGAGCAAATCGGGCAGGCGAAAGCGACTGAGCTGTTGCTTTCCGCCGAAGTGATCTCCGCCGAAAAGGCAGCAAACCTCGGGCTTGTCACCGAGGTTGTCGATACCGGGAAGCTCGAAGCGCGCGTCCTGGATTTTGCGCAGCAGCTCGTCACCGAAAACTCGGCCTTTTCCATGCAGGAGACCAAACGACTGCTCAGAAGCCTCAATGCCAAGTCCCGTCAAGAAGCCCTCGATCAGGCCGCAGAAGCCAATGCCAAAGCGAGAGGCCACGCGGACTGCGTGAAGGGCATCGCGGCCTTTCTGTCCAAAACCAAGCCCAGCTGGTAATTGGAAACTCAACTGCTACATATACTTCGGGAGGTTTTCGGTCTGGAGGACTTTCGTCCCGTCCAGCGCCAGGTCATCGACGCGGTGATGGAGGGGGGGGACACGCTGGCGCTTTTGCCGACAGGCGGGGGGAAAAGCCTCTGCTACCAAGTCCCCGGACTGGCAAGGGAAGGCATCTGCCTGGTCGTGTCTCCGCTGATCGCGCTGATGAAAGACCAGGTGGACAACCTCAAAGCCAAGGGCATCAAAGCGGCGGCCATCTACTCGGGCATGAGCCACCGCGAGATCGATACCACGTTGGACAACTGCATCTACGGGGACTTCAAGTTTCTTTACGTTTCCCCCGAGCGGCTGAAGCAGGAGCTTTTCATCGAGCGCTTTCGGCAGATGAAGGTCAACCTGATCGCCGTGGACGAGGCGCATTGCATCTCGCAGTGGGGCTACGACTTTCGGCCGCCTTATCTGGAGATCGCCGCCATCCGGGCTTTTCACCCAAAAGTAAATGTACTGGCTCTCACCGCTTCGGCCACGCCTCAGGTCTGCGCGGACATTGTGGACAAGCTGGAAATGAAGCGGCACCGTGAGTTCCACCAGAGCTTTTCCCGCAAAAACCTCAGCTACAGCGTGCGCTTGGTTGAAAACAAGCTGGAAAAAGGGATAGAGATCCTCAGCCGCATCCCCGGCACGGCGATCTGGTACGTGAGAAACCGCCAAGCTACCCAACAGATCGCCAAAGCGCTCCATCAGCTCGGGATTTCCGCCGCGGCCTACCACGCTGGACTTTCCAACTCGGATCGGGCTGAGCGTCAGGAGGCCTGGAAAGCAGATCGCGTGCGGGTGATGGTCAGTACCAATGCCTTTGGGATGGGGATAGACAAACCGAACGTGCGGGTGGTGATCCACAGCGATCTGCCGGAAAACCTCGAAAACTACTACCAGGAAGCGGGTCGTGCGGGGCGAGACGGGCGGAAGGCCTTTGCGGTGCTGCTGGCCAACGAGCAGGATTTTGAGCAGCTGAGCCGCCGGGCTGAGCTGGTCTACGCGCCCATCGACTACCTCAAGCGGGTCTATCAATGCCTCGCCAACTACTACCAGCTGGCCGTGGGCAGCAACATGCTGAGCAGCTTTGACTTTGACCTGTCGGACTTTTGCCAGACCTATGGCCTGGAAGTGCTGGACACCTTCTATGCGCTCAAAGTCTTGGCCGAAGAGGGCTTTGTGGAGATCAACGAGAGTTTTTTTGCGCCTTCAAGAGTCCATTTTCAGGTCGATCCCAGCAAGCTCTACGAGATACAGATCGCCTATGCCAAGCTCGATCCCGTGGTCAAAATGCTCCTGCGGACCTATGGGGGCAATCTTTTTTCCGAATTCATCCGCATCCAGGAGGGCAAGCTGGCGAAGGCGCTCGGCATGAGGGAGTCCGAGCTGGTCAAGGCGCTTCAGGATCTCCAAAAGCTGGAAGTGATGGACTACGACCAGCGAAAGGACAAGCCCCAGCTCACCTTTCTCACCCATCGCTACGATGCGGGTAAGCTGCCCTTCAACCTTCCCCGCATCGCCAGCCGGAAGCAGCTTACTTTGGACAAAGCCAAAAGCATGGTCTCCTATACCCGACAGGCGAAGCTTTGCCGTACGCAGTTTATCCAGGAGTATTTCGGGGAAAAGACCGACGAGGTCTGCGGAATCTGCGATGTCTGTATCGAGGAGAAAAAAAAACAGGCTCCCCAAAGCCAGGAAGATCGGCTGAAGCGAAGGATTTTGGAAACTTTGGAAGAGACAGGCGGGTTATCAGAGCAGGACTTGTTTTTGACACTCGGCAAACCAAGGTCCGACTCCAACCTGCACTTGCTCCGTCAACTGATCGACCAAAACCTGGTCAGCATCTCTCCCGATGGGCACATCTTGACTTTAGCCCATGGGTAATTTCTTCGACGACCTATTCAGAAATGTGTTTAAGCCCGCTGGGGAGTCGCCCATGACGGTTCGGGAAAATTTCGTGATCAAGGAGAGCGAGCAAGCCGACCTGAAGGAGTGGATGGAGTCCGAGGCCTGCGAGCGCCTCTTTGCCTTGGTTTACAAAAACTACCATTTCAAGCGCACCGGCATAGAAGCTCCCCCTCGGGTGCATATCTTGGATTCTCCCTATGCCAACGGTTTTGCGGTGACGTACGAGGAGCCTTTGGACATGAAATCATTTTCCCGGCTTTTTTTGGCTTTTAGCCAAAGGATTTTAGCTTTGGGATATGAGCAGGTGAGCCTGGATCGGAAGTTTGAGGAAACGGCCGACCGGGTGAAGGTGAGCGAGAAATTCTATTTTAAGCCTCCCCTTCAACTTCCGGCTGAAGGAGAGCTGATTTCTCAGCTGTACGGAAATGTGGCGTTGGAGAAAGTGAGTGTAGACAATAAGCCCAGTTTTATCAAGTTGCTGGCGACGGTGTATTCCGATCGTCTTTATCAGGATGCCAAACCTTTCGATCAACTGATGGATCGGATCTTTGAAACACACACCAATGGATAGAATCAAGCTTAGAAACCAACTCGAAAAATACCGCACCCCCTACGAGGAAGAGGCGGCTTTTATCTCGGATTTTGCGGAGCTCACCCATGATCCCTTGGCCTACAAGCGGGAGCGTCTGGACGGACACTTCACGGCCTCTTCGTGGGTGGTGAACCAAGAGCGTACCCACACGCTGCTGACGCTCCACCGCAAGCTCGGCCGATGGCTGCAGCTCGGCGGTCATGCCGACGGCAACGAAAACCTCATGGACGTCGCCCTGCAGGAAGCCCGGGAGGAAAGTGGCCTGAGCTCCCTGCAATTTGTGGACTCTTCCATCTTCGACATCGACAAGCACATCATCCCCGAGCGCCCGCATGTGCCGCAGCACTTCCATTTTGACGTGCGCTACCTGCTGGAGGCCGATATCAACGAGCCCTTGGAGATGAGCGACGAGAGCATCTCCCTCGCCTGGATCGCTTTTGACTCCGTGGTGGACATGATCGGGTACAATCCCTCCATTCTCCGCATGCTCGAAAAGACCAGCAAATCAGAAATATTGCTTTGAAAAATCCCGTAAGCCCGGCTGCACTGAGAGAAAGTTTCGCGTTTTCGATTCCGCTGCAGATCCGCTTTTCCGACATCGACGGCTACCTGCATGTCAACAACGGTGTCTACTTCAACTATTTCGAACACGCCCGGGCGGTGTTTCTCCATGAGGTTTGCGCTTGGGATGTACTTTCCTTTGGAGTAGTGGTCGGAAGGGTGGAGATCGATTATCTGCGCCCGATCCACTTGGAAGACCAGGTGGAGGCCTTGGTCAAGTGCTCCCGTCTAGGCAATTCCTCTTTTGACTTGGAGCAGGTTTTGGTGGGAAAAGACAAGCAGGGCCGCGAACATATTTATGCAAAATGCCTTTCCGTACTGGTGGCGGTGGACATGAAAACCATGAAGCCCACCGCTATCCCCGAGGAGTATAGACTGAAGTTGGCGGCTGGGTAAGCGCTAATTCCCTATCTTTGCCGAAAAATTACCCCTGTGAAGAAACTTTGGATCTTGGGTTTGCTGGCGGCGACTCTGTTTGCCTGCAAGCCAAATGAGGAAGAGCTGCTGAAAGCCGGAATCGAGAAAATGGACACCCAGGCTTGGCCGGAAGCGGTGTCGCTTTTTGACCAACTTCTCGAAATCAACCCCGAAAATGCCCAGGCCCTGAATGCGAAAGGCGTGGCGCTTTTCCAGCAGGGAAAGATCGAAGAAGCGATCCCGGTCTTCGATGCGGCGATCCTGGCGGACTCTACGAGCTACAAGCCCTGGTTTAACCGCGGCAATGCCAAGATGGAGCAGGAAAAATACAAGGAAGCGCTGGCCGACTTCAACATGGCTACGGCGCTGGATCCTTCCCAATCCGATATCTTTTTCAACCGTGGCACCGCGCTGCTCAACATGGAGGAGTACGAAGATGCCCTACTGGATTTCCAAACCGTACTTCAAGCCGACCCAAACCAGGCCGAGGCTCATTTCCGCAAGGCTAAAGCCGAGCTGGGCATGAACGACCCCATCCATGGCATGGAGTCGCTCACCAATACCGTGAACCTCGATCCCAAAAACGCCGAAGCCTACTACCTGCTGGGCGTGACCCGTATGAGTGCTTTGGGACAAAAGGGCGAAGGCTGTGCCGATCTGAAGATGGCGCTTTCCCTCGGCTACGCCGACGCGGAAACCTGGATCAAAGACTTCTGCGAGGAATAAAATGGCAGAGATCGGCAAAGACATAGCATCCGCAAAAGCCTTTCTCGAAAAAGGCCAGCTCGTGGGCATTCCCACCGAGACCGTCTATGGACTTGCCGGCAATGCGCTCGATTCCGAAGCCGCCGCGTTGATTTTTGAGACCAAAAATCGGCCGGGCTTTGATCCGTTGATTTTGCACACCTCGTCCATCGAGCGGGTGGGGGAATTTGTGAGGGAGTTTCCCGAGCAGCTGAGAGTCCTGGCGGAGAATTTTTGGCCGGGACCACTGACGCTGCTGTTGCCGAGAAAGGCCATCGTGCCCGATCTGGTGACTTCCGGTTTGGATCGCGTCGCTGTGCGAGTGCCCCAGCATCCCCTCACGCTCGCCCTGCTGGAGGAGCTGTCTTTTCCGCTCGCGGCTCCCAGTGCCAATCCCTTTGGGTATATCAGTCCGACCCGTCCTTCCCACGTGGAGGCGCAGCTGGGAGACAGGATTCCCTACATCCTGGACGGTGGCGCTTGTACGGTGGGTCTTGAGAGTACCATTGTCGGCATGGAGGCAGGGGAAATCACCATTTATAGGCTGGGCGGACTGGAAATCGCCGAACTCGAAAAGCTGGTGGGGCCTGTGACCATCAAAGACCACAGCTCCAGCAATCCCGCCGCGCCCGGTCAGCTAGACAGCCACTACTCACCACGGAAACCCTTTTTGTTGGGAGATCTTCAGGAGTTGATTCGGGAGAAAAAAGCCCAAGGGGAAAACTTCGCGGTGCTGAGCTTCTCTCAAGCTTTTTCCGACTTGGAGCCGGGGAGGCAGATTGCCCTCAGCCCGAGCGAAAACCTGCACGAAGCAGCCAAAAACCTTTTTGCAGCCATGCGGGAGCTGGACGAAAGTCCGGCGACAGTGATCCTCGCAGAGCTGATGCCCGAGACAGGCCTTGGCCGCGCGATCAATGATCGACTGAGAAGAGCGGCAGCGAAGTAGGGAAAGTATCAAGTAGCTAGACGCAAGTATCAAGAAGGGGAGGAGTAGCTCTAGTTTCAAATCTCTAATTTCAAATCTCAAATCTTAAAAATAGGTCGCTGAGCGAAAACCTCACTTTTTAACCTTGCCACTTTACCACCTTGCAAACCCCCTGTCCCAATTTTCCAATCCACCCCGGCGGACAAGTCTTTAAAATCTTTCAATTTTCCAATCCCAAAGGTTAACTTGAGGCTCTTTTAACAGAAGCCAGTCAAAAATCTTTCAAACCATTTCCTATGAGTTCAACAGTGAAAAACGTGGACAGCCTGAATTTTGCAGGCAAAAAGGCCCTGATTCGTGTGGATTTCAACGTGCCATTGGACGAGAACTTCAACGTCTCCGACGATACCCGTATCCAAGCCGCGGTGCCCACCATCAAGAAAATCCTGGGCGAGGGCGGCTCCGCCATCCTGATGTCCCACCTCGGCCGTCCCAAGGGAGGCCCTGAGGAGAAATATTCCCTGAAGCACATCATCCCGGCGGTGGAAGCCGCTTTGGGTACCAAAATCAAATTTGCTCCAGACTGCATCGGAGCAGAGGCAGCCGAACTGGCGGCAGGACTGGGTGCCGGTGAGGTGCTTTTGCTCGAAAACCTGCGATTTTACAAAGAAGAAGAAAAAGGCGACGTGGACTTTGCCGGCAAGTTGGCCAAGCTGGGTGACATCTATGTCAACGATGCCTTTGGCACTGCCCACCGTGCGCACGCTTCCACAGCCGTGATTGCACAGTTTTTCAAAGACAAAGTAGCCGGATACCTCATGGAGTCCGAGCTGACCAATGCGGACAAAGTCCTCGGCAATCCCGAGCGTCCCTACACCGCCATCATGGGTGGGGCCAAGATCGCCGACAAAATCCTCATCATCGAGCGTCTGCTGGAGAAGGTGGACAACCTGATCATCGGCGGCGGTATGTCCTATACTTTTGCGAAAGCGCAAGGCGGATCCATCGGTACTTCCCTGCTGGAGGCCGACAAGCTGGACTTTGTGCTGGAGCTGATGGAAAAAGCCAAAGCCAAAGGCGTAAACCTGATCCTTCCGGTTGACACCGTGATTGCGGATGCGTTTTCCAATGAAGCTAACCAAGGTATTGCCAAAAAAGGCGAGATTCCTGACAACTGGATGGGCTTGGACATCGGGCCTGAGACCCGCGACCTCTTCGGCAAGGTGATCTCCGAATCCAAAACCATCCTCTGGAACGGGCCAATGGGCGTGTTTGAGATGGAGTCTTTTGACAAGGGAACCAAAGCCGTGGCCGAGTCCGTGGCGCAAGCGACCAAGGCTGGAGCCTACTCGCTGATCGGTGGTGGCGACTCAGCTGCTGCGGTCAACAAGTTTGGCTACTCCGACCAGGTGTCCTACGTATCCACCGGCGGTGGGGCTTTGCTGGAGCACATGGAAGGCAAAGTCCTTCCGGGTGTGGCTGCCTTGGCAGAATAAGCTGATAAGAACGGACAAAACGAAGGCCGACTGCAAAGTCGGCCTTCGTTCGTTTATGACCCTCGGGATAGCGTCAGCGCGATCTGCCCGGCATGGTGTGCATTGTGAAAGAGAATATGGGAAAACAGGCGGATTTTTGAGACTGTCCCGAAAAACGGCGTGTCAACCTTTTGCGACCAGTCGGACGCTGGGGTCGTTCGCACCAGGTTTTCCAGCATCTCAAAGCCAATGGAAATGTAGCGGTGGCTTTCCTCCAAGTCAAAGCGCTGGCCCTTGTCTTCTTTGCCCATGGTCGTGTTGGGTACGGCAGGCGGGATGCCAAAGAAGTATCCAAACAGATTCATGGTCTCGCCTATGTGTCTGTAGATGAATCCTATGCTGGCCGCGCTGGGATTCAGCCTCCAGGCGGAGTTTTCCGACGAAACCCGGTCAAGGGCAAAGGAGCAGGTGAGCTTGTTTTGCTCCAGCATGCTCAGCAGCAGATCTTGTGTGACACTCATGATAAAGTAAGTCGGGCTAAAACGCCAGTTCCACCATTACGGGAAAGTGGTCGGAGGGGTACTTTTTTCCATAGTTATCGGTCAGGATCCCGTGGCGTAGCACGTCGACCTTGCCGCTGACAAAGATGTGATCGATGATCCCATCCGGCATTTTCTCCCAATCAAAACCGGTGAAGGTTCCGGCTGGGCCATAAGCGGGAAGTTTGGAGATGAGCCTGGCGTCTTTCCAGACGGGACTGGAGGTGATCGTCTGGTAGGCGGGATTGTCCGGGGTGACGTTGAAGTCGCCCATCCAGATGGCGGGCAGATTGCTTGCATTGATCTCCTTGGCCTTGGCTGCGACGAGCTTGCTGCTTTCCTCGCGAGCCTCTTGGCCGATGTGGTCGTAGTGGATGTTGAAGACAAAGAAGCGTTTGCCGTCTTGGTCTTTGAATTTGCCCCAAGAGCAGATTCGGTTGAGGGAGGCATCCCAGCCTTTGCTTGGCGTGTCCGGTGTGGGCGAAAGCCAAAAGGTGCCAGAGTCTTCCAGTTTGTAGCGTTTTGGATCGAAAAGGATCGCGGTGTATTCCCCTTTTTCCGCTCCGTCATCACGGCCGACGCCGAGGTACTCATAGCCAAGCCCTTGGCTGAGTTCCTTGATTTGATGGTGCAGGCCTTCCTGTGTGCCGAGCAGGCCTATTTTGTGGAATTGGACTAGGTGGATGACCTTGGAAGCCCGGTCTTGCCAGAGGTTTCCTTTGTCGCCTGGGTTGTCCCAGCGGATATTGAAGGTGGCAAACTGGTGGCTTTGGGCCTGTACTTGGGCTAGGAAAAAGGGGAAGAAAAGGGTTAACAGGGTTTTGCGGTTCATAAAATCTGGACGATTTGGCGAAAAAGAGCTATAACTTTAAAGTTGCATGCTATTTTGATCAAATGAAAACCTTTTATCCGAAAGACCTGAGCCCGGTGGAGGTTCAGACGATTTTGCAAGGAGCGGTGACTCCAAGGCCCATTGCTTTTGCCAGCACAGTGGATCGAGAGGGCAATCCCAACCTGAGCCCTTTCAGCTTTTTCAATATGTTCAGCGCCAATCCTCCGGTGTTGATCTTTTCTCCTTCCAGACGCGTGCGGGACAATTCGGTCAAACATACCCTGATGAATGTGCTGGAGGTGCCCGAGGTAGTGATCCACATCTTGGGCTACGACCGGGTGGAGCAGATGTCCTTGGCCAGCACGGAGTATCCGAGGGGGGTCAACGAATTTGAAAAAGCCGGCTTGACGGCCATCAAATCGGATCTGGTAGCGCCGCCGCGTGTGAAGGAGGCGGCTGTGGCGCTGGAGAGCAAAGTGCTGGAGGTAAAGGCGCTGGGCAGTGGGGGTGGAGCCGGAAACCTCGTCATCTGCGAGGTCGTTGCCATCCATGTCGACGGGCGGATTTTGGATGAAAAGGGCCATATCGATCCCTACAAGCTCGATCCGGTAGCCAGACTTGGCGGCAGCTGGTACTCCAGGATCACGCCTGATTCACTTTTTCAAATCCCAAAACCTCTCACCAACCTCGGCATAGGAGTGGACAGTATTCCCGGAGAAATCAGAAACAGCCCCATCCTGACCGGAAACAATTTGGGACGCCTTGGCAACGTGATGGCTTTGCCCAACGAGGAAGAGGTCGAGGAGCTATCGCAGTCGGAGGAGCTGCAGGATATGCGCAGGAGGTTTGTCAATGACCGGGATTCCTGGATCGACCACCTTCACCTCCGGGCGAAGGAGGAGTTGGAAAAAGGCGAAGTGGCGCTGGCTTGGAAGTATCTGTTGCAGAGGCGCTAGGGAAGACCTTTCAGGTTTTTGAAAACTGGAAGGTCTCGTCACCATTAAAAAAATCCCGCCGATTGGGCGGGATTTGCTGTTTATAGGCCGGAGACCTCTGCTTCGGCGTGGATCTTTTTGACCAGGCCCTGTAGGACTTTGCCGGGGCCGCATTCGATAAACTGGACCGCGCCATCTTTGACCATGTTTTGCACGGACTGCGTCCATTTCACCGGAGCAGTGAGCTGGGCGATGAGATTGGCCTTGATGTCGTTGACGTTGAGCGTGGCGACTGTATTGACGTTTTGATAGATTTTGCAGCCTGGAGCCCGGAATTCGGTTTCCTCGATGGCTTTCTGGAGTTTTTCCCTAGCAGGCTCCATCAGCGGAGAGTGGAACGCACCGCCTACTGGCAGGGGAAGCGCTCGTTTTGCGCCAGCTGCTTTCATTTTTTCGCAAGCAATCTCGATCCCGCGCATGGTGCCTGAGATGACCAACTGGCCAGGGCAGTTGTAGTTTGCCGGAACGACGATTTCCTCGGTAATGCTCGCGCAGATTTCTTCGACTTTTTCATCGGCCAACCCAAGGATTGCCGCCATGGTAGACGGATTGATCTCGCAGGCTTCCTGCATGGCCATGGCGCGTTGATACACCAGCTTGAGCCCATCTTCGAAGCCTAAGGTGCCATTGGCTACCAAGGCGGAAAACTCCCCCAAGGAGTGTCCTGCTACCATGTCCGGGATGAATTCCGGAGAGGTTTTAGCCAGAATCACGGAATGCAGGAAGATGGCCGGTTGGGTCACTCTGGTTTGTTTTAATTCCTCCTCCGTTCCCCCAAACATGATGTCTGTGATCCGAAATCCCAAGACCTCGTTTGCCTGTTCAAAAAATGCTTTGGCGGTTGGGTTTTCTTCATAGAGGGACTTTCCCATTCCGGGAAACTGGGCTCCTTGGCCCGGAAAAACAAATGCTTTCATAGGATTGGATTTTGATTTAAGCGGCCATGTGAAATCCCGCCTCGCGACGGCGCATTGCTCGGCTTGTTGGCGAGAAATGCCTGATTTCATCCGTTGTTTTCAGATTGGAGGGCAAATATAGACCTTTTCTCTTTTGTAGAACGATCCGACCGCGAAGGCCATTTGGGAGGCGGGTTGCTATAAAAACTTTGCCTTTTCCTCAGGCGTGGGTAGTCTGCAGGTTTCCTTCTTGCCAAACCAGCGGTAGCGGTTTCGCCCGATCCAGTCATAGATGCCATCGCGGACAGGCCTGGGAAGGATGATCAGCCCGTAGAGCAGGGGCCAAAGCCCCGGAAGCTGTTTGGCGATCCGGAGTGCCGCCGTACTGCGAAAATAGATTTCTCCATGCTCGACCAGTACCAGAGAATCGAGGTAGCTCGGATCTGCGCCAAACTGGGACAGGATTTTTTGTCCTTCTTCTCCCTGGAGGGCTCCGACGAGAAAGCGGTCTTGTTTATCCCGTTTCAGGACAAAGTCAACCGAGGTATTGCAAAGGTTGCAGACTCCGTCAAAGAGAATGACAGACTGCTGCTTACTCATCGCAGCAGCTGTATGGTTCCTTTGAGGTCGCGCTGTTTCAGACTTGGGTCGAGTACGTCAAAGGTCACCGTGCCGGAATAGTAGTACGTGCCGGCGGGCAGCTCGTTGCCGTTTTTGTCCTTGCCATCCCAACGGATGTAGATGTCGTTTTCGTTGGACTCGAGGCTGTTGTAGCTGAATACCTCAGCACCCCAGCGGTTGACGATGAAGATCTCCACCCCGGTGACAAATCTCGGGCAAGCTGAGAAAGGATTGTCGAAGGCGATGAACGTGTCGTTGTTGCCATCTCCGTTTGGAGTGAAGGCATTGGGCAGGTTGTACACCGGACAGTTATCCACGCAGACCACGTTGCTTGGCTCACTTTCGTTACCCGAGCGATCCACGGCGGTGATGTAGTAGCATCCGCGGTAGTTGGGCAGGTTGGTGAGGGTGGTCTCGAGCTCGAGCGAGCTGAGCTGTCGCACCAGGTTGAAGACCCCTTCTTCGCCATCGGGGGTAAAATACAGTCTGTACCCGCTGAGCTCGTCGTCGCAGTCACCAGAGAAGTCGGGTGTCCAGCTCAGCTCATGCTCAAAGGTGGGATTGTTGCAGGGCTGCTCGGCCACGTAGGCTGAGCACTCTGGCCCTTCAAAAGTGAGGACTGGAGGACAGGGCAGTCTATTGTCATCGGGAAGTGCGCAGGTGATCTGGGACTTGTTTTCCAAAGGATAAACCAAGCCGGCGACATTGTAGGAGCCTTTGGTGATCACATAGTAGCAATATTCGAGTTCCTTGATCAGGGGCATGCCATTGAAGCTGCCGTCGTCGAGGTATTTGAAGCCGTTTTGGGTCACGTCCACTTCGGCGATTTTCACAAAAGTGTCGGTGTCCTGGGCATTGGCGTCGGTCCTGTTTCTGTACACTTCGTGCTTGTACTGGCCCACGGAGTTGTTCCAAGGGACATTGAATGACCAGTTGAGCTCAATGGCCTCGTTGATGATGGTCGGCTCCAGCCATACTGAGGAAGCGGCCGAGGAGGTGTCCACTTTCGTGTTTCCGTCCAAAAGAACCACTTTGTAGTTGTACACGAGATTTTCGGTATTCAGGCCGGTGTCGGTGAAAAGGGTATCGGTAGTGATGCCCAAAGAGATTCGGTTGGAAGTGCCGGTGAAGCCTTCGCTTCGAAGCAGCTCATAGGAATACGGCCCTGGGAATTGGGTTTTGTCGATGTCGTAAGGCGGAGTCCACTTCACGAAAATCTCTCCGGCTGCAGGGTCGGTTTCTTCCACGCTGACATTGGTGATGATCGGCACATCCACGTCGATGGTGATGCATATTTCCTCCGAGACCACGCTTTCTCCAAGCCTCGGTTCGGGGAATGCTGCCACCAGACGATAGCAATAAGTGTTGCCGGGCGCAAGCCCTTCTCCTCCGTTGAGATCAGTGAAGTTGAAGGTCTGCATATTGGTGGTGCCGATGAGCTCATACCCTGCGCGGATGCCGGTCTCGCAGCTGTCCGGCGGATAGGGATCCGAGTTGATCCTTCTCCAGATCTGCATTTCGCTGGCTGAGTTGCCGCAGACATAAGGATCCCAATTGAGTTCCACGGTTCTTCCGGATTGCTGCTCCAGGTCGTCCCAAACTGGCGGTGGGCCGACTACTTTGATCCTCCAAGTCTTGATGTCCACAAGCTTCGGCCCAGATCTAGGCTGGTCGGTGATCCGTACGCGTACCTCATATTCCCTGGCTCTGACGTGCTGGCACACGGTCTGCCACTGAAAGTTCACAATACCGGGCTGAGGCTGAAATTCGCTTTCCGGATCATAGCTCGCTGGGGAAGTGGTGATTTCCATCGGCTCTCCAAAGACCTCGATTTTCACGGGATCTCCGTCCGGATCGGTTCCTTGGATGATTTCCTGTATGAGGGTGCCTGCTTCCACGCAGATGTCATCAGGCATAATCAGCTCCGGTCTTCGGTTGTTGGAGTTTTCGATGATGATCTGCATGTCACGGACCACATAGCCGATCCTTTCAAATTTCCCGTTGATCTTTCGCCACTCGATGATGCGGAAGGCCACGTTAAACTGGCCCGCGGTACCTGGAGCATCCCAGATCAGGTCGCCGTAGACTGGGTCGATGTCAAGGAAAGCAGGGGTGGTGCCGTCTTGCTGGCTTTGACTGAACTCCGGGCTGGCGGGGCTTCGGTAGTTGTTTACCGGTCTTTCGAGAGCCTGCTTCGGGATATCCATCGCGTAGGAGAGGCTGTCTCCGTCTGGGTCATAGGCCCCGGGGTTATGGATGTATCTGACGTTGATCGCCCCGTTGTCCACTGGGGGGATGGTAAGAACCGGGGAGTTGTTGACGCCGATGAAAGGGTCGATGTTGATTTCGGTTTCTACATAGAAGGGCGTGTCCACCGAGTTGTCCATGTTGAGTGTCAGGTCATTTCGGTTGAATTCCTGAAAACGGATTTTGTATCGGCCGGGACCCTGGAAAGTGTGCTCGATGACGAAGGTGTTTTTTTCGATCATGTCACCAAGATCCTCCACCATGGAAAATTGGCTCTCGGTGTTGAGCTGTACTTCCCTGCCGTCCCCAAAGTTGATCAGGCCTGGACCAAAGACTACGCTCGAGCGCGTATCGGTATAGCCCACAACAGTGATTTTGTAAGTTAGGGACTGGACGGAGATGCGCTCTGCAATGATCTCTCCCGCTCGGATGTGGGTAGCCCACGCAGTGCTGAGGCCTGCTAGCAAATAAATGAAAAAGATCCCCAGGGAAAGTTTGAGCTTCATGCGTGCTTGGCTTTGGTGGTGCTATCCTGAAAACGTGATGGAATCCCAAAAGTTAATCCCAAAATCCGAACGCAGGACTTACCGGCTAAGAAATGACTGGAAGTAAGCAGAAATTACCCGGAATTTCAAACAATGACCCCTTCCGAGCGGTTCATTTTTTAATTAACGATTTAATCATCTGCTTATTTCAAAACCTATTTAGAACCGATTAAAATAAAGAAATGGCATTCGATTGCATTGTTTGCTATCGCTTCCACATGTAAATTTGACGGCAAAATAAACAAAGACTTTCGTTCTAAATTAATCGCAAAATTTTATGAGCTGGGTTACCAAAACCTTGAAAAGCACCCTCGGCAGAAAGTTGATTATGGCGCTTACGGGCCTGTTTCTGATTCTGTTTTTGACCGGCCACGTGTCGGGCAACCTCCTGTTGTTCAAGAACGACGGTGGTGAAGCATTTAATATCTATGCCAAGTTTATGACTACCAATCCGGCGGTGAAGGTGCTCTCTTACCTCACCTACATTTCGGTAATCGCCCACGTGATCTATTCGATCATCCTGTCCAGGCACAACAAGGCCGCTAGACCTGTAGGCTATGCCGAATCCAAGGCGGCTACCAACAGCGCCTGGGCCTCCAGAAACATGGGTATTTTGGGTACCATCATCCTGATCTTCATCGTGGTGCACATGCAGAGTTTTTGGGCGCAGATGCACTGGGGCGACCTTCCGGTCAAAACCTATGCGGGCGAGGAATACAAGGATCTGTACAGCATAGTGAATTTTGCTTTCCAAAACATCTTCATGGTGATCGGATATGTGGTAGCGATGGCTTTTTTGGCGTTTCACCTGTCTCATGGTTTTGCTTCGGCATTCCAGACCCTGGGCCTGAACCACAAGAAGTACTCCCCGGCCATCAAAGCAGTCGGCCAGCTCTATTGCATCGTGGTGCCGGTTCTTTTTGCAGCCATGCCACTTTACATCTATTTCACCAGCTAATCTGAAGTCCCAATATGATACTCGATTCTAAAGCGCCTGCAGGTCCTTTGGCAGAAAAATGGACCAAGCATAAGTTTACCAGTAAGCTGGTCAACCCAGCAAACAAAAGAAAGTATACCGTCATCGTGGTGGGGACTGGCTTGGCTGGAGCCTCTGCCGCTGCGTCTCTTGCGGAGCTTGGCTACAACGTGAAGGCTTTTTGCTTCCAAGACAGCCCGCGAAGAGCACACTCCATCGCTGCACAAGGTGGGATCAACGCCGCCAAAAACTACCAAAACGACGGGGATTCCGTTTTCAGACTTTTCTACGACACGGTCAAAGGTGGTGACTACCGTGCCCGCGAGGCCAATGTCTACCGACTGGCCGAAGTATCGGTCAACATCATCGACCAATGTGTGGCACAAGGCGTTCCTTTTGCCCGCGAATATGGGGGCTTGCTGGCCAACCGATCTTTCGGTGGAGCCCAGGTATCCCGAACCTTCTACGCCAGGGGCCAAACTGGACAGCAGCTGTTGCTCGGCGCATATTCTGCACTGAGCCGCCAGGTGGCTACCGGCAAGGTAAAGCTCTATCCCCGTACCGAAATGATGGACGTGGTGATGATCGACGGGCATGCTAGGGGTATCGTCACCCGAAACCTGATCACGGGCGCGGTGGAGACCCACGCAGGCCACGCGGTTTTGCTTTGCACAGGCGGATACGGCAACGTGTTCTTCCTCTCTACCAACGCGATGGGATCCAACGTGACCGCCGCTTGGAGGGCGCATAAGCGTGGCGCTTACTTCGCCAATCCGTGTTTTACCCAGATTCACCCGACCTGTATTCCGGTATCCGGAGACCATCAGTCCAAGCTGACGCTCATGTCAGAGTCCTTGAGAAACGACGGTCGTGTTTGGGTTCCAAAAACTGTGGAAATCGCCGAAAAACTGAGAAAAGGCCAAATAAAAGCCAACGATATCAAAGAAGAAGACCGAGACTACTACCTGGAGAGAAGATATCCTTCCTTTGGTAACCTCGTGCCTCGTGATGTGGCTTCCCGAAATGCCAAATACGTATGCGACGAAGGACGCGGCGTGAATGAGAC
Source organism: Algoriphagus oliviformis (assembly GCF_017254915.1). Lineage (GTDB taxonomy): Bacteria > Bacteroidota > Bacteroidia > Cytophagales > Cyclobacteriaceae > Algoriphagus > Algoriphagus oliviformis. The sequence continues at coordinate 362,202 of NZ_JAFKCT010000004.1, read as the reverse complement.
CGGAGAGGCAGTATTCCTGGATTTCCGCGACGCCATCAAGCGCGACAGCAGAAATGTGATCGAGCAGAAATATGGCAACCTCTTCGATATGTATCAGCAGATCACCGGAGAGAATCCCTACGAAGTGCCAATGATGATCTATCCGGCGGTGCACTACACCATGGGAGGTCTTTGGGTGGATTACAACCTGATGACCACCGTGCCAGGTCTGTATGCGCTGGGAGAGGCCAACTTCTCCGACCACGGAGCCAACCGACTCGGGGCTTCTGCCTTGATGCAGGGCTTGGCGGACGGATACTTCGTGATCCCTTACACAGTAGGGGACTACCTGGCAACTATCGGTCCTGCGCCAGTGGATGCCAACCATCCCGAGTTTGCCAAAGTAAAGGGGGAGGTACAGGATAGGATCAAGAAACTGCTCAGCATCAACGGTTCCAAGACCGTCGATTATTTCCACAAAAAGCTGGGTAAGATCATGTGGGACGAATGCGGGATGGCAAGGACTGCCGAAGGCTTGACCAAGGCCAAGGCGCAGATCCAAGCGCTGAAGAAGGAATTCTGGTCGGATGTGAAGGTGTTGGGCTTCAATGAGGAGCTAAACCAATCCCTCGAAAAAGCCCACCGCGTGGCGGACTTCCTGGAGCTGGGCGAGCTGATGGTGGACGATGCACTCAACAGAAACGAATCCTGTGGCGGTCACTTCCGCGAGGAGTACCAGACTCCAGAGGGCGAGGCGCTTCGCGACGACGAAAACTATGCCTACGCTGCGGCCTGGAAATACATGGGTGAGGGCATCCAAGAGGAACTCCACCAGGAGGCCTTGGTGTTCGAAAACGTCAAGCTGACCCAGCGCTCTTACAAATAATCTATCCTTGAATTCATAGACTACTAGCGATATGAAATTGACCTTAAAAATCTGGAGACAGAAAAACGCGTCGGACAAAGGAGGCTTTGCCACCTACCCAGTCGATCACGTTTCCAAAGACATGTCTTTCCTCGAGATGCTGGACGTGCTCAACGAAGAGCTGACCGAAAAAGGCGAAGACCCAGTGCACTTTGACCACGACTGCCGAGAGGGCATCTGCGGCATGTGCTCGCTATACATCAACGGTAAGCCCCACGGCCCACAGCAGACCACCACGTGCCAGCTTCATATGCGCTCGTTCAACGACGGCGACACCGTAGTGATCGAGCCGTGGAGAGCCAAGGCCTTTCCAGTGGTGAAAGATCTCGTGGTAGACCGCGCTGCCTTTGACCGCATCATCCAAGCGGGAGGCTATGTGAATGTGAATACTGGTGGCGTACCTGATGCCAACGAAATTCCTATTCCCAAGACCATCGCCGACTTGGCCATGGATGCGGCTCAGTGCATCGGATGTGGTGCCTGCGTAGCGGCCTGTAAAAATGCCTCCGCGATGCTCTTCACCTCTGCCAAAGTTTCCCAGCTGGCTCTCCTGCCTCAGGGCCAAGTAGAGCGCAAAACCAGAGCGGAAAAAATGGTAGCCCAAATGGATGCGGAAGGTTTCGGAGCCTGTACCAACACCGGCGCTTGCGAAGCCGAATGTCCAAAGGGCATCTCCATCACCAACATCGCCAGAATGAACAGAGAGTACTTCTCTGCCGTCGTGTCCAGCGAAAACGTGTGATCCCAAAACTGCTGAATGAATCGAAAGCCAGGCCTCAGGTCTGGCTTTTTTTGTGGCAGAAATCCTGAAGTCCGGTCCTGCCGATTTCCGTCTTTTGTTGGGTTGTCTGGGGTATAAGTTTAATTATATAAAGATGAAACTGTATTGATTTGATCGATTTGCTATTAAAACAAAATAAAATTGGCCTTTTGCCTAGGTTTGGGTAGCTTTGAAAAATTATATTTTAAAGAGCTTTTGTTAAATAGTAAAAAACATAATGAATTTTCTGGATCTGGTGATCTTCGTCGCCTACATGGTGGCCATGTTGGGAGTAGGATATTATTACATGAAAAAGAACACCAGCCAGGAGGATTATTATGTTGGGGGGAGGTCGATAGGTAGCTGGCACATTGGTCTCTCCGTAGTAGCCACTGACGTAGGGGGAGGATTCTCCATCGGCCTGGGCGGATTGGGCTTTGCGATGGGGCTTTCCGGCTCTTGGATGCTTTTTACAGGCTTGCTCGGCGCTTGGCTCGCCGCAGTTTTTCTGATCCCCCGGGTCAAGTCCGATCCGGCTTTTTCCAAATTTTATACCTTTCCCCAGATCATCGGCCACCTCTTTGACTCCAAGACTGCCTTAGTCGCGTCCGTAATCTGTTTTCTCGGCTACCTAGGCTTCACGGCCTCACAGCTTTTGGCTGGCGCCAAGCTGGCCTCCGGGACTTTTCCGGAGCTGGAGCTTTCTACCGCATTGCTCATCATGGGCACCATCGCAGTGGTGTACACCGTGATGGGCGGGCTCAAGGCCGTGATCTACACCGACACCATCCAATGGATCATCCTGATGCTGGGGTTGATCGGCATTGGCATCCCCACCGCCTACAGCTATGTGGGGGGATGGCAGGGGATCGTGGAGACCTTGCCTTCGGATTTTCTATCTTTGTCCCAATTGGGCTGGCGCGATGCGGTCAATTGGGGGATCACCATCGTTCCGATATGGTTTGTGGGGATGACGCTGTACCAGCGGATTTTTGCCGCCCGGGACGAGAGGTCCGCGAAAAAAGCCTGGTTTATCGCCGGTCTTTTCGAGTGGCCTTTGATGGCTTTCATGGGCGTGTTTCTCGGCTTGCTGTCACGGGTGGCGGTGGAGCAGGGGGCGCTGGACGGCTTTACGGCGGCCATGGACCCAGAGCTTGGGCTTCCCGTACTACTCAGCCAGATTTTGCCGGCGGGGATTCTTGGATTGATGATGTCGGCTTACTTTTCGGCGGTCTTATCCACGGCTGATTCCTGTCTGATGGCTGCGTCGGGCAACTTGGTCACCGACCTGCTGCGAAAGTTTTTTACCCCAAAGTCCCATGCCCAGGAGTTGCGAATCATCCAGGGAGTGACCTTGGGAATAGGCATTTTGGCAGTGCTGCTGGCCTGGCAGATGACTGAGGTGCTCACGCTGATGCTCTATTCCTACGGGTTTATGGTGTCGGGGCTTTTGGTGCCGGTCGTGGCCGGATTGTTTTTTGACAGGAAAAATCCCCGGGCAGCTATTGGGGCGATGATCTCGGGAGGAACTGTCACCGCGGGGCTTTCGTTTTTCGAAGTGAGCCTGCCGCTGGGGCTAGACCCAAATTTCTACGGTATCTTGGTTTCCGTATCGGTCTTTTGGGTAGTGAACAAAATCTCAAACCATAGAAAATAAACTAACTATGATCCAACTAGAATCATTGTCTGCCATAGACAACGCAACCTACCTGCAAAAAAACGAGATCGCAGACTTCCTTTTGGTACACCTGGGGAAATTTGGCGATCCCAAGGAAGACATCATGAAGTGTCTGGACTACGCCTTGGATCCGGGACTCCAGGCGGGTGGTTTTGTGATCCTGGCCAGGGAAAAAGGAAAAGTAGTCGGCGCGCTGGTGATGAACAAAACCGGCATGTCGGGCTACATCCCCGAAAACATCCTGGTGTACATCGCCGTGGATGAGCAGATGCGCGGAAAAGGGATCGGCAAAAAGATCCTGGATATGGCCATCAAGATGGCCAACGGCGCCATTGCCCTCCATGTGGAGCCCGACAATCCCGCTAGAAAGCTCTACGAGCGTCTGGGCTTTACCAACAAATATCTCGAAATGAGACTAAACAGAAAGTAAAATGGCAGTATTGACCTTAGACAGGGAAAAACTCAAAACAAACTATCAAGTACTGACCCGGCTTTTTGAAGACCGGGGAGTGGACTGGGGCGTGGTCTCCAAGATGCTCTGCGGCAACAAACTTTTTCTGCAGGAGCTGATCGGCCTCGGCATCACCGAGGTGCATGACAGCCGCATCTCCAACCTCGCCATGGTCAAGCGCATCAAGCGCGACGTGCAGACGGTCTACATCAAGCCCGTGTCCAAAAAGAACGTCGGCAAGATGGTGGAGTTTGCCGACGTCAGTCTCAACTCCGAGCTGGAGACCATCCGCATGATCAGCGCCGAAGCCGTGCTGCAGGGCAAAAACCACAAAGTCATCATCATGGTGGAGACGGGAGACCTGCGTGAGGGCGTGATGGGAGAGCAGCTGATCGACTTCTATGAGGAGGTGTTCCAGTTGCCGGGTATCGAGGTGATCGGCTTGGGCACCAACCTCAACTGTCTCAATGGTGTCATGCCCAGCACGGACAAGCTCATCCAGCTCTCGCTCTACAAGCAAATCATCGAGCTGAAGTTTGGCAGGGAGATTCCCTGGCTATCGGCCGGGACATCGGTCACCATTCCGCTGATGCTGTCCCACCAGCTGCCACAGGGGATCAACCATTTCCGGGTAGGCGAGACGCTCTACTTTGGCGTAGACCTGGTCAAAGAAGAACTCATCGAAGGAATGTACGGCGACGTGCTCGAGCTCCATGCCGAGATCATCGAGCTACAGGAGAAGCCCATGCTGCCGACAGGGGTTTTGGGGTCTAATCCGCGAGGCGAAATTGCCCAAATTGATGAATCTCTCTACGGGAAAACCTCCTATCGGGCGATTTTGGACGTGGGATTGTTGGATGTTTCCCCAGAATATCTCATTCCAAAGGACCCCGACATCGAGATCCTCGGGGCCAGTTCGGACATGCTGATCGTCAATTTGGGTGAGGACAAAAAGGGCCTCAAAGTAGGTGAAACCCTGACTTTTACCCTCAAGTATATGGGCGCCCTGGGACTTCTCAATTCCGACTACGTAGAAAAGGCAGTGGTCTGAGACCGCTGCGATCCGGGTTTTCGTCAGCGGATTTGGCATCGAAATAGGCAATGGTTGGTCAAATCAACTATTTGAAAACCATGAAAAAGTTTTTGTTGCTGTTTTCGGTGGGCACATTGATTGCCGCCGGAGCGAGTGCCCAAAGCGCTTTTGGAATCAGGGGAGGGGCGAACTTCTTCAATTTTGGTGGAGAGGATGTCTCTGAAAACGACTACACCAACCGTGCTGGCTTCCATGCCGGGATCTACGCGAGCTTTATGGGCGAAGGACCGGTCACGATCGAGCCGGGCGTTTTTTACTCCATCAAGGGTACCCAAAATGACGACGGGCTGGACAGTCGGGCAATCTTGGACTATGTGGATGTGCCGATCCTGCTGCGATTCAGGGTAGGCGAGGGCTTCAATCTTTTTGCCGGTCCGCAGGTGTCTTTCCTTACCAAATCAAAATTTGAAGGTGACATCGGAGATTCGACCGTGTCTTTTGAGACCGATGCGGTAAAGGAGACCGATGCGGGGCTGGTCTTCGGCCTGGGCTACAACCTCCCCCGAGGCTTCAATATCCAAGGATCCTATGACTACGGCATGACGCCGATTTTCAAAGACAGCGATTCGGATGTATATAACAGGGGATTCAAAGTCTCCTTAGGCTATACTTTTTAATCGAGTGTTGGTATGGGGGCTGGCTCAGTTTGGGTCAGCCCCCTTTCCTTTATTACTCCATCGAGGGTCTATTTTTTTGCGTACGCCAGATCAAAGCGATCGAGGTGCATTACTTTTTGCCAAGCGGCGACGAAGTCTTTGACAAACTTTTCCTTGGCTTGCTCGGTGGCGTAGACTTCCGCCAAGGCTCTTAGCTCAGAGTTGGAGCCAAAGATCAGGTCGGCACGGGAGGCGGTGTGTTTCACCTGGCCGGTTTTGCGGTCTTTTCCTTCGAAAGTCTCCTTGGTCTCGTCCACCGGACTCCATTCCGTGCTCATGTCCAGGAGATTGACAAAAAAGTCGTTGGTGAGCTGGTCTTTCTTGTCGGTAAAGATCCCTTTGGAAGAGCCGTCATAGTTCGCATGGAGCGCTCTCATGCCGCCCACGAGTACGGTCATCTCTGGAGCGGTGAGGGTCAACAGTTGCGCTTTGTCAATCAGCAATTCCTCAGTCGAAAGCGTGTAGCGGGTTTTCAGGTAGTTTCTAAACCCATCCGCCATCGGCTCCAACACCGCAAAGGAAGCCACGTCAGTCTGTTCGGCAGTCGCGTCCATTCGTCCTGCGGAGAAAGGAATGGCCACTTGGAACCCTGCATTTGCGGCTGCCTTTTCCACGGCAGCGTCACCTGCCATCACGATCAGGTCAGCGAGGGATACCTTCTTGGACCCGGATTTGGCGTTGAAGTCCGCTTGGATGTTTTCCAATACGGCTAGGACTTTGGCCAGCTGCTTGGGATTGTTGACTTCCCAGTCCTTTTGCGGAGCCAGACGGATGCGGGCACCGTTGGCACCGCCGCGACGGTCGGAACCGCGATAGGTGGATGCGGAAGCCCAAGCCGTTGATACGAGTTCGTTGATTTCTAAGCCGGAGTTGAGAATCTGGGATTTCAGGCTGGCCACGTCGGCCTTGGTGACCAAAGCATGGTTTACCGCTGGGATCGGGTCTTGCCAGATGAGGTCTTCGGTTGGCGCTTCAGGACCCAGATAGGTGGTTTTTGGTCCCATGTCGCGGTGGGTCAGCTTGAACCAGGCGCGGGCAAAAGCATCGTTGAACAGCTCTGGATTGTCGTAGAAGGCGCGGGAGATTTTCTCAAACTCCGGGTCGAATCTCAAGGCAAGATCGGTCGTGAACATGCCAGGCTTGTGCGTTTTGTCCTTGTCAAAGGCATCCGGCACGGTCATCTTGGAATCCTTGGCGATCCACTGGTGTGCACCCGCAGGGCTTTTGGTGAGCTCCCACTCGTTTTCAAACAAGCTCATGAAAAACTGGTGACTCCAGTGCGTGGGTGTAGAAGTCCAGGTGACCTCCAGTCCGGAAGTGATGGCATCGGCGCCTTTGCCGGACTTGTAGTCGCTTTTCCAGCCAAAGCCCTGCTCCTCGATGGCTGCGGCCTCTGGATCTGCTCCCACGTGGGAAGCCGGGCCAGCGCCGTGCGCTTTGCCGAGCGTGTGTCCACCGGCGATCAGCGCGACGGTTTCCTCCAGGTTCATGCCCATGCGTCCAAAGGTTTCCTTGATGTCTTTGGCAGCCAAAAGTGGATCAGGAACGCCGTTTGGCCCCTCGGGATTCACATAGATCAAGCCCATCTGTACGGCCGCCAATGGAGTCTCCAGCTCGCGGTCTCCGGAGTAGCGCTCGTCGCCAAGCCACTCCTTCTCAGGGCCCCAATACACGTCCATCTCTGGCTCCCACACGTCCTCACGTCCTCCGGCAAATCCGAACGTCTTGAAGCCCATGTCTTCCAGCGCGACATTTCCGGTCAAAACCATCAAGTCCGCCCAAGAGATCTTGTTGCCATACTTCTGCTTGATAGGCCAGAGCAGGCGACGGGCTTTGTCCAGGTTGGCATTGTCAGGCCAGCTATTGAGCGGGGCAAAGCGCTGCTGCCCAGCTCGCGAACCACCACGACCGTCGCCGGTGCGGTAGGTGCCGGCGCTGTGCCAAGCCATGCGGATGAAGAGGCCGCCGTAGTGCCCGAAGTCGGCTGGCCACCAGTCTTGGGAGTCTGTGAGCACAACGCGGATGTCTTCCTTCAGCGCGGCATAGTCCAGGCTGTTGAATTCCTCGATGTAGTCAAAATCGGGATCCATGGGGTCAGACAGGCTGGAGTTCTGACGCAGGATGTTTAGGTTGAGTTGGTTGGGCCACCACTCGGCGTTGGCAGTGGCTTTTTGGTTGGAGGCGCTGGTCTTGGTGGCACCGGAATGACCGTCGGCTTTTTGCTCGGATTCCTGGCAGGCAGGCAGGGCGAGCGCCAAGGCGATCAGGGAGAAAAAGGTCAATCTGTTTTTCATCAATTAAGGGGTTATTTCCGGGTACAAAGCTATTTTGGGCAGTTTGAAACCAGATTATATCCTTAATTGATTGTTTTTATGGTGCGATAGTTTTTGACTATGTTCTGAAAAGCTAGTTAAAAATGTGGTTTTGTTACCTGTTGAAAATTAGGTGCTTGATGCGCTTCGGTGTTTTCCAAATCGCATTTTTCTATTGCCTATCGGGAAAAAGCATCAGAGTGGAGCCGGGAAGCCTCACTGGGGAAGACTCTGAATCCAAGCTCGTATCAGCTCCACACCCTCTTCATGGATGGTAGTTCGGCCCAGCTCGGGCATAGCCACGCCCACTTCGGTGGAGCGCATGCGGTAGGTGAGGATGGACTCGTCGGGCTTGCCTGGAGCTACGTCAAACGTGAAGCTGCCCGCACCTTTGCCTGCTGCGACGGGTGTCTTGTTGATGCCGAGCTTTAGCGGGTCGCTCTGGTCAAAGGTGAGAAAGAGTCCGGAAGTGCTGGCAGGGCCGCCCGCGCTGTGGCAATGGGAACAGTTGATGTCCAGGTAGGCCATGGCCCGGTCGGTGATCGACTGGGATGGATCCTCATAGTTGATCATGGCGGGGTAGGCCTCGCTTCCCTCGAATCCCTCCAAAATGCCCTTTTCCTGCCAGTGGGCTAGTTGGTTCTCTTTTGCCGCACCGTAGTCCAGCGCATGGTTGAGGTGCTGGATTTTCACCCCTATGGGAGCCATGGTTTCGGACTGGTTATGACAGCTTTTGCACTGGTTTTTGTTGGGTACGAGGTAGTTGATGATCTGGTCTTTGCCGTTTGCATCGACAAACTTCACCTCGGTCTCCGCGCCAACCACTTTTAAGACAGCTTCGGTCTGCTCCTCGTTCCAGAGGTAGGGATAGGCTTGCCAGCCATCCGCTTCGTGGATGAGCAGGCGCGTTTCGATGATTCTTCGCTCTCCTTCAGGTTTTCGGAAGTCGGCGGGGTAGTAGAAGTTTTTGATCAGGATCGTCCCTGTCGGAAAGTCGATCTGCTGGCCCGAGATGCTCGCTTTTTCCCCTGCAGGAACAGAGACAAATCGGCTCTTGAGTGCGTAGTCCGTGAAGAGGGACGAGGCAGGCTTGTAAAAGACCACCTCTTCCGCAGGGTATAGTGCCTTGAGTTCGCCTTCGAAAAACCCATAGGTGGAAAGGCGCTTGTAGGGATACTTTCCGTCAGGGGCCTCCTCGGGCAGGGGGCTGGCGCTTGCTTGTGCTTTCTCTTCGTTTTTTCCGCAGGAAGCCAACAGCGATAGTGCCGCAAGAGCTGCCAGGGCGCAGGCTTTCCAGTTCATTTTTTCCATCTCCTCTATCTAATAATGCCAATGAATGAATCAGAGTCCCGCGAGGGCAGAGACATCCGTAGTCACGTCCACTTTGCAGTTTTGGAACAGCTGATAGTCCTTGAAAGACTCAATATTGTCCTCTCCATCCATCAGGTAGAATCTGGTGAAGTGGAGGTTTTCCATCCCTTTTTCCTGGATGCACACACGCATCGGGTTGGAGTCTATGGTTTTGCTCAGGCCGGTGTCCCAGATGCCGTCATAGATGATGTCCTGGGTTTTGGCGGGCCCGTAGGCGTTGTGGACGCTGATCAGCTGTCCGAGCTCACGGCTGAGGTCAGGGATGGAGAGCGCCTTTCTTTCGTAGCTGTTGTCGTGCACGAAGACGTCCGTGGTGTAGGGCGACCAGTTGGGCGCGTCGGTCGGGAATCCCGTCACTTGGTAGCTGGCGATGGCCACGCCGGTGGTTTTGTTGTTGTGGATGCGGTTGTTGAAGATTTCCACTTCCTTGGCGGCGAGCAGCACCACGCCAGAGCCCGGAGGGATCATGGTGACGGTGTTGCCGTTTGGCCCGTCGCCGAGTGGAGTGGCGAAGTTTTCGTGGTTGTTGTTCAGAATGTCGTTGTCGTAGATCTTGGTGCCTTTGCCGTCGGACTTGGGTAGGCCGGGGAGGTTGAAGACTAGAATGCCGCCGGAGTTGTCGCGAGCGGTGTTGCCAAAGACCTCGGCATTGTCGGAGTTTTCGATCTCGATCCCCGCCACATTGCCAAAGGCCAGGGAGTTTTTCACGATGATGTTTTCGGATTGACCCACGTAGATGCCGGCATCTTTGGAGTGGGAAGCGATGCACTCGTCGATGAGGACGTTTTTGCACTGCACGGGATAGATGGCGTAGGTGCCGTTTTTGGACTTGTCGCCATTGGTCCAGGTCACGTTGACCCGGCGGAAGGTGATCCCGTCGGAGTGCTGGGCCTTGAGGCCGTCACCCGGCGCGTCTTCTATGCTGAGATCCTCGACCGTGATGTGGTTGCCCACGATTTTCACTCCCTCCCCGCCAGACTTCAGGTTTCGGAAGGAAAGCACGGTCTTGTCCATTCCCGCACCTTTGATGGTGACGGACTTTCTGTTGTCGAGGATGAGCTGGGTGCTCAGCTCGTAGAAGCCCTCGGGGATCTCGATGGTGCTGGAGTCTTCGGCGAGGATGAAGGCTTCCACCACTTTTTCCACCTCCTCTTGGCTCATCCGGGTGAGCCGGGAGGAGTCAAAGCTCTGCTCCGTGGTACTGCTGCCGCAGGAAAATGCCGCAAGCGAAACGAGTAGGACAAAGACTGTCTGAAGTGACTTTCGCATCGTGTTTTGGGTTTGGGGAAAAAGAGTAGTGACCAAAAGTACGTTTTGACGAAAGAATTGTCCGTTGAGAAAAATCAAATAATCAGATCTTGCCCCGGATACGGCTCAGCGTCTCGATACTCATGTCGAGGTAGGAGGCGATCTGCCCCACGGAGGCTTTGTGGATGACCTTGGGGCGAAACTGCATCAGATCGAGGTAGCGCTCCTTGGCGGATTTGAACTTGGCAAAGATCAGCTGCTCCTCCAGCATGATGTAGTACTGTTCCAGGATCAGCCTGTAGGTGCGCTCCAGTTCGTAGTGTTTTTCAAAAAGTATGAGCAGCGCATCGTGGCTGATGCGGGCGATCAGGGATTTCTCCATCGCCTCGATGTTTTCATAGGAAGGTTTGCGGGTAATGAAAGAGCTCATCGAGGTGACAAACTCCCCCTCCAGGGTAAAGGACACCGTGACGTCCTTGTTGTCTTTGTTGTAATAGCTTCTGGCAGAGCCTTCCTTGACGTAGTAGAGGTAGGTACAGACCTTTCCCTCCTGCTCCACGAGGTCTCCCCGCTCCACCTCCAGCAGCTCGAGATGGGAAGAAAAGGCGGTTTTTGCCTCGTCGCTGAGTTCCGGAAACTGATCGAACATTCCCAATATTTTTTCCATCTGCTGCCTTTAAAAACGAGGGAGGTAAACAAGAATTGGTGTTTCTTGCGTTAGTTTTACTGGAAAATAAAAATAATTGACTCATGAGAAAAATTTTGTTGGTATTCTTTCTAGTTGGATTTGCCGCCACTGCGCAGGCGCAACTTGGTGTGAGGGCTGGATTCAATTCCGCTAACTTCTCCAATGCCAACTTTGATGCAAAGTCAGGGTTCCATCTCGGAGCCTATTATACTTTTGGGGCGGATTTTCTTTCGGTGGAGCCGGGTATTCAATATTCCCAAAAAGGCTATACCGGCGAAGAGGCCGGATCAGGGCTGGCAGTGAAGGAGCAGCTGGGCTACATTGACGTTCCCGTCCTGGTGAGGCTGAAGCTTCTTCCCGCGCTCAATGTCTTTGCGGGCCCTCAGGCATCTGTCCTCGCATCCAGCAAGTACCAAAAAGGTGACCAAACCAGCGATAGCTCCGAAGCTACCAAAGGCTATGATATCGGAGGCGTGTTTGGTGCGCAGGTGAAGCTGCCACTGGGCTTCAATATCCAGGCAAGCTACGACTTGGGCTTTACCTCGCTCAACTATTTCAATACCGACGTGAAAAACCAGGTTTTCAAGATCTCCGCAGGCTACACCTTTGGAGGGAATTGATTCTCTGCAAACATTGAAAAAGTGAAAATCCCGGCCATTTGGCCGGGATTTTCACTTTTTTATCCGGTTGGGGTTTTCTTCGATGAAGGATTTCCAGCCTTCGTTGCGGCCACGAGTCTGTACCCTACCCTCGTGGAAGTGGTGGCAAAGCGCCACCGCCAGCGCATCGGTGGCATCGAGCAGCTTGGGCAGCTCCGCGATGCCAAGCAGGGTCTGCAGCATGGCGGCTACCTGCTCTTTGGAGGCGTTGCCGTTGCCGGTCACAGACTGCTTGACCTTTTTGGGGGAGTATTCGGTGATGGGGATTTCTTTGGAAAGGGCTGCCGCCATCGCCACGCCCTGGGCGCGGCCCAGCTTCAGCATGGATTGCACGTTGACTCCGTAGAAAGGCGCTTCCAAGGCGACCGAGTCCGGGGCAAACTCGTCCAAGATGCCCGATATCCGCTCAAAAATCTTCTTCAGCTTCAGCTCGTGGGTCTCGTATTTCTTGAGGTGGATGACCCCGTACTGGAGGATTTTGTACTTTTTGCCCTCGGTTAGGATCAGTCCGTAGCCCATGACCGTGGTGCCCGGGTCTATCCCGAGGATGATTTTTTCCTTTGGCGTTTTTTGCTCTTCTTTACTCACGCCCGCAAGTTAGCCGAAAAAGATGATCTGTTTTTACCTCCTGTGGACGCTGGTCTACTTGCTCCTGCTGGCTGTGATGGCTGCCAAATGGCCCCGAAGCGGTTCCGAGTGTTTTTCCGGAAGCCAAAATCCCCCCGTTACCCTGCTGATCCCCCTGAGAAACGAAGCGGAAAATCTGGCGGCGCTGGCTGCCGAAATCCGAAAAATCACCTATCCCAAGCTGGAGATTTTGCTGGTCGACGATGGGAGCGAGGACGGCACCTTTGCCGGTCTGGGTGAAATGGCCAAAGCAGATCCGAGGATCGAGGTGCTGCGCAGTCCCGGCCTGGGCAAAAAGGAAGCGGTCACATTTGGGCTGAAAAGGGCCGGAGCCGAACTCATCCTCTGCACCGATGCGGATTGCAGTTTTCCGGAGCTTTGGGTGGAAAATAGGGTGGAGGCCTTTGCCGACCCGAAAGTGCAGCTCGTCGCCGGGCCGGTGATGTCGGTGGGGCAGGCTGGTTTTTTTCAGCGCTTCCAGCAGATCGAGTGGGCGAGCATCTTGCTGATGACGCAGTTTTTTTTCAGCCAAAAAAAGCCGCTGATGTGCAGCGCAGCTAATCTGGCCTATAGAAAGTCGGCCTTTCTGGAAGTAGGAGGCTATGAAGGAAATCTCCAGCATCCCTCAGGCGACGATGAATTTCTGCTCAAAAAGATCGCCGGGCGCTTTGGGAGTGAAGCTTGTCGTTACCTGCCCTTTGTCCAAAATCTCGTCTTCACCCAGCCTCAGAGCTCGCTTGCTGCATTGGTCAGTCAACGGGTACGTTGGGCGGGAAAGTGGAGGCTGCACGGGGGCTGGAGCCACGGGGTTTCGGCGCTGCTTTCCTTTTTGGCGCAATTGCTTTGGCTGGGCAGTGGGGGCTTGCTTTGGCTAGGCAATGTCGGCGTTTTGGCCTTTTTGGCGGTTTGGATGGGGAAAATGGCAGCGGAGAGCTGGGCACTCGGTAGGGTGCTGACATCGCTGAAGCTGCGGTTTTCGCCTGTTGATTTTGCAAAAAGCAGCCTCCTGCACCCCTGGTACGTGCTGACGGTAGCTGTCGGGGCCGTCCGGGGAAAATTTGAATGGAAAGGACGCGCCAATTGAAGAATGCTTATTTTAGCTTTTGAATTGAATCCTATGAGTGACGCGGAATTTGACTTGCTGGACGAGCTGTATTTTGTCCAACCCTACACCTATCTCAGCGAAGCACTCGGCTGGGAAGATTCCCTGCTGCTGGCGACGCTGGACTCGCTCTATGGACAGGGGATGATCAAATGCCTGCAATCCCCCGATGAGGAGCGTTTTGATCCCGTCGAGATCGGGAGGGAGGGCAAAAGCCTCTATTTCCTCGCCACCAAAAAAGGGCTGATGGCCCACAACGCACTGTAATCCTTGATAGACGAAACCTACAAATACGAACGGAAAGGACTGGAACTGAAAGCCCTCTTGGAGATCACCCAGGCGATCAACGAGAATCAGTCCGAGGCCGTCTTGGTCAATATTTTCAAATTCACCTGCTTGGTGCATCTGGATATCAAGGCGCTGATACTCTATGTGTCCAAGGACGAAGTCTTCGAGCGCAAAATCTCCCACGGGGTGAAGGGAAATGTGCCCCTGATACTGAATACCGACCAGGTGGACGACCAAAAGGAATCGGGACAGCTCATGATCCAGCTCAGCGACGAGTATAGCTTTGACGAGCTGGAGACCTATCTGCCGGTCTATCACAAAGACAAGATGCTGGCGATCCTTTTTCTGAGAAGAAAGTCTTCCGACAACGAACTCGACCTGGACTTCACCCAAGCCCTGGCCAATATCCTCGTGGTGGCGCTGGAAAACAAGCGCTTTGCGCGAAAGCAGCTCCAGCAGGAGGTGCTCAACCGGGAAGTGGCCATCGCCTCCCAGGTGCAGCAGATGCTTTTTCCCGCCTCGCTCCCCAATACGGATGCCCTCAAGGCCAAGGTGACCTACTACCCCCACAGCATGGTGGGAGGGGACTACTATGACCTCATCCGCAAGTCCGATGACCAAGTCTATTTCTGCATCGCGGACGTGTCCGGAAAGGGAATCGCCGCGGCGCTCCTGATGTCCAATTTCCAGGCGGCGCTTCGGACCCTGCTTCGCAGCGATGCCGACTTCAGCATGATCATCCACCAGCTGAACTATACCCTGATCGAAAACACCAAAGGCGAGCGTTTCATCACCTTTTTCCTGGGCGAGTACGACTATCGTACCAAGCGGCTCCGATTTGTCAACGCAGGCCACAATCCGCCGATTCTTTGCCGTGAGAAATCGGGCGCAACAGAGCTGCTGGAAGCCGGGACGACCATTCTCGGGGCTTTTGAGGAGTTGCCTTTTCTGGAGGTTGGCGAGCGGACCGACCTGGATGGGTTTACCATCCATCTCTATACCGACGGGCTGACCGAGACGATGAACCCCGAAGAGGAGGAGTTTGGCGAGGAGCGCTTCCAACAGTACGTGGACTCCCACCTCTGCGTGGATCCGGAGGACTTTCATCGGGACTTTTTTGAGCAGATGCGGGCGTTTACCCAGGAGGTGCCGCTGCGGGACGACCTGACTTTGCTTAGCCTCAGATTCAGCTAGGCGATGGTGTGGCACAGGGTTCCCCGTTTCGTTCAGCAGCTTTTTCCGAAGCGGATTTGGAAGGGGGATGCCTCTGACCGACGGGTTTACCTCACTTTCGACGACGGGCCGGTGCCCGGCGCCACGGACTATGTGCTGGAGGAGTTGGAGAAAAGAGGGCAAAAAGCCACCTTTTTCATGGTCGGGGACAATGTGCGAAAGCATGGCGGCCTAGCCAAGGAAGTAGCGTCGGCCGGGCATCGCATCGGCAACCACACCTATCACCACCTCAAGGGCTGGCATACGCCCAACCTGCGCTACCTCGAGGATATTCGCGCTTTTGATGACATTCTGGAGGAGAAGCTGGGCCTGCAAACCGATCTCTTTCGCCCTCCCTATGGCCTGATGAAGAGCTCTCAGGCCAAAGTCCTGCTGGAGACCAAGCGTATTGTCATGTGGGATGTGCTCTCGGGCGACTACGATCCGAGCTTGCCAGCAGATCGAGTTTTGGGGGAAAGCAAGGTCCATACCGAGGCCGGAAGTATCGTGCTCTTTCACGACCAGCAGAAAACCAAGGAGGTCTTGCCCAAAGTCCTGCCTGCCTACCTCGATTTTTTGCTGGAGGCGGGCTTTCAAACCGCCCTGCTATGAGCGCCTGGGGCTTGGCCGGGATCGCGGGGTTGCTGGTTTTGCAGTATGGGATTCTTTTGCTTTTGCTGAAAAAAAACTGGAAGCAGCGGGGTGTCAAGTCCTCGGGTTTTCCGATGGTTTCGATTTTGGTTTCCGCTAGGAACGAGGAGGAGCATTTACCCCATTTGCTGCGGAGCCTAGCCGCTCTGGACTATCCTGCGGAAAAGCTGGAAATCCTCCTCGCCGACGACCAGAGCAGCGACCGCACCGCCGAGATCAGCGCTGTTTGGGTCAAAGGGTATCCCAACCGAAGGCTTTTCTCCATCCGAAAAGACCAAGTCGGTTTGTACCAAGCCAATGGCAAGGCGAATGCTTTGGCCATTCTGGCGAAGGAAGCCGCGGGGGAGTTTTTCTTTTTCACCGATGCGGACTGCGAGGTACCCGCGGCTTGGATCAGGGAGGGATTGGGCAGCTTTCTGGGAAAAACGGGCATCGTCATCGGTGTGACCCAAGTGAAGGGCGGAGGCTTCTTTGGCAGGATGCAGGAGCTGGAGTGGTGGAATACTCTGGGAATAGTCAAGGCCGTGACTGATTTGGGGTTGCCCACCACCGGTCTGGGCAACAACATGGCGATCAGCAAAGAAGCGTATTTGGCGAGTGGAGGCTTTGAGGGGATCAAGTCCTCTATCACGGAGGATCTGGAGATTTCCAAGTCCATTTGCAAGGCAGGATTTGCGATCCACCACCAGGTCTCGGAGCAGATGCTGGTGAGGACAAAGGCCGAAAAGGACTGGCCTTCGCTGCTTCGGCAGCGCAAGCGCTGGGTGACCGGGGCCGCTACGCTGTCCTTTGGCTGGAAGGTGCTACTGGTGATACAGGGTTTGTTTTTCCCCGCTGCGATAGCCTTGCTCTGCGTGGACTGGAAACTTGGCCTGGGGATTTGGGCTTCAAAGGCCTTTTTTCAGGGCTGGTTTTTGCGTTTTTTCGCCCGAAAGTCGGGTCAAAAGATTGCGTTTTTCCCTTTGATTTTCTTTGATTTTTACCAGATTGCAAGTCTCAGCCTAACGATTCTTTATTACTTTTGGCCCTCCAAAGTACAATGGAAGTCCCGCAATTACCCATGAACCTGATCGATACCCACGCGCATATTTATTCCAGCAAGTTTGACGCAGACCGTGACCAGGTCATCGCCGAGATCAGGGAGGCGGGCATCGAGCGGATCTACATGCCCAACGTGGACGTGGATACCATCGACCGCATGCTGGACTGCGAGTCGCGCTACGGGGATCTTTGCATTCCCATGATGGGGCTCCATCCCTGCGACGTCAAGGAGGGGTTTGAGCAGCAGCTCTATGTGATGGAGGACTGGCTGTCCAAGCGGTCCTTTGCCGCGGTCGGTGAGATCGGCACGGACCTGTACTGGGACAAGACTACTTTTGATATCCAAAAAGAGGCGCTGAACGTCCAGCTCGGCTGGGCCAAAAACTATTCGCTCCCGATCGTGTTACATTGCCGGGAGTCCATCGACGAGACCATTGAGCTCATCGAAAAAGCCCAAGACGGATCCCTGTCGGGGATATTCCACTGCTTCACCGGCACGCTGGACCAGGCCCAGAAAATCATCCAGTTGGGTTTCCTCTTGGGAATAGGCGGCGTGTCCACCTACAAAAACGGAGGCTTGGACAGTGTCATTCCCCACGTGGGATTGGAGCACCTGGTCTTGGAGACCGACGCGCCCTACCTCGCGCCGGTGCCCCATCGCGGCAAGCGGAACACTCCAGCTTACCTTCCAGCAATCGCGCAGCGTGTGGGGGATCTCCTCCAGACCTCGGCCGATGAAGTCGCGCTGGCGACCAAGGCCAATGCGCTGAATCTATTCAAGGAAATTACGGTATGAACTATAAAATCGTCCGACTAAATACGGGGCTCAAGACCGCCAAAACCGCCTCTGTCCTGATCATCTACACCGGGGGTACTCTCGGGATGGCCTATGACGAGTCCGGTTCGCTGGTGCCCTTCAACTTTGGCCAGATCCTGGAGAAGATCCCCATCCTCTCCAACATGGACATAGCCATCACGGTGATATCCTTCCCTGAACCCATCGATTCCTCCAACGTGTCCATGCGCCACTGGAAGGATATGGCCTATATCATCTTCGAAAACTACGACAGCTACGACGGTTTCGTCGTGCTGCATGGCACCGACACCATGGCCTACTCGGCCTCCATGCTGAGCTACATGCTGAAGGGGCTCAACAAGCCCGTGATCTTCACCGGTGCCCAATTGCCGATCTCGGCGATGCGCTCGGATGCCCGCGAAAACCTGATGACTGCCTTGGAGATCGCCACGGCCAAGATGGGCGGGCGGCCCATCGTGCCGGAGGTCTGCATTTTCTTCAACCACATGCTGCTCCGCGGCAACCGCTCCAAGAAGGTGCAAAGCATACACTTCGACGCTTTCGAGTCGGAAAACTACCCCAATCTCGCCGAGGCGGGCATTGTGATCGACTACAATACCAATGCGATCCGGCCCTACGAAGCCGCCAAAAAGCTGAAAAACCTGAACCATCTGGATAACCGCGTGATGGTGTTGAAGCTTTTTCCAGGCATCACGGACAAGATCATGGACGCCTGCTTCGCCATCGAGGGCCTTCGCGGTGTGGTGCTCGAGACCTATGGCTCAGGCAATAGTCCCTCAGAGGCCTGGTTTATGAACTCCCTGGAGCGGGCGATCAAAAAGGGCCTGATCATCCTCAATGTGTCCCAGTGCAATGGCGGCCGGGTGATCCAAGGTAGGTATGAGACCAGCAAGGAGCTCTTGGCGGTAGGCGTGACCAGCGGGGCCGATATGACCACGGAAGCCGCAGTGACCAAGCTGATGTTTCTTCTGGGACAAAACTACAGCCGCGAGGAAATCTGCCTGAAACTGACCCAGTCTTTGGCGGGAGAGATCACTGCCTGATTTTTTTGGGAAAAGTACCAAGTCGGTTTGGATGCTGCCGGAAAAAAAGTTTTCTTTGCACTCCGATTCAGAAAAAGGGGTCGGAAAATCAACCTAGAGAGGTGTCCGAGTGGTTGAAGGAGCACGCCTGGAAAGTGTGTATACTCCAAAAGGGTATCGAGGGTTCGAATCCCTTCCTCTCTGCAGAAACAGGTCTCAACTTGCTAATAAATAGCGAGTTGGGATTTTTTGTTTTAGGGCGCAGGTGCAAAACCAGGGGCGAGGTTGGGCTTGTTTGAGGGCAATCAATTTTTTAACAAATCAAAAATATACCAATCGGTATTTTTATTCCTATCTTTGCCCCGGCAGCACGCTAGCTATGTCAAAGGCAGAGAAGACACGTCAGTATATCATCGAGAAGACCGCGCCCTTGTTTAACCGCAAGGGCTATTCGGCCACTTCGCTCCACGATATGGTGGAGACGACTGGCCTGACCAAGGGCAGTATCTACGGCAACTTCCGGGACAAGGAAGAGGTGGCTCTGGAGGCCTATGGCTACAACAGTCGGAGGCTCGTGCAGCAGGTCGCGGAGGCGCTGGCCCATGCCGATTCGGCCTATGGGAGGTTAGTTGCTTTCATTGGCTTTTATCGGGCTAGCTGGCAGGCCATCGCGGAGTCCGGAGGATGTCCGCTGATGAATGCGGCGGTGGAGTCGGATGACCTTTTGCCCTTCATGCAGCCTCATGTAGGCCGTTCTTTCCTGCTTTGGAAAAGAAAGTTTGCGGAGATCCTGGAAGAGGGAATCGCAAACGGGGAATTTAAAAATGACATTTCTCCCGAGAAGTATGCCGTTACCTTTGTGGCCATGCTCGAAGGTGGGATTCTGCTTTCCAAGGTGGCCGGGGATTCCTCGGATTTGTTTACCGTGCTGGACCGCATGAAGGATGTGGTCGACAGGGAGATTAGAAAATGAGCTTTCGCAGAAATCATACAGCAAAACATAAAACCAAAAATGAAAAGAGTAGTCGTCACAGGCATGGGAACCATCAATCCTCTGGGGGATTCGGTGGGTGTCTTTTGGGAGAATGCGCTGAAAGGCGTGAACAACACCGCGATTGTCAGCAAGTTTGACGCGTCCCGGTTTCGCACGCAGGTAGCCAGCGAGGTGACTGGCTTTGATCCACAAAAGTACCTCGACCGCAATGAGGTCAAGCGCACGGATCTTTTTACCCAATACGCCCTCTACAGTGCCTCCCGGGCGCTGGAGGATTCCGGGCTGGACCTACAGGCCATGGATCCCTTCGATATCGGCGTGATCTGGGGAGTGGGGCAAGGCGGTATGGAGACCTTTGAGTCGGAGGTGGAAAACTACGTCAAGGGCGACTATGCGCCGCGATTTAGTCCCTTTTTCATCCCCAAGCTGCTCCTCAACATGGCTTCTGGGATGATTTCCATGAAGTTTGGCCTGCAGGGGATCAACTATGCGCCGGTGTCTGCCTGCGCCACGTCCAACACCGCCTTGATGGACGCCTTTAACTATATTAGACTGGGCAAGGCCAAGGCTTTCATCACCGGGGGCTCCGAAGCCCCGATCACTCCGGCTTCCTTTGGAGGCTTTGCGGCAATGAAGGCAATGTCAGGCCGAAACGACGATCCCAAGACCGCCAGCCGTCCTTTTGACCGGGATAGGGATGGTTTTGTGATGGCCGAGGGTGCCGGGGCTTTGATCCTCGAAGAATACGAGCATGCCAAGGCCCGCGGGGCAAAAATCTACGCAGAGGTGGTGGGTGCCGCGATGACCGCCGATGCCTACCACATGACGTCTCCCCATCCCGAGGGGCTTGGTGCGGCAAAAGCCATGGGCTGGGCCTTGGAAGAAGCCCAGGTCAATGCTTCCGATTTGGACTATCTGAATCTCCATGCGACGTCCACCCCGGCGGGGGATATCGCCGAGCTGAATGCCGTGGCCAAGGTGTTTGGCGGGTCAAAAAACCTCTGGGTGAGCTCTACCAAGTCCATGACTGGGCATTTGCTCGGGGCTGCCGGAGCGGTGGAGGCGATTTTGTCGATCAAATCCATCACCGACAACGTAATCCCCGCCTCGATCAATATCGAAAACCTTGATCCCGAAATCCCCGAGGGAATTCAGGTCGCGGTCAACCAGCCCAAGGAAAAGACCGTGAACGTGGCCATGAGCAATGCCTTTGGCTTCGGTGGGCACAATTCCACCGTAGTGTTCAAGAAGGTGTAGTCTTGCCGGATGCGCAAAGCAAGAAAGCCAGCCTGGGCGACCGGGCTGGCTTTTCTGTTGCTGGTGGTTCTTTTACGCGAGGCCGGCGACGACCTCTTCTCCCAGTCCGAAAGAAAGTGTCATTCCAGCTCCGCCCATGCCGTTGACGATGGTGACGGTGTCGTCGATGTGCTTTACAAAGTGCGTGTCTCCGTTGGTCATCTTGGGGTAGATCCCGTGCCAGGAGCTGTCGATTTCCCAGTTTTTGAACTGGGCGAAAGTCCTCAGGAAATCCACGATGAGCTTGTTGATGTGGCTTCGGTCAAAAGGGTCGAAGCCAAGGCCATACTCGTGGCTGTCTCCGATGGTGAGTTCGCCAAGGCCGTTTTGCGAGACCATCACGTGGATTCCCAGGTCCAAAAGCTCTTGGTGCTGCGCTTCATAGACTTTTTTCAGTTGGGGAAGGGAAGGGGCGACCTGAAACCCCTTGTAGTGGATGAAGCTCAGGCCTGCGCATAGGGGAGGGCCGATGCGCCAGTTTTGGGGCTGCTGTTTCAGCCGCATCATCTGGAGCTTACACTTGGTGATCGGGGTTTCTTCGAAAATCTCCGGGTACAGCGTTTCAAAGTCCGCTCCGCTGCAGACGAAAATCCTGTCTGCTGACCAGCTCTTTTGCCCGCTATAGACGGTGTTGCCTTGGATGCGTGAGATTGCTTTGTTCCAAATGAACTCAATCCCACCTAGGCTGGCGAGGAACTGGCCGGTCTTGAAGATGGCCTCACGCGGATCTACGATCATTTCCTCTTCCGTCCACAGGGCCCCCCTGAGTCCTTCCTTCACCGTTGCGGGGCTTTTTTGGAGGGTTTCTTCCGGGCTGAGTTGGGAAGCCGACTTGTGGCCTGCACTGGCGGAGACGTATTCATTGACCACCTGGAGCTCCAGGTCGGTATAGGCCAAGTGCAGGGAGCCGGTCTGCTCCGACCAAAATCCCGCCTTTTGGCTCATTTCCAACCAGATCTCCCGGGAGCGCATCGCCCGGTCAAAGGCGGGGCCTCGTTCCTGGCCTATGGGCCATATCATCCCGAAGTTTCTCACGGAGGCTCCTTGGGTACTTGGGTTTCTCTCGATGACGGTGACTTTCCAGCCTTTGGCGTGGAGGGCTCGGGTGACCGAGAGGCCGACTATTCCTGCTCCGATGACGATGGCGTGTGGCTGCTGCATGGGTTGCTTGGTTTATTGAAGAGAAAGGATTGCGGGTAGCTCCGTGAGAGAGTCAAGGATGTGGTCTGGCCGGGCAGTCTTCAGCTGTTCGGCGGTTTGGGCTCCGGTCGTGACCCCTAGGCTGAGGGCGCAGTTGGCAGCCTTGCCCTCCTCGATGTCCACGATGGAGTCGCCGACCTTCGCCACTTCCTGCGGGTCTTCGATTTCGAGCTTTTCCATGGCGAGGAGGATCATGTCGGGGGCAGGTCGGCTGTTTTCCACCTCGTCGGCAGTGACCAGCGCATCAAAAGTCTGTCCTTCCCTCCAGTTGAGTTTTTTCAGCAGGGCGCAGGCAGTTTGGCTGTTGTAGCCGGTGTTGAGGGCGACTTTGATGCCGTTTTTTCTCAGTAGCCCAAAGATCTCCACCGTGCCTTCGTAGGTCGAGACTTCCAGGTTGGCGTAGGCTTCTTCCAGTATGGAGAGGAAGTCCTCAAAAGCGGTCTTGCTCTTTTTCTCCAGATCTGCTAGGCCCGGTGAGGTGGCTTGGATGATGTCGCGCAGCGCCTGGAGCTTTTCCTTGCCTCCGCCCAGCAAAAGCACCTGGTCCAAGGTGACGCTGAGCCCGAGCTTATTGACGGCTGTCTGGAGGGACTTGTATACGACGTTTTGCTCGTTGACCGTGGTGCCGGCCATGTCAAACACGACCAGTCGGAT
The DNA here is from genome assembly GCF_017254915.1 of Algoriphagus oliviformis. Lineage (GTDB taxonomy): Bacteria > Bacteroidota > Bacteroidia > Cytophagales > Cyclobacteriaceae > Algoriphagus > Algoriphagus oliviformis. The sequence goes on along the minus strand of NZ_JAFKCT010000004.1, from coordinate 339,478 downwards.
CTTTTGTTTGTTGTTCATTGCTGATGGGGTTGGGGGATGGGCGTATCCCTATCCGGTATTGTTTGGATGTGTTGGCAAAATGAAAAGCCTCGCCCAGTAGGGAAAGGTCATACTCCGCCCCGACGAGCGAGGCGAAGGGGTGTCTGTTTCTGACGCTTTCCATAAACTGGATCGCGTAGGCCAGATCCTCTGGGATGTAATTGTGGAGTCCCTTGATGGTGATGATCCTCCGGACGATGGATTCTGCGTCTATTGCTGTTTTTCGCTCGGAGTACACCGCGCCCACCCATATGGCGGTACCGCCAATGTCGAGCAGGGAGATGCCTTTTTCCATCGCCGAGGCTACTCCGCTGGTGTCGATCACGAGGTCTATACCTCCCAGTTGGGCGATTTCGGCCTTTAGTGTTAGGTCTTCGGTATTGGCAAGGAAGCCTCCGTCGGCGCCAAAGTCTCGCGCCCGCTGTATTCTGTTTTCGTCCAGGTCCATTGTCCAGACGCGTTCGGCTCCGGCGTATTTGGCCATGGCGCAGGCGGAAAGCCCAAGCATCCCGGCGCCCGTCACCAGCACGTTCTTTTTCCGCAGGTTGCCAGCCAGTCGGATAGCCCCTGCGATGGTGGCGTGGGTGCAGTTGAGAGGTGCGGCTTCGCTGTCGCTGATGGCATCGGGTATCCGAAAGATGTCTGTACCCGCCTGCAGATGGCAATGGCTCGCAAAGCCGCCGCTCAGGGCGCGGTGCTCGGAGATCTGCTCATGTCCGTACTTGAAAAGCCCCAGGGACTTTTGGGGGAGTCCCCTGCTTGCCATTTCCCCCGCGTGGTCATGGGCATAGACAGACCAGGTGATCCGGTCGCCGATTCGGAGGCTTTGACCGTGGAAGTCCTCCAGTCCATCCTCTCCGAGTTCGACGATTTTCCCGATCACCTCGTGGCCCAAGACACTGGGCGAGGGCGAACAGCGTCTCCCGTGATAAGTGTGGAGGTCGCTGGTGCAGATGGTGGAAAAAGAGATTTGAATCAGCGCCTCGCCTTTTTTCAGCACGGGGAACCCCAGCTCCCTTTTGGTGAAGGGTAGGTGGGCGGCCTCAAAGACCATCGCGACGGCTGTTTTTTGATCCATGGCTAGTGCCGCCGCTTGGGCGGCTGTCGTGTCAGCCTATGCTGACTAAGCTTTGGTGTGCTGCAAAGAAGTTTAAATTTTTCCAAATAGGAAAATTAATTTCATGTAGGAAAAAGTAATAATCTCTTAACGCTGTGCGGCCGTTTTTCGGTATTTGAGTAGCTAGCTTTGGTTTTAGTTTATCGAACTGGGTTAAAACCATGGTTTTATCGGTGCGTAAAGCCTTTTTTTTGCTTTTGGGACAGTGGCAAAAGCGTGCTTTCCGCACAGAGCTCCTTGGGAGGTAAATAGGGAGAATTTTCATAATATGAAAAATATGGCTTTTCGGGTACCCGGCTTCCTTCCGCAGAAATCTACGCTGCTGCTGATGCTGGGGGCTTTTTTGTCCTACACCGGGATGTATGCGGTCCGCAAGGCCTTTTTGGCAGGGCAATACACAGGCCTAGAGCTCTATGGAATGGACTTCAAGACCATCCTGGTGATCAGCCAGGTTTTGGGGTATATGTGTTCAAAGTTTGTGGGGATCAAGTTTGTGTCGGAGATGACCAACCAGAAGCGCGCACAGTCGCTGGTCCTGCTGGTGGGGTTTGGCCTGCTGATGCTGTTGGCCTTTGCGCTGGTGCCGATGTGGCTGAAGCCGCTCGCGCTGTTTTTGAACGGCTTGCCCTTGGGGATGGTCTTCGGCCTGGTGTTTTCCTATTTGGAAGGCAGAAAAAACACCGAACTCCTGGCTGCCGCGCTGAGTGCTACGTTCATTTTTTCGACCGGATTTGTCAAGACCGTGGGGGTGTGGCTCATGCAGGGCTTTGGCGTGGGAGAGTTTGTCATGCCATTCCTCACGGGGGCGGTTTTCTTCCCGGTTTTTCTGGTGTCGGTACGGATGCTCAACCGCTCGGGGCAGCGCTCTGCCGAAGACCTGAGCCTGCGCTCCGAGCGAAGCCCCATGGACGCCCGGGCGAGACTGGATTTTTTGAGAAAGCACGGCTGGGTGTTTGGAGGCTTGGTGGTGGTCTATGTGCTGCTTACCGTCGTCCGCGACTTTCGGGACAATTTCATGGTGGAGTTTTGGGCGGAGCTGGGCATGCAGCACAAGCCCGAAATGATCACGCTCACGGAGATTCCGGTAGCCGTACTCGTGCTCGTGGTGACGGCATTTGGGGTATTGATCCGGGACAATCGCAAGGCTTTCAACTATGGTATGCTGCTGAGTCTATGCTGCTGCGTGGGCATCGTGTTGCTGACCCGTCTGTTTGACAGTGGGGCAGTGTCGCCGGTAGGCTGGATGGTGATGAACGGGGTGGGTCTGTACTTGCCCTACATCCTCTTCCATTGTCTGATTTTTGAGCGCTTTGTGGCCATGCTCAGGTTTACGGGCAACGTGGGCTTTCTTTTTTACATGGCTGACGCGCTGGGCTACACCGGCAGCGTGGGCGTGATGCTCTTCAAGGAGTTTAGCGACTCCCCCCTGACCTGGGTCAATTTCCTCGGCGACCTAAACCAGACCGCCGGGGTCGTGATGGCCGGTGTCTGCGTGCTGACGCTGGCGCTGCTCCAGACTCGGTCCAGGAAGCGCCCGGAATTTTCCCTGCATTCCTAGCCCATGCTGATCAGGTAGGTGACCAGGAGCTCCGCGTCGGACTGGGTTTCGTTTTTGGGAACGTGGGGGATGTTGCCGTCAAAAAACAGGGAGTCTCCCTCCTCCAGGTCAAAAGTCTCCGAGCCCAGGCAATAGCGGATCTTGCCCCGAAGGATGTAGAGGTATTCAAATCCCGCCGTGGACACCGGCTCCCGCTCGGCCCCGCTTTTGAGCGTGAGCAGGGTGATCTCCATGGATGACTTTTCGATGGGATAATTGAGGATCATCTGGTACTCGTAGCCGATGGATTCCTCTTCCTTGTTGAGCTGCGTGTACTCGCTTTTCTTTCGAAGGATGTATCCGCTGAAGTCGTTTTCCGACTTGAGGTCGCTGAAAAAGTCCGCAACGCCGAGGTCGAAGGCTTGGATGAGCTGTATCAGGGAGGGGAGCGTCGGGATGATGCGGCCGTTTTCTATCTTGGAGACCATGGCTATGCTCATCCCGGATTTTTCGGCCAGCTCCCCCAGTCTCCATCCCTTTTCCTTACGGATAGACTTGATTTTGTTGCCGATCTGGACGGTCAGGTAGTCGGAGGAGTTCATCGGTATTTTTTGCGGAAATGTATAGACATTTTCCGGAGGTGAAAAAACAATGCCGAAGAAGCTCTGGAAATTTCTCTTTGAGAAAAAAAGCAGGGTTGACCTGCGCCCCTCGTCGGAGAGAAAAGGCGTGCAGTTTTGTTGCAAAAGTCTAAAAATCCTTTTGATCGTCCTTTTTCCCAGCCTACTTTTGCGCCGTGGTAAAAAGCCTCTTCCATATCTTCCTCTGCTCCGTGCTCATGCTCAACAGCATGGTGTACTCGGTCATCCGGGGAAGCTATGAGCTGAACAAGGCCTACATCATCGAAAATTTCTGCGTGAACAAAGACAAGCCGATGATGAACTGCGACGGCAAGTGCTACCTCGCCCAGCAGATGAAAGAGGCCAAGGAAAAGCGGGATGCCAACGCCACCCACAAATTCAGCACTGACTTTGGGATCTACATCCCGGCTCCGGCTTTGGGGCAAGTCTATCAGACGCTCGTGTCAGCGATTCACCAGCCTGAGGCCATGTACAGCGAGCCGGTTACTTTTTTGGTTGCGCAGGAAATCAACAAGCCGCCCACGGCCTGATTTTTCACCCCTACCCAGTTCACCTTTTCGATCCCGGGCTTTGAGCCTGGTCTAGATCGCCGATAGCCTGGGCTATGGGGGAAAGGTGTTTTCAAAAAATGATTATCCGCAATCTTGCCAGTAAGCGAATTTGCTTCTTCAATCGAGCCTGTCTGCTTAGGCAGGCTGGAAGACCGATGACCGAAGTAGGGCAAGGCCTAGAGTTTGGCCTTCTTTCGTATCGTTACGGCTACCTACTGGCATAAAAGCGGACAATCATATTTCAAAAAATCCCAACAGCGAATCCGACGGGCGCTAGGCGCTTTTCGGCCAACTCCCTCTTGCCAATCGGCAAGAAAGTGAGCGGCGCTGTGTCTTTATTCCAACCAATCCAACGATGAAAAATCCATCACAAAACATACAGGCATCAGTATTCCAATTCATTCTAATGATCGGCCTTGCCCTACTCAGTACGGCTTGCATCGAGGAGGACTCCGGTCCCAACTCGGAGAAGTCGGGCGAGTTTTCGCTCGAATTTGACAACATCGTGGGCGAGGAGACCTTTGGCCTGGCTCCACGAACCTACACCAACGCAAGGGGGGAGGAGTTTTCCATCACCACGCTACAATACTTTGTCAGCAACATCAAGCTCTACACCGAGTCCGGCGAGGAGTATGTGGTGCCCCAGGAGGACAGCTATTTCCTGATCCAGGGCAGTGACCGCGACACCCGATTTGCCAAGCTGGTGGTGCCGGAGGGGGACTATTCGAAGGTTTCTTTCGTCTTGGGCGTGGACAGCCTGCGGAATACCATGCCGGTGGAGGAAAGAACCGGCGTGCTCTCCTTTGACCCTTCCCATGGACATTCCGGAGGGGGAATGTATTGGGGCTGGAATAGCGGGTATATCTTCCTGAAGCTGGAAGGTACCTGCCCGCTGATCTCGGATGACCAGCAGGGGGATCCTACAGGAAAGAAGCAGTTCAAATACCACATCGGCGGCTTCGGAGGCTACAGCGCGCCCACGCTAAACAATATCAAGGAGGTCACCATGGACCTGAAGCAAGGTGGTCTTGCGCAAGTGCGTGAGGGGCTGAGGAGCAACGTCCATCTTTTCGTGGACGTCATGCAGATTTTCGACGGGCCAAATAGCTTCAGCATTCCAGAGCACCCCACGGTGATGTTTAGCGACTTCAGCGTGAACGTGGCCAATAATTTCCCGGGCATGTTCCGACACGACCATACGGAAAACTTCAGCAAAGGAGAAGAAGGTCTGTAAGCGATGTTGGCGCCAAAATCAGGTTTTTCCATTCTTTCCAAGGCCTTGCCACTACTGCTGCTTTTGGCGGTGGTGGCTTGGTCTTGTGGTCGTGGCGAGGAGGAGCCGGAGCTTTTCCAGGGCTTTGTACAGCCGGAGGGTTTCCCCGAGCCTCTATATAATATGTCTCGAAACGAGGTGACCAAAGCCGGCTTTGAACTCGGCAAGCGGCTCTTTTTTGAGCCCAGCCTGTCGCGAAACAATACCATCGCCTGCGGCAGTTGCCATATCCAGACGGCGGCTTTTACCCACCACGGACATGACGTGAGCCATGGCATCGACGATCAGCTCGGCATACGCAATCCCCAGCCGATCATGAACCTGGCCTGGAGCGAAGGCTTCTTTTGGGATGGGGGAGTCTTTGACTTGGATCTGGTGGCGATCAATGCGATCACGAGTCCGGTGGAGATGGATGAGAATGTGCCCAATGTGCTGCGCAAACTGCGGGAGCATCCCGAGTATCCGGGATTGTTCAAGAAGGCCTTTGGCACTGAGGAGATCACCGACGCGCGGTTTTTCAAAGCACTCTCCCAATACATGCTCATGGCGATCAGCGACCAGTCTCACTATGACCAAGTGCGCAGGCATGAGGCTGAATTCACCGAAGAGCAGCTGGCCGGGTATCGGGTTTTCCAGAAAAGCTGCGCCAGCTGCCATGCCGAACCCCTGCTCACGGATCGCAGCTACCGCAACAATGGCCTCGCACCCAATCCGCTGGACGACCAGGGCCGGTACGATGTCACGCTCAATGCTGCGGACAAGTACAAGTTTAAGGTCCCCAGCCTGCGAAACTGGGAATACACCGCGCCATACATGCACGATGGACGCTTTCTCACGCTCAATCGCGTGATCGAGCACTACCGCAGCGGCTTGGTGGACTCGGAGACGCTGGATCCGGTCTTCCGAAACGAAGATGGCTCCATCGGTATCCAGATGAGCGATTCCGAAAAAGAGCAACTGATCGCCTTTCTACAAACCCTGACCGACCGAGACTTCGTCACCAATCCACTTTTGGCGGAGCCGGTCCTCAACAGCCCTTTTAATAAATGAAAACCAAACTCATAACCCTGATTCTCTTTGCCTCGCTGTCTTTTCCGGTTTTGGCCTGCGACATCTGCGGATGCGGGGTGGGAAGCTACTACCTGGGGATTTTGCCCGATTTCAGCGACAAGTTTGTCGGGCTGCGCTACCAGTCCAAGCTGCTGACCACGCATCTCGGGCCCGGCGGCGAGCGCACGCCGCTGACCTCTGACGAAAGCTACCGCAGCATCGAGGCCTGGGGCGCTTGGAACTTCGGCTCCAAGTGGCGGGTGATGGCCATTTTGCCCTACAACTTCAATAGCCGAGCGCTGGAAAACGGCAGCCTCAAAGGGCAAAAGGAAGGACTGGGCGATGTGGTGGGGATCTTGAACTACAAGCTTTTCGAATCGCGCATCACCACGTCCAATTCCAAAATGCTGGCCCACTCCCTGTGGCTGGGAGCTGGGGTAAAAGCACCCACGGGCAAGTACGAAGACGGGGAGCAGCTCATGCCCGACTCGCCCAACAACTTCCAGCTGGGCTCGGGCAGCACGGACTTCTTGGTCAATGCCGCCTACGACATACGCCTGATGGACTTCGGGGTCAACGTGAACACGAGCTACAAGCTCAACACCGAGAATCGCTACGACTACCGCTACGGCAACAAGTTTACCGGCAATCTGCTGGCCTACTACAAGTTTAACATCAAGCAGAAGGTCCGTGTCGCTCCCAACGTCGGCCTGCTTTATGAGAGCCAAAGTCCGGATCTGCTTTATAATAGGTATGAAGTCTACCAATCCGGCGGCGACTTGCTCAGCAACGTAGTCGGCGTGGAGGTGAATATGGGACCTTTGTCCCTGGGTGCAAACTACCAGATACCACTCAGCCAGAACCTTGCGCATGACCGGGCGCTGGCCGGCAATCGGCTGATGACGCATGTTTCCTTTAATATAAGGGGAAAAAAGAAGGAGGAACCGACGCTGTTTGGCATGTAGGCTAAAAGCTGTCGAAGGGATGCCCGGTTTTCTTTTTTGCAACACTGGTTAAAAAATAGAATAAGGGGTGGGTATTTCAGCAAAAAATGGATATTCTTGATGGCCAATGGAAATGTGCGGCGGTGGCGTCCGAAAGTCTTGGAAAACTATTTTCGGCCGCATTTTGCCGGGAGGAATAAGTTGATTCTAGCGTTCCATTCATGTAAAAATTGGCCTAATTTCAATCTAAACAGCGGATTCTTTCAAAAAAGTTAAAAGACCCCATTGTTTTTTGAATCTAAAAAATCATACCTTTAAAACTCGATTTTAATCTGGAAACCATTTAACCTTTATCAAAAGTCTAATTAAAAACACATTATGAGAAAGTTAATCGCTTTGTTCATGCTTGCAGGTATCATGACTGTTCCTGTTTTCGCTAACGCGCAAGATGCTGATTCGGCAGCTGCAACCACAACTCCAGCAGTAGAGACTCCTGCTGCCTCTCCAACCATCGTTGACGATGAGATCGTCGCTGAGGAGCAGGGCTTTCACCAAGTAATCAAAGAGAAGTTCATCGAAGGTGATCCCGTTTACATGACTCCGGTATTGATCTGTTTGATCCTGGGTCTGGCCATCGCTTTGGAGAGAATCATCACTTTGAACCTTGCGACTACCAACACCAAAAAGCTGATCAACAAAGTGGAAGATGCGTTGGCATCCGGTGGTATTGAAGCTGCAAAAGACGTGACCAGAAACACCAAAGGTCCAGTTGCATCTATCTTTACCCAAGGTTTGATGAGATATTCCGAAGGAATCGAGATGGTCGAGAAGTCTATCATCGCTTACGGTTCTGTAGAGATGGGCAAATTGGAAAAAGGTCTGGTATGGATCTCCCTTTTCATCTCCCTGGCTCCAATGTTGGGTTTCATGGGTACTGTAATCGGTATGATCTTCGCCTTCGATACCATCGAGGCTGCTGGTGACATCTCCCCATCCATCGTAGCAGGTGGTATCAAAATCGCTCTCTTGACTACCGTTGCCGGTTTGATCGTTGCGATCATCCTGCAGTTGTTCTACAACTACCTGGTAGCAAAAATTGATTCTTTGGTTAACGACATGGAAGAAGCTTCTATCTCTTTGGTAGACGTGTTGGTGAAGCACAAATTGACCGGTAAGTAATCCTTACTTCCTCTTTTGTCTAAATCAGTTCCTAATTAACTCAAGAAATTACTATGGATACTTATGATATTATGCTCTATGTGAGCTATGCGCTAGTGGGAGTCGGAGCCGTAGTCTCCATCTTGCTTCCGCTGATCAAGTCTTTGGATGATCCAAAGAGCTTGGTAAAGACGGGTCTGGGAGTGGTTGCGATTTTGGTACTGTTCTTCATTTGCTATTCTATTTCCTCAAATGAAGTGTTGCCAAAGTTTGAAAGCGAGCCATTCAACCTGACTCCACAAATGTCACAAATTGTAGGGGGCTGTCTGATCACCACCTACGTATTGACAGCTGTAGCAATAGTCGGTATCGTGATTACAGAACTCAACAAAGCTATTAAGTAATTATGGCAAGAAGTAAAGGTAGAGGAAGTCAGGAGGTAAATGCGGGATCCATGGCGGATATCGCGTTCCTGCTCTTGATCTTCTTTCTAGTCACCACAACGATGGCTTCGGACAAAGGGATTCTCAACATCCTGCCTCCCAAGCTTGATCCAAACGTGCCGCCACCCGATATCCAGAAGAACGAGCGGAACATCTTCACTATTCTCATCAACGCCAACGACGACCTGTTGGTGGAGGGAGAGTATAGAAGATCTCCGGACGGACTGGATAAGGAGATCAAGGACTTCGTCCTGAACTTCGGCGCACCGACAGAGAAAGGCGTTGCCCTGTACAATACATTCCCGGCAACCCTTCAAGCCCAGGCCCTCAGAAGAGCAGAATCTTCTGATGACCCTACCGAAGCGGTAGTTTCCATTAAGACCAACAGAGGTACCAGCTACGAGCTTTTCCTTGAAGTGTTTGACTTGGCCAAGAAGGCATATTTCGACATCTATGGCGAGCGAGTAGGCCTTTCCGCGGACGAGTATCGTCAGTTGACCGGTGATGATGATGCCTCTAAGGCTCTTCAAGACCGTGGCAAGGCAGACCTTCCAATGGCTATTTCTATTGCAGAACCAGATAAAATAGGAGGGAATTAAAATGTCAAAGTTTAAGAAAAAGACGAAAGCGGACACCACGATTCCGACCTCGGCACTTCCTGATATTATCTTCATGCTCCTGTTTTTCTTCATGGTGACCACCGTGTTGCGGGATCAGGAGATCTTGGTAGAGCAAAAAATCCCCCAGGCTTCCCAGTTGCAGAAGCTTCAGAAGAAGAGTTTGATTTCTTACCTGTTTATCGGTAAGCCTAAAAACACTTCTCTGTACGGGTCAGAACCTCGCGTGCAAGCCAATGACGTATTGGTGACTGCTCCGGACATTGTCCAGTGGGTCAACCAAGAGCGTGACAAGTTGCCTGAGGCCGACCGAGGAGGTATCACCATCTCCATGAAGGTGGATAAAGATGTTAAAATGGGTCCTATCTCTGACGTCCAGACAGAATTGAGAAACGCAGATGCCCGTCGAGTGCTTTACGCTTCGACCGGCAAGATCTACGACAATTAAACACTGAGATTATCTATATTGAAAGCCATTCGATTTTCGGATGGCTTTTTTGTTTGAAATTATGAAGGTCTTACTTGCCAATAAAAAGAAAATCCACGGGGCTTGGGCCATGTACGATTGGGCCAATTCGGTCTATAGTCTGGTCATTACTTCCACCATTTTCCCGGTTTACTACAACAGTGTCACCAAAGGAACAGACGGCTCTGACTTGGTCAGTTTCTTCGGTTGGGATGTGGTCAATACGGTTTTGTATTCCTATTCCATTTCTTTTTCCTTTTTGGTAATAGCGCTGCTTTCCCCCCTGCTTTCCGGAATTGCCGATGCCTCCGGGAAGAAGTTGCTGTTCATGAAGGCCTTCGCCTACTTGGGGTCGGCTTCCTGCGTCGGCTTGTTCTTCTTTGAGGGTGACAACTTGGAGTTTGGGATCATCTGCAGCGTTTTGGCCAGTATAGGGTATGCCGGTAGCATCGTGTTTTACAATGCCTACCTCCCCGAGATCGCCGAGGAACACGAATATGATTTTCTGAGCGCCCGGGGCTTTTCCTTGGGCTACATAGGGAGTGTGATTTTGTTGGTGTTTAACCTCTTGCTGATCCAATTTCCCGATGCTTTTGGTGTGCCGGAAGGAAGTTTTGCACCGCGATTTTCATTTTTGATCACCGGACTTTGGTGGGCAGGCTTCGCCCAGATCACTTTCCGTGCCCTTCCCAATAATCCCTTTGGCAAGAAAATCGAAAGCAAGTTGCTGACGAAGGGCTACCGTGAGATCAGTTTGGTGTTTTCCCAAGTGCGGGGGATTCCGGTGATGAAGCGGTTTTTGTTGTCCTTCTTTTTCTATTCCATGGGAGTGCAGACCGTGATGTATTTGGCGGCTTCCTTTGGGGACAAGGAGCTGGGGCTGCCGGGAGACCAGTTGATCTTGACGATTTTGATCATCCAGTTTGTGGCCATAGGGGGTAGCTATCTCTTTGCTTACATCTCCAAAGTATCCGGCAACAAGATCAGCCTGCTGATTTTAGTTTTGATTTGGATAGGTATCTGCGGAGCGGCCTACTATGTGTACACCGTGTATGAGTTTTATGCCTTGGCATTCGTCGTGGGTCTGGTGATGGGAGGGATACAGTCCCTCTCCAGATCTACTTTCTCCAAATTGATCCCGGAGGAGACTACCGACCATGCTTCTTTTTTCAGCTTTTATGATGTGACCGAGAAGCTGGCCATCGTGTTTGGCACATTCTCCTATGGAGCGATTGAGCAGTTGACTGGCAGTATGAGGAACAGCGCCGTGGCCTTGGGAATGTTTTTCGTGGTCGGGCTCGGATTCCTGCTGCTCGTCACGATTCCCAAAAAGTCCCTGTCTGTCCAAACCTCCTGACTATGCTGAAGATCCTTTCTGGCGAACAAGTGAAGGCATTGGATGCCGCCCACGTGCGCGTGCAGCAGATCCAAAGCCTCCAGCTGATGGAGCGGGCAGCTTTGGCCTTTGTGTCTTGGTGGGATAGCCAGGACTTTGACCCCAGCCTGCCGGTATCTGTTTTCTGCGGCTCGGGCAACAATGGAGGCGATGGCTTTGCAATTGCCAGGCTTCTCAGCCGCTCAGGCAGACAGGTTTCGGTGTTCCGCTGTTTTGGAGAGTCTGCCAGTTTGAGTCCCGATGCGGCGGCGAACTTGGAAGCTTTGCCATCGGATGTGGAGAACCTTCACTGGACGGAGTTTGATGCGAGATCCAGCGGCGTACTGATCGATGCGTTTTTGGGAGTAGGACTCAAAGGGGCTTTGCGGCAGGACGCGAAGGAGATGGTACAGGCGATGAACGCCTTTGTTGGGACTCGCATTGCAGTGGATATCCCCAGCGGTCTGCCAGCCGATGGTTTGTTGGAGGGGGACTGCGTGAAGGCAAACACTACCGTCACCTTTGCCTTTCCAAAGCTTTCCCTACTCTTTCCCGAGCATGCCTTTGCTACTGGAGCGCTTGTCCTTGCGGATATCGGAATTTCCGATGAGGAATATAGTTCGTTTGCCAGCCCCTACTTTTACCTGAGGGAGAAGGATATCAAAGGTTTTCATCGCAGCTTTCACCGCTTTTCACACAAGGGAGATTTTGGAAAAATCCTGCTCTTCGCCGGAAGCAAAGGGAAGATGGGCGCTGCGGTGCTTTGCTGCAAGTCGGCCCTTCGGACGGGTTCCGGTCTGGTCACGGCATTGATCCCCGAGGGAGAGCGACATGTTATACAGTCTTCGCTGCCGGAGGGAATGTGCCTGTTTGATTTGGAAGGGGATTTGAACAGGTTTGATGCCATAGGCCTTGGACCGGGGATAGGAGTGGAGGATAGTGCGAAAATGCTGGCCGATATCTTTCGCCGCTACTCCAGACCCATAGTCTTGGATGCCGACGCGATCACTGTTTTGGGACAAAATCCAGACTTGCTTGCGTTGATTCCCGAGGGAAGTATCCTCACACCCCATTTGGCGGAGTTTGACAGGTTACTGGGGAAAACCGAAAACCATCCGGAACGATTGGCAAAGGCATCCGCTTTTTGCCGGCAGTGGAGGCTCAATCTACTGGTCAAGGGAGCCAATTCCGTGATTTGCCTGGCAGATGGCAGGCAGATTTTCAACTCATCGGGTAGCCAGTACATGGCCACGGCTGGCGCTGGCGATGTGCTGACGGGTATGCTGACTTCTTTTCTCGGTCAGGGCTACAGCCCCGAGCAAGCGCTGGTATGCGGGGTTTACCAGCATGGGTTGGCTGGAGAGATCGCCGGGAAAAGCAAGCGCAGGGGAACCATCGCCTCTGACCTGGTAGAGGCCATTCCCGAAACCTACCTACGGCTCAATGTTTCCTGAAAAATTGCCACGTCGGCAAAACTTAATTTTCTCCCGATGGGTTTTCAAACCATAGCTTTTTGACATGCAAAACGAAAAGGCACTTCTCTGGACGCTCGCTGCCATCAATTTTATCCACATCGTAGATTTCATGATCCTCATGCCGCTGGGCCCCCAGCTGATGCGGATCTTCGATATTGGCCCGGCGGAGTTTAGCCTATTGGTCTCGTCTTACACCTTCAGTGCGGGAATTTCCAGCTTTTTCGGGGCGTTTTTTCTGGACCGGTTTGACCGAAAGCAGATCCTGATATGGGTATACATCGGCTTTACCATCGGTACTATCGGCTGCGCACTTTCTCCCAGCTATGGCGTGCTGCTGGTGGCGAGGGTGGTTTCGGGCTTGTTTGGCGGATTGACCTCAGCGCTGATTTTGGCGATCATAGGGGATGTGATCCCTGACGAGCGCAGAGGCCGGGCCATGGGCTTGGTCATGGCGGCGTTTTCCTTTGCCTCGGTGATGGGGGTACCTATAGGCTTGTTTTTGGCTAGCCTTTCCAGCTGGCATACGCCCTTCTACATCTTGGCGGGCTTGGCGCTCGTCAGTTTTTGGATGATTGCAAAGTTTATCCCACCGATACGGGAGCACCTGGTCAAAGAAGTGCAGAGACCCCATCCGATTCAGGTGATTTCCCGGGTGACCAACAACAGCAACCAAATGCGCGCAATCGCACTCTCGGTGATGATGATGTTTGGGCAGTTTATGATCATTCCGTTTTTGAGTCCCTACAATGTCGCCAATGTGGGTTTCACCGAAATGCAGCTGACCTATATCTACATCGCAGGGGGCGCCTTTACCATCTTCACCTCTCCCTGGGTAGGCAAGCTGGCGGATCGGCACGGCAAGCTGAAGGTGTTCACGATCTTCATGCTGCTGAACCTGATCCCCATCGGGATCATCACGCATCTCGGAGTCACGCCGATTCCCTTGGTGCTGGTGGTGACCACGATGTTTTTTGTGACTTCCAATGGCCGCTATGTCCCCGCTGCCGCCATCATCACCGGCACCGCCAAACCGGAAAACCGGGGCAGCTTTCTGAGCTTCAATTCCGCGGTGCAGCAGTTGGCAGCTGGTCTGGCTTCCTTGATTGCGGGCCTGATCATCGGGGAAAACGAACTCGGACAGCTGACCAACTTCCACTTGGTGGGCTACTTGGCGATCTTTTTCAGCATCCTTTGCATTCCTCTGGCTCGAAGGGTGAAAGTGGTGAGTTGATTGGACCGCAGTTGGCGGGAAAGTCAAAGTCGGCTCCGGCCTGAAAGACATTTGTTTCTATCTTGAGGTTTTCTTTTTCGATTTTGAATCCTACAAGCCCTGAGATGAACCCGTTCAAACTGCTGCTGACCATAGCCTGCCTTTGTGCCTCGACTGCTTTTGCCCGCCAAAGTGCCGAAACCCCAAAACAGCCCAATATCCTCTTCATCGCCATAGACGATCTCCGGCCTGAGCTGGGTGCCTACGGAGCGGACTATGTCCATTCCCCTAACCTCGACCGCTTGGCCGCACAAAGCAGCCTTTTCAAAAACCATTTCGTGACCGTGCCCACTTGCGGGGCCTCGCGGTACAATCTACTGGTCGGCAAATTGCCGAAGTCAACCGTGGAAATAGGCAATATGGCTGCTGTGCAGATGATTTCGCAGAAGGAAAAGGCGGAGCGCCCGGAGACTTTTTTGGAAAAACTGCGGGGGAGCGGCTACTATACCGTAGGCATAGGCAAGATCTCCCACCATCCGGACGGCTATGTGTACGACTACCTGGAGCCCAAAAGCGACCAAATCGAGCTGCCGGACAGTTGGGATGAGATGCTCTTTGACGCCGGAAAGTGGGGAACGGCGCACCATGCCTTCTTTGGCTATGCCGACGGCTCCAACCGCAATACGCTCAAAGGACAGGTGAAGCCCTACGAGGCGGCAGATGTGGGAGATGAGGGCTATGCAGATGGTCTGACTGCGAATCTGGCCGTGGAGAAGCTCAAGGAACTCAAGGGAAAAAACCAGCCATTCTTCTTGGGGCTTGGCTTTTTCAAGCCGCACCTGCCTTTCACCGCTCCCAAGAAGTATTGGGATCTGTACGAGGAGGAAGCGATTCCCTTGGCGCCTTTCTCCGAAATCCCTGAAAACTCCTCCAAGGCCAGCCTGCTTGCCAGTGGGGAGTTTAACCAATATGCCCTAGGGGAGGAGAAGGCGAGTTTGGACGCGGCCATGTCTGAGGAATACTCCAGAAAAATCCGCCATGCCTACCTTGCGGCCGTGAGCTATGTAGATGCCCAGGTGGGCAAGGTGCTGGATGAGTTGGAGCGCCAGGGCTTGGCCGAAAACACCATCGTGATCGTCTGGGGAGACCATGGCTGGCATCTGGGTGACCAGCTGGTCTGGGGAAAGCATACGCTGTTTGACCGAGCGCTGCAGAGCGTCCTGATGGTCCGACGACCCGGCAAACCGGGCAATCAAATAGAGCAGGTGGTGAGCACGACGGATATTTTTCCCACCCTGCTCGAATTGGCCGGGATGCCGAGAGACCTAGCGCTGGATGGAGAAAGTATGCTAGTATTGATGGATTCTCCGGACTCGGCGACTTGGCGGGATTATGCCTATTCGTATTACAATCGCGGCATTTCCGTCCGAACGTCACGCTACCGCCTGACGGAGTATTTCAGAAAGGAGGGGAAAGTGATGGAGCTGTATGACTTTGAAGTCGATCCTTTCCAGACCAAAAATATCGCAGCAGAAAATCCGGAGAAAGTGGAAGAGCTTCTGAAATTGTTGGAGAAGGGAGATACGGGATTGTATCAAAAACCGCCTGCGGACAATTAATTTCCGCGGACCATAAAATAAAACATGATTATCCGCAATGTTGCCAGTAAGCGAATTTGCTTCTTCAATCGGGCTGGAAGACCGATGACCGAAGACCGAAGAAGGGCAAAGCCCTAGTTTTGGCGTTCTTTTGGATTGTCACGGCTGCCTACTGGCATAAAAGCGGATAATCATAAAATGAAGATCCTCCTGAATGGATTTTCGGGAGGGTTTTGATTTGGGCTTTGCGACAGCTCTCTAAAGAGAATCAGGCCGCCCATTGTTGGAAAAGAAACAATCCTCCAAGGGGATTGCCCAGCACCAAGGGTGAAATAAAACAACCCTCCAAGGGACTTAAATCCCTTGGAGGGCTTGGGAAGTTAAAATTCCGCATTTCCAGGCGTCCTTGGGAAGGCGATCACGTCCCGGATATTGCCCATGCCGGTGACGAAGAGCACCATGCGCTCAAAGCCCAGTCCGAATCCCGCATGCGGTGTCGCGCCAAATCTGCGGGTGTCGAGGTACCACCAGAGCTCCTCTTCGGGAATGTACATCTCCCGCATACGCTGGGTCAGCTTGTCCATCCTTTCCTCACGCTGGGATCCGCCGACGATCTCGCCGATGCCAGGGAAGAGGATGTCCATTGCCGCGACGGTCTTTCCATCGTCGTTTTGGCGCATGTAGAAGGCCTTGATGTCCTTGGGGTAGTCGGTGAGGATGACGGGCTTTTTGAAGTGCTTCTCCACCAGGTAGCGCTCATGCTCGGACTGGAGGTCGGCCCCCCAAGAGTCGATGAGGTACTGGAATTTCTTCTTTTTGTTGTGGTTGGAGTTTCTCAGGATGTCGATGGCTTCGGTATAGGTGAGGCGGACGAAATCATTTTCCAAGACAAACTTCAGCTTGTCGATCAGGCCCAGTTCGGCACGCTGGTCGGCCGGCTTGGATTTTTCCTCCTCGGCGGCACGCTGGTCGAGAAACTTCAGGTCATCTGCACAGTGCTCCAGCGCGTAGTTGATCACGTACTTGAGGAAGTCCTCGGCTAGGTCTTGGTTGTCTTCTGCGTCGTAGAAGGCCATCTCCGGCTCGATCATCCAAAACTCCGCCAGGTGGCGTGTGGTGTTGGAATTTTCCGCACGGAAGGTAGGACCAAAGGTGTAGATCTCAGCCAGCGCCATCGCGGCCAGTTCGCCTTCCAGCTGGCCGGACACGGTCAGGTTGGTCTCCCTTTCGAAGAAATCCTGCTTGAAGTCGATCTTGCCCTCCTCGGTCTTGGGAGGGTTCATCAGGTCAAAAGTGGTGACTCTGAACGTCTCCCCGGCACCCTCCGCGTCGGAGGCGGTGATGATAGGCGTGTGGATGTAGAAAAAGCCCTTGTCGTTGAAATACTTGTGCACGGCAAATGCCAGGGCGTGGCGCACCCGGAATACCGCACTGAAGGTATTGGTGCGCATGCGGAGGTGGGCGATGTCCCTGAGGAACTCCAGGGAGTGCTTCTTGGGCTGCAGGGGGTATTTCTCCGGGTCGGCCTCGCCGAGTACCTCGATGGATTTGGCGTTAAGCTCGGAGGATTGGCCAGCACCCTGGGATTCGACCACGATGCCCGTGACCTTCAGGCAGGCACCGGTGCTGCATTTCTTCAGGATGTCCTCGGAGATCAGATTGGGGTCGGCGACTACCTGGTAGTTGGTGATGATGGAACCGTCGTTGAGCGCGATGAAAGAGACGTTTTTGTTGCTTCTTTTGGTGCGCACCCAGCCCATGAGGGTGATTTCTTGTCCTATCGGATTTTGGTCCAGGATGGTCTTGATTTTGACCCGTTTGTTGAATGCCATTGGAGAGTATTTATGCGGGAAAAAGTGCTTTTCCGGCCGTTTTTCAGTGGAATGCAAAAAAACGATTAAATCACCTTTTTATCAAAAAATTGGCTCTTTTTCCTAAATTTGGTTCACGGGCTTTTTCGGATGAAAAGGCTTTTTTTAACACCCAAATAGCAGGTTTTAACTGATTTCGATGCAAAAGCTTAATCTCAGCCAGTCCCTTTCACAGAAGCTTTCCCCCCAGCAAATCCAGTTTATCAAACTACTGCAAGTGCCTACTGCCGAGCTGGATGCCCGGATAGAAGAGGAGCTGGAAGTAAATCCCGCCCTGGAAGAGGGAAAAGACGAGGAGCCCGAGCAAAATACCGAGGATGACTTTGAGGACTCCTACGAGGAAGACCGGACCCGGGAAGATAGCGACCTCAATCTGGACGACTATCTGGACGACGAGTACAGCGGCTACAAGATGCAGGGCGATGGCAACTACAATGCGGACGACGAAGACCGCGAGATACCTATTTCCTCCCAGGCTTCGCTGCATGAGCAGCTGATCTCCCAGCTGAGCTTTCTCAAGCTGGACGAGCGCCAAAAGATGATCGGGCAGCAGCTCATCGGCAGCATCGAAAACGACGGCTACATCCGCAGGGACCTGGAGGCGATCATCAACGACCTGGCTTTCTCCCAAAATATAGAGACTGACATCGACGAGATGGAGGAGATCCTGCGCAAGATCCAGAATTTTGATCCCGCAGGAATCGCCGCGCGAAGCCTTCAGGAGTGCCTGATGATCCAGCTGGAGCGCAAGGACCACCCGGATGACGAAGTGGTGCAGCATGCGCTGCTGATCGTGCAGGAGTGCTTTGACGAGTTTACCAAAAAGCACTACTCAAAAATCCAGAAGCGACTCGATCTGGACGAGGAGCAGATCAAAGACGCGGTAAACCTGATCACCAGGCTCAATCCCAAACCAGGGGGCACCTCCGACGGCTTGGTTCGCACGCAATACATCATCCCGGATTTTATCCTGACCAATACGGGCGGAAAGTTGGAAATCAGCCTAAACTCGCGAAACGCGCCCGAGCTGCGGATTTCCAGATCTTACGCCGAGATGTTTGACGCCTATGACAAGAGCGACAAGAAAGACAAGAAGCTGAAGGATACAGTCACCTTTGTGAAGCAAAAGCTGGACTCTGCCAAGTGGTTTATCGATGCGATCAAGCAGAGACAAAACACACTCCTGCGGACCATGGAGGCGATCCTAAACTACCAGAAGGACTTTTTCATCGATGGGGACGAGACCAATCTTCGCCCGATGATCCTCAAGGATATCGCCGAAAAGATCGACATGGACATCTCCACGGTGTCCCGTGTGGCCAACAGCAAGGCGATACAGACGGAGTTTGGCGTTTATCCCCTGAAATATTTCTTCTCCGAGGGCATCGCGACGGACAGTGGCGAGGACGTCAGCAACCGGGAAGTGAAGTCGGTGCTCCAAGGGATGGTAGATGCCGAAGACAAGAAGCGTCCACTCTCCGACGACAAGCTGGTGAAGATGCTCAACAAAAAAGGATACAACATTGCCCGGAGGACCGTCGCAAAATATAGGGAACAGCTGCAGATACCGGTGGCGAGGCTAAGAAAAGAACTGTAGTGCTGAGATCGATTGCCTTGCTGTTTACCGCGGTTTTCCAACCTCTGCTCATGCCAACTTTGGTCTTTGGGCTGTTGTTGTTTGGAGTTCCTCAAGCCACGAGTATTCCGGAGGAGTTTAAGTTTCGGATTTTCATCCTGATTGTCCTCTCCACATTGCTGATTCCCATGGTGACCATCATTGGACTGCGACTGAGTGGTACGGTGAAAAGCCTCCATATGCCCGAGGTGAAAGACCGAAAACTTCCCTTTGCCATCACTGCCCTGTATTTTGTCCTGACGACCTGGTTTTTGTACCAAAAGACGGACCTCGATCCCGTGCTGTGGCTCGGGATGACGGTGATCTGTGTTGCCGTGGTTTTGCTGACCGTGGTAAGTTTTTTTTGGAAGATCTCCGCACACATGATCGGCTTGGGAGGGCTGCTTGCGGTTGTATTGGTGCTGGGTCAGAAGTTTCCCACGTTTGAAGTGCTGTATCCTCTTTTGGGCGTGCTGGTCCTATGTGGCGCAGTGGCTTCCTCCAGGCTGCTTTTGCAAGCCCATAGGCCAACCGAGATCTATGCGGGGCTGGCTGTCGGCTTTGCGGTGTGTTGGTTGGGATTCAGCTGGATTTGGTCTTGATAGCGCCCCAAGGATCGAGAGAACGGATCAATCCACGACGTCAAAAAAATCCAGGGCTGAGGACTGCTGCAAATATCCAAGCGCATTCTATAGGAGAAAGGAAAAAGCCCCCAATCAGCATCGCTGATTGGGGGCTTTTTGATGGGGTTTGTCTTCTGGTTTAGAATACGCTTACAGCGAGTCCGAAGTTAACTTGGCTTGCCTGGGTGCCATAGGGGCCTCTTCCTTTTTCCCACATGTCGTTGAGGTAGAAGTTTCCCCAAACGTAGAAGCCTGGAGAGCCGGCTTTCACGGAGATGGCATAGCGGATTTTTTCCAAGCCGTAGCTTTGGCTGTCCTTGACCTTGCGCTTGTCAAAGGCAGCTGACTCGTATTTCACTTTGGTATGGGCTTCGTAGAGGAAGCCTACCTTGCCGCCCACGCTGAATCGGAAGCTTTTGCTGTAGCTGTTCTTGTTCAGGTGGTATCTCAGGTCGATTGGAAGCTCGACATAGTTGGCGGAGAAGTTGTTGGCTTTGATGATGATGTTGTCGCCGTACACGTCCGTGATATCCTTCAGCTCGGAGGAGTTGGCCCCCAGCGTGGAATTGACGAAAAGGTTTTGGTCATCTCCAAACTGGATTTTGTCTGAGCCTATGCCCAGCCCGGGATTCAGTGTGAAGCCCGATCCCTCCCCAAAGAGGTTGATGGGAACTTGGTAGGAGACGTTAAAGGTACGTGATCCGAAAAAATCCACGCCGATCTCAGAAGGACGGTTGGTCAGCTGGTTGAAGCCAAATTCAAAGTTGAGATCACTGGGAATATTGGGGCGGCCTCCGATGGGAGACTTTGGTTTAGTTTCGGTTTCCTGCGCCTGCACAAAATGGAATGACAAAATTGCCAGCGCCAGAGTAAATAGTTTTTTCATCAAAGCGGGTTCAAACTTGTGGAATGTGGGCAAAAATATAAAATCCAAGAGGATTTCCCCTGTGGAAGGTCTTAATAATTCTTAAGCAAGGCCGAGGGGATGATTGGGAATTTTAAATTTTCTTACCAGCCAGTACTTGCATTTGAGAGAAATAAAGCTACCTTTGCAAACCAATTCGGCTTCGTAGCTCAACTGAATAGAGCACCTGATTACGGCTCAGGAGGTTTCAGGTTTGAATCCTGACGAGGTCACAAAGCAAAAGCTTCCCGGTCATCCGGGAAGCTTTTTTGTTTTTAATGTCTTCTTTTGGAGCCGCTTACGGATTCAGCTGCAGCGATCTGCCGTCCGGTAGCAGTGCGGTGACGTTCGGGTTGCAGGTGTCGGTATTGTTGAAAGTGACCTGGTACTCCAGGTCTGAGCTGCCGCCACGGGACACGATCCAGGACTCTTTTCCACTTACGGGTAGGTTCCAGCCCTGTCCATAGCAGGGGAAAAGCTGGTTTTTTGCCTCGCTGGTGACCAGCGAAAAGTCCCTCCCGGCGGGATTGGTTCCGCTGGCCTTGCCACGGGCGCTGAGCGCACTGAGCTTCAGGTTTGATCTGGAGACGGTGTATGAAAATTCCCCGTTTACCATGAAGGTCGCCTGATTGGCCATTTCAAACCGGAGCTGTTCAAATTTCTCCTGGTTTTCTGCCACGGATAGTCCGCGAAACTCCCGCTTTCCTTCGATCTTGTTGCCATTGTAGCTGTAGTCCTCGTAGCTGAGCGACCATGCGGCCGAGGCTTCGCCGGACTGGGTAAAGTCCAGGATGATCTTGCCCGTCCTCTCGTTTGCATTTTCCTGGGCGCAGTCCCCTGAGGAGGAATAGTCCAGTGTCACAATGCGCGAGTCCAGGCTGTGGGTGATGCTGGGGCAGCCCGAGAGTTGGGCGGGAGTCATTCTCGCGTATTCCGCATAGGTGATGTTTGCTAGGAAAGCCCCCTCGCTGATGGCTTCGGAAAAGCTATAAAACTGCTCCGCTTCCTGAGTCAGGTCGGTGTTGATGTCTTTGCTTACCTCTTCCGCACAGGACCAAAGAATCGGGAGCATCGCAAAAAGGAATAATTGTTTTCTCATGGTAGTAGCTGATCTGCGTTTCCTTTCAATTACCGGGCCTGATTGCTAACTTGGATCAAAACGATACCAAATTGACCGCATGAAATTCAATGAAGGAATGCTCCGCGAGGGAGCGCTCAAAGATAAAAACATTCTGGTGACCGGGGGTGGCACAGGCCTGGGCAGATCCATGGGCGAGTATTTTTTAAAGCTCGGAGCCAACGTGGTCATATCCTCCCGCAAGCTGGACGTGCTCGAAGCCACTGCCAAGGATATGGCTGACAAAAACGGAGGGAAAGTCATCCCTCTAGCCTGCGACGTGCGCGAGATCGAGCAGGTAGAAGCAATGTGGGAAAAGGCCAAGTCCGAACTCGGTGAGATCCATGTGGTGCTCAACAACGCCGCGGGCAACTTCATCAGTCCCACGGAGCGCCTTTCCGCCAATGCTTTCAACACCGTGCTGGATATCGTCCTCAAAGGAACCTCGCAGGTCACCTTGACCGCGGGCAAGGACTGGATCGCCCGGAAGCGGCCTGGGACTTTTCTGAATATCGTCACGACCTATGCTTGGACTGGCTCCGGCTATGTCGTGCCCTCGGCCGCAGCCAAGGCTGGCGTCTTGGCAATGACCCGCTCCTTGGCCGTCGAATGGGCAAAATACGGTATTCGCTCCAACGCGATCGCGCCCGGTCCTTTTCCTACCGAGGGGGCCTGGAGCAGGCTTTTGCCTGGGGACTTGGTGAAAAAGTTTGACCCTGCCAAGAAGGTGCCGGTGGGACGGGTGGGCGAGCATCAGGAGCTTGCCAATCTGGCGGCCTACCTGGTGTCGGATTTTTCCGCCTATGTCAACGGAGAGGTGATCACCATCGACGGGGGAGAGTGGCTGAAGGGCGCAGGGGAGTTCAACAACCTAGACCAGATACCTTCCGAGCTTTGGGACATGATGGAGGTGTCCCGTGGAAAAAAGCACTGAGCCCCCGCTTGCTTTGGGGCTATGCAAAGGCAAGGTGGAAAATACGTCGGCTCTAAGCCTTGGGGTCGGACTTCTCGCTGTCTGACCCGAATCCACGCTCAAGGGATCGGTTTTGGCTTACCGATTCCTTGATGCTTTTTTTGAGGGCTTGATCCAGGAGTTGGGATTCCTTTTTTAGGATGTTGAGCAGCTTCCGGGATTCGGCATTGTGTGTTTCGGTATCGAGGATTTCCAAAACCCCCAGAATATTGGCCACTCGGGCCCTGAGGGAGTGGGACTGCTGAAAAGCGAGGTCTTTGAGGAAATAGTGGTGGTCCCGCATCCAGATTTCCTGTTTTTTCTTTTCCGTGATGTCTATGAGCATGCCTTGGATCTTTTTGGGGTGCCCGTCGGCGTCCCATTTCACGGTCTTGCCATATCCGATGACCCATATCGTTTGGTTTCCCTTGGAGATGATCCTGAATTCCCTTCGGAAAGGCAGGTTCCCCGTAGAGCGAAAGTGCTGGGAGAGGTCTTTCCGTATTTCCGGAAAGTCTTCCGGGTCGATGTGGTCCTCCCAGGAGATTTTTTTCAGATCCTGAAGCTCCTCCGCTTTGTATCCCAGCATCTGGGCAAGGCCGCTGCTGATGTAGTCCGTCTTGTTTTTGGAGTCAAATTCCCAAAAGCCGAGGAGCTTGCTTTCCAGCAGGATGTTCAGCAGTTCGTTGCTTCCGCTGGTGCCCTCGATGAATTCCCCAAGGCCGAGGTGGTAGGGGCGGACAGGCTCCAAGGGATGCCCCAGGCCCAGGCAGGTCCCGAAGTCGTCGGTAATGAAAAAAAATTCCCATTTTGTGGGAGTCGTGGTGCCTTCGGGGTGGTTGATCTTTTGCAGGTCCACTAGGAAGGACTGATGCCGGTTTTTCCAGGCCTTGATTCGGGCTGTCTCAAACTTGGCCCACTCGGTGGAAAGGAAGCAGTCCTCAAACTGCAGGGGCTTGTCTTTGTTGTCAAAAAAAGAAGGGACAGGTCCAATGCCTGAGTCAGAGGAGATGACCTTTCCGGATTTGTCCAGGGAGATTTGGAGGAAATAGTCGGAAATGACTGCCAGTTTGCCCAGCACCTGTATGGAGTCCCAATCTTGCATTGCCAAAAATAGCTGAAACCGCTTGGTTTGAGGGTGTAAAACATTAAAATTTATTCAAAATACATAAACAATTATTCAAAATGAACGTTGCTTCACTTTTTTTAAATCGAGACAGTTTTGGAGACCCCGCCAATACAGGGAATGTCCCCTCTTTGGAGGAGGCGAAGCGGCTTTTGGATGACTGGGTGAAAAACGAGAAGCTCAAAGTCCACATGAAGCAGGTCGGTCATCTGATGAAGGCCTACGCCGAGTTCCGAGGGTATGGAGGCGAGGACGTACAAAAGTGGCATCTGGCGGGCTTGCTCCACGATGCGGACTGGGACCAATGGCCAGAGCAGCACTGTCGTAAAATCATCGAAGAGCTGGAGGCGCGAAGAGTCGATCCTGCCATCATTCGCGCGATTGCTTCGCATGGGCCGAGGTACTTTGGTGTGGAGCCCGAGTCGGAGATGGACAAGATGCTCTATGCTTTTGACGAGCTCAGCGGCTTTGTGCATGCATATTCCCTCATGCGGCCGGAGGGCTATGTCGGCATGGAGGTCAAGGGAGTGAAAAAGCGTCTGAAAGACAAGACTTTTGCCGCCCAGGTGAGTAGGGAGGATATTCAGGACGCCTGTGGGAAAGCCGGGGTCGCACCGGATGAGCTCATCCAGTTTGTGATAGGCCATCAGGCCGCGGCTGATCTCGGCTAAAACCGAAAAAGGCCGCATATCGCGGCCTTTTTCGGTTTTGTCAGGATTCTTCTTCTTGGTTTACAGGGCGGAAGTTGCCAGGAGGCAGCTGCTCGGCGACCTCGTCTTTTTCGAAAGGAAACACTTCCACGATGGGGCTTTCGGTGATTTCCGGTACGCGGAAACTCACCAGCATGTTGTTGAGACTCTCCTGGATGCGGTCGTAGGCCTGTCGCACATCCTCCGCCGTCACGATCATGTATTGGGTGACCTTTTTCTCTTTTCCGTTTTCCCCGTCGGCAAGCAGGTAGGTGATCTTGCACTTATGCCACTGGTCGGCATCTTCATAGTAGAATACGTCGACGATGTTGCTCTTGCTGATGCCGGTCACTTGGAAATCGCCGCGGATCTGCGAGCCCAAGCGGTCGTAAAGAATCGCCTCTGCCTCGGTAAATGACACCGCATCTACCAGGTATTGCTCGGAAATGCTTTTTAGCAGTCCTTCCTCATTTTCTTTCGCGTACTTTACTTTGCACAAAAACCAGGTTCTCATCTTTTTGACTTTTAGGGATTCGAAGGTACTTTTTCTATTCTAAAGCTGCGAACAGTTGGCCGTTTTATCTTGCCCATTCGGAGCTTGTTTGGGGAGAAGGTCCTGAAAATCAAAGGGGAAAGTTTGGGCCGCCCAAATGAGTCCAATAGTCAAAACGTAGTTCTCAAAAAAGAGTAACTTGTTCCCAACAATACACCCATGCGCGATAAGATTTTATACAGTTTTCCGATACAGCTTTTTCTGCTACATCTGAGGAAAAACCTGGCTTTGGTGCTGGTGTGGGTGGTTTTGCTGGGGGTGATATTGGAGCAGTTTGGCGTGGTGCTGGGGATTCCCTTCCTGTTTTTGGATCCGGAGTACCTGCACCAGGTGTCTTGGCTGAGCTTTTTTTTGATCGGGGTGGGGATGGCCATCCTGACGATGGCTTTTCACATGACCACCTACATCATGGATGGCCGCCAGTTTAAGTTTTTGGCCTTGGTGCCCAAGCCATTCATCCATTTTTGCGTCAACAACTCCCTCATTCCCCTGATCTTCTACATCATCTACACGGTGAAATTCATCGTGTTTCAGCTCGACAATGACCTGCAGTCGGACTGGGAGGCATTGAAGTTCTTTTTGGGGTTCACCTTGGGCGGCTTGGTCAGCTATGCCTTGATTTTTGGCTATTTCGCGCTTACCAACAAGGACTTCTTCATCATATTCGCCGGGACGCTGGATAGGAGGCTGAGAAAGGTCCGCTTCACCCGCGCCAATGTGCTCAGCCAGTACAAGGAACTGAAGGTCCTCCGCGACCAGGTCAACAGCTATCTCAACCTTCGGCTGCAGCTCGTGTCAGTCCGCCCGGACATCTCCAGGTTTGAGACCCAAAAGCTACTTCGCGTTTTTGACCAAAACCACCTGAATCTCTTTCTGATCCAGATATTCCTCATCCTTTTCGTGTTGTTCTTGGGGTTTTTCAAGGAAAAGGAAGTGCTGCAGTTTCCGGCGGCGATGAGCGTGACCTTACTGCTCGCGATTCTGGTGATGCTCGTAGGCGCCATGAGCTTTTGGCTGCGGAGCTGGGCGACCTTGGTGGTCTTTTTGATGCTGGTGTCGATCAACTACCTGTCCAACGTTTCTTTTCTCAACCGGCCCCACGAGGCCTACGGGATCGACTATGGAGCACCTCCGGCTCCCTACACGCTGGCAAGGCTCGACTCCCTGACCCATCCGGATACCCTGAAAAAGGACAGGGAAAATACCGTGAGGATTCTGGACAACTGGAAGGCGAAGTTTTCTCCTGATTCCCTTCCCCGGTTGGTCATCGTCGCGGCAAGCGGGGGAGGACAGCGGGCCGCGCTATGGACACTCAATGTGCTCCAGACCATCCACGAGAAGACAAACGGAGCTGTCACCCGGCATACCGAGCTCTATACGGGCGCTTCCGGTGGAGTGATCGGGCAGGCTTTTTTCAGGGAAATCTACCTGCGGTCGCTTTCCGATCCGGATTTCGATCCCAAAGATCCCCGGTTTTTAGCGCAGATCTCTGACGACAACCTCAACCCAATTCTGTTTACCCTACTGGTCAACGACTTGCTGATCCGAAATCAGCGCTTCGAATACCGTGGCTATAGCCATCTCAAAGATCGGGGTTACGCGTTTGAAAACCAGCTGAACATCAATACCAAGGGAATCCTGGACAAGCCGCTGGAGGCCTACCGCATGCCAGAGGAAGAGGGGCAGATCCCGCTGCTTCCGGTCACCGCCTTGGTGACCAATGACGGCAGAAAGCTGGTGATTGCTCCCCATTCCATGTCTTATTTGGGCAGCTCGGTCATGGGCAAACTCGGGGCGGACGAGAAAAAACAGTCCATAGACTTTCGGCGTTTTTTTGCGCAGCATGATGCCGACAATCTCCGCTTCCTAAGCGCCTTGAGGATGAGCGCGACTTTCCCTTTCATCACGCCCAATGTGGAGCTGCCCTCGACCCCGATCATGGAGACCATGGATACTGGGCTCTCGGATAATTTTGGCGTGCAGGACGCCCTTCGTTTTCTCTATGTTTTCCAAGATTGGATGGCAAAAAACACCAGCGGGGTCGTCTTGATCACGATCCGGGACTCAGAAAAATCCGTGGAAATACCCCATACCGAACCGCCGAGGATCTTCGAAAAGGTCTTCACTCCCCTCAAAAACATCTACATCAACTGGGACAATCTCCAGACGATCCAAAACGAGGTGCTCTTCAACTACATGGACGAGTCTATGCCCTTTGAGCTGGATCGGATCGAGTTTGAATACGCGCCAGAGCAGGTGCAGATCGAGGAGCTGACCGGCTCCCAGGAGACGATGCAGCGTGCCTCGCTCAACTGGAGGCTGACGGCAAAGGAAAAAAGATCGATCCTCAATAGCATTGGTTCACTTCGAAACAGGCAATCCATCGAAAAAGTACAACGCCTCTTTCCCGCTCAGTAGGAGGTATTGGCTTTAGTAGGGAAAGCCGATTTTCTTGTAGACAAAGTGCATCAGCCAGGCCGGCCCGATCATCAAAAACTGCACATCCTTGAAAAATGAGGGCTTTTTCCCCTCGATCTTGTGTCCGATAAACTGGATGATCCACGCGACCACAAAAATTCCCAGGCTGATGGCCCACAGCTTGCCAGGGAAGGCTAGGTCAAGAAAATTGGCCAAGGCCAGGCAGAGAGCAGAGAAAAACAGCATGCCCAAAGTCAGCGGGCCAGACAGCGATAGGTAGTAGAGCAAGACCAAAAACAGGATCACCGTCGCCCAGTTTGCGAAGCTTCCCAAAAAAGGCAGGGCTTCCGGCAAAAAGCCCGTGGGAATGCTGAAAATCAGTCCTACCACACTGAAAAATATCGCCGGTACACAAAACCAATGGATTAGTTTGTTGGTGTGGTTGCGGTGGCTTTCGCCATACTCCTCCAGGAGCAAATCAATCTTTCTCATAGTTTTTTGGGTTTAATTGCGGTAGCTTGGATATAAATTAGACAACTCAAGCCAGATTTTAAACGATACCCGGACAATGTTCAGCTATTGGGAACGAAAAAACTTTTTCAGCTATGACCTTATTGTAGTGGGCGCTGGCTTTACGGGGCTGTCCACAGCGATCCACTACCGGAAGAAGCACCCCAAAGCGCAGGTGCTGGTGTTGGAAAAAGGCGTGCTGCCCACGGGAGCGAGCACCAAAAACGCCGGCTTTGCCTGCTTCGGAAGTTTGACGGAGATCCTGGACGATTTTTGGAAAATGACCCCGGACGAAGTGAGCGCCTTGGTAGAGATGCGGTACAAAGGGCTCCGCCAGATTCTGCGGAGATTTGGGGATGCGGCGCTCCGGTATGAGGCCAGCCATGGGTTTGAGCTCCTGGACGCGGAGCATGTGTCCGCGGCCGAGCAGATGGACGAAGTCAACAAGATGCTCAAGGGCCTTTTCAAAAAGGATGTCTTTTCCGTGGTGAAAAAGCCCGGAAAGTTCGGCTTCTCGGAGCAGGTCAAGTTGGTGATCGAAAACCGCTTCGAAGGGGAACTGGATCCCGGGGCTTACCTCACCGCGCTATGGACTGAGGCGGCTTCCCTAGGGGTGAAAATACTGACCGGCGTGGCCGTGGTGGAGGTGCAAAAGGACGAAGGACTGGTCTTGGCCGAAAGTGCGCAGAAGGAAGGTGTCTTTGAGTTTACCGGAGCCAAGATCGCCATTTGTACGAATGCCTTTTCGAAAAAGCTCTGGCCGGAGTCCGAGCTGGAGCCCGGACGTGGGCTGATCCTGCTGAGCAAACCCATCGAAGGCAAGATTCCCTGGAAAGGCTCTTTTCATCTGGACAAAGGCTACGTCTATTTTCGGCAGGTGGAAGGCAGACTGCTGCTGGGCGGTGCCAGAAACAAAGACTTTGACCGGGAGCGGACGCTGGAGTTTGGCACCAATCCAAAGATAAAAACACACCTTCACCGCTTGGCCGAGGAAGTGATCTTCCCCGGACGGAAGGTCGAGTGGGAGATGGAATGGTCGGGGATAATGGCCTTTGGGCCAAAGAAAAGTCCGCTGATCCAGGCGATCGGAGAAAAAACTGCCGTGGCAGTCCGGCTGGGGGGAATGGGCGTGGCCATAGGCTGGGAAGTGGGCAGGTCGCTTTCCCGACTACTTTCCAAGATGTAAATGATTTTTTACTTAGATTCAAACTTTCCAAACCATCGGATTTACTGAATGAAAGGCCAGCCGAAAGCTCCACGTGTAATAGACGCCCTGATTCCCATACTATTTCTTATAGTCCTTCTTGTCATCAACATCCAGATCTTTGGTACGGACAGCCTCTCCGGCTCCAACCAGATGGTGCTGATCATCTCCGCTGCCGTGGCAGGCTCCATAGCGGTATTCAAGCTCGGGATCAGCTGGGAATCGCTGCAGGATGGCATCATCAAGAGCATCAGCTCGGCGATGAGTGCGATTTTGATCCTGTTTTTGATTGGGGCACTGGCGGGGACTTGGCTGCTGAGCGGGATCGTTCCGGCCATGATCTACTATGGTCTGAAAGTCCTGAGTCCGGAGATATTCCTCTTTGCCGCGTGCTTCATCAGCGCGGTGGTGTCAGTAGCGACGGGAAGCAGCTGGACGACGGTGGCGACTGTGGGCGTTGCCTTGCTGGGAATAGGCAAGGCGCTGGGCTTTGAAGAAGGGATCATTGCAGGATCGATCATTTCGGGAGCTTATTTCGGCGACAAGATGTCCCCGCTCAGCGATACGACCAATCTTGCTCCCGCGATGGCCGGAACTGACCTGTTTACCCATATCCGATACATGGCCAAGACGACCGTGCCAACGATCATCATCACCCTGATCCTGTTTTTGATCATCGGACTCAACTATGAGACGGCAGGAAGCGTGGAGGAGGTAAGGGCGATCTCGGATGTGATCTCTGGGAAGTTCAACATCACGGGTTGGCTCTTTGTCGTGCCGGTGGTGGTGATCCTGATGATAGTCAACAAGGTTCCCGCAATCCCGGCCCTGCTGGTCGGAGCCCTGTTAGGGGGAGTTTTTGCGGTGGTCTTCCAGCCGGAGATCATTGCGGCCATCGCCGCCGAGACCGGCAGTTACCTCTATCTGGGATTCAAGGCCGTGATGATGGCACTCTATGGGGAGATCCAGATCGTCACGGACAACGACGTGGTGAATGAACTGCTGGTCACCGGAGGCATGGGCGGTATGCTGAATACCATCTGGCTCATCATCTGCGCCATGGTACTCGGCGGGATCATGGAGGAAAGCGGCATGCTGCGCGTGCTGGCCGAGGCGGTGATCAAGAAGGTGCACTCCGTGGGTTCGCTCATCGCTTCTACTGCGGCTACCTGCATGTTTTTCAACGTGACCACTTCCGACCAATACCTCGCGATACTGGTCCCCGGGCGCATGTATGCGGATGTGTACCGCAAGCGTGGCCTGAAGCCTGAAAACCTCAGCCGAACCCTCGAGGACTCGGCAACCGTGACCTCCGTCCTGGTGCCCTGGAATACCTGCGGGGCGACCCAGGCTTCGGTGCTCGGCGTCGCGACCTTGACCTATGCCCCGTATTGCTTTTTCAATATTATCAGTCCGTTTATGACCATTCTATACGGTTATTTGAAAATCGGAATTCACTATTATGAGCCGGAAGAAGAATTGGTATGATTCCCTTTAGTATTAGCAAAGAAGAAATTAACGAGCTGCCCCTGGGGCAGTTTGACGGAGAGATCTTTTTGATCGATCATCCCGACCAGGTGGACGAGGCGGTGGAGTTTTTGGAAGGCCAGCGAATCATCGGCTTTGACACCGAGACGAAGCCTTCCTTCAGGAAGGGACAGTTTAACCATGTGTCGCTCTTGCAGCTTTCCACCTCGACGCAGGCGTTTCTTTTCCGACTAAACAAGGTCGGATTTACCGATTCGCTGCGAAACCTGCTAGAAAGGGAGCATATCGTCAAAGTAGGAGCCGCCGTGCACGATGACCTCAAGGGACTTCGAAAATTGACCGACAGTTTTTACCCCCTGTCTTTTTTTGATCTGAACGACGAGCTGAAAAAGGTCGGCTTTCACAATGTAGGAGTGAGAAACCTCAGCGGGATGGTGCTCAAGATCCGTATCTCCAAGACCGAGCAAGTGTCCAACTGGGAGTCGGAAAACCTCACCGAAAAGCAGCAGCGCTACGCAGCTACCGATGCCTGGGCTTGCCTGGAGGTATTTAAGCTTCTTCGGAAGGAAGGCTATCTAGACAGCCTCTTTAGCAGGGAGTAAGGACGAGGCCTTCGATTTCTTCCAGGCTGGGCACTACTTGCGCGGCCAAGCCCTCCCGGAACGAGAGCTTCATCTGGCAGTCCAGCGCCATCTCTTGGCTTAGGATTTCGAGTTCGTGGGTTTTTACCACTTTCATCACCTCGTTCATGGCCGGGTAGGGGAATCGGATGTCCAGGGCTATTTTTACCCATTCCCTAATGATCTGGCTGTCTTCTATGGCAAGTGCTGCGGCCGTTTTATAGGCCTTGATCAGGCCGCTGACGCCTAGTTTGGTCCCTCCAAAATAGCGCACGACCACGATCAAGGTATCGGTGATCTGGTGCGAGCGGATTTGTCCCAAAATGGGATCGCCCGCGGAGTGGTTTGGCTCGCCGTCGTCGTTGGCGCGGAAGTGGAGTGCGTCCTTTCCCAATATCCATGCGTAGCAATGGTGGGTGGCGTCGAAATATTGTTTGCGCAAAGCGGCGAGCTCGGCTTTGATGTCCTCTTCCGACTTGACCGGAAAGGCAAAGTAGAAAAACTTGCTGCCCAGCTCTTTGAAAAGTCCGGAGCTTTGCTCGGCCAGGGTTAGGTAGGAATCGTTGGGATCGGCGCTTTCCAGAGGATTGCTCATTTTTGCTACAAGAATTGGACGCCCGAAAATATAAAATTAACGCTGGGCTAACGGGTGGTTAACTGGTTTTGTCTTAATTTTAGTCCTATAAGCAGCGCTCAGAAGCCAGTGAAATTAGACTATCAGGCACCCCGATTGATCGATATTCCGGGAAATATCAGCGACACTGGCTCCGTGCATTTTTGGGAAAACACCGGGCTTTTTCCGGACGGTATTCGGCGATGTTTCTGGATATCAGGTGTGAAGGCGGGGGAGTCTCGGGGTAACCATGCCCACTGGCAGGAAGCCCAAGTGCTCGTAGCTCTGTCGGGCAGGCTGGATGTCAAGCTGGAGGGATTGGACGGGTCCAAGACGGAGCTTGTACTGGAGGGGGCCGGAAAAGGCATATTTGTCCCCCCACTCAATTGGGTCGAAATCCGCTTTTCCGGTGACGCGGTACTGTTGGGACTGGGTGACCATGCTTTTCTGGAAGAAGATTTCATCAGAGACAAAGGCTATTTTGGAGACTTACAAAAAGGAAACAACTGATTTGCACGAATTGACGGTGGTGTCCTCCATCGGGGGGGCGTACCCCTATTTTCTCCGAGATTGCCCCACCGATGGATTTGCCAAGCAGCTCGACTTCCGATGGGAAAAAAAAGGCAAAACCAAGGCTTCGATCACCTTTGCCATCTCAGATGATTTAGAGGCGGTTTCCCTTCCGCAAAGTCCATTTGGTGGGATTTTCGTGGAAATGAGCCTTTCCTCCTCAGCCTTGGAGCTTTTTATCCAGACGGTCGTGGAGGAGCTGCGACGTCGTCACGTCAGGTCGGTCAGGATCGTGCAGCCTCCCAAGCCCTACGAACCAAACCTTGACCTCATCAATTACCTTCTTTTCAAAAACGGATTCGTGCAGGAGTCCGTGCTCAGCCACCAGTTTTTCATCGGGAAGAAAAAGATCAAAAAGCTGGTAAAAAAGGAGCAGCCCAAGTTTCAAGCCAAGGCCCGGGAAGCGGGGCTGAAAGTACAGGTAGGGCCGATCCAAAACTTCGGCTTTTTGCAGGATATCAGGAGCTGGAACCGGGAGAAAGGCTATGAAGCCAACTTTGAGGACAAGAGGCTGATCGCGCAGGTGGCCGACTATCCCGAGCGATACTTTTTGATCTCTGTGCTCAAGGACGGTCAAGCCGTGGCCCACACGCTTGCCGTCAAGCTGCTGCCCGACTCGCTCTATTATTTCCTTGCGGCTATCCAGTCCAAGGCTGCGCTGAAGGGGCTTGGGGAGCTTTGCCTCTTCCAGCTTTTCCAGCTCGCCTCGGACCAAAACTCCAGTTTCGTGGACTTGGGTTCTTCCGATACCGACAGCGGAGCAAACCATGGCCTGATTTTTTTCAAATCCCGCTTTTCTAACGATATCTCCAACAAGATTACCTGGACTCTAAAGCTCTGATCATGGACGTAACTGGGAAGGTCACGGTCATTTGCATCGCCTACAACCACACGGAGTGGATAGAAGAGACGCTGGAAAGTGTGCGGCTGCAGGATTACCATGCCAAGGAACTGATCGTGGTGGACAACGGAAGCAAAGACGATACCGCCGAGAAGATCCGCAACTGGGTAAACCGCTCCTCGGGACAGCTGTCCGTCCATGCGATCTTCAATGAGGAGATGCAGCCCTACTGTCAGCTTTTCAACCAGATTTTGGCCAAGGTGGACAGTCAGTACCTCATTGACCTGTCGGGAGACGACGTGCTCTATCCCGAACATCTCTCTGCGTCCATCCGGGAGCTGCAGTCGGAGCCCAAGGCTGCTTTCGTCTTTTCGGATGCCTACATTTTGGACCACATGGGGGAGGTCAAGTCCTTCTACAAGCGCAACCATGCAGGAGACCTGGAGGAGCCGATAGAGCTCGGCGACCTCTATGTGACGCTGATCCAGAAAAGCTACATCTGTGCGCCTACGGTGGTCTTCAACGCGTCTATTCTCCGAAAGGAGGGAGGCTACGACGAATCCCTGTTCTATGAGGACTTTGACATCCTGGTCAGGCTGGCCAGAAACCATCCGGTGCTTTTTTCGGACCATATCGGCGTGCTGAAGCGAAAGCACGCCCGCTCCATGTCCGCCGCGCAATACCGTCCCTACCATTCCAAGATGTTGCCCAGCACCGTCAAGGTCTGCTCGAAGATCCACCAAATGAATGTCTATCCCGAGGAAAACAAGGCCTTGGAGGTTCGGGTGCTGTACGAGCTCAAACATGCGCTCTGGTCGGCCAATTTTGAGCCAGCGAGGGAACTGGTACGCTTGGGAGAGGACTTGGGCATGGACAGCCTCAAGTTTAGATTCTACAGGTTTTGGGCAGAAAAGGCCTGGGACATCTCCTGGCTCTACACGCAGCTGCGCTGATCAGCCCACCAGCACCTCGGTGTAGGGAGGCTGCGAAAAATACTTCTGCCCGACCCTGAGGATATCTTCCGCGGTGAAATCCCGAAGAAAGTCCATCTTCTGCCGATAGAATTCAAAGTCCAAACCAGAGTGGTGCACGGCTCTAAACCTGTCCATCAGGTCGAAAGAGGAGCTGAACCGGCTCAGCATTTGGCCGATGAGGTAGTTTCTGACCACTTCCAGCTCGTCTGGATGAACCGACTCGGTGGCTAGCTGCTGGATCTCCTTGTAGATCTCGCCGACGACGAGGTCGCGCTGGGATTTTTGGACATCGGCCCCGATCACCCAGTAGTTGAGGTCGCCGATCTCTGCCAGGGAAGAGGAGATGCCATAGGTGTGTCCCTTATCCTCGCGGATGTTTTTGATCAGTCGGGAGCCAAAATAGCCTCCCAGGATCGTATTGAATACCGAAAGTGCGAGGAAGTCCGGATGGCTCTTGGGGATGGACCAGCCACCCATGCGGATGCTGCTTTGCAGGGCATCGGCGCGGTCTTCCAAGATCATGGGGCTGCCGACTGCCGGAGGCAGGTCGATGCTGTCTGTAGACGGCTGAAGAGGGAACGTGTCCAGCAGGGCGGCCGTCTGTGCGAGCTCGGCTTCGTCCAAGTTTCCACAGAGGAAAAACTCCGTGCCGGTCCAAAGACGATCTTGGTAGTAGGCCAGCAGGTCTGACCGATCTACTTGGTCCACATGGGCCTCAGTGATCTCCTGGCCGTAAGGGTGGTTTTCTCCAAACAAAGCCTTGCGAAACAAGCTGCTCGCTCGGGAAGAGGATTTTTCGCGCTCAAATTTGATGGAAAGCTTTCGCTGGATCTTCCGTTTTTCCAAGCTTTCGTCCGGAAAGCTCGCCTGCTCAAAGAGCGACGCAAAGACTGGCATGACTTCTCCAAAGTGTTTTTTGGTGGTCAGCAGGCTCATTCCCTCATGGGAATAGGTGATCAGCGGGTGCACCTCGGTGGCGTGGAAGTCGAAAAACTCCGAAAGTTCGGCTTCGGAAAAAGCTTGGGTGCCCTCCGTCAGCATCTGTAGTGTAAAGGAAGGAACCAGCGACTTTTCCAGTGGCAGGCTGAGGCGTTGGCTTTTTCCCAGCACCTCCAGCTTGACGACGTCCAGTCCGGGAGTGGGGATGAAATAGAGCCTTCGGCCGCCGCTGAGGGCTAGGATATGCGGGGCAGGCAGTTCAAAATCAGCCGGAACGACAAATTCAGGCGCTTTTGATCGGTCAAGAGGCATGGATCAATTGCTTGGGATGGTGTAGAGCAGCGAGAATCTAAGCGTCTCTGCCAGTGGGTGGTTTTGGGTCTGGGGCACCAGATAGGAGAAGTCAAACCCGATTTTTTTGATGTCCATGCCCAAGCCCATGGTGAAATACCGGCGGCCGCCCTTGTCCGGGTTTTCGTAGAAGTACCCGGTACGCAGGGCAAACTTCTCTGCGTAGTTGTACTCCACGCCAAAGGATAGCGTAAATTCTTTCATTTCCTCCGAAAATCCGTCCGGCGCATCAGAAAACGAACCGAACATCCCAGAGATCAACGCGCGGTTGGGGTCTTTTCCATTCCCAGGTTCAATTATTAGATTCCCATCAGCATCTGTTGCAAGTGTTCCGTCATCATTGGTTGTATACTGAGGCGGAGTAGGTACCAGCAGCTTATTGAGGTCGAAGGCAAAGGTCAGGGAGTTGTTTGGGTCGAGGTCTATGGAGTAGGCCGTTCCCAATCTGAAGTTCGTAGGGATATAGTCCAAGTCTTCCGCGCTGTTGTAGGTGATCTTGGGGCCGATATTGGTGATTGCCACGCCCCAGGACCAGGTTCCGTCTTTTGCGCCGGCAAAAATCGGCTTGGAGTAGTAAAGCCCGATGTCTGTTCCCACGCTGATTCCCGCCTTGGCTTCCGAGCCGCTGACGGAGGAAATGTTACCGGAAAGGTTGGAATAGATGAAGCGGGCAGAGATGCCCAGTCCAAATTTGGAGGAAAGCTTTCTGGAGTAGGTGCCACCGATGGCGATGTCCCGGGGGTTAAACTCGCCCAAAGGGTTGCCGTTTTCGTCGGTCAGCTGGATGTCGCCCATGTTGAAGTAGCGCAGGTCAAATCCAAAGGCCGAGAACTCGTCGATTTTTTTGAAGCCGGTGAGGTAGCTCAGCGACATGTCGTTGACGAGCTTGCCGAGCCAAGGGGAATAGGAGAGGGAGAATCCCAAGTCGTCTTCGATGAAGGCAAGTTTACCGGAATTCCAGTGGGCAGAGTTGGCGTCTGGGGAGGTGGCGACCCCTACGTCCCCCATGCCCGAGTGCCGGGAGTCCGGGGCAAAGTTCAGAAATGGCACTGCCGTAGTGATCACCCGGCGGTTTGGATCCTGGCCGGAAATAATCACCGAGTTTTGGGCGTAAGTAGAGAAGCCGGCAAATAGGAGGATGGTGAGAAGGATGCCCCTTTTGCTTTTTTCAGCCTTTTTGTTCATTGAATCACTAGTTTTCCGCTGACCGAATCTGAGGTGAAATCAGACTCCGACTGTAGCGTTAATTTGTAAATATAAGTTCCTTTTGCTGGATATTTCGTTTGGTTTTGCAAAAAAGACCAGTACAAGTCCTTGATGCTCCGTTCAGCGTTTTGGAAACGAAACGTCTCCTGAAATAGTATTTGACCCGACAGGGAATAGGCAGCCAGACTGAGACTTAGGTTTTCCCCCGGACGGTTGTGCGCCACTTCAAAGTGGGTTTCCGTGGTCGCCGGATTGGGAAATGCCATGTGGTCCAAGATGCGGATCGAGCGGCTGCCCTCCACTCTCACGGAGAAGGTTTGTACGGTCTCGTTGCCGGCATTATCCCATGCCCGCACGGTGATCGTATTGGCTCCTTCCTCCAGCCCTCCCAGATAGGTGTCGAAGTACCCGTTGGCATAGCCTCCGTCTGTGGCTATGAAATATTCGTTCAGGATGACTGGCGCCTGTCCGTTCGCCTGGATGCTGAGCGCCTGCGCTGGGGTGAAACTGGACACATTGATGCCGCTAGGGTCAGAAAGCAGTCCCTTGATCTCCAGGTTTTTGGTGGGGAATACCAGCGGTTCCGCACTTTGGCCATTGATCAGAAGCAGGATGGAGGGGCCTGTCTTGTCGGTGCTTTCGGCTGCTTGGCCACCGATAACCGGTAGATCTGCCCCCATGGCCTGCATTCCCGAGCGACTGTCCCAGGCCCGGATTCTCAGGCTGCCTTTTCCGTATTTTGGGTTGATACCCTCGGGGATCAAAAACCTGGCCACCAGCTTTCCTGATTCCACCGTTCCGGTGCCGCGGAAAAGCAGGACGGTTTCCTCCTCGAACTCATAGGGGCTGCTTTCGTCGCCCAGTGTGGAAGTTTGTACGGCTTTGTCGCGAAGCTCGAGCTGGTAGGAGCCCTTGAAGCCCGCCTGGATCGCTCCGGTCAGCGGGTCGAGGATCTCCGCATGCAGGGTGATTTCCTGCAGTGCTTTCAGCGTGTCTGCCGGGCTTCCGCTTTTGCTGTCCTCGATGGAAGTCACCCGCACGCCAAGATCCGGGAGGGCGAGCCTGAGGCTCGGATCACCCAGCAGCGAGAAGTTCCGATTGAGCGGGCCGTTCAGACTCCTGTTTTTGGTCTGGCGATAGATTTCTCCCAGATCCTGATGGGAGCCGTCTTTTTTTCGGAAGACCTCCTCGATGAAGGCCTTGTTCAGGGAGAAATTGACGCTGCTGAAAACCGGTCTGCCCGTAGTGAGGAGTGCCACGGCGCCCTTTTCCCTAGCGGAAAGCAGTTCTTCTGCGGCTGACCGGGCAAATGGGCTGTCATGGCGTCCAAACTCGCAGGTGGCCGTGATCCAAAGCGCAAGCTGCTCCTGCCTACCCCAGTCAGCGAGGTCCTCCACCCGAAAGATCTCCTCCGCCATGAGGGTGGTCTCGTTGCCATGGCCGATGAAATTGAGGATCAACGTGCCCTCGTCCAGCGTTTTTTTGAGTGCGGACTTGGCTTGTGCCGAGCGCTGGCTGCTGCCGGACTTTTCCTGCTCAAAACGATCCAGGTAAAGCTTGTTTTGCAAAAAGTCGGGATGGTTCTCCGTCAGGTAGGCACTGTGGGACTCCGCGTCGCGGAGATGGATATTGTTGTCCCCGTCATCCACGAGCAGGGAGACCGCAGATGACTTGGGCGTGCGATGAGGGCGCGTCTCGTAGCGGATGATCTTTTCCACCATCTCGTTGGCTTCGGCGTAGTTGATCGCCGGAAGCCTTCCGATCCCGATTTGGAGGGCCTCGTCACCGTCCCGGCTTTCCTCCCACTCTCCCTGGCCAAAGCCGATCAGCCCAAAGTAATCGTCGGAGCTGAAGGACGTCAGGGGGTTGAGGCTTTCGCGGCTGGTGTAGATCGGGACCAGGTTGGGTCTGCCGCCTAGCTTTCCTTTATAGTCAAAGGTGCCCTTGCCGAGGATGAGGACATTGCTGAGGGTGTTGTGCCGATGGTAGTTGTATGCGATGAAATTGCGGATGGCGCTGAGGTCGGCATTCCCGTAGCCGAAGGATTCATAGATTTCTTCGGGCGTGACCACCTTGGCCTCGATTCCCAGGGAAAGCTTGTGGTTTCGGAGCTTGTTGGCCGAGGAAAGGAGCGCTTGGGGCGCGATGATCAGGAGTTCCGGAGGGTCCGTTTGCGTTCGCAGCTGCAGGGAAGCGTTTTGGAAGTCTCGGATTTCCGGGACTTTTTCCGGAGAAAATATCGCCCATTTTTTTCCCACAGCACTCCTTCCAGAGCCAGGGGCCAATGCCCGGGGGACGAAAAAGTCGCTGACCTCCCAGGCCTGAAGGGAGCTGGGAAGCGCCAGCCTCGCAGTCGCCGCCGATTCCAAGACGCCTTCTGAGATCACTGAGTTGCTAAGCGGTACTCCCACTGCCACGTAATCCAGATAACCTGCATCCGATCCCGTGCCCTGGAAGGTAAACCTAAGCTGGGCGAGGGGGCCGCGCGGGGCCAGCTGCCAGGCAAAGGCTTGCTCGCGCCCCTTTACGCCATACGTGGAGCTGGGGATGGGGTCGAAAGCCAGCTCTCCGAGGAGGTTGTTGCCCTCAAGAACCCGCATGGTGGAGCTGGAGGGAGACTGGGCCATGAGCTTTCCGAAAAGTAGCCAAGGTGCTTCCGCAGAGCTTTGAAGGGATAGGTTTATGTTTAGGCTTTGTCCTTGGCGGATCGGGTCGGAATACCAGGCTCTGCCGGAGTTGAGCACATTGGTCTTTTCGGTTTTGTAGGTTGTGAATC
This sequence comes from Algoriphagus oliviformis, assembly GCF_017254915.1. Classification (GTDB taxonomy): domain Bacteria; phylum Bacteroidota; class Bacteroidia; order Cytophagales; family Cyclobacteriaceae; genus Algoriphagus; species Algoriphagus oliviformis. Next base: position 300,024 of record NZ_JAFKCT010000004.1, on the reverse strand, counting down.
GATACCAGATCTGCCCAGGGCTTGCCTCCTGTGCGTCGGCGGAGGAGGAAGCGATACGACTTGGACTCGGGCTTCTTCCAACGAGGAAACTCAGTGAATCCGAAAAAAGGTGATGGCTGTAAGTCAGGCCCTCTGGAGTGTAGGCGATGGTATGGGGGCCGGAGAGGAAAAAGAAAAGCTGTCCTTCTTGCTCCAGGGCAGGGATCTCCTGCAATTGAAGCTGTGAGGAGTCGAGTTTTTGCGGGAGCATACCGGGAAACCCATAGATGCTGAGCTCTGTGAGGCCGGCAAAACCCAATGCTTTGGCTTGGCTTTCAGAGATCTTGTAGATGCCCTGCTCTGCGACCTTAAACCGGAAAGTCTGCGCCAAGACCTGCGGCATCCCGGCCCAAAGGCCGAGGATCACCCAAAGAATCCCGACGGCAATGCCTTTCCTCATTCACTTCCTGTTGCGTTTTCGATCACGGAGAGTACAATATACGCCAAAATCACCAGTGGGATGCCTGCCAGCTGCAGACCGGCCACGATCAAGAGGCTGATGCCGATGAGTGCATACCGAAATCTGTTCTTGGCAAAGGCAAAACTCTTGAACTTCAATGCGATCAGCGGAATCTCGGAGACGAGCAGGATCGCAAAAAGCCAGGCAATGGCCACCAGCGCCCAAGGCAGGGTGAGCAACTCTCCCAGCATGGGCCATCGGACGGCCAGATAAGGCAGGGTGCTCAGAAAAAGCGCGTTGGCGGGGGTAGGGAGTCCAATGAAGCGATCACTCTGGCGGGTATCCAAATTGAATTTCGCCAGTCGATAGGCGGAAAGCATGGGCACGATGAGCGTCAGATAGGGCAGATAGGAGTCCGCTGGGGCGGAGCTTTTGGCCATCATGAAAAGGATCAGGCCCGGCAGTACCCCAAAAGATACCACATCTGCCAGGGAGTCGAGCTCCTTGCCCATGTCACTCTGCACCCGGAGCAGCCTCGCTGCAAAGCCGTCGAGGAAATCGAATGCCGCCGAGACCAATACAAAATAGGCTCCTGCGAGGACATGCCCCTCCAAAACGGTGATGATGCCGATCACTCCGGCGAGGAGATTGAGCAGGGTAAGGGTGTTGGGAATCTGTGCCTTGATCATCAATAGATGGCCCTTTCTCCCACAAAGGGATTGTAGACTTTTTCGAAGCCGATGGTGGTTTCGGGGCCATGTCCCGGATAGACTACCGTTCCATCCGGTAGGCTGAAAAGCTCCGACTTGATCTTTTCCAGCAGCAGGTCATGGTTGCCGCCGGGAAGATCCGTGCGGCCTATGCTTCCCTTGAAAAGCGTGTCCCCGCCTATGCACTGTCCGCTGTCCTCGTGATAGAATACCACATGTCCTGGCGCATGGCCTGGGACAAAAAGCACCTTGAGGCTTTCCTCGCCGACTTTGAACAGCTGGCCTTCCTCCAAAAAGTGGTCGGCTTCGGCGGATTCATAGCCGTGAAAACCGTAGTTTGGCGCATAGACTTCCACGGATTTGAGTACCGGAATCTCCTGGCGATGAATCCACAGGGGGATACCGAATCTCTTTTTTGCCCAAGCATTGCCGAGGACATGGTCGATATGGCAGTGGGTGTTGAGCAGGTTCACCACCTTCAGGGCTTTTGCCGCGATGTAGTCTTCCAGTTCGCTCCGTTCGGCAGCGGTGTGGCAGCCCGGATCGATCAGCACTGCCGTACCGGAGTCATCATGGACGAGGTAGCTGTTTTCCTGAAATGGATTGAAGGTGAATGACTTGATGTGAAGCATGGCAAAACTCTGCGGGATCGCAGCAAAGTAAGGAATAATGGCTTTATTTTGGGACATGGAAATTGATTTTTTGATCATAGGACAAGGCCTGGCGGGCAGTGCGCTCGCCTATAGGCTGGAGCAGGAGGGGCAGCGGATTTTGCTTTTTGACCAGCCTGAATCCAACCAAAGCAGCCGCGTGGCAGCGGGACTCTACAATCCCGTCACCGGCCGCAAGATGGTCAAGTCTTGGAAGGCAGAACTGCTTTTTCCGGAAATCGAGCCTTTTTACCGCCAGCTCGAAGAGGCCAGTGGCAGGAGGTTTCTGACCAAAGAGAAGATCTACCGGCCATTTTTGTCCATCGAAGAGCAAAATGAGTGGATGGGGCATTCCAGTGATCCGGCGATCGCGATGTTTGTGGAAAAGATTTTCACCGAAAGCCAGCATCCGGAGATGAACGACGTATTTGGCGGGGTGCTGCTGCGCATGTCCGGCTGGCTCAACATCAATGAATTCCTTGATGGCATGGCGGGTCACTTTGGCGAGAGACTTTGCCGACAGGCTTTTGACGAAAGCCTGCTCGAACCTGCCCCTGAGGGTTGGCGCTATGGCGATATCTTGGCGAAAAGCCTGATTTACTGCAATGGGCTTGGGGCGATGAAGAGTCGGTTTTTCGGCTTTCTTCCCTTTGCCCCCGTCAAGGGCGAAATCCTGGAAGTGCAGCAGCAGTTTGATCCTGGGTTCATTGCCAACCGGGGCGTTTTTCGGGTCAAGCTTGCGCCGGGAGTCTATCGCGTGGGCTCCACCTACACCTGGCATGACTTGGATACCGGTCCCAGTGAAAGTGCGAAAAGCGAGATCCTTGCCAAGCTCCAGGAGCTGGTCAAGGTACCCGTGGATTCGGTCAAAAGCCATAAGACCGGAATTCGTCCCGCCACCAAGGATAGGAAGCCGTTTTTGGGCAAACATCCTGTAGAAGACAGCGTTTACATATTCAATGGTTTCGGAGCCAAAGGTGTTTCGCTGATTCCCTATTTTAGTAAAATGATGACCCGGTATTTGATAAAATCTGAGCCAATAATTGCTGAGGTGGATATAGCTCGGTATTTTAAGTATATTTAAAACCTATCAATTCTGATCCGAATGCGATACACAGTCTTTCGACTTTTGATCCTGATTCTTGCTTTGGGAAGTGCCACCCACACCATGGCACAGTTTGACCAAGAACGGTTCGGTAAAAACCGGATCCAGCACAAGGAGATAGAATGGTATTTTTACTCTTCCAACAATTTTGAGGTCTACTATTACGACCGCGGGGGTGCCAACGCCAAGATGGCGATCGACTACCTGGAGTCGGAGTTTGACAAGCTGACCCAGATGATCGGCTACGTGGCCTACACCAAGCCAAAGATCTACATCTACAATTCCCCCGAGGAGGCGCTACAGAGCAATCTCAACCTGAACGTGCAGCAGTACTCCGAGGATGGTCAGACCAAGTTTACAAGGCTGATAGCCGAAGTGTCCTACAAGGGACGTATAGACCAGTTTAAGGAGGACGTGATCGCAGCGACCTCCAAGATCATCATCCGCGAGATGCTCTATGGCGCGTCCGTGGCGGACGCCTTCCAGTCCAACCTGATCAACGACTTTCCCGAATGGTACATCGACGGTGCCGCGCTCTATCTGGCCAAGGGCTGGAGCCGCGAGATGGACGACTTCATGCGCCAATACCTCAAGGACAACTCCAATCCAAAGATCCTGAACCTGACCGGTATTGAGGCCGGTCTGGTAGGACAGTCCATCTGGAACTATATCTCCGAAAAGTACGGACGCCGCTATGTGTCCAGTATCCTCAACCTGTCCCGGATCAACCGAAACGAGGAAAACAGCATAGCAAACACGATTGGCATCAACGCAAGGGCTTTTTTCGAAGACTGGAAAAGCTATTACCTCAAGGTGAACGAGCCGGTCTATTCTTCCTTCAAGAGCGTGAATACGGAGTCCGCGGTGGCCAAGACCTCCTCGCGGGTGGATGGGGCGATCAGCGACATCAAGTTTAGCCCTGATGGGCTGATGCTTGGCTATGTGCTCAACAATGCGGGTAAGTTCAAGGTGATCGTCAGAGACCTCTCCACCGGTGCGGAGCAGACGGTGTTCCAGGGAGGGGCGAGCTATGATGAGCTGTCGCCAAACCTCTACTCGCCCATCATCGCCTGGAGGGACTCGGCCAATCTAGCGATAGCGTCCTTTAAGCGGGGATTCACGACGCTGAGGCTTCGCTCCATCGACGGGACGAACCAGGACAAGATTTTCCTCCGAAACATCACCCAAATCCTCAGCTTGGACTTCAATGAGTCGGGCAGAAACATGGTGCTTTCGGCGATCTCCAACGGCAAGACGGACATCTATACGCTCAACGTACGCGGCCAAGGCAAGCGCCTGACCAATGATGTTTTTGACGATTTGACACCGATGTTTCTCAATGACTCGGTGATCGTCTATTCTTCCAACTTCACGGAGCTGCCGGATTCAGTGCTGACCGCGACGCCGGATATCAAGGTCTTGCCCGATCTGTACAACCTCCAGCGTGTCGATGTGCTCAAGGATACCACGATTTTTACCCGCCTGACCAACTCCAACAGTAGAAACCTGCGTCCCAGAAAGGTGAACAGCAATACGCTGATCTACATGAGCGACCTCAGCGGAATCACCAACCTGATGCGGTTCAGTATCGGAAATCAGGTTTCCAATCAGATTTCCGCCTTTGACAAAAGCATCGAGGTCTTCGACATCACCAGCAGGATGAACAAGATCGCCTATGCACTCAGAAGCGGGAAAGAGTCCTACCTATTCGTTGAGGGTTACTCGGGAGTAGACCAGTTTACTCCTAGTACGCCTCGTGTGCAGCTGGCCCAGGCCAAGGACCTGAATGAACGCCTTGCTGCCAGGAGATTGCTGGAGTCGAGGACTAGTGTCGCCCAGCCGTCCGAGCCCACCCGTACCGAACCGGAGCAGCAGGTGCCGGCCGTAGATACTACTTCCACCAACAGGACCTCTTCCATCAACTTGGACAGGTTGCGATTCGAGTCCAGAAAAGGCATCAATACGGAAAACTACACCTTCGACACCCTTCCCCAGGCCCAAGCGCCAGCGGCTGACACCGGCAAGCCTGAGCTGAACCGAACCAACCTCCTGGAAGCGTTTAGGAAGCAGTCCATGCAGAAGCGTGTGACCGGTCCGAGACGCATGGAGCAGCAGTTTTTCACCAACCACATCAACACGAGATTTGTCGTGGATCCGCTGCGAGGCTTCGGCATCAACCTGGATGGCAAGATGACCGACATCCTGGACAACCATGTGTTTCAGGGGGGTATCATGACTGCGCTGGACTTCAATTCGGGTGGCGACATTTGGTTTGAATACGAATACCTCAAAAGCCGGCTGGACCTCCGGGCGAGGTTTGACCGGAGGACGATCCGCGTAGAGCAGAGTGACATCAGCTTCCAGAAATACGTCCTGACCCAGGTGGAGACCGGCGTATCGTATCCTCTGAACATCAATTCCAGGATCTATGCGGCTCCATTTGTAGCCAAGTCCCAGTATTTCAACCTCAATCCCGACTCGTTGATCTACGGACAGGTGCCGGAGCAAAACCGCTTTGACGTCAACTACCTAGGGGGTAAGGTGGAGTTTGTGTATGACCGTACCGAGCCTATGGGGCTGTATTCGTTCACCGGGGTCAAAGGAAAGGTGGGCTTCCAGCACTATCAGGGTTTGAATCATGGAGAGCGCTCGTTCAGCAACTTCTACCTTGACCTGAGAAACTACCAGAAGATCCACAAAAACATCACTTTGGCCTCCAAGCTGTACGTAGGGTCTTTCATGGGCAAAAATCCCCAAAATTACCTCGTGGGGGGGATGGACAATTGGCTCTTCAACGAGTTTTACAATCCGCCATCCAATAGGCCGGAGCCATCTCCAGTCCGTAACCCTCAGGGCGTCGAAAACTCCAATATCCTCTTTGCCGACTTTGTGGACTTGAGGGGCTACGACTATGACGAGATCCGGGGCAACAAGGTGATCACCTTCACCACGGAGCTGCGCGTACCGCTGTTTTCATACCTCACGCGCGGGAATATTACTTCCAACTTCGTCCGCAACTTCCAGCTGGTAGGGTTCTACGACATCGGATCGGCTTGGGACGAGTTTGCCCCTTGGGAGCGTGTCAATGACCAAAATACCGAAGTGATCAATACCGAGGGCTCGCCCTTCGTGATCGTGTTGAACAACTTCAACAACCCCTGGCTGCAGAGCTACGGAGCGGGATTGCGCACCGTACTGCTGAATTACTACGTCAAGTTTGACATGGCGCGGCCTATCCGAAACTATGAAAAAGAAGACCTGAAGTTCTACTTTACTTTGGGCTACAATTTCTAATACCCAGACAATTTATGATCAAATCGATGACCGGCTTTGGAGTAGCCGGATTTGAGGACGAGCAGATGATGATTCAGGTCGAAGTTCGATCGCTCAACTCAAAATTTTTGGACCTGTCCATTCGCAGCCCAAGGCAGTTTTCCGACAAAGAGCCCGAAGTACGCAACATTGTCCAATCCATATTGGATCGAGGAAAGGTAAGCGTGTCCGTTGAGTTTGTGCCCAAGGGCAGCCAAAACCTCCCGGTTTCCATCAACAGGGATTTGTTCAAGTCTTACTTTGACGAGTTCAAGGCACTGGCGGATCTAGTCGGCGAGCATCCTAGTGAGCTTTTCAAGCTGGCTCTCCAAGCACCCAATGTGATCAATTCGATTCCTGTGGAGCGGGAAGAAAGCCAAGACTGGGAGCAGGTCAAAAAGGTGCTTGAGCAAGCTCTGAGGAAGTGTGACGGCTTTCGCAAGGATGAAGGTGCGTCGCTTTATGCGAAGCTGGAGGAAAACATCCAAGTCATTCGCTCGGCTTTCCAGCGGGTCAAGCAGGAAGAGCCCGGTAGAAAAGAGCGCATTCAGCAGCGAATCCGCAACCACTTCTCGCAGTGGATGGATGAGAATTCCTTCGACGCGAATCGATTTGAGCAGGAGCTGATCTACTACTTTGAGAAAATCGACATCACGGAGGAATTGGTGCGTCTGGAGACCCACCTCAACTACTTCATGAAGACCATGCAAGAGGATAGCGGACAGGGCAAAAAGCTGGGTTTTATCAGCCAGGAAATAGGCCGAGAGATCAATACCATAGGCTCTAAGGCCAATGATGCTGAAATCCAAAAGCATGTCATTCTGATGAAGGATGAATTGGAAAAAATCAAGGAACAGTCGCTTAACGTGATCTAGCCTAAAAGGAGAGACTCCTTTTGCATCAAGAGAACAATAAAAAAGCTCGGGCCAGAGGCTCGAGCTTTTCCGTTATGGAGTTGGTTTAGTTAAGCTTGAATTTGATCGGGATGGTCATCCGGGATCTTACTGCTCGGCCATTGTGCCGTGCGGGCTTCCATGCGGGTGAGTTGAGGATGACATCCATCGCTGCCTGATCCAGCGCGGGGTAGGCGGAGCGGGCTACTTCCACATCTTGTATGCTTCCGTTGGTATTAACGACAAACCTCACGATCACCGTGCCTTCCATCCCGGTTCTTTGCGCTTGTTTTGGATAGGATAGGTTGCCGCGGAGGTATTTGTACCAGGCCTCCATCCCTCCATTGAATTCGGCCCGCACTTCAGTGAAGTCATGGATTACGTCGGCTACCTCTTTCTTTGGAGGTTCGGTCAGCTCGATGACGGGAAGTGGTTCGTTTGAGGCAAGATCCACCTCCAAAGCAGTCAGGTTGTCAATCTTGATGTCGTCGTCGATGACCTTGATCTCCGGAGGCGAGACTACGGGGGCTTTTGGCGGTGGAGGGGTCTGGATCGTGATCGGGGCGATATCCATGTCCCAGTCCGTCTTAGCTTTTGAGATATCCAGGAGAGGTTTGTCATCTTCTGCTTTCCATTCGAAAGCTACCAATACAGCGCCGACAGACAGGGCCAGGCCAAGGTTGAAAAATGCGGCGTACCATCTGCGTAGATCCGCGCGCTCGTGTTTTTTTGATTCCATGGTTGTTAGAGTTTTTGGTTGACAGAATTTAGCTACGAAAATCTGGAAACACTATTTCCCTAACGTTTTTTAACTATTGAAAGAGTTTTAAGGAAAGAGGCAAAAAAAAGACCCGATTGCTCGGGTCTCGTAATTCTTGTCTTAGCTGAGTTTGAATCGGATCGGAAGTCTCATTCGAGTACGAACCGGACGGCCTCTTTGCTTACCTGGTTCCCACTTCGGAGCCTCTTCTACTACTTTCACCGCTTCTTCGTCGCAACCTCCGCCGATACCTCTCAAGACTTCTACGTCTTGGATGGATCCGTCAGTGTTGATTACGAACACCACGATTACAGTACCTTCGATACCCATTCTTCTCGCCTGGGTTGGGTACTTCAGGTTTTTGGAAAGATATTGGTTCCAACCTGACATACCTCCCGGAGGATTTGGCTGAGTCTCTACGACGTCAAAGATCTCGTCAGCTTTCTCTTCTACTGGAGCTTCCGCGATGACCACCTCTTTGATGACAGTGGTTTCTTTTACGTCCACGTCGAAGTTTACTTCGATTTTGTCCTCGATCTCTACCTCATCTGGAATTTCCTCAATGATAGGCTGTTCCATTGGCGGTGGGGGTGGAGGGGGAGGTGGCTGTTCTGTGATAGGCACATCAAGCAACTCTTCGAAGTTGTCAGCCACAGCTCCCAGATCCTTAAGACCTGAGTCGTCGTATGACTTATATTCGAAAGCAGCAAGTGTAAGCCCAACAGCTACTGCTAACCCCAAGTTGGTAAACATACCAACTGACTTGGTTAGATCAGCTTTTGGAGACTTTTTTGCTTCCATGGTGAAATTGGTTTTTACAGGTTAATCTTTTCGAAATCTGAATAACAAGTGTAAGGATTATTGAAGATTATTCCAAAATGTATTTAATGGACGGCCATTTTAAATAGGCCAACAATCCCAAACTTGCACCTACTCCGTTGACAATCATGTCTATCATGTCAAACGACCGAAAGGGGATAAATTGTTGCAAAGATTCCAATACAATCCCAATGGCTATCCCGAAAAGGACGAAATTCCAGAGGATTCTTGGGTTTTTTATCGAGGCTTGCCCCTTGTCTACTCCCACGCCGCTCCAAAGATATCCCTGTACGAAAAAGACCAGTAGATGAACGACTTTGTCCTGAAAATCGAACAAGTCCACTTCCGGCAATTTGGTGCCCGGCGTGAGCATGGCGATGGCAATGGCTACCAGCCAACAGCAGGCAAAAAACAGTCTCAAGGCTGCTGATTTACTCCCCAACCAGCTCTGCGTATGCTGCTGCATCGAGCAGGTCAGCAGGTTCGCCCACGATTTTCACCTTCACCATCCAGCCGGATTCGTAAGGGGATTCGTTGACCAGCTCGGGAGAGGATTCCAGCTCTTCGTTGAATTCCAGAATCTCACCGCTCAGGGGCATGAAAAGGTCAGAGACGGTTTTGACAGCTTCCACTGTGCCAAAAACCTCACCTGCTTCGATCGTCTCGCCTACGGTTTCCACTTCCACATAGACGATGTCTCCCAGTTCTTTTTGGGCAAATTCGGTGATGCCGATCGTTGCTACGTCTCCTTCGATTTTAACCCACTCGTGGTCTTTGGTGTACTTTAGTTCTTGTGGAAAATTCATGATTAGTTCGATTAGAATGGCCAAAAATAAAAGGAATCGCCCGAGATTGAAATCTATTGGGACAAATTAAATCGCAGCTGTCCACCAAAGGCGGTGGAGGATCGTTTGTACGCGGTCGTGACCCGGGGATCGTTGATGGTCCGCTCAAAATAGATGGTCAAATTCAGGTTTTGGTTGATCACGTAGCCCACGGTAGGTCGGATCTGGATGTTTAGGTTTCCATTGGTGACCGTGCTGCCCTCTTCGATTTTTCGCTGGACCTGTCGCACGTCGGTCACTTTGGAATCCAGCCGCAGCTGCAGGTCGTTTTTGAGCACTTTTTGGCTTCCCTGTATTTTGAAAGGCACTTTGACGCCGGCCTTGGTGTAGGCCAGGGTAAACCCAAAGTCGCTGCTTCTTTGTTCCGTCACCTGGGAGTTGGAGAAGTTCATGCCAAGGGTGCGCTCTCGTCCGTAGTTGACGATCACGTTTAGGCGGGTTTTGGTCATCATGTCCAGTCCGATGAGCGGGCCAAAGCGCTCGCTCAGCACGACGTCGTTGAGGATATAGACCGGGATAAACTGGCCGTCCTCGTTGGTGATGTCCGGCTGGCGCATCTCTTGGAGGTTGTTGTAGAGCTCCAGTCCCTGCTGGTACTGCAGGGAATTGGAGAAGTTGCTGACGTCGTAGGTCGACGAGTAGCTGTGGGTGAGGTTGATGCTGCTAAACTTGTCGCTGAGGCCTTTGAGCCTAGACAGGCCGCGATAGTCCACTCTCCAGTTGGGCAGGGGAGTTTTCGGGAAAGGATTGAGCTTGACCTCGTCGGGATCTTTGCCGAGGTAGGCGGCGAGAAAGGACGGGATCAAGACATCCTGTCCGTTGAGCCCGTACTCGCCTGGCGAGGTCGCTTCCCCATCCAGCCTCGCCTTGATCGTCGCGCGGTAGTTTTCCAGGTTGGTGAAGAGCGGAGAGTTGTTTTGGGAGTCATCCCTGCTAAAGGACGTCCCCAGCATGATGGTGGTGATGGAGTACGAGCTGAGCCTGTTCGGACTGACACTTTGGTAGCTGCCCGGGTCATCGATGGAGTTTCGGAATATTTCCTGATAGTCGCCGATTTCCCTTTTTCTCGCCTCCAGCGTCACCCGAAAGTCCCGAATCGGCTCCACGATACCGCTGAGGCGCAGCGTCATCGCCCGGTTTTGCTTGAAGGTTTGGGTCAATTCGGAGCTAGGTGCGATTTGTCCGTTTTCCGCCAGGTTGTACCGAAGGCTGGAGTTTTGGCTACCAAACACAAAGGCCCAGCTAGGATTGTCCCAGGCCCGGTCCATGCCCAGCAGGCCGGTGTTGGGCATGTAGCCGGGCAGGAAGGTGCCCTCGATCAGGCCATAGAAGAAGGTCAGTTCCTTGGTCATCATGAGGAACTTCATCAGTTTGTTGCTGAACGGCGTGCCGATCGTGTCCTCGGCCGTGGTCTGCGTCGCCCGGCCAGGTATGGCTGGCCGCTTGGGGGCATTCAGGGCAGCTAGCTTTTTGTTTTTGTTGTAAAGCTTGACCAGGTCCAGTTTTCCGGTCAGGCTTTGGTCACGGGTGTTGAAGATCACGTTTCCGAGCGTGTCTTTTTGGCCCATCGAGCCGGTCTGCCAGGTGTAGGAGGCGATGTATTTGTAGTCTGTCTGGATCCAGTCGGTGGCTGGGATTTTCGCCAGGGGAATGGCGTAGTTGATGGACGCTACGTGGTTGTAATTGGTCGTCCGTCCAAATCTCCAAGCGTTGTATTTGACCGAGTCGCGCTTGGCTTCGGTGTCCAGATCGCCTTCGGGTTCGTCCACGATCGCATTTGCGCTGGACGCAAAATCCACCCTCAGGCTGTTGGACAGGTCCCAGTTGATGTTGAAGGACCTGTTCATGAAGAAGGACTTTTGAAACAGCGGGTCCACGCCGGAGGTGCTCAGCTGGTCGTTGCGGTATTGGGATCTCAAGAAGCGGCGATCCACGTCCAGTCTGGCCAGCACCGTAGTTGGAGCGAGGTTTAGGTTAAAATCCTTCAATAGACGCAAGTAGGGCGAGGTCATTCCTTCCTTGTTTTCGAAGGGCGCGATGCGCAATTCCTTGGGCTGGAAGCTGTACGTGATGTTTCCCCGGTTAGTCTTGAAGACGTAGTTTTGGATTTGGGCATTGGACTGGGTCACTGAGCCCACGGCATAGGAGAAGGCAAAGTTGGACAGGTCGTAAAACCGGTTGGGAGAGTCTGGATTCCGCTTGATCTTGCGGACGTTGTTGAAGCTTAGGTTTCGGCGGTTGAGCTGATCCAGGGCGATGTTTCTGTATTCATCACGCTGCGCGCTGGTTTCAAATTTTCCCAGAGCCACTTCAAAGGGCACGTCGGGATTCAGCGGGTCGTACTCCGGTCGGGTGCTGGAGTTTTCCACGGAGAAATACATCGGTATGCTGACACCCAAGGCCTCGGGAAGAAGCTTGTTTACTTCCACATTGGTGGAGATGTCATACTGGGTGGTGGCCTGTCTGGTGCGCTGCGAAAGCTTGGTCTCCAGCCCGCCAAAACCGATGGAATTGTGGCGCACGGAGGCAGAGACTACCGCGACGTCGGCGATCTTGGCGTTCAGGAAGGCATTTGCCGCCCAGCCGTTGCTTTTGGTGAAGCCGGTGACCCGCAGCTCGTTGGCCCAGAGGCAGAGGGTCTTGGAAGAGCCGATTCCAGTGCCGGGATTGCGCACGCCGATCATCATGCTCTGTACCATGCTGAGCTCAGGTCGTCCGACCACGGTGACTTTGTACTGGCGGATTTCCTTGGAATAGGGCAGGTTGAGCGGTGACTGGCTGTTGTCCCGGTCCACCTTGACGCCGACGATTTCTTGGATAGCGATGTCGATTTCGTTTTCCAGCGGCCATACGGCGCGCTGGTCGTTGGTGCCGAGAGGAGAGATGAGCAGCGGAACCTCGATTTCGTAGTAGTTGTCCGTGTAGTCGGTGCCCAGTCTCAGGAAAGCACTCACTTCCCCGTCTCGGGCATCCTCGCTGTTGGCATGGAAAAACATCTTGATCCGCTCGTACTGGACCAGATCGTAGTTGAGGTTTTTGAATACCCCGCGGGCATCCTTGGGAGCCAAGTCTTCCACACACACGCGCAGGGACTGTTCGTTCAGCCTTCTTTCCACGGTAGAGGTGTTGTCCCGATCTCGGTTGATGCCAGGAGGCAGCACGTAGGGACTTTGCTTGTCGTTGCCCTGTGAGTTTTGCTCGATATTCACCACGTCCACGACGACATTGGAGATGTCTGGCTCGGGGATTTCCGAAAAGCCCTTTTCGTACAGCGACTCCTGGAAAACCCGCCACTGGCTGCCGACCATGCGAAACTCCGCCATTCTCAACACCACGGGCTGCTGGAAGTCGGTCAGATAGGTCCGCAACCAACGAATGGATTTGAATCCTGAAATTTCTCCCTCCACCCGGTCTGGCTGGCGGACAGGAACCCTGAACAAATACCAGCTGACCTCTTCGCCCCCATCGGTGTTGGTGACTTTATCCACGATGTAGTTTTCGCCAACGTTGAGCTGGTCAGGTCGGAGATCGATCTCGTACTCGTAGTAGTTTTCCAGCTCATTGATGGTGTTGTCGCTGTTCAGGTCTTCGTTGTCCGGCATGTTGCCTCCAGAGGGAGTGTAGGGGAGGCTGGGGTCGGCGCTGACGGGAGTGTTGCCCTCCATGCCGTTGAATTTCTTGTAGCGTTCCAGGATCTTGACGTCGGCCTGGTCAAAGCGCTCGTCCAGGTAGTACTGAAAGGCATCTCCCGAAACGTCCTGGAGGATCGCGCTTCTGGCCGCTTGGGACACGCTGAGCCGATCCAGGTATCTGCTTTGGAAAAAGGCCTGCTCGTCTTGGTTTTTCAGGCCGTCCAAGCCTACGTCCTGGTTGGGACGGGAGGACTCAGAGTTGTCAAATGCCGGAATCAAGTATTGTTCACGCGTGATCCTGCCCCATTCGTTTTGTCCGGTTTCCGAGGGATCGCCGTCGGCAGGGAGTCCATTTTCAAAGGCATGGGAGCCATCCCGCATCACGTCTTCCGAGATGTCGCCCAGGTTGATGAAAAGCTTACCGCCCGTGGTGTTGTTTTGGTTGAAAATCCCGTCGAGCACCTTCCCGTTTTCCCCGGAGATGAAGGGATCCATGAGCCAAAATTCGATGTACTCGATGTTGGTCCGATCAAAGTCCACCTCCGTGGTGATCGCCCGGGTGATCCCGCCGTAGTTGAGTCTAGGGTTGGGCAGCAGGCCGTCAAAGTCCAGGTTGGGGTTGTAGTTAAACATGCCCCTTTCGCTTGGGAAGAAGGCCATTTCAAAAAGCGGTTGGGGTACGACGATGACGTCTCGATCCTGGTTTTTGAAAATCTCCTGGGGTACCACCCGTCTTACGTAGTGGTTGCGCTTGTCCTGTGGGGTGAGGTTGGTCGGCACTCCGGGTCCGTTTTCCCGGTAGAAGATGTTGTCGATGTTGTACCAGGCCAGCCGAGCTCTTCGGTATGCACTTCCCAGGTTGTCCTCGGTTTGCTGGCTCAGGTCAAACTTGTTTGTGGGAGTCTTTGGGGTCGAGGAAAGCTTCCAGTTTTGGTTTGCCGCCGCTCCGAGGTAAAAGGGCGTCACCGCCGCCTCAAAGTCGTCGATGTAGGAAGCCGCGTCCCCGTCCACCGTATTGGAGGTGCCGGGGATGAGGTGTGCGAACTCAGCGTTAAACTGAACCAGGGACTTTTCCTTGGTGTCCGTGAACGGAAGGGCGTCTGCGAGCTTGGTCAGCCAGCGCGACTCGTCGTTGAAGTTCACATCCAATCCCCAGAGGCTGTTTCTCAGGGTTTCGTTGCCCGTGGCGATGCGGCTGACGTTGGGGCGCTCGTTGAGGTACATGAACGTGCCTCCGATGTTCAGCTTTTTGCTGGCAAGGTAGTCCAGCCTCGTGCCTAACAGACTGCGGGTCTGGAAGGAGACCAGATCCGCCTTTTCGAAGCTGACGTTGATCTGCTTGCCGGATTGGAGGATGGCGTCGTTGATGATCACCAGACGGCCGACGTTGTAGTCGATGGTAAAGTCCACACCCTCGGTCAGGGGGATATTCCCCGCCTGCACGATCACCGAGCCGGGGGCGATATTCAAGCCAGGCAGCTGGATTTCGCTGGCAGAGCCAGCGGTCAGTCTTCCCTTGATGAAGTATTTGTTGAGTCGGGTGACCAGCTCCGCATCCGCCTGCGTGGTGCGGTAGAGGGTGTCGTACACGTATTTGTCTTTGTAGACCAGCTCTTGGTCCAGGAAGTATTTGTCCAAGTTGGACCCAAAAGGCTCCAAGACAGGAAAGATCAACAGCCCCCGGTCGGAGAGCATGGTGAGGCCTTCGATGTAGTCGAAGTTACCGTCTGGTGCGGGATCGTTTTGAGGGTTGAGGTTGTCCAGCCCGGTAAGCCGGATCAAAGGCTTGTCTTTGACGTTGGCGCCTTCGAGCAGGGATGGGTTGTCCAGCCCGGTGCGGTCGTCCCGATAGATGACCTGTAGCTGGAATCCGTCCCTCAAAATCTGGCTTGCATTGAGGCTATAGACGTTTTTCATCATCAGATCCCAAGTTGGGATCTTCGGATTGATTCGGTTGGGACGGAGCATTTTCAGGAAAATAAGCTCGTCCTCGCCGCGGGCCTGATAGTCTTCGGTGAGTTCCCCGACTTTGTAAACCTGCCCGTTGTAGGTGTATTCGAAGGAGACTGCCAGGATCTCGTCGTTTTGCAGCCTGCGAAAAAGCGACACGTAGCCAAGTTGGGGGTTGAAGAAGTACTCGGTGGGGTCGAGTTTGCGGGCGCCGTTGATTTGCTCAAAGTCCACTCCTTTGCGCAGTCCCAAGCTGGACTCGATGGCTCTGGATCCTGTGTCGAAAGGCCTGAAGGACGGATTGGTCGAAAGGTTGGAGTAGAGCTGGTTGGCTCCGTTTCCGGCGGGGGCGCTCGGGTTGCCGGGGCCAATGTTGGGGTTGGAGGGGTTGTAGATTACCCGGCCTTCGCCCATGTCCATGAAAGCGGCGAAGTTCCTTAGGGTTTCGGTGTTGGTCGCCCTGTTCATGATGTACACCTCGATGCGGGTGACGGTGACGCCCGAGAGCACCTGGGGCAGCCCCCTCAGCCATTTTTCGTAGTTGTCCCGAAAGAAGTGGGCGAGAAAGAAGTGGCGGTTTTCGTCGTATTTGGAAGCTTGGATGTCAAAAGACCTGCCTTGTCCGTTGGCGTCGATCACCAGATTGTCCCTGCGTCCCCGCTGGGTCGAGGCGACGGCGGTCACGTTGAGCTTGCCAAATCGCATCTGGGTCTTTACCCCAAAGAGATTCTGGGCGCCCTGGATGAGGCGGTTTTGGATGGGCATGCTGACGTTGCCGATCTCGATGGACTGCAGGATGTCTTCCTCAAAACCGTCGTATTCGACCTTGAGCTGGTTTTGGAAGTCAAAGGAATTGTTGGAATCGAAGTTGGCGGCGATCTTCATTTTTTGGCCGAGGGAGCCATTGACCGCCATCTGGATCTGCTGCTGGAAGTTGAACCCGCCATTCTGCTGCTGGCGGATAGGCAGGGTAGGGTTGTCCACCCGTCGGAAAATCCCGCCGAAATCCAGGTTAACATAGCCGGTAGGGACGATGTTGATTTCGCTTCCACCAAAGATCCGGTCAAAAGAGGGGCTCACCGTCAAGGGAGGGATGAGGCTCCGGCCTTCGACGGCGCTTTCTCCATCCATGCCTCGCGCCCGAGACCGCCAGTATTCCTGCCTGACGCGGTACTCCTGCATCTGCGAAAACCTGTCAAAATCGTATTCCTGCTCATTGCCCAGGCGGTTGGTGTCGAGCTGGTCCACTATGTTGTATTTCAGCGTGGAGTCGATCAATACCTTGATCTCCTGGTCCACCGGGGGCGCTGGGATAAAGGGGGATTTGGGCCGCAAAAAAGGATTGCGGTTTGGATTCAGGGGGTTGGTCCTCATATTTTGCCAGAGCAAAAATGAAGGTGACAGCCTGCGCAGATTTAGGGAATCGATACGGGATTGGGTGCTATCTACTGCAACTTGTTGGGCACTGAGAGGAGAAATTGCAAATAGTAAGGCCAACAGGAAAACAAAAACAGGCCCGTGACTTCTAAATTCGCTTCTGTAGAAAGTCAGTAACTCCTGAAAGTTCAATCCAGCTTCAAATTATAGTGTCTTTAAAGATGCTTTAATTAAATCTTCTAAGGAAATTTCACCATTGCTTTTTTTGAGCGCCTGGGCGATATTTTTCTCCGCTGCGGCTTTGGGGAATCCTAAGGTGATCAAGGCTTGTAACGCCTCCTCGCGGATTTTATTGCTTGTTTTCAGGAAGCCTAGCGGCGTGGTGGTTTCCCCGGTGCCCTGCTTGCCGACCTTGTCTTTCAGCTCCAAAATGATCCGCTGGGCGGTCTTGGCACCGATGCCTTTCACGGCCTGGATGGTGGCCACATCGCCGGATAGAATGGCATGCTCGATCTCCTCGGTGCTGAGCGATGAGAGGATCATCAGGCCGGTATTGGGGCCCACTCCCGTGATGGAGATGAGCAGGAGAAAAAGTTTCTTTTCGGACTCCTCTTTGAAGCCATAGAGGGTATGTGCGTCCTCTTTGATATGCAAAAAGGTGAGGAGCCGAATCTGCTCCTCATCTTTGATCTTGCTGTATGTCTGAAGGGAAATCTTGACCTGATAGCCTATCCCGGCCACGTCGATGATGACGTAGGTGGGGTCTTTGAAGACGAGTCTGCCATTCAGGTATGCGATCATAGTATTCCTTCGGAAGATTGGGCATCCACCACAGCGATGGCTACCATGTTGACGATTTCGCGGATGGAGCTGCCCAGCTGGAGGATGTGGACGGGCTTGTTCATCCCTAGGAGGATAGGCCCGATGGCTTCGGCATTGCCCAGCTCGGCGAGGAGCTTGTAGGCGATGTTGCTGGAGGCTAGATCTGGGAAAATCAGCGTATTTACGGCATTTTTTGCAAGCTTGGAGAAGGGATATACTTCCCGCTGGATCTCCTGGTTGAGCGCTACGTTGGCCTGCATTTCGCCCTCGATGACCAGCTCAGGGTACTTTGCTTTCGCGAGAGCTGTTGCCTTCGCCATTTTCGCGGGGATTTCCCCTTGGGCGGAGCCAAAGTTGGAGTAGGAAAGCAAAGCAATCTTGGGTTCCATGTTGAAAAACTTCACGGCATTGGCAGTCAAGCCGATGATATCGCAGAGTTCCTCCGCTGTAGGGTTGACGTTTACCGTGGCGTCAGCCAGGAAATAGGGCCCTTTTGGCGTGTTCATGATGTACATCCCCGCCACGCGATTTACCCCTTCTTTGACACCGATGGTATGTAGGGAAGGCAAAATGGTCTTTGGATAGTCGCGGGTAAGTCCGGAGATAAAGGCATCGGCAGAGCCTGTTTCCACCATCAAAGCGCCGAAGTAGTTTCGCTCTCTTACCAGCCTTTTCGCGTCGAAGATCGTCATGCCTTTGCGCTGGCGCTTTTTGTAGAGGATTTTGGAGAATTTCTCGATCATCGCATGCTCCTCCACCGGATCGATGATCGTCACCTGGGTGAGGTCCAGGGCGTTGCCCTCGATCAGTTCCAGGATTCGCTCCCGATTGCCCAGCAGGATCGGTATGGCGATTTTTTCGTCGCGCAGAATTTGGGCTGCTTTGAGGATCTTGAGGTTGTCCGCCTCGCCAAATACCACCCGTTTCGGGTCTTTTTTCGCCCGGCCGATGACGATGGACATGAGTCGCTGGTCGATACCGATGCGCTTTTGGAGATCGAGCTCGTAGGCTTCCCAGTCATGGATGAGCTTTTTGGCTACGCCGGAATCTATCGCCGCCTTGGCCACCGCCGGAGCGATGGTGGTGATGAGTCTCGGGTCCACCGGCTTCGGGATGAGATAGAGCCTTCCAAAAGCCAAATTGGAGTCTCCGTAAGCTTTGTTCACGATTTCAGGGACCGGTTCTTTTGCCAGCTTGGCGATGGCATGTGCCGCGGCCAGCTTCATTTCTTCGTTGATGGCGGTCGCCCTCACGTCCAGCGCTCCCCGGAAAATGTAGGGAAAACCCAATACGTTGTTGACTTGGTTGGGATGGTCGGAGCGGCCGGTGGCCATGATCACGTCCTTGCGGGTAGCCACTGCGAGCTCGTAGGAGATTTCTGGATCTGGATTAGCCAGGGCAAAAACGATGGGGTCTGGCGCCATGGACAGGATCATCTCCTGGGTGATGATGTTGCCGGCGGAAAGGCCCAAAAACACGTCCGCTCCGGGCAGGGCCTCGCGGATGTGGTGGATGTCTTTGGTGGTGGCAAATTCGCGGTGGATGTCCGAGAGTCCCGGGCGGTCAGTGCGGATCACGCCGTCCTTGTCGCAGGCGATGATGTTTTCACGCTTCACTCCGAGGCTGACGTAGAAGCGAAGGCAGGAAATCGCCGCAGCGCCTGCTCCACTCACGACGAGCTTGATCTCGTCGATTTTTTTGCCCACGATTTCCAGCGCATTCATCAGGGCTGCGCCAGAGATGATCGCAGTGCCGTGCTGGTCGTCGTGCATCACGGGGATGTTCATCTCCTGCTTCAGGGTCTGCTCGATCTCAAAGCACTCCGGGGCTTTGATGTCTTCCAGGTTGATTCCCCCAAAAGTGGGTTCCAGTGACTTGATGATCTGGATGAGTTTTTTGGGGTCTTTTTCGTCGACTTCTAGGTCAAAGACGTCGATTCCCGCAAACTTCTTGAAAAGGACTCCCTTTCCTTCCATCACGGGTTTGGATGCGGCTGCTCCGATGTCGCCAAGGCCAAGCACGGCGGTACCGTTGGAGATGACCGCGACGAGGTTGCCTTTAGCAGTGTATTTGTAGCTGTTTTCCGGATCGATGGCGATTTCTTTGCACGGCTCGGCGACTCCCGGGGAGTAGGCGAGCGCAAGGTCGATCTGGCTGGAAACTGGCTTGGTGGGGATTACTTCAATTTTTCCTGGTGAGCCCTGGCTATGGTAGTTTAGGGCGTCTTCTTTGCGGATTTTGATAGTCATATTTGGGTGGAATAGATCAGGCCCCCTGGTTTTCCGTCCAGCTTACGTCGGTATTCAGCAGGATGGTCTGGATCTCGCGAAGGGCATCCCGATGGACTTCATTGGGGAAGTAGACAAATCCCTCCATGTAGTACAGCTTGCCCTTGGCCGGATCCACCATCACATATCCCAAGTAAGTCCCCCCCATGCTGAGGTTGTTGGTCTTCCAGGTGCCTCTGATTTCGACCGTAAAATTATCATTAATCACCATGTTTCGGAAAGCCGGTGGGATTTGTTTTTCACTGGTCATGAAAGAGCTGGGATCCTCCGGATCACCAAATACATGAATGCCGGCGATGGAGTCCCTGAGTGCCAGGATATTTGCCGGGAAGGTCTGCTCCTCCGAGGTATAGTCGGTCTCAAAGAAAAAGATGCTGATGTCTGGACGTCTGTCGGTAGGAGAGGGGGATCTCAGCCAGAGGAAATCCTCGCTTGTTTTGGCGATCTGATAGGATGCGGGCGCCTGGATCTCGATGCCCAGCTTGGTGCGCGCCTCGTGCTCGGCTGCGGAGTTTTTCCTTGCGAAAAGCGGCTTTTCCAACCTTCCCCGCTCTCTTACTTCGAAGAGATTTTGCAGTCGGTCCTTGTTCTTTTTCAGGTTGGCGATGAGCTCCTCCTCGGTATTTCCAAACAGATAAAGCACCTCCTGTCCGGCAGCAAACTCATCCTCCATTCTCAGGGAGTACAGGCTGGGGTCCGCTGCGGCCTTTTCCTTGGACTCTTTGCTAAACTGTGCATTGATTACTTGGCTTCCGCCTTTCTTATCGTCGAAAGTGGTGACGTACACCAGGTTGGTGTACATCTTCAGCATGCGGGTCATAGCCCTTGGGTCCACACGATGGACCTTAAACATCGTCTCTGAGCGAAGCATGCCAGGCAAGTCGGCTTCGAAAATCTCCCTGAGCTCATCCCCCACGGGTCCGGCCCATTTGGTGGAGTCGATTGCTAGGACGATTTCTCCGACGGATCCTCTGGCTTTGGGCTTGGAGTTTTCACCCAAGCCTCCTCCTCCTTCGCCACAGGAGATCAGGATGGCAGAAAACAGAATGACTGCGATATAGGATAGGGCTTTCATGGTTGTCTTGTTTAAGCGAGACCTCAAGTTAATGACTAAAACCGAGTCTGCTCGGTTTTTAGAAATTAAATACTGAGTTAAATTACTTTAATTACGTTGAGGGTGGATGGAGAAGCTTAAAAAGAAGGTCTATCCAATGATCAGTTTTTGGCCGGGCTTGATGTTGTTGGAGTTGAGGTTGTTCAGCCTTTTGATGTGTTCCACGGTCAGGGAGTGCTTTTGGGAAATGATCCACAGCGAGTCTCCGGGGCGCACGGTGTAGGTGAGTTGGCCGGAGGAGTTTTCGGCGAGGCGCTCCGAGGCCGGGGCTTTGCCGTCGTAGATGTAGAGAGTCTGGCCGACTTTGATCAGGTTGGAGGTGAGGTTGTTCCACTCTTTGACTTGGGTGACGCTCACGCCGTGTCTGGAGGCGATTTTGCCAAGCACATCTCCCGATCTTACCCGATAGGCGATGCGGTTTGAGGTGCTGGAAGCGACGGCTTTTTCCACGGTGACCAGGTTGGCTGAGTTGGAGGCCAGCAACACGGTAGGTTGGCTGCCGAGGGAATCTCCTATCCAGGCCAGGTTTTCCTTGAGATACAGGGCTTTGGATTTCGGGATTCTGACCTGCATGCTGCGGTTGCTCTCCGGGATGTTTCTGCGTTTGATGGAGGGGTTTAGATGCTCCAGGTCTCCAATGCATATTTCGGTCAGCTCAGACAAGCGGTCCAGGCTGAATGCGCGGTCAAATCTGATCTTTTCGTATTCGATGGGATAGGTGGGCTCTTCCAAACTGAAATTGTGGGCCTCCAGATTGTTGAGCACATAGAGGAAAGCCTGAAACTGCGGCACGTAGCTGCGGGTCTCTTTGGGGAGGTAGTTATAGATACCCCAAAAGGTCTTCTTTCCCCCGGATCTTCGGATTGCTTTTCTGACGTTGCCCGGTCCACAATTGTACGCAGCGAGGGCCACTTCCCAATCTCCAAACATCCGATAGAGCGACTTCAGATACTTGGCTGCCGCCTCTGTGGAGAGCTCGGGATCCATGCGGTCGTCCACGTCGGAGTTGACCTCCATGCCATACATCCTGCCCGTGGCGGGCATAAATTGCCAAAGGCCCATAGCGCCGACTCGGCTCTTGATCTGCGGATCTAGTCCTGACTCGACGATGGAGAGGTACTCGATTTCCGCAGGCATCTCATGCTTTTCGAGGGTAGATTCGAAAAGGGGGAAATAGATGTCCTTTCGCGCCAGCACCATCTTGGTGTAGTCCCTGTTGCGGACGGTGAAGTACTGGATGAAAGAAAAAATCTTGTCGTTGAGCTCGAAAGGCATGCCCGTTTTCATGGACTTGATCCGCTGCTCGACTTCCGCGTAGGTGAAGTCCGGGACGTATTCGTAGTGGTAGTTGGGCAAGACCTCTTCTGAGATCAGTACCGCAGCTTCCAGGGGCTCTTCTTGAGAGAAAGCTTCGGTCAGAGGGATCATGCAAGTGACTAGTACCGGAATGATTACGCTGCGCAAAGACTTTTTCATCAATAGTTTGTTTTAAGAGGTCAATTTGGTCAAATAGTTACTGAAGCTATACAGTTCAGCTTCTTTGAAGGAGTTGGATATCACCTGTAGTCCAATCGGCATGCCAGAATCGTCGCTGCCGTTGGGGATGGAGATCGCCGGAACTCCTGATACCGAGGCTTGTACGGTGAAGAGGTCCTCCAGATACATCGCCACAGGATCGCCACTGTGCTCACCAAACTTAAACGCCGTGGAGGGCGTGGTTGGCATAATAATATAGTCAAAATCATCCAAAAGATTTTCGGTAAAATCTTTTATCAACCTTCTGACCTTCTGTGCCTTGGTGAAATAGGCATCATAATAACTTGCTGAAAGGACAAAGGTCCCCAGCATGATCCTTCTTTTCACCTCTTCGCCGAAGCCTTCGCTGCGGGTAAGCTTGTACATGCTTTCGAGGTTGTGGGCGTTTGGCGTACGGTAGCCGTATTTCACCCCGTCAAAGCGGGAGAGGTTGGAGCTGGCTTCGGCCGTGGTGAGGATGTAGTAGGTAGGCAGCAGATACTTCAGCAGCGGAAACTGCACCTCCTTGACCTCGTGTCCTTCGGCTTGGAGTTTTTCCAATATATCCAGCGTGTTTTTCCTGATTTCAGGCTGGAGCGCTGGAGACTCCATGGTTTCCTTGAGGTAGGCGACCTTTACTTTTTTCTCAAAGTGCAGTAGCTCACTGTAGTGCATGACGGGCTTCCGCGAAGAAGTGCTGTCAAACTCGTCGTGGCCTGCGATGACTTCCATCACCAGCGCGTTGTCTTTGACCGTGGTGGAAAAGATCCCGATCGTGTCAAAGGTGGAAGCGTAGGCGATGAGCCCCCAGCGGGAGACCCTCGAATAGGTAGGCTTCATCCCAATCACGCCGGTGAATGCCGCGGGCTGGCGGACGGAGCCGCCGGTGTCCGTTCCGAGAGACACGGTGCAGAGGTTGGCCTGAACGGCTACCGCAGAGCCTCCGGAAGACCCTCCAGGCACGCGGGTCTCGTCGAGGGCGTTGAGAACCTTGCCGTGGGCGGAGTTTTCGTTGGAGCTGCCCATTCCAAATTCGTCGCAGTTGAGTCGGCCGATGATGATGGCGTCTTCGGCGATCAGTCTCTGGATGGCAGTGGTGGTGAATTGGGCTTGATAGCCCTTGAGGATGGCCGAGGAGGCGTTGGACTCGTGTCCGGCATAGTTGAGGACATCCTTGATGCCGATGACCATGCCGGCAAGTTTTCCGGCCTTTCCCTTCGCGATTTTCTCGTCGATCAGGTCAGCCTTGGCTAGAGCGGAGTCCTTATAAACTTCAACGAAGGCGTTGAGATGCGCCTTCGTCGTGATGTTCTGTAGATAATGAGTGACGATTGCCCGGCAATCAGTTTCCTTCTTTTCGAGCGATTTTTTGATTTCGTCGAATGAACCGAATTTTTCCAAGGGTATTGGCTTAGGGGATTACTTCTTCTTGTCTTTCAGCCCATCTTCCAGATCGTTCTGAATTTCCTTGGTGGCGTCTTTGAACTCTCTGATGCCACGACCCAGTCCGCGGGCCAATTCAGGGATCCTTTTAGCACCAAACAGCAAAAGGATTACGACAATGATCAACACGATCGAACCCCCGCCCATGTTTTGAATGAAACCTAATGTAGTCATGATGGTGTATTTGTTTAAGGATATAAAGGATTACAAAGATACAACTGTCACTCTCTTAGCCAAAAATAAGGCTAGCGACAATCGGTCTTTTTTATGAACATACGAATTTCACGGCTATCTGGACGTAATCCATGTTGCGGGATCCATGATCTGCAGGCCTTTCCAGGTCTGGAAATGGACCTCAGACTCGCCCTCGGCGTTTTGCCCCACTTGGCCGATGATGTCTTTTGCCTTTACGGTTTGGCCGGATTTGACGCTGATGTTTTTCAGGCGGCTGTACATGGTGTAGTATTCGCCGTGCTTGATGATCACGGTACCGCCGTATCCTGGCATGGTGGTGATCTTGGTCACCGTGCCGTCAAAAACCGCCCTCACGTTGGAGTTGGGCTGGGTACGGATGTCTATGCCGTCGCTGTCGAGGGTGATGCCCTTCAGCGTGGGGTGAGGGTAGGTACCGTAGCGCTGGGTGACAAAGCCCGTCTCGACCGGCCAGGGCAGCTTGCCCTTGTTGCCTGCAAATGAGCTGGAAAGCGCCGCTGCCTCCGGGGTCATCGGCATGCTCGTACCGGCTTTTTTGGTCGTGGTGCTGTTGGCCTTTTTGGCCTCGGCCTCGGCTCTTCGGATTTCTTCCTCGATCACCTGCTTGATCATCTTGTTGAGCTGATCCTGCTGTTTTTTGGTAGCGGCGATCTGGCGCTGGATGTCCCGTTCTTTTTTCGAAAGGGTGTTGACGACGCCCTGCTGGCTTTTTCTCAAGCGCTCCAGTTCTGCTTTTTCCTTTTGCTCCTCTTGCAGCACGACGACCTTGTCAGCTTTGCGCTCGTCCAGCAGCGCCCGCTGGTCGGCCAGTTCGAGGGAAAGTTTCTCGATCTGGGCGGCCTGCTGCTTGCGGCTTTCGCTGTATTGACGCAGGTATTTCAGTCTCATGTAGAGCTGGTTGAAGTTGCCGGAGCTGAAGACAAAGGCGACGATGGAGAGCCCCCGGTTGATCTTGGAGGAGGAATAGATCATGCGGGCATACTCGGCTTTGAGCTCCTTGAGCTGGGATTCCAGGTCGGAGATTTTCTTTTCGGTATCGGATATTTCCTGGTTGATGAGGCGGATTTCGCGATCCAGGGTGTTGACGAGACGGTTTTGGGTTTGAAACTGCCGAGTGAGCGCGTTGAGCTCTCCCAGCGAGGTTTTCTTGTTTGCGGTGGTCTGCTTGAGGATGGCGTCAAACTCCCTCAGGCGTGCCTGGACTTCTGCTTTTTCCCGTTCGAGTTCTTCCCGGGTTTTTTTGGTCTGCGAAAAAGTCTCCGCATTCCACGCGAAAAGAAACAGTACTACGAAAGCGATAAATCTATAAATCCGCATGGAAATCAGAATCTGAAGGGAAAGCTCAGGGCTTGGGAGTTGGGGTCAATCGAAGTCCACTCCACATGGATGATGGTGTTTTGTCCGCCTTCGGGAAGCTGGTAGGCCAGCTTGAAGAGCACCTCTGCCGGAAAAGGCTGCGAGGCCGCATCCTGAAACTTGGGGAAGCTGGCCAATACCGAACCCCGGTCGTCGAGGGAATTGCTCACCAGCTCGGAGACCTTGCCATGGCTGGTCTCGACCTTGGAAAAGTAGCGGACATTGTCCCGTACCTGGGTCAGCTCAAACTTTTTGCCCACCCGTACCAGTCGGTCTTGGTAGTCAAATTCAAAAGGCGTATTTGCCCAAAGGACATTTTGGAAGAGCTCCAGGGAGAGCTTTAGCCCATAAAACTTCTCGAAGTCCGCATAGGTAAGGTCGATGTCATCCTGACCCACCCGATCCCGGATTTGGATTTTGTCCTGGGTGAAAAAGCCCCGGATCGCTTCCATTCCCATCCCCGGCGACATGGTGAACCAAAGGACGCTGTCTTTTTTGGCGCGGAGGTTTAGCGTGCCGCGGGTGATCTTGCCGGACTCCTCCTCGATGACGATCTTCGCTTTGGCGCTGAGGTAGTCGTATTGTGCCTGAACAGGTTGGAATTCCTCCATCTGGCCCTCTCCCTCATAGAGCACTACTTTTTTGGCGCAGCCCGCCAAGGTGATGACCAAGAGTGCCAGCACTCCAGCAAAAAGTCTATTCATGGTATTTTCCGTCTTTTAGTTTTTGAGCCAGCTTGTCAGAAGCCTCGGTGCTTCCTTCCGCTTTTCTCCACCAGGTCATCGCCTCAGAAACTTTGCCAAGATGAAACAGGATGTCTCCATAGTGCTCCAGCATGACTCCGCTGGGCTCGGGATCGTTGAGGATCGCCTCGCCCATGTACTGGGAGGCTTCCTCATAGGCGCCCATCTGAAAGAGAACCCAGGCGTATGTATCGAGGTAGGTAGAGTTTTTCGGGTGTTTTTTGATGACCTTTTCGGACATGGTGCGGGCCTTTTCCAGATCCTTTTTTTCCAGCGAAAGGAAATAGGCATAATTGTTTAGCACCTGCTCGTCGTTGGGGTTGAGTTTGAGGGCTTTTTCGAAGTAGAAAAAAGCGGAGTCCTTCACGCCCAGGTTGTAGTAGGAGCTGCCCAGCGAGCCAAAGGCGACCTGGTCGAGTTGGTTGTTCTTGCCGGCGTTAAGCTCCACGGAGCGCGTGAGGGACTGTACGGCCAGGCTGTCCTTCTTTCTCGCCGACTTGACCACGCCGTCATAAAACCAAAACTCCGGCGCATCCGGAAACTCGTCCACGCCCATGGTGGTATAGGTCTCCATCTCCGCAAAGTCCGGGCTTTCGCCAAAGGAATTCAGGATCACCTGCTCCAGGATTGCGGCGTTTTTGGGCTGGATCTGGAGGGATTTTTTGTAGTAGTCTATGGCTGCGGGCAGGTCGCCGTTGTTCTTTTTGCGCTCGCCGATCACTTCCATGACCATGGCATCGCCGGAGTTGAGTTCCAGCATCAGCGCTTCCATCTGCTCGAGCAGGGAGTCGCGCTGGGAGGTCTGCATCTCGGCCAGCATGGACTTGAAGGTCTTGGCCTTCACCTCCCCGTCCAAATCGGGGCTTCGGAAGGCCGACATCAGGTACTCGTTGGCTTGCGCCACTTGCCCTTTTTCCTTGAGCAGGGTATAGGCAGCCATCTGTAGTTCGGGCTGGTTCGGGTATTTTTCTATTTCCTCGGAGACCAGTGCCATGGCTTGGTCGAGGCGGGCGTTGTTGTAGAGGATTTCGACCAGGTTGAGGACGTAGGCCGGGTTACCGGGGAACGCCTCGATGAGCTTTTCCCCTTCTATGACGGCATGGGGCAGGTCGTTTTTCCGAAGGTAGATCCGCTGCTTTTGCACGGTGAAGGGTTCGCGGACGCCGTAGTAGTCCTCAGCTCTGTCCAGGACGACGAGGGCTTTGTCAAATTCCCCCGCATTGAGGTAGATCGAGGCCAAGTCGAGGTTGTACTGCTGGTTTTGCTCGCTGTCGGCAGTGAGTCGATCCAGGATCTCGGCGGCCTTCATGGGCTGCTTGAGGTTGGTATAGATCTCCGCCACCATGAGGGAGTAGTACTTGTTGTCCGGGTCGGCCAGGGCGGCCTTTTCCGCAAAGGGAAGACCCTTTTGGGCCTGGTCAGAGCGGACGAGTACTTCCGCGATCTTGTAGTTGATGGCGGGTTCTTCTGGGGTCAGCTCCAGGGAATGCTGGAGATAGAAGTAGGCCTTTTCCAGGTCGCCCAGGACGAGGGCTTTTTCACCCTCGATAAAATACCGGCTGGATCTGGCCTGGAGGTCTTGAAGCTTTGATTCCTTTCGCGAAAGCTTCTGCTGGGAAAAACCGGCGGTATGACCCAGGCAAAAAAAGGCAAACAGGAATACGAACGGGGTAAATCTCACGGTGAATCGGGAATGCTGCATCAATTAACAAACATAATGCCTTTTGCTCAAATCGACTGGACTATTTCGTTTGCCGGGACAAAGGACCGGGCTGGGTCAGACTGACTTTTTGCGCTGGAAAACCGCGCCGAGCAGGTCTTTTTCCCAGTAGGCAATCCAAGCCAAGAACAATATGACAAGGCTGTTTTTGGCAAAAAAGTTTAACCCGCCCGAGCCTAGGTCGAGAAAGAAGCCCGCATAGCTCAAGGCAAAGGCCAAGACCAAGTAGCTGATGTCGCGGCCGGTTTGGTAGGGGATGGGAAAGTGCTTTTGGCCATAGTAGTAGCACATCGCCGTCATCACGAGATAACAGATCAGCGTGCTCAGCGCTCCGCCCAGATAGCCCAAGGTAGGCACTGCGCCAAAGATCACGGCCACGCTCACCACCGCCCCGGCCAAGGTGATCCAAAAGCTGTACTTGGTTTGATCGGTGATCTTAAACCAGATCGAGAGGTTGAAATAAATCCCCAGCAACAGATAGCCCATCAGGAGGATCGGCACGATGAAAAAGGCCGAGTCGTAGCCTTCACCAGCCGGGAACAGGTAGCCTACCAAGTCGAGATTGACCGAGATGGCGACCATCAGTACCGAGCAAAAGATCACAAAAGCATGCATCACGTTCGCATAGAGCTGAGGGGAGTTTTTGTCGCCGGACTTTCCAAAGAAAAAGGGCTCCGCGGCATATTTGAAAGCTTGGATGACCAGGTTCATCAGGATGGCGAGCTTCACGCTGGTGCCAAAGATCCCCGCGGCTTCACGAGGGCTCAGACCGGGGTAGAAGTTTTCCGGCAGGAGGTATTCAAAGAGAAGTCTCGACACCAGTTCGTTGGTCACTCCGGCCAAGCCCATGAAGAGCAGCGGAAGCGCATACTTCCACATGGGTTGGATGATTTCCTTTTCCAGGGAAAAGCTGAAAAATCCCGCGCGCCACCACACGTAGGGAATGATCAGCCCATTGGCAAACAGGTTGGCGAGCAAGATGTACTCCACGCCCCAGTCGCTTTGGTAGCCGAGAAAGCCATCCTGCATCAGACCGGAGCCGATCAGGCTGGGGATCCACACGATGAGCAGCAGAGTGAAAAAGACATTGAGCAGGACGTTGATGATCTTGGCGCCAGCAAAGGCAAAAGCGCGGTTGTTGAGCCTCAGCTTTGCAAAAGGGATCGCCAAAATCGCGTCAAACGACAGGATCAAGGCCGTCCAGCGAAAGAGGTAGGCCTGTCCCGGGTAGTCCAGCAGCTCCGCCAGCCAAGGCGCCAAGAGGTAGATCCCCGTTCCGAGAAAGAGCGTGGAAGTGATCAGAAGGGACTGGGTGGTATTGTAGACCCGCTGGGGATCGAGGCTTTTCCCAGTGGAAAATCGGAAAAACGAGGTCTCCATCCCGTAGGTAAAGATGATGTTCAGAAACCCGATCAGGGCGTAGATGCCCGTAAATGAGCCCACTACTTCCTTGTCCAGGTAGGAAGTATAGACGAAGATCATCAAAAAATTGATGGACCTTGCCAGGATGCTGCTCAGTCCGTAGATGGCGGTCTGGCCGGCAAGTTTCTTTAGGTTACTCATGCGGGAGCGAGGAGTTTACTCGCCTTTGAATACGGGTTTTCTTTTCTCCAAAAATGCCGAAGTGCCCTCTTTGTAGTCGCCCGATTTCACGCAGCGGGCAAAGCTGTTGGCCTCGGTCTGGTAGCCGTTTTCGTCGCTGAGAAAGGCCGCGTTGACACAGTCGATGACCATGCCTATGGCCAAGGGGGCCTTGCTCATGATCTTGGCGATGATTTCTTCCGCTTTTTCTATGGCTTCGGCTTTGGTAGGCAGCACGTGGTTGACGAGGCCGAGGCTCTTGGCCTCTTCGGCTCCGATCATGTCTCCGGTCATCATGAGCTCGTTGGCTTTGCCGCGGCCGATCAGCATGGTCAGCCGCTGGGTGCCTCCGTAGCCGGGGATGATGCCGAGGTTGACCTCGGGCTGGCCAAATTTCGCGTTTGCCGTCGCGATGCGCATGTGGCAAGCCATGGCCAGTTCGCAGCCTCCGCCCAGGGTGTAGCCGTTGGTGACGGCGACCACGGGCTTGTGGCAGTTTTCGATCATGGCGAAGATTTCCTGCCCGTTTTCGGCAAATTTCCGTGCATTCACCTCGTTGAGCGAGGCAATCTCGCTGATGTCCGCTCCGGCGATGAAGGCCTTTTCTCCCGCGCCGGTGATGATCACTGCCTTGATGGCTTTGTTGTCTTCAGCTTCCTCAAAAATGCCTTTGATTTCCTCCAGCGTGTCGAAGTTGAGCGCATTCATTTTTTCCTCTCGGTTGACGGTCAGGTAGAGAATGCCGTTTTTTTCTTCGGTCAGGATATTTTGCAAATCTGCCATAAGCGAATTGGGTGTGGAAAAACAAATATACACCTAGGGGGTACAAAGCCAAATCAGCCAAGGCAGAAATTAGGCAGGGCGGACTTTTGTCCAAAACCCCAAAATGAAAGATAATAGCCTGCTTTGGGGCCGTGGGAAGGGGATGTTTCGGGAAAAGTGCCGGGCTTGCTTTTTTGTAGGTCGAAAACAAGCGGAGACCAAGCTTTCCGCTGAAAGCGACTGCCTGCCTTTTGGGGAATAAAAGACCCGATTCCCGTCGCCTTCAGGCATTTTTATTTACTTTTGGCTTTCCTAAAAACACAACAAAACCTCCTGTAAATATGTCTTCCAAGAGAAAAATTACAGTGGCTTACGGCGACGGGATCGGTCCGGAAATCATGACCGCCACCCTCAACATCCTCGAAGCCGCAGGCGCGCAACTTGAGTACGATGTCATCGAGATCGGGGAGCAGGTCTACCTCAAAGGGGTGAGCTCTGGCATGGAGCCCAAGGCCTTCGAGTCCCTCCGCGAAACCAAGGTCTTCCTGAAAGCGCCCATCACCACTCCGCAAGGGGGAGGCTTCAAGTCACTCAATGTGACCACCCGTACTTCCTTTGGCCTTTTCGCCAATGTGAGGCCGTGCAAGTCCTATTCGCCTTTTATCCAGACGCACTTCCCGAAGACCGACATGGTCATCATCCGCGAAAACGAGGAAGATCTCTACGCCGGCATCGAGCATAGACAGACCCAGGAAGTGGTGCAAAGCCTGAAGCTGATCTCCCAGCCTGGTTCTGAGAAGATCATCCGCTACGCCTTTGAATACGCCAAAAAATACGGTCGTAAGAAGGTGACCTGTATGACCAAGGACAACATCATGAAGTTGGCCGACGGACTTTTCCACAGGACTTTTGACGAGATCGCCAAGGAATATCCAGACATCAAAACCGACCACAAGATCATCGATATCGGAACTGCGCTGATTGCGGATCGTCCGGAGATCTTTGACGTGATCGTGACGCTGAATCTCTACGGGGACATCATCTCCGACGTGGCGGCTCAAGTGACCGGTTCGGTAGGATTGGGCGGCTCTGCCAACGTGGGCGAGGAAGTGGCCATGTTCGAAGCGATCCACGGTTCTGCGCCGGACATTACCGGGATGGGCATCGCCAACCCGTCTGGCTTGCTGAATGGCGCCATCATGATGCTCGTGCATATCGGCCAGCCAGAAGTGGCTGAGAAAATCGCCAATGCTTGGATGAAAACCCTGGAAGACGGTATCCACACCGGCGACATCTATCAGGAAGGGCTTTCCTCCAAGAAGGTCGGCACCGCTGAGTTTGCCGAGGCGGTGATCGCCAGACTGGGTCAAAGCCCGGCGAATATGATACCGGCGGCTTTCGACAAGGAAGACACCACGCCGATGAATACCAAACTGAAGGCGAGAACTCCCGAGAAAAAGGAACTGATCGGTGTGGATGTGTTTGTGGCTTGGGACGAGGACGGACGCGATCCGAACGTCTTGGGTGAAAAGCTCCGCGCTGCGAATGCCAGCGGACTTCAGCTCCAGCTCATCACCAACCGAGGTGTGAAAGTATTTCCAGCTGGCATGAAAGAAACCTTCTGCACCGACCACTGGAGATGTAGATTCCAGACTGCCGACCAAGCTGTGATCAGCCCGGCGCAGATCTTGGACTTGCTGAAGCAGATTTCTGATTTGGGAATCGAGTTTATCCAGACCGCGAATTTGTACAGCTTTGAAGGCAAAAGAGCTTACTCGCTGGCGCAAGGAGAGTAAGATTCAAAGAGGTCTAATAGAGTACTTGGCGTAACGTATGGAGATAATTTCATCGGTTAAAATGCTAGCCACTGTTGGAGGTGTTGCGTTGATCTTCTGGTTTTTACTAGTAGGGTTGATGAAGAAAGATAAGCGACAGTATGGTAAAGCAGTGAAGGTTCTGGCAGGTGTTGCTGGTTTGCTGTTATTGCTTACCATAGTCGAGTTTGTTTATGCCTACTCCATATAAAATGTCCTTATAGATTATCAGCCGGAAAGGGGGAAGGGAAACTTTCTCCCTTTCTTTTTGCTCGGGCTTGTACTTTGTACTTTGTACCTGGTACTTTGTACAACGATGCAAAAAAGAGTTCTCATCATCACCTACTACTGGCCGCCAAGCGGAGGATCGGGCGTGCAGCGTTGGCTGAAGTTTGCCAAGTACTTGCCCGAATCCGGCTGGGAGCCGGTGATTTTTACGCCGGAAAACCCTGATTTTGACCTACAGGACGAAAGTCTGGCGAAGGAAATCCCAGAGCATCTGGAAGTGATCAAATTTCCGATCTGGGAACCCTACCAGCTTTTCTCCAAAGTAAAACGCAAGTCCAAAACCCATCCCGGAAGGCTGCTGGAGCAGAAGGATCGGGGCTTTTTGGAAAAGGCCGCCATTTGGATGCGTGCCAACTTGCTCGTGCCTGATCCGCGGGTGTTTTGGGTAAAGCCCTCGGTGAAATTTCTGGCGGACTTGGCGAAAAGCGGGCAGTTTCAGGCTGTGATTACCACGGGTCCGCCGCATAGCATGCACCTGATCGGGCTGGAGCTGAAGCGCAAAACAGGCTTGCCCTGGATCGCCGACTTCCGAGATCCCTGGTCGCAGTGGGAGTTTCTCGATAAGCTGCCGATGACTGATCTTGTCCGGCGCCGACATCAAAGCCTGGAACAAAGCGTGCTGAATGAGGCCAACGCCGTTCTGACGATTTCCCCGACTTTCCAACATGATCTGGAAAAGCTCGCTCAAAGGAAGATCAACCTGCTGACCAATGGCTACGACCCGGCGGATTTGCCTGCCGACTTTTCACCCAAAGCGAAAAAGGAAAGAGAGCTCCATCTGGTCTACTCCGGGGTGATCGACTCCATCCGCAATCCCATTCCGGTGCTGAAGGCGATGAAGGAGGAGTTTGTCGAGACGGGAGAGGAAGTCGGGATGACCTTTGTGGGAAAAGTTTCTGAGCAGGTTCGCGACTTTGTGCAAGCGGATGCTTGGCTCAGCGAGCGGGTGTTTTTCCCCGGCTACGTCTCGCACGGGGAGGTTTTTGGTTTTTATGCCAAAGCCGATGCACTGGTTTTGATCCTCACCGATACCAAAAATGCCCAGGGGAATATTCCCGGAAAGCTCTTCGAATACCTCGCCACGGGCGTGCCGGTGCTGGCGCTGGGTGATCCCACCGGCGACTCCGCCAAGATCCTTGCGGAAGCCGGAGGCGGGGAAGTCATCCGCCACGAGGATTTTGTGAAGATCCAGATTGCGCTGCGAAAGCTGATGGACGGAGACGGTGCCGCCAAATCCGAGGCGAAGATAGACCGCTTTTCCCGACAGGCACTTGCCCACGACCTAGCCAAAATTTTGGATGAACATACCCTTTCTTGACCTGAAGCGCATGGACGAGGCGCTCAAGCAGCGCCTGAAGTCCAAGTTTGGTGAGATGCTGGACGCGGGGATTTTTTCCGGAGGGGAGGAGGTAGCGAAGTTTGAACGTTCGGTCGGCCAGTTTCTACAGTCCCGTTTCGCCATCCCCTGCGCCAACGGCACCGATGCGCTGGAGCTGGCATTGCGCGCTTTGGAGATCGGTCCGGGGGATGAGGTGATAGTGCCCGCGATGACTTGGGTGTCCACGGCCGAGGCGGTGCTGATGGTGGGAGCCAAGCCGGTCTTTTGGGATACGGATGAAAATGGCTTGCTGAAAGACGACTGGGAAAATGCCGTAACCAAAAGAACCAAAGCGCTTATTCCCGTGCACCTGTATGGGAAGATGGTGCGAATGGAGGAGTTGACGGAAAAGGCAAGGAACTTGGGACTGAAAGTGATCGAGGATGCCGCTCAGGCTTTCGGATCTTTTCAGGATGGAAAAGCCGCCGGAACCTGGGGCGACGTGGGCTGCCTGAGTTTTTACCCGACCAAAAACCTGGGCGCCCTGGGTGAGGCCGGAATGTGTCTGGCTCAGGATGAACGTCTCGCCGGGCGAATCCGCCTGCTGCTCAATCATGGACAACCCCTGCGGGATCAGCATGACTTGGTAGGGAGAAACAGTCGGATTGATACCATTCAGGCCGCCTTCCTCAATGTCTTTTTGGAGGGTTTTGAAGCAAACCAGCAAAAGCGTAAAGTACTTGCCCAGTGCTATCTGGAGGGGCTTTCACAGGTTGCAGCGCTCAAGCTGCCCGAGGGGGTTTTGGAAGCGGATCACAATGTCCACCTTTTCGTGGTTCAAAGCTCAAGACGGGACGAGTTGACGGGCTTTTTGGCGGAAAAAGGAGTCGGAACGGCGATCCACTATCCGGCGATTGTGCCGGGTTTGAAGCCGTTTGAGACGAAGGGCGATTTTGCAAATGCCAGAAAGCTAGCCGATGAAGGGCTTTCTTTGCCTTTGAATCCTTTTTTGAAAGAGGAGGAAGTGGATTTTGTGACAAAGGCGATGGTTGCATTTTTTGAAACAAAGAACCAATAACTCGGTGCCGATGAAGCTATTAGCAATGAAAGGTTTGAGCGGGGCACAAGAGCTGGTTGCGGAATTTGCCACGGAGCAAGTGGTTTGCGAGTTGATCCATTCGCTGGACTGGTCAGGATTCAATTCTGTGACGTTGGAGAGGGATTCAAAAAATTGGATGGACGTAAGCGGAAACCTAAGCGGCGATGGTTTGGCCATTGTATTTGAGGAGAATGGGGTGCAATACTTCTCAGAGAGCGCACCAGCTTCGGTGGAAGAAATGGGGGAAGCACTGAAGTTGTTTTTGAAAAATGATGATGGTTTTAAGCGATTGGGCTTCGTTTCAGCCAATGAGTCTGTAGCGCCCTTAAGCGAAACAAACTATGGTCTTTGGAAAGTCAGATTCGAGGTGCTGGAAAAGCAGGAGGCTAGACGGCGGTGGTTCAATGTGCTAGTGGCGGTCCTTCTGGTTGGAGGATTCGGATTCATTTTTCACCTCGGGTCTATTGGAGAGTTAAAGTTTTTAGCGCGGAAAACAGACCATACTTCTGCGACAGTTACATCGGTTAGCGCTCGGTATTTGAAGGGAGGCTATGTCAATGTAGTGAATTATGAATTTGATTTTGGGGGAAAAGTGTACCAAGGGAGCTTTTGGGGAACTACGTCCATCGGCTCTTTTAAAAAGGGAGATGTCATACAGGTCAAATTTGTGGTGGATAATCCCTCTCGCTCAAAAATGACTGGAAAGTTTGTCGATATGGGATCTTCGAAATCGGAGGATTGAACGCTTTTTTCCTAATTTCCCCTATGTCCCTTCTCCAAGACCCGATTTTTATCGCCGCCGTACTTTGCCTCACCGTCTTTGTAGGCAACTGGCTCACGAGGTTTGGCTGGGGCAAGACCGTGGGTACGCCGATTTGGGTGATCCTGCTTTGCGCGGCTTTTTCCAATCTGGGCATCATCCCCAGTGCGATGGATGGCAGTCCGGTGTATGATGGCGTGTTTGTGTACTTGGCGCCTTTTGGGATCTTTATCGCCTTGCTGGAGGTGGACTTGAAGAGCCTCAAAAACGCGGGATTGCCGCTTTTGCTGATGTTTTTGCTCGGCTCGGCAGCGACGGTGATCGGCGTGCTGGTCGCTTGGTTGGTCGTCAGTCCCGCCGCTGAGCTTGTCGACTTGGCTCCGGCGGTGGCTGGGATGTACACCGGAACCTACATCGGCGGAAGCATCAACTTCAACGCCATCGCGCTGCACTATGGGGTAAACGAAAACGGGAATCTCTTCGCTGCAACCACGGTGGTGGATAGCGTGGTGGGGACGGTTTGGATCATCGCGACCCTGCTCTTGCCTAAGTTTTTGCAAAGACGGTTTCCAAGAAAGAAACTTGCTTCTGCCAAATCCAAGGAAAAACTGGTAACCGAGGAAACGGTGTCCATTTCTTCCTTGGGCATGATCTTGGCGCTGGGACTCTTTGGAATGGCGCTGAGCAAGGTCTTTGCCGCTTATTTCCCGCAGGTGCCGGAGATTTTGGTGCTGACGACGCTGGCCCTGGTGCTGGCGCAGGTTCCCGCAGTGAAGGCACTTCGTGGCAAGCATACGCTGGGGTTCTTTTTCATCCTCGTCTTCCTGGCAGTGATCGGCACGCTCTGTGATCTGGGTGCGTTGGCCAGTACCGGCTCGCTGGCCCTGACCCTGTTCCTGTTTGTGGGCTTGCTTGTGCTGATCCACGGTGCGGTGATTTTTGGAGTCGGTGCGCTGGTCCGAATTGATTGGGATGTGATCGCTGTTGCTTCCCAAGCCAACGTGGGCGGGAATACCACGGCCATTGCGGCGGCGGAGAGTCTGGATCGCCCAGACCTACTGATTCCCGGTGTGCTGGTCGGCAGTCTGGGCAACGCGCTGGGGACTTATGTGGGCTTTGCGGTGGCTGGGATGATTTGATGGGGAAAGAAGGAATACGGTAGGGATGGCTTGTCTATTTGGACGTGAGGTTCACGCGAGTTGGCTTTTTTTGACCGTTTCGGAAAGCAATCGATATCCGGCGGTAAGCAAAAGACAAAACCAGAAAGTGAAAGCGTACAGCAAGGTTTGGTCAGAAAAGCCTGTCCATTGTAGCCATTCGAGACGCAAGACAGGTTGACTTAGAATGGCAATCAGAAAGACGGTGTTGCCAGACGCTACGATTTGGGAGTTTTTCAGAAATCTTGCCTTGAATAGTCCTGCTGCCGCGATAGCCAGAAAAACAACCATGACCGCCGTCTTTAAGGCTGTTTCGGCGAAGTGGGGCGTGGTGTGCGAAAAGACATTCACGCACGCTCCCAGCACAATGGTTATGAGGATGACTTTAAAGAGGAGTCGTGCCGAAACTTTGCGGAAAAGCGCCTTGGCAGCTCCCAGATGTGCCTGGAAAATGAATTGTCGCTGGAATCTTGTCAAGTCTAACTGGGATAGTTTTTCGAATAAAAGCGATTCGAAAGACTTTTCTCCCCCAAGATCATTTTCGATAGCTGTCGCGAAGTGATCCACCAATTCCGCTTTGATGTCCTCGTAAAAAATCGAGCCGAAGGCCAAAGACGACTGGATCTTTGCGATTTGCTCGGGTGTAAGCGGAGTATTGTTAGGCTTTTTCATATCAAGGCAGTTTTTGATTTGATTTTCCAAGCTTCGAAGAGCGTCAGCGTGTAGGCCACGTAGCCGAAGAGCAGAAAGAAGCTAATGGCCAAGAAGTAGGGGGAGTCAAAGAAATTGCGCGTTCCGAAGATTTTCGGGACGAATATCAGCAAGTTGAGAGAAGAAGTAAGCAAAGAGAACTGTCCGAGAATGGCGTCCAAATAGGAGGATTTGATGGTGGTCTGACTTTTTAAAGTACCCTTGATGTCTTTTACTTTTCGGTAGGATTTGTAAAAAATCCATCCGGTAAGCAGCATGGAAAAAACCACGGGAACTAGCAATGTCAGGCCCTTTGTCCTGTTGTCGATCGTATCCCACACGACGAGCATGAATGCCAAAAAAAACGCGGTGGCGAAAAATCTGGGCCATGTGAAGTAGGTCTTAAAGATGGTCCACTGGAGGCCGAAAATCTCTTTTTTCGAGGCTTTGGCAAATTTTGCCTGAAGGGAGTGGCAATAGCTGTAGGGGAATTTCTCCTCCAATTCCTTCAGTTGCCCTTCGAAGTCTCCCTCGCCAAACCGCTCCAAATGGCTCACGTAGTGGTCGTAGATTTCCAGCAGGATTTCCGCCGAGCTCAAGCCCTTGGCTGTGATGGCTTTTTTGACTTGCTCCAGTTCGGTTTGCGTGAGTGTTCTCATTTCCGCGGTTTTTAAAAAATCAGATATTGAAATCAGGCTTCAAGCCGGGATTGACGATGCGCTGCATGTTTTCTACAAAGGCCCGGAGCTCGGCCAGCTTGGAGCTGACCTCGGTTTTGCCGGATCGGGTCAGGCTGTAGTATTTCCTCACCCGGTTGTCCACTTGCTGGATTTCGGTGCTGAGTAGGCCTTCCGCTTCGAGCTTGTGCAGGGCTGGATAGAGCGCCCCCTCGGTGATCTTGAATTCCCCAGCGGTCAGCTCCTTCACGCGCTGGGTGATCTCGTAGCCGTACATTTTCTCGTTTTCTTCGAGAAGTTTCAAAATGATCGTTTGGAGGCTTCCTTTCAATAAAGCGTTGCTGGACATGGGCTTGACAATGAAGCTCCAATATATCGATTTCTTTTATACCTAAGATTCATAGGTGTATTTTCTTTTCGCTTTTTGCTAAATTTTAGCCATGATCCGAAAAGCCCAAACCCAAGACCTCGGCGATCTGGTGCACATGGCCCGCACGGCCTTTCTCCAGGCCTTCACCGCCGGAAACAAACCCGAAAACGTCAGCGCCTATCTGGAGGAGGCCTTCACACCCAGCCAACTGGAAACAGAACTTTCCAATCCAGCTTCTACATTTTTTGTCGCTGAGGACGGGGACGAGATCGTCGGATACCTGAAGGTCAACCAGACTCCGGCGCAGACGGACATCCATGACCCAGAGAGTCTGGAGATCTCCAGACTTTATGTACTGGAGGAGCATTTGGGGTCGGGTTTGGGAAAAAAGCTTTTGGACACCGCCATAGACTTTGGGAAGCAAAACGGGAAAAAATACCTCTGGCTAGGCGTGTGGGAACACAATGCGCGGGCGATCCGATTCTATGAAAAAAATGGCCTCCGAATCTTCGGAAGCCATCCTTTCCCTTTTGGGGACGAGATCCAGACGGACCATCTGATGCGGATCGACTTTTAGTCGCCGAGCTGACCTTTTTCGGCCATTCGCTGCATCTTCTTGTTTGCGTAGATGGCAACTTCCACCCGTCGGTTGCTGGATCGGCCCGATTCGGTGTCGTTGCTGGCGACGGGCATGCTCTCTCCATAGCCCACGTCGGATATCCTGCCGGGAGCAACCCCCAAGCCTGCCAAGTAGGAGCTGACGGAGTTGGCTCGCTGCTGGGAGAGTTCTTGGTTGTACTCTTCGGTTCCCTTGCTGTCGGTGTGGCCTTCGATCAGGATGTTGGTGTCCTCATATTTCTTCAGCGTCGTAGCCAGATCCTGCAGATTGGCTTGGGAAGTGGAGGTCAGGGATGCTTGGTCAAAACCAAACAAAAGGCCCGAGTCAAAGGTGATCTTGATCCCTTCTCCCACGCGCTCGACTTTGGCTCCTTCCAGATCTTTGCGGAGTTCCGCGGCCTGCTTGTCCATCTCGTTTCCGATGATAGCCCCGGCCGTGCCTCCGATCGCTGAGCCGATCAGCACTCCCGTGACGGTGTTTTCCTTGCCTGCGATCACGCCGCCAAGCACGCCACCTGCGGAACCTCCGATGGCGGCACCTTTCACCGCGTTGCTGGTCTTGCAGGAGGGCGCGGCCGCCAAGACTCCCAGTAGACCTATTCCCAATAAAATTCGATTGGATGTTTTCATGATTTCTAAAATTTATGGTTCCGAAATCAAAGGGCAGTCCAATCCTCGTTTACGACTGACAGAAGCGCTTTTGAAAAACTGGTCTAGCGGCTGTCTGGGCGATGGTGGAACTGTGAAAGGTTTTGGTTTTCAATGGATTTGGAAGTGTTCTCTGATGGAAAGGGGCGAGGGAAAGCCAGGTGTCGGGAAGGTAGCCTAGCCGATGGCTGGCCTTGGAGGTTTTTCATACATCGTCTTGACTGTGTAAAAATATCCTCACTTTGCGCCGGTGTTAAACAGGCGTTAAAGATTCTTCACTGCGCAGATTTGTGTGAAGGACGGGCTTGAATTCGGAAGCGGGAGTGGTATTTTTGAAAGAAAAAAAGATGAAGCGCTTTTTGGCTTTTGTTTTTCTCGCTTTTCTGGGACTGCCTCAGGTTTTTTCCCAAGAGAAAAATGGCGAACCCATCGTGATCCTGATTTCGCTGGATGGATTTCGATATGACTATGTGGAGCGATTTCAGCCAGAAAACCTCTCCCGCTTCATCGCAGGCGGGACTGCAGCCGAAGGACTGATCCCGTCTTTTCCCAGCAAGACTTTTCCCAACCACTACACCATCGCCACCGGGATGCTGCCCGAGCACCATGGCCTGGTGGACAATTCCTTCTACGAGCCCTTCAAAGACCAGGTGTACAACATGGGCAATCGGGACATCGTGCAGGATGGCTATTGGTATGGAGGCACGCCGCTTTGGGTGCTGGCGGAAAACAACGGCATGAAGGCAGTCAGCTATTTTTTTGTCGGTTCGGAGGCTCCAGTGCAGGGGATCCGGCCCAGCGAGTACTTTGACTACGACGGCACGGTTCCCAATCTGACCCGCGTCAGCAAGGTCTTCGACTGGCTGCAGCTGCCGGATACGGAACGGCCACGCTTTATCGCCCTCTACTTCTCCGATATGGACGATGTGGGGCATGCCTATGGGCCGAGCAACGATGCAAAACTCAAGGAAAGGCTCACCCAGCTGGACCATGAGCTGGGTGCGCTCTTCGAGGGGATCAAGAGCTTTGACCTCCCCATCAACGTAATCATAGTCTCCGACCACGGGATGGCGGATGTGCAAAAGGACAAGCTCATCAACCTGGACGAACTGACCGAAGGCATCGACGCCCGGGTGGTCAACAATGGGGCTTTGGCCCACGTGCATTTGGCAAACAAGGCAGAACAAGAAAAGGCCATCAAGCTCATCCAGTCCCGCAGCGCGCATGTTGCGGTGGATGACTTTGTGAAAAACGAGAACTACAGCGACATCAGCGCCTATCCCCAGCGGGTAGGTGATTTCCTGATTATTCCGGAATTTGGATATTACCTGGCCGACAACCGGGGGATGATGCGCTACCAAAACCGCTCGGCGATGCTGAAGACGGAGACTTTTGGCGAGCATGGCTTCAGTCCGAAGCACAGAGAGCTCTGGGGGATTTTCTACGCCAA
The DNA here is from genome assembly GCF_017254915.1 of Algoriphagus oliviformis. Lineage (GTDB taxonomy): Bacteria > Bacteroidota > Bacteroidia > Cytophagales > Cyclobacteriaceae > Algoriphagus > Algoriphagus oliviformis. The sequence continues at coordinate 259,086 of NZ_JAFKCT010000004.1, read as the reverse complement.
CGGCCCCCAGATCAAGTCGGGGGTTCAGATCGAGCCTTTCCAAAACATCCATATCTATCCGCTGATCTGCCAGATTTTGGGCCTGCCCATCCCAGAGAGTGTCGATGGCAAGACTGAGGTGCTTCAACCTGTTTTGAAATGAAAAAGCTGAAGATAGAAAGCCGGGATGACGTGGACTTTTTGGTCAGGAGATTCTACGATCGGGTGAGGGATCATGAGACGCTGGGTCCGGTGTTCAACGGCATCGTGGAGGATTGGGAGACACACTTGATCCACCTGTCGGATTTCTGGGAAATGATCCTCCTGCAGACGGGACCGGGGAGGGGGAAGTTCAATCCCACTCGCGTTCACCAGCAAGTGGACGCGGAGGTGGACCACAGCATCTCCCAAGTCCATTTCGGCAACTGGCTGGAGCTGTGGTTTGGCACGATTGACGAGTATTTTGAAGGGGAGCATGCCGACTATGCCAAGGAGCATGCCCGCAGAATGGCCCACATGCTGTTTATGCGCATTTGGGAAGCGCGGCCGAGAACATCATGAGTTTTCGGAAGTAGAAACCAGCCGATACCGGCAGTCGGCTATTTTTTGATTATATTTATTCCAGTAGGATTTTTTTGATATTCCACGATAGCACTTCCGGTCGTATGAAATCACAGTGGGTATTCTGCTTTGTCGTCTTGCTTTTTTCTTGGGGTACAGGGCTCCCGGCTTTTTCCCAAGGAAATCTCTTTGACTCCAAGGAGCCGATGCTGATCGAACTGGAGTTTTCAATCAAACAATTGCGCTCAGAAACCAACGACTCGACTTTTCTGGAATCCCGGATGGTTTTTGAGGCGGTGGATGGAAAGATGGACACCGTGGAGGTGGAGATCAGAACCCGCGGCAACTTTAGGCTTGAAAACTGTTATTATCCGCCGATGCGGGTAAAGATGAAAAAAAAGCAGGCCGAAAACACCCTCTTTGAAGGAGACCGGAATCTAAAGCTCGTCCTGCCCTGCTCCAAGGCGAAGAACGCCGGAAACTACGTAGGGAAGGAATACCTGGCTTACCAGCTGTACGAGGATATTGCCAGTTTTTCCTTTCACACCCGCCTGTTGCGCGTTCGGCTCAAGGATTTGGACGACAAAAAACAGGAGACGGTGGAGCTGCTGGGTTTTTTCATCGAGGACGACGACGATGTGGCGGATAGGTTTGGGGGCAAGATCTTGGATGAAAAGAAGATCATCCCCACGCTGATGGAGGACTCGGCTACCGTCCGTCATGATTTCTTTCAGCTCATGATAGGCAATACGGACTGGTCAGGCCTCTTTCAGCACAATGAGAAAGTGCTGATGCTGGAAGACAAGACCATCGTTCCCCTGCCTTATGACTTTGACATGACTGGCTTGGTAAATCCTCCCTACGCCCAAGTCAACAACCAAATTGGGATAGATCGGGTCACGGATCGTCTTTACCGGGGATTCTGCCGGGATCCCGAACTGATGCAGGCGATTCGGCAGGAAATACTGGCGAAGGAAGACCAGATCTTTCAGACCATTGCCGAGAGCGGGCCTTACTTTGCCGATGCTGATGGCAAGGCCTGTCGACGGTACATCCAGGACTTTTTTGACATTCTCAAATCTGACCGTGCTTTTGAGCAGCATGTGCTCAGTGCCTGCCGTTCCGCCGATGCCGCGCAGACCTTTTAGGCCACTTTTTTGCAATTTTTACTAAAAACCTGAGAATCTCGGATCCCTTTTGCAAAACCTGAGAGCGGATGCGCAGGATTTCCAAAATGCTAGTGAGGCCTGCGAATCGCTTTTCCCCTATCACGACGAACCAATTCGGATTTGGATATAGGTGGGGTTAACTTTCTGATGTTCTTTTGATCCTAAGCCAACGAACGATCTTTAAAACATGAGAGATAAGGGTGATTTTTTAAACAACTTACTTTTTTTCAGACTCAGCGACTAGAAAGAGGATGACAGTTTCCTTGATTTAGATTTTTAGTACATTTTTTAATCTTTTCCCTTTTCCTTCTTTTCGATGGAAAGGCAGTTTCTGGCGAAGAATCGGTGCGGAAGGTAACGCTAAGGTCCTAGGCTAGGTTTTTCCAGTTTCTATTTTTGGCTTACTTTTAGGCCAAGCCTACTTTATGATGCGGAAACTTTGCCTCTTGCCTGCTTTTCTGATTCTGTTTTCCTGCGAGGAAATCTCCGACATCACCCGAGTGAAGGGTCCGTGCACGATCGAGCTGGTGGACGGGCGGACGATCTCCACTGCCAATGACATCGAGATACTGGAAAGCACCGGTACAGTCACCTACCGGGACGAAGACGGAAAGCTCTGGTCTCTGAGCGAGGCGGAGTACACGTCCTACACCTGTGGCAACTAGTCCATCGCATCTACAATCAACACCCAATCGTTGCCCCGACCGGAGCTCGGAGGAGTGATGGATAGCCGCTTGCCCTTTGGGACTGAGGTAAGCTTATTGTCGGGAAAAGTAACTCCCGTGCGGGGATCCAGCCAAGTTGCCTGAAAAACCTGCCCTTTGAGAGAAGTGGGATCGATCGCAATCGCTTTTCCATCCGGAAAATAGAAGAGGGCATAAGTTCCCGCCTTGTCTCGGGTCGCCGACACTAGGCTGCGATCATTCTTCTGCCCCTCGGCAATAAGACCTTGGTCTGGAATGCGCTCGAAATAGGGCCTGCTCAGCATGAGGTTTTTCAGGTGCTTCATCTGATTGGCGACTTCGAGATCCAGGGATTTGTGCCAAGGCTTCAGGGGGCCATTGACCGGAGTCTTGTCCAGATCGTACATCTGCCAGACCGCGTGGCAGCCGTAGGTCTGTCCCGCCGCTCCGGCGAAGACATTCCAGTACATGATCCTGCGGATATCCGCCGCTTCGCTGTAGCCCTCCTCTTTGGCATTGAAACAATAGGGGTGCTCTTCATAGAGCGGCTCGCCGTCGATGGTAGGCTTGGTGGGATTCAACTGATAGTCGTGGGTAATCTTTTCAAAGCTAGGCTCTTCAGGACAGTGGCCAGTTTGGTGCATGTTGAAACTCAGCCAGTCGGCCTGATGAAACCAGTTGGAGCTGCCCCCAGGAGAGGTAGGCTGGGGATGAAAGGTGATCAAGATGGGTTTTTCGGGATTTTGGGTGTCGAGGATGCCTTTTGCCATTTGGCTCCATACCTCGGCGTCTTCCGAGCCACTTCTTGGATTTCTGTCACCTCCAAGTACCCAAACCAGGTTTTTCCTGTCTCTGTAGCGGCTTCCGATCCATTTTCCGTAGGCATAGGCGGTGACGGGAGTGAAGATCTCCGGGCCTATGCCCCACTTGTTTTTGAACAGCTTGTCGCCCCAGGTAGGCAAGAGCGCCATGTGGATGCCGCGCTCTTCCGCCAAATCCAGTATCAAATCCACATGGCGGAAGTAGGCCTCATTATACTCCCATTGCTCCAGGCCTGAGAATGGGAGGTCGCCATTTGCATTGGGTGTGTGGATGCCGTCCAGCTCCGCCAATACTACGGCTTGGACCACGTTGAACCCCTGCTCTTTTCTTTTGTCCAAGTAGGCGGTGGCTTGTTTCTCGTCGAGCCTGTGGAAAAGCTCCCAGGCCGTGTCAGCCGTCCAGAAGAATGGCTTGCCATCGGCCGTCATCAAAAACCTGTTTTCGGGATGGACTTGGATGGGGCCGGAGATTTCCTGAGGCATGGCTTCTAGGAAAAGGAAGAGGGCCAGCAGGGTGGAAAGCAGGGGTTTTCTCATCGCATAGGCATAAAAAAAGGCAGCCCGAAGGCTGCCTTGAAGTGGATCAGTGTGCCGCTGCCGCTGTCGCAGGCTTGGAGCCTTTTTGCCAGACAAAGAAGATGATAAACAAGACGATCAGAATGCCCGGGAAAAGGAGCATTTTCTGAAGCGTTTCCTGTCCTGCCGCTAGCTCCAGCGCATCACCCGCGAGGCCTGCTGCGCTTTGCGTAGCTCTGGATTCGTCGATCCATCCACCGATGATAGGTTGGAAGATCGCGGTCGAAAACATACCCACACCACCAATGATGGACATGCCCAGCGCTCCGGAGAGCGGCACTCTCTGGGCTACGGCTCCCACCATTACTGGCCAGAAGTAGCATACGCCAATCGCAAACACCAGTGCGGCTACATAGGCCATTGGGCCGGTAACGGTGCTGAAAAGGAAGATTCCGATTGCCGCGAAGATGGATCCTCCCAGCAATACGCCAGTCTGTCCGAGGGCTTTGACCACCGGGCCGGCAAAGAAACGGCCGACAGCCATCACGCCTGTAGTCAAGGCCAAGATCAGCATAGGGCTAGCTCCGCTGGCACCCATGATCAGGCCTACCCACTGCTGAGGGCCAAACTCGGAGATCGCGGTCAGCGCCATCGCAAAGAACAGGAAGATGAACACTGGACTCACCATAGCCTTGATGTTGGAGCCAATGGAAGTAGCCGCTTCGACGTGCGGTTTAGGGAAGGTTTTGCCAAAGAACAACACCGCGTAGGCGATGGTAGGGATCATCATCACCCATACCTGTGTCTGCCAAGCAAAACCTCCGTCGGTCATAAACTTGGAGATCAGGGAGCCCAGCACAATGCCTCCAGGGAACCACATGTGGAATCTGTTGAGCATCTTGTTGAGGGTGGTGCCGGAGTACATATCGGCGATGAGTGGATTACAGGCGGCTTCGGTACAGCCGTTGCCAAATCCGATGAAGAGTGTGGAGATCAGCAGGGTGGTGTAGCCGCCTGCAAAGATCGTCAACAAAATGCCTAGCGTGTGGGTGATAAAGGCGATTCGCATAATGTTGGCCGGGCCAACTTTGTGATAAAACAATCCTCCCAAAATCATGGAAATCGGAAACCCGAAAAACCACATGGAATTGATAAAGCCTAACTGCTCAGCACTTAAGCCGAAAGAGTCGCCCAGCTGGGGCAAGATGCCTGCGCGTATCGAGAAGGAAAACGCGGTGGTGATGAGCGCCAGACAGCTTGCGTTAAAGAGGGCGCCACGATTGATGGTTTGGGTCATATAAGAATACTTTTTGGTTTTTGGGTTGAGAAAATTTAGCTTGAAACGGCTCAAAATAGAAAAAAAAAAGGATTTTGCTTTCCCGTATTTTAAATTATTCCGTGAACGGAAATCGCCTATTGCAGCACCAGAAGCGAGCTTGTGATTTTTTTCTCAAACTGGAAAGCGGGGTTTCGGACTATCACGATCACCACGTACGTACCAGGCGTAATATACTTGCCATTGCTCGTGCCGTCCCAGTGTAGGATGGGATCGCCTACAGGGATTTCCTGTGTCTTAGCCACATGGACCAGAGCCCCCTGTCTATTGATGATGTGGAGCTCCGCCTCGGAGACTCCTTCGCTGACCCTGACTTCAAAGCTGCGGCTAGGGTCACCGAGGGTCATCGCGTTGGGGAATACGTACTCAAAGTCGCAAGCATCAAAAGTTTCAAAAGAGGCGGAAAAGGCACATCCATCTTGCGATACCACGTCCAGGGTATAGCTGCCGATCTCCTTTGGGACAAAGGAAGCATCCGTCGAGACCAGTGCTCCTTCCCAGTACCAATAGTATTCAGCATAGTCGCCTGGGGTCAAAGTCGGCCCCGTCTTTCCCTCGGAACATACTCCATATCGGTCTTCTAGGGAAGGGACGCTGAGTAGCATGCTTTCCTCGACTGCGATCAGGTTTCTGCCGATTTCGCAGCCTAGCTTGTTGTAGGCCACTACTTCATAGGTTCCGGGAGCGACAACCTCGATTTCAAACAAGTCGTCAAAAGCATTGAGCTCCTCGCGGTTGTCCTGCAAGTCATAGAAGATCCATTCCGTGTCGCTGACTTCGGATTCGTTGGTCGTCAGCCTCACCGAGGCATACTCCGGCTGAGGGCAGATTTTGTCCGCGGCCAGCTCCATAGGTACCGACGTGACGGGGTTGACTACTTCAAACTCCACCGGGGTCACGGGGCAAAAGCCGCTCTTCAGCGGCTGCACCAGCAAGGAGTAGAAGCCGACGCCAGGCGGATAAAACTCCTGCCCCCGACCTACGATCTCCCCCTGGTCGTTGTACCATCGAATACTGGCATCATCCGGGGATATTCCCTGCAAGTCTAGCTGATAGCGTATCGGGTCAAAGCACTTTTCAATCGACAAAACCGGGGAAAATGAAATGCTGGACGAGTAGGTAGTGCTGAAAGAAACCTGCTTGGGACATAGCACGATGCTGGGGTCATTGCTTTCCCCGATGATCGTGTACGTCCCTTCTTCCGTCAGGGAGAAGGTTTCGCCGGTCAATTTGACCTGAGTGCTCCCATCTGGATGGGTGAGGGTAAACCTGAGGTTTTGGTTGGTCTCTGGACTGAAGGAAAAGGTTTCGCAGATGTTATAGTCCGTGGGAACGGTAAAGTTTGCACTGGCAGACCTTCCGACCGTAAAGTCTTTCACGGAAAAATTGCAGCCGTCCACGACGACCTCCAAAAGATAATTGCCGCCTCCAAGGTCAAAGGTAGCTTCCCGGCTGTCGGGAATTGCATCTGACCTGACTTCCCCTTTGCCCGTTGCCAGGATTCGATACGTTCCGCCGGAGATTTCGGAGTCAAAAATTAGGTTGACTTTTCCGGCCAGCAATCCTGAATCTGTACAAGATTCTGGCTCCACCGTGATTTCGGTTTGTTGCGCCGCGGTACCGCCAGGACCAGAAGGGTCGGTTGATTGAAGGACGGACATTTGGGTGGTCTCGCAGCCGCTTTTTGTGGATTTTAGCGTATAGACACTTGCCTCCAAATCGTCGAAATTCAGTTGGTCGCCGTCTTGCATGGGGCCGGTATCGATACCCAGTTCAGGGATGTGCAGGTTGTCAATGTCAGAATTGACGTTGATTTGGATAGCTCCCGACTCAAATTCGCAGCTGTTGGGAGCGTTCACGATTGTGACAGCAATGTCCGGAGATTCGACGAGCTCAAAGCCGACCATCCTTTCCGAGAGGCAATCTGGAAATCGCTGGGACTTGGTCTGAAAAGTGATGAAGTAGAGTCCCGGATCGGTCAGGGAAGATGAGCTGACATCGATTTCAAATCCTGGTCCCAGCGGAGTCCTTGCTCCGTCGTATCCTTTTTGGACAAACCATTCGCCCGTGATAGGCGTGTCCACATCTACATGGATAGCCTGGCCTTCGCATATAGACAGGGTAGAGGGGGTGAGATGGAAGTCAACCGGTGGAGCCACAAAAGCAGAGCCCGTTATCAGGCAGGAGGCTTCTCCGGATGCTTGCGTTTGGTAGATCTCCACCAGGTGATAGCCTTCGCCATAAGCCAGGTACTGGTTGCCAGTCCCAATGACGTTGCCTTCGATGTCTTTCCAGGTAATGATAAAGTCCGAAAAATTGGGAGTGTCGGGATGGAGAGCGGTCAAGACTGCGGGGCCTCCGGCGCAGAGGAGGTAGTCTGCAAGCAGGGCCAGTGCGGGCCCCTGCTGCACGGTCACTTGGAGATTTCCTTGATAATAGTCCGCGTTTGTGCCTCGCCTTACTTTCAGCTGGACATCGTAGGTCCCCACTGCGGAGAAGACCACCTGTATTGTTTCCAGCTGGGCCCCTCCGGTTTTTTCAAAAATCACCTCGCCGGAAGACTGGTCGGTGACAACCCAGTCATATACGTCCACGTCATCCCCTCCTGCGCTGAATGTTCCCACCACTCCGCCAAATACAATGCATAGCTTGTCAGGACCGACCAATTGGGGTTCGGCTCTCATCGGCGATAGGAGTTCTAAGGGGACTGGGAGAGATTCGGAACTTCCGCTGGTAGCCACAAGCAAGAGGAGAAGGCTCGCCCATACTAGTGGAACCCCAGCCCTCCTAATTCGAAACTGATTTTTTATCAATGATTTAGGAGAGAAAGTGGATTTCATGCAAAGGTAACTCTCAAGCCGATGCCAACCTCCAATTCTTTGCCAAAATCATCCGGGTACGGGATGATTTTGTATTTCTACCTAATAAAAACCCAGTCTGTGTCGGTACTCATCGGGGCCGAAAACTCATATCCTTCCAGGTTGAAGGCCTTCAGGTCCTGCGGATTTTCCAGTCTTTGGGTGATGGCAAAATTGGTCATCATGCCCCGAGCCTGCTTCGCAAAAATGCCGATGATCTGATAGCTGCCGTTTTTGTGCTCCTTGAAATGGATGTTTACCACCGGAGACTTGAGGGTTTTTTGGTGTACAGCTTTGAAATATTCCTGGGAGGCGAGATTGACCACCGGCATGCCTGAGGCGGCTTCGTTGATGGCCTTGGCGATTTTTTTGTCCCAGTATTCGTAGAGGTTCTTGCCTTTTTTGGTGACTAGGGACGTGCCCATTTCCAATCGATAGGGCTGGATCAGGTCGAGGGGCTTCAGCAGGCCGTAGAGGCCTGAGAGTATCCTGAGGTGCTTTTGGGCAAAGGCGAAATCCTCGGGGCTGTAGTGGTCCACGTCGATCTTGGTGTAGACGTCTCCATTGAAAGCGAGGAGGGCCTGCTTGGAGTTTTCGGTGTTGAAGTCCTTCTGGAACGTTTTATAGCGCTGCTCGTTGAGTACGCCGAGATTGTCGCTCACATGCATCAGTTCGGAGATCTCCTTGGCGGATTTTTTTTTCATCACCCCCACCAGCGCTTTGATGTCTGAGGTGAAATCGGGAAGGGTATAGTCCTTGAATTCAGGAACGCTGTAGTCTAGGGATTTGGCTGGGGAAATGAGAATCAGCATAGATGCTATTGGATGATGGTAATCGCCCTGGTTTCTTTGATGGTGATGTTTTGGGCGCGGGAAGAAAACTTCACAACGACCGCATATGTTCCGTTGGGGACAAATTTTCCGTTGACTATCCCGTCCCAAGGGCAGAAAGGCTGGCGCGGCTCCAGGTTTTCGTGCTCGCAGTAGAAGATCAGTTCTCCCCAACGGTTGAAGATAAAGACCTCGACATCGTCGATGAAGTCGTTGGCATAGAGGATGAAGTTGCGGCTGGGATCGCCGAGGACTACCCCGTTGGGGTAGGTGATCAGGAGGCGACAGTCCTCCTGGACTACAAAAGACGCCACGTACTCACAACCCAGATTGTCGGAGACTCGCAGTTCATACGTTCCCGGTAGAGTCGGGGTGAAGATCGCGTCTTGGGAGACTTCCTGTCCATCCAGCAGCCAGCTGTAGTTGTCGTAGTCTCCCGGGGCAATGCTGGTAGTGACCCCTTCGATGGCGCAGATGGTCAATTCCGTGGGGACTACTGGAGGGATGATTGTCGACTTGGCGACCACGGCGTTGGCCCGTCCCAGTTCGCAGCCATATTCACTGCGTAGCAGCGCCTCATAGGTGCCTTCCGCCGATACTTCGATGATAGGGAGGTCGTCCCATTGGAATTGTCTCGTGCGGGTGCCCCCAGATACCAGATACCATTCGATGTTGGCTACCCGCTCCATGTCTGCTTCTACCGTGATGGTGGTGCTGGTTTGGTCCACGCAGAAAGGGATGACATCCAAATTCACGGAGATCGCCTCGCCAAGCACCTCCGCCGTAAAGGAGATCGGCGTGCTGGGGCAAAGACCTCCTGAGGCAGGCTGTACTTCCAGCGTGTAGTCCCCGTCCCGACTGGGCACGAAGGTTTGCCTTCTTCCCACGATCACACCCAGGTCATCCTTCCAGATGAATACCACATCCGAGGCGGCAACATTGTTGAGGATCGCCTCGTAGCGGACGCCCGTTTGGCAATCGACTATGGGCTCCGAAAGTTCAAAGTCTATGGGCTGGGTGAGCGATACTTGCATTTGTAACTCGCGAGGGCAGTCGACCCCGTTTGGATCTTCCCCTCTGACTGTGTACAGTCCGGACTGTGTGAGCGTAAACTCACCTGAGGCATCTGGACTGACAGTGGCCCCAGAGCCATCCGTTACCAGATAGGTCAGCGCATTAGGACCCGTAGGAGCAAAGGTGAAACTTTCGCAGGCCGTGACTTGGGTAGGCACGGAGAAAATCACCTGAAGCTTCTGTGCCACGGAGTAAAGCGTAGGGTCTGGAATCGCACAGCCGGAAGCATCGGCGACCTCGATCAGATACTCCCCAAAAGGCAAGTCGACGTCAAAGGTCGCGAGGCTGGGCAATGGACCTGTGAACGTCTGCCCGTCTCCTTGGCGTACGGCGGTGTAGGTGCCTGTTTGGGCGTTGCCGTTGAGGAAAGAGATGGTGATCTTCCCGGGCTCCACCCCGGTGGCAGAACAGGTTTCGTCGGTGGCTGTGGCAGAAAACTGGTAGGGCGCAGGAGGGTTTTGGTTTTCCACGGTGACGGAGGCGGAGTAAAAGCATCCGCTTGAATTTTCTGCCTCAATGGTGTAGACTCCAGGCAAAAGGTTGGTGACAGGGATGGTGCTTCCGGCGGATTGATTTGAAAAGGTCAAGCTCAACTCGGGCACTCGAACCTCAGACGCATCAGACTGAAGGTTGATGTCGAAAGAGCCGTCTGCCGTCGTACAGTCCGTCGCGGGGTTGGTTTGGGCAGCAGTAAGCACCGGGAGCTCATTGACCAAGAGATCGACTTTTTTCTCCACGGTACATCCTTCCAGGATGGGATCCTGAGTCACAAAGATGATTTCGTATTGTCCGGGGCCTGGGAGGGTAGGGATCCAAAGTTCCAGCTCGAAAAACTCTCCCAAAGGCTCACGTACGCCGCTGCCATTGAGCTCGTAGTACCACTCTCCCGAGATTGGGGTGTTCGGTGCAAAGGTGACAGAGGTCTCCTCATAGCAGACTTCCGTGGCGGTTTGGTCGAGATCAAATTCAAAAGCCGGCCCCACAAAAACCTCAGCCGTAGCCGGACAGGTCTCAAAGAGCAGAGCCTCGTCGTCGCCCAGTCCGTCGGGCAGGCGAAAACTCACCTGTACCGTGTAGATGCTTTCCTCGGTGACTTCTATGGAGTTGGAGTTTTCATCTCCAAAGACTTGGCCGGCGGCATTGGTCCACTGGAAGTCGTACAGCCCTTCCGCGGGATCATATCCATCGATTGCTGTGAGGGTGACAGGGTTTCCGGCACAGAGTGTCGCGTCTGAAGCCAAGGTCAGGGCAGGCGGCGCTACCACTTCGATTTCCCCCTCGGCGGTGAAGTAGTCTGGATCTCCACATCGGTCCACCCGCAGCTCTACGGTGTAGACGCCTGGCGTGTTGAAGATCTGGTCCAGGGTCTGAAACTGGTCTCCGGGGCCGCCATAGTCCGAGCGCACCACCGTGCCATCCTCATGGGTGATAGTCCAGAAGTATGAATCGATGTCGGGCTCTCCCCCTCCTTCCAGCAGGGCTCCAGCTCCCAGCTCGGGATCCAGACAAAGGCGCGGAGGCATGGAAAGGGCCGGTTCGGGTATGGAGCTTCCGGAGTTTTGGACAAAGGAAGGAAGGCCGAGGTTCGACGTGCCCGGCATGGGCTCGACGGCGTCTTGGTTGAAAGTACTGGAGCCGGTGCAGCCCGTGCCGACCTGGATCTGGCCAATGCGGTTGTCTCCGACTACGGCCACGTAGATCTGCCCATCCGAGGCGATTTGCAGCGCGCCGAGATTCAGTCCGGAGGTTCCTCCTACTGTTTTTCGCGTGGAGAGGATACAGGCTTCGCGCTGCGCCCGAGTCGTGGCGGAGCCAAAGCAGGAGGGGCAGGCGCCTGCGTTGGGGTCGTCGTTGTCCACGGCTTTGATGTTGAATTCTTCGACTCCAGGCCCTCCATTGCGGTAGGAGACCAAAATGCGGTCAGAGCTTTCCGAGAATTCCAGCCCATAGATATCCCCGTCGCAGCCTAGATCCAGGCGGGCATATTCGGTCAGTTTGCCCGTTTGCTGGTCAAATTCAAAGATTTCCGTTTTGTTGCAACCTCCCTCAGAAATGGTCACGGCGAGCTTGGTGCCGTCTGGGCTGAACTTCATCGCCCCGACTCCCGAGTTGAAGCCGTGGCTGCTTCCCACCGAGCTCATCACTGGCTGTCCTATGCCCTGACCAGAGACCGGGTAGGCCCGAAACGTGTTGTTGCCCAGCTCATGGTACATGACCCAGGTGGTGTCTCCACTGGAAAAAGCCGCCGAATGTTCCGTGGAGGGACTGAAGAGGAAATTGTTTTTGGTGACCACATTGCCCACTCCGGTTGTGTTTTCGGACTTGATGTCCACCATGGAGAAGCTGACACTGTTCGTCCCGCCTGCTGAGGCCTGCGTGGTGAAGAGGTAGAAGAGCGTGGGCTGCTGCGGTACGCCCACGGCGATCACGGATTGGCTGGAGGTGTTGCTGCCGCCGATATCGTCTCCGTTTTCCATCAGGTTTCCATTGAGATCCCACACCGATTGCCCGTCGGTGAAGAAGAGCACTTGGCCTGCCTGGTCGGAAATGGTGGTCGTTCCGGCAGGGATGTTTTGGGGATGGCGCTGCGCAATGGGGCGCGGTGTCGGTGCTGTAGAGTCGTTTGGATCAGGGTTGAAGTCCAGTCCGGCTCCATCGCCAAAATACCAGATGTTGTTCGATTGGTCGGGGAGGTCCCAGATTTTTACACGGATCTCGGCATAGGCATAGCACTGGGAACCGGGTTCCCGTACCAATACCCAATAGAGTCCGGGGAGGCATACTTCGTTGGCCTCTTTTCCTATCCAGCCTCGATCCCGCTTGTTGGACCAGAAGTATTCGTAGTTGTCGCCTCCGGCACCGGGAGCCTCACCTCCCTGTTCGCCCTCCGAGGACTGGGCCTGTAGGAGTGGCTCCAGATCGATACAGCTCATGCAGAGCGTCGTGTCTGAGGGTGAAAAGTTAGCCTCGAGGTTGTTTTCCGTCAGGGGAATGGTCTTGTTGACATTCTGCGTGCTCCCGTCCGCAAATTCCACGGTCAAGGTGACCGAGACGCTCGTCCCCTGCGCTGCGTCCTGGGGGATCAAAAAGTGCTCTTGGGCATAGTCGGCCGGTAGTGGGTTGCCGTCCGAATCGGTCAAAGGTGGCGAAAACTCCCAATTGAACGAGACGGGCTGGTAGTTTTCGGGAGTGATGACACTGGTCAGCTGCACGGGGTTGTTGGAGCAGGGAGCATCGGGATCCCAGGTGAAGTCCACCGTAGGGGAGATGTCTGCATTGGGCGCAAAAACCGGGAATACGGTGCCGCAAAAGTCCGTGCCGGCAAAAGGATCTTCTTCCACGCTCAAAAGCGAAAGGTCGCTTTCGTCGGGATTGGTCACCCGCCCGATCAGTTGCGGGCCTCCATCCACTTCCTCGTAGATGTAATATAGCTGCCCGTCTGGCCCAGTCTTCACATCGTAGACTTGGTGGAGTCCGGCCGTCAGAGGGACCTCCTCCGGTGTGGCGGCCAGATCTGCCGAAGGCACTCGAAAGAGCTGGTTGCCCCTAGAGAAATAGATGTAGGAATCATCTGGAGAATAGTCTGCGCCTCCGATTTCATCCGAGCCGCCCGATCCGGAGATGGGGGTCGGAGTGCCAAAACTTCCCGAGGAGGTGTCGAAAGGCACGACTTGGATGTCGTCGCCGGCATTTTCCGGAATGAGGATGAGTTGGCTGTTTTCCTCGTCAAAGATGATGGCTTTGGGGGTGAAAGGGATAGCTTGGGTGCCGGTTTGGCTGAAGCTTCCCTGGGTGCTCTGAAGTTGGTTTGAGATCAGGTTGCCGCCGCTGAAGCTGATGAGATAGGAGGGTGAGGCAGAGGTTTTGACCACCAAAACCGCACCCGAAGCCGGACCGATCACCTGGTCTTTCACGGTGACTTCACCCAGCGGGCGCTCATTGCCCGTTGCCTGTCCCTGGGCATTCATGTCCACCACGGCGTACTGGAGCTGCCCGCCTGGAGAAATGTAGAAGATGTAGAAAAGCTTGTCGCCCTCCGGATCATATTCCAGAAAGCCTGTAGCCACCTGTTGGTGTCCGGTGAAATTGCCGTTCAACCCCGAGCCTACTCCCTGAATTACCTGCTGACTGTAGTCATAGACCAGCTCTCCGTTGGTCTGGAATAGCACCTGTCCAGTGATGGGATCTATGGCCAAAGCCGAATTGTTTTTTCCCAAAAGGATGCTGTTGGGAAGTGTTTGGACGTTGGCATTGTTTCCCTTGCCAAAAGACAAATAGCTGCTGGAGCCTGAATCGCAATTGCCAAAAATCCACTCGTTTTCATTGAAGCCTTGGGAGTGTCCCAACCTGCTGATTCCGAAAACGCTTAGGGAAATGAAACTTGCAAAAATTAAAATGAACCTTATGGAAATAGGGCTGCTTTTCATATTTTTCGAACTGCTTTCCAAAACAAGCCTTGGGCTGGATCGTTTGAAAGCTAACTGAGTAATCAAATAAACGAACAATTCCTTGTTACGGTCTCCGCTTCTCTTGGTTTTTTTTGTAATCGCAAGCCTGTCTGTTTCGACCGGCGCCTTTGCCCAAGATCCGCAATATAGCCAGTATTATGCAGCCCCGCTCTATCTGAATCCGGCAATGGCGGGCGGAGAACTCACGGGAAGGGTCGGGTTCAACTACCGAAACCAGTGGCCTTCCATCGATGCCCAGTTCACCACTTTTTCCGCCTACTACGACACCTACCTGCCTGACTACAACAGCGGGATCGGCATCCATGTGATGCAGGATACCGAGGGCGCGGCCCAGCTGCGGTCCACTTCCATTTCGGCCATGTATTCTTACGAACTGAAGCTGGGCGACAATACCTACTTCCGGCCGGGATTTCAGGCCAGCTACATTCGGCGCGAGATCGGTTTCTACGAAAACCTGGTCTTCGCCAACCAGATCAACCCCAATGACCCCTTTGGCCCCACCATGCCGGGCACCGACATTCCTGGATTGGGAGACCCCATCGGCATGCTTTCCCTGTCCGTGGGAGGCTTGGTCTTTACCGAAAACCTCTGGGCGGGCTTTTCCGCGCATCATGTCAACGAGCCCAACCAATCCTTCATCGATGGCGTGAGTCCGCTTCCGATGAAGCTTTCCTTCCATGCTGGCTATCGGATACCATTGGCTGAGGGAGGCATGCGCGGGGATTTTACCCACATGAGAAAGCAGCGCTCGCTCACACCGACGGTCAACTACAAGCGCCAAGGCCCTTTTGAGCAGCTGGACGTGGGGGCTTATTTTTCCATCGAGCCGATAGTTTTTGGACTTTGGTACCGTGGCTTGCCCTACAAGCCCGTAGAGCAGCAGAGCAACCGCGACGCCATCGTGATGATGGTGGGCGTCAATCTGCTGAGCGGATTGAATATCGGCTACAGCTTTGACTACACTGTGTCGCAGCTGGGAATCCAGTCTGGCGGGGCGCATGAGCTCAGCCTCTCCTGGACCCTGCCAAACCAGTACCAGGGAAAGCCTTCCCGCCGGGACACCATCTTGCCTTGTCCTAAATTCTAAGCAATCCTATGAATCCGGAGTCTCTGAAGTACCTCTTGCTGGGGGTGGTGGTGTTTGGTTTTTTGTTGGGAAAAATCCTCAGCTACCTCAACGTGAAGCGCCCTGTCCCGCCGATCCCCCGCACGCTTGAGGGCCATTTGGATGCGGAAAAGCTGCTGCAGTCCAAGGCCTACCAAACCGAAAACTACCGCTTCGGACTGGTATCAGGGCTGATTTCATTTGCGCTGAGCGTTTTAATGATCTGGTATGGCTGGTTTGGAGCCATCGATCTTTGGGTTGGGACTTGGACGGCGAATCCCATGCTACATTCTCTGTTGTTTTTCGCGGTGATTTTTATCGCTTCGGACATCATCAGCTTGCCTTTTGACTACTACTCGACTTTTGTGATCGAGGAAAAATACGGCTTCAACAAGACCAGCATAGGCACCTTTTTCATGGACAAAGCCAAAGGCTATGTGCTGCTCATCCTCATTGGGGGAGCGTTGCTGGGGCTTTTTCTCTGGCTGATCCAGTGGATGGGCAAAGATTTCTGGTGGGTGTTTTGGATCGTGGCGGCACTGTTTATGGTGGTGGTCAACGTCTTCTACACGAGCTGGATTTTGCCGCTATTCAACAAGCTCAGTCCGCTGGAAGATGGAGCGCTGAAGGACAAAATCCTCGCCTACGCCCAGTCAGTGGCCTTTCCCCTGGACAATATTTTCGTGATGGACGGGAGCAAGCGCTCAGCCAAGGCCAACGCTTTTTTCTCGGGCTTTGGCAAAAGGAAAAAGGTCGTCCTCTACGACACACTGGTCGAGCAGCACTCCGACGAGGAGCTGCTGGCGGTGTTGGCCCATGAGGTGGGACATTTCAAAAAGAAACACATTCTGCTCGGCTTGGTGATTTCGGTAGTGCAGACCGGACTGATGCTGTTTTTGCTTGCCCAGTTCGTTTTCAGCGAAAGCCTGAGCCTCGCCCTGGGTGGCGCCGAATGGTCTGTGCAGCTGAACCTCATTGCCTTTGGGATGCTCTTTTCCCCCATCTCCACAGTGCTCGGTGTAGCGATGAACTGGCTCAGCCGCAAAAACGAGTTTGAGGCGGACGCCTACGCCAAGGATACCTTCGCCGGAGCTCCTCTGGCCGCGGCGCTGAAGACCCTTTCGGTCAAAACCCTCAGCAACATCAATCCCCATCCCTGGTATGTCTTTGTGAACTATTCCCATCCTCCGCTTTTGCAGCGTTTGGAGCGATTGGAATAGGGCTTTTTTTGCACTAAGGAAAAAGCTACGCCTAGACTCATCGAAACAAATTTTGTGAGGTCCTGTCTGGATGCTTTGCCACAAAGACTTGAAGACGCCACTAGTTGATGGCTGTTGGCTCCGTGGCAAAACTTTCTTGTTGGATTTTTTACCACAGAGAGCGGGAGGATTAGGAGGGAAAAGGCCCGGTCGAAAGCCGCTTTTTGTTATCCACCTGGGTAAAAGAACAGATTCAGAGCCCATCGGGGCGGCCGGTGCATAGCCTACGGTTTTAACCCTAGGTTATGGGGTTGGGATGTTTGATGGGCAGTTTTGGCCGAGGGGAGGTTAATGGTGCCAATCAGGTTTCGCCAAAACCGGTTGAGGATTGGGCTAGGTTTTTGCGCTTCGCGCTTCATCTACCGCTAAGGCGCAGAGAACGCGGAGGCTTCGCAGAGATTTTCTCCTATTCCTCTGTGCAGTGGCAAATTTTCCTTTTTGGATTTTTTACCACAGAGAGCGGGAGGATTAGGAGGGAAAAGGCCCGGTCGAAAGCCGCTTTTTGTTTTCCACCTGGGTAAAAGAACAGATTCAGAAGCCCATCGGGGCGGCCGGTGCCTAGCCTAGGGTTTTAACCCTAGGTTACCGTGTTGAATGCTATTTCTGAAGTTTTGGCCTACAAGAGGTCAATGGTGCCAATCAGGTTTCGCCAAAACCGGTTGAGGATTGGGCTAGATTTTATGCGCTTCGCGCTGGGTTTACCACGGAGACGCCGAGGGCGCAAAGTTTTCGCAGAGTTTTTCTCCTTTTCCTCCGAGCAGTCGCAAATTTTCTTATTGGATTTTTTACCACAGAGGGCGGGAGAATTAGGAGGGACAAAGGCCCGGACCAAAGCCGCTTTTTGTTTTCCTCCTTGGTAAAAGAACAGATTCAGAAGCCCATCGGGGCGGCCGGTGCTTAGCCTAGGGTTTTAACCCTAGGTTATGGGGTTGAATGCTATATCGGAAGTTTTGGCCTACAAGAGGTCAATGGAGTCGTGCAGGTCTCGCCAAAACCGGTTGAGGATTGGGCTAGATTTTATGCGCTTCGCGCTGGGTTTACCACGGAGACGCCAAGCCGCGAAGCTTTTCTCCTATTCCTCGGTGCACTCCGTGGTAAAAAAGATCACCGGAAAAATTCCAGCAGCAACGTACTTGACGGGAGCAAAGTCGCTTCAGTTCCGTAGCTCCGCTTTTCTTTGCGCAGGCAGGCAATCAAAAAGCCGACCGGAAACACTTCCAGTCGGCTTTCTTGTTCTAGATACTTGTGTCTAGAGTCTTGTTTCTTGGCTCTTGGCCCTAAACTCTATAAAACTCCTCCCAGCCCTTTCTCGGCGGCATGCCCGCGAGGATCTGGTTGGCCATGGGATTGTTGGTGATCTGGCGGGTCTCCCGGTCAAACTCCAGCTTTAATCCCGTCCACTGCGCCAACACGCCTAGGCAGAACACCTGGCTGAGTGGCCCGGCGATTTCGAAACGCGATCTGGTTTGCTCTTCGCCCTTGCAGCCTTTGAGGAAGTTGGCAAAGTGGTTGGATGGGCTTGCAGGTACCTCGGGCAGCTTGGATTTCCACTCTTCGGCTTTCGGTCCTCCGATGATGGACAGCGTGCTGCCGTGGGAGCCTCCCTTGAAGATCAGGTCTTTGCTGTAGATGATCTTGCCGGGGTTCAGTTTGGCAGGCTGCATCTGGCCGTTGCTTGGCGGCGGGATGTTGGGGTCGAGCTCGGACACGCCGTAGCCCTCGGGCACCGCGGGGATATTGTCCAAGCCGTCTTGCCAGGTGATGGTCAGTGGAGGCATGTCGCCCCGCTCAGGAAACTTGAACTCCAGCGTGGTGGACATGGGGAAGAAGAAGGGATTGTGTCCCGAAAGCTTGGTTGGGTTCACCTCGTAGGGCAGGCCCAGCTCGAGAAACTCATGGGCTGTGTCCATGATGTGTGCTCCCCAGTCGCCCAAGGCGCCCATCCCGAAATCATACCAGCAGCGCCACTGTCCGTTGTGATAATCTTTGTTGAAGGCGTGGGGCTCAGCCTGGGCTGTCCACACATCCCAATCCAGCGTGGACGGAACAGGCTCGGCGGCGGGATAGGAGGAGATCTTTGGATCCCAGTCATGCCAACGTCTGCGGCTGTTCATGTGTGCGGTGATGGCCGTCACGTCTTTGATGACGCCGGCTTCCTTCCAGGTCTTAAACTGGAAATAATTGCCTTCGGAATGGCCCTGGTTTCCCATTTGGGTGGCCAGCTTGGGGTGTTTTTTTGCCGCGGCGATCATGAGCTCGACTTCGCGGAAGGTGCGTGCCATGGGTTTTTCCACATAGACGTGCTTGCCCTCGGCCAGCGCCATCATCGTCACCGGGAAGTGGGAAAAGTCAGGAGTGGCAACGCTCACGGCGTCAAATTCCTTCCCGATCTGGTCAAACATCTTGCGGAAATCCTGGAATTGTTTGGCCTTGGGAAACATCCCGATGATGTCTTGGGTCTGCTTGGCTCCCATGTCCACGTCGCAGAGTGCGACGACATTGCAGAGCCCGGTTTTGTGCAGTTCTTTGATGATCTCCGCGCCGCGGTTGCCGATGCCCACACAGGCGAGGTTAACCTTGTCGGAGGGAGCGACATAGCCCATGGACTTGCCCAGAACTGACGGCGAGATGACCGTAAGTCCCGAAAGTCCCAAGGCGGCAGTGGCTCCGGTCTTTAGAAAACTTCTTCTATTGGTATTCATGAGACGGTTTTTTTGGGTGGATCGACGGGATCGATCCTACAGGGTTGAACTTTGGAAAATTGGGGTATTTGCATCGTCAAGGTAGTTCTATGTTTTTCCAAACTAACCACAAAGCATCGCAAAATCAACGGAAACGTTATCGGGACGTTTTTTTAAGCACAGGATTCCCCTGAGGCAAACTTTCTCTATCTTTTTCCTTCCAAAAAGAAAACAAACCCATGAAAGACCTGGCAGACTTCCACTATCCCCTCACCGAGCTTTTTCCCCAGCCAAAGACAGATGCGGATTGGAAGCAATACCGCCTCAGCAAGGACCAAATCGACTTTTTCCACGAGAATGGGTATGTGGCGGATGTCAGACTGCTGGACGAAAAACAGATCGAGGCGCTGAAAAAAGCCCTGGACGAAGTGATGGATCCGGCGCATCCGCTCCACCATTTGTTCCATGAGTTTCACAGCAACGAGTCCGGGGATCCCAACAAGGTGCTGTTCCACTCCCTGGGGCATTGGAGGATTGCGGAAGCCTTTCACGACGTGATCTGGAATCCGGCTTTTCGGATGGCGGCGAGCCAGCTGTTGGGAGACAGGCCGGTGCGGTTTTGGCACGATCAGCTTTTCTGCAAGCCTGCCCATCACGGGGGGAATGTCGCCTGGCATCAGGACTACAGCTATTGGACTAGGACCGTGGAGATGCAGCACCTGACCTGCTGGTGTGGCCTGGATGACGCTACGGAGGAAAATGGCTGCCTGCAGTATGTACCTGGTTCCCATCGCTGGGGATTGCTGGAAAAGCCAGCCCTAGCCGGTGAGATGGACGGGCTGATGGCCATGATGAGTGACGAGCAAAAGGCCGGTTTCAAGCCGGTGCCGATCCCGCTGAAAGCCGGACATGCCGCTTTTCACCACCCGCTTCTCGTACATGGAAGTTTCGCAAACGATTCCGGATATTCCAGGAAGGCCTTTGTGCTCAACGTCTTTGCAGACGGTACGCTGTCCGATTCCGACGAGCCCCTGCTGGCCGGAGTGCCCGTGATCCCAAAAGGCGAGAAGATGAAGGGGAAGTTTTTCCCGTTGGTTTTCGAAGGAGGATTGGAAAATTGAAAAATTTGAAGATTGGAAAATTGGAGTGGTAAAGTGGTAAAGTAGTGAGACGAAGCGCCGAAGCTGGCAAAGTGGGAAGGAGGGAAAGTAGCGCGGCCGATTCCCGACAAATCGGCACCAACGTACTCAGCCGTCCGTATTTCGTATTGAAAGATCGAGGATGGGAGACCGAAGACGGAAGCGCCGTATCCCGATGACTATCGGGGCGTACTTCGCAAATCGTACTTCTTAGATCGTATATTCCTTTCGATTTCCTTTACTTCGCAAATCGTAAATCAAAAACCACAACTAAGAATGGCTTCTGGACTTTTTGCACTGTTGGATGATATCGCCACACTGATGGACGATGTGGCAGTGATAAGTAAAGTGGCGGCAAAGAAGACCGCCGGGATTTTGGGGGATGACCTGGCGGTGAACGCGGAGAAAGCCTCGGGCTTTGTCTCCGATCGGGAGCTGCCCGTGCTATGGGCGATTACCAAGGGCTCGCTGCTGAACAAAGCGATCATATTGCCTTTTGCCTTCTTGCTGAGCGCATTTTTGCCGGTGGCCGTCACCATCATTCTTGTGTTGGGCGGGCTCTACCTGGCCTATGAGGGGGCCGAAAAGATTTACGAATACTTTGTACCCCATCCTCATGAGTCGGCGGAGAAGGTGGACGAAAACATCACCGAAGAGGAGGTTTTGGCATTGGAGAAAAAGAAAATCAAGTCCGCCATCACTACGGATTTCATCCTTTCAGTTGAGATTATCATCATAGCCTTGGGTACGGTAGTCGGCGAACCGTTGTCCACCCAGATCATAGTCGTCACCATCATTGCATTGGTAGCTACCGTGGGTGTCTATGGGATCGTAGGGTTGATCGTTCGGATGGACGAGTTTGGGGCTAAGCTGATTGCGCTCAATGAGAAGGAAGACAGCTTTTCCGACAAAGTAGGCCTCTTGCTGGTCAATGCCTTGCCAAAGTTGATCAGGGCCTTGGGCTTTATTGGGACCATCGCCCTGCTGCTGGTGTCAGGGGGGATTTTCGCGCACAACATAGACTTTTTCCACCACCTGCTGGAGTCCTGGCCTGGGATCGTGAAGGAGTTCCTGATCGGCTTGGTCGTGGGCTTTGCAGTCTTGCTTCTGCTGTCTGCGGTCAAAAAGATTTTCAAGAAAAAATAATCGAATCCGGATTTTCCGAGCCTTGTTCGTCCAAAAGGCCTATTTTGATGGCCGGAATTTTGGGACATAAACCCTGTCAAAACAACATATTGTATGCGAATCCTTTTCAAAAGCCTGATTTTCAGTTTCATTCTGGCGTCTTTTAGCCTCATGGCCTGTGCGCAAAACGGCCGAACTTTTCTCCAATACGAAGGCAAAGCCGGGCCAGGCAAGGGCAAACACATCGTCCTGGTGGCCGGTGACGACGAATACCGGTCCGAGGAGTCCATGCCCATGCTGGCCAAAATCCTCGCTGAGCATCACGGCTTCAAGACCACGGTACTTTTTCCCATCGAACCGAGCAGCGGGGACATCGTGCCCAACTACCAAAACAACATCCCCGGACTGGAACACCTGGAAACAGCCGATCTGATGATCCTACTGATCCGCTTCCGCGAGTTGCCAGACGCGCAGACGAAATACATCGAAAACTTCCTCAAGGCAGGCAAGCCGATCATTGGTCTTCGCACTTCGACCCATGCTTTTGCCTACCAAAAGGACAAGACTTCTCCCTATGCCAAGTGGTCTTGGAATGGAAAAGAGGCCGGTTGGGAACAGGGCTTTGGCAAGCGGATCTTTGGAGAAACCTGGGTCAACCACCACGGCATACACGGCAAAGAGGGATCCCGCTCCCTGATCAACGGCGTAGCGCAAATGAACGATCATCCCGTACTCCGCGGTGTGGATGACATCTGGGTGCCGGAGGACGTGTACGGCATCAAGGGCCTGCCCGCCGAGGCGGAAATCCTGATCTATGGACAGTCTACCGCTGGGATGGACGACAAGGCTCCCCTGATGTGGAAAAAGTCCGTGATGCCCATCGCCTGGACCAAACCATACCAAATCGAGGGCGGCAAGCAGGGAATGGCCTTCGCTTCCACTATGGGGTCTTCCCTGGGCTTCCAAAGCGAGGATCTCAGAAGACTGGTCGTCAACGCGTCGTTTTGGCTGCTGGATATGCCCGAGACCATCAGCCCTGAGCTGAACGTGGCTATCGTCGGCAGCTACGAGCCTACGATGTTTGGCTTTGACACCTTTAGAAAAGGGATGAAGGTCGCGGATTTCAAATGAGCTGTCCGAGTCCGACTATTTCGTTTTTCCGCTGTGCGGTTGACTGCAAATAAATTAACTTCGCCCCATGCTTGTCATTGTCACCGGCGTATCGGGGACGGGTAAATCCACCCTCGGGGCGCTACTTGCCGAACGGCTCGGCCTTCCCTTTTTCGATGCGGATCAGTTTCATCCCGCGGCCAACGTCGCCAAGATGAGCGCGGGCCATCCCCTGACCGACGAAGACCGCATTCCTTGGCTGCAGGCTATGGCCGATCAGCTGGTGGAGTCTGGGAAAAGCGGCGGCGCCGTTTTGACCTGCTCGGCACTGAAAAATTCCTATCGGAAAATGCTCTCCGTGTCGCCAAGCATCCGCTGGATACACCTCACTGGCGACCGTGACCTGATCTGGGAGCGGATGTCTGCCCGGCAAAACCACTTCATGAAGGCGGGAATGCTCGATTCGCAGATTGCCCTTTGGGAAAAACCGCTGACAGGCTATCTTTTGGATATCACCGGGACTCCGGAGCAGCTGCTCGACGCGTCCCTACACTACCTAAAAACTCAACCTATGAACATGCAAATGGGCGTGATCGGAATGGGTGTCATGGGCAAAAGCCTGGCACTCAACCTGGCCGAAAAAGGCGTTTCCGTGTCACTTTACAACCGATATGTAGCCGGAAAAGAAGAGGGCGTCGCCCAGAAAGTGGTCGACGAAAACCCAGAGTTTTCCAATACCGCGGCGTTCGAAGACCTCCAGAAGTTTGTCGATTCGCTGGAAAAGCCACGTCGTATCCTCATGATGATCCCTGCGGGCGCGGCTATCGATGCCCAGCTGGATGCCCTGATTCCGATCTTGGAAAAGGACGACCTGGTCATCGACGGCGGCAACTCGTTCTACAAAGACTCCGAAAGAAGAGTCGAGAGACTGAGGGAAGTCGGCATGCACTTCCTGCCCATGGGCGTATCCGGAGGTGAGGAAGGCGCCCGAAAAGGCCCATCCATCATGCCGGGCGGCAATGCCGAGGGCTATGCGATGGTGGAGGATTTCCTAGGAAGGATCTCTGCCAAAGACAAGGACGGCAAGCCCTGCGTGACCTATGTCGGGCCGGGAGGCTCGGGCCACTTCATCAAGATGGTGCACAACTCCATCGAGTATGGAGAGATGCAGGTTTTGGCGGAGCTGACGCACTTGCTGCGCTTTGGATTTGGTTGCACTGCTGAGCAGGTTTCGGCGATTTTTGCCGATTGGGGCAAGGGAGAACTGAAGTCCTTCCTTCTGGAGATCACCGCTGATTTGTTGCTTTTCAAGGAAGACGGAGCGCTGCTGCTCGATAAAATATTGGATCAAGCCGGTCAAAAAGGAACCGGCGCTTGGTCATTGACTACCGCTTTGGAGTACGGGATTCCATACAGCCCGCTGGCAGAATCCGTGAATGCCCGTGGAGTTTCCGGGGAAAAAGCCATGCGCGTCGCCTTCTCCAAGACCTTCCAGCACGAATTCCAAAAAGTCGAAGATTCTCTGGAATCCTGGCTGCCAAAAATCAAAGCTGCCTACTCTTTGGCTCGGATCATCAACCATGAGGTGGGTTTCCGCCTGATGAAAACCGTTTCTGACACGAAAGACTGGAAACTCAATTTCAACGAAATCTCCCGCATCTGGACGAATGGCTGTATCATCCGCTCCGGATTGATGGAAAACATCTCTGCCAACTACTCCGACTCCGTGTCCTTCTTCGAGACGGCAGGAGTGAAGGAGCAGGTCATTTCAGGTAGAAAAGCACTGGCTGAATTGGTTGGTTTGGGCTTGACTCATGGCTTTGCCTTGCCAGTCATGAGCGCAGGGATCAACTACCTCTTGGGTAGAATCACGGCGGAATCTTCCGCCTCAGTGATCCAGGCCCAGCGTGACTACTTCGGTGCGCACACCTATCAGCGCAAGGATGATGCAAGTGGGAAGTTTTACCACACCAACTGGATTTAAGATTTGAGATTTTTGATTTACGAAGGGCTGGGGAAACTCAGCCCTTTTTTTGTCTTGCTTTTCCAGAAGCTGGTTTTTTTTCACCCCAGAGTTCGCGGAGAAATGGGAGAAAAACTTTGCGCCTCAGCGGCTTTGCGAGAGCTCTTTTCTCGCAGAGACGGAGAGCCGCAAAGTCCAAAATCAAAAATCTCCCTTTCCTCTTTTTTCTCTGTGGTGAAAAAACGGTTTCCGGAGGAGCAGGCGAAGCCTCTTTGCGTCCATGGCGCACTTGCGGCTAGAATCCTTGCGGTTACTTTTTTACCACAGAGTGCAGAGAAAAAGGAGGCGATCTGGGAAATCCATTTCTTTCCCACCAAAGTGGGAGGTCGGATTCACAGCCCCACTGGGGCGGCAGCTCGGTAGCCTAGGGTTTTAACCCCAGGGTTGTCGCGTTGGAAGGTGACTTGGGGAGTTTTGGCCGAAGGGATGTCAAGGGAGTTTTTCAGTTTTCGCCAAAACCCAAGGACGTTTGGGCTCGTTTTTTGCACTTCGCGCTGATCTTGCCGTAGAACACAAAGGCTTCGACGAGATTTTACCTCCTGCCTCTGCGTCTTTTCGAAAGCAGGGGTTTGGTATTGATGTGGGTACAAAATGATGGGGGAATAGATTTTTAAAGAAACCAATTGGTTACTTTTGCTGTAATAGCTATGCGGATCATCGAGGTTTACAGGGACTATTTCTGGGAGTTTTATGACGAACAGAAGGATTCGGTCAAGGAAAAGATTGATTACGTCTTGAATATCGTGATCACCGTCCAGCGGGTTCCAGAGAAGTTTTTTAAGCACTTGGATGATGGAATCTATGAGATCCGGGTAAAAGTTGCGAGTGATATCTTTAGGATCTTCTGTTTCTTCGATGAAGGCAAGCTGGTGATCTTGCTCAATGGGTTTCAGAAGAAAAGCCAAAAGACTCCTAAAAATGAACTTGACAAAGCTAAGCGTATAAGAAAGGAATATTATGAAGACAAGCTATCCAAAAACAATCGCTGAACATTTGGACCAGAAGTACGGAAGTCCGGGCTCTCCGTCCCGCGAAGACTTTGAAGAAAGGACCCAAGCGTATATGATCGCCGAACTGGTGAAAGATGCCAGAATAAAGGCCGATATGACCCAAGAACAACTCGCCAATCGATTAAATGTGAAGCGAACCTATATTTCCAAAATCGAGCGGGCAGTCAGCGATGTGCGAATATCCACGCTAAGAAAAATCGTGGAGGAAGGTCTAGGCGGCAAGCTTCACATCAGCGTGGAGTTGTGATCTTTTCATGGCTTTTTTTGCAAACGGAAGGGCTGGAGTGATCCAGCCCTTTTTTGATTTTCGGTTCTTTTATCTCACAGAGCGGGAGGGGTGCTAAGATTAGCTATCGAGTCTTACGCAGTCTTGCTAGATAGGAGAAAATAGCCCACGGATTGACACAGAAAAAAGACACAGATCAAGCACAGATTTGGCCCATTCGGCTTCGCTCCGTGTGAATCTGTGGAGAAATCCGTGAGAATCTGTGGGAAATAAAATCCACCCCCGGATTGGTTTCAAAATCCGAAAGGACGATCTTAAGTTTCGAACCCGAAGCGCCTCCCATGAAAACTTTTAAACTCCTGCTGTCCCTGGCTTTTTTGGCCCTTTTTTTTGCGCCAGCCTTTTCCCAAGAGCTCCTCATCAATCACGTCAACGTGGTCACCATGCTGGATGACAAGGTCCTGGAAGATCATGCAATCTATGTGAAGGATGGCATGATCGTGCAGATCGCGCCTGAGGCGGAGATCTCCGTGTCCGGTGTCCAGAGGATGGACGGTCAAAGGATGTATGTGTTTCCGGGTTTGGCGGAGTTTCACGCCCACCTGCCCAATCCGGACCAGTTTGGGCCGGAGTTTCAGGAGGAGGTGCTCTGGCTCTACCTCGCCAACGGCGTCCTGCGGATTCGCAGCATGCTGGGGCACGAGTCGCATTTGGCGCTGAAGGAAAAAGTGGAAAAAGGAGAAGTGCCCGGCCCACGGATGTTCATCTCGGGCCCGTCGCTCAACGGCTCTTCGGTCGCCGATCCCGAGTCTGGTCGGCAAATGGTGCGGGAGCAAAAAGCCGCCGGATACGATCACCTAAAGCTGCACCCGGGGCTGGACACGCCGAAATTTCTGGCGATAGCGGATGAAGCCAAAAAAGTCGGGATTTACTATGGAGGCCATGTTTCCCTGGATGTCGGCTTGGTCACTTCGGTGAAAAACGGCTACCGTTCGGTGGAGCATATCGACGGATTTCTCGAAGCCATGTTGCCGGATGGGACGACGATCGACCCCACCGTCTCCGGTCCTTTCAACATGAATTTGGTCGGCCAAGTGGATCAAGCCAAACTTGCCGGACTGATCCAGCTTTGCCTGGAGAGCAAAACTTGGATCGCACCGACCATGACGCTTTTTGAGCGTTATTTTGGGTTTCAGCCGGCCCACGAGCTTCGGCAGCAGCCGGAGATGGCCTTCCTTCCTGGGCTCATGGTGACGCAGTGGTATAATACAAAAAGCCAGCTGGAAGGAAATGGCGTGCTTACGGAAGCCAAGGTGAAGCCCTATCTGGAGTTTCGCCAAAAGCTTTTTCTCGATCTTCATCGTGCAGGCGTGCCGATGATCATGAGCTCGGATTCCCCGCAGGTGTTTAACGTGCCGGGCTTTTCCATCCATCGCGAGATCCAGTCCATGTCCAAGGCGGGCATGTCCAATTATGAAATCCTGAAAACCGGTTCGGTGAACTGTGCGGATTATTTTGAGGAAAGCGGGAATTGGGGCGTGCTGAAGCCAGGTGCTGCCGCTGAGTTTGTGCTGGTGGAAAAGAATCCGCTGGAAGATTTGGTGACCATGCAAAAGCCCCAGGCGATCATGGTCCAGGGAAAGCTGATCCCGCAGGACGAGCTGAACCAACAGCTCGAAAAGATCCGCCAGAAATACGGCAGGCAATAGGGTTTTTTGATTTGGGATTTGCGGATAAACGAAGGTAAATTTCCAATCTTGGCGAATCTTCAATCTCGCGTCTCTTGAATACTCACTCCCAAATCCAGAAGCCACTTTTCAACTTTGACACTTTACCACATTTCAACCCTTAACCAATGAAATACCTTTCCACTCTCGGTCTAGCGGCCGCACTTTCAGGAGTTTTTTCCTGTGCCCAAAAACCAACCCAAGAACCTATTAAAGAAGAAGTCAACCTCATGATCAAAGCAGAACAAGTGGCCGAACATGCCGGCCAGCCCGTTTTCCAATACATCCTGGACAACGGCACCATGCAAGTCGAAATGTCAAACTTCGGTGGACTAATCACTCGGATCATCGTCCCCGACAAAAACGGAAACAAAGAAAACATCGCCCTCACCTTTGATACGGTAGAGGAATACCTGACTAAGGCCAACCCGTTTTTTGGTGCGACGGCTGGTCGCGTGGCCAACCGGATCGGCGGGGCGAAGTTTGAACTCGACGGCAAAACCTACGGACTTGCCAAAAACAACGGAAACAACACGCTCCACGGCGGCAACGAAGGCTTTAACAAGAAAGTCTGGACTCCCGAGACCTATACCAACGACTCCGTGGTGGGCGTAAAGATGAGCTACCTGAGCGTGGACGGAGAGGAAGGCTATCCCGGCAACCTGCAGACCACGCTTTGGATGGAACTGACCACAGACAATGCCCTGCGGATTCGCTTCGAAAGCGAAACTGATCAAAAAACCATCCTCAACCTGACCAACCACACCTATTTCAACCTGGGCGGTATGAAGCGCGATGTGCAAGACCATGAGTTCCAGTTTTGGGCGGATGCCTACACGCCGGTGGATGCGGAACTGATCCCTACCGGAGAGATCAAGGACGTGACCGGAACTCCATTCGACTTCCGTACGCCAAAGATACTCGGCGAGCAGATCGCGGCCAATGGGGGAGGGTTTGACCATAATATGGTGATAAAACGAGAGCCCTCAGATGAGATGACCCATTTTGTACGGGTGCGGCATCCTGAGAGTGGCCGGGTGATGGACATGTATTCGGACAATGTCGGTGTGCAGTTCTATACTGGTAATTTCCTGGAGGGCTTTGCTGGAGCGGAGGGAAAGACCTATGGCAAGCATTGGGGATTTTGCCTAGAGTCCCAAAACTGGCCTGACGCCATCCATCACGACAACTTCCCCAGCCCGGTGCTGAACCCCGGCGAAAAATATGAGCATACCATCGAGTACAGATTTTCGGTGGAGAAATAGTTTTTCTGTATATACGCTTTTCTGCCAGTAAACGAATTTCCAATAACAATCGGGCTGGAAGACCGATGACCGATGACCGAAGTAAGGCAAAGCCCCAATTTTAGCGTTCTTTCGAATTGTCACGGCTGCCTACCGGCGAAGTAGCGGATAACCATGATATATAAAACACAGAGCCCTCCAAATTTTCATTTGGAGGGCTTTTTACATGGATTTGAGAGGGGAAAAGTTTCTTATCGCACTAATTCATAGTCCTGAATCAGAAGGTTAGGAGACAGATTGAGTCGCGTATTTAGCTTTCTGATCATATCCACGGTCAATTTGCGTTTGCGGCTGAGTACTTCCGAGACCCTGCTTTTGCCCCCCATTTCGGGGATTAGATCGACTTGCTTGAGCTCAAGCTCTTCCATTCGGATCTTGATTGCCTCAATAGGATCAGGAGCTTCGATAGGATAGTGTTTGTTTTCGTAATCGTCCACGAGCAAGCTCAATATTTCCAGCTCGTCCCCTTCGGGTGTGCCCAGTTTTGAATCAAAGATTTCCTCAAGCCTTCTCAGGGCTGCCTGGTAGTCCATTTCGGTTTTTATAGGCTTTAATTTCATGCTGACCTGTTCTAAATGCTGTTTGCGTCAATTTGGTTGTATTCCGAGTGGGTTCCGATAAACCGGATGAATGCGACCTGGTGCTCGAAATTGAACTTCACGATCAGCCGGTAGGAATTGCCCCTGATATTGAAGACGATCCGGCCGTCTTTTAGGATACTCGCGTTTGCATAGCTTTTTTTTACGTCTCTTGGCGACTTCCAATAGGAATTCATGGCGGTTTCATACCAGGTTTTGAGGTATTGCTCCGAATCAGGATGTCTTTCCCAAAATTGGCGAAGAGTACTTTTCGCAATAATCCGCTTCATGGTTCTCGATATGGGAACAAAGCTAAATCAAAAATTCCCAAATAGAGAACTTTTGTTTTGCTAACTCCTCAGGATCTTTTCCATCTTTCGGCCTTTGGCCAGTTCGTCAACGAGTTTGTCGAGGTAGCGGACTTGCTGGGTGAGGGGATTGTCTATGTCCTCGATGCGATAGCCGCAGATCATGCCTGTGATCAGGTGTGCGTTGGGATGGAGTTGCGCTTGCCCAAAAAATGACGCAAAGGTGGCTTTTTCCGCGATCAGCTGATGGATCTTCTCTTCGTCAAAACCCGTAAGCCAAGTGATGACCTCATGCAGTTCTTCCTTGCTTCGGCCTTTTTTCTCCACTTTGGTCACATAGTGCGGATAGACGGAGGAGAAAGTCATCGAGGCCATCCTCTCATTGTGGGTATCACTGGGCTTCATGGTGCTTGGGTTTGATAAGCTCAAATTATCGATGCTGGATGAAATAAGCAATTTTGGTTTGGGGTGGCATCTCGCCTTAGCCTTTCCGGAGGATCTTCACGATCCGGTTGTAAAAGATCTCTGACACGTTCCACATCGTCCCTCCGCTGGTATTGACAAACTGCACGACCACGGCATCGATATCGGGATGGTAAAAGGCATGGCTCTGATAGCCGGGAAGCAAGCCCGTATGCCCGTATTCGTAAATGGAAGAGTAGATCGCTTGTTCCTCCTCGCTGAGCAAAGAGCCGTCGTTCAAGGCGCGGATGAAGATGCCCACTTCCTCTGCCGTGGAAATCATGGAGCCACCCGGCTGGATGAAGTCATTGCCCTTGATATCGGGCTCATAGCCGACAAAATACCCGCTCATCAGTTCCTCGGCGTTGATCTCGCTCATCAGGCTGTACGTGTGGGTGAGTCCCATAGGGGCCAAGATCTCCTCGCGGATATAGCGATGATGGCTGTAGCCGAGCGTCCTGTCCAGAATGTCCCCGATCAGCAGGTAGTTGGTATTGGAGTAGGCGTACTTCTTGTCCGGGGCAAAATCCGCCGGCTGACCGAATACCAGCTGGTAGGTTTCGGCGGTCTTCTTGAAGGGGTCGTCCCAGGGATAGTCTGCATGGTAGGTGTAGTCGGGGATGCCACTCCGATGCCGCACCAGCATGAGAAGGGTGATTTGGGCCGAGTTTTCGATCTTGTCCGCAAATTCCGGAAGGTACTCCGCCAGGCTTTTGTCCAGGGAAAGCGTGCCTGCTTGGGTTAGTTTTGCCACTGCCACGGCGATGTAGAGCTTGCTGATGCTGGCGATTTTGAAAAGGGAATGCGGGTCGGCAGGGATTTGGTTTTCCCGGTTTTTCCAACCTGCGGCATAGAGGGCGGGTTCCTTTCCCCTTTGGTCCACATAGACGATCATCCCATCAATGCCGTAGGAAATCGCCTCGTCTACCTGCTCCTGCACCGTCTCGGGCAATGGCATGATCCAGGCTTTGACCAGGTTCCAGGGCGGAAAAACAATCAGGCTGATCAAGCCTGCCAAAGGCATCGCAATCTGAAAAAATCGCTTGGTTTTGCTTTTTGTCATTCATCCAAGGTAGGGAAGGCAGACGGGGAATGAAAAGAAACCGGGAGGTTTTGGGAGACTGCCGCCGGAAGATGCTCTTGGAGGGTTCGTCAAAAGGTCAACTCCAACCCACTGGAAAGAGGAATCGGTTCTGGCTACATTCTCCAACCCTCCAAGGGACTCAAAGCCCTTGGAGGGTTTTCTGCAAAGTCCTATTTTCCAAAAAGCCACTCGTTTTCAGGATTGTATTCCAATTCATGATCTTTTATAAAACCGGCTAGCCCGCCAAACCAGTCCAAAACAGCCTGCTTTTCAAGTTTTGTCTGCGATGTCGAGATCAAAGACTTCCAAGAACTGAATTTCCAATCCCTGAAATCTTTCACAAATCCGTGGTGAGCAGGGTTTTGATGGATATAGGTAATGCACCTCGTGAAATAGCTGTCGCCCTCGATTTTTCTTCGTTTGATATTCGGGACAAAGAGACTTCCCTTTCTCTGGTACTTTTTGTTGAAAGCTTGAGTATAAGAGTTTAGAAAATTGGAGAAAGCTTGACTTGGGTTTTTTACCAGATCTTCCCTCATTTGAATCATCACGTGGAAATGGTTGGGCATCAAACAATAGGCAAAGGTTTTTGCCACTGGCTGGATATGGATCGCGTATTTCGAAAGGAAAAACAGGTAGTTCTCTTCCTCCCGAAACAAGTTGTCAAGCCCATTTGCATGAGTCCAAACATGGTAAAAAGTACCCGGTTCAAATTGGTCCTTTGGAGTAGGCATAGCTGAAAAGTCGTCTTTAATTTACTGAAAAAAGGAAAGAAAACTGGCTAAATATTCCAACCCTCCAAGGGGCCAAAAGCCCTTGGAGGGTTTCTGCAGCTTGTGTCCACCCTCCAAGGGTTAAAAACCCCTTGGAGGGTTCGTCAAAAGGGCAGCTTCGACCTCCTGGAAAGAGAAATCATTTCTAGGTAAATTCCCTAACCCTCCAAGGGACTCAAAGCCCTTGGAGGGTTTTTGCCACGGCCTCCTGCACCTCCTGAAATCCCTGATATCCACAAATCACGGCTTCGAAGTTCTCCAAATCACCCAGATGCTTTAGCGCAAGTGGATTGCCGAAGTGGACGAGGATGCTGGGTCTGGATTTAGCCAGATTTTGAATTTCTTCCAAGGTCTCTCGGTTCATTCCAAACTGATTCAGTGGCTTGTGGCTGGGCACAAAAACAGCTATTATCTGCTTACTAGCGGCTTCAGCTGGAGGCAGATTCAGCAGCTCTGCGAAGTGGCTTTTTTCTTTGCTGAAAAACTCCCGATAGCCCAGTTTGCCTTCTTCGGCCAAAGCCCTCAATTCTTCCTTGATTAATTTTCCGGAGTGGACTTGTACATAGTTCTCTGCCAAAGTTCGTTGGAACTTGGAATGGCTTTCCCAATCGAAAACTGGGACTTCCACCTTTTTGGACTCCATCACGCCCAGTCGGGCCTTAAGCTCCATGATCTTTTGGAAGGCAGTGTCGATCTGGTCCTCGCTGGCTTTTTCGGAGATTTTTTGGATGCCCTCCTTCACATGATCGGAAAAACAAAGGATGTCATTTCCGGCTTGGAAGGCTTGCCATTCGAGTTCGCCGGGTTCGGGGAAAAGGTTGGCGACAGCCTTCATGTTGAGCGCATCGGAGATCACCAGGCCTTCGAAGCCCATTTCTTCCTTCAGCAATCCAGTAATCAGTTCTCGGCTGATGCTGGCAGGGATATCTTTTCCTCCAGTCAGGGCAGGAACCGCCAGATGTCCCACCATAATCAATTTCACTCCTCTGTCGATCCCATATTGGAAAGGAAAAAGCTCTTCCGCCTGGAGCTCTTCTTTGCTTTTGTGCAAAATCGGCAAACCCAAATGCGAGTCTGTCGCGGTATCTCCATGTCCCGGGAAGTGCTTCAGGCAGGCTCCGATTCCCGCTTTGCTCATGCCTTGGTAGGCTGCCAAAGCCAATTCAGCCACTTTTTTGGTGTCGTTTCCAAAAGAACGGTATCCGATTACCGGATTCTCTGGGTTGGTATTGACGTCGGCGCAGGGGGCGAGATTGAGATGGATTCCGGAACGCTTCATGTCCATGCCCATGCGGTAGCTCACCTCTTCCACATAGACCTTGGCATCGGTTTTCAGCGCGCCCAGCGTAATGGCAAAAGGGTATTGCGGGGTGTCTTCTACGCGCATTGCAAGACCGTATTCCCCGTCGATGCTGATCAGCAAAGGAACTTTGGATGCCGCTTGGTAGCGGTTGATGAGTCCGATGAGTTTTTCAAAAGTCCCGGAAGTATTCAGGCTTTCCGCCCGCTTCTCAAAGTTGGCTGCGGCGGAGTGGCGGCTGTGGAAAAAGGTCAACCCGCCGATTTCCTGCTCCACGATCATGCGCTCCATGGCCTGGTAATTTTCCTCCGTGTCGTGGATAAATGCGGCAGGAGAGAAGATTTGGGCTGTTTTTTGGGAGGTGTTCATTGGAAGATTTAGTTGGTGTCAGGCCGAGCGGAGTCGAGGTCATTTTGCGTGATTGGGGTCTTACTTTAATTTTCCGGTAGCGTGAAATGTTACTTGCGATCAACTAACGATCTTTTCAAATTGATTTATGCTCATCTTTTTCAAAGTTCTTTTGGCTTGACCCAAAAGAACCAAAAGGTCAAGATTTGCCAAAGCTCCCACCGCACAAGGCCGAACGCTGGCTCGCTGGCAAATCCTCCCACCGCGCCTATCCGATTGAAATTTGGTGCTACGCTGGCAAAATCAAGGCTTTAAAGTTGGAAAGATGTCTCAATACTACCCATCCCCTCGTAAATCGTATTTCGTAAATCGTAAATCAAGATGCTTTCTTCCCAAACTCCCTCGGATACTTCACCCAGTACGCCATGGCGAATCCGGGAATCGTGGCCAGCACCACCCAAACGAAGAATCCGGGATAGCCCAGCCACTGCTGCATATAGCCGCTCAGCATGCCGGGAAGCATCATCCCCATCGCCATGAAGCCCGTCGCCAGCGCATAGTGGGCGGTTTTGTACAAGCCTTCGGCCAGATAGATCAGAAAAACCATGAAGGCCGCAAAGCCAAATCCATAGCCAAACTGCTCGATCACTACCACCGTGGAGGCAAAAGCAATGCTTTCCGGCTGAGACCAAGAGAGGAGCACGTAGCCGATGTTCGGGGCGTTGATCGCGAAAGCCATGGGTATCATCCAGCGCCCGAGCCCGTCCCGGGAGATGACGACCCCTCCCAGAATTCCCCCAATCAATAGGGCAATGACTCCAAGGGTACCGTAGATAAATCCAACCTCCGTCGTGCTCAACCCCAGGCCCCCTGCTTCCCGGGTGTCCAGGAAAAAGGGCGAGGCCATCTTCACCAGTTGGGATTCTCCCAAGCGGTACAGCAGGACGAAGGCCAGGGAGAGCCCGATGTTTTTCTTGGTGAAAAAGGTAGAAAACACCTTCCCAAAACTGGGCTGCTCTTCTTTGGAACCTGTTTTCTCCAAAATATTCGGAGTCGCCAGATAGTTGAGCCCGGTCAAGACCAACATCAAGCCAGCCACGCCGATCATGGTATAGGACCAAGCTTGGGCTGGATTGCCGTATTTTTGCTCCATGTAGCCAGCCAAAATCACGATCAGCCCTTGTCCCGTGATCATCCCGACCCGATAGAAGGTACTTCTCAGGCCTACAAAGAAACTCTGCTGCTCCGGCTTCAAGGCGATCAGGTACAGCCCATCGGAAGCGATGTCGTTGGTGGCGGAAGCAAAGGCTCCCATCCAGAAGAAGGCCAGCGTGACGGTGAAAAACTGCTCCGTTCCGGTCGTCAGCCCTACCCCAAGAAAGACCAGGGAAAGGATCAATTGCATGCTGAGAAACCATTTTTTCTTGCTGCCAAACAGCTCCAAAATGGGACTCCAGATGGGCTTGATCACCCAAGGAAGGTAGAGGAAAGAGGTGTAAAGCCCGATGTCGGCATTGGAGATGCCCAGGTTTTTGTACATGATCACCGAGACGGTGATGATGACCACGTAGGGCATGGACTCGGTCAGGTACAGGGAGGGAACCCAAAACCAGGGGCTTTTCGGGTTGTTTTGGGTCATTTTTTTCTAAGTAGGTTTTGGTAGATGCTGGTTTCGGAGCCTTCGATGACTCGGGCATCCACGGTTTTTTCATAGAACTCGGCCGGGCCCACGCCGCCGATGATGGCATAGGCATAGCCCATTTCCCGCATGGACTCCAAGGCTTTGGTCAAAAGGACTTTTCCGATCCCTTTTCCACGTTCGGATTCCAGCGTGCCGGTGGGGCCAAAGAAATTGCGTGCAGTGCTCTCATAGACGGCAAAGCCCAAAATGGCATTCCCCCGCTGGGCTATCCAACAGGAGACCGGCTGCCGGGAAAAAGATACCTCTACCTCGGACTGCCAATAGGCTCCGAAGTTTTCCATGACCCATTCGCTGACCAGGTGTTTTTCCGGGGCGATAGCTTTTCGGAAAACGATCCGCTCCTTGTCAGCGAGCTTCTTTTCCAATTTCGAGCTATCCGGGAGCTCTGTCAGCCGAACGAGCATGTCTTTCATGGGCGGGAGGTTTTTGGGGTTTGGAATACCTGGGTCTGCACGATCCGGCCATAGTGGTCGATCCAGCGGATGGCCAGGTAGTCGGTGTTCAGACTCGGTACTTCTAAATATCGCACTCTTGATCCACCTACCCAAGCGGTGTGGATTCTTGCGTCGTGAAGCGTCGTGAGGTCATTTCCTCCCTGCACCATGGCGTAGCGGATGGCTGGGTCGATGGGCTTTTCCAGGCTGATTTGGGTTTTGTCGGCGCTGGTCTTCACGTCGAAGACGACGGGGACTTCGATTACCGCCGGAGTTTTTGGGACAAAAGAAGGCGGAAGGGTAGGCTCGTTGTAGACTTCCCGCTTGAGGAGATCGGCTATGTCGCGATTTTTCTGATAGATGGATTTGGCGGAGAAAAAGGCGTTTCCGTGGATCTGGGGTAGGGTGCGGGTGTAGTTGACCTGCGTATTGAGCTCCGAGGGGTTTTGCCAAGCCGCGTCGGAGTCGTCCCGGATCTTGTAGGGGCCGTTGCCGATGTAGACGTTGGTATTGTAGCTGTTGTTGGACCACCAGTCGGCGAGCTTGCGATAGGAGGCGAGTCGGTGCTCCATGCTCCAGTAGAGCTGAGGCAGCATGTAGTCCACCCAGCCGTTTTTCATCCAGAGCAGCACATCCGCGTAGAGATCATCGTAGTTGGTTTGGCCAGCTTGCGTCGGAGAGCCTTTGGGGTCTTTGCTCTGGTTTCTCCAGACTCCGAAAGGCGAGATTCCAAACTGCACCCAGGGCTTGCGGCTCTTGATGGTTTCGTTTAGGGCAAAGATCAGGTCGTTGACATTCTGCCTTCTCCAGTCGTCGATGGACTGGCCGGGCTTTTTGTATTTGTTGTAAGAAGCTCGGTCGGGAAACTCCAGCTTGGGCTCCCGGTAGGGGTAGAAGTAGTCGTCAAAGTGTATGGCGTCCACATCATAATTGTCCACGATCTCGGCAATCACGGCGAGGAGATGGGCTTTCACTTCGGGCAAAGCAGGGTCGTAGTACCACTTGCTGCCATACTTCAGCATCCAGTTGCGGTGCTTGTTGTAGTCATGCTCGGGGCTCAGCTCCTCCGTGTTCAGCGTCATGGTGGCGCGGTAGGGATTGAGCCAGGCGTGGAACTCCAAGCCTCGGTCGTGCGCCTCCTTGATCATCCAGGTCAGGGGATTTTCCGAAGTGGCCGGGGCTTTTCCCTGCTTTCCGGTCAGGTACTTGGACCAGGGAGCCAGATTGCTGGGGTAAAAGGCATCCCCGGCAGTCCGCACCTGCACGATCACGGCGTTGAAGTTGTGGTTTTTGTAGTAGTCCAGCAGCGCCCGAAACTCGCTCTTCTGCTTTTCCCAGGGATCGGTAGAAGACAGCGGCCAGTCGATGTTGGCGACGGTAGCGATCCATACGCCGCGAAACTCCCGGGGAATGTCCGGCATCTGGTAGCTCAGCGGCTTCAGTGCCAAAGCTGGCTGGGTTGTCTTGGGAAGGGTCTCGGAGGTTTTTGGGGTGGTTTGGGTAGCCGGAGGAGTCGTGGTGGACGGCTTTGTCGTCGTCGGTGGAGTGAGGGGCGGCTTTTGGGCAATGGTAGGTTTTTGGGATTTACAGGAAGCGAAAAAAAGGAGTAGACAGATGATCCAAACGGGCAGTTGATGTTGGAAACGCATAGAGATAGAGCTGGGGTACTGGTTTGGGATTTGAGTGGCTATTTCTGACTAGCTAAGCAAATCTTCGGCCTGTGAGTGGTCAGGCCAAGTTGAAGCGAGGTTGCGCCCCGTCATCGCGAGTGCAACGAAGCGATCTTACTGTCATTTAAACGCACTTGTTTGAGATTGCTTCACTACGTTCGCAATGACGCTATAGCTTGGGTACTGGCTTGAGATTGAGATCATCGAGGTTTTTTCGCAGTTGGTTCATGAATTTGTCCCCCGGATCGGTCTTGACCGTCCGATAGTTCGGGTCGGCTTCTTTCCATAGCTCCGTAGTCTGAAAGTTTTGGTACTCGTGGTGGCCGATGACGTAGTCGATGGGATATTTTCTTTTCAGGTGGCGGACCAGCTGTTCGTTGGCTTTGAGTTGCGCCTTGGTCAGGGGCATGTCGTCGCTGCCGATATTTTCCACGCCTATGGCCAGATAGTTTAAGCCAATTGTGTGCCGAGCGAAAGCGGTGTCTGGCAAAAGCCTGAAAATCGTCCCATCCCGGTCGATCAGAAACTGGCTGGATACATTCAGGTTACTCGCTCCGGTCAGGTCTGCCCGTCCGCCAAGCAGCGGGGGATCAAACACGTCGAAGGTCACCTCGATGTTGTCTATCGCCGTCCAGTGCACGACGACCATCTGAGGCTGGATGGTGGCTGTTTTTTGCTCCAGTCCATGCCGGTCTTTGAGGTATTGGAGGGAAAGCTGCTCCCGCTCGGCATTCCAGGTGATGGGCTTGTCGATGATGCGGAAGGTGGCCTTGGGACTGCAGGAAAATGAAAAAGAGGCAATTGCCAGCAGCACTGCGAATGGATGGGATTTGCGCATGTTTCCGTTTTTGAAATGGGACAAACAACGCGGCTAAGCTAGCCAGAAAACGGCAGGAAAGGAATGGGGAGAATGGGAAAAGCTGGGCTAGGGATTGCCCAAGGTAGTTTGGGAAAAGCTCCCACCAGGTTTTCGACAAATACAAACGGCCCCATTGTTCGTGGGGCCGTCTGCATGGGATGGAGGAAAGGGGGCTATTTGCTCGACGCGGTAAACTTTACCACTTCGTTTTTGATCGGCTGGATGGTCTTCAGGTAGGCATAGATGGCCTTGAGGTCCTCCTCCTTCATGCCTGCATACATGGTCCAGGGCATGATGGTATTGAATTCACCCGGCCCGACTTTGGGATTGACGTAGCCCGAATCCGCATATTGTTTGAAGCGGGCCAAAAAGGCAGTTTCGCTCCAACTGCCGATGCCCGTGTCGGGGCATTGGGTGATGTTGGCAGAGATGACCTCGCTGCCGTCTGGAAAAGGAAAGGCGCGTCCTCCCGCAAAGGCGACCTCGGGAAGGATTACCCCTTGGGGACTGATCTGGGTGTGGCATTCGACACAGCCGGAAGCATTGACCAGGTAGGCGCCATAGGCCACTTGGTCGCTGGGCGCGGGCTTAGTGGTCATTTCAGCGTTCTTTGGCATAGTTCGCAGGATCAGACTGACCGGAAAGTCCGCTTTGGACTCCGGAATCTCCGAGGCTACCGAGGGAAGGGAGCGGATGTAGGCGATGATGTCATAGATGTCTTCGGGGTCCATTTTGCCATAGTAGGAGTAGGGCATCAGAGGAAACATGGGCCGGCCGTCATTGGTCACTCCTGTAGTGATCAGGCGGAAGAGCTCCCCGTCCGTGTAGTCGGATATGCCATGCGGGGTGATGTTTTTGGCGAAAAAAACGCCCGGCAAGCCCATGCCATGGTCAAAACGATCCCCGCCGGCTCCCAGCGTTCCAGGGACGGGAGGCCCGGAAAACTGGCTAAAGTCACGGGTGGAATGGCAGTCCATACAGACCGTCACATGGTTGGCGAGGTAGGAGCCCCGCTCGATGCGCTCTTGGGAGTAGTCGATGCTGAGTTCTGGCGCTGGATCTACCTTTGGAAAGCCGAGTTGGAGAAAAACGAAAGTGCCGATCACGAGTAAGACCAGCACCCCGATGAGATAAAGAAAAACCTTCAGAACTTTTTTCATAGGATACAAAGTTTGTTCTTTAAAATTTAGGCATATTCTTATGCATTGAAAATTAATCCCTTACAAAATGTTTTTCATTGTTTAAAAAATGTAATTTTTTCTTGAATAGGTGTTATTGTCCCCGCTTTCACCGTCTTTGACCGTCTGCCACATCCGGGCTTTTTCATTGGGCAACAATTAGTATTTTGCCCCGAAAACCAACCTTACATGAAAAAGCATCTACTTCTACTACTGGTATTGCTTTCGTCCATGCCGCTGTTTGCGCAGGACGAAGTGCTCCAAAAACTTGACGCCAAAGCTGATTTCTACGGGGACATCGCCCGACAGCTTTGGTCTAATCCCGAACTGG
The DNA here is from genome assembly GCF_017254915.1 of Algoriphagus oliviformis. GTDB lineage: Bacteria > Bacteroidota > Bacteroidia > Cytophagales > Cyclobacteriaceae > Algoriphagus > Algoriphagus oliviformis. Next base: position 219,054 of record NZ_JAFKCT010000004.1, on the reverse strand, counting down.
GCTATCTCGAAACCAACAGCTCGGCTCTGCTCCAGAAAACCCTCTCCGACGCTGGCTTCCAAGTGAAAGCCGGTGTGGCGGATATTCCCACTGCGTTTGTGGCCGAGTATGGCTCAGGGAAGCCCGTGATCGGCATCATGGCGGAGTTTGACGCGCTGCCTGGGGTGTCGCAAAAAGCCCTTCCCGTGCGTGAGCCTGTGGTGGAAGGCGGCGCCGGCCATGCCTGTGGGCACCATCTCTTTGGCTCAGCTTCGGTGGCCGCAGGGATCTCGGTGATGGACTGGATGAAGGAAAACAAGATACAGGGCACGCTCCGCGTCTATGGGACTCCCGCCGAAGAAGGCGGAGGGGGAAAGGTGTACATGGCTAGAGCAGGGCTGATCAGCGATGTGGACGTGATGCTGCACTGGCATCCCAGCTCGGGCAATGCCGCCGGAGCGACTTCCTCCCTAGCCAATATCTCCACCAAATTCCGCTTTTACGGCGAGGCTTCTCATGCGGCGGCGGCTCCAGAGCGCGGCAAGTCTGCCCTTGATGCGGTGGAGGCAATGAACTTCATGGTAAACCTCATGCGTGAGCACGTGCCTCAGGAGACCCGCATGCACTATGTGATCACCCGTGGAGGCGAGGCTCCAAACGTCGTTCCGGCTTTTGCGGAATCGTACCACTACGTGCGCCATCCGGACGCCATGGTGGTGAAAGAAATCTTTGAGCGCATGGTGAAAACCGCCGAAGGTGCCGCCCTCGGTACCCGCACCCGCATGGAATATGAGGTGATCAACGGGGTGTACAACCTGCTTCCCAACGAAACCCTAGCCCGGATCATGCACAAAAACCTGGAGCTGGTAGGCGGCGTGTCCTACACCGCCGAGGAGACCAAGTTTGCTGAGGATATCATCAAAACCTATCCCGCCGGAGTCAAAGTGAGCCCTGGGGATGCCGAGAAAATCGCTCCTTTCGTCGTTTCCGAGACGGGTGGGGGAGGCTCTACCGACGTGGGAGACATCAGCTGGCTGGTGCCTACAGCGGGTATGGGTGCCGCGACTTGGGTACCGGGTACTTCCGCTCACACCTGGCAGGCCGTGGCCGCCGGAGGCATGAGCATAGGCCAAAAAGGCATGATGGTAGCGGCCAAGACCCTTACCCTGACGGCTATCGATATTTTCAAAGATCCTTCTGTCACCGGCAAAGCGCTGGAAGAGCTGAACAAGCGAAGAGGGGATGGATTCTCCTACGAAGCTCTGGTTGGAGACAGGAAGCCGCCGTTGGATTATAGAAAGTAAGCCCTAGCTTGGAGAAAGATCCAGCTGAAAATGGAATCTTTCTCCAAGCTCTTTTTTACGGCAATTTTTTTGTGCTGCTTGGGTCTCTTGCTTTTCCTGCCCATGGTACCGAGGCCTTCCTTTCCTCTCGATCGGCCTTTCGATGAACTATTCGGGCCGATGGCTTTTGGGGTAAAAAAGTTAGAGGGTGGTTGGAGGGCGAAAGGGGATTGTCCGGTTTGTCACATGATTTAGTTCTTTTGCACTAGGTTGAAGGACGGGATTCTCCACTTTTTCCCTTATTTCAGGGCATGAAAAGATTTTTGCTTGGCCTTGCCCTTTTTGCTCTTGCCCTTCCGGCCTTTTCACAAAAACAGGAAAAACCCAACATCATCCTCATCCATGTCGACGATCTGGGAGCGACTGATTTGGCGGTCTTTGGAAGCGATTTTTACGAAACGCCCCACCTAGACCAGCTTGCGGCCGAGGGCATGCGCTTCACGCAATCCTACGCGGCGGCGCATATCTGCTCTCCGTCCCGGGCGGCCCTGATGACTGGGAAATATCCCGCCAGGGTCGGGATCACGGACTGGATTCGTGCCAAATTTCAGGGTGTGACCACTTCCGGTCTGCCGGGGGAATACGAGGAGTTTCCCGACAAGCCCCTGAAAACACCCAAAATCCAGGGATTTCTGCCGCTGGAGGAGCAGACCATTGCAGAGCGCCTGAAGCCGCTGGGCTATACCACGCTGCATGTGGGCAAGTGGCATCTGGGCGATGAGGGCATGCATCCCGAAAATCAGGGCTTTGACGTGAATATTGGTGGAAATGACCTCGGCCAGCCGCCAAGCTACTTTGACCCTTATCTGCCTGCCCAGCCGCGGGAGTTTTACCAGATTAAAAACCTGCCGCCGAGGAAGACGGGCGAGTTTCTCACCGACCGGGAGTCGGACGAGGTGATCGGTTTTTTGGAAGCGCACCCCGGCCAGCCCTTCTTCGTGCACTGGGCGCCCTATGCGGTGCATACGCCCATCATGGGGCCGGAGGATTTGGTGGAAAAATACAAGGGCAAGACCCCTGGGCAACAGCGAAACCCCGTCTATGCCGCGCTCATCGAAAACCTGGATGCCAACGTGGGCAAGCTCATGGCCTATCTGGATGCAACGGGCGAGCGGGAAAACACCCTGCTGATCTTCACTTCCGACAATGGCGGCCTGATCGGCAACAAGTCCAATCCCATCACCTGGAACATCGGCTTAAGGGAATACAAGGGCTATCCTTATGAGGGAGGAATTCGTATTCCGACTATTGTCAGCATGCCGGGTACGGTGCCGATGGGCGTCGTCTCCGACGTGCCGACCATCTCCATGGACTGGATTTCGACGGCTCTGGAGCTGGCGGGAGAAAATCCAAATCAGCCCGAGTTGGAAGGGGAAAGCCTCTGGCCGGTATTGACCGGAGCGAGCCAAAGCCTCGAAAGGGATCTATTTTGGCACTTTCCCCACTATCGGGCTTCTGACGTGACTCCCCATACGGTGGTGCGATCCGGGAATTACAAGCTAATCTATTTCTTTGACGGATCGGAGATGGAGCTCTACGACCTGAGCAACGACCCGCTGGAGGAGCGAAACCTGTCCAAGCAGTTGCCGCTGGTGGCCATGCAGCTGAAGACCAAGATCGAGGACTTTTGGAAAAACACGGATGCCCGTCTGCCCGTCAAAAAATAGCGAATATGTATTTCCGCAATCTTGGCAGTAAGCGAATTTGCTTCTTCAATCGGGCTTGCCTGCTCAGGCCGGCTGGAAGACCGATGACCGAAGACCGAAGTAGGGCAAAGCCTAAAGTTTAACCTTCTTTTGAATAGTCACGGTTAACTACTGGTACAGTGGAGGATAATTATTAAATGAAAACTAAGAGAAGGCTGAAGTCCAAACGCTGTTGTCGCGAGGGCTTTGGAAGATCCCACAGCCCTTCTACCAAACCCAGAATGATGAAAAAACTGATTTTTCTTTTCCTTTTGACGGTTTGTTCCCATTTCGCGGCGGCCCAGGCCAGCTTTGACGAAGACCAGCTGGGGGCCTGGTACATGTACTTTTTCACGCATCGCTTCGGTGATGGGCCTTGGGGTGTCCAGGGGGATTTCCAGTATCGCTCTTGGGATATGGGTGGGGACAAAGAGCAGCTTTTGCTCAGGTCAGGCCTGACCTATACTCCCCAAAACGCCAACGTCACTTTTACGCTCGGCTACGCCAACGTGACTTCCGGGGCCTTTGGGGATGGGGGAGAGGTGGTTTTGGAAAACCGCGTCTATCAGGAGGCGCTGCTTCCGCAGAAAGTGGGTGGGCGCTTTTTGCTCACGCATCGCTTCCGCTACGAGCAGCGCTGGGTGGAGTACCAGGACTTTCGCACGCGCTATCGCTACAATCTCTTCATCAACGTGCCGCTCAACGCCCGGGAGCTCAAGAAAAACACCCTGTATGTGGCGCTGTACAATGAAATTTTCATCAACGGGCAAAAAGACATTGGGATGGGCCGAAGCGTGGGCTTCTTTGACCGAAACCGGACTTACCTCGGGATGGGCTACGGCCTCGGTGACCGGCTGAGAACCCAGCTCGGCTGGATGCGGCAGACTACGGACAACTGGGCCAAAAACCAACTGCAGGTCAGTTTGCACCACGCTTGGTAGTCTTTACATATCTTCCAGAGAAAGGCCGCGGTATTCCAGTTCGTAATCAGGAAACTGGGCGGCTAGGCGCTGAGATTTTTGTCTCAAAGCATCCAAGTTGATCTTGGCGGCGTTGACTTTTACCTCTCCAAAAACAGCACGTTTCTCCACAGAATTGACGGCTACCAAGTCGATCTCGTTACTGTTGCCCCGCTCCCAATAGGTGCCAATCTGCGAATAGCGCTGTGCTTCTTTGACTTGCTCCACAAAGTAGCGTTCGAGCATTTTTCCGGAGAAAGTCGAAAAACCCTCGCGAGCCTGGGCTTTCAGAAAACCAAAGTTTCCGATTTCTACGGCACTGTAGTTTTTGAACACAAATCGAAACCAAAAGCAGAGGAAGTTGTCCACGATTTCGTATTTGACAGTCCTGCCGGTGGGCTTGGCCAGAATCGGTCGGATTTTTTTGATAATCCCAAAGTCCAGTTCGAGCTTTTCCAAGAAAGGCCCGACGCTGGTTTCCAGGATCGATTCGATCTCCGGCCTGGAGGTCTTCGAGTTGGCGACCAGCGAAAGGATGGAAAAGTAGGTGGTGTAGTCCCTGCCAAACTCTTCAATTAGCGTGTTTTTTCCCTCTTCCAGAAAGAGTGAGTTTGCGGAGAAAACCTCCTCCAGCATGGTTTCCAAAGTCAATGCGCCCGCCGAAACGAAATTTTCCACGTACTTGGCCACACCTCCGGTGAGCGAGTAAAAGGCCAACAAGTCCTCATTTCGGTAGGCCGGATTGGCCTCAGAAAGGATTTCTTTCAGTACGCTTACGGCAAAAGGCTTGACGTACAGCTTTGCCGTGGCCCGGGAGAAAAGCGGCTCGCGGGAGTTTTCGAAGATGTCCTTCATCATCGAATACACCGATCCGCAAAGGATGAGATTGAGCTGACTGCCTGCTTTTTGGGAATCCCAGAGGTTTTGGATTTCGCTGAACACCGCCGGGTTGATGAGCTTGAATTCCTGGAATTCATCCAACACCAAGGTGAAATTTCGACTCTGCGACAGCTCCATTATCCAAGCGAAAAAGTCTCGGAACCGGGTGATTTCACCGAAGAGATTAACGGCAAGTATGCTTTTCACCGCCTCGACAAATTCCTGGCAGAGCAAGGCTTCACTTTTTTTTGCGACGAAAAGATAGATGGCGGGACTACCCTCCATGTCCTTTTTCAGCAGGCTGGTCTTTCCGATCCGCCTACGGCCAATTACGACCGTCATCTGGGCGGAATGTGCTGATCGCTCACGGATTTTTTGTAAAAGATCGAGTTCGTTTTCCCTGTTGTAGAATCGCATTCCGCAAAAGTAGTCAATTTATGTAGTAAAATATACTGTAATAAAAATTACAATAAGTTTCACTGCGGTTAATTCCCGTTCTTTTTCAGCTGTAAATGCTCCAACTCTATCTCCAGCAGCGTCTTTTCCCCAACAGGGTAAAAGCCCAGTTTGAGGTAGAGTTTCTTGGCAGCTGGATTGGTTTTGTCCACGAGTAAGCCGAGGGTCTGGCCTTCTTCGAACACTTTTTCCTGGATCAAATGCTGCAGCAGTCGCGAGCCAATGCCTTTCCCTTGCTGATTTGGCGATACGCCGAGAGAGTCGATGTAGAACTCACCCGCTTCGGTTTCGTCTTCCAGACTTGCCTCAGGGTTGAAGTTTTGGCGGATATGTTCCAAAAATGGGCTCCGCAGTGCTTCCAGACGGCCACCGTCGTAGGCCAGCAGGGCTCCGGCGATCTCAGCGCTTTCTTCGGCTACGTAGCAGTTTTCGTAGGAGTATTGGTTTTGCGGCTGTTGGACAAAGTAGAGCAGCAGCGCTTCCGCTTCGGGCTGGTTTTTCTCCCCGAGCAGACGACGGATGACCTCGCCGGTCGCCAGCATGAGCAAAGCGGCGATGGCTGGGGCATCTTCGGTTTGGGCTTTTCGTATCCGCATGGCCTGGTTGGGTTGCGTACGAAGCTAAGCCTTTCACAAAAGAATTCTGACTTTTATGGTGTTTTGGTTTTACGAGAAAAAAATATTCGCTTGATTAGATTTTTGAAAAAATAATAAAAGTCTATTTGAATAAGTAAAAATATCAATCAACTATAACCAATTCTACTTTGTCTACCCATCGCAACTACCTCGCTGTCCTTTTTGCCCTTGCGCTGCTCTGGAGCTGCTCGCCATCAGGGAATTCCCCAGAGGCGAACACCGAGCCAGCCAATCCCAAACCCGTCATCATGGCCTACTATGTGCCCGAGCGGGACTACAAGCCGGAGCAAATTCCCGTGGAGCAACTGACCCACATCATCTATTCCTTTGCCAACCTGGTGGATGGGGAGATGACTTTTCGCAAGCCTGAGGAAGCGGGAGCGAAACTGGCCGCTTTGGTCAAGCAGAAGGAGCGCAATCCAGACCTTAAGGTGATGATCGCCATCGGCGGCTGGGGAGCAGATGGCTTTTCCGACATGGCGCTGACCGAGGAAAGCCGCGCGAAGTTCATCGCCAGCTCCAAGGCTTTCATCGAAACCTACCAGCTGGACGGCATGGACATGGACTGGGAGTACCCGGGGATCTCTGGCGCTGGTACCAAGGCCCGCCCTGAGGATACCCAAAACTTCACCGCACTGATGAAAGGCCTGCGGGAGATGCTGGACACCTTTGAGTCACCAAAACTCCTGACTTTTGCATCAGCTGGCTGGAAGCGCTACTACGACTTCATCGAGACCACGGAGGTGATGAAGTACGCTGACTACACCAATGTGATGACCTATGACCAAGTCTCAGGCGTGTCCATCTACACCGGGCACCATACGCCGCTGGGGGATGTGAAGAGCGCGGATATAGCAGGGACTCCTTTCAAGGCACATATGGACAGCCTGTACCAAAACGGCGACAACCTGGATCCGGATCCCCGCTCGGCACAGAAGATCGTGGACTTCCTGATCGAAAAGGGCGTGGATCCCAAGCAGATCGTGATCGGTGGAGCGTTCTACGGCCGCGTGTGGAAAGGCGTGCCGCCGACCAACAACGGCCTCTACCAACTCAGCGGTGGCCTGCATGTCGGCTGGATGGCCTACCATGCCATTCGGGAAAAGTATGAGACGGACAGCAACTTTGTGCGGTTTTGGGATGACAAAGCCCAGGCCCCGTATATGTACAATGCGAAAGACAGCCTGATGCTGTCCTACGATGACACGGTTTCCGTAGCGCTGAAAACCCGCTATGCGATGGAAAAAGGCATCGGCGGGATCATGTTTTGGGAGCTGGGCAACGACACCAAGCAGGAAGGCTCTTTGCTGGATGCGATCTACAAGGAAGCGCAGAAGTAAAGGCTATTTCAGAATTTGAAGGAAAAGGCCCTCTGAGTGATCGGAGGGCTTTTTCGCTTTTCTATGGCGGTACAAACGTTTTTCGTGTAATTGGTCTAAAATTGTAAATTTGGTTAAAACCACTTTGGACTATGGGGACAATCGAGCTGAAATCGGATCTGCACCCGATTTTGGACAAAATTGAGGATGAGAAGCTGCTGAAGGCAGTTTACCATTTTTTTTTTTGCCCCAGCAGTTAAAAAAAAGTTCTAGCGATCCCTTATTGAGATAGAAGAATGAAATCATGCAGTCTAGACGAAGCCCAGGATTTGCTGATTGGCAAGGTGGGCACTCCTAAACGAGATCAGTTTGAGTTTGAGCTAAAGCTTGAGCTTTTGGGGGAAATGATCAGAACTGCCCGCAAGGAAAGGCAGCTGACCCAAGAACAATTGGGAGAGCTCGTCGGCGTGCAAAAATCGCAGATTTCCAAGCTTGAGAACAATTCAAAGAATGTCACCATCGAAACGATCCTGAAAGTCTTCGAGGCCTTGAAGGCAAAGGTAAATTTCAAGGTTGAATTGCTAGGGAATGAAGTGGAGATCGCTTAGGTTATCCTGTGTACGAGAAATGTGAATAGTAACTCCTTGTTATAATGTTGATTGTCCAGCTAAAAGCTTTGATGTTACTTGCCTTTCTACTAATTGGAAGGGAGAAAGTCGATGAGATTGAACGAGTTAAGATCGCCTATTTGCCAGAGTATTCATGTTTCAATGTTCCGGTTACTTGTTCTTCACTGGAATGGGTTTCTGGCTTTAACAAGGAAAAAATAGCGGATGATAGAAGATTTACTCGATTGATTTCCGATGAACTTAAGAAATTAAAGCCTAAAGAAGGTAGACAATACCCTGACTTTCGGATAAAGCTGATGATCAAATATCAAGATAGGGTGGATACCTTGTGTATGGGGGAGTTTTTCGATGTGACACTAAACGGTCAGGCAATGGAGGATAGTCCGGAATTGCTGGCGATTGTAAAAAGAAGAATTTACTAGGTGCCAGTTCCCTATTCGGGATTCACAATCCCAAATCCCCCGTTTTGCTCTTGGTCTGGATTCCGAAATGACATAATTTGAAGGGCAAAACGTTGGGAAGTCCCATCGTCCAAAACGGATATACACGACACTCGGGAAAGGAATGGGACTTATACGGATGTTGTAGGCCATGCGCTAGTAAAGATGACAGACTTCGAATTGACGATAAAGAACGTAAGACCAGTTTTTGATGCATTCGGATTCAATGCCGTTGAGATCCACAAGAACGTTATCAGGCTAGAGTCAAGTAAAGTTACCGTTACGATTGCCTATGACGAGAGGGAAAAATCAAACCTTTTTTTTGTTGGGCATATTAACAGCATTTCGCACCTCTTGAACAGTAAAAATCTAAAAGAAGTATTTAACTACGACAGGTCCGCTCGAAATTTTGCTGACTTCCTTCTTGATTTTTTAAACAATGAAGGGAAAGGAATTTTGAAGGATGACCTCGATAAGTTAAATGAGCTGGATGCTTTTGAGGAAAGACAAGCGAAGATTTATACTAACAACCTCCTAACAGAACAAGAAGTAAGCGCAGCGGACAATGCCTGGGCAAACAGGGACTACTTGACGTTTGTGAACGTGATTGAGAGAATTGATTTGGCTCAATTGCCGGGTTCATATAAGTTAAAATACAAAATGGCGTGTGATCGCATTCGATAACAAATTGAGTTCGGCGGAAGCGCACAGGCCTACAACAATGCATATGGCGCATTGCCGTTTTGTTGTTTAATTTTGAAAGGAAAACGCCAACGCGCCATATGCTAGCGTTGCCAGCAATTGTTCCGGGACAATGACGACCAAGAAATAAAGACTAATGGACTCAGTAATAATTATCGGACTCGTTGGACTATTTATCGCGACAATTTTCGCGACTGTTTATTTTCTTCCGACAATGTTGACCAGTTGGAGAGCATCGGCTTTAGGACTTAATTTAACCTACGGACAAGCAAGAATAATAACGAAGGATTTTTGTAATAAAAAGGAATTCTTTTTGACAGTGAAGGACATTTGGGAATTGGCTGACATTCCAGTCGACAAACTAACAAGTCATTACAACGCCAAGGGTGACTTGAGAAATTTGAGAGACGGAATAATAGAAATGAAACAACAGAGCAGAGACATTGACTTCTCGACACTCTCGACTTTTGATTTAGCTGGACGAAATTTAAGAGAGGAAGTAAAGAAAGCTGAGATGAAAAATTGGGTCTTCGATTTAACTACTGAGTAAGGAACGCCTGCCGCTAACAAAATGTGTAATCCATGGCGCTGATAAGGAGGGACATTTTTTTATTTTTGCTCAGCGCCACGGCTTATACAAACGTTGTGCAACTTATGACAATACCAATGAGAATTTTGTTAGTTTTAATGTTTTTAGGTGGTTTTAATTGCAATGGACAAGAAAAATTAGGAAAAGCAGAAATTGTCGAATTAGAAAATTATCAGAAAGAGGATGGCTATTTCCCTCACGATTGCTCAATGGAATCTGATATGCTAGAAAGGGCAATTGAACTGGATAAATATGGTGTTGAATTAATAATAAAAAGTATTGCGAATGATGGATATACAGGTCATTCGATAGCTTTTCGGCTGAATTCAAAAATGGAAGTTAAAGAAGCCGAATATGACGAATGGACTGACGCATTAGATGGAAGTTCAACGAATTATAAAATTGATGAAATTGAACTCAAACTGAATTCAGACCCTTTTAAAAGTAATAAGCTAATCGGCTATTATAAAGTCTATATGACAGGATACTATAAAGCTGGAGATATTTTGGAAAAAGAAGGAGTCAAAGACGAACAATTCCAAAGAACATTTAAAGGAAAATTTAACACAACGTGCGATGAATAAATACGTTGCGCAATGTATATCCGCAATTATGGAGGATTCGACTGCATCCTAATCCACTAGGAATTGCTAATGTCTGTGCTAAACCGAAAATTAACGCATATTTACCCGTAACTGCGGGTATACTTGACCGTTATGGGCGTGTTTCGGTACCTTCTCTATTCGGAATTTATAATTCCGAATCCCCGATCCGAGAATTTGTAATCCGGCGCTAAAACAAACAATTCTAGAGATTGCTTCAGGATCGAATTGCTGAAAAACGATCAGATGTGCAGATTGATCCCTCGCAATGACGCTCTTCTCTCAGCACACCAGCTTAAACCCATACCCCCGAACGTTGAGTATCTGGATCGCTGGATCGTCCTGGAGTTTTTTGCGGAGCTTGGTGATGAAGACGTCCATGCTGCGGGCGTTGAAGAAGTCGTCTGAGCCCCAGATCTGGGTGAGGATCAGCGTGCGGTCGGTGATGTCGTTGGCGTTTTCGAGGAGCATCTGTAGGAGTTGGCTTTCCCGGGCGGTGAGGGGCGATTCCTCTTCGGCCAGCTTTAGTACTTGTCTCGTAGGGTGAAACTCGTATTTCCCCAAGCTTATCCAATCACTCTGGGCCTGTCGGGTGCGGAGGCGATCCAGATGGGCTTTGATCCGCACGATCAGTTCCTCCATGCTGAAGGGCTTGCGCACGTAGTCGTTGGCACCGAGTCCAAAGCCTTTCACCACGTCCTCGGTTTGGCTTTTGGAGGTAAGAAAGATGATCGGCGTGTAGGGGTCGGTTTTGCGGATCTCGGCGGCGAGGCTGAAGCCGTCCATCTTGGGCATCATCACGTCCAGGACGAGCACATCGGGCTTTTTGGTCTGATAAGCTTCCAAAGCCTGGGCTCCGTCTCCGCAGAGCTTGACCTGAAAGTCTCGACTTTGCAGGCTCTCTTGGATGATGGTGCCGAGGGCGAGTTCGTCCTCAGCCAGGATGATGCTGATCTTGCTCATGGCCAGTAGGTGATAAAGGCGGTGGAGTTTTTTCCGGTCTCCAATTCCACTTTTCCGCCGTGCTTTTCCAGGATCTTTTTCACGTAGTACAAACCAATGCCGAAGCCCTTCACGTCGTGGAGGTCGCCTTTGGGAATGCGGTAAAACTGCTCAAAAACCCGCTCCTTTTGCCCAGAATTGATATTTCCCCCATTGTCGTGGATGCGGATTTTGTTCAATCCGTTTTGATCGAGGCATATGCGGATCTGGCTTCCGCCATATTTGACGGCATTGTCCAGTAGGTTGGAGAGGACGTTTTCGAAGTGAAAAGGATCCGCCTCGATGGCTTTGCAGTGGGAAGGTAGGATGAGCTCGATGGTTTTGTCGGGCGCCAAAGTCTGGAATTTCTGCACGAGCTGATGGAGGAGAGGTTCGGTCTCGATCTTTTCTTTTTTCAACACCACCTGCTCAGAGTCCAAGGTGGCCGTTTCCAGCAGCTTTTCCACCATCTGGTTGAGCTTGTGCATCTGGGACTTCGAGATGCCGAGGTAGCGACTGGTCTTGGCGGCGTCGTTTTCGGGATTGAAGAGCTCAATCCCCTCGATGGCAGAAAGGGTGGTGGCTATCGGGGTCTTGAACTCATGGGTGATGTTGGCGACCAAGTCCTGCTTGATCTCGGCGATTTCCTTTTGGTTTTTGATCGTCTGGTAGAGGTAGTAGAACGCGAAGGCGATGACGGCCAAAAACAGGAAGGAAGTCAAAACCTCCACCGATCCGCGCCGGAGCAGGGTTAGGGCGGTGTTTTCGAAGTAGAGCTCCAGGGATTGGCCTGGAGGGAAAAAGGTGGATCGGGAGACGGTCTTCATCTCCATTTCGGGCTTTTGTCCCGATATGGGAATGTCTATGATTTCGCTGCCGACTTGGGGGATTTGCCTCCTCACCGGTACCAATTGGTAGCGCAGGGCTATTCCCTGCCTGTCGAGCTCGGCCTGGAGGAGCGAGGCTATCTTGTCGTAGTCCAGGGAGTCCCGCGTGAGGGAGATCATGATCCGGTTGGTGAAAAAGCGCAGCTGTTCCACGCTGTCGGTGCCGTCATGGCCGAAGAACACGTTCATGTCGCTGTTTTGCCCAAACTGGACAAACTTCAGCGAATCCATCCGAACGAGGTGGTGCATCGTGTCGGAGGGACTCGTCTCCCAGACCAGGGAGTCCAAGACCTGCTTGGGAGACTCGATGCCGTTGCGGACTAAAATGCGGTTTTTTCCTCCGGCAGTATCCGCCCGCATGCGCGTCACCACCGTGCTGACCCGCATGGAGTCGCGGAGTGGAGGTCGGCCGGGCCTTTGGCCAGTGATGGTGACCACGTCGGTCTTGACGATCTCGGCGAAATAGTTTTCCACCGCGTTGTCCAAGCTCTGTTGGATGTCCAAAACGAGCTGGTGGCGGATGACTTTAAATTGCGAGTACATGCGCCAAGCCTGCACCCCGATGCTGAGCAGGAGCGTGAAGCCGATCAAAATACCGATTCGCTTGAGTTGGAGCTTTTCCACGGTGCTAAATTAGAAGGCTTGGATGCGCCAAAAAACAGGGCTTAACACTCGTTAACACTGCTTAACGCTTTTGCTTCAGGGGCTTGGCTTGTTTTGGGAGACTTTTATCTGCAAACAATAAATCCAATCCCGCCATGAAAACCAAACGCTGTCTCCTCCTTGTCATTTTGCTCTTGGGCTTCGGCTCCGCTTTTTCTCAAAGCCTGACCGGCCGGGCCTTTTACAAAGCCTCCAACCAGATCATGATCCGAATAGACAGTGCGGACATGAGCCCAGAGGAAATCGCCCAGGCGCATGAGATCATGAAAAAGCCCTGGCAGCGTGATTTTGTGCTCTCTTTTACCCAGACGGAATCCAACTGGCAGCAGCTGCCCAGTATGGAGCAAGGCACTGCGCCCCAATCCGGCGAGGGCATGTCCGTCAGTCTTTCTGGCCAGGAAGACGACCTGCTTTACAAGGATCTGGCCCAGCAAAGCTACATCCAAGAGCAGGAGTTTATGGGCAGGGACTTTTTGATCCGGGACGTCCTCGCAGTCGAAGACTGGCAAATGGGCGAAGAGACCAAGCAGATCGGGGACTATACCGCCCAAAAGGCCACGTACTTCAAGGTCATCGATTCCAGGCGCTTTTCCACCGGCATGGCGGAGATGGAGGCCGTCAAGGATACGATCCGGGTGACCGTGTGGTACACCCCTGAGATTCCCGTGGCGCATGGACCGGAAAACTACTTTGGCCTGCCGGGCCTCATTCTCGAGGTGCACAATGGGGGGCGTTCTTTTTACTGCGAAAAAATCGAGCTCAATCCCTCTGCAGAGCCAGTGCAGATCCGGGTGCCGAAAAAAGGCCGGACCATGGACAGCGGGGAATTTCGCGCCATGCAGGAGGAAAGTATCCGCCAGCTGCAGGGACAGTACCAAGGAAAGCCGGGAGGGAAAAACGGGAGAAAGGTCAGTATAGGGGGATGAAATGCGGAGGAAATGGTCTTTTGGACGTTCTAAGTGACGTTTTTCAAGACTCGGTTAACACACGTTAACAGTGCTTAACGCTCGGATTTTTGGCCTTTATATTCATTTGTAACCTAAACAACACATGCTATGAAACTCCAATCTCTACTCCTTGCAGGCTTCCTTTTCGCAGGTACTTTTATCGGCGAAGCCTCGGGCCAAGGCCTCACCGGTCGGGCCTACTACAAAACCACGAGCGCCATCCGCTTCCAGATGGACAGCACCCGCACCAGTCCCGAGCAGATGGCCGAGATGCAGGCCCAACTGAAAAAACAGATGGAGCGGGACTACATTCTCTCCTTCACCCAAACCGAATCCAACTGGAAGCAGGCCGAAAGCCTCGGCGGTGGCCCGGCCACGGCCTCCTCCGGTGGTATGACCATGGTGATCAACACCGGTAGCGCGGACCGGGTGCTCTACAAAAACGTCGCCGAGCAGGCATTTGAGCAGGAGCAGGATGTGATGGGGAAGGAGTTTCTGGTCAAAGACGCACTCGAACCAGCCGAATGGGAGCTGAGCGACGAGACCAAAAAGATCGGCAACTACACGGCCCAAAAGGCCACCTATTCCCGCATTGTGGATTCCCAGCGCTTTTCTACCGGTATGACAGAGATGGAAAACGTCAAAGACACCATCCAGGTCGTGGCCTGGTTTACCCCAGAGATTCCCGTAGCGCATGGACCGGAAAACTACTTTGGCCTCCCCGGCCTGATCCTCGAAGTGCACAACTCGGGCCGCTCCATGGTCTGCGAAAAGATCGAGCTGAATCCCTCGGCTGACCCGGTCAAAATCGAGCACCCCAAGCGCGGCAAAGTCGTGACCCGGGAGGAGTTTCGCGCGATGCAGGAGGAAGGTATGAAGCAGATGATGAACCGCTACCAGGGCAAACCCGGCGAAGGAAACCAGTTTACGATCAGGATTGGCAATTAGTAGCAAGACACTAGTATCAAGTAGCTAGACAGATCCAAGAGCCTAAAAGCGAGACTTTCTGTCAAGTACAAAGAATTGAATCTTTAGGATTTTTTTCCTAAAAACCGAGTGTCGGTCACCCTGAGCGGAGTCGAAGGGTCCTCGACTCCGCTCGGACTGACAGCGCTGTCGAAAGCAGTTACAATTTGGAATTCATACTAAACCAACTATGCCTTCTCTCTACCGCATTCTTTTCTGCCTTGGGCTTTTCCTGATCTCCCTGAGTTCTTTTTCCCAAACCAAGCCCCTGATCGGGCAGGTGCTCGACAGCCTGAACCGGCCCATCGCCTATGCCAACGTGGTCGCCATCAACCAAAGCACGCAAAAGATCGGCGGCTTTGGCATTAGCAATGAGGAGGGGAGGTTTAAGGTCACGCTTGCTCCAGGTTCCGAGTACTTGATTCGGGTGTCGTTTGTGGGCTATAAGCAGTTTGAAAAAGTGATCTCCGACTGGGACCCGGAAGTGCAGCTGCAGATCGTGCTGGCGCAAAGCGACACCGAGCTAGGGCTGGTTGAGGTCGTGTCGGAGATGCCCGTGACGATGAATGGCGATACGCTGACTTACAAGACTGATGCGTTTACTACGGGTACGGAGCGAAAGCTGGGCGATGTATTGGAAAAGCTTCCGGGCTTCGAGATCGATGACAACGGGGAGGTCAAAGTGCAGGGCAAAAAGGTGGACAAGGTCATGGTGGATGGCAAGGCTTTCTTTGACGGGGACACCAAGTTGGCGACCAAAAACCTGCCTGCCAATGCAGTGGATAGGGTGCAAGTCTTGAAAAACTTCAACGAAATCGCCCCGGTTCGCGGACTCGACAATGACGAGACCCTCGCGCTGAATATCCAGCTGAAGGACGGCAAAAAGAACATGGTCTTTGGTGATCTGAGCGCAGGTGGAGGCCTCGAAGAGCGCTACCTCGGTCACGCCAATGTATTCTACTACGCTCCCAAGCTGAACCTCAACCTGATCGGGGGCTCCAACAATGTGGGCGAGCAGACCTTCACGCTGCAGGACTATTTCCGTTTCAGCGGGGGAATGGCTGGCCTGAGCTCCCGTACGGGTTCTCGGGTGAATCTAAGCTCCGACGATCTGGGCATTCCCATGGCCAGCCGCGACAATGCCGCCTCGCTGGAGACGCATCTTGGCGCGCTCAATTTCAACTACACGCCAAGCAAAAAGTGGAGGCATTCGGGCTTTGCCATCGCCTCGGCCTCGGACAATAGGCTGGGAAGTTCTTCCTATCGCACGTATTTGAATTCGGGGGAAAACAACGAGGAATTGCTCACTACCGCCAGCCAGGTGGAAAACAAATCGGGACTTTTCAAATATGGCTTGACTTTCACGCCAAAGGAAGAGACCTACCTCAAGTACAGCTTCTTTGGCAAGGTCTCAGACATTGCCAACAGCAACGTGCAGAACTCCAATTTTGGGCAAATCGAGCAAAAACTCTCCACAGCGCAGACCCGAACACCTTTCAGTCTGCAGCAAAAGGTAGAGTGGTACCATGCCTCCACCGAGAAGAATGTCTTTTCCATGGAGGCAAATTGGGAAAAGAAATTTCAGGATCCGCTCTATGACCTGACGACCAACAGAAGGCCTTTCGGGGATTTCCTCCCGCTGATGGATCAGGAGACCTACCGCTTTCTCCAAAACCAGGAGATCCGCAGCCAGACCATCGAGGGAGCTTTCAACTACTACCACATCCTCAATGCGACCAACCACCTCAACTGGGCTTTGGGCTACCAAAATATCTCCCAGAGCCTCGTGGGAAGCATGAGACAGGCCGAGGCTTCAGAAGATTTAGGTGCTTTTGCCAATGACAACGAGTTTGGAATGCAGGACGCTTACCTCGGGATGACCTACAAGACCAAGTGGAAAAAAGTCATCCTGAGCCCCTCACTTTACCTCCATCGCTATGCCTGGCGCGACCGACAGTTTGCCGACGAGCAGGAATACGACAAAGTGATGCTACTGCCGGGAATGTATGCGAAGTGGGCGATCAAATCCAACCGCTCCCTGACCTACCGTTTCCAGACCGAGGCCAACTTTATGGATATCCAAAGGCTTGCCCAGGGCTATGTGCTGCAGGATTACAATGCGATCTTCCAAGGCAATCGGGTTTTGGAAAATGGGCTCTATTACACCCATTCGCTTAATTTCAGCCATTTCGACCTATTTTCCGGATTCAATCTCTTTGGGGATTTGCTCTGGCAGCGAAAGAAAAACGAGCTGGTCACCAGCACGGAATTCATGGGGATCAATCGCCTCCTCTCGGTGCTCAACGTGGAGCCGGTCAATGAGACGGCCAGCGCAAACCTGCGCCTGGACAAGCGCTTCAATCGATTTAAGTTTGAGCTGGGCGGACGCTGGAATGCTTTCTCCACCAACCTGGTGCTGGACGAGATGCCAAGCCGAAACGAGCAGTTTTCCCAAACCTACGATACCAAGCTCACGACGACCTTTTTTAAGATATTGGAGGTGGATCTGGGCTACGCTTTCACCGCCAACAACTACAGCTCGGGAGCGATCCAAAACACCTTCGCGACCCACAGTCCCAAGCTGGAAATCGATCTGGATATCTACAAAGGATTGAAGCTAAACGCCGACTACACGTACAACAGCTACCTGAACCAAGCCAGTGGCATTCGCAGCGACTATGAGTTTCTCAATGCCTTTCTGAGCTATCAGGGCAAGTCTAGCCCCTGGGAAATCCGCCTGTCTGTCTGGAATATCCTCGACACGCGCTCGATCCGCAGGGATAGTTTTAGCGAAAACCTCATCAGCACCTACGCCTATCTGGTGCAGCCTCGGTACGGGATACTGAGCGTGAAGTTTGATTTGTAAGATTTTGGGACAGAAGACGGAAGACCGGAGATCGAAGAAGCTGATAACCAAAATCATTATTCTGTGAAAGTCTGTGTATTCTATCCGTGGGAATCCGTGGGAAAGCTTTTTGTTGCGAACTTACTTTTTCCCACAGATCGCCACGGAAAAAGCCACGGATGGCCACAGAAGTAGAATGGCAAAGTATGGCTGTTTCTATTTTTGTGAAATGAATTAGATGGCTTGTTCCTTAAAAGCTAAATATAGCGATCCGTCTAATGCTAAATTTAAAACGCATCAAAAGCTAAAATGTAATAAACTTTTTAAGCTAAAAATTGTAAGTCCGTAAAGGCTAAA
Source organism: Algoriphagus oliviformis (assembly GCF_017254915.1). Classification (GTDB taxonomy): domain Bacteria; phylum Bacteroidota; class Bacteroidia; order Cytophagales; family Cyclobacteriaceae; genus Algoriphagus; species Algoriphagus oliviformis. Next base: position 201,191 of record NZ_JAFKCT010000004.1, on the reverse strand, counting down.
TTACCTTTGTGGTATGGCCAAGCTGTCTGAAAAACTCGCCCAATCGCTCGATGTCCTCAAACGTCTGCAAGGGGAAGGGAAGATTGCTGTGCAGTCGGCAGACCTCAGCCGTACCCATCGGGAGAGATTGACTCGGACGGGCTTTCTGAAGGAAGTGATCCGGGGTTGGTACATTCCAGCTAGGCCGGACGAGACAGCTGGCGAAAGCACGGCCTGGTTTACCTCCTTCTGGGATTTCATCGCCGCGTACCTGCAGGTTCGCTTTGGGGACAACTGGAGCCTGTCGCCTGAGCAGTCGGTCATCCTGCATGCGGGCAATCTGACGGTGCCACGACAGTTGCTGGTGCGTTCGCCGCAGGCGCGAAACCAGACCACGGTCTTTCCCCACGATACCTCCATCTTTGAGACCCGAGCCAATACCGCCAGCGGGGAAAGTGTGCAGATGCTGGGCGGCCTAAGGCTGTTTGCCTTGGCTCCGGCGCTGGTGTACTGTCCCGAGCCTTTCTACCGCAACAATCCCACTGAGGCAAGGACAGCTCTGGCGAGCTTTCGGGATGCCTCCGAGCTGCTGGAGATCTTGCTGGAGGGAGGGCATAGTGTGGTGGCTGGGCGGATGGCAGGGGCTTTTCGGAATATTGGCCGAGAACGGATCGCTGACGATATCCTCTCGGGCATGCGCTCCGTGGGCTATAATGTGATGGAAAATGATCCTTTCCAAGCAACGAGTCCCTTTGCGATCCCCTCGCGGCAGGTGTCTCCGTATGTCAACCGACTCCAGCTGCTCTGGCACGCCATGCGGGAACCGATCATCGAGGTGTTTCCGCCAGCGCCGGGTTTGCCCACCGATATCCCGGGCTACTTGCAGCAGGTCGCGGACAACTTTGTGAACGATGCCTATAACTCCCTGTCCATCGAGGGCTACCGGGTATCCAACGAGCTGATCGAGCGGGTGCGGAGTGGGAATCGGCAGCCCGAGTGGAGCGAAAGCGACCGGCAGCACCGGGATGCCTTGGCCGCGAGGGGCTATTGGCAAGCTTTTCAGGAGGTAAAAAAGGCTGTGGAGCGTGTGCTCCGAGCGGAAAATTCCGGCTTGGTGGCGGATCAGGTACACCAGACTTGGTACCGGGAGCTCTTTGCGCCGAGCGTCACGGCGGGCATCATCCGAGCCTCGGATCTGGCGGGCTATCGCAGCCAGCCGGTTTTTATCCGGAGATCCAAGCACGTCCCCCCCACCGCAGAAGTGGTGCGTGAGCTGATGCCGGCCTATTTTGAGCTTTTGGAAAATGAGCCCAACCCAGCCGTGCGGGTGGTTTTGGGACATTTTATGTTTGTTTATATCCATCCCTATATCGACGGAAATGGCCGCCTGGGACGCTTTCTGATGAATTTGTTCTTGGCATCGGGAGGTTACGATTGGGTGATCGTGCCGCTTGCGAGACGGGAGGAATACATGGCCGCGCTGGAAGCTGCCAGTTCGGATGGAGACATTCGACCTTTTGCTCTTTTCTTGGCGGCCTTGGTGAAAGCCGAATCGTAAAGACAATTTCACAAAGGATTAACCGGCCAGACTAGCCCGATTGCTACCTTGTGGAGGTAGAATAGATGTTGGTTTTCTGACAGGATGGGGCCTAGTGCCCTGTCCTGTTTTCATTTTACTCTTTTCATGAAATACAAAATCAAGATTTCACTGTTTCTCGCCTTGATGCTTGGCGGTATGAATCCATTTCAAAGCAAGGCCCAGATCGCGGACTCCATTCCCGGCAAAATGGCTTTGGCTGGCGAACGTCCCGACCGGATCATTCTCCATCCAGGAGAAGACGGAGAGACCTCCATCGCCGTCAACTGGCGGACTTCCTCGGCCGTGACCGAGTCGTTTTTGGAGCTGGCACCAGCCACTCCCGGGCCGGGATTTGAGAAGGAGGTCAAGCGGTTTTCCGCCAGCACTTCCAAATTCACCACCCAAAAGGAAGACGAACCCATCCTGACTTTCAACAACCATGCTGCGAAGGTCGATCAGCTCACTCCCGGCGCTGGCTACCTCTATCGGGTAGGTAAACCTGGACTGTGGAGCGAATGGTTTCAGATCCAGATGCCGAATTCCAAAGAAGGGTTTTCAATCCTGTACTATGGCGATGCACAGACCAACATCCTGTCACAGTGGAGCCGAGTCTATCGCGAGTCGCACCTGAAGGCGGGCCGTATGGATGTCACACTTCATGCCGGGGATCTGATCAACCGCCACAATTCCGACCTGGAATGGGGCGAGTGGTTCAAAGGCGGCGCCTTTTTGCATTCCTCGATTCCTACACTCATGAGCCCCGGCAACCACGAGTTTCGCAACGTAAAGATCACCGAGCACTGGAGGGCGCAGTTTAACCTGCCATCCAATGGCCCGGCAGGTGTGGCGGAACTCGAAGAAACGGCCTATGAGGTCAACTACACCGACGTGAAGCTGATCTCCCTGGATACCGAGCAGATCGACGAATCCAATGAGATGCTGGAGGTCCAAAAGACCTGGCTGCGCAAGATCCTGACCGAGAATCCGAAGAAATGGACGTTTGTCTTCATCCACTATCCGGTCTATGCGACTAAGGCGGAACGAACAAACGACAAGCTGCTGCGGGATTTTAGGCCGATTTTCGAGGAGTTTGGAGTGGACATGGTACTCCAAGGCCATGACCATGCCTATGCGCGTGGCCAAGCCAAAACCATGGCGGGCTCGGAGGAATTGGACTACAAAAAGGGTCCGGTCTATGTGGTCTCCGTGGCTGGGCCAAAGATGTATGACGTGAAGGAGCAGGACTGGATGGTGCGAAAGGCCTTCAACACCCAGCTTTTCCAGACGATCCGCATCAACGGCGATCAGCTCGAATACGACTCCTACATGGCCACTGGCGAGCTGTATGATTCTTTTGTGATGACCAAGAAAAAAGGCGGCAACAAGATCGTCAACCGAATCCCGGCCACACCAGAACGGGAAGGATCAAGAGAACAATGATTTTCCAAAACATGAACTACCGCATTTCCCTGATTGCATTTTTCCTGCTCATTTCCGCAGGAGCCCATGCCCAACTCAGCCAGATCAAAGTTAGGATGGAGCATCCGGACAGCCTGGTGATCGCGTCCCATCGCGCCGCGCATGAAGTCTATCCCGAAAACAGCCTGAAATCCATCGAAGAGGCCATTCGCCTTGGAGCCGATATCATTGAGATCGACGTGCGCGTGAGTGCGGATGGGGTGCCCTTCCTGCTCCATGACGGCACCTTCAACCGGACGGCCGTCTCCGCCCGGGGGCCGATTGAGACGATGAAAGCCGAAGACATTAAGCGGATTCGGCTGAAAAATACAGACGGAAGCGAATCCGACCAGTTGGTGCCCACGCTGCGCGAGGCGCTGCAATTGGCCAAGGGCAAAATCTATGTGGACTTGGATCTGAAGACCGAAAAGGTCGAATACCTTGTGCCGATTGTCAAAGAGCTCGGAATGGAAGACCAGGTCTTTTTCTTCGATTCGGATTGGGAGGTGCTGGATAAGGTGCGGAGGCTGCTGCCAGAGGCAAAGCTGATGCCGAGGGCCTATTCCGTCGGGGATCTTTACAAGGCCGAAAAGCGCTTTGATCCCACGCTGATCCACATCGATGCGGGCTTCAACACGCCAAAGACGATCAAGGTCTGTAAGAAACTCGGCATGAAAGCCTGGATCAATTCCCTCGGTGACAGCGACAGGCAGCTTTCTGCCAATCCCGATCCCCAAATCGCCCAAACCCTGACCGCTCCCGGTGCCAAGATGGTTCAGACGGACTTGGTGCCTTTTTGGGTGGAGTATCGGAGTACAGTTAATGGGAAATGAGGCCCGTTTTCTTTCACCAAAAAAATAACCGCAGAGACCGCGGAGAATTTTGGACTAGGTGTGAACTGACGTCGTTCTGAACGGCACACGATAGTACACTAGCTGGTGTTTTCGAGAGCGCAGAGAAAAAAGCTGAAGCTTTTTGGTTTCAGAAATGAAAAGCTAATCTGCCAAAGCTTAGCGGCCTTTGCGCCTCAGCGGTAAAAAAGAGTTTTTTCACATAGAAGAAACAAGACTAGTCCCGCTTCTGGAGAAGCAAGACAACGGAAGTTTGAAACATGGTACTTGGTCAAAAAAAAAGGCCTGAGTATGACTCAGGCCAAATTTTTCAATCCGCCCCAGCGGACAAGTTTTTAAAATCTTTCAATTTTCAAATCAAATTGTCGCGACCAGCTTCACTTCCAGCTTGACGTCGTCGTAGATGGCCTTGTCGGCCAGGTTTTCGAAGTAGTTGCTGGAGCGGTACTTGATGTCATACTTGGTGCGGTCAAAGGTGATCTCTCCGGTAGCAGTCAGCTGCTTGCCAGCTACGGACACTTTCGCAGGGAAAGAGACCGGCTGGGTGACTCCCTTGATAGTCAGGTCGCCAGAGATGGTGTAGTCCGTTCCGTTGGAGGTTTTTGCATCCTTGATTTTCAAAGTTGCCTTATTGAATTTCTCTACGGAGAAGAAATCGTCAGACTTCAGGTGGTTGGTGAGGTTGCCTTTGGATTTGGGGTCGGTGAGGTCTTCCACGGTCAGGTTGACCATGTCCATTTCAAAGGTACCTCCGGTGATTTTGCCGTTGGCCACGTCGAGTTGGGCATCGGAGATGGGCACATAGCCCCAGTGCTTGCCGGTGACTTTCTCGGCCATCCACTTGACGGTGCTTTCGGTTTTGTTGACCGTGGCAGGTGCGATGGGCGCTGTGGCGCTGGCGAGGAAGGTTCCTACCGCCAGGGCAATGGTAGAGATGAATTTCATGTGTGTAATGGGTTTGGTTTGATTGTGGAATGAAACGTCTGTCTTTGATTTTTGACAGTTACCAAAGTTTAACGGCAGCCTCTTTTAGGGTTGTTGATTTGTGATGGGCGGATGTTTGTCCGGATGTTCGGCCTTAGGCTTTTGCCGAAAGGTCAAATTCCACCTTCCCATGTCCGTCAGGAGTGGTGTAGAAGGGACGCTGCTCGATCTCGTAGTTTTTGATGTTCTCGATCATGTCGGTTTCACCACGCTCCCCAAAAAAAAGTCGAGAAACATGCATAAAATACCCTATACAGGGTATTTTTTAATATTTGGTTCTACTATATTTTTGGAAATCACAATCTAAAAACCATGAAAACACAAAAACACAAAAACACAAAAACACAAAAACACAAAAACACAAAAACACAATTTTCTGAAAGCGCTTCTTTTCAGGAGTCTGGTTTTTATTGTAGCTTCATTTGGCCTGCTTTCTTGCCAGGAGGAGTTAGTCGGGGATAATGACCCTCCATCTCTTTTGGTCAAGGAAAGCGAGATGTCATTTTCAAGTACGCTGAAAGATCAAGTAGCGTCGAAGGTTGCCAAAAATGTTGCGGCAAGCTTGGACGACCCAGGAGTTGTTGATTTTATTGAGAACAAAGGCTAACCGACGATAATGAAAAGACTGCTAATTGGTATTATCTGTTTATCGGCTCATTGGAATGCCTTTTCGCAGAATTCCTTTGGACTCGAATTTGGCCAGGTGGATCAAAATAGCTTTGGCAATGTCAATCAAATAGGAAACGTTATTGTCGAGCCCATTGGAGGCGGGACCACCACTACCAGGATTTTTGGTCTTTTCTATGAAAGGGAGATTTCCAATCGCCTGTCACTCCATAACAAGGTCACCTATTCGCGGGTATTCACGAGGTATTACTTTTATGATAACAGCAAGCCGGTATTTCCAAATGTGCCCGGTCTCTTTGAGGGAAAAGTTGGAGGTCCGCCTGTTGGGAGACTCTCCTTGGAAATTTTGCCCCAATTCACGCTCCTTGAAGTCGGAAAGATTCGGTTAAATGCCTTCGGAGGGGTGAACCTGTCTGCTAATATTGTTAAGGAACAAGCAGATGAGTTTCATCGCGGACTACCAGAACTTTCCACAGTATACAATTCCTTTGAAACCTCTCAAATGCCCTTTACCGCCAACTTTGCCTTTGGAGGATCGATCGAATATGCCCGGAGAATTGTGTTTTGGGCAAAGTACCAACCGACATCCTATTATTCCAGAGAAATAGAGGTGGAAGGGAAAAAATATCCTTTCGAGAACCGATGGAATTTCTTAAGCATGACCATGGGGTATAGGTTTTACAGTTTCAGGTTCAAAAAGAAAGACGATAGCTGATACAAATGCAAGGGGGGCTGTCTCATAGCTGAGGCAGCCTCTTTTTTTTCGAAATCTTAGTTTTTAGGCTTTTTCCAAGAGGTCAAGCTCCGCCTTTCCATGCCCATCGGGCGTGGTGTAGAAGGGACGCTGCTCGATCTCGTAGTTTTTGTCCGCTGGGATTCCCAGTGCGTGGTAAACCGTCTGGTGGATGCCGTCGATCTTGATGGGGTTTTCGATGGTCTTGCAGGGACGCTCGTCGGCGGTTTTGCCAAAGACATGCCCTCGCTTGACTCCCCCGCCAAACAGCAACATCGAGCAGCCGTCGGTGAAGTGGCGGTGCATACCGTAGTTTTTCATGTCCTCGATGATATCGGGCACCTCGACTTGATCCAGCACTTTTAGATCAGGCCTTCCCTCCGTGAGCATGTCCCGGCTAAACTCACTCGCCAAGATGACCAGGGTTCTGTCGAGCTTTCCGCTTTGATCCAAGTCCCGGATGAGCTGAGCTACGGGGGCATCGATCATCTTTTTCATGTCCTTGAGCCGGGTGTGGCCGTTGTCGTGCGTATCCCAGCCAAAGAAGGGCTCGTACTCCGTGGTCACGGTGATGTAGCGCGCGCCTTGGTCTACCAGCCGTTTTGCCAAAAGGCAGCCCAAGCCAAACTTCCCCGTGTTGTACTTGTCGTAGCTTTCTTTGGGCTCTTGGCTGAGGTCAAAAGCCTTCGCTTCCGGCGAGTTGAGCAGCATGTAGGCCTGCTCCATGGAGCGCTTCAGCGATTCTTTTTGGTAGTCGGAGCCAAATTCTCCCATTGGGCCAGCAGAAATCAAGTCTTGGTAGAGTTGGTTTCTGGCTTCAAAGCGTTTAGAGTCCATCCCAACTGGGGGTCTGACCGCTTCCAGTCCCGCTGAGGGGTCGGGAATCAAAAACGGCCCATACTCCGAACCGAGAAAACCCGCGCTGTGGAAGGCTTTCAGTTCTTCGCCCTCGCCGACGGTGAAGCGCTGCCCGATATTGATAAAGGGCGGAATGACGGGATTTAGCACACCTTTTTCCTTGGCGATCCAGCTCCCCAAGTGTGGGACGACGACAGACTGGGGAGGCTCGTAGCAGGTATGGAAATGGTATTGGTGACGGGTGTGGAGGATGTGTCCCAAATCCGCCGCAACGTAAGATCGGATCAAGGTGCCCTTGTCCATCACGGAGGCGATGTTTTCCAGCCCTTCGGAAAACTGGATCCCGTCCAGCGCGGTGGGGATGGCCGGGAACGTGCTCAGCACTTCCTTGGACTCCATTCCCTTGCGGAAAGGCGTGTACTTTTTCGGATCAAAAGTCTCCGTGTGGGCCATGCCTCCAGCCATGAAAAGCAGGATCACCGAGTCGGCAGTGGAGGGCATTCCTCCCGATCCGCAGGAGGAAAGCAATCCCGCCAATGGCGCGCCCATGCCCATGGTGGCCATTGCGGCGGCGCTGGTTTTTTTGAGAAAGTCCCGTCTTGAGTTGAGCGTTTTCATGTTTTCGACGAATGGTTTCCGGCAGGTGAAGATCTGCCTTTCGGCAGACAGGCACCAGCCGGGGCGGAGTTTTCAGTAGATCATTTGAAATTCAGGTAGGAGAAAAACGGCCCAGAGAAAATCCTGGACTTCGCTCGGTTCTGGCCGTTCTCCGAAGGCTTGTTTGGCAACGGCCAGTTCTTTTTCGTTTGGTGCTCGGAGCAGGGCCCGTGCATAGAGTTCTCGCGTGAGCTGCTCGGCATCGGGGTAGCTTTCAGTCCAATTTTTTCCTCCCTTTGTCAGGGATTGGTTGAGCCGCTCCCCATTGCTCAGCTCCAGCGCCTGGAGCAAACTGGCCTGGGAATCCCGGCTCGTAGAAACGATTTCCCGGTTGGGACGGCCGAGGGAGGTCAGGAAGGCATTGTTGGCGACGACTGCCGCTCGGGCGAATGGAAGGGAAGGCTTCGCTTCCGGAATGAGTTCGTAAGGGCGAAACTTCACCTCTGCCGAGTCGAATAGGGGAGCCGAGAGCTGGCTGACCGCGTCGGAAAACTGCTCCGCAGTCAGTCGCCTTCTGACCAATCCCTGAAACTTGAAGTCCGCAGCCATCAGCATTTCTGGCGAAGCCACGGCGATGGACTGGCTTTGGTAAATCTTCGAGGAAGCGATCTGAAAGATAAGGCGCTTGAGATCGTAGCCGTTTTCCACAAAATCCACCGCCAGCCAATCCAGCAAGTCTTCGCTCCAGGGCTGGTTGTCCATCTCGTCCACGGGCTCGACTATGCCCCTGCCCATGAGTTGCTTCCAGATGCGGTTCACGACCGTGCGGTACATGCGTCCGTTGGCGGGCTGCACGAGCTGCTCGGCCAGCTGCTTGAGCTTTTCGGCCTTGGTGGCGAGGCTGTCGATCTCTCCGAGCTCTTCCCAGAGGATTTTGGTTTTGGCCATCTCTCCGGTAGGAGTCTCGCAGCGGCTCACTTCCAGCGTGGAGTCTGCGAAAATGTTGGCAAAGGCATAGGACTGTTCCAGCTTCCAGTCGCTGATGAAGCTGTCGTGGCAGGAGGCACATTTCAGGTTGAGGCCGAGGATGACCTGTCCCACGTTTTGCGCGGCCTGCATTTCCACGCGTTGGGAGGCGTTGACCGTCCCGCGCCAGCGTATGCCCTCGATGAAGCCCTTGGATTTGGGGGAGGGATTCAGCAGCTCCTTGACCAGCTGTTCGTAGGGCTTGTTGTCGCGGATGGAGGTGTAGAGCCAGTCGGTGATTGCAAATCTGCCTTTGGTGATGTATCCGGTGCCGGTGTAGTCGTTTCGCAGGAGATCGTTCCAAAAGGTCAACCAGTGTTGCGCAAAGTCGTCCTTTCGATCCAGCAGCTTTTGGAGCCAAATGTCGCGTTTTTCAGGGTTGGGGTCGCTTTCAAAAGCGGTCAATTCCTCAGGCGATGGGAGCAAGCCGATGATGTCCAGGTAAATTCTCCGAAGGTAGGTGCGGTCGTCCACCGTCTCACTCCAGGCCAACTCGTTTTCTTGGAAATACCGATCCACCCAGCGGTCGATGGGGTTTTCCAGTCCAGGTTTGGCAGGAGGCAGGTCGGGCTTTCTTGGAGCCAAAGCCGCCACACGATAGACGGACTGCTGGGCTACGCCGTCTGGCCAAGGGGCTCCTTTTTCCACCCAAAGCCTCAGGAGCTGGATCTCTTCCTTGCTGAGCAGCTTGCCCTTGGAGGGCATGACATCGTCGTGGTTTTTGCCCAGGGAAATCCGGCGGATCAGCTCGCTCTCTCTTGGATTTCCGGGTACGAGAATCGGCCCGCTTTCGCCTCCGGCAAAGACAAATTCCTTTTCGTCCAGCCTCAGCTCCCCTTCGATCTTGGCTCCGGAGTGGCACTTGTAGCAGTTGTGGGCGAGGACGGAGCGGACGTTGGTGACGAGCTGGATTTCCTGCTCTGGAGAGAGCGCCGAGGCAAAGACCGCAACGTCAATGGTCAGCGACTCGGGTGCCTCGGATTCTTCCTGCCAAGGAAGCACCTCGGTCAGGAAATCCTCTCCATGCGTGAGTGAAGCACCAAAATGCCCGGCGACTCCGACACCGATGCCAGAGAGAAAAAGCAGACTGCGGTAAACAGGAATGCTTTTGGGTCTCTTTTTCCCTTTTCCCAGAAAGAAAAGCAGGGCCAAGCCCAGTCCGGCAGAAATGATGCCTATCCACTGATGGAGGTCGAGCAGCGAGCCGGTCACACCTTCGTTGGAGGCGAAAAGCAGTCCTAAAGCCGCTGCGACCACCGCGCTGACCGCTCCGGTCACGGCGAGCATGCGTATGCCTGGACGCAGGGGGTGCTTGAAGTCTTTCAGCGTCAGCAGCTCCAAGAGCCCGGCGACGATCAGGAGGCTGATCGGGAAGTGCACCACCAGGGGATGGAGCCTGCCGAGCAGCTGCCAAAGCCAGAACCCAGTGCCCTCATCCCCGCTCTGAGCTAGGGCGGACGAGCTTACCAATACCAGCAGCGAAGCGCTAATGGCAAGCGCCTTGACGCGGAAAAGACTCTTGTTTTGGGGTTTGTAGAACATTGGCGAGAACAGAACAGGCTGAAAATATAGGCTTTTTGCCCAGAAAGCCTGTCCTGATAGTACCCTTTCTCGGGAGGATTGGGCTATGTAAGGCCTTGCATATATTGAACACCATCAAGGACTAAGCATTGAATCTCCAACCTAGCAGGCCGTTTGCAAAGTCTTGTGTCTTGATTCTTAAATCTAGCGTCTTGATTTACTCCACCACCAGCCAGGTATAGCCATTCGCTGGGATTTCTACAGGAACCACAGCTTCGTAATTTCTACTGAGCGAATAAGATTTGGTTGAGCCCTCCTGCTCGCGGATGCTGGCTTTTTCATCCAAGCCTGTATAGTACAACGGGATGGAAATATCTTTTTTGATGGGTGCCGGAGTTGGATTGAAGAGCATGATCAGGCCCTTTTCTTTTCCCTTGGGATCCACGTGCATCCAGCCGTCCCAGTCCCTTCCGTCAGCCCTTCTCAGGCGGACGATGTCGGCGTTTAGGATGTCCCGGTACTTTTTGTACCAGTCGATGACCTCGATGACGGTGGCTTTGGTCTCCTCGGTGTCGTACAGCCTTGGACCTCGGTAGCAGGCTTGGATTCCCGCGCCGTAATATTGCATCATGAGCTGGCGGTAGTCGTCCAGATGCTCGTTGAGCGGCTCTAGGACAGCATCAGGGCCGCCGCCGTGATAGGCCGTGAGCGGTACAAAACCCCAACCCATGGAAGGTGTCTTTTCCCAAGTCGCGTCAAAGATATTCTGGCGGTTGAGGATCTTTTGTCGGTCTCTAGGCAGGGCAAAGTTCACCTCGCGGTAGCCCATGGCGATCTTGTGGGTGCCGTCCAGGAAATACCAGTCTGGGGCGTTGATGTAGATTCCTTCTCCGTTCATCCACTGGTAGAGGCCCTTTTGCAGGTTGATCTGCGTCCATTGGGAGCCGGCCAGTCCCTGATGGCCGGGATGGGTGGTGGAGGCGCAGACGTCGCCGGGGTAGGGGCCGTCATTTTCGAAGATGTCAAAGCCGGTCTCCGTGAAGAAATGCCGCAGCTTTCGCAGGTAGTCCAGTCCCCATTCGCTGCCTAGGCAGGGCGCATTGCCAAAGAACGCCCCGCCGGGTTTGCCCGTGAGAGGGCTGATCACGTCTGTCTCCGGGCCTATGCTGCGGGAGGAAAATAGGGAATAGCCGCCGATCTTGATCCCCTTGGAGTGCGCGTAGTCGGCGAGGGATTTCCAGCGGGCGATGTTTTCGGGGGATTCGTCCTCCATGTTGATGTGGCTACCGAAACTCAGGATCAGCGCTTCATAACCGGTGGCGACGCACTGGTCGATGGCTACGCGTACCTGTTCGTCGTTTTTGCTGACCAGGTGCATGAAGATCGGGTTTTGCATGGCCCAGGGGGTAAGCGCCCGGTACATTTTCCGGCGGGCGAGGCCGTTTCTTTCCCGGTCGTAGCTGTCCAGCACCAGTTCATAGCTGCGGATGGAGCGGAAGCTTTGGTTTTGGGCAAGGTCGATCCCGATTCCCTTTTCCGGATAGATCTCCAAGGTGCTCGGGGTTTGGTAGTTGTAGTTGACTTGGGAAGTGTAGGACGAGTCCTGCTTCCAGTGGCTGGCTTGGTTGCTGAGTTCGGCATTCATGGAGTTGTTGAATGCGAAATCGCTCTCCACATACAGCTGATGCGGTTTTTTCATCTCGTCGGTGCTGCCGACCACGGCCGATTCCTCCTCCACGGTGCCGAGAATCTCATGCACGACCTGATCGATGTGGATGGATTTTGCGCCTTTGTTTTCCAAAGTCAGGTACTTCCCGATCAGGGGCAGGTCGTCGTAGATTTCGTAGTGGATAGCCAATCGAAGTCCTGGGAATCTCGAATGGGTGTAGGAAAAGGTCACTTTTTTTCCCTTGCCGCCCTTCTTGTCGCCAGCCCAAAACTGGCTTTTTGAAGGGAAAAGTGGGGTGATGTCGGAAACCTGGTAGGATTGGTACTGAAAGTTGTCGTTTGGATTGCCCATCTGCGAAAGCCATTCCTTTTTGAAAAAGCCTTTTTCTTTCAAATCCATCTCGCCACCAACAAGAAACTCCCTTCCGTCCAGGGTGATCCGCGCCTCGGGCATGACGGTGCGGAGGAGCTGGTCTCCGGTGCTGAGGTTGCTAAAATCAAAGCAAACCAAGTTAGGATCGAGGTAAAAGCTCCGCCGGATCAGGCCGTTGGTGAGTTGGATTTCATTGGGGGAAATTTCGAGCACTTGGGCAGGCCTTGACTTGCCGTCCACCAGCCAATCGCCTTTTTCGTTTTGGGAAAAAACTTGTTGAGAAAGCAGACAAAGGTCTGCCAGAAGCAAAAGCAAAAAGGTAAAAGGGAGGTGGCCGTTCTTGGCCCGGGCAAAAGTAAGCATGGGTAAATTGGGGTTTTGGGCTAAAATTCGCCTGAAAATAAGCCTTCGCCCCAAGCTTTCCATCCGGACGAAGCGGGATTTGGTGCTTTTGCCCAAAAAAAACAGCCCCGAATCGACACGACTCGGGGCATGAGAACTGCTATTTGTATCTCCATCGAACAGGCGACTCCCAGCCTACCGGCTAGGCAGGCGCTCGACCTGACAGTCCGGTGTCAACTTGAGCGAAGTCGAAAGGTTATTTAGGAGTTAACATATCACTAGTTGTCCGCCTTGTTTTTAAACTCGATCTCGATCAGGCTCATCAGGACTTCTTCGCCCTTGGCGTTCGGGTTTTTGAAGATGAGGTAGATGTCCTGGAACCCACTCACAGCCTTGATCGGGGTCTTGGCCCGGGGAGCTACCTGTCGTCTCCAGTCGAGCATGTTCATGCCCTGAGGCGGGCGGAAGCCCATCTCCACACGTCCAATAGTCTGGGACTGGCCAAGCAGCTCTCCGGTCGGTGAGCCGAGACGGATTTCCACCGAGCCGCCCACACCGCCGTTTCGCTGGCTGATGCTGGCGATCACGTCGATCTGCTCCACGCCAGTCAGGTCTATGCCTTTGAAGGCGATGTGCGAACCGTCACCGATCATCATGAAGCTGATGCTCGGCGTAGTGAGGAGCTGTACGCCTTTTCTGTCCACAGACAGCTGCGGGTCGAGAAAGGGATTGCGCAGGGCGACGTAGTCCACTCCGGAAAGCGAACCGATGGCTCCGGCGCCTTTGTCGGCATAGGACGCGCGGAGTAGAAAGCTGCCTTGGCCGTTTTCTCCCTCAGGGATCACTGCGCTGGCCTTTCCGGAAAGTGGATGGGATGCGATGTTGGCTTGGGTGTCGTCCATAGAGAGGATGTAGTCGACCATCCTGCGGACATCCGCTTCGGGTAGCGAGGGGTGCGCAGCCATGCCATGCTCGCCCCAGACGCCCGCGCCGCCGTTGATGATTTTGTCGATGAGGTACTTGGTGTTGGCCTCGGTGTTGGGATACTTCTCGGCCACTGCCTGATAGCTCGGGCCGATGGATTTTTCGCTGTATTGGTGGCAGGACTTGCAGTCACTGGCCTCGATGAGGTTTTTGCCCAGATTGAGGATGGCTGCGTTTTCCACACCGCTTTGCTTGGAGGCAATCTCGATAGGGTCAAAGCCTGCCGGTACATAGTCAAAAGTCACCGCTACCTCTTCGGCTTTGATCTTGCCATCGGTTGTACTGCCGTCTTCCTTGTCACTCACGCTAATGGAGTAGGGCAGCTCTTTATCCCCAAACCAGAAGGATTTATTGGCGCCTCCAAAGTCGATCATCACGGAAGGAGGCTCGTTTCCAGCGACGATTTCCATTGCGCTGCTGTTGGTCTCTCCTTTGGTATCGGTCACGGTCAGGACGACCTGGTAGGTGCCGGGATCGGAGAAGGTAAAGCTGGGGTTGGCTTCGGTCAGTGTTTGGTCAAAACCTGCTCCGTTGCTGATCTTCCAGGAGTAAGCCAGTTTTCCCTGATCATAGTCGTCGTAGTCGTTGGTTCCTTCTGAGCTGAAAACGACAGTCAGCGGAACCGAACCGGAGCGTTTATCCGCGCTGGCGCTCACGTTCGGCTTGCGGTTGCCTTTGTTGTATTCGATCTTGATCAGTCGGGAGTTTGCATTGCCTCGGAACCAAGCCGAGCCGTACTCCAGGATGTAGAGCGCCCCGTCTGGGCCAAAGTCCATATCGATGGCCGAGCTGAAAGTTTCATTGGGCAGGACACGCTCCATGCTTTGGTAGTCACCATTTTCATCCATAGAGACTGCGAAAATCCAGCCCCGCATGAAGTCCACGATCAGCCATTTCCCTTCGTAGTAAGCAGGAAAAGTGAAGGGAGCATCCGTTTTGAAATCAGCCTTGCGGAAAACCGGCCCGCCGGTAGCACTTCTACCCGAGGCTCCCAGCTCAGGAAAAACTTCCGAATTGCCATAGGGATAGTAGATCATCGCGGGGACGACAGGGGTTGGAAGTTCCCTCAGGCCGGTGTTGTTGACCGACTCGTTGACCGGCTTGCTTGGGTCATAGGGAGCGCCGTAGCTGCTGTCGGCGTGGTTGTGCCGGTTGTAGGGGAAGTTGTCCCCGATGAAATAGGGCCAGCCGAAGAAGCCGGGGCCCTTGGCTTGATTGAATTCATCGTACCCTTTTGGTCCCCAAATGGAGTCCACCGAGGCATCCGGCCCGACTTCACCCCAATAGAGGTAGCCGGTCTTGCTGTCCAGCGTTGGCCTCCAAGGATTGCGGTGACCCATGGTGTAGATCTCGGGTCGGGTCTTTTCGGTGCCTTCCGGAAAAAGGTTTCCTTTCGGAATGGTATAGCTCCCGTCGTCTTCGGGATGGATGCGGAGGATTTTGCCGCGAAGGTCGTTGGTGTTGCCGGGTGCGCGCTGGTCGTCGGAGTTTTCCATGCCGGGTCGTTCGTCCAGGTTGGAGGAGCCTTCACGGGGATTGACGGTGTTGTTGCCCACGGTGAGATAGAGGTTTCCCTCCGCGTCAAAGACCATCCCGCCGCCGGTGTGGCAGCATTCCTCGCGCTGGGTGGGAACTTCCAGGACGATCTTTTTGGTGGACTCCACGAGTTCATTTCCCCTCAGTTCCCAGCGGGCAAGCACATGCTTCGCGTCGGAGGGATCGGCGTAGTAGAGGTACACCCAGTGGTTTTTTTCAAAATCCGGGTGGGCAATCACGCCCATGAGCCCTTCTTCCGCCTCGCGAACTACGCCTTCTTTATTGGTGTACTTAGTGTTGACCGGGATGGTGGCTACCAGGGTGACTTCCCGGGTGGCCTCGTCGAGGATCTTGACGCCGCCTTTTCTCTCCACAAAGAGGATCTTTCCCCCCGGGAGAAAGGTCATCTCCATAGGTTCGTCCATGCCCTCGGTGAGGACGACTTTGGTAAAGCGGTTGTCTTCCGGTTTGACGGTGGGGTCGTCCTCCGGTTCGGACTTGCAGGCCAAGAGGCCGAGTAGCGCCAGCGCAGCCAGCGAGTGTTTGCGTAAAAGGTTGATCATAGGTTATTGTTGGGATTGGATTAAAAGCATGGACTCGGCGATGGCCGAAACCTGGCAGACAGTAGGCAGTGGACTGCTGTCTATCTATTGTCTCAATTTTAGTCAATTGATTTTCAATTCCAAAAAATATTTCTGGGCGGTAGAAAAGGGGGATGGGCGTTTCGAGAATCCTACTATCTTACCCCTCCAATCGCAGTGTTTTTTGGCCTATGCCCTCCACCACCAGCCCCCATGATCCACTCTTGCTGGGCAAGCTCCTGCTCAATATGGGCATGAGCATGCTCCACGCCGGCGCGCCTACCCGCAGGGTGAGTCTGGTCCTAAACCGGATTTCTACAGCCTATGGCTATCGCATCTACACCGACCTTGGGACCAGGCATCTGTCCGTCAGCATTCGCGACGCCGAGGGAACCAATGTGTTTTCTGGCGGCAGAGGCAAGCCCTCCCTGCCGGGCGTAAACTTTCGCTTGGTCTCCGAGATCAGCAACATGAGTCTGGAGCTGGAAGAGATGCAAATGCCACTGTCCGAGGCGAGAGGGGAGCTGCTCAAGATCCAGGCCCAAGCCCACTATTCCCGCTGGCTGGTGCTCCTGGTGGTGAGTCTGGCGGGATCGGCATTCTGCTACACTTTTGGCGGGAGCGTGGCGGAGATGTGCAGCACCTTTTTCGCGACCTTTTGTGGGCTTTTCCTCAAGCAGGAGCTCCTTAAAAAACGCATGAACAGCTACGTGATCACGTTTCTGAGTTCCCTGCTGTCTGCGTTGGCGATTGTGTTTTGCTGGAAAATAGGTGTCCTCAGCGAGTTGGGACAGGCATTTGCCACCAGTGTGCTTTATTTGATTCCCGGGGTGCCGCTGATCATCGCTTTTGTGGATCTGCTGGATGGCTTTATTCTAAACGGCCTAGACCGCGGCGTCAACGCGCTGATCCATGCCTTTGCCATCGCGGCCGGACTGGCCTTCGCCTTGTTTGTCTTTAACATTCCGTTTTGATGGAGTTGCTGGAAGTCGTTTTTAAGGGTTTTTGGTGTAGCCTGGCCGGTTTTGGCTTTGGCGTACTTTTCAATGCGCCCCGGAAAAGCCTGTGGATGGTCCTTGTGGTTGGTTTTTTGGGCGGGCTGGTCAAGTTTGGACTTCTCCTGCCCCAGATCGACGCAGGGGTGGTTTTGGCTACTTTCGTCGCTGCCTTGGCGGTAGGCTTTACAGGCGTCTTGCTCGGCAACCGTGAAAAAATGATCCCCATGATGGTCACTATTCCCTCTGTGATTCCCATGGTGCCGGGGGCCTTTGCCTATCGGGCCATGCTGGGGCTGATGGAGCTGGGCACCAAGCCCGACGAGCATTATGGGGAAATCGTCAACCACGCAGTCTACAATGGCGCGATGACGCTCTTCGTCCTGCTGGCGATCACGCTGGGAGTATCGGTGCCGCTGGTGATTTTTCGGCTGGAGTTTTCGGGAAAAGAAAGAAGCAGATCCTGAGCCCTGAGCTCTTTTTTCCTTTCCTACCTAGCGCTACTCTTACGGAATTTGCTCGCCAAAGGCGATCCGATGTCCATCCGGCGTCTGTAGGGTAAACTCCCGCTGTCCCCAGGGCTTGTCCTCCAGATGGCTGAGAAAGGCGATGCCTTTTTCCCGGTATTCGCGGTAAAGGAGGTCTATGCCTTCCACCTCAAAATAGCCAAAATAGGAATGATCGCCGGTGTCGCCAGCCGGCATCTCGTCCGCGCACTCGCCCAGCATGAGGGTGATGGCGCCGCGGCGGACAAAGTGCCAAAACCCATCCGTCCAAAGGCTCTCAAAGCCCAGCTGCCTACAGTAAAAGTCGGCGGAAACCTGCAGGTTTTTCACCGCTAGTACATGTCTGCTTCCGGTCAGTTTGGGTTTCATGGCTTGGTTATTTTTTGCTGAGGTCCAAGAGCACGTTTCCTATTTTTTTGCCAGAGGCTACATAGGCAAAGGCCTCCCTGACTTGGTCCAGGGGATAGCTTCTGTCGATCAGCGGCTTGAATTTCCCCTGCCCATACAGCTCGGCGCAGACCTTCAGGCTTTGCGGGATATCCACGGGTAGGGGAAAGATGACCTTTTTCTTGCCCCAAATGGGCGTGGTCAGGGCGAGGCCTATATTTTCCCAGTTGGGGCCCAGCTCGGTGGAGATGTAGGTGCCCCCGGGACGGAGTATGGCCTTGCAGAGCGAAAACCTGCTTTTTCCCACCGCATCAAAGACAAAATCGTATTGGACAGGCTCTTGGGTAAAGTCCATTTTTTCGAGGGGAATCACCCGGTCTGCGCCAAGGGCCTTTACTTTTTCCGCATGGATCTCAGGGCAGACGGCGGTGACCTCGATGCCGCGGGCCTTCAGCAGCTGGATGGCCGCGGAGCCGATGGCCCCCGTGCCGCCATTGACCAGCACGTGGTCTTCTGCCTGTAGGCTGACCTTGTTGATGAAGTTGATGGCGTAGTGGGCTGCCTCGGCGCAGGCGACGATGTCCGTGAAGTCCGCACCCTTCGGGATAGGGAGGATGGCCTTTTGGGAGGAAAGGCAAAGATACTCGGCGTGGCTTCCGGCTCCGTTGTCGTCAAAGCCCCACACCCGGTCTCCGGGCTGAAAGGCGGTGACTTCGGAACCTACCTGGTCCACGACACCGGCAAAGTCCGTCCCGGTGACCGGCTTGTTGGGCTTGGGAAATCCGGCAAAGGCACGCATCAGGTAGGGCTTGCCCGTGAGCACGCCTATATCGGTGCGGTTGACGGTAGTGGCGTGGACACGGATGCGCAGCTCATCCGGGCGGGGCTCCGGTATTGGCAGTTCTTGGATTTGGATGGACTCGACGGGCCCATAGCTGTAGCGGACGGAAGCTTTCATGGGATGATGTGAAAAAAGGGAATCGCCGCAGGCAATGCGGCTGGAAGATCAACGCAAGACTCGGCTTAGATATGTTGGTCGATGAGGATGCTGTTGCCGTCGGGATCAAAAAGCAGGAGACTGCCGGGGCCACTGGTCGCGGGGTCGGTCTCTTGCGCCAGGGGGATTCCCTTGGACTTGAGGTGGGCCTGGATGCTGCGGACATCGTCATAGGAGTCCAGGGTTTTGGCATCCTGATCCCAGCCGGGATTGAAGGTGAGGATGTTTTTCTCAAACATCTCGTGAAAAAGTCCGATCAGGGCATCGCCGTTTTTCATGATCAGGTAGTTCATCTCATCGCTCCCGGCAAAGACCGAAAAGCCAAGGTGCTCATAGAATTCCTTGGAGGCTTGAAGGTTTTTGACCGAAAGGCTGATGGAAAAAGCGCCGAGTTTCATGGTTTTTGGGGTTTTGTCTGTTTTAAAGCTAGGAAAATGCAAGGAAAATCATCCATGAACCCGCCTGAAATAAGGCAAAAGAACCCTAGCACCCAGCTTCTTACTCTCCGTACGAGCTGTGTTTCTTGTGTTATCTACCCAGCAGCTCTCCGATGACCCTTGGGAAGTGTTCGTGCTCCAGAGCATGTACTTTCTGGGCGATGTCCTCCGGGCTGTCCTCCGGACTGACCGGAGTGGAGGCCTGAAAGATGATCTTTCCTTCGTCGTAGTGCTCGTTGACCAGGTGGATGGTGATGCCGGTCTCGGCGTCGCCGGCCGCCTTGACTGCCTCATGCACGTGCATGCCATACATGCCCTTGCCGCCATACCTGGGAAGGAGAGCCGGGTGGATGTTGACCATGCGATCCGAAAAAGACCTGGTCAGCTCGTCGGGGATTTTGAGCAGGAAACCGGCGAGGATCACCCAGTCGATTTTGTCGGCCAGGAGCTTTTGCGTCAGCGTGCCGGCTTCCATTTCCTTGCGGGAAAAGGTAAAAGTAGGCACCGAGAATTTCCGGGCACGCTCCAAAACGAAAGCATCGGCTTTGTTGGAGGCGACCAAGGCGATTTCCGCTTGGTCGGAATGCTGGAAATATTCCATGATTTTTTCGGCATTGGAGCCGCTGCCTGAGGCAAGGATGGCGATACGGACGGGGCTGGACACGAGACGTGGGGTGTTAGGCTTAATAAGGCGCAAGTTAGAAAAGGAAGCAGGCTTATCCCAATTAAAATGCCCTACTTCGACCATTGGTCGGGTGGGGCATTTCCAATTTGGGACGCGTGGGACGGACTCTACGCCAGTCTAAGATTTCCGGTTTTTGCCTCTCGCTTCCTGATGCTTGATACTAACTTCTTGAAACAAGCTACTTGATACCTCAAAAAGTGACTATGCCTGAAAATGCTTGTCACTTGGTTCTCGGTTCTATTCCTGGCTCTAGCTCACTCTTCTCCGGGCTGCAGCGTGTAGTTGACCATCCAGCCAATGCCGTACTTGTCCTCAAAGCTGCCAAAATAGGCTCCCCAGAAGGTTTTGTCATAGTTCATCTCGACTTTTCCGCCTTCGGACAGGCCTTTGAAGATGCGCTCACCTTCGGCTTTGCTGTCCGGCGCCAAAGAGACGTAGTTGTGGTTTCCCTTGATGAGGATGTGGCCCATGGAGGGACTGGTGTCGCTGGCCATGATGGTGACCACGTCGTTTATCTTTAGGGAAATGTGCATTACCCGGTTTTTTTCGTTTTCCGGAAGCTCCATTCCGGGGATTTCGCTGAAATAGTTGATGCCACCTTCAAACTCTCCGCCCAAGACGGATTTGTAAAAGGTCATGGCTTCCTCGGCAGTGCCGTCAAAATTGAGATAGGGATTTACTTTCATGATTTTTTTGTATTTGGGTTTGGGTCTAATTTACGGATTGCAGCTGGGTTTTCCCCTTTGAAAGCCTATCAATGCGGAAACTTAACACCGCGATAACGAGCCCCACCGCGGCGAGGCAAAACGCCAAAGGCAGGATTTGGAAGGAAACGGGGATGGAGACCAGCTGCAGTGCCCATCCCGCCAGCCAAGTGGCGTGTCCCTGTGCAGACTTGCCCCTGCGCGTGCTCAGGCGGCCTCCATTTTCCCCCTCATCCAGCAGCGGACGGAAAAAATCCCGATACTGCCAAAGCAGGAAGATGTCCATCGCCAGCAGCACGGCGAGGACATAGGGAGTGCCCCTCCAGTGCTGGGAAATCGTCACCATCAGGATATTCAGGATCATGGGAATCATCATGATGCCTCCGAGGAGCTTGTATCTGGTGGTGAACAGCATGAAGCCTATCGTGATCTGGCATAGGGCGATGAAGCTGGCATAGAGCCCAAGGTCAAACTCCACCAAGCGCTCCACCAGCCAGGGAGGGCCTATCCAGCCGATGAACTGGTGGCCGGCGTAGAGCTTGACCATACCGGCAGTCCAAAAAGTAAAACCCAGAAAGATCGAGGTCAGGTTGGGGAGGAGCTTTTTCATGGCGGGCGGGGAGAAGAAAAGGTGGGATGGCCAGCACAAATTGCTCATTTTTCCGATGGAATCTATGCGAAGCCCCTTGCCAGAAGCATCGGGGAGGGATTCAATGGCAGGTTGTTCAATTGAAACCTAGCCTTTATTCTTAGGCGATTGTCCGCTTTTATGCCAGTAGGTAGCCGTGATGATACAAAAGAAGGCTAAACTTTAGCTTTGCCCTACTTCGGTCTTCCGACCTGCCTGAGTGAAGAAGTAAATTCGCTTACTGGCAAGATTGCGGATAATCATGTATTCTTATATTTCAAACCAGAGATACAAGGATGCGTGGGCAAAATTGTGTCATAGTTTAGCATACTTTTTAACCGAACGGAATGAATGGGGGGCTTCATGGACTTGGAAAAACCACAAGAAATGGATGGGAACGAACAGGGGGAGTTGTTGCCTACGGCAGCGTTTGAAGACTTAGCCTCGCTGGCGGCAGATTGCTGCGGTGTCTCCATCGGTGTGGTGTTGACTTGGGAGGGGGAAAAGTACAGCGTCTTGGGAGCGGTGGGAATGGAATTGCTGTCCGACGACTTTCCGGAAAATCTCCACCCTTTCTTTCGTGCCTCCTTCCGTGAGGAAACAGTCGTCCAAGACCTGCGAAATGATCCCCGTTTTGAAAAGCGTCCCAAGTTGGGGGAGCAGGAGAGACCGGCCTTTTTTGCCGGAGTGCCATTTGCCTCGGCCGCCGGTCAGCAGGGAGCGCTCTGTGTCTTGGACCTTTCCCCCCAAAAGCCCGGCACGAAGCAGCTGTCCGCTCTGCACAGGCTCGCCAGCCAGGCGGCCAGGCTGCTTGACCTCGGGGACAGCCTCCGCAGTCAGCGTTTGGCCAGAGGGATTTTTGAAGAAGAAAAAAGCCGGCTGTTTCGGGTCATCGACTCCGCGGAGATGGGGATCTGGGAGCTGGATCTCGAGTCAGGGGAATTTGCATTCAATGAGAAATGGGCAGCCATTTTGGGGTATTCCTCACTGGAGTTGGGGAAGCTGGACAGGAAGGGAAAGGAAGCTTTCATACACCCGCAAGACCTAAGTGAGTCCGAAAGGGCCCTGTCAGACTACCTGGCCGGTATCCTGCCACGCTACGAGTGCGAGCTCAGGATGAAGCACAGGAAGGGCTACTGGGTGTGGATATTGGAGCGGGCCGAGCTGAAAAGAGAAGCGGAAGGAGGGGCTGGCCGCTGGCTTTTTGGCACGCTGACCGACAACTCGGAACAGGTCGTCGCCTACGAGCAGATTTATCTGAGGGAAAAGAAATTCAAGATCCTGCTGGAAAACAGCGAGGATGCGATAGCGATACTCAACAGGGAAGGAAGGCCGCATTTTGAGACGGAGTCCGTTTCCCGCATACTGGGGCTGGAGACTACACCCCGCTCGGCGGAGCCTATCCGAAGGCTGGTGCATCCCGCCGATCTGGAGGAATTTGACGAGTGGTTTAGGCAAGCGCTGGACAATCCCGGCAAGGCCCTTGGAGGCAATGTCTCCCGACTGCGGCATGCCGACGGTAGCTGGCGACATGTCTCGGGCACCATGACCAACTTTTTTGGCAATCCCATCATCAATGGGCTGGTGTACAACTTCAAGGACGTGTCGCGGCAGGTCCTGGCCGAGGAGCGGCGGAGAAGTCTGGAAAACCGCTATCGCAAACTGGCCCAAGAAGGAGCCGACCTGGTCTGCGTGATCGACGAGGAAGGAACCTTCCACTACCTCAGTACCAATTTTCGCCACTACCTGGGCTTTTCGGAGGATGAGCTGGAGGGCAAAAATGCCTTTGGTTTTGTCCACCCGGATGACCTGCCCTGGGTGCTGGAGGATTTTGCGAAAATCAAGGAGCTGAGGCAGATTCACGGTCTTCCATACCGCTTCAAACATCAAGAGGATGGGTGGCGATGGGTGAAAAGTGTCGTAACGAACCTCCTGGATGATCCGGATATCCACGGCATCGTGATCAACTCGATCGACGTCACGGCCGTCATCGACGCCAAAAAAGAGCTGGAGCAAAGCAATGAGCGCTTCCGCCTTGCCTTAAAGGCGGGCTCGGAGAGCATCTACGACTACCACCCCGAGACAGAAAGGACTTTTGTCAGCGAGACCTTCGAGGAAGATTTTGGGATCAGCTTGGGTTCCATGGAGGAAAACTTCCAGCTGATCCGGGATAGAATCCATCCCGATGACCTGGGGCAGGCGGTGAGGGAATTTCGCGAAGCGCTGGAAAATCCCGAGGTGTCCACCTGGACCCGGCAGTACCGACTGCTCAAGGGGGACGGTACCTATGCCCACATTCGAGACCGGTCCATCAAGCAGACAGACAAATCCGGCAAGCCGGTACGCGTGGTAGGCGCATTGATGGATACCACCCAGATCGACTTTTTCGAAAAGCTGCACGACATAGAGAAGGAATTCATCGAGTCCAGCCTGGTAAGCAACACCGACGAAAAGGCGCTCTATCGCCGCTACTTGCTTCAGCTCGAATCGCTGATTCCCGGCATGAAGGCCTCTATCCTGAAAATAGAGGACAGGAAGCTGAAAAACTACGTCTCTCCAAGCCTGGATCCCGGTTGGATCCGAGCGATAGAGCATCTCGACGTTGGTCCAAACCAAGGATCCTGTGGCACGGCGGCCTACTACGGTGAGCGGGTGCTGGTCACCGACGTGTACGAAGATCCCCGATGGGAAAACTACACCGAGCTGGCCAGAGACTATGGGATAGGGGCCTGCTGGTCCTTTCCCATCTTCAATGTAGAGGGAAAAGTGGTGGCCACCATCGCCAACTACTACTCCACACCGAGGGAAGTGGGTGAAAAAGAAGTGAAAACCCTGGAGCGGGCCCAGCGTCTGATCTCGCTTTTGATGGCGCAGTTTGACTACCTGGAAAAAATCCGGCTGAGCAACGAACGCTACGAGTTGGTCAACAAATCCACCAACGAGGCGATTTTTGACTGGGATGTCCAAAAGGACAGATTCTATTGGGGAGAAAGTTTTACCCGGGTTTTCGGCCACGACCACCAGGTCGCGGAGTTTACCCTGGAGACCTGGACCAACCTAATGCATCCCTCCGACAACCAGGAAAAGGCGGGGGAGTGGGAAGAGTTCATCGCAGACCCTCAGGCAGACAGATGGCAAAACCAATTTAGGTTCCGAAGAAAGGACGGATCCTATGCCTTTGTGGAAGAGTCTGCGTTTATCATTCGGGACGAAGCCGGAAAGGCGCTGCGGATGATAGGCGTATTGCGGGACCGGACCGAGCTCAAGCGGATGGAACTCCTGCTGGCAAATGCCTCCAAGCTCTCCCGAGTCGGAGGCTGGGAAGTCGATGTGCTCAATGACCGCTTGCTTTGGTCTCCGATCACCTGTGAGATCCACGAGGTGCCGATAGGCTTCACAGCGAGCACTGCGGCAGGGATTGATTTCTACCGGGAGGATTTCAGGGAGAGCGTGGCGGCCATGGTCGCTTCTACCATGGAGAGGGGCGACAAGTTTGACTTTGAAGCGCCGATCATCACCGCAAATGGGGAGGAAAGATGGGTGCGTGCGATCGGAGAGCCGGAGTTTGTGGATGACAGGTGTGTCCGCATCTTTGGCTCCATACAGGATATCCAAGAGCGGAAGTTGATGGAGGATAGGCTCAAGGGCGTCTCCGACAGTCTGCCGGGGCTGATTTTCCAGTACATTCTCAACGCCGACGGCACGGACGAATTCCGATATGTCAGCAGGGGCTCGATAAAGCTTTTGGGGCTCAGCCCCGAGGAGTGCATGGCCGACAGTGAGTTGGTATGGTCCCGACTGGCCAAGGGAGGGGATTTGGAAGAAGTCAGAAAAAGCCTCGACGAATCCGCATCCTCCCTCAGCTTTTGGAACTGGGAATGGAAAGTCCTCAGTCCCGAGGGCAAGATCCGTTGGCGGGAAGGACGCGGCACTCCCAGCAAGCGCGCCGACGGCTCGGTGGTCTGGGATGGGCTGATCGTGGATGTCACCCACAGAAGGAACCTGGAAAACCTGCTCGACCAATCCACCAAGATGGCCAAGATCGGCAGCTGGGAACTCGACCTCACGCTGGAGCCCATTCAGCTCAACTGGTCTTCCACCACACGCTCCATTTTGGGGGTGGAAAGGCTGGGCGGCATGAGATTGGAAAAGGTCTATCAGATTTTTGTGGGCCAATCCGAGGAAATAGCCCGGCAGGCCATGGAAGGACTGATCGAGAAGGGACGCGGATTTGACGTGGAGCTGGAGCTGGACGGCGCGGGCGGCAAACGCCGCTGGATACGCTGCATAGGCCAAGCGGTGCATGTGAAGGGCAAAACCCTCAGCGCCTTTGGAAGCTTGCAGGATATCCACGAGCGGAAGCTCTCCGAGCTCAACCTGAAGCGGCTCCTGCTGGAGCGGAATACCATCCTCGAAAGTATCGGAGATGGCTTCTTTGCGGTGGATTCCAATTTTACGGTCACCTATTGGAACAAGCAGGCGGAAAAGCTCATGAAGGTGCCCAGAGCGGAAATCTTGGGCAAAAACGTCTGGGATGTCTTCGAGACAGGCGGGCTGGACCGCTTCCGGCGTAAGTTTGAGCAAGCCTTGGCCAGTGGCAAGGCCGTCAATTTTGAGGACTACCTTGCCGAGTTTAAGGTTTGGTTTTCCGTTTCGGCATTTCCCTCAGACTCCGGATTGACGGTCTTTTTCAAGGATGTGACCCAAAACAAAAACGCCCAGGAAGAGATCCGAAACTCCAACGACCGCTTTGAGCGGGTCTCCGAGGCGACCAACGACGCGATTTGGGATGCGCAGCTCAGCGAGGGCAAGCTGTATTGGGGGCGAGGGTTTAAGTCACTCTTTGGCTATGACCTGGACGTTTTCACGCCTGACTATAAGTTTTACGTGGACAGGATCCATCCCCAGGACCGGAAGCGGGTGGTCGGCAGCCAAGAGCGGGCCAAAGCCAATCCCCAAGTTCGGCACTGGAACGAGGAGTATCGCTTCCAGAGGGCAGACGACACCTACGCCTATGTGATGGACCGGGCGATCTTTACCCGAAACTCCTGGGGCAAAGCCACCCGCATCATCGGGGCGATGGCGGACATCACCGAGAGAAGGGAGTTTGAGGAGTCGCTGAAAAAACTCAACGTGAAGCTCAAGCGCCAAGCCAAGGAACTGGCGATTTCCAACTCCGGCTTGGAGCAGTTTGCCTATGTTGCTTCCCACGATTTGCAGGAGCCACTTCGCATGGTGTCGAGCTTTCTCTCCCTGCTGGACAGAAAATACCGGGAGCACCTCGACGACAAAGCCCAGCAGTACATCCACTTTGCGGTGGATGGAGCGATACGGATGAAGCAGATCATCTTGGATCTCCTGGAGTACTCCAGGGTAGGCAAAGGGGAAAAAGAGCTCGAGACGATTCACCTCGAGGATCTGATTTTTGAGGTAAGCCAGCTTCAGGCGCAGCTGATCGAGGAGAAAAACGCCACGATCCGCTTCGAGGGAATCCCCACCCTGACCAGCTTCAAGGCGCCCCTGTTGCAGGTCTTCCAGAACCTCATCGGCAATGCCCTCAAATACAGCCGGGAGGAAGAGCCACCGCTGATCCTTGTTTCCTGCGAGGAGGAGAGGTACCAGTGGCTGCTCGCCGTGAAGGACAATGGAATCGGGGTGAAGGAGGAGTATTTTGATAAGATCTTCATCATTTTTCAAAGGCTGCATTCCAAAGAAGAGTACACGGGCACGGGCTTGGGCCTGGCCATCGTCAAAAAAATCATCGACAGTCTCGGAGGCAAGATCTGGGTAGAGTCTGTGTACTCCCAGGGCACGTCTTTCTACTTCACCATCCCCAAGCCCGGCAAAAAGGGAGGGGAGGGATGAAGCTTCACGATTTGCGACATCCGAAATCCGACATCCGACATCATTCAACTTTCTTCCCTATTTTGAGACAAAAATCAAAAAGACATGGCAGCACAGGAACTGGGCGTGGGTAGCCGCATCGGCCATCCAAAATTCGGATCGGGGATCATCGTGGCGGCGGACGCCGACTACTACAAGATCTTTTTCTCTGCCTCGGAGGAGGTCAAGACTCTTGCCCGGGACTACGAGGGATATACCGTGGAGGAAGCCAAAGTACCGGACTTCCCCAGCCTGTCCATGAAGGACGTGGAAAAGGCCATACGCGAAGCGCTGATGGCCACGTCCGAGCGGGCTCCGCTGGTGCCGCTGGGAGGAAAATGGATGGGGGGAAAAATCATCCTGGAGCCCTCAGACAAAAGCCTTCAAGCCAAGGAAATTCCCATGGAGACTTTTTTCAGGAAAATCGTTATGATCCGCGAAAAGCTCCGGGTGCTCGAACAAAACATCAACAACCACCCCAAGCTGGACGACGAGGACCGGGTCAACCTGCAGCAATACATCACCCGATGCTACGGGTCGCTGACGACCTTCAACGTGCTTTTTGCCTATAAAGAAGACCAGTTTAAGGGCAGCGGAAAAGAGTAGCAAGCTTGAACGCTGCCGCTAGCCCGGCAGAAGCCAAAACCCAAAATGCCATGAAATACTCCCTGTTTGCCTGCGCGGTTCTCCTGATGTCGGCCTCCTTTCAGAGCACTCCGAAAGCGGGCTTGAAGGATGCTTTTCGAGATGAATTTTACATCGGTGGGGCATTGACTTTGGGTCAGGTTACTGGTCGGGAGGCTGGGGCGGACCTGCTGCTTTCGACCCACTTCAACTCGATCTCTCCCGAGAACGGCCTGAAATGGGGCCCAGTCCATCCCAGAGAGGGAGAATACAGTTTTGACTTTGGTGATGCCTATGTGGCCTTTGGGGAAAAAATGGATGCTTTCACGATAGGACATACCTTGGTTTGGCATCAGCAGACGCCCGAGTGGGTGTTTCAGGACGCAGCTGGGAAGGAGATAGGACGGGAGGCTTTGGTGGCTCGGATGGAGGATCACATCGCTACGGTCGTGGGGCGCTATCGCGGAAAGATCCACGGCTGGGATGTGGTCAATGAGGCCTTTGAGGATAATGGGGATTGGCGACAAAGCCCTTGGTATCGCATCGCGGGCCAGGACTTCGTCAAGACAGCTTTTCGCAAAGCCCATGAGGCGGATCCCGAGGCAGAATTATACTACAACGACTACAATGTCTGGATTCCCGCCAAGCGAAAGGCCATCCTGGCCATGGCAAAGGAGCTGCGGGAGGAGGGCATCCGCATCGACGGCATCGGCATGCAGGGACACTACCGCTTGGACTCGCCGGGGATCGACCAGATCGAGCAGGCCATCCTGGACATCCATGCGGCGGGTCTCGAGGTCATGGTCACCGAGCTGGATGTGGATGTGTTGCCCCGGCCGGGAAGGAGTGAGGGCGCAGATCTCAACGTCAACTATGCCGCTTCTCCCGAATGGAACCCCTATGCCGATGGACTTCCCGCTTCCGTCGAGTCCCAACTGGTCGATCGCTACAGTTCCCTCTTTCGGCTTTTTCGCAAGCATTCGGACAAGATCAGCCGGGTGACTTTTTGGGGACTACACGACGGCAGAAGCTGGCTCAACAATTGGCCCGTGCGCGGGCGAACCAATTACCCCCTGCTTTTTGATAGGGAGATGAAGCTGAAAAAGGGCTTTTTCGAAGGACTGGAAGAGACTTCTGGTTATTGACTTAGGGTCATTTCCTTTTTCGTACGGTTTTCCACAAAAGTAATGGGGACAAACTCATCGGTGGGAGCGCCAATGTAGTAGACCGTCCAGTTGGGGTCATGCTTGGCCAGCAGCTCCGCGATGCAGTCCGCGCGATGGCCTTGGGGATTTTTACACTCGTCCCAATAGAAAAGCTCGACCTTATAGTGGAGAGCTTGCTTCTCGTTGTTGATCGTGACTTCGATCTGTATGTCCTGCTTGCCGGACTCGCGGGGTATGGGTATAGCGATGTAGCTCATGGATGTGAAAGTTGATGCACTGAACTAGTCGCAGTTTTCATGCCATCGGAAAACCTTCAGTTTGCCCCAAATCAGTGGTTTTGTGTTGACTGATAAGCTTTTGGGCGAACAAATTTGTGCGCAGAGGGACAAAATCCAATTTTTTGCCTGAGTTCAAGCTGGGCCGGAACGGCGATCAGTGGGAGACGACCTTCAGTCCGATGATGGAGGCGATCAGCGTGGCAATGAAAAATACCCTCCAGAAATCAGCAGGCTCCTTGAAGATAAAAATCCCAACCAACACCGTCCCAACGGCACCGATGCCCGTCCAGACCGCATAGGCAGTACCTATGGGAAGCTCTTTGGTCGCCTTCACCAGTAGGGCCATGCTGATGGTGAGGCAAACGATAAAACCCGCATACCAATAGATGGAATTCATGCCGGTGGCTTCCTTGGCCTTGCCAAGACAGGCGGCAAAGCCCACTTCAAACAAACCTGCGATAATCAGGAGAATCCAGCTCATAGTCGAAATTTTGGGCAAGTTACCATGCTTTTCCCATTTCCACCCCTGTTTTATGCGCTACGCCCCTGGGCGAGGGATTCTCCGAAAGCCTTGAATCTCGTTCAATACAGGCTGCTTGGCTCTCCGGCTTGAGTCGGCTTTTAAGCTTCTCGCGTCCGGAAGCCCGATCTCAGAATTTCAGGAGCATTCGTCTAGGACGGATTTCTTTCGTTCGACGAGAATGGCACAACGACTCTGGGGCAGTTGCTGAGCTGTCCAGGAGCTGATCCCGGTACTTCAGGGAGGCGCCTGGTTCGGGGATTTTCAAAAGGAGCCTTTTTAGAGTTTTCTCGGCGTTTTTCTTGAATTGGGCAGTCTTCCCTTGGCGAAAGGACTAAAGATGGCTCAGGGCCGCTAAAAATGGCTGAGAACAGCTTGGTTCGAACAATGGGGCAGACTTCATCCAGCTAGGCCAAGGCCATACGCCGCTTTCCGCGTGGAAGACAGCCGAAGGGGAGACGGTCGGGGATAGATGCGACTTTGTGCTAGAACCGGCTCTCGGACTAGACTTGGCAGATCCGAAAGCTTACGAGGATGGGAACGAGGTTTCGGACGAAAACCCAAGCTAGGGAAACCGTCCTCGCCTCCCGAAACGTGACCAAAAGATCGAGGTAGTCCTTGGCCGTTATGAGGCCGTAAATGACCCTCTTTCCGAGCCCTGTTCGGAGCGTGGTTTTTTCGGGATTTTTAGCGGCGGTATGCGCAAGTCCGGCTGCCGTTTTTGGAATGAAATTGGGTCGGTTTTGGGTGGTTTGAAACAGCAGCGATTTTCGATTTTTAGGTCCCCGGAGGGGTAGGGGAGGGAGGCAGTTTTTTGGGTGCGACTTGGTGGTAGGCAGAGCGGACTAGGTCGCAAATCAGCGCTTGTTCGAGCTGATCGATTTTGGCCAAAGTCCAGCCATGCTTTCCCCATTTGTTGGGTACCGGAAAGACCGCCGATGGGTCAAAAAGCGAGAAGAGATCTTGGTCTTTTTCGGAGAGCTTCAGGCAGGCCAGTCCGGTGGCGAAATCGTAGGTGGCAAAGATCTTTTTCCGCACCCGAAAAGAGGTCTTCTCGAAGTGCGGTTCCTCGGTCGTCTCGGGGAGGGAAAGGCAAAAACTGCGAAGGAATTCCAGCATCGATGTAGGGAAAAAGTCTCACGAAAACTACGCAAAAAAAGCGACTTCCCCCAGGGCTATTGGCGGTCGGGAAAAGAACTGTCTTACGTAGCCGAGGGCTCTTGGCTTCTACGTAGTCTGGTGACAGGGCGAAATCCCCTTTAGAAGGGCTGATTTCCGGTTTCCTTATTTTTAGCCTTGTCTAAAAAACGGGTTTTCCTTTGCCCTACTGGCCGACGGGACAGGCACCGGGATATTGGCTATGCGGGAGGAGGGTTGGCCGGACGTAATGGGTGAAAGGTTGATTTCAGAATAATATTTTGAGTCTGGGAAAATCAGATTTGAATATAAGTATGAGTTTATTTCATAGATTATATATATCATAAAATCAGATAAATATAAGTATAAATAATAGTCAGTTTAGTCCTAGGTTCGTGGAGCGATGAATGGGCGAGATTTGCGTTTTTTTGGAATTTCCGATGGACTGGTCTGTGGATAAAAGGGGGTGCGTCAGGGCTGGGAATCTGATTGATTTCCTTTATGGAGATAGCTGAAGGGGAGAGATTGCTTCTCTTCCCGAATGCGCGTTCATCGGCTACAGGAGATTGGCGAGGCTTTGATTTTGTCTGTTCGGGCAGTCAGTACGTAGCTTACTTGCCCATTCCAATCTGCGTAGTTTTCTGGCCTGCTGAGGCGCTCGATATGATCGGTTGAAACCCGTTTTCGGCCCCTTCGGCAGGCGGCTGTTTTCCTGTTTTTCGATTGCTCTGGAGTCAGCGGTTTCTCCGGGTTTTCGGAATAACAGGCAGCGGGATTTTTCCAAAAATCCAGTCTCGGAATCGGAGAAAATCAGCCTTGAAAACCTCTTGGTTTTTGGGGTGGATTGGCGTGTTTTTTTGGGCCTGGCCGCGCGGAAAATCTGGCTTTGATTGGATGTTTGTTGGACGAGTTTACCCTTTGGTTTTTGCTTGGAAGAGCTGGGTCAAAGGCGGAGTTTTACCGGTGTTTGTTGCCGGATCAATGGCTTAGTGCAGCCGGTATTTTTTGTGAAGAAAGCGGGAGGTTTTGGATTTCTTTGCCGAACTTGGATAGGCAGTCGGGGTGCCTTTTTTGAAGCCGGTATTTCCCCGGATTTTCCCACCAAAAAAGCCAAGTCCAATGAGCCCTTTCAAGTTGCTTTTTTCGTCCCTGATCGCAGTCCTATTGACCGCCTCCTGCGCGGCGCAAACCTCCGAAAAAGAAGGTCAAAATTACGCCACCAAAACGCCGGCTTCGGGCGGCATCGGCAAGGTGTATATGGGTAGGGAAATCGCCGGGATCATGGACTTTCAGGGCAAGGCCTGGCTGGAGCGAAGCAGTCGCGAGAACGAGGAAAACACCGGCTTGGCCATCACCAATCTTCCCGTGCAGGCCAACAGCGTCGTGGCGGATATCGGGGCTGGCTCCGGTTTTTATACCTTCCGCATCGCGCCAAAGGTGCCGCAGGGAAAGGTCTATGCGGTGGAAATACAGGACGAGGCCATTGCTTTTTTGAAGGATCGTAGCCGGGAGCTGAGCTTCTCCAATGTAGAAACCCTCAGAGGAGGCGTAAAGAGCCCCAATTTGCCCTCCAATGCCATCGACCTGGTGATCATGGTCGATGTCTACCACGAGCTGGAATACCCCGTAGAAATGCTCGCCAGCATCCGCGAGTCGCTCAAGCCAGATGGGAAGCTGCTTTTGATCGAATATCGCGGGGAAGATCCGGCCGTAGCCATACGCCCGCTGCACAAGATGACCGTGGAGCAACTCAAAAAAGAGCTGTCCGCAAATGGATTTAGGCTCGCCCAAAACGGGCAGTTTATGAACATCCAGCATTTCCTGGTCTTCGAGAAAGCTGACTGACCAAAGGTCAAATTCTGTTTTTGCCATTTCAACCTGCCCGCTGGACAAAAAAGAAGGGCGAGATTTTCGTCTCGCCCTGCGGGATTGTATTGTTAAACCTTGGTCAAAACCGCGTTTGCGTTGACCGAGCTATTTTTGTCCTTAGAATTTGTAGGCCTTAAGCATCTTGTGGAAGATCTCATTGTTCTCGTAGATGCCAGCAAAAGCCTCTGATCCGGGGCCGAAAGCAAAAACCGGAATCATCACGCCGGTGTGGCTGCCAGTAGTAAACTTGCCCTCCACCATGCCGGTTTCGGTACTGCCCTTGTTGATGGTGAAGCCACCGGTCTCGTGGTCTGCGGTGATGATGACCAGCGTATTTCCGTCATTCTTGGCAAATTCCAGCACTTTTCCGATCGCGTTGTCAAAGTCTATCATCTCCTCGACGATGTATTGGGTGTTGTTGGCGTGGCCTCCCCAGTCGATCTGGGAGCCCTCGATCATCAGGAACATGCCCTTTTTGTTGGTTTTCAGGAGATCCAAGGCCACTTCCGTGGACTTCACCAGCTCGTCGCCTCTACCTTCAGAGTACCTGGCCTGCTGCTCGTCGGCCAGGAAGGCGGCGAGTTTGCCGCTTTTCACCGCCTGCACTTCCTCGATGCTGTTGGCGATCTGATAGCTTCTGTTTTTGAGGGAATCAAGCAGGTTGGCTTCATCGGTGCGATTTTCAAAGAACTTTCTCCCGCCACCGATAAAAACGTCGATGTCGGTCTTCAGAAAGTCCATGGCGATGTTTTCATCCAAAGAGCGGGAGGACTGGTGGGAAATGAAGCTGGCCGGGGTAGCATGGGTGATGGAGCAGGTGGCTACCAGCCCGGTGGCCAGGCCGTTTTCTTCGGCGATTTCGAGGATGGTCGGAACGGGATTGCCGTCGGCATCCACCCCGATGGCACCGTTGTAGGTCTTGACCCCGCAGGAGAAGGCGGTGGCTCCGGCGGCGGAGTCGGTGACAAAGGCGTTGCTCGCCTGGTTTTTGTGAAAGCCTACTACAGGAAACTGCTCCAGATTCAGATGGCCGTGGTTGCCGGTGAGGCCTGCGTAGATCTGGGCCACGCCCATGCCGTCGCCGACCATGAGGATGATGTTTTTGGGATGTTTGGCTTTTTTCTGGGCAAAAGCTCCGCCCATACTGAGGGCTAGGGAAAGCGCTAAAAGAACTCGGGTTTTCATAAAATTGGAAAATGGTTTTAGTGAATCATGAATATCCGCAATCTTGCCAGTAAGCGAATTCGCTTCTTCAATCGGGCAGGCGATGACCCCGACACGTCGGGCAGGCGAAGACCGAAGTAAGGCAAAGCCTCAATTTTAGCGTTCTTTCGGATTGTAACGGCTGCTTACCGGCATAAAAGCGGATAATCATATGTTGAATACTGGTCATATTGCGGTTTTGGACTAGCGCCCAGCTGGGCAAATCCGCTGCCGATGATGACGAAGAAAGGCTCCTTATCTCAAAAGCCAATCAAAGTGGCCGAAGATAGACCAAAAAAGGGAAGCGACCGAGGCCGCTTCCCTTACGATATTGTTACCAATTTTGCCCAGAGACTAGTCCATTCCCTCGGATTCGTCCTCCTCTTCCTCGGCGATCAGATCCATGGTCGCTTCGGCCCAATCGGTGATCGTCTTGCGCTGTGCTTCGTCGAGCTTGGCTGAGGGGTGCATGAGGGTGTAGATCCCCAGTGGCATTTTTCCCTCCTCCACCTCCATGTAGGTGTCGTCCAGCTTGCCGAGCTGGTCCATCATATCATAGTCCTGCCAAAGCGAAAAGTTGAGCTCTTCCCTTGCCTCCCGGACGTCTTTTGCCACCAGCCAGGAAGCGGGCGCCACGTAGGAATACCAGGGATAGTCAGTCTCGTTGCTATGGCAGGCGTAGCAGGAATTTTTCAGGAGCATGGCCACGTCCTCACCGACCACGCCGCTTTGGATCAGGTCTCCGGGATTGTCGGCGACCACCTCCGGCAGCTCGTTAGGCACCAGCTGTATGGCAAGCAGCAGCAAGGCCGTGCCTCCCAGTATTCCTTGCCATCTCTTCATCAATTCTCGCCTTTCTTTTTGCCCCTGCTCCACTCTAGGAGGGTGGCCAGCTCGGCTTCGGTCAGCTTGCCTTCAGGCTTCATCTCAAGAAACTTTTTTGGAGGCATGTCGCCCTCTTCCAGTGCTTCGGTGATTTTGCCTTTGGTCGCCATCTGCTTGGACTTTTTGGAAGCCTCAAAGGCATCCCAGTCCAGCTTTTCCTTTCCTTTCTCGTTTTTGGACTCAGCATTGTGGCAGCCGTAGCACTTTTGGTCTACGATGGCCTTGATGTTGGCAGGCATGTCCGGAGTCAGTTCGGGATGTATGGGGTAGTTTTCCACTTCAGGTTTGGTAGTCCCCTGAAAGAACAAGAGGCCAACCACAGCGGCCACTGGGAGTAGGGATAATTTTTTCATAGTGTGTTAGTAGGGTTAGGATAGGAATTTCAAAAAGATTTTGCGTAAGAGCAACCCGTTGGTATAAAAATCTGCAATTGAATATCTTCCCGTCCTATTGTATGGTTTTTGGTGTTGTTTGTCACAGGGTCTATGGAAGTGAGAGCGATAGCTGCCCGTGGGTGGTAAGTCTACAGTGTGAGTAGATTTTTTCGCCGGATAGGCATTCGAATGGCTGTTTTTGTGCTGTTTGGGCTATTTTTCTGTTTGGAGAAATTTTTGGTTCAGGAGCCTATGCAAAGCGGAAAGGCTTTGTCAGTCCTTTTTTGGTTCAAACTTTTAATCCGATGAAAGATCAACAAATCAAAGCTGGTCCAGCCTCTGGCAGTATAGCCAAGCGGGAAACCGACATCCGGCGATTCGCCTTTGGAAACAAGGAAGAAGCACTACGCGAGCTCCAAACACTCAAGAAAAGTGGGGCTGTCTCCCTAAGCTTGGGAGTGGACTGCGGCGAGTTTAGTGGGGCTGGTGGAATGGATTGGTATGATTGGCTCGTTCCGATGCTGGGAGATAGTCTTTCGCTTCGGCTCAGTTTCGGGGATTTCGGCAAGGGCAAAAGCAAACCTATGGGCGAGAGGAAGACTTTGTGGGAGATTGTCGAACATTTTGTCCTCAAGCACGGTAACTATTTTAACACCGTAGAGCTCTGCAAAAGGACCGCTGGCGGGGGTAAAGGGGAAGACGCCGACAACATATTCTCGGACGAGGTGGTTTTCGCCGCCACTTGGGCAAAACATTGGGGAAAGCAAGTAAGGCTCCGGGTCTGCCAAACCAAGGACGCTGACTGGCTGGCCAAGCTATCCGCTTCGCAGTTGCTTGCGCAGCTAGAATTGGAAGGTGAAAGCTTGGCACAGCCCGTTCAAGAATCGGGGCTGCCCACGTCTTTGCCAATGAACAGCCTGCTCGCCATTACGCAAATGACCAGTGGTCAAAACAGGTTTGCAAAGTGAAACCTATCTTGGAACTACTAAAAGCAATAGCCATGGAGACGCTCATCCAACGTGTGGAAACCAGAAAACCTAAAATCCGAAACACAATGGCACACGATCGAATCAAAGTAGTACAGGGAGCTGAAAAAGTTGCCAACCTGATGGAGGGCTTTACCTCCCTCGTGGCAGGCTCCTATGTGTTGTCCCTTGCCCTGACTAAGCGCAATCTGGCGCTTCGTGCGGCCTTGGGCATAGCCGGAGGCTATCTGATCCTGAGAAGCGGAGGCAAACTGTGCTCTGGAAGCTTCTCGGAAGAACTCTGATCAGCTAGCTGATTGCGCTGTCAAAACGAAAAAGCTTTCGTCCTGCCGTCGCGCTGACGGCGGGATGAAAGCTTTTTGCGTTGGAGGCCCGTGACGGCTTAGTCTCTTTCGTCATCGGCATTGCTATAGGAATTGTTTTCCTCGTCTTCGGAACCGATCTCTTCTTGCCGATCATCGAGCTCGCTCCCCGGTATGTCCAAGTCTTCGGCGGCAAAGTCCACCTTTCTTTTCCGATCCAGTAGCTGCTCATCATCACCCCCATCGAGGTGCAGGTTGTCGTCTTTCGGGCCTAGGGCCAAAAGATCCTCTTTGGTCAGCTTTGATTCACGGTTTTCGCGGCGGATTTCCTTTTTGATTCCTTCGTTTTGTGGGTTTGGCTTCTTGTTATGTTCCATGATAGATTTGGTTTTGTTTCACCATGCTGTTTGCAAGTGCGATGCCGCCAGGCACAGCTTTTTTGTTTTTCGCCGAAGCTGCCCGCGTAAGTTGCCTGAGGGCGGTTTTAAGGGAAGAACCCAAATTCCTATCGAGTCTGTCTCAGTATAGACTGGGTAGAAAGTTGCCCAGGCTGGGAAGCTGTCGGGATGGGAGAGCGATTTGAGATCTGCCGGGATTTAGCTTCCTTTTCCACCTATGGCACGGAGATTTGTATTAAAAAGTTCCTCTGGTCAATCCAGCTTTGTCCTAAAAAACAAATCCGGCGATGGCGCCTCCTCACGGCTGAGTCCACTTTTTTCCCTTGTTGGGACGTTCGTTTTGGGTCTACTGTCTTATTGTGGCGCTTGCCATATCAGTAGGGTAAAACAATGGATTCAATCCGGTCATCGGAGGCATCATCGTCGGGAAGGCTGCTTAGAGTTTCGGCTTTTGCTTTCCCTTTTCGTCAAAAACTACGGACGTACTGCGTTCCTCATCGAGTTGGAATTTGACCTCGTAGAAGGTTTTGTTGTCCTCTTCGTATGCTCGGGTGCTGAGAATTTCCGTAGATGCCAAGTTAGGATCTTGCGCTATAGTTTCCAAAACCGCTGGTGGCAAGGCTACCGAATCGATGGTGTCCAAGGCTCCGTCCAGCAAGGTGCCGTCCCGCTTGACCAAGGTCGTGTCGCCCTGGTGGAATTCACCCTGCATTTCGTTTTGGGCCTCGATGCTTTCCTCCAACGACTTTTCCCGCTTTTCGCAGGAGGAAAAAAGCATCACCGCAGAGGCCAGACAGATGACAAGTTGCGTTTTCATGGCTTTTTCGTTTGCCGGGGAAAGTCCCCGAATACTACTAGTCCTACTTTCAAAATCCTGCCAAAACTTTAGAAGAGAAGCCTTTGGGGCATTTGGGCGCCAAGAGGGACGTTTTGTGAAGCTGGAGGATGGAACCGTCAGTTTCAAGCTCTATTGCTTTGATCCCCAATCTGGTCATCTTTTTCCACAGTCAAGGCCCGGGAAAAGGTCTGTCGTTTTTTCTGCCTAGACCAGCCTTCGTCAGATTCGCCAGCCCAAAAAGGCGGGATAGTAGTGAGTGTTCCCATTTGATGGTTTGGCAAAAAGTTAAAAGAGCGGAAATCGAAACAAAACGCTTTGGCTTTGGTGCTTGGGTATGTGCTTTGAAAGACTGTGCTTCCACTCAAGAACACATCAGAAGCATGGCTTTCAAATTAATTCAGGAGTTTAAGGAGTTTGCCGTCAAAGGTAACATGATCGACATTGCCATTGGGGTGATCATCGGCGCTGCCTTCAACAAGGTCGTGGACGTGCTGGTCAAGGAGATCTTTTTGCCTCCGCTGTCCTTCCTCACCGACGGGATCAATCTCGAAAACAAGCGGATCATCCTCCGCCACGCTGCCACGGAAAACGGCATCACCAAGCCCGAAGAGATCGCCATAGGCTACGGAAAGCTCATCGAGGCGGGGGTGGACTTCCTGATCATCGGCTTCACGGTTTTTTTGATCGTCAAGCTCATGAACACGATCAGGAAGCGGGCCGAGGACCCCAACGACAAGCGGGAGACGACGCCAAAGGACATCGAGCTGCTCAGCCGGATGACCGCGCTCATGGAGAAGCAGGTGCAGCTTTTGGAAGGAAGAAAGGGGCCAGGGGACGCGCGATAGGGCTGGCAGTGGGCTGTTCGCATTTTCCGGTGAGAGCTTAGACCGAGTTGGTGATCGTTGACCGAGATCGGACAAATCTGTCCGATTATAAATGGCTTGTTTTCAGCGTAAACTGAGTCTGGGGAGGTCTGGGGGAGTTTTTTCTTCGGTACGAAATTGGAGCCCGGCTGGGCAGTTTTTCGTACCGATCCGTCCACAAAAGCCCAATCCCATGCTCAAAAACTATTTCACCTCGCTCTGGAGGCACATTTCCAAAAACAAAGTCTTCACGTTTATCAATGTTGCCGGGCTTGCGATCGGGATGCTGGCGTGTATTCTGATCGCCCAGTTTGTGCTGCATGAGTTGAGCTATGACAGCTTTCTGGAGAAAAGCGACCGCATCTTTCGCCTACAGCTGGACCGGTTTGACAAGGGCGAGCTTTCCACGCAGTGGGCCTCCGGCGCCGCAGGGATAGGGCCGGACTTGAAGTCGAATTTTTCCGAGGTAAAGACCTTCACCCGACTGACCAAGCGGGGGGCGACGCTGTCTACCGGCGATACGTTTTTTCGTGAGGAGGATCTCTATTTTGCCTCCGAGGACTTTTTCGAGGTTTTTTCCATCCAGCTCATCGAGGGTGTGGATTCCCTGGTTTTGAAGGAGCCGTTTAAGGTCGTGCTGTCCGAGTCCATGGCGAAGAAGTACTTTGGCGCGGAAAACCCCATCGGGAAAACACTCAAGGCCAACGGACAAACGGAGTACGAAGTCTCAGGCGTGTTTGAAGACCTGCCGGTCAATACCCACATGAAAATCGATGCCCTCGGCTCTTTCGTCAGTCTGGAGCGGCTTTGGAACGATCCCATCATGGGCTGGAACTGGGACGGCTTCATGACCTACATCGTGCTGGAGGATGGAGTGGATGCCGAGGCTTTCGAAGCCAAGCTGCCTGATTTTGTCGAGACGAAAATGGGTGAGGAGATGAGAAAGTACAACGCCGGGATGACCTTCCACCTGCAGCCGGTGAAGGACATCCACCTCGACTCGGACTTTATCATGGAGTTCAAAGCCAACGGCAACCGGCAGTCGGTGTATTTCCTGTCGGTCGTGGCCATCCTGATCATGATCATCGCCTGGATCAACTACATCAATCTCTCCACCGCCAAGTCAGTCGAGCGGGCCAGGGAGGTCGGAGTCAGAAAGGTAATGGGGGGCTACCAGTCCCAGCTGATCCAGCAGTTTCTGACCGAATCCCTCTTTCTCAATCTCATCGCCGTCCTGCAGGCGGCCGGGCTGGCGACACTGTTGACTCCTTGGTTTAGCGGATTGACGGGACGGGAGCTTGGATATCAGCTTTTCCTGCAGCCTTTGTTTTGGCTGGTGCTGCTGGGCTTGATCATCGCCGGAGCGGTGATGTCGGGGATTTATCCCGCTTTTGTGTTGTCGTCCTTCCGACCGGTGGAGGTGCTGAAGGGGAAGTTCAAAAACACCGACCAGGGGATTTTGCTGAGAAAAGGCATGGTCATCGCCCAGTTTATCGCCTCGATTACCCTGATGGTGGGCACCTTCACGGTCTTTCTCCAGCTCCGCTACATGCAAAACGAGGAGTTGGGAGTCGATATCGAGCAGACGGTGGTGCTGCAATCCCCCAGCGTGACGGACTCTACCTACAAGCAGAAGTATCAGGTCTTCAAGCAGCGCATCTCCGACTATACGGAGGTGCAGTCGGTGACGGCCTCGACGTCGGTCCCAGGGGGGCAGCCGGACTGGAATGCCGGCGGGATTCGCCGGCTCAGCCAGGGAGAGGACGAGCAAAACCAATATCGGGTCATCATGACGGATGGATCTTTTGACGAAAGCTTTGGCCTAGAGATGGTCACGGGTCGGGACTTTTCCGACGACGTCAGCAATGAGCACCAGAATGTCCTGCTCAATGAATCCGCCACCCGTCTGATGGGCTTTGCCTCTCCCGAGGAGGCTATCAACGACCGCATTTTCTTTTGGGGAGATACCTTTAACATCGTCGGAGTGATGAAGGACTACCATCAGGAGTCGCTCAAAAAATCCTATGACGCACTGATCTTCCGCTACAACGACGCCCCCAACGGCTTTTACTCCATCAAAGTGCAGTCCGCCCAGATCCCGGATCTGATGGCGACGCTGGAGGCGGACTGGAAAGACATATTTCCCGGCAACCCCTTCGAGTATTTCTTCCTGGACGAGCACTACAACCAGCAGTACAAGGCAGACCAGCAGTTTGGGTCCATCTTCGGGATTTTCTCCGGCCTGGCGATTTTCATCGCGGCGCTGGGTTTGTTTGGGCTTTCCTCGCTCACCGCCATCCAGCGGACCAAGGAGATCGGGATCAGAAAGGTGCTCGGTGCATCGATGTTTGGACTTTTGCGCCTGATCAGCAAGGATTTCATCCTGCTGGTGGTCATCGCGATCGTTTTGTCTATCCCGCTCTCGGTGTGGATCATGGACTCCTGGCTGCAGGATTTTGCTTCCAGGATTTCGCTGAGCTGGTGGATTTTTGCCGTGCCGAGTGTCTTGGTGGTCGTGATCACCATCCTCACCGTGAGCATCCACACGATCAAAGTGGCCATGATCAATCCGGTCAGTTCGCTGAGCTACGAGTAAGCGGCCTAGGTGTCAGAAGTCGGCCTCAGCGTGCGGAAGCGCGATGGAGCGTTGGAGGAGGAAAGGGCTTCTTTGCGTAGGCTGTTTTCCGTAATTTGTTGGTTACAAAAACTGCAAAATCCGATGAAATTTACCGCCAAAGCCACCCTGCAGATCCAAAAGCCGGCTTCTGAAGTATTTGAGGCCATAGTCGATCCCGTGCACATGACCCAATATTTTATCTCCGCAAGCACCGGAAGGATGGAGGCTGGAAAGGAGTTGGGCTGGAAGTTTCCGGAGTTTTCCGATGAATATCCCGTGTGGGACGTCGCGACGGAGACCGACCGGATGGTGTCTTTTGTTTGGGACAAGGAGACCCAGGTCAGGATCCTGCTGGAACCGCAGGCTGACGGCAGCACGGTGGTCAAGGTCACCGAAGGCGACAAGGAGCTGACTGAAGCCAACCTCCAGTGGCTGATCAGCAATACCGAGGGCTGGGCCAACTTCCTGGCTTGCATGAAGGCTTACCTGGAGTATGGAGTCCAGCTGCGCAGAGGAGCTTATGAGTTTATGGGGAAGGGCTAGGCCCGTATCCGAAAATTCACATCATGAAGTCGAAGCACTTGAGAACTCTGCTCCTTTGGTTTCTGTATCGGGGATCCCCGATCAGGAACTGATACCTGACGGACAGTTCGTGGGCTCCTTTGGTCTGGGTACCGATGTTCGACACCATAAAGTCGTAGCTGTACCCGATCACAAGCCCGGATTCCAGCTTTAGCCCAAGCAAAAAGATGATCGAGTCCTGGTTAGGCATGTTTCGCAAGCCGGGTATGCCTCGGTAGCTGATCCCCGAGATCACGGAGCGATAGAGCAGCTGGGTACCGATGTCAAATTGCTGAAATGCGCCTTGTTTTTTGAAATTGGCCATGACCGAGGCCATGTTGTCGTATTTGGAGCCAAAGTATTGGTTGGCCCCCAAAGGAAAATTCCAACCGCCGTGCACGCTCCACTTGATCGGAAGGTAGCCCAGCTCGTCATCGGGGTAGAAGCTCAGTTGGGGCTCGTTGATATGGTGAAAAGCCGAACCCAGCCAGAAGCTCTCCGAGGTCAGCAGCCCTCCAAAAGCGATGTCTATGTAAGAGTAGGGTTCAAAATCCGGGATGTTGTCCATCGTGTTGGCACTGATGGTCCTGTTGAAGAGGTCGACCTGATCCCCAAAAACCAAATTGTCCAAGGCGGCGCTTCTCCTCACGGCGGAGACCTGGGTGCCGAGTCTGAAGTTCCAGCTCTCCGCAATCTGCAGATTGTAGGCATAGGACAGGGAGATGTCGGAGGTGTTGATATGAAAGTTCGTCTCCTGAAAGCTGTTGACAGCCAGACCAAAGCCGCTCTTGAGGTCATAGCTGTAGTGGTCAAAATAGGCCGAGTAGGCATTGAAGTCTTGGTCTAAGCCTGGCCATTGTTTTCTGTAGTTGACTCCGACTCGGGAGAGTTCGGTACTTCCCGTCAGCGCCGGATTGAGGTAAAGCGGGGCGGCGTAGAATTGGGAATAGTGGAAGTCTTGGGCGCTGACGGAGTAGGCCAGCCCAAACAGAATCCAAAACAAAAGTATCGGCTTTCTCATTTCAGTAGCAAAAATAGGTCGGTCTCGGTCTGCATTCTCCCGTCGGGGGTTTTGAAACGAATCTTATAGACGTAGTTTCCGGGCATAGACACTTCTTTGTTGAGTTTGCCATCCCAGCCTACCGAGTTCATGTCCTTGGTGTAGAATATTGTTTCTCCCCACTTGTTGAGCACCCAAAACTCCAGGGATTCGATGCCTACAAATTTCGGGAAGAAGTAGTCGTTGATGCCGTCGCCATTTGGCGTGAAGGCATTGGGCACGACCAAGTAGTAGTCAAAAACTTCGATTTTCTTTTTCGTCTGGACGGGACAGCCAAAGATGTCGGTGACAGTC
This sequence comes from Algoriphagus oliviformis, assembly GCF_017254915.1. GTDB lineage: Bacteria > Bacteroidota > Bacteroidia > Cytophagales > Cyclobacteriaceae > Algoriphagus > Algoriphagus oliviformis. The sequence continues at coordinate 158,297 of NZ_JAFKCT010000004.1, read as the reverse complement.
AGGGCGATTTCGTATTCCCCTTCGGCGGTATAGGTATGTTTGGGGTTTTCTTCGAAACTCTCCGATCCGTCCCCGAAGTCCCAGTGGTAGGAGAGGATTTTGCCGAAGGACCGGTTCCAAAACTGGACTTCAAAATTGACCAAGAAAGAATTGTATTGGTCAAAGGCCGCCGACTCGATCTCCGATTCCGCAATCGTTTCGGAATTGTCGATGTTGAATGACTGGGTGCTGAGGCAGCCCTTGCCATCCACTACCGTCACTTGGTAGTAGCCGGGGTCTTGGGTCGTCATGGTGCGGCGGTCGGGGGAAATCGTCCCTCCTGACCAGGAGATGCTATAGGGTGCGACCCCGCCGGATATGGCTATGCGGACTTCCTCGGTGACGGATCTCGGATCACATACGGCCGTGCTGCTTTGGAAGGCGGTGATGCTGAGCTGGGCTGGCCTTTTCACCTCAAACACCTGGTCAATAGTGCATCCAGACGCATCGGTGATGGTGGCGGCATATTGCCCAGAAGTAATCGCGAGTAGGTTTTCAGTGGTTTGCCCATTGCTCCATCTGACGGAGTACGGTGGGGTGCCGCCCGAGATTCCGAGACGGATCTCACCGCTCTGCGGGTTGTCGCAGTCTAGGGCATCGGTCACTTTAGGCTCGGATTTGAGGAGGGCAGGTTCGACGATGTTGAATTCACTTCGGATTTCGCAGTCGGTCTGGTCTTTGATCGTCACGGCGTAGTGGCCAGCTTCCAGGTTGTAGAGGTTTTCGAGCTGCTGTCCATGATCCCATCGAATGCTCGTGGCACCGACTCCACCTTGGAACTTGAGCTCGATGAAGCCGTCCCGAGCTCCGTAGCAGGAAATGTTGCCCACTTTGGGCTCGACTTTGAAGAGGGGCGCGTCTTTGATCGTGATGGTCTGAGAGCGGATACAGCCGCTTTGGTCGGAGACAGTCAGGGTGTAGTCGCCTGGGCCCAGATTGTCAAAACCACTCTGGTCGGATCCAAAGGCCCAGCTGATCTGATAGGGAGGCAGGCCGCCACTCACGTCCAAGTCGAGGGAGCCATCGTTGGCGCCGTAGCAGCTGATGTCGGTTTTGGTATAGTTGATCACGATGGCGGCCGCCGGTTCGGTGATCTCGATTCCCTGGATAGTTGCCACGCAGCCGTTGGCATCCTTCACCGTCACCTCATACGATCCGGCTGGAATGTCCACCAGGTTTTGGGAAGTTTTTGGGAAAAGAGTGCCGTTTCTTTTCCATTCGAAAAGATAGGGGCTGGAGTCCACTCCGCCGGCTACGGTCAGTTCGATGGCTCCGGATTCGTCGCCAGCGCAGAGCACCTGGGTGGTGGATAGCAACGAGGCTCGGAGCGCTTGCGGCTCCCGAATCTCGAAAGACTTGGAAACCTCGCAGCCGAACTCGTCTTTCACCAGGACCTGGTAGCTTCCCGGATCTAGTTGACTGAGGGCATTGCTCGAAGATGCGAAGCCGTTTGGCCCCGTCCATGAATAGGAGAAGGTACCGCTGCCCCCGGTGGGGTTTAAGGTGATCTTTCCGTCATTTGCCCCAAAGCAGCTGATCTGGAAACCGTTTTGGTCGGACACCTCATCGGACAGGATGATGGATGGATTTACGGTGATCCGATACGTTTTCGGAACTCCCGAGCAAGTCCCTCCCGAGTTGGTCTGCACGTTGACTTGGTATTCAAGTGTGATGGGCTGGCTGGTCGGGTTGACCAGGTTTTGGCTTGGTATGCTCGGGCCGTTTCCGGAAGTCACCACGCCCAGCAGGCCTTTGGGGTTTGCAGTCCAGGAAAAAGTGGCTCCGGGGACGTCGGAGCTAATGGTGATGGCTTTGGAATCCGAACCCGTACAAAGACTTTGGTCTGGGGAAGAAAACTCAAGGGACGGAGCTGGCTGCACCGTGACCTTCAGGGCAAAGTCCGATCCCGTGCAGGCACCGAGGCTTGGGGTGAGGGTGTAGATCACCTCGAGAGCGGCATTGGTGTCGTTTTTCAGTTGCTGTTTCAGTGATTTGATGGACGGGGCGGAGGAGCTTGAAGCTCCGCTGATACCGCTCGGGGCGCTTACTGTCCAGGTAAAAGAGGTCCCGGCGAGGTTGGCCGGTGGTGTGAAGTCCAGTTCCTCCCCGCTGCATATCGAAAGGACTTGGTCGGTATAGGCGGGCTCGGGATGGACGAGTACTTTGAGGACGGCGGGCACGACCGCACAATTGCCTTGGCTGGGGCTGGCGATGATGGCCGTATAGACCACTTCTATCGGTTTCCCGGTTTTGTTTTCGAGGATTTGCTGAGGGATTTCCGTGTTGCCGGAAGTGGCCACGCCCGTCACGCCATTTGGCTCTGCCGTCCAGGATATGGGCTCTCCCGCAGGAGAGGAAGTGATGGTAATCGGCGGGATGGATTCCCCGGAGCAAATCTCCAAGTCGGAAAGGCTAAACTGGATGGTAGGTGCTGGTAACACGGAGACTTGTATCTGCTCGACAGAGACGCATTTTGTCTCTGTATCGGTGACGGTGAGCAAGTAGGTGGTATTGGCACCTGGCTTGACCCTGATGGCATCCGAGGTGGAGGCGGGGATGGAGGTAGCCGGATTGCTGGTCCATTTGTAGCTGTATTTTCCGCTTCCCTCCGTGACGGCGGATTTGAGCTCTAGCTCTTCTCCTTTGCAGATTTCCTGATCCGGGCCGAGGTCGATTTTGGGAGGATTGGCGACGGCAAATGTTTTTTCGACCTTGGTCACCCCGCAGGCCGAGGTGACTTCCAGCGTGATCTTTTTAGGCCCAGGACTGTCAAAAGCAACCGGCCCGGGATCCAAAGCAGTGGAGCTGGCCGGCGTACCGCCTTCAAAGGTCCATAGATAGGTGGGGGCACCACTTCCACAGGATGTCACGGTCGCCTTTGGTGTGAAAGTGGTAGGACCGCAGGTAAGTGGGATAGCTGCCAGGGAAACGGTAGGTGGAGCCGTGACCGTTACTTTTTCCTCTTTTTTGAAGGTGCCACAGCTGGCCACTATCGAAAGGGAAATCGTGTAGATTCCCGGGTTTTTGAAAAGGAAAGTGGGGCTTTCCGAGTTCTTGTCCGAGCCCGCGGCATAGTCCCAACTGGAAACTGTGCCGCAAGTGCCTTTGGAATAGGTGACCGACCAGGAGTAGGTGCCGGCTCCTGCCAGCCCAACGATATTGGATGTGTTGGTGGCCTGTACCGTCGCAGGTCCGCATACCTCTGACGATGCCAAGGTGAAGGAAGGCTCGGGTCTGGGAATTACCACGATCGTCTTTGTTTCCTCTTTGATCCCGCAGCGGTTGCCGGTGATGAGTTTCACGGTGTAGGTTCCTGGTGTGGTAAATTTCGGGCTGAGTGTTTCTTTGCCGGAGCTCCAGGAGTTGGGTGAAGTGGGATTGGGACGAGTACCCAGATCCGCTGCCGGGACGGTCCAGCCGGCGGCGGGGGAGATTTCCCAGACGAACCGTTTGTTTTCATTGCAGGATCCGGTGGTGCTCACCTCGGACTTGAAGTCCGTGACATTTTGGATTTGCACCGTCTCGTCTACGCATACCGTTTCCGACTTGACTTGGATTTTCGGTATGGGAGGTTCGGACACATAGATGGGAACCACCGAGGCCTGGGATGCAGAGCATGGGTTGAGGGCGACGATTTTGACCGAAAAGGAATTGGGAAATCCGTCGGCGGTTTTTCCGCAGGACCCCAAGCTGAACGTGTGGGACACGGTAGGGGGTGGGGGATGGGTGAAGACTTGGGGCGTGGAGCCGTCCGAAAACGTCACCGTATAGATTGTGCCAGCAGGATTGTTTGCGGTGCCGGTGATGGGGAAGGTAAGTTGCTCACCGATACAGACGTTGGTATTGCCTGGGTTGCCGAGTCCTACGGCGGGATTTGAGCCGATGAAGACTCCGAATTTTCTGCTTACCGTACACCCGTTTGCCGGAGTCACGGTGTAGGTGAGGTTGTAGATCCCGATGGCATAGGTGTGCTTCAGCTCGGTCCAGTTGGCTCCGCTAAAGGCTGGACTGCCGTCTCCCCAATCGATTTGGTAGTTGAGGTTGTTTTCGTTTGGATCTTTGGCATTGTAGAAGGTGAACTCAGAGCCCTGGTTTTCGCAGACGATGAAGTATTGGAGGTTTTCGAAGGTAGTGGTCTCCTGGTCGCTGTTGACTTTGAGGGAGGGGATTTCCTTTACGGTGACTGTCTGGGAGGTAGTGACCGGGGGATTGGTTCCTTCGGTTACCGAAAGCTTCACCGTGAAATTCCTCGTTCCGTTGCCAGTGGCTGAGGTAAAGGTGTGGGTAGGGTTCTTTTCGGTGGAGGTTTGGCCGTCACCAAAGTTCCATAGGTAGGTCAGATCGGTGCCGGTAGAGGTATTGGTGAAGACGATGGGGGTATTGGCACATTGCCCGTTTGGAGTGAAGGTGAAGCTGGCTTCGGCAACGCGAAACATCTTTCCCCAAAGCGCCCCGGGACTGGGATAGGATGCCCCCAACATGGAAAGTGAAACCACCATCAGGCCCAAGAGGACCAAAACCGCAAAAAACAAACGCGTGTGTCTATACTCCATAAAAAAGTGTTCTCGTACTGTTACTAATGACTAGCCCATAGTCCTTTTTTGTTTCTTCTTGCTTCTCTTTCCAGTTGCAGAAAAAGATCCGCATACTTTACGTTGGGAGGGAATGTCGCGACGGTCGCATAGCCTTCCGAGACTAGGTGGGCGTTCAAAAAAGTCCCATCCTCCAAGTAGACGTATGCCAATGTCCTTTTGTAGCGGTCGTAGAGCTGGACATCAGCTACAAGCCGGACTTTTTTGCCACTGAGGAAGCACTTGACGTAGTCTGCTGCTTCCTTTCCAAAATGCTCGATCTTCGTTCTGCCCGTATTTCTCGATTCCGGAGTATCGATCCCTATCAGCCGGATTTTTTCCTCCCGTCCGTCGGAATGCCTGACCCAAAAGGTGTCTCCGTCTACAAATTTTGAAATCTCAAGCAACTCGCCTTTTTCGGAGAAAAGGCCAGAAGCCACAAGGAAAAAGCAGGTGAAAAATAAACAGATTGATTTGATATACATCACTTTATTAGGTGTAAAACGGAAAATTCCTGTCACAAAGTAAAAATTTATTCGATTACGAGAGCGAAGTTTGGAGAGGGGGGATGAAATCCGACAGGAATTGCCAGACAAGAAAGGCCGTCGGCCAATGTCCCGAGTGCGAGGATGGGCCTGAGGAAGTAAAAAAAATCCGCACCCAAGCGAGTGCGGATTTTCCAATTAATAACCCAATTTACTGTTTAAAAACTTACTCATTAGTCGTATGCTGGATTTTGCGGGAAGTTCTTGTTTTGGTTCAAGTCCAAAGCTTCCTGCGGGATTGGTCTGAGTATTTTCAGGTTTCCGCCCGCGCCCACAAAGTTTTCCGGGCTGATCCAGCTGTTGTGCGCCGAGGCGCGCTCCACCAGCTTTCCGGTACGCTTCAGGTCAAACCAGCGATGGTACTCGCCCAAGAGTTCCCTTGCGCGCTCATCCAGGATGTAGTCTATGTCAAATTCCGCCAGGGTCGCATTGGCAACCTTGGCACGTGCCCTGACCGCGTTGAGCCTTTCCAGTCCTTGGGCGGCATTGCCCAGCTGGAGGTACGCCTCGGCAGCGACGAGGTAGGTGTCTGCCAGTCGATGCACGATGAAGTCCCGGGTGCTAGTCCCGCTCGTTCCCCCTGCAAAGAGCGATTTAGGATCGTCAAACTTCTTCACGATCATAGTCGCACGGTCGGCAGTGGTGATCGCGCTCACCGGATCGGTGGTGCCGTAGGAGTGGTACACCACGCCTGGGTGCGCCGCCACATAGGCGATGCTGTCTTGGGCGGTAAACCATCTTGGCTCGTAAAAGTCCCGTACTGTCAGGCTTTTGTGGTCTGCTACGTCATAGTAGTCGTAGTAGCGGGTAAACATCTCCGTCATAAAGGTGGAGTACCACCTCTCGTCGCCTTTTTCGAAGAGATCCAGCGCAAAGCGGGTTGGCAATAGGTTGTAGGTCTTGTAGGGAGCATTGCCGGCGACTTCAGAGCCGCCTAGATAGGGGCCAAAGAAGTTTTGTTGCTGGTTGCCGATGCGGGAGGGGTCGGCGCTGATGGAGCCTGCGCTGTATTGTACGGAGAAAATCACCTCCGCATTCATGTCGTTGCCGGGCTTCCAGAGCTGTTCGGAGCTGATGGTCAGGCCCTGTCCCCCTATGACTTTGTCAGCGTAGGAGGCAGCTTTGGCAAAATCATCGCTGGCGGCGAAGTCTTCGTAGGCTCTGGTCAGGTGGACTTTTGCCAAGAGATTTTCCACCGCACGCTTGTTGACCCGGCCGCTGTAGCTGCCGCTGGATACCTGTGTGAGTGCTCCCTCGAGCTCGGAAATGATAAAGGCGTACACTTCCTCCGCCGTGGCTCTGTCAAAAGCCAAGATGGGCTCCTGGATAAATTCTGTGATCAAGGGAACCCCACCGTAGCTCTGCACCAGCAGGAAGTAGGCATTGGCTCGGAGGAACCTCACCTCGCCCAGGTACTGCGTGTTGACGGCTGCCTGCTCGGTCTTGTCTGCGTAGAAAATAGCCGAGTTGGCCAGCTGGATGGATTTGTAGCCATTGACGTACAGGAAGTTCACGTTGCTGGACGCAGAGTTCAGCTCGGTGTATTTGCTCAATCCCTGGGGCTCAAGGCCCCTTCCCTCCTGGTAGAGGTCTGTCCCCGCCTCAAACATCCAAGGCTGGTTGCCATAGATGTTTCGGAGGGCGGCGTAGTTGGAGTTGACCAGGGCGCTGTAGCCTTCCTTGGTGGCGTAAAACTCCTCTGCGGTGACGTTGGATTTGTTTTCTTCTTCCAGAAAGTCGGCACAGCTGGAGCCGAATAGGAGAAGGGCTATCGCTAGTATTGATGCTATCTTTTTCATGTCTCTCTCTAATTAAAACTTCAGGTTCAAACCAAACTGGGTCGTGATCGTGCTGACTCGGCCGATGCCTAGGCTGGCCTCAGCCCACTCCGGATCCCATCCGTCGTAATCGGTGAAGGTGAAGGGATTGAGGACGTTCACATACAGTCTCAGGCTCTGGATATTGGCCCGCTGCAGGAGACGCTGGGGTAGTTGGTAACCCAGGGAGATGTTGTTGACTTTGACAAAAGAGGCGTCCCGGTAGTAGGCCATGCCGGTACCCCAATACTGGCCTTCGTTTCTCGGCTGGGGGTATTCGTTGGAGACCTGTGCCGGTACGCCCACGCTGTTTTCGGGGACATAGTAGCCGCTGATGGCTGCCTTTTGGCGTCCCCGGTCGTTGACGTTGGTGAAGTTGGCGTGGAAGTCGCTGCTCACCAAGACTCCTTGCTGGGTGGCCAGGGCGAAGTTCATGTCAAAGTCGCCGACTTTCAGGGTGGAGATCAGGCCGCCAGACCAGGTGGGATTGGACGATCCAAGGATCACCCGGTCGTTGTTGGGGTCGATTTTGCCGTCACCGTTGATGTCTTTGGCCTTGGCCTGGCCTTCTTTTTGGTTGTAGGCAGCGGCATCCTCGCCTTTTTGCCACACACCGTCATACACGTAGTTGTAGTGGGAGTTGATCGACTCGCCGATAAACCAGTTGTTGCCCACGTCATCCACCTCGGACTGGCCATAGAGGGACTCAATGGCGTTGTTGTTTTTGGTGAAAGTAAGGGTGGTGTTCCAGGTAATGAGGCTGGTCTCCACGTTTACGGTGTTGACGGAGAGCTCGACGCCCTTGTTTCTCACGGAGGCGGCATTGGAGGTGATGCTGGAGAATCCTATCTCCAGGGGCAGCTTCTGGGTCACGAGCAGCTGATCAGACAGTCGGTCGTAGATGTCTATGCTACCGGTGATGCGGTTGGTGAAAAAGCCGAAGTCCAGTCCGAAGTTGAGCTCGGTGGTTTTTTCCCAAGTCAGGGCTTTGTTGGCGATGGAGCTTTGTACCCAGCCGTTTGCCGTAGCGCCGTTGAAGTCGTAGTAGGTCTGGGTAGTCAGCGCGCTGAGGGTCGTATAGGGGGAGACGTTGTTGTTGCCCACGGTGCCATAGCCAAAGCGGAGTTTCAGGTCAGAGAGGACGTTGGAATTGGCCAAAAAAGCCTCTTTGTTCAGTCTCCAGCCCAGTGCCACGGAGGGGAAGGATTGCCATTTGTTGCCTTCGGAAAGGAGGGAAGAGCCATCCCAACGGTTGGAGACGGTCACCAGGTAGCGATCCAGGTAGGAATAGTTCAGACGCAGGGCGAAAGACGCCAGCTGGCTTTTTCTGAACGCATTGCCCAGGCTGTAGGTGCTTTGCGGTCCGGAACCGACATTGTAAAACTCGGTCTCAAACGGCTGCTTGGTGGAGGAGAGGTTGGCTGATTCCACCCGATCGACGAAGATACTTTGCAGGGCCAGGAAGTTGAAGGCGTGCTCGTTGACCGATTTGGTGATGTTGAGCTGGTTGTCCCAAGTGGTGTTCATGTTGTCGTAGTAGGCCACGCTGGAGGAAGGAAGGTTGCCATTGCTGATGCCGGTATTCGTTTTGGCACCGTAAAACTGCCCCCTGCGGTTGTTGTTGACACCCACAGAGAAGGTGGATTTCAGGCTCAGCCATTCCAGGGGATCGTATTGCAAAAAGGCATTTCCCACGCCTCTGAGGGACCGGGTCTCATCGCTGGAGTTGGCGATTTCGAGGAAGGGGTTGTAGGTACTGGTCTTGTCCGCGGCGGACTTCCCGTTGGGATAGGTGAGCTTTCCGGGCTGGGGCCAGAGTTCGCCGACCAGTTCATCCCCGTTTTCGTCTATTGCCCAAGGGGTCAAGAAGGGATTCAGTCGGAAGGCTTCCTGCATCGCGATGCTACTTCCCCTTTGGTTGTTGCCAAAGGACAGGGACATGTTGGCCCCCGTTCTGAATTTGCCATTGATCTGCTGGTTGATGTTCATACTGAAGGTGTACTTGTCCAGCGACTCATTTGCGATGTTGCCGGTTTCCTTTTGGTAGCCCAGGCCGATGTTGTAGGAGGAGGGGCCGTTTCTGTGCGAGATCGTGAGGTGGTTGTTGGTCTGCATGCCGTTTTGGAGGATGCCATCATACCAGTCGTAGCCTTGGAGGTTTTCGAAGCGCTCTTTCAAGACAGGGTTGTTGTTGCCCAGCACCACATTTTCATAGGCCTGGGGAGTCATGCCTGCCCCATTGTTGGTGGTGCCCAGATAGGCCGCCATGTGGTAGTCTCTCCACTGCTCTAGGCTCATCATCTCAGGAAGCCTGGCCGGGTTTTTTACCCCATAGAAGGTCTCAAAGGAGAAGGTGGTGGACTCTGGCATGCGCGTGCCGCTCTTGGTCTGTACGATCACCACGCCACCCGCAGCCCGCGAACCGTAGATCGCTGCCGAGGAAGCGTCTTTCAGCACTTCGATTTTTTCGATGTCGTTGGGGTTGAGGAAGTCGATGTTGCTCGTGACCACTCCGTCCACCACATACAGCGGGTTGGAGTTGGACAGGGAGTTGTTGCCTCGGATCGTCATGCTAAACCCGTCGCCGAGTCGCCCGGTGCTGTTTCGGACCTGCACCCCGGCTACGGTTCCCTGGAGGGACTGGATGGCCGAGGTAGTGCCTCGCTCGGTGATGATGTTGCTGTCAACCCCGGCAATGGCACCCGTCACGTCGGATTTCTTCAGCGTACCGTATCCTACCACGACCACGGACTCGAGGTCGGTGATGTTGACACCGAGTTGGACGTCGATGATGGACCGAGCGCCGACGGTCTCCTCTACTGTGTTGAACCCGATGAAAGAAAAAACCAAGACTGCGCGATCGTCCGCCACGGAGAGGGAATACTTCCCGTCCACGTCCGTGGTGGTGCCGTTGGTGGTACCCTTGACGACGATGGTCACCCCGGGCATGCCGAGGCCATCATCCGAAGAGGTGACAGTTCCAGTGATTGTCTGCTGGGCAAAGCCAGCGACCGAAAAGCAAAGCCCCAGCAAAAAAGCGAGACTCCAAGCCTTCTTGTTGGGTCTCCTGGACGGAGCCGCTGCAGAAGGTGGGATTTTGGGTAGATTTTTGGGCATAACGTTATTTTGGTTTGTTCAAAAACAGATTGTGCAATCGATTGGACGCGCAATCGATTGCATTTTAGTGACTAAATTCTTTTGTTCCAAAATTTTCCAGGAATTTGTTGTAGGATGCATTTGAAAAATCGCTTCATAGAGAAGTTTGTCGATATGATATTCTTACAAATAGCCAATCCAAAGTATAACTAGGAAATAGGATTGGTGTGGCTGAGGGAAGGTTGAAGAAGTTTGCGCCTTGCTGAGACCAAAATCAGGTAATAGAGGTTTCACTCCTCTATTTTTTCGATTGAATTGAAATGCAAACGATAGCGCACATTGTGATGTGAAATGAGCTGGAGGTGAATTTTGGTGTTTTTAGGCATCCAGGGCTTTTGCCCGAAGTATGTTCTTGTGCCTTGCTGGCTGCTGATGGAGCTTGTTTAGTTGGAAATCCGAAAATGCCGCGGAACACACCAGGAAAAATACCGTATGCGCGTACCAGTAACCGGCAAAAATCCATCGTCACGCATTCTTGAATTTATTGTTAAAAGTACTGCTGATACTTAACGGATCGTTGAACTGCTTTTCGGTGATTTTGCCCGCGGAGCGCAGCACCTTTGCGGCAAGAAGGCGACCCTGGACTTCCAAGCGGGCTGGGTTTCTTTGTTGTTTTGTGGTCAAGCAGTTGATTGTCATTTGTTTGAAGACAAGGCGATAGGGGACAAAGAGCTTTTTCGCGGGGCTTTGGGGAATGGGTAACGAGAGCAGCAAGCCCAGCTCCTCCAATCCCGCAATCGCCTTTGTGGACGTGAGTCCCTCCGCCGCCGCAGGGAGAATCCAGCTTTCCAACGGGACGTCTGGAGAGGTGATCTTCAATCCCGGTGTTCGCGAGTGGCTGGATAAAAAGTACCTTTACCCCATCCCAGAGACCGACCGGATCATCAATCCCAACTTGGGACAAAACCCGGGCTGGTAAGTTCAGTTTGACATTTTCAACTAATTGCAGAAGTTTCCCGCCGGGAAACTTCTGTTTCGTTAAACAACCAAAATTCATGAAAACATACCTGATCGCCATTTTGGCCACTTTGCTGTCCCTGTCGGCCTTTGCGCAGCAAAATCCCGAGATCAAAGTCTCCAGCTACAACCTCCGCATGGACACGCCCAAAGACAGCCTCAATGCCTGGCCACTTCGCAAAGACAAGGTCAAGGCGCTGATCCAGTACCATGATTTCGACATTGTGGGCACACAGGAAGGATTCATCCATCAGATCAAGGATCTACTGGAAATGCCCGGATTTGCCTACGTGGGCGCGGGTCGTGACGACGGCAAGACTGCCGGGGAACACTCCGCCATCCTGTACAAGACCGGCCTGTTCAAACTCTTGGACTCCGGCAACTTCTGGCTGAGGGAAAATCCGGACGAACCGGGACTGGGCTGGGACGCTACCTGCTGCAACCGGATCGCCTCTTGGGCGCTGTTTGAGGACAAGCGAAACAAGCGGCAGTTCTATGTCTTCAATGCGCACTTTGACCACCAAGGCGTGGTGGCGAGAAGGGAGTCCGGCAAGCTGATGGTGGAAAAGATCCAGGAGATCGCCAAGGGCAAGCCGGTGATCTGCACCGGAGACTTCAATTCCACGCCGGAGACGGAGCAGATCGTGAGCCTTTCGGCCTTATTGGGCGATGCTTACGCGGTGAGCAAGATGCCGCCTTACGGGCCGGTGGGAACGAGCAACGGATTCAGGTTTGACGCGGCGTTGAAAAACCGCATCGACTATATCTTCGTCAGCGGGGATTTCGAAGTGTCCAAATACGCTGTGCTGACCGACGCGCAGGACCAGCGCTATCCGTCCGACCACCTGCCGGTGGTGGCGACGCTTCATTTTGCCAAGTGATCCTCACGGAAAGAAACGAAAAACCGTCCATTTGGGCGGTTTTTCGTTTTTATGAGATTCAAATATGTCGCGTTGCGATCGGCGGAAAGGGGTCTCGGTATTGGCAGTCCAATGGACTTTGCGCTAGAGTGGGGGAGGCCAGCGGATTTTCCAAAGTGTGCGAGACCAAAGAAAGCCCAGGGCGTTTTTTGTGGTTAGTCCCTCAGCCAGTCGCCCAACTCCTCTTTGAGCCCGGCTACCTGCTCCTCGTCGAGCGGTTTTTCCCAAAAATCAATCACGGCCTCAAACTCCCTGGATTTTTCCCTGTCGGCGAGGCTCAGGGAGGACGTGACCATCACCACCTTGATGTCGGCGTGCTTGACGTTTTCTTCCAACATTCTCAAAAAGTCCCATCCGTCGATTCTGGGCATGTTGATGTCCAGGAAAACCAGTATGCGGGTATTGTGCTCGTCAAGGGGAAGAATGGACTCAAAGGCGTCTCCGGCATCAGAGTAGGCACTCGGGCTGTCGCTCAGCTTGCCCTCTCTGACCATGATTTTGTGCAGGAACAACACCCCCGGATCGTCGTCGATGATATAGATCTTGGCTGCGTTGTCTATCATTGTTTTTTTAGGTTTTCGGACTTCGAGTGGGTTTCCTTCACGATTCTGTCCAATTGCTTCAGTGTTTCCAGCAACTCGATCTCCAGTTGCTCCTTGCTTTTTCCCACGTCCGTGTAGCGAGGATACTTGATCAGGAGTTGGTTGATTCCCATTGCCTTGGTCAGGGGAGCCCTGACCAGATGCGACTGGCTCCAGGTGATGTCCATCAGGATGCTGTTTTTGCTTTCGATTTCGCTGAGGGCGTCTTTCAGCTGCCCGTTGGCTTGGCTGAGCTCCGAGGTCCGCAGGCTTACCATCCTTTCCAGTTTCCTTTTCAACTTGATGTTAAAGTAGTATTTGACCATAAAGATGGCCAAAAGAAACAAAGCGGCAGCAACAAATACTTTGAAGCCCGTAGTTTCCACCAGGGAGGCGGAGACTACGATGGGCAGGGTCCTGGTCTCTTCCAGCTTGCCATGGCGGAGGATTTTCACCTCCAGGTCGTAGCAGCCGGGCTTTAGCCCGCTGAAGGTTAGTTGCCGCTGCTCCTTGATGGGGTGCCAAAGTTCTGTCTTGGGGTCTATCCGGTAAAAGAGCGAGTATTGCGCTTGGTTGTCAAAATCCACTAGGCTGAACGAGATCTGGAAGGTGCCTATCCCCTGGGGGATTTCCACGGCGTCGCCGATGGCTGTTTTCCGGTCCGCAACCTGAAGCTCATCCCAGATGAAGTGGGAATTGTTTGGTTTCACGTCCACGGAGGGGTCGGCTTCTACGATGCCGATGCCTTCCACGGTAGGTATCCATATTTTCCCGCTAAAATCCCTGAGGGCGGATGGGAAAATCAAGCCGTTGGCCTCAGAGTTGGGCATGCCTTGGCTTTCGTTGTAGAGCGTGTTGGCGATGAAAAAATCCCCCTCCGGATGGTTCTTGAACCGGTCAAGCTCGGAATTGGCGAAGTATTGGATGCCAAAATTGTTGCTGATCCAGACGCCGTCCCTCCCGTCGGATATGATGCTGTACACGCTGCGGGATTTCAGTCCGTGCCGTTTCCTCAAGACCTGGAATTCCCCGTCTTCCAAAACTACGATCCCGCCGTGGGTGCCGAGCCACAGGGCTTCGTCCTTGTCCTCGTAGATGCAGTAGATCACATCTTCTCCAGGGGTGAGCGGCAGGATTTGGTTTTGTACAAACCTCCCGTTCTCAAACCTGAACAACCCTTGGTTCATCGAGCCAATGACCACCTGTCCGTTTTTCAGCTCAAGGATACTCACGAAACTGGTCCCGGAGTAGGCTTCCGGGATGGGGACTTTGTGCAATACTCCGTCTTGGTCAAAATAGTGTATCCCCCCATATCGGGTCAGCACCCATAGCCAACCCTTGGAATCCCGGTAGACGGCATAGACGTAGTTGCTGGTGAGGCCTTCGTCTTGGGTGATTTTGTCCACTACCTTGCCGCTGTCCATGTCTATGACCGAGATCCCCGAGGTGCTGCCTGCATAGATCAGCCCTTCGGACGCGCCAATGGTGTTTACGGCATTTTGCAGGAGTCCGTCCGCGGTGGTCAGGGTGCTCAGCTGGCCCCCTTCGATGCGGTGCAGGCCCTCGGACTTGGTGCCTATCCAGATGCTGCTGTCGGAGGACTGAAAGACGGCCTTGATGTTTTTTTGCCTCAGGTCCCGGTAGTTGAGCTGGTGGACTTTGGCGGGTTTCACGAGGGCGAGTCCCCGGCCCAGGGTGCCGAGATAGAGGTTGTCGTCCTCCTTGATGATCTTTCTGACGGTATAGTTTTTCAGTTCGGGATAGGAAAACCCGTGGACCTTTCCGTCTTCGATCAAGATCAGTCCTTTTTCCAGCGAGCCTGCCAAAATCCTGTCTTCCGAGTCGACGATGAGGCTGCTGGGGTTGATGTCCTTGCATTCCTCAGCCTTGAGCATCCGCTCCATTTTGTAATCGGGCCCGAGGCGAAACATTCCCTGCTCGGGCGAAAACACGTAGAGGCTCTTTCCGTTTCCAAAGACTTTTTGCACCCAGAGATCATCTGGGCTCACGAGCACTGCCTCTCTGGACTTCAGGTCAAACTCGTAGAGTCCTCGGCTGGTGCCGACCAGAAGTTTGGAGTTTTCCAGAGGAAGAAAGCCCAAGATCTCCAGCCGCTGCTGGGGTTTCCAAAATTCCAATGGCCGGAAGGTGCCGTTGTCCCAGGAAAAGATTTCGCCCCTTTGGTTGCCGATCAAAAGGCCCCCGTTGCCGTTTTCGGCGATTGCCCGTATCCAGGTGTTTTTTGCGATTTCGGAGCAGTCGATGACCTTCTTGATGTTCTTTTCCAAAAGGGCAATGCTGCGGTCTCCGGTCGCCCAAATGCCGCCCTCGGTCTTGAAGAAGGTGTAGTAGGTCACCTCCAGCATTTCGGGGTAGGCATCCTGGTCGAAGATCTTGGTAGAGCCTCCGTCAAATCTGACCAGCCCCTCCTCGGTGGCTATCCAGAGGTATCCCAGGTTGTCCTTTTCGAGCGCAAAAACCGCGTTTTGAGGCAGTCCGTTGGAATTGTCCCAGATCTCAAGCACATAGTCCTTGACCATCCCGGATGAATCCGGGACGAAGACTCCAGACTGGGCTAGTCCCTCCTGTCCTGTGGAAAATA
This sequence comes from Algoriphagus oliviformis, assembly GCF_017254915.1. Classification (GTDB taxonomy): domain Bacteria; phylum Bacteroidota; class Bacteroidia; order Cytophagales; family Cyclobacteriaceae; genus Algoriphagus; species Algoriphagus oliviformis. Next base: position 143,109 of record NZ_JAFKCT010000004.1, on the reverse strand, counting down.
GGAGAAGGGCCGGCAGCAGCATGGCAAGGAAAAAAATCACTGGAGACTTGGTACTCAAAGTATCTAAAATTGGGCAACTTTCGGTTAAACACGCCAAGCCCGGATGGGTTTTCGGTCGGCGACGAAGTGTTGGTTCTTCCATCGTCGTAGGGAAGGGGCAGCTGGATGCATGGGCCGCCGTATTCCGGGATGACTGCTAAAACTAAAAACAATATGCCAATATTATACCCTTTTGGCTTTTCGTTTTCCTTCCGATTTCGCGATTGGCTTCGCGATAATTTTACAGGTGGCAATAAGTGTGGATGAATATCGGGTAAAAAGGCTGGGCGGCGGGTGATTTGAAAATGTGGTAAGGGATAGTGGTTTTTCTGGCATGGCAGCGGGTGAATTTCCCCTACTCAAGAATGTTTTGTTTGTCTTTTAGAGAGGAAAAGATTTTACGTCATGCAAGCTTACCTCAGATTTGTACCAAAAAAAACTTTGGCCAACTGGGATGCCAGGCACTGATTGCAGCCCCAGGGTTGTCCAGAGCATTTTTCACGGAATTGCTGATTTGACTGGTAGTGTTAAATGTTGACAAAATTGGATTTTGTCCCTATTCCAGTAACTTCCAATCTCTGTATAGCTCTTGAAACGGCAACATATAGCAACGATTTTTCACTTTTTATGTAAGCCTGTTTTTGTGTATCTGGCAAACTGCCAAGAGTCTCAAAATGTCGGGGGGAGGTTCTGTCGTTTACGTCTACCAAAAACACCTGTTTGAATTCAAGGCCTTTAATATTGTGGAAAGTCAATAAGTTAACCCCGTTTTGATGGCCTACTTTGCTCCCTTGCTCATATTCAGTATAGGGAATTCCCTTTAAATGAAGAGCAGATTTAAAATCTTTTAAGCCATTTTTTATCCTTGAGCTAATGGCGATTTCCTCTGGTTTGTAACCACCTTCAAGTAAAGATGCTATTTCTCCTATGACATAGTCAGTTTCTTGGTTCTTCGAGTGAAATATGGTGTACTGAGGTTTTTTTCCATGAAACAATGAAACATAACCACCGGTTTCTTCTTTTTCCCCTTCAAAGTCATCATAGTGCTCATTGCTGATGATGGAAAATGCAAGCTTTTTAATCTCTTCAGTAGTTCGGTAGTTAATTCGTAATCTCTTGCTCCTTTTACCCCTGACGTTTATTCCCGCTTGAGAAAAATTAATTCGTTTGTCATAGATCTTTTGGAGAGGATCGCCGACCAAGAAGAGATCATTTGCTTTTTCAGGAACCAAGGATCTAATTACTCGAAGCTCAACATTCGAGAAGTCCTGCAACTCGTCTACCAGAACATAATCGAAGGCTTTGGTCTCGTGTGCTTCCAAAAAGTTGACAAGAAGGTTATAGAGTTCTTCTTTGTGGTAGAAACGGTAAGTGGCTTTGGTGTTATTGTACTTCTGAACCAAATTCCAAACATCCTTCCGCTGAGTTCTACTTATAGCTCTACCTCTGCCAATTCTGGGAGCCTTTAAGTACTCCTCGATATTTTTAACGTCATGATAAAGAATGACTTGTTCGTATTCCTGAAATAAAAAATCCTGATCAAAAGGTGATAGTTCAGTGCTCAGGACTTCTTCCCAGATTTCTTTGGAGTCTTTGATGCTGTGGAGTCCAAAGACTTTATAGTCGTGTTTGATTAGAGCGAAATTTTTGACCAAATCAAAGGCTAAAGCATCGATATTCGAAATTGTCAACCCTTTTGAGTCAATCTCCAAGTCAGCAGCCAATTTCCGTAGATTTTCGGTCAAAGCTTTGGTGTAAGTAGTGAAGAGGATTTTTTCACCTGAAGACTTGTTTTCCGAAAGAAATTTCATTCGATGTAATGCTGCTACGGTTTTACCAGTTCCGGCTCCTCCTGACACTTTTACAGCTCCCGCAAACGACCCATCAACCAATTTTCTTTGGGAAGGATGAAGGTAATATTTCCACTTTCTAAGGTTCCCTTCCAATATTTCATTGAAGAGGTCGTCGTCAGTGAGTTCAATAAAGCTTCTTTGATTGTTGATACTTGCCAGTTGTTCATCTGCTGAGACCGCTTCCGTTTTGCCTTCCTCTATTTCAAAAACCAATTGTTCGATTGATGCTCCGTCAGCCAGGTAAAACAGATTTTCGAATGTGTCTTGTGGAAGAAATTTTTCAATCTTTTCCAGCCCATCCAGATTATCAATGATTCTGATTGATGGCAGGAGAACATCGGGAACTCCTATTCTCAGGAGTTCGTCATTTGAATATTCGCTGAAAAGCTTCTGTACTTCTTTTAGTCCGTCCTCTTGGGTGGATTCAAACTCCTTTTCAAGTACCTCAGGAGCTGCGAATACCTGCATGCTTTGGGTATTTTCATTCCATTGAAAGACCTTATTAGTGGCCCACTCATAAGCCTTGTCATGATGATCAACCCAAAGGAGAAAGTAGGTCTCACCTGATTCTGGTACTTTAATAATAGCACGATAGGTTTGGTCTACCCGAGCAGATCGCAGTGAGCTGTCCTTGAAACTTTGAATCGGTTCCAAATGAATTCCAGACGACTTTGAGTTTTCCCGAAATTTGCGCTGGAAATCCACCACCTTCTTTTGTATCCCTTTTGGCAAATTAATTAATGACTCAAAAAACTTGTCATAAAACAACAACTTCATAGTTCTAAATTTTTTAACTGCTCTAAACTGCTAACCTGGTACCCGTGATTTTCGAAATATATCAGACTTTGTGAATCAATGGGCTCAAACACTATCTTCAAATGCTCGATGATCAATCCTGCTTCCGCGAGAATGTTTTCCTCGTCATCGATTGCTGTGTAGAGTTTTATTTCGTCTTTCTGGTTTTTTATAACCCCTTTTTCAAAGAGTTTGGTCAATAGGACGTGATAGGCATCGTCAGGGAAATTGCCCAAGAGTTCTCCGAGGCTGTATTCGTTTTCGATAGCTTCGATGCCCTCGTTTGGCTTTTTAACTTCCTCAAAAAACTGGATGGCATTAAATAAAGTCCAAAAACAATTCCACTCGCCTTTGTCGATTTTTTCAGCCGACCTTATTCTGAACCTGTAGTATGGTTGCCATTTCTTTAGATGGACCAGCACTCCCATTTCAAAGAGGTCGTTTTTTGGCACTCCGCCAAATGGAATCAATGCGTTTTGGGTCTTTTGATCGAGCGCATATTGATCAAGATATTCTTTTTCAAAAAAAGCTTCTTGGATTTTCTCCGGACGATAGCTGGGGTTTAACCATTTTTGCTGAAAGGAAATAAAGAAAAGGCCCCAAGAAAAGTTGAAAACATTGGTATTGGGAATTGGGAACCGAAGAAGAGCAAGGAGTCTCTCAAAATTGTTTTTGGTCTCATAAACTTTGATCGGATCTTGTGTTCCAAATTTTTGAGTGACTATCCTCTTACTGCCTTTGAAGCCGTCGGCCTTGGAGAGCTCAAAAAGAAAGTCTTCAGAAAGTTGCTTCTCTCTGTCTGGAATAAACCCTGAGTCGAATTTTTCTACATCGTCCCAAGTCAACGTCCAGGAAACATACTGATTGCTGGCTAATATGGCCTGCCGCTTCTCCAAGTCGTTTAGAAATCTGTTGTTCTCTTCCGAAGCGTGGAATTGATAACCATCCAAATAGACAGCTATTCTTGGAATCGATTCCAGGTCTTCAAATTCTTTTCCGTTGAACGAGGCTGCCGTGCAAACAAGAAGAAAGTCAGTTCTGGTGATGAACTGGATCCCATGAGAAGGCCCCAACACTACTTGAGGTCTGATATGATAAGTTAGGTCTGAGGAACTGTTTTTGAATTTCAGAATGTAATTCACTCGCCCATCCTCTTTTATTTCTTGGAGCTCCCATTCTGGCGTTTGCTCAGCCAATATTTTTAGGCTCCTCACAAATCTTTCTTCCAGTTCGGACTCTTCTATCTGGCCACTTGCTGCAATTTTCCCAAGCCCGTGTGGTACAGACTCCCAACTTTCTGATTTGTTGACAATCTCGGCAAATCGTTTTTCCGCTCTTTCCCGACTTAGATCTTGCTGGTAATACTGGTTTTGGTAGGAATAGATGCAGCGGTAGCATCCGTCTTTTCCATGATGCTGGCAAGAGCAGTCCTTGATTTCATTGTAGGCTAACTTCAGCAGTTCACTGAAGTTTAGACGGTCAAAAAGTTTCTCCAGGTATCCGGTTCCGCCAGGGACGGTGTCAAAAAGAATTAAGTATCGATCTATTTTTCCGGTATGATGGTTGTACTCCCGGTAATCTGAAACGGAAATGTGTTGGGGGTTGCCATTAAAGTACTTTTTCAGCCCAAGTTCCATTCCTGCCTGGAACATTTTTATTTCGGCTTCAGTGTTAAAATCCTGAACAGGCAGTAGGATTTTTAATGCCTCGGTTTGGATTTCCCGAAACAAAAAAGCTTCGGCAAATACATCGTCGGATCCTCCCCTATAGTCCCGATCTTTGTGCTTGCAGTATCCATAATGGAATTTGTAATCCCCTTCCCGAATGTTTGAAGAGGATTTGCCGCAGTACATACAGGTCACAAAGCCATGGGCGGGAACTTCTGAACTGTTGATGGTAATCCTTCGGGCATCTACCTGTCCTTGTTTGCCCAAGTTTACATCAGTAATCGTAGTATTTTTCACAAACTCAATTCCAAAGGGAATTTCTTTCATCGCCCAAGCTCCTTGGGACAGATTTGCCTTAAACTCGAAGTGCCGGCTAATTTCATAGACATTACTTTCCCGGTCTTCCTGATCATCTTTCAAATAGACATCCGACTCATTGTTAAAGGATTTGACGTTGGTGAGCTTTACGAAATGGTGGTTGTTGGAAGCTGCTCCCCAAGAAGAGTCACCACATTTAGGGCAAGTAGCCTGGCTGGGCTGGAAAGTTCCGATTTCCAAATGGTCGCAGTTTGAACAAAAACGTTTGGTGTGGGAATTGTTCGAATCAGTCCAGTCAAATGTATTTAACCCCGTGACTTTGAATTTATAAGTTTGGGAATAGAAAAAATTGTCGGGAGCAAGCTCCTTAATAGCCTGACTGGCACCCCTAACGATTTCAAAGTCTTTGCTTAGAGGGGCTTTGGTGCTTGCCTCTGCCTGGTTTCCCAACACTTTAGCCAAAAGGGTTACTCCTGTTTCGGGAAATGCGTAATTGGGCAAGGCACCGATGTTAGTCAAATACTCAAGTGTGTTTCTCTTTTTTATACTGTAGACAATCCCACTCAGATTTTTTGCTTCCGTCTCCAGTTCCTTTCGGTCAGGATCTTCGGTTCCCAAGTTCAAAGTCTTGATTCGCTTGAGGACTTCTTCTCGCTTTTTTTGGATATCGGCAATTTCTTTTCGGAGTTGATCAAAGATGTTTTTATGGGAGAAGTAAAAATGGTCGCTGTCCAAACTTTGTCTGAGCTCATCAAAGATTGACTGTGACACATGAAATTCATACTGTTCTTTGAAGCGATCAAAGAGTATTGTCTCATTGCTTTTGACAAAGTTCAAAATTCGATTCATGAAAAAATCAGCGCTTTCAAGGCTTTCCAGACTTAGCTTCAGGAATTTGATGTTTGGAGGGATATTGTTTGCCTTACTGTCCTTCGAAGTCCAAGAATCGATGCAATAGGCAAAAAAGTGTCTTTTGAGGATTTCTTTTGCTTCCAGATAGCAGCCGGGAGTATGGACCTCACCAGCCATCATATCCAAAGGCGCCTGATAGTAGAAAAGGTCATGCGACTTGCTCTGCGCAAAATTGACCAATAGCGCCGAACCTGATTTACGTCCAGCCCGACCTACTCGCTGCAGGAAGTTGGAGGGAAGCGGAGGGATGGAGTTGTTGATGGCGGTGTTTAGCGTGCCGATGTCGATCCCCATTTCCAAGGTACTGGTGGCGACCATGACATTTTTTGAGTTGAACCTCGGTCTCTCCTTGAAATCTTTCTCAAGCAGTTCCCTGTTTTTTCGCTCCAAAAGCCCGGTATGTTCTGCGGCATAGATCCTTGGTGATCTGTTCCTGTTATAGACCAGTTGATAGTAGTTGCTTTCTTGAAAAATACCCGCCTCACTCAGAAAGCTGTAAGAGCCCGGACACTTATACATGAGGCATTTTCCTCCCTCGATCCCCAGGTAATTATCCGCAGTTTGTATTTCATGCTCGCACTTGTCACAGCTTAGACGCTTGACATTTTTGCTGATTCGCAGGCTGGCTGGATTGATTGCAAAGTTTACTTGCTGGCCGGCCACTTTCCTGTCCAATATTTCAGCCGCTTCCAAGGCCAAAATCACTTCGCTGAACAACTCATTTACAAAGTCGGGATGATTTCCCGCCAGTTGGAAAGACTTCTTGAAATAGCTATGAAACCAATTGGCATGTAGCGAAAATGTGCTGTCAAGCAGACCTCTGGTTTCCTTTTCATAGGTGATGAGCTTGGGGAGTCGCTGGGAGGGATGGAAACGCTTGTTCAGGAAGTGCCGCTTATCTTTCATCCAGTTTAAGTCCCATAGACTTAAGTCCTTCTCTCTAAACTTATCCAGAAAAACATGACTGATTGCCCCTCTGCTTCTAATCCTGTGCAATAGGAGAGTGACAAAACGATTAAAATCATCCCGCTGAATAGTCTGGGATGCGTCGTTCGTGGATATCCAAGACTCCAGCCGGGGCCATAGGGCGGCAATCTTGGACTTGTCAAAAAACACCCCTGATGATCCGGTCTTTTCCAGAGTCCGACCGATGAGGGAGTTGTATCCAAATTCCGCAAAAATCTCCCATCGGACTCGATGGTCAAATTCCTTTTGGAAGGCCTGCGTATATTTTCCGTTTTCGTGATAGTCGCTGGGAGAGGCTTTTCCCAGGTAATCGGTGGGGAAAAAGCGATAGAAGTAGGCATCCAGCGGCTTTTCACCGCTTTCATCAGCATTGGCTTTCCAGTAGTCTATGAAGTTATCGGCAAGCTCAGCCAAGGAGAGGGCTTGGTCTGCTTGGTTGATTACCTTTTGCAAGGAAGACCTGAAGGTGAATCGATAGTTTCGGGCTTCTACAAAACTTGCTTGGTGGGCGGCATCCTGAACGGCATTGGTGAAGGCCAATACCTTTCTTTGCTTTTCAGTTTGTCCGTCCAGATCAGTGGAGAGGGTCTGTCCTACCGCTATAGAACTTAGGGTTGCTACCCGTGTACCGATGATTGCGACGGTATTTTTTGTGTTGCATTCAGGGCAGTAATGTTCTGCATATCCTTTCGCATTTACTTTTTTGAATGCGGTGATTCCCACCCTCCCTTCTTGATATTCGGTATTGAACTCCAGGTTAGAGGGGCTTAGGTAAGTCTTAAACTGATCCGTTGGCTCATAGCCCACCATCGCGGCATCTGTTTGGGAAAACCGCGACGTTTCATTGACAAAGTAAATGTGCTTGTGGTTGTCAAAAAACTTGGAGTAAACATCATTGATGTCCCTTTCAAACCGTTCCTTATTGTCGTGCTTGACACCGAGCCATCCGGAGGCGCCGCACTCTCTGCAAAACCAAGGTGGTAAAGCCAAGGCATTGTCTTCAGGATTGATGTGGTCTTTCCAGGTAAACCGCGGTTTGTTTTCAATTGCGCGGAGCACTCCGCTCAATTCTCTGATCCATAGATGAGTTTGTGCAAAGAGAAAAGGAGAAGCAGCTGGGCTCGCGAGATCCATCTCCTTGGCAATGGTAATGATGGAAATCAGAGAATGAATGGCCGCCTCCTTGGGGTTAAATCGGTAGGTTTCGTTCCACTGGGGATAATTGTCCCGGAATGCCGGGTTTTTAGAGGAAAGAAGGTTGGATACTTGCTCCACCGTGTAGATTCCCTGTCTTTCATTCAGCACCTCTACCAAATCTCTTACAATCCGAAGCTCCCTCAACTGGGTAGATAATTTGTCCAGCCGCAGTCCCCAGATATCCAGTTGTTTCCGTACATAGGAGTCGAAACCCTCGTTGGCGACAGGCAGGCTCTCACGCAAGGACTTGATGCTCGGAGATGAGTCTCTCAATAGATCTCTGTCTTCGAAGAAGTCATCTATTTTTTGCCGGTTCTCTGTAATTACGGCATCTTCAGTCAGCTCTTCCCCAAATATTTTTGAGGCATACTCCGAGAGGAGTCTGGGAGCGTCCACTCCCGAACCAATGGTAGCTGAAGTTCCTACCGGGCAAAGGTGATTTTTGGGAATGTTGATTTTCAGTTTTAATCTTCGAATCAGGTTAGCCACATCCGTCCCCTGTGCACCGTCATAGGTGTGCAGTTCGTCCAATACCAAAAACTGAAGGAGGGTAGGATCTTGGAGGTTTCCCGCCCAGAGATCATGATAGTTGGACTTCATCAGGGCATAGTCCAGCATCTTGAAGTTGGTCAGGAGAATATCCGGAGGGGAGCCGAGAATGGTCTCCCGGTTTTCGATGATGTTCTTTGGCCCCATGCTCGTAGGAAAGTTTTTATTGTCCTTTCCCTCTCCGATAAAAAGTCCTGCAGTCAAAATCCCCTTTAGCCGATCATCTTGATGGATGATATCCGCCATCCGCTCGGCCTGGTCCGTGGCCAAGGCATTCATGGGGTATAGGATGATCACCTTGATGCCAAAGCGCCTCCGCTGCTCGTAGCAATAGTCCAAAATCGGATATAAAAAGGACTCGGTTTTTCCTGAGCCGGTTCCGGTCGTAATCAGGGTTGATTGCGGATTTTTATCTCTGGTACTTAATCGGTGCCATGCTTTTACCTGATGATCATAGGGAGGCCAAGTCGGTTTAATGGTCAGAGGAATGTTTGCCGCCTCCTCTGCATTGGCTTTGACGAAAGGCAGTCTTAGCGAGACAAAGGGGCCTTTGAACATGCCGTCCTGGGGATCGGTGATGAAGTCATAGAAAGCCTGATGAACCTTCTTGTCCTGGAAGGTGAAAGTGGCCTTGAGGTAGGCCAAAATGGATTCTTTGATTTCTACGGCTTGCTGTAGGCTGAGCATGTTGAAAATGACTTGTTTGAAACTTGGATTACCCTAAATCTATCTCCCAATCCAATCGGTTGATTTTACTTTGAAGTTGGGTTAGTTTTTCGATCAGTTCATTGTAAGAAAGCGATTTTCCGTAGATCATCTGTTCCTGCATGATTTTATAATCTTCTCCCCAGACTTTCAAGATGGAGGTGGGCGGGATGATGTTCATGTGTTTGGGAGCGTGCAGGCTGTAATCCAATCCATTGATTCGGGTGAGTTTACTTCTGTGCTTCACAATCTCTTTGTAGAGTTCTGCAGAACCGAGGGCTTTCTCGGAGTACTCGCTTCCCATGATTTTTTCGATGTCATAGAGGTGCCTGCTCAGTCTATGTGTCCGGATGGAGGGATGGGGCTTTTGAAACTCCTCATGCAGTAAAAAGAGCTTCTCCAAAAAGGTGCGCTCTACATTGACGCAGGGAATCGATGAAGCGCTATCCGCAAAAGGCCTCCCCTCAAAATATTCTCCCACAAAGCTTCTGATCGACCTGCGTGTGAATGGCTCATGAAGGGATCGACTGCCGATTTCGATCAATATTCTGGGGTGGATATAATCCGAAGCCTGGGACAAGACGGATGGGTAGCTGATCTCAATAGTCTGAGGATCTTTGTCCGATGAAGTGCTGACTGGTAGGTGGAAAGACACTTCTTGCAAACCTGCCTCTTCAAACTTCGCTCGGAGCGCTGGAAAAAACTGCTCTCTGATAAACTGGTGAGAGGCCCTTCTAAGTTTATCCACCTGGTTTTGCCCATATCGCCCGTAAAACCAAGAAATCTTCTGTCCAAAGCCAGATCAATGTCTTCCGAAAAGCGCTCAATAATATCCCATCCCTTGCTTAGCGAGGTACCTCCTTTGAATACCAAAGCGCTCGCGACATCCATTTCGAAGATCAATCGAAGGGTCTGTACTACCCACCAGTCTTTCTCGATGGCAAGGGGGCTGATGTTTTTTTGACGAAAGATCTCATTGAAAATCTCCTGCCGATCTTCTTTGGCTAATTGGAAAAAATCAACGGACATATTGCTTCTTTTTCAAGGCTTGATCAAAGATTTTTGAAATCCACGCAGGAGCCAAACTTTTGTCATGCTCCAGATTAGAACTGTCTTCTTTTTGCAAAATGAAAAGAATCTTTTCGATTTCGGTGTCGATGACCTGATCTTTACCGATTGACTTCAAGGCCTGAATTGCAAGACCGCTCAGGCTTCCTTTTACAGAAAGGTTCTTGGGGCTTGTCCTTTTGAACAGGATAGTGCGGTTACCCACTTTTACCAGCCTTGCGGCTCCATCTGTCAGATAGACCGCTTTGGTAGGTACTTGGGTAGAAAGCCCCAGCGCATTCAGGGCATAGACACCGGTGGGTATGATCCGGGCCCGGTCACGTTTGGCAATGGCCTGCGCTACCTCCTCTATGGAAGGATATACTTTGCCGATCAGGTCGGAATGTTTGGGCAGGGTATAAATCCCCTGCGCGATGCGGTCAAGCGCTCCATTTTTCACCATTCGATGTAGGGCTACCCGTACAGCCTCGTCACTTCCGCAGGACTTAAAGTCCTCCGGGAAAAACAAGCTGCCCCTTGGCTTAGCCTTGATTTGATGCGAAATCTTCTCTTCTGTAGCTTCCATTTCAATCGGTCTGTAACAAATTTATCAAATATTTGTTACAGACCTAATTTGATGGGTAACTTTAAAGGCTATTTTGAAAAAGTGATAGAGCGGATTTACTCAATCCTGTCGAAATTCTGATTGCGGATATCCTTTCGCAACTAGAGCATCCGCAAATTGCTATTTAGCAGTTGATTAAAATACTTTTTAAGGGGTCAAAAATTAATTCAATATCAGCTCAATAAAAGTCTTTTCAATTCAAGATGCTTGGGTTACCGGTCAAAATATCTATTTCTGAATTTTTAAAGTCCTTGTCGTTTGTCACTAGGATGAGATTATGCTCTTGGCATAGATGAACTATGGCCTTGTCCGCGAAATCAAGGTCATTGACTATCAAATAATCCAGTATTTCTGATTTTGAGAAAGATTTGCCTATTATTTCAAATCGATTTAATATGTCAGTTTTGAGAAGGAGATGGATGTCTTCCAGCGCTTCCTTGCCCGTCGGGCTATCCCGAAACTCTTTGAACTTTTGTTCTGGCTTTAGTTTTTGGTGTTCCACCCGCAGCACTCGATTAATGACTTCGGATACAGTCAGGAAATCGACAAAAAGTGGATTAGACTTGCGTAGTAGGGTGGCGAAAGCCCGCGAATATTTCTCTTCCCAATAATGTGAGCCCGTAGGCCAGAAAAGGTATATCAGGACGTTGGCGTCAAAAAAAACTCCTTGTCCTTCCAAACGGTCGGTCTCATTCAGTTTGAATCTTTTGGCCATTTGTCAGTCTCCCAAGATGTTATCGATGCTTCTCTGCATGGCTTCCGGGTCTTTATAGTAAAGTTTCGCGGTATCAACTACCCTTTTTAGGGCAACTTTCCCCGAATCAGACATGTCCGAAGCTTTCAAATGCCTTTTTATGTCCGATTCGTTGAAATCCTTGTAAAGTTGGCCAATAGCGGTGTTCAAAAATGCCGTGGTCAGCATCTCTACGTTTTGGAAAGATACGACGACGTTTTTATGGTCCCTTAAGGCCTTGGAAATCAGTTCAAACACTTTTTGTCCATCTTCTGCTTCTACGGCAAAGACATCTCCAATTGAGTTTACTATGTTTATCGTTATGTTTTCCATGGTCTTAAAATATATCATCTAAGTTCACCTCGCCCTTCAAGGTGTAATTGCTTTTGTCGTCCGTGCTGAACTGCAAATTTACAATTGTCCCAGGAAACTCCCCTCTAAAGGCTTTCGTTACTTCACTCGACGCATCAAATTGATAGTAGCCTTCATTACTCACAATCTGCATCTTACCCCGGTTTCTCTGAATAAATTCCTTTAGTATCGCCAAACCTAGGCCACCCGTGATCCCTTCTTTGGTGGTGTTTTTGTCTCTCACGGCCCACAGAATGGCTTTTTCGGCACTTACTTTCGTGTTAAACCTCTTGTTTATCCGATTCTTAAATCCTATCCCCGTATCTACAATAGTGAATTCGATTTTGTTTTTATTGGGAAAGAATTGGCCGCAGGTGTAGATGAATTCCGTTTCACTATGGATCTGGGCATTTACAAAAATTTCGTAGATGGCCTCAATGATTTTTTCTTTAACGCCGCTTGACATTTTGGGGAGATCAGAACGATGACCCTCTATTAGCTCATCCATCACATAGTTTTTGAAAAACTTGCCGTCGGTCTTCTTCAGTTTCTGAAATTTGATAGTAGTGTTGTGTGTGTCTAGGGCCCTATTTCGGCCGTAGTAGGTCAAGAAGTCATTTTTGAGCAAGATTCGCTCAATCTCAGGATTGATTTGGACAAAATGGATATCATTCAGATTGGATTTGAATCTGTCCAATATCGCTCCAAGTGCGGCGCACATATTGGCGGAAAAAAAGTAGCTTAGCTCAATGGAGATGTCATCAAACATTTTTTCTTTATGTTCTTGATAAAGAGCTATTAACTTTTGATAGCTGTCGAAGGTGTTGTTGATCGAACTTAGTCTTGTCATGTTTTCTGTCTATCCAGATCTTTGCCCAAATCGATATACTTTTGCCGCCTTAGTTATAGTTGTTTCTTAGCAGTAGCGCTTGTTTGGTTTCTACGCCTTACTGAGGGCTGAGAGTTACCCAAACCTCCCCTCAAACATCCCCCACGCTCTTTTATAATCTTCCACACGATCACATTTATCAAAAGGTGCATAATACACCACCTTTTTACCCTGATATAATTCTGACTTGGTGATGGTATGCTCGTAAGTTTCCCCGGCTTTCATATCCTTGATTTCATCCCATTCCTTGCGATCGAGGCCAACGCCGGTGAGACCTTTGCTGCAGGTGAAGACGATATTTCCTCGCTGATCATACCAGGTGTCGTCCTCGTTCTGCTGGAGGACGGGGAACTGTACATTGTAGATCAGGATCAATTCTTCCAAGGTAAGCCCGAGGGCCATGGCGGTAATCACATCGATCTCTACCAGTGCCTGTCGGCGCTCGAACCAGTTTCGTAGCGGCGTATGCCAGTTCCAGTCCGGAGTCAGGGAAGCAAAGGGCTTCAAGCGCGCATCTTCCTTGGTCCAGGTATCTTGGGTAAACTCCTCCTTGAAATGCCGCTCCCAAAGTGGAGCGTAATATTTGTTCAAACAGTTTAGTAAGAGCGTCCGATCATAGAGAGTGGTTTTGAATTTTTCGGATATTCCGGTTTTTAATGAACTTAATGTGTCGTCGTATATATTGGTTTTTCCTTGTACTTTAATTTGGAAATCATAAACAATTGACGATAAAAGCCCAGTAAACTGAATCAATTCCTCATTTTCCTTAAATACCACAGAAATTACACCGTCTATATGTGATGTTTTTGGTAGTAAAATTGATGGTTGAAGTGTTCTTTCAGTTGCAGGATTTACCATCTTGCTTAAGCCTAATTTGAATTGATCAATCCATGGACTTCCTTCAAATAATCCTGTTTTCTTTATCAATTCATCTTTGTCAATTAAACTTTGATAGTTAAATCTTGGTGTAAATTCTTCAGAAATAAGGTCCAAAAATATAGAATCGTAATGTGATTGATTGGAATAGTGTTCGTGAGGAGATTTGGAAATTGGATTACTTACATAAAAATGTGGTCCACTATATATTGCTTTATAAGAATCGATCTCAACATAATCAGTTTGTTTTTTAATGAAATTATCTTGAACTGAATTGGTTTCATTCCAGCACATAGTTACATAACAATTGACTTTCCTGATTTCATGGCCGAATACAGTGATTTTTTCAATTGCATTTATTAACTCAATAGAGAATGGTGTGGTTAATTTTGTTCTTTCCCAGTCATTTTCATCATCAGAAAATTTATTTATGATTTTTAAAACGCTTTCGTTAATTGGGATAAGTCTATTTTTATGTGGACTAATATTCCAATCAAATGAATTGGTTGAATTATCTTTAATTTTAAGTCCAGAACTTACTCCTTCTCCATTATGAACTTCGCTTGCTTGTATCGTTATAGGGTGGAACAGGTTTCCTATTGAAATAAAATTTATTTTGTTTTTTATGTGCCCATAAATATTCAGATCAAAGGAGATCCAATGTAAAATTTCTGAAAATAGCTTTAAAGTATTTAAAAATTGAAAATTATAATTTAACCTATAATAACATTCCCTTCTCAATTCCCCGGCTTTAGGATCTTCAAAATGTCCGGATGGATGGATTAGTCCTGTAAGTCCTGATTTAGAGTTAATTATGAATGAGTTACACAGTATGCATTTATAGAGGTTGTTTCTTTGTCCAGCCAATAATGGATAATTTTGATAAGAACCAATAAATTCTTTTAAAGAGTTTATGGATATTATTTCATCAAAATATAAAGTCTTAAATTCTTCATCTTTATATAATATTTGTTTTGCTTCCTCTTTTGTTTGAGGAGCGGAATAATTCCTTAATAATACTTCTGGTTTTTTTTCAGATGTGATACCGGTTTCATCTACTTCAACGCTGATCCAAGGTGGATTTCCAACAATTACATCAAATCCTTCTCTTTCCTTAAACACTTCGATAAACTCCAGTTGGTAATGGAAAAAGCGGAACTGATCTGCCACTTGCTGCACGATCTGGGAACGGGAATTGGTAAAGAGGCTGACGCGCTCTTTGTCCAGTTGCTTGGAGAGCTTCGTCAGGGATTCAGTTTTGGTCTTACCGTAGTTTTGCAAGGTAAGCTGCTGGGGTACGGCGGTACCGAAGATGTTGGTTTGGACAGGTTCGGTTGGGAAAAGTGCCGTAGGTTCGGATTTGGTCTGCTCCAAGGCATCCAGATCCATATTGAGAATCGCTTCGATATCGTCGAGCCATTCCCTGCGGGTAGGGAGTTGTCGGGCTTGCCTCATATCCCAAAACCACAGACTACACCAGTAGTCCATGATCATCTTAAGTTTGTAGTAGGGTGCATTGCTTTCTCCCCGCTGCTTGGCCAGCTTTTCTTTTTCGCTATAGCTTTTGTCTTTGATAGCGACTTGGTCTCCTTCATCATAGGCACCAAAGAAGATATCACGAACCTTGGTCTCGGCATTGATGGAGGCTTGGAATTGGTAATGCTCTTCCAGCAGTCGGTCGATGGCTACGGAGAAATACTGCAGCCGTCGAAATTCCGACTCGGAGATCGGTTCACAGAAACGCTTTTTCCATTCGGAGACGAATTTGGCTTCCTCAGGATGGGCTTCCTTGAGCAGTTTGATCCCTGCGGAGGGAACCATGTTTTTGTCCGGAAGCAGAAAGTGATAGATATGTTCTTTGTTTCGCTTGCCTATTTTGATGTGTTCGGGTGCCTTATCCCACCACTCCTTCTTGAGTGGTTTGGACATTTTGGAGGGATACTGTGCGATGATTTCCTTTTTCGGAAATACCTTCAGCCAGGCACCGACCACGGCATTGCCCACCCCAAGCCGATAGCCGAAAAAGGGCGTCTGCATGTCCTGATGGATCACGTTGAGCCAGAGGGAGAGCTTGCCGAGCTCTACGGCGGTGGGGTTTAGGTCCACCCCATAGACATTGTTGAGCGCGATGTAGGCCTTGATCTTTTGGAGTTCCTCCCGGTATTTGTCCGGAGCGACTTTTTTCTTGAGTTCCTCCTGCCGATAGCTGAGGTAGGCCTCGGCAAGCTGGTTGATCACCTCGTTGTGGAAGGCCGCCGCACCCATGGCCGGTTCGAGGATTTTCAGGTCGAGCAGGTCGAGGGCTTTCATTTCCCCCTGATCCAGTCGCTCCAGGATGGGCTTTAGCGTGTACTTGACGGTACACTCGGTTAGCACCTCGGGGGTATAGTAGGATGCGGACTTTTGTCGATCCCGACCAGAGAGCCGGTAGATGAAGGTGCCCTGGGGGATAATCTTTACCCGATCGTCCTTGCCCCGGTAGACTTCATCCCGATCAAAGTCATCGATGCGATGCCGGGGTACGAGGTAGGAGCCATCCATGCGGGCGACCTTTTCGGAGGTTTCTTTGTCTTTGCGCTTGCGGTGCACCTCGATAGTATCGGTCTCGGCAAAGAAGCCCCGGAAGGCGAGTAGGCTTTCATAGACCGAGCCGAGTTGGTTGATGCCCAGATTGGCATAGGAGATCCGTCCGCGGGCTTTGCCTTTTTGCTTGCGCGAAAGGGAAAGCTGACAGATCACGTCCTGCCAGATGAGGTTTCGGATTTTGACATGGGGGAGGATTTCCAGCTTGCTGTCATCGAAGAGCGGGGAATCCAAGTGTCGAACCCGGAAACTGCGGTTTCGCTCCGGATCGGCTTTTTCCCGGTACCCCGTGCTCATCAGCTCGAAAAGGCGGGTGAGTGACTCATGGAAGAAGAAGCCGTTTTGCGAGCTGGCTGTGTTGAGCGGCACCTGCTCCAGGTCGCGCAGCATCTCCAGGGAGTAGCCATGCTGGTACACGGCATCATCCGCCGGTAGGATATCGAGGTCGTTTCTCGACTCGGCATAAAACAGAAAAAGGAGTCGATAGACGTAATTCAGACACTCGTTTTTGAGTATGTCTGCATTGATGGGGATGGCGTTATCGGTTATTGAGTTAGTAGTGGATTCGTCCTCAGTCCCCAGTTCACCTTCTTGATACTTGATACCAGATACTTGATACTCTTTCTGCGTCTTCAAAAAATATACAGCTTCGTTGGCCAAAGCTTCCACCGCATGAATCACCCCTTCCTTCAGGTCTTGGGTAACTTCGTAGGCAGACTTGTGCGAATCCTCGTCCAGCTGATCCATCAGGACGATTTCGGACTGCGGAGCTAAAGCTTCCTTAGCCAGGAGGAAATAGAAGAGGGCATAGTACTCCCTGGTGACCGAGCCTTCGGAGAAGAGCTCTTCCAGATCGAAGCTTAGGTAGGAGCCGCGGAACCATTTTTCCTGCTCCAGCAGGTAATAGACATTGCCGGCGCAAAGCAGGATATAGCTGGGTCTGCGGTGCTGATCCAAAAGGAAGAGTTCCGAGACAGCCTTGTTGATGATCATCGGGGAGATGGCCAAGCCCTCGGGTACCTTAAAGACATTTTCCCACTGGGAGCGGTGGTATTTTTGGGCAGGATTGCTGTTGGCTTGTTCCTCACTATGATACTGCTGCTCGAAGAGTCCATCCGGTTCTTCTTCCCCTTCTTTGATGAGGGCACGCATTTCCATAATCATCAGGAAGGGTTTATCTCCCCGATAGAGCGTATGTCGGACAGGAAGCACCGTCTTTTCATCCACGGGGAAAAGTTCCTGATACTCGGGTTGGCTACCCGAATATCCGAGTGCATTGAGTACATCCGTATGAAAGCGGTGGGTTTCCGTGATCTTATCCTTGGTTCTCCAGTTTTCCTCCAGATAAGCCTGCTTGAATTTGAAATAGCGGTCTTTCAGGGCAGTGATTCGCTTGATAAACTCCTTGATGTCCTCTGGGGCATAGCCGGTCTTTTCGAGCACCTTTTTGGTAAAGTCCTCGTCAAAGTAGTTGGCGGCAAAAAAGTCTCCGGTATTTTGGATGAATTTGATCATTGGATAGGCGTTCGTTTGGTTATTCGAGCGTGCTGTTTTCGAGAATGGCCATCAAGGCTATATTGAGGTAGAGCTTCTCCTTACCGACTTTCTTGGAGGTCAGAAACCCCGCCTCTTCCAACCCATTCAGGTAATTGCCAACCGTCTTTGGTGTACCGAGTCCTGCGTCCATCAGGGATTGTCTTTTGGTATAGGGGAGGCGGAAAATGAGTTCCACCAGGTCTTTTGAGTATATTTTAGGGAGGGACTCTCGAATGCTTTCCGCGGTGCTTTCGAGTAGACGAGTGACCTGTTCCAATCTTTTGAGCCCATGTTTGGCGGTTTTCTCGACCATTTCCAGCATGTAGAGGACAAAGGCCTCCCAGTCGTCCTGCTCGGTGACGTTTCGGATGAGGCGGTAATAGTCATTTTTGTGCTGGATTATGTACTCACTGAGGTAGATAGCGGGAATTTCAAGCAGCCCGGATTGTCTAAGAAAGAGCAAAAGCAATATTCGTCCCGTACGGCCATTACCATCCGCAAAAGGGTGAATTGCCTCAAACTGATAGTGCATCAAAGCCATCTTGATCAATGGGTCGAGTGACTCGTCTTCGTTGACGAATTTTTCCCAGTTGGCCAGTTTCCCCCTGATCACGGCCTCTCCTGTGGGCGGAGTGTAGATGACTTGCCCAGAAGGACTGGACAAAGTCGTCCCAGTGACATTGCGGATTCCTGCCGTATTTCCTTTGATCGTCTGAACCAATTCTATGCAGAGATTGGTCGTGATGAAAGGTTTGGACTTCATGCGATCCAAGCCAAGCCAAAGTGCTTCCTTGTATCTGAGGACTTCTTTGGTTTCGGGATTTCCGAAGCTTTTCTCCGCGATTATTGCTTGGTATAGGTCATCATTGGTCGTGATAATGTTCTCTATTGCCGAGCTCGCTTTGGCTTCCTGTAGATGGATGGTGTCAATGAAAAGTGTCGGATTGGGTAAATTTCGGATAGCACCGTTCAATTGGGCCAAAGCCCTGCTCGCCGATATGGTTTTCAGCAAAATCGGCTTGGTTTCCAAATTCGCTTTTGGGGGAAGAAGAGGGAGATCGTCGTAAGGGATGGTTCGATCAAACATGGTCAGTTATAGGGGTAAATTTTACACTCGTAATACGAACGAGGGTAAATTTATCGATTTTTTACCCTCGTTAAGGTTACGAAGGTAAAGTTTACTCTTGTTGTCAAAAACTATCAGTCTTAAACTTGTGGCTCAGTTATAAAACACAGCAATCACTTTCAAGTGCGCTTCATTGTTCAGGGAATTGAGATCCTTGTAGTATTGGCTGGATTTACTCATGATGGTTTCCACGTAGCGCTCTTCGTCCTCCATTCGACGTTTGATAAAACCTGTTATTGGCCTGTCAGCGAAAGCAATTTGGAATTGTTCCTTGGCTGATTTCTCCCAGTTTTTGAGTTTTTCTTGGTACACAGCCAATTCCTTTTCCATCTCGATTTGCTTAATCTGCTGTTTTTGATCCATGTGCATCGATGTCGCGAAATCGACGACGTCTATCAGCATTTCGGAAAGCGTTTCCAGATCTTCACTTTCGATTTGTTGGGTAAGTAAGGTTTTGTTGATGTCAAATTGACGGATGAAATCCTGGAGCGGAACCGGTTGCTTGTGCAGGCCGCCGCTGAGCTTCATCGGTACGACGAAGAAGTCAGAGATGACTGACTGTCCCAGGTTGTTACTCGCCTGTCCGTGGATGACAAACCAGGCGGTTCCAGTTGGGATTTTCCCATGTCGAGCTACCAGTGCTACCTCCTTGTCTACGGAGGCCTCCAGTTTGGTCATCAGAAATCGTATGACCGGATGCAGATCGTAGAGCATTTGGAATTTGGCCCAGTCTCCTTTTTTCTTCCTCGCCTCAGCGATGGAGTTTTGCACCGTGGTCTTGTCCAGTGAAAGCCGATAGATCCCTTCTTTGACCTCAGGTTTTGACTCCTTGGGAAGATCAAAAAGAACCCGATCAAGTTCCTTGGTATTTTTGATTTCGAGATAGGTAGGATCTACAAATTCCGCATCGTCATAGCCCATCAGTTTCTCTGCTTTCAGCTGCTCGATCAGTTCCCGGTAGTAGTCTCCGTCGTTGGCGTAGAGGGAGAGCTCCGCTGCAATGGGCTCTGGTTCTACAAAGCTCTCCGTGATGTCGTCTTCTCCACCGAAGAGGTCTTCATCCGAAATATCGGGGATCGAGAACCCGAAAAAATCCTCGTTCTGCTGTATGATCGCTTCTTCTACCTTGGTTTCTTCGGCCTTACTGTCGTAGAGCTTGAAAACAGAGGCCACATCTCCCAGGCTTTTATAGACTTCCTCCTCTTTTTTGGTCAGGTTCTCCAAAATATGGAAATCCGTCTTGAGTCCTTCTGTGTCAGACTTGGCGACCAAGTAGTGGATTTTTGGAGTTTGAGTTTGCCCATATCGATCTATTCGACCATTCCTTTGCTCCAGAGTGATCAGAGACCAGGGAATGTCATAGTTGAACATGAGGTGGCAGAAGAAATGCAAGTTGACCCCTTGCGAGCCTGCGTCGGAGGTCAATAGGATACGAATCTGCGAGTCTTTTTTGCCGAAGTCTTCGACCAAGGCCTGCTGCTCGATATCAGTAAGACCACCATGGAACGTTTTTAGCGTATCGTCGCCGAGGTCAAAATCTTCCATCAGGTTTTCCCGCAGATAGGCCAGCGTGTCTATTCGCTCCGCGAAAACCACAATCCGCTCATCCTTGGGCCTGCCTGACCAACCTAAGTCGATCAGCTTTTCCTTGAAAGTTTGATACTTTGAGTCTCGTTTGTTTTTGATGATCAACTCAAGGTCGGTTTTCAGCTCTTTAAGTAGAGAGATATTGTCCTCCGCATTGTTGGAGGTTTTTCCACTTTCTCTGATTCGTTCTATCCTCCTTGAAATACTTTGGTCAGCCGCCAGTGGGGAGGACATGTAGGCCTTGAAAAGTCCGATCGAAAAGAGGAGATCCCGCTTTTCTTTTCGGGTGCTGTCATCAAAAAGGTTTTTCTCTGTTTCCAGATCCAGAGTCTGAAGTGCCTCAAATTTGATCTTCTGCTGCTTGGAGAGAAATACTTCCTCTTCCAGGGTGATGGGACAATGAATAGGGATGATTTGTCTCTCCTGGAAGTTGGACCTCACCTGATCGTCCAAAATGTGTTGCTTAAATCTTCGTACGTAATAGGGGGCCACATCCGATTTGTCATAGTCGCCGGTTCTGGGTATCGCCGTCGGCTCGATCATCTGGATCAGGTTGGCAAAAGTTTCCTTCTTACCGTTGTGGGGTGTGGCCGAGGTGAGAACCAAAGATTCACATCGGGTCGCAAGAAATTGAGCCAAATCCCCTCGTTGACTATTGCTGTTGGCTACGGTATGGCATTCGTCTATGACGATAATATCCCATCGCGACTTCTCTATGTAGTGCCTGAATTTGGCGTTGTTTTTCAGGGTGTCAATGGAGATGATGGTTTTGTCGTAATATTCGAAAGGGTTCTTGTTGGCCGGAAGCTCAGTCCTAATCTGGGCGATGCCGTGGGAGTCCAGTCGAACCAGAGGAATGGCAAAGCGATTCCAGATTTCCTGTTGGAACTGCCCCAAGATCGACTTTAGGGCAAGAACCATGATGCGTTTTCCTTTGCCTCTTTTGATCATCTCCGCAAGAAAAATTCCCACTTCGATGGTCTTTCCCAATCCTACGCCATCGGCAATCAACAGCCTCGGTCTCGGGAGCTTGAATGCTTTCAGCGTTGGGTCAAGTTGATAGTCGGAAAGATTGAACGCGGCTTTGTGGGCCACATGTATTTTGCTTCCGTAGTGGGTATTGTTTCTTAATTGTGTCTCAAGAAAAAGCTTGGTTCTCCGATATCCGAAATCAGTATCGGCTACAAGCTTGGTGTTTGCTGGGTCGAGTATCTGAATGTCCTTCTCCAGTTTGGTGTCAAACTTAAACCGTTTGCCTTTGACCAACTCACTGATTCCCTCTGCGTCTAAAAGAATTGATCCGTCAAAATTTTCGGTAATTCCGGTAATCAAAAAGTCTTCCCCTCGCGAAGAGATTCTCGCACCCGGTGCAAATACAGTGTTGTTCATTTCGGATATTCTATGGTTTGGTAGTTTTGCTGGCGAGAAAGTGACGACTGATGTCTTTATCCTGTTGAAAATCAGTGGCGAGATTGGGTGGGTTACACCTCACTTCTTTTTACTAATAGTCGAGTGCATGATCTTACTGAATTCAAAAGGTGTTTATAGTTGGGAATATAGCGAAAACCTCCCTTTAAAAAATTAGCTGACCCATCAAATTGTCTTATTTGACAGATTCAATTCTACGAGCTGAAGGTGTAGTCTACTTGAACCCTTGGACTTTAAGTGTGTCGGGTGCTTTTCATATGTTGATGTCAACACGTTTTTTTATCAAGCTCTCCATTCAATGCGAGCGTAGGTTTTTGGCGTCTACTGGAAGCCCTTTGGATAAGATGCTATCGATGGCTTGGAACACACGGTCATTTCATTCAGAGCGTTGTTGTGGTTGATTGTAAGCGGTTCTTTTCCTTTGATCCGAGCATTCCCCGATCTTTAGAACTGATCCATAAAAGTAACCATCGGAATAGGTCTCGATTTTTCCTTAGGAAATCCGAATATTCTGAAGGAATTCGAAGCGGGCTAAAAACAAAAAAGCCCCAAATCGCTAAAATTTGGGGCTTTTCGAAAGATTTGATTGACTAAAAGCAGAGGAGGAGGGATTCGAACCCCCGGAACCTCACGGTTCAACGGTTTTCAAGACCGCCGCGATCGACCACTCTGCCACTCCTCTAGTAAGTTGAGTCGTTTCAAGAATGCCCTCCCGATCGCTATCGGGAAGCACGCTGACACGCCTCTGTGCTGTGATCTCTCTTTTCGAGTGTGCAAAAGTAATCGGAAACTGGTCTTTTACAAAGTGTCTGAAGCCTTTTTGTGTTAACTATCTGATTTATCAGTGTTTATTTTTCTTGCTCAGGTTGTCGGCGTTTATGCAGACTTTTGGCTTTCTTTTGTTTCGGCGATCCAGCGCTTCACTTCCTTTTCCAGGATGTCCAGCGGCAGTGCACCACTGCCCAATACCGTGTCATGGAATCCTTTGAGATCAAACTGGTCGCCCAGCTCGGTCTCCGCCAGTTTTCGGAGTTCCTGGATTTTGAGCATGCCTATTTTATAGCCTGTAGCCTGGCCTGGAATCACCATATAGCGGCGCACTTCGGCCTGGATCGCTCCGGGGGCAATGGAAGAGTTTTCCGAAAAATAAGCGATCGCATCGGCCTCAGTCCAGCCCTTGGAGTGGAGGCCGGTGTCAGTTACCAGACGGATCGCTCTCCAGATTTCATTGACCAAGCGACCGAAATCGTAATAGGGGTTTTTGTACTGTCCCATCTCTTTGGCCAATGCCTCGGAATACAGGGCCCAGCCTTCTACATAGGCATTGAAGCCCATTTGGGTTCTGAACTTGGGGACGGTTTTCAGCTCCTGAGCGATCGAAATCTGCATATGGTGGCCTGGATTGCCTTCATGGTAGGCGACCCCTTCCATGGTGGACTTGGGCATCGCGGTCATGTCGGAGAGGTGTACGTAGTAAGTGCCAGGTCGGGATCCGTCCGGAGTGCCTTGGCTGTAGTGCTGTGGCGCGCCCGGCTGCTCGCGAAAGGCCTCCACACGCTTCACGACAAGGTCCGCCTTCGGCAGTATGCCAAAGTAGTCGGGGAGTTTTTCCTTGATCGAATCCAAGAAGGCCGTGGACTCGTCCAAGTAGGCCTGTCTGCCCTCGTCGGTGTTTGGAAAAAAGAACTGGGGATCGGAGTTGACAAATTGGAAGAAAGCCTTTAGGTCGCCTTCGAAGCCGACTTTGTCCTTGATGGCCAGCATCTCTTGCTGGATTCTGGCCACTTCGCTAAGTCCGATTTCGTGGATTTCTTCGGCACTCAGGCTTGTGGTAGTGGAGGACTTCAGCCTATGGGCATAGAGTTCTGCTCCTCTCTCATGGCGGCTGACACCCGTTGGTTTTTCTTCCAGATTGGGCAATTCTGCTTCCAGCCAAGCGATGAGCTCCACGTAGGCGGGTTTGAATCCGTTGACCAAAGCCTCTTTTGCTTTTGTCCTGAACTCTTCGGCTTCGTCAGCTGTGATTTTGCCGTCCTTTTCCAGTTTTCCGATCTTGGCCTGCGCATCTGTCCAGAGCGGGGCGTCGAGGGGGCCGTCAGTAAAGGGCCTTCCGGAGATCAGTGCGTTGGACTGCTGGATCACGTATTCGTAGGCAAATTTCGGTGGGCGGACACCGGTCTCGGTTTGCAGTTTTGCGCGCTCAAGTAATTGGTTGATTGCCCTTCCGACCTCCATGTATCTCGATACCAGTGCGGTCATGTCGGCGGCACTGTCGACTTTATGGTAGTTGATCAGCATGTTGGGAAGCTGGGTATGTACGCCCCCCATTTGGTTGAATACGTAGTTCATCCTGCGAAACTCCACGTCTCCTTTTTCCATCTCATATTGATACTCCCACAGGTCATAGGACACTTTTGACTCAGGGCTGAGCTGGTCATAGGCAAACTTTTCCTTCAGTTCTTTGACACTGGCCTCCATCCAAGCGAGTCGCTGGTCTTCCGCTGCTTCGCTCATGTCGTCAATCTCTCCATAGCGATCCTTTCGGCCCTGGGTAGTCATCTGTAGGGGGCTCATTTGGAGAAATTCTTCGTATTTGGCGTCAAACCAGGCGTTGACTTCAGAGTCTGATATCAGGGTTGGTTCCGGCTCGCTGCAGGCAAAAAAGCCTAAGAGGCCCAATAGAAATAGGGATCTGCGTAAGGGGTAAAACATGATCTGGGGTTTAATGATGGGATGGACTAAAATAGCGAATTAGCCAGTCCGAAAAAACAGGGGCTCGGACCGTAACATTACACCTCGGCGGGTCTGCCCAGTACTTTTCTCCTCCTCTCACGCTCCTTCTGCTTGTCTTCGGCCAAGTCCAGGCTCACGTTGACTTCAAAGCAGACCAGGATGATCAGGGAGGTGATCCAGAGCCACAGCATCAGTGCAAGCAGGGTGCCGATGGAGCCGTAGAGCTTGTTATAGCTGGCGAAGTTTTCCAGATAGAAAATAAACCCATAAAAGGCCAACGTGATCAGCAATCCCGACAGATGGGCTCCGGTAGAAAAAAAATGCCACTTGTCGTGTACTGCCGGCGCAAAGCGGAAGATGAATGCAGAGGTGATGTAGAATACAAAGAGCAGGATCAAAAACTTCAGCGTATTGAAGAGGAAGATCATGAAATTGCTGTTGAACAGGTGCATCTCGTCCAGCGCGTTGATCAGGATGCTGCCGACGATCATGACCGAGCTGGCCGTGATGACGGTCAGAACCAAGGCGAAAACAATGGAAAAGGCGATCAGGCGAGACATGAGGTAGCCCCGGTTTTCCTTTGTTTTGTACACCGAGTTGAACGACGTCATCATGGACATCACCCCCTGTGTGGAGGCAAAGAGCGCAAAAAAGAAACCGAAGGAAAGCAGGCTTTGCCTAGGCTTGGACACAATGTCCATGAGGGTGGTTTCGATGTTTTGGTAGAGATCGGCCGGGATGATGTTTTGGACGAAGTCCAGGATGTTTTCAGTCGTCACCACCGGGAAAAAATCCTGTAGGTAGGGGACGAGGTTGAGCAGAAAGAGGAGCAGGGGGAAAAGGGCGATCGTGTAGCTGAAGGCCATGGAGCCCGCCCGCTCGCCGATGTCGTCCTTTTTGAGCTGCTGGATGAAAATCCGGATGACGTCGTATAGATTTTTGTCCGGATGACCGAAATAGATCTTTTTCAAATGCCGAGCCTTCAGCTGCAAGCGTAAGCGCCACTTGAAAATTTCCTTTTTGATCACAGTATCATGGGTTTACCCGAAAAAGGGTTTCAATAAATCTAACAAATTCTTCGGCGGGCGGGTAGGACTATGGCTTTCTTTTTTCAGAAAGGCCAGCGTAGTCCAGCCCTCGGTGATCAGCTCCCCAGCCTCGTTGGAGACTTGATATTCGAAGCGGATCCTGACGCCCGGAAGCTCGGGAATGGTGGTCTTGATGGTGAGCAGCTCGTCGTATTTCCCCGGCTTGAGGTAGCGAAAGTGGCTCTCGAGCACGGGCATCATCACTCCCTCTTCTTCCATTTGCCTGTAGGAAAAGCCCGCCGAGCGCATCGCCTCTACCCGCGCCACCTCAAAGTACATGGCGTAGTTGCCATAGTACACGTAGCCCATCTGGTCGGTTTCTGCATAGCGAACGCGGATTTGGGTTTCGGCTTGGAACATGTCAATAGATTTTGGCGGCGTTCAGCGCGTTTTGATACCTCCGGGCATTGGCCATGTGCTCGCTGTAGGTGCTGGCAAAGGCATGGTAGCCGGAAAAATCCTCCTTGGCGCAAAAATAGAGGTAGTCGTGCGTTTCGGTATTCAGCACCGCATTGAGGGAGTTGATGTCGGGGAGGTTGATCGGGCCGGGAGGGAGGCCGGCGTACTTATAGGTGTTGTAGGGACTTTCGATTTCCTTGTGGACATTGAGGATGCGCTTCAGGGTAAAGTCGCCCGTGGCATAGACCAGTGTCGGATCGGCCTGTAGGGGCATGCCGATTTTCATGCGGTTGAGATAGACTCCGGCGATCTTGGGACGCTCGTCGGATTTTTGGCTTTCGGCCTGCACGATGGAGGCGAGGGTGCTGACTTCCTTTTGCGTCAGCCCGATTGCCTGGGCTTTTTGCTTTCTCTCGGCTGTCCAAAAGGCCTCGTATTCCTTGTACATGCGGTCAAAAAGCGCCTCGGGGCTGGTGTTCCACCAAAACTCGTAGGTATTCGGAATAAACATCCCCATGACGGTCTCTTCCTCAAAGTCAAACTTGCGGATATACACCGAGTCCTGGATCAGGTCAAGAAACTGCTCCTGGCTGAGCTCCAGGTTGGCGGTGATCTTTTCAGCCAGGTCTTCCTTGGTTCGGACGTTGTTGAAGGTCACCTTGACCGGTACCTGCCTTCCAGCGCGGAGCATGCGCACGAGTTCGAGGTTGCTCATTTTGGGTTCGACACGGTAGAGGCCGGGTTTGACGGCTTCCTGATAGCCGAGGGCTTTGGCCACAAAGCCAAAACTCAACGCGTCGTTGATCACCTTGTCTTTGTAGAGCTGGTCGGAGACCTGCTTGTAGACCGCATTGCTGGGGATCTTGAGTATATAGGGCTGCTCGGATTCCACCAGGGTATTGGGGCTGAAAAAGACCTGGTAGAAGTAGAAGGTCAGCGAGATCAGCAGCACGGAGGAGGCGATCAGTGTGACCAGCAGAAATTTTTTACGCTTTTCGCTTTGCATGGGGCAAAAATAGGAAAGCTTGGGCAAATGGTGTCGGTAAATGTTCAGGCAGGGACGTGTATTGCCTGAATAGATACGCGATATAACGATTTGAAGATTCTCATAACGGCATTTATGGGTTTGTGCTGGTTTTTCCGTAACCTTAGCTTTTATACCAAACAGACTGCTATGAAAACGCGCTATTCTCAGATCGCCTTGCTTGCCCTGCTATCCTGCGCCAAGCCCCAGAGCCCGGAGGAGATTTTTGCGGAAGCCAAAAAGAAAATGAAGGAGGCGGAAAGGGTGCAGCTGCGTATGGATATGGTCTGGGAAAATCCCGAAATGGGCGAATTTGAGACGATTGGCTATTCCGCGGATTTTCGCAAGAATCCAGAGGCTTTCTTCGGATATGATTTCCACGGGAAAAGAGTCGGTGCTGGGTCAGAATCGGCGTATGTCCAGGGTGTGGAATATCAAATCAACCATCGCGACAGTACGGTGAGGACGGAAGACGTGCTTGACTCTTCGATGGTTCAGCACAGCATGCTCCGAACGTTCAATCCCCTTGTTTTACTCGAAAAAGAGCCATGGAGCTACCTTGGCGACACCAGCATCCAAGAAAAGCAGTTGTTGGAATATAGCTGGGTGGAGATGGACACGGTGATTGATGGGAGAGAAGTCTATCTGGAAAACCACCTCTGGATCAATCCGGCAAACCTGCTTCCCGCGTTTTACTCCAGACGGCTTTTTCACGACGGGAAAAGAAACCAATTCATCGAATGCAGCTACGATGGTTGGAAGCTGGAGGACAGCGCGGAGCCCTTTGTCGTCGATTTCCCCAAGGGCTATCTGACCAAAGTCGCCGGGAACACTGAGTCTCCTTTGCTGAAAGTCGGCATTCAGGCCCCTGATTTTGAACTGGAGGACGGGCATGGCAATCCAGTCAGGCTTTCGGATTACCGTGGAAAGAAGGTCCTGCTCGACTTTTCCATCATCAACTGTGGCTGGTGCAAGATCGCCTTGGAGCAGTTTGCCAAACCCGACTATGAGTTTGCGGACGACATCGTACCCCTCTACATCAATCCCTCGGACTCCAAAGAACGGATGGAAAAGTACCAGTTGAAGATCAAGATCCCTTTTCCCGTCCTGGCCGATGCCGAGCAGGTCGGGAAGGACTATGGGGTCAATGGATTTCCGACCTTTTACCTGATCGACGAGACCGGCAAAATCGAGGAAGTCACGCAGGGCTACAGCGATGAGACGATTCTCCAGTGGAAGAAAAAATCAGAGTAATTTGGCCTTGCTTGTCAAAAGTCGACGGTCCACTGCACCAGATTGTCCGGTCGACTGCACCAAGTTGTCAGGTCGAGCACTGGAGCTACGAGAGTAGCGTATATCGAGACCCTGCTCAGATAATATGTTACGCTAGACATCACACTGGTTTCATCCGGATTTTCGAAAGGGGAAATCTGTTCTAACTTTGTTTTTCCCTCCTGTTGACCGCGGTCGGTCGACTGCCCTCAAAATTTTCTTTGCAAGAAGCTTCCGCTCAGTTCCGTGAAACTCATCCCCGTCACCTGCGCCCTGATCATCCACGATGGGAAAGTCCTCGCTGCCCAGCGCTCCGAAGGCATGGATTTGCCCGGCAAGTGGGAGTTTCCTGGCGGAAAAGTGGAGGAGGGGGAAGATCCCCGGGATTGCTTGGCGAGGGAGCTTCGGGAGGAGTTGTCGATTGAGGTGATCGTTGGCGAGGCTTTGGCTCCGTCGGACTTTTCCTATCCCACCAAGATCATCCGCCTGCTGCCCTTCCTGGCTGTCTGGAAAGCGGGTGCCATCCGTCTTCAGGAGCACAGCCAAGTGGCCTGGTTGGGTAGGGAATCGCTTTTTTCCGTAGATTGGGCGGAGGCCGATATCCCGATTGTGCACGATTTGCATGATAATTGGGTTAAGCTTGCAAATCCAACGAACGCTCAAAAGCATGGCTGAATTCATCAGGCTTTACGAAGAAAACCCCGACCCGCGCCGCGTGCAGCAGGTGGTGGACGTGCTCCGAAACGGAGGCATCGTCATCTATCCCACCGACACCGTCTATGGTATGGGCTGCGATATCACCAACCAGCGCGCCATCGAACGCATCTGCAAGATCAAGGGCATCAATCCCAGAAAGCATAACTTCTCCTTCATCTGCGCCGACCTGAGCAACATCGCCCAGTACACCCGGATGATCGACAAGCCGGTGTTTAAGATGATGAAGAAGGCCTTTCCAGGCCCATTTACCTTCATCCTCGAAGCGAGCACGCAGGTGCCCAAGATCCTGCACAGCAACAAGAAGACCGTCGGAATCCGTGTGCCAAACCATGGCGTGCCCCGGGCCATCGTGGAGGAGCTTGGCCAGCCTATCCTCTCTACCTCCATCCACGACGAGGACGAGGTGATCGAGTACTCCACCGATCCCGAGCTGATCTATGAAAAATACCAGCATCTCGTCGACCTGGTGATCGACGGAGGCTATGGCGCCAACGTGGCTTCCACCGTATTGGATTGTACCGGCGAAGAGGTCGTCGTCGTCCGAGAAGGACTGGGGAATGTGGATGATTTGCTCTGAGGTTGCAAGTTCGGAAGCCGGGATGCCGGAAGCTGTCACGCTGAGCGGAGTCGAAGCGTTGGGACTAGGGATAGTTGGATCGATGCTGTCCTCGGCCTCTTATCCCGATAGCTATCGGGATGTAACATAAATCAAAATTTCTCTTTCCCGTTTGGTTTGGCTATTGACGCTAGATACTACCGGCCGCCTCGTATCCCGATGACTATCGGGACGTATTTCTTACATCGTAAATCAAAAAGTCCTTTGTCCCAAATCGCCATAGACCTACACTACCTCCCCAGCTTGGAGTTTTTTGCCGCCATAGCAGGAGCGGAGGAGTTGTTGGTATTTCCGCAGGACCGCTACCAGCGCCAGTCCTACCTCAACCGCACCCGCATCCGCTTGGCCAACAAGGTCGAGACGCTAAGTATTCCCATAGTCGGCAGGAGGCCTCGGATACCCATGGAGGAGGTCAGGATTGACTACGGGCAAAAGTGGCAAGCGGTCCATCTTCGGGGGATTCAAAGCGCCTACGGCAAGGCTCCCTTCTTTGAGTTTTTCTTCCCCTATTTTCACGACATTTTTGAGTCTGAGGAAGAAAGCCTTTGGCGACTAAACCAAAAACTTCTGACAGTCTGTCTGAAACTCCTTCGCTCACCTGCCAGAATTACGGTGGCGGAAGAAGGCCGCCTTTCATCCGAAGTTTTTGACATAAGAGGTCAAATCGAGCCGGGAAGGCCTTTTTCGGAGAGAAATTTTTACCATCCCGTGCCCTACACCCAACTCTTTGGCGTAAACTTTGAGCCGAACCTGAGCATTCTGGATTTGCTTTTTTGCGCCGGTCCCGAGGCCGGGAGAATCCTGCAGGAATCGGCAAAAAAACAATGAACAATCCTTAAAAGGATTGTGTTTGTAAAACAAATTCGGTAACATACGTACAGGTTTATTACATAATCAGAAAGGATTTAAATGGAAGCGAAATTTTCGAATAGAGTCAAAGAGGTGATCTCTCTCAGCCGAGAAGAAGCGCTTCGCTTGGGACATGATTACATCGGGACAGAGCACCTCTTGCTGGGGATGATTCGTGAAGGGGAAGGTGTGGCTGTTTCCATTCTCAAAAAAATGGGCGTGCCTCTCGATGAGTTGCGCAATGCAATCGAACGAGCTGTAAAAGGCACCGCCAACCACAACGTAAAAAATATGGCCAATATCCCGCTGACCCGTCAGTCGGAAAAGGTACTGAAGATCACCTATTTGGAAGCGAAGATTTTCAAAAGCCAATTGATTGGCACCGAGCATCTCCTCCTTTCTATCCTAAGGGACGAAGACAATATTGCTACCCAAATACTGAACAAGTTTGAGGTGAATTACGACTCCGTGAAGGAGATGCTGGAGATGCAGTCTGATTCGGGTGCGAGTCCGCGCGCCAAGGCGGAAGCCGAAGATGGGGACGACGACGGCTCCAAGCTGTTTGGCTCGTCTGGCAGCGGATCTGGAGGACAGTCCAAACCAGGGGCGGAAAAATCCAGGACCCCGGTTTTGGATAACTTTGGCCGCGACCTGACCAAAATGGCGGAAGACGACAAGCTGGATCCCATCATCGGTCGTGAGAAAGAGATCGAGCGTGTCGCTCAGATCCTTTCCCGTAGAAAGAAAAACAACCCGATTCTTATCGGTGAACCTGGTGTGGGTAAGACCGCGATCGCAGAGGGCCTCGCCCTTCGGATCGTACAGAAGAAAGTTTCCCGCGTGTTGTTCAACAAGCGCGTGGTGACCTTGGACTTGGCTTCCCTCGTGGCGGGTACGAAATACAGAGGGCAGTTTGAGGAGAGGATGAAGGCCGTGATGAACGAGCTGGAAAAATCTCCAAACGTCATCCTGTTTATCGATGAGCTGCATACCATCGTGGGAGCGGGCGGCGCGTCCGGTTCTTTGGATGCTTCCAACATGTTTAAGCCAGCCCTAGCCCGTGGAGAAATCCAATGCATCGGTGCTACCACGCTGGACGAATACCGTCAATATATTGAGAAAGATGGTGCCCTCGCCCGTCGATTCCAGATGGTGATGGTGGACGCGACCTCTCCCGAGGAGACGATCCAAATCCTGAACAACATCAAGGACAAATACGAAGATCACCACAACGTGATTTATACTCCGGCGGCCATCGAGGCTTGCGTGAAGCTTTCCGATCGGTACATTTCCGACCGCTTCCTGCCTGACAAGGCCATAGACATCCTCGACGAGGCGGGTGCCCGAGTGCATATCAACAACATCCACGTGCCGGAGGATATCCTTCGTCTGGAGGCGGATGTGGAAAATATCAAAGCGGAGAAAAACCGCGTGGTCAAATCCCAAAAGTATGAGGAAGCCGCCCAGCTGCGCGACAAGGAGAAGAAGCTCCTCGAGCAGTTGGAAGCTGCCAAAAACCGTTGGGAGGACGAGAGCAAATCCAAGCGATTCACCGTGGAGGAGGACAACGTGGCCGAAGTCATCGCAATGATGACCGGCATCCCTGCCAAGCGTATCGCCCAAAACGAGGGCAACAAGCTTCTCAACATGGGCGAAGAGCTCAAGGGCAAAGTGATCGGCCAGGACGAGGCAATCAAAAAATTGACAAAGGCTATCCAGCGCACCCGTGTGGGCCTGAAAGATCCGAAGAAGCCCATCGGCTCCTTTATCTTCCTCGGCCCAACTGGCGTGGGCAAGACGGAGCTGGCGAAAATGCTCGCCACCTACCTCTTTGACAAGGAGGATTCCCTGATCCGAATTGATATGTCGGAGTACATGGAGAAGTTCTCCGTATCCCGACTGGTAGGAGCGCCTCCAGGCTATGTGGGCTACGAAGAAGGCGGACAGCTGACTGAGAAGGTAAGGAGAAAGCCCTATTCCGTAGTCTTGCTGGACGAGATCGAAAAGGCCCATCCCGATGTATTCAATATCCTGTTGCAGGTGTTGGATGACGGGATCCTGACCGACGGCCTGGGCAGAAGGGTGGATTTCCGAAACACCATCATCATCATGACCTCCAACATCGGGGTGCGTGACCTGAAGGACTTCGGAGCGGGAATCGGCTTTGCCAATCGCGCCAAGACGGAGGGGCTGGATGACATCATGAAGTCCACCATCCAGTCTGCGCTCAAGAAGGCCTTTAGCCCAGAGTTTCTCAACCGTCTCGATGACGTGGTCGTGTTCAACTCCCTGAGCAAAGAGCACATCTTCAAGATCATCGACATCAGCTTGGGCAAGCTTTTCCACCGAATCACCGACTTGGGTTACCAAATCGAGTTGACCGATAAGGCCAAGGATTTCTTGGCAGAAAAAGGCTACGACCAGCAATATGGCGCCCGTCCGCTCAACCGTGCCATCCAGAAGTATCTGGAGGATGCCATCGCGGAGGAGATCCTGAAGGGAGACCTTTCCGAAGGGGATGTGATCACTGCAGACTACAGCGGGGAAGGAACTGAGCTTACCATTTCGGTGACGAAAAAGGAAAAAGCGGAAGAATAAAGCGAAGTAAAGCAATAAAAGTGAAGCCCTGGAAATGATAGTTTTCGGGGCTTTTCGTTTTTGCTGTCTAAGCTATCTTGATGTCGGCGGCCAGCATTCTTTGCTTCAGCTCCTCCATCGTGCCTTTGTATTCCCAATACATCACTCGCTCATGCGAGGATTTGACCAAGATGTACTTTTCACTGATGGACTGGATGCGGTCAATCGCGACGATCTTTTTGACAAACTCGGGTTCTTGGCAGACTTCTTCAATCTCTCTGTTTTCGGCAGTATAGCCATGGACGATGATGCCAAGTTTGACTTCTAGTTCGATGAACATTGGAGTTTTAATAGGGAAAAATGGATGTTGGGAAAATGGTTTTTGTTAGGCGTGAATTTAATACACCGCCTTATAATTCACCTCGATATCCAAAAGCGTCCATTCGCTTTCCTTGACGGTCACAGGCTGCACATAGCCCTCGCCATCAAAAATGTTTGCGAAGAGGCCGCCTTTCTCGACCACAAAGACAGAATATCTACCTGGGCTGAGCTGGACGGAATAGGTGCCATTTTCGTCGCTTTCTACTTCTGTCAGTGGTTTTTCGGCAATCGCAGTGTACAGGCCTTCTTCTACTTTCAGATCTTGAAATTTGACCAGTGGATAGATTCTCACGGTTCTTTGGATTCCCTTGGCGGAGGCTTTCGCTTCCGTATTATCCCCATCACTGATTGAGGGCATTTGGTTGCCTTCTACCCAGGTCAGGGTTCCGGTGATGCCTTGGCCTTCGGGTTTGTAGGGTTTGCAGTTTTGCGTGGTCCCCAGGACGAGGACCGCAAGCAAGGAGAGAAGTAGCCTTTTCATTTTTGTGGGGGTTAGATCCCTTCAAAGAGCACAAATGATTCCAAGTATTGCGGAATGACCGTGTTCCATCCCAATTCTTCCTTGAGCTTGAAGCTCAGCGCCTGGGCGCTTTCTTCCTCCCCGTGTACGATGAAGACGCGCTTGGGACTGTCGCTGAAACCTTCCGCCCAGTCCATCAGCTCGTTTTGGTCGGCATGGGCGGACAAGCCTTCGATGTGGTAGATTTTGGCTTTGACGGGAATCTCGCTTCCGTAGATCTTCACGCTGGACTCGCCGTCCAGCAGCCGCCTTCCCCGCGTGCCCTCGGCTTGGAAGCCGACGATGACGACACCGTTTTTCTCGTCTGGAAGACGGTGGAAAAGATGGTGCAAAACCCGCCCCCCAGTCGCCATACCACTGGCAGAGATGATGATGGCCCGTCCCCGAAATTCATTGAGCGCCACGGACTGTTCCTGCTTCTGCACGTAGTGGAGCTGGGGATGGCGAAAGGCATGCTCGGGCTCTTCCTCCAGCATCGCGGAGAGGCGATGGTCGGTGTGGAAATCCAAGTAGAGCTTGGTAGTCTCTATCGCCATGGGGCTGTCCAGGTAGATGGGTACTTTCGGGATTTTCCCTTTTTCCATCAGCTGGTAGAGGTGGTAGAGCAAAAGCTGGGTTCGTCCCACGGCGAAGGCAGGGATCACGACCAGTCCGCCCCGGTCAAAGGTATCCCGAATAGCACGGGCAAGCTCGTCTTCGGGTCGGCTGCTGGGGGCGACGCGGTCGCCATAGGTGGACTCCATCCAGAGTATGTCGGCCTTGGGAACCAAGGTGGGAGGAAAAAGCAAAGGGTCATTGAAGCGGCCGAGGTCTCCGGAGAATACCAGCCTTTTGCGCTGTGAGTCGCCTTGGATCACAATTTTGGCGATGGCTGCTCCTAGGATATGGCCGGCGTGGAAGTAGGTCAGCACCACACCCGGGCGGATAGACACAGGCTTGTCAAATGGCTGGGGGACAAAGAGCGGAAAAACGGCCTCGGCATCCTCCATAGTGTACAGAGGCTGGGGAATCTCGTGGCGAGAGTAGCCCTTTTTGCGGGCAAACTCCGCTTCTTCCTCCTGAAGTTTCCCGGAGTCCAAGAGCAGGATCTTGGCCAGCTCAGCGGTGGCTTCCGTGCAATAGATCGGGCCTTTGAAGCCTTGCTTGACCAGCTTGGGCAGGTAGCCGATGTGGTCGAGATGGGCGTGGGTGAGGACTACGGCGTCCAGCTGCTCCAGAGCCATGGGGAAGTCGTCCCAGTTTCTTTCCCGGAGCTCCCTAGGGCCCTGAAAAAGCCCACAATCCACCAGGAATTCGAAGTCTCCCAGATCGATGAGGTATTTGGAGCCGGTGACTGCACCCGCTCCGCCGAGGAATTTTACCGTGACATTCATGTGATTTTGGGTTTGGAAAATAAGATACAAAAAAAGAGACACCTTCTGGGGTGTCTCTTTCTATCGCTAGTTGGGGGGAAGCTTAGTCTTTCATAAAGTACGCCGAGTCGAATTTTGCGCGGGAAGCGCTGTCCAGCTGAGACTTCTGTAGGGAGTCGAGCTGGGGCTTTTCATCCTCGTCCCACTGGTCCCAGTTTTCCGATTCCCGGTTTTTCCTAGGACAGGTCAGGCAAACGAGGCCTCCTTCGTTGAACACCCAAACGGCGCTGGAGCTGACATCCGAAGACCGGTAGCCGTTGGCGTAGATGGTGTTTCGGAGGATGTCCAGCAGGGATCTTTCCATGATGAATGGACGGTCGAAAGGCACTTGAAGGGTGAGGTTGACCTTTTGGTCTCTAAACTGGCCGAGACTGCTGATGTCGAAGCCTTCGTTGAAAGTCACCACGGAATCCATCACGGAGTAGGAGTACTGGAACTTCTGCGCGTTGGCCAATGCTTCGGTTTTGGTACGGCCTCGGGAGAAATACTCCTCCAGCAGGTTGACCGTGCTGTCTTCTGTCCCTTCGATTCTCAGATTCACGTGGTTGAAGGTAGGCTCGTCTTCCATGTCGTTGAGCTTCAGGACTAGCGTGCCGGCGGAGACTGGAAGGGCCGCCTCGGTTCTATGCCAGTTTTCCTCCTTGAATTGTGCGACGATTTTTGGGATTTGGAAGATGGAGATCCCCACGCAGAGCAGCCAGACTCCAAGCGCTACCAGTCCAAAACGTCCTCCGATCAGGTTCTTTTGCGCCAGCACACTCAAGCCAAGGAGCAAGATGATGATGCCCGGGATGATCACCAGCCCGATGCTGGAGAACACCAGCCAGAGCGGTACCATGTCGGTGAAGAGCTCGATGGGGAAGTTGTCCATCAGGACTCTATAGTCCGCGTCGGTCACCCCGAAGTAAGCCGCCAAGGCGATCAAAGGTGTGATGGTCAGCGACAGGCCGATGAAGAAGATGATCAGTCCAAAGATCACCCGGATGACGTTTCCGAGGAATTTGCCCAAGGGACCCAATGCCGAACCGATGGCGTCAATGACCTTGCCCAGTACCCGGAAGGGAGCCATCAGGATCTTTCTGGTCTGGGACTCGGGAGCTTGGGGAATGGGATTGATGCTTTCCTTGATCGTGGAGTCGATGCTGTCCAGGGTGATCTCGCCGCCTTTCATCTTGATGCGCTCGGTGATGGAGCTTGCCACAGGCGTGATGATCCAGAGGATGAGGTAGATCAGGATGCCAGATCCACCGGCGAAGGCCAGCAGTACAAAAGCCAGTCTGACATAGACGACCTCTACGCCGAAATAGGCCCCCAGACCGCTGGACACGCCTCCCAGGACTTTGTCGTCGGGATTTCGGAAGAGCTTCTTGATCTTGGTGTCCTCGGTCATCTCGTAGGAGACCGGCAGGATGATCCACAGCACGATGTAGGCGACTACGGCAAAGAAGCCGAAGCTGAGGTTGACACGGAAGTTGTCAAAAGGAAAGATGTCCAGAAATCCCGGACGGAAATTCAGGTTGCCACTGAAGAGCAGCAGGATGGCGATCAGTCGGGTCCACAGTGGATCCACGGAGAAATAGTTGGCGATGCCGGCGCACACGCCGCCGAGGATTTTTTTGTTTTCCAGGCGCTTCAGTTTTTTGTAGCCGCCGGATTCGCTGCCGGGAGGGGCCACATATTTGTAGAAGTCCTCTTGGGTGGAGTCCCCCTCGTCTTGCAGGATTTCTTCCTTTTCCTCTTCTACCACAAAGTCCGCGATGGTGCCCATCTTTTCGATGAGTTTGTCCACGTTTTCGGCGGTGATGACCTGCTTGTTGTTTTTCAGGTTGCTCAGGAAGATCTCCGCGATGCGGTTTTCGATGTCGGAGATGATCTCGTGGTTTTCCTTGTAGTTGGAAAAGTGCCTGTTGATCGCGTCGAGGTATTTTCTCAGGGTGTCGTAGCCGTCTTCTTCGATGTGGAAGAGAATGCCGGAGATGTTGATGCTTATCGTCTTTTTCATGGTGAGTCTAGTTTAGGGTCGCTTCGGGATCAATTCTTGGAGGTGATTTCATTCGTGGAATTGACCAGGGAAGCCCAGGTGTCGGACAGGGTGAGCAGGAAGTTTTTCCCCTCCTCGGTGATGGAGTAGTATTTCCGAGGCGGTCCGGCTTCGGACTCTACCCAACGATAAGTGACGAGTTCGGCAGATTTGAGCCGGTTGAGCAGGGGATAGAGGGTGCCCTCGACCACGATCATCTGAGCCTGGGTGAGCTCTTCGATCAAGTCTGAGGTATAGACCTCGCCCCGGGAGATGATGTGCAACACGCAAAACTCCAAGAGTCCTTTGCGCATTTGAATCTGAGTGTTGGCGACGTTCATGGTTGGATGATTTAGCGCCCTTGCAGCGCGTGGTATTCGTTTCACTTGCCAGGGATAAAAGAAAAATAGTACCAAAGTTTTCCAAGCTACCTTGTATAGCCTAATTCCTTGCAAAAACTAAGCGCTGGGGATGGCAGAGTTCTGGAAAAGACGCCTTATCTGCCCCAAAAACGACTTTTTTGAATAGTCCAAAAAACTCCGGTTTTTTGGGGTGGATTGCTGGCCTTTCCTTTCAGTCTGCTGGAATGTCCACGTGTGTGACATAAAAGTGTCCGTCTGTGTACAGCGCAGAGGCCTTAGTTCAATTAAAAAGCGCTGGCTCTATGGGGAGTTTTTGAAATTGGATTATTTTGTCGGACAAATGAGCCACACCCGATTTTTGATCCTGCTTTCGCTTTGCCTCTTCCCTGGATTGTGGATGGGGGAAGCTTTCTCCCAGGATCTCACCCCGAAGTATTCCAACGAGTTCCTGAGCATAGGTGTGGGGGCAAGGGCTCTGGGGATGGGAGGGGCGCAGGTCGGGGCGGTCAGGGACGTCACCGCCGCCTATTGGAATCCCGCAGCGCTTACTGCGATCCGGCACGAATACGAGTTTTCACTCATGCATGCGGAGTATTTCGCAGGCATAGCCCAATACGACTACTTGGGGTTTAGCACGCCGCTCGGTGACCAAAACCAAGTCGCAGCTTCGCTGATCCGCTTTGGTGTGGACGACATTCCTGACACGCGCTTTCTCTACGACGCCAATGGCGCGATCAACTACAACAATATCCAGTTTTTCAACGCTGCGGACTATGCCCTGCTGCTGAGCTTTGCGCGGGACTTTTCGGAGAAAATCAAACTGGGCGCCAACGCCAAAATCATCCACCGCAACGTCGGCAAGTTTGCGCAGGCCTGGGGTTTTGGGCTCGACGTCGGCGGCATATACCTGCACAAGCGCATGACCCTAGGCCTGATGGTGCGCGACATCACCACCACCTACAATGCCTGGACACATGACGCCGACCTCGTGCGGGATGTTTACTCCCAGACCAACAATGAAATTCCGCTAAACACCGTGGAAATCACCCTGCCCAAGGCCATCGCCAGCATTGCCTACGATTGGAAGCTGGGAGAAAAGTTTTCGCTTTTGACGGCATTGGACTTGGAGACCACCTTTGACGGGGAGAGGAATACGCTGATTTCCAACTCGGCCTTCAGCGTAGACCCAAGATTTGGCCTGGAGCTGGGCTTCAAGCAGCTGGCCTACCTGCGCGGTGGGGTGAGCAATTTCCAATACATCAAGGACTTCCAGGGAGAAAAGTCGCTGAGCTATCTCCCGGCTGTGGGTCTTGGCGTGGTCCTCAGTGAGCGCTTTCAGATCGATTATGCGCTCTCGGATCTTGGAGATGTGTCCGAGAGTCCCTATTCACATATTTTCAGCGTGAAGGTCAGCTTGGAAAAGCTTGCGGATGATTTCAGAAAATTTAATTCCTGGGAGCGATGAGCGTGAAAAATACCTTGATCTGTTTCCTTCTTTTGGTTTTTACGAGCCAGGCCGCTTGGGCGCAGCTCCCGGTTTGGTACGACTACTCCAATACCTACTATAAGATCCCCACTGCCCAAGACGGGATCTACCGCATCTCCGCCGCTTCGCTAGAGGCCTCCGGGATCAACACCGCCAGCATAGATCCGCGGATGATCCGCGTGTACCATCGCGGCCAGGAAGTGGCTATCCATGTGGAAGGCGAAAGCGACGGCAAGGTCGATCCCCAAGATTTCATCGACTTCTACGGAATCAGGAACGACGCCGAGCTGGACAAGAGGCTCTACTCGAAGTTTCCCTCGGTACCCAATCCCTATTATAACCTCTACACCGATACCACGGCCTTTTTCCTGACAGTCACTCCGGGAAGCCCCGGCAAGCGCATGGCCCAGCGTGCCGCGCCCGCGACCAATCTGCCCCAAGTGGCCAGTTTTGAGACCGAGCAGCTGCAGGTGCTTTCCGACCAGTTTTCTCTCGGGGCCGAATATGCGCTGGGATTCCGGCTCTCCACCTATGACCAGGGCGAGGGCTGGATGGGCACTAACATTACCAAGGGATCGGCGCGGGAGCTGGTGTTTTCCAATCTCGGCACGCTGCTCAGCACCGGCACGGCAAAGTTGGAGATCGGCCTGGTCGGTAGATCCTACCATCCCCACCTGGCGGTCATCAGCGCTGGGCCCGCGACGGGAACCCAGCGGACACTCAGCCAGGCCAGCTTCAGCGGGTTCGAATATCCCCAGCTCACACTGGACCTGCAGATGTCCGACTTCAACGCCAACGGTACTTTGGTGGTGAAGGTCACTCCCCAAGGAGCCGAGTCGGTGGATAACATGTCCATCGCCTACGCCAAAATCACCTTCAGAAAACCAATCCAGAGCGGGGACTTTGCCGCCAGGCTGATGAACTTCCCGGTGGGCAGCCAGCGGGCAGTGATCACCCAAGTGCAGCAGAATTATGTGGCCGTGGATGTCTCCAACCTGTACAATGTCCAAAAGGTCTTGGTCTCCAGGTCCGGGACGACGCTGAGTTTTGCGGCATCCGTGCCGGGGCAGGCCAGCAAGATTTGGGTGCAGCCGGAGCAAAGCCTCATCCAAGTAGGAGCGATGCAAGCGGTGAAGTTCAAAAACTACCTCGCACAGGCGGCGGACTACATTCTCGTCGGTCATCGGGAGCTGGAAAAGCCCAGCTCGAAATATTCCAATCCCCTGAAGAAATACGCCGAGCACCGGGCCTCTTCGCTGGGAGGCGGTTTCGATACCTTGACGGTGCGGATGGAGGAGCTATATGACCAGTTTGCCTATGGGGAAAAATCCCCGCTGGCCTTGTACGAATTCCTGAAAGCCTACTATCCCGTCCACAAGCCCACGCACCTCTTTTTGGCGGCAAGGTCGCTGGCGGTATATTCTACTGCCCGACTCAACAACCAGACCGTGTACTACCGGAAAGCCCCGCAGGCTTTTGCCTTTCAGGACTTGGTGCCGGTGGGCGGCTATCCTTTCTCCGACAATGTGTATGTCCTTGGACTCGATCCGGAGAGGCCTTTGTTTCCAGCCATGGCAGTGGGAAGGATCCCTGCCAAAACCTCCCAGCAGGTGGAAGACTACCTGGACAAGGCCATCGAAAAAGACCAAGTCGGGGTGACGGAGCCTTGGCAAAAAGAGTTGGTGCACCTGAGCGGCGGGGTGTCGGAGTTTGAGCTGGAGCGATATTTTGGGTTTTTGAATGGCTTCAAGGCCGTAGCGGAGGGTCCCTTCCTCGGAGGCAATGTGACTACCTACCGCAAGCGCTCCAACTCGGTAGTCGAGGTGATCGACATCTCCGGGGACCTCAACGAGGGCCGGAGCATGCTTACGTTTTTTGGGCACGGCTCGCCGACGGTGATCGACATCGAGATCGGCTTTGCCTCCGATCCCACGCTGGGCTATGCCAACAAGGGCAAATACCCCGTCATGCTTTTCAACGGCTGCGACTACGGCTCTGCTTTCACTCCAGCTTATACCCAAGGGGAAGATTGGGTGATCACGCCCGAAAAGGGAGCGATCGCCGTGATGGCCAACTCCTCCATCGGTGTGGACGTGTATCTCCGCCGGTACTCGGATGCTTTTTATCGCTATGCCTTCTCCGACAGCTCGATGATCTATCGTACCGTGGGGGAGGTCAAGATGAATGCGGAGCGAAACTTTGTCGAGCTCTACGGCACCAGCCCGCTCAACTACTCCCACATGGAGCAGATGATCATGTTTGGAGATCCGGGTGTACGCATGTTTCCCGCCAATAAGCCCGACTATGCCGTCAAAGTGGAGGAAGTGGCCTTGGGGACGTTTGACGATTCCCCGCTCTCGGCCATCTCGGATAGTCTCAAGCTGAGTTTTGTGGTGAGAAACCTAGGCATCACCCATCCCGATTCCCTGGATTTCAAAGTCTCGCGCACGCTGCCGGACGGGACGATGGTGAGCTTTGACCCAGTGAAGATCCCCGCGCTGGACCGTGCCGATACCTTGGTCTTTTCCGTGCCAAACTTCCTGGTGGACGCGGCGGGGGAAAATCAGTTTACCATCTCCCTCAATA
This sequence comes from Algoriphagus oliviformis, assembly GCF_017254915.1. GTDB lineage: Bacteria > Bacteroidota > Bacteroidia > Cytophagales > Cyclobacteriaceae > Algoriphagus > Algoriphagus oliviformis. Next base: position 101,285 of record NZ_JAFKCT010000004.1, on the reverse strand, counting down.
CCGCACGAACCGTGGAGGAGATGACCTATGCCAACAACTCGGTCGTCTATTCTGCCTTCATTCCGCTGAGCGGTACCATCAACCTGTTTCCGGCGGATTTTGGCATCGTGAGCCAAAAGGAAATCAAGCTCCTGACCCAAGCGCCCGGGAAGCTCACCGAAAGCCGCACCATCGTCGTGCAGCTGGATACGACCTTCAACTTCAACTCGGCCTACCGAAAAGAGATCCGGTCCACCACCGCCGGACTCGTGGAGTGGCCGGTAAGCCTGCTGGCGGGAAGCGACTCGACCACCTACTACTGGAGGTCACGGTACGAGGAGCCAAAAGCCGGGGAGACGGACGCCTGGACCAATTCCAGCTTTTCCTTCATCCCCAATACCGGCAATGGTTGGACCCAGCGGGAAAATGAGCAGCTGGACCAAAGCGGTCTGGAAAACATTGCTCTGGACGCCAGTCGCAGCTCTTGGCAGTACATCAGCCAAAAAACCGGCATAGAGGTTTTTACCGTGGGGGCTGCGGTGGATTCGCTGAATTTCAGGAATACCCAGTTTTACTACGATCAGGTGCCGCAGATTATCGACAATGTGAACAATGCCAACAGCAGGCTTTGTCCCAACGGCTCTTTGGGACTGGTAGCGATAGACCAAAAGACCCTTTTGCCCTACCTGGCGATCCCGGTGCCTGGTTTTGATATTTTGGATTCCAGAGCCTGCGGCCGTGTGCCACAGATGATCCAGAGCATCCAAAACGCCTGGATCACCACGCCTGGCAACAACATGCTCCAAGAATACACCGCGGGCGTCAGGCCAGGCGACTATGTGGTCATCTTTTCCGTGGGCAATGTGACCTTTGATGCCTGGCCGGAGCGGGCCTACCAGAGTTTGAAGGAGTTTGGCGCGAATGAGGCGACACTCCGAACGCTGAAAACCGGCGACCCTTACATCCTCTACGGACGCAAGGGCATGCGGGCAGGTGAAGCCATCGAGATCGTGGGCAATCCCAATTTTGCCGTGCCGCCCTCCCAGCAGACGCTCAGCTTCGAATCCGAAGTGGAGGGCTACCTGACCAAGGGCGTGATCCTGACGCCAAAGATCGGTCCCGCATCTGCTTGGGAGCGTTTTTTCCAAAACGTCAACGCCCGCAGCTGGATCAACGAGGAGCAGTTTACCGGCTTTGACATCCTCGGAGTGAGGGAAAGCGGGGAGGAGGAGCTCTTGCTCGGCAGAGTCTTGGACACCGAGATCGACCTCTCCAGCATCAGTCCGGCCAGCTATCCCTATCTGCGGCTCAGGTACTCCATGGACGATCCCAATTCTACCCAGCCTGCCCAGTTGGACAAATGGCAGGTAAACTTCGAAGGAGTGCCGGAGGGGGTGCTTTTGGAGAAAAACCCGGGAGATCGCATCCGTCTGAGGGAAGGCCAGAGTGCCAAGATCGATTTTGTGTTCAAAAATGCCTCGGTGTACAGTTTCTTGGACTCCATCCAAGTGGACTGGAAGATGACCAACAAAACCACAAACAAGGTGGAAAACTTCAGCAGGAAGTTTGCCGCTGTGAAAGCCGGGGAGCAGTTTGAGTTTTCCGTCGAATTCAACAGCGTCGGAAGGGCAGGGGAAACGGAGCTGGAGGTTTTTGCCAATCCGCGGATTCTGCGTGAGCAGACCTACCGCAACAACCTCATTGACCTCGGGGTGGCTTTTGAGGTAGAGGGAGACAACTCGACCTCCCTGTTGGATGTGAACTTTGACGGGATCTACATCATGGATGGGGATCTGGTGTCGCCAAACGTGATGGTGACGGCCTTGCTCAAAAATGACCAGACCTTGCTCTACAAGACCGATACGCTGGGCATGGAGATCTTCGTGAAGAAAAACTGCGAAGGCTGTCAGTTTGAAAAAATCAACTTCTCCAATCCGAATCTGAGCTGGACTCCGGCTTCGGAAGACGAAGATTTCCGCGTGTCTTTTGTGCCCGGTCCTTTGGAGGATGGGCTCTACACGCTGCGGATCGCCAACGAAGACTCACCCCAGCCTTACGAGATCACATTCGAGGTGGTGAATGAGTCCCAAATCAGCAATTTTTATCCCTACCCCAATCCATTTAGCACCTCCGTACGCTTTGTGTTTACGCTCACCGGCTCGGAGATCCCCGACGAGATCAAGATCCAGATCATGACCGTGACGGGCAAGGTGGTGAGGGAAATCCTCCAAAACGAGCTAGGTGCCATCCGTATCGGCAATAATATCACCGAGTACGCTTGGGATGGCCGGGATGAGTTTGGCGACCAGCTGGCCAACGGCGTGTACATCTACCGGGTGTTGGTCCGCAAAAACGGCCAGTTCATGGAGCATCGGCCCACTGCCGGAGATCGGGGATTTACGAAGGGATATGGCAAAATGTATCTGCTTCGCTAGGATCGGCCTTTTTTCCAATTGCGGTACAGTCCCCAGAAGCTGACCAAAAGCAAAAACGCAAGCACGGCGACTTGCCAGGGATCTCTCAGGGCCTGTCGCGCATCCACGATCGAGCTGGCCAACAGGCCCGTGACAAAAGCGATCAAGGTTCGGGGCAGCATGCCTGGGACGCCGTAGAGCAGGACTTTTTTCAGGTCTATCTTCAGCGAGGCAAAAAGGAAATTGGAGATGGCAAAAGGGATGACGGGACTGATGCGGATGAAGAAAATCAGGCTTTGGGGCCGCTGGATTCTCCGCTCGATTTCTTGTCGCAGCTCGGGCTTTCTCAGATACAACAGCCCAAGAAAGTCTGCGTTGATCGCTTTTCCCAGGAGGTAGCCGATCACGTTGGCTAGAAGGTAGCCAAAAAACAAACCGGGAAAGCCCAGCCATCCAAAATAATAGCCGGTGACCAAGGCAGTGAGCGTGGTGGGAAGCAGTGCCAGCCCGAGCAGGGCGGAGACCGCCATCGTGAAAATCGCCTGGGCGGGAAGTCCTCCAAGACCCAGGCCTTCTAGGCTGTCGGCCCTGGAGAGCAGTACCAGACTCCCCAATCCAGGCATGAGCGCCACCCAAATCCAAGCCAATGTCGCCCCAAAGTGGGCTCGGAAGTACTCCCCCAATGTCTTGAATATACTGGCCTTTTTTGTCATATTTGGCTGGCTTTCGCCTGGTATTTTGCATTTGCTCCGGCAAGTTTAGCATTCCTGGCCGGATTTTTCCTTAATCGATCCGATTCATCTGACAGTCACTTCCCCAAGCATTTAAACTCAAAGTATTTTATGAAATCGAGCATGTCGCGAGCGACACACATTGGGATGAATATTCATCATGCGAGATTCCATGTAGCCACTAAACAAAAAATTGTAATCACATGAAATTTGGTACCAAAGCCATCCACGCTGGTGTGAGTCCCGATCCGTCCACGGGTGCGATCATGACCCCGATCTTCCAGACTTCTACCTATGTCCAGAAATCCCCCGGCGACCACCTCGGCTATGAATACAGCCGAACCCACAACCCCACCCGTACCGCACTGCAAAACTCGCTGGCGGCATTGGAAAACGGCAAGCACGGGCTTTGCTTTTCCTCCGGTCTGGGAGCTATCGACGCGGTCGTCAAGCTCTTCAATCCCGGTGACGAGATCATCTCCACGAGTGACCTCTACGGGGGGACCTACCGTCTTTTTACCAAAGTCTTCGAGCGCTACGGCATCAAGTTCCACTTCGTGTCCATGGCCGATCCGGAGTCTCTCACAGCGTATGTGAACGAGAAAACCAAGATGGTCTGGGTGGAGACGCCGACCAATCCGATGATGAACATCATCGACCTGAAGGCAATGGCTGCCTTTTCCAAAAAACACGGACTGCTCCTCGCAGTCGACAATACCTTTGCTTCCCCCTACCTCCAAAATCCCCTGGATCTCGGTGCGGATATCGTGATGCACTCCGTGACCAAGTATCTCGGAGGTCACTCCGATGTGGTGATGGGGGCATTGGTGGTCAAAGACGACGAATTGGCTTCCAAACTTGCATTTCTTCAGAATGCCTGCGGGGCGACTCCGGGGCCGCAGGACTGCTTCCTGGTACTCCGCGGAATCAAGACCCTGCATCTGCGCATGGAGCGCCACTGCCAAAACGGAAAGACGATCGCCGCCTACCTGAAAAACCACCCCAAGGTGGACAAGGTCTACTGGCCGGGCTTTGAAGACCATCCCAACCATGACGTGGCCAGGGCGCAAATGCGCGATTTTGGCGGGATGATCTCCTTCACCCTCGTGGGCAACCAGCTGGAAGACGCCAAAAAGGTAATGGAGAGCTTCCACCTCTTTTCCCTTGCGGAGTCACTGGGAGGGGTGGAGTCACTCTGTGGACACCCTGCCTCGATGACCCATGCGTCCATTCCTAGAGAAGAGCGGGAAAAGGTAGGCTTGGTGGATTCGCTGATCCGACTGAGTGTGGGTGTGGAGGATGCCGAAGACCTGAAAAACGACCTGGCCAAGGCTTTGGCCAAGATCTGAATTAGCCCATCACTTTCCTGAGCAGCTCAAAGGCCTGTCTTTCGATCTCGGAGGACAGGCTTTTTTTCTCTTCCTTGAGCTCCTTGATCCAGACCATGTACTTTTTGGAGATGTCGTCTTTTTCTGCCAGGAATCCCGAAAGCGCCTGAAAAGCGAGGTGGTTGGAGTACCAGGGCTTGAGGTTTTCCTTGAGCTGGTTGATCTCCTCGTGGATGGACGAGACAAAAATGGGATTGAAGCCCAGGCCCATGAGGAGGTTTTCGAGCATGATGATCTTGCGCAGGCTTTCGAACAAATCCCTGAAACCTTGGCTCTGGAGCGAGACCTTGAGGTCGTGGTGGAGGAAGTCCAGCTCTTCCTGCACGAGCTGGTTGATGGCGGTACTGATGACCAGGGGCTTGATGCCGCGGCTGGAGACTTGGGCTTTGTGCTGGAAATCATCCCAGGTCTTCAGGGAGCTGCCGACCACCAGGTCAAAGGCCTCCTTTTGGATCTCCTTTTTCTGGCTGGCCAGGTAGTCCTTGAAGCTCAGATAGCCCAGTCCGGAGGCTGATTCCCTCGCCTTGAGGCTGCGCTCTACCAGCTTGAAGTGGTGGGTTTTGCGGAGGGATTTTTTCAGGGGTTTGAAAGGCAAAAACAGCTCTGGCCCCCTGCTGGGATCTTCAAAGTGGATCTTGCCCATCAGGTCTGTGAAGAGCTCCAGAAACTCCAGCTTAGTCTGGAGCTCGATGGCTTTCTTTGATTTGACCTGTTTGCCTAGGACCAGAAACAGGGCTTTGGCTTCTTGGTGTTGCTGCTCAAAAATCTGGTAAACCGGAGAAGTCTTCGCTTGCATGGGATCAGGATATTCGCACCAAGGTAGCTCCGTAGCCCCATTGGTCTTTCTGGGTGTCCTGAAAGTACTTAATATTTCCTAATTGACTCAGGCGCTTGTGGATTTCTTTTTTGAGCACTCCGTTGCCCAGACCATGGATGAAGGTGATCTCGTCCATGCCCGAGGCGATGGCTTGGTTGAGGTTGGTTTCGAAGGCTTCGAGCTGGATGCGCATCTTCTCCGAGTTGCTCAGGGAGTCTGGATTGGCGTGGAGCTGCTCGATGTGGAGGTCGATGGATCGGGGTGGCTTCACGGCTTTGACGGGCTCGGGCTTGGGGCTGATTTCCTTCAGCTCGGCATTGAGGCTGCGGATGTCCAGCTCTTTGGTAGTCTGCTCCATGGCAAAGAGGTACACGTTTTTGCCAAGAATCGGGGCCTTGCTCAGGTGCTTGAAAAACTGCGTCGCCTTCATCTTCAGCTGGCGCTCAAAAGGTGGGATGGCCTTTTCCAACTTGTTTTGGATGGGGATGAAGCGGAGCAAAAATGCCGGCCAAGCGTCCAGCTCCTTCATCAGTCGGTCGTCGATCTTTTTGCTTTCACCCGGATTCAGCGCCCCGGCATAGAGGGTGCGCTGGTTGCCGCCGTGCACCTCAGACGCATGGGCGAGGTAGGGCTGGTGGCTGTCGTTGATCAGGTAGAGGCTGAGGTTTTGGTCGTTGATCGGGAGAAAAGCCAAATACAGTCCCTGGTCTTTGGGCGCTGAGATCGGGAGAGGGGCCTCGGGTTCCTTTGTCGCTCCCGCGTTTTCCCCGAAGTAGCCCTTCTCCGCCTCGGCGATGAGGACCACCTCAGACTTCATGGCGGGGACGATGAAGCCGTCCTCGATTTCTATCTCTATCCTCCCGCTGGAGGATACTTTTCTTATTGTTCCTTCTTCCCGTCCGTGCAGCAGTCTGACTCTGTCTCCGATGTTCATTTTCCCAAGGCGTTTTTATAAGTGTCCAGTGCTCTTTGTCTGGCAAATTTATAATCAACCATGGGTTTTGGATACTTATTTGTCCCTAATTCCGGAATCCATCGCTTGATGTAGGCCAGATCCGGGTCAAATTTCTTCGTTTGGGACTCGGGATTGAAGATTCGGAAGTAGGGCTGGGCGTCGGTGCCGGTGCCTGCTGCCCATTGCCAGCTGCCGTTGTTGGCGGCGAGGTCGTAGTCCAGGAGCTTCTGCGCAAAGTAGGCCTCGCCCCATCGCCAGTCGATCAGGAGGAATTTGGTCAGGAAGGAAGCAGTGATCATCCGGACCCGGTTGTGCATATAGCCGGTCTCGTTGAGCTCCCGCATGCCGGCATCCACGATGGGAAAGCCGGTCTTTCCCTCGCACCAGGCCCGAAACTCCTTTTCGTCGTTTCTCCAAGGGATGCGGTCGTACTCAGGCTTGAAGGCCTGGTCCACCACCTGCGGGTAGTAGGCGAGGATGGCCATGTAAAACTCCCTCCAGATGAGCTGGTTGAGGAAGGTGCCGTTGAGTGGGGCGGCCAGCAGCGCCAGCTTTCTCACCGAGACCGTGCCAAAGCGGAGGTGGATTCCCAGGCGGGAAGTGCCCTGCTGGGCAGGAAAGTCCCGTGTCTCGTCGTAGTGCCGGATCAGCGCTTCGTCCGTGGCTTTGGATGGGATGGGAATGTCTGATTTTCGGAAGCCCAGCTCTTCCAGGCTAGGCATAGTCAATGCCTTGGAGGACTTCAGGTTTTTCCAGTTGGGGCATCCGAGTTCTTGGATTTTTCTCTTTTCGAAGTTCTCCAGCCAGGTTTTGGAAAAGGGCGTGAAGACCTTGTAGCATTCGCCGGAGCCGTTGAGGATCTCTCCCGGCTCGAAGATGACCTGGTCTTTGAAACTCAGAAAAAGCACCTCTTTTTTCTTCAGAAGCTTTTCCACCCGCTCGTCCCGCTCTTTGGCGTAGGGCTCGTAGTCGCGGTTGGTATAGACCGCATGCAGCTCGTACTCCCCGGCCAGCTCTTCAAAAACCTCCTGTGGCGTACCGTGTCTGACCAGCAGGGAACTTCCTTTTTTCTCCAGACTGGACTTGATGTCAGCCAGCTGGGCATGGATGAAATCCACGCGGGCGTCGGCTTTTTCCTCGAGCTTGTCGAGGATGTTTCGGTCAAAAATAAAAAGGGGAAGTACGTTCTTTTCCTGCTGGAGGGCGTAGTACAGTCCGGTGTTGTCTTCGAGGCGAAGGTCCCTGCGAAACCAAAAGAGAGTCGTTTTGTCCATAAGCTTTTACCCACTAAAAGCGGATTGGGTCTGGAATTGTTTGGGGAATCGACCAGGCGAAGCGAGGCTACTGGTTTTCCTTTGGGCGGATGCAGTCGTCCGGGATGGGCAGGGGAGGGTCTTTGCGTGGAGGCAGGTTTTCCAGGTCCAGCGGTTTCCAACGTTCATCGCCCTGATATTCCTTTCTCAGGAGGTCGTCTGTGTCGTTGATGTTGAGCTGCTTGTCCTTTTTTCGGGTGATTTTCTGAAACAGTTCCGAAAAGGAGTTGAAGGACACGTTTTGGGTGACGGAGGCGCCGTAGGTGAGCACGTTTTGCGTGAGCGAAAGCGAGGTGAAGGTGTTGTAGTTGTTTCTGTTGAAGATGCGGAGGCGGTAGACGCCGTCTTCGGTGAGCATGTATTCCGCCTGCCAGTCTCCGATCACGGATGCGGCGCTGGCGTTGCCCTGGTTGTCGGTGAAGCCCCCGTCCCGAGAGACGCGGAGTCGGCCGTCCAAAAAGGTATAGGCCACGGACAGCTGGAAGTTTTCGAGGGTGTTTTGGTCTAGTGTAGCGAGGTCGACATTGACTTCGAGGTTTTTGTCCCACTGCCCGATGAAGCTGTTGAGCTGGGAGGAAAGCAGGCTTCCGAGGCTGGAGGAGATCGTGGCTACGCCCGAAAACTGTCCCTCGGGGGAGAAGTTTCGCGTCATGATCACGGAGAAAACCTGCCTGTTCATCTCCTGCTCATCTGCGGCGACGCGGCTTTGGAAAGCCGAGATGGTCGTCTGCACGTCGCCGCTGGAAGGGAACTCGGAGAAGTCGAAGCTAAACCTGATGTCCGGCGAGAGCAGCTCTCCCTGCAGGTCCATGAGCACTTTCAGCGGGTATCGCCGTCGCATTTGGCTGTTTTCGGAGACTGAGTTGGACGCCAAGAGAGGCTGGAGGGAGATGTTTTCCTCATAGATCGCTTTCAGGTTCATCACCCCCTGATACGGATCCCCAAACCAGGTAATCCTCCCTCCGGGCTGGATCACGAAGTCTTTTTTCACGACGTTGTAGAGGGAGAAGTTGTATTGTCCTTGGGTGATCTCGTAGTTGCCGGTGAGGTTGAAGTTGCCCTGGGTGTCGATGTTCATGGTGAGTACACCCCGTCCGCGGGCTTCGAGGCTTTCCTCGGTTTTTGGGTCGATGATGATCTGCGCAAAGGCATCGGGGGTGATGTCCAGGATGAAGTTCATCCGGATGTTTTCAATGTCGAGTCGGTTGGTCTCCTCGGACAGCTGCTTGATGCGGACGGTATCCTGGATGTTGATGATCTGGATGAAATCCTCCTGGTACTGGGCATTGCTGCTGGTGAGGGGGATGTAGATTCTGGTGTTGGGCTGAGTGGTGGCTCGGGCATTGATGTCCAGGTTGGTCGTGCTGCCCTTGATGGCCAAGGTACCGGAGGCGAATGCGGTGCCGTAAAAGACCTCGTTGTCCTTGGAGGTCGTGTTCAGTACCTGGAAATTGTTGAGGTTGGAGTTGATATCCAGGAAGATGTCTTTGAATCCCCGGTGGTTGAGCCCGCCGGTGAAGGTCGCCCGATTGGAGTTTACGTCCTTGAAGACCAGGTCTCTGAAGCTGACTTGGGTGGGCTGGAAGAGGATGCTCCCATCCACCACGTAGTTGGTGTTGAGGTAGTTGATGTGGAGTTTTCCCCCGTCGATCCGGCCGCTTCCCAGCACCTCGGGCATGGCCATCGTGCCCCGTACCTGCAGGTTTCCGGTCACGGTGCCGTCGAGATTGGTGATGTATTTGGACAGAAAGGGCTCAAAGATCACCAGATTGGCTTCCGTCATCCTCGCCTCCAGGTCGATGTTTTGGTAGGCGAGCTCGATGGAGCCGCCGATGTCGATTTTCTTTTGGCCGTTGATTTCGTTTTCCAGCTTGAGTAGGAGCTCGTTTTCCTGGAGGTTGGCCGAGCCGGCGATGTTGCCGATCGGAAAGCGGTTGATCTCGGTGTCCTCGATGAAGAGCTCTCCCTCGATGAGCGGCTGGTTGAGCAGGTTGGTCAGACGAAAGGCCCCGTTTGCCGTGCCCAGGAAATCCTGGGTGGTGATGGTGTTTAGCACATCTATGCCCACGTCACGGAAGAAGAGGTCCAGGACTTCCTCTGGGTTTCGGCTGATTTTCCCGTCCACGCCCAGCATCTGTCGGTCGTGGAGTATGCTCAGCTTGGTGAAAGCGATTTCTCCCTGGGAAATGAGGATCTGGTTTTCGGGGTCAAAATCCCAGTCCTTGTTGAGCACCCGAAGTACGGATGGCTTGAAGTGCAGCTGGGTGCCGGTGGAGGAAAAGGTCGTTTCGGCCTCGATTCTTGCGCGGCTTTGGGTAGAATCCTGGTCCAGGCTCAGCTGCAGGTCGAGGTTATCCTGATCCCAGATGGCCTCCAGGCCCAGATTGGTAAAGCCAAGGGTGTTGCCCACTTCCTGCTCTTTGGAGTAGATGTAAAAGGAGGCCAAGATGTCGGCGCTGTTGATGATCTTGGAGGTGTTGAAGTCGATGTTGGTGCCAAAGGCCGTGTTTCCCTGATAGCTCAGCGTGTCTATGCTGGTGAAAAAGTTGAATACCGTGTTTTCCGGGGTTTGGTAAAAAGCCCCTTCCAAAATCGTGTTTTTGGAAATGGAAAGGTCAGGCTGAAAAAGCTGGATGATGGGATTCAGGTTTTGGAGGCGGACATTGAGGTCGAGGTTGTAGGTTTCCGAAAAGTTTTCCCCCAAGTCGGCGATAGGTTGGGGCTCGTTCAGGAGGATAGCCAAATACTGAGAGCCCAGCATGTCCAGGTCTTTGAGCATCTGCTCCAGCTCAAACTGCCCCGATGCCGCCGCTACCAAGTAGTCCGAATTGATCGACAGGGTGCGTGTGCCTCCGGCGAACAGGGACTGGAAGAAGAAGTCACCCAAGTCCAGAAAGCGGTCTTCGTAGCCGATCTTGATGTCGGAGAAGCGCGCGATGCCCTGGATATCGTCCAGGTTGATGCCCTTGGTGTCGATGTCCAGCTTGCCGCTGAGGAAGGTAGGGGTTTGGGTCAGGTTGATGCTGTCCAGAAAGACCGAATCCACCTGCACCACCATGCGGACGGAATCCACGGATTTTTCGAGGTTCAGGTAGCCCTGGGCCGTCGCCTTTAGGTTGGGATCGTTGATGGCGAGGTTGCCACGAAAGAGGTTGAGCCCATAGGTGGCGTCCGTACTGATGTCGGAGTAGGTGTAGTTTTTGAAGCCAAACTGGGAAATGTGCGCATCCAGGTCCACTAGGGCGTTTTCCAGGGTGTTTCCTTTGAGGTTTACCGTTCCGTCCAAGCTTATTTTTTGGAGTAGCTCGCGGTCTTCTGTGAGGATGCCGAGATCCAGACGCTCCACCTTCACGCGGGACACCACAGAGGGAATGCCCTCTACCAGGTCAAAGTTGACCCGCCCGTCGATGTCGCCGATGCTGGTTCGGAACTTCCCGTTGGTGATGAAGCGGTTGAGCAGTCCGGCAAAGTCCGCATCCATACGGATCAGGTTGAATTTGTTGACCTGTTTTTCCATCTCGGGACTCAGGTAGGGCGCCAAATCCCGCGCCGACACGACCGAGTTTTTGAGGGAGAGGTGGATGTAGGTGGTCTCGATGTCAGGCAGTCCATCCAGCTCAAACGCCCCAAAAAGGGCTGTTTTTTCTCCCAGACGGATCAGAAACTCGTCCGATTTCATGTCCGATATCGGCCCCACGACCTCCCCGCTGAGGTAGATTTGGTCTTCGAATACGGGAAGGGAAGGAGCAAAAAGCCGAAGGTCTCGCAGGTCGATCTTGGTCTCGTCCATTCGCGCCGTGAGCTTCACGTCGTTCACAAAATCGGAGTAGCCCTCGGGGCCGGTGAGGTCCAGCCGGATGTAGTCCTTGATATGGCTGCGTGAGGACTTGAGGTTGAGCTTGTCCAGCTCGATGTACTTGGGCGAATAGGTCAGGTCGGTCTTTAGCTCTTGGATATCCAGACCGGAGGTGGACTCTATCCCCGTGAGGCGTAGGATGTCGATGCCGATTTCCGCACCTTCGAGTCTGAAATCCGCCGCGCTGCCGGATAGCTCCTTGAATACCATGCGGTTGTAGTCGAAGCCCTCCGTGATGGGTTCTTTGTTGGAGTTGACCAGCGAAAACTGGGTCTGTCGCAGCTCGATGGCGCTGATGTAAAACTTGGCTTTGGTGGCGGTGGTGCTTTTGGCAGTGAATAGGTCGCTGATCTCGTCCACCCAGCGGTTGATGTTCAGGACCGAGTCACCCTCGTGGGTGAGGAGATTGACCTGGGCACGCTCCAGGCGCACCGCGTCTATGGTCGGGTCACCAGGCGGGATGAGCGAAAGCAGGGCAAAGTCCGCGTAGAGCGTTTCCGCTCCGATCATCACGCTGTCCTGTTGGTCCCGGATGGTGACATTTTTCAGCTCCAGGGCGTCCCACCAGGTGAGTTTGATGCGGCCGATTTCTGTGGTGAAGTTGGAGTTGGCGTTGAGATAGCCGGTTAGGCGGTCTACCATCCAATTTTGTACTGCCGTGATCTGCAGGGCGAGCGCCATGGAGATGACAAAAAGCAGCAAACTAAATACTACCCAGAGAACCACCCGGAAAGCTTTGTACAAAAAATCCGTAACTTTCGAGTTCTTTTCCAATGGGTACCAAAGATATTTCTATACTAGCAATCGAATCCTCGTGTGACGAGACTTCTGCCTCCATTATAGTCAATGGCAAAGTACTCAATAATATTGTGGCCACACAATCAGTCCACGAAAAATATGGGGGCGTGGTTCCCGAGTTGGCGTCTCGTGCGCATCAGGAAAACCTCATTCCCGTCGTCCAGGAGGCCTTTTCTTCCTCGGGTGTTTCCAAAGAGCAGCTCTCCGCGGTGGCCTTCACCCGAGGGCCCGGCCTCATGGGATCCCTGCTCGTGGGGGTGAGTTTTGCCAAGGCTTTTGCGCGCTCGCTGGACATCCCGCTCATCGACGTGAACCACATGCAGGCGCACGTTTTGGCGCACTTCATCGAGGACCCCAAGCCTGCTTTTCCCTTCCTTTGCCTCACCGTCAGCGGCGGGCATACGCAGTTGGTTTTGGTGAAAAGCCACCTCGAGATGGAAGTGGTCGGCGAGACCCAGGACGATGCGGTGGGAGAGGCTTTTGACAAGACGGCCAAGCTGCTCGGCTTGCCCTACCCCGGCGGTCCGCTCGTGGACAAGTATGCCAAAGAGGGAAATCCCAAAGCCTTCAAATTCCCGGTAACGCGCATGCCTGGGCTGAATTATTCCTTTTCGGGGATCAAGACGGCCGTGCTGTACTTTCTCCGGGATCAGCTACAGACGAATCCCAAATTCATCGAGGAAAACCTGCCTGACCTTTGCGCCAGCATCCAATACACGCTGATCGAGATGCTGGTGATCAAGCTCAAGGAGGCCGTGAAGCAGTACGGTGTCAAAGAAATCGCGATTGCAGGTGGTGTGTCTGCCAACTCAGGCCTTCGAAACACGCTGGCCGAACTGGCCCGCCGAAAAGGCTGGAACCTCTACGTGCCCAAATTCGAATACTGCACTGACAACGCCGCCATGATCGCCATCGCGGCCCATTACAAGTACCTCCAGGGCGAGTTTGTCGGGCTCGACGTCACGCCCCTGGCCAAAATGAAACTCTGATATGTCCAAAGCCAACCGCTTCGAGAAAATAGTCAACATCAAAAACAAGAAGGCAAGCTTCGAGTTTGAGTTCATCGACACCTATGTGTGCGGGATCACGCTCAAGGGCACGGAGATCAAGTCCATCCGCGAGAGCAAAGTCTCGCTGACGGAGGCCTTTTGCATGTTCCTCGACGGGGAGCTCTACGTGCGCCAGATGCACATCTCGCCCTACAGCATGGCGGCGAGCTACAACCACGTGGCCGTGCGGGACAGGAAGCTTCTCCTGAAGAAAAAAGAATTGGAAAAGCTGGAAACTAAGTCGGCCGAAAAGGGTCTGGCAATCATTCCGGTTCGTATATTTATCAACGACCGAGGTCTGGCAAAGATGGAGATCGCGCTGGCCCGAGGGAAGAAAATCCACGATAAACGTCAGGACCTGAAGGAAAAAGATGCAAAAAGAGAGCTCCAGCGAATGGCCTTTGATTGATGCTTTTGGGATATGTCGACAGACTATCCTCCCTGTTTACCGCCAACCCACTTTTGATTCCGCCCTAGTCACCCAGCTGCTTTTTGGGGAATGCTACCAGATCAACGGACTGACCGCCGACAGGCAGTGGTTTCGGGTCTACCACGAGGACACCGGCATGGGCGGCTGGGTCTGGGCCACGCTCATCAAGGAAATCACCGGAGACGAATACCAGAAGTTTCTCAACCAGGACTTTCAGGTCGTCACCAGCCCCATCGCCGCCATCGAATACCTCGGCTCCAGCCTCTACCTCCTGCCCGGCAGCCGTCTCCATTTTTCCGAACTCGAACTCTTCAACTGGCAAGACCACGTCGGCTTCACGGGCAATTCCCGGCCCCATGTGCTCAAGGCGGATCGGGAGCAGCTGGTCCAGATCGGCCTATGCTTTCTCAACGCACCCTTTCAGGCGGGTGGCCGGAGTATTTTTGGGATAGACGAGGAGCAGGGCTTTGCCTTGATCCTCGCCATCGCGGGCTACAGCTGGAAGTCGGGCAAAATTCCCGGCAAAAGTGTGGAGCCCGAGGACGCACTTCCCGGTGATTTGTTTATTTTCAGGGACTTGGAAAAACAAAAGTCCCATTTTGGTTTGTTTCTAGGTTCGGAGGAAATCCTCTGGCTCGACAACCGCATGAAAGTATCGGATCTGGACGAGTGGGAGGATTTTTTGAGAAACAATACCGGAGATCAGGTCAGCATAGACACCCGGGCAATCGTCACATAAGCTATGGAAAAGCGCGTTTTGGTACTGAACTTGGATCACTCTCCGGTAGCGGTCGTGCCGGTCAACAAGGCCATTGTGCTCTGTCTTTTGGAAAAAGCCAACGTGCTCACCACCTACGAGCTCCTCCAGATCCGCACCGTGAGCCGCAGCTTTGCGTACCCCGCCGTCATCCGGCTCAACCAGTACAAAAGCATCCCCTTCCGCGGCGTGCTGCTCAACCGTACCAACCTTTTCCGCCGGGACAATGGGGAATGCCAATACTGCGGGAGCAAGCGCCACTTGACCATAGACCACATCGTGCCCAAGTCCAAGGGCGGCAAGACCAACTGGACCAACCTGGTCACCGCCTGCAACCGCTGCAATGTGAACAAGGGCGACAAAACCCCCGAGCAGGCCGGATTGGCCTTGCGGTCCGAGCCTTTCAAACCCTCGCTTTCCTATTTTTTGGCGGAATACGCCGAGCGCCAAGCGGAGGAATGGCTACCCTTCCTGCCCAGTCGGGTGAGGACGGATTGCTAGCGTTGAGCAAAGAAGTTTTTCCAACGCGTTGCCAAAGTCTCCGAAATGGTTAATTTGATCACGGAAACAGCCGGAAAGAATCCTTCGTCCAAAATGGATATACACGACACTCGGTAAGGGAGTGGTACTTATACGGATGTTAGAGGTAATATTACACAATGAGGACTATTTTCTGCTCACTCTTAATTTTCGTTTGTTTTGGAGCCTTTGCTCAATATTCGGTGCCGCTAACTAACGGGCAAACCTTAACATTTATCAACGCTGAATCCGACAATTTTGAACATGAGTTGAGTGGGGACACAGTCATCATTCAACAACTCTTCTTTGATGGTTTAGACGGCTTGGAGATCAAGTTTTCAGAACGCCCCATGAATATCAGACTAAGTTATGAGATTGATTTCTTTCAATATACAATTGACGATAACCCAGCTGGACCTCTCGAACCAACTTACTGGACTAAACCGTCTCTTTTCTACGGGTCAATTCTGCCAGATAATTATGGCAACCACTTGAATACTAAGCAAACTTTCAAATATCTCGGTTTCAATTCACAGTCCGATTTTGCTAACTACTTTTTAACGAACTATCCGAAAATCAAAGAATTGTCGCTTCTGACTCAAACTAACTTCATTAATGGATTACTGGAAGATGAACGATTTCAGGAGTGCTGTCCTGAATACATTCAACAAGGCAAAGAATTTTTAAGCAAAGAACCCTACGATTTTAAAACTCTTGGAGATCTAGCTCTTGAACTGGGTTTTCGAACAACTTTACTGGAACTTACCTACGAAACTGGCAAACGATATGTCAAAATCAAAAGGTAATCCGCTCAACTTAAAATATGACTGAACAACCCAAAATTGAATTTAATCCGCTTCAAGCAGTAGGAAAATTAATAATGCAACTGTTTGGACTTGTTGGAATGGTCAGTTTTACTGAGGATCTTGTAGCTTGGAAAGCTCGGATAATCAAATTATCCATAGCCTATCAGAAGATAGTTTACTACCCATTTTTTCAACTGAATATCTCAATACCCGAACGCTTGATTGACTACTTTTTCATAGGCTCTCTTCTAGGTATTTCATTTGCCAAAGCTATTAACTACGGCATAAACACTAAACGATTGTCAACGAGAGGAATTGACAGTATGGGGGCTAAGATTTTCTACTTTATCCTTTACCTTTTGTTTTGGCCTTTGGGGATGTTGATAACTCTTAAACAAGTTCTTATCGGGGAAGCTGATGAGAACGAAAGATCAATCAAAGTAAAGTTTCTACAATGGTTAGGAGCTGCATTAATCTTATTTTTCTTGGTGTTAACCATTAATACCCTATGGTTGTAGTGGAAGCAAAAAGAAAACCTTTGACAATCGCTGTTCCATACAACCCTTTTTAATGACAAAATTATTTGACAAGGCCTACTTGATTTTTTGCTCGCTATTCCGCTGATCCTGTTAGTCGGTTTTTTGGATAGAGATTCTAACTTGGATGTGAATGCATACGACACGTATTACATCATCTCTTACTGGCAGTTGGCGTTGTGGACTTCGATACTTTTCGGAATAATCACGCTTGTTTGGCTCTTGGAAAAAGTGGTAGCGATCCGCGTACTTAGATCAGTGCTGGTCTTCATCGGGATGGTGGGGACGGATTGCTCGCGTAGAGCAATGAATTTTTTCCGACACCTTGCCAAAATCTCCGAAATGATTAATTTGACCACGGAAACAGCCGGAAAGAATCCTTCGTCCAAAATGGATATACACGACACTCGGAAAGGGAGTGGGACTTATACGGATGTTGTAAGCCATTAAAAAAAACGTGAGACACCTAATTCCAATATTCTTATTCTTATCCATTGCACTTGACAGTTCTGCTCAAACTGACAGCTTGAAAAAGGTAAACCCGAGCTATACCAAAATGCTTGTGGGTACAGAAAATATTTATGCATTGAATTCAAGCGGACAACTTGTTGCTTGGGATATGGAGAACTTAACTAGAACCTTTACGAGTGACACCATTGTAAAGTACACCTCCATTGCCAAAGACAACTCGAATAAAATCTACCTAGGAACATCACATGGCAAAATTTTCACGATTAACGAAGATGACTATTCAACTGAGCTGCACCTTGAATTAAAAAAGGACTACATAGTCACTGATATCTTTTTCAACTCTGCAGATGAAATCTTTCTAATAGTTCCCTACGCTGTCTATGACCCGATAAAAGATGAAAATTGGACAAATTTCGAACACCAGCCAAATGGTGTGATTGTGTCGAAGCGATTCTTATTCTTCTTTTGGAAACGTACAAACCATTACTTTGACATGCCACAATATACTTTCATAGACAGTCAAGACAGAATTTGGATGACTAGGAGCTTTGGAGAGTTTGGTGGATCAATACAAATTTTCGATACTCAAAATAGGACAGAACTAAGTGCGGACATTGAAAGTCTAAACTATGGCTCACTCTTTCCAAAGTCGGTATTTGAAGATAAAGACCAAAACGTTTATATCACTTCTGGTCATCAACATTTTATGAATAGTGGCGACATTTTTCAAATTAGTAACCATACCGCTACCAAAATTTATGACAGTGAAGATTTCAGAGACACTGCAGAAACTAATCCTTTTGGTGGTGGAGTTTTTGTTGGACCAGGCACATATAACCCTTTTGACAACAAAATCTATTTTGCCACAACAGACGGATTTTATCGAGCTACAATTCCGAACGAAGGAAGAATAGAAAACCCTGAATTGATTTTTAAACCAGAATTACTTTGGGATAGAGAACCTTTGGCAATTGGAGTTTCAATGTCCGTAAAAAGATTAGACTTCACAGAAGACAATAGACTTGTTTTCCTGACTTCAAATAATGGAATCGGGATTTATGATGGGAAAGAATTAAAAATGATAAAATAAAAATGGCTTTCATCGGCTATAGCAAATGCGGGCAAACTGCTTTAAAATGAAGATATTTTGGCCAGAAAGCATTTGGTCTGACGGACAAAGATTCGTTTTCAAAATCCTGCGCTCAAATCAAGACATGGCTACGTGCGAGGCCAGAGTTTTGTACTTGCTAATCCCCATCATTATAGCTGTGAGTTACCAGCTTGCCGGGTAAATCCACTCATTCGACTTAGTATTTTGGATATTACGGCTGATTACCAGTGATTCTATTATTCGAAAGCATCTCCTACCTCATCCTCTCCAGCTCCGCTTCCGCCGCGATAAATCCAAAGGCGGAGAAGTTTTTGCCGCCGACCACTTGCTGGAAGATCTCTTTGGCGCGAGCGCTGTCTCCCTTTGCGAGGTACCAGTTGCCGACGCCATAGCCTTGGGTGGCCAGCGCCAAATCCACGTCAGAAGTTCCTGCACTGACTTCCAGAAGTTGCTCGGCGGGGATGAGCCCCTGGTACATCTGGAGGCGGAGGTAGTACGATTCGTTTTCGATGATCTCCATCCCTTCCGGAGAGATGAGATCCAGCACTTGTTGGGCTTCCGCTTTCTTACCGAGCTTTTGGTAGGTCATGTAAAGCCAGTCGGCCGTGGCGCAAATCAGGTCGTCGTTGTCCGACACGAGCATACACTGTTCGTAGGCTTTCGCGGCTTTTTCAAAGTCCCCCTGTAGGTAATAGGCAAGTCCCAGATGATACCAGACGTTGAATTGGGTACTGGACAGGGGGATGTTCAGCATGTTTGGGATGCCGTCGGGCTCGATTTCCAAGGGCTCTTGGGGCATCAGCGCCGCGGCTTTCTCGAAGTCGGCAGTAGCATTTGCAAAATTCCGGGTGGTGAGGTAGCGATGGCCGCGGTGTCGGAGCAGCCTGTAGGAATCGGAAAACCGAGAAAGCCCCTCCGTGAAGGTTTCGATGGCCGCGGCATAGTGATAGGCATAGGCCTGCCTGCGCCCCAGCCAAATGTAGTTTTCCTCGCTGGGATTGGCTTCGAAGTTTTCCTTTGCTACCTGCAGGTTGCTGTCGAGTCGGGCTTGGCTTTTTTCGGGGAGTGCGGGAACGGGAAAAAGCCGCCCGTCCAGGCCCTTCACCACTTCCGCCCTAGGCTGGGATTCGGGAGCTTTCCCTCCGCCGCATCCGGCCAGGAGGATCAGGCTGAGGAGGAGAAGGAAAAATTGGGGTGGAAGTGGTTTTCTGTTCATACTGGGTTTTTTCTGTCGAAGAGAAGATCGGTTTGTAACAATGGAAGGGCTTTGGATTAAGCTGTGAAAACTGGGAAGGGATTTTCTTCCTTGATCATTTTTTCGCTTTGCGATCAAGAGCTCCATTTTTTCAAGCTGAATACTACTCTTTGTGTTTTTAGGTTGAGTCTCAGGACGAAATAGGCTATTTTTAGTAATACTCCAACCCATGATGACCCGACTTTTAGCATTTTGTCTCAGCTTTGTGACTTTTCAACTTTTGGGCACGCTCTGCCAGGCACAGATTGCCTATCAGCGCCCGACCTACAAAAACTTCTACATCGGCAGCTACGGACGCATCGGGGCCGATTGGTCCTTTGTAAATGAAGGCTCGATCGGCCGGCGACTGAACCTGAACAATATGGGCAGCATAGGCGGCAGGATGGAGGAGCAGGACTACCTGGAGCTGGCGACGGGGATAGACTTTTCACCCCTGGTCAAAGGCGACAGCATGAATGTGACGGTCAATACCCGCTTTGCCCTCTGGTCCAACAGTCTTTCGCTTTTTGGCAACAGTACCACGAGCAGTCAGGGAGGACTTACTTTTGCCATCCCCGAGCTCTATGTGGAGGCTACCGGAGTTGGGAAAAAGGATCAGGTAAACTTATGGATCGGAAGTCGCTTGTATCGGGGAGCGGATATCCACATCGCAGACCATTTTTACTTCAATGACCACTCTGGGCAGGGATTTGGCGTGGAGGTGAAAAGTACCCGGTTTGCCGCGCTATTCGTAGCCTCGACGGACACCTCCTCTACCGTACCGCCCTATTTCTACCTCAACATCAAGACGGGTACTCTGGCCTTGGCACTTCGCCAGCGTACCGTGCTCGTCGTGGAGCAGGACCTTCCGCTGTCTCAGGGTTCCCGCCTGACTCTGCTCGGCGAATATCACCGTATGGGCAATCCGGATGCGACCGATACAATTCCTGACCTAGCCTATCCCGGCGATAGGGGCTATGTGCTGGGCGCCCGGGTGAACAAGAGCCTTCCGAAGTTTCTGGCCGGCTCTTTCAACGATTTTGCCATCCGCTATGGCCGCGGCATCGCCAACGGCGGCGATGGCGGGGTGTCGCGGACTTGGCTGACCTTTGGAGCGCCGGATCTGGCAAGCCAAAGCTTCCGCGATGCCTACAGCTGGTCACTGGTCAACCATGTCCTTTTGAATCTGTCGGAGCGCTTTTCGCTCAATGGCTACCTGATCTATAACCAAAGCAAAGGCGCGGCGGACTCAGACGATAGGGCGGAGACCTTCTTCGAAAAGGAAGTCTTTAACCGAAAGGAAGACTTCACCATCGGCAGCCGTGGCACCTGGTATATCAGCGACAATTTCCACCTTTTGTCCGAGTTGCACTATTCCCAGCGGCGGGACGGCGAGCAGCCCCTGTATGCCATGGGCAAGTTTTCCATCGCTCCCACGCTGTCCACTTCGGGGGAAAGAAGCGTCTGGGCGAGGCCCCATCTCCGCTTTGTCTTTAGCCTAGCCCGATACAACGAAAACGCAAGCGAATCGCTCTACAGCCCCTACCTGCAGTTTGTCGGCCCGGAGCGCTGGGGCTACTACATGGGGGTGAAGGCGGAGTGGTGGATTTTTTAGAGGCCAACGATGGTTGATGGAAGGTGTGAGCTACGATTTCAGAAGTACGATTTACGACGTCTCCGTCAGCGCCAAACGCCATTTTCCGACTTTGACACCTTTCCGCCCAATGTTCCAACCTTTCAACCTTCCAATTTTCCAATTCCGAACTCTGGATTCTTTACAACTCGCCCCTTCGACTCCGCTCAGGGTGACAATCCTACTACACCGGATAATTTTCGATCACAAAAGCCTCGGCATTGTTGTAGCAAAAGTCGTCGACCAGCTTTTCCACGTCTTCCCGCGACTTGAGGTGGGCGAGGTGTTTGGCGGCGGGGTTTGACCTGGCGGATTCGATCTCATTGGCCAGGTCCTCGGCAAATTGCCCGTAGCTCAGCGCGGTGGGGTAGGCGTTGACCGGATCGATCAGGCCCTCGAAGTCGGTGCCTATCGTGAGGCACTTCCATACTTCGCGTTTTTCCACTTCCGAAAGTCTGGGGTTGTCATAGGCGCTCAGCGCGATGCCTTCGATGTTTTCCCAGATCAGTTGGATGCCGTTGCGCTTGCTGTCGGGGTCTTTGAGGTCTTTTTTGGTGATGCCCAGGATGCGCTGGTCAAAGGATATCCCAAACATGCCCCGGGTCTTCACGATCATTTCGATGTCCTCGTCGCACATGTTGATGTTCCAGGCGTTGAACTTCCCGCTTTTTTTGTCGCAGTAGTCGTCCTCCTCTTCCCGCTCGCAGCGGATGTGCTCCGCGAGGGACTCGATGCCGGAGTAGCCGCAGTGCGAGGCGATCACGGGGATGCGGTCTCCCTTGGCGAGGCATTCCTTGACCAGCTCGTAGTATTCGACGCGGGACTTGGCGGCCATGTGCTTGACGTCCACGAGGATTCTATAGCCCAGTTTGGGGTCTTTTTCCAGCTTGGAGTCCAGGCCGAGCACTTCCCGGATGATGCGCCGCCCGTTTCTCCGAAAGCCTCCATTCATGTGCTTTCGCTGTTTCATGAGTATTTTCCCCATCCCCGGGATGGAGTGCGCGTGGCCACAGAGATGATTGTCGAAGTGATGGGAAAAAGTGATGAAAAACACCGGCACTTCCCACATCTCCTTGATGAACTTCACGCGGTCGGAGATGTCGTCCACACTCTTGCAGCGGTCGGTTCCCATGGCGTGGGCTCCCTCCACGGTGATGACCATCGTGATCTCGGTGTCGTCGGCCAGGGACTGGAGGAGCTCTGGCCGGTTCTTGGGCACGCGATAGCAGGCATTTTCCGCCACGTAGGAGGAAGGGTCTTTCTTGGCCCGCTTGGCGGCGGCTTTTTCATCCCCAAAGATCGCCATCGGCACATGGATCTCGTTTTGCTCGAGCCGCTTGCCCGAGTCCAACAGGACAAAATCCTTTTCCTTGTTGAGCGCCTCCCAGTAGTCGTAGTCTTCGGACTGGAAGAAGTCGATGACCTTGTCCGGGATGCGCATGTAGGCCGTCTGGAGTAGGTCTCTTTTCAGGCCGGAATGGCCCAAAATCCCCCTGGCGACAAAATGATACCATTTGTCTTCCTTGATGCTGGGGTCCATGCCCACCACAAACTGCCGCTCCAGGGGATAGAGGGAGTTGAAGGTGAGGCGGAGGTTGGCGTTCCAGCACTTGACCAGGTCGATCTGGCTGTAGCTGGCGCCCATCTTGCCGAGTTCCTGCTTTTTGGAGTTGGACGCGATCACGGTCCAAGGACTGAATTCGCCCTTTCTTTCAAACTTCTTCTGTTTTTCCTGCATGTGAAAATGTGCCCTCATGTGGTTGTGGCAGTGCAGGTCTGAAAATTTACGTTTCATGGGTTGGGGTTAAAAATGTGAATGGTACTCAACGAGAGGCCTGGCCCAGTGGCGTATGCGGGGATCGTCGGTGAAAAAGGACGGAGATCCCGCCACGTCCGGCAGGCGAAAAGCGGAGACCTGGTTGGCTCCAAAAACTTCTAAGCTCCTGCTGGGAAAAGCGGCAGAGATTGGGTTTACTTCTTGAAATACAGGGGGTAAACGGACTATAATTTGGGAATAAATCTCCTTATTGTCAAAATCGTCCCGCCCAAATCCCGGGTAGCGCAGGATTAAGAAATTGAGAAGTTTGATGAAATGCCTTTTTGGTGTCGGACGGCTGCGCAATTTTAGGGGAGAAGTCAGGAAGGCTTCAGTTCTGAAAATGTCTAGCATCGAATTTCGAAGACTTCGACTCCGCTCAGTCTGACAAGACTCCGCTCTTCCGACAGTTATCGGGACTGACCGCACATTGCCACTTTAAAACCTTACCACATTGCAACCCGAAAACGCAATTTTCCAATTTTAGAATCCGCCACGGCGGACGAGTCTTTTCAATTTTCAAATAATCCTATGTTCAAAAGAAGAGAATTCATCAAAAGCCTGGGCCTGAGCTCAGTCGCCTGGCTGGGAATGGGGGATGCGGTCTTTGCCGGAGTGCAAAAGGAGCTGCCTGTTTTGGATCTTCCCACGCTGTTTAGCCCCATCCGTATCAAGGGAAAAGTCAGTGCTGCGGGCAAGGGACTCGCCGGCGTGTCCGTCTCCGATGGCAGGATCGTCGCCCAGACCAATGCCAACGGGGACTTTGAGCTGATCTCCGGCAGTGACCGCGATTTCGTTTTCGTTTCCATGCCCTCGGGCTACGAGATCCAGAAGCAGGCCAACGGATCGGCCTCTTTTTTCCAAAAAATCGACAAAGCCAAAGCTGAGCAAAGCTTCCAGTTTGAGCTGAAAAAGGCAGGAAGCCCGGACGAAAACCATCATTTTCTCCTCCTGTCCGACACCCAAATCCAGGATGAGTACGATGCCAACCAGCTGCTGACTGTGTCCGCTCCCGACGTGCAGCGGACCATCGCTTTCCTCGGCGATCCCAATCTCTTCGGCATAGGCTGCGGGGACTTGGTCTATGACAAGCTGGAGCTTTTCAAAGAGTACAACCAGTCCATACAGATGTACGACATTCCCTTTTTCCAAGTCGTAGGCAACCATGACCTGGACTTTGGCGGGCGGTCTGACGCGACCACGACAGGGACCTTCAAGGGACACTTTGGCCCCACCTACTACTCCTGGAATCGGGGCGAGGTGCACTACGTGGTCCTGGATGACGTGTTTTACCTAGGCCGCATCGGTGCGGGAACCAAGTACATCGGCCATATTCCCGAGGAACAGCTGGCTTGGCTGGAGCAGGACTTGAAAGCGGTGGAAAAGGGCAAGACGGTCGTGATCGCCCTGCATATCCCTGCCTACACCGGCGCGGTGACCCGCTATCCGGAGCGCGACACGCTGGGCGGCACCGTCAGCAATCGCGAGCATCTCTACCGCATGCTGGAGGGCTATCAGGCCCACATCCTCTCGGGGCACACCCACTTCAACGACAACATGATCAGCGGGCACGTGTACGAGCACTGCCACGGTACCGTCTGCGGAGCCTGGTGGTCAGGCCCCATCTGCTATGACGGCACGCCCAATGGCTATGCGATCTACGAGGCCAGAGGCTCGGAGCTCAGATGGCAATACAAGGGAACCGGCCTGGACATCAACGAGCAGTTTCGGGTCTATGAGACCGGCCGACACCGGGACTTCCCCGAGCAGATGGCGATCAACTGCTGGAACTACGATCCCGACTGGGAGATCAGCTGGTATGAGGATGGAGTGAAAAAAGGCGCGCCGCAAAAGATCGTTGCCCTGGATCCCTGGAGCGTGGAGCTGCACTCCGGCCCTGATCTGCCAGCGCGCAGAAGCTGGGTAGAGCCGCAGCTGAACGACCACATGTTTTTCTTCAAGCCCGAGTCCCGCGGCAATCTGGTCGTGGAGGCCAAAGACAGGTTTGGAAAGGTGTACAGTAAAAAAATCTAGCCAAAAGTCGCAGATAGGAAAAGGGATTGGGTAGCGCCCAATCCCTTTTTTGTTTCCTCAAAACTCTATCCTATAGCTGATCAGCGGAATCAGCGGTGCCTGATAGGAGGTCTCGATCTCTCCCGACATGGGCTCAAAGTAGCTCCCGTAGATGTTTTTTCGGTTGGTCACATTCTGGATGTCCAGCGCTAGGGTGCTGGTGGATTTGGGACGGTTCCACTTCAGGCTGACGCGGAGGTCGGTACGGAAATAGGCCGGATTTTTCTCCTCAAAGGCCCGGCTCTCGTCATGCACCGTCTCGCCATCGAGGATGGATTGCTCCAGGTCTATAGGCGTGGCGCGCAGTCCGCCACCGTAGATGCTGCGGAGGTTGATGCCGAGCATGCGGTTTTTCTTTAGGTGATATTCCTTGCCCGCGGTGAGGGTCAGGTTGGCGTTGCCGTTGTAGAGCGTGTTTCTCCACTTGTTTTCCTGGGTTTTATACAGGGAATTGTACACCGAGGCGGAAAGGAGGAAGTAGAGATCCTTGTGGGTAAACTGCTCCAGGGTAAACTCCGCCCCGTAGTTTTTCCCAAAGCCGTCATTGACCAGCGGATCGGTCATGTAGGTCCATTGCTGGTTGATGATCGAGTAGGTCTCCGTCTCGCCGGGCTTCACCGGGATATGGTACAGGTGCTGGTAGTAGCCCTCCACTTTCATCCGCAAGTAGGGATTCAGCTGCCGGTCATAGCCCAGTACAAGGTGATGGGACTTGCTCAGGTCCAGGTCTTCGTTGGGCTTGATGATCTGCCCGTTTTGCTCCTGCTCCGCAAAGTAGGTACCCAGGGGCTGCACCTGGCTGTGGAGGCCATAGCCCAGGCTGATGCGCTGCTTTTCGTCCAACTCATAGGAAGCGCTGAAGCGGGGTTCGAGGGAGTTGGAGTTGTTGAGCAAAAACTGGAGGTAGTGGATGCCGACGTTGAAGGTGAGCCTTTCGCTGGCGCGTAAGTGCAGTTGGGAGAAAGCCTGGACGCTCTGGGAGCTGCCCTTGGAGTTGATGTGCGTCTCCATCTGTCCGCTGTCGTCGCTGTAGCCGTTTTCCTTGAGGTTGTAGTAGAGTTGGTTGAAATAAACGCCGCTGCGCAGATTGGCCCTGGCGGAAAGCTTGGAGTTCAAGACTGCATTGAAGGTGACTTTGGAGTTGCCAAAGTTTTCATAGCCCCTTTCCTGATCCAGGTATTCGTCGTCCAAGCGGCTGTACTCGTCGCCGATCTCATGGCCTGATGCGAGCACCGTCGCCTGGAGGAAATTGGAGGAGTTCAGGATATAGGAGTACTTGATGCCGGCAGCCCCGGTGTTGGAGAAGAAGTTGGAGCTGTAGCGATCACCTTCGCTTTCCCAGATCAGGGAGTCCCGCTCGGCGGCGCTGTTTTGGTCACTCAGTCCTCCAAAGCCAAAGACACTGAAGCTGCTTTTTTTGCCGGCAGGCAGGTAGAAGTTGAATGAAAGATCTTGGAAGTTCGTGACAAAATCCCCCAGAGGCACACCGAGCTTCGACAGGATAGAGAGCGTCGAGTAGCGGTAGTTGACCAGGTAGGAGCCTTTGTAGCCTTTGGCAATAGGCCCTTCGGCCGCGATGTCGGTTCCGAGGAATCCCGCCTGGAAGGTAAATTCCCTGTTTTCGTTGTTGCCCTTTCTCAGGCTCAGGTCAAAGACACCGGACATGGCATTGCCGTACTCGGCAGGAAAGGCGCCGGTGATGAAGTCGGAATTGGCCAGCAACTGGGCGCTCAGGATGGACACGCCCCCGCCGGAAGTGCCCGGATTCACGAAATGGTTGGGGTTGGGGATGTCGATGCCTTCCATTCTCCACAGCAATCCGTTGGGGCTGTTGCCGCGGATGGAGATGTTGTTGTTGCCGTCGTCGGTGCCCACCACGCCGGAGAAGGAGGTGGCCATCCTTCCCGGATCGTTGACCGCCGCTGCAAATTTGCGGGTTTCCTCTACCGAAAACGTCCTGCCGCTGACCGCGATCATGTCGTTCACCGTGCGGTCTTTTTCCGCCCCCATCACCACGACTTCGTCCAGCTGCCCAAAGTCCTCGGCTATGCCCACGGTGAGCACGACTTCCTTGCCGGAGTTGACCAGGATGTTGGGGAGGAGGAGGTCTTTGTAGCCGACGAAGCTGACCCTGAGGGTGTGGTTGCCCAGGGGCACGCCTTGGATTCGGAAGTCTCCGTCCAGATCGGTGGCGGCACCGAGGAGGGGATCGGTAGTGAGGATGCTCACCGTCGCGCCGGGTATGGGCATCTGGCTGACTTCGTCGACCACTTTGCCACGGAGGGTTTGGGTGAGGTTCTGGGCTTGGAGGGGATTGATTGCGAAGCAAAAAATCACCAGGAGGAGTTTACTAAGCGAGTTCATGATGTTGGTTTAGTGTGAAAAGGGTTTGGGAAAAGACAAGGCGTTGCCAGGCGGCCGATAGTAAGGCAATCGGCCGTTTGGATTTCAATAGGTTTCGTTTGACTGAGGAAAAGGAACTAGTCCAGAGCTAGTAGGGCTTTGAGCGGAAGTCCGACTTCCGTCTCCGGTCTTCAGACTCGATTTCTAAAACGCGGTTTTAGTATTTGTTCCCCCATCTGCCGCCGCCCACGAAGAAGCCCAGCGTAAAGCCGAAGTACTCGTTGGTCGCTTCGCCGATCACCTCGCCGTTGACATTTTGGAGGTTGCTGGAGGGTACAAAGTTGTATTCGGCGCCGATGCGGAACTTTCGCAGCTCCACGCCCACTCGGACCATTGGAGCCCAAGCGAAGGAAGCCTCCAGGTTTTCGGCATCCTCGATGTTGTCGCCGTCCACGTCCACGTTGCTCAGGGCGTAGTAGCCGAACCCTGCGCCGATGTAGGGCGCTACCCTGCCTTTGCCGTAGTTGAAATAGTAGTTGGCCGTGCCGGAGACAGAGAGGTTGCCGGAGAGCTCACCCTCGTAGTCGTCGGGGATTTCGTAGTAGGTGACGTCCTTGGCCATGCCGGTCACACCCATTCTCAGGCCGACGGCGAGGTTGTCCAAGACGAGGATTTGAGGCTCGAGATGCACCATGGCGCCGATGCCGCCGTCTTTGGGGGCTGCAAATCCGAGATCCATCTGGTATCTGAATTTGCCTTCTGTTTGGGAATAGGCGGCTTGCGTGAGGAGCAAGGCAAGTACGAGGCCGAGTAGTTTTTTCATTTTGCTTTCTGTTTTTGATGTTTGTTTTTTCCTTCCCAGGGGGAAAGAAAGAGTTGGTTTAATTTTCGTCTATAGGACAATTGGGGTGGGATTTACCCCTATTCGGTTTTCGTGTTTTTTTACCACAGCACAGAGAAATGTGAGTTATCTTTTTTCTAAAATTTCCTTATGCCTTCAGTGCCGTTATGAAGTGGTAAATAGCTTGATGTGGCCTTAAGTTGTTGATTAATTGTGTTTTTTCTCCGTGTTCTCCGTGGTAATAATTACTATAAAAACCGGAAGCCCGCTTTGAATCCCCACCAGAATTGACTTCCTAGATCTTCTGGATAGTACACGTCATTGTGGATCTTGGTATTGGTGTAGGTGAACAGCTCGGGGTGAAAAGGATAGGAGGTGTCGTACACCCTGAAGTTGACCGTCGGACCAGCGAAGAGGGCAAAGTTCTTGGTCGCCTTGAACTCCGCTCCCAAATAGCCCCGGTTGATCAGGTTGAGCGCGTGAACGCCTCCCTGACTCAGCTGCTCGGAACTCACTTCGATGTTTAGGTAGGTCTTTTTGCCGAGTCTGGGCGAGGTACCGAGCCCGTAGCCAAAGGACCAGGTCACCTGCTCGTTTCCCTCCGGACGGATGCCGGCGAAGAAGATGTTGTAAAACTCGCGCTTGCCAGTTCGGAAGGCCAAACTGAGGGGAAGTACCTCGTTCACGCTGACTTCGATGCTGTGGTATCCCGATCTCACAAAGCTGAACAAGCCGACCGGAACTCCACTGATGCTGTCGGCGTAGTTGATCACACCCAGTTGGAAGCCGTTCACTTTGTTGGCAAAGTTTACCCCGCCGGCCTGGGAACCCTTGACATCGCCTGCGGCAAAGTTTAGGACACCGGCTACCTGGGTGCCTTCCAGGTCCGTGGCCGTAAAGTTCGTGACACCGGCGATTTGCACGCCCGTCACTTTTTTCGGGGAGAAGTTGACAATCCCGGCGATCTGTACCCCGTCCACGGCTCCGGTGGTAAAGTTGGTCAAGCCTGCCAGCTGCACGCCCTTGGCCGAGTCCAGATTGGAATTAAACAGGCCTGCGAGCTGGACTCCATCCACTTTTCCGCCGACTTGGTTGAAGAGGCCAGCCAGCTGTACGCCGGTCATATCGCCCCGGTTGATGTTGAAGAGGCCGGCCATTTCCAGCCTGGTGGTGCCGGCAGAGTAGCCTCCCAGCAGGTTGAAGGAGTAGTCGTTGACCATATTTCCAGAGTACATGCCATTGGTGCCCACATAGGGGACGAAGGAAAACTGGAAGCCGATGGATGATGTGTCGCTCAGGTCTTTGCCAAAGGGATCAAAGCGGAAAGGGTCGGGCTTTTGGAAGGCTAGGGGAGTTTTTGCCTGCTTGCTGCTGTCGGATTCTGCTTGGCGGGCAAAGGCTTCCCCACCGAGAAGACCGAGAAATAAAAACGCTGCGAAGATTTTGTGAATCGTGTTCATGATCTGGTTTAGTTTCACCTATAGGACAGGCGAAACCAGATTTACCCCTATGATTTGGTGAAAAAAGATTTGCGAGGGAGGATTTACAGCAACTCTTGCGGTACAAGCCTCTGTAGGATTTGAAACTTTAGCGTGATATATTTTGTAAGTTTGGGTATGGGGAAGATCATCATCGAGACAAAAGACAAATCCAAACTTGACCTGGTCAAGTCCATGCTGGAGGCTATGCGGATTGGCTTTGAGGAAGTCGAAGATCGCGGCGAAATGCCCGAAAACCCCTCACCGAGCGGTGATCCATTTTTCTCCGATCCCAAGAATCTGAAGGAGCTCGACCGAAGGCTGGAAGAGCTTGAAAAAGGCACTGCCAAACCGATCAGCTTTTCAAAAGAGGAGTTGGCTGAATTGCTGAAGGCCAAATGAGATTTCAGGTTCTTTATCATCCCGATGCCCTGAAGGATATCGAAAGGTTGGTGAAAACGGGGAATAAGGGTTTGATCAAAAAGCTGGAGCAACTAATCGAGGAGCTGGAAACTCATCCCGAGACAGGTACCGGCAAGCCGGAACGGCTAAAAGGCAATCTTTCGGGGCTTTGGTCAAGGCGAATCAATCAGGAGCATCGCCTTGTCTACTCCATCGACGGCCAAAAGATCTTGGTGACGGTGATTGCCGCCTACGGACACTATTAAGCATCATTTACTTCTTAAAAAAACCTCACCCCAGCCCTGACGCCAAACCACAGTTGGCTGGCCAAGTCTTCGACTGGATAGGTTTTTTCCGAAAGGATTTTTGGCTCGGCATAGGTGAAGGTCTCCGGATGCTCGGTGTAGGAGCTCTCGTACACGCGCCAGTTGAGGCTTGGGCCCGCGTAGAGGCCAAAGCCTTTGGTGGTCTGCCAGTCAAAGCCCAGGTAGGCTCGGTTGACCAAGTTGACCGCGGCGACGTTGCCCTTATTGAGCTGCTGGGAGCTAAACTCGACGTTGAGGTAGGTTTTTCTTCCCAATCTAGGCGAAAACCCAACCCCATATCCAAAAGCCCAAGTGGTGGAGTCGGCCTGCTCTGGCCTCATGCCTGCGAAGAGCATGTTGTAAAAGGCGCGGGTGCCAGTACGGATGGAGATGTTGAGCGGGAGCATCTCATCGGCGCCGACTTCCAGTTTGTGGTAGCCCTTTCTCACGATGCTGATCAGTCCGACGGGCGCACCGCTGGTGCTGTCCGAGTAGTTGAATAGAGCGACTTGGGAGCCGGTGACATTGCGGGCGATGTTGAGTACAGCGGAGACCTGCGCCCCTGTGATATCGCGATGAGTGTAGTTGGCCACGCCTGCGATCTGGGTTCCCTGGACGTTTTTGGTGGCCAGATTGAGCACACCCGCCAGTTGGAAGCCCTTGACCTGTCCGGTGGTGAAGTTGGCTACGCCCGAGATCTGTGCCGCCTTGACTGAGTCTAGGGTGGAGTTGACTACACCGGCGAGCTGTAGCCCTCGCGTCTGTCCGCCAACTTGGTTAAATATGCCCGCGACCTGCACCACGCCCACGTCTCCTCGGTCGATGTTGAACATTCCGCCCAGCTCGGCCTTGTTGGTGCCGCCGGAGAAGCCGCCCAGCAGGTTTAGCGAATAGTCGTTGACCACGCTGCCGGATAGCTTATGGTTGGTGCCGACGAAGGGGATGACCGAAAACTGGAAGCCCCGGTGGATGGTGTCCCGCACGTTTTCGGAATTGGTGAAGCCGACGGAGTTTTTGGTCCACATCCAGAAGTTTTTCATGGGCTCGGCGAGGCTTTTGCCGATGTCCTCGGATTTGAGGAGGATCTTCTGAAAGGAATTACCCGAGTCGTCCAGCAAGAGCGTGTCCGAATAGTCCTTCTTGTTGACGATCAGTTCGAAGTTTTCGGTGGCGGGGTTTTTCACCTCAAACTGGAAATAGCCAAACTCATCCGTGGTGGAGGACTTCAGCGTGATCGGATCATAGACTGTCGCATCGCGGATTCCCTTACCGCTTTCATCCACCACATAGCCGCTGATGGTGACTTCCTTGTCGGACTCGGGCTTGGGCGTGAGGATCACGTACACGCCCTTGGACTTGAGCTGGACTTTTCCCTCAAAGACCGTCTCCAATATCTCCCGAAGCGGGCGGTCGGAGAAGGTGCCGGACACGCTACCGGTGACGTCCAGGACGGAGGGGCTGTAGGAAAAGACGCACCCCGCCTCCTGGGAAAGGCGCTTCAGAAACAAGTCCAAGCGTTCGTCTTGGGCCGAAAAATCCATTTTTCGCTCCAAGACAGGGGTAGTCTGGCTTTTTGCCTGCGTCAAAAAAAGAAAAAGCGCCAGTGTAAAAAGTAACAGTCTAGTCATAGTTCCGATGCCGTAGATTTAGAAGCAACCCTCGCCGCTCAGGATGATCTCATCGTCTTTCTCGTCCACTTCCAGTCCCATGGTTTCCGACAAGATCGCCAAAATGGTATCGAGTTCCTCCTCGTTGAATTCTACGGTGATTTTGCAGCTTTCGATACCACCCAAAAGGGTGATTTTTTTTCCATACACTTCACTGATGCGGTCCGCCACAGTCTGGAGATTTTCCTCGGCAAACTGGAAAGATCGGGTTTTGAAGGCTACCACATTGGTGTCGGCTACGGTCTTGCTGTAGCTGCCGGAGGCTTTGTCGTAGATGCCTTTTTCTCCGGCTTGGAGCAGGATGCCGGATTCGGTTTTGCTGTAGAACTGCACCGCTCCCTCCAGCACAGAGACTTCCACCTGGCTTCCGTCAGGATAGGCCTTCACATGGAAGACCGTACCTATGTCTCGAACGAGCAGGTTTTCCGCTTCTACCGTCCATTGCACTTCTTTCTCCTTCCCTATGCTGATGGTCGCCTCACCCTTGAGTTGGATGGTGCCGGTCTTTTTGCGGGCGTTGTAGTCCACCTTGACCTCGGAGGCTTTGTTCATTGAGATTTCGGTCTGGTCGGGAAGGGTTTGAGTAAGTACCTCGTTTTCGCTTAGGTAAACGTATTCGTCTCCTGGAGCCAGATTCCAGTAGAAGAGGTAGGACACCACGGCCAATAGGGCCAGGCCGGCGGCGACTTTCCATAGAGGGGAGAAAAGGCTGCGTTGCTTTGCCTTTCCAGCGCTGAGCTGGGGAGCGACTTTCGCCCAGGCCTTCGCCGGGTCAAAGGTATGCTCCGAAGGCAGCTGGGCTTTTTCGTAGATCAGCTGGCTGTCTTCCAAAAAGCGCTGGTTTTCCGCGCTTTTTCCCCTCCAGTCGTCCACCAGCTCCTGCTCCTGGGCGCTGGCCTCGCCGAGGAGGTATTTCACCACCAGCTCTTCGATATGTTCCCTTTCCTGCTCGCTCATATTTCCAATAATCCCCTCATCAGGATGATAAGTAAGGGTAAGTAATCTTTTAACTGCTCCCGCATGATCTTCAGTGCCTTGCCCATCTGGTTTTCCACGGTTTTGACCGAGATGCCCAGCTGCTCGGCGATCTCCTTGTACTTGAGCTCCTCAAAGCGGCTCATCTGGAAGATCAGCCGGCACTGCTCGGGCAGGCAGCGCATGGCCTCCTGGATTTTGTCCTCCAGCTCCTTTTTCATCGCGATCCGGTCCGAGGCCTCGGATTGGGGCTCCCCGTCCAGCGCGACCTGAGTGGCGTGGAGCTGCCGCACCTTTTGGCGCTTGAGCTCGTTGAGGCAGGCATTGCGCACGCTGCGGAAGAGGTAGGCCTTCAGTGACGTGTCGATGGAGATGCTTTCCCTTTTCTCCCAAAAGCCGATAAACGAGGCCTGCACGATCTCCTCGGCATCCTCGGGATCCCGGAGATACGTCACCGCAAAGCGGCATAGGGTGGAATAATAGGTATTGAACAGCATCTCAAACGAAGCGACGTCTCCGGAACGAATGGCAAAAAAAACCGACTGATCTGTGGCCTGCATGAAAAAAGGGCTGCTTTCGCGCAAGTTAAGACTTTGGTTCTTTTTTAGAAATGACAACCGAAAGGCGCGACACCCCTATGTCCGGAAAAATAATTTTGGACTATTCTTCAAAAAAGTAAACTACCAGCATTTTTGCCGAGCTCGAGCCGCTGTTCACGGGGTTGTGCTCTATCCGCCCATCAAATAGGATGGAGTCGCCCTGCCGAAGCTCGATCGTCTGATCCCGAAACACGTAAGTCACCGTGCCGTCGATGAGGTATTTGTACTCGAAGGCGTCGATCTGCACAAAGTCCCGCTCCGCCCCAGGCTGTATCTCCAGCAACACGATGTCGATGGTGCAGGCGTTGATTTTTTTGGTGAAAATCCTCGAATACTCGTAGCCGGAGGAGGCCTCCTTCTCAAACTTCACGTACTGCTCGCTGCGCTGCACGAGGATCCGGCCTTCCTTGCCGTAGAAGTTGAGGTCGTTGAAAAACTCGTCCAAGCCGGTCTCCAGCGCCTTGACGATCTGGATCAGTACCAGCAGGGAGGGGATGGTGCGGCTGTTTTCGATCTGGGAGATCAGCCCCTTGGTCACCCCGGCCCGGTCTGCGACTTCCTGTAGGGTAAGGTTTTTTTCTTTGCGAATGCTCTTGAGCTTATTGCTGATCTGGACAATAACTTCCTGCTCCATGCCTGGATATTTTGGGTGAAACACGGGGTAAACTAAGGAAAAAAATGCGTGCTGGCGATATGGGTTTCTTTGGGAGGATCGACTTGCGGCCGCCGCCACGAAGCGAGCGATCGTAAAGACCGAGGGCTGGCGCCGTCCACTTCCATCCTGTGCCGATATGCGGGTCTGCCATCAATGGGAAATCGGTTTGGGATTCGCACGAAAGGGAGAGCCGCGCAAAACACGCTCCCCCTTCATTGTGCAAAACCAACTCAGTTACTGTTTAGCAAAAGTAAACATGCGAGGTTTTTTGATTGAAAAGCCAGGATTAACCTTTTGTTAGGGGTTGCGCTTGAATCGTTTATGAGATGCGTATTTCCTTGCTGAAACTGGATTTTGTCAGTCCGTTTATGCGTTTGAATGAGGAGGTCAAGTTTACAAAAACTTAACCGTTCAAAATTGGCGAAGCCAAAGACTTGGGTGAATTTTGCGGACTAAACGCGGCCTCTATGGACTTTCAGCAGCTGAGCAAAACCGAAAAACTGGATCTGATTTTTGGCCTCTACGACCGACATGGGGCGGAGGACTACATCGGTGAGCCGGTGTCCCAGATCGAGCACATGTGCCAGAGCGCCCAGTTGGCCGAAAAGGAGGGGTTCGACGACGAGGTCATCCTTGCGGCATTTTTTCATGACATTGGCCATCTGTTTTCCCATTTGCAGGAGACAGAGTCCATGGGAGGCTTTGGTGCCCAGCGCCACGAGGAGCTGGGAGCCCGGTGCCTGCGGGAGATGGGTTTTCCGGAGAAAGTGGCCAAGCTGGTCGAGAACCATGTGCAGGCCAAGCGCTACCTCACTCACCGATATCCGGAGTATTTCCAGAAGCTCAGCGAGGCCAGCCGACAGACACTGCGCTACCAGGGTGGGCCTATGAGCGCGGAGGAGGCCGCGCAGTTTGAGTCCGATCCGCTGTTTGAAGCGTCGCTCAAGATGCGGACTTGGGATGAGGAAGCCAAAGTGGAATTTGTCCCGCTGCCAGATCTTGGGAAGTATCGGGAGATTGCCGAGCGGCTTCTGCCGTGAAGTAGTTATTGCGCTAGTAAAAAAGGGCCGAAGCAATAACCTTCGACCCTTTTTGGTTTAAAAAATAAGATTCGGCACTAGGCCGAGACGGTGGCCTAGTGCCGAAAGCCTTTATTCGCATCAATAGGACGTTACTTGATCAGCTCTTTGATGGCAGGGGCCGCATCCGCTTCGGGATAGTCCAGGCCAAGCAGTTGGAAGACGGTCTTGGCGACCATGGCGCTCTGCCACTGTCCCTGGGTTTTCATCTCTCCGCTGGCGGGGGTGTCAGGGCCTATGGCCATCAGCCAGATTTGTCCCCCTTCGGGGACGCTCTGTCCGTGGCTTTTCCAACTGGTCTTGGTGATGCCGCGGCCATGGTCCACGCCGATGATCAGGGTAGTCTTGTCCTTGTATTGGGGGTCGGACTGGACGGTTTCCCAGATTTCGCGGATGTATTGGTCGGTTTGGCGGGCTGACCAGAGGTAATGGTCGTACTTGCCCTCGTGCGCCCAGTCGTCGGTCTCGCCGTAGGAGATGTAGAGCACTTTGGGCTTGTGTTTTTTGAGCGCCTCCAGGGCATAGCTGTGGGTGAAGGCATCCAGTCTGACCCCGCCCCAAGGGCCGCGGATCTCGGACTGCAGGCGGTTGACGGTTTTTTCCACCTCAGTCAGGTCGCTGCCTTCCGCCAGGTCAAATCCGGCGTTGACCGGTACCCCGCTTCTTTCCTCATTGATGATGTAGGGAAAAACGTCCCAGCTGCCGAAGGCCATCACCTTGCCTTTGTAGGCAGGCAGGCGGTTTAGGTGCTCCAAGAGGGTCACGTTGGGGTTGTTCATTTTGTCGTTGCTGTTGATGCGTTCGTCGTCGGCCTTTCCGCTGAGGAATTCATTGTAGCCGGGATAGGAAAACCACATCTTGTTGGCGTTGTCCACCAGATTGCCATAGGCGCGGTTGCCGTAGAGCTGCCCCTCTTTGGCAATGGTGCCCCAGAAAAAGGGAAACAGTATTTCCCGTCTTTTGATGGGGTCTGGGTGCCAAAAGTCCTTCAGCAGTGACCCGGAGGACTCGATCATCCCGGTGTCGTCCACCATCAGGGAGTCGGCTCCCTTGAAGAGCTCCTGCCATCTCAGTCCGTCAAAGGTGATCAGGATGACATTTTCCGTTTGGGTGGTTTTTTGGGCGTAGGATGGAAAAAGCGCAAATAAGGCCGCAAGGGCAAAAAGCACGTGTTTTTTCATAATAGGCTATGGTTTTAAATAAATGCTACCGGCCAAAATGACCGGTAGCAGGTTGGGTGGTTTTTGATAAAGTTAGCGGCTTATTTCACATCCCACCAAACCTTGGTGGTGATGTCGTCAGCTCCCTGTCTCGCGATGGCTGCCTTGTAGTTGTCACCGTTGAGCGACTGGACGCTGCTCGGATACATGAAGCGCACGGGGACGGTATTGATGTAGGCGGCTGGGCCCGGAGTGATCTTGGGGTAGTCTGTTCTTCTCCAGTCATACCAAGCTTCCATGCCGTTGAAAAACAGGGCCAGCCACTTCTGCGTGCCGATCTTGGCCAGTTTTTCCTCGCTGGTGCCGGTGTAGGCGACTTTCGCCTGCGCGAAATAGCTGTCGCCCACGGTCAGCTTTTCGGCAATCTGGGGCTGGTTGATGGCGGTGTATCGGGCTTTGTAGTAGGCAAAGGAAGCTTCGATGCCATTTCTGTAGTAGTCGGCGGCGGAGCCCACCGTAATGTAGCCTCTTTCCCTCGCCTCTGCCAGGATAAACTGGAGCTCAGCGTAGCTCATCAGTACCGCCTGATAGCCGGTGGGGTTAGCTAGGCTGGTACAGGCGGAGCAAGACCAAAGCAAGCCCACGCGGGAGATGTAGTTGGAGCCTCCCTTGGAAGGGTCGCCGGATGGAGAGTAGGCCAGTGCTTCCTCATCCGCCAGTCCGTTGGGTACGCCCTGGTAGTCGTCCACGTTGCCGATGACGCCTTTTCCGGAGGCCGTGGTCGGCTGTGCGTAGGCAAAAAGACGGGGGTCGTTCAGGTCTTTGAGCACGCCCTCCATTTTTTCGCTCAGGCGATACTCGTCAAATGAGCCCGATCGGGTTGTGTACAGGGGATGCTGGTTTGGCACATCCAGCAGGTACTGCAGCGCGGCCTCCTCGGAGGTGCTGGTGAAGATGGGGGACTGGCTTGGGTTGCTCAGGATGGCCTGCATCGCCGCGGAGGGGTCATTGCGGTCGGAGATTCTCATCAGGATTCTCAGGCGCAGGGAGTTGGCGTACTTTTTCCAGCGGGTCAAGTCCCCGTTAAACAGGATGTCTCCCGCCACCTGCTCCGAGCTGGTGCCCAGCAGGGCGTTGGCTTCTTCGAGCTCCTTCAGGATGCCGCTGTAGATTTCCTCCTGGCTGTCAAACTTGGGGTAGTTGATGCCCTCTTTTGCCTGGATCGCCTCCAGATAGGGGATCTCTCCGTAGGCATCGCTCATGTAGGAGAAGAGGTTGGCGCGGATGATCTTCGCTACGGCCACGTAGTTTTGCTCATTTGCCTTGCCTGAGATCAGGATTACGTTGTTCAGGTCGCGAAGGGAGTTGTAGAAGGTGCTATACGGGCTGCCGGAGGGCCCCCAGTTGTAGCGGTCTTCGTTGGTAAACTGGATCTTGGCGGTCTGCTGCATCACGACGTTGCCGGTGCCCCAGGCATTGCCCGCGATCTCGTTGGTCGTGGAGCGGATCACGTTGGGGAGGAGCAGGGAAGAGGATACCGTCTCCGGGCTGTTGGGGTTCATGTTGACTTCCTCAAAATCCTTGTCGCAGGAACTGAGGCCCAAGGCCAAAGCCAGAGAAAGTGCGGAAATGTATTTTCTGTTGAATTGCATGATTTCTTTCTTTTTGGATTGGAGAATTCAGCCGCTTAGAACTTCACGTTGATGTTGAATCCTATGCTTCTGGTGGATGGGAAAGCCATGTCTTCCACGCCTGGGATCAGGGTGCCGCCACCCATGGAGAGGGTCTCGGGATCGAAGTGGGGGTTTTCTGTCCAGAGTGCCAGGTTTCTGCCGACCAGGGATACCTTCAGGTCTTGGATAGGCGTCTTGCCCAGTACTTTGCGTGGGATGGTGTAGCCGATCACCACTTCTCTGAGCTTGAGGAAAGTAGCGTCGTAGAGTGCCGCTTCCACGTTGTTTCGCTCGTAGTAGCGGTTGTGCCAGTTTCTCGAAGAGATCTTGACAGTGTTTGGCGAGTAGGAGCCGTCGGCATTTTGTACCACGCCTTCAGAGACGATGCCGTTGCCTTCGACGGTCAGGTCGTATCCGTTTTCACGTCCAAAGAGGGTTTCTTCCAGCTGTCCTGAAGTGGATCCGATGGTCTTGGTGCGGGAGACTACGATGCCGCCATATCGGAAGTCCAGGAGGAATCCCAGAGAGAGGCCTTTGTAGGTAAAGGTGTTTTGCAAGCCCAGCATCCAGTCCGGATTGTAGTTGCCTTGGTGCTTCAGCGTAGGGTCGGTGATCGGCGTGCCGGTGGCGGTGTGGATGATCTGTCCGAAGTATTCGGAGCTGGGATCATCGACTCTGTCAAAGCCAGCTCCGTAGATATTGCCCATTCGTTCGCCTACCCTGGCTTGGATATTGGCGCCGTTTCTGCCCACCAGGGTGTAGGTGTCCAAGCCTTCGGTCAGCTCGAGCACGTAGCCTCTGGTGCGGGTGAAGTTGGCAATCACATCCCAGTTGAAGCCGGAGGGGCTCTGTACAGGGCGGCCGTTTAGGACTACCTCTATCCCTTTGTTTTGGATTTCCCCGGCGTTGATGATCCGAGAGGAGTAGCCGGTGGCGATGTCCAGTGTGATCGGGATGATCTGGTTTCTGGTGCGGTTGTCAAAGTAGGTGAAGTCCAGTCCCAAGCGTCCATTCATCAGTCTCAGGTCAAATCCAGTCTCGAAGGAACCGGTTCGCTCCGGCTTCAAGTCGGCGTTGGAAAGGGTGCTGGACTCGGTCTTTACTTGGGTGGAGCCCCAGGCCGTGCCGGAGTTGAAGACGTTGGTCAGCGAGTAGGGGTTGGTGTCGTTTCCTACTTCCGCGTATGCCGCGCGGGCCTTCAGGAAGGAGATCGCATTTGGCAGTCTAAACATGTCGGACAGCACGGCGCTCAGTGTCGCAGAGGGGTAAAAGTAGCTGTTGTTGGATACCGGAAGGGTGGAGGACCAGTCGTTTCGGCCGGTTACGTCCAGGAACAGGATGTTTTTGTAGCCGATTTGGCCAAAGCCATAAAGCGAGTTGATGCGCTTTTCGGAGACGCCCTGGCTCACCTGAAGGTTGACAGCCGTGTTGGTGAAGTTGTAGATACCCGGGATCAAGAGCTGTGGCGCGACGGTCTGGAGGTAGCGGTTGTCCTGGCGCATCATGTTGCCGCCTAGGGCGATGCTGTAGGACCAGACCGGCTTGGTCGTCTCGGAGTAGGTGAGGAGGAAGTCCGAGTTTTGCTCGTTGAAGTACACGTCGTCTTCGCGGTAGTTTCCTTTGGGGAAGCGCTGTGTGCTAAAGGCTCTTTTGCGGTCACGCAGCTCGTTGTAGGTGTCCAGTCCGGTGCGGAGCATCAGGCTCAACTTAGGGGTAAACTGGTAGGACACGGACACGTTTCCATAGATCCGGTCTTTGCTCTGCCCGTTGGTGTTTTCATACACGTTGAAGTACGGGTTGTCGTGGTAGTTGTAGTTGTAGTTGTACTGCTGCACACCTTCCATTCCCTTCATCCAATAGTCCCTCAGGCTGTTGGTGTTCACCTGTCGGCCGTACCAGATCCAGAGGTACATGAGGTTTTCGGTTCCGTAAGAGATGTTGGGACGGTTGCCGGAGTTGGTTCGCTGGTAGTTGACGATCGCGTCTACCTTGAGCTTGTCGGTCACCTTGATGCCGCCGTTGATGGCCAGGGTGTTTCTGTCAAGGTCCGTGTTGGGGACGATGCCCTTTTGGTTCAGGTTGGTGTAGGAGAGTCGGATGTTTGACTTGTCGTTGGCCCCTTCGATGGAGACGTTGTTGGCGAGGGTGACGCCAGTCTCAAAGAAGTCGCTGATGTTGTTTGGAGCCGAAACCCAAGGCGTCGGGGTGATGGTGCTGCCTTCCGGAGCGTTGAGGTCACCGCCTCTGAAGCCAGGTACGTCTCTCGGGGAGTCAAACTGGGGAGTCAAGAAACCGGCATCCAGCAAGGGGCCCCAGCTTTCATCCACGCCATCCGCGGTACCGGAGCCAGCGCCGTTTACAAAGGCAAACTGCCCGTTGTTGCCTTGCCCATATTTGTTTTGCCACTGGGGCATCACCAGGGGATTGTCAAAAGTCGTATTGGAGTTGATCTGCACGCCCAGGCCTTTTTTGCCCTTTCCGGACTTGGTGGTGATCAGGATGGCGCCGTTTGCCGCGCGGGAGCCGTAGAGCGCTGCCGCTGCCGGGCCTTTCAGCACGGTCATGGACTCGATGTCGTCGGGGTTGATTTCTCCGGCGGCGTTGCCATAGTCCACCTCTTGGTTGCCGGAGCCGGAGGAGCCCACCACGTTGTTGGAGATGGGGACACCGTCCACCACGAAGAGCGGCTGGTTCGCGTTGATGTTCAGGGAAGATTCCCCGCGGATGGTCACGCGGCTGGAGCCGCCCAGCCCGCTGGAGCTGTTGGTGATCTGCACACCGGCCACGCGGCCGCTGAGCGAGTTGATCACGTTGGTCTCTCTCGCCTCGGTGAAGCGCTCCCCGTCCACTGCCTGTACGGAGTAGCCGAGGGCTTTGGTCTCACGCTCCACGCCTAGGGCGGTGACCACCACCTCGTTGAGCGCGAGCCCTTCGGAGAGTGTCACGTCGATCGTGCTGCTGTTTCCCACGGGAAATTCCTTGGTCTCAAAACCGACAAAGGAAAAAATGAGTGTCTCTGATGGGGCTGCCTCGATAGAATAGGAGCCATCAGCGTCCGTGACCGTTCCGCGAGTGGTACCTTTGACCAAGACAGTCGCGCCGGGCAAAGGTTCGTTGGAGACATCGCTTACTTTTCCGCTGACCCTGCTTTGTTGGGCCATGGAAAAATTCAGGACAAACAACAGGCAGGCTGCCGTCATCCATGTCCAAATGCTTTTTTGAGCAATCATTCGTTGTAGAGGTTTGGAATAGATAGTTTTCTTTTTAAAAATTTTAACAAAACTAAACCTCTGCGATTTTCCCTTTTTTAAACCCTCTTTATCAAAAAGTGAATTATCTGAATGTTAAAGGGTGTAAATGCCTTAAAAATGATGTTTTCAGAGAGGCTTGGCGATTTGTTTTCTTAATATGGGAAGCGGGATTTTCCATAAGTTAAGAATTGGTTAAGGAAAAAGTATATAAATATTAAACAAATGACTTGGGCTTTGTCCGATAGCCGAAAAAAAGAAAGGAGACTCGTCGACGAGTCTCCTTTTGGTTGCTTGGCTGAAAGGACTAGGCAGGGATTAGTTGACTGCCTTCTCCAAGGAAGCTTTTCCCCCTACCACCGGCAGGGTCAGTACGGTGCCGTCCAGGTCCACGGTCAGCTCCGTTCCCGGCTTTGGCAATAGCGTGAACTCCTTGTCTGAGGAGAAGATCATCAAACCGATCTGCTGACCTGCCGGGATGACCTGGTCATCCGGCTGCAGCTCGAAGCTCACCTCGTAGAATTTGCCCGGCGTCAGAGGCTCTCCTTTGCGGATGTCCGCGTGGTTTTGGGGATCAGCCCAGCCTCGGGTGATGATGTTGTCGGTGATGCGGGAGTTGCGCCCCTCGGTCCAAGGGAGGGAGACCAGCCAGACGGAGAGGTTTGCCGCGGGCTTGCTGGAGGCGAGCTTGACGGTGATTTTTGGAGTGCCGGAGAGGTGGACCGCTTCCTTCAGCACGGGGCTGAGGTAGATCAGACGATGCTCGGTGTAGTCTGCCTGGGCCAGTGCCGATCCGGAGAAGGAGTAGTTGTCCACGAGGGTTTCTTTGGCGCCCGTGGCCATTTTTTCCAAACCCAAAGACCCAGCGGCAGGCGCGCCGCCTTGGAGGTAGAAGTCCACGTCGGATGCCTGTGGATTGGGGAAATCCGCGTAAGCGGTAGGCTTGTCCCTGTCGTCCTGCTCGCGGACGATCCAGGCGCGGGGCTCTTTCTCCACACCGTTTTCTACGCCATGCAAGTAGCGTGTAAACCAGCGGTTCATCATGGAAAAGGGCGGCGGGCCTCCGTGGCCGTTTTGGTGGTAAAAGATCATGGACGGAATTCCCTTGGCTCTCGCGGCGTCGTAGATGCGGTAGCTGTGCTCGGGCATCACGTTCCAGTCGTTGAAGCCATGGGACATGAGCAGGGCGGCTTTCATCGGTGCCATGTCGTTGAGGTAGTCTCGCCCTGCCCAGAAGTCATTGTAGTCGCCGGTGACGCGGTCCATGCCCTGGGCCATCTCGGTGTCCCGGACGGTCTTGTTGTTGTAGGCACGTTTGGATTCGTCTCCGCTGTGGATGAAGTCGTAGAGCACATCGATGTCCTCGCCGAGATAGCCTCCCGGTGAGCGCACTAGGCCATTGGATCGGTAGTAGTGATAGTAGGAGGTGTTTGGTGCGATAGGGATGATGGCTTCGAGTCCTTTTACTCCCGTGGTCGCGGCAGCAAGGGGAAGCGTTCCGTTGTAGGAGGTTCCGGTCATGCCGACTTTTCCGCTGGACCAGAAGGCCATCACCTTTTCGTTGCCGTCGGGAGAAGTGTAGCCGTTGTCCTTGCCGGTGAGCCACTCGATCACGGCTTTGGGAGCCAAAGATTCATTGTCTCCGCCCACGGTGG
The DNA here is from genome assembly GCF_017254915.1 of Algoriphagus oliviformis. Classification (GTDB taxonomy): domain Bacteria; phylum Bacteroidota; class Bacteroidia; order Cytophagales; family Cyclobacteriaceae; genus Algoriphagus; species Algoriphagus oliviformis. The sequence goes on along the minus strand of NZ_JAFKCT010000004.1, from coordinate 58,519 downwards.
GCGAGCCCTCGGAAAGGCCGGTGCCAGGAGAGGAGGAGTGGACGACGATGTAGCCTCGCGGTACCCAAAGCATGATTTCCGAGTTGGAGATGATGGGGCGCTGTCCGACGCGCTTCACCTCGACGTGGGCCCGGGGAGGTCCGGCCACGCCGAGCTCGTGCTTCACGTCCCAGAAGATGTCCGCATTGTCGGCGGTGCCAGCGTAGTAGGGGCTGCTGGCGTAGATCACGGGAAGCTTCAGTCCTTCGGTCTCCGTCTGCCTTGGCCGGGTCACGTCCACGTGCATGCGGTCTTTTTTGCCGTCCCCGTCCGTGTCAAACTCCGTTTCCACCCAGAGGTCGTGGCGTATCCAGTTGGCGGAGTCCTTCAGCTCGGGCACGATCTGGGCCTCGCCATTTTCGAAGATGGGTTTGACCTGGGCGGATAGCCCCAGGCTGAAGCTGAGCAGCAGGGCTAGAAGCGTGGTGGTTTTTAGCTTTTTCATGGGTGGTTTTCTTATCTATGGTTCGCTTGTTTCTTTTTTTATGTTGGTCAATCTCGCAGGCGGCAGACCATGATGCCGGACTGGGACTTGTTGGCGGCAAGGTACTCGTGCAGGGGCTTTTCGGAGATTTCGACCTGCATCGATCCGGTACTGGCGTGCATGAGGTGGATTCGGCCGTCTAGCTCCACGGCAAATCCCACATGGACAATGTCCAAGTTTTTCAACGGAGTGGTGATCGCGATCAGGTCTCCGGATCGGATGTTGCCCTCCAGGCCTTGGATTTCCGCCTTGGGGATGTAGTGATAGGTGCGGGTGGCGATTTGGGCCTCGTCGGCCTTGATCTCGGCTACCAGCGCCGGGTTGCTGAGCTGGGGATAAAACCTGGGGTTTTCCGACATGAAGCTGGGCTGGTTCACGTAGGGTGTTCCGCCTATTTCGGCCGTGATGTCCTCTACGATTCCCTTCTTTTCGTTTTCATAGATCCAGTCGGAAAAATAGTGCAGGCGGGACGAATAGTCCTTTCTTTCTCCATTTCGGTAGCGGAGATATTCCAGCTCTTTTTCATAGGCTTCGAAAGTAAACCCACCGGTTTTCGCGATTCTAGCCAAAGTCACCACGGTCTCCAGGTAAGTCGTGCAGTCCAGGCCGAGAAGGTCGATGACCAGCTTTTCCTCTCCGGGCAGCTCCAGGGTTTTTTCCACATAGGGAGTTCCGATGAAGCTATATCCTATGCCCAAGACCATATCTTGCAGTGATGCTGTACTTGGATTTTTTGAAGAAAGCTTCTCGAGCAGAGTTGTCAGCTTTTCCCTGCTCTCCAAAGAACAGACGGTCTGCCCCCAAAGGGAGACCGGGACAAAAAAGAGAAGCAAAAAGGCCAGGCGCATGGGCGGTCAAGGGTTTGGAATCCTGAAAATGCAGGATTTCTTCCAAAAAGTCACGGGTTTTTGATATGCGGCGTGGTCGAAGGTGGGCGAGGGAAAGCCCAAAAACCGAAGGCAACATGACCTTTGTCAGGCTTTTTCCCCGAGCTTATCTTCTACTTTGAGGATCAAGACGGAATTTTTACGGGAGTCCCTTCCATTAGCTATGACAAACGCCATCTACCTCACCACCACGGAGCCTTTTTCCGGCAAGTCGATTTTCGCACTGGGCCTCATGAGCCTGCTCGCGGCAAAGACCGACAAGCTCGCCTATTTCAAGCCGATCATCGCGGGAGGCAAAAAGGACAAAGACCGGCGTCTGGACTTGATCAAAAGCCAGTTTAAGCTCTCCCAGTCCTATGAAGACATGTATGTCTTTTCCAGAAAGAAGGCCATCAAAGAGATCAACAACGGCAACGAGTCCTTCCTGATCGACTCGATCATTGAGAAGTTTCAGCGCCTGCAGGAGAGTTCCGACTTTGTGGTGGTCGAGGGCACGGATTTCATCGACTCCACGACCAATGTCGAGTTTGACGGCAATATCGCGATCGCCAAAAACCTGGGAATCCCGGCAGCCATCATCCTAAACTGCTCCAGGAGGACTGTCGCGGAAATCGTCGACCAGGCACTGGCCACGGTGAAGGGATTCCTGAGCCGGGGCGTGCAGGTGCTGGTGCTGGTGGCCAACAAGGTGGAAGAGGGTAAGGCCGAGGAGATCGAAAAGCGGCTGAAAGCCATCATCCCCAAGGAAACCCTGGTCACGACCATACCCATGTTGCTGGAGCTGAGCAACCCCACCATGGGGGAGATCAGGGAGTCTTTGGGCGCTAAACAGCTTTTTGGCGAAAACCTCCTGACCAACCGGGTCGACCACGCCATCGTCGGGGCGATGCAGTTGCCGAATTTTCTGAACCGCTTGGGGCAAAACACCTTGGTGGTCACGCCGGGGGACAGGGGGGATCTGATCATCGGCGCGCTGCAGGCAAATGTGTCCAGGAGTTTTGGCAAGGTCGCCGGCATCATCGTGTCGGGAGGGATTCCGCCCGAGGCTTCCATCCTCAAGATGGTGGAGGGGCTGGAGACCATAGTGCCTATCCTGGAGGTGGAGATGGGTACATTCCAGGCAGTGACGGAGGTGAACCTCATCCGGGCGAGGATCGCTCCGGGAGATGAGGAAAAGATTTCCATTGCCATACGCCTGTTTGAAAGGTGGGTGGATGAAAAAGCCCTCGCCGATAGGATCATCGCTTTCAAGTCGGATACGCTGACTCCGCGGATGTTCCAGTACCAGCTGGTGAAGCGCGCCAAGGCGCTCAAAAAACACATCGTCCTGCCCGAGGGCGACGATGACAGGATCTTGATCGCCGCGGATATGCTCATCCGGCAAAATGTGGTCGACCTGACCATTTTGGGATTGCGGGAATCCATCGAGACGGCGATCAAGCGGCTAAACTTATCCTTGGATTTGGATAAGGTGACGATAGAAAATCCGGAGACCTCCAGCCGACTGGAGGACTATGCGCAGCTTCTGTACGAGTTGAGGAAGAGCAAGGGGGTGACCCTGGACATGGCCCGGGACCTGATGCATGACGTTTCCTATTTTGGTACCATGATGGTGTACCGGGGAGAGGCGGACGGCATGGTATCCGGCGCAGTCCATACCACGCAGCATACCATACGTCCTGCCTTGCAGTTTGTGAAGACCAAAGCCGGTGTGGCGACGGTCTCTTCGGTCTTTTTCATGTGCCTGCCCAATCGGGTTTCTGTCTTTGGAGACTGCGCTGTCAATCCCAATCCCACCTCGGAGCAGCTGGCTGACATTGCCATCTCCTCGGCGGAGTCGGCCCGGATGCTGGGCATCGAGCCAAAAGTGGCGATGTTGTCCTACTCTTCGGGCTCGTCGGGCGCCGGGGAAGATGTGGACAAAGTCCGAAAGGCGACCGAACTCGTCCGCGAGCGTCGGCCAGACCTGGCGGTGGAGGGTCCGATCCAGTATGACGCAGCGGTAGATCCCGCCGTGGGCAAAAAGAAGATGCCCGACTCCCAGGTGGCGGGGCAGGCCAGCGTGCTGATTTTCCCTGATCTCAATACCGGAAACAATACCTACAAGGCGGTGCAGCGGGAAACCGGCGCTTTGGCCATAGGCCCCATGCTCCAGGGGCTCAACAAGCCGGTCAACGACCTGAGCCGAGGCTGTACCGTCGCCGACATCTTCAATACCGTAGTCATCACTGCCATCCAGGCCCAAGAGTCAGGGGGCTGACAACTGTTGTTTTCTGTCTAAAAATTTAAGATTTATGAATTTCGATTTACGAGGATCCAGCCTCATGCACGGGTCTTTTCTTCTGTCTTCTGTTTTCTGTCTTCCATCTTCTCAGCCATGAATGTCTTTGTCATCAATTCCGGCAGCAGCTCGATCAAATACCAGCTGATCTCCATGCCCGCAGCCCGGGTGATCTGCTCCGGCATGGTAGATCGCATAGGGCTCGAGGAGTCCAAGGTCGAATACCGGGCTTTTCTTCCCGAAGGCTTGAAGTCGAGGGAGGAAAACCTTCCCGTCCCCGGGCATGCCGAGGGCTTGAGGGCGGTGGCGGCTTTTCTGACTGATCCAGAGGTGGGGGTGATTTCCGATCCCAGCCAGGTACATGTGGTGGGGCATCGAGTGGTGCATGGGGGAGAAAAGTTTTCGCAGACCCAGCTGATCACCGAGGAGGCCAAGGCCATGATCCAGGAGCTTTTTCCGCTTGCCCCTTTGCACAATCCCGCCAATTTTCTCGGAATCGAAGTGGCGGAGAAGATTTTTGCCCAGGCAAAGCAGGTCGTGGTGTTTGATACCGCTTTCCACCAGACTATGCCCGCTGTGGCTTTCCGCATGGCGATCCCAAACGAATACTACGAAAAGCACAAAATTCGCAGCTATGGCTTTCACGGGACCAGCCACAAGTACGTGTCCGAGCGTGCTGCCGAATATCTGGCTAAAAAAGGTCCCAAACTCATCACCATTCACCTAGGCAATGGCTGTAGTATGGCTGCAGTGAAGGAGGGACGATGCGTGGACACGAGCATGGGACTTGGCCCGATGAATGGGCTGATCATGGGAACCCGCGTGGGAGACGTGGACCAGTCGGTGATCTTTCACCTGGTCCAGCAGCTTGGCTACTCGCTGGATGAGGTGAATACCGTGCTGAACAAGAAAAGCGGGATGCTCGGCCTCACCGGCTTTAGCGACATGCGGGACATCCGGGCGCGCTACGAGGCTGGGGAAAAGGCGGCAATCTTGGCCTACCAGATGTATGCCTACCATATCCGTAAATTCATCGGTGCCTATGCGGCGGTGCTAAATGGCTTGGATGCGATTGTATTCACTGCCGGAGTGGGGGAAAACGACGCGCTGACCCGTACGCTCGCCTGCGCGGACATGGACTTTTTGGGAATCAAGCTGGATGCCGCCAAAAATGCCGAACCGGGCAAAGGACTCAGGGAAATCAACCAAGAAGGCTCGCCGGTAAAGGTGCTGGTCGTCCCGACAAACGAAGAACTCGAGATAGCCAAGCAGTGCTATGACTTGCTAGCCTAGCCAAGGGCAAATTCTTGTGTTTTCCGGGGAAACAGGTCTCTTTTATTTTTTGAAGGATTAATTTGTTGGGTTGCTTTTTATTTAGTTTTAAAAAAGCTACTTTGAACCTGCCAAACAATCAATACACTTTCAAGCCGACCCTAGTCTTCCGTTTGTGGCGGGAGCGTCAAAATAAGGTTTGCTGGCGAGGCTTCAGTTTTTGATCGAACCAAGTCCCAAGTCGCTGAAGGGGCCCCGTGCCCACCACTTTCGACAGGATTGACTCGGGAGAAGCCAACTTTTCAATCGGCCTTGCGAGGCAGTTGAACAGATCTGATGCAGGTAAAAGCAGGTCTTTAGGCAGCTTTTCCTTTCTGGATTTTTAGAAACAATAGACCAAAACAACAATAAACCAAAATAACATGAGGGATCTGGCAGTGTGTTTTTCAAAAGATGGGGAATCGGCCAAGGCTAGACTAATTGCTGTCGCCTTGGGTTTGGAACAAAAAAAAGCCCCTAGCCATGTCTAGCAAGGACGTTCATCTGCTGTGCAGCAGCGGAGGGGTAAGGTGCTTCAGCTACATTGGTGCCTACAAGGCACTGGCAAAGGCTGGATATCGGGTCAGCGGTGTGTCGGCGAGCAGCATGGGGTCCGTCATCGGGATGTTGATTTGCATGGGGATGTCCCCTGCGGAGATCGAGGAAAAAGTGCTTCACAACCCTATGCGGAAATACCTGAGAAAAAGGGTCTGGAGCAATCTTTTTGCGGTGTTTCGCTATCCGTTTGCTATCTATCACCATCCTGACTACGAAGCCTTGCTGAGGGATTTTGGAGGAAAAGACATGAATCTGTCCAGCCTGCCGATCCCTTACAGTACGCTGGCTTTGGACTTGAACCGGCAGCAGCTTTTGAGCATCAACAGGGAGACCCATCCCTACTGGAAGGCTTCCAAGGTTTTGGCTATTGCCACGGCTATCCCTCCGCTGTTTGCCCCGATCAGCCAAGACGACATGCTGCTCGTGGATGGGGGAGTGGCCTCGGACAGTCCGGGCTGGGTGGCTGCTGCGGAGAGCCAGGGCAAACCTGTGGTGGTGCTGAAGACCAATACCCTGCTCAAAGGGAGATTGAGCAACTTTTCGAATTTTATCCAGTCCATGATCCAGTCCGCCGCCGCGGCCAACGACTCCTTCAGCCTACAGCAGATGCCATCCAGCATCGTGGTGGAGATCAATTGCGGTGATCAGGAGGCAGAGGATTTTTCGATTTCCCGCGAACGCATCCAAGCCCTGATCCTCTCGGGAGAAAAGGAGATGGAGCGCATGCTGGAGCTGTGTCAGGGAGATCTTCGCAAGTTTATCCGAGTGGAAAACATCGCGCCTGCCAGCACCAGCGCGGTGGGCTTTGACCTGGCAAGGGAGCGAAACATCGCCCTGATGAAGCAATTCAGCAGGGAAACCAGCGGTCGACATCAGGTGTTCATCAGCTACAGTCACAAGGACAAGGAGTGGTTTGACAAGCTGCAGCTGATGCTCGCCCCGGTGGAGGCCTTTCATGGCATCAAAGTCTGGGACGACCAGGAGATCATGCCCGGTACCTACTGGCATACTGCGATAAAAAATGCACTTTCGCAGACCAAGGTCGCCATTTGCTTGGTCAGCCGAAATTTCCTCGATTCAAGCTATATCACCACCAATGAGCTAAACTACTTCATGGACGAAGCGCGAAAGCAGAAGGTCAGGATCTTTCCGATCGCCATTTCTCGCTTGGCGGCCCATGAAAATCCGCTTCGGGAAATCCATTTTGTGAACAATCCAGATGAACCCTTCGAGGAGCTGGACAGTGAAAGACAAAGGGAGGTTTTGGCTACAATGGTCGAGCAGCTGATCGATATCATGGACGACGAAACCCTTGAGGCTTGACCTCTTGGGGAACTAGCGTTATGTTAACTTCGAAATGGCCTTTTGACTATTTGCCGACCGGAGGCAGGAAGTTTCCTACCCGGTCGGTGTCCCCACCGAACGGAATTCCCTTCTGCCGGACATCCTTTTTAACATAGGAGGCCACAAAGAGAAGAAAAAACCTTGTCTCGTGTGCCACAGGAACCCCTCTCCTAGATTTCCTTTTCCCAGGCCATTTCAAGGGCGCAAAGTAAAAAGCTTCGCTTTTTTGCGGTGGACGGAGACCTGGCGTTATGTTGCCTCTTGAATACCTGCCTATTGGAAAGGTCGTAAAACGCCAATTAACAGGTAACATTACACCAGGTAGGATGCCTGCCGATGCCGCGTAAGCCGTTCCCAATCGTAAGAAAAAAATATGCAGAAGAACTTCTCCAGTCCAAGAATAGAAACCCTGACCGAAAAGAAGCTGGTGGGCAGCAGGCTGAGCCTCAGCTTGACAAACAACCGGACCGCGGAACTTTGGCGGGCCTTCATGCCTAGGAGAGATGAGGTTGCGCATGCGCTCAGTAGGGATTTGATTTCCATGCAGCTTTATCCGGCCTCTTATTTCGCTCAATTTGACCCAGCGACTTCCTTTGAAAAATGGGCGGCGGTGGAGGTGTCCGATTTTGCAGGCGTCCCGGCCGGGATGGAGACATTTGTATTGCCGGGAGGGCGCTATGCGGTGTTTGACTACCGGGGATCGAGCCGTGACACGAGTATTTTCCAATACATTTTCACCCAATGGCTACCCAGTTCGGGTTACGTGCTTGATGAGCGGCCCCATTTTGAGGTGTTGGGAGAAAAATACAAAAACGACGATCTGGATTCCGAAGAGGAAATATGGATTCCCGTCCGGTCCAAATAGGGAGGGGCTGGATTTGCTACACCCATGAATGCAAAAAAGGGCTGAAAAACCGATTTTCAGCCCTTTTGTTTTCTGTAAGTTTTTTACCAGCCTCCTCCGAGCGCCTTATACAGCCTCACGGAGGAAATCAGCTGGTTTTCCAGGGCCAGGGATTTTTCAAACTCGGAGTAGTAAAGCTCCCGCTCTGCATCCAAGACCTGAAGGAATGAAGTGTAGCCGTTGTCGTAGAGTGCCTTGGAAAGCATAAGGGATTTTTGCGTCGCGGCGACCTGCGTCATGCGGGCCTCGTACTCGTTGGTGTAGGTGCGTATCTCGGCCAGGGAGTTTTCTACCTCTGCAAAAGCCTCCAAGATGGTCTGCTCGTAATTGTAGGCGTATTGCTTGGCGCGGGCGCGCTCGGCTTCCACCCTACGTTTGTTTTGGCCAAATTGGAAAAGCGGTCCGGCTAGCTGTCCGGTGACAGAGCCGAGGACTGCATTGGGGACAAAGAGCTTGGAGATGTCCGGGCTGGCGACTCCAAAGAAGCCGGTCAGGCTGAGTGAAGGAAAGCGCATGGCCACTGCCACGCCGATCCGCTCGGTCTGCGCCACCAATAGCTGCTCTGCCTGAAGGATGTCGGGTCTTCTTTCGAGCAACTCGGATGGTAGGCCGGTAGGGATCTCCAGCGGCAGCATCTGCTGATCGTTTCGCAGTCCCCGCACGATGGGCGAATAAGTCTTGCCGGTGAGGATTCCTATGGCATTTTCGACAAAAATGATCTCACGCTCCAGGGTGTACATTTCCGCCTTGGCATCCGCGGCGATCTGCTCCGCCTGCAGCTTGTCCAGCTCCGATACCTCGCCTTTGTCAAACCGCAACTCGATGATGCGGAGGTATTCCAGACGGGTCTGGTAGGTGCGCTCGGTGATCCTGAGCCGGTCGTCCAATCCTCTGAGGTTGAAGTACAGCTCGGCGATCTGCGCCACGAGGCTGATGTAGATGGACTTTCGGTTTTCCTCCGAAGCCAAGAGCTCGGCATAGGCCGCGCGATTGGCATGGCGTAGCTTGCCCCAGATGTCGATCTCCCAGGATATGTTTCCCAATACGGAGTAGGAATTGGTGTTGAAGCCCACTCCTGCCTCTTGGGCACGCTCCCGGAAGTCTGTCGCCCTTGCTGCGGCTCCGTAGCCTATGGCTGGCCCCATGTTGGCTTTATTGTAGCCGAGGATGGCCTGGGCTTCCTCTACCCGCGCCATGGCGGTCAGCAGGTTGAGGTTGGAGTCCACCGCATTTTGGATCAGGGACTGGAGGACGGTGTCCTGATAGACGTCCCACCAGGCCAGGTTGGTGATCGAGTCGGTTTCGTCTCCGTTTTGGAAATATCCCTCCGGAGTCCGGGTTTCGACCGTTTCAGGTCGGGAGTATTTTGGCCCCACGGCACAACCTGCCGCCACCAACAAGATGAATATCGCTATGATCAGGTTTTTCATGTGTTTGGATAGATTTTGATGGACACATGGAATCTCGCATGGGCAAGAATCATCCCTTTTGTAGTCAACTGATTTATGCTCGATTTCATATCAATGAGTCGGTTCTGAAGGTGAAACAGTAGCTGAGGCCGGTGGATCGGTTTTCTTTTTCTTCACCAGGTTTTCGATGAGGACGTAGAGTCCTGGGACCACGATCACACCGATGATGGTGGCAATGAGCGTCCCGCTGAATACGGCCATGCCCATGACCTTCCTGGCCTCCGCGCCAGCGCCGCTGGCGGTGAGGAGGGGTACCACGCCCAGCATGAAAGCAAAAGAAGTCATGAGGATGGGCCTTAGTCTCAGCTTGGCCGATTCCAAGGCGGCCTCGTACAGGGATTTGCCCTGTTCTTCATGCAGCATTTTGGCAAATTCCACGATCAGGATGGCGTTTTTGGCAGTCAAGCCAATCAGCATCACCAAGCCGATCTGCGCGAAGACGTTGTTTACATAGCTCACGCTCCAGAGCCCGCCGAGCCAGAGTCCCAAAAATGCCCCAAACACCGCCGCCGGAACGCCGAGAAGTACGGAGAAGGGCAGTGTCCAGCTTTCATATTGCGCGGCCAAGATCAGGAACACGAAGACCAAGGCCATGAGGAACATGGTGCCGCCGGTTCCCTCGGCCGCTTTTTCCTGATAGGACATGTTGCTGAAGGCCATGCCGATTTCCTTGGGCATGGTGGAGGCGACCTCCTCCAGCGCCTTGAGGGCGTCTGCGGAGCTGTAGCCATCTTTGGGCGCGCCGGATATCTCCGCTGCCCGATACATGTTGAATCGGTTGGTATAGGATGGGCCGGAGATGTCGTCCACCTGGGCCAGGGTGCTGAGTGGGACGATCTCGCCGCTTTTGCTGCGCACATAGTAGCTGGCCATGTCGTCTTGGTCTAGCCGGTTTTCGCCCTCAGCCTGGACGAAGACCTTGTACTGCCGTCCAAAGCGGTTGAAGTCGTTGACATAGGAGCTGCCGAGATAGGTCGATACCGTGCTGGTGATCTCAGAGAGGTCAATTCCCATTTTCTCCGCCTTGTCATAGTCGATGTGGATGCGCTTTTGGGGCACATTGGATCGGTAGAGCGTGAAGATGTTTCCGATCTCGGGTCTTTTGCGGGCCTCGGCCATGAAGGCCTGGGCCTGCTGGTCCAGGTACTCCGGACTGTTGCCGGATCGGTCTTGGAGCTGCAGGGTAAAGCCTGCGGAGGTCCCCAGACCCTCGATGGGCGGAGGCCCAAAGGCAATCGCCGTGGCCTCGGTGATCGACTGGCGGAATGCCATGTTGGTCTCGGCGATCAGCTGTTTGGCGGTTTTGGTACGCTCTTCCCACGGCTTCAGCGACACGAAGACGAAGGCCGTGTTGGTCGAGTAGGTTGTGGTGAGCAAGCTGTAGCCGAGGATCATGGTGGAGTACTGGATTTCCTCATGCTGGCCAAGGATGGCTTCGATCTTTTGGGCGACCTCATCGGTCCTTTCCATCGAAGCTGCATCCGGAAGCTGCATGTTGATCAGGAAGTAGCCTTCGTCCTCTTCCGGAACGAAGCCTCCAGGGATGCCGCCGTTGAGCAGGAATATGCCGCCGACCACGAAGCCGATGATGATCACAGATCGGATGGATTTTTTGGCCACAGCTCCCGCTACGCCGGTGTAGCCGAGGGTAAACTTGTCAAAGCCCCGGTTGAAAGCATTGAAGAAGCGCTGCAGAAGGCCCTTTGACTCGCTTTTTGGTTTCAGGATGATGGCCGAAAGGGCGGGGCTCAGCGTGAGTGCGTTGAAGGCGGAAAACAATACCGAGATCGCAATGGTGATCGCAAACTGCTGGTAGAGTCGTCCGGTGATGCCTCCGGCAAAAGCCACCGGCACAAACACCGCCGCCAGGATCAGGGCGATGGCCACTACTGGGCCACCCACTTCTTTCATGGCTTTTTGCGTGGCTTCCTTCGGCTTCATGCCATGCTCGATGTTGTGCATGACTGCCTCGACCACCACGATGGCGTCATCGACCACCAGACCGATCGCGAGTACCAGTCCCAAGAGGGAAAGCACGTTTACCGAGAATCCCAGCATGGGGAACACGATGAAGGTACCCAAGAGCGATACCGGTACGGTGAGCAATGGAATCAGCGTGGCTCTCCAGTCCTGGAGGAAAAGGAATACTACGATGATCACCAGGGCGACGGCTTCGAACAGGGTATGCACGATCTCCTCGATACCTACCGAGATGGCTCGGGTGGTATTGAGGGAAATGTCGTAGGTCAGGTCTTCGGGAAAGTAGGATTCCAGTCCGAGCATCGCGGACTGCACCGCCTCAGAGACTTCCAGTGCGTTTGAGCCGGGGATCTGGTACACCACAATGGATGCGGCGGGTTTGGTGTTGAGTCGGCTGGTGGAGTTGTAGTTGTCCAGGCCGAGTTCCAGTCGAGCGATGTCCTTGAGCCGGACGATGGAGCCTTTTTCGTCGGATTTGACGATGATGTTTCCAAATTCCTCCTCGGTCACCAAGCGCTCCTGCAGTGTCACCGTGTAGGTGTATTCCACTCCTGATGGGGTGGGCGGCGCGCCAAATTTACCCCCTGGGGCGATGGCGTTTTGTTTTTTTACCGCATTGGAGACGTCGTTGACGGTCAGGTCCAGTTTGGTCAGCAGGTCGGGGTCGAGCCAGATTCTCATGGAGTAATCGGCTCCGCCAAAGAGGAACACGTCGCCCACGCCCCTGATCCGCTTGAGCTGGTCGACGATGTTGATGTTTGCGTAGTTGTTGAGGAAAAGCCCGTCGTAGGTCGCGTTTGGCGAAGAGAGGGATACCAGCATCAGCGGGAATACCAGGGATTTTTTGGTCGTCACCCCGAAGTTTTTCACTTCCAGTGGCATCTTGGCACTGGCTTGCGACACCCGGTTTTGCGTCAGCATGTTCGCGTTGTCGAGGTCTGTGCCTACCTCAAAGGACACCTGCAGGGTAAGGGAGCCGTCGGATCCGTTGATGGACTTCATGTAGAGCATCTCTTCCACACCGTTGACCTGCTGCTCGATGGGCGTGGCTACGGCTTGCTCCACGTTGACCGCATTTGCGCCGGTGAAAGTGGTGGTGACCTGGATCATCGGGGGGGTAATGTCCGGGTATTTTGAAATCGGGATGCCGCTCAGGGTGATCAATCCCATGATGATCATGAGGATGGATATCACCATGGCGACTATGGGTCTTCTTATGAAAAACTCACTCATAATGCTGGAGTATAGAGGTTAGGATAAAAATGGGAGGGGATCATTTCTGGTCTTCAGGCCACTTCTGATCCACCACCTCGATTTTGGAATCGGCAGTCAGCCCGGCAGCGCCGATGATGGCGACCCGGTCGCCGGCCTTGAGCCCGCTTTTGATGATCCAGGCGTCGCCGACTTTTGGCCCTGTCTCCACGGAGGTGACCTGGAGCGAGCTGGAGTCCGTCACCACATATACTTGGGCGATGTGTTGCAATTGGGCGACCGCGCGCTGGGGAACCATCACCGCGCCCGGATAGGTGCTCATCAATATTCTTGCTTTGACAAAAAGTCCCGGTCTGAGCAGGCCAGTCGGATTGGGGAAAGAGGCCTCCAGGGTCAGGGTGCCGGTGGATGGGTCTATTTCCCTGTCCCCAAAGCTGACCGATCCCATCTCGCTGTACACGGTGCCGTCGGCCAGGATCAGTTGGACGTTGTTGCGGGCCTCGGCACGCTCCTCCATGCTGAGCTGTGCGATGCGGAGGTATTCCCGCTCACTGATCTGGAACCTTACCCGTACCCCGTCCACGCTGGATATCGTGGCCAATACGGAAGATCCCCCGACGCGGCTCACGTAGTCTCCCTCGCGTACGTTGGAGATGCCGATGATGCCGTCAAAGGGCGCGTACACCCGGGTGTAGCCGAGCTCGATCTTGGCGTTGTCCAGGGAAGATTGGGTCGCATTGACATGCGCTTTGGCGGCTTCGTATTCGGCCACGGCATTGTCGAGGTCTTTTTGGCTCAGGGCGTTCAGCTCGGTGAGGGGCCGTACCCGGCTCAGCTCGCTTTCGGCACGCACCAGCTCGGTGTTTGCCCGGGTGACCTCACTGGCCTGGCGGTCCATGCGGTTTTTGTACTCGATGTCGTCGATGGTGTAGAGCAGTTGGCCTTTTTTCACGGCCGAGCCTTCCTTGAAATTCACCGAGGTGACCCAGCCCTCTACCCGAGCGCGGATGTCCACGTCCGACTTGCCGTAGACTTGGGCCACAAATTCCTCGTAGAGCGGAACGTCGTTTTGGATCGCGGTCACCACGTTGACCTTGAGTGGAGGGGCTTCCGTCACGACTGCCTCCTTGCAGGAGGGCAGCAGCAAAACGAGCGACAGTAAACCCAAAAGTGGTCTTTTTGAATCAAAGGAAAATTTCATATGGGATGGAATTAGGCTGGGTAATGGCTCCTCTCAAAACGTTTTGGCGTTTTGATTCGGCAATACTCATTTGTAGAAAAGGGTGTTGGGGTTTGGAAAAATTCAAATCAAAATCTTAAGGCTTCTTCCAAAAGTTGGTATTTATTCCAAAAAAAAACCTGAGAAAAATCAGGTTAGGGTCTGAGACTGGATTTTATTCGAAAAAAGCGGCGGTAGAAATTGCGGCACTGTGGTGTGCAGGCACCTGTAGGTAGTGAAATTCGTAGTTTGTGTCTGCCTACGGCTTTTTCGGTAAAAAAATGTCAAAAAAAGATAGCCGCAGTGTCCAAAAAGAAACTGGGGCTAAGGGAAAGGATTGGGGCTTGTGTAAGAAAATCTGGATGAAGCCGGATGCTAGTCTTTGAAGTAAGGGGCGAAAATGGATGCCCAGATTTCGTATCCTTTGGCGTTCAGGTGAAGCTGATCCTCGATGTACAGCTCAGGACGGGGATTTCCGGCCGGATCGGTGAGGGCTTTCCAAGTATCCACAAAGCTGACCCCCTCCTGAGCTTTGCCATACTCCCACAGTTTTTGGTTGAGAATCTCGTAGTTGGCTTTTTTCTCCCAGCGAGAGGGGCTTGGCTTGGCTCCGATCAGGTAGATCTCCATGTTTGGGTCGATCAGCTGGAGACGGGTGACGATGCGATGGATGCTGGCCATGATCTCGGCAGCGGGCACGCCTGCCCAGATGTCGTTGTCACCTTCGTAGATGAATACGCGGCTGGGCTCCAGACGGATGACCAGCGGGAAGAGGTGCGTTTCGAGGTCGGAGGCTTTTGACCCCCCAAAACCGGTGTTGAGGATGGACGCGTTGGGAAAGGTGCTCTGGACGTCTTTCCACATGCGGATGGTCGAGCTCCCGGTGAATACCGTTCCGCCCTGTTGCCAGCCGACACTGTCCAGCTTGGCGGAGATTTCCCGCACCTCTTTTTCAAAAGGCACATCTTGGGCTTGGCTTTTTCCCCAGACTAGGAAAATGAGAGTTAGAAATAGGGCACTCAGTCGGATTGGGTTCATGTGTCAGGTGGCTGATTCGGGTATAAAGTAAAACATCATTCCCAATATTAAATACACCAAAATCAGTTGGACGCCCTTATACCAGTTTGAGCGGCCGTCGCTGGCGATCATGGCGGCGAGGATCACTCCGAGAAACAGTGCCCCGATCAGTGCCCGATTGAAGGTGAGGTTCATCTGCTCCGGGCCGACAAAGGTGCTGAGCAGTACCAGCAGGGGGGCAATGAAAAGGGAAACCTGGATGGAGCTTCCCAAGGCGATGCCGATACTCAGGTCCACCTTGTTTTTGGCAGCCATCACGATGGCCGAGATGCTCTCTGCCGCGCCGCCGATCACGGCCAAAAACACCACCCCGATGAAGATGGTGGACATGCCCATCACCTCTCCCGTCTCCTCCGCCGCTCCTACCAAGATCTCGCTCATGAATGCCGCAAACACCGAGGCCAGAACCAGCAAGGAGATGGCCTTGGCCTTAGACCAGGGATTTTCATGCGGCTCGTGGCCGCCGGGGCTTTCGCTCTTGAAAAAGTCCGGGTGGGTCTTGAGCATAAACACGAGGTAAAGCACGTAGGCGGCGAGGAGCGCGCAGCTGAGGTAGAGGTTCAGGTTGTTTTCGGACTCATGGAATCCCGTGCTGCCAAAGAAGCGGTTGAATGCGCTGGGTACGGTCAGGCTCAACACCGCAATCATCATCATCGAGCTGTACATGCGGATGCTGGTGGAGTTGTATTCCTGATAGTGGTATCGGAGTCCGCCGATGAGAAAAGACATGCCCAGGGCCAGCAGCAGGTTGGCCAGGATCGCGCCCGCCAGGGAGGCAAGGACCATGTCGTAGAGGCCCGCCTTCAGGGCCACAAAGGCGATGATCAGCTCGGGAAGGTTGCCAAACGTCGCGTTCATCAGGCCTCCGACGGCATCGCCGGTATAGGTGGCGAGGTTTTCGGTGGAGGTGCTGATGAGTCGCGCGATGGGAATGATGGAGAGGGCCGCGGAGAAAAATACGTAGGGAGCCGAGGCATGGGCGGATTCCAGCACCAGCGTGATCGGAATGAAGAGCAGCATCCAGTGGATTCCCGGCTTTAGGAGCTGCCGAAGGAGAGAGGTCTGTTGGGACATGGGGATGGATTTTTTGAAAACTAGGCCTTTCCTACTGGATTAAACATGATGAATCTCATGTGACGGACACCTTTGACGGAGAGCGGGCATATTTCTGCACGATAATGTACAGTTCGGACAAAAATCCGGATTGGCTTGGCCCAGGGCTGGAAAGGAGGCCATTTCTTTTTCTGCCCCCGAAAAGCGGCTTTTGGTCACATTTTGGGGTCGAAAGGGACAGTTCCCGAGTGAAGTGCATCTTTTTGGAACTGTTTTGGCGTTTTCTATTGGGATCCAACACTCAACCTTCCTGGCTATGCAGCACCTCACTCGTTTTTTCTGGTTTTGCGGCGGGGCAAACTTTGCCCTGCTCAAGCGTGCCCCGACCGAATCCAACAAATACATCGGTATCGGAGCGACCGTTTTCTTCACCGGCGTGCTCGCCGCCCTCGCGGCAGGCTATGCGCTGTACACGGTGTTTCAGTCGCTGGTTCCCGCGATTTTCTTTGGGCTGCTGTGGGGGCTGATGATTTTCAACCTGGACCGATTCATCGTGTCCAGTATGCGTAAGCGGGAAAATGCCTGGGCGGAATGGAAGCTGGCTATTCCACGTTTGGTCTTGGCCGTGTTGCTTGCCTTGGTGATTTCCAAGCCGCTGGAATTGAAGATGTTTGAGCGGGAGATCAACCGGAAGCTGGACGAGAAAAAGACAGAATTCATCACCCAGTCCAAAGCCAACCTCGCGAAGGGCTTTCCCGAAATCCAGGAGCTGGAGGCCAAAAAGGACTCGCTGAAGGCGGAAGTATCGGCCGCGGAGGCTTTCCGTGACCAGCTTCAAAAAGAATACGATGCGGAGCGTTTTGGCGAGAAAACCTCCGGCACCAGTGGCATAGTCGGCCTGGGCACCAACGCCAAAAAGAAGGAAGCCCAACTGGATGCCGCGCAACTGGCGCTGGATGAGCTGCGAAAGCGAAACCAAGTCCGTGTGGATACGCTGGAGGCCCAGATCAGGGCCTTTGTGGCGCTACGCCAGGCGGAATTTGAAAAGCAGCAGCCCGGCATCGAAGGGTTTGACGGACTGGCGGCACGAATGGATGCAATGGATGCGCTCACCACGGAGAGCTCCGCCATGGCCATGGCCAATGTCTTCATCATGCTGCTTTTCATCGCCATCGAGACGGCTCCGATCTTTGTCAAGCTGATCTCGGCGCGGGGTCCCTACGACGAGCTGCTGGAGCTGCACGAGGACAAGGTCAAACTTTTCAAAGGAGAAAAATGGACAAAGGCCAAGGGCGAATCCGAGGCTCGCGTCAGCTATTTTCAAGACACCCACTTCTACGCCACGGATCTAAACAAGGAAAAGACTAACCGGAAAAACAAAGCCCAAACCGAAGCCGAACTCGCTGAAATCGAGGAGAAATGGGGGAGGAAGGTTTGAGTGGTTTACGTATGATTATTTTATCATCTTGACTATCCGCATTCTTGCCAGTAGGCGAATTTGCTTCTTCAATCGGGCCTGTCTGCTCAGGCAGGTCGGAAGACCGATGACCGAAGACCGAAGTAGGGCAAAGCCTAATTTTAGCGTTCTTTCGGATTGTTACGGCTGTCTACCGGCGTAAAAGCGGATAATCATATCATGATTTAGCTATGGATACCAAGGTGACTTTGTTCTTCAATGAAGAACTGATCGAAAGAGCAAAAGCCGCAAGGATCTGAAAGACGAGTTTTTCTCTTCCAGAATAGAGGTTTTATGATGCTACCCCAGACCCACCATAGAAACGGAGTTTTCTCACATCCTTCACGCACTTTACTGTGGCTTTTTTTTGTATTTTTTTTTGGTATCCAAGCGAAAGCCCAAGCGGTTGATACCCTGATTGACGTTGGTGGATACAAGCTCCATTTCAATATTCTAAAGGGAAATGGAACTGCAATACTTTTTGAATCCGGAGGAGGATTAGATGCGTCGCAGTGGGATTTTATCGCAGAAACTTTACATCATCGACTTGAAGCGACGGTGATTACTTATGACCGTGCGGGTTTTGGGGAAAGTACATTAGATACCTTAAACTATTCTATTCTTGAAGAGATAGAAGGTCTGGAGGTTGGACTGACAACATTGGGCTATGGCGACAGCGAATATTTTTTAGTGGGTCACTCTTTGGGAGCTTTTTACAACTGGTTGCTTGCGGCTAGAAATCCCGACCAAGTAAAGGCAATCGTCTTTTTTGACCCCAGAATACCATCAAGTGAAGATGAGAGGTTCGCTAGGGATTATTTTCAGACTCTTGATCGCAAAGATTTTGAGGAAGGAGGCTATTTGAGCTTGTATCATCTGTTAGGGAAAATAGAAGCGAACAGCAATTGTATTGGGAAATATTCTTTGCCGCAAGATGTCCCGATTCTGAACGTCATGGCAGAAACAGGGCCATTCGACTCTGCTAAAGAAAATCTTCGTTTTCAAGCGGCGCAGTTGGAGTTTGTAAAAGCGGGAGAGAATAGAAGATTGGTGTTAGCAAAAGGAAGCTCGCATAACATCCCATTGGACGATCGATGTCTAGTGATTGAGCATATTGAGGCTTTCTACAAAGAGCAAGTGTATTGAATTTTGGTGAGCCGGCGTGAGATTGGAGCCGTCAAGGATTTAGTTTTAAAAATTCGATTAACTGATAGATTTTTCCACCACCACGTCCAGCTGATCCATCGTTTTGCTCACGGATTTCCATTCCAGTAGGCAGACGATCTTCACGATGAATGCCAAAAACTTGCCGGGGCTGATGAGCTTGTTGGCTAGGACGGCGATGTTTTTGTCCCGGTCGGAAACCTGGAATTCCTTGTTGGGGTCGGCATGATACTCTCCGGCGTATTTCCAGGCACCATTTCTTGCGATCTGTATGGAGAAGTTGAGGAGCATTTCGTCCCTTCCTTTGGCCAGGGGGATCAGCCAGCCAAAAATGGGAGAGACCTTGCTGATGTTTGACTTCACCCCATCCACCAGTTCGGCCAGCAGGGCATTGATGCGGTTGAAATCGCCCTGGATCCCAATCAGGTCTTTGCCCACCATGGTCTCCGAGGCGGCGATGCCCAGATCCAGGTTGATGTGGGCGTTGATGCCCAGGAAGAGGTGCTGGAGGACGAGATGCTTGGAGTCTTTGCTGGCCTCGAAGGCCAGTCTCCAGCTTTCGGTACAGGTCTCCCGCAGAGCCCAGCGATCGTAGGCATCGATGAAGCGCTTTGCAAACAGCACGTCCAAGACCTCCATCCGGGGATTGTCCTCAAACTCCCCCGCCAAGATACCGTCCTTCACGCGCCGGGTCACCTGGCGGTAGAGGATGGCAAAATAGCCGATTCGGGATTGTTTGGCCTTGCATTCCTCCACTATCTGATCCATGCGGATCAGTACGTCATCGATGGTGTTCATTGGTTTTTTATTTGATGAAAAATGCTTCGAGGATATCCCCGACAAAATAGGCTACGGTCGCGGCCAAGGCCCCGAGGGCCACGGTCTCTGCTATGCTCCGAATGGCCGAGGTCTGGTTGACGTGGCTTTTCATCCAGCCGACGACCAGAAAAGCAAAGCCGGTCAAGATACAGGTCCAGAGAAAGATGTCTTTGTCCGTAGGAAAGAAGAAATCCCAGAGATAGACGAGCAGGGGGATGATGCCCACCGACACAAAGGACAGCAAAGTCGCCAGCCCTGTGGCAAAGGGGCTTTTGGTATTGGGGATCATTTCCAGTTCGCCCTTCATCATCTCCGAAACCCAAAGGTCTTTGTCTGAGCAGATGTGGTCGACGATCTGGTCAAGCAGTTGCCCTTCGAATCCCTTTTCCCGGTAGATTTCTTCGATCTCCTGACGCTCCGTTTCCGGTAGGTTTTCCACTTCCCAGTACTCGATGTTTTTGTGCTTGGTGTAGCTGTCCCGCTCGCTCTTGGCGGAGAGATAGGCTCCCACCGACATGGAAAATCCATCCGCCAGCAGGTTTGCGAAGCCTAGGATGATCAGGATGCCAGAGTCCAGGTTGGCTCCGAATCCCCCGGCAACCACGGCGAAGGTAGTCACCGAGCCGTCTATTCCGCCGTAGACAAATTCGCCCAGGTACTCTTGGATTTTGCCAAAACGGATACCTGTCTGCTGGTGGATTTTTTTTTCGCTCATGGTCTAGTCGAGGTGTTGGAGGAAAAAGCGTTTCACGTTTTCCCCCATGACCGCGCGGATTTCGCTCTCGGAGAGCCCTGCCTCCAGCAGCCCGTCCACGATCAAGGGAAGTCCGGTAATGTCAAATGGCGCGACCACCGCTCCGTCATAGTCCGAGCCCAGTGCCACGTAGTCTATGCCTACCAAGTCGCGGACGTACAGAATGGACGCGATGATATTCGGGAGCTCGGGAGTGCCTACCGCCCCGTCAAAGAAAGCGATCCCGATGATTCCGCCTTTGCTGGCTATTTTTTGGATCTGCTCGTCGCTGAGGTTTCGCTGGGAGTCGAGCACTCCCCGGACGCCGGTGTGGGACACGATGACGGGCTCGGTACTCAGCTTCAGCACGTCGTCGATGATGGCAGGGGAGGCGTGGGCCAGATCGACAAATATGCCGAGCTCATTCATGCGCATGACGGCCGATTTGCCAAAGTCGCTCAGCCCTTCGTTGCTTTCCCCATGTGCCGAGCCGCCAAACTCGTTGTCGAAGAAGTGGGTGGGGCCGATCATCCGGACACCTGCTTCATAGACCTTTTCCAGATTTTCCAGACTGCCTTCGATTGCGTGGCCTCCTTCGATGCCGAGCATCGCGCCAATGACTTGTTTGTCGGTTTTTCTTGCCTCGACCAGCTGCTGTAGGTCGGCTTTGGAGCGGATGAAGATGGCTTTTCCGCCTTCATCGTCCACAAAATCGGCCAAGGCTTCCGACTGGGAGAGGGTGCGGTTGACCAGGCTAAACCAGTTCCAGGGGCTTTCTCCCTTGGCGATGGTCAGCGGGGTGATGTTGTCAAAGGTGTCCGAGGAGTTTTTCTTCATGTTTTGCCCCGAGGGTGACTTGGAGACAATCGTAAACATCTCCAGGGCGACGTTGGCCTCTCTCATTCGCGGGAAATCCACATGGCCGCGGGTGCCTTTTTCGGTGATGTCACGCCCCCAGAGCAAGGCGTCGCAATGCAGGTCGGCGATGAAGTCCAGCCGATCGTACAGCGCCTGTGCGGCGGGGGACACTGCGTAAGGCGGGCTTTGGATGACCGGGTTTCGCTGGGACTCGATGTAGGGTGGGACGGTGTAGATGCCTATGAGGTAAATAGCCAAGAGGACTCCCAAGGCAATCAGGATTTTTTTCATCCGCTGGGGTTTTGCTGATTAAGATAGATAAAAAAATGTGGTCTACGCGGCAGAAAGCCTACGGCAGGGACAAAAACTCCTCTCCATTTTGGGTGGGGGGCAGTGCTTCGTACTCTTCCATGGAAAATAGGCGGGAACGGATAAGGAAGCGGATACCCATCGGGATTTCCAGGGAAAAGCTGCTCCCCCTTCCGGGTGTGATGTCCAGCGTCAGCTCGGAGTACTTCCAGTATTCAAACTGGTCTGCGCTCATGAAAAAATCGCAGCCGTGGACGGTGCCCAGCCAGACGTCTTGGGATCCGACTTTGAAGTCTCCCTTTTCGAAGCACATCGGCGAGGAACCGTCGCAGCAACCTCCGCTTTGGTGAAACATCAGCTCCGTGCCTAGGCGGGTTCTCAGCGTATCGATGGTCTCTTTGGCCGCTTCGGTGGCAAGGATTCGTTTTGGAGTAGTCATGTCAGGTTCTTTTGGGTTGGAAAAAAAGAGGAGCAGGATACTTCCTGCTCCTCTCCGACAATAAACCCTAATTAAAAGAAACCTAATTTTTGCTTGCTGTAGGAGATCAGCATGTTCTTGGTTTGGCGGTAGTGGTTGAGCATCATCGCGTGGTTTTCCCTGCCAAAGCCGGATTTTTTGTAGCCGCCAAACGGAGCATGGGCTGGGTAAGCGTGGTAGCAGTTGACCCAGACTCTCCCCGCCTGAATCGCCCGAGGCACCTGGTACAGCTCGTGGGCGTCCCGTGACCAAAGCCCGGCGCCGAGTCCGTACATGGTGTCATTGGCAATGGCGATGGCTTCTTCGGTGGTTTTGAAAGTCGTCACGCAGGTGACTGGTCCGAAGATCTCTTCTTGGAAAATCCGCATCTTGTTGTTTCCCTTGAAGATGGTGGGCTGGATGTAGTAGCCGTTTTCCAGGCCGGAGTTGAGCGAGGCTTTGGCACCTCCGGCGAGCACTTCCGCGCCTTCTTGTTTTCCGATTTCCAGATAGGAAAGGATTTTTTCGAACTGGTCGTTGGAGGCTTGGGCTCCCATCATCGTGTCCTCCGCCAGGGGGTGGCCCAGCTTGATGGCTTTGGTACGGGCGATGACCCGCTCCATGAATCGGTCATAGATGTCCTCGTGAACGAGAATCCTGGAGGGGCAGGTGCAGACTTCCCCTTGGTTGAGCGCAAACATCACCGCGCCCTCTACGGCCTTGTCAAAGAATTCATCGTCTGCGTCGGCGACGGACTTCATGAAGATATTCGGGGACTTGCCGCCCAATTCCATCGTGACGGGGATTAGGTTTTCGGAAGCGTACTGCATGATCAGGCGCCCTGTGGTCGTCTCTCCGGTGAAAGCCACCTTGGCTACGCGGGAGGAAGTCGCGAGGGGCTTGCCCGCCTCAGGGCCAAATCCCGTGACTACATTGATCACGCCGGCGGGGACGATGTCCGCGATCAGCTCCATGAGCACCATGATGCTGGTGGGGGTTTGCTCTGCCGGTTTGACGACCGTGCAGCATCCGGCCGCCAGGGCAGGGGCGATTTTCCACACCGCCATCAGCAGGGGGAAGTTCCAGGGGATGATCTGTCCCACGACGCCCAGCGGCTCGTGTAGGGCAATGCTGACGGTGTGTTCGTCATGTTCGGAGATGGTGGATTCGTCGGCGCGGATCACTCCTGCGAAATATCGAAAATGGTCCACGCAGAGCGGTAGATCCGCGGCGCGGGTTTCACGGAGGGCTTTTCCGTTGTCTATGGTTTCGATCCGGGCGAGCAGCTCCAGGTTGTCCTCGATCACGTCGGCGATCTTGTTGAGCACGCGGCTGCGCTCAGCGGCTGGGGATTTTGACCAAGTCTTGAAGGCCTCATGCGCGGCATCCAGCGCTTTTTCTATGTCTTCTTTATTGCCTCTTGCGGCCTTGGAAAAGGCTTTGCCGTCGATGGGTGAAATATTGTCAAAGTACTCTCCGGATGCTGGGGCGACCCATTGTCCGCCGATGAAGTGCTCGTATTTTTCCTTGATCAGGGGTCGGTCGACCGCCGGGCTTTTTGCGTAGGTAAGCGTGTCCATGGTTTCTGGTTATTTTGGTATGAGTCAAAGTTGTCCCATTATAATTTTGAAAAATTGCACAGTAGGCTCATTTGATCCACTTGTGTTGCGGTTTGGCTTGGCCTGATTCGTGAAAAAAAGCAAAGGGAACAAACTTGCAGGCTTGTATTCAGTATATTAGGATGACTATGGCCCAAAATGACTTCATCTCAGGCGTGCCCTGGAGAAACCCCAGAGACCTGAAAACGCTGGTCGAAAACCGCACGACCTATACCCTGGACAATTGCGAACTGAACATCTTTGAGACCCACCAGCAGGCGGACAACGTGAACTTGGTGTTTGGCGATCTGGTGCTGACGACCATGCTCAGAGGGAAAAAGGTCATGCACCTTTTTGACAAGCCGGGCTTCGAGTACGTGCCCGGAGAGTCCGTGATCGTTCCTCCCGGTGAGGTGATGAACATCGACTTTCCCGAGGCCCAGTGGGACAATCCCACCCAGTGCATCGCCCTGTCCATTTCCAAGGAAATGATAGAAAATACCTTCAATATGCTCAACGAGCGGTTTTCCGAGCGCCTCCTTGAGCAGGGCTGGGGGCTAAACCTAAACTATTTTCATCTTTCGAATTCCCAGGATTTGACGGAGATCATCAACCGCTTCATCCGGATCGGAGTCAAGGAGCGGTCCAGGGAAAAGGATCTGATTGCTTCCTTGGCCTTGAAGGAACTGCTGATCCGGCTCAGCCAAACCCAGGCTAGAGAGATGCTGGAGAATACCTACCGCCAACTGGCGTCGGGAAATCGGCTGGCCCACGTGGCGGAGTATGTGAAAAACAACATCCGCGAAAACATCACCCTCAACCGCCTGGCATCCGAGGCCTGCATGAGCAAGGCGCATTTTGTCCGCACCTTCAAAAACGAACTTGGAATGACCCCCATGGACTATGTGCTGAAAGAACGCCTGAAGCTGGCCCGCAAATACCTGCTCATCGGAGGCTTTCAGATCCAGGAGGTCGGACTGATGGCGGGCTTCAACAGTGTTACCTATTTTATCCGCGCTTTCAAGCAGGAATTTGGCGTTACCCCCAATGGTTTTAAAAAGGTAACAAACGCGTAACAAAAAATATCTGAAAACTTTTTACGGAAATTTTGAAGTTTTAAGTGTTTTAATTAGGTTTAAGAAACTTTTGCATACTAAAGAGTAGCTCAACCCAGCCTATTGCCAAAGTTTATATGGTTTTAATCCATTAACAATAAACCCTAACCGGGAGCCTGTTTTTTAAAAGGCTCCCTTTTTTTATGTCTGTTTGATTTTGATTTTTGTCAACTATCAAAAAACCGGTTTAAAAAAGAGGTGTATTTGAGCTTTTTTTTGTGGAAATGGAGGGAACTGGTTTTTGGATTTGTAAAACCTTGTGATTTAGAAGATTCTGATTTTGACCCAAAAAAGCGTTATTCCTTTTCGAAAATTTGGAAACTGGAGATTCACGCAAGGAAACTGGGGTTGGTGGAGGGACAAGCCGGGTGATTCTCACGGCGCAGCTCCCAGGCGTTGTGGTTTTATTTCTCTTGGAGTAGGCCGAGGTTTGAAAAAAGCAGGTTTTGTCGGCGCTGAAAGCTAAACTGGTAGCCGATTCTTAGGGATGCCAGCGAAGAGAGCTGCTGAAGGTCCTCGGAAAGCAGTTCGACGACTTTTAGGTCTAGCAAGGCCGAGTCCTTTGTTTCGAGTATCAAGCCGCATGCACCGATGATTTCGGGAATGGCGCCGACCGCAGATCCGATGGGAATGCAGCCGCAGGCCATGGCTTCGCCTAGAGCATTTGGGAAGCCCTCAGACGCGGAGAGTTGAAGGTAGAATTGGTGCCGATTGTACTGGTCTCTCAGCTGGGCAGCGTCCACTTTGCCAAGAATACGGACATTGGCCTCGGGAGAGGAATAGTTGGCGTCGCCGATCAGGGTGAAGGTCCAGTCCGGGTGGGCTTGGGCCAGCTGCTCGATCAGGTCGTAGCCCTTGACCTGTGCGCGGGATGCATTGGACGTTCCGGTGGCGACCGAGACAAAGCTTAATGGGGTTCTTGCTTTGCCGAGA
This sequence comes from Algoriphagus oliviformis, assembly GCF_017254915.1. GTDB lineage: Bacteria > Bacteroidota > Bacteroidia > Cytophagales > Cyclobacteriaceae > Algoriphagus > Algoriphagus oliviformis. The sequence continues at coordinate 33,259 of NZ_JAFKCT010000004.1, read as the reverse complement.
TTCTTCCAGAAGGAGGTGTCAAAGCCATTAGGTACGACCTGCGTAGGGGTAGTCAGGTCGGGAATGAGGTTTTGCAGGCCCTGCTTTGGATTGATTTTGGGATCGTAGCGATAGTCTTGCTTGAGCAAGGCCTCGGCAACCGGGAGGATGAGACTACAATTTTTGAAAGAATAGACAGTCGCTTTTCGAAGCCACTTTTTCCGAAAATTGCCGTAGCCAATCTCCGGCATGTTCATGCAGTCCATCCCCCCAGCCTGGATCGTGCACCTTTTGCCGAAGGCCCTTCCAAACCACACTGGAAGAACAGCGTGGTATCCCCCGAAGAAACAGAGGTATTGGTCCGTTTTCGGCAAGAGCCAGAGGAGTTGGAAAAACTGGAGGATGAAATAGAAGGGGAGCTTGGCAGGCTGATTGGTAAAGACCAGCGGTCGGATTTTGGCCTTTGGGCTGATCATTTCCAAGTCGCGGTCTATAAAGGCAGTACGAATAGGGAAAGTATAGATGATCATTTTTCCGCAAGAAGTAGTGTTACTTCCTTTTTTAAAAGGGGAATATGATCAGTCAGCGTTCTGGACAGAATGGACAAGGAGACTGACTCATACTCGTGGGCAATATAGTTTCTCGCTCCTATGATCTCTGATGTGTCAGATATTTGTATTTCGGGATCAAGTCTAAGGATTCGTTTCATGGCCTCACCAATGATTTCAAGGTCACGTTCTATGGCTCTTAGAGTCTTTCGGTCTGACCTAAGGGTGTCCGTGCTGATTTCTCTTCCTTCAATAAAGCTTTCGATTTCTTGGATACAAGTGAGGATGTCGAAAAGATACTTCTTAATCTTCCGATTCATAAAGTAGCAGTTTTGTTTCCTCCAGTTCTTCCTTAAAGTAAGGATTGCTGATAGCATCCGATTCGACCAAGTCAACTTCTCTTCCCAGAAGTGATTCAAGATTAGCCTTCAAGCTGAAAAAATTGCTTACAAACCTCTCGATTTTTTTGTCTTCGAACTCTACCAAAAAATCCACGTCGCTGGAATCGGTGAAGGAGGGCGTGAGCACAGAGCCAAAGACATAGAGTTTTTCTACGTGGTGCTTTTTGCACAGCTGCCCGATTGTTTCGATATGGTCTTTGACCAGGTTCACCTACCAAATATAGCTTGTATTCGCTAAAACGGAAAAAGGCCCGATCCGTTTGGAAAGAGCCTTTTTCAGGAAGTTTAATGGAAGTTACACCACCAGATTGACGATTTTGCCCGGTACGATGATGACCTTTTTCGGAGCCTTTCCCTCAAGCCACTTTTGGACGGCTTCGTCGGCTAGGGCAGCTTTTTCGATCTCCTGCACGGTGAGGGAAAGGGAAAGATTCAGCTTAGCGCGCATCTTGCCATTGATCATGACGGGGTATTCAAAGGCGCTTTCTACCAAATGCTTCTCGTCGAATTCCGGGAAGGTCGCTTTGGTGATGGACTCGGAATGGCCCAAAAGCGACCAAAGCTCCTCGGCGATATGCGGCGCATACGGGGAAACCAAGATGGCCATCGGTTCCAGAATCTCTCGCTTGTTGCACTTAAGCGCCGTGAGCTCGTTCACGCAGATCATAAAGCTGGACACGGAGGTGTTGAAAGAGTGGTTGGCCATGTCCTCTTCCATCTTCTTGATGGCTTTGTGCAGGGCTTTCAGCTCTTCTTTGGTAGCAGGCGCGTTGGAGACTTGGAAGTCCCCAGCGGAGTTGTGGTACAGGTTCCAGAGCTTTCGGAGGAACTTGTACACGCCGTCGATGCCATTGGTGTTCCAAGGCTTAAACTGCTCCAAAGGCCCGAGGAACATTTCGTAGAGTCGCAGCGTGTCGGCTCCGTATCGCTCGATGATGTCGTCCGGGTTGACGACGTTGTACTTGGACTTGGACATTTTTTCCACCTCAGAGCCGCAGATGTATTTGCCGTCTTCGAGGATAAATTCCGCATCGGCCAAGTCAGGTCTCCAAGCCTTGAATTTGTCCAGATTGAGCTGGTCGTTGTGGACGATGTTGACGTCCACGTGCATCGCGAAGGAATCGTATTGGTCTTTCAGTCCGTGGCTCACAAACTGGTTGGTGCCTTTTACCCGATACACAAAGTTGGATCGACCTTGGATCATGCCTTGGTTGATCATCTTCTGGAAAGGCTCGTCGATGTGTACCGCACCGATGTCGTGGAGGAACTTGGTCCAGAATCGGGAATAAAGCAGGTGGCCTGTCGCATGCTCGGATCCTCCGATGTAGAGGTCCACCGCGCCCCAGTAGTCGGTTTTTATTTTGTCGGCAAAAGCAGTATCGTTGTTCGGATCCATGTAGCGGAAGAAGTACCAGCTCGACCCTGCCCAGCCCGGCATGGTGGACATTTCCAGCGGAAATTCCCCTTCGGCGGTTTTGTACGTCCAGTCTTTTGCCCGACCGAGTGGTGGCTCGCCATCCTCGGTTGGTAGGTATTTGTCCACCTCTGGCAATACCAAAGGCAAGTCTTTTTCCTCCACCAGGTAGGGCAATCCGTCCTTAAAATAAACCGGCAGTGGCTCGCCCCAGTAGCGCTGGCGGGTAAAAATCGCGTCGCGCATACGGTACTGGATCTTGCCTTTTCCGATTCCTTTTTCCTCCAGAAAGGCAATGGCCTTGGCCATCGCTTCCTTCATGTACATATTAGAGATAAAGCCGGAGTTGATGATAAATCCGCCTTTTCCCGGGAAGGAACCGTTTTCCATCGATCCTTCGATGACTTGGCGGATTTCCAGGCCGAAGTGCTTCGCAAAGTTGTAATCGCGCTCGTCGTGCGCCGGTACGGCCATCACCGCGCCGGTACCGTAGCCCGCCAACACGTAGTCGGCTACCCAGATTTGGATTTCTTCGCCGTTAAACGGATTGATCGCATAGGAGCCGGTGAAGGCTCCGGAGATGGTCTTGACATCGCTCATGCGCTCGCGCTCGGAGCGGTTTTTGGCCACTTCGATGTAGGCTTCGGCCGTGGCGCGCTGGTCTTCGGTGATCAGGCTGGCGGCCAGATCGGATTCCGGTGCCAAGGCCAGGTAAGTCACCCCGTAGATCGTGTCCACTCGGGTGGTGAAAACTTTGATTTTCTTGTCGGAATCCTTTACCTGAAAAACGACGTCTGCACCGATGGACTTGCCAATCCAGTTGCGCTGCATTTCCTTGATCGGCTCTGCCCAGTCGACTCGTTCGAGTCCTTGGAGCAGGCGGTCGGCATAGGCGGTGATCCGCATGGACCACTGCATCATTTTCTTGCGCTCGACAGGATGCCCGCCTCTTTCGGAGAAGCCGTCTTTTACTTCGTCGTTGGAAAGGACGGTGCCCAAGGCCGCGCACCAGTTGACGGTGGTCTCAGCCAGGAAGGTCAGGCGGTACTTGAGAAGTATTTCCTGCTTTTCCTTTTCGGAAAAAGCCTTCCACTCCTCGGCGGTAAATACCGGGGTGTCTTCGTCGGAAACGGCTTTTACGCTTTTGTTTCCCAAAGTCTCAAAGCGCTCGATCAGGGAGTCTATCGAAAGCGCCTTGTTGGCGTCCAGATCGTAGTAGCTCTTGAAGAGCTGCATGAAGATCCACTGCGTCCATTTATAGTAAGCAGGATCAGAAGTCCGCACTTCGCGATCCCAATCAAAGGCAAAGCCGATGTTTTTCAGCTGCTCGGTGTAGCGGGTGATGTTTTGCTCAGTCGTGATGGCCGGATGCTGTCCGGTCTGTATGGCGTATTGCTCCGCGGGAAGTCCAAAGGAATCGTAGCCCATGGGGTGGAGGACATTGAAGCCCTTCAGCGCCTTGAATCGGCTCACGATGTCCGAGGCGATGTAGCCCAGCGGGTGTCCCACGTGGAGACCGGCTCCAGAGGGGTAGGGGAACATGTCCAGGGAGTAGAATTTAGGTCGATTGGGGTCGACTTCTGCTTTGAAAGTGCCCTTTTCTTTCCAATAGCTTTGCCATTTCTGCTCGATTTCCCGGAAGTTGTAATCCGCCATGATTGAAATATTCTTGGTTTTTATACTGAATGCCTGCAAAAATAGAAAAATCAGGCGGCTTTGGTAGTCAAATTTCCAATTCCTCTCATCGTTCCGATTTTGCCTTTGATCATTTTTGTATCAGCGACTTAGGGCTTTTTTGTATTTTCCAAAACCTAACCAATCGACCTTATGAGAAAGAATTTACTATTGACAGCGGCATTGGCTGGGGGCATTTGCCTCTCCGCTTTTCCCCAGAAAAAATACTCCGCCAAGCAGATCGAGGCCCTCAAGACCGAAGCCGCCCAGATCGTGCAGGCCAACCACAAGCAAAGCCAGGTGATGGTGGACAAGATTTTCAGCTTTGCGGAGCTGGGTTTTCAGGAGGTCGAGTCGTCCAAGTACCTGACGGGTATTTTGGAGGAAAATGGATTCAAAATCGAGAACGGCATTTCGGGCATCCCCACGGCTTGGTTTGCGACCTGGAGTAACGGGGATGGGCCGGTCATCGCGCTGGGCTCTGACGTGGACAACATCCCGAAAGCCTCCCAATACCCCGGGGTGTCCTACCACAAACCCATCGTGGAAGGTGCGCCTGGCCACGGGGAAGGACACAATGCCGGCATCCCGCTGAATATCACCGCGGCGCTGGCAGTGAAGCAGATCATGGAGCGCGAAAACATCGGCGGCACGCTCATCCTCTGGCCGGGGATCGCCGAGGAGTTGGTCGCTGCCAAGGCATGGTTTGTCCGCGACGGCAAGTTTGAGGGCGTGGACATCTGCATCTTCACCCACGTAGCCAATAATCTTGGAGTGAGCTATGGGCAGGCTTCCGGTACCGGCCTGATCTCCGTGGAATACACCTTTGCCGGCGATGCGGCCCATGCCGCAGGCGCTCCCTGGAGGGGGAAAAGTGCCGCCGACGCCGTAGAGCTGATGAACATCGGTTGGAACTACAAGCGGGAGCACCTCCATCCGCTGAAGCGTTCGCACTCGGTGATCACGGATGGCGGCGACCAGCCGAATGTGGTGCCTTCCCAAGCCTCGATCTGGTACTATTTCCGCGACGTGAAGTACGATGGCATCATGGAAATGTACGCCCAGGCCAATGACATCGCCAAAGGCGCGGCGCTGATGACCGGCACGACGATGACATCGAAGATCGTCGGCACCGCTTGGCCCCGCCACTTCAATAAGACCATCGCCGAAACCATGTACCAAAACATCCTCAAAGTCGGCTTGCCGACCTGGGATGAGAACGACCAAACTTTGGCAAAAGCCGCCCAGAAGGAGCAAGGGTCAAAAGAAGAAGGCTTGCCAACCAAGCTCGATACCTTGGGTTTGCCGGTGAAGGAGCCGATCTCTGGAGGTTCGGATGATATCGGGGACGTGTCTTGGGTGGTGCCGACGGTGACGCTGCGCTTTCCATCGAACATTCCCGGTCTGCCTGGCCACCACTGGAGCAATGCCATCGCGATGGCGACGCCGATCGCCCACAAGGGCGTGACGGCTGGTGCCAAAGCCGAGGCGATGACGATTCTGGATCTTCTGCTGAAGCCGGAGCTGGTGGATCAGGCTTGGGACTATTTCAAAAATGTCCAGACCAAAGAGGAAACCTACAAGCCGATGATCACGGCGGAGGATCCTGCGCCGATCTATATCAATACCGACATCATGAAGCGTTTCCGTCCCGAGTTGGAAAAATACTATTATGACGAGACGAAATACGATACGTATTTGGAGCAGCTGGGCGTGACGTATCCGACGGTGAAGAAATAGCGCTGAAAAGTTGCAAGGTGGGAAAGTTGTAAGGTTGGGAGAACCCTAACTTTACAACTTTGCCACTTTACCACATTCCAACCTGCTATTTCCAATGTTGCAATTTTCCAATATAACCATTCGTGAAGCCTCCCTGGAAGAGCTGCTCTGGGTCCATTCCCGTATCCCGGAGTTTCCGGGCAGGGCTTCCGGTGATTTTTATGCGGATCGCTTGAGGCATAGGCTTTACTTGGCTTTGGTAGCAGAACGAGACGGAGAGTTGTTGGGATTTAAAGTCGGTTATCAAAGCGAGACGCCGGACACCTTTTATTCATGGATGGGCGGGGTGAGGCCGGAGTTTAGGAAACACGGCGTCGCCGATGGGTTGGCGGACTATCAAGAAGCATGGGCTAGGAAAAAGGGCTTTAAATCCGTCTTTTTCAAAACCCGAAACCGCTTTCCTGCCATGATATGCTTTGGACTCAGCCGAGGCTTCCGGATCATCGGCGTGCTGCCCAAGGGTGGGGTGGAGGATTATCGGGTGGTGATGAGTAAGGAGTTGTAAAGTGGAAAGGTGCCAAAGTGGCAAGGTGGCCCAACCTGCAACCTTGCCACTTTACAACTTTACCACTATTTTTGTGCCCTCATTCACCAGCGGTTCAATCGCCCGCTTTACCAAAAATTCATGAAGACTCAAGAACTCATCGCGTCAAGCAAGCAAGCACTCGTGGCCGCCGGCCAACAGCTTCCGATCATGGAGGCTTTTTACACCATCCAAGGAGAAGGCAGATTTACAGGCTATCCGGCCTATTTTATCCGGCTGGGAGGCTGTGACGTGGGCTGCGTCTGGTGTGACGTGAAGGAAAGCTGGGAGGCTGCGAAGTGGCCCGTGCTCTCCATCGAGCAGATCGTGGACGAAGCGCTGAAGTTCCCGGGGAGGCTTGTGGTGATCACTGGCGGAGAGCCGCTGATGTATGACCTGGGGCCGCTGACCAAGCTTTTGAAGGAAAAAGGCTTCACCACCAACATCGAGACGTCCGGCGCGCATCCTTTTTCGGGGGACTTTGACTGGGTTTGCTTTTCCCCCAAGAAATTCAAAAACCCACATCCGAGCATCTACAAGCACGCTGACGAACTCAAAGTGGTCGTCTTCAACAAGAGCGACTTTGCCTTTGCGGAGGAGCATGCCGCCCAGGTCAATCCCCTCTGCGAACTGCGCCTACAGCCGGAGTGGAGCAAGGTTGCCCGATTCACGCCAGAGATCGTCGAATACGTTAAAAACCGCCCGAATTGGAAAGTTTCCCTGCAAACACATAAATTTATGGACATCCCATAAGTGAATGCGCCCTGTTTTCCTCATTGCTGTACTGCTTTTCTTCTTTTTCCGCTCGGAAGCCCAGACCTATTCCATCATCGATGGAAAGGCCATCAAGCTGTACCAAGAGGGGGAAGAGCTGACGCTGTCTAGGCAATACAATGAGGCGATGGGCAAGTACAAGGCAGCTATCGCAAGGGAAGCGTCTTTTTTGGAAGCGTATGTGAAGGCCGCGCAGCTGTACATCACCATGGGGCAGCTGGACAATGCCGAAAAAACCGCCAATGCGGGCAAGGCAAGGCTGTCGGGAAAAAACGCCAGCGCAAAAAACGTGGCGGAGTTTGGGTGGGTGCTCACGAATATCTACTGGCAAAAGGGAGAGTTTCAAAAGGCCTACGATGAATTTGCCAAGGTAGATCCCATCCTCGACCCGGCTTTCAAAAACCACCTTTACTATAAGGAGATGCAGACGCGGATGAATTTCCTGCAGACGCAGCTGGGCAGCACCCAGGCTATAGAGAAGCAGCGGCTCAGGTCTCCGCTGAACGAGTTTAACCTCCAGTATTTTCCCGTGCTGACCGCGGATGGGGAGCAGATTCTCTTTACTAAGCGGGATGGGACGGGGAACTTTGACAAGGAAGACATCTACACTTCCTATGTGGATGGGGAGGATGGCTGGACGCCCCCGCAAAGCCTCGCCGAGACGATCAATTCCCCCTACAACGAAGGCACCTGCTCGGTCACCGCCGACGGCAAGATCCTCATCTACACGTCCTGCGACGCGCCCGATTCCCAGGGCAGCTGCGACCTCTACGTCGCCTACAAGGTCAATGGACACTGGCAACGGCCGACCAACATGGGCACCAAGGTCAACTCGCGGTCATGGGATTCCCAACCCTCCCTCTCTGCCGACGGCCGGATTCTGTTCTTTTCCTCCAATCGCCGGGGAGGCTTTGGGGGCAATGACATTTGGTACAGCGTGCGCCAAAATGACGGCAGCTGGGCGGAAGCAAAAAATCTGGGTGCCACGGTCAATACGCCCAAGGACGAGATTTCCCCCTTCATGTTTTTCAACAACGAGATCCTTTTTTTCGCCTCCGACGGACATCTGGGCTTTGGGGGGATGGATATTTTTCTTTCCCGGGTGAAAAATGGGGAGTTTCAAAAGCCTGAAAACCTAGGCCTTCCGATCAATGACCAGCTGGAGCAGGTGGCGCTCTTCATCACGGCCAAAAAGGACTATGCCTACTATACCGAGTTGACCTCGGAGGAGGACCAAAATGACCGCTCGCTCTTGTATAGGTTTAAGTTTCCGGAGGAGATCTACCTGGGCGAAAACCTGACGGTGACCGAGGGCAAGGTATTCAACGCAAAGACCGGGCAGCCCGTGGACGCAACGCTGTCGCTCGTGTCCCTGACCAACGACAGTACGCTGTACCAGTTTCAGGCGGATGGCAAGACGGGTGACTTCACGATGCTCTATCCCGAAAATGCCGTGTCGGGGCTCTATGTGGAAAAGAAAGGCTTCCTGCCCAAGATCTACAATGTGGAGCGGGACAAGATCCAAAACGTGAAAGACCTGAAGGTGGAGCTTACACCTGTCGCCGCTGGGGAGGAGTTTGTCTTCGAAAACGTCTTCTTCGAGTTTGACAAATACGATCTCAAGCCAGAATCGAAGACCTCCCTCCGTCGCCTCCAGAAATTTCTTTTGGAAAACCCCAATGTCAACATCCTGATCACCGGCCACACCGACAACGTCGGCAGCGTGGCCTACAACCAGACGCTCAGCCTTCAGCGTGCCAAGAGCGTGCAGTCTTTTTTGATGGCGGCAGGGCTCCATCCGGGAAGAGTCATGGTGGAGGGCAAAGGCGACAAGGAGCCGATGGTGCCCAACTCCAACCCCAAAAACCAGGCGCTGAATCGCCGGATCACGATCAAGATTCTTTAGGCGATTTTATCTGCAGTGGCAGCGCTTTGGGGACCGCTGTCTACTGTCCGTTTTTTCTATTGCGAAAGAGGAAGCGTCCCGATCAAACCAACTGGATAAAGAAAGGTTTGTCTATGTTTATCGACATATTATTTTCATTCAGTACTACGTAGCGACTTCAAGTAAGAAGAAAATTTTGGTTTTTATGTTTTTGGCTTACCGTTCATGTAGTTTTTTCGGTACAGGCCGAATTTTTTCGAAAATTAACTTTTGTTAACATTTCCTTTACAGAATAATCAACTGTGAAATCAGTGGATAAAATTGTTTTCAGAATTATGTTCTGAAAACATGGATTGATGGATTCATTTTATTTGCCTCTTCCTTCAAACTTTTGTACATTCTTAGCGGTATTTATTACTATATCGAGTAGAGTACTAGTTCTATTATTTAACCAAAACCAATCAATATGAGGAAAGTTTTACTTCTAGGACTCATGCTGTTTTTCGTAGGCGTTTCTGCGTTTGCGCAAAGCCGTGTGATTACCGGTACCGTGACCTCGGTAGAGGACAACTTGGGTGTACCGGGAGCGACAGTTCTGGTGAAGGGAACGACGATCGGGACAGCCACCGACATCGATGGCAAGTATTCGATCAATGTCCCCGCCGGAAGCAATGTTCTCGTCTTCAGTTTTGTGGGCTTAGCTTCCCGCGAGGTGACGATCGGGAACCAGACGACGATCAATGTGGCCATGGAGCCGGATGTGCAGTCTCTGTCTGAATTTGTAATCACCTCCTACGGGGATCAGTCCAAGCGGGAGATGACCGGGGCGGTGTCGTCCGTTCGAGGGGAGGTCTTTCAGGATCTGCCCGTGCAGTCTTTTGACCGGGCGATGCAGGGTAGGATAGCCGGTGTACAAGTCACTTCTTCCACTGGCCAGCCTGGTGGGGCGCTCAACGTACGCGTGAGGGGCGTGGGCTCCGTCAATGCCAGCAACGAGCCTCTCTACATCGTCGATGGGGTGCAGATCGCCATCGGTGGCGTGGGGTCACAGAGTTTGGCGGGACAAGGTTCCCAAAACGCCCTCGCCTCTATCAACCCCAATGACATCGAGTCAATCGAGGTGCTGAAGGATGCTGCTTCCGCGGCGATCTATGGTGCCCAGGCTGCCAACGGGGTGGTGCTGATCACTACCAAAAGAGGTAAAAAAGGCAAGACCAACGTTCGCCTGTCCGTGCAGGAAGGTATCGTGAAGCCCTTGAACCTCTATGACGTCATGGATGCCACCCAGCTGGCTACCATCAAGCGTGACGCCTACATCAACGCCGGTCTCAATCCGGCCAATGCAGCGGCTACCTATGGAGATCCTGAGGATCCCAATCTGGAAAGTTACAATTGGGTAGATGAGCTCTATCGGGATGCGAGAGTGAGTGTATATGACCTGTCCATCTCCGGTGGGGACGACAGGACGACCTTTTTCCTCTCCGGATCCTATACCGATCAGGAAGCCCAAATCATCCAGTCAGACTACCAAAGAGCTACCGGACGTCTGAACTTGACCCACAAGCCCAACCAGAAGTTTACCGTGTCGGCGGCATTGTCCCTGGCTTACCAGAATACCAACGGTACCATCGACCGAGGCAACTTTGTGAACGGGCCGTTTGTGGCAGGCTACTCAGCGCGTCCCAATGTACCGATCTACAACGAGGACGGGACCTTTGCCGCTTATCCTTCCAATCACCTGTTTGGGTACAACATCGTGCAGGGTGTGTATGAGGAACTGCGAAACGCCAAGACCGTGCAGTCCGTTTCCAACCTGTCGCTTACCTATCAGTTTGTGCCTTGGTTGAGCTGGACTTCCTATTTTGGGTTGGACTTCTCTGATATCCAGGAGATCAACAACAGGCCTTCGACTATCCCTGTGTTCTCCTCTTATGGAGGCGCTTCGGTTTTCACCGGAAGAAGAAATACCAACTTCAACACCAACCATAACTTCAATTTCAACAGGAAATTCAACGAAGTGCATACCGTATCCGGTGTCTTGGGCTTTGAATACAAAGTCGGCAACGGAGACACCCAATCTGCCACGGGTAGAGGATTCCCCAATCCAACCCTGATCTACCTGCAAAACGCGGCGACTCCCTTTGCGGTCAACTCCAACTACACCGAGTACAAGCGGGCGGGATTTTTTGGCCAGGCCAAATATGACTACGACGATCGCTACACCGCTGACGTGACGCTGAGAAGAGACGGATCTTCCCGTTTTGGTTCGGAAAACAAGTGGGGAACCTTTGGCGCCTTGTCGGTGGGATGGAGACTTTCCTCCGAAAGCTTCCTGCAGGATGTGAGCTGGCTGGACAACCTCCGCGTGCGGGCGTCCTACGGGATCACCGGTAACTCCGACATCGCCAACTTTGCCTCCAGAACCTTGGTCGGCTCTAGTGGCCAGTACCTCGGAAACGGTGGCTTGACGATCTCTCAGCTCGGAAATGACCTCCTGACCTGGGAAGAGGCCCACTCCATGAACGTGGGTGTGGACGGAACCATGTTTAATGGCCGAATCATCGCCACGGTGGATTTTTGGAGAAAAGACTCCAAGTCCCTGCTGTTTGATACGCCGCTGCCTGTGGATTCCGGTTTTGGCACCATCACCCGAAATACAGGGGAAGTGCGAAACCAAGGGATAGACATTGACCTGCAGACTACCAACGTGGTATCCGGCAAGTTCCAATGGTCTACCGCCTTCAATATCACCTTTCTGGAAAACGAGCTGCTTTCCCTTTACGACGGCTTGGACAGAATCGGCAATGACCTTATCGTCGGCAGACCCATCGATTTCTTCTACACCAATGAGTATCTGGGTGTGAACCCGGCAAATGGGTTGGCCATGTACTCTGACAACGCTGGTAGCTACACCTACGTGGTGGGCGAGTCCACGCTGGACTACAGAGGCAGCGCCCTTCCCAGCAGCTACGGAGGATTTACCAACACCTTCAGCTACGGACCTTTGACCTTGGAAGTGTTTTTCCAAGGCCAGTTTGGCAACCTCGTGACCAACTCGGATATCTATAACCTGGGCGCTTGGGGATCTGGTCCCGACAACCAGTTTGTGAGCCAAGGCGACTACTGGAAGCAGCCCGGCGATATCACCACGGTCGGCAAGCCCTATGAAGGCGGCCAGGCTCCGGGGACATCCAACATCGGAACCTTCTCTACCAGACTGCTGAGCGACGGTGGCTACGTGCGCCTGAAGCAGGTGACCCTCAAGTACACCCTTGCCGGTGAGCTCGCCAGCAGAATTGGCATGAGCAACGCCAGCGTGTTTGTCCAAGGGATGAACCTGGCCACGTTCACCAACTATAATGGAATCGACCCGGAAGTCAACTCCGTAGGTACGTCCACTTATGGATCGTATCCAAACGGAAAGCAAATCACCGCCGGGATCAATCTTAACTTCTAACAGAAATAGGGAATGAAAAATATATTAAAGACACTTATTCTGGGAGGCGCCTTGTTGTTGGGATCCTGCGATAGCATGCTGGAGACCGAGCCAAGACAAAGTTTGACCCCCGAGACGGCCTTTACGGATGTGAAGAGCTTTGAGTCCTTGCTGTTTTCCATTTACGGCCGGGTGAGAAGCTTCAACTACTATGGCCAGACTATGCTGATCGCCCCCGAGATCATGGCGGATAACCTGCGGATCATCGCCAACACTGGTAGATACATCGGCCAGGAAGCCAACGCCGATCGGCAGCACATCAACCTGTGGAGCTACTCCACCACGGGACTGTTCACCGCGATCAACGAGGCCAATATCCTCCTGACCGAGATCGACAAGGTGGAAGGGGACGAGGCGCTGCGCACCAAATTGAAAGGTGAAGCCTCTTTCCTGCGGGCTTTGTTTTACTTCGACCTGGCCCGAGTCTATGGCTACGAGCCTGGACAGGAGGTCAGTGGCTGGAATGCCGCGGTGATCCTGCGTACCACCCCTACTTTGGGGCTTTCCAATGCGGACTTCCGCTCCAGAAGCACCAACCGGGAAGTATATGACCAGATCGAGGCGGATTTGAATGTGGCTATTTCCAGCTTGGCTGTACAGTCCATGGGAACTGCCGGGATCTACCGGGCCTCCAAAGGCGCCGCCGAACTGCTGCTGTCCCGAGTATATCTCTACGAGGGCAAAAATGCGGAAGCAGTCACCATGGCCACCCAGGCGATGGGAACTCTTGGCCTGAGCAACACCGGTACCGGGCTGGTCTCCGCAGCGGGTTATGAAGCAGCCTTCAATACCTTCCCAAATCCCGAGTCGGTATTTGAGATGGAAATCAGGTCGGTGGACTGGTCCACAGTGGATGGGGTAAACAACTCCATGTGCTCCCTGACCGCCAACGTGTACACCGGGGCTCAGTTTATCGTGACTGCCACGGACGAGCTTCTGGCTGCCTATGATGCCGGAGATGTGAGAAAGACCATGTGGGCCGAAACTACCCGAAGTGGAGCCGACGGCGTGGTTTACCGATCCAAAAAATGGCTGGGGGCAAAGGGAGACTTCCTGGAAAACCTGCCAATCCTCCGTGCATCAGAGCTCTACCTCATCCGTGCGGAAGCAAGGCAAAAAACCGGGAACGACTCCGGTGCGCTTGCGGACCTGAACGCCCTGAGAAGCAAGAGGGGAGTGGCGCCGCTGGCGGGACTGTCCGGCAATTCACTCTTCCAAGCCATCTTGAAGGAGAGAAGAACCGAGTTTGCATTGGAAGGACACAGATGGTTTGACCTGAAGCGCAACGGATTGACGATCTCCAAGGCGGGGTCTTTTGAGCCGGTTCCTTACGCTGATTACCGCATTTTGGCGCCTCTTCCTCAGGACGAAATCACCCTCAACGAGCTACTGGAAAACAATCCTGGTTACAACTAAAAATCGGAAAATCATGAAATTGAACAAGATATATATATTCCTTGCGACGATCTTGGCCTCCCTGTCTCTGACGGGATGCTTTGACGACCAGGGAGATGATACCCTTCTACAGGGGACCTTTGTCGAGTTTGAAGACGGCAGACTGCCCAATGGACGCACGGCTTCCTTTGTCCGCTTGTCGGCTAATCAGACGGATGTCGTGGAGCTTCAGATCAACCGTGTGTCGACCAACAGTTCCTCGCCGATCACGGTGGAGGTCTCCGTGGATCCGACTTCTACGGCCGTCAGGGGAGTGCACTACGAGTTTAGCGGCGCTTCTGTTACCATCCCCGCCGGCGAATTTACCGGGATGGTTCCGGTGACGGTTCTTACCGGAAACATCGACCCCTCTGAGACTCCGGATTTGGTCTTGAAGATGACTACGGCGAGTGGCGCCGAGGTTTCGACGAATTATGGAGACCTTTTGTTGGCGATTCGGGTGATCTGCTCTTCCGAGTTGGCAGGAACCTACAAGGTCTTTTGGGAATATTTGCAGCTGGGAGATGGAGAAGGCGGAGCCGATCAGTCTACGACCAACTTTGTGATATCCGCTGCTGACCAAGTGGTGTTGAGCAATGCCGGTACCGGCGTCTATCAGGTCAATGACATCTCTTTTGGGCTGTACCCTGGTCTCTATGACGACACAGCGCCCATAGGCAAGATCTCCGATGCCTGCGGTGAGATCACCGGCGACCCCGCCAACGCGGACCGGTATCAGGATCCGTTTACCATCAACGGTATGATAAACCAAGACGGAACTATATCCATCACCTGGTCCAATACTTGGGGCGATGCAGGCGATGTGGTTTTGACCAAGCAATAAACGGTTTCCTATAGATCGAAAAGAGGGTCATCTTGGCCCTCTTTTTTCTTTTGCTCAAGTCTGAGCTAAGGGCGCCGGGTTTTCGATGGCTGGATCATTTTGTGGGAAAAAGCATCTGTTGGCCGATCAGGGATAGCGGAGGCCGTCTTGGCCAAAACCGAGCTTAGCGGGCTAATAGGAGGGCTTGGAAATAGGATATAGGCAAACTTTAATTACTTTGTACTAGTTTAAAATCTGAAGATGAACGTGTTGCTATGAGAAAAAATCTACTGGTTCTATTGAGTTCTTTTTTTTGGATGGCTACGGCAGCCGCACAGGAAACCCAGTCTTCGCTGGAGCGTCTGGATGAGGCGAGGGGAAAAGTGGCGGCGCAGTTTGAGGAGGGGTATAGGCATTTGATTTTGTCGAAAAACGAGATTTTGCTCAAGGCTGCCGCCAAAAATATCCCCGTGAGAATCCCCCTTTCGGACGGGAACACGGCGGAGCTTTTATACTTTGACCTGCTCGATCAGCCGGTATATTACCAAGTGATGAACGTCAATGCCGCCAAGACTACCGGGACTAGCGCCCTACAGCCTGGCGGAGAACTAGGGCTCAGCCTGACCGGAAAGGGAATGGTGGTCGGGATATACGACCAGACCCGACCCAAGATAGACCATGTGGAATACCGGAATCGACTGACCCAAGTGGACGGCTCTACGGAGACGATTTCCAGCCACGCCACTCACGTCACGGGTACGATCCTGGCTACCGGCGTCAGTGCCAATGCCAAGGGCATGGCCTCGGAGGCAACTGGCTGGGCATTCAACTGGGAGTCTGACCTGGACAAGATGAACAACAATGCCTACGATCCGGCGAGCAAGCCCGGAGGGCATTTGGTGTCCAACCATTCCTACGGGGTGGTTTTGGGCTGGTACCGAAACTCCAGCAATGCCTGGGCTTGGGCTGGCAACACCAGCGTCAACGCCAACGAGGACTATCGATTTGGCTTTTATTCTTCCAAAAGCAAGGGCATCGATGACCTGCTGTATTCCAAGCCTTACTACACCGTAGTCTGGGCGGCGGGCAATGACCGTACCGATAGCGGGGATGGTACGCGCCCGCCGGATGGTCCGGACGACACGCTTGGCCCCGAGGGGGTCGCCAAAAATGCGATTACCGTGGGGGCAGTGTCCAATGTGGCTACCTACACCCAGCCATCCGACGTCAAAATGAGTGACTTCTCCAACTGGGGGCCAACGGACGATGGGCGGATCAAGCCCGACCTGGTGGGGATGGGCGTGAGCGTGTACAGCTCTTCCGTCACCAACAACGGCGCTACCGACGCCTATGCCAGCCTCAGCGGGACATCCATGGCCTCTCCCAATGTGGCAGGGTCCCTGCTTTTGTTGCAGCAGCTCTTTGCGCAGCGCAATGCAAACAAGTACATGTGGTCCTCTACCGTAAAGGGCCTGGCTGTCCACACTGCAAAAGAAGCCGGGCCAGCCCCTGGGCCGGACTATATGTTTGGCTGGGGCTTGTTGGATGCCAAGGCCTCCGCGGATATGATTTTGAACGAAGACGGCAACAGCCGAGTGATCCGTGAGCTGGTGCTAAACCAAGGCGCTACCTACGAACACCAGATCATCTCTGACGGGATCACACCTATCCGCGCGACCATCGCCTGGACCGATCCCTCCGGTACCCCCACCGGTGCCGTGCTCGATCCCACCAACTTGATGCTGGTCAATGATCTGGATATCCGCTTGGTGGATGAGGACGGGGTTACCTATTTTCCATGGACGCTCGATCCCTCTCTTGGTGCCGGAGCAAGGGCCGTGCAGACGGGGGACAACTTCCGGGACAACGTGGAGCAGGTCCTCATTTCCTCGCCCAAGCCGAAGAAATACACGCTGAAAGTGAGCCATAAGCGGGAGTTGAAGTCCGGCGTGCAGCCCTTCTCGCTTTTGTTCTCTGCCGGAGTGCTGGATGGCGCTGAGGAGACCCTCTACTGGATAGGTGGAGCTTCGGGCAGCTGGAGCGAAGGAAGCAACTGGTCCCTGACCTCCAATGGGGTAGCCGCTGGGAAAATACCCGGAGAAAATACCCGGGTGGTGTTTGATGGAGCTGCGGGGCAAAACAAAACCGTTCTGCTGACTGCCGCTTCAAGGGTGTTTAGCGTGAATGTGTTTGGCAACCAAGTGCTAAACCTTGACCTTAACTCCAACATGCTGTTTATCTCCAACGGGCTTCGGGTCAGCAATCAGATTACCGAAATCAAGAACGGTAAGATCGTTTTGGACAGCGAAAGTGCCAATGAAATGCTGGTGGAGCTAGGCCAGACATTGTTTGAAAATACGACGCTGAGCTTCGTTGCGGGAAACTGGAGGATGATCTCCGCCACCGCGGTGGACGAGCTCGAAGTTGAGTCAGCGAGGCTGACGGTAGATATGGCCGAGCTCAAGGCCAGCGAAATCCAAATCTATCCCAACGGCGTGCTGAATGGAAACGTGACTTCCTTGCTTTTCTCGGAGCAGCTCTCCGTCACAGCCAGCGGCCAGATCAAGTCCGGTCTTTCGGCGCAGTTTTCTGGGACAAACGGGGTTTTCCTGAATGCCTCGTCGGTACCGATCAATACGCTGGGAGTCGGTGGGGGGACGCTGGTGCTGAACAGCGACGGTCTGGACAACCTCAACATCGCGAATGGAAAAGCCGTCGTGAATGTCGATGCCCTTGACGTGAATGTGTTGGGTCTAGGCGCCGGAGCGACCTTGGAATTTGGCAAGACCGCCGTGCTTTCGGTGAAAGACAACATGCTTTCCACGGCCACACAGGCTTCCAAAGCCCTGATCACTTCTACTGCGGCGGGCAGCTCGATCCTGTACGATATCTACCGCAAGCTTTGCTTGGAGCACGTTAACGTTAGCAATGTGAACAAGACGGGAGAGGGGATCATCAATCTGGGGACTGGCGCTTCGGTGCAAAATGCCACCGGCTGGCTGACCCAAAACTGTGCGGATGTGCTGTTTGCCAAGTTTGAGGCTTCCTACACCTGTGTGGGGGCCGCGGTCACCTTTGACAACCAAAGCGAGGGATCGGCGACCACTTACCTCTGGGAGTTTGGGCAGGGATCTACCTCTTCGCTCAAAAATCCGATCTTCACCTATACCTCCGCCGGTACCTACTTGGTCAAGTTGACGATTTCCAACAGCCAAGGGGCTACCGATTTTGAGCAGCAAATCACCGTGGGGGCCAATTCTCTCGCCAAGCCGCTGATCGTGATCAACGGCAGCCAGCTGACTTCCCAGCAACCAGGCACTTCTTACCAATGGTACCTCAACGGCCAGCCCATCGCCGGAGCCACGCAGCGCAGCTACGTCGCCAGCGCCGATGGATCGTATCAGGTGGCCATTTTTGACGCTACCTGCAACAGCCTCTCGGATCCCGTGGTCATTTCGGCCATTCCAGAACCAGAGCTGAGCCGTTTCGGCATCTTTGTAGGCCCCGTTCCATCCTATGACCGGGTCAGCGTCCAGTTTGTCAATGAGTATCGCGGCAAGGTGACCCTCACACTTGTGGATTTGGCAGGAAGGGTATATGAGTCCAGAGTCTTTGGCAAAAATGCCGATGAGCTGATCGAAGCGCTTGCCCTGCCCGCAGCTTCTGGGATGTATTTGCTGAAAATAGAGACGAGCACCATGACTTTCCACAAGAAACTGATCAAGTACTAGTGATGAAAAAGCTGTTGATCTTCGTCTGCCTGCTGGCCTCGCAAGGGGCTTATGCGCAGATCTCTAATTTGGATTTCAACGGGGTGCCGGCCCGCTTGACGCCCTATACCGGCGTGGACGGCTCCCCTTACCTTTTCCCGGATTGGGGCACCGCATCCGTTGCGACTACCAACGGGGGGGTGAAAGAGGGGGTGTCCTACCGTTTTGATATCCATACCAATGAGCTGGAAGTGGTGAATGAGGCTGGCAACAACATCATCTTGGACAAGGATTACCTGGACTACGTGGTCTTGGAGCGCCCGGCAAGCCAGCTCGCCCAGGGCACCACTCCGGGCTTGCTGCCCAAACTGCTTTTCAAAAAAGGGTTTGAGTTCATTTCCGGTGTGGAGGCCACGGATCTGATCAATGTGTTGGCGGAGGGAGAAAGCTACAGCCTCGTGCGCAAGTTTTACTCCGATCTGGTGACGCCGCCAAAAAACAGCTATGCGCCCGCCTCGGGGAAGATGTTTGTCTTCGAAGAGACCTTTTACCTCATCAATTCAGACCGCTCGGTCACCTCCGTCAAGACCAGGGCGAATGCACTGATCAAGGCTTTGGATGCTGCGGATCAGGACCGGGCCAAGCAGCTGATCAAGGAAAGGAAGCTTGACCTGGGAAGGGAGGACCATTTGGTGGAGTTTTTCGCGGAGCTGAACAAACCCTAAACTCGCCATCGGCAGCAGAGGCAGCAGTGTCGAATTTTGGATTTCTTATCCGTGTACTTTTGCCTAACTTTGCGGCAATTATCAAGAACGATGATCCATATCTCCCGAAAAGAACATTTCAACGCAGCCCACAAACTCTGGAATCCCAACTGGTCCGACGAGCGGAATTTTGAGGTGTTCGGTCCCTGCGCCAATGTCAACTGGCATGGACACAATTTTGAACTGATCGTCACCGTGAAGGGGCTTCCCGATCCCGACACGGGCTTTGTCGTGGACCTGAAGCAGCTCAGCACGCTGATCCGAAGGCTGGTCATCGACAAGGTCGACCACAAAAACCTGAACGTGGACGTGGACTTCATGCAGGGCAAGTTGGCCAGCTGTGAGATCCTCGTCATGGAATTTTGGAAAATCCTCGAGCCCGCCATCAAAGAAATCACCAAATACGGAGGCCTGTACAAACTCACCCTCTACGAGACCCCGAGAAACTTCGTGGAGTACTTTGGAGAGTGATTCTTAGTTTTTCCACCACAGAGTTCACGGAGTTTTCAGAGAGCTTTTTAAATTTAAAAATGATTGGATCTGAACTGACCGAGAAAATTATTGGTGAAGCGATTTTTGTTCACCGCAACCTAGGTCCCGGTCTTTTGGAGAGTACGTACGAGACCTGTCTTTTTCATAGGCTTATAAAGGCGGGTTTGTCTGTGGAAAAGGAGAAACCAATGCCCGTTTTTTTTGACGGAGTCCGTCTGGATTGCGGCTACAGGTTGGACTTGGTGGTGGAGGATAGTGTTGTGTTGGAGTTGAAGAGTGTCAAAAAGCTTAGGGAAATCCATCTGGCCCAGATGATTACCTACTTGAAGCTTGGCGGATACCAAACGGGACTGCTTATGAATTTCAATGTACTGCGTCTGGTTGATGGCATCAAACGTGTAAAGGTCTAGTCCTCTTTTTCTCTGTGATCTCTGTGGTTAAAAATAAAATCTACATCATCTCCGGCGAGCGATCCGGTGATCTACACGCATCTAATCTTGTCCTTTCTCTCAAGGCCCAAAACGCCAATCTCCAGTTTCGTGGCATGGGCGGAAGCTATTCCCGGGAAGCGGGAGTGGAGCTCGCAGTGGACTATTCCGAGGTGGCGCTGATGGGTTTTTTGGAGGTGGTTTTGGGCTTTCGCAAAGTGCTGAAATACCTCAAGCTGGTCAAAAACGACCTGATGGCTTTTCACCCAGATGCTCTGATCCTGGTGGACTACGGCGGCTTCAATATGAAGATCGCGGCCTTTGCCAAGGAAAACGGCATCCCCGTCCACTACTACATCCCGCCGAAAGTCTGGGCTTGGAACCAGAAGCGCGCGCTCAAACTCAAGGCGACTACCGACCGGATTTATTCCATTTTGCCTTTCGAGCCGGAGTTTTTCGAGAAATTCGGGATGAACGTCCACTATGTCGGCAATCCTCTTCTGGACGAAATCAGGAAGTTTACCCCGCACGATTTCTTTTTTCAGAAAAACGAGCTGAGCTATCAGCCCATCATCGCCCTGCTGCCGGGAAGCAGAAAGCAGGAAATCCTCAGCATGCTGGACAAAATGGTCAGCCTGTTCAAGGAATTTCCCAACGCACAGTTTGTGGTGGCGGGAGTGGACAGCCTGCCGGAGTCCGTCTACGAGCCGGCAAGAAAGGCTGGGATCAAATTGGTCTTTAACCAAACCTATGACCTGCTGTCCCATGCCACGGCGGCGGTGGTCACTTCGGGTACGGCGACTTTGGAGACGGCGCTGTTTCGCGTTCCGCAGATAGTGGTCTACCGCACCTCGGCCGTGTCCTATATGATTGCAAAAAATCTGATTCGCGTGCCCTACATTTCTCTGGTAAATCTGATCGCAGGCAGGGAGGTGGTCAAGGAATTGATCCAGGATGATTTTTCGGTGGAAAAGATCAAAGCGGAGCTGATGCAGCTCTTTTCCAACGTGGTCTATAAGGGTGAAATGCTCCAAGGCTATGACCTCATCCGCGAAAAAATCGGCGAGACAAGCGCCTCCGATACGGCTGCAGGGCTGATATGGGAGTCTTTGAAGGAGTAAGGCGCACGGGTGGCAACGGAGTCTGTTTTTAGTTTTCTTCGATCTCCGGCCTTCCAGCTAAAAAACAAAACCCCGCCTCATCGAAGCGGGGTTTGTCGTGTTAGGCGACTTGCAGTCGCTTGAACTTTGACTTGTCAAACTTGGATCTGGCATATCCCTCGTCTATGGTGAGTTCCTTGATGGAATCATCCGAAGGAAGATCATACATGGCATCCGTGATGATGGCCTCGCAGATCGAGCGAAGACCACGCGCGCCGAGGTTGTACTCTACCGCTTTGTCCACGATGAAGTCCAGCGCGCTTTCGTCAAACTTCAGCGCTACGCCTTCCATTCCCAAAAGCTTGGTGTATTGCTTTACCAGTGCGTTTTTGGGCTCGGTGAGGATTCGCTTCAAAGCATCTTTGTGCAAAGGATCCAAATGGGTCAGTACCGGGAGTCGACCGATCAGCTCAGGGATCAAGCCGAAAGCCTTCAAGTCCTGGGCAGTCACGTACTGCAGCAGGTTTTCGCGATCTGCCTGAGGCGTGTTGCTGGTCTTGCTGAAGCCCATGGGCTGCGTGTTCATGCGCTTGCCGATATGGCGGGCAATCCCATCAAAGGCACCTCCGCAGATAAACAGGATGTTTTCCGTGTTTACCGCTATCATTTTCTGGTCTGGGTGCTTGCGTCCGCCCTGAGGTGGGACGTTGACGACCGTTCCTTCCAGGAGTTTCAGCATGGCCTGTTGCACGCCTTCCCCGCTGACGTCACGGGTGATGGAGGGGTTGTCTGACTTGCGGGCGATCTTGTCTATCTCGTCGATGTACACGATGCCGCGTTCGGCGGCTTCCACGTTGTAGTCGGCGGATTGCAGCAGTCGGGTCAGGATGCTCTCCACATCCTCGCCCACGTAGCCCGCTTCGGTGAGTACCGTCGCATCAGCGATGCAGAAGGGGACTTCCAAGATCTTCGCTAGGGTCTTTGCCAGGTAGGTTTTGCCCGTACCGGTGTCGCCCACCATAATGATATTGGACTTTTCGATCTTGATATCGTCGTGGTCGTCCTTTTGCTGCAGCCGCTTGTAGTGGTTGTACACCGCCACGGTCAGTACTTTTTTTGCTTCTTCCTGGCCAATGACATACTGGTCCAGGTAAGAAGTCAGCTCCTTCGGCTTCTTTAGTTTAAACTTTGGTTTGGCACCTGTCTTCTTGGTTTTTTCTTCTTCGCCAAGGATCATATGCGCCTGGTCGATGCAGAAATTGCAGATATGGGCTGAAATGCCCGATACCATCAGATCTACATCTTTTTTGTTTCTGCCGCAGAAGGAGCAGGTAACTTGAGCCATGCTTATGCTTTTTTAACTAATACTTCGTCGATCAGGCCGTATTCCTTGGCCTCAAGGGCTCTCAACCAATAGTCGCGGTCGGAGTCTCGTTCAATTTCTTCGTAGGTTTTGCCGGTGTGGTTAGCCAAAATCTGATACAGCTCCTCTCTCATGGAAAGGATGAGTTTCAAAGAGATTTCCATATCCCTGGACTGACCCTGCATGCCTCCGGAAGGCTGGTGGATCATCACTCGGGAATGCTGCAGCGCAGACCGCTTGTTTTTGGCACCGCCAGCCAGCAATACCGCACCCATGGATGCCGCGATGCCGGTACAGATCGTAGCCACATCCGGGCCGATGTACTGCATGGTGTCGTAGATGCCCAGACCTGCCGTCACCGAGCCCCCGGGGCTGTTGACATAGAGGAGGACGTCCTTTTTCGCATCCACCGACTCGAGGAAAAGGAGCTGCGCCACGATGATGTTGGCGATGTGGTCATCGATGCCCGTGCCCAGGAAAATGATGCGGTCCATGATCAACCTGGAAAACACATCAATCTCGCGGAAATTCTGTGGTCTTTCCTCAATCACCGAGCGGGTCATGTTTTCGATGTGCTGGGTGTATTGGTCAAAAGCCGTTCCGCTGACGCCCTGATTATGGATGGCGTATTTTCTGAATTCTTCTTTGTTAATCATTTTCGAGTTTGTTGTGGTAACAAAAATAAAAAAGTCCTTTACAAAAGGACTTTTCAATATAAACTCTAAATCGAATTACTTCTCTAAAAGTTCCTTGAATTCGTCGATGGAGATCGCCTTTTCGGTGAGGTCGATTTTCTCCTGGACGAGCGCAAGCACCTTTTCATTTTGCACCGAGGTCAGCATGTTCATGTAGTTCTGGCCTTCGTTGCCTTTGAGGTAGTTGTCCACAAACATGTCCATGCTGGCTTCCAACTGGGAACCAAGGCCTGAGGAGGCAAACTGCTCGCGGATCATTTCCTTGGTTTTCTCGATCACATCTTCATGTTCAGCCTGGATGCCGTTTGCTTTGGCGATCTCGTTGGAGATCAGGGACCAGGTCAGTTGCTTGGCGTAGATCGGGTACTCGTTTTCCACGTCGGCTTCAGTTACCTTTCCTTCGTTTGCCTTCAGCAACCATTCCTTGAGGAAGGTGTCCGGAAGGTCAAGCTTGGCTTTTTCCACCAAGACTTTCTTCAGCTCCTCTTCGGTGAAGACTTTGGATTCGCGGCTATAGCTCTCCTGAAGGGTCTCTTTCACTTTAGCGGTGAATTCCTCCTCGGATTTCACGGTTTCAGGACCGAAAATTTTATCAAAGAACTCTTGGTTGAGCTCAGCATCTTCGGTTCTGTTGATGTTTTTCACTTCGAAAGTAAAGGCTGCGGGAATCTCGGCGACCTCTTCGTCGGTCAAGCCAAATGCTTCAGACCACTCATCCTTCTTCACTTCTTTGGCTGCGAATTCTACAGTTGCATCTTTGCTGACGCCGACAAACTTCGCGGCCAGCTTTTTGGAAAGCTTGGAAGTAGGGAGGGAAAGCGTCTTGGTGAATTCGCCTTCGGTGGCTTTGAGGTCACCATAGATGTTGTCGCCGGCCTCGCTTACTTCAGGATTGGTGCTGTTGCCGTATTGGGACTTCAGGTTGTCGATGGTCTCTGCTACCAGTTTGTCGTCCACCGCGATGGCGTATTTGGTTCCTTTTACGGTGCTGTCCAGCGCGACGTCCACGCCGTCCACAAATCCGATTTTGTATTCGAAGTCAAATTCCTTCTGGGTTTTCCAGTCGATGGAGTTGTCTTCTTTTTCCACTGGGAGAGGCTCGCCGAGGATTTTGAAAGTCTGTTCTTTCAGGTAGCCGTTGAGCGACTCGCCAAGGATAGCGTTGATTTCATCTACCAGGATAGAGACACCATACATGCTTTTTACCATGGAGATTGGCGCTTTGCCGGGACGGAAGCCTTTGATGGCCGCCTTTTTGGCGTAGTCCTTGAGTTTGGCATCAACCTTTGGTTGATAATCTGCTTCGTTTAGCGTAATTTTAATTGAAGCCTGATTTGCTGAATGCTTGTCTAACGTGATTTCCAAGGTGTATAAAATTAAACAGATGATGAACTAAAAACCCCCAATCTCTTTCCTGTCTGATCTAAAACAGTGGAGTGATTGAGGGCTTGATGCTGTGCGGATAGAGGGACTCGAACCCCCATGCCTCGCGGCGCTAGATCCTAAGTCTAGTGCGTCTACCAATTTCGCCACATCCGCATTGGATTCAATCAGACCGAGATTATTTGATCAATGATCTCCTTTTCCAATTGTGGATGCAAAGGTAAAAACATAATTTACTTTTTCACAAGTGTCAGAAAAAATATTTCCCAAAAACGTGGAATGAAATGATCACAGTCCCAATTTTGAATAAAATTCCACCCTTATGATCCCTGTGGACGTCGAAGAAGAACGAAAGCAAATTCTCAAGCGATATAGAAAAATTCTCAAGCAGGCCAAGCCGATTCTCAAGCAAGGGGACACCAAGCTGATCAAAAAGGCCTTCAACATTTCCCTCGAAGCCCACAAGGATATGAGGAGAAAATCCGGGGAGCCCTACATCTATCATCCCCTGGAAGTGGCTCTGGTCTGTGTGGAAGAGATAGGTCTGGGTACGACCTCGATCATCGCCGCACTGCTCCACGATGTGGTGGAGGACACCGACTTGGAGCTGGAGGACATTGAGCGGGAGTTTGGCCACAAAGTCATGACGATCATCGACGGGCTGACCAAGATCTCGGGCGTCTTCGAATATGGGAGTTCCCAGCAGGCGGAAAACTTCCGCAAAATGCTCCTTACCCTCTCGGACGATGTGCGCGTGATCCTGATCAAGCTGGCCGATCGTCTGAACAACATGCGGACGCTGTCGAGCATGCCGCGGCACAAGCAGCTGAAGATCGCCTCCGAGACCATGTACCTCTACGCTCCACTGGCACACCGCCTGGGGCTCTACACGATCAAGTCAGAGCTGGAGGATCTTTACCTTAAATATACCGACACGGACACCTATAAAGAGATCGTCAAGAAGATCGCCGAATCCAAGAGCTACCGGAACAAGTTTATCAAGACATTTGTCCAGCCCATCGAAGAGGAACTGGTGAAGCAGGGTTTTAAGTTCATGGTGAAAGGGAGGCCAAAGTCGGTCTTTTCCATCTATAATAAGATGAAAAAGCAGGGGATTCCTTTTGAGGAGGTTTACGACCTCTTTGCGATCCGGATCATTTTGGAAAGTGAACTGGAAAACGAAAAGGCCGACTGCTGGCAGGTGTACTCCATGGTGACGGATTTTTACCGGCCCAATCCGGACCGCCTGCGTGACTGGATCAGTACGCCGCGGTCCAATGGCTACGAGTCGCTTCACACCACAGTCATGAGCAATACCGGCCAGTGGGTGGAAGTCCAGATCCGGACAGCCAGGATGGATGAGATTGCCGAGCGGGGCTATGCCGCTCACTGGAAATACAAGGACAAGGACAGTACGGGCAAATCGGGCTCTGGACTTGACGACTGGATTGGCCAAGTGCGCGCGATCCTGGAGTCAAACGATGGGAATGCCATCGAGTTTATGGACGATTTCCGGGGTAATCTCTTCCATGACGAGGTGTTTGTCTTTACCCCAAAAGGTGACCTGAAGGTGCTCCCCGTCGGGTCCACGGCCTTGGATTTTGCGTTTGAGATCCACACGGAGATCGGTGCGAAATGCATCGGAGCCAAAGTCAACCAGCGGCTCGTGCCTATCAGCCACAAGTTGAAAAACGGTGACCAGGTCGAGATCCTGACCTCGAGCAAGCAAAAGCCAACCGAGGACTGGCTAAACAACGTCGTCACCTCCCGAGCCAAGGCAAAAATCAAGGATGCGCTGAGGGAAGAAAAGAAATCGGCGATTTTGGACGGGCGGGAGATCGTGCAGCGAAAGCTCAAGGCCATGAAGATGGAGTTTACCTCCGAGCGCGTGGAGCAGCTGCGGGCTTATTTTGAGCTGAAGACGGCCAATGAGTTTTACTATAGAGTGGGAAAGGGCATCATCGACCCTACGTCCATCAAGGCCTTCAAAGACTTCAAGGAAAGCCGCAAAAGCAAAAGCAAGGTCAGCGAGAAGGTAAAGGACGAGTCGTCCTTTACCAAAGAGATCAAAAACCTCAAAGGCGCCGAGCATGACCAGCTGCTGATCGGGGAGGACATGGATGTGGTGGACTACATTTTGGCCAAATGCTGCAACCCTATCCCGGGGGACGATGTCTTTGGCTTTGTCACGATCAACGAAGGCATCAAGATCCACCGGACTTCCTGCCCCAACGCACTGGAGCTGCTTTCCAACCACGGCAACCGGGTGATCAAGGCCAGATGGACCAGCCAGAAGGAGATTGCCTTCCTCGCCGGCCTGAGAATCCTGGGAACCGACCGGGTGGGATTGATCAACGACGTCACCAAAGTCATCTCCAACGAGTTGAAGGTGAACATGCGCTCCATCACCGTGGATTCCGATGCGGGGATATTCGAGGGAGCCATCAAGCTCTACGTCCACAGCACTGAGCATCTGGACCATCTCATCAAAAATCTCCAGCAGGTAAATGGCATCATCAAGGTGACCCGTTTCGACTGAGTGAATCTTTTATGGGAGACAAAAGTTATATTTGAAAAAAAACGCAGAAAATGCCTTTGAATACCGCACATTTCGAAGAGGTCAAAAAGATATTTACCGCATATCTAGAAAACCAGAAGCTCCGAAAAACCCCCGAACGCTATGCGATCCTGGAAGAGATCTACAGCCGTACGGGCCATTTTGATGTAGAGGGCCTCTACATCAGCATGAAAAACAAAAACTACCGCGTCAGCCGCGCGACGGTGTACAACACGCTTGACCTGCTGGTAGAGTGTGATTTGGTGACGAAACACCAGTTTGGCAAGAATCTCGCCCAGTTTGAAAAATCCTACGGCTACAAGCAGCACGACCACATGATCTGTGTGGAGTGCGGCAAGGTGTACGAATTCTGTGATCCGCGTATCCAAAACATCCAAAACACCGTAGGGGAAATATTGAATTTCAAAGTCCTGCACCACTCGCTGATGCTGTACGGGACCTGTAACAACGGCAATTGCCAAAATCCAAAAAAAGAAGAGGAGCATGAAGCTAACCTATAATACCAGCAAAGACGACAAGGCCAATTACCTTTTTATCGAAGGCGACCTGATCGGGGACGAAGTGGGGCCAAAACTGGTAGAGATCGTTTCGGACGCAATTCAAGAGGGTGAAAGGACTTTTGTCATCGACCTGAGCGAAGTCCGCTACATCAGCTCCAGCGGGATAGGACTGCTGATCACCATCCTGACCAAAATGCGGAACGTCGGCGGGGAGGTCTACCTCACCGCGCCCTCGGAGCATGTCAAAAAGCTGCTGATCATCACCAAACTGAACAATATTTTCACGGTGTATGACTCCGTGGATGAGTTCAAGTCCAAACACTGAGACCTTGCGGGCCCCGTCCCAGGATCGACTCTGGACGGGATGTAGAAAAGGAAACCAAGCTGGAAAACCCGCTTGGTTTTGTTTTTTCAGCCGAAATATAAAGTCTTTTTTCCTTGGTTTTCCCTGCCCTTATGGCGACTTTCGCGCTTTAAAAACTCAATAGTAAGCTAAGATCGCGCATCAAATGAAGATGGATGTATTGCTGGGTCTCCAGTGGGGAGATGAAGGAAAAGGAAAAATTGTTGACGTGCTGGCTCCTCAGTATGAGGTAGTTGCCAGATTTCAGGGAGGCCCCAATGCCGGCCACACCCTGGAGTTTGACGGGATCAAGCATGTCCTGCACCAGATACCTTCGGGGATTTTCAGATCCCAGATCCTAAACATAATCGGAAACGGCGTCGTCCTCGACCCGATCATTCTCAAAAAGGAGATCGAGGGCTTGGGCAAGTTTTCCATCGATTATCAAAAAAATCTGGTGGTCTCCAAGAAAGCCACCATCATTATACCAACCCACAAGCTGTTGGATGCCGCCTATGAGCAGTCCAAGGGCGACAAGAAAATCGGCTCCACGCTGAAGGGTATCGGCCCGACTTACCAGGACAAGATCGGACGCTCCGCACTTCGCGTCGGGGATATCCTGAGCCCGGACTTTGCGGAGAAGTATCAGGTGCTGGTAGAAAAGCACAAGACTACGCTTTCTTTCTATGACTTCCCGGTGGACAAGCTGGAAGAAATGGAGACACAGTTTTTCGAGGCGGTGGAGTTTGTCAAAACGCTCAATCTGATCGACAGCGAATATGTGGTCAATGAGGCCCTTTCCTCCGACAAGAGGATTTTGGCTGAAGGGGCGCAGGGCTCTTTGCTGGACGTGGACTTTGGCAGCTATCCTTTTGTGACCAGCAGCACCACCATGACTGCCGGTGCATGCACTGGCCTCGGTGTGGCTCCTTCCAAGATCGGTGAGGTATTTGGCATCTTCAAGGCCTACTGCACCCGAGTGGGGAGCGGTCCTTTCCCTACCGAGCTCTTCGATGAGACCGGGGAAGCGATGAGAAAGGAAGGCAACGAGTTTGGTAGCACCACCGGCCGTCCCCGCAGATGCGGTTGGCTGGATCTCCCTGCCTTGAAATACTCCATCATGATCAACGGCGTGACGCAACTGTTCATGATGAAGGCTGACGTGCTGAATATTTTCGAAGAAATCAAGGTGTGTACCCAATATGAGCTTCCCGACGGGGAAAAGATCGACAAGCTGAGCTTCGAAATCACCGACACAGAAGTGAAGCCGGTGTACCAGACCCTGAAAGGCTGGAACTGCTCCCTGGCCGAGGTTCGGTCATACGAGGAGTTTCCGGTGGAGTTGAAGGACTACGTGGCCTTTTTGGAGGCTGAACTGAAGGTGCCGATCAAGTTGGTCTCTGTCGGTCCGGATCGGGTTCAGACTATTATGAGATAGAAAATCTGTTTGCAGATATACCAAGCTCCTGGAGTTCTCCTCCAGGAGCTTTTGGTTTATAGTGCCATTGTCATTTTATTTAGGATACCAAAATGCTTGGACTTGAAGGCAATCTATAGATTTCTGTTTTTTTTACTTTTTGTGCTATTGGCCAAGCCGGCCAGTGCCCAGGTGGGCTTTCCCTACTGCGAAAGTTTTCAAACTGAAAGTGCTTTTGCTGAAACTCTTTTTGGTGAATCGGTTGACATGACTGGAGGTGTGTTGAGATTGACCGCTAATTTGACTTATCAAAATGGGTATGTGTATATAAATATGCCTTTTCCTTCCAACTACGGAGTCAAGGTTGAATTTGAATATTTTATGTATGGAGGCACGGGGGCAGATGGACTTTCAATTTTTTTGTTCGATGCGGATGTGGACAATTTCGCACCGGGCGGATTTGGGGGGTCTTTAGGATATGCTCCGCGCAACGAACAGCCTGGATTGACCGGCGCATACCTGGGGTTGGGTTTCGATGCTTTTGGCAATTATAGCAACACCACCGAGGGAAAGTCGGGAGGCTTTTTGCAGGGCTCCACGGACTTGTTTCCCAATAGCATTACGCTGAGAAAAGGAGGGGCGGGGCTCACGGGCTACGATTACGTGATCGGTAGGATAACGCATAGCCCGCCGGCCAATGCGCCGGACTTGGCGCTTGACGTCCAGTATCGTTTTCCCCTGAGTTCCGGTGGCCCAGGCACGCAGCGTGTGACCGATCCCAATAGTATAGGCTATCGTAAGGTGTTCCTCGAATTGGAGCCGCATCCTTCGGGTACGGGATACCTTGTGAAGCTCGAGATGGAGGTGACGACGGAGGCGGGCAAGCCCAGGCTGGTTACGATTTTTCCCGGATATGATTTTTCATTTCCCGCTCCCCAAAACCTCAAGATCGGGTTTGCCGCATCCACCGGTGGAGAGACCAATTTCCACGAAATCCGAAATCTCATCGTAGAGGTCTCTGCTGACCAGGCCCTGCACATTCCAGAGGCAACTGACCTCACTGGTTTGGCTTCTTGTGCTGGCCAAGAAAATCCATTTGTCATTCCTGAGGAAGATATTTTACTT
Organism: Algoriphagus oliviformis; assembly: GCF_017254915.1. GTDB lineage: Bacteria > Bacteroidota > Bacteroidia > Cytophagales > Cyclobacteriaceae > Algoriphagus > Algoriphagus oliviformis. Next base: position 2,631 of record NZ_JAFKCT010000004.1, on the reverse strand, counting down.
CCCAATGAAAACAGCGTGCTGCGATGCCTGCAGTTGTTTGCCTCCGCCGAGGAGATTGAGGCGATGGGGGAGGATGTGTGTCAGCGAGCCAGATGCCTAGAGCAAAACCGCTTGCTGGTGCTGCCGGAGGGGATTTTTGCTGCGGGAGACGAGCAAAACAGTTTTTCCTTTTTTCCCAACGAAGCGTATATGGGCAAGGAAGTGACCATCTACTATACGCTCACCGATAGCTATGGGAAAACTTCCGGCGGCAATTCTATTACCATTAAGATAGAGGAGTCTCCGGAGCCGATAAGTCTGCGGGTGTCCGGCAAAAGCGAGGAGATCGACCAAGTGGATATTTGTGCGGGGGAGTCGGTGACCTTGGAGGGGCTGGGTGGCGAAATCTATGAGCGCTATGAATGGTACCAAGACGGAGTTTTGATAGAGGGAGCGGCCGGGGCTTCCTTTACCACGGGAGAGGGAGGCGAGTATGAAGTGTGGGCTTTTAACAAAAAGAACTGTCCTGCCTCGAGCAACCGCGTCAAGGTGAGTCTTCCTGGATTGCCGGACTCGGACATCGACTCCCCGGTGGTGGGCTGTGTGCCAGGCCAAGTGGTGGATCTGACCGCGGAAATTTCGGGCTACGATGAAGAGCAATACGACTACCGCCTGGTGGGAATGGGGCAGGTGCTGATGAATGAGCAGCTCAAAACGGTGGAAACAGCAGGCAGCTATGAATTGAGCGTCAAGCGAAAGGCCTTGGACTGCTATTCTGATCCCATTTCGGTTGAGATTGTGATTCAGGAACTGGAGCTCGAAGCGGACTTTGACTACGGAGTGAAAGACACCGGGGTAAAAGACGATGTGGACGGAGGGGTTTTTCCCGACGATCCCATCGAGTTTGTAAACCTGGCGGACGAGCGGGCTGTCGCTTGGGAGTGGAGCTTTGGGGATGGGGCGGTATCACAGGAGCAAAGCCCAACCCATGTTTTTGGCAGAAAGGGAGACTTTGAAGTGGAGCTGTTGATCACAGACCAGTATGGCTGTCAGCAAAGCGTCCAAAAGGCCATTTCGATCACGCGGAGCTACCGGCTGATGGTGCCCACGGGCTTTACTCCCACGGAGGCCCAAAACAAAACCTTTCTCCCCAAGCAAAAGGGATTGGTCAGTTTCGAGCTTTTGATTTTCAACACCTGGGGAGAATTGATCTTCCGTACCGACGACATCGATACCGAAGGATGGGATGGGACACTGAAAGGCAAACTTATGGATGCAGGCGTGTATGCCTATCGCGTCAACGGCACGGCGACTGATGGAGAGAAGGTAAAGCAAAGTGGGAAATTCAGACTGATCCGATGAAAATCTTGCTGCTGACCGGTCTGTTCCTTTGCTGCGCTTCTTGGCTTCTGGCCCAGGATATCCAGTATAGTCAATACTATGCCAACCCGATCTATCTGAATCCCGCTTTCACAGGCAGCACGGGTCTGACCCGCGCCGGGGTCAATTTCCGAAACCAATGGCCTGCCATGGATGAAAGCTTCGTCGCCTATACCGCCTATTTTGACCATTATGAGGAAAAGCTCAATTCTGGTTTTGGCCTTATTTTCCAAGGGGCTCAGGAGTCTTTTACCGAGACCAGCCTGAATGAGATCGGCCTGGTGTACTCCTATCGCTTGCAGCTGGGGGAGAAAAGCTACCTGCAAGCCGGGATGCAGGGGAGCCTGGTGGCCAGGGACGCGTTGTTTGACCGCGTGATCCTCGGTACTCAGCTGGACATCGACCGGGGTCAGATACTGGGAGAGCCGGGTGGGTCCTTCGAAGGGGACAGTGAGATTCGTTCCGCAGATGTGCACGCCGGCCTGCTCTATTATGGAGAAAGGGCTTGGTTTGGATTTTCCGTCGCCCATCTGCTGGAGCCTGAGATCAGCTATTTGGCTGACGACTCCAATCAGCTTCCGATGAAGTATTCCCTGCATGGCGGCTACCGAATCGGCTTGGCTCCGGGTGACATCAACGACTATTTCAACAACATTGACCAAGAGCGTTCGCTCACGCTGGGGTTCAACTATAAGAAGCAGGGGGAGTTCTCACAACTGGATCTTGGAGTGGAATTTTACTTCGAGCCTTTGGTATTGGGGCTTTGGTACCGGGGGCTGCCGACCAAGTATTCACTTCCCAACAATGAGGCGTTGGTTTTTTTGCTTGGGGTGAATATCCCCATGGGAATAGACTTGGGGTATAGTTTTGACTATTCTATATCCAAACTGGGTTTTTCTCCGTCAGGTGGAGCGCATGAGGTGTCCTTGAGGTATGTTTTCTCAACCAAGAGTGCAAAAAAGAGGTACTACGCCACGCAGTCATTCTTTAGATATTGATAGTTTTGGGATTATTGAAATAATATTCTGTAGGAACCAGCTTTCTGGACTAGATGTCAGAATGTTTAGTTTGTTTTTACTGAAAAACGCATCAAAACTTTTCCCCGATCATTTCCAGGGAGTTACGTGGAAGTTGTGTTTTTTTTCGTGCGGGGTATTGTTGTGGAGGAAAAAAGGGGGATATTTGCACTCCCAATCGACGCGGACGGCGCGGGGGAAAGTTGAAAAGCGGGAGTGGAACACTGGAGAGCACGGCCTAAGCGGTTGTGGTCCA
>NZ_JAFKCT010000038.1 GCF_017254915.1 Algoriphagus oliviformis | reverse complement strand
TTATCACGTCCTTCCTCGCCTCTGAGAGCCTAGGCATCCCCCGTGCGCCCTTAGTCACTTACTCTACTTACGTCCCGGTTTCCCGGGACCTCTGTTACAATTTCTACTTCGATATGTCAATGAACTTATTCTCTTCTTATTAAGAGAAGTGAAAATGGTTGCCCATTTTGGTGGAGGATAACGGATTCGAACCGTTGACCCCCTGCGTGCAAGGCAGGTGCTCTAGCCAGCTGAGCTAATCCCCCGATACTTTCAATACTTGAATGGATTGTGTGGGCTTGCGTGGACTCGAACCACGGACCTCTACATTATCAGTGTAGCGCTCTAACCACCTGAGCTACAAGCCCAACTCAATATTTTAAAGTGCGTGAGAGCGAAAAAGCGCCTGTGACAGGTGTCTTTCCAGAAAGGAGGTGTTCCAGCCGCACCTTCCGGTACGGCTACCTTGTTACGACTTAGCCCCAGTTACCGGTTCTACCCTAAACGGCTCCTATAC
>NZ_JAFKCT010000037.1 GCF_017254915.1 Algoriphagus oliviformis | reverse complement strand
GGGATGGCCCCCTAGCCGAAACAGTGCTCTACCCCCGAAGATGAGTTCACGAGGCGCTACCTAAATAGCTTTCGGGGAGAACCAGCTATCTCCCGGTTTGATTGGCCTTTCACCCCCAGCCACAAGTCATCCGCTAATTTTTCAACATTAGTCGGTTCGGTCCTCCAGTTAGTGTTACCCAACCTTCAACCTGCCCATGGCTAGATCACCGGGTTTCGGGTCTATACCTTGCAACTATTCGCCCAGTTAAGACTCGGTTTCCCTACGGCTCCCCTATACGGTTAACCTTGCTACAAAATATAAGTCGCTGACCCATTATACAAAAGGTACGCAGTCACACCACGAAGGTGCTCCCACTGCTTGTACGTACACGGTTTCAGGTTCTATTTCACTCCCCTCGCCGGGGTTCTTTTCGCCTTTCCCTCACGGTACTGGTTCACTATCGGTCAGTCAGGAGTATTTAGCCTTGGAGGATGGTCCCCCCATATTCAGACAGGATGTCACGTGTCCCGCCCTACTCATCGAACTCACGACCTGTGCATTTTA
>NZ_JAFKCT010000035.1 GCF_017254915.1 Algoriphagus oliviformis | reverse complement strand
TTGTCCAGACTCATTTCCAGCTTTTGGGCTCCCTGGCGGTAGTCTTTGTAGCCGAAGGTGATTTGCTTTCGGCCGATGCCGAGGATGCGGTGGTTGGAGATGGCCACTTTGTGGGTATACCTGCCTAGGTATTCGAGCACCGCTTTGGGATGGCCAAAGGGCCGCTTGGCGTACACCACCCACTCTTTTTGAAAAAGCTGGTTGACCAGTTCCTTTCCCGGTTCGATGCGGGACTTGAGTGCTTTGACATACTTGGCCCGGAAGACTTTGCTCATCGCCTTGACCGGAAACAGGTACTTGCCCTGGGTTTTGGCCGTCTTCCAGTTGCCTCTTTTGGTCAGCCCTCCTCCCGGCACGATGCAGTGCAGGTGGGGATGCAGCGTCAGGGTTTGCCCCCAAGTGTGCAGGATGGCAATCATTCCCGCTTTGGCTCCCAGATGCCCGGGGTCTTTGGCAAAGCAGGCGACTGTTTGCCAAGCGGCTTCAAACAGGCTGTCATAGACGGCCTTGGGCTGGTACATCGCCAGGGGATTCAGCGTGTCGGGCAGGGTGAACACGACGTGGAAATAGGGCAC
>NZ_JAFKCT010000032.1 GCF_017254915.1 Algoriphagus oliviformis | reverse complement strand
TGAGCATTCCCCAAAAAACAGGACAGTAAATTAAGTTACGATTAACCCCTTAAATTTACTGTGATGACCACACGAAGAAAATTTACCTCGAAGTTCAAGACCAAGGTGGTTTTGGAATTGCTGAAAGAACGTTCGTCTTTGGCCGAGCTTGCCCAGAAGTACGAACTGGCTCCGCAACAGCTCAGCAACTGGAAGCGGGAGTTTCTCAACGGGGCCGAGGAGGTCTTTGAAAAAGGCGGCAAAAACAAAAAAGACCCTGCCGATGAAGAGAAAGACCAGCTGCTCAAGACGATTGGGAAGCTCAAAGTCGAAGTTGATTTTTTAAAAGACGCCTTGCGCTAGAACCTCTGGCAAAACGACGCAGCATGATACGCAAGGGTCATACCGAACTGAGCCTGAAAGCTCAATGCAAGGTCCTGGGCATCCACCGCTCAGGGATCTATTACCAGCCCAAGCCGGAATCGGAGTTGAACCTGGGACTCATGAGGCTGATGGACGAACACTACCTCCATCATCCCCACAAAGGGGCTCCTGGCATGCACACCTGGCTGACCCGGGACAAAGGCTACGCCGTCAGCAAAAACCGGGTCGAACGCCTGTACTACCGCTGCATGGGACTGCAGGCCGTCATGCCCGGCAGGCACACTTCCCGACGGCACAAGGCACACAAAGTGTATCCTTACCTGCTCCGGAATCTGGAAGTCACCCGTCCCAACCAAGTCTGGGCGATGGACATCACCTACATCCCGATGAAAAAGGGCTTCATGTACCTGACCGCGATCATCGATCTGTACAGCCGGTATATCGTCGGCTGGTCCATCTCCAACAACATGGACGCGGAATGGTGCAAGGAGGTGCTCGAAGAGGCCATCAGCCAGTATGGCTGTCCC
>NZ_JAFKCT010000031.1 GCF_017254915.1 Algoriphagus oliviformis | reverse complement strand
GACCCAGACCGGATCAACGACTACCTGCATCTGGTCAAGCGAAGCCACAACACCCCCTCGGACTCCTACTTCAAGTTCACCGTCTATGCCCTGCGCTTCGCCTACCGCATCGAGGGCATGAAGGACAAGCGCATCGAGCTGCCCACCATCAGACGGGCCAAAAAGCTTCCCGTCGTGCTCAGCCAGGAGGAAGTACGGAGACTGCTGAAAGCCCCCAGCCTGCTCAAGCACCGCATCCTGATCGGCCTGCTCTATGGCTGCGGCCTCCGCTGTTTCGAGGTTCGCAACCTGCGGATCGCCGACCTGGACTTTGACAGAAAGATGCTGCATGTCAAGGACGGCAAGGGCAAAAAAGACCGATACGTCCCCCTGGCGGATATCCTGATCAGGGGTCTGAAAGCCTACCTGGAAGCCGAGCAGCCCCATATCTGGGTGTTCAACAGCGCCGACCGGGAGATAAAAGGCAGGGCGGGCGGTGACTTCGACTCCCGCTACTCCCAGCGGGGCGTACAGTGGGCGGTCAACGAAGCCAAAAAGAAAGCAGGGATACTCAAGCCGATGAACGTGCACACGCTCCGGCACACCTACGCCACCCATCTGCTGGAAGAAGGACTGGATATCCTGACCATCAAAGACCTGCTCGGCCATGAGTCCATCGACACCACGATGGTCTACCTGCATGTGGCCCAGACCGACAAGTGTCGTGCATTCAGCCCACTGGACCGGCTGTATCTTTCCCGTCGTTGAGGGCTGACTTTGAAGTGGCTCAGGTGCTCCGCCAGCACTGGGCCGAGGTGGAACGCCATCCCCGGATCAACCCTTGGCAGCTGCGGACGTTGTCGGCCATCATGCGTTGTAGGACTTCGGATCTGGGCGGCCATGTGGATGCCTGCACCGACTGCGGGA
>NZ_JAFKCT010000030.1 GCF_017254915.1 Algoriphagus oliviformis | reverse complement strand
ATCTTGGAGCAGGCGGCCTGGAGGAGGTTTTCTTTTTTTTCATGATTGAAACGGTTAAGAATGAATCAAAAAATTACCGCTTTTGGGCTGCTTATCGGAGAAACTACCGCAGGTTTAGTGCAACAGCACCTACCCAAAAGTGGCGGTTCAGAGGTTAAATCAAGTGCAGTACTTCTATCCAAGTTTGTGCTTGGTTGACAGCGAGGAGCTTCGAAATCGCCACCTTCGGGTAGCTGCAAAACGTTAGGGTGCATTTAAAAAAATGAGAACTTCGATTACATATCTGATAATTGTGACATTGCTTATTTCCTGCGATCAGGAAAAGCGACTGTTGAAATATTCACAAGAGAAAGCAGACCAATTTGTCGAAATGTATGCTGATGAATTTCTAAAAGACACTGTACTTTTAAGATACAGCTATCACCCAAGAGCACAATTTATCTTCGGACAAGATTCTTCGAACAATTACAGAATATTTCCTAGAGAAACCGAAATCAGAATGATTTGCTTTTCAGACAGCTGCGAATTAACAGAATCATTTAACGAAGCACCATTAAAGCTATCTAAAGGAAGTTACACTCTCAAACAAGACTCGATTTTTACAGAATTGAGTTATGATTCAACGACTTTTCAAATTCACCATTTCAAGCGGAACCCAATAGACTATTTCAACGGACTGAAAAAACAACTTGAGAAATATGGTGCTTTTGCGTACTCCGAATCAAAGGACAAATCATTCATTAAAGTTTATCTATCAGTTCAGTACTACCTTATTTATTCTAAAGATGCTGAAAATGACATTAATGAAGACGAAATATTAAAATCCTATAATGACAATTGGTATTTCGTGAAAATGAAAAGACAAATGGATTTAGGATGAAAAAAATAAAAAAAACGCACCCTAACAACTAGGTTTTCGTTGCGTCCGCAGGACGAACAATGAAACCGATGTTGCACGGAACCGGGGAGGTTCCTATGGGGATTGAGTCGGGATTTTTGGAGCCGTTTGAGTAGGCTGTTCAGGTCAAA
>NZ_JAFKCT010000003.1 GCF_017254915.1 Algoriphagus oliviformis | reverse complement strand
ATATAGGGCCGTCAGAGACGATGACGTCGATAGGCCGCAGGTGTAAAGCCAGTGATGGCATAGCCGAGCGGTACTAATTGCCCGAAAGCTTGCCTACCGTTTGTTACAGTTTCTACCAGATATGTTAAAGACATAAGATATTAGACGCAAGACGCTAGAAGTAAGACGGGATCCTTTGGGGTCTTGCTACTTGATACCGGCGACTTGAGTCTTCCAATTTAGGCGGCCTAGCGCAGGGGTCCCACCTCTTCCCATCCCGAACAGAGAAGTTAAGCCCTGCAGCGCCGATGGTACTGGGGTTACACCCGGGAGAGTAGGTCGCCGCCACATTATTCAGCCCCTTGGACATCCTCCAAGGGGCTTTTCTTTTTTAATGGCGTTTTTGACAGCTCCCCAGTCGATCCATCTTGCCAGCTTTTGTCAGCTTCACTTTTCATTTTAGCCATTATTGTTGCACTTTTGCAGCAAAACTCAAATTGATGGCAGTACTACTGAAAGACCTCAGATTGATTCAGGGAGGAGTAGTTTTCGAAGCAAAAAACTACGCACTAGAAGGTGGCTCGATGAAAGAGACCGCCGATTCGGACTCAGGAAAATACAACGAGGTCATAGACTGTTCCTCATTTTTTGCCAGCAAAGGGTGGATCGACTTGAGATGTGGCCTGGGAGAGCCGGGGCAGGAGTATCGCGAGACGGTAGACAGCCTTTGCCGATCACTCGAGGCTTCTGGTTTTGCACAGGCTTTGGTGCTGCCAAATACAGAGCCTGTGATCCAGTCCAAAAGCGAAGTCGATTTTGTCCTCGCCAAGGCAAAGCCTTATGGCCCCCAGCTTCATGTGATGGGGGCGGTCACCAAAAATGCATCAGGGGAAGACCTTACCGAAATATTGGATATGCATTTCCAGTCTGGTCTTCGTTTTTTCGGAGATGGGGTAAAGACCTTGGCCAACTCTGACCGATACATGAAGATCTTGCAATACCTGCAGAAAATCGATGGGGTGTTGTTTGACCATGCCTACGATCCATTGTTGGGGATTTTTGGCCAAATGCACGAAGGTCTTGTCTCCACCCAGCTCGGGATGAAGGGGATTCCAAACCTTGCGGAGGATGTGTCCATACAGCGAAACCTGGAGATTCTTAAATACGCTGGAGGCAGGGTGCATTTCCAGACGCTGAGCACAGCCAAAGGCGTGGCGATGATCCGGGAGGCAAAAGCCCAAGGTCTCGACGTGACCGCAGACGTGTCTATCTACCAATTGGTGTTTTCTGACGCTGACCTGACCAGTTTTGACTCGAATTACAAGGTGAAGCCGCCGTTTAGAGGGGCTGAAGACCGAGCCGCTTTGATCGAAGGATTGAAGGACGGTACCATCGATGCGATCGTCTCCAACCATCAACCTCAGGATTTTGACTCCAAGTTTGCGGAGTTTGACTTGGCTGCTTTTGGAATGGCAGGCCTACAGACCTTTCTGCCCGCTATGCGAAAGCTAGCCAATGAGCTGTCTTGGGGCCTACTGATTGACAAGGTTACCGAAGGTCCCGCGAAGATCCTCTCGGTGGGCAATTCTGCCTGGACCATTTTTGACCCAGAAGAGAAGTGGAGCTATGACGAAAAGTCCAACAAGTCTCTGTCCGCCAATAGTCCTTGGTTTGGTTCGGAGCTGCAGGGAAAAGTGAAATACGTCTTCCAAAAAGGACAATTGATCAAGACAGATGACTAAGTACCTGAAGTCTGCCTACCAGTTTGGAATTCTGGGCGGGATTTTGAGCGTGGTTTCATTTTGCGTGCTCTCCTTTCTCTATCCAGATCCCACCAATCTCAACCTCCTTTTTGGCTATTTCCTGGTACCCGTTGCCGTGTTTTTGGCTATCAAGTTTTTCAAAGACGGGACAAATGGAGGCTATTTGTCTTTTGCCGAAGGGATGACTGTCGGCTTTGTGACCTATGCCTTGCTGGGTTTGTTGTCTATTTTGGGGATTTGGCTGGTGCTGAGCGTTTCCCCGGATTTGTTTGGACAGATCAAAGCCCAGAAGCTGGAGGTGCTGGCCGAAAGCAGCGAAACCATCATTTCCCAACTCGGCGAAGCTTCCTATTCGAGCACCCAAAACAGCATGGAAAAGATGTCCCCATGGGATGTCGCCCTCAACGACGGGCTCTGGAAAATCGTACCCGGAATGTTTTTTAGCATTATTATTTCTATTATTTTCAGGAAAAACCCTAACTAAATTCTTTTATGGAAGAGCAGCAGACACCTTTTCAGGCCGCAATCAAGCCGGGCATCACCATGGGCTTGGCGGCTTTGGCCATCACCTATATTGCATACTTCATCGACTCCAGCCTACTCGCTTCCTTTTGGATGCTGCTGGTTGCGTTGGTAATCTTCTTCGGCTTGATCATCTATTTTGGAAAGCAGTACCGTAGTGAGATCGGTGGGTTTATGAGCTTCGGTACTGCCTTCAACTTCAGCTTTGTAGCACTGGTCGTATCGGGCATTATTTCGCTGATTGGACAGATATTGCTTTATCAGGTCATTGATCCCTCCTTACCCCAGGTTTTGACCGACCTCACCGTGGAAAAATCCCTGGAGATGATGGAGAGCTTTGGGCAGAATCCCGACTCCCTTCCCCCCTCTGCCTTGGACGAAATTCGCAACAATACCGCAGCATCTTTCTCCGTGGGAGGACAGTTGAAAAACTTTGCCTTTGGCCTTATCTTTTATGCCATTATCGCCTTAATTTTGGCGGCAATCCTAAAGAAGCGCGACAAGTCGCTAGATTATTGATATGACTCAAATTTCCGTAGTTGTCCCTGTTTTCAACGAGGAAGAATCTTTGCCAGAATTAACCCAGTGGATCAGCCGTGTGATGAAAGAACACGGCTTTTCTTATGAAGTCATTTTGGTAAATGACGGCAGTACGGACCGGTCTTGGGAAGTGATCCAAAGACTGACTACGGAAAACAGCCAGTTGCGGGGATTGAATTTCACGCGCAACTACGGCAAGTCGGCCGCGCTGGACGCTGGCTTTCGCCGGGCAGTGGGGGAGGTGGTGATCACCATGGACGCCGATCTGCAGGATAGCCCCGACGAGATTCCAGGCTTGTATGAGATGGTGACCAAAGAAGGCTTGGACGTGGTGTCCGGTTGGAAAAAGGAACGGCACGATCCGATATCGAAGACCATTCCTTCCAGATTCTTTAACGGCGTGACCCGATGGATCTCCGGTATTCAGCTCCATGATTTCAACTGCGGGCTGAAAGCATACCGAAACAAAGTCGTCAAAAATATTCAGATCTACGGGGAAATGCACCGATACATCCCCTTGCTGGCCAAGTGGAACGGTTTTCCAAAGATCGGAGAAAAGGTGGTCCAACATCAGGCCAGGAAGTACGGCTACTCGAAGTTTGGCTTGGAGCGTTTTCTAAACGGCTTTTTGGATCTGATCACCGTGTCCTTTGTTCACCGATACAAAAAGAAACCCATGCATTTTTTCGGACTCTTGGGCACCTTGTCCTTTCTGACCGGTTTTCTGATTACCTCTTGGTTGATTTTTGAGAAAATCTACGGGCTGAGCAAGGGACTGAAGGTGCGGGAGATCGTCGATCAGCCACTTTTCTTCCTTGCTTTGGTTGCTCTGATTATCGGCGTGCAGCTCTTTGTCACGGGCTTCATCGCCGAGCTGATGACCTCCAATCAATCCAAGGAGATCGAGTACAAAGTGGACGAGGAGTTGAATTTCGACTTTTGATGCTTTTCTCGGTTGTCATACCGGTATATAATCGCCCCGCTGAAGTCCACGAGTTGCTGTCGAGTTTGGCTGGGCAGAGCTATAAGCGGTTTGAAGCGATTATCATTGAGGATGGTTCCACGTTCAAATCAGATCGAGTCGTTGCGCAGTTTGAAAACGTCCTCCCCGTTAGATACTGCTATCAGGAGAATCAGGGTCAGGGCTTTGCGCGGAACTTTGGGATGTCCCAGGCCAAAGGCGATTTCTTCGTCATCCTAGACTCTGATGTGATTTTGCCGGCGGATTACCTACAGGTGTTGCGGCAGGCTATTTTGTCAAGGAAACTGGATGCTTTTGGAGGACCGGATGCAGCTGCGGAGGATTTCTCGAATCTTCAAAAAGCGATGGATTTTGCCATGACGTCCTTTTGGACGACCGGGGGAATCCGGGGGAAATTGAAAGACCCCGCAAAATATCAGGCCCGTGGATTCAATATGGGCGTCTCCCGTGAGGTATTCGAAAAGCTAGGCGGATTTGTCGATCCCAACCAGGGCGAAGACATCGAGTGGAGCATACGCATCAAAAAGGCCGGCTACAGGCTCGAACTCGTCGAAGAGGCCTACGTGTACCACAAGCGGAAAAACACGCTCAAATCCTTTGCAAAGCAAGCCTTTTCCTTTGGCAGAAACCGGGTAAACGTATCCAGGTTTCATCCTGAAGCTATCAAGCTGGTGCACTGGCTGCCGACCGCCTTTCTGCTGTTTGTGCTTTCAATCGTGGTGAATGCGGTTTTCTTCCAGGTTTTCCTTCTTCCGCATTTGCTGGTTTTGGGCGTATGGGCTTTGCTCGTGGTTTTTACCGCGGGCTGGCGATACCGGTCTATCGTAGTTGGAGCTTGGGCACTGGTGACTTCGGTCATTCAGCTGTGCAGCTATGGTGCGGGTTTGCTGACGGAGCGGGCCAGAAAAGCTGCGAAGGGCTAATTCCCTTTTCGGCAGACAAAGATCACTTCGTTGGGCGCCAGGGCATAGCGTTTTACTTTTTCCAAAGGGAGTTCTTTTACAAATTGGTTTTCCTCGATCTGAAGTCCTGATTTTCGCAGTCGCTCTGCGTAGTCCAGGCCAAACTTCCGCACGTGGTCTCGCTGTCCAAAGATCCGTTCCCGCTCCGCGGGATCGGTGATGGTTTTGTCTTCCAGGGTTTTTTCGAGGGGATAGACTGGCGACTGGAGAATGCCCCAGCCGTTTGGCTTCAGCACGCGGTTAAACTCCGAGCAGGCCAGGATATCGTCGTCCACATGCTCCAGCACATGGTTGCAAAAAACCACGTCGAAGGTGTCGTCCGGAAAGGGGATGGAGTGCACGTCCATCTTGACCTTGGCCAGCGGCGACTCGATGTCTGCCGTGACATAGTCCAAGTTTTGCAGCGCTTCAAACCTTTCGATAAAGCAATGCTCCGGAGCTACGTGGAGTACCTTCAGCTGGGCGGTGAAAAAGTTGGTTTTTTCCCGCAGAAAAAGCCACATCAGGCGATGTCTCTCCAAGGCTAGACAGCTCGGGCAGAGCGCATTTTCACGTGCGACTCGTCCATAGGGGAGGAATTTCTTGTACTGGCTCTTGCAGACCGGGCACTCGACGTCATTTCCCCTGTTCAGTTGGGAGAGGACTTTCATCACCATCGGACTGATGGTCTGCAGGATGGGTCTGGGAATGTACCGAATGACAAAGCTGATAGCCGACTTCATGGATGGGGATTTGATGTCGCAAGTTACCAAAATAAAAAAGAAGAGCTCCCTATTCTGGGAGCTCTGGAGTGCTGTGGCTTGCTTCTAGAGGCTGTTTTCTTCGATGAATTTCTCCAAACGCTCGATCGTGGCCTCTTCCTTTTCTATCTTCTTGGCCAATTTGTCCAATGCCTTGGTACGGCTGGCGACGTCGTTTGGAGACAGCTTGCCTTTGGCTTGCAGCTTTTCAAACTTCTCCTTTTTCTTTGCGTGCTCCGCAGTCATATCTGATACTTTGATCCGTGACTTGGCCAGGTCAAGCTTGGCCTTCTCGAGGGAGGAAGCCATTTTCATTTCCTTTTTGCTCTGCTTTGAATTCGACTCCTGAGCCTGTGCAGACACAAAGGAGGTGACAAAAAGGATGAGAACGAGACTCGTCAGTTTGGCTATGGTTTTCATAAGTCGGTTTTTTGGATGATGCTATCAATAAAAGGGAAATAGGCGTCAAATAGTTTCTTCGTCCCGTTCTGGACCGGCTTTTGGCAGGCGGCCGGACTTTTTGAGGGCTTCCCTGATGATCCACTCCAGCTGGCCGTTGGTACTTCTGAATTCGTCTGCGGCCCATTTTTCCAGCGCCTTCATCATTGACTCGTCGAGCCTCAGGGCAAATGGCTTTTTCTTTGACATGGTCTAATCCTCCATCCAGTTTTCTATGAAATCACTCAGTTCTTTGGGCTTTTGGGTGCCGATCAGGACTTTCTTCTTTTCTCCCCCATCTACCAACAGTCCGGTATCTCCCAGAATCGTGTAGGCTTTGGTTTCTCTGTTTCCCTTGATGCCCCAGCCGCCATGGTCCATCAGGGGGTTGAAGGTGATGATGGTTGCGTTTTTGATCTGGGATCTTTCGATGAGGCGCCATCTGACAAAGGGGAAGTACTTGAAGTGGATGCCTTTGTCGTCGATCCGGGTTTCGAGCTTGATATTGGTCAGCAGTGCCACTGCCAAAGCCATGATCGAAGCGACGATGACCAGCGCGAGGAGGGCTTCTTGCCGTTCTGTTTTGCTGGTCAAAGTCAGCACACTTACCAGCACCAGGGTCGGAATCTCCAGCATGATGACCGCATAGAAAACCCAGGTGCCTCGGTAAGTCTGCTCTTCTTTGAAAATCCGGCCGTGCACAGTCCTACTGGTTTAGCGTTCCGACGTTGAGCACGGGGCTGGCGCTGCGGTCCGAGCAAAGCACTACCATGAGGTTAGACACCATGGCGGCCTTTTTCTCCTCGTCAAACTCGATGATGTCTTTCACCTTGAGATCTGCAAGGGCCATCTCGACCATTCCTACCGCTCCCTCCACGATCTTCTGACGGGCGGCGACGATGGCTGTGGCCTGCTGGCGCTGCAGCATGGCGGAGGCAATCTCCGAGGCATAGGCCAAGTGGGAGATACGCGCTTCGATCACTTTGATGCCGGCGTGGTTGAGCCGGTCGATGATCTCGGCCTCCAGAGAGTGGTTGACTTCCTCCACGCCAGAGCGCAGGGTGATCTCGGCCTCCTCGTCTTCGAAGTTGTCATAAGGATAGAGTCCGGCCATTTTCCGTACGGCGGCGTCGCTCTGGAGGTGGACAAAGTTTTCGTAGTCCTCCACGTCAAAGGTCGCCTTGAACGTGTCCTCCACCTGCCAGACGACGATGGTGCCGACCATGACGGGGTTACCGATCTTGTCGTTCACCTTCAGCGGCTTGTTTTCAAAGTTTCTCACACGGAGCGAGATTTTCTTTTTGGTCATGAAAGGATTGACCCAGAAAAAGCCGTTGGCCTTGACAGTGCCTTCATACTTTCCGAAAAGCAGCAGCACCATGGCCTTGTTGGGCTCGACGATAAAAAAGCCCGGCAGCAAAAGGATGGAGATGAAAAGCAGGATGGCACCTGGCGCGATCCATACTTGGGTAAAAGAATAGACGGAGGCGGCAATTCCTGCAAGCGCCAGGAAGAGCATCAGGTATCCAGAGCTGGGTTTGGTTATTTTTTCCATTTCAATATGATGTTAAAATGATATCACTTTGAATTACGGAAAAAGAATCGGCAGGTTCAAATTTTCCCCAAAAAAATACCCCGGTGGGAGCCGGGGTATTGGATTCGGGAGATGGTTTTTTCTATTTCTTCTTGAAAAGCGAGTCGACAAACTCTTTGCGGTTAAAGAGCTGGAGGTCGGTCATCTTTTCCCCTACGCCAATGTATTTGACCGGGATTTTGAACTGGTCGGAGATGCCGATCACCACGCCGCCCTTGGCGGTACCGTCCAGCTTGGTGATCGCCAAGGCAGAGATTTCGGTGACTTTGGTAAACTCCTTGGCTTGGATGAAGGCATTTTGGCCGGTGGAGCCGTCCAGCACGAGGAGGATCTCATGCGGTGCGTCAGGGATAAACTTCTGCATCACACGCTTGATCTTGCCCAGCTCGTTCATGAGGTTGACTTTGGTATGGAGTCTGCCGGCAGTATCGATGATGACGATGTCAGCACCGCTGTCCACTCCCTGTTTGACCGCGTCATAGGCCACAGAAGCGGGGTCGGTATTCATGCCGTGCGACACGACGGGCACGCCCACGCGGTCGCCCCAGAGGATGAGCTGGTCTACGGCGGCTGCCCGGAAGGTATCCGCAGCGCCGAGGACGACGGATTTCCCGGCGTTTTTGAAGAGGTAGGCCAGCTTGCCGATGGTGGTGGTTTTGCCGACACCGTTTACCCCCACGACCATGAGGACATAGGGCTTTTTGTCCGAGGGAATCTCAAAATCCAGCAGGTCTTGGGTGTTGTTTTCCTCGAGTAGGGCGGCGATTTCTTCCCTCAGGATCACGTCAAGCTCCGAGGAGTTGAGGTATTTGTCCCGGGCGACGCGCTCCTCGATCCGGCGGATGACCTTGATGGTGGTGTCCACGCCCACGTCGGAGGTGATGAGGATCTCTTCCAGCTGGTCGAGTACTTCCTCGTCGACCTGGGACTTGCCGACTACAGCCTTGCTAAGTTTGGAGAAAATGGATTCGCTGGTCTTTTGAAGCCCCTGATCGAGGCTTTCTTTTTTTTCTTTTGAGAAAAATCCAAAGATTCCCATGCTGCGGTGTGTTTTAAAAGTGGAATATAATGAAATCTGTATATACGCTTTTTGGCCAGTAAGCGAATTTGCCTTTTCACTCGGGCAGGAAGACCGATGACGGAAGACCGAAGTAGGGCAAAAGCCTAAAGGTTAGCCTTCTTTTGGATAGTCAAGGTTAGCTACCGGCACAATAGCGGACAATCATATAATGAAAAAGTCCCTGCTGATTTTCAACCAGAGGGACTCGAAGTGCATTACGATGCGCTTGGCAAATTATTTTTTCAGGGTATCCTGTACCAGAGTGGAAGGAACCATTTCTTCTTTGAAGGTATAGGCGCCGGTCTTGTCAGACTTCACGGCACGGATCACTTTGGCGTAAGACACGCCACCTTCTTTTTTCAGGGTTGCTACTACTTTCTTAGCCATTTCTTTGTCGTTTAAGCGGGATCAGACCCGAGCTAATTTACTTGATTTCTTTATGAACAGTCACTTTCTTCAGGATTGGGTTGAATTTCTTCAGCTCCAATCTTTCAGTGGTGTTTTTTCTGTTTTTGGTAGTGATGTATCTTGAAGTACCTGGCATGCCGGAGTTTTTGTGCTCGGTGCATTCCATAATCACTTGTACTCTATTTCCTTTCTTAGCCATCTCGGTGTTGATTTAGGGGACTGCGACTTTGATTACTTGATGACAATCATTCCGGAGTCCTGCGCTTTTTTCAAAACCGCGGTGATCCCGTTTTTGTTGATAGTTTTCAATGCCTTAGAGCACACTTTCAAAGTGATCCATGCGTCTTCCTCAGGTACGTAGAAGCTCTTCTTATGAAGGTTTGGGTAGAATCTACGCTTGGTTTTGTTGTTTGCATGGGACACGTTGTTACCTACTCGAGGTCTTTTTCCGGTTATGTCACAAACTTTTGCCATGATTTCGTATCGTAAAATGAATGCGTTTCTGTAATGAGTCTGCAAATATCGGAACTTTTTGGGAATTAACAACAAAGCGTTTTAAAAATATTCCCCTTTTGCTCAGTCTTTTGGATAGGGACAGTGGCGGCAGCCGCTTTTGCAGCAATAGCCCCGCTTCAGGTGGTATTTTTCGGTGAAAACCATCAGTCCCTGCTCGTTGAGATAATAGTCTTCCTCGGTCAGCGCGGGCAGCGGCTTCTTCCCCGCTTGGGTGGCTTGGGCCATGGGCAATTCTTATATTTGGCTTTCGTCGATTCTAATTACCCTACAAAACTAAGCAAAACATGGAAATGATCACTTCCGCAAGCCAAGCGATAGCACTGGAAGAGAAGTACGGAGCGCACAATTACCATCCTTTGCCGGTGGTACTTGCCCGGGGAGAGGGCGTTTTTCTCTGGGATGTGGAAGGGAAGCGGTACTACGATTTTTTATCGGCCTACTCCGCCGTCAACCAAGGCCACTGCCATCCCAAGATCAAAGACGCGCTCATCGAGCAGGCGGGCATTCTCACCTTGACCTCCCGCGCTTTTCACAATGATGTGCTGGGGCAGTTTGAAAAATACCTCGCCGACTATTTCGGCTACGATAAGGTACTTCCGATGAATACAGGGGCAGAAGGGGTGGAGACCGCGATCAAGATTGCCCGAAAGTGGGGCTATGAGCGTAAGGGGGTGGATGAAAACGCCGCCAAGATCATCGTCGCCGAGGGTAATTTCCACGGCCGGACCACGACGATCATCTCCTTTTCCAACGACAAAAATGCCCGCAAGAACTTCGGCCCGTACACGGCGGGTTTCGTGAGGATACCTTATAATGATGTCGATGCGCTGAATCGTGCGCTGGAGGACGAGGATGTGGTGGCCTTTCTCGTGGAGCCGATCCAGGGCGAGGCCGGGGTCTTCGTGCCGGATGAAGGCTATCTGAGCAAGGCGAAGGCCGCCTGCGCGGGCAAAAACGTGCTTTTCATCGCCGATGAGATCCAGACGGGCATCGCACGCACAGGCAAAATGCTGGCAGTCGACCATGAAAATGTACGGCCGGATATGCTGATTTTGGGAAAAGCTATTTCAGGAGGCTTTTATCCCGTGTCGGCCGTGCTGGCGGATGACGCGGTGATGGACGTGATCAAGCCCGGTCAACATGGCTCGACCTACGGCGGTAATCCGCTAGGGACGAAAGTGGCGATGGCTGCGCTGGAGGTGGTGCGGGAAGAGGGGCTGGCGGAGAACGCCGAGCGGCTCGGCCAAATCTTTCGGGAAAGGATGCAGCGTCTTGTCGACAAGTCCGAGCTTCTCACGCTGGTGCGCGGCAAAGGCCTTCTCAATGCCATCGTGATCAATGACAGTCCGGATAGCTCCACCGCTTGGGGCATTTGCCTGAAGCTGGCTGAGAAAGGCCTGCTGGCAAAGCCGACCCATGGCAACATCATCCGCTTTGCTCCGCCGCTCGTCATGACCGCCGCGCAGCTGGCAGAGTGCTGCGATATCATAGAGGAAGTGGTGACGGAGTTTAAAAAGTGACCTAACATCGCACTTTTGGCGAAGCCAAGGGGTTACGTCCTATAGTATAGTCTTTTCAATTACCAATCCATCATGCCACAAGCAGTCATATTCGATATGGATGGCGTCATCTGCCACACCAATCCTTTCCATTCCCAGGCCTTTCAGGTTTTTTTCAAAAAGCGGAACCTCGCTCCGACGGAGGAGGATTTTGCCGCGCATATGTATGGGAAAAACAACGGCTACATCCTTAGCCACTTTCTGGGCAGAAAGATCGAGGGGCAGGAGCTTCTCGACTTGGAGGATGAAAAAGAAAGCCTTTTCCGCGAGATCTATGCGGAGCAGGTCAATCCGATTGCCGGTTTTTTGCCTTTTTTCCATGATTTGAGAAAGGCCGGGTTCAAGACGGCCGTGGCTACTTCGGCGCCTTTTGCCAATCTCGAGCTGATCGCTGGGAAGCTGGATCTCTTTCCGCACCTCGAGTCCGCCCTAGCGAGCGAGCACGTGGGCAAGCACAAGCCTGATCCCGAGGTGTACCTGAAGTCGGCAAAGAACATTTCCCTTGAGCCGCACCAGTGTTTGGTGTTTGAGGATTCTTTTTCGGGAGTTTCCGCGGCGAAAAATGCCGGGATGAAGGTCGTCGGCGTGTTGTCTTCCCATTCCCGGGAGGAACTGCCGGTGTGTGACTTTTATATAGAGAACTATCTCGACCTGAGCGCGGCCAAAGTCAGCGCGCTGCTTGCCGGAAGCCAGCTCGTCTGATCGGCGCTTTAGGCTCTTGTTTTTGGCTTTTTCTCTTTGCCGCAAGCGAAAACTGGCCGGATGCTTAACTTTGCGGCAGCTTTTAACCCCAGTAGAACATGCTAAGAAGACCCCGTAGAAACCGCAAGTCCGAGGCGGTAAGAAACCTCGTCGAGGAGAATTCGGTATCGGTGAAAGACCTCATATTCCCGCTTTTCCTCATCGACGGAGCAAATAAGAAGGTGGAAGTCAATTCCATGCCCGGCATTTTCCGGTTTTCCCAAGATCTGATGTTGAAGGAGATCGAGGAGTGCATGAAGCTGGGGATTACGGCTTTCGATGTGTTTCCCGCCTATCCCGAGTCGCTAAAAGACTCCACTGCCTCCGAAAGCTGGAATCCGGAGACTTTTTACTTGAAGGCCCTCAGGGAAATCAAGAAGCAGTTTCCGGAGGTCTGTCTCATGTCCGACGTGGCCATGGACCCGTACAGCAGTGATGGGCATGACGGTCTGGTGAAGGATGGGAAGATCCTCAATGACGACACGCTCGATATTCTTGGCAGGATGTCGCTGGCGCAGGCGGATGCCGGCGTGGATATACTCGGGCCGTCTGATATGATGGATGGGCGCGTGGGGTATATTCGGGCTTTGCTGGACGAAAACGGTTTTACCGATACCTCGATCATGTCCTACACGGCCAAGTATGCGAGTGCATTCTATGGGCCATTCCGCGACGCGCTGGACTCCGCGCCGAAGTTTGGTGACAAAAAGGCCTACCAAATGAATCCGGCCAACTCCCAGGAAGCCCTGATCGAGGCCGATCTGGATACGGAGGAAGGGGCGGATTTCCTGATGGTGAAGCCTGCCTTGAGCTATTTGGATATTATCAAGCTGCTGAGCGACAATTCGCCATTGCCGATCGCAGCATACAACGTCTCAGGCGAATACAGCATGGTGAAGGCCGCCGCCGCCAACGGCTGGTTGGACGCGGAGCGCGCGATGCTGGAAATATTGCTTTCCATCAAGCGCTCAGGAGCCAAGATCATCCTCTCGTATTTCGCGAAAGAATTTGCAATGATGAGGTCTTAAGGCGTGTGGTTTGAAATTATATGTGAGCCCGGGTAAAACCGGGCTTTTTTTGTTCGATAGCTTGAGTTTTTCTGTTTGTTGGGCAAAAAGTTGTTCATTTTTTGAATGAGAGGTAAAAAAATCGACTGCTTTCTCAAAAATTATATTTTTTGCAAAAAATCAGAAATGATCGATAATTCCATGAATGGGTATTTTTTGAAATTAAATTCTGTACATCCTCGGTATTTGGTTGTTTTTGCTTGTGTGGTGCCTTCCGTAATCGTTTCCAAAGAATTTCCTGAATATCTACCAAATATTATTTCAGGTTTTAGGTGGTTTTAAAAATCATCAGATATTGATCAAAAATTGAAAAAATCGCAAAAAATGGTTTTGAAATAGGTCTGATATCTTTGAAAAATTGATAAAAATTGAAAAACCAGTTTGTTTTTATACTTTTTTTATAATTACATTCGGAGGAAGCAATTGCTCTCAAACCTATTTTAAATTCTGAAAAACGTTCAAAATTTAACCTATACCTAATGGATTATTTCGCACCCCTGTTGGCCCAAGATGCGGCCGCGATCGATCTGTCGGCGGAACTCACCCAGAACCTCCTCACGACAAACAATGTATGGATGATGCTTTCTACCGCCTTGGTGTTTATCATGCACCTTGGGTTTGCCGGGGTAGAAGCGGGATTTGGCCAAGCCAAAAACACTGTAAATATTCTTTTCAAAAACACCATCACTCCGATCATCGGGATTCTATCCTATGCGGTGGTGGGGTTCTATTTGATGTATCCCGGATTTGAAGTGCCGGGATGGTTTGCCTTCGATGCATCCGGTTGGAGCCTTTTCTGGTTTGCGCCGGAGACTGCCGACATCACCGCTGGCTATGCTGACGGTGGCTATACCTATTGGACTGATTTTCTTTTCCAGGCGATGTTTGCCGCGACGGCTGCCACGATCGTTTCTGGAGCCATTGCCGAGCGCGTGAAGTTGGGCGCCTACCTGGTGTTCACCTTGTTTTATGTCGGCCTGGTTTATCCCATCATCGGAAGCTGGAAGTGGGGCGGAGGGGCCCTGGATGACATGGGATTCTATGATTTTGCGGGAAGTACGCTGGTTCACTCCGTCGGTGGATGGGGTGCTTTGGCCGGCGTGATTCTGGTCGGTCCTCGAATCGGTAAATACGTAAACGGCAAAACCGTAGAAAAACCCGGATCCAGCGTGCCTTTGGCCGTGATAGGCGTGTTTTTGTTATGGCTGGGCTGGTTTGGATTCAACGGGGGCTCAGTGCTTTCCGCAGATCCAGGCTTGGTGTCCTTCGTGCTGGTGGCTACCTGTCTGGCGGCTTGCGCCGGAGGATTGGGAGGGTTTTTGGCAGCTTACTTCGCTTTCAAGCGGCTTGATTTGGGTATGGTGCTCAACGGCGTGCTGGCTGGCCTAGTCTCGATCACCGCCGGTGCGGACGTCATCAACCCGGGACCAGCGGTGCTGGTGGGCTTTGTCGGTGGCATCCTGGTAGTGATCTCTGCGGTATTGTTGGATCGTGCCAAGCTTGACGACGTCGTCGGTGCGGTTTCTGTCCACCTGACCTGTGGGGTTTGGGGTACCTTGGCCGTCGGTATTTTTTCGACCAATCCTGACCATTCCTTCTTCACCCAATTGATCGGCGTGGCCATCTGTGGCGCCACTGCCTTTGCTGCGGCCTTCATCATCTTCTTCGTGCTGAAAAACACCATGGGAATCAGGGTGTCTGAAGAGCACGAGCGAAACGGGCTGGATTCACACGAACACGGAATCCGCGGATACACCATTGTGTACGACGAATAACAAACTAGACCTTACAATAAAAAAAAATCCCGCCCGGAGGAAAAAAACGCGACTCTCTTTCTGCCGGTGCGGGCTTGATCAACTCTATTCATTAACCAAGACTCAAAATTAAAATGAAAAAATTACTACTACTCATACTTTGCGTGGCTCTTTCCACCTATCAGGTTGCCTTTGCCCAAGAAGAGACTGCAGAAGAGGAAGCTGGCTCCCTGACGCTTTCCGGATCTGTTGACGCTTATTTCAGAACCAACTTCAACGCGCCAAACAAGGGCGAGAACTTCCAGGCTCCTGCGAGCTCCTTTGGCAACCTGCCCGGATTCTCACTAGGCATGGCCAATATCATCGCTACCTATCAAGGCAAGAAAGTCGGTGCGGTAGCGGATCTCGTCTTCGGTCCTCGTGGTGAAGATGCGGTATTTGGCTCTCCGCTCTATGCAGGCGGTATGGCCGGTAGCTCCCAGATCGTAAACCAGCTCTATGTCTACTGGAACGTGTCCGACAAAGTCACCCTGACTATGGGTAACTTCAACACCTTCCTTGGCTATGAGGTGATCTCGCCGACAGCCAACTTCAACTATTCGACTTCCTACATGTTTTCCTACGGGCCCTTTTCACATACCGGCCTGAAGGCAAACTTCCAGCTGTCCGACAAGTGGTCCTTGCTGGCTGCGGTGATGAACCCTACCGACATGACTGAATTCAACATGAACGGAACCTATACCTTGGGTGCGCAGCTGGGCTACTCTACCGATGCGGGAAGTACCTACCTGAACTTTGTGTATGGCGATCAGGACGGTAAACTGAGTGATGACGGCACGCTGATCCCGGATCAAAGCTCCATGGGCAAAACCTTCCAGGTTGATTTGACCACTGGCTTTGACCTTTCCGACAAGTTTTATCTGGGTGTGAACACCACCTACAATACAACCAGCTCCGGCGAGTTCTTCACTGGCTCGGACATTCAGGATCTGGATGGTGACGGTGCGGGATTCTATGGATTTGCGGGCTACCTGCAGACCAGCCCGTCTGATCGATTTGCACTTGGCCTTCGTGGTGAATACTTCAGTGTGTTCAACAATGGCCTGGAAGGCGTAGTGGGCTTGGATCCGACTACCGGAGACGGAGGGGTCTTTGCAGCCACGCTTTCTGGAAACATCAAAGTAGGGGGCAACCTTACCTTGATTCCGGAACTGAGAGTGGACAGCATGAAGGAGGAGTTTTTCGTGAACAAAGATCTCAATGGAAGCAAGAGCCTCGCGTCGTTCCTTTTTGCGGCGGTATTTGCCTTCTAGGATTGAAAATTTAAACAGGGTCTATTGTTAATAAAGCCGGGGTGAATTTCACCTCGGTTTTTTTGTTTTTACCCTTTTTGCGGACTGAGTCCGATTGTTTTTGTAACCGGTTTTGTGTCGGATCGTGTATTTTTTGAAAATGTAGGTTTAAAATTTAATACTGTTTTATTCTACAAAATTTTATTATTTGAAATAATGTTTTAAAAAATTCCAGAAATTGATATAAATCAACTGATTTCTGTAACCTTTGGTGTTCCCTTAAAGTATATTTTTGCAGAACCTCAAACTCTACAGATATGAAAAAACTGACCCTGTTTATTTCTGCGTTTGTGATTTCGACCATGGGCTTCTCACAAGAGATTCTGACCGGTCCTAAATTTAAAAACGCTCCCGTGGGAACAATCCAGGGCCCGAAGATCACTTTGGTCCACGAGTCAAATCCCGTCACCCTTCAAGGCCCCGTTGCGAAAAATTCCGAAGTATGGATGAGCAAGCCTTCCGCCAAGCTGAAAGTGGGCTTTCGAGACGTGATCGACAATCCTAAAGGGCTGGAGGCCAAAAACAGAAATCCTTGGGACAGGAAAACCACCGTTGATTCCAAGGCGGTCTTCCAACAGCCCAAATCGATGAGGCCCAAGAAAGGCTGGATCCATTGATAAACGCCAAACAAAAACCCCGGATATCCGGGGTTTTTGCTTTTTAGAGCTCTGTCTCGCGCTCCAGCATCAGGATGGCATTTTGGGAGACGATATAGTACTTTTCGCCCTCGTACTGCACTTCATGTGCCCCGGAGAGCAGGAAGATCGCCAAATCCCCTTCTTTTGCCTGCAAGGGTACGTACTTCACTTTTTCGTCTTGGTCCATCCAGGGCTCGCTGTCCTCCGTAGGCATGGGGATGGGGTAGCCAGGGCCGGCCTTGATGATGTAGCCTTGCTGCACCTTCTCTTTTTCCTGTACGCCGGGAGGCAGGTAGAGACCAGATCCGGTTCGCTCGTTTGGCTTTTTCAGGCGGATCAGTACGCGGTCGCCCACGAGTATAAGCTTTTTCAGTTTGTTTTCTGCGGTGAGTTGCATGTCGTCAGTCAATAGTAGTATCAAGCAAAAAGAGCCAAGAGTCTTGATTCTGAAATCTTGATTCTTGGCTCTGCAAAGGGAGAAGCGCTGGCTTTGCTGCCGGCGCCTCTCCGGTATTTACGGAGGATTATTTCTTGTCCTCGCTTACTTCTTCGTAATCCACGTCGGAAACGCCGTCTCCGCTGGTGGAGCTTTCGCCAGCCTCAGGGCCTGGCTGCGCGCCTGCTCCTTGGGTGGCGTTGTACATTTCCTGAGAGGAAGCTTCCCAAGCCTTGTTCAGCTCGGCCATTGCCGCATCGATTCCTTCGATGTTTTGGGAGCCGTGGGCTGACTTGAGAGTTTCCAGGGCCGCACTGATGTTGGCTTTGTTTCCGTCAGAAAGCTTGTCGCCGTATTCCTTCAGCTGCTTTTCAGTCTGGAAGATCAGGCTGTCGGCTTGGTTGAGCTTCTCGATTTTTTCCTTCTCGGCTTTGTCGGAAGCAGCATTGGCCTCGGCTTCGCTCTTCATTCTTGCGATGTCGTCCTGAGAAAGTCCGGAAGAAGCTTCGATCTTGATCTTCTGCTCTTTGCCAGTTCCTTTGTCTTTGGCAGACACGTTGAGGATACCGTTGGCATCGATGTCAAAGGTCACCTCGATCTGTGGAACACCTCTCTGAGCTGGCGGAATGTCAGTTAGCTGGAAGCGTCCGATGGATCGGTTGTCCTTGGCCATTGGTCGCTCTCCCTGCAGTACGTGGATATCTACAGCCGGCTGGTTGTCGGCAGCGGTGGAGAATACCTCGGATTTCTTGGTAGGGATCGTGGTGTTGGACTCGATCAGCTTGGTGAAGACACCGCCCATGGTCTCGATGCCGAGGGAAAGCGGAGTCACGTCCAAGAGAAGGACATCTTTCACCTCACCGGTCAATACACCGCCTTGGATGGCAGCACCGATGGCTACTACCTCGTCAGGGTTTACACCCTTGGAAGGCTTCTTGCCGAAGAACTTCTCTACTTCCTCCTGGATTTTAGGGATTCGGGTAGAACCACCCACCAAGATCACCTCGTCGATATCAGAAGCAGACATGCCTGCGTCCTTCAAGGCCTTGATACAAGGATCCATGGATCTTCTCACCAAAGTCTCGGACAGCTGCTCAAACTTCGCTCTGCTCAGGCTTCTGACCAAGTGCTTTGGTCCAGACTGGGTAGCAGTGATATAAGGCAGGTTGATCTCGGTAGAAGCCGAGCTGGAAAGCTCGATTTTCGCCTTCTCAGCGGCTTCCTTCAAGCGCTGAAGCGCCATTGGGTCTTTTCTCAGGTCGATCTGCTCTTCGGCTTGGAACTCGGCTGCGAGCCAGTCGATGATGACTTGGTCAAAGTCGTCACCTCCCAAGTGTACGTCACCGTTGGTGGATTTTACTTCGAATACGCCATCGCCCAATTCGAGGATAGAGATATCGAATGTACCACCACCAAGGTCATACACCGCGATCTTCATGTCCTGGTTTTTCTTGTCCATACCGTAGGCAAGTGCTGCTGCGGTAGGCTCGTTGATGATACGCTTCACTTCGAGGCCTGCGATCTGTCCGGCTTCTTTGGTAGCCTGGCGCTCGGCGTCGTTGAAGTAGGCAGGCACGGTGATGACCGCTTCGGTGACAGTCTGTCCCAGGAAGTCCTCGGCAGTGCTCTTCATTTTCTGAAGGATCATAGCCGAAAGCTCCTGCGGAGTGTACGATCTGTCGCCGATTTTGATGGCTACGGTGTCGTTTGAGCCTTGCTCCACCTTGTAGGAAGCGTGTTTTTTCTCTTCAGATACCTCGGAAAATTTCTTTCCCATGAATCTTTTTACAGAGGAAATGGTGTTGGCTGGGTTGGTGATGGCCTGGCGCTTAGCCGGGTCGCCTACCTTGCGCTCGCCGTTACCGTTGTCCAGAAAAGCCACGATAGATGGCGTGGTTCTCCTTCCCTCGCTGTTTTGGATGACTACAGGTTCGTTACCTTCCATTACGGCTACGCAGGAGTTGGTGGTACCCAAGTCAATGCCTATGATTTTTCCCATGATTATATAGATTTAGATAGTTGCGTTTAATGATACACTCCCCATTCTTCAAGCGCTGTGCCATCAGGCAAATCGAATGTTTTGGTGCCAAGTTGTCAGAAAAACTGCCATGGATTTGAAGCGGAAAAAATCGAAATGTCACGAGCGGGCCAATCCAGCCTGCCGATTTTGGCAGATTTTGTTGAAAAAGCGGAAGTCCGTGCAACCCTTTTTGGGTCACCCGCATCTAAAGGGCAATGGGACTTTTTTCCTCCACTCGAAACCGTGACCGCGCCAAATGGTTTTTTGTCGTTCTGCTGGGCATGACGATGATTCAGGCTACCCAGCATTTTGAGCTCATTCCATCCCTTTGGGCACTGCTGAAGTCGACGGGAGTGGGGAGGTTTTTGTTTTTGGTGTGATGGGGAACCGGCTTTCTCCTATTTTTAGGAAATGGAACATACGCTGACCGTTAAGGATATTTTTATCTATCCCATCAAGTCCCTCGGGGGCATTCGTCTCAATGAAGCAATTGTGGAAGAAAAAGGCTTCCAGCACGACCGTCGCTGGATGCTGGTGGATGAGGCGGGCATTTTTATTACACAGCGAAATCATCCTGACTTGGCTTTGCTGAAAGTGGCTCTGGGGGAAAATGCCATGCTCGTCACCAATCAGAGGAATGGGGAAGGGATTGAAATCCCTTTTGGAGCGGAAACTGGAGAAGCTTTGTCGGTCACCGTCTGGGATGATGAGATGCCTGCGAAAGCGGTAGATCCGCGTTTCGATGGCTGGTTTTCTGACTTTCTGGGCTTTTCGGTTCGGCTGGTCACGATGCCCGAGACCACCCAGCGCAAGGTCGATCCCAAGTACGCGGTAAACGCTGAGTCGGTCAGCTTTGCCGATGGCATGCCCTATCTGATCATCGGCCAGGCTTCACTCGACGATTTGAACTCCCGACTTGCTGCGCCCGTGCCCATGGACCGCTTTCGTCCCAATATCGTCTTTTCAGGCGGGCCAGCTTTTTCGGAGGATTCGCTGCGCAAAATCAAAATCGGGGACTTGGAATTCCAGATCGTCAAGCCCTGCGCGCGCTGCGTGATGACGACCGTGGATCAGGCAACGGGTGAAAAAGGAAAAGAGCCCCTCAGGACTCTTTCCTCCTACCGTACATTAAACGGAAAAGTCTATTTCGGGCAGAATGTCGTCGCGCTTCAATCGGGGAAAATCAAAGTCGGCGACCTGATTCAACCGCTTTGATCGGATTTACTTGAATTCCTTTACCGTCTCGATGAAGACCTTGACCATCTCCGGATCGATGTCTGGATAGACTCCGTGTCCGAGATTGGCGATGTGTCGGATGCCGCGAAATTGCTCCATCATCTCAATCGTGGCCGCCCGCACCTGATCTGGATTGCCGTAGAGTGCCGCCGGATCGAGGTTTCCCTGGAACGTCTTGTCCGCTCCGATCAATCTGCTGGACTCCGCGATGCCCATGTTCCAATCCAGGCCTATGGTCTCACAGTTGAGTTTGCCCATTTCCTCTCTCGCGAAAAAAGCGCCTTTGGCAAAAACCGTCACAGGGACTTCCGTGATCGCGTCGCAGATTTGGGTGATGTAGCGGAGGGAAAACTCCTCGTATTGCTTGGGCCCCAGGATTCCCGCCCAGCTGTCGAAAATCTGGATCAGGTTGGCTCCGGCACGGATTTGCGCCTGGAGGTAGTTGATCGTGGAGTCGGTGATGAGCTGGAGCAGCTTGTGGGAAAATACCGGGTCGCGATAGAGCTTTTCCCGGGATTTGGAGAAGGTCTTGCTGCCGCTGCCTTCGACCATGTAGGCGAAGATGGTCCAAGGCGCACCGGCAAATCCGATCAGCGGAACCCGCCCGTTCAATGCTTTTTTGGTGATCTGGATGGCGTCGATGACGTATTTGAGGTCATTGTCGCCTTCTGCCACGCGCAGTTTTTTCAGGTCTGCTTCGCTGCGGACTGTTTCGGGAAACCAAGGTCCCCGCTTTTCCACCATCTCATAGGGCAAGCCCATGGCCTCCGGGATCACGAGAATGTCCGAAAAAATGATGGCGGCATCCACACCCAAAAGGTCCACCGGCTGTATCGTCACCTCGGCGGCCAGCTCAGGCGTCTGGGCCAGCTCGATGAATCCGCTCACGGACTCGCGCACCGCACGGTATTCGGGAAGAATCCTTCCCGCCTGTCTCATGAGCCAGACCGGCGTTCTTTCAGTCTTTTCGCCTCGGGCTGCCCGCAGCAGCAGATCATTTTTGAGTTGCATGCCGCAAAGATAAGCGCCAAATTATTTTTGGCAGAATCGCCGAAAAAATAAAAAAGCAAAGCCCGGATTTCCGGGCTTTGCTGATGGTGTTGTGGTTTGTTATTATTTTTTTACTTCAAGTTTTTGAAAGTCGGAATCTTTGATGCCCAGCATTTTGGTTACTGCCTCATAGTCGGTGAAATCGATTCTTGCATCAGGGAAATCGGAAGGAACTACGACGATGCGGAAGATCTGCTCCTTAGTCCAGACGTCGTCTAAGGTTGCTTTGTTTAAAGGGCCTTCAAGAAAAAGGCGGATGTCCACCTGGGTGAAGTCAAAATTGTAGACCAGGGGCCCCTCAGGGAAAAAGATCGTTTGGGGAACTGCCCTCCAGATTGGTCGTTCATCGTCCACATCCCAGAGTATATAGGTCAATATCACGTCACTTTCCACCAGTTCCTCGGGGAAAGCTAAAACAACTCCCCAGCCACCATCTGCTGTAAAGTCGACTGTCGCTTCATAGGTAGTACCGACGATGTTTACTCCTGGGGTGCCGGGTACACCCTGTAGTCCTTGTTCACCCTGAGGCCCCATGGGACCCTCTGGGCCCTCGCAAGCTTGAAAGGCCACCAAGCCGATCAGCACAAAAATCGATAGTATTTTATTCATATAGTTAAAGTTAGCGTTTCCATTTTCACGGCAGGGATCATGCCAAGGTTGGTGAAAGCGCCAAAACTTTTCTTATTTCACCGGAGCGATGACCTGGACCTCCGTATCGCTGACTATCCTGTCTATGAAAATGCCGCTCAACTTCAGCTGGTTTTCCTCGGCAAAGGCCTCTATTTCCTCCTTCACCGTGTCCGGGCCGGGCATCACCCAGCGACTGCCCTTGATCGTGGCGAGGACGTAGCGCGCTTCCGCAAAAGTCTTGGGCTCCAGCTCCACCGGTGCAAAAGGCAGGTCAAGCCCGACGAAGACTTCCATCGTGTCCAGCTTGCCGGCCGGTTCCACTAGGTAGATGGTATGGATTTTTTTTCCGGGATGGAGGGACTGCAGGGTTTCGATGGAGCGGAAGGTGTCTCCCAATGCCTTGTCCTGCGGTGTGCCGCGGTAGGTCTTCCCCGCAAGGGAAGGAGGAGTGGCGGAGACCAGTTTTAGCTCGATGGGATTGCTACCGCCCAGCTGGATGAATACACCATACGCAAGCGCGGCCAGCGCGAGAAGGACCAGCAGCCCGATTCCGAGTTTTTTCATGGCTTGTCAGAAAAGGTAGCGAACTCCTATCCCGCCTTGTCCCTTCACGTTGATGCGATCGATCAGTTCCAAAAACAGGCCTACCTCCGCAAAAACACTGATCGGGGTCTCGTCGAAGTAGTACTCTGCTCCAGCAAAGGCCTCCGGTCCAAAGTCAAAATTGGTTCGCTCCTCGCGCATCAGGGGCTGGGTCGCCGAACTGGTGGCGTTTTGGAAATAGCTGTAATCGACGTTGGTGGTGCGGATCTGTATGCCTGCGCCGCCATAGGCCAAGAGATAACCCTGGGTGATGTCAAACACATCGGTGATGTCCTCATGCAGGGCGACCCTGAAATTGATGGATACCCCCTTGTTTGCCGCATGGCTTTGGTAGAAGGCGTTGGAGGAGGGAGGGTTGTTTTCGAAGTCCTTGCGATAGTAGTCCGAACCGTTGACACCGGCGGCTCCGAGCATGATTTCGTAGGAAAGGTAGTCCTCGAAAAAGTCTTTGTAGGTCAGGGAAAGGGGTTCGCCCAGACGTATGCCGACGCCTCGCTCTTGGGCAAAGCTGAAGAAAGGCAAAAGGGTAAACAACAGTAGTACGCGGTATTTCAAGGGTGTTGTAGTTGTGTGATACATAGTCGAAATGGCTAAATGGCCATCGTTTTGAGTTGCATTTGATGGAGCTGGGTGTAGTATCCGCCCAGCTCGAGGAGGGAGTCGTGCGTTCCTGTTTCCACGATTTCCCCTTTGTGGAGGACGATGATCTTGTCCGCTTTTTGGATGGTGGAGAGTCGGTGGGCGATCACGATGGAGGTACGGCCCTTCATCATTTTGTCTATGGACTCCTGGATCAGTTCCTCTGTTTCTGAGTCCACTGATGAAGTGGCTTCATCCAGAATCAGGATTTCGGGATTGTACACCATCGCCCTTACGAAGGAGATCAGCTGTCGCTGGCCTACTGAGAGGGTCGCGCCCCGCTCCATCACGTTGTAGTCCAGGCCGCCTGGCAGTCGCTCGATGAACTTTCGGGCGCCGACGTTTTCGGCCGCCTCCAGCACCTGCTCCTTGGATATGGACGGATTTCCCAGCGTGATATTGTGGTAGATGCTGTTGGAAAAGAGAAAAACATCCTGGAGGACCACCCCGATGTGCTTGCGCAGAGTGCCCAGTTCATATTCCCTGATGTCCGTGCCGTCGATCAGGATCTGCCCTTGGTTGATTTCGTAAAACCTGGAAATCAGGTTGATGATTGAGGACTTTCCCGCGCCGGTAGCCCCCACCAAGGCGACTGTCTGTCCAGCCTGTACTTCAAAGCTGATGTTTTTCAGTACGTGGTCTTCATTGACATAGGCAAACCAGACGTTTTCCAGCTTGAGGTTTCCTTTGATTTTTTCCGGCTTGTAGCCGCCTTCGTTGGCGATGTGTTCGGTGCTGGCCAGCAGCTTGAAGATCCTGGAGGAGCTCACCACGCCCATTTGCAGGGTGTTGAAACGGTCGGCGATCATCCGGATCGGCCGGAAAAACAACTGCAGGTACATGATGAAGGAGATCAGCACCCCGATCTGTAGGTCCATTCCCAAGACCCCCACAGCGCCATACCACACCACCAGGCCAATACCGATGGCCTGGATAATCTCCGCCACGGGAAAATAGATAGAGTAATACAACACCGAGCGGATGTGGGCCGAGCGGTGCTCGCGGTTGATTTCCTTGAATTTTTCGTACTCCCTTTTCTCCCGGTTGAAGATCTGCACGATGTTCATCCCGGTGATGTGTTCCTGTAGGAAAGAGTTCAGGTTGGAGACCGCATTTCGCACGTCGTTGAAGGTGACCTTGATCTTTTCCTTGAATACATACGTGGAGATGATCAGCAGCGGCAGCGTGCTCAAGCTGACCAGCGTCAGCTTCCAGTCTATGTAAAACATCACGCCTAGGATGGTGATGATCTGGAGGAGGTCACCAATGATGGCGGCCAGGCCCTCGCTGAACACGTCGGCCAGGGTCTCGATGTCGGAGACGTTTCGGGTGACCAGCCTGCCTATGGGCGTATTGTCAAAAAACTTCAGCCGCAGCTTCAGCAGGTGGCGATACAGTCGGATGCGGATGTCCTTGATGATCACCTGTCCGATCCAGCCCGAATAATAGGTGTGGGCCCACTGCACGATGGCCTGGAGAACCATCAGCCCGATCAGAATATAGATGATGCGGATGAGTCCGGGCGTGTCGCCCTGTGCCACGTAGTCGTCGATGGCGATTTGGATGAAATAGGGCCGGGTGGGGGCCAACACCGCCAGCGCGACTGTGAGAAATACCAGAAAGTAAAACTGCTTTTGGTAAGGCTTCACAAAGGAGTAAAGCTGCCGCAGCACCTTCATGTCGACGATTTCGCCAGACGATTCTTTTTCTTTTTCTAAGCTCAAGGCGGGTTAGTCTAGGTATATTTCTTTTCGATATTCGATTTTGTTGAGGAAAAGGCCTTTGGCAGGGGCGGCTTTTCCGGCGTTGGCACGTTTGCGCGACAGGATGATCTCGTCCATCTCCTCGGGCTGGCGAAAGCCCCTCCCCACTTCGATCAAGGTCCCCACGATGGTCCGTACCATCCCACGCAAAAAACGGTTTGCGGTTATATGAAATAGCAATTCTCCGTCTTTTTGTTCCCATCGCGCGGACATAATGTCGCAGCGGAAGTGCGTGACGTCGGTGTGTACCTTGCTGAAGCTCTCAAAGTCCTCGTGCCGGAGCAGGGCCTCGGCGGCCAGGTTCATCTTTTCCACATCGGGATCGTAAAAACAATGCCAGGCCAACTGATCTAGAAACGGGTTTTTGCGGAAAATGATGCGGTACACATACGAGCGGCGCACCGCGTCGAAGCGCGCGTGGGCATCTTCTTTGACCCTGCGGATGGAATGGATGGCGATGTCCTTGGGAAGGATGGCGTTGAGACCCTTCAGAAAATTTCCCCCGAGCTCGGGGCCGGTGTGGTCAAAGTGGCACACCTGCATGTTGGCGTGTACGCCCTTGTCTGTGCGCCCGCTCCCCAATATCGGAGTCGGTTTTCGGAGATAGGTGGACAGGGCGTTTTCCAGGCATTCCTGCACCGTCATCACGTTTTCCTGCGTTTGCCAACCGTGAAAGTCGGTCCCTTTGTAGCTCAATTCCAGAAAATACCTCTTGGTCTCATCCATACGGCTGCAAAGATACAATTCCCGACCAATTCCCCTTGGAGGATGTGATGCTTGGTATTGACTGGATTTGGGCTTTTCTTTGCACAAAAAAAACAGAACCAATGATTCAGCGAATTCAAACCGTCTTTTTGTTTCTCGTGGTGGTGTGTATGGGTGTCACCATCGGTACCGGACTCTGGGAGCAGGCCGTCGAAGGACAGGTGTGGCAGCTCAATGCTTTTGTGCTGGAAAACCTCGACGCAGACGGAGAGGTGATCAGCGCTACCTCCAAGTGGTACCTCGCTGCGCTGGCGGCCTTTGCTGGGCTGTTGGCGCTGATTTCCATTTTTCAGTACAAAGACCGTGGCCGCCAGATGATGCTCAACATGGTCAACAGCCTCCTGATGGTAGGCTTGGTGGCTACGACCTTTTTGACGACCAACGGGCTCAACTCCGAGCTGGGGATAGAAGTCTCCGGAACGTATAAAATTGGGTTTTGGGCGATTCTTGTGGCGATGGTCTGCAATATGGTCGCCAACCGCTTTATCCGAAAAGACGAAGCGCTCGTCCGCTCGGTGGATCGGATAAGGTAAGAGACGCTAGATTTTAGACGCTAGAATCAAGACATCATCGTCTTGGCCTCTAAACAAAAACGCCAGCTTTTCGCTGGCGTTTTTGTTTACCAAAATCGAATCCCGACCGTGGGATAGAAGGTCTTGAGGTTGTCGGTGCCGATGACGCCGACTTGGAGGGAAATGTTGTCGCTGATCTTCCGGTTGTAGTAGGCCTGGATCGTGTGGCCGGGGAAAAGGACGGGGCTGCTGTCGTTGAGGAGGTAGCCCACCCCGATGGTATTACGCTTGGAGGAGTCGATGTTGCGGAGCTCCCAGGAAAATTCCGCATTGACAAACCAGTTGCTGTTGACCTGCAGCTTGTTTTCCACCGGTGTGGGAAAATGGATCGTGTTGGTGATCGAGGCGCCAAAGGCCTTGTTCCGTACATGCACCATCGCACGAAACCCGACCACGGGCGTGAAGTTGCCTCCGGTGAAGTCCAGCCCGACCGGAAAGGTCAGTCCCAGCATTTCCAGATGGGGCACGTATTTCTTTTCTATTTCAAACTTGACTTGGTCTAGTTGGGTTGCGGGGAAGTTTTCGTCGAGGCGATAGGCGAGCGTCTGAAACTCCGGGAATCGGGTCGCTTTCTCCAAAAGTGGCTGAAACACCGCCGTAATCGAGTCGGTGTCGTAGTACTTGTGGTTGAAATACAGGGCCAGTTTCCCTTCGTTGGGGAAGCTGAAGACCAGCGTATCCGTCACCGGGTAGTTTTCGTCGAGGTAGCGCTCGCTTTTTTCAGAGAGCTTGTTGATGGCCTCCTGGGCCAGCACACCTTGCGCAAAGGACATGGCGATGCCAATAAGAAGTAGGATTCTTTTCATCATTCAGGGATTTATGTGTGAAAGGGAGTTAGTTCTTGAATTTGATCCGGATCGTTCCCGGAGGCTTGTCTAGCCTGGAGACCTGCGTTTCTTGGGTTGTTTCCGGTCTGCCGATCCCAAAAGTCGCCCGGGGTTTGGGCTTCTCAGGCTGCATGCCCCAGGAGATCCTCACCTCATGGCGGGTATCCCGAGTCTCCAAGGGTAAGGATTCGATTGTTGGTTCCGCCATCGCAAGGCTCGGGCTTGGGAGATCCCGCTCGGGTAGTTCGACTGGAGTATGCTCCGGTCGCGGATCTGTTTTCTCCTCCGCTTGATCGGCCGGGCGTGGATTTACTTTGGGAATCTCCGCCTCGGCTGAAAGTAGGGCAGGAGTGGACGAAGACTCTATAGGCTCGGCTCTTTCCAAGGGCTTTTCGGCAGGCACAGATAGTTGCTCGGGAGCGCCGTGGCTCAGGACAGGCCCTGTGCTTTGGCTTTTGGGCATCTTTTGGGAGTCCAAGAGAAGCCAAGCCATTGCCGCCAAAACCAAAGATATTGCGGCGGCCGTTTTCCAATAGACGAAGAAAACCGGCTTTTCCCGTTTAGAGAGTTTTTTTTCGAGTTCAGCCCAAGCATCCGCTCTGGGAGCATAGTCAGGCAGATTGCCCAGCAGGCTTCGGCA
This sequence comes from Algoriphagus oliviformis, assembly GCF_017254915.1. Lineage (GTDB taxonomy): Bacteria > Bacteroidota > Bacteroidia > Cytophagales > Cyclobacteriaceae > Algoriphagus > Algoriphagus oliviformis. Next base: position 492,077 of record NZ_JAFKCT010000003.1, on the reverse strand, counting down.
CTGCAGGTCAAAGTCGCCCTGCCGGAGGATGTTCTCCCAGGTGCCTTCTTTGGGCGAGTGTTCTGGTAGCTTTTTCATGCTTGCAGCAGGGTTTTGATTCGTGTTTTCAGCAGTTTCCTGGCGTAGTTCAGCTGGGACTTGGAGGTGTTTTCGCTGATGCCGAGCATTCGCGCGGCCTCCTGGTGGGGGTAGCCCTCCACCGCCACCAGCATGAACACCGTCCGCGAGCTCGGCGGCAGGCTGCGGATTGCCTGGTCCAACAGCTCCGCGTCAAACCAAGCCTCAAAATGGTCTTCGACCCGCTCGTCCACTGCGCTCAGCTCTTCAAACTCAAACTGTCGCTTGGCTCTCTCCACCGCTTTTCGCGCAGCGATGGTCTTCATCCAGGAGATCAGCGCCTCGGGATGTTTGAGATTTCTGATTTCCTGGAAAACCTTCACGTAGGTGTCTTGGAGCACGTCGTGCGCCGTGTCCTCGTCGTTGAGAATCCGGAAAGCCAGGGAATAGACCATGCGCTTGGTCATCTCGAAGAGCTGAAACTGCGCCTTTCTGTCTTGGGCGATCACCAGCTCGATCAGGCTATAGTCTATCTGTTGCTTTTCCATTGATCCGTCTTCTGAATAAAAGAGGCTGAAAAGTCCCGAAAGGTTGGAACAGGCGGAGGACTTTAAGGTTTTTTTAGAAAACACGGGCTAAGTGCCGACCAACTTTCCTAATTTAAAAGCAAATATGGTTATCCGCTTTTATGCCAGTAGGTAACTGAGACAATCCGAAAGAACGCTAAAATTGGGGCTTTGCCCTACTTCGGTCGCCTGTGCTGAGCACTGGAGCTACGGAAGTAGCGTATACCGAAGCATCGGTCATCGGTCTTCCGACCTGCCTGAGCAGACAGGCCAGATTGAAGAAACGAATTTGCTTACTGGCAAGATTGCGGATAGTCATGAAAAGAAAACTCACCGACTATGAAATTTGAGACCCTGACCATTCACAGAGGCATACAGCAGACCGATTCCAACCGTCCCATCGTCCAGCCGATCACGCTCAGCACCAATTTCGAGCATGGCAGCGGGCCGATGATCTACACCCGCGCCAACAATCCCAACCGGGCGGCGCTGGAGGATCTTTTGGCAGCGATGGAGAAAGGTGCCGATGCCGCGGCTTTTTCATCCGGCAATGCGGCCGGAACGGCGATGTTCCAGGCTTTGGAACCAGGCTCACACATCATCGCTCCCGACGACATGTACCATGGGCTGGCCCAGTCGATGAAGGTGCTCTTTGCGGGGATTCACGAGGTGAGCTTCGTGGATATGGCGGATCTGGAGGCGGTGAAAAGGGCGGTTCGGCCGAATACGCGACTCTTTTGGGTCGAGACGCCCTCCAATCCCCTCCTGAAAATCTCCGATATCCGTGCCATCTCCGATTTGGCTAAAGCCCAAGGAGCCTTGTTGGCTTGTGACAATACCTTTGCGACCCCTGTTTTTCAGAATCCCATCGACCTCGGCTCCGATATCGTCATGCACAGCAGCACCAAATATTTTGGCGGACATTCGGATATCCTGGGAGGGGCTTTGGTGACTCGGGAGAAAAATGCCTTTTGGGACAAAATCCGAGCTGTGCAGCACATAGGCGGAGCGGTGCCCTCACCGACGGATTGCTACTACTTGGTCAGAAGCATCCGCACGCTGGCCTATCGCATGCGGGGTCACGCACAGCATGCGATGATTTTGGCGGATTTCCTGGGGCAGCATCCAAAGGTCGAGAAAGTCTTTTACCCCGGTCTCAAACACCATCCCGGCCATGAGATCGCCGCTGGACAGATGAGTGGCTTCGGGGGCATGCTTTCCTTCACGGTCAAAGGCGGAGCTTCCGAAGCCGAGGCAGTTGTGTCCAAACTCCGGCTTTTCGCCAACGCAACCAGCCTGGGTGGAGTCGAGAGCCTGATCGAGCGCCGCGCCGCCGTGGAAGGCCCCGATACCAAAACTCCCCAAAACCTCCTCCGCGTCTCCGTGGGCCTGGAGCATACGGACGATCTGCTGGAGGATTTGGATCACGCGCTTGCCTAAGTACGATGTACGAAATACGATTTACGCGCTCTTGAGCTCATTTGCACGGCCTTCCGTTTGAGATTTGAAAATTGAGATTCGAGTCCGTTCCGATTCGGATGCCGAAACTTTCTGCTGGGTTGTAAATCGTACTTCGTAAATCAAAAATCCGACTTTCTTTCCCCATCCAGCCACTGCTTGAATCCCTGCACCCGGTCGCGGCTGACGATGATCTCCTCGGCAAAGGGGAAGTTGGGGTTGATTTTTAGGCGGCTGTTGGAGTAGACCAGCACGTCTTTGATGGCGTCGAGATGGATGAGGTAGCTCCGGTTTACCCGGAAGAAGTGCTCCGGATTCAGGACTTCTTCCAGCGTTTCCATCTTGTAGTCGGTGATGAGTTTTCTGCCGTCTTCCCGGATCAGGTAGGTGTTTTTTCCCTCTGCGAAAAAAATCCGGACTGTCTGGGCGGGCACGGAGTGGATGTGCTCGCCGATCTTGACCATGAAGCGCTCCTTGTAGGAGGGCTTGGCCAGCTGCTGCCAAATGTTGGGCTGGAGGACGGCGGGCTTGTCCCGAAGCTGGCGCAGCTTGTCCAGGCTCGCGGCAAAGGCCGCATAGCTGATGGGCTTGACCAAGTAGTCGATGCCATTGGCCTTGAATGCCTCCAGCGCATATTGGCTATGCGCCGTGATGAAGATCACCGGCTTGAAAAAACCAACCCGATCCAGCGCCTGAAAAGAAAGCCCGTCCTCCAAGTGCACGTCCATGAGCAGTACATCAGCCTCGGGGCCGAGACTGGTCAGAAGCGGAACGGCCTCGGCGATGGACTTGGCGACTCCCAGCAGCTGCGAATCCGGGTCGTACTTGGCCAGGAAGTGAGTGACTTTCTCGATGGCCGGGATTTCGTCTTCTATCAGCAGGACTTTCATTTGGGCTGGGTGGTGGAGGTAGGTTTGGGTTTCTCCTGAAGAGGCAGCTCTTCAAAGGGTTTTTCCAAGGGAATATAGATGAAAAAGGTGGAGTTGGCGGTCCATTTCAGGCTTTTGTGGAGCCAGGCGTATTGCTGCTGCACCTCGTGGAGCGCGCTGTAGAGCTGCTCCTCTGCCGTCAGAGAAAAGGTGCAGGGGAAGCTCAGCTCCAGCTGGTCTCGATGTATGTCCACGGTGATGGTGAGCGGAGCCGAAGAGGAAGAAAGCTGCGAATAGGCGACGGCTTCCAGGAGCTGGGTCAGGGTGCGGGGCACCAGCAGGAAGTCTTGCTCTCCCGTCGGCTTGCTTATTTCGATGTGTTTGGACACAAACTGGTTGAGAAATGCCGCCTTGAGCCTCATGGCCGCAAGCTCCTCCTCCAGCGGTACCAGCTCCTCCCGGGAGTGGAGGGAATGGCGATAGATCTCCGACAGGAGCAGGATGCCCTCGTCGGCCTCCTCGTGCTGCTTTTCTTTCAGTCTCAGCAGGATGGCGTCCAGGCAGGTCAGGAGAAACTGCGGGTTGAGCCGGTAGTGGAAAAGGCTGACGTCCCGATCCAGGCTTTCCTTTTTTCGACTTTCCCGCTCCAGCTCCCGCTCAAAGCGCTTGTGGATCAGGTAAAAGCCCAAAAAGTGGCTTTGGAAAAGCAGCGTAACGAAAAGGAAGATTCCATTGAAGATCTTGAGCTCGGTGGTGTAGACGGCCACCTCGGTCATGTTTTCAAACCAGGAAAAGTAGCCGATCAACAGCCCGCTGACTACCAGGATGCAGGTGGCGGCGGAGCAGAGGATCAGAGCGGAGGCGTACTTTCCGAAGGCACGGGAATAGACGAGCTTTTGCTTAAAAGCCAACAAAAGTCCCCGGTTGGCCTCCAGCAGGACGATGCTGAGGACCACGCAGAAGAGCAGCTCCCGGGTAAAAAAGTCCTCCAGCATGCGCTCCACCGTGTCAAAGGCCAGGAGGATGGCCAAGTAGGCCAGCGTGCCGACCAGGATCGGCAAGACCAGACGGTGGATGGGCTTGATGTCGGGGAATGACTTCATCGCTGGCTGTCTTTTGGCGTGACGTAGGGGAGATGGACTTCGTAGAAGCCTCCCTGCTGGGAGACCGTGGGTATGGCGCGGCCATGGTGGAGGTAGCGCTCTTTCAGGTTTCTGAGGCCTATGCCGGTGGACTCCACTTTTTCAGGCTTTTGGGTAAGCGTATTGGTCACGACCACCTGCTGCTGCTCGGCGGTGATCATGATCTTCAGCGGAGATTCGAGGCTTGCCACGTTGTGTTTCATGGCATTTTCCACCAAAAGCTGAATTCCGAGTGCGGGCAAGAGCTTGGCTTCCATACCGGCTTTGACCCGTTTTTCCAGCAGGACTTTGTCTCCGTAGCGCACCTTCATCAGGTGCATGTAGTTGTCCACGATCTCCAGCTCCCGCTCCAGGCTGTTGAGCGGCTGTATGCCGTTGCGGATGAGGTTGGTGAAATTGAAGGCCAGCTTACGGATGAATTCCTCCGCTTGGTCGGGGTGGGAAGTCGCCAGGTAGGAGGCGGTGTTGAGTGAGTTGAAAAGGAAATGCGGGGTCAGTTGGGAGCGTAGGAGGTTGAACTGCAGTTCTTTTTTGTTGCGCTCCTCGCGGAGGCGATGGATGGTCTCCTTGGAGTAGCGGGCAAAGGCAAACCAAGAGTAGTCTATCCAGATGATCAGCAGGGAGAGGATCAGGCTGACCAATCCGCCCTTGAGCAAAAGGCTGCCCGTGGAGGGGCTTGTGTTTTCTCCCAAATCCAAGAGCCAGTCCTGTACCATCACATCCAGAAAGTAGGTGTAGGCGGCCAAGGTACCTGTGAGGATGGTCAGAAGCGCCATCGAGCGCGTCACGTGGCCCTGGTCCCAAGGACGTACCTGGATGATAAAGCGGTAGCCCTGCGAAATAAGCAGTCCCGCTCCGATGATCATCCCGGCTAGGGTGACCCACTGGGTGGCGGATAGCTCCCGCATCCAGCTGATGAGGCCCACGTGGTAAAAGAGGTAGGCGGTCAGACAGGCTGTGAGTGCCGCGGCAAGCAAAAAAGACAGGAGTTTTTCCTTCATTTATTTCCAAAACTAGGGCCCCGACCGCATTGGTCGGGGCATCAAGTTACAAAAGCTTTGGCGCTTAGGCCGCGCAGCGCATCACCTCGCCCAGGAAGTGGGATGATTCGATCGATGTCTTGGCCACTTCCCGGATTTGCTGCTTGACCCGCTCGGAGGGCTGCTTGGCGCATAGGGACTTCAGCGTCTCGGCCTTGAAGTGGTCGCTGTCCATGCTTTTTACGCCGTTGAGGATGATCAGTGCGCGTTCTTCGGTCAGATTGTTCGTGTTGATCACGCTTTTGAGCAGTTCGTTTTTGAAGTGGTCGGAGTCGATTTTGGGCACTACACTTTCTACGAGGAAGCGCAGGTCTTGGGTGGAGATGTTTTGGAAAGGGATGCTTTTGGCGATCTCCAGCTTGAAGTGGTCGCTGTCCACCAAGTTGATGAGCTGAAGGGCCTTTTCGCCTTGGCCTGCGAGCACGTTGGTCTTGAAGATTGGCTTCAGCAGTTCGGTTTTGAAATGGTCCGAGTCGATGTTGCTCACCGCCCGGGTCAGCTGGTTGATATCTTTGAAGTAGGCCGGTGGGACTTTTTTGTACACTTCCAGCTTGTAGTGGTCGGAATCCAGCTGGGAGGGTACGGCGTCTATCACCGCGGAGGTCTCAGACTGGCTGAGGTTTTTCTTCATCAGAATGCCGAGGTAGGCGGACTTCACGTGGTCGCTTTTGAGCTGGGACATCAGTCCCAAGACGGACTTCGCACCTCCTTTGGCGTAGTAGCGGTCCACCCGGGCTTCGGCCCCGATGGTGGTGGAGTTGAGCAGGTCGGGGAGGATTTCGCTCAGCCAGATGCGGCCGTCCGGCTCGAAGGGTTTTGACCTTCCGCCTTCCTTGTACTCGTAGTCGAGGCTGCCGCCCTTGTTGGTGATGAAAAGGGATCTGGAGTTGCCAAAGGTCGTGCGCTCGATCTTGAGGTAGCCGCCTGGAGAGATGGAGGCGATACTTTTCTCATCCTCGGAGATGGTGATCTTTCCGTTGGTTTCCAGGCTGGACTTTTGTCTGTTGTCGTTGACGGTCCACTTGGAGGTGTTGGAACCGCTGGAGCGGGCGGTGACGCTGGTATTTTGTGCCAGCACCTCTCCGCAAAAGATCGGGGAGGCCAGAAAAAGCAGCAGGAGTAGGAGTCGGTTCATAGTAGGGTTGTTTTTCAAAGGAATCAAATGATGATACCAAGGTGCGGCAAGAAGTCTCGCCAAAAAAGCAGAAGGAAGCCAATCGTAGGAATAGGGGAGTGAACCGTAGAAGGGATGCCTTGAGTTTTTCTCGGATAGAACGAAAAAGCCCCCGGATCTCTCCAGGGGCATCTTGAGTCTTTCACAAACGAATGCGAGACAAATAGGTGCAAAACACTAGTCTAGGCGCAACTTCGGTCTTCGGTCATCGGTCTTCCGACCCGCGGCACCCAGGGCACGAAATCCATTTGTCAGCATCGTGTATGTGACGCGTTACTTATAAATTTCGACTGGCCAGCTGTCGTTTGCCAGGTTGATGTCCGGCATGACTTTGTCCGGATCTATGACCACCGCGGTAACTTTTTTGGTGGTTTTGATCTGGTGGATCCAGTTGTCGCCTCTTTGCCAGATTTCCACCGGCAGCTTCACGCGCTCTTTGGAACCGTCGTCGTAGGTCACTTCCAGTAGCACCGGCATCGGGATTTCCCCTTTGTTTTCGATGCTGACGAGATAGTTTCCACCGTAAGGCTGAACTCCTACGATTCCGAGGTCGATGTTGCCGTTGCCGTAGAACCAGCCTTTCCAAAACCAAGACAGGTTTTCACCGGCCACGTTCTCCATGTGGTTGAAGAAGTCGGCGGGCTGTGGATGCTTGTATGCCCAGGTTTTGATGTAGGATCTGAAGGCATTGTCAAAGCGCTCGTGGCCGAGGATGTACTCACGCAGTACGACCAGGCCTATGCCCGGCTTGCGGTACGCGACCATGCCGAGGTTTTGCAGGTTGGTCACGTCGGGATAGTTGTCGATTCCCTCACGGCTGTCGCTGGTGAAGTAGTTGTTGAATCTTCTGGTTTCGTTGAGCGTGCTTGGGTATTCGCCGCTGTTGAAGTCCAGCGTGCTGTAGTGATTGATGAAGGTGTTGAAGCCTTCGTCCATCCAGGCGTAGCGTCTTTCGTTGCTGCCGACGATCATCGGGAACCAGTTGTGGCCAAACTCGTGGTCGGTCACGCCCCAGAGACCGCGGCCCTTGGAAGTGTAGTGGCAAAAGTTCAGGCCGGGATATTCCATCCCGCCGATCTCAGCGGCGACGTTCGTAGCCGTTTCCCAAGGGAACTCATACCACTGCTTGGAGTAGTGCTCGATGGAGGCCTTGGTGTACTCGGTGGAGCGGCCCCAGGCCTCTTGGCCTTGGCTTTCCTTGGGATAGACGGACTGTGCCAAAATGGTCTTGCCGGAAGGCAGGTTGATTTTGGAAGCATCCCAGATGAAGGAGTCAGAGGTCGCGAAAGCGATGTCCCTGGAGTTTTTGATCTGGAAGTGCCAGGTCACGGTGCCGTCTTGCTTGGGACGGGTGACTTGGGTGTTTTTGATTTCCTCTGGCGTGATCAGGAAAACGGTCTCTTCGCTTTGGGAAGCTTTGGCGTAGCGGTTTTGCAGCTCTTTGGAAAGCACCTCATTTGGGTTCATCAGCTTGCCGGAACCCACCACGATGTGGTTGTAAGGCACGGTGACTTTGTAGTCAAAGTTGCCGTACTCGAGGTAGAATTCGCCGGCGCCTAGGTAAGGCTCCACATTCCAGCCTTCGATGTCGTCAAAGACCGCCACTTTGGGATACCACTGCGCAAAGGCGTAGATCCAGCCGTCAGCCACTTTCAGGCGACCCATGCGGTCCATGCCTTTTTGTGGGACTTTGAAGGAAAAGTCCATGGACACGGTCGCCTTTCCGCCTTTTGCCGGAATCGGCTCCGCAAACCACACCTGCATGCGGGTGTCGTCGATCATGTAGTTGGAAGAGGCGGCTCCCTTGTTGCCGACTTTTGCGCTGAGGTTGGAGATCTCATATCCTCCGTCCACGTCGCCGTTGTAGCGGTTGCCCTGTACGGGCGTGGTGAGCGTGCCGCGGGAAGTCTCGGTGAATCGATTTTGCTCCATCTGCATCCAGATGAAGTCCAGCGGCTCGGGACTGTTGTTGGTATAGGTGAGGGTGACTTTTCCCGCGAGGGTGAAGTTGGCTTCATCCAGCGCTACCTCGATCTGATAGTCGGCGGCGTTTTGCCAGTATCCCTCACCCGGCTTGCCGGATGCGCTGCGGTAGTAGTTGCCTTTTCGGTCCATGAATTCCGAAAAGTCCTGTTGGTTGTTTTCTCTGCCTTGCTGGGCAAATAGGGAAAGGCTTCCGGTCATCAGAAACGCCGAGAGGGCCAGTCCCAGTAAGTTTGTTTTTCTCATTGGGTTTGATATTTGGCGCTGAAAATAAGCATGTCCGCCTTCTTGTTAAACTTTTTTTTGACGAGCGAAAGGCGCCGGGGCAAAAACTAGAAGGTGGATTTGTTTGGTTGGTGGAGAAATCGCCGTTTACATTTGGGTAAGATTTTATACCCAATCTGATGAAAAAAATCCTTTTGACTGGCGGCTTGGCGCTGCTGTGGTTTACCGCAAAAGCCCAAACCGACACGACTACCCAAAAGCTGGATGAGGTCCTCATCCAGGAAAACCGCATCCAGCTTCCCTTTTCGAAGCAGAGCCGAAACATCTCCCTGGTGGATCGGCAGCAGATCGAGACCACTCCCGGCCGGAGCCTTCCCGAGGTGCTGGCCTTTGTGCCGGGGGTGGACATCCGGCAGCGCGGCGTCACGGGCGTGCAGGCCGATATCGGGATTCGTGGCGGTTCCTTTGAGCAGACGCTGATGCTGGTAAACGGCATCAAGCTCAGCGATCCCCAGACCGGCCACCACATGATGAACATCCCCGTGCCCATGGTCAATATCGACCGGGTCGAGGTGCTGAAAGGCCCGGCTTCACGGATTTTTGGACAAAATGCCTACACCGGCGCGGTGAATGTGATCACCAGCCTTTCCGATACGCGGAGCCTTAGATTGCAGGGCTATGCCGGGGATTTTGGGATGAAAGGCATCAGCCTTGCCGGGGCTTTGCCGGCAGGCAAGTACAAGCAAAACCTTGCCATCTCCTACGACGACTCGGATGGCTATCAGTACAACTCCGACTATCAGGTGACCAACCTTTTCTACGAAGGCGGGATAGACCTCAATGCCAAAAACGCCATTCGGGGCATGGTGGCCTATGCGGATCGGACTTTTGGAGCGAATGGCTTCTATGCTTCTACCTTTCCTGACCAATGGGAAAGCGTGCAGACTACCCTGACCTCGCTGAGCCATACCTACGCTTCGGGAGATTTTAGCCTCCAGACCCGCGGCTACTGGAGAAGAAATGAGGACGAGTACCGATTGAAAAGGAACGAGCCTACTTTCTACCAAAATTTTCACACCTCGGATGTCTTCGCCCTGGAAACCAACGGAACCGTCAAAAGCAAGCTGGGGACGGCTGGCTTCGGGGTGGAAGTGCGGAAGGAGCAGATCGAAAGCACCAACCTCGGCAACCATGACCGGGTGCTGAGCGGGATCTTCTTGGAGCAGATGGTTACCCTTGCGGAGAAAGTCGATATCCGCGGTGGCTTGTACTCCAACTACTATTCGGAGTATGGCTGGAAGCATTTTCCCGGAGCGGAAGTGGGCTTTCAGGCGACAAAATCTATCCGTCTTTACTCCGGAATCGGCTCCAGCTTCCGCATTCCGACCTACAACGATCTGTACTATGTCGGGCCGACGAATATCGGCAACCCCGACCTACAGCCCGAGCAGGCCCTTTCGTTTGAGTTTGGAGGAAAATGGAACCGTGACAACTGGAGAGGGGAGCTGGTGTACTTCAACCGTCACTCCGAAAACCTGATCGAGTGGACGCGGACTTCCTCGGAGGAGCCTTGGCAGCCGCAAAATTTCAACGAAGTCACTTTCAACGGCGTCGAGGCATCAGCCTACTACCGCGTCAATCCCAGCAATTCGGTGGTGCAGCTGAAGGAGCTGATGCTTTCCTACAACTACATCGATGCAAACTTCATCGCCCAGCCGGGCGTGGAATCCCGCTATGCACTCACGGCTTTGAAAAACCAGCTGATCGGCGGCCTATTGGTCGGCTTTGGAAAAAAGATCGAGTGGAACACCAAAATGCGCTATGTAGAGCGGGTGAGCCAAGATCCCTACTTTGTCCTGGACATGCGGGTGGACTACAACAGAGTGGGCAAGCTGGGCTTCTTTGCCGAGGCGTCCAACATCACCAATACCGACTACGTGGAGGCTGGTACCGTGCAGATGCCCGGGAGATGGTTTAGGGCGGGGTTTATGGTGAATCTGGATTGAGGTGAAACGCCTGGGGCATCAGGATTTTTTCATTCTCATTTTCAATGAATTGAGTGATTGTTTTCTGGAAATATCAAACAGGGTATTGACTAGAAAGGAATAGCGGTTACCTTTGCATTCCCTTTCGGACGGAAAGGGAATCGGAAGTTTAGCTCAGCTGGTTCAGAGCATCTGCCTTACAAGCAGAGGGTCGGGGGTTCGAATCCCTCAACTTCCACATTTTATTACCCGATTCAAGATATTCGGAAGTTTAGCTCAGCTGGTTCAGAGCATCTGCCTTACAAGCAGAGGGTCGGGGGTTCGAATCCCTCAACTTCCACATCAAGCCTCAGAAGATTTCTGGGGCTTTTTTATTGGTTTGAACTTTGTGGAATCGCAGGTTTTCAGATCAAAAACTTTTAATGGCATCTTTTTCAACCAATCAAAAATCCCATTTGGACGGATAGGCGAAATTCTTAGATTGGTCTATCTTCATGTAGGTTACCCGTGGACAATTGCGATATCTGTGCAAGCGGGTGGGTACTGGTATACACTCATTTGATGGCAAGTTTTTCAAAAATGAAAAAGGGGTTTTTATTTTTACAGATGGTGGTTTTCTCTGCCTGCTATGGGCAGAATTCAGCTCAAAGAACCGTGGAATTTTATGCTCAAAATATCCTGCCGACCAAGAACGGAATTGTAGTTAGGTATGATGGGCGAATTGAAAAGGCCGACAGTAGCTACAATGAATTGGCCCATCTGATTTTAGTGGAGTTCTACAGGTGTAAAGCCGACCCAAGGGGTGACAACAATGATGACCTCAAAATAGATTCGGACGAATGGGTCGAATTGTCAATGACAATCCGCAAAGAAGTGTTCATATCTCGACCAATGTTTGAAGGTAGATTAATCAGTCCTCCAAACATAAAAAGCCGGAAAAACCTCAAGTACAAAGATCTCAAAGGAGGGTTTGTTAGGTACTATCCTAAAAATCTGTTTCATAGGGTCTTTCCGGTAAAGTTCAACTTGACCGTGGAGCCTATAGTCTCATATAATGGCAGTGACTATGTATGGTTGAAAGTTAGCAAGAATGATTTAGAGTATGGTAGTTGGTATTTTTTTGAACTTAATGAACAGACCGTGTTGGATTGGTGTGAAATAGGTTGGATACAATAGTAAAAATATCAATACAATATCCGCTAGTCCGGGGCTGTTTCAAGGTGTGCCTATGCTATCGGGAGGGTCGGGGGTCGAATCCCTCAACTCCCACATCAAAGCCTCAGAAGATTTCTGGGGCTTTTTTGTTTTTTAATGGTTTGAACCCAGGTCGTTGAAGAATTTTTAGATCTACTTTCAGAAAAAAAGTCGGGAAAGTCTCTTCGCTCAGATAGAGAAATCCTTATTTAGGGGCAGCGCTACTCAAGAGACCCTTGGGAACAACCGCAATATTGACGCAAGTGGCGGGGAGAATTTCTATATACAGGGAGGCTTGCAAAAAAGTAATGAGAAAGATATTCATTGGGTTCATATTCATTTTTATAGCCTGTAGAGAGGAAGTAAAACAGGCGCAGGAATTTTCAATATCAATTGAAGAACCTCTGATTTCAGAGATTCCAACTGATAGTTATGATATTAAAATTGCAGTCGATAGGATAGTAGGCCTTCTCAGGTCTAAAAACGCTCCTATTGACAGTCTCTATTTAAAGAACTATCAAACTGATTCGATTCCCTGGACTTTTCAAATTCAGCATTACACAACTTTTGTTTATGAATTTCAATGGGCGCGTGAACAAGAAAGAGTTGATTCACTATTGAAAGTAGATTCAACTGAATGTGTTGAGTATAAGATGATACCTGCTACAGGAAATATAAGTGGATATGACAGGTGGATTGAATATTTTCCTGAAACGGGGGATATTAATGACTATCCGTTCCAGTAGAATTAAAAAACATGGCAACAATGCGTGTAGATTGGGGTGGATGAGGCGATGATTCAAGGTCTTAGGCATTTCTCAAAGTCTGGTTTAGGTTGTTGAAGAAATGCCTTGAAAATCGCCACAAGCCAGATGCGAGTCGTTGTCTGCCGAAGGGAGTAATTGTGAAATATACCTTGGGTCAGAGAAAGGTCAAGGATTTGCTGGTGTCATATTTTAACCTTCTGGTTTTCTTAATAGCCGTATTTCCCCTTCCACTTACTCGACAGATATTTCCTCAACTCGTTTTCCCGCGCGTTTTCCCCCGGTTCGTAGAGCTTGGTGTTTTTGATTTCGTCCGGCAAAAACTCCTGAACTACAAAATTGCCGGGGAAGTCGTGGGAATACTTGTAGGCTTTGCCGTAGTTCAGATCCTTCATCAGCTTGGTGGGCGCGTTGCGGAGGTGGAGCGGCACGGAGAGATTGCCGGTTTGGGAGACCAAGGCCTGGGCTTGGTTGATGGCCATATAAGCGGCATTGCTCTTGGGAGAGCTGGCCAGGTAGGTCACGCACTGGGAGAGGATGATCCTTGCCTCCGGGTAGCCGATGATCTTGACCGCTTCGAAGCAGTTGGTGGCCAAAAGCAAGGCGTTTGGATTGGCGTTGCCGATGTCCTCGGATGAGAGGATGACCAGCCTACGGGCGATGAACTTGACGTCTTCTCCGCCTTCGATCATTCGGGCCAGCCAATAGACGGCGGCATTGGGATCGGAGCCTCGGATGGATTTGATAAAGGCCGAGATGATGTCGTAGTGCTGCTCCCCGGATTTGTCGTAGAGTGCGACTTTTTGCTGGGCAATCTGCATCACCTTTTCGTCGGTGATCACGCAAGGGTTTTCGTTGATCCCGTCGATGACGATCTCCAGCAGGTTGAGCAGCTTGCGGCCGTCGCCGCCTGAGATGCGGAGCAGGGCGTCGGTTTCTTGGAGTTCGACTTGGATTTTCTTCAAGTCCAAATCCTTTTCCAAGGCCTGTCGCATCATGGCGACCATTTCTTCTTTTCCGAGTGCGTTCAGGGTGAAAACTTGGCAGCGGGAGAGCAAAGCGGAATTCACTTCGAAGGAAGGGTTTTCCGTCGTCGCACCGATCAGGCGGATGGTTCCCTTTTCCACAGCACCAAGCAACGCGTCCTGTTGGGACTTGTTGAAGCGGTGGATCTCGTCGATGAACAACACCACGCCCTGCTGGAATCGGGCTTTCTCGATCACTTCCCGGATGTCTTTCACGCCCGAACTGATCGCACTCAGCGTGTAAAAAGGCGCTTTGATCTCGTTAGCGATGATGTTGGCAATGGTCGTCTTGCCTACGCCGGGAGGTCCCCAGAGAATGAGGGAAGGCACATTGCCGGACTTGATGGCCTTGTGCAGGAAAGACGAGGGCGAGGAGAGATGCTCCTGTCCGATCAGGTCTTCCAGTCGGGTCGGGCGCATTCGTTCGGCTAGGGGAGTGGGGTTCATGGGCGAAAAACTCAGTGGCCTGCAAGTTATAAATCTTCGATACCGCTATAGTGATAGGATGATCTAAAACTGACAACTTCCATCTCAATTTGCCAGCGGTGTAACTATAGAGACTCTTTCTTCCTTGATAAATTGCATTGACAGGGTCGAGATCAAATTTCATATATTTGAAAAAAGCCTTAGCTATGGATGTACAAGCGGAAAAATTGCGGTTGATCGAGTGGCTGGCAGGAGTCAATGACCAGTCGGTGATCGAGAAATTGCTTGCTTTTAGGAAGCGGGCTGAAGGTGATTGGTGGAAGGAGCTTGATCCTGAGGAAAAATCCGAAATTGAGGAAGGGCTTTCCCAAGCGGACAAGGAAGAGGTCGTTTCCCATGAAGAAGCCATGTCACGATATCGAAAATGGCTCTGAAGGCCGTCTGGACGAAGAGAGCCCAGACAGGATTTTCAAAGATCATAGACTATCTCGACACAAATTTTTCAGAGCGGGAGATCCGCAAATTTGTCCGACAGTCCCAAGATTTTTTTGACTTGCTTACCCAGCATCCAGAACTGCTGGAAGAATCGCGAAGTAGAAAGGGCTTGTTTCGCGGGCCGATGAATAAACACACCATTCTTACCTATCGGGTTGATCGTCGGAAAAACCAAATAGAGCTAATCAACATCCGTCCTGCGAGAATGAAGCCTTTGAAATAGGCTTTGGCAGATTTGTCCCCTCGGCCTCCGAATCAAATTTCTTTGACTCTCCTCCCAAACTCCTCCAGCTGTTCATTCCCGAAGTCATGATGGGTGACGAAGCGCACCAAGTCTGGCCCGAATTTGACGGACCGAATGTCTTTTTCTGCCAGCTTTTTCATAAAGTCTTCCGGAGAGACCCCTTCCAGCCTGGCGATGACAATATTGGTGGCCACGGGAAAAACCTCGTTTACGACGGACAATGAACCCAGCATTTCGCCCAAAGCCCGGGCTCTCGCATGGTCTTCTTTCAGCCTTTCTACTTGGTTATCGAGCGCATAAATTCCCGCTGCAGCCAGAAATCCTGCCTGTCGCATTCCCCCTCCGAAAACCTTTCGGACTTTTCTCGCTCGCTTAATGTCTGCTTTGGAGCCTAATAAAACTGAGCCAACCGGACAGCCCAAGCCTTTGCTCAGGCAGATGGAGATGGTGTCAAAATGGGCTCCCCAGTCTGCGGGGTTTTCCCCCGTCTCGACCAAGGCATTGAAAAGCCTTGCCCCGTCCAAGTGGAGTTTGATGCCTTTTTCCTTGCAGAGGCGATGGATAGGCTTGATCTCTGCGAGGGTGTAGATGCTGCCGCCGCCCTTGTTCATGGTGTTTTCCAGCGAGACCAGCGCCGTCTCCGGGGCGTGCACATCGTCCGGATTGATGGCTGCGGCGATCTGCGAGGCGGTGATTTTTCCCAGATTTCCCTCCAAAAGCTTCACCGAAGCCATCGAATTGGACATGATGCCGCCGCCCTCGTAGAGGTAGATGTGTGAATGCTGGTGGCAGACCACTTCCCGCTGTGGGCCGGTGTGGAGGCGGATCGCGATCTGGTTGGTCATGGTGCCGGAGGGGCAAAAGAGCGCCGCATCCATGCCGAAGCGCTGGGCAATTTTTTCCTCCAAGGCATTCACGGTCGGATCCTCACCAAACACATCGTCGCCCACCGGGGCGGAAAACATGGCCTCTTTCATGCCCGGAGTCGGCCGGGTCACCGTGTCGCTTCTCAGATCAATCAGCATGGTTGAAGTACTTGGATTTGGAACTGGTTTTTGGAGCCAAAGTCTGGATGGCTGCCGCAGCCTCGATGGGACGGTCCGTGGCTAGGATGTCGGCACCGTTTTGGACAAAAGTGGCATAAAGCTCGTCGCCGCGGGCTTCGGCGCTTTTGTCCAAGTTGCCGAGCACGCCCAGAATGGTGAACACGCCTCGGTCGTGTAGGGCTTTGTTGAACTCGGGACTCCGCTCCGCCAAGCCGGTAAAGGCGATGGCGCGATCCCAAGGGATTCCCGTTTCTTCCATTCGCTGGATTTCTTCCTCATTTCTGATGGTGATCGACAGCATCAGCTCAGGTGCGAGGGAATGGAGTTTTTTGGCTGCCGCAAAGGAGTAGGTGATCAGTGCGGCATGTGCCTCGGATTGGGTTTCATGGACTTCTTCGACCACTTTTTCGAAAGGGACAGATCGCTTGATGTCCACGGTGAGCAGCACTTTTCCCTTAGACCAAAGCAGGGCTTCTTTCAGTGTAGGCACCTTGAAATCGGTCAGTTTTCCGTCGTTGTCTTCGAGCAAAAGTCCTTGGATGTAGTCATAGGTGACTTCTTCTACTTTTCCCGTGCCGTTTGTCGTGCGGTCTAGGTCATCGTCGTGCATGAGGACGAGGACGGAGTCCTTGGTCATGGCCACGTCCAGCTCGATGATGGTGGGCGTGTGCTTGATCACGTTGGCGAAGGTCTCGATGGCATTTTCCGGAAAGCCCGGATAAGGCCCGCCCCGGTGCGCCGAGACCAGGGGAATGCGGTCATTTTTCCATGAATAGAAATCGCGGGTCTCTTCCAGGGAAGAAACCGAGATCAGGTGTGCCGCTGCTTCGGCGGGCTTTTCTCCCGACGCATCCACCTGTACCGTATCCTGTGGCTTGCAAAATGTAAAAAGGCCGCTGCAGGCCAGTATCCAAAGTAGTCGTTTATTCATCCTCTTTTTTGTTGTCCTTTTTGAAAAACAGATCCAAGCCACTAGTTCTTTTGCCAAAAACCTCCTCCATATCCGAAAGCTCCAGGTTGAGCGCTTTGGTGGAGATCTGGATCTCGATCAGGGAAATGCCCAAGGCGATCAGCAGCGAAGCCATGCTCAGGACAAAGACCCAGTTGGCGGCAGAAGTGTAGCCTTGGAAAAGCAAGAACATGCAAACCACGCAAAGAAGAAAGCTGAAAACTCCGAACAGCTGCATGTTTTTGATGAGCGTCAGCCGACGGCGCAGGTTGTGGAGCTGCTCGGCGATGTGCTTTTCGGGTTCGTTCACGTAGTTTTTGTGCAGGCCGCGGATCAGCGTGGCGATGGCCAGGAAGCGGTTGGTGAAGGCCAGCATGAGCAGCGTGATGGCCGAAAAAAGCAGGGCAGGGGTGGAGAGTTGGAGTTCCATGGTTTCAAAATAGCATCGACAGGGCTTAAGTTCATCAAAAGCCACGAAAAAAGCCCGATTTCAAAACCGGGCTTTGGGAATTCGGAATGGTTGTTTTCTACGAGACTTCGCCCAAAACCACCAGCTTGTCCAGTGTCGGGGATTGGGATCCCCCCTTGGGTTCGATGGTGATGGCAAAGGCCCCCGCTTCGGCTACGGCTTGCATTTGCTGCAGCGTAAACTTCTCTCCCGGATCGACCAAGCCGATTCCTACCGGGCCATCCTTTCCGATTGCCCATAGCTGGTAGTCAAATTCCGAGGAAAGCAAATTGAGCGTATTGACCGCGACAAAAACCTCCTGAGCCTCTTGGTCCCAAAGGACGTCGACCCGAGCGTCTTTTTGCATGGCGAGGCTTTCTCCTTTCATCTCGACCTTTTTGAAATCACCCGAGAGCAGGCGTTCCAAGCGGGAGTCCGATTCCTCGAAGTCAAGCCGAACCTGGTTTAGGTTTCCTGCCATTACCTGTTGGTCTTGGAGCAGCGCGATAAACTTCTCCTCGGAGTCGTAAAACTTGCCGGCAAAGTAAATGGCTGCCGCACTGGCCAGCACGGCGACGAGAGAGGCAGCTACCGCAAAGCTCTTCCAAGGGGAAAGTTTGACCGTAGGCGCTTCCGCAGGGGAAGCCTGTGGCGCAGCCGGGATTTCATCCTTTGCGAATTCATCCTCCAGACTCGCGAAAATCCGGTCCTTCACCTTTGCGGAGGGAGTCACAGCCGATGCTTGGTCAAAGGAAAGCATGGTGTCCTCCAGGGCGTCGAGCTCCTGCTGGATTTCGGGATGGGCCTTAGCCAGTGCCAGCACTTCCTCGCGCTCACGCTCAGTCAGCTCGCCCAGAAGAAAGAGCTCGAGTTTGCCTGATGCTATGTAGTCTTGAATGTTCACTAGATGCTGTCTAAGTTCTTTTTTAATACTTGAAGGGCTGCCCGGACGCGGGACTTGACGGTGCCGAGGGGAATGTCAAATTCCTCCGCTATTTCCGAGTGGGTGTAGCCTTTGAAATAAATATACTCGATGATAAATCGCTGATCATCGCTCAAGTCAACCATGAGCTCTTTCACTCCTATCGCCTCTATCTTTTCCATGGTTCCGGAATTGCTTTCGAGGCCATATACGAAATCATCGATGGTATTGGTCTTAGTGGATTGTGAGATTTCTTTGGATCGGAGCTTGTCGATGGCTGCGTTGCGGCAAATATTGGACATCCAGGTATAAAGGCGTCCCTTGGATTCGTCGTAAAAATCGATCTTGTGGATGATCTTCAAAAACGCATCGTGGAAAACCTCCTCGGCGATGTCATGGTCGTAGATGATCCTGGAGATCACGCCAAAGAGCGCCCTGGAGTATTTTTCGTAGAGGTATTCTGTCGTTTTCCGGTCTTTGCCTCGCAGTCCGGCGATGAGTTCATCTTCTTGCAAAAGTGGTAGGGTCGTAGTGGAATACTCCTAAAAGTAAAACACCAGGCTCAATGTTTAAGCCTGGTGTCGTTTTATTTTCAAAATAGTTTTTACAGGTGGATCACCTCGTCGTATGCTGCCGCGGCTGCCTCCATGATTGCTTCGGACATGGTCGGGTGCGGGTGTACGGTCTTGATGAGCTCGTGGCCTGTGGTCTCCAGCTTGCGGATGGCGACGATCTCGGCGATCATCTCGGTCACGTTGGCACCGATCATGTGCGCGCCGAGCAGCTCTCCATATTTCTTGTCGAACACCAGCTTCACAAAGCCGTCTTTTGCGCCTGCCGCAGAAGCTTTGCCGGAGGCGGAGAAAGGAAACTTGCCGATGCGTACCTCGTAGCCGGCAGCTTTTGCCTTGGCTTCGGTGAAGCCCACAGAGGCGATCTCCGGAGCACAGTAGGTACAGCCGGGGATGTTGTTGTAGTCCAATGGCTCGGGATGGTGCCCGGCGATTTTTTCCACGCAGATGATGCCTTCGGCAGAGGCGACGTGCGCGAGGGCTGGGCCAGGGATGACGTCACCGATGGCGAAGTAGCCCGGCATGTTGGTCTTGTAGTACTCGTCTACCTTGATCTTTCCTTTGTCCACCAGGATGCCCACGTCTTCGAGGCCGATGTTTTCCAGGTTGGAGACCACGCCAGCGGCGGACAGGACGATGTCGCATTCCAGGGTTTCCTCGCCTTTGGCGGTCTTCACGGTGACTTTGCAGCCTTTGCCTTTGGTATCCACGGCGGTGACTTCAGAGGAGGTCATGATGGTCATGCCTGCCTTTTTGTAGAGTTTTTCCAGCGTCTTGGATACTTCCTCATCCTCTACTGGGACGATTCTGTCCATGAACTCCACGATGGTGACCTCGGTGCCGATGGACGCATAGAAATAGGCAAATTCCACCCCGATAGCTCCGGAACCCACCACGACCATTTTCTTGGGCTGCTTGTCCAGGGTCATCGCCTTGCGGTAGCCGATGATCTTTTCGTTGTCGATTTTCATCGAAGGCAACTCCCGAGAACGGGCGCCGGTAGCGATGATGATGTTGTCGGCGGAGTAGACAGTCTTCTTGTCTTCTTTGTCGGTGACTTCGACTTTTTTGCCTGGCTGTACTTTGCCCCAGCCGGAGATGACTTCGATCTTGTTCTTTTTCATCAAAAAGGTCACACCCTTGCTCATCCCGTCGGCTACCCCACGGCTTCTTTTCACCATTCCGGTGAAGTCTGCCTCGGCGCCTTTTACCGTGATGCCGTAATCTGTCGCGTGGTTGATGTATTCAAAAACCTGGGCGCTTTTCAGGAGGGCCTTGGTAGGGATACAGCCCCAGTTGAGGCAGATGCCGCCTAGCTCGGCAGCTTCCACGATGGCTGTTTTGAGACCTAGTTGAGACGCGCGGATGGCGGCTACGTACCCGCCTGGACCGCTACCCAGCACGATCAAGTCAAATTTTGTCGAAGACATATCTAAAATGGGTTTGATTACGAATTGAAACTCTGCAAAAATAGGCCTTTTGGCTTCAGAAAAAAATCTGATTTAAGGGCTTGGGATTCAGGGAAAATGGCTTTTGGATGAAGATTCATGGCTATTTCGGAGCTTATTTTGGAATTTTGGGAATTGCCCTCCGTTTATTTTTGAAAAAATGAAAAGGCCGGGATAAACGCTTGGCCGCCAGTCCGCAGCCGGATATGCTGAGGTGGGCAATCGAAAGTTTGGGAGTTTTTTCTAATTTTGGCCAAACAAAATTTTATTCTTCATGGGATTACTTTCAGGAAAAACCGCCCTGGTCACCGGCGCCTCCAAAGGCATCGGTAGAGCCATCGCGATCAAATATGCCCAGGAGGGCGCTAACGTCGCCTTCACCTACCTTTCCAGCGTAGAGAAAGGCCAGGCTCTGGAGTCCGAGCTCGCCGCTTTTGGCGTGAAAGCCAAAGGCTATCGCTCGGATGCGTCCGACTTCAAGGCAGCCGAGGAGCTGATCAATGCCGTGGTGGCGGATTTTGGGACGCTGGATATCCTTATCAACAATGCCGGGATCACCCGCGACAACCTCCTCATGAGGATGACCGAGGAGTCTTGGGACGAAATCATGAACGTGAATCTGAAGTCCTGCTTCAACACCGTGAAGGCGGCCACCCGCACCATGATGAAAGCCAAGTCCGGCTCCATCATCAACATGACCTCTGTGGTCGGTGCCAAAGGCAACGCCGGCCAAGCCAACTATGCTGCCTCCAAGGCTGGAATCATCGGCTTTACCAAGTCTGTGGCTTTGGAACTGGGCTCCCGCAATATCCGCTGCAATGCCATCGCGCCTGGGTTTATCGAAACCGAAATGACCGACGTCTTGGACGAAAAGACCGTGCAGGGCTGGAGAGAGGCTATCCCTATGAAGCGTGGAGGTAAGCCGGAAGAAATCGCCGATGCCTGCGTCTTCTTGGGCTCTGACATGAGTACCTATATCTCAGGCCAGGTGCTTCATGTGAATGGCGCGATGTATACTTGATTAGCGATTTTTGATTTAAGATCTACGAGCGGCTGGGGAAACTCAGCCGTTTTTTGTTTTCTTGTGTGATAGTGCAAAAAAGTAGTTTTGGATAGCGATGTATCTTTTCGAGTATCTGGGAATAATTTATTGCTGGTTTGCTAAAAACCTAGTCCATCTCTTTAAAAGGAAAAAGATGGTCTCTTTTTCATGTTATCTGAAACGAACAACGAAGCCGAAAACAATTCTTGATTTTTATACGGAGTCATTTTTCTACAAGACGGTAGGAGCAATCGTGACAGGAATTATCTTAATCTTTTTGACAAAGATTAGGATTTGAGAGAATTAATTGAAATGAAAAGCCCCGGGGATTTCCCGGGGCTTTTGGTTTTTTTCCAAGGAGGGGTTGTTAATCTTCCTTCAAAAACGGATATCGGTAATCCTTTGGAGAGACAAAGGTTTCCTTGATCGTGCGAGGGGACACCCAGCGTAGGAGGTTGATCATGGAGCCTGCTTTGTCGTTGGTACCGGAGGCTCTCGCGCCGCCAAATGGCTGCTGGCCTACGACGGCGCCGGTTGGCTTGTCGTTGATGTAGAAGTTGCCCGCAGCGTTTCTCAGTTTTTGCGTAGCCAGCTCGATGGCGTAGCGGTCTTGGGAGAAGATCGCTCCGGTCAAAGCATAAGGAGAAGTCTGGTCTACCAGCTCCAGCACGGTCTCGAAGTGCTCCGCATTGTACACGTAGATCGTCAAGACTGGGCCAAAGATCTCCTCGCACATGGTGGTGTACATCGGGTCTTGCACCAAAAGTACGGTTGGCTCGATGAAATAGCCTTTAGACTTGTCGAAATTGCCGCCCGCGATCACCTCTACCCCAGGAGCGGATTTGGCTTGCGCGATGTAGTTGGAGATTTTGTCAAAAGCCTTTTCGTCGATCACCGCATTGATGAAGTTGGTGAAGTCCTCGGTGCCGCCCATTTTCATGGAGGCGAGGTCCTCGACCATGTATTGCTTCACCTCTTCCCAGATGTTGGATGGAATGTAAGCTCTGGAGGCGGCGGAGCATTTTTGGCCTTGGTATTCAAAAGCGCCTCTGACCAATCCTACAGCCACGGCTTTGGCATCGGCAGACTTGTGTGCGAGGACGAAGTCTTTTCCTCCGGTCTCGCCCACGATTCTAGGGTAGGATTTGTAGCCATTGATGTTTTCACCGATGGTCTTCCAGATGTGCTGGAACACGCCGGTTGAACCCGTGAAGTGAATGCCAGCGAAGTCAGGATGTTTGAAAATAATGTCTCCCGCAGTCGGGCCGTCCACGTAGATCAGGTTGATCACGCCGTCTGGCACTCCGGCCTCCTTGAAGACTTCCATCAGCACATTGGCCGAGTAGATCTGGGTATAGGCGGGCTTCCACACGACGGTATTGCCCATCATGGCTGGCGCCGCGGGCAGGTTGCCGGCGATGGCGGTGAAGTTGAACGGAGTCAAGGCAAACACAAACCCTTCCAGAGGTCGCTGCTCTACGCGGTTCCATACGCCGCCGCCAGAGACGGGAGGCTGCTGGGCGTAGATCTCGGTCATGTACTTCACGTTGAAGCGCAGGAAGTCGATGATCTCACAGGCAGAGTCGATCTCGGCTTGGAAGGCGTTTTTGGACTGGCCAAGCATGGTGGCTGCGTTGAGTTTCGCGCGGTAAGGGCCGGCGATGAGGTCGGCGGCTTTCAGGAAAATGGCGGCGCGCTGCTCCCATTCGAGGCTTTCCCAGGCTTCTTTGGCCCCCAGGGCGGCATTGATCGCCTGCTCTACGTGCCCGGCATCACCCTCGTGGAAGTGTCCCAGGATGTGCTGGTGGTCGTGGGGTGGAGTCATGGGATGGGTGCTTCCTGTTCTGACTTCTTCGCTGCCGATGTACATCGGCACGTCGATCTGCTGGGACCGCAGCTCCGCCAGCATGGCTTGGAGTTCTTTCCGTTCCGGGCTACCCGGGGCATAGGACTTGATGGGCTCGTTGATCGGAGCCGGTACGTTGAAAAATCCCTTTAACATGATATTTGGAGTTTATTTGGTTTCTGAGTGGCAAAGATAAGCCTTGCCTCCGAAAGGACAGGCTTTCGCTTACAAAAGGTCTTCGAGCTCCCTCAAGTGGCTGATTTCGTAGGTCGGAGTGAGGGCGATGGTTTTCTTGTCGGGGTTGAAAAAGACCTGGTCAATCTCCGCCCGCTGCGCGCCCAGGATGTCCGAGTCGGGATTGTCGCCGATCATCAAGCAGGCCTCGGGATGGGTGGCCAGCTGCTCCATGGCGTAGTGGAAGATGCGCGGATCGGGCTTTTTGTGGCCCGTGGTCTCCGAGGTGACGACCAGCTCAAAAAATCCGTCCAGACCGGCGGACTTCATCTTCTTGGCTTGGGACTCATTGAATCCGTTGGTGATGACGTGCACGCGGTAGTTGGCCTGGAGGTAGGCGAGGATTTCTTTGGAGTGGGGGAAAACATGGGGCTTGCTCGACGTGCGGCTCATGAAGTCCTCCTCAAATTCCAGGGGGATTGATTCGGCTTTCCCTCCAGCGTGGGTGAAAATTCTCGGGAAGCGCTCTTTTCTCAGGTTGTGTTTGTCGATTTTTCCCACGTTATACCAATCCCAAAGTTGGAAGTTGACGTGGTGGAAGGATTGGAAAAACGCCTCAAAGGTAGGGATGCCCAAATTCACCAGCTCGTAGAGATCGTAGAGCTCCGAGAGGGATTCGGATACATTGCGATCATAGTCCCACAGCGTGTGGTCGAGGTCAAAGAAAATGTGTTGGTAAGTTTTCACTGGATTTCAGCGTCGGTATTGGTTGTTTTGGATTTTGTTGGCCGCCAGCTCCCGGTTGGACTTGAGGATCTCGTAGGTTTCCTGGTCTTTGAGCAGGCTGGGGTCTTTTTGTATAAACTTGAAAATCTGCCCAATGATTTCCAGGTACTCCTCCAGAATGTAGTAAAACATCCATTGGTCCACCCTGCGGCTGCCCAGCAGGCCTGCGTTTTTCAGCATGATGAGGTGCCGGCTGGTTTTGGTCTGGGTGAAGTCCAGGATGTGCTCCAGGTCGGAGATGCTCAGTTCTTTGTTGAGCATCAGCAGATGGATGATTCTCACCCTGGGCTCTTCGGAAAGCGCCTTGAAAATTCGCAATCCATAGTTTAAACTGATATTTTTGAGTCTCATTTGTAAGTTTTAACTTATAATCAGAGGCCGAAAGGAAATTTCAGCCGAAATTAGGTTAAAATCGCAACGGCATTTAGGTGCCTTCAACTGATCCAATATTCGTGAAAATTACGCAGCTTCTTCCTTTCGTCCTGTTTTTGGCATTGGGGATTCTACTTTTGCCCTTCCAGTCATCGGCCCAAGACCAACAGGAGAAAAAAGTCATCCAACTCTCCGGGATCATCCTCAATGCGGACAGCACCGATGCGGTGCCTGGGGTAAACATCTATGTGCCCAAGAAGGGAAGGGGTACCTCAAGTAGCCGCTTCGGCTACTTTTCCATGCCGGTGTTGGAGGGGGATAGCGTGGTATTCACCTTTATCGGGTTAAAGAAACAAAGCTTCAAAGTGCCTGACAAGGTCGAAAACGACCGGATCAGCCTCATCCTCACCATGGAGGTGGATGAGATCGCCTTGGCCGAGATCGAGGTCATGCCCTATCCGACCGAGGAGGAATTCAAGCGGGCCATCGTGGCCATGAACGTGGTCGATCCCATGTCCATCAGCCGGGCAAACATGAGCCCAGAGATGCTTTTGCGCTGGGCGGAGTCCATGCCTGCCTCCGGAGGGGAAAACTTCCGATACTTCCAACAGGGGCAGATGCTGCAAAACCAGGATCTCTACGGGCCTCGGCCACTTAGGATTCTCGATCCCTTTGCCTGGTCGCAGTTTATCCGCTCCATCAAGCGGGGTGACCTGAAGAGCAAAAACTAGCCGGAGGCGGCTTTTGTCCGCCGCCAGGGCAGGGCAAAGCCTTTCCCTAGAAATATCCAAGAGATATCGGAAATAAATACTGGGCAAACATTTGGTCGGATTTATATAAAAGGATATCTTTGTGCCTCGTTTCAAAAAGGCAATAGAAAACTAGCTATATCATGAAAAAAGATATTCATCCTAACTACAGAGACGTAGTGTTCTACGACACTTCCAGCGAGTTTAAGTTTTTGACCAAGTCTACTATCGAGACTAGCGAAACTATCGAATGGACTGACGGCAACACTTATCCGGTTTACAAAATCGAAGTAAGCTCCGAGTCTCACCCATTCTACACTGGCAAGAAAATGCTTCTTGACACCGCCGGTCGAGTGGAGAAATTCAACAAAAGATACGCGAAGAAGTAATTCTGAGCGGCGATCGCCGAAAAAGTCTCCCGGGGCATGGATTCCGGGAGACTTTTTTATTTTTGCCCTATGGATCAAATCGTATTGTTTGATGACCCGGCGCTAAGGGGTTCATTGCTTCCTTTTACTTTTACCAGGCCGGTGGCGGACATCCGCGTAGGTATCCTGAAGATTTCCGAAAAGTGGCAGAAATACAGCGGATCGGCTGTTTCTTTCCTGACCCAGGAGTATTTGCAAAAGAAATTCCCCCGCAACGACACCCCCGCCATGGCCGTGAACGGTGCATGGCTGCCGGATACGGATTCCGTAGCGATCCTCCAAGACCTCAAGCCAAACCAGGCACTCTACTGGGGCAAGGTGCTGCTGGCGGCCTATATCGGCGAGACGGAAAAGAATCTGGCTTTTGCCTCTGAAAGGGAGGCGATACAGTTGGGAAAAGAGCCCGTGCTCGTCCAAAAGACCTGGAACATTTTCCAGTACAATGCCTCTGAGATCAAGAAGGATTTTGCCCTGATCACCAAAGGCCGGACTTCCCAACCGATCGATGATCCCCATACCCGAGTCTATGGCCTGGACAATATTTTTGTCGAAGCCGGAGCCAAGATCCGTGCAGCCGTGCTGAATGCCGAAAATGGCCCCATCTACATCGGCAAAAACGCCGAAGTGCAAGAAGGCGCGCTGATCCGGGGTTCCTTTGCGCTGGGTGAAGGCTCGATCGTCAACATGGGCGCCAAGCTGCGTGGAGACACCTCGGTGGGCCCCTTCTCCAAAATCGGCGGAGAGGTTTCCAATTCGGTCATCTTCGGCTATTCTAACAAAGGGCACGACGGCTTTTTGGGTAATTCCGTCCTCGGAGAGTGGTGTAACCTGGGTGCCGACACCAATACTTCCAACCTGAAAAACAACTACGCCCCGGTCAAGCTTTGGGACTATACCAAGGGCACTTTTGCCAATACCGGCTTGCAGTTTTGCGGCCTGATGATGGGCGACCATTCCAAAAGCGGCATCAACACCATGTTCAATACCGGTACCGTGGTCGGAGTCGGAGCGATTATTTTCGGAGAGGGATATCCGAGGAACTTCATCCCTTCCTTTTCTTGGGGTGGCTCGGCCGGATTTGATACCTTCAACTTGTCAAAGTTTGAAGAAACCGTCAGAGTGGTCTGCGCACGGCGGGACTACGAGTGGACGGCCGCTGACCAGGAGATCGTCGAGCGCGTCTACGAACTGACCAAGAGCTATAGAATTTGGGATAAAACTTCCTGATCCATCCAACTATGCAATTTGCGGAAATACCCGGCCTGCCGGAAACCAAGGAAAAACTCATCAATGCCGTCAAGCACAACCACCTAGCGCATGCGCTGCTCTTTCACGGTCCCGAGGGTTCGGCTAGCCTCACGCTGGCATTGGCATTGGCCACGTTTCTCTACTGCGAAAACAAAACGGAAAGCGACTCCTGTGGAACTTGCTCCTCCTGCCAGCGCATGAAGCGGCTTGTGATGCCGGATGTGAACTTTGCCTTTCCGGTCATCGCCAAGCAAAAAGAGGAAGACAAGGACGAAGACGATGAGAAAGGCGACGTCCTGAGCAACTGGAGGAAGTTTGCCACGACGCAGCCCTATGGCAATATCCACGATTTCATCTATTTCAACGGCTTTGAAAAAAAGCAGCTGAACATCTCCAAGGGGGCGGCGCGAAAGATGATCCAGGCACTGTCCCTGATGTCTTTTGAGGGAGGCTACAAGATCATGCTGATCTGGGCACCGGAATTTCTCCACCCCTCCGCAGCCAATGCCCTGCTGAAAATCATCGAAGAGCCGCCGGCCAAGACCCTGTTTTTGCTCGTGACTTCACAGGCAGACCAGCTGCTGACTACCATCCTTTCCCGGACGCAAAAAGTGCTTGTCAGGGCCTTTTCCGACGGGGAAATCCGCCAGCATCTCGTGGATACGGGGCTTTGCGACAGCAAGGCTGCCGAGCAGATCGCCATGCTGGCCGACGGCAATCTCCGCGAGGCCTACCGCATGGTGGATCAGGTGGAGGACAAGCAGGTCGCCCAAATCAGGGACTGGTTTCGCCTCTGCGCTTCCAAAAACCTGAAGGAAATCTTTGAGGAGGCCGACCGGTTTCACAAGGTGGACAAGGAAGCGCAAAAGTCGCTTCTCCTCACCGGACTGAATGTCGCTCGGGAGATTTTGCTCAAGAACTTCGAGCTCGACCAGCTCCTGCGCACCACCGAAGATGACCGGAGGTTTATAGAAAACATCAGCAAAAAGGTGCTCAACGAAGACCATGTGGTCAGACTCTACGAGGCATTTAATACGGCGCACTACCACATCGAGCGAAACGGCAACGCCAAAATGATATTCACCGATCTTTCCATGGATATCCTGATGATGATGTCCAAGAGATAGTGCCATGGCAAAGAAGACGATCGGACGAAAAGAGAAAATAACCCTGCCCGAGCTGGGATTGAAGCTCGTTTGGGCAAAGATTGACACGGGCGCATTCACCAGCAGCCTCCATGCGGAGAATATCCGGGAGGAAGTCAGGGGAGGAAAAAAAGTCCTGTGTTTCGAAGCGCTGATGCCCGGACACAAAGCCTACACGGGGCAGACACTTTGCTTTGGGAAATACCGGGAAAAGAAGGTGAAGAACTCCTTTGGCCAGGCCGAAACCCGGTTTTTGGTCGTGACCCAAATCAAAATAGCCGGAGAAGCCTTCTCCGCGGAGTTCACGCTTTCAGATCGCTCCAGTATGAAAAACTCCGTACTGCTGGGGCGAAAGATCCTTCAGGGCAGGTTCCTGGTGGATGCAGACGGAGTAAACCTTGCTAAAGCGTACCGCCAAAAGAAATGAAAATAGCCATCCTTTCGAGGAATTCCAACCTATACTCCACGCGCAGATTGGCCGAGGAAGTGACCCGTGCGGGACATGAACTGGTCATCGTAGACCACAGCCTCTGTGACCTGATCATCGAGCAGGAGGGGCCGTCGATCATCTACAAGGGTCAAAAAATCGAAGGGGTTGACGCCATCATTCCCCGTATCGGCGCGTCGGTGACCTTCTATGGCACGGCCGTCGTCCGGCAGTTTGAGCTCATGGGGGCCTTTTCTGCGGTAAATTCCCAGGCCATCGTCCGCAGCCGGGACAAGCTGCGAAGCTTGCAGATTCTTTCCAAAAACGGCCTCGGCATGCCCAAGACCGCTTTTACCAATTTTTCCAAGGGAGGTGAAAAGCAGCTCATCGAGCAGGTGGGCGGAGCTCCCGTGATCATCAAGCTGCTAGAGGGCACACAGGGTTTGGGGGTAGTTTTGGCAGAGACCAAAAAGGCCGCCCAGTCCGTAGTGGAGGCCTTTCACGGGCTGAAGGCCAGGATCATCGTGCAGGAGTTTATCAAAGAAGCCAAGGGCGCCGACATCCGGGCTTTTGTGGTCAACGGCAAGGTCGTCGGGGCGATGAAGCGGCAGGGCGCGGAGGGCGAGTTTCGCTCCAACCTGCACCGGGGAGGTGTGGCTACGGTGATCAAGCTTTCCCGTCAGGAAAGACAAGCCGCGCTCAATGCCGCCAAGGCACTGGGACTCGATGTGGCCGGGGTGGATCTCCTGCAATCGGCCCGCGGCCCACTGATCCTGGAAGTAAACAGCTCTCCTGGACTGGAAGGCATCGAGCAGGCCACCGGGGTGAACATCGCCGCAGAGATCATCAAGTATGTCACGGAGGGAGTGAAAAAGAAGTCCTCCAAACACAGCAAGAATCAATGAGCAGAAAAGTAAAAATAGGCACGAGGGGAAGCAAACTGGCACTTTGGCAGGCGTACCATGTAGAAGACCTGCTCAAAGCCAAGGGCATCGAGTCAGAAATCGTCATCATCGACACCAAGGGGGACCAAGTGCTGGACGTATCCATCTCCAAGATCGGCAGCAAAGGGGTCTTTACCCAAGAGCTGGAAGACCAGCTGCTGGACGGCCGGATCGACATCGCGGTTCATTCCGCAAAAGACATGCAGTCGTCCCTCGCGGAGGAGTTTGAGCTGATCGCTTTCACCCAGCGGGAAAAGGAAAATGACGTGCTCCTTTCTGCCAAGAAAGGCATCGACATCCGCGATGCCTCCCGGCCGCTGGTGCTGGGGACGTCCTCTACCCGCAGGGTGGCGACGCTGAAGCATTTTTATCCCCATATCAAGACCGTCGATGTGCGCGGCAACCTGCAGACCCGGATCCGAAAGATGGAAGAGGGGCTTTGCGACGCGCTTTTGTTGGCTTTTGCGGGAGTACACCGCATGGGCTACGACGGGATGATCGCACAAGAATTGGATCTGGGTGAGTTCACTCCGGCGGTGGGACAGGGCTCCGTGGCCGTCGAGGCAGCCAAATCCCTTGATCCGATGCTGCGCGCGGAGATCATCTCTGCCTGCAACCATCCCGAGACCGAATTCCGGCTCAGGGCGGAGCGGGCCTACCTCCGTGTGCTGGAGGGAGGCTGCAGCATTCCGGTTTTTGCCCTGGCCAATGTGGAAGGCGACAGGCTGACGCTAAAGGGCGGAATCATCAGCTTGGATGGCTCCGAGAGGATAGCCCTGGAAGTCTCCGGAGGCAAAGGCGATTCGGAGAAGCTGGGCGAGGAGCTCGCGGAGCGGGTTTTTGCCGCAGGCGGAAAAACTATTTTGGAACAGATCAAAAAATCACAGGCGCAGCAATGACCAACCTATTGAAATACCTTTTTGTAAGTTTTTTGCTCAGCAGCACTTGGGCCTGCGGCCAAAACAAAGACTACCTCGTCAGCATCTCCACCCGGCATGGGGAGATCAAGGCGGTGCTTTTTGACGACACACCCGAGCACAAGAACAATTTTATCGAGCTGGCCGAAGCGGGCCGCTTTGACTCTACCCAGTTTCACCGAGTGATCCAGAGCTTCATGGTGCAGGGTGGAGACGTGTTTACAAAAGAAGGCCTGCCGGCCAACGAATGGCCAACACTTCCCGCGGAGATCCGGCCAAAATATGTGCACCGCAAGGGTATGATCTCGGCAGCTCGACAGGGCGACAGCGTGAATCCGCAGAAGCGAAGCAATGGCTCCCAGTTTTTCATCGTCCAAGGGCAGACCTACGGCGAGCAGGAGCTGGTCACGGACTTCGCCGCGCTGCAAAAGGCGGTATTTCAATTCATGCAGTACGAAGACCAAAAAGAGTTTCGGGAAACCTATTCCCGGCTGTACCAGGAGGAAAAATTCGACAGTCTCACCAATCTGGTGATCTCCAAGCGGGATGAAATCGCCAAGACGCTCAACGTGAAACTGACCAAGGACTATACCCCCGAGCAGGTCAAAATGTACGCAGAGATTGGCGGGACGCCGCATTTGGATTTTGAGTACACCATCTTCGGAGAGGTGCTGTCCGGAATGGATGTGGTGGACAAGATCGCCGCCGAGCCCACCACTCGCGAGATTCCCAATACTCCGGTCTATATGACGGTGACCGTGGAGAAAGTGTCCAAAAAGAAAATATCCGAGGAATATGGCTACGTCTACCCCGCAAGCAAATAGGCCGAAGATCCTCGTCACCGGAGCCAACGGGCTGCTGGGGCAGAAGCTGGTCGCGCAGCTGGTAGAGCGGGGAGGCTTCGAGGTCGTGGCCACGGGCAGAGGGCCCAGTCGGCTCACGGGTACGGGTTTTTCCTACCAAAGTATGGATATCACCGACCCCGCCGAGGTGGAGCGGGTGATTGGGCAGCTTTTGCCGGATACCATCATCCATAGCGCTGCCATGACCAATGTGGACCAGTGCGAGCTCCACCAAGAGGACTGCGTGGAGATCAACATAAAGGCGACTGGATATTTGGTCAAGGCTGCCGAGCGGGTCAATGCCCATCTGGTCTTTGTCTCTACTGATTTTGTCTTTTCGGGAAACGAAGGGCCCTACGACGAGGAGGACGAGGCCGAGCCGGCCAATTTCTATGGACAGACCAAGCTGGCCGCAGAGGAGCTGGTGAAAAGCGCGAAGACCTCTTGGGCCATTGCCCGAACGGTGCTCGTGTACGGCATCGCCAACGATCTGAGTCGCTCCAATATCATTCTCTGGGTGAAAGGGTCGCTGGAGGCAGGCAAGACTATTCAGGTGGTGGATGACCAGTGGCGTACCCCGACGCTTGCTGAGGATTTGGCACTGGGATGTATCCTGATCGCAGAGCAAAAAGCCACCGGGATATACCATGTCTCCGGGGCTGATTTTTTGACCCCTTATGAAATGGCCATCCAGACCGCCGAATATTTTGGGCTTAACAAGGAGTTAATCAAAAGAACCGATTCCGCGTCGTTTATCCAGCCTGCCAAGCGTCCCCTGAAAACGGGCTTTATCATCGATAAAGCCCGAAAACAGCTGGGATATGAGCCCAAAACTTTCCGAACGGGAATAGGTATTTTGGCAAAACAAATTATCTTAGCCCGCTCTTAAAAAGCAGTTTACACCCTAAATATAACTTTACAATAATCTATGGCAGTACAACCTAATACTGAAGAAAGAGGTCAGTTTGGATCCAGTCTGGGCTTCATCATGGCCGCCGCGGGATCAGCGGTAGGTCTGGGCAATATCTGGAGGTTTCCTTATCTGACCGGCGAAAACGGTGGTGGTGCCTTTGTGTTTGTTTATATCATTTGCGTGCTGTTGATCGGCTTGCCTTTGCTGTTTAACGAAATCGCTCTGGGAAGAAAGTCGGGCAAAAACCCGATCGGTGCAGTCCGCGAAACAGGGGGTAACAAATTTTGGCAGTCTGCCGGCGTTCTCTGCGTGCTGATGTGCTTCTTTGTCTTCAGCTACTACTCCGTGATCGCGGGATGGACGGTCGGATATATCTTCACCGAGATTGTCAATATTCCGGTCGATTTTGCTGTCTTTGTGCAGACGCCGATGTATGTCATTCCCTTGACTTTCTTTTTCATCCTGATGACCATCCTCATTGTATTGGGCGGTGTGTCTGGAGGGATTGAGAAAGCCGCCAAGTTCCTGATGCCGGTCTTGTTCATCATCATCATCTTCATCGCGGGCAGATCGGTGACCTTGGAGGGAGCGCAGGCAGGGATTGAGTATTACCTCTCTCCGGACTTCTCCAAGATCAGCTCCAAAGTAGTCCTTCAGGCACTGGGACAGGCCTTTTTCTCCATGTCCGTGGGCTGGGGATTGATGATCACCTTCGGGTCTTACCTGCCCAAAAGCTCCAACATCATCCAGGCATCCAGCTGGATTGCCGGTATGGATACCGCCGTGGCATTGTTGGGCGGTTTGATGGTCTTCCCCGCCTTGTTTGCCTTGCTTCCGGGCAAAGACCCCGCTGGGGGACCTGCCTTGGTTTTTGACGTACTTCCGCAGGTGTTCAACGCCATGCCGGGCGGCAACATCATCGGCGGCCTGTTTTTTATCCTTCTGATGGTGGCGGCACTGACTTCCACCATATCCATGCTGGAGGTGCCGGTGTCTTACCTGATCGACGACCGCAAGTGGAATAGAAAGCAGGCTACTTGGACCGTGGGGATCGCCGCGATGATCCTGTCCGTCCCTTCTGCGATGTCTTCCATCGACGGTTCCATATTCAATACCATGACCCTGAATTTCCTGGGTACCCAGCTGGTCGGCTTCTTTGGTATCATGGACTTCATCTTTGGTACATTTGCCGTGATCCTGATCTGTCTGATGCTCGCACTGTACACAGGCTGGGCAAGCAAGATTTCCGTCTTTGCGGATGAGCTGGCTTTGGGCTCTCCTAATTTCAAAGGAACTTTCCGCACTGCCTGGATTTTCTTCATCAAGTGGGTCTGCCCGATCGTCATCGGCTTGGTGATCCTGGATTTGATGGGTGTCTTCGGTACCCCGCAGCAGGGAGGCTGATCCTGAAAAGAACCGATTGGAAAGGAGCTCAAAAGGGCTCCTTTTTTTATTTTTTAGTCAGGAAGGGCAGGTTTGCTTCCTTTTTTGAAATGCTTTTCATATACTTGAAAAAGTATTTCATAATCTAATGAAGGTTCTCCTCGTCGATGACGATTCTGTTCACCTGCTGATACTCAAAAAGATCTTTGAGAAGTCCAACGATGAGGTAGTGGTCGCTCGCAATGGCCGGGAGGCGCTCCAGTATTTGGAGTTCGACGCATCCTTCCATGTTATTCTTACAGACATCATGATGCCGGTGATGGACGGGGTGGAGTTTTTGGCACACCTGAAGGAAAGCCCCCGCACGTCTGATATCCCGACAATTGGCTTTACGGCAGGGGATGTTGAGTTTTTCAGAGCCAAAAGCAAGGTTCTTTTTGATAGGCTGGTGGCCAAGCCCATGGATTTTTACGATTTGTACCACTTGGCCAGGTTTGCCGTCGAGCGTCAGGCGGGGTAAAGGAGATTGGCAAGGGAATTGCGATTGCGGTGTTTAGTATCGAAAACTAAACCCTAAAACTCAAAACCATGAAAAAATTCCTCCTTGTCTTGTCACTCGTACTAGGTGCGACGCAGGCTTTTTCCCAAAATGGAATCGGGATCAAAGCGGGACTCAGCAGCACTAAGCTGGACTTTGAAAGCAAAGAATTTATACCCTCCGATGCCCAAACCGGGTATCATGTGGGGCTTTTTGGAAGATTTGGAGGAGCCGGCTTCTTCGTCCAGCCCGAGCTTCTTTTCACCCAGACCAAAGGCGAGTTTGCTTATGTGCCCGATGGGATGGGCGGCAGTTCGGCTCCGGAAAACTACACCGCGGAGTTTAACAGGCTGGATATTCCCGTGATGATGGGATTTAGGTTTTTGAGAGTGATGCGGATCATGGCAGGCCCCATCGCCAGCGTCAATATCAGCTCAGAGCTCAAGGACGCGCCGGATACCGTAAGCGATGCCGATTTTCAAAGCGCCACTTTTGGCTATCAGGCCGGTCTCGGCGTGGACATCGGCAACCTGAGCGTGGAAGGCAAGTACGAGGGCGGCCTGAGCAAAGTCACCGACAATATCGGCCCCTACAGTACAGACAACCGCCTCAACCAATGGGTGCTGTCAGTAGGCTTTAAGATTTTCTAAGTCTTATATTCTGAATCGCATTAAAAAGCCCTCCAAGATCGTCTTGGAGGGCTTTTGTGTAGAAGATGGTGGGGCTTAACCGATGAGGTTGCCTTCGGCATCCCATTCGGCGACCTTGCCCCGTTCTTCGGGTTTGAGGTAGAGGGGGAGGTACTTTTCGGGGTTGGCCAGGCCGTACTGGTCCAGGACGTTTTGGGGTACGCCGTCCCAGACGTTGGGCTGGTTGCCGCGGTAGTCCATGTATTTCCATCCGGCCTCGGTGGAGAAGTAGCCCGAGCAGGTGAGGTTGCGCAGCATGTTGAACCAGCGCACGGCACCCAGGTATTCCGGGGCGGCCTTGTCCGGCCAGGCCACCAGTTCCACGATCTGGATCACCTGATCCTTGCTTAGCTCATTGAAGTTTTTGCCAAAGAGCTCCTGGGCCTCGAAGTCCAGCCACATCAGCCCGCCCCGCATCGGGGTCTGGTTGCCGGGCTGGTCCTTCATCATAAACTCGATGAAGTCGGGCACCTTCAGCTCTGTGGCGGACGGGGAATCCTCGCCTGCGGGCATGATGATGTCCACGAGGGTGTTCAGCTTTTTGAACTCTTCTTCGGTGAAGAATTTCTCCGAAAGCAGCTGCGCGTCGCGGAGCTTTTCCTCCTCGGTGCGGCCGCCCTTGGTGCCGCCGCTGACGAGCTGGTTTTGCACCGCGACCTGCTCCGGCTCGCAGCCGGTGAGCAGCAGGCCCGCTCCCACGGAGCCCGTAAAGAGGAGTTTGAGGTTTTCTCTTCTGTTCATGGCTTAGATGTTTTTTTGTTTGAGTTGGTCCACGATGTATTCGGAGGTTCTCCAAGACAGGGCCAGGATGGTCCAGGTGGGGTTTTTGTCCGCCTGGGACACGAAGGAGCCCGCGTCGACCACGAAGAGGTTTTTGCAGTCGTGCGCCTGGCAGTTGGAGTTGAGCACGGAGCCCTTGGCGCTGTCGCCCATACGGGTGGTGCCCACCTCGTGGATGATGCGTCCCGGCGCGTGGAGCCCGTACTGGGACTCCGGTCCCGGCTTGTTGCCCAGCAGGATGGCCCCGGCGTTGGTGAGGATCTCCTCAAAGGTGTCGTGCATGTGCTTGGCCTGCTTGAGCTCCTGGTCGGTCCAGTTGTAGTGGAAGCGGAGCACGGGGATGCCATACTTGTCCACCACGCCGTTGGGGTCGATCTCGCAGTAGTTTTCATAGCGCGGCACGCTCTCGCCCCGGCCTGACATGCCCAGGGTGGAGCCGTAGATGCGCTTGATGTCCTTTTTCAGGCCCTCGCCGTAGCCCCCGTTGGGGCTGGGGTTGCCAAACTCGTCCTTGATGAACTTGCGCATGGTGTCCATGCCGCCGCCCGCGCCGTAGCTGGGCTGGCCCATGCCCCCCCAGTACTCGATGTGGTAGCCGCGGGCGAAGTCCAGCTTCTTGTTGTCCAGCCACCAGGGGGTGTACATGTGCATGCCGCCCACGCCGTCCTCGTTGTAGCGCTCGCGGTCGATCAGGTCGGGGATGATGCCCATGCGGTCGGCCCCGGTGGAGTCGTGCAGGTAGCGTCCCAGTGCCCCGGAGTCCGCCCCGATGCCGTTGGGATGCGTCTTGGACTTGGAGTTCATCATGATCCGTGCGGATTCGCAGGCGGAGGCGCCCAGCACCACCACGCGGGAACGGAGCTTGTATTCCTTCATGTCCACTTTTGACACGAAGGACACGCCGGTGGCCTTGCCGCTCTCGTCGGTGGTGACCTTGCGCACCATGGAGAAGGTGTAGAGGTCCACCTTGCCCTTCTTCATCGCCGGATGTACCAGACAGGTGCCGGCCGAGAAGTCAGCGTAGGCCTGGCAGGCGCGGTTGCACTGCGCGCAGAAGAAGCAGACGCCCCGCTCGTTGTTGATCGGGCGGGTGAGCATGGACAGTCGTCCCGGGATCATGGGCATGCCGGCCTTGTCGGCGCCTTTTTTCAGGAAAAGCTCGTGCAGGCGGGGCTTGGGAGGGGGGAGGAAAAAGCCGTCGGGCTCGTTGTAGATGCCCTCTTTGGAGCCGAAAACGCCGATGAGTTTGTCCACTTTGTCGTAGTAGGGTTTCAGGTCGTCGTAGCCGATGGGCCAGTTGTCGCCCAGGCCGTCGATGCCGGCGCGCTTGAAGTCGTTGGGCCCGAAGCGCAGGGAGATCCTGCCCCAGTGGTTGGTACGGCCGCCCACCATGCGGGATCGGAACCAGTCGAACTTGGTGCCGTCCTTGTGCGTGTAGGGCTCGCCCTCGATGTCCCAGCCGCCGATGGCCTGGTCAAAGTCGCCAAAGGGACGGATGCGGGTGCCCGCGCCACGGCGTGGGGATTCCCAGGGTGGACGCAGCTGGGTGCGGTCCTCGTCTTTGGCGGGGTCAAAATCCCCCCCGGCCTCTACCACGGCGACGCTCAGTCCCGCCTCGGAGAGGATCTTGGAGGCCATGCCCCCGCCCGCTCCCGAGCCGACGATGATCACGTCGTATACGTCAGGGTTTTCTTTTATCTGAAAGCTCATCTTTAAAATTTTCAATGAAGTCGAAAATTTAAGCTAAAAAAAACGGGTATTGAAATGCTTGTTTTGCCGAGTGGGCGAATTTGGGGATGTGGGGAGGCGGAGGGGCTTAATTTAAAACCGTTAAAAATAAATGGCTTTAGTTTGATTTTGGAGTCAAACTAAAGCCATGAACAAACGCCGTCTGCGGAGGAGTTTTTTTTCCTAGAGCTCCCGCTCGATATAGGGCCAGACCGTCTCAAAAACAATCTCGTGGCCGGCCTCGGTAGGGTGGATTCCGTCGGGCAGGTTTAGCGCTGGATCACCTGCCACCCCTTCCAAAAGAAAGGGGATCAGCGTCACGTCCTTTTCGCTGGCCACGGCAGGGTAGATCTTTCGAAACTCCTCCGTGTATTCCTGTCCCATATTCGGTGGGATCTGCATGCCTGCGAGGATGATTTTGGTGCTGGGGTACTTCGCCCTCACCTTGTCTATGATGGCGAGGAGGTTGTTTTTGGTCTCGCTGAGCTGTATGCCGCGGAGTCCATCATTTCCCCCCAGTTCCAAAATGAAGAGGTAGGGCTCCTCCTCGAGGAACCAGTCCAGTCTGTTTAGTCCTCCGGCGGTAGTCTCGCCGCTGAGACCACCGTTGATGACGCGGTAGTCTTGGCCGAGGCTGTCCAAGCGCTCCTGGGTCAGTCCTGCAAAAGCGTCCTCTGGGTCGATGCCGTATCCGGCGGTCAGGCTGTTGCCAAAAAAGAGGATGGTTTTCCTCTCGGACTTGACGTCTGCCGTGACAGCGGTGCCTTCTTTCGCTTCTTCAGATTTCTTTGCTCCTCCGGAGCAGGATAGCAGGGACAGACTGAGCAGTGCGGCTACAGAAAGAGAAAGGAGACCTTTGGGTACAGAATTCATGGCGCAGGGGATGTTGGATTGTAAAACTATCATGATTATCCGCAATCTTACCAGTAAGCGAATTTGTTTCTTCAATTGGGCCTGCCTGAGCAGACAGGCCTGTCTGCTCAGGCAGGTCGGAAGACCGAAGACCGAAGTAGGGCAAAGCCCCAATATTAGCGTGCTTTCGTGTTGTCAGGACTGCCTACTGGCATAAAAGCGGATAACCATAAAAACTATATACCCAAAAGGATTTTTTGGGACAAAGGTTCTGTAAAAAAGAGCTTTCGAAGCACTTAGAATAAAAATGCCAAGGCGATCAGAGCAAAAAGGGAGCAAAACACCTGGAAATAGGGCTTCCGATACTTGAGGCTTGCGGTGAGCAAAAGGAAGGCAAACAGGCTGGGTAAAAGAATCTGCACAGGCTGCGTCTGCTCAGGAGCATCCATCGACCACCGATCCAGCGCATAGACCAAAAAGATCCCGAAGAAGGAAAGAAATGCCAAGTTGAGGGGCAGGAGGTAGTGTTCCGTCGCTTTCTTAGCCGTTTTCATGGAGGAGTTGTTTGGGGGATTTTTCCCTCCTCCAGTAGCGGAAGAGCTGATAGGAAAGATAGACCAGCAGGAAAAGGTACACCGCTGGAGTCATCAGCATGGTGGCGTAGGCATATCCCACCAGTACCACGATCAGACCTAGCAGGATAATAAAAAGAACCGTGGAGATGCAATAGACGAAAATGGTCTGTTTGACTCGGCTTTTTTCTTCCGCCGTTTTTTTGGTGCGGATGAGGTAGATGAAAAAGCCGGTGATGGAAAGCACGCCCGTGGTGAGTCCCAGCAGGGCATAGGCGGTCTTGAGCAGAATGCCTCCAAAGCGGCCAAAGTGGAGTCCTTCCTGGAGATAATAGAATTTGTCGGCCAATGCCTGCTTACGGATGTCATAGCGGTCGAGTACTTCCAGCGAAGTCTTGTCCAGCACTACCTTGGAGATGTGGGGTTCGAAGGGAAGATGTCCCGCGTCGCCTTTGATCTCCAGTGTATTGCTTCCATCCTTGGACGGAATGACCTGGGTGGGGGTGAAGCCCGGGATCTGGTCTTTGGCGACAGCCACAGCCTGCCAATAGTCATAGGGCTGCGAGACATCCTCCGCTGGATTCGAGATTTTGTCGGCCCTTTTGTAGGCATTCGGGGCTTTGATGTCGAGCCACTTTATCAGTACCGGCTGTAGCCCCAGCCATGCTCCGGTGATCCCGATCATCAGGTTGAAAAGCAAGGCCGCCACACCGACCATCTTGTGCCAGTCTGCCATGAGGATGCGGAGGTTCTTTTTTCGGATGGCTCCGAAAACCTGGTTTTTCATAAACTGCCCGTAGATCAGCAATCCGGTCACGCAGAGTACGACAAGGCCGATCCCGGCCAGGCCTACGATCTGTCGGCCCCACCAGGCGTCCATCAGGCGCACGTGGACCTGGCGGAGGTAGTTGCTGAGGCTGTTGAGGTGGTCTTTGGTGCCGAGGATTTCGGCGGTGTAGGGATTGACAAAAACCTGGTATCGCTCCGAGTCGTAGGGAGCGTCTTCCTTGTAGATGTCCACGATCAGCGGATGAAGTTCCGAAAGTGGCGGCTGCACGCCCAAAATCT
This sequence comes from Algoriphagus oliviformis, assembly GCF_017254915.1. Taxonomy (GTDB): domain Bacteria; phylum Bacteroidota; class Bacteroidia; order Cytophagales; family Cyclobacteriaceae; genus Algoriphagus; species Algoriphagus oliviformis. Next base: position 452,602 of record NZ_JAFKCT010000003.1, on the reverse strand, counting down.
GGAATTTTGGATAGCTGCTCTGGATCTCCGACACGATGCCGCTCACGGGCTGAAGTGTTTCACCGGAATCTGCGAGCAGGTACTTACGCTCCAGCAGTGCGTCGATCTCGGGGATAAAAACCGCCACAGCGCCAGTCAAACTGAGCGCTGCGATGACGATCCCCACGTAGAGGCCGATCCACTGATGGACTTTCCAAAGAAGATTTTTGGGTTTTTGTGTTGCCACTTTGAGAGATTAGAAAGAGAAGGTGACCGTGCCGAGGATGTTTCTAGGCGCGCCGGGGAAAAGCCTCAGGTAGTCATAGCCACCCACCCAGTGGGTTTTGTCGGTCAGGTTGTTCACATTGAGCTGGAGGCGGATATTACCCGTGGTGTAGTAGAATGCTGCATTCATCACGGTGTATCCGGGAATGGTCTGCGTGGCGCTCAGCGACAGATTGCGCTCGGTCACGAAGTTGGCTCCAAAGCCTACGCCCAGTCCGGTCAAGGCCCCTTGGTCAAACTCATACTTTGTCCAGAGATTTCCCTGATGCTTGGGGGCATTTGGCTTCTGTCTGTCCAGGTCGCTTTCGTTGGGGCTTTCGGTGATTTCGGCTACGTTGTAGGCGTAGGAGGCCATCACGCTCCAGTTCATCAGGATTCGTCCGGTCAGGTCCAGCTCCACACCTTTGGCATCCTCTTCACCGATCTGTTCCAAAAGGTCTGTTTCTCCAGCCACCGGGTAGAGGGTGTTTTTCTGGTTGATATGATATACCCCAGTGGTCAGCTCGAGGCGCTTGTTGAACCAGTCGGACTTCATCCCAAACTCCACCATAGCGCTTTCCAGCGGGTCAAACGGGCCTCCCGCATTGGGGTTGGCGATGACGGATGCAGTCTGCGGATTGTAGCCTTGGACATAGGTGCCGTAGAAGTTGACGTGGTCGTTGGCTTTGTACACGAGGCCGAGTCGAGGGAGAAGGGCCGTCTGGTTCACCTTTTGCTCCCCTTCTTTCTTGTAGTTTTCGAAGTCAGAATAGATCTCATAGCGCAAGCCCACCATGGCTTCCAGCCTGCCCAGGGTGATTTGGTCTTGGGCATAAAACCCGTTGAGGTAGTACAGCGTGGGGTCGTAGCCGACCTTCGCATAGAAGTACTTGCTCATGTCCTGCATCGCTTGGGATGGGATAGGGTTTTCCAGATCAAAGTGGGGCACGTTTGGCACGGGGTTTCCTGCCGCGTCGAGCAGGTAGTTTTGGGGCTTCGAGGGATCAAAGCGGGCGATGGACCCCGTATTGGCGGCGTTTCGGTAGCCGTTTGCGGTCAGCTGCGAGCCGCCGGCCGCCAAAGTTTCGCGGGCGTAGTCATAGCCCACCACCAACTTGTGGGACAGGGCCCCGGTGGTGGTGTTGATGTTGAGGTAAGAGGACAGGTTGTCCACAAAGCGCTGTCTTTTTCGGATAAATACCTGGCGTCCTACCAGTGTACCGATGGTGTTGCCTTGGCCGTCTACCGCATAGCTGTTGGAAGAGCGGTGCTCCTGGAGGTCCTCGCTGTAGCCGGTTTTCATGTAGGAGGCGTTCAGGCTGATCGACTTGCCGATCTGATGGTTGAGGGAGGTAGTGATCGTATAGGTCTGCTCCTTCAGGTGGTCATTGGCGGTATTGAGGGATCGGGAGATCGGGGTGGAGTAGAGGTCGTTTTCAAAAGTGGACTGTCCCCGGTCCAGTCGGCTGCTGGAATTGTTGAATACCAGATCCAGGTTGACCCTCGTCTTTTCAGAAGCGATGAAGGATAGGGAGGGGGCTACGACGATGTTTTTGTCAAACTGCAAGTCGCGAAAGTTTTGGGCGTCCTCGTATCCGAGGTTGAGGCGGTAGAGCAGGGTTTTCGATTCGTTGGCAGGACCGGTGAAGTCTGCCAGCGCGCGGAAGTTGTTGAAGCTGCCAAGCGAGAAGTTTAGGCTGTTTCGGTTGATGTCCAGGGGTTTTTTGGTGACCCTGTTTACCACGCCACCGGGGCTGGCATTGCCAAAAAGCGCAGAGGATGGGCCTTTGAGCACTTCTACTCGCTCCAGGTAGTTGATCAGTGGCTGCTTCCAAAATCCCGACGTGGTGCGCATGCCGTTGACCAGCTGGGTGTTGCTGCCTCCGTTGATCCGAAAGCCCCGGATGGTAATATCATCGTAAAAGGTGAATTGGCTGACGCCGGAAAAGTTCTTTACCGTCTCCCCCACACGCATCAGGCCCTGGTCAAGGATCAATTCTTTGGTGGCATAGGATACAGACTGGGGGAGGTCTTTGATGTTGGTTTGGGTCTTGCTGCCGATGAAGGTGGAGGTGTTTTTATAGCCTTCCTCTTTTCTGCCTACGATCTCTACTTCCTGGAGTCCGGAGATCTCTTCCTCCAGTTGGAAATTTCTGGTGAGGGATGTCTTGGAGATCGAGATTTTTTCGGTGACGGATACAAAGCCGATGAAAGAAAGCTTCAGGTTGTAGTCCCCAGGCTTGTCAAAGGCCAGGGTGTACCTGCCGTTTACGTCAGTGACTGTGCCAAAAGAAGTCCCGCTTACCTGTATACTGGCCCCGATCAGGGGCTGTCCGCCGATGTCGGAGATTGAGCCCCGGAGTTCGTAGTTGGATTGGCCGAATGCCACTGCGGCAGACAAGATTAAAATACAAAAGGTAAAAATTCCCTTCATGCTTATTTAGATTGATTATAGACGGCGCAAAAGTAGGGAAGGGCATCAAAAAACCATGAGATTATTTAGATTTGTTTTAAATAAATTTAACATAGTCAGTCCGGATTCGCCGGATACCTGTGACATAGGCGATTTTCCGTTCGGAAAGCCAAGGATTGTGGGTTTGTACTCCGATTGCTATATTCCGTCAACCATTGCGAGGCTTTACCGTTAAGCCTTTGTCCGTCCCAAGACTCCCATATCCCCTATGACAATTTTATCAGTAGCAAACCTGAGCAAGGTGTACCAAAGCGGCAGCAGGAAACTGACCGTTTTGGACGAAGTCAACTTTGACATACAGTCCGGAGAGATCATCTCCATCGTCGGGCCCTCGGGCAGCGGCAAAACTACCCTCCTCGGCCTATGTGCAGGACTCGACTCCGGCTCTTCTGGCAGTGTAATCCTCAACGGGCAGGCTTTGGAAAAACTCAACGAAGACCAGCGCGCTGCCGTCCGTAACAAGGACGTGGGATTTATTTTTCAGAATTTCCAGCTTCTTCCCACGCTTACCGCCTTGGAGAATGTCATGGTGCCTTTGGAGTTGAAAAAGCGGAAAGATGCCAGGGAAAAAGCCTTGGAGCTTTTGACGAAAGTAGGACTTGGGGATCGGGCGACGCACTATCCGACCCAGCTTTCCGGCGGGGAGCAGCAGCGGGTATCCATCGCAAGGGCTTTTGCCAATGAGCCTAAGATCCTTTTCGCAGACGAACCAACCGGTAATTTGGATACCGAAACCGGAGAGATGATCGAGAAATTGATTTTTGACTTGAATACCGAAAAAGGAACCACCTTGGTTTTGGTCACCCATGACTTGGATCTGGCGGCCAAAACCCAGCGAATCATTCATATCAAAGGAGGAAAAATCCAGGAGGACTCCCATGCCTGATTTCAACTGGATTTTCAAAATGGCGCTCCGGGATTTCCGGAAAAACCTCTCGCGCCTTCTTCTCTTCGTTTCCTCCATCGTGGTCGGCATTGCAGCGTTGGTGGCCATCAGCAGCTTTGGGGAAAACCTGGTGAAAGACATCGACAACCAGGCCAAGGAGCTTTTGGGGGCTGATTTGGTCTTGGAAAACAACAAGCCACTGGGTGAGCAAAAGGTAGATTCCACGGCAATCCAAATCGCTTCGGAGGTCAATTTTGCCTCTATGGTCGCTTTTCCCCAAACCGGAGCCAGCCGACTGACCCAGGTCAGGGCGCTGGAGGGTGATTTTCCTTTCTATGGAAAACTGGAAACCATCCCGGCTTCAGGAGACTCGGACTTCAGAAGTGGAGGGCAAAAGGCCTTGGTCGAAAAGACCCTGATGGCGCAGTTCAATGCCGAGGTGGGTGATTCCATCAAAGTTGGAGCTTTGAGCTTTGTGATTGCAGGAGAGCTGCAAAAAGTGCCCGGACAAACTGGGATTACCGCAACCGTGGCCCCAGCGGTTTACATCCCCTTGGCCTATCTGGAGGAAACCGGCTTGGTACAATACGGAAGCCGGGTGGAGTACAATCGGTATCTGCAGTTTGCACCGGAAACGGATGTAGAAGCACTGATCAAACCCTACGAGGATCAGTGGGAAATTGACCGCGTGGATGCCGACACGGTGGAGGATCGAAAGCGATCCACGGGCCGATCTTTCGGCAATCTTTCCAACTTCCTAAGCTTGGTGGCTTTTATTGCCTTGCTCTTGGGCTGTGTGGGTGTGGCTTCAGCGGTGAATGTTTTTGTGAAGGAAAAACTGGCCTCTGTCGCGGTATTGCGCTGCCTGGGTGTTGGCTCCAGAGATGTGCTTTTGATTTATTTGACCGAGATCATGGTCATGGGTTTGGTGGGTGCGATGTTGGGTTCTTTTCTTGGAACTGTCCTACAATTCATCCTTCCGGCCGTCTTTTCGGATTTCTTACCGGTGGAAGTGACTGTAGGGATTTCCTGGAAGTCGGTTGGCTTTGGAATAGTCACGGGGCTTTTTGTCTCGGTGCTTTTCGCATTGCTGCCACTTTTGAAAGTGAGAAATGTATCCCCCATGGCCACCTTGCGGCCGGAGACCGCAGATTCGACTTTGATCAAAGATCCCGTTCGCTGGTTGGTGATCTTGGGGATTTTGCTTTTTATTTTCGGATTCAGTTGGTACTTGCTCAAGCAAGTCACTTGGGCGCTTGGGTTTACGGGTTTTGTCTTGGTGGCATTTGGAGCACTTTGGGGAGTGGGAAACCTGATCATGTGGGCCGTTCGGAAGTTTTTGCCGATTTCCCTCAGCTACCCTTGGCGTCAGGCATTGGCCAATTTGTACCGTCCCAACAACCAGACGATTTCTTTGATCGCGACCATTGGTTTGGGTACGGCGATGATCAGCACCTTGTTTTTTCTCCAAAACCAACTCCTCGAAGAAGCGAGATTTGCGGATAAGGAAGACCAGCCCAATATGCTGATGTTTGATATCCAGAGTCCTCAATTGGATGATGTAAAAGGAAGAGTGACCGGACGAAATATGCGGATTATACAGGAGGTGCCGATCGTGACTATGAACCTGAATGAGATCAATGGGATCGACAAGCAGGAAAATGAGGAATTGCCAGATGAGGAGAACTACAGCCGATGGCTGTACAATCGCGAATTTCGGGTGACCTATCGAGATACGTTGATTTCTTCAGAGACTTTGACCTCCGGGGAATTGATCCCGGTGGGAGCCAGAGGAGACAGTATTTTTGTCTCTTTGGAAAAAGGATTTGGGGAAGGCAATGGGCTGAAGATCGGCGACGAATTGGAATTCAATGTCCAAGGCCGTCCGATCAAAACCTATATCGGCAGCTTTCGGGATGTGAAGTTCAACCAAGTCTCTACCAACTTCCTGGTGCTTTTCCCGAATGGCGTGCTGGAGCAAGCTCCCAAATTCCATGTGATCATCACCAAGACCAAAAACGACCGGGAAGCTGCCGATGTGCAGTCAGAGATCGTGCGGGAGTTTCCTAATATTTCCATCATCAATCTGGGTACCATAGTGGAGACCCTGGAAGATATCTTGGGCAAAATCAGCTTTGTGATCCAGTTTATGGCCTTTTTCTCCATAGCTACCGGACTTTTGGTGCTGATCAGTTCACTGATCATCAGTAAGTACCAAAGGATGCGGGAAAGTATCCTGCTTCGGACGCTTGGGGCAAGTTCAGGGATCGTCCGTTTGATCAATACGCTTGAATATTTCTTCTTAGGCTCTCTTGCCTCGCTTTCCGGGATTCTGTTGTCCTTCATGGCTACCTTCCTTTTAGGGGAGTTTGTCTTCAACATGGACTTTAGCTTGGCCTGGAAAGAAGGTTTGGTGATCTATCTGGCATTGACAGGGCTTACGATCGTGTTGGGTTGGCTCAATGGCCGTAGAATCATCAACCAACCTCCCATGGAGATTTTGAGGGGGAATGCTTGATTTGAGATTTGCGGTTTGAGATTTGAAATTCGAGGGCCAGGCCAATAACATGAGGCCTAGCCCTCTCTTTTGATGATCCTATCCCGGAAGATCGGGTTTTCGGCGATGGCCTGGATAAACTCCGGCTCAAAGCTCTCGACGGTCAGAAACTCAAAGTTGGTCCAGAAGAAGTGCTTGAGGCCGTTGCTTTGGAGGATCTTTTCCCTGGAGCCCTCCGGCAAGTAGTCCAGTACGAGGGTGTCGGGGACTTTTCGAGCAAACTGATAAATCCCCAACTGATAGACCGGCAGCTCCAGAATCTGCTTGATACCCTCGATATCCGTTTGCAGATCGAATTGCATGGAGCGAACCTGGGCATTGCGGAGAAGGAGTCCGCTGCTGGTCTTCACATCCGCGTCAAACCACCGGATCGCAGGACTGGGGTCAAACCTGTGGACGAAAAAATGCGGAACCGTCGGGTCAAAAATACCCAGGATGTCGTTGTTTGATTCGGTTTCGAGGGTGATGGAGTGCATTTTTTTGGGAGTGGAGTTAATTCTTGGCTAAGACCTCAATGGCTTTCTCCAGTGTGCTGACAAAGTTGAGCTGCCGACCCCGGTTGCTTTCCCGGATGAAATCCCGGACGCTCTTGCTGTCGTACTTTTCGAAATCACCGACGATAGCCAGTCGAATCCGGTAGTTGGAAAACTTTTGGAGGATGTCCCCCGCGATGCCGTTTTTCAGGTCAAAGAAGTCCGCGGACAGGTGTTTCTCATGAAGGATTACCCGGTCTAGGCCTTGATAGTAAAGGTTGCCCAGGAGATCGACCGCATCCTGCGCGGAGGCAATCAGCAGAGGCTCTCCGCTGAGTTCCGCGATGGTAATTGGTCCGAGGGAGTGGGTGAGGAGTTGCATGGGGAGAATAGGTCAAGCGGCACTTTCTTCAGCAGGTTTAATGCTTTCCAGCTCCTTTCCTTTTAATGTCTGTTCTTCCTCCAAGTCAAAGTCATTCTGTAGTCCCAACCAAAACTTGGCGCTGTTGCCAAAAAACTTGGCGAACCGCAAAGCGGTGTCGGCGGTGATTCGACGATTGCCCTTGATGATTTCCGAGATCCGGGTTTGGGGGATGAATGTCTCTTTTGCCAGACGATAGGCAGAGATGCCCATTGGGGCCAAAAACTCCTCTTGCAGTATTTCTCCTGGATGGATGTTTCTTAGCGTTTCCATAGTGTGTTTTTAATGGTAATCTACGATTCGGACTTCATGGGCGTCGTTGTTGCTCCATTGGAAAATGATTCTCCACTGGTTGTTGATCCGAATGCTGTAAAATTCTTTCAGGCTCCCTTTCAGTCTTTCGAGGCGGTTGGCCGGAGGTGTCCTCAGATCGTGGATGTCCTGTGAGTTGTGTAGCATTCTCAATTTTCTTCGGGCAATATCCTGAATTTCATTGGGCAGTTTTTTGGATCTGAGGCCATTCCAGATTTTTTCGGTTTCCTTATCTCCAAAACTTTTTATCATTACTGATGAGCCACGATACTAACGTTGAATGTAAGTGTTTGGTTGGTGTATTGCAAATTCCCGATGCGAGCGAAGTTCACCTAAAATCCCTCGAAGGAAACAGCTCTCCCTGGCTGGCTTTGGCCTGTTTTTTTGCCCCTTCTTCCAGCATCTTTTTGGAAACCTTGGGCTGTACCGTGCCCAGGTCTCTCGCCTCGGCCTTGAGGTCCATCAGCGAGGTCAGGTTGCGGCAGGTATGCGCCACCACATGGATGACCTCGCCTTCGATCTGTACCTTGCCAGTGACCATGAAGAGCCGAGACTGGACAATGACCTTGCGGTATTTTTCAAAAGTTTTGGCCCAGATCACCAGGTTCGCGAATCCGGTCTCGTCCTCTATGGTGACAAAGAGCACACCCTTGGCTGTGCCGGGACGCTGGCGCACGGTGATCAGCCCGCAGACTTTGACGGGCATGCCGTTTTTCAGCTCCTTCAGCCTTGCGGCAGGCAGGACGCCGAGCTGCTCGAGCTGGGGACGGACGAAGCTGACCGGATGGGCTTTGAGGGAAAGTGTGGTCGAGGAGTAGTCCCGCATGACGTGCTCCATAGCCGAAATTCCCGGCAAGACGATGGCCGAATCGGAGGGACTTTCCACAGCTTCCTCGCGGAAAATGCCAGGGAAACGGCTTTGCAGGGCTGAGATCTCCCAAAGCGCCTGCCTCCGATCCAGTCCGATGGAGCGAAAGGCATCCGCGTCGGCCAGCCTTTCCAAGGCCGCTTGGGAAACACCCGCGTTGGCAAGGTCGATGATACGGGTGAAAGGCTGGGTGCGCCCGGAGCTCAGGCGCAGGGCTTCTTCCTCGGGAAATCCCTTGATCTGTCGGAAGCCTAGCCGGAGCGCATGCCACTTGCCAGCGGTTTTCTCCAGGGTGTTATCCCAAAAGGAATGGTTGATGTCGATGGGACGGACGTCCACGTCGTGCTTGCGGGCATCGATCACGATCTGGGCGGGTTGGTAGAAGCCCATAGGCTGGCTGTTGAGCAGGGAGGCGGCGAAGATGTCGGGGTAGTAGCACTTGATCCAGGAGGAAATGTACACCAGTAGGGCAAAGCTGGCGGCGTGGCTTTCCGGAAAGCCGTAACTGCCAAAGCCTTCCAGCTGTCGAAACACCCGCTTGGCAAATTCCTCCGTGTAGCCCTTGGCCACCATGCCGTCGACCAGTTTTTCCTCCCATTGACTCACGAGTCCTTTGGCTTTGAACGTAGCCATGCTGCGGCGAAGGCCGTCGGCTTCCGCTGGCGTGAATCCCGCCGCCACGATGGCGATTTCCATGGCCTGTTCTTGGAAAAGGGGCACGCCCAGCGTCCTGCCTAGGATTTCCTCCAGCTCTTTCGAAGGGTATTCGATTGGTTCTTCTCCATTTCTCCTTTTAAGGTAAGGATGAACCATGTCGCCTTGGATAGGGCCGGGACGAACGATAGCCACTTCAATGACAAGATCATAGAAGTTGTCTGGGCGGAGCCGTGGCAGCATGGACATCTGCGCCCGGCTCTCGATCTGGAATACGCCCAGCGTATCCGCATGGCAGATCATCTCATATACCTGTTTGTCGTCTTGGGGGATGTTGGCTAGAGTCCATTCCAGGCCGTAGTGCTGTCGGGCGAGGTCAAATCCCTTGCGGATGCAGGTGAGCATGCCGAGAGCCAAGACGTCCACTTTCAGGAAGCCCAGCGCGTCCACGTCGTCCTTGTTCCACTCGATGCAGGTACGGTTTTCCATCCGGGCATTGAGGATGGGACAGAGATCCGAGAGCTTATTTTGGGTGATGACAAAGCCTCCGGTATGCTGCCCCAGCTGTCGGGGAAAGCCGATATATTGCCCTGTCAGTTCCAGTACCTTTAGCAAGTGCATGTCCCGAGGGTCAAAGCCTTCGAGCGAAGGAACCTCATTTTGGTACCAGCCATCGGTCAGCTCGTGGCTGGACTTGGAGAGTCGGTCGATCATGTCCACGGAGAGCCCCATGGCTTTGCCCACATCCCGAATCGCGCCTTTCCAGTGTACCTGCGTCACGGTGGCGACGATGCCTGCGCGGTCACGGCCGTATTTTGCATAGATATACTGCATCACTTCCTCCCGGCGCTCGTGCTCGAAGTCCACGTCTATATCCGGCGGCTCGTCCCGGGCATCGGACATGAAGCGTGCAAAGAGCAGCTTAAACTTGGACGGATCGACGGAAGTGATGCCAAGGCAAAAGCAAACTACCGAGTTGGCGGCGGAGCCTCGGCCCTGGCAGAGGATCTCCCTTTCCCTCGCAAAACGCACGAAATCATGCACGGTGAGAAAGTAGGAGGCGTAGTTTTTACGCTCCATGAAGTCCAGCTCGTAGCGGATCGTTTCGTTGATTTTCTCCGGGATATTTTCTCCGAAATGGGCTTTGGCTGCCTCCCAAGTCAGGCGAACCAGCTCCTCTTGCGGGGTTTTTCCCTCGGGGACGATTTCCTGCGGATAGACGTATTTCAGTTGGTCTAGGGAAAACCGGCAGGCCTCGGCAATCTCCTGGGTGCGGGCGATGGCATCGGGATAGTCTCGGAAGAGACGCAGCATCTCCTCCTTGGGCTTGAGGTAGCGCTCGGCGTTGGAGTGGAGACGAAAGCCCGCCGAGTGGATGGTGCATTTCTCCCGAATGCAGGTGAGCACGTCCTGCAGCTCCCGTCGCTCGGGAGCATGGTAGTGCACGTCGTTGGTGGCGACCAGGGGCGTGTGGAGTCTTTTGGAGAGCTGCGAAAGCTGAAACAGCCGCTTGTGGTCGTCCCCCGAGTAGGAAAAGCTGGCTCCGAGGTAGAGGTTTTCTCCCAAGGCTTCGCAGTATTCCTCGAGGCTTGCGATGAAGTTTTTGGGAAAAGAGAAATCCTCTTGGAGAAGGCCTGGAGCCAGGGCGATGAATTTTATCCCTTCGGCAAGCTCGTACAGGTCCTTTCTGTAGAGATGGCATTCGCCCTTTTCGGCGCGGAGGTTTCCGGTGGTGAGCAAGCTGGAAAGACGGCTGTAGGCGGCTTGGTCAGTTGGGTAGGCGAGGAGGCTGGGGCCGTCCAAGAGATCCAGGCGGCAGGCGGGGATAAATCGGATAGTTTTGCCCCGCGCGGCCGCATGCGCGCGAACGATTCCTGCCAAAGTATTCCGGTCGGTAATGGCGAGGCTTTGGTAGCCGAGCTCAAGGGCCTGGTCGACCAGCTCCTCGGGATGGGATCCGCCCCGGAGAAAGGTGAAGTTGGAGGTGACTTGTAGCTCGGTGTAGTCCATGTTGCTTTTTACTGCTATTTTTTTTACCACAGAGGGCGGGAGAAAAGGGAGGGCGTTTCCGCTGTTATTTCGGTTGTCCTGCTTCTCCGGCGGCTGGACTTTCCTCTTTTGTTTTTAAAATCTCCCGCAGACCTGCCGGCCGCAGGCAGGTTTTCACAGATAAAGTCACAGATTACCACAGCATGGAGATCGTGTTTTTCGATGCCTTTCCGCTGTCCTGCTTCTCCAGAAGCTGGACACTTTTCTGATTCTTTGCATCTTCCTGTCTCTCGAGGGCTTTTTTCTCGCGGAGGCACTAAGACGCGAAGCTTTTCTCCCATTTCTCGGTGCACTCTGTGGTGAAAGGATTCTCCGTCAAGCCAAGCCAAAACCACTTGGGGCGGCTGTTTTTTGCACTTCGCGCATGATTCACCGCTAAGACGCTGAGCACGCAAAGGTTTCGCAGAGTGGTTCTTCTCCTTTTCGCTGTCCTTCTTCTCCAGAAGCTGGACGTTTTTTTATTCTTTGCGACTTTCCGTCTTTGCGAGAAAATAATTCTAGCGGAGGCGCTAAGACGCGAAGCTTTTCTCCCATTTCTCGGTGCACTCTGTGGTGAAAGCTTTTTCCGTCAAGCCAAGCCAAAACCACTTGGGGCGGCTGTTTTTTGCGCTTCGCGCATGATTCACCGCAAAGACGCTGAGCACGCAAAGGTTTCGCAGAGTGTTTTTTTTCTCTCCAATTCCTCCGGCTCTCTGTGGTAAATTTTTCACTAAGCAAAGAAGCCATGGATAAACCACTTGGGATCTTCTTTGCCGTAAATTCCCAGCCGAAAGAGCCAGTAGCGCTTGCCGTTTTCATCCTCGATCACATAGTAGTCCCGGGGCGGACCGGATTGCAACCACCACTCCTGCTCGATGCGCTCGGGGCCGTCGGCTTTGGCCACGCGCAGGATTTCCCCGCGGTAGCGAAAGTGCAAAGGCGGATAATCCGGCAAAGGCACCATCACGTCGATCCGCTCCGGGGAAGCAAGGAGGTGGAGCGGCCGGGGGCGCTGGCTGTCCCAGTCCGTGCTTGGTTTATCCTCCAGGGAGACTGCTTCCCGGATCGAATGCTCCGGCCAGTGCTGCTCTTGCGGCAGGTAGCGGTGGATGGTCTGGGCTCCCATCTTGCCGGCCATTTTGTCCAAGAGCTCAGCCAAGGCCGTGACATCGTCCCCGGCGCTGTGCCAGAGCGACTCCTGCGTTTCGCTGATTTTTTCCACCAGCAAGGCTTCCAACTCAAAGAGCTCGATGCCCAGATCCGGTTCGATCAAGGGGATTTTGAGCTCAAAAAGCCGAAGCAAGTGCTCGGGATGATGCGAGGGCATGTGTGTGCCGATGGAGACCTCCTCGACTTTGCCGTCCAGGCGATGTCCCCGGAAGATGCCTTTTCGCATGCCTTTCTTCTCCTTGGTAAGCCTTTGGCAAATGGTTTTCAGTAGCTCTTCCAGCGCGATTTTGATCCCCGGAGCCGTACGAACAGGCTCCAGACAGGGCAGTCGCTCCAGATAGGGCTCCTTGGGAAGGATGGGGTCAAGCGTTTCGTGTGCGCTGCCCAGAGCCTGTCCCAGCCTCTGGAGGGTAGCTTCGCCAAAGCGCCTGCGGAGCGTAGGGGTGGGAATGTCGATAAATTGCCCGATCTGGGTAAAGCCCAATTTCTCCATCCGGTCCAGCGTCTGCGATTCCAGACGGAGCGAAGCAGGGGGTAGGGAAAGGAGGGCTTCCCGCTGCTGCGCGGGAGGAATGATGCTTTGTCCTCCATAGCGCGCCATCGCCCAGGCCGAGGCGATGGTGTCGGCTATCGCGGCCTTGCCCTGATATCCCTTGGCTTGAAGGGTGGAAATGAGGCTTTCGAGGTAGGGTTTTTCCCCTCCCCAAAGATGGGGACAGCCCGAGATCTCCAGCACGAGCCCATCGGGAGCGTCGATTACCACGACTGGGGTGTAGCAAAGACACCAGTCTGCGAGGCCTTGGAGGAGTTTTTCTTCCCGTCCGGGTTTGTAGGGCAAGACCAAAAGCTCCGGCTGCAAAGCCCTCGCGTCGGCCACGGCCATCCCCGGACGTATGTCAAGAGACACCGCGGGAATGCTCGCGGCAGAGATGGTCATCCTACCTCGCTGCTTGTCGGCAAAGACAAAGGCCCGATCCCGAAGCTCGGGCTGTCGGATGACCTGCCGATCCGTGAGCAGGTAGGGGAGCCAAAGGGAAAGAAAACGCCTAGGCATAGTGTTGCTCTCGGGATAAGTGAACTTGCTTGCGGGATTCTCGAGGGGCAAAAGGCTGGAAGCGGCCTTCTTTCCATTCCATTTTCCATTCCCCAGGCCGGCCGTTTCTGACTTTTAGCAGGGAGACTTGCCAAGTGGGAAAGCCCACCCCCGGCATTCCCTCCGGCAAGTGGCTGCCCAGGGAGACGATCTTCCAGCGCGTGGTACAGGCCAGGGCATGCTGGTATTTGGGATGATGGCGGTGGAGGAGTCCGGTGACCTTGCTTTGCTCCACAGCCAGCTGTAGACGTTGGGACTCGGTGAAGCTGAGTTCCTGCAGTTCGCCGACCACAGCGGAGAGACTGCTGCACTTTAGGCCCAGTTCCATGGCCCAGAGCACGTCTTTTTCCTTTTTGAGATCGATGAAGATGACCCGCTCGGGGGCTATGCCGAAGCGCTTCAAGCCAGGGGGGAAAATGCTGCGCCGATTGCTGACCCAGAGGCAAAAACCGCCTTGGCGTACCAAGGAGGCCAAGAGGCCGGAGATAAATCCGTTGGTGGAGGCGGCATCGGCCGGATGGAGGCTGATAAACTCGTGCACCGTGCCCAGAGGAAAGCTGCCGCCGGGGAAGGCCGATTCAAAAGCGCCTAAGCCAAGGGAGTCCGCAGGAAGCTTGGGAGAAGAGCTGAAGCCTTCCAGTTCCATGATTTTTGCCTTGAGCTGGCGGATTGCCTCATTTTTGTCCGCTAATGTTTTCATACTATCCCTCCTTCCTTTATATTTGACACTAATCATGTCAAATTATTGACTCTAATAATATCAATAACACATGGCAAAGTCAACCATTTTCTTTGCGGAGAACCTGAGGTTTCTCCGGGAGCGACGCAAGCTGACACAGCAGGACTTGGCCGAGAGGCTGGGTGCGACCCGCTCCAAAGTCAACGCGCTGGAGTCAGGACAGACCAAGTCGCCGGTGATGGACGACCTCATTGGGGTGTCGGAGCTGTTTGGGATCAGTCTGGACAGCCTGGTCCGAGTGGAACTATCCAAGCTGGGCGAGCTGAAACTGCGGGAGCTGGAGGCGGGGAACGACGTCTATATCCGTGGCGGCAACCTGCGCGTGCTGGCTATCAGCGTGGATCGAAATAACAACGAGAATGTGGAGTACGTACCCGTCAAGGCTAAGGCCGGCTACCGCACGGGTTATAACGATCCGGAGTTTATCGCAGCCCTGCCGAAGTATTCATTGCCCAATCTGCCGGCTGGCGGGACGTTTCGGATTTTTCCCACCACGGGCGATTCCATGGAGCCTATCCCCGAGGGGAGCGACGTGGTGGCGCAGTTTGTCGCGGACTGGGCCTCGCTCAAGCCGGACACGCCCTGCATCGTGATCTTGAGGGAAAGCCAGGATTTTGTCTTCAAGCTGGTGACTTTGGGACAGGATGGGAAGGTGCTGCTCAAGTCGCTCAATCCACTTTTTGAACCCTACTTAGTACCGGTGGAGGAAGTGCTGGAGATTTGGGCTTTTTATGCCTACACCAGCCGGGAGATACCCGAGCAGGAAGGCGATATGCGGCAGCTCATGCGGATGATGGCCAAGATGCAGGCGGAGATTTCGACCTTACGAACGCAGTGAAATAATCTTAATGTGAAGGGGTGGGCTTTGGTCTGGAGGTTTTTTTTTGTCCCTGAGCGCAGCCGAAGAGTCCTCGACTCCGCTCGGACTGACACATGTTCCGTGTTTTTTGTGGAACTACGGAGAAAAGAAGGGCGGGTGAAGCAAAAACTCAGTAATGGTGCCTGCACTGGGCGATCTCCAGCGCACCGTCCTTCACCCGGTACACGAGTCGATGCTCCCGGTCTATCCTTCGCGACCACCAGCCTGACAGTTCGTTTTTCAACGGTTCAGGTTTTCCCGTTCCATGAAAAGGAGTCCGTTGGCATTCTTTGATGAGCTTGTTGATTTTTTTGAGAAACTTCACGTCTGTCTCAATCCAATACTGGTAATCCTCCCATCCTGTAGATAAAAAAATAATGTACATGGCAGGAGGCTCAGAGTTCGATAAGGTCTCTTTTCACGCCAAGACCTCTGTTTGCTTCGTCAATTGCCCGAAGTAGCCTCTCCGCATTTTTTGGGCTGCTCATCAGGTAGTAGGTCTCCTGCAGGCCTTCGTAGTCGGACTTGGATAGGACGACCACGTCTTCGCCATTGGCTCGGGTGACGTAGAGCGGGCGCTGGTCGTTGACGACATTGTCCAGGTAGGACTTCATGTTTTCGCGGAATTTGGAGTAGGTCGTGACTTCCATGATTTTCAGGGTTTTTACAAATGTAGCAACTTGTACGAAATGCTGTACAAGTTGTTTCTGCTTTTAGGAAAGCATTTTCATGAAATCAGCCAAGTTTTTTCAGTCCTGCTTTTTATGTAATCAGAAAGTCGTCGCCGTTTTACAGGTGAAAAACCATAGGCTATTTTGTGTTTCACTCTCCGATAGCTTGTTTGTGTTTCAATGGCTTGCAGATAAGCGCTTTTTGTTTCTATATTCCCCTTCGATCAATAAACCCATGAAATCTAGCAGGATGTAAACACCGCAACGTGATGTTTACAATCCATGCGAGATTCCATATGGCCATAAAAACAACGCATGATCATATGAAAACCAAGCTCCCTCAATCTGAAATCGCTCCCCTCCAATCCATCGAGGACTGGGAGGACGACCTGCTCACCCGATATCCCGAGCCCAAAGACAAGCAAGCCAAGGCCAAGGACGACTATCGCAACTACCACGACTCCGAGCGGGTGGATACGGTGCGCGAATTCTACAAGCTCAACCATACCTACCAGACCTACGATTTTGTGGTAGAAAAGGAAAGGGAGTTTTTGAAGTTTGAAAAGAAGGAAATGCCCTTTTGGGATGCGGTCAGCTTCCTCAATACCCTGGTGGATGATTCCGATCCCGATACCAACCTTGACCAGCTGCAGCACTTGCTCCAGACTTCCGAGGCGATCCGTGCGGATGGACATCCGGATTGGTTTGTGCTGACGGGCTTTATCCATGACTTGGGAAAAGTGCTGTGTCTCTTTGGAGAGCCGCAGTGGGCGGTGGTGGGAGACACCTTTCCTGTGGGATGTGCACACTCGGACAGGATCGTGTATCCGGAGTTTTTTGACAGAAATCCGGACTCTACCGACGGGCGCTACAATACCAAGTACGGGGTTTACAGCCACCACTGCGGGCTGGACCAAGTGAAGATGTCCTGGGGACACGACGAGTACCTGTATCAAATGGTCAAGGATTATATGCCTGAACCGGCGCTTTATATGATCCGCTACCATTCTTTCTATGCCCAGCATCGGGAAAATGCCTACGATCATCTGCTCAGCGACCATGACCGGGAAATGTTTATATGGGTGGACAAGTTCAACCCCTACGATCTCTACTCCAAAGTGCCTGTGCCGCCGGATGCCAAGGCGCTGAAGCCCTACTATGAGGATTTGGTAGCCAAGTACCTGCCGGCGACATTGAGGTTTTAAGAGCCACCGACCCGAAGAGGCTGTCTCATATCTGATGTTTGTCACATTGAGCGAAGTCGAAATGCGATTCACTGAAAATGGCCTTCGACTCCGCTCAGGCTGACACAATCAGGCCTGTTGAGAAGCCTCTTTTTCTTTTTTTATCGAGTACTAACCCAAAATACAATTCATGCTTACCCTTATTTCCTTCGTGGGATTCACGCTTTTTGTGGCTTTGTTTTCCTGGTACAAGTTGAGAAAAGAAAACCTCCGGTCCCGCGACGGGTACTTTCTCGGAGGAAGAAGCCTGACCGGCGGAGTGATCGCCGGATCCATGCTGCTGACCAATATCTCCACGGAGCATCTGATCGGCATGAACGGATCGGCCTACAAAAACGGCATGATCATCATCGCCTGGGAGGTGACCTCGGCGATTGCCCTGGTGATTGCGGCGCTGTATTTTTTGCCCATCTACCTCCGGCTGGGGCTGGCCACGATCCCCCAGTACCTGGCCATCCGCTACGATGAGACGACCAAAACCATCGTCTCCCTGCTCCTGATGCTTTCCTTTGTCTTCACGCTGCTGCCCATCGTGCTCTACACCGGCGCGATCAACTTGGAGAGCATCTTTGATGTTTCAGCGGTTTTTCAGATCACGAAGACCGAGGGGATCTGGCTGACGGTGATCACGATCGGTGTCATTGGCTCGGTCTATGCGATCTTGGGAGGGCTGAAAGCCGTTGCCTATTCGGACATGATCAATGCCGTCGGGCTGATGATCGGCGGCTTGCTGGTTCCGGTTTTTGCGCTTTGGGATATAGGTGCGGGAAGCGTCGCGGATGGCTTGGGCAAAGTCTATGAGGCCATACCGGAGAAGTTTGACGTGATCGGAGCGGAGGATTCGGTCTTGCCTTTCAGCACGCTTTTCACCGGATTGATGATCAACCAGCTGTACTTCTGGGGCATGAACCAGACCATCGTCCAGCGGGCTTTGGGAGCCAAAAACATGGCCGAGGCGCAGAAAGGCCTGCTCTACACGGGGATTTTCAAAATCCTCATTCCCCTCATCATCGTGCTGCCAGGCGTGATTGCTTACTATTACTACGGGGATCAATACTATGCGGACCAGGATTTTATCTATCCGGTTTTGGTCAAAAAAGTCCTGCCCCTGAGCCTCATCGGCTTTTTTGCAGCCGTGGTTTTGGGAGCGGTATTGAGTACCTTCAATTCGGTGCTCAATTCCGCCTCGACGATTTTCAGCCTCGATATTTACAAAAAGTTGATCCAGCCCAGCGCCTCGGACAGCAAGCTGGTGAAAGTCGGAAAGCTAAGTTCGCTGATCCTGGCCGTGGTGTCCATCCTGATCGCCCCGATGGTGGCCAATGCGCCCGAGGGCCTTTATCAGCTCATGCAGCAGCTCAACGGGATCTTTTTCATCCCAATCGCTTCGGTGTTGCTGGCGGGGTTTTTCATTCCCAAAGTGTCTGCGGCGGGAGCCAAGGCGGGCTTGCTTGTAGGCTTTGCGTTTTATCTGGTGACTACTTTTTGGATTGCGGTAGACATCCATTTTATCCATATCTGGGGGGTAGAGTTTCTGCTCAACCTGGCCGTGATGTACCTCGTGAGCCTGAGGTATCCGTCCACAGCTCCGGCCATGGCTTCCCGGAGCCCGCTCAACCTACAGGAGTGGAAGTATGCCAAGCCCCTGTCTTTGGCGCTTTGCCTGGTGACGGTGCTGATCTATTGGTGGCTGGGGAGGTAGGGATTTCTTTTGGTAGAAGCAAGACGTTGAGGTGGGCTAAGTCCTCTGCTTCGGGGCGGCCTGCATGAGAGGGATCGCTTTCAATTGCCGGATGGTCATCTGCTTCAGCTTTAGGGTAGGTTTCTCTACCAGGTACCAGCTCGCTATCGCAAAAATCAATACCAGCGGCAGGACGATCACAAAGAAAGTAAGTGGGGTCAGGTACTGTCCCCAATAAAGCATGGTCAGCTGTTGCAAGGGCCAGCCATAGAGATAAATCCCGTAGGAGAAGTCTCCGTACTTGGCAAAATTGGGAAAGAGCGCTTTTGGATGATAAGCGAAATAAAACAACAGGTAGGTGCCTGCGATAGGCCAGGCCAAGTCCATCAGTTGGAGCTTTAGCGCCAGTACAAAAACGGCCAGAGACAGTGCCAGGAAGAATGGGTGCCTCGGAATATGGTGTCTGTAGGCATAGACGAGGCTGCCGGCGAAGAAATAGGTGAAAAACCGGGGGTAAAAATAGGGATTGGCGAGAATGTATCCGTTCAGACTTGCGTCATGCTGAAATACGAAGCCGAAATTCTGCAAGGATAGCAGTGCATAGCAGCCAGTAAGCGCAATTGCCAAACCCGCTTTGTGTCTGAGACATCCCAGCCACACCAGTATCGGAACCGACAAGTAGCAGATAAATTCGTACTGGATGGTCCACATCGAGTTGTTGAGGCCGGTTTGCGGCAGATGGTTGAAGTAGTAGCCTTCCACGGGGGATTGCAGGCTGAGCATGTTTGCCAATTCCAGTTTTAGCGGGACATAGTCTAGAAACTCTCCATAGGACTTGATCCAGCTATGGCTGATGTGGCCGATAGGGCCAAATACCAGAAGGCAGAGGACAAAAGCGGCAATGAACCCGGGATAGATCCGGAGTACCCGCTTCTTCAGAAAATCCCAGAAATTGGAAGACCGCTCGAAGCTGCGCAGGATCAAAAAGCCGCTGATGACAAAGAAAAAATTCACGGCGGCGCTGCCGATACTTATTTTTCCACCACTCCACTTCATGAATGGCTCGTTTGCCGCAAAGAGCTCCCAGCCGTAAAAGATCGCGTAGCAATGGCAAAAGATGACGGCTGAGGCCAAAAGAAAGCGCAGCAAATCGAAATTGTTCAGGTTGAGCGTTTCCGGAATCAGGAGCTGTTTCTTCATGGGAAATGTCTTGGCGGCCGTGTGAAAAAACTAATATAAACTTTTGGAAGCGCTAAACCAGTCCGTGGTTCCAATGCTTCCCTACGCCATCCTGAATTCCTTATGATTGGGCCACGTGGAGATTTTCCCGGCTATCGGGGTGATTTGGAAAGCTAAAGTCGGAAAGCTTCTGTAGTGATTAGAAATTCGGAAAAAGTGCTTTGAGACGTATTTCAGGATCAAGGTGAAATTTGGCTTATAAACTCGATGCCTTTTATTTTTCCGTTTTTGAGAACGTCCAAAACAATCGTGCCTTCCTCTTCATGCTCCAAGACGATGGATTCTTCAATTTTGACCTCAGAACCTGCTAAGGTGTCATTGGATGCCAGATGGAGGTAGCTACGCCGTAAGAATTTTTGCCGCTCGGAATTCCTTAATTGCTCCACTAAGGTCTGTCCGCTCGGGCTCGTGCTGTAGGAGTAAGTCGATTATGATATTGATGTCGAAGTAAGGATTTTTCATTTTTTCACCTACTGCCACTATGCCTTCCTCCTCAGCTCCAGCACCGTAATCTCCGGCCAGATGCCTACCCGGCCCGGAAAGGCCAAAAATCCAAAGCCCCGGTTCACATGCAGGTAGCGGCCCAGCTCCTCATACAGTCCGGCCCATTTGGGATAGCGGAGGGAGGCCGGGCTCCACTTGATCCACCCGGGGATCTCTATCCCAAACTGCATCCCGTGGGTGTGTCCGCTCAGCGTGAGGTGGATAAACTGGCTGAATTTTTTCACTTCCTCGTCAAAATGCGAGGGGTCGTGGCTCATCAGGATCTTAAAGCCTTTCTCGCTTAGGTTTCGGGTTGCTTTCGCGAGATCCCCATGCTGGGCAAAACCCTTTCCCCAGTTTTCCACCCCGATCAGGTCGATGCTGGCTTCGCTCCCTCCGGCTCCGCTGAGGGCAGGCTTTCGGAGCTGGACGTTTTCGTTGCGCAGGAGCTTGAATCCCAGCTCCTCCTGGATTTGGTACAGGCGCTGCATATTGGCGGCTTTGGCCTCTTGGCTAGGCCAGGACATGTAGTCGCCATAGTCATGGTTGCCGAGGATGGAGTATTTGCCCATCGGGGCTTTCAGCTTTTTGAAGGTCTCCACCCAGGGTTCCATTTCCCCCGCATGGTTGTTGACCAAGTCGCCGGTGAAAAGGATGACATCCGAGCCTTGCTGGTTGATCAGGTCCACGCCGTACTCCAGCTTTTCCTTGTTGTCAAAGCTTCCCGAGTGGATGTCCGAGATTTGGGTGATGGTAAAGCCGTCAAACTCCTGTGGCAGGTCGTCAAACTCCAGCGTATGGCGGACGACGCGGTAGCGGTACTTGCCGATCAGTACCCCGTGCAGGATGCCCAAGAATGGGATAGCGGCGAGCGCCAAGGCCGTCTGGCTGACGAATTTCCTCCGATCTGGGAGGAAATCCCCCTCTCGACTTCCGGACACGGACTGGAAAATCCCAGTGAAAAAGCGGATGATATCTTCTCCAAACAGGAAGGCCAGGACAATCAGCTTGGGAATCAGCGACAGCACTAGGAGGGAGGCCATTCTCCCGAAATTGGGGCTGATCGCTCCTCGGTCGAAGGTCATAAAGCTGTAAGCGACGAATAGGTAAATGGCAATGGAAAAGGCCCAGAAACCGGCTCGGATCCAAACCTGCGAGGGAAATAGGGTTTTGAATGCTTGATAGGCGTACCAGTCGATCAGGCCGACAAATATCAGGAAGAGGAGAATTCGAATCACTTTCTTGGGGGTGTTGGTAGGGAGGGGGTTGGGGGAATCTGTGTTTTAAAATACCTGAACGGGAAGGAGAAAAGCAAGTTTGGATCAGGGCTGAAATCTGAAGTAGGAAAGCTGAAGTCAGAAATCTGAAAGCCTAAGGGCCAAGAGTGGAACTTGGGTTTGATCCTATGGGCGATATCCGAAATTGGGGCAGGACGCAGGTTTGCCTTTCTCAATAGGACAAAATGGACATGCCTGTCGCGGTCGTCCGCCAAGTTGAAGGCTAAGAGGAATAGCGTTGCATTCTGGTGCATTGATGGGTGTTTCGTCCGAAACGTTCTTTCATTTTTCGAGGGAAGTAGGTCGCTTTCCTTTTGCTTTTTCCTTTCTTTGCAGCGGAATTTTTTCCAAACCTATTGACCTATGAGACAGCTACTCCTTAGACCCGGTGCTGAAGAACTGAACTATGAAATCCGCGGGATTGTAAAAAAAGCCCGGCAAATCGAAGCCCTGGGCTATGCCATGACCTGGGAAAACATCGGTGATCCCATCCAGAAAAGCAACCAAGTGCCCGAATGGATGAAGGCCATCATCGCCGACCTGCTCAAGGAAGACAAAACCTACGGCTACGCGGACTCCAAGGGCGTGCTGGAAACCCGGAAGTTTCTCGCCCAGCTCAACAACGACAAGGGCGGAACGCAGATCACGGCCGAGGATATCCTCTTTTTCAACGGGCTGGGTGATGCCATTGCCAAGCTGTACCAATTTCTGATTCCCACAGCCCGCATCATCGGGCCGTCGCCGGCCTATTCTACCCACTCCTCCGCGGAGGCGGCCCACGCGAATACCGCCCCGATCACTTACAAGCTCGATCCGGACAACCAATGGCTGCCCGATATGGAAGACTTATACCTGAAGGTCAAGTACAATCCCTCCATCGTCGGCATCCTGATCATCAACCCGGACAACCCGACGGGGATGGTGTACCCCAAGGAGGTTTTGGAGGATTTTGTCAGGATCGCCGAGGAGTTTAATCTGCTGCTGATCACGGACGAGATCTACCAAAACATCACCTACAACGGCATTCAGGCCGTGGCCCTTTCCGAGGTGATCGGAGATAGGCCTGCGATTTCATTGAAGGGTATTTCCAAAGAATTTCCCTGGCCGGGTGCCCGCTGCGGCTGGATGGAGTTTTACAACCGGGAAGCTTCCAAAGAATTTTCCAAGCTCTGCCAAACGCTGGAAAATGCCAAAATGATCGAGGTTTGCTCTACGATATTGCCCCAGCTGGCCATCCCAAAGATCATGAGCCATCCCGAGTACCATGCCTACCGCGAGCTGGCAAACGAACAGATCGGCAAGCGCTCCGACTGGATGCGCGAGATACTCGGGGACATTCCCGGCATCAAGTTCAATCCCACCCAAGGGGCTTTTTACAACACCATCGTGTTTGACGAAAGTCTCCTGACTCCAACCCAATCCTTGCCTGTCGACGATCCCAAGCTGCAGGCGCTATTGGACTCTTGGCTTTCCGACGCGGAGATGCCTCTGGACAAGCGATTTGTGTATTATTTGTTGGTAGCCGAACGTATCTGCGTGGTGCCGATTTCTTCTTTCTGCTCTGACCTGAGAGGCTTCCGCGTCACTCTCCTGGAGGAAAATGAGGAGGTGTTCAAGGATACTTTCAGAAGGCTGGGGCGGGCGATAGGACAGTATTTGAAGTCAGAAAGCTAAAATGAGAAAGTTGAAGTTCGAATTCTAAAAAGCTGAAATAAGAAGGCTGAAATTTATATCCAGAAGGTTGATGTCTGGGTAATAAATGAGGGGGGTGAAAGAAGCTCTCTAGGAGTTTTTTTTCGCGTTGATGACCATGGTGGTAAAGATGGCCGTCAATTCATCGGCTTCTTCTTGAACAACTGATAGTTTCGAGATAAACTCAGCTCTAGAGCGTCCTCTTTGGGATGAGCGATAGTTAGCTCCGATTGAGGTTCCGGATCTCAATACCTGTTTGCCAAGTTCAAATCCAACGGTAGTTTTCGGGAGTGCCGATACAAATTTGATGATTGCCAAGGCAAATGTTTTGGTTCTTCCTTTCAGATCTCTATCCATGAGTATGGTTTATTGATTTGATATTCATACTTCAGCTTTCATACTTCAGCCTTCTGACTTTCAGTGTTCTCTCACCTTGAGCTCGGGATTTGCTTTTTGCTCTGGTTCTTCTTCCGGGATTCCTGCCAGCTGGCTTAGGTCCGGCTGTCCGGCATTGATCCACGCGGTGTACCAGAAGTCGGCGATCATCTTGATGGACTTGCGCATCTGCCGCTCGATCTGCCGGTCAATGGCAATGGAAAATGCCTCGGTAAATTCCCTGGAGTACACCCGCACGGTCAGCCCGTTTCGCTCTTCGTAGCTGTATTTTTGGTCATCCGGAAATTCCCCGCTGAGTCGCTTTTCGAAACGGAGTACGCTGTCCACTTGCGCGTGCGCGCTTTGCACCGCATCCCAGATAGCCAGCTGTGGCTTCTCCACATATTCGGCTTTCCCAACCCACAGCGCGTAGTCCTTGGCAAGCAGCTCAGGAGCTCTGCTTTCCCAAAACCCATGAATCCCTTCCTGTCCGGTAAGCTGCCCGTTGTAGTTTTTGGTGGTGTGGAGCGGGACATTCAGGTCACCGAGGTAGTGGCCCAAGTCCGCCGACAGCCGGAGGATCGCCGCGGCATTCTTCTGCTCCAGCGCCTTGGTAAGGCTGAGCAGGGTCAGGTAGGCGCTCCAGGGGCCGATTCCGTGTTTGCGGAGGCTGTCCTCCGGAAACTTTTCGATGGCTTCGGGCCAGTACTTGGGCAATATGGCCAAGGCGCTGTCTCCATACACGTCTAGGTCGATGTAGTGCTTTTCGGCTTCGCCGACTACCGCGTAGCGTCTTTTGTCAGGGTTGACGGCGTTTTCGGCGAGGAAGTCTATATGTGCTTTGTAAAAGCCCATCATTTCCGGGGGAAGTGAAAAAACCGCCTGCCGATTGATCATGGAGTGGGCAAAAAATCCCCAGTCTTCCAGGCTCTTGGGTAAAAAAAGAAGGAGCGAAGCCCATATTATAAAAATCAGCATTCCTGAAAATAGTCAAAACAAATGTCTTTTTGACCTGGGAAAAGCCTATATTTGCAGCCTGTTTCGGGTCTTTGGCCAAATATCCTGATTTGGAAAAAGGCGGAACGGAAAGGAATGTTTTAAATTCCTTTGGCAGAATTAATTATTTACAATAACTTTGCACTCCAATTCGGAATAGGGGAACGTAAAGAATTTAAGTTAAAAACGAGATATGGCAAATCACAAATCAGCTCTTAAGAGAATTCGTGCCAACGAAGCGAAGCGTTTGAGAAACAGATATCAAGCCAAAACCACTAGAACTTTCATCAAGAAGTTGAAGGCTGCTACGGACAAAGTAGAGGCTATGGAGCTTTACAAGAAAGTATCTTCTATGCTGGACAAATTGGCGAAGAAGAATGTCATCCACAAAAACAACGCTAGTAACAAGAAATCAAGATTGGCCAAGTTCGTCAGCGCACTGGCTTAATTTCGACAAGACTTTGTTAAATGGACCCCGCAGGATTTGCGGGGTTTTTTTATTCTTGTTTTATAGGTAGTTTTAGTTGGACTTTTTTTTAAAAACTGCCTATGAATCCGGTCACTTCGATCAAGATCTCCGAGCTGGCGGAGGAGGATCGCCCCAGGGAAAAACTTTTGCTCAAAGGGAAAACCGTCCTCTCCGACGCGGAGCTGATCGCTATCCTGATCGGCTCGGGAACTCCGACCATGAGCGCAGTAGACCTTTCCCGGCTGATTTTGCGTGAGGTGGGGCATGACCTGGCCCGGCTGGCCAAGATGTCGGTCAAAGATCTCATGCGGTTCAAGGGGATCGGCGAAGCCAAGGCGATTTCCATCGTGGCGGCACTGGAGCTCGGGCGCAGGAGAAAAGAGCAGGAGCCTCAGGCGCGGTTTCGGATTCGCAGCTCCCTGGACATCTACGAGCTGATGAAGCCGGAGCTCTATGACGAGATCGTGGAGCATTTTTACCTGATTCTGCTCACCCGATCCAACTATGTGCTCAAAAAACAACTCGTCAGTCTTGGAGGTACGAGTACTACCGTGGTCGATGCCAAAATTGTCTTCAAGATCGCCATAGAGCATCTCGCCCAGTCTATCATCCTGGTGCACAACCATCCCAGTGGCGACACCACTCCCTCGGACCAGGACCGGAAACTGACCAAATCCCTGGTGAAAATCGGCCTGGAGCTGGATTTGCCGGTGCTGGATCATGTGATTTTTTCGGATCATAGCTATTTTAGCTTCGCCGATGAAGGCATACTCTAGTACATGAAGGCAAACCAAATCATTTTAATCGTCGTCGGGCTCGTGGTGCTGGCAGCGGTAGGCTACATGTTTACCGCCGGCGAGACTCCGGAAGACTACATCGAAAAGATCGAAAAGGAGCGCGAGCGCCAGTTTAAGTTTATCCGGTTCAACATCGATTCCCCGCTTACCGAAGAGCAAAAAGCCAAGTTTACCTCGTTGACATTTTATGACATTGATCCTGCCTATAGGGTGAAGGCGAGGCTGTTGCCCATCGAGGAAAAGAAGGTTCGCGAGGTGCCGCTGACCGACGGCTCGGTGCAGCGCTACATCGAGCATTCCTACGCCGAGTTTGAGTTGGGTGGCAAGACCAACCGGCTCCTGTTGCTCCAGGCCATGGACGAGGTGGACAAGCGCAATTTCTTTCTGGCCTTTGCGGACGAGACCAGCGCCCGGGAGACCTACGGCGGCGGTCGCTACCTCAATGTGCGTCAGGATGGTAAAAACAGCATCACGCTCGACTTTAACCTGGCCTACAATCCCTACTGCGCCTACAACCCCGACTACGCCTGCCCCATTCCCCCGAAGGAAAACCTGCTGGAAATCGCCCTGCCTGTGGGAGAGAAAAATTAC
Source organism: Algoriphagus oliviformis (assembly GCF_017254915.1). GTDB lineage: Bacteria > Bacteroidota > Bacteroidia > Cytophagales > Cyclobacteriaceae > Algoriphagus > Algoriphagus oliviformis. Next base: position 426,311 of record NZ_JAFKCT010000003.1, on the reverse strand, counting down.
AAGTAATAGACTAGGCCTCCTGCAATTCTTTTAAATTTGCCAGACTGATTTTGAAAAGGTGCCGACGCACCTTTTTTGTTAAAAGCCGGGCTCAAATGCCCGATAAAACCAACCTGATGAAAATCTCGATCAATAGACTCAAAAATTATATTCCGCTCACCGAAAGTCCCGACGAAATCGCCGCTTTGCTCACCCGCTCCGGCCTCGAGGTCGAGGGCGTGGAGGAATTCGTGTCGATCGCGGGCGGCTTGGAAGGGATCGTCATCGGCGAAGTCCTGACTTGCGAAAAGCATCCCGGCGCGGACAAGCTCAGTCTGACCACGGTGGATATCGGCACTGGGGTCGTGCCCATCGTCTGCGGCGCGCCCAATGTAGCCCAAGGCCAAAAAGTCGTGGTGGCGACCGTGGGAGCAAAACTTTACCCTTCCGAAGGTGAGCCTTTTGAAATCAAAAAGGCCAAGATCCGAGGCCAAGTCTCCGAAGGGATGATCTGTGCCGAGGACGAGATCGGGCTGGGTGCCTCCCATGCCGGGATCATGGTCTTGGATACCGATCTGCCAAACGGGACTCCTGCGTCAGAATACTTTGAGGTCTCCCGCGACCATATCCTGGAGATCGGCTTGACGCCCAACCGTGCCGATGCGGCTTCGCATCTGGGGGTAGCGCGTGACTTGCAGGCCTTGTTGGGGAAAAAGATAGAACTGGCCGGCGAGACAGCTTTGCCGGTGGAAAAAGCGGGGCCTACAATCAGTGTAGAGGTGCAAAACGCCGCTGACTGCCCGAGGTATGCCGGAGTGGTGCTGACCGACCTCAAGGTAGCTCCCTCTCCCCAGTGGCTGCAAAACTTCCTCCGGTCCCTGGATCTCGAACCGATCAACAATGTAGTCGACCTTACCAACTTTATCCTTCACGACCTTGGCCAACCGCTTCACGCGTTCGATGCGGACAAGATTGCCGATGGAAAAGTCATCGTAGGCAAGCTTCCGAAAGGAACGTCCTTTGTGACTTTGGACGGCAAGGAGCGCAAGCTTACCGGCGATGAACTGATGATCAACGATGCCCAAGGCGGCATGTGCATCGCTGGGGTATTCGGAGGCGAGCATTCGGGCGTGAGTGATGCGACGACTTCCATCTTCCTGGAGTCGGCGTACTTTTCTCCAGACGTGATCCGAAAAGGCTCCCAAGTGCATGGCTTGAAGACTGATGCCTCTTTCCGGTTCGAGCGCGGTACAGATCCCAATATGCCAGTCTATGCCCTGAAGAAAGCCGTGGCCTTGCTTCAAGAGATCGCTGGCGCGAAAGTCGCTTCCGAGATCGTGGATCTTTACCCAGAGCCGGTTCAGGATTTTGTGGTGGAGGTGGCCTATGGCCATGTCAACCGCCTTATCGGAAAGAAAATCCAGGCTTCTGAGGTGAAGTCTATTTTGGAAAGCTTGGATATCCAGGTCGTCAATGAGACAGAAGCCGGTTTTACGGCCATAGTGAAGCCTTACCGCGTCGATGTGACGCGCGAGGCGGATATTATCGAAGAGGTTTTGAGAATCCATGGGTTTCATCAGGTCGAGCTGTCCGAAAATCTCCGCACCGACTACCTCGCCGAGCATCCCGGCAAGGATCTGAACAAGCTTCAGTACCGCATGACCGAGATGCTTGCTGGACAGGGCTACTTTGAGCTCATCACCAACAGCCTCACCAAGCCTTCCTATGCCGAGAAATCCGGCTACCTCGATCCCACAGCCAATGTGGAAATCTACAACAAGCTCAGCGAAGACCTCGGCGTGATGCGGCAGACCCTGCTCTTCAGCGGGCTGGAAGTCTTGGCCCACAACATCAACCGCCGCCAGACTGACCTCAAATGTTTTGAGTTTGGCACGGTCTACCAAAAAACCGCAGAAGGCTACAAAGAGGGCAGACGACTGGCAATTTTCCACTCGGGCAACCGTTCTTCTGAGAGCTGGATTGAGCCGGAGCGCGCTTTTGGCTTTGCGGACATCTATGCCACGGTCGAGCGGATCCTGGAGCGGCTCAATATCGAAGTGGGACAGGTGGCCATGAAGGAGTCGGCTCCCTTTACCTACGGCTTGACATTGAAGCTGGGGGAAAAAGAGCTTGGCTCGATTGGTCTGGTGGACGAAAAGATCCTAAAGCTGGCCGAGGTGCGCCAGGAGGTATGGTTTGCGGAGCTGGATTGGGACCTGTTGACGAAGAAAGCTTCCGGCCTGAAAAAGTACGGGGAGATCTCCAAGTTTCCGGAGGTGCGTCGCGACCTCTCGCTGGTGATCGACAAGGCCGTGACCTATGACCAGGTAAAGTCCGTGGCCGAAAAAGCCGGAGGAAAGCTGGTAAAGCGGATTGGGGTCTTTGACGTGTATCAAGGGGACAAGATCGATGCAGGCAAAAAAGCCTACGCCCTGAGCTTCCACTTGCAGGATCAGGAAAATACTCTTACCGACAAGGTAATTGACAAAACAATGGGTAAATTGATTCAGGCCTTCCAGGATCAGGTGGGCGCTATCATCAGAAGCTGAAAATGATTCACGAGGAACTGCAAAAATTGGAGAAGCTTGCCGTGCAGGCGGGCAAAAAAATCGAGTCCATCAGTGCTGAAAATGAGCAGTTAAAGGCTCGATTGGCGCAGCTTGAGCAAGAAATCCAGGGAAAAGAGCAGGAAATCTATCATTTTAAAAATAAGATTAAAATTAGTAACATTGTGGACAACCGACCGGTGAATCCAGAGGATGCCACCGAAATGAGTGACTTAATCAATAATTATATACAAGAAATCGATCATTTGATCACTTACCTTTCCGAATGATATGGAGACGCTGGCTATCAGAGTGAAGATCGGAGAAAGGGAATACCCCATGCGCGTGAGGCCCGAAGACGAGGGCAAAATCCGCCATGCGGGGAAACTGATTAATGAAAAATTGAGGAAGTATAAAGCCGAATTTGGTCTGGACGACGTGCAGGACTTGCTGGCCATGGTCGCTTTTGACTGTATGGTGGAGTCCCTGGAGACCAACGAGGTCAATGCCGAAGATAGCGAACATATCCGCAAGAGCATTTCCCATATCTCAGCCCTGCTCACCAAGGCTGTGTGATTATTGATATCCACTTGTTTCTGGGATTTTCGGAGCCGGTAGGTCTATAACTATATACATACCTATGGCAGACGTACTATTTATCATCCTTGCAGCCCTGGCGGGGCTTGGCGGGGGTGCCGCTTTGGCGGGATTTTTCATCAAAAATAAACATGCAAAGCTGGAAGAGGAGACCAAGGAAAAGGTCAAATCCATGCTGAGAGAGGCGGAGCTCAACGCCGAGTCCATCAAGAAAGACCGAATCTTGGAAGCCAAAGAGAAGTTTCTCAAGATGAAGAGCGAGTTTGATGAGGAGATGGGCAACAAGAAAAACATCATCATCACCAACGAAAACAAGGTCAAGCAGCTCCAGCAGCAGGTAGCCAAAGAGCAGGAAGTACTCAAGCGCAAAGAGGCCGAACTGGACAGCAAAAAGGAAAACCTCAACGCGCAGCTCCACTCCGTACAGGTGAAGAAAGAAGAGCTCGACCGGGTCACCAACCAGCGAATCGCCGACCTTGAGAAAGTAGCCGGGCTGACCCGCGAGGAGGCCAGAGACCAGATCGTGACCATGCTCACCGAGGAGGCGCAGACCAAGGCTTCTTCCCAAATCAAGGACATCCTCGACGAGGCCAAGCTGACCGCGACCAAGCAGGCAAAAAAGATCGTCTTGGACACCATCCAGCGCACCGCGACAGAGCATGCCGTGGAAAACTGCGTGTCGGTATTCAACATCGAAAGCGACGACATCAAAGGCAAGATCATCGGCCGTGAAGGGCGAAACATCCGTGCTCTCGAGGCTGCCACCGGCGTGGAGATCGTAGTGGACGATACGCCTGAAGCGATCATCATCTCCGGCTTTGATCCCGTGAGAAGGGAGATCGCCCGCCTGTCTCTTCACCGACTGGTGCAGGATGGCAGAATCCACCCCGCCCGTATCGAGGAGGTCGTGGCCAAGACAGAGAAAAACATCGAAGAGGAAATCGTGGAGATCGGGGAAAGAACCTGTATCGACCTCGGTATCCATGGCCTGCACCCCGAGCTGATCAAGATGGTCGGCCGGATGAGATTCCGTTCTTCCTACGGACAAAACCTGCTCCAGCACTCCCGTGAAGTGGCTAAGCTGGCTTCTACCATGGCGGCGGAGATGGGCTTGAACGCCAAGCTTGCCAAGCGCGCGGGCCTCCTGCACGATATCGGAAAGGTTTGGCCGGAAGAGCAGGAGTTGCCACACGCGATCCTGGGTATGGAGCTGGCTAAGCGCTACAAAGAGCATCCGGAAATCTGCAACGCCATCGGTGCGCACCATGACGAGATCGAGATGACGTCGATGATTTCACCGATCGTCCAGGCGTCGGATGCCATTTCCGGTTCCAGACCTGGGGCCCGCCGCGAGATCATGGACAGCTATGTGAAGCGGTTGAAAGAGCTGGAGGAACTCGCGCTTGGGTTTGACGGGGTAAACAAATGCTTTGCCATGCAGGCGGGTCGTGAGCTCCGCATCTTGGTGGACTCCGACAATGTAGACGACCAAAAGGCGAGCAAGCTTTCCTTCGACATCTCACAGAAGATCGAAAAGGAAATGCAGTATCCCGGACAGATCAAGATCACGGTCATTCGAGAGATGCGCGCAGTGAACTATGCGAGATAAAAACTTGGACTGATCCCCAAAAGAAAATGGCAACCTCCTGTTGGGGTTGCCATTTTTGTTTTCCAGAGGCTCTAGACTTATTTGGAAGAGTCCCGGATGATCAGTTCAGGTTTGAGAATGGTCTTTTTGGAGATAGGCTCGGTCTCCTTGCTGTTGAGGATTTCAAAGAAGGTCTCAGCGGTGATCTTGCCCATTGCGATGCTTTTTTGATCCACTGTGGTGATGGTAGGATCGGTGAAGGAAGTGAAGGGTTCGTTGCCGAACCCGACTAGCTTGACTTTGCCGGGTACGTCAATACCGTGGCTCTTGAGCACCTGTAGCGCCCCCATGACCGCATAGTCCGCGGAGGAAAAGATGCCATCAAAATCCACCCCCTTTTCGATCAGCTCTTCGGTCAGTCTTCTTCCATCTTCCAGCTGCATGCTGCCATAGACGATGAGCTCGGGATCCACCTCGATGCCGTTGGCTTTCAGCGCATCCTCGTAGCCGCGCTTTCGCTCGGTGTAGATGTTGATCCGCTGGATGTTGGTGAAGTGGACGATCCGGCGGCATCCGCTTTTGATCAGGTGCTCCACCGCCTGATAGGCTCCCAGGTAGTCGTCGAGGATCACGTGGCTGACGTTGAGTACGTCTGCGGTCCGGTCAAAGAGCACCAGCGGGATGCCTTTTTCTATCACCTTGAGAAAGTGGTCAAAGTTGTCGGTCATCTTGCCAAAGGAGGCGATGATCCCATCCACCCGCGCGTTGAGCAGTGCCTCGATGTTTTGTACCTCCTTGTCGTACTCGTCGTAGGACTGGGAGATGATGATCTTGTAGTTGAGGTTGTTGGCCAGGTCCTCTATGCCCCGGATCACCGAGGAGAAAAAGTTTCGGTTGGCAGTGGGGACGATGACTCCGATGAGGCGGCTTTTGCCGCTGCGGAGCGCCGAGGCGATGTGGTTGGGCTGGTAGTTGATCTGCTTGGCTACCTTGAGTACTTTCTTTTTGGTTTCTTCCGAAATCCTGGGATTGTTGTTCAGTGCCCTGGAGACCGTGCTCGCCGTGATGTTCAGCTTTGCGGCGATCTCATGGATGGTGGCCTTGGTGTTTTTCATTAGGATAGATATGGGCAATTGTTGATGGAGCGTGCAGTGCGGCTACTGTTCCCCTGCGGGTTTTCCTATGGTAGCCAGTATGCCTCCGTCCACGTAGAGGATCTGTCCGTTGACAAAGTCGCTGGCAGAGCTTGCGAGAAATACGGCGGCGCCTCCCAGGTCCTCGGGGTTTCCCCATCGGGCTGCGGGAGTGCGGTTGATGATGAATTCATTGAAGGGGTGTCCGTCCACACGGATGGGGGCCGTCTGCTCGGTGGCAAAGTAGCCCGGCCCGATTCCGTTGACCTGAATATTGTACTTTGCCCATTCCGTTGCAAGGTTTCTGGTCAACATTTTCAGACCTCCCTTGGCTGCGGCATAAGCGCTGACCGTATTTCTTCCCAATTCGCTCATCATGGAGCAGATGTTGATGATTTTTCCGCCAGTTTGGCGATTGATCATCGACTGTGCAACCCGCTGTGACACGATGAAGGGTGAGACCAGGTCTACGTCCAATATCTTGCGAAAGTCTCCCGGGTCCATTTCCAGCGCCGGCGTACGTTGGATCATTCCGGCGTTGTTGACCAGGATGTCTACCGGCCCCACTTCCTGCTCGATTTTGCTGATGGCCTGGTTTACGGTCAGCGCGTCGGTGACGTTGAAAAGGTAGGGGTGGGCTGAGATGCCTGCCTTTTGGTATTCTGCCAAGGCCACTTCCATTTTGGACGGGGTGTGGCCGTTTATCACCAAGGTGGCTCCGTGGCTGGCCAACGCTTTGGCCATGGCCATTCCAAGTCCGTGCGTCGCGCCTGTTACCAGGGCGACTTTTCCGCTGAGGTCAAAATTAGGCTTCATGTTTATCTTAGTTCAGTTGGCTTCACGGCATCCATGTCTCCGTAGTCCATGTTTTCCCCGGCCATTCCCCAGATGAAGGTATAGTTGGAGGTGCCTGCCCCGCTGTGGATAGACCAGGGAGGGGAGATAATGGCCTGGTGGTTTTTCATCCATACCACGCGAGTTTCATCCGGCTGTCCCATGAAGTGTGCCACGGCGTTGTTTTCGCTGATGTCGAAGTAGAAATAGGCTTCCATTCGGCGGTCATGGGTATGGCTTGGCATGGTGTTCCAGACGGAGCCGGGCTTGAGTTCGGTCATGCCCATCTGCAGCTGGCAGGTCTCCAGGACAGAGGCGACGAGAAGCTTGTTGATGGTGCGGTGGTTGGAGTTTTCCAATGAACCCAAAGTGACGACTTCCGCTTCTGCGGTCGTGATTTTTTTGGTTGGGCAGCTTTTGTGCGCCGGTGCCGAATTATAGTAAAGATAGGTCGCCCCGGAGCTGCTCGGATGGAAGACCACCTCCTTGTTTCCTTTGCCTATGTATAGGGCTTCCTTGTGCCCCAAGTCAAAAATCTCCCCCTCCACACTTATCTGGGTGGGAGCGCCTACGTTGATGATGCCTATTTCCCGTCTTTCCAGGAAGTACTCTGCCTTGTTTTGTTCCACGGCAACTAAGGTGACAGGATGGTCCACCGGATGGATTCCTCCCACGATCAGACGGTCTTCCATGGTGTACACCCCGGTCAGCTCGTTGGCTTTGAAAAGATCCTCGATAAGGAATTTCTCTCTGATTTCGGGGGTGGTGTAGCGTTTGAAGTCCTCCGGGTGGGAGGAGTATCGGGTAGAAACAGGGTTTGTCATCTTGAGTTTGATGTAATCGTTTGCGCAATATAGTATTTTATTGGAAAACACCTCTATTTGAAATATTTCATTTTCAGTGCAATGGGCAATACGATATTGTATGGAAGTCTGAAATTCAATAGGAATCAGCGATCTTAAAAAGTATTGCCTTGGGATTGTTTTTTTATTGGCTAATAATCTCTAATATGCAATCGATTGCCTAAAATGTTCAAAAATCAGGGAAAAGCCAGTTGGGCTATCCCCGTTTTTGGATTGTAATAGCCTAAAATTAAGTGATTTAATGAGATCCTTGCCCAAAATTGCCCGAAACCTTGCTCCCGTGCTAGTTTGTTGCACAGTACTTTTTGCACAGGCTGCCAGCGGAGCCTTCGCCCAAAAAGCCCCCAAACCGAAGGCTCTTTCCCTTGCCGTAGAAAACACGCTTTCGCAGCCTCGCGCCAATTCCCTGGTGCATCTTTCCGTGGAGGAGCTGTCCCGGCATTTTTCCGTTGAGCAGCGAGCGTCCCTGGTCGTTACGGCCGGGAAAAAGGAAATCCCTTCCCAGTGGAATGCCAAAGGACCCGACCAGGGTTTGGTCTTTGTCCTGCCCGAAATCGGCGCGGATGAGACGCTTTCCCTTCAGGTCTTTCCTGCCAAAGGCAAGAAAAAAGCCTATCCCAAACTCACCCAAGCGGAAATCTCGCACAAGGTGGACGGTCACTTCGAAGACCGCGAGTATATAGGCGGACGCTTCGTGAATGTGGATTCCCTGCACGTGCCTGCTGAGCATACGGACCATTCTTGGTTTATACGCTACGAGGGGCCAGGCTGGGAGTCTGACTTGGTGGGCTACCGTTTTTACTTGGACTGGAGAAATGGCATCGATGTTTTTGGCAAAAAAGTCCACACGCCCGTGCTGCAGGATGTCGGACAGGACGGTTTTGACTCCTATCACGAGCCTGCCGACTGGGGTATGGACGTGCTGAAAGTGGGCAAAACGCTTGGCTTGGGCAGCATTGCGACTTGGGAAAAAGGCGCTGCACGCCGAGTCGACGTTACCGACCATCTCTTTGCGGAGATCACTTCCAATGGGCCGGTGTATTCCTCTGTATTTACCAAATACTCCGGCTGGGATCTGGCCGGCGGCAAGACCGATATCCTGGCCTCCATCTCCATCCACTCCGGTACTCGGATGTCTCGGATGGATCTTGTTTCCAGTAATGCGATTGACAATTTCGCCACTGGCCTGATCAAAGATCCCAAGGCGGAATTGATCCAAAGCGGAAAAGACCAGGCTTTTGCCTACCTCGCGACCTATGGCAAGCAAAGTCTCAATGATGATAATCTCGGAATCGCGGTCATCTATCCCACTGCTCAGCTGAGGGAGGTCACTCAGGACGAGCTTTCCCATGTGGTCGTATTTGACGGTGGGGAGAAAAAACTGAGCTACTATTTCCTGGCGGCCTGGGAGCTGGAGCCGGGCGGGATCACCACCAAGCAGGAATTTGTAAAGTCCTTGGACAAGGCGATCCTTGAGCTTTCCAACCCGCTAAAAGTCACGTTTAAATGAAAAGATTGGACACAAGCGACTTCGCCGGTAACAACCTAAGACTAGTATTTGGAGCGAGAAACCATGTCGAAAACGCTACATCGGTCTTCGCCTGCCCGACGGGTCGGGGTCATCGGTCTTCCAGCCTGCCTGAGCAGACAGGCCCAATTGTCAATGAAAATTCGGTGACTGGCAGAAAAGCGCCTATCCAAAATATAAAATCCACCATACAATTTACCCAACAGTAAACCCCATGTTGAAGCTGATCAAACCCAGTCTAGCCGCCCTGATGCTAGCTGCGAGCCTGGCAGGATGCACAGGCAAATCTACCGAACAGGCCGAATCCGCCGATGCGGCGGTCGAAGCCAAGCCTTATTCCATCCGCATGGCCGACTCTGAGATTGCCCGCAATCCCGAAGGCTGGACCATAGATTTTAATCCAAAGCCCAAGTGGGAATACACCCACGGACTGATCATGAGCTCGATGCAGGCTGTGAGCAAGCAGTACGGCGAGGCGCGCTTTTTCGACTACACCAAAAAGTTTGCGGACTTCATGGTCGACTCGGCGGGAAATATCCTGACCTATAAGAAGACCGATTACAACATCGACCGCGTCAACGGCGGGAAATTCCTGATCAACCTCTACAACGAGACCAAGGAAGAAAAATACAAACTAGCGGTCGACGAGCTCCGCGACCAGATGCGGGAGCATCCGCGGAACTCAGAGGGGGGCTTTTGGCACAAGAAAGTCTATCCCCACCAGATGTGGCTCGACGGGCTCTACATGGGTTCGCCCTTTCTGGCGCAATACGGAGCGACCTTCGACGAGCCAGCGCTCTTCGACGATGTGGCCAATCAAATCCTGACCATGGACAAGTATGGCTACAGCGAGGAGACTGGGCTCTACCACCATGCCTACGACGAGAGCAAAACCCAAAAATGGGCTGATCCCGCTACGGGTCTTTCGACCAATTACTGGGGTAGAAGCATAGGCTGGTATGCGATGGCGCTGGTGGACGTGCTGGACTTCCTGCCTGCCGACCATCCCAAGCGTGCCGACATCATCGCCGTGGCGCAGAAGCTCGCCAAAGGCATCGCCCGCTACCAGACTCCCGAGGGCGTGTGGTATCAGGTTGTCGACCAGGGCACCCGCGAGGGCAATTACCTGGAGGCTTCGGCTTCGTCCATGTTTACCTACTTTCTGCTGAAAGGCCACGCCAAAGGCTACCTGGATGCGGAAGACCTGAAAAACGGCCAAAAAGCCTACGAAGGATTGCTTAAGGAATTCATCGTGGAAGATCCTGACGGCAGCATCACCATCACCAAAGTCTGTGGTGTCGCTGGTCTGGGTGGCACTCCCTACCGTGACGGCAGCTATGAGTACTATGTGGGCGAGGTGATCCGCGAAAATGACCCCAAGGGCGTAGGCCCCTTCATCCTGGCTTCCTTGCAATACGAGGCATTAAGCAAATAAACCCATAGGGAAATTTCGCCAGTTGCGTTTAGGCTGGGGTCAATGGCTGAGGTTCGAATAGCGTGATTCCCCCTTTTCCAAAGGGGGCAAGGGGGATTTTTCAAAGCAGGAATCGGGTCTTTTTCTGGTTCTTGCGGAAAGTAACACTGAATAAAAATAAATGAGAAGGTTAGCAATTACCCTTGTCTTGTGCCTGTCTTCTTGGCTGGCACAAAGTCAGGATTTTGATTTTACGGTGGCGGCGGATGGATCGGGAGATTTCGTGACCATCCAAGAGGCCTTTGACGCGGTGCCGGACTTTCGCAAAAACGAAACCCGAATCCAGCTCAAGCCGGGCGTTTATAAGGAAAAGCTCGTCTTGGCCAATTCCAAAACCAACGTCGTTCTGATCGGGGAAGACCCGAAGACGACGCTGGTGACCTTCGATGACTTTGCGCAGCGCAAAAACAAGTTTGGCGAGGAGATGGGTACCACGGGCTCTTCCAGCTTCTTTGTCTTTGGAGATGGTTTTTTTGCAAAAAACATCACCTTCGAAAACTCCGCCGGGCCAGTGGGCCAGGCCGTCGCCGTCCGTGTGACTGGGGACAAGGTGGTCTTCGAAAACTGCCGCTTCCTGGGCTTTCAGGATACGCTCTATCCACAAGGCGACCGTAGCCGACAGTATTACAAAGACTGCTACATCGAGGGTACGGTGGACTTCATCTTCGGCTGGTCTACCGCCGTTTTTGAAAATTGCGAGATCTTTTCCAAAGCGCCCAGCGGCTATGTCACTGCCGCCTCGACCAACCAGGGCACCGCCTTCGGTTTTGTCTTTTTGGACTGCAAGCTGACGGGTGACTCACCGGAAAACAGCGTCTACCTCGGCCGCCCTTGGCGAGACTATGCGCAGACGGTCTTCATCCGCACCGAGATGGGCAAGCACATCAAGCCCGAGGGCTGGCACAACTGGAACAAGGCTAATGCGGAAAAAACGGCCTTCTACGCCGAGTTTGAGTCTAGAGGGTCGGGCGCTTCTCCAGCTACCCGGGTAGCCTGGTCGCATCAGCTTTCTGCGGAGGAAGCGGAAAAATACACGGTAAAGAATGTTTTGGCCGGTGAGGATCTCTGGGATCCCATGGCAATCGTCGAAAAATACAAGAAGTAAACAGTGAAGTTCAGTACCCTCAAACCTATCGCGCTGCTCGCTTTGGCGGTGGCTTTCGCCCCCCAGGCTTTTGCGCAGCAAAACCAAAACCTATCACAGGTCTGGGTCGCCGACCAAGGCGACGGCACTTACATTAATCCCATCCTCCATGCCGACTACTCCGATCCGGACGTGGTGCGCGTAGGGGAGGATTTCTACATGTCGGCTTCCAGCTTCAATGCCACGCCCGGCCTGCCCATCCTGCATTCCAAGGATCTGGTCAACTGGACGCTGGTGAACTATGCCCTGCCGAGGCAGGTGCCGCTGGATCACTTCGCCAAGCCTCAGCACGGCAATGGCGTGTGGGCGCCGGCCATCCGCTATCACGCCGGTGAATACTACATCTATTGGGGCGATCCGGACTTTGGGATTTATATGGTGAAAACCAAAGATCCGCTGGGTGCATGGGACGAACCTGTACTCGTGGAGGCTGGCAAAGGCCTGATCGATCCCTGCCCGCTTTGGGACGAGGATGGCAAGGCCTACCTGTCCCATGCCTTTGCAGGCAGTCGTGCAGGCATCAAAAGCGTGCTCGTGGTGAAGCCCATGAACTGGGAAGGCACGAAGACGACGGGCGCGGGCAAACTAGTCTTTGACGGCCATGACGCGCATCCAACGGTGGAGGGGACGAAGTTTTATAAACGCAATGGCTACTACTACATTTTTGCGCCGGCGGGTGGAGTCGCTACCGGCTGGCAGCTGATCTTGCGGTCAAAAAATCCCTATGGCCCCTACGAGGAGCACATTTCTCTAGCCCAGGGCGACACGCCGATCAATGGTCCGCACCAAGGTGCCTGGATCGATACCGACCAAGGAGAGGATTGGTTTGTGCACTTCCAGGACGTGGAGGCCTATGGGCGGATCACGCACTTGCAGCCTATGGCTTGGAAAAACGACTGGCCGACCATGGGCGAGGATCCCGACGGGGACGGCACGGGTCAACCGGTATTGAAGTACAAAAAGCCGAAAGTGGGAGCGAAAACTGAAATAGCTACGCCAGCGGAATCGGATGAGTTTAGCGGGGCTGATATCGGATTGCAGTGGCAGTGGCAGGCCAACCCCGAGGCGACTTGGGCGTTTGCCAATCCTGCGGACGGAAAGCTGAGGCTTTTCACCGCGAAGCTTCCTGATGATGCCAAAAATCTCTGGGATGCTCCAAATCTTCTCCTGCAGAAGTTTCCGGCGGCGGAGTTTGTGACGACCACTTCTTTGAAGTTTACCCCCAACCCGAAGCTGAAGGGCGAGCAGGTTGGCCTGGTCGTGATGGGCATGAGTTATGCTTATTTGGCTTTGGAGAGCGGGGAGGAAGGGATTTATCTCAACTACGTCTCCTGTCTGGATGCCGAGCATGGCAAGCCTGAGTCCAAAAAGCAGCTCGCGAAACTGGGCGGCAATGAAGTCCAGTTGCGCGTAAAGGTGGAAAAGGGCGGCATTTGCAGCTTTTCCTATTCCGAAAATGGAAAGGAATTTACTGAAGCAGGCGAGACCTTCACAGCCGTTCCGGGCAAGTGGATTGGAGCCAAGGTTGGCCTTTTCGCCACGCGTACCACACATACCAACGACAGTGGCTTCGCCGATGTGGATTGGTTTAGGGTGGGGAAGGAGTAGGACTTGAAGTATCAAGTATCTAGTATCAAGACGCTAGAGCCAAGAGGATTTTGCCATGCAAACAAAAAGTAAGTGGTGAGAAGTAAGTGGTGAGGTTCGATGTTCGAGTTTCATTATTCAATACCGAACACAGAACGATGAATAACGAATGAAGAAGCGTGCGGCCGATACGACTTCGGTCTTCCGTCTCCGGTCTTCCATCCCACCCTTAAACGTGAACTTTACAAATCATAGGGCAGAGGAAAATTAGATTGAAACAACACAATTAAGCATCCCCAAAATATGAGACTACACAATTTGAAAATGGTTTTTGCGCTGCTGCTGGCGGTGATGACCGTACCGGCTTTTGCGCAGCTGAGCCTGGAGCAGGTGTATGAAGGCATCGAGTTTGACATGCCCAAGGTCAAGGAGACCAGCTTTCCCGATTTCTCCAAAAGCATCGCCGACTACGGCGCTGTCGGGGACGGACTGACCAAAAGCACCGCGGCTTTCAAGGCCGCTATCGAGGAGGTCAACCAAAAAGGTGGAGGAAAAGTCATCGTGCCGCGAGGTATTTGGCTCACCGGACCCATCACTTTGCTCAGCAACGTCAACCTGCACCTGGAGGACGGCTCGCTGATCATTTTTTCCCGGGACAAAGACGAATACCCGCTAGTCGAGACCAGCTTCGAGGGCTTGAATACCATTCGTTGCCAGTCTCCCATCAATGCCTACCAAGTCGAAAACATCGCCATCACCGGCAAGGGCACCATCGACGGCAGCGGCGACGCCTGGCGTTCGGTGAAAAAAGGCAAGATGACCGAAGATCAGTGGAAAAAGCTCGTCAAGTCCGGCGGCATCGTCGAGGGTTCCAACTGGTACCCGTCCCAGTCTTTCCTGGACGGCTACAAGGCCAGCTCCTCCTTCAATGTGCCCGATACCAAAGACCGCGCACAGCTGGAAAAGATGAAAGACTTCCTTCGTCCCGTGATGGTGAGCATCCGCGAGAGCAAAAGAGTCCTGCTCGATGGGCCGACTTTCCAAAATTCCCCCGCCTGGAACATCCACCCGCTGATGTCCGAGGACGTGATCATCCGCAACCTGAATGTGAGAAACCCATGGTATTCCCAAAACGGCGACGGCCTCGACCTGGAGTCCTGCAAAAACGCGCTGATCTACAACAATACTTTTGACGTGGGCGACGACGCGATCTGCATCAAGTCCGGCAAGGACAAAGACGGACGCGACCGCGCCATCCCGACCGAAAACGTGATCATCAAAAACAACGTGGTCTATCATGGCCACGGCGGCGTGACTGTCGGTAGCGAGATGTCCAGCGGCGTGCGCAACATGCACGTGTCGGCCTGTACCTTCATCGGTACCGACATCGGCCTGCGCTTCAAAAGCACCCGCGGTCGCGGCGGCATCGTCGAAAACATCTGGATCTCCGACATCGACATGATCAACATCCCGACCGAAGCTATCGGATTCAACATGTTCTACACCGGCAACAGCCCCGTGATCGAGGAAGACCAAAGCGCAGAAGACGAAGCCCGCCAGGAAAACCTGGTGCCGGTGACGGAGGAGACCCCGATTTTCCGCAACATCTGGATGAAAAACATCACCGTGACCGATTCCGAGATTTCCGCTTCCTTTATGGGCTTGCCGGAGATGAAGCTGGAAAATGTGGTGCTGGAAAATGCCGTCCTCCAAGCCAAAAAAGGCATCACCGCCATCGATGCGGACGGTTTGAAGCTGATCAACGTGACCGTCATTTCCGAAGATACCCCGCTCACGATCTACAACAGCCAGAATGTGAGCGTGGAGAAATTTGCTTTTGGGGAAAATGAAAATCCTGCGGTGAAAGTACTCGGCAAGTCCGCCAATGTGCAGCTGGACAAGAAGGACTATGCCGATCCGGCGAAGGTTTCCATCGCAAAAGGTCTCGACAGCGAGGTAAAACTGAAATAAAATGAAGGTCTTTTTGCTGAGTTTGCTGGCATCTGCGATGCTGCTGTTTTGGAAGTCTACGGGCGAGGAGATTACCGTTTTCCTTGTTGGCGACTCCACCATGGCCGACAAGCCCTACACGGGCAGCAATCCCGAGAAAGGCTGGGGGCAGGTGTTTCCGCTCTATTTCTCGGAAGGTATCCGCTTCGAAAACCACGCGATGAACGGGCGCAGCACCAAGAGTTTCCGCGCCGAAGGTCGCTGGGACACAGTGATGGATCGCCTGAAGGCCGGTGACTACGTCATCATTGAGTTTGGGCACAATGACCAAAAGATCAACTCCGAAGACCGCTATGCCTTTGCCGACTCCACTTATCGGGACAACCTCACGCGCTTTGTGCAAGAGGTGCGCGCCAAGGGTGGCAAGCCCGTCTTGGCCACGCCGATTTCCCGGAGGAGTTTTGACGAAAACGGAGTCTTGACCGACACGCATGGGCGCTACTCCGAGGTCGTGCGGGAAGTGGCCGCACAGCTGGAGGTGCCGCTTTTTGACCTTCATGCCAAGACCGTGGAAGTGATCGAGCAGTTTGGGGTGGAAAAGTCCAAGGAGCTCTTTCTCCACTTCAAGCCGGGAGACTACGACAAGTTTCCCAAAGGTGTCGAGGACAACACGCACCTGAGCCCGACTGGCGCTTTCAAAGTCGCCGACTTGGCCGTGGAGGAGCTCCGCCGCGAGCTGCCGGAGCTGATTCCTTTTCTCAAACCCTAGTGTCAGGTCGAGCACTGGAGCTACGAGAGTAGCGCATATCGAGACCCTTTTCATACGACAAATAACACTAAACATAACACTAGTTACCAGGGCCATGAAACTATCCCGAAATACCTTTCTTTCACTTTTGGTTTTCGCCCTGCTCAGCGCGGGGCTGATGTCTTTTGCCCTGCGGGAAAAAGTCACGAAAATCTACCTCGTCGGCGACTCGACGATGGCGGACTACTCCAAGTACGAAGGCGAGGACTATATGAACAAGCGCTATCCGGTGATGGGTTGGGGGCAGGTGTTTCAGGAGCTTTTTGACGAAAAATCCATTGCCTCGCTGGGGCATCTCATCCAGACCGACTCGGTTTTCGTGGATGATCGGGCGAGGGGTGGACGCAGCACGCGGACGTTTTTCGAAGAAGGGAGATGGTCTGCCGTCTACCGCGAGCTTCAGCCGGGTGATCTGGTGTTGATGCAGTTTGGTCACAACGATGCCGCCAAGGAGAAGACCGAGCGCTATGTGGCGACCGAGGGATACAAGGAATACATCCGGCTTTTTGTGACCCAAACCCGCGAGAAGGGCGGCATTCCCATCGTGCTCACACCGGTGAACCGCAACTATCCCTGGAAGGACGGCAAGCTGGAAAATGTGCATGGGGAATATTATACGGCGGCGGTGGAAGTGGCGGCGGAGCTGGACGTGCAGCTGATCGACCTCACCCAGCGCTCCATGGATGCCTTCACGGCGAAGGGCCAAGACTACGTCACGGCGCACTATTTCATGAATTTCGAGCCGGGAGTCTATCCCAACTATCCCGAAGGGAGCAAGGACAACACTCATTTCCTGCCCGAGGGAGCCAAGGCCGTGGCAGAGCTGGTGCTGGAGGGGATGATGGAGTTGGAATAGCCTAGTCGACAGTCAACAGTCAACAGTCCGCAGCAGTGACGTGGATGTATTGTAATTTGTTGTAGCGAAATTGATGGTGTTAGTTGTGGGCCGGATGCTTCGGCTTGGTTCGACAGGCTCACCGGCCGACGCTCAGTCCGAGAGTTTTGTCGAAGCTGAAATCCAGCTCGCTTGCGAACTTTCTATAAATTGATAGCGATGAAAATTACCCTGAAAAACCTCCTGACTTTTGCTGCCGTGTTGCTGCTGGCGACAGGGCTGATGTCTTTTGCCCTGCGGGAAAATGTCACCAAAATCTACCTCATCGGCGACTCTACGATGATGGACTATGACAAGTACCGGGAGGATTACCTGACCTCCATGTACCCGCTTTCGGGCTGGGGACAGTTTTTTCAGGAGCTGTTTGATACCGAGACCATCGCTTCGCTCGGGAGGTTGATCCACACGGATTCCGTCTTGGTGGACAACCGCGCCATAGGCGGTAGGAGCACGCGATCCTTTTTCGAGGAAGGAAGATGGGCCAAAGTGTACCAAGACCTGCGGCCTGGGGATCTGGTGATGATCCAGTTTGGGCACAACGATGCCACGCTGGAGCGCCCCCTGCGCTATGTGACACCGGCCGCGTACAAGGAGTTCATCCGGCTCTATGTGAGCCAAAGCCGGGAAAAAGGCGCGATTCCCATCGTGGTCACGCCGGTATCCCGAAATTTCCCCTGGAAAGACGGCAAGCTGGAAAATGCCCATGGGGACTACTACACGGCTGCGGTGGAGGTTTCCGAGGAGCTTGAAGTCCGCATGATAGACCTCACCATGAGCTCGATGGCGCTCTTTCAGGAGAAAGGAGAGGAGTTTTCCGCCAAAAACTACTTTATGAACTTGGAGCCTGGGCAGTATCCCAACTATCCCGAGGGCAAGGAGGACAACACGCACTTTGTCACCGAGGGGGCCAGGGAAGTCGCCAAGCTGGTGCTGGAGGGAATGAGGGGGCTGGAATAGTCAACAGTCCACAGTCGACAGTCCGCAGCTGTGCGGTAAAAATCTTGTGATTCGTTTAGTTGAGTTTGATTGGGCGCACGTGCGCTGGAAGGTGGGAGAACGCTAAAGCGGATGTTGGGGCCGACTCCCCCTTTTTCAAAAGGGGGCAGGGGGATTTGTTCCAAAAAGTGTTCTGACCCTTTTACTCGCTGTCTTAATTTCATTTTGATAAAACCTATGAAATCCATTTTCCTCCATTTGCTGATTCTTTTGGCTTTTTCTACTTCGGTCTCTTTTGCGCAACAAAAGCCCATCGAGGCATTGGATGCCGAAAAACTGAAAGGGAAAGTCGAGCACGACTTGGTCGTCGCCCAGGATGGCAGCGGGCATTTTCGCACGATCTCCGAGGCGGTCAAGGCCATCCGAGTTTACCTTCCCAAGCCGATTACCGTCCATATTAGGGCGGGAGTCTATCAGGAGAAAATTAGGATAGACGGTACGTTGACCCAGGTGACTTTCCTCGGGGAGAGTCCCGAGACCACGGTGATCAGCTACGGGGACTACGCCGCCAAAGACAACATGGGCACCTTTGAGACCTACACGGTGCAAGTGCTGGGAAGCGACCTGACCTTCAAAAACCTCACCATCCAAAACACCGCCGGGCCGGTAGGGCAGGCCGTGGCACTCCATGCCGAAGGGGATCGCTTGGTCTTCGAAAACTGCCGATTTTTGGGCAATCAGGATACCATGTTTGCCTCGGGCGAAGGATCACGGCAGCTTTATAAAAGCTGCTACATCGAGGGCACGACGGATTTTATCTTCGGTTCGGCGACGGCCTTCTTCGAAAACTGCCGCATCCATTCCAAGGCCGATTCCTACATCACCGCGGCCTCGACTCCCGCCTGGGCGGAGCATGGCTACGTCTTCATGAACTGCAAGCTTACCGCGGACGAAGGAGTCTCGAAAGTGTACCTCGGCCGTCCTTGGAGGGACTTTGCGCGGACAGTGTTTGTCAATACGGAGATGGGCGCGCACATCCTTCCTGTAGGCTGGCATGACTGGGGGAGAGCGGCGGCGAGGGAGACGGTCTTCTATGCGGAGCTGCAAAGCCGGGGTGCCGGAGCGGGGGACGCGAGCCGGGCGGACTGGGCTCATGTCCTCGACCCAAAAGACTTGGAGCGGTATCAAAAGCCAGCCGTCCTCTCCGGGCACGGCCGCGATGCGGACTTCTACGGCAACCGCTGGTTTGGCGACGAAAGGGACTCTTCCTTCAATCTGGAAGCTTCTTTCCAGAAGGACAAGAAGAGCTTTCCCCAGATCAAACCCGTGCTGCTGAGTGCTGGGCCAGAGCTGGAAGTGTTTGAAAACCAGGTGTACAAAAGCCTCGGAAGCCGAAGCTTGCAGCTGGACGTGTTCAAGCCAAAAGTTTCTGAAAATCCGCTGCCCGTTGTCCTGTTGGTACATGGGGGCGGATGGAGGTCAGGGGACAAAATCCTCCAGCGCTCGCTGGCGATCCGCTTGGCGGAGCTGGGATATGTTGCGGTACCGGTGGAGTACAGGCTTTCGCCGGAGGCGCAATATCCCGCGGCCGTGCAGGACGTGAAGGAGGCGATCCGCTGGATCAAAACCCATGCGGCCGACTTCGGCGTGGACAGCAGCCGGGTGGCGATCTCCGGGAGTTCTGCCGGAGCACAGCTGGCTTCGCTGGTGGGACTGTCCGATCTTCCAGTCCATGAGGGGAAAAGTGATTTGGTCGCCAGTTCCCAAGTGCAGGCCATCATCAATATGGATGGGGTTTTGGCTTTTCACCATCCCGAGTCTGCCGAGGGTAAAGTCGCTGCCGAGTGGCTGGGCGGGTCCTACGAGCAAGTCCCCGAGATCTGGGACGAAGCGTCGCCTTCTTATCTGAAGAATCCGACTTTGGTACCGATGCTTTTCATCAACAGCCAGTATCCCCGCTTCCATGCAGGACGGGATGAGCTGCTGGAAAAGCTGGAGAAGGCAGGGGTGTTTTCCCAAGTACATACCTTTCCAGATAGCCCCCATCCCTTCTGGCT
Source organism: Algoriphagus oliviformis (assembly GCF_017254915.1). Taxonomy (GTDB): domain Bacteria; phylum Bacteroidota; class Bacteroidia; order Cytophagales; family Cyclobacteriaceae; genus Algoriphagus; species Algoriphagus oliviformis. Next base: position 406,392 of record NZ_JAFKCT010000003.1, on the reverse strand, counting down.
ATACGATCCGTGGATGGAGCCGACAGAACAATTGATTGCACATTTTTTGGACGCAATTTTTTGAGATTTAAACCGGCTTGGTGTAATCGATTGTGCAACAGTTTTTTGATAAGCGGCGGAAAGACCTCTTGATATTGTGGTGTTTGTAGGTTTTCAAAACGCGTCATCCCTGAATTGACCGTGCGGAGTGATTTTTTTGCAAATAATCGAAAGATTTCTTGACCGTTTGGCAAGTTGTAACTATTATGCAATCGATTGCCTAAATCAATGTCCATTTTGCAAGAAATGGATACTCATTAAACCCAAAATCAAATGCCTATTTCCCTCCTCTGCCTATACGGTTGTGTGAATCCACCGTGACTCCAACAGGCCACTGTCCCCCTGCGGACTTTCTTCGGAAACCAATTTCAATAAACAATTATAACCCCTAAGTATTTGCAATGAATTTTACCAAACTCATGTTGAGCCTCCTGCTCCTGATGGGGATTTCGGTAGGCTGGGTGCAGGCCCAGCAGCTGAAAGTCTCTGGGGTAGTGAGTAGCGAAGAGGGCGAAGTATTGCCGGGTGCATACGTTTTGCTCAAAGGAACCACGGTCGGCACCGTGACCGACATCGACGGTTCCTACACGCTCACCATCAGCGACGCCAATGGCACGCTGGTTTTTTCCATGATAGGCATGGTCACCCAGGAGATCCCTGTGGAAGGAAAGACCAAGATCGACGTGGAACTGAAGCTGGACATCTCCCAGCTGGAGACGGTCGAGGTAGTGGACTTTGGCTACGGCACCGTGAAGCGCACCGACATGACTGGCTCGGTGGCATCCATGTCAGGCCGTGAGCTGGCAAAGATTCCCGTAGCCAGCGCCGCGCAGGCGATCACCGGCCGACTCCCCGGCGTCAACGTCTTGACCACGGACGGCTCTCCTGACGCGGAAGTCGTGATCCGCGTGCGTGGTGGGGGCTCCATCACCCAAGACAACGCCCCGCTGTATGTAGTGGACGGCTTCATCGTGAGCAGCATCCGGGATATCCCGCCAAGTGATATCGAGAGCATTTCGGTATTGAAAGATGCCGCAGCCACCGCGATCTACGGTGCGCAGGCTTCCAACGGCGTCATCGTCGTGACCACCAAAGCACCGGTCAGCGGTCGCGTCTCGGTATCCTACAACAATTTCTTCCAGTATAAGAGCCTTCCCAAAAACAGAAAGTACGAGGTCCTCGACTCCTATGAATACGTGATGGCCAACTACGAGTACGCCAAGCTGCGCTCCCAGTCTGATGTGGATCGTTTCGAAAAATACTTCGGTGTGTACGACGACCTGGAGCTGTACAAGCAAAAGCCGACCACAGACTGGCAGGACGAGCTTTTTGGAGATCCCAAGCTTTCGCAGTACCACAACCTCTCCGTATCTGGCGGCACCGACAAGACCAAGATCATGCTCAGCCTCACCAACAACACCGATGAGGGCCTGATGCTCAACTCCGGCTACCAGCGAAATGTGATCAACTTCAAGCTCAACCAGGAGCTGTCCAAAAAACTGAGCCTGGACGCAGGCGCGCGGATCACCAAGACGGTCGTGGACGGTGCCGGTACCTCAGGCAACGCCCAGATCAATATCAAAGACGCCGTGCAGACCCGTCCTACCAATGGTATCGCGGATGAACTCGATATCGACCTGACCCAGGTAAACTCGGAGGACGACTACCAGTCTTTCCTCCTGAGCATGGTGAGCCCGGTGGAGCTGGCCGAGCAGGACTGGAGAAAAAGATCGGACAACGACTATGTCTTCAACGTGGGACTAAACTGGAAAATCACCAAAGGCGTGGATTTCAAATCTACCTTCAACTCTTCCAAGACTTTCCGCGAGGACCTCAGATTCTACGGTCCGCTCACCGGCGAGTCCTTCAACAACGGGGGCAGCATGCCGCTGGGGGTGAAAACCAACCGCAATTCCGACTCCTATCGCTGGCTGAACAGTGTCAACTGGAAGGTAAACGGCCTGGGCAAAGACCATAGCCTGGATGTACTGGCAGGACAGGAAGTGTACTCAACTGGCGGCAACTACCAGATGGTCCGAGTAGAAGACTTTAGGCTTTCCATCACGCCGGAGGAGCTTTTTGCCAACATGACTTTTGGACGCGTGGATCGTTTTGAAACTTCGGACGACACCGATGTCAATCGATTCTCTTTGTTTGGCAGAGCCAACTACCAGTTCAAAGACCGATACCTGGTCACTGCGACGGTGCGATCGGATGCTTCTTCCCGTTTTTCCGAGGAAAACAGAGTCGGTATTTTCCCTGCCGTGGCAGTAGGATGGAAGATTTCCGAGGAGAATTTCATGAAAGGCTCCCGCGTGTTTGACGAGCTGAAGCTACGTGCGAGTATCGGTGAGACGGGCAACGACCGCATCGATGCCTCCGCTACCCAGTTCCTCTTCCAAGGCTCTACCAACCGTGGCCCTGGTTTTGGCAACGTGGACAACGCCTACTATACCCCAAGCAGCTCCGTGCTGTACAATCCTGACTTGGTGTGGGAGACTACCATCAACCGAAACATCGGTTTGGACTTTACACTGTGGAAGGCGAAAATCGCCGGTACCTTTGATGCTTACTACAATACCACCCGTGACCTGCTTTTGCAGTCTGCCATCCCGGCAAACACCGGCTTTAGCACCCAGTGGGACAACATCGGCAGTACCTCCAACAAAGGGGTGGAACTCGGTGTCCAGGCTTATCTGGTCGACAAGGGCGACTTCTCCCTCTCCATCAACTTCAACACCGGTATCAACATGGCCAAGATCGAGGAGCTGGACGGCACCAACGAGCGCTTCTTCCAGTCCAACTGGGCCAGCACCGACCTGAACAACATCAACGACTACTACCTGCGGGTAGGAGGCAAGTTGGGTGACATCTACGGCTACGTCTCTGATGGATTCTATACCGCGGATGATTTCCAGGGCTACAATGCCGCCACAGGACAATACCTGCTGAAGGAAGGCGTGCCAAATTCCGGTGCGGCCGTAGGCAATACCAATATCCGTCCAGGCTACTGGAAGCTGAAGGATATCAACGGTGACGGTGTCATCAATGCGGATGACAGAAAGGTGATCGGTAACGCATTGCCTAAAAACCAGGGTGGTTTTGGCCTGAATGCAAGATTCAAAGGCATCGATGCACAGGTCTTCTTCAACTACCAGTTTGGCAATGATGTGTACAACACCGGGAAAATCCAGTACAACCAGTTTAGAAGGGTGACCTATGGCAACCTGCTGACCATGATGGACTCTGACAGCCGCTACACCTACATCGACGTGGACGGATCCTACACCGGTACCCCAGGAGAGGTAGTCACCGACCTGCAGCAGCTGGACGAGATGAACGCAGGCAAGACCATGTGGTCGCACAACAGCTTTGGCATCGCCGGAGCGGTGATCTCCGACTGGGCCGTAGAGGACGGGTCTTTCATCCGATTGAACGTCCTGACTTTGGGATATTCCTTCCCTACCGACCTGATCTCCAAGATCGGCCTCTCCCAGCTGAGAATCTACGGCACGGGCAACAACCTGGCGATCTGGACCGACTACACCGGCTATGACCCAGAGGTAAGTACTTCCCGAAGCAGCTCCTATGCGTCCTTGACTCCTGGAGTGGATTACTCTTCTTTCCCAAGAAGCCGCTCTTATACCGTAGGATTAAACGTCACATTCTAAGGAACAAGAATCATGAAATCAAGCTCATATAAATCAATCATATTGGCTGCGGCTTCCTTCTTGGCAGTGTCCTGCAGCGACTTTCTGGAGCCGGAGTCTCTTTCTACTTTCGACGCGGCCTACATCTACTCCAATGTGGACGATGCCAGAAAGGGCGTCAACGCCGTGTACAGCCACTTCGGGCAGGATGCTTTTCGAAGCCGCCTTTCCAACAACTTTGCCGGAAATACCGACATCGAGCACCAGAGCGGATGGACCAGTACCGGTGACCGCTACCAGATCTGGGACCTGAATGCCCTGGAGAGCAACCGCGACCTGGAGATCGTCTGGACCTACGCCTACCGCGCCATCCGTGATGCGAACATTTCCATCGAGGGACTCCGCGCCAGCGGCAAGCTCAATTCGGAAGATCCGGTGGAAGCCCGTACCATGAACCATCTCTTGGGCGAAGCCGTCACCCTCAAGGCCTATTGGTTTAGCATCCTCACCTTCTACTGGGGCGATGTGCCTTTCGTGGACTTTGCGCCGGTAGCAGGCGGAGACTTTCTCCTGCCCAAGGCCGACCGTAACGTGATCCTCACCGAGGTCATCAACGACATGATCGAGGTGGAGGAAAACATGATGTGGGCGGACGAAACTCCGTTTGGCATCGAGCAGGTGACCAGGGAATATACCTTGGGTATGATCGCCCGCCTGGCGCTGCAGCGTGGAGGCTACTACCTCAAGGAAGACCTGAGCATGGAGCGGGCCTCCGACTACTTGGACTACTATAAAATAGCCCGGGACTATACCGCCAAGCTGATCGCACTGAAAGACCGTGAACTGCCAAGAGACTACCGTCAGGTATTCTTGAACCAGTCCAAGTTCATCTCTCCGGTCAACGCGGATGTCCTGTTTGAAGTGCCTTTTGCACTGGGCAACGGAGACGTGGCCTGGAACATCGGCATCACCGTGGAAGGTGGCCCTACCTCTTCACACGCTTTTGGGTCTGGCAACAACTACATGGCGATTCCGCCGACGTACTACTTCTCCTTCGATACCTTGGACGTGCGTCGCGACGTCACTTGCGCGCTGTATAAGATCAACACGAGCTTTACCAAGGAATTTGTAAACAACCGGACCAACATCGCCCAGGGCAAGTGGAGCCGCCACTTCCTGGAGAATCCCCAGGGTTCTTCCTCTGCCAAAGGCACCGGCATCAACTGGCCAATGCTCCGCTATGCGGACGTGTTGCTGATGTTTGCCGAAGCGGAAAACGAGCTGAACGGTCCCACGGCGGCAGCGCAGGAGCAGCTGAAGCGCGTGAGAAGGAGAGCCTTTGCCGAGGCGCAGTGGTCGCAAAAAGTGGACGCCTACGTGACTTCTGTGTCGGGTAGCAAGGACGCCTTTTTCGAGGCCATCGTGGATGAGCGCGCATGGGAATTTGGCGGTGAAATGATCCGCAAGTACGAGCTGATTCGCTGGGGCAACTATTCCCAGAAAATGGAAGAGACCGTGGAAGGGCTCAAGAAAATGGCAGACGATGCCTACAACGGAACCGGCAACCTCCCCGACTACATGTATTGGAAGGTGGATGCCCGGGGTGAGTTCGTCATCCTGAACCCCAACACTAAAGTGGTCGCTCCACCGGATGACAGTTGGAACCAGGTGCCTTTCCTGCTCAGCATGCACGACGAGACCTACACCTATTCGCAGTGGATCACCAAGGACTGGGCTAACTACATCGAAGGCCCCAAGCCTGGTGTGGTACGGTACATTTTCCCGATCCCAGCCAGCGCCGTGGCCAACAGCCAGGGTACGCTTGACAACTCCGGATATGGATTCTAACCCAAAAGCCAAAAAGCAACAAAGATGAACTTATCAAAAATCAATATTTCCAGACTCCTTATGCTGGTGGTGTTCGGGCTACTCGGCATCACCGCCTGCAAGGAGGACGAGACGATCTATGAGCAGACTCGGCTTTTCCGCCCGGTGCTCAACGAGGAGCTTTACTCCGAGGCCAATACCATCATCGTCAACATGGGCAACCTCAAGCAGGCCGTGTCCTACACGCTGGAGGTCAGCCGGGATACCTTCAAGACCGTCGACTACCTGATCGAGACAGACACCGCCTATGTGGTGGTGAATAAAGACCTCGTGGGCGAAGAGTTGTTTTGGAACACCCTGTACCAGGTGCGGGCGACCGCCCGAGCTTCCAACGCACAGTACGACAGCAAAATCTCCGATCTGGGCAACGTGCGTACGCAGCGCTTTCCATCCATCATCAATGAACCCGCTTCCTATGATGTGATCGACGTCGCTGCCCGTGTCAGCTGGGTCAAAGCCGGCGCTGCCGTGACCGGGACCAAGGTCTTTGCGGGAGATGACCTCAAGCTCACCAAGCCGCTGCTCCCTGAGCAGCCGGTAGAGGGCGATGTCAGCGAGACCATCGTCACCGGTCTCGAGCCTGCGACCAAATACCAGATTGCCATCTACAGCGGTGAGACGCTGAGAGGCTGGGTGCCCTACACGACCCTTCCGGCTGACATCGATCCGAATGCTCCGGGGGTGATTGACATCCGCGACAACACCAGCCTTTCGGCAGTGGAAGATGCCGTGGCAGGCGCTCCGGATGGAGCGACTATCCTGGTGAAAAGAGGCATGACCTACGATCTTCCTGCCAAGGACCTGAACAAATCCATCACTATCCGCGCAGCCTACGGGTTTGGGCCGGACAAGGCCAAGCTCTATACCACGGGCAACTGGAACATCGCTGCTGGCTCTAAGATCGACCACATCCGATTTGTGGACTTGGAGCTCCGAGGGGCGGACTATTCTGGAGACTATGTGTTCAACCCGAACGCAAGCGGGATCCGCGTTGGCGAACTCCTCTTCGAAAACTGCGAAATCGGCACCTTCCGAGGCATCATCAGGATTCGTGGCACCGTGGAGATCGACCAGTACATCATCCGCAATTCGGTGGTGGACAGCTTGGGTGGCTATGGCATCTTGACCACAGATACCGACCCCAAGCCAAGCGATCCTACCGCACGCGTGAACCACATGCTGTTCGAAAACTCGACTTTCAACAAGATCCAAGCTGGCATCACCTCCCGAAACAACTCTAGCTCCATCACCATCGAGTCCTGTACCTTCTCCAATTTCCCCAGCACAGGAGGTCTTCTCCTGCGCTACAGAGGGGGAAGCGGCAACAACAACGTGACCGGCGGAATCAAGATCCACAACAGCATCTTTGGTCCGGGATGGGATGAGGCTGCCTCCGGCAATACCTCCATCCGTGGCATGGAAGGCTTGGGAGAGACCGTGTTTGACATCGTGAATGTGTACAGCACGGCTGAGTTCTCCTTCGCGTCTGGACCTATACCGGGATTTCCGGTGGGCAACTACAGCAAAGGCCAAAATGACCTGTGGGTCAATCCTAACGTCAACAATTTCAACTTCAAAGACAGCGGCTTCTCCGGCAAGTACTCCACCGGGGATCCGAGATGGAGAGCTAAACTTTGATTCTTAAGCATGGGTTATTATTTGGAAAAAGGGTGGGGCTAGTGCCTCACCTTTTTTCTGAATGCCCATTCCGGTTGATTTATGAAAAAGACACTGTTATCCCTGCTTTGGGCAATTTTTCTGCTCTCCTGTTCCGAAGGAGATGCGGTGCAGACGCCTGATGTGCAGGAGGAAGAGAAGGAGGAAGTCGTTCCTCCCTACACTGGCCCAGTCTATGCCTTTCCCGGAGCGGAGGGTTTTGGCAGGGAGACCACTGGCGGACGTGGAGGCAAGGTCATCTATGTCTCCAGCCTGGAGGACGACGGCAGTGCAGGCACACTCCGCCATGCCCTCAGCCAGTCCGGCAAGCGCACGGTAGTTTTTGCCGTAGGCGGCACCATCCGGCTCAAGTCCCGGCTCAACATCATCCAAGGTGACCTCACCATCGCGGGCCAAAGTGCCCCGGGCGGAGGTATCACCATCCGCGACTATCCCGTAGTCATCAGTGCCAGCAACGTCATCATCCGCTACCTGCGTTTTCGCATGGGGGATGTGGGTGGACAGCAGGCCGATGCTTTGGAAGCCCGCTTTCAGAAAAACATCATCATCGACCACTGCTCCCTGAGCTGGTCTACCGACGAGACGGCGACCTTTTACGCCAACGAGAACTTCACCCTCCAGTGGAGCATCATCTCCGAGAGCCTCAAGACATCCGTCCACGAAAAGGGCTCCCATGGCTATGGGGGCATCTGGGGTGGGAAAAACGCCTCTTTCCACCACAACCTCCTCGCCCATCATGACAGCCGAAACCCCAGGCTCGGGGAGGAGGCCGGGAAGGCTTTTGCCCTCACCGACCTGGTCGATGTGCGAAACAACGTGATCTACAACTGGGCGAGCAACAGCACCTACGGCGGCGAGGCGATGAACGTGAACATCGTCAACAACTACTACAAGCCCGGACCGGCCACGCCCAGCGGAAGCAAGCGCAACCGTATCGTGTCCATCGACAAAAACAAGAATGTGGGCACCGAAGTCTACGATATCTGGGGCAAATTCTTCATCGACGGCAATGCCGTCGAGGGCAATCCCCAAGTCTTGGCCGACAACTGGGGCCAAGGCGTGCTCAATCAGTTTCACGGCAGCTACGGGCAGATTCCGCAGGCGGAGCTCAATGCCATGCGGCTCAGTGGGCCCCATGACATCAAGCAAAACGTCACCACGCACAGCGCTGCGGAGGCTTTGGATCTAGTATTGGCACATGCAGGACAGTCCATGCGACGGGATGCGGTGGATCTCCGTATCTTGGCCAATGTGAAGTCCAATACCTTTGACTTTCCCGGTTCGCTGGGCAGCAAAAACGGGATCATCGATTCCCAAGCCGACGTCGGCGGCTGGCCTGAGCTGGAGCGGGGCCAAAGTCCCGTGGATACCGACAAAGACGGGATGCCGGATGCCTGGGAGACCGAAAACAAACTCGACCCAAAAGACGCCAGTGACGGAGCCAAGGTCAAGCCCGGCACGCCCTACACCTATCTGGAAATCTATCTAAACAGTCTGCCAGTGGGCTTTCCGCTGAACTGACAAACCAATACTTACGATGAAATTTGAACATTTTGCGCTCAACGTGCCCAATCCCAAGGCCATGTCCCACTGGTATGAAAAGCATTTGGGGCTCCGGGTGAAAAAGAAAATGGCGGAGGCTCCCTACATGACTTTCTTGGCTGACGACAGTGGCACGGTCATGCTGGAGCTTTATTCCAATCCCAAGGGCGAGACGCTGGAGTTTTCCAAACTGCATCCACTGGCCGTGCACTTGGCATTGGTCTCCGGAGATCCGACTGCCGACAAGCTTCGCCTGATCAAGGCCGGAGCGGAGGAGCTCAGCGATGATATCCTGCCGGATGGCTCCCATCTGGTCATGCTGCGCGATCCTTGGGGTGTTTGCCTGCAGCTTTGCAAAAGGGCGGTTTCGATGTTGGAAACTGTGGGTTAAGGGGCGATGAGACTTTTTGCCTACTGCATTTTCCTGGTTTGTTTTCTCTTTTCGCCTGCGGCAAAAGCCCAAGAAAGTCCCGAAGCCTTGGCCTTTCCGGGGGCAGAGGGATTTGGGAAGTTTACCTCCGGGGGACGGGGAGGCAAAGTTTACGTGGTCACCAGCCTGGCCGACAAAGGGCCTGGGACTTTGCGCGAAGCGATACAGAAGAAGGAACCGCGCATCATCACCTTCGCCGTGTCCGGCACCATAGCGCTGGAGTCCTCCCTGGATATCAAGTATGGCGACCTGACCATCGCGGGGCAGTCCGCTCCGGGGGAGGGGATTACGCTAAAGAACTTTCCCCTGAAGATCAAAGCCGACAATGTCATCATCCGCTACATCCGCAGCCGCATGGGTGACGAGCGCCAGGTACAGGATGATGCGATGAGTGCGATTCGGGTCAAAGATGTGATCATCGACCACTGCTCCCTGAGCTGGGCGACCGACGAATGCGGCTCTTTCTATGACAATGAAAACTTTACCCTGCAGCACAGCATACTTTCCGAAAGCCTCAACCAATCCGTCCACGAAAAGGGAGCCCATGGCTACGGAGGCATCTGGGGCGGAATGAAAGCTTCTTTTCTCTACAATCTCCTCTCGGACCACAACAGCCGCAATCCCCGATTCAACGGCTCGCGCTACCACAAAATGCCCGAAAAAGAACTGGCGGACTTCCGCAACAATGTCATCTACAACTGGATGGGCAACAGCTCCTACGCCGGAGAGCAGGGCAACTACAACATGGTAGCGAACTACTACAAGCCTGGCCCAGCGACACCGGTGAAGAATGTCCGCATTCTGGAGCCTTATCAGCCTTACGGCAATTTCTTCCTGAGCGGAAATGTGGTCGAGGGCTTTCCCGAAATCACACAGGACAATTCCCTCGGCGTGTTCAAGGCCAAGGAAAACTGGAAGCTGCTGGAAGGCGAATTGGATTTTGCCGGATCAAAGACCTATTCGGCGGATGAAGCCTACGCGAGGGTGCTGGCAGGAGCTGGCGCGAGTCACGCAAGAGATGCGGTGGACAAGCGCGTCGTGGAGGAGGTGCGTTCTGGCCGGGATGCTTTCGGGCAAAACGGCATCATCGATTCCCAATCCCAAGTGGGAGGCTGGCCAGTCCTCGCCACGGCAGCAGCACCCTTGGACAGCGATCAGGATGGCATGCCCGACGATTGGGAAAAATCCAGAGGCCTCGATCCGAAGTCGGCGCTTGACGCTGGCCTCTTTACCCTTGACAGGCAGTATTGTAATGTGGAATTGTATCTGAATGCCCTCGTCGCCACTGATCCGAAATAGAATTGGGGATTTGACGGGAGCTGGGTATCTTGTTTCCCACAGCCCTTAGCCCATGAAAGACCTACTTATCCCTTTTCCCGAACTGCTGGACACGCTCCGGCAAATCTTGGTCAGGGAAGGCTTTGCCGGGGATGAGGCCCATCGCTGTGCGGAGCTTTTTGCGAAAACGGACCTGGACGGCGTGCGATCCCATGGCGTGGAGCGCTTTGGGAGGTTTCTTTCCTACATTCGTCAGGGGGTGGTTTTGATGGATAAAAAGCCCGTTCTGCTTTCCAAATCCGGTTTTTTTGAGCGCTGGGACGGGCAGCTCGGCTCAGGCAATCTCAATGCCCAAGCCGCAATGGCGCGAGCGATGGCCCTTGCCTCGGAGCATGGGATGGGCTGCGTCGCCCTCGCACACACCAACCACTGGATGCGGGGCGGGAGCTACGGCTGGCAGGCCGTGGAGCAGGGCAAAATCGGCCTCTGCTTCACCAACACCATGCCCAATATGCCTGCCTGGGACGCCAAGGAAGCCAGGCTCGGCAACAATCCCCTGGTCATCGCCATTCCCCGTAAGAACGGCCCCGCCGTGCTGGATATGGCCATGTCCCAGTTTGCCTATGGAAAGCTAAGCCGCTTGGCGGCCACGGGACAAACCACGGATTTCCCGGCTGGTTTTAATGAAAAAGGCGACTTGACCCACGATCCCCAGGTGGTTTTGGAAAACCAATCGGCATTGCCGATGGGAATGTGGAAGGGGGCGGGGCTTTCGCTGATGATAGACCTTTTGGCGGCTTTGCTTTCTGGCGGAGATAGTGTAAGCGGGATTGGGAAAAAGCCGCTGGAGTCTAGCCTTTCGCAGGTTTTTATCTCCCTCGACCCGAAAGTCTTGGGTTTGGAGGCTTGGTTTGCCGACAAGGCGGAGGCGATCATCACGGACTATCTCGGGGCGGAGGCTTTCGAAGGAAAGTCGGTCTTTTACCCCGGTCAGCAGACTTTGCGCACGCGAAAAAGAAATCTTGAAAATGGCGTCCCCGTCGCAGAAGCAACTTGGGCGCAAATCATAAACGAACTGAAATGAGCAAGATGAAAGGAATCGGGATCGTGGGGACGGGCGCCATCGCGATCAAGCACGCCCAGGCCATAGCAGAGCTGGAAGGAGCCAAATTGGTCGGACTTTTCAATCCCAATCCCACAAGCGCCGAAGCGGCAAGGGAGAAGTTTTCCGCGCCGGTGTTTTCGGACACCGCGGAGTTTTTGGCAGTGGAAGGCCTGGATATCGTCTGCATCTGCACGCCCAGCGGCATGCACTTGGAGCCGGGCTTGGCGGCGATTGCCGCGGGCAAACACCTCGTGGTGGAGAAGCCCATCGAGATCAATCCCTCCAGAGCTGACGAGCTGATCGCCGCGGCGGAAAAGAAGGGAGTGAAGCTGGCGGTGATCTTCCAAAACCGCTTTTCCCCCGACTACCAAAAGCTCAAACAAGCTGTGGATGCCGGAGTCTTTGGCCGCCTGCTCATGGGCAATGCCTATGTGAACTGGTTTAGAAACGATGCCTACTACTCCACCAGCAAGTGGAAGGGCACGCTCAAAGCTGACGGCGGTGGCGCGCTGATCAACCAAGGCATCCATACCATCGACCTGCTTCTGGACCTGATGGGTGAGGTGAAAAACGTCTATGGCCAGGTGCAGACCACGCTTTACCCCATCGAGGGCGAGGACTTGGGTGCCGCTTTGGTGAATTTCAAAAATGGAGCCTTGGGGAATATCACCTCGGCGACGGCACTCTATCCCGGCTATCCCGAGCGCATCGAGGTGTTTGGCACCGAGGGAAGCGCGATTCTCGAAGGCGGGAAGCTGACGGCTTGGAATGTGAAGGGACAGTCTCCTTTGGAGCTTTCACATGATGCTGGCGGAGGAAGCGGCTCCTCAGATCCCAACGCAATTGGAATCCAGCTGCACCTCGATCAGTGGCGGCTGTTTTTGGAATCCTTGGACTCAGGAAGTGAAGTCATAGTGGATGGGAAGACGGCCAAAAAGTCCGTGGCCCTGATCTGTGCGATCTATGAATCGTCCCGGCAGGGCAAGGCCTTGGAGCTTTGACTTGATTCTTTTTTTGGTCTTTTTGGAAAAATAAAATTGGCCCAAATCGCTTCTAAATCGATTCCGTAGATTCTCAGCACGGTAAAAAGGGAAAGGCTAATATTGTTATCCCCTAAGTCAGTAAAACAAAACCCAATGAAAAAAAACACCCTATTGTTTTTCGTTTTGATCTCCAGCCTGCTCTGGTCCTGCTCGGATCAGCTGGGCGTGAAGGTCATCAAGCTAGGCCATGCCCAGGTGGTAAGCCACCCTGTCCACGAGGCCATGCTATTCATGGGGCAAAAGATCGAGGAAAAATCCGGGGGCAAAATCAAGGTCAAAGTCTATCCCAACCAGCAGCTGGGTTCCGAGCGGGAGCTGGTCGAGCTGCTTCAGGTCGGCAGCCTGGCGATGACCAAGGTCTCCGCCGCGGCGCTGGAGGGTTTTGCGCCGATGATGCAGGTCTATGGCATGCCTTATCTTTTTCGCGACGATGCCCATCAAAAGAAAGTATTGAACGGCCCCATCGGCAAGCAGCTTCTGCTCAACGGGGAGAAGTTTTGGCTGCGTGGACTGTGCTACTACGATGCGGGCAAGCGCAGCTTTTACACCAAAGACAAACCCGTGAACACGCCCGAGGACCTGAAGGGACTCAAAGTGCGGGTGATGGAAAGCCCTACCGCCTCCAACATGGTGAAGGCCATGGGCAGTTCGCCCACGCCGGTGTCCTACGGGGAGCTCTACACGGCGCTACAGCAGGGGATCGTGGATGCAGCCGAAAACAACGCGCCCAGCCTCTACACTTCCAAGCACTATGAAGTCTGCAAGTATTACAGCCTAGACGAGCATACTTCCATCCCCGATGTGGTCATCATGAGCACCAAGGTCTGGAACCAGCTTTCACCCGAGGAGCAAGCTTGGGTGCAGGAGGCGGCGGATGAGTCTGCGGCCTATGAGGCGGAGCTTTGGGCGAAGTCCGATGCCGAGTCCATGGCGGGACTGGAAGCTGCCGGAGTGACCATCGTGCGTCCGGACAAGGAGCCTTTCCGCAAGGCAGTGGAAGGTGTCTACGAGCAGCTGAAAGTCGCCCAGCCCGAGATCTATGCCGTCGTGCAAGCCATCCGCGAAGTACAATAATCCCTCAAACCCAAAAAAGATCCCTTGATGTTTTCGATACAAACCAAGTCCAAAATGGACAACGTCATCGCCCATCTGCTGGTCCTCCTCATGGGCCTGATGGTGCTCAACGTGACCTGGCAGGTCACCTCCCGGTATGTCTTCAAGAGCCCGAGCTCCTTCACCGACGAGCTGTCCCGGTACATGCTCATCTGGGTGGGAATGCTCGGTGCGGCCTATGTGGCGGGAAAAAACGAACACCTGGCCATCGATATCCTCCTGACCAAGCTGAAGGGCAAGGCCCAAGAGAAGCTCATGATCTTGATCCACGTCTGCATTTTGGTCTTCGCAGTGACGGCCATGATGATCGGCGGAGCCAATCTGGTGTACATCACCTTCATCCTCGGACAAAAGTCCGCCACCCTCCAGATCCCGCTGGCCTATGTCTATGGGATCATCCCCTTTAGCGGAATCCTGGTCGCCTACTACCAGGTCTATTCCATCGTCCATCTCGCCCAAACCCTCAAAACCGCCGAATAATGGAAGTATTAAGTGTATTGATTCTCGTTATTTCATTTTTGTTTTTCTTGGGCATAGGCGTGCCGGTGGCTTGGAGTTTGGGTCTTTCCAGCATGCTCACCCTGATGGTGACGGTGGCTACCATGCCGGCAATCACTACCGTGGCGCAGCGTATGGGGGCTGGTTTGGACAGCTTTTCGCTTTTGGCGATCCCGTTTTTCATCGTGGCAGGTGAGCTGATGAACCGGGGCGGTATTGCCAATCGTCTGATCGAGTTTGCCAAGTCGCTGACGGGGCGACTCCCTGGCGGTCTGCTGCACGTGAACGTGGTGGCGGCGATGCTGATGGGAGCGATCGCCGGCTCTGCGGTTGCGGCAGCTTCTTCTATGGGGGGGATTTTGGGAAAAAGAATGGAAAAGGAAGGCTACCCCAAAGCGCTTGGCGCGGCGGTGAACATCACCTCTTCCACCACCGGTCTGATCATTCCTCCTTCCAACGTGCTGATCGTCTACTCCCTTGCTTCCGGTGGGGTGTCTGTGGCAGCGCTCTTTGTGGCGGGCTATCTTCCCGGTATGCTGATCGGCCTATTGCTGATGATCACGGCTGCGGTTTTGGTGAAAAAGAGAAAACTCCCCGCAGGCGAGCCTTCTTCCCTGAAGCTGGTCACCAAGACGTTTATCGATGCCCTTCCCAGTTTGTTTTTGCTGGTTTTGGTGATCGGCGGAATAGTCGGGGGCGTGTTTACGGCGACGGAAGCATCCGCAATCGCGGTGGTATATAGCCTGGTGCTCTCCTTGATCTATCGGGAGATCGGGTGGAAAGACCTCCCTGCGGTACTGCTGAAGTCCGCCGAGACTACTGCGGTGGTGATGCTCCTCATCGCGACGTCCATGGCGATGTCTTGGGTGATGTCCAGCGAGGACATCCCACAAAACATCTCCTCCGCCCTCCTTTCCCTGAGTGACAATAAGATCGTCATTCTCATCCTGATCAACTTGCTCCTGCTTTTCGTTGGCATCTTCATGGACATGACGCCGGCGGTATTGATCTTCACGCCGATCTTCCTGCCTGTGGTGACCAAGCTGGGCGTGGATCCGGTTCACTTCGGGATCATGATGGTGACCAACCTGTGTATTGGACTTTGTACACCTCCGGTAGGCTCGGTTCTCTTTATCGGGGTAGGGATCGCCAAGATTTCCATCCAGCAGGTACTGAAACCGCTCTTGCCGCTATTCTTCGCGATGATTGTAGGCTTGGCGCTGATCATGATTTTCCCTGAAATCACGCTTTGGCTACCGAGGATGTTTGGCTTGTAAATTAGACGCTAGACCTAAGTATCAAGACGCTAGAGTTTTCACCCTCCAAGGGCTTTAAGTCCCTTGGAGGGTTTTTCTTTGGGGATAAGTCTGGCGGCTGATAGTCCATAGTCCATGGCTAGATTCTCGAATGGCTTTGAGCTTTTTGAGGTTTCTTTTTTGCAAAAAAATCCGAAGCCAGCGGCTTCGGATTACAATGCTTTGATGGATTTTCAAGAAGATCGTTTTACTACTTACGACTTACGACTTACGACTTACAACTCAAACCTTCGAGATAGCGCCGTCCCCCTTTTTTTCGCCAGGATTCTATCCGTTAAAAATCAGCTTGAAGGTCGTGCCCTCACCGAGCTGGGAGCGGACTTGGATGTTGCCCTTGTGGCGGCGCATGATCTGCTTGGAGAGGCTGAGACCGATGCCTGAGCCTTTCTTTTTGGTGGTGAAGAAGGGGATGAAGATTTTGCCGAGGGCTTCCTCCTCTATACCCTTGCCGGTGTCGCAGACTTCCAGGATGATCTTGCCCGCCTCGTCGATGAAGGCCTTGAGGACAATGGTCTTTTCCTCCGAGTCCTCGAGGGCCTGGATGGCATTTTGAAGGAGGTTGATCAGCACCTGCTCGATGAGGTTTTGGTCTCCAAAGAGGATCAGTTCCTTGGGGTTTAGCTCCATTTTCAGAGTGATTCCTCCTGACTCCAACTGATGCTGCAGGAGTATTTCCAAATGCTCGAAAAGCTTGGCGATGCCGATGCTGGTGAATTTGGGCGTAGGGATATGTGCCAGACTTCTGAAGTCGGATACGAAGTTGATCAAGCCCTCGCTGCGCTTCTCGATGGTACTCATACCCATGAGGAAATCTTCGAGTTCCTCCTCGGTGGCGCGCTCGTTGTTTTCGATCTTGTGCTCGATGTCGGCCTTGAGCGTGCCGGCGAGGGAGGAGATCGGGGCTATGGAGTTCATGATCTCGTGGGTAAGGATCTTGACCAGGTTTTGCCAGGCTTCCATTTCCTTTTCCTCCAGCTCGGATTGGATGTTTTGGAGGGAGACAAGCTTGAATTTTTCCCCTCGCATGAGCAGCTCGATCACGTACACCGAGAGCTGCATGATGCCGTCTGGATGGGCGATCTTGATGAGCTCAGAGCCACCGGTTCGGAGGTTTTGGACGGCAAGGTGAAGCTCCTTGTTGATGCTTTCGATGTCCGAGATGTTTTTGAGATCCTCGATGTTGAGGATTCGTTTCGCAGCGACGTTGAGGATCTGGATCTCCCCGCCTTCGCCAAAGGTGATCAGCCCTATGCTCAGGTGCTTGAAGACGGAGCGAAAGTACTGGTAGTTGGCCTCCTTTTCCGCTTGGTCTTCCTTGAGTTTGGCCAGGATGGCGTTAAACTCGATGTGCAGGTCATCCGTCTCCGTGCCGTCAAACTTCACCGGATAGAGCTGGGAGTACTTGTCCTGCTTGATATTGTCCAGAAAGAGCCGGACTTTTTTGAAAGAACTCTCCGAATACCTGACCAGAAAGATGATCTGGAACACCACCAAAATCAAAAACAGGGAAATCATAAAGACTCCCCAGTCATCGATGATGCCGTAGGCCAGGAGAAACAGCGAGGCCGCCACCAGGGCGATGCGGCCCAGCAAACCGACTCTATAATCCATATTTTTCCAGTCTTCGGTAGAGGGAAGCGCGGGTCAGGCCGAGCTCCTTGGCGGCTTTGGAGATGTTGCCCCCGTTTTTGTCAATCGCCCGCTGGATGGTGCTGCGTTCCATGTCGTCCAGGTTGAGGGTGACGGATGTCGGCGCTTTCTCCGAAGCTGGCTTGGCTGAGAGGAAAAAGAAATCCCGGCTGTCCAGCTCATCGCCCTCGGCCATGATGATGGCCCGCTCGATGGCGTGCTGCAGCTCGCGGATGTTGCCCGGCCACCGGTAGCGCTGGAGCAGTTCCATGGCGGCAGGTCGGAAGCCGACGAAGTTTTTGCGGTATTTCTGGGAGTAGTTTTTCAGGAAATAGTTGGCTAGGGTAGGGATGTCGTCCTGTCTTTCGCGCAGCGGAGGCAGAAAGATCTCCACGGTATTGATCCGGTAGAGCAAATCCTGACGGAAGGTGTTTTCCATCACCATTTCATGCACGTGCATGTTGGTCGCGCAGATCAGGCGGATGTCCACCGGGATGGCCTTGTTGGTACCGATCCGAGTGACTTCGCGACGCTGGAGCACGGTCAGCAGCTTGGACTGCAGGGGCATGGAGAGGTTGCCGATCTCGTCAAGGAAGAGAGTTCCTTTGTCGGCAATCTCGAAACGGCCCGCGCGGTCGTCTTTCGCATCGGTAAATGCGCCGCGCTTGTGTCCGAAGAGTTCGGACTCGAAGAGGGTCTCGGTGATGGCGCCCATGTCCACGCCCACGAAGATCTCGTCCTTGCGCAGCGAGCGCTCGTGGATCGCCCGGGCGATGAGCTCCTTACCGGTACCGTTTTCACCGAGAATCAGCACGTTTGCGTCCGTTTGCGCGACTTTGTCTATGATGGAGAAGATGTTCTTCATCGAAGCCGAAGCGCCGATGATATCGGTGTAGGGCTTTTTCAGGTCGGTCTGAAGCTGTTTTTGTTTCTTTTGGAGCTTGTCCACCTCGTTGTAGCTTTCCTTCAGCTTGATGGCTGCGGAGAGCGTGGCGATGAGCTTTTCGTTTTGCCAAGGCTTCAGGATGAAGTCCGTCGCGCCTTCCTTCAGCGCCTGCACGGCCATCTCCACATCGCCAAAGGCCGTGATCAGGATCACGACGGCCTTGGGGTCAATCTCCTTGATTTGGCTCAGCCAGTAGAATCCCTCCTTGCCCGAGGTGGTGTCCTCGCGGAAATTCATGTCCAGCAGGATCACGTCAAAGCTGTTGTTGTTGATCAAAAAAGGGATACGGCGGGGATCTTTTTCTATGACTACTTCTTTGGCGTGTTTTTTCAAAAGCATTTTGGCAGCAAAGAGCAAGTCTTCGTTGTCGTCGATGATGAGGATTTTGCCTAAGTTTTGAGCTTCCATGGTCGATTGTTTCGCTTGGTATTGGGAAAATGGTGCCAAGTACCAATAGAGGGGCTAAGCGCTGATTTTGTCCGAAAAGTGTACGGATTTGTACAAAAATATACTGTTTTCGGACATTTTTGTCCGATTGGCTAGGCAAGTAATAATCCCTACCTTTGCACTTCACTAAATGAACAATCATGCAAGCAAAGAAAGGAGATGCCGTCAAGGTGCATTACACCGGAAGACTGGATGATGGGAGTGTTTTTGACAGTTCACAATCCCGCGAGCCGCTTGGTTTCACGCTGGGCGATGGCAATATGATCAAAGGTTTTGATGCGGCAGTCTATGGAATGGTCATCGGAGACAAAAAGACGGTAACTATCCCTGCGGCCGAGGCATACGGAGAGCGCAGAGACGATATGATGATCGAGGTGCCTAGAAGCCAGGTGCCACCAAACATCCAGCCCGAGATCGGTCTGCAGCTCGTACTGCAGGGCGGGGGTGGACAGCCGATGCAGGTGACGGTGGTCGATCTCGACGAAGAGAAAATCGTCCTGGACGCCAACCATCAGCTTGCCGGCAAGGACCTGATCTTTGATATCGAGCTGGTCGCGATCAGCTAATACTTGGCTGTCCAAGCGATGCTCAAAAAAGCCGATGGAAGAAACTCCGTCGGTTTTTTTTTGTACGGTAATGTGGTCAAAGGTCTGATTGGGCTCCGCGGTTTTTTTTGCCTGCCTGCTCGGATGAGCCTATCTAAGTTGGCGTAGTCCCTCGGGGATGGGATACACGAGCATGAGGTTTTTTTTGACGAAAACCATGTTTTCTTGGCCGATTTGCAGGTACTGGATATCCTTGGCTGGAAGCGTACCCATGTCAAAGATTGCCTGCGACCGCAGGGAGTACATTTTGAGATGGTGGCCTTCCACCCAAAAAAGGGCTTCCCGATAAAAACAGATCCGCTGGTCGATGTTGAGGTTTACCTTCTTGAGAAAGTTTCCCTGGTTGTCAAAAATGTAGATCCCGCTTTCGGGGACGTTCATGAAGAGCCGGTTTTTGAACTCCCGGATCTCGCTCACCCTAAGGTCTTCCGAGTCGAGGATCAGGTTGAGCGGCTGCGATTGGAGGACGACGTTTCTCAGGTAGTCCAGGCTTTTGAGGGATAGGTCGGACTCGTCCCAGACCCAGACCACGTTGTTGTTGCCCAGTGTTGCGGCTTTGGGTAGGGTGATGTCGTTGAGCTGGAAGCTGTTTTCGGCGATGGGATTCAGAAACCTGTCCAGCACCCGGTACTCCTGTACATCGGCCGAAAAGCCAAAAATGTTAACCGTCCAGGAGGCTTCCAGCTGCTGGAGGCGGGCCTGCCGAGTCGGTGAAAAGACGTTTACCCGCTTCCCTTTTTGGTCAAAAAGGTAGATGTCTCCGGAGGTGTTGCTGGCGAAGAGCTGATCCTTGGTGTCCAGGGAGACCAGGTCGAGGTACTCCATCGGGATTTCCGCCAGCGGCGCGTCAAATTCCAGCACCTCCTGCGAAAAAAGGGCTTTGGACAGAAATCCAAAAAAAAGGATCAGCGAAAGTTTCATGATTCAAATTTCAGAAGCTTGGCTTCTGTTCCATCGTATTCCAGGTAGGTGCATTGGGTGACCCATTCTCCTAGGTTAAAGTACGTGGAATCTTTGGAAACCTCAAGCTGCAGCGGAAGATGCCGGTGGCCAAAGATGTAGTAATCGTGGTGGTACTTGGCCTCCACTTCCTTGCAATATTGCCAAAGCCACTCGGCTTCGCCCAAAAAGTGGTTTTCGTCTTTTTCGATGTTGGATATGCGGCTGTGGCCCGACCAGGCCTTGGCGAGCTTGATCCCCAGGTCTGGATGGACCCAGCGGAAAAGCCACTGCGCAAAGGGGTTGGTGAAGACCTTTTTGAGCAGCTTGTAAAACCGGTCGCCAGGCCCCAGGCCATCTCCATGGCCGACCAGGAGGTTTTTGCCCTCGATCCTGAGCTCAATCGGGTGGTGGTAGACGGGGATGCCCAGCTCTTGGGTGAAGTAGTCTTTCATCCACAGGTCATGGTTGCCGGTGAAAAAAAGGATGGGGATGCCCCTTTCCCGCAGCTGGGCGATTTTGGATATGAAGGGGATAAATCCTTTGGGGATCACCTGGCCATACTCAAACCAAAAGTCGAAAATGTCCCCTACCAGGAAGATGGCTGCGGCATCGTCTGCCACACTGTCCAGCCAACGGATGATCTTTTTTTCCCTGAGTTTGCTTGTGGCCGAGTCTGGCGCGCCGAGGTGAAAGTCAGAAGCGAAATAGAGTTTTTTGCCATTCAGGGGAAAATCCGGCGTATTAGCTAGCATGTGCCAAAGATAGGGTCGAGGGACAAAAATAAGAAAGCCCCGATTGGCTCGGGGCTTTCTGGTTTATTTTTCTGGATTGGACTCCGGCACTTCCAGCTTGGCTGGATCGGTCACCGTGTGGCCATCTTCGGCCTTGGTGTCGAGCGGAGGAGTCGATTTCTTTTCCTTTTTGTTGGTGAAGGCCTGGTAGGTAGTCTCCTTGGCAAAAGGGCGCTTGCCGATCAGGTTTTCCAGGTCTGCCTGGAAGAGGATTTCTTTTTCCAGCAATTCCTGGGCAAGGATCTCCAGGTGCTCCCGGTGCTCATTGAGCAGTGCAAGCGTGCGGTCGTAGGCTACCTGGATCAGGTTGCTGACCTCCTGGTCGATCATCTCGGCGGTGGCTTCGGAATAAGGCTTGGTCATCTTGTAGCCATCGCTCTTGCTGTCAAAGAAGGAGACGTTGCCGAGCTTTTCATTCATGCCATACACCGATACGATGGAGTAGGCCAGCTTGGTGATTCGCTCCAGGTCGCTCAGCGCGCCGGTGGAGATCTTTCCAAAGATGATCTGCTCCGCTGCGCGTCCACCCAGTGTCATGCACATCTCGTCCATGAGCTGCTCAGTCTGGTAGAGAAACTGTTCCTTGGGAAGGTATTGGGCGTAGCCCAATGCAGCCACACCGCGCGGAACGATGCTCACTTTGACCAAAGGATCGGCATGCTCCAAGAACCAGCCAGCCACTGCGTGGCCCGCCTCGTGGTAGGCGACAATTCGCTTTTCCTCCGGAGAGATGATCTTGTTCTTCTTCTCAAGACCGCCGATGACACGGTCCACCGCGTCCTGGAAGTCCTGCATATCCACTGCTGTTTTGTTTCTACGGGCGGCGATCAGGGCTGCTTCGTTGCAGACGTTGGCAATCTCCGCACCGGCAAAGCCAGGAGTTTGGGCGGCCAATTTCTTGGGGTCAATGTCGTTGGAAACCTTGATCGGAGCGAGGTGTACTTTGAAAATCGCCTCTCTACCCACGATGTCCGGCTTGTCGATGGAGATCTGCCGGTCAAATCGACCCGGTCTCAGCAAAGCGCTGTCGAGTACATCAGGCCTGTTGGTCGCAGCCAAAACGATTACCCCGGTATCGGTACCAAAGCCGTCCATTTCGACCAAAAGGGAGTTGAGCGTGTTTTCCCTTTCATCGTTGGAGCCGGGCATTTGGCCCTTGCCCCGAGATCGGCCGATGGCGTCAATCTCGTCAATGAAGATGATACACGGTGCCTTTTCCTTGGCTTGCTTAAACAAATCCCGCACGCGGGCAGCTCCTACACCGACGAACATTTCGACGAAGTCGGAACCCGAAAGCGTGAAGAAAGGAACGCCTGCCTCACCGGCCACGGCTTTGGCAAGCAAGGTTTTACCGGTGCCTGGAGGGCCTACCAGCAAAGCGCCTTTTGGAATCTTGCCGCCGAGTTTGGTGAATTTTCCTGGATTCTTGAGGAATTCGACGATTTCTTGGATCTCCTCCTTTGCTTCGTCCAGGCCTGCCACATTGTCAAACGTGATCTTTACCTTGTTTTCGGCATCGAAGAGCTGGGCCTTCGACTTGCCGACATTGAATATCTGTCCGCCCGGACCGGATGGGCCTGCCATTCTCCGCATCATAAACCAGAAGAACACAAACAGGAGGATCAGGAAACCGAAGCTTCCAAAATAGCTGCTCCAGTTTTCCTCGTTGGTCACGGAAGCTCCGATGCGGTCTTCCTCCGGTACTTTTTCCTCAAGGGCTTGAAAGTCAGTTTGGAATTTGTCAGAGGTGGTGACCTGTAGTGCGTAGTGTGGGCCGGAAGGATTGAAAAAGGAAGAATTGGACTCCAGTTCGGTTTTGTACTTGGCGTTTTGCAGGGCAGAGGGCTTCAGCGTGACGTCCACCCGGTTCATGTTTCTGACGATTACCACTTTGGATACATCGCCAGCGAGGTACATGTCTTCGAAGCGTTTTTGGGTGATGTCGATCACGGCCCCGCGCTGCTGTATCCAGGTGAGCCCCAAGAGCACGAGCACCGCCGCAATGATCAGCCAAAGCTGGAAATTGGGTTTCTGGGGTGCCTTTGGGACAAAGTTTTTATTCTTATTTTTTTCGCTCATCGCTTTTAAGGTAATTCTGTAAACTTAAGGTAAAACGGCTTAAACTGGTGAAAGTTTATCCGGGATTAATTGATCAGGGTGGTCTGCGCATCGCCCCAGAGGTCTTCCAGTCCGAAGAATTCGCGCTTGTCCTTGAGGAAGATGTGGACGACCACATTGACGAAGTCCATCAGTACCCATTCGCCGTTGGTTTTTCCTTCTACCCTCCATGCAGGGCTTTCACCGGCTTTGTGGACTTCTTCTTCGATTGATTTGGAGATGGCTTCGAGCTGGGTGTCGGAGTTGCCGGAGCAGATCACAAAAAAGTCGGTCACTGCATTTTTGATTTTTCTGAGATCTAAGACTAGGATTTCAGAAGCCTTTTTTTCTTCCATTCCCCTGACGATAACCTTGCTCAACGCCTCTGCTGTCATATATTGATTTAATTTTACACGGCAATTAAATTACCCAAATCAGCCGAACAGAAAAATTATGTATAAAATTCTTGCCAACACGATTTTTCTGGGGAAACAGGTGCTTTTTCTGCCAGAGTGTCACTCTACCAATGACAGGGCGCTGGAAATGATCCGAAGTGGGCATGCAGGAGACGGGACCATTGTCATCTGCGGCCATCAGAGCGCAGGGAAGGGGCAGCGCGGCAACACCTGGGAGGCGGAGCCGGGTATGAACTTGACCTTTTCGCTGGTGCTAAAGACCGGTTTTTTGGACGTTTCCGAGCAGTTTTATCTCAACATGATGGTGTCCAACAGCATCAGGAAGGTGCTGCAGGACTACCTTCCCGATCTTCAGGTCAAGTGGCCAAACGATCTGGTGGTGCCCGGCAAGGGGAAGATAGGCGGCATCCTGATCGAAAATATCCTCAGCTCCAGCTCTTGGGAGTATGCGGTAGTAGGTATAGGTCTGAACATCAACCAGCGACGGTTTGGAACGTCCAAAGCCACCTCGCTGGCCCTGATCACTGGGGGAAGCTATGGGTTGGAGGAGCTTTTTAAGCTACTGGTGTCGGAGATCGAGCAGGGAGTGATCGCACTGAAGAAGGGAAAGCTTCAGATGGTAAGGGAAAGCTACCTCGGGCACTTGTACCTCAGGGGAAAGTGGGCTGTTTTCAGGGCTGGGGAAAATGAGTTGGAAGGAAAGATTTTGGGAGTCACGGCCGAAGGGATGCTGCAGATGGAACTCAGGGGCGGTGTCGTGCGTACCTTTGGGCTGAAGGAGATTTCCTTTCCGGAGATTTGACGGGGTTTTCAATTCACGGATTTATGCGGTAACTTTGCCGCCGTTCCACGATAATAATTATTTAACTATCAATAACATGTCAGAAATCAAATCTGAAAAATTCATCCAGTTCAAGGTGAAAGACATCTCGCTAGCCGAGTGGGGAAGAAAGGAAATCCGATTGGCCGAGGCGGAAATGCCAGGTCTGATGGCTTTGAGAGCGGAGTTTGGCCCGTCTCAGCCTTTGAAAGGAGCTAGAATCGCGGGTTGCCTTCACATGACCATCCAGACCGCCGTGCTGATCGAGACGCTGGTGGCCCTGGGAGCGGAAGTGACCTGGTCATCTTGCAATATTTTTTCAACCCAAGACCATGCCGCCGCAGCTATCGCCGCAGCAGGTATCCAAGTGTACGCCTGGAAAGGCCAGACCGCAGAGGAATTTGACTGGTGCATCGAGCAAACCCTCTTTTTTGGCGAAGGCAAGCAGCCTTTGAACATGATCCTGGACGATGGTGGAGATCTGACCAACATGGTGTTGGATCAATATCCTGAATTGGTCGCTGGCATCAGAGGCCTGTCCGAGGAGACGACTACCGGTGTTCACCGCCTGTATGAGCGTATGAAAAATGGCACGCTTCCTATGCCGGCAATCAACGTGAACGACTCCGTGACCAAGTCGAAATTTGACAATAAGTATGGTTGCAAGGAGTCATTGGTGGATGCGATCCGTCGCGCTACCGATGTGATGATGGCGGGCAAAGTTGCCGTGGTCGCAGGATACGGAGACGTAGGAAAAGGTTCCGCAGCGTCTCTGAGAGGTGCTGGCGCGAGAGTGATCGTCACTGAGATCGACCCCATCTGTGCGCTGCAGGCTGCCATGGACGGCTACGCGGTGAAGAAAATGGTGGACGCCGTGAAGGAAGCCGACATCGTGGTGACCGCTACCGGCAACAAGGACATCATCACCGGTGAGCACTTCAAGGCGATGAAGGACAAGGCCATTGTCTGCAACATCGGCCACTTTGACAATGAGATCGACATGGCTTGGCTGAACAAAAACTATGGCCAGACCAAAAATGTGATCAAGCCTCAAGTGGACCTTTACGAGCTGGATGGCAAAGAGATCATCGTGCTGGCTGAGGGACGTCTGGTGAACTTGGGTTGCGCTACTGGGCACCCTTCTTTCGTGATGTCCAACTCCTTCACCAACCAGACTTTGGCACAACTGGAGCTTTGGGAAAACCATGGCGACTATCAGCCAGGCGTATATGTGCTTCCAAAGCACCTCGATGAGAAGGTGGCATCCCTTCACCTGACTAAGTTGGGTGTCGAGCTGGATACGCTGTCTGAAGACCAAGCCCAATACATTGGGGTGGAAGTGCAGGGGCCGTTCAAGCCTGAGTACTACAGATATTGATTTTGAGTCGCTGTTTGGGAGATTCGCTCTAGATCGATCAAACAGTCAAAGCAATAAGTTGCGAGAGAGGCCGAAGTGTATTCGGCCTCTTTTTTTATGTCCTTCAGGCTTAGTCGAGAAAAGCGTGTTTGGAATCTATAGACAAAAAAAAGACCGACTCGCTAGGAATCGGTCTTTTTTGAAAGCGGCTAATGCACTACTTGATCATGATATCCTGTGGCATTCTCACCTGGACTCCCTGGAAGCGCTGCAGGGATTTTACTTTTTCCACCAGCTGGAAGTTGTCCCCCAGCTGTGCCTGGAGTATCCGGGTTTGCACTTTGTCTCCAAAATCCGAGAAAAGCTCCTCAAACCAGGTCTTTTGCTCGGGATAATACACCACTCGGTAGTCGTCGCCGGCGTCCAGCTTGGCGGCTGCGATCTCCACGGCGGTATTGAGGCCTCCCAATACGTCTACCAGTCCACGTTCCTTGGCTTGAGAGCCAGTCCATACGCGTCCGGAGGCCACCTTTTTCACGGAGTCGGGATGCATGCCGCGTCCCTCGGCCACTCGGGAGATGAAGGTCTCGTAGCCTTCCTCGATGCTGGATTGGATGATGGTGCGCTCTACTTCGGTCAGGTCTCGGGTTGGGTTCATGAAGTCGGATAGCTCGCCGGTGTTCACGACGTCGGTGGTGATTCCCAGCTTGTCGTTCAGCAGCTCCTGGGCGTTGAACCATAGGCCGAAGATGCCGATGGAGCCTGTGATCGTGTTGGGCTGCGCGACGATGGTGTCTGCGGGTGCAGAAATGTAGTAGCCTCCCGAGGCGGCCACTTCGCCCATGGAGACGATGAGCGGCTTGGCTTTTTTGGCTTCGGTCATCTCCCTCCAAATCACGTCAGAGGCAATGATGGAGCCCCCCGGTGAATTCACCCGAAGGACGATGGCTTTGATGTTTTCGTCTTTTCTGGCTTTTCGGATCTCCTTCGCAAATTTATCCGAGCTCAGCGCGCCGTCCACGTCCCCACTCACGATGTCTCCTTCCGCCACGATGACCGCAATGCGGTTTTTGGAAGTCAGGTTTTTGGACTTGGCCAGGGAGCCCAAGTCCGTGGCGTTGATGGTGGGGATGTCGTCGTCCTCACCCAAGCCGAGTTTTTCCCGAAGCTTGGCATGGATTTCATCTTCGTAGGCCAGCCCGGTAGCCAGTCCATAAGTCACCGCATCTTGGGCCTTTCGTACCAGCATCTGGGAGTTGGTTTTCTTCAGGCTATCGAGGGCGATGCCTCGGGTTTCTGCTATTTTCGCCAGGGCGAAATCGTTGATGTCGTTGAGGAAATACTCGGTCTGAAGGCGGTTTTCAGGACTCATTTTTTCCAAAATGAAAGGCTCTACGGCGCTTTTGAACTCACCTACGCGGAACACTTCTGGCTTTATGCCGACTTTTTCGAAGAGCCCTTTCAGGAATATCCCCTCTGAGGAAAAGCCGTTGAAATCAATCGCTCCCAGGGGATTGAGGTAGATTTCGTCTGCGGCGGAGGCCAGGAAATAACCGCCTTCGGAATAGGCCTCGTCGTAGCTGAGGATGAACTTGCCGGACTCTTTGAAGTCGATCAGGGCCTCGCGAAGCTCAAGGAGGCCCGCTTGTCCCGCCATGATCAGTCCGGTGTTGAGGTAGATGCCCTTGATATTGTCGTTGGTTTTGGCTTCTTGGAGGGCCTTTTTGAGATTGACCAGGCCGGCGTTGAGGTCGCCTCCAAAGGGATTGCCGAAGGCGCCCAAGTCCAGCTCGTCGTCCGAGGTGCGCTCCACCAGCATGCGGCCGTTGAGGTTCAGGTGCAGCACGCTGTTTTCTTTCACGGAAACTTCCTTTTCGGCCGACGCAGCCATCATGCCGATGAAGCCGAAAAAGAGGAGGAAGCTAAGAATCGAGAATATGAACAAGCCGACAATCACGGCCAATACATTGCCTAGGAATTTCATGCGATTTTAATTTGGGTTCTAAATTAGCCTTTTTTTGTATGACCTTTACAACCGGAGGATTAAGTGATGTTTAACGAGGTAGTTTTGTGTTTGGGCGGCAATAGAGGAGATCGGGAGGCCTTGCTGAGCCGCGCCCGAGTCGAGCTGGATTCGCATTTTGAGGTGCTGCGGTTTTCCTCCATCTACGAGACTTCGGCCTGGGGTGGAGTGGCAAAAGGTGATTTTCTCAACCAAGTTGCGGTGGTCATGACGGAAAGAAGTCCTGAGGAGGTCTTGCACTTGATCCAAGGCATCGAGCGGGATCTGGGCCGAAAGCGCGACGAGCACTGGGGGAATCGCACGATGGACATCGATATCCTGTATTTTGGTGATCAGGTGATAGACAGTGGGCGGCTAAAGATTCCCCATCCTTTTATTGCCGAGCGGAGATTTGTGCTGGCTCCCCTCGCGGAAGTGTGCCCTGACAAGGAGCATCCGCTGATGGAAAAGACTTCGCTGGAGCTGCTCTCCGAATGCGGGGACGCCAGCGAGGTGAAGCGTTGGCGGTGAATGGGGGGATTACCAATTCTATTTTCCGGTTAACAGGAAAGTATCGCTATTTGCTTTTTCGGAACAAAAGCAAAGACAACTCATCTGTCGTGATGGCTTTTTTCCAGTTTTTTTTCCGTAATCCCATGATCAGTTTTTTGTCCCCGCTCCAGAGTTTGGCTTTGGCGTGGTCTGTCAGTGCCACGAATTCAGTGTCGTCGATGTCTATATCCCGAGTCAAATTCTCTGCGTTCAAAAAAACAGGCAGAGGAATCAATCTTGGGTCTATAAACCTGATCCGACCAGTGACCAGTGAGATGATTCTGGAGAGTTCTTTTTCAGAGTATCCGGAAATGGATTTCAGCTTTTCGAAGTGTTCGTAGATTTCCTCCAGAAGGTGTCGGGTAGAGTAAAGATTCAGTCTGGATTTGGGGTGTAGAAGGATTCGGGAGATTTTTCCGTTGGTGTTCAAGATTGCGCTGAAAACAATATTTGAATCGACAACGATTCTCATAGCCCGATTTTTTCCTTAGTCTTTTCCCAGCGTCCTTTTTTTATGGAAGCTACTAGGCTGTCTACCTCGCTTTGTGTAGCCTTCGATTGCTTGGAAAGTTCCTTGAATTCCAAAAGGTCCGCTAAATCCTGCAAGTCGTCCAGCTTTGCGTCTCCGGAGACCGTGAAGATTACCTCTTTGTCGGTACGTTCGATTTTCATGGCTTTTTGCTTAAATGTACGGAAAAGTCAGGCCGTTGATGTTCTCTGGTTCTGGGAATTAGGTGTGCTATAGCCTATCGGTTTTCAGGCCTTCGCCAGATACAGCTGGAATTCCAGCGCACCGCAGGGCTGAAACTCGTCCACCTCCAGATCCTCGAAAATCTCCTCGTCAAACTCCATCTCGGTCTTTTCGATCCGACCATCGGGATGGACGATGAGCTCTACGCCTGTGAAGTCGGCTGGGTTGACCATCACCAATACCTGATAGTCGTCAAAGATCCGCTTGAAATACTGGGAGATTGCCTTGGCCATGATTTTTTTGCCCAAAGCTAAAGCTTATCTGCCAAAAGTCGACCCATACAGGTAAATGACGTCGGCTGGAGGCTCTTGGGTGGCTCGGATGCGGTCAAACACAAAGAAAGTCTGCGTGAGAAATTCCGCTTGGCTGAGCGTGGACACCGGGCTTATCCCTTGGTTTTCCACTTTGAAAATCGAACCGTGAGGGCCGATAACTTGGTAGCCGTTGGGATTTTTTTCCTTTTTGAGATTGACTACCGTGCCGTCGGCAAATACCATTTTGGCCCCGCCAAAGAAGAAGCCGCCTTTTCCCCTGGCGATCAGCTCGCTGCTTTCGTTGTCGACGATGCGCGCCTGGCGGAAGTTGGTGTTGTTGCGGTTGAAAAAGAAACGGATTTTGTCCCCGTTTTTTTCCAGGTCGGCATAGTCGAATCCCGGATCCACCTTCAGCTTAGCCTTTTCGCCTTGTTCGTCCAGGAATTCTATCTCGTGGAGCGGTAGCGTCCAGTCGGCTTTGGTCTGTGCGGAAAGTGCCGGTGCGAGGCCCAGCAGGATGAGGGAGAGAAGCGCGAGTTTTTTCATGGTCAAGATGGGTCAAAGTTTGGTGTACTATACGTGATGTCGATTTTGATAGTTGTCTGACCGATAGGGTGATGTTATTGAGAAAATGGCAACGGGGAATATTTTTTTTGAAAAAACGGTATCCATGCTTTGTGATTTCCAATCCCTTTTTAAATTTGCCGAAGTCTTATGAAAACAATCGCAAACAAATACTGGTGGTGGCATTCTATCTCTTCCCAAGGGAAAGCTCAGAAGGCCGTTGCCTAAATAATTTGCGCAACACATAGTATAAAAGGCTTACTGGAGTTCCCGGTAAGCCTTTTTTCATGCAAAAACACATTCCCGAATGAGCCACGTAAAATTTCCGATCCTGACCACTTATCGCAAGAGACTCGCCGACACCATCACGCCGGTGAGCATCTATCTGCAGATCCGGGATCGCTTTGCCAACCCCATCCTTCTGGAAAGCTCCGACTACCACGGTCAGGAAAACAGCTATTCGTTCATCTGCTTCAACCCCCTCGCCACCTTCAGCTTCAATGCCGGTACGGTGCGTGAAAAGCTCCCGGTAGGGGAGGTTTTGGAATACCAGGTTTCAGCCAAAAAGCGCTTGATGGATTGCCTGAGGGCCTTTGGGAATAAGTTTGACCCCACGCCGGACAAGTTTAAGTTTAGCACCAACGGGCTTTTTGGCTATATCCAATACGACACGCTGGCCTATTTTGAGGACATCAAGCTCCAAAATACCAAGCCAAACGAAACTCCGATGATGCAGTACTCCATGTATCAAAACATCATCGTGGTGGATCACTACAAAAATGAGCTACACCTCTTCGAGCACCGTGTGGCTGGTGCGGACAATCCCGAGTACATGGAGGAGATCGAGACCCTGCTCAACAACAAGAACATCCCGGCCTATTCCTTTAAGAAAGTTGGGGAGGAAGTGTCCAACTATACCGATGAGCAGTTTCTGAAGATCCTCAACCAAGGCCGTGAGCATTGTTTCCGTGGAGACGTGTTCCAGATTGTGCTTTCGCGACGCTTCACCACGGAGTTTAAGGGCGACGAGTTCAACGTTTACCGTGCGCTGCGTTCGGTGAATCCTTCGCCCTATCTCTTTTATTTCGACTACGGCTCTTTCAAGGTTTTCGGCAGCTCACCGGAGGCGCAGATCGTGGTGCACAACCGCAAGGCGACCATCTATCCCATTGCCGGAACCTTCCGCCGCACGGGAAATGATGCGGAGGACGCCGAGCTGGCGCGAAAGCTTTACGACGATCCCAAGGAAAACTCCGAGCACGTGATGCTGGTCGATTTGGCGAGAAACGACCTTTCCCGCTCTTCAGACGTGGTCAACGTGGACGTGTTTAAGGAAATCCAATACTACTCCCACGTCATCCACCTGGTGTCCAAAGTCACCGGTCAGCTGCCCGAGGGAGCCAATCCACTACAGCTCGTGGCGGACACTTTTCCAGCGGGCACACTCACAGGCGCGCCCAAGTACCGCGCGATGGAGCTCATCGATGAGCTGGAAAACACCAGCCGCCAGTTTTACGGCGGGGCCATCGGCTACCTGGGCTTCAACGGGGACTTCAACCACGCCATATTGATCCGGTCCTTTGTCTCCGAAAACAACCAGCTCCGATTTCAAGCCGGAGCTGGCGTAGTAGCCAAAAGCTCCATTCCCTCAGAACTTCAGGAAGTCGCCAACAAGCTCGAAGCGCTGCGGGTGGCGCTAAGGGCGGCGGAAGGGATTTGAGTTGGAAGGTTGGAAAGTGGCAAAGTTGTAAGGTGGAAAAGTTGTAAAGTAGGGCTGCAGGAATAGACGTAGATCATGAAAGCAAACAGTTTCGAAGAGTTGGTGATTTGGCAGAAGGCCATCGAAATTGGCGTTCAGATCTATCGTTTGGCGGATATGAGTCCCCTGAAAAACGACTATAAGTCGAGAGATCAACTAATAGGAAGCGCAGTTTCGATTTCCAACAACATTGCCGAGGGCTTTGAATACAACAACCGGGTACAATTCATCAAATTTCTTGGCTATGCAAAAGGCTCAGCTGGGGAATTGAGAAGTCAGCGGGCGCTTTTGGTGGAAGTCAATCGAGTTCCGAAGGAAGAGTATTTGAAATTAAAAGATGATTTGATTGGGCTTTCGAGGCAGATTATGGCTTTGATCACCTATTTAAAAAACAAGAAAGATTAGGAAAGCGATGGAGTTGGATAGCCTTTGCCACCTTCCAACTTTACCACTTTACAACCCTAAGAAAGTAACTGCAAAACAAAATAAGATGCGCATTCTGGTACTAGACAACTACGACTCCTTCACCTACAATCTGGTCTACATCGTCCGGCAGCTGGGCTATGGAGCGATGATGGATGTCTATCGAAACGACAAAATATCCCTGGAGGAAGTCGCCAAGTACGACAAAATTCTCCTTTCTCCGGGGCCGGGCATTCCGTCCGAAGCGGGAATCATGCCCGAGCTGATCAAGCGATATTCCGCCACCAAGTCCATTCTTGGCGTTTGCCTGGGACATCAGGCGATCGGGGAGGCTTTTGGCGGGAGCCTGATCAACCTATCCGAAGTGCTGCATGGCGTGGCTTCCAAGGTTTCGGTGCAAAAGGATTTGCTTTTCGACGGAATCCCCGATACATTTAGTATAGGAAGATATCACTCTTGGGTCATCGACGAATCCACCCTTTCGCCTGAGCTCGAAGTGATTGCGCGCACGCCTGACCAGCAGATCATGGCGGTAAAACACAAAAAGCTAAACGTGAGAGGGGTGCAATTCCACCCCGAAAGCATACTCACCGAAAACGGCATCAAAATCATGCAGAACTGGCTGGAGTCCTGAATTCGCTCTAGTCCCAATTCCACCCCCACCCACTAGCAATGAAAGACATTCTCAACCAATTGATCGAACATAAGACGCTCTCCCAAGCGCAAGCCCGGGAAGTGCTCAAAAATCTGGCAACTGGAGCCTACAACCAAAGCCAAATCGCCGCTTTCATGACCGTGTACCTCATGCGCTCCATCACCGTGAAGGAGCTTCGCGGATTCCGCGAGGCCATGCTAGAGCTCTGCATTCCGGTGGAGATCGCCGAGTACGACGCCATGGACCTCTGCGGCACAGGCGGTGATGGCAAGGATACCTTCAATATTTCGACTTTGGCTTCCTTCATCGTAGCGGGTGCTGGGCAGAATGTCGCCAAACACGGCAATACGGGCGTGTCCTCGATCTGCGGTTCGTCCAATTTGCTCGCCTATTTCGGCTACGAGTTTACCAATGACCTCTCGGAAATCCGACGCTCTCTGGACGAGGCGGGCCTGTGTTTTCTCCATGCGCCGCTTTTCCACCCGGCCATGAAAAACGTCGCCCCCATCCGAAAGGAACTCGGCGTGAAGACCTTTTTCAACATGCTCGGCCCGATGGTGAATCCGAGTTTTCCGAGAAAGCAGCTAGTCGGCGTCTTCAGCCTGGAGCTGGCGAGGCTCTACGGCTATCTCTATCAGGAGATGGAGGGCAGATTCTCCATCCTCCATTCCCTCGACGGCTACGACGAGATTTCCCTGACCGGACCTTTCAAGATGATCTCCAACCAAGGCGAAAAGCTCCTCCATCCGGAGACTGTCGGGCTGGCGAAAATTTCCGCCGACAGCATAGCCGGTGGCAGCACGATACAGGAGTCGGCCAAGATCTTTGAAAATGTGCTGCGCGGCAAAGGGACACAGAGCCAAAACTCCGTCGTGATCGCCAATGCGGCCGCTGCGCTGGTGACGGCGCGGGAGGGCCTGTCCTTCGTAGACGCGGTAGGTCTGGCCGAGGAAGTGCTGCTTAGCGGCAAGGCCCTCGGCGTGTTTGACGGCCTCGTCAACCCAAAAACCTCAGTTTCCTTAGCTTAAAAAAACATGAATATTCTGGATAAAATCATCGCTTCCAAATACAGGGAAGTGGAGGAGAGAAAGAGCCTCGTGCCGGTCAAGTTGCTGGAGAGCAGCGTCTTTTTTGACGGGCAGGTGGTCTCGATGAAAAAGTACGTGACCCACCCCGAGAAGTCGGGCATCATCGCGGAGTTTAAGCGCAAGTCTCCGTCCAAGGGCGTGATCAACGGCTCGGCATCCGTCGAGAAGGTCAGCATTGGCTACATGCAGGCGGGAGCTTCGGCCCTGTCTGTCCTGACGGACAAAGAATACTTCGGAGGAAGCAGCGAGGACTTGAAGATCGCGCGAAAGTTCAATTTCTGCCCCATCATCCGAAAGGATTTCATCGTGGACGAGTACCAGATCCTCGAAGCCAAGTCCATGGGAGCGGACTGCATCCTGCTGATCGCCGCTGCTTTGGAGCCTGCGAAGCTGAAGGCTTTGGCCGCTTTTGCAAAAAGCCTCGGACTGGAGATCCTCATGGAAGTGCACGACGTTGAGGAGCTGGAGCGCAGCCTCTGCCCGGACCTGGATCTGGTCGGGGTGAACAATCGGAACCTGAAGACTTTTGAGGTCTCCGTGGACACCTCTTTGGCCTTGGTGGAGCAGATCCCTGGCGAGTTTGTGAAAGTCTCCGAAAGCGGGATTTCCGATCCCCGCACGATGGTGCAGCTCAAGAAGGCCGGATTTGACGGCTTTCTGATCGGGGAAAACTTCATGAAGTCCAGCCGTCCCGAGCAGGCCGCCTACAATTTCATCAAGGAGTTCAAAAAGCTTTCGGCCCAAGAGCCCGAGCTGAGCAAAGCCTGATGGAGATCAAGGTCTGCGGCATGCGCGATCCCGAAAACGTCGGGAAACTGATCCGGGAAATCCGGCCGGACTGGATGGGCTTGATCTTTTACCCCAAGTCTCCGCGCTTCGTTTCGGACGGTTTCGCAGCGCAGCTGGCGGACGTGGAGGTGAAAAAAGTCGGCGTCTTTGTCAACGAAACTACAGATGAAATCCTTCGAAAAGTCGCTTTGTTTGGCCTTTCGGCAATCCAGCTTCACGGCAAGGAATCGGTGGAGCTAGTCGAAGAATTAAGGGGGAAATCCGATGTGGAGCTCTGGAAGGTCATCTCGGTGAAGTCCGAGATAGACTGGGAGAGCCTGAGGGGGTACTTGCCTTTTGTGGACAAGTTTCTCTTTGACACGGCGACCGTGGCCCATGGAGGTTCGGGCAGAAAGTTTGACTGGACCGTGCTGGAGAGTTATCCTTTTGACAAAGGTTTTCTTCTCAGCGGAGGCTTGGACGAAGACAGTGCGGCTGAGGTTTTGGCTTTGGCAGCAAAAATCCCACAGCTTCAGGGCGTGGATCTCAACTCCAAGTTTGAAGACGAGCCGGGGCTGAAGAATATCGGGAAGCTGAAAATCTTTAAGGAAAAAATTAGACCATAGCTGATAGACCATAGTCCATGGACTATCAACTATCAACCATACTACATATGATCAAAGTTGATGAAAGGGGCTTTTACGGCAAGTTTGGCGGGGCATACATCCCCGAGATGCTGTATCCCAACGTGGAAGAACTGCGGGAAAACTACGAGTCGATCTTGGCTTCTCCTGATTTTCAGGGGCAGTTTCAGGGCTTGCTCCGCGACTACGTAGGCCGTCCGACGCCCCTGTATTTTGCAGCTAGGCTTTCGGAGAAATATGGCGCGAAAATCTACCTGAAGCGGGAAGACCTCTGCCACACCGGCGCCCATAAGGTGAACAATACCATCGGACAGATCCTCTTGGCAAGGAAGCTGGGCAAAAAGCGGATCATCGCCGAGACTGGCGCGGGCCAGCACGGAGTAGCTACGGCGACCGTCTGTGCGCTGATGGGCATGGAGTGCACCGTGTACATGGGGGAGATCGACATCGCGCGCCAGCGTCCCAACGTCGAGCGAATGAAAATTCTCGGCGCGCAGGTCGTGCCGGCCACGTCTGGGTCAAAAACCCTGAAAGATGCCACCAACGAAGCCATGCGCGCCTGGATCAACAATCCCGTGGACACGCACTACATCATCGGCTCAGTGGTGGGCCCGCATCCCTATCCGGAGATGGTGGCCCGCTTCCAGTCGGTGATCTCGGAGGAGATCAAGTGGCAGCTGAAGGAAAAGGAAGGACGTGAAAACCCGGACGTCGTGATCGCCTGCGTCGGTGGCGGATCCAATGCCGCTGGGGCTTTTTACCACTACTACAATACGCCTGAGGTGCGCTTGGTCGCCGCTGAGGCCGCAGGTCTGGGCATCAACTCCGGCAAAACCGCGGCAACGACGGCCAAAGGAACGCCGGGGATCTTGCACGGCTCGAAGACCATTCTGATGCAGACCGAAGACGGTCAGGTGGTGGAGCCGCACTCCATCTCCGCAGGCTTGGACTATCCGGGTATAGGGCCGGTGCATGCGCATCTCTTTGATGTAGGAAGAGGGGAGTTTGTGGCCGTGGAGGACAAGGATGCCATGGCTGCCGGGGTGGAGCTGAGCAAACTGGAAGGGATCATTCCCGCCATCGAGTCGGCCCACGCCCTGTATGCGCTCAACATGATCGAATATGGAAAAGACGACGTGATCGTGGTCAACCTTTCCGGAAGGGGAGATAAGGATCTGGAGACCTATATCAAGTGGGGAGGATATTAAAGTTGGATGTCAGATGTCGGATGTCGCAAATGAAATTTTTGAATTTTGATTTACGATTTACGTCGACCTGCTGAACTTCAATCCTAAAATTCTGAAGCGTAAGTTTTAGGAAATGAGTTTAGAGTTCTCTATCGCCTCGTAAATCGTACTTCGTAAATCGTACTTTACAATGAATCGCATACATACACTATTTCAAACCAAAAAGGAAAACGTCCTCTCCATCTACTTCACCGCGGGTTTTCCAAAGCTGGACGATACCCTGGCGATCATGGAGGCTATCCAGGCCGGGGGAGCGGATATCATCGAGATCGGGGTGCCCTACTCCGACCCGGTAGCCGATGGCCCGACGATCCAGGACAGCAACAAGATCGCCCTCGACAATGGCATGTCCATGAAGTTGCTCTTTGAGCAGCTCAAGGGCTTTCGCAGCAAAATCCAGCTGCCAGTAGTACTCATGGGCTATCTGAACCCGATCCTGCAGTTTGGCATGGAGGAGTTTTGCAAAAAATGCCAGGAAGTGGGCGTGGATGGTCTGATCGTGCCCGACTTGCCCATGCAGCAGTACCTGGATGACTACAAGGCGATGTTTGATCAGTACGGCATCGTGAATACCTTTCTGATTTCTCCGCAGACCTCCGAGAAACGCATCCGGGAGATCGATGAAAACAGCGACGGGTTTATCTACATGGTTTCCTCCCATGCGATCACCGGAGCCAAAGCCGACATCAGCCCCGAGCAGGTCGCCTATTTCGAACGCGTGGCGGCGATGGAGCTGAAAAATCCTAGACTGATTGGTTTTGGGATTTCCGATGCCAAAACCTTCGCCCAAGCCGCACAGTATAGCAATGGAGCCATTATCGGTTCGGCTTTTATCAAAGTGCTGAAAAACGCGGCCGACTTGAGTGGGGATATTCAGGGATATTTGAAAGGATTGAAAAATTGAAAAATTTGAAAATTGTAAAATTATAGCCCTTGAGGCTTCTGTTAAGGACTACTGTTTCTGTGGAAGGCTTTGAAAGTCAAGGGGAATCGAGAAAAAATGAAAAATAGAATATTACTCTTTTTCGTAAGTGCATTGGTAGTTTCTCTTACGAATTTTTGTTACGCGCAGAAGGGGCCGGAAGAAATAGTCAATCAGTTTTTTGATAGCTATAAAGTATCTCCTAGTGGTGCTGTTGATGAACTGCTAAATTCTAACACTTGGATGGCAGAGAATCAGGGAGCTTTGAACCAAGTGAAAACTCAGTTGAATAATGCAGTCCAATTGATTGGTGACTATAAGGGCTTTGAGAAAATTTCCGAAGTGAAAAAAGGCGAAAGCTTAGTCCAATTGATCTACTTCGTGCGGTATGATAGGCAGCCGTTGAGGTTTGTATTTCTTTTTTATAAACCGGATGACCAATGGCGAATCCAGAATTTTCTGTTCGATGAGAAATTTCTTGAGGATTAAGATTCTTGGAATTTTGCAATTGCCGCTAGAGAGTTTTTGCTCAATGACAAGCCTCGTAAATCAAAAATCGTAATTCATAAATCAAATGATAATTCAACTACAAGCCGACATCAGCGATTCCCAGAAGGAAAAGCTCCTCGCCAAGGTCAACGAGATCGGCTATAAAACCACCGAGGTCAAAACCCAACTCGGCGACTACATCATCGGCATCGGAAAAAATGAGTTTGACATCCGCAAGGTCGGCCAGATGGACGGCATCAAGGACATCCACATCGTCTCGGATGAGTACAAGCTCGTGTCCAAAAAGTGGAAGGCCAAACCTACCTCCGTGGATCTCGGCGACGGGGTCTTCATCAAGGACGGAGAGATGGCCATCATCACCGGCCCCTGCTCCATCGAGTCCGAGGAGCAGATCCGCAAGGTGGTAGCCCACTGCGTGGAAAACGGCATGACGATGATGCGCGGCGGCGTGTTCAAGCCCCGGACGTCGCCCTACGCCTTTCGCGGGATGGGGATCGAGGGACTGGAACTTTGGCACTCCATCGCTGCCCCAGCGGGCATCAAGATCGTGACCGAGGTGATGCAGCCCTCCCAGATCGAGGCCATGTATCCCTATGTGGACATCTATCAGGTGGGCGCGAGAAACTCCCAAAACTTTAACCTCCTGGACGAGCTAGGCAAAGTCGACAAGGCGGTGATGATCAAGCGGGGCATTTCCGGGACGATAGAGGAGCTGTTGCAGTCCGCGGAGTATGTCTTTGCCGGAGGAAATGAAAAGCTCATCCTCTGCGAAAGAGGTATCCGAACCTATGAGCGGGCTTCCAGAAATACTTTGGACCTGAATGCGATCCCAATCCTCAAAGCCAAGTCCCACCTTCCCGTGATCGTCGACCCTTCACACGGAATCGGCATACGGGCCTACGTGCCGCAGATGGCTTTGGCCGGCGTGATGTCCGGTGCGGATGGGATCATCTACGAGTCCCATGAGGTGCCGGAAAAGGCCTATTCCGATGGACAGCAAACCTTGGATTTTGCACAGAGTGCGAGGCTTGCATCCTGGATACGGGAGAGCTTCGCGATGCGAAAGGGATTTGAGTTGTTGTGAAAGAAAGAAACTGACTTGATCGGCTGCTTCTCCAGAAGCAGCCTTTTTTTGTCCAAATAGGGGAAAGTCAGGGCATTTGAGACAAATCCTGTCTTCCGATAATTGCCATGATTTCTGCCGAATCATGGTTCATTTTGAAATAGATGCTGTCGGCTCCACAAACGCAACGCCGATAACCCTATTTGATATAGTCTACGGACTCAAAGGAATAGGGCCTTTCGGCAATCATTTCAAGGCACTTGAAAAAGTCATCAAAGTATTTGTCGGCTTGGATCGTTCCGAATCTTCGAACCCCAAAATGATAGATTCGAACCAAATCAGCCTTTGCTTCCTCGCTCAGCCGGTAGCTAGCCATTTATCGATGCCTTAGCTTCAGCCAAAATTTGCTCTTTGGTCAGGGAGGTAAAGCCGCTCTTTTCGGCTTTTTCGAGCTTCGTCCTAACCCAGTCGATTTCTGCCTGTTGCTTTCTTGCTTGTCGGATCAGGTCATTGACGAGTTCACTTTTGCTGGCGTATTCTTGGCTGTCCACTTGGGCTTTGAGCCATTCGTCATTAGGTTCGGTGAGGGAGATGCTTTGCCTTGCCATCTTTATATAGTTTGATGTAATAATACACCTAAAGCGAATCATATCAAAATTTGGTTCGGACTCGAATCGGGGAGGCTGTCTTAGAAATGGAATTGAATTGTTGGGGAAAATTGCTTTAGCGAAAACTCTCTGTAAATTAGGGCTGTGAATCCGACTCCAAGAACCTACGTGCACCATTCTTACCATCATTTTAGATGAGGGAATAGGAATGCTATGGTTTTTTGGCAAAAAAATAGACAGGCCTATTCCCTCCCGGAGTAGGCTTTTTTGTTTTGCGTCATTGCGAGCGGAGCGAAGCAATCCCAAAAAAGAAGATTGCTTCCTCGTGCCTCGTCGCAATGACGTCCAGTCGAATTAGTTGGTGAGTCTGGCGAGGCGGCTGGTGAGCTAGATGATACTATAAACCCAAATAGAATATAAATGGAAACGAAACCGAAAAACTGGGTCTTTTCTGACCCTCGATTGCAAAAGCTGAGGCAGGAATACGGGCAGTATACTGCCGAAGACTTCAAGGTATGGAAGATTCTCTTTGAGCGGCAGATGCCCAATCTCCCCAAGGCGGCTTCCAAGGCTTACTTGAAGGGTGTGGAGGCCGTGAAGTTCAGCGCCGACCGCATCGCCAACTTTGACGAACTCAACCAGATCCTGGCCAAGACCACCGGCTGGGCCGTGCAGGTCGTGCCCGGGCTGATCGATGATGACCTGTTTTTTGGCTTGCTAAACAACAGGCGTTTTCCATCATCCACCTGGCTGCGCAAGATGGAGCAGCTGGACTACCTCGAGGAGCCGGATATGTTTCACGATGCTTTTGCGCACATGCCGTTGCTGACGAACCAGCCCTACGTGGACTTTCTGGAAAACCTGTCGGGTATCGCCCTAAAGCACATCGACAACCCTTGGGCGATCCAACTGCTGAGCCGAATCTATTGGTTTACCATCGAGTTTGGACTGATCCGGGAGGATGGGGAGCTGAAGATTTACGGGGCAGGTATCCTAAGTTCGTCCGGAGAGACTAAATTCAGCCTTTCAAACGAGCCCGCCCACATTCCCTACGACGTGCGGAGGATTTTGAACCAGGAATACTGGAAGGATCGCTTCCAGGACAAGTATTTTGTGATCGAAAGCTACGAGCAGCTCTATGAGTCGCTTCCGGAGATAGAGGCGGTGCTGGAGGAGATGCTGAGCAAAAAATAAATGTCGGGTGTCCGATGACCGATGTCGGATGAGTACATCGGTCACCGGACATTTGATCGGGAAGTCTTGGGTTTTGCGTATAGGATATTTGTTGAACTTAATGTGAATTAGGAAATGAATGAGTACGAGTCGGAGAGGAGAGAGAAATTGATAAGAGATCTAGTAAGCAATTCGAGAAGGATCTTAAGCAATGAAATAGGTTTCCCATTAGGAATTCACATTATGGCAAAAATTTTCAGATGGATAAATGATATAGAACCCTTGGATTTTCATGCCGAGGATTTTTTTGAGTATGAAAATCAGCTGGATGACTATCCTCTTGGGACAGATAGGTTAAAGTATAATATCGATGTATTAATCCATTATGAGGATAGAATATCTGAATTGAATGAAGTGTATCGATCAAAACTGATGAGATTGAGCAAAGATGTAATTGATAAATATGGCGCATAAGTTAGAGTCTAACCCTTGGGGCATAATGTCTTGAATCTTGTGTCTAGTGTCTTGATACTTAGAAATGAAAACAGCAGTAATCAAATACAATTCGGGCAATGTGCAGTCGGTACTTTATGCGCTGGAGCGCTTGGGTGCCGAGGCTGTTTTGACAGACGATCCGGAGGAAATCCGTGGCGCAGACCGGGTGATCTTTCCCGGTCAGGGAGAGGCCAGCACGGCGATGAGCTACCTGAAAGCACGAAAACTCGATCAACTGATCCGGGAGATCAAACAGCCTTTTTTGGGTGTTTGTCTGGGATTGCAGTTGCTATGCGAGCATTCGGAGGAAAACGACACGGAGTGCCTGGGTATTTTTCCGGTGAAGGTGAAGCGCTTCGTGCCCGAAAACTCACGGGAGTTTAAAGTCCCTCATGTCGGATGGAATGAGCTGGAAAATTTGGCGGATAATCCTTTGTTGAAGGATCTGCCGGATTCCCGCTTTGTCTACTACGTGCACAGCTATTATGCTGAGCTTAGCGAAGCGACGATTGCCAGCACGCACTACATCCATGACTTCACGGCCATCCTCCATCGGGACAACTATTGGGCGATCCAGGCCCACCCGGAGAAGAGCAGCACGGTGGGGGAGAAGCTGTTGAGTAATTTCCTAAGTATTTGATTTACGATCTACGAAGTACGATTTACGAGGTCCTCCTTAGCGTTTAGCCTGATGAGTCAACTTTACCACCTTACAACTTTTGTACTTTACAACCCTTATTTCCGAACCTCAAACCTATAAACCAGCAAGTCTTGATACTTAAGTCTTGCGTCTAAAGTCTTTTAACATGCAAATCATTCCCGCCATCGACCTTATCGGAGGCAAGTGCGTTCGCCTCAGCCAAGGCGACTACAGCAGCAAAAAAGAGTACCACGACGACCCGCTCGAGATGGCCAAGCGCTTCGAAGGAGCCGGAATCCAGCGTCTGCACCTGGTGGACTTGGATGGAGCCAAAGCCAAGAAAATCGTCAACGGGGCGGTGCTGGAGCGAATCAGCCAGGGGACTTCTTTGCAGGTGGATTTCGGTGGTGGTATCCAAGCCGATGAGGAGATCGAAAAAGCGTTCGAACTCGGAGCAAAGCAGGTGACCGGAGGCAGCATCGCGGTGAAAAATCCCGAGCTGTTCAAGTCTTGGATCAAAAGCTACGGGCCGGAGAAGATCATTCTTGGCGCAGATGCCAAGGACAGAAAGATTGCCGTGGGAGGTTGGGAAGAGACCACTACGGTGGATCTGATTCCCTTTATCCAATCCTACGTCGGGCTGGGAATCCAGTATGTGATTTGCACGGACGTGGCCAAAGATGGCTTGTTGCAAGGCCCTTCAGTGGAATTGTATCAGGAGATTCTTCAGGAAATCCCCAATCTTAAACTGATTGCCAGCGGGGGAGTTTCTTCGGTCAAGGACTTGGAGGAACTGGAGAAAATTGGGGTGTACGGCACGATAGTCGGCAAGGCCTACTATGAGGGAAGGGTGACGCTGGAGGAATTGGCGGTCTTCGTTTGATTTCGAGTGTGAGTCTTGGGTTTCTGAACAAGAGAGAAAATGAGAATTGAGCATCTTGCGATCTGGGTGAATGATTTGGAGAAAATGAGGGCTTTTTACCTTGATTTCTTTCATTTGACCTCAAATGAAAAGTATTACAATCCCAAAAAGGAGTTTTCGTCCTACTTCTTGACCTTCCCCTCAGGAGCACGGATCGAACTGATGCACAGGCCGGAGGTCACCGGTTTCCTTAACCAAGACAAAGCTAATTTTGGTTTGGCTCATTTCGCAGTGTCAGTCGGCTCAAAGGAACAGGTGGACGAATTGACGGATAGGCTGCGAAATAGCGGCTATAGAATCGTCGGTGAGCCGAGAACCACCGGGGACGGCTATTACGAAAGTGTAATTTCAGATCCGGAAGGCAATCTGGTAGAAATTACAATTTAGAATCAGGTTCTGCAGAGGCTTTCCGCCGATGCAGTACAAGTACTACTGTCATTAAAATTTTCCAATAGTAAAATGTTGACCAAACGAATTATCCCCTGCCTGGATATCAAAGATGGCCGCACGGTCAAGGGAGTCAATTTTGTCGAGCTTCGGGATGCCGGTGATCCCGTAGAACTGGCCAAGGTCTATTCCGATGAAGGAGCCGACGAGCTGGTTTTCCTCGATATCACGGCCACGGTAGACAAGCGGAAGACGCTGGCGGACTTGGTGACCAAAGTGGCCAAGGCGATCACGATCCCCTTCACCGTTGGTGGTGGGATCTCAACCGTCGAGGACGTCAAGTTCCTCCTCAACGCCGGTGCTGACAAGATCTCGATCAACTCGGCCGCCGTGAACAATCCGGGCGTGATAGACCAGATGGCCCGGGAGTTTGGCTCCCAGTGCATCGTGGTGGCGATCGATACACGGGACGTGGACGGGATTGATTTCGTCCATACCCATGGCGGGAGAAAGCCGACGCTGCTGAAGACCCAGGCTTGGGCCAAGGAAGTGGCGGATCGCGGAGCAGGGGAGATCTTGCTGACCTCCATGGATCATGACGGTACCAAGGCCGGCTTTGCCAATGAGCTGACTGCGGAGATTTCGGCCGAGCTTTCCATTCCGGTGATCGCCTCCGGGGGGGCCGGGACGATGGCGCATTTCAAGGATGTGTTTACCTTTGGACAGGCTGACGCGGCCTTGGCGGCGAGTATCTTTCACTTTAAGGAAATTGGGATTCCCGAGCTGAAAGGATATTTGGCGGAGGAAGGGATCAGTGTGAGAAGGTAGTATCTAGTATCAAGATGCAAGTATCAA
The DNA here is from genome assembly GCF_017254915.1 of Algoriphagus oliviformis. Lineage (GTDB taxonomy): Bacteria > Bacteroidota > Bacteroidia > Cytophagales > Cyclobacteriaceae > Algoriphagus > Algoriphagus oliviformis. Next base: position 362,482 of record NZ_JAFKCT010000003.1, on the reverse strand, counting down.
GACGTTAGACATTAGATGCTAGAGGCAAGAGCCAAGAAGCGAGTGTCAGGCGAAGCGCCTGCCTTACCGGTAGGCAGGGAGTCGAGACCGATTTGTTGAAAATAAAAGCAAGACCTGTCCGGTTTTTGAAAACCTGACAGGTCTGAACATACAGACATGAACATAGATTTTGAAAAAATGGACGGTTTGGTGCCTGCCATAGTACAAGATGCCTTGAGTGGCAAGGTTCTGATGCAGGGCTATATGAACGAGGCCGCTTTGGCAAAAACCCAAGAAACAGGCATGGTTACCTTTTTCAGCAGAAGCAAAAACCGTCTGTGGACCAAGGGCGAGACTTCCGGCAATTTCATGGAGCTGGTGTCCTTCGCCGCGGACTGTGATGGGGATTCCATTTTGATCAAGGCTAATCCCCGTGGGCCAGTTTGCCATACGGGTGCCGATACCTGCTGGGACGAGCCCAATTCCTCCAAGACGGGCTTTATCGACCAGCTGCGCGCCATCATCAAAGACCGCAAAAACAATCCTTCAGACCAGTCCTACACCGCATCGCTTTTTGCCAAAGGCATCAACAAGGTGGCCCAGAAAGTAGGGGAGGAAGCTGTGGAGATCGTGATCGAAGCCAAGGACGACAACAAGGAGCTCTTTATGGGAGAAGCAGCGGATCTGCTTTATCACTACTTGGTCTTGCTCGAAGCCAAAGGATACGAGCTGGACGAGGTGATGGAAGTGCTGATCGAGCGGCACAGGAAAAAGTAGCCGGCGAATGCCGCAATTCTGTTGACGTTTTTCGACGTTCCAGCCAAAATCCATAGTTTTCCAAACTGTGAATGGATAATCCCGTTTTTTCAATGAATATGCTATTTTAGAAAGATGAAGTCGGATCTAAATCACAGGATTACGGTGAGCTCGGAGGTTTGTCATGGCAAGCCATGCGTCAGAGGAATGCGCTGGCCTGTGGAGGTCATTATTGATTTGTTGGGTTCGGGAATGACGATCGAGGAAATCCTTGAAGACCATCCGGAGCTGGAGAGGGAAGATATATATGCTTGCTTGCAATTTGCCAAGCTTGCTATATCTGGACATCCTTTGATTGACCTGGCTTCGTGAAATTTCTCTGCGATGTCCATATTTCCTTCAAAGTAGTCTCATTTTTTAAAGGCTTGGGGCACGAGTGCATCCACGTAAACGAGATTTTGGAGGGCTGCTTTACAAAGGATGCCGAGATTTCCAGATTTGCAGATCAAGGAGGGTACATTCTGGTTTCAAAAGACTCGGATTTTAAGAACAGTTTTTTGCTGGATCGTACGCCGAAGAAATTGGTCAAAATCAACTTGGGAAATGTCTCCAACAAAAATCTGATCGAAATCCTCGGCCATAGAGAGGAGTTGTTGAGAGAGCTCGACTTGAAAGAGTCCTTTATGCTGGAAATCGGCGGAGACAGGGAAAGTTACATGGATTGATCTAGTATACAGGAAATTCCTGCCCCAATCCTTTGAAACCATCGATCATTTCCCATTTTGGCCTGAAGAAGGTGTCCAGCATCCTGCCGCTCACCGTGCCGTTTTGCAGGTAGCTTAGCGCCGCAGCCAGGCGTAGGTCCCGCTCGTCTCCCCAAGGAAACTGTGGGGAATCTCCAACCGAAAAATCCGCTGGGAAGCCATCAAAGTACTCCGCCTTGCCGGCTGAGTTGGCGATGGCAAAGGTAATGGGGACGAGCTCCACGTTGTTGTTTTTGAGTGTGGTGTTGTAGGCGGAAAGGGGGAAGGAGCCCACCGGCTTTCCGTAGGTATTGTCACCGATCAGGACTACATCGAGGTAAGGGTCAAGGTTGTTGATCACCAGCTCGGAGGCTGACGCGGAACCCCGGGAAGTGATGAACACGATGCGGCTGAGCTGCAGGGAGCCCAGTTTGGAAAAATTTCTGGACGAGTTGAGGTTGGATTTCAGGGCGTTCAGCTTGTTGGTGTACATGAGCTTGCCCGAGTTGGAGGCTTGGATCAGGTAGTTGCAGATCTGCTCTGCCACGGCGACAGATCCGCCTCCGTTGTAGCGCAGGTCGACGATCAGCTCCTGGATTCCCCCAGTTTTGAAAAACTCCATGGAGTCATCCACTTCCGTACTTTTGGTGGGGCTCACCCCGGCAGTGGCTTTGAAGCTCTGATAGGCCCAGTAGCCCACTTTTTTACCCGCCACTTCAAAGATTTTCTTTTCCAGCACCGAGTTGGACTGGTACTCCGCCTTGACGTTGGTACGTGTCGTGCTGCTGCCGTCCGGGAGCTTGAAGGTAAAGGTGTTGGAGATTCCGGGATCCGGATTGCCCAGTTTGAAGTCGTAGCCACCGGAGGAAGTTTTGTATTCGGAAATCACTTTGCCGTTGATCTGGGTGATCTCCCAGCCTCGCTTCCAGCCATCTTTTCCCGCAGGGGACTCGTCATACACGAAGGAGAGGTAGAGCTTTCCGTCCGCACCAAAGGCATAGCCGAAGCCATGTCCGGCATTTCGGCCCACGAAGGCATTGTTGAAGGCCTCTTGGGTAGTTAGGTAGGAAAATCTATCCAGAGGCTTGAAGATGATTGCGTCCAACAATGCCTCGTTGGAGGCGTAGGCGGCATAGTCCACCGTGGCTGGAAGCTCCTCGTTCCAGAAATACCATTCGCCCATGGATTCGAAGATCGCCTCCTTGATCGCCAAGCCCTGGTCGGAGGGCATGGGATCCTCCTTTGGATCACAGGCAAGCGATCCGAATAGGACAATACCGATGATCCAATGGGGAATTTTCATGTTGTCTGGATTTTAGTGGGAGCTATGGAGGGCAAGGAAGCCCTAGATGGCGATGTCGTAGACCTTCACGGTCTTCCACATGTGGGAATATTTCTCGATGAACTCCAGGTGAAGAGGCTCTTTTTGATACGCGAGCTGATCCTCCAGGCTGTCAAAGAAAGCCGTGCAGCAGACCTGCCAAGAGTGGTCGACTACGTCCCGCTTTTCGGTATCGGCAGGCGTTCCAGCGATGAATTTGCCTACGGTCGGGCACTTGCCGAGCATGGGCACGGCCTCGGTCAGAAACTCTTGCGTATTTCCCGTGTCGTGCAGCCAGAAGTACACCTGGTGAATCATTTTTTGCTTTGCCATATTTTTAGCGATGGTGGGGATAGGTAAGGCCGCGGCAGCAGCTGCCAGGCCCAAGGTTTGAATTGCTTTTCTTCGTGAGGTCATGGTCTGAGACTGTTGGAGGTCACATGGCGGGAGGCCAGGTTTCCATCAGGCTACTAAAGATAGAAATATAACATGTATCTCCGCAATTGTGCCAGTAATCGAATTCACTTCTTCACTCGGGAGCGAAGAGCGAAGTAAGAGCAAAGCTGGAGTTTAGCCTTTGTTGGCATCGACCCGTGCAGCAACTGGCAAAGAAGCACCTGCCCAATGACTACAAAACGTTTTTTGCCTTCTGAGGTCGAAGAATGAAAGCGAAAAAGGCCGGGTAAGCGGCCTTTTCTGGTTTAGAGCACGACTCTGTTAGCCATGTTTTTGAAGTATTGGTTTTCCGTCGAGATCAGGTAGTAGTTGGTGATGGTTTTGTCGTTTCGCTCCATCAAAATCACGACTTCCGAGTCCGCCCGGATGACTTTCAGTTCCTTTGTTTTGCTGGGGACATGGGAGGAGGTCACATAGATTCCGTCTTCCTTTTCCATGATTTTGTCAAACTCAAACATCAGAGGCTTTCGGTTTTCGTCATAGGCTGTGGAAATCTCCCGGGTCGCGTTCCAGTCGTTCCTGTTGAGCCTATGGGTCTGGTAGTGGTGGTATTTTTGCCCGGTGACAATGGCTCGGACTTCCTCCGCTTCCAGTGCTTCGGTGGAGTACCCGGTGCCGCTAAATGTCGTCTGTGTCGAGTTTCCGGGCTGGTTTTCACCTCCGTACTGGTTGCCCCGCTGATAGATGTTTCCTACAAAGACGACATTTGCGCCGAGCATCGAGGCTTCCGCTTTCAGCTTGTCCAAGGCTCTGTTCTTCACGTTGTTGATCGAGGAAAGAACCGTCACGCCGGTAGCTTTGCTGAAAAGTTCACCCTTTGGATTCAGGCCGGCGATGTCTTCCGGATTGTAAGTGATGTAGACCAGCTCGGCATCGTCCAATCCCTTGACTGGCTTGAAGGGGCTTTCGAATGTTTCTTCCCGTCCGCTGGCGTATTCGATCTTGGTTACTTGATGCTTGCTGACGCTGTAGAGCGTGTTTTCGTTGGGATAGCTGTATTTGATGATGTTGAATCCCACTTCCTTTACCTGTACTTCCTTAGGTCCATCCAGGAGGTAGAGGACGTCGTTTTTTGTCTGTGAAAAAGCCAAAGTTGAAAGTGCAAAAGTGGCAGACAGAGTTAGCAAAGCTTTGCGCATAGCGGATAATTTGGATTTAGTTTTACTGACGGAAGATTAGTGATAAAGTTTTTATTTCAAAGCAAGATCTTGGGATCGGGGCAAAAAAAGAATCCCACAGCTTGCGCCGTGGGATTCCGATATTGAAGGACTGTTTGTTATGCTTCTTTTTTGGCCATTCTGGCTCTTTCGTTTTCATCCAGGTAGATTTTTCTCATTCGGATGTTTTTCGGCGTGATCTCCAGGTATTCGTCTTTTTGGATGTATTCCATAGACTCTTCCAGGGAGAAGCGCTTCGGAGGGGCGATTCGGACGTTGTCATCGGAGCCGGAAGCACGCATGTTGGTGAGCTTCTTGCCTTTTTGTACGTTGACCACGATGTCGTTGTCTCTGGAGTGCTCGCCAATCACCTGGCCGGTGTACAGGTCGTCGCCCGGCTCGATGAAGAATACACCTCTATCCTGAAGCTTGTCGATGGCGTAGGCAGTACATGGACCGCCCTCCATAGAGATCAGAGAGCCGTTGATTCTGCCTGGGATTGGGCCTTTGAAAGGCTCGTAGGCAGTGAATCGGTGGTTCATGATCGCTTCACCTTGGGTTGCGGTCAGGACGTTGTTTCTCAGTCCGATCAGTCCTCTGGAAGGAATGCTGAACTCCAAGTGCTGCAAGTCGCCCTTTGGCTCCATGATCAGAAGTTCGCCTTTTCTTTGGGTAGCGAGTTCGATCACTTTACCGGCAGTCTCCTGCGGTACGTCCACCACGAGGGTTTCGATAGGCTCGCATTTTACCCCGTCGATTTCCTTGAAAATCACCTGGGGCTGGCCCACTTGGAGCTCGTAGCCTTCTCTTCTCATGGTCTCGATCAGTACGGACAAGTGGAGGATGCCACGTCCGAATACCAAGAATTTATCTTCGGAGTCGGTTGATTCTACTCTGAGCGCCAAGTTTTTCTCGGTCTCCTTCATCAATCGGTCACGCAGGTGACGGGAGGTCACAAATTTGCCCTCTTTGCCGAAGAACGGAGAGTTATTTATGGTGAAGAGCATGTTCATCGTAGGCTCGTCGATGGAGATACGAGGAAGTGGCTCCGGCTTTTCCGCATCGGCGATGGTGTCACCGATTTCGAAGTCTTCGATACCAGTCACGGCGCAGATGTCGCCTGCGGAGACGGTCTGAACTTTGTTTTTGCCTAGGCCTTCGAAGGTGTGGAGTTCCTTCACGCGCATCTTTTTGATGCTGCCGTCAGCCTTGCAAAGGGCGATTTGCTGGTTTTCGGAGATGGTGCCACGTGCTACTCGGCCGATGGCGATACGTCCCACGAAGTTGGAAAAGTCCAGGGAAGTGATCTGCATCTGCAGGGAGCCTTCGGCGATTTTCGGGGCAGGGATGTACTCCAGGATCGCGTCCAAAAGTGGCAGGATGGAGTCGGTCGGGTTTTTCCAGTCCGGGCCCATCCAGTTTTGCTTCGCAGAACCGTAGAGGGTGTGGAATTCCAGCTGCTCTTCGGTAGCGTCCAAGTTGAACATCAGTTCAAACACGGACTCGTGCACCTCGTCAGGGCGGCAGTTTTCCTTGTCCACTTTGTTGACCACCACGATAGGGGTCAAGCCAAGGCCAAGAGCCTTGCCCAGTACGAATCGGGTCTGTGGCATGGGGCCTTCAAAGGCATCCACGAGGAGGATTACCCCGTCGGCCATCTTCAAGACGCGCTCCACTTCACCGCCAAAGTCGGCGTGACCCGGGGTGTCGATGATGTTGATTTTGGTGTCTTTGTAGCGTACGGACACGTTTTTGGAAAGAATGGTGATCCCTCTTTCGCGTTCCAGGTCGTTGTTGTCCAGGATCAGGTCGTCAAACTGTTGGTTTTCCCTGAAGATCTTGGATGCGTGGATGATTTTGTCCACTAGGGTGGTCTTGCCGTGGTCAACGTGCGCGATGATCGCGATATTCCGAATATTCTGCATGGTTTGCCTTATTGAAGCCGCAAAAGTACGAATAAAATTTTGGAGTAAGGTTATCCGTCCGTGAAGTTTCCCCCCTATTGGCATCGCTGTAAGGCCGTAAGGCTCAAAAGCTAGCGTCCTTCAGCAAGTCTCTATCCCTCAAATCCCCGCATTAGTGAATTTGACTAATTTTACATATTGACATGTGTGTCTCTTATATGTACCTTAATTGGGGTTTTTTCAGTATGAAAAGTTTGAGATATGCCAAATGTTCCAAACAAAATGTTTTTCATCAAGGCGACGGACTCTTCGGGTTCGGAAGATTGCGCGCTTTGGGAAAGCGTGAAAAAGGGAAATGAACTTGCCTTCTCTTCCTTGTTCAAAAAGTTTGTGAACCCCCTGTACAACTACGGGATGCATTTTTTCCCAGACCCGGATTTGGCCAAAGATTGCGTCCAGGAGCTTTTTACCTCGGTTTGGCAAAAAAGGGAGTCGCTCTCTGAGGTGAGTCTGGTGAAGGGCTATCTTTTTCGGTCCTATCGCAATTTGTTTTTTGCCAAGATCGCCGAGCGAAAAAAAGATGTACACCCCGATTTTTGGGAGGAAGAGGTGCTGGAGGCGGAGGATTCCAAGGAGTCCGAGTGGATAGAAGAGGAGGAGGCGATCCGAAATTGCAAACTGGTGCAGCACGCCGTCCGCGAACTCACCCGGCGGCAGCGCGAGGCGGTGGTGCTGCGGTTTTACAATGGCATGGAGAGCAGGCAGATCGCCGAGGTCATGGGGATTTCGGTCGAGGCGGTCCACAATCTGATTTCCAAGGCGATCCGACTGCTGAGGGAAAAGCTCCGAAGGCAGACTTTTTAAAAAAAGTCGGGAAAAATTGATGAGTTCCCAGCTGGAGTCGGCTCTTGGAGGTATAAAGCCAAATTCCAGTGAACAGATTTTCAGATCCAGAGTCCTCCTACCCCCTTCAGAGATTTCTGGAGGATCCCGTTTTTCAAGATTGGGTTTTGCGCCCAGACCAGTCGCTAGAGGACTATTGGCACGACTGGATGTCCCAAAATCCCGAACTCCAGCCCCAAGTGCTGGAGGCTCGGAAGATCCTCCAAGAGATCAATACGCCTCCCTTCCAGCTGAGGGAGTCCGATATCCAGGGGGTCTGGAAAAAAATCCAGCAGGATATCCGGCCCAAGCCGCTCTTTGTCGCCAAGCAATCTGCCTTTAGGCGCTTCCGTCCCGCTTGGATTGCTGCGTCTTTCGCGCTGCTTGCCTGCTTGGCGCTTTACTTTTTGATGAACCTCGGCTCCAGCCAGGTGATCTATCGGACGGGTTTCGGGGAAACCCTTGCCCTCACCCTGCCAGACAGCTCCAAGGTAATCCTGAACGCCAACTCGCTGTTGACCTACTCCTCGGACTGGCATTCCAGCCAAGTACGGGAGGTGTGGGTCGAGGGCGAGGCTTTTTTTGACGTGCAGCATCTGGAGAGCCACCAGCCATTCAAGGTCTATCCCACCTCGGGTGTGGAAGTGGAGGTGCTGGGCACGCAGTTTAACGTGTATCACCGAAACCGGCAGACCAAGGTCCTGCTCAGCGAGGGAAATGTGACCATGAGCTTCACCGACAGTCCCAAGCCCTCCAAAATCCTGATGACACCGGGCGACCTGGTGGAGTATGACAGCCAAAAAATACAGAAGAAGCGCGTGAATCCGGAAGCCTATGTCTCTTGGACCAAAAACGTGCTCCAGTTGGAAAGTACCAAGCTGGCCGAGATGGTCAGGATGGCGGAGGAAAACTACGGGATAGCCGTGGAGGTGGGGCCTGGGGTGGACCTAGACCAAAGTGCGTCCGGGTCGATGCCGCTTTCGGATGCGCAGTCTTTTATGCGGCTTACTGCCAAGATCTTCAATGTCCGGGTCGTCTACCGCGACTCGGTGTACCAAATCGAATAAGCGTAGCGAGTACGAGTGCCAGTCAATTAATAATAACCCAACATATCCTATGAAAAAGCTTTTACTAATTCTCTGTTTGTACGGAGCGGGAGGCCAATGGGCGCTCGCCCAGTACAAAGAAGCACTGGCGTCCTCAGACAGGTTTCAGTCTGAGGGGGGAGCGGTGACCAGTTTTGCACTCAGGGACGGCCTGACTTCCTTGGAAAGCCAGTTTGACGTCTCGATTGCCTTCAAGGACGACCTCGTGGCCCAGAAGACCGTGCGGGTGTCCAAAAAGAAATACCGCTCGGTGGAGGAAGGTCTCGACGAGCTCCTCAAAAATTCCGGCCTGACCTATGAGAAGGCGGGAGCCAGGTTTTTTGTCATCTATCCCAAAAAAGGGGAAAAGACCAAGCCGGACGGAAATCTCAATTCCCCTTTGACGGCGTCACTCACCAGTTTTCCGCTCACCCCTTCAGCCCCGGTTTTGACGGTTTCCGACCGCTCGGACCGAGCGAGACGCTTTGACGTCACCGTCACCGGCAAGGTGCTGGACGAAAACGGAAACGGTTTTCCGGGGGTAAACATCCTGGTGAAAGGCACAAGCACCGGTGCGGTGACCAATACTGCGGGAGACTTTTCGATCAATGTTCCCGATGGCAATGCCGTGCTGGTCTTTTCGTTCGTGGGCTACATTTCCCAGGAAGTGTCGGTCCAAAACCGCTCTGTGGTCAACATCACCATGAAGGTGGATGAAAGCGACCTGGAGGAAGTGGTCGTCACGGCCTTGGGTATTGAGAAGTCGGCCAAGAGTTTGGGCTTTGCCACATCCAAGGTGAAATCCGATGAGCTGACCATCAACCGGACTCCCAATCTGATGAACGCCCTGCAGGGCAAAGTGGCCGGGGTCAACATCTCCTCCCTCGGCACCGGACCAGGCGGTACGTCCAAGATCCGTATCCGTGGGCAGTCTTCTATTTCGGGCCAAAACAACCCGCTCATCGTCATCAACGGCGTGCCGATCGACAATACCAACTTTGGCACCAACCCAGGCAACAATGCCTCGGACAACTCGATTGGCGTAAGGGGAGGGGGAAATACCTCCGATGGCGGGGATGGTCTCTCCAGTATCAACCCCGACGACGTCGAAACCATGACCATCCTCAAGGGGGCAGCTGCTGCCGCGCTCTACGGTTCGAGGGCCAAGGATGGCGTCATCATGATCACGACCAAGACCAAAGGGGATACCCAGGGAATCGGAGTGACCTACAACCTCAACTACACCAACGAGACTCCCCTGGACTTCACCGACTACCAGTACGAGTACGGGCAGGGCGAGCAGGGCGTACGACCCACTGCGCCAAACCCCACCTCGGGACAGTGGTCTTTTGGGGAAAAATTCCAGCCTGGAATGACGCACATCCTGTATGATGGGTTGGAAGTGCCCTATGTACCCCAGAAAGGGATCATCGGCGATTTCTTCCGCAACGGGCAAAACGTGACCAATTCCATCACGCTGACTTCCACGGGAGACAAAGGCGGCCTCAGCCTTTCCTTTGCCAATCTGGACAGCAAGGGCATCGTGCCAAACAACACCTACAACAGGAAGACCCTAAACCTCGGCTTTGGCTATGACCTGTCTCCCAAGTTTAGCTTCGGGGGAAATATCAACTATTCCCAAGAGGAAAACGAAAACGCGCCAAACATCGGCCAGCAGGACAATACCATCCCTGTAGCGCTGTACAACATGGCCAACTCCATGCCTCTGGAAATCCTGAAGGAAAACGCCTACAATGCCGTCGGTGACGAGATCGTGTACTCTCGGTTTAGAAACCGAACCAACCCCTATTTCACGCTGGACAAGCAGTTTCAAAACGTGCGCAGGGACAGGGTCTTTGGGAATATCCACGTGAAGTACAAGATCCTCCCTTGGCTTTCTGTACAAGGACGGGTAGGCCAGGACTACTGGTCTAGGGATCAGGACTACAACAACTTTCCTACCGGGCAGGCCTCCAGGGCTCCGGCTCCGGCAGGTTTTGTCAACGGCGTCTATACGCAGGAGTCGCGCAGATTCCGGGAGATCAACACGGACTTTCTCTTTTCGGCCAACAAGACCTTCGGGGATTTCGGTACCAACTTCACCTTTGGCGGCAATCACATGGAGCGGAGATCGGACCTGAACAGTGTGCAAGTCACGGACTTTGTCATCAGGGATCTGTACACCGTGCAAAACGGCCGGGCCAAAGACCCCATCTACGACCTAAACGAGCGGGCCGTGAATTCCCTGTATGGATCGGCTGAGGTGGCTTATAGGAACCGCCTCTTCCTGACCGGTACGCTGAGAAATGACTGGTTTTCCACCCTGTCCAAGGACAACCGGAGCATCCTCTATCCCTCCGTGTCCGCCAGCTGGGTGTTTACCGAATCGGTCAGCAGCGGCCTGATCAATTTTGGAAAGTTGCGGGTGGCTTATGCGGAAGTGGGTAGTGACTCGGACGTGGGGCCTTATTCCAACGTGTTGTTTTACAACGTCAACGCCAACCTGCTCAATGGGCAGCCCGTGGGTGGGCCGTTGGGGGGGACGCTTCCGAATCCGAACCTTCGCCCCATGCGAATCGGTGAGACGGAGGTCGGCTTTGAGCTGAACATGCTCAACAGCCGGGTGACTCTCGATGTCGCTGCGTACCGCAAGCTCACCACCGACCAGATCGTGAGTGCGCAGATTTCCGACGCTTCGGGCTATTTGAACACGTCGATCAACAGCGGCCAAAGCAGCAATAAGGGCATCGAGACGCTCTTGACCCTCGTGCCGGTAGAAAACGAAAGCTTCGTCTGGGAATCGACCTTTAACGCGGCCTACAACGTCACCGAGGTGCTGAGCCTGCTGACCGACACTCCCGGCGAGCGGATCACCGTGGGTACGCACGTCTTCAACGGAGAGCTACGGCAAATAGTGGGAATGGAAATGGCCCAGATCGCCGGGTTTGGCTACAAGCGCGACGAGCAGGGCCGGAAGATTTTTGCGGCAAACGGCCTGCCTATCCGCACTCCGGACTTGGTCAATTTTGGCAGCGCCCTTCCCAAATGGATCGGTGGCTGGAACAACTCCTTCAACTACAAGGGCATTGCTTTCTCTTTCTTGATTGATTTCAAGCTCGGAGGCAAAATGCTCTCCGGTACCAACTTCAACGCGACCCGACACGGCCTGCACAAGATGACCCTGGAAGGCCGGGAAGGCGGTGTAGTGGGAGACGGCGTGAACGAAGCCGGGGAGACCAACACCGCTGTGGCACCGGTCCAGTCCTACTGGGAGGTGGTACGTTCGCAGGCCCTCGTGGAGCCGGTCATCTACGACGCGGGCTACTGGAAGCTGCGCCAGGTCACGCTCAGCTATGACTTTACCAAACACCTGCCGGCGGAGCAGCCTTTCCGCTCGGTCAAGCTCTCCCTCGTGGCGAATAACGTGCTGATGATCAAAAAGTGGGTGGACAACATCGATCCGGAGTCCTTTGGCTATTCCTCGGACAACCTGGTCGGAATGGAATCTACCGGCTTGCCGACGACTCGAGGTTTGGGCTTCAATCTGAATGTTAAATTCTAATGCTACTTTCCATGAAAAAGACATATAACTACCTGGCGATACTGTTCTTTCTGGTGTTGTCCAGTTCCTGCGACGAGGGCTTTGACGAGCTCAATACCAACAAGGTGCGGGCAACTACCCTCGATCCCATAATCCAGCTCAATGCGGCGACGCTGGGGCTGGCTTTCCCGACGGCTACCCTCATCTACGAGGTAGGCGTGGTGCAGCAGGTGATTTCTCCCAACTCAGGCGTGCTCACCGGTGCAAACTACAACCAGGACAACCGCGCCTCTACCCAGGTCAACTGGCAAAACTACTACCAGAATGTCGTCAAAAACACGAGTGACGTCATCTCCCGCACCAAGGATATCCCTGCCCAGTCCAATGTCTACAACATGGCCCGGATCGTGCAGGCCCATGCTTTCATGATCCTGACCGACACGTACGGCAGCGTTCCCTTCACCGAGGCCGGCAGGGGATATTCGGACCAGATCTTCTTCCCAGCTTATGATACCCAAGAAAGCATCTACCCCCAAATCATCCAAGAGCTGGACCAGGCGGGTGCTGCGCTGAGCCTGAGTGGAAAGATCGAGACTGCGGACATCCTCTACAAAGGGAGCATCCCCCAGTGGAAGGCCTATGCAAATTCGCTCCTACTTCGCGCGGGCATGCGGCTGAGCCGGGTGAATCCGACCCTGGCGCAACAGGTGGTGGCTAAGGCCGCGCCTGCGGTGATTCTCGCAAATTCCGGAAATGCCCTCATCGCCCATGACGCCAACTATACCAATCCGATCGGCAACATGCTCAACTCCACGGAGGCGTCCAACTTCTTCTTGGCGGCACCCTTTGTCAACTATCTGAAGGCTACCGGTGATCCCAGGCTACGGGCTATCGCTGTCACCTATGTGGGGGCGAAGTCCGGTCCCGAACAGACTCCAGCCAACGCCAGCTCCGATCCGGCTATCCAAGTCGGCATGCCCATGGGCAATGACAACGCCGGAGCCGTCAAAGCCGCCGCTGCGGCAGGACTGGCAAGCTTCTATGAGTTTGCCCAAGTGGATCGCCGAAGGATCACCAAGCTGCAAGCACCGAACTTTCTGGTCACTGCTTCCCAAAACCTGCTGCTGCTCGCTGAAGCAAGAAATCGGGGATGGATCACCACGGGCACCGTCGAGGAGTATTACCGAAATGCCGTCATCGCGCACATGAACCAAATCAGTTCCATCGATCCGGCTTCGACTATCCCGCAGGCGGCGATTGACCAGTATTTGGCGGCGAATCCCTTTGATCCAGCCAAGGCCCTGGAGCAGATCAATACGCAATACTGGATTTCCTCCTTCCTGAATGGCCCCGAAGCTTTTGCCAATTTTAGGAGGAGCGGGTTTCCGGTGTTGCAGGAAAATCCCTTTCCGGGTCGTGAGGTGCCTTTCATCAACCGTCTGACCTATCCCAATTCGGAGATATCCGTCAACGGTGAAAATGTGGGCGCGGCGATCTCCGCACAGGGGCCGGATGACTTGGCTACGAAAGTTTGGTGGCACAAATGAAAACCGGCGGCCTGGCCAGTCCGGGCCGCTTTTTTCCAGACAAACAGTTTCTCCCATGAAAAAAACTTTGCTTCTAAGCCTGCTGGGGCTGACTTGTACCTTTTTGTCTTTTGCGCAGCAGATCTCCAAGGAAGAGTTGGTGTATCTGACACGCGAGTGGAAAGGGGAACGCTTCGATGACGGGCGCCCCAAAGTCCCCGATGACATCCTCCGCCGTATGCGGCTCGTGACCCACGACGAGGCCTGGGCGGTGATGAAAAACGCCGGATACTTCTACCAATATGCCGACGGCTGGGAGGTGATCAACCCGGACAGCATTCTGATCGGCAGGGCCGTGACGGCGACCTTTCTGCCGGGCAGGCCGGATATCCACAATGCGATAGATGAGCGCGGCAAGGCTGAGGGGAAAAAAGGCCAAAATTCCTGGCCGGTTGATCTCTTGGTGAAAGGAGATGTCTATGTCGCGGATCAGTTTGGAATCCAAGTCAATGGGCCGACGATTGGCGACAATGTCGGCAACGCGATCTTCGCCAAATCCGGCAACGGCATCGTCTATGACGGGGCGCTACGGGATATCGCCGGACTCCAGGAAATCGGCGGATTCACCTCCTACTACAGCAGCTACCATCCTTCCCATCACAACCAGCAGGGCAATCTCAACACCATGCTCGTGGGAATCAACCAGCCTACCAAAATCCGGCAGGCCACCGTGATGGCGGGGGATGTGGTCTTGGGCAGGGACGGTGGCGTGTCTTTCATCCCTGCCCATCTTGCTGAGCAGGTGGTGATCGTCTCGGAGATCGTCCGCCTTCGGGATATGTTTGGCCACCAGCGCCTGAGGGAAGGCAAGTACACCGCCGGACAGATCGATACCCGCTGGTCGGACGAGATCGAGCGGGATTTTTCCCAATGGCTCAACGACCACATCGACGAGCTTCCCGTCTCCCGCGAGCAAATCCAAGAGTACCTGAAAAACCGAACCTGGTAACCCCAAACACAGCATGCAATGAACCCAAAAACCGAAAATAGAAGAGCATTTTTTCAAAAAAGCCTAGGGCTGACGGGCGCAGCCCTGCTGGGCACCTTCGGAACAGGCCTGGAGGCAGCGGTGGAAAGAACCCCACAGCGCTCCCTGCCCTCGGATCTGAAGATCACCGACGTCAAATGCGGCTATGTCCGTGGCGCGGTCTATGTGAAAATCTACACCAACCAGGACGTTTGGGGCTGTGGTGAAGCGGTGGATGCGATCCAAGGCACCTACTACCTGGTCAAGCGTATGGGTGATCAGCTCAAGGGACAAAGTCCCCTGAATCCCAACCGCCTCGCGGAGCAGCTTCGCAAAGGCGCTTTCTTTGGAGGTGCGCAGTCCGGTGTTTACGTGGCCGTGCTCACGGCGATAGAGACGGCGCTTTGGGACCTGACAGGAAAGGTCTATGGACTGCCGGTCTATCAGCTTTTGGGCGGGAAGTTCCGGGACAAAATCCGCGTCTACTGCGACACCGCCCTCTACACCTCGACCAATCCCACGCCGGATGACTATGCCGCAGCCGCCAAAAATGCGGTCAGCAAGGGCTACAATGCGGTGAAGTTTGACGTGGACGACGGGCGCGATCCCAACAAGTACGACCGCTTCAACTGGACGGCCAATCCCATGGAGATCGAGCGCATGTACAACGCCATCGCTGCCGTGAGGGAGGCCGTAGGCCCCAATATTGACATCTGCGTGGACATGCACGGGCGATACGATGCGGTCACGGGACTCAAGATGGCCCAGATGTACGAGCCGCTTAACCTGATGTGGCTGGAGGAGCCGGTTCCCGCCGACAATGTGGACGTGTACAAGAAGATCAGCCAGGAGACTTCCACGCCGATCTGTACGGGGGAAAATATCTATTTGGCCTATGGCTTCACCCGGCTGCTGGCGGACAATGCCGTGGACATCATCATGCCCGACCTGCAAAAGGCCGGAGGGCTGGGCGAGGGGCAGCGCATCGCCAATCTCGCCAACCTCTACTACGTGCCCTTTTCACCCCACATGGTCGCTTCCTTTTTCGGGGCGATGGCTTCCTGCCATGTCTGCGCCTCGGTGCCCAATTTCCAGATCCTCGAATGGCAGATCTACATGGACACCGATCCGCTCTGGCAGGATATCGTGACCTATGACGGGCCGAGGACGGAAAACAGCTTTATCACGCTTTCCGAAAAGCCCGGCATCGGCGTGGAGATCAATGAGGAAGGCATGAAAAAGTATGCCGTGCCGGGGATTCCCTTCTTTGAATAGACGATGGGCAATTATCAATGACCAATAACCAATTGCCAATGGTCAATGTGAAATTTTCAATAACCAATAACTCAATAACCAATAACCATTCGCCATGATTTCCAAAAAACTAACTCGCCTGCTCATCCTGACCTGCCTTACGCTGGGACTGGCACCGCAGGCTTTTTCCCAAAATGTAGGCGCAAGCCCCGAATTCATCAAAGCGCTCACCGCGGAGTGGAAGGGCGAGAGATTCCCGGACGGACGTCCCAAGGTGTCTGATTCCATCCTGGAGCGGCTGAAAAACATCTCCATCGAGGAGACTTGGGGCGTGCTGCGCAACAAGGGCTACAACAACCAATACGAGGGCGACTGGCAGCTCATCTGGCCTGACTCCGCCATGACCGGACGCGTGGTCACGGCCCAATACATGCCCTTGCGGCCCGACTACCAAAACCAGATCAAAACGCAAGGTGTGGACAAGGAGGGCAGATCCGGAAAAGGCGGAACCAACTCCTGGCCCATCGATATCCTGACCAACGGCGACGTCTATGTGGCCGATGGCTACGGAAAGATCGCCGATGGCACGCTCATAGGCGACAACCTGGGCAACTCCATCTATGCCAAGTCCCAGCGGGGTGTGATTTTCTACGGTTCTGTCCGCGACCAAGAGGGACTGTCGGAGATCAAGGGCTTCAATGCTTGGCACAAGGGGCAAGATCCTTCCTTCATCCGCGAGATGATGCTCACTTCCATCAATGCTCCTATCCGAGTTGGCCGCGCGACGGTACTTCCTGGCGACGTGGTTTTGGCGAAGAAATATGGGGTGATTTTTATCCCCGCGCATCTGGTGGAGGACTTGGTGATCACCTCGGAGATCACGGGGCTGAGGGATGAGTTTGGCCATCAGCGCTTGAGGGAAAAAAAATACCTGGCCGGACAGATCGACTCCGAATGGACCGATGAAATCAAAAAGGACTTTCTAAACTGGCTGGAAAACTACCCCGGAAAACTCCCCATGACCAAAGCCGAACTGGATAACTACTTCAAGGAAAGGAACTGGTAGCCGCCAAGTTTCCCGATGGTCTCAAATTTCTTCGGTCTTTTTAAAAAATAGCCCCTCGGCGAAACGGGATTTCTGACGAAAGTAGAATCACCGCTTTTACAAGAAAAACATAATGATTATCCGCTGATATGCCAGCAAGTAGCCGTGACAATCCGAGATAACGCTAAAGTTGGGGCTTTGCCCTACTTCGGTCTTCGGTCATCGGTCTTCCAACCCCTGTGAAGAAGTGAATTCGCTCACTGGCAAGATTGCGGAGATACAGGAAAACATAACCCAAAACAACTGATACATGAAAAACAGACTTCAAGAAATCATCGCCCAGCAGCGGGCGGAGGAGCAGCGCTATGCGGCCCACCGAAAGGCCGAAATGGAAAACCCTTTGACCGGATCCAACCGCAGGGACTTTTTAAAGAAAACTGCCCTGGGCGGATTTAGCCTGGCGGCACTCACCGGACTCACCTTTGAGGATACCATGGCGGAGACCACACGGAACGTGAAGCGCGCTTCCGCTCCCGCAGACCTCAAGATCACGGACCTGCGCTATTGCGTCACCGCGGTGATGGGACGCACGGCGATCATCCGGATCGACACCAACCAGGGCATTTACGGTTTGGGGGAAGTCCGTGACGGTGCCGACCCCCGCTATGCGCTGATGCTGAAGAGCCGCATCATGGGCGAAAATCCCTGCAACGTGGAGCGGGTGTTCAAAATTATCCGTCAGTTTGGAGGGCCAGCGAGGCAAGCCGGCGGTGTCTGCGCCGTGGAGATGGCGCTCTGGGATCTTTGCGGCAAAGCCTACAACGTCCCCGCCTGGCAGCTGCTGGGAGGCAGGTACCGGGACAAGGTGCGCCTCTATGCAGATACGCCCGAGGGAAAAGATCCGGAAGACCAAAAGCAAAAGATCAAATACCGCATGGAAGACCAGGGCTACACCTGGCTGAAGATGGACGTGTCGATCAACGAGATCAAGGACATTCCCGGCTGTCTGGTGAACACCGAGATTTTCGACAACGGCGGTTCCAGCCAGTGGCAAGGAGGATTTATGTCCTACTCCAACACGGCTCACCCTTTCACCGGAATCCAAATCACGGAGAAAGGGCTGGATGAGCTCGAAAAGATCGTTCACAACGTCCGGGAGATGGTCGGATACGAGGTTCCTATTTCCACCGACCACTACGGACATATCGATATGAACAACTGCATCCGCCTTGGCAAGGCCTTGGACAAATACCGCTTGGCTTGGTTTGAGGACATGGTGCCTTGGCAGATGTGGCAGCAGCACAAGGTCATCACAGACACGCTGGATACGCCTAACCTGACGGGGGAGGACATCTTCCTGCTCAGCGGCTTCAAAGATCTGATCCACAATCGTGCGGTGGACATCGTCCATCCGGACTTGGCCTCGAGTGGAGGACTGCTGGAGACCAAGCGCATCGGGGACTATGCGGAGGAGTTTGGGATTGCGATGGCGATGCACCAGGCAGGGACTCCGGTGTCCTTTATGGCCAATGTCCATTGCGCCGCTGCTACGCAAAACTTCCTCTCGCTGGAGCACCACTCGGTGGATGTGCCCTGGTGGGAAAGCCTCGTGACCACGACCGGTGGTGACAAGCTCATCGACAAGGGCTACGCGCCGGTGCCGCTTACCGCTCCCGGCTTGGGAATCGAGCTCAACGAGGAGGTGGTCAAAGAGCACCTGCACGCTACGGACAAGACCTACTTCGCACCGACTGACGAGTGGACGGAAAAACGCTCCCACGACCGAACCTATAGTTGATTTATCGCTCTGTCTCCGTCGGAATTCCCCTGTTTTTCGGCGGAGATTTTTATCTTACTATCTACCCAAAATACCGCTGTTTTGAATCAGAAAATCTACACCTATTGTCTGTATGCATCGCTTGTTGTTTTACTCATGGCCGGCCTCGCCTGGCTGGGAGGTTTTTCCACTTGGCCAGGCCCGCTGCTGATCCTGTTTTTTGTCCTCTTGGGAGTCGGAAGCCGGGGCTATGAGTCGCTGAAGGGCCTGACCTATTCCCTGATGATCCTGGCCGCGGTAACAATGGCGATGTTTTATCCGGCGTTTTTCCAGGAGTATAGAGGCTACAAGTTTTCCAACCTCATCACGCCCCTGATCCAGGTCATCATGTTTGGAATGGGCACGTCGATGAGTATCCGCGATTTTGCGGGGGTGGTGAAGACTCCCCAGGCAGTCCTGATTGGAGTGGGGGCGCAATTTCTCATTATGCCACTGCTCGGTTTGACCCTGGCTTGGCTAAGTGGTCTGCCACCAGAGATCGCGGCGGGATTGATTCTCATGGGTAGCTCGCCGAGTGGCTTGGCCAGCAATGTGATGACCTACCTCGCCAAGGCAAACCTGGCTCTCTCTATCACCTTGACCTCGGTGACCACGATGTTGGCTCCGCTGATGACGCCCTTTCTGATGAAGGTCTTGGCGGGCGAGTTTATCGAGATTGACCTGGTGAAGATGATGTGGGACATCTTCAAGATGATCATCATCCCCATCGGCGCGGGGCTGATCTTCAACAAGATTTTTCGCGGCAAGTCGGCCTGGCTGGACAAGGCCATGCCCATCGTGTCCATGATCGGGATAGGCCTGATCATCGTCGTGATCACCGCCGCCGGCCGCGATGCCCTTTTGGATATCGGGATGCTGCTGATCGGATTGGTCTTGATCCACAACTTTTCCGGGTATGCGATCGGGTACTGGTTTGCGAGGATATTTCGGATGGGGGAAAAAGACTGCCGCACCGTTGCCATCGAGGTGGGGATGCAAAATGCGGGCTTGGCCTCAGGCATTGCCAAGGAGATGGGCAAGATCGCCACCGTTGGTTTGGCAGCGGCTGTTTTCGGGCCGGTGATGAATATTTCGGGGTCTATCCTTGCTTCGTACTGGCATAAAAAGGAAATAAAAGAACGATAAATATTTCCTTCAACGATTACAATAAAAGAAGTTCTACATTAGTTTAGAATATGGTTTTTTGACAATCCATGCTATGACTAGACTAGGGTTCTTTTTCGGGATGATGTTTTTGATCTCCACTTCGACGGCCTTTTCCCAAGTCCAAACCAATGCCCTCAAAAAGGCCGAGCGATTCGATCGAAAGGATACATACCGCAAGCTAAGCGACGATGAGGGGCTTTTTTTGCTACCACAATTTGGGATGCGCTATGGCAACAATCCAGATCCCAGCTTCTCTGGTTTGCAGGATCTGAGTCTTTACTATGGTCTCGGATTGGGATACCGAAGAGGGAACTTGTCGCTCGAGTCGGGCTTGGCCGTGTATCACCATACTTCCAGTGCGGTTTATTTTCCGATCTGGGAAAGAGAAGAATATGTCGCAAACTCAGATTTGTCCGCATTGGTCTTGCCCTTTACCTTTCGCTACGATATTCCAACCGGGGAAAAGGAGAATGTCCGCCTGGGTGCCTTTTTTACCAGTAATTGCTCCTTGGTTTTTCTGAAAGACGATGATTCAAGATCCGGGACAATGCAGCATGGAGAGGAGCAAATGGAGTACTCACTTACTTCTGAGGCAAAAAGCCCCTTTTTCTTCAAAACCGGCCTTCACGCCAAAGTCCGTTTTCTGAATTCCGCTTTTCTTAACCTTGAAGTAGGACAGTTTTTCGCCTTAGGTACCAATCGGCTTTATACGCTGACTCTGGACGATGCGCCGCCTAGGGAAGTATCGAGAAAATGGGAGGGCTTGACTTGGTCGGTCGGTGCGGTAGTGCCGATAGCTGTGTTGGAAGGGAAGTTTCGGAAGAAGGATTAAAAGATTAATTATGAGAAGAGCTCTGTAATCGCAAAAATCTCTAAACTTCAAAAAATGAGGGTCAGAGCTAAACATGCTACTCAATTTAGCTCTGATCTTTTTCAGTCACCAAAGTCCAATATTCTTCGATACTGTTTGCTCTTCTAAAAAATGATTTGAGAATGGCAAACCCAAATATTGTTCCTCCAGCGAACATTGCCAGATTCCAATACCAGAGGATTGGCTTATCGTTCAGCTCTATCAAAATTGCATTTTCGTCCAGCCTCAATAAGTCGGTTTCCAAGGTTTCAAAGTCACTACTTTTCAGGTTTTCTAGTCCAGTCTTGACCAACCCATTTACAGAGGCGCTATCCACTGGTAGACAATTTCCGGATGTGAGGCAATCCCTGTTTTGGTTGTTAAGTCGAACCAGTATTTTAACGCTTATCGGTTCAGAATTCGCTAGTCTTTCTGCCTGTTCAAAACTCAACAGAGGATATACAATATCTACAGGAGAGAACTGATTCTCTTCGTAGTAAATGAAATCCTCTTTGTAAGAGATGCCGTTTACGATGTTTATGTTTCTTGATTCGATGATTTTCGATTGTTCAAGTTGCGAAATGTCGAAGGTCTCAGTGTTTCCGTGGAAAGTGTTTATTATAAGACCATCTAAACCTTTCCAAGAAAGGAAGATGAAAAGACCGCCAAAAATTAATTTGTTAAGTATTGTTTTCATTAAGGATAATTAGAGTGGCGGTAAAGCTAGTTTTTGGGGTGAAAAAAGCAAAAGCCGGTTTGTTTGTGCTATAGGCTTCCGCTCTTCGAAATTTGTAATTTCGAAGTCCTATCGTCGGATTTTCAATCCGAGAAATAGAAAATGGGCAGCAAGCTGTTTTTTTCCGGATTGAATAGGAAAGAGACTTGGATGGATCGCAGATCCCTAAATGCCGGTTCGCGATTGCAAATCACGAACAGCCTAAAGTCCAGACTTGAAAATCCTGTCCATCAGCACCCACTTTTCGCCCGGCTTGGACCAGGGAATGGGCTGCTGAAACCCCCACATCAAGTCCTCCCATTTGGCGATAATGGGATTGGCGGCATCCTGCTCGGCCTTTTTCTCAAAAGTAAACTCGTCCACCGTCTCCAAGATCATAAACATCCGGTTGCCGGTGCGGAAGATCTCGATATTCAGGATGCCGCAGTCTATGTCGTGCTGGGTAACCTCCGGCCAAGCGGCTCCGGGAGCGTGGTATTGTTCGTATTCCCGGATGGATTCGGGATCGTCGATGAGGTCAAGGGTGAGGCAGAAGCGTTTCATGGGAACTACGATTTGGGATTTTCGATTTACGGGGTTCTTTTTAGAGTTGGTCTGGATTGGCAGGTAGAGCGCTTTTGAAGATGATGAAGTTGGCGGAATGCGATTGAGGTTCTACTGCACGTCGTAAATCAAACCTCTTAAATCGTAAATGCATTTATCCAAAGTATTTCCGAAATGCCTTGATCGTCTGCTCGGCTGCGGCATCGGGATCGGGATGGGGGAAAGCCTCTGCGGAGACGTAGCCCGAATAGCCAATTTTCCTCAAAGCGTCGGCAATCGGCATCATGTCGGTATGGCCCAATCCCATGGGACTTCTCTGGGAGTCGGCAAAATGCACATGGCCGACGTAGCCGCCAAAGTCCCGGATGCTTGCCGATAGATCCGATTCCTCGATGTTCATGTGGAAAAGGTCGGCCAGCAGCTTGGTGTTTTCCAGGTTGTTTTTCCGCAGAAAATCCACGGCACTTTCCAGCGTATTGAGGAGGTTGGTTTCGTAGCGGTTGAGCGGCTCATAGATCAAAAAGACGCCTTTCTCCTGCTCATGTTTCTCCAGTATCTTCAGCCCATCGGTGAGCCAAGCCATTGTTTCTTCACGGTTTCCATTGGGCAGCACATTGCCCTGCATCGAACCGATGATGGCCGGCGCGCCAAATTTTGCCCCGAAGGAAATCATGTCCGAAATGAAGGAAATGGCTTTTTTCCTGACTGTGGCATCTGGGTCGGTGAGCGTCAAGCCATGAAGGACTTTCCCCGCACCTGTTCCCACGGCGGCGAGTTGAAGCTGGTGTTTCTCCAATAAGGCTCCAAAGTGAATCGGGTCAATGGCGTCGGCTGAAGCGGTGAACAATTCAACCGCGTCGAAGCCGAGGGCTGCCGCCTTTTCCAGACTTTTTTCCAGATCGTTCCAAAAGATCCAAGGCCCCGACTTGATCTGCGGAACCAGCGCGATAGTGACTGCGGATTTGATCATGGCCTATCGTTCAAAGTCTATCATGATCTTGATGATTCCCTGGGGATTTTCCGACCAGGATTTCAGCGTTTCCGGTGCTTCGTCTATGGAGATGACCTTGGAGATGACCTCGTCCACGGGGAATTTTCCCGCTTCCAGATAGTCGATCACCTCGGGAAAGTCCTCCCTTCCCACGCAGTTTCTGGAACCCAGGATCTCGATTTCCTTTTGTACAAAAAGGGAGGTGTTAAACTCCACCGGCGCCTTCGCATAGCCTATGCACACCACCCGGCCCAAGAAGGCGACTTCCTCGACCGCACTACGATAGGTCGTTGGGCTTCCCACCGCCTCGATGATGACATCCGGCCCGTCGCCGTTGGTGAGCTCCTGGAGCTTCTCGTGCAAGTCCACTTTGGCTGGATTGATGGTGTGGGCTACGCCGATCTTTTGGGCGATTTCCAGCTTGGAATCATCCAGATCGATGGCGATCACGGTGGCTTTTCGGTTGACAGCGGAGGCCACGGCGCCCAGTCCGACGATCCCGCAACCCAAGACGGCCACGGTATCCTCGATTCCTACCCTGCCACGGGCTGCGGCATGGAAGCCCACGGTCAGAGGTTCCGCCAGGGCGAGCTCGCGCAGACTGAGTCTTTTGGAAAGAAAGAGGTCTTGCCAAGGGGCACAAACGTAGCGCGTCATTGCGCCGGGACGACGCACGCCCATGGTTTTGTTGGTCCTACAGGCGTTGGGACGGCCCTTTCGGCAGGCCACGCAAGTGCCGCAGGCGAGATAGGGGTAGAGCGTGACCCGGTCTCCGACCTGGACGGTGCCGGGTACGTCCGAGCCAAGGTCGACCACCGTCGCTCCGACCTCGTGACCGAGGATATTGGGGTACTCCTGAAGGGGGAAAAGGCCTTTGAACCCGTTCATGTCTCCGCCGCAAAACCCAACCATGCCCACTTCCAGCAGGACTTCCCCTGCTTTGGGCGATGGTTTTTCGATTTCGCGGACTTCTGATTTTCCGATTTCGGTAAGAAAAAGTGCTTTCATAGTTTTTCGTCAACCGACCACAGACGACAGTCCACAGCCGATGCTAGTTTTGTTTTTAAATTCATTTTCTGATATCGGACTTTCATCCTGGTCAGTAATTTAAATCCCCCTGCCCCCTTTGATTAGATTGGTATTTCAGGTTTAGCTTGAGAATAAAGGGGGAGTGGGCTCCCGCTTAGATCTTCGTGTTAAGTCTTGATACTAGCGTCTTGCTACTCGATACTAGATATTGTTTTCCGCCTTTCCCTCAAACCACATCCGGTTTTTCACCGGGGCGACTAGGGACTCGATCTGTGCCAAAAGCTCCGCCGGAATCTCAAAGTCCACCGCGGCGACGTTTTGCTTGACCACTTCCAGTTCGCACATGCCGACAATGGTCGTGGCGATGTCGGGATGGTTCATGGCATAGCGCAAAGCCACGTCACTCAGCCTCACTCCGTGGCTTTTGCAAAGCTCCAGCAGAACAGGCTGCATAGCTTTGACCTCGTCCGGAGAGCGGTGCCAGGGCGGAAGGCTGGCGTCGGAGAGGATGCGCTGCATCAGGGGTGCGGCATTCATCAGGCCGAAGCCTAGCTCTTTGGAAAGCGGCACCAGCTCGTCGTTGATTTCATCCTCGAGCAGGTTATAATGTCCCCAGGAAAGCACGCTGTCGGGCTTGCTCTCCCTTGCTATCTGGGCAAGGTAGCGCACGGGAAGTCCGGTGATTCCCCAGAATCTCGCTTTGCCGGACTGTACGACTTCCTGGATGGCCGGAATAGCCTCCTCGATGATGATACGCTTGTCCACAAACTCGATGTCGTGAAGCTGGAAGAGGTCGAGGTAGTCGGTCTTCAGGCGGGTGAGCGACTCGTCTATGCTTTGGAGGATTTTCTTTCTGGAAAAATCAAAGTCCTGCAAGTCGTATCGGCCACATTTGCTGGCCAGGATGATGTCTTTTCGCTTGCCCTCCAATGCTTTTCCCAAGCGGGACTCCGCCAAAGTCAGCCCGTAAAAGGGAGAAACATCGAAGAAGTTGACGCCATGGTCTAAGGCGTAGTGAACGGCGGAGAGGGCTTCTTTTTCATCGACGGGGTCAAAAACGTTGCCCATAGGGGAAGCTCCAAATCCAAGAATGGAGACTTTCATTCCGGTTTTTCCTAGGCTGCGATAGCGCATATTTTGGGTTTGAAAAAAGGTTGTGGAGCCAAGTTAAAAGATTTTCTATAAGTCTATGTCCTGTCTGCCGCCAAAAGGCTGTCCAGTTCCCAAGCTTTTCCACCCCAGGCGCTCAGCGCAAAGGCAGCCCCCGCGGCGGCGAAGACGGAGTAGTCAAACGCCCCTTTGATGCCGGTGGAGAAGGTCATCGACAGCCCAAAGATGAGTAGCAATACCCCGCTCAGCTTGGCAAAGAGCTCCGTCTTGAAGCCAAGCAGGAGGCAGATCGCAAAGAGGACTTCAGCCGCGGTGGCGATGGCAGCGAGCGAAGGGACGAGGGACTCGGGAAACCATGGATTGATGAGTCCGGTGTAGGCGACAAAATTGCCCCAGTCGCCCCAGACGGAGACTTCGCTGGGCCACATGCCGAATCGGTCTGCCACGGCGGAGAGAAAGCCAGCCGCCAGCGCGACCCGCAGAAAAAGCTTGATGAATTTGTGGTTTGGGTTTTCCATATGGTTGGTTGCTAAAGATTGTTCCCATTCAGGATCGTCCCGTCTTTCACCGTCTTCAGGTAGGTGACGGTCTTGCCGTCCTCGCCGACTTCGCAGACGCGGTAGCAGGGAAAGGGATTGCCCCAGCTGCCGCCAAAATGTCCTGACCAAAGGAAGGGGTTTTTCTTGTACAGCATGATTCCGTCCACGTCGTGGTCATGCCCGTGGAAGGTTGCTCGCAGGTTTGGATAGCTGGCGATGAGGTCGAGGATTTCCTGGCAGGCGACGCCGTGTCGGGTCCAGTCGTTTTGGGAGATGTGGACAAAAAGGAAGACGTGGGAGAGGGCCTTATACGCTTCGAGTTGGGATTTCAGAAATGCCGCATCTGCGCAGAGATAGTCTCCTGCTTCGTTGGAGCAGCTGGCCAGGATGATGCCATGCTGGGCTTTGCTGACAAATGCAAAGTTGTCCGGCCGACCCCAGATCTCTTCCCAAGCCGCATCGGACACACGGTCATGGTTTCCCCGGGTGGTGTAGTAGGGCACTTGCAGCGTGTCATAGACCTTTTTGACCTCCGGCATCCACTTGGGTTCGTCATGGATCAGGTCTCCGTTGAAGACCACGAAGTCGACGTTTTCCTCCCGGTTGATCGCCTGGATCAGGTCACGGTGGGAGCTTTCGAAGTCCGTGTTGGGCTGGCCATAGTGCCCGTCGGAAGCGGTGATGAACTTGAGGCGTGTGGCTTTGGGGAAGTCCAGTTTCCCGTAGGAGACAAAAGGAAGCGTCATGAGCGAGGTGCCGAGGAGGCTGATTTTTTGGAGAAAAGGGCGTCGGTGCATGTAGCCAATTTAGTGAATGAAATATTAGTACCCGTAATGATGCACGTAGAGACTTTTGATCCAGGATTTGTCGCGTATAGTCGTCCACAGTCGACAGACCACAATCCACAGCCTGAAAAAAAGGTGGTTCGACGCGGTTCCAATTGTACAAGTGTACGATTGCATAGAGACTTAGAATGAAATGCGGTCTCCTGTGCCTGGAGAGAAGAATTAGTTTTCTTCTAGATATCGCTTTCCTGACTTTGGTCATGGTTTGGCTTCAAGAGGATCGATACTTTTAACCATCAAAACTTTTCAACGTGGCCCTACCCCAAAGATTCAAGCGTTTTCTTTTTTCGAAAAGCCTGGTTCCGCCAAGGCGATGGAGACCTGCCGCCACTTTTGTGGTAGCCATCCTACTCGGCTTGGGTGTCTTCCTGTTGGACTTTTCCAATGCCTCCTCTTACCTCTCTGACGATCCCCAGGCCTGTGTCAACTGCCACCTGATGACTCCCCAGTACATCACCTGGACGCACAGCTCCCACCGCGAGGTAGCCAGCTGCAACGATTGCCACGTGCCGCATGACAACGTGGCTAACAAGTATTTCTTCAAAGCCAAAGACGGACTCTACCATGCTTCCATTTTCACCATGAGGGCCGAGCCCCAGGTGATACGTGCCCGTGAGCCCTCCATCGAGGTGATCCAAAACAACTGCATCCGCTGCCATCAGACCCAGGTGACGGATGCGAAGATGGAGGCTTTTGTCGCCGACCACGCGAGCAGCCGCACCGACCGAACCTGCTGGGAATGCCATCGCGACGTGCCGCACGGCCGAGTACGCAGCCTCTCCTCCGTGGGAGCCCAGATCGAGCCGATCAAAGAGTACTCTCCGGAAGATCTGAAGGTCATCCCCTCTTGGCTGGAGGAGTCGATGAAATCCGAAAAATCCAATCCCGAGTGATATGAAATCGAGCATGAATAGCACCTCAAACCTACCCTTGACTGCCTGTCATGCGAGATTCCATGTGGCGTTCAAAGACAAATCGTAAGCACATGAAAAACTGGATCCTTTTTACCATCACCGCAGTAGCTGCCTTTTTGCTTGCGCTTTTGGCAGTGAACATTTTCGAGCGGAAGTCCGAGGCGAAATTTGCCTACCAGCCCAAAGTGGAGATCGAGGGGATAGAACCCCGGGATTCGGTCTGGGGACTCAACTATCCCCGCCAATACCAGTCCTATCGCAAGACCGCCGATACGACTTTCCACAGCATGTATGGCACCTCGGGGCACAAGGATATGCTGGAGTCCGATCCTGAGCTAGTGGTGCTCTGGGCAGGCTATGCTTTTTCCAAAAACTACAATGCCCCCAAAGGCCACGCCTGGGCAGTGGAGGATATCACGAAAATACTGAGGACAGGCGCTCCCATGGCTCCCGGCGAAGGACCCATGCCCTCTACCTGCTGGACCTGCAAAAGCCCCGACGTGCCCCGCCTCATGAGCGAGCTGGGCGTGGCGGAGTACTACAGCCAAAAGTGGTCGGACTTTGGCTCCCAGGTCATCAACCCCATCGGCTGCGCGGACTGCCACAATCCCAAGACCATGCAGCTGACCATCACCCGGCCTGCTTTGATCGAGGCTTTTGAGGCCATGGGCAAAGACATCAACCAAGCCTCGCACCAGGAGATGCGCTCCCTGGTTTGCGCCCAGTGCCATGTGGAATACTACTTTGACAAGACCAAGCCAGGCATGGAAAAGGCGCAGTACCTGACCTTTCCCTGGAAGGATGGCATGGACGTGGAGGATATGGAGGCCTACTATGACAACATTGATTTTGCCGACTGGGTACATCCGCTCAGCAAGACGCCCATGCTCAAGGCCCAGCATCCTGACTATGAGCTCTTCGAAATGGGAGTACATGCCAAGCGCGGCGTAAGCTGTGCGGACTGCCACATGCCTTATCAGACCGAGGGCGGGCAAAAGTTTACCAACCACCACATCGGTTCCCCACTGTCCAATGTCGAAAACTCCTGCTTTGTCTGCCATCGGGAGAAAGTGGAAGACCTCGTGACCGACGTGTACGAGCGTCAGCGCAAGATCAAGGAAGGAACCGGCAACCTTCAGATCCTGATCGCCAAGGCCCATATCGAAGCAGCCAAAGCCTTGGAACTGGGCGCCACCGAAGCGCAGATGGCCCCGATTCAAAAGGGCATCCGCCATGCGCAGTGGAGATGGGACTACTCGGTCGCCTCCCACGGAGCAGCTTTTCACGCGCCTTTGGAAACCAGCCGCATCGTGACCTCTGCCACGGAGATCATCCAAAACACCCGCATCGACCTCAGCCGACTGCTGGCCAGTCTGGGCTACAACCAGGAAGTTCCCATGCCGGATCTCAAAAACAAGCAGGCACTCCAGGCCTACGTGGGCTGGGATATCCCGAAGGATCAGGCAGCCAAGCAGGACTTTCTGGAGCAGGTGGTGCCCCAATGGCTGAAGGAGGGAAAAGCCCGGGAGGCCAAAATGCCCGTCAAGACAGTCGGAAGCAACTAATCCGAAGAGGAAATGAAGCAGTTGAAATGGATTTTTGGAATGCTGGGGATGCTTTTGCTGAACCCTTTACCCAGCTTGGCGCAGTTCAACGTCGACGGGCAGATATTGATCCGAAGCGAATTCAGAAACGGCTACAACAAGCCAATTGCCGAGGGCCTGGATCCCGCGGGATTCATCGCCCATCGTGCCAGATTGCAGGCGGGCTATAAGCTGGATAGGTTTAATTTCTACATGAGCGTGCAGGACGTGCGCACCTGGGGCAGTACTTCCCAAGCCAACGTGACGGACGGGTTTCTCTCCCTGCACGAGGCCTGGGGCGAGGTGGATTTCGGGGAAAACTGGAAAGTGAAGCTGGGACGCCAAGAGCTCAACTATGACAACTTCCGCTTTCTTGGCAACCTCGACTGGGCGCTACAGGGGCGTTCCCATGATTTTGCCTTGGTGAAATATGAGAAGGAAAAGTCCAAGCTCCACTTCGGGGGAGGCTTCAACCAGGACGGGCAGGCGCTGAGCGGGAATATTTTCACCGTCCCAAACCAATATCGGGCGGCGCAGTTGGTTCGCTTTGAGAGCGTGCTCGGCAAAGTGGACTACACCCTGCTCTTTTGGAATGAAGGCAGGCAATGGACGACGAAGGATGCGGCTGGAAATATCACGGACAAAGGAGTTCGTTTTCGCCAGACGCTCGGGATTCCCATGCTCCGCACCACGCTGAAGAACACCACGCTCAGCGGCTACTTCTATTCGCAGTTTGGAGAGGATGTCAGCGGGACAAAAGTCTCCGCCTTCAATGCCAGCGCCCAGGTCAGCCAGCTGCTGGTCAGTACCGAGGAGGGGAAAAAGTGGCGCGCCACGCTGGGTGCCGAGTTGATCAGCGGGACTGACCGCGCTGGAGCCGACAAAAACAAGTCCTACACCCTGCAATACGGCACCAATCACCTCTACAATGGCTACATCGACTGGTTTTTTGTCAGCAACACCTGGGAAAATTCCGTCGGCTTGAAGGACTTCTTCATCCGAAGTCGTTACGAGTTCAATCCGAAATTTTGGATGCAGACCGATTTCCACAGCTTTTCTTCCTACGCGGATACGAGCCTTCCCGGAGAAAGCCCAGACTCCCAAAGCAAAAACCTAGGCTCGGAGCTGGATCTGACTTTCGGCTGGATCATCCACGAGGCCGTGTCGCTGCAAGGGGGATACAGCCAGTATTTTCTCTCAGATACCATGCGATCCCTGCATGCCCAGACCCTCAGCGATCAGCAAAACTGGGCCTATCTCATGGTCATCTTTCGACCTACGTCCAAGGCCAAATTCATCGGAGTCCTACAATAAACCGGCCTCACCCGAGCCGGCACATGCCCATACATGAAGTTTCTCTTTTCCACCAAAATCAGTCTCGTCCTCTTGTTAGCAATGGCCATTTCCATGGGAGTGGCCACTTTCATTGAAAACGACTACGGTACCCTCGTCGCCCGAAACCTCGTCTACGAAGCCTGGTGGTTTGAGCTGATCATGGCTTGGCTGTCGGTAAATTTCCTCTTTCATATCAGAAGCTACCGGCTCTTTTCAAAGGAAAAGCTTGCGCTGGGAATGTTTCACATCGCCTTTGTCATCATCGTGGTCGGAGCGGGGGTGACGCGTTTTTTCAGCCGCGAGGGCGTGATCCATATCCGCGAAGGACAGTCCCAAAGTACCTTTTACACGGCTGAAAACTACCTGCAGCTCGCTGACGCAACGGGTGCTGTGGCGCTCAGCCACCAGGAATTTATCCCGAAGGTTTTTGAGGCAAAAGCCTATCCGATA
Source organism: Algoriphagus oliviformis (assembly GCF_017254915.1). Classification (GTDB taxonomy): domain Bacteria; phylum Bacteroidota; class Bacteroidia; order Cytophagales; family Cyclobacteriaceae; genus Algoriphagus; species Algoriphagus oliviformis. The sequence goes on along the minus strand of NZ_JAFKCT010000003.1, from coordinate 331,898 downwards.
GAGCTGGGTGGAAAGAAGTTTTACCTCAAAGCCGAGGACTACATCAAGGGAGCCAGGGAGGACTATGGTCCGGGAACCGAGACCCTCATCGAGGTGTCGGTCTTGGATCAGGGAAACCGGCAGGATTTTACCCTGAAAAAAGGCCAAACCCTGAAAGTGGGTGAGCTTTTGATCAGTACTTCAGCGCAGCCCGAAGCGCAGATCCAGCTCATTCCCACAGACAGCACCTGGCAGCTGCTGTCTGCTTTTCCGCTCCAGCTCATGGAGATGGCCACGCAGCAGATGGGCAACCAAAATTCCCTTGTGATCGCTCCGCTGAAGCAGCGCACGCTTTACCAGTGGGAGTCGGGGGCTTTGGTCGTCCGATCGATTCGGGAAAACGTCAGCAAGATCCTCGTGGCCGAACCCGATGAAAAGGTGGCCAAGGACTTTCTCGACGGGGTGAAGGTGTCCGTTTTGGATGAGTCGGAGAAAGTTTTGAAAACCGGCTATTTCCTCAAAGTGAACCGGAATCCGGACTGGGTGGATTTTGATTTCGAGGGGGAAAGCTACCGATTTACCTACGGGCCAAAAGCGCAGACTTTGCCTTTTTCGCTTTATCTAAACGACTTTCAGCTGGAGCGCTATCCGGGTTCGAGCAGTCCCTCCAGCTACGCCAGCGAGGTGATGGTGGAGGATGGGGATGCGGAGCCCTGGCCTTACCGCATCTTCATGAACAATGTCCTGGACTACGGCGGTTACCGTTTCTACCAGTCCTCCTACGACTCCGACGAGCGCGGCACCGTCCTCTCGATCAACCAGGACCGGCCGGGCACCTACATCACCTATTTGGGCTACACCCTCTTGGCGCTGGGGATGTTTTGGACGCTTTTTGCGAGGGGAAGCCGCTTCCAGCTGATTCTTTCCCGTCTGGGGAAAATCAACAAAACGGCCATTTTGATCGCGATCCTTTCTTTACAAAGCCTGACACTTTTAGCCCAAGACAGCCTGCCGCGCTTCGTTCCGGAGGAAAAAGCCGCCGCCTACGGTCGCCTGATCGTGCAGGATCTGGATGGGCGCATGAAGCCGCTGAATACGCTCGCCAACGAAATCGTGCGGAAAATCCACGGCAGGTCACGCGTGGAGCTGGATCTGCCCATGGGCAAGATTAGTCTGAGCCCGGAGCAGTTTCTCCTGGCCGCGCAGATGAATCCCGAGCTATGGACCCGCGTGCCACTGATCAAGGTGGACGCCCAAAAGGGGGTTGAAATCTTTGGGATTCTGGGAAAGGAGCCGAGCGACTACCTGAGTTTTGCGGACTTTGTGGGCGAGGAGGGAGCCTACAAGCTTACCGCCAAAGTGGAGGAAGCCAACCAGCTCAAGCCCTCCCAGCGCAATGAGGGGCACAATGAGCTGCTCAAGGTGGACGAGCGCTTCAATATTTTCTACGGGCTGCTGATCGGTGACTTTCTCAAGCTCTATCCCAATCGCCTGGACGACAACAATACCTGGTACACGGGGCAGCAGTTTACGGAAGGGTTTGATGAGGAGGATGGGGTGTTTGTAAAAAACATAGGCCCGATGTACCTCCGAGCGGTGGCCAATGGCCTGGATACTGGAGACTGGACGGAGGCGGACGAGACGCTGGGCTACATTGATCTGTACCAGCGCAAGGCCGGCGAAGAGGTTTATCCCGGAGAGCTGGAGATCGATGCGGAGCTGCTTTATACCAAAATCAACTTGGGGAATCGCCTTTTTGGCGTGTTTTGGCTACTCGGGCTAGGCATGCTGGGGCTGGGGATTGCGATGCTTTTTCGTCAGAGCAAGGCGCTGTCCATTTCCTGGAAAGTCGGCGCGGTGCTGGCTTGGCTGGGTTGGCTGGCATTTACGGTCCACCTGCTTTTACGCTGGTTTATCGCCAAGCATCCACCTTGGAGCGACGGCTTTGAGATGCTCGTTTTTGTGGCTTGGGGCGTGCTGGTGTCTGGTTTGGTCTTTTCCGCCAAGTCCCGATTCACCATTCCCTTGGCCCTGCTTTTCTCGGGCACATTGCTTTTCGTGAGCTTTCTCGACTGGCTTAATCCCGAGATCACCAACCTCATGCCGGTGCTGAACTCCTACTGGCTCAAGATCCACGTCGCCATCATCGTAAGCAGCTACGCACCGTTGGGGCTTTCGGCTATCATCGGTCTGCTGAGCCTCATTTTGCTGATTTCGAAGCCGGCAAGTCCCCAGGCTTCTTGGTGGCGAGCGCAAAAGGAACTCATCGCCGTCAACGAGCTCTCGATCACGATTGGGCTCTTTTTGCTCGCCATCGGGACTTTTCTCGGTGGCGTTTGGGCCAATGAAAGCTGGGGTCGCTACTGGGCCTGGGATCCCAAGGAGACTTGGGCGCTGATCTCCGTGCTGGTCTATGCGATCATCCTGCACCTCCGACTCGTACCTGCCACCCGCTCCGCTATCGTGTACAACTTGGCCAGCCTTTGGGGCTTTTCCTCCATCGTGATGACTTCCTTTGGGGTCAACTACTACCTTTCCGGCCTACATTCCTACGCCAAGGGCGATCCGGTTCCCGTGCCGCTTTGGGTGTATTGGGTGGTGGCTGTGTTGGGCATTGTCTCCCTGCTTGCGGTTTTGAGATTCAAAAAGCTTTCGGCCAAGGAGAAGTTGGATTTGATGGTGTGAGTCGGCAGTATAGCGATTCGAAAGGAGCTAAAACAATTTTTCAAACTCGGAAGGAGTGAGGATTTTCGCTGTCAAAAACGGATTGAGTTCCAAAAGATCTTGGTCGCCTGTCACCAGATAGTCCGCCTTTGAGAAATCAATAAGATCAAGGAGGAAATTGTCTTTCGGGTCACGGCATAAAAAGTGCTTCGGGTGGTTTTCGATGCGGAGGGCGATGGTTTCCAAAAGGTCGATGAGTTCATTGACAGAAGCCTCTGGGAAATACCGTCTGATTTTTTCCCTGGAGGTTACTTGGCGAATTTCATCAATCAACTGTTGATCGATAACGATGGTAATGTCACCCCCTGAAATCCGGGTTTTTATGGATGTCAGCCGTCTGCCTATCAAAAAACTAATCCAAACATTAGTGTCAAAAATCACTTTCACGTTTTCGCTTTTCATAGATCCCTTGGCGGACATTTTCGACTTCCTCGGAAAGGGTGTCGAGATTCAGATCTTTTGTTTCGAAAGAATCCAGTAGTTTGGAAAGCTTGGAATCTATCGCGTCCTTTTCCAATTCTTTGGAAAGCCGCACTTTTTCTTTTTTTGGCAATTGTTTTACCAAGGAGAGGATTTGTTCGAAGGTTAGGTCTAGTTGCAAGGCAGCTTTCATGTTTTCCGGAGTGGATGGACTCAATTTAGTCAATAATTTTCTGTCTTTTTTTGTTCCAGATTTTATCTGGGATCAAGATCCAGCCCCCTGCCCAAAGTCGTAGCGCTTGTCCAAGATCCTTCTCAGGATGGCCAGCTGCCCGCAATGCCACAGCGTGTGCTTGATGTTCCAGTTGATGGCTTCGTATTTGGTCTTGGCGATGGGATGGGTGATTCCGGTCTTTTCGAGGGCGTCACCCAGTTCGTCTTCGGGCAGGAAGCCGATGATTTCCAGGGACTTTTCCTGCACCGCTTGGAGCTGGGGTAGCAAATCTTCTTTTTGCACTTTCCCTATCGATTTTGCGGGAGGAGCAGTGGTGAAGAGTTCGCTGTATTCCCTCATCGGAAGCTTGCCCAATAGATCTGGCTGATGGCCCCGGATCACCAAGACCGTGTGGAAGTAGTAGCTCAGCATCAAATGGCCAATCTGCCAAGTGATGTTGGTGTCGAGATTTTGGGGAATGTGGTCCCATTTTTTGCCCGGGATATCGGAGCTGAGACGCAGTGCCCATTCGTAGGCGTCTTCGGTTTGGGTACGGAGGTGGGAGATCAGGTCCATGAAAGCTGGGGCTAGAGGTGGATTGAAAAAAAAAAGGCGGGGACGGAGATCCCTATCGCTATGCCCCTGAAGTTAGTCAAAATGGCGTTTTTGGAAGCCTTTCTTTTTGAAAATCAAGTCGGCTCGCTCTGCGGCTTGTACAAACATGCTGCTGGGCGAGCAGCGGGTCAATTGTCTGAAACTATCTTTTTCATATCTTCCGGACAACTAATTTTATCCTATGAAACAGATCCTTTTGTTGGCCGTCTTTTTGGCCACGGCAAGCCTACCGCTTTCTGCCCAGTCCCATAAGCGGGAAATCAAGCAGTTCCAGAAAAAGCTCAACCATAGCTATGCCGATCCGAGTACCTCTCCTTTGCCTCCGGAAAAAGTCAACGGATTTGACGGGCTTCCTTTCTTCCCCGTCGATGAGCGCTATCGGGTGACGGCAAAGTTTCTAAAGCTTCCGGAAAAGGCCCTCTACACCTTCCAAACCAGTGACAACAGGCTGCGGGACTATGAGCGCTATGCCGTGGCGACATTTACCCTGCACGGGCAGGAGTATCAGCTGACCCTGTACAAAAGCACCGCAAAGGTGATCACCCCAGGCTATGAGAATTCACTTTTTCTGCCGTTCACGGATCAGAGCAACGGTAAGGATACCTATGGTGGTGGCCGATACATGGATGTGGAGATTCCAGAAGGCGACACGATTGTGCTGGATTTCAACCGCGCTTACAATCCCTACTGTGCCTATAGCGACCGCTATTCCTGCCCGATTCCTCCGCGGGAAAATGACCTTCCCCTCGCTATCGAGGCAGGCGTGAAGTATGGGAAATAGGGTAAAGGCTGTTTTTCCGCTTAGCCTAGATTAAGATCCCTTTCTCCGTAAACGCGGTGGTAGTAGGTGTAGGAAAGCATCAGGATACCCAGGATGATCAGCGGCATGCCGGTCTGGAAGCCCATGCCGTCCACCACCCAATGGCTGATGCAGGCAAAGACAAAATCAAAGACGAAGCCGGCATAGACCCATTCCTTGACCCGCTTGGGCAGGTTTGGAATCACCAGCAATATCGATCCGCCGACCTTGAAGAAGACCAAGGCGAGGCCAAAGTAGTCCGGGTAGCCAAGATGTCGGACACCTTCCTTCCCCAGTTCGGACTGGGAGAAGAGCGCGGGCATCACTCCCTCAAAGAGAAAGATGAAAATAGTGGAGGTCCAATAGATGATACGGTCGGATTTGGAGGCTTTCATGTCGTTTGTGGGATTGGTTTGTCCAAAATTAGACAGGGCAAATCCAAGGCAGCGACACCGATTCCGACAATCTGGGAGGGAGAATACGACACGATACTTGTCCAAGCTTCGGACTGGAATCCACATCAGTTCTGGGCCAAAAAAAAGTCCTCCAAGAATTTCGATCTCTCGGAGGACTGTTTGCTATAGGGATGGTCGGTCAGGCCTATTGCTTCCGCTCCACTTCTCTCAGGTTTTCCAGCTTCTTGTTTCTGAGGAATCCATTGATGTCCTCGAAGTGCTCTTTGACGCGTTTGTTGCCAAACTCAAACACTTTGGTCACCAAGCCGTCCAAGAAGTCCCGGTCGTGAGAAACGACCACCAAAGTCCCGTCAAAAGCCTTCAGCGCATCTTTGATGATGTCCTTGGTCTTCATGTCCAGGTGGTTGGTCGGTTCATCAAGGATGAGCAGGTTCACCGGTTCGAGCAAAAGTTTGATCATGGCCAGACGGGTTTTTTCGCCCCCCGAGAGGACTTTCACTTTCTTGTTGATGTCGTCGCCCTTGAACATGAAGGCGCCGAGGATGTCCTTGATCTTGGTGCGGACTTCACCGACTGCGATGTGGTCTATGGTTTCAAAAATGCTCAGGCTTTCGTCCAAAAGCGAAGCCTGGTTTTGCGCGAAGTAGCCGATCATGGCGTTGTGGCCGAGCTCGCACTTGCCCTGGAAGTCGATCTCGCCCATGATCGCCTTGATCATGGTGGACTTTCCTTCCCCGTTTTTGCCTACGAAAGCCACTTTTTGCCCCTGTTCGATGGTCATCGCGGCATCCTTGAAGACGACATGGTCGCCGTAGCTTTTGCTCATCTCATCCACGATGACCGGATATTTGCCGGATCGGGGAGAGGGAGGAAAGCGGAGTTTCAGCGCTGAGCTGTCCACTTCGTCCACTTCGATGATTTCCATTTTCTCCAGCATCTTCACGCGGGACTGTACTTGGAGGGTCTTGGAATAGGTGCCTTTGAAGCGGTCGATGAATTCCTGGATGTCGGCGATCTGGCGCTGCTGCTCCTCGTATTGCTTCTGCTGCTGCTCGCGGCGCTCTTTGCGCAGCTCCAGGTAATGGCTGTACTTGGCCTTGTAGTCGTAGATGCGGCCCATCGTCACCTCGATGGTACGGGTGGTGATGTTGTCCACGAAGGCCCGGTCGTGGGAGATGACCACGACGGCCTTGGCCTTGTTCATGAGAAAATCCTCCAGCCACTGGATGGACTCGATGTCCAGGTGGTTGGTCGGTTCGTCAAGGAGGATGAGGTCAGGCTTTTGCAAAAGGATTTTCGCAAGCTCGATGCGCATCCGCCAGCCTCCGGAAAACTCGGAAGTCGAGCGCTGGAAGTCGTCGCGCACGAAGCCCAATCCCAAGAGCACTTTTTCCACCTCAGCCTCGTAGTTGACTTCTTCGATCGCGTAAAACTTCTCACTCAGCTCGGATACCTGCTCGATGAGCTTGTAGTATTCCTCCGATTCATAGTCTGTCCGCACGGTCAATTCCTCGTTGATGCGGTCGATCTCGGTCTTCATGCCCAGGTAGGAGGAGAAAGCCTTCGCGGTCTCTTCCATCACCGTGCAGTCGTCCGCCGTCAGCAGGTGTTGGGGCAGGTAGGCGACCACGTAGCCCTTCGGCGCGGAGACTGCTCCGGAAGTAGGCTTGTTTTGCCCGGCGATGATCTTGAGCAGGGTAGATTTTCCCGCCCCGTTTTTGCCCATGAGGGCGATCTTGTCGCTTTCGTTGATGTTGAAGGTGATGTTGCTGAAGAGTGGGCTGCCGCCGTGGACCACGGAGACGTTATCGACTGAAATCATGAATCTTGGAATTGAAGCGGCAAAGGTAGGGAATTTGGAGTTTCGGGGGCAGAAAGATTTGATCTTGAAAGGCCTTTCGTGTAGACCTGCTGCCAGTCGCATCAATTGGCCATCTTTCCTTCTGAAGAGGCTTGTGAACTCCGCCAAAATGTGACACCTTTAGTCGGTATAGCTATTTAACATGAACAAAATAGGATTTAACGTGCTGGCTTGGTCAGCGGAAATGTCAGAGGCTTTGTTGCCGATTTTGGATCGATTGAAAAAGATCGGATACGATGGGGCCGAATTTTTTGTGGGAGGATCTCCCGAGGAGTCTTTTAAGCTGGTGGGAAAACACTGCGCGGATATCGGTCTGGAAGTGACCACCGTGACGGTGCTCAGTCCCGAAGAAAACCCGATTTCCCCCGATGCAGCCGTCCGGGAAAAGTCCAAGGAGCGGCTTCGATGGGTGCTGGATCGCGCGGCAGATCTGAATTCCCAGGTGCTTTGCGGGCCTTTTCATTCGGCCTTTGCGACCTTCGCTTCCCGGGCGCCCATGGAGGAGGAATACAACTGGTCTGCCGAAGTGCTGCACGAAATGGGCGACTATGCCCAAAAGCTGGGGATTGTTTTGACACCAGAGGCCCTAAACCGCTTTGAGTGCTATCTCGCCAACACCATGGGGCAGCTGGACTACCTTTTGGCCAAGGTGAACCATCCCAACGTGCAGGCGATGTTTGACACGCATCACGCGAATATGGAGGAGAAAAAACTGGGCGCGGCCATCGAGCTGATCGCGCCACGCCTGGGGCATTTTCATATCTCCGAAAACGACCGCGGCACGCCGGGTTCCGGCCATGTGGACTTTGACGAGACCTTTGCGACGCTGAAGAAAGTCGGCTATTCCGGCTGGCTGACCATCGAGGGTTTTACGCGAAATGACCCTGCTTTCGCCAACTCGATTGGCGTATGGAGAAACTTCTCCGAGCCCTGGGACATGGCTGAAAACGGCTACAAGCTGATCCGCGAAATGGGAGCGAAGCACGCCTTGTGATCACTTTTGTTTTCATGAAGACTTTGAGAAACTGGGCGTTCGTTGCGTTTTTTCTGGTGCTCGGGCAGGCTTTGGCCCAAGATGATCTCAAGCTTTCCGAACGCATTCTTCCCATCGGTCCGGAGCACATCTTCAAGACCGAAGGCTATTTCAACTGGTGTGGATCGGTGGTAAAGGGAGCAGACGGGAGGTACCACCTTTTCTATTCCCGCTGGCCGGAAGCGACCAAGTTTACCGGCTGGCTGCTCTTCTCCGAGGTGGCAAGGGCAGTCTCCGACTCGGCCACAGGACCTTGGGACTATCAGGAGACGGTCTTGACCGGCAGGGGGCCGGGATATTGGGATGCCATCACCGCCCACAATCCAAAAATCAGATATTACGAGGGAAAGTACTACCTGTACTACATCTCGACGCGCCTAGACGGAGACCCGGATTTTTCCGATCAGGATCTTTGGGAAATCAGCAAGACGTCGCGAACCCATCCACTTTGGAAGTCGGACCTGCGTCCCAACCAACGGTCGGGCGTGGCCGTGGCAGAGTCCTTGGATGGGCCTTGGGTTCGCCAAGACCAGCCACTCATCGAACCGGGTGGCCCGATCACTACCCTGACCGTCAATCCGGCCATCACCCAAGGCAAGGACGGGCGCTACTACCTGATCGTGAAGGGCGATAAGCCGAATGTCACGGGCTTTGTGAGAAATCAGGCCATGGCTATCAGCGAGCGTCCGGACGGAGACTTTGTGATCCAGCCCAAGCCCGTGATCGACTACCTCGATACCGAGGACATGTCGCTTTGGTACGATGAGGCGAGGGGATATTATTATGGCATTTTTCACTCCACGGAGCATTTTATCGGCTTGGTGAGTTCTCCGGATGGGATCAATTGGAGCAAGGCCGGGGAATTTAAGCTCATGGACAAGGCCATTGCCATGCGAGACGGCTCTTGGCTCAAGCCTCAGCGTCTGGAGCGTCCCTTTGTCTATGAAGAAAACGGGGCCGTGCGAATGATCGGCTTCGCGGTGAAGGAGGACGAGGAGTCCTATGTGGTTTGCCTTCCTTTGAAGCCTGAAAACTAGTCAGGACGCTCGGGGGATTACTAGTGTACCAGCAGCTTTTCAAAGGCCATCCTTGGAGCGCCAATAAAAAATACTTCGCCGCAGTAGCTGTAGCCCAGCTTTTCCAAGATCCGCAGCATGGGGGCATTGTCAAAATTGGTGTCCACCTTGATGCTGAAGACCTGTTTGGAAACGCATAAGTCTTCGATCATGCGGAAAAGCCGGGTCGCGACGCCTTTTCCTTTCACCGCATTCGAGGTGGCCACGCGATGGACGACGGCACTGTCTCCCTCGCTCAGCCAGGCGCCTTTGATGTCGCTGTAGGCGGGCTCCTCTTCGAAAAGGATGGCCGCGTAGGCTACCACTTCCCCTTCGTCCTCCAGCACGTAGCCGAAGTTGCTGGCTAAATCTTCCTCAACAGTAGACTCGTTGGGGTAGCCGTTTTGCCATTGTTCACTTCCCTCGGCTTTACGCTGGGCAATGGCTTGCTGCAAAATCTCCCAGATTTTTGGGATGTCCGCATCGCATGCTGCTCGTAGAAACATACTTTTTTTAATTAGATCGGAAATTAGCAAAAACGACATTCTTGAGACTTTTAGCCTCTGTTTTTCTTTTCAGGGAAAAAGCGAGGGCTGGAGACTGCCCAGCTATCGTGCAGTCGAAGTCTCGCTTAGGTGGCGGAGGATGGTTTCCTCCAAATCCATCTTTTCGTGGTACCTGAAGTAGGTGACCACCCTGCCTTTGGGGTCTAGCAGTACGGATGTCGGCAGTCTGGATATAAAGTATTTTTCCTGAAAACCCGTACCCTCACCCATCCAGCGTATGGGGTCGTATTTTCCACCGATTCCGGTTCTGATGTTTTCCTCATTGTCCCGTAGGCAGGTGATCGCGACCAGAGGGTACTTTTCGTCCAGCGCATCGACTTGCGCAGCGAGCGCCTCGTAGTCGGGATAGTCCAAAAATTCCACCACCAGATCAAACTTCAGGAGTACCCATTTTCCCCGAAGCTTTTTGCTCCGCAATTTTGTGCCGTCCACGAGGGTGAAGACAAACTTGGGCAGCTCCTCGCCGGGCTGTATTTGCTTGTGTTGGTTTCGGTTTCGGATGGTCAGATGGGCACTGTCGGGATGGTAATACCCGCGCGTCGGCTGACCATACTTGTTGAAGTCCTTATCCAGATAGGTAGATCCGCGTTTGCGTACGATCTCCATAAGTTCTTCTTCGCTGATCCGCTCCCCGGTCACTTGGTTGTAGATTTTGAAGGAGGTTTCGGGGCTTGTCAGGACCACTCGCTGCCGTTCTACCCCAATGGTCTGCGCCTGTGACGCTGCGACGACTAGGAAAGACAAAAGCAAAAGAAAGTTTCGCATGAAAAAGAGTGTTTTAGGAAATTAGGATAAGAGAAAGCGTCGAAGGGAGAAATGGTGAAAGTGGCGGGCGGCAGGATGGGAGGATGGCTGGAGCTTTCCAGAAAAACGCGGATCTGACCCAAGTTTCTTATTTTGAAGCCAGATGTCGTTTCCCATAGTGATTTTTTCCCAAATCCCATGATGCCATGAACCTACGTGCTGTTTGTTTTTTCGCCCTTTTCGCCGCTGCTTCGGCCTCCTGCCAAGCGCCGAGCGAGTCCATTCCCGTCGATCCCCTAGCCACTCTCGCCGAGCTCAAATGGATAGACCTAAGCTATTCCTATGACTCCTCGACGCTCTATTGGCCCAACAATCTGGAGGGATTCCGGCTGGAAACCGAGGCCGAGGGCATGACGGAGGGCGGGTATTTCTATTCCTCCTACAGCCTTTCCACTCCCGAACATGGAGGGACGCACCTGGATGCACCGATCCACTTTTCGGAAAAAGGGCAGAAGCTGGACGAACTCCGCTTGGATCAACTCACTGGAAAAGCCGTGCTGATTGATGTCAGTGAGCAGGCCTTGGCGGATCGGGATTATCGGATCGATACGGCGGCGATCTTGGCTTGGGAGAAAGTAAACGGGCAAATCCCCAAGCAAAGCATGGTCTTGTTCCGAACGGGGTATGGACAATTTTACCCGGATCGGGAGACCTATTTCGGCACAGCCAAAATGGGCTTGGAAGCGATTCCCGAGCTGCACTTTCCGGGAATTCACCCTGAGGCGGCGAAGTTTTTGGCCGAGCAGCGAAAAGTAAAAGCGGTGGGCTTGGATACCCCAAGTCTCGACTATGGGCAGTCCCAAGATTTTGCGACGCATCAGGTGCTGATGGGACATGATATCCCCGGCTTCGAGAACATGGCCAATCTGGATCAGCTACCCGACACCGGCATCTACATCGTCGCCCTTCCGATGAAGATCAAAGGCGGAAGTGGCGGGCCGTTGCGGGTGATTGCGGGGGTGAAAAATTGATCTACAATTATTGATCGTTTGTTGTTCATCCGCGAGCGGGAGAATAGGTGGTAGTCAAAGTCGAATTTTTACCAATCTCGATTGAGCCAAGTCTCATATGTTGATGCAGTTGTGAATTTCTTTTTTGTATTCCTCAATACTGTTGATTAAACTATTTATATTTTTTAGGGTCTTGTTGTGGTCTTGTGTTTTGGAAGATTCAATAAATTTGTTGATAGCCCTTTCGAAATTTGATCCTGCAGCTTGGTATTGGGAATAATACGTAGAGCTATAATTTATATGGAGCCTACTGATATCATTCTTGTTTTTCTCAAAATCTCTCCAAAACGATCTAATCCCGGATTCTGATTGATCTCGGTTAATAGTGCGTAGAGAATTTTGAAGAGAATTCAGGGCGTTAAAAAGTTGATGGTTTAGATTTAGTGCATACTTGTTAAATTCTATTTTTTTTAAAAACTCGAGTTTCACAAGTTCAATTTTAGAAGTGATTTCTTGAATATCTTCTTTCGTGGCAATATTCTTCCCCTTTTCCGTAAAGTAAGCTTTATAAAATAAAACCCAAAGTCCCAGTAGAATAATCAGAGTGTCCAATATTAATCTAGCTAATTCCATTTTTATTTAATTGATCACCTATATGTTTGATTATATTTTGTACTCTGCCTTTGCGAGTATTCGCTTCAGAGTTTCAGTCAAAACGTTTTCCTTCAGTTGTCAAAATTCTCCGTTTTTCTTTTTTCAATAACTCGTAAATAAAATATAGTTCAGTTTTTCCCTTTTTCCAAAAGGACCTTCCCAAAAACCGGCGCTACCGCGCTCCCTCTCCACCCCCCGGAATAATTCGCCGCCATATAGATATCCCGTGAAGGAATATAAACTACCTGCGTGCCCCAGAACCCAGAATGGCAATAGACTTCCAGTCCGTTGACCTGCACTCGGTACATGCCCATCTGGTAGTCCATTTGCGCCTTTTCGGCATAGGCTACCGGTTCGAGCATGGTTTGTAGCGTTTCGGGATGCTCGAAGATTTTCCCTTGGAACAGCGCCTGGAAGAAATCGACCAGTTCCTGCGTAGTAGATAGAAATCCCCCGCCGCCATAGTAGTCCATGGTGGGGCTGAATCCATAGGTGTCCATGCCCTGAAAATACTGGTGGATGCGCAGCTGATCCGTGGCGGGATCGATGCGCTCGAAATCCGTTCGATCTAGCCCAAGCCGCTCTAGTCCCAGCAGTTCCTTGATGCCTCCGTCCAGATTTTTGCCGGTATATTTTTCTATCAGTTCCCCCAGGATCACATAGCCGGTGTCCGAGTAGCTAAACTGTGCTCTTGGAGGGCCGATGGGTTCGCCTTTTTCCACGCACATGCGGAGCTGCTCTGTGCGAGTCCACTCGTGTGTTGGCGTTTTGAGGACGATGTCGAAAAATTCCGGAGCATGGGTATGGTCAAAGAAACCGGCAGCATGCCGCAAAATCTGCCTGATCGTAATCTTATCCAAGTCATAGTCTTGGGAAAGAATCTGGGCGTGTTCCGAGGAAATATGCTTGGAGATGGGGTCGTCAAGCTTCAAAACTCCCTTTTCCATCAGGCGGAGAATGCTGGCGGCCACATAGGTCTTGGTGACGCTGGCGATGCGGAAGGTTTGGGACGGACTCAGGGAATCCTTTTTGGAGATGTCGTCCAGTCCAGCAGCTCCGCTCCAGGAGAGCTTTTCGTCCCCGGATTCGATGGTGAAAAGAATGCCGGGCATCTTTTCGCTCACTTCGGCGTCGAGGATTTGCTGGAAGTCCTGGGCGGCAGCTTTTTCCAACTGAAAAAAGAAAAGGCAAAAACAGGCAAAAGTCAGTAGGGTTTTCATGGGGCTTGGGGGCAGGGATTGGCTTATGTCGATTTCAATGTCTAATTATTCCGGAATATACTAAAGTAGCGCTGCGATATTGAATGTAGTCAGTGTTGAATACGACGTTTCGATTCTTCGGCTAGTACAAATTCCAATCGGATAGGCGCGGGGGCTGACGCAGCAGCGGGCCAGCGTTCGGCCCCGTGCGGAGGGAGCTTTGCTGCGTCTTGATTTTTTGGTTCTTTTTTATCAAGAAAAAAGAACAATCAATAGAACAGCCTAGACTGATGGGCTTTACTCCAGAAATGAACAGAGGGAATGGTTCGGCTTTGTCCAAATAGACCCCTATATTTGACCATCAAATAAAAACAACGGGGTGCCTGACTGTAAGGCTGAGATCATACCCGAATACCTGATCTGGATAATGCCAGCGTAGGAATTGTCAAAGGCGGCTGCCTTTTACCCTTTCTGGGATGCATCCGGGTCTAGATTTTAGACCGATGAGCGAACTGATCAAACACGAAACATTCGAGGTGGCTCCCGAGGAGCTGCGGACTTGGCAGGGACGGAAAGAGTGGTTTTTCAACCGTGACGACACCGACCACTACGAGCAATACTACGAAGGCCCCTACAAGGAGCAGGAGGTCTGGCAAAAGAAAACCCTGGCTGGCCTGATCAAGCAGGACGAGCGGGTGAAGACCCTGCTGGAGTTTGGCTGCGGCACGACCCGCTTCACCCGCTGGTGGCATGAGATCGGTCTGGAGGCGACAGGCGGTGATATTTCCCCCTTTATGCTCGCGCAGGGCGTGCAGCTTTTTCCCGGGGATCTGGTCTTGGCCGACTCCCACCACATGCCGTTCAAGGATCACTCCTTCGATGCCCTGGCCTTTGTGACGACTTTTGAATACTACCTGGATCCCGTCGCCGTGATCCGTGAAGCCGTGCGCGTGGGTAAGTACGGGATCATCTTTGGGATGATGAACCGCAACACGCCCAAGCTGATCCGCCGCCGCGTGCAGCAGGCTTTTGGGAAAAACAACTACTACACCACTGCGCACTTCTATACGCCCGGCTCGCTGCGGGATTTGGTGGCCGAGGCGCTGCCGGATCGGAAGTACAGCATCGACTGGAATGCGACCGGTTTGCCGAAGTGGTTTCCCAAGCAGCAGTGGAAGGTTCCCTATGGAGACTTCTTTGCCTTTCATGTCAAGCTTTTGGACGTCTGATGGGGGCTTTCGTGGATTTTTCGGGTAAAGTAGATGCGCAGACTTTCAAGGAAGAGCTGATGGGACTTTGCGGGGCAAATCGACCCGAAGTGCTCTGTGGACCGGCTTTTGGCGTGGATACGGCGATCGTGGATCTGGAGGGCGGGCAAGCGCTGGCAGTTTCCAGTGATCCGCTGTCGCTGATTCCGGGCTTGGGGATGAAAGTATCCGCCTGGCTGTCTGTGCATCTTTTGGCGAATGACATGAGCACGACCGGCTTTGCGCCACAGTTTGCGCAGTTTGTGCTGAACCTGCCGACGAGCCTGTCCAGGGAGCAGTTTGCCGAGTACTGGGGACATATCCATTCGCTCTGCCAGGAGCTGGGGATCGCCATCACGGGCGGGCACACGGGGCAGATTCCCGGGCAGGAATCGACGATTTCAGGCGGAGGGACGATGTTTCTCCAAGCTCCCAAGGATCAAATCCTCAGCAGCAACCAAGCGCAAGCGGGCGATGTGATCCTGCTGAGCAAGCATGCGGCGCTGTCCAGCACGGCGCTGCTGGCGATGGCTTTTCCTGAGACCGTGACGGAGGCTCTTGGAGAAAAAGTTCAGCAAATAGCCAGCACCAATTTTTGGAAGCTCTCTGTGCTTCCGGAGGCGCTGATTGCCTCTGTGACGCTGAAGGCCAAGGAGGAACTGCGGGCCATGCATGATGTCACCGAAGGTGGAGTGTTGGGTGCGCTGATCGAGATGGCCGAGGCTTCGGGTTTGGGGTTTCGATTGGAAGCGAACCAAGTGCCAGTGCCGGAGGAAGTGCAAAAAGTTGCCCAACACTTCGATATCGATCCCCTGATCTCAGTAGGAGCGGGCGCGATGCTAATGACGGTGAAGGCGGGTTCGGAGGAAAAGCTGATCCGGGCTTTGGAGGAAAAAGGAATTCCAGCGACTCGGATTGGGGTTTTTACAGAGCAAAAGAACGGACTGCTTGTCGATGCGGAAGGTCAGGTTTCCGAGGCGGAATTTGACGGCCAAGACCCGTATTGGGCAGCATTTTTCAAAGCAGTGAAAGAAGGAAAGCGATGAACAAACTACAAGGAATCTATCTCGTTCTCGATCCCGCAAAGGGGGAAAAGGCTTTGCTTTCCAGCCTGAGGCAGGCGCTGGAAGGAGGTGTGGGATTGGTGCAAATTTGGAACCATTGGCCGGAGGCTTTTTCCCAAAAAGACAAGACCGAACTGTCAAAAAAGATCCAAGCCGTAGCGGCGGAATTTGCAGTACCCGTGCTGATCAATCAGGACTGGGAGCTCGCCTTGGAAGCGGAGCTGGACGGGGTGCATTTTGATCACATTCCGGAGAAATGGGGCTTGATCCAAGCCAAGCTCGAAGCTAAACTCATCGGGATCACGGTTGGGAACGACCTGGATCTCGTCCGCTGGGCGGAGGAAAACAGGCTATCCTACATCAGCTTTTGCTCGGTATTTCCATCGAGTTCGGTCGATACCTGTGAGCTGGTGCAGCCGGAAAGCATCCAAAAAGCCCGCGAGATCACCACGCTTCCGATCTTTCTTTCCGGGGGAATCCGGCCGGAAAATATCTCGCAGCTCGGCGGTTATTCCTTCGAAGGAGTCGCCGTCATCTCCGGAATCCTAGGCGCGGAAGACCCCAAACAAGCCGCCCAAGCCTATCTACATCAACTCAAGACCAAAGCATGAACCGTAAACTACTAGATAAACTCTGCTGTCCTTTCGACAAAAGCGACCTGCAAGTCCAAGTCTTCCACGAAACAGAAGACCAACAAATCGTCGAAGGCATCCTCAACTGCCCGAGCTGCGAGCGCTATTTTCCCATCATCTACGGCATCCCGATCATGACACCCGACCAGTATCGCGAAAAAGCCCTTGAACTGCCCAGTCTCAAGCGCTGGGGACTGGAGCTGGACGTGGACCGGGAGTCTTTTCGATTGGAAAAGCCGCTGGCACAGAAGGAACTCGAGGGGTAAGCTTTGGCTCTTGCGGGTTGATTTGGTATTTTTCCAAAGACTAGAAAAGAAAACCATGGGCAAGCAATTGGACTCCATCACAGAGGAACTGGCGGACTTTATTTCCTCCCAAAAGGTCTTCTTCGTCGGCACGGCTGCGGGCGAGGGTCGCGTGAATGTCTCACCCAAGGGCACGGATTCCTTTCGGGTGATCGGGCCAAATAAGGTCGTGTGGGTCAATCTGACCGGAAGCGGCAACGAAACTGCCGCTCACCTGCTGCTCAATCCGCGGATGACGGTGATGTTTTGCGCTTTTGAGGGCAAGCCCCTCATCCTGCGTCTGTACGGCGACGCGCGGATCTTTCACCAAAGAGACCCGGAGTTTGGGGACTACATTGGCCTTTTTCCGCCCAATGCCGGTTCGAGGCAGATCATCGAGATGGACGTGGACTTGGTGCAGACCAGCTGCGGCTTTGCAGTGCCGTTTATGGATTTCAAAGAAGAGCGCGAGACCTTAAATGCCTGGTCGGCCAAGCAGGGCAAGGAAGGGATAGCCGAATACTGGGAAAGGAAAAATACCCAAAGCATCGATGGCTTTGAGACGGGGATCTTGGGGGAGTGAAAGGGGGCGGAGACTTAGTCTTTCTTTCCCACAGATTTACGCAGAAAAAGACACAGAGTCACACAGATTTTGGCAATACCTTACTGCTTTCTACGTGGTTGCCCGAACATTCCTGTTCATCCATTTCGTCACTAAAAACATCAGCCCCAGAAAAATTCCCAAAAAGCCCAGCAGAAAGCCCTGTCCGGTGAGTATGGCCAGTTTGCCAAAAAGAAATGGCATCAGCGTGATGCCCACATACGCGCTGGCCATCTGCATTCCCATGATGGCTTGGGAGTGTTTTTCGCCAAAGTTGGCCGGAGTCTCGTGCAGTAGGCTGGGGAAGATGGGCGCGCAGCCCAGTCCAACCAGCAAGAATCCCGGAAACAGCGTGGCGGAGTGGGGCAGAGCCAGCAGCAAGATCCCCAAGCCGATCACTCCCTGACCGAGGTATACGAGTTGGCGGTTGGAAAAAAATCGGGTCAAAAAGCCAGAAAGAAACCTCCCCAGCGTGATGCCCAGATAGTAGAGCGAAACCAGTCTGGCGGCCTGGTCGGCGTCCATTTTCCGCTCAAAAACCAAGTAGCTTGCTCCCCAGAGTCCAAAAGTTGCCTCGATGCTGCAATAGCAAAAGAAGACCAACAGGGCCTGTTTTAGGCCGGGAAGGGAGAGCAGGCTGGAGCGGGAGGCGGACCGTTCTTCGTAGTTGTCTTGTTCAGTTACCTTGCTTTTCACCCAAAGCGGAAGCGATGCCAGCAGGATCAGCACCAAGGCCAACTGGATCCATGCCACGGTCTGGTAGCCGTCCGACCAGGTGTGTCCTTTGGCCAAGTGACCCGCGACGATGATGGGTCCGATGGCAGCGCCGACTCCCCAGAAGCTGTGGAGCCAGTTCATGTGGCGCGCCTTATAGTGCAGGGCGACGTAGTTGTTCAGCGCGGCATCCACGCTACCGGCGCCGAGACCAAGCGGGATGGCCAGAAGGCAGAGGAAGGCGAAATGCTGAGAGTAGGAAAATCTCAGCAAAGCCAAAGCCGTCATCGCGACACTGGCCGTAGTCACGGCGGCGACTCCAAACCGCGAGATGGTTTTTCCACTCAGCAGACTGGACACCACCGTGCCTGCCGCCACGATCATCGAGATGATCCCCGCATAGTCCACCGGCACGCCCAATTCTCCAAACATTGCCGGCCAGGCCGAACCCAACAGCGAATCCGGCAAGCCCAGGCTGATAAAAGCCAGGTAGATGACAAGGAGCAGGAGGAGTTTTTTCAAGTGTCAGCAGTTGTAAAAGTGGGTTGCGCCCCTGAGTAAAACTATGGCTCAAGACGCTGGGAAGCGGAGACTGGCGGTCGAGTGTGGACTGTTGACGAAAAGCTATTTGACCTCTTCATCCGGCACCGCCATGGTATGGTTGGCCAGCAGCTTGTATTCCCCGTTTACTTTGACATAAGTCCGCATGAAGTGATAGGTCACCGGACTCGGCGGTCTATCCACAACCGTGAAGCCACTGACTACGGCTGTTTCGCCCAGAATGATCACCTGTTGGTCTCTGGACGCCCTGCCCTTGGTGTTGTCGGCCTGGCCCGCCTGAATCCGCTTGGCACGGGCTACGGCTTTAGCCTTGTCGTCAATCGTCCCAGCGTGGTTGTGCACCCAGATGAAGTCTTCGGCCAGGAGGTTTTCCAAAAAGTCCACATCCGATTCCAAAAGGGCTTTTTCCCAAGCCAAATCCAGTTGGATCAGGGCTTTTTCCTCCTGGCTTTGCGCGAGCAAGAGCGGGAGTGAAAGAAACATAAGGCAGAGTGAAAGCAGGGCTTTTTTCATTGTTTTTGGGTTGAAAGTGGAGCGATGTCAGTCCAGGCTGTCACCAGAGCAGTTTCCTTAAATCTACCAATTTATCCGGCTTGGGCAGGGTCGTTGGGAAATCATCGTCTTTGGAATAGATGAGTTCCTCCGCTGTCCCGAGATGCTGGAGCCAGTAGGACTGCTCCAGGTAGCTTCGGTCTCTTCGGGAGCTGAGGGAAAAATCCCGCTTGCCGTTCACACGAAACTCCAGGCTTTTGCCTGTCTCCAGCTCTCCCACTTTCATCGCGTCCCGCTCCGGGTCGCCTACCGTGAAGTAGTTCCATTGAAAGTGGAGTTCCATTTTCCCGCTTTTCCCGGAGAGGCTCAGCGGTGCCGAGGCAAAAGTCTGGTTGGCCTGGAGCGCATGGACTTCCAGTTCCCGGGTATTCAGGTTTAGGGAAAAAAGCAGCGTTGCCGGGGCAAGCGGGAGTTCAGAAGTATCCACGTCCTTGCCCAGTTCGATCCTGCCTTCCTTCAGCCGAAAGGGAAGGTGGAGCTTCTGCGGAAAAGGGAGCCAGTCTTTCAGGGCCTGGGCTGGCTCCTCATGCTTGTTCCAGGTGAGTGTCCGCCTCAAGACCAAAATCACCTCCACACCTGTGGGGAAAGTCTGGGGTTGCGCTGCCATTTGTTCGTTTTTAGCGGTATTTGTCGTTCAGGCCTATGCCCTCGCGGATCATGGGAAGGATCTTTTCCAGCCTGGAAAGTTGCGTCGCTTCGCGTTTGGCCTCGGTGATGTACTCGATAAATTCCTTTTGTTTGAAAGGGGTGAACGCATCGAAAGCTGCCTTCAGCTCGGCATCGGAGTCAAGCTCTTCCTGCAAAATGCCCGGTACTTCCGCCGGGGCGGATTTTTCGGGCTTCCAGGCTTTGCCGTCTTTTTCGTTTTGGATGGCTTCCTTGACATACTCCAAGATCTTGTCGGCGTCGATTTCTTCCACAGACTCAAATCTCCACTGCCTCAGAGCCTTGGTTTTGCCCTCTTGGGCATTGACCAAGACCTGGTGGGGGTCGGAAAGAAATACGCCATTGTAAAACCAGAGCGCAAAATGGTTTTTCATGGCAGCATAGCCGACCACATTCTTGCCTTCATAGGTGAAGACCGGCATCCCCCATTTTTTGGTTTCGGTGAGCTCGGTTTGGGAGATTATCTGGTGCAGGATGCTTTGGGCCTCCGGCCATAGGGCTTGGCTAGGCATGGGTCAGTCTATTGTGAGTTTTTTGAAGATTTGGGACATGCTCTCCGGGTCAATCGCATCCATTTCCACCAACTGGAGCGACTTCACCATGGGGAGGGTCGCGGTCTTGTAGTGGAGAAAATGCGGGGTTTGGAGATGGGACTGGTAAGCGGCTTCGTTTTGGTAGATCTCCACGAGGCGGAGGGTAGTAGGGCTTTCCTTTTGGGACATGGGGAAAATGGCCACGACTCCTGGCTCTAGACGAATAGAGGCTTCGGCTTCGACCCGGAGGATCTCAAGATAGGCCGCCAAGTGCTCCGGGTGGATTTCGATTTCGGCTATCCGGATTTTGAGCGCTTCGGTGTCCATGGTTTGTGGACTTTGGGCAAAGGTTTGGCTGCAAAAGAGGATGCCTAGGAGGGCAAGAATGGCTTTTGGGAAAAGGATGCGCATAGCTGAGTCTGGAGGAGCCTTTAGCTGCAAAGTAAAAAATGTTTGCGAAATGAGGGGGATAGAGTCGCCGCCCCGCTTGCAGGGAAGCAGGGCCTTTTTACCGCCAGGGCCGCAAAAGAGGATTTTTTCACCACAGAGATCAGGAGAAAAGGAGGGGGATAGGGTTTGGGAAGAAAATCGGTACTGTTTCCGTGCACAGTAGAAATACGGGTATAAAGCCCCATCGGGGCGGCCGGTGCCTAGCCTAGGGTTTTAACCCTAGGTACCCGTGTTGGGATGTTGTGTCGGAAGTTTTGGCCGACAAGAGGTCAATGGAGTCGTGCAGGTTTCGCCAAAACCAGTTGGGGATTGGGCTAGATTTTTTGCGTTTCGCGCTGGGTTTACCGCGGAGACGCCGAGGGCGCAAAGGTTTCGCAGAGTTTTTCTCCTTTTCCTCCGTGCACTCAGTGGAATAATTTTCTTATTGGATTTTTTCACCACAGAGGGCGGGAGGATTAGGAGGGAAAAGGCCCTGTCGAAAGCCGCTTTTTGTTTTCCATCTTGGTAAAAGAACAGATTCAGAGCCCCATCGGGGCGACAGGTGCATAACCTAAGTTTCAACCCTGGGTTATGGGGTTGGGATGTTTGATGGTCAGTTTTGGCCGAGCGGAGGTCAATGGTGCCAATCAGGTTTCGCCAAAACCGGTTGAGGATTGGGTTATGTTTTTTTCGCTTCGCGCTTCATTTACCGCAAAGCCGCGGAGAACGCGGAGGTATCGCAAAGATTTTTTTCTCCTGCTCCCCTTGAACTCCTGTCGAAAAACAACCGAACGAACCTCAGGCACCGACCTGGCCAGTCTTTACCTCTCCAGCACGCAGGTAGTGGGCGATGATCACGCCTTTGGAAGTCACGATGCTTTCTTGCAGCGAAAATGCCGCCGGAATTGCCTGGTCGCCAAACAGTTTTTTGCCCTTGCCCAAGGTGATGGGGTGGATCATCAGCCAAAGCTCGTCCACCAAGTCATGCTCTAGCAGCAGTTGCACGAGTTCGCTGCTGCCCCAGACGTGCAGATCCAGGCCTTCAGAGGCTTTGACTTTTTTGATTTCATCTACGCTGTGGAGGAAGGTGGAATTGTTCCAATCGGAAGAAGTCCGGGTTTTGGAAAGGGCATATTTGGCGACCTCGTTGATTCCAGGCCAGTATTGCGCATGCTCGGGCCAATAATTTTCCCAGATCTCAAAAGTCTTCCTTCCCAGCAGTTGATCTGAGGGCTTCATGATCTTTTCCATGGCTTGGTTGGAGACTTCATCATCATACGGGGCTACCCAGCCTCCGTACTTGAAATCTTCGGCAGGATCTTCTTCTGGTCCACCCGGCGCCTGAATGACTCCGTCCAGGGTAATGAACTCTAAAACGACGATCTTTCTCATGGTCTTTCGCGATTTGATGTGGAGTAAAACTTGTGAATCGGCGCTTATTCTTGCTAGGCGATTGCGGCAATGAGGGAGGTGGAATACGTCAATGGAAAGTGCTGGTTGCTACTTTCGAAGCCCTTCGTCCAGATAGGTGTTTGTTTGTTGCGATCGGCAAACTGCTACTCACTGTCCAGCAACTTGTTCAGCTCATTTTCCAGTTGTTTTTTGTCTGGCAGGTAGAGTTGGTATTTGCTCACAAAGAGCTTGTTGCTCACGCTTTCAGTCGCATATTCCACCAAGATGTGGTCTTTTTCCGCTCCCAAGACAATTCCGATAGGCGCATTGTCCCCTTCTGTATGCACCTCTTTTTTGAAATAGTTCAGGTATAGATTCATCTGGCCGACATCCTGGTGTGTGACCTCGCCGCGCTTTAAGTCAATCAGGACAAAACACTTCAAGATTCGGTGGTAGAATACCAGATCCACATAAAAATGTTTCCCACTTATAGAAATCCGGTATTGACGTTTTTCAAACGTAAAGCCTTTTCCGAGCTCCAGTAAAAAATTTTGCAGGTTGGAAATTAGTTTCTCCTCCAGTTCGCTTTCAAGATACCTGTTTGCTTCGGGTATGTCCAAAAACTCCAACACATACGGGTCTTTCAAGATGTCTTCCGCTTTTTGGATCTCCAGTCCTTTTTCGGAAAGCGCCAAAACGCCTTTTTTGTCTTTGCTCAGTGCTAGACGATGAAATAACATGCTTTTCATCTGACGTTTGAGTTCTCGGACACTCCAGTTTTCTTTTTCTGTCTGCTTTGTGTAGAAATAAATTTCAAGTTCGTTGTCCAAACGCAAAATTTCAAAATAATGACTCCAGCTCAAAACGTTAGACAGTGTCTCACTTTTTGGAAAAGTGAGGTAAAGCTTGCGTATATACAACAGGTTTGCCCTGCTAAACCCCCTGCCATAAAGCCGGGTAAGATCTCTGGAAAGATGTTCGAATAAAAAGCTTCCATACTCGGCTTTTTCTTTTCCGCCTTGTTCAAACTCAACGATGTGTCTTCCGATCAGCCAATACGTCTGTACCAGAATCGTGTTGACGGAACGTGCTACCTGTTCGCGTCCATTTTTCAACAGGCCACCAATTTGGTCGACAAGGTCTTTGTGCTTTGCTTGTTCTATTTCCATAGTTCGGTTCCAAATATGCTAAAATGGCGAGTAAGTTTTTTTTGTTTTTGCCTACTCAAAGACAGCAACTGCCCTCACCGGCGAACCGGTGCCGCCCTTGATCTTGAGGGGAAAGGCGATAAACCGAAAACGCCCGCGATGGACAAGCTTGTCGAGGTTGACCATGTTTTCGTAGTGGGTAAAGCCCAGCTCCCCGCAGATCTGATGCACCTGCCGGTTGGATACCTTGCGCACCCCTGGCGACATAGTTTCCACTCCAAAGGCGGCGATTTTCTTTTCTCCCAGCCAGCGGGCCGCTTCGGCAGTCAGGCCGGGGCCATTTGGCCAGTTTTCGGTGCCAAAGTGCCTTTCGTAGTGCCGGGTGCAAAAAAGTACCGTATCCCCGGGCTGTATGCCCAAGCCAGCAGCCTGAAGCGAGGCTTCTATTTCCTGAGAACTGATCAGCTCTGACAGGCCTTTGTGGCTAAAATCCAGGCAAATCCCCTC
Source organism: Algoriphagus oliviformis (assembly GCF_017254915.1). Classification (GTDB taxonomy): domain Bacteria; phylum Bacteroidota; class Bacteroidia; order Cytophagales; family Cyclobacteriaceae; genus Algoriphagus; species Algoriphagus oliviformis. The sequence goes on along the minus strand of NZ_JAFKCT010000003.1, from coordinate 308,279 downwards.
GGTGTAAAACAGGGAAAGCGGCATGGTGTCAATGGATTGCCCGGCAAATTCCCTTCCCATGTGGTTTAGCGCGTCGACGTGTGTACCAGTGTGCTCACCAAGCTCCATCCTCAATACCGCCGGAGTATCGGTGTCCGCGTTTTCCATCCCTTCCCACTCCTCGTGGGTGGCATCGATTCCGATTTTCACTTGGGGAAGGCCGTGGAATACCGGCATTCCTTCATAAATATCCTGGCTTAGATCTATCAATTCCGCCATTGCAATAGTTTGTTATTTTGTGGAAAAGGCTATCTGCGTCCCGGCCTGATCTCCGCTATTTCATCTCTATGCGGAGAGGTGATGACCGGCTTGGACTTAGTTCCGGTTGGGGAGATGAAGTAGATGTCCGAGTTGCTGTCCACCGTACGCGTGTAGGCGATCCATTTCCCGTCCGGCGTCCATCTCGGCCAGCGGCTGTCCACCGTGTTTTCGGTCAGGTTTCGAAGGCCCGATCCGTCCGCATTCATGACATAGATGTCACAGTTGGGGCCGGAGCAGCCGTGGAAGGCAATTTTCTTTCCGTCAGGGGAAAAGGAAGGGAGTGCGTTAAACCCCTTGATGTCCGTCAGCTGGGTCACGGACTGGTCGGTGAGGGAAATCAGAAAAATCTCGGCATTGCCAGCTTGGCTGCTGCTGTCGGGCAGGGAGGTCTGGATGCTGGTGACGACCTGTTTGCCGTCTGGGGAAAGTTTTGCGCCCGACTCCACCCATTCGTTGTTGGAGACTCTGGTTTTGGCCTTCGTAGCGAGATTGTAGAGATATAACTCCCCCTTGGGATGCTCGCCTGCCAGGGCAAGCAAGAGGGTTTGATTGTCGCTGGAGACGTCGGCGATGGACCTGACCGTGCTGTCTCCCAATACCACTGTCTCGGTCTTGGTCGCAAAATCGTAGGAGTGGATCTGCCTGTTGGGTTGGTTGTAGACTGTGTAGTAGACTTTTTGGCCATCGGGTGCCCAGGAAATGTTGTACTCAGTGGCGGTGGAAGTGGTGAGCGCCAGGGTACTGTCGCCAGTCGCAAGGAAAATATCGTAGTTCCTGTCCCGGTAGCTGGCATAGGCGATTTCGTAGGGCCTGGGAGAGCAGGCGAAGCCAAACGCCAAAAACAGGAGCAGTAGCCTTGTGTTCATGGGAAAAGGGATGAGAGGGAAATGTATAAAACATCTGGGACTTTTGGGCAGTGCAGGGCGACGGCTTGGGTTTTTACCGCGAGGGCGTAAAGAAAGATTGTGTCAAGCCAAAGCCCCATCGGGGCGGCCGGTGCATAGCCTAGGGTTTCAACCCTAGGTTATGGGGGTTGGGATTTTTGATGGTCCGTTTTGGCCGAGCGGAGGTCAATGGTGCCAATCAGGTCTCGCCAAAACCGGTTGAGGATTGGGTCATGTTTTTTTCGCTTTGCGATGGGTTTACCGCAAAGACCGCGGAGAACGCGAAGGTCTCGCAAAGTTTCTTTTCGGCGTCTTGCCTCCTTTGCCTTTCCAAGGTCGCCAAGGGGACTTCGTTCTAGGTATTGGACTTTTTTCACCACGGAGACCAGCAGAAAGGGAAGGCTATATGGGTTTGGCCTTCGCAGTTCGTCAAGCATTATTCTCCTGCTCCTCTGTGGACTCCGTGGTAAAGTAGCAGGCAAAGCCCCATCGGGGCGGCAGGTGCCTAGCCTAGGGTTTTAACCCTAGGTTTCCGTGTTGGAATTTGGTGGCGGAGTTTTGGCCGAGGGGAGGTCAACGGAGTCGAGCAGGTTTCGCCAAAACCAGTTGGGGATTGGGATAGATTTTATGCGCTACGCGCTGGGTTTACCGCGGAGACGCCGAGGGCGCAAAGGTTTCGCAGAGTTTTTCTCCTTTTCCTCCGTGCACTCAGTGGAATAATTTTCTTATTGGATTTTTTCACCACAGAGGGCGGGAGAAATTGGAGCTCAATGTGGGCTTCGGAGGTCGTTAAGCATTTTTTTTCCTTTTCCTCTGTAGACTCCGTGGTGCAAACCCTACAGCCCAGCAAAACCGCTAGCTTGGTTTCCGCATCTGTAGGTTGAAGACCGTGCCGGCCGGGTCTTGGATCCAGTGCATGTTTTCCGGGATTTCCTCGAGCTCGTCGCAGGTCTCCACGCCTTTGGATTGCAGGTAGGCGGTGGCTGCCTCCATGTCGGGAACGGTCAGCTGCAGCCAGGTCTCGGAGTGCGTGTAGTTGTCCACACAGTCCAGCCAGAGGATGTTTGCGCCAAACTTCACCTCGTGCGTCCGGGAGACGGTGGGGTTGGTGATGGGGACTTCCCGCACTTCCAGTTTCAAGATATCGCGGTAAAACGCGACCGTTTGCCCGTACTTGTTTTTGGGGATCTTGATGGCGATGTTGATGCCCGCCTGAAACTCGCTTTGCATGTTGTTTTGGGTTTGGATGTCTTAGCTTTTTAGCTCCATGTGCAGAATGGGGTAGGGCTTGCCGCTGGAGTCCAGTTCGGAGCGCCCAACCACCTCAAAACCGAAGTGCCGATAAAACCCCAAAGCTTGATCGTTCTGTTCGTTCACGTCGACTTTTTTTACCCCAAGATACCGGAGTGCATAGTCCAGCAGGAGCTTGCCGACCCGCTGTCCCCGATGGTCTGGGTGGACAAAAAGCATTTCTAGGTTTCCTTCGGCTACGCCGGCGAAGCCGAGGATCTTGCCGCTGCTGTCCCTTGCGCAGCGCAGGTCCACGGCATCCAGGTAGATGTTCAGGATCAGGGGCTTGAAATAGGCGATGTCCTCTTCCTTCAAAAAATGGTGGGTGGCTCTGACCGAGGCCTCCCAAACGTCTACTACTTCTGGATATTCACCCTTTTTGATGGGGTCTATGCTGGGGATCATTTTTCTGATTGATGACAGTTTGGGATTGGGGAAAATTTCGAGACTAACTATGCCATGATCTCTGACGGCTGTGAAAGTTCAATATCATGCCTAGCGCTCTTCCTCGTCAGGCGCATATTCCAGAATGTCGCCGGGCTGGCAGTCGAGGGCTCTGCAAATAGCCTCCAAGGTGCTAAAGCGGATCGCCTTTGCCTTGCCGGTCTTTAGGATGGAAAGATTGGATAAGGTCAGATCCACTTTTGCCGAGAGTTCATTGAGCGACATTTTCCGCTTTGCCATCATGACATCCAGGTTTACGATGATGGGCATGGCTTATACAGTTAGGTCATTTTCGGCCTGGAGGTCTACGCCTTTTTTGAAGATCGTCGCAATGATGTAGATGACCGCGCCCATCAGGACAAAAGCCTGGCTGTCTTCCCAGAATTGGTGTAGGCTATCGGTGGCGATGCCGTGATGCGTCAGGTTTTTGGCGGTCTGTCGGGCAAGGTAGCTCAGCAGTCCGATGGCAATGGTGTAGTAGCTGACCTGGAAGATCTGCTTGGAAACAAACGTGTGGAAAGGTTTGGTCAAATCCATGGTGTGCATCAGTCGGATGACGGTGTAGAAAAGAACGGCTTTCAAAATCGAAATAGCCAGAATGAAGCTATACATCCCGAAAAAAGCCGCTGGGCTGCCTTGGTACATATCCGACAAGTCCAGTTTCTGGTAGAGGTTTTGGACGACATCCGGCTTGAGCCAGGCAAAAAAGAAATTGACCAGCAGGCCACCCGCCTCGATGGACAGGCCCACAAAGATGAGCCAAGCCACGATGTACAGGCCCCAGAATACGAAGTTGTTTGTTTTTGCCATGGTTTTAAGATTTTAGAAAGATGGCATAAAAGTGATAAATATTTATTGATAAACAATAAAAATGTGCTTTTTTTCAAAAAAAATAGCGCTATCGAACTCGGCAGGATGTGGCTATTTTAGCCGAGCCGCAAAGCCCAAGTATTAAAAGGGGGGGGGGGGTTCAAATCTGAAGGAAACAGCAAGGCGGGGTTACAAGCGCCTAGGATAATTTCAGGCCGCTCCTTTGGACGAAAAGGGCAGGCCGGTTTTCTGTTCCGACCTGTCTCGTTCTTGCTGCCGCTAGAAGGATTCCGCTACCAGGCTGTGGTTGATCATGGCTCCGGCGAGATTTCCGGCATGGACTGCCGAAGCGACGGAGCGCATCATCGAAGTACAGTCACCGCAAGCGTAGAGTCCTGAGACATTGGTCTGCTGGAGGGCGTCCACCTGTATCCTTCCAGACTCGGCGATTTTGCAGCCTAGCCCCTGCAGGAGCTTTTCCGGCAGGGAAAAGGGCACATCCGCATAGACTGCGTCAAAAGGCTCCGCAGTGCCATCGGCAAAAAGGACTTCGCTCAGCATGCCGTCTGTATGGCGGATTTCCGAAACTTCAGTTTCGACGACTTCCACGCCGTTTTTGGCCAGTTTTTCCATCTGGCTGGGCGAAAAAGAACCGGGGCCTGCGCTGAGGATCTTGACTTTCTGGCTCAGGTTCGATACCAAGCTTGCCAAGTGGAATGCCCGGTCTCCCTTGGCCAGAATTCCGGTCTTTTTTCCCCTAAACTCAAAGCCATGGCAATACGGGCAATGGAGCACGGATATCCCCCAGCACTCGGCAAAGCCGGGAATAGCGGGCAGCTCGTCCTTGATGCCAAAAGCGAGCAGCAGTTTTTGGGAGAGGTAGCGCTGGCCCGATTGGGTTTTCACTTGGAAGCCTCCGTTCAGCGCAAGTGCTTCCACGACCAGATCCTCCTTAAACTGCACGGTGGGGTAGGCAAGGGCCTGCGCCTTGGCGGCTTGGGAGATGGCGGCGGGAGTCTGGCCGTCTTGGGTGAGAAAATTGTGGGAATGAGGCGTCTGCCGGTTGCAGGGCTGGCCGCCGTCCAGGATCAATACGTCCCGGAGGGATCGGCCTAGGGCCATGGCTGCGGAGAGGCCGGCATAGCTGCCGCCGATGATGATGGCGTGGTGTCTGATAGTGGTCATTGTGGCGTGATATAAAAGTAGATAGGTGCGGATTTTGTGATAATGGCAACCGAGCGGTCAATTATTATATCATGCAACAATGTTGCTTTAAGGTGAGTTCCAGCGATACCCTCTTTCCAGCAAATCGTCCTACAGGCACCGGAGAGTTTCCCGGCATTGGGTAAAAGAAGCTGGGAAAAAGACGTAAATTGAAACATCATGATTCAACTGGTACAAGAGAAAATGGATCGAATCGCCGAATTGTGCAAGGCGCACCAGGTGGATTCCCTTGCACTTTTTGGATCTGCACTGCGAGCAGATTTTGGGGATTCCAGTGATTTGGATTTTTTGGTCAGTTTTTCCCGTTCGGTCGACCTTTTGGACTACGCGGACAACTACTTTAGTCTTTTAGAAAAACTGGAGGATTTGTTTGGTAGGCCGATTGATTTGGTGTCCGAAAAATCCCTTAAAAACCCTATTTTGATAGCTGAAATCGAGAAAAGTAAGGTATTGCTCTATGAATCCGAAAGTACTGAAGTACATTCTTGATATCGAAAGCATCCTGTGGGAACTTGACCAGATCAAGCTTCGCGTTGGGAATGATTTCAGTCAATACAAGAAGGACTTTGTGGTCAAAAGGGCAGTAGAACGTGATTTGGAGATCATTGGTGAGGCGGTAAAGAAGCTCGTGTCACAGGCTCCGGAGATCAAACTTTCCTCAGTCAAGAAAATCATTGGATTGCGAAATAGAATAAGTCACGCCTACGATTCCCTCGAAGATGAGTTGATTTGGAGCATTCTGTAAAAGGATATTCCGCTCCTCAAAACTGAAATCGAAAGCCTAAAATCCTGAACGGACTTCCCGAATTTGATGAAAACAACACTTTTCACGATTGCCGTATTGTTTTTCACTGTAGTGCACGCTCTTTTTGCCCAGCAAGCCAAGCCCCTGTATCAATCAGAAAACCTGGAAATCCGCCAGGTCAGCGCGCATGCCTTTGTCCATGTGAGCTACCTGAAGACGGAGGACTTTGGCAAGGTCGCCTGCAACGGCATGATCGTCGTGGATGGGGGCGAGGCGCTGGTCTTTGACACGCCGACCGACGATGCGGGAAGCCGGGAACTGCTAGGCTGGCTGGAAAAGCGTGGCGTAAAGGTGAAAGGCGTGGTCGCGACCCATTTCCATGACGACTGTGTCGGCGGACTGGAGGCCTTCCACGCCTTGGAAATTCCTTCCTACGGTTCTTTCAAGACCATTGAGCTTGCCACAGCGGAAGGGAATCTGGTTCCCCAAAACGGTTTTCAGGCTGAGCTGGATCTGGACGTTGGAGAGTTGTCCGTCAGCAACCGGTTTTTTGGCGAGGGGCATACCCGCGACAATGTAGTCGCCTACCTCCCTGCCGATGGGGTACTTTTTGGGGGGTGCATGGTCAAGGAGCTCGGTGCCGGAGTGGGCTATCTGGGAGATGCGAATACCGCTGCCTGGCCAGAGACGGTCACCTGTGTGAAGACCGCTTTTCCGGACTTGAAGCTCGTCATCCCGGGGCATGGCAAGGAAGGGGACGTGGCACTGCTGGACTATACGGTCAGACTGTTTGAGGCTAGATGAAGTGGAGGTGTCCGGGTGTAAGGGTCATTTCCCAATGCCCCAGCCAGCAAACCTGTCCCTGATCGCCTGCCACTCGCAGTCCAAGATGCTGTAGTAGACGGTGTTCCTTCTAAATCCGTCGTACAGCAGCGTATGGTTTCGCAGGATGCCTTCCTGCTGTCCGCCGATCTTCTGGATGGCAGTCCTGGACACGGTGTTCCGTTCGTCGGTTTTGAACTCCACCCTTTTTGCCCCCAAGTATCCAAAGGCATAGTCCAGCAGAAGGAACTTGCAGTGGCGGTTGAGCCCGGTTCGATGAAAGTCCCGACCATACCAGGTGCCGCCGATTTCCAGCCGCTCGTCCGGATTGGAGATACTGAGCAGGCAGGTGACTCCTGCGTAGGCATTTGCCCGCTTGTCAAAGACGATCAGGGAATAGCGGATCTTGTTTCTGCGGTTTTCCGCGGCCTTTTGGAGGTAGGTGGTCAGTAGCTCACGGGAATGGATGGGGGCAAGGGAGTAGCGCAGCAGCTGGGGATCCTGTGTGGCGATGGGCAGCAGGGCATCCAGGTCGCTTTCCCGCAGGGGTCTGAGCAGGACGGCTTCGTTTTCCAAAACCAGTTCTTTGTCAAAGGAAAAGTCCATGGGTCGGGATGGGTTGGCAGCCTGAAATTACACCAAAGGGAGGACGTTTTTCGCAGTCCGGGCTTTTTCCAACCTCATTTTTCTCAGGTGGTAGCTATGGATCACGCAGAAGACTGCCCCGGCGATGATCAGAGGGGTGGAATACCTATTTCCAGAAGTTCTCTGTCAGATAGAACACTGTGTCAATGAAAAACAGAACATCCTCTCTGGTGAGCACACGCCGTCATTCAATTTGATGACGTGATCGGAGTCTTTTAAGAAAACTCGTTGCTCTGCTCCTTCACTGATGTATTGGCTTAAGTCGATGTCGTCTATCCAAAGCCCATTTCGCGAAGCAAACACTTCTAACCTCTTCTTTTCTTGGTCGAGGATTGGCTTAGGGATTTCAGCTTTCGGGCCTGCTTGCGTGCCATTGTCAAGGTGACGGGCGACTGCTTGGATAGCCGCTCCAAACCTAACTTGGCTCTTTCCTGAAATGACATCGTGGATTTCATCTTTGAGATGGTTTTGCGCCTATCCAAAAGTAGTCAAAGTGCATGACGATAGAAAGTAGGGGTAGCAAAGTGGAAAAGGGGATCTGTCAGACTTGCCCCGTGGGAAGCTGGCCTTTGCCAGCCCGGACTTTTTCCAGTCTCAATTTTCTCAGGTGGTAGCTATGGATAACGCAGAAGACCGCACTCGCGATGAGCAGGGGGATGGACTCCAAAAATACCGCATAGACCACATAGAAGAGGTTGGAGATAAGGTGCCAAATCCGGAAGGTCCCCATGTCCTTTTTGGTGGCAGCAAAGAATCCGGCGGAGATGGCAATGTATCCCAGTGTTTCGGCTATCCAGTTCATAGGGTTTTGAGGTTTTCGGAGGTGCGCTGTTGGTAGTTGCTTTCGGCAAATTTGAGTTCCAGGTTACGGAGCTCGTCGAGGAAATGGGGGCTGTCTTCGACCAATTGCTGCATGGTCATGATTCCTGCGTCCCAGTGCCTGCGAAACTCCGGAAGGAGGTTTTTTGCCTTTTCGCTGAGGCTGAGGAGCTGCTTACGGGAGTCGTTTTCGTCGGATTGACTGAGGAGGTAGCCCTTCTTTTTCATCCCGTTGACGATCTTGACCATCCCGGGATGTGACATCTTCAGCTCCTGTGAGATCTCCGTGATGGTCATCTGTTCCTGTCTTTCGAGGAGGAGAAAGACCAGGTGCCAATTGGGCTCGATGTCCAGGCCCGTGGACTTGTAGTAGGCCCGCGTACTATAGAGCAGCTCGTCGCTCAGGCGCTTGAGCCTGCCGGCCAGTCCTTCGTGTGTGATTGCGCTGAGAAAATCCTCCATAGCCTGTTTTTGTGTAACCAGTTACGTAAATGTAGGGAGAAGTATGTGTAACTGGTTACGTTTATCGGAAAATTTTTTTCAAGTCCACGCAACGCTGCCGCTGATCTTAGTCCTCGCGCCAGCTCCTCAGGGTCTGGTACTTGGAAGGTGTCGCTATGGACTTGTGCAGAATCTAACCCATTTGGGGCACAAAACCCCGCTTTTCTGGGTTCAGGTAGTTTGACAAAAACCAAAACAATATGATCTCACTAAAAGGAAAAACGGCCATCATCACCGGTGGCGGACGTGGACTTGGCAAGGCCGTGGCCCTGCTGCTCGCCCAAGAGGGTGTGCATATCGGCATCACGGGACGCAATGAGGAGCAGCTGAAAAAGACAGCGGAGGAATTGAAGGCGACGGGTGTAAAAGTGGCCTATGCGGCATTCGACGTTGCCTCTGAAGCCGCGGTCAAAGCGGGGATTGACGCCTTGGTGGCGGAACTTGGCACGGTGGACATTTTGGTCAACAATGCCGGAATAGGCAAGCTGGGAACCCTGGAGGCCATGTCCTCTTCAGATTGGGAACAGGTCATCCAGACCAACCTCTTTGGCGTCTACTACACGGCCATGGCGGTGTACCCCTACCTCAAAGCCAAGGGCGAGGGCGATATCGTCAACGTGGCCTCAACGGCCGGCCTGAAGGGTGGTGCGACCATGTCAGCCTATGCGGCGTCCAAAGCGGCGGTGATCTCCCTCTCCCAATCCATGATGGCAGAATGGCGCAAGCAAAACATCCGCGTGATCACCCTCACACCGAGCACCATCGCCAGCGACATGAGCATACAGGGTGGGCTCACCGACGGCAATCCGGAGAAGGTGCTCCAACCCGAGGACTTCGCCGAGTGGGTGCGCGACATCCTGAAGATGAACCGCCGTGCGCTGATCGCCAACGGGTCAATCTTTTCGACCAATCCCTGATCGGAACAATGAGGTTTCGAGTACGGAAAGCCCGCGGTATGAAGCTGCGGGCTTTTTGCTGATTGGTGTGTCAATGGTTTTCTCCCTGGCTTTTCCTATTTTGATCCTGCCAAACCCAAAAAGCCTATGAAAACCCTTTATGCCCTAGTCGTCGGTGTTTTACTTTTTTCTTGCCAGCCCAAGACCCAAACTGTCACCGAGCGCGCTTCTACTTCCCAAAAGCCCCGCACCATCGTCACCACCGATGGGGAGATTGACGATGTGGATTCCTTTATCCGCATGCTGCTTTATGCCAATGAGTTTCGCATCGAAGGGCTGGTCTATTCCTCTTCCATGTGGCATTATGCAGGAAATGGGAAAGGCACTGAGTTTACCTCGGAAAAAGCGGATCTATGGGGCAAAGACAGACCTGCGCTGGCCAGGTACGGAGTGGATGAATCCGCTATTGGATGCCTATGGGGAAGTCTATCCAAAACTCAGCCAGCATGCGGAGGGATTTCCCACGGCTGACCATCTGAGAAGTCTGATTCGGGTGGGGAATATCGAGTTTGAAGGGGAAATGGAAATGGACACGCCAGGCTCGGACTTCATCAAGGAAAAGCTGCTGGATGGGGACATGGAGCCGATTTACCTGCAGGTGTGGGGTGGGACGAATACCATTGCCCGGGCGCTGAAGTCCATCGAGGATCAGTACAAAGGAACACCGGAATGGGAAGCCATTTACCAAAAGGTGGTGGACAAAGCTATTCTATATGCCATTCTTGATCAGGACGCTACCTATCGGAAATACATCGCGCCCAACTGGCCCGACTTGCGGATCTTTTACAATGCCAGCCAGTTTTGGTGCTTTGCCTACCTCTGGAAGCGGGCGGTGCCCGAGTCCCAGCATTACCTTTTCGAAGGGGGATTCATGGGAGCAGAAATCATCAACAACCACGGGCCGTTGCTCAAGCAATATTACAGCTATGGAGATGGGCAAAAGCAAGCCGGGGACGAGGAGCATATCCATGGGGATTCCGCAAAGTTGGGAAATGCCCAGTGGGGGACTTTTGGGGTCTATGACTTCATCTCCGAGGGTGATTCTCCCGCCTACCTGCACCTGATCGATGTCGGCTTGGACAACCTCAACCATCCCGAGTGGGGAGGCTGGGGAGGTCGCTTGGTGCAGTCCCCTGAGCAGCCCAATCGATGGGAAGACGGTGCCGGGGTTTTGGATTTCAACCCCTTTACCGATACCCTCGACGCTACCTATCCCCAGATCCGCTGGGTGGAGGCGATCCAGCAGGATTTTGCCGCCCGGGCGGATTGGTGTGTGAAGGACTATGCTGATGCCAACCACGCTCCGATGGTGAAGGCAAAGGGCCAAGCGACACGTTCTGCCAAAGCTGGGGAAAGTATCGTCCTGGAGGTGGAGGCTTCTGATCCTGATGGGAATGAGTTGGAAACCAAGTTTTGGATCTACCAAGAGGTCGGAAGCTACCAAGGCGAGGCTGGCTTATCCGCCGCCGGAAACCAAGTGACCGTACAGCTTCCTGCCAATGCCACCGGTCAGCTCCACGTCATCGCTGAGGTCAAGGACAAAGCTGAGCATCCCATGACCAGGTATGTGCGGTTTGTGGTGGAAGTGGAGTAGGCCGTTTCCAGTGTTCAGTCACAGTCTCAGCCTCCGTCCGGCAGGCTCCAGAACCCTTTCAGGAATCAGTCACAGTTTTCGGTTAGTACGCGATATCTGGGGCTGATTCCCAAATCCCAAATCCCAAATCCCAAATCCCAAATCCGAAATCCGAAATCTAAGCTCTGGCTTCGACTTCCCCCAGCCTGGCAGAGCCCGGAAAGCAGAGCCCTCAGTCTTCCAAGCCCCGGATCATGTCCTCAGAGTCCTGGATGATTTTTCGGTATTTTCTCATGCCCCATCTTCCGAAAAAGAACATAAACAGCAGCCCAGCGGGCACGTAGATCAGCCAGAAGTAGGGCTGTCGGATGATGTCTGCTTTTCCGGAGATTTCGGCCAAAGGAGGTAGGACGCTGATCAGAAAGAGTCCCGAAAGGAAAAACCCAAACTGCTGCACTCTGAAGAATTGAATCTTTCTTTTGGCAAACTTTTCCAAAGTCTTGGCTGGAGTCGTTTGGACGAGATTCAGCTGGTTCAGATTTCGGACGGCCAAAAGACTGGCGATCGGCAGGCCGATCAGAAACAGGATGTCAAAGGCCGCAAAGACCTGGTTGATCGTGACGGTCAACTTGGAGAAGCTGAGGATAAAGTAGGCCGCATAGCCCAGGCAGACGATGCTTCCCAGCAATTCCGGGATTCGGATGGAGTTGAGGCGCTTTCTATAGTTGTGTTGAGTGATGTCCATGAGTACTTTTTTTTGGATTTTTTCCTGTTGTTCTACTTTGAGGCTGAGTTCTTCCCAAAGCGATTTCATTTCTTCGAGTTCCATGGTTTGTTGCTTTAGTGAGTGTGGATGCCTTTTCTTAGTTTTTCTTTGATCCGCGACAAGCGCGTACCGACGTTGCTGACACTGATTCCTAGGATATCCGAGATTTCTTCGTGGGATTTGGCTTCGAGAAAAAGCAGCACAATGCCCTTGTCCAGCAGGTTCAGCTTTTTGATCTCTGCGTAGAGCTGGGAAAGTTTTTCCTCACTTTCCGAATCCGTTTCCTCGATCCATTGCAGCTGGATTCCGTCCAAAGGCACTGCAGTTACCTTTCGTTTGGACTTGTTGAGCTGCGTGATGGCGGTGTTCATTCCTATCCGGTAGAGCCAGGTGCTGGGCTTGGAGTTGTTTTGAAAAAGGTCAAAAGACTTCCAAACCTGATAGATGATTTCCTGGCTCAAGTCCTCTTTTTCCTCTTTGGAAGAGGTGTAAAAGGAGGCGATCTTGAAAATCAGTCCCTGGTGCGCATGGATTAAGGCAATGAATTCTTCTTCTTTCCTCATCTACCGGTGTTTACAGCATTAGTCTCTGAGAATTTAGAAAAATCACAGAAGAGGAAAGTTTTTTTGAAAAAGAAGTGGAAAAATCGAGAGCCGCCGCTCGCGGAACAGCGGGCGGGCCCTTAGTCGGCCTTTACCTTCAACCGGTAGAGAATAATGCCGTCATCTTCCGTCTCGGACATCGCCGCGATTTTGGATACCACGAGTTCGCCTTGCTTGTTGACCACGTTGGGGTAGTTGGCATTGATGGGAAAGGGGACGTTTGTCGCCAATTGCTTGAAGTCCTTGTCGAAAATCGCCGCATAGCTGGGGTTCATTCGTTGCCTCGCTAGGTCTCGCTCGGTGGATTGCTGTAGCTCGGTGGTCTTGGCTTCGGGTAGTCCTTTGTTGTACACCGCGATGTAGTAGTCTCCGGATACGAGAATGTTGGTCAGGTTACCGGGCATTTTCTTTCTGTTTTCTTCAAAAAATCGCTGTGCTTGGTCTAGCGCTACAGGTGTGTACGGAACCCAATCCGGGATATCCACTTCTACGGTCTTTTCAAAGACAAAGCGATCCCCTTCTTTGGCATAGACGTAAAATCTCGGCTCAAACCACATACTGAGCAGCAGCCGGTTACCATCCAGCGTGTAGACCGGAACCGGAAAACCGTGGATCTGATCCCCGAGTAGCGTGGATGTCTCCGGCAAACTGAGTACGCCCAAGGTGTCTCCTGTGCTCTTGTCCTGGGACTCGATGATAGGAAGTCGGTACATCGTCTGATAAAACTCGCCTTCTTCCATGTTGACGGCGAGTGTTTCCGGCCATGGTTTGGGGTAGTAGAGCTTGTTGCCGATTTCAAAGACTCCGAGCTTTGGATTCATGATTTGAACTTGGTAGGGATAGGGGATTTTGATTTCCCCGACCTTAGTCGAGTCGCGGAAGCGGTAGTAGCCTTTGGGCGGATTAAATACCGTCACATCGCCGTCGAAGTAGCCCAATCCCATGGCTTGGCTGACGGGAGCGAGGCCCTCTTCGCTAAACTTATAATGGTTGAGGATCTTTCCCTGCCCGTCCACCTCGAGGTATTCGTAATACACGTCGGTCGTGAGTAGGTATTTGTCCGCTTTGGGATCGTAGTCCTGGAGCATCATCTCTCCGAGAAAATCTACCTGGACAGAATCGACGATCTCGAGCGAAAAATTTTGGGGACTGTTGCTGTTTTCGGGGTTTCCTCCGCAGGAAAATACGCCAATGGTTAGGGCGCTAAAGGCAAGTTGGGTCAAGGGGGCTTTCATGTGAAAAATCAAGGGTTGAAAAGTAGGCTGGCGAAATGCCATTTTTATATACTAAAACCCAAGGAGATAAATATTGGCGAAAACAACAACTAAACAATAGTTTTTAATTTGGTTGGGCTGACCGGATCTAGTGGGGTTTGGAATTCATCTTTTGGGAAATGTCCCTAAGGGCGATGTCCAGCTCTTCGGCCGACACTTCGAGATTTTGGATCAGGGTGATCTTTTCCATCGAATCCAGGGTTTCGGGCTCCTGCAGGAGATTGGCGATGCCCATGATCCTGGCCAAGGGAGCCCGCACGAGGTGGGACTGCTCGGAGGCCAGCTCTTTGAGCTGGGTGTTGTGGGCTTCCAGGGCTTTCAGAAACCGCACCTCCTCGGTGATGTTTTGAAAGGCGACGATGTAGCCGGGAGCCTCGTTTTTGTTGGGCTTGATCCGCATGCCATAGCCGCGGATGATGATTTCCTGGCCGTTTTTGGTCTGGAAGTGCTTTCTGAACACAAAGTCGCCGTTGGAGTTGGAGTTGGCGATTTTTTGCAGCTCCGTACCATCCTGTTCCCGTCGGTTTTCGGGCGTGTAGTGGTTGATGTGTTTTCCCACCAGCTCCTGGGAGGAGTAGCCTGTGATCGCGACGATGTTGCTGCTCACCTGCGTGAAGATCCCCGTCGCGTCGAGCTTCAGGATTCCCAAGTTGGGATTGGAAAAGAGCAGTTCCAGCTCCATTTTCCGCTTGTTGATGCTGTTGGTCATTTTCCGGATGAGGTAGTAGAGCATCAGGCAGGTGACGCCCACGTAGAAAAAGCCTTTCAGCAGCTGAAACTGGGACAGCTTTCGGATGTCGTCACTGAAAAAGTAGGCGGCAAGCCCATCGCTGAACAAAATCCAGAAAATGCCCACGACCAAATAGGTCAGGCAGATGACTTTGGCGTTGTAGAGGGAACGAGTTTTTGGCATGGCACCCGGACGGAATTTGGGTTAAAATACTGGAAGTTTCGGTAAAAACTGAAGATTGTGTTGAATACTCGAAGTATTGGTTCCAGTTGTTTGGGCGTCGGTGTTGACGCTCCCGACCTCAAAAATGAAAGGCCTAGCCTACTTGGCCTTCAGCGCGTCACCGTCGAAGCGGATACCCTCCCAGCCCTTGAGCATGAAGTTGCGGATGTTTTGGTGGTCGGTGCCATTGGGATTGCCCAGTACGTCGACACGGTAGTAGTCTCCAAACAGCGCCAGGGTCTGCTCGGCGGTCAGCATGTTGAGCTTGGCAAAGGAGAAGATCTTGCAGCTTCCGTTGTTTTGTCCAGCTTCATTCACTGTCACTCCGTTGACAAAGCGGGTGGGGGTAAATTCGTAGTGTTCATCGATGTAGGCGATGACCTCGGGAAAAGTGATGGACTCGGGATGCTCTTTGATGGCTTGGAGTAGTTTCATGTGGTTTGTGATTTGACTGCAAATTGGGAAATTTTTCGGTTTTGCAGGTTTGTTTTCAAGCAGAGAAAAGTTTGGTATTGGCAAAAGGTTGTTGATAATTAGTGTCAATGCCCTATTTTTCCGCCATGAAGAAATTTCCTTTTTCCGGCCTTTGTCTTGGCTTTTGGCTCCTGCCTCTTTTTTCCGCTTTTTCCCAGCAAGAACAGCCCAATATCCTCTTCATCGTCGTGGACGATCTGGGATATCACGATCTCGGTGTCACCGGGAGCAGCTACTACGAAACTCCCCACGTGGATCGCTTGGCTGGGAAATCCTACCAATTTACCCAGGGCTATACCTCCTCGCCGGTATGCAGTCCTGCGCGGGCGAGCCTGATGACGGGACTGACGCCAGCGCGGCACGGGATCACCGACTGGATAGGTGCACCCGAGGGAGAAGCCTGGCGGGATATGGGGCGGCATACCAAGCTGCTGCCGCCGAGCTATTCCCACGCGCTTGACTCCGAGCTGACGACACTTCCGGAGGCTTTGCAGGAGGCTGGGTACGAGACTTTTTTTGCGGGAAAATGGCATCTGGGAAGCGAGGGCTCCTATCCGGAAGACCATGGCTTCGAGACCAATATCGGTGGGTTTGAGTCGGGAAGCCCCAAAGGCGGCTACTTCGCCCCCTACGACAACCCCAAACTCAAGCAGGGCCCCGACGGGGAAAATCTCAGCATGCGCCTTGCCAACGAAACAGCGCAGTTTATCGAGGGAGACCACGAGCGTCCTTTTTTTGCGATGCTCTCCTTCTATGCCGTGCATGGCCCCATACAGACGACCGAGGAGAAGTGGGCGAAGTTTCGTGTCAAAGCGGAGAAAAACGGTATTGCTGACCAAGGCTTCGAGATGGAGCGGAGGCTACCCATCCGCGTGGAGCAGGACAATCCTGTGTACGCGGGACTTGTCGAGGCCATGGATGATGCCGTGGGTAGGGTGATGGAGGCGCTGGACAAGGCAGGTTTGGCGGAAAACACCGTGGTCGTCTTCACCTCCGATCATGGAGGCGTCGCTTCCGGGGACAACTTTTCCACCTCCAACTTGCCCCTGCGAGGAGGCAAGGGCTACCAATGGGAGGGAGGATTGCGGGTGCCGTACTTTATCCACCTTCCCGGACAGGACCAAGGGCAGGAGCTCAGCATCCCTGCTACGGGCATAGATATTTACCCCACGCTTTTGGCTTTGGCGGGCGCAAAGGCTCCGGCTGAGATCGAAGGGATAGACCTGTTTGCGGCCGGGAAAAGAAAGAAGTCGGCGGAGCGGGATTTGTTTTGGCACTACCCACACTATGGAAACCAAGGCGGAGACCCCAGCTCCATCATCCGGCGTGGAAAGTGGAAGCTGATCCACTATTGGGAAGATGGGCGTCGGGAGCTCTACGATCTGGAAGCTGATCCCAGTGAGCAAAAGGACATCGCGGCGCAGGAGCCAAAGCGCGTAAAGGAGATGGACGCTGTCCTGCTGGCCTATCTGAAAAAGCACGGTGCCAACATGGCCTACGCGGATCCCGCCTACGACGCGGAGGCTGAGCGTGCCTACCTGCAGGGCGTGCGCGAAAAGCGCTGGCCGGCGCTGGAGAAGGAACGCAAAGACATGCTTTCCCCTACCTGGCAGCCCAATGCCAACTGGTGGAAAAGCAAGGTGAGCCAAGACTAGTCCCGAAGCGCGGAAGCCTTATTCCTCCTCCCGTCTCCAGTTTTTGGTTTTCCGTTCTTTTTTGAATCGTGCCGACTTGGCTTTTACCCCGTCCCGAGTGCGGTCGCTGACGAAGTGCATGTGGTACTCTGTCAGCCAGGAATCTTGACGGATCATCATCCCGTCAAAGGGGCAGCCGGGATGGCCGCAGTTGTGCCGGGAGTACTCGCCAAAGTTGCGGTGCTTGATCTTCTTGTCCGCGAGGATGCGCTCTTGGTTTATCCGGATTTCCCGCCAAATCTGTGCGGCATCTGCTTTGGTTAGCTCCTCGCCGAGGGTGCTGAGCTCAAAATAGGTGCGGGGATCTTTGACTTGGAGAAATTCGAAGGTCTTTTCGAAGAAGCGATTGGCAAAGTCCCGGACTTCGATGCGTGCGGCCAGATCCAGGCTTTCGTTTTCGCAGATGGAGCGGTAGAGCCCCAGCGTGTTGAAATCGGAGTAGTCCGCGTGATGCTCGATGAAGTGGCGGTATTCGTCTCTGCTGAGCTGGTTGAAGGGGCGATCGATTTTCATTGGAGCATGTTTCGGAGCTGGCTAAGGAAGGTAGCCTTCCTTAGCCAGATCTTCAACTTTGTCCCGGTCAAACTCCCAGCACCTTGATATCCGGCACCTCCAGTACTTGTTTGGAATAGCCTTCGGTGACCGTGCGGATCATTGCGCGACCGACCTCGTGGAGGCTGAGGGTCTTTTTGGGCATGAAGAAAGGCAGGATGGCAATGAAGGGTTTGAAGATGCCCTTGACGTTTTTTTGTCCTTTGACTGGCGTCATCAGGCCTGGCCTGAAATTGTACTGGCCACGAAAGGGCAGCTTCATCAGCTCGTTTTCGGTTTTCCCTTTGACCCGCGCCCACATCGACCTGCCCTGTTCGCTGCTGTCGGTGAGCGCGCCGGTGACGAAGTCAAACACCATCTCGGGATTGAGTTTCGCCAAGACTTGGGCAAAGCGGAGGGTGGTGGTCAGGGTGATGTGCGTATAGTCCGCTTCGCTCATCCCAATCGAACTCACGCCCGCGCAATAGAAGCAGGCGTCGAAGCCCCGCAGCCGGTCGCGATGGGCATCGATCTGCATGAAGTCGGACAGCAGGAGTTCGGAATATTTGGGGTGGGAAATGGCATAGGGGCGACGGCTGATGCTGAGCACCTCGGAAACCTGGTCGTTTTCGAGGCATTCGAGCAGGACTCCTTCGCCGACCATGCCGGTGGTTCCTGTGAGTATGATTTTTAAGCCCATGGCGTTTTTTTGGGGAAGGGGTTGGAAGGTCAATTTACGCAATCGACAAAAAAAGTTTTCCTCAGTCGTTTAAGCCCTTGCCTTCCAAGATCGCAGGGAGGCACTTGGCAATGCGCGCTTCGCGGGTTTTGGACTGCTTGGCTTGGGAAAAATGAAAGAGATAGGCCCGCTGCCGCCCAGGGGTCAGTGCTTCAAAAGCCGCTCTGAGGCGAGAGTCTGAGTCCAGTTTGACTTGGAACTCCTCCGGCACTTCGTATTCTGCGGTTTTCTTAAGCTCGACTTTGAGGCCGGCTTTTTCCACCTCGATGGCCTCGTAGATGTGGGCTTTGACCCAGGCCTCCTGCTCTTGGATTTCTTTCAGGTCAGTGAATCGGATCTGCCTAGCCGCCTGCACGTTTTTGGTTTGCTGGATGAGGATGCCGTGGGTGTCGGAGAGCAAGGCGCCCTTGAAGAAGAGTAGCGCGCAATATTCCTTGAATACGTGGATCAGGATGATGTTGGCGCCGTGGAGGGTGTAGCAGGGGCATCCCCATTTGAGTTCCTCCGCCAGGCCGGTAGCCAGCGCGATTCTCCGAAGCTCGGTGATTTCCTTTTTCCAGCGTTCATTTTCTGAAAAGTAGAAGTCGACTTTGGGGTTGTTCATGCGTGGATGGATTTTGGGGGGCGCAGCCGAAAGATAAAGTGTTTTGTCCTGCAAGCCTAGGCTTAAAACTGCTTTGGCTTCATTCCTTTGGCAGCGAGGTCGGCGATCTCTCGGATCCGCTTTTGGCGGGTTTCGGGTCGTCGGGCCAGCACGAGCGAGGTCAACATCATTTTTCTCACGGACTTGCTCAGGCTTTCATAGAAATCCATCGCACCGGGTCGGTCGGTCAAGGCTTGGCGAAAATCATCCGGGATGAGCAGGTCCTCGGCTTCGTCCAGCAGTGTCCAAGAGCCGTTTTGCTTCGCCATCTCCACCGCATCCAATCCTGCCTTTGCCATCAGCCCGGCTTCGGTCAAAGCGGCGATCTTGTCCTTGTTGATTTTGGACCAGGTGCTTTTTGCCTTGCGCCTGCTAAAAAACTGATGGAAGGTCTCCGCATCGATTTTGACTTTTTTGCTGTCGATCCAGCCGTAGCACAGCGCCATGTCCACGGCATCGCTCCAAGTGACCGAGGGCTTTTCGGACGCCTTGGAATAGAATACCAGCCACACCGACGTTTTGCAAGCATGGTTTGTCGCCAGCCAGTCTTGCCAGTCGGAGGCGGTTTTGGGGTAGAAGACTTCGGTGTCGGACATGTTGGGTCAGGCTTTCAGGTTTTCCCCGTCGCGGAAATGCAATCTACGAAACACCAAGCTGGAAAGGATGGTCAGGCTGCCGATGACTAGGAAGGTATAGCGAAAGGCATTGTGGATCTCGTTGTGGATCAGCTTCACGTCGCCCTCGAAGAGCTTCAATACGATCAGCCCAAACGCCACCCCAAAGCCGATGGCCAATTGCTGATTGACGGAAATTAGGGAGTTGCCGCTGCTGGTGTGGTAGCCCCGAAGGTCGGCGATGGAGATGGAGTTCATGGAGGTAAACTGGATGGAGTTGAAAAATCCCAGCAAGGCGATGATGGGCAGGTGCCAGTAGATCGAGGAGTGAAGGCTTGGGAGGGCAAAGGAACAGATCAAAGCCCCTATGATGAAGGTGTTGGCCATGAGCGTATTTCTGTAGCCAAAGCGGTCGAGGATGCGGATGACCACTGTTTTTCCAAAAATCGCCGTCAAGGCCATGGGAGCCACGATCCATCCGGATACCACGGCGGACTGCCCGTAGGCAATCTGGACCATCAGTGGCAGCAGCAGCGGAACGGAGCTGATTCCGAGTCGGGTAGCCAAGTTGCCCAAGATGCCCACGCGGAAGGTACGCACTTGGAACAGGTTGAGCGGGAAGATAGGGTTTTCCTCTTTTTTCGCATGGCGGTAGTAGAAAAACAGCATCAGAAAGCCCAACACCAAGGCTCCCAAAATGGGCGTGATGTGTATCGTGTTCCCAAGGAGTTCCAGGGAAATGGAAAGCAGAAAGGACGCCGCTCCAAAGAACAGGAAGCCCTTCAGGTCAAAGTCCAGGCGCTTGGATTGGTAGTCGGGCATAAACTTCAGCCCCAGGACGATTCCCATGAAAGCGATGGGCAGGTTGATCAAAAAGATCCAATGCCAAGAGAGGTAGTCCACCATGTATCCACCGACCAAAGGGCCAAGCACAGGGCCGATGAGAGCGGGCACGATGGCGTAGTTCATGGCTTTGACCAGCTCGTTTTTCGGGTAGGTCTTGATGAGGGTGAGCCTTCCCACCGGGGTCATCAGGCTTCCTCCGACGCCCTGCAGTACCCGCGCGAAGACCAGCTGGGTGAGGTTTTGCGAGAGCGAGCAAAAGAGCGATCCCAGCGCAAAGAGCAGCAGTGAGGCGATGAATACCTTCCGTGTACCAAACTTGTCCGCCAAAAAACCGCTGATCGGCATCAGCAAGGCCAAAGTCAGCACGTAGCTGATGATGGCGTTTTGCATATTGAGCGGGGATTCGTTCAGATCCTGGGCGATGGCTGGCAGGGAGGTGTTCAGGATCGTGGAGTCCAGCATCTGCATGAAGATGGACGTGGCCAGGATGCCGGGAAGGATTTTTTTGACCTGAGGACTGATGGTTTCCGGATTCATCTGATGAACATCAAAAAAGAAAAGATGCCCCTCGGGAGTGTTTCGGGGCTTTGCTGGGGAAAACAGGAATCCTTGCGATGCGGTTCCTTGCGCATTCGTCTATTGCTATGCCAACCCGGTTTTCATCCGTCTGGGATTTTTCTCCCTCGTTTTGCCCTTGGCTGGAACTATTTACAAAAGCTGCGCGGTTTATCTGTGTATATACATATAAAGTATCAACAACCAACTACCATGAACGTAATCCAAAATCTCAAATGGCGCTATGCGACCAAAGCTATGAATGGTAAAGCCGTGCCTGAAGACAAAGTGGAATATATCCTAGAAGCCATCCGGCTAAGTGCCTCCTCATCCGGCCTGCAGCCCTACGAGGTGCTGGTCGTCACCGACCCGGGCGTCAAGCAAAAGCTCCGCGCAGCGGCCTATGACCAAAGCCAAATTACCGATGCTTCCCATGTTTTGGTGTTTGCGGCTTGGGATCAGTACACCGAGGAGCGGATCAACAAGGTTTTTGAGAGAAGCAACAAAGAGAGAGGCCTGCCGGATAGCGCGACAGATGCCTACCGCACCCGCCTGATTGCCATGACCACCGCCAAGACCGCAGAGGAAAATTTCCACCACGCGGCCAAGCAAGCTTACATCGCTCTGGGAAGCGCGCTGGTAGCGGCAGCAGAGCAAGAGGTCGACACCACGCCCATGGAGGGCTTTGATAGTGCCCAGGTAGACCAGATTCTGGGCTTGGAGGAAAAAGGCCTGCGCAGCGCGATAGTCCTACCACTCGGCTACCGTGACGAAGCCAAAGATTGGCTGGTGGCCATGAAGAAAGTCAGAACACCAAAAGAGGAGTTTATCACCCTCATTTAAATAGGTTCGAGACTTCACGATTTTTTACTGGAGGAAGTCTTGAGGCCTATTTGCGGCTATCGGTTGCGGAGACCTTGCGGACTCGGCAGGTCCGGTAGCCGCTCTTTTTTGAAGATGGTTTTTGGATGTGCTTTTTTGGGGCTAGCGGCCTATTTGGCTAAAAAAGAGGCAAAATTCTTGGGTACGCCGTTTTTTTTGCGAGATCAACATCAATTTTTTTCCGCCGGTTGGACGCTTTTTTGGAGAAGTCTGGTCAAAGGGAAGCTAGGCGATAATTTTAAGAAGGGCTGTAGTTAAACCGCTGTTTTTTTGGGTTTTACCCCTGTCGCTAATCCAAAATTTAATTTAAGGATATTGCAAAAAATCAATATTAATTGATAATGAAGTCAGTTTGTCTAAAAAAATTAATAAAGAATTATTGATTTGGATAAAAATAACCAGACTTGATTTTGTAAGCGATGATCATTTTTCTAGCTTTAAATTACAGACGAGTAGCACCTGGCAAAGGTTTTCCGTCCACCATGCCCAATCAGACCGATCCTAGGATGAGTTTTTTTTCATCCTGAAAGACATATGTTGCGAGATGCCCTTACATCTCGACTTCGTACCGTATCCGGCTTCCGGATAGTCCAATTAATTTATTTCTAACCATTTACTACCAGTTATGAGAAAGTTTTTACCAATTGCTTTCGCTCTGGCTGTGTTGCTGAGCCTGTCAAGCTCAGTGTACGGTCAACAGCGGGTATTAAGGGGGAAGGTCACCGCATCGTCAGACGGCCTTCCTTTGCCAGGAGTGACGATCCTGGACAAGAGTAACCAGTCGGGTACCACCACCAACGTGGATGGGGAGTACTCGATTTCGGTCACCGACCAATCCGTGTTGGTGTTTTCTTTCATCGGCTTTTCTTCCAAAGAGATCACCGTGGGCAACCAGACAGAGCTCAACGTGGTCATGGACGAGGAGGCAAGTGACCTCAGCGAGGTGGTCGTGACTGCCTTGGGTATCAGTAAGGAAAAAGAAACCCTCGGCTACTCAGTGACTGCCGTGGGCAGCGAGACCCTGACCAAAGCCCGCGAACCAAACGTGGCCAACTCCCTGGCGGGACGCGTGGCCGGTCTGGTGGTGAAGGGCACCAACAGTGGTCCCGGCGGAACCTCCAAGATCACGCTGCGTGGTCTTCCGAGTATCTCCGGAACTGGCTCTCCGCTCTATGTAATCAACGGTATCCCCATGGACAACACCCAGCGTGGCTCCGCAGGCCAGTGGGGTGGAGGTGACAACGGGGACGGTATCGGTAACCTGAGCCCGGACGACATCGAGACCATGACCGTGCTGAAAGGCCAGGCTGCTTCGGCGCTTTACGGCTCCAGGGCTTCCAACGGTGTCATCCTCATCACTACCAAGAAAGGCTCCAAGGGCAGCAACTGGTCACTGGACTACACCATGAACTACATGGCTGACAAGGCGGTCGATTTTACCGACTTCCAGTCTGTGTACGGACAGGGTACGGGAGGGCAAAAGCCAGCTACCGCTGCCGATGCCCAGACCACCGGAAGATTGGCTTGGGGTGCGATGATGGACGGCAGCCCAGTCGTTGGGTTTGACGGAAACCAGTACACCTATTCTCCTACCAACGACCGATACATCGATTTCTACCGCACCGGATCCAACTTCACCAACACCGTGTCCATCTCCAAGGGACTGGGTACCGACGGATCCTTCAGAATGTCCGTGTCCAACCTGAGTGCCAAGTCAATTGTGCCAAACAGCGGCGTGGACAGACTGACCATCAACCTGAATGTGGATCAGAACATCACCGACAAGCTGAACGTGGCTGCCATGGTCAACTACATCGACCACAAGGCGACCAACATACCTTTCCTGAGCGACGGGCCCAAAAACCCGAACAACTTCCTGATGCTGGCTCCCAACATCGGCCAGAGCATCTTCGCTCCGGGATATGATCCAGAGACTGGCGCTGAGACGGTATTCAGTGACGATATCTACGTGACCAACCCGTATTTCATCGTGAACCAAGGCGTCAACGACTCTGGAAGAAACAGGACGATTTCCGCTCTTTCTACCAAGTATAGCTTCACCAAGGACATCTTCGCGATGGTACGCCTGGGCAATGACGTGTCCAACGATGACTTCTACAGCGTAGATCCTACCGGTCTAGCGTACACCGCTGATCTCAAGGGTAACCTGGGTGGACGTGGTCGCTCGCAGCGCTCGGAGTTCAACATCGACGGTATCTTGGGTGCCAAATTTGACTTGACCGAAAAACTGTCTTTGGATGCACTTGCCGGTGCAAACATGAGAAACAACAAGTTTGAGTCCGTGGGTGTGGGAGGTAGCAGATTTGTGCTTCCTTACCTGTATTCTCCTTTCAACGTGGAGACCTTCTCCAGATCCTATGAGTACAATGAGCGTGAGGTACACTCCGCCTACTACTCTGTGGGCTTTGGGTTCAACAACATCCTGACCCTGACCACCACCGGTCGCTACGACGTGTACAGCACCTTGCCTACCGACAACAACAGCATCTTCTCGCCATCTGTGGCCGCTGCTTTTGTGTTTGACCAGCTGCTGGATATGCCGGCTTTGGATTTCGGTAAGTTGCGTGCGTCCTACGCGGTTACCAGCGGTGAGCCTTTTGACGCTTACCAGACTGCCTTCTACTACAGCTCTGCCAATGCCTACAACGGCATCCCTGCGGGATCTTCTCCTACCAGTTTGCCAAACCTGGACTTGAAGCCCTTCACTACCGACGAGCTGGAGTTTGGGGTGGACCTGAGCTTCTTCAACAACCGCTTGGGCTTTGACATCGCGTACTACCAGAAAGAGACCAACAACGAGATCATGAACGCGAGCTACAGCATCGCGTCCGGCTTCAACAGTGCGGTGGTCGCGACTGGATCTACCAGCAACAAAGGCTTGGAGGTCTTGGTGACCGGTACGCCGATCCAAACCCAAAACTTCGTGTGGAAGTCTTCCTTCAACCTTTCCAAGGTGAAAAACAAAGTGCTGAGCACCGACAACAATAACAATCCGGTAAACCTCGGCCAAAACAGAGCAACGCTCGGAAATGCCGTGACTGCCTACGTGGTGGGTGAAGCTGGTCCTCAGATCAGAGCCTATGACTACGCCTACAACGAGGACGGAAGCATCCGGGTGGACGCCTCAGGCCTGCCGGTTCGCGGTGAACTGGTCAACATGGGTTCGGTACTGCCTACCCTCTACGGGGGATGGAGCAACGAATTCAGCTACAAAGGCATCAATTTCTCCTTCCTGATTGATTACAACTTCGGCAACAAGGTTCTTTCCGCGACCGAGTTTTACTCCATCTTCAGAGGCTTGCACCAGATCACGCTGGAAGGCAGAGAGGGAGGCATCAGCAACGATGGCGTGACTTCCACTGCGGAGGCTTACTACAGGGCGCTGGCGCAAAACGTGACCGCTACCAGTGTGGTGGACGGAGATTTTATCAAGCTGAGACAGCTGACCCTGGGATATTCCCTGCCATCCAAATGGTTTGGAAACACCCCGGTGTTGAAAGGTTTGGAAGTGTCTTTGGTGGCCAGAAACCTCGCGATTTTGATGAGAAAGGCTGACAACATCGACCCAGAAGCGAGCTTCGGTTCAAACATCAACTACACCGGTATCGAAGGTGCCAACCTTCCGAGCACCAGGTCTTTTGGCTTTAACCTCAACTTCAAATTGAACTGAAATGAAAAAATATATTAGTTTATTCCTCACGGGTGCTTTATTGGCCGTCTCCAGTTGCGACGGTGATTTTGCAGACATCAATACCGACCCCAACCGTGCCGACGGGGAGGTTTTTGATCCAAACTTGATCCTTCCGACCGTATCCTACAACTATGGCAACATGATGACGGGATACACCGGAGCGATCCTCTTCCAGAGCATGTGGGTGCAGGTGATGGCCTCTACCTCCACTGGCGGGGCAAACTACTACTCCAATGCAGACAAGTACGTGGCCTCTGGTAGCACCAACAGCTACATCCAGAGCGTTTGGAACGACGGCTTTGCCGCCGCTTCCCGCGTCTATCAGATGCAGAGCCTGGCTGAAAAGAAAGGCTTCGGCAACTTGGTGGCCGTAGGCGAGATCTGGAAGGTGCTGACCTTGTCTTTCGTGTCGGACGTGTATGGCGATATCCCTTATTCCGAAGCCTTGCAGGCAGAGGCAGGCATTACCCAGCCTAAGTACGACTCCCAGCAGGAGGCTTACACCGCCATGCTGGCCGATCTGGATGCCGCTCTGGCCTCCATCAACGATGCCGGCGGTGCGATCAAAAACGACGTCCTGTATGGAGGTGATCTGGCCAAGTGGAAAAAACTCGGCTACTCCATCATGCTGCGCATGGCGATGAGACTGGTGGAAGTGGATGCTTCCACAGCGCAAACCTACGTCCAGAAGGCTATCGCAGGCGGAGTTTTCGCTTCCGTAGCCGATGAGGCAGTGCTGGAGTCCGACCAGGTAAACGGCTACGCCAACTCAAGCGCCAATGCGCTCAACGTCATCGACGACGTGTACGAAGTAAGATGGTCCAAAAAGCTGATCGACTTCCTCAAGGCTAAAAACGACCCCCGTCTTCCGGTGATCGCTGAGGTTCCGGGGGCAGGTTTGGCCGCAAACAGAAGTACCGCAGCTGGCAACAACGATCCTGCCGTACAGATCGGCATGCCAAACGGATACGACATGAGAGGTGGCTCCACCGACATCGTCAATGCGCCAAACTACCCGGGCTCTACCGGAACCGGCGCCGATGTGGCTCCGATCGGAAAGTATTCCAGACCTACCGCGATCTACCGCGACAGAGATGCGCCGGTATTCATCCTGACCTATGCGGAGATCCAGCTTTTGCTGGCTGACGCTGCGGCGAGAGGCTTCTCAACACCGGGTACTGCGTCTTCGCACTATGCTGCGGGCGTGGAAGCTGCTCTGGTTTCCCTGGGCAAATTTGGCGGAGCATCCATCACTCCTGCGGCCGCTGCGGCTTTTGCGGCAGCCAATCCGCTCGACACCAGCAGCGCCACCGCTTCGCTGAGAATGATCAATGAGCAGATCTGGGCGACCACCGGTATTTTTGCCAACTTCGTCGAATCTTGGAACAACTGGAAAAGATCAGGCTATCCTGCGCTGACCCCGGTGAACTACACCGGTAACTTCTCCGGAGGCCAGATTCCTACCAGACAGCTTTTCCCTGCTTCGGAAAGCTCCACAAACCCTTCAGGTCTTTCCACTGCCACTTCTCGCATGGGAGGCGACACTTGGACTACCAAGACTTGGTGGGATGGAGGGAATTGATTTTCCCCTGACAAATACTAAAAAGAGGTTCTGGAGTCTTCCAGAACCTCTTTTTTTTTGAGTGTCTCTTTCGAAAAACCTCTACTTCCCGATACTTTCCCAGATAAAAGCACCGATCTTTTTTCCCTGGACCACGCCGTTTTCTATCGCGTCGCGAAAATGGATTCCTCCGTAAAGCCTGGAAATCGCAGCCTCATCCGAGGCTTGGTAGAAAGAGGTAAACTCCCGCTCCGGCAGGCCGAAATACACTTCCGAGCTGTCCACAAAACCAAATCCGTCCCCGAAATAGGCAGTAAGCAAGGTAGATGCCGCGGAGCTGATGACCGAGTGCCCGGAGGTGTACTCCGGGAAAGGGGGCGTTTGTAGGATGGGTTTCCACGTTTCGTCTAGGGTCTGGTTGATCACCGTCTCGGGACGGATTCGGTGGGTGTCATACTTGGCCTTCCAGCAGGATACGAAGGCATCGTGCAGCGCCATTCCCACCAAAGCATGGAGAAAGGCGGTTTCTGCAAAGCCCAGCTCCGCTTTTTGCGCAGCGATGCCGGTGATTCCCATCCAGTGGCCTCCGGGGGAGATCTTTTTGACCCCGATAGCCATGTGTCCGGCAAACTCCACCTTGAAGGGATTGCAGTCCCAGAAGTTGGCTATTAGGCGCTCTTCTTCGCTCAGTTTTTTGCCGCGCTCATACACTTCCATCATCTGTCGCTGAAAGGAGGCCCCGGGCTGGAGGTCAAAGGGTGCCATGGGGGCAGGGTCATATTGGTCGAGGTCCCTGAGGAAAAAGGTCTGCATGGTCTTCCACTCGGGCTCCACCGCGGCCATGTAGGCCGGAGGCGTGGGGTACCAATAGCCAGGGCCTTCCTTGGGCGTGTAGCGGGTCATGGCGGTGAGTTGCAGGTAGCCGTCCTTTCGGGCCACGGAGAGGACTTGGTCTGCGACGGCCTGGGCATAGGCCAGATGGGCCTCGATATTTTTCTTGCCGACGGTTTTTGTCTTAAGCCCCCAGGCTTTCCACGCCTCCTGCTTTTCCTCCAGGAGATAGCCCGAGGGCATGATCTTTTCCCCTACCAGAAACATGGCGTAGATCGCGGCAAACTCCGGTGCGTCGATATTTCCCAGGGAGAGCCCTGTCATTTTTCCTTGAATAGTGGACTGCGCAAGGAAGTCTCCATGCGAAAATTCCGCCCCCGATTCCTGCAGCACGCGATATGCGGCGAGGTTGGAGTAGGCATAGATCCTGGCTGCGACCGGCGGACTGGCCACGTCGGTCACCATGACTTCGGTGATGTGAAAATGCTGCTCCGAATAGATCCGGGGCCAATTGGAGTCTTTCTTTTGCGCTAAGCTGGGATGGGAAATCACCAGAAATGAAGCCAAAAGGAAGAGGCAGGTAAGCGTTTTTTTCATTGTCTATGGTAGAACTCAGGTTGTTGTTGGTTGATGCCGAAGACCAGTGTCTTCTGTCCTCCGAGGCTCAGCTCCAGGATGGACTTGATGTCGCCCTTGATCATCAGGCCCGACTCAGCCGGACTCAGTGCTTGGAATCGCCCGGGGCCTGCATTGAGCAGTACCAGCCCCAGGCCTGCGTCGATCTTTCCGATCCGGATTCGGTTTTGGCTTTGGTTGCCACCCAGAATGAGGTCGGGTCTCCCGTCCCCATTGAGGTCGGTCACGAGAATGGCGTAGGTCGGGTTGCTTTGCGCGATTCGGGGTAGGGCATGGGGCACAAAGCCCTCGGGTGTATTTTCAAAATACGTCGATTCCAGCATGTTGGCCTCGAGGCGCTGGGCTTTGGCCAGTTCCTCCGGCGTGAAGAGATCGCTGACTTTGGCTTTGGAGTAGCCGGCGTAGTTGGTGAATTTGCTGCGCATGCCGGCCATCTGGTCCAACAGCTCGTCCCGGCTGGCAAAAGGATAGTAGTCGTCATCGACAAAGCATTCCAGAATCGGGTCTATGCTGCCATTTTGGTCAAAGTCGGCGGCGTATAGGCGAAGGGACTTGTCGGCATTGGCCACGAGCTGGCTGTTGAGGCCAAAGTTTCCGGCAACCAAGTCCAGGTCCCCATCTCCGTCCAGATCCGCCTGGGCGAGGCTACTCCACCATCCGGAGAGTAGGGCGGGGAAATAGCGCTCGGATTGATCTTCAAAGCTTCCTTTCCGATTGATCAACGCGAGGGGGCTGAGATATTCTCCCACTAGGATCAGATCTTGGAGTCCGTCGCCGTCGAGGTCTTGCTTGGTGGCTGCAGTGATCATCCCCAGCTTTCCGCCTTGGGGCAAAGCCGCTTCGCTGAGTGTGAATTTGCCTTTCCCATCATTGAGAAGGAGTCTGGAAGCGGGAATTTCGGGATAGCGTCCCGGGATCAGTCTGGCTCCGACAAACAAGTCCAGAAAACCGTCTCCATTTGCATCCAAGGCAACAGCGGCCCCGGTGCTGATGCGGTAGTCAGGGAAATTGCCTTGAGGCACGAGCACGCCGTTGCCGTCATTCAGAAAGAGGCGGTCGCGCAGGGAGGCGTCTTCGCTGGTGTAATCATGGTAGCCTCCGCTGCCGAGGAAAAGGTCCGCCTTGCCATCGCCATTGAAGTCTTCGAAAAGTGCCACGGCATCGGTGAATTCCGCTGCGGAGCGAAAGCCACGATAGGCCACCCAGGCGCTGTCCTGATAGGTATAGATTCTCCCCGGACTGCCCTTGCTGCCCCCTACGAACAATTCCTCCAGCCCATCTCCATCCAGATCTGTCTTGGCCATGATCGGCCCGAGATGGCTGGGCATGGTCAGCATGAGGGGCTGGCGCTTGAAGTCATTGAGCGAGGACGTAGGGACTGCAATGCCTGCTCCGTCGGACGCTTTGGCGAGGAGGCTTTGCTTTTTCGGACTAGCTTGGTAGCTGGGCAGTCCCTCGGCCTTCTCTATCCGCAGCAGCTGATTGATAGTTGGCTTGACGAGCGTTTGGACGTGCTGATCTGGCCAGAGGATCTGGAGGCTGTCCACTTGGGAATTTGGCCCGAGACCTACATGAAGACGATAGGTGGAGGAGGACTGAAATCCGCGGGTGGGGTAGAGTTCCAGTTTTTGGGTTTCCCCTTGGGCAAAAACCGTAAGCAGGGCACCCAAGGCATAGGGGTTTTGGGATTTTTCCCGCAGTTCCACCTGCAGCCAAGATCCCTTTTCGCTTTTGTTTTCCAGAATGCTCGCGGTTTCGTTCAGGTGGGATACGACCAGGTCTAGGTCTCCGTCATTGTCTAGGTCACTATAGGCGGCGCCAGAGGAGAAGTTTTTTGAGGCAAAGCCGGCCGCCTCCGATCGGTCTAAGAACTGGAGGTTTCCCTTGTTTTCGAAGAAGTAATCGTGTACCGGCGTGGAGGTCATGGAGGTGACCAGATGCAGGGTGTCGGCCTTTTGCCCATCGATGGCTTGCCTGAAATAGTAGTCCCCTTTGTACTTCAGAAAATCCCGGTTGGTGTAGTCGCGGAAGTAGCCGTTGGTGACGAAAAGGTCTTTTTGGCCGTCGTTGTTGGCGTCAAGGAAAAGCGCCGACCAGCTCCAGTCGGTGTTGGAAATGCCCGCCATCTGGCCGATCTCAGAAAATGCCCCGTTCCCTTGGTTGAGCTGGAGCATGTTGCGCATGTTTTGATGGTGAAAGCCCTGCTTCAGCATGAGGGCATATTGCTCGTAGTTTTCCGGGCCATAGAGGAGCTTTTGGCGCTCGTTGTCCTCGGGCAGCATGTCCAGGGTGAGGACGTCGGGCAGGCCGTCGTTGTTGATGTCGGCGATGTCCGCGCCCATGGAAAAGTGGGAGATGTGCTGGAAATTTTCAGCCATCCGGTCGGAAAAGGTGCCGTCGCCCTGGTTCAGATAGAGGTAGTCGGGCTCGATGTAGTCATTGGTCACCAGCAGGTCAGGCCAGCCGTCCCCGTTGATGTCGGAGGCCAAGACCGACAGGCCAAAGCCCAGCGCGTTACTTTTGATGCCCGACTTTTCGCTGATGTCGATGAATTTCCCGCCGACATTTTCGTACAGCTTGTCTCCCGCGTAAGGGTGCCTTTCCTTTCGCACCGCGTCAAATTCCAGCGTGTTGATGACTTGGATGTGATGGTTGAGCAGAAAGAGATCCAGATCCCCGTCCCGATCAAAGTCAAAAAATAGGCCCTGGGTGGTGTTGGAGGGGTCGGCTATGCCGAAGTCCTCGGCCTTTTCCTCAAACCGAAACCCACCCAGATTGATCCAAAGCTCGTTTTTGCGGCTCTCAGGGGTACCCTTGCCAGAGAAGGAGACGTAGATGTCCAGCAGTCCGTCGCCATTGACGTCGGCCATGCTCACTCCGGTGGTCCAACTGTCCTTGCCGCCCACGCCAGCTACTTTGGTCACATCCTCAAACTTCAGCCCTCCGAGGTTGCGGTAAAGCTTGTTGGCGGTCATGTTGCCCGTGAGGAAAATGTCGTCCAGTCCATCCCCATCCAAGTCACCTATCGCCACGCCCCCGCCGTTGTAGAAGTATTCGTAGCGGAGGATGTTGTTTTTCTGGTCTTCCACCAGCTGGTTTTTGAAGTTGACCTTGCTCTTTTTTAGGGAAACTGCCTCGAATTTGGAGCTGTACTCTTGGCCAAAGGCCGCCAAGCAAAGGCCCGAAAGGAAGGCAATCAGCAGGGGTTTGGAAGTGATGTGGAAAACAAAACGCATAGGAGAATCAGGCGGAGATCAACGGAACTTCAAGACCGGGCTTTCCGGTCGGAGGTGATTTGGACCTTATCGTCGGCCTAGCACCTTCTGGACAAGTCTAGTTCGGGTTTTCGGTTCTGTTGGGATAGCGGTAGTCTTTTGCCGTGCCGTACTTTTCAGAATCCTGCTCCGCGGAGCTTGTCGCAGGTTTGGGGCAAAAGCGTACCCTGAAATAAGGGATTTTTCAGGTCTTATAAAAAGATTGGGAGCCTAAAAGAGGCAAGATTTCAGGAGCATTTTTGACGAAATCCCGATCGCTAGCGTAGTTCTGCCGCGATCATCTGCTCGATCTCCTCGAGATCCCGCATCAGCGGACTGTAGTGGGCCTGTTCCGTGGCGATGGTTGTCAGAAGGAACATCAGCAGGTTGTTTTCAAACTCCCGGGAGCGGAGGAGTTCCAGGTTGCTGGGCGGGTTGTTGTCCTCCGGGAGGCCCAGCTCCCCATATACGCCGGACTGGATGAGGACCGTTTTCAGGCTGTTTTCATCCCTGCGAAAAAGATCCAGCACCCCTTCCCGCTGGATTCCCAGGTCACGCTCCTGGCGGGCGATGTCCTCCAGGGTCGATAGCCAGTCGGTCAGCCGGGTTCTGAGCTGGGGGTTGGAGATGTTTCTCAGGTTGCCGGAGCTGACCATCTCGAGGAGCAGGGATTGGTTGGGGTTGAAGGCGATGTCCAGGGAAAACGCGCGGTACAACAGGCTGGACAATTCCGCTTCGTCCAGAGCGGAGTCGGTGCCTTTGCCTTGGCTTAGGAGCTTTTTTGACGCTTCCAGGTTGTCCCGATTGACGCTGATGAGCTCGGCGAGCTTGAGTCTGCTGGCACGGAATTCTTCTTTCAGGCCTGTCAGGTAGACTTGCTCGGTTTGGGCAAGGAGCCGGTTTTGGTTGGCGTTGTTGATGGCAAGGGCGATCAGGATGCCGATGACCACGAGGACGATTTCGCCCAGGGCATAGACCAGGTATTTGCTGAGTTTGTTTTCGGAGAGGAGTCCTTTTCGGATGGATCTGAAAAATCTAAGCATCGGTCGCGACTGAGGATCAGGGCAGAGCAAGTTAAAAAAAATGACGGAAAGGCGGCGTTCCGATTCGGAATTGGCGCGTTTTGCTTCGGAAGGGGAAAGAAGGCGTCAGGTTTTGCTCCGCAAAATCACTCCCGTGGAGGAAGGGCTGTCCAGCTGCCGTCTAGAAATTCCAGTACGATCCTCGTGAAATCAGCCTCTCGCTGCGGGCCGAGATGGGGGAGATGTCCTCCGTTTGGGACGATCCATAGATGGGAATTGTCCAGATGCAGGTACATTTCCCATGCCTCGCTCACCGGGACAAAATCGTCGTCACCGTGGATGATAAGGGATCTCGCGCTGATGTGGCGCAGCTGATCAGAAGTCGTCGCGGGATCTCCTTGGAGCTCGGAGAAGTGGTAAAACTGGCGGGCAAGCAGCCTGCCTTTGGCGGCTCCATGCTGTGCTTCTAGCTCGTTAAACTCATAAAAATCCTCCGGCTGGGCGTTTTGCCTGATAAAATCGCGGACCTGCTGGCTAAACTGGAGTTGGGCGCTGACAGGGATGATCGCCTCGAAGGCTTCCGGTCTCTGGCTCGCCGCCTGGAGCAACAGGATTCCTCCAGAGCTGTGGCCGATGGCCTTGACTTTTTCCAAATCCAACGCTTGGATCAGGGCGAGAAGGTCAGACGCAGCGCGCTGGTGAAGAAATACCTCCGTGGTGTCCCCGCTGCTGGACCTGCCGTGTCCACGCATATCCCAGGCTATCACGCGGTACCGCCTGGCAAACTCGGGGATCAAGGGCTTCCAGTCTTCCAGCGTCCTCCCAAAGCCATGCAGCAGGAGCAAGGGGTCCCCATTTCCGTATTCCTCGTAGTAAATGGATGCTCCGTCCAGCTCCAGCATTTTTCCATTTTCCCTTGGCAAAACCTGCGCCTCGCACAGGGCTGGGAGAAGGACCATTCCCCATAACAACCAGATGAAAAAAAGCGACTTGCTCATGTTGGTTTTCGAGATGACTTATGAAAGTACTCAAAAAGCGGGGAGGAAAGGCGGATGATTGACGTCTTGCCAACTGATTTTTTTGAAGGATGCCGTGTGTTCAAAACGCCTATGCACCATCGGATCGGCATAGCCGGGCAACTACTTCCGGTTACCTTACCTGGACCGTGGACGAGAATTGGTGCGACGTACTCGACAGGGACCAGGCATCCGTTAGGACGGAGGAGTGTCTGGTTTCGATTTTCAGCTCGAAGACTGCCGTTTTTGTGACCGGGTAAGGCACTCCGCCCTTTCTCGCGGGGTACCATTTGGAGTCGAGGCTTTGAGTAGCAGCGAGGGCCCTTTGGTAGAGCTTTTTGTTTTTGACGCTGTCTTCGATCTCGGTGATGTCGGTCACGCGACCTTCCTCGTCGATCGTGAAGAGGAAGATGATCATACCGGGATTGAGGCTTATGGTGTTTTTGTTGGTGGCGAGAAATCCATGGTAGAAGTCGAAGGATTCCGTCAAATATTGCTGCAGCAGGAGATCACCTCCGATAAAACCCGCATCCAGCTCATCCAGGCTGCCTTGGCTCACATAGGTAAGCAGGCCCTTGTCGTGGTCGTATGTCTGCGCCAAAAAACCGGCTTCGTCGTAATATTCCCAGGTTCCGCTCATTTCCCCGTTTTTGTACATGCCGGTGGCCAGCACGGTAGGGTTTGCACTGACGACCTCCAGGTTGGTTTCCTGCCCGGAGCCGACTTTGACCAGTTTTTTACGGTTAGGCTCGGGATAAAAATGAACCCATACGCTGTCTTTCTCGCCGTTTTTATAGTAGCCTCGGGTCTTGATTTGGCTGGACTGTGGATAGTAGGTGTCCCAGAGTCCGCTCTTTTCCCCCAGCGTGAAGCTGCCCGATGATTCCAAAAAGAGCTCGCCCAGAGGGGACTTGCTCAGTTGAAGGTAAGAGCCGTGCTTTACTTTTTTGTCCGAGCGGAGTACGTGGTACTCTTCGTAGTAGTTGCCCTTTTCCTTTTCGACTGGGACCGTCTCCTGTCCCATCGCCTGTAGGCAAAGGCTGCCCAGTAGGAAGGCGAAAAGTGTTTTCTTCATGTGGTTTGACTAGTGTAATCTGATGGGCTGGGCCGGTGGCTGAGTTTCGGTTCCATGGGAGGCCCAATCGCCACATCATTCGTTTTCTACGGGGGATGGGCACTATGCCTATTTGTCCAATAGGCTCTCTGGATAAAAGGCGGATTGTCCTGCTTCACGGGTGGAAGCGAGGGGTTACCAAGGCGAGAAAAGGTTGGGATTAATAGCCCTGCACTCCTGCTTCGGCGATGATGCCGTCTTGCGCTGAGGTGACGCCTGAGACCCCGATGGCCCCTACGAGGATGCCGTCCTTGAAGATGGGAAGTCCGCCCTCGATGGCAGTCGCGTTGGGCAAGGTCGCTATCCTCGCTCCCCCTTCCCCCTTCATCATATCCTCAAAGATTTTGGAAGAGCGTTTGAAATAGACTGCTGTCTTGGCTTTGGCTTGCGCCACTTCGATGGAGCCCACCTGCACGCCGTCCATTCGCTTGAGTGAGACCAGGTTGCCGCCGTCGTCGAGGATGGCGATCACGACGTTCCAGCCTTCGGCTTTGGCTTTTGCCTGGGCGGCGGCGGTCACCCGCTCGGCATCGGCGAGGGAGAGGTAGGGTTTGGTCTGGGCGTGGGAAAATACAGGGGCCAACAGCAGGAGGAGAAACAGCAGTTTTTTCATGTTTTGGGGAAAGATGGTCCAAAGTCTCCTCTAAAAGTACAGTTTTTGATTTAGAAAGGGATTGGGTTAACTTGATTTTCTGTTTTCAATTTCCTGACAAACCAAATAACCTTTCTATCATGACTTCAAGACGCGATTCTCTCAAAACGCTCGGCTTGGCCGCGGGATTGGGCTTGGCATCCCCCTTTACTTTTTTGGCTACAGCCCAAGCGGTCAAAAAGGAGCGGCTCGGCGTCGCG
The DNA here is from genome assembly GCF_017254915.1 of Algoriphagus oliviformis. Classification (GTDB taxonomy): domain Bacteria; phylum Bacteroidota; class Bacteroidia; order Cytophagales; family Cyclobacteriaceae; genus Algoriphagus; species Algoriphagus oliviformis. The sequence goes on along the minus strand of NZ_JAFKCT010000003.1, from coordinate 272,696 downwards.
CTCGTGGGCTTGGGCTATTACAGCACCGATCTCCTTGCGCCCGCGCTGCAGCTCACCAAAAACTGCTATCTGGCCGGGATCGTGACCGGTACGCCCTCCAAGGCGGAGAGCTGGAAAGCCAAGTACAACATCCCGGAAAAGAACATCTACAACTACGAAAACTTTGACTCGATCAAAGACAATCCCGACATCGACGTGGTCTATGTGGTGCTGCCCCCGTCCATGCACCGCGAGTATGTGGAGCGTGCGGCTGCCGCCAAGAAGCAAGTCTGGTGCGAAAAGCCTATGGCGGTCACCGCCACGGATTGCCAGGCGATGATCGATGCCTGCAAGAAAAACGGAGTGAGCCTGGCCATAGGCTATCGCTGTCAGCATGAGCCCAACACGCAAGCTTATCACGAAATCGTGAAAAGTGGCAAGCTCGGCAAAGTCACCTCCCTCGACTGCGCGGCCGGATACCGCGAGGGCCGTACCGACCACTGGAAGCAGAAAAAGGAAATGGGCGGTGGCGTGATCTACGATATGGGCGTGTACTCGATCCAGGGGGCAAGACTTGGCTCCGCCATGGAGCCGGTGGCAGTGAAGTCCGCCAAGGTCTGGACCGAGCGGCCGGAGATCTACAAGGATGGCTTGGGCGAAATCGTCGAGGCCGAGCTGGAATTTCCCGGAGGAGTGGTGGGCAAGATCAAGACCTCCTTTGCCGAAAATGTCAACTTCCTCAATATCGTCTGCGAAAAAGGAACCATAGAGATGGCGCCCTTCTCCGCTTACGCCGGCAACAAAGGGAAAAGTACACTGGGCGAGATCAATTTCCCTTTCCAGCAGCCCATGGAGCAGGTCTATCAGATGGACAACGACGCGATGAGTATCATGAAAGGGGAAGCCATGATGGTGCCCGGCGAGGAAGGAAAACGTGACATCCGAATCGTAGAGGCGATATTGGAAAGCGCGGCGACAGGGAAACGGGTCAGTATCTAGTATTTAGTGTGAAGATTCGAGACATTAGAGCCGAGAGGATAGAGCCAAGATATTTAAGCCGAGATTGTTAGATCCTTCGGGGAATAGATCAGCCCGAGGGATCTTTTTTTTGCGCGGATTATTCCTGGACTGTGGGAAGTCCAGCGGCTGTCCAGGCGCGGATGCCGCCGCCCAGATGATAGACGCCCGCAAAGCCTTCTTTGGCCAGCATCTCGGCGGCTTCCGCACTTCTAGCCCCCACTGCGCAATAGACGAGGATTTCCCGGTCTTTGGGAAGCTCCTTGGCCTTTTCAAGAAAGTCGCTCCCATAGAAATCAATGGCGATGGCACCGGCGATCTTGCCCGCGGCGACTTCCTCGGGAGTCCGGACATCGAGGACAATCGCCTCAGCGCTTTTTTCCTGAAATGCCTTGGGGTCCAAATTGGTCACCGTCTGGGTGGTAGCTTCCACTTTGGCAGTGGACTCTCCGTCTTTTTTTGTCCCGCAGGAAAGTACCGCGAAGAGGATGCTGAAGGCTAGGATTAGGGCTTTCTTCATGTCGGATTGGGTTTGGCTTAAACTCTGGTTTGTCCGGCACCCCGGATCACCCACTTGTAGCTGGTCAGCTCGCGCAGGGCCATGGGGCCGCGGGCGTGGAGCTTCTGGGTGCTGATGCCGATCTCCGCACCGAGCCCAAACTGGTTGCCATCGGTGAAGGCGGTGGAGGCATTGGCATAGACTGCGGCGGCGTCCACTTCCAGCAGGAATCGGTCGAGATGGTCTTGGTTTTCGGAGACGATGGCTTCGGAGTGACGGGAGGAATAGGCCGCGATATGGTCCAGTGCTTCGTCCAGGTTTTGCACGGTCTTGACGGACATTTTCAGACTGAGAAATTCCGTCCCGAAATGCTCGGGCAGGGCAGGCTGGACCAGCTCGTTTTTTTCCAAAGAAGCAAAAGCCTGCTCGTCGGCAAAGACCTGTACTCCGCTATCCAGCATGGGCTGGATCAGCTCTTGCAGCTGGGCTAGCTGGCTCTCGTGCAGGATCAGACAGTCCAGGGAGTTGCAGACGCTGGGACGGCGGGTCTTGGCGTTGTGCAGGATGGCTTTGGCCTTGGCCAGGTCGGCGCTTTCGTCCACGTAGGTGTGTACAATGCCTGCGCCGGTCTCGATCACGGGCACCTTGGCGTTTTGGCGCACAAAGTCGATCAGCCCTTGGGAGCCCCGGGGAATGATCACATCCACGTAGTCCATGGCTTCGAGCAGGGCTTTGGTAGCGGCACGGTCGGCCGGAAGGAGCTGGAAAGCCTCTTTTGGCAGGCCATTTTTCTCCACCACCTCATGGATCAGTCGGATGATGGCCCGGTTGGAAAAGTCCGCGTCCGATCCGCCCTTCAGCACCAGCCCGTTGCCGGACTTCAGGGCTAGGGAAAACACGTCAAAAGTCACGTTGGGCCTGGCCTCGTAGATGATGCCGATGACTCCCAGCGGTACGGTGACCTTGCTGAGAAGCAGGCCGTTTTCCAGGGTTTTCTCCTCCAGCTTGATCCCAAGCGGAGAAGGAAGGCCGTTCACCTGCAGGATCTCCTGGGCAATCCCTTTGATCCTCGCCTCGCTCAGGAGCAGACGGTCGTACATGGGATTGGCGGAGTCCATGCGGGCTAGGTCCTTTTGGTTTTCTTCCAAAAGAAAAGGAATACGCTCCACGGCCAAGGTGGCCAAGTCGCGCAGGACGCTTTCGGTTTTTTCGGCGGAAATGCCCGCCAGCTTGCGGCTGGACCGCTTCACTTGCTGGAATAGGCTTTGGTACTCACTCATGGTCAAATAGGTATAGGTAATCGTAGTGGACCAGGGGCTTTTGGTTTTTGAGTCCCATCAGCTCTTGGGCGATCTTGGAGGCGTATTCCGCCCGGCCAAGCCCGACTTTTTTGTTTTCTTCGTCCCGGATCAGGAGGATGTCGCCTTTGGAGAACTCGCCGGTGATGCCGGTGATGCCCACGGGCAGCAGGCTGCGAATGACCGAGGAGGTGAGGGATTCCTTTGCCCCTTTGTTGATCGTGACTTCGCCCTTGTAGTAGTGCGCGCCATGGGCCAGCCACTTGATGGCGGCGTGTTTGGACTTGTTGGGTTCAAACCAAGTGCAGCGTAGGCTTTTGTCTTTGAAGTCCGTCAGGACTCCGTCCCGCTTGCCGTTGGCGATAAGGACTTGGATGCCGAGACCGGCGGATTTTTTGGCCATGGCGTACTTGGTCAGCATGCCACCCCGCCCAAAGGCCGACTTGGTGGCGGAGATGTAGCTGGAGACCTCCGGCATGGAGGAGGCGACTTTTTCGATCAGTTCGGAGCTGGGATCGGCCGGGTTGCCGGTGAAGATGCCATCCACGTTGGTCAGGAGCAGGAGCGTGTCCGCATTGATCATGGCGGCGGTGAGGCTGGCCAATTCGTCGTTGTCGGTAAACATCAGCTCGGTGATGGTGACCGTGTCGTTTTCGTTGATGATGGGCAGGATGCCCTGCTGCAGGAGTGCCTCGACGCAGTTTTTCATGTTGAGGTAGTGCTTCCTGTCGCGGAAGTCCTCCTTGGTCACCAGGATCTGGGCGATGGGCTGTCCGAGCTTGGCAAAGAGCTCCCGGTACTGGTTGATCAGCTGGATCTGGCCAGTGGAGGCCCAGATCTGTTTTTTGAAGACGGGATTGAGGCCACCGGGCAGGGAGATGGATTGGCGGCCAAAGGCTACCGCGCCCGAGCTGACGAGCACGACTTTCTTGCCCGAGGCGATCAGGTCTTGGATTTGGGTGACCAAATGCTCCATCCGCTCCAGGTCAGGCAGGCCGTTGGATTGGGTGAGGACATTGGATCCGATTTTTACTACCAGGGTCTTGGAATCCAGCATCTTTGAAAAATTTGCATGAAAGTAAGTGATTTGGTAGGGAATTGCTGGGAAACGATTGGAAAATTAAAAAAAATTCAAAATTGAAAAATTGCGTTGGTTGTCGGGTCTCCAGAGGCCGATCCTACTTTGTACTTGATACTTTGTACTTTTTACAAAAACGCCATACTCAGCGTGCCGACGAGCATGAGGATCTTGGCGATGGCGCTCAGTCGGGTGAAGTGCTGCTTGCGGTCGGCTTGGTAGATTCGCCACATAAACCACATGAATGCAAGGCCCAGAATCCCAAAGTAGATAAAGAGGACGGGGTTGTTGATCTTGAAAGTCACCGCGAGAATCGCGCAGACGAAGCCAAAGGCGATGAGGAATATCACCTGCTTGGTCCTGCGGAATCCGATCACGATGGGGAGGGTGCGGCAGCCATGCTTGCGGTCGCCTGGCCGGTCCTCAATGTCCTTGATGATCTCCCGGATGAGGTTGAGGAAAAAGGCGAAAATCGCATAGGTGAGGACGAGCAGCTCGGATTTTTGGTAGTAGAAGGCCACCAGGTACACGGAAAGCCCAGTCAGAAAGGCCACGGTGAGGTTGCCGACGAAAGGCTCCCGCTTGAGTCGGTTGGAGTAGAGCCAGAGCAGAAAGCAGGCGAAGAAGTCCACCGCCGCGACACGGGGAGCGACCAGCCAGCCCAGGCCTATGGCCGCAAAGTTGAAGATGGTGTGCAGGAAAATCACCACCCGTCGCTTGATGCCCTTGCCGACGACGACCTCTTCGGGTCGGTTGACGTAGTCGATCTTCACGTCGTAGTAGTCGTTGATCATGTAGCCTGCCGCGGTGATGATGACCGTGGAAAAGACCAGCAGGTAAAGGCGGTAGTCCTGCCATACGGGAAGTCCGGCGGCCGTCGTCTGCACGAGAAAGTGCGCGGCCATCACCTGGGCAAAGGCGACCAGCAGCAGGTTGATCGGTCTGCTGATTCGGAATAGTCCCCGAAAAGACAAGGTTCGCTCCATAGGTTTGGCTTCAGCCCCTAAAAATAGCCGAAAAGTCCAATGGAGAATGGGAAAGGCCGATTCTCTATCCGAAAATTCATCTTTTTAGCCTATTCGTATTCGGCGGAGCGGAGTCGCTCCCGCTTCACTGAGAGCTTTAGGACATCGGGTCGTGAATAGTGGCCCACCGGGTCGAAGTTTTGCCTTTCTTCCAAAACCCTGTTGAAATCCAGCGTCTCGAACAAAAGTCCTTCGTTGCCCGCTTGGGGCTCCAAAATCCATTTTCCATCCGGGCCGGCGATGCAGCTGCCACCGTCTGCCAGGACTTCGGGGCAGTTTTCCAAGATATAATCCAGGTGTGGGGTATTTGGCGGAAAGTCGCTTTTGCGCATCAGGCTGGAGACGGAGATGACGAAGGATCGGCTCTCTTGGGCGATCATCCGGGTGATGTTTTCGGTATTCCGGACGGCTCCAGGCCAGACCGCGATGTGCAGGTTTTCTCCCAGTCCATAGAGCGCGGTTCGGGCGAGAGGCATCCAGTTTTCCCAGCAGTTGAGTCCGCCGACGGTGAAGTCCTTGAGCGGATGTACTTGCAGGCCGTGCCCATCGCCCGGCGCCCAGGTCAGGCGCTCCTCATAGGTTGGCTGCAGCTTGCGGTGTACCGAGCAGATTTTCCCCCGGGCATCGATGTACGCCAGCGAGCAATAGAGGCTGTGGCCGCCCCGGTCTATCGGCCGCTCGATGAGGCCGAGATAGATCGCGATGCGGTGTTTTTGTGCCAAAGCCTGGATGTCGGCGAGGTCTCCTTTTTCGATCTGGACGGCGTTGCGGGCGTAGTGGGCATGGATTTCTTTTTGGATCCGGTCATCCCATGCGGAGGAATGGGTGAGGGAGAGCCACCAGGGATAGCCAGGGACCAGACCTTCCCCGAACACGATGAGCTCGGCTGCCTGCTCGCCCGCTGCGGCGATGGCGGTTTTGACCTTTTCGAGGGTGGCCGCCTTGTCCAGCCATGCGGGGGATAGCTGGGCCAGGGCTACTTTGAGTGTGGATGGGGATTGCATGGGGATAAAGATAGCCGGAAATGGAAGATCTCCGTTTTTTCGGCTGATAAGCCGGGAACTTCCCGGAAAATGAAAAAAAGCGGTCTCTACGAAACCGCCCTTTTTGACTAACTAAACCAACTTTAATTTTTTATACTTCGACCATGTCCTGCTCTACGTCCACCAAAGCCACGGCACCGTGGATGGCAGTCTCGTCGAGCTCGGAGATGAGGATCTTCAGGTTTTCCAGCACAGTAGGATAGGCAAAGCTCTCCAGGGATTTGAAGAGGGACTTTTTGAACAGCGGGTAGGTCTTGCGGATAGATCCGCCCAAGACGATGGCTTCCGGAGCCAGTCCATACATGATCATCTTCAGCAGCTCCCCGAGATGGTGTCCAAATTCGTCAAATGCCCGCACGGCTTCCGGGTCGCCAGCCAAGGCCTGTTTGGCCAGTGCCTTTGGCTTGCTCTGGTAGACGTTGTGGAAGAATTTTCCGCTGCAGTAGTATTCGTAGTTGTGCTCCAGGTAGGGTGCGCTGCACCACTCACCGGCGGCGGAGAAAGTACCCGAGTACAAGTGTCCGTTGATCACGATCCCCCCGCCCACACCTGTGCCGAGCGTGATGCCCACCAGGTTTTTGTAGGGTTTTCCCACCCCATATTTGTGCACGCCAATGGCAAAGCAGTTGGCGTCGTTGTTGACAAAAACAGGCTTGGAAAAGCGCTCCGTGAGAAACTTTTTCAGCTCTACATGCTGGAAGGAGGGGATGTTTGCCAGCCCCAGGACGATCCCCTCGCGGGAATCCACCAGTCCCGGTATCCCGATCCCTATGCCCACGAAGTCGTAGTGGGAGTAGGAGTCGATAAAGGAGGCGATGGTCTCCAGGATATGCTCCTTGCTTTCCAGCGCAGGAGTGGGGATAGAGCGAATGTCTTCGAGATGTCCTTTGACCAGAACCCCGCCTTTGATGCTGGTTCCTCCGATGTCCAGTCCTAAAATGGCTTTTTCCATTCGCTATTGTCTATTGATCTTTGGTTGATAGGTTTAACGCAGAAAGCCGCCGGGAATTTCCCGGCCGCTTTCCCGGCAGTTTATGATGTTTCGACAGGCTTACAGCATGCCCTCGATTGATTTTTCCAATTCTCTGGCGGTGGCCAAAAACTCGTCCACGCTCATGTCGCGGAAGAAGATCAAGCCGTGGCTGGCTCTCACTTTGGCGCGCTCATGCAGATAGAAGTAGTTTTTGCCCAGCAAAAGCTGAATGTCGTTGAGCTGGTTTACCCAGATACGCTTGGCTACGGTGCTGAACTTCCCGTTGTGCGAATAGCTTGGGAAAGAGGCGTTGACCTGGCTCAGGTAGCAGTTGGCAAAGGAATCCTCCATCACCGACATGTCGCCCAGGGATACCGGCACGATCACGTTGGCCTCGTGCGGCTCAAACTTGAACCATACGTTTCTATAGCCGATGATGCGCAGGTTGCTGGTGTCGTGCTCTTTGCCCCACTGCTTCACTGCCTCGGCGGTAGCCTGCAGTACCTTGTAGTGCGTATCGGGACCGGATCCTTCCGGATCCAGCGTCAAGCTGATTTTGGTAGGCTTGATCTTGCGGAACATGTCCACGATAGGCTCTACGTCGCGGTTTTTGTCCGGCTGTTCGGTGAAGATGTCACCGGTGTAGAAGCCGAGTCTGAGGTGGTGTACGTTTTTCACTTGCACGCCGAAGTGTGCCCATACCAGCTCCTCTTCAAACTCGCGGATCATCCCTTTGAGCTTTTGGATCTTAGCCGGGTTTTTCTCGCCGTCGTAGGAGTTTTTCAGTACGCTGATGACGTCGTTGATGGTTTCTCTCAGCTGGGCCTTGCTTTTCACTCCATAGACGATCACGAGCGCACGTACCACTCGGTGGCAAAGTCCTCGCTTGCGTGCGTCGGGATTTTCAGAAGCCACGTTGGTCAGGAAGTGGTAGACGTCCTTATCGGTCTTCAGGCTGTAGCCTACTTCGAAGAAGTCCTCGAAGTTGACCATTTGGATTTTGTCCTCGTCCAGCAATTTCTTGGTGGTCTGCAGGGTGTCGATCACAAAGGAGTTGGTAACCGCGGTGAAGCCGGAGGTCAGCACGGAGAAGTGCGCCTCGTTGCTCGGCTCGTTGAGCTGGTTGGTGATATGGGGTAGGATACCCAGGGAGATGTCGTCGTGGTGTGGCCCGGTATGGAGCAGCACTTCGTTGCTTTCCTGCTCCAGGCCTTTGGCCAGCTTTGCCTCGGCGGCCTTCATCACTTGGTTGACGGTGTCCTCGTTGAGTCCTGGGATGAGTTTCGTGTATTTGTCGGCCTTCAGGTCCTCGATTTTGATGCGGTGGCCGTACTTGTGGAGTCTTTTGCAAAGCTCCAGTACTGCCCGCTCGGTCTTCTCAAAGGTCCACTCGCCTTTTTGGTAGTAGGCATCCACGGAGTCGGTCAGCTTGACGGCAGCTCCCTTGGTGAGGTAGAATCGGCCATTTTTTAGCTTCTGAAGTACGGTGGCAGGGTATACGTTGTTCAGCGGAGTCTCGAGGGATTCCTTCACGATGCCTGCTTTGGCTTCCCCAGCGGCGATGATGATGCCGACGGCGTCGGGATTGTACACGATGGTGTCGAGACCGATGGTGATGACCAGTCTGTTGGCAGATACCTCGATACCGCCCAAGTCACCGGCAGCGACGGCCTGGGTCTCAAAGTTGGTGTCGGTCAGTCGGGTGACCGAGAAGATATGCGAGCCGCGGGTGTTGAAGGCGATGTGTCCGTCGGGGCCGATACCGCCGAGGAAGAAGCCGATGCCGCCCTTGTCGCGGATACGCTGCTCGTACTCGCCGCACCACTGGTCTATCATGTAGATGGACTTCTGCTGGATGGCTTCCTGCTCGTTGATCGGGTCGCGGAATCTCAGCGAAAGGTCTACGCGGAGATCGGGAAATACTTCGCTGAAGTGCAGGCCATTGGCCAAGGGGATCTCGTCGGAGTTGATCAGGATGGCGTTTTCTTTGGACAGCCCAAAGCCTTGGATGTAGAATTTGTTGACGTAGTCGTAGAAGCTGTTGTGCTGCTTGGAAGAGATCGGATAAAACTCATCGATCTGCACAAAGGTCAAATCTTTCAAAACCGGCTTTGGGGTAGCGCCAAGGCCATATTTCTCGCGGACTTCCTTGCCTTTTTTGCTGTCCCAGTTTTCGAGCAGGTATTGGGTCCACTTGATGAAAAATTCCGGGGTCTTGCCAGTCGGCAAGCTGATCACTCCCTTGGGATTGGCTGCTGCCCATTCCAAAAAGCGGCACGCGGTCAACAGTCCAAGCTTGGGGAAGTTGTCGACGGTAAGATAAGGGATCAGGGTGGAGATTTTGTCTACTCCGGATTCGGCTAGAAATGCTTTTTCGACGTCGGAGAGAGGATACTTACTGAGCATACTGGTGAGACAGTTTAGTGATGTAAGATTTATTGTTTTAAGATTCGTTGTTTTCGGTTTTTCTGTAGCGGGAAATTTCCGGTCTACCGAATTATATTTCAAAAAGAAGTCAGTTTCCGAATTTTGGCGATTTTCTACCTATTACTTCGGTAATTTATTCTTCATGACAAAAATAAAAAAGTTCGGTAAATAAAAAATAACTTTTATAAAAAATTTATGAAAGTATTTGAGGAATGGTGAAATTATAGACTTCGGGTAAAAGAAATCTTTATTCTGGCCTGGAATTCTTCGATAACTTTAAAAATCTCAATAAGGGTCACTTGCTGCACTTTGGTGAGGTCTTTCAGTTTGAGGTAGTTTTTGGGCTTGCGTTGTTGGTCCAGGATGGAGTGGGATTGGTTTTCCAGCCTTAGGCCCATCAGGTAGTCGAATGCGTGGGTGAGTTCCTGGGCTTCCTTGGAGGTGAAAACGCCCTTTTCCTTCAGTGCGTTGATGCGTTCGGTGGTGTTGGTGGCGAAGATCCTATACTTCAGCGCATAGACCCGGGCGAGGTCCACGATGGGGCGCATGGTCTGCTTCAGGTTCAGTTGCTTTTCCCCATCGATCTCCTCGCTTCGTATTTTTCTGAAAAAAGTCAGGGGTGCCTGGTACTGCAGCGCATTTCGGCCTAGGTTGATGTAGAAGCGTTCCGGGGCTTTTTCCAGCAGGATGCCCATGTACTCCTGGAGCTGGTCTAGCAGCGAGAGCTCCCCGAAGATGGCTCGGCAGTCAAAAAACGTAGAGTAGTTCATCGCCGTCTCCTGGGATGCGTCAGAGATCCAGGTGTCGTAGTTGCGCTTCCAGTGGGAGAGGGAGTGGGTCCACTTGGGGTTCATGGCCATCAGCTCGCCTTCGCAAAAGACGATGCCTATGCTGTCGAGTGCCGTGGATACCCGCGTCGCAAAATCCAGAAAGTAGGCCCTGACCTCCTCCCGGTGCTCATTGGCCTTGTCCTCGTAGATGATGGCGTTGTCCTGATCGGTTTTGAGGGTGAGCTCGCCCCGCCCTTCGCTGCCCAGCACGAAAAAGACAAACTTGGCCGGTGCCGGCCCGATCTCCTTGATGACCCGCTCGATGACCCGCTGGGTGATGGTGTCGGCCACGGTGGTCATGATCTGGTTGACGAGCGCGGCTTTCATTCCCCGGCTGATCAGCAGGTGGATGAGCTGGGGCATGCGCGCCCACTTCTCTGCGAGCTCGGAGATCTGGCGGGCTTCCTTGACGGACTGGATAAACATGAAAGGCCCCTGGCTCTGCTCCGTGAGGACTTTGGTGCGGCTGATCCAGCCGAGATAGCCTTCTTGGTTTTTCACGAGCAGATACCTCGCCTTGGTCTGGAACATCAGCAGCAGCGCTTCGACCAGGGAGGCCTCCGGGCCGATGCTGACCAGTTCCGTTTCCATGATCTGCCTGACCGGCAGGTCGGGGGACAGGCCTTTGGCCAAGACCCGGTCCCGGAGGGTCAGGTCCGTGACAAAGCCGATCAACTTCTCCTTACTGTCTCCGACAAAAAGACAGCTGACCTGCTCGGCGGCCATCTTTTCGGCACAGAGGCGAATGCTGTCCTCCGGCGACACCACGCGGATGCTGCGGACATTCAGTTCCTGGATTTTCTTGGAGTAAAACTGGTCTGAGACAAAAGCGCGTGGAGCCTGCATGGACTGAAAATACAAAAAGTGTTTAGGTTTCTTTCCGTGCCAAAACAAAACCGCCCCGGGTTTTGTCCGAGGCGGTTCCTTTTATAACTGAATTAGGTTAACTCAATAACTTTTGTTCTTACGCAGTCACGCCCAAAGCCTTGGCCATGGTCACGCCGATCTCCGCGGGAGAGTCCACCACGTGGATGCCGTTTTCGCGCATGATGCGCATTTTGGCAGCGGCGGTGTCGTCAGCGCCACCGATGATCGCACCGGCGTGGCCCATTCTGCGTCCTGCTGGGGCAGTCTGCCCGGCGATGAATCCTACTACCGGCTTTTTGTTGCCAGTCTCGCGGATCCAGCGTGCAGCTTCAGCCTCATAGTTGCCTCCGATCTCACCGATCATCACGATGGCGTCGGTTTCAGGGTCGTTCATCAGTAGTTCTACGGCTTGCTTGGTAGACGTGCCGATGATCGGGTCACCTCCGATGCCGATGGCAGTGGATACGCCGAGTCCCGCTTTGGCTACCTGGTCTGCAGCTTCGTAGGTCAGGGTGCCAGATTTAGATACGATGCCTACACGGCCGGATTTGAAGACGAAACCTGGCATGATGCCAACTTTGGCTTCTCCCGGAGTGATGACACCAGGGCAGTTTGGACCGATCAGGACACAGCCTCTTTCCTTGATATATGGCTTAGCAGTCATCATGTCGGATACCGGAATGCCCTCAGTGATGGTGATGATCACCTTGATGCCTGCGTCGGCAGCTTCCATGATCGCGTCTGCCGCGAAAGCCGGTGGAACAAAAATAATGGAAACATCCGCACCAGTCTTTTGCACTGCCTCCTCTACTGAATTGAAAACAGGTCTTTCCAAATGGGTAGAACCGCCCTTGCCAGGAGTCACGCCGCCGACTACGTTGGTACCGTATTCGATCATTTGCTGTGCGTGGAAGGAGCCTTCAGATCCGGTAAAACCCTGTACGATTACCTTGGAATATTTATTGACTAGTACACTCATGCTTCGATTTTTAAAGTTTGGCACAAAAATAAAAGAAACCACCCGCCGACAAAAGAAATGCTAAACAATCTCGGGGGAATTTGGCTTGAAGAATCTTTTCCTATTTTCGTTTCATGTTAGGTCGGATATCCCGGACTTTTCTTCTGCTCACCCTGGGCCTTTGGCTAGCCCACACCTCGGCTGTAGGCCAAAGTTTCAAGTTCAACACCAACCCCAAAGGAGTCAGACTTCCGGTTCAAAACGTGCTGGGAATGGAGCAGGACTCCCTTGGCCGTATGTGGTTTGCCACGGCCAGGGGCGTGGTATATTCAGACGGTATCCAGAGCTACGAGCTCTCCGACACGCTGGTCAAGAGGTTTAACTACCGGATTTCGATCCTGAAAGACGAGGAAGGGATCATGTGGCTGTACAATGCGGTGGGTGCGCCCTTGTTTTTTCAGTCCAGTCCGGAAGGGTGGCAGGAAGTGGACTTCCCCAAGTCAGAGGGAGGGGGCTACTCCTCTGCGATCCGATTTTTTCCCATGGGCACCGGGGAGGAAAAATACTATTTCGTGGAGACGGGCCATGAGCTCTTCTATTGGAAAGAAGGAGAGGTCGAAAAGCGCCGTATCCCTCGGGACTTTGCGCAGACCGGTAGGCTGAGCTCTGTGCTCGACGACTCGGGCGAGATCTTTTTGAACTTCAAGCGGAAGACCTTCAAGTTCAAAAACGACAGCCTGGAGGCCTTTGAGTACCGGGGGGTACCCTTGCCTTCGCCGCCGGCCATGGTGAAGAAATCCCCGACTACGGGCGAATATTATTTTCTGGGCGAGGATTTCCTGGCCAAAGGGCCCAAGGCGGAATTTCCCACCGAGATCGTCAGCAGCGACTTTTCCACGGAGGCGATGGTGGAGGGTGACGACTTTCTTTCCCTGGAGTTTTGGGGGGACAATGTCTTGTTCCACTTTAATTCCCATCTGTTGAAGTACAACCCGTCCCGAAACCGACCGGTATTCATAGACCTTTCCAGCCAGTTTAACACGATCTATCTCCAGACCATCTTCATCGATCGGGAGGGTATTCTTTGGGTCGGCACGAGCCGTGGCCTGGCAAACAACAACAGCCAGGTCTTCCAAAACTACGGAGCGGAAGTCAGCGAGTTTCTCGGGGAAGAGCTCACGGCGATTTCTGACCTGGGACAGGGCCGTTTTCTCTTCGGGTTCAACAACGGCCTACAGATCTTCAGCCAAGGGGCGATCAAATCCATCTACAAGGATTCTTTCAAAAACGGGCTGCCCAACCACAGGATCTTCAATTTTTCCAAGGAAGGAGAGGAAAGGGTCTGGTTTTCTTCCAACTGGGGCGGAGTGGGGATATTCAACCGTCGGACGGAGTCCGTTTCGCTCATTCCTCCTCCCGCGGATGCCGGCATTTCCTCAGTGCAGGTGGTGGGCGACAGCGTCCTCGTGGCGTCGGGCAAAAGGGTCTTCATCGCGCCGCTCAGCGCCAGGGGGCGACAGCTCTATTCTCGTGAACTGACACAGGAAATCGACTCTCTGCTAAAAGAGAGGCCGGTTTTTTTCCGCAAAGCGGGAAAGCTGAAAAACGGCAAAATCATCGTGCTCAGGGCGAGCAAGCTGGAAAATCGCTACCCCATCATCGAAAGCCCACGCTATCTTTTGGCCGAAGGCTATGACTTTTTGGAACTCAATGACGGAAGCGTCCTCATCGGGACCGAATTTGGCCTAAAGGTGTACCGGGAGGGCTATCTCGGATACTACCTCTATCAGGACAAATCCATCACCAATTCCGTGTTTGCGCTGATGAAGGACCGGGAGGAAAAGATCTGGGCGGGTACTGACAATGGGGTTTTTGTCCTGGGAAATGGCAGGGTCAGGCACTACAATGACAAAAACGGCTTGGTCGGCGATGAGATCAACCGGGGGGCGATGATCGAATCAACCTCCGGAAGGGTGATGATCGGCACCCAAAAGGGGCTTTCGATCTATTTCCCAGATGAGGGGGTCTATGCGACCGGCACGCCCAAGGTGTACCTGACCTCGGTCAAGCTGGGCGATCAGGAGATTTTGGGTGCTGAGGGAGCAAAAGTACCCTATTCCCAAAATCTCCTCGAGGTGTCATTCATGGCTGCCGGATTCAATGAAGCCCGTGAGCTATGGATCCACTACCGGCTCAAGGACTCTGAAGACGCCGCCTGGACCGTACTGAAAAAGCCCGGCTCCAGCCAGCTTTATTTCAGCAACATTCCGGCGGGAGAGTACACCTTTGAGCTCAAGGCTTCCTATGACGGGGAAGACTTCTCCGAAACGGTAAGCTCGGAGGTCTTTGAGGTCAATCCTCCTTTTTACCTACAGGTCTGGTTTGTGGTACTGGCCATTCTGTTTCTACTGGCAATCGGCTTTTTGATCAACCGGTTTTACAGACAGCTCCAAAACCTCGGCGTCCTGCGTACCGCGGTGGACCAGGAGAGCAAGCGCAAGGTCATCGCCGAGCAGCAGTTTAAGAACGTGTGGGCGAGCTCCCAGGACGGCATGCTCCTGACTCTCGAGGGGGAGGAGATTCTTACCGTGAATCCGGCCTTTGCCGGCATGATGCGCTGCTCGGTCAAAGAGCTGGAGGGACGCCCGATCTCCGTTCTGTTTCAGGATGAAGACAGGCAGGATTTCTATCTGGAGGTATTGCTGAAGCATGTCCGCCGCTCTCCGGGCAAAGGCATGTCCATCGAGACGCCCATCCAGTGGAAGACCGGAGTACTGGAGATGGAAGTGTACTCTGTGATGCTGGAGGGGGACTACAAGGGGCGCTCGCTCGTGCTGTCGGTATTCAAGGATATCTCGGCCAAAAAATCGGTGCAAAACAAGCTGATGGAGGCCAAGGAAAAGGCTGAGGAGGCCAGCCGCTTCAAGACCAGCCTTCTTTCCAACATCAGTCATGAGATCCGCACCCCGCTCAACGGCATCATAGGCGGGGCGGAGCATATCAAGATGAGCCGGAAAAAAGACCCCGAGCTCCATTCCCAGTTGGATATCATCCTCCAGAGCGGGGAGAGGCTTCTCGGTACGATCAATTCCCTGTTGGACATCGCCAAGATCGAAGCGAACAAGATGCCGGTGGTGTACACCAATACGGATGTCAGGGAGTTTTTGGAGGCCATCATCCTGCCGCACAAGGCTGCCGCCTCCCGCAAAATGCTCAAGCTGGATTTCAAGTTTCTGGGCACGGCGGGGCATGCTAATGTGGATAGAAGATTTCTGGAAATGATCCTTAACAACCTGCTTGGAAATTCCATCAAATACACCGAGAAAGGCACTGTCTCCGTGACCTGCCAGCGTGTGGATGACTCACTTTTGCTGGAGGTGACCGACTCAGGCGTGGGTATTTCGGAGGAGTTTCAGAGCAGGATGTTCGATCCTTTTGAGCAGGAGAGCAAGGGCAATGACCGGCTTTATGAAGGCACAGGCCTCGGACTCAGCATCACCCGAAACCTCGTGCAGCTGATGGGCGGGAAGATCCAGGTGTGGAGTACCAAAAACGAAGGGACGAGAGTCTTGGTCGAAATTCCATTGTTCGAACAGTAATTTTTGTAATTTCAGACCACCAAGTCGTCACCCCATTCTTCGACCTAGCCCATGTTTACACTGAAAATTCTGATAGTCGAGGACGATTCCGTTTCTGCTTTGCTCCTTCAGCGGGCTTTGGAAAAAAATGCCCACCAGATCGTCGGCATCGCGGACACCGGGGAGAAGGCCCTGGATATTTTGGAGGAAAACTTCGTGGACATCGTCATGATGGACATCAATCTGGCCGGTGAGCTCGACGGGATCAAGACCACGGAGATCATCAACGAGAAGTACGACATCCCCGTCGTCTACCTCAGTGCCAGCTCGGATGCCGAGACGCTCAACAAAGTAGTGGGCACCAATCCCAGCGCCTACGTCATCAAGCCCTTCAACATCCGGGAGCTGAACATGGTCATCGAGCTGGCCATCTTCAAGGACCGAAAGGAAAAGGAACTTCAAAAGCTCAACAACGAGCTGGAAGAGAAAGTCAAGCAGCGCACCGCCGAACTCTACGAGGCCAACAAAGAACTCACCAAGGCGCTCGAAAAGGAAAGGGAAATCAACGAGCTCAAGTCACGCATCGTGCTCAACGTCTCCCACGGCTTCAAGACCCCGCTCACTTCCATCCTCAGCTCAGCACAGCTCCTGCAGATCTATGCGGAAAAGGAGCATCCCCTGAAGCCCAAGATCAGCAAGCACGCGCTCAAGATCGAGCATTCCGTCCGGGCGCTCAACAACCTCCTGACCAGTGTGCTCTTCTTTGGCAAAGCCGACGAAAACAAACTGGAATTCCGCCCCAAGAAGATCTTTTCCGGGGCTTTTGTCAAAGAACTCCTGGATACCGTCAGGGCGGGTATAGACAATGATGTGACCATCAAAGCCGAAATCGGCGATATGCCCAAGACCATTACCTCAGATCCCGAGCTGATCTATCAAGTCTTTGAAAACCTCCTGTCCAACGCGGTCAAGTATTCCCGAGATGGCAAGCAGGTGGAGTTTAAGATGAGGTTTGAGGATAGCAAACTGCTGGCCCAGGTGACCGACAAGGGCATCGGGATCCCCAAGTCCGAGCAGAGCAAACTCTTCGACCGTTTTTTTAGGGCGAAAAACGTGGGGATAGTCGAAGGCTCCGGCTTGGGGCTTTCCATCGTCAGAAAATGCCTTGACGTATTAAACGGCGACATTACTTTTGAAAGTGAAATGGACAAAGGAACCACTTTCTTTGTCACCATTCCCGTGAAATAGCTATGCTGCTAGAGACAAGCACCCTGTCCTATGCCCATCCCGGGCAAAGGGCGATTTCCTTTCCCGAACTCAGCGTGGACGCAGGCGAGGCCTTGCTCGTACTGGGCAGGTCCGGCAGCGGCAAGACCACCCTGCTCAACCTGCTGGCTGGGCTGCTGACGCCCCTGTCGGGGGAGGTCAGGCTGGGAGGGGAAAAGCTCTCCTCGCTTTCGGGACAGGCTATGGATTTGTTTCGGGGCAAAAACATCGGCATTGTCTTCCAAAAGCCCCATCTCATCGCCGCGTTGAACGTGCGCCAAAACTTGGAGCTGGCCCATTTTTTCGGAAAAAAGAAAGGGCAGGACACCACCCAGCTACTGGCGGAGCTGGGGATCGAAGGAAAGGCCAACTCCTCCGTACTCACCCTAAGTGAAGGCGAAGCGCAACGGGTGTCCATCGCCAGGGCCCTAGCCAATAGCCCCAAGCTGATCCTGGCAGACGAGCCTACCTCCAGCCTCGACGACGAAAATACCGAGAAGGTCATCCAGCTGCTCAAAGCCCAGGCTGCCAAGATCGGTGCCGCGCTTGTGATCGTGACCCACGACCAGCGTGTGAAAAACCAGATTCCCAATTTTATCGAAGTCAAAGCCGCATGAACCTGCTCAAGATCAGTTGGAAATATCTGACGTTTCGGCCGCTTTCCACGGGCTTGAACGTCTTCCTGCTGGCGCTAGGCCTGGCAATCATCACCATGCTGCTGCTGGTGCAGGATCAGTTTGAGAAAAAGATGAACCAAGACGCCGAGGGAATAGACCTGGTGGTGGGGGCTAAGGGAAGCCCGCTCCAGCTCATCCTCTCCTCTGTTTACCATATCGATTTTCCGACAGGAAATATCAAAATGGAGGAGGCCGCGCGCCTTTCGAGAAACCGGCTGGTCAAGAATATCATTCCCCTGGCCCTGGGGGACAACTACGAGGGCTTCAGGATAGTGGGCACCAACCACGACTACTTGGGGCTCTATGGAGCGGAGTATTCCGCCGGCAAAGCCTGGGAGCTTCCCTTTGAGGTGGTGCTCGGAGCGGAGGTCGCCGCAAAGGCCCAATTGAAAGTGGGGGATGAATTTGCTTCCAGCCATGGGATCAGCGTCGGGAGCCACGAGCATGACCAGCATAATTTTGTCGTTTCAGGAATTCTTTCCCCCAAGGGAAATGTGGTCGATCGCCTGGTCCTGACCAGCATAGAGTCGGTTTGGTACACCCATGATGAAGGAGGGGAAGAGGCAGAGGAAGCCGCCGACTCTCTTGCCTCGGGAGCCGATGCTTCCGTTTTGATGGAAAGCGGGGATTCAGGGCATGACCACGAGGAAAGATTTCACCATCCGGTGGCAAAGACCGGGTTTCCTCCTTCCGATGACACGCGGGAATTGACCTCCCTGCTCCTCCAATACCGCAATCCCATGGCGGCCATCCAGCTGCCCCGCATGATCAATTCCGCGACATCCATGCAGGCGGCATCGCCATCTTTTGAGATGTCGCGGCTCTTTGAGCTGTTGGGTGTGGGAGTGAGCCTGTTGCAGGGACTGGCCTTGGTGCTGATCGTCGTGGCGGGCCTCGGGATTTTCATCGCGCTGTACAATTCCCTGAGGGAGCGAAAGTACGATCTGGCTATCCTCCGGGCGTTGGGAGCGTCACGGTTTCAGCTGCTGGCGCTGATATTTCTGGAGGGGCTGATGCTGACTTTCCTCGGTGCCCTGCTGGGGATAGGCCTGGGGCACGTCTTTCTCTGGCTCTTGGTAAACCAAAGCGAACAAGACATGGTCGCTGCCATCCAGCCATGGATTTTCCTCCGGCAAGAACTTTGGATCCTCATCTATGCGTTGGGGGTAGGGGTAGTGGCGTCCGTCATCCCCGCCTGGTCCGCTTATCAGACAAGTATTGCAAAGCAGCTGACAAAGGCGTAACTAGCACGCAAAATTGGAAAATGACATGAAAAAGTGGGGAATAGTTCTGGTTTTTGGTTTGATGTTCGGCTTGCCCGGCACCGCCTCCATGGCGCAGGGCGTCTGGAAAAGCCTCTCTGAAGTGTCCTACAAAATCAGCGAAGACCAGTTTGGGGAGCTGTATGTCCCCGTCTTTTCGGACAATATCAAGAAGCTCGAGGGAAAGGAAGTGGAGGCCGACGGCTACATCATTCCTTTTGAGGGGATGTTTAAGCCAGAGCACATTATCTTGTCCAGCCTCCCTCTGGCGGAGTGTTTTTTTTGCGGCTCGGGAGGTCCTGAGACCGTGATGGAGGTCATGCTCGCAAACCCCATCAAGTACATCTCCAAGCGGGTGAAAGTAAGGGGAAAGCTGACCCTAAACGCAAAAGATCCCGAAAAGCTGATGTATATCCTGAAAGATGCCAGATTGGTTTCCGAGTAGGAAGCTGCAATCCGCGGCAGAGACTTTCGCGGAGCCTAAAAGAAAAAACGTCCCGGAGCAATTCGGGACGTTTTTTCTTTTAGGCTACCGATGATTTTTCCAAAGCCCTGAATTTCCCCAAAATATCCAAGGTCACGGGCCCAGGTTTGCCGCTACCGATCTTGCGGTCGTCCAGCTGGGTCACCGGCAGGAGTACCTTGGTGGTACTGGAGATGAACGCCTCGTCTGCATCCCAAACCTCCTCCAAAGTGACTGGTCGGATGACCACCTTGTCGGCAATTTCCAGGATCTTTTTCCGCGTGATTCCCATCAGGATATGCTGGTCGGGGGTGTGGATGACTCCATTTTTCACGATGTAAAAATTGCTTCTGGAGCTTTCGCTCACTTCGCCGTTCCAGTGGTAGAGCACATCCTCGGCTTCCAGTCTTTTCCAGTTGACACTATGCCACACCGGGAGGGTGTAGTTGGTGGTTTTGATGTCGGCGATGGGCCGCACATACTCCAGCGTCAGCAGTTTGACGCCTTCCCGGTATTTTTCTTCGGCTGGCATGGAGAGGGGTTCTGCGAAGATGAAGAGCTTGCCCTCGGCCGGTGAGAAGTGGTTTTCCGACACTCCGCCGCTCAGGAGCATCCGGATTCCCCCGTCGACCAGGTCGTTCTTTTCGATAAGCTCCCGCACGATCGTACGAAGCTCCTCGCGGCTATAGGCGAGGGGAAGGTGGGTCTTCTCGGCCGAGGCGATGAATCTGTCCAAGTAGTGCTCCAAAAAAAGAGGGGTGCGGCCTGAGGTGCGAAAGAAGTCAAAAATCCCAAAGCCGCGGATCAGTCCCAAGTCCATGGGATGGATGGTCGCTGTCTGGGTAGGGATGATGTGCCCGTCGGCAAAGCAGAAAGGTTTCATTACAGAGGGATTTATGTTCAAAATTAGCATCAAAAACCGTTTTTTTGAGCTAAATAAATGTGAAATGGAATTTTAATTTAAGATAGAAAAAATTGTACCTTTAAGTCGTAAAATCCAAATTTCATGAAATTTACTCGTATTAGTTTGATCTTTAGTCTGTTCGTTTCGCTGCTGGCCTGTGGGCCCAGCCAAAAGGATCTGAACAACGACAAAAGGGCTGAGGTGATGGCTGTCCATGACGAGGTAATGCCCAAATTGGGCCAGCTCAAGTCTTTTGAAAAGCGGGCTTCCCAAAAAGCCGAGGAGCTGGCAATGGACTCTACCAACATGGACAGGGTCAAGCAGCTGGAGCTCCTGGCGGTCGAACTGGATCAAGCCTACGAAGACATGTTCGTATGGATGAGACAATACGAGATCGAGGATGAAGGCAAGACTCCAGAAGAGGTGAAGCGCTATCTGGAAGAGCAGATGGTCCTAGTGACCAAGGTCAATAAGTCCATCAAGGATGTCTTGGCAAAGTCGGATTCCCTTTTGGTCGACTAGTAGTTTTCGGGCTTTTCCCTCAGGTATTTTTCCACGTCGCTGCCTGTGACGACGCCCTCTTCCATTCCCCAGATATTGTAGAGGTAGGTCGTGATCTGGGCGATGTCCAGGGGCTTCAGTGCTGGGTTTGCCGGCATGGCCTGGTCATATTTTTCCCCGTTTACCGTGATTTCACCAGACTGGCCGTGGCGGATGATCCAGACCGTGCGGTGTATGCTGGCTTTGAAGTAGTCCGCATCGCGAAGCGGGGGGATGAGCTTGCCCAGTCCCTTGCCATCGGCCTGGTGGCAATTTCCACAGTGGTTTTCATAGAGCGTTTTGCCGACGACGGCATATTTCATTACCTCGGGATTCGAGATTTGGGCTAGCGTGTTTTCCTCATTGCTGGCCTTTGGGGCGCAGGAAAATGCCAGCATGGCCAAAAGAAGCCATCCGTGCCTTTTCATTTTTCGAGGAGTTTGGGGATGTCGGCGAGCAGCCGGTCCACCTGGTCTGACTTGGTGCCGTCATAGACCCCTCGGATCCGGCCCTGCCCGTCTACCAGGAGGAAAGCGCCGCTGTGCAGAAAACCGCCTGGCTCCAGCTGGTCGGCCATCGCGGTGGTGAGGTAGCTGGTCTGGCCGATTTCAAAGAGCTTTTCCTGGTCGCCGGTGAGGAAATTCCATGTACGGGCATCGGCTACACCGAGCTTTTCGGCATAGTCCCGCAGCACTTCCGGGGTGTCGTGGGTAGGGTCTATGGAGTGGCTCAGGATTTTGAAATCGGGATTGCTGCCAAACGCTTCGTAGACGCGCAGCATCTCCTTTTTCATGATGGGGCAGATCGTGGGGCAAGAGGTGAAGAAGAAGTCCGCCACGTAGATTTTGCCTGCCACATCCTCGTTTTTCACGCTGTCTCCCATTTGGTTGACAAAGGCAAAGTCGGCGATTTGGTGGTAAATGGTATCCTTGTTGTTGTCGACATACCGCTCGCCCAAGATGGGGAGTTCAGCTGTCGACTGGGTGTTTTCCGTGCTTGGCTTGCAAGAGATGCAGAGCAAAAATGCCATTCCAAGCAGCAATTGGTCGGTTTTCATTGTTGGTTCTTGGTTCTGTGTTTTTTGTAGATCCGAATTCCCAGCATCAGGAGGATGCCCAGCCCGATGAGTCCCACCAGTCCCCAGACCATGCTCAGGGTACTCTTCAGCACGATGAGAAAGACGATGGCAAAGAGCAGCAGGGTCGAGGCTTCGTTCCAGATGCGGAGCTGGGTGGAGGTCCAGCGGGCTTTTCCGGCTTGGAGTTCCTTGAAGAGCACATGGCAAAAGCCGTGGTAGCAGTAGAGCAGAAACACGAAGCCCAGCTTGGCGTGCATGAAGCCCAGCTCTAGGTATCCCCAACGGTGGCTGAGTACCCAGGTTCCGAATAGCAGCGTAAGAATCGCCGAAGGCCAAGTGATGATGTACCAGAGTCTACTCGCCATCATGTCGAGCTGGGGCTTCAGGATGGCCCGCTCTGCCTCGGGTTTTTGCAAGGCTTCGGTCTGGTAGATGAAAAGTCTGACGATATAAAAGAGTCCTGCAAACCAGGTGACTACAAAGATGATATGAAGCGCCTTGACGTACTCGAAACCCATTGTCAGAATTTTGGGCTAAATTAAGGCCTAAACCCCACAAACCCGCCAAAGTTTTTGAAAAGGAACAAGCTCGTCTTCTATCTACTCGGATTCATGGTCTTGGTCTTGCTCGTGCAGATCGTCCGGTCCAGTTTTTCCAACCCCGGCGTGAAGGCATTTGAGGGGAAATACGAGGAGCTGGGATTTTACAGAAATGAGAACAACACCGGGCCGGTGCTGCGCATCTATGCGATTCGTGCCTTGGATACGGAGCAGGCTTGGATGCGGGAGTTTGCCGAGGCGCAGCCCCATACCAAATACGGCCGGACGCTGGTATTTTTCTTTTCCCCTGATCTGGAGGAAAAGGTGGTCCTTTCACCGACCGAACCCTATTTTTCCTCCGACTTAGCCCCGCATTTGTTGGCAAAGTTTGAAAAGACACCCATGGGGGAAGGTCGCTTTAGCTCGCCGAAGCCATGAAAAAGCGGCTTGACCTGGAATCGCTCCGCGAAGGTGTGCTCTCCGGGAGCCGGGTGCTGCTCAGCCAGGCCATTACGTTGGTGGAGAGCGCCCTCGAGTCAGACCAAAAGCTGGCCGCAGAGCTGGTACAGTCGCTGATGGCCCATACGGGAAAGTCGATCCGGATCGGCATCACCGGTGTGCCGGGAGTGGGGAAGAGCACTTTTATCGAGGCGTTTGGGATGCTGCTCCTTAGGCAGGGCAAAAAGGTCGCCGTGCTGACCATCGATCCCAGTAGCCAATTGAGCAAAGGAAGTATCCTGGGGGACAAAACCCGCATGGAGCGTCTTGCCGCCGACAAGCAGGCCTTCATCCGGCCAAGCCCCTCCGGCACGACGCTGGGCGGGGTGAGCGGCAAAACCCGCGAAGCCATGCTGCTCTGTGAGGCGGCTGGATTTGACGTCGTTCTGGTGGAGACAGTGGGTGTGGGACAAAGTGAAACGGCCGTCAAAAACATGGTGGACTACTTCCTGCTGCTGATGCTGGCCGGAGCCGGGGATGAGCTCCAAGGCATCAAAAGAGGCATCATGGAGATGGCCGACGCCTTGGTGATCCACAAGGCCGATGGCGAAAACCTGGACGAGGCAAAGAAAGCCAAGGCCAACTACCAAAATGCGCTGCACCTTTTTCCCGCTTCGCAAAAAGACTGGACGCCCCGGATTGCCCTAGCCTCCTCCATGACAGGCTCCGGGCTGGAGGAGGTCTGGGAGCAGGTGCTTCTGTACGAGGCGAAAATGAAGGGAAATGGGTTTTGGGAATCCAACCGAGCGGCTCAACGACTGAGCTGGCTGGATGAGCAGATCCAGTTCTTGCTTGGCCAGGCTTTCTCCAAAGATCCAAGAGTCAGTCAGTCCCTGGAGGAGTATGTGGAAAAAATCCGGTCCGGCGCCCTCAATCCAGGCACTTTGGCCAAAAAATTGGTTTCCCTTTTTCTTTCCAAGCGAAGTCCACGATGATGAGATACCTGATTGTTTTCTGTTTGATGGCCACCCTGTCCTGTGCCCAACGTTCCCAAACGACGAGCGGGGAGAAAGCCGAGCTCTCCTTTGGTCTCGATTCCCTGGTCAAGGAAGTCTGTGCGGGTGAGAACTGTGCAAACCTGAGGCTGGTCTGGCCGGTAGCCTCCGGCGCTGATGGCGCGGATCAAATCAACCGAGCGGTGTCCGAGCAGGTCGCCTTTCTGGTCCAGACGGGGGAAACAGTCGCCCCTCTGGATAGCTTGGTCAAAGACTACTTCGCATCTTTTGAGTCCTTCAAGGCGGATTTTCCCGATGCTCCCGGAGGCTGGGAAATCAATGCGGAAGGCGAGGTGTCCTACCGCTCAGACAGCACGCTGAGTTTGTTTTTTACCCAATCCAGCTACCTGGGCGGAGCCCATCCCAACAGCTTCGTTTCCTTTTTGCATTTCGATCCAGCCACGGGCGAGGTGTTGGGCGAGGATAGGCTGATATTGGATGAGAGGGCTCTCGCTTCCCTGGCGGAAAAGAAATTCCGGGATGTTCACGAGGTGGCCGAGGGGGTGAGCCTGGAGGAAGACGGGCGTTTTTTTCTTCCCGAGACCGGGTTTTTCCTGTCCAATGCCAAGGGATTCAAAGACGGGAAATTCTGGTTGATCTACGTGCCTTACGAGATAGGTTCCTATGCGATGGGCTACACGGAGCTGGAGTTTACCAGGGAAGAGCTAGGTGATATCGTGCGCTGGTGACAGGAAGGGGGATCTGAAATTTGAGATTTGAGATTCGAAATCAGGCAAATCCCAAATCAATACGACCGCATCTTGAATTTTTTCTTCAGCTCGTTGACGGAGTTTCTGAAGCCCGAATCGGTCTCGATCATATCGTTGACCGTCTGCACCGCATGGATCACGGTACTGTGGTCCCTGCCGCCAAAGTGATAGCCGATGGATTTGAGGGAATGGTTGGTGAATTCCTTGGAGAAGTACATGGCCACTTGTCTGGCGATCACGATTTCCTTTTTGCGGGTTTTTGCCTTCAGCTCGTCCGTGTGGATGCCGTAGTATTCGGACACGGATTTTTGGATAAACTCGATCCCGACTTCCGTCTCGATGTCCTTGATGAAGTTTTTGATGACGGTTTTCGCCAGTTCCAAACTCACCTCGACACGG
This sequence comes from Algoriphagus oliviformis, assembly GCF_017254915.1. Taxonomy (GTDB): domain Bacteria; phylum Bacteroidota; class Bacteroidia; order Cytophagales; family Cyclobacteriaceae; genus Algoriphagus; species Algoriphagus oliviformis. The sequence continues at coordinate 247,793 of NZ_JAFKCT010000003.1, read as the reverse complement.
TTGAGCGAAGCGTGTGCGATCAGGGAAATCAGGATCCCCTCCAGTTCACGCACGTTGGTGTCCACGGAGTAGGCCAGGTATTCTACCACGTCGTCGGGGATGAAGATCCCTTCTGACTGCATTTTTCGCCGGATGATGGCCACACGGGTCTCAAAGTCCGGCATCTGCAGGTCGGCCGTGAGTCCCCATTTGAAGCGCGACAGCAGACGCTCTTCCAGGCCCTTCAGGTCTCTGGGAGGGCAGTCGGAGGTCATGATGATCTGCTTTTTGTTTTGGTGCAGGTGATTGAAGATGTGGAAAAACATCTCCTGGGTTCGGTCTTTTCCCGCCAAAAACTGAATGTCGTCGATGATCAGCACGTCCACCTGCATGTAAAAGTTGGTGAAGCTCTTCACGTTGCCATCCTTGATGGAGTCCATGAACTGGTTCACGAATTTTTCCGAGGAGACGTAGAGGACAAATTTGTCTTCGGGGCCGTTTTTGATCTCGTTGCCGATGGCCTGCACGAGGTGGGTTTTTCCCAAGCCCACACCGCCATAGACCATGAGGGGGTTGAAGGAGGTGATGCCTGGCTTGGTGGCCACGGCAAATCCCGCCGACCTTGCAAGTCGGTTGCAGTCGCCTTCTATGTAGGTGCTGAAGGTGTAGTTTTGGTTGAGGTTGCTTTTGGTCAGCATGTCCGCGTCCAGGGACTGCATCTCAAAAGGCGTCTTTACTTCCTGGGCTGGTGCTGCTTTTTTGGCGTTGGCATTTCCCTGGGGATAGGACACTGCGATGGGCTGGTTGGACGAATTGCCCTTGTCCACCACCACTGCGTACTCCAGGCGGCCGCTTGGTCCCAGCGTCTGCTTGATGGCCAGTTTCAGTACTTGCACGTAGTTGTCCTCCAGCCATTCGTAGAAAAACTGGCTGGGCACTTGGATGGTCAAGCTGGAGCCTTCCAGTTTGACCGGGTTGATCGGTTTAAACCAAGTTGAAAAGCTCTGCTCGTTGACGTGTTGTTCTATAACACGCAGACACTCATTCCATACGGCGCTAGCTTCCAAACTCATTTAGAAAAGATTTGCTGGTATTCTTGTAGTCCCCAGAGTAAAGCGGGGGGGTCAAATTTGTGGAAAATTAACCTAAATAAAAAATCGTCAAGAACTTGAAAAAGTCAATAATTCGAGATTTTCCGAAGGTTGCAGAATAATATTTTGCATCAAGTTTTATTGCCAATTCCTGTTTTATACAACGGTGATTCCGGTAAAAATTACTGCTGTGGAAAAGTCAAAAAGCGGACTTTTTGACTTGGTATTGAGGCTCAGTTGCTTATAGTTTTTGCTTCCTGGGGAATTGGCCCTGCTTTGCGAAGCAATTCCCCCTTCATTTCTTATTTTTGGTTTTGTCCCCTTTTTGGATTTTATGTTTTCCAACCCAATATGACCAAAGATCTTTTTAGTGAATTTGAGCCTTCGAGCAAGGACGCGTGGATCAGCCAGGCGATTCGGGACTTGAAGGGAAAGGATTTTGACCAGAGCCTGGGCACGACGCTCTGGGAGCGGATAGTGCTGCAGCCCTTCTACACCTTGGAGGACTTGGGCGGGCAAATTCCCCGGCAGGCGAGCTTTCAGTCAGAGTCCGACGATCGCCAGGATGCCCCCCGCCAATGGGCAAACCTCGTCAGCGTCTATCCGGATGAAAGCTCCGAAACATTCCTGCATCAGCTGGAGAATGGGGCGGAGGGGCTGGTGCTGCACCTATCGGGTTTTGAAGACCTGGAGCAGCTGCTCCAAGGCGTGAAGCCGGAATACATCCCCATCTTGATACAGCCTACGGCAAATCCCCTGGTGGCACTCGGTTCTTTTCTGGCTTGGGTGGAAGGCAAAGGCCTCGACCCGGCGCAGATTTCCGGAGCTCTGCTCTGGGCTCCCTCGGATATGGTCTTTGGGGAAAATGCAGACTATGGCCTTGCCGTGGAGGTTTTCAGGGAAATTCTGGAGCTCACCGAGGCCTTTCCGCATTTTAAGGCCTTTTCGCTGAAAAGCTCCCGCTACACCGAAGCCGGAGGCAATCCCTTGGACGCGGTGATTTTTGCCATGGGAGAGCTGATCGACTTGATAGACGCAAGTGGGGAAAGTCCCCGTCGGGTAGTAGGGGCTATGCTGCTGGAGGTCTCCGTCGGCGAGGCCTATTTCGGGGAAATCGCGCGCTTGAAGGCATTTCGCCGGGCTGTCACCGCGCTTGGTCGCTTGTACTTCGAAGAGGTGGAGGGAAGTGAGTTGCAGCTGCTGGCGCAGACTTCCGGCTGGTCCAAGTCGATCTTGGATTCGAACACGAACCTCATCCGGCAGAGCTACGAGGCGATGGCAGCCCTGCTCGGCGGTGCCAACCTGCTCTGGACAAGGCCGCTCCTGGAGGAGCAGGCCGGAGAGCTCGAAAAGCGCATGGCCAAAAATGTTTCCTCCCTGCTCAGGGAGGAGGCTTTCCTCGACAAAGTCCAAGATCCCGCTTCCGGTTCCTTCTTTTTGGAAAAACTCTCCGAGTATATACTTGGAGATATACAGGCTGGATTGAAGAGTCTGGAGGAAAAGGGAGGTTGGCTGACGGCGCTGAAAGAGGGAATCGTGCACGCACAGATCCGAACCCATCGGGCAAAAATACAGAACCAAGTGGCGGAAAAGCTGATCCCAAAAATCGGAGCGAACAAGTATCCGGCCTCAGCAAGCCTCAAAAGCGACTTGGAGTTCGAGTTTTTTGGGGAAAAATCATTTGAGCTCAACCCCAGCCGTGCCAGCTATCTGGTGGAGCTGAAAAACCAGGAATTGCTATGAGACCCGACCTGAGCAAATGGAGATCCGATGGGCTGGAAAAGGGAAACTCCAAGCCGTCTACCAGCTGGCAGAGTCCAGAGGGCATCAGCGTGCCCGGCAGTTTTGTGCCCGAGGAGGGGCTTGCGCTCCCACAGCTCCGCTTTGCGGCCGGGATTCCCCCCTTTCTCCGAGGTCCCTACAGCACCATGTATGTGCAGCGGGCCTGGACGATCCGACAGTACGCGGGATTTTCCACCGCCGAGGAGTCCAATGCCTTTTATCGAAAGAATTTGGCGGCTGGGCAAATGGGGCTTTCGGTCGCCTTTGACCTGGCCACCCACAGAGGCTACGACTCTGACCATCCACGCGTGCAGGGAGACGTGGGCAAAGCCGGCGTCGCAATAGACTCGGTGGAGGACATGAAGGTTCTTTTTGACCAGATTCCCCTGGATCAGATGTCCGTCTCCATGACGATGAACGGGGCGGTGATCCCGATCTTGGCCTTCTATATCGTCGCGGCAGAGGAGCAGGGAGCGGCTCTGGAGCAGCTCGCCGGCACCATCCAAAACGATATCCTGAAGGAGTTCATGGTGCGCAACACCTATATCTATCCCCCGCAGCCGAGCATGCGCATCATCGGCGACATTTTCGAGTTTACCTCGAAGTATATGCCCAAGTTTAACTCCATTTCCATCTCGGGCTACCACATGCAGGAGGCCGGTGCTACGGCTGATCTCGAGCTGGCTTACACGCTGGCGGATGGTCTGGAGTACCTGAAGACCGGTGTCAAAGCCGGTCTGGACATAGACGACTTCGCGCCCAGGCTTTCCTTTTTTTGGGGAATTGGGATGAATTACTTCATGGAGATCGCCAAGATGCGCGCGGGCAGGCTGCTTTGGGCGAAAATCGTAAAGCAGTTTGACGCGAAAGACCCCAAGTCCCTTGCGCTGAGGACGCATTGCCAGACCTCGGGCTGGTCGCTCACCGAGCAGGATCCCTTCAACAACGTGACGCGGACCGCTGTGGAGGCCATGGCTGCGGTCATGGGGCATACCCAGTCCCTCCACACCAATTCCCTGGATGAGGCCATTGCCTTGCCGACGGATTTTTCGGCCAGAATAGCGAGAAATACCCAGCTGGTACTCCAGGAGGAGACTGGCGTGACCCAGGTGGTAGATCCTTGGGGAGGCTCCTACTACGTCGAGTACCTGACCGATCAGCTGGCGCAAAAGGCCTGGGCGCTGATCCAGGAAGTGGAGGATTTGGGAGGCATGGCCAAGGCAATTGAGACGGGCTTGCCAAAGATGAGGATAGAGGAGGCTGCCGCAAAAAAACAGGCAAGAATAGACAGCGGTCGGGATGTGATCGTCGGGGTCAACCGCCATCAGGTGGAGGAAGATCGCCCGATCGAGGTGAGGGACGTGGACAACGAGGCCGTCAGACAGGCCCAGATTGCCCGATTGAAGGCCTTGAAGGAGTCAAGGAATGGGGAAGAAGTGGCCCAAGCTCTTCTTGCCCTCGAAGGCGCCGCCCGAGAGGGGAGGGGTAACCTGCTGGCCTTGGCCGTGGAAGCTGCCCGAAAAAGAGCTACTTTGGGTGAAATATCCCTGGCGATGGAAAATGCTTTTGGCAGGCACAAAGCCCAAACCCAAACCCTATCTGGCGTGTATTCAGCGGAAGTGAAAAATCAGGATACGTTCCGAAGAGCTCAGGAGCTGTCAGACGAGTTCGCCGAACTGGAGGGACGTCGTCCCCGCATTTTGGTGGCAAAGATGGGGCAGGATGGGCACGACCGCGGAGCCAAGGTCATTGCGACGGGTTTTGCGGATTTGGGCTTTGATGTGGACATCGGGCCTTTGTTTCAGACTCCCCAGGAAGTCGCCGAGCAGGCGGCCGAAAACGACGTTCATCTGGTCGGCGTGTCTTCCCTGGCAGCGGGGCACAAGACGCTCATTCCCCAGTTGGTCCAAGCCTTGCAGCAGCTCGGGCGAGGCGACATCCGGGTGGTGGCCGGAGGTGTGATTCCGCAAAAGGACTACGACTTTCTCTTCGATGCCGGGGTGATGGCCGTATTTGGGCCGGGAACGGTCCTTTCGGAAGCAGCAATACAGATTTTGGAAAAACTGATGGAGGACTAGGCGGATACTTTTTGATCGATAAACAACTTTCCATGCAAGACTATGTGTTGGTTTATGACCAGGGATTGGACAAGGAGGAGGTCAGCTCTTTTTTGGAAAAGCCCGACCCCAGCCCCAGCCAGACGCTGACTTTTGAGGAGTTTTCTTTGTCGGATTTTGGAGAGGACGACCGCCTGCTGTTTTGGGTTTCCGATGAGCAGGCTCTGGAGGTGATCGCCGAGGCGGACGAGTCGTCTCCCATTCTCGGCTTTTTGCCCCATCCCAAGCTGACCCAGGTCCGCAAGGGGTTTGCCGTCCCTTCTTCCAAAGCCGACGCTTTTAAGCAGTTTGTGGAAAAGGGCGGAGCAGAGCCCCTGGACATCCTGGAGGTGGACGATCAGCCCTGCGTCAATTCCCTGGTGATAGGCAAGTCACTCAATGTGCTGTATGACCCGGGAGACTACCGGTTTTTCAGTGCTTTCAAGAGCCGTTTTCTGCGGTTTTTGAACCTCTTTCGCCGCGTCAAGCTCCAAAACTACCGCATCACCATCCAGAATGGGGAGGAGGAAGAGAAGAAGCTGGAAGTCGCAGCGATGGGGGTGCTGGTGGTCGGGCACAACGAGTCCAACCTGATTTTCAAAAGGCTCATCAAGGACTCTGGCTTGGGTGACGGGTACCTGCACGTGATCGCTTTCGCCCCGCGTAGCCTTTTCTCCATCATTGGTTTTGGGCTGCAAAACCTCTTTTTCCCCATCAAGGGAGGCAGTATTCCGGAATTTGTCAGCTACTGGTCAGCAGAGGGGATGGAAATCGAAGGGATGGATGGGGAGATCAGCTACGGACTGGACGGAAAGGAGGGCAATGCCCAGAAGCTGTCCATGAAGATCTCCGAGAAAAGGCCGCGCATACAGACCGGATTCTCGGCAGACAAGCAAGAAGCCAGCAAGCGCAAGGAGCTGAACCTGGGTAAATTACCGACGGGAAGGCTCAGGGAGGAACTGACGCGCAGCCACCTGCCCTGGGTCGGACATGCCACTACGGAGGAGTTCAAAGAGCTCTTTACCCTTCTCAAGCAAAACGCCCAGACCTCCTCCAACTATCTGGTGCTGATGGCGCTTTCCACGCTGATCGCCACCTTTGGATTGTTTGCGGACTCCTCGCCGGTGGTGATAGGTGCCATGATCCTGGCCCCTCTGATGGGGCCAATCATCTCGCTGGCCATGGGGGCGCTCCGCCAAGACGGGATTTTGGTCAAGTCCAGCCTCATCACGCTGTTTTGGGGAGTGGTGATCGGGTTGGTTTTTGCCGTCTTCATCACTTGGATGACCCCGCTGAAGACGATGAATTCGGAGATTCTGTCAAGAATCCGCCCCAATCTGCTCGATTTGGGGATTGCCGTGGTGTCCGGCGTCGCGGGAGCGTACGCCCATGCCAAGGAGGAGATCGCCAAAACCCTGGCCGGGGTGGCGATATCGGTGGCGTTGGTTCCGCCCCTCGCAGTATCCGGGATCGGCCTGGGCTGGGGGGAATGGAGTGTCTTTGGCGGAGCGGCTCTGCTGCTGGGGACTAACCTCGCGGGGATCGTGATGGCTGCGGCACTGACCTTTTTCGTGCTGGGGTTCAGTCCATTCCAGATTGCCAAAAAAGGCCTTTTGATCAGCTTGGCTTTCTTTGTTTTGGTGACGGCACCTTTGGCACTCACCTTCCGAAACATGGTGCAGGAAAACAGGCTGATCCAAAGCCTCAGCGGAAAGCGGATTCCCCACGGTTTGCTGCGCGAAGTCAAGGTCATCAACCTGAATCCCCTGAGGGTCTCCGCGACTATCCTGTCGGAAAAAGAGTTGACGGCCATAGACTACAAGGAAATCAAGCAGGAGATAGAGGCGGAGATAGGCCGTCCGGCAGACCTGGAGCTCACTCTTGGAATCCAGATCAGGAAGTAAACTGGGCTAGGTCGCCTGTGCTGGCCTTGGTTTTTGCATTCGTTGCGACAGAAAATATGATACTATGAAAAACCGATGCTTTTTGCTGCTTTTCTCGGTGGCCAGCCTACTCTTTTCCTGCCAAAAAGAAGACCCACAACTGCTCCTCGCAGACCAGATCGAGCATCACCTCCGCACGGAAGTCCTGGACAAGTGGTATCCTCAAGCGGTGGATACCGTGGATGGAGGGTTTTTCAGCACGTTTAGCTACGACTTCCAGCCTGTGGGTGAGCAGGACAAGATGATCGTCACCCAGTCCCGTCACGTCTGGACCAATGCCAAGGCCGCCGAGCGCTATCCCGAGGTCGAGCATTACGCAACCGGTGCCGAGCACGGTTTTCTTTTTCTCAGGGACAAATTCTGGGATGCGGAGAATGGAGGTTTTTTCTGGCTGTTGGACAAAAAAGGCAAGGTGAAGGGCGATTCGGCCAAGACCGCCTATGGCAATGCCTTTGGCATTTATGCGCTCGCGGCCTACTACAAGCAAAGCGGGAGTCCCGAGGCGCTGGACCTCGCCAAAAAGGCCTTTCATTGGCTGGATTCCGGGGCCCATGATCCGGTGTACAAGGGATATTTCCAGCATCTAGACCGGCATGGCAGACCCATTGCCCGGCCTGCGGATACACCAAGCACGTCCGACTTGGGCTACAAGGACCAAAACTCCTCCATCCATCTACTGGAGGCTTTTTCGGAGCTGTACCAAGTTTGGCCGGATGGGTTGCTGCGGGATAGGCTTGAGGAGATGCTGGTTTTGATCCGGGATACCATCGTGACAGACCGGGGGCACTTGACGCTTTTTCTTTATCCGGATTGGAGTCCGGTGACTTTTGCGGATTCATCCGAATCGGTCATCGAGGCGCATCATCAGCTGGATCATGTGTCCTTTGGACATGACGTGGAGACGGCTTTTCTGATGCTGGAGGCCTCCCATGTCTTGGGCTTGGAGGATGACGAACGGACTCTGGAAGTAGCCAAAAAGATGGTCGACCAAGCTCTGAAACTGGGTTGGGATGCTGAAAAAGGCGGTTTCTATGACGAAGGCTATTATTTCCCGGAGGGCTATCGCGTGACGCGCCCTACCAAAAACTGGTGGGCGCAAGCGGAGGGACTAAACTCGCTGCTGCTTTTCCATAGCCTATACCCCGAGGATCCGAATGACTACTACGGCAAGTTTCTCCAGCTCTGGGGCTACACCGATACCTATCTCATCGATCACGAGTACGGAGACTGGTACGCAGGTGGACTTGACCAGCAGCCTGAGCTCAAGACCGCCAACAAAGGCCACATCTGGAAGGGAATCTACCACCACTACCGATCGCTGGAAGCAGTGATCCAGAGGCTGCGGGGAAATGCGGGCCACGACTAGCCTAGGACATCCAAACTCGAGTGTTATAGGAGGTCAGCCTTTGGTGTAGTCTTGGATCTCCATCTCAAGAAGGGCATAGCTGAGGCTTTTGCCATGGGCATCCATCGCAAGCGAAGTCGTGACCCCACTGGACAAGGCATCAAAGCAAACGAACTGGAATGCCCTCAGCTCAGGAAGAACATAGCGGATCACTTCACCTTTTACCTGATGGGCGAGGTGTGCTTTGACACGCTCAGCCGTGACTGTCCGCTCCAGAAACTCAAAATCGTCTTTGTCAAACGGGATCAGGGAAAGTATCAGCGTGTTCCCCTTGTCTCCGGCTCGGCTATGGGCGATGCTTGAAAGGCGGATTTTCATGATTCGAATAGTTTGATGCCGGACTTGATTTTTTGGCGATCCATCAGGACCGACACGACGCCGATGACTTCGTGCAGGTATTTTCTTGCTCCGCCCCCTCCGGCTGGGCCGTTGGTATAGAGGGCCTCGACCTCCTCTCCCACGAGTTGGGCAAGCCTTCGGTCTTTGGCTTTCCCCGCGATGCGAAGTCTGATTTCATAGGGGCTGTGGTCCTGGGAAAGCTCCGCTCCATGCAGGGAGCTCATTCCGATAAAGTCCACCCGAAACTCATCAAACAGGTGGGCGATTCGCTTTTCGACGACATCGCCCGCCAGCTGTGCTCGTGTGAGGGCCTGTGCTCCTGCATAGGAGATTTCTCCCTCACCGATGAAGCCTGCCTCATACCCGACACTGACCTTCAGGGAATTGGGCTTTGCTTTCCCCGTTCCTCCGGTCACTTGAACCAAATTTTTCCCGATTTCCCGAAAGCTGACCGGGCGAAAATCAGCGATGACATCAGGAGTGAAGTAATTTCCCGGATCGATCACCTCGTAGAGGAGTTGTTCTTTGGCGGTCTGCACGGTGATCGCCCCGCCGGTTTCGGCTACTTTGGAGATGACCGCAGAGCCGTCCCGGCTGATTTCCGCCAAAGGGTGGCCCAGGATGTGCATGTCCGGGATAGGTTTGGTCAGCGGGTCGGCAAAATAGCCTCCGGTGATCTGGCCGGCACATTCGAGCAGGTGTCCCACGACTGTCCCTTTTCCCATCAGGTCAACGTCCGACTGGCTCCATCCAAACTCGAAAACCATCGGAGCGAGGAATAGCGAGGGGTCGGCGACTCTCCCCGTCAGGATGATGTCCGCCCCGGATTGCAACGCCGGTAAAATCGCCTCGACGCCGAGGTAGGCGTTGGCGGACACCAGGTTGCCATACGACTTAAGGGCTTTGTTGCCTTCCATGGAGGGCTCCTCCCCGGAGATTTGCCCGAAGACATCATCGCCGAGCACCACGGCTACCGATGTTTTTAGGCCTTGCCTACGGGCGATTTCGAGGATTTTTTCCGCGCCAGCCAGCGGGTTTGCCGCACCCATGTTGGTGATCAGGCGGGTTTGGTGTTTTTGCAAAAGCGGAAGCAGGCCCTCGATTCTACGCTCCAGGAGCACATCGTATCCGGTAGTTGGATCTTGTTTTTTTCGCTTTTGAGCCAAAGCAATGGTCCGCTCGGCAAGGCACTCCAGCACCAGGTAGTCCAGGTTTCCCTTTTCTACCAAAATCAGGGCGGGCTCGATCCTGTCGCCTGAAAAGCCCGCTCCGCAGCCTATTCTGATTTTTTCCTTCATGTCAGACAGTGATAATTCCCATGAGTATAGAGACGGACAAAATCACCAAAGTCACCAAAAGGGCGAGTGGGATGGTCTTTTTCTGATGATCTCCCAGGTCCACCCCTGCAAGACCGACCAACAGAAACGTCGAGCCGGTGAGGGGGCTGATGGGAAAACCGGTGGTCATTTGTCCCATGATAGCGGCCTGGCCTACCTCCAAGCCACTGGCACCGAAATGCTCCGCGGTAGAGGAAAGTAGCGGCAAGATCCCAAAATAGAAGGAATCTGGGTCAAAGAGCAGGCTGGCGGGCATGGCCACCAGGCCGGTCAACAGAGGCAGTTGCTGGCCTAGCTGCGCGGGAAGATAGTCCCGCACGGTAGCAGCCATGGCCTCCATCATGCCGCTTCCCTTGAGGATGCCGGTGAAGCAGCCCGCGGCGAAAAGTATGCTGGCCATCAACAATGCTTCCTTTGCATGGGCATCGACCCGCTTTTTCTGTTCATCCACGCTGGGGAAGTTCATCGCCAAGGCAAGGGCAAAGGCTACCATAAACACGACATAGGGAGGTGCCCAGCTGAGTATGATGGCGGAGATGGCGATGAGTATCAAGAGTATGTTTGGCCAAAACATCCGAGGTCGATGGAGTGGGTTCTCTTCCATGTATTCTTCTGCGGTTTTCAAGATCGGAGTGCCTGCAAGCCGCTGTTTTTCTTTCTTTCCCATCCAAAAGGCAATAGTCAAAACCGCGAGAAGTCCCGCCAGAAAAGGCAGCAGAATGGGGTTGAAAAGCTCGGTGACGGACACGTTCAGGGCCGAGGCAGCGCGGATGGTCGGGCCGCCCCAGGGAAGGATGTTCATGGTGCCGGCCGATAGGGCCGTCAGGCAGGCCAGCGTGGTTCTTTTCATACCCATGCGGTCATAGATGGGTACCATGGCGGGCACGACCACCAGAAAGGTGACTGCTCCCGATCCGTCCAGATGAACGAGCATCGCCAAAAGTGCGGTGGCGAGGGCGATTTTGGTCGGGTCGTTTCCCGCGATTTTCAGCAGTCCGGAGATGATGGGCTTAAACGCCCCTGCATCCAGCAAAATCCCGAAAAACAGGATGGCAAAGACGAACATCACCCCGGTAGGAGCGATGGAGAGAAGGCCGTCACCGATCATTTTTGGGAGTTCTGGCGTCTTGCCCGCCAAGATTCCGGTCAGGATCGGGATAAGGATGAGTGCGATCACCGGTGAAGTCTTTTTGGTGATCACCACATACAGCAGCAGCGATATCGTCAGAATCCCCAAAAGCGCCAGCATCGCTCAGTCGTTCAAGCTCTCCATAAACTTCATCTGGGCCCAATAAGGCAGGGCGCGGGTCTTGACCTCGGCCCCCAGTTCGTTTACCATCGGGTTTGCCGGATCAAAGACAGGCCATTCTGGAAGACCTGCACCGTTAGGGTTTCCGGTTTTTACAAAGTTGAGCCAGTAGCCGGACATGGTTTTCTCCAGGTCGTAGTCGGTTTGCTCGAAGGGGCGGTTCCAGTTTCGCAGCGTATGCAGGGCGTAGCTGAACTCCGCCGAGTGGAACGCGCCATAGTTGGGTTCGCCGGGAGGGACACGGGTGAAATAGTAAACGTACGCGTCGTTTTGTCCTTTTTCGCTTTGCATCTTGGCCCAGGTGTAGTTTTGCATCCCAAAGAACAACCCGCTCATCATATTCTGGGTTTGGGCTAGGATCTCCGGGCTGTCTGCCGGGAAGAGCTCCAGGTATTCCCCTGCCCGTCCACCGTATTGTTTTTTGGCGTTGGCCTTGAACTCCGCCGGAGTCGTGGGAGGATTGCCGGAGACGCGGTCGTCGGCGTTCCAGCCGGTCAGCAGCGGCACGTCGGAGAAGCTGCCATTTTCAAAGCTTTCCCGCACGCTTGGGAGTACCTTTCCGTCGATGGTGGTGCCAAAGCGTGCCGGAAACTTAAGCAAGCTGTCGGCGGGGAGCTGGCGCAAATCCGCCAAGGTGATGCCCAGCGTGTCTGTCAGCATTTTTCCACGCTCCTCCGCTCCCTTCAGACCGGAGACCAGACCGGTGCCGCGGTTGAACATGCCCCCGCTTTGGGCGATGGCTTTGTGGAAGAGTCCTTTGGCTTTGGGCGAAACCACGAGTGCGTTCACGCTAAAAGCACCTGCGGATTGGCCGGCAATGGTGACGTTGTCCGGGTCGCCCCCAAACTGGGCGATGTTTTTCTTCACCCACTCCAAGGCCGCGATCTGATCCAGGATGCCATAGTTGCCCGATGTCTGGTCAGGGCTCTCCGCACTGAGATCGGGGTGGACAAAGAAACCCAACATGCCGACGCGGTAGTTGAGGTTGACGACCACGATTCCTTCTTTGGCCAGGTCAGTGCCGTCGTAGAGTGGCACGCTATTTCCTCCCGAGCTGAATCCGCCTCCGTAGATCCAGACCATGACGGGACGCTTTTCGTCAGACTTTTCCGCCGCTGTCCAGATGTTCAGGTAGAGACAGTCCTCGGAGATTGGATCCTTGGGAATCAAGAATTCTTCAGACCAGGCAAAGAAAGGGACGGGCGGATTTTGCATGGGTGCCGGGGGATTGTCGGTGCAGGCCTTGACCCCTTCCCAGGGCAATACCGGCTGGGGAGCTTTCCATCTCAAGTCGCCCACCGGCGGAGCTGCAAAGGGAATGCCTTTGAAGATTTTGACCAGGCCGCTGGAGTCGCTGGTGCCGGAGATCATGCCACCCTCGACGGAGACAGCCTCCGTGGAGATGAGGTCGGAGCTCGTAGGACTTTGGCAGGAGAAAAATAGCAGTCCGCCAAGCGAGAAAAGGAGAAGAAAGGCCTGTTTCATAGTATTTTGGGTTGGGAAAGGCTAAGGCTTGAAACTGTAGAGGTAGGGGGCTTTGTGGCTTTTGCCGGTGAAGAGCTTTTCGTGGCGCTCCAGTATGTCGAGGCTGAGCATCTTGCGCTGGAAGCTGGTACGGCGGAGCTTTTCTCCCAAAATAGCCTCGTACACCGCCTGGAGCTCGTTCATGGTGAAGCGCTCGGGGAGGAGGTTGCCGCCGATGAGCTTGCGGTCGAGGTTTTCGCGGAGCGTTTGTAGGGCTTTTTGGACGATCTTGTTGTGGTCAAAGATCAAGTCCGGTAGCTGATCCACTTCGTACCATGCAATAGAATCAGACAGGATGTCGGGCGTAAGCGTGACTTTCTCGTGATCTAGGAGCGCGTAGTAGCCAATGGAAAAAAAGCGGTCGAGCATCCAATAGTCTTCGGGAACCTCCGCGCCAGAAGCCAGCAGGATGGATTTCATCACTTCCGGCTGAAAGCGGTCAATCGTCCCAAACGTGTGAAACTGCTCGAGATAGACGTCTTCCAGTCCGGTTCTTTCCTGGAGGCCCCGTTTGACGGCGTTTTCCAGATCTTCGTCGCGCTTCACAAATCCCCCGGGAAGGGCCAGCCAGCCAGTGGCGTGGTACTCCATGAGAAGAATCTTGAGTTTGCCTTTGGAAAAGCCAAAGACCACGGAATCAAAAGCGAGATGGGGGATGTATTGGGAGCTGTCTGGTAGGGGCATGTGCGGGCTAATTCCCTTCTAAGTAACTCCAATTTTTCGGGAGAAGCAATTATTATTGTCTCAAAGTGAAACAATAGGGTGTGGCTCCAGATTTTTGCAAAAAATGATTGTTGGACTGCTAGGAGAATAGGTCCTTCAAAGTCTTCATGGGTATGAACATCTTCCCACTATCTGGCAGCTTGACGAAGTCGTACTTTTCATAGAAGGCTTCGGCTGCGGAGTCGATGGGGTCGACGAATACAGCAAAAGACCCGATTTCATTGGACAGCCCAAAACTCCTTCGGAGCGCGTCGATCAGGAGGGTTTTTCCGATGCCTTTTCCTTGACGGCTGAGGTCTATGGCCAGCCTGCCCAAAAGGGTAGCCGGGATGCTTTGATAGGATTTGGGTAGTTTTTTTTGGATCTGGCTAGGGAAAAGATGGAGGGGGATACCGGCGTTGGACAGCGTGTAGTAGCCTTGGACTTTTCTTGTTTTTGGATCGGACAAAACAAAACAAACGGATAGTTTCCGCTGTACATCTTGGCCAGCTTGGTACTTTAGGTAGTTGTTGAGGGTTTCGTTTCCACAGTCGAAATCGCTTCGATCATGGCTTTTGTCCAGCAGCTCGATCACTTATCCGAATCGGGAAAAAAAGCCTCATACTCGGCCAAAGCCTTTTTTAAGTTTTCAGAAGGCTTTTTGGGATTGACTAGGGCGTCAAAGAAAAGTTCGGAGTCTCGATCCGATGCGAGCAAGGCTTCCTTTTCCCGGATGATCTCATTTGCTTTTTCCTGGACTGTAAGGATTACAAAATCAGTCAGGTTGCGGTATCCGCCTAGGTAGGCAGCTTTTTCAAAGAACTGCTTTTGTTCTTTGGAAAGCCTCGCGTCAAATCTCGCCTGTTCTTTTGTGGTGCCCATGGTGCGCGTTTTTACAAGTGTACGGATTTTTTCAGTACAAAGTCTTGGAAGTGGGCAAATTGTTTGTTGTCAGCTTCAGGATTACCGCTTTCTTTTTAGGAAAATTTGTGGCAAGCAATTATTATTGTCTCAACGTGAAACAATAGAAAATGTACATGCGCTTTTCTGCCAGTAAACGAAATTTCATTAACAATCGGGCTGGATACTTCGACTTCGCTCAGTACAGGCGACCGATGACCGAAGACCGATGTAGCGTTTTCGACATGGTTTCGCGCTCCGAATGTTAGTTTTAGGTTGTTGCCGGCAAAGTAGCATATATCCAAACATTAGAATTCAATCCATTATTAACTATGAAAAAATATCTGAAGGCCGTGGCACTGTTCCTCCTGGGGACATCCCTGGCTTTTTCGCAGACGGACAACTCCCTGCCGGTGCAGGCTACGATCAAAACTGGGACGATCGAGGGCAATTACAACGTGACCAACGGGATTTCTACCTATTTCGGGATTCCTTTTGCCAAGCCGCCGGTGGACGAGCTGCGCTGGAAAGCTCCCGTGCCTGCGGATTCTTGGTCTGGTGTGAAAGAAACCAAATCCTTTGGGCCGAGGCCGGTACAGGGGCTGGTCTTTGGCGATATGAGCAGCTGGTCGGACGGTGTGTCCGAGGACTGCCTCACGCTAAACGTGTGGACGCAGGCCAAGCGCAACTCCAAGGATCTGCCCGTGCTGGTGTATTTCTACGGCGGCGGTTTCGTGGCGGGTGACGCTTCCGAGCCTCGGTACAACGGGGAGTCCATGGCCAAGAAAGGCGTGGTCGTGGTGACCGTCAATTACCGCTTGGGCGTATTCGGCTTTTTGGCCCATCCAGAGCTGAGCGCGGAGGCTTCCTACAAAGCTTCAGGAAACTACGGCCTGCTGGATCAAGCCCTGGCGCTGCAGTGGGTGAAGGACAACATCGCGGCTTTTGGAGGGAATCCGAATCAAGTCACTATCGCAGGTGAATCCGCTGGGTCTATTTCGGTGTCCTACCAGATGGCCTCTCCACTTTCCCGAAACTTGATCCATGGAGCCATAGGCGAAAGCGGCGCGGGAATCCGGCCTACACTGGCACCGGTGTCCGTGTCTGAGGCAGAAGCTGTTGGAAAGGAGTTTTTGGAAAAAGCCGGAGTGAACTCCATCGCCGAAGCTAGAAAGCTGTCTGCGAAAGACCTATTGGAGATCTATCAGGAGTCTCGCCGGTTCGGGTTTCCGGTGGTGATTGATCATCACTTTTTGCCCAAAACCCTGCCGGAGATTTTTGTGGCTGGTGAGCAGGCTCAAGTGCCGCTGCTGTTGGGCTGGAACTCGGCGGAGATCCCCGGGGGCGCCTTCATGCAGGGACAGCCCAACACCACCGAAGCTTTCGTAGCCAAAGTGAAGGAAACCTACCCCGAGCAGTGGGAGGAAGTCCTGGCTTTGCATCCGCATACTAGCCCGCAGGAAGTCGAGTGGGCTGCGACCAATCTGGCTTCGGACCGCTTCATTTCCTATAGCACGTGGAAGTGGTTTGACTTGCACAGAAGCCACAGCGAGCAGCCGGTGTACCGCTACCTATACAGCAAGATCCGTCCGGATCTCGTAGATCAGAGCCGAGTGTCAGGTTTGGCTGGAGGTACGCAGCGTGCCGATTCCGCGCCGCCAGCGCCCAAACCCATCGGTGCGCCGCATGCTGCCGAGATCGAGTACGCCATGGGCAATCTTCCTCTGGTGAAGGACTATGCCTGGACACGCGATGACTTCAAGACTTCGGAGACCTTTCTGAACTTCTTCACCAACTTCGTGAAAACCGGAAATCCAAACGGAGAGGGTGTGCCGACCTGGACCGCCGCAAAGGCAGGAGACCAAGCGCCCCCGGTGATGGTGATCGATACCGAGTCAAAGGAGGTAAAGGCCGAGGGCGATGCAAGATATTTCTTCCATGACCGTTATTATAAAAATGAAAAGTAAAAAGTAAAAAGGACGGCAGTTGTTGTTCACCAGTTGGAGAAGTTTAATCCTCAAACTTTTCAGCAAATGGGCCGGGAAACCGGCCTTTTTCTTTTTGGGTCTGGTGCTTTGCTGGGAAAATGCCAGTTTGGACGCTGGGGTAGCGGCTATTTTTCCTCCTTTCGAACAAACACTTTCTTCCCGTCCACGATAGTCATCTGCACCTGGGTTTCGTGGATTTTCTTGGGGTCTATGCTGAAAAGATCTTGGGAGAAAACCACCAGATCGGCCAAGTACCCCTCCTTGAGCATTCCTTTTTTGTCCTCTTCGAAGGAAGAGTAGGCTCCCATCGCCGTGTAGGCCCGCATAGCCTCAAAGACCGAGATTTTTTCAGCCGGTATCCAGCCCTCTTTAGGATAGCCGCTGGGATTCTGTCGGTTCGCAGCCACGTGGATTCCCCGGATGGGATTCAGGCTGATGCAGGCAGGCCAGTCAGAGCTGAAAACGAGAGGGGCATTTTGGTCAAGCAGAGATCGCCAGGCAAAGGAATACGGAAGGCGCTCTATGCCGACGGCATTGGACCATACGGTCGTGGTGCCAGGCTCGGCATGGATGGGCTCCATGCTTGGCAGGACGCCCAGCTGGGCAAATCTGGGGATGTCGGCCGGGTGGATGGTTTCGATGTGCTCGATACGATGCCGGGTCTCCTTGGAGCCGTTTTTTGCCTGCGCATTTTCATAGGCATTCAGGGCCTCCCTTACGCCTCGGTCCCCGATGGCGTGGGTATAGAGCCTAAGGCCCGCCGAGTCCAGCCTATTGACCAGCTCCTGATAGCGAGGAAGGGAAAAGTTCAGCTGTCCCAAGGCCAGAGGGTCGTCCGTCGCAATATCGGAATAGGGCTCCAGCATGGCTCCTGTGTGGCCCTCGATCACGCCGTCGATCATAAACTTGATGGCGTCGGCCCGAAGCCAAGGATTGGCGAGCCCGACGCTGTCTTTGAGAAAAATGAAACGGTGGAGCTGTTCGTCAGTAGTTTGTTCCTGGACAGAAAAGGCGGCCGCATAGCGAAGCGTAAGCTGTCCATTGTCGTGTAGTTTTTGGAAAAGGCGAAGGTCTGTTTCCGTGCCGTTGGCATTCTGCACGCTGGTGATCCCGAGTGAAGCGGCATAGGCGAGGCCTTTGCGAAGCGCATCGAGCTTGTCCTCAAAGGTCGGCTCTGGCACCAAGCTGCCCACGAGGTCCATCGCCCTTTCCTTGAGTGCGCCTGTGGGCTGGCCGTTTTGGTCTTTCACCAGTTCACCAAAGCCCGAAAACTGCGTCTCGGAGTTGATGCCAGCCAGCTCCAGCGCTTTGGGATTGGCATAGGCGCTGTGTCCGTCGTAGGCTTGGATCAGGAGCGGTCGGTCTATGTCCAGGGCTTTCATGGACTCATGGTCTGGGAGCCCTGCGGCAAAAAACGTGTATTGCCAGCCTCTTCCCGTGATCCATTCTTTGTCTGGGTTTTGGCGGATGTAGTCCAGCGTTTGGCTGAGCATTTTTTCCAGGGAAGTCGTGGAGGAGAGTTCCACCTGGTCTAGTCCCATGGAGCCGCTGAGAAAGTGGATGTGGGCGTCGTTGAAACCGGCGGTGACCAGCTTGCCCTGCAGATCGATGACTTCCGTGTCCGGACCGGCAAGCGACAGGATGGAGCGGGTGTCGCCCGTTTGCAGGATGAGGTTTTCCCGGATGGCGATGGCCTCGACAAAGCTGGAGTCCGTCTCCCCGGTCCAGATCTTTCCGTTGCTCAGGATCAGCGTGGGAGCCTCGGAGTCTGGACGGCAGGAGAAAAGGGCAAAGGCCAGGAGAAGGACGAGGAAGGCTTTCACGGGCATGGTGTTTAGGTGCCCGTTGGGTTCATGTTGCGGATGGCGGAGATTTTCCAGCGGTCTTTGTCGAAGACCAGCGTGAAGCTGCTCCACATGTTTCGGACAGTCTCTCCGGACTTGATGAGGTAGCGACAGTCGACCAGGGCGATTTCGTCGCTGAGGAATTTGATTTTTTCCACCTCCAAAGTTCTGGTGCCGGGGTTGGCGGTGCTGCTCTGCATCATGCCCTGGATGGCTGCGCGGAGGCCGTTTCTCCATTCCCCGCTGGAGACCAGCTGGTCAATGTCCTCGGTGAGGATTTCCTTGAGCAGGATGGTGTCGCGGGTTTCCCTGGCTTTGGAGTAGTCGCTGATGAGTTGGTTGATCTTTGGAACTTCCTCCCGCTCGGCGCGGCTGACTTGGCAAAAGGCGAGTGTGGGAAGCAGGGCGAGTAAAACGAGAAGAAGGAATTTCATGATGGAAGCTACTAAAAATGAATTGCTTTCCGTATTGTTTTACTTCCAAATCTCCCCCTTTGCATTGTGCTGCCCTATGTAGAAAAGGGGCTGTAAATGTAAATTAGGCGGTTCGAGCATTTATAGGTAAGTATATTTCGTTACCTGTTTTCCTTTCCAGAATTCTTTTTCCAAAATGATCAAAAATCTAAAAATGTTGGGGTCGAAATTGTCGTAAAGAGAATAGAAATGCCAGTCCGATTTTTTGATCAAAGAGGTTACTTTTTCGTCAGTTCTGTTTCCAAAGCCGTCGAGGACTTTAACTTCTGCATAGAAATTTAGACGATCATAGGCAACCTCGTAAATCGCGAAATTCTTTTCAGGAATGTCGATTTCCCATCCCCAGGATTGGTTGAAAAACAAATTGTTTGTTTCAAACCAGAAATCTTGTACATACTCCAGATCAAAAGATTTTAATTTTTTGAGGATTTGAACCTCTATTGATCTGTGCTTTAGGTAAGGTGAGAAGTTTCCCGAGCATTCATGAATTGAAAAATTTCCGAGATGGTCTATACGTGAAAAAATAACCAATTCTTCGCCTCCATTCGGTTGAAGATGAAATGGACAGAGTTCATCATTGTCAATCCAAATTGTCTTCAAATCCGGTCCTTTGTATTTCTCAATTACCTCAATTTCAACTGCGTAGTAAGGGTTCCCTTTGCTTGCCATGAAAGCTCTTTTAAATTTCACATGGGCCACGAAATCTGATGCTCTAAAATCTTCGGAAAAGCTTGATCCGCAACTGCAGGCAATCAAGTTTGAAATGGGAATTAAAAAGGCGAAAAGACTTAACAATGATAATTTGAACCTCATCGTGGTGTATCCTTGAATTGGGATTAATGTTTTTCTAGAGTATAAAAAATGCCTTTTCACTACTTCTCTTGTTGAGAATTCATCTAAAAGATGCGGGACACCTATAACTTCGCTTGCCCTTTGAGTTGTTCATTTTGTATTCATAGATGTCCAAAAGGTCGTTTTTGGCGGATTTCAACCAAATTACCTGAACCATTCCTGCATTTCCTTTTTTAGGTCTTCTTCAGAAATGTTCTGGCCATCTTTTGACTCTGCAATCCGCTTTTCGAGCTTGTCGATGAGTATGAGCCGCTCTACAAGATCTTCGATGGCAATTTCTTCGGGGAACTTCTGGATTTGTTTGATCAATTCGGCCTTGGAAATCATGCTGCTGTAGTTTTTTGTAAAATACCTATTTTCAAAAAGAAAAACCACCCGTTCCCAGGTGGTTCAACTTCAAATCTCGAATCTCAAATCAGACTACGTCTTCGCCTCTGAGTTTGATGATGGCTCCCTCCAGTATTTCGCTGACGCGGATTTGGCAGGAGAGGCGTGAGGTCGGATAGTATTCAGGAAGGTTTTCCAGCTGGTCCAGTTCGGGGTCAGTGGCGTCACCCAGTCCGTCTTTTCCCTCCAGTACCTCGATGTGGCAGGTGCCGCAGAGCGCCATGCCGCCGCAGGTGGCCAGTACCGGGTACTCGGATGCCTTCAGGATTTCCATGAGGTTAAACCCCATGTCTACGGGCGCTTCGACTTCCTGGCGATTGCCGTCGTGATCTTCTACAGTGAATGTTACCATGGCGCAAAGATAGGATTAGAAGGAGTTAACTCCGTTGACGGTGGTGTATTTGAAGCTGAGTTTTTGGTCTGGGTACACGTATTTGAAGGCGGAGTGCATCATGATCGCCGCCTCGTGGAATCCGCAGAGGATCAGCTTCAGCTTACCCGGATAGGTGTTGATGTCACCGATGGCGTAGATGCGCTCGACTCCGGTGGAGTAGTCGCGGGTGTCTACCTCGATGGCGTTTTTGTCGATGGTCAGTCCCCAGTCGGCGATAGGGCCGAGTTTTGGGCTGAGCCCAAATAGCGGGATCAGGTAGTCCGCTTCGATGTTCATGTCCTGCTTGGCTTTGTCCTCAAGGACCACTTTTTCCAGCTTTCCGTTTCCGTTGACCTGCTTCAGGTTGGCGGAGAGGATCAGGTCGATCTTGCCGACGTTTGCCAAGTCAAACACCTTGGAGGCGGAGTCTGGAGCACCGCGGAAGGTCTCGTTGCGGTGTACCAAAGTCACCTTTTTGGCCACTTTGGAAAGGAAAATAGTCCAGTCCAGCGCAGAGTCGCCACCACCTGCGATCACGACGTTCTTGTCTCGGAAGGTTTCCGGGTTTTTCACCATGTAGTGGATTCCTTTGCCTTCGTAGATTTCGAGGTTTTCGATCACGGGTTTTCTGGGCTCGAAGCAACCCAAACCGCCAGCGATCACCACTACCTGCGCATGTACGTGCGTCTTGTCGCTTGTGGTGATGACGTAGCTGCCATCCGTCTGCTTGTCCAAGTGGTCCACACGCTCACCCAAGGTGAAGGTAGGCTGGAAAGGCTTGGCCTGCTCCATCAGGTTGTCCACCAAAACCTGGGCATTCACCTCCGGATATCCTGGGATGTCGTAGATCGGCTTTTGGGGATAGATCTCCGAAAGCTGACCCCCCACCTGTGGCAGGGCATCTATCAGGTGGCAGCGCATCTTGAGCAGTCCAGCTTCGAAGATGGCGAAAAGTCCTACGGGTCCTGCTCCGATGATGCAGATGTCGGTGTGGATGGTGTTTGTATTCATGGCTTTGGGAGTTTAAACTCCGTTAGATTCCAAAATGTTCGTACAAATATAATTAGTATGCTAAATACTTTTTCAAGTTTCGATCACCTGTCCGTCCAGATTTTGGTAGATCGTGTTGAGGATTCGCTTGAATTCGTCAAAATCCCTCTCGTTCAGGTTTTCCCAGGCTTTCTCCCGGATTTCCAGGATTTTGGGGCGTAGCTCATTGACCTTGGCCAGGCCCGATTCGGTGAGGTGGAGCTGGAAGCTTCTCCTGTCCTGGGGATGCGGCACCCGGTCCACGTAGCCCTTTTTGCAGAGCAGATCGATGATCCGGGTGAGGGTGGGGTTGTCCTTGAAGACCAGGCCCGCCAGCTCGGTTTGGCTCAGCAGTTCGTTTTCCGAAAGGTTTTTCAACACAAGCCATTGGTCGACGGTCACGTCAAACTCTCCCGTCTTGAACTGCTGCTGGGCATATTGCTTCACTTTTCTGGCCGTACGGTCAAGAAGAAAGGAGTACCGCGCAAATAGTTCTTGTGTCATACCAATAGTTAGTGTGACAAATATATGCAAAGAAAGGCAATCTCAAAGCTTAAAGCCTACAAAAATTATAGGGAAAGTTGATTTTGGGTTTGCCGTTTCTGCAAGCTGTTGGAAATGAGGCTGGTTTTGGTCTTTTTTTCTTCTCGGAAAATATCCCAAAAACTGAAAAAAATCAGCTCAGGGGAAGCTGTATTTCAAAGGTTGTCTCTCCGGGTCGGGAGTCCAGGCTGATTGCCCCGCCATGCCTCTCCACGATTTGCCGGATCAGATCCAGGCCCATGCCGGTGCCGACTCCTGCGGCTTTGGTGGTGAAGAAAGGCTGGAAAATCCGGGACTGGAGTTCGCTCGGGATGCCGGGGCCATTGTCGGAGATTTTCACGGCTGTATGTGCCTTGCCTTGCAGGATCTCGATTCGTAGGCGGGGGGAGGGACTTTTTTCTATGGCGTCGAGTGCGTTGACGATCAGGTTAGTCCATACCTGGCTGAGCTCGCCGGCGATCCCCTCGACCAGAGCCGGAGAGTCCGGGTGGGAGAGGGCCACCTCGACGCCGGATGCTTTGATGCGGTGCTGGAGCAGCGCCAGCGAGTCTTCTATCCCAGAGAGCAGGTCGAGTTTGGTGCGGACAGGTGCTCTGTCGAAGTGGGAGAAGGTCTTGACTCTCCGGATCAGCCCCGACACCCGCGAGACGGCCCGGTCAATATTGGAAGCCAGTGCCCGCGCCTGCAGGATGCAAGCCAAGACGTCCAGCCAGGAGTCCAGTTTGTCCCGGTCTATTTTTTCGACCCATTGCCTCATTTCCTCTGGATCTATGCTATGATCGGTAAAGGCCTCTGCCGCGTCTTCGCTTGTTTTTGCTCCCCAGTCGGCGAGTTGTCTGCTCCAGGTCTTTTCCGTTTTTTGGATTTCGGAGGCGGTCATGGAGGATGGTCTGGCGGACTGGCTCCAGCGCGCGATCGCTTCCTCCAGCTTTGTTTTCTCTCCTTCGCCCAAGTCAGCCTCGATTACCAATAGTTTGACCAGATTGTCTTTCAACAGGATTCTTCCCAGCTCGGCATTGTCGCGCTGGATGGCGGTGATGGGGTGGTTGAGTTCGTGGGTCAGCCCCGCGGTCAGTTTGCCGAGGGTAGCCATTTTGTCGGCAAGCAGGGAGTTTGGGGAAAAAGTCCGGCTTCGGGTCACCATCAGCTGCACCAAGGCCTCGGTCAGCTGTGGACATTGTGAGGTCAGGCTAGGGAACAGGCTTCGGGGAAAAGCCAGCAGCTTTGCCGCAGAAGAGGCTTGCAGCCTTGGTGGGGTGGAATCTTCTTTGGAAAAGGGAAGGCGTCCCAAAATGTCCCCTTTTCCGTAGTTTTTTAAGCTTTTGTAGTTTCCGGCAGCGGCTTCAGCCTCCTCCAAAGTTCCGTCCAACACGAAAATCAGGTGGTCATTTGGCGAAAACGACTCGGGTAGCGCTTGTCCTATTTCCAGTTTGCCGCTCTGGGAATTTTCAAGCAGCCAATTCAATTCCTCATCTGGTACGTCCCGCAAATCTGGGTTTTCCCGAAGCACCCCAAAATCTCTTTTCACTTCACTACCCATAAAGAATCGTATCGGTTTTAAAATAGTCCCGCACTTAAAAATGCGCTTTTCATCACTCAATAAAAGTCGTTCAAATTAACAAAAAACTCTTTTACAATCTCGCTTTGGTATCACTATAATCTTTCTAAATATGCCAATCGTGAGATAGTTTACCTTCTCTATTAGGTTAGTATTTGGGTTTTGATTTTCGGTGTTGGTTCTTAATTTTACCCCGATCACCCGACCCTAAGAAATGAAGTGGAATACCATAATAGACAAGGCCTTAGAGGTTTTGCGAAGCTCTGACCGCGGCTATGTGCTGATGGACATGTACAACAATATCCTGACGCCCGAAGAAGCCGCATTCAACAAGGTCAGCGTCACCCCTTACAACGCGATGACCTTCATCCAGACGCAGTTTTCGGCCATGGGGCTGGATATTTCTGACAAGCACGTTCGGATCAAGCTGATTGCGCTGCTGGAGGAGTTTGAGAGGCTGCAGAAGGAGCGGGTCAAGTAGCTTGCCCCAAATCAGGTTTTTTCTAGATGATTTGATGGGAAAGATAGACTTAAGCGGTCCCTCGCCAATCCCTTTTTCGAAAAGTCCAAAAATCCGGACATTCTGGTTTAATTTCCAGAATGAAAAAAGCTACCCTGTTTTTGTTTTTACTGATCGGCATGCTGCCGGTCTCGTTTTCCCAAGCACAAGTCTTGAAGATCGGCGTGGCCGGACTGCACCATGGCCATGTGGGCTGGGTGCTGGAGGCCCACAAACGGCCGGATTTGGAGATAGTGGGCATTGCCGAGCCCAATCGGGCCTTGGCCGAGCGCTATGCTCGACAGCATGGCTTGTCCATGGACATCGTCTTTGACACTGTGGAAGAAATGGTCGAAAAGACCAACCCCGAGGCGGTGACCGGCTTTGGGGCGACGTTTCACCATTTGGAGATCGTGAAGGCCTGTGCGCCCAGGGGCATCCACGTGATGGTGGAAAAGCCTTTGGCAGTCAGCCTAGCCCATGCCACCGAGATGGCCGGCCTCGCGAAAAAGCACGGAATACACCTCCTGACCAACTACGAGACCAGCTGGTACGCCAGCAACGAGAAAGCCAAAGCGCTACTCCAATCCGGAAAGGTGGGCGAGGCCCGAAAGATCGTCGTCAGGGACGGACACCGCGGCCCAAAGAAGATTGGCGTGGGCCCGGAATTCCTGGATTGGCTCACCGATCCGGAACTCAACGGAGCCGGGGCGCTGATGGACTTTGGCTGCTATGGGGCAAATCTGAGCACTTGGCTCCTGGAGGGGCAGCGGCCCATCTCCGTCACCGCGGTCACCCAGCAGCTGAATCAGGGAGACAATCCCAAGGTGGACGACGAAGCGACGATCATCTTGGCTTATCCCAATTCCCAGACTATTATTGAAGCCTCCTGGAACTGGCCCATAGGCCGGAAGGATATGGAGGTTTACGGGCTCACGGGGGCGATTTTTGCCGATGACGGTAGCCACCTTAGGGTGAGAATGGCAGAGGGGTACAGTGGGTTTTCGGAGGAAAAAATAGAGCTGCCCGACAGGGCGCAGCCTTTTGACGATCCCTTTTCCGTGTTGATCGCCGTGGTAAGAGGGGAGACAAAGCTCGATCCTTTTGACCCCTACTCGCTGGAAAACAACCTGGTGGTGATGGAGATTCTCCAAGCGGCAAAGGAAAGCGCCGAAAACGGCAAAACTGTCTTTTTGCCAAGCAGATAGAACTGGACGCCCGGTTTTACCCTGGGCTGTAAAGCAAAAAGGGCCGAATTCGTTCGGCCCTTTCTTTTTGGATTGGATTGCTTAGCGCTTGTTGAGGCTGACAGCAGTTTCCAGGTTGCTTTCGATCTTGGCGAGGATGGCCGCATTGCCATCTGGGCTGTTGGGGCCGATCTCGATCCGTCCGTCGCCGTTTGCGTCAAGTGCCGTGCCCATGTTTACTCCGGCAAACAGTTTGTCCAGTTCAAACTGCAGCACCATCTCCGTGTTTTCGCTCACGTCCACTCCCGTGGAGCTTTTTGAGCTGGCACGGATGCTTTTTTCGCTCTCTGTCCAGACCTGCGCCAGCTTGCCGTTGATTTCCCCGGTGATCAGCAGGGATTTTTGGTACATCGGGTCGTTGGCATTTGATTCGGTTGATTTGTAGAGCTTGAAGGCCACCTCGGTGTAGTTTCCTTCCGGTGTGCCTCCCTCTCCGATGACGCCAAATTTGCTCTCGCCGTTAGAAATCAGCACCACAGACTTTTTGGAAGAGGAAGAGCTCTGAAGGCCGGCGTTCACGGCAGACTTCAGCTGCAGGTCTCCCAGACTGATGCCGGCTGTCAAGTCCGCCTCGGCGTAGTATTTCATGTCCACGTCTTGCGTACCGACGGAAAACTGGCTGACCGCAAAGCCGCTTACTTCCACCCGAGCGCTGGAAGACGAAGAGGATCCTGACTCTACCGCTACCGCACTGAGTTTCGCCTGGGTTTGGGGATCGGTAGGCATGCCGTCGTCGTCTTTGGAGCAAGAGGCGATTCCTAGTAGAAGTGGAGCTGCAAGCGCTACCCATAGATTGGATTTGGATTTTACCATCATTGTAGATTAGTGTTTGGTTTCCCCCTCGATTCCAATGAAGGTGCCAATCGGCGCTTGCCAGGCACTGGGGTTTGTTTTTGCGTTCGGATGCCTGTGGAAAAGGAAGGGAAAGGGTAAAAGCCTTTTCCGACGATCACGCTAGCTTTCAGCGGGGTTAGACACTTTTTTGTCAAAAAATCTCCAATGAGGCCTGCCCAAAGCGATAGCCAACCGCTGCGCTAAATGGGAGTGCCGGCTTTTGCTGCTGGTCTGTTGCCCTTCGGGACAAACTGTTGAATGGATGCCCATCAGAGGCTACACTGCTTGTGTTGGGCGAGTTGGGCTGGTATTTAGGACAAAATGCCGTAATTTCCCCAATATGAAGAAAATGCTGCTTACCTCTCTTCTGTGCATTGCCGTGGCCGCAGCGGGCCTCTGTCAGGACAGATTCCAGTCTCGGATAGAAGCCCTGATGGACGCTAGGCCCGTGATGGGGCTTTCCGTAGCGGTGGTGAAGGACGGGGAGCTGGTCTATCAGAAGGCCTTTGGCTGGAAAGAGGAGGGCGTCGAGCAGCTCGAGAGCTCGGATATCTTTCGCATCGCTTCGATCTCCAAGTCCTTTTCGGCGACTTCGGTGATGCAGCTGGTCGAAAGCAAGGCCTTGGGTTTGGATGACGATGTCAGCGGGCTAATGGGCTTCGAAGTGAGAAACCCCAAGTTTCCCGACCGGGTGATCACCCTGCGCATGCTGCTTTCCCATACCTCCAGCATAAGCGACTCCGAGGGATACTTTACCCTCGATGCGATCAATCCATCCAAAAATCCGAATTGGCAAAAGGCCTACAATGACTACGCTCCCGGAGAAGGCTATCAATACTGCAATCTCGCCTACAACATGACCGGGGCCATCATCGAGAAGTATTCGGGAGAACGTTTTGACCAGTATGTGCGCGGGCATGTCTTGGCACCGCTGGGGCTGTATGGAGGCTACAACGTCAACGAGCTCGATGCCATGAGTTTTGCCTCGATCTATGTCTATGATCCTGATTCTGCCAAATTCACCCTTTCTCCCGCCGCCTATGCGCCACGGATCGAGGAGATCGCAAACTACCAGTTTGGATACAGCACGCCTATTTTTTCACCGACCGGTGGCATGAAGATCTCCGCACCTGACCTGGCGAGGTACATGATCATGCACATGAACTATGGGAAGGGAGAAACGGCCAGAATCATCAGTAAAAAGAACGCGCAGACCATGCAGACGCCTATTTCCCCGGAGGAAAGTTACGGCCTAGCGCTTTGGAAAACGGACAAGCTGATCGCCGGACGAGAGCTCGTTGGCCATACGGGCTCGGCCTATGGCCTGTTCAGTGCGATGTTTTTTGACCCGAAGGAAAAATTTGGCGTCGTCGTGATCAGCAACGGCTGCGACCCGACCTATGAAAATGGCTTCAACGCCGTGATCCGCCAGACGGTGAATATCCTGTACGAAGAATTGATCAAACCTAACTAAAACCGGTCCTCCCACTATGCTTAAGCAAGGCCTTCTGTTTCTGTTTTTCGGTATATCCCTCTTTGCCCAAGCCCAGCAGCAAACCGACGAGGAGCAAGTCCAACAGCTGATCCAGGGTTCCTTTGACGTGCTTTTTTCCGGCTTCGAAGCTGATCGGGTAGGGGAGTTTTACACCGAGGATTTCATCCTGCTGGAAGATGGGGAGGTATGGGACATGCCGAAGATTCTGGACTATTTCGTCAAGGCAAGGCAAAATACCAACCCCACGACGCGGGTAAACCGCTTTGAGTTTATCAAGACAAGCATCTCGGGCAATCGGGCCTGGATCGCCTATCACAACTTTGCGACGATCAGCCGAGGGGCCGAGGTGGTCCGGGAAGTGGAGTGGCTGGAGAGCGCCACTGCCGTGAAGACGGCCGAAGGATGGAGGCTGGATATGTTGCATTCCACCAGGCAGGAAAGCAAATGAACTGCGAAAGGAACGCTACCTGTAATTTCTTTTGAGTTCGGCCAGGATTCCCTCCAGTCCGTTGAGTTTGATCTCGTACAGCGTGTGGAGCCACATGCCGAGCTTGCCTTCGGGAAAGCCTTTTCCTTTCATCCAAACCAGGTAGTGCTCAGGCACATCGCAGAGCAGCCAGCCTTTGTACTTGCCAAAGGGCATTTTTTTGGTCACCAGATCGATGAGAATTTGTTGGTCCATGGGGTAAAAGTATGTGTTTTAGGCATTGCCAGCGATGGTGTGGGAAATGAATCTTTTGGGTATCCTTTGGGTTTTGTTTTCAAAAAAAAAGAAAGGAAAATCGATGGAAATCGGAATAGACAGTTTTGCCGCTTTTGTCACGGATCGGGATGGAAACCCCGTTGGAACGGCTGAAAACGCCATGCAGGAGCTCCTGGAGCGGATCAAGCTGGCAGACGAAAAGGGGCTGGACGTGTTCTCTATCGGGGAGCATCACCGCAAGGAATTTCTCGACTCGGCGACTTCAGTCATTTTGGCCGCCGCCGCTGGGATGACCCAAAACATCCGGCTGAGCAGTGCGGTCACCGTGCTGAGCGCGGCGGATCCGGTCCGCGTCTTCCAACAGTTTGCTACGCTGGATCTGGTGTCCAAGGGGCGAGCGGAAATGGTGGTCGGTCGGGGTTCTTTCACGGAGGCCTTCCCGCTTTTCGGGCTTAGGCTGGAAGACTACGATAAGCTTTTTGCCGAAAAGCTGGGGCTGCTGCTCCAAATCAACGAACAGGAGACTGTCACCTGGTCCGGCAAGTTTCGTCCGGCGCTGGACAAGCAGCCCATCTATCCGCGTCCGGTACAGAAGACGTTGCCGATCTGGCTCGGAGTCGGCGGCACACCGGGCTCGTTTGTCCGGGCGGGTTCGCTGGGACTGCCCCTGATGGTCGCCGTGATCGGTGGCGAGACGCATCGCTTCCGGTCCTTGGTGGATCTTTATCGGGAAGCGGGGGACAAGGCCGGTTTTTCCCAAGACCAGCTCAAAGTCGGACTTCACTCCCTTGGCTACGTGGGCCGATCCCATGAGGAGGCCGTGGAGGCGTACTATCCAGGCTATGCGGAGACCTTCACCCGGATCGGCCGAGAGCGGGGATGGCCGCCGGTGACTCGTGGACATTTCGAGGCCCAAAATGCCAAACGGGGCGCTTACCTCATCGGCGAGCCGGAGGAAGTGGCTGAAAAGATCCTTCGCCACAGCGAGTCGCTGGGAGGGATCGACCGCTTTACCTTCCAGATGGACAATGCCGGGCTAAGCCACCAGCAGCTTTCGGACAGCATCGCACTGATCGGGGAGGAAGTGATTCCCATGGTGAAAAAAGGCTAGGTCAAGGATTCTCATAAGTCATCAGGCACAGGCTAGCAAGCTTGTGCCTTTTTTTGGCTATCAAAAAGGTGATGCGTCTGCGGAAAACATGCTCGCTTTTGAAGGCTGTATTCCTGAAATGGAGGGGCTTAGCCTCGACGGAGGGGTGCTCTGTAGCCGATGCGGATCAAAGGAAGGTTTGCCGTTCATATAAAAAATGGCCTCGCAAGATCGCTGCGTTTATGGTCGAGAAAGGCCGTTGGGGGAGTCGAATCGGGGAAAGGTGATTTTAAGTGGCCGCCCGGCGTAGTCGCAGCTATGATAGATGTTTTGAAAATTTTTCGATTATGTTTTGCTTACGGCTGAATCCAATTAACTAACCCAATTATCATAATGAACCCAAAACTCCAAGTCGCCGAGGAGGAGTCTGCCTATTGGCTGCGCTTGAAAGATGGCGATCAGTCTGCACTTCGGTTTTTTTATGAGCTCTATGTCGACGAACTTTTTGGCTTTGGGATGACCCTGACTGGCAGTGAAAGCCAAGTAAAGGACGCTGTTCAGGATGTTTTTTTGGAACTTTGGAGGTATCATTCCAGTGTGAATTCTTCGGTAAACGTGAAGTTTTACCTGTACAAGTGCTTGGCAAACCGTATTTTCAGGGAAGGTCGGGAGAGTAAAAAGAGCGAAGCCGTCCACCAAAAGTACATGGAAGAACATGGCGCAATCGTGGAAAGTGCCGAGTCCAAGCTTGCCAATTTCCAGGTGGAAGCGCACTTGAAAGTGAAGCTGAGCGAGGCAATCGAGGATCTGCCCAAACGGCAAAAGGCGGTGATCGACTGCCTCTACTTTCAGGATTTTTCCTACGAGGAGACCTCCCAAATCATGAACATCAACCTCCGGTCTACCTATACCCTGGCTTGGAAGGCGGTTTCGAACCTCAAGAAGCATCTGCTGAAAGTGGTCAACTTGCTGGTGTTCTGGGTTTTTGTAGGCTAGTGCTCCGACCTGCTGACTTTTTTCTTAAAAAATCTGAAAAAATAAAGGATAACTTTTTGCCCGGATGCTCTCTTAAAGAAGAACACAGCACCTATGAGCAAAGCCGAGTATTCTGTTGAGGACTTTATCCTAGACCCTGAATTCAGGGGATGGATATTGGACAATAGCAAGGAGGGAAAAGCCTATTGGGAGAATTTTTTGAAAGAGCATCCCGAGAAAATCGCCGACATCATGTTGGCGCGCAAGTTTTTGATCCACCTGTCCAAGAAGAAGTCTGGGCTGGCCAGCACGGCAAAAGAGGAGATCTGGACGGCTATCGCCGGCAAAATCGAGTCAGAATCCCAGTCCGAAAGGGAGCCCAAGATTATCAGTTTGGATTCCTGGGCGGCCATCCAGCAGCACAACCAAGAAGCGGCCAAAAAGAAAAGAACCGCCTGGCGCAGAAAGGCCGCGGCAGTCCTCGCTTTGGTGGGGACATTGGGCTATTTCTTGGCCAAGACCCTCACCGCGACCCAGGAGCAGGCCGCTCCGGTGCTGGCGGAGACGGAAGTGCTGCAGGCTCCCCTTGGCGTCAAGTCCACGATCACGCTGGAGGACGGCTCTGTGGTCTTTCTGAACTCGGGGAGCAAGATCAGCTACACCAAAGGTTTTACGGATTCCCTGCGCCTGTTGACCCTGGAAGGGGAGGCGTACTTTGAGGTGGCGCACGATCCTTCGCGGCCTTTTATCGTGAAGACAGGCTCGGTCTCCACCAGAGCCCTGGGCACGGAGTTCAATGTCTTTTCTTTCCCGGGTGAGGATGTTTCCATTTCGTTGGTGAAAGGGGAGGTCTTGGTGAGTCGCGAGGACGCGGACCTAGCGCAGCGCCTGGCTCCTGGAGAAGGTATTCTGACTTCGCTGGAAAGCGGAAAGTGGGAAAAGACGGAGTTTGACGCGGAGAGGGCCCTCGCTTGGATGAACAAGACCTTGATTTTTGACCAAACCCACTTTGGCGCAGCCAGCAAAAAACTGGAAGCCTGGTTTGGGGTGGAGGTCCTTTTTGAAAACAAAGTCCCACAAAGCCTCCATGTGTCGGGCAGGTTTGTGGACGAGAGTCTCGAAAACATCCTGGAAGGGCTCAGCTATTCTTCCCGCTTCAAGTATCGCATCGAAGGCAAAAAAGTATATATCCAATTTAACCCTTAACCCAAAAGCCCATGCAACAAACCCACGAAAAGTAAAAGGCCGAAGGTGATGGATCACCCCGGCCAGTTGCGGTTTTGATCGGTCTTGGCGGATAATCAAAACCCTAGTTCAAACCATTCTCAAATAGTCTAAACATGAAGTAAAGTTATGAAAAAAAGCATACTGTTAAGCTTATTGGCTATGTCCAAAACTATCCTTTACAGCTTTGTGATTCAGTGCTTTTCGATGAGTTTTCTTTTTGCCTATTCTGGCGTAGCCCAGATCAAGGCCATCGATGAAGTACCGGTCAAGATAGAGCTGCAAGACGCCTCCGTGCAGGAAGCGTTTTCGAAGATCGAAGTAGCTACGGGCTACAACTTCGTCTTCAACCATCGTGAACTGCGAGACCTTCCCTCGGTTTCGATCTCCAAGTCCGGCAGTCTGTACGACTTGCTGGTGGATTTTTCCCAGCAGACTGGGCTGAATTTCCGTCAGGTCAACAAAAACATCCACGTGCGCGTGGAGCCCAACGGGGCACCTGAGGCGGTGAGCATCGAGCTCGTGCCGCAAGAGACGGTGACCGGTACCATCGTGGACGAGACGGGAATGTCCCTTCCCGGCGTTTCCATCATCGAAAAAGGCACCTCCAACGGAACCGTGACCGACGTTGACGGGAAGTTTACACTGAACGTGGCTTCTTCGGAGTCTGTCCTGGTTTTTAGCTTTATCGGGATGCAAACGATTGAGATGCCGGTCGGCGAGCGTCGCGTATTTGACCTGACGATGATGACCGATACCCAAGGCCTGGACGAAGTGGTCGTGGTGGGGTATGGTACGGTGAAAAAGTCCGACCTGACCGGTTCGGTAGGCGTGGTGGGCGCAGAGGAGCTCCTGAAAGCTCCCGTGGCCAACGCGCTGCAAGGCCTGAAAGGAAAAGTGGCCGGTGTGAACGTGTTCCTGAACTCAGGTTCGCCATCCTCCAGCCCAAGAGTCCTGATCCGAGGCCTCGGCACGATCAATTCCTCCTCCCAGCCGCTCTATGTGGTGGATGGTGTGGTGATGGAAAACATCGAGTTTCTCAACCCGAACGACATCGAAAGCATGGAAGTGCTCAAAGACGCTTCCTCTACCGCGATCTACGGAGCCCGCGGTGCCAATGGGGTCGTGATGGTCTCCACCAAGCGCGGAGCCAAAACCACCGGCGAGATCGTGTCCTACGACGGCTACGTCAGCATAGGCGTATTGCCCAAGAAAATGGACGTCCTCAATGCGGCGGAGTTTATGGAAGTGTTGGAAAGAGGCTTTGCCAACCACAGCAAATACAGCGACTCTCCGATCCCGCCATTTACCGCCAATGACCCGAACCTATTCGATGCCAACGGCAATCCGCTCTACGATACCGATTGGCAGGAAGAGGCCACCAGAACGGCCATTTCCAACAACCACCAGCTCTCCTTCCAGTCCAAGGCGGACAAGTCCTCTTTCGGAGCCTTCCTCAACTATTCCAATCTGGAAGGGATCATGCTCAACAACTACCTGGAGCGTGTGAATGGTAAGTTCGCCTATGACGCGACGCCGAAAAAATGGCTTTCCGTAGGTCTGAACCTGTTGGCAAACAGTACCAAGGAAAACGTCTTTGAGGAAAGCGGCGGACACCAGATGCCGAGAAGATCCATGATCGAGATGCCTGCGATCTTCCCGGTGAAGTTCCCCGACGGTACTTGGAGCAACACTTCCATGGTGTCCGATCCGTATGGGTTTGAGGCTATCCCCAACCCGGTCCATGTCTTGACCACTCAGGATAGATTGAGAAAAAGAACCAAGCTCTTTGGTAACCTCTATACCACTTTCCACATCCTTCCGGGATTGGATTTGAGGACCCAGTTTGGTTTTGACAAAAACGACTACAACGAGCAGACCTATAGCCCGACCGATCTGATCAACATCAGCTCGCCTAACGGCTATGCGTACTTGGGCACCTCCCGATCGCTGTACTGGCAGCAGGAAAACTATCTGACCTACACCAAGGAGTTTGGAGAGCACTCCATCAATGCCATGGCCGGTCTGAGCTGGCAGAAAAGAACCGACGAGTTCTTCAACGTGAGCGCGACTGGCTTTTCGGATGACACCTTCACTTTCAACCGGATCCAAGCCGCTTCCCAGCCAGGAACGCCAAACTCCGGATACGACGAGTGGAGCATGAACTCCTACTTCCTGAGAGGTAACTACAACTACATGAGCAAGTACCTCGTGACCTTCACCGGTCGTGTGGACGGTTCTTCCAGATTTGGGGACAACAACAAATATGGCGTGTTCCCATCCGTCGGCCTGGGCTACGTGATCTCCAACGAACCGTTCATGCAGGGCATGGGCAATACCATCAGCGAGCTGAAGCTGCGTACCAGCTGGGGTATCACTGGCAACACGGAGATCCCGACCTACCAGTCTTTGGGAACCATCTCCACAGCCACCACTCTGATCAATGGCACTCGTGCTCCGATCAGCTATGTGAACCGTCTTCCAAACCCGGATTTGGAATGGGAAAAGACCCGTCAGTTCGACATCGGGTTTGACCTTTCTGTCCTGGACAGAGCGCTAACCTTCAGCTTCGACTATTACCACAAGCTGACCACGGATTTGCTGCTGGATAGACCCGTTCCTTCCTCTTCCGGATTCTCCGCGGTGAGGGATAATATCGGTTCGGTCTCTAACCGAGGCGTAGAAGTCTTGGTGAAAGCCTTCCCTGTTTCCACCTCCAACCTGAACTGGGATACCAACCTGAACTTCTCCTACAACATCAACGAAATCGAGAAGCTGGGCGAAAACAACGAGGATATCTTCCCTGGTCCAAACTGGGTGTCTGGTAGCCAGACCATCCTGAGAGTGGGCGAGCCGCTGAGCTCCTTCTGGGGTTTTGAGCGATTGGGAACTTGGGGAACCGACGAGGCGGCGGCAGCTGCTGAGGTAGGAGCCATCCCGGGTGAGGCCAAGCGCAGCGCGGATAGAAGAATCATCGGAAACGGGCTGCCCAAGTGGACCGGTTCATTCATCAACAATGTGTTCTACAAAAACTTCGACTTCACGCTGGATATCCAGTTTGTAGCGGATGTGGATATCCTTCAGCAGTTTTTCCACTCCACCGAAGACCGTACCGGTTTGGCTAGCGGCTTGGCGTCCACGCTTTACGATGCCTGGACTGAGGACAACCAAAACACGATGGTTCAGCAGATCAGAAACGGGGTCTATTCAGGCCAAAACTCTGAGGTGGACAGCCACTGGGTGACCGACGGCTCGTACATCCGAGGCAACCTGATTTCCCTGGGCTACACGTTCAACGACGTGATGGCCAAGAGCAAGGGCTTGAGAAACCTGCGGGTATATGGCAATGTGCAAAATGCCTTTTTGATCCACTCCAAGGACTTCAAGGGATACGATCCGGAGGCTTCCTCCTGGGAAGGCAACCAGTGGGGGCAGAACATCTTCTTCTTCCAGTATCCTAGACCGAGGACTTTCACCCTTGGCCTGAGCCTTCAATTCTAACCCAAAAAGAACTAACACATGAAAAAGATAAATTTTCTATTTCTTGGACTGAGCTTGTTGACTGCCTCCTGTGAGGGTTTTTTGGAAGAAAAGCCCGTGGACGAGGTAGCCTCAAACCAATATTTCCAGCGACCTGAGCACGCCCGGGACGCGGTCAATGCGCTTTATAGAAGAGGTGCGATGCAGATGTACGAGACCGGGGTGTACTCGGGAGCTCGGATCATGTTTGGACCTTATGTCTCCGGCTTTGTGGACAATGACTACAAAGGCCAGGAATTCCACGTGCAGCGTGGACAAAACATCGTCTTTGACGGGCTAAACCTGTCTGACTACTTCAATTCCATGTGGTCGGACATCTATGTAGGGATCTCCAGAGCCAACAATGCGATCAAATACATCCCGACCACTCCAGGATTGGGTGAGGCGGATGCCAATCGCTATCTGGCAGAGGCCAGGTATTTCCGCGCTTACAACTACTACTTCCTGGCGCGAATGTTTGGCGATGTGCCTTTGGTGACCGAGCCGTACGAAAGTCTGGAAAACCTCTTCCTCGAGCGTACTCCCGTTGCGCAGGTCTATGACTTGATCCTGGAAGATCTGGAATTCGCCATCAACTCCGGCGCTTTGCCGCAGGCTACCATGGTCGGCAATGCCGGACGAATCACCAGAGGCGTGGCGCAGACGCTTTTGGCAGAGGTCAACCTCACCATGAGCGGTGCCGCGGTGAATGCCAACCGGTATGCCGAGGCAGCCCAAGCTGCGAGAGAGGTCATCAACTCGGGGATTTATTCCCTGGTGCAGCACACCCGCACCGGCAGCGGAGACCTCGCTCCCAACGGCTCTGCCTACAACAAAATCAAGGACAGCGAGCAGATCCCAAGCGAGTTCATTTACTTCTATGAGTTTGACGCGGCGATTGCCAACAACGGCTATCCCGCTCTCAGCTTCCCGGTAAGTATGGCTCCTTTGGTTTCCTACGCGATCACCAACAATGCCTACGGCCCAACCGCCGACCTCTTGAATTCCTACGATGCGGCAAATGACCTGCGGGTTCAGGAAAAGCAGTATTTCCACTCCTCCATCGTGATCGATGGGGAGAACGTGGAGTTCAATACTTCGCCCTACATGTGGATGGATGAGACGGCCATCTTTGGCTCCGCGCAGTCTAGCCGAGAGATTCCGGTCTCCACCTATGCAGATGTGCTCCTGATTGCGGCCGAGGCGATTGCCAAGTCGGAGGGCGTGACCCAGGAGGCGGTGGACTACCTGGCTCAAATCCGGGCGCGGGCGTATTGGAAGCAAGATCCCCAAGTAATCCGAAGCGAGCTTTCCGCACTTTCCGCAGAGCAGTTTGTCGAAGAAGTATGGAAGGAAAGACTTCGCGAGTTGGTGTTTGAGTATCCGATTTGGTTTGACGTGATGCGTACCCGCAAGTTTCCCCAGCCTGCCGAGGATGGATCAGGCGATATCCAGTTTGTGGATGCCGTAGGGGCGGTCAACTTCTTTGGTGCTGCGGTGAAGGAATCCACGATGCTGTTCCCGCTGCCAGAGCAGGAGCTGCAGCGAAATCCTTCGCTGACACAAAACCCCGGTTACGCCAACTAATCAAAAAGAAATGCCTTCCCGGTTTTCCGGATGGCTTTGGATCAATTGGTCGCCCTGCGCTACGCGGGGCGACCTTTTTTTGTCTAGTGCTGGACATAGAAAAAGCCTGACGCTTGCTGCGCCAGGCTTTTCACTTAGATCAATCGGTTACTGTTTTCAGTTGTTTCGTTCCTTGTTGGAGGATCTGCTAGCCGTCGATCCCGAGGTTCTCGCTCCGCTGGAGCTCGAGCTTTTCCTTTCAGGAGAGCTGCTTTTCACCTCCGAACTGGGCCTGCTTGACTGGCTCCTCGCCGGGGCGGAACTTCTGACCTGGGGCGATTGCGCCCTTGCTGGAGCCTGAGTTGGTCTGGATTGTTCCACTGTGCCTCGCGCCGGAGCTTGTTGGGTTTGGGTGGACTCTCTTCGTACTTCAGATGATCTGGAAGGAGCCACTTCACGACTACCGCTGCTTTGGCTGCGAGAAGGGGTGGAGGTTCGGCTTCGATTGGAGGGATTGTCCGGCATAGGCGTGATTACCGGCTTGTTGCTTCCCTCCTTGACACTGGGACTCGCAGAGCGGCTAGGGGTGGAGCTGTTCCGGGTGGCACCGGGGCTCTGGATCGATCTCGGGCTGGATTCCACGGATCTGCCGCCCGAGTTGACGCTTGGTGCGCTGCTTCTGGACGGTGTGGAGGAATTGAGCTCTCTGCTGGATCGGGCGGTTTTGGCCTGCTGTGCGTCCAGTACACGGGAAGGTCTCACGTCAGTGGTTCTTCCTCTGGATTCCTCTACTTCGGGACGGTACAGTGTGACGGAGCCTCTGGATACAGCCGCTCTTCCGGGGGCATTGCCACCCTGCACATTATACACCGGCACGGAGGTCCGGGTCACCCGCTCCAGTTCTCGCCTTTGGGGACCGCCCACGTAGGTGCGGTTATTGTACACTACGGTATTGTTGATGATCGTGGTGTTGTTGTAGATTTTCACTTTCGTCTTGTGAGGGGCGTAGTATCTGTATGCGTAGTGGTGGTGGATGCGGTGGTTGGGTATGAATACCCAGTGGAACGCAGGGATAGCCATGCTCACCTGGATAGACAGGCCGGGACCGAGTGGCGCCCATCCGTAATAGCCTCCGCCGGTTCGCCAGTTGACCCAAGCAGGGCCCCATTCGTATCCGGGGATCCACGCCCAGCTCTGGAAATAGTCGTCGTAGTACCATCGTCCGTAATGGAAGGGGGCCCAGCCCCAGTCATAGTAGGAGACCCAGGTGTTGCCGTATTCGGTCATCACCCAGTGGCCCTCGGTACCGTAAGGATGGAAGTCGCCCCGGACTGCGGGAAGCCAGATGTAGCCATGGCGGGCATCCTTGACCCAGTCGCCATAAGGGGTGAGTTCGTCGTAAAAGACCTGGAAGCCTATCGCCGGGAGTTTTTTTGCTTCGGATTCCGACGGGACAAACATGGCCGCCAAAAGGACGAGTCCCAGCAGGAGAGAGCCGAAGAAGCGAGTGATAAAGTGTGTGTTCATGGTGTTTTGTGGTTTAGTGTAGAGTAATTATCCTGACGGTTGGGGCGTTTGGACTTGGGGTGTGTGTAGTTTTGGTTTAGGTCATACGCTTTTGGTTTTATAGATGACGGAAGGGACTGAAAGGTTGCTTCTCCTTATTCGAAAATCGAGCCAGTTTTTTAAAAATATCCCAAATGAACGCTGGGTAGAATTTGCATTTTTCTAAAAAGTAGAAGTATTTAAAGTTACTTTTATTAAAAAATCACTTAATCAGATGGTTTTAAGTTTAAATCTTGGGTAAGCTG
The DNA here is from genome assembly GCF_017254915.1 of Algoriphagus oliviformis. Taxonomy (GTDB): domain Bacteria; phylum Bacteroidota; class Bacteroidia; order Cytophagales; family Cyclobacteriaceae; genus Algoriphagus; species Algoriphagus oliviformis. Next base: position 209,376 of record NZ_JAFKCT010000003.1, on the reverse strand, counting down.
TCCTGTCGATCCTTCAATAAAGTCGGGTGCGTCCCGGGGCTTTTGCCAATTTTTTCGTCTGCCAGCGCAGCGTTTTTTTTGGATAGGCCTCAGTTTTTGTCGCTGGACTCGGGACAGAGTCTTGTTGTTTCGGATAAAATGGAGTGCCCAAGGCACAAAAAAAAGAGCCTGGGACAAAATGCCCCGGCTCTTAGATATTAACCCGTTCTGCTTTCTTAGGATTAATAGGTTTTGCGTTGTCGCTTTTGCCAAGCGAAAGAAAGGTCAGTAGGCCTCGGACTGCGTGTAGATGAGTTCTGGCACGCCCACCGTTTTTGCTCCAATCCTCACGAAAACCTCCTGTCTTCCGGCCAAGGAGGCTGGAATGGGAATCTGCACGGTTACTGGCGTTCCCAGCGTGATGTTTTGGGCGGTGAGGAGGTGTCGGCCTTCGTTTCTCACCGCATCGGTGATGATGGTTCTGCCCATGTAGATCGCGGCAAATTCCAGGGCTCTAGAGGTGTTGACTCCATTGACCGTGAAGGTGACGTTGAGGTTGTTGCCACTACGGCTCACCGAGGAGTTGGTGATGTGGTAGTAGGGGGAGACTTCCACGTCGAGCATCTTGGAGCCCCGCACCTGGACGTCGATCGAATCAGTCTTGTCCAGCCAAGGGCCATTGCCCCGGATCAGGGTCATCTTGTAGTCCCCGTCAAACAGCACTGCAGAGAAGCTGCCGTCCTGATCCACGTACACCGGGATTTTCTGGAAGAGGTCATAGCCGCGCTGCCAGAGCTCCACCTGTACTCCGGTGCTTCTCAGCCCCAAGGTCTCGCCATTGTAGACGATCCTGCCGGATAGCGTGGACTTGGGCGCTTCGAAGTTGTCAAACTCGCAGCTGGCGGCCAGCAGCCCCAACAGGAGAATGAGAATTGGTTTAAACGATATCAATTTCATGGCAATGGCTTTATTAGTGGAATGGGTTTCTTACGATTTTCGGGTTGGCATCGATGATGTTTTGGCCGATCAGGGAGTAGTAGTTCGCCATTTGGAAAAACCTCGGGGCGCGGAATCTTGGCGCGACGGATTTGACGAACACATACTTGCCGTCACGCTCATCGCCAGGCCGTACCACCCGATAGGGATAGAGGCTGTAGATCATGCTTTCCGGATTGTTGGGGTTGCCTGACCACTTTTCATGGGCGATTCTCCATCGCTTGTAGTCCCACACGACATGGTCTTCAAAGGCCAGCTCCACCCGGCGCTCGTGTCGGATGTCGGTGATGTCGAGGTCGGAGAGGCTGTTGGTACCGAAGCCAGCGCGCTCCCGGAGTGCATTGACATAGGTGAGGGCAAGGCCGTTTTGCCCCAGCTCAAAGGCTGCTTCTGCCGCATTGAGGTAGATTTCTCCCAGTCGAAACCTTACCCACCATACTTCGCTTCGGATACCTCGGGTGCTGGATCCGACTGCGTTGTCCACGTATTTTCTCAGATAAAACCCCGTGTTGGACACCTCCTGGATAGATCGGTGCGGACCGGCTGCGGAGGTGAGGACTCCACCGTCGCTGTATTCGGTCGCCAGTCCGTTGGACTCTACCAGGTCGTAGGTCGAGCCATTCCACACGGCCACGCCTGCCTGCATGAAGATCTCCTGCCCGCGGAAAGAAGCCCCAGGGTAGATGATCGTGCCGTACATCCGCGCATCCTTATTGGCGAAGAGGTCAGAGACCTTCTCGTAGTAGAGGTAGTCAGAGCCATCGGCGGTGCGGGTCTTCAGGATGCCAGGCGTCCCGTCCAGGTATTGAAACTCCTCGACCAAGTTGAGCCCCGGCGTAATGGCGGAGCTGCCGAGGTTGTCTTCCCGTGCTGAGCGGGCCACATTGTCGTAGGTAAAGCCGTGCCTTTTGTCGGCTGACAGCAGAAAATCCTGCGCCCAAATGACTTCGGAGTTTCCGTTTTTGCTGATGACTGCCTCGTAAAAGTTTTCTCCCAAGTTGGGATTGGAGCGGTAGAGTGCATAGCCGCCTTCCTTCAGGATAGTCTCGGACGCCGCCAAGGCTTTGGTGAAATAAGCTGCGGCTCTGGCAGCCGGAATGCCTACTTCGCCGCCCGGCAGCGAGATAGGGGCACTCATGGCGGAATTGTATTTGGCCAGCGACCCGGCATACAGTGCCGCTCGGCTGACTACGGCCAAGGCGGTAAACCGATTTGCCCTTGTCTTGCTGCCTGCATTGCCCAGCGTGCCTGCGATGTCTTCCATCTCACTGATGACAAAGTCATAGACCTCTGCCTCGGTATTGCGGGGATATTGGAGGTAGCTGGGATCACCTCCGAAATCGTAGATCAGCTCCTCGGTGATCAGAGGCACTCCACCCATACGCTTCACATGGTCGAAGTAAACCCACGCACGGATGAATCGAAGCTCGCTGATAAACTGTGTCCTTTGCTCGGCCGGGAGGGTGGAGAGCGTGTTGAGCTTGTCGATAGCCAGATTGATGTCGCGGATCAGGCCATAGTCCCAGAGGCCCCAGCGGCCGTAGTCGTAGGTGACTAGGTTGTTGAGCCAGTCGTTGCCCGAGTAGCCAGACCACATGGCTTCGTCGTAGGCGGCGAAGTCCACCCATCCCCCGGTCAGGGAGGTATGGGCAGGCAGCCGGTCATAGTAGTTGGAGAGGACGCCGGTCACTAGCTTGGTGTCGTTCCACACCTGGTCGTCCACCAGGATATTGGGCGGCTCGCGGTCGAGCCATTCCGAGTCGCAGGAGGTACTGAGCACGCCGAGTAGCGTGATGCCAAGGATATATTTTTTGTAGAATTTCATGGTAGTTGGGTTTATAGGGTGACGCTAAAACCGAAGTTGAACATGCGCTGCTGAGGATACACCAGGCCATTGGCGGAGGTGATTTCCGGATCGATGCCGAAGTCGTCCACATTGTCAAATGAGAACAGGTTGGTGCCGTTGAAGTAGACGCGCAGGGACTGGAGGCCGATCTTCTCCAGTGCGGCCGGGCTGAGTCGGTACCCAAGTTCCAGGTTGCGGAGACGCATGTACTTCACGTTGGTAAGCCAAAAGGTATTGTGGCGGTAGAGGTGGTCGGCGCCAAATCGGCGGATAGCCGGATAGTGGCCAGGTATCCACTCACTGTCTGAGTTGTACAGGTCGGCCCGATGCCAACGGTCTTCAAACATGAAGTCTGGCGAAGTCCCGTTGTTTTGGAAGGGGTAGCGCAGCTCCCAGTTTCGGGTGAAAGTCTGCATCGACGCGCCGGCAAAGCCCAAGAAGAGGTCGAAGCCCTTGTAGTTGAAGCTGGAATTGAAGCCAAAGCTCATGTAGGGATTGGCTCCTTCGGAGTAGCCGATCGGGCGCTCGTCCATGCCGTTGATGAGCCCATCGCCGTTGACGTCGTTGTAGATGAAGTCTCCCGGAAGCAGGTTGCGGTTGCCCTGTCCGTCCACATTCACCGGATAGTTGTCGATGTGCTCTTGGCTTTCAAAGCGGCCGATGACCTCATAGCCCCAGTTGATGTTGGCCCAGCGGCCTTCCTGGTCGGTGCGGTATTCGTGCCAGGAGTTGCCAAAGCGTGGTTTGTAGCGCTCGGTGATTTTGAGGCGGGAAACAGTGGCGTTGGCGCTGAGGGAATAGCTGAGATCGCCGACTTTTCCCGTATAGGTGAGTATCCCTTCGATACCTCGATGTGCGTCGGATTCGAGGTTTTCCGCAGGCAAGCCATAGCCGACCTCGAGCGGTAGGAGTACGTCGTAGCGTCCGGCCGGAAGCCCGGTTCTTCTGCGCTCGAAAATATCCCCTTGGAGAAAGAGCTTGTTGTCAAAGAAGTAGGCATCCAGTCCGAAGTTGATGTTGGTGTTGGTAATCCAGGACAGGTTGGTCACCGGAAGCCCCCGCGGATCTACTCCTGGCACAAAGTTGCCGTCCAAAACTGCGCTGCCTCCGGCTGTAGGGATAAAGGTGTAGCCTGCATAGTAGCTGAATGGCGCGACGATGAAGGAATTGTTCGGGTTTCGGTCATTTCCGGTCTGTCCCCAGGATCCCCGCAGCTTCAGCCCAGAAAACAATTTTCCTTTCAGAGGATCCATGAAGGACTCGTCGGAGATTTGCCATCCCGCCGAGATGCCGGGGAAAAAGCCATACCGGTTGCTTTCGTCAAACAGGAAGGACCCGTCATAGCGCCCAAAGGCCTCCAAGAGGTATTTTTCCTTGTAGTTGTAGTTGATCTTGGCCAAATACCCCTCTCGGGCCTCCTGATAGATCTCGTCGATCAGGAGATCTTGGTCTGCGAAAGACATGATGGGGATGTAGTTGTTTGGCGGTACGGTGTGGACGACCATGTAGTGGGAGTTTTGGTCCCATCGCTCGAAGGCCGCCAAGGCGGAAAGGCTGTGGTCGCCCCAGTTTTTTCCATAGTTGAGCTGAAACTGGGTCACACGGTCGACGGTATTCCGTTTTCTGCGCTCCCTCCAAGGATTTTGGTTGCCCCATTCGGGTCGGGTCTCGTATTCCCCCGTGGTCTCGTTGTAGATATAGCCGTCGTAGGTATACTCGAATCCGTCGAAGTCCAGGTTGGTGAAGTTGTAGGAGTAGGTGCCTTTCATCGACAGGCCAAATCCAAATTCATACTGCGCGTAGAAGTTGCTTTTGAAAGCTCTCCATACCTCATCGATGTAGCCGGTCACCTCCTTGGTGTAGGTGGCTGGGTTTACGTTGATGTTGTGCACGTCTCCGTTCACGTAGTTGGGGTTGTCATTGGCGTAGGGACGCTCCGTCGGCCACATGGTGAAGATTGAGAGAAAGGGGTTGAAGTAGTCATCCAGCCCCGGGACACCTACCTGCTCCCGGTTTTCCAGTCTGCCGCTGATCTGCGTGCCCACGGTGAGGCCGTCGGCTAGGGTCATATCGATGTTGGACTGGAAGTTGGTCCGCTGGAAGAGGTAGTCGTCAATCGTCGCGTCCTGGTTCAGGTGCGAGAGGGAAAAGAAGTATTTGGTGTTTTCGGATCCTCCGATGGCGCTCGCGTTGAGAGAGTACTGGGGCACGTTGGGCTTCATGATGAAGTCGTAGTAGTCAAAGCTTTGGTAGCCCTTTTCGGTCCCCTGTTGCCATTTGGCCAACTCATCGGCACTGATGGAGGGTCTGCCGCCCAGGTTTACTTCAGATTCCGCATTGGCGCGCAGGTGCTGATAGGCATTGGCAGGCTGGGGATACCGGGTGAAGTTTTGTAGCCCGTAGTAGCCGGACAGGCTGATCTCCGCCTTCTGGTTGGCACGGCCCTTTTTGGTGGTGACGAGCACCACGCCGTTGGCCGCCCGCATCCCGTAGATGGCCGCGGAGGCATCCTTCAGCACGGTGATGCTTTCGATGTCCGACTGCCCGAGGTTGTTGAATTGGCCGGCATCCGAGGGGATTCCGTCAATTACAAAAAGCGGTTGTCCCATGTTTCGGATCTGGATGGAGGTGCTCGCTCCGGGGCGGGCATCGCCTTGCCGGGCGGTGATGCCCTGCATTTTTCCCACCAGCGCTCCGGAGGTGGTCACGGCAGGAGTGCGGAGAAGCTCCTCCGCCTTTACTTCGCCGATGGCACCGGTGATGGTGCCTTTTTTCTGCACTCCATAGCCTACGACCAGAACTTCCTCCAGATTGGCGAGGTTTTCGGTCAGGGTTATATTGATTGTGCTTTGGTTGCCCACCGTGATCTCCTGCGTGTTGTAGCCGATAAAGGAGAATAAAAGAACGGTTTCGGCTCCCGGTACGGTGATCGAGTAGCGTCCGTCGAGGTCTGTGGCCACTCCGGTGCTGGTGCCTTTGACGATCACCGACACTCCCGGTAGCGGCAATCCTTGGGAATCAAACACGACTCCACTGACCTCTGTCTCACGGCTTTTGGCACCGGCGGAAGCCGTGGCGCCAAAAGTGGAGGCAAATGACTGGGGATCCGCGATCAATAACACCATACAGCTAAAAAAAACAATCTTATATAAAGACTTGTATTTCATGATTTATAATGGTTTTTTGATTGATGTTGAATGATGAAAAACGTACATACCTATCCCGTCCTATGTAAAATAGGTTGGTGCCATAGCGTAGCTACATATAGTGATATGTAGTGCCTGCTGCCTAGAGTCGATGTAGGATAATTTTCAGTTTAGAAAATAGTTTTCCATCTGTCAATCAAATGATTACAGTCTCTAGTTTGCCTGAAGTAAAAGTGGGGGTTAGCTTTCGGTGAAAACGAAATAGAAATTTTTCAAGGGAAGTAAGGGTTTAATTGTTATTGTTAGATGTATTGTGAAGGCTATACAGTGTGTATAAACTGCCTTTCTTATATGCTGCGTCAATACGGTTGGCTATCTAAAAATACCGCAGGGTTTTCTTCTCAATAGCCATGGACTAATTTCTCTACTTAGCTTTTTAAAAACCAACTGTATTATGGCTAATAGTCCCTGTTTTCTATCAAAAAACCTTTGAAATACCTCTGTTTTGTCTAGGATAGTGTCGCTATGACTAAAAGTGTCTTGCAATTTCCCCAGCCTTTACCTGGCGGGCAGGAGCTGTGTCCTACCGTGTCGGCTGAATCCAAGGCCTCCCAGCCCGCTGGCCTAGAAGGGAAAAAAATATCCCCTGCTGCCAGAGGCAAAAAAAGCCGCAGTACCGGAAAGCAAATTGCCGGGGCAAAGGATTGTGGAGGCAAAGCAGCCTAAAAAAAAGAGGCCTTGCGGCCTCAGGTTTAATTACATTTCTCGGACTGGCTGGCGTAGTGCCTTTCATCGTTGACGTAGAGCTCCTCGTTCACAAATTTGAGGTTGGCCACAAAAGGCGCCAGCTTTTCCTTGTCGAAAGTGAGCGTGAGTGTCGCCTTGGAGTTCATCCCGTCCACGGCCCAGCTTCCCTTCATTCCTCCTTTGTAGTCTGGGTTGGAGTCTTTCATCATGCCTTTTTTGGAGATCTGGGCGCTGAAGCTTCCGTCCGCGCAGAGCGTGACTTTGGTCTGTTGCTTGCCGCCGGTGAAGCCTTCGAAGGCGATGAGAAGCTTGCCGGAGAGAAATTCCTGCCAGTCAAAGCCCTCGTAAGGATCGATTTCCCTTGGGGTGGAGAGCGAGGCGGTTTTCAGCATTGCCAGTGCTGCTTGCGCGGTGGATTCGGCGTTGCTTTCCTCGGAGATCGCCAGCACCGTGATGCAGGCCTCACCACATCGGGTGGCGGCAAAGGCACGGTAGTTTTTCGGTGGAAGGTAGTTACCCACCGCCTGGGCGTGGGAGTAGAGCAGGTCGCCTTCCAGGATGGGGTCGATTGCCTGTAGCCTGATCGTTTCGGATACGTTGACACCCGCCTTCCAGGAGTCGGAGAGCTGCTGGAGGTCGATTTTTTCCCTTCCAAAAACAAAGATTTCACCGAAGGTGCCCGAGGATGAATTGAGCAGGAAGACTTCCGTCTCCCGGGGAAGGACGCCGACCCAGCCTTGTGGGATTTTGGCGCTGAGTCCATATCGGGGGGCGTAGATGGAGTCTCCAGCGTTGTACATTTTGCCGGGCTGGACTCGGTTTTTGAGATTTTGGGCAAAAAGCGTTTGGGAAAAGCTCAGCATCCCAAGGAAAAAAGCGAGCGCGAACGTCCTTTTCATAGAGTTCAGATTTTAGGTCGACTTTAAGTTAGCAGAAAGTAGCGTGGGGAAAAACCGCGGCCATGATTGTTTTGGACAGCTTGGAGCTCAATATTTTCTTTTGAAAATGCCCGAAAGCGGCACGGCAGTGATTCCGTGCAGGAAAATGCTCAAAACCACCGTCAGCGTGATGATGCTGACGATCTCCTCATACCCCTCGGTGCCGAGCTGGATGATTGCCATCAGCATGTATAGGACAGAGGCTATCCCCCTCGGGCCAAACCAACCGATGAACCATATCGTCTTGGTGTCCAAGCCGGATCGATAGAGGCTGATCGCAGCGGGAACCATGCGGATCACGGTGAGGCTCAGCAGAGCGTAGGCCAGGGTTTTCCAAGTCCAGAGAGGATAGGAGATGGGTACGAGGATCATGCCCACCAGCAGGAAGATGAAGAGAATCATGATCTGGCTGCCCGCCTCTCCAAACTCCTTCATGCGCTCGCGGAGGTGGTCGGTCTGCGCTCCGAGAAGCATCCCAGCCACGTAGGCGGCAATGAAGCCGTTTCCTCCCAGATGTTCGGCCCCAGCGAAGGCCAAAACCGCGATGGATACCGAGGCCAGCATCTGGTACACCGGAGTGATCATGCCTTTGCGATAGGCCTGCTCCACCAGTTTGCCGCCCAGCCAGCCGATCAGGCCGCCGATGAGTGGGCCATACACAAACTGCTTGGCAACGAAGGCCAGCCAATATTGCCCGTCAAAACCCTCTCCAGCAGAGCCGGAAAGCAGGGCGATGCACACGAGGATGGGCGGAAGGCCGATGCCGTCGTTCAGGCCGCTTTCCACGTTGATCGTCTGTCGGATGCGGCGGGGCACCTGCTCGCCCGTCACCACCGCCTGGCCTAGAGCTGCATCGGTGGGAGATAGGATAAAAGCCATCAGGATCAGCGGGAGGGGCCGGATCTCCGGAAACATCACGATGGCCAATAATGCCCCCAAGGCCATGGTCAGCGGCAGTCCGATAGAGAGCAGGCGAAAGGGCAGTGCTCGATCCTGTCTGAGGCTCGTCAAGTCTATGGTCGAGCCGTCGATGAAGAGCACCAGAAGCAGCGTGAATTCCATCAAAGGCTTCACAAAGCCGGCTTTGGGTCCTTCACTCAGCAGCTCCAGGTCAAAAAAGCTGACCAACAGCCCGATGACCAAAAAGATCATCGGAGCGGTAATGATGGAGTTTTCTGCTTTTCGGGAAAAAAGGCCGTAGCCTAGGATCAAAAGTGCCATGAAGACTACTATCGGGTGATCGTGCATGGGGTCCGGAGTTGATAAAGGTTAAATTTTAAGTTATAAAAAATTGTGGGAAAAATGGGTTTGGCGATTGATTGTTTGGGGAAAAGAAAGGAGTTCAGGAGACGCGCTCCTTGACCAGCTCGCCCAAAACCCAGTTGGCTCTGGCGCCGGAGATGCCTGTGCTGGGACAGAGGCCCCGGCCGAGGAGCTCGTCGACGATGCTGTGGATGAGGGGCTGCTGGATGTGCTTGGGAAGCTCAAACTGCAAGAGTTGTGGCTCCTTGCCGTCTTGGATCAGGGTAAATTCCCCCTTTCCAAAGGTCGCGTAGCGGATCTGTCCCGTGCTGCCCTCGATGACCGTCTCGTCTATCTCCGCCGACTCGGAAGAGGTGAAGCACCAGTTGCCGGTGCCCAAGACGCCGTTTTCGAAGACGAAGCTGCCCGCGACGATATCTTCCACGGTGTAGGCTTTGGCCTGATTGCCCGAAAAGCCCGCCGCGTGGGTCACTTTTCCAAAGAAGAAATCCAGCAGGTCCAGCTGATGGGAGGCCAGGTCGTAGAAGTATCCGCCACCGGCTATCTCAGGATCTACCCGCCAGTTGTTTTCCAGCTTGGTGATGATCTCCGGCTCCAGCACCTGCCGCATGTTGACATGGATGCTGCGGATCTCGCCGATGGCACCGGCTTCCATGAGTTCCTTGATTTTGACAAAATGGGGCAGGGCTCGGCGATAGTAGGCCACAAAGAGCGGTACCTGGGCTTGGTGGCAGACATCGATCATCTGGAGGCATTCCCCGTGGGTGCGGGCCATGGGTTTTTCCACATAGACCGGTTTGCCAGCCGCCGCCGCCATGCGGGTGAGCTCCAGGTGGGCATTGGGAGGGGTGGCGATGTAGATCGCGTTGACCTCGGGGTCGTCGATCAGCTGCTGCGCATCGGTGTACCACTTGCCGACCACGTGGCGGAGGGCATAGTCTTTTACTTTGGCTTCGTCCCGGCGCATCACTGCCACCAGGCGGCTGTTGGGAACGAGGTTCATGGCTGGGGCCGACTTGACTTCGCAGACGTTTCCCACGCCCAAAATGCCCCATCGGACTTCTTTGTCGGAAAAATTTTTCATTTCGGAAAATAGGGAAAGATTTTGGGGTTTGGCCAGTTGAAAAAGAAAAAGCCCCAAGGGTTTTGGGGCTCAAAAACGTTGTGCTATTGGGCTGGAGGAGGAGATCTCCTTTTCATGACCAAGCTGTCAGCCGGATAGTTGGATGCGAGCATGGCCATTTGATCTTTTGCCCATGAGATCAAGGTGGCTTTTTCCGCTTCGCTGAGATTTGCCTCGGGATGAAGGCCTAGGTAGGTATAGGAGGCTAAGGGCATTTCGCCGCTTTCCACCGTTTCCACCACTTCTTCGAATTTGTGGTTTTGTACTGCCAAAGGACGGCTGGTAAATTCGGAGAAATTCAAGTGGCCTTTTCCTTCGGTCACGTGGTGATTTAGCCACAATCCCACCGGTTGGATGTTTGAATACCAGGGGTACTTGGTGGTATTGGAGTGACAGTCATTACAGGCTCCCTGGAGGATGATCGATACCTGTTCGGGAACCTGATAGGCAGTAGTTACATCGTATTCCGTGGGTCCGGATTCGTTTTTGTCGATGGGGATGAGTTGGATAGCGATCAGAAGGATGACTAGTCCGATTGTTATTTTTTTAGCCATAGTTGTTGGGGTTATGAGGTTTGGATCGCCGTTTCGGTAGTTGGTTTAATTTTGGTGTCCAGTAAATGGGAAAGGCCGAGGACTTACTAGAACCTGTCAATCATCAGCATTCCATTTTCCTGAAACCTGTCCATGGAAACGAGTGCCTCTACAGCCTCATCGAGGTGGATTTGTCGCCCGATCAGTTTTTCGGGAGCAAGTTTTCCTTCCAAAATCATCTGCATCATCTCCTGATAGGCAAAAGCCTGCATGCCGTGGCTGCCGATGATTTCCAGTTCTTTGGCTATGACCAAATGCATCGGAACGCTTGGATTGCTTTCGCTTCCAGCCATCAAGCCCACTTGGATGTGCTTGCCTCTTTTTCGCAGGCAGGAGATGGAATGGTAGCAGGTGGCTTTGCTCCCCAGCGCATCAATCGAGGTATGCACACCTCCTCCTGAAATTTCCACAATAGCCTCCGCCACATCCGTGTACAGCCACCCACTGTCCTCCCGAGATCTTTCCCTGGGCGACCACTGCTCTGAAGAAAGTCGCAAACCTACAACCCAAGCTCGCTGCGGTCTCAAAACTCACCGAATCCGGCAGGCGAACCAAGTTGGTGTCGGCACGATATACCGCGACATACTCGGCAAAGGAGCCCCAATGGGTAAATCCGGGTTGGAATTGATCGTCACAAATCTGCTGATTTCCGCTTTGGCAGGTGGGACATATTCCGCAGGCACAGACGAACGGCAGGGTGACCCGGTCTCCGGCTTTCCAGTTTTTCACCCCTTTCCCCACTTCCTGGATGACTCCCGCAAACTCATGTCCCGGTACGTGTGGAAGCCGGATGTCGGAGTCATGTCCCATCCAGCCGTGCCAATCACTTCTGCAGATCCCCGTTGCTTTGACCTCGATGACCACGCCATGGTCGGGTGGAGTCGGGTCAGGAACGGTTTGGATAGATGGTTTTTCCTGAAAAGATTCGATTACCAAAGCTTTCATACGAAGTGTTTTAGGCGAAAAGGGATTTTTGGAAGTGTAGGCGGGTATTTTTCTGGTTGATAAATGCAAGCTAGTGATCCTGGGCTATAAATGGGCCGAGGCTGTTTGCTTTTCCAAACCATGGAAGGTGTTTAATCCAAGATGCCCGTGTGTGCAATTTTTCTGTTTTCTATCTTTCGGCTCAATTTTCATCTCCATGTATATGTTTATCAGATTCACCTGTGCCGTTTTTTTGGCGGTCTTTAGTATCGTAGGCCTGAGCTTTTCGGCAAATGGGCAAGAAGACAATTTCTTTGAAATTCCCTTGGGAGGAAATGCCTACCAAACCGCAGGAGAGGCCGACGAGGTTGTCAACGCAGCCGGGATACAGACTTGGGCGGAAAGGGGAAGCGAGTTTGGTGTTTACTTCCGGGCCGATGCCGCAGCGGAGGTCCTGGTCGATCTGGAAATCTTGCCCCAGGCAGGAGATAGCCGGATTTCCGTACTGCTGAACGGAAGGGCCTTGGAGCTCAGTCTGGCCCAGGGGGACGAGGGGATCTACGAAGTGGGAAAGTTTCCCCTGCGGCCCGGCTACAACGAAGTCCAGCTGCGTGGCCTAGCCAAGACTGGAGCTGACTTTGCCCAGCTCAAAAGCCTTTGGCTGCGCTCGGATAGTCCGCTACGGCTAGACTTCGTGCGGGACAACGTCGACAGCCGCTTCTACTGGGGAAGGCGAGGGCCCTCGGTTCACCTGAGCTATACTTTGCCGGAAAACCAGAATTTCAAATGGTTTTACAACGAACTGACCGTGCCTGTGGGAGAAGATCCTATAGGCTCCTACTTCATGGCCAATGGGTTTAAGGAGGGGTATTTTGGGATTCAGGTCAATTCGGATACGGAACGTAGGGTGTTGTTTTCGGTGTGGAGTCCCTTTGCTACCGACAATCCCAAGGATATCCCTGCCGACCAGCAGATCAAGCTCCTGAAGAAGGGAGAGGGTGTCTATACCGGTGAGTTTGGCAATGAGGGCTCGGGAGGACAAAGCTACCTGCGCTACGATTGGGTGGCGGGAAATACCTACAGGTTTCTGAATTCGGTGGAGCCTGACGGCAAAGGAAACACCGTTTATACCGCTTATTTTTTTGCACCGGAGCGAGGAGAGTGGATGCTGATCGCGAGTTTTCTCCGGCCGCAGACCGACACTTGGTACAAGCGTCCGCATTCTTTTTTGGAAAACTTTATACCCGAGTCCGGCCATCTGGAGCGGCGGGTGTTTTTTGACAAGCAATGGGTGGCGGATGCCGAGGGCAATTGGACGGAGCTGACAGAAGCCAAGTTTACCGGAGACGACATTGCCCGGAGGGGCTATCGCAAAGATCTGGCTGGTGGATCGGACTCTGGGAGGTTCTACTTGAAAAATGGAGGCTTTTTCGATGCCGCCGTCCCGCTGCAAAGCATGCACGAAAGGCCAGGGACAGGGGAACACCCGGAGGTAGATTTGGCTAGGCTGGAAGCTGGGAAGTAAGAAGTCGGGAGGTCAGAAAAAAACCGCGGACTGGGATGTCCGCGGTTTCGTTGTTTTGGCTTTTTGCCTGCTGATCACAGCCTACTGTGGACTGAGATCAGACTTCAAAGCCTTTTCTGTATTCTCTGCCGACGAATTGGTTGGCTTCTTCCAGGTTGGTGATGCGCATGTTTTCCCCATCCCAGAGGAGCTTGCGTCGGCCGAAGAACTCGTCTCTTCCGTTTGCGTCTTGGCGCTTGAGCAGGTAGCTGCGGATCGCCAGGTTGCCCATGAGCACGGTCTCGGTCATTGGTCCGGCATAGTCGAAGGAGGAGGTCAGGCCTTTGTGTTCCGTGGAGCCAAAGCCCGCCTTGCAGGCCTCTACCCACAGTCTCTGATGGCCGTACTCCCGCTCGAAGCCTTCCTCGGTCTGAGGGCCGATTTCCACGGTGCCGTCGTTCAGATAGAGTTTTGGCATCAGCGGCGAGGAGTCGTTGATGTTGGTGGTGATGATGCCTTTGGAGCCTACGATGAAGACACCGTTGGCGGAGCCGGAGCCGCCGATCTCGTGGTCAGCCGGGATGATGTCCGGGTGGGCAGGCTTGATGCCGCCGTCCATCCAGGTCATCTCGATGGGGGATCTGCTTTTTGCGGTAGCGGCAAAATGCAGGGTGATGAACGAAGACGCTGGGCAGCCATCTGGATGGTAGTTGGCATTCCACATCTGGGAATATACCGAGGCCACGGAGCACTCCGCATCGGTAGGATACATGAGGCCCAGGGTACGGAATGGAATATCGATCAGGTGGCATCCCACGTCACCGAGTGCGCCGGTGCCGTAGTTCCACCAGCCTCTCCAGCTGAAGGGGTGTAGCTCCGGGGTATATGGGATCTCAGGGGCAGGGCCGAGCCACAGGTCCCAGCTGAGCGCATCCGGTTTTTTGCTTGGATCTGGAGATGGGAATGGGCCCCCTTGAGGCCACACTGGCCGGTTGGTCCAGATTTGTACCTTGGATACGGGACCGATGCGGTCTTCATCCACCCATTGCTGCACGAGTTTCAGCAGCGGGTTGGAGCCGCCTTGGTTACCCATCTGGGTGACCACTTTTTTCTCACGGGCGAGATGGGTGAGCATCCTGGCTTCACGGATATTATGGGTCATGGGCTTTTGCACGTACACGTGCTTGCCGCGATCCATGGCGTATTTGGCAGCCGGGCCGTGCACGTGGTCCGGCGTGGAGATGGTCAAGGCGTCGATGTCTTTTTCCTTGTCGAGCATCTCGCGATAGTCTGCGTATAGCTTTGCCTTGGGGAATCTTTCGACGGATCTTTTGGCCGAGCCGGAAAAATCCACATCACACAGCGCGACCACATTTTCCCTGCCTCCTACTGAAGCCAGCTCGATGTCGCTTGCGCCCTTGCCCCCGGCACCGATCGCTGCCAAATTGAGCTGGTCAGAAGGGGCCGTGAAACCAGTGCCGCCCAGTACATGCCTGGGGACGATAAAAAATGACGATGCTATCGCCGCATTCTTGATGAAATCTCTCCGGGATTGTCCCGAAGAGGCTTGCTCGGGTTTTTTCATGGGTTATAGTAATTGTGAGGTTTAATAGTAAGACAAAATAGGGATTAAAGTGTCCTTTGGGCAGGGATTTTATAAGAGGACTTGATTTTGGTGATAAAAGACTATTTTCCTCCATAGGTTTTTGCCCGATAGGCAAGGATGGTCGGAGCCGGAGGGGGTGCATTTTTGCGAAAGCTTTGAAAAAAAGCGAAAAAAAGGAGGGAAATTATGAAATCGATTGCGCATATATGGCTACCTGTTTTCGGCCTTTTTGAGTTCGGATTTGCCTAATTTCAGCGCGGAAAATGTTGGTTTGGCACGGTTGGAATTTCTTCCAAGTCAAACCTTTCCTTTACTTTGAATAATATTTGTCGAAAATAAATTTTGTCCTAGCCCAGAACAACCCTATAAAATGATAGTCGGAGTCATCAAAGAGACCAAGGAATTTGAGAAAAGAGTAGCGCTCAGTCCGGATGTGGTAAAGCTGCTCATCAAGAAAGGGTTTGAGGTGGTCATCGAGTCGGGAGCCGGATCGGGTTCCTATTTTTCGGATCAGGACTATGTGGATGCGGGAGCCAAAGTGCCCGGCACAGCGGAGGTTTTTGCCGCAGATATCCTCCTCAAGGTAAACCTGTTTACCCTGGAGGAGGTCGCCCAGATGAAGAGCGGCGGAGCCTGCATCTCCTACATGTACGCCTACCAGCACCCCGAGGTCTTGGAGGCCATGAATGCCAAGTCCATCTCCTCCTTTTCCATGGATGCGGTGCCGAGGATTTCCCGGGCCCAAAAGATGGATGCCCTCTCCTCCCAAGCCAACCTTGCCGGCTACAAGTCGGTGATCCTCGGAGCCAACCATCTCGGAAAGATCTTTCCCCTGATGATGACTGCCTCGGGCACGATCACTCCTGCGAAGGTTTTGATCTTCGGAGCCGGTGTGGCGGGCCTCCAGGCCATCGCGACCGCCAAGCGCCTCGGTGCCATCGTCGAATGTACCGATGTGCGGCCCGAGACCAAGGAGCAGGTGGAGTCGCTGGGGGGACGCTTCCTCACTGTGGAAGGTGCCGAAGGCGTAAAGATCGAAGGCGGCTACGCCAAAGAGGTGTCTGCCGAATTCCTTGAAAAGCAGCAACAGCTCATCCGCGACAAGATCAAGGACGCTGACCTGGTCATCACCACCGCACTCGTGATGGGCAAAAAGTCCCCGATCCTGGTGACCGAAGAGATGGTGAAAAGCATGAAAAACGGTTCCGTGATCGTCGATATGGCGGTGGAGTCCGGTGGCAACTGCGCCATTTCGGAGAAAAACAAGACCGTGGTCAAACATGGGGTCACCCTCATCGGTGAGTCCAACCTGCCCTCACTTTTGCCGGTCAATGCCAGCCAGCTCTACGCCACCAACATCTCCACCCTGCTGCTCCATCTGGCCAGCAAGGACGGCTTTGCCCTCGATCTGGAGGAGGAAATCACCAAGGGTGTCCTGATCACCCACCAGGGACAGACCGTCCACGAATTCACCAAAAGTATTCTCAATAAATAGACCCCAATACCATGACCGTATCAGCTTTGCTCATACTGATCTATGTTCTTGTCCTGGCCAGTTACCTGGGATTTGAGCTGATCTCCAAAGTACCGCCTACGCTTCACACGCCCCTCATGTCGGGTTCCAACGCCATCTCCGGCATCACCATCGTCGGGGCGCTGATCGCCTGCAACGAAATGGGCTATACCTCCGTGGCCAAGCTGCTGGGGATGTTTGCACTGATCCTGGCCACGATCAACGTGGTCGGGGGCTATGCCGTGACTGATCGTATGCTTAAAATGTTCAAGAAAAAATGAGTACCGCCATCCAAATAGCCTACCTGATTGCCTCCATCCTCTTCATCACGGGCATCAAGCTGCTGAGCAAAACCAAAGACGCCAGAAGGGGAAACATGCTCTCTGCCATCGGGATGCTGATCGCCATCATCGCAACCCTGTTGACCATCAATGTGCTCTCGCTCGTCGAGATCGCGGTCTGCATGCTGATCGGAGGGGCCATTGGCCTCTTCTACGCCACCAAGGTGGCCATGACCAAAATCCCGGAGATGGTGGCGCTTTTCAACGGTTTTGGAGGTTTGGCTTCCTTTGCCGTGGCGCTTTCCGACTATTTTCTGAAGAGCAATACTTCCCTAGAGTCCCTCGATGCGGTCAACCTGACCAGTATCATCCTCTCGGTCCTGATTGGGGGCGTGACCTTTACAGGTTCCCTCATCGCCTACCTCAAGCTCGACGGCAAAGTCTCGGGACAGCCGATTACGTTCAGCGGTCAGCACTTGCTCAATCTGGTGCTACTGATCGCTTTTGTCGCCACGTCCGTATTGGTGTTCCTCAATCCAGGCAACTTGGTCTTCATCGGCGCTTTGATCGGTATTTCCCTATTGCTGGGCGTGCTGACGGTGATTCCTATCGGTGGAGCCGACATGCCGGTAGTCATTTCCCTACTCAACTCCTACTCGGGGATGGCGGCCTGCGCCACGGGTTTTATCCTAAACAACAACGTACTGATCGTGGCCGGCTCGCTGGTAGGAGCCTCCGGGATCATCCTCACGCAGATCATGTGCAAGGCCATGAACCGCTCCCTGACCAATGTCTTGCTGGGTGGCTTTGGACAGACCGTCACCGCTGCGGCGGGTGATGGTCCAGCCATCGTGGTGAAGGAGATCGGCGTGGAGGAGACAGCGATGCTCTTTGACTCGGCTTCGTCTGTACTGGTCGTGCCGGGCTACGGCATGGCGGTGGCTCAGGCGCAGCATGTGATCCGCGAGCTGATGGAGCAGTGCGAAAAGCGAAACATCGACTTCCGGTTTGCCATCCACCCGGTGGCGGGACGTATGCCAGGACACATGAACGTGCTCCTCGCCGAGGCCAATATCAGCTACGACAAACTGATCGAAATGGAGTCCATCAACGATGACTTTCCCAATACCGACCTGGTCTTCGTGGTAGGTGCCAATGACGTGGTAAACCCCGCCGCGCGCACCAATCCGCAAAGCCCGATCTACGGCATGCCTATCCTCAATGCCGATAAGGCCCGCACCGTGATCGTCTCCAAGCGAAGCATGGGCAAAGGCTACGCAGGCATCGAAAACGAGCTCTTCGGCTACCCCAACTGTCTCATGCTCTTTGGCGACGCCAAGCAGACCATCACCAAGGTGGTGGGAGAGATGAAGGAGATGAGTTGATCTTCGTCGAAAGCAGACTTGAAAGAGGCTTTTCCAAAAAAAGGAAAGCCTCTTTCTTTTTGGCGACAGTTCGTTTACAAGGTTTGGCCGATGAGGGCGTAAAGCATGGCAATTCGCACCGGAGAGAGTAAGTTTAGCATGTCCAAGATTGGGAGAGGCTGATTCCCAGCACATGTTCGGAAGGAATGGCTTTCAATCTGGCAAAATTATTGTGATCTAGGCTGCTATGCATCTATCCCTTCTCACTTCTGTACTGCTGACCTTCGGCCTTTTTTTTGGCCAAGTCGAATACAAGCAGCTGATCGGCAGCTGGCAGCTGACCCATTTTGACGGCATGGAAAAAATCGTCCATTCTCCCCAATACCAAAATGCAAACAGCATGGAGCGGGCAAGTATGGATGCCCGTATCAAGTACAGACTGGAAAATACCGTTTACCAGTTTGAGGCCGGGGATGTGCTGAAGTTTACAGACTTCGAAAACCAGACGGTCGTCCAGAAAGAAGCGAAAATCGAACTGATGGACGGCAACATGCTACTGATCCATGAGGAAAAGGGAGACAGGCTCGCCAAGATTTTGGAGTTTACCGACCAGAAAATGGTGCTCCAGCCTATCAGCAAAAGCTCAGTTTCCGGCAAACTGATCTTCGAAAGGATCAAGAAATAAACGAAACGAAACACCCTTAAAATAAACGAAAGCCTCTGGAGCATCTCCGGAGGCTTTTTCATTTCAGTCCCAATTCCAGCTGTCTAGGCAGCAATTGGAAGCTTTTTCGATGCCAAACCGTGCTCCCAAAGCGCTCGATTCCTTCCCGATGGGCTTGCGTGGGATAGCCGGCATTCCGCTCCCAGGCAAAGTGCGGGAAGTCCAGCGCCAGCTTTTCCATCAGTTCGTCCCGGTAGACCTTGGCCAGGATGGAGGCTGCGGCTATGCTGGCAAATTTCCCGTCCCCTTTTACCACGCAGGTGAAAGGGAGTGTCAGGTCCGATTTCCACCGGTTGCCGTCGATGAGCAGATGCTCAGGGGGCACGGAAAGCGCGAGCACGGCCCGCTTCATCGCCAAAAAGGAGGCGTGGAGGATATTGATGCGGTCGATCTCCTCCACACTGGCTTCGGCAATGGCCCAGGCCAGGGCTTTGCCCTTGATCTCTGCGACGAGTTCTTCCCTGTTGGATTTGCTGAGTTTTTTGGAGTCGTTGATCCAAGGGTTGGAATAGTCCGCCGGAAGGATGACCGCCGCAGCCGCCACCGGTCCCGCCAGGCATCCCCGGCCCACCTCGTCACATCCGGCCTCGATGCGGTCAGCTTCTAAATAGGGGAGTAGTGACATTGTGGTTGACTTCGTCGGTTTTGTAGAATTTGTGGATCATCTCTGCCACCAGCCCCGTCCAGCCTGTCTGGTGGGACGCACCCAGGCCCTTGCCACTGTCTCCGTGGAAATACTCGTAGAAAAGGATATGGTCCCGGAAATGGGGGTCTTCTTGGAATTTTTTGTTTTTGCCAAAGGCGGGCCTGTGGCCGTTTTCGTCCTTCATGAAGATCTTCATGCAGCGGAGGGAAAGTTCCTTGGCGATGATGTCCATCGTGGCGTAGTTGCCCGAGCCGGATGGATACTCGATGGAAAAGTCCCCGCCGTAATAGAAGTCAAACTTCTTCAGGGACTCGATGATCAGGAAGTTGATCGGAAACCAGATCGGACCCCGCCAGTTGGAGTTGCCGCCAAACATGCGCGTGTCGGATTCGCCCGGCGTGTATTTGATGGACAGGGTGTCCCCGTTGATCTTGATGGCGTAGGGGTTCTTTTCGTAGTATTTGGAGAGCGAGCGGATGCCGTATTCGCTCAGAAACTCATCCGAGTCGAGCATGCGCTGCAGCACGCTTTTCATGCGATGTCCGCGCAACAGTGAAAAGAGTCGGCGCTTGTCGTAGCCTGGCTGGATCCAGCTGGATACCAGGGCGGCCAGTTTGGGCTTTTCCCTAAGAAAGAAGTCCAGTCGCTTTTTGAATTCCGGCAGGTTGTCAAAGAGGTCTTCGCGGATCGGCTCCACGGCAAAAAGTGGAATCAGTCCCACAATGGATCTTACCTTCAGTTTTTTGGGCTCCTTGCCCTTGTAGTGGAAGATGTCATAGAAGAAATTGTCCTCGTCGTCCCACAGGGAGATATGCTCTGAGGAGATATTGCTCATGGCGCCAGCGATGTAGAGGAAGTGCTCCAAAAACTTCGTGGCGCTGAATTGGTAGACTGGGTTAAACTCACACAGATCGAGGGCTATCCTCAGCAGGTTGAGGGAAAACATGGCCATCCAGGAGGTGCCGTCGGCCTGCTCTAGCGTTCCTTGGTAGTATTGGGCGTGGTTTCGGTCAAAAAGGGAAATATTGTCCAGCCCGAGGAAGCCTCCCTCGAAGATGTTGTTTCCCTCGGAGTCCTTGCGATTGACCCACCAGGTGAAGTTGAGCATGAGCTTGTGCATGGCCCGCTCGAGAAACTCCTGATCGCCCTTGCCTCCGTTGGCCCTCTTGTCGATCTGATACACCCGCTGCACGGCGTAGGCATGTACGGGGGGGTTGACGTCCGAAAAGTTCCACTCGTAGGCCGGGATCTGCCCGTTGGGATGCATGTACCACTCGTTTAGCAAGAGCAGGAGCTGGCACTTGGCAAACTCCGGGTCTATCCGTGCGATCGGGATGCAGTGAAAAGCCAAATCCCAAGCCGCGTACCAAGGGTATTCCCACTTGTCGGGCATGGAGATGATGTCGTAGTTCTGGAGGTGGCGCCAGTTGTGGTTTCTGCCCTTTTTCCTTTCATGGGGTGGCGTGTACCTACCGGGATCGCCCTCCAGCCAGCGCTCCACATCGTAATAGTAAAACTGCTTTGACCACATCATGCCTGCAAAGGCCTGCCGCTGTACGGACTTCAGGTCGTCGTCGGTGACGCGCTTTTGGATGTGCGCGTAGAATTCATCCGCTTCCTTCAGGCATGTTTCCACGGTTTCCTTACACGAGTCCAGGGGATTTTCCTGGATCTGGTGCTGCATCCTGAGTTTGATGGATTTTTTTCCTCCGGCTGGCACTTCGATCTCATAGATCGCGGCGGCCTTGGTGCCGAAGTTGGCGGGGTTTAGCTTGCTGCGGTCACCGGAGACCACATAGTCGTTGATCGCGTCTTTGGTGTATTTGCGCTCGTTGGGAATCCCGTAGAGCCGCTCACGGTTGGTCTCGTTGTCGCAGAAAACGAGTTCCTTGTTGGAGCAAAAGGTAAAGATGTAGTTTCCGGACTTGGGATTGAAGGCCTTGATCGTATGGTCGTCCAGCTTCGAGATCTTGGGCATGAAAGGCTCGTGGCCCGTAAACCAGGTCTTGCGAAACCAGACCGTAGGCATCAGGGTGAGCTTGGCGGCTTCTGGTCCGCGGTTGTACACGGTGACGATGGAGGTGATGTCCTCGGTGTCGTTTTTGGCGTACTCGATGAAGATGTCGAAGTACCGGTCCTCGTCAAATATTCCCGTGTCGATCAGCTCGTACTCATCGTTGAGCTTGCCGGCTTTTTTGTTTTCCTCTATGAGTTTTTGGTAGGGAAATTCAGCCTGGGGATACTTGTAGAGCATCTTCATGTAGCTGTGGGTAGGCGTGGAGTCCAGGTAGTAGTAGATTTCCTTGACGTCTTCCCCGTGGTTTCCCTGATTGCCCGTCAGGCCAAACAGGCGCTCTTTGATCATGGGGTCTTTCCCATTCCAAAAAGCCCAGGACAGACACAGCTTCTGCTTGTAGTCGGAGATTCCCGCTATACCTTCTTCTCCCCAGCGGTAGGCCTTGCTTCGGGCTTCATCGTGGGTGACGTTTTCCCAGGCGGCGCCATCGGAGCTGTAGTCCTCCCTGACCGTTCCCCATTGGCGCTCGGTCAGATAAGGGCCCCATTTCTTCCAATGTTTTTTGTGCTCCTTATCCTCCTTTAATCGAATATATTCAGCTGACATGTAGGTCGTATAGGTTAGGCAAGTCTCGAAATTAGAATTTTCTCGCTATTAACTCTAAAGAAAAACCGAAGGTTTTTCATTCTACATTTGTAGAAAAGAAAAATGATTCTACATTTGTAGAGGAAGCGGGAAGTCGGGAAGTCGGGAGGTAGGAAGTTGGGAAGTTGGGAGGTGGGATGTAGTCCCTTTTCCAAAAGCCGGGCTGGAATCTTTGCCGTTGGCGCTTTGCGCTACTATCACCGCGGAGTCGGGGAGCGCACGGAGGCTATCGCGAAGCTTTCTTCTCTGCGAGATCTTGGTGTACTCTGCATCTCAGCGGTGAAAAGGAAGCGAAACGCTTTGTCTTTGAAGGTGGGAAGAAAGGGATGCTTCGACAAGCTCAGCACAGGAGTGGGAAGTTGACCTGCATCTCCAGAACCTGGACTTGAATCTTTTCCGTCGGCGCTTCGCTACTATTAACGCAGAGTCGGGGAGCGTACGGAGGCTATCGCGAAGCTTTCTTCTCTGCGAGATCTTAGCGTACTCTGCGTCTCGGCGATGAAAAGGAAGCGAAGCGCTTTGTCTTTGAAGGTGGGAAGAAAGGGATGCTTCGACAAGCTCAGCACAGGAGTGGGAAGTTGTCCTGCATCATCAGAAGCTGGACTTGAATCTTTTCCGTCGGCGCTTCGCTACTGTCACCGCAGAGTCGCGGAGCGTACGGAGGCGGTCGCGAAGCTATCTCCTCTGCGAGATTTTTGCGCCCTCGGCGTCTCAGCGGTGAAGCAAAAGCGAAGCGCTTTGTCACAGATGCGCGAATGGACATGGACTTAAATACGATTACCGACTTCTTACCAAAATTGAAAGCAATACCACTTTAACAAAAAATACACCATGAAACTATCGCGGGCCGAAGAAGAACTGATGAACCATCTCTGGGCGCTCAAAAAGGCCTTTATGAAGGATCTGCTGGAGGCCTATCCCGATCCCAAGCCCGCAGCTACGACTGTTTCCACGTTGCTGAAGCGCATGCAGGAAAAGGACTTTGTGGGCTACAGCACCCTGGGCAACCTCCGCGAGTACTTCCCGAAAGTGAGCAAGGAGAGCTACTTTTCCTCCCACATCAAGGGTCTGATCAAAAACTTCTTCGATGATTCCCCCGGCCAGTTTGCGTCCTTTTTTGCCAAAAAAGTAGACCTCAGCGAGGCTGAACTCCAAGAACTCAAGTCCCTGATCGACGCTCAACTCAAACAAAAAAGCTGATGGACTACCTGCTCAAATCCATAGTTTGCCTGCTGGCGCTCCTGCTGATTCACCGCCTGCTGCTGCAGCGCGAGGTGCTTCACCGCTTTAACCGGTATTACCTCTTGGCGGCGGTATTGGGCTCTTTTTTGATTCCGCTATTCACCATCGAGGTGGAGGTGGAGAGGCCTGCACCGATTCCCTTGGAAGCGGAGCGGGTGGCCGAAAGCAGAGACTTTGGCTACGAGGAGTTTTCTGCCTTGGGGGAAAGCTTGCCCACGGTGGAGGTGATCGAGGTAGCCACGGCCGAGGAGCCGGTTTCCGGTTTTTCTTTCCCTTGGAAAAAAGCCGCCTGGATCGCTTATTTCTTGGTTTCCGCCGTGTTTTTGTACCGCTTCGCAGCGAATCTGATCTCCCTGATTCGCCAAATCCGCCGCAATCCCCATCTGGCCTACCGAGACGAAACCCTGGTTTTGCACCCCCAAAGCCAATCCCCGTTTTCCTTCTTGAGATACATCTTCGTTTCCAGACACAGCTTTGAGCGGGAGGGGATTTCCGATGCGGTGTTTGCGCATGAGCGATGCCATGTGCGGGAGCGGCACAGCTGGGACGTATTGCTGGTGGAGGTGCTGCTGGTGCCGTTTTGGTTTCATCCGGGACTTTACCTCGCGCGCCATGCCATCCGGCTCAACCATGAATTTATCGCAGACCAAGCCGCGCTGGGCACGACTCCGGTCCGGGAATACCAGCGACTTTTGCTCGGCATCCTATCGGCCAATTCCGCTCCGGCTATGGTCAGCAGCCTGAATTTTTCCCTCACCAAAAAACGCATGCAGATGATGAACAAGAAACCCAACAGCCCGCTCAAGTGGCTGAAACTTCTCGCGCTGGTTCCGCTGGTCGGAGCCCTGGTGTACTTCTTCGGTGAAAAGGTGGAAGTCCAACCCGAAGAGGCCGTCGTGACTGAAGTCCAAGTTCCAAATCCTACCCCAGAAGCTATTGTCGAAGAGGAGGAAGTGAACCTTCGTCTGTTGTCGGATGATGAGTTGGAGGTGGATGGTCAAATCATTTATGTAGATCAGTTGGGTCAGCTTCTTGAGGATAAGGGAAAAGATTATGCATTGGTACGCTTTTCCGCAAATCCCGGTCTGAAAATGGGAGTTGTGGAGGATGTCCAGCAGATTCTAAGAGAGCGGGAGCTAAGAAAGGTGGTTTTCGAAGAGTGGGAAGCGGAATCCCAGAATCCGAACTGGGAGGAAGATAAGGAGGCTTATTTTCAAAATGCCTATATTCTAGTGGAAGACGAAAACATGGAATATACTCCCAAGGCTTATCAGCAGTTGTCGGTAGATGAAAGGAATAGACTCCTTGGCCCTGTGCCGACTTTTCCAAGGAAACCCCCTCATCCCATGATTTTTGAGGAATGGAAAAACAAAGAAAAGTATAAGGTTTTGTTGGATCGGGAGGTGATTCCAAATGAAGAGCTGGAAAACTTACTGCTGACTGATATCGCTATTTTTTTTACGGCAAGGAAACTTGAAAACGCTACGTCGGATAGCTCCATACCATCTTTTCATGTTCATTTGTTTACAAATGAGTACTATAAAAAAGAACTTGGCCCTGGTTCAGAACGCCAAAAACCTTTGACCGATCAAGACACCATCACTCTGACTCAAAGAAAAGTGACTTGGCACAAGGATATCCAGAAATATCCCGACCCAACCACCGCTTATCTCCAGAAAAACGCCCGCTACGAAAAACTGCGAACGTCCGGTACGATTTATATCCACAAAAGTCCCGAAGAGAAGGCGCTATTGGATGAACTCTATCAAGGGCTAAGGGACGAATATTCCAAAGCCACGGAAAACAGGAAAAAGAATCTGAAAGAGCCGATTGCTCCTGATTCAAATACCCGGAGATTTGGAACGCCGGACGGCAGCGCATCCGAAACGGCAGAGTTGAAAACCGTAGGAAATGGCACTAGCGACGGTATGGCCTATTCGTTTGCCTTTTCTCCCCAGCTCCAAAGCAAATCGCTCAAGGAATACCTGAGTCTCTACGGGCAATACCAAACCCGAGCTTATGAAAACCGGACTTTCTCACAGCCTAGCCAAGAGGAAATCCTTGCGCAGCAGATGCTGTTCAGGGATTTGGAGGCAAAGTACAGCAGGCTGTCCTTCGAGGACAGAAGAAAGGTAACGCGTGCGACATTCCCCTATGCGAAGCTGAAGGAAGACGGGAAGGAAGTCTTTGTGAAAATCGAAGACCTGAGCCCCGAGCAAAGAAAAGAATTGGGCTGCTAGCCTAGCCCAGCGCCGGAACCGGCTCGTCGGAAAGGGGCTTGGAAATCTTCGAGTTTCGCCTTTCACTTTCCCAAACCAAGTCGCGCAGCAGCTCCCGCCAGCTCGCTACCCAGTCACGATAGACCAAGGATGCTTCGGCATCCTTTTTTTGTGCCCCGGCCAGCTTGGCAAAGTCAAAGCGCTCAGAGGCGATGCCCGCCCCGGAGGCTTGTCCGTCCAGTGCATTGCAGGCCTGCTCGTACTGCCCGGCGACGGGGATCATCAGGACGGGTTTCCCCAGATACATGGCCTCGCACACCGATTCAAATCCAGCCGTGCAGGCCAGACCCTTGCAAGCAGCCATGTCCTGGAGAAATGTCCTGTCATTGACCTGGTGGAAACTCAGGTTGGGCAGCGGATATTCGCTCTCCGCCGCGTCTTTTTTGTCCCAATAGGCCTTGATTTTCAGCTCGGGATTCTGCTGCGCAAAGTGCATGGCCTCGGCTGCGTAGCCGGCGTTGACCATGTAGGCGAGATAGAAGTCTCCTTCGCTTGGCGTCAAAGCGTGCACTTCTTTTCTCAATAGTGGGGGCACCACACGGATTTCCGCAGGTGAATTTTTCTTTGGCAAAAAGGAAAGTGCCAGCCGCTCTTTGGCTCCCAAGCCGGTGAAAAAGGTGTTGAGCTGGAAGAGTGCCTTGTCCACCGGGCGTCCCGGCGCAAAATGGAAGTCGGGATGGGTGATGAGGTATTGGTGCCCGATGACCCAAAATTCGGCTTTCGGTCGGAATAGGAAGTTGTAGAGCCCGCCGAGCAGGTCGTAAAAGTTCAGGATGACGTCCGGTTTGGCGTCGCAGACGATGCGGTCGATTTGCCGTAGGCTTTTCCAGAACGTGCCCAGCTTTCCGCTGTTTTTTCGGAGGGTTTTGCCGATCAGGATCTTTTTGTTGGCTCCGTCGCACTCGAAGTTGGGGCTTTCCACCTCATGGATGCTTGCGTTGATTTCCCGTCTGAAAAACTCAGGGATTTTTCTTCGGGGGCTTTTTCCCACCACCACGGAGGCCAGCTCATGTCCCTGACGGCGCAGGAGACTGGATAGGGCGATGGCCTGGGTCATATGGCCTCTTCCCTCACCCTGTATGACAAAAAGGAACTTCATCAGAGTCGGATGCTGGGTGGGGTGATGTCCTCGTCGTTTCGGGTCTCAAAGGATACCTGCCGCATGGGGACGACATTTCCTCCCGGATGCGGAAAGAGAGTGGGGTTGGGCTGGGGGTGCATTCCTTTGAAGTCGATCTCCCGATAGAAGATCAGCTGCCAGTTGCCCTCGTGGTCCTCGGCCAGGGCGCTCATGGTCTCCACCCAGTCGCCGGAGTTGAGGTAGTGGACGCCGTCGATCATGCGGTTTTCCGCCTTGTGGATGTGTCCGCAGATGATCCCGTCGCAGCCTTTTGCTTTCGCCATCTTGGCTAGTTCGGTCTCGTAGTCGTCGATGTAGGAGACGGCCTTTTTGACTTTTCCCTTGATGTACTGCGAAAGGGAGAAGTAAGGCAGTCCGGCCTTGTAGCGGTGGTAGTTGACCACCCGGTTGAGCCAAAGGAGGAAGGTGTAGCCCACGTCCCCGAGGTAGGCGATCCATCGGAGGTTGGTGGTGATGCTGTCAAAGACATCCCCGTGGGTGATGAAGTACTTTTTGCCAAAGGACTCGTAGCACATGTCCGTGAGGATGTGCAGCCGGCCGATCTGTAGAGGCAGGATCTGCTCGAGAAAGTCGTCGTGGTTGCCGCGGAGGTAGTAGACGTTGGTGTGGCTCTGCTCGATCATCTTCAGGATGCGGTTGAAGAAGCGGGTGTGTTTGCGCTTCCAGCTGCCGGATTTCTTGAGCTGCCAGCCGTCGATGATGTCGCCGTTGAGGATGAGGTTTTCGCAACGGTACTGCTTGAGAAAGCGGGAAATCTCTTTGGCTTTCGAGCCTTTGGTTCCCAGGTGGACGTCCGAGATGACGATCGTTTTGAAGTGGGTTTTCACACGATGGGTTTTGCTCGAAAGCTAGTCCTGCGGTGTAAAACCATCATGTTTAGGTTGTTAAGTATTTGTTTTGAATTCGGAATTTTCTTTGGGGTAGATGAATGGAAGGTTAAGGGAACGTGAAAAAGGGGGGTGTGTAAGTAGCTAGATGCAAGTAGCAAGACGCGTTCAAAATTGTGAATCTGCCTTCCTGAATCAAGTTTGTTTATTGGCTTTCATGATTATCCGCAATCTTGGCAGTAAGCGAATTTACTTCTTCAATCGGGCTGGATACTTCGACTTCGCTCAGTACAGGCGACCAATGACCGAAGACCGAAGTAGGGCAAAACCTCAATTTTGGCGTTCTTTCGGATTGCCATGGCTGCCTACTGGCATAAAAGAGGATAGTCATATATGGGAAAGAGAAAAAGGTGGATTGATTGCGTGCGATCCTCTCCTTTAGTTGGAATAGGTGCCGTCCACCAGTCGGAGAAAGTTGCTGGGATTGACGATTTCCGTGGCGTCAAAAGTTCCTATATCAAGGAGGTCGGAGTCTCCGGTGACTAAAAACGAAGCCTTTGAGCAAAAGGCCAAATCCAAGAACTGATTGTCTTTTTTGTCCCGACAAAGCTCGAAGTGCCGTTGGGGGGTGAAAAATCTGGAAACTCCCAGGATTCTTTCCAGAAACTCAAGTCGCTGTCCGGGAGACAGGTATTTCTCAAACTTTTTTCTTTTCAATACCTCGTTGAGCTCTCTCAGGGTCGTTTTTGAAAAGCAGTGGAGGCCAAGTTGAACCGCCTTTTGAAGCGCCAATGACGGTACCGAGTTTCGGATCAAAGCGCCGCTGATCAGCGTATTGGTGTCGAAAATGAACAGGAAATCAGCGGAGGATGTCATCGAGGGTTTCCTGGGTCAACCCCTTGTTTAGCATTTCCTTCTGCAGATCTGATAAGTAGACTTTGAACTCCTCCTTGGTGGAGGAAATGTCGATTAGCTTGGAAAGCTGTTCTTCCAGCAATTTTGTGATTTTTTGCTTTAGCTCGTCCGGAGTACCCTCCCACGCCTTTGCCAGTTCGGGACTTACTTGAATGCTGATTTCTTCCATGTGACAAAACTTTTATGAAAATAACGAAAATCCCTGACTTGAAGGTGCCCTGCCTCTGGTGTGGATTTGAAAGAAAACGGGCTAAGCCCTGCCGCCGTGGCCTGTGTCCTCCCAGACCAGCATACCTTTTGCCTTGGTCTGTATCCTCACAGACCAATGTGGCCTCTTTTCGAAATTTGGTTAAAAAATGAACCCGTTGACTTCCGGCTCCAGTCCGTTTGCAGATCGTAGTTCTCAAATCGAAAATCCAAGAGGTCATTTCTTTACAAGCGGTACCGATCCTTCCTTTCCCCTGTTTTAGCTTCGCAATTCAGAAAAAAAAACAACCCAGATGAGGAAAACTATACTTGCGGTTGGGATGGTCTTGGCGTCGCTGTCAGGCTTTGCCCAAGAGAAGAGCCACCCCGGAAACTATGAGCTGGCGGCTCGCTTTTCGCCCGAAAAAATGAAGAAAATGGTCTTCTCCACCAGCGTGGATGCGCACTGGATGAAGAAGTCCGACCGCTTTTGGTACGAATACGAGACCTCTGACGGCAAGAGCTGGTATGTGGTCGACCCGCTGCGAAAGACCAAAACGCAGCTTTTCGACAAGGACAAACTCGCCGCCGAGATCACCAAGGCGGTGAAAGACCCCTTTGACGGACAGCACCTCAAGCTCGACGACCTCAAGCTGCTGGCGGATGAAAACACCATCCGATTCAAGGTGAAGAGCACCGCGGACGTGCTGAAGTCGGACTGGGCCGAGATCAAGGAGAAAAACAAAAACGCCAAAGACTCCATGGAGAAGAAGGTGCACACCTTCCTCTACAATATCTCCACGCAGCAGCTCACCGAGATCGAGACCGAAAAAGACCCGAAACGACTGGCTTGGGCCAACATCGCGCCAGATTCCTCCAAGGTCGTGTACATGAAGGACTACAACCTCTACTGGATGGACAAGGCCAACTTCCTCAAGGCGGCGAAGGATGAAAAGGACTCCACCATCGTCGAAAACCAGTTGACCGAAGACGGGGAAAAGGACTACAGCTATGGCTTTGGCGGACGTGGGGACGACAACGTGGAGGAGGAGAAAAAGCAAAAAGACCGTAAGAGGGTAGGGGCGCTTTGGAGTGCGGACAGCCGGCAATTTATCCTCACCCGTACGGACGAGCGGGCGGTCAAAGACCTCTGGGTGATCCACAATACCAAGGATCCGCGCCCTACTCTGGAGACCTACAAGTACGCCATGCCTGGGGAGAAGGAGCAGCCTAAGACCGAGTTGCTGCACTTTTCCTTCGAAACCATGGCCCTGAAAAACCTGCCGATTGCGACCTTCAAGGACCAAACTATCAGCCTCTGGTCTACCACTCCGGCGACCAACACGAGGGATGACGATTTTCGCCCTGCCACTTGGCTTGGCGATTTGGACGGGTTTTATTTTGCCCTCACCTCAAGAGACCTGAAGAAAGTGGACGTGCTGCGATGGAACCTAGCCTCGGGAGAGAAGGAAGTCCTGATCGAGGAGCGCAGCAATACCTACATCGAGTTTGAGAAGCTGGAGCTTGCGGGAAGCGACCTGATCTGGTGGTCGGAGCGTGACGGCTGGGCTCACTTTTACCTCTATGGAAAAGACGGGGCGCTGAAGCGTCAGCTGACTTCCGGTCCCTATCACGCTGCCGGAGCGGCCCGTGTGGATGCGAAAGCCAGAAAGCTCTTCTTCACCGCCAATGGTCGGGAAAAAGGTGAAGATCCCTACTACGAGCACCTCTACAGCGTGAGCCTCGACGGCGGCGCGGTCACTTTGCTCAACAAGGGGGATTTCAACCATGACATCAGCATCAACGACAACGCGACCTTCTTTGTAGACAACTTTTCGAGGGTAAATACCACGCCAGTTGCGGTGCTTTATGACAAGGTCGGTGCAAAGGTGATGGACCTGGAGACGGCCGATCTCAGCCAGCTTTTTGCCGCAGGCTACCAGTTTCCCGAGCCATTCAAGTTCAAGGCCGACGACGGGATCACCGATCTCTATGGCGTGATGTACAAGCCTTTTGACTTTGACTCGACGCGCAAATACCCGATCATCGAGTACGTTTACCCTGGCCCACAGACCGAGGCGGTGAACAAGGCCTTTGGCAGAAGCCTGGACCGTACCGATAGATTGGCGCAGTTTGGTTTTGTCGTGGTTACTTTGGGCAACCGAGGCGGTCACCCTGCCCGATCCAAGTGGTACCACAACTATGGCTATGGCGACCTTCGTGACTATGGCTTGGCGGATAAAAAGGCCGCGATCGAGCAGCTGGCCGACCGGCACGACTTCATCGACCGCAGCAAAGTCGGGATTCACGGCCACTCCGGAGGCGGATTCATGTCCACAGCGGCGATGCTCGTGTATCCCGATGTGTTCAAGGTGGCGGTTTCCTCTGCGGGCAACCATGAAAACAACATCTACAACCGCTGGTGGTCTGAGAAGCACCATGGCGTGATGGAGCAGGTGTCTGCGAAGGGCGACACGACCTTTGTCTATCAGATCGAGAAAAATCCAGACCTGGCCAAAAACCTAAAGGGCCATCTCATGCTCTCGACTGGAGACGTGGACAACAACGTACACCCTGCCGGCACTATCCGCATGGCCAATGCCCTGATCAAAGCCGGAAAACGCTTTGAACTGGTGATGCTGCCGGGCCAGCGACATGGCTATGGAGATATGACGGAATACTTCTTCTGGAAAATGGGAGATTACTTTGTGCGGCACCTTCTCGGTGACAACGCGCCTCCTCCGGTCGATATGGTCGAGATGCAGCGGGATAAGCCGCTGAGCAAGTAGGCAGTGGCAGTGGGCTGAACCTTTGAGGTTTGTAGAACCTCGAAGGTTTCATCGCTCGAAAGTAGGCAGTCTCAGTGGGCAGTGTCAGGCTGATCACTGGAGCGACGAGAGTCGCGTATATCGAAGCCTTTTTTTGGAGTTAGTTTGCCGATTTTCCTTTCAAGAATCCAACTTGGTACAAGGTACTTTGGACTTTGTGCCAAAAAAGAAAACTCCCGGTTCCTCTGCGGAACCGGGAGTTTTCTTTTTTCAGTAGTCCTTTTTCAAAATCGTGTAATTGACCGAGTCGTCAAAATCCCTGATGGGCATGCGGGTCTCGGGGTCGGGAAGGTGCAGCAGCGGCATTCTCGAAGTGAAGGGAGTTGGCGCGGGGATATGTATCTCTCGCTCTATTCGGGGGCCTTGAAAGGCAAGAAGCTTTCCGGCATCTGCCAGTGTGACCTTCGGGCTGAACTTCTGGATCTGCTCTGGCTGGGCAAACTTGGAGAAGGGAAGCGTGAAAGGTTTTTCATAGCTGAAATCAGGGGCCGGCCTCTCCTGCCCATAGGCTGCCCAGCTGGTTCCAATAAAAAGGGCGAATAAGCTCAAAAACTGCTTCATGACACGATTGGTTTGTTAGATCTTTAACTTCGTCGGGTTTCTTCGGTTGTCCCAAATGGCCAGGATGACGATTTCATCCTCCATTTCTTCATAGAATATTAGATAGTCTCGGACGATTTTTGAACGGATTCCGTCAATATTCGTTGGCTTTCCGATTGTAGGGTTTGCTTGGATCAGCAAAACCCCTTCTTTGAATAATTGGTGCAATTTGGCGGAATAGGCGGAGGATTTGTTCCTGTTTCTCCAGTACGTCAGGATGTCTATCCGGTCGTTTTCTGCCTGTGCAGTCCAGACTACCCGTTTCTTAGCCAAGTTTCAGTCTCTTGGTTGATGTCTTCGTTGCTTTTTGTTTTTCCCATCTCGTAGTCTTTTTTGCCTTGCGAGATTACTTGGGCTTGTTCATTGGACAGCGTTAGTAGGTCGGATTCTACCAGATCCAAGGACAGTAGTCGGTTGATTTCCTCAAGGATCTCTGGATTGTTGATCTCTTGGATCTTCGCGATTAGTTTTCTCTTGACTTCTTTGGTTTCCATGGTTTCGACAGCTTAAGCCAAAATAACGTTTTTTTCCTTTGCTTGTTGCTGGGCTGCCCGTAGTTGCAAGCTTTAGAAGGAAGGTTTAGGGCTATTGGCGATCTTTCTTTCCCAAGTCCACATTATACCGCAGCTGCAGCCAATAGATCCTGCTATGGAGAAAAACCTCCGGTGCCGGCGTGCTTGCAAATTGGGAGTTGTAGGTCAAGGCAATGCTCAGGTCTTTGTTCCACTGGAGGCTGGGGCTGAGGATGAGCCGGTTTTGGTCAAACACGTTGTGCGTGATCTGCTGACCGGCGTTGATGAAGACCTCGTCGCCGACGTTGAGGACGAGTCTTCTGTCCGGATTTTTAGCCGACAGGCGCAGCAGAGGGATTCCTACCATGACCGAGTAGCGGAAGCGGAAATTGAAGTCCGCCGTGGAGACACCCACCGCCAGGTCGTCGAAGAAGCGCTCCTCGATCCGTAGGCGCTGGCTGAGATTTAGCCTGCCAAGCTGGTCTTTGAGCTGTAGCTCCTGATAGGGGCGGTACTCGCGGCGGATGACTTTTTCTCCCGCATATCCGCCGAGATGGGCAAAGCCTGCCGACGCACGGAGCCGTGGAGTCAGGGCGTAGCCCGCCCCAGCGCGGACGATGTAGGCCAGTTTGTCGTCCACTCCGTCCCGCCAGCGAAATCCCCCGTCCAGGAGCAGCATCCATTTTTCGGACACCTTGGCTTCGTGGTAGGACTGCAGCCATACCTGCTCCGATCGGACGACTTCCTTCTGTGCGATAGCCTTGTTTTGGCAAAGGAGAAAGAAGAGGGTCGATAGCAGGGAAAAGCTGACCTGGGAGGAGCGGGAAATAGGGAGCAAAATCAGGTTGGGTGGTTTGAGTAGAAGGTGGAATCGTGCCAATGCGTACGGTCATTGCGCCGGATAAAGGTAAGGAGCTTTCTTTTAGTAGGGACTTGGATGGGATTTTTCTGTTGCTGTCAAAAGGGACATTTACCGCGCTCCTTCCCATACCTTTTTCTCCTCGGCTACTTCTTGCCGCAGGATGGTGTTGATGTCGGCTTTTGCCCCGCGAAGGAAATGAACCCTGGTGCCAAGTTCCCTGGCTAGGGGATGCGATATTTTGCCGATCTCTCGATATTCTTCGAAGAAGCCCAGCTCCCGCTCCGTGATCTGCTCATCCGCTTCCCATACCAGGATCAGGTTGTCCACTTTTTCCTCCAGCTCAAACCAGTACAGGTAATCCGCATTCATCGTCAGCGCCCGGAGCTCCGGGATCTTGGAGTAGTGGTTGATCGCCCCGGCTTGGCCGTAGTTGTCGCAGATGATCATCGTGCGGCCTTGCTCGGGCATCATGCGATAGGCGGAATCTACCAGATGCGCCAGTTCGCTCCAGCCCAGCATGTCTGCGAAATCCTGCGGAATAGGATGCTCTCGGCCGTCTTCCCAGCGACTCAGGCCGAGGAGGGAGTAGGCCGGCGGGTTTTCGAGGATTCTATTCGGAGAGTAGTAGGGATGGATGAGGGGCAGCGCGGGCAAAAACAGGAGGGGAGGGATTGCCAAAGCCAGGGGCTTCAGCTTTTTTCTCCAGCCACTTTCCAGCCAGCCGCTGATCAAGACCGCTCCAAACCCGAGCAAAACGGGATAGAGTCCGATGGCATAGTAGGCCTTGGCCTGGAAGTAGGTGAAGATGGCCAGCGTCAGTACAAATGTCCAGAAGACAAATCGAAAGTCCTGGAACCTCCGGGCGAAAAGCAATCCCGCCAGTCCCGGCAGCCAGATGAAAAGCGCTGGATAGAAAAACAGCAGCTGCTCCATCAGGAAGCCGATTCTGCTCACGTTGACCAACTGATACCGGCTGAGCAGGCGCATGTGGGTCATCACCGGAAAGCCGTTTTGGTACTGCCAGATGAGGTTTGGGAGGACAAGCAAAATCGCCATCAGCAGGGCGAAGTAGAGGTGCTTGTTTTGGAAAATGGACCGTTTGGAAGTAAGCAGAAGTGCCGGGAAAAGGCCCATGGCGAGAAAGACGATGTTGTACTTGTTCAGAAAGCCAAAGGCAAAGCTCAGCGCCAGGAAGTACAGCCACTTGGGCTTTTCCGTCAGGAAAAAGCAGGTCAGCGTGTAGAACACCAGCGTCCAGCAAAGGATGTCCAGGGAATTGGGCTGGAAGAGGATGTTGAGCCGGATGAGTGCGGAGGAAAGCAGGGCAATAGCCGCCAGAGACTGTGTGTAGAGATTGCCTCCAAGTCTTCTGACCAGATCCCAAACCACCCCAATCGTGGCTGCCCCGATCAGCGCAGGAAAAAAGCGTACCCAATGCTCCCCATTGCCCAGCCAGCGGATCAAGACCGAGATCCAGGAGGTCACCGGCGGCACGGAGAGGTAGCCCCAGGCCAGGTGGTCGGCCTGATCCAGGTGCAGAAACTCATCCCGATGCAGGTCAAAATCCGGATGCACGACGGCATATTGCAGCGCAAACTTGAGCAGGATGAACAGGCAGAGGAGTGCAGTCTCTTTCTTCATTTTCGGTGGATGCATGGAAAAGGAAAGATACCGAAATCGACGGACTGTCTGCTCTGTTTTCCGGGGTCGGAAAGCAAAAAGCCCGATTTCCCGAGAAGGAAATCAGGCCGTAAAGCTAGTACGCAAGAGCAACTAGGCCGGTATGGGCTTCAGCGTGCTGACCGAAAGGCGATTCCAGGCGTTGATCGCGATGATGGCCATGATCGCCTGGGCCAGGTAGTTTTCGCCCAGCACCTGGACGGCTTGGGTGTAGGTCTCCGAGCTCAGTCCGCTTTCGGCGATCAGGGTCACTTCTTCGGTTACCTTGAGCAGGATTTTTTCTTCCGGAGTGAAAAGCTCGGTCTCCTCCCAGGCATTCAGCAGCAGTATCCGCTGGAGGCTTTCCCCCTGCGCCAGTGCGTCCTTGGTGTGCATATCGATGCAAAAGGCGCATTTGTTGATCTGGGAAGCACGGATCTTGATCAGCTCCTTGTGCGTGTGGGTCAGCTGGGATTGCTGGAGGTACTTTTCGATGGGGAAAAGAGATTGGTAGCCTTTGGGCTCTACCTGGTCGATTTGCAGTCTAGTTTCCATGGTCTTTGGTGTTTTTGATTTGTGATGCACCAAAGGTATTTGTGCCATTTCCCAAAAAACTTGAACTGGATTAAGATCGTCTTTTTGCCCTGAGTTTGCTGAGGTATTCTGGAGTCAGGCCCAGATAGGTGGCTAGAACGTACTGGGGTACGCGGCTGACAAAGTGCGGAAACTGCTCCGAAAAGCTATAGAAGATCTCTTCCTTGGAGTAGTTGAAGAGGAATTTGATGCGGGTGATGGCTGCTCCGTAGCCGATCTCGTACATCTGCCGAAAATAGGACTCCATCTCCGGATGCTCGGACAGCAGGGCGCTGTAGCTCGTCCTGGTGATGCTCCACACCTCGGAGTCCTCGACCGCCTGAATGGTGTTTTCCGTGGCCTTTTGCCGGTAGAAAGCCTGGAAGTCGCTGATCCACCAGTTTTCCAGCGCAAACTGGATGGACTTTTCCACACCATGTTGGTCGGTGAAATAGGCGTGAACACAACCCCCGGCCACAAAGAAGAGCCGGTCGCAGATGCGGTTTGCGGGCAGCAAAATGTCCTTTTTCTGGACTTGCAGTCGCTCAAAAAACTCCGGGATTCGGATTTGCGCTTCCGGGTCTAGCGTGATGAACTTTCCAATGTGATCGACGAGAGCCTGGGCCATGACTGGGATTTTCTCGGAAGTTAAAGTGTCCCGCTCCATTGGCCAACAGGCCAAGTCCCAAATCGAACGATGCGGCATGACTTTTTTGCCCCCATTTCCAAACGGGCCGAGATTCCCCAAATGCAGTGGGAGTCGGCGTGGTAAAAAAAAACTGCCCGAGACCTTCGCCCCGGGCAGTTTGGCTTATGCTTTCAGATCGATCACGAAGCGGTATTTCACATCGCCTTTTTCGAGTCTTTCAAAGGCCTCGTTGATCTCCGAGGGCTTGATCAGCTCGATGTCGGCCGCGATGCCGTGGCTGGCGCAAAAGTCAATCACTTCCTGCGTCTCCGCAATTCCTCCGATATTGGAGCCGGAGAAGCTTTTGCGGCCGTTGACCACGTTGAATGCGCCGACCTCCAGGGGTTCGTTGGGAAGCCCGACGAGGACGAGGCTGCCGTCTACTTTGAGCGCGTTGAGGTACACATTGACATCATGCTTGGCCGAGACCGTGTCGAGGATCATGTCAAAGCCTCTTTGGCCTTTCATAGCGGCCTTGTCAGTAGAAAGCACCGCATGGTCTGCGCCTAGGCTTTTCGCATCGTCCATTTTGGATGGAGAAGTGGTGAAGACCGTCACCTCCGCGCCCATGGCTTTGGCGATCTTGATGGCCATGTGGCCGAGTCCCCCGATGCCGATGATACCGACCTTTTTGCCCGGCCCGGCATTCCAGTGTTTCAGGGGAGAGTAGACGGTGATTCCCGCGCAGAGCACCGGAGCGGAAGCTGCCAAGTCCACGCTGTCGGGCATCTTGAGGACGTAGTCGGCGTTGGCGACGATACGCTCCGAAAAGCCTCCGAAGGTCATCCCGCTGGAGATTTTGTCCGGTGAATTGAAAACCACCGTCCAGCCTGTCTCGCAAAACTGCTCCTCGCCCTCATGGCAGTGGGCGCAGGTACCGCAGCTGTCCACGATGCAGCCGATGGCGGCCAAGTCACCGACTTTGAATTTGCTGACCTCGGGGCCGATTTGGGTGATTTTGCCCACGATCTCGTGACCGGGAACCAAGGGATAGGTAGATCCTCCCCAGTCGTTTTTCACCGCATGCAGGTCCGAGTGGCAGATGCCGCAGTAGAGGATGTCGATCTCCACGTCATTGCCGAGGAGGGCTCTGCGCTGGATGTCCATGGGGGCGATGCCGGAGGTAGCCGTCGCGGCTCCAAAAGCAAGGGTTTTTGTGGTGTTCATGTTTATCGGTTTAGCTGACATATTTCATAATAGGGTGTGGATGGGCTAGAAGAAGCAAGCCATTCGGGTCAGGACTGACTGCGAGGGACCTCCTTGAGTACTCTGGCTGGGACTCCGCCGACTACGGTGTTGTCGGGGACGTCCTTGGAGACCACGGCTCCCGCTGCGACCACGGAGTTTTCGCCCACGGTCACTCCGGGTAAAATCGTGGCTCCCGCTCCTATCCAGGCATTTTTCTTTAACACAATGGGTTTGCAGATCAGGCCTTTTCTTAGCTGTGGATCGAGCGGGTGATTCTCGGTGACCAACTTGACCTGCGGGCCGATCATTACGCCGTCTTCGATGGTGATCCCACCGAGGTCCAGAAAGGAGCATCCGTGGTTGATAAAGACGTTTTTGCCGATGCGGGTGAAAACGCCCAAGTTGGTGGTGAATGGCGGGAAGATCGTGGTAGAATCGTCTATGTGTTGGCCAGTGATCTGTCCCAAAATCCCCCTTGCCTCATCCACATTTCCAGAAGAATTCATTTTGGCCACGAGCTCCAAAGTCTGGATGACTCTGGGCATCAATAGGGTGAGAGCCGGGTCGTCTTTGGGTACGAAGGTCCCAGAGCCCAGTTTGATCCGGGCGGCTTCGACTTCGTTTTCAGGCTTTTGCTTTGGTTGATCCTCCATGGTGTTGTCAATTGATCACCTTACAAAATTATTCCACCAGCTGCCTCTTTTCTAACAAAAATCAAATTCAGAATTATGGAAATCAAACATTCTCGTTTGAAGCCTTGTCCCGAGTTACTCTTGAAGTCTGCCGATACCTGCCCGAAGTGTCTTGGGATTGGTGCCGGTGTGTTTTTTGAAAAAATTGTTGAAATAGGTCGGGTACTCGAAGCCGAGCGCAAAGGCGATCTCGGAGATGTTCCAGTCCGTGTGCTGGAGCAGGGCCTTGGCTTCTGCCAGCGTCCGCTCGGCGATGTGCGCGGAGGTGGGTTTTCCGGTGGTTTCCTTGATGGCCCGATTGAGGGAGTTGACATGGACGGAGAGGGAAGACGCATAGTCTTGGGGCGTGCGCAGCTGCGGCGGAGCGCTGGGTGTCTCGATGGGGAACTGCCGCTCCAGGAGCTCCATGAAAACGGTCGTCAGTCGTGAAGCCCCGCTCTTGTGATGGATGAAGTTTTCAGAGGGCTTCATTTTCAGTGCCTCATGAAAGATCAGGTGGATGTAGTTGCGGATCAGGTCGTCCTTGAAAGCATAGTCGGAGTTTTGCTCGGCGATCATTTTTTCGAAAATATCATTCAGGTGTACGCGCTGCTGCTCGCTGATCTGCAGGATGGGTGTGCCGTCCAGCCTAAAAAGGGGAGACTGCAAGAGGCTCTCCGTGCGTTCGCCTCGGTGGAGGAAATCCTCGGAAAAAAGGCAGGTGTAGCCGAGGTATTCGGTAGAGAGCGTCTCCCAAGAGTAGGGGATGTGGGGATTGCCAAAGAAGAGGATGGTGCCTTCCTGTGCGTAGCTTTTGTCCGAATAGTTGATGATGCTCTTGCCGGTGGTGAGACAGATTTTGTAGAAATCCTTGCGGCTGTACACGCGGGTTTCCGCCCCGTCGCTTTCGATCTGGAAGGCGTTGAAGCCTTTCAGCTTGAGTTGGCTGTTGAAGTCGGAGAGGGTTCGTTCGGTCTTTTGAAGCATTTGCGAAGTTAAGAAAATCAATCTGGAAAATCGGAGTGTCCGGTTCAGATTGATTTTCCTACCTCTGCCAAAACACCGCCAGGCCGTCTTTGCCCGCCACGGCGATATCGACCTTTCCGTCTCCGTTGAGGTCAGTGACGGCGAAGTTTATCCCTGTGCCTTTGCCTACTCCCAGGGGCCCGTAGGCGATGATGTTTTTCACGAAAGCCTTTCCATCCCACTTGAAGTAGTAGAGGCCGATCTCATCCAGTTCTCCGGGATCTTTGCCGTTGTGGGCTCGGAATCGCTTGCCGGTCACGAGCTCGTTTTTGCCATCGCCGTCCAGATCCACCCATTCCATCGCGTGATATTGTGCGTGATAGGGATCGATGGGATGCTTCGCAAAGCTGATCTGCCCTTCGCCGTCGCGCTTTTGCTCCATCCAAAAGAGGCCATAGTTGTGGCCCATGCCAAAGATGAGGTCATTCAGCCCGTCGCCGGTCAGGTCGGTGACGATCACCGGGACGCTGATGTCGCCCAGATTGAAGCTGGGATGGAAATTCCACTGTCCTGTCCGTAGGTCTGCAGGAGCCTCGTACCAGCCGAAGGAGGAAATCAAGTCCCCAAAACCATCCCCGTTGATATCCCCAAACCCCAGTCCGTGGCCTTGGGTCTCGAATACCTCGTACTTCTCAAACTGGTTTGGACCGATCCACTTGTAGAAGGCCAAAGGCTTACGGGGCGTGTTGGGCACGATCTCCAGGGTGCCATCCCCATCGATATCCCAGGCTCGGGTGGACTCGATATTGCCGGTCTCGGCGATCAGGTGCTCTTTCCATTCCCCGTTGTTTCCAGGGTTTTCTTTCCAGACCAGCTTTCCTTCAAACCATCCTCCGGTGACAAAATCCATCTTGCCGTCCCCGTTGACATCCATGGGGATAGTCGAGAAGTCCTCGTAATACTCCCCGTAGCGCTTCACCTGGCCGATGAGTGCCCGATCACGAAACTCCGGCCCCTTGTACCAATAGCTCCCCGAGACCAGATCGATATGCCCGTCTTTGTCTACGTCAAAAGCCCCTACCGACTCGTTGCTTTCGAAGGCGATGAGCTGCTTTTCGAAGCGGAGGTTTTGGGTCTGGGAAAAGACCGGAAGGGAAAGTATGGAAAGCGAAAAAGCGAGCGATAGAAGAGGGTGTTTCATCGAATTTATGCGTTGCGATTGTTGATTTACGAAAGGACGGACTAGGGCAGTCCCACCTTCCAAGATCGTACCCGATTTTCAAATTCAAGGAAGTATGGAGCGCAGAACATCAAATTCAGGGTCAGTCGCCGAATATTTGCGAGTTTTGAGAAACGAGCTACGGCCTTCAAAAGCGCCCTAGCCCGCTCTGATCGTTCGGTGCTGCAACCTTACAACCTTACAACTTTACCACTTTCCAACTCAGCCGACATCCGACACCGGACATCGGTCATCCTGGCATCCCATCACTTTTCCAGCGGGTGCACCTTCAGCAGTTCGTCAGGGCTGTAGAAACCTTCTTTTGCTTTCACTTCCTCGCGGACT
The DNA here is from genome assembly GCF_017254915.1 of Algoriphagus oliviformis. Lineage (GTDB taxonomy): Bacteria > Bacteroidota > Bacteroidia > Cytophagales > Cyclobacteriaceae > Algoriphagus > Algoriphagus oliviformis. Next base: position 168,820 of record NZ_JAFKCT010000003.1, on the reverse strand, counting down.
TTCTGTACCAGGTCGGGAGAAATGGCGGAGGCCTGATTGCCAAAGGAGTTTCTCACATAGGTCAGGACGGCGGCTACCTCGGAGTCGTTGAGCATGCCTTCGAAAGGCGTCATCGGTACCTGGCCTGGGTAATCTCTTCCTGCTACGTTGATAGGGCCCAAAAGGCCTTTGAGCACGACTTTGATCAGTCTCTCCGGACTTCCTGTCACCCAAGGCGTGCCCCGCAGCGGAGGAAAGCCGGAGGCATTGAGTCCGCCGCCGTCAGGCTGATGGCAGGTGGAGCAGAAGCCCTCTCTGGCGTAGATTTCTTTCCCCAGGATAAACAGCTCCCGATCCGAGCCGCTGAGGGAGGACTTGATGTCTTCCTCTTTTTTCGCAGCGACCGAGAGGCCGTTGAGGTGGGCGACGGCGGTTTCGAGGGTTTTAGGAATCCAGGTGTTGTCTTGGTCTTGGTTTTCCACCTCGGAGAGGATGGGCAGGCCTTCCGCTCTAGGCAGCCAAGACGCGGCAGCGATTACTTCCATTCGTACCCGACCGTTTGGGTCTTTGGCAGCGGCCATCAGGAGGTCTTTTTGGTCTTTGACCTGATGGCCCGTGTAGCGGAGGACACGAACGGAAGCCGCCCGCACGCGGTAGTCCTCGGACTGAAGCAGGGAGCGGAGCAGGTCTTGGTTGACCTGGTTGGCCCCCCAAGTCACCCAAAGTGCTTCCAGGCGATGGTGTTCGTAGCGGGGATCGTTTTTGTCCAGATCGGCAACCCATTTCTCTACCGCAGCGGTCACCTCCTTGGCATCACGGCCGCGCAGCTCACGACGGGTGCGGTAGCGGGTGCGGTATTCTGGCTGTTTTAGGTTTTCCAGCAATTCGGCAATGGTCGCTCCGTCGATTTTCGCAGGAGTGAGCAGCGGTCGGGAAGGGTAGGTGAGTCGGTAGATCCGGCCATGCACGTGGTCGCGAAGCGGATCGCGAGCATTGTGCTGCATGTGTCCGATCAGGATATTGTGCCAGTCCACGATGTACATGGAGCCGTCAGGCGCGATCTCCATGTCCACCGGGCGGAAATTGCGGTCGGTGGAGGTGATCAGATCCTGTCTCCATTTGGTCACAAAGCCTACAGTGTCCTCAAAGACCTGGTGCTGCTTGGTGCCGAGGAAGCCGATGGTGTTGTTGATGATGAGGTCGCCCTGGACGTCGTCTGGGAAGTGTCGGCTGGAGATGAATTCCAGACCGGAGGTCGGCCGTACCATGTGGTCTTTTTCGATCAGGTTTGGTCCCTTGTAGTTGGCGTTGCCATAGCGGGGAAGCACCGAGCCGGGGAGCATCCAGTTGACATTGGGGCCAGAGGTCTCGGCATAGAAGTTTTGTCCCCAGTCGTCAAAGGCGATACCCCAAGGGTTTGGAATGCTCACCTGGTTGACCCGCTCTAGCTTGTGGCGCTTGGGTTCGTAGCGGTAGAAGCCACCATTCGTCGCACGCACTGGCCCGTAGGAGGTTTCGATATTGGAGTGCAAAAAGACCCCCTCGGCCATGTAGATGGCACCGGATTCGTCGGTGGTGAAAGCTGAGATGGCGTGGTGGGTGTCGTGGTCGTCAAAGCCGCTGAGCAGGACTTCCTTTCGGTCGGCTTTGTCGTCGCCGTTTTCATCCACCAGCAGGACGAGGTTGTTGCCTTGGGAGACATAGACTCCCTCAGGAGCGATCTCGAAGCCCACGGGGATGTGGAGGTTGTCCGCGAAAGTCGTCTGCTTGTCGGCCTTGCCGTCTCCGTCGGTATCTTCGAGGATGATCAGCTTGTCCTGAGGTCGGGGATCGCCTGGCTTGTAGTGGGGGTAGCTCGGCATGGTCGCCACCCAGAGCCGACCCTTGTTGTCAAAGGAGAGCTGCACCGGATTGGCGAGGTCCTTGAATTCCGCCTCGGAGGCGAAAAGCTCGATTTTGTAGCCTTCCGGTACCTTGATGGTGCTGAGCGCATCGTCCCCGTACTTGTACTCCAAGCTGCCGTTTTTGTCGGGGTTGAAGTTGGTTTCGACCTCGGGCAGGGTTCTGGTTTTGGCATCAGCTGCCGCAAGGTCTTTGGTTCGGCCTTGGTTGGCTTCCCAGATTGCGGTGTCACGGATGGCGGTCATCTGGCGGATTTTTTCCAGCTCAAAGGGGTAGTTGTCCGGGCCGAAAGGATCGTAGCGACGCCCGAAGACGTGGACGCCGTTGGGGATTTTGTAGTCGTTGGTCCAGAGCCAGTTTTTCTCCATCACCGCCTCGTGGATCTGGTCACGGTTGGCGCTGGCCTTGGCCTTTTCCTTCCCAAAGAGCTCGTCGGCGAGGAAAACCGCAAATTTTTCATAGCCCTGCTCGTTGAGCTGGGAGCCGTCTATGGTCAGGGGCTCAGAGGAGCTGGCGTACCAGTCTTGGCTGGCGTCAAAGGCATCCACGAAGACCAGTCCATGCTTGGTCGCGACCTCCCTCATGGCCTCGGTGTAGAGCTGGAGGTTTTCGTTTTCGACAGTACCATCGGGCAGGTCTATGAGCTCGCTGAGGTCCTCAAAGGCGATGGGCGAGACCAGGGCCAGCTGAGGGGCGGACTTGCCGTTGTATTTTTGTGCTTTGGAGTGGATCACCCAAGCCTCCAGCTCTGCACGGAAGTTTTCCAGTTTGTCTTTCCCCTGAAAGGATTCATTGAAGCCAAAAAAGCCCACGACGATGTCGGCTTGAAGGCGGGTGAGCCATTGGTCGGGTTTTTCGAGGTGGCCAATGCTTCCGGACGGAGTCGCATACTCGTCCTGAAAGTCCTCCGCGCCGGGAAAGGCCCAGGGGTCGTTGGTGCCAGACCGGGGACGGAAGCCAGGCGTGTCGCCTGGATCGCCGAGGTTGCGGATGAAGAGCGTGCTGTCCGGGTAGCGGAGGTGCATCTCGGTCTCAAAGAGTCCGTACTCCTGCATGCGCGAGGCCAGGTTGTTGCCGACGAGGGTGATGTGGGAGTTTTTTCGGAGTTCGAGGGTTTGTTTTTGGGTGCAGCCGTAAAAAAATGAGAGGCAAACAAAAAGGAGGGGAACTAGCGATAGACGGTTGTATTTCATGGATTGGATTGCATTTCGGGTTAATAATAGGCAGAAAGCCCTGGATTTTCAACCTGATTATATGGGTGGTGTCGAGATTCTTGCTGCGGTGTTTGGGCAAATGAATAGCGTGTACTTTGCTTGATGGGGGTGACGCTCAGTCGGTTTTCGGGCTGGGTTTATCGGGTTTTGGGAATGAAAGGAGGGGAGGGATCTGCTCAGCGGCTTGCTCCTCCCCTCCCGGTTCATCCAGAAGTGCGATGTCAGCTATCTTTTCCTAGTAGCCGGGGTTCTGAACCAATTTGGGGTTGTTTCTGACTTCCGCGGTGGGGATGGGGAACAGCAGCTCCCGCTCAGTCACCGTGGGGCCATAGACAAACTTGTGGCCCACGTAGTCCTCAAACTGGCGGGTGGTGACGTTGAAGCCCTTTCTGATCCGGACCATGTCAAACCAGGTCTTGTTTTCGAAGGAAAGCTCGAAGAACTTTTCCCTCCAGATGGCTTCACGAAGCTGGTCTTTTCCCAGGTTTTGCAGGGGAGCTAGCTGGGCTCTGGAGCGGATCTGGTTGACTGCGGCGTAAGCCTCGGCATTTGGTCCGTTTGCCTCGTTGGACGCTTCTGCAAAAATCAGCAGCACCTCGGCGTAGCGCAGGATGGGCCAGTTCATCGAGCTGCTGGTGGTGCTGGTTTGGGCGACTTCGTCAAAATGCTTGAAGATGTAGTAGTCTCCCAGCTCGAGGGTTTTGGTGCGGTCATTTCGCAGGGTATAGCTCGTGTAGTAAAACTCCTTTTCAGCGGCTCTTTTGTCACCCGGTTCGTAGGATTTCACAAAGGCTTCCTGGGCGAAAATCCCGCCTGTTTCCGCGCTGTAGTTGGAGATGCCCCGGTTGTAGGGGATGATGGATACCTGCCAGCTGGAGGGGAGGGTATAGGCGACATACTGGGCCATGAAGATATTCTCCCCCAGGTTTTTCATGCTCGGAGTGTGCAGAGCGGCGTAGGAGTCAAACAGTGAGAAGGTTTTGGAGTCCATTACTTCCTTGGCTTTGGCTGCGGCCAGGGCGTAGTAGTCGTTTCCTTTTTGCAGCGGGTAGCCTGCCATGGTGAGGTACACCGAGGAGAGCAGGGATTTGACAGCGCCCATGGATACCCTCCCGGTAGCGTCTCTCCAGGCCAATCCGGACTTTTCGGCCTCTTGGAGATCGGCCACGATCTGGTCATAGACCGCGGCGGGATCCGCCTGCTCGGGGTAGAGGTTTTCGGAAGACAGGTCGATGGGGTCGGTGATGAGCGGAATGTTTCCAAAAATCCTGACCAGGTTGTAGTAGTAGTAGGCTCTCAGGAAGCGTGCTTCGCCCAGCAGTTTGTTTTTGGCGGTCTCGTCCATGTTCATATCCGGGATTTCGGCCAGGGCCACGTTTGCGTTGGCGATGCCCAGATAGAAGCTCGTCCAATAGGTCTGGCCGTAGCCATTGTCCGAGGTGTTGTCCAGGTTCATGACAAAGAGGCTGTTTTGGGCCTGGCCCAGCTCGGTGTCTGCCAAGCCGGTGGCAAACTCGGTCATCATCCAGGGACCACCGCCAAAGCCGCTGGACATGATGGGCTGCAAACTCTGATAGATCGAGTTCACTGCGCTGGTCGCGTGTTCCGGTTTGGTGAAATAGTTGTCCAGCGTGAAGTTGGACTGGTCTGACTCATCCAGAAAGCCCGAGCAGGAGGTGATCCCGATCAGGGAGGATAGCAAGACGAATTTGGCTATATGGGATTTGGTACGTTTCATAATTGTCGGATTTTTTATTAGAGGCTGACGCTGACACCCAGCATGAACACACGTGGTTTGGGATAGGCATAGAGGTCTACGCCCTGGTCAAACGCCGCTCCGGAGGTGGATACCTCAGGATCGTAGCCGGAGTAGTCTGTGGACAGGAAGAAGTTTTGGACGGAGAAGAAGGTTCTCATCGTTCTCAGCTTCAGTTTTTCCAGTGTTTGCGGGGTAAAGTTGTAGGAGAGCATGATGTTTCTCCCTCTGACAAAAGACCCGTCTTCCACTCTTCTGGAGTCGTTGTTGGTGTTGTAGCCAGCGGTGAGCGGACGGATTTGGGCGTAGTAGGTGTCCTGGTTTTCCGGAGTCCAGCCCTGCAGTACGGTCTTGAAGCTGTTGGCGATGCCTGTCCGGTCTTCGGCAGAGTGCTTGCTTCGGAAGAGCACGTCGTTGCCGTAGGTGAACTGGATGTCCACGAGCAGTTCGAAGTTTTTCAGCCGGAAGGTGTTGGCAAACGTGCCAAATCCGTCGGGAATGCCTTTGCCGATGATCACCCGGTCGGAGTCGTTGATGACACCATCTTCGTTGACGTCCTTGTACTTGATGTCGCCGGGGCGCTTGTTGTAGGACGCAGCGACGGTTTCCTCCTCGGTGTTCCAGGTGCCTTCGTGGACAAAGCCGAAGAAAGAACCCACGGGCTCACCCTCCCTCACGATGGTGGATCCGAGGAAGATATCCGATCCGCCGGTCAGTGCTTTGACCTTGTTTTTGTTGATCGACAGGTTGAAGTTGGTACTCCAAGAAAAGTCCGTCTTTTCGACGTTGACCGTGTTCAGTCCGAATTCGACCCCTTTGTTTTCCATGCTGCCCACGTTTTTGCTCACGACGGTATAGCCACTGCTGGAGGGAACCGGCGCACTCAGGAGCATGTCGTCGGTGATTTTGCGGTAGAGGTCCAGTTCAAACATCAATCGGTTTTGAAGAAATCCGATTTCGGCTCCGAAGTCCACCTGGGAGGTGACTTCCCATTTCAGGTCGGGATTGGCAAGACGGCTCACGCCAATGCCTATCTGGCGCTGGTCGTTGAAGATCACGGTGTAGTTGCCCATCCCGGCTAGGGCTTGGTAGGCCGTCACTTCGGAGTTTCCGGTTTGGCCGACGCTGGCGCGTAGTTTCAGGTTGGAGATGACATTGCTGGAGCTGAGGAAGTTTTCGTCAGAGGCTCTCCAGGCAAAGGCGGCGGAGGGGAAAAAGGCATAGCGGTTGGACTCGCCAAATTTGGAGGAGCCGTCCACACGACCGGTGAAGGTGAAGAGGTACTTGTCACGCAGGGTGTAGTTGATCCTTGAAAAGTAGGAGTTCAGTCCATAGGCCACCGTGCCCGAGTTAGGCTGGACGGCTACGGCGCCGGCTCCGAGGTTGTTGAAGGCAAAATAGTCATCCTGGAAGTTCTGTGCCCTGGCTGTAGAGTTGAACCGATCGACATGCTGCCAAGCGATACCGGCCATGGCATTGATCGCGTGGTTTTGGTTAAACTCCTTGATGTAAGTAAGGTAGTTTTCAAACTGCCAAGAGTTGAGCCGGTCGTTGAAGATAGAGGCGTCGCCACCCTGGTTTTTGGAGATGTAGTTCAGATCTCTGCCGCCGTAGTAGTCCACTCGCTGGTTTACGATGTTGACGGATAGGTTTGACCTGAACTCCAGCCCTTTGGCCAAGTAGAGGTTGGCGTAGACGTTGCCAAGTACGGTTTGGGTGTTTACCAAGTAGATTCTGTCCTCCGATACGTGGATGGGGTTGTTGCCCCCTTCCATGCCGGGGTAGTCGGCATTTCCAGCCCAGCTTCCATCGGGGTATTTCACGGGAATGATAGGGAGCGCTTCCAGCACTTGGCGCATGGCGATGATCCCCCCGTTGCCGAGCGGGTCTACCTGGCTTTCCTTTTGGTCGTTGTAGCTGAGTACCCCGCCTACTTTGATCCAGTCTTTGATCTTGCTGTCAAATACAAACCTCGAGGAATAGCGCTTCATCCAGGAATTGGCCATGAGTCCGTCCTCATCCCTGTAGCCGAGGAACACGCCGAAGTTGTCATCGACATTGCCCGAGGTGAAGTTCAGCTGATGGCTTTGGGTAAAGGCCGGTTTGAAGGATTCGTCCTGCCAGTCGGTGTCGTAGAGCGGCTTGCCGTTGGCATCGAAGAGTCTGGGATCGGTGCGCTTTAGCGCGGGATCTTTGTAGATGCCGTTTCTCCATCCATTCGGATCGTACTTTTGTGCGTTTTGGTAGGCGAGATCCTCGGTGGCGAGAAACTCCTCCGAGTTCAATAGCGGTATTTTTTTGGGGAGGACGCCGATGCTGTAGTTTCCTTCATAGGCGATCATTCCGCCGGATTGGCTGCCTCGCTTGGTAGACACGAGGATCACGCCGTTTGCGCCCCGGGCACCGTAGATGGCCGTGGCGGAGGCATCTTTGAGAATCTCCACAGAGGCGATGTCGTTGGGATTGATGTAGTCTATAGGGGTGCTGCCGTTGGCAAGGCCAGTAGCATGCATGATGACCCCGTCGATCACGTATAGGGGATCGTTTGCGATGCTGACCGAGGTATTGCCACGGATACGGATATTGGCGCGGCCTCCCGGACGTCCGGAGTTGATCGAGACGTTTACCCCCTGCACTTTGCCCGAAAGGGCGTTGGACAGGTTGGCGGACGGTCGGTCCTTGAGGCTTTCCTCGCTGACTGAGCCCACGGCCCCGGTGAGATCGGATTTCTTTTGGGTACCATAGCCGACGACCACAATCTCGTCGAGTTCAGCCTCGTCTACCGCCAGGCTTATGGTTATTGGGCCTGATGCGCTGGTGATGAGGTGCTCGGTGGTGGTGTATCCAATGAAGCTGACGACAAGTGTTTCGTTTGGGCTGGCCTCTATGCTGAAGGATCCGTCGTTTTCTGTGACTGTCCCGCGCTGGGTACCTTTGACGATCACCAAGGCTCCGGGAATCGGAGTCTGCGATCCGGCCTCTTCCACGGTTCCTTTGACCGTGGGGCTTTGCCCATAGGCAATTCCCCCTATGGAGAATAAGGCTAAAAGAATACTAGTCACTAGTCTTCTTTTATAGTGATGATATTTTGACATGTAAATTAGGTTTATTGTATCAATAAGTTAGGTGTCGTCAAACAGCGAATGTATCCTGTGGTATCCTGTGGAAATAGTTGATGTTTTGCAGGATGCGGCAGGATAGGAAAAAATGCTTTTTTGCATTGTTTACCTAGTTGATATAGATGTCATAAATAAAAGAAGGGGTGTTTGAATATTTCCTATGAGACGTTGGTTTATTTCTATGTGTCTCTGAGGTAAAAAAAATCTACTTTTTTAAAAAATTTATTAAACAAGGCTCTTTGGTTTCCTTGGTGTCGATTGGTTCTCAGTGAGGTTTCTGGATTTTTTGTCCCGCGATGTTCTATCGTTTGACTTTTTTTCAGGGGGGCTCACTTGGCCTTTTTGTCCGTCTGTTTGGGTTTGCCTTATGGCGCTTTATCCTTGATCTCGGGATTAGATAGCTTGTTGTTGGTCCTTGAACGGCTGCTGGACACTTATATATAAAGAGAAAAGACTGCTCTTCTATTTTATTGTCTTGTTACTCGGTTTTGCACCGGGTAAAATGGATTTAATATTTTTTTCGTTTAAAACAATTCAGCATAGCGCAGGATGGGAACCTAAGCGGGGTGCGCTACTTTTTGCTATCTATTAACAAAAACCCGTCTTTATGAATAACGACTATCTATCTATGATAAAAATCCGGTTTATCGGATTTTTATTGCTCATGCTATGTATGGGCGTATCGAGTTTTGGGCAGTCCCAGTCCGTCCGGGGTGTAGTGTCATCCGAAGGAGAGCCAGTGCCGGGGGCATTGGTTTTGGTCAAAGGGACCCAAAGAGGCACCGTCACCGACATCGACGGTAACTACAGCATCGACGCCGCTCCCGGCGAGATCCTTGTAGTGAGTTTCGTGGGCTACACCACCAAAGAAGTAGCCGTGGTAGGAGGACAGACGGAGATCAACGTCACGCTGGACCTTTCCACCTCCGACCTCTCCGAGGTCGTGGTCGTGGGCTACGGTAGCCAGATCAAGAAGGAAGTGACCGGGGCAATCCAGTCGGTTTCGGGCAAGGATCTTCAGGATATGCCCGTTTCCTCAGTAGCCCAGAAGCTCCAAGGCCGTCTTGCCGGAGTGCAGATCAACCAGACTACCGGTAAGCCGGGACAGGGGATGAACGTCCGCATCAGAGGGCAACTTTCCGTTTCAGGTGGTAGCCAGCCACTCTATGTGGTGGACGGATTTCCGATCTCAGGCGATGTGAACTCCATCAACCCTGACGAGATCCAGGACATCACCGTACTCAAGGATGCCGCTTCCACTTCGCTCTACGGTTCGAGGGCTGCGAATGGGGTGGTCATGATCACGACCAAAAAAGGCGTCAAAGGACAAACCAACGTCAATCTGAACGTATTCACCGGTTTCCAGCAGGTACCGGAGCAGGGCCGTCTGGAAATGATGAACGCCGAGGAGTTTGCCCAGTTTAAGAAAGAGTACTATACCGATGCCGGACAGCCAGTGCCGGAAGCATTCCAAAATCCGGCAGAATACCGCGACAAAAACAACGACTGGTACGATGCGATGCTGCAGACTGCGCCCATCACCAGCTACAACCTGACCGTGACTTCCAACAAGGAGCGTGTCAATACCGCGGTGATCGCGGGGATTTTTGACCAAAAAGGCGTCGTGGTCAACTCTGATTACAAGCGGTATTCGATGAGAATGAATACCGACTATGCGATTTCCGACAAGGTCAATATCGGTATCAATCTGGCTCCCAACTATGTGGTGGACAATACTCCCCGCACTGACGGTACCCGCGGCACTGGTATACTTTTCAACGCGCTTCATACTTGGCCAGTCATGCCGATCTACGATGAGTCGGGGGAACTGACCTACTTCAACCGATTCCCTGCCAACACAGGTAATATCTTTGCCTATCCCAACTGGGTGAGATCCGCAGAGGAAATCACCAACGAAACCAAGGTCTTCAACATCCTGGGTAATACCTATGCGGAATGGAAGCCGATCAAAGGCTTGTCTTTTAAAACTACCTTCAATACAGAGATCAGAAACTCCAACTACTTTTGGTTTAATCCATCCACGGCTACTGCCAACATCAATGTGGCGATTCCTACGGTGGCCGTGTCTATCAGAGACCAAGAGCAGGAGCTGACTTGGCTGAACGAGAATACAGTGACCTACGGCAAAACAGTGGGTGATCACAGTTTCCAGCTTTTGGCGGGTTTTTCTAACCAACAATTCAGACGCGACCGTACCAGAATCCAGGCCGATACCTACGCGGATGACCGACTCCCGACCATCCAGGGTGCGCTGAATATCAACCGCGGCGGAACGTTTAGCGGAGTGGACGAGTGGACTTTGACTTCCATCTTTTCCAGAGCTACTTACAACTACAAGGGTAAATATCTCTTGACTGGCTCTATCCGGAGTGATGGATCGTCCCGATTCGGCTCGGACAACAGATGGGGTGTCTTCCCCTCCGTGTCAGCCGGATGGGTGCTTTCTGACGAGGAGTTTTTGAAGACCAATTCCTCCATCTCCTTTGCCAAACTGAGAGGTAGCTACGGTATCACCGGTAACAACAACATCGGTAACTACACCCAATATGCGCTGGTAAACAATACCATCAACGTGGCCTTTGGCAATAACGTGGCTCCCGGTGCCGCGGTGACTTCCCTCAACAACAGCAATCTGGGATGGGAGACCACCGCACAGTTTGACCTGGGATTGGATCTGGGACTGTGGGATGACAGACTTTCTTTCGTCTATGACTTCTACACCAAAAACACCACCAACCTGCTTTACGCCGTACAGATCCCTCAGGAATCCGGCTTCACCAACTTCAACGACAACATCGGTGAAATCAAGTTTTGGGGCCATGAGTTTGCGGTGAACGCGATCGCAGTCAACACCAGCAACTTCCGCTGGAATGTGAACGCCAACATTTCCTTCAACAGAAACGAAGTGATTTCCTTGGCCGACGGAATTGACCGTGTGTACGGAACCTACCACATCACGCAGGTGGGACAGCCTTTTGGGCAGTTTTATGGCATGGTGAAGGAAGGCAACTACATGAATGCCGAAGACCTGGCCAACTCCCCAATCATCCCAGGCCGATCTACCGTGGGTAGCATCAAGCTGAAGGATGTCAACGGGGACGGCGTGATCACCTATGGTGGGGACAACGACGACCGTGCGATCATCGGCAATCCCTTCCCGGATTTCGTCTATGGCTTTGTCAACAACTTTACCTTCAAAAACTGGGATGCCAGCATCACTGCTTCCGGATCCCAGGGCAACCAGCTCTACATGAGACACCTGTATAGCACTGCAAACCTGGATGGGGTGTTCAACATGGTGAGAAAGGCCATTGATCGCTTCAGATCACCGGAAGATCCGGGAGAAGGGATCTTCGGTACTACTGTCGGTGGCGGTAACGTGACCGGTGTCGAGCGTGACTGGAACAACAGCAATTTCGTGTGGGATGCTTCTTATTTCACCATCAGAAACATCACCGTGGGCTATACTTTCAGAAACCTGCCTAAGACCATCCAGTCCGCGCGTCTGTATGCTTCGGGACAAAACATGTGGGTGTTCACCAAGTATTGGGGTGGATCAAACCCTGAAGTGAGTATGCAAAACGACGGTAATGGCGACGGTGGTAACCTGAGCCCAGGGGTCGATCTGTCAGCCTATCCCGTTCCGCGTACGATCACATTCGGAGCCAACATCACTTTTTAAGCGGCTAAGCCAGACAGTATAATTCACCTTCAAACGAAATGAAAATGAAAAAATATATCATAGGATTAATGGCAGCCAGTTTGTTTCTGACGGGCTGTGAGGACTTTCTGACGGTGGTGCCTGAGACCCAGCTGAGCTCGGCCACTTTCTTCAAAACCCAGACGGACTTCGAGCAGGCGGTCAACGCCGCCTACGCCCCGCTCCGGACGATCACCAACGACCGGGCATGGCTCCTCGGGGAAATGCACTCCGACAACACCTACTACGCTCGAAACCCGCTGTTTGGAGCGGTGGATCCCCAGGAAGATCTGGCGGACTTCTCCATCCTGGTATCCAACGGAACGGCGCCAAATACCCATATCCTCAACCAGTGGCGTCAGGACTACCTGATCATTGCCCGCGCCAACCAGGTGCTTGCCCTGATCGATGACGTTGAGTTTGACGCCACGGCGAAGGGAAACATCAAAGGACAGGCGCTGTTTCTGAGAGCCTATGCCTACTTCGAGTTGGCGCGCTACTTTGGAAGTGTGCCGCTGCACCTGACCCCGGTGGCGGTGCGATCCGAGTCGGCTTTGCCCCTGTCTCCAGAGGCGGACGTGTATGCGCAGATCATCAGCGACCTGACTGCGGCCATCCCGATTTTGCTTGACAAATCTGCCCAGCAGCCCGGTCGGGCCACTTCTGGCTCTGCCCGCACCCTTTTGGCCAATGTGTACATCAACCAGAAGAAATGGTCTGAGGCCGAGCAGGTCTTGAGCCCGGTGGTGACTGGAGGCAAGTACATGCTGATGCCGACTTACGACTTGGCTTTTTCTGAAAATGCCACCAACAAAAACAACGTCGAGTCAGTATTCGAAGTGCAGTTTTTGGAGGGTGCCGCCGGACTGCAGGGTAACTTCATGTACCAGTTTATGCCGCGTCCTATCTCCGCGACTGAGCTGCAGCCGATCATGGGTACCAGCAATCCCCAGAATATCGACGGAGAGGGCAACAACATCCCAACCCCGGACATCATCGCGGCCTATGAGCCGGGCGACCTGAGAAAGGATGTGTCCATCGGCAATGTGTTTCTGTCAGGCAGCGCCCGCTCCAACAAGAACTATCCTTACATCAAAAAGTTTCAGAGCAACCACTCCCAGCACAACAACCACGGCATCAACTGGCCGGTATACCGCTATGCCGAGGTGCTGCTCTTCATGGCTGAGGTCCTCAACGAGCAGGGCAAGACCACAGAGGCGGCGACCTATCTCAATCAGGTGCGTTCCCGAGCAGGCTTGGCTGCGACCACCGCAACGGGCCAAGCAGGTCTGAGAGAGGCGATCTTCAAGGAGAGAAGGGTAGAGCTGGCCTTCGAAAACAAGCGCTGGTTTGACATCCAGAGAACAGGCCGGATCGACGAGATCATCATCCCTTACGGTCAGCGTATAGTCGCAAATCCAGTTGCCTATTATTATCCGGAGGGGGCTGTTCCGAGACCAAACGTCTTCACCAACCTGAGCAAATTTTACCCCTATCCTGCTGACGAATCGAATTTGAGTCCTTATTTCTAAGTTGGTTTTCTTCAATTCAAATAGCCCGACATCGGCTCTTCGGAGTAAGAGTGTAGATGTTGGGTTATTTTCTTCCACACCCCGAGATAGCGGGATGGTGGATTAATTGACAGGAAGTAAATAGCTTGCTTGAATGGCTTTTGGCCTTTTTAAATAATTCCCAACTTGAACTCTATGAAAAATCAAATACCCGCAATCAATAATCCCAAAAAATATGCTCAACAAAAGATCCATTAAGAGTCTATTCTTCCTGGCGGGGATGGTGGCGATTTCCTTTGCCTGCTCCAAGAAAGAAGAAAGCGGCCGGCAGCTCACCGGCAACCCCAAGATAGACAAACTCAAGCTCCCCGACGGATTTGTGGCGGAGCTGCTGTACAGCCCGGGAGAGAATGACCAGGGATCTTGGGTGGCGATGACCTTTGACGACAAGGGTCGCATGATCACCTCTGACCAGTACGGTTTTCTATACCGCCTGGAGCTGCCTCCGATCGGGTCTGACTCCACGGTGAAGCCCAAGGTGGAAAAGCTCATCGTCGGAAACGTCGCCGAGCCACAAGTGGGAATGGGCTATGCACAGGGCTTGCTCTATGCGTTCAATTCCCTCTACGTGATGGTGAACCACAATCCCAACGAAACGTTTAGCCAGCCTACCGGACTCTACCGCATCCAGGACCTGGATGGGGACGACCAGTATGAGACCGTCACCCAGATCCGTGAGCTGAAAGGACAGCAGGGCGAGCACGGCCCCCACAGCATGAAAGTAACTCCGGACGGACAGGGCATCTACCTCATCGCGGGTAACCACGTCGATGTGCCGGACATGAATGCCTACCGACTGCCAAGAGTATGGGATGAAGACAATCTTTTTCCCCTGATCAAGGATCCCCGAGGCCACGCCAACAGCCGTATGGCCCCAGGAGGGTGGCTAGCTCGCATCAATCCTGACGGAAGCGAGTGGGAATTGATCGGCGCAGGCTTTCGAAACGCCTTTGACTTTGACTTCAACGAGGTCGGCGACATCTTCGCCTACGATGCGGACATGGAGTGGGACTTTGGTATGCCTTGGTATCGCCCCACCCGCATCAACCACGTGACCAGCGGCTCTGAGTTTGGCTGGAGAACAGGTAACTCCAAGTGGTCTCCGGTCTATCCAGACAACCTGCCTGCTTTGGTCAACCTCGGCCAAGGATCGCCTACGAACGCGATGTTTGCCTTCGACGCGAAATTCCCCAGCAAGTACAAAAAAGCGCTCTACACCTTTGACTGGAGCTTTGGTATCATCTACGCGACGCACTTTACGCCTTCCGGTGCATCTTATGAAGCTACTTCGGAGGAGTTTATCTCCGGGTCACCGCTTCCTTTGACAGACGGAGCTATCGGCCCCGACGGTGCGATGTATTTTGCCACCGGTGGTCGTAGGCTGGAGTCGGATCTCTATCGGGTATATTACACCGGGGACTTGGATACCCACACGCCGCTCAAGGAAAGCGACCTTCCCAAGGAAGCGATCACCAGAAGAGAACTGGAAAAATACCACTACGACGGTGCTCCCGCAGAGGGCATCGACAAAGCTTGGGCTGAGCTGGGCAACGCAGATCGCTACGTGCAGTATGCCGCCCGCATTGTGCTCGAGCATCAGCCTGTGGCAAGCTGGAAAGCCCGCGCCATCGCCGAGACTGATCCTGTCAAAAAGATCCACGCCAACTTGGCCCTCGCACACCATGCCAGCGATGCCGATGCGGCCGCCATGCTCAACAGCCTGATGCAGATCGACTACAAGGCGCTTTCTGCCAAAGACCAGCAGGACCTGCTGCGCACGCTGGAAGTGATCCTGTATCGCTACGACAAGGGTGCAGAGCCGGTCAAGGCGCAATTGGCCAGCTACCTGGATCCCCACTATCCTGCCAACGAGAACATGCTGAATCGTTCCCTGAGCATTCTTTTGGTTCATCTTGATGCGCCGTCAGCGGTGGAAAAAACCCTCGCGCTGCTCAAGGATGCGAAGGACGACGAAAACTACCAGAAGACCTTTACCGCCTCTTCCGACCTCGTATTCAGAAATCCCCAGTACGGAATGGACATTGCCAACATGCTGGCCAATATTCCTCCGGCGCAGGCGACCTTCTACGCGACCGTCCTCGGCGGAGCGGACAAAGGCTGGACTCCAGCACAGCGTGAGGAGTATTTCAAGTGGATAAACAATGCGCTGACTGCCTACAAAGGCGGTAGAAGCTATGTGGGCTTCATCGATCGAGCGAGAAAAATGGCCTTGAGCCATGTCGCCGAGGCGGAATTTGCCAAATACGATGAGATGTCCGGAGGAAAACTCTTGACCTCCAGTGGCAACGATATAGTCAATACAGGCATACAGCCGGAAGGTCCCGGCAGAAGATGGACGGTAGATCAAGCCGACTCCGTGGTGCAAAACCTGGCGGGAAGAGACCTGGCCAAGGGAAAGGCGATGTTTGCGGCGGTGATGTGCCAGTCTTGCCACACGGTCCAAGGTGAGGGTGGTTTCATCGGCCCGGATCTGACCCAGTTGGGTACCAGATTTTCTCCTAGGGACATCTTGGTGGCTACCATCGATCCCAGCGCGACCGTCTCAGACCAGTATCAAGCGACTGTGCTCGAGCTGAAAGCGGGAGGCTCCATCGTCGGCAAGCTGAATGACGAGGACGGCCAGAACTATTACATTTCCCAAAATCCATTTGCGCCGGACGTCATCCGCACTGTGCCGAAAACGGATGTGGTGCTGAAGAAAAGCGCGGAAGTATCCATCATGATGCCGGGATTGATCAACAGGCTGAATCCTGAAGAACTGAAGGATCTCATGGCCTACCTGATCTCAGGTGGCAATGCTGACCATGCCGTGTACAAAAACCAAACCGCAGGACAAGAATGATCTGGGCTGTAAAAACCAAAACCTTGCTCGCCGTGGCCGCTCTGGCTACGGTGGCAATGGTCAACGAGACCTGCCAAAATCCCGACTCAAAGAACGGGAAGGCGGCAGATGGACAAGCTGAGTTTGTGTCGATCTTCGATGGCAAAAGCCTGGAAGGCTGGGACTACAATCCCGACTACTGGTCTGCAAAGGATGGTGTGATCCACGGAGAGACCACTGCCGAAAATCCCCTCAAAGCCAATACCTTCATCATATGGAAGGGCGGGGAGTTGGGAGACTTTGAGCTGAAAATGGACTACTGGATCTCCGGGACTGGCAACTCTGGCGTGCAGTACCGAAGTGACCTTTTCACCGAAGTGCCTTATGCCCTGAGAGGCTATCAGGCGGATATCGACGGGGGAAACCGCTACACCGGCCAAAACTACGAGGAAAGAAAGCGGACCACCTTGGCCTATCGGGGCCAAAAGACCCGCATCACTTCACAGCCCGACTCCATTACCGAGCTGAGGGGCTTTGTGGAGCGCAACGCCTGGAAAGGCCTGAACCTAGTCGAAGACCTCGGCGACCGCGCCGAACTGGGCAAGCTGATCAAAAGCGGGGATTGGAACTCCATCCATATCGTGGCCAAGGGTAATGTGCTGAAGCACTATGTCAACGGGACGCTCATGAGCGAGGTCACCGATGACGATGCCAAAAACAGGATGATGAAAGGCCTGATGGGAATGCAGATGCACGTCGGCCCGCCGATGAAGGTCATGTTCAAAAACGTGGAGCTGAAAAAGATGTAGGCTACACTGCCAGCCAATGCAAAGAGGCCGTTTCCAAGGGAGACGGCCTCTTTTTTGTTCTGGACTTTCCAGCCCAGCTAACCTATAAAATAATGTGTTGACTAACTACTTTTCCATTTTTTTGAACTCCAGATCCCGGTAGCTGCCCTCTTCTTCCGAGATCATGGTTTTTCGGTTTGCTGCCAAAAGCTTCACAGCCGTGGGCGCCAGCGAAAGGCCTACCAAAGATGCGCCGAGGATCAGAACGTTGGTCGGCACGACCCAAAGATTTCCCGAAGTGAATACGCCCAGGATCATCAGCGTGCTCAGCGGCATGGATACCGCCAGCACATTGATGCCGAGGTCCAGGTCAAAGGTTGCCTTCGAGCTGCCGGAGTTGATCTCCATCTTCCGGATCGCGGACATGTGGGCGAAGGGCCAAAAACTCACGGCACTCTGAGGAAACACCACCACGAGCAGGGCAGAGGCGAAGGGCAGTCCCGGTATCAGCCAGAGAAACAGGCCGCTCAGCAGAAAAGTAAAGCCCGCCCGGAAGACCAAAAGCGCAAAGATGGTTTTGATCTGACTCCATTTGAACATCACCGCTATCCCGATGAAGAGCAGTACCAGTGGTGTCATCACGTCCTTTAGCATCAGGATGGAAGCGGAGAGAAAGCCGGGAAGGTCGTCCATGTGAAGCCCAAAGCTGAGCAGGATGATGGCCGCCAAGATGACCACATTGATGGGTTCGCTGAGCATGGCCAGCAGGAGCTCCTTGATCTTCTGGCGATTGGATCGGGCCGGGAGCTGCTGGGTCTTGTAGTACCAGGACATGGCGAGCATATAGGCCAAGATGAGCACGAAAATCTTGTTTCCTATGTCTGCCAAGGCAGACCAGGCGAGCAGGTCGTCTCCGAGGTACTGGGCGACAAAGGGGAAGCAGGTCAGCCCCGGTGCCAGCGAAGGCACCAAGAGGGCTAGGGTACGCATCTCCGCGGAATCCTTTTTTATCCCAAAAGCCGGCATGGAAAACCGGGTGAGGTACATCATCACCAGGTTGAATCCCAAAGCCAAAACCGGAAGAAAGAGCAGATCCGGATTGATTTCGATTTTCATCAGGGCGACAAAAATCATTGCCGGTAAGGCAAGGGTCAGAATCAGGGTTTTCAGGCCCTTTTTCTGGTCTTCCGACTGGAATTTTTGCTGGAGTAGGACTCCGATTCCAATCAGAAGAATAAGCGAAAGGGTTTTTTCCAAAGCTATACTCATGGGGAAAACAGGATGTTAGGCGGTGATTTTTTTGAATGTTTCGACGAATTGGTGCATTTCGTCCATGGTGCCCATACTCACGCGGCACCAAGGCTTGTCGTCGATCTTGAAGACCCGGATGCCCACGCCTCCATCGTACATGCCCTTCATGAAGGGCTGGCCCTCCATGTCGATGGGGAAAATCATGAAGGAGGTGCTGGACGGGATGATGTAGTAGCCCAAGGAGCCGATCTCGGAGGCGGTGTACTCCCGGCACTCGGTGTTGAGCTTTCTGCAGTTGGCGAGGAATTCCTGCTCGTTCATGCTCGCAATGGCGCCCTTTAGGGAGGTGACGCAAAGCCCCATGGTGCTGCGGACTAGGGAGGTGATGGTCTCGATCCGCTCGGGCTGGGCTACGATGTAGCCGATTCTGAGGCCTGCCATTCCGTGGATTTTGGAAAACGTGCGGGCGACGATGACGTCCTTGCCCTCGGCTACCAGACCGACCATGGTGTTGGCTTCGGGATTGTCCAAAAACTCCAGGTAGGCCTCGTCCACAAAGACCGGCACTTTCTCGGAAGTCTTGGCACAAAACGCCTTGAGTTTCGCTGCATCGGTGATAGAGCCGGTAGGGTTGTTGGGGTTGCAGACATATACCAGCTTGGTCTCGGAGTCCACTTCCTTGGCCATGGCATCCAGGTCATGCTGGTAGTCCGCGGTCAGCGGGGTGGGTTTCCAGGAAGCTCCCATGGACTGGGCGGTGTTCATGATGGACATGTAGGCCGGGTCGGCCGACACGATGTTTCCCCCGTTGCGGAACTGCACAAAGGCGGTTTTTTCCAGCAGATCGGAGGAGCCAGGTCCCATCATAATGTGGTCTGGGGTGACGCCTTCCTTCTCGGCGATCATTTTGATCAGGGTGGCGGCGTCCCCGTGTCCGTAGCGGTTGCCCATGGACACGGAGTTGGAGATGGCCTGGACGACTTTTGGAGAGGGGCCGTAAGGGTTTTCGTTGGCGTTCAGCTTGGCGATGATCCTCGCCTCATCGTATCTGAAAGCCGGCAGGTATTCCTTCAGTCGGCTCTCAGGCTGGTAGGCGTGGAGGTTTTCTTTCCCTGCGAAAGCGAGGGAGGGAGCAAGGGCCATCGATCCCATGGCCATCAGGCCCGATTTAAGCCAGTTTCTTCTGCTAATTGATTGTTTCATGATGATTGAAATTTGAGTGGTGTATGGATGTGATTATTGGACTCGGATGGTGTGGTATTTTCTGAATGCGATGGACTTGTGCGTCCCGGCAAACTCCAGCCTGACCTGCGTGCCGCTTTTCGGGGCTTCGACGCCGAGGTCGGCCCAGCTGATGAGCAGGTTTGCGCTGCCCTCGGCATTGGTGGTGAGGGAGGCGACTTTGCGGGTGCTGGCCACATAGACGTCCAGCGCCAGATTGGCCACGGGAATGGAGTCGATTCCCAGGTTGTGGTCCAGGATGTTGGTTTTGTCCAACTCAAAAGTCTTCGAGTTGACGGAAACCGAAGAAGTGGCGGAGAAAGTCGTGCCTTCCAGCAGGATGAGTACCGGAGCGGCGACATTGGGGGTGACCAGGTCGTCGGTCTCCACGCATGCCTGCGTGAGCAGCATCAGGGCTAATGCCAGGAACAGGGATGTTTTTTTTAAGGATGTTTTCATGGTGTTTCTAGATGAGCGTTGGAGATTGGATTATTCTACCCACCACAGTGGGGTTCTCATGTTGTCAGGTCCGCCGAGCTTGCTGACACCTTCGGTCAGGTTGGTCTCGTTGAGGGAATACTCCGAGGTGGGGTACTCGATGCGGGTGGGGAGTATGCCGTCATTGGAAAATACCGCGCTGGGGTGGGGTGGAGGCATGACCGGGTAGCCTGTTCTGCGGTATTCCACCCAGGCTTCGACGCCCTGGCCAAACAGTGCCAGCCACTTTTGGGTCATGATGGCTTCCTTGGTCACGGCACCTACGCGACTCATGTAGTCTGCCGGCATGGTCAAGCCATGCTGCGCAAAGCTGGCGGCAATGGCCTCCTTCAGCAGGGCTGCGGCATCGCCTTGGATGTCTCCGTCAAAGGCGGCCTCAGCCTTGATGAAGAGCAGCTCGGGATAGGTCAGCAGCAGGCTGGGAGCCACGGGGCTCAGGTATTTGGTGCCGATGCGGGAGGCGTTGAAAGTACCAGCTGCCGCATCGGTAAGTCCGTTGGGAAGGCCCACGTAGCTGCCGTCTGCCAATGGCTGTGCATAGACGGTGATGCGCTGGTCGTCCAGCGCCAGTAGCTTGTCTATCAGTGTGGAGCTCACGTTCCAGTCAGAGCGTGTCGAAAACACGTCAAACATCTTGTTGCGGCTTCCGATCACGTCGAAGTGCTGGAGATAGGCTGCTTCCGCTTGGCTGGTGAAAACGGGGTATTTGGCTGGGTCTCCCAGTATTTTCGCCATGATAGCGCGAGACTCGCTGGGCTTTTTTGAAGCCTGTCGGTTTGCGATCCGGAGCGCCAGGGAATTGGCGAATTTTTTCCATCTCAGGATATTTCCGTTGAAGAGAATGTCTCCGCTGATGGCAGGGCCACCGACTACCAAATTGGTGTTTGCTTCCTCTAGGTCAGCGAGCAATCCGGCGTAGATCTCCTCCATAGAGTCGTATTTTGGAGAGTTGACCATGGTCTCCGCGGTGCCCTTCAGCGCCTCGGAGTAGGGGATGGGGCCAAAGACGTCTGTGAGATAGGAGAAGGCGAAAGCTTTCATGACCAAGGCGACGCCCACGTAGTTGCTGTTGGCGTAGTCTGCGTCCGGAGCGGCAAGGCTGTGGATTCTTTCGAAGTTCACCAGAGACTCGGTGTAGATCCTGTTCCAGGTGCCGGAGGCGATCGTCAGCGGGATTTCGTAGCTGTCTCCCTCGGCATTGATGTAGATGTTTCGGGAGAGGTGCTGTATCCAGCACATGGCTGCGTCTATGTTTAGCCGCTCGTATCGGGTGCTATGTCCCCAGTATCGATCCGCGATGGTCTGGATGGCATTAGGCAGAAGCAGCGCAGGTGCGATCTCTACCGGGTTGTTGGGATCGGTATTCAAGTCCTCAAACTCGCCGGTGCAGGACTGGGTCGTCCAGGAAGTCCACAGGATAAGCAGTGCGGAAAGTGGCTTTATGTAAGTTTTTTTCATGGCTTTGTCGTTTAGGGTTGGGCGCTCAAAAAGTGATGTTCAGGTTGAATCCCATGTTTCGGGTGCTGGGCATTTCCCCGTAGGCAAAGCCCTGGGCATTGCCGCCTTTGTTGTCCACCTCAGGGTCCATATGGGGGTGGTTTTTGTAGAGGATGGCCAGGTTTCTGGCGACGAAGGTTAGGTTCATCGCTTGGATGAAGTTGTTTCGGAGGAAATTTTCAGGGAAGCGATAGCCAAAGGTCAGCTCGCGCAGCTTCACGTAGGTGCCGTCAAAGATCCCCGCCTCATGGTAGGTTCTGGGGTTTTGGGAGTTCCAGAAAGTGGTCGCGTTGACGATGACGTCATTGGGGACATAGACCGGCTCGCCCTCGGTGCCGATGTTCATCACGCCCTGTCCGATGATCCCTTCTTCCCGGCCTGCTGCGGTTTCTGCATACTGACCGGTTTTTCTTGCCAAGCCTGTACCCACGTCAAAGATGTCTCCGCCCATCTTCATGTCCACGAGGGTGGAGAGCGTGAAGCCTTTGAAGCTAAAGGAGTTCGATAGGCCACCGATCCAGTCGGGCTGGATGTTGCCCAGAGCGTGCGTACCCTCTTCCAGAATTGGCAGGCCGTTGTTGTAGATCAGCTCGCCTTCTGGGCTGCGGAGGTAGCGGCGGCCATAGAGTGTCCCGTAGGGCTGGCCTACACGCGCCTCGGAGGTCAAGCTGTTTTGGGTGCCCAGAATGTAGTTTTCCAAGCCCTCTGCGAGCTCGACCACCTTGTTTCTGTTTCTGGCAAAGTTCAAAGACAAATCCCAGGTGAAGCCGGAGGGCAGTACCAAAGGCCTGGCGGAGAGCATCAACTCGATCCCTTGGTTGGTGATCTCACCGGCGTTGAGGATCTGGCTGCTGTAGCCGGAGGCCGTGGAGATGGATACCGCCAAGATCTGGTTGACCGTGGACTGGTGGTAGTAGGTCATGTCCAGTCCCAGTCTGCCCTGGAAGAAGCGAACATCCAAGCCCAGTTCTTTTCCGGTGGTAATTTCCGGTTTCAGGTTGCGGTTGGCGATTTCCTTGGACTCGGTGTAGGTGGGAGTAGTCCCCGCCCAGAGTCCCATGGAGGAGTACACCTGGTTTAGCATGTAGGGATCGGCATCGTTGCCGACTTGTGCGAGGCTTGCCCGTATTTTTGCAAAGGAGAGCACGCTGGACGAGACGTCAAACATGTCGGTCAGCACCGCACTCAGCGCCACCGAGGGGTAGAAGAAGGAGTTGTTGTCCGTCGGCAGGGTGCTGGACCAGTCGTTTCTCCCCGTCAGGTCGAGAAACAGCAGGTTTTTGTATCCCAGTTGGGCCGAGCCAAAGACGCTGTTGACCACCTGCTCGCTGGTTTCGCTGGATGGCGTGGTAGGGCTGGCGTAGTTGCCGAGGTTGTAGAGCCCGTCGATGGTGAGTTCACCCACGTTGACCTGCGTTCTCTTGTATTCGTTGGTGCGGTTGATGGCACCGGCCTGAATCTTCATGGAGAACGTCTTCGAGATGTCTTTGTCGAAGGTCAGGATGAGGTCGTTGTTGGTCTCTTGGCTTCTGAGGGCGATTTCCTGGTACGAGCCCAGCCTTCTCACATTGTTTTTGGTGAACTCCACGCCGGTCACGTTTTCACGTAGGTCTGACCAGAAGTCGGTTCCACTGCGGAGCATCACGCTGAAGTGCTCGTTGATCTCGTAGCTTAGCGCGATGTTGCCCACCAGCCGGTCCTTTTCATTGGCGTTGGTGTAGTTTTCCTGATAGAAGAAGGGGTTGGAAAAGTACTCGTGCTGCCAGTTGGCGTAGGGATAGAAGTCCCCGCTGCGGAACGTAGCCGACTGAGTGGCGTAGTAGTCCCGCCAGTTTTTCAGTTTGGTGTAGTCGGTGTGGCGATGCGCCCAGATGAAGTCTTGGCTGCTGGAGAAATTCCGGTTGTCCGATCCTGCCTTGATGTATTCGGCGTTCACCATCACTTGCAGCGCCGGGGTGAACTTGTAGGAGGTGTTGAGCTTGAAGTTGTTTCTCCAGTAGTCGTTGTTCAGCATGATGCTGGTCTGGTCCATCTTTCCCACCGAGAGTCGGAAGCTTCCCTGCTCATTTCCCCCGGAGAGGGCGATGTTGTAAGATTGGGTGCTGCCGGTCTCCCAAAAGTCCTCCCAGTTGTTGGGCTGGGGAAGGAGGGCGACTTTTTCCGGTGCAGAGTACCAAAGCGGAACCATGCGTCCATCCATGGGCGATCCCCAGCTTTCATCCACCCCTGCCGTACCCCGGATCCCGTCTGCTCCAAAGCCATTTCTGCCGTCCACATACCAGGTGCTATATCCTGCACCACCTCCGTAGATATTCTGGAAGTTGGGTTTCACCAGCGGGTTGTCCCAGGTCATGTTGGTATTGATCTCCAGGCCTATGCCTTTGGTTCCTTCGCCGTTTTTGGTGGTGACCATGATCACGCCGTTGGCTGCGCGGGAGCCGTAGAGCGCGGCAGCGGTAGCGCCCTTCAGTACGTTGATTTCCTTGATGTTGTCAGCGTTTAGTTCGGACAGGCCACTGCCGTATTTTTTGGAAGAGGTCTGCTCCAGGGGCACGCCGTCCACCACGACCAGGGGTTCGTTGTTGCCAGCCACGGAGGAGGAGCCCCGGATCACGATGTGCGATCCGCTGCCCGGGCTGGAGTTGCCGGTGATCTGCACGCCTGCCACCCGTCCGGAGAGGGAGTTGGCCACGTTTGCGGCGCGGGCTTGGGTGAGGGCGTCACCGTTTACGCTTTGGGTTGTGTAGCCCAAAGCTTTTTTGTCCCTGGCCAAGCCAAAGGCGGTGATGACCACCTCACTCAGCGCCAGGTCTGAGGGAGCGAGGATGACACTGTATTCAGACTGGGAGCCTACGGGGATTTCTTGGGTGGAAAAGCCGATAAAGGAAACCACCAGCACCGGGTTGGGGATGTTTTCGTCAAAAGTCAGGGAAAACCTTCCGTCCAGATCCGTGACCACGCCTATTTTCGTGTTTTTGATCAATACGCTCGCGCCGGGGATGGCCATTTCTGTATCGTCAAAGACGATTCCCTCGACGGTCCGTTCAGCTTGCGCCACCACTTTGGGAGTGTCGGAAATGGGGTTGCGCTGGGGGCTGGGGGCCGGTTCGGGATTGTTCTCTTTGACCAGCATGTAAAAATTTCCCGAGCCTTTTTTGTATTGGAGTTGGCTGCCTTTGAGGATTCGGTTCAGGTTTTCTTCTGCCGAAAGCTGGGAGTTGATGGGGGCAGGCGTGGAGCTGCCCGTCACCAAGGTCGATGGATAGGCGATGGATATCGCGTAGATCTCTTCCAGATCTCTGAGTGCGGACTCCAGCGTTTTGGAGTCAAGTGCCACACTGGGGCTGGGCCCCTTGGCGAGTTGTTGAGGGGTTTGACCGTAGACGGATGGTGGGAGCGCAATCGCTCCGGCCATCCCCGCTACCAGCAAACAACGGGTAAATTTTGAGAACATAGATTAAACGGTTAGTGGTTAGAATGATAGATTGAGGAGTTTTGGGTTTATTGTTAATCATCCTTCCAGGCCCTTTCGGGCTTTTTTACTCTATGTCTTTTGCTGGGTCCTTGTGATCCGGACGCTGTTTTTACTGATTTACTGTTGGTCTATTATCTCTTTTATTATCGTTTTGTGGTGATGTCGTTGGTTAGGGTGACTGTTTGGTCTTTTAGCCGAATGGAAGTGTTGAAGAGGATTCCCAGGTTTTCGAGGACTTCTTCTGGACTATCTGAGAGCGGCAGGCTGCCAGACACGGCGGTTTCGCTTGCGGGCAGGTCGAGCGTGGAGAGCCTGAGGTCATAGAGCTCTGCCAATGTCCCCAGGACTTCCGGCAGGCGCTCGTTGTCCATTTTCAGCCTTCGGTCTTTCCATGAGATCAGCTTTTCGGGATGTGTGAGGCGCCTGGACTGGAGTTCGCCTGCATCAGGATTTACCTTGACGGATTCCCCGGGAGTCATGAGGTGCTCGGCGTTCCCGTTTTTTCCCTCGTAGCCCAGCATCACGCTTCCTTCGATCAGCGTGACCTTGTCCACCGCTCCGGTATTTTTCACGCTAAACTGCGTGCCCAGCACGGTGATGCCCAGATTGCTGCCTCCGTTCACCTCAAATGTCCTCCCCTCAGGATCCTTCTCTATGGAGAAAAAAGCCTCTCCTTCCAGCGTCACTTTTCTGTCAAATCCCGACATCCTCCCGATGCTGTAGCTGAGAGTGGAATGGGAGTTGAGCGTGACTGAGGAGCTATCGGGGAGTCGCAGCTCCAGGATCTCGTCAGCTCCGGTCTGATAGAGGACTTCCTTCCTGCCTGTCCCTAGCCAAACCGAAAATGCCGAGATCAGCAAGACGGCGAAGGAGGCGGCTATTTTGGCTTTTCGCCAGGCTGCCATCCGCCGGATGTCCTGCGCATCCCTTACCTCGATTTCCTTTCGGATCGCTTCAAACATCTTGTTTTTCAAAGCGACTTTTTCGCTTTCTTCTAGTCTGTCCAAATAGTCCTGGTCGTTCTGCATGCCGTTCAAGTTTCTCAGGCGCTATCCGGTCTTTTTTGGATAGTTGGGTTGGTTTTCGTTCTATTAGTCATCTGAGATTGTTTTTTCCTCCATGGGAGGGTTGGAAAAAGTGCGATTTTTTTTGAATTGGTGTAAAATGTGCGAATGGTGGGTGTTTTTGCCCTAGTGTAGCCAGATCAAGGTGTCTTGGGCGAGGGCTAGCACTCCTGTCAGCGTCAGCTCACGAAGGCTGACCCGGAGGTCTTTGATCGCACGGATAAGGTGTTTTTCGACCGTGCTGACCGAGATTTCCATGACTTCGGCGATCTCTCGGTAGCTGAGTCCTTTGTTGTAGCGAAGTTTGTATGCTTTTTTTCGCTGGCTGGGGAAGTGTCGGATGATTCCCTTGATGGTGAGTCTGAGGTCTTTGAACTGGATCATCTCTTCCACCGTGAGCCCCAGTTCGCTGTCTTGGCTCTTGAGCGTTTCCAGGTATTTCACGCGTACCGCACGGGACTTGTATTGGTTGATGATCCGAAAGTGCACGCAGGAGTGCAGGTAGGTGGAGAGGGATTGCTGGACATCGATGGCCTTGCGCCGCACCCAAATGTCGATGAACACTTCCTGCACGATGCCTTCCACCACCTCCCGCTGGTTGAGTTTCCTCATGCCAAAGTTGAACAGCATGGGCCAATAGCGGTTGTAGATCTCCTCAAACGCCGAATCGGAGTCGTCCTTGATCCTTTCAAGCAACCTTTTTTCATAGAGCTCTTTCTCGGACATAGGAGTGCAGGGAAAAAGTGTGTATTAATCCATTGGTATTTTTTAAACAGGGTTAGATATTGGTTTCAATTGAGTAAAAAAATGTTTGAATGTCAAATAATGGTTTGCAAAAATTACAAATACTGACAAAATGTTGTAAAAAGTGATAAATATGGTTTATTCAATCGTTTTCCTGAAATCGTGTTTTTTTGTGCCCGATACACTAACCTTTTTTGTGGGAAACGCCGATTCTTTGTGTGGGAAAAAAGGGAAATTACCGCGCTTTTGTGCGAGAAAGCCATTGGAAAGCGAGGTTTGGCCAGTTTTTTCCAGAGGACCAGCGGAATTTCCGGTTCTGGTTTTTTGAAGAAGATGAATTTGATAGGGCTTCTGCCCTATTTCCGAGTGCCCGCAAGCTGGAAATAGGGCCAAAGCCTTTCTGGCCAAGAAGTGGTGGGTTTATTTTTCCGGATACCAGATTTTGGAAACCCCCAGTGTGCCATTGAACTCGAATGGGGCTTGCTCGTAATACTCCAGCGACACAGGAGAGCCCAAGTCGCTTCCGAAATCAAGGCAGTCGTTGGCGGTGAAGGTCAGCGGTGCAGTCATCGGCACCTGTCCTTTGGCTACTTCCTTGCCGTTGACTTTCATGACCACATCCATTGGTGAGCCGTGTTTCTCCGAGGTCAGTCGGGATTCTATTTCTATCGTGACCTTGCCGGTAGGGAGCTTTTCGGAGGATTTGATGTGGGTTCTGGTGATTTCAAAAAGGTTGTACTCGTAAGAGAGGTAGCCATCCTTGACATAGCAGGCCAAGCCGCCGGAGAACCCGCCGAGGGCGTATAGCACGCCGTTGGCATTTTCTGGCACGGTGACTTCCATGCTTACGTTGTTGTCAAATTTGCCAAGCTTGGGAGCGGTGAATTCCGGCATGCGGGTGATCGGCCCGCTGAAAGTCCAGTCGGTATAGGACGTGGCCGGGGCATCTTCTGGATGGTAGACCACCGACCAGAGCCCGCCTCCTATCGGCAGGTTTTTGTTTTTGGCGGATTCCACCAAAAACATCTGCTTCATTTCTTCCAGCTTTTTCGGATTTGAGGAGGATAGGTCATTGGCTTGGCTCCAGTCCTCTTCGAGATTATAGAGTTCCCAGGTGTCGTCCATCGGATTCCAGGTGGCTGCGCCAGGAGGCAGGCCCGGCTTCCAGGGGATCCTCAGGCCAAAAGCGCTGGCAAACCAGCCGTCGTAGTACAGTCCCCGACTGCCCATGATGTCAAAAAATTGGGTTTTTCGGGTTCCTTCGGCTTTTGCGTCTGCAAAGGTGTAGTTCATCGGTACGCCGTTGATCTCATCTTGGGGGAAGCCGTTGACCACCTTAGGATCTTGTATGTCCACAGCATCGTAGATCGTCGGTACGATGTCGATCACGTGGTGGAATTGGGGTCTGGGGGTATTGTCATGTTTGATTTTGGTGGGTCAGGAGATCGCCATGGGCTGACGGGTACCGCCAAAATGTGCCGCGACCAGTTTGGTGGATTTGTATGGGGTAGCTCCAGCCCAGGCCCAGCCGGCGTGATACATGTTGTCTGTCTTTGGGGAGCCGAGCGCGTCTAGGCCTCCGAGCTCGTCCAGTGCGTCGATGTGCTGCTGGATGGTAGTGGGGATGCCGTTTTGGGCCAAGAGCTCACTGATGCTCCCGTTTTGCCCCTCTGCAGAGGAGCCATTGTCACCCCAGATGTAGAAGACCAGGGTGTTGTCCATCCTTCCCTGGTTTTCCAGCTCATCGAGAAGCAGGCCTACATTGTGGTCGGCGTGCTCGGCATAGCCAGCGAACACCTCCATGAGTCGGCTTTGGAACGCCCGCTCGGACTCTGGGATATTCTCCCAGCCGTCCATTGTCTTATCCCGTTCGGTGAGTTGGGCATCTTGGGGAATCCAGCCCAGTTCTTTTTGGCGCTTAAACGCCCGCTCACGATAGGCGTCCCAACCGCTGTCAAACTTGCCCTTGTACTTGTCTGCCCATTCTTTGGTCACGTGATGAGGGCCATGTACGGCTCCAGGAGCCCAATACATGAAAAAAGGCTTGTCCGGGGCAAAAGCCTGCTGCTCCCTCAGCCAGCGGATGGCGTCCTCGGCAATGTCCTCGGTGAGGTGGTAGTAGTCGTGGCCTTGGGTGGTCTCGGGATGCTCTACCACGGTGGTGTTTCGCACGAGGTGCGGCTCATACTGGGAAGCTTCTCCGGCCAGGAAGCCGTAGAAATACTCAAAGCCGTAGCCGGTCGGCCAATAGTCAAAGGGGCCCTTGGACGTGGTCTGCTCGGCTGGGGTGTTGTGCCATTTGCCGAAAGCGCTGGTGTTGTAGCCATAGGCTTTGAGCACTTCGGCCACCGTGGCGGAGGTTTTTGGGATCGTACCGCTAAAGCCGTCCCAGTCATTGGCGAGCTCCGCGATCTGCCCGTTGCCGACCACGGTGTGGTTTCGGCCGGTGAGGATAGAGGCCCGGGTAGGGGAGCACATGGCCGTGGAGTGGAAGCGGTTGTATGAAATGCCCAGGTCTGCAATCCTGCTCAGATTTGGGGTGTTGATCCCTCCTCCATAGGTCGAGGGCGTACCCGGACCTGCATCGTCTATGAGGATGATCAGGATATTGGGCGCATCCTTGGACAGACGCTGAGGGTCGGTCCGCTTCTGATAGGTGGAGGTCTGCATGGTCAGCCCTGCCTGGCTAGCCGAGGGTGTCGGCGGGAAGGGAAGGACGTCTTGGGCCTGTAGAGCCATAGGGAAAATTCCTGACGCGATCAGGAATAGTGCTTTTCTTAAAATCTTCATGGAAAGGGGGCAAAAAAACTGTTGAAAGAACATCCAGAACAGCCGTCTGCTGTATTCGGACTATGTAGATACGCGATTCAAAAACTTACATCAAAAGCTCTTTTAGACGCTTTGGCTGCCGCAAAGATTTGCTCTTGATAATGTGAAGTAAACTTCTTGGCCATTCTTAAGTGGCTTTGGCATTGAAAATAGGATGAACGCAAGTATAAAAAAAGCAGCTTAGTCCTAAAAACATCATTTAGTCGATGCAGTCCCGGTTGAAACTCTATGTTTTGGCGTGGAATTCGGGCTCGGGCAGAATTTTAGTCTGTTTGATGCTGTTAGCTATCCTTGATCTTCGTGTTTAGGTGTCATCGGAGATTTTTAGCTATCCAAACAACCATCCGATTCGATCCATTGGTTTTATAGGGGGTGTATGAACAGCCAGCCAATATTCTTCCGAAATTTTGACCAGCGGCATCATCTCCGAAGGCATTTTCTTTAAATTACCTCCGCGCTTTTCTGGGCCACCCATATACAGCAGGATAGTCTCAGAAGGCCTTTTTTATAGGTTTAGACCTAGTCCACAGCCCCCAAAATGAACCTGTCAGACCACGCTAGCTGGAAATATAAACTGTCCAATTCCCACCAACTCGGTGGCATCGAAACCTCCGTCATCGACAACGGCCCCGGGCGCGGCGTCCGCATCGCTTGGGTCAACACCGGCACGGGACTGCGCTACAAGCTCGTGCTGGACAGGGGCATGGATATCCTGGATGCTTTTCACAGCCAGCACAGCCTCGCCTGGATCTCCCATGCGGGCATGATGGCGCCCCAGCTTTTTGGCAACAAGGGCATCGAGTGGCTGAGGACTTTCGGCGGGGGACTGCTGACTACCTGCGGACTTTCCAATGCCGGGCCTCCCAACGAGGACGAAGGCGGTGCCAAGGGCTTGCACGGCAACTATTCCAATTCCGCCGCCGAGCTCATCTCGATCAAGCAGCCCGATATTTTCACGGGAGACTTGGATTTTGAGATCGTGGCCAAAGTACGGGAGACGAGCACCTTTGGGCCGAGCCTGGAGATGCTTCGGACGATCTCCGGAACCATCGGCTCCGCAGAGATCCGCATCCAAGACCGGGTCACCAACCGAGGCAACACGCCCGCTCCCCACATGCTGCTCTACCATATCAACTGCGGCTGGCCGCTGATCGACGAGGGCACGAGGATCATTTGGCTGGGGGAGAAAAAGCCCAAGGCGACGGATGCCAACAACACCGATTTCAATCGCAAACACGAGTTTACCCGCTGTGCGCCGCCCATGGATGCCCATGCGGGCTTTGGCGAAGACGTCGCTTTCATCGATCCGAAGGCGGGCGAAAATGGCCAAGTGGTCTGCGGCTACGCCAATGACAGCTTGGCGCTGGCGCTGAAGATCAGCTTTTCCAAAGCCCAGATGCCTTGGCTGATCAACTGGCAGCATTGGGGGAAAAACGAGTATGTAACCGCCCTGGAGCCTGCTACCCATCCGCCGATAGGACAAGCCGCGGCGAGGGAAAATGGGACGCTGATCCTGCTCGAGCCCGGGGAAAGCAGAACCTACGACCTAAGGCTGGAGGTGCTGACGGGGAAGGAAGTGGGGGAGTTTAAGTAGCTAGAGTCAAGAGCCTAGAACCGAGAATGCAGTAGCAAGTAGCTAGTATCAAGTGTCATGACGCAAGGCGCTTAGCAAGTATCAAAGACATAAGACCCTAGACATAAGACACTCGATTTAGAAAGTACGATATACGAGAGCAAGAAGAGTCCTTGTAAGAGCTGTCGAGTGGTTTCTTCAAATATCGAATCTCAAATTTCAAATCATTAAATCTCAAATAACAACTAACGAATAACCCGACATTACCATGAGTTTAGCCAAAAAGGCCCTAGAGCAGGGCGAAGGAATACTGAGACTGACGCCTACCTGGGTGCCGAGATCTTTTTGCGTACCGGGAAGAAGAATCAAACTTCACCCGGACGACTACTATGCGCTTGGGGGCGAGCGTGGAGGCATTGACGAGCGTTGGTTTTCTTCCACCACTCCGGCCGAAAACGGCCCACTGACTTCCAAAAACGAAGGCCTTTCCCATATCGCCTACGAGGAAGGCGGCAAGACCGAGCTTTTCCTTCTGAAGGACGCCATTGCCGAGTTGGGCGCCGAGATTATCGGTTCCAGGCTTTGGGACAAATACAAGTCCTGGCCGATGTACTCCAAGTTTTTTGACAACATGGGCCCGCTGCCGCACCACATCCACCCCAGCGATGAGTTTGGCAAGCTGAGCGGCCAAAATGGAAAGCCTGAGGCCTATTACTTTCCGCCTCAGGTCAATAACCACGGCGGGGATTTTCCCTACACCTTCTTCGGCATCGCGCCGGGCACGAGCAAGGAGACCATTCTCCAGTGCCTGAAGGATTTCAAAAAAGGCGACAACAAGATCACCAACTATTCCCAGGCCTTCCGTCTGCAGCCGGGCACGGGTTGGGATGTGCCTCCGGGGATGCTTCACGCGCCGGGATCGCTCTGTACCTACGAGCCGCAAAAGGCTTCCGACATCTTTGCGATGTACCAGTCTCTGGTCAACGAGGCGATCATTCCTGAGGAATTGCTTTGGAACGCCACCCCGAAAGACCGATGGGGAGACTACGACCTGCTCGTGGAGATGATCGATTGGGATCTGAACGTGAATCCAAACCTCATGGACAACCACTTCATGGCGCCAAAGCCCGTGGAGGATGAGGAAATAATGCACGCTGCGGGCTACCACGATGCCTGGATCTGCTACCGCGCCCGTGACTATTCTGCCAAGGAACTGACCATCTTCCCAGGCCAAACCGTCACCATCACCGACAGCGCCGCCTACGGCATGATCATGATGCAGGGACACGGCACCATGGGCGTGTGGGATATCGAGACGCCTTCCTTGATCCGCTTTGGACAGCTGACGCACGACGAGTATTTCGTCAGCGAAAAGGCCGCCAAGGCCGGTGTGAAAATCACCAACCTGTCCAAAACCGATCCCATCGTGATGCTGAAGCACTTCGGTCCGGATAATCCGGATTTGAAAGTGATTTAAGATTTAAGAAGTACGATTTACGAGGTTTTTACAAGCTAGATCGTCCCTTCAGAAATAAGCATTTTGAAAAAAGAGAGAAGGTGGCGATTCATGAAAAAGGCAGAGACGCTTGATTGTGAAAACTTTCCAACTTTACAACCTTTCAACTAAATAACAATGAACAATTTCCCAAAACTCCATAACGCCACTTGGCCGGGACTGGTCGGCAAAGGCCCCGACTCCGAGCCGGTGATCCCTTTTGACTCGCTTCTTGAGATGACCGCCGCCGCCGAGGTGGACGGGGTCAAGTTTGACGGTATCGACGTGGGGCTCTTGGAGCCGCATTTTGACCTGAACAATCCCGACGAAGCCAAGAAGCTGGCGGATAAAGTCTCCAAATACAACCTCAAAGTCGGCTCTCTGGTCGCTCCGATCTGGGCTGGTTCCGCGATGGGGACTGCCGATCAGCGCAAGACCTTCGTGGAGATGGTACGTAAGTCCTGCGAGTTTGGACAAAAACTCAAAGAGCTCGGCGTGAGAAGCTACGGTGTGGTCCGCATCGACTCCGCCGCAGGCGTCTCAGACTGGGCCAAAGACCCTGAAGCCAACACCAAACTGATTGCACAGACTTTCCAAGAAGCGGCGGAAGTGGCCGATGGCTTTGGCGAAAAGCTGGCCGCCGAGGGCGAAATCTGCTGGGGAGCCATGCACAGCTGGAAGCACATGGTGCAGTTGCTGGAGATGGTGGATCGCAAAAATGTTGGTTTCCAAGCCGACATGTCCCATACCTTCCTCTACACCATGGGCTACAATGCCCCCGAGCATCGCATCCTACCCGAAGGAGCCGACCTGAAGGACCGTGAGGCGGTCAAAGCCGCCCTGAAAACGGTGACGGACGCCCTTCGCCCTTGGACGATTGACTTCCACGTGGCGCAAAACGACGGCTCGGTTTTCGGTTCGGGATCGCATGACAAGACCGGCCGCCACTGCCAGGCTACCGATCCAAACGGCGTGCTCGACATCGCGCACGACGCGGGCTACTGGCTGCGGGACGAGAAAGGCAATTTGACCAAGGCTTTCCAGCACATCTGCTGGGATGGCTGCATGTTCCCAAACCAGGTGATGAACGACCAGCAAACCTGGAACGACATCCTTGCCGCAATGGCCAAAGTGCGCGAAGCGCATGGATGGAAGTGATTCGAGATTACCACCATCTGTCGGCTTTGCAATTTCAAATTTCAAACCCTTCAAATTTCAAATTCAATTAACATGAGCAATAAGAAACTAATCCGCATCGGACTCATCGGCACTGGACTGATGGGCCGCATCCATACCAATGGCTACAAGCGTTTGGCCGACTTTTTCCCAGAATACGAATACAACCCCGTACTACAGGCCTGCTGCTCCCGTCGGGAGGAAAAAGCCAAGGCCTTTGCCGAGCAGTGGGGCTATGCCTCCTATGAGACTGACTGGCGCAAGGTCATCGAGCGGTACGACATCGACGCGGTGGACATCTGTACGCCAAACGACAAGCATGCGGAGATCGCCATTGCGGCTGCGAAAGCAGGCAAGATGATCCTCTGCGAAAAGCCTCTCGCACGCACCGTGGCCGAAGCAGAAGGTATGCTGAAGGCAGTCGAAGAAGCGGGTGTGAAAAATACCGTTTGGTACAACTACCGTCGTATTCCTGCCGTGACCTTGGCCAAAAACATTGTGGCTTCAGGCAAGCTGGGCAAGATTTTCCACTACCGCGCCAACTTCCTCCAAGACTGGACGATCAATCCCGATCTGCCCCAGGGTGGTGATGCGCTTTGGAGATTGGATGCAGCTGCGGCGGGGTCTGGCGTGACCGGCGACTTGCTCGCACACTGCGTGGATACCGCGATGTGGATCAACGGCGGGATCAAAGACGTCTCAGCAGTCACCGAGACATTTATCAAAGAGCGCGTTCATACCGCTTCGGGAGAAAAGCAGAAAGTCGGTATCGACGACGCCTGTATCTTCCATTGCCACTTTGACAACGGTTCCTTGGGGCTCTTCGAAGCAACCCGATATGCGCGAGGCCACAAGGCTCTTTATACGCTGGAGATCAACGGGGAGCATGCATCCATTCGCTGGGATCTACATGATCTGACCCGCTTGGAGTACTTTGACCATAGCGATGAGGGCAAGGTGCGGGGCTGGAGGTCCATCCACGTGACGGACGGAGACCATCCGTATATGAACCGCTGGTGGATTCCGGGCACTTCGATTGGATACGAGCATTCCTTTATCCACCAAGTTTCGGATTTCTTCCTGAGCTTGCAGACTGGCGAACCTTGCCATCCTACCTTCCGGGATGCTTTTGAGACCCAAAAAGTTTGCGAAGCGGTCATCGAATCGGCAAACTCCAGAGCCTGGAAAGATACTGGTGTCGAGTGGGTGGAGAAAGTGTGAAAGCTGAAGTATGAAATATGAAGGAGTCCAAGTCGAAAGGCTTGGATTTTTTTATGGTCAAATACCCGTGATTTGTAGTTTAAAAAGTGCAATTAGTTTTTTGTCTAAAATATTCTTCAATTTTCTATTGGAATATTGGGTTCAAAATATTTTCTTGGGAGTGATAAATTTTTAATCATATGTCTTACAAACCAAACCAAACCAAACCAAACCAAACCAAACTTTGCTTTAGGTAGAATTTTCGTTGCGGTCATTCTCGGACTGCTGGTGGCTTCCTGCATAGAGGAAGAAAGTGATCAAATTTCTGATTCCCTTAACCCTGAGATCCAATCTGCCAAGGTTTGGTATGAGCAGGTGGAGACCTTGGGTGAGGGAAGTGAAAATGCCCGCAAGTTCAAAAATGGAAAGGGTAAACCAAATTGGGCCAATTCCAAAGTATATCGTCAATCGGACGGGAAAAAGGTCATAGAAGTCCAGTTTGACTACGAAGAAATAGCAATTCCTGAATATTTAGAGACTGAGGAGTTAGATGAGAAATCGGTACTTCAGACCTTAATTCTATTTCCAAAGCCGGACGGAAGCTATGTGCCATATTTTTTAAATGTTTATCCAGACGATCCAGAGCAAAAATTTGAGAGGAGAGACTTTGTGGAAGGTGGCTACCAGAAAATTCCAGGCGAGTTTAATGGTGTGTATTGGTTCTATAGGTGGAATGGCGAGTTCATAAGCGGCTGGCGTATCAAAGACGGTGTGAAGACCCATCGAATCAAAGAGGCGAAAGAGGGTGAACTGTCCGGGAAGTCATCTCGGATGTCCAGTTATTCTGTTTATTGTTATCAATTGGTGACTACTTGGTACCAATATACTTGTATGGAAGGGTTTGGGTGTACTCAGCCAGTTCAAGTCGGCGAAACAGCGGTATATCAATGCGAACTAGTATTGGCCCCGCCATCAACTGATCCAGGGTCTAACGGAGGAGGCGGGGGAGGTACGCCGCCCAATACCGACGGGGAATGTGAAGAACCCGAAGGGAATTTGGAAGGAGTGACTGTGGACTGCTATGAAGAACATGAGTTGGATTCGGAAGAAGTAATTGACTATATAGAAAACGATCTGTATAAAATGCTAAACCCGTGCGAAAAAGAGTTGATTAGATCGGATCCAAAGTATGCGGCAGATGCAATAGTAATTTATCTTAACATGATAGAAGCGGAAAGCAAGACAATTGAAACTTTTGGAATTAATGGCTGGAATGATTGCTCTGATGCTTTTCGGCATGCCTATTGGAATGCTCTGATGACTAGATCCAATGGCGTTGCAAGTGCTGCGTTGTTTGGCACTGCTCATGAATGTGTTGTATCTAATCCAAACTTGGAGAATCAGATGGATTTGCACAATAACAACATTGGAAGAACTATTGCCTCGAACAATCCTAGTCTTAGTAATTCAGATATTGTGGGCCAAATTTTGAATTCGATAACAAATGGAGAATTGAGGATAATAAGTAATCTTGCTCCAAGTGGTCGTATTACTTTAAATTCAACTCTTGTTTCCTCTTTGTCATGCCAAATTCCAAATTGATTTTAGTTTTTATGTCGTTGCTTGCTTCTTCCTGCCTGTCCAGCACGGATGACAAGTGTCAAGAAATAAAAGGCGACAAGCTCCTTTTCCAAGATTCCATTTCAAGCGGTCTGGAGGGTGATAGAGGTATCTACAAGGTTTCCATCCAGCTGCGTGGAATGGTGGAAAATGAAGTCCAGTTCAACGGTTTGAATCTTCCTGCCGGAAAGATCGATACGGTAATGGACCACGTGGACCAATATGCTCCCTATTTCTACTATGATTTGGAAAATGGTTCCGCTGGTGAAGTGGACTTGGAAGTTTGTGTCAATTTCTACTATTCGCGTTAGGCAGATGCCGGGAAATTCTGAGGTATGAAATTAAAAAGTCCAAGTCGAAAGGCTTGGACTTTTTTAGTTAGGCTCTTCGACGTAGCTCCTAGTCCTGGAGAATACTGTGGCTTGGGAAAGTGAGCGGAGGAGTTTCCTGTGTCAGAATACCCCTGGCGGTCAGGAAACGCCGTTCGTTTGACATCTTTTCGTGTGAAAAAGTGTGTTTATGTACATTTATTCATTTGAAAAAGTGTTGACATTGACGTATTTTCGTTTGAAAAAATGTCATAGGGCTTAGTCCTTTCTTTCTGTCTATAGATGAATCGATACTTGTTGAAGGAATTAGAGCGTTGGAGAAGCGCTCCTGGAAGAAAACCATTGGTGATTCGCGGAGCGAGGCAGGTCGGCAAAACCTGGCTGATGAGGGAGTTTGGCAGCCTGCATTTTCCCAACCAGCTTTATGTGAATTTTGAGACAAACCGCACTGCGAAATTGCTTTTCGAGCAAGGGCTCGACCTGTCTAGGATCATCCAGGGATTGGAGATCCAAGCAGGCAAGCCCATCGATGCGAGCCAGACTCTTTTGGTGTTTGATGAAATTCAAGAATGCCCCGAGGCATTGACATCTCTTAAGTATTTTCAAGAGCAGGCCCCCGAGTATGCAATTTTGGCTGCTGGCTCGCTGTTGGGCGTGGCATTGCATGGGCATAGGTCCTTTCCTGTGGGGAAAGTCGAGTTTTTGGATCTTTTCCCGCTGTCGTTTTCCGAATTTCTGGAGGCGATAGGAGAAAAGCCCCTCGCGGAGCTCTTAGGGCAGCTGGATTGGGACTTGCTTTCTCCTTTTCGTGAAAAGCTGGTTCAGTGCCTGAGAACCTACTATTTCGTGGGGGGAATGCCGGAGGCGGTAAAAACCTACGCCGAGCATAAGGACTTCTTTGCGGCCAGGAAGGTCCAAAAGCGCATTTTGGATGCCTATGAACAGGATTTTTCCAAGCACGCCCCCGTTGAGGTGGTTCCCAGAATCCGTATGGTGTGGAATTCCATTCCGGCACAGCTTGCGAAGGAAAACAAGAAGTTTATTTTCAGTCAATTGCGGCAGGGAGCTAGAGCTAAGGACTTTGAGTTGGCGCTGCAGTGGCTGGCGGATTGTGGCTTGATCCACAGGGTCTCAAGAGTGTCCAAGCCGGGCTATCCATTAAAAGCCTATGAGGATTTTGCTGCTTTCAAGGTGTATTTGATGGATCTCGGGATCTTGGGAGCGATGGTAGACATGGATCCCAAGTCGATTTTGGAAGGAAACAGGCTTTTTACTGAATTCAAAGGAGCAATGTCCGAGCAGTTTGTGCTACAGGAGCTGGTCGCTCACGGGCAAACGCTTTTTTACTGGTCGGCCGACAGGGGTGTTGCGGAGTTGGATTTCGTCCTTCAGCATGGTGGAAAAGTAGTTCCGGTCGAAGTGAAGGCAGAGGAAAACCTGAAGGCAAAAAGCCTGAGGCTGGTTTCGGATAATTTTCCGGAGAGCTTGCCGGTAAGGACATCGATGTCGGATTTTCGGGAGGAATCTTGGATGACGAATTTTCCGCTTTTTGCCATCGGCAAGCTGATGTACTATCTGGATAGAAAATAAGGCGCTACTACACCATCCCATACACCGCCATAAAATGGCATGCCGTGCCAGCCAACACAAAAATATGCCAAACTGTGTGGTAGAAAGGCTTGTCGCTTTGGACATAGAAAAATACCCCAGCGGTGTAGGCAAGGCCTCCGGCTCCTACCCAAGCCAAGGTTTCGAAGCTGATTTTCGCTGCGATATCTTCCAGAAAGAAAACCGCCAACCAGCCCATCAGCAGGTAGATCGCCACGGACAGCACTTTGAATCTGCCGGTAAAAAACAGCTTGAGTACGCTGCCAGCCAACACCGAGCCCCAAAGAATCCCCAGAAAGATCATCGCCTGTCTAGGAGCTAGCACCGTGAGCATCATCGGTGTGTAGGATCCGGCGATCAGAAAGTAGATCGAGATATGATCCAAGACTTGGAGCCTGGCTTTATTCCTAGGGCTGCGGGCGGAATGATAAAGCGTAGAAAAGGTATAAACCATCACCACCCCTAGGCTGAAGACCGCAGCTCCCACCAGGGCGGAAGGTTCCTGGTTTTCCATCGCCTTCCGGATTAAAAAAGGAATCGCAACCAAAGCTGCCAGCAGCCCGATCCCATGGGAAAGGGCGTTGGCTAGTTCTTCTCGGGGGCTTTGGGGACGCTTGGGCATGGGCGGACTTTCTGCCCGAAGCTAAGCAAAAATGGAAAACCTTGACAAACTGTGGGAGCGAGTCCGCCTGTCCGGGGCAATTTCACTCTCGGCCATCATGCGCTACCCAGAGTAGCCGATCCGTGTCGTAGCCCGCATTTTGGGCGATTTTGAGATATTCTTCCTTGATGCTTTGTGGGATACTGGTGTCACGGGAGAGGATCCAAAGATAGTCCAGGCTCTCTCCGGCGACCAGCGCGTAGCGGTAGTCGGCATCCAAGGCGATGACGTTGTACCCCGAATAAAAGGGCCCGAAAAAAGAAACCTTCAGCCTGGCCACACTGTCCGCACCGGCGAATTTGGCCTTGCCTTTCGCCTCTTCCCATTCCTGCTTTTTGGTATTGTAGCCCCGATTTAGGACTTGGATGGCGCCGTCGTCCCGGAGTGAGTATTCTGCCGTGGTGTTGTTGAGGTCCTCCTCGTATTTGAAGTCGATGCGGGCGATCTCATACCACTTGCCCAGGTACTTGTTGGCGTCGAATGGACTGACTGCAGTCGCACCATCTGGGATGCCCGGTGAGCAGGAGACAAGTGCGACTAGGATTGAAAAAAAGGAAACAAAGGGAAGAATAGGTCTTTTCATAGTCTGGTCTCAGGTTGGTTATTAAAACGTGATGCAATCTCGAGACCAAAGTCCGAACGTTTTGGTTTTGTTCCGTTTTTGGGCTTTTTCCATACCAAAGATCAGAAAGAGCCTGCCAAGTCAGGGTAGTCAAGACCTCAGGCTGGGTAGCCATTTCTACGGGAAAAGAAGGCAAAAGGAGCAGTGGCTTTTAGGTGAAGAAACAAGTCCCTACACCCGCTCCACCGGCAGGTAGATGTCAAACGTAGCCCCCTGCCCGAGCTGTCCCGAGGCGCCGATGCTGCCGCCGTGGTTTTCGGCGATTTTCTTTACGATGGATAGGCCTATGCCGGTGCCTTTGTACTCGCTCTTGCCATGTAGGCGCTGGAAAAGCTCAAAAATGCGGTCCTTGTACTCCTGCTCGAAGCCAATGCCGTTGTCGCTGAGCTGGATGTGCCAGTAGTGTCGGTCTTGGGGCAGGTGCTTCACCGGTACTGCCGTGCCAGGAATGCGCTCGGCCGAAATGGTGATCCGAAGCGGGGTGTCGGGCCTGGAAAACTTGATCGAGTTGCTGATCAGGTTGTAAAACATCTGCTGAAACTGGAAATGGATCACGTTCACTTCCACAAAGTCTTTCAGGACGATCTCTCCCTGTTTTTCGTCGAGCTCTTCCCTGAGGTCCTGCTTGATGCGCTCGAGGATGGAGGCCAAGGACACTTTTTGGTAGACGTGCTCGGCGGTGTTGGTGCGGGAGTAGGCGAGGAGGTCATTGATGAGGGCTTGCATCTGCTCGGCGGAGCGCTGCATCCGGGCAAAGAGCTCCCTGCCCTTGTCGGAGAGGTTGGCCTGTTCCTTTTCGAGGATGCGCGAGGCAAAGGTCTGGATCTTGCGCAGCGGCTCCTGTAGGTCGTGGCTGGAGATGTAGGCAAAGGACTGCAGCTCCTTGTTCATGCGCTGCAGCTCGGCGTTTTTCTCCTCCAATTCGGTCTTTTTAGCTTCGAGGGCGTCGGCGGCTTCCTTTTTGTCGGAGAGGTCGTGCGTCACTTTCGAGAAGCCGATGACTTCCCCTTGGTTGTTGTGCACCGCGGTGATGACTACACTCGCCCAAAAGAGGGAGCCATCCTTTTTGACCCGCCAGCCTTCCTGGGTGGATCTGCCTTGGCTTGCGGCCGTGGCCAGCAGCTGCTGGGGAAGTCCTCGCACTTGGTCTTCCGCCGTGTAAAAGCTGGAAAAGCTCCTGCCCACGATCTCATGGGCTTTGTAGTATTTGATCTTTTCGGCGCCGGCATTCCAGTTTTCCACGATACCGTCGCGGTTGAGATAGAAGATGGCGTAGTCCTGCACCTCGGCTACGATATGGTGAAACCGCTCCTCGCTTTTCTTGAGGGAGTCGTTGAGCAGCAGGAGCTCGGCGGTGCGCTCGTTGACCTGACGTTCGAGCTCGTCCCGGAAGTCCTTCTGTTCCTGGATGTCGGTATTGCTGCCAAACCATTGGGAAATGGCGCCTTTTTCGTCATAGACCGGCATGACCCGAGTGAGGAACTGCCGGAAGTTCCCGTCTTTTCCCTTGATCGGGAAAGTCATCTCAAAGATCTCTCCCTGCTCCAAGGAATGCTTCCAGCGAGCCAAGACGGTGTCCAGTACTTCGGGATCGTGGACGGATTGCCAGCCCCAGCCCTCCATTTCCTCGGGGGTCTTTCCTGTGTACTCGTACCATTTTTTGTTGTACCAGTAGATCCATCCGTCGGCGTTGGCCATCCAGGCGAGATTGGGGATGTTGTCCGCCATGGCCCGAAATAAGGCCTCGCTTTCGGAGATTTTCTGGCGGGCGACCACCTGGTCCGTGACGTCTATCCCCACGGCCATGGTACGGTCTATCTCTCCCGAAGAGTTGAACAAGGGCTCAAAGCTGAAGTTGACATAGGTGGTTTCCAGCTTGCCCTGGCGTCGGAGCTCCACCGGGAACTCAGAGGCGCTGAAAATCTCCCCGGTCTGGTAAACTTGGTCCAAAATACCCTGGATCTCCTGGGAGAGCAGCTCGGGCATGGCTTCGAAGATAGGACGGTGGAGTACCTCTTCCGCCGTTCTTCCCCAGAGTTGCAGGGATCGGTTGTTGGCAATCTCCGTGATGAACTGCGGCCCTTGAAAGATGGCGATGGAGACCGGAGCCTGATGGATCATGGATCGGAGCCTACGCTCGCTTTCCTCCAGCTTCCTTTTCGTCAGGACGGTGTCGGTCGTCTCCGTACAGGTGACCACTACGCCGTTTACCCTGCCGCTGTCGTCGTAGGCGGCACTGTAGCAAAAGGTCCAATAGATGTCCTCCGTGCGCCCGTTGCGATAGAAGGCCACGAGCTGATCCTGAAAAGACACCGGCTCGGCGCTGTTCATCACCTGCTCGATCAGCGGGCCGATGAAGTCCCAGATGTCGGCCCAGACTTCCTTGCCCTTTTTTCCTATCGCCGGATGCTTGCCGTTGTTGCCAAGGCTGGGGCGGTAGGCGTCGTTGTAGAAACACAACAGCTCTTCACCCCAAAAGAGAAACATGGGGAAGGGGGAGCTCAGTATCACGCCGAGCGTGGAGCGGAGGCTGATTTCCCAGGACTCAATTGGCCCCAGCGAGGTCTTGCTCCAGTCGTTTTGCAAAATGAGTTTGCCCATTTCGCCGCCTTTGGCGAGGAATGGAAAATCGGATGGGTTGGGTGCGTATTCCATGTCAGAGCAGTACCAAAAAGTTGCTTCGGTGAGGCTGCCTACTGCTATTTTGCTGCCAAAGTGAAAGCGCTTTGCCGATGACTGATTTTAGGTTGGAAAAATCCCCTTCCTTTCGGACATAATACAGGGCTCCCAGGTTGTAGAGCGACTCCATCACCTCGGGATTGGCTGACGTGGAGTAGATGATGATGGGGATTGCGTTCAGCTTTTCGTGCTTCTTGATTTCGGCCAGACACTCTGCTCCGGACTTGCTGGGCATGTTGAGGTCGAGGAAGATCACGTGGGGCAGCTGGTGCATGTTTTCCTCCAAGAATCCCATCAGCTCCAGGCCGTTGTTGACCACGTGCAGGGTGGCGCTGACTAGCAGCTCGTCCAGGGCATCTTGGAAAAACATGCGGTCGTCTTCGTCGTCGTCGGCGAGCAGGATGGAGAAATTTTCGTCTGTCATTTTAGGGCGCTGATCAGCTCCACGCGCTCAGGCGTGGCGATGCAAAGCATCAATATAAGACGAAAGCCCCGTTGTTTTAAAGAATTTTTACAAACATCCCCCTTTTGCCGCCCGGAAAACCAATGTAATTAGTTCTCGATTCGATCCAGAATCGCTTCCATCTGGGCGATCTCTTCCTGCTGGGATTGGATGATCTGGTCAGCCAAATCCTTCACTTCCGGATCGCTGAGCTGGGCATGCTTACTGGTCAGAATAGCAGAGGAGTGGTGGGGGATCATGGCCTTCATGTACTGCCGGTCGCCGATGGGAGTTTGGGTGCGGAGAAGCACGAGCGCAATGGCAAACACCGCTACACTTGCAAGTGAGATTGCCCAGTTGATTTTTTTACTGGGGTACATGTGCGGCATCATCCAGAGCATGGTCAGTGCCATGGGCGAGACCATGAGTAGAGTCATGTAGAATCGGGTAGCACTGAGGTGGATATGCCCCAGGCTGTCCACATTGAGAAACATTGCCGCATACATGGTCACGCAGGAGATGCCCAGCATGATGGTGTATTTTCCGTACGAGCCTCTTTTTTCTTGATGTTCCATCTTTCTTTGGTTTTGGGTGTGAGTGGCTGGAGGAGGGTTTTTGGCTTCGGAAAGTCACGAAAGCCCTTCCTTCAGCTCCTTTTTCGTTTCATGACAGGTGTCGCAATACTCAGGCCTCTTTGTGTTCCCAAAAGGTGAGGGCGGATCGGTCTCAAATTTGAACCGCATAGGTCCGCAGCCGAAAGCCTATCCAAGCGACTGCATTGAAAACCAGATCTGTTTAATCCCAAAACGGCATAACGATGACAAAGAACCACGGGCCCAGCATCAAGGACGATGCAAAATACGAAGCGCTCAGAAAGGAGGGCATGAGCAAGCAGAAGGCGGCGCGTATCGCCAATACCCCAGACGCTGGCGAGCGGGGTGGAAGTGCAAAAGACTACGAGGATAGAACCAGGCAAGAGCTCTATGAAAAAGCGAAGCAGGTGGGCATCCCCGGTCGCAGCAAAATGAACAAGGCACAATTGATCTACGCACTCAGACACAATTAAACTACCGTCCGGCCGGATTCGCTCAGGCCGCAACGCCATCATGCTATGGGGAAGCCAAAGAAATTCAAAGCGCAGTCGCAGGAACTGCCGGGACAGCAGCACAAAATGGTGCCCGAACCGGAAGTGATCCGAAAGGGATATGAGGGGGCCGACAAGCTCAGGGGAAAGGTGGCTCTCATCACCGGCGGAGACAGCGGGATCGGGAGAAGCGTAGCCGTACATTTTGCCCGTGAGGGCGCGGACGTGGCCATCAGCTACCTCAGCGAGGTCCAGGACGCCAAGCAGACTAAAAAACTGGTTGAGGCTGAAGGGGGGAAATGCATCTTGATCAAGGGCGATATCCGATCCGAAAGAGTCTGCAAGAAAGTCGTGGACACCACGCTCAAAAAGCTGGGCGGACTCAATATACTCGTGAACAACGCCGCAGTGCAGTTCCCGAAAGATTCCCTGCAGGAAATTAGTTCCAAGCAACTTTTGGAGACTTTCGAGACCAATATTTTTTCGTTTTTCTACTTGGCCAAGCTCGCCTTGTCGCATCTCAAAACGGGCGACAGCATCATCAACACCAGCTCGGTCACCACCTACCGGGGGAGCGAGCATCTGGTGGACTACGCCAGCACTAAGGGAGCGATCGTGGGGTTCACCCGCTCGCTGGCCAAGATGTTGGCGCCAGACGGGATTCGTGTAAACGGCG
The DNA here is from genome assembly GCF_017254915.1 of Algoriphagus oliviformis. Lineage (GTDB taxonomy): Bacteria > Bacteroidota > Bacteroidia > Cytophagales > Cyclobacteriaceae > Algoriphagus > Algoriphagus oliviformis. Next base: position 124,184 of record NZ_JAFKCT010000003.1, on the reverse strand, counting down.
TCGCGCCGGGCCCGATCTGGACCCCGCTCATTCCGGCGACTTTCGATGATGTGGAGAAGTTTGGTACGGATACGCCCATGGGACGGGCGGGGCAGCCCAGCGAGGTAGCTCCAGCCTATGTGTTTTTGGCGTCAGCGGACAGCTCCTACATGACCGGGCAGTTTATCCACGTCAACGGAGGAGAGATCGTAGGAGGGTAGGGCAGGTGGCAGTGGGCAGTGTTCAGTAGGCAGTCTGCAGCCTACTGCCTACCGCTTACTGCAAACAGCTCCCTGCCTACTGTTTCATTCCTGGTCAAAGATCTTTCTGCCTGAAAGCTTTACCAGCTGGGATTCGTTGGTGAGATCGAGGCGCAGCGGGGTCATCGATACGAGGTTGTGCTCTATGGCGTAGCGGTCGGTGCCTTCGTCGGCTGGCTCCAAGGGGACTACCGTGATCCAATAGAGCGGGCGGCCCATGGGATCTTCGACGGGTTTGACCAGTCCGTCGTACTGCCGTATGGATTGGCGTGTCCAGACGATTCCTTCGGGCGCAAAGGGGAAGTTGACGTTGACCAGCATGGGGACGTCCTCTCCGATCAGGTAGGCGATGACCTGCCGGATGTAAGGACTCATTTGCTCAAAATCGTATTCATCCGTCTGTGTTGGAGTACTCAGGGCGACTCCTTTTACCCCAAGCAGCGCCGCCTGCTTTGCGCCAGCCAAGGTGCCCGAATGCCACATAGAGTTCCCGAGGTTTGGGCCCAGGTTGATTCCCGACAGGACGATGTCCACTTTTTCCCAGTGGAAGCAGCCCAGGGAGACGCAGTCCGCTGGGGTTCCGTTTACTCGATATGCGTCGAAATTCCCCACTTTCGTTTTGCGGTAGGAAAGCGGCCTGCTTGCCGTGATGGCGTGGCCCATGGAAGATTGCTCCACGTGGGGTGCGACGATTCGCACTTTGCCAAATTCTGAGGCGATTTCCGCCAGTTTGAGGATTCCAGGGCTGTAGATGCCGTCGTCGTTTGTGATCAGGATATTCATAGCAAGTAGGTTTAGTCATGTTTTTGTATGCAAATAGCAAGCAAGGCTTACTGTAACATCCCTATGAAAATCATTCTCCTGTATAATCCCAACGCCGGAACCGAGGATTTTGACCTCGCGGAGGTCATCGGCTCCCTGGAGCGCCAAGGAGCCAGAGTCGTCGCCCAAAACACCAAGGAAGAGGGCTTCGAAGACATTTTTAAACTCAACTATGACCTGGTCCTCATCGCCGGCGGAGACGGGACGGTCGAGAAGATCCTCCTGGAGCTGCACGACTCCAAGGTGCCCATCTCACTTTTGCCGGCTGGCAACGCCAACAACATCGCCGGAAGCCTCGGGATCGCAGGCTTCTACCCCGACACGGTCAAAAACTTCCAGCAGGAAAATTTCCAGAAGCTGAGCGTGGGCGTTTTTGAGACGGAGGGGGAAAAGGGCCGCTTCATCGAGGGCGTAGGCTGGGGGCTTTTCACCGCGCTGTTGCAGCAGATCGAGCGGGGAGAAAAGGAAGAGTCACCCAATGGCGACAAGGTCGACTTCGGCAGCAAGCATCTCCGCAAGCTGCCCAAGGAACTTCCAGCCCAAGACTACGAGATCGAGATAGATGGCAAGGACTACTCCGGAAGCTACCTCTGGATCGAGGTGATGAACACCCGTCAGCTGGGGCCCCAGCTGGTATTGGCGAAGGAAGCCGACCACAGCGACGAGTACCTGGACGTGATGCTGGTCAAGGAGGAGCAGCTGAAGGAGCTGCAGGATTTCCTCAAGGCCCATGAAAAAGAGGAGGTCGCTAGCCCTTTTGAGACCATCAAAGCCAAAAAGGTCAAAGTCAAAACACACTTGCCCTTTCATGTGGACGACTCGGTAGTGGAACACAAGTCTCTTTATGAAGGTACTCCCCAGGTCAAGATCAAGCTGCAAAAGCACCAACTGACGCTACTGAACACCGATCCAAAAAGCTTCAAAAAGAACTAACATGAAATCCAACAGTATAGTGCTCCGCTTTGCGCTGCTGGTGCTAGGCGTATTTTTCCTTGTGAATGGAATGGTCCTGGCCGAGGTGTTTTTGGTTCCGCTGGTTTTTGGGGTGATGCTGACCTTGGTCTGCATCCCCTTGGCGCGGAAGTTTGAGAAAAAGGGAGTTTCCCGCGGCCTCGCGTCGTTTGCCAGCGTCGTTTTGTGTATTCTGGTTTACGTGGCCTTTTTTGCCGTGATCGCCATCCAAGTGGGGAGCGTCTCGGAGCGTTGGCCGGAGATAGAGGAGAAGCTCAGCCCACGGCTCAACGAGGCCGTGGAGATGATAGAGGGGAAAACGGGGCTCAACGTGCGGGAGCAGATGCCCCAATGGCTCGACAGTCCAAGTGGCAATGCTTCTGAAGAAGACCAAGCCCAGGCCGAGCAGGAAAACGAAACCAGCGATGAAGAAGCCTTATCCGAACTGCAAGCCGAAGGCAAGTTTGAAAATGGGCAGTCCCAATCCCCCAAAACCGGAAGCCAAGCCATCTCCGACGGCGTGAAGAAGCAGCTCGGGCAAGTCGCGGTAAACCTCTTTGGGTTCCTCGGCAATTCCTTTTTGACCTTTGTGTATCTCTTTTTCCTCCTCAACTACCGCAATAAAGTCAAGCTGTCCATCCTTCGGTTTTTCTCGGGAGAAAAGCGAAAGCGTGTCAAGGAAGTACTGGAAGAGTCCGTGCAGCTGGCGCTCAATTTCCTCGGCGGGCGCTTTTTGCTCATCTTTTTTCTCGCGGTGATCTACACCGCGGGCATGCTGATCGCCGGGGTGGAAAATGCCATCTTGATCAGCGTTATTGCGGCCATTTTGTCCCTGATCCCCTACCTGGGTGTGATCATCGGCTATGTTTTGGCCATCGTCATGGCGCTGGTGGGTGGCGCGGAGACCTGGTCCTTGATCGTCGTTTCGGTGACCTACGGCGCTGCCCAGTTTATCGAAAGCTACATCCTGGAGCCCTTTGTGGTGGGGGACAAGGTGAACCTGAATCCCCTTTCCACCATTATCGTGGTGGTCTTGGGGAGTGCGGTCTGGGGCGTGGCGGGGATGATCCTCAGCATTCCCCTTGCCGGGATCTGCAAGATCGTCTTTGACTCGGTGGACAAGCTGGAGCCGCTCGGCTATATGCTGGGCGAGGAGGACGTGGGAGACGAGGATCAAGAGGGTTTCTTGAGCCGCTGGGGCGAAAAGCTCCGGGGAAAGCTGGGGAAAAATTGAATGGGAGTATCCTCAATGTTGAAAGTTTCACATTCCAAAAAGAGGTCTGTTGCGGATTCTCGTCCACGGTCCACAGACGACAGTCCACGGCTAGAGGAAATGCAAGTCTAAGATGAATCTATTTGTCTACTTGTATGATTGAGGAGAGTTGTTGATTTAAAAGCGTTGTGCTTTTCTCGGTTTGCTGCTTTAGTCGGCAAGCCGATTTTTTTTTTTTGCCTGGTCGTCCTCCTTCTTTCGCCTTCGTTTTACTTTCTCCCGCCTCGTTTTAGCATGCTAAACCAGGTCTCTTGGCATACGGCTTCTGAGTCAACGATTCCACAAGATGGGGAAGGGGGAGGATTTACTGGAGGTTAGCAAACCGGAAAGCGGACCGATTTCGATTCTGTTTTTCAATAAGCTGATTCGAAATCATCGTTTGAAATGGTCTCTATTTTTGACAAAACCTTTTGAATCTGATGGGTTTTGAGGGTTTTGTGAAATATGGTTTTGTTTTTCTGGAGAGAAGGCTTACGGCGAATAGCATCAAAAAGCTTTTTGGAAAAGCTTTTGAAATAAAGAGTTAGACAGCCCGCCATTGAACTGGGCTGGATATAACCAAGAAAACCATGAAAACGCAATTGATCATATATCCCGCACTGGTCGGGATGCTCTTCGTCGCTTGCGGAGAGAAAGAAAAAAATTCCTACACCGAAGCTATGCAGGAAGAGGTAGCGATGGAACCGGCCGCGCCAATAGAACCGCTTGGCCAGCATGCGCTGGTGGATACCCTGCTGCTGCCGGATCCCCTGAAAATCATCCTGCAAAAGGACGAGGCGACTTCGCTGGAAAACATCAAAAGCCTCCGGAAATACAACGAGGAGGGCACGGACTATTACGAAATCGTCTTTGTACAGCCTATCAACGGCAAGGATACCATCACCTATGACAACCTGGGCAAAATCAAAAGCCCGGATCTGAACTAGGTGTTGAAGGTGAATCGAGCGTGATCCTTTTTTGAAAGCTATACTAAACTAAACCAACTTAACCATGAATTCAATCGATCAGCAGTCTCCTGAGATCCACAAAAAGGATTTGCAGGGAAAGGAAGCCGTGGACAAAATCCGCGCCTTGATAGACAAGGCAGGCTCCTGCTTCTTTGTCACGCAGGCCAATTTCAACGCGTCACATCAGTCTAGGCCCATGGCGGTACAGAAGACCGATGAGCTGGGGCACGTGTGGTTTCTCAGTGCCAAAGACAGCGTCAAAAACATGGAGCTGGCGCAGGACAAGACCGTGACGCTGTATTTTCAGGGAAGCTCCTATTCGGACTTTCTCGAACTTAATGGGCATGCGATCGTCAGCGACGACCGCGAGAAAATCAAGGAGCTTTGGGATCCGACCGTCAAGGCTTGGTTTACCGAAGGGGTGGACGATCCTCGGATCTCTGTAATCGAATTTATCCCGGATACTGGCTACTATTGGGACAACAAGCACGGCAATGCCGTCGCAGGAATCAAGGTCTTGATCAGTGCCGTGACGGGTACGACGATGGATGATTCCATCGAGGGAAATCTGATCGTTTGACGGGTGACGGATTTCCGGGAGTAAAAGTGTAGTTCCGAATGGAGCTGCACTTTTTTTTTGTCGAATAGCTGTGTTGAGACGTTCTGATCAGATACTCTGGTGAGAGGCTAGCTGCGGATGCTTGGGTTTTAGAGGCTGTTTCTGCCGATTGTCAAATAAATTCCGTGAAATGTATGTAGCGGGAAGTTTTTTAGGGCAAATGTCTAAATTCGCGGAACCTGCTTTTTTGAAGCTTTTAAACTTACCCATTGCTATGAGAATTTTCCCCCTGCTCCTCGGTGTGCTGCTTGCAGCCGGGAGTTTTGCGCAGCAGCGTCCCGCCCAGGACCGACCCAACGTCATCATCATCCTCACCGACGACCAAGGCTACAAGGATGTGGGCTTCAACGGCAGCACGGACATCCCTACGCCGGGGATAGACCGGATCGCCGACAGCGGCGTGGTCTTCACCTCCGGCTACGTGTCCTATGCGGTCTGCGGCCCAAGCCGCGCGGGCCTGCTTACGGGCAGGTATCAGGACAGGTTTGGTTTTTCGAAAAACCCGCTTTTTGCTCCGAATGATCCGCAGATGGGCCTGCCCCTCAGCGAAGAGACCATGGCAGATCTGCTGAAAAAGGCGGGCTACGCCACGGCTGCTTTTGGCAAGTGGCACATGGGAGCGCATCCCGACCTCTATCCCAACAAGCGCGGTTTCGACGAGTTTTATGGCTTTCTCTCCGGCGGGCACAATTATTTCCCCGAGGACTATACCGTCGCGGACATTACCCAGGCCAAATCCCAGATGGACGGCTATCGTACCCGCCTGCTGCGCAACACCGAGCGGGTAGACGAGACGGAGTACCTGACGGATGCGCTGTCCCGCGAAGCGGTAGACTTCGTCGAAAGGCACCATGAGGAGCCCTTTTTCATCTATTTGGCCTACAATGCGCCACATACTCCCTTGCAGGCGACCGAGAAATACCTAAGCCGCTTCGCCCACATCGAAGATCCCAAGCGACGAACTTATGCGGCGATGGTGAGCGCCGTGGACGACGGGGTGGACGCCCTGCTGGACAAGCTGGACGAGCTGGGCATCACTGACAATACGTTGGTGTTTTTCCTTTCCGACAATGGCGGCCCTTCGCCCCACAATGCCTCGGACAATTCCCCGCTGCGGGGATTCAAGGGGGACTTCTTCGAGGGAGGTATCCGCGTGCCTTTTGCCGTTCAGTGGAAGGGCGTGATTCCTGCCGGTATCCGATATGACGCTCCAGTGATCTCCTTGGATATCTTTGCCACGGCCGCCGCTACCTCCCAGGCTAGTCCCAAAAACGAACTGGACGGGGTCAACCTCGTTCCCTACCTGACTGGGGAAAACCAAGGCTTGCCGCATGAGCAGCTGTTTTGGAGAAACTATCAGGCGGGCAAGTTTGCCGTACGCACGCCAGAGAGCAAGCAGATCACCACGGCCAAGGAAACGCTTCTTTTCGACATCCAGAATGATATTTCCGAATCCAGAAACTTGGCAGCAGACGAGGCCAAGCGCGCTGCGCAGCTGAGCCAGCGGGTGGAAGAGTGGAAAAAGACCCTGATGGATCCCATCTTTATGGGCCTATCCGAAGACAAAAAATACTCCGAGCTCCACCCGGATAGGTTTGGGAAGTAGGGGTTGAATGAAGTATATGTGTAGGGAATTTCTTGCTCTATCCTCTGGTACAGTCAGCACCTGGGGTGGGATTTATCTCTGCCATGCCGTGAGGGAGGAATATATCTCATGTTCAAAGAGATTTAATAAAAGATATTAGGCATGAACATTAGAAATTAGGACGGAAAAGGTTTATGCCCGGTGTAATAAAAAGTTAGTAATTCGAACTTCCAAAAGAGATTTTAAAAAGTAACTGACGAGATTTTCTATGTAATTGTTATTACAAATCATTTAGGTATTTTTCAATTAACTCAAAAGCGGTTGGTGAGTTTGGCGGCGGAGCGGAAACGGTTCTCAGCCTTCCTTTTTTATCGATGAGTGCGTATCTGGGGAATCCTTCGTTAACATTAAAAATATCGTTGAAATATTGCTCGTCGTGGTTTTCTGTTTTCAAATGAATTCCGGTAATGTTGTATTTCTCTATCGCATAAAGCCATTTCTCTTCTGAGTCAAAAAAGTCAATATACAGAAACACGACTTCTTTTTCTTTCAATTTTTCTTTGAGTTGTTCGGCATACGGCATGTTTAAAATGCAAGCTTTGCACCAGGCTCCCCAAAAGTCGATGTATACCACTTTTCCGATAAAGTCTTTAGATTCGACCCAGTTACCGTTGTTGTCTTTTAGTCGAAAAGAGGGTGTAATTGAACCCGAATTCACTTTTTTCTCCCACATTTCGCTTAGGAGCAAACTTGAGGGGTCAGCAGCAAATTGCTTACTGTAGTTTTTTAGTTCTCTAGAAGTAACTTCTGGGAAATCGAAGAACTTGACCAGAAATAGCAAATACATCGCTTTTTGTTTTTGTAAACTATAGGGGTGCTCAGTGAGTAAGCTATCGGCTGTATAGAACATTTCAACCCAGTCCTGTTCGGTGGTGAATTCCAGAGTTCCCGTTCTTTCCAAGGTCTTGAATTCGATGAATTTTCTTAGCGCAACTTGATAGGAATGAGATGATGTGCTGTCCTCTTGTACTTCAAATTCATCCCAAAAGGAAAAGTAGTCCTTTGGGATATCTTGGTCAATTAGTTTGCCTGCGGCTTTTAAAAGGCCGATGTATTGGCTTTTGTTAGAATAGCTAAAACTTGTTGCTTCAGTATTCAGAAACGAGAAAAACTTGCTGGATACAACCCCTTGGTTCGCTTCGAGTATGAGAAGTCGTTTTTTCTCTAGGCTGTCTAGATAATTGGTCTGTTCCTTTGGTTTAAAACTATCAAGGTCTACATAGGTTGGAACCGTGAGTGGCTGCATTATTCCAGAGGATGATAGGACATTGTTTTCATGAGCGGATGGACCCGAGAAAGTGTAGGCGCGGTCTTGACTTTGGTTGACAGTTAGAGATGTGTTTGGTTTCATCCATAGGTTTAGAAGTGTGTTTCCGAAGGTAAGAATTACCAACTGCTCGGAATCCAGATTAACTTCAGTATTGAATCGGCCGTTTTCATCAGTTTTTCCCTCGCCGACTATTGTTCCCACATAGTCGTTTAGCGGTGAAATTCCAACTATGATTGAAAAACGGGTATTCGGGAACGAGGGTAATTGCCCTTCCAAAATAGTCTGGCTAATGACGGTTTGAGATACCAGAAATAGAAAAAATGTCAGTCGTTTCAACCAGGGGAATGCATTCTGTTTCATCGGGTAGGGCAATTTTGATTGACAATAGATCTAGCGCATTCTGATAGTTGTGATAAACTAGCTTTAATTTTAACTATAATTTATGAAAAATCTTCTTGTTTCAAAGTGTTGTAAACAGCTGATAGTCTGTTGGTGAATTTTGCTTTTTCGTTTCTTATCTAAATCCTAAAGAAAATCCCCTTCCGATAGAGAAAATAGCACAGCCCCCACATGGCCGCCAAGGTAGCCAGGGCGGAGACCAGCGCCAGTCCATGCTCTCCCAGGCCTGTCCAAGCGAGGAAGCCACTGGTGAAGATCCCCAAGGTTCGGTTGAGCCAGCGGCCGAGGATCTCGGCAAAGAGGTAGATAAAGATCGAGTTCATCCCCACGACCAGGAAAGGGAAGATGCCCGTGCGTCGGTTTTTCACATCCACCAGCCAATAGCTGAATGCCAAGGCTAGGAGCGCCCATCCCCCGGAGGCGAAGGCAAAAGCCGTGGTGCTGATCCGCTTGATGATGGGCGTGATTCCTGTCCAGTCCAGTCCGTAGCCAATCGCCAGTCCAATGACTCCGGCGATGACAAAAATCTTGATCTTTTCCACAGCGGGTTTGGCGGAAAGCAGCAGGTTGCCGCAGATCGCTCCCCAAATCGTGTGCGCGGCCGTCGGGATGCAGTTGATCGCCACCCAGCCCCCGTTGTTGATCTTGCCCATCAGAAGCTGGTCGGTGTAGTTGCCAAAGTTGCTGCCATGGACGAAGGGCGCCTCGGGATTGTACACTCGATAAAGGATCTCGGTCAACGCGAGCAATGCCAGGGAAGTACCCAGTTGGACTTTCCAGCCCTTGTCGATGAGAAGGTAGGTGACCAACACCGTGAAGGAGAGCTGGGTGAGTACGTTCCAAAGTTCAAAAACCAATTTTCCAGCGTAGATGCAATGCAGCCCGGTGCCGAAGAGAAAGAGCAGCAGGCAACGCTTCAGGATATGGCGGGTGACGGCACTACGGTTTTCGGACAGCGCCAGGCGTTTGTTGAGCGAAAAAGGCATGGCCACGCCCACGATAAACATGAAGAAGGGCTGGATCAAGTCCCAAAACCGCAGTCCGTTCCACTCGTGGTGGGTAAACTGGAGGAAAAAAGGGTGTAGGCTGCTGCCCTCGGGATGGAGCTCCAGCAGGGCGTCGTAAACATGGGCGGCCTCGGCGACCAGCAAAAACATGGTGAGTCCGCGGAATAGATCCAGGGACACCAGTCTTTGGGTTGGCAGTGGGTTGGCGGTCATGGTGTGGTTTTTTGGGTAAGGATGAAGATAGGGAAAGTCCAGGACTATCGACTGGGAATTTTGATCGACGGAGCACCGGCTTTCGCCTGGACTTCCCACCTGTTTTGCGGTGGATTCGGGAGATAAGAGAAAAGCCAACCCTTGGGGAGCTGGCGTTTGCAAGCTGAAAACTGATTGGTTTGATACATCGGTCAGTAGAAAAGGAGCTCCTTGGAGGAGGTTGGCCGGCTGTAGTTGGTCTCCGGCTGCAGGTTTCCTTCGCTAGGAGTGATCGGCCAGGTCTGGGCTGTCAATCGGAGATCTAGTCAACCTCCAATAGATTCCCCCTTTCATAAATGGTCAGCTTCAGCCGTTGTTCTTTTAGATAGACAAAGACATCCCTAAACTCCTGATTGTGCGGAAACTCCCAGTACCTGACCTCCCACTGATCCAGCCGGATGTCTTCTTCCTCGTCCTCGTCCAGCCATAGACGCCGATGCTCGTCCGCACCGTAGATTTCGACCAAGTCGGCTACGAGAGCGGAGAGTTTTGGAAGTTGGGAAAGATCGAACTTCTCGACTATGAGGGAAATACGACGGTTTGTTACATAGTTTTCGGTCACTACTTCTATCTTTTCAAAAAGCCCATAAAGCGGTTTTTCGGGATAGCGGTAGGAGTAATATTCCGGAAAGCTAGAGCGCTTTACCGATCGCTCTTCGATCAAAGAATAGGCAGAACTTGGATAGTCCTCGAGGCTGAAGTCGAGAAGCTGCTCTAGCTTTTGGTTGTAGTCCATATGAAGAGTAGTTTCGGTTGAAAAAATAATTTCTCTTTGAATTTATTCTTTATTCTATCGGAAATCAACTGCATCTATGGGTTGAATATTTGGGATTAGAAAAAAAAACTCCCGCCAGCTGAGCTAGACGGGAGTTGGAATGGTTTGCGAGGGAATCGTCCAGCAGAGATCGGATACCCGTCTCTGGTCATCGGACACCCGACATCCTCCTAGAACTGTCCTTTGAACTGTTCCAGTTTTTGGTCCACCTGCGTGTCCACTTGGAAGGAGACGGCGACTTTTTCCCAAGCCATGGTTACCGTCGCTACTTTGTTGTCGCCAGCGGAGATGGTATAGCTCAAGCGCTCGGTGTTTTCGCCCATCTTGGGACTGGCTTTCACCGCTACTGCATCGTCAGCGGCGACTGCCGCTTCGTCGATCTTGCCGTCTTTGGTGTAGGCATAGACGCTTTCCGCCTTCTTGTTGAGGTGGATGGTCCAGTCGCCGGAGGCTGCGGGGGTGATGAAGATGGAGTACTTGCCTGCGGGCAGGTTTTTGCCGCCGACGCTCACTCCGGTGCTAAACTCGATGATGGTCTGGGCGTTGGCGCCCGCTCTCCAGGTTTCGCCGTACTTGTGGAGCTCGCCGAAGATTTTGCGCCCCTTCACGCCCGGAGAGGAGTAGCTCACGCTGATTTTGGTGAAGCCCACATTTTGGGAGACAAAAGCCGCAGGGCTGGCAGCAGGAGTCTGCAGCTGGGCCATGGCGGCAAAGGTGGAAGCGAAGATCAGCGCAAAGGCCAACAAGAGGGATTTGGTGTTTTTCATGGGGTTGTGTTTAAAATTGGATTGGACGGGAAAGCTACTAAAAAACTGCTTAAGGCTTAGCGACGGGTCAAGGATTGGCTCAGGGCAATTTTTCCAACTCTCCGGTCAGGACGTTGAGCACCTCCATCCCTCGGATTTGTTGTTGGCGTGCCCGCTGCCCGAGCAGGGTCAGCCTTCCCTCCTCGTCCCTGGATTCCCGAAATTTTGCCGCTCTGAAGGAAGAGGCAAGGCTCGCTTCTTTGATTTTTTCGTTTAGCAGGTCTTCCCTGACGAAGTAGGCATTGTTGCCTGCCTCGTTGCAGGCCACCAGTCGGTAGCCTTTTTTTCTCGCAAGCCAGTCCAGCGCCGGGAGGGATGCGCCATAGAATAGGTTGCTAAAGTGGGCGCGGGTGCGGTAGAAGTCCGCGGCGTAGGGCACGGTCACGGCTTTTTCGCTTCCAAAGACGGCATTGTATTCCATAATGAGGATGGAGGGATTCAGTACCGTAAGATCCATGGCCTCCAGGATGTGGTAGTCATTGCCGTCCAGATCGATGTGGAGCAATCCCAGATCCCGAAATCCCGTCTTTTCCATCAGTCCGTTGATGTTGTCACGGTCTATGAAAATAGCCTGGCAGTCCAGGGCATGTTTCCAATACCAGGGCCTCCGGCGCAGGGAATCCATATTTGCCTCCGAGCCGTCCATGACAAAGCCCGACCAGTTGCTGTGCATCATCAAAAAGCGGGTGTTGGACTCCAGGTAGTTTTCCACCCCAAACTCGACAAAGGTTTTGTTGTCGATCCGAATATTATTGACCAAAAACTGGATGATTCCATCGTCGCCAAACTGGCTGAAGATCTTAAACTCGTAATCGTTGATCCGGTCGGAATTCATCAGCTTTTGCTGATTGGAGAGCAGAGCACCCAGCGCCAGCAGCTGCGTTTCGCTTTCGACCAAGACAGTCTTCTTGTTCCCGAAAATCGCGGATGCGGTTCGTTTCAATAGTTTTTTCATGTAAGGAATTCGCGGGTTTCAGACGAAACCCGCGGTGCTTGTGCGAGCGGGTTCTAGTGTGGTTTGGGTGAGAGATTATTTGAGCTGGCTTTTGATAAAAGCCACGCTCTGCGGGATCTGCTCCACCGAGCGGCTGCTCTCGTCCTCGATCACCAGGTATTTGGTGCCCTGCTTTTTCGCTTCCTGGATCAGTCCGGCGATATCGATGTCCCCGGTGCCCAGGACGACGTTGGTCTCCACGTCCCCGTGACCGTCAGCAGAGCCGGGCGTGCCTTTTTTGCGGTCTTTCAGGTGCAGCTGGGGGAATTTGCCGGGATATTTCTTCATGAGAGCCAGAGGATCGCCTCCCCCCATCTTCACCCAATAGACGTCCATGTTGAACTGGAAATCCCTGGCATTTTCCAGCATGTAGTCCATGGGTGTGCCGGAGCCGGAGCTGGCAAACTCGTAGCCGTGGGGATGGTAGGTCAGCGTGATGCCCTCCTTGGCCATCATGGCGCCAGTCTTGTTAAAAAGTTCGGTAGCGGCTTTCACATCCTCCAGGGAGATAGGTCCCTCGGTATGGGGGATCCAGTAGCAGGTGGCGTATTTGGCGCCGTATTTCTTGGCTTCGGCGATGATGCCGGCAGGGTCGGATTTCAGCTTGTTGTAGTCGGCGCCTACACCGACGATGCGGAGCTTGTTGTCCGTGAGCAGCTTGGCGTATTCGGCCTCGGACATGCCATATCCTCCGCCTCCCTCCAGTGCGGAGATGCCCCACTCGGAGATGAGCTGGTGGTATTTGACGGGGTCCACCTTCATCTCATTGCGCAGTGAATAGAGCTGAAGGGCGATTTCCTGGGCCTTGAGTCCCAGGGGAGACAGCAGCATCAGGGCAAAAAACAGGGTTTTGATTTTCATGACAGATAGGTTTTTGGGACTTGGTCTAAGCTATGGATTTTTGGAGTTTAAGGAAAGATGTTAGGGGCATTTTCCCTAAATTGTCTGTCCAGCATTTTATTGTATGAATTCAAGAAGAAAATTTATCCAGACCACTTCCTTATTAGGATTAGCTATGAGCATTAAACCCGATTTTTCCCTTTTGGCTGCGCAAGACCAGATTCTCGGTCACGGCGATTTCAAATACAAAGTAGACGCCAAGTGGGGAAACCTGGATCCGAACAAAGTGCCCGTGGTCAACTGCCATGAGATGGTGATGGACCGGAAGGGTCGCATGATCATGCTGACCGACGAGGCCAAAAACAACGTGATCATTTATGATCAATCGGGAAAGCTTTTGGCGACTTGGACGCTGGGACTGGATCGTGCACACGGACTTTCCTTGGTGGATGAGGGCGATGCCGAATACCTTTGGGTGGTCGACAACGGAGGAAAGGTGATCAAGACATCTCTCGACGGGAAAGTGGTTGCGGAGATCGCCTCTCCGTTGAGCACGGGGATCTATGAGGAAAAAATGGCCTGGGTACCTACCGAAACGGCCGTCGCACCAAACGGCGACCTCTACATTGCCGATGGCTACGGCTCCCAGTTTTTCCTGCAGTACGACAAGGATGGCAATTTCATCCGAAAGTTTGGGGGCAGGGGTAACCAAGACGCACAGTTTAGCACCGCACACGGGATAGCCATCGACCAGCGTGGAGGCAAAGCACCTACGCTGCTGTGCACCTCCAGAGGACACAATTCTTTCAAGCGCTTTACCATGGATGGGGAGTACATCGAGACGATCTTCCTGCCAGGGGCGTATGTATGCCGTCCGGTCATCCACGGGGAAAATCTCTACGCCGGCGTCTGCTGGTCTCGATTGCGCTATCTGGAGCAGACTGACAATTCAGGTTTTGTGACCATCTTGGACAAAAGCAACAAGGTAGTGTCCAACCCAGGCGGCACGGCGCCGGAGTACCGAAATGGCGAGCTGCAGCTGATGGTCCAAAAGGAACCGGTGTTTAAGCATTGCCACGACGTCTGCATCGATCAGGACGAAAACATCTACGTCTGCCAGTGGAACGCGGGAAAAAGCTATCCGATCAAGCTGACGAGGGTTTGAGTTAGTACGAAGTAGCTAGTATCAAGTATCAAGAGGATCGGTGGTAAGCGCAACCTCAAATTTCAAATCTCGAATTTCAAATCTCTAATAACCAAAGCTATGAAAAAAGTAACCGTCGGATGGTTTGAGATACCGGTCAAGGACATGGGCCGGGCCATCGCTTTCTATGAAAAAGTGTTTGACTGCAAGCTGAGCAAGCAGGTCATGGGGGATTTTGAGATGGGCTGGTTTCCCTGGCCAGATGATGGTAAGGGGGCCGGGGGAAGCTTGGTCTATCACAAGGACTTTTACGAGACCAGCGGGCATGCAGGAACTTTGATCTACTTTTCCTCCGAAGACTGCAAAGTGGAATTGGGAAGGGTGGAAGAGGCCGGCGGAACGGTACAAATACCCAAGCGTCTCATCGCTCCCGATATTGGATACATGGGCGTGTTTTTGGACTGCGAGGGCAACCGCGTCGCTATCCACTCACGCAGCTGAGCTTGCGCTCGGAGAGCCGGTCGGGTATAAAAACCTGACCGGTTTTTCTTTGGCTAAATCATCTGTTTTTCCAGATTTTGGGATCCAAACTGGTGTGCAACACTGCCCTCACGTTGACCTTGGCTTCTTTTTCGTCGACCGTGAAGTGAACCAGGAACGGGAAATTAGCCATAGGAAAGCATCGGACATTTTTGTAGCGAAGCTGAAAAAAAGGGTTTTTCCTCAGGGTTCTCAATTGCAAACGCAGTTCTTCCGAGAATCGAAGCCCCAATCCCGGTACTTTTTGCTCAAAGTAGAAGGCAGCTTCTTCGATATCATTTGCAGCATCCTTACTGATGACCAGCTCAAACAGTTTTCCTTCTGAGCTTTCCATCCAATTCGTCAAAAAAAGTGTCCATGGCGACGTCGTCGTTGGGATTGGATTTTTTTATTCTCTCCAAAACAAGCTCTTGCTGGTTTTTTGGGACGTTGGTGACCAAGTCGTGGCTTAGGCCCAGTTCATCCATCAATTCCAAAAAAAAGGTCAGCTTTTCTTCCGGTATTTGGACGGTAACTTCTCTCATTGTCAAAGGATTTGTCTCAAATTAACCAAAAATCCCGCAAAAAAATCAAACCAACACCACCCTCAGACTTTTAGCGCCATGGGCGCCTACTACCAGGCTTTGCTCGATGTCGGCGGTCTTGGACGGTCCAGCAATGAATACCCCGAAACCGGAGCTCGCATCACCGATGCGGGCATAGCCTTGATGCATGGTCGCCACGAGGCTGTTTCGGTCCAGCACGATAACCAGATGCTCGGTAATAAAGGGCAGCACACGAAGGCCCAGTTCGGCATCTTCCAGCCAGATTGCCCCGTTTTCAGCCACGCCAAACTGCCCGTCCAAGATCGCCAGATCGAGATCGTTCAGTTCGTGGGCGTCCGCGGGCAGGTACAAGTTGGAGGCATCTGGAAAACTAGCCGAGCGTGAAATAATCTTGGAATGCTTTTCCGCGGCCAGCCAGGATTCAAACTCGGCCTTGTCCATGACTTCGCCCTTGTTGCCCTGGATGGACTGGACAAAGGTCGCTTCCACTTCACCGGGGATGCCAAAGTCGGGTATCTCGGGAAGGGGCTTGGATTCCAAAGCGATCCCTTGGATGGCGGAAAGGATGTTTTCTCGGCTGCTCATGATCGGTTCTTTTGGTACCACTGCTGAAAGGATTCCTTGGGGGCTTCGGGCAGGTCCCGGCTTTTTCCCCAAGCGTTGATCGGATGGTAGATCAGGCTGTCGGGCAGGACTTTGAGGGCCTTGCGCATCAGGCCTCCGGAGATCTTGTAGGCCAGGGGGCTTTTGAAAATGCCCGCCGCGATCCACATGGACAGGCCTTTGCCGAGCTCTCCGTGGGTTTTGGTGATCTCTTGGCGCCATTCGTAGAGCTGCTCGTGGATATTGATTTTCACGGGGCAGACGTCCGAGCAGCTGCCGCAGAGCGTGGAGGCAAAAGGCAGCGTGCTGTGTTTTTTCATATCCAAACCCGGAGACAGGATCGACCCGATCGGTCCGGGCACGGTGCTGCCGTAGCTGTAGCCGCCACTTCGTCGGTAGATCGGGCAGGTGTTCATGCAGGCACCGCAGCGGATGCATTTGAGGGAGTTTTTGAATTTTTCCCTAGCCAGCTGTGCCGTACGCCCGTTGTCCACGAGGACGATGTGGAGCTCCTTGCCGGGAGCTGGGCTGCGAAAGTGTGAGTTGTAGTTGGTGACGGGCTGTCCGGTAGCGGATCTCGCCAAGAGCCGGAGGAAAATCCCGAGGTCTTTTCTGCGGGGCAGGATCTTTTCGATTCCCATACAGGCCACGTGTACGTCGGCCAGGTGCACGCCCATGTCGGCGTTGCCTTCGTTGGTGCAGACGACAAACTCACCCGTCTCGGCAATGCCGAAATTGACCCCTGTGAGGGCCACTTTGGCTCCGAGAAACTTTTCCCTGAGATGAAGTCTGGCGGCGTGGGTGAGGTAGGTGGGGTCTTCGTTGCCCTTTTCAGTCTGGAGTTTTTCGTGGAAAAGCTCGGAAATCTCCCTCTTTTTAAGATGTATAGCGGGAAGCACGATATGGCTGGGCGGTTGGTGCAGGAGCTGCACGATGCGCTCTCCCAGGTCGGTGTCGACGACTTCCACGCCGTTCTTTTCCAAGAAAGGATTCAGATGGCACTCCTCGGTCAGGATGGATTTGCTCTTGACGATAGCCGTGCAGTGATGCTTTTGCAAGATGTCCAGCACGATGCGGTTGTGCTCATCCCCGTCCTTTGCCCAGTGGACATGGATGCCGTTTTTTATGGCATTTTGCTCAAACTGCTCCAGGTAGGAACCCAGATTGGCCAGTACGTTGTCCTTGATCTGTGAGGCCAGATTGCGGAGATTTTCCCACTCGGGGATAGTTTTGCTGATGCGGTCGCGCTTGTCGCGGACAAACCAGAGCGTCTCATCGTGCCACTTGGCCTTGGCCTGGTTTTTCAGGAATTCGGCTGCGTTTTGGGGATGGCTCATGCGATCGCTTGGTTTAGGATCTCGGCAATGTGCAAAAACTTCAAAGGTTGCTTGTTTCGGGTGGCGATGCCCTGCAGGTGCATGATGCAGGACATGTCGCCTCCGGTAAGTATCTCGGTCTGATGGGCGAGGTGGTCTTCGAGTCGGTCTTTGCCCATCCGAACGGAAATGGCCTCTTCCGTGACCGCG
Source organism: Algoriphagus oliviformis (assembly GCF_017254915.1). Lineage (GTDB taxonomy): Bacteria > Bacteroidota > Bacteroidia > Cytophagales > Cyclobacteriaceae > Algoriphagus > Algoriphagus oliviformis. Next base: position 106,987 of record NZ_JAFKCT010000003.1, on the reverse strand, counting down.
AAGGTTCCTCCAAATCCGCAGCATTCATCTGTGCGGCTGAGCTCCACCCATTCCAGTCCTTCCAGGTTTTCGAGCAGTTTCCGGGCCTTGTTGAATGGGGTCTGGTTCAGTTCCGAAGCACAGGCCAGACGCAGTCCCCTATGCCCATGGCAGGAGGAGTGAAAACCCACCCGGTGGGGAAATTTGCCTTCAAGCTTGTCGATTTTGAGCACGTCGGTGATGAACTCGGTGAGCTCGTACACCTTGTGGTGAAGTTCCGCCTGTTCTTTTTCCAAACCCGCTATGGCAGGGGAGTGCTCTTTGACATGCAGGACGCAGCTGCCCGAGGGGGCGACTACGTAGTCAAAATCCTTGAAGAGTTCGATGAAATGGCGGGTTGCGCCGTGGGTGTCCCGCTCGTAGCCTGAATTGGCCAAGGGCTGCCCGCAGCAGGTTTGGCCAAGGGGATAGGAGACCTCGCAGCCCAGTTTTTCGAGCAGTTGGAGGCTTGCCACGCCCACTTGGGGGTAAAACTGGTCAACGTAGCAAGGAATAAACAGCCCAATTTTTGGAGAATTGGAAATCATGGCAGAAAGTTAAGGTCAGGATTCCATATTCACCAACATCGCCGCACCCAATGCGGACCCGTTGGGAAAATCGCTGGGGACAATCTCCATCCCCGGCAGCTTTTTGCGAAGCATCTCCAGGAAGATGTCGTTGGCGTTGAAGCCCCCGTCCACATACAGCTTGCTGACCGGAGCGTCGTCCAAAACCAGGCGCAGCGACGCCACCTGTATGTCCGTGAGCTCATGGATAAAGGTGTAGTAGGCCTCCGTAAACTCCGGGAAACTGCCCCAGTCGTTTGTTTCGGCTTTTTCCAGTCCGTAGTCCTGGGGCTTTAGGTACTTGAAGCCTATGCGTTTTGTGGCGCTGGCGTTGACTTTTTCGTACAGAGATTCGTCAAACCTCAGCTTTTTGTAAGTTCCGAGGGGAAGCTGCCAAAAAGCGTACATCTCCTCGACCTGATGCTTGTGCTCCTCGCCGATAAACAGGCGGGAGATCTTGATCGGTTGACCGCTGATGCTGAGGAATTGGAGACAGTCTTGGTTGAGCTGGGACTCGGTGAGAGCCGTTTTGTTGAAGGGGTTGATGCTGATCGCCCAGGTGCCGGTGGAGAGCAGCGCAAAGGGTTTCTTTTCCTGCTTGAGATAGGGGAGTAGTGCTCCCGAGGAGTCATGAACCCCGATGCCGCAGGGAATGGAGCCCAGCTCAGGTTTGGTTTTCAGCAAGGCATCGCCCGGCAAGATCGGAGGCAAAAGGGCTTCGATGCCTTCGTTTTTCACCCAGTCGTGGTAGTCCATCTTTGTGAAGTCCCAAAGACCGGTGTGGCAGCCTATGCTGGTGTAGTCGGAGACCATTTTCCCAGTGAAAACCAGACTCAGAAACTGCGGGAGGTGGAGGCAATGGCGGACATTTTTGAAAAACTCCGGCTTGGCGTGCTTCAGAAAGTAGATCTGCAGGCCGGAGTTCAACATGGCCAAGGGAGGAGAGGAAGTCTGCTGGCAAAAGGCCATTTTTCCTCCGTTTTCCGAGTAAAATTTTTCCAAAAGCTCCTCCGGAAAGGGCTTGAGGTAGTCGTAAAGCGGAGTGACCGGCTCGCCAGCCTCATCGGTGTGGACAAAAGACGCACCGTGGCCGGAGAAGTTGAGCTTCTTGATTTCAAACTTTTCGGATTTGAGCGCCTCGGTGAAGGTCTCCAGCATCCATTTTCTCAGGGGAAGAATCGGCTCGCTCGGAAAGCCGTCTTCGTCGGGAATGGCATCCAAGCGCGTGTAGGCGTTGTGGACTTCCCTGAGATTTTCGTCAAAAAGAAAGAATTTCTTGTTGGTCTTCCCGATATCAAAGACAGCGGTAACGGGGATTTTTTGCATTTACGATTTAAGAAGTACGACTTTCGAAGTACGATTTAAGAGGTACGATTTACGAGGGCAAGAGTACTGTCTCGCGCCTTAGCTGATTCAGGATGTTTTCTTTTTTGCTCCAGAACCCAGCCCAATTTTCCAATTAAGAATTTCAAATCTCAAATTTCGAATCTCAAATTCAGAGTGACTTTCTGAGGGTCATCCGGAAAGGGTTCTTGATCGGTATCCGGTCTTCGGTGCCTAGGATCTGCTTGGCGATGGTCTTGCCCATGCTTTGGAAGTCGGTCGAAATGGTCGTGATGCCCTCGGCGAGGATTTCCTTCAGCGGCGTGTCGTTGTAGGAGATGACGCCGATGTCCCGGCCCAGCTTCAGCAGCTGCTCCCGGGATTTTTTCACGATGTTTACCAGATCCGACTCTGCCAGCACGATGTGGCAATCCCCCTCGTCCAGCGGCTCGTCGTCGTCCACGCCATCCACGATGAGGTTTTTGAAATCGTGGAAGAAGCAAAAACGCTTGAAGCCGTCCATGATTTCGACGGGGTAGAGGTCGCCCTTTGGAAATACCAGGATCAGACGCTGGTATTTTCTCAGGTGGGAGATCCCGGATTCGAGCACTTCAAAGATGTCCTTGGCAAAATCCTGATATACGCCTGGAAACTCATTTTCATGGTCTTTGACCGCACGGTCGATGATCAGCAGCTTGTCTTTTGGGATTCGCTTGATCAGGTCGTAGCCCGTCTCGGGATGTCCGGCATTGTCGAAGAAGTGCGGGGCCAACACGTAGTAGTTGTAGTTGCCTAGGTTGGTTTCCAGCAGGTCTTCGAGCAGGTTTCTGTTGTAGTGATGGATCTGTAGATCCACCGCTGCCTGCGAGCCGAGTGTCTCGATGATGGAGTAGTAGATGATCTTCTTATACGAACTCAGCTTGTTGAAAAGCAGCAATACCTTTGACTTGTGCCCCATGTTGGTGGAGGAGATGTAAAAGCCCTTGCCGCGGACCGAGGTGATGATACCCCGGTCCCGCAGCTCGTTGTAGGCCTTTTCCACCGTATCCCTGGAAAGCAAGAAGTCAAAACTGGTCTCGTTGATAGAAGGTATCCGGTCTCCGATTTTGAGCTTTCCCTTCTCTATGTCCTCCAGGATCAAATTGACTACCTGGAGGTACTTCGGCGTGCGCGATTCCACGGCGATTTTTTCTGATTTGTCAAGAAGCATAGGTTATTGGGTTATTGGGTTAGGGCAAATAGGGTAATCGGCAATCGAAACTATCGAGGGAAGGCAGGCGCTAAGCCGCCGTCCACGTTAAGCATATTTCCGGTGGTCTTGGTGAGCAGTCCCCCGACGAAGGCAAAAGCCGCGTCGGCGATGTCGCTTACCTTGACGCTTTCCTTGAGCAAGGTTCTATTGGCATAGTACTGAGGGAGGTCCTTCACGTCGATACCATAGGCTTTGGCGCGGTTTTCGGCCCATCCGCCTTCCCAGATGTTGGAGTTTTCGATCACCGCATCTGGGTTTACCACGTTGACGCGGATCTTGTCCTCGGCCAGCTCCGCTGCCATCAGTCTGGACATGTGAAGCTGAGCTGCCTTTGCCGTGCCATAAGCTACGTTTTTTGGACCGGCAACCAAAGCGTTTTTACTTACAACGTTCACAATGTCACCGCCTAAGCCTTGCTGTTTCATCAAGGAAACACCGGCCTTGGAAACGTGGTATTGGCCCATGACAAGGATGTCGTTCAGACGATCCCAGTCTTGCTGGGAGTGGTCTTCAAATCCTTTGGAAATGGAGATCCCGGCATTGTTTACCACGATGTCGATGCCGCCAAACTTCAGGCAGGTAGCCTGGATCGCAGAGGCGAGACTTTCCGTGTTGGTCACGTCCAGCTGGGCGCCCAGGACGACGTCTTTGCCGTATTTTTTCTCAAACTCAGCCACTGCGCTGTCGAGGCGAGACTGGTCGATGTCAGTCAATACCACGCAGGCGCCTTCCTGCACGTATCGCTCCGCGATGCCTTTGCCGATGCCCCCGGCACTGCCCGTGATCAGGGCGATTTTGCGGGAAAGAGGCTTTTCCTTTGGCATACGCTGCAGTTTGGCTTCTTCGAGGAGCCAATACTCGATGTCAAATGCCTCCTGAAGTGGAAGGGAAACGTATTCGGATACCGCTTCGGCTCCGCGCATCACGTTGATGGCGTTGATGTAGAATTCGGAAGCGACACGGCTGGTCTGCTTGTCTTTTGCGTAGCTGAACATGCCCACGCCCGGCCAGAGGATCACGACGGGATTGGGGTCGCGCATGGCAGGGCTGTTGGGGTGCTTGTGTTTTTCGTAGTAGTCGGCGTACATCTCACGATAGGCCTGGAATGCCGCGCCGATGGATTCTTTCAATGCGCCTACGTCGCTGAGATCCGCATCTGCGGCCAAGTCGAGCACAAGTGGGCTGATCTTGGTGCGCAGGAAGTGGTCAGGGCAGGAGGTGCCCATAGGAGCCAATTTCTCCAGGTCGTGGCTGTTAATAAACTGAAGGACGGTGTCGCTGTCGTTGAAGGTGCCGACCATTCTTTTTTCTGAGGAAGCCAAGCCTCTGAGGATAGGGGCGAGCTTTGCCGCTTGTGCTTTTCTCTGCTCGGGTGCCAAAGAGGAAACTTTCTCCCCTCCGAAAACTGGGCGCTTTTTGCCATAGTTTTCCACCAGGTAGGCTGAGGCAGTCTCGATGACTTCGAGGCTGTTCATATAGCACTCGTAGGCGGTGTCTCCCCAGGTGAAAAGTCCGTGTCCGCCGAGCATGATGCCGCGGATGCCGGGGTTGTTGTCGAGGGCTTCTTTGAGCTGGAGTCCCAGGTCAAAGCCAGGACGCTGCCAAGGCACCCAAGCGATGGCCCCTTTCCAGAGCTCTTGGGTGATTTTCTCCCCATCTTTGGAAGCGGCGATGGCGATGGCCGCATCCGGGTGCAGGTGGTCGATGTGCTTGAAAGGCAAAAATCCGTGCAGCGGCGTGTCGATGGAAGGAGCCTTGGAAGCCAAGTCGTAGATGCAGTGGTTGAAGAGCTCTACCATCTCGTCTTCAAACTCGATGCCTCGGTAGATCCCCTTCAGGGAACGGAGCTTGTCCACGTAGAGGCCCGCCAGCCCGGAGCGGGTCATGGTACCGATGTCCCCGCCGGAACCTTTGATCCACATGACTTCCACGGGTTCTTTGGTCAGAGGGTCTAGTTCGGTGGTTTTGCAGGAAGTATTTCCACCTCCGTAGTTGGTGATCCTCAGATCCGCGCCGAGCATATTGGATCGATAGATCAACAGGTCGACTTCATTGCCTTCCAGCTTGGCGGCTTTTGCCTCATCCCAGAGGTAGCTCACGTATTTGAAACTCATAATCGGTATGTTCATTTGGTTTAAACAGTTCAGGTAGTGATATGTGAATTTCCCAGAAATCAGCCCAATAGGTGTCCTGTGGTGTCTTGAGTACTATTGATATCTCGGTTTTTCGATTGAGTAGGGAAAAAAGGATTCTGGCTTTGGTCAGCGCATCCTCCAATTTTGTCTTGAAATTAACAGTTTTCAAAATAATCAGGGGACAAATGGCTAGGTTTCATTCGGACAGAGCAGGATAGGGCAGGAAAGCCTGTTTCTTTAATTCACTGAAAAATCAACCTAGATGAGCAATCGATTCTTCAAGAAAATTGTAGGTGGCACCAACGAGTTTGAAAGGACTCCAGTCCCCGAGCAAAGCCTCAAAGGTAGCCGCAGCTTTCTCGGCATGTATGCCGGGGAGCACACTGCCGGGACTGAGTTTGTGATCGGGCCGCTGTTTGTCGCGCATGGCGTGAGTGCGGGAGATCTGGTCTTTGGCTTGCTGATCGGCAATCTTCTGGCGGTGTTGAGCTGGGCGCTGATCACGGCTCCCATTGCCACGGCCAAGCGAATGACGCTTTATTATCAATTGGAGCGCATCGCGGGCAAAAACGTGGTCCGCTGGTACAATCTGGTCAACGCCCTGATGTTCTGTTTTTTGGCGGGTTCGATGATCGCCGTATCGGCGACTGCCGTGGGGATACCTTTTGACCTGGAGATGCCGACGCTGACCGACTGGTTTCCCCGGACGGCAGGCTGGGTGGTGACCGTGCTCCTGCTGGGGGCGGTCGTCACGCTGGTGGCGATACAGGGCTATTCCCAGGTGTCCAAGTTTGCCAACGTGATGTCGCCTTGGATGATCCTGATCTTCTTTTCCGCGGCTATCGTAGGGCTTTCCCAGCTGGGAGTAGGCTCTGCCGAAAGCCTCGTGTCAGTGGCACAGGAGGTGATCTGGAATGGCGTGCCCCTTCCCGGAATGTCCAGATTTTCGGTGTGGCATGTGATCTTTTTCGCTTGGTTTTGCAATATGGCCATGCATATAGGAATGTCCGACCTCACGATCCTCCGCTACGCCAGGTCATGGAAAGCTGGCTTCGCGGTGTTTGGCGGTGTGTACTTGGGACATTTTGTTGCTTGGATTGCATCAGGGATCCTTTATGCGGTTTTCCTGCAGGCCAACAGCGGTTCACAGGAGTTTGCACCGGGGCCGATCGCCTATCAGACCCTGGGCATCGCCGGGGCTATTTGCGTGGTGATCGCAGGCTGGACCACCGCCAATCCTACGATCTATCGGGCGGGCTTGGCTTTGCAGGGCATTTTTCCCAAAGTCGCCACCTGGAAAATCACCGCCGTGGTGGGGGGGATTACTTCCTTGGCCGCCTGCTTTCCGGCTTTGGTGATGAAGCTCCTGGACTTTGTGGCGCTGTATGGATTGCTGCTGATGCCGATGGGGGCGGTGATCTTTGCCGATTTCTATTTCTCGCAGAAAATGGGATTTCGATCCGAAGGGGCTTTAAGCTCCAAGTCTGAATTTAGCCTACCCGCACTGATGAGCTGGGTACTGACTTTGGCCTTTTGTCTTGGGCTGAACCTCTTCTACGGTGTGGAAATCTTCTTCCTTGGCCTTCCGGGTTGGTTTGTCGCCGTGGCCATCTTCGTGGCCCTTTCCAAAGTAAAATATCCTGTCTCCAAATCCCTTGCCGCATGAAACCTCTCTTGAAAATCATATCCTTTGCCGGTTTGCTTTTGTCCATCGGGCCGCCTATCCTGCTCTTTGCCGGAAAAATGGAAATGGACTCCATGAAACTCTGGATGGGTATCGGGATGGTTGCCTGGATGAGCACCGCACCCTTCTGGATCAACAAGCCCAGTGGGCAGTGAGCAGTTGGCCGTGTTCGGGCGTCTCGTCACCGCGAGGAGGCACGACGAAGCGGTCTTTTGGAAATTAGGGAGTAGTGAGTAGTTAAAAAAACTTCGGGTGAGCCTGAGCCAACTCCCCCTCTAGTCCCAAATTCGATTTTGGAAAACAAACCTCCCGAAAGGGGGCGGGGGATGTTGCACAAAGGCAAAGTCAAAATCCTCTCCGAATAACAGTCATTGAGAATCAATTAAAAATAACACATGTCGTATTCCCAAGAATTTCATAATAAGTCCCTTTCACTCCTGGCAGATCAATTCGGTGAAAGTGGGATATCCATAGCAGACTTGATTTCAAAAGTTTCCGCCTTCCAGATCGCCGTTCCCAGCTGGGCCTTGGGCGCAGGAGGCACGCGCTTTGGCCGTTTTTCCATAGGAGGCGAACCCAGAAACCTGGAGGAAAAGCTGGATGATATCGGTCTCCTGGCCCGCCTGACCAAGAAAACCGATGCCGTCTCCCTGCACATTCCCTGGGATATCCCCCAGGATGCCGAGGCAATCAAGCAAAAAGCGGCAAGCCTGGGGATCGCCTTTGACGCGATGAACAGCAATACTTTCCAAGATTACGGGCAGGCCCTCAGCTATAAGATGGGTTCCCTGAGCAACGCCGACGCATCCGTTCGCCAGCAGGCCGTGGAGCACAACCTTCAGGTGATCGAGATCGGGAAAAGCTTGGGCAGCAAAGACCTCACCGTGTGGCTGGCTGACGGAAGCAATTTTCCCGGGCAGGCACACTTTCGCAAAGCGCTGCAGGGAACGCAGGAATCCTTGCAGGCCATCTACGCAGGCATGCCTGCCGACTGGAAGCTGCTGCTGGAGTACAAGCCCTACGAACCCAATTTTTACCATACCGTGATTCCCGATTGGGGTACCTCGGCCATGCTTTGCAGACAAGTCGGAGACCGCGCCAAAGTGCTGGTGGATCTCGGCCATCACCTGCCCAATACGAATATCGAGCAGATCGTGGCTACGCTGATGCATCAGGAGATGCTGGCGGGCTTCCACTTCAATGACAGCAAGTATGGTGATGACGACCTGAGCACGGGCAGCATCAAGCCCTACCAGCTTTTCCTGATTTTCTGCGAATTGATCGGGGGAGCTGAAGAACAGGCCCAGGCCTGGGAGTCCATCTCCTGGATGATCGATGCCAGCCATAATACGAAGGATCCCATCGAGGACCTGATCCAGGCGCTGGAGTCCATTGCCCAGGCCTATGCCAAGGCGCTGCTCGTGGACCGTGCCAAGCTAGGCCAATGCCAGAGGGAAGGCGACGTGGTGGGTGCGCAGGAGGTTTTGCAGGCGGCTTTTCTGACCGATGTCCGGTCCTTGGTGCGCGAGGCACGCGTCCAGAGTGGGGGAGAGGCTGATCCGCTGGCTTTCTACAGAAGCGAAAAAATCCGGGAAAAGCTGATCGCCAAGCGCGGGAAAGACGCGACGGCGAGTGGGCTGTGACTTTCTTGGGATAGGATCAGCTTCGCCAATTCAGGCAAAATTGTGAAGTATGGGGATGTGGAGGCAAAATCCTATCTTACTTTTTCCTAAACCCAAAATGCCATGAACTATCGCCACTGCTTGACTGTGCTGGCTTTCGCGGCTTGCGCAAGTCCGAAAGTACAGGAAGAAACCACCGCCCAATTCCAAACCATCGGCTCCGTAGAGCGCCTGGATTCGGCGATCAATGTCCTGATTCCGGCCGATGCCCGGATCGAGGTCTTGGCATCCGGATTTGAATGGGCAGAGGGACCACTGTGGCTGGAGAGTCAGCAGGCCTTGATTTTTACCGACGTGCCTACCAACAAGGTCTGGAAATGGACAGAAAAGGACAGCCTCTCGCTGTACCTGAGTCCTTCGGGCTATTTGGGAGATAGGACGGACAAAAACGAGCCGGGCGCCAATGGCTTGGCCTTGGATGCGTCGGGCAATCTCGTTCTTTGCCAGCACGGGGAGCGGCAAGTCGGGAAGATGCTTTCCTCCATCGATTCTCCCAAGTCCGAGTTTGAAGCGCTGGCGACCGGCTACGAAGGCAAGCGATTCAACAGTCCCAATGACCTGGTGTATAATTCCTGGGGGCAGCTCTTTTTCACCGATCCGCCCTATGGCATGGATCCCTGGGACGAAAAGGAACTCGACTTCCAGGGTGTGTATCGCTTGGATGCGGACGGCACGGTGTCGCTATTGGTGGATTCGCTCTCGCGGCCCAACGGCATCGGGTTGAGTCCCGACCAAAAGACGCTGTACATTGCCCAGTCCGACCCCGCCAAGGCGCGGTATTACGCTTTTGAACTGGATGAAAAGGGAAATGTCCTGTCCGGAAAAGTCCTGCTCGATGTGACTCCCTTGCAGAGCGAAAGTAGAAAAGGCCTGCCTGATGGATTGAAAGTCCATTCATCCGGGCATTTGTTTGCCACCGGTCCGGGGGGCGTCTTGGTGATCAGCCCGGAGGGAAAGCTGCTGGGGTCGGTCATGACGGAAAACGGCACGGCAAACTGCGGCTTCGATACCGGTGAGAAATACCTCTACATGACGGCCGACGGCTATCTGATGCGGATCAGGCTGAATGCAGCAGGATGAGTGCGGGATGGGGCGTTTTCGACCTTCCTCAATGACTTAGATCCCAATCTTTGCTTAGACTTTCGGCAGTGTCCAGGGTTTTCTGTAATCCGGCCAAACCAGCGCATTGGCCGCTTTATTTCCCACAAACTCCCTTTTTGAATCATCCCATATCAACTCCTCCGCGCCTACCCGGGCAGCAATGTTGGGAATGTGGGCGTGAAGTGCGGCAATCCTGCCCGCTTCCGGCGGGCAGACGGTTTGGTTCCGCGTTTTGATGCAGTCCACAAAGTTGGCCACGTGCAGGTTGTGGGACTCTTTGGTTCCTTCTAGCTTTTTGGCTTCGCACTTGGGAGACTTGGGGCTGTCGCTCCACTCGGGATAGACCTCGTAGCCGCTTCGGTTGACGACCAGGGTGCCTTTGTCGCCGACATAGGCGATGCCATAGGGTTTTCCATAGGGGCCGGTTTGGAGTCCGCCATTCATGTCGTAGTTGATGAGGAAGTCTTTTTTTGGGAAAAGCACGTTCATCGTGTCAAAGGTGTCGCGATCCCGGTTTTCCGTGTTCACGTTGCGCGCGTAGGTCAAGACCCGCGAGGGCGCTGATGGATTCTCCTCTGCCCACACAGCCATGTCCAGGAGATGGACTCCCCAATCGGACATGAGGCCTCCTCCATAGTCCCAAAAATGCCGCCAGCTGCCGTGAAAGCGATTGGGGTTGAAATCCCGCAAAGGCGCTGGTCCCAGCCAGAAGTCATAGTCCACGCCCGCTGGGATCGCCGCATTTGACTGTTTTTCGTTTCCCAGGCCATAGTTGAAGTTGGACCAGATGTTGACTTTTCGGATTTTGCCCAGATGGCCGCTTTTGACTAGGTCTTTTGATTCAATAAAAGCTTGTCCGGACCGCTGCTGCTGGCCCACCTGGACGACTCGATCGTAGCGTTTGGCTGCGCTGGCGATCAGGTCGCATTCCCCGATGCTGTTTGCCATAGGTTTTTCCACATAGACGTCCTTGCCGGCTTGGCAGGCGGCGACTGCGATCAGGCAGTGCCAATGGTCTGGGGTGCCGATGATCACCGCGTCGATGTCTTTGCGCTCCAATACTTTCCTGAAGTCGTTGAATCCCTCCGGTCTTGTGCCTGTTGCCGTTTCCACTTCCTTTAGTTTTTCGTCCAGTACGTTTTGGTCCACGTCACAGAGGGCGACACAGCGCACCTCGGGTAGTGCCAGGTGGTGTCGGAGTATTCCAAAGCCCATGTTTCGGCAGCCGATGAGCGCGACGCGTAGTTGGTCGCTTGGGGAGATTTTGGTTCTGGCGACGGCAATGCCGGGGCTGAGCCAAAGTCCGCCAAGTAGCAGGGAGGAGGATTTCAGGAAGTTTCTGCGGTCAGTCATGGTTGTTTTGGGGTTGTGGGATACAAAATAGCGAAAAAGTCCTCTCAGGCGATATTGATTGTCTGAGTGGTTCAGCAAAGTGTTAATAATGTGTGGAAATATCCAGTTTATACAGTGGAAAAATAGTGGAGAAGTAATTGGGGTATTTTTTGGAATCGTCCTGATAATCAGCCAACTTTAATATTACCAAGTAAGAGATAAAAGGCCGGCAGTAAGATGTCGGGCGATAGTTTGAAAGTCTGAAATCGGGTACAAAGGGGCACTTACCAACGGGTAGCTGTCTGAGACGGGCAACCGCAGAAGTACAGAAACAGATTGGCCCCAAAAGGGACATCCGAACGCAATGTAAGTAGGAGGCTGATGACGATTCGCTACCAACTCGGGCAACTGGGGGATAGTCGTATAAACTGTAGCTTGGATTGAGTTGGAGGCTATGGTTTCCAGTTCATTAAACGGGAAGGTTTCGCAAGAAATTCTTCCCGTTTCTGTTTTTAGGCGTATTTTCGGAAATGAAAACTCTTTCCCTCCCCGGCATCCTGCTTTTTGCCGCCGCCTGTTTTTTCTCCTGCACTACCAAAGACTCCGACGATCAAGTCGCCCAAAACCGTCCCAACGTGATCTTTATCCTTGCCGATGATCTGGGCTATGGGGATCTGGGCTTTCTCGGACAGCAGTATATCGAGACGCCCAACATCGATCGGCTCGCCAAAGAGGGGATGTTTTTCACCCGACACTATTCTGGTTCGCCGGTTTGCGCGCCTTCGCGATCTACGCTTTTGACCGGTTTGCATACCGGCCACACGCCCATCCGCGGCAATTCGGAGGTGCAGCCCGAGGGACAGCTTCCCTTGACGGATTCGCTGCAGACCCTCAGCAAAATCTTCCAACAGGCAGGCTATGCCACCGGGGCGTTTGGCAAGTGGGGCCTTGGCATGAACCAGACCACTGGAGAACCCGTGAACCAAGGCTTTGACGATTTCTACGGCTATCTCTGCCAGCGCTATGCACACCGCTATTATCCCGCCTACCTCTGGGAAAACGGGCAGAAGGTAGACCTGCCAGGGAATGACTGGACACAGAAAACCACCTACGCCCCAGACCTGATCCAGGCCAAAACGCTGGAGTTTATCGAGGAGAATAAGGCAAATCCTTTTTTCCTCTTCATGCCCATCGTGATGCCGCACGCCGAGCTGGCTGCACCGGATGATGAGCTTTTTGTAAAATACAAGGAGAAGTTTGGCGAGGAAAAACCGCATGTGGCACCTCAAGGAGGCGATTATGGCCCCGACATGAGGATATCTGCTTACCAGTCGGAGGCCCATCCCCACGCGGCATTTGCGGCGATGGTGGAACGCACCGACCGATTTGTGGGAGAGGTTGTCGCCAAATTGGAAGCGTTGGGCCTGGCGGAAAATACCCTGATCGTATTCACCTCAGACAATGGCGCCCATCGCGAGGGAGGGGCGGATCCTGACTTTTTTGACTCCAACGGCCCCTTTAGAGGCTACAAACGAGATCTCTACGAGGGCGGTATCCACGTGCCGATGATCGTGAAGTGGCCTTCGAAAGTAAAGGCTGGAAGCAGCTCTGACCACGTCTCCGCATTTTGGGATTGGCTGCCGACCTTCGGCGAGATCCTGGGAGAGGAGAAGGTAGCCGGAATAGACGGAGTATCCCTTCTTCCCAGCTTGCTTGGCGAGCAGTCCCAAACCCGGCACGAGTACCTTTATTGGGAGTTCCATGAGCTAGGAGGCCGGCAAGCCGTGCTTCAGGGCAATTGGAAGCTGGTCAAATACCAAGTGAAAGATTCCACTAAAACGACGCTGGAGCTGTTTGACCTGGCCAGCGATCCAGGGGAGCAGCAGGATCTAGCCGCGCAGAACCCGGAAAAAACCAAGGAGCTTGCGGCTTTGCTGGAGCAGTCCCACTTTCCCAATCCGGTTTTCAGCCTTTTTGACCAATAAAAAACGGGAGCCATCGGCTCCCGTTCCCTTACCCAATCAATTTACTTATTACCCTATAAGTAGAATGAAATTATTTCTTCTTCGAGTCCAAACTGTCCTTGTCTGACCTGCTTTTTTGATTTTTCCAGTTGAGGGCCACGATCGCCCAGTCTTCCGTGCTGTCGCTGAACTCATGGATGACCTCAAATCCCACCCGCTGGTGGGCCTTGATCGAGCGGATGTTGGAGACGGCGATCTCGGTGATGGCAAAATCAAACCTGTCCGAAAAGTAGGCGCTATAGGCCTCGTACATCCTGTCAAAAATCCCCTGACCCCGGTAGTTTTTTCCTACACAGATCTGGCCGATGACCAGGTACTGGGACGTGGACACCGGCTGCCCGGCATAGGATAGGCTTTCAAACTGGCCAAACATCGGCACAAGCACCGGCACCAGGTCCTTGGAGGCTTTGGTCATCGCCAAGATGTAGCCCACCACCGCCTCCCCGTCCTTGGCGATGAGATGCGGGGCAATTGCGTTCATTTCCGCCAGCTGTCCTAGGCTGTGGTTGACCGTCACAAAGCCCTGCTCGGCCTTTTCCGATTCGGAGATGCTTTGGGGCAGGTTTTCTTTTTGGAGGCGCAGGATGCCGAGCAGTTCGGCTTCGGTTTCGGCGGGTCTGAATAGGATCATGGTCAAAAATTTTGCGAATCTAGCCCAAATCCCGGCTTTTTCCGACCGTTTTTACCCGATGAAAGCTTTTGATCGACGGCAGGAGGATTCAGGCCGAATTTTCTTAGTTTTAAAGCCGTCAACCCAAAAAAACACATGAATTTCAACAAGTACTACTTCGGGATCTGGTTCTTCCTCTTCGCTCTTTTCGCCTACTGGCAGTTTAACGATCCCGACCCGGAGGTCTGGGTCAGCATCTACGGTGTGGCCATGGTTTTTTGCCTGTTTGGATTTAGGGGGATTTTCCCGAAGATCCCGCTCACGCTGGTTCTTGTTCTTTGCCTGCTGGGTGCCATTTACTTCTTTCCTGGAGGGGTAGGAGACTGGATCTCCCAGGAGTGGGCCCAGAAAGATCTGACCATGAAAACTCCCGAAATGGAGGAAAACCGCGAAACCTTCGGCCTTTTGATCATCGCATTGGCCCTGAGTCCAGCCCTCTACAAGGCCTGGAAAAAATAAAACTTGACCCATAACAAACCCATTGACCTGATGAAAAAAGCCGTTCTCTTTTTCCTTGCCATGACCATAGGCCTAGGGGCCTTTGCCCAGCTGTCCAAGACATCCCAGTCCAAGTACTTTGAGATCCGGAAGTACTACGCGCATCCCGGCAAGCTGCCCGATCTGCTCAAGCGTTTTGAAAACCATACCATGTCTTTGTTTGAAAAGGCGGGGATGGAAAACATCATCTACCTGCTGCCGGTGGACAATACGGACAATTCCATGACCTATATTTTGGGGTACCCGGATGCGGAGGCGAGGGACAGGATGTGGAAGTCCTTTTCCGATGACCCCGAGTGGAAGAAAGTTTATGAGGAGTCCCACGTAAACGGCCCTTTGGTGGCCAAGGTAGAGTCAACCTTTATGACCTTGGCACCTGAGCTCAACGACCGGGAAATAGCGACGGGAAGCGGGATTTTCCAAATGCGGACCTACCATTGCTTTCCGGGAAAAATCGAAAATATCCAGGCCAGATTTCGTGACTATACGCGCGACCTCTTTGCCAAGCAGGGGCTGAAAAGCTATCCCTATTGGCTGACTGCCGAGAAGGACGGGGGCCAATCCAAGCTGGTGTATCTCCTGGGGCATGACTCCGAGGAGTCTTTCAACGCGGCTTTTGACCGATTCCGAGCCGATCCTGACTGGATCAAAGCACGCGACGCCTCTGAGGAGTCCGGCAAGATCGTGGAGAAAGTGGACGCGGTATTTTTCAAGGCCCTGCCTTTTTCACCGATGAAGTAGCAAGGCGTTTCTGTTTGGCCAATCCAAAAATCAAGGCGGACAGCAATGTCCGCCTTTTTTAGTCCAGGTCGACGTGGTAAAGCTTCTGCAGCTGGCTTTCGTTGACTGAGGCGGGCATAGTGCGAAAAGCCAGATTTCTCAGCCAAACACCAATTGGATTTTCCAGTTGGGCGATTTTGCCGAGGGTGCGGGACTGGATCACAATCTGGCGGGTGCGGGGAAGCCGTCTTTTTTCAAAAGCCAGGAAGGCTTCCGGTATATCGGCGTTTTTGTCCAGGCAGGCCATCAAGATCGCGGCGTCTTCCAGCGCCATGCAGGCACCTTGGCCCATATTGGGAGTAGTCGCGTGGGCGGCATCGCCTACCAATAGGATGTCGCCAAAGGCAAAGCGGGACAGGGGTGCCAGATCGGCAATGTCGTTCCAGACGATGGGAGAGGTAGTGGCCTGCAATAGCTCTGGGATGGGCTGATGAAAGTCCCCAAAAATCTGCATCAGCTCTTCCTTTTTGAAATCCTTCATTTCCGAGTCCGCATGCGGAGCGTTGACACAGGCAAACCAATACACTTGGTTTTGCTGTAGGGGGACTATGCCAAATCGCCCTTTTCTCCCCCAGGACTCGGAGGTTTCCTGTATCCTGAGCTGGGTGTTGTCCGCGATTCCTCGCCAGCAAGTGTATCCGGCAAAGCGTGGAAGCGAGTTGGGGAGCAACTGCCGACGGATGGGCGAGTGGATTCCCTCTGCCACGATCAGATGCTTGGCGGAGAGGCTGCTGCCATCTTCGAAAAAAACGGTGTATTCCTCGGCTTTTTTGTCAAAGCGAACGGATCTTTTGCCGCACAGCACCCGCTTTTCGTCCAGAAAGGAAAGCAATGCCGAGTGGAGGTCAGCCCGATGTATGGTGAAGTTGCCGTACTCGGGATTGTGTGCGTGGGTCTTGCTGATCAGCTTGCCGCTTTGGTCGTAGATGCTGAAGTCCCTGAGCCGATTTCCCTTTGGAGTGACGGCATCGGCTACGCCAATTTTGGAGAGGGCCTTCATGGCATTGGCGGCCAGGGCAATCCCTGCGCCCACGGGCCGGATGGCATCGGCAGCTTCCGCCACGAGGACATCCTTCCCGATTTTCCGCAAAGCGATAGCGGTGGCCAGTCCGGCGATTCCCCCGCCGAGGATCAAAAATTCAGAATCTGCCTTCATTCGGTGTGTAATTGTCGAAGACGAAGATAATAGGAAGCAAAACAAAACGGCCATCCCGTTTTTTCAGGATGGCCGTTTGGGAAAATTTGACTCGGTTTTACTTCGGGTCGAAGGTGATGCCCATCACGATGAAGGTGCCGAGATCGGCTCCTTTGGCATCGCTGACAAAATAGAGCTTGTGCTTTTTGCCGTCGGTGTTGCCGGTGATCGGGATCTGTGCCTGATGCATGAGGATAGGCATGCCCGGCGCGCTGAATCCCTCGCTTGGCTGCTGGAAGCCGGAGGCCACCACAGGGCCGGTAGGGCTGTCGAGACGGATCTCGAAGGATACCGGTACCTTGAGCGGCTCCTGGGATGCGGTCATCAGGGTGACCGCGCCAATGCCAGTCAGGTCGATCGCCGGCAGGGAGAAGGAGCCTTGGGTAGAAGGCACCATGAGCAGATGCCTGCCGTCAAAGACCATCTTGGTGAAGACGTCAAACTCTCCCGCTTGAGCCAGGTCCACGGCATTGGGTGACAGTACCAAAGAAGAGGCTCCGGTGAGCGGCTTGATGTTTTCCCCGCCCTTGTCGGTGTAGGTTGCAGAGATGATCAGCGCACCAGTCGGGGAAGCGGTCTTGCCCAAGGTAGCATCCAGCGAACCCTTGGCCGGAAGGCTAGGCTTGGCTTCTTCCCTCAGGGAAAGGATATAGGTCACCAGTGCATTGGCATCGGCGGATTTTAGGTCTGGGTTAGCTGGCATGGCCGTTTCTCCCCATACTCCTCCGCCACCGTTTTTGATTTTGTTGAGCAGGTAGTCGCGGTCTCTTTCACGGTATTTTTTGGCGACTTCGGTATAGGCTGGGCCTATCGAAGCTTCGCTTTCCTTGTGGCAGGTCTTGCAGGTCAGGGACTGCACGAGGGACTTGCCGGTCATGGCTTCGGACATGATCTTGTGTCCCATGTCTGCCTCAGCGAGATCCACTCCGGAGACATAGTCTGCCGATACATAGAGCGTGGACAGGTCAGATGAGGCGGAAGGGTCGTCCGGATCGGATACCGCTACGGAGTAGTTGACCTTTTTGCCAGGGAAGTAGAAGGACTGGTTGCCATCGATGGAGATGGTCACTTCTGGGGTGGTATTGCCAGAGTACACGGTGACTGGAGTGCTTGTGCCTGTGAGGCCGGAGGGATCGGTGGCGGTCAACTTGACCTCATGATCACCCACCGTGCTGAAAGTATGGGTCAAAGTAGGCTCGGTGGTGGATTTGGTCTCGCCATTGCCCAGGTCCCAAGTGTAGGAAAGTGCGTCTTTCTCCGGGTCGCTGGCTGCGGCCTTGTAGGTGACGGTGAGGGGATTGGAGCCGGAGGTTTTGTCCGCCTTCAGGTCGGTCACCACCGGTGCCCGGTTGCCGCCGTTGTAGTCGATTCGGAAGAGACCGGAGTCCGGGTTTTTGGTAAACCAGCCATTGCCATATTCCAAAATGTAGATTTTGCCGTCAGGCCCCATTTCCATGTCGATCATCGCGTTGAACTTGGTGCCAGGCATGAAGGGCTCCATCTTGTCAAAGTCGCCGTTTTCTTTCATCGTCACCACTTTGATCCAGCCTCTGATCCATTCGTAGATGAAGAGTTTGCCGTCAAAATAATCCGGGAATCGAGTCTCTGCCGGATACATGTCCGAGTAGTAGACCGGGCCCGCCATGGCGTTTCTGCCCCCTTGTCCCACCGAAGGGAAGTCCGGAGAGGCGGCGTAGGGATACCAGATGAAGGCAGGCTGCACCGGAGGGAGCTGCTGCATGCCCGTGTTGTTAGGCGAGTTATTGACCGGGCCGGCAGCGGCAAAAGGAGCGCCGATTTCGCCCGTCTCGTAGTTGAATTCCCGGTAAGCGTAGTTGTTGCCGATCAGATAAGGCCAGCCGAAGTGTCCGGCTTTTCTGGCTTGGTTGACTTCGTCGTAGCCCCGAGGGCCCTTCACGTCCAGGGAGTCATTGTTGGCATCCGGGCCGACCTCACCCCAATAGAGGAATCCGGTCTTTTGATCCACTGAGATTCGATAAGGGTTTCTTAGGCCCTGGACGTAGATCTCGGGACGGCTGCCCTCGGTACCTTCCGGGTACAGGTTGCCTTCAGGGATGGAGTAGGAGCCATCCTCGTTGATTTTGATGCGGAGGATTTTACCTCTCAGGTCGTTGGCATTGCCGGAGCTGCGGCGGGCATCCCACTGCTTTCGGCCATCTCTCCCATCGATTGGCGCATAGCCGTTGAGGGTATATTGGGAGTCGTTTTGGTTGAAAGGCGTGGAGTTGTCACCCGTGGAGAGGTAGAGGAGCCCATCTGGGCCAAAGGCGATCGAGCCACCGGTATGGCAGCAGATGTAGCGCTGGGAGTACAGTTCCAAAATCACCTGCTCCGATGCCATATCCCATACCCCGTCTTTGAACACGAAGCGGGAAAGGCGGTTGATTTCTTCCTCGCCGGTAGGGGAATAGTACACGTAGACATAGTTGTTGCTGGCGTAGTTCGGGTCTTTTTGCAGGCCAAGCAAGCCTTCTTCGGCGTTGACGCCCTGCACGCCCGATTTCCAGTACACGTCCAGTTTGGCGACTTCTTTGATCGATTGGCTTTCCTGGTCATAAAGGAGGATTTCGCCTCTTCTCTGGGCTACGAGGATGTCGAGGTCCGGCAGCACGGCCATCTCCACGGGTTCGGTAAATTCCCCGTAGGAAAGGGCTGTTTTGGTAAACCGGTTTTCCTCAGGCACCCGCTTGGACTTGGCTTTGGAGTAGTCCAGGGCGATGTTGTCGCCGATGGCGTATTGGATCCCGGCGAGGAGGTGCTTGAGGTAGTTTTCCTCTTCGAAAGACTCCTTGGTGTGGCCGCCTCCAGTGTAGTAGGCACGGCCCCCGTCAAAATCGTGATACCAGGCGATAGGGTGCTCGCCCATGTCAAAACCTCCCTGATAGGAGGCCTCGTCCAGCATCAGGAGTTTTTTGGTGTCTGGGTTGATGTTTTTGTAGCTGTACCATTCGTCGGTACGCTCCCAAGACTCGGGCAGGAAGTCCACAGAGGGATGCTTTTCGCCGGTTTTGGTGATCTTGCCCGGCTGCACGTTGGGATGGGGATCGTTGATGCCGGGATGGTCGATGAAGTATCCTCCGACCAATCTGCCGTACCAGCCCCACTCGTATTCCGTGTCGGCTGCGGCATGGATGCCGACGAAACCGCCCCCGGATTGGATGTAGCGCTCGAAGTCAGCTTCCTGATATTGGTTGAGCACATCGGCGGTGGTGCTCAGGAAGATCACCGCGGCATATTGGGCGAGATTTTCCTCGTTGATGTTTTCCGCGTTCTTGGTGGTGTCCACTTCAAAGCCGTTTTCGGCTCCGAGCTTCTGGATGGCGGCAATGCCAGAAGGGATGGATTCATGATAAAATCCTGCTGTTTTGCTAAAAACCAGCACTTTGGGTGCTCCGTCCCGCTTTTTGCTACAGGCGGAAAACCCCAGTCCGATGACCAGCAGCAGCAGTACTAGGCTACGTAGGTTTTTGGGTAAATTCATGGGTTGTGATTTTTTTTGGAAAATAGGAAAAAATAAAGACACTCCGAGAATTGGCTCGACTTCTAATGTCTTTAAGTGAGAAAATAGGTCTTTTTTGCCCAAGCCCTAGGCGATCACCGAGGCTCCCGAGCTGATCGCCACGGGGATGAAATCCGGGTCTATGCCATACTCTTTTCTATACAGTGTGGCGATTTCCTCCTCAAAGGAAGCGAGGGAATTTGTCCTGACCAGGTTGATTGTGCAGCCACCGAAGCCGCCGCCCATCATTCGGGAACCGAGCACGGCGTCCATTTCCCAGGATTTTTCCGCCAGGAAGTCCAGCTCGGGACAGCTCACCTCGTAGTCATGGCTCAGGCTGAGATGGGAGGCTTTCAGCAGCCGACCAAACTCATCCAGCTTGCCGGATTTCAGCGCGGCTGCGGCCAGATGCACACGCTCGCACTCCGTGATGAGGTGCTTGGCTTTTGGGAAAAGGGCCGTCGGAAGCAGGGATTTTACTTTCTCCAAATCGGAAACCGCAATATCCCGAAGGGTGGTGATTCCGGGGAATTCTTCCGCCAGGATTCGGACGCTTTCCTCGCAGGCCTCGCGACGTTTGTTGTAGGCCGTGTCGGCGAGGGAGTGTTTTACCTTGGAATTGACCAAGACCAGGGAATAGTCACCGAGATCCACGGGGATCTCTTCGTGGTCGTTGCTGCGGCAGTCGAGCAGGAGGGCTTTGCCCTCCGCACCAAAGGCCGAGGCATAGGGATCCATGATGCCGCACTTCAGCCCGGCATAGAGGTGCTCGGACTTTTGCGCGTAGAGCGCGATGTTCTTTTTGGGAAGGCCAAATCCGAAAAGCCCCGAAAGGCCAGTGCCGATGGCGACCGAAAGCGCCGCCGAGGAGGACAGCCCCGAGCCAACGGGAATGTCCCCGCCTATGACCATGTCAAATCCCTCCGGCTGATAGCCTGCCTGTTGCAGCTGGGCGACCATGCCCATCACGTAGGTGGCCCAGTGTCCTTTTTTTGGGGAAAAAGCCTTCAGTTCAAAGGTAAATTCCTGGTCAAAGTCCAGGGAAAACAGACGGCAGACGGGTAGGCCGTTTTTCTGGATTGCGATCCAAATGCCCTGCCGCACAGCCGCCGGAAAAACAAAACCCTCCTGGTAGTCGGTATGCTCGCCGATCAGGTTGATCCGGCCGGGAGCGAAGGAAATCAGGGGAGTAGATCCGAAATGGTCTTGGAAGCTGGTTTGGATTAGGGAAATCATTGAGGGGAGTTGTTATTGGGTTATTAGTTATTGATTGTTAGGAAGGTCAAGTCGAAGGCAGGAACTTATAACCAATAACTAATCTCCTTTTTTTAAAAATGCTGGGAAGACTTACGTGACACCAAAGTGGTCTCCAATACGATGGAAATAGGGTCTTCCGAGGCAATCCCGTCGAGCTGGTCGAGCAGGTGGCTCACGGCCAGCTTACCCATCTCATAGCCCGGCTGGGAGACGGTGGTCAGCGGTGGCTCGACGACGGCTGCGGTAGGATTGTCCGTAAACCCGGCCAGGGCAATGTCTTCAGGGACCTTGACTCCGAGTTTTTTCCACTCTGTGAGTACATCGACGGCCACAGGGTCGATCATACAAAAGACCGCATCCGGTCGTGGTTGCATTTCGGCGATCTCTGCGGCCACTTTGACATTGCCTTCGGTGGTGAGGTCACTCACTTTGATCAGCGCAGCGTCGAGTTCGATGCCGTATTCGGACAGGGCTTTTTGATAGCCTTCTTTTCTTTTTTTGGAAATATAGAGGTCTTCGGGTCCCGAGACATAGACGATGCGTCGGGAGCCGTTTTCCAACAGGTGCTTCACCACCTGATAGGCGCCGCCCGCGTCGTTGAAAGTGACCTTGGAGACGGGAATATCCTCCTGCACCCGGTCAAAGAGCACAAAGTTGATCTCCCGATCATAGAGGTCGTAGAGGTGCTCGTACTGGTTGGTCTCGCGGCTGAGCGAGATCAGCAGGCCATCGACCTGGCTGGATACGAGCGTGCGGATGTTGGCTTTTTCCTGCTCCAGGGACTCGTTGGACTGGCAGATCATCACGTTATACCCCCGCTTGTTGGCCGCATCTTGGATGCCGCTGATGCAGGAGGCAAAAAAGTGGGAAGTGATCTCGGGGACGATGACGCCGAGGGTTTTGGAACGCGAAATCCGAAGGCTTTGCGCCAGGAGATTGGGCTGGTAGTTCATCTCCTTGGCCATCTCCACGATCTTGCGCTTGGTCTCGGGATGGAGCTCGGGGGAGTCCTTGAGTGCGCGGGAAATGGTGGAAACCGATACGCCAAGTTTTTTGGCGATTTCCTTCATCGTGATCTGATGGCCTTTTTTCATGGTTTTTGGGTGTCCTATTCTAAAGCTTGCAATCGAATGCACACGCACAAATTGCAAAAAACTTTAGAATTATCACTATTCCTGGTAGACGGTGTACAAAACAGTTTCCCCGACCGCCCGCAAAGTACGGGTGTCGATCAGCTCCATGTTGTCCTGATGTGTGTGGTGGTAGTGGCTAAAGCCAAAGTCGGGCGAAAACTCGATGATGTCTATGGTCGGTATTCCGGCGTTTGCATTGACAAAGGCGTGGTCGTCGATGATCTCGGGCGCGTCCTTTTGGATAAAGAAGTCGGAATGTCCCAAGGTCGAGGCGTGTCCCCAGACTTTGGATACGATGCCACTGGCATACTGCCGAGAGTAGCCCTCACGGTAAAACTTGGCGTTTTTTCCACCTACCATGTCCACCAGGATGCCGTAGTAGGCGGAGTAGTTTGGCCTGTGCTTGTTTTTGGACCAGTGCTGCGAACCGAGACACCACCAAAAGTCCTGCGCATTGTTGCGGGTTCGGGTTTTTTCGGGCTCTCCGTCGTCCTCTCCGTCAAAGAGGATGATGTCGATGCCTACTTCCGGCTTCAGTTCCTGAGAGGCGATAGTTCGGGCGATCTCGATCAAGACGCCAACACCTGACGCTCCGTCATTGGCTCCATCAATGGGCTGGTCGAGGCGCTCGGTGTCCTTGTCGGCAATCCTACGGCTATCCCAGTGCGCCGCCAAGAGGATTCTCTTGGTCGCCTGGGGATTGTAGGAAGCGATGATATTGCTCAGATCCCAGGTCAATCCATCGTAGGTTTTGGCTTGGAAATCCTGCGTTTGCACGCTCCAGCCATAGCCCTCCAGCTTGGAGATCATCCAGTTTTTGGTGTCTTGATGGCCTTTGGTGCCGGGCACACGAGGGCCGAAGTTGACTTGCTTTTGGATAAAAGCATAGGCGGAATCCGCGTTGAATGCGGGGTAAGGTTTGACTACTACCTCTGGAACGGTGGATTCAGTGGTTTTTTCACCCGAGCAAGCCCAAGCGAAAACCAGTAGCGCTATCCCCCAAAATCTATTCTTCATATGCCCAATCAATTTTTTCTTTCATGTCTTTGACCACAAAGCCCAGCGCCTTGAGTCCGGAACGGATCTCGTCCACTTTGGCGTAGTCGCGGGCGGTTTTCGCCTCGGCGTACAGCTTCAGCAGCAGCTCCAGCATCCCGCCTTGGGTGTCGCCTTTTTCCTCTACCAAGCCCAAGATGTCCACCACGAAGGTGATGAAGGTGTCTTTCAGCTTCGCAAAAACTTCCTCGCCCAAGGCCGCCGCAGTCAGCTGTCCGGTGAAGATGGAGTTGATTTTCTTCAGCAAATTGAACAAGTGGCCAATCGCCTGGGCGGTGTTAAAGTCATCGTCCATGGCGCGGTAGGCGGCTGCGATGCTGCTTTCGATCTGCTGGATTTGGTTTTGATCCAGGGCAACCGCTTCATCCGGCGCAAACTCCAGCATACGCGCGATGCGGAGGCCGTTGATGAGCTTCTTGTAGCCTTTTTGCGCAGCCTTCAGGGCATCGTTGGAGAAGTCCAGCGTGGAGCGGTAGTGCGCTGTGAGCATGAAGTAGCGGATCGTCATCGGGCTGTAGGCCTGCTCCAGCAGCTTGTGGCTGCCGGTGAAGAGCTCCTGCAGGTTGATGAAGTTGCCGAGCGACTTGCCCATCTTCTGCCCGTTGATGGTGATCATGTTGTTGTGCATCCAGTACTTGGCCGGATCGTGGTGGTTGCAGGCATTTCCCTGTGCGATCTCGCATTCATGGTGGGGGAAAAGCAAATCCATTCCGCCTCCGTGGATGTCAAAATTGGTTCCCAAGTACTTGCTGCTCATGGCTGTACACTCCAGGTGCCAGCCCGGAAAACCCTTGCCCCAAGGAGAATCCCATTTCATCAGGTGCTCCGGCGAAGCATTTTTCCAAAGGGCAAAATCCGCCGCATTGCGCTTCTCGTCCTGCCCGTCCAAGGTACGGCTGCCAGCCATCAGGTCGTCCAAGACGCGTCCGGATAGCTTGCCGTAGGCATAGCTTTCGTTGTATTTCAGCACGTCGAAGTAGACCGAGCCATTGACCTCGTAAGCGAGACCTTCCGCCAAAATGGCTTCTACCAAAGCAATCTGCTCTGGGATGTGGCCAGTGGCGCGGGGCTCGATGCTGGGCTTCCAGGTATTCAGCAAGGCCATGTCCCGATGGTAGGTGTCCGTGTATTGCTGGGCCACTTCCATGGGTTCGAGCTGCTCGAGCTTGGCCTTTTTGGCGATTTTGTCCTCTCCCTCGTCGGCATCGCCTTGGAGGTGTCCCACGTCGGTGATGTTGCGGACGTAGCGCACGCGATAGCCGAGATGGGTCAGGTAGCGGTTGACCGTGTCAAAAGTGACCGCCGGGCGGCCATGACCCAGATGGGCGTCTCCATAGACCGTCGGGCCGCAGACATACATGCCCACAAAGGGCGGATTGATGGGTGCGAAATCCTCCTTCTGGCGGGAAAGGGTATTGTATAGCTTGAGTTGGTGAGGCTTCATGGGAGTATGAAGTACGAAGTACAAAGTACCAAGTACGGGAATAATCCGATTTTGATTCAGGATGCAAAATAGGGGAATCCGCTACGGAATAGAAAGCGCCGCTCCCAAAAGCCCAAAATATCTCATTTGACTTTTCTCTTTTTGGGGTTTTGGCTTTCGAAAGATTTACCGCAAAGAACTCTGAGAGATAGGCTGCTGGATAGTTTGCGCTTCCTGGGAACCTTCAACGCGCTAGCCTTGATATGCGCATTTGAAAGGTCGCAAAGAAAAAAGCCGAAGCTTTTTTGCGGGTGATATGTAATGCTTTCTGGACATGTATATCCGCAATCTTGCCAGTAAGCGAATTTGCTTCTTCATTCGGGCCTGTCTGCTCAGGCAGGCGGGAAGACCGATGACCGAAGACCGAAGTAGGGCAAAGCCTAGAGTTTAGCCTTACTTTGGATAGTCAAGGTTGACTACTGGTACAATAGCGGATAATCATATTTCAGGAAGGCGGAAAATAAGGGAGCAATCTGCCGACTAGTATTCTGTGGCAGTCTGTGTGTTTTTCTGTGTAGATCTGTGGGAAAAAGGGGACTAATGAAAAACTATACCCGGTTGCCAGGATTCCCATGCCAGCCGATATCTTTAGCCATCAAACCTTCCCGATGATTCAGTTTTTATGAAAAAGCGATTCCACCTTTTTACCCTTTTTGCCTTCTTCCTAGCTTTCTCCTGCGCGAAACCAGAAAAGGCCGAAATCATCCAAGAACAGGTCATTCCCGGCGAGCTGCCCGATCCCAGCGTGATCGAGGTAGACGGTACTTTTTATGCTACTGGCTCCTCCAATGCCTGGGGGCCCTACTTCCCGATCTACGAGTCCAAGGATCTGAAGAATTGGAGGTTTGTGGATTATGTCTTTCAGGAAAAGCCCGAATGGACGATCAACAGCTACTGGGCTCCTGAGCTTTTCTATAAAGATGGCACCTTCTTTTGCTACTACACCGCGCGGCGGACAGACGGCGTGTCCATGATCGGTGTCGCCTCGACAAAGGATATAAAGCTGGGTTTTCAAGATCATGGCGTGATCATCGAGTGGGGCGAGGAGGCCATCGATGCCTTTGTCAACCAACAGGGAGACGACTTGTACATTACTTGGAAGGCTTACGGGCTGACCGAGGGCAAACCGATTACGCTGCTGGGTTCGAAGCTGAGCAAGGATGGGCTTTCTCTGGACGGAGAAAGTTTTGAAGTGCTGGTGGCGGATGCGGACTCTTGGGAAAGAGGAGGGATCGAGGGACAAGCGATCATTGAGCGGGACGGATACCTCTATATGCTCTATTCCGGAAATGCCTGTTGCGGGGTCAATTGCGACTATCAGGTCGGTGTGGCCAGGGCCAAAACCATGGAAGGGCCTTGGGAGAAATATGCCCAAAATCCAATCCTCGTCGGCAACGAAAACTGGAAATGTCCCGGCCACGGTACGGCTGTGCAAAACGAGGGGGACTGGTACTACCTCTACCATGCCTATCCCAGCGCGGGCTTTCCCAATCTGGGCCGGTCGGCGCTGCTGAGCCAGATTGGATGGGACGGCGAGACGGGCTGGCCAAGATTTGCTGCCAACTCCCGAGCAGGAAACCCGACTCGCTTGGCAAGTGACTTCACGGATAGCTTCGATGGGAATGAGCTTGGCGCAAACTGGCGATTTGACGTGGAGGCGGGCAACGTGCTGGCAAAAGTCGAAAACGGAAGCCTGATCCTGACTGCCGATTCCTCGGCGATTCCGGCATTCCTCGGCATCAATCCCGAAAAGGCCGATGCTGAGTTCCAAACCCAAGTGCTGGCCAAAAGCGAAGTGCTGCAAAGCCTAACCTTCTACGTGACTCGGGACAACAGCCTCGGGCTGGGCGTGGAAGGGGATTCCCTAAAACTCTGGAAGCTGCAGGGAGGAGAATTTCAGGTCTTGGAAAGCAAAACCGTAGACACTTCTGCCGGGGTACAGCTCAAAGCGAAGATGAGTGGCGGAAAGCTGTTCCGGTTCTCCTTCAGCACGGACGGGCAAAACTGGGAAGAGATCGGCGGCGAGATCGCCGGAGAGCATCTGGCCTGGTGGTCTTGGGGGATGAAGGCTGGACTTTCGGTGAAGGGAAACGGTGAAGGAGGCTTTGGGGAGTTTTCAGCTAGTTACTAAAAGGAGGGGTACACGCTAGTAGCATTATTGTTACCTCTTAATTTGGATGAAAGTAACATTTTTGATACTTTTCAAGTGTGAAGGTAAGGGAACTTCTAAGGTTGCTTTATGATGACGGCTGGGTGGTAAAAAACCAAAAGGGAAGCCACCAACAGCTCATTCATCCAGAGAAGCCCGGAAAAGTAACCGTTCCCGTCCATGGAGGCGATGTTCCTCTAGGAACCTTGAATTCCATCCTGAAGCAAGCGGGACTTAAATGACCTGGTTTGATTCGGGATTTCATATTGAGAACAGGACAAAAACAGCGAAAATGAGAACCGTAAAAATACCCCTGACCATCGAGAGAGGTGAGGACAAGCAGTTTTGGGGGAGAGTGGAGTATGGGGAGAATCTGTTGACGGATTTTGCCAGCTCAGTTTCCGAACTCGAAGAGAAAATGAAAGATCTCCTGTGGGATTTCGAAGAAGTCAGCCCCGAATCGGTGCAGTTTGAGCATTTGTTTGATGTTTCAGCGTTGTTCCAGCGGTTTGATTTTCTAAAAATATCCAATGTCGCCGAGCATGCGGGAATGAATCCGGGCTTACTCCGGCAGTATGTCTCCGGAGCCAAAAGCCCATCCCTAGATCAAGCCAAGAAAATCGAGCGGACGCTTCATGAGTTGGCAACCGAACTCCAAAAAGTGACGATTGTGGCTTGACGAGCGTGAGAATCAATTTTACTAAAAATGGAACTTCTTCAATTGCAAATTCCAATAGTACTCAAATAAGCTTGAATATATTTGAATCGTGAAAATTGTCTTCAAAGTCTATCAAGCGAAGAATCCAATTTTTGTCATGCTTATTGCAAATTGATTCCGGAAATTGAATGATGAAGTCTGTGCTATTATTGTGTCCCCCTATAATTATTTCTTTGGAGAGGGTAATTGATTGTTCCTCGAATATTTCGCCGTTTTTGACTTCATATAGCTTGGCTTTGATAATTATTACATTGTAGTTTTTTGGGTTTACTGTGTTGATATTAAATATATTAGCTGTGGTTTCGGTGCTGTTCCATCCAAAGTTTATAGATCTTGGTTTACATTTTACTAATAACTTTTTCCTTTTTTCTTCTTTATCGGTTTCTTTTTTGATATGTCTATCATAGAGATACTTTCCTCCTTTAAATAAGCTTATTATAGAGCCTAATGTAGCTGATACATTAGATAGAGTAGCCAAGTTTGCTCCAAGTTTATCCATAACTGAGTTTTTTATGAGATGTTAGAGCTAAGCTAAGCGATATTTTCGGGTTTTTGGAAAAAAGATTGTCCACACCTTTTCGCAATAGTCTATCATGAGTCAGATGACAGTCCTATACGCCTTAAACCACCCCCTTCAGCTTCACATATTGCAGCAATAAAATCGTTTTTCCGTCCTTGATCTCCCCGCTTTCGACCATCGCCATCGCTTGGTCGATGGGGACTTCCAGCACTTCGATATTTTCCTCCTCGTCCTCGGCTCCGCCACCTTCGCTTACCTTCATGTCGTTTCGGTACTCGGCGATGAAGAAGTGGAGGATCTCTGTCACCGAACCGGGGGACATATAAGCTTCGAAGATCTTCCGGACTTTGGAGATCTTGTAGCCGGTTTCCTCTTCGGTTTCCCGCTTGATACAGTCTTCCGCGTTTTCGTTGTCCAGCAGGCCAGCGCAGGCTTCGATCAGCATGCCGGATTCGTTGCCGTTGATGTAGGTGGGCAGGCGAAATTGACGCGTGAGGATCACGGTCTTTTGCTCGGGATGGTAGAGGAGGATGGTGGCGCCATTGCCGCGGTCGTAGGCTTCGCGGGTTTGGCTCATCACTTCGCCGTTGCGCTTGGTGTATTGGTAGGTGATCTTTTTGAGAATGTACCAGTTGTCCGAGAGGATCTGGGAGTCAGTGATTTTTACGTTTTGGATCATGTGGCTTGGGATAGCTTTCAAAAATTGAGTTTACAAAATTCTCTGGTACTAACGGGAGGGACTTTGGCAGGTTCTGGCGCGTGGCTGCGAATCTTCAAAGCTCAAGGAAAACAGTGAGTTGTGTTTTTTCCGATCCTCAGGCTTTCCTCACCTCGATCAAGCTATGAAAATAGGCCCGGCTGATCAGGTCGGCCGACGGGTGATGATGGGCTGCTTGAGTTTGGATTCGCCTGGTTTTGAGGGACAAGTCATGTCATTTTGCATGAAGTAGTGCTTCGGGTAGGTGCCAGTCCAAGTAAGGGGAAATGATCAAGGAAAAAATATTCTCCACGGAAATGAAAAAGCCGGATACAGTATTAACTTTTGATTGGCATAGGCGGTGAATGGACTTGAGGTGGAGACGTAGCTGTAGCTCCTTTCCACCCCAAACATTTTTTAGTGCTCTAGAAGTCCTTTTACCGGCTACCTATTTTTATCACGCTAATTTTATTTTTCCATGAAGAAGCAAACCTTACTTTTCTTGGTCACGGCTTTTGCCATTCCTGCTTTTTCCCAACGGTCACGCAGTCAGGCATTGGAGGACAGCGTCTTTGCCTGGAAGGGCATGGCTCCGCTGAAGCCCGAAAGCTATTCCCGCACCTTTACCCCAGCCCAGCAGAAGCTTCCAGCGGTAGTGTTTGACTGGATCAAGCAAAGCTACCTTCCCCTCGGTGCGATAGACGAGTCTTTTGCGGGAGCGCTTCCAAACAAAAAAGACGCGGTCGAACCGTATGGGATCGGAGCTAGCGCGGTGATGTGGAAGGCAACTTGGTCAAGCGATGGAAAAAAGGTGGTCAAGGGCCCCGCTTCCTCTTCCGCAATTTTTGTCTTTACTAACCATCTTCCCGATGCCATTCCCGTCCAATTGCTGAGCAGGGCCAGCAGCCCTGTCTTTACCCGGCGGTCTGCTGACCCCGCCAAGACCTTCAAAGACTGGAGCTATGGAGACCGGCTGATCAAGGAATTTGACCTCCAAAGCGACCCGCAAATCGGCAAGTATCCGATCCAGTACTATGGCTGTACCGGGGAGATGTGCCAGCCATTGGTGGCGGTTTTTTTGGCTCCGGGCAACAGGCTCCCCATTCGTCAGCTGACCCGAGGAGAAGTGCTGACTCGGATAGAGGCTGCCATTTCTTCAGAAATAGACGTTCGGAAAAGCAAGCTCAAGTCAAGCTATGGCCATCGCCCTGAAAGCCTGCAGGAAGAAATCACCCGATTCGAAACGACCGTGCTTCCTAAGTGGAAGGGAAACATGGATAAGCTACGCAAGGAGAGCGAGGGGCGATTGGATCAGCCTGCTTATCTCAAGTATGAAGGGATCGGGATCAACGATCTGGAGAATGGAAATGAAGTCTTCTCTGAGGATGATGCCCGACATGGCGTTTACACCTACGAGGATGGGGTGTTGGAGAAAAGCAAAGGCGATCAGCCGCTTTGGGTAGTCGTGGCTTGGTGGCCCGCCAATCAGGATCAGATGCCTTATCTGCGCGAAAATCACCGCAGTATGAGCACCCGGTTTAATTTTGATTATGCGTACAGTTACTTTTTTGACCCGGAGAAAGTCAAGGCGGTAGCCTACCAGCCTAGAAATGCAGCAGCGCTGGCGCAAAATGCCAACAAGGTCAAGTCTGATGCTGTGGCGTCCAAGACGGTGAAAGCGGCTCCGGCGGGCTACTATTTTTTCGATGATTTCTCGGGAAGCACGGTGGGGGAAAAGCCCAAAGGCTGGACTCAGGCCAATGTCGGCCGTACATCCGTCGTCGTAGATCGGGGCGGTGAGCTGTGGATGGATCTTGGGGAATATAAAATCATGCCAGTGGCCCAAAAAGCACCTTTGCCGGATAATTTCGAAATGGAGTTTGACCTGGCCGGGGAGAATTTTGCCGGAAATACGGGTGGTTCTCTCCTGCTTACCATCCACGACCAAGTCCTCAGTCCGCAGGGTGACTATGTCAATTCACCCAATCCTGTAACAGTAGAGCTGGATCTGCTGGCTGGCAGCGCGAAGTTTACCACCAATCCCACTGGCTACGTTCGCCTCAAGGCGACCTACAAGGGCATGGACAATGCGCTGCGCTACGCCGATGTCCTGCAATACAGCAACGACTTCAGTAACGTGAAAAACAAGGTTCACCTCAAGATCACCAGGAAAGACGGCAAAGTCCGAGGCTTCGTGGACGGAAAGGAGATCATTCCCTTGGACAAGTACGGGAAACCTATCCCTGGATTCAACGAGCTGCCTGCGGATACCAAACTCAGCTCCTTTTTCTTCACCAATCGAAAGCCAGCCGAGAAGATCTATGTGGGGAATGTGAGTGTGAAGGCGGTGGAGTGAAAGAGCAATGTCGCAGACTATTCCAAACCAGCAGTTCTCATTAATTCAAGGATTTTTTCTTTTGGAATGTTTTCAAACTCACTCTTGTCAAAAATGTGAATTAAATAGATTTCACTGACCGCGGTCAAAAAATAGTAGATTACCCGTCCGCCTCCGGATTTGCCTTTGTTTTTGCTTTTTATCGCTAGTCGGATTTTGTAAAGGTTGGCACCAAGCGGGATTCCTAGAGTGAAGTCTTTTTCTAGCTCATCTATGAGTTCAAGAAGGTCGTTCCTAAGCGAGGGGTATTTCTTGTTCAGTCTTTTAAAAAACTTCTTGAAATCTTCGGTGAGTATTACCTCATAGCTCATTTAAAAAATCTTTAGCCGTTTGCTTCTTGGAGTTGCCGTCTTGGATTTGTTTGACCTGGCTTAGGCTGGAGCCTATTTCTCCCAAAAACTCCAAAAACTCTTCTTTTTCTACCAATTCAAATTCGATTCCTTCTTTGCTCAAGAAATCTTCAATTGATTTGATTTGTTTTTTGTTTTTAGGGTAGGCTTTGATTCTTAGGGTTTCCATCTGCTAGATGAGTGAGTGGGTTTCAAAGTAAGACTCCTCAATACCAATATACGAAAAGCCCTTCAGAAATTTATTCCGAAGGGCTTTCTTGGTTCTCGTCGCTAGATTCTCGATTCTAAATCTTGATACTAGATACTCGCGACTTGCTACTTCAGATCAGTGCTTGAAATGTCTCACGCCCGTCATCACCATCGCCATGCCGTGCGCGTCGCAGAAGTCAATACTGTCCTGGTCTTTGATCGAGCCGCCTGGCTGCACCACCGCGGTGATGCCTGCCTCGTGGGCGATCTCCACGCAGTCGGGGAAAGGGAAGAAGGCGTCGGACGCCATCACGGCGCCTTTCAGCTCAAATCCAAACTCCTTGGCCTTGATGATTGCCTGACGCAGTGCGTCCACTCGGGAAGTCTGGCCTACGCCTGAGGAAAAGAGCTGGGTGTCGTTGCTCAGGATGATGGTGTTGGACTTGGTGTGCTTGCAGACTTTCGCAGCGAATACCAGCGCATCCAGTTCCTTCTCGGTCGGGGCGACTTTTGTGACGGTTTTGAAGTCAGCTTTGGTTTCGGTCGCCAAATCCTTGTCCTGCTCGATCACGCCGTTCAGGAGGGTTTTGATCATTTTGGTGCCAGGCAGCGCCATTTTCTGACGAAGCAGGATTCGGTTTTTCTTGCCTTTCAAGATAGTCAAAGCCTCCTCAGTGAATTCAGGAGCGATCAGCACTTCGAAGAAAAGCGAGTGCATCTCCTCGGCGGCAGCTTTGTCCACAGTCTGGTTGGTCACCAAGACTCCGCCGAACGCGGAAGTGGTGTCGGCTTCGAAGGCCTTCTTGTAGGCTTCCTGGACAGTTGGTGCCAAAGCAACGCCACATGCGTTGGTGTGCTTGAGGATGGCGAAAGCAGTCTCACCGTCAAACTCGGCGATCAGGTTTACCGCTGCGTCCACGTCCACCAGGTTGTTGTAGGAGAGTTCCTTGCCGTTCAGCTGGTCAAAAAGTGCCTCCATGTCGCCGTAGAAGTGGGCGGCTTGGTGCGGGTTTTCTCCGTAGCGAAGGGCTTTGGCTTTGGTTTCGGAGACCTTCAGCGCAGGGATGGCTTCGGCCTGGTTGAAGTAGTTGAAGATATGCGTGTCGTAGTTGGAGGACACTTGGAAGGCCTGCGCGGCAAAGTAGCGGCGGTCTTCGATGGTCGTGCCACCGTCTTGTGCGGCAAGTTTTGCCTCCAGTTCGGTGTATTGGTCTTTGGAAGCGATGATGATCACGTCCTTGAAGTTTTTGGCAGCGGCGCGGATCAGGGAGATGCCGCCGATGTCGATTTTCTCGATGATGTCCGCCTCGGACGCGCCGGAAGCGACTGTTTCCTCAAAAGGATACAGGTCCACGATCACCAAGTCGATGGCCGGAATGCCG
The DNA here is from genome assembly GCF_017254915.1 of Algoriphagus oliviformis. Classification (GTDB taxonomy): domain Bacteria; phylum Bacteroidota; class Bacteroidia; order Cytophagales; family Cyclobacteriaceae; genus Algoriphagus; species Algoriphagus oliviformis. Next base: position 73,878 of record NZ_JAFKCT010000003.1, on the reverse strand, counting down.
TATTCGGCTGCCTGAGCCAGGTCACCTTCATTCTCCCTACGGTGCAGAATGCCGCCGAAGATCTTTGGGTGGAGGGTCTTCACGCGACCACCAAAGATGGAAGGGTAGGAGGTGAGCTCCTCGACAGGGATGACTTCGGCACCTTGCTCTTCGATAAACTTCTGGGTACCACCGGTGGAGTAGATTTTTACCCCGTGCTGCTTCAGCAGGGCGATGATGGGTTCGAGGTTGTCTTTGTAGTAGACGGAGATGAGCGCGGATTCGATTTTTTTGACGGCCATTTCGAAATGGTTTTGGATGTTTTCTTGGGAAAGCGCAAAGGTAGGAAAAAAGCAGGGAAGGCGGGAAATGAGATTGGGGAATTTCGGGAAGCGGGCTTTTGCCCAGTCAAAAGAAAAGGAAATTCGGAAAGCGTATTTTCCAGGTCTGGCTTTCTCCAAGGAAGAAAAACCTTCGGCGAATGCAGTTTAGCGGCGGGTATCGGCTTTGGAGGTGAAAGGGGCGGACTTTCTTTTTCCAAGCAAAGCTGCCAAACCAAGTGCTGGGCCAATGGCCAGCAGCAGGTAGAGGTACTGGGAGCTGACTTTGGTGGAGAAAAAGTTGACGAACTGGAGGCTGAGGATGGTCAGGGCAAAGCCCAGACAGTTGACTATGGTAAGGGAGGTGCCTCTCGACTTTTCAGGTGCGCTTTGCGCTACGAGCGTCGAAAACAACGGTGAATCGGCGATCACCACCAAACCCCAAAAGAACAGAAACACGATCAACACAGGAGCCGAATCAGAAAAGACAAACAGGGGAGAGGCCAGGCAACAGAGACAGGAAAGCAGGAGCGCCCCGGTGGCTACAGGCTTGGCTCCCAGGCGCTGGGATAGTAGGCCTCCAAATGCACAGGCCAAGCTGCCCAATCCGATGATGCCAAAGGAAAGCAGGGGTACGTCCAGCGCCACAGCGGGATGCCGCTGTCGAAAGGTGGCGAGTATGACCGGGACGAAAGCCCAAAAGGTGTAAAGCTCCCACATGTGCCCGAAGTAGCCGAAAGCAGCAGCCCTAAATTCCCGCTGGCGGAATCCGTCCAGGAAGGCGGTGAACTTCAGCTTTTGCGCTGGCCTGCGAAAGGGGCCATCAGGCACCAACAGCAAGATGGCCAAGCCACCGGCCGCGGCAAGAGCCGAAGTGATGTAGACGACGAATTGCCAGTCGAGGCCCGTCCCCATGCTTTTCAGGAGATGGGGGAAAGCAGTGCCCAGCACTAGGGCTCCCACCAGGAAGCCCAAAGACTTGCCGAGGCCCTTTTGGTAGTAGTCGGAGGCGATCTTCATCCCCACCGGATAGATGCCGGCGAGAAAGAAGCCTGTCAGGAAGCGGAAAGCGAGGATTTGGCTCGGCATGATGTCCGCCAGGCTGATCCCCAGATTGAACAAGCCTGCCAGGATCGCGCTGGCGAAAAACACGCGGGAAGGAGAGAAGCGGTCTGATACGGCAAAAACAGCAAAGACCAAAGTGCCTACGATGAATCCAAACTGGATAGCGGAGGTGAGATGGGCCAGAAAGCCCGTCCCCAGCGCCATTTGCTCGGCAATGTCTCCGGCGATTGCGTTTCCTGCAAACCAGAGTGAGGTGCACAGAAACTGCGATACGACGATGACGGGAAGGACTGGCCTCATGGCTTGCTGGCGGATTTCGTTTTGCTAGGGCCTAAATATAGAGCCAAAGAAACGGCTTTTCTCGCTCTAAAGTGGGGATACGCCAATTGTGGCAAACATCAGCTATATTTAAGAATGTGGGCGGAAAGGTTGGGATAGGCATCCATAGCGTTTTTTTATCGACTTGTTTTGAAAGGTATGGCAAAGCGATTTTCATGCAAGCTCTGGCTGGCTTTGGCACTGTTTTTTTGGATGCAGTTTTCCTTCTTTTCCCAGTCGGCATGGGGTCAGGTAGATTCGGTTCCGGAACAATATTGGGACGTCAGCGCAGTAATTTTGGCGATCTTCACGCCGGATCAGAACTTTGCTTTGCCGGTAGCCTACATCAATTATAAGCGTTGGCATCTAGAGCCCCGGTACAACTATGAAGACCTGCATACTTTTTCAACATTTGTGGGATACAATTTCCGCGGCGGGGAGCGAATTCGATACCTATTCACTCCCATGCTGGGTGGGGTAGTTGGTCGGACTAAGGGAGTAGCTCCAGGTTTGTAGGTGGATGTTTCGCTGGGAAGGTTTGGCTTCTATACCGAAATGGAGTATCTGTTTGATGCGGAAGCTTCGAGCGACTCCTATTTCTACGCTTGGTCACAGCTTCGCTTTGCAGTCAAGAGATGGCTGATCGTCAGTCTGGTGGGTGGCAGAAACCGCGTCTACCAAAACGACGTGGAGGTGCAGCGCGGCGTGGCGCTGGGTTTTGTCTTTGGAAAAAACAGCATCACGGGGTACTACTACAATCCTTTCACGCCTGACAACTATGGATCTGTCGCCTACTTCAGGAGGCTTTAGGTCTTGCTTGGCAGAAACGCTGGCTCAGGGCCTAGCTGTTTTTGAGCTTCCTATAGTAGTAGAGCGTTTCCTCAATGAGGGTTGGTAGAGGATCCTTTAGGATAAACTCCAAGAAGGTGTTGTCATAGGATCTGCCATTTCCGGCCTTGAACAGGTTGCTTAGGCTCATCTTGATGGCAGGCCCGGTTCGGAGAATGATTTTGTTCTCGGGACGAACCTCTGGTAGCTCCATTTGCAGGGCTGCGAGACAGGCGAGGTAGGGAAAGTTGACGCCTGCAAAGACAGATGCGGTCACACTGGCCCAAAACCTCGGGTTCATCTCGATCAATTTTGCTCTTTTCTCCACTTCGTCATACCGCAGGTCGATATGGACCACGCCAGACCAGCGAAAGCTTTCGGCGACTTGTCTGACGATGTCATAGATCTCGCTTTGGGACAAAAACTCCAAGCCGTGGGGCCAGGGGTAATCCGGCGAGTATTTGATGCTCTTCTGGATGGTGTGGGCGAGGATTTTCCCCTCACTACAGAGTATGCTGCAGTCTATATCGTATCCCGTGATATAGGACTGGATGATCTGGTCTTCCACATGGTCAAAACCGGCATGCCAATCCCGAAATGCTCCGGCTTCTTTGAATATGTGAATGCCGTTTCCCCCCGAGCCATTTCTAGGCTTGACGATCACCGGAAAGGTGAGCTTGGCTATCTGTTCTTCCAGCGAGTCCATCGGCCGAAAAAGCCGGGTGTCGGGATGGGGGATGTGGTGCTCTTTGAGCCACTGGGAAAGCAGCCACTTGTCGTCAGCGATGTCAAAGGAGCGCACGTCTGGAGTTGGCGGACAGGCCACGATCTTGGAGAGGCTTTCCTTGTGTTCCGATATCAGGCGTATGGACTTGATGCCGACTGGCAGTAGGATGTCGGCCTTGGTTTTTTCTATCGTGTCCACTATCGCCTCCAGCTTTGCTTCTTTTTGCTGCTCATGGGGGTGGTGGATGAATTTTGCGATATGTCGGGAAAACCGGATCGAGTCCTGTTTGTCTTCCGCCATCACAAACGTATTGATGTCCTTTTCTTCCGCCAGGCACCTTGCTACAGAGAGGGCGTAGGTTTCGCCTCCGTCGGGGATGAGCACGGAGAAGCCGGTCTTTTCATTTTTTCTCATTGGGATTGGAGTTGTTTGGAATTTGGGTTTATATCGGATCGATACGCTGTCGTGGCTCAGGCAGGTCTGATGATTGCGTAGGAAGTTTTGGTGAAATAGACAAACCAGGAGATGATCCCCATGAATTTAAGTCCATCTTCAAAGAGGTAGGTGTCGCTGATCTCTATTCCCAGTGTGATCAATACATCGGTGATCACAGAGCCCGCCATGAAGGCAAAAGCCAGCAGAAAAAGCAGATAATCCGTCTGGAGAATGGTGGCCCGAAACAAGTACAACAGTGCCAAAACCGAGCTGCCGTAGAAGAGATAGAAGAATTTTTCGCTGATGTACAGGTAATAGGGGATGATGACGTCGTGGAGCAAAAAGAGGTCGTCGATGAGCATGAAGAGTGTCAGCAGCCCCGAAAAGAACAGAAATCGGGATTGTGCTTTCGGTTTGCCCAAATCCTTGGAAATCTTGGAGGAAATGAAAAGGATCGCCGCGGTGAAGCACCAGAAGATGATCCCGAAATTTGACAAAAAGCCGATGTAAAAGGACACTTCGGCATTCGGCTCATGCCATAGCGTCTGGATGGCATCGCGGGAGAGATAGCCAAAGCTGATGTCGTTTCTTTTGGCAATGGTGGAGACCAAGGCCAGAAATGCCAAGGTCGGCAAGAAGATTTTCGCCAAAGTAACGGCGGAGTCCTTCCTAAAAATAGTTTTGATGGTCAGATTACCCATGTAAAGGCCTGGTTAGCGTTTGGCCATACTAGCCCCCTCAGCTTTCTAGGTCAATGGCCACAGAAGCGGCCTTTCCCATCGAAAGGGATTGTAATTAATTTATTAATGATTCAGAGAAGCCCTTGCGAGGTCTTTGGTAGTACAGCGAAGGAATATAAAGAAAAGTTTTTGTAAACAAGGGTAATTAGTTAATAAATAGTGCAAAAAAATAAATTCATAACGTAAATACTTGTATTTGAAAATACATTTAGGCGTTGTCGACTTGAACAATGGATAAAACTGGGTTCTGGGTGTAGAGGGAAGGCTACCCCAATTCAACGTATTCGACAAATGCGCCGAGCAAGATGTGCCAAAGCAGGTAATGGCCTAGTCGGAGCGTGAGGGAGGAGATGAAACCGTATCGGGTGAAGACGATGGCTTGGATAAAATTCATCAGGAAACCTGTGAAAAGGGAATAGACTATGATCGTCCAGTCTCCCGAAGGAAGCTGCTCCACAGGCTCCCGGAGTGAAGTCAGGATCACCGCTGTCCAAAGAAAGTGGGAATAGTACCTCGCCTGGGCCAGCTTTTTCCCCAAAAGCAAAAAAATCGTCAGGGGTATCAGCCTGTAAAATACCTCGACCTCGAAAGCTCCAGCCAAATAGAGTAAAAGGCTGTAGGGAAAGGGCTGTAGGAAAGGGGGCAATTCGGTGTATGGCTCGGGATGCAGGAGGATTTTGAAGACAAACACATCCAAGGCACCAAATACCATCCCGATCAGAAGCGGATAGAGCAGTCTCTTGCGGTGGGTGATGCCTGTCTCCCAAAAGTCCGGGATGCCGGCGCTATTTTGTAAAAAAAGGAAAGGTATGCCGACGCCCATCCAGGCGAGCGTGGCGATGTCCCACACCCGCAAAAACTGGTGCCTTCCTTCTAGGCTTTGTCCATAAAGTATCCCTGCCAAACATAGCAGCATCAGCGCTAGGTAGCTGATCAGATTTCCCTTGATTCCCCGTAGTGAAGCCATCGCACTTGACTGCCGCTTGCTGGGTCGGCAGAGGGGATAAGGTACGAAATGCGAGTGAAAGCTTGGTTACGTAGTTGTAAGTTGTCTGACGATTCGGAAATAGTCCTCATCGGAGAAAGTAAGGATTGGGGCGGTTTTGGAAAACACCAGCTGCTAGGGTGATTTTGGGCAATTACCCGGTAGATGTGATTTTTGCCGGGCAAAAATGCAAATTGCAAGCTTTGCACCCCTCCATGAATTCCAACAGCGCTCCCATAGGTATATTCGACAGCGGCTACGGCGGTTTGACCGTTTTCAGGGAAATCGAAAAGCTCCTCCCCCAATACGACTACCTCTACCTCGGCGACAACGCGCGTGCCCCCTATGGCCCTCGCAGCTTCGAGACCATCTACCAATACACTTGGCAGGCGGTGCAGTGGTTTTTTCGGAAGGGTTGCCCCCTCGTGATCCTCGCCTGCAACACGGCCAGTGCCAAGGCCCTCCGCAACATCCAGCAGCTGGACTTGCCAAAGACTGATGACCCTTCTAGGAGGGTGTTGGGTGTCATCCGGCCGACCACGGAGGTGCTGGGGCAGTACACCCAGTCCGGCAAAGTCGGTGTCCTGGGTACCGCCGGTACTATCCGCTCGGAGTCCTACCCCACAGAATTGAAGAAATACTGGCCGGAGGTGCAGGTTTACCAACAGGCTTGCCCGCTCTGGGTGCCGCTGATCGAGGGCGGCGAGCATCACGCTCCCGGTGCGGACTACTTTGTGAAGAAATACCTCGGGCAGCTTTTTGCGCAAGACCAAGGGATAGACGCGCTTTTGCTGGGCTGCACCCACTATCCCCTCATGCTGGACAAGCTGCGGGAGCATATCCCTGCCGGAGTGTGCCTCGTCGTCCAGGGGGAGATCGTGGCAAAAAGCCTCGTCGATTACCTTGCTCGCCATCCCGGGATGGAGTCAAGGCTCAGCAAGGGCGGCGAGCATCGCTTTTGCACCACGGACAATGCCGCGGATTTTGAGAGGCAGGCGGGCTTTTTCCTCGGGAGGGAAATCGAGGCCAGCACCGTGCAGCTCTGAGGCGTCGGTTCGCCCGATTAGCTCGGCGTTTCGGACTCTGCTTCGCCTTCCGTGTATTTCCTCCGGTTTTTTAGGGATAAAAGCCCTATCATCGAAGCTCGAAAAAACTTACCCAAATAGATGAAGAACCAGTTTTTGCTGGCTGCCGTCCTGGCTGCCACCGTTTCTCTGTCCCAGGCCCAGGACAAGCTCAAGAGCATGCCGGGATACGAGCAGTACCAAAAAATCGCCCCCCAGATCTACAGTTCCGTAAAGTCCGGCGCACTTTCCGCCAAGTGGAGTGACGACGGAAGCTCTTTTGAATATAGCCAAGACGGAAAGCTCTACCGCTATGACCTCAAGTCCAAAAAGGCGGCCGAGCTGGGGCAGGCTCCCCAGGTCCAGCCAAGAAGGCGTACCGGACCTGCCCGAGGCAGACAGTGGGACTTTGCCGACTCCCCGGATGGGAAGCTCAAGGCTTTCACCAAGGACCGCAACATGTACCTGAGTAACCCCGACGGTTCGGGCGTAGTGGCCATCACCACGGACGGCAACGAGGAAAACCAGGTGAAGTACGGCATCGCAACTTGGGTGTATGGCGAGGAGCTCAGCCAAAACACCGCCATGTGGTGGTCTCCGGACAGCAAAAAGATCGCTTTCTACCGATTTGAGGAGAAAGATGTAAAGAAATACTACGTCCTTCTGGACCAGCTCAGCCTCTACGATTCCCTGGAGATCGAGGCCTATCCCAAAGTCGGTGAGCCCAACCTCCCCGTGGACCTGATGGTCTATGACTTGGAGACCAAAAAGCTCACGCAGCTGGATATCCGCGATGGAAAGCCCTTCCATGACGGAGACCTGGGTACCTACATCTACGACCTCTCTTGGACGCCTGACGGCAAAGAGCTGGTCTACCACAGCACCAACCGGCTGCAAAATATCCTGGAGCTTCGCGCTGCCGATCCCCTGACTGGCAAGAGCCGCACCATCATCCATGAGGAATGGCTGCCTAGCTGGGTGGAAAACTCCCCCGAGATGCACGTCCTCGACAACGGCACCCAGTTCATCTGGGCCTCCGAGCGCAGCGGCTTCAACAACTATTACCTCTACAACTTTGACGGGACGCTGGTCAGCACCATCACCAAGCATCCTTTTGAGGTAGCGGGCATCGTGAAGGTGGATGAGAAAAACCAGCAGCTTTACTACCTGGCCCGCAGCGGGGACAACCACATGAAGATGCAGCTGCATCGGGTGAAGCTGGACGGCAGCAAAGATGTGCGTTTGACAGATCCTAGCCTGAACCACTCCGTGTCCATTTCGCCGGACGGCAAGTACTTTGTGGACGTGGCGCAGGCGCATGACGTCGCCCCCTTTACCAATCTGATCGATGCCAAGGGGAAAGTACTTGCCGAGCTGGCGAAAAGCGACATGGGCAAGTTTGAGTCTTTGGGCCTCAAGAAAGCGGAAATGTTCACCTTCACTTCCAAAGACGGTGTGACCGAGCTGCACGGACTGATCCATTTTCCGTCGGATTTTGACCCTGGCAAAAAGTACCCTGTGATCCTGAGCAACTACGGTGGACCGGCGACCAACGCCTTCCGCGAAACCTTCGTCTATCCTGATCCGCTCACCGAGTACGGATTCCTCGTGCTGAATATCGATGGGAGAAATGTGAGAGGCCGCGGCAAAGTCCTGCTGGACCAACTTTACGGCAATCTGGGTTTGGTGGAAATGGATGACTTCGCCGAGGGCGTGAAGTCATTGCACAGCCGTCCTTACTTTGACAAGGAGCGTGTGGGCGTGTATGGCACCTCCTATGGGGGCACCACGGCGGCGACCATGCTGCTGCGCTTTCCGGAGCTTTTCCACGCCGCAGTGGCCAACTCCTCCGTAACGGACTGGAGAAACTATGACAACATCTACACGGAGCGCTTCATGGGCACTTTGGAGACCAACCTGGAGGGGTACAACCGCTTTAGCCTGATGAATATGGCCGACCAGCTTCAAGGTGAGCTGCTGATCTTCTTTGGCACTGCGGACAACAACGTCCATCCGTCCAACTCCCTGCAGCTGATCAAGGCCTTCCAGAATGCAGGCAAAAGCATCGAGGTGCAGATCGCTCCGGACGGCGGCCACACCGCACTGAACCGTGACCGCATGATGGAGTTTTTCATCAAGCACCTGGTGACGGATTACCAGAAGGTGGTGAGATAGATTGGATGACCGATGTCCGATGTCCGATGCCGGGTGTCCGATGCTTTGTCAGGCTGAGCGAAGTCGAAGCCTTGTTTCCAGATTTGTAATGAAAAAGCCATGCTCCGTGTGATGGGGCATGGCTTTTTTTGGGGGTTAAAGCCCGCAGACTGATTGGGGAAATGTTTCTTTTTCACGCCCGATTCTGCCTTGCTGAGCGCTTGGAGCAGCATTTGGTAAACTCCTGTATCCTTTTTATTGAGGGTGCGTATTTATCTGGGATTTGGAGTTTTGCCTAGAGCAGCACTTCCGGAAATCCTTATTTTCGCGGCATCTAATTACCATCGAATGTTTCTCGACCTACTTATCGCCATGCTCTGGAGCATTTCCCCCTTTGGAGAGGCGAAAATCGGTATCCCATACGCCCTCCTAAACGATGCGAATATCTACCTGGCCTTTGTTCTTTGCTTTGTGGCCAACGTCCTGATTTTTCCCTTGATGACCTTTTTCTTGGATGTGGTCAACGGCTATTTCATGAGATGGTATCACTACAAAAAGGCGGCGATTTTTGTCGGTCGTCGTGCGAAGGCAGGCGCTGGCAAAAACGTGAAGAAATACGGCTTTTGGGGGCTGATGGTCTTTGTCCTGATCCCAGTTCCTGGCACGGGTGTCTATGCGGGTACGATCGCGGGTTATTTGTTTGGTTTGGATCGCAAAAAGGCCTTCTTGGCCAATGCCATCGGCATTTTTATTTCCTGCCTCATCGTGTGGGTGACCACGGTCATGGCCATGGGAGGGTTTGATTGAATAACAAAACGAATTACAGCCCAGTGGACTCCGGGCGCTGTCTTGTGTCCCAAACTCGGAGGATCTGGATTTCGTCAGCTAGGATCCGATAGAATATTTTATAATCTCGGACGACTTTGGAATATACGTTTCGGTGATCGGTACGTGTTCCTAGGTTAGGGAAATTGGAGATGAGTAGGGCTGACCTTTCGAAGAGTTCTTCAAGTTTTTCAGGATAGCTTTCTGATTGGTTTCGTTGGAGCCAATAGCGGTAAATTTCCGCCCGGTCTTGGATAGATCGGGTTGTCCACCTTATTTTCTTAGCCATTCTCTTACCAATCGGCTGGCCTCGGTATGAGAATGGAGCTTTCCAGCGTCAGCATCTGCGATACCGGTATCTATTGCCTTCTTTTCTTGATCGGAAAGCTCGGCTGCGTGTTCGATGTCGTACTCCAGTTCTACAGCCTTGAGCAGTTCTTCCAAAAGGCGGGGATCATGGATGTCGTTAACTCGCTGTTTGATTTTTTCCTTGAGGTTCATGGATCTAATGTAACGAGAGCAGATGAAAGATACTATCGTGCAGAAATTTCCGTCGGTGGTGACACCGACCAAGGAGAGAGAGAAGGGGTTGTTATGATGCTAAGCAGGGCGTTAAATCTCCGTTTCGCGAGGCGCGTAGCGCTGTGATCAAGTCTTGTAGGATTCGATGGATGTCAGGGCTACGCCCCTTCTAGGGAAGTTGTGTGATGATTTTTTCTACGAAGATGTCGGGGCTAGCGGCCCTGGCGGCGGCTGGATAGGAATTGATCGGGACGATTGCCGTAGGCAAGACAGCTCGGTAGTGATAGAGGAGTGACCGAAAAGTGAATGCCGTAGGCATGATCCATGAATAGCCATTTGATTGCCGTATAGGATCGTCCCTCCGGGACTCTAGGGATTGATTCTATTGATTTGCTACCGAGCTGCCGTCCCGCTGGGACTTTTGCTATGCTGTATGGTGGGCGTAAAGGGAGCTTTGTTTTCTGTCAATGGAAATCCGCCTACGGACGGACAGGCTCCGACCAAGGAGGTATATAAAAGAAAATCCCCTCCAGAATCTTCCAGAGGGGATGTTGTTTCAAATTTCAAACTTCAAATATCGAATTCCCGCCTTCCTACTCTTTGGTCGTTTCGATCACGCCGCGGAAGTAGCCGATGGATTCGGCGATGCCCATGAATGGGTTGTCCATGTTGCGCTCATGCTCCAGGCTGCACACGCCGGTGTAGCCTACTTTTCGGATCATTCTCACCATGGCGGGAAAGTCGATGATCCCACGGCCTACTTCGAGTGAATAGCCCGCTTTGACCGGAGCCGTCACGTCCTTGATGTGCATGTCGAAGACACGGCTGTGGTATTTTTCGAGATCGGCAACAGGATCTTTGCCATTGCGGGTGTCGTGTCCGATGTCCAGGCACATTCCGATCCGAGGGTCGAGGTCTTTGGTGTGGTTCCACACGTCATCGGCATCTGGGTAGATTTTGATGTCCGGTCCGTGCAGGTGGATGGCGTATTTGAAATCATACTCCTTTACCTTTTTCTCCACATAAGGAAGCAACTCGGGATTGGGAACGCCTACAATCAACTTTACGCCGACCCGTTTCGCATAGTCAAAAGCCTTGTCTATATCCTCTTCGCTTCTCATGTAGATCGGCCCCACGGCATATCCGGTGATGTCATGGGCTTTCAGTTTTTCGTGAAAAGCGGCGATTTCAGCATCGGTGCTCGTCATCGGCAAGTGGAAATCCTTGATGCATAGGTAGTGTACATCCAGGGCTTGGAGCGTTTCGAGGGTCTTGTCCAGGTCGAACTTCACGAAAGTGTAGCCGGCGATGCCTACCTTGAAGGTTTCGCCTGTTTCAGGTGGGAGCTGAGGTCCGGGTTTGCTGTCCTGTGCCTTGCAGACCATCAGGGAGATGGCCAGCAAAAGGGTCAATAAGGTTGATTTCATGGGTTTGTGTTTTGTTTTTCAATGGCCACACCTGACTGCCGTCAGGCAGGTGGAATCTTGCAGTGGCTGGGCCATGCTTGATTCCGTTCGGGTTATTTTGAGTTTCTATGCTTCCAATTTAGGGAATGCAAGCCAAAGCGAGTCCGTAAGTTTTGCCAAATCTGCGGAATCGTTTGCCTTGGCTGGTTTCGACGAGTATCAGGCTTTGGGAGTCCTTCGGATGAGCAGGTGGCGAACCGGGAGCAAGCGGTCTTTGCTGTTCACTTGTTCCCGAGCTTCCGTCTCGCTGGGACTTGCCCTAATCATCCGTCCGGTTGGGATTTTGCCGCAATTGCCCTTTTTTTGCTTAGGGATGAAAAGTCTCTTTTTTGTGATAGGAGCCGAAATTCCCATTCACCCCATAAAACCCGAACTACCCGATGAAGACGATGTGGATTACACCCGAAGGATTGGAAAAGGTCAAGGCCGAGCTGGATCAGCTCTGGAAGGTGGAGCGGCCCGAAACCACCCAAAAGGTTGCCTGGGCGGCCAGCCTCGGGGATCGCTCTGAAAATGCCGATTACCATTACAACAAGAAACGACTGCGGGAGATTGACAAGCGGGTGCACTACCTGCGCAAATGCATCGACGACCTGAAGGTGATTCCCTATGCGCCCTATCAGGAGGGAAAAGTGCTCTTTGGAGCCTGGGTTGAGATCGAGAGTGCCAAAGGGCACAAGATCCGCCTGCGGATTGTCGGCGGAGAGGAACTGTTTGAGTGCAGGGACTACATCTCCATCGATTCCCCCATGGCGCAGGCCCTGCTGAAAAAGGAAGTCGGCGAGGAAGTGCTCGTCCAGACGCCCAACGGGCAGATGGCTTGGAAGATCAGGGCGATCGAATACGAGAAGTGAGGGGGTGTTTGAAAGGCGTAGCTTGGCGATCTTCGTAGCCTAGTTGGAAATCCGTGTTTCCAGAGGTGCGAAGCGCTGAGATCTGGTCTTGTAGGATTTGGTGGATGTCAGGGCTACGCCCCTTTCGGGGGTGCCTGTGATGTTTTTTCTACGAAGATGGTGGGGCTAGCGCCCCTGGCGGCGGCTGGATAGGAATTGATCGGGACGATTGCCGTATGGGGTCGTCCCTACGGGACTCATGGGATTGATTCTGTTGATTTGCTACCGAGCTGCCGTCCCGCTGGGACTTTTGCTATGCTGTATGGTGGGCGTAAAGGGAGCTTTGTTTTTCTGTCAATCGAAATCCGCCTACGGACGGACAGGCATCAAGCAAGGCGTGCGATTTAGCCGGGCCTAGCGCGGTGATCTTGGTGGTCGAGGCGCGTAGCACTGAGATTTACCTTAGAGGTTTTCGGAGGATCCAGGGCTACTTTTCGAGGATGTGTAGCAAAACTGGCAAGCACGAGACAATCCGGAATACCGATGCCTTGCCGACCGCATATTTTGCTTAGTTGACTCGTTCCAATTCCTTTATTTTCATTTCGGCGTGTTCATTGCCTGGGTCTAATTCAAGGGATTTTATATAGTGTTCGAGTGCTTTCTCAGTATTGCCTAGTGTTTCATGGGCTTCTCCGAGGCTATCGTGGGCATTGGAGGATTCGGGGTAATTTTCCACATTCATCGTAAAGTATTCTAGGGCCTTCGATCTGTCTCCATCACTTGCGCTTTGGATCATTCGATAGCCCAATTGGTTTACCAGATACTCAGGAGGTAGGAAATTCCATGAAAGTCGCTTCGAAAGTTCCTGAAAATGCTGTATTAGCTGCTCTGTGCTTTCTACATCGCGGTAGGAGATTCCATAGCCTTCAAAAATTGCCGAGATGCCGTTGTGGAATGCAACGACAGGCACTGAGCTATGGTCCTCATCTTCGAAATACTCCAGTTTCGCGGGCAGTTTCCCTTCGCACTTACTGTTCAATGCCTCGTAGAACCTCACGTGACGGTCACGGTTCCTGATATTCCTTTTGCCCCAATTTGCAGTGGCGATGTAAATAAACCTTTCAAAAGACCGATCCGTCAGGGAGTCCAATTTTTTGTCCATGGTTTCTGAATCCCATGTCCCAAAACTCGGGTCAACGGCAATGAACGAGTTGAAAAGGGTCTCTTTTCTCATATAGGCATGGGAAGCCAACAGGCCGCCTAAAGAATGTCCGTAGAGTATGCGATAGGGAGCTGTTCTGAACTTTTTATCCAACTCAGGTAAGAGTTCGTCTTCCAAAAAGCCCATAAACCGATCCCCACCTCCAGTGTTATTCTCGCGAACTGTAATGATTTTGTCCGGAGTGAAATCTCTCCTTCGATCCACGTTTTGAATAGCCACCACGATCATCTCGGGGATGTCCCGGCTCCCGTACACATCAGAACTCATGTAGTTTGTCATCGTCGCAACAGTCCTAAAGTGCAGGTTTCCATCCAGCACCACAAGCACGGGATATCTCTTGTAGGATGACTGTGGATCATTGTACGAATCAGGGAGGCTGATCCAATATTCTCTCTCTTCGCTCAGGATATTTGAAGTAATTGAATGTTTTGTGCCGATTACAATCTGGCCAAGGTCTTGTGACTTTGCCTGGCTAAGCCCTAATAGAAAAAAAAGTACGACAATTACATTTTTGCTTATTCTGATCATTTCTAGGTGGTTGGCAGTGGATCTATACCTGCATTTGTGGGGTTTCTACTGCGTAAATTTTTAAAGCAGTTTCGGTTTCTGGATCGACAAGATAGGTTTTAGGATTTTGTCCGGTGTAAAAAGCGTTTGCTTTTCCATTACCAAATTGCCCCTCACAGGATATTTTGCGAGGCGATTTTGGTGTTTCGCGGGAGTCTCGCCAAGAATTAGTTGGGTTAAAGATGCAAAAATAATCCCCTGCAGAGCGCTCCAGGGGGATTTTGATTTGAATTTGAAAAATTCGGGGTTTGAGACCCGCAGTAGATGATTGCCGTAGGCAGGACAGCTCGGTAGCTATATGGCCGTAAACGAAAGGGAATGCCGTAGGCATGATCCAAGAATAAACATTTGATTGTCGTGTAGGATCGTCCCTACGGGACTCATGGGATTGATTCTGTTGATTTGCTACCGAGCTGCCGTCCCGCTGGGACTTTTGCTGAGGCGCAAGGTGGGGGTCGACGGAGCTGTGGTTTCAGTCGGTGGAGATCTGCCTACGGACGGAAAGCCATCGACTGGGGCGTGAGACTTTGCAGGACGTAGCCCGGCGATCTTGGTAGTTCTTGGTGTTAGGCCTAGTTTCACGAGACGCGCAGCGCCGTGATCTGCTTTCGTGGGATTCGGTGGATGTCAGGGCTACGCCCCTTCTAGGGAAGTTGTGTGATGATTTTTTCTACGAAAATGTCGGGGCTAGCGCCCCTGGCGGCGGCTGGATAGGGATTGATCGGGATGATTGCCGTAGGCAAGACAGCTCGGTAGCTATATGGCCGTAAACGAAAGGGAATGCCGTAGGCATGATCCAGGAATTAACATTTGATTGTCGTGTAGGATCGTCCCAACGGGACTCGTGGGATTTTTGCCGTTCATTTGCTACCGAGCTGCCGTCCCGTTGGGACTAAAGGGTGATCAAATTCCATTCAAGGTCGTAGCTGCTTGTTGCGATTTTGCAGGGCGTAGCCCGGCGATCTTCGTAGCCTAGTTGTTGAGGCATATTTCCGAGAGGCGCGTAGCGCTGTAATGTGTCCTTTTATGATTCGTAGGATGTCAGGGCTACGCCCCTTCTAGGGAAGGATCACTTTTTCTACGAAGATGTCGGGGCTAGCGCCCCTAGGGGGGAGTTCAGGGCAGGTCGGCAATGACCAGGTTTCGAGCTTGTGTTTCCAACTATTCTATCGAAAAATGAGGAAATATCTATCTGCGGAAACGTGATTGCTGTTGGAAGTAGGGCTCGTCTTGCTACAGCAGGGATGATGGTGTAAAAAACAAACCTCGTCTTGCTTTTAGGTACATCGCTCTTGTCCCAGATCGGATGATCTTACTTCGTGCCTGCCATCGTCCCTGCTGTAGGTACATCAATGTTGTTTTTACCTAGATCGATCTTGTTTTTTGGTACATCGATGCTGCTTTTACCTGCACCGTTCTTGGTTTTTGGTAGGATGGGTTTGTTTTGGGGTAGGGGATTGTTGGCGAATTGCAAATTCGGAGGAATAGGAAGGCGTTTTGCTCCCGATGACTATCGCGGACTACGCCTAGGCCAGTATCAAACTACGCTCGAGGGGCTTAGTTTTTTTTATCTATTCTGTTCAATACCTGTCTAAAGTACTTATTCAGGAGTCCTGGCCCTTGAAATCTCTTCAAAACAACGGGACTTGCATCCAACTCCGATTGTCTATAGTCATTTTTGTCAGAATTTGAACTGCTGAGATAGACCATTCGGTAGATTTTATTGTCAGGTTCCTCTTGATACGCTTGTCGAAGCAGCTCTTGACCCTCTTTTTTTAGGTCATCATAGTCGCCAAATTCATAAGGGAAGATAGAAACTGCATAACCAGCAATAAATTTGAATTCTGCCAGATGCAGAAATTTGCTCTTTCCATCGTCAAACATTTCTTTCAATCGTTGTCGAAGGTTTATTCTTTCATGAAATTCTGACTTGGCGTCTTCAATCGCTATCCAAAGGAAAAAAAAGAAATGTTTCCAAATTTCAAAGTCCGTAGGATTTGTTTTGTATAGCTCGTGATATAGCTCGAAAGCCTTATCGAAATCCTCTTTGTCTTCTATTTCAAATATACTCTTGAGCTGTTCCATATCGTCATTTTAGCCTACTTCCAACGGTTTATCGCTTGGCGTAGTGGGGAACTGAAAATTCAGAAAAATAAAAAGGCGTTTTACTCCCGATGACTATCGGGGACTACGCCTAGGGGGGCAAGCTCCGATTAGTCTTACTATTGTTTCGACTACTCCCAGTGGGGCCAGTTACTTTTCTTTATTGAATTGATATCTTATTTGATTGGCCTCTTTGGCAGGTCTACCTCGTTCGATTTCGGTTATGATGTCATGGCAAGTTCTGCATACCGAAACCAGAGTGAACAGAGGTTCATTAAATCTGAATCGTGGATCCTTATGATGTACTTGGGTTGCCTTTTCCGTTAGACAGGATTGACAAATGTAGTCGTCCCGTTCAAGTACGATTTTGCATATTTCAAGCCACTTTGGGGATTTAAGGTATTCTTCATAATTAGCCCACCAATTCTCGGATTTTTTCAATCTGGTACGTTCGTAGATTTCGTTGGAGAGAGTCTTTATTTTCCTGCGCTCATCTTTCCCTCTTTTTTCAAGTTCATAGTCAAATAATTCTACGTTTGGGTATTCAGCCTTTTTCAGCTGATTACCTATCTTCTTCCCACAATTTTGGCACTGATTGTAAACCCTATAGTTGCCTTGGTCAGTATAGTATTCTTCCTCTGACTGGTAGCATTTGCGTGGTTCTGGAAATGGGTCATTACAGCAGTCGTCAGAGTTCCAATCTATAGTCTCATTGCCACATTGGTTGCAAGTGTAATGAAAGCAATACTTTTTGTCAGCGTATGTGAGCTTGGAGTTACAGTTTGTACAAATTCGATTTTGATCTGGAAATAGCATTGTTATGAAATGGAGATAGTGGGTTTCAACGGAAAAATATACACAACCATTTGCATATTTTCCTATGTGTTATTTGGGCTAAACTAGGCGAGCGAGAGTTTCATTACCTAATGCGGCTTCTTCTTCCATCCTAAAAAAATCCCCTCCAGATCGCTCCAGAGGGGATGTTGATTTCAAATTTCAAATTTGAGATTTCAAATTCTCTCTTCTATCCAAACTCTCGCATTCACAAACGCCTCCATCCAAGGGGTGAAGTCGTCATTTCTGTCGGTCGGGTAGTGCGGCCAGTTCCAAGGCTTGAGGCTTCGCTCGATGTGCGGCATGATCGCCAGGTGGCGGCCGTTGTCCGAAGCGATACCGGCAGTGGCGAAGTCGGAGCCGTTCGGGTTGCCCGGATAGGCCTCGTAGCTGTAGGTCATCGCGAAGTTGTAGGCGTTCTCACCTTTTGGAAGGTAGAATTTGCCTTCCCCGTGCGCTACCCATACGCCGAGGCGCTGTCCGCTTAGGCTTCCCAGCATCACGGAGTCGTTTTGCGGGATGGTCACATTAACGAAGGTGGACTCAAACTTATGGCTGGCGTTGTGCAGCATCTTTGGCTTCACGTCGTGGTCTGGAGTCACCAGACCGAGTTCGATCATCAGCTGGCAGCCGTTACAAACGCCCAGCGAAAGCGTGTCAGGTCTTGCGTAGAAGTTGTCCAGGGCTTGCTTGGCTTTCGGGTTGTAGAGGAAGGCACCCGCCCAGCCCTTGGCCGAACCCAGCACGTCGGAGTTGGAGAAGCCACCCACGAAGACAATCAGCTGCACATCGCTCAGGTCTTCGCGTCCGGAGATCAGGTCGGTCATGTGTACGTCCTTCACCTCGAAGCCCGCCAGCCAGAGCGAGTAGGCCATTTCCCGGTCGCCGTTCACGCCTTTTTCGCGGATGATGGCAGCCTTGGCTTTGCCCTTGGCCGTGCGGAAGGGATCCAGTCCGGCAGCAGCAAAGCTCCCTTTCCAGCCCTCGGCAAAATCATAGGAGAGCGCCTGGTTTTTATAATTGTCAAAGCGGTCTTTGGCTAGCTTTTCCCCGCTCTGCTTTCTGTCCAGCAGGTAGGAAGATTTGAACCACAGATCACGCAGCGCGGCCACGTCGAGGGTTTCGGCTTCGAGAGCCACTTTTCCATCCAAAGTCACTTCCGCCAGCTCGACAAAGTCGATCTCGGCAGCAGTCAGCATTTCCTCCGCGGAGTGGTCGTCGGCGACCTGGATCAGGATGCCCGGATTCTCTGCGAAAAGGGCCTTGATCACATCGGATTCGGCTAGGCGGGATTCTTTCACCGCAAGACCCACAGCCAGGCTTGGGAAGCACATCTCCAGCAAAGCCGTCAGGATACCGCCGGAAGAGATGTCGTGACCGGCCAGCACGAGGCCTTGCTCGATCAGGCTTTGTACGGCTGTGAAAGCCTTGGCAAAGTATGCCGAGTCAGCGACGGTAGGGGTAGCCTGACCGACCTTGTTCAGGATCTGGTACAGAGACGAACCGGCCAGCTTGGCGCTGTCCTTAGAGAAGTCGATGTAGAGGACTTTGGAGCCGGCTGTTGGCAGGAGCGCCGCCTTCACCGTTTGGGTGATGTCGGAGCACTCGCCTACCGAGGAGATGATCACCGTGCCCGGAGAGTAGACCACCTTGCCGCCCGGATATTTTTGGGTCATGGAGAGGGAGTCTTTTCCGGTCGGGATGTTCACTCCCAGCTCGATGGCAAAGTCGGACACGGCCTGCACGGCACGGTACAGTCGGTCGTTTTCGCCGGCGTTTTTCGCAGGCCACATCCAGTTGGCGGAGAGGGACACGCCCTTCAGCCCGTCTGCGATCGGCGCAAAGATCAGGTTGGTCAGCGCCTCGGCGATGGCCAGTCGGCTGCCGGCCTCTGGATCTGCCAAAGCCGCCACAGGCGCGTGGCCGATGGAGGTGGCGATGCCTTTGTTGCCGGTGAAGTCGAGGGCCATCACAGCGACGTCGTTCAGCGGGAGTTGGATCTCGCCTACGGTTTGCTGGGTAGCCACACGGCCGGTCACGGAGCGGTCGACTTTGTTTGTCAACCAGTCTTTGCATGCTACCGCTTCCAGCTGGAGCACTTCTTCGATGTATTGGGAGAGCTTTCCGGCGCTGTAGTCCGCTTCCGCAAAAGCTGGAGTCAAGCCGCTTTTATCTTCCAAAATCGTCTTTGGAGAGGAGCCAAACATGTAGCTCAGATTCCAGTCCACCGGCTTTTCGCCGTTCTTTTGGTTCTCAAACTTGAAGTGCATGTCGCCGGTGGTCTCGCCCACCACGTAGAATGGCGCGCGCTCCCGCTCGGACAGCTGCTTCAGGGTGTCGATATCCTTTTTGCCCACGACTAGGCCCATACGCTCCTGGGACTCGTTGCCGATGATTTCCTTGGAAGAAAGCGTAGGGTCGCCCACAGGCAGCTGATCGATGTGGATCGTTCCGCCGGTGCTTTCCACCAGTTCGGAAAGACAGTTCAGGTGTCCGCCCGCCCCGTGGTCGTGGATGGAGATGATGGGGTTGTTTTCGCTCTCGGCCATGGCACGGATCACGTTGGACACGCGCTTCTGCATCTCCGGATTGGAGCGCTGGATGGCGTTGAGCTCGATGGCGTTGGAGAGTTCCCCAGTGTTCAGCGAGGAAACGGCCGAGCCGCCCATGCCGATGCGGTAGTTGTCCCCGCCCATGATCACGATCTGATCACCGGCTTTGGGTTCGTCCTTTTTGGTGTATTTGGCGTTGGTGAAGCCGACCCCGCCCGCGAGCATGATCACCTTGTCAAAGCCGTATTGCTTGTCGCCTTCCTCATGCTCAAAGGTCAGGACTGAGCCTGCGATGAGGGGTTGGCCAAATTTATTGCCGAAATCAGAAGCTCCGTTGGAGGCTTTGATCAGGATGTCCATCGGGGTCTGGTAGAGCCAAGGACGCTCGTCCAGGTTTTTCTCCCAGCTTCTGCCCTTTTCGGAGCGGGAGTAGGAAGTCATGTACACCGCCGTACCCGCCAAAGGAATGGAGGCCGTACCGCCAGCCAGACGGTCGCGGATTTCCCCGCCAGCCCCTGTCGCCGCGCCATTGAAAGGCTCGACGGTAGTCGGGGAGTTGTGCGTCTCAGCCTTGAGCGAGATCACGGTATCGATGTCGCGGGTCTCGAAGAAGTCCGCCTGATGCTGGGTCTTCGGCGCAAACTGCTGGACTTTTGGCCCCTGCACGAAGGCGACGTTGTCTTTGTAAGCGGAGGCGATCCGGTTCGGGTGCTTCTTGGAAGTTTCTTTGATGAGTTGGAAGAGCGTCTGCGGCTTTTCCTCCCCGTCGATGATAAAGGTGCCGTTGAAGATCTTGTGGCGGCAGTGCTCGGAGTTGACTTGGGAGAAGCCAAAGACCTCCGAATCGGTCAGGGGACGGCCCAGTTCTTTGGCCACATTTTCCAGGTAATCCACCTCGACCTGGCTCAGCGCAAGTCCCTCGGACTGGTTGTAGGCCGCAATGTCGGTGACCGGCTTGATCGGCTCCGGCTGGAGGTGGATGTCGAAGATATCCTGATCCAGTCCTTCGTACGCATGCTGGAGCATGGGGTCGATCTGGTCTCCTTCGGCCATCGGGAAAAACTCCTCGATGCGCTGGATGCCTGCCAGGCCCATGTTGACGGTGATTTCCACGGCGTTGGTCGACCAGGGCGTGATCATTTCCTTTCGTGGGCCGGAGTAGTTGCCGGAGACTTTGTCACCTGAGATTGCTTTGGCTTCGCCAAAAAGCCAGGTGAGTTTTGCGATGTCTTCGGTGCTGAGCGGGTGGGGAACTTGAACTCCGTAGATGAGTTTCTGAGGGGATTCAAAGAAGAAAATCATGTCCTTGGGCTGGTAAGCCGCAAAGGTAAGGAATTGGGGGGAAGTTCGGAAGTTGGGAGGTCGGGAAGTTGGGGGTAGGAAGTAGGAGGTTGGGAGGTGGGAAGTTGGAGGTTTCGCTTAGGGTGCTTTGGGCTGGGCTTGCTGAATGGATAATTGACCCGGGGCAAAAGAAGGGAACTTACAACGTAGCGCCTGCCGTCCGGTCCTCGTCAGGCAGGGGAGGCCGGGGGGTGAAAGCAAAGCAGGTCTTTTGTAGCGGTCCGAAAATGAACGGTTCTCAAATTTAATTCTGTTTACCCTGGTCAAAATTCATTTTTGTTCGATTATGTACAGGTAATTTTTGTTTTGGGAAAAGATAATTTTTTAATAAACCATGGAAACTTTGAATATGCTGATAGTTTCCATAGTTTTGGCGCCTGGAATTATTATAAAGAGAAATTGGTGACAAGGACGAGGATTCTGGAAATCGCGACGGAGCAGTTTTCCCGATACGGGGTGAGGGCAGTGACCATGGAGGATATTGCCCGGCAGGGAGGGATTTCCAAAAAAACCATCTATCTGGAATTTGCCGACAAAAAGGTCTTGGTAAAGGAGGCATTTGAGGTGCTGCTGGAGGAAGATCGGAAAAAGTTACAGGCGGTGTTGGGCAAAGAGGACGGCGTGATCGAGCATTTGGTGCGCAGCTCCAGGGTAGTGAGGGAGCGGCTTCAGCAGATCAATCCCGTCGTATTCATGGAGGTGCAGCGCTACTTCCCCGAGGCTTGGAGGATGTTTGAGGAGTACAAGGTGCAGGTGATCATGGAGGACTTGGTCAACGTGATCGAAAAAGGAAAGGCACTGGGCTACTTCCGCCCCGAGATCGACTCGCAGATTTTGGCCAAGGTCAGGATCAACCAGATAACCTCGACATTTGATCCAGAGAATATCTCCCGGCAGGACTACAATCCCGCCGAGGAGCAAATGGTCATGCTGGACCATTTTTTACACGGCATTTTCACGGAAAAAGGCAGGGCTGCCTATACCGCACAACAAGCAATTGAAGATTGAAAACCAACCCACTTATGAAAAAGAGCCTTTTTACGGTTTTGTTTTTTTTACTGCTGCTCTCGGCTAGCCAAGCCCAGGAGGTCGCCCAGCTCACGCTGAACGAGTCCATCCTGTATGCGATCGAGAACAACTACGTCACCAAAAACGCCCGGCTGGAAACCCTGATCTCCAAGGCCACGGTGAAGGAGACCACCGCCCTAGGGCTTCCCCAGATCAACGGGTCCTTCAACTTGGACTACAATCCCAAGATCCCGGTGGTGTTCCTGCCCAACGAACCGCCTTTTGGCGATCCCAGCATTCCCAGCGATGTGATCCCGGCCAGGTTTGGCGTGAGCTACTCCTCCGGACTGGGGGTGACGGTATCCCAGATGATCTTTGACGGGTCTTTTTTCATTGGCTTGCGGGCTGCGAAAACCCTGACCCAGCTGACGGACTTTGACCTGGTCAAGGCCGAAAATGACGTGGTGGAAAACGTCAAGAAGGCCTATTTTGGCGTACTGGTAAACCAAGAGCGGATTCGCCTGGCCGAGTCCAACCTGGCCCGGGTGGATTCCCTGCTGAAGGAGACCCGCGCCCTGAACGAGGCCGGATTTGCCGAAAAAATCGACGTGTCCCGCATCCAGGTGCAGCGAAACAACACCTATTCCCAAGTGGAGCGAAGCCGCACCGCCTGGGAGATCAGCAAAGAGCTCCTCAAGATCCAGATGGGGATGCCCCTGGACGTGGACATCCTGATCACCGAGACGCTCCAGGACCTAAATCCCCGGGAGGACCTGATCCAGCTTTTGGCTGCCGAAGGCGAGCATCGCGTGGAGCTGGACCAGCTGAACACCCAAATCGAGCTCCAGCACTACGACCTCAAGTACAACACTTCCCAGTACATGCCGACCATTGATTTCAATGGCAATATGCGCCGAAGCGGGGCTGGAAATGAGCTGAACTCCGTTTTTGACAAGGTCAACTGGTTTGGAAGCTCCCTGGTCGGGGTGACGATGAACATCCCGATCTTCGACGGGCTGAGCAAGAGTGCCCGTATCCAGAAAAACCGCTATACCATCAGCCAACTCGAAAACCAGCGCTTCTATCTGAACGACAGCTTCAAAAACGAGATTTTTTCCGCCAGAGCTTCGCTGAAAAACGACCTCAATATCCTGGACGTGCAGCTGGAAAACCTGGAGCTGGCCCAGGAGGTGTACGACATTGCCAAGATCAAATATCAGGAGGGGGTAGGCTCAAACCTCGAAGTGGTGGATGCCGATGGTGCACTCACCGAGGCGGAGATCAACTACCTGGCCGCGCTCTATGACGGGCTGATTTCAAAAGTAAACCTCGAAAAAGCCCTTGGCTTGCTGAAAGCCGATCTGGAAAACTAAACCAACTATTCTTTCCCATTCAAAAAACACAACCTCAGATATGAAACCTATCCTCAAATTTTTACCCTTCGTGGTCATCGCGGCACTGTCCGTCTCCTGCGCCCAGGAAGAGGGTGTCGATGCCATGAAAACCAAGTTGGCCGACCTGAAAGACCAGGCCAATTCCCTGAATGCTGAGATAAAAACGCTTGAAGCCGAGATTTCCAAGCAGGATCCCGACTTTGCCAAAGCGAACAAGAAATCCATCTTGATCACCACCGCCGCGGCCAGAAAAGGGGAGTTCACCCACTTTGTGGAAGTAACCGGATCGGTGCTGTCCAAGAAAAACGTGAACATCAGCGCCGAGACCGCGGGCAGAATACTGGAAGTGCCCGTGGTGGAGGGCATGCGGGTGTCCAAGGGGCAGGTCCTAGCCCGCATCGATGCGGAGTCCATTGAGCGGAACATCGAGGAAATGCAGAGCCAGCTGG
Organism: Algoriphagus oliviformis; assembly: GCF_017254915.1. Taxonomy (GTDB): domain Bacteria; phylum Bacteroidota; class Bacteroidia; order Cytophagales; family Cyclobacteriaceae; genus Algoriphagus; species Algoriphagus oliviformis. The sequence continues at coordinate 50,147 of NZ_JAFKCT010000003.1, read as the reverse complement.
ACTTGGCTACCACGATCTACCAAAAGCAGGCTAAGCTTTGGGATCAAAAGATCGGTACCGAAATCCAGTACCTCGAGGCCAAGACTCGCAAGGAAGGCTTGGAAAAAAGCCTTGCCGCGATGAAAACCCAGCTGGACAAGGCCTTGGTGAAGGCGCCATTCAACGGCACTGTCGAAAGCGTCGATGTGAGAATAGGTGAGCTGGTGCAGCCCGGCATGCCGATGTTCCAGTTTGTGGGTGAGAGTGATTTGTTTATCCAGGCGGACGTTTCCGAGAGCTTCGTGGGCGTGCTGAGCAAGGGCGACTCCGTGGAAGTGGAGTTCCCGTCCATCAACAAGTCGATCAAAACCCGCGTGTCGGCCGTCGGCGGCATCATCAATCCCAACAACCGGACTTTCAAAGTGGAGGTATTCCTGCCCAATCTGGTGGAGGTGAAGCCCAATATGATTTCTATCCTGAAGATCAACGACTACCAAAGCAAGGAAAGCGTGATCGTGCCGGCACACCTGATTTTGGCGGACAACAAGGGCGACTACGTCTTTGTCGTGGAAAATGGCACTGCCCAAAAGAAGTACGTGACCAGAGGCTTGACCTTTGAGGACGAGACGGAGATCAAAGAGGGCCTCAACGGTACCGAGACCATCGTCGACAAAGGCTTCCGCGAGGTAGGGGATAATTTTAGTGTAACTGTTTCGCAGCTTTGATCATGGCAGATACTCCTAAATCAACAATAACCAGGGAGTTTGGCATTTCCAGCTTCAGCGTGGACAACTCCACCTCGGTGGTGATCCTCACGCTGATCATCACCGTGCTCGGCCTGAGTGCATACCGCACCATGCCCAAGGAGAGCTTTCCGGAGATCGTCATCCCCACTGTCTATGTAGGCACTCCCTATCCTGGCAACTCGCCCGTGGATATGGAAAACCTCATCACGCGTCCCATAGAAAAGGAGCTGAAATCCATCTCCAATATCAAGGACATCCGCTCCACCTCCGTGCAGGACTTTTCCTCCATCGTGATCGAGTTCACTCCCGGAGTGGAGATCTCCAAGGCCATCCAGGATGTGAAGGATGCCGTGGACAAGTCCAAAAGCGAGCTTCCTACCGATCTGGACCAGGATCCCAACGTGCTGGAGGTAAATACCTCGGACTTTCCGATCATGAACGTGAACATCTCCGGGCCCTACTCCGAGCAAGAGCTGAAGAAGTTTGGGGAATACCTCGAGGATGCCATCGAAAAGCTGCCGGAGATCTCCAATGCGGACTTGGCTGGCACGGTCGAGCGCGAGATCCAGATCAATGCGGACCCCTACAAGATGGAGGCCGTCGGCGTGAGCTTTGGCGATATCTCCGGAGCGATCCAGGCCGAAAACCTGACCATGTCCGGAGGCAGCATCAAGAGCGGGGACTTTGAGCGCACGCTTCGTATCGACGGGGAATTTTCCGAGCCGAATGACCTGCTGGACATCATCGTGAAAACCGACCAGCAGAAGATCGTTTACCTCCGTGACGTAGCCGAGATCAGCGACACCTTCAAGGATAGGACTTCCTATGCCCGCAGCAAAAACCTGCCGGTAGTGACCATCAACGTGACCAAGCGAAGCGGAGAAAACCTGCTCGACGCGGCGGACAAGATCAAGGAGATCATCGAGACTACCCAGGCCAACCGCTTTCCGGAAGACTTGGAGATCACCATCACCAATGACCAAAGCAAGCAAACCCGCACCCAAGTAAGCGATTTGGAAAACTCCATCATCTTCGGGATTATCCTGGTGGTCATGGTATTGATGTTTTTCATGGGCTTCCGCAACGCGCTTTTCGTGGGCTCGGCGATTCCGCTGTCCATGTTCATTTCCTTCTTGATCCTCAATGCGTTTGGGATCACGCTAAACCTGATGGTGCTTTTCTCCCTCATCCTCGCACTGGGGATGCTGGTGGACAACGGGATCGTGGTGGTGGAAAACATCTACCGCCTCATGCAGGAGGGCAAGCCCGCGAGGCAGGCCGCGAAGGAAGGCGTGGGCGAGGTGGCGTGGCCCATCATTACGTCGACCGCCACGACGCTGGCAGCATTCCTTCCGTTGGCGTTTTGGGATGACCTGGTCGGGGAGTTTATGAAATACCTGCCGATCACCCTGATCATTGTGCTTTCCTCCTCCCTGCTGGTTGCGCTGGTGATCAACCCGGTGATGACGTCCATGTTTATGAAGCTAGATGAGGGAGGGAAAAACAAACCCAAGCAGCGATCCATCATCACCGCGGGGATATTCCTGGTACTGGCGACGATCTTTTACCTGATCGGCTGGACATCCATGGGCACCCTCTCTCTGGTGGCGTCCATCCTGACGCTGTTCAATGTATTCTTGCTGAGAAATGCCATCCACTGGTTTCAGGAGGTGTTTTTGGTCAGGCTGGAAAACTGGTACGAGGCTACGCTGAGCTATGCATTGCGTGGGAAGAACCCCTACCTCTTTTTCGGGGGCATGTTTGGGCTGTTGATCTTCTCGCTGGTTTTGCTGGGGATCAGAGCGCCAAAAGTCCTGTTTTTTCCCGACAACCAGCCCCAGCTGATCAATGTGTTCATCGAGTTTCCCATCGGTACCGACATCAATGCCACCAATACCTTTGTGGACAACATGGAGGACGAGATGATGGAGGCTTTGGAGCCCTATGGGGGCATCCTCGAGTCGGTGATCACCCAGGTGGGTGAGGGTACCGGCGATCCTATGGAGGGGCCAAGCCAGCAGGCCACGCCAAACAAGGCGAAGATCACCATTGGCTTTGTGGACTACATCGACCGCCAGGGGATCAATACCAACGGAGCCATGGAGGTGATTCGGGATTTGGTGGTGAAATACCCCGGGGTGCTCATCACCGTGGACAAGCAGCGCAACGGTCCTCCCGTGGGCAAAGCGGTCAATATTGAGTTTGTCGGCGAGGACTATGAGCAGCTGATCGCCTTTGTCAACGAGACCAAGGAATACCTGGAGTCGCACAACATCCCAGGAATGGAAGAGTTGAAAACAGACCTTTCTCTGGGTAGCCCAGAGGTCGTCGTGGACATTGACCGGGAAAAGGCCAGAAGGTTTGGGCTTTCGACCTCCAGCATTGCGACCGAGTTGAGAACCTCCCTCTTCGGCTTGGAAGTGTCCAAGTACAAGGAAGGGGAAGAAGACTATCCCATCCAGCTGAGACTGTCGGAGGACTACCGCTATGACATCAATACCTTGGTCAACAAAAAGATCGGTTTCAGGGACAAGTTTGGGGATAAGCGCGAGGTACCCATCTCCGCCGTCGCCGACATCCGCTATGGCTCGACCTATGGGTCGGTGAAGCGAAAAGACCTCGAAAAGGCCATCACGATGTTTTCCAACGTGCTGGACGGCTACAACCCAACCGAGATCAATACCCAGATCCAAGGCCTGATGGAGGGCTATACCGTGCCGGATGGCATCACCGTGAAGTTTACCGGGGAGCAGGAGGAGCAGGCTAAGTCCATGGCCTTCCTGGTCAATGCGTTGATGATCGCCGTGTCCATGATTTTCCTGATCATCGTTGCCCAATTCAACTCCGTCATCAGTCCGTTCATCATCATGACTTCCGTGCTTTTGAGTACCATCGGCGTGTTTTTGGGCTTGGTGATTTTCAACATGGACTTTGTCGTGATCATGACCGGCATCGGGATCATCTCCCTCGCCGGTGTCGTGGTCAACAACGCCATTGTGCTGATCGACTATACCAACCTGGTCAGAGCCCGCAAGCGCGAGGAGCTGGGCATCCCTGAGGGAGAGTATCTGAACATCGATGATTTGCTGGCCAGCATCGTGGAGGCAGGCAAAACCCGTCTTCGTCCGGTCTTGCTCACGGCCATCACTACGGTATTGGGCTTGATCCCTCTGGCGATAGGCATGAACATCAACTTCGGCACTTTACTGAGCGATTTTGACCCGCAGTTTTACGTGGGTGGAGACAACGCGGCATTCTGGGGGCCTATGGCTTGGACAGTGATATTTGGGCTAACCTTTGCGACGGTCATTACGTTAGTGATCGTACCGGTCATGTATTATTTGACAGATAAGCTTTCAGTAAAGCTTAAGAGAACAAAAGCATGATTGATTTAAGGTTGGTGGTTTTTTTTGACAAAACCCCCGGGACGTTGTTCCGGGGGTTTTTTATTGGTTTAGCCTGAGTTTGACGTGGGCATTTTGTATTTTTGTCCACCCAAAAAACATGCAGAGATGGAGGAATTGAAATGGTTTGTGATGTACACCGCTTCCCGGTCGGAAAAGAAAGTGGCGGACAGATTGAAGGAGAGAGGCCTGGAAGTGTACCTGCCAATCGTGGAGGAGCTGAGGCAGTGGTCGGATCGGAAGAAGAAAGTGCAGCGTCCCCTGTTCAACGGCTACGTTTTTGTCAAAACCCATAGAAACCAGCTCTGGGAGTGCCTTCAGGTCCCAGGGGCGGTGAAGTTTGTCCATTTTTCCGGACAGCATGCGACCGTCCGGGAGGAGGAGATCGAGATCATCGAGCGCATCGTCACCACCGGGGTAGCCGTGGAGACAGACGGTAGTGTGATCGAGCCGGGAGAAAAAGTGAAAGTCATGGGTGGGCCGCTGCAGGACATGACCGGGGAGGTCATCGAGCGGGGCAACAAGGACTACTTCCTGATCCGCATCCCGGGAATCTACCAAAACATGCTCGTCAACATCCCGAGGAAATTTCTCCAAGTACTGGAAAAAGCCCAGTCCAACTAGGCGTCAAATTTTTCGCCCTAATTTTGGGGCTGGAGTCTGAGGTTTTTTCGGTTTATCATCTGCCCCCTGGCTTGCGCGGATTTTTTGGCGATGGATTCCATCGTGTCTTGGATCGCTTCAAAAGACAGGTCTCCGACCATCACGGCCTGGGAGGAAATCGAATCTGAAGCGGGGATGAGCTTGATCTCATAGCCCTCGACCTGCAGTTGGTCCAAAGAGTCCAGGTCAATCTCCCTCACCGAAAAAAGGTACGTTTCGCTCACCGCTACGCCCGAGGGATCGGTCGCGTTGAGGCTGAAAGCTACCAGCATTTTTTCTTCCGGAAAGGGAAAACCCACGCCCAGGGAGTCGGTGGTAAACTCGTCAGGAGTGCCGGCATATTCCGATTCCGCTCTTGGTAGGATCAAGTAGGCGATGAAAACGATCCCGGCCAGGGAAGCGGCATAGGGCAGAAGTCTGATTAGGATGTTGCCCGTTTTACGGGGACTGCTAGCCCAGGCGTCGGGGTCTTTTTTGGAAGGAGTGCCGATAGGCGGGCGATCGCGTGGGTAACTTTTTGTCTTTGTCCCGCCTGCGGTGGGAGCGGGAGCTGGGGCTGCTAAAGTTTCCTTTTTGGGAACTGACCCAGAGGCTAGCCCCTCTGACAGCTCTGGGTGTATGTTGTCGATCTCGGCATCCTGCGACTTGGAGAGTCCCCGCTCGGCGGTCTCAAAGCGAGGCAATGGCAGGGGAGCGACGGTTTCGGTGATGACTTCCCGCTCCAGGACGATGTCCTTTTTGCGTTCCTTTCCCTGGATGATGTGGATGAGAGTGATGCGGAGGATTAGGGTAAAGCTGCCCAAGGCCAAGGGCTTGACGTCGAAAAGCCATTCGGTGAAGTCGTCTCCAAAGATGAACTGTTCCTCGTTGTTTAGCGCCTTGATCTCGAAGTGGTGGCCATCTCTGCCCTCGGTCAGGGCGACTTGCATGACCTCGGCCAGTCGGATGGATTCGATCTGGAGTTCGTCTTTGGGGATGGTGATCCCTTCTCGGAGGTAAATCTCCTCCCAGGCGAGGCGAACCGTACATCGGGTCCATCTGTCCAGCTGCATCATTCCGGGAATGTGGTAGAGGACTTTGCCTTCTTTCCGTGAGGGGCCGTCAGGCGTCGGTGTGGGGGATGCGGAGCCGCGCAGCGCATCCAGCAGTGGCAGGTAGTTTCTTTCCCGCATGGTTTCCAGGGAAAGCGTGTTCATGTTGCCGATTTTCCCCGCCAGGTCGTCGATGGCACCGCGGATATCGGCGTAGAGATCGAGTTCTTCCAGTATTTTTCGGGTGTCGGCCAGACTGTCTATACCCTTGATTTTGGCGTTCAGGGCTCTGATTTCCTGATCCCAATAGCCCACGTAGTCTATGAGCGAAAACGCGTCGTAGATCTTGGCGTCCGGGAGGACAATGGGAAATACCCGGTCGTGGAATTCTCCCCTCTTCGCTACTTCCAAGAGCTCAAACATGCAGTTTTTGGACTTCAGATACTTGTCGCTGATGACCAAGACTACCAGGTGGCCTTGGCCGATTCGCTGCATAAATTCCCTGATCAGGCCTTTAAACTCCAGATGGGTCTTGTCCCGGACTAGGTTGAAGGAGTTGGCGTTGAGGATCTTTTCCAGCTCCTCGGCTACCTTTTCGCTTTCGCCACCCCAGGCGTAGGATATGAAAACTTCTTGCTGAGCCATCTCTTTGAGAGTCTTTCCTATTGAAAATAAGCCTCTTTTGGCAAAAGATCAAAAAAGAAAAGGCAAGCCAACCGGCCTGCCTTCATTTGGAAAGGGATATTGCTCAGTCTTTGTTTTTGGGGACAAAGTACATGCGATACATCAGTTGCGTTTGGAAGAGATGGTCTGCAAAGCGGTTGAACCCTACATTTCCGTCGAGATTGTCTGTAAAAGTCAGCATCATGGTGCCCTCCAGCGCGATGTCGGAGTAGGGGCCCAGTCGGTAGCTCAGCCCTGCCCTCACGGGGACGTATCCTGTTGTGATTTTGTGTTCTGTCGGGATCTCCTCACTCTCAAAGGACTTGGTCTGCTCCGTTCGGGAGTGTAGTATCCCTAGGCCTACGCCACCGTAGAGGTTGAAGAGACTGCGATGCATATGGTTGGAAAAGCCCTTGAGGTAAATTCGCGGGGTCACGTCAAAGTAGTAGAGCGGGCCTTTGGCGGTGAAGGAAGAGTAGTTTTCGTACCACATGTCCCTTACTGCGAAGGAAGGGTTGCCGCCGTTGCTGATGTACTGGTAGCCGAGGGTACTCCGCAGGTCGAGGGAATTGCTGAGCCTCTTGGTCAGGCCTACGGATACGGAAGGTTTGATGGCAAAAGAGAGGGCGCGATACTGTCCGCCATTGTCGAGATAGGCAAAGGACGGGCCGATGCCAATCGCAAGAATGTTGTCTCTGGAGATTCGTTCTTTGTAGAAATTTTGTCCCTGGATCGTTCCTGACGAAAGCAAAAGAAGGAGGAATGCCAGATGTTTGAAGAGGGGCTTCATGTGAAAAGATCCTGATAATTGTCTTTGGGAGCTGCTAAAACGCAACAAATATGCCAAAGAGCTCAGGACGGGGATTGAAGGCCCGTTTCGGCCGCTGGATCAGATGTCCTGGAAAGCCTCTTGGATATCTGACTCGGTGCTTCTTAGCTTGGCTCGGCAGTACTTGACCAGCTCTGCGGCTTCTTTGACCAAGGCCGAAAGTTCATCCACGGACTTGTTTCCCTCCTCGAGTTGGCCGAGGATATTTTCCAGTCTGGCCATGGCTTCGGTATAGCTTTGCTCTTTCATTTTTTGTCGATTTGGATGATGGTGCTTTTGATTCTACTGTCCGGCGTGATGGTCAGCAGTTCGTCTCCGGAGGCCGGTTTGGCGAGATGGACGGGGATTCCGCCCAGTTCGGTGCGGGTATAGCCTCGTCTGAGGATGGATTCGGGATCGAGCTGACGCAGGAGCGCTTCCCGGTTTTCCAGCCTTTCCTGTTGCTTGTGGAGAAATGAAGCCGAGCTGGACTTGATGCCCTTTTCTACACTGGCCAGGTTGAGCGACTGGATCTTCAGCAAGCCTTTGGCAGCCGACTCTATGCGGCTCATGCGGTTTCGTATGGACTCTCCTTCGAGCGAGACCCGGTTGTTGGCCAAAGCTTTTGCCCGAAGGGCAAACTGGTGGATTCTGTTTTCTTCTTCCCTGAGCTGCTGCCGCGTTGACCTGTCCAAGCGCTGCAACACCATGCCCAGATTCTCCTCAAATTCCCTAAAGCCGGACAACAGAAATTCCGCCACCGCGGTAGGCGTCTTTAGCCGGGTATGGGCGACGAGATCCGCGATGGTCTCGTCCCGCTCATGGCCGATGCCTGTGAAAATCGGCACAGGGAAATCCGCAATGGCTGCCGCCAGTCGGTAGTCGTCAAAGCAGTCCAGGTCTAGCTGTGCGCCTCCGCCCCGGATGATCACCACCGCGTCGAGGCGGGAGACTTCCTGTTCGGCTTTGATTTTTTCCAGAGCCGAAAGCAGACTCGCCACAGCCTCGTTGCCCTGCATCAGCGAGGGAAAGAGGCGATGGTCCACCCGGTAGCCATACCGGTTTTGGTCCAGCTGGTTGACAAAGTCCCCATAGCCAGCCGCCGTAGCGCTGGACACGATGGCGATGCGCTGTACGACCGGGGGAAGTTCAAACCGTGCATTGAGTCGGAGCAAGCCCTCCTGGGTGAGGCGGTTGATGGTTTCTTGGCGGATTCTGGCCCTTTCTCCGAGGGAAAAAGAAGGATCTATGTCCTTGACGTTGATACTCAGTCCATAGACTGGATGGTAGTTGACCGCGACTTGGGCCAGGACTTTCATGCCGTTTTTCAGGCTGGTCCCGGTCACGGACTCAAACTTGGCCGCGACGGACCGGTAGGTAAACTGCCAGAGGTTGGAGCGGATCTTTGCCAGGACTTGGTTGCCTTGCTTTTCTACCAGCTCAAAATAGACATGGCCCTGGGGAGCCTGACGGAAGTCCGCCAGCTCGCCCACCACCCAATAGACCGGCTCCAGTTCGTTTTCCAGCGTCAGCCGGATCTGTTCGGTCAGTTGGGAGATGGAGAGAGGGGACATGCGCTTCAGTGCTGCTGGGCGGCTTTGATTTGGTCGCTCAGCTCTTGGCTGGCCTTGAGCATGGGAAGTCTGACTTGGTCGCTTTCCAAGATGCCCTGGTGCATCAGGAGGTTCTTGATGCCGACGGGATTTCCTTCGAGGTACATCAGGCTGTTGAGCCCGAGCAGGGAGTAGCTGGCCTGCAGTGCCTCCTCGTGGCTGCCGTGGGTCAGCTTTTTGAATGTCTCGGGGAGAGCGTTGGCCAGTACGGAGATCACTCCGCTGCCGCCCACGGCCATCAGGGCCTTGGTCATCAGGTCATCTCCGGAGAGCAGGAGGAAGTCTTTTGGCATGGCCGCTGCGATCTGCATGCACTGCTCCAGATTGCCGCTGGCTTCCTTCATCCCGACGATGTTGGGGTGGTGGGAGAGGCGAAGGGTAGTGGCGGCCGTCATGTTGGACATGGTGCGGCCGGGAATGTTGTACAAGACGACGGGTGCCGGGGAGACGTCCGCTATCGCGGCGTAGTGGGCGACGATGCCGTCTTGGCTAGGCTTGTTGTAGTAGGGGCTCACGGATAGGACCGAGGCCACGCCGTAGAAGTCGGTATTTTTGATCTCGTTGATCACGGCATGGGTGTTGTTGCCGCCGATCCCGAGCATGACCGGCACGCGTCCTGCGTTGTATTCCAGGCAGGCTTTCAGCACCTGTTTCTTTTCGGAAGAGTTGAGTGTAGCCGACTCACCGGTAGTACCCAGTACCACCAGATAGTCCACTCCTCCGGAAACTACATGATCGATCAGCCGCTTCAGACTCGCAAAGTCTATCGATTGGTCGTCATGAAAAGGAGTGACCAATGCCACCCCGGTGCCTTTGAATGCGTTCATGGTATTTATTGTGTTTGAGGGTGCAAAGATATAGCCTTCCCCGAGTTTTGGTAGGCCTGCCGGCTTTTTTTGGAGGTTCCCAGGCCCGTGCCCCGAATATTCGCGGGGATAAAAATTTTGGCCCGCGAACGAATTGGAGGGATTGTCGGTTTTTGATCTCTGTAATCCTGCTCTACTGATGACTGACCAACTTCCCTATTCCATCCTCGACCTCGCCCTGATCCGGGAGGGTTCGGATGCCGCTGACGCCTATGCCCGAAGCCTCGACCTCGCTCGCCATGCCGAGGACTGGGGCTACCGCCGGATCTGGCTGGCGGAGCACCACAACATGCCCTTTGTCGGCAGCTCCGCTCCGGCGATCCTCATGGGATACATCGCAGGCGGCACCAAGACCATCAAGGTCGGATCCGGCGGCATCATGATGCCCAACCACAGCGCGCTGATGGTGGCCGAGGAGATCGGGACACTGGAAAGACTCTACCCGGGGAGGATAGACCTTGGGCTCGGACGCGCACCGGGCACGGATCAGCGGACCGCTTCCGCGCTGCGGCGTGGGAGAGTGGAGACGGTCAATGACTTTCCCCAGGATCTGGAGGATCTGCAGCGCTACTTTTCCCTGGACAATTCCCGCTCCCCGGTACGGGCTTTCCCCGCAGAGGGCTTGGACGTGCCGATCTATATTCTCGGCTCCAGCATGAGCAGTGCGATATTGGCGGCGGAGCGGGGACTGCCCTATGTTTTTGCCAGCCATTTTGCCCCGGCTTATTTCATGCAGGCGGTGAAGTACTATCAGGATCACTTTCGTCCGTCGGAGTACTTGAGGGAACCTTTTGCCATGGCTTGTGTCAATGTGATTGCAGCCGATACGGAAGAAGAGGCCCACTTTTTGGCCACGTCTTTTTACCAAATGGCACTGGGGATCATCCGCCAGCGATCCTATCCGCTCCGACCGCCGGTGGAGGACATGTCGGAGATTTGGAACGAGGCCGAGGCGGCAGCGATCCAAAACATGATGGCCGTGACCTTTGTAGGAACCAAGGACACCGTCAGGGAGGGCTTGGCGGACCTGGTGAGGCATACGGGGATCAACGAACTGATGCTTACCTCCAACCTATATGACCACGAGGCTCGGCTGCATTCCTTTGACCTCGCCGCGCAGGCCATCCGCGAGATTAAGCTTTGATCTCCGGTCTGGCTACGCGGGGATTTATTCGTTTATTTGATCACACCTTTATGACATCTCTTTCATGAAACGTTTCGCCTTAGGATTTGTCGCCGCCCTGCTGGTTTTGGGAGCTGTCTGGTTTGTGGTGGACAAAAAAGCAGATAAAGAAGAGATCAAAGCCGACACCGCACTCATCCAGCAGCAGATCTTGAGCGTGGGAAAACTGATCGTGACCGAGGGCTACTATTCCCAGGTTTTTACCTTCAAAAATTCCCAAAGCCTCTTCATGAACCTTTGGACTACTGACAAAAAAGCCCTGGTCGTGGTCAACGCCAAAGCCACCGTGGAGTACGACCTGCGGAAGCTGGAGACGGAAGTGGACGAGGCCAACAAGACGGTCATCCTCAAATCCATCCCCGAACCGGTCGTCAACGTCTATCCCGAGATCGAATACTACGATGTGACCCAGGATTACTTCAACAAGTTTGAGGCGAAGGACTACAACAAGATCAAGAGCTCCGTCACCTCGCGAATCCGCGAAAAGATCGAAGCATCGGGCCTCAAAGACGATGCCCGGGAGCGGCTCATGAGCGAGCTCCTCAATATCTACATCCTGACCAAGTCAATGGGCTGGACCTTGCAGTACAATGAAGTGGTGATCGAGAGTCCCGAGCAGATGCAGGAGCTGAAAAGGTGATCTTGGCAGCTTCAGCCTGGGATTTTTCTCCTGCGGAAAGGCGGTGCGTCCGTTGACCACAGCGCCCAGAGGATCAAAACGGGCTGGAAAAACAGTCGGATCAAGCGCTTTTGGTCCGTGTCGAGCCCAAAGGCATCGATGCTGTTCATATACTGGGAGATGTTGCCGGGAAAGACGAGGACATAAAAGATCGCCAAGGCCAAGCCAACTTTGGCCTTTTTCTTAGTCCAGAAGATCATGGCCAAGCCCAGCGCGATCTCGACGACTCCCGAGGACAGCACGACAAAGTCCATAAATCGTGGGTCACTGGGAAGCCAGCGCGGCACCTGGGCCTGGAATTCCTCCCGCTGGAAGGTCAGGTGGCCGACTCCCGCCACCACCATAAAAGTGCCCAGCGTGATCCGGAGGATGGTTTTCAAAAGTTTCATTCAAAAGTCGGTTTGTCCAATCTAGCAAACCTCGACGATCGGAAAAAGTTTCAGCCTTCGCACTTGGCCTTCAGTGCCTCGTTAATCAGGCGAAAGCCAGCTTCGGTCTTGGCAAGCATCCCGCCAAGCAAGCCGACCAGCAAGCCGGAAAAAAGCTCGCCATGCGTCAAAAGCGTCTGGTTTTCGGCCTTTTTCTCCAAGATGAAAAAGTGCTCCCCGTCAAAGATCCCCGGAAAAAGCAATTGCCCTTTCCATCGGAATTCCTTTCCGGGATCAAACTGGAGCAGCTGGGGACGGAAGGTCATTCCGCTGCCTCCGGGAGGCTGGATTCTCACTTCGAGCGTTTGTCCTACAGACTTGCTTCCGCTGATGAAGGGGATAAAAGGATTCCAGTTTGGGTAGTTTTCGAAGTCGCCCAACACCGTCCAGATTTGGTCGGGTGAGGCTTCGATGAGGATGTTGGTCTCGATTTTTTTCATGAAAAAAGTAGTAGACTTTGCAGGCAAAAGAGCGGTCTTGGCTCGCGATTTTGCCGTAATTTAGACGAAAATCAGGGATTTTCCAGCGGGAATTCCCGTACGAATACAGATGTCGATTTTCACCCTTCTCTTTGCCTCGGCTTTGCTTGCGTTGCTGGCTTGGGCTTTTTTCAAACCCAGAAAAAGCGGCTTGGCTATGCCCGACGCCTTTCCCGAGCAGTGGAGGGGCTTTCTTTCCGAAAAGGTTCGATTTTACCAGGAATTGGAGGAAGAAGAGAAGCGTGATTTCGAAAGGAAAGTCCAGCGGTTTTTGGGACGAATCCGCATCACGGGCATCAAAACGGAGGTGTCCGACGAGGACAGGCTTTTGGTGGCGAGCAGCGCCGTGATCCCGATTTTCCGGTTTCCCGAGTGGGAGTATAAGACGCTCGTAGAGGTCTTGCTGTATCCCGATCTTTTCACCGAGGACTTCGATTTTTCCGCAGGGGAGCGCAACATCGCCGGGATGGCAGGGAGTGGCGGGATGATGAGCAATCTGGTGATTTTCTCCAAGCCAGCGCTGTGGCTGGGCTTCGAAAACCAAAGCGACAAGTACAATGTGGGCATCCACGAATTCATCCATCTTTTTGACAAGCAGGACGGGGATGTGGACGGCGTGCCGGCGATTTACATGAAGCATCAGGCTATCTTGCCCTGGATCAATCTGATCAAGAAGAACACCGAGGAAATGCTGAAGGGCAAGAGCGACATCAATCCCTACGGAGCTACCAACCCGCAGGAGTTTTTGGCTGTGACCGGAGAGTATTTTTTCGAAAGGCCCAGGCTGTTCAAGGAAAAGCATCCGGAACTCTACGCGGCGCTCTCGGAGGCCTTCAATGCGGATCCGGCCGGAGGCCAGTAGGCAGTAGGCGGTAGGCGGTAAGCAGTAAGCAGTTTGGACTGCCCACTGCCTACTGCGCACTGCTTCACTCTTTCCCCGCGATCTTGTTTACCACCAAGGCGATTGCCCCGTCTCCGGTTACATTGCAGGCCGTGCCAAAGCTGTCCATGGCGATGTACAAGGCGATCATCAAGCCAATCATCTCCTCGTCAAAACCCAACATCGCCTGCAAAACGCCGACCGCGGCCATGATAGCCCCTCCGGGTACCCCGGGCGCGGCGACCATCGCAATGCCCAACATGAAGATAAACCCTGCAAACATGGCGAAGTCAAAGACCTGGCCCCCCAGGATCATCAGTGCCATGGCGCAAGCGGTGATTTTCATGATGCTTCCCGCCAGGTGGATCGTGGCGCAGAGTGGGATCACAAAGCCGGCAACTTTCTCCGGAACCCCGTTTTTCTCAGCCTGGGCGAGGGTCACGGGAATGGTGGCAGCCGATGACTGGGTGCCCAAAGCCGTGAGGTAGGCGGGCATCATCGTGGCCAGGAGGCGGATGGGGTTTCTTTTGACAAGCGTCCCGGCAATCAGGTACTGCAGCAGAAGGAGCAGGATATGGAGGGCAAAGATCACCCCGATGATGTTCAGGAAGACGGAAAGAATCTCAAATACCTGCCCACTGTAGGCCATGTTGGCAAAGATGCCAAGGATAAAGAGCGGAAGAAGGGGGACGATGACGTTTTCGATCAACTGCATGATGATGGTCTGGAAATCCTTCACGGCGGATTTCAGGGTGGATTTTTCCTGGAAGGAAAGCCCCAAGCCAATCACGAATGCCAAAACCAAGGCGGACATGACGTCCAGCACCGGGGGGATGGCGATGGAGAAATAGGGTGTCAGCTCGCGGGTGGTTTCCGCCACTTCGCCGGCCGAGTTGACATGGGATTCCAAGAGGCCAGGGAAGATCGCTGAGGCAGAAAAGTAGGTCATAAAGCCGGAAAACAAAGTAGAGCCGTAAGCGATCGCCGCAGTGAGCAGGAGCAATTTGCCCGCCTCTTTCCCCAGGTCGGAGATCGCAGGCATAATCAGGCCCATGATGATGAGCGGAATGGCAAAGCTGAGGAACTGTCCGAAGAAGGCGTTGAAGGTGGCAAAGATCCTGTTGAACCACTCAGGCATGTAAAGCCCGAAGGCGATGCCCAGCAAAATGGCAACGAAGACTTTGAACAAAAGGCTGTTGACTATTTTTTTCATAGATAAAAGGGGGCTGAAATGGCCCTGTGCGGCACTGGCTTGATTTTTTGGATTTGCTAAGATAGAAGGAAAGCCAGCTTTGCTTTAGCCTGGCGGGATTTAATTGAGGAGCGGTAGGGCGGGTGCTTACTCAGCGCTTTCTTCCATAAAGTGCCAGGGCTTCGGAGAGGATGTCGATGAGGGACATCAGAGGCAGGTCGGCGATGGGGTCCACCCGAAAGATCTTCATCCTGCTGCGATCACCCGCTTCCAGGGCGGGGTGGAGCAGCTGCTTGCCCTCGACGAGGAGTAGGTAGGGTTCGGTGGTTTTCTTGTCCGTCCAGAGGTAGCAAACGGCCTTTTTGCGGTAGCAGAAACAAGGCATGCCGTACTTGCGGGTCTCGATGATCTCCGAATCCTGCGCCAGGATCAAGTCCCGCAAGGCAAGCAAACAGCTCTTGTTGGGTTCGGGCTGGGAGAGGTAGAAGGTCTGGAGGTCGGTGGGCATTTGGTGGCAGTTTAAAACATTCCAGAGACGGTGCCTTTTTCGAATTGCTGGTAAGACGATCGTTTATGCCAAGACGTGAGAGCCAATTATGGCAAAGGTCAGCTGTTGAAGCTGACCTTTGCAAACTGGTTGATTTTGCCTCATTTGCTTTGCCAGACCAGCGAACTATTCCTGATTTCCCGACTTGTCTTTCAGCAATTGGGTGATATCTATCGGAGGCAAGAGGTACCCTCCCATCGGGCCTAGGTTGGTGATCTGGTACAGGATGTTTCTCAGGTTGTTGATCATCATATTCAATGTAGAGAATTGGCTCAAGTTGTTTCTCAGGCCTTCCTCTACATTGTCAGGATCTTGTATTTGAAATGTTCCGCCACCTTCGACCATCAGCTTATAGCCGGCCAGCGGCTTTTTCCCAGCTCGATTTACTTCGATTTTGGTAAACAACTGGATTTCTCCATCGACTTCAGTCTTGCCAATGCCGAAGTCAATATCTACTGGATAGGACTGAAAGAGCTCCTTGACATTGATCTCTTCGTTTTTTGGAACGATGAATTCGTAGTGGGATTCCAGTAATTTGAAATCCAGTAATTGTAAGGGGGAAAACTTTGCTTTCATCCTGCCATGGCATATTCATCCTCGCCCGCGGGGCTTACCGCCATCACCAGCTGAGGATTGGTGACTTGATCTTTCAGGTTAAGGTATTCTTGGGTTTTTGACCATCGCTGATGGTATGCCATCAGTTCCTCCTGCACCTTTTCCTGAAAAAGCTTTTCTGTCAATACCTTGAAATCCAAATTCAACTCCAAGGATATCTTCGCCAGAATATTCCAGTTGGGCTTACGGTTTCCACGAAACAGCTGCGTGATAAATGAAGCGGAGGTGCCTATTCTCTCCCCCAATTCTTTTTTGGTCATTCCTGACTCCTCCATCTTCTGATCTACCAAGCCTAGAAACTGCAGGGCCAAGACATCTGCTTTGGAAGCAACCTGCTCCTCGTAGGACATCTCGCTCAGGAGTGCGTCCCACTCGCTTTTAATTGGGTTTGTCATGGTGTTGGGCTTAGGTCGTATTCGTACTTTGATACTCTTCTGATGATGTTTTTTTCCGCTGCGGTGAGCTGCTGGGACTTTTTCTTTTCCAGGAGTTCCACTCCTATGATCACAAAACGCTCCGTATCGCCATCGGTATATTGCTGGCAATAGATCCTGGGGTTCTTTTTCCCCTTAAACAGTTTGATGGCAGTGACCTGCTCACATCCTTTTTCGAAATCTTCCTTGTCATATAGATCTCTCGGAGCCCTGTGGTTCAGGATCAACTCCAAGGCGGTGCGGAACTTCTTCTTATTCGCCGGATCAGACTCCAAAAAGGCCTTTATTTCCCCGGAGTTCTCAGTGTCCAGGTAAAAAGCCTTCTTGCCGTCTTCGGAAATTTTGATCAGTTCCGCTTTTCTTTTCACGTCAAAATTAAGCAATAGGTTAATTATCTCAAACCGTTCCTGGAAATTCCACGCCTTTCCATCCTCCGCTTACGGCACGAGCTTCTCTTCCACCAGCTCTTATGCATCCCACACAGCTACTTGTCCATTCATCAGCATCGGTACGAGCCAGTCCCGGGGGGGGCGAGTTCTTGAGAAAGCCCAAGCGGATCAGATGTAGGATTGCGGGGGTTTTTACTCGGGAGTCTTAGTTGAATGCCATTAATGATTGTGTTGAAAAGCGGACTCGTTTCAATATGTTGAATTTCCCGAATTCCTGCAACGAAAAATTTCTGAAGAGGAAGGATGATTATCACCCAAAAAAGCAATGATACGGATCCTTCATGATTTCCTCCAGTGCCAACTCCAGCCGACCGAAGACGGGCTTGGGCTCGTAGGGATGCCATTTCAAGTTGCCGCGCATCCAGTAGATCTTCCACAGCTCTGTAGCTTTTTCGTATTTGATCTTAGCAAAAGCGTACCTGCCCATCTCTTCGGGTTTGTTCCAGATTGGTCGTATCTCTTCAAGAAAAATGTCTTGATTTTTGATCGTATAGCCCAAGTCTATCTTGTCGCGAAGGGCTGCCTCTGGACGGCGTACTGCCAACCAAATCGTCAAGGTAGACTCAAGTGTCTGTAACTGTTCTTTAGCAAATGCCATGTTTTTTTGGTTTTTGGAGGATAAATTATCTCGACCAGTTTTCTCAAATTTCTTGATTCTAATATCTAGCATCTAGTCTCTCCCATCTACCCAATCATCCCCAAAAACTCCTCCTCCGAGATCAGCGGTACACCAAGCTTGAGGGCTTTTTCCTTTTTGCTGGGGCCCATGTCCTCGCCTTCTATGATGAAGTCGAGGTTTTTGGAGACGGAGGAGAGGTACTGCCCGCCATGCGCCTGGACGAAATCCACGATCTCGTCCCGCTTGAAGTGTTGGAGCTTGCCGGAGGCTAGGATGCGCTTGCCTGCCAGGGCGGTGCCCAGCTGGGCGGATTCTTTTTGCCCGATCTCAAAATTCAGCCCGCTGGCCTGCAATCGCGCGAGATGCTCGTTGTTTTCCGCTTGGGAGAAAAACTCCTGGATACTTTGCACGAGCGTTTCGCCCACGCCATTGATCTCCAGCAGCTGCTCGGAGCTGGCTTCGCGGAGCTTGTCCAGGTTGCCAAAGTGGCGCGCGAGGAGCTGGGCGGTATTTTCTCCGATGTTTCGGATGCCGATGGCGAAGAGTACCTTCTCAAAAGGCTGCGCCTTGGACGCATTGATCCCGGCGATCATATTGGAGATCACGCCTTCCTGGAAGGTGTTGGACTTGAGTTTTTTGATACGCTCGGTGAGTTCCTCGGAAAGGTCGAGATTCAGCTCCAGCAAGATCATGTGGACGGTGCCGTGGGTTTGGCTGGCCTCCAAGATCCGCTCAAATTCGACCCTTCTCCCCAGAAACAGCTCCAGCACCAAGGCCACGGGCACGAAATCCTCCATCTTCGGCAGCTCGGGATGGTCTTTGAGTTGCAGGATCAGCCGCTCCACGTTTCCGGTGTTCACGGGTACTTTCTTTCTCCACACCCGGATTTGCTCTTGCAGTGCCCGGAGCGTCTCCATGATAGGGAGTTCGGCTTTTTCCTCCAGGAAATCCTGGATCTGCTTGGAGGAAATGCCTTCCGTCAAGGCGAAAAGCGCCTTTTGCAGAGAAATGTACAGGATACCGGAGGTCTCTCGCTCGTACTGGTCTTGGCTCATCTCCAGGCCCAGCAGCTCATGCTGTCGGTTTTCCAGCTCATAGATGTCCGCATAGCTTTGGATAAATCCCTGGTCGATCAGTGCGCGGATGCGTTCGGTGCCAAGGGAGTCGATGTCCATGGCACGCTTGCTTACGAAGTGCTCGATGCGCCCCAAAACCTGGGGCGGACAGGTCGCCGCATTGGGGCAGTAGTGCTTGGCCTCGCCTTCCTTACGGATCAGTTCGGTGCCGCATTCGGGGCAGGCGGTGATGTATTGGATGGGAGAGGCGCTGGCTTCCCTTCGGGCAGGATTGACGGCGGTGATCTTTGGGATGATCTCCCCGCCTTTTTCCACAAAGACAAAGTCCCCCTCATGGATGTCCAGTCGCTCAATCTCGTTGGCATTGTGCAGGGAGGCGCGCTTCACGGTCGTGCCTGCGAGGCTGACGGGCGAAAGGTTGGCCACTGGAGTGATCGCACCGGTTCGGCCGACTTGGTAAGTGATGGAGAGGAGTTGGGTTTCGGCGCTTTCGGCTTTGTATTTATAGGCAATCGCCCAGCGCGGAGTCTTGGCGGTAAAGCCGAGTTCCTCCCGCTGCTCGTAGTTGTTGACTTTGAGCACCACGCCATCGGTGTCAAGCGGGAGGGAAAAGCGCCTCTCCCGCCACTCCTCGATGTAAGCCAGGACCTGCTCCAAGTTTCCGGCTTTCAGGTAGGTCGGGGAGACATTGAAGCCCCAGCGTTCGATCAGGCGGATCGCCTCATCGTGCTTGCCCACCCCGATGTTTTCTCCGAGAAGTTGGTAGAAATAGCAGTTTAGGCGACGCTTGGCCACTACGGAGCTGTCCTGCATCTTGAGCGTGCCGGAGGCGGCGTTTCGTGGATTGGCCAGGAGCGCCTCGCCTTTTTCCTGGCGTTCGGCATTGATTTTCAGGAATTCTTTCAAAGGAAGAAAGATCTCCCCCCGGATCTCAAATTTTTCGGGAACGTTCTCGCCAGTGATGCGCAGCGGGATGTTGCGGATGGTGCGTACGTTGGCGGTGACGTCGTCTCCACGCGTCCCGTCGCCCCGGGTGACGGCGCGGCTCAGGTGTCCGTTTTCATACACGAGGCTAATCGCCACCCCGTCAAACTTCATCTCGCAGAAGTATTCGTAATCCCGATGTCCCAGTCCCTTGGCTACCCGCTCGTCAAAGGCCTGTAGTTCCTCCACGGTGTACGTGTTGCCGAGGGAAAGCATGCGGTACTCGTGCTCCACGGTCTGAAACTCTTTGGTGATCGCGCCGCCGACGCGCTGGCTTGGGCTGTCGGGATTGAGCAAGTCGGGAAATTCGGTCTCCAGTCGGATCAATTCCTCCAGCAGCTGGTCAAACTCGTAGTCGGAGATCTCGCTGGTGCTCTCCTGATAGTAAAGGTGGTTGTAGCGGTTGATCTGCTCGGAGAGCTGGGCAATGCGGGCGGAAGCTTCGGCGTGAGTCATCGATTTGGGCGAAAAGTGAAAGGTTAAAATTAAGAGGAATGGGGAATAGGAAGATTTGAAAACTGAAAAATTGTGGAAATGGCCCTGCCACGCGCCGGCGTTAGCCGTTCTGGCTGATTGAAAGGAAGCCAGTTTGGTCTGTGGAGAAACCGCTATTTTGATCCAAGACCACCTTTATTCCATGCCCAAACGTCGCCAATCCGGCCGGAAAAAGTCACTTCGCGTGGGAGGGGACGCGGCAACGTCATAGGGGACGATATCTTGCCGAAATTTGGTATTAATTTCGCTAGCGCTTTTTGTTGTTTTCCCCAAAAACCTATCCCACGTACTCATGGCCATGATTCGTACCTTTCTCCTCAGTCTCTGTCTCCTGGCGACCTGCATCACCTGCCTGCTGGCCCAGACAGAAATAGCCGAACAGATCAAAAACGACCGAGACAACCAGCTCAAGGAGCTCAATGAAAAGCTCAAGTCCAACGAAGAGCTGGTAAACCGCCTGACTGAGAAAATCGCCGCGACCGACAGCAAGACCGCAAACGACAAGGAGAAAATCAACGACCTGGAAAAGCTGCAGCTCGCCCTGGACAATCGCCTCAAGATCATCGAGGAGGCTCCAAAGACCAAAATCAACCTCAATGGCCAGTTGGCTTTCACCGAACTCCTGAGCATACAGCGGGATATCCAGCCTGTGGAGCTGTTTTTGACTTCACAGGCCTTTTTTGATCAGCTGGGAGACGTCAGCAAGATCCAGTCCTACAAGGCCTTCTCCACCTGGAAGACGGAGTTTGACAAGTGGTACAGCAAGGAGGGACAGTCCGATGCCATGATGGGGGTGCTGATGCAGTCGATCAGCTTGATCTCCAATGCTTCCGCTGCCGTGCCGCTCTACGGCACCATGGTCAATACGGCCATCTCCAGCGTGACCAGCCTGGTCAGCACCTTGGGAAAAAAGGAAAAAGAGCTGTACGAAAAGTCTCCGGAGATGCTGCGTGTGCTGACGGTCGCCAGCCAGTTTGAACAGCAGAAGGCCATCATAGACCACGAATGGAAGCTGATCAACAAAGAGCTGGAGCAGCTCCAAAAGGAAAATGCCGCACTGCTGGACGAGCAGATCCAGTATTTTGGGATAGATCGGAGCAGGTACCAAAGGCGCTATCTCAAGGCAACCCTGGACTCTGAGCGCGAAGCTTTCAAAAACGAATGCAGAAAGGCCATCGCCGACAAGATCGCCAAGCTCGACCTCAATCCCGAAACCCGTGGAAGGTGGCTCGGCCAGATCGAGACCTACATGTACAAGGTCCAGTCCCTACGCCTGCGCTTCGGCCAGCTCACCATGAGAATGCAGGGCAATATCGACCAATACGAAAACCTCATCACTGCTTACTCGGACTCCAGCAAGTTTCCGGCGGAATTCACCTCCCGCATCTCCGGCTTGAACTCTCCCCTCAACAACCTGAAGAACAAGTTTTACACCTCCTTCAATCCTGCCAAATACGTGGAGGACTCGGCCGTCATGTACATCGAGCGGCAATAGTCTTTTTTGAAGATTCTTGGAAGACAAAAAAGCGGGTGACTGCACCCGCTTTTTAAAAATCAGGCCATCTCGACCTGGGTATTTTTGGACTGTTTGGATCGCGTTGTTTTTTTCTTGCTGCGCTTGTTCCACCAGATCAGCGTTCCTGTGATCGGAAGCGATGTGGCGATGAGGCAGGCGACAAACCAAAGGAATTTGGTGAACTGGCCAAAGATCTCGCCCGTGTGGAGGGACTTGACCGAGCGGCCGATTTGCTGGCGCACGGGGAGGTCAGAAAAGAGCTTGGCTTCTTTCACCTCGAGGCTTTCGGCGTCCAGGGAGAGCTGGTCAGAGCCAGCTTTGGCGAAAAATCCCGTGCGGGACTTGCTCACCGAGACATCACCTTTGGGCTTGTTGGGCAAAGAGATTCTGAGGTTGCCCTCATAGGAAAGCGAGGCATTGCTGGCAGCTACCACCTCGTCAAAGGAAATGGTTTTTTGTGCGGCTGGAGCGGCCTCTTCAGGCTTTTCGGCTCTAGGTTCTCTTCCTCCTTCAGACCTTCCTCCTTCAGGTCTTCCCCCGCCGTTGCCGGAGGGAGCCTGGTAGGTGTCCCAGGTCTTTTGCCAGCCGGTGCGGTACCACTCGTAGGACCAGAAGGGTCCGGTCACGGCCATCAGAAACAGGATGATCAGAGAGTAAAAAGCCAAGGTGTTGTGCAGGTCGTGGTTGACCCGCTTCCAGTTGGCAGACCATTTGATTTTCAGGCCTTGCTTCCAGTTTTTTACTTTTTGGGGAAACCAGATGAAAATCCCCGTCATCACGCCCAGGAGGAAGAGCAGGGTGGCGACGCCATTGATGAAGCGGCCCAGGTCCCGGTTGCCCATGGACTCGAGCATAGGCTCCTCTATCCTGTCCAGCAGCAGCCAGCGATGGAGGGAAAACATGTAGCCCATAAACTCCTCGGCGGAGCTCTTTTCGCTGTTGTCGCCCAGTATTTCACCGGTGTAGGGATTTACAAAATAGGTAGTAGGGCGCTCTTCTCCGGCTTGTTTCACCTGAAACTGCACGCTTCTGTCTTCTCCCTGATATACGCTGGCGCCGACTACTTCGCCCGAAAGGCTGCTCTCGACCTCGGTACGCAGCTGGTCCAGCGGTTTTTTTGTCCCGGAGACTTCCACGAAATAGCGCTCGGAATCAGACCATTCACGGATCTCAGTGTTGTACACGTAGATGGTGCCGCTGAGACAGACGGCAATTACGATGAGGCCGCAGGTCAGGCCGGCATAGAGGTGAATGTCAACTAAAAACTTCCGGATGGATTTCCACATGGCGCTTATTATTAATTGGAACAAATCTAAAGAAGAGTTTCTATTAATTTAGATTCGATCTAATAAAAAACCTTTTTTGGGTGAAAATCAGTAAATCGCCAGGGCTGCCAAAGGTGCCAGGCGATGATCGACGGGATTTTCTTCACCCGGAAAAGGTCTGGTTTTGCAAGCGAAGGGAAAGCTGGCAGATCACATTCCTTTTGGTATCTTGATTTTCAAAAAACACCCCATGACTAGCTCCCGATTCCTGTTCTTGGCTTTGTTGGCCTTCGTTTTCTTTGCCTGCGGTACACAGAACTCCACACCTGACCCGAGACTGGACCAGCCCGATGAGTTTAAGCGGCTGCTGGACGCACATGGAGATTGGCAAAAGTGGGTCAATGCCCGCTCCCTATCCTATGCCATGGTACACGAAACCAACCTGGCCTGGGAAAACCACTACATCGACCTCGTCTCCCGCAAGGTGCGGATCGATGCAGATACCTGGCAGATTGGCAACGATGGGGAAAAAGTCTGGATCAGCCCCAGACGCGATGCTTTTCAGGGCAACTCAGTCCGGTTTTACCACAACCTGTATTTCTACTTTTTCTCCATTCCCTACATCTTCACCGATCCTGGGGTCACAGTGGAGCGAGCAGAAGACAAGCTCGTCAACGGGCAGTCCTACGAGGCTTTTGCCGTTAAGTTTGGGGAAAACGTAGGGGACAGCCCCCAGGATACCTATTTTATGCTGGTCGATCCCGAGACCGGACGCCTGGCTTGGCTGCTGTACACCGTCACTTTCTTTGACCAGGCCAATACGACGATGAACGCCCTGAAATATGAGGACTATCGTGACGCGGGAGGTTTGGTCTTTCCGAGGATTTTGACAGGCTATCCGTACGAAAACGACTCCACGGGGCGTATCCGCTACCAGGTGAGTTTTTCCGATGTGTTTTTGGTGGACGAGCCTCTGGACGAGAAGCTTTTTGCCATGCCGGAGAAAGAGGCCGTGGTCGCCAATTGATCGGGGTTATCGGCCTTGGTGAAGAAGCCTCATATCCACGTGGGTCTTGAGCGCGGAGCCGGAATCTCCCAAGAAGGTGCCCTGCACCGGCATGGCCCGAGCGGGGTCCGGATGGGAGGCTAGGGGAATGTAGCGATGGTCGGTGAAAAGCCCCAGACTGGGATCCAGTCCCAGCCAGCCTGCTCCGGGGAGAAATACTTCCAGCCAAGCGTGCAGCTCGTGGCCTTCCCGCAGGTCGGGATTAAAGGCATAGCCGCTCACAAAACGCGTCGCAAGTCCCAGTCCGCGCAGCATCTCCATCTGCATGACGGCCAGATCCCGGCAGGATCCTTCCTTTTTCGAAAAAGTGAGCTCGGCCGTCCAGATATTCTGCTCGGGACGGATGATGTGCTTCCATCCCTGGTTGATTTCCTTGGTGATTTTTACCAAAAAATCCACCAGTCCAGCGGATTGGTTTTTGGTTTCCAGAAGAAACTCCTGGAAGATGCCGGGGCCATTTTCGGCGATGAAGGGGATCAGAAATGCAGTCTTGTCCTCGTAGCCAAACTGGAAAGAAGGGTTTTTCCAGCCTTTTTCCTCAAACTCCCGGTCAAGGATAAAGTCAAAGGGGTTGAAGTTTTGCAGCTTGAATATCCATTCCCCGCTGATCTGCAGGGCGGATGTCTGGCCGGTAAACCAGCACTGCTTGTACCAATTGCCCGCCAAGTCCTGTCGGAAACTGTTGCCGTCGGGAGCGGGGCAGACTTCAAACTTCTGAAATTCTATCCGGAAATAGGGTCGGTGCTGGGGGATCAGGTATAGCTTGTGGATGCCAAGGAATACCTCCGAACTATACTCGTACTTCGACTGGTGGCTTACTTGAATCAGCATCTATCCGTCATCACAAGTGAGCGATCCACATTTTCCAAAGACCATGTCCATGACCTCTCAGCGAGGTGCCCTGACTTTTCGTTACAGCCATCCATTTCAAAAATCAAACTTTGCTTCACTATTTTCTCCAATATAGGGTTTTTCGTTGAGGATAGGGGTCGGCGTCGCTTGGGCACACCTTGGCATGCCGTCCGCGTGGCCGGAATGTGCGGCGATTGCCGACTTGGGAGGGCTCAGGATTGTGATTGTGATTGGGACGCCGGCTCGTACGCAAACTCCTCCTTGGCCCTGAAGTAATTAATGTCTATCTGGTCGGAAATATGGTTGATTTTTAGCTGGATTGTGTCCAGATATTCATGAAGCCCGACAGATATTACATCGTCGACCTCAGAGTACTCTAAGCGGGAGCGCATCTCGCCGATGGCTTTTTCCGCGGAATTTTTGAAGCCTTCGGAGGAATTGCCCGAGATGCAGTGCAGGCAGCGCTCGGCTTCCTTGAGGCAGAAGAAGATCGAGCGGGGAAAATATTTGTTGAGCAGCATAAACTCCACCACGCAGGAAGGGTCGATGTTTCCATACAGCCTGCGATAGGTATTGAAGCCGGTCACGGACTTGAGCAAAGCCATCCAGTGCAGAAAATCCAGCGGCGACCCCACCTCATAGGTGGAGGGGAGCAGGATGTGGTATTTCACGTCGAGTATCCTGGAGGTCTTGTCCGCGCGCTCCAGCAGCTGGCCCAGCTGCCGGAAATACCAGCCTTCTGTCCTCGCGACCGTGGAGTCGGCGAGCCCATAGAGCAGCAGGATCTGGTCTTTTACTTTTTCGAAAAAAGCCCTAGGATCTTCCTTTTTCCATACTTTTTTCTCCATGCCTTCCTTCAGCATGTAGTAGAGTTCGTTGACCTTTTCCCAAGTTTCCTTGCTGAGGTTTTCCCGGATGATGCGGGCATTCTCCCTGGCTTTGGTCACCGAGCAGAGCATGGAGTTGGGATTGTCAGGGTCAAAAGTCAGGAAGTACATCACCTGATGACGCTCAAAGCCGACGTTCTTTTTCTGGTACAGTTCCCAGTCCCCGGTCGCTGCGACCAAAGGTGCCCACTGCTCCTTCATGTCCATGGGGAGGTCCTGCATGAGGTTGAAATTGACGTCGATAAACCTGGCGTAGTTTTCGGCTCTCTCGAGATATCTTCCCAGCCAATAGATGTGGCTTGCTACACGGCTCAGCATAATGTTTCAGTTTAGTTGTATAGTACCCAAGTGTCTTTGCTTCCGCCTCCCTGGGAGCTGTTCACCACCAGAGAGCCTTTCTTTAATGCTACGCGGGTCAAGGCGCCGGGGATCACTTCTATTTCCTTGCCATAGAGGATATAGGGGCGCAGGTCCACATGCCGACCGACTATGCCCTCGTCTGTCAGGCAGGGTACGGTGGAGAGGGACAGGGTCGGCTGGGCGATGTAGTTGTCCGGATTGCCTTGGATGAGGCGGCGGAACTTGTCGTGGTCTTCTTTGGTGGCCTTTGGGCCGATCAGCATCCCATAGCCGCCCGCCGCGTTGGTTTCCTTGACGACCAGCTGGTCGATATGGTCAAGCACATACTTTCTGTCGGCTTCCTCCCGGCAGAGGTAGGTGGGGACGTTGTTGAGTATGGGTTCCTCGTTGAGGTAGTATTTGATGATGCGGGGTACGTAGGCATAGACGGCCTTGTCGTCGGCGACACCGGTGCCGGGCGCGTTGGCCAGGGCGACGTTGCCGGCCTTGTACGCTTCGAAAATGCCTGGTACGCCCAGCATGGACTCTGGATTGAAGGTGAGGGGGTCGATGAACGAATCGTCAATCCTACGGTAGATCACGTCGATCTGCTGCAGGCCTTTGGTCGTCTGCATGTAGGCTTTTTTGTTTCTCACGATGAGGTCCACGCCGTTGACCAGCTCTACCCCCATCTGCAGCGCGAGGTAGGAGTGCTCGAAATAGGCCGAATTGTAGATGCCGGGTGTCAATACGCCCACTACCGGCTTGGCTTTGTTGGACAGGTACTGCAGCATCCTGAGCAGCTTGGTAGGATAGTCGGACACGGGCATCACGCCCTCGTCATTGAAGAGCTGCGGGTAGGCCCGCTTGATGATCTCCCGGCTTTCGAGCATGTAGCTGACTCCGGAGGGGCAGCGCAGGTTGTCCTCCAGGATGTAGTATTCCCCGCTTTTGTCCCGCACCAGATCGGTACCGGTGATGTGGCACCAGATTCCCTTGGGTGGGGTGAGCCCGATGCAGGGCTTGAGGTAGTCTTTGGAGCCAAGAATCAGGTCGGAGGGGACGATGCCGTCCTTCAGGATTTTTTGATCGTTGTAGATGTCCTGGAGAAACAGGTTGAGCGCATAGATGCGCTGCTTCAGACCGCTCTCGAGTTTTTTCCACTCGGCATTGGGGATGATCCGCGGGATGATGTCCAAATGGAGTATTTTTTCCAGCCCCTGATTGTCGTGGTAGACATTGAAGGTCATCCCCATCGATTTCTGGGTTTTGTTGGCCGAAAACTGGAGCTGGTTCATCTTTTTGGAGGAGGCTTTGCTCAGGTAGTTGTAAAACTCCCCGTAGTGCTTCCTGACTGCTCCCTCGGCGGTGAACATTTCATCAAAGTGCTCATTGCAGGAATATCCTTCGGTCTTCATAGGTTGGAAATTAAATGCTACAGTAAGATAAAAAAGAAACATCAAAATCAAATATTTTCAAAAAAATCTGATTTTAACTTTCATTTTTTAACCTGAAAAATCAAAATACTGATTTTTTTACAAAAAATCCAGGAAAAATCAACCTATAGTGCAATCAATCACTCGATAGCGAGCGCAGTCCTGACCAAAGATTCTTCCGATCCGGAATTGATCATGATCATGAGCTTGTCGCCGGACCGGAGCTCGGTGGCGCCGTTGGGCGTGATGAACTTGTTGTTGCGGTTCACCAGGACGATGAGGGAGGTTTTGGGGAAGTTCAGCTCCAGGATTTGTTTGCCGTCCACCGCCGACTGGGCGGGGAGCTCGACCTCCACGAGGGCGTTTTTGAAGTCTTCGGAAAGCTCCAGGTCGAGGAGGCTCTTCCGCTTCAGGCCCTCTGGTACGGCCAGATGGAGCCATTTGGCGACCTTGGCAAGGGTGGTAGCCTGTAGCGCGACGGAGGCGATGACGATGAAGAAGACGATGTTGAAGATCAGGTTGCTCTTGTCCACGCCCGCGATCAGGGGAAACGTGGCAAAGACGATCGGCACCGCTCCACGCAGCCCCACCCAGCTGACGAATAGCTTTTCGCGGTTTTTGTACTTGAAAAAAGAGAGGGAGGCCCAAACCCCAAGCGGTCGGGCGATCAGGATCAAAAACATGGCAATGACGAAGCCCAGGCCGATCACCGGCCAAACCTGCGTCGGATAGACCAGCAGTCCCAAGGTCAAGAACATGACGATCTGCATGAGCCAGGCTATCCCGTCAAAGAAACGGATCAGGCTCTTGTGGTGGAGCATCCGGCTTTGGTTCATGGTGATCGCGCTGAGGTACACCGCGAGAAAGCCATTGCCCCCAATCAAATCGGTCAGGGAATAGACCGATACCACCAGCCCGAGCATCAAGACTGGATACAGCCCCTCGTACTCCAGATGGATCTTGTTGATCAGAAAGACAATTCCTTTTCCCAGCAAAAATCCCGCTGCCGCCCCCAAAACCATCTGCTTCAAAAACATCGGTACGAGGTCCACCGGGCTAAAGCCGTCCAAGCTGAGCCAGGAAGTCATTCCTATGGTCAGG
Organism: Algoriphagus oliviformis; assembly: GCF_017254915.1. Classification (GTDB taxonomy): domain Bacteria; phylum Bacteroidota; class Bacteroidia; order Cytophagales; family Cyclobacteriaceae; genus Algoriphagus; species Algoriphagus oliviformis. Next base: position 21,852 of record NZ_JAFKCT010000003.1, on the reverse strand, counting down.
AAGAAGGCCATGGGGTCGTTGCTGCCGGACTCAAACTCCAATAGGGGACGGAGATTGCCCTTGAGCCCGATGCTTTTGCTCCGCAAAATCGAAAATACCGCCGCCGCATCCGTGGAAGAGACGATGGCCCCGAGGAGAAGGCCTTCCTTCCAGCCCAGATCCGCCACCCAGCTGGCAAACAAGCCCACCGAAACCGCCGTCAGCAATACGCCCAGTGTAGAGAGCATGAGCCCCGGCTTTAGTACCGGCCTGATGGATTCCCACTTGGTGTCCAAGCCCCCGGAAAACAGGATGTAGGTCAGGGATACGATGCCGAGAAACTGCGTCATTCCGGGATCGTCAAAAGCGATATTGCCTATCCCGTCGGTACCCGCCAGCATGCCGACTCCCAGGAAGAGCAGGAGCACCGGTATCCCCGCCCTGCCGGCAGTCTTGCTGGCTAGGATGCTGAAGATCAAAAGCAGTGAGCCTACTAAAAGGATGTTTTCAATGGTGATTTGCATCAAAAAGGTCGGGTTGGTCGCCGGGGCGAAGAATTCAGACTGCAAGAAGTTAAAAAAATCGGAAAGAATTTGGTTCCGGCGAGGGACTTTGGCGGGAGAAAAAGTGAATCTGGCTCTCCGCAATCATGCCAGTAGTCGAGTTTGCTTGTTCAATCGAGCTTGTCTGCTCAGGCAGTAGGAAAGCCCCCGCCACCCTGGGCAGGCGATGAGCGAAGTGCGGAGTTTTGGCGAAGCTTGCCATTGCACTTTGCATGGCAAAACCACGCAACTACAGGTATGACAGCTGACCTGCTGTGGAGGCGGCCAAACCGAAAATGCCTAAGCTTGATTGCCTTTTCTTGCAAAAAGTGACGGCTCTAGGGACGAGCTGTCAGTCCACCTTTACGTCATAGGTAGGAACCAGCTCCCTATGCCACTCGATCAGCGACTTGTTGACAAAGACAAATTGATAGATCTCATCCTCGTAGGGATAGTTGCGGTAGGAAAGCACCTCGATCTCATCTTCACCTTGCATGCGTTTTTCTGAGATGGTATAGTAGTTTCCCAGTACCTCGATCAGTTGCTGTTTGGACATGCCGAGTTCGAGTTGGCTCATGGATTTGGCGTTCATGCGAGATAGCATTGCGGGAGAACAGGCGGCAAATACCGCAATCAGTAGGAGTGCTGGGAAAAGATGCTTCATGGGGAGTTTTTCTTAGTTCCTACGAACGAAAGGATGCGTGGAGTTGCCAGTTGATGCTGTTTGGGATTGTTTTCGGCTGGAGATCAGTTCTTTTGTTTTTCTCACGGAGCAGTCCATCACTATTTTCTTTCTAAAAAGAAATACCTGCTAGGACTTATAATCCCAGCAGGTATTTTCTTGATACTAATGTCTTGATACTAGCTACTACTATCTTGCTACTTACGATATCGTCGATCCGCTGGCAGTGCCTTCGTGTGGAGTAAGCAGCTTGAGTTTGCCGTCTTTGTCCTCGGCCATCAGGATCATGCCTTCGGAGTCGATGCCCATCATCTTGCGTGGAGCGAGGTTGATCAGCATGGTGACTTGCTTGCCGATGAGAAACTCCGGCTCGAAATGCTCCGCCACGCCGCTGAGCACCGTGCGATGGCCGAGGCCGGTGTCCACTTTGAGCTTGATCAGCTTTTTGGATTTTGGCATTTTCTCGGCTTCGAGGATGGTCACGACCCGCATGTCCAGCTTTGCAAAGTCATCGTAGGTGATCAGCTCCTTCATCGGAGTGACCGGGGCGTTGGCAGCTTCGTTCATTTTTTTGGCGTCCAAAAGTTTCTGTACTTGTTTTTCCACGGTTTCGTCTTCGATTTTTTCGAAGAGCAAGCCCATCTCTCCTAGGGCTCGGTTGGCCTTGATGAGCTCGCCATTGCCTGCTTCGTTCCATTTGCCGGCTTCGATGTCAAAGAGATCGAAGAGCTTCTTGGCGGTATGGGGAAGGAAAGGCTCGGAAACGATGGCCAAGTTGGCGGCGATGTTCAGGGCGATGTTCAGGATGGTCTTGGTGCGGGCCTCGTCGGTTTTGATCTCCTTCCAAGGCTCAGTGTCTGCCAGGTATTTGTTGCCCAATCGGGCCAAATCCATCACCAGACCAAGCGCCTCGCGGAAGCGGTAGCGCTCGATGGAAGCAGCGATTTTATCCGGGAATTCTGCCAAAGCGGCCAGCACTTCCTCATCATAGCCTCTGAGCTCGCCTCTTTCAGGTACGATTCCTTGGAAAAACTTTTGCGTCAGCACCACGGCACGGTTTACAAAGTTGCCATAAATGGCGACGAGCTCGGAGTTGTTTCGGCCTTGGTAGTCCTTCCAGGTGAAGTCGTTGTCTTTGGTCTCCGGCGCATTGGAGGTCAGTACGTAGCGGAGCACGTCCTGCTTGCCTGGAAACTCCTCCAAGTATTCATGCAGCCACACGGCCCAGTTGCGGGAGGTGGAGATCTTGTCGCCTTCCAGATTGAGGAACTCATTGGCGGGGACGTTGTCCGGCAGGACGTAGCCTCCGTGGGTTTTCAGGATCGCCGGGAAGATGATGCAGTGAAAGACGATGTTGTCCTTGCCGATGAAGTGGACCAGCTTGGTGTCTTCGTCCTTCCAGTAGGGCTCCCAGTCTTTGCCTTTCTCGGCGGCCCACTCTTTGGTGGAGGAGATGTAGCCGATGGGCGCGTCAAACCAGACATAAAGCACTTTGCCCTCTGCTCCCTCGACGGGAACGGGGATGCCCCATTCCAGATCGCGGGTCATGGATCGCGCCTGTAGCCCGTCTCCGGCCTCCAGCCAGGAGCGGCACTGGCCCAGCACGTTGTTTTTCCAGTCCTCGGCATGGTCTTCGAGAATCCACTTTTTCAGATAGTCCTGATAGCGGGCCAGGTCAAGGAACCAGTGCTTGGTTTCTTTCAATACAGGCGTGTTGCCGCTGAGCTTGGACTTGGGGTTGATCAGGTCGGTAGGGCTGAGGGAGGTGCCGCATTTTTCGCACTGGTCGCCATAGGCGCCTTCATTGCCACACTTCGGGCAGGTACCCTCGATGTAGCGGTCCGCGAGGAATTGCTTGGCTTCGGCATCGTAGTACTGCTCGGTGACCTGCTCCAGAAATTCGCCCTTTTCGTACAGATCCCTGAAGAAATCCTGCGCGGTCTCGTGGTGGATCTGGGCGGAAGTGCGGGAGTAGTGGTCAAAGCTGATCCCAAAGGCCTCAAAACTTCCCTTCATCATCTCATGGTAGTGGTCCACGACCTGCTGGGGAGTTTTGCCTTCCTTTTGGGCTTTGATGGTGATGGCTACGCCATGCTCGTCCGAGCCGCAGATGTAGGCCACGTCCCGGCCCTGGGAGCGCAGGTAGCGCACGTAGATGTCGGACGGCACGTAGCACCCAGCCAAGTGGCCGATATGCAGCGGGCCGTTGGCGTAGGGGAGGGCCGAGGTGACGGTGTAGCGTTTGGGGGTTTTATGACTCATGGTTTGTGCTTTTATTCAATTTGGTGGGAAAAGCGACTTTAGGTGGTCGTCTTTTGGAAATAGTGGGTTGGATGACCGATGACCGATGACCGAAGCAAGGTCTTCAGCTGGAAATTCGGTCAGGAGGTGTTTTGGTGTTTTTAAGTACGTCTCTGATAAACTCGTTTTTGGAAAGCAGGTAGTTTCCCCGGTCGTTTTTGAATTTGGCGGCGGACTCGATTTTTAGCTTTTCGTAGGCTTTGGCGAGGGTTTCATCGCTTCTGAGCCGATCCCTATAGGCGATTTGGTTCACCATGAAGTTGTCGCCGGGACACATGTGGATGTGGAAGATCTGCTCTTTCACGCCGTCCAGGTTGTAGCCTTTGCCAAAGGACATGTAGGCCTCGATATCGTCCCGCTTTGGCACCAGGAAGTAGGTGAAGCCGATCTCCGCCAGGGCAGCGATCAGCTCCTCGCTGAAGAGATGCTCCGCCGGGATCACGATCAGCAGATCGATGTAGGGCTTGGCTTTGATGCCGGGGATGGAGGTGCTGCCGACGTGCTCGATCCGCTCGGGGGAAAAGGCGGAAATCCTGGAAAGGACCAGCTCTTTTTCCCGCTGGAAGATCTCCTTCCAGGCCGGGTTGTGCTCCTCCAGATGGATCGGGAAGAGGCGATTCCAGTCTTCTTTCTTAAGCTCGTACAGGGGGCTGCCCATCTTTTTCTTTCTTCAAAAACAGAGGCCAAAGATAGGGAAAAGCCCCAAAGGCTGGGCTAGGCGTTTTGAAATTCGTTGCGCGCTTCCTCGGTCAGGATGCCGTTGTAGATGATGCTGATGGCCTGCTCAAAGGCGTCGGAGGGAGGCATCTTGGCTCCTTTTTGTATGGCCTCGGGAAACTGCCCGACAAACTTCGGATCCCAAAGGGACTGGACCGCAGCCGCGTAGAGCATCACGACCAGGCTGACATTGATCCGGGGATTGACGAGGCCCTGCCGGGTGCCCTCCTCGATCAGCTTGGCAAAGCGCAGGTGTGCGGACTCGTTGATGTATTCCCGCAGGTCCTGCCAGACCTCGGGCGCGTGTTCGCGGAGGTCTTCGAAAAGCTCCGGATTGATCGGCGCCAGGTAGGTGGCCACCACACTGAGGAAGGAGCGCAGCTTTAGCGGAAAGGCCAGGTAGCGGTTGTCCACGATGGCCTCGACCTTGGCGGTCATCTTGGTGCGAAGGAGCTCAAAAGCCTCGGCAAGTAGCTCCAGCTTGCCAGGGAAATGCTTGTAGAGCGTCTTTTTGCTCATGCCTATCTCCTGGGCAATGTCGTCCATGGTAGTATGGCGGTAGCCCCGATCCAAAAAAAGTCGGTAGGCTACGTCAAGTATCTTGCCCTCGGGGCTGTTGGTCTTACTCATGGTCGGGGAGGATTGGGGGGCAAAGATAAAGGAGGGGATCGGGTATTGAAAAAATCCGGCGAACCGAAAAGCCTTTTAGTCGATGGGGATTGCAAAAATGGGAGTCCGGGCGCATCGAGGCGAGGCCTGGCGACCCGGCGCTCTTGCGGGATTATCCAAGCTGCCCCGCTTGGGGCGCGCCGGCGGCGTTTAGCCAGATCCCTGATTTTAAGCAAAAAATAAGAATACAATTTTTCAAAGGCGGGGAATAAGCTTTTCTTTTGCTTAGCTATGCGAATTCTGATAGTAGAGGACGAATCGGGGATTTCCAATTTTCTCAGGCAGGGCTTGGAAGAAGAGGCCTTTGCCGTGGATGTCGCCGACAACGGCCGGGAAGGACTGGACCTGGCCCTCTCCGGCAACTATGACCTGCTGCTGCTGGACTGGATGCTGCCCGGCATGAGCGGCATAGAGCTGACCAGGCAGTTTCGCAGGGATTTTCCCCAGACCCCCATCATTTTTCTCACCGCCAAGGACACCCTCGACGAGACGATCTTTGGATTGCAGTCCGGCGCCAATGACTACATCAAAAAGCCCTTTCACTTTGAGGAGCTGCTGATGCGGATCCGGGTGCAGCTGAGGGGAAAAGAAGGGACGGAGGAAAGGCTGAGTCTGGGGCCGATCAGCTTGTTTCCCGAGCGGCACGCCGTCCAAAAAGGGGAGGAAGAGATCCTGCTCACCCAAAAGGAGTTTGCCCTGCTCGAGTACCTCATCCGCAACAAAAACAAGGTCTGTCGCCGTACCCGCATCATCGAGAGCGTGTGGGACATCCACTTCGACTACAATACGGGCGTGATCGATGTCTTTATCAATTCGCTGCGCAAAAAACTCAACCTGCAAAAGGACGAAGATTACATCCAGACGATCCGGGGAGTGGGCTACATGGCTAAGGAATTATGAAATCGAGCATCATGAAACTGAAGAAGAAGGCTGACTGCGAAGTATGCGAGATTCCATGTGGCCATAAAGATCAAATTACGAACACATGAAACTGGCCTACAAGGAGCGGATCGCCTGGAGGCTGACATTGGTCACCTCGCTGATCATTTTGGCGGTGTTTGCAGGGATCTATCTGGTCGTCCAGGTCACCGTGGTCAGCAGCATCGACCGGGAGCTGGGGCTGGAGACGGACAAGCACCGCAGCCAGATCTTTCTCGTCGATGGGGAGATCCGCTTCCTGCACAAGGACGAGTGGCAGGAGATGGAGCACAGCCAGATCCAGCTCAACCCCATTTTCATAGAAATCGTCGATCTGGAGGGGAACTCCATGGACCGCTCGCCCAACCTGCGTGCCAACCACCTCAGTTTTTCCCCCGAAAAGTCCGCCCAAAAAGAGGCCTGGACGCTGAAGATCGGCGCCAGTGAGGTGAGGCAGATGCAGATCCCCCTGGTCAATGCGGGCAAGCACGAGGGATATCTGCTCTTGGCAAAGTCGTTTGAGGATTCCCGCGAGCTGCTGGACAAGCTCCGCAACGTCCTGCTGATCCTCTATCCGGGTATCCTGCTGTCCCTCTTCCTGACCATGCGCTACCTGGCCGGAAAGAGCATCCAGCCCATCCGCCAGATCATCGACAAGACCAACCAAATCAGCCAAAGCAACCTCAACGAGCGTGTGCCCCTCGCCGAGCCCAACGACGAGATCGGCCAGCTCACCCGCTCGATCAACGAGCTGCTGGAGCGGGTCGAAGCCTCGCTGATTCGGGAAAAGCAGTTTACCTCAGACGCTTCCCATGAGCTCAGGACGCCGCTCTCGGTGCTGCGGGGCACGCTGGAAGTCCTCATCCGCAAGCCCAGGACCCAAGAGGAATATGTGGAAAAGATCAAATCCGCCTTTGCGAGCATAGACCGCATGTCGGCGACGATAGACCAGCTTTTGGCGCTGGCCCGGGAGGAAAAAGGCAAGTTTTCCGTCAGGGAGGAGCTTGAGCTGATCACGTTTCTCGAAGAGGTCACTGACCAGAGCGCCAAGGAGCAGGGCCGGGAGGTCCGCTTCCAGTGCGAGGCGAGCACGCCGATTTTTGTGAGGGCCAACGAGCAGTCCCTGCAGATGATCCTGAGCAATCTGATCCAAAACGCGGTGAAGTACTCGCAGCCCGATGCCGAGGTCCTCGTCAAGACCGGGGTCGCCGAGGGTACTCCCTACATCGAAGTGTGCGACGCCGGCTCCGGCATTGCCGCCAGGCACTTGGACAAGATTTTTGATCCCTTCTTCAGGGAAAAGGAAGTCGTGGACCGCGCGGTGCCCGGTACCGGACTGGGCTTGGCCATCGTCAGGAAACTAGCCCAGGAGTCCGGAATCCGGGTTTCCGTCTCTAGCGAACAGGGCAAGGGCAGCACCTTCAGGCTGGAGCTCCCCGATTCTTAAGCGAATCTTAAGAATCGTCTAAGACAGGCCTAAGCTTGGCCAACGAACTTCGTTGGAAAATTTGGCCGGCACATGCTAGATCGCATCATTCAGTGGAGTATAGGGCATAAGCTCATCATTTTCATTTTTATCGCCCTTTGGCTGGGCTTTGGGATTTATTCCCTCTCGCACCTTTCCATAGGCGCGGTGCCCGACGTGACCAACAACCAGGTGCAGGTCATCACCACCTCCCGCAACCTTGCCACGGAAGACGTGGAAAAATACCTGACCTATCCAGTGGAGTTGGAAATGGCCAACCTCCCTGGGGTGAAAGAGATTCGCTCTGTTTCCAAGTTTGGCCTGTCGGTGGTGACCATCGTGTTTGAGGAGGACTTGGGTACCTACCTGCCCCGGCAGCTGATCTCCGAGCGCTTGATCATGGCTCAGGAGCGCATCCCGGCTGGATTCGGGACGCCTTTTATGGGGCCGATCTCCACGGGTCTGGGCGAAATCTACCAATACATCATCGACGTAAAGCCGGGCTACGAAGACCGCTACTCCATCACCGACCTCCGGACGATCCAGGACTGGGTGGTGCGGCGGCAGCTGGCCGGCATCGAGGGGGTCGTGGAGATCAATACTTGGGGCGGCTACCTCAAGGAATATGAAGTGGCCATCAACCCCGAGCGCCTGAAGGCCATGGACATCAACTTGTCCGAGGTGTATGAGGTCTTGGGGAAAAACAACTCCATCGCCGGGGGCAGCTATATCGAAAAGACCAACGAGAGCTTTTTTATCCGTGGCGAGGGACTTGTGGGCAGTCTGGAGGACATCCAAAATATCGTCGTGGAGGTGAGAAATGGCGCTCCGGTGTTCATTCGGGATATTGCCGAGGTGGGCTTTGGCCATGCCAACCGCTTTGGCGCGATCACCGCCAACGGGGAAGGGGAGAAGGTGCTCGGCCAGGTCATGATGCTCAAGGGAGCGGACGGCAAGCGCACCATAGACCGGGTGAAAGAGCGGATCGCGGAGATGGAAAATACCCTGCCCGAGGGCATCGTGATCAACGGATTTCTGGACCGCTCTGACCTGATCGGCAGAACGACCTTTACCATTGCCGAAAACCTCATCCTAGGCTGTCTGATCGTGGTCTTTGTCGTGGTCCTGCTGCTGGGCAATTTCCGCTCGGGCTTGGTCGTGGCCTCGGTCATTCCTTTGAGCTTGCTCTTCGCGCTGTCCTTGATGTACATTTTTGGAGTGGATGCCAATCTGATGAGCCTAGGAGCCATAGACTTCGGGATCATCATAGACGGAGCCGTGATCATCGTGGAGTACATCGCCTTCAGGTTTGCCAAGTCATCCGCGCTGTTTGCCGGACTTTCCAGAGGGGACAAGCAGGCTGAAAAAGACAAAATCGCTCTGGAGGGCGCCACGAAGATGATGCATTCGGCGGTGTTTGGGCAGATCATCATCATCATCGTCTTTATCCCTATCCTCTCGCTTTCCGGGGTGGAGGGGAAAATGTTCCGCCCCATGGCCGAGGTGTTCAGCTTTGCGCTTATCGGCGCCATGATCCTCGGCTTGACCTATGTGCCCGTGGTGTCTTCGCTTTTCCTCAAATCGGAAGCGCCCGGCCCAAAAAACGTCTCCGTCAGGCTGATCAACTTTCTCAACAAGAGCTACGAACCCACCATCAACTGGGCGCTGAGACACACCAAAGCGGTGTTGGCTGGGGCTTTGGTCATCCTCTTGGGTGCGATTTTGCTTTTCTCCACCATGGGCTCCGAGTTTGTGCCTACGCTGGATGAGGGGGACTTTGTGATCCAGCCGGTGCTGAAGACCGGCACCACCCTGACCAACACGGTGGAAACCGTGACCAAGATGGAAGAGATTCTGCTGCGGTTTCCCGAAGTGAAGCAGGTCGTGACCCGCATCGGGGCGGCGGAGATTCCCACGGATCCCATGTCCATGGAGGAGAGCGACGTGATCGTGACGCTGCATCCCCCCTCGGAGTGGACCACGGTGGAGAGCAAGGACGAGCTGGCGGAGAAGTTTAAGCAGGCTCTGGAGGTCATTCCAGGCCTAGACTACGAATTTACCCAACCCATCGAGATGCGCTTCAACGAGCTGATCACCGGCGTGAGGGCAGATTTGGCGATCAAAGTGTTTGGGGAAGACCTGGACGTGCTGCTCAGGACGGCTCAGGAAATCGAAGCAGCGATCCAAGGAGTGGAGGGCGCGGCGGACATCATTCTGGAGAAAGTGGACGGACTGCCCCAGATGAAAATCGAGTACGACCGGGCCAAGATCGCCAAGTACGGGCTAAACGTAGAAGATCTGAACCAGGTCGTGACCATGGGCTTTGCCGGAGTGAGCGCGGGGACGGTCTTTGAGGGGGAAAAGCAGTTTGACCTCGTCGTGCGCTTTGCGGAGCCTTTCCGCAAGGATATCTCCCATCTCGAAAATGCCGCCATCCAGCTTCCCAACGGCGGAAGCATACCCCTACACGAGCTGGCCAAGATCTCCTACACCAAGGGGCCGGCCAAGATCTCCCGGGACGATACCCAGCGCCGCGTGGTGATCGGGGTCAACGTGCGAAATCGGGATCTCCAGTCCGTGGTGGACGATATCCAGGGCATCGTGTCCAAGATCAACATCCCCGAAGGCTATCGGGTGGACTATGGGGGGCAGTTTGAAAACCTCCAGCAGGCCCGGTCCAGATTGCTCATCGCGGTCCCCGTGGCCCTGGTCCTGATCTTTATCCTGCTGTATTTCGCTTTTTCCTCCGCGCGAGATGCCTTCATGATCTACACGGCGATCCCCTTCTCGGCCATAGGCGGCGTACTTCTGCTCTGGCTTCGCGACATGCCCTTCAGCATCTCGGCGGGAGTGGGCTTCATCGCCCTCTTTGGCATAGCCGTGCTCAACGGCATCGTGATGATCGAACACTTCAAATCCATGAAAGACAACTACACTTCCATCCGAGAGCTCGTCGTGGTGGGCGCCAAGGAGCGCCTCCGTCCCGTGTTGCTCACGGCTTCTGCGGCAGCGCTGGGCTTTTTGCCCATGGCGGTCTCCGGATCCGCCGGGGCCGAGGTGCAGCGTCCCTTGGCGACCGTGGTCGTCGGAGGCCTGATTTCGGCCACGCTGCTGACCCTGATCGTGCTGCCGGTATTGTATGTGCTGTTTAACTCGCGGGAAAAGGGCAGCGCCAAGCTTCCCAAGCCCACCAGCCTGCTGGTGCTACTGATGCTGGGGGCGACGGTACCGGCTTTCTCCCAGAGCGAAAGCCAAACGCTGAGCCTGCCCCAAGCCCTGGAGCTGGCCAGAGCCCAAAACCTGGGTATCAAAGCCGCAGAGAAAAGCCTGGAATCTGCGTCTGCCCGGAGCCGCGCGGGCTGGACCATTGACAAGACCGAGCTGTACTACGGAGTGGACAAAAACGACATAGCCGAAAACGGGATCTACAACCGGGTATGGGGCCTGCGCCAGAGCTTTGATTTTCCCTCTCTCTATGCTGCGCAAAAGGACCTGCTCGCCGCTGGAGAGCTGCAGTCCTCCGCCGAATTGCAGCTGGCCGAGCGCAGGCTGGCCAAGGAGGTCAGCCAGACTTTTGTGCGGGCGCTGTACTGGAAAAACCTGGAGGAAAACTACGGGTTTCTGGACAGCCTCTATGGTCAGTTTGCCCGCGCATCGGCTAGGCGACTGGAAACCGGGGAATCCAACCTGCTGGAAAAGCTCACCGCCGACAGCAAGCTGAAGGAAATGGGACTGAAAAAAAACGAGGCAAATCGAAACCACGAGAATGCCAAAAGACAGTTGGCACGCCTGCTAAACCTTGAGGGCGAGTTCGCGCTGAGCAGCGGGGACATCCACCTGGCCGAACCCATGGATCCCGAAAGCCATCCCCGGCTGCTCCGCTACCAGTCTGAGCTCCTGCAGGCCGAGAGCCAGGTCAAGGTGGACCGCAGGACCATGCTTCCGGATGTGAACGTGGACCTCTTTCGCGGTACCAATCCCGGACAGGACGCCAAGGTCTATCCGGGCTTTCAGGCAGGCATAGGCATTCCCCTTTTCTTTGGCTCCCAAAGTGCCAAAGTCAGGGCGGGAAAGCTCCAGGAGGAGCAAATCCGGCTGGAGACAGAGGCCTTTCGCCTGCAGCTGCAGACTGACCTGGTGAGGCTGGAAGCTTCCCTGGCCCAGAGCCGCGAGGTGATGGACTACTACGAATCCGAGGGGGAGGAACTGGCCGCGCTGATGCGGAACCAGGCCAACAGGTCTTTTGCCGAAGGCGACATAGACTTCCTCCAATACGTGCAGCTCATCGAAAACTCCCGCGGCATCACCCTGGCCTACCTCCAGGCCAAGCTCGACTACCAACTCACCCAACTCGAACTCCTTTACCTCTCCAACTGATGAAAAGCTATCAATTCCATATCCTTGCTTCCTGCGCTAGCCTGGCTCTTCTGTCGGGCTGTGGGGAAAACAAAACGGCCCAGCCAGAGGGCATTGAGGTCTCCCAAGCTCCAGCCGGGGCAGGAGGCGTTTTTCTGACCAACGAACAGTTTGATGCCATGGAGATGGCCTGGGGCAATCCCGTGCAGGGGGATTTTTCGCGGGAAATCAGCGTGCAGGGCACCGTGGAGGTGCCTGTGGAGGGAAGGCAGGAGGTTTCCGCCTATTTCGGCGGATACGTCAGTGGGCTCAAGCTCATGGAGGGGCAGTCGGTGAAGAAGGGCGAAGTGATCTTTTACCTGGAAAATCCCGACTTCATCCGCCTGCAACAGGACTACCTGGAGACCCATAGCCAGCTGGCCTACCTCCAGGCGGAGTATGAGCGGCACAAGACACTGTATGGGGAGCAGATCTCTGCGCAGAAAAACTACCTCAAAGCCGAGGCGGACTACCAGGCGGCTTTGGCAAAGAGCCAGAGTCTAAAGAAACAGCTCGGCCTGATCGCTATCGATGCGGAGCGCCTGAGCCCCGCGACGATCCAGTCCAAAGTGCCCGTGTTTTCGCCCATAGCGGGCTTTGTGGAGGAAGTGCATGTCACGCCGGGGGCTTTTCTTCCGGCAGCGGGCAGGGCCGTCTCCCTGCTGAGCAAAGAGCACCTGCACATCGAGTTGGTCTTGTTTGAGAAGGATGCGCCCAAAGTCCATCCAGGCCAAAAGGTGGAGGTCTCCCTGCCGGACAGTCCGGGCGAGAGCATGCTGGCGCAGGTCTATCTGGTTGGCCAGTCCATCAACTCTGAGCGGCAGATCAACGTGCATGCCCATGTCCTCGACGAAAAGGAGGAGCAAAGGCTTATCCCCGGAACCTTTGTACAGGCGCGTGTGCAGCTCGACCCCAAAAACTCCTGGGCCCTGCCCGAAGATGCGCTGGTGGAGGTGGACGGGGCGTATTTCATCCTGGTGCAGCAGGGAAAAACCGCCCAAGGCTACGAACTGGCCAGGGTGAAGGTGCAGCCTGGTGCGATAAGCCAAGGCATGGTCGCCATTGAGCCGGTGCAGGGATTGGACGAGTCTGCGCTGGTCTTGGTCAAGGGAGGGTTTAATTTGCTTTGAGAGAAGTGGTCAGTAGGCAGTAGGCAGTCTGCAGCCGCAGTGGGCAGTAGGCAGTTGCAGTTATCAGGCTCAGTTCGCAGTGGGCAGTCTCAGTTCGCAGTGGCACTTACGAGTTGGGAGTCATAGCTCATACTGCTTCGTGCCTCGCAGTGACGACGCTGGAGTGGTTCCTTGGCAGTCAAAGTTCAGGCTGCTTCGTGCCTTGAAGTGGGTAGTGGGCAGTCGCAGAGATCAGGCTCAGTCGCAGTGGGCGGTCTCAGTTCGCAGTGGCACTTACGAGTTGGGAGTCATAGCTCATACTGCTTCGTGCCTCGCAGTGACGGCGCTGGAGTGGTCCATGGGCAGTCCCAGTTCAGAGTGATTCGTGTCTTGGAGGGGTCAGTCTCATTCCGCAGTGGTCAGTTTGCAGAGGGCAGTCGCAGTGGGCAGTCTCAATTCGCAGTGGCACTTACGAGTTGAGAGTCATAGCTCAGACTGCTTTGTGCCTTGAAGTGGGCAGTGGGCGGTCGCAGTGATCAGTCTCAGTTCGCAGTGGCAGTCGTACTTACGAGTTGGGAGTCATGGCTCAGACTGCTTCGTGCCTCGCAGTGACGGCGTTGTGTCTCGCAGTGACGGGACTGAGAGCAGTCCTTGGTCGGTCACAACTTAGACTGCTTCGTGCCTCGCAGTGACGACGCCGGTTGGTTCCTGGGCAGTCAAAGTTCAGACTGCTTCGTACCTCGCAGTGACGGCGTTGTGCCTCGCAGCGACGGGACTGAGAGCAGTCCGTGATCAGTGTCAGCCATAGCCGCCTATAGATCACCTACACTGCCGACTGCCACCGCCCACTGCAAACTGCTTCTGCCCCCGTGCAAACAGCTTCTGCCTACTGCCACTGCTCACTGCCACTGCCTACTGCAAACTGCTTCTGCCTACTGAAACCTGCTACTGTCCTCCGTCCTTCTTGCCCATGAGCAGAAAGTCGCTGACCACGACCTCGGTGATGTATTTTTTCTCCCCGTTTTTGTCCGCGTAGGAGCGGTTGGTCAGCTTGCCTTCCACGCCTACTTCGGAGCCTTTGTCGGTGTACTTGGACAGGATCTCCGCCTGCTTGCCCCAGATGACGAGGTTGTGCCAGGTGGTTTCGGTGACTTTTTCGCCCTTTTGGTTTTTGTAGGTTTCGTTGGTGGCTAGGCTGACATGGCCTACGACTTTGCCGGATTCGAGGGTTTTGAGATCGACTTTGGCACCCAGGTGGCCGATGAGCTGTACTTTGTTTCTTAGCGTGTTCATGGTGTTGGAAGTTTGAATGTGAAAGATTTCGCCAGAGGCTTGTTGATAGGCCAAAGTTCAGGGCGGGGCGGGGAAGCAGTCGGTAGCTAGTCGCTTGTATTCGACAGTAGTCGATTGTTGTCGGATAATGTGCGGAAAAAGGCAATGAAGGCCGTTTTTTTATTCCAATGTTTTTAGTAGGTTCAGCACGGCAAGGGAGGGATATGAAAAATACACGCAACTAGTTGCGTGTATACGGATGTTGTGCTTCATGCAGAAAAAATCAAAATGAACATTCAAGAAGGATATAAAATTGACGAACCCGACATTTTCATTCCTTGGGACATTGACGAAAAGACTTTGACCGAGAAATTGAATGGACATGACTTTAAGCATGTAACGACAGGTTATTACACTATTCCTTGCAAATCCTTGAATGGACTGAGCTGTATACTCGGATTTCACTTTGAACCCAGACAAAATGGAATTTTAAACGAGTTGGAATTTTTTCGAACAGACTACAGCGACCAAGAAAAATCATTTAACGACTTTCAATCCCACTTCAAAAAGGAATTTGGAAAACCAACTTCAGAATCGGACGGAAACGAAGGATTTAAAAACTATGCTTGGAATTTTGAGTCGGTTCAAATAGTCCATTATGTGTTCGACAGATTTGGACCAGAAGAACACATGAGAATCAAAAAAATAAAAAAGCACGAAAGCACAACAACAGCTATAAGCAAGCGGGCGGATAGTACTAAACGAAACGATAATACTTTAAACAAACTTTGGTCTTGGTTGACAGGAAAGTAGCTTCTAAAGCCCGCCTGCTCATAGCCAAACCGTTACCGGTCATGCTAAAAGAAGACAGTGCAACCATAAAACCACACAATAAATGAATAGACAAGCCAACGCTTCAGCAAAATCAAAAGAGCTGCAACCCATCCTACAAGCCGACACAGATGCAGCACATTTGCTTTTGCCCAACCGCACACCAAACAATACAATGACAGATAAAATTTAGAATTTCATGGCGACTGATATAAACATAAAAAGCTTATTCCCAGCACTAAGAAATACTCAAGTTGCTAGGCCTGCAACAGACATTTTTAATACATCCTTTATTGGAATTGACTTTGGAACGTCAACAACGGTTGTTTCAATTGCAACAATAGACAAAGAGACGAAGGAGATTACCACTAAACCAATTTGGCTAAATCAAAAACTGGATGATGGAGCAATAATGTCATCAGAAAAAATTCCAACAGTAATTGCTTGGCATAACAATCAGCTATTGGTTGGAAAAGGTGCGGCAGACTTAAAATATCAGCTAAAGAAAGGAGTAAATGTTTGGTATTCCTTCAAAATGGAACTCGGAGAAGACCTAGGCTCCAAGTATTACAATAGCGAACTTGATAGAAATAGTAGCTCTCCAATTCTTAACCCAAAAGACGCAGCGAAAGTCTTCTTTCAATATCTCAAAGCACAAATAGACAGATATATCAGGACGAACAATTTGCCGACAAACATGCAGTTTGCGGTAAGTATACCCGCTTCATTTGAAGCAAATCAACGGAAAGAACTGATTTATGCCCTAGAGCAAAACGGAATCTCAATCAACAAACAATCCCTCATTGACGAGCCAAATGCAGCTTTTTTAAGCTATGTTCAAGTTTCATCAAGTGAAAACAATCCATTGACATTACCAGAAGGAGATAATCCCAAAGTTTTAGTATTTGATTTTGGAGCAGGAACTTGTGATGTTTCTATCCTTGAGCTAGGCAAAGACTTAAATGGCATCTATTCAAAAAATCTTTCTATTTCAAAATTTGAAAAACTTGGTGGAGATGACATTGACAGACTCATTGCAATTGATTTTTTGTTTCCACAATTACTTAAAGAAAGCGGAAAAACTCATGAAGATTTTAGAACTCCCGAAAAGAATCGAATAATAACTCAATTGCTCAAACCAGCAGAGCAACTGAAAATAATGATTTGTGAAAACATTTCATTGAAAATGAGTAACCGTATTCTGCCTAGTGAATCTATAAGCAAGGATTACGTTTCGGTTGGCAACAGAGTAGAAATTGATACTAGGAAAGGATTATTAACCCTTTCAGAACCAAAGCTGTCATATGCTGAATTTAACGAAGCTATGAAAGCATTCTTAAAATCGACCTCCTTAGTTCCATACAGAACAAAGAATGTGACAGATGAATTTGCAACAATTTTCAGTCCTATTCAAACAGCATTAAAGAAAGCATCTTTGTCAAAAGACGAAATCGATTATGTTCTTTTCATTGGTGGAAGTTCTAAAAACCCATACGTTCAAGCAGCATTAAAGGAACATTTCAAAGAATCTGAACTTTTGATACCGAGAGATTTACAAACACACGTTTCTACGGGAGCTTCAATACATTCTTTAATCTACAACGGCTTTAATAAAAATATCATACAGCCAATTACAAGTGAACCATTCCTTGTAATCACTAAAGACGAAACTCCAAAAGTAATTCTCAAAGCAGGAACGCATATCCCTTGTGACCTTATTGTTATTGATGACTTAGTCACAAGCCAAGATGGACAACAAGCCATTGAACTTCCAATCTGCCTTGGAAACGTTAATAAGCTACTTTACAACATTAAAATAGTTAGCAGCAGTTCAAGTGGATTCAAGCGAAATACACCTGTAAAGCTTGAATTAGAAATTACAACAGACAAGTTGTTGCTAGCCAGGGCTACTTCAGTTGGGCAATCTGTTATGGTGGAGCCTATAAATCCGTTTGCAAATAAAGAACTGACAACCGAACAAAGAATAGTCCTCAAAGCAGAAAGGCAAGCAAACATTGAAGCTGAGCAAAATGGTGGAAAACCCACAAAAGCCGGACTTGAAGCACTTTACAAAGCATATGAAAAGGTTGGCAATGATTTAAGAGCAGCCGAAACTCTAGAGCTTTTAAATGAAATATACCCTAGCATTCACAACTATAATCAAATAGGAGTTCTTTTTTCTAGTGCAGGTTATGACGAAAAAGCTCTTGAATATTACGAATTAGCGTATCAAAAGGATAAGGATGCTACAACAGCATTCAATTACGCATACAAACTAAAAAGTAAGGATAAAGCGAAATTCAAAGAAATCTTAGAAGAGTCTCTAAGATTAGAACCAGATAAACCTCACAGTCTATATGAACTGGGAAAACTTCTTAAAAGTGAGCAAGACCCAAAAGGAAAAGAGATGATTCAAAAAGCTTTTGAAAACTGGAAAAGAAAATTTGAATCCAACCGTATGAGTGAAAGCGATTACGGTTGGCTTTCCTCTGCCGCAGATGAATTGGGCATGAGAGATTTTGCTCAACAAGTGAGAGATTCGAAACCAAAATTCAACAGGGAAAAATTATATAATTCAGAGAACCTAACAATAACTTCAAGAGAAGAAGGAATTATCAAAAAATAAAATCAGAAAACTATGGCATGGATGATAAGAGAAGACCAACTAGACCCTGACCAAAGGGAATTTATAAATGTTGAGTCTAAAAAGTCGGGCAATATTTGGGTAAAAGGATTTGCAGGTAGTGGCAAATCAGTTCTCCTAATCCATTCCCTAAAGAATGTTTTACAAAAAGAACCAAATGCAAAAATTGCAGTGGTTGTCTATACTCACTCCTTAATTGACATGTTCAAGACGGGGATGAAGGAACTTAACATACCAAGTTCAATTCCAGTGATCACTTACATAGAGTTTTGCGACAAAAACTCACAAAACTTTGATTATATATTTTGTGATGAAGTTCAAGACTTACCAAGTCGTGTTCTATACGCAATGAACAATAGATCAAGAAAAGTTATTGTTGCAGGTGACTCCAATCAATCAATTTACGATACTGACCCAAGATGGAATGAACCAGTAGTTAATCCAAGTCAGGTTGGTGACATTATTAATGCAAGGGCATTTTCGTTGAATATGATACATCGTTTGACGAGAAGTATAATTGCAGCAGTTCAAAAATTACTTCCTTCAATGAACATTTGGGGAGCAAAGCGTGACCTGACTAAACAGGACGTGAATATCCGATTATGCGAAGCATCAAGTGAAACAGAAGAAGTAAAATACATTTACCAAGAAGCACAGAAGGGCGCAAATGTTGGTGATACATCGGTAATTCTACTTCCTACTTTGAACATGATTACAAAGTTCGCAAATCAAGTTCTAAGTGCGAACAACAAACCACAATGGAGTGAAAAGAAGAATAGTTGGAATAAGCCTGATTACGGTGACTTAAATAGACATTTTAGAAATAATGGCATCAAAATTCAATTTATCGGAAGTGGCTATGGTTCATTAAGTGATGCCGAAAGAAATAAGGAAGCAATTCTAATGACTTACCACAGCGCAAAAGGATTAGATTTTGATAATGTATTCCTACCATATCTCAATAACAGTTTTTATTTACATCCGAGTAATGCAAGCACTCTTTTCATGGTAGCTATGACGAGAAGCCGAAAAAATCTTTACCTGACTTATTTTGGTTATACTCATGATTTGGTCGACAAGTTTAAAGGGGAATGCACAGAAATTTCCATTTCAGATATTTTGAATCAGAGAACATCAACACGTTCCAATAACAACTTTGACTTTTAACAATGAAGCATTTCTTATCAATACTCTTAAGGAATCAATTTAATCTGTTCTACAGATTTGGCTATACATATATCCCAAAATGCCAGCTATTAGAATTTGACGGAGTAATTAACGAATCAACAAAGGAAGACTTAATAAGATTGTTTTCCGAAACTACACCATTCGAATGGGAAGAAGAGTATTTGATAGTTCACTTTGACAAGAGTGAAGTATTCGAAGGTCAAGTTATCAATTTCCAAATTCAGGATATTGTAAAAGTTTATCCATTATCTGCACAAGCGAAATCATCAATTGAAACAAAAATTGACCAAAGAATAAGATTAGAAAAGCCAGTTTTTGAAAATATTCTTCCTAATGTTGAGAAGACAATAGAAAAGCATGAACTCGAAAAAGCTATTCAGGCTCTTTGGAATATTTGTGACATTGAAGATGATTTGAATAAATACATCTCAAACATAGGTTTAGACAATATTTTTAACGGACTTGAGAGAAGGAAAATAGGAACCAAGCCACATCAAATAAAGGAAGGTAATTATTGGGAGTACGTTCTTACCTATGACAGATTTGACTACTTTCCTAATTCGATTTTAGGCTACTTCTATGACGCAGGCCAAATATTTGCAAATACAAAAGGTCTCCCCTCTTTTGAAGGAAGTGCATTACATAAGTTCCTGCAAGACATCAATAGCTCAAAGCCAGAAATAAGAATTAAAGAAATTGTCAAGTTGCTTGAGACAGAAGGGCAAGGGAAGAAATACGTTTCACAAACGACTTCAAACGAACAACTACAGTATCTTATTACCCCACTTTATTTGATGTTAAAGGACGAAATCCGAAAAGCTGAAGACATCAAAAGCACAAATCTCTTTAAACACCTTAAAACATTAAAGGAGTTTGGAGCCAGTTTCAATTATGCTATTATCTTATTGGGTGCATTTTTTGGTTTTAAGAAATTCTATGATGCTTACTATGATAATCTTAACCTACGTTTTTATAAATCATACCAACCTGTAAAGGATAAAAAAGAAGAACCAGAAAAAATTGTTTCTAAAAATCAAACTGAATCTAACGAGCCGACTTCATCAAAAGAAGAACCCGTATCTGATGAGAATCAAGGGCTTGAAGATAGACCAAAATCCGAAGAGCATACTATAGCATCAGATCTACAAGAATTGAAAGTGGAACCTGTAATCCAAGATCAACCATTAAATGACCAACAAACATCCGAAGATATAACTGCATCGACAGAACCTATTGTAACTGAAGTTGTGACAAAACCTGAAGAGCAGAAGATTGGAATAAATGACAATAATGATTCTGAATCCAAAGAAAATATCGAATCAAAAAAAGGAGATGAGATTTTGCCGACAGATGATATAAAAAGTGAAGTGTCTGAAAATCCTATTGAACATCTTAAAAAATCAAATTCAGATACTGAAACAGTCATAAGACTAAAAAATATTATCAACGAGTTACTGACAGACAAAACTGAAATGAAACTTACAGATATGGGCAACAAGATAAAAGAAGTTACAGGTCAAAAGATAACCAATACAATTATCAAAAACGTAATCAAATCAATGGACAATGTAGAGATTGTGCCTAAAAAGAAACCAGAAACAGCTAGAAAAATAATAATGCAAGACCTTTTTAATAAGCAGGTTTAACCACTGCATTTGGTGGCACATTTGCAAAACCGCACAAGCCAACGCAGTAGGCGAAGTTTTGCAAAAGAGCCACCAAGCCAACGCACCAAGACAGAACAATATGGACAGACAACAACACGACAGAAAAGAAGCACGAACCGGTAACAAGCGTTTGGCGGCAATGGCGGGTGAAGTGGTTAATTGAACATTCTGCCTCGCATCAACTTTTGTGGTTTATTGACAGTTTTGTGCTCCGAAATCCGCCACTGCGCCAAGCGCAAAAACGTTAACTGCCATTTGAGAAAAAATTATATCTAAAAAATGAGTTTCAGAATAAACAAAGAAAAAAGCATTCTAAAAGAGAGATTAGTATTCAAGGCAAATTGGGAGTTTATTCTTGAGATATTTTTTGAGATTTTTATCTATTTAGGGTCGACAATTATGACAATGGCTATATTGTTGAATCCTAATAATCACATAAATGAAATAGCTCAAACTATAATAATTTTATTAAATATTTTGTTACTGACTTCTTGGTATTTCATTTATAAACTATTAGTAATTGAAATTTCAGACCCTAATAATGACAGAGTTTTATTCGTTAATATCCTAAAAAAAAACTTCCCAGAGTTGAAAATAAATGACACTGGTTTATACATGTTGAGAAGTAAAGGAGATACTAGTTTGTTCAGCTGGGGAAAATCACTGATTGTTATATTTGACGAAAAAAAAATCCTAATAAACCTAACAAATTTGGGACGATACGAGACTAAATCTCCTTTACATTCAATTTCAAATTATTTAAAACTAATGAGAATTAGAAGCGAATTCAAAAAAGAACAAACGGCAGTTAACAACTAGGTTTTCGTTGCGTCCGCAGGACGAACAATGAAACCGATGTTGCACGGAACCGGGGAGGTTCCTATGGGGATTGAGTCGGGATTTTTGGAGCCGTTTGAGTAGGCTGTTCAGGTCAAAAAGTAAATGATGCCTGCCAGAATCCACATAAAGTCAAGATATCGGATCTTTTTCAGCCCTTTCAAGCCTGTTTTGGAAGGGCTTTTTTGTGGTCGGGACATAGCTTCGCCAACCCGATAAAAGTCAGGAATCAGAATGGGGTTGGGACTGGGGCAAAGACTGCCTTTGGCGGGCCGCGTTTGGGCAGGCGCTGGATGCTGACCATGGATTCTTTTTGGCAGCAGGGGCAGTAGCGGGGATTGTGGGCTTCAAGGATTCTGGGCTCCTTTTCCGGGATCGGGATTCCAAGTTCCCGGTGGATCAGCGGAATGGTGATCAGCTTAGCCGAACTGCCCAAGATCCCGAAGTGGCGTATCCGCACCAGTCCCCGGGGCAGGATATGGAGTGAGAATCTCCGGATAAACTCCAGGTTGTCCAGACTCATTTCCAGCTTTTGGGCTCCCTGGCGGTAGTCTTTGTAGCCGAAGGTGATTTGCTTTCGGCCGATGCCGAGGATGCGGTGGTTGGAGATGGCCACTTTGTGGGTATACCTGCCTA
>NZ_JAFKCT010000029.1 GCF_017254915.1 Algoriphagus oliviformis | reverse complement strand
TCTTGGAGCAGGCGGCCTGGAGGAGGTTTTCTTTTTTTTCATGATTGAAACGGTTAAGAATGAATCAAAAAATTACCGCTTTTGGGCTGCTTATCGGAGAAACTACCGCAGGTTTAGTGCAACACGGTGTAAAAAAAATAGCGGTTTAAGCTGTGGTAGAATCTGCAAATCGTTTTCCATCTTCGTTTGTAGCTGAAAGTTTATCGGTTCAAAATCCGCTACTTCTTTTACACCAAACCGTTGCAAGTCTAGCCCTTCCGAACCTGTTTTGGAAGGGCGTTTTTGTGGCTGCGAATACTAGTGAACGAACCTGGCGACTGGGAGGAAATGCTTTTTGATACAATTCTTTCTGATCGAAGAGTC
This sequence comes from Algoriphagus oliviformis, assembly GCF_017254915.1. Lineage (GTDB taxonomy): Bacteria > Bacteroidota > Bacteroidia > Cytophagales > Cyclobacteriaceae > Algoriphagus > Algoriphagus oliviformis. Next base: position 680 of record NZ_JAFKCT010000029.1, on the reverse strand, counting down.
CCACGCTTTGGGACGTTTGCCTCCCCTTCCCTTTATTTGCCGGATGGCAGAATCAATGCACCAACTGAATCTTAGAAAAGCCCGACCTGAGGACGCCAGCGCAGTCTGGGAGATCATCGAGCCCATCATCCGAGCGGGGGAGACCTATGTTTTTTCTCCAGACACGCCAAGGGAAAAGATGTTGGACTACTGGCTTGGAGCCGACAAAGACACCTACGTGGCGGTGCTGGACGGCGAGATCCTCGGGACTTTTTATCTGAAGGCCAACCAACCCGATCGCGGTTCCCACGTGGCCAATGCCGGCTATATGGTGGGGGAGAAGGCGCGCGGTAAAGGCATCGCCAAAGCCATGGCGGAGTTTTCCTTTGTGGAGGCCAAGCGGCTCGGCTACACGGCCATGCAGTTTAACTACGTCATCTCCAGCAATACCGTCGCCGTGCAGCTTTGGCAAAAAATGGGCTTCAAGATCGTCGGGCAGGTTCCTGATGCATTCGCCCATCCGGGGTTGGGGCTGACGGATGTGTATGTGATGTATCGGAAGCTGTGAGTATCTAGTGACAATGCCTAAATAAAGTTGTCACATTTGTTGGTTGTCCCAACAATCAGACAAGATGAAAAACGGACTTAAGATTAGGCAAAGGAGAACGTTCAGTGAAGCATTACGGAAGCAAATAGTGGGT
>NZ_JAFKCT010000028.1 GCF_017254915.1 Algoriphagus oliviformis | reverse complement strand
TTTGACCTGAACAGCCTACTCAAACGGCTCCAAAAATCCCGACTCAATCCCCATAGGAACCTCCCCGGTTCCGTGCAACATCGGTTTCATTGTTCGTCCTGCGGACGCAAAGAAAACCTAGTTGTTACCTTCAGTTTTTATTTTAAGAAATCCAAAGTTGTCTCTTTGCTTTCAGTTTCCATTTCCCATTAATTCGCTCAGCGAACACCAAATATCCATATCCACAGTTTCTCCCACAATACTCCTGGTAATAATAACAGGCCTGTTTCTTGTCTTGATTGAAAACCACTCTAGAAAATATTAGGGTTGCGACAACTCGATCATGGTCAGATGATTCAAAATTAACGGGTTTAAGATCATAATCTCCAATTTTTGAAAGCTCACTAAAATTAAAGGGGGCTTTGTTCAATTTGGATTTAAGCAATTTAATTGTCAAAGTTCTCCATGAATCATCGAGCAGAAAATTTTCTTTAAAACCCTTTTCAGTTAATCTATAAGACAAGTCAAGAAAATCAAGTCGAGGGACAATCAACGAATCTTTAATTTGTAAAACAATATTGCGTTTATCTCTTTTGGGGTAATTGAGTAGCTTATACCATTCAATAGAATCTTGTTTGTATTTTTCCCAATCGAAATTGTTGAACTCATCCAGTAAACTATCACGTTCAATTTCCCACTCTTTCGCTTTTGTTAAACTATCCTTAGATTCGTATTTCTCTCCATCAAATTCAATTGTCAATTCGATTTCACCTTCAATTTCGTTGTATATGGAATCGGGATGAATTGGTCTGTAAGGTGCTGGTGGTGCAGGTTCATTGTAGTAATAGGTTCCCACCATGTCAATGAAAGTGGAATTAATCACCTCCAATTCAAGTGCCTTTTGTGAAGTACAGCTTGTTAAAATGATGGCTATAAATAGCAGAATGTTTAGCATTGGTTTAATTGAAGGCAACGGTTTAAGGCTTTGCATTGGCGGGCTTTTGAAACCGAAAAATTGTCTGCCAGCACCAAAGTTTATTAATTGCTCAAATGTTTCTATTCGCACTGTCTGCCCACTAACGCAAAACCCGTGTTGCACTAAACCTGCGGTAGTTTCTCCGATAAGCAGCCCAAAAGCGGTAATTTTTTGATTCATTCTTAACCGTTTCAATCATGAAAAAAAAGAAAACCTCCTCCAGGCCGCCT
>NZ_JAFKCT010000027.1 GCF_017254915.1 Algoriphagus oliviformis | reverse complement strand
CCTCCTATTCCTCCCGCTCTCTGTGGTAAAAAAATCCAATAAGAAAATCTCACCACGGAGTGCACGAAGGAATGGGAGTAAAACTCTGCGAGACCTTTGCGCCCTCGGCGTCTTCGCGGTAAACCCAGCGAGAAGCTCAAAAAACCTAGCCCAATCCTCAACCGGTTTTGGCGAAACCTGCACGACTCACTTGGCCTCCTCTCGGCCAAAACTCCCCATACCAAACCCTAACCCAGTATCCTTGGGTTGAAACCCAAGGCTATGCACCGGTCGCCCCGATGGGGCTTTGACTGCTTTTTTACCACGGAGATCACGGAGGAAAAGGAGAAAGCTTCGCGCCTTGGAGTCTTCGGGGGAGTGCTTTTCTCGCAGAGCCTAAGCGCCGCAAAAAATCCGGAAAACTCGCTGTTTCGTAGCAGCAGCACAACGAATAACCGGATAGATCAAAACTAAAACCCTCCTATTCCTCCCGCTCTCTGTGGTAAAAAAATCCAATAAGAAAATCTCACCACGGAGTGCACGAAGGAATGGGAGTAAAACTCTGCGAGACCTTTGCGCCCTCGGCGTCTTCGCGGTAAACCCAGCGAGAAGCTCAAAAAACCTAGCCCAATCCTCAACCGGTTTTGGCGAAACCTGCACGACTCAATTGAGCTCCTTTCGGCCAAAACTCCCCATACCAAACCCTAACCCAGTATCCTTGGGTTGAAACCCAAGGCTATGCACCGGTCGCCCCGATGGGGCTGTGTAGATATTCTGTCTCCACAGAAAAGGAGAAAATCGCCTCCGCGGCCTTTTTGGTAAAAAATACGCCAGAAATTATCCACCGCAAAGAACCACGACGTACGCAAAGAGAGAGCCCAGCTCCGTGACATCTGTGTCTTTATCCGTGGAAATCTGTGGGAAACAAAAAATCCTAAGATCCGGCATTTAGATAAGCTTTTTCACTGCAGAGCCCGCAGAGTAAAAGGAGAAAGCTTCGCGCCTTGGAGTCTTCGGGAGAGCGCTTTTCTCGCAGAGCCGGAGAGCTGCAAAAAATTCGGGAAACTCGCTGTTTCTCTAGCATCAGCACAACGAATAACCGGATAGATCAAAACCAAACCCCTCCTATTTCTCCCGCTCTCTGTGGTGAAAAAATCCAATAAGAAAATTTTACCACTGAGTGCACGGAGGAATGGGAGAAAGCTTCGCGCCT
>NZ_JAFKCT010000026.1 GCF_017254915.1 Algoriphagus oliviformis | reverse complement strand
TGACAATGCCTAAATAAAGTTGTCACATTTGTTGGTTGTCCCAACAATCAGACAAGATGAAAAACGGACTTAAGATTAGGCAAAGGAGAACGTTCAGTGAAGCATTACGGAAGCAAATAGTGGGTCAGCTAGAGCGTAAGGAGATGAGTATATCGGAGGTTTCCCGGGAATACGAAGTTTCAAAGGCGGCGATTTATACCTGGCTTTATCGATATTCTGGTACCTTGAAGAAAGGAACGCAAATGGTAATGGAAAAAGACAGCCAAGAGAAGAATAACCAGGAGCTTAAAAATCGGATTAAGGAGCTGGAAGCGGCATTGGGCAGGAAATCGCTGGAGGCGGATCTGTTTCGGGTAATCGTGGACCTGGCCTCCGAGGAGTACAAAACGGATCTAAAAAAAACTTTTGGCGAGCAAGCGTCCAACTTACCGGCGAAATGAGTCATACCTATGCATTCACGGTTGGATCGGCCTGTGAGATTCTGGGCTTTACGCGACAGGCGTATTACAAGAAGCGGAAGCCAAGGCTGGAGCTGGATGATCAGGTGGTCGAGTTTGTGACCAAAAAGTTGGTTGCCTCCCGCGAGCGTTGCCCGACCGTGGGCTGCAGGAGCATGTATGGTGATTTTGGTGACCAACTACCCTTGGGCAGGGACAAAAGCATTGAGTTGTTTATGGACCTGGGTTTCCGGGTGAAGTACCCCAAGCGGTACGGCAGGGCCACCCAGTCGGGCACCAGGGCGTTTCCCAACCTGTTGGCCCACAAAGATGTCAAGGGCATCAACCAGGTCTGGCAGGCGGATATGGCCCATTACCTCTACGGAGACAGCAAGCTCTACACGATCTACATTACGGATGTGTACAGCCAAGAAATCGTGGGATACGGAGCCTATGATTCGAACATTGCCGAGAATTATGCGGAAGTACTGGAGCAGGCTATCGGTAAATCAAAGCGCGGCAAAAGGCTGAAAGGACTGATCCACCACAGTGACGGGGGGAAACAGTATGAGAGTGAGCTCTATAGATCGATCTGCAGGAAGCATGAAATAGAGCAGAGTATGTGTATGTATTCTTATGAGAACCCGTATGCGGAGAAGACGAACGATCTGGTCAACAATGGTTACCTGAATAGCTGGAAGCCCAGAACACTCAAGGAGCTGAAGGGATGCCAAAGCAAAGCAGTCAAGGACCACAACACCAACAGAAGGAAACAGGCACTGGGAAATATCCCACCGGTACAGTTCAGAAAAATGCTGCAAAAAGAAAAAAGCATCACCGGTTATACATTGGAATTGAAACCAAGAATACCTGAACAACCAAAGAAGAAGAATCCATTGAAAACAGAAATTCTAACTCGATAATTGACAGAATAGTGACAACCATTTTCAGGCATAGTCA
>NZ_JAFKCT010000025.1 GCF_017254915.1 Algoriphagus oliviformis | reverse complement strand
GGATCAGTCTGAATATCTGGGGAGGTAAATTTTCATCCATAGATATTTGAGAGTCGAAATAGGAAGAATTCAATATTGGATACGCCTCTGAACTGCGCTCCGAACGCTTTGATTTTTGCATTGAATGATTCAGCCGAAGCGTTTGTGCTTCTGTTTTCAAAGAAGTTGAGGATGGTTTCGTAGTGATTTTGGATGGTTCTGGATACGGTGTTGAAGGATTTGAATCCTGCCTGTTCCACCTCGTTGTACCAGTGGGCCAGTTTGGTGAAGGCAACTCCCTTGATTTTGCTGGTCTGGTAGATCCTGGTCAGAGACCTGGATAGTTTATAAGCTTTTTCCAGATCAGGATAGTGATGGAAAAGTAGCTCTGCGCGGAGTGCTTGCGATGGGGTCCAGTGATCCTCTGCCTTGAAAAGCAGGTATCTACTCCTTGCCAACAGCTGTTTTTCTGTGTCTCCGTTTTCAAGCTTATTGGGAATAAATGGCTTGCCACACTCCTTGCTCAGTTCCATTTCTTTGTTTTCCTGCTCGATTGCCTCCCATCTGTGGGCAATTCTCATTTCCTGTACAGCTTCATGAACAAGTTGCTGGACATGGAAGCGGTCGGTGACCAACACCGCTTTGGGAAAGCTTCGGCGTACCATTCTTTCCATGCTGGCGGCCATATCCAGGGTCACTTCCTTGACTTTCTTTCGTTTGCCTTCTGGCAATTTTCTCAGAACATCAATTACCCGCTCACTGTCTGTCCCCTTAACCATGGCTACCAAAGCTCCCTTTTTGCCTTTGGCGGCTTTATTGGTCAGCACGGTGTAGAGTTCTCCCTGAGAGAGGGATGTTTCATCAATGCTTAGATGGGTGCCCAGATTTTCCGGAAAGAGAATCCAGTCCCTGGCATGGGACTTCTGCTGCCAAGTTTGGAAGTTGCTGAGATGGAAAACATACTGATGTTCAAGGACCTTCCCGTTTACATGAAAGTTTGCTGCCAGACTTTTACAGCTTACAGGGGACGAGTCCAATCGTTCCTTTTTAAAAAAAGCGCGAATTCCTGTGTCATTCGCGTGCCGTTGGCTACCAAGTTCCAGTCCCTGCTTACGTTCTTGCCTGTCGCTTCATTGAGCCATTTTCTCCTTTTTATGTTCAGGAAACAAGCTTTGCCGCGAAGGGGAAAATCCTGTACGGTTACTTCTTCATAAAAACCTTTGGAAATCAGCTTGACTCCTTGCAGGTGTTCGGGGTGAATATTAAGCTCCTCCAGATAAATGCGGAAAGCATTGTCCTTCAAGGCTGCAGAGGTAACCTTGAAAAATTCCAAAAGCCCCTGTGGCAAAAGTAAACTGAGGTAATCCTTTTCTTCCAATTGTTTTTTTAAACAAAGAAACTCGATTCACTCAAATCCCCCAACTTTTTGGACTGATCC
>NZ_JAFKCT010000024.1 GCF_017254915.1 Algoriphagus oliviformis | reverse complement strand
CTATCTTGGAGCAGGCGGCCTGGAGGAGGTTTTCTTTTTTTTCATGATTGAAACGGTTAAGAATGAATCAAAAAATTACCGCTTTTGGGCTGCTTATCGGAGAAACTACCGCAGGTTTAGTGCAACAGCGGTTTGGCGTAATGGCGGGTGCAGTGCTTCGTATAACAGTTTTGTGGTAGGTTCAAGTGCAGTTCTTCGATTGAATTTTTGTGCTAAAAATCCGCCACTACGCCAAGCCCTGTTCGTTACCAGCAATATGCGAAACTCAATATTCATATTTCTTATCCTAATTCTAACAACTCTGAACTCTTTTGCCTGTAGTTGTGTCGGAACGGAAACTATTAAACAAGCATTTAAACGCTCTGAGATTGTGTTTGTAGGTACAGTGGTTTCGAGTCAACCATATGAACAAAAGCAGGAACCTTTAGGAGGAGGATTTATCGACATCTACTACCACAACGAGGTAACTTTTGAAGTAACAGGGTGGTTTAAGGGAAAGTCAACAACCTCACAAATTATCTACACAGGAGTTGGAGGCGGAGACTGTGGATTCCATTTCGAAGTAGGTGAACAATATATTGTTTATGCAACCAAAGATGGAGTTTATATGGAACTCGGCAACTCAAAGATGCAAACGAACATTTGTGATCGAACGAACAAACTTTCAGAGTTGACTGAAGACCTAACTGAACTGGGAAAACTGCAAAAACGGAACAAGAAATAAAGCTGGTAACAGGCGATATGGCGAATGGCCAAACTGCATATCTGATACTTCAGTGCAACTTGACCGTGACCCTGCCCATTCTGCTGACTTGTGTGCTTCTAGCTACTTTCTACTTTCTGGATTTTGACTTGCAGAACGCAGTGCTTCGTAGATACCATTGTAGGTGTTGGGCAGTTTCACTATTTTACTGCTTTTTACAGACTGATGTGGCCACTCGCCATATCTGATCGTTGTGCGTCATTCCCCACATCGGGGCAGCCGATTAAATCCTCTAGCTAACGATAGATTGAAGAAAAAATATAAATTCCAGATTATTAGCGTGACGATTAAAAAATTTACCGTTAGTCAAGATTCCGCAAGCGACCGCACAAAGAGCAAAAAGCAGAAAATCGCTAACTTTGACGAATGAATGATATTTTTCCGTTTTATAGCATTGGACACTTTATTAATCAGCCGAAAAATCGGACTGAATTTGAAATATTGCGGTTTGACGAAATGGAAGAGCCCAATATTGACGACTTTCACAAACACAGTTTTTACGAAATTCTTTGGACTGAAAAAGGTAATAGCCGACAAATTATTGACTACAACGAATATGTAGTAAAGCCGAATAGTTTATTCTTCATTTCACCAAATCAGGTACATCACTTCGAAGAATGGAAGCTGTTAACAGGAGGGACAATTTTATTTACAGAAGATTTTTATTTACTCAACAGGACAAACAAAGATACTTTGTTTGAACTTAGCTTTTTAGATAACTTGTATTCAAGCCCTTGCATAGAATTTACCAAAAAGGAATTCGCTGAAATATTAGAATTGGTGCATCGAATAGAAGCTGAACAGAAACGTACTGACAAGAACCCTTCAATTGTTCAGGCTTATTTAAGCATTTTGCTTGCAGAGGTGCAGCGACATATTCAAACAAAAAAGGAAAAAAGTATTTCAAAAAAATACCTTATCCAGTTTAAGCAATTTAAGACCATTTTAGAAAAACATTTTGTAGAAAATAAAACTGCAAATTTTTATGCCGGGCAATTGCACATTACACCACATCACCTAAACCTAATTTGCAAGGAGATTGCGAATATGAAGGCAACCGAAATTATTAGGGCAAGGAGCATTTTGGAAGCCAAACGGCTATTGACATATAGCACCAAAACGATTTCAGAAATCGCTTTTGAACTGCATTATACGGATAGTTCATACTTTGCCAAAACCTTCAAAGCAATCACCAATCAGACACCTTTGGATTTCAAAAACGAAATGTCCGAAAAATACCGAACAAGGTAGGTTTAGTCATAACATCATAACCTAAGTTAACTGCAATTTTGCATTGTTAAATCATTCATTAAAAAAGTAACAATGACGAAATTCACAGTTCCCGCCAGAGGAGATGTATCTGAAAACAATCAAGCCATTTTTGATAATCTACAAAAGGGCTTAGGCTTTGTGCCAAATTTGTATGCTTATTATGCCAAGAACGAAACGGCATTGGGCGATTATCTTGCTTTGCAAAACCGAAAATCAACCTTAAAAGCCAAAGAACGGGAGGCAATTAATTTGGTGACAAGCCAAATCAACGGTTGTGCATATTGTCAGGCTGCGCACACAGCCTTGGGCAAAATGAACGGCTGAGCATTCCCCAAAAAACAGGACAGTAAATTAAGTTACGATTAACCCCTTAAATTTACTGTGATGACCACACGAAGAAAATTTACCTCGAAGTTCAAGACCAAGGTGGTTTTGGAATTGCTGAAA
>NZ_JAFKCT010000022.1:0-1618 GCF_017254915.1 Algoriphagus oliviformis | reverse complement strand
CAAGTTCATTGACATATCGAAGTAGAAATTGTAACAGAGGTCCCGGGAAACCGGGACGTAAGTAGAGTAAGTGACTAAGGGCGCACGGGGGATGCCTAGGCTCTCAGAGGCGAGGAAGGACGTGATAAGCTGCGAAAAGCCACGGGGATCGGCCAATGCGAAACGATCCGTGGATATCCGAATGGGGCAACCCAGTCCGCCATCGGCGGACTATTCCGTAAGGAAAGCGAACGTGGGGAACTGAAACATCTAAGTACCCATAGGAGGAGAAAATAACAATGATTCCGTGAGTAGTGGCGAGCGAAAGCGGAGGAGCCCAAACCGTGCCTGTTACGGCATGCACGGGGTTGTAGGACCTGTATGATCAATGACGACGCGACGGGAACGGCATGGGAAGGCCGACCACAGGGGGTGAGAGTCCCGTACTGGAAGCGTGGTTTGCGAGACGGGTATCCTGAGTAGGTCGGGACCGGAGAAATCCCGATTGAAACTGCCGGCACCATCCGGTAAGGCTAAATACTCCTGAGAGACCGATAGTGGACGAGTACCGTGAGGGAAAGGTGAAAAGTACTCCGAATAGGAGGGTGAAATAGAACCTGAAACCGTGCGCTTACAAGCGGTCGGAGCCACGCGATGTGGTGACGGCGTGCCTTTTGCATAATGAGCCTACGAGTTACTCCTCTCCGGCAAGGGTAAGGCATTCAGTGCCGCACCCGGAGCGAAAGCGAGTCTGAAAGGGCGCTTGAGTCGGAGGGGGTAGACGCGAAACTTAGTGATCTACCCATGGCCAGGTTGAAGGTTGGGTAAAACCAACTGGAGGACCGAACCGATAAGCGTTGAAAAGCTTCCGGATGAGCTGTGGGTAGGGGTGAAAGGCTAATCAAACTGAGAAATAGCTCGTACTCCCCGAAATGTTTTTAGGAACAGCGTCGGGAATTGTATGGCGGAGGTAGAGCTACCGATAGGACTAGGGGGAGTCACATCCTACCAAATCCTGACGAACTCCGAATGCCGCCATACAGAACCGGCAGTGAGGGCTGGGGTGCTAAGGTCCCAGTCCGAGAGGGAAAGAACCCAGACCTTCCGCTAAGGTCCCCAAATCCAGATTAAGTTGAACAAAGGTGGTCCAGTTGCAGAGACAGCCAGGAGGTTAGCTTGGAAGCAGCTATTCCTTTAAAGAGTGCGTAACAGCTCACTGGTCGAGCGACAGGGCGTCGATAATAATCGGGCATCAAATCTGGTACCGAAGCGAAGGATTCCGCCCCAGGCGGAGTGGTAGGGGAGCATTCCAACGGCGGCGAAGGTATACCGTAAGGTGTGCTGGAGCTTTTGGAAAAGCAAATGTAGGCATAAGTAACGATAAGGCGGGCGAGAAACCCGCCCACCGTAAGACCCAGGTTTCCTGATCAACGTTAATCGGATCAGGGTTAGTCGGGACCTAAGGCGAACCCGAGAGGGGTAGTCGATGGACAACGGGTTAATATTCCCGTACTGGTTATACAGGCAATGGAGTGACGGAGTGATGAAAGATCCGCGCGGTGACGGAATACCGCGTTGAAGCCGGTAGGTATTGGTTTGATAGTTAAATGCGTCAGACTAGCCGAAGGTGATAGTACCG
>NZ_JAFKCT010000021.1 GCF_017254915.1 Algoriphagus oliviformis | reverse complement strand
CTTTCCCCCGCGCCGTCCGCGTCGATTGGGAGTGCAAATATCCCCCTTTTTTCCTCCACAACAATACCCCGCACGAAAAAAAACACAACTTCCACGTAACTCCCTGGAAATGATCGGGGAAAAGTTTCACCCCACAAAAAAGCCCCAAGGAAACTTCTCCAAGGGGCCTTTTCTAGAAATTATTTGGACTGTTACAGCTCTTTCAAAACAATGTTTCTCCAATATACCTTGATCCCGCCACCATCGTGGATCTGCAGGCAAATCCCGCCTTTTCCTTCGCCAATCTTGGCATCTGAGAAGTTCACCATCTCGACTCCGTTGACATAGGAAGTGACATTATCGCCTTTCACCACGATCTTCATTTTGTTCCACTCGCCAAATTTCAGGGCTTTGTCCTTCTCCGGATCTGGCTTTACCAACCAGCCTCTTCCGTAGGACTCATAGATTCCACCGGTGTCGTGGCCTGGAGGTGCCACTTCTACTTGCCAGCCAGAAACCTTCGTGCCATCTACGGTAGATCGAATGAAAACACCGCTGTTGCCGTTTGCCTCTTGCTTAAACTCCAAAGTGATCTCGAAGTCATCGAAGTCTTCCTCGGTACCCAAATAGCCGTACCCCTTGTCCGGGCCGCTTTCGGATACCAAAAGCCCATCCTCCACATACCACTTTTCTGTTCCGTAGATCACCCAACCGGAAAGGTCCTTTCCGTTGAAGAGTTTTTTCTTCTTTTGGGCAAATGTCACCTGGGCTACCAAAAGCAACAGCCCAACCAATACTAATTTTTTCATAATCGATTATTTAAAGGGGTCTAATTTTGATGTTTTTGAACCATACCGCATCGCCATGATCCTGCAGTGCGATCAGGCCTTTCTTGGCGATTTTATAGTCAGGGAAGTCATTCCACTTACCAGAGTTTCTTCTGGCATTCCAGTCTTCGGAGTAAGGCACGAACTCGACGGTTTTTTTGCCATTGAGCCAGTAGCTGGAGCCTTGCTCGGAAAAGATGATCTTAGAGGTATTCCACTCACCGGCTGGCTTCACCACACCCTCGTAGTCCGGCACGTACATCGCATAGTCCGCACCGATGGACTGCCAGTCTTCCAGCGGCTGCGCAAAGCCCAGCTGATCGATCACTTGGTATTCAGGTCCTGTGTAGTAGGGAGCCTTGTATTTTGGGCCTTCCACCACGTGGTAAAAAACGCCACTGTTGCCTCCCGGGGAGATTTTCCAGGTAAACTCCATCTCAAACTGCTCAAACTCCATCGGACCAAAAACCACGTCTCCGCCGAAGTCTTCCCCGCCGGTTGCTCCGAGCCCCTTCATGGCGCCGTCTTCGATGATCCAGTTGGCTGGGGTAGTGTCTCCGTTGAATGCTCTCCAGCCGTCCATCGACGTGCCGTCAAAGAGCAGCATCCAGCCGGCGGCTTTTTCCTCTTCGGTCAATGTGTTGTCAGCCACGACTGCCACCTCCTCGGTGACCTCGACGCTTTCCTCGCTTGTTTTCGGGCCGCAAGCCCAAGCCATTGCCAGCAGGGCCGCCAAGGCAATCGAACTTTTTTTCATAGTATTAATAGATAGTGTTTTTCTGTTTCATGATTATCCGCAATCTTGCCAGTAAGCGAATTTGCTTCTTCAATCGGGTCGGAAGACCGATGACCGAAGCAGGGCAAAGCCCCGATTTTAGCGTTCTTTCGGGTTGTCACGGCTGCCCACTGGCATAAAAGCAGATAATCATATTCTGTTTTACAAATTCTGTTTTACAAAATCCCTGCTGCTTTCACTTAAGGATAAAAACGCCTTGGGGCTTTTTCTATTTTCCCGATGACAAACTCCACAATAGGAACAGCGTCCAAAAGTTAATTGAATTTTTTATAAAAGTACTTGAGGGTAAGTTTAATTTTTACGAATGGAAATCCGAGCGCTTGGCTGGCTTTGCCTATAATCTTTTGAAATAATCCATCGCGTGGAGCAATCTGGAACCGTACCAAGAAAACATCTCCCCATCCACCAGCAAAATCTTGGACTTTGGGAGTAAAAGCTGGAGCTCTTGCGCATGCTTTTCGCTGAAAGGAAACGGCTCCGAACTCAGCAGGACATATTCAGGAGCGAGTGATGCCAAGTCGCTTTCCTCAACAGTCGGGTACCGCTCCGCATCGATCGCATTCTCAAAGCCTGCAAACCTCAACATCGCATCAATAAAGGTCTTTTTTCCCGCAGCCATCTTGGGATTGTCCCAAATCAAATACACCGCCCGACCTTTTTGGGGTAGCGCTTGCGCAAAGGAAGTTCGGATAGTCCGTGCAAGCTCCTCCGCCCGGGTTTCGGTCGCGGTGATTTGTCCCAAATCGGAAATCATCCGCAGCGAATCCTCCAAACCAACAATATCGCTCATCCAAACTGGATGCTTCTCGGCGAGCTTTGCTATCCCCTCCCGCTCATTTTCCTCCTTGTTGCCGATGATCAGGTCGGGCTGGAGCTCGTCAATGAGCTCAAAGCGGTAATTTTTCGTCCCGCCGACGACAGTCTTGCTTTTCCGCAGCTGCGTGGGATGCACACAAAACTTGGTCACCCCTACCAACCTGTCCTCCAGCCCCAAGTCCACGAGCAGCTCTGTCTGCGAAGGAACCAGGGAGATGATCCGTTGGGGAGGATGCGGAATAGAAACCTTTCGGGAAAGATGGTCTGTGAAGAACATGCGGAAGAAAAAAGTGATTGGGTTATTGGTTATTCGATGTCCCAATAACCAATAACCCAATTTCTATTAACTAATGTACCGGAAATCGAAGCTGGGATCGAAGCCGACCAAAAACTCATACATCAGCTGGATGACCTGCTCGATATCGTCCTTGCTGGCCGTCTCGACGGTCGTGTGCATGTACTTGAGCGGAAGGGAAATCAAAGCCGAAGGCACGCCCTCGTTGGAATAAGCGAAAGCATCGGTGTCAGTTCCCGTGACTCTGGAAGCCGCCGCCCGCTGGAACGGGATTTCCTTTTTTCGCGCGGTATCGATGATCAAATCCAACAGCTTCTTGTGCACCGAAGCACCATAGGTGAGGACGGGGCCTTTGCCGGCAGTCTGATCACCGCTGGTCACTTTATTATATAGCGGCGCGGTGGTGTCGTGGCACACATCTGTGATGATGGCGACATTGGGCTTGATGCGATGGGCGATCATCTCCGCGCCACGCAGGCCGATCTCCTCCTGCACCGCGTTTACTATATAGAGTCCAAAGGGCAGTTTCGCCCCAGACTCCTTCAGCTTTCTCGCCACTTGGGCGATCATATAGCCTCCGATGCGGTTGTCCAGCGCGCGTCCAGACCAAAACTTCCCATTCAGCTCGATCAGTTCGTCTTTGAAGGTGATCACGCAACCGACATGGATGCCCATTTCCTCCACCTCAGCTTTGGAGCGGGCTCCCACGTCGATGAAAATATTGTCCAAGGTAGGCGCGTCGTCTTTTCCATCTTTGCGCACGTGGATCGCCGGCCAACCGAATACGCCAGGAACCACTCCCTTGTCGGTATGGATATTGACCCGCATGGACGGTGCGATCATGTGGTCGGAGCCGCCATTGCGACGGACGTAGATGTAGCCGTCGTCCTTGATATAGTTCACAAACCAGCTGATCTCATCGGCATGGGCTTCGATCACGACCTTGTATTCCGCCTCGGGATTGATGACGCCCACGGCAGTACCGTAGTTGTCCGTGAAGTAGCTGTCCACAAAAGGGCGCACATAGTCCAGCCAGATCTGCTGGCCGGATGCTTCAAAGCCGGTCGGCGAGGCGTTGTTGAGGTAGGTGGTGAGGAAGTTGGTTGCGTTTTGCATTTAGGGTGAAGTTATTGGTTATTGGTTATTGGTTATTGGTTATTGGTTATTGGTTATTGGTTATTGGTTATTGGTTATTGGTTATTGGTTATTTGACTATGCCTGAAAATGGTTGTCACTATTCTGTCAATTATCGAGTTAGAATTTCTGTTTTCAATGGATTCTTCTTCTTTGGTTGTTCAGGTATTCTTGGTTTCAATTCCAATGTATAACCGGTG
>NZ_JAFKCT010000020.1 GCF_017254915.1 Algoriphagus oliviformis | reverse complement strand
TTTTGACCTGAACAGCCTACTCAAACGGCTCCAAAAATCCCGACTCAATCCCCATAGGAACCTCCCCGGTTCCGTGCAACATCGGTTTCATTGTTCGTCCTGCGGACGCAACGAAAACCTAGTTGTTGTGCGTTCGTTTTTTATACTATTTAATAGAAATAGCAACATTGCCAGCTTTATGACCTAGCTCTACATATTTATGTGCCTCTATTATTCTTTCAAGTGGAAAGGTCTTATCAATAACAGGCTTGAAAAATCCTTTCTCTGCAATTTCTATGAATAACTCCAAATCTTCATTTTTCCAATAAAAATTAGAAGATACTACCATAACTTTTTTGCTTTTGAATAATGAGGTGAAAATTGAGGCTAGAATATGCGAAAATCCAAATTCGGTTAATAAATATCTCCCTTTAGGTCTCAATAATTTTAGACATTCTTTCATGGATGTTTTACCGACCGTATCAAATAGCAAATCATATTTTTCTTCTGTTTGAGTAAAGTCCTGACAGGTGTAATCAATCACAATATCTGCTCCAATTGAACTTACGAGCTCTATATTCTTAGTACTACATACTCCTGTTACATGAGCTCCAAAATATTTGGCAAGTTGAACCGCTGCTGTACCGACTGAACCTGATGCTCCGTATATCAATACCTTATCCCCCTGTTTAATGTTCCCTTTTTTCTTCATGTAAGCTAATGCTGAAAGTGGACCATTGACCATGCATGCGGATTCTTCAAAGGTTAGATTTTCTGGTTTATAATGCATCAGCCCATTCTCGGGCATACATTTATACTCAGCATAGGCTCCAAAACTCAAGCCGGTGTAGCCAAATACCTCATCACCAATTTTGTATTTTTTAACTTCTTTCCCTATAGCTTCAATTGTTCCGGAGAATTCAATTCCTAACACAGGATTTTTAGGTTTTTTGAAACCAAACATTAAACCTACTGGAAGTTTAAGGAGGGGAGGATGATTAAACCCTCTCATTTTGGGGTCTTCAGCGGTTACTGAAGTGGCAAATATTCTAATAAGCACCTCATTATTTTTGGGTGCTGGTTTTTTAATTTCTGCTACATGCAGTACTTCGGGTTCTCCGTATCGCTTAAATACAATTGCTTTCATTTTACTGCACTTTATTTTTTTACAAAAATAAGGCGCCTCAAAAAGCGAAAATTTGACCTAAGTCAAATAATCATTTTCTTGCAATCTTTGATCTGATTCTGGATAATGTTTCTAGAGAAACATTTAATGATGGTTACTGGCAATTGCTGAATAATCTTTGGCTCTTTTTCGAGTAAGTTAAAATACCTTTGTGAGGCATCCATGGTTTGAAATTCTTTAAGCCTTTGTTCAAACCACACTGCATAGTACTCAATGAACATTTTATCCAGCATCATTATTTCCGCATATTTCTTTTTGATAATATCAAACCGGCTATAGTCAATAATTGTTACCTCCATTTCCGTCAATGCCTCTATATATTCATCTGCCGGTTTTCGCATTATATAGCTATCAAGAGATACTGCTACATCATCATAGAAGTAAACTTCAGTCGTTATTTCTTTGTCTTTGTACTTATAAAATTTTCTGGCAACACCTTTTTTAACCAATAGATGTGATGTGCATATTTGTCCGGGTTTTAGCAGACAAGACCCTTTTGAGAATTTCTTGTCAACAAACCCGTCCTCCAATTCAGTAAGTATCTGAGTGTTTAATTGATTGGAAAGATCTTTAATTCTTTTGATATATGGATGCATAGATGTCTTCTTGTAAAATCAAGATCACTCAGATAACAAACTATTGTCTTAATAATTTGTCTTGAATGTTCTTGCCCGTTTTCAAATTCACATGCTAAAATTGCAGTTCCCCCTTTATGACTTGGTATTGCATGTCCACTACAGATTTATTAAGACCATGTGCCGCACCAGGCACTAAAAAATACTCTTTTTTGGGAGCTTTTATTTTGTTATAATATGGTTCAGTAACTTCTTTGGAAGTTAATATATCTTGCTCACCCTGTATTAAATACACCGGAATATTAACTACCAATCCATCTCTCTCAAAATCAATATCTGAAACCATAGAGGGTATTCCAAGTTTTTCGTGGCCCACAAAATTGATAAAAGAGTAGTCATCCCCGTCATATCTTGCCTTACTATCTTTTTCATTATCATACTTTGGTGCTATTTTCCACCAAGATTCTGGAGCCGGAATTGAATTCTCTCCCTCATATTTTTTTATTATTCGCAATAATTGGCCGTAACTTCTAGCATTATCATAGGGTGGCTTACCCAAAGTATTTAGTAATTCAATAGAAATATCATCTTTCTTGCTGATAGCCAGTTCATTGGTTTTCTTATAGGCATAACTAATATTTTTCGAAAAATTCACAACCTGAGAATGCCCTATATAAAGATGAAATAATTCTGGGCACTTTAAAGCCATTTTCATACCCAGCACCGATCCCCAAGAAGTTCCAACAAGTATTACTTTTTGCTTATCAAGATATTCAAGAATATACTTGGTAAGTTCTATCCCATCTTTGGCCATTTGTTCTACTTTCAAAGGATTTTCAACATAAAACTCTTCATCAACATCCGAAGGAAAATTACGGCCATAAGTTTTTCCGGCACCTCTTTGATCCCAATGCACCAAAACAAATTCATCTTCCCATCTGCCATAAATATTGTTTTCAAATTGACTCATAGTGCTGCCCGGACCACCATGAAGGAAGAGAATTACAGGCTTTGATTTATCTTCTCCCTTTATTGTGATCCATTGTTCAATGCCTCCAATAGATACGAATCTCTCTTCATTGATGGACTTATCCTGTGCATTTATATAAGTTGAATTCAGTATGAAAAATAGAATAGTAAGGTTCAAAACTTTCATAGTAATCAAATTTGATATAACATTCAACATGTTTTTATTTTCTAATAAACAGCCCAAGTTTCGATTTGTTTCCACCATATAAAGGTGCAAACCGAATTTTTGATTGTAGTTTATCTAAGGAAAAGATGAAACTCAATTTTTATCGATCATAAACAACACTTTCTGCAACATCTTTATATGTGTTAATGTCTTTTAGTACACTTTCTAATTTTGTTTTCAAAGAAACAATAGCAATTTTTCCCAGAGGAAGTCTTAACGGAGGTGTTTCAAGTTTCGTAATGTTTAAAATTGCTTGTGAAGCTTTTACTGGGTCACCTTCTTGTTTGCCGTCCACTTGTTTCATTCGTTCTCTGAATACTCCTGCCGTGCCGTTATAATCTTCAATTATTTTGTCGGCTTGTTTGAATGAACTACCTGCAAAATTTGTTCTGAATGGACCTGGTTCGACAATGGTCAGTTTTATGCCCAAAGGTGCAACTTCTATTGCCAATGCTTCGCTGAAACCTTCTAATGCAAACTTACTGGCATTGTAAATTCCAAAACCCGGGAATGCTTTAAAGCCACCGTGAGAAGAAATTTGAATAATGTGTCCTTTTTTTTGTTTTCGGAACAACGGCAAGAAAGTTTGTGTAAGTTGCAAAGCACCAAAGAAGTTTGCTTCAAAAATTTCTCTTGTTTCCGCTATGCTTGTTTCTTCAATTGCACCGGCAAAACCAAACCCTGCATTATTTACAAGCACATCAATTTTTCCGAATTTGTTTGTAACATGTCTAACTGCATTTTCAATTTCGGTCGGTTTTGTTAAGTCCAAGGTCTGGGCAAATGCCTGGTTTTCGTACTGATTATTAAAATCGTTTGCCTGCCATTGATTACGAAATGTACCGATTACAAAGTCGCCACTTTCAATTACAGTTTGAGCAAGTGCTTTGCCCAAACCGCTTGAAACACCAGTGATAAACCAAATTTTATTTGTCATGCTTGAAATTTTTTAAGTTAGTGAGTAGTTCCTTTTGTAACTTTTCAAAGGCTTCAATTCGTTCTTCACGTAATCCGTCTTGAACAAAAAAACTTGCTTTGAATGTTACTTTCACCTCTTTGTTAAGCGTATTGCTAACTTTAAAACAAGCCAGGCAATCCTTTATTGGAAGCGGTGTTTCAATCATTGTATAGCAAATGATACGTTTTTTAGCATTAAACTTGACAACTTTTTCTACAATCTTCCCCCCATTGTGTAGTGTAAGTGTTACAATACTTTGTACTCCTTGTCCGTTGGTTATGGAGCTTTTAATTGTAGATGGAACAAGAAATTGTAAATGCCCTAAATCAGAAAGATATTGCCATACACTATCTGCATTCCCTTTAAAAGTTATACTGTTTTCAACCGTTGTTTTTTAAAAGAGTTGTCCTGCGAAAAAAGGATGTTGCTTGTCAAAAAAACAAATACTGTTAGAACCCAAATACGAAGATTAGTTTTTACCATTTTCATAGTTATTAAATTGATTGAGCTAATGGAAAGTCAATTTCAAAACCTGTAAGGTTGTGAATGTAATTGCTGATGATTTTATCGCCAATAACGATTACCACATCTATCATATTAGCTTCTGTATAACCAGCATCAAAAAACGATTGCTTTGTTTCTTCATTTGCTCTTCCCCTGCTGGTAACCACAGACGCAACGAATTTTACCAAAGCATCTAACTGCTTGTCAAATGAAGCCGAACCTTTTCGCAATTCAATTATTTGCTCATCTGTAAAGCCTGAGCATTCCCCAATCTTTAGGACAGGAATGGTTTGAGGTCAAGTATACAGGAAGGGCGTGAGTTTTCCATATTTCCACACCTGAAAATCCCTATTTAGATTTTCAAGAAGTGTGGGAATGTGGGA
>NZ_JAFKCT010000002.1 GCF_017254915.1 Algoriphagus oliviformis | reverse complement strand
TGACCCACTATTTGCTTCCGTAATGCTTCACTGAACGTTCTCCTTTGCCTAATCTTAAGTCCGTTTTTCATCTTGTCTGATTGTTGGGACAACCAACAAATGTGACAACTTTATTTAGGCATTGTCACTTACGTCTTGATACTTGCGTCTTGATACTCTCGAATCGGTCTTCGGTCTTATTTTTACCAGACTCCCCTGGTCTTCATATCCAGCGTATAGACCGCGCCCATGGCGGTGATGAATAGCGTCTTCCGGTCCAGCGCACCAAAACAGACGTTGGCGGTCCATTTTTCCGGCACCGGAATATGGGCGATTTGTTCGCCTTTTTTGTCAAACACAGTGACGCCATTTCCAGTCAGGTAAACGTTGCCGCGATCGTCGATGGTCATGCCGTCGGAGCCCATTTCGCAGAAGAGGGTTTTGTTTGTCAGGTATCCGTCTTCCTGGACGTCGTATTTCCATGTTTTTTTGGCACCGATGTCCGCGACATAGAGCGTCTTGCCATCAGGTGTGCCCACGATCCCGTTGGGCTGGGTAAGGTCTTCGGCTACCCGAAACAGCTCCGTTCGGTCTGCCGACAGGAAATAGACGTGCTTGCCATCCTGCTCCATTTCCTTGCCTCGGACTCCTTCCCAGTAGTCCCGTGGATAAAGTGGGTCTGTGAAAAAGATGCCGCCCTTGGGACGAACCCAAACATCGTTTGGCCCATTGAGTTTGTTTCCTTTGAAAGACGAGACGATTACCTTTTCCGCTCCGGTGTTTTGGTCGATCTCCCAGAGCTCGTTGTTCAGGTCGGCAGCGGCGATGAGCGTCCCGTCGAGTTGGAAATAGAGTCCATTGGAGCGGCCAGCGCCGTCTTTGAAGACGGTGATCTGGTTGCTGTTGGAGTTCCAGCGGTAGATTTTGTCGTTGGGCTGGTCGGTGAAGAAGACATCTCCCATGCGGTTGATGGCGGGGCCTTCGGTAAAGCTGAATCCGTCTTGGACTTTGAAGAGCTCGGCGCCTTTGGCCACGATTCCTTTTTTGTCCTCGATCTGGGCAAAAAGCGATGTGCTGGCTAGAAGCAGGGCGGAAATCGCCACGGCGTTTCTGAAATTTTTGTTCATAGGTTTATTGTTGTTTGCGTTGCATGACTACGACCAGCTTGTTCAGGTCTGGACTGTAGGCCATTCTGGTGATTTTATGGTGGCTCTGGGAGGGCAGCGTTCCGATTGACTGCCATTCAGACCCTGAGGTCTTTCTGACAAAGACTTCCTCGCCACGAGCCATGAGCAGGTGGTTTTTGTCCACCCAGATGAAGTCTTGGGATCCGGAGAGCGTGAATCCCAGCTCGTTGTAGGTTCCACGTTTGAGATCGTAGGAGCGGATTCCGGTTTCCTTGCCGTTCTGGCCTTCACGCTGCGCGTCCATCGCGAGGTATCCGACTTGGTCTGATTTGGGCCTTGTCTTGATGGAGCGCCCCACATTGTTCTCCAGCGTAGGCACATTGCCCTTGGCCCAGGCGTACACCAGCGAGTTGGGCTCACCGAGCACAAACATCGCCGCCCGGTTGTCATACCAGTCGTAGTAGCCCACCGGCGCGATGTCGTCATAGAGGAGCTCGGCAGGTTCGCCGGAGACGGGATATAGCCATAGCCGCTGCGTGCTGTCCGGCTCCATCACAACGGCGGAGATGTACTGCTTGCAGTCCGTGAGCGTGGGGGAAAACTCGCTTCGGTCAGGCGTTTTGGAGAAGTTGGTGAAATTGCCCGTCCGGAAGCTGTAAAGGATGATGTCGTGGTTGCCCTTTTCGTCCGCTGCGGAAAAGACCAGCTCCGAATCGTTGATGAAGTTGGGCTGGTTGTCATATTCCGGGCGGTCGGTCAGGGCTTTGCCGGTGTCGGGGAGTAGCTTGAGCTTTCCGCCCTTTCCCTCCGTATCGACTACCCACAGATCAAAACCTCCCTGGGCAAGAGTGGCTTGGCTTTGGAACAAGAGGAAAAGAATAAGGGCTAATGGGAATCTGGGCATGGTTTGGCTTTCTAAGCCGCCCAAAATACAAAATGAAGGCAAGAATGGCGCGGGGAATCGGCGTAAATTCCAAAGACGGGTTTCGCCAGCGCACCGAATGCGCTCAGGGAGGAAGGCTTTGGCAGTGTCGGTAGGCGCTCGGCTTGTTTTTCTATTTTGGAAAAACTTGTCCACATTCGGACACTTTTTTGTTCGTTATTCACGCATCCTTTTTCCCAAATCTCCAAATCTGGGCGATTGAAGGCATATTTGGCAGCTGGCACCTTTTTCGTACTTTGAGAGCCATGAAGCAAATCGCCGCATATTGGAATCGCTTGCCGCTGGAGCTGCTGTTTTGGGTAGGGAGCCTGATCGCCATCCTGATCCTGGATCCGCAGTCCGGCAGTCATCTGAGCCTTTGCCCGCTCAGCCAGCTCGGTTTCGACTGGTGTCCGGGATGTGGGCTGGGCAGGTCTATGAATCTCCTTGCGCAGGGGGATTTCGAGGCTTCCTGGTCTATGCACCCGCTCGCGATCCTGGCTTATGGGGTGATCTTTCATAGGATTTGGATACTTCTCAAAAACCTTAAAACAACACACAATTATGGCTAATGTATTGAGACACCTTCCCGAACTGGAAGGTATGGAACTGGGCTACATCCAGGGATTGATGAAAAGCATGGATGAAGACCAAGCGTCGCTTTTTGCGCAGGTGTACCGCGCCAGAAGAAAGGACGCACAAATGATATTGATTCTGACCCTGATCGGCTTCTTCGGCTTCGCGGGCTTGCACCGCTTCATCCTGGGGCAGATCGGCCTCGGCATCCTCTATATCCTGACCGTCGGTCTCTGCTTCATCGGTACGATCGTCGATCTGGTCAACTACAAGAGCCTGGCCTACGAATACAACGTGAAAATGGCCCACGAAACCCTCGCCATGATCTCCAGCCACTTCCCCAACATGGGAGGCTCCACCACGGCATAAATTAATTTAACAACCACTAGCAGTACCCAAAGCCCCGAGAGATCGGGGCTTTTTTTTTGTACCAAAGGGAATAAGCTCGCTGGATTCTCCGGTTGATAGGCTCGATGGGAATGCTTCGTTTCCCATCCTACCAATCGTCATCCCCGTCCGCTGATGAATGCCCTTGACCAACAATGGCAAACAGCTGCTCACCCCGACCAGAAAGGATCAGGTGAAACCTGTTCACCAGCTGTCCGGCCTTTTCCAACTCCCCAAAAGAAGCCTGCGCGACATGCACCGGAAGCTCGATGAGGTTTTCCTGTTTCTGGGAAAAAGGAGGGGAGACCGCCGAGTCAAAATAAAAGGGCCACATGGTCTTTGCGCAGCTGATTCCCCAGAAGTCGATGGGGTAGCTGTCTGCATAAGAGTTTAGCCGCTCGTTGATTTCCTCAAAAAAGCGCTCCGTCTCCGCGAGCCTGATCCTGGAGCCAGCCCGCGATTTCCCCTTGGTCTTGAGATGCTTGATCTGGGACACGCCCTGTTTTTGCCGTACCATATAGGCGCGAAATACCTTATGGTCGAGCAATTCTCCCCGGTGAAAGTATCCTACAGCAGCCTGTCCCGCGCGGAGGAGTAGGAGAGAATAGTGTGGATCCGCCCTCTCGGCCCATCCATGCTCCACCCATCGGATGGTCCAAGACAGGTAGAGCTTGGCCAGCCAGCCCTCGCCGTCCTCCAGCAGCAGCTGGTGTTTTTTGGGCAAATAGGCAGGTGTGAGCCCGAGCCGTCCAGCCTGATCCAGCAGGTTTTTAGCCTGTTCGTCACTGATTGTTTGGGCCTGCGGAATATTCATGGAGGGGTGAAACAAATGGCTATCTTTGCGCAAAGAAATCAAAAAATCATGCAGGAAGAAATCCAGAAACTTTTTGAACGAATATCCGACCCCAAGGAGTCCGAAGCCTATCATTTTGCCGACAAGCTGGGAAGTCTCGCCGATGAGGAGGCCAAAGAACGGTTGATCCAGCTCGTGCGGGGGGACTCTTGGGAAGTCGCCTACCTTGCCTGCAGGGCGCTGTCCAAGACTCCCTATCAGGAAGAGGCGCTGGATGCGATCTTCGACGCCATTTTCGACAAAAAGAACAAGTCTGTACAGGGAGCCTTTGTGCAGATCCTGGAGGAGTTTGACCTCAGCAACAGTTTTGTGGACATTTTCCGGGTATATCTTTTCGGCAATTTCAAGGCCTCAACCCTTGCCAAGGACTACCTGGATGAGGTGGAATTTGACATCACGCCGCGCACTATCCGCAAGGCCGAAAAGCACTGGAACCACTACCTTCACAATCCGGAAGACGAAGGGAGTTTGCAGCTGAAGAAGGCCGAGATTGAGCCTATGTTGCAGGAAATGAGGGAATTATTTTCCTGATTAAACACAACAAATCCGCTTTTCATCAGTTAAAAAAAGCATGAAGAAGCGGGAGGTAATCGAGTTGCACCATGGGTTTTTTGAAGATTTTGACTTCAAATTCCACTCGGCCCATCTCCTGTTTCAGAAGACTTTTCCCCAAGGACAGCAGGTGGTTTTTGTGCACTACACGGAAAATCCCGGCTTGTCCTATCTGGAGTATAGTTTTGGCGTGAGGATAGATGAGGTGGAAGAGATCATCCACCGTTTTTTGCCCACTCTCAAAGGCTACTCCGAGCGGTCGATCACCTTGATCCAGACTCCGGACGGCATCAGCGACAAAATGCCCCATCGCTTTGTGATCGAAAGCGACAGCCAACTGGCTGACGTGATGGAGCTCGCCGAACGGTTTTTCCTTTCCGAAGGATTTCCCTGGATGGACGAGATGATCCAGCCGAGGAAGCTCGAAAATGCCTTTGCCTCACAGAAGCACGAAGGCTTCAAGACCCACAACTTTGTCTACAATTCGTTTCGGGGTGCCACCCTGGCCAAACTGTACAACGAGGCCGACTACCCCGTCTTGAGAAACGTGTATCTGCAGCAGATCAAGCAGCGAGAGATGACCCCGTTCACGATTGCTTCGTTTTTGCGGTTGCTCAACTACCTGGACCATCTGGAAGCCTGACGAGTGCGACAGTCTTTGCGAAAAAACCAAGATTGGATTCAAGGGTAGCAGCGATTGTACGCTTGCCTCTCCCGTATTTTTGCTTTATCATCGCCATAGCATTCAACCAAAAAACACTCCCATGGAACTATCCAAGATTTTTGAAAACAACGAAAAATGGATCCAATCCAAGACCCAAGGTGATCCCAACTATTTTGAAAACCTGGCCAAAGGGCAAAAGCCGGATGTGCTCTATATCGGCTGCTCGGACTCCCGGGTGACGGCCGAGGACTTGATGGGCATGCAGCCCGGAGAGCTCTTTGTCCACCGCAATGTCGCCAACGTCGTCAATGCCATCGACCTCAATGCCCAAAGTGTGATCAACTACGCCGTGAAATACCTGGAGGTCAACCACGTGGTGGTATGTGGACACTACTCCTGTGGCGGGGTGAAAGCCGCCATGGAGGCCAAAGATCTCGGAATTCTCAACCCTTGGCTGCGCAACATTCGGGACGTCTACCGCGCGCACAAGGACGAGCTCAATGCGATCTCGGACGAGCAGAAGCGCTATGACCGACTGGTCGAACTCAATGTGAAAGAGCAGGCAATCAATGTGGTGAAGATGGCCGCAGTGCAGCGGGCGATACGAAAAAGGGGAATGCAGATCCATGGATGGGTATTCGACATCAGTTCGGGCAAGCTGATTGACCTGAAGATCGACTTCAAAAAAGTACTGGAAGACATCATGGAGATCTACCGCTTGGAGGACTAGAACCTCTGGTATCCAAGCCGGAAAAAATTTAAACGCAATTCAAAGAAAAGGCTGATAGCCCCCGATTTCTGAGGGAGCTATCAGCCTTTTTAGCCTAGATGCCTTTTACTGCAAACCGACTGCCTTGGCTGCGTTGACGTAGCCATGGCCGTAAAATTCATCGTTGCCCGGTTTGCCGAGGTCGGTAGAGGTGCTGACCAGTTTGCTGCGCACTTGGCTTGGACTCATGCTGCCTCCGCTCGCTTCCATCATCAGGGCCACCACACCCGCAGCCGCAGGGGCCGCCATGGATGTGCCCTGAGACCAGCTGTAGTTCCCGTTGGTCGTACCTCTCACGGTGCTGAATACCATATCAAATGCATAGCAAGGATTGGTAATCGTACGGGTCGTACCTACCACGGTACAGTTACCCGTAAAGCCATCGACCACCAGCAGTCCCGCACTGCCGCCCGGAGCGGCAAAGCTGACTAGCGATTTGCCGTGATCGGTATAGTAGGCTGGGTCGGTGAAGTTGCTGGCTCCCAAAGCCCATCCCACCGGTCCGGTGGAGCTGATGGAGATCACGTGCTGGTTTTCCGCCGGGATCTTGTAAAGTTCCTTGGCGCTGTCAAAGTTGGTGGCGCCGTTACCGGCTGAGACGACCACGGTCACGCCGTTTTGGTAGGCATAGCGGGTAGCCATGTCATAGATCTTTTGCAGCTCGCGAAATGCATCCCTGAATTCCTTGTCTTTCCATTCGTCTCTGTAGGGGATGGTGGCTCCCAGGCTCATGTTGATGACCTGTGCACCGGCTCCACCCATGGATTGGGGAGTGGCTGCATAGAGCAGTCCCTCCAGGATCCATTCAAATGCGCCGGACCCATTGTGGAGCGACTTCACTCCGATAATGGTGGCCTTTGGCGCGATGCCCACGACTCCAAACCCAGAGGCTGCCACGATCCCCGCTACGTGCGTGCCATGCCAAAAAGTGCCCACATCCTGGTTGAAAGCAAAGCCGGGCACAGTGGAGATGGAGCTGGCTACGTCAAGGTTGGGTGCCAAGTCGAAGTGGCTGGAATGGATGCCTCCGTCGATCACCGCGACGCGGACACCTTCCCCGGTAAACCCGTTTTCCCAGGCAGTGGGGGCGCCTATGGATTGCGGTGCCCATTGGAAGCCGTCGAAGATCGCACTTTGGTAGTCAAAAGGCTCTCCCGCGGCAGCGATGCCGCCAAGCTCGTGGCTGGACAGTTCGCCTACGCCTGCGGGCTCTTCAGTGTATTGGAGGACAAAGTCCGGCGTGATGGACTCGATGGAACTCAGCTTGCGGGCTTTGTCAAGAAAATCAGCAGAATGGGAGATGGCTACGGATACGCCGATCTCCGGAAAAGTCTTGACGATCTCACCGCCTGCGGCTTGGATATCCTTGGCGATGCTTTTGGATTGGTTTCCCTTGTTGATGATCAGGTAGCGTCCGGTGTAGGTGCCGACCCGTAGATTCGAAAAGTCCGTCACCTGGGGCAGAAGGTTCAGGTTGTACTTGCTAGTCTCCGATTCCGCTTCCAGCGTGGCTGGTGTGATGGGCTCTTCCTGGACGATGCTGCTCTCGCATCCATAGAACACCAGTGCTATTGCCGCCAGCAGGTGCAATGCATTTGCTTTTTTTAGGTACCTCATAGTTTGTTTTGTTTGTGTTGAAAAATTGGTTTTAAAAATGTCCGTAAAGCATATCAGAACTTTCCGGTCGGAGACGACGGCAAGTGCTTTTTCAAAAACAGGGTCAACAGAACAATAGGAGAGAGCGCTTCTTAATTTAGTCAAAAGATCAGAATTGCCAACCCCTTTTTATCCCATTGTCCGAAAGGGACGTGATTCGACAAATGGAATGTGGTCAAGATACTCCCCCACTAGATTTTTGGGAGGCGAAAGCCTTTTCACCGAAAAAGGAAAAGTAGGATTGGCTTGCATAGATTTCTACCTTTGGGGAAACAAACCAAGCGTATGATTCTGGTAGGAAACGCCGTACTGTCGGACGATATCAAGGAAAACTTTTTTGTCTGTGACCTAGAGGCCTGCAAGGGGGCTTGCTGCGTGGAAGGCGATGCCGGCGCGCCGCTGGAGGATGAGGAAACCAAGATCCTCGAGGAAATCTACCCCATCGTCAAAGACTACATCACCGAGGAGGGGCGGCAAGCCATTGCCGAGCAGGGCGTGTGGGTGATCGACAAGGACGGCGACAAAGGCACGCCCACCATCGGTGACAACCGGGAGTGCGCCTACGCGCTGTACGACGAGCGCGGCATCCTCAAGTGCGGCATCGAGCAAGCCTATATCGAGGGGAAGATTTCTTGGAAAAAACCCATCTCTTGCCATCTCTACCCGATCCGGGTGACGAAGTACGACCAGTTTGACGCGCTAAACTACGACCGCTGGCATATCTGCGATCCGGCTTGCCAGCTGGGACAAAGCCTCAAGGTGCCGCTATACCGCTTTTTAAAGGATTCCCTTATCCGGAAGTATGGTGAGGCTTGGTACGAGGCCCTGGTGGCGGAGATTGAAGGGTGAGGGGGATGTCCGATGTCCGATGTCGGATGACCGGTGTCGGGTGTAGTAAGTGGTAAGTAGTAAGTCGTAAGTAGTGAGTGGTAAGTGGTTGTTCGGAATGATCCTGAGTTTTGTACGATCGTCTATTCGCCTGGACTACCCTGTCGGATGACCGGTGTCGGGTGTAGTAAGTGGTAAGTAGTGAGTGGTAAGTGGTGGTCCGGGATGATCCTGAGTTTTGTACGATCGTCTATTCGCCTGGACTACCCTGTCGGATGACCGGTGTCGGGTGTAGTAAGTGGTAAGTGGTGGTCCGGGATGATCCTGAGCTTTGTACTATCGTCTATTCGCCGGACTAGGCTGTCGGATGACCGATGACCGGTGTCGGGTGTAGTAAGTGGTAAGTAGTAAGTGGTGGTTCGGAATGGTCCTAAGCTTAGCACTATTTGCTATGGACTATCGACTGCTCGCCATGGACTGTCGACTATGGACTATCGACTACCAACTATGGACTACTCGCTATCGTCTATCGACTATGGACTATCCACTTCCCACTATGGACTGCTCGCCATGGACTATCGACTAATAACCAATAACCCCATAACTTTTAACTCTTATCCCCCCGACTTTTTAGCGCCGTAGCCGGCCTGCTGCAAGACCTGGAGGACTTTGTCCCGGTGGTCGCCCTGGATGAGGATCTCGCCGTCCTTGGTCGAGCCGCCGACACCACACTTGTTTTTGAGCAGCTTGCCGAGTTCCTTCAGATCTTCTTCGGTGCCTACGAAGCCATTTACCAAAGTCACCTGCTTGCCTGCCCGCTGTTTTTTGTCTAGGAGCACCTTGAGCTTCTGCTGGACAGGAGGGAGGGTTTCGGCGGCATCTTCGCCTCCGATGTTGTATTCAAAATCGTCGCTGGTGGAGTAGACCACCCCGTCGCGCTTTTTCCAGTCGTTGTTTTTCTTTGCCATGGGAAGTCAAGTGGGCATAAATGCCAGAATCAATCGTGTTTTTTTGGGACTAAATGTCCAAAACTATTCTAAGGTTTTCTTTAAGCTTGTCCCGTTGTTCTTTGGTCAATTCGCCAAGCTTTTCAATAAGTCGCTTGTTGTCGATGGCGCGGATCTGATCGACCAAAATATCGCTCAATTTGTCCAGTTGCTTGTCGTTTAAGTGGACGCGCAGGATATCGATGTCTTGCTGAACGTTACTAGTGATGGGGCAAACGATCGTCGAAAGATGCGTTCCATTCAATAAATCCGTTTGGATGACCACTACGGGACGGGTCTTACCCGGCTCCGTTCCCCGACTGGGGTTCAGATCCGCCAACCAAATGTCGTATTGGCTAGTTTTCATCCAGAAGACGTTCGAATTCACGGAGTACTTCCATGGAGTCTTTACCAGTCAAAGCGGATTCCTTGGCGAGTTGCTCCTTCAGAAGTCGGCGTTTGTGCACCCGATTATAGATCCGAACCGCTTCGTTGATATAGCGATTTCTAGCCAGATTTAGCTTGCCGGTGATCTCTTCAGCCTCTTCGAAGATCTCATCATCCAATTTGAGGGAAAGGGTTTTCATTTTACAAAGGTATATGTTTTGGGTATATACTTTTAGGAAAGCTGTGCCAAGCCACAAAAAAAAGCCCTTTGAAAACAGGCTTGAGCGGACTGATTAAGATGATTCCGTATTTATTTTTGATGCCGGAAGCAGCTCCCCGCTTCCTTTTTTCAAGCTTCACAGGCTCGTTGATCCCCTCAAAAACCGACCCAATCCCCATAGGAACCTCCCCGGTTTCGTGCAACCTGGTTTTCACTGTCCGTCCTGCGGACGCAACGAAAACCTAGCTGTTATATGCCGCTTTTCTTATTTCTTTAATGGTGTCGGTTTTGGTCGTCCTTGTTCTTTATATTTTTTCACTGCTTCATTCCAATGCCAAACCATTCCGCTGTCCGCTGGAGCGACACGTCTATTCCCTTTTACTTCTCCATCAAAGTGTCCGTTGTCGTCAAATTCAAAAGGTTGTGAAGCGCTCAAAATGTCTGATAAATCAAACTGTCCTCCTGCCAATTCATAATGTCCTTCTAAAAAATACCACATAACCCAAAAAGCTTCTTCTTCAGTTAATGTGTCATCGGAAAATGTGTCGTCGCTCATATTGGATTAATTGAATTTGGATTTAATTCTGTCAATGAATGAAGGCTTGTCAGGATAAATCTCTATCGGGTCAAACGGGTCGAACTTGTCTTCGTAAGCACCTTCAATTATTCGTCCAGGTTCATATTTATGCCCTTCTTTGTCTGTCAGTGTTGGAAAGCAGTAAATTGTCTTACTGTGAGTGTTTGAGTTAAAAAATTCGACACGGATTTTTGCTTCTGTAATAAAGTCGAACGGGAAACCATTTTCTTTTAATTCCTTGTCGATGATGTTGGGCAAGTTTCTAAGATTAATAGTCAGCGGGTATAAATTCAATTCTGTCGGATGAATAGTTTGATTTAAGACGTCAATAGTGGCCTCTGTTAGTTATAGTTTTCTTGCTGCGTTTACAAGCCAGTCAGCCATATAACCACACTTATAATTGCGTTTCGTCCCGAAAAAGCTTTTTGTCAGGTTATGTGGGAGTCCGTTTAGATTTTTACTTTTTGGCATGGTCTGTCTGTCGTCCTAAAGTGGCATATAACTCATTTATCCGTGTACCTTTGGTACACCAATCCTTTCGATTTGGATCGATAAGTGCACCTTTGGTAGCGGTTATTTCCAAAGGGATTTAAGAGGGATTTCTTACACTCCAGATTTTCGACCTCACTTCGTCTTATAGGTCCATACCGGGCGTTTGGAGTGGTTGACCACGTCCTCGGCGATGCTGCCGGTGATCAGGTGGAGCAGGCCGGTGCGGCCATGGGTGGTCATGGCAATCATGTCCGCGTCGATGTCGTCGGCAAACTCGATGATGCCGGACTCCTCAGACAGGGAATTGTAGATCTCGGCCTTGATGTTTTCGAATTGGTACTTCTGCACAAAAGCCCGGATACGTGCCATGGATTCCCGGGTAGTCTCAAAGTTGCCCGGGGTATTGACCGCCACAAAGTAAAACTGGGCGTCGAAGATGGCCTGCATGCGCTTGATCCGCCCGGCCACTTCGTCGTTGGACTCCCGGAAGTCCGAAGCGAACACGACCTTTTTCATGCTGTGGATGGGCGTGTCGGCCTTGATGGTGATGACGGGGCAGGAGGCGCTTCTCACGACCTTCTCGGTGTTGCTGCCGACTAGGACTTCCTCCAGACCGGAAGTGCCCTTGGAACCCATGATGACCAGATCGGGAGCCTCGTCCTGAATCGCCTCGCTGATGCTCCTAAACACGTTGCCAAGTACCAGCTTGGTGGCGAAGGAAAACTTGGCGTCGGCGTACTTCTCCTCCAGCTCCTGAAACTGCTTTTTCCTCGTTTCGACCAGTTCTAGGTAGAAGATCTGGTTTTGGAAATCGGGAATGGCCTCCAGTCCGCCACCCATGGTGCCCATGCCGGTAGTCACAGGGGTCTCCACCACGTGGATGACGCTGAGCTCCACTTTGTGGTACACCTCGGTCAGGCTGACGGCGAAGTTGAGGGCGTGTTGTGCTGTTTGTGAAAAATCAAAAGGAACAAGGACTTTGATCATGGCTAAAAGAGGTTTTTGTTTAGCTCAAATTAGCCATTAAAAGCGACAGGAAAATGATTTTTGCCAGCTTTTGCTAAAAAAGCAGTCCGAGCCCAAAAAGCAGAACCCAGAGTAGGGTACTGAGGGCCATTTTTTTCAGAAAGGGATCTGTCTCGGCCGAGGAAGCCGCCCGCTGCACGCCAAAGCCGACCTGTAGCATGATGGGCAAAGCCAAGAAGGTGGCTAGCGCAAAGAGCTTTCCGCTCAGCAAGACAAAGACAGACAAGCAGGCATAGCCCCCGATAAGCAGCGCCCAGTTGTATTGCACGGCTGCTTTTCGTCCGATCCTTACGGGAATGGAGCGCTTGCCGGCCTTCTCGTCAGATTCGATGTCACGGATATTGTTGATGTTGAGCACCGCGGTGCTGAAGAGCCCTAGCGCGACAGCGATTGCGATCGTGAGCGGCTCAAAGCTGAGCGTATGGAGAAAATACGTGCCCAGCACGCCGAGCAGGCCAAAGAAGACAAAGACCGAAATGTCGCCGAGCCCGGCGTAGCCATAGGGATTGCTGCCGGAGGTGTAGGTGATCGCCGCCCAGATCGCCGCCAGGCCCAAGCCTAGGAATAGCGCAAACAGCCTCCAATCCTGCACGGCCAAATATACCAGCAGCAGGCCTGATATGAGGGATAGCACCCCAAACAGATACATGGCCCGCTTCATCTCCGGAAGTGAGATCATGCCCGACTGTACGGCCCGCACCGGCCCGGTTCGCTCGGCGGAGTCGGCTCCGTGCACGGTATCCCCGTAGTCGTTGGACAGATTGGACAGGATTTGGAGGAAAATAGTGGTCAGTGCGGCCAGCAGGAGGATTTCCCAGCGGAAGGCGTCTTGCCAGGCTGCCAGAAAGGATCCGGCGAAAATGCTGGCCAAGGCCAAGGGTAAAGTACGAAGCCTGACCGCGTGCAGCCAGGCTTCTTTTTTGGTGGTAATTTCTTTTTTCAAGGAGAAAATTCTTGAATTAAGCTTCGATTAGTTGTAGGATCTGCTCGTCCAGCGGAGTGACTGCGGAAGGGAAAAACTTCACCAGCTCGCCCTTCTCATTGATAAAGTATTTGCAGAAGTTCCAGCTCGGCTCCTCGTTGTTCCAGCCGTTTTTGGAGGCGTCGGACAGCCATCGGTAGAGCGGATGCTTGTCAAATCCCGCCACGGAGATCTTTTCAAACATCGGGAAGGTCACGCCATACTCCGTGGAGCAGAATTCCTTGATCTCCTCGTTGGAGCCCGGCTCCTGTCCGCCAAAATTGTTGGCAGGGAAGCCCAGGATGAGGATCTTGTCGCCGTGCTCGGCATAGAGCTCCTGCAGCTGGGCATACTGCTTGGTGTAGCCGCACTTGGAGGCGACGTTTACGAGCAGGAGCTTTTTGCCCTTAAACTCGGAGAAGGCGACTTCCTTGCCGTTGATGTCTTTCATTTTGAAGTCGTAGAAGGAGCTTTCCATAGTCTGGTCAAAAGAGGGGTGAAGCGCTGCCAGGTCTGTTGGTCTTTCCAAGGTTTTGCCGCAGGCCAGCAGGGCGATGCTGATGAATAGGAGTAGAGTCTTCATGGTTTACATACGTTCTGGGACGGAGATACCGAGTAAACCCATTCCCTTTTTGATTGTTTTGGCAGTCAGGGCCGAAAGCGCCACTCGGAAGGCCTGAACTACCTGGTCTTTCTCATGGAAGATAGGAAGATCCGCGTAAAAACGGTTGTATTCCTTAGCCAAATCGAAGAGGTATTGGGCAATCACGGCCGGGGAATATTCGTCGGCGGCAAGTTTGATTTTCTTCTCAAAGCTGCTCAGGAGGAAAATCAAGGCTGTCTCGGACTCCGCCAGGGCACCGACTTCAGCCAGGTTTGGCTTTTCATAGTCCACGCCGATCTGCTCGGCCTTTCGCAGGATCGCCGCGATGCGCGCATGGGAATACTGGACGAATGGTCCGGTGTAGCCCTGAAATTCGATGGATTCCTGGGGATTGAACAGCATGCGCTTCTTGGGATCGACCTTGAGCAGGAAGTATTTCAAGGCACCCATGCCCAAGGTTTCGTAGAGCTCCTTGGCTTGCTCCTCAGTGAAGCCTTCGATCTTGCCGAGTTCCTTGGTGTGCTGCTCGGCAGTCTCCACCATCTCCTGCATCAGGTCATCGGCATCGACCACTGTACCCTCGCGGGACTTCATCTTGCCGGTAGGCAGGTCCACCATGCCGTAGGAGAGGTGGTAGAGCCCGTCCCCATAGGAGCGACCGAGCTTTCGCATGATCTTAAACAAAACCTCGAAGTGGTAATCCTGCTCGTTGCCAACTACATATACGGACTTGTCGATTTGGAAATCTTTGTACTTCAGGTCTGCGGTGCCCAAGTCTTGGGTGATGTACACCGAGGTGCCGTCGGCTCGGCGCACGAGCTTTTCGTCAAGTCCTTCGTCGCTCAGATCGACCCAGACGGAGCCGTTTTCCTTTTTGAAAAACACGCCCTTTTCCAGGCCTTCCTCGACGATGTCCTTGCCCAGCAGGTAGGTGTCAGATTCGTAGTAGTATTGGTCAAAACTCACGCCCATGCGCTGATAGGTCGCTTCAAAGCCCGCATACACCCATTCGTTCATCTGCTTCCAGAGGGAGACGACCTCGCTGTCACCCGCTTCCCACTTGCGGAGCATGTCCTGCGCTTCGAGTAGGATGGGTGCGTTTTTCTTGGCTTCTTCCTCGGATTGCCCGGCCGCTTTCAGCTCGCCGATCTGGGTTTTGTATTCCTTGTCAAAGAGGACGTAGTATTTTCCCGCCAGGTGGTCGCCCTTCAACCCGGAGGACTCGGGAGTCTCGCCGTCGCCAAAGTGCTGGTAGGCCACCATGGATTTGCAGATGTGGATGCCACGGTCGTTGACCAGGTTGGCCTTGATGACCTCATAGCCATTGGCGGCGAGGATCTCCGCGACGGAAAAGCCCAGGAAGTTGTTTCTCAGGTGTCCCAGGTGCAGGGGCTTGTTAGTGTTGGGGGAGGAGTATTCCACCATCACCTTTTGGCCATTGGCCGGGAGCTGTCCGAGGTTTGGGTTGCTGTAGATTTGGGAGAAAAGATCCACCCACACGCGCTCGTTGAGGACGAGGTTGAGGAAGCCCTTGACCACGTTGAAGTCGGCCACGACGGGGACGTTGCCCTTCAGGTATTCGCCGATTTGCTTGGCGGTGGTGTCGGGGTTGGACTGGGAGATTTTCAAAAAGGGGAAGACCACAAAGGTGTAGGTTCCCTGGAATTCCTTGCGCGTAGGAGCGAGGCTGATCTGATCCAGCGGCAGGTCATGGTTGTAGATGTTCTGAAACGCCAGCTGAATGCCTTGGATGATATTTTCTTGTATGTTCATTTTTTATTTTGACCGCAAAGGACTCAAAGGTACACAAAGAAAGCCTTTAGAACTGTCTTGGGTCTTTAGTTAAAATCACTCTTCTGATTCCTGATTTCATTTGGGTAACGTTGGAATTGAGGATGAGGCCAAGTTTAAACCTCCCCAATTTTAGGTAGTTGAGCGTTTGGGCGACGTGTAAGTCATTGATTTCCTTTACTGATTTCAGTTCTAAGACCAGTTTGTTTTCGACCAGCAAATCTATCCTATATCCCAAATCCAATGAGATGTCATCGATCTCGATCCCCATTGGTTTTTCAAGCTCTACAGAAAGCCCTTCTTTTAGAAGTTTATAATGAAGGACTTTTTTATACACGTTTTCCAACAGGCCAGGCCCCAATTGGGAATGGACATTCAAAGCCACTCCGATGACGATATGGCTGAGCTCATCCTCGGTCAAAAATGCAGGAGCCCTCATTTCTTTGCGTTTCTTCGTGAACTTAGCGGTTTAAAAATAGTCCACCAAAGAATTCGTCGTGGCTTCGAGGACTTCGAAGGCGGCTTCGGCCATGGTGTTTTCGGTGTCCAGAGTAGGGTTGACCTCGACGATCTCCCAGCAGCACACGCGCTTGTCGCGGATGAGCTGTACGTTGAGCTGTATCGCTTCTTGGACCGTCAGGCCGTTTGGGACTGGAGTCCCTGTTCCGACCGAGATGGAGCTGTCCATGCTGTCCACGTCAAAGGAAATGTAGATTTGCTCGCAGTCCTTCAGGATCGCCAGCGCCTGTTCGGCCACTTGGGAGATTCCCAGCTCTCTGACTTCCTGCGTGCTGAAATTCTTGATGCCGTGTTTTCGGATCAGAAAGTCCTCGGGCTTTTCCGTATCGCGCACCGAGATGAAGACGATGTCCTCCGGTCTGATTTTGGGCGACTCGCCTCCTATGTTTTTGATCTTGTTCCAAAAGTTGATCGTCTCCGCCTCCGGTGCGTTGATCTGGCAGTCCAGATTGTCCAGATGGGCAGTCATCGCCAGGGGCATGCCGTGCATGTTGCCAGAGGGCGTGGTAAATGGCGTATGCAGGTCTGCGTGGGCGTCGATCCAGATCACGCCGAGTCTCTTGTCCGGATCGGCGGCCTTGATGCCCATGATGGTGCCAGCGGCAGTGCTGTGGTCTCCAGCCAGGACGATGGGAAACTTCTTTTCCAGACGCAGCGACTCGATGGTCGAATAGACGTTTTTGAGCACCTGATACACCCCGTCGATGTATTTGGCGTGGGGATGCTTGTTTCCTTTCCAGAGAAAGCTGTTGGCATCCGGGACGTTGATCGGGTCAAAGTGGGTAAAAAAGGCCGATTGCTTGTCCAGACTGGCGACTTTCAGCGCATCTATCCCCATGCTCGCGCCGCGGGTACCGGCTGCGATCTCGGAGCGGACTTCCACTAGTTTGATGTTTCTCATCTCTGAGTCGGTATTTGGGTTAGGGTGGGTACTTTCTTTCCAGAGCGTAAAACTAGGAAAAAAGCCCGCAATCCATTTTTGGTCAAGCCAGCTTCCTGTACAAAAGTCCGGGGAATTCGGGCAGCCCGACAGCTTGGGCTAGATCTTTTGCTTCTGCTGTCGAGGACAAAAGACTAATTGATTTTATAATCCTATAAAAATTATAGGGAATATAGGAAAATATGAATCCTTGCTTTACCTTTGGCTCATCGTCCAATAACCAATCATTACCGATGAGCGCTGTAGCCACACTTGTAAGCCCCGAACTGAAGTCCAGCACCTGGACTGTGACCTCTACGCCAGACCTCGCCCAGTTCAACGTGGGCAAGGAGGCAATCCTGAAGATCTTTTCTCAGGAAGTAGGAAACCAAATGCAGGGCATGTGCCGCTTTGAGCGTGGCTTTGAGCAGCTTCTGCCGCTTTTCAGGGGATTGATTTTGTTGGGAAAGCCAGCGTCTCTCAGCCTGATCTACGACTTTGACCGGGCACAGGCCTTTTTCACCTTTTCCCAAAGCCAGAAACCAGAGGTTGTCCGCTTTTTCAACCACATCATTTCCCTTCTCAAAAGAGAGGTGGCCTTCAAGGAAATCCTTGCCCAGGTGATCGAAAACAAAAAGCGTTTTCAAGCGGAACAGGCCCTGCTAAACTCCGCATTGCAGGGCGCGGCTTGGGATTAAGCCAGCGTTAATCTTGGGTTAAAAGGGACAAGTCCAGCGTGGATTTGTCCTTTTTTTGATTTGATGTGCTTATTATTGACTAGCAAAAGGCGATGGCAAATGCCCTTTCCAATCGTTTCCAAGTGTCGGAAGTTTTCCCCTCTGCATTTGAAATACCCCGATAAAAGCGCAATTTTTGCAGCCTTTACTTCATGTATTTAAACCCCTGGTAAATGAACAGATACATTGACCTGATCCAACAGACGTTTGATTTCCCTACCAAAGAGTTTCATGTCGAGAACAATGAGCTCTTTTTTAATGGGGTCAACCTGATGGAGATCATCGAGACCTACGGCACGCCGCTCAAACTGACCTACTTGCCGAAGATTTCGGAAAGCATCCAGAATGCGAAGACTTTTTTCAACAATGCGATCCAGACACACGACTACAAGGGCAAATACACTTACTGCTACTGCACCAAGTCCTCGCATTTCAGCTTTGTGCTGGACGAGGCGCTGAAAAACGACATTCACATCGAGACCTCTTCCACTTTTGACATTCCCCTGGTGCGAAGTCTGTATGCGAAGGGAAAAATCACCAAGAATACCTACATCATCTGCAACGGCTTCAAGCGGGAGCTGTACAAAAAGTACATTTCCGAGCTGCTGAATGACGGCTTTGTGAACTGTGTGCCCATCCTGGACAACCTCAGCGAGATCGACTACTACCTGGAGCATGTGAAGGTGCCTTTCCAAGTGGGGATTCGGATCGCGGCCGACGAGGAGCCGAAGTTTGGCTTCTACACGTCCAGACTCGGCGTGCGGTACAATGACATCATCCGACTCTATGAGGAGAAGATCAAGGACAATCCCCAGGTGAGCCTGAAGATGCTCCACTTCTTCATCAACTCCGGGATCAAGGACACGGCCTACTATTGGTCGGAGCTCACCCGCTTTATCCAGAAATATGTCGATCTGAAAAAAGTCGCGCCTAGCCTGGACACCATGGACATAGGAGGGGGCTGGCCGATCAAGACCAACGTCTTTTTCGACTACGACTACCAGTACATGGCCGACCAGATCGTGAAAAACATCAAGTGGATGTGCGCCAAAAACAACACCACCGAGCCAAACATCTTCACCGAGTTTGGCAGCTACACGGTAGGGGAAAGCGGAGCCGTGCTCTACTCCATCCTGGATGAAAAGCTCCAAAACGACAAGGAACTCTGGTATATGATTGACGGGTCGTTCATTACACAACTTCCTGATAGCTGGGGTCTTAACCAAAAGTACATCATGCTAGCCGTGAACAACTGGGATGAGGCCTATCAGGGCATTTCCCTTGGCGGCTTGACCTGCGACAGCATGGACTACTACAACTCCGAGGCTCACCAGTACAACATCTACCTGCCCAAAATCGAGGAGGGGAGAAAGCAGTACATCGGCTTCTTTCACACCGGTGCCTATCAGGAATCTCTCGGAGGATATGGAGGCATACAGCACTGCCTGATCCCAGCGCCCAAACACGTGCTGATCGACCGGGATGAAAACGGAAATGTCACCCACCGACTTTTCGCCAAAGACCAGACCGAAGAGAGCATGCTGAAGACGCTGGGGTATTAGGAGACGGAAGACCGGAGACAGAAGAGGGAAGCAAAAAGACCGCTGAAAGGCGGTCTTTTTGCTTAGTGATGTTTCGGACCTCATCTCACGGTTACATGATAGCAGGCTTGGCGTCTTTCCTTGATGACGAAGATCTTGTTTTCCTTTTGGAAATGGTTGAGGACGGCCTCCAGGTCCTTTTGGGCCTTTCGGTCGTAGTTTTTCTCACCGTTGAAGCGAACGTAAGAGATGTCGAAGGAGACGCCGTAGGAGTGGGAGCTTTCGCCCTTGGTGGCGTTGCGGTTGCGGCGGGAGAGTTTTTTCTGCTGCTCCATGGTCCTAGTGCCGGAGGTGACGGTGAAGTAGTTTCCTTGGCCATTGAGCGTCTCGAAGGTTTGCCCGATCTCATCCAGCACTTTTTTGGACTGTAGGCTAAAGTAGGGATGGCTGTAGGTCAGCGAGTCCACCTGGTATCCGGCACCGGCCTCAGCTTTTACGAGCACGCTGTTTTCCACCAGTTTTCGCAGCTGTTCCTCGTCTTGGATGAGGCCTATGCCTTTGAGCTCTGCGGCGTTGAGGTGGTCATCGTAGGCGTCTTTGCCAAGGCGGCCCGAGAAAGTCGGCAATTCGATTTCGGTGGAAGGTTCCAGAGGCTTGGCTTCCGGCAACTCTACGTATTCGGTATGGATCTCCTCCTCGACGAGGCTGGAGTAGGTGTCCTGAAGTCTTTTTTTGAAATCCGGCTGGTAGTTGACCATAGCCAAAGTGCCGAGTGAGAAAAGGGAGATAAACGCAAATACTACTACTGAGGTGGTTTTGTTCATTGGGGGCTGTGGGGCGATTTCCTGTTTGGGAGGTTTGGCAAGTTATTGGAAAGGCTTGTTTTTGGTCGCCACTTTTATCTGAACGGAGGAGAAAGGGATTTTTCCGACGCAGCATGCCCGGAAAGTGTGGGAGATCTTGCCCTTTCTCTACCTCAAAACGGAACGGCGCTTCCTAAAACCTGCGCGCCGCAATGATGATGCCAGTAGACCAATTTAATTTGGTCAAAGTCAAATTGGGCATGGATTCCAGCTTTTGCATGAATTTTTCGGCCTTTTCAGCGTGCCCTTCGGGCCAATTGGCCTGGGGAATCATGTCGTCCACGATGTACAGGCCGCCGATGTGTAGCATCTCCAGCACTTCCTCCAGCAGCAGGTATTTGCCATGCCAGGTGTCGGCAAAAATGAAGTCAAAACTGCTTTCCCTGTTGGATTCTACCCATTTTTCCCCATCCATCAGCTGCAGATCCAACCGCTGGTCTGCGCCTAAAAACTGCTTTGCGATAGCCAAAACATCCTGGTCGTTGTCGATGGAAACTAAAGTCGAGTCCTTGTCCATGCCGTCCAAGATCCAAGAAGTGGAGAGCCCCGTGCCAGTGCCCAGCTCGAGCAATTTTCCGCGGCGTTTGGTCGCGGCGAGGGTTCTCAAAAGGCTGCCGGTAGCCAGGTCAGAGGCCATGGTAAATCCGCTTTCGGCTGTCGCTTTTTGGATGGAGGTGTACGATGGGGGTAAGGGAGAAAAGTCTTCGCTCATGATGATGGGGTTTGGTCGGCTAAAAAGAAGATACGATTATCCGCTTTTATGCCACTAAGTAGCCTTGACCATACAAAAGAAGGTCAAACTTTAGGCTTTGCCCTACTACGGTCTTCCGACCTGCCTGAGCAGGCAGGCCCGAGTGAAGAACTAAATTCGCCTACTGGCAAGATTGCGGATAATCATGAAAGAAGAAATCCACCTGAACTGAATCAAGTGGATTTCCAGCTAAGAAGATAAGGCATAGAATCCCAGATTCCAATTATCCGAAGGGATATGTTATGCAGGAGAGTAGTCTGGCTCTCGGCATCCCGACTTCCTACTTTCGGACTTCCAAACCTCCTTACTTCCCTACTTCCCGCCTTTCACCCAAAGCAGGGCCTCTTCCACGCCGCGGATCTCGGCAAGGCCTTTGAGTCGGCCGATGGCGGAGTAGCCTGGGTTGGTCTTTTTGTGGAGATCGTCCAGCATCTGATGGCCGTGGTCAGGACGCATGGGAAGGCTCTTGCCACGCTTTTCCTGTACTTGCAGGATCTCGTTGATTACGGAGACCATGGGTACGTTGCCTTCCAGGTGGTTGTCTTCAAAGAAGTTGCCATCCGCATCCCGCTTGGTGCTGCGGAGATGGATGAAGTGGATGCGCTCGCCAAACTCTCGCACCATCGCCGGAAGGTCATTGTCCGCGCGAACCCCATAGGAGCCGGTGCAGAAGGTGAGTCCGTTGTGCTGGCTTGGCGTTTCGGAGAGGATTCTCCTCGCGTCAGCAGCCGTGCTGACCACTCTCGGGAGGCCGTACAGCGAAAAAGGCGGATCATCTGGGTGGATACAAAGAAAGACGCCGACTTCTTCCGCTACCGGAGTGACCGCGTCCAAGAAGAGGCGAAGGTGCTCGGCCAGTTTCTTGGCGTCGATCCCCTCGTAGGTCTTGAGCATGGCGCGAAACTCGTCCATGGTGTAGCCGATCTCGGAGCCGGGCAGGCCCTTCAGGATGTTGTCGATGATCAGTTGCTTGGCATCGGGGGAAAGAGCCTCGTAGTAGGCTTTGACCTCGGCGATTTCCGCCTCGGTGTATTCCTGCTCGGCCTCAGGGCGCTGTAGGATAAAGAGATCAAAGGCTTGCACGGCCTTCTTCTCGTACAGCAAGGCCTTAGCGCCATTTTCCAACTCATACTCCAGGTTGGTGCGTGTCCAGTCCAGAATAGGCATGAAATTGTAGCAGACGGTAAAAACGCCTTCAGCGGCCAGATTGCGCAGGGTTTCCTTGTAGTTTTCTATCACTTCCAGGAAGTTGCCGGATCGTGTCTTGATCACCTCGTGCACAGGAACGGACTCCACGACCGACCAGGTCAGGCCGGCTTCCTCGATGGTTTTCTTGCGGGCTTGGATCTCTTCACGGCTCCACACTTCCCCGTTTGGAATGTGGTGGAGCGCAGTCACGATGCCCGTGGCACCGGACTGTCTGATATCTCTAAGACTTACAGGGTCTTTGGGACCATACCAGCGCATGGTCTGTTCCATTTTGATGCTCATGGAGATTGGGTTATTGGTTAGGTGTTATTCGTTAGTGGCTTATTGGATATTGGGTAAAAGAAGCAGCTAGGAGCTTGAAAATAACCAAT
Organism: Algoriphagus oliviformis; assembly: GCF_017254915.1. GTDB lineage: Bacteria > Bacteroidota > Bacteroidia > Cytophagales > Cyclobacteriaceae > Algoriphagus > Algoriphagus oliviformis. The sequence goes on along the minus strand of NZ_JAFKCT010000002.1, from coordinate 609,345 downwards.
AACCAATCACTTTTTCTCTTTTCTATACTCCAGAATAGGCGCTGAAGCCGCCATCCACCGGGATGATGGTGCCGGTGACGAAGGCCGAGGCATCGCTGCACAGCCATTGCAAGGCACCGAGGAGATCCTCCGGCTTGCCAAAACGCGTCATCGGGGTATGGCCGATGATCTGGTTTCCCCTTTGGGTCAGGCTGCCGTCCGCCTCGGTGAGGAGAGTGCGGTTTTGCTCCGTGAGGAAAAAACCGGGAGCGATGGCATTGACCCGGAAATTTGGGCCATGCTTTTGGCAGAGCTCCACAGAAAGCCACTTGGTCAGGTTGTCGATCGCCGCTTTGGCAGAGGCATAGCCCATCACCCGAGTCATAGGACGGGTGGCGGCCATGGAGCTGATATTCAGAATATTGCCTTTTCCTTGCTTCAGCATGAGTGGAAGTAGGGCCTTGGTCGGTAGCACGGTGCCTAGGTAGTTCAGGTCCATCACTTTGCGCAGCGAGGGAGTATCCAGGTCGAGGAAGTTTTGGTCTGGTCTCACGACGGCACCCGGCATGTTTCCACCGGCGGAATTGATCAAGACATCCACGCGCCCATGCTCGGACTCGATCATCTCGGCCACCTTGGCCAAGGATTCCTCATCGGTCACGTCCGCGAAGTACCCCCAAGCTTTGCCTCCGGCTGAGGCGATCTCAGCGACCAGCTCGTTGACTTTGTCGGGAGTACGTCCCAAAATCAAGAGTTCCGCTCCACTGGCGGCGAGGTGCAGGGCCATGGTTTTTCCCAATACACCCGTGGCACCGGAAAAGGCTATCTTTTTTCCCGCTAGGGAAAACAAATCAGAAGTAGACATCAAAGCTTGTAATTAGAAGGGGAGAAGTCAAAATAGTTCTTGGCGTTGTGGTAGCAGATGTCAGACACCAGCTGCCCCAGCCACTTTTCATCCCAGGGAAGCTCGCCGTTTTTGACGTCCTGGCCGATCAGGTTGCAGAGGATTCTGCGGAAATATTCGTGTCGGGGAAAGGACAGGAAGCTACGCGAGTCGGTGAGCATGCCGATGAAGCAGCTGATCAGCCCCATGTTGGAGAGGGTGTTGATCTGCTTTTCCATGCCGTCTTTTTGGTCGAGAAACCACCAACCGGAGCCAAACTGGATCTTGCCTTTGACCGAGCCGTCATTGAAGTTGCCGATCATGGTGGCCAGGACTTCGTTGTCTCGGGGATTGAGGTTGTACAGGATGGTTTTGGACAGCTGGTCTGTGGAGTCCAGCTCGTTGAGGAAGGAGGCGATGGCACGCGCCTGGTCAAAGTCGCCGATGGAGTCAAAGCCCGTATCAGGTCCCAATACCCGCAGCATGCGCGCGTTGGTGTTGCGGAGCGCCCCCAGGTGAAACTGTTGCACCCAGCCTTTGGCGTGGTACATTTTGCAGAGTTTTTTTAGAACCTTAAACTTGAAGTAGGCGAGTTCCTCTTTTGTGATCTCATTTCCGCGGAGCGCTTTCAGCAAAATGCCGTCGGCCGAAAGGCGGCTGTCGTCGGAGTAGTAGAGATTTTCCAAGCCGTGGTCGGAGAGACGGCAGCCTCGGGAATGGAAGAAGTCGACGCGGTTTTGCAGCGCTTCCACGAGCTTGTCGAAGGAATCGATCTCAAAGCCCACGACTCCTCCCAGCTTTTGGAGATAGGCGGCGTAGGCCTCGGAGTTTTCTATGGCAAAAGACTTGTCAGGCCTGAAGGCCGGGTACATTTGGACTTTTGCGCCAGCGCCGAGGTAGCTCTCATGGTGCTCAAGCGTATCGGTAGGATCGTCGGTAGAGCAGACGACTTCCACACCCATACGCTCTAGAAGGCCACGGGAGCGGAACTCGTCTTTCTGCAGCAATTCGGTGGTATGGAGGTAGATCTCCGTTGCATTGGAGGAGGTCAGCAATTCCTCCACACCGAAATAGCGCTTCAGCTCCAGATGCGTCCAGTGGTAGAGGGGATTCCTCATGGTATAGGGTACGGCGTAAGCCCACTTTTCGAACTTTTCGGTATCGGAGGCATCTCCTGTGATGAACTTCTCGGGGATGCCGAGCGTGCGCATCGCCCGCCATTTGTAGTGGTCGCCTGCCAGCCAGATTTTGGAGATATTTTCGAATTTCCGGTTCTGGGCGATCTCGGCAGGAGGGAGATGGTTATGGTAATCGATGATGGGAAGGTCTTTGGCGTATTCGTGATAGAGGATCCGCGCAAAATCAGAGTGCAACAAAAAATCCTCGGTCAGGAATGAATTTTGGGTTTGAACGGGCATCATAAGTGTAGGTTGGGAAGCTAGGCTTGTATCGATTTGGTAGGCTAATTTATCCCGAAATAAGGCCCCTGCCTTATTAAAATACGGAAACGTTTGCGAAACGCCTTTACTGGAATAAATTCATTATTTTAACGCCACGGAACCCTTCCGTAGTAACCTTGGCACAAATAACCTACAATACCAATGAGTACCGGAGTCAATCTGAAAGAACTGGCAGCGGAGCTGAAGCTTTCGCCTTCGACGGTTTCGCGAGCGCTCAATGACAGCTACGAGATCAGCGAGGAGACCAAAAAGAAGGTCGTCAGTATGGCTGAAAAGCTGAACTATCAGCCCAATCCATTTGCACGAAGCCTGAGGGAAAACAAAAGCAAAACCATTGCGGTGATCATGCCGGAGCGGATGAGCAGTTTTTTCTCCAAGGTCATCGACGGAATCGAGGAGGTGACCCACCAGCACGGGTATCACCTGTTGATCTACAGTACGCATGAGGATGTAGAGCGGGAAAAAAAGATCGTCAACCTGCTCATGAACGGGCGGGCGGACGCGATTGTCATGTCCGTTTCCAGCCAGACCAGCGACATTTCGCACTTGGCGAGGCTACACGAGCGGGGTTTTCCGTTGATTTTCTTCGACCGCATCTGCGAAAGCATCCCCACCACCAAGTTTATCACCAACGACTACGAAAGCGCCTACGATGGTACCAAGCACCTGATCCAGCAGGGCTGCCGCAAGATCGGCTTCTTGATGCTGTCCAAAGAGCTGTCCATCACCCGAGAGCGGTATAGAGGCTATTTGGATGCGCTGAAGGCTGCCGGACTCGCCCCGACTCCCTCGCTACAGCTCACCTGCGCGCACGAAGAGGAAAAGAACATCGAGGCTATCCGCGACCTGCTCCTCTCCGAGGATAGGCCGGATGGATTGGTCTCCTCTGTGGAAAAGCTCGCTTTGGCGACCTACCACGCCGTCAAGAAGACCGACATCAAAATACCCGAAGACCTGAAGATCATCAGTTTCTTCTCCAACCTGAGCATCGCCGGGCTCCTGACCCCGTCGCTGACGACGATTACCCAGCCGGCCTTCAACATTGGCGAGGAGTGTGCCAAGCTCCTGATCAAGAAGCTGACCAAGCCAAGGCAGCCGGATCTTCCCAACCAGGTGATCAGCATTCCCTCCAAAATCACGATCCGCGCCAGTACCTTGGTGGAATATTAATTCTCTTGGATTCGAACAAAAAAAAAGGCCTCCAGATATTCCTGGAGGCCTTTTTAGTTTACACGCGGAGGATCAGTCTCCGTCGATGGTGGTCAGGGGCGGTACATTGTTTTCAAATCCCGAATACCCTTCGTTTTGGTTGATTTGCCCTTGGGTATTGCCGTCGATCGATCCCTGCGGAACCGGCCAAAGGACATGGTAAGGACTCAGGGTGTAGGTGTCCCCGTGACGGGTGAATACGCCCTTGTTGTAAAAGTCCGTTTTTTCCATGATCCGGTCATAGTAGAAGTTGTTTTTGGAAAAATCCGCTTCGTTGTATGACTTGCCATTGTAGGCGGCCTGTCCGGTTTGGGCAAAGATGCGGGCGATCCGGGTCAGCTCGGTCTTTCGTGGCTCTTCGTAGTAGAGTTCGCGTGCGCGTTCGTCGAGAATGGTGCCGATGTTGATCTCGGCGGCGGTGTAGGGAGCAGCCCCGGCGCGGGTTCTTACCTCATTCAAGTCTTGCGCTGCACCGGTGAGGTCACCCAGCCAAAACTTGGCCTCTGCTCTGAGCAGGTAGGATTCGGCGAGTCTGAAGATGTACCAGTCTGTGGGGCCACCCTGAGGCTGGATTCGCTGCGGATCAGGCACGAACAGTTTATAGTGTGGCCAAGAGAACCAGCTTCTGATGGTGTCCACCGCCAGCACTACGCCAGCATCATTTCTGAACTGCAGATTTTTGCCGTAGTAGGGATCGTTTGTTCTGATGCCCGGATTGTTGTACACCAAGTCGGTCATGTCCATCCAGTTGCCTGGCGCGTGTCGCAGGTCGTTTTCGTCGTCCCAGATCATGCTTTGGTGATACCAGGTGGCCCTGAGCCTTCCGATACCCCTGCCGTAGGTAGTCACCTGACTGATTGGAGCGGTCGCCAGATCCGAAGTCCCTTTATTACCAGCTGGGGTATTGATATTGCTTCCCCAGAACGGTACCGCATTTCTCATGGATATGATCCCGCTGGAGTTGCCCTCGGTGTCCACTCTGTCCATCACGAGCAGGATGGTCTCGGTGTTGGTGATGAGGGATTTGTTTTCCGGTCTGTGCAGATCCCAGATGACATTCTTGCTGGCATCTCCGGCATCCACGCCAAAGCGATTGGTCATGAGCGCATAGGGGCCTTGGTCGATCAGTCTGTTTGCTACGGCCAGGGCGTCTTGGAAGTCACCCAGGGCCAAGTTGACCTTGATCAGCAGGTGTTGAAGGGCGCCTTTCGGTACCCTGCCACGATCCAGGCCGTCAGGAATCCATTCCTCACCCCACACCAAGTCTTCCTTCATCTTTCGCAGGATGACTTTGCGGTCTGTAGAGTAAAAATCCAATTTTGGAGAAACGATTTCCTCCAAGATCAAAGGCACATCTCCAAACTGCTGGGTGAGCCTGTAGTAACGGAGCGCCCGGTGGAAATAGGCGGTGGCCAAGATATGGTTGCGCTCTGCGTCCGACTTGTAGTCCTGCGGCTCGTCGATCCTGGAGATGACGGTATTGGCATATTTGATCCCCTTGAATCCTTCCAGCCAGTACCACCCGATTCGGTTGAAATCCGTGTGGTTCAGCTGCGCATCGGGAGTGATGAGCAGGTTCATGTCCTGGGCAGGACCAGTCTTGTCGGTGGTGCCTTCTACGGCTACTTCGGAGAAGATATGCTCCGTGAGGATAGGGGAGCCGTCGCCGGTGTATTCGTGGCGCATGTTTCGCTCACAGGCCACCAGCGCAGCCCAAAGCCCACTGGCTTCATTGTAGGTGTTTTCCGGGGTGTAAAAAGACAGCGGCTTAGGATCCAGCCAGTCTTCGCTGCAGCCGGGAGCCCCTGCAAGGATCAATCCTGTCAGGAGGACTTTTATCGTATTTGATTTGATTCGTATGTTCATAGCAAATGGTGCGCTTTAAGTTTTAGAATGTGACATCTAGTCCCAGTGTAAAATATCTAGGCGTCGGGCCGGAATTTTCCGGATCCCAGAAGTCCCACTCAGGAGCATAGTATCCGACGTTTCTCACGTTGAAGTACACTCTGGCATTGGCCATGTTGGCTTTTTCTATCAATTGGGTTGGGAAATTGTAGGCGACGGAGATGTTTTCCAGTCGGATAAAGGACTTTTTGCGATAGACGCTGAAGCCACTTGCGCCGCCTTCGCTTGAATTCAGCCTAGCCCATTCATTGTTCGGGTTTTCCTCTGTCCAGTAGGGAGTGACATAGGAGCTGGTCCGATCCAGGAACCCATCTCGGTTCTTCATCTGGTTAAAGGAGTTTTCGTGGCCCCAATACGAATACATCATGAAAGAGAAGTCGATGTTTTTGAGGATGTTAAACTCGTTTCTCAAGCTCCATCGGAATCTTGGCTGGGTAAAACCTTGAAACTGTCTGTCGGCATTGGTGTAGAGGCCATCGCCGTTTACGTCTTGGATCTTGAAGTCCCCAGGACGCACTCCGTATTTTTTGGCTTCTTCTTCCTCGTTGCTCTGCCAGATCCCCTGAGTCTTGTAGTTCCAGATTTCGTCGATCGCATGGCCGATAAACCATCGGTTGGTGATGTCGTCGAGTTCCTTACCGTTTTCATCGTAGTCCCCATAGAGGTGGACGATTTCGTTCCGGTTCAGTTGGAAGTTGGCGGTAGTCCTCCAAGTGAGGACGGAGTTTTGGATGTTGGTCGAGTTCAGGGTGAGCTCAAAACCCTTGTTGTCCACCTGGCCCAGGTTGTCGTACACGTTGTCGAAGCCCAGGAAGTTGGGCAGCGCGCGCTGTACGAGCAGGTCCGTCGTGGACATCTTGTAGGCCTCAAAGGTACCGGTGAGTCGGGTTTTGAGTAGGGAGAAGTCCAGACCGAAGTTGAAGGATTCGGTTCGCTCCCACTGGAGGTTTTTGTTCTCCATGCGGTTTACATAGAGCTGGTTGACCAGGTTTAGCTCTCCGGAAGGGGTTTGGTAGAAGTACTTTCCGGTATTCAGATCCGACAAGGCCACATATCGGCCGATGTCCCGGTTTCCGTTGCTTCCCCAGGATACACGCATCTTTCCGTAGTCCAGCCAGTCGAGGTTGATGAAGTTTTCGTCAGAAAATACCCATCCCAAGGCAGCGGAATAGAACAATGCCCGGGGATTTGCCCCGCCAAATGCGGAGTATCCGTCACGTCTCACGGATAGGGTGGTGGAGTACTTGGCATCGTAGGAATAGATCAATCGACCCATGAGCGCATCGCCTGTGCTGTATTCATCGTTGCTGCTGATGATGGGATTGATGCCGGCGCCGATGTTGTGGTAGCCGAGCCGGTCAGTGGGTTCAAACCCATTGTTGCTCATGGTGTTGGACCAGTACTGGAATTTTTCGGCATTCGCCAGGAAGGTGGCGTTGAAGTCATGCTTTTCCCCAAAAGTCTTCTGCCAAGTCAGGATATTGTCGATCTGCCAATAGTACTCTTTTCGATTTCGCCTGTTGGCAGTTCCCCCTTGCGCTCCCCACTCGGCATGATCGGCAGACAGGTGGTAAAACCGATCGCTGTACATCAGCCTAGGGCTGAAATTGGTTCGGAAGTTGAAGCCAAAAGGCAACTTGATGGAAGCAAAAAGGGTGGAGTTCACCGTCGTTGTCTTTTCATAGCGATCCGTGAAGCTCATGTTGTAAAAAGGATGGTTTCCCCCGCTGGCTTCATCGTTTGGACGCCACTTGTAGGAGCCGTCCTCGTTGTATTCCGATCCCCAGGGCGAAAGGGTGCGGAGCAGTCCCCAACTGGTATAGAGGGGAGCGGGGTCGCTGTCGATGGGCACATGGCTGTCGTCACTTACGGCAAACTGGGTATTGACGCCCACGCTCAGCCATTTGTTGACCTTTCCCTCCAGGTTGATCCTGCTTCGGATTGTCTCGTATTCATCCCCGATGACGATGCCCTCGTTGTTCAGATAGCCGACAGACCAGTAGTAGTTGATGTTGTCCGAACTCCCGGAGAGGCTGACGGTGTAGTCTTGGCGCAGGCCAGTCTGGAAGATCTTGTCTTTCCAGTCCACCGACTTGCCAGCGATGTAGTTTTCTATTTCGGCTGGCTGCATGTTGAGCCGCTGTAGCCAAACGGTCACCGGATCGCCCGAGGAGCCGTCATACGCCATCCATTCTTCGAGGGTGATGTCGCTTGGGAGCGTTCTCGGGTCAGAAAACTCGTAGGGCTCGTAGCCGCCCGCATTGATGCTTTTGAAGACATCCTCCCTCCAAGCGACGAAACCGTCGGGGCCATACACCTCGGGGAAGGTACCCAAAGTCGCCAAGCCTGTGTTCAGATTGAACTTGATGGTGGGCTTGCCCTTTGTCCCTTTTTTGGTGGTGATCAGGATGACCCCATTGGCGGCTTTGGCACCGAATACCGCCGCAGCACTGGCATCCTTGAGTACCTCGATGTTTTCGATGTCATTGGGGTTGATGTCTGCCAATTGCCCATAGTAGATCGCCCCGTCGAGTACGAGCAGCGGGCTGTTGCCAGCGGTGAGGGATGTCCGACCCCGTACTTCCAAGCTACCTCCCCCTTTGGCGGAGGTACTGAGGCCCACATTGAGACCGGCCGCGTTGCCGCGTAGGATATCTTGGACGGAGTTGGGGTTTTCGTTTTCCAGTTTGGTCGGGTTGACCGAGGATACTGCGCCGGTGATGTCCCGTTTTTTTGCAGTACCGTAGCCGATGACGACCACTTCCTCCAGATCTGCCATATCCGGACTGAGGCGCAGATCAATAGTGCTACGGGTACCGACCATTTCCTCTATCGTCTCATAGCCGATAAAGGAAAAGACCAAAATTCCTTCAGAGGGCACGGTAATGGCGTATTTGCCATCCAGATCGGTCGTTGTGCCACTGGTGGTTCCTTTCAAAACGACCGTGACTCCCGGCATTGGGCTGCCGGTTTCGTCCGTCACAGTTCCGGACACTTGCGAGTTTTGGGCTCTGGCCAATCCTAGGCTCAGAAGCCACATCAGCACCACTGTACAGTAGGTGTAAAAGTTTTTTAACATAGTTTTTTGGGTTAGAATAATTAATCGTGCGGCGCATCTTTCAGTGTAAAAATCCGATCGGGGACTGTCGGTCATATCCTTAAAAAATGGCCAGGGGCAAGGTATCCCATGCCTGTTTTTTAGGCAACCCTAAAAGTCTTGGAATAACGAAATCGATTGCGGTCGAAAAAAATATCAGTTATATATCTGAATTACAGCTACATAACAGTTTTGGTTTGGTTTTTTGTATCACCTTTGCCACGGGCAAGCTCTGTGTCCTAACCGGTTCGTTCGGGATTTTTACCTTTGTGCCCCACTTTCGTCGGGGAGATTTGTCCGCCGGGCAATAAAAAAAGGCCCCGAAAACTTCGGGGCCTTTGATTGTTTGGTTTATTCGGATCAATAACCGGGATTTTGGGGGAAGGCGCTGGCGCCGCCCTGGGTCCGGTCGATCTGGTTTTGGGGAATAGGTCTTAGCACATGGTAGTCTTTGATGTTGGGAGCAGCCTGCGCGTTGTGCATTTTCACACGCTCGACCAACACTCCCCAGCGCTTCAGATCCAGCCATCTAAACTGCTCACCGATCAGCTCTCGGGCACGCTCTTCCATCAGGAAGTCCATGGTCATCTGCGCCTGGGTGATTTCCATCGCATCTGCCTTTCCGGAGAATGCCGCCCTTCTACGGATGACATTGATCGAAGCTGTCGCGTCGGCTATTTTACCCAGCTTGAGCTGGGTCTCAGCCAGGAGGAGGTAGGTCTCGCCGAGTCGCATGGCGATGAAGTCACGGCCACCCTCAAACTGCGTCAAGTCCGCGCGTCCCGGATCCATGTGTTTGGTCAATGCTGGGAATAGTCTTTCGTCATATCTGCTTGGCACCAACACCTGATAAGGTTTTTTGGCTCGCTCTTCCACGGACATCTCGTATCCGGGGATAAAGATGGCCGTGTCGCCAAGTGCGAAGGTGACGGTAGGTTTGGACGTATCAAAGCTGGTGTTAAACTTACCGTTGTTGGTACCTAGGTTGTTGGAGTAGTAGGTGTCCTTGAAAGAAGCCTTATATCGACTGTCATTTACCCGATCTCCAAATACCGTGTTGATCGCATACGGAGTCATTCGATAGCGCTTGAATGGTCGACCGTTTTGCACATCCCTTCTCATACCGGGCTGCACGTCGTACTCCATGAGGAAGAACACGTGGGAGTTGTTTCCGCCACCGTTGGTCAATGGGTCACGGGTGTACTGGATTGCCCAGATTACCTCGTCATTGCGCTCATTTCCAAATTGGTGAATCTGGGCAAAGTTTGGCATCAGGCTAAAGCCGTAGTCGCTGATCACGCTTTTCAGCAGGGGCTCAGCCTTGGCATAGTCATCGGTGGCCTTGGCTTCGGAGGTAGCTTTGGTCATGTAGACTTTTGCAAGCAGGTGCTGGGCGACTGGCCGTGTCACACGACCATACTGGGAAGAAGCTTTAGCTGCTTCCAAATCCGGGATGGCGGCCTGCAGGTCCGAGATGATCGTGGCGTAGATCTCGGACACTGGAGCTCGGCTGACGACCTTGTTTGGCACCAGGTTTTCGGAAAGCTGCAAGTCCACTGCTCCAAAGAGTTGCACCAACAAGAAGTAGTGGTGCGCGCGAATGAATTTCACTTCAGCAATTCGCTGCTTTTTGGTCGCTTCGTTCAGTCCAGTGACGTTCACCGAGCGATCAATGACCGCGTTACAGGTGTTGATTCCGCGATAGAGTTCATCCCAAAGCTCTCGCACGTGCCCGTTTTGGGAGTCGAAATCATTGGTGTAGGTGTTCATGAATTTCCAGGAACCATCCGCTCCATTGGTGTAGATGTCCGTGCCGAACTCGGTCATGTTGTGCCCCCTTTCGGTGCCGTACCAGGCTCTGAGGGAAGTGTAGGCCGCGTTCACTGCGTCATCCAGCCCTTTGGCAGTGTTCATGTAGTCGTTGCCTATTTGGGAAATCACGTCTTCCTGCAAGGCATCTTGGCAGGAAAAAGGCAGGGCAAGCGCGAAAGCAAGCGATCCAGTTCTAAGCCAAGATTTAATTGGAAATATTTTTGATCTATTTTTCATGGTCAGATTTACTTTGAATTAAAACTTCGCATTGATACCAAATGTGAACTGAACAGTTGCAGGGGTGATGTTGGCGTTGACTTCTCCCGCTCCTACACCCTGTTCGGCATCCATAAATACTTCAGGATCGATTCCCTTGTGTACTTTTCGGTATTCCGCGAAAATGAATGGATTCTGGATGCTGCTGTACAGCCTTAGGCTGCTGAGGCCAATTTTGTCCAAGACGCCTGATCCAAAGTTGTATCCGAAATTGATGTTTCGGACTTTGACAAAAGTTCCGTCATAATATCTCAAAGAGGTATTGTACTTCGGAAATTCCTGATTTTGGTTTGGTCGCGGATAGAGGTTGGTTGGATTGGTAGGAGTCCAGTAGTCCACATCCAGGTTGTTGTACCTTCCAGCCAGGTTGTTGTTGCCGGTATGGAAAGAACTGTTGATCATCGATCCGAAACGTCCAAAAATGAAGAAGGAGAGGTCAAAGTTCTTGTAGTTGAAGCGGTTGGTCATCCCCATTGCGAAGTCTGGAACAGCTGAGCCCAAGATCACCCGGTCTTCAGCATTGATTCTGCCGTCATTGTTGGTGTCCTGGATCTTGATCACCCCAGGGACGTCAGAATAGGCCGCTGCCTCATCTTTTTCATCCGTCTGCCAGATGCCGATTTTCTTGAGGTCATAGAATACAGTCAAAGGCTGTCCGATAAAGCGGCCTGCTGCGATGTCGTCACCGTTGGGGAGGGAAAGGATTTCCTCTCTGTTGCGGGTGAAGATGAAGTCGGTCTGCCATACAAAATCACCCTTCTCGATGTTCAGTGTGGAGATAGTCGCTTCTATACCCCTGTTTTGGGTCTCACCGATGTTGGTGGTGAATCCACCGAAGCCGGTAGAGTTAGGCAGAGGCTGTGGAGCCAATAGATCAGAGGTGTTGGTGATGTAGTATTCGACCGATCCAAACACCCTGTTTTTCAAGATGGAGAAATCAGCACCGATGTTGAAGGTGGTAGAAGTTTCCCATTTCAAATCCGGGTTGCCGATAGTGTTGGGGCGATAGCCGAAGGCAGCGGTGTTGTCCCATGCATAGCTGGTTCTGCCCAAGAGTGCTTGGGTCTGGTAAGGGTTGATCGCTTGGTTACCGATGGAGCCGTAGCTGACACGCATCTTCAATTGGTCAACGAAGGAAGAGTTTTTCAAGAAATCCTCTTGGTCCATGTTCCAGCCCACAGCCACGGATGGGAAGTAGCCAAACTTGTTGTTTTCACCAAATCTGGAGCTGCCATCTGCCCGGATAGTACCGGTGAGCATGTATTTTCCTTTGTATCCGTAGTTTACACGAGCCATGTAGGATAGGAGGGCCCATTCCACCAGGTTGGTATTCGCACCGGTGATCTGCGAGGCATCGCCCAAACGGTGATAAAGTTGGGAAGCCGCTGGGATGCCCAATACGCTGATGGTGCTTTGTTCCCATTTGTCTTTTTGGAAAGACTGCAGCACGTCCACTTTTAGGTTATGATCCTGTCCGAATGTCTTTTGATAGGTCAGGATGTTTTCGACGGTATAGTTGAATTGGAATCGCTCGTCCACACTTCCGGTAGGCGCCGCACCACGACGGGCGTTGGTCTGTGAGCCTGTGAAGCGCCCATTTCGGCTGATGTTGAAGTCAGGCCCCAAAACCAGTCGGTACGTAAGCCCTTTGGTGATTTCCCAGTTGAGGAAAATGCTGTTGAAGATTCTCGTTCTGAAGGTTTCATCCACCTGCGCGCCGGGTACGACCTCGGCAAAAGGGTTGGTTCTCAATCCATCCTGGGTAGGAAGGAAGATCAGGTTGCCCTCGTCGTCGTAAGGCTTGCCCAGCGGGTTTTCTGCCAAAGCACCACCGATGGGGTTGAAATTCTCTCCGTTTCGCTCGCTATAGGTCACCAAGGTAGAAGTACCGATTTTGACCTTCTTGTTCAGCTGGTGATCCAGGTTTACACGGAAGGTGTAGCGGGTAAAGTCCTGGTTTTGGATGATGCCCACGTCCTTGAAATAGTTGCCTGATACGAAGAAGGTGGTTTTTTCACTTCCTCCACTCACACCGATCTGATGGCTTTGGATGCTTCCACGCTGCATCAAGCCCGCGACATAGTCCGTGCTTCTGCCTAGCGCGATACTTTCCATTTCCACCGGCTCAAAGATCTTTGCGTCATCTGCCGTGGTACCCGGCCCCTCAGGATACTGTCCAACTGCTCTTCTGGATTCCCGCTTGTACTCTGCAAACTCAGGGCCATTGAATACATCGATTCTTCCCATTTCCTCATTGATGCCATAGTAGGAGTCCAAGGAGACGACTGTCTTGCCGACATTGCCACGCTTGGTAGTGATAAGGACGACGCCGTTGGAACCTCTGGATCCGTAGATCGCCGTAGCAGAAGCATCTTTCAAAACCTCCATGGACGTGATGTCTTGGGGGTTGATGTCGCCAATGCCCCCTACAGTGGGGATACCATCGATGACGTAGAGCGGTTCGTTGGACGCGTTGAAGGAGCGGCGACCACGGATACGCACTTGAGGTGCAGAACCCGGTTTGGAGCCGGCTTGCGTCACGTCCACACCGGCAGCTCTACCTTGCAGTGCTTGGCGGGCATCGGTGATGGGTAGTTCCTGGATTTCCTTGTTTCCCACGGAGGAGATTGCGCCAGTCAGCTGGCTTTTCTTTACCGTACCATAGCCGACTACCACGACTTCTTCTAGGTCTGAGAGGTCGGGGCTTAGGCTGACATTGATCTGGCTACGGTTGCCGATGTTTTCCTCCAGGGCATTGTAGCCGATAAACGAGAATACCAGCACGCCGGATGCTGGGCCCGAGATGGAGTACTTTCCATCCAAATCTGTGGTGGTGCCTTTGGTGGTGCCTTTGAGAAGGATGGTCACACCCGGTAGAGGGGAGCCTGTCTCGTCGGACACGGTGCCATTCACCTGGACATCCTGTGCCTGCACATAGCCTGCGCTCAGCAACAGCATCAACACCACCGAGAGGTAGGTGTAAAATTTTGTACGCATAGTGTAAGGGGTTATTGTTAAAAGATAGATTGGGTCATGCAAGGGTCTTTTCGTTCAGTGTTGATGAGCGGAAAAATTTGCCGACTTTTCAGTACAAAAGGTAGATAGAAGGCAATCGATGTTGCAAGCCAATTGGCTTCATTTTACGAAATCGATTGCGCATGAAATTTTCGAGCTTTCCACGGTTTACTCGGATTTCGATTTGTTTGACAAATGAAGATTTTGTTGAATGAAAATTAACAAAGAGATTGTTTTGTTGGATTGTTGGCAAAAAATCCAATAATCTGCCGGATTCCTACTTGTTTTGATGAGGATGGGCTAAAGTCCAAGGGAGAATAGCGCAAGGAAAAAAATCATTGCCTTCCATGCTGTTTTTCACAAGATCTCCCTTCGAAAGTATAGGAGTGGATCGGTCTGGCACCGTAGCGAGTCTGTTGAGGTAGGTGAAAAGCACACAGGTTTAGCCTGCTTTTACTAGCCCATAGAGTTGATTTATAGCGACTCCGTCGCTGCTATGCTTTGTACATAGACTATGCCCATGCTGGTAAATGGCCTAAAAAGAAAAACACCTGCCCTCGATGCGAAAGCAGGTGTTTGGTAAAAAAGAAAACCAAATTTTCAATATTGATCAGACTTTGGGAGGCTCCCAACCTTTTTCATAGTCTCTTTTCCACAGCGCTTTGCCCTTTTCGGAGTTTTGGATATGGCCGTTTTTGGGGTCGCACACCAGGGACTCGCCCGTACGGCTGCTGATGTTGGCCAGGTGGCAAAGCAGGGTAGATACCGCGCCCTCCTCGATGTTGGAGTTTTGCTTTTCCAGCCCGCGCACCGCATTGAAGAAGTTGACCACGTGGGTGGTGCTCATGTCTCCGCCGCCGCCAAGCTGCGTGCCGCCTTCGCTGCCACCGCCCCTATTTTCCTTCACCATCTTGCCACTTCGGTCAAACTGCTTGTAGCCGCCCCGGTCGACATAGACGGAGCCCTCCGTGCCATAGATGATGGTGCCCCGGTCGGAGCCGTAGGTTTTCGCGGCATTTCGGCTTTTGCCATCCCACTGGATGACCTTGTTGTCGCCAAACTTGAAGGTAGCCTCCATGGTGTCGTACATGGTCCAGCCGTCTTCGGGATAGTGCATCTTGCCGGAGATCACCGATACCTCGCTGGGATAGTCCACCTGGAGGGCCCAGCGGGCTACGTCCAGCTCGTGGGTGGCATTGTTGCCGGTCTCGGCAGTGCCATAGTCCCAGCCGTACCAGTGCCAATTGTAGTCCCAGGTGTCATGCATGTATTCCTTGCGGGGAGCGGGCCCTTGGAAGAGCTCCCAGTCGAGCCCGGCTGGCGCTGCTTGCTTGACAGGATTGGGGACAGCTCCCCGGTTGTTGCTGTAGAAGGCCTTGGCCATGAATGCCTTCCCGATAGCGCCGTTGTGGATGGCGGCGATGATCTCGCGGCTCTCGGGAGCGGAGCGCTGCTGGTTGCCCATCTGGACGACCTTGTTGTACTTCTTCTGCAGGGCAATGAGGAGTTCTCCTTCCCAGGGATTGTGGGAGCAGGGCTTTTCCACATACACATGCTTCCCACGCTCCAGGGCCAGCCAAGTGCCTGGCGCATGCCAGTGGTCAGGCGTCGCATTGATCAGCACGTCCACCTCTTTGTCATCCAGGACTTTGAGGATGTTTTGCTCGAGCTTTGGCGTGTAGCTGATGTGTTTCTCGAAGTTTTTGGCAGCCTTGGGCATCTGGGACTGCATGGCGTCGCAGAGATAGAGCAGGTTGACATTGCTGGAAGCGAGGCCGATAGGCTCATAGTAGGCGCCGAGCCTGCGTCCCAATCCGGCGATTGCCACATTGAGGCGCTCATTGGCACCGATGATTCTCGAATAGGATTTTGCAGAAAAACCAACAGAACCCAAGACGGATAGGCCCAGCGTGGCTGCGGTACTTTTCTTGATAAAATCCCTTCGGTTCTGTTGATTGTTGCTCATCACAGGTTAGTTAAGGGTTTTGATTTTGATGTTTTTGAAGCTTACCTCATCGCCGTGGTCCTGCAGGAGGATGTGGCCCTCGGCAGCTTCGCCAAAGTTTTCCCACTTCTGGTATTTGGAGCCGGCCACCAGGTCGCGGTACTCCTGGGAGCCTCTGACATATTCCACTACTTTCACGCCGTTTAGGTAGTGCTCGACACGGTTGTCGGGATAGACTACCACCCGTCCTTTGTTCCACTCGCCGATAGGCTTGACAAATCGGGCAGTTTTGCTGGAGGTGATCAGGTCGTAAAGCGAAGATAGGGTACGGTTACCGGCGATTCCCATCTTGGCATCGGGGTGCCTTTCGTCATCCAAGACTTGGTATTCCAGGCCTATGGCAGATCCGGTGTTGCCTTCGGACAGCGTCACGAAGTACTTCACGCCACTGTTGGCGCCTTCGGTGAGTTTGAAATCGAAGGAAAGGTCAAAGGCGGAGTATTTGTCCACAGTGACGATGTCACCCGCATTTTGGGACTCGCTGCCGTCTGTCTTGGCGATGGTGAGCACACCGTTGTTTACCGTCCAACCAGTGGTAGGGAAGGTCTCGATTTTCGCACCTCTCCAGCCTTCGCTGTTTTGGCCGTTGAAGAGGAGCTTGTAGCCGTTTGCTTTTTCGAAGTCGGTCAGGGTGTTGTCCACCGTGCTGACCACGTAGATGTCCTTGCTGAAAGGCTTTGGCTGGAGGTTTTCAGTCTGGATCTTCACGTTTTTGAAGTAGGTCTTTCTTCCGGCAAACTCATCCTTCACCGAGTGCACCTGCAAGCCGATAAAGCCGGTCTTGTCCATGTCGTCCACCACGTAGGCGACTTCCTGTCCGTTGAGCCAGGTTTTGATTTCGTTGCCGATGGCCTCGATACGATAATGGTTGTACTCGCCCATTTTGAAGGCGGATTTTGCGTCTGGGTTTAGATCCAGGGGATAAAGCCAGCCTCTGCGAGCCTCGTCATATATACCGGCAGACCAAGCGCGCTCGGTCGGGTCGGCTTCGATTTGGTAGCCAAAGACCATTCCCTTTCCCTCACGGGCGGCAGGATCATATTGGCCGCGGGCCATCACGCCGGAGTTGGAGGTGGTATGCTCCACTTTGAGGTCGAGTTCGAGGATGAAATCCCCGTAGGTCTGCTCGGTGATCAGGAAGGTATTGGGCGAACCCGCCACCGAGGTGCCGACGATCTCGCCGTCCACGATCTCAAAGGTCGCCGTGCCGGCCACGGCTTTCCAGCCGGAAAGGTCTTCACCATTGAATAGATTTACCCAGCCGTCTTCTGCTTTCTCGGCAGGAGTCGAACAGCTGATGAGGGCTACGCTGGAGAGAAAGAATAGGCTCTTTCTAAGGGATTGGTTCATTTATTTTTGGGGTTTGGGTACGGGTTAAAATTCCAGATAAATGCAAGTAGGGGCAACCTACGCAGGTTTCAATTTACGGAATCGATTGCGAATGGAAAATAGGGGGATCGGGCGGAATGACTTTGTGACACCTTGCTGGATCGCGCATCCCAATACGTAAGATATGTACTCCAATTTATCCCGGGAGATCCCCCTGATATCCGCCTGCCTTGCGTACTTTTGCGCATGCTTGATTTTAACCAAAAGGGAAAAGTATTCATCACCTGCAAGGACCGCTCGGTCAGCTACCTGGAGCAGGAAGTCCGTGACCTCGGCTTTGTGCCTAGCTCCGTCATGCGAACCGGCCTGGAAATCCAGGCCAGCATGGAAGAATGCATGGACCTGAACCTGCACCTGCGCACCGCCTCCCACGTACTTTACGAGATCAAATCCTTTTATCTCAGAAATGCCGAGGACATCTACCGCAAGTTTAAGTCCATCCCCTGGGAGGAATACCTGGATGTGGACGGCTACTTTTCGGTCAATTCCGTGGCGGAAAACGAATCCATCACCACACCTCTCATCGTCAACGTGAAGGTCAAGGACGCCATCGTAGATCGCTTTCGTGAGCAGAAAGGACGACGGCCGGACTCCGGTTCGGACTTTTCAGGCTTGGTAGTTCAGGTCTTTTGGAAGGAAACCCAAGCCACCGTTTACCTCAATACCTCCGGTGAAACGCTCGCCAAGCACGGCTATCGCAAGATCCCAGGCAAAGCGCCGATGATGGAGGCCCTTGCCGCCGCCACGATCTACGCCACCGAGTGGAACACCCGCGTGCCCTTCATCAATCCCATGTGCGGCTCCGGCACGCTTGCCATCGAGGCAGCGCTGATGGCCACCAAGCGCTATCCAGGCCTCTATCGAGACCACTATTCCTTCCAGCACATACTTGGGTACGACGAGGCTGCCTATTTGGCCAAAAAGAAAAAGCTGGAAAACAAGATCGTAGAGGCGACCGAGGTGAAGATCATTGCTTCGGATATCTCTTTGCAGGCGATTTCTTTTGCGAGGGAAAATGCCGCCTATGCTGGCGTCGACCACATGATTGAGTTCCAGACCTGCGACTTTGCCGAGACTGAAATCCCGGAAAGGCCACGGGGCGTCATCATGTTCAATCCGGAATATGGGGAACGACTGGGGGAAAACGACGAACTCGAACTGACCTATCGGCGCATGGGAGACTTCATGAAGCAGAAGTGCGCGGGATATCGGGGCTACATCTTCACCGGAAACCTGGAGCTTGCCAAAAAAGTCGGCTTGAAGGCCAATCGACGGATAGAGTTTTGGAACGGCACCATCGACTGCCGCCTGCTCAAGTACGAGCTCTTTGAGGGATCAGGCAGAGGGTGAGATAGGCGGGAAGCGCATTTTCGCCTGGAGAAAAGACTTCCCAAAAGTCTCAGCCGTCTCGGTGGCCGGTCAATTTCCAAACACTTCCTGTATCGCTTCCAAGTAGCTGAAGCCGTGGCCCTCCGTGGGCTCAATGTAGTTGCCCTCCAAGTATTCGTTCCAGCAGCAGATCATCACCGTGTTGCCATTGGAAGCTCTATACTTCTGGGATACTTGCTTTGCGTCCCTCAGCATACCTGTGAATGAAGTCTTGTCGCTGTGTACCAGGTCCTTGTAGGGTTCGGAGGGAAAGCCGCTTTGCTGTGGCCAAGTGCCTCCGGCCGGCCTCATGTCCCAGCCCATGGCGACCGGCACCTGATACTCAAAACCGGGGTCTTTCTTGAATTTCTCGCTCCACATATCCCAGTGGCCTCGATAGGTCTCCCTCATATCGGCATAGGAGCGGTTGTCTTTCTCCATAAAGTTGTGGTACACATAGGCCGTCATCCCTTCAAAGCCCATTCCCTTGAGCCTTGGGACATACTCTTGTAGGAGCTGGCGCTTCTGGTACTCTCCGCCTTCCCAGGGTTTCTTGGGGTTTTTGGGCTTCCAAACCGTGGGGAGACCATACATGCGCTCGTGCTGCTGCATCGGCCCGGCCATCACTGCGATAAACTTGATGCCCGGCAGGCCGGCCTTTTGCGCGGTCTGCTGCGAAAGCTTGAGCAAATCTCCCAAGCCCAAACCGTAATATGCCGCTCTGGCCTCGGCATCCTGCGGAAAGTAGAAGTAAACAATCGGCCTGCCGTCGCTGCCTATGAGGTAATCTTCCCTACTGAAATACTGGTCTATCCACAGCTGGGTGATTTTTTCGTGGACTTTGAGGTACAGTTCCCTGGTGGGCTTTTCGCCCTCGTAGTTGGCCTGGCGGGCCAGCTCGTCGGGGGAGCCGATTTTCAGCCAAAGCTTCCAGCGCTCGTCGCTGTCGTCGCACCAGTTGATCGCAAACTTCATCTGTTCGTCCTTTGGAAGCTTGGCATTTTCCGCCAAGAGAACCTCCAGCTGCTCGCCCCACTCAATCAAGCCTGGTACGGCAACCCTTCCGGAGCGTGCCTGGTCGGCTGGCCAGCCTTTTGGGTAGTAGAGGTGGGCTTGGGGAGCAAAGTTTTGGTGGTGGAAGTAGTGCCTGCCAAAAAACCAGTCGTAGGCGAAAAAATCGATTCCGTAGCTTTTCATGTATTGAAGCTGCTTTCTGGCTACTTCCGGATCGGTGCGCTTGTAAAAGCCCTTCAGCTCGGCAACTGGCTTGCGGTCCAGATAGGGCCCCTCGTAGGGATATTGCGCATTGTAGATCCTTCCTTTTGGCCCCCAGATCCCCGGGTTCAAGAGGTTGGAGCAATTGGCAGGATCTTGCAGGCAAGACCAAAAACTGTCCCGGTCCGTGTTGGGATCAGGCGAGGTGTTCCAGGAAGGCATAAAGTAAACCCCCACCAACTCATCCTCTTCACGGTCTAGCCCTGTAGTGGTAAAAGAAACAAAACCGGCCGATTGCCTGGAGGTCTCCACGCTTGACTTGGGAGCGCAGGCTCCCAGGAGAAGGAGGATGAAAAGTGCAGACCGGAGAGAATAATAGCGAAGCATACCAAAGCTGTTTGTCCAATTTACCTTTTCTCAGCCAAGATGAAGCCAAAAACGCCGAGATATTGGCTTTGAGTAATCCGTTACCCTCTCCGCTTCACGCCCCTGACGGCCTCAGCGTTGATCGGATCTTCCGGCCATTCGTGCTTGGGGTAGCGTCGCTTCAGCTCCTTTTTCACTTCGAAATAGCCATTGGCCCAGAAGCTCCTAAGGTCTTGCGTGAGCTGCACGGGCTTGTATCCCGGGGAAAGCATCTCGATCAGGACGGCAACTTTGCCCGCGTTGACTTTTGGCGTGTCCAAGAGCCCAAACAGCTCCTGAAGCCGAACGGATAAGAGAGGCGTGTCTCCACCTTCCCGATACTCGATTTGGATTTGGCTGCCAGAGGGAACCAGCAGTTTTTGCGGAGCGAGCTCATCGAGCAAGGTTTGCTGTTCAAATGGGAGGCTGTGCAGCAGGATTTGACCCAAGTCCAGTTTTTTGAAATCCTCGTTTTTGCTGATGTTTTGCAGGTAGGGACTGAGCCATTCCGGGGCCGATTCGCAAAGCATCCGCTCCGACCAATCCGGCCAGTCTTGGCCTGGATTCCACTTTCGCAGGGACTGGACGCGGTAGATGAGTTGGAGCACTTCTTCGTTGAAATCCAGCAGCAGCTCGCCTTCTTCTGCTATGGCTTCGAGGATTGCCTGGGTCGCCTGGCTTTTGTCAAAATTGGCCAAAGGCCTTTTTCCCAAGACAATCGCCCCGATGCGGATCTCAGAGTGGGCGATCAGCCCGCCTTTTTTGCGATCCCATTCCAGCACTTCCTTGGACTTGAGCATGGGGGCCAAGTCCTTCGGGTTGATGGGAGCGGCAAGCCAGATTTTGCCCATGCCCTCGCGGGCATCCAAGTGGGCGACGGCAAGCCATGACTCATGGGCAAGGTCGTCACGATGGCCTATTTGGGCTATTTTTCCGTTGGAAAGCTGAAACTGGGCATTGTTGCCGGGGCGGGCGGCAGCGATCCGCTCGGGATAGGCGTAGGCTAGAAGCAGGCCGGTCTGCCAAGGGTCAACCGGATCGTTTTGCGCCTCGACGCCAAACATGCGCCGGTATTGGGCCGCGATCTTTTCGATCTTTTTGATACGGGCAATGGAAGCTCCGCGGCTTCGAAATCTCCGCAAAGCCTCGATTCTCAAGTTTAGATCCACCCCAGCGTCCGCGGGTAGGGGATCCCGTTCCTCCAGCACTGCTGCGATGTCCGTCGCCAAGCCGAGTTGCTTGGCCTTTTTGGCGTAGAGCAGCATGTGCGCAATACGGGGATGGCAGGGGAGTTCATGGATTTCATGACCGTGGTTGGTCAGCTTGCCCTCCTCCAGTGCTTCGATGGACTCCAGGGTCTTTTCGGATAGCGCCAATGTGCCCGCAGGCGGTGGTGTCAGCCAGGTCATGGAGCGGATGTCGTCCTTTCCCCAGGCTTTCATATCCAGCACCAAACCGGTCAAATCGGCCTCCATGAGCTCAGGTGTCCGGAATTCGGCCAGCTGTGCTTGGGTGGCTTTGGTCCAAAGCCGGTAAGAGTGACCAGCGGTCAAACGGCCAGCACGACCGCTACGCTGGTCAGCAGAATCCTTGCTGATGCGGTGCAAAACCAAGCGGGAGAGTCCCGATCTGGGATCAAATCGGTTGGACTTCGCAAAGCCAGAGTCGACCACAACTTTCACGCCTTCGATGGTCAGCGAGGTCTCCGCGATGTCGGTGGAAAGGACGATTTTGCGCTTGCCCGAGGGGTGGGGCAGGATGGCGCGGTTTTGTTCTGCGGGTGACAGCTGCCCATACAAGGGAACGACCACGTCATCGGGAAGGGCGCGACGGAGCACTGCCTCGGCCTTTTTGATCTCTCCCTGTCCGGGAAGGAAGACCAGAAAATCGCCTTCATGGGTTTTGGTTAGCGGGATGATCTGCCTCGCCGTATCCTCGCCGATGGCATATTCGTCGGCCTCGCTGAGATAGTTTACCTGGACGGGAAACTGGCGGCCTTGGCTTTGGATCACTTTGGAACCGAGCAGGGAAGAAAGCTCAGCGGTATCGATGGTAGCCGACATCAGCAAAATCCTCAGGTCTGGACGCAGCACCTGCTGCACTTCCCGGCAAAGCGCCAGGGCTACCTCGGCATGGAGATTTCGCTCATGAAACTCGTCAAAAATCACCAGGCCTACGTCCTGCAGCTCGTTGTCCGAGTGCATCATGCGGGTCAGGATTCCCTCGGTGATGACTTCCAGCCTTGTTTTATTGGAGATCGCAGACTCAAAGCGGATGCGGTAGCCGACCGTTTCCCCGGTGTTTTCGCCCAGCATACTGGCCATGCGCTGTGCAATGCTCTTGGTGGCCAGGCGGCGGGGCTCCAGCATGATGATCTTTTTGCCCGCCAGCCAGGGTTCGTCCAAAAGCGCCAAAGGCAAGAGCGTACTTTTACCCGCACCAGGAGGCGCTTGGATGATAAGGCTGTTGGCTTGGGCGAGTTGGGACTGGACTTTGGGGATGATCTCCGCCACCGGGAGGTCGAAAGAGAAGGGATTGAAATCGGACATCGGGGGCAAAAGTACGGGTTTCCGCTACGACATGGAAGTCGCCAAGGTATGACGCCCAAACAAAAAACACCCGCCAATCTCTCAGCGGGTGTCGATTTTTTCAGCAGGTTAGGATCAGGAACCGATCTTGGCAAAAGCCTTGCCGTATTCCCAGCGCACTTCGAAGCCGTCAGGTTTTACCTCGTAAACCAAACGCTCCTCCATGGTTCCGTTTTCGCCGGAAGGCACGTTTACGCGCAGCTGGTCCTGCTTGGCATCATACTCGAAAGCTCCCCACTGCTTGGCTACCTTGTTGAAGATAAAGGTGGACTGGCCTTCGTTGGGGATGATGAAGAAGCTGTAGGTGCCCGCTGGCAGTTTCTGTCCCTGCACGGTGATGTCCTTGGTGGTGGTGAAGGTGGTTGCTTCATTGGCTCCGGCTCTCCATACCTGGCCCAGCGGAACCAAATCTCCCCAGATCACCCGGCCTTTCACGGCAGGGGAGGAATAGTTGATGGTGATCTTGGAACCTGCGACGGTCCCTTCGGCTGTCTTGGCGGGGCTTGCTTTTTCCTGCGCAAAAGCCGCTACTACCGCAAATGCGGTCAGTGCCATCGAAAAGAGTGCTTTTCTGAAATTCATTGTTTTGATGGGTTTGTTAGTAATGAAAATGAAGGTAATCGAAAGTTTAGTTTTAAAATAAAGCGGGATTGAAAATTTCCCGTTTGGCCTTTGGCCAGAAAACCTAAACCAGAAGTAAAAACAGGTTTTTGGCTTCAAAGGTTATGCGCAAATAAAAAAGCCTTCCCAAAATATTCTTGGAAAGGCTTTTCTGGCTGCTTAGATCTTGACCCAAGCTTGTTTCTTGTTACTCTCCACGATTCGCTCGCCGATGATCAGCTCTCTCAAGCCGCTGGCGAAAGTTGGAAAAGAGGGATTCTCAGGCTGTTTTCCTGCCGCTACCGCCGCGTAAACCTCCTTAAACATCTGCTTGGAAGTATCGGGGAAGCCTTCGTTGTGGCCGCCTGGGAAGCTGATCAGTGCGGAAGCTTCTGGATGGAAAAGCGCAGGATCCTTCATCAGTTGCTCATTGGCTTTCTCACGCTTACCGATCCAGAGCTCGTTGGGTCTTTCTGAATTGAATTCAAAGTTGGACTTGGAGCCGGAGATCTCGATGTTCAGCCTGTTTTTACGGCCAGCGGCCACTTGGGATACGGTGACGGAGCCTTTGCTTCCGTTGTCAAAGCGCAGCAAAACGGTGGCGTGGTCTTCGGTATTGATCGGTACCTCGGCATAGTCCTCCATGCTGAGCATCTTGCCTGAGTAGGTCTCGATTGCCTTCAGCGGCTTCAGACGGGTCTTGTGTACGGTGGAAAAATCCGCCATCACCTCTGTGATTTTCAATCCGGTGACATATTCCGTGATGTCCAAAAGATGAGAACCTATATCGGCGATGGCACGGGAATCCCCGGACTTGTCCGGCTCCAGTCTCCAGTTGTAGTCCGTATTGAGGTACAGCCAGTCCTGCAGGTAGGAGCCCATCACGGAGTACACCTCGCCCAGCTCGCCTTTTTCACGCATGGTCTTCATCTGCCGCACCATAGGATAGTAGCGCAGGTTGAAGTGAACCGCATTGACCAGCCCGGTCGCAGAGGCGATTTTCACCAACTCTTCCGCTTCATCGATTTTCACCGCGAGTGGTTTTTCGCAGATCACGTGCTTTTCGGCTTCCAGTACCGCCTTGGCTTGGGAATAGTGCAGGAAGTTTGGCGTACAGATGTGCACCACGTCGATTTCCGGCTGCTTGAGCATCTCGTCAAACGTGTAGGCATGGGGAATTCCGAGCTGCTTTGCCTTTGCTTCAGCCAGCTCTTGGGTCACTTCGCACAGGGCAACTACTTCTACATTAGGGATTCTTCTCAGGGCCTCGAGGTGAGCTGGTCCGATAAATCCGGTACCGACGATGGCCGATTTGATGGTTTGAGACATGGGTTTACGAATTGTGATTGTGTAAATGAGATATGAAAATAGGTAAAATCAAAAAAAAGGGAACATTTATTCTGGTAGGGGCGACATTAAATGTTGCTAAAGCGATGGCAAAGAACGGCCTCGGCAACGGCAAAATCCCAAGTCAGGGCTTGACCCACCAGTTTTCCCGGGTCTTCAGCTCAGAGGATAGGTCGATAAAGGAGCCAATCTTGGGAATGACGATCGCCTGGTCTAGCGCTTCGGCTTTGCGCTGCACGCGCTCCACCGGGTCGGTCCAGGTGTGCATGGCCAGCGTGAAGGCCCCCCAGTGAATGGGCATAAACACTTTCGTGTTTAGGTCCGCCGCCGCCTGGGCAGTCTCTTCGGGAGCCATGTGGATGTCCGCCCAGTTTTCGTTGTATTGCCCGCACTCCATCATCGCCAGGTCGAAGGGGCCATATTTTTCCCCGATCTCGCTAAAATGCGGCCCATAGCCGCTGTCACCGCTGAAATAGAGGTTTTCTTCGGCTCCTTGGATCACCCAAGACCCCCAGAGTGTGCTGAAGCGGTCGTTGAGCCCTCGGCCTGAGAAGTGCCGGGATGGGGTAAAAGCCAGACGCAGGGAGTCGATTTGCGCCTCTTCCCACCAGGCAAACTCCTGGATCGCCGACTTGTCCACACCCCAGCGTTCAAAATGCGCGGCGACACCCAAGGGCACCAAAAAGCGCTCGGTCTTGCCCATGAGCTTTTGGATGGAACCATAGTCCAGGTGGTCGTAGTGGTCATGGGAGATCATGACCAAGTCGATCTTTGGCAGTTTTTCGATTGCTATCGGCAGTTCTTTGGAAAACCGCTTTTTGCCTAGCAAGGGATGAGGGGACGGCACTTCTCCCAGCATGGGGTCGATCAGGATGGTCTTCCCGTCTATCTGCAGGAGAAAAGCCGAGTGTCCAAACCAAACCAGCCGCGTAGCCGCAACTGGACCGGTCAGCTCCAGGCTGTCCCTCTTTTCGATGGGAATCTCAAAATCCGGCCTCCTCGCCGGGTCGTTTTTGAAAAACTCGGGCAGCATGCGGATTGCTTTCCCGGTACTCATGTCCATGTTGGTAGGAATGAGGTTAGAAAACTTGCCGTCAGTGTAGTAGGGGAGTTGCTCGTATCTGAGCTGGCTGCTTTTGTCCGGGGCAGCGCCAAACTGCGGGCTGAATTGGACGAAAAGGAAGACCAACACAATCAGCAAAACGAGAATCGTTAATAAAGTCATCGAAGTGTATTTGAGCAAACGCAGGAAAATCTTTCCCATGAGTTTTGGAATGGAGAGTTTTTCAACGTGACTATCCGCAATCTTGCCAATAAGCGAATTTGCTTCTTCAATCAGGCCTGCCTGCTCAGGCAGGTCAGAAGACCCCGACTCGTCGGGCAGGCGATGACCGAAGACCGAAGTAGGGCAAAGCCCCAATTTTAGCATTTTTTCGGATTGTCACGGCTGCCTACTGGCACAATAGCGGATAAACACATTATTTTAAAAAGGTTAAACTGTTTGGAGGAGAAAAAGGTGCCGAAATATCCGCCGAATCGGGTGAGCCTCCGCTATTCATCAAATTTCCAAGCCGTTAAAAACCATATGCTGGGCTGAACGGCATATTTTTTCTACCTTATAAGACACTAATTTGGATATACGCTACTTTGCCTGCAATAGTCTAAGACTAGTATTGGGAGCGGGAAACCATGTCGAAAACGCTACATCGGTCTTCGGTCATCGGTCGCCTGTACTGAGCGAAGTCGAAGTATCCAGCCCAATTGTCAATGAAAATTCGTTTACTCGCAGAAAAGCGTAAAGACAGATCCGCAAATAACCCATTTTACCATGGCAAACTACAACTTGAAGATCAACGGGAAAGCCCATACCGTTGACGTAGCCGACGACACACCCCTGCTGTGGGTGCTGCGAGACCATCTCGGCCTGGTCGGCACTAAATTTTCCTGCGGCATAGCCCAATGTGGGGCCTGCACAGTGCACGTCAACGGGACGGCTACCTTTTCCTGCGTGCTGCCAGTATCCAGCGTCGGTAAGGCCGAGATCGTCACCATCGAGGGACTTTCCGAGGAGGGAGACCATCCCGTCCAAAAGGCCTGGGCCGAAGTGGACGTGGCCCAGTGCGGCTACTGCCAGGCCGGACAGATCATGACTGCGGCGGCTTTTCTCAACGAAAACCCAAGCCCCAGCATGGAGGAAATCGACAACGCGATGAACCGGAATATCTGCCGCTGCGGTACCTACCACAAGGTACGGGAAGCCGTCGCCCTAGCCGCTAACACCAAATAACCATGAGCACGCTAATCAAATCAAGCAGAAGGGACTTCCTCAAGATCGCAGGAACGTCCGTCGGAGGATTGGTAATCGGCTTCAACTGGTTTAGCTGTGACTCGCCCAAGGTGGAAGTGCTCAGCACCGAGGAAATCCTCGCCCAAGCCAAGTCCTTCAATAGCTACCTGTCCATCTCTCCAAGCGGAGACGTCGTCATCTACTCTCCCAATCCCGAATTGGGTCAAAACATCAAAACCTCCTTTCCCATGGTCGTGGCCGAGGAGCTCGATGCCGACTGGGGCAAGGTGAGGGTAGTCCAAGCCAACCTGGACACCGAGAAGTACGAGCGACAGCTCACCGGAGGATCGGGCGCCATGCCCCATAGCTGGGAGAGGCTGAGAAAGGCAGGCGCTACCGCAAAATTCGTTTTGGTCGCCGCTGCAGCCAAAACCTGGAATGTGCCCGCTGGGGAAATCACCGTAGACAAGGGAGTCATCTCCCACAACGCTTCTGGAAAAAGCGGCCATTTCGGCGAATTTGTAGCGGAAGCCGCGACCATCACGGCACCTGAAGAGGTGGCGTTGAAGGACAAAAAGGACTTCAAAATCATCGGAACGCCCGTCAAAAACGTGGATGCGATGGAGATGTACACCGGCAAGCCCCTCTACGGATTGGACTTTTACCGGGAAGGAATGAAGCACGCCATGGTACAGCGGGCTCCCTTTGGGATGAAGATCAAATCGGTGGATGAGTCCGCCGCCAAGGCTGTTGCTGGCATCACCGATGTAGTGACCTTTGGTACCAGTGTAGCCGTGGTCGGTACTTCCACCTGGCCACTGATGAAGGCGAAAAAGCTGCTGAAGGTAGAGTACGAAGCGGATGGTAACGTCGAAAGCACCTCAGACCATGACCGTATTTTCGCAGATCTCATGGCTAATGGAAAGGCTGAAACGAAGCGGGCTGATGGCAATGTAAACCAGGCCTTTAAAAACGCCGCAAAGGTCGTCGTGGCAGAGTATCAATGTCCCTTTTTAGCGCACTCGCCCATGGAGCCTGAAAACTTCTTTGCGCATGTACAAGGAGATAAATGCGAACTGATCGGACCCACCCAGACCCCTGACAGGGCTCGACAATCTGCGGCGGATATCTTGGGCATACCAAAGGAAAACATCACCGTGCAGATCACCCGTCTGGGAGGTGGATTTGGAAGAAGGCTGCGGGCAGACTACGCGGAAGAGGCCGTCCACATCTCTAAGGCTATCGCGGGTCCGGTGAAAGTGACCTGGAGCCGGGAAGATGAGCTGACCGGTGGAGCCTACCGTCCTGCCGTCCGCTATAGATTTGAAGCTGCGCTGGATGCCGACAACCGAATGGTCGGCTACAAACTCAAGGGCGTAGGGATGAACGCCGGGAACTCCACCAGAGAAAACAACTTCCCCTCCGGCGCCGTGGACCATGTGCTGATCGAAAGCGTCAACTATGAATCCTCTGTGACCACCAATGCCTGGAGAGCTCCGATTACCAATTTCCTGGCCTACGCGGAGCAGAGCTTTCTCGATGAAGTGGCTTTGGAGGCGGGAAAAGATCCGGTTGAGTTTCGGTTGGAATTGCTCAATCGGGCCAAATCCAATCCTGTAGGCGAGTTGGGCTACGATGTGGACCGCATGATCGCCGTGACCAAGGAGGTCGCTGAAAAGTCCAAGTGGGGACAAGATCCCAACGTAAAACAGGGACTGAGCGTCTATTTCTCCCACCGATCCTATGTCGCACAAGTGGCTGATATTGAAATGCAAGGCGGCACGCCGGTGCTGAAAAAAATCACGGCGGTAACCGACTGCGGCATGGTCGTGAATCCCATTGGAGCAAACCACCAAGTGAGGGGAGGAATCGTCGATGGCATGGGCCATGCGATGTACACCAACCTAACCTTCGAAAATGGGGTGCCAAAGCAGAAAAACTACGATTCTTATCGCCTCATCCGACTGAAGGAAGTGCCGGAGATCGAGACGCATTTCCTGGACTCTGGCTTTGATCCGACCGGCCTGGGCGAGCCTGCACTTCCTCCGACTGGGGGTGCGATTGCCAATGCGATCTTTGCCGCTACCGGCAGAAGACTCCGCAGCCAGCCTTTTATCGAGCAAAAGGAGTTTTCGGATATCAATCTGGAGATCAGAAGAGCATGATGGTAAGTATCTAGACGCTGGTATCAAGACGCTAGACATTAGATTTTAGAATCAAGACCGAAGACCGGAGCAAAAAAGAAGGCGGCAGAGATCAATCTCTGTCGCCTTTTTCGTTTGCCCAGCAAGGCTGGTATCAAGCGATCGCCTCGGCTTCCGCTTTCAGCATTTCATCGGAGTCGGATTTGCCAGCTTCGATAAAAGCTTCTACAGCGGCATTTCGCTCTTGTCCATTTTTCAGCAAGACACCCAAGACCAGCATGACCCCGATACGGGTTCCGACCTTTTTGGCAGCAGTGCCAAAAAGCGGCTCGATTTCTTCGTAGCTGATTTCGGCGGCATAGCGGATGATGTCCTGACGGGCAGCCTCCAGTTTGTCGCCGGAGAGGTTGGTCAGCTTTTTACTGATCTGCTGCACTTCGCTCAGGGCGCTTTTCTTGCCTTGGTTGGGCTGTGGCTTGGGTGCCGGCGCCGTGGGTTTGGCAGCCGGTGCCTGCTGCTTGGCCCAAGAGTCCTTCAGCCCCACGGTTTTGTTGAAGATCAGCCTGTCGGCAGTGGCATCGCTGTCCAGGACGAAGTATCCCAAGCGCTGGAATTGGTATTTGTCAGCCGTGGTGGCATGGGCCAAAAACGGCTCCAGGTAGGCTTCCTTGTTTACTTTCAGGGAGTTGGGGTTGAGAAACTCCAGGAAATTTTTGTCCTCATGGGCATCGGGTGCCTCGTCGGAGAAGAGGCGGTCGTATTCCCTCACTTCGGCCTTGATCGCATGGGCGATGGAAACCCAGTGAAGCGTTCCCTTCACCTTTCTTGTGCTGGCCTCGGTGCCTGAACCTGACTTCGAGTCCATGTCGCAGGTGGCGTGGATTTCCAGGATGTTGCCCTCGGCATCCTTCACCACGGATTCAGCCTTGATGATGTAGGCGCTTTTCAGGCGTACTTCCGCGCCGAGCGTGAGACGGAAGAAGTTTTTGCCAGCAGATTCGAGGAAATCCTCCCGCTCGATGTAGAGTTCACGCGAAAATGGAACCTGATGCGTACCGGAGTTCGGATCTTCCGGGTTGTTTTCGGCATCCAGCATTTCCACTTGGGCCTTGGGATAGTTGGTCAAAACCAGCTTCACCGGATCCAGCACGGCCATCACGCGGGTAGCGGTCTTGTTCAGGTCTTCGCGGATGCAAAACTCCAATAGCGATACATCCGTCACGTTGTCCCGCTTGGAGATACCGGACAGCTCGCTGAATTTGCGGATGGACTCCGGCGTATAGCCTCGTCGACGCAAGCCCGAGATGGTAGGCATGCGGGGATCGTCCCATCCGGAGACGTATTTGTTTTGGACGAGTTCCAGCAGTTTTCGCTTGCTCATCACGGTATAGCTGAGGTTTCTCCGCGCAAACTCCCGCTGCTTGGGACGCAGTCGGGAAGGGTCGTGGATCTGATCCAGATACCAGTCGTAGAGCTCGCGATGCGCCTTGAACTCCAGCGTACAAAGCGAGTGGGAGACCTGCTCGATATAGTCAGACTCTCCATGCGCCCAGTCGTACATGGGATAGATGCACCAGTCGGAGCCGGTGCGGTGGTGTGACTTCTTGATGATGCGGTAGAGGATAGGATCGCGCATGTGCATGTTGGTCGAGGCCATGTCGATCTTGGCACGCAGCACGTAGCTTCCCGGGGCAAATTCCCCAGCCTTCATGCGGGCAAACAAATCCAGGTTTTCCTCCACGGACTGGTTGCGGTGAGGGCTGTCGGTGCCAGGGCTGGTAGGCGTGCCTTTTTGCGCAGCCATCTGCTCGGAGCTTTGCCCGTCGACGTAGGCTTTGCCAGCTTTGATCAGCGTGACTGCCCAGTCGTGGAGCTGCTGGAAATAGTCCGAGGCGTAGCAGACATTGGCCCACTGGAATCCCATCCAGGCGACGTCGCGCTTGATGGCATCCACGTATTCTTGCTCCTCTTTGGAAGGGTTGGTGTCGTCAAATCTCAGGTTTACAGGCGCATTGTACGTTTCACCCAAACCGAAATTGAGGCAGATCGAGGCGGCGTGGCCGATGTGCAGGTAGCCGTTTGGCTCCGGCGGAAAGCGGAAACGCAGTTTTTCCTGCGGAAATCCCGCGGCCAGATCTTCTTCAATTATTTGCTCAATGAAGTTGAGCGACTCTGTTGCTTCTTTCATACTGGAAAATGGATAGCCAAAAATAGCCGAAATGAAAGGAACTGCAACCACTGAAGAACTGATGAATGGGACTTAAAGGAAAATATGTATGTCCGCTTTTGTTCCACCAAGGTTGCCGTCGCCATCCGAAAGAACGCCAAGCTACGGGTTTTCCCAAGCTTCGGTCTTCCGTCATCGCCTGCCCGACGAGTCGGGGTCTTCTAGCCTGCCTAAGTAAACAAGCCCGGGTGAAGAAGTAAATTCGCTCACAGGCAAGATTGCGGATATGCACTAAAGAAAAAAAACTAAATCTCGTCCATTTCCCGGCTCGGCCAGTAGGGACCGACGAGCTTCAGTTTTTCATGGGTTGGGTCGATCTCAAAGTCCACAGTCATCTCCTCCCGCTTTTGCTCGTGGATGGCCAGGCACGCGTTGAAATGCACCAGGTCAAAGTCCAGCACAAGCTTTCCCTTGCGCTCATCGACGAAAATTGGCTTTCCCTTCAAGGATACTTTTTCCGCCAAGGCTCCTTCCTTTTTATAATAATAGGAGAGAAAAATCCCCAGTTCCTTCGCCTCCCGCTCCAAAATATCCGTGAGTTGGTCGGGGAGGCTTTCTGTTTTTGGAAAATCAAAAGACCAGGTTTCTTGCATGTTTTTTTGTTTCAAGTTAGCAATTTCAGTCGGGGACGAGTCTAGTATCTTACCCTTCGACTACGCTCAGGGTGACCGCATCGTCGTCCTGAGAAGAGTTGATGTCAGGCTGAGAAGAATCGATTACAGGCTGAGCGGAGTCGAAGCCCCCTCAGTGCCAAACACCAAAAGCACTTGAAAAAAGTTCAGCTAAAGCAACAAAGATGCTTCTACGTGCTTCTTTCGCCCTCCCGATCATCAAACGGCTACCAGATCGTCTCATTTTCGTAAGCGAAATCCTTGTGCTTGCCTTATCTTGAGTGCATGAATTACCCCATTTACCTAGACTATAACGCCACGACTCCCTGCGCACCGGAAGTGCTGGAGGCCATGTTGCCGTATTTTTCCACGCATTTTGGCAACGCCGCCAGCAAAAGCCATCCCTATGGCTGGGTGGCCGAAAACGCCGTCGAGGAAGCGCGGGAGAATGTCGCCAACCTCATCGGTGCCAATCCCAAGGAAATCGTCTTCACTTCGGGTGCCACCGAAGCCATCAACTTGGCCATCAAAGGGATTTTTGAAAGCTATCCTGGGGAAAAGCAGCACTACATCACTTGCCAGACGGAGCACAAAGCCGTACTGGATACTTTCGCAGAGCTGGAAAAAAGGGGAGCCGAAGTCACCTATCTCCCGGTCAACTCGCTGGGGGAAATCAGCCTGGAAAGTCTGGAAAGGGCCATTTTGCCCCACACCAAACTGGTCAGCCTCATGTGGGCAAACAACGAGACCGGAGTCATCCATCCAATTCAGAAGATTGCCGAACTCTGTGAAAAGCGAAACGTAGCCTTCTTCACCGATGCCGTGCAAGCCGTCGGAAAGATCCCGGTAGTTACCCGAGGCATTCACCTGATGGCCCTTTCGGCACATAAGCTCTATGGCCCCAAGGGCGTTGGTGCGCTTTATGTCCGGCACAACCATGCTTTGCCCAAGCCTTTGGCGCAAATCCACGGTGGCGGCCACGAAAAAGGCATGCGCAGTGGGACGCTCAACGTCACCGGCATTGTGGGTTTTGGAAAGGCGGCCGAACTTCGCCGACAGGAAATGGCGGCCGAAGGCGAGCGGCTAACAATCCTCCGTGACAACTTGGAAAGGCAGCTTTTGGCTATTCCGGACACTTTTTTGAATGGGAGTCACATCGACCGACTTCCCCATGTGTGCAACATTTCCTTTGGAGGTGTGGAAGGGGAGGAGCTGCTCCGCAAAGTCAACCAGAAAGTAGCGGTGAGCTCCGGCTCGGCCTGCACTTCCATTTCCCCCAAACCCAGCCACGTGCTTCAAGGCATGGGAATTGACGCCGACCTGGGCAGGGCATCGATCCGGTTTAGTTTGGGAAAAAACATCCATGAGGAGGACATCGCCAAAACGCTGGTTTGGATTGGAAAAGTGTTGGAAGAACTGCGGCTCGGCAAAAAATAGGCTGAGCCCGCCTAGTCAACTTTTTCAATTGGACTAATGTAGTTACCCCGGAAGCTCGCTGATTTTCAGAGGCAAGCTTCCGGGTTTTTCTTTTTTCGCCAAGGCCCTGATTGGCGCCATTCCTTTCCAAAAATTTTTCCCCGCAGACTGTTCACTTTTTTTCCTTTCGGCGATAAGTAGGTAGAAGCCCTTTCCACTGCAATAATGCGGGGACTAGAGACGATTCATCCACTTTAAACTATACGAGCCATGAAAAGGAAACCCTTGATTTTTACCCTTATGATGATGTTTTTGACGATGTGGTCCTGCCAGGACGACACGGAGCCAGTTGGCCCTACCACGCCTCCAGGCGAGGGGTTTGAGGTAAGCGACGTACAGATTGTCCTCCCTCAGGGGGCTGCGGTGGACTTGACGGGCGCGGAGATTTTTTCCTTCGGGGAAAGTTTTCCGGTAGCTGGGGGCAAGTCACAGGTGGTCTCTACCCCCGGGATAGGCCAGGTGGCCTTTCTTTTTGACAAAGACGGGAAGCCACTCATGGCAGGATACATCGATGGAAACTCCAAGGAATTTTCGGCCAAAAGCACCGCCAGAGTGTTGGTGTTCCTGGCTTCTGGGCTGTGGCTCAGCACCGAGGAACTCGCCCCAAAATTCTTTGCCGAGATAGGGAAATATCCGGAGATCCAAGAGTGGGAAAAGGAATTTGAGACGCTGTGGAAGACCAATCCCACGCTGCTCTCCACCACCTCCTTTGCGCAGCCGCTAAACGCGCTGATGGCAAAGGTGATGCCCAAGCCTAAGGAACTGGACATCCGGGGTCGCATCGAGGAGGCCGCCCGTGTGTCCGACATATCCATAGACCAGTCTGATGTCAAGAGCGGTATCCAGGTTTTCGAAGAAAGCATAGGCAGCATCGCGGTCAACAATTACTACAGGAGACGCGCCCACGCCTTTCTTTACAAGACCGAAACCAAGTTTACAGACGGCAGCAGCAAGGTACTGATCCCGTCAATCGGCAAAGGAACTGCGGCCAGCAAAGACTTCATGGTCAACCCAACCACCGCCTTCACCTCTGCGACGGGGGTGGTCGGTGGAGCGATCGATGGCGGAGCGGCCTCTGCCGGCGTGGCCAAGTCGGAGCCTTACTCCATTACCCTGGGCGACAATGAGGACGAGCACACCTACAAAGTGAGAGTGGTTGGCGCCGGGGGCGAAAACGCCTCCATCCCCATGACGGATGCAGAGCGCATCAAGCAGCTGAGGCTTTCCATGGAGTCTTTCGTATTGGACCTGTTTCTGCCCTTTACCATGCAGATGGTGGGTTGGAAAGACGACCTGAACGCGGCGGGATTTGATGTGGGAGAGTCCGGTGTAGTCGCTTTCATCGACCAGGTGGAAGTGATCATCAACGCCAGCCCTGCTACCTATGACTTGATCAAGCAGGGGAAATTCAAGGATGCGCTGATTTCTTTTACGCTCTTTATAGGGACAGAAGGTGGGGGAAACAAGTACCTGGAGCCTCTTTTGACCAAGGTTTTCAACTTTATCCGAAGCCAGGCTGCAAAGAGAAGTGTAAACATAGAAGGGGCCGCCCAAAAGCTGGATCAACAGGTGCTGGGCAAGTTCACCGGCATCCTCAAGGTGATCAATACCATCATGGCAGGGCAGGATCTGGCGCAGGTGTCATTTGGGATTGCCATGTCCAAAAACATCGAGGAGTGGACGATACAGGCCCGCGCCGCCAAAGTCAGCCTCTTGCCGGCCGAGGCCACCGTGGCCAGCAGGGGACACAAAGAGCTGACGGCCGAAATCAAAAACCTCCAGGAAGCGGGAGGCGACAACTTCCCCTATTTCAAGTGGAGCACCTCTGGAAAGTATGGCTACATCCAGGACACCAAAGGGCATAAGGGGAAGGCTTTTGAAAGCTCGGATACCAAAGTGACCTTTTACTCCGAAACCGGCGCCAATGAGCTGCCGGAGGAAAACAACTTCGAGTACATCTACATAGAGGCTTATTTCAAAAACCAGCTCATCGGTCGGGACACGGCGGTGCTCAACCTGAAAAAAAGCAGCTACGAGCTCAAGCCTAAAGGCCTGATCCTGTCTGGAAAAGAGGGTTCTACCAACTCAGCCAGGCTTTATGTCGAGCCTGTCACCGAGCGTGGTGCCGACTTCACCGGCAAAAAGATCGTCTGGACCATCGAGGGAAAGCATGGCCGACTGAAAAACAACGGTGAGTATGCGAACGTGATCACCACCTATGACACCAACTCGCTCAGCTACGAATGTACCGACGAGGATACCGAAAAAGGCACCGAGAAGGTCACTGTTCGCGTGTATGAGCGATCGGCCGAAGACGGAGAGTATTTCCTCTTTGAGGAGCTCAGCGAGACCATCGAGATCAACAATGAGGATGACGTAAAGATCATCATGGTAAGCACTCAGGTCAAATCCTTTTCCAATCAAACGGGAATCTACCTCAACTGCGGTTCGGGGGTCCACTTCCTCGTAGAGCCGGTGGAAAACGCCATCTCCTATACCGCAAAGATCGTCGAGTTTTATCCAGGGGGAAACATCATGGTAGGCAGAAGCGCCACCTGGAGTGCCCAAAAACAACCCGACTATGAAGGCAAATATGAGTTCAGCTATGTCTTTGTGCAGTCGGGCAGCAGGCCGGAAAACAAAGGTTGGCCGGACTGTGCGGGCTTTGCGGCGAACGCCGCCAAGTACAAAGGGACCGCCCAGGTCATAGTCAAAATCAAGAAGCAAGGGGATTAGCCTTGCTGCGCTAAAAACTGGAACACTATCAACGTCTTGGTTTTCAGAATTTCTTTCAGAACAGTATCTTAAAGAACTGAACTCCAAGACGTGACCAGCAAAACCGATCTCAACCCCGTAAAGCCCACAGCAAAGGAATGGCTGGAAACAGCCTACGCCGAAAACCTGCCATGGTTTGAGCGCTATGTGGCCAAAAACAGCGGAACCTCCCAAGAGGCAAAAGATATCTTCCAGGACAGCCTCAGCGTCGCTTGGATCAACTTGAGAAACGGGAAATTTGTCGGCATCGAGTCGGACTTCACCGCCTACGTGCGGCAGATCTGCAAGTACAAATGGATGGACGAGCTAAAGCGGAAAGGGCGCTTTGGCCATTCACTGGATCTCTCTGGTGTGGAAGAGCCCCAAGTCGAAAGCGGGGAACTCGAGGAGGCGTTTGGAGATCTGGATGTGCTCCACCGCTCAATGAGTTCGTTGGGGGACAAATGCAAAACCATCCTCAATTCCTTTTATTTCCTGAAGCAGTCCCTCCAGGAGCTTTCCCAGAGCATTGGCGTGACCGATCAAAGTGTGAAAACCATGAAATACCGCTGCATGAACCGCCTGCGGGCAGCCTACCTACAGCTGATCAATACCCATGAAGAAGCATAAGCCAGAACTTTCCCCGGAGGAATTTGACGAAATCGACCGATATGTCTCGGACGACATGCCCGAGCAGGAGGCTGTGGACTTCCGGCGTGAAATGGAGACAAACCCGAGTCTCAGGGAGGAAGTTGCCATTCAGCAGAAGCTGATGGCGGCGACAGAGCTTGACTCCTTTTTCAAATCCAAAGAAATCCAGCAGGGCAGTAGCAGGTCTATCCCTTTGTGGAAATATGGCATTGCTGCGTCCTTGGCACTGATAGCCGTGGTCCTGGTGTGGCTTAGCCTGGGGCGGGGGATTGGTGAGGACGAGGACCTATTCTCCGCCTACTACTACCCCGATCCGGGATTGCCGGTGCCGATGAGCAGCACGGACAGCTACGAATTTGACGACGGGATGGTGAGCTACAAGGAGGAAGCCTACGCCGAAGCGGAGGCGGTCTGGACGGAGCTAAGGCGCCTTGGTGATACGGATACGCTGGTTTTCTACGTTGCCATGGCAAAATTAAACCGGGGTCAAGCGGCAGAATCCAGTGTTCTTTTGGACCAAATCCGACTCCAGCCGGAATCGGAATTCTACGAAAAGGCACTTTGGTACACCGCGCTGATCCAGCTCAAAGAAGGCAAACTGGAAGAGGCCAAAGCGACGCTGCTGGAAATGCGCGGGGATGATCCACGGACGCAGGAGCTCTTGGACAAGCTGCGGTAAACCCAAAGATGATGCATGGTGTGAAAAGGATTTTTTCCGTTCTTTTTTTCGTTGTTTCAACCAGCCTACTTGCACAGGGGCAGGCTTGGTATTCCCAGGCGGAGAAGGCCTTTCGCCAGGGCAACTACGATTCCGCCTATTTTTTGAATTCCAAAGCCCTCGCCCAGTTCAAATCATCGGCATCGGCCGACAGCCTCGTGTATTCCTACGTCCAGCGAACCACGATTTTGTGGAATCTGTCGGGTATTCAGGAAGCGCTGCAGATGGCGGATTCAGCCATCTTGGTTTCGGAAAAGTATCCCTCCGGCAAGCTCTCCAAAGTGTCGGCGCTCAACAAGAAAGGCCAGCTGCTGGTGCATGCCTATTACTTGGAGGAGGCAAAGAAAACCTTTCAAAAAGCCGAATCCTGGATAGGTGAGGGAGACAAAGACAGCCCGATCGTATCGGGTTTGTACAACAATATTTCTTGGCTTTACCTCAATCTACAGCAGCTACCGGAGGCCTACGACTACGCGCTCCGCTCGCTGGACATCCAAAAAGGCCTGTATGGAGAGAATGACCGGCGGCTCATGGGAGTCTACCAGTCTCTGGGTCTCATAGCCAACGACATGGCAAACTATGTGGACGCGGAGCGCTACAGCTACCGCCTCTTTGATATCGCCAAGCTCCACCTTGCCCCAGACCATCCCACGATGGCCTTGGTGTACAACCAACTGGCCATCATCAAGGAGGCGAGATTTGAATACACCGAAGCGCTCCGGTACATGAGAGAGGTGGCCCGGGTGGCGGAGCTAAACTACGCCGATACCGGCAATCCACAGTTTTTGGCCATCGCATACAACAACATCGGCAACCTCTACCACCAGCTGCATGAGTTCTCCCTGGCGGAGCCTTATTTTGAAAAGGCGCTGCAGCTGCATACCGAAAACTACGGAACAGAGGAGATCGGCATCATCCAGTCCCTCGCACATTTGGCCAGTACCAAGCTGGCGCTGGAGAAACTGACGGAGGCCGATTCGCTGTTTCAGTTGGCTTATAGCAAGCAGCAGGTGTTGGAAAAAGAAAACCTTCCGGGCCTGGCCAGCCTGGAAAGCCAAATCGGCGACCTGTATTCTGCCCAGTCCAACCTACAGGAAGCGGTAAAATGGTATGAAAAAGCTGTCGGCCACTTTCAGCGCTCTGACATCGAGGAGCACTACCTGGTGAGTGAGGCCAAGACTTCCCTCGCCAAAGGCCTGTTGGGCTTGGGGCAGTTTGAGCAGGCAATCCGATATCATGAGGAGTCACTGGACAACTATCGCAAGCTGTACCCCGACTCCAAGGTCGCGGTGGCAAGCAAGCTCAACGAGCTCGGCAACAGCTTTCTCCGCAAGGGTGATTTGGAAAAGGGCTTGAGCTACTCCGACAGTACATTTCTCGAAATCCTAGGGGCTGGAGGCTACGCCCAATCCGACTGGCTGCTCCAGCTGCCTCCCAACGCGAAGATTGCGGATTTCATCTTTACCAAAATCGAGCTTCTCGCAGCCCAAAACAGCCAGCAGGCCAAAAAGGACTATCTTCTCCAAATCCTGGAGCTGACGAAAGGATATACCTACAACTTCGAGCGGAGTATTGTCGGGCTGCGTTCCCAGTTTTCCCTGGTCGAGCTCGCCAAAAAGCAACGGCAGATCATCCAGAAAGCCATCGACGCCTGTTGGGACTTGGCCAATGTCTACGGGGAGCAAGAGTATTTGGAGGAGGCTTTTTTCCTCTCGGAACTCCAAAAAGGAGTGCTGCTAAGGCTGGCCGCAAACAATATGATGGTGGATGCAAAGGCCGATTCGGGCGACAAAATCCTCGCCCGAGACAGGGGCTGGAGGGAGCGGATCAGTCGATTGAACTCGGAGTATCTAAACAGCAAAGAGTCAAACGATTCTGTGCTCAACGCCTTGACCCAATCATTGGAAGATTATCGGGATTTTCAGGACAGTGTGACCCGGGTTGACCAAGACCGATGGAGGGATCGGTATGCCTTGACTCCGTTTAGCCTAGCCGAAATCCGAGACCGGCTTTTGGGCGCGGACGAGGCCCTGCTTGAGTACTCCCTGTCCGGGGAAAGCATCTACGGCTTCCTGCTCACCCACGGCGATTTTCGGGTTTTCCGGAGACCGAGAGCCCCCTTGGAGCATGCGATTTCCTCCCTCCAAAACCTGCCCAAATTGGACCTTGCCGAGTTTAAGGCAGCTGCTTTTCCACTCTTCCAAAGCTTGGTGCAGCCAGTCTATCAATACCTGGAAGGCAAAAGTCTGATCATCGTCCCAGACCGGGAGCTGTTTTCGGTGAATTTTGAGACCCTCATCTCGGATGGGCAAGGGAAGGCCTTTTCGGAGCTCAGCTACCTGCTCAGAACCCATCAGGTGTCTTACCTGCTCTCGGCTTCCACTTCCAACCGTTTTTTTGAAAGGGACAGAT
The DNA here is from genome assembly GCF_017254915.1 of Algoriphagus oliviformis. Lineage (GTDB taxonomy): Bacteria > Bacteroidota > Bacteroidia > Cytophagales > Cyclobacteriaceae > Algoriphagus > Algoriphagus oliviformis. The sequence goes on along the minus strand of NZ_JAFKCT010000002.1, from coordinate 569,512 downwards.
CCCCCGCAAACAAGGGCCTATTTATGGCTCCCGGGTTCACCGAGGAGATGAAGACCGGCTATCTGGCTGACCTGGATGGAGATGTGGCCTTTCCCATCCAGAGCCAGCTGATCCGCCAGCCCTTTTCCCTAAAGACCGCCGAGCGGGCATCGGAGCTGATTGGCGGCACTTTTTTCCAGCAAAATGAGGCTCAGGAGTCGTTTTTTACCCAGTCGGCTCCTGACTTTGGGATTCTCCATTTGGCCACCCATGGCGAGGCCGACCACAGTTTTCCCATGCAGTCCCGTCTGTTTTTCGCCTTGCCAGCAGATCGGGACAGCAGCATGGAGGACGGCGTACTCCACGCCTACGAGATCTACGGTCTGCAGCTCAACGCCGAGCTGGCGGTTTTGTCCGCCTGCAACACCGGTGTCGGCAAGTTTCAGGAGGGGGAGGGACTGGTGTCCCTGGCCCACAGCTTCCTGCATGCCGGATGCTCGGCCGTGCTGATGAGCATGTGGGCAATTGACGAAAAAACCAGTTCGGAGATCCTGGAAAGCTTTTACCTCAAGCTCGCCAAGGGAGAGCCGAAGGCAGCGGCTCTTCGGGAGGCGAAGTTGGACTTTCTGGAAAATGCGCCGGAGGAATTGGCGCATCCCTACTACTGGGCGGGGCTGGGACTGATAGGGGATACCTCGGCGCTGGATTCCCAAGGAGGAAAGCCTTGGCTCCATTGGGCTCTGGCTGTGGCCCTTCTAGTAGGGCTCTTGTTTTGGTGGATGAAAAAGCGATAGCTTCCCCAGTCTGGAATGGCTTATAAGGCACTGATCTGGGTTTCGTCACCCAAGGCCTTCCAGTCTGCGCAGATCTTCCTCCGTGTCCAGGTCGATCACGCCGTTTGGAAAGTCGACCCTCGCCAGGTCTTCCTGATGCTGATGAAAAAGCTTTTTCGCCCCTTCTTGGCCTTTGAGGCTGAGCAGTTCGGGAAAATACGTTTTGGAAAATAGCGCCGGGACGCCGAGGCTATCGGCATAGAAGCTCGCTACGATTCCCTTGCCTGAACTGACGCCCTTTCTAATCAATCGGTTCAAAAGTACGTCATCCACCAAGGGCTGGTCACAAAGCATGACCAAGACTTGATCGGGTTCCCCCTTCTCAACCAAAAACCGCAAACCAGCCTGAATGCTGGCAGCCATGCCGCTTTCCCAGTTGGGGTTGATGGTAAATGCCACCTTGGTCGAATCAAAGCCGGTCTGGATCAGTTCGGGATTCCATCCCAGCACGACGACCAGGGAATCAGCATGGCTTCCGGACGCCTCGTTAATTGCTTTTTGAAGCAAGGTTTTGCCCTGGAATTCAAGTAATTGCTTAGGTCTTCCTAATCTGGAGGAAGAACCTGCCGCCAAGATGACTACACCTGTTTTCATACGCCTTTCTCGTGTATCGGCCCGTCCTTGTCCCGAAGGTAAATCGGCTGTTTACGGTTGAGTACTGCCTTGATTTCGGCCAGTATGGACAGGGCGATTTCCTCGGAGCTTTCGGCACCAATCTCTATGCCGACCGGCGCGTAGATGTTTTCCTCGGCGACCTCGACTCCCTTGAGGGCAAGGCGCTGGATCAGCTTTTCGGTTTTCCGTTTCGGGCCCAATATCCCGATGTAGGGAATCATGCTGGACTGGAGCCTTTCCAGCACCACGGCCTCGTACTCAAAATTATGCGTCATCAGCAGGGCGACCGTGTGCAGGTCGGTTTCGACCTCGTCCATCACTTCCTCCGCGGCACCCTGGATGATGCGCTTGGCGGAGGGAAACCGTGCATCCGTCGCCAGATTTTTCCTCCCGTCAATCAAGACCAGCTCAAAGCCCAGGATCTCGGCCATTTTGGCCAAAGGCTGGGTGTCGTTGCCGGCACCAAAGAGGAGGATGCGGGGAGCGGGCTTCAGCAGCTCGAAAAACACGGAGACCTCCTGATGCTCGGGGTAGTTTCTGATGTCGCTGTTGGCGCCAAAGCCCTGGATCTCGGAATCGAGGAGTTCGCTCAGTCTCGCGTCGGTGATGCGCTTTTGCCAGTTTCCCCGCCTAGACTCGCCTTTTTGGAGCAGTACGGTGCCTATCTGTTCCGATTTGGAATGCTTCACCGAGAACAGTGTGAGCAGCAGCGCAGTCTGGCGATCGGAGAGTGCGGAGCGGATCAGCTCCACGGGGTTTTCCGCGTCTTCGAAATCGATGGGCTCGATCAGGACGTGGATGATGCCGTTGCAGCCGAGCCCCACGCCAAACTTCTGGTCGTCTTCGTCGGTCGTGTCGTAGGTCACCAGCATGGATTTTTGCTGGAAGATCACCGCCTGGGCTTTGCGCAGCGCATCACCTTCCAGGCAGCCGCCACTGATCGCCCCGGTGAGCTGTCCGTCCTGAGTCACCAGCATCCGAGCTCCGGGTCGGCGATAGGCGGAGCCGTCCACCTTCACCACGGTAGCGAGGGCGACCTGCTGGCTTTCGGACTTTGCGAATTCGTAGGCTTGGATGATCAGCTGAAGTTCTTTCATCTGCGGGAAAATGGGTCAAGAGGCGAGTTCGAGGCTTTCTTTTCTGAAAGAAAACCAAAGGGAAAGGACAAACGATACCAGGAGGTAACCAACGAAAATAGAGAGGCCACCCGGAAACACCTTACTCAAATCAAACCAATCTCCCGTGGAAATGATAAAATAGAAGGCATAAGCGGCCTTTAGAAGCTCCCAAACCCAAGCCTTCGGATTGCGGTCCATGAGCTCGGTAAAGGCGTAAACCGTCAGGAACACAAAGCCTCCATAGTAGAAAATCCCCGGTGCGCCAATGGCGGCAAGGTTGGCAAACAGGTAGCTCAGCAGCGAAAGCAAGGCAATCAGCTGGCAAAAACTCCAGACCAACAGGGGCTTGCCCAGGACGGGATTGTATTTTTCAAAATGGTAAACGTCCTGGATCTTGTACACGGGATGCTTTGCGGCCACGTCTGCCGGCCTCCAGCCGAGGGGCATAAACCAGATTTTCAGCTTGTCTCCCCAATTTTTTGCCCTCCAGGCATCCTGGATCAGCAGCCAGAGGTGCATGAAGTTGATCTTGATCGGGTTCCAAGTCTGCACGGGGCGGGTCACGCCGTACACAGGGGGAATGTCCTCGCGTTCTGCTTGGAAGGTGCCAAACCAGCGGTCCCAAAAGATAAAGATCTGTCCGTAGTTTTTGTCCAGGTACTCGGGGTTGATGGCGTGGTGGACGCGGTGATGGGAAGGGGTGACGATGATCTTTTCCAAAAAGCCCATCTTGCCGATATGCCTCGTGTGGTACCAAAACTGCGCAAAAAGGTGCAGGGGAGCCACGATGGCGATGACCTCGGCAGGCACGCCCAAGATCGCCGCGGGGATGAGGAAGACCGCAAAGATCTTCAGGATCTGGGAGATGCTCTGCCTGAGCGCACAGGCCAGGTTAAACTCCTCTGAGCTGTGGTGGATGATGTGGTTGTTCCAAAAGATGTTGTACTCATGGGCGATGCGGTGGGTCCAGTACCCTGCAAAGTCCAGCGCGAAAAAGGCGATCAGGTAGACCAGCCAGGTCGCTTTGATCTCGAAAAAGCCAAACTTGGAATGCAGCCAGCTGTAGGAAATCACCACGATGCTCAGGCCCAGGACGTCTTTGGTGACATTGGTGATCCCCGAACTCAGACTGGAAATCATGTCGTTCATCGGGACGGTGTCAAAGCCCTTCCACATGCCCCAGAACTTTTCGAAAAGTACCAGGACAAAGAACGCCGGCATCGCGATGAGGAGGATCTGACCGTAAGCTTCCATTTGGGTTTATGTATTTGTAATTATCCGCTCTTATGCCAGTAGGCAGTCGTGACAATCCGAAAGAACGCTAAAATTGGGGCTTTGCCCTACTTCGGTCTTCGGTCATCGCCTGCCCGACGAGTCGGGGTCTTCCAACCTGCCTGAGCAGACAGGCCCGATTGTTAATGAAAATTCGTTTACTGGCAGAAAAGCGTATATACAGATTTGGGTTTATGTATTTGCACTAAACCTAGGAAAAAAGCAGAACGGTTTCAATCAATTGAGACGATTGGTGGGAGAATTTTCGCAAGCGATGGGTGGGGAGACCGAAGGAACTTCCTCAGTCCAGCTCGGCGGTCGAGCCCAAAGCCGAGCCTACCGGAAGGGTGACCGAGCCGACTTGCACTTCCTTGGGGCTTTTCGCGGTGATTTTATCCTTTCTTACGATGTAGGATTTGTGGATGCGGACGAAGTTTTCGTCCAGCTCCTCCACCATCTTTTTCAGGGTCATGCGTGTGACCAAGGGTTTGCCGTTTTCCAAAAAAATCCGCAGGTAGTCGGCCATGGCCTCGATGTAGAGGATCTGATGCAGCTCCACGCGGACCTGCCGAGAGTCCGACTTTACCCAAATCACGTCCTTGGCGGCGCTTTTGGATGCTGTGGATTGGTAGCGCAGGGCCTTTTTCACGGCCTGATGAAAGCGCTCAAAATCAAAGGGCTTCAGGAGATAGTCCACAGCGCCGAGATCGAAGCTCTCCAGGGCAAAATCCGAGTAGGCCGTGGTCAAGATCAAAAGCTTGTCCGCGCCAAAAAGCCGGTAAAAGTCCAAGCCGGAAAGGAAGGGCATCTGTATATCCAAAAAAATCAGGTCCACGTCTTCAGTTTCGAGAAACTGCTTGGCCTCGGTCACCTTGGAGAAGGTGGCCAGCAGGGAAATCTCTTCTGGAATTCGTTCGCAAAATGCCCTCAGGATCTCCAGGGGCAGGGGTTCATCGTCTAGGGCAATGGCTCTGATCATCCAAGCTTGATTTGCAGGTGTACCCGAAAATAGCCATTTGCCTCGCCTATCTCAAGCCGGTAGTCTCCTCCGTAGATCAATTCCAGCCTGGATTTGGTGTTTTCCAGCCCCAAACCGCTTTCTTCATGGCTGGCGAGCTGGTGGGAGACTAGCCGGTTGACGACCTGCATGGAAAAGGTGTCCTGCTCCAGCGCGATCTCGATCCGGATTTCCCCGGGCTCCTCCGTGCTCACGCCATGCTTGAAGGCATTTTCCACAAAGGGGATCAACAGCAGGGGAGCTATTTTCTTTTCCTCAAAACGGCCTTTCTTGTGATAGGTCAGCGGAAAATCCTCCGGCAGGCGAAGGCGCTGCAGGTTCAGGTAGTTTTCGATATACGCGACTTCCCGCTGTAGGGGGACGGTGTCGTGCTGGGCCTCGGAGACCACGTGGCGCATCATCTCGGAGAGCTTCATCAGGCTCTGGCCGGTTTTGTCGGCCTTCTCCCGTATGCTGAGGGCATAGATCGAGTTGAGTGTATTGAAGAGGAAGTGCGGATTGATCTGGTTTTTCAGGTTTCCGATTTCGGCTTTGGACTTCGCCTGCTCGGAGTCAAACAGCGCCTCCCTCAACCTCAGAAAGATCGAAAAGAGCACCATCACCGAGAAGAGCAGCAACTGATAGGTGTAAGCGGCCAGTTCATCCCAGATAAAAAGCCGATCCAGGGCCTTGGGATGTGGGACCAAACGCGGACGGTGCATTTTGGGAAACTGTGGCGGATGCTGCGCTGCGGGCTTGGCCACTACCAAGAGTTCGGGAATCCCGAGGATCAGGGTAAAAGACACGAGCACGATCAGAAAGTAGCCCAAATACTTTCCCTTGAGAAAAAAACGGGGGATGAGGATGAAATAGTTGAGGTAGAAAAAGCCCAACATCAGCCCATTGCTGAACAGCTCCCGCACTGTGACCACATCCAGCTGAAAGCGGGACACTCCCGGCGGCTGCGGCGCCAAGATCACCGGAACCAGCAGAAAGCAGATTCCGGCGATCAGGTGCAGTGGCCAGCTGGTCCTTGGTTTCATCATCCTAATTACGCAAAGGATCCTCGGATTTTTCCTCTTTGGCGGCAAATTCGAGGATCAAAACCAAGGTCTCCTCGCTCAGCGCCTCCATTTCCAGGGTGCAGGCTCCATTCAGCGCCAGACAGTCGCCCTGCTCCAGCAGGCAGTTTTGGTATTCCATGGCGCCAGACAGGACCAGTGCCACCGAGCTGGCCTGAGAGGGAAACTCCACATCCTTTCTCCCTCCCAAATTCCCGACGCTGATGCGGAAGTACTCTCCGCCGTCCCTGTGGGTGAAAATCGGCGAGATCCGATCTTTGATGTTTTCGAAACGAAAAGGGGAGAAGGTCTCCGGGAAATAGCTCAGGCTGGGGATCTCTATTCGGAGGAAATGGACCGACTCCTTGGAAAAGGGATTGGAAACCGAAAGCCTGCCATTTTTGGGTTTGAATTGGGACCAAAGCTCTCCCAATTCCACCCGCATGCCGGACTCGAGCCTGATCTCACCCACCATGGGCAGCAGGCATTGCAGCGAAGATTCCGACGCGATCACGTCAAATTCCGTCTTTGGCAGCAGTGTGACTTCAGAGATCTTCACCGTCAGTCCAGGCACGAGGTCCAGCTCTCTCTGGCGCATGGTGAAGCCCCGCTCTTGGCGCATTTCGGCCTGGGCCGACAGCAGTATCCTCCGTTCCGATTGTTGGTTTGGGCTATGCATCAGGCAGAGACGACGATGGAGTGGGTGAGCTGATATCCGGCACTCAGGGTTCCGGAGATGTTGGCGAGCTCATTGCTCACCCCGTCGCGGAAGATGCCGTCTTGGGCGTTGTAGGTGTAGCCGTTCATTCCCTTGGTGTAGCCATTTGCGGTGCTGGCGTTGACTTGGACCACAGCGCTGCTGGAGCCTTCGGGAAAGGCGATCTGGGACACGAGCAGGGATTTTCCGGCGGAGTTGAATACATGGAGGTGGATGTGGGTCGCGCGGCCATTGTACCAGCCTGGGAAGATCGTGGTGAAGGCCACTTTGCCGTTTTCGTCCGTCACTTGTCTCCCTCTCAGAAAGGAGACATTGGAAAAACCGCTGTACTCGGAGTAGTTGCCGTCCTTGTCGCAATGCCAGATGTCCACCAGCGCACCGACCAGGGGCAGGCAGGATTGGCTGGCGTTCAACACGGTCAGCTCGACGTCCAGCAGGACGCCGGTACGGTCGGCTCGGATATCTTCCCGCACCAGGCTGCCGGGAGAATGGGTCGGGTAGGGGCCTGCCGTCTCCGAGTTGGTCAGGGTGCAGTCGGATGCGGTGTCCGCGGAGTTGGTGGAGCCTTCGTCACTGCCCTCGATGATGGCTTCTGCCCGCTCGGCGCAGGACATGAGCATGGGAAAGGCGAAGGTACTCAGGCTAAGGCGTTTCAGAAATTCTCGTTTTTCCATGGCGTCTGTTGGTTGGGTTAAATCTTTGGACAAATCAACGGCGGAATGGATTTTTGAGCTAATTTGAAAATCCGGTTTGCGACGAACAGGCGCTAATTTGCGACGAAGCCTTTTGGCAGCTTCCCGGATTTAACAGTTTTTACAGATCAGGCCATCAATTACATGGACATTCCTTCTTTGGCAGAGTTGAAAAGAGAGCTGGGCTACCGCAGCGAAAAGGAGCTTGTGGCGCTGCTTTCGGACCTGGCCAAGTTCAGCCGCGACAACAAAGCTTTCCTCTATTTCAAACTGCACGAGGCAGAGCAACCCGGACTCTACGTGGATGCGGTGAGGGAAGAGCTGGAGGAAGCTTTCCAAACCGCGAATACCCGAAACTACCACCTTGCCAAAAAGTCCGCCCAGGCCATCCGCAGGAAGCTGAACAAGCTCCTCAAGCTGAGCAAAAACAAGGCGGATCAGGCGGAGGTCATCCTCTATTTTTGCGAACAGATGAAGGAGTACGGCTACCTCAAGTTCAGACATCCGGTCATCGACAACCTTTTTGCCCTGCAGGTCAAAAAAGCCCAAACTGCCATCTCCAGCCTCCACGAAGACCTGCAAAGCGACTACGGTTTTAGAATAGAAGCCCTTTTAGAGAACTAGCCCCAAACATGAAAATCCACATTTCTCCCTCGCCAGAATCGCTCGGGCAAACTGCCGGAAAGGCCGGCGCAGAACTCATCCGCCAAGCCATCCGGGCTCAGGGATTTGCAAACATCATCCTCGCGACGGGCACCAGCCAGTTTGAGACGCTCAAGCAGCTGCTGGCGGAGGAGGACATCGATTGGGAAAAGGTGACCGTATTCCATCTCGATGAGTACATCGGACTGCCGATCAGCCACCCGGCCAGCTTTCGCAGGTATCTAAAGGGGCGTTTTTTTGACAAGGTCCAGTTGAAAGCCTATCACCTCATCGACGGGGAAAGTGCCCCAGACAAGGAATGTGAACGCCTTTCCGCTCTGATTTCGGATCATCCCATTGACGTGGCTTTCGTGGGAATCGGGGAAAACGGGCACTTGGCCTTCAACGATCCCCCGGCTGATTTCAGCGTGGAAAAGCCCTATATCGTCGTGACGCTGGATGAGGCCTGCCGCGCCCAGCAAATGGGAGAGGGCTGGTTTCCGGACTTGGAGTCGGTTCCGCAGAAGGCCATTTCCATGTCCATCCACCAGATCCTGAAGTCTAAACAGCTCATTTGCTCCGTGCCGGACCAGAGAAAGGCTCAAGCGGTCAAGGACTGTCTGCAAGGGGAAATCAGCAACAGGCATCCCGCCTCAGTTCTCCAAAGTCATCCGGATTGCTGGATTTTTCTGGACCGCGATTCTTCATCCCTGCTTGTGGGCATTTGATGGGAAAAGGCTTGTTTGCTAGGTTTAAAATTTGGTATTTATAGGGATTTCGGGCAAAGATTCTGGAATTGAACCATCCACCAAGCTACACTTTATGTCCTCCAGCCAAACGGCAGTCAAAGTAGAGTCCCTCAGCCCAAAAGAGACCTGGATATCGATTGGAATCATCGGAATGCTGTTTTTCATCTTCGGCTTTGTCTCCTGGGTCAACGCCATCCTGATTCCCTACTTCAAGATTGCCTTTACTCTCAGCAATTTAGACTCCTACCTCGTCGCCTTTGCCTTCTACATTTCCTATCTGGTGATGTCCGTGCCGGCCTCTTACCTGCTCCGGGCGGTGGGTTTCAAAAAGGGCATGATGTACGGGTTTTTCGCCATGGCGCTGGGTGCCTATATCTTCGTACCAGCGGCGATGACACGGACCTACGAGTTGTTTTTGCTGGGCCTGTTTACCTTGGGATCTGGTTTGGCGGTGCTCCAGACGGCGGCAAATCCCTACGTCACGATCCTTGGCCCCAAGGAAAGCGCAGCCCAGCGCATCAGCATCATGGGGATATTCAACAAGGGCGCGGGGATTTTGGCTCCCATTCTTTTCGCGGCAGTGGTGCTGAGAGTCGGGGACAGCGAGCTTTTCCAGCAGCTGGACCAGATGAGTCCAGAGGCGAGGGACGCTGCCTTGACCGAGTTGATCCAGCGGGTGATCACGCCATACGCTGTCGTGGGCACGGTGCTTTTGGCACTGGGGATCTTCGTCCGATTTTCCCCACTTCCCGAGATCGACACGGAGCATGAATCCGCCGAGGTGGCGGAGGCAAACTCCGGCAAGAGTTCTATTTTCCAGTTTCCCCATCTGGTGTTGGGGGCAATCGCCATCTTCCTGCATGTTGGCACCCAGGTCATCGCCATAGACACGGTGATTCCCTATGCCAATTCCTTTGGCATCAGTCTTTTGGACGCTAAAGTATTTCCCTCATTTACGCTGGCTTTCACCATTTTGGGCTATTTGGTGGGGATTTCTTTGATCCCCAAGGTCATCTCCCAAGTAAATGTCCTGCGGATCTGCACCCTGCTGGGTACTGCGTTGACGCTGCTGATTGTCTTTAGCAGCGGGCCAATCCGCTTTTTGGGAATGACCGTCGACATTTCCATCCTTTTCGTGGTGCTCCTGGGATTGGCCAATTCGCTCGTCTGGGCAGGGATCTGGCCTTTGGCGCTAGATGGCCTGGGAAGGTTTACCAAACTCGGCGCTTCCATCATGATTATGGGACTCTGCGGCAACGCAATCATGCCGATGGTGTACGGGTATTTTGCGGATCTATACTCCGTCAAAATGGCCTATTGGGTCTTGTTTCCCTGCTATCTGTATCTCGTCTATTACGCGCTCCATGGGCACAAAATCAGGAAATGGAAGATCGCATAGTGCTTAGTGGCAAATCCTTTTTGGACGGTAGTCCCTTGAAGCTGAGGATCGGAGGGGGACTTATTTCCCGGGTGGAAAAGATAGCGGAGCCGCTTCCGGATGACCAGTTCCTGGGCCCTGGACTGATGGATATTCAGGTCAATGGCTACGGGGGATGGGACTACAATGCGGTCTATGACGAGGTTTTGTCCCTAGGTCAAATTTCCCGCAAACTGCTGCAAGTCGGGGTGACCAGCCACTTTCCCACGATCATCACCAATAGCCCAGAGCAGATCTCCCGCCTTATCCGCCAGATCGTGACGCTGTGCAGGGAGGACAAAGTCGCCCGTGACTGTATCGCCGGAATCCACATCGAAGGGCCCTTTATCTCCCCCGAAGACGGGCCAAGGGGAGCGCATCCCCGAGAGTTCGTGCAAGCTCCGGATTGGGACTTGTTTGAGCGCTGGATGGTAGAAAGCCAGGGCTTGGTTAGGATGGTGACGCTGTCGCCGGAGTGGGACAATTCGCCTTCGTTCATAGAGAAATGCGTGGAAAAGGGCATTTTGGTGTCCATAGGCCATACTAAGGCAAGCCCGGCGCAGGTCATCGCCGCGGTGGCGGCTGGGGCGAGACTTTCCACCCATCTGGGGAATGGCATGCATGGGCAGATCGCCCGCCACCCCAACTACCTTTGGTCCCAGCTGGCTGAAGATCGCCTTGCCGCCAGCATCATCGCCGACGGGTTTCACCTGCCGCCGGAAGTGATCCGCGTTTTCAAAAGAGCCAAGGGGGAGCAGCTCCTGCTCGTGAGCGATTCGACTTCTCTGGCGGGAATGCCTGCGGGGGACTACGAGCTGCACATTGGAGGCCAGATCACTTTGAGTCCCGAGGGCAAGCTGCACCTCCGCTCCAATCCACAGATGCTAGCAGGGTCGGCCATGAACCTGCTTCAAGGGATAGAATTCCTTTTGGAAAAAGAGCTGGCCACCCTGTCGGAAGCTTGGAAAATGGCTTCCACCAGGCCGCATCGGCTTTTTGATCCCATGTTTGACCCGATCAAAGTGGGAGCGAAAGCCGACCTGATCCTCATCCAAAAGGGCCCGAACCAAAGCCTAAAAGTCCTGAAAACCATCAAAAACGGAAAGGAAGTATTTTCCTCTTAACCCCAAGTCAAAAATCCTTTTGCCATGAAAAATAACCTTAACCGCCGTACTTTCCTCAAATCCGCCACCACCGGTGCCCTAGGCCTCGGCGCGATGTCTTCCGCCTTTTCCTTCAATATCCTCTCCCAATATCCACTAAAGGACAAATATCGAGTGGCCGTGATCGGAGTGAACAGCCGGGGTGCCCAGCACGTCCAGGCTTTCGCCAAAATCCCGAACGTGGAGATTGCTTATATCTGCGACGTGGACTCCCGGGCGAGGGAAAAGGGGATAGAGCTGGCTAAGTCCTCCGGCGCGCAGACCTTGCCGGTCGGGTTGGTGGATTTCAGGAAGGCTTTGGAGGACAAAACGCTGGATGCCGTGTCTATTGCCATGCCGGACTTTTGGCACACTCCGGCTGCGATTCTGGCGATGCAGGCGGGAAAACATGTGTACTTGGAAAAACCCGGTTCGCACAACGCCGCAGAGTCCGAGCTGCTCGTGGAAGCCACCCGGCGCTATGGAAAAATCGTCCAGATGGGCAACCAGCGCCGCTCGTGGCCTAGAGTGCAGGAAGCGATGCAGGAGCTCCACGGCGGCACGATTGGCCGCGTGTACTACGCGAGGGCCTGGTACACCAACACCCGGGCGAGCATAGGGAAGGGCAACCTAGCCAGCGTGCCGGAGTGGTTGGACTACGAGCTTTGGCAGGGGCCTGCGCCGAGACAGGACTTCGTGGACAACTTGATCCATTACAATTGGCACTGGAAGTGGCATTGGGGAACCGGCGAGATCGTCAACAACGGCGTGCATTTCCTGGATCTAGCCCGATGGGGGCTACAGGAAAACTATCCCGTTCGCGCCTACTCCAGCGGCGGGAGATACCAGTACCAGGACGATTGGGAGACTCCCGACACGCAGATTGCCTCCTTCGACTTTGCCGATGGCAAGAGCATCCTCTGGGAAGGCAGAAGCTGCAACGCCCGGGACATCAACGCCATGGGATCGGGTGTTTCCTTTCACGGGGAAAACGGAACCCTCGAGCTGCTCAACAACTCCTACAAAATCTTTGACAACAAAAACCAGCTCCTCAAATCCGCTGAACCGACCAGCAACACGGTGGTAAACCAGGCCGGGGCGGGATTTGACATGGATATTGCCCATTTTACCAACTTCATCAACGCGATCGACAAAGGGGAATCGCTGATTTCTCCCTATCCGGAAATCCAAAAAAGCGTGCTGCTCTGTCATCTCGGGAATATTTCCTATCGCACAGGAAGGGCATTGGAGATCGACGGCGATACGGGCAGAGTCCTGAAGGACAAAGCTGCTATGAAGCTCTGGGGACGGGAGTATGAAAAGGGCTGGGAGCCAAAAGTCTGATATTAAGAAGCAAGAATCGAGAAACAAGAAGGCATCTAAGTATCAAGAGGCTAGTATCTGGTATCAAGTATTTGGAGCTTAAAGCGAGTGCTCGTTTGAGGACTTGAGATCGAAAGAAGCTAGAATGTAAAAACAAGAAAAAGTGGAATGAGAACCATAGATCCTTTTTAATAAAATAATATGATTGTCCGCTTTTATGCCAGTATGCAGCCTTGACAATCCGAAAGAACGCTAAAATTGGGGCTTTGCCCTACTTCGGTCTTCGGTCATCGGTCTTCCGACCTGCCTGAGCAGGCAGGCCCGATTGAAGAAGCGAATTCGCTTACTGGCAAGATTGCGGATAATTATACGAAATAATCACTTAACAAGTCATATCTAATTTAATATCAGAAATATATGAAATCTTCCCGTCGGTCATTTCTAAAGAAAACATCCACGATCGGGGCGGCAGCTGGATTGGTCGGCGCCCTGCCTTTTTCGGTCTTTGCGGAAGAAAAAGTCGCTCCCATCCGGATAGGAATCATCGGCCTGGACACTTCGCATTCGCCTGCGTTTACCAAGCTTTTCAACGCGGAAAGTCCAAAGCCGGAATTGGCTGGCTTTCGGGTCGTGGCGGCTTATCCCCACGGCAGCCGCACGATCAAGTCCAGCTATGACCGCATCCCAGGCTACATCGAGCAGGTCAAGGAATTGGGAGTCGAGATCTGCGAGTCCATCGAATCGCTGCTGACCAAGGTTGACGTGGTGCTGCTGGAGACCAACGACGGTAATCCCAGATTGGAACAAGCCCGGAAAGTCATCCAAGCGCGCAAGCCCTTTTTCATCGATAAGCCGGTAGCGGCGAGCTTTCGCGACACACAGCTGATCTATCAAGAAGCCGAGGCCGCTGGAGTTCCCATTTTCTCGGCCTCATCACTCCGCTACATGAGCAATGCCCAAGCCGTGCGCCATGCGAACAAAATCGGAAAGGTCCTGGGCTGCGATGCCTTCAGCCCGGCGGTCTTGGAGCCGAGCCACCCGGATTTGTTTTGGTATGGGATACATGGCGTGGAGATTCTCTTTACCGTGATGGGGCCCGGCTGCCAGTCTGTGACCCGCAGCAGTACGCCAGACACAGAGCTGGTCATTGGCACTTGGGCTGACGGACGGATTGGGACGTTTCGCGGTACCCGAAGCGGCAAACACGAATATGGAGGGACAGCTTTTGGCTCGGAGGGAAACCTCTTCCTTGGGCAATACGAAGGCTATGAACCTTTGGCAGTGCGGATTGCGGAATTTTTCAAAACCAAAAAATCCCCCGTCGATGCTGCCGAGACGCTGGAAATCTATGCGTTCATGGAGGCGGCCGACGAAAGCAAGCACAGGGGAGGAGCAGTGGTGAATCTGGCCGATATCATGCGGTAAAGCCCGAGTTTTTCGGCCTGTTTTTGGAGTCAGCCAAGGCATATTTCTTTCCAGATTGTCCAAAAAATATGGAAAGCACCGTTGCCAAAGGTGTAAATCCCGGTAACATTGTTTGGTTTTTTTAGAATATTTGAAGCCAAACCTTTACCCAGTACCCCTAGATTCATGAAATCACCGCTACGACTACTCGGCGTTCTCAGCCTATCCTTGATGACATTTTCGGCCTTTTCCCAGCAGCAGCCCAGCCGGGCGGACACGCTGCGTGGGAGCATCACGCCGCAGCGCGCCTGGTGGGATCTGGGCTATTACCATCTGTCGGTGGAGATCTTTCCCGAGACCAAATCCATCAAAGGAACCAACCTGGTCAAGTATCGGGTAAAAAGCGAAAACCAAACGCTTCAGATAGACTTACAGGAGCCTTTGGCCATCACTGCCGTGACGCAGGACGGTGAAACACTCGAGGTGACAAAGGAAGGAGCGGCACACTTGATCTCCCTAAATAAGAAGCAGAACCCGGGTCAAGTCGAGGAGATTCTCATTTCCTACGAGGGTCAGCCCAAAGAGGCCGTGCGTCCACCCTGGGACGGAGGCATTACCTGGCAAAAAGACGCCAACGGTAAGCACTTCATCGCCTCATCCAACCAGGGCATAGGCTCCAGCATCTGGTGGCCCAGCAAAGACCATCCCGCCGACGAGGTGGACAGCCTTCGGATCAGCGTGACGGTGCCGAATGAACTTATGGACGTGTCCAATGGCCGACTCGTCAAAACCGAGAAAAAAGGCAAAACCACGACCTACCACTGGGAGGTCAAAAATCCCATCAACGACTACGGGGTCAATATCAACGTGGGCGACTACGTGCATTTTGCGGAAAAGTATGCCGGGGAAAAGGGCGAACTGGACATGGACTATTATGTGCTGCGTGACAACCTAGACAAGGCCAAAGTCCAGTTTCAGGATGCGGGCCGGATGATGAAAGCCTTTGAGCACTGGTTTGGGCCGTATCCCTTCTACGAGGATGGATTCAAGCTGGTGGAAGCGCCTTACCTCGGGATGGAGCACCAGAGCTCCGTCACCTATGGCAATGGCTACCAAAACGGCTATCGCGGCCGAGACCTCAGCGGGACGGGCTGGGGAATGAAGTTTGACTTTATTATCATCCACGAGGCGGGTCACGAGTGGTTTGCGAACAACATCACCTACCAGGACGTCGCGGACATGTGGATCCACGAGAGCTTTACCAACTATTCGGAGAGCCTTTTCCTCGACTATCACTACGGCAAGGAAGCTGGTCAGGAGTATGTGCGCGGTACACGCATGGCCATCGCCAACGATATCCCCATCATCGGCAAGTACGGCGTCAATCAGCGTGGCTCGGGTGATATGTACTACAAGGGCGGAAACCTCCTGAACATGCTTCGCGAGATCCTCAACGACGACGAGAAGTGGAGAGGCGTATTGCGGGGGCTGAACGAGGAATTTTACCACCAAACCGTCACCACCCAGCAAGTAGAAGATTACATCTCCCAAGCCTTTGGGACGGATCTTCAGCCAGTTTTTGACCAATATTTAAGAGACGTTCGGATTCCAATTTTGGAGTATTACTATTCTGACGAACAAACACTCAACTATCGCTGGATCAATGCGGTAGCTTCCTTTGATATGCCGGTAGACGTGGCGTTGGGCGAAAAGAAAATCCGCATCAGCCCCACCACCAAGTGGCGACAAATGCAAGTGGATGGTAAAACTCCGCTGACCGTCGATCCGGATTACTATGTGGGTGTGGAGAAAATGAGGTAGTTGGTAGTCCATAGTTGTTAGTCCATGGTCCATGGTTGATAGTCCATAGTCCAAAGTCGGAACCCTCCAAGGGTTTTGAACCCTTGGAGGGTGATGGGGCAAGATGATGTCTCGTGCAGTCTTTGGGATAAAAAAAGGCAGCCCGAGAGCCGCCTTTTCATTTTTATAACTTCAATTCAAAATCAAGCCAGATCAAAGCGATCCAGGTTCATCACCTTGCTCCAAGCAGCAATGAAGTCCTTGACAAACTTCTCCTTGGAGTCCTCGCAGGCATATACTTCCGCGATGGCACGAAGCTCAGAGTTGGAACCGAAAACCAGATCCACCCGTGTTCCGGTCCACTTGACGACTCCGGACTTGGTATCCATGCCCTGATAGATTCCCTCTTTCCCTGGAGATGCAGACCAGGCAGTCCCCATATCCAGCAAGTTGAGGAAGAAATCATTGGTCAGGAATCCAGGTCGGCTCGTGAACACGCCATGCTTGGAGTGGTCAAAATTCGTGTCCAATACCCGCATGCCACCAACCAACACCGTCAGCTCGGGGGCGGTCAGGGTCAGGAGCTGGGCCTTGTCGATCAGCATTTCCTCGGCGGAAACCCTGAACAGCCTTTTGCTGTAATTGCGGAATCCGTCAGCCAGAGGCTCCAATACATCAAATGCTTCTACGTCCGTCTGTTCGAGCAGGGCGTCTGCACGGCCGGGAGTGAAAGGCACTTTGACGTCAAATCCTGCGTTTTTAGCGGCTTTTTCCACACCGGCACATCCTGCCAGGACGATCAGATCCGCGAGGGAAATCCTCTTGGCACTGGTCTCATTGGCATTGAAGTCACTTTGGATTTTTTCCAGGGTAGCCAAGACCTTGCCCAGCTGGGCCGGATTGTTGACTTCCCAGTCTTTTTGTGGGGCAAAACGGATGCGAGCGCCATTGGCACCGCCTCGCTTGTCCGAGCCACGGAAGGTCGAAGCCGAAGCCCACGCCGTACTCACCAGCTCGGAAATGCTCAAGCCGGAAGCCAGGATTTTCGCCTTCAAGGCATCAATCTGCTCCTCTTCCACAAGTGGATGGGTGACGGCAGGAATAGGATCTTGCCAGATCAGGTCTTCCGCAGGCACCTCTGGACCGAGGTATCGGGCTTTTGGCCCCATGTCCCGGTGGGTCAGCTTAAACCAAGCCCTGGCGAAAGCATCCGCAAACTCGTCGGGATTTTCCAGAAAGTGACGGGAGATCTTTTCAAAACCAGGATCCAACTTCAGGGAAAGGTCTGTGGTGAGCATCCTTGGCAGGTGCTTCACCGAGCTGTCAAACGCGTCAGGGATGGAAGCCTCGGCGTTTTTGGCCACCCACTGATGTGCCCCTCCCGGACTCTTTTCGAGTTCCCAGTCGTAGGCGAACAGGTTTTCAAAGAAGTTGTTGCTCCATTGGGTAGGAGTTTTGGTCCAGGTCACTTCCAAGCCCGAAGTGATGGCATCCTTGCCTACACCAGAACCAAAGCTGTTGGTCCAGCCAAAACCTTGGGCCTCCAGCGGTGCGCCTTCCGGCTCGGCAGCCACGTATTCGGAAGAAGCCGCACCGTGGGTCTTGCCAAAGGTATGCCCACCGGCGATCAGGGCGACAGTCTCGTAGTCGTCCATCGCCATGCGGCCAAAGGTATCGCGGATGTCTTTGGCGGCAGCTACTGGGTCAGGTTTGCCGTCGGGACCTTCGGGATTGACATAGATCAGCCCCATGTGCGCAGCGGCAAGTGGCTCCTCCAGGTTTCTACCGTGGGTGGCCCCACTGGCGTCGTCGTCGGATACCAGCGTACCTTCTTGCTTGGAAGCACCGGGAGAGCCATGCTCGTAGCGCAGGTCGCTTCCTAGCCAATCTTTTTCAGATCCCCAATACACGGACTCGTCGGGCTCCCATACGTCCTCTCGTCCTCCGGCAAAGCCAAAGGTTTTGAATCCCATGGATTCCAGCGCGACGTTGCCGGCGAGGATCATCAGATCAGCCCAAGAGATCTTTTTGCCATACTTCTGCTTCACCGGCCAGAGGAGACGACGGGCCTTGTCCAGGCTGACGTTGTCCGGCCAGCTGTTGAGCGGGGCAAAGCGCTGCATGCCTGCTCCTCCGCCCCCGCGACCGTCGTGAATACGGTAAGTGCCGGCGCTATGCCAGGCCATTCGGATAAAAAGTCCCCCATAATGTCCAAAATCAGCTGGCCACCAGTCCTGGGAATCGGTCATGACCTTGTGCAAGTCCGCCTTGACGGCTTCCAGATCCAGGCTCTTAAACTCCTCCGCGTAGTTAAAGTCCTTGTCCATGGGGTCGGATAGGGAGGAATTCTGCCTCAGGATGCTGACTTTTAGCTGGTTGGGCCACCAGTCCCTGTTTCTTGTCCCGGCACCTGCGGGTTGCTTGGCTTCAGCAGGGGGCGCCGAGTGGCCAAAGGGGCATTTACCAGCTCCTGCACTCCCGTTGTGGTCTTTCATTTCTGACATAGTATGTTAGTTTAAAATGGTTATTTAAGGTAAGTACTTTTAAAACTTAAGCCAAGATAAACCCTATCCGGCCCATTTGTCAAATTGATTGTATTTATGGATAGATAGTTTATCTCTATCTGTAAAGGCTAAATAACTAATGATGGGGAGGGTGCAGTAGAAAAACGCTGGAAACCCTAGAGCCTGTTTTTCCCAAAAACCACTGCACACTACTGGCTGCTAAGCTGCTTCATCAGTTGGTAGGTGAACTGGATAATCTCCAGGTAGTTTTCCTTGGAGATCTTCTCGTCTATGCCATGGAAGCGCGTCATTCCCTCTGGCGAAATGCGGATCGGATAGTAGCGATACACCCCGTCCGAGATTTCATAGAAGTACCGGGCATCGGTCCCACCTGCGATGAGACCCGGTACCACCACCGACTCCGGAAAAACCGAACGCACGGTGCTTTCCAGCAGCTTGTATTCCTTGGTATCTATGCTCGATGAGGGTGAGGGATTGGTCAGAAATCCGACAGGCTCGACGCGAATCTTGTCGCTGACGGTCGCTTCGATATGGGCCTTTACCGACTCGATGTTCTCCCCGGGCAAAATCCGGAAATTGATCGTGGCCTCGGCCACCGTAGGGATGACGTTGTTTTTCACCCCGCCATCGATGATGGTGGGTGCGGTGGACGTGTGGGAATTGAGCGCCTCCAGTACCGGACCCTTCAGTAGCCAAGGGTTGGCGAAAGCCATCCGCTGGAGGAAGGGGAGCTCGGGCCCCAGGTATTCCAGCTGATATTCCACAGGCTCTACGAGGCGGTAAGGAAGCTGGTTGTTCTCCAGATCGACGATGGCCTGGGCCAGCATGCCGATGGTGTTTTCACGGGGAGGGGAGGAGCTATGCCCTCCCTTGGTCTCTACGATCAGGCGGAAAGAGGCAAAGCCCTTTTCGGCCACATTGATCATCGAGATGGGCTGATCCACGCCGGGGACCATGCCCTCCGCGATAAAACCGCCCTCGTCCAGGGTGAAAGAGGCCCGCACGCCGAGCGTCTTCAGATGCTCGGCGATCTTGGCGGCGCCTTTGCCACCCCCGACTTCTTCGTCGTGGCCAAAGGCAAAATAGATCGTCTGCTGGGGGACAAAACCTTCCTGGATCAGCATTTCGGCACTTTCCAAAAGCGCCATCAGGGAGCTTTTGTCGTCTAGGGTACCGCGCCCGATGATATGGTCCTCGGTGATTTTCCCCTCAAAGGGAGGAGCCTCCCACATGCCCAGCGTGGGTTCGTCCACGGGAACGACATCTTGGTGGGACATGAGCACGATGGCCTTTTGTGAGGGATCCGCGCCCTGCCAGGTGTAGAGCAGGCTGTACCCGTTGATCTTGGTCAGGCTCATGGTCTGATGGACAAGGGGAAAAGCCTCCTCCAAAAACCGATGGAAACCGTTGAATGCCGCCGAGTCCGGGATCGCATCTTCGTTAAACGAAATGGTCTGAAACTGGATGGCAGCAGAAAGGCGCGGAAAAACCTCCTCCGGCACATCCACGGCGGTGATCGGGAGGGGATCTACCTGCTTGGAACTGAGGCGAAGGGTGTTGAAGACCAAGATGGCCGCCAGCATCGCTAATACAGCCAGCAAGGCAAAAAAAAGGTTTCTGATTTTCTTCATAAGGCAAGGTGGTTTGGAAAGGTGGTTTTGGTGAATATAGGGCCTATCGGCGAAAAATGGAGTGAGCCGTAGCGGCAGAAGTGGGTAAAAAGGCCTTTCCTCGCTACCTTGCCTCCATGTTTGACAGTCCCAACTATCCCAAGCCGCTGAGCGAAGACATTTTTGAAAGCTGGCTGGAAAATGGCCGAACCAGCAAAATCGGCTACCACTACCTCTTGGTCATCTGGAATGTCTATGACGAACAGTACCAGCCCCTGTACCTGGAAGACCGCGAAGCGATCGAGGGCTACGAGCTGTATCCCAATGCCCGGGGCGCCGAAGCGCTGATTGCTGCCTACGATCTGTATTCCGAGGCGAGGATTTCGATATGATTGGAATATTGTGAAAGTTGGAAGGTGGTAAAGTGGGAAGGTGGTAAAGAGTCCGATGTCGGGTGTCCGGTGACCGATGTTTTTTAATGGGAAAATTGGATTCGAGAGTTGGAAAGTGGTAAAGTGGCAAAGTTGTAAGAAACTTCAGACACTACCCAAAAACGCCGTAAATCGTATTTCGTAAATCGTACATGCGCAAAAGACATCTTCCGCGAAGCTCTCAGATGCAAAACAAGGGTTGCCTTATATATGGCTGACCGGAGTTCCGGAAAACTTCGTATCCCGATAGTCATCGGGACGTATTTCGTAAATCGTAGATCCAACGACATCCGACATCGGTCATCCCTCATCCAACTTTTTTCTTTAGTTTAGGGCTAAAACCATCCCCACCTTATGAGAAACCGATTTTTGGCAGGCCTGATCCTTTTGGCTGCCTGCAACAGTTCCAGCCAAAACTCCAACGAAAGCGAATCCCGCCAGTTTGTCGAGCTGGCAGGCATAGACTCCACCATCCGGCCCGGCGACAACTTCTTCATGCACGTCAACGGCAAGTGGTACAACAGCGCCGAGATCGACGCGGACCAAGTGGGAGTTGGGTCTTACTCTTTTTTGAACATTCCCCAAAAGAAGCTCCTCGAAAGCATCCTCGATGAAGTCTCCGCAGCCGAGCATCCCGCCGGCAGCATCGAGCAAAAAGTGGGGGACTTCTACGCCTCCGGCATGGACACTGCGGCGATCAATGCCCGCGGTTTTGAACCCATCCAGCCCCAGCTCGCCCAGATAGAGGCCATCGCCTCCCTGGCAGACCTGCAGCAATACCTGGTATCCGAGATCCAGCACACGCACGAGTCCCTGATCGGCCTGCGCATTTCCCCGGACGACCAAAACAGTACCATCAACATCATCCATGTGAGCCAGACCGGTCTCGGTTTGCCGGATCGGGATTATTATTTCAAAAGCGACTCCGCCACCCTAGGCATCCAAAAGGCCTACCAGACCTACCTTTCCACGCTTTTTCAGCTGACCCGGAAAAGCGCAGGCGATGCCACATCCGCCGCCGCCAAGGTCTATGGACTGGAGAAGCAACTGGCTGAATCCCACAAAACCCGCATCGAGCGCCGCGTGGTCAAGGAAAACTACCACAAAGTCGCCCTCGCCGATCTGGACAAAAAACACGGAAATATTGACTGGAAGGGCTTTTTTGAGGGCTTGGGCCTCAATGCCGACTCCCTGGACATCCGCCAGCCGGCTTACTACGACAAGCTCGACGACATGCTGAAAAGCCAATCCCTGGCCGACTGGAAAACCTACCTCGCAGCGCACACGCTGACTGAATACGCAAACTACCTCAGCACTCCCTTTGCCAATGCGGCCTTCGAATACAACAAGGCCGTGTCTGGGCAGGCCAAGCAGTTGACTCGCGCCCAACAGATGGTGCAGCAGGTAGACCAGCAGCTCGGCTTTGACCTCGGTCAGCTGTATGTGAAGCGGCACTTTGACGAAAACGCCAAGCAAAAAGTACTAGACCTCGTGAACAACCTGCAGAAGGCCTTCGAGCAGCGCATCAACCAGCTGGACTGGATGAGCGACAGCACCAAGACCCAGGCC
Organism: Algoriphagus oliviformis; assembly: GCF_017254915.1. Taxonomy (GTDB): domain Bacteria; phylum Bacteroidota; class Bacteroidia; order Cytophagales; family Cyclobacteriaceae; genus Algoriphagus; species Algoriphagus oliviformis. Next base: position 547,615 of record NZ_JAFKCT010000002.1, on the reverse strand, counting down.
AAGGAAAAGCTCTACTCCATCACCAAAAAAATCGGCTATCCCGACAAGTGGCGGGAATATCCCGTAGCCATAGACCGGGGGAAATACTTCGAAAACGTCCTGGCACTGCGCAAGGACAATGCACGATACCAGCTAGAGAAGTTTGGTAAGGCTCCGGACAAGACAGAGTGGGGGACTACCCCGAGTACGGTGACGGCCTACTACAATCCCTCCCTGAATGAAATAGTTTTCCCGGCGGGCATTCTCCAGTATCCTTACTTTGACCCCAATGCCGACGACGCGATCAACTATGGCGGCATAGGCATGGTGATCGGACATGAGCTCACGCATGCCTTTGACGATCAGGGGGCGCAGTTTGACAAAGAAGGCAACCTGAAAAACTGGTGGACTGCGGCGGATTACGAGAAGTTCAAGGCCAAAACCCAGCTGCTGATCGACCGCTACGATACCTTCACCGTGCTGGATTCGGTTCATGTAAAAGGCGCCATGACCATAGGCGAAAACACGGCAGACAACGGCGGGATCTATATCGCCTACGATGCCTTCAAGCTCACGGAGCAGGGGCAGGACACGACCAAGATCGACGGACTGAGCCCCGATCAGCGCTTTTGCTATTCCATCGCCCGCATCTGGAGGGTGAAGACCCGCGACGAATTCATGCGCAACTACGTCCAAACCAACTCCCATTCCCCGGCCATGTGGCGTGTGAACGGCCCGCTGATGAACTTCGAGCCCTTCTACGCCGCCTACGGCATCCAGCCCGGCGACGCAAACTACAAGGAGCCGGAGGAGAGGATTAAGATTTGGTAGGGGAGGGATTGAAAAATTGCAAGATTTAAAAATTGAAAAATTAAACCGAGGGCTTCAGGATTTGAATAGGAGAGTGAGACTGTCAGAGGCCGACTCCCCTTTACAAAAGGGGGCAGGGGGATTACGAAAAAAAAGTACAGAATTATGTACAGATAATCGCAACCAATTTTGAAAAAATTAGGTTAATTTGGTTGTATGAAAACTGCAACGATTACAGACTTCAGGGCCAATATGAAAGAACGTCTTCGGGAAATCGAAGACGATCAGGATATTCTGATTCTTTCTGGGCCAAAGAAAAAAGACTTTGTGGTGCTGACGCTGGAGCAATACAATGCCATGGAAGAAACGGCCCACTTGCTGTCCACCCAAGCCAATGCCAAAAGGTTACTCGAAAGTATCGCCCAAGACCAAACAAATGGTGCGACACTCCGAGAACTCAATCTCGACGAATAAATGCAGGTCGCATTCACAGATCATGGGTGGAATGATTACCTATACTGGCAAGAGCACGATGCTGATGTCCTTGAAAAAATCAATGAGCTGATCAAGGAAATCAAAAGAAATCCCTTCAAAGGAAAAGGCAAGCCTGAACCTCTAAAAGGAAATTTGGCTGGTTACTGGTCCAGAAGAATTACCGGAGAACATCGATTGGTTTATCGAGTGCAGGGCTCAGGGGACGACCAGATTCTTAGGATTGTACAGGCGAGATTTCATTATTGAAACCCAAATATGAGAATTTTCACAGCCTACGGCATCCAGCCCGGCGACGCAAACTACAAGGAGCCGGAGGAGAGGATTAAGATTTGGTAGGCACCTAAGAACGACATAACACTCAAGTTGATTTAATACCTAACTCATACTGCTTGGATAAATAAAAAGCCCATGATATCGTCACTCCCTGTTTCCTTGGTATTTTTAGCCGGAAAGACTATTCTGAAGTTTGCCGCAAACAACTCAGGAGAACTTGGTTCTTTCTTCAATTTTTTTAGCGGCATCAGCGATGACCTCCTCCTACGGGACTTTCAGGAGGTCGCAAAAAGGAAGGAGGTGCGAATAAACGGGAGTTTGCACCGGGCCTTTGTTTCCGCAGTCAAATCGAGTGTGGGGGAAGTCGACAGCTGTTTTCGGAAGGATCATGGGCTAAACCTCAGCATTTCCGAACAGCTATCGCAGTTTCCCTCGGACAACAAGATCATCCGGGCAGCCTTGAAAGAGACCTGCGAAAAGGTTTTGGAGGCTTTTTGCGACCCGGATCGAATCAAACTGGCCTACGATCAGCAGGTTCAGATCCATCAGGGAGAGTATTTTTTCCATGATCTGATTGACCAGATGCTGGAAAACGGGCAGAAACTAGAAGCTGGAGAAAAGGTAGATGGCCTGTACCTTTCTTTTAGCAACAAGACGGAGGACAAGCTCCTGGAATTTTTGGACGTGCTGAAAGACAATCTCTACCTGCTATTTAGCGAGTACTTTCTCAAGGAGCTGAAAAGCAACGAGACGGCCTTTCATGCCTATAGCATCCATATCAACCACACCCTGCTGGTGAAGCAGACACAGATCGAAAGCAGGCTGATGGAAGGTTTCAAACGGCTGACCCAGCCTCCGCTTTCCGGATTACTTCCCAATGAGGAGCGAGCCAAGATGGAGTTGTTTACCTACCAGGCCGGCAAATCCCAATACGTTGGCCGGAAGGATGCCGTAGCATACCTCAACAGCTTTTTGGCAGACGGGGAGAAGTTCAGGTGGCTGGTGATCACCGGAGAGGGAGGCTCGGGCAAGAGTCGCTTGGCCTACGAGTGTTGCAGAGATTTGGATGAGTTGGGTTGGGAGGTAGGCTTTTATGAATACGAAAATGATCCAACTTACAGCTTCAACAGGTCATCCTTTGACAAAAACACCCTGATTATCTTTGACTACGTAGGTGTGGGGGACCACTTTGAGAAGGCCTTGAGCGCCATTCGTAATCTCAACGTGGAAGTCAGCAAGCTCAAGCGCGAACTGGAGGGAATTGACCCGAGGTCGGAGACTTATCGCCAAAAGATGCTTCCAAAGGTGCGGTTCGTCCTGCTTGAGCGATTCCTCAACGAACACCAGCTCAACGACCTCAATGACCAAAAGATCCGCTTCAACTATTTCCCCAAAGAAAGCCTCGAACCGGAGACCTTCAGTCAAAAAAGCTCTCTGCAAAAGTATGTGCAGCCCTTCAAGTTGCGAAGCCTGAGCGATTCTGAGCGCTGGGATCTTTTCAGACAGGTGAGTGGCTACTCCGGCGATGGGATCAGGCCAGATGTACTGCGCAAGCTGGCAAGCCTAGACGGCCTGAAAAGACCGCTTTTTGTATTCATCGTAGCGGAAGCTTTCAAAGAAACCGGCAGCCTGCAACTCAAGGATCGAACCGAGGCTATCGAGTGGTATGTCCAACGACTCGAAAGCAGGCGCTGGAGGGGACACCCTTGGTATGCAAATCGCAAAGCACTTAAAAATATGGTTTGGCTGGCGACCGCGGTATCTTATCTCGAACTCAATCCGAATTTCTATAAGATCCTGCGGGAAACCACCGAGGCGGGATTGCCTTGCTTTCCTCAGCTCGAGGAGAACATCGATGACCGGTTGGACGAGTTGTTTTATCGGGAAGAATTGGGAGGACTTATGCCCAAATATCTGGGATTGCAGCCGGATATCGTGGCGGAGTATTTCATCATCAAGCATCTTTTCAGCAGGGATGGATTTGCCTATTTCGAGAAGCTGCTGGAAATATCCTGGACCTATTTTCCCAAGCGAACCCAACTTATGCTCAGCAAAGCAGCCCGGGACTACCGCGACGATCCTGATTTCCAGAAGTTGGCCTCTTATCTGGAAACCCAGGAATACGAGCAGCTTGGGATTTTCTTTTACAATCTTGCCTCCGAATATTTCAATATCGAAGACTATGAGAAGTGCGCCAAATATCCGGATATCATCCTGCGTTTGCTAGAAAGGCAAGTTCCCTCCAATGAACGCAAATACCTGACGGCTTATACCTATCAAATAAAGGGAATGATGAGTCTGTATCAACAACATTACGAGGATGCTTACGAATTTCTGACCGAGTCTTTGGCTTTGAAGGCCGACAATGCCAACGCACACTATGTCATGTTCAACATATTGCTGAACACGGGACAAAAAGACGAAGCATTTGAGGCTTTCAGGGCAGGCCTTGCCTATGACAACAAGAGCCCTTCAGAGGATTTGACTCAGGCAAACCTGCGTTTTTCCCAAGGCAAAGCCGAGCGGGCATGGTATAGCCTCGTGATGGCTTGGATAAAAGAACACAAGGAAACGGCGGATTACCTTCCTCTCCTTGACTACCTGTCTTACATCAAGGGAAATCCGGTAATCCAAAAAATAGAGGAGGTCTTGGCCGGAGAGCATTCGGATCAGGTGATGAGTACTCCGCTGCCTTTCTTGGAGGGGATGACACTGTACGAGTTTCATCCAAATTTTAGTGGATTGCCAGGTTGCTTTTTGCGCTTTGTCGCGGATGGAGACAAGAGAATCCTAAGTATTCTCAACGGTACATCCACCATCATAAGGGGACTGATAGGGCGCCCGGAATTTCATTTGGATGCTGACAACGTGGGCCAATATCTCGAATTCTTCACAGGAAATATCATGGCAGATGCGGGAAGTTTCGAGGTGGTACGCGATCCCGAACTGCTCCCTTTTATAGAAGAGAACGAAATCACTGCGAATACACTAAAATATCTTCAGAGCGAATTGAAAGAGCTGGACACCGCCATCTATCCAGTGACTGAAGGCTGGCAAACCTCAAGGATCCTCTATTATTCCAGCTCGTTTTTCCTGGCCAGATTTCTGGTAAAACCGGGAGGCGAGGTGGTCATGCAGCAGGACATCCCTAAGCATCAGGGCTTTTATATCCAAAATCTGAAAACCTACGGTCCGTTTTACAGATACGAAATGCCCAATTTGATCAAAATTCCCCCCGCTGCGGGTCAATTACAAAAAGACGCCAAATCAAACATCGAAACCTGGATCAAAACCAAAGAAGGCCAGGAGGATGCCCTTTACTTGCTTTCGTTATTTCTGGAGCAGAGGCTTCCCGAGCTTCAGGTGATTTTTGATCACAGCCTCTCCACTGGCTCTGGCTATTTGGCTCCTTTGAGTTTCTACCGAAGCTTGGATCTACTGGAATTTGATTTATGGCAACATGACGGCATCCAGTATTTCACGAGGGCAATCGTCAAGGACGGGGAATACGTCCAGCTATTGGATGGGAAATCCCATCCAATATACGCACTCAACAGTCAGCTGCCAGTGAGACTGAATATTGGCAACGTCGATTCTTACCTGGAGTTCTTTTGCGCTAACCTCCATGCCGATATGGGATTTTTTGACTTGATAAACCATGTATCGGATCTCCGATGGATATCAGGTGTTTCAGATGCTGAAAAAGAAAGAATCGCGTCTTTGGTACAGCTCTGTCTCACTAGGGTAAAAAACCAACCCACCAATGAGGAGAAGGGGCTTTGGTTGACCGAAAGACTGGTGCAATACAGCAATTCTTTGTTTATAACCCCATTTAGCATCTCGAAAAATGGGGTAGTAGCAATGATGAAGGATATCGAAGTGATCTCCGAAATGCCTATCGAGCACAAGCAACAGATCGGCATGCTTCGCTACTACGCGATGCCTACACTTCCTCGCGATTCCGAATCAAAAACCATTACCAATGCCAATGCTGCCTCAGAAAACCTCCTGGAAATAATCCAATGGAAACATCATCACGAAAATCAATCGATAAACAAGCCGGAAACATGCGAGGTTGCGAACTATGAAGCCACAGAATCCACCGCTTTGATCGTGGCGGCCAGAGCTGGTTTTATAGAAATTGTCCAATGGATTCTCAGTCTTCCGGATATAGACTTGGAAGTGAAAGACAGCTTGGGAAAAACTGCGCTTGATTGGGCTACAGAGGCTGGGCATGAGACCGTCGCCCGGCTGTTGCAAAGGTGAAAAGACAAGGAAGTTTTCGGTGTGGAGAATTTCGTACCGCACATGTGTCGTGCCTCGCCTGACAACAATTCCGGCTTTTCTGGGTTGATCTAAGAAAAACCATATGTTTTCCTTTTTCAAAAAAGATCCACTTAAAAATCTTGAAACCAAACGAAGGAAACTGCTCGAAGAAGCGATGCAAATCCAGCGGTCGGGCGACTGCTCGAAGAAGCGATGCAAATCCAGCGGTCGGGCGACCTCAGGCTCTATGCTGCCAAAATGGAAGTGATAGACCAGCTCGAGAAAGAAATCCAAGAGCTGCGCGGAGCTGATGCAAAGGGAGGATGAACAAATCGGCAGGTGGCTAGTTTTCCGACCATGGCAAACATCCTGATAATCGGCTCATCCTCGGGGATAGGCCTATCCCTCTCCAAAAGTCTGATCGCTGGCGGTCACCGTGTCTTTGGGACTTTTCTAAAGACCGAGATTACTCACCAAGGATTTGAAAAAATCCAACAACTAGACGTGCTCGGCGACGCGCTGGATTTGAGTTTTGTTCCGGATGTATTGGACGGAGTAGCCTATTGCCCGGGTGCGATACTACTCAAACCTTTTTCGAGGATCAAGCCGGCAGATTTTAGTGCAGACTACCAGCTCCAGTTCCTAGGCGCGGTCAAGGTACTCCAAGCCTGTCTGCCAAAGCTCAAGAATTCCCAAAGTCCTTCCATCGTGCTTTTTTCCACGGTGGCCGCACAGACGGGATTTAATTTTCACTCACTTGTCTCATCGTCCAAAGGTGCGGTAGAAGGGTTGACCAGAGCTTTGGCGGCAGAATTTGCCCCAAAGATCCGGGTAAATTGCATTGCCCCATCTATCGTCGACACACCGCTGGCGGGTTCTCTGCTTGGCAGTGAGGAAAAGAAAGAGGCTAACGCCCAGCGCCATCCATTAAAAAAAATAGGGAACTCAGAAGACATCGCCAATATGGCCGAGTTCTTACTGAGTGAAAAATCATCTTGGATCACTGGTCAAGTGCTGCACGCTGATGGTGGGATATCAAGGCTGAAAGTCTAGATGATAAAAATCGATATACTGTTTTATAATTTATATTATGTTAAATAAAAAATCAAATCCTCCCTTTTCCCGTTCTTTTTCTATCTTCCCTTTCTGAATTCTTTTGACCACCACGCCTCCCGCTTTTGATGAACAATTGGCTTCCCCGACTGGGATTGTACCTTGGCCCGCTGGCTTTTCTGGCGATCATCTTTCTCCTCGACTCACCGGGCCTCAATCCCGAAGCACAAGCCATGCTCGCGCTCACCGCCTGGATGGCGATCTGGTGGATCACTGAAGCGCTGCCTATTGCCGGTACGGCGCTCTTGCCACTGATCCTGATGCCGACGATGGGACTGCTCAAGATTAGCGATGTGTCGGCCAACTACATGCATCCCACGGTCATGCTCTACATGGGCGGCTTCCTCCTGGCCACTGCCATCGAGAAATGGGATTTGCACCGCCGCATCGCACTTAACATAATAAACTTATTAGGTACCAACCTCCGCACGGTCGTTTTGGGCTTTATCCTTGCCACGGGGTTTCTCTCGATGTGGATTTCCAATTCCGCCACCGCCCTGATGATGCTGCCCATCGGACTGGCCGTCGTCACCCAGTTCAAAAGCCAACTGGGTAAATCCAACGAAATCCTAGCCGATAGTTTGGGCAAAAATATCATGCTCGGCATCGCCTACTCCGCCTCCATCGGTGGCATGGCGACCCTCATCGGCACGCCGACCAACGCGATTCTTTCCGCTGTGGTCAAGGAGCTCTATGACTACGAAATCGCCTTCAACGAGTGGATGCTTTTCGGATTTCCTTTCGCGCTTATCTTGCTGATAATCTGCTGGTACTACCTGGTCAGCTTTGGTAATAAGTTACCCAAATCCTTCCAACTGGACGATGCCGAGTCGGTGATCTCCACCCAGTTGAAATCACTGGGAAAGATCAGTTTTGAGGAAAAGTCCGTGCTGCTCATTTTCGGCCTGGTTTGCTTTTGTTGGATCACGCGCAGCTTCCTTTTGGCGCCGTTCATCCCTGGGCTGGATGACACTATCATCGTACTGGCTGGCGTGGTGCTGCTCCTGATCCTTCCCTCTTCCCAGCCTGGCAAGCGTATCCTGGACTGGAAGACCGCCGAACGCATTCCCTGGGGCGTTTTGATCCTGTTTGGGGGCGGTTTGGCCTTGGCCGAGGGCTTCCAGAGCACCGGACTTGCCGAGTGGATTGGGCAAAAGTTCACCCTTTTGGAGGGGGTCAGCTTCTTTATCTTGCTGCTGGTCATCATCGCCTCGGTCAATTTCCTCACAGAGGTCACTTCCAATGTGGCTACGGCATCGATGCTGCTGCCGATTTTGGCTTCCGTGGCGATCAAGTTGGACTTGCATCCCTTCGGGCTGATGGTCGGCGCCACCCTGGCGGCGAGTTGTGCTTTTATGCTTCCTGTGGCCACTCCGCCCAATGCCGTGGTCTTTGGCTCCGGCTACCTGCAGATGAAGGACATGGTGAAGGCGGGGCTGTGGCTGAATCTCCTCTCCGTCCTGATCATCGCGCTGATGGTGTATTTTGTCCTGCCCTGGCTCTGGGGGATTGAGTTGGAAAAGTATCCTTTTTAATAGGTCGGATGTCCAGTCTCCGATGTCAGAGGAGGAGTATCGACCCATTTGCGATGTATCGAGGGTATTTTTTGCCCAGAGTTCGACCACCTTCGGGGTCGCGGGAAAGTGGCGTATGGACTGGCTTCCCACCGGTTTCACCGGTGGTTATTCAAAAGTTTGACCCCTGTCGGGGTCGCAGTGAAGTGTCAGTCCGAGCTTCCCTCTTCCCAACTTCCCAACCTCCTACTCCCGACTGCCTACCAGATAACCCTTCGACTTCGCTCAGGGTGACACTCCCTTCGACCTCGGGACTCTCGTCGCTCAGGTGCCCAGGGTGACATTCCTCCCTTTTTCCAAACTTCTCACTTCCTAGCCTCCCACCTCCCCACTTCCACCCCTCAAATCCCCGCTTTCGTCACATTTTTTTGATCCCGCTGGGCGGGGGCGGTAATGTTGGTAAAATTTTCAACCCGAAAACTAAACCAACTCTCCCCAGTCCCCATGGATGCAAGCCAAAGCAGAAAGCATGACAGACGCAAGGCCTTTTACCTCATCATCGCCGCCGCGCTGCTGTACAACCTGTTCCTGTGGTTTGCCTCCAAGGAGGACGATGCCACCCCAACCCCAGCCAAAAATGAACTCACCTCACACAGCCTCCATGAATAGTCTTTACCTTTCGCCCATGAAATCCCAAAGCCTCGATTTCCGACAAATCGAATGGTGGATCGTCACCACCGCCTTTCTGGCCATCATCCTGTTCAACCTGTTCGGATTCAACCCGGGCTTTTACGAAACCTCCGCCCACGAAATCTTCCGCTATGTCTCCCGATTGGCTATTCCGCTGGTCCTGTACATAGCCTTCCATCTGGTACACATGGTCCTGATCCCCAAGTACCAGCGGGAGCAAAAAGCGGCGCTGCCCATCATTTTCACCGTTTTGATCGGTGCGGCGTCGCTGATTATCTGCGCCATTTTGGCCTACCAGTCTGAGTTGGTCAGGGCGCCTTTTCCCAGCTTTTACCTCGGCGTGGTGGGCATTTACGCCTGCTACCTGATCGGGGCCTACATCCTGGAGCAGGCGCTGACACCGCCTCGCCTGCGCGACTTCCAGATCTACAACATCGTCCGACTGGCCGTAGCCTACCTTTTTTGCATCCTCTTTTTGATCCAGGTCATGCGCATCACCAATCCGGGACCACTGATCATCTTCGGGATGGTGGTGCCTGGGCTTATCCTGTTAGGACTGTATCATTACTATTTTATCTATCAAAACAAGCTGGCGGGCAAGATCAAGCGGGCAAGATGGTTTAACTGGGGACTGATGGCAGTGATCCTCTTCGTGTTTTTCCTGATCGCTGTAGATGCGTATCGCGGTGAGGAAATCTTCTTTCTCGGCGGTCTACCGACCGTAGCCTTTTTGCAGGTAGTGCTTTTCCCCTTGGCTACGCTGATTTTCAAAAAGATAGACTCCTACGTCGGAAAGATCTCCACGCTGACCAACCAGGTGGACCACGGCAACGCCAGCATGGACTTCCTACGCTCCCAGATCAATCCGCACTTCCTCTTCAACGCCCTGAATACGCTCTATGCCAGCTCTCTGATCGAAAATGCGGACAAAACCGCCGACGGGATCCAGAAGTTGGGCGACATGATGCGTTTCATGCTCCACGAAAACCAACTCCCACGCATCCCCCTTTCACGGGAGATTGACTACCTGCGAAACTACCTGGACCTGCAGATGCTGCGCTTTGGCTCCCAGAGCAACCTCGAGCTGGACATACAGATCCAGGACGGAGCCTGCCAGGGCGATATTGCGCCCATGCTGCTGATACCTTTTGTGGAAAATGCCTTCAAACACGGCATCTCCGCCAAGGAAAAATCCTGGATACGGCTAAATTTGAGATGCATATCCGGCTCGGTCCACCTGGACCTGGTTAATAGTGTGCATCCCGAAAAGCCGGTGGCGGAAAAATCCCGTGAGGAGTCCGGAATCGGTCTGGAAAACGTGAAGAGCCGCCTCGGCCTGCTCTATCCGGACAGACACCAGCTCAGCATCATTTCCAACGACTCGGATTTCTTTGTCCACCTATCCGTACAAATCCACTCCTGATGATCAAGGCTATTGCCATCGACGACGAATCTTTTGCTCTGGAAGTGATCAAATCGCACGCTTCCAGAGTGCCTTTTTTGGCCCTCGAAGCGACCTATACCGATGCGATTTTGGGCTTGGAATACCTGAAGTCAAACGCCGTTGACTTGGTGTTTCTGGACATCAACATGCCGGACATCTCGGGGATAGACATGGCTGCGCTGATTCCAAAGGAGACGCTGGTCGTCTTTACCACGGCCTATTCGGACTACGCGGTGAAGGGCTTCGAACTCAATGCGCTGGACTATCTGCTCAAGCCGTTTAACCTCAGCCGCTTTTTGAAAGCCTGCCAGAAAGCCCAGGAATGGATGGAACTCCAGCCCAAAAACGAGTCCGCCTCTTTGTTTGTGAAAACCTCCGAGGGGCAAGTTCGCGTGGATTTTTCAGACCTCTACTACTGCGAGGCCCAAGGCAACTACGTGAACTTCCAGCTGGAAAGGGAAAAAATCATCAGCCGCATGACCCTCTCCGAGACGGAGAAGCTCCTGCCCTCCCACTTTGTCCGTACGCATCGCTCCTTTCTCGCCAACAAAAACCTGGTGAACAAGGCCGAAAGGCACCAATTGCACCTTGGGGGACACCGCGTGCCGATCAGCTCTTCCTACCTCGATGAGGTCATGGAGAAGCTGAAAGATCAGTGATCCGTCCCAGTCGCCAGCTTACAGTCCAATGCCTACTTTTGATCGTCTTCAGCTGGGCTAAGCCGAAAACGTATTCAAGAACTCCCGTCGGTATTCGACGGGAGTTTTTTTGATCCGCTCCTTGAAGAGCTTGTTGAAGTTGGAAAGCGTGAAAAAACCGCATTCATAGGAGATTTCGCTGATGTTCAGATCCGTCTCGTGGAGTAGCTTGCAGGCATGGGAGATCCGGACCTCGGTGACAAAATCGGTGAAGGACTTGTTCATCCTCGACTTGAAAAAGCGGCTGAAGGACGACACCGATAGGTTGGACAGCTGGGCGGCCTCCTCCAGACTGACCTTGCCTTGGTAGTTGTGCATCACGTATTCATAGACCTGGCCCATACGGTCCTTTTCAGACTCCTTGTTGGTATTGATGTAGGCGGCGTCGGCGATGAGCTTGCAGTCGTTGGACTCGGCGATGGTCTGTAGGATCTTCAGCAGCTGCACGATGCTTTTGACTCCCCTGATCTCCAGGAGATCCACCATCATCTGCCGTACGAGTAGGTTGGTCTTGCCCTTGATCTCGATTCCGCGCACGGACTTTTTCAGCATGCCGGAGATCGTCTCAAACTCCTCCAGCTGGAAGACGGAGTTGTTGAGGAAATTGTCCGGGAAATAGATCACCACCCCGTGGGTTTCCATGCGGTTTTCCGGAATGTGGTAGGCCTTGTCGTTTTTCCAGAGATGCGGCAGATCCGGACCGGTCAGCACCATGTCGCCTTCCTTGAAGTTTTGCATGTGGTCGCCGATGAAGCGCGTCCCCCTCCCCTTGAGCACCACAAAAAGCTGATACTCAGAATGAAAATGCCAGTTCACATCGAAATAAGGGGCGATCAACTCTCTGATTTCAAAGGCTTTACCCTCTGGTATCCGGGATTTTTGGAAAGGCGTCTTCACTGCTTTTTGCTCTTTTTTTGGGTTTTGAAAATACAAATTGGCAAAAAACAGTCACAAATTAGGGGAATACAGTAAGAAATTCTTCCACTAAATAAGGAATATTAGGATCGAAAAAAATCCGCTAACCCAAAGCATGACCAATTTAAAAATGCCGGGAAGATATGGTCTTCCCCTACTCTATGCCCTCGTATTCTTATTCTCCTGCGGCAAAAAAGACTCCTACCTCTCCATGACAGAACCCCGACGGGTAGAAATCCTCGTCTTGGGACACGACAGCGAGCATCACAATTCGGAGAAGTTGATGATGTATCTGGGGACTCCGCTCTTCCAAAAAGGCATCAACCTCACCTACACCTCTGACCCCAACGACCTCAACGAGTCGGTGCTGTACAACTACGACGGTCTGATGATCTATGCCAATCACGACTCCATCAGCTCCAGCCAAGAGGCCGCGCTGAAGGACTACGTACAGAGTGGCAAAGCCCTGATTCCCATCCACAGCGCCTCTTGGTGCTTCAGAAACTCGGATTGGTTTGTAAGCGCAGTCGGTGGGCAGTTTAGCACCCATGGTACTGGCCGCTTCACCGCGGACATCATCGATGCCGAGCACCCGGCGATGGAGGGCATCGAGGAGTTTGAGACTTGGGACGAGACCTACGTCCACTCCCACGTCAATCCCGACATGCACGTGCTCATGGAGCGCGTAGAGGGCGACCACAAGGAACCCTACACCTGGACCCGTGAGGAAGGCAAAGGACGCGTATTCTACACCGCCTATGGCCACAACGAGGAAACCTGGAAGCAGCCGGAGTTTCAGGAACTGGTCGCCAATGGCATTCTCTGGGCAGTGGGAGACAAAGTCAACGAACTGTTGGCGGCCTACGACATCCCTGTGACCCAATTCCAAGACGCGGAGATTCCCAACTACGAAAAGCGGGATCCGGCTCCACGATTCCAGCTACCGCTTTCTCCTGAGGAGAGCATGAAGCTGGTGCAGGTACCGGTAGGCTTTGAAATGGAGCTCTTCGCCAGCGAGCCGATGATCATCAACCCCATCGCCATGGCCTGGGACGAAAGAGGAAGGCTCTTTGTGATCGAGACCGTGGATTATCCCAACGAGATCAGAAAAGAAGGCGGCGACGACAAGATCAAGATCTTGGAAGACACCGACGGAGACGGCAAAGCCGACAAGGTGACCGTTTTTGCCGAAAACCTGAATATCCCGACCTCCATCATGGCGGTCAATGGAGGCATGCTCATTTCCATGGCGCCTGACTTTGTGTTCCTCAAAGACACCGATGGCGACGACGTAGCAGATGTGCGCGAAGTGGTCATGACCGGTTGGGGTAAAAGCGACACCCACGCCGGACCTTCCAACCTGAAATACGGTTTTGACAACAAAATCTGGGGAGTCCTTGGCTATTCCGGATTTAGAGGTGAAGTCAGTGGCGTTTCCCATTCCTTTGGGCAGGGCGTCTATCGTTTTGAGCCAAGCGGCGAAAACCTGGAATACCTAGGAAACACCTCCAACAATACTTGGGGCTTGGGCTTCACGGAGGACTTCGAGACCTTCATCTCCACAGCCAACGGACAGCACAGCGTTTACTTTTCCATGCCAAACAAGTATCTGAAGCGCCCGATCTTCCAAGGGTCCGCCAATACCGTGCATGGTATCGACTCGCACTACGACATGCCCCACATCACGCCTTTCTTGCGACAGGTGGACTGGTTTGGCAGCTATACCGCGGCAGCGGGACACAACTTCTACACCGCGAGAAGCTTTCCCAAAAACTACTGGAACCGCATCGCCTTCGTGGCTGAGCCTACCGGCCGAGTGCTCCACAATGCCATCATCAACACCGATGGATCGGGCTTCAAGGAGAAAAACGGATTCAACATCCTCGCCAGCTCTGACGAGTGGTTTTCTCCCGTCCATGCCGAAGTCGGACCGGATGGAGCGCTTTGGGTAGCGGATTGGTACAACTTCATCATCCAGCACAACCCGACTCCAAGAGGCTTCGAAAACGGGGAAGGCAATGCCTACATCAACCCCCTTCGCGACGCCAAGCACGGCCGTATCTACCGCATTAGCCATAAGGGAGGCAAGGACTCCAAAGTCTTTGACCTCAAAGATGCCGACGGAGACGAGCTCCTAGAAGCACTGAAGAGTGAAAACATGTTCTGGAGACTTACCGCCCAGCGCCTGATCGTGGAAAAGCAGGACAAGTCAGTACTCTCCGGCCTTTATCAAATCATCGGAAACCAGTCCGTGGACGAAATCGGCCTCAACGGCCCAGCCGTCAATGCACTGTGGGCTTTGCAGGGCTTGGGCGAGCTCGGCGGTGAAAATGCCGAAGCGATGCAGGCCGTGGAAAAAGCACTTTCCCACCCTTCTGCCGCCGTTCGCAAAAATGCTCTGCGCGTACTGCCAAGAACCGAGTCTTCGCTAAACGCTGTTTTGGCTTCCAATATCATCAACGATACAGACCTACACACCCGCAAGGAAGCTTTCTTGGCGCTTTCGGACATGCCGTTCTCCGAAGATGCGGCTAAGAAGCTGGTGGATGCCGCCAAAGCCGAGGAAAACGGCAAAGACGCTTACCTGCCCCAGTCCATCTTCGCGGCAGTCTTGGCCCATCCTACAGAGTTTGCCAAGCTGGACAACACCGCCGCCCTGCAGGCCAACTCGGATACCGAGGTTTCCCTGACAGACCGCATCAGCCGCAGTCTGGTGGCCGAGCAGTATCCGCTCGACCAGCGCAACACCATCCTTTTCCCGCCTGATGTGGCTGGCAAGGAGATTTCCATCCGCATGATGATCTCCAAGGCCAACGATCCCCTCGAAGGCGTGCTCGTCGCACAAGGCAACAACACCAATGGCTATAGCCTCTACATTTACAAGGACGCACTCTATTTTGCGGTAGCGCAGGATGAAAAACTGACTCTGCTCAAGTCGAAAAAGGCACTTCCTGAGGAGCAGTTTACCATCGACGCTTCCCTGGTAGAGGATGGCAGCCTAAGCCTGAAAATCAACGGCGAAGAAGTGGACAAGGGGAAAACCAAAGGGCTTTTCACCGCTCCCCTGACGCCGACCAGAGTCCGTGTGGGACAAAATGACGGCCGAAACGTGGTCGGAAAATATGAGGGGACCTGGTGGTTTGGAGGCCGACTGAGCAACAAGTCAACTCTGGCGCTGAAAAAACCGGGCGCGGCCATCGATCTTTTGGGTGAGTCTTCCCAAGCCGTCGCAGCCAACGGTACGACTGTGATCAAACTGGCGGTGACTCCCCATGAAATGAAGTTCAACAAAGCCACCTTCACCGTCAAGGCCGGCTCACAAGTGACCATAGACTTCGAAAACCCGGACTTCATGCAGCACAACCTGGTCATCGGCCAAAAAGGCTCCATGGAAACCATTGGTCTCGCGGCAGACGAACTGGCCAGAGATCCCAAGGGTGCAGAGCAAAACTACGTACCGAAGATCCCTCAGGTGATCGCCGCGACCAAGCTGGTCGATCCGGAAGGACGCGAATCGCTGGTCTTTGTGGCACCTACCGAGCCGGGTGAGTATCCTTTCATCTGTACCGTGCCAGGCCACTGGAGAATCATGAACGGAATCATGAAAGTAGAATAGGCATGGCGTTAGACGTGAAATTTGCGGTAAGTACCTGGCTTTGGACTTCGCCATTCAACAAAGAAACGACGGCTCTCTTCCCCAAAATCAAAAGCTACGGCTACGATGCCGTGGAGATTCCGGTGGAAGACCCCGCCTTGATAGATATCGATTGGGTAAAGAAAGCACTTGCGGATAACGGGCTCAGTCCCGTTATCTGCGGAGCTTTCGGACCAAGCCGAGACCTGACAAACGAGGATCCCTCCTATCACCAGACTTGTTTTGACTACCTGGATGCCTGCTTCGAGATCGCCTCGGAGCTTGGGGCTAAATTTGTGGCAGGACCGATGTATTCCGCTGTGGGCAAAGCCCGCTTGGTATCTCCCGAGCAAAAAAAGGTGGAGTGGAACCGTGCGGTGACCAATCTCCGGAAGGTCTGCCACACAGCTGGGAAGCACGGCCTGGAAATCGCCATCGAGACGCTCAATCGCTTTGAAACCGACCTGATCAATACGGCGGCCGAACTCAAGCAGCTGATCACCGACATCAACGAACCCCAAGCCAAGGCCATTCTCGACGGCTTCCACATGAACATCGAGGAGCCCAGCATCGAAGACGCGATCAAGGCCGTTGGCGACAAGCTCATCCACGTGCAGGTCTCCGAAAACTACCGCGGCACTCCCGGCACAGGCCAGACCAACTGGGCGGCATGGAAGCGTGGCTTGGAGGCAGTCAACTACTCCGGCTACGTCTCCATCGAGAGCTTTACCCCGGAGATCAAGGAGCTCGCCGGAGCGGTCTGCATCTGGAAGCCTTTGGTGCCTTCCCAAGATGGCTTCGCCAAAGAGGGCCTGGAATTCCTGCGTAAATGGGCGGCGGAGTAGACGCTAGTATCAAGAAATTGCAATTCAACATCGGTCATCCGACATCGGACATCAATACACCTTAGACCCTTTTTTTAACCGAAAAAATCGACATTAATCATGAGTAAAAAACCAATCAACATCGCCATCATCGGACTCGGATTTGGCGCTGAATTTATCCCGATCTACCAAAAGCATCCCCTGGCCAACATGTATGCAATCTGCCAGCGGAACAAGGAAAAAGCCGAGGAGATCGGCAAAGCCTTTGGCATCGAGAAAGTCTATACCGACTACGACGAGCTGCTGAAAGACCCCAACGTAGACGCTGTCCATATCAACACCCCTATCCAGAACCACGCCGAGCAGTCCATCAAAGCTCTGAAAGCGGGCAAGCATGTCGCCTGCACGGTGCCTATGGCGACTTCCGTCGAGGAATGCCGCCAGATCGTCAAGCTGACCGAAGAGACCGGCCTGACCTATATGATGATGGAGACGGTGGTGTACAGCCGCGAATTCCTTTTTGTCAAGGAAATGTACCAGAAGGGCGAGCTGGGCAAAATCCAGTTTCTCCGTGCGTCCCACCAGCAGGAGATGGCTGGCTGGCCGGGCTACTGGGAAGGCCTCCCTCCCATGCACTACGCGACGCACTGCGTGGGGCCGGTTTTGGCTTTGCCAAAAGGACAGGCTGAGTACGTGTCCTGCCTCGGTTCGGGACGGATTGACGAAAACCTGATTCCAAAGTACGGTTCGCCTTTTGCCATCGAGACCTGCCACATCAAGTTCAAAGACTCCGACTTGGCGGCCGAGGTGACCCGCTCCCTTTTCAACACCGCCCGCCAGTATCGCGAAAGCTTTGACGTGTACGGCTCCAAAAAGTCCTTTGAGTGGACGCTCATCGAGCACGAGGACTCGGTGATCCATACCGGCGAGACGCCTGAGCGGGTGAAGATCCCGGACTATGCCCATCTGCTTCCTGCGGAGATTGCCTCCTTTACCACCCAAGGCGTGTATGATTCGGATGACAACCAGCACCTGTCCTTCATCCAAGGCTCCGGCCACGGTGGCTCACACCCCCACCTGGTCAATGAATTTCTCAATGCACTTTCCGAAGAAAGAGCTCCTTATCCCGATGCCCGCGAGTCGGCCAACATCACCTGTGTGGGGATCTTGGCCCACGAGTCGGCCATGGAAGGCGGAAAG
Source organism: Algoriphagus oliviformis (assembly GCF_017254915.1). GTDB lineage: Bacteria > Bacteroidota > Bacteroidia > Cytophagales > Cyclobacteriaceae > Algoriphagus > Algoriphagus oliviformis. Next base: position 529,760 of record NZ_JAFKCT010000002.1, on the reverse strand, counting down.
ATCAAGCATCTGCCGGATTTCACGATCAAGTAAACTACCCCTTAATCCATACAAAAAGGCAGCCTTTCGGGCTGCCTTTTTGCATTCGTAATTGGTTCTGCTTGGATTAGTTGCTTAGTACGGGCTGCTTACTGCCGACCGTTCACTGCTCACCGGCCTTACTTCACCCGCTTGGCCTCGGCGGTAAACATCCCCATCAAGCTTCCCGTGGAGAAGTCCTCGTCGACCTTTTTGAGGTCCAGCGTGACATCATAGCCGGAGATGTTGAAGGCTGCGTTGAGCACGTCGCCTGTCACGGCCACGGAGCTCATTTTGGACTCGGTCTCGGCTCCTGCTTCCTTGAAGTAGCCGGTAGTCTTGCCGTCTGCAGTCTCAAACCGCATGGGGATCACCGCATCTCCCTGAGGCGTTTCTTTGATCAATACCTCCCATTTTCCGTCAAAATAGGTGGCGCGGGCTGCCACCTCAGGAGAGCTCATCGAAGTCCCGAAAAGCGTAAGCAGCAGCGCAAAGCTGGTAAGAAGTAGTTTCATCTGATTTGGGTTTTGGTTTTGTGTCAAAAAATGTAGTGATTTTTCTCCATCAAAGCTGGCACTTGACAAAAATATAGTTCCCCGCATTGGGCTATAGCGGAGTGACAAACATCGAATTCTTCCTTTTCAGGCTCTCCAATAGCTATGCTTGAAAAATACTCCTCCCCAACTTTTGAAACTGATCTCGTTGTCCCGCAGGGCGACTTTGGTCACCTTGAAAAATCCCACAGCCCCTCGGGCAACAGCAAACTGAGGTAATCCTTTTCTTTCAAAGAAAACCTTTCTAACCAAATCCCCCAACTTTTAGGACTGATCCGAATTCTTCCTTTTCAGGCTCTCCAACATCTATGCTTGAAAAATACGGTCCCCCAGATATTCGGACTGATCCAAACTATCCCAGCAAGGAAAATAAAAAAACCACCCATTTCTGGGTGGTTTTTCGGAGCCCCTTGCCGGGATCGTCCCGATGGCTATCGCGGACAGCGGCCTACTGAGGATTTTGGTATTTCTCCAGCAAGCGTAAACCAATGCTTTCGTGTCGAATCACATCCTCTATGTATTTTCTGGATTTGTTTTTCTTGATATGGGATTCTATCCTAAGGGCCTGGCTTCGGCTTCGACATGTTAGAGCGTATTTCAACTCCCAGTCAGAGGCGATTTTGGTAAAGGAATGCGTGAAGAAATGTGAGTTGTGCATGGATAGTCGCTCTCCGAGGTCTTCGGTTTGGCCGATGTAATACCTATCGGTCGATTTCGAATAGATGATGTAGACGAAGAAGCTCCCCATGTGGTATCAATGAAAAAAAACAAAAAAAGGGAAACATTTCTGTTTCCCTATTCGGAGCCCCTTGCCGGGATCGAACCAGCGACCTACTGATTACAAGTCAGTTGCTCTACCAGCTGAGCTAAAGAGGCTTACCTTTATCGTGGTGCAAATATAGACTTTCGGGTGCTTCACTCCAAGTCGGACTTTCAAGAATTTTGCTTTCCAATCCTATCTCCCAGAGTGTGAGCGTGAAAAATTCAGAACTCCTTCAGGATGTTCAGCTTCTTTTTCAGCTTGTCTATCTCTTCTTCCGCCTTCTGGATTTTGATGTCAAACTGGTCCTTGAGCTTGTCGGCGGTTTTGCAGGCGGAGAACTAGTGCATGCTTTGCCAGATCCTGACGATCAACACTTTGTTTGCAGTCGAGAGCTGGCACATCTGTGAATCTGGCCTTTCCCCTCAGCTGAGGGTTTCTTTTTTCCTCCCCACCCCTTTCCCTTTCCACCGAAAAACCTATTTTTAGCGACCCAAAACCTTTTTCGAAAAAGTACCCCACCCCCATGTCCGAAGACCAAAAACGCCAACTGGAGTCCCAGCTCTGGGGCATCGCAAACCTGCTCCGCGGCAAAATCTCCGCCGACGACTACCGCGACTACATCCTGGGCTTCATCTTCTACAAGTATCTCAGCGAAAAGCAGCACCTATATGCCAACTCCCTCCTGGAGACCGAGTCTGTCAATGACTATACCGACCTCCGGGATCCCGACCTGATCGAGGCTATCCGGGAGGAGTCTCTGGAGAAGCTGGGCTACTTCCTCCTGCCCGGCGAGCTCTTTGACACCATCGCCGCACGGGGCAACGCGGCTACTGAATCTGAGTCAAACTACATCCTGGAAGACCTCAAGGCCATTCTGAACCATATCGAGCAGTCCACCATGGGCACCGAGTCCGAGGACGACTTCACGGCCCTCTTCGAAGACCTGGATCTGAACTCCACCAAGATCGGTCGGACGGTGGCCGCCAGAAACACGGTGATCGCCCAGATCCTCGGCTACCTGGCCAAGATCGACTTCCGACTGGACGACATCGAGTCCGACGTGCTGGGCGATGCCTACGAGTACCTCATCGGCAAGTTTGCCGCGGGGGCTGGGAAATCCGCGGGGGAATTCTACACCCCGCAGCAGGTGTCCAAGATCCTCGCCAAGCTGGTGACCACGGGCAAGTCCCGCCTCAAGTCCGTCTATGACCCCACCTGCGGCTCGGGTTCCCTCCTGCTCCGCGTGGCCAAGGAGGCCGAGGTGACGGAGTTCTACGGGCAGGAGCTCAACCGCACCACGTACAACCTCGCCCGGATGAACATGATCCTGCACGACGTGCACTACCGGGACTTTAGCATACGGCAGGAGGACACCCTGGAGCATCCCCAGCATACGGAGCTGCGCTTCGAGGCCATCGTGGCCAATCCGCCCTTCTCCGCACACTGGCGGGGCGATGCCAACCCGCTCTTCGAATCTGACGAGCGCTTTGCCCGCTACGGCAGACTGGCGCCCAAGACCAAGGCCGACTTCGCCTTTCTCCAGCACATGCTCTTCCAGCTCAGCGACAGCGGCATCATGGCCTCCGTCTTCCCCCACGGGGTACTCTTCCGCGGGGCGGCCGAGGGAGCCATACGCGAGTACCTCATCCGGGATATGAACGCGATCGACGCGGTGATCGGCCTTCCGGCCAACATCTTCTACGGCACTTCCATCCCCACCTGCATCCTGGTGCTGAAGAAGTGCCGCGAGCAGGACGACTCCGTGGTCTTCATCGATGCCAGCGGGGACAATCACTTCATCAAAGTGGGCAACCAAAACGAACTCCGGGACGAAGACGTGCAGCTGATCGTGGACACCTACCGCAAGCGGGAAAGCATCGAGAAGTACAGCTATGTGGCCACCCTGGCCGAGATCGCCGAAAACGACTACAACCTCAACATCCCCCGCTATGTGGACACCTTCGAGGCCGAGGAGGAGATCAACCTGGAGCAAGTCGCCGAGGAGCTCAGAAGCCTGGACTCCGAGCTGAAGTCCAGCGAAGTATCCCTGATCGGCTTCTGCAAGCAACTCGGAATCCCAAGCCCGTTTTGATCATGGGCGAAAAAAGAAACGTGCCGAAGCTGAGGTTTCCGGGGTTTGGACAGGACTGGCAAGAAAAGAGCCTCGGGCAACTCCTAGAGTTCAAAAACGGCTTCAACGCATCCAAAGAAAGCTATGGTTCGGGAGAAAAATTCATCAACGTACTAGACATCATTCAAAACGACTTTATCACTCATGATAAGATCATCGGGTCTGTACAGCTTTCTCTAAGCGAGTTTGAAAAATACAAAGTGGAATATGGAGACATCCTATTCCAGCGAAGCTCTGAAACTCGTGAGGAAGTGGGGCAGGCAAATGTCTATTTGGATAAGCAAAGGCCCTCAACTTTCGGAGGTTTTGTAATTAGGGGGAAAAAGGTTGGCGAGTATGAGCCCTTTTTCTTGAACAGTTTACTAAAAACTCCAAGCGCACGAAATGAAATCACTTCAAAAAGCGGAGGGAGCACAAGATATAATGTAGGTCAAGAGACGCTGTCAAGAGTGTCCGTTTTGCTCCCCTCCCTCCCCGAGCAGGAGAAGATCGCCGGGTTTCTGACGGCGGTGGACAGGCGGATCGAGCTGCTGCAGGCCAAGCGCGCCAAGCTGGAGGCCTACAAGAAGGGCGTGATGCAGGGCATATTCTCCCAGAAAATCCGCTTCCGTGCCGACGACGGGTCAGCCTTCCCGGACTGGGAGGAGAAGAAGCTGGGGGAGGTTTATGAATTCCGCACTACAAACTCTTTTTCAAGAGACAAGATGAACGAGGAAAGCGGGGAGTTCAGGAATATCCACTACGGAGACATCCACATCAAACTTCCTTCCCTTGTGGATTTGGAGAAAGTAGCCCTGCCCTTTGTCAACGAGGACGTTGAGATTCGAAAGACCTTTGCCGACAACCTGGTGGAGGCCGGAGACCTGATCATTGCAGACGCATCTGAAGACTACAACGACATCGGAAAGACTATCGAAGTGGTCAACACAGAAGGTCAACGTGTACTGGCGGGACTTCACACGCTTCACGCAAAACCGTCAAGCGGATCAATGGCCTTGGGATTTGGAGGATATCTGATGAAATCGCAAGCTGTCAGAAACCAGGTCAAAAAGATCGCCCAAGGCACGAAAGTCCTCAGCATCTCAGTTCCCAGGATGTCAGAATTGGATCTGCACCTCCCAGTTCCAGCAGAGCAAGCCAAGATTGTCCAGTTTCTGACAAGCTTGGACTCGATCCTTGAAACCCTAAACAAGCAGATCACCCAGACGCAGGAGTGGAAGAAGGGGCTGCTGCAGGGGATGTTTGTGTAGTGTTCTGATTTTCAAATGGAAATAGCGACATTGGGATACTCTTTTTGATCCCAGCTATTTTGCATGAAATACCAAGACAAATGCCGTATCGAATCCCACCGGAGACCAGGCTGGGATTATTCCTCGGACGGGGCGTATTTCATCACCTTCGTGACCCAGCACCGGATCTGCAACCTGGGCAGGATCTACCCACCGAATCGGATGTGGCTATCCGATTTTGGGAAAATCGTGGAAACGGAATGGCTCCGCTCCTTTGATATCCGCCGGGAATTGACCTGCGATGAATACATCATCATGCCCAATCACCTGCACGCCATCATCCTGATCAATCAATCGGCATCGCACATGGGATCGGATTCGGGATCTGGATCGGAATCCGGATCAAAATCCGGATCCGTACAGACGCACGGCCGTGCGTCTCTGCGATCGCCATCGCCATCGGCATCCCAATTGCCATCTGCATCGAACCCCAATTCCAATATCCCAATCCCACGCCATCGCCCCATCCGCCTGCCCCGATCGATTTCCTCCTTTTTGGCTGGATTCAAATCCGCCGTAAATTCCCGAATCGACGACTATATCGACCAACATCACCTGAAAATGCCCAAATACAACCACTACAACCATTTTTTCCAGCCCAACTACCACGACCACATCATTCGCGACCAAGGGGAATACCAGCGAATCAAGGCCTATATCCGCAACAATCCCGGCAAATGGCACGAGGACATATTTGGGAAATAGCGGATTGAGAGAATCACTTCAACCCATCATTTTTGGTAGAAGAGAAAATTGAGGGAATGTGCCCCATTGGATGAAATCCCGGTGCTATCCCAAAAACCTGTAGAGATGCTCCAATACATTCGGAAAAACCTGATGGAAACGTTGCTATCTCGAAACGAATTCGGCATCTTCACAGCGACAGTACACGCCACGCTACCACTCCCGATTTCCATCGGGGCAGCGTCCCAGGGCGTGTCTTTTGCTTTTTAGGGAGAGGTATTGTAAACGCGGTTTGTTTAGGTCACCGCAAAGCAAATCCCGTCGGTTTATATGCCTACGTTTTGATTTGGCCAACGCGGATCTTAACTTCCCCCCAGGCTATACATTCAAAACCATGTACCAAGAACTGACTACCGCCGAAGCCGCGGATCTCCTGAAGGTCTCCCCCTCCCATCTGGAAAAGTTGCTGGATACAGGTCAAATTCCCTTTCAGGAAGCCGGGACACAACGCATACTCCTACCGGAGCATGTGCAGCGCTATGACCAAAACCTGCGGGAGACACGAAGAAAGAGCTTGGAGCAGCTCGCCCAAGAGGCACAAGACATGGGTTTGGGATACTGATAGGTCCAGTTCGTCGATAGGACGGCTGAAGGAACTTTGAAACCTCCCTGCCGTTAGCTACCTTAACCATTCTGACAAACAGGATTAACATCATGCCCGCGGTCGAACTAAAAACACAACTCATCCGGCTCGTAGAAGAGATCCAGGAAGAAGATCTCCTCGAAACACTGGTCAGGTTCCTCTCTCAGAGAAACACGCCAGCAGGTGTCCTGTGGGATGATCTGAGCGAATCGCAAAAACAGGAAGTGCTGGATGCCTATGAGGAGTCCGAAAAAGAGGAAAACCTCGTAGAAAAGACAAGACTTTTTCGGCACCTGAAGTGAAGGTAGTCGTCACCAAGACTGCACTCAAAAAATTCCACAAAACAGTCGACTACCTGGAGGAGGAATGAGGTGAAGCCGTGGCTGTTCAGTTTGAAAAACGCACGAAGAATTTTTTGGATCTTGTGGCGGACTTTCCGGATATCGGCCCAGAAGTAAACGCGAAAAGTCGATCAGAGCCTTCCAGTTGACAAAGCAGACCAGAGTCTACTACCGAATAAAGGCCGACAGCATTTTGATCATCACCTTTTTTGACGTTCGCCAAAGCCCGACTAGGCTGAAATACTAGGGTAAATCGAGATCCGCTGGAGACCTTGCATCGCGTCAACTAATTTTGCATCTTAGCCACAACAGAACCTGAGTGGCATACCGTCCCGATAGTGACCGGGAGATCTGCTCTCGGGTCTTTTTTTGAAAAAACTTTGACAGTCGCAGAACTCTTCTTCAAAAAAGAAGACGTTGATTCGGGTTCAACGTCGAAGACCTTTGTGGGCACCAAACCGAAGGTAAAGAGCCTTCCAAGTTTACCTGGAATGTATTACCCCTCCAAATCCAGACTCAACATCCACCTTACGCTGGTTTTATGGATCAATCTGCTATTGATGGTACTGAATCCCAAGCATCGGACATCGGACATCGGACATCCAGCCTTATTGAACCAGAAGACAGATCAACTTACCGAAAATTGCAAAGCTGGCAGAATTCCGGATACGCTCACCAACCAATGACCATACAGCCCGAACAGACCCTCGAAAACAACCTCGTCGACCAACTTGTACAGCTCGGATACAATAAGGTCATCCTCCGAGACGAACAAGACCTTCTGGGCAACCTCAAAACCCAGCTGGAAAAGCACAACCGCGTGAAGCTCAGCGAGGGCAGCTTCTCCCAGATCCTCAACTTCATCAACAAGGGTGGCGTATTCGAGCGCGCCAAAATTCTCAGAGATCGGGTGCCCTATCTGGATGAGATGGGCGAGCACCGCACCATCGAACTGGTCAACCAACTCCACTGGTGTCAAAACGAGTTCCAGGTGACCCAACAGCTCAGCATGGAGGGCACGTACAGAAACCGCTACGATGTCACCATCCTGATCAACGGACTTCCCCTCGCCCAGATCGAGCTCAAGCGTCGCGGACTGGAGCTGAAGGAAGCCTTTAAGCAAACCCTGCGCTACGGCATCCATTCCTTCGGTGCCGGACAGGGTCTCTTCCAGTTTATCCAACTCTTCGTCATCAGTAATGGCGTCAACACAAAGTACTACGCAAACTCCAGCCTGAAAGACCGCTCCTTCAAGCAGACCTTTTACTGGACAGATCCAAAGAACCAGTTGATCACTCAGCTGCAGGCCTTCACGGATGTGTTTCTGGAGCGCTGCCACCTGGCCAAGATGATCACCAAGTATGTCGTGCTCAACGAGGGCAACAAGACGCTGATGGTGCTTCGCCCCTACCAGTACTTCGCCACCGAGGCCATCGTGGAGCGGGTGAAGACCAGTGACAAGTTTGGGTATATCTGGCACACCACCGGCTCGGGCAAGACGCTCACCTCCTTCAAGACCGCCCAGATCCTCTGCAACCTCCCTGAAGTCCACAAAGTCGTCTTCGTCGTGGACAGAAAAGACCTGGACACCCAGACCGTCGAAGAGTTCAACGCCTTCAGTAAGGGTAGCATCGACGGTACCAACGATACAAAAACCCTGGTAAGGCAATTGGAAGGAGATGCCCGACTCATCGTCACCACCATCCAGAAGCTGAACACGGCGGTATCCAAGACACGCCATCTGGGAAAAATTGGACAGCTGCGGGACAAAAAGATCGTATTCATCTTCGACGAATGCCACCGCTCCCAGTTTGGAAAGACCCACGAGCAGATCAAGGGCTTTTTCGAAGGTTCCCAGATGTTCGGCTTCACCGGCACCCCTATCTTTGAGCAAAACGCCGGGACAAACAGCTACGGAAAGCGGACGACCAAGATGCTGTTTGGTGACTGCCTGCACAAGTATGTGATCACCGACGCGATCCGGGATGAAAACGTCCTGAAGTTTTCCGTCGAATACATCAGCACCTTTCGCAAGAAAGACCAGATCCTGGACATCAACGTGGAAGCCATCGACGAGGAAGAAGTGATGACCGCTCCCCAGCGCCTGGAGTCCATCGTCGAGTACATCATCCAAAACCATGGCAAGAAGACCCACAACCGGGAGTTTACATCCATCCTATGCGTACCCAGCGTGCCTGTGCTGATCCAGTATTACCAGCTTTTCCACCGCAAGCGCCAGGAAGGAGCCCATCAGCTGAAGGTAGCCACGATTTACTCCTATGGCCAAAATGTGGATCTGATCGAGGATGGTGGCTTTGAGGACGACTGGGAAGAAAGCGAGTTTGGCATCGCTGCGGACAACGAAAGAGCGCCCTATGGCCTACCCGGTGCCAAGCATCCCCGCGAATACTTGGACGAGTTCATCGGTCACTACAACCAAGACTTCAACACCAACTACTCCACCAAAGACAGTAAACTATTTTACCAGTACTATATCGACATTGCCAAGAAGGTCAAAAAGAAACAGATCGACGTACTGCTGGTAGTGAACATGTTTCTCACGGGTTTTGACAGCAAGTCGCTGAACACGCTGTATGTGGACAAAAACCTCAAGTTCCACGGACTAATCCAGGCCTACTCCCGTACCAATCGTATCCTGAACGAACTCAAGTCCCAAGGCAACATCGTCTGCTTCCGAAACCTGAAGAGCGCCACGGACGAAGCGATCACCCTGTTCTCCAACATCGCGGCCAAGGACGAAATCATCCTCCAGCCTTACGAGGACTATGTGCGGAAATTCGCAGAGGCCTATATCAAGCTGCTGCAGATCACCCCAACCGTGGACAGCGTCAACCATCTGCCGAGCGAGGTGGAGGAATTGGAATTCATCAAGGCCTTCCGGGAGTTGATGAGGATCAAGAACGTGCTGGGGACCTTTACCGAGTTCAGCTTTGCGGATCTGGCGATGCCGGAGCAGACCTTCGAAGACTACAAGAGTAAATACTTGGACCTCTACGACAAGGCCAAGGGACATACGCAAAAGGAAAAGGTATCCATCCTCCAGGATGTGGACTTTGAGCTGGAGCTGATCCACCGGGACGAAATCAACGTGTCCTACATTCTCAAGCTCTTGGCTAAGCTAAAAGATGCGCCGCTAGAGGAGCGCGAGAAGCAAGAGCAGGCCATCGTCGACCTCATGGTAGGCGAGTCCCAACTCCGCAGCAAGCGGGAACTGATCGAGAAGTTCATCCGCGAAAATCTCCCCCAGATCGGCGACTCGGAGCAGATCCCGGAGGAATTTGAGCAGTTCTGGACAAGAGAACGCATCGAGGCGGTCAGGATGCTCAGCGAAGAAGAAGGACTGGAGCCCGCCCCCTTGGAAGATCTCATCGCCCGCTATATCTATACTGAGAAAGAACCCTTACGGGACGAGGTGGTATCGATCATGAAGGACAAGCCAGGCCTGGCCAAACGCAAGTCCACCGCCGAGCGGGTGATCGGTAAAATCGTCGACTTCGTGGAGACTTTTATCAGCGGAATCGCGGCGGCTTAGTAATTGTTTTTCCAAAACAATTTTAAGGTGAAATGGTGTAGGGATGAAAGAAAACCCATTCAAGTGAAATTTCAAGCTACTGCCTAAAAGGAGTTAGGCAGAAAAAAAAGGAAGTTTAAAAACTCCCTTTTCCCTAATTTATAGCATGAAAATTCAGAACTCCTTCAGGATGTTCAGCTTCTTTTTCAGCTTGTCTATCTCTTCTTCCGCCTTTTGGATTTTCACATCAAACTGGTCCTTGAGCTTATCGGCGGTTTTGGATGCCGCAAAGAATTCCAGGTTGTTTTTCCAGAGGGTGATGTTGTTTTCCAGATCGGCGATTTGCTTGCGTATGCCATGCTCCTTCTTGTTGAGGGTCTTCACGGCATTTGGATCGGACTGGATACGGTTTAGGTTGAGCCTAAACAGAAAATCTTCCCGATCGGTATCGGTAGAGTCGAGGTTTTCAAGATACTTGTCCACGGCATCCTTAAACTGCGCCTGCACCTCCTTGATATTCTTGCGAGGCACAAAGCCAATCTCGTTGAACTCCGAAACCCAGGTGGTCAAGGCTTCCTCCGTCAGGCTCTCCCCAGATGCCGCATCGGCAATGGCTTGAATGATCTCCTGCTTTTTCTTCAGGTTCTGATCAAACTCGGAATGCGCCTGCTTGTTGGAGTTTCTTCTGTTTTCGAAGAAGGTATCGCAAGCGGACTTAAACTTCTTGTATAGCGCGTCTCTGTTCTTCTCAGGGGTCGGCCCCAGCTTCTTCCAGTCTTGCTGCAACTTCACGAGCTGGTTGGCGGTATTTTGCCAGTCGGTATTGTCCATCAGGGACTCCGCCTGTGCGATCAGTTCTTCGGCTTTCTTTTGGTTGGTAGCGCGGATTTCATCCAGTTCCTTGAAGAACAGGTTCTTATTGTGGAAGAAATGCTTGAAAGCCGCCCAAAACGCCTTGTTGATCTCCTTTCCGGACTCCTTCGGCACAGGGCCTATCTTTTCCCAAGCTTTCTGCACTTCCAGGATTTCCTTGGTCTTGGTATTCCAGTCCTTGATCCGGTCGGCCTTGAATTCGGCAAATGGAGCCAGCTGGGCAATCAATGCCTCTTTGTCGACTTGATTTTGTTTATAGACTTCCTTTTGGCCTTCGAAAAATTCCTTTCGGCGATCATAGACCGCATCTGATGCTGCCTTGAACCGCTGCCACAAATCCTCCTGATCCTCTCGGGGTACGGGGCCAATGTGCTTAAATTCCTCGTGCAGCTCGTTGAGCTGCTTGATGGCTTCCTTCAGCTCCTTGACATCCTTCAGCTGCTCGGCCTTTTCGCAGAGCTCCGTCTTGCTCTCCAGGTTTTTCTTGCGGTCAAGTTCCTTGAGCTCAAAATAGATGCTTCGATTGTCGTAGAAACGGTCCATGAGGGCATTGAAACTCGCCCAAAGGTTTCTGTTTTGAGCGGTAGGTACCGGACCGATGGACTTCCACTCTTCCTGGATGGCCTTGATAGCCCCCATACTGAGCGTAGTCTCTTCTCCGTCGACGAGGTCACGGAGTTTGTTCAAAAGCTCATTTTTCGCCGTGAGGTTCTTTTCCTTTTGCTTTTCGGCTTCTTTTCTCAGCGAGTTGATTTGGTAGCGGAAGTCGTTGAACACTTTGAAAAACTCACGCTCTTCCTCGTGCTGGCGGTATTCGAAATCATCTTCCGCTCCACCCTCTGCCTTGAATTTGGCCAATGCCTCTTCTTTGTCCTTGGAGACCAGCTCTTCGAAAGCAGCCTTGATCTCATGGGCCAGCTTGTCGAGCTTCAGTACGGGTACTTGGTGGATTTTATCCTTGAGGAGCTTCAAAAGTTGAACCTTGCCCAAGTCAGACAGGTCGATGTGCTCATCCGCATGGTCATCATCCTCGTCAGACTCTTCTGATTCCCCCTCCTCTTTCTCGCTTTGATCGTTTTTATCTGGGTCGACTGCAGCCTCATCCTTGGCAGCTTCCGCCGCGATAGGCGCCTCCTTTTCCGGAGCTGGCGCTGCGGGAGTTTCCTTCACCGAAGTTCCTTCGACGGCTTTCTCTTCCTCTGCTGCTACTGGCTGGGTATCTTCCGCATCCTTGCTTTCGGGACTTGGGACCGCTTCGGTTTGATCGGCTTGTTCTGCATTTTCGATACCCTTTACTTCCTCTTCGGAAGCTTGGGTCACCTTGTCTTTTTCAGACAATTCGTTACTTTTTTCAGTCATAAAAACGATACTATTTCAAGGCAATATGGGCAAAAGTAGGGATTTTGCCTAATTTAATCTTGGGTCGAGGGGATAATTTGCGATTACCTTAAACTCCCCTCCCATGTTTTTCAAAAGCAAGCGCCAAAGCTCGTCAGGGGTGTTTTCCAGTACATTCGGCTCCACTTTGTGGTCGCATACGATCCAGGTGTTTTCACCCAATTCGTCGGACAGCTGTCCGGATCCCCATCCACTGTATCCGATGAAAAAACGAACGTCATGAGGATCCAAAATGCCGCTTTTCAGATGCTCCACGAGGCTCTCAAAATCCCCTCCCCACCAGAGGTGCTCCCCTATGGCTATACTCCCCTCCAGAGACTTTTCCCCAAAGTAGATAAAGTGCAGGGTGTTCTGCTCTACGGGACCGCCCACAAAGACCTCGTTTTCCAAAAAGGAAAGCTCCTCGACCAACTCGCTGAGATGGAGGATGGAGGGCTTGTTCAGTACCAGTCCAAAACTTCCCTCAGCGTTGTGCTCGCAAAGCAAAACGACTGAGCGGACGAAGTTTTCATCCTGCAAAAAAGGTTCTGAAATCAGTAGATTTCCTGCTTGGGGGATTTTCGTAGCCTCATTCTTCATACTTATATCCTTTCCTATTGAGTGAAAAATATAGGCTTAAATTTTAAAAATCCAATGCCTGTGGTACTTTTATCAGGCAATTTTCAACCCAAGAGAATCGATGATGAAGCTTTCTGAAATTCGTAAAGACTACAGTTCCAAATCACTGGATATCAAAGATATAAACACAAACCCAATCGAGCAGTTTAGGAGCTGGATGGCCGAAGCAATCGATTCCGAAGTCCCCGAAGTGAACGCCATGTGCCTTTCTACCCTAGGCCTGGACGGCTACCCCAACGGGCGGATCGTACTGCTGAAAGAGGTCGATCAGGGATTTGTTTTTTTTACCAACTACGCGAGCGAAAAAGGACGAGAAATCGCCTCAAGCCCCAGAGCTTCGCTCACTTTTTTTTGGCCGCAGCTGGAGCGGCAGGTCCGGATCAGTGGCGATTTGTCAAAGGTGTCCGGCGCGGAATCCGACGCCTACTTCCATTCCAGGCCTCTGGGATCCCAGATCGGCGCTTGGGCTTCCCCCCAGAGCACCATCATTGCCAATCGGGAGGAATTGACCTCGCGTCAGCAGGCATTTGAGGAAAAATTTGCAACAGAGCCACTGACCCGACCGACGCACTGGGGAGGCTATAGGCTGACGCCGATACGGATGGAGTTTTGGCAGGGACGGCCGAGCAGGCTCCATGACCGCATTTCTTACCAGATGAATCCAGACCACAGCTGGAAAATCGACCGCCTGGCCCCCTGATTATTTCAGGTCGAAAAGGTCATTGACTCCCACAAAGCGCTCCACCGTGAAGCCCTCGCCATATTTGGCCCCGATGCGGTGGCCAAATTCCCGGGCTCTCGATTCGATAAAAGGCAAAAAGTCCGGAGAGGAAATGAAACTGGCCGGCTCTTCGGAGGAAGGATCGTAAAACTGCGACTTGAAGGCCATAATGCTGGCTACCTTGGTGTCCCAAAACTCTGAAATGTCGAAGATGAAATCAGGCTTGATGTAGTTGTTTTGGATGTAGTGGTAGACAAATTTCGGTCTCCAGGGCTCTTGCGCCTTTCCGTCGAGTGAAGTCTCGATCCGCCGGAGCCCACTCATGAAACAGGCGTTGGTAGCCAGAGAAGCCCCCTTCCCATGGTCGGGATGGCGATCTGCTACGGCATTGGCCAAAACGATATCGGGCTGGTACTTGCGGATAATGCGGATAAGCTCTTTTTGATGGGCCTCGTCGTCCTGGAAATAGATGTCTTTGAAGCCCATGTTTTCGCGGGCGGAGAGCCTCAGGATTTTCGCGGCTTCATCGGATTCCTCCAGTCGAAGCTCCGGCGTGCCGCGTGTGCCCATCTCTCCCTGGGTCAAGTCCACGATGCCGACTTTGTGCCCTTTGGCAATGTGTGCAGCGATAGTCCCTGAGCAACCCAATTCCGCATCGTCGGGATGGGCAGCCAACACCAAAATATCTAATTTCATCTAGTTCTTATTTTACTCTGAGATTTTGCCCCACTCTCAAGATGGAGCGGCTGCTGATGCCATTGAGTCGGGTGATCTGACTGATGGTCACGCCATACCTTCTGGCGATAGAGCCTAGCGTATCACCCCGCTTTACGCGATGGTAGGCAGCGGCCCTGGCTTTGGCGACATGGGAAAAGAGATCCTTGGTGATCATCAGATCCTGGATCGTCAGCGCTCCGACGTCAAAATCATAGACTTTCTCCGGATCAAAAGGCAAGCCCCGGTAGCGCATCTCATAGTGGAGATGGGAACCGGTACTACGGCCGGTGCTCCCGCCTTTTCCTATGATATCTCCGGCCTTCACTTCGTCCCCTACCTCGGCTATTTGCTTGGAAAGGTGGCCATACAAAGTCTCGAGGCCATTTTTATGCCTCACCAAAATGTAATAGCCCCATCCATATCGGTCATAGGACCGCACCCGCACGATGCCGTCAAAAGCGGAATATACCGGGTCCCCAGTATCCAAATCCAAATCGGTCCCATAGTGGTTTCTACCCCATCGGGGGCCAAAAACGGAGGTCTTTTTGGACTCATCCAGCGGCAGCTTCCAGTCCATGCCGTAGCGCTGGTCGTACAGGCGCAGCTGCAGGCTGTCCTGGAAATTGCGGATGTCAAAATTGTAGATGTCCACCTTCTTGCTGTCCCAGGTGGAATAGTATTCGAATGCCGTCACCCAGATACTGTCGATCTGAATCTGTTCGGACACCTTGACCAGCTGATTAGTGGGGGCCCAAGCCATCACGTTTTGGTCTTCACTGATGATAGACCGGATGCGGGCGAGATTGACGTCGTATTGGAAAATGAGGGAATCAGTCTGAAAGGTCAGCGTCCTGAGATAGGACTCCTGATCAAATTGCCTCAGTTCGATGTTTCTTCTCTCCTGGGCATTGGCTGGGTTTGTCGTACTGTTTTTCTTCACAATCTTGGGAAAAACCTGAGCATTGGCTTCGACGAAACCAATGCTCAGCAGGATTCCCAATATTGTCTTCAGAATGAAATTCCTCATCAACTGGATTTAATGATTCTCGTGTGCAGCCAAGAAGCGCTCAGCATCCAATGCCGCCATACAGCCGGTACCCGCTGCAGTGACAGCCTGTCTATAGATGTTGTCCTGAGCATCACCGCAGGCAAAAACGCCGTCAACGTTGGTTTTTGAACTTCCCGGAATTGTCTTGATGTAACCGGAGGGATCCATGTGGATAAACTCCCTGAAAATCTCCGTGTTGGGCTGATGTCCAATAGCAACAAAGAAGCCAGAAATTGCGATTTCCTGTTTTTCCCCGGTTTTATTGTTGACAATACGGACTCCATTCACCTCTTCCTCCCCGAGGATTTCGTCAGTCTCCGAGTTCCAAAGGATTTCGATTTTCGGATTGTTCATCACGCGGTTTTGCATGATCTGGGAAGCGCGCATCTCGTCTCTTCTTACGATCATGTAGACCTTGGAGCAGATGTTTGCCAAATAGGATGCCTCCTCACAGGCGGTGTCGCCGGCTCCTACTATGGCCACTTCCTGTCCGCGGAAAAAGAACCCATCGCAGACCGCACAGGCCGATACCCCTTTGCCATTCAGGCGGGTTTCGCTTTCTATTCCCAGCCACTTGGCTGAGGCTCCGGTGGAAATAATAGTCGTATCCGCATGGATAGTGACCTGATCGTCCACTGTGACCACGTGGGGACGGGCGGAAAAGTCCACCTTGGTCACCATGCCGTAGCGCACGTCAGTACCAAATTTTTCCGCTTGCTTTTTGAAATCCTCCATCATCTCAGGGCCCATGACGCCGTCAGGGTAGCCTGGATAGTTTTCCACGTCGTTGGTGATGGTGAGCTGTCCGCCTGGCTGGCCGCCGGTGTACAATACGGGTGACAATCCAGCCCTGGAGGCGTATATCGCGGCTGTATAGCCAGCAGGGCCTGATCCTATGATCAATACTTTGACCCTTTCAATTTGCTGATTCATTAATAGCTTGTATTAAATCGGTTAAATTTTGTCATTTTTGGATAGGCAACAAAACTCGGCCTAGTTAAAATTCCCTAAGCGGCCAATTGTCGCCTATTTTTCAGAGGGATAGTTTTGGAGGCACTCCAAATAAAAAAAGGGGCCTGAGCCCCCTTTTAGTCTTGTTATCCCAGGTAGGGTTTTAGCGTCTTACTTCTGGAAGTATGGCGCAGCCTCCTGATTGCTTTTTCCTTGATTTGTCTCACGCGCTCTCGGGTCAGGTTAAACTTCTCCCCGATCTCCTCCAGCGTCATGGCATGCTCACCGTTGAGTCCAAAGTACAGGGTGATCACGTCAGCCTCTCTTTGGGTCAGGGTAGAAAGTGCCCGCTGGACTTCTTTTCTCAGGGAGTCGGTCATCAGACCGTCGTCCGGCTTTTCGTCGCCGTCGTTTTCCAACACGTCCAAAAGGCTGTTTTCCTCACCCTGAACAAAGGGCGCATCCATGGATACGTGACGTCCGGAGATCTTCATGGTATCCACGACCTCAGAAGCGGTCACTTCGAGCACTTCGGCCAGCTCCTCGGGAGACGGCTCGCGCTCAAACTTCTGCTCCAGCTCGCTGAAGGTCTTGGAAATCTTGTTGAGGGACCCCACTCTGTTCAGCGGCAGACGGACGATCCTGGACTGCTCAGCCAAAGCCTGCAGGATGGACTGTCTGATCCACCATACGGCGTAGGAAATGAACTTAAAGCCACGGGTCTCGTCAAATCGCTGGGCAGCCTTGATCAAACCGAGATTACCTTCATTGATCAAATCTCCCAGAGAAAGCCCTTGGTTTTGGTATTGCTTAGCCACGGACACCACAAATCGAAGGTTTGCCTTGGTCAATTTCTCGAGGGCAAGCTGGTCGCCCTCACGGATTCTTTTTGCCAAAACCACTTCTTCATCAGCTGTCAACAGGTCGACTTTACCAATTTCCTGCAAGTACTTATCCAGTGATTGGGATTCTCTGTTGGTAATCTGTTTGCTAATTTTTAGCTGCCTCATTCAGGATGGAATTTGAGAAATTAATTTTTTAATGCAAATAAGATAATCAATTGTCTGATTAAGCTTGCTCTTTCTGAGCGGGTTTTTCCGGCTTGGGCAATAGAACTTTTCTGGAAAGTTTGAATTTGCCGGTCTTCTTATCGACATCGATCAGTTTGACAGTGATTTCTTCGCCTGGCTCGAGTACGCCTTCCATGCTTTCCAATCTCTCCCATTTGATCTCCGATATATGAAGTAAACCATCTTTGCCCGGCATAAATTCCACGAATGCCCCAAATGGCTGGATGTTTTTCACTTTCCCGGTATAAGTCTCGCCTATTTCCGGCTGTGCCACGATCGCTTTGATTCGCTTGATCGCCGCGTCCATGTTGGCCTGGTTGGCTGAGAACACGTTGATTTTGCCCTGGTTGTCGATCTCCTCGATCACGATCGTTGTGGCCGTGTCTTTTTGGATTTCCTGGATCACTTTGCCTCCAGGTCCGATCACAGCACCGATCAGTTCCTTTGGAATCCACATCATGAATGAGCGTGGGGTATGAGGCTTCAGGTCTGGCTTAGGCGCAGCCAGCGTCTTGGAGATTTCGTTCAGGATATGCAGACGACCGTCTTTTGCCTGATAAAGGGCTTCTTTCAACACCGCGTAGTCAAGACCTTCTACTTTGAGGTCCATCTGGCAAGCAGTGATTCCTTTTTCAGTTCCGGTCACTTTGAAGTCCATGTCACCCAAGTGGTCTTCGTCCCCAAGGATGTCAGAAAGGATCGCGTATTTTCCTGTTTTGGCATCGGAGATCATTCCCATCGCGATACCAGTGACTGGAGCTTTGATAGGGATACCAGCGTCCATCAGTGCCAAAGAACCCGCACAGACAGTAGCCATGGATGAGGAACCGTTTGATTCAAGGATATCGGAAACGACACGGATGGTGTATGGGTTTTCGGCTTCGGCAGGAAGTACTTTTTTCAAAGCTCTCATAGCCAAGTTGCCGTGACCAACCTCTCTCCTACCTGGGCCTCTGTTAGGCTTCACCTCACCGGTAGAGAATCCTGGGAAGTTGTAGTGCAGGAAGAACTTGTTGTAGCCAGAGATCACCGCTCCGTCGACCATCTGCTCGTCCATTTTGGTACCGAGCGTACAGGTGGTGACGGATTGGGTTTCCCCTCTGGTAAACACGGCAGAACCGTGTGCAGAAGGAAGGTAATCCACCACTGACCAGATCGGTCTGATTTCATTGAGCTCACGTCCGTCCAGTCTCTTCTTAGTTTCGAGGGTCAGGTTACGCGCGGCTTCTTTGTGGATCTTATGGAAGTATGGGCCGATAAGGCTGGCCTCAAACTCGTGCTCTTCGCCCAGGCTTTCTACGAAGGCATCTTTGATCGCCTTGATAGCCGCGGAGCGTTCGGTCTTGTTTGGAGTTTGGAGGCTCACTGAAGCAAAAAGCTTGTCGTACAGCTCTGCCTTCATCTTTTCGTAGAGGGCCAAATCGGACTTCTCGTGAGAGTATTCTCTCTTGGTTTCTTTGCCGACCATTTTGGTCAGTTCGACCTGTGCTTGGCAATGACGCTTGATCTCCTCGTGCGCAAACTGCAGCGCTTCGACCATTTCGTCTTCCTGGATCTCGGAAGCTTCGCCTTCCACCATCAGGATGTAGTCGAGGGAACCCGCCACGATAAACTCGAGGGAGGCCTTCTCCAGCGCGGATGGAGTCGGGTTGATGACCAAAGTCCCGTCGATCTTGGCGACGCGAACCTCGGAGATAGGGCCGTTAAAAGGAATGTCCGAAACAGACAAAGCAGCGGAAGCTGCCAAGCCCGCCAAGCTGTCTGGCAGCACTTCGCTGTCCGAAGACATCAAGGTGATCGCCACTTGGGTATCGGCATGGTAATCGTCTGGGAAGATCGGACGGATCGCACGGTCTACGATGCGGCTGATCAAAATCTCATAGTCGGAGAGCCTTCCCTCTCTTTTCAAAAACCCTCCCGGGATCTTGCCGGAGGATGCAAATTTCTCTTGGTAGTCTACTGACAAAGGCAAAAAATCCACGCCTTCAAGCGCGTCCTTTTTGGCGACGACGGTGGCCAAAAGCATGGCTTTTCCCATCCGTACCACTACAGATCCATCAGCCTGTTTGGCAAGTGCTCCGGTCTCGATAGTGATTTCTCTGCCATCCTGTAGTTGGATGGTCTTTGTGATCAAATTTGGTAACATAAATTGTTGTTAGATAATTTTCTTCGGTTTGAAAAATAAAGGCATCTAGCTTAAAAAAGAAAAAAGTAAGGTTCTCAACTTGGAGAACCTTACCCTAAGGATTATTTTCTGATTCCGAGCTCGGCGATGATCGCTCTGTAGCGCTCGATGTCTTTCTTATGGAGGTAGTCAAGTAGGCTTCTTCTCTTACCTACCAGCTTCAGCAGACCCAGTCGGGAGGAGTGATCCTTTTTGTTTGACTTCAAGTGCTCGGTCAAATGCTGGATTCTGTGCGTGAAGAGGGCAATCTGTGATTCAGGAGATCCTGTATCAGTAGCAGATTTTAACCGTCCATGATTTTGAAACAACTCTTGTTTTTTCTCTGATGTTAAATACATGTTTAGCTAAATTTTATAAAACAGCTACAAAGGTAAGGCTAATATTCCGGAAAGTAAACAATCAACTTGACTTTGCTGCCCGTTTGGGCAAAAAAGCGGACACTTTTTTCCAAAGTCCCGAATAAAAATCCGCTTCAAACAGCCGGGCGTCTTTGCGGGCCTGTCTGAGGAAAAACAAACCAAAAGGCAACAGGCAAAGATTGGAAAACACCGTCCCAAACAGCGGGTCCGTAATGCCTTCTTTGGCCCACTTCTCCCCCGTAATCGTCAACATGTAAAAGAGGATGAAGAAGATAATCGAGATCAGAACCGGCATGCCTAGGCCCCCCTTCTTGATGATCGAACCCAAAGGCGCACCAATGAGGAACATCACAAAACAGGCAATCGCCTGCGTGTATTTCTGGTACCAGGCGATTTCATATCGCCGATACTCCCGCTCATGACCTTCCACCTGGTTCTTTTTCACATCAAAGGAATTCTTCAGGTTTCGTGAATTGTTGAGCGCCATGGTGTAGGCATTGGAGATATATCCGCGCTGGATGACTACCGAGTCAATGAGGGCCCGCTCCTCGTCAGTCAGGGGTGCCGTCCTTTTGAATTTCGTAGGCGGCAGATTGACCACCGTGTCCGCCGCTGGGGCAGCAGGCGTGCTGGAAGCCACAGAGTCCAGTAGCTCCACGCGCTTGGACGAATCCCTGACAAATACCGAATCAGTCCCGGGAGCGTCTGCACTGCTGGTGACATAGATCCTAGAAATATCCTTGCGAGCCGAGTCGCCCTGTAGTACCGCGGCAGAATCCAAGCCTTTCTCCATTTCCTTCAGGGAGTCCTTTTCGGCTTTCTCCCTTTCAAGCCTTTCCCTGCGGATTTCATCGTCACGCCTTTTTCTTTCCTGGATTTCCTCCGGAGCGAGAAGCTTCCGCTCTTTCGAAAAAAAGGTGTAGGTACTCTGCGCAGTGATGTAGTTTTGGAACTTCAGGTCATTGACCAGCGTGTTGATCGAGTCCAGGCCCATCTTGATTTGGGAGATGTTTTTGATCGCCCGATTGGTAGACCAGAGGTCCTCCGGTGTTCTGCTGAGCTGGAAAGCATCCAGGTTGAACACGATGACGTTTTCGTCAAACTTCGTCCTGGAAAACTCCGGTGGTGGTTCGGCAATTCCTCTGCTCAGCCTAGCTTCCTTGTAGTTTTGCCCGTTGTAGAGCGTCAGCTTCAGGTAGCTGTCGTTGAAAAATGTCTCCATCCTACCCGAGTCCGCCAAGGTTACGTTGAGGTTTCCCTGCTGCTCGGCGTGGTTGTAGATGATGATGTCCTTGAGTCGTACGTCATCCAGCTTTTTGTTCACCTTGATGCTGTAGGACGGTATTCCCGCATAGAATACCCCCTCTTTGATGTCCAGTGCGGGGGATTTCATCCGGATGTCGTAGAGCAGGCTAAAGGTCTTCAGGTTGACCTTGGGTACTAGGTAATTGTTGGACAGGTAGGCGGCGATGGTCAGCAATACGGCAAAAATGCCAATCGGACGCATCGCCCGAATGAGGGAAATGCCGCTGCTTTTGATGGCGGTGAGCTCGAAGTGCTCTCCCAGATTGCCGAAGGTCATCAGGCTGGAGAGCAACACAGCCAGCGGCAGTGCCATGGGAGAAATACTGATCACAAAGTATCCGATCAGCTCCGCGTAGATCCAAAAACTCAGTCCCTTTCCGAATATCTCGTCAAAGTACTTGAGCATGTTGACGATCAGCAGAATAAAGTCAACGACTAGGAAGGTCAATAAAAAAGGCCCTAAAAAAGACCCCAAAATAAGCTTATCGAGTTTTTTCATCCGTGCAAACTTCCCCGGCTAGAAAAACGATTTTACCACGCCAGGGTTCAAAGTTGGCGATTTGGCGGCACTTTATCCACCTATAATTTCTTTTAGCTTCGAGACCAACCCGTCCCAGATGGCCTGGAGCTCCTCCTCTTCGTAGTCGTTGGAGTAGTCGATCACTTTCAAAAACAGGGATTGGGTGAGCTCGTTTTCCTCGAGTTTAAACTCGATAAAGGAATGATCCGACTCGTTTGGGCTCTTTGGGTCGAAAAAATCAAACTTCACATGGAGATTGGACCTCATCGAACTCAGTCTGGCGTGGTGGTCCTCATTGTCAAAATTGAAAATATAATTCTTGTCCTCGTCGATTCTCACCTCATCGGCAAACCACTCCTCTAATCCGCTGGCAGAACTTAAATAATGGAAAACAATTTTCTTCGAAGCATTTATTTGATAATCAGCGACAAACTTATTTTTGACCATGACGGGTTATTTTAAAGGCGACTTTTTCACACTTTTTCTCAAAACTGAACTTGCATTTCAGAGCACAAGACCTCATATTTGCATTCCCTTTCGCAGGGGGCTGAAAATAGCTGGTTTCACAAGGAAATAGCCTGATTTTTGAAAATTCGATGGTGCATTAAGTTAACCATTAATTTCAGAAATCAATCCAGAATATATATTTAAAACACAAGGCGAGGTAGCTCATCCCGATAGCCATCGGGAGGTTAGAGCGCAAGATTCATAATGGCGAGGTAGCTCAGATGGTTAGAGCGCAGGATTCATAACCCTGAGGTCGGGAGTTCAATTCTCCCTCTCGCTACAAAGGCTTTCGGAAACGGAAGCCTTTTTTTTTTGCGGCTATGAATTCATTCGTCGTGTACATCCTTTTCTCTCCCAGTTCTGGCAAGACCTACACTGGGATGACCTCCGATCTGATCACCAGATTCCATTTCCACAATTCCAAATCTACAAAAGGGTTTACCACACGATTTAGGCCATGGACTGTCGTCCACGTCGAGTTTTTTGGGGAAAAAGCGGACGCGTTACGGCGTGAGAAATACCTGAAAACAGGAACAGGCAGGGAATGGGTAAAAAGCAATGTTGTATTCTTTTGAGCGCTGACCAGCCCAGATGGCTAAAGCGCAGGATTCATATCCGCCTCGGGCGGACAGGAGTTCAATTCTCCCTCTCGTCCCGAACGCTTTCGGGAGCTTTCGGAAACGGAAGCCTTTTTTCTTTTCTAGTAGGTCTGGACATCGAAGCCGCATTTTCTCCTGACTCCTTTTTGGCTAAATTCCCCAATGCCAAAAACCGACCCTGTTTCTACGCTTGCTCCTCCCCAATCTTTTTTTTCCAAACTCCGATTTCTAGGCCCCGGATTTATCCTCTCGGCATCCATCGTCGGTTCCGGTGAGCTGATCGCCACGACCGTCCTCGGTGCCAAGGCCGGATTCATCACCTTCTGGGTGATCCTGGTCAGCTGCCTGATCAAAGTGGCCGTACAGTTGGAATTTGGCAAGAACGCCATCATCTCGGGTAGGCCGTTGATGCAGGACTTCAATAGCTTTCGGGGCTGGCGTATCCGAAACACCAATTGGATGGTCTGGGGCACCTTTGTCCTGACTTCCTTCAAGATCCTGCAGCTTGGCGGAATGCTCGGCGGCGCAGCCATCGCACTCAGCCTCCTCTTTCCGCAGTTGCCGGTGGCTCTCTGTGCCGTGATCCTGGGTGCGACCCTCCCCTATTTTTTTATCAAAAACTACTATTCCAGGATAGAGAAGGTGTCCACGACCTTGGTCTGTGGTTTTACACTGTTTACGCTTGCCTCTTTTGCGGCTATTTTCTTCACCTCCTATTCCTTTGGCTTGACTGAGCTCTCGACAGGCCTCACCTTCCAACTGCCTCCTGAGCTGGTCTTTGTCGCCATTGGGGCCTTTGGAATCACGGGCGTGGCTAGCGACGAGATCATCGCCTACACCTATTGGTGCCAGGAGAAAGGCTACGCGCGATACCTAGGCCCCTATGAGGAATCCCCGGAATGGCATGCCCGCGCGAAGGGATGGATCAAAGTCATGCACTTGGACGCCTTCGTGGCCATGGGCATCTACACCTTGGTCACTGCGGCATTTTATCTGCTGGGAGCGGCGATTCTTCACGGTCGGGAGCGTATTCCCGAGGGTACCGATCTGGTCAATACACTTGCCGGTATCTATACCGAATCCCTCGGCTCTGGGGCTAGGGTCGGCTACCTGGTCGGGGCCTTCTTTGCGCTGTATTCAAGCGTTTTTGCCACCTTGGCCTATTGGACGCGCTTGTTTCCGGATATTTTCGTCGCCGCGGGATGGATCGCTCCGCAGGGCTTGGGAAAAAGCGTCCGCTTCCTCGCGTTGGGTTTGCCGCTATGCTGGGTGTTGACGTTCCTGTTTGTGAAGCAGCCCGGCGTCATGGTGCTGTTTGGCGGGGCGGTCGGATCCGTGCTGCTCTTGCTGACGGTCTATGGAGGAGTGGTCTTTTTCCTCCGCAACCAAGCCCTCAAGCTCACTCCCGGCAAGGTGTACCAAACCGTCTTTTGGCTGAGCATCGCCTCCATCCTGCTGGTGTCTGGCTACGGCATTTTCAAACTCTTCTAAACGAAAAAAGCCCTCCCTGTCGGGAAAGCTTTCCGCAAAATAAGGATGTGCCGACCTTATTTCACTCTTTCAACTACAGCTTTGAATGCCTCTGGATGGTTCATGGCGAGGTCAGCCAAAACCTTACGGTTCAGTTCGATCTCAGCTTTCTTCAACAGACCCATCAATTGAGAGTAGGATACGCCGTGCTCTCTGGCACCTGCGTTGATACGCTGAATCCACAGAGCTCTGAATTCTCTCTTCTTCGCTTTGCGGTCTCTGTAAGCGTACTGGAGACCTTTCTCATACTTGTTTTTGGCTACAGTCCATACGTTGCTACCTCTTCCGAAATAGCCTCTAGTGGCCTTTAGCACTTTTTTTCTTCTTGCTCTTGACGCTACCGCGTTTACTGATCTAGGCATAGTTTTTTGATTTTTGACACTTGGTGCCCCGTGTGACCGGGATCTTTTTTACCAGAGCATCTGGTGAATTAATTAACCTTGTTTTGTAAGCTTTCCGTCGAAAATCAGATTTTCAACATGTCTCTTACTCTACCTTCATCGGACACGTGTACCAGACCGGTTTTGGTCAGGTTGTGCTTACGCTTGGTAGATTTTTTCGTCAGGATGTGGCTTTTGAAAGCGTGTTTCCTTTTGATTTTGCCGGTTCCCGTCAACGCGAACCGCTTCTTTGCACTGGATTTGGTTTTTACTTTTGGCATTTTGCTGTATTTAGTTGGTTGAAATTATTTCTTGCTTGCCTTCGGGGCGATAAAGATGTTCATCCGCTTTCCTTCCAACTTTGGCATTTGCTCCACGGTGCCGTGGTCTTCGAGCTCCTGCGCAAATTTCAACAGCAGCATCTCTCCCCTTTCCTTGAAGACAATGGATCGGCCGACGAAGTGTACGTAGGCTTTCACTTTGGCTCCTTCTTTCAGAAAGTTGATTGCATGCTTCAGTTTGAAGTTGAAGTCGTGATCATCGGTATTAGGCCCGAATCTGATTTCTTTTAGCACAACCTTGGCCGCATTGGCCTTGATCTCCTTTTGCTTCTTCTTTTGCTCGTATTTAAACTTTGCGTAGTCGATGATCTTACATACAGGAGGCACGGCGTTGGGAGAAATCTCTACAAGATCCAGTTCGTTTTCCTGGGCAAGTTTGATGGCTTTTTCGATGGGAAGGACGGCATTGCCCCCTTCTACGAAATCCCCTACTAGTCTTACTTCGCGAACCCGGATCTTATGGTTGATCCTATAGGGTTCCTCTTGTCTTCCTCTTTGGTGCTGATGTGGTCTTTGGCTCAAGTTAGCTTTGGTTGTTTCTTGTGAAATTGCCTGCAAATATCGGAATTATTTCCAATTCTAAAAAGCGGAATAAAATATTACGTTATTACTGTCCGCTCAGCGATTCTGAAATAATCCCCTGAAAATACTGGATAAAGTCCGCTATCGCGAAGCTTCCCAGGTCTCCCTGGCCATGCTTTCGGACGGACACCTTCTGCTCTTCCTGCTCTTTTTCGCCGACGATCAGCATGAAAGGCACCTTTTTGACCTCGGCATCGCGGATCTTTCGGCCGATCTTCTCATCACGGTTATCGATGTTGCCGGCGATACCCGCCTCGTCCAGCAGCGCTTTCAGCTCTTCAGCGTAAGCAATGTACTTCTCCGAGATAGGCAGGATATTGATCTGCTCAGGAGAAAGCCATAGCGGAAAATCTCCTGCACAGTGCTCGATCAAGACGGCGACAAAACGCTCCAGCGAACCAAAAGGCGCGCGGTGGATCATCACCGGACGGTGCTTTTGGTTGTCTGAGCCAATATACTCCAGCTGGAATCTGTCCGGAAGCTGGTAGTCCACCTGGATCGTTCCAAGCTGCCACTTTCTGCCCAAGGCATCCTTCACCATGAAGTCCAGCTTAGGCCCGTAGAAGGCCGCCTCTCCGAGTTCGGTGACGGTATCCAGTCCTTTTTCGGCAGCTGCTTCGATGATTGCCGCCTCGGCTTTGTTCCAAGCCTCGTCGCCACCGATGTATTTGGATGGGTTCTCCGGGTCGCGCAGGGAGATCTGTGCAGTATAGTCCTGGAAGCCCAGTGCCTTAAACACATAGAGCACCAGGTCGATCACCTTGATAAACTCCTCCTTCACCTGATCTGGACGGCAGAAGATGTGCGCGTCGTCCTGGGTAAAACCTCTCACGCGGGTCAGGCCATGCAGCTCGCCGCTCTGCTCGTACCGGTACACGGTGCCAAACTCCGCATAGCGGATCGGCAGATCCTTGTACGATCTCGGCTTGTGCTTATAGATCTCGCAGTGGTGCGGACAGTTCATCGGCTTCAGCAGGAAGGCCTCGCCCTCATGCGGCGTGGTAATCGGCTGGAAGGAATCCTTGCCATACTTCTCGTAGTGGCCGGAGGTTTCGTAGAGCGCCTTGTGGCCGATATGTGGCGTGATGACCTGCTGGTAGCCGGATTTGTCTTGGGCTTTTTTGAGAAAATTCACCAGACGCTCCCGCAGCAAGGTGCCCTTAGGCAGCCACAGCGGCAGTCCCATGCCCACTTTTTCGGAGAAAGTAAAAAGCTCCAGCTCGCGGCCCAGCTTGCGGTGGTCGCGTTTTTTCGCCTCTTCGAGCAGGGTCAAATAGTCTTTCAGTTCCTGTGCTTTCGGAAAAGTCACCCCGTAGATACGGGTCAGCATCTTGCGCTTCTCATCCCCTCTCCAGTAGGCACCGGCGATATTGGTCAGCTTGACCGCTTTTATAAAACCTGTGTTTGGGATATGCGGACCGCGGCAGAGATCGACAAAGCTTCCCTGCTCGTAGAATGTGATCGACCCGTCCTCCAGGCCTTCCAAGAGGTCCAGCTTGTACTCGTCCCCCTTTTCCCGGAAATAGGCTATCGCATCCGATTTGCCCACGCTTTTGCGGATGTATTCGTTTTTCTGCTTGGCGAGCTCGATCATCTTCTGCTCGATCTTTTCCAGCTCCTCGCCTTCGAGCTTGTGGTCGCCGAAGTCCACGTCGTAGTAGAATCCGGTCTCGATCGGAGGTCCGATGCCAAACTTGATGCCGGGATAAAGCGCCTCAAGCGCTTCGGCCATCAGGTGTGCAGAAGAGTGCCAGAAGGTGTTTTTCCCCTCTCCGTCGTTCCAGGTGAGCAGTTGTAGATTTGCATCGGAATGGATGGCGCGGGTAGCGTCCCACACCTCTCCGTTGACTTTGGCGGCAAGGACATTCCGCGCCAAACCCTCGCTGATACTTGCAGCAATCTGTAGCCCGGTTGTTCCTTTTTCGTACTCCCTCACGGAGCCATCCGGAAGGGTGATTTTGATTTGATCAGACATGTGTTGTTGTTTTTCTGCCCATACAAACAGGCAAATGGTCTAAGCTGCAAATATGCAAAACCGACTAGCAAAGGAAAAATTTAGTGCAGGGGAATGCGGAAAACTTTCGATCAAAGAATAAACTGCGCGCTCACCTTCACATGAAAAGGCTTGGCTCCGGGATTGTCCAGATAGGTCATCCGGTGGAAAAAGTCGACGCGGAGAAACTTGAAAATATTCTCTATCCCATAGCCCAGTTCGAGGTAAGGTGTTCCAAAATCGAGTCGTCCAAAGGTATTCAGGGGATTGCCATCCGGATCAAAAGCCGGCACATTGTCCACATTGTAGTCTTTGACCGAGCCCCAGAGCACGTTCGCATTGCCGACGAAGCGCCACTTCAAGCGCTTGATCAGCGGAATGGAATTCAGCAAGAAGCCCTCAAAGGACTGACGATAGCGGATACTGAAATATTGATCGGATGTAAACTCGGTAAAGTTCATCGTGTTGAAAGCTGCCGTGGTATAAAACAGCGTTTCGTTGCCCAGGTGGTTTTTCAGGATGGGATACGGCACCTCGCCAAAGATCTTGCCGGCATCCAGCTCGTACCGCCCGACTCCCAGCAATCCCATGTTGATGCGCTGGTAGACGTAGAAGCTGAGCTTTTGGTACTCCAAGTCCCCGCCCAAGCCACTGATTCCTTGGGCGTAGTTGACCTCGAAAATAGGCCACTTGATCGATCCCAGCGAGGTCCGCTCGTTGTCGTTGATCAGGATGATTTCATCCCGTCCGTAGCGGATTCCGGCACGGATCTCGGTCGTCTCGAAGCTGGACCGGTATTCCCGCGTGTCTTTTTCCAGGTAATAAAAGTCGTAGAGCGGATCAAATTGACCCACGTTCATTCCAGCTTTGACGAGAAAGCCCTTGAAAAACTCCCGCTGCACGTTCAGCCCGTGGTTGGTGCTGAAGTACGGACTCCGCAGCGTGCCAAACCTGCTGGCTGCCAAAAAGATGCTGTTGCTCTGCAGGTTGGCGATCTCCAGTCCGACCTGGTCGATTTCCTTGTTGGAGTACGCCTGGATGGTGGTCCAGTGGCTTCGGTCGAGGATCCGCGTGGCGGATGCGGCATATTTCCACTCCATGTCCCCAAAACCATAGGCCAGGTAGCCCTTCAGCTCCCACTTCTTGCTAAACTTGTAATTGGTCCGCAGTCCCATGCCGAGACGCACATTCTCGATGTTGTTGTAGTTGAAAAATCCCGGCCAGGGCCCGATGTCGATCTTGCCGATAGGCTTGTACCCCGTCGCGAAAAACTTCAGCCCTTCCGAGTAAAAACGGATGATGGGTATCGTCTTGAGCGTATCCACCATCTGCAGCACGGCCAGCTCCTCAGTGCTCAGGGGGTCGGGACGGTTTGCCACCCAAAAGTCCTCTTCGGCCATCCCAAAGTCAGGCTGGAGCTCCACCGCCTGGTTGAAAAACTTGGTCTCCTTGGGCTGGTTGACAAGGACGCTGTCTGTCGCGGTGTAAAACTTCGCCAAAAGCCCCGCTGTGTCATCGGTCACCTGTGCGATTTTGATCAGCACCCGGGTCTTGGAGGGAAGCAGTGGCCCGGCAGAGCTGGGGGCCAGCTCCTGCTGGATTTTGATCCTGTCCACGAAGTTCAGGTTGGCCGCCTTGGGGATCGTCAGATCCACCTGCTTGAGGGAATAGTCGTCCTTTTTGATCCAAATCGTACCGGTGAAAGCCAAGTCCTGCTCCCGACGTGGATACACCTGCAGCTTGTAGCAGCTGTCCTGACCCACGAGCACGGAGTCCAGCAGATCATAGTCGTAGAAGGTCTTCCACCCATCTGAGATTGGGGAGATAAAGTCCTTGTTTAGGATGGAAAGCCAGTTTTTGTAAAAGTTGTACTCCTGAAAGACCGAGCCGGTGATCTGCGAGGTTGTCGAGCCATCGGTAATCCCAACCCCGGTGACCTTGGTCTTTTCGATCACCTCCTTGCGCAGCTCGGGATTGTTTCGGTAGTAAAACTTGGAAACCGTCTCCGAGAAGAAAACAGGAAGGATCTTCTCCCCCTCGTCGTTGGTCAGCTGGCGGATACTGTCCAAGACTGAGGTCACTTTCTGGACGGATTTGCGCTGACGAAACTCCTCCGAGAGGTTGTCAATATCAATCTCGATCTTGGTGTAGTTTTTAGTCTCGTAGGCGTTCAGCGAGCGCTTGTCAAAGTCCTTTCGCCTAGCGGATGCCCGACGGATGATCTCGAAAGCCGGATTTTCCCCAGCTTCAAATACAAAAGCCTCCAGCTCAAAGTCGCTAGGTCTGAGCTGGAAGTTCAGCACCTGCTCAGGCTGGTCGGCCAGGGCCTTGGACTGGGAGATATACCCCAGGTAGCTCACCACCAGACTGTCGCTCAGGGACCTAGCCTGGATCAGGTAGTTGCCTTCGAAGTCGGTCGTGATGCCGGTGGTAGTCCCTCGGAGGATCACGTTGGCAAAGGCGATGGGGTCACCTGTTTCTGCGTCCGATACCTTCCCGCGGATCGTGTACTGGGCCCAGCCGGAGCTGGAAAAAAAGAAAAAGAAAGCAGCTAAAAAGAAGCGAGTCATTGTTTTGTTCACGCACATGGGGGTAATGGCTCGCAAGTTAAATCCAAACGGGGCGCTTTGCCCGGCTTTTGGTGTGAATATTTCCAAACAAGAAGCTTTTTCTTGGCCCGCAATGGGGTTTGCTTTGACTGTCCTGCATGTATATTTGGGGCCAAATTGAATGAGAAAATGACATACGATTTAGTGATAGTCGGAGGTGGGATTGTGGGACTGGCCACAGGCCTCAAAATCCAGAAGTCCCGCCCCGGGCTGAAAATTGCGGTTTTGGAAAAGGAGGACCAGCTGGCCAAACACCAGACGGGAAACAACTCGGGCGTGATACATTCCGGCCTTTATTACAAGCCGGGATCGCTCAAGGCCACCAACTGCATCAGCGGCTACCACGAGCTCGTGCAGTTTTGCGAGGAGGAAAAAATCCCCTTCGAGATCACCGGCAAGGTCGTGGTCGCCACCCGTGAGGAGCAAAAGCCACTGCTTCAGACCCTGCTGGACCGTGGCCTAGCCAATGGCTTGGAAGGCACCCGATACATCAGCCTGGAGGAGCTCAAAGGCTACGAGCCGCACTGCGCGGGTGTAGCCGCCATCCACGTGCCCCAGACCGGGATCGTGGACTACTACCAAGTGGCACTGGCCTATGGGAGGAAAATCCTCCAAAACGGAGGACAGATTTTTCTGAACCATAAAGTTTTGAAAATAAGCCAAAAAGAAGGGCTTAACTACATCGAAACTCCAAACAAGACCTTTGAAGCCAGACTGGTCGTCAACTGCGCCGGCCTCTACTCGGACAAGGTCGCCCAGATGAACGACCCGGCCATCGATGACGTCAAGATCATTCCCTTTCGAGGCGAATATTTCAAGCTCAAAAAAGAAAAGGAATACCTCGTCAAAAACCTCATCTACCCGGTTCCGGATCCCAACTTCCCGTTTCTAGGGGTGCATTTTACCCGCATGAAAAAAGGCGGAGTCGAAGCCGGGCCCAATGCGGTCCTGGCTTTCCGCAGGGAAGGATACAAGAAAAGCCAGATCAACCTCGCCGAGCTGGCGGAGTCCCTAGCTTGGCCGGGCTTCCAAAAAGTAGCCGCCAAATACTGGAAAACCGGTTTTGGGGAGATGTACCGCTCCTTTTCCAAAGCAGCCTTTACCAAGGCCCTACAGGAGCTGATCCCGGAAATCCAAGAATCAGACCTCGTCGAGGGTGGCGCCGGCGTGCGTGCCCAAGCCTGTGACCGCAGCGGCGGATTGCTGGACGACTTTGCCATCCGCGAGTCAGCCTACGCGATCAATGTGCTCAACGCCCCCTCTCCAGCAGCCACCAGCTCGCTTGCGATTGGCGGAACGGTGGCAGCTATGGTATTGAAGCGATTTGACTAGCCTGCTACTCCAGATGGTGGGTCACTGAGTCTGGGAAAAATCGGTTGGCAAAGTCAACCATCTCGTCCCCTCTCACCAAGTCCCTGACAGTCAGCTGTGAGGTGTGGTCGTATCCCGTGGCGCCCAGCAGTTCCTTGACCGCGTGGACGGTGTTTTTGTGGAAATTGTACACCCGCTCATACTTGTCAGTGACGACCAGGCCCTTTTCCAGATGTTTATCCTGTGTGGCCACCCCAGTCGGGCAGGCGTTGGTGTTGCAGCGGAGCGCCTGAATGCATCCTAGGCTGAACATAAAGCCACGGGCGGAATTGCAGAGGTCGGCACCGAGAGCCAGATTTTTGACGATGGCGAAGGCACTGATGGCTTTGCCCGAAGCGATCAGCTTGATCCTGTCCTTGATACCGTACTTTTCCAAGGTCAGGCGGGCAAAGATCAGGGCCGGTTCCAGCGGAAGCCCTACACTGTCGGAAAATTCCAACGGAGCCGCTCCCGTGCCTCCCTCAGCCCCATCGATGGTGATGAAGTCCGGGAAAATGTCCTCGGCTACCATTGCCTTGCATATCGCCTCAAACTCTTCCGTGCGCCCTATGCAAAGCTTGAACCCAATCGGTTTGCCTTCCGATAGCTCGCGGAGCTTTTTCACAAAATGAGCCATCTCATGCGGATCCCTGAAAGCCGAGTGGGCAGGCGGCGAAAGGATCGTCGTCCCGGCCACCACGCCACGGATGTCCGCGATCTCCGGCGTGTTTTTCACCCCTGGCAGCACACCACCGTGTCCGGGTTTGGCGCCTTGGGAGAGTTTGATCTCGATCATCTTGACCTGGGGCCAAGCGGCTTTCTCCCTGAACTTTTCCCCATCAAAAAAGCCGTGCTCATCTCGACAACCGAAGTAGCCCGTGCCAATTTGCCAGCAGAGATCCCCACCTTGGAGGTGGTAGGGGGATATGCCTCCCTCGCCGGTATTGTGGAAAAAATTGCCTTTTTGAGCGCCCTTGTTCAGGGCAGTCACTGCATTTCCGCTCAGGGAGCCAAAG
Source organism: Algoriphagus oliviformis (assembly GCF_017254915.1). Taxonomy (GTDB): domain Bacteria; phylum Bacteroidota; class Bacteroidia; order Cytophagales; family Cyclobacteriaceae; genus Algoriphagus; species Algoriphagus oliviformis. The sequence goes on along the minus strand of NZ_JAFKCT010000002.1, from coordinate 497,133 downwards.
CTCATCGCGGAAATGTTAAAAATGGATGCGGAATAGGGCTGCCTGCAATCGGGCCCTCCGACGGTCACTCTCAGGTCTTCCTCCTTCGGGGTTTTGGCATAGATCGAGTGCCGCAGCGCCACGTAGTCCTCCGCGTGGATGTCGCGCTGGGTGCCAAAGGGATGGGTGTCGTTTACGTTCTTTGCCCGACGGTAGACCAGGGCGCGGAGATTTCTGCTGAAAGGCCTCCCGCTGGTATTGGATTCGATGAAATACTGCTGGATCTCAGGACTGACGGACTCCAGCAGGTATCTGAAATGACCCACGACGGGGAAATTGCGAAGGATCGCATGCTTCTTTTGCGTGGCATCCCACAGGCCCAAGCCCGCGATCATAAAAAGCACAAACAAAATCAGATAGCCGATCCTGAAGGATTCGAAATCATTGAGCCACATGAAAAAGAAGGTGGCTAGGACGAGGCCGATCAAGACGGCCAGCGAGAGCTTTCTCATAAAGGAAATGGGTTGTCAATGGGAAAATAACAATTCCCAAGCAATCAAGCCCCATTCAAAAACTCCAAGATCCTAAATTCACCAAAGGTGAATTCTTTCCCACGAAGCAGGAATCCGGTATGTCCCCCTCGCTTGGGCATTTCTAGGTAAATATTCGACTTGGAGGCGGCGAGTTTGGTAGGAAAACACGCAGGGCCAAGAAGGGGATCGTTGAGGGCATTGACGATCAGGGTGGGAATAGCGATCTGGTCCATCCAATTGTCCGCACTTACGCTCTTATAGAAGTCCGCCGCATCCCTGAAGCCGTGCAGCTTTGCCGTAAAATGCGTGTCAAACGTATCGAAATCATCTACCCTGCGCAGCAACTCCAGATCTACCAAGTCCGGAAACTGGACAGCTTTCGCCTCGATCTTCTTTTTCAGCTTCCCCAAAAAACGGTTTTTGTAAAATCGGTTGCTGGAGATCTTCAGCGTGGCGGCGCTTGAGGCGAGGTTGCAGGGCGTGGAATAGACCGCTGCACGGGTGATCTGAGCGGGGAGATCGCGTCCTTTTTCGCCTAAATATTTGAGTGTCTGCGCCCCGCCCATGCTGATACCGCTGAGAAAGATCTCCCGATACGTCCCCTGTCTGAGCACGTGGGTAATCACCGTGTCCAGATCATAGCTGGATCCATGGTGGTAGAGAATCGGCTTCAGGTTCATTTCTCCTCCGCAGGTCCGGTTGTTCCACACGAGCACATCCACGCCCTGTTGGTTGAAAAGCTTGGCCAATCCCATCGCGTAGTGCCGTCTGGAATCGCCCTCCAGCCCATGGGAAAGGATCAGGAGCTTCTCCCCTCCGACCCTAGACCAATCCAGGTTCAGGAAGTCACCATCGGGCGTGTCTATGCGCTCGCGGCTGTACTCCAGACCGGAGATCTTCCTCAGAAGGCTGGGGACGATGGTCTCAAGATGGGCATTGAATAGGTATGCGGGGGGCCGAGTGTAAGCGCTGGGGATGATCGGCATGGATCAGGCATTTGATTCTTCACCCGAAAATAACACAGCCTTAACCGACGCCCAAAAATGGGGTTTTACTTTCGCGGTAGAATTTTTCTTCATAGGGCATTTAACTAAAATGGGAGCTCGCAGGTGCAGCTCCTTTTTTAGTTTTTCAGCCTGCCCACCTCCATGAGTGCGGAGTCCACCAGCAGCAAAAAAAGCTGGAAGTGCGAGTCAAAGCTGTCTCCAAAGCCCTCCGAATCGAGGATTTCCTTGCCTTTCTGCAGCGAGTCGGCCAATTGGTCAAACTCAAACATCGTCACCGTGGGCTTGATCTTGTGCCGAATCTGCTGGATCTTCTCCTCATCGCGATCGGCGGTGCCTTCGCTGTATCTTGCCTTTAGCTCCAGCAATCCGGTATAGATCGCCGAGGTCAGTTCTACTCGAAACTCGTCGTCTCCCTCTGCCATTTCCAGAATCCTTTGGCCCAATTCCGGGTAGATGTTGCTCATACAATGCGCTGTTTAATAGACTTTCCGGCAAGGAATCCAGTAGACCAGGCCGCCTGAAAATTAAAGCCGCCTGTAATTCCATCAATATCTAGGACTTCGCCGGCAAAGTATAGGTTGGGGTGATAGATACTTTGCATGGTCTCGGGATCCACCTCTGTCAAGGAAATACCGCCTGCGGTGACAAACTCTTCCTTGAAGGTGGTCTTCCCACTCACTGCCAAGATATAGCAAAAAAGGTTTTGAACTAACTTGTTTAAATTCTTTTTTGACAAATTTCCCAGTAAGGCCCCTTCTTCTATTTCCGCTTTTTCGCAAAAATGCTCCCAAAGCCTTGCTGGCAGCTCGAAAAGCGGGTGGGAATGGACTTTTCGGTTGGGATGCGCCTTGGCATAGCCGGTCAGATGCTCCAGGTAGTCATTTTCCCCGAAGCCCGCATTCCAATTGATCAGCACCCGGGCCCGGTACTGCTGCTGGTGAAGCCAGTCCGCGCCGAAGGCCGAAAGCTTGAGCACGGCTGGACCGCTGATGCCCCAATGCGTGACCAGCACTGGCCCGCGGTAGCTCAGTTTGGTGCCCTCGATCTTTACCATGCCGTCCGGCACAGCGATCCCCATCAGCTCCCGGATGGGCTCCCCGGGAGTATTGAAAGTGAAAAGTGAAGGAATCGGATCTTTTACGCTATGCTTAAGGGATTTAAGAAAAAAATACCCATCTGACTTGGGCTGTCCTCCAGCTGCAATGACCACCGCATCCGCGCGAAAGACTCCTTTCTCCGTGATCAGCTCGTAGCCCTTTTCGAGGGGGTTCAATTCCCTGATGGCCGTAGAAGTCCGAATATGCACCTTAGCCTTCTCGGCCTCCCGCTGCAGGCAATCGATGATGGATTGGGAGGAGTCGCTGACGGGGAACACGCGCCCGTCGGACTCGACCTTGAGCTCTACCCCGCGGGACTGAAACCAGTCGAAAGTATCGGGAATGGAAAAGTGCCGAAAGGTACGCTTGAGGAATTTTTCCCCGCGGGGATAGTTCTTGACCAGCTTGGAGATCTCCATGGGCCGATGGGTGACATTGCATCGACCTCCGCCGGAGACCTTGACTTTCGAGAGCAGCTTGGGCGTCTTCTCAAAAATCGTGACCTCAATCCCCGGCCCACTGGCATGGATGGCCGCGAAATATCCCGCTGCACCACCGCCGATTACTGCTACTTTCAAATCCTTAAGCAGTTAGATTACAATCAATTACTACCTTCTCTTTTTACTGGAAAATGAACCCAAGATCCCCCGGGCCAATTCACGAAACAGCGTGCGTCCCAGCTGTCGCACCATCGTGTTTTTGCTGAGCTCTTCGAGGAGCGATTCTTCCTCTTTGGTACGGGTGCTGCTGCGTCGGGAAGAAGAAGGACCGGGCAGTTCAGCTTTTTCCTGTGCCTCCTGTACAGCCTTCATCTTTCGCTCCAGGATCTCAAAAGCACTGTCATGGTCAATGTCCTTGTTGTACTTATAGACCAGATCGGAGTTCTTTACGAGTTGGTCTATTTCCGCGTCTTCCAAGATGTCCATCCGCGTGATCGGCGCGCGCACGAGGGTATGCGCCAGCGGTGTGGGGATCCCCTTTTCGTTGAGCGCGGTGACCAAAGCCTCCCCGATTCCCATGGCGGTCAATACCTCGGAAGTCTCGTAGAAAGGCGAATCCGGATAGTTTTCAGCGGTTTTGGTGATGGCTTTTCTGTCTTTGGCAGTGAAGGCCCGCAGCGCATGCTGTACTTTCAGGCCCAATTGTCCCAGCACGCTGTCCGGAACGTCCGTGGGCGTCTGCGTGCAAAAGAACACTCCGACCCCCTTGGAGCGAATGAGCTTGATGATCGCCTCGATCTTTTCCAGCAGATCTTTGGAAGCATTGTCAAATACGAGGTGAGCTTCGTCTATGAACAGGCAAAGCTTAGGCTGGTCTGCGTCTCCCTGCTCCGGAAAAGTCTCGTAGATCTCCGACAGCAAGCTCAGCATGAAGGTGGAAAAAAGCTTGGGGCGGCTCTGGATATCGGTCAGGCGGATGACCGAAATGACACCCTTCCCATCTTTGGTACGCAGGAAATCGTCCACGTCAAAGGACAGCTCCCCAAAAAAGCGCTCCGCTCCCTGCTGCTCCAGCTCGATGATCTTTCGCATGATCGTGTTGACCGATGCAGAAGATACCTGCCCAAACTCCTTTTCTATCGCGTCTTTTCCCTCGTTGGTGATGAACTGCAGGACACGCTTGAAATCCTTCAGATCCAGCAGCGGCAGATGGTGAGTATCGCAGTAGCGAAACACGACGGCGACCACTCCCTGCTGGGTATCATTCAGCTCCAGGATCTGCGAAAGCAAAACCGGTCCAAACTCGGAGACTGTGGCTTTTAGCCTCACTCCTTTTTCGTTGGAAATGGACATGAGCTCCACGGGCAAGCCCTGAGGCTCGTAGTCCACTCCGATGGTCGCCGACCTTTTCAGGATAAAATCACTCGCATCTCCTGGCTTGGCCAGCCCCGACAAGTCCCCCTTGAGATCCATCAATACCGAAGGGACACCCTTCAGCGAAAGCTGCTCTGCGATCACCTGGAGCGTCTTGGTCTTACCTGTACCGGTCGCTCCGGCGATGAGGCCATGCCGGTTCATCGTCTTGAGCGGCACTTTTACCTGGGCCTGGCCGACTGGCTGTCCGTCCAGGATACCGGCTCCCAATACGATGTAGTCTTTTTTGAATACCTGGCCGTCTTCCAGATGCTTTTTAAACTGGTCAATATTGCTCATGGGGGAAGGGTTTTGGATTCCAAACTACAAAAAAACCCTGAGTCTCCTCAAGGTTTTCATGTTGCTGGGAGCTTGGCTCCTGGTTAGTAGGTCACTACTGGTTCCAGCGCTTTGGCTTGGGCGATGAAGTCTTCGACTTTGCTCAGCGCAGGGACGGCCTTGGTCAAGCCCTTCGTCTCCTGGGTCTTGGTCAGCGCGGCATGCAGGTTTTCGGCATTTCGGGTTCTCAGCTCTTTCACGGTATCTACACCGGCAGCCTTCAGTAGTTCTGCAAACTGGCTACCGATCCCGTTGATTCTGAACAGATCAGCCATATTCACCCAATCCAAGATTTTGCCTTCGTCAATTCCCGAACTTCCGGCTATGGCCTTTCTTCCGGCCTTGGTCGCACCTTTTTCCAAAAGTCCTTCCACGGAGGTGACGCCGGCTTCCGCCAGTTTTCCCTTGAAGACCTCTCCTATTCCCTCGATCATGGTGATTGTTTTGCTCATCGTTGTTTTTGGTTTAGATGGAAATTTCAAAAAAGGAAATTTGAGGTGCAAATTTCCCACTAGCTTCCAAAATAATGACAATTTTCCGTTCCCAAAATGAAAATACCGAAATGAAGGCCTGATCCCCACAAATTTTAACTTTGAGTTAAAATGGGAGTTAAGTAGTTTTCGAGGAATTAAACAGAAGTGACTTTGTCATCCAAATACCGAATCCCGCTCCTCCTCTTCTTTGCTTTCCTGCCGTTCTGGACCTTTGGCCAGGTCAACCTTGGCCAGACCGACCGCTGGATGAAAGGCGCCCTTGCCGCCATGGAGCGGAGCGACTACCAGACCGCCAACTCGATCTTCCGCAACCTCATCGACTCCGGGCTGCCGCTCCCCGATGAGATGCCCTATTACTTTTCCGAAACCCTCTATGAGCTGGGACAATACGACAACAGTTCGAACTTTCTCAACAAGTACCTCGAGCTGACCGGCTTCAAAGGCGAAAATTACGAAGGTGCCAAGCAGCTTCAAGCCAAGCTGAAGGAGCCTCTCTCCGCCATCCAAACGTGCCAGCTCTGCGATCGGAGAGGCTACCGCTACGAGACCTGCTTTACCTGTGAGGGCTCAAAGCAGATCGAGCAGATGTGCGACTACTGTAAGTCCAAGGGAATCGTGGGATGTAGCCGCTGTGCCGCTTCGGGCATGATCAAAAAAGTGAACGTGTTCAACATCGTCGAATTTTTCGAGTGCGAGCGTTGCGCGGGCAAAGGACGCCTCACCTGTCCGGAGTGCAGCGGCTCTGGCAAGCAAGTCAGCGACTGCAAAACCTGCAACGGGGCGGGAAAAATCACTTCTGACGCGATCTGCGACCATCAGCCTCACCAGCACGGCGATGAAAGTAAATAACAGTTTAAGCGGTCAGCCAGCGTTGGCAGCGCTATTGACGCCTCACTCTACCATCGATTCTTCAATTCGGTGAATCCCATTCAACTTGAAATACCGAGCGCTTCTACTTGAGGCGTAATGACAAAAAAAATCCCGCCAGAAGCGGGATTTTGATTAGTTGCAATATTTCGTGAGCATGTCGTCTGCGCCGGGATAGCCCAGCACCTCGGCCATTTTAAAATCCTCACAAGCTTGTTTTTTCCTTTCCAAAGCGATTTTCAGCATCCCTCTGTTGAAGTAGGCTTGGCCAAATTCCTTATCTAGCTGGATCGCGTTGCCATAGGCTCGGAGCGCCTCCTCGGTCAAACCCATCTGGTGCAGAGCGCGACCTTTGAGCAGGGATGCCATGGCAGGTGCGCCTGGAATCTCCTCCGCTTTGCTGGCGTACAAAAGTGCGCTGGCGTAGTTCCTATCGTTCAGCTGCAGTGCCGCCAAGCTCAGCAGCACTTGGAAGTTTTTGGGATCCTGGTCCAAAGCAGCTTCAAAATCCGCCTTGGCCTTTTCCACATCCCCCATCTCCTGAAATGCCCTACCTCTATTGTAAAGCATCTTGACATCTGTAGGCTTAAACTTCAGATCCTCAGTATAGGTCTGAACCGCCAATTCATACTGCCCTTTTTCGAAATAGCTGTCGGCAGGATTTCTTTTGGACTCAGAACAAGCCCAAAGCGACCCAGCCAAGGCTGGAATCAAAAGGACTTTGGAAAGTAATTTCATTGTTGTTTTTGTTAGACTGCTACGTTGTTTTCCCTAAGGGCATCATTGAGCGAAGTCTTGAGATCGGTAGAAGCCTTGCGCTGACCGATGATCAGAGCGCATGGAACTTGGAATGTTCCGGCTGGGAATTGCTTGGAAAGCGATCCGGGAATCACCACGGAGCGCGGAGGCACGTAGCCTTTGTACTCCACTGGCTCTGCGCCGGTCACGTCGATGATTTTGGAGCTGGCGGTCAAGGTCACCCCTGCGCCGATCACGGCTTCTTTGCCGATGTGAACTCCCTCTACGATAATCGCACGAGAGCCGATGAAAGCACCGTCCTCTACGATCACCGGCGCTGCCTGGACTGGCTCCAACACGCCCCCGATACCAACACCACCACTCAAATGAACGTTTTTGCCGATCTGTGCACAAGATCCGACGGTAGCCCAAGTGTCAACCATCGTGCCACTATCCACAAATGCGCCGATATTAACATAACTTGGCATCATCACCACACCGGAAGCCAGGTGGGCGCCGTAGCGTGCCACAGCATGGGGAACCACCCGTACGCCCTGCGCGGCATAGTTGGTCTTGAGCGCCATCTTATCATGGAATTCGAACGGTCCCACCTCGATGGTTTCCATCTTTTGGATGGGGAAATAGAGGATGACAGCCTTCTTCACCCAGTCGTTTACCTGCCAGTCGCCTGATTCGGTCGGCTCCGCACAGCGAAGTTGACCCGCGTCCAGTTGGGCGATGATGGATTTGATGGCCTCTTGGGTTTCGGCTTCCTTGAGCAGTTCCCGGTTTTCCCAGGCTGATTCGATGATAGTTTTCAGTTCCATTATTTTTTATAGTTTCGGCTATGACCCAGCCTCCGGCCCGAAAAATCCCCCTGCTGATCGCCTCGACCTTGAAGCCGATCCGGGATGTACGGGCTTTTGGCAAGCTGGCTCGTTCACTTGGCGAAACAAATACATACGAGCTTAACATCATAGGCTTTTCTCCTAAAAAGCCCGAATCTGAGCCTGGAATCCGATTTTTTTCTTCTATGGGCCATTTCGGTTCACGCCCGGATCGCCTGCTTTCCCAGCTTAGATTTTTGAAATGCCTGCTCCAGGTGCGCCCAAAAATCCTCCTTTGCTGCAGCTACGAACTGCTGCCTCTCGCCTCCTTTTGGAAGCCCATCTTGGGCTACAAACTGGTGTATGACGTGCAGGAAAACTACCGTGCAAATCTTGACCTGAATCCAACTCTTTCCTCCGCTGCAAAGTCCCGCGCTGCAAAACTCATCCAAAGCGCCGAAGACACCGACCGAATTGATCTCTATCTCCTAGCTGAAAAATGCTACCTCAACGAAATGCCGGAGAAGACGCCTTGTTTGGTTTTGGAAAACAAGTTTCGCGGAGAGGTACAGCCTACTCAGCCAATCCAATTTCTGGATAAAAGGAGCTTTCGCTTCTGCATCACCGGCACCATCACGCCAGCTTTTGGGATTTGGGAGGCGGTCACTTGGTTTGAGACTATCCTTCCCGTCTATCCAGTGTCCACGCTGGAGATCATCGGGCACTGTCCCTTGGATGATTTTGGGGCAAAACTTGCCCAAGCCAGCAGGCAAAATCCCCAGATCAAGCTCCGGCTAGACTCGGCTCCTATAGCCCACGAAGCGCTTATCCATACATTGAAGAAGGCGGACTTTGCCCTGCTCCCCTATCAAAGTCATCCTGCCATAGATGGCAAGATGCCTACCAAGCTCTTTGAATGCGCGGCGCTGGGGATTCCGGTCTTGGTCAGCCCCAGTCCACCGTGGGTGGATTTTCTAAAGCCTTTCGCTGGGGGACATTCCGTTGACTTTTCCACTCCATCTACCGCGCTCAGTCAATTTGAAGCAGCGCTGGGGAAAACTTTTTTTACGTCCCCCGCTCCACAGTCTGTGCTGTGGAAAACACAAAGCGCTCAGCTACAGCAGACTTTCGCTAAGCTGCTTTTCTAGCCCCTCCCAATCCAACGCCTGGCGGTGGATAAGTCCGCGAAGTTATCCACCCACGCCCGCCATTTTACACCCATTTCCTCCAAATGGAAACTGGGATTTTTCCGCCTTTTCCGCCCATCAGCCTCCAAAAACAGAATCATTACACCCTTATTTACAGCGTTTTACACTGTATTTTAATACATCCTAAACATATTTTTAGCCAAGACTAATTTGAAAACCACAGCTATTTTTGGCTTTTCCACAGCTGTTTTAGCTCTAATGAAAATAATTTTTAGCTATCTCTAAATATATTTTTATATTTGACTCATTGTAAAACTGAGTGAGACATGGAATTGACGACGGCGGAAGAGAACTATTTGAAAGCGATCTATCACCTATCCGAGGAGGGCAAAAAAAGTGTCGCCACCAACGACATCGCCGCGGAGATGAAAACGAAGCCAGCCTCTGTGAGCGACATGCTGCGAAAGCTGGGGGAAAAGGAAGTGATCGAATACCGGAAGTACTACGGGCTACAGATCACGGAAAGCGGCAAGCGCTTCGCCTTGCAAACCATCCGAAAGCATCGACTTTGGGAAGTTTTCCTCGTGGAGAAGCTGAATTTTGCCTGGGACGAAGTCCACGAGGTGGCCGAGCAGCTGGAGCATATCCAGTCCCCCCTGCTCATTCAGCGTCTGGACGCCTACCTCAACTATCCCAAGTTTGACCCGCACGGCGACCCGATTCCGGATGAGTTTGGGGACGTACGGGCCAGACCACGCGTGCAGCTCAATGAAATGGAAATCGACCAAACTGGCCAGATCGTAGCCGTGAAGGACAGCTCGGCAGCTTTCCTCCGCTACTTGGACAAGGTCGGAGCCTACATCGGCGCCAGGATCAAAGTCTTGGACAAGGTGGAGTTTGACGGATCGCTGGAGATCTTGGTCGACCAGAAGAAGACTCTCTTCATGTCCAAGGATGTCTCAGCCAATATCCTCGTTCAGCAGTCATGAGCCGCCTGATCTGCATAGCGATTGCTTTTTTGGCGCTCCTCTCCTGCAAGCCCGACGCTAAGGGACATCGAGAAAAGCCACGCATAGTCGCCACCACGAGCATCCTGGCCGACGGCATCCGCAATCTCGTGGGAGAACAAGCCGAGGTCGTGGCACTGATGCCTGCCGGTGTAGACCCACACCTATACAAAGCATCCGTACGGGATCTCGATCTCCTGACCAACGCCGACTTGGTGGTCTTCCACGGCTTGTACCTGGAGGGAAAAATGACCGAGATCTTCGAAAAACTGGCCCTCAGTCAAGCACTCATCGACATTTCCCAAGGGCTGCCCAAAGAGCGCCTGATCCGCTCCGGCCCGGAAAGCCACAGCGTCGATCCACACATTTGGTTTGACGTCGAACTCTGGTCAATCGCCATGGACTATGCTTCGGAGGAGATCATCGAGTGGAAGCCGGAATGGAAAAACAACATTGAACAAAATTCAAACAACTACCTTGGCCAACTCGAATCCCTTGACCTGGAGGTTAGAACCAAGGTCAATGAACTCCGGTCAAGCAATCAGGTTTTGGTCACTGCCCATGATGCCTTTGCGTACTTTGGCAAAGCTTATCGACTTCCGGTCAAATCACTGCAGGGACTTTCGACACTAAGTGAACCTGGTCTTCGCGACTTGACCGACCTGATCCAGATCGTGGAAGAAAACAACGTCAAAGCCATTTTTGCGGAGCAGACCATCTCGCCCAAAGCCATCCGAGCCGTAGTCGCCGGAGCTGCGGAGAAAAACCGGGAAGTCATCTTGGCTGGACCGCTCTTCACGGACAGTCTCGACGCGGAAGGAACGCCCGCCGGCACTTATATAGGAATGGTGCGAACCAACCTGCAAATCATCTACGAAAACCTATTGCCATGATTACCCAAGTAGAAAATCCGATTCTTGAAATCCACGACCTCACGGTCAGCTACGACCAAAACCCCGTGCTCTGGAATGTGGACCTCAGCCTGCCCGCGGGCAACCTCGTAGGCATCCTCGGGCCAAACGGTGCGGGCAAGTCCACGCTGATCAAGTCCATCATGGGACTCATCCCTCCCACGTCTGGCTATGTGAAGATCTTTGACAAGCCGCTCAACGACGTGCGCGCGCGGATCAGCTACGTGCCCCAGCGGGAATCCGTGGACTGGAACTTTCCCGCTTCGGTGCTCGACGTGGTGATGATGGGGACTTACGGCAAGCTCGGGCTCTTTCGCCGTCCGGGGAAAAAGGAAAAAGACCTCGCCATGCGAAGCCTGGAGCAGGTCGGCATGACCGGCTTTGCGAAGCGTCAGATCTCCGAGCTCTCCGGCGGACAGCAACAGCGAGTGTTCATCGCGCGGGCCTTGGCGCAGGAGGCAGATCTCTACCTGATGGACGAGCCCTTTGCCGGAGTGGACATGGCTACGGAGACGGCCATCTTTCAACTTCTCAAAGACATGGCTTCAGCAGGAAAAACCGTGATCGTCGTCCACCACGATATCCACTCGGCCATGAATTTCTTCGACTGGCTGATCATGCTCAATCTGCACCTGGTGGCCTCCGGGCCGAAAGAAACGGTAATGAACGAAGAAATGCTTCGCAAAACCTACGGGGGCAAGCTCAACCTCCTGACCCGCGTCACCGACCTGATCCGGCAAAAAGATTTCAACCCGCTCAAAGGCTGAACATGGAAGATTTCGTCTACTTCTTCACGTTTCAGGATCCCTCCATCGCTTGGGTGGTGCTAGGCATTACGCTGCTCGGCGTGGGCTCGGCCTATGTCGGGACTTTTTCCTTTTTGGACAAAAAAGCCCTGCTCGGTGACGCCATTTCCCACGCGGTGCTGCCGGGAATTTGTTTAGGCTTTGTGTTAGCGGGTGAGAAAAATCCCGTTTACATCGTCACTGGCGCATTTTTGTCCGGTGCGGTGGCGACTTTCCTGAGCTCCTGGCTGAAGCGAAATACCAAGCTTAGCGAGGACACCATCATCGCCACCATTCTTTCGGTCTTTTTCGGATTTGGCATCGTCCTGCTCACCGCCCTGCAAAAATCAGGAAATCCCGAAGTCGCCGGCCTGAACTCCTTCATCTTTGGCAACGCCATCGGCATCTCGGAGTCAGATCTCCTGCTGTACGGAGGTTTGGCCTTGGCGATCATCCTGGTGCTGACCGTCGCACTAAAGGAATTCCGCCTGATGGTGTTCGACCCCGAGTTTGGCAAAGCGATCGGATTTCCGATGAAAGCCATCACCTTCCTTTTCAATGTGCTGATGATCCTGGCCGTCGTGATCGGCATCCAAGCAATCGGCGTGGTCTTGATGGCCGCATTGCTGATCACTCCGGGGGCTGCCGCCAGATTTTGGACGGATCGACTGAATCCCCTACTCATCCTCGCCGCCTTCTTTTCCGTGGTTTCCGGCATACTCGGCACCTACGTTTCTTTTGTCATTCCGCAGATGCCGACCGGCCCTTGGGTAGTCGTGTTTCTATCGCTGTTTGCTGTGGTTTCGTTTTTGGTTTCGCCTAAAAGCGGTATGCTGTTCCGATACTTTGCGAGGAAAAAATACTTGACAAAGACCCACCGCGAGCATTTGCTCAAGGCGCTCTACAAGGCGAAGGAAAACGGCAGGCCCGGCTTGACTATAGATGAAATCTATGAGCTCTACCCTTTCCAAAAGCCAGAGACAAAGCAATCAATCACTGATTTAGAAAAACTGAACTTTATCGATAAAAATCAACAGATTATAGACCTTACCTCCAAGGGTGTAACAGAGGCCATGCGGGTGGTCCGTCTGCATCGCCTGTGGGAATTGTACCTGAACGAGTCGATGAATATCGCGCCAGATCACGTGCACGATTCGGCCGAGCAGCTGGAGCACTTGATCACTCCAGAGCTGGAGGCTATGCTCGAGCAGCGCTTCAATTTCCCCGCGCTCGACCCACATCAGGAGCCTATCCCACGACCGGAAAAAAAGTGATTTGGTAAGTAGTAAGTGGTGAGTAGTTATTGGTTATTGAAAATTGATTATTGACCATTGATAATTGAACATTGAAAATCGACTGCCACCTACTCTATACTAACTACTTGACTCTAGCCTCTTGGCTCTTGACTCTCACATCTTGATACTAGCTACTCACTACTAGATACTCTACAAAATGTCTTTCGACACCAACGCATTCCTCATCATCTTCACCGGCTCGCTGATCGCGATATCCTGTGGATTTCTGGGCGTTTTCATGATGCTGCGCAAAATGTCCATGACCGGCGACGCCATTTCCCACGCGGTACTGCCTGGCATCGTCATCGGATTCTTTGTTTCCGGCAGCCAGCGAAGCCTGGAAGTGATCATCGGAGCGGGATTGTTGGGAATTCTCGCCACGCTCATGATCGATTGGCTGCGCAAAAAAGCCCGAGTCCAACTGGACGCGTCGATAGGAATTACCTTCACGCTGCTTTTTGCCATCGGCATCATCCTGGTCAATGTGCTCGCCTACAAGGTGGATCTCGATCAGGAATGCGTGCTCTACGGGGAGATCGCCTACCTGCCCATCGATAGCTGGATCACACAAAACGGGCTGAACCTCGGTCCCAGAATCACTTGGCTCGCGGGCTTGAATTTCGTTTTTGTCTGTGGCTTTATTTACTTATTGTTTAAGGAGTTAGCACTTACCAGCTTCGATGAAAACTTCAGCTCAGTGATGGGCCTTCCTTCCAAGGGAATCAACCTCGCACTGATGAGCATCGTGTCCTATACCACGGTGAGCAGCTTTGAGTCAGTGGGTGCGATCTTGGTCGTCGCTCTTTTGGTGGTCCCTCCGGCCACGGCATTCCTTTGGACCAAGAGCCTTATTCCCCTATTGAAGCTCACCGCGGTCATGGGTGTTTTGATTGCACTTTTAGGTTATTATCTTGCCTACTGGATTGACAGTTCGATTGCCGGAATGATGGTGACGGTCGCAGGAGTATTTTTCCTAATCAGCGCACTCATACACAGCAAGAAGCCACTCTGGCTTCGCGGAACTTCTCCCCACGCCCAACCGTTGGAGCTTAAATGATCAGAAAATTGAAATACCTGTTTGTCCTATGCCTCTTGGTTTTGGTGAGCTTTTCGCTCCAAGCCCAAGACAAAATCACCTGGATGAAATTTGAGGAAGCGATAGCCGCCAACGCAAAAGATCCAAAAATGCTGCTCGTGGACGTGTACACCGACTGGTGCGGCTGGTGCAAAAAGATGGATAAGGAGACCTTCACGGACGAGAAGGTCATCGCCCATATCAACCAAAACTACTACGCGGTCAAGCTCAACGCGGAAGACACCAAGCGCACCTTTGAGTTTATGGGGAAAAAATACAATGAAGCCGAGATGGCCGCAGCTATGCGGGTTCGCTCCTATCCCAATTTCGTCGTGATTGAGCCCAAGCTCCAAAATATCGCCCAACTTCCCGGTTATCGTACCCCTGACCAGTTTCTGGCGGGTTTGGACGAGCTGATTGACAAAGCTTTCAAAAACACCCCATGAGTTTCTCCCTCGCCGAGCGCGAAGATACCATCATCGCACTGGCCACGCCCCAAGGCGTAGGAGCCATCGCGGTCATCCGACTTTCCGGAAAAGACGCCATCCGGCTTTGTAATGAAGTTTTTTTTGGAAAAAACCTGGAAAAACAGGCCTCGCACACGATCCATTTTGGCACGATCCGGGACGGGGAAAAAATCATAGACGAGGTCTTGGTTTCGCTTTTCATCGCCCCAAAGTCATTCACCAAGGAAAATGTGGTGGAGATCTCCACCCACGGCTCTTCCTATATCATCAACCAGGTCATCAAGCTCTTTGTCCGAAAGGGAGCACGCTTGGCTAAGCCGGGAGAATTCACCCAGCGTGCTTTTCTGAACGGGCAGTTTGATTTGGCACAAGCTGAAGCAGTGGCTGACCTGATCCACGCGGATTCGGAAGCTTCCCACAGCGCTGCGCTGAAGCAAATGCGAGGCGGATTTTCCTCTGAAATACAGGAGCTAAGATCCCGTCTGATCCATTTTGCTTCCATGATCGAGCTGGAGCTGGACTTCAGCGAGGAAGATGTAGAGTTTGCCAGTCGCCAAGAATTGCGTGAATTGGTCGAAAGGCTGCTTCGCGTCGTAGAGGAACTGATTCTGAGTTTCGACCTGGGCAATGTGATCAAAAATGGCGTGCCTACCGTGATCGCCGGAAAGCCCAATGCCGGTAAGTCCACCCTACTCAACGCGCTGCTCAACGAGGAAAAAGCCATCGTCTCGGATATCGCAGGTACCACGCGGGACTTCATCGAGGACGAAATCAACATCGGTGGCGTGATTTTCCGATTTATCGACACAGCTGGACTTCGCGAGACGACCGACACCATCGAGGCGATTGGCGTGAGCCGAACACAGGAGAAAATGAAGACCGCTTCGCTTATCCTCTACCTCTTTGACCTGGGCGACACCGACCTCGTAGAGATCAATCGGGATGTCAACAAGCTGGAAAACCAAGGCGTTCCTTTCCTGAAAGTGGCGAATAAGATAGATAAAGCTAATGTACAGTTGATTAATGAGTTAAGATCAAAGCATCCTGACACGATTTTCATCTCCGCGGGAAAAAAGGAAAACCTCGAAGGCCTCAAAACCCGCATCCTGGAACTGGTGAACTTGGACAAGTTCAAGACCGGAAACACCGTGGTCACCAACATCCGCCACTACGACTCCTTGGTCAAAACCCGTGAGTCTTTGCTCGATATTTTGGCAGGTTTGGACAATCAGGTCACCAACGACTTTGTCGCGATGGACATCCGCCGGTCCCTGCACTACCTGGGCGAAATCACTGGCGAAATCACGACCGATGACCTCTTGGAAAACATATTTAGGAATTTTTGCATCGGGAAATAAGTCTCCAATAAGTTGATGTTTCTACAAGAGAATATGCAATTTTGGAGTAAGGACTATTTGGGATAGTGTTGCATGATGGATATCGCAGATTTAATTCAACAATATAGATCACTGAAGATTGACGAAATCATCGACCATGAGAAATTTAATCTCATTTCGATAGTTCATCACTCTACTTCTATTGAAGGCTCTACGCTTACGGAAGTTGAAACGCAGGTTTTGCTAAATGAGGGGCTTACTCCAAAAGGCAAACCCATACAGGATAGTTTGATGGTTACTGACCATTTTAAAGCTTTAAAATTTACGTTGCAGGAAGCCAAAAGAAAAAGGCCCGTTACAGCCGAGTTTATCCAGGAAATAAACGCCCATGTCGTCCACAGTACTGGAGCTGTTTATAATACTGTTTTCGGGACAATTGATGCTCGAACGGGGGCTTTTCGAAAAGGGAATGTAAGTGCTGGAGCTTCCTATTTCCCCAATTACGAGAAGGTAGAATCCATGACTATTGCTTTGGCATCAAAAGTCAAGGAAAAGATGAATAAAGAAATCACCATCAATGAGCAGCTTAACCTTTCCTTCGACGCTCATTTCAACTTGGTGAGCATCCATCCTTTTTATGACGGCAATGGACGCACCTCGAGATTGCTGATGAACTATATCCAACACTTTTACGAGTTGCCGTTGGCGATTGTGTTTAGCGAGTCAAAAGCAGAATATATTCAGGCCTTGATAGACACAAGGGCCCAGAGCAACCTGGAAATATTCCGATCGTTTATGCGGGATGAGTATTCCAAGCTCCTTCAATCAGAGATTCGTAAGATTGAAGAGATCAACAAGCCCAAAAAAGGGTCTGGGTTTAACCTGATGTTCTGACGCAGTTTTTTTCGACAACCCAATCTCTCCTATTGCCTTTTTAGTCAAAAAAAAATGCATCTTGAGAACAGTTTTTTCTAGCAAGCTGACTCCCGATGACCGAAAAGTTTCTCAAGCCCAAACAAGCCCTCAATCCCGCATTTCGCAAAGTAAAACCCAACCGCTCGGCCATCGAGAGCTTCAAGGCAAATCTCATCCAACTCATCGATCGAATCAATGAGTCAGAATCGGAGGAGTTTCACAAAAATCTGGTCAGCGATTTTCTCAAAAAAACCTACTACGATCCCTCCCACTTCATCAATACCAAAGGGAGAAACGACCTGGTCATCCACACCGGAGACAGTGCCAAATCCAGCGTCGGCGTCATCGTCGAAGCCAAAAAGCCAAGCAGCAAGTCTGAGATGATATCGAGGGAGAGTCTTAACCGAAAGGCTTTTCAGGAACTGGTGCTGTACTACCTTAGGGAACGAATCGTCCTTAACAATCTGGAGGTAAAGCATCTCGTCGTGACCAACATCCACGAATGGTTTATTTTCGATGCACTGACCTTTGACCGCCTTTTTGCGCAAAACAAGGCTTTGGTCAAGCAGTTTGAGGATTTTGACGCGGGAAGATTGGCAGATATCAAGACTGATTTTTTTTACAAAAACATCGCTGAACCAGCCATCGAGAAGGTCAAGGATCAAATTACTTTCACCTACTTTGATTTCAGGGAATACGACAAAGCGCTGCGAAATTCGGACAAGGCCGATGATACGAAGCTCATTGCGCTTTTCAAGCTCCTTTCTCCCGAGCATTTGCTGAAGTTGCCTTTTGCTAACGACAGCAACAGTCTAGACAAGCGCTTTTACGCTGAGTTGCTGCACATCATCGGTCTTACCGAGACTAAGGAAGGCGGTAAGAAGCTCATCGAGCGTAGCAGCAAAGGCAGCCGAAACTCCGGAAGTATCCTGGAGGATGCGATGATACAGCTGGACACTTACGACAAGATCAGCCAACTCACGAAACCCAGTCAATACGGCGGCAGCGCCGAGGAACGACTTTTCAATGTGGGGCTGGAGCTGAGCATCACTTGGATCAACCGAGTGCTGTTCCTCAAGCTTTTGGAAGCGCAGCTCATCGCCTACCACAAAGGAGATACCTCCTATTCCTTTCTAAACAAGAAGAAAATCCATGATTGGGATGACTTGAATTCCCTGTTTTTTCAGGTTTTGGCCAAGAGAACCGAGGACAGAAACGAGGACGTAAGGGCGGCTTTTGCCCAAGTCCCCTACCTGAACTCCTCCCTTTTTGAGCCGACCGAGATGGAGCAAAAAACCATCATGGTCAACTTTCTGAAAAATGAGAAGACTATCCCCGTGATCTCTTCTACGGTTTTGAAGGACGGTCAAGGGAAAAAGCTGACGGGAGAACTCACGACTTTGGAATACCTGTTCCGATTTCTGGATGCCTACGATTTCGCCAGCGAGGGTTCGGAGGAAATCCAGGAGGACAACAAAACCCTGATTAATGCCTCGGTGCTGGGTTTGATCTTCGAGAAAATCAACGGCTACAAAGACGGCTCCTTCTTTACTCCCGGTTTTATCACGATGTACATGTGTCGGGAAACCATCCGAAAGGCCGTCGTGCAGAAGTTTGTCGAGGCGGGGTATCGTAAACCCTCCAAGGGTTCGGAACCCTTGGAGGGTTCTCCCCTAGAATTTGACGACCTGTATGACCTGATCGAAGATCGAGCCGAAGCCAACCAGCTGGTCAACTCCCTGAAAATCTGCGATCCGGCCGTGGGCTCAGGGCACTTTCTCGTATCCGCGCTCAATGAGATCATTGCGGTCAAAAACGACCTAAAAATCCTACAAGACCGAAAGGGAAAGCGGCTGAAGGAATACCAGGTCGAAGTGGTGAATGACGAACTGATCGTCAAGGACGAAGATGGGGAACTCTTTGCCTACCACCCCAACAACAAAGAATCCCAACGAATCCAGGAAACGCTCTTTCACGAGAAGCAGACAATCATCGAAAACTGCCTCTTCGGAGTAGATATCAACCCCAACTCGGTCAAAATCTGTCGGCTACGGCTTTGGATCGAGCTGCTGAAAAGTGCCTATTACAAGGACGCTAATGCGACCAAAGCCAACAGTTCGCCAGTATGCTATGAAGGTTCTGATGAAGTAAGGCCGGAATACAAAGACCTGTCAGGTTTTGGAAACCTGACAGGTCTCCGCGAACTCGAAACCCTGCCCAACATCGACATCAATATCAAAGTGGGCAATTCCTTGGTCAGCCGCTTTGCGCTGGATTCTGACCTCAAGTCAGCACTGAAGGGAACCTGGAAGATCGAGGACTACAAAGTCGCCGTCTCCACCTACCGCAATGCCAAATCTAAGGACGAAAAACGGGCAATGGAAGCCCTGATCGCACAGATCAAAACCAACTTCCGCTCCGAGATCGCCAAAAATGACCCAAAAATTATCCGCAAAGCCAAGCTGGGCGGTGAGCTGTACAACCTGACCAGCCAAACCGGGCTCTTTGAAGAATCCGCCAAGGAAAAGAAAATCCGCCTAGCGAAGGTGGAAAAAGTCAGCGCAGAGCTCAACAAACTGGACAGCCAAATCGAGGAGATCAAAGCCAACCAGATCTATGAAAACGCTTTTGAATGGCGCTTTGAATTCCCAGAAGTCCTAAGTGATGAGGGGGATTTTGTGGGATTTGATGTCATGATAGGCAATCCGCCCTACATCCGACAGGAGGAGTTTTCCGCGCTGAAGCCCTACCTACAGGGACGTTTCCGAACTTTTGCAGGCACTGCCGACCTCTATGTGTACTTCGTGGAGTTGAGTATGAACCTGTTGAAAAGCTGTGGCAACTTTGTCTTCATCATCCCCAACAAATGGATGCGGGCTGGATACGGCAAGGCGCTGCGCAGCTATGTGAAGGAATTCGCCATCCAGGAGCTTCTGGACTTTGGGGACTTGCAAGTCTTCGAGGAGGCGACCACCTATCCCCTGATCATTGCTTTGGGCAAGTCCCAACCGGGAGCCAATTTCCATGCTGTCAACTTGAACACCTTGGACTTTCCTGACGGGATGGAAAATTACCTTAGACAAAACCAACTGGAAGTCTCCCCTGCTGGCCTTTCCGAGGAAGGCTGGACGCTGACTGACAGTCGATCCCAGGCACTTCTTCTCAAGCTCAAGTCCCAGGGCGTTCCCCTATCGGAGTACGTGGATGGGAAAATCTTCTACGGTATCAAAACCGGATACAACGAAGCCTTTGTGATCGATGCGGAAACCCGAGAACGCCTGATCGCCGAAGACCCCAAAAGCGCGGAGATCATCAAGCCCTTCCTGGCGGGAAGGGATATCAAGCGCTACCAGCAGCCGAAGAGTGATAAGTTTTTGATACTATTTCCTAAGGGATTTACCATCAAGCGAAACCTGCCAATGGATGATCCAAACTATTTGCCTCAGGTTAGCGAACCTCCTCGATACGGCTACATGGGTTATGATCCGGCTTGGGCATGGGTGCAGCACCACTATCCTGCAATCGCTGGCTATCTCCGGCCCTTTGAAAAGGCTGCCAAAAAACGTAGCGATCAAGGCGACTACTGGTGGGAGCTGCGGGCCTGTGACTATTACGATGAGTTTGAGAAGAACAAAATCATGCTTCCGGACATCTCCATAAAAGCGGAAGCGCTACTGGACACCCATCAAATGTACTGCGTCAACACCGCCTACATCATCCCCAAAGGGGACAGATACCTTTTGGCCATCCTCAATTCCAAATTGGTGCACTTCTTCTATTCCAACCTTACTTCGACAATCAGAGGCGGCTATTTGAGATTCATCAGGCAGTACCTAGCCCAAATCCCGATAGCAGCGATATCCGAAGGTGACAGAGCCGAAATAGAGAACCTGGTAGAACAAATCCTGGAATCCAAAAAGCAAGACCCTAGCTCGGACACCTCGACGCTGGAAGCCGAAATCGATCAGTTGGTGTATGGGATGTATGGCTTGAGTGAGGAGGAGATTGGGATAGTGGAAAAGGGAAGTTAAATCTATATATGAAAGAACCAATAATAAAAAAAATCACTTTCTTACCAGTTGTAAAAACTTATGGCTAAAATGATTAAATAATGAATAACATTAATTTTAAGGAGTGGTATACATCAAACAATGGATATTCTATTTTACTAGATTTCAAAAATAGGCAAGTAAAATTACTTGATGAGAATCACTTTGTTAAATCTATACTATATTTTTCTGAAAGTATTCAAGGCAAGTTCAATGTAATAGACCTATTGAATGAAAACCATGAAATAGGCAATTTTATATATATGATTTTACTAAATGGATATGGAGGAAAAAATTACTTGTGGAGAAGAGAAATTGTGTTGGTACTATAGTCTAATTTTATGAAGAAAAAATCCAGATCCAAAGAAATAGCCGAAAAGACCATCTTTGCCTCCTTTCAGATTTTGAAAGAGGCTGGTGGCGAAATGCGGGGTAGCGAAGTGGTGGAGAAGCTGAGGGAAAGGCTCACCTTTGACGAATACGAAAACTTCCGCTACGAGAAGACAGGCTATATCCGCTGGGAAAGCATACTCCACTTTTTCACTATAGATTGCATGAAGGCAGGCTATATGCGCAAGCAAAGCGGCATGTGGATATTGACTGAAGAAGGTGAGGAAGCCATGAAACTTGGAGCAGAAAAGCTACTCTCCACCGCTACCAAAAAATACCGGGAATGGGATGCGCTGAACAAGCAGTCGAAAGAATCCGACCTGTCCCAGGATATAGACATAGACGATACGGAAGAGATCTCCCAAAAACAGGAAGCCCTCCTCTCCCAGTACGAGTCCAGCGCACTGGACGGAATCCGCGAGTTTGTCAACCGTAAAAATCCCTATGAATTTCAGGACTTGGTCGCAGAGCTGCTTAAGGCCATGGGATACCATATTGCTTTGGTGGCTCCCAAGGGTCGAGATGGAGGTATCGACATCATCGCCTACACCGATCCCCTGGGGGTCAACTCTCCCCGCATTATCGTTCAAGTAAAACACCGACCGGAAAACAACGTGAATTCGGACGAAATCCAAAAGCTCTCCGGTACCATGAAGCGGAATTCGGATGTCGGCATATTCGTCACCTCGGGAGATTTCAGCAGTCCGGCAAAGCAAGAGGCCACCTCTGCCTACAAGCATATCGAGCTGATCGACTTTTCCCGATTTGTCAAGCTCTGGATCGAATACTACCCCAGAATGAGCGACGAGCAGAAAAATATGCTTCCACTGCACCCGGTGTATTTTTTGGGGAGTAAGGAATAGAAAATCCTTTGTCATGCTATGAGAAATTTTGGGAACGGACAAAAATTCAAGAATGATGAGCTTGCTTATCTCGACAAAATTTTGACACATTTGTAAACTTAACTTAAAAGTGAAGCGTTGCTTTGAAATAAAGGCTTATATCAGTTTCGAAAAGACCCAATTCTACACCATCGAAGAAGTAGGAAAGGGAATCAACGAGACCGATGAGTTCTTTATCCGCTTCAAGGACAACCCTGATTATCAGAAAGATATTGCAACCATCAAGTATTGGATCCAAAAAATCGGAAAGGAATCAGGTGCCTTGGAAAGGCATTTTAGGCCGGAGAAATCCGCAGAAGCAATTCCCATCACCATTTCGAAGCTGCGGCTTTATTGTTACCGACTTAGTGATAAAATTGTGATTTTAGGCAATGGAGGGATTAAATCATCCCAAAAAGTACAAGATAGTCCAGATGCATTCCCCCATTTCGAAGTAATGAATACCCTCGCATTTGCGATTCAAATGAAATTAGAAAGTGGTCAAATTGAGATTACCAGTAATCATATTTCTGGAGATTTGACTTTTTTCACAAAATAAACCCCTAGCATGAGCGCAATTTTCGAATCAATCCAAGTAAGTGATGACGTAAAGCGTTATGTAGATCACTCGTTTGACATTGTCAATCGGATCTATGATTTGTTGGAAAAACAAGGTAAAACGCAGCGAGATCTTGCTAATCTAATGGGCAAGAAAGAGTCCGAAATCAGTAAATGGATGCAGGGCTCACATAATTTCACCTTGAAGAGCATAGCCAAGATTGAATCGGTCTTGGGTGAAAAATTGATTGTTTCTCCGAAGAGTGACGAAGTACTTGTAAAAACGGATGTATTGGCATTCTATCACCAGAATTTTGAAATAAAAGCCACTCCAATCCAGCAAATCAAATCAGCTCAGGAAGTAAAGAAAGTCTTAAATCCTATTTCCTTTCAAATTTCAGGAGAAACAGTAGCTAGAAACAACGCGTCGACTGTAGAAGTCGCCTATGCGGTTCAAGAGAAATACCCCTATTTAAAAGTAGCTTAAATCATGGCAAGTCAGCAAGTAACATTTCAATTAAAAGGAATCTCGACAGATGAGTTTGCGACGATAAAGGAATGTTATAAAGAAGAAGAAGAAAGTGTTCAGATTGAAACCGGATATACATTCGAAATTGACCCTGAGAGTTATACAGTTGCAGTACGCTTCTCTATAGTGTATAAGTGTAAAGAATCACCGTTTATCGTATTGAAACTAACCTGCTCTTTTGACGTTGAAAAGGAGTCCTTTGATGAAATGCTTGATTCTAAATTGGGTAAATACATCATCCCTAAAGGTTTTTTGACCCATTTGACTGTTTTGACTATCGGGACTGCGCGAGGGGTTTTACATGCCAAACTGGACAAAACAGGTTTTGAAAGATATATATTGCCTACCCTTAATGTAGCGGATCTGATCAAGGAAGATATGGCGTTTGAAATACCCAAATCATAGCCAAAAGCAACAATTAGACTTCCACCATCGGGAGATAGTACCGTGTATGCCTCAATTTTCCAGTTTTTTTTAAGGCTCCAATAGCTACCATTTCCGCCAGATCGCGGGTTGCGGTAGCGGGGGACGTTTTGCTGATTCGGATATAGTTCTCAGCACTCAGTCCCCCATGGAAACCGGCTGGCCCTTCTCGGAATAACCGAAGCGCGACCTTGGACTGGCGCCCATTCAGTTGATCCCGGAATTGCTCGAAATAGCGAGCCTTTTCCACGATAAATAGAATCAGTTGCTGCACATGGCCTTGGGCTTTCAATACCTCTCCAGAAAAATATACTAACCAATCAGTCACATCCGGAGAACCATTGGCACGTTCCAACCCATGATAATAGGCCTTCTTGTTTCGCTCTAGGGTACTGGAAAGAGATGTAATCAAGGGATGCTTGGCTCCCATAGCCAAGGCCTTTTCTGCAATAGCACGACCGATTCGCCCGTTTCCGTCCTCGAAAGGGTGAATCAGTTCAAAAAACAGATGCGCCAATCCAGCATGAACCAACGTAGGCATTCCTTCATTAAAAGCTCGATTGAACCAAAGCAAATAATTTTCCATCTCGCTTGGTACCCGGTGGGATGGCGGAGCTTCATAGAAAACTTGGGGTAAATCAAATCTCCCCGATACAATTTGCATAGGATCTTCGTGAACTCGGTAACCCCCAATGATTTCCAAATCAACCCTTCCATTCATTACCATTTGATGCCAGGAGAATAGACGCTCCTGGTCAAGAGGCTCACTGTAGCTTCTGTAGAGATCCACCATCATACGGGAAGCACCTGTTTCCTTGGGGCCAGATCTTCTCCCATCAGTCTGCAATCCCAGCTGGCCACGGATGGACGACTGTACGGAATCCCTGTCCAATATTTCCCCTTCGATTTTCGAGGTATCCAGCGCTTCGTTGCTCAATAGGGTCACCCGCAATTCATCCGCATCTTCAGAAGACACTCCACTAAGCGAACCTAAAATCAAACCCGTATTCCGATGGAATTCGCGTTCTAAATGAATGAAAGCAGCCGCATCAAAGGTAAAGTTTGGCCAATCCGGTCTCTCCCAAATCCATTTCATCTGTTTTTAATTGATTTAATTGGTCAGATAGCCTGTACCGATTTTCGTCGGGAGAATGCCCTAAATGATCATCTGACTGTGTGAAAAGTCATTCGCACGGGCATTTCATGAGTGATAAATCTCGTTTCTACACCTCAATATTACGAAATAAATGAGCTATAGAATGTAATTCTATAGCTCAAAGGAAAAAACTTGCTGAAAATCTAAGTTTAAACCTAACAGCAATTGGAAAGCCAGATAGAAATTGGAATTCACTAAGAGAACACCGGAGAAATTACAGGAGATAAAAGGGAGATTACCGCCTCCCCTACTTTCACACGATTTGTTCCCTATCAGAAAACCCCACACTTCCTAAAAAGTTTACACCCCACATACACAAAAACAAACATAATACATTGATTATCAAAAGATATACACTTACCGCATCGGTAAATAAGCTCAGATTCATTTTACACCTTGCCATCGTGTCCCAATACACAAACAACCTTTTTACCTTGGGCTAAAGATTTCAAAACCGTCCCGGCAAAATCAATTTGGGTGAGGTATCGGAGCCCGATTCTGCGAGTGAATCGGGGTCTCTGTTTGCCAAAAAATCCCTGACGCTTTCGATCATAGCGGAGTGGGTGACTGCATCGACCGTTTCTTCTTCAGACTCGACTCGGACGTCTAGCGTGAATCTCTTCAGATCGGCACCTTTACATTCCATTTGAAATCTGTCCCACAAGACGCCTTTGGATCCTTGGGACAGTTCACCAACTAGTCCCAGCCTGCGAGATTTCGAAACAACCTCTTTCTCCACTACCAATATCTTTGAACCCGCAGAGCGCATCAGCGGCAAAAGGCACTTGGCCAAATGAAACGAAGGCAGGAAATCAGCCTTGAACGCCTCCAACAAAGTCTCGGTACTCAGGTCCTCCAGACCTAGAATACCGGTCTCGGATCCAAAAGTGATGCAGGCAGCGCTGATAGGATACCACTTTTCCAACAGGAGCTGTTGGAAGGCTTGGACTTCTCCAAGACTTTCCAAATCGCAGGTTTCAAAATGTACTCGGCTTCTCTCTTTTGCTAAAATCCGGCTTTGCAAAAACTCCCTATCCTCACTGAGATGGTAGGAAACGACCACATCGTACCCTTCTTGCAAGAAAAGATCTATAAGAGTCGTATCTACGTCGCTTGGAGACAACGCAGGATAAATTGCTATTTGGTTTTTTTTCAAACTGAGGTGTTAAGTCGGGGTGACCAAGGGCTGTATTTCCCTAGATTCAGGAAAAACAACGTCCAATTAAGACACCAATCTGACAAAAATCACCGTATTATTTTATTTTTTTTTATATCCGGCGAGGCTTGTGATTTTTTCTTTAGGAATTGGTCGTCCTGAGCAGCAGCGTATAACCGGCTTTCACGTGGACAAGAAGTCTTGGAATCGCTGAAAATCGCCACCAGAGCATCGCTACAAGAGTTTTCGCAAAACCTCCACTCCGTCATTCTTTGAAAAATAAGGTCACCAGCGTGCCTTCGTTGAGCTTGGACCTGACTCTCAACTCTCCCCCGTGGAGCTTCACAAAATTCTTGACCGCTATCAATCCCATTCCCGTTCCTTCCACATGTTGGGAATTTGTTCCCCGATAGAATGGCGTAAAAATATATGGCAAGTCCTTTTCCGAAATTCCTATCCCATAGTCACGAACGCTGATCGAAAATCCAGACGCCCGAGATCTTACGCTGAGTTTGGGCATGCCTTTTCCATCGCTGTACTTAAGCGCATTGTTCACCAAATTGACCAAGGTCGTCTGCATCAAAAAACGATCCCACCGCACCTTGAAATCCCGCTCCATTTCAAAACCTAAACTGACCTGGTCTGCAAGGCCATATTGGCTGAGTGTGTCGACCAAAAACGAATAGAGCTTGACCTCTTCCTTCTTGAGCGTCGCACTTTCTTTCCTAAACCGCTCATAGGCCAGCGAGTTCACGACTATCTTATGCAGGTTGCCGGCCTCGTTCTCCATTTTGGCCAGATGCTTTTTGATCATGAGAAGGTTGTCCTCGGTAGGCTGGTTGAGGTAAACTCCGGACAGCTCCAAACTGGAAATGATCGTCGCCAAGGGTGTTTTGAATTCATGCGCGATGACCCCCATAAATTCGGAAAGAAAGTGCTTGAACTGTCTTTCCTTCCTCAGGGAGGCCTTGAGGGTCAATTCAGACTTCACGTGGGTGGTCACCTCGCGGACAAATGCGATGATCTTTTGTCCTCCCTCCGATCCAAAAATATTCAGCGAAGTCTCCAGCCACCGGTTTTCATGCTCCTTGGTAGTGATGCAAAGCCTGGATCGATAATGCTCCTCAGTCTGCTTGTACTTCTGTGCCAAAGTCTTCCCTATCAGGGATTTGATCTTGTTTTTGGCGTCGAGTTCCGTCACGGCAGCGCCAAAATGCTTGCTGTATCCGGGGGACAGGAAGTTGATGTTCAATTGTCCGTCGAGCACGACGATGGTGTCCGGGGAATGGTCGCCTACCGTCGATAGGATCAGCGCCTTGTCGGATGAGTCCCTCAGCAGTACCTGGTTTCTTTCTTCGTTTTCCAACGCGTTCAAGATCACCGAATACGTGCTCGCAAAGGGCTGAAGGTCTTCTACGTCACTTTCACAAAAACCCTCCGGCTTGTTTCCCAAGCCGATCAAGCCGACTACCTGGTCTCCGTTGAGAATAGGAATTCCCAGAAAGTTGGAGATGGTTGGGTGTCCGGGGATACGTTTGTTGCTGGAGTGGGGATTGGTCTTGGGACTGTTCTCGCAGATGACCTGGCCGGTCTTGATGCAGGCTCCGAAGAGATTGTCAAAGTGGCTGAAAAAAAATTTGTCGTGTTTAAGCTTGTCGATCAGCGCCTTGGACGCTTCACTGTTGTTCGAAAAATCCGTGACCGCGTGGATTTTCATCAGCTTATTCCCCTCACTGCCCACCCCGACTTCACCCACAAATCCATATTCGGCTCCGGAAATATCCAGAATAGCGTCAAGAAAAAGTTGATAAGGGTTGAAATCGGAGGTTTTGGACAAAAAAGAGTTCTGTACTTTGGATAGGCGGGATAGAATGAGCTTCTTTTTTCTCTGGCGCAATTGGAAAACCGTCGCCTCATGGATGTCTTTGAAGACCGCCATGAGATAGATCAGCCCTTCCATCTTCACTTTGGAGAAATTCACCTCAAACCAATGCCCCCTGCCGTCCTGCGAGCTTACTTTCACTTCAAATGCCTGGGAAACCGAGGCCGACTCCCTCCAATCCAAAAGCTTTTCGAAGATGGAATCGTCCATCAGAAGATCTTTTAGACCTATTCCATTGGAAAACAATGAGATGGATTTACGCATTAGCGATACCATGTCGTAGTTTATCGCTGTCGTGGACTCCAAGGAATAGTCAAAAAGCACGGCAGGAGTGCCCAGCCTATCCATGTATTCTTGAAGCCGCCTGCGTGATATCTCAAAATAGCGCTCCACATTGCTGGGAAAAAGCATCAGGTGAAGCCGTTCCCCGTCCCCGCTTACCCAAGCGACCTCCTTGGCAAAAACCTGTGTTCCGCCCTTCCCAAACTCCACCGTAGCGTCCGAGTCAGACTGCGACGGATAGCGGTCCTTCCGCTTTCCCAGCTCTTCGGGAAGTGGCGCTGCCAGGTCATAATCCCCCAGACAGGAAATCTGATCCCAGTCTATCACAGGAAAAAGTATCTTTATCCTTTCGGAAATTTTCAGGATAGAATAGTCAAAAAGGGAAAAAATCAAGTCTTCCATACCGGTGCCATCAACGGAGCTACCTTCCATCTATCGTTTTTTTTTACTTTTTTAGTAGAGGACAACTAATTTAATCAAATAAACCATTTCGGAAACGCCAATTCATGAAAGCTAAGAGTCTGAAAACAAAAGTGCTGCTGGTCGAGGACAATGCAAACCTGTCCGAAAACATCAGCGAACTGCTCAAATTGAATGGATACGAAGTTTTGGGAATCTATGAGTCCGCGGAGGAGGCAGGCGAAAACATGATGGAATCCTCCCCGGATTTGGTGTTGATAGACATCAAACTCAAGGGAAAGAAGACCGGAATAGAGCTGGCAGAGGAGCTGAGAAGGGATTTTCAGCTGCCACTGGTATTTATCACCTCGGCCTCCGGCAAAGAAGTCATTTCCCGGGTCAAGTATTTAGAGCCTGACGGATTTATCGTCAAGCCCTTCACCAAAGAGTCTCTAATCACCACGGTGGAGCTGGCGATTTCGAACTACAAGACCAAGCGCAAAAAATCAGAAAGAACCCAGACAAGTTTGGCTGACACCAAGCCACACATGAACGAAATTTTCATCAGGGACAACGGGTGGCTCAAAAAAATCAAAAGTGTGGATATTCTTTGGATCAAGGCAGAAGGCACCTATACCCATCTGAATGTGGGGGGCAAGCAATATACCCTGCGGAATACCGTAAAGGAAATCATGGGCAAACTGGACGAGAATGAGTTCGTGAGGGTTCACAAGTCATTCATCGTCAACTTGGAGAAGATTGAGGCCTTCAATCATGACATCATCAAAATCGAGGACTCGGAAATCCCAATAGGAAGAAACTATTACAAAGACCTGATCAATAGGGTCAATAAAATCAACAACTAGCAGATCGCTCCAGAGGGCAAAACCATTCTATTGATCGGATTTGGCCTGGCATTTCGCCACGAGGTCCTCGATCACACTCATCTCCAAGGGTTTGACGTAGTACTCGTCCACCTCGCTTCGGTTCATTGCTGAGGAAAAATCATCTGGATCCAAGCTGCTGGTGAGCATGACCAACAGGGTTTTAGACTTCACCTGCGGGGAAAACTTCCTGTATTCGTCCAAAAATTCCCAGCCGTTTATTTCCGGCATGTTCAGGTCTAGCATGATCAAGTCCGGAAACCTTTCCCCCTTTTGCTGTTTATTGGCGAGCAATTCCAAACCCATCCTACCCCCTAGCCCAACTTCAATAGTGTCGGCATGGCCCGATTTTTCAAGCATCCTCTTGTTGACAAAGTTCATAACCTGGTCATCATCAACCAATAGTACTTTCAGTTTCCTGCGACACATAATCTAGCTATGTTTCAGTGATTTGCTTAGCGAGAAGAAGCGCTGTCTTCTGGTTTTCCAGGCTTCAAAATCCGTCTAGCATACTCGGACTACCAGAAACCCCTTGGAATGGCCTAGTGTGGTAAAGTACCAACTTCCACCTTTTTCCGACAGCGCTTTCCTGGTTTGTGTTACCACTCGTAGCGGAAGTGCGTTCGAAAGGCACCTTTATGTAATCCATCCCAACCCCGCCTTTCGCAGGTGAGCCAAAGTCAAACATGAAAGCGGAACGATACCATCACCAAAAATCTGGCTTTAGGTATATGATGATGTCCTGAGAGAATTCCAAACGCTCCGATGAGCGGGGATTTAGAAGAAAAACAGCCTTTCGTCAGAGGCGAAAATCCAATTTAAAAAATTTTTTATGCAATTTTATGAATAGGAATTCCATATTTTTAAATTCAAACAACATTATAGCCAGAAAACTGATAACAACTTCCCAAGATATGCCTCAGAAACCGCTCAAAAAAAACTGTCGGTTTTTCGAAGAATTCCATACCTCGGTACGTTTAAAAGTCAGCCTTCAGGATTTGAAAGTGTTTTCTGAAGACTAGAGGCACGGATTTTCGGATGGAATTCCAACGCCTTCTTTTTTTCAATTAGCGATCTACCCTGTTTTTGGTCTGTCTTGCTGGCTTTCGGCTGCGACTCATATTTTGTTTTAAAACCTTTTTACTGTTACACATGATTTTTTTCGCGGCACTTTGCTCCTTTATGCTTTTCGCATCCCTTCTCTCACTCGTTTTAACCCTAGACTCCAAAACAAGCAAATGCATTACCCGTCTGGGTAGGAACGTGAAAATCTGGCATCCCCTGAAGACACTCCTCATCAATGTCGATACCGACCTGAAAGGATGGAGACTGACAAGCTTCAAGCTGCCCGGTCTGGGAAAAATCTACTCGCTCAAGCTTGAATTTCGGTCTGGGAACGCCAAGACAGTCTACTCTAGAACTACTTCAAGCAATCTCCATGATTTGGTCTATTTCCTCGAGAGGAACGCTGGAGACAGGAGAAGGACAGCCGCCTAAGGCTATTTTCACCCTTCTTTCTCTCAATTGTCGGATGCTTTCTGTTTTTGTACAGAGTGTGGATTGTATGGGACATCGGGTGGGCCGTCGCCTGCGCAAAGGACATTCAGCCAGAAATAGCCACAACAGAAAATGTGCTCCGCCAAGCTTTTTGCCGAGCGATGTTATCAAGCCCAAAAACTCCCTGTAGTTCCTCTGGAAGCAGTTTTCTTAGTCTATCTGAACGCTAGTCTACCAAAGCAGGGATCTCCCCTGGCTCCTTTACCTCTCTTTTTTCAAGACTCCTAAATGGTATGGAATGTTATTGGAACGGCTGACTGCCAACCACTAAACAAATCCCATCATGAAAGACAAGAAATCTCAAAAAGAGCCTAAGAACGAGAAAATCCAAGATCTCCATGTAAACACCGAAGATGGTAGCGGCGAAATGATGACCAACAACCAAGGCGTGGGAATCAACGATGACCAAAACTCCCTCCTTGCCGGGGAAAGAGGCCCGACACTTTTGGAGGATTTTCAGTTTCGCGAGAAAATGACCCACTTCGACCACGAGCGCATTCCGGAGCGAATCGTCCACGCCAGAGGCGAAGGTGCGCATGGTTATTTTGAGAGCTACGGCGACTTTTCCGAACTGACAAAAGCCTCCTTCCTCGGAGAGAAAGGAAAACGAACCCCGGTTTTCGCTCGCTTCAGCACCGTGGCAGGATTCAGGGGATCCACCGATCTGGCCAGGGATGTAAGGGGCTTCGCCGTAAAGTTTTACACCGATGAGGGCAACTATGACTTGGTCGGTAACAACATGCCGGTCTTTTTCATCCAAGACGCGATGAAATTCCCCGATCTGATCCATGCCGTCAAGCCCGAGCAAGACAACGAAATTCCACAGGCAGCTTCCGCCCATAATACTTTTTGGGACTTCATTTCATTGATGCCCGAGAGCATGCACATGATCATGTGGGCGATGAGTGACAGGGCTTTGCCACGAAGCTTGGCAATGATGGAAGGTTTTGGCGTCCACACCTTTCGGTTTGTGAATGCCAAGGGCAAATCCTCCTTCGTCAAATTCCACTGGAAGCCCAAGTTGGGGACCCACTCGGTGACTTGGGAGGAAGCCCAAAAGATTTCAGGGCAAGATCCTGATTTTCACCGACGGGATCTCTGGAATGCCATCGAAAGCGGCAACTTTCCGGAATGGGAATTTGGCGTACAGGTAGTCCGGGAAGAGGACGAGCACAAGTTTGACTTTGACTTACTCGACCCCACCAAGCTTATCCCCGAAGAGCTGGTACAGGTTCAGATACTCGGAAAAATGGTGCTCAACCGCAATCCGGACAACTTTTTCGCAGAAACCGAGCAGATTGCTTTTCACCCAGGCCACCTGGTGCCTGGAATAGACTTCACCAACGATCCACTCCTCCAAGGCCGTTTGTTTTCCTACACAGATACCCAGCTTTCTCGCTTGGGGGGGCCGAACTTTGCTGAAATCCCCATCAACCGCCCCATCGTCCCCGTGCACAACAACCAGCGGGGAGGATCGATGCGGCTGACCATCAACAAAGGCAAGGGGGGCTACCACCCCAACCAAGGAAATGGAGGCTGTCCTTATCAGGCTGCGATGGCCGACGGCGGATTTGTATCGCATCATGAAAGGATCGAAGGCTACAAAATCCGTAAAAGAAGTAAGAGCTTTCTCGATCACTTCAGCCAGGCAAAGCTCTTTTACGAGAGCCAGACTGCTCTGGAGCAGCGGCACATCATCGAAGCCTTGAGGTTTGAGCTGGGGAAGGTGACCGATGAGAAAATCAGGGAAAGAATGGTGGGAATGCTCTCCTACGTCAATAAAGAGCTGGCCAAAAATGTGGCCGAGGGACTGGGGATCAAAGAGATCAAGACTCCGGAAAAACCCCTCAACCACAGCTACGGAGCTGATGCCAACCCGCAAGACTACCAGCCGACAACGGTGAAATCGAAAATCCAAAAATCAGAGAAACTGAGCCTGATGGCCTCTCCGGGCAAAGGCATACAGGGCAGGGTGATTGCTATTTTGGCTGCAGATGGGGTAGATTCCGATGCTGTAGAAAAATTCCAAAAAGCATTCAATAGCGCCGGGGCAGACTCGAAAATCATCAGCAAAAATGGAGGATCCATCACGGCTTCAGGCGGAAAGACGATCAAAGTTGACCATAGTCTGGTGACTACGTCTTCTGTCTTGTTTGACGCAGTATATGTGCCGGACGGAGCAGAAAGTGTGGAGACGCTCAAGGACGAACCACTGGCGATCCGATTTTTGGATGAATCCTATAGGCACTACAAGTTTATCGCAGTAGACGGGTCAGGAAGGTCACTTTGGGACATGACCTATGCCTCGAGAAACGCCAAGCCGAAAGGAGTCTTGTTTGACCAGGCCCCCAGCTCCTTCGTCGAGGCGATCTCCAAGCACAGGATATGGGAAAGGGAGGATGCCAAAAAAATCCCGGTCTAGGGACGCTTCGGGCGGCAGCGTCAAGCTTCCGCCCGATTTTGTTTTTGACAGCTCTCGAATAATGTCCTTCACTAGCCCGGTATCAAAGACTTAAGATCTTCCAAACTGTTTGCCTCCTCGATCTTTTTGTCCTGACGCCATCTCAAAATCCTCGGAAACCGGACGGCAACACCGCTTTTGTGACGCTTGGAGAAAGCGACTCCTTCAAAGGCCAACTCAAACACAAGGGTGGGCTCCACACTGCGCACCGGCCCAAACCTCTCCCGAGTCGTGCGCTTGACGATCTGGTCCACCTTGGCAAACTCGCTGTCCGTCAGTCCGGAATATGCCTTTGCTACCGTCACCAGCTCCTTTTCCCCTTGCTCGTTGGTATGCCACAGCGCAAAAGTATAGTCGGTAAACAGGTTGGTCCTTCTGCCGTGGCCACGCATGGCATAGGTCAGCACGGCGTCGATGGTCAATGGAGAAGTCTTCCATTTCCACCAATCGCCCTTTTTCCTTCCCAGCCGGTAGGGAGCAGCGGTTCTCTTGAGCATCAGACCTTCGCTCCTTTTCTCCCTGGAAAGCTCCCGCTCCTCGGCCACTTCTTCCCAGCTCCCAAATTCAAAACGGGTGGAAAGTTGCAGGGAAGGATGCCCCAGCTCAGCTAGCAGACTTTCCAAAAGTTGCCTGCGCTCCAGGTAGCTGCGATTCCGGATGTCCTCGCCGCCAAATTCCAGCAGGTCGTAAGCCCTGAAGACCACCGGGACTTTGGCCAAGATCGCCTTGCCCACGGTTTTCCTGCCGATCCGGGTTTGAAGGTCGTTGAAGAGGCCTATTTGCCCGTTTTTGAAAGGCAATATTTCCCCATCCAGCACGGTGCCATCCGGCAGATGGCTCCCGGCTTCCGAAAGCTCCGGATAGCTCCCCGTGACCAGCTCTTCCCCTCTCGACCAAAGGAAAACCTCCTCTTTTCTATGGATCAGCTGACCGCGAATGCCGTCCCATTTATGTTCGATGGCCCAGTCTGAAACCGGCCCAAGTTCCTCGAGACCGCCTTCCAAAGCGTAAGCGAGGTAAAACGGATAGGGTTTGGAGACTTGGGCTTGTTCATTTTGGCCAAAAACAAGCTCACGGTAGGTAGTACCCAGTGGATCCCAGCCTCCCGTGAGTCGATAGGCCAACTCATCCTCTCCGATTCCCGACACCTGCGACAGCGCCCTGGTCATCAATTTTTGGCTGATGCCGATGCGAAAGGATCCCGTCAGGAATTTGGTGAATACAAACCTCGAGTAGTAGTCCAAGCGGCTCCACATATCCACGACGTAGGCTTTTTTCTCTCCCTCCGTTTTCGCCTTGAGCAATACGATCTCACCTAATACTTCCCACAGTTCCTTGCCCGAATCATCCCGATTAGTGGGGACGATCAAGGCGATGGACTCGGCAAGATCTCCTACGATATGGTAGCTTTCCTCAAAAAGCCAAAGCGGAATATCCGCGAGCTCCGCGGCGTACTCCCTCAGCAGTGTGGTGTTGATCGGCCGAGGAGGTCTTCTGCCGGAAAGTATCGCGATCGTCCAAAGCCTGTCTCTATCCTCGGCCTGAGCAAAATAGTCCGCCAAAGCGGCTACCTTCTGGCTGGTTTTGTTGGTGGAGTCCAGCATTTCTACCAAATCCGCAAATGCCTTCATCCCCCGTTGGTTTGCAGTTGGCTTTCAGATTCGTCCTTTTCCCCTTCGTAGCCCGTGTTTTCCACGCTTGCCTCGTAGCCTATCTCGCGCAGGTATCGGCTGAAAATGTCGGTGTAGCCATGGGTGCAAATCACCCGCTCGGCCCCGCTGGACCTGATGCTGTCCAGCAGGCCGCTCCAGTCACAGTGGTCAGAGAGGACAAAACCCCGGTCGGTGGCCCTTCTTGCCCGCGCTCCCCGAAAAGCCATCCAGCCACTGCAGGTGGCGGTCTCGTAGGGCACGAACTTTCTCATCCAGGATGACCCGTGGGCCGACGGCGGCGCGATGACTAAGTTGCCCGCCAGCTCTTTTTTTGGTATGTCCTTGGTGACCAAAACGGTAGTGGGCAATTCCAACTGAGGCCGGAGCACTTCGGTCATATTCTCGACCGCTCCATGGGTGTAGATCGTCCCGATGGAGGGATCAAGGTATTTCAAAATCCGTTGCGCTTTGCCCAAAGTATAGCCAAACAACACCGAAGTCCTGCCTTCTTCCCTATTGCCTTGCCACCAGGAATTGATCTCGTCAAAAACCTGATGCTGGGGTTTCCACTTAAAGGCCGGAATCCCAAAGGTACATT
Source organism: Algoriphagus oliviformis (assembly GCF_017254915.1). Lineage (GTDB taxonomy): Bacteria > Bacteroidota > Bacteroidia > Cytophagales > Cyclobacteriaceae > Algoriphagus > Algoriphagus oliviformis. Next base: position 461,602 of record NZ_JAFKCT010000002.1, on the reverse strand, counting down.
CGGTGATCATCGTGTCGCATTTGATCGGCCGATAAGGCTCCGCCACTCCGTCGGGCTCGTTTTTGTAGTCGCCGGTGAAGACCCACACTTCCCCTCCATACTCTACCCTGACCTGCGATGATCCCACAATATGTCCCGCAGGCTGGAGGCTAAAGCTTACCCCATTGATCAAAAACGTCTGGCCCCAATCCACTCCCTGAACCCGAATATTGCCCAAACGATGCCGGAGGATAGGAATATTGGAATGGTGCGTGAGGTAGTACTGGTGTCCAAACCTCGCGTGGTCAGAGTGCCCATGGGTGATGATGGCCCGCTTTACCGGCTTCCAGGGATCGAGATAAACCTGCGCGGGAGGGCAAAAAATCCCCTTGGAGTCAAAAATCAACAAATCGTTTCGAAGCATAGGCTATGCTTTAGTTGCCGTATTTTCCAACAACTTCGGTTGTGCGTTTGTTTCGCGTACTTCGTTTGTACAGCAGATCCTTCGCCTTTGACCGAATTGAATCCTGCTTTGGCTACTCCACTTCCTGCCGAAAATGGTGCACTTGGGCTTTGGCTCCCGCTTCTTCTTGATAGACGAGATTTGCGGCGAGGGGAAAAAGATGGGCGCTGGATTCAAAGAAATGCATCATGTATCCGGCTGTGTTTACAAAGGCTACCAGGTCGCCCACTTCCGGCAGGTGCGAAAGCGCAACCTTCCTTTTGAGCAAAATATCCCGCTCCAGGCAATACGCTCCGGTAAAGTACACTCCAACCTCTTCTTCTGCATTTTCTTCTTCCGAAATGAGGAAAGGATCCAGCAGAAAATCAGCACTTCCGCTCAGCATCTGGGTCATGTTCATTTCCAATCCGACCAGCCAATCGCCTCGGGAATCCCTTTTTCGAAAGGCTACCCTTGCCACCGTCATCCCAGTCTGGTCAAGCAGGGACCTGCCCGGCTCCATCCGGATTTCTATTTTTTGCGAAGCCGCCAGGTCTCCCACCCGCTGCCCCCCATGGTGTCGATGGGAAAGAACCTCGTTCAGGAATTTGCCCTGGGGGCGGTCGTTCCAAAAAGGATAGACCCCCAGGCTTCCCTCGATTTTTCCCTGATGGACAAAAAGCCCAAGGCCTTGGTTGCCGAATGTGATTGGAGGGATTTCATTCAACATAGCCTTTTCAAGCGCTTCTCGAAAGCCCTCCCATTGGCTTTGATCCTGGAGATAATTCATCAGAAAACCACCCCCAATGTCAATAAACTTGGTGTCCAATCCGGCTTTTTTAAGTTGCGAGGCCAGGTCGAGACATTGCCCCAGCGCCATGCCCCTCTCCTGGGTAGAGTAGCGGTTCAGGTGAAAGTGAAGCCCTTGGTAAGCCAGATTTCCGAAGGTATCCGAGCCCGTCAGCGCTTCCGTCGCAAAGGGTAGAAAATCTTCCAGATCAAAACCAAAGCGGCTGTATTGCTTTTCGTCGCCAAACTGAAACCCGCTGAGCCGAAACCCCACGAGGGCCTGTTTCCCTAGGCGATGGGCGATGGCTTGGACCTGGACGCACTCATCCTGATTGTCCAAAATAATTGTGCTGCCATTTTCGACCGCCTGCCTGATCAGCTCGGCGTTTTTCACCGCCGCCGTCACGATAAGCCGCGAGGGATCTATCCCCATCTCCAGACACTGCACGTACTCCTGCAGACTGGCCGTATCGACGCCCATGCCCAAGGCAGCTGCCTGCTCGGCAAATGCCCTGCACTTGTTTGCCTTTCTGGCAAAGAACACACCGTGGGAAAGTCCAAAATCTGTCAGCGTCGAGAGAAACGAGCCATAGTTGGCTGCCATGGATTTTGGATTGATGATGTTGACCGGAGAGCCATACTCGGCTATCAACTCCTCCAAAAGCGGCTTGTTTGCTATTATGTCTTCCATCCAAGGCGATACGATGGGCGTGAGTTTGGGCAGGGTGTTCATGGGGATACAGAGGTTTTTGATTCAGAGATCCGGAAAGGCTTAGCCTTTTTTTCCAAGCGCTCGCACAGATTTCTGGCCCAGGCGCTTACCAGGTCGTTTTTTTCCCTTGAGAGCGAGTCATTGTCGTAGGTCAGGCCTTCGGTAGGCGTGCCGGTGAAGGTGATCGAATCGTTGACACGGCCCGAGGGATCAATCGCATGCCCGGCCTTGCTGAGAGCCACGCATCCGGGCTGGTAGCAGCGCTCTCCCTCCCGGTTGACATACGGGGTGACTATGCCTCGTTCGATCATTTTGCCGTACAGGCCTTGGGAAGTGTCGGAAACTTGATATTTGGGAATTCTGGCATCTACGAAGTAGTCGGTTTCAACCGCAACTCGCCCAACTTCCGACTGGAGCCGAAACAAAGGATTTCTATAGGAGATTTGCCCTTTAGCGGCAGAGAAGTCGAGCAACCCGTTTTTTGCCAGAGCCAAGATCTTCTCCATGTTTCCGACGGGAGGCCCATAGGAAAGACGGTTGAGCGCTCCCGCGTACTGCTCCGCAAAAAGTCTGTGGGATTCGGGTTTGAGGCCTCCAAACTGGTAAATCCGGGCAAATACGGGTGAAAGGCTTCTCCATAGTCCAGCCGCGCCTGCCAGCGGACTGTTTTCCTCCCCTAGCTTTGCCTGGCCAAGACAATAGTCCACGTAGGCCTGCCTGTCCTCAACAAAGCCCTCCTCGGTAAAAGGACGATGCAAAAAGTCCTGCAGGTCAAACCGAACGAACTTTGGGAACAGCCGATGAAAGTCTTCAATCTGGGCTTCTACCTCTAAAAAGTTAGTACTCAAATCCAAGGTCAAGTGATTTATCCTGAAGAGCTTGGAGTAGTACACCCACTTGTATTCCCGCTCCATCCAGGGTAGCACTTCTTTCTCAAAGTCATACTTTGCGCTTGGATTCCGACCTTGGGTCAAATTTTCCTCGATAAAAAAAATGGGCTCGTAGATTTTGGGCGGGTAGGTATTTCCCCGGGGCATCATGGGAAGCCCAGACTTCGAAAAGGGAAAGATCTTTTGGGGTTCTTTTCCCGAGGGAAAATAGACCAAATCCCCTTGAAAGTTTTCCGAAAAACGGCCACCTCGACCCTCGGTCAAACCGAGCACAACGTCCACAAACGTAAGCCCCACCCCCTTCATCGCGACCAGCTCTCCCGGATTGATTTTGGCAAGTTTGCTCGGGATGGGATAGACAAAGTCCACCGCGTGATCGAGATCTGGAAAAGGTGGCGCCTGGGCCCTCGGGTGACCAGAAGCCACCAAGATTTCGTCGATACCGCGCAGTCGACGCTCTGATCCATCGGTCGAGACGGTCAGCGTGTACCGCTTTCCAAGAGGGGCTATGTCCGCCACCTCACCTACGTGTTTGTAGATCTTGACGAATTTCGGAGCATGCTTTACCAGCGCTTCGAAACCCTCCTGAAGGTACTTCCCCACCAAATACCGCGGCGACACTTCGTTTGGCTCGGAAGTAGAATATTGGTTTTTTTTGAGCCATTCGACCAAGGTATAAGTCGTCGGCACCACGGCGGGAATCCCCTCGCTATGCCACATGGAGATGTGGCCGTTGGCATAGTTCATCAATAGGTACGCTGGCTGCTCGGGATCATAGACCTCTCCCGCACCAAAACTTTCCGTCCGGTTGAAAAGGTGGATTTCTACCTCCGGGGCGTCCTCCAAGAGCGCCAGATTCGCCAGTAGGCGCTCGAAGCCATAGAGGCCTTTGGGCCCCAAGCCCACTATCGCGACTTTGAAAGGTCGAGGATTTCGATTTGCAAATGCTTGTTTCCCTGTCTTCATCTAAGCTCCACCACCTCCCCTCGTCGAATTTGGGTATTGACCCATTCCTCATTATAGATGGTATCCAGGTATCTCTCCCCGCGGTCGCAAAGAATCATGGCTACCGTGGAACCTCTTGGAATCTCCGGCAAAACTTTGGCGACTGCACTCAACACAGCCCCCGATGAGCCTCCGCAGAGCAAGGCCTCTCGATCCAGCAGTTGCCTACAGCCCTGTACACAGTCCCAGTCGTCCACATGCACCACCCTATCGACTGCCTCCGGCTCCAAAAACTGCGACTTTCTTCCCGCTCCGTGCCCCGGAATCTTCCTTTCTCCTGAGGGCCCGTTGAAAATCACGCTACCTACGGCATCGACGGCGACCAGCTTGGTATCCAGCGCCATGAGCTGGATGTATTGGGCGCAGCCCATCAGCGTCCCGCAGGTACTCGTCGCGGCAAACAGGTAATCGGGCGCATAGCCCAAGTCCTTGACGATCTCGTGCATGGTTTTGCGATGGGTTGCCGGATTCTGGCCATTTCCATATTGGTTGGTCCAGAAGCTTCCCGGGATTCGGCGCAATAGTTCCTGAACTTTGTCCAGCCTAGCCTGCAAGAAACCGCCGGTTTGGGCAGGCTTTTCCACATAGTTGATATGGGCTCCATAGGCTTTCATGATTCTGACGTTCTGCCGGTTGACCATCGGGTCTACCACGACTTCGAGCTGCAGTCCAAAGTACTTGCACACCTGCGCAAGGCCAATCGCCATATTACCTGAACTGGATTCAACGACCGTGTCTCCCGGTCTGAGCTGTCCCGTCTCCATCGCGTGGGAAATCAGCTGGAGTGCAGTACGGTCCTTGATACTCCCACCAGGGTTGAAGGATTCTACCTTCCCAAAAAACAGAACGCTGGACTTTGGGAAAATGCGGTTGAGCCGGATCAGGGGGGTATCTCCTACGGTGTCTATCACCCTGGAAAAATACCGGGAATGAAATGCTGTCATAAGTCGGGGTTAGTTTGTCGCTATCCCCTGTTTCAAAAGTGATCCCAAACTGCCCCAATAGAGGAAATTGTCCCGAAATGCCAACGGAATGCACCGAAAAGGAACCTTCGCTATCGCAGCCCAAATCAAAGTTCCAAAGCGGCTGTGGAAACTATTCCACTGTCTGGGCAGCAATACCCTAAGAGACACCAAAAGTAAAAATGAGCGTCATGCTAAAAGCCGAAAAGCTCCTACTCCAACCATTTCCATCGTGCCGCCCAATCGGACAGAAACGCTTCCCTGTGCTTGGAAATGGTCTTGGCACCCTGCTGGTTTTCGATAAACAAAGCCGAATCCGGACGGTCGCTGTACCAGTTGGGGCCGAGCAGGAAGTCCAGTGGCGAAGGTCTTCCCGGCCAGGGATTGACACTGGTGTAGCCTCCGCGCAGCCCGTCGAGCTCGGGAATGCTGCTGCTGGTGACGTAGCTGCCTGTCTCAGCCTGTTTGGGAGAATACTTCACTCCATACCGCCCATCCCCGAGGTAATAGCCCGGCCAAACTTGCTTTTGTATCTCAATCCGAAAAACCGCCGAGTCCAATGGAATATCCAAGACAGGGCCGGAAAAGTGCCACTCCAGGGTCGCATAGGTCGAAACCGTGTCCTCGACCGTACTTCCTCCCTCAAACACCCTTCTCGCGCTTCGGTCGATTTTCCCAAAGCTCCCTCCCCAGCTTTCCCCCGTGGGATCGTCTGGGTTACCGTCCAGCAAGTAGGCCAGTGACGGCGTATCGCCCATTTTGATGTTGCCCTCGTAGTAGTTGACAAAGTCCTTGCCCATCGCCCCACGGCCAGAGATGTAGCGCTCATAGTAAGTGTCGCCCTTCCACTCCGCGGTCGATTCTGCGTCCATAAACCAGCCCCTGTAGGTCGCATTGGCCTCGATCATCCACAGGTCGGGGTGCTCGGCGGCGAGGTAGGAATAGGCATTGATGCTCCACTTCTTGTTAGGCCCGCCGATCCAATACACCCTGATCTTTTCCTTGATCTCAGGAGCATCGTGCAGTGCCTGCGCGACATCCTCGATCCCACCCCAGACGAGCACCCAAAGAGGCTGATCGCTTTTCTTCTTGGCACATTGGATTATCCACTCTGAACCTTCCGTCGCAGAAGCATAGCCTTTGAAGGGGGCCGCTTCTTTTTCGCCTTGCTTGGTGATAGCCCTCAGGGAATTGGGGCTGGGAAGCTGCGGGGCATGGGCAAGGAGTTGAGGGTAATCTTGCTCATAGAGCCCGATTATGTCCAGGATGTCTTTTTTGCTACCCTCTCCGAAAGGAGAAGATATCAGTCCTTCCAACTCTACCTGATCCGCATACATCAGCAGGTGGATCATCGATTGAAAATCATCAGGGTCTGTGCCGCCGATATCAGAACTGACGAGTACCCTCGGCTTGGAAGTCTCTATTTCAGATCCCTCACAGCTGAGCAAAGTACCCACTGCGACTATCCCCATTATTCCCAAACCAATAATCCTGATCCATTTCATACTACTTGCCTGACTTTTATTTGACGCTATATAGGACATTTCACCCATCCACCCGAAGATTTGGTACGCTCGCCCTAAGCAAGACTATGGTCAAATGTATCAAAAAGAAAGAAAACGAAAAACAAAAGGAAAATATTCGTAAATTTTTTCGAAATATTTCTTTGATTATTTTTCCTAATACCTACATTTATCCCGGAAATGACTTCCGTTTTCTTCGTTTTAGTTTCACATGCTTTCTGTTTTATAAAACTTATCAAAGGAACCGCTTGTCTGTCGATTCCCTATCCTTTAACAAAAACCCATTTAACATGAAGAAAACTCTTACTAAAACGGGACCTACACGGAAACGTGGCAAACTGAACCGGCTCCTGTGGCTTTTTTCAGTTTGTTTAGCACTTGTATCCTTCAAGATTTCGGCCCAAACGACCCAGGTAACGGGGATCGTAAACGCGACTGATTTCGATGGCCCTCTTCCAGGGGCGACGATATTGGTAAAAGGAACCAATACCGGTACAGTAACCAATGCAGATGGAAGATATTCCATTTCAGTGGCAACGGGTTCCACCCTGGTATTCAGCTCGATTGGATATAACACACAAGAAGTTGAAGTAGGCAATCAAAAAACTATCGACATCACGCTCAGTCCTGATATCACCAACATGGAAGAAGTGGTCGTCATTGGGTATGGTACTGTGAAGAAAAGAGACTTGACGGGTGCCGTCACCTCTCTAAAAAATGAAGACATCAGACAGGTGCCGGCCCAAAACCCACTGGAATCCATCCAAGGAAAGGTCGCAGGGGTAGATATCACTAGAGGAAGCGGATCTTCTTCGTCGGGAATCAATATCCGGATTAGAGGTAACCGATCAATCGGTGCAAGCAATAACCCCTTGTTTATAGTGGACGGAGTGCAGACAGGCAACATCGACAATATCAACCCAAATGACATTGAATCGATGGAATTCCTAAAAGACGCCTCTTCTACCGCAATCTATGGCTGGCAAGGAGCCAATGGCATCGTCATAATTTCCACCAAGAAAGGAGCGGCAGGCAAACCCAAAGTTTCATTCAATTCTTACTTCGGTGTCTCGGAAGTTTCGCGATATCCAGCGGTAATGAACGGGGACGAATATGTTGCCATCAAGAGAGAAGCAAACCGAACCACGGGAAAATGGAAGTCCGAGGCAGATGATCCACTCATCTTCAACACTCAAGAATTGGACGCAATAGCAAACGGAGAATGGATTGATTACCAAGACCTACTGTTCAAAAACGGCACTCAGCAAAATTATAACGTAGGCGTAAACGCCGGAAGCGACAAAACAAAGGTTTACACCTCAATCGATTACTTTGGTGAAAAAGGCATCTTGAAATTCGACGAGGTAAAACGCTATACGATCCGAGCCAATGTGGACCATACCTTCAATAGCTGGATCAAGGCAGGGTTGCAGTCACAGGTAGCCAACAGGGACGAAAGCTATCGTCGAGACCCGCTGAACATGGCAAACAAAATCATTCCCCTTGGGACGGTATATGATGACGAAGGCGAGTTTATCGTCTTTCCTCTTGGAGGCTCTTCCATCAGCCCTTTAGCTGATGAGCAGCCGGACATTTTCTCCAACACGGGTAAGATCACCAATGTCATCGCCAATGTCTATTTGGATCTCAAACCATTCGAGGGCTTTAGTTTCCAAACCAACTTTGGGACAAATATCGGCAACTCGCGGGTAGGTCTATTCGAAGCCTCCAATTCGATCAGCAGAAACGGGGGAACAAGCAGAGCACAATACACCGCCTCCAACAGCAGCTTTTTTAATTGGGACAATGTTTTCAACTATCAAAAAGAGATCAAAGACCACTCCTTTACCATCACCGCCTTGAGTAGCTATGTACAAAGCGAGGGGGATGATGTGTTGGCGCAAGGCGAAAATCAATTGCTTCCCGGACAGTTATTCTATGGCCTGGGAAATGCCCCTGACAATATTTCAATCAACAGCGGCTATTCAAAATGGAATGTTTTGTCCTTTGCCGCGAGATTAAACTACAGCTTCAAAGGCAAGTATCTTATCACTTTGACGGACCGGGCTGATGGAGCTTCGAGATTGTCAGAAGGAAACAAATGGGCATTTTTCCCATCGGCAGCAGTGGCATGGCGAGTGGTGGATGAAGGTTTCATGCAAAACATTGAAGGCATAAGTGAATTGAAACTCCGTGCAAGCTACGGTGTGGCAGGAAACTCCGGGATCCAGCCTTATGGTACCCAAAGCACTTTGACCAGAATTCCTATGGCATTTGGAGAGTCAAGTTTCCAGGGCTTTACATTCTCCCCCCTTCTCGGAAATCCCGATGCAGGATGGGAGCTATCCGCCACCACCAACTTTGGAATTGACCTGGGATTATGGAAAAACCGAATCAATGCCACCCTAGACATCTACAACACACAGACATCCGACTTGCTCCTTCCCAGAGGATTGCCACCTACCACAGGCGTGCAGCAGGTCTATCAGAACATCGGCAAAACGCAAAATCGCGGGATTGAATTGGGGATAAACACTGTCAACATCGAAAAAGGAAACCTGCTATGGGAAAGCACATTGACTTTCACCAGAAATAGAGAAGAGATTGTCTCTCTGGTCACTGACGGAGTGGATGATATCAGCAACGGTTGGTTTGTAGGGCAGCCTATTTCGGTTTTCTATGATTATGAAAAATTGGGAATCTGGCAGACCGCCGAGGCGGACGAAGCAAAAATCTTTGGTCAAGCGCCGGGCGATATCAAGGTAAGGGATCAAAATGGAGACAATAAGATCGATGCGGTGAATGACAGGATCGTGTTGGCTGGCAACAATAGACCTGATTGGTTTGGAGGTTTGAACAACAAAGTGACCTACAAAGCATTTGACTTCAGTGTGTATCTATTTGCGAGATGGGGACAAACTATCAATCCAAATTTCCTAAGCAGATATGACAGGCAGTCAAACCTTAGCAATAGTTCAAAAGCCATTGACTATTGGACTCCTGAAAACCCAACGAATGAATATCCAAGACCAAATGCAGGGGTATCCGGTTCATCTACGCTCTATTGGAGCACCATTGGCTATGTAGACGGATCGTACCTCAGGGTGAGAAATCTATCCCTAGGCTATACGCTACCAGTGAAGGATAAATCGATTGTCAGCAACATGCGAATATATTTCGCAGGCACCAATCTCTTCACCTGGACTAAGAACTCCAAGCTCGATGAATACGATCCCGAAAGAGGTGGCGGAGAAAGCTTTCCGATGTTAAAAAACTATGTCTTCGGAATCAACCTTGGTTTTTAAATCATTCAAAAGCTCGTAACCATGAAAAAAACATCAATACTATCCATACTCGCTTTATCGATCACGATACTTACCACGTCTTGTGAAGACTTGTTGGAAGAATACAACCCCAGCGGTCTAACTGCAGAGGCCGTTTATACGACTCCTGAAGGATTTGAGTCCTTAGTAAATGCGGCATACTCTTACCAGAGATGGTGGTATGGCAAAGAAGAGGCATACAATATGACAGAGATGGGGACCGATATCTGGATGAGTGCAGCAGGAGATGTGTGGCCGGATCTGTCCACCTACACCAACCTACAGGGCACCAACGCCCCTATCACTACACTTTGGACGCAGCTATATGCAGCCGTGAACCTGACGAATGCTGGCATCAACAGGATCGCCGACGCAGGATTAACACCGGCCAACCGTCTACAGAGAGAAGCTGAATTGAGGTTCCTTAGAGCATTTTACTACTATCATATCGTAGAGACTTGGGGAGGAGTACATTTCACCTTGGAAGAATCCCAAGGGATCATTACTACTGCCAACAAAACTCCCGTGGATACTTTCTACGCCCAGATTCTCGAAGACTTGAATTTCGCAGTTAAGCATCTAGCCCCTACGACTCCAGATTATGGAAGAGTAACCAAGCCGGCAGCTATGTCTTTTCTCGCCCGCATCTATCTGACCAGAAAGATGTACAAGGAAGCGAGTGATATGGCCACTGCTGTGATCAATGGGGGCTTTGGGTACAAACTTGTACCGAACTATAAAGACCTTTGGAATATGGCCAACAACCGTAACAGCGAAATAGTATACGCGGTGAACTATGCGGAAAATTTGACTCTGAATGACCTCCGAAACAATGAAACCAATCCGCTTGGACATGGCCGTGGCAGTAATAATGGTCACCTGCATTTCCTGATGAAATACGACAACCTGCCCGGACTCACCAGAGCCATCGAATATGGCAGACCGTTCAACAGATACATGCCCACCAGAACACTGCTAGACCTATACAGCGAGGCAGATAATAGATATGAGGGGTCATTTATGGAGGTATGGTATGCCAACTCCACCAACCTCCCAGCCGGAATGCACCGGGGAGACACAGCCGTAGTAGCCACCAGATCTACCTTCAAGGGAAGCGCGGGACATATATATCAGGTCTATAACAGAAATGACATCTATAACCAAGATGGAACCGTCCGTGACAATCTTCGCTATCCTACACTCACTAAGCACATGGACAACACCAGATCGAGTGCCAATGAAGCCCAGAGTGCGAGAGACGCCTATGTCATCCGATTTGCAGAATTGTATCTGATCGCAGCTGAGGCGCAGATGTACCTTGGCAACCTTCAGGCTGCGGCAGATTTCATCAATGTAGTAAGAGCAAGAGCAGCCAAGCCCGGCCAAGCGGATGCAATGAAAATCACCGCAGACCAAGTTACGATCGACTTCATCTTGGATGAGCGCGCAAGAGAATTTGCCGGGGAGCAATTGAGATGGTTTGACCTGAAAAGAACCAACAAGCTTGTCGACAGAGTCCCTGCACTAAATCCGGACGTAAAGAGCGTGGGTCAACACCACTATATCCGTCCTATCCCTCAGTCGCAATTGGACGCGGTTACTAACCGGGATGAGTTTACCCAAAATCCGGGTTACCAATAAATACATGGACTTAGAAGGAAGGGCTCTACCTTAGGAGGTATAGCCCCCTCCTCCTAGTTAAGCTTCACATCAAAACGCTCAATTCAAGTCTTCATTCAAACGATCCTGGGAAGATGATTTTCGAAAGGCTGTATATCAAAATGAAATATTGCGAAAGCAAACCCAATGAAAAGCATAAGTTTTCGAAATAGGCTACTTTTGTTTTCCATCAAGAAACAAAATCCACATGCTTCCCAAACAAAGAAAAGAAAAGATACTTGAGCTATTGAAAGAAGACGGCTCTGCCAAAGTCAACGATTTGGCGAGAATCTTCAAGGTGACTGAAGTGACCATCCGGCAGGATCTGGAGAAACTGGAAAAAAACGGACTGGTGGTCCGCGAACATGGAGGCGTTCACCTGAAGGATGTGGAAGACCAAGTCCGAAATTTTTCCCTAGTCCATCAAGACAACCTTCGGGAAAAGGAAATCATCGCCGAAAAGTGTCTGGAGTTCATCCACCCAGGAGACACCATCATCCTGGACTCTGGCTCGACAACCACCGAAATCGCCAAGAAGATCATCAACATCAAAGGGCTCACGGTGATTACCAATGCTTTGAATATTGCCCTGATGCTTGGCGCAAACCCAAACATCGACATCATCATGACAGGCGGAGAATTCAAAGCTCCTACCCTTTCGCTCACCGGGCAAAAGGCGGCAGATTTCTTCAAGGGCCTGAATGTGCAAAAACTCTTTCTGGCAACGGCGGGCATTTCCCTGAAGTCCGGCCTCACCTACCCCAGCCTCAGTGACCTGGTGGTCAAAAAAGCCATGATCGAGGCTGCCGACACCACTTACCTGGTTGCCGACTCTTCTAAGATCGGCAAAAGCGCCTTTGCGAGTCTGGGAGCCCTATCTCTGATCGACTACATCATCACGGACGAAGGGATTGAAAACAAGCACAAAGAAGTATTTAAGGAGCACGAGATCGAATTGATCATCGCAGAGAAACCGACCACATAAATAGTACCCCATACTGACCCATTCAATGAAAAAGCAAAACCTCACCTTGGGAGTGATCATAGGAAACCGGGATTTTTTTCCCGACAAACTGGTATCTGAAGCCCGGGCAGACATCCTGAAGCTCTTTGCCGAGAGCGGAATCAGCGCAGTCATGCTCGCGGAGTCGGACAGCAAGTTGGGCGGAGTGGAAACCTACCAAGACGCCAAAAAATGCGCAGACCTCTTCAAAAAACACAAAGACCAAATCGCCGGTGTGCTGGTGGTGTTGCCAAACTTTGGAGACGAGCGAGGCGTGGCGGATACCCTGCACCTCGCCGACCTCAAAGTACCCGTACTGATCCAGGGCTATCCCGATGAGCTCAACAAGCTCAATGTCGCAAACCGCCGCGACTCCTGGTGCGGCAAGATCTCCGTCTGCAACAACCTCTACCAATACGGCATCAAATACAGCCTCACCGCCAAACATGTGGTGCATCCTGGCGACGCCTCCTTTCTCGCCGACTTGGAGCAGTTCATCGGAGTCTGCCGAGTGGTCAAAGGCCTGAAAAACGTACGCATCGGCGCCATAGGCGCCAGGCCCACCGCATTCAACACAGTCCGCTACAGCGAAAAAATCTTGCAGAAAAACGGCATCTCCGTCGTCACCTGCGACCTTTCGGAAATCCTCGGCAAAGCAAACAAGCTCGGCCCAAGCGATCAGCGAGTGAAAGAACATCTGGAAAAAATCCACAACTATGCCTCGACAGGCAAGACTCCAAGCGAAGCACTGGTCCAAATGGCGAAACTGGACGTGGTCCTCAACGACTTCATGATCGAAAACCAGCTCGATGCCAACGCCATCCAATGCTGGACTTCCCTCCAGCAAAACTACGGCTGCAACGTCTGCACCAGCTCCAGTATGTTTAGCGAAGGCATGATCCCTAGCGCCTGCGAAGTGGACGTCACCGGCACCCTGAGCATGTATGCCCTACAGCTTGCTTCCGGTTCGCCCAGCGCCCTCGTCGACTGGAACAACAACTATGCGGACGACGATGAAAAATGCGTGCTTTTCCACTGCGGCAATTGGGCTAAGTCTTTTCTCCCGGACATAGAGATCAGCAACGCCCCCATACTCGGCACTACCGTGGGGGTAGAAAATACCTACGGCGCGCTGGACGGGCGCACCCCAGCCTCGCCTTTGACCTTCGGTCGAATCAGCACGGACGATACCCGTGGCATCATGAAAGCCTACATCGGCGACGGATACCTCACCAACGATGAGCTGAACACATTCGGAAACCGAGCCGTCGCAAAGATCCCCGACCTCCAAGGCCTGATGAAGTATGTCTGCAAAAACGGCTTCGAGCACCACGTGGTCATGAACGCCTCCCATACGTCGGCTGTACTGGGGGAGGCCTTCGAAAACTACCTGGGCTGGGAAGTTTATCACCATCAGGGATAACACAACATCAATCTTGCAGTCCGCTGCTATCAAAACTACCTTCAGATGACCGACAGTGAGTTGAAAATAAAGTCTGTATTGCTGAGAAAAAACCTTCTCAAATACATTTACAAAGCCAAGGCCGGCCATACCGGCGGAAGTCTTTCCTGCGTGGACACGCTGAATGTCCTCTACAATCGGGTGCTGAATGTCGATCCTGCCGATTTCAAAAATCCCAACCGGGACCGCTATATCCAGAGCAAGGGACACTGTGTCGAAGCGCTCTTTGTGACCTTGGCCGACCGGGGCTTTTTCCCCGAATCGGATCTGGAAACGCTGTGCCAATACCAATCCCACTACATCGGGCATCCCACCAAGAAAGTGAATGGCGTGGAACAAAATACCGGAGCATTGGGCCACGGACTCCCCATCTGTGTCGGGGAAGCCATCGCCGCCAAACTTGACGGCAAATCCCACCGCGTCTTTACCCTCTTGGGCGACGGAGAAATGCCCGAAGGCTCCAACTGGGAGGCCTTCCTCTCGGCTGCGCACTACAAACTGGACAATCTCTACGCCATCCTTGACAACAACAAGCAGCAAATCACCGGCTCCAACCAGGAGGTCATGAATACTGATTCCCTGCGGGAAAAGCTGGAGGCTTTTGGCTGGGCCGTGCGGGAAGTGGATGGACACGACCTAGACCAACTGGAGAAAGCGCTCAACCAAGGCCCGCTGGAAGCCGGAAAACCCAGCTTCGTCATCGCCCACACCATCAAGGGCAAAGGCATAAGCTACATGGAAAGCGTGTTAAAATGGCACCATGGCGTGCCAAGCCCAGAGCAATACGAACTGGCAATGACCGAACTGGACACTGCCGAAGCACAAATCTGAAAACCTATGGAACTGGATAAACTAGCGGAAATGGATCTCCGGATGGGAAAAGCTAACCAGGAGATTTTTGCGGAAACACTGGAAAAGCTGGCCGCCAAAGACCGGGATATCGTCGCCGTGACAAGCGACTCCCGAGGATCGGGGAAGCTGGTACCTTTTGGCCAAAAATTCCCCCAGCAGATCGTCGAAGTAGGCATAGCCGAGCAAAACTTGGTCGGCGTGGCCGCAGGCTTGGCCTCGGCCGGCAAAAAGGCTTTCGCAGTCTCCCCCGCCTGTTTTCTGACTGCCCGCGCTTTGGAACAAATCAAGAATGACGTCGCCTACTCGGACAATCCCGTGAAGCTGGTGGGAATCAGTGCAGGAGTGAGCTATGGCGCTCTGGGCACCACCCACCACAGCCTGCATGATTTTGCCGCCCTCCGCGCCATCAACAACCTGATCATCGTCGCTCCGGCTGACAACTTCGAAACGGAGCAGGCGGTGCTACTTGCCAGCCAATCCAGCAGCCCGGTCTATCTCCGCTTTGGGAAAAAGGCCATGCCTTTTCTTTCTGAGGAAAACCAAAAGTTTGAATTTGGAAAGGCACGGATCGTCCGCGAGGGAAGTGATCTGACGATCATCGCCAATGGGGAGACCGTCTATCCCGCTTGGAAAGCAGCCAAAGCACTTGACGAAAGACACGGCATCAGCGCAAAAGTCGTCAGCATGCACACCATCAAGCCGCTTGACACCCAGCTGTTGGATGGGTTGGCTGCCAAACGAAAACCGATCATCACCGTGGAAGAACACATGGTGAACGGTGGTTTGGGAGAAGCCTGCGCCTCCTACCTTTTCCAAAAAGGCGCCCGAAACCGCTTTCAAATCATGGGAATCCCGGATGAATACACGGTCACCGGATCCCAAATGGAGATTTTGGGCCACTACGGAATCTCCCCGGAGGGAATTCTAGCCCGGGCAGAGCAGCTTTTGAAATAAAAAACAACGACCCAAAATGACCTATTTCAAAAACAGCCTCTTCCCGTTTCTCTTCCTGCTGATTGTCGGTATTTGCGCCAGCTGCCAAAAACAAAAGGAATCTGACCCCAACGCCCCCAAGAAGGTAGCCGTCATCGTCTCCACGCTCAACAATCCCTGGTTTGTTGTCCTGGCAGAGACGGCGGCTGACCGGGCAACCGAACTTGGCTTTCAGGCGACCATTTTTGACTCCCAAAACAATACGGCGCTGGAGACGGACCACTTCGAAAATGCCATCTCTTCCGGCTACGATGCCATCCTTTTCAACCCCACGGACGCAGACGGCTCCATTGCCAACGTGCGGATCGCCAAGCGGGCCGACATTCCGGTTTTTTGCATGGACAGGGAAATAAACGCCACCGATGCCGCCACCAGCCAGATCCTCTCCGACAGCTATGCCGGATGTGTGGCCATCGGCAAGTATTTCGTCGAAAAGCTCAACAAGGAAGGCAAGTATGTGGAAATCCTCGGCCTCGTCGGTGACAACAACACCTGGAGCCGCTCCAAGGGCTTTCACTCCGTTGTGGACCACTACCCCGGTCTGCAGATGGTCGCCCAGCAAAATGCCGACTTTGACCGAAACAAGGCCATGGAGGTCATGGAATCCATCCTTCAGGTACATCCAGACATCAAGGGCGTTTTCTGCGGAAACGACGGCATGGCCATGGGAGCTTACCAAGCTTTGGTAGCTGCCGGAAAGGCGGAACAGGTGATGGTGTTTGGCTTTGACGGTGCGAGCGACGTGGTCACGTCCATCGAGCAGGGGAAAATCCTGGCCACCGGGATGCAGTTTCCCAAGCTCATCGCCCGAACCGCCGCCGAGTACGCCAAGGAATATTTTGGAGGCAAGCGTGATTTTGCCCAAAAAGTACCCGTGACCGTCGAGATGGTCAACCAGGAAAACGTCTACGAATACGAAGCCTACGGAAGCAAATGAAACAGAGAGCGATCAAATACTTGATAGGAATGGCGCTGCTGGCCTTGCTGGGCTACAACTCGGTGTACTTCCAGCCTCTGGACGAGCGGCTGGCCGCAAACCAAAAGGAGGTCTTCGATGCCGCCGCCTACGTGGAAAGCATCTGGGACACCGAGCTGGCGGAGTCCTACGGCAACGCTCCCGACTTTTCCCAACTCCTCACGGCACTGGCAACAGACCCAGAGGGCACCTTCGAGAAAAGCGGAAACGCCCTGGGCATCGGCAACATCGGATACTTCCGGGTGAAGGGGGAAGGCACGGTCACTTCGGTGGACGAAAACCATGTCCTGCTGCAAGTTGGGGACAAAAGCGTAGAGATCGAGACGGAATTCATCTACGGAAATGCCCTGCGTGACGCTTCCGGACTCGTGAAAATCAACGACTATCCAAACACCTCCGACTTCAACACCATATCGGAGGAGATCAACGCGAGAATCCGCCACGACCTCATTCCGACGTTTCGGTCTTCCTTGGCCGTCGGCGACCGGGTAGAATTTGAGGGAGCGATGGAGCTAAACAAAGCCCATCTGAACCTACAGCGGCCTGAGATCATTCCTTTCACCCTCAAGATCAACCCCTAGCATGGCAGCGCTCTTGGAAGTAAAAGACATCACCAAAAGGTTTTCCGGCGTGACAGCCCTCAGTGCGGTGAACCTCAGCCTCGAAGGAGGCAGGGTGACTGCCCTGATCGGGGAAAACGGTGCCGGCAAATCCACCTTGCTCAAGATCATGTCCGGCGTCTACACCGACTATGAGGGCCAAATCCTGTTCAAAGGTAGCGAGGTGAAATTCACCCGTCCCAAGGATGCGCAGGACCTGGGCATCTCCATCATCCACCAGGAACTCAACCTGATCCCCCACCTCAGCGTCGCCCAAAACATCTTTTTGGGAAGGGAACTGCTCAATGCGCTGGGCTTTTTGGACAAGAGCCAGATGATACGGAAGACCAAGACGCTCTTGGAAAGGCTCAAGCTCGACGTCGACCCCACCGCCCTGGTGGGTAGCCTGAAAGTCGGACAGCAGCAAATCGTGGAAATCGCCAAGGCGCTTTTGGTCGAATCCGAAGTGGTATTCATGGACGAACCCACTTCCGCCATCGGCGAGAGCGAGGTGGAAGTGCTCTTTGAGATCATCGAAAGGCTAAAGGCCGAGGGAAAGGCCATCGTTTACATTTCCCACAAGCTGGACGAGCTCTTCGCCATGGCGGACGATCTCGTCGTACTGCGGGATGGAAAAATCGTCGGCGAGGGGCCCGTCTCCCAGATTTCCCGAGCCCAGCTGATCAACATGATGGCTGGTCGCGAGGTGAAAGTGGTCAAGAAAACCTCCAGAAGCGCTTGCCCGGAAACCGTCTTGGAGGTGAAAAACCTCCATCTTTTCAATCCGGAAAACAGCGCTCGGCCGCTTTTGGATGACATCAGTTTCACTCTCTGCAAAGGTGAGGTACTGGGGATCTACGGCCTCATGGGAGCTGGGAGGACGGAGCTCTGCGAAAGCCTTTTTGGCTTGCACTCCAAAGCACTCAAGGGCTCCATCAGGCTCGACGGCGAGGATTGCCAGTTCAAGAGCCCTATCCAAGCGATCGCCGCAGGCATGGCCCTGGTGCCCGAAGACCGCAAGAGAGATGGGATAGTTCCCGGGATGTCCGTGGGCAAAAACCTCAGCTTGAC
Organism: Algoriphagus oliviformis; assembly: GCF_017254915.1. GTDB lineage: Bacteria > Bacteroidota > Bacteroidia > Cytophagales > Cyclobacteriaceae > Algoriphagus > Algoriphagus oliviformis. The sequence continues at coordinate 443,362 of NZ_JAFKCT010000002.1, read as the reverse complement.
GGTATTGGAAAAAGTCAGCGAGCTGGGATTCCTGAGCGACCGGCTTCACTCGAAGCTTTACGACAAACATACTTCCTCCCTGAAAATCAAGTCCTCGGGAGAACACCAAGCTATCAAAAACCTCAGCGGCGGAAACCAGCAAAAGGTCATTCTCGGCAAATGGATCGAGCGAAATCCAAAAGTGTTGATGCTCGACGAGCCCACCCGCGGCATCGACGTCAACGCCAAAAGCGAGATCTACGAACTTATCTCCAAGCTCAGTGCCGAGGGAATCTCCATCTTGGTCATTTCCTCCGAAATACCGGAAATCCTCGCCATCTCAGACCGCATCCTCGTCATGGCCGAGGGAAAGCTCACGGCCGAATTTGCCAGCGGCGAAGCCACTGAAAACAACATCATGAACGCCTGTATCCCAGAAAACCTGCCCCAATGATCGCCCTCAGGAAAAACTTAAATATTGCCCAGTTTCAATCCCTCATCGCCCTGTTCGTCCTTTGTCTGGGGCTGGCTCTGACCACGGACAACTTTCTGACGGCGGACAATTTCTGGAACGTCATGCGACAGATCTCCGTCAATGTCTGCATTTCCGTGGGCATGACCCTCGTGGTCTTGACTGCCGGAATCGACCTTTCGGTGGGCTCCATCCTGGCTTTCTGCGGCGCAGTGACCGCAGGACTGTTACGATCAGGCATCAGCATTCCCTCGGCCAATCTCTTTATCGGCTTTACCGTGCTGGGCGCGGTGCTCGCGGGCATGCTGCTCGGCGGCGGATTGGGCTTTGTCAATGGCTACGCGGTGACCAGATTCAAGGTGCCGCCCTTCGTGGCTACGCTGGCGATGCTCACCATGGCACGCGGCTTCACCATGCTGTGGACAAAGGGCCATCCGATTACGGGCTTGGGGGAAAGCTTTGGCTTTCTGGGCACAGGCTGGTTTCTGGGCATCCCCATGCCGGTTTGGATCTCGGGTTTCGTTGTACTCGTTGCCGTGGTACTCACGGGGAAAACCAAGTTTGGCCGATACATCTATGCCATAGGCGGAAACGAAAACGCCGCCCGACTCTCCGGAATACCCATTTCCAAGGTGAAGATCTGGGTGTACTCACTTGCTGGCCTCCTGGCAGCGGTCGGCGGCGTGCTGGTGACGGCCCGGCTGGACTCGGCCCAGCCCAATGCCGGCATGAGCTATGAATTGGATGCCATTGCGGCGGTCGTGATCGGCGGTACTTCGCTTTCCGGCGGTCGCGGCACCATCCTCGGGACTGTCCTTGGCGCGGTGATCATCGGGGTGCTCAACAACGGCCTTATCCTTCTGGACGTCTCCCCTTTTTGGCAGCAAGTCATCAAAGGCATCGTGATTCTATTGGCGGTGGTCATCGACAAGTCCAACCAAAAAAGCGAATAGCATCAAATCCAAAACGGTAAACGCAAAGCGACATGCCCTACATTTTAGCCATAGACCAGGGAACTTCCAGCACCAAAACCATCCTTTTCGACGAGGGCGGAAAGTCGGTTCACAAGGCCACCGAGCCACTGAGGAGCGTCTATCTGGATGGAAACCGGGTGGAGCAAGACCCGGAGGAGATCTACCAAAATGTCTTGACTTCCGTACGCAAGTGCCTAGACGGCTTTGCAGCCAACGGAGGTGATTTGGCACAGATCAAGGCCTGCGGCATCTCCAACCAGCGGGAGACCTTCGTCATCTGGGACGAGACGGGCAAGCCTTTGCACCCCGCCATCGTATGGCAATGCAAGCGATCAGTTGCAGTCTGTGAGCGTTTGGAGAAAAAAGGCTTTGGCACAAAGATCAACGAGAAAACAGGCCTGATCATAGACCCCTATTTTTCCGGAACGAAAGTAATCTGGCTCTACGAAAACGAGCCCACTGTCAGAGAGGCGATCGATCAGGGAAGAGCTTTCTTTGGCACCATAGATTCCTGGCTGCTCTTTAGACTGACCCAAGGTCAATCCTACCTGACCGACTATACCAATGCCTCCAGAACGCTGTTTTTCAACCTAAAAGAGTTGGCTTGGGATCGTGAGCTCCTGGCTGACTTCGGTCTATCCAAGCTAAACCTACCCGAAGCAAAACCCTCCTCCTACCACTTTGGCCACAGCAATCTGGACGGGCTGCTGGATCAGGAAATCAGCATCTCTGCGCTGATTGGCGACTCCCATGCCGCGGCTTTTGGGGAAGGCTGTTTCGAGCCGGGCGGTGCCAAAGCCACCTTGGGGACGGGAAGTTCCATTTTGATGAACATAGGAAAGGAGCTGAAAACGTCCAAAACCGGAATGGTCACCACGATCTGCTGGAGTACGGAAGATCGCGTGGACTATGCCCTGGAGGGGATCATCGTCTCGGCAGGTGCCACCATCGAATGGGTCAAAAACCAGCTCGGCCTGTTTGAAAATCCTTCGGAATTGGAGCAAATATGCCTTTCCCTCCCCGACAACGGCGGTGTGTACATCGTGCCCGCTTTCTCCGGTCTGGGCGCTCCCCATTGGGACATGAACAGAAAGGCGAGTATCGAGGGGCTATCTTTTGACAGCACCAAAAGCCACATCATCCGCGCGGCGGTGGAGTCTATCCCCTACCAGATCAAGGATGTGGTCGTCGCAATGGAGGCGGATTCAGGCACGACCCTGACCGAGCTCAAGGTGGACGGAGGCATCACTGCCAATCGATTCGTCCTGCAGTTCCTAGCCGACCTACTCCAACGCAAGGTCATCACTATCGGCATCGCGGACGTCTCCGCGCTGGGTGCCGCCTATCTGGCGGGACTGAACTCCAAAGTGTATGAAAGTATAGATCAACTCAGATCCTTTAACCAAAACTTCATCAGCACTTTACCTGGAAAAGACTCTGAGAAAGTAGCGGGATATTATAAAGGATGGAAAAAAGTAATTGGCAATAAAAACACCTAAACCTAATCTTACCCTTCATGAAACAGCTTCCCAAAATAGCTTTTCTACTTACTGCCTTACTCCTACTTGGTTTTTATGAAGGAAAGGCTCAAAAAAAGAAATCTGAGAAAACTCGGGTTTTAGTCACCAGTGATGGAGAGATCGACGATCAATGTTCTATCGTCCGCTTCCTGTTTTATGTAAATGAATGGGATGTAGAAGGCATAATTACCTCCAGTTCACAATATCATGCGCATGACCACAATTGGCCTGGAGATGATTGGATTGATCCTTATTTGGATGCTTATGCCAAGGACTATCCAAATCTGGTCAAGCATGACCCGGACTATCCTACACCGGCTTTCCTTCGGGAAAGAACCTTGCTTGGCAACGTCAAGACAGAAGGTGAAATGACTGAAATCACTCCCGGTTCGGAGCTGATAGTAAAGGTTTTGTTGGATGAAACAGATGATCGACCCATCTGGATTCAAGCTTGGGGCGGGACGAATACACTAGCCAGAGCTTTGAAAAGCATCGAAGAAAGCCATCCTGAAAAGATGGAATATGTGGCGGAGAAGATGCGCCTGTATTTGATTTGGGAACAGGACGCGACCTATCAGGAATATATCCGTCCGCATTGGGGGAAATACAACATACCGACCATTATCTCGGACCAGTTTGAGGCCATCGCCTATCGCTGGGCAAAGGTGCAGCCCAAAACCATGCAGCCCTATTTTGAAGGGCCTTGGATGAAAGCAAATATCCTTGAAAACCACGGCGCATTGGCATCACTTTATCCCGCGATGGACAACGGTGATTTCCGCTCTGAAGGTGATTCTCCGGCATTTTTGCATACCATTCCCACAGGCCTGAGAAGCTTGGAATCACCAAACTATGGAGGTTGGGGTGGCAGATTTGTGAAAATCCGGGAAAATACCTGGCTGGACTCGGTGCCGGTCTCTGGGTATGAATATCCGGAAGGCAGATGGTACGGAAGCAATGGCTGGGGCAGAGCAAGTTTACGTGAAGGAACCAACACCACTGCAGAGGAGCGAAACACCTATTTCAAACCGATGTGGCGTTGGTCTGATGCGATGCAAAATGACTTTGCTGCCCGGGCCGACTGGAGTGTAAAATCCTACGCAGACGCCAACCACCCGCCTGTAGTGCGGACTAAAAGCAAACTGAACCCAACGGCAAAACCCGGTGAGATCATCAAGCTCAGCGTAGCCGGAAGCAAAGATCCTGACGGCGACCAACTCAGCTATGATTGGTATGTGCATACCGAACCCAGCACTTTACCAAACGCCGGTGAGCTGGTAAAGTTGACAAACTCAGATCAGGCCCAGGCTTCGTTTGTAGTGCCGCAGGGAAGTGGCACCATCCATATAATCTGCGCAGTGACTGACAACGGCAGTCCAGCCCTGACCAGATATAGCCGTGTGATCGTCTCCGTAAAAGCAAACTAGATCTCCCAAAACTGCTTTTTAGTACACTGTCAAACGATGAAACCTCATAACTTTTCCCCAAAACCCCTGCTCCTACTGCCGTTGATTGGGATGCTTGGTTTGAATGTCTTTGCGCAGCAAAAACCGGAAAAACCAAGGGTGATCGTCACCAGCGATGGTGAGATCGATGATGAATGTTCCCTGGTGCGGTTTTTACTGTACGCGAACGAATGGGATATTGAGGGCATCATTACCTCGAGCTCCCAATACCACTGGCATGGTCACCGATGGGCCGGCGACGACTGGGCTTTTCCCTACTTGGATGCTTACGCAAAAGTGCAGCCCAACCTTCTCCAGCATGATCCGGACTACCCTTCTGCGGAATTCCTCCGCTCCCGGACTTTTCTCGGTAATGTGGAGACAGAAGGTGAGATGGAAAAAATCACGGACGGCTCCCAGCACATCGTAAAAGTACTGCTGGACGAATCCGACGATCGGCCAATCTGGATTCAGGCTTGGGGCGGGACTAATACCATTGCGCGGGCGTTGAAAACGATAGAGGAAGATCATCCTGAAAAAATGGAGGCGGTCGCAGACAAAATCCGGTTCTATTTCATCTGGGAGCAAGACGAAACCTATCAGAAATACATTCGCCCGGTTTGGGGCAAATACAATATCCCCACGATCATCTCTGATCAGTTCATTGCCATTTTCTATCATTGGAAAAAGTATTTGCCGGAGGCTGAGCAGAAATACCTTGCGGCGGACTGGATGAACGAAAATATCCTGGAGGGGCATGGGCCGCTTTTATCCATGTATCCGGCCCACAAAGAAGGCGATAAAGGATTTGACAAAGGCGATTTCAGGTCAGAGGGAGATTCACCTGCTTTTCTACATACCGTACCTACCGGATTGCGGAGCATGGAATCACCGGACTTTGGAGGCTGGGGAGGTAGATATGTGAAAGTTCGCGAAAACACCTGGCTGGATCCAGTTTTGGATTCCTCTTATTCCTACCCTGAAGGAAGATGGTATGGCGACTCTGCCTGGGGAAGAGAGCGGCTGAGGGAAGAAATACCCAATGACCAGGAACTAACGGACTATCTGGAACCACTTTGGCGCTGGACTGCGGCGATGCAAAATGACTTTGCCGCGCGAGCAGACTGGACGATCAAGTCTTTTGCGGAAGCAAATCATGAGCCCGTCGTCAAGCTCGCCCACGACGAGGACATGCTGCTAAAACCCGGAGCTAAAGTAAAACTAAGTGCAGCAGGCTCCCATGACCCAGATGGTGATAGGCTTAGCTATCATTGGTGGCAGTATCGCGATCCGAGCTCCTACAAAGGCGAAGTTTCAATCCAGCATCCAAATGAGCAAGACGCCGTCTTCACAGTACCTAAAGACGCAAAACCCGGTCAAACGATCCATGTGATCTGTGAGGTCACAGACAGTGGAAGGCCCGCTTTGACCAGATATAGGCGAGTGATTATTACTGCAAAATAACCCCCGTAACCATGAAATATCCGCATAAGAATTGCCTGCTCTTTTGGAGCATTTTGCTTTTCGTATCGACCGGGCTCAATGCCCAACAAAAATCCGAAAAGGAAAGAATCATCGTCCTCACCGATATCGAAAACGAGCCTGACGATGCGATGTCATTGGTTCGCTTTCTCACCTATTCCAATCAATGGGACGTGGAAGGATTGATCGCTACCACTTCCATCCACCAGCAAAACGAGATCGCCACTTGGAGAATCCACGAGATCCTGGATGCCTACGGCAAAGTCCGGGACAACCTGGAAAAGCATGAACAGGGCTATCCCAGCGCGGACTACCTGCGCTCGGTCGTGAGGGAGGGCATCCCAAAATACGGAATGGAGGCGGTGGGCCAGGGCATGGACTCCGAAGGCTCCGAGCTGATCATCAGCTCCGTGGACAAGGCAGACGAGCGCCCGGTCTGGGTGCTGGTCTGGGGCGGTCCCAACTGTCTGGCCCAGGCACTTTGGAAAATCAAGGAAAGCCGCAGTCCAGCCGACGTGGAGAAGTTTGTCGCGAAGCTGCGCGTGTACACCATCTCCGACCAGGACAACAGCGGACCTTGGCTGAGAAAGACTTTTCCAGGGCTCTTTTACATCGCGAGTCCTGGAATCCACGCCTATGGTGCCTATCACTTTGCTACCTGGTCGGGGATCAGCGGAGACAAGTTTCACGGGAGGTTTGCCGGAGGAAATTTTGAAATCGTGGACAATCCCTGGCTGGACGAACATATCCGGAGCAAAGGCCCGCTAGGCAAAGAATACCCACACATGGAGTTCCTGATGGAGGGCGACTCCCCGAGCTTTATGCACCTGATCCACACCGGTATGCAAAATCCGGAGCGCCCTGACTTCGGCAACTGGGGCGGGCGGTATGAGTTTTACCAACCCAGAACTGAGAGATGGTTTTCCGAGCCTGAAACCCGACCACTCTGGACGGATGCCATGGACGAGGTCTACGGTGCCGACGGCAGCTGGCACACCAGCAACAAGGCCACTATCTGGCGATGGAGAGAGGCTTTCCAAAATGACTTCGTCGCGAGGATGGACTGGACGATCAAGGAGTACAAAGATGCAAACCATCCTCCCCTTGTCAAACTCGCCTCTCCTGCCACGCTGGAAGCCAAAGTCGGCGACCGGGTGGAGCTCAGCGCGGACGGCACGACCGATCCGGATGGCGATCGCCTCAGCTACCGCTGGTACTTTTACTCCGAGCCAAGCGAGTTTACCCTGACTAGCGGCCGAACTGCCACACCGCTCCAGATCGAAAACGCCGATTCGGCTAATGCAGTGCTCGTAATTCCGAAGGCGCCAAGACTCGGTACCCTGCATATCATCCTGGAAGTCACAGACAATGGTAGCCCTGCACTGACCAGATACAAGAGGGTGATCATCAATGTAAAAGACTAACATTTTGTCACTTATCGCGTCGAACATGGAGGACAGGATTGCTGGAAGTTCTTTGCGAAGCATCGGAAAAAACAGCGCGTAAGACGAGTACCTCCTCGAAAATTGGCTTTAAGGTATCAGCCCAGGTAGTTCGGGAGAGGTCGCACTCCTCGAGATCCGCGCACGCCTAACCCCTATGGCGATGGGCGACGACGTGATGGAAGAAAGGATCGTCCATGCGAAAAGAAAACTGGTAGCCACCAACCGTTTGGTGACCGAAATTGTCTTTGATTGTGGATTCAACTCGGTAAGCCGCTTCAACGCCGCCTTTATGAAAATCAACGGCTGCACTCCCAGGGACTTCCGCAATAAATACAAGCTGGGCCGGGGTATTGGAATCCTTGGCTAGCAACTGAATGAACTTGAGTCAAAAACAAAGCGGATGAATCTGTCTTTATCGACCGATCCACCCGCCAATTTGGTACTTGCGATACTTACCTTGTCTGACAACCAAGCTTAGTACGCATTCTCGTTATTAAACAAAAGGCACTTAAACGTCATCCAAATGATCATGAAGTCAAAGGCAAGGCTCCATTTTTTGATGTAGAAAAGGTCATAGGTAAGTCGGAAATTGATGTCCCTTTCATCCCTGATCTCTCCTCGATACCCTTTTGCCTGGGCGAGCCCAGTTATTCCCGGCTTGACCATGTGGCGGCACATGAAGCGCTCGATTTTCTCGGAATATTGCCGATTCATCGGAAGCGCATGGGGCCTCGGCCCTACGATGGACATCTCCCCTACCAATATGTTAAAAATCTGGGGCAATTCGTCCAAGCTTGTCGTGCGCAAGAAATAACCCACCCGGGTGATCCTGGGGTCATTCTTCTGGGCTTGGTGAAATTTTCTCTCCGGATCGTACTTCATGGTGCGGAATTTATAGCAATAGAATGGGCGGTTGTTTTTCCCATGCCTCAGCTGCTTGAAAATCACCGGCCCTTTGGACTCGAGCGCGATACAGATAGCCACTATAATAAAAAGCCACCAACCTACTGTTATCAAAAAGAGTCCGGAAAGAACCAGGTCGGTCATTCTTTTGGAAAAGACCTGCACCGAGTCCAGGTAGTTCAAAGAGTAGGAATTGATAAAAAAGTCCTTCTCTTGCTTGAAATTCATTACAGCAATGTACTTTTCAATAGTAAGAGACATAGTGGTAGGAGTTAAAAGTTAATTCAAATTGACAGGGGCTGCTTTTTTAAACTTCCCAAACGCGATATGCTTCAGGTAGACAGCGCCGTATAGAAAATAGCGGCGCCACAATCTTTTAGGTTCTTTCAGGAATCGGGCAAACCACTCCAAGCCGTATTTTACCCAAATCGCATTTGGCCGCTCGATTTTGCCGGAGTAAAAATCAAAGACCGCCCCAATGGAGCAGATATAGGTAGCCTGGATCTTGTCCTTGTTTTGAAAGACCCATTTCTCCTGCTTCGGAGCAGTCATGCCGACAAACAGTACATCAGGACCAAATTCATTGATTTTCTCGATCATGATTTTGTTGTCCTCTTCGGTAAATTGGTCTTTAAATGGTGGAGAGTATCCACTTACTCTCACATTGGGGAATTCCTCCGCAACTTTACTCGATATGGCCTCAATGGTGTCATTCATCGAGCCGAGGTAAAAACAGCTGCCGTAGACATTGTTCAAATATTTTAGAGCAAACTCGTGGAGGTCAGCGCCCGCGATTTTAGAGAAGTTGTTCCCGCTCAAAAACTTCGCGGAAAGAACGATCGCAATGCCGTCAGGGAGCAGCACGTCCGAACTCATCAACGCCTTTTTGAACACCTTATCCTCTTCTGCCAGGCAAAAAGAGTATTGGTTTAGCGTATTGATGATGGTTTTGCCTTTTTGGAGGATGTCGGTCAGCTGACCTTTGTACATATGGTATCCCAAAAACTCGGATTCTAACGTGTTCATAGTTTGTTGTTATCTGGGTAGACATCTGGATTTCCGTCGATCTCCAGCCGTTGAACTTTGGCACAAGATACATTTTTTTATAATTGAAATCCATTTACCTGCTGTAAAAAAGTTTCTACCTAAATCAAAAAACAGCCTGTTAGTGTAATTAAATTTTAATTAATAGCTTACATTTAAAGATTATTAGACTTTTACCTCTATAAATAAATATTTTTCAAAATAATATTCTGTTTAAAAAACCTGACAGACAAAATAAATTTTTACATACAGATTCCTGCTTTTTATACAAAATCAAAATTCCTGCACAAATGGAGTCAAAAAATCACCAGACAAAGAAAGTCGCCTCATAAAAAAGCCATGAAAAAGACTGGCAAATCGACTCGACCACGGCAAAAATCGTAGCAAAACCAACTAATATTATTAATACAATCCTAAATATTCATTAGATTAATAATTGATTTTTTTTAAAAAATACGACGGACATTTTTAAATATTTTACAATCAACAGGCAGCCCAAGACTATACTTTTTCGAATTTCAAAATAAAGATGGTGTGGCAAGCTTTTCAACAATGCAATAGCTATCGCTTCTGTCCATCAGTAAAATCAAACACCAGCGTTTGGACTGAAAGACTCGAGAAAAAATGCGAAGTCAACAATCAAAAAAGATACTAACCCACCTTCGAAACCAACAGTGGGTCAATCTAAGAATCGCCCCAATAGTTTCAAAAAATCTATAATAACTTTCTTTGTATTTCATCTACATTTTACGCTGGCATAGTCCTTGTCAAAATTGGTCGGAACCCCAACCTATTGATCAATCATGACAATTACCATTTGCAGCAAAAGCTGGGCTACCCCTGCGTTCAGCTTTCGAAAGAATTACCTTGCCTTCACCTTATTATTCATCTTGAGTCTTGCACAGTCGGCATTGGCCACCGACTACTATTTTTCCTCTAGTCTGGGAAATGATAGCCGGAGTGCAAGTGAGGCGCAAAACTCTGCCACTCCTTGGAAAACGATCGACAAGCTCAACGCGATCGCGGGCAGTCTCAAAGGCGGGGACAGGATATTCTTCAGATCTGGAGATGTCTTCTACGGCACCATCCGAGTGACGCGATCAGGAGCTAGCGGAGCACCTATCCTTTTTACCTCCTATGGCACTGGTGCAAAACCTGTCATTACTTCCCTGGCCCGCGTGACCAACTGGGTATCTATAGGCAATGGACTCTACCAGGCTGACCTCTCCGGATACGGCATCAGCAAAATGCAAGTGCTGCTGATCAACGATCAAATAAAAGAAATAGGAAGGTACCCCAATGCAGGGTCTGCGGACGGAGGCTACTTAAAGATTGCCAACGCCAATTCTTTTACAAGCATCAGTACCCAAAGCGGAGCCCCATACTCAGGCTCAGGCGGAGAAGTGGTCATCCGGAAAAACAACTGGATCATCGACCGCCATACCATCGACTACATCGGCGGAACTACCATTAACTACCGCGCCAACGAAAGTCCATATAGCCCTCAGCGGAATTTTGGGTATTTCATCCAAAACCACCCTTCCATCCTAGACCAGGCGGGAGAATGGGCCTACGACCCAAGCTCCAGAAGATTGACCGTAAACCTCTCGGGCTACAATGTCGGATCCACCAATGTATCGGTCGCCACTTTGGACAATCTCGTGGTGAATGGTGCCTACATTACCAACATGACTTTCTCCAACCTCCATTTCAGAGGCTCAAACAGTCACATGATCAGCATCAACCGAAGCGAAAACGTCAAAGTTGAAAACTGCGTGTTGGACTTCGCGGGGGAAAACGGCATCTATACCTATGATATTCGCGGCCTGGTGATCAACAACAACCAGATCAACTATGCACTAAACGCGGGAGTCTTCATGGCACACAGCACCCCTGGAGCCAATGTACTCAACAACTCCATCGTCAACACCATGCCTTTCCAAGGCATGGCCAAAAGCAGCGACATCGCAGGTGTGGGGATTTACCTGGCAAGCAATGGGGAAAGAAGCTTGATCGAGAAAAACCGAATCGTCAACACCGGGTTCAACGCCATCCATTTCGGGGGAAGCTACACCAAGGTCGTCAATAACTTTATTGACAACTTCTGCTTATTTAAACAAGACGGTGGTGGTATCTACACAAACTCAGACGGCCTAAGCACTATGAACAATATCGGAAGAGAGATCACCGGCAACATCGTGCTCAACGGAAAAGGAACTAAGACCGGAACCTTGGAGGACGTGGACATGGCCGAAGGGATCTACATCGACGACAACAGCGCCGGAGTGACGGTGCACAAAAATACCGTGGCTTTTATGAGTGGAAAAAGTATCTATCTCCACAACGCCAACAACATCGTGATCACCGAAAACCTGTTTTATAAGTCCAGAAGCCAGGTCCAATTGACGCACAGCAACTACGGCGGACCTATCCGAAACGTAAGCGTCTCCCGTAACCTCTTTTCCTCGGTCGACAAGACAGATCAGATCTACTCAGTCTATTCCATCGCCAATGATATTGGATCGGTTGGCTCATTCAGCTCCAATTACTTTTTGGATCCTTACAACCACGACTTCTTTATCAAAACGAGGGGATCCAACGACGGCCCTTCCGGCGTGGACCGAAACCTAAACAACTGGGCTTCCACCTTTGGCTTTGACAACAATGCCACCAAACCCGACCTAAACCTCGCAAGCTATAACATCACTTCCTCTTCCCTGATCAAACAGACTGACTTCAGCTCCGGCCTTTCAATCCTCGCCGGTGTCTATGGAGCGGTATCCCAGCTGATTTCCAGCGGGATTTCAGGTGGAACATGGAAGATTTCCCCCAATTCATCCAGCAACGCCACCGCTTATATCCAGATCGGAGCGATCCAGCCTGGTGAAAAAGTCCTGGTCGAATTTGACATGCGCGGCACACCGGCCAATACGGCGATAGAGCTGTTTTTGGAAGACACCTACAACGTAGACAAGGGCGCAGGAAACGGCAAGGCATCTACTACCTCCGCTACCAAAAACCATAAGGTGTTGCTAAGCTCTTTGGTGTCAAAAGGCAACGAGAGCGTCGTCATCCGAATTCCTTCCTCGGCTTCCGAGGTATTGATCGACAATCTGAAAATCAGCAAAGTCACCACGCAAAACATCGACAAAGAGTCTCAGATTTTCTTTGCCTACAATGCCGAAAGCTCTCCTGTGCAGCGAGGACTGAGCGGCACCTATGTCAATGCAAGAAACGAAGTGTTCAGCGGGTCAGTCACTATCCCTGCTTTCGGCTCGGTGTTGTTGGCAAAAGTATCCAATGAGGTACCACCCACGACCAACAAGGCACCTACCATCTCGATTACCAACCCAAAAGAGGGACAGATCTTCGTCAAAGGCGTCAACCCGGTCGAGCTGGTTGCCAACGCACAGGATCCGGAAGGGAAAATCAAACAGGTGGAATTCTATAACTGGGGACTTCCCCTCACCACTTTGACCGCTGCTCCATATACGTTCAACTGGAGCACGATAGAGCCCGGCGACTATCAAGTGCACGCGATCGTCCGAGACGACCAAGGCCTGAGCGCCACCTCCTCGACGATCAAATTCTCCGTAGCCGCCGAGCGCGCACCTACTACCCCAACTAACCCGACGTACAATGCACAGATGGTGTCGCCGATCAACGGATCTACTTTCGCACTCGGCAGCCAAGATGTCATCTTGAGGACCAATGCTTCCACCTCTGGACTCAGCATCAGAAAGGTGGAGTTTTTCAACTGGGGCTTTCCACTAGTCGAGGTCAGCAGCGGCAACTTTGACTTCAACTGGACGCGGATAGAAGTGGACACCTATAATATCTACGCAAAGGTAACCGACAGCAATGGGACCGTATACACCACAGAGCCTATCCGCTTCACCGTGACCGCTCCTTCCGCTAGCCTCAGTATCAACGTCAGCCAGCCGTACAACAACCAGGTCTTTGTCCTAGGCCAGCAGGTGGTCAAATTGAAAGCAGACGTGTCAAGCACGGCGCCGATCCAAAACATCCAATTCTACAACTGGAACCTCCCATTGGTTTCAGACAACACCTACCCCTATGAATTTGATTGGACGAGAATTGAGGTAGGCGAATACCTTCTCTATGCAGTAGTCACTGACGTCAATGGACGTACATCGACTTCAAACACGGTGAGATTCAGGGTCAACGCCCCTAGCGCCCGTACCGAAACCAGCACCTCATCTACCAGCGAGCTCACGGCGATGATCACTAAACCTGCAAACGACGCGGTGATTGAGCTGGGCGAAGAACCTGTGTCATTTGAGGTGGCAAGCTCTGGCAGTGTCAGCAAAGTAGAATATTTCAATTGGTTTACGCCGATAGGAACCCAACTCGAGGGCCAGAGCGAACTCGAATGGTCCGAAGCACAACCAGGGGAATACATGGTGTATGCCCAGATTACAGACACCTTGGGCCGAACCTCTCAGACCGAGCCGGTATGGTTTACCGTAGTAGAATCCGATGCAGCTAAATCTGAAAAAGGGCTCGAAGGCGCCGCTGGCAAGGATATCCCGGGCAAAACCGGAGCCTATGGTATCGTAATGGGACCAAATCCTACCTCCTCTACCCTGAACATCTTCTTTGACGACTACCCGAAAGACTACCGAGGAGAATTGTCCATCGTGGATCTACGGGGTGTCGAATTGATCAGCGAAGATTTCAACACCAGTCAGGGAACGCTAAACCTTGACCTGGCCAAGCTGAAATCTGGGGTATATTTGGTTAGGCTGAGCTTTGACAATGGTACCGTACAATCGGAAAAACTGATCAAACTCTAAGATTATATTGTTCTTCTGTCTTCCTTCTACAGGGCTGGTTTTTTCCAGCCCTGTTTTAGTATGTCAGCTTCTAAGCCCAATCCCCACAAAGGCCATTTTATTAATTCCAGTGTTTAAAAATCAGGGCATAAATAACCCCGCAACTATCAAATTCAAGAAAGCAATTTGACACACCATCGACGGCCTAGTGAGTTCCATGTGCCATTTTGCCCGGAGAAATATGGCAATGAAGGGGCGACAAGAAGAAGGGTTTCCTCCCCACGCCTAGCTGCAAAAACATTGCGGAAATGCAGAACAATCCGTGGACTCAAAGGGCGATATTCCACTTGTCCCACTGGGCGTTCCCAACTCGGGACTCTCCGCCATCACAATTTTTAACAGCCTGATAGTTCGCCCTTTGCCAGAGAGTGCGCCATCTGTTTTTTCGGATTTGACCAAACATTACGCAGATAAAACAGCCTAGTACGAAAGAGGAAACCATTCCGTTTAAAAAATTTCAAAAATTTTTTTAAGGGGAAATTTCCTATAGAATGATCTTTTAGCTATTCGAACTCCACTTTTATAAAGTATAAACAGCACAACACGCTGATTTGGATAGTTTTAGCGGGAAAAAATTTTATTCTGACATTTGCCTTATATCAAAATAATAAACTAATATTGAATGAAAAATAGATATAAATATAAGATAAATTTTATTTTATATGAAATGCAAAAAAAACACCATCACCAATAAGCCCGCATTTCTGGCATAGATTTCAAAGATTGATCGGAGATAATCAAATCAAAAAGCACCCTGAAAATCTCCAAAAATCACGAAGGCCATAAAAAATGTTTGCATCTATAGTTCACCCAGGAAAAGACAACTATCTAAATATTATATCACCCAAAAATCACCTGATAAATAGTAGTTCCAACGTAAACCAATACAAGAAAAAAATACCAAACAGCCGAGTACTATCGCATCAAAAGAAAATCACCCAAAGTTCAATTTCCTGAATTGACTTTCCGCTGATGCACCCGCCAAACATGTGATCACCCCAGATTGGATTCTGCCGGATTTGAGATTTCACCCTATTTCGAATCAGCGGCCCTGATATCCTTTTGCCCATCCAAACTTGGCAAGCTAGTCCATCTACCAATCTACCCCCCTCCCTTTTGGGAACGGGGAAGAATCGGCCCACCCATAATAACTGATTAGTCCAAACACTAGAATTCAGTCATACAACTTAATCGCCCCATTTGAAAATCACCTTTACTTACTAACCGTTAAACATGAAAACCACCGATTTCATCGCCGAATGTAGAAAGACGTGTCTTTCTGTATTCAGAGTCACCCGCCTTCTTCCCTTCATTGTCCTGATGCTGGCCCTGGTCCAGCAAGGCTTTGCCACCGACTACTACTTCTCATCCAGTAGTGGAAATGACAGCAGGAGTGCCATCGAAGCGCAAAACTCCGCTACTCCATGGAAGTCCATCGACAAGCTAAACTCGATTTCCAGCCTTCTCAAAGGCGGCGACAGGATCTTCTTCAAATCAGGAGACGTCTTCTACGGTACGATCAAGATCACCAAATCCGGCTCAGCTGGAGCTCCGATCCTGTTCACCTCCTATGGAACCGGCTCCAAGCCCGTCATTACTTCTTTGGTCAAGCTGACTAACCTAGTCTCTGTTGGCGGCGGAAAATACGAGGCTGACCTGAGCGCTTTCAACATCAGTAGGCTGCAGATCGCAACTGTCAACGACCAGATCAAGGAAGTGGGACGCTATCCCAACACGGGTGCAGCCGACGGAGGCTACCTCCGCATCACCAACGTCAACTCCAGCACAAGCATCAGCACTCCCGGCAACCCCTACAGCGGCAACAGCGGGGATGTCGTCATCCGAAAAAACAACTGGATCATCGACCGGCATGCCATCTCCAGCATTTCAGGCAGCAGCATCTCTTTCAAATCCAACGAAAGCCACTATTCTCCTCAGAAAAACTACGGCTATTTCCTCCAAAACCACGCTTCCCTTTTGGACATGCCCGGAGAATGGAGCTACGATCCCAGCACCAAAAAATTTACTATCAACCTGAATGGCTTCAACGCCAGCTCTGTCAACGTATCGGTAGCTACCCAAGATTACTTGGTGACCAACAACCAATACACGACTAACCTTTCCTTTGCCAACCTGCATTTCAAAGGTGCCAACAGCCACCTGATGAATATCTCCCGCAGTGAAAACGTGAAAATCGAGAATTGCCTCCTAGAGTATGCAGGAGAAAACGCCATCCAGTCCTCCGACATCAGAGGCTATGTGGTGCAAAACAACCAGATCAACTATGCGCTGAACTCCGGTATCTACATCTCTTACGGCGCACCGGGAGCGATCATCCGTGGCAACAGGCTGACCAACACTTTCCCTTTCCAAGGAATGGCAAAGAACAGCGACCTCGCCGGCATCGGTATCTTCCTGGCCAGCGACGGTGACGGCAGCTTGATCGAAAAAAACACACTCATCAACTCAGGCTTCAACGGAATCCACTTTGGCGGTAGCCATACCAAAGTCGTGAACAACTTCATCGACAACTTTTGCCTCTACAAGCAGGACGGCGGTGGTATCTACACCAACTCCGACGGCTTCAGAGACAGAAATAACGTAGGCAGGGAAATCACCGGAAACATCGTAGTAAACGGAAAAGGAACCAAACTGGGCACCACAGAGGAAGTTGACATGGCAGAAGGTATCTACCTTGATGACAACAGTGCCGGAGTCACCGTATCCAAAAACACCATCGCATTTGTGACTGGCAAGGGTATCTACCTGCACAATGCCAACAACATCACCATTACGGACAACCTTTTCTACAAGTCCAAAAGCCAGCTCCAGTTGACCCACGACTTCATGGGGGATCCTATCCGAAACATCAACGTCAACAAAAACCAGTTTTCCTCAGTGGAAAAAACCGACCAGGTCTATTCCATCTATTCCTCCGAAAATGACATCGGATCTGTGGGATCCTTCAGCTCCAACTACTTTCTCGATCCATTCAAAAACGATTTTTTCATCCTGACCAAAGGATCAAATGACGGCCCTACCGGCGTCAGCAGAAACCTGAGCAACTGGGCCACCAACTTCGGATACGATGCGAACTCTCTGAGACCGGATCTGAACGTGCCTACCTATACGGTCACTTCCTCGACACTCCTTAAGGAAAGCGACTTCAGCTCCAACTCCTCCATCGTGTCTGGTGTCTATGGAGCCTCTTCCCAATTGGTATCCGGCGCCATCTCCGGCGGAACCCTGAGACTTGCCCCCAACTCTTCCAACAATGCCACCGCTTACCTCCAGATCGGCGCGGTGCAAGCTGGCCAGAAAATCATGATCGAGTTTGACATGAAAGGCAATCCGGCAAACATCCCCGTGGAGCTGTTTTTGGAAGGGACTTACAATGTGGACAAAGGACTGAGCAACGCAAAGGTCTCCACGACAACTTCTGCCAAAAGCCACAAAATCATCCTAAACTCCTTGGCGGCAAAAAGCAACGAAAGCGTGGTATTCCGTTTTCCTCCCTCGCTTAGCGAGCTTTTCCTGGACAACATCAAAATCAGCAGGGTCACTACCCAAGACATCGACAAAGAGTCCCTCGTCTTCTTCGCCTACAACGAGACCGGCTCTCCGGTGCAGAAATCCCTGTCTGGAACCTACGTCAATGCGAAAAACGAAACCTTCAGCAGCTCGATCTCAATACCTGCTTACGGTTCAGTACTCTTGGCGAAAGTATCAGGCGCCACCACTCCCGTGGAAAACAAGGCTCCGACCGTATCCCTTTCCAAGCCGACCGAAGGACAGGTCTTCATCAAAGGCGTGAATCCTGTAGAGCTCGTGGCCAACGCCCAAGATCCGGAAGGAAAAATCAAGCGTGTGGAATTCTACAACGGCACCACCCTGCTGACTACCGTGACAGCCGCGCCATACTCCTATACTTGGAGCAGCATCCAAAACGGTACCTATCAGGTGTACGCCAAAGTGGTGGACGAAGAAAACCTCACTGCGACTTCCACCAAAGTAAACTTTACCGTGAAGGAAGAAGAGGTTGTCACCCCTCCGTCTTTTACTCCACAGATGGTCACTCCGATCAACAATTCCACCATTGACCTGGGAACGCAGCAAGTAGTGCTGAAAACCAACGCAGCCAGTTCGGGACTGACCATCCAGAAGGTTGAGTTTTTCAACTGGGGTTATCCATTGGTGACCGTGACTTCTGGCAACTTTGAATTCCCCTGGACCAAAGTAGAACCGGACAACTACAGCATCAACGCAAAGATCACCGATAGCAAGGGCAATGTCTATACGACATCCACAGTGAAGTTTACCGTGAAGGCTGCTTCTGCAGTGACCGCTCCCGCCGAGAATAAAGCACCCACGGTCTCCCTCTCTAAGCCAACCGAAGGACAGGTCTTCACCAAAGGAGTAAATACCGTGGAGCTCGTGGCCAACGCCCAGGATCCTGAGGGAAAAATCAAGCGTGTGGAATTCTACAATGGCAGCACCCTGCTGGCTACTGTCACAGCAGCACCATATTCCTACACTTGGAGCAGCATTCAGACCGGCAGCTATCAGGTGTATGCCAAAGTAGTGGATGAGGGCAACCTGACCGCCTCCTCTACCAAAGTGAACTTCACCGTAAAAGACGCAACAGTGGTCTCCCCGCCGTCTTACACCGCGCAGATGGTAAGCCCGGCAAACAATACCACACTAGACCTGGGCAGCCAGCAGGTCGTCTTGAAGACCAACGCAGCAAGCTCCGGCCTGACCATCCAGAAAGTGGAGTATTTCAACTGGGGCTATCCATTGGTGACCGTGACCTCCGGCAACTTTGAATTCCCTTGGACCAAAGTACAGCCTGACAACTACAGCATCTACGCCAAAGTCACCGACAGCAAAGGTACCGTCTACACGACAGCTACCGTCAAGTTTACCGTAAAAGCTGCCTCGTCTACATCGACGGCCACCCCTCCAGTGAGCCTCGGCATCAATATGAGCTTGCCGTCCGATGGCCAAACCTTCACGCTCGGTCAACAAGTGGTAAAGCTAAAGGCTGATGTCTCCGGCTCTACCTCCATCAAAAACGTCCAGTTCTACAACTGGGGCCATCCTCTGGTAGCGGTCAATGCTTCACCCTATGAATTTGACTGGACGAAAATCGAGGTGGGAGACTACCAAATCTACGCGGTGGTAACCGACCAAAACGGAGCGACTTCCACATCCAACACTGTCAAATTCAAAGTAACGGCTCCGTCCTACTCTGCCTCTGCAACGGATGCAAGCAAGTCTACTGCTCCCGCTACGTTGACGATGGCCTCCCCGGTGGACAACCAAGTGTTTGAGCTGGGCAAAGATCAAGTGGTACTGAAAGCAGTCACCTCCGAGTCGGTAAGCAAGGTAGAATTCTTCAACTGGTACCTACCGCTGGTATCAGTGTCAAACACGAACCAGTTTAGCTGGACGAAAATCGAACTCGGAGAGTACTTTGTGTCCGCCAGGATCACAGACTCCAAGGGCAACGTAATCGACTCTGAGCCGGTAAGATTCAAAGTAGTCTCTCCAAACTACCGTACCAACGGAGAAACCGAGACTACCACGCCAAGCAATCCTCTTGACTCCTCCGCAGGACAAGTCGAAAGCGAAATGGCAGTGGCTGAGACCGACGGAGCCACTGGCTATGGAATCAAGATGGGACCAAACCCTACCAGCTCAACCCTGAACGTCTTCTTCGATGGATATCCCGCGAATATGGATGGCAAGGTGACTGTCCTGGACCTGAGAGGAGTCAACCACTTCAACTCAGACTTCAACACAGATCAGGAATCCATCGCCCTGGATCTTTCCTTCCTGAAACCAGGCATCTATGTGGTCAAACTGGCCTTTGGAGACAAACATTTCCAGACCAAGAAACTGATCAAAATCTAAGTGGCTACAGGCTGCCTAGTAAACCAAAGAAGGGCCCTCATCGGGCCCTTCTTTTTTTGTCGAAAATATTGTCTGCTAAAGCAGACTCATGTAGCTGTCCAAGGTCGCTTGGCAAGTTGATTTCCAGGAATATTGGGAAGTATTCTCGCTTCCTTTCTCCACCAGATCCTCCAAGTACGCCCGATCATAGAGCTTGTCCAGCATCCCCTCTATTTCCTGACCGGAAGGATTGAGGCTGAGATAGATCGCCGAATCCTTTAGGTTTTCCTTGAAAACCGGAATATCCGAACAGATCACTGGTTTGGAAAATGCCTGAGATTCCAGCACCGGAAGCCCAAAGCCTTCATATTCGGAAAGCAAAAGCGTCGCCGTGTACTTTCTGTAAATTTCCTCGATGGTGATGTCGGGATCAAATCCCTCCATAAAGACGCAGTCCTGCAACCCTTCTTTCTGGATCAGCTGCTCTATTTCTTGGAAATAGTTGCGGTAGACCACGCTTCCACGGAAAAAGAGCTTGACGTTTTTACCGCGCTCGGATCCCCTGAGCGTCTTCATCAGACGAAGCGCCTGCTTGTGCCCCTTGTGCGGGTAAAATCCCGCCACGTAGCCCAATGCTATTTCTTTGCCGTGGGCGCCGTTCGGTTTGACGTCGCTCAGCTCCCGATTGGTGGCTAGTTTGGTGACTTTGCAGTTGAGTTTTCGGTCGGGGAAGCGCTGTTTGGCCTCTTCAGCGATAGACGAAGAAGGTACTAGGATGGAGTCGTGGTTGGCGACCCCCATCTGCATCAGCTTCCTAAGAAACAAAAACTTCAGCTGGTTTGCGGTGCTGAGGTAGCTTTTCAGAGGCGGGTGCTCCAGGTAAAAATCAAACATGAAATCATGGAGCGTCATGATGTATTTGGAGGACTTCACCATCGGCAGTTCGGGAATGACGCGGTGCAGGACTCGAATTTGGTTTTCCTTCAGGAAACGCGGAAGTGCTACATGGAGCCAATAGTTTCTTTTGAAGAAAGACTGGTTATTGACATTTCTGGTGACTTTTTGGATTCGGTCGAGATTCAGCCCAGCCAAAAAATCGGTATGCCCCAGGGCGACCAATTCGATTTTGGAATTTTCGGGCTCTTTCAGCAAAAAATCCAGTCCCAGGAGTAGATTTTTGGCGTAGGTGGTGATTCCCCCTCCTGCCCCACCCTTGCCGGGTGAAATATTGGTAACGTCTAAACAGATTTTGTTCATGGTAAATTTAGGCGACTTTCGAAAGACTTGCGGTTTTCAATCCCGAAAGAACCTCCTCCGCAAATTTTCTCGTGACCTCCTTCGCATCGAAGGGACGGCTCGCCTCCAGCGCGTTTTTTGAATAGTTTTCATAGTCGTCCAATATGGACAGGATTCCTCGGGCATAGTCCTCCGGCAGAAAATCCACCGGGTACAGAAGGCCGCAGTAGCCGCTTTCGACAAACTGCGGGATATCCCCCACCGCTGTACTCACCACCGGCACCCCAACAGACAGTGCCTCGGCGATGGCCATAGGGAAGCCTTCGAAAGCCGACGCCATCAGGAGCATCTTCCTCTTCGAGGTCACCTCGATCAGCGAGCGATTGTCCATATTTCCCAAAAACACGACCTGACTGGCCAGGTCCATGCTCTTGGCGAGCTCCTTGAGATTTCCAAATTCCGATCCGGATCCAGCGATGTACAATTTATGGTTGGCTCGGACTTCCTTCGGCAGACAAGCGTAGGACTCGATGATTTTGGGAACACATTTTCCCTTTTCGAGCCTGCCGGCAAAGATGAAACCTTCCCGGCTCTCGGGGTTCTTGACCATCACCTCGTGGGAAATGGGATTGACAAACTTCTTGGTGCCCTCCCGCTTTTCCCCCACCGAGTAGAGCAAAAAGGACTTGGAGTAGATCACCTGGTTCATGTAGTCAAACACCCAACGGAGGTACTTGCCAAAGCTGAATCTGGAGATCTCCATGGGGTTGGTATTGCCGTGGAAAATATGCACCAAGGGCGTGGACGTATAGCTTGCCACATAGGAGCCCTCAGGACTGTGCGAGACGATGAGGTCGGTTTTGCTGAGCCGTCGGAAGTTTTTCAGGAGAAAAAAAACAAACAGCAAGCGATGGGGAATCAGCTTGACTTTCTCCAGGTGCTCCGGCAAAAAGAAATAATGCAGGTCAAAATAATTTCGCAGGTCGATGTCTAAATTTCTCACAAAAGGGCCTATTCCCCCATAAGAGGTGAGGTATGAGTTGGTCAATAGGACTGCTACTTTCAGTTTCTTTTCCATGATATGGGGTTAGTTTTCCAGGAACTTGAGTCGCTCAAACAGCAGGTTGCTAAACTTGCGGTTGTCGAAATTCTCCTCGGCGGTCTTCCGTCCGCTCGTTCCCAGTTTTTCGATCAGCGAGCTATCCGAAAACACCTGCTTGAGGGAGTGATACATCGCCTGCTCGTCCTCCGGAGAAATCAGCAGCGCGTTTTCCTCGTTTTTGAGGATGGTGCCCACGTCACCGACGGAGGAGGCGATCACGGCCTTGCCAGCAGCCAAAAATTCGCTCAGCTTGCTGGGGAATCCGGTATTGGCCGCCTTGGAGTTGTTTCGGGTGACACAGAAGACATCACATTCCCCCAAGACACGGAGGTAATCCTCTGAATTCAAAAAGCCCAGGTACTTGATCTGGGTGGCTGCGTCGGAAGCCGCGATCAAGTCCATGATTTCGTTGAAATCCTTTTTGTTCTCGCCTTTTCCGGTCAGGATGAGTTCCGCATGTGGGAACTCGCCCGACACGCGGGAGAATGCCTTGATCAGGACATCGAGTCCGTCTTTTTTGCCAAAAGATCCTCCGTAAAATACTTTTTCCACTCTTGGCCGGTAAGTGGGCGTGTACTTGATCTTTTTCAGATCCACCGTCACGGGGATGTACAGTACACGGGAGAGATCATTGTAGATGTTATCAAGCTTGCCTTTGAGATGGCTGGAAATGACGATGGCCATGTCGGCAAAAAACGGCGACATATTGAGAAGGTATTGTCCGCTTTTGATCCTGACCCGGTTCATCACCCCGTCAAAACTCAGTGCCACACTGTTGTCCTCCACGATATCCAGGATCACCTTGTAGCCCAACATTTTGGCATAAAGGATTGGCAAGATGGTCTTCAGGTCCGGGGTGTCGTAGGCATAGAATACGTTGAGCTCTCCCTTGACCTTTTGCCGTCGGATAAAACGGAAAGAGTCTCTGAGGAACTTGAAAATGGAACGCGGGCTGGACAGCTCCACGTCTACTTCCTTCATGTTTTCCTGCTGTTCGGGCACCTTGTTCCCAGCCAACTTGGTGAAATACAGGTTGCTCCAGACGATGCCCTTAGACTGAATCATAGGCTCAAGAAGATTGCGGACTCGTACCGAGCCGGCCATTCCTTCATAGAGTGTCACTCCCAAAACCAAAATATGCATAGCTTCTAAAAATAGGCGTACAAATCAACCGGAGTAGACATAGTTGTCATTCTCCTTGTCTCTTTTTCTCAGGAGCTCCCTGAACTCCCCGGCAAACTTCTCACGAATAGTCAGGCAATCGTGGTTAGTCTTGGCCAAATGAACGGCCCGGTCGGCGATCCTATTTTGAAGATCTTGGTCCTGGATTAGTCTCAGCAGCTCTTTTTTCACCAGACCTACATCATCCTTGCCGATCGCAAAGGCCCATTTTTCTTCGTCTCCATACTGGTATACCGCGGTCTCCTTCGGTGCCAGAAGAATGGTCACCGCGCCGGAGATCATGTATTCCGGTGCTTTGGTAGGCATGGAATAGCGCAGGAACTCTACCGATTTTTGGGAAAAATCACAGGGAAGCAACAAAAAGTCCGATCCCCTAAACACCTGTGGCAGCTTGGAATAAGGCACCAATCCGCGGTAGTGCGTGCCTTCAAACTCGGAAATCCACGACAAAGGCTCCACCGTTTGGATGAAAAACTCAATGGGAATATTGTGTTCGACTCGAAGCAACTCGACCGCCTCTGCGAATGTCCGCAGGGAGGTGCCGATCCCAAAACCCGTCCTGCCGGCGTACAGGACGGTGATCCCCTTTGGGTTGAGCTTGATTTCCTCTTCGTCAGAGTTCCAAAAACTGAGGTCTACCGGATTGTGGAAGGTTTTGAAGTCCTTCCCAAACCGGCGCTTGTATTCAGCGCCCATCTGGTCAGAGATGCTGAGGCAAAGCGTGGAGAGGTCTACCAGCTGCTTGAATTCCTTGTTGATCTGCTTTCTCCAAAATCCGCTGGCCAAGCCGCCATAGCTGATGGAGTTCAGCCAGTCATCCATCTGGTGAAGCACCACGGGTATTTGGAGGTACTTTGCCAGCGCGATGCCAAACTGCAGCGAGTCTCTAGTAGACACCTGGATGTAGACGATCTCCGGGTCGAAATCACGGATCCATTTTTTCAGGTCATCCGTCAGGCTGATTTTGGACAAAACGTGAAAGAGCCCGGTCCAATTCAGAATAGGATAAAATACCCCGTTGATAAAGCGAGTTCTCAAGCTGGGGTTGGAGGTCAACACCTCATTTTCCTCTGCCTGTTTGGTGATGTCCAGCTCGCCGGAGGGCATGTTTCTCTGGAAATACTTGAAAGGAAACTTCCAGCTGTTTTCATTGCTGCCGATAAAATAGTACTTGTCGCAATACACCGTGTTGATGTTACCCATTGCATGGCTTGTCACAGTCACCGCCAATTTTTCCTTCGGCCAATCATGGAATAGATTCGACAGGGTGATCCCACCTCCAGTATTGGAGTTGAATGACTGACCGAAAATTAAAACTCTAGGCTTTTCCACTTGTATTTATTTTAATGTCTTTTGTGAAGTAGTTGATAATCGCCTGATCCGAAAGATTTCTGAACTTCCCGCTATAGCAAAGCCCTACCATCAGCCACATGCTGATATGGAAAAGGGAGAAAGTGTAGCCATTGGATGGGTACAAGAAGAAAATCCAGATCATGATCCAGGTGGCCGCCTTCTTGCAAAACAGGTTGGATGACTGAAAGAACCCGAGAAATACCGCGGGAAGGATCATCGCCAAGATCAAAAACAGGTTGACCAGTCCTCCGGTCAATATCAACTGCAGGTAGTCGGTCTCGATGACCCTCCTGACCCCGTTTGCAAAAACCGACTCATCGATTCCGGGGCACTGATACCCTTGGTTGTATCCCTTGCCCACAATCCAGTCCATGGTGGACATACTCGCATAGAAGCACTCCTCCACATAGGTTCTCGTATTTTCCAGCCCTTTCTCAAACAGGTTCCCCAAGAAGTTGATCTTGGCAAATGAGTACTCGATCATGTAAAACTGATATCCGAGGATCAGCAGATAGACGATTGCAAGCACCCAGCCTATCTTTTTGGAGGTATTGAAAAAGAAAAAGGTAAAAGCAAAAATGCCCACTATTCCATCCATCAGCAGCACTCCCCTCCTGGCTCTCACGATAGCCAACAGGATGGATACGGCAAATACCGCCAGGGCAAACAGCCTCCGCTTGTTGGTATGCAGGTCAAAAGTGAGCAGAATCAGTCCTGCGGGAAAAGCAAGGAACTTCACCGAAGTCTCGAGGGCTTCCCTGGAAAAGGCATCCAATGAGTCTGGGTTGAGCAGATCCGAAAGCAACACGACCGAAAAGACGAGATACAGGAAGAGCAGGATAAAGATCGCATCAAACATCTTTTTCACGTTGGGCAAAGTCGAAGGAAGAAGTAGCGCCAGAGGTACAAAAGAACAGATCACCCCATAGTTACCGCTAAATATCAAGGATTTGACATCCTCGTATTTCAGTCCTTCAAAGTCTCCGCGAAGCAGAAAGTAGAGCTGCCAAATAACATAGATAGGCAACAAGAGCTGGATATAGACGCTCATCTGATTGAAGCTCGCCAATTGGAAAATGGAAAACATCAACCCAACCAAACCCAGAACCTGAAGTCCCTGAAACAGTGCCGCAATGGGATAGATACTGGACGAAAAAGTATAGCCAGCCGAAAACAGAATCACACTGATCCAAAAGATGTTCATGCTCCTCGTGAGTGACAAGGGGGCAAAAAACATCGTCAGTTTTGACTGGTTTTCTACGCTATATGCTAACTGCGTGCTGCTCATCGATCATTTCATTGTGTAGTTCCATGACGTATGCTGGGCCAAAATTGTCCAGCTGATATCCGGTGACCTGTTCCTCCAGGCAGTACTTGATACCCTCCGCCAGCTCTTGGTAGTCTGTGACCTGGGCCAAGTAGCCGTTTGCCTTGTGCTTCACCATATCCGGAATCCCGCCGATCTCAAAGCCGACTACAGGCACCCCGCAGGAGAGGCTTTCTACGATCACAGTGGGCTGATTGTCCATGATGGAAGGAATCACAAAGACATCAGACGCTTGGAATGCCTCGGCCACCTCTTGCTCAGACCCCAAATAGCCCAAAAATTTGATGTTGTATGGGAGGCGGCGCTCCATGTCTTCCTTTTCGGCGCTTCCAAAAATCAGGATCAGTACATCTTCCTCTTGGTAAATATTGGGGAGATGGTTCAGCGCCTTTTCCAGATACTTAAACCCTTTGTAGGGACTCAGCAGGTTGACAGCGCCAAAGACGATTACTTTGGTTTCGGGCGAAATCCCCATCTGTCGCTTGGCCAACACTTTGTCCTTTGGGACAAAAGCCTTGGAATTGAAATAGTTGGGAATGTAGTGGACGGGTCTGTTGCGTGCGATGGTGGACTCCTCCGCACAGCTTTTCAGCCAACGGCTGGGAGAAACGAAGAAAACATTCTTACGGTTGAAGATGGACTCTTTCCATTTGAGCTGCCTTGCTGCCAGCGACTTGCTTCTGTTGAGGATCGGGCATCCTTTGCAATCGCTCTGGTAGCCAAGGCAATCAAAAGAATTGTGGCATCCACCGGTAATCGCCCACATGTCATGCATGAAAATGATGATCTGCTTCCCGGTCTCCACCAGCTTCTCAAATCCGCCCAGCGTCAAAACCCCCATCTGAACCCAATGGATATAGATTACATCGGCCTTCTGTACGCTTGGGTGCTTGGAAACATCGGTGCCTATCAGTGGCTGCGAAAACAAACCAAATTTGCTTTTGTCATAGTCCAGAAACATGTTTCCCAGACGATTGTTTACCTTGGCCTTGAAGCGTGAACGCTCCGGCAACACTACCAATCCCGGCGTTTCCTGCTCGTTTGGATGCAGGGAAAGTACCTCACTGGTGAAGCCTGGCTGGGCCAGAAATGCCTCGTGAAGCTTCCAAGCCGCAGATCCTCCCGATTTGGACGAAAATTGGATATGTAATATTCGCTTCATCAGGCCACTTCCATTTGATTGTCCAACACATCTATAGCCTGCCAATTGCCCAGGTAGATGCTGGGGCAGTCGGACTCGCGTACCCATGGCTTGGGCACCACGACTACTTTGTCCTGATTGGGAGCAAGCCAGGCGGGCCACCAGCTAAACGCACTGTTTGCGATCACGAAGTGCTTGCACAAGCTCATCAGGTACATATCCAAGTAGCTGTTTGCCCCTCTGTTGTGCGAGACAAACACAAATCTCCCACCCTTTAGGTTACGCTTTGCCCAGGCGATATCGTCGGAGAAAACGTAGAAAACGGGATTTTTTACCTGCTGGCTGATCAGGTCAAAGGCTTTGTAGTAATAGTCCGAGGAGTCGATCACCATGTGGCTCCGGCTCATGGACTGCTCCAGGTAGAAGCCGCGCCGTACATGCACTGCGACGGCATTGGACGCAGCGATTTCGGTGGAAAACTTCAGGTTGAGATCGTCGTGAGGTTTGTTGAAATTGAAAACCTCACGGATCAGCTGCTGCTGGGATTCAAAATACTTGGGGCATTGCCAAGTTCCTATCAGATGGGAATCTCGCTGTTGCATCACCTCCTCGTCATATTGATACTCCAGCTTCTCGTGAAATTCATTGGAACTGCTCAGCAGCAGTTTGGAAAGCGTATTTTTCACAAGGCCAGAGCCGGCATTCATGAGCAGCGGTCTTACCCGCGACATCAGTGAAGCTCTCCATCGGTCCACTATCGGCATAGGCACGTCAAACGCCTTCAATAGCTCAAAGCCTTGGTAATGTCTGTTCAGCAAAAAGTCATTGACGCTGATCTTGGTCGGAATCCCTTCAGCATCCATGGATATCGCCAATGCATATTGGAACATCTGATTTCCTAAGCCTCCGAAAATTGCAACTTTGTTCATATTAAATAAGTTTAATACCAAATTTTACTTGACGTCTTCTCTATCAGTACTTTATACACTTGGACAGGCGAAATGGCAAAGCCATACACATTGCTCAGGATAGAGGCAAGGATGATGGACCACACTCCAAATCCGAAGTAGTTGATAAACGCGTAACACAGGACAAGAAAAAACAGCGAGGTCACGATGGATGACACAAACTGGATCTTCAGCGTGCCCATCCCATTCACCACATTCACGAAAACACTCGAGAACATGGACACGACAATGTAGATGCAGCACAAAATGGAAATCTTGCTGTCAATGGCGATATAGGCATCACCCAACCACAGTCTGTACACATCGTCTGAGAAGAAAAGCATCAGCAAGGCAGCGGCGGCAAACGGAATCAGCAAAAGCATGTACTTCCCGATCACCCGGAGTATCCAGTCAAAATCCTTGAGGAAATAGGCATCCGTGGTGCTACTCCAAAGTGGCGTAAGAAAGATCATGAATATCGCCTGCAGTGACACAAAGTATTTAAAGGCGATGTTGTAGGCCGTCACAGACTCTGGATCAAAATAGTGGGCGATGAGAAAAAGCGTCGTACTGTACTGGATCATCGCGGCCAATTGCAGGACGAAAAACTTCCCCCCCATGGTCATCAGCTCCGAGGCATACTCTTTCTTGACAAAAGCCAGGGAAGGCCGATACATCTGATACTTGCCGGAGAAGAAATAAAGGTTGGCGAGGATCAGCACCACTACCGGGGTAAGCCCGATCGCGAGGCCAAGGTAGATCAGGGAGCCCTCCGTGAAATGGGTAAGCAGCCAGACAATGAGCAAGACCAAGACCTGCCCGGACAGTTCGATCAGGGAAGCCAAAGCTGGCTTTTGGTCAGAGGTGATGACCACCTTGACGATCTGGAAGATGAATTGCAGGCAGAAATAGCTGATCACAATGACCACCAGATACTTCAACTCGTTTTCGCTCCCCAGCGGAGCATTGATCAATGCCCTCCAGTCCACGAAATAGCTGGCGGCAATGGCGACGATCCCGATGAGCATAAATATCAGGGCGACGTAGTAATAAGTCGTGCTGACGTAGGTCCTGGCTAGAGCCGAGTCCTTCAGCGCCTTTGCCTCTGCAAATTTGTTTCTCAGCCCCTGAGTCAACCCCACATCAAACAATGCCACCCAGGCCACCATTGAGGTCAAGGTGAGCCACACGCCATATTGCGTCGGGTTGACATAGTTGATGGTGATCGGCACCAGTAGCAGAGAGATTCCCATATTCGCTATTTTGATCAAAAATGATCCTACTATATTCTTTTTAGCCTCGATCGAGCGCTGAACTCCTTTTGAAAAAAAGCCTCTTACTTCCTCTTTGATATTGAACACGCTTTTTTTGACACTGGTCAAATACATTGTTTCAAAAGTTTATCGATTAGCTAGTTTGATAATATCCGTATCCGTATCCCTGTCCCACTTTGCATCCGTTCAGGACGATCAGCGGGTTCACCAATTTTTCCTCTTGGTTCAGCTGTTGGAAAAACTCGATATCCTGCTTGGTGGTCCAGTTGTATCGCATGATGTAGATCGTGCGGTCTACCAGGGGCACCAGAGCCAGCGCATCGGCGACCTGTCCTACCGGACTGGAGTCGATGATGACGTAGTCATACTGATCTCTCAGTCTATCGATCAGCTCCCTGTTTCGCTCGTCAATGATCAATTCGCCCGGGTTTTTGGGCACCTTGCCAGACTGGAAGAAAGTAAATCCATCCATTGGCATTCCGCTGTCCAGCATACTCTCCACAGAGATGGTTTTGTCGCTGAGGAAGCTGGTAAGGCTAAGCCCCTTCGCATCCACCAGCTTTGAGTTGGTCTGCGGCTTTCTCAGGTCGTAAGACAGTACGGCTACCTTCTTGCCCGTTAGGGCTAGTGACTTGGCGAAATTCAGCGCAAAGAAGGTCTTGCCCTCTCCGGACACCGTCGAAGTGATCAGCACCACTTGGGACTTGTTGCGCTCACTATGCAGGGAGTAGCTCGTCCTCACATATCGGAGTTGTTCGGCGATAGGATTTCTCGGATCCTCGATCATCAGCATGCCGCGATCTTTCTTTGGGATCTCGGATAGCTCACCGAGCATATTTACCGACAGGTTGGAGATCGCACTCTTGTCCTCAAGTTTCTCGTCCATAGAACGCTTCACAAAGAGGTATCCAAAGGGGGCTATCAGAGACAGCAGCAGGGTGATGCTGTAGATGATCGACGGCTTGGGACTGATCGGAGTCGGGGAAAATCCCGCTCGGTTGATGCTTTTGGAGTGGCTTGTAGGTACAGAAGCCAGGTACAAAGAGGTCTCCTCGCGTTTTTTGATCAAGTAGAGGTAGTGCTCTTTCTTGATCTCCAGGTCTCTGGTCAGCACTTCAAACTCCCGCTGCAACATCGGGCCAGAGTTGGACTTGCGGCTGAAAGTGGTCGTAGTCGTCTCGGCGTTTCTCAGCGTGATCTCCAGCGCCGAAATTCTATTTTTGATGTGGTTGTCGATCTTTTCCCTGAAGTTGTTTAGGCTGGTTTGGGAATTGACATACACCGGGTTTTCGGGCAAAAGGCTTGCTCGGAGTCTCAGCAGTCGATTCAGCTCCTGGTTGAAGTCTTGGATCATGCCCAGCAGAGCAGGGTCGTTGCTGGACAAGGGCCCCAGCGTGATGCTCTTCTCCGAGTTGGCCTGCAGATCCGCCTGCAGATTGGTCAGGATATCCAGCTGGTTTTGGTACTCAGCCAACTGCTTGGTCACTTCCACCGCGTTTTCTTGGTACAGCTTGGAGTCGTTTTCGATGTCGACCACATTTCTACGGTTCTTAAACTGCTCGATATTTCGCTGGATCACGGCAAGGTCCGCGGTCAGCTGATAGAGCTGGCTATCGAGAAAGCTGAGTGTGCTCAGCACCACTTCCTTCTTGTCTTCGAGTGCATTTTTATTGTAGGTGTCCACCAGGCCATCCACGGCCGCTACGCCACGCTCTGGAAACGACGTGTCCAAGCTGATGTAGATCACGGAGCTGTTTTTGTCCTTGGGCTCAATCTTCAGACCGATGCTAAACAGGCCTGCCAGCTCGTGCTTGTTGTGAAATTTGATCACCAAGGGAAAGTTGGTGTAGGACTCGGTCAGCTCATTTTTTTCAAAAACGAAGACACCAAAGTCCGTCTTGATCGTCTGGCCAAACTGGATGGTCTTCTGGCTGCCGTCCACGGTGAAGCGAATAACATCTCCCTGGATGGCGTCGATCGTCCAGTCACCCACCGGCTCGGTCCGATTGTAAAACACCTCGGAGACATTGAAGTAAAAAGGCAGCTGACTGTCCGGTATCGCCTCCAACTTGCCAAAGTCACCTTTGGAGTAGTAGAGATTGTAGTAGTTCAGCTTGTCTACGACTTCGTAGATCAGCTCGTAGGAACCCAATACGTCCACTTCGTTTTCGGTAAGCTGGGAAGACTTGAAGTCCTCCAGCTCGCCGACTACGGGATTCTCGAAGAAGCGAGAGCCCTTTGAGTCATCTTTCAGCATGATTGCTCCGCCTACGCGGTAGACCGGCACGAAGTAATAGAGAAAAACAAAGGCAGCGGTGAAACACAACAGCATGGATAGCACAAACCACTTCCAATACCGGAGATAGTAATTCATACTCTGCTTGACTGCCCTTGGGTTGGTGGAATCCTTCTGAAAAAAACCGTCCAACAATACGTCTGAAGCCTTCATGTTAATTAAATATTTCGTCAAAACTAAAGATAAACGCTACCAGCACCGAGGATGCGATGGAAATGATCGCAATCGTAGTCGGGTTGATATCGGCTTGTTTTACTTTCTTGTTTACAGCTTCTACATAGACTACGTCATTCTGCATCAGCTGGTAGTTGCTGGAGTTCAGTACTGCCTTATCCAGCATGTTTACTCTGATTATCTTCTTTCCGGTCTCCATCTCGCGGATGACCAGGACATTTTCCCTCTTACCGTAGACCGTCATGTCACCAGCCAGCCCGAGTGCCTCCAGTATGGTCACCTTGTCTGCCTCTATGGTGAAAGTAGAGGGATTGTTGACCTCTCCGAGTACGGTGATCTTGAAGTTGGCGATGGAGAGCTCCACCCGGGGATCTGTCACGAGCTTGGACAGCAGTTCGGTTAATTTCTTCTTGGCTTCCTCCCTAGTCAGGCCCGCCATCTGGATTTTTCCCAGAATGGGAAAATCAATGTTTCCCTCGGAGTCCACAATGTATCTTGCCAGATCGTAGCTTCCCATTGACTGCACGTTGACTTGGTCGGCACCGGACATCACTCCGTAGTTGAAGAGGAGGTTGGATTCGGGGTTGAGCGTAGTCACCTTGATTTCCAGTTCGTCGTCCTTTTGGATGCGGATTGGCTCCAGCTCGGTTAGGTTGGAAATCACACCCTCTTCCTGAGTTTCCAGGTTTGAAAAATAGGTGATGTTTCTTTTGGAACAGGAAAACAAACACAGCGTCAACATCACTGCTCCCGTCCACCTGGCGATACTAAACAAGTCTTTCTTTTTGGTTTTCATAGCTTTATTTTTCAGTCAGTGGTTTGGTTTATACTTCATAAAATCTCATCACCCGGATAGCTGCATCATGGGCGATGCTGACCGAATACGAGTCCTCCATTTCAAAACTCCAGACTTTCCAGGTGGAGGCAAACCCTGAAAATTCTATCGGAACCAAATTAAGCCCGTCGCTGCAGCTGATATCCTTCAGCCGATCCGTCAGCCCTATGCCGAGCCCTTTGAGAAGCGCTTCTTTTCTTGTCCAATACTTGTAAAACATCTGCCGGGGCATCTCGCTGTTGAGGATTACGCTCACCTCGGTGCTGGACATGCAGTTGATGATCATGTTGTAGAGATCCACGTTTGGAGTCATCTGCTCGATATCCACCCCCACCGACCACTTGTTGGCAAAGCCAATGATGATATAGTCGCCAGAGTGGGACACGTTGAAGTGTACCCAGGGGAAATTTTCCAATGTCGGTTTTTGCTGATCGGAATACTTGAATTCCAGCTCCGACGGGTCGGTTTTCAGATAGCTAGACAGCAGCTTCTTCAGATATATCTTTCCCAGCACGTACCTGTTTCTGTCTTCTTGCCGCACGTAGGAGTCACTTCTTTTTTGCTCTGCTTCCACCAGTAGGCCAATCTCGCGCTCTATCGCATCCAAGTGGTCTGGAATGTGGATTCTCCATAGATCAAAGTGGTTCAGCAATTCAAAATCGCACACTTTGCTCCATTCAAGAACCTTTATCTTATCGCAGATTACTCTTCCCAATACCATCTTCGATCACTTTATCAGATTGAGTTTAGCTTGAAGGGTTTTGGAAAACTTCTCTCCGTGGGGAGGTTTGAGCATTTCCGCGTGTTCGCCGGGCATTCGGATCGTTTCCACCTCAGGGCAGAACTTGCTCCAGCCGAAGGTCTTCGGATCGCCGACGAAGAAGGTCTTTCGTTCCGCCAAAAACAGGGTAATCTTGAAATCAATCTGGGGGTGCTTGTAGTTCTTCCATGCCTCCATGTTGACATGCTCGATGTGCTTGATCCTGGCAAAGAGGTCCGTTCCTTTGTTTCCTGTGATCCGCTCGTAGATACCCTCCCATTTTTCCTGGATATATCTTCTTCGGAACTTGAGGTAGTATCCGAAATCGTTCAGAATAAAACTTGCTTCGAAGGCAAGTTTCCTCAGGATCGTCTTGATCCCTCCAAACAAACTGTCTCCCATGCTTTCGGACTGGAAAGCTACGGTATCGATCATGCCTAGAAAGCTCACTTGGTCGCCTGCCTTGTGAAGCTGGTGTGCCATTTCAAAAGCGATCAGCCCTCCGATGGAATTCCCCATCAGGTTGTAGGGTCCTTGCAGTCCGGCCGACTTGATCTGGCTGATGTAGTAGTTGGCGATCTCCTCAAGGTTGGTCAGAGGAGCGATGGTGCTATCGACTACCGCGGGAGATTGCAGGCCCCAGATCGTCTGGGAAGCGTCCATGTGCTGGATCAGCGTCGTGATCTCGATTGGATTGAGCCCCACTCCATGGATAAAGAACAATACCTTGTCCGGATCCCCATCCTTGATCTTCACCAGGGAGCCGGAGTGCGACTTGGTGTTTTCCTCAGAAAGCTTGTCGATCTGGGCTGAAATGGACCGGATGCTTGGGTATTCGAAAAGTATGGAAAGCGGGAGGTTTACGCTAAAATCCCGCTCGATGAGGGAAATGAGCTCCACAGCCAGCAGGGAGTGGCCTCCCACTTCGAAGAAATTGTCGTCCAGCCCGATGTTGTTGGTATAGAGCACTTTCTCCCAAAGTGCCTTCACTCTGGTCTTGGTGTCTCCCGTCACCCGTTCGGTTTGGCTGGGAGCCGTAGTCGCCAGGGAACCTTCCAACCCATACGACTTGAGCGAGTTTCTGTCGACTTTACCGTTGGAATTCAGCGGGAACTGATCCAATACAACGAATTGTGCGGGCACCATGTAGGAAGCTACGCGCTTGCTGAGGCTTGCTTTGCAGTCCTCGATCCAAGCCTGCTTGTCAAAACCGCTCCTGAACGCCTCTTTGATGGAGACAAATGCTTTCAACAGGTCATCCCCGTGCTCGTCGGTATATTTGAGTACCGCGACATGCTGGACTTTGGGGTCTCCCGAGATTTTGCTTTCGATCTCACCCAGCTCCACGCGCTGGCCGCGGATTTTCACCTGATGGTCGATTCTGCCCATGCAGATGATTTCGCCATCCTCAGTCCAGTGACCCAGATCGCCAGAACGATAGTAGCGGCCCTTGTGGGTAGGGAAGGGATCCATGATGAACTTTTCACGATTCAGCTCGGGACGATTGAGATATCCCGCGGACACTCCCGTGCCGCCAATCACCAATTCCCCGACTTTTCCGCTACCCTCTACCAGATTGCCTTCTTCATCGACGATGATGATGTCCGTCCCAGGTACAGGCCCACCGATGGTGATAAGTTTTGACCCCGGTTCCACTTTCTTGACTGTGGAGAAAATCGTCGTCTCCGACGGCCCATAGATATTGAAAAGTGAGTCACATACGGCAAAGAGCGAATCTGCCAATCCCACCAAAAGCGGCTCACCCGCAGAAGTGATACGAAGTCCCTCCAGTCGCTTGGTCATGCCATGGTTGACCAGGGATCTCAAGTGGGAAGGGGTCGCCGAAAGCTGCGTGATCTTGTGTTTCTCCAGCGCCTTGATGATCTCCCTGGAGTCGATTCGATGATACCTGTCCAGCAAGAAAAGCGATGCGCCATAGCCGAAAGGCATGACCATGTCAAGCCAATGCATGTCAAATGAGGCGGACGTGAGTCCCAAAACTCGATCTCCTGCCTTGATTCCAGGAGTAGTGACATAGTGCTTGGCGAAATGAAAGAGATTGCTTTGAGTCAGGACCACGCCCTTGGGCACGCCGGTAGATCCCGATGTATAGATGATGAAAACAGGGTCACTGGCAGCCATCTTCGCAGCACGATAGTCTCCGAGATAGGCATGAAATACTTCCGGGTCTAGAGTTCTCTTTTTGGCTTCCAGGCTGCCCCAGTCCAAGTCTTTGCTTCCGGTGAAGAAGCACTTTACTTGGGCATCGTTGAGCATAAATTTCACCCGGTCCTCAGGGAAATCCACGTCGATGGGCAAGTAAGCAGCTCCAGCCTGCAATACTCCCAAAATGGTGTAGATCAACTCAGGCGAACGGTCCAGATGGATACCGACCACGTCGCCCGGGCCGATGCCATTTTTGGTCAGGTAGGCTGCAAATGATTTTGACTTGGTACCCAATGAATGGTAGGAAACGACTTCCTTGTGAAAGTTAAGTGCAAGCTGGTCTCCCTGAAGGTCAAACTGGTGCTGGATCTTTTCCACAAATGGAATGAAGTCCCGGTCCGTTCCGTTCGAAAGTCCCCCCACCGATGCGGCAGAGTCGGTTTTCGAAGCCTGATTGGACTGGATGATTTCCCCGATTTTGGCCTCTGGGTTTTCCACTATCTTCTCCAGGCACGCCATGTATCTGCTACCCGCAGCGGCAATGGACAGCTCGTCAAAGAGCCCCTTGTTGAATGTCCATTGGAATACGTTCTCGTTGGCTGAGCCAAAGAGGTTGATGATGATCTCGAAGTTGGCGAAGGCCTTGGGGTTGGAGATCAGCTTGTGCTCAAGTCCTTTAAATTCGATGGACTTGTCCATCCCCATATCAATATTGAAGGTAATCGGAACCAGCGGGATGCGGGATAGATCCCGCTTGATCTGAAGGTCCTGCACCATGGTGCCAAAGCTGATTGCTTGGTAGTCCAGGGTTTTGTTATACGATTTTCTGCGATCCTGCAGATAGTCGATGAATGTCTGTGAAGGATCGATTTTGCTGCGCAGGGGAAGCAGATGCACGCAGTGGCCGATCAGGGAGGGTCGGTTCATCAAAAGCTGCCCGGCAACGGGAAGTCCTACGACCACGTCATCCTGCCCCGTCCATCCACTCAGGAATATCTCAAAAGCAGACAGCAAGGTATGGTTGAGGCTGACACGCTGCTTGCCGGAAAACTCCCTCACTTTGGCCAGCAAGTGGTCTTCAAAAGGCACCTCCAGCACTTCGCATTCAAAGGTCCGGTATTTGGGTCTCGCTTTGTCCAACGGCAGCACCAAGTCAGGCACAGGATTGCTGAGGTAGTCAGTCCAAAACTTCTTGGTCTCCTTATAGCTGGACTTGCGGGTATAGTTGATCAATTCCACAGAGTATTCCGTGAGGTCGTCAGCCTTGTCCAGCGTGGACTCGGTTTGGCTCACGATGGAAGAGTACAGGCTCCCCAGCTCCTCCATCATCACGCCCAGCGACCAGCCGTCAAAAATGATGTGATGCCCAGTAAAGGTCAGCTGATAGTGCATTCCATCCAGCTTGATCAGCTCCATGACATAAAGCGGTCCTTGAGACAGGTTAAACTGATATTTGCCGGTCTCTAGGCTGTGCTTCTTCAAAAAACGCTCCTTTTCCTCAAAACTCATCTCACTGATATCCCTCAGTCGAATCGGCAGTTCGTAGGAGGAAAGGATCAGCAAATGCTTTCCGTTGGGGCTGAGGATCGCCCGCATACCATCGTGCCGCTGGATGGTTTTCGAAAATGCCTCCTGAAGACTCTTCACAGACAGGTTGCCCTTCAGCTGGACGGAAACGGACTCGTTGTAGGCCATGTTCGCCTCATTGCCGCCAAGCTTGCAGGCCAGCCAGATCTCCATTTGGGAAGGAGTCGTTTGGATGACTTTCTCGATTTCGACCGGTTCGTTGGTGAGAATCATCTTATTTAAGGTCATTTCAACTGAGTTGTTCATAAAAAATGCTTACTGTTTTTTTGTAATCCTATTTTTTTGGTGGCTTTATCCACATCGGGTTGCCATTTTCGTCAAATCCTATCTTCGCTCCCGGGAAAGGCGGATTCTTGATATCCATCAGCACTTCCTCCAAATCCGGCAGGTCACCGTCTATCACTTCGTTTTCGATCAGTGTCGTCAATACCGATTCGATCTTTTGCAGCGTCAGGTCAATGTCTCCGGCCCAGTGCACGTCTGTCATGTAGCAAAAGCCCCTTTCGTGGATATTCACCCCTTCGCTTCTCAGCATGGCAAAAAGCATATCGGAATGGCTAAACTTGGATACCGCAGCTATTCTCCAGATGGATTTGAAAGCAAATGCTCGGTAGGCAACTCCGAACCGGTCGAAAATGTCGTTTATCCCCGTGACCAGCCGTCGCGTCATTCCCGTCAGGTTCTCCTGGATCTCGGGGCTTTTTTCCGCTATCTCCCTGAGGACAGCCTGCGCTGCCGCCAATGGCAGAGGCTGGCGGATCTGGGAGCCACAAAATCCGAGCGCGTTGGATTCCGATCCATTGACCTCTTTTACAGAGTTTTCCCCTATCAGGCCAAACCACTTTGCCTTCCCCCCAAGGATGGTGAGCTGTAGGCCGGAATTTTCCATCGTACCGTACACGGTCAAGTCACCGGTCACGCCTACGAGCTGCTGAAAACCTCCAGGATGCACTCTAAAGCCTGTCAGCGTCTCATCCATAATGAGGCAAATTCCCAAGGACGCGGTCAGTGCGCGAAGTCTTTTGAGGAAATCCAGGGACACAAAGCCCGGGTTGTTTTTTTGTATCGGTGAAAACCACACCGCGGCTATCTGGCTGGCACGCTTCGAAATGGTCTCCAAAGCCTGTTGAGAGCCATACTCCAGTACCAATTCTCCTTTGGAATCGGCTGTATCCACAGCACTGCCAGAACGATCACAATCTTGACAGGACTTGGAGAAAGTCACCAGCACCTTTCTGTCTGACACGCTCTGGGCCAGTGAAAAGGCGCACTGCTTGGCCTCATATTCCGTGGCATACAGCGCAAACTGCTCGACACCAGCCAAGCTACGGATGGTCTTTCCGAGGGCTTCTACCTGAGAAGCTATCGAACCGGAATCGCCTGCCATTGTAATATGCTTTTTCAAAGCCTCGCCAACCAGACTCGGATTGTTGCCTAGGATATTGACACCCTTGCCGCCCATCCAGTCAAGATAGCGGTTTCCATCCACGTCATGCATGGTCGCACCAGCAAATCGATCGGACACGATTTTGTAAGAAACATCGGAAGAGTCGATCGCGGGATAGCCGTTCACAAAACTCGGATTACCCAAACCTCCATTCATCCGCAGCGAATGCTGCTTGCTCTTCATCGTTTTTCGGGTGAACTCCAATCCAAAGTCAGCGAGGAAATCCGCTGCCTTCTGGCTAGTCTCAGCCACTGGGCTAGCACCTTGGCCCGTTGCGCTGCCCTCAGCCATCCCACTGGTCAGCCTCCCCAGATCCAAGCCCATTTGGCTGGCATGCTCCTCGGAGTGGCCTGTCTCGATTTTTCGGACTTGCTGGGTGATGGATTCAAGCTGGTTTTTGAGATGGTGCATGGAAGCCTCACCTGATGGAAAACCTTTCCGATTTTCCTGGGAAAGCTTGGCATCTGAAGGTCTGATTGCCTCCAAATAGTCCAGAATAGACTTTGGAGTATTCAGCGAGTCGTTGAGCTGCTTGAAGGACACCTGCACGCCAAACTCCTTCTTCAAGGAGAAAACGAACTGGGTCAAAATCAGAGAGTCCAGCCCAAGCTCAAAAAAGCTGGAATCGAGATTTTCCTCTGAGATCGACACTCCGGCAGCAGCTTCCAACAAGGCCTTTATTTTATTGAAATTCTGAAGTTTTATCGCGGAAAGATCGCCCTCTTCCTGGGAGGTTTCCCTTGCCAAATCCGATGCGTTTACGATATCCTCGACTTCTACCGTCCTCACCTTGGGCGCCGACTGAGCTTTGTTGGCCTTCTCCTCTGGAGACAGGCTCTCATCCAGCAAATCCAGGATAGACTTGGGCGTGTTGTGCGTATCGTTGAGCTGGCGGAAGGATACCTGGACGCCAAATTCCTTCTTCAGCGAAAAGGTGAATTGGGTCAAAATCAGGGAATCCAAACCCAACTCGAAAAATGAAGAATCAAGGTCATTTTCTGAAATAGAAATACCCGATGCCGATTCAAGCATAGTTTTTAGTTTGGCAAAATGACGAAGCTCGCCATTTCCCTCTTCTTTGGCAAATTTGCCAGAAGAAAGTGGAGCCTCCACTACCCTATTTCCCAGGCTTTGGCCAGCGCTCTTGCGGAATGCGGGATTGAAATTCGCGCCGTTCTGGTTCCAGCAGAGCTTTTTGTCAAAGGCGTACGTAGGAATGTCCAAAAACTCAAAATCGGAAAACTTGAATATCAAGTCCAGGTCGATGAGTGCTCCTTTGGCTCTTGCGATGCCCAACTGCTCGATCATATAAGCATTTTCCGAACCTGAGTCTGTTCTGGAAAGACTATGGACAATGGGATGGTTTTTTCCGTTGGGCTGCTGCTGCATCAGGCTGTTTAGCACATTTCCCGGGCCTACTTCCACAAAATAGGCATCCGGCATTTCCTCCAGCAGGGTGGCCGCTGCATCGTTGAACAACACCGCGTTTCTGATGTGACCAGTCCAATAGTCTACAGATTTCGCCTCCTGGTCAGTGAGCCATTTGCCCGTTTGCGTGGACATCAGCGGGAGTTTTGGCGACTGCAGCTTGACCGAAGCGATCACTTTTGCAAAATCTTCCAGCGCTCCGTCCATCATCGCGGAGTGGAAGGCATGGCTGGTCTTCAAAATCTGGCTGGCAATGCCATAGCCGTCCAGCACAGTCTTGAAGTCCGCGATCGCACAGACCGGGCCGGATACCACGCAGAGATTGGGGGAATTGTGGGCTGCCAAAGATAGCTGTTGAGGCAAAAGCTCCAGCACGATATCCGTCTTTGACCTGACAGACAGCATGTTTCCGCCCGGAAGTTCGCTGATCAGCTTTCCTCTGTACGCCACGACTTTGATCGCGTCTTGCAGGGAAAAGACTCCGGCAAAATGTGCCGCCACATACTCCCCTATGCTGTGTCCGCAAACCGCCTCGGGCTGGATTCCCATATCCATCAACATCACGGAAAGGGAATAGCAAACCGTGAAAATCGCCGGCTGGGTGTAAAGGGTATTGGCCAAAGTCTCGGCCGATCCGCTGAAGATCTCCTGCTTCAGCGAGGTGGGCAAATAGCTGTCAAACTCACCACAACATTCGTCGAAGGCAGATTTGAATACTTTGTTGGACTCATAGAGCGTCTTGCCCATCTCAATGTATTGGGCTCCCTGACCTGGGAAGAGGAAAACAGGACGTCCAAATTCACCCAAACGCTGGATGGCTCTGGTTTCTCCGTCTGCCACTGCCTGCAGTTTGTCCAGCAGCTCCCGCTTGGAGGAAACGCAAAAGGACTGTTGGAATCCGAAGGGAGCGTTTCTCTTCAGCAGGTTTTGGCTCAAGCTGGCCAAGTCCAGATCAGAACGCGAGGAAACCCATCTGCGCAGATCGGCGGCATAAAGCGCCAAGCTTTTCTCTTTCTTTGCGGAAAAAGAAATCAAATGGTCGCTGTAGTCTGAAGTCTTCTTTTTCTTTTCGGCAGAGTCAAACTCTTCCACGATCACGTGGACATTCGTCCCGCCAAAACCAAATGAGCTCACGCCAGCGACCCTTTTGCCGTCGGTCATCCAAGGGGCGGTGTCTTTTTGCACATAAAATGGCGATTGCTCAAAGTTGATTTCCGGATTGGGACGCTCATAGCCGCGCGAGGCAGGCAGCACGCGTTCATTCAGTGCGCAGATGGCTTTGATCAAGCCGGCGATTCCCGCGGCTGCGGTCAAGTGCCCCACATTGCTCTTTACGGAGCTGATGGAGCAGCTCTGAAGGGGAGCTGCTTCTCCAAAGGCCAACTTGAGCCCTTCGATCTCAATCGGATCCCCGATCGGGGTCGCAGTGCCATGCGCTTCGATCATTCCAATATCGGAAGCCCGTACGCCGGCATCGGCCATAGCGGTCTTGATCACATCGGCCTGACCCAATACGCTTGGGGAGGTGAAGCTGGCCTTTTCGGATCCGTCGTTGTTTACGGCTACGCCTTTGACCACCGCAAAAATCGGGTCTCCATCTGCCACAGCCTGCTCGTAAGACTTGAGCAGCACTACTCCAGCGCCGTCGCAGAATACCGTTCCAGTACCGCTCGCATCAAAGGGCTTGCAGTGGCCGTCATGGCTGAAAATCGCCCCTTCTTCGTGCACCTGCCCGCTTCTCACCGGGAAAGTCACCGAGGCTCCTCCAGCGAGGGCCGCCACGCATTGTCCACTTCGGATGCTTTCTACAGCTTGAGCCACAGCCAAGAGAGACGTGGAGCAGGCGGAGTAAACGCTCACGGCTGGCCCCTTGAGATTGAGCTGAAAAGCCGTGCGGGAAGTCAGATAGTCCTTTTCGTTCATGGAAAGGATGGGGATCGCCCCAAAGACATCCAGCAGCTCTTGGTCAAATACGATGTTTTTGTTGAAATAAGTATTGTAGTTGGTTCCTCCAAACACGCCAATCTTGTATTCGGGACGATTGGCTATCCAGCCGGCTTTCTCCAGCGCCTCATGGCAGATCTCCATAAACAGCCGCTGCTGTGGATCCATGATCGCCGCCAGCTTGGGATTGATGCCAAAGTATTCGGCGTCGAAGTTTTCCACGCCATCCACTATCCCCCGGGCCTTCACGTAGTTTGGCTCCTCAGCCTCGGCTCGGATCAAGGGATCGATCTCATCTTTGTCGAAAAAGGTAATCCCCTCCCCTTTGCTTTTGATCATCTCCCAAAATTCCCCGATGGAATTTGCCTTGGGGAACTTGCCCGCCATCGCGATCACCGCCACGTCCTTGGACTGGCGGGAGCTCTGGTTCTGCTGGATTTTACCCGCCTCGGAGGACTGTTTGCTGGCTTCCGTCAGGTAGCTGAGCTGGCTTTTTAGTGTTGGGTATTGGTATGCAAAAGCTACCGGGAACCTCATTCCAAGCTTTTCGCTGATCTCCAAGGAAAGTTTCTGGGCAAGGATCGAGCGACCTCCCAGATTGAAAAAATTACTGTCCGCAGCAAAGTCATCTACACCCAAAACCTGGGCCCATATCTTTCTGACAATCTGCTCTATGTCTTTTGTTTCTTCCAGCTTGGATTCCGCTTTGGATGAAGTGCCAGCGACCTGGGATTTCGCCAAGGCCTTCCGGTCGACCTTTCCACTGGATGTTTTCGGGAAAAGGTCTACTTTGATGAACTGGGCAGGAATCATGTACTCGGGAAGAACCTTCTCGAGCTTTCTACGGATCACTTCCTGGGTAAGCGTCGAGTCTGCGGAGATGTAGAACAACTTCAGGAAAATCTCCCCGTCGCTGTAGTGGTCTGTGATTACCACATTCTCGTCGATACCCTCGATATTGGACACGTTGGCCTCGATGTCGCTCAGTTCGACTCGGAAGCCGCTGATTTTGATTTGGTCGTCGATTCTGCTCTTGAACCTCAACTCGCCCCTAGAAGTCCATTCCGCAAGATCCCCGGTCTTGAAATAGCGCCGCTGTGGCAATCCTTCAAACCCGATCTTTACGAACTTTTCGGCCGTGAGAGCGGGGTTGTTGAAATAGCCCAGCGCAAGGCCTGGACCCGAGATGTAGATCTCGCCCACCACTCCTGTGTCCGTCACCAGCTTACCAGTTTCGTCCACCAAAATAAGCTCGTGGCCGGCAATAGCCTTGCCTATAGAGGGAAGATCTTCCCAGCGGTCAGGGTTGCCGTCGAGACGAAGCTCTGTGATAATCACAGTCGTCTCGGTTGGTCCATATTGGTTGTAGAGGACGCAGTCCATCTTGCCGAAAAACTTTCTGACAGCCAGACTCACTTTGAGCTGCTCGCCGGCAGTCATGATCTCCTTGAGCGACTTGGGGAAAATGCCATAGGAATTGGCGGCATTGCAGAGTCCTTGGAGGGCGATGAACGGGAAGAAAATCCGGTTGATCGCATTTTTCTCGACAAATTCCAGGAGCAAAAGCGGGTCTTTCAGCGTGCTGTTTTCAGCCAGAAAAAGCGTGCCTCCGGTAGACAGCGTACAGAAAATCTCCTGCACCGACACGTCAAAGGTAAGCTTGGCAAATTGCAGCGTATTAAAACCAGGCCCCGACTGGGAGGTGGAGTTTTGCCACTCCACAAAATTGGTCACCGCAGCATGGGGAATCGCGATCCCCTTGGGCACGCCGGTAGACCCAGAAGTAAATAGAATGTAAGCTTTTTCAGCCCGCTCGTTGGCCACGTCGGTTTGGGACGGGAGCGATTCGCTGATATCCGTGATACCCAAGGAGTCAAAGGACTCGTGAACGCTACCCGGCAAACCAAATCTGAGCTGGGTTTCGGAGACGATCTTTTGGATTCGGTCAGCCGGCAGGTCAAAATCGATCGGCAGGTAAGCCTTGTCTGCTGCGAGCGCCGCAAGAATGTTTACGACCGTCTGGATTGACCGGGTACAGGATACTGCGATGAGCTTTTCGCCGGGTACTTTGTACAGAATAAGCT
This sequence comes from Algoriphagus oliviformis, assembly GCF_017254915.1. Lineage (GTDB taxonomy): Bacteria > Bacteroidota > Bacteroidia > Cytophagales > Cyclobacteriaceae > Algoriphagus > Algoriphagus oliviformis. The sequence goes on along the minus strand of NZ_JAFKCT010000002.1, from coordinate 399,064 downwards.
GGCGAAGCGTTGACACCCGTCGCTCCAGTTCCGCATACGTGATAGCCTCGTCACCAAAAACCAAGGCAACCTCACCGGGAAACAAGCGAAATGCCTGCTCAACTTTGGAAAATACGTGCTGTGATTCAAAAGATGCTGAAGACTCCATTCTATTTACCTTGGGTTAGTCAAACCGTGAACTAAATTCTATCTCAATCAATACTCCAAGTGAGCAGTGACTTCAAAACCACCGTTTACGAGGCAGATGTCTTTTTTCAAATGCTTTAGATCCTCGGTTACCATATCCTCTACCAGCAGGTTGAGGTCGTATTTCGGCTTCCAGCCCAGTTTTTCAAATGCCTTGTTTGGCTTGCCGATCAGGATATCCACTTCGGTAGGTCGGAAATACTCGGGATCTACTTTCAGGAGAACCTCTCCCAGCTTAGGCAGCTCTTCCTTGGTTCTGCCAAGTTGCTGGAACGCTACGTCATAGTCGATGTGAGACAAGAGACCGATTTCGTTCACTCCCTCACCCACATAGTCCAGCTTGAAGCCGATTTTTTCAAAAGCGAGGTTCAAAAAGTCCCTTACGGTGGTCGTAACACCGGTAGCGACTACAAAATCCTCCGGAGTATCTACCTGCAGCATTCTCCACATCGCTTCCACATAGTCTTTGGCATGTCCCCAGTCGCGTTTCGCGTCGAGATTGCCCAAGTGCAGGACTTTTTCCATTCCCATACCGATCCTAGTCACGGCGCGGGTGATCTTTCTCGTCACAAAAGTCTCGCCTCTCAGCGGCGACTCGTGATTGAAGAGGATACCGTTGCAGGCAAACATGCCATAGGCTTCCCGGTAGTTTTTCACGATCCAGAAACCATACAACTTGGCCACCGCATAGGGTGAGCGGGGATAGAATGGCGTAGTCTCAGACTGGGGGATCTCCTGCACCAGACCGTAGAGCTCGGAAGTACTGGCTTGGTAGATTCTGGTCTTTTTCTCCATTCCCAGCAATCTTACGGCTTCCAGGATTCGAAGGACACCAAGTCCATCAGCGTTGGCGGTGTACTCCGGGGAGTCAAAGCTCACCTTCACGTGGCTCATCGCGCCCAGGTTGTAGATCTCGTCGGGCATTACTTCCTTGATGATCTTGGTGATGTTCATAGAATCAGTCAGATCACCGTAGTGAAGGATGAAAGTAGGATCTGAGGAGTGCGGATCCTGGTATAGATGGTCGATCCTCTGGGTGTTGAATGAGGAGGATCTTCTTTTGATGCCATGGACGATATAGCCCTTTTCCAATAAAAGTTCGGCAAGATAAGTACCATCTTGGCCTGTTACACCGGTAATTAAAGCAACCTTCTTTGTCATGATATTAAAGTTGAAATTAAAATTAGGTAGTGATAAGTTTTATAATCAGATATTCATTTTCACATGCTTGATACTGTGTGGGTTTTTCAGGTACCACTTATAGGTCTGTGTGATGCCTTCTATCAGACTCAGCCTATGGCTCCATCCCATACCGTTGATTTTGCTTACATCCATCACCTTCCTCGGCGTGCCGTCGGGCTTGTCCAAATCCCAAAGGATGTCTCCCTCATGTCCGACCACGCTCTGCACCATAAGCGCCAGTTTCTTGATTGGAATGTCTATGCCTGTACCCACGTTCAAAACCGGGTATTGAACGTCCTTGTCCAATAGAAACAGAACCGCATCCGCCAGGTCTTCTACGTGCAGAAACTCCCGCATTGGCTCGCCCGTACCCCAAAGCTTGACCGGCTGGTTGCCGTTGACTTTAGAGTCGTGAAACTTGCGGATCATCGCCGGCAACACATGGGAACTGGTAAGGTCAAAGTTGTCAAAGGGACCGTACAGGTTGGAAGGCATGATGGATGAAAAAGCCCTGCCTGTTTTCTGAAAAATGGCCTCGCAGGCCTTTACACCGGATATTTTGGCAATAGCGTAGCTTTCATTGGTCTGCTCCAGCGGGCCTGTCAGCAGATACTCCTCGCGAATTGGCTGGGCGCATCTCTTCGGATAGACACAGGAGCTGCCGAGAAACAGAAAACGCTCCACATCGGTCTTGTAGGCGGTGTCGATGAGGTTGTTTTGGATCTGGAGATTGTCCATCAGAAATTCGTACGGGTAGGAATCGTTGGCCAATATGCCCCCTACCTTGGCCGCTGCATCGATGACGATCTCCGGCTTGTGGATGTCAAAGAAGTTGGCGACTTCGGCCTGGTCGCGCAAGTCGAGATGCTTGCTGCCCACACCGATCAGATGCTCTGCTCCCCTAGCCTCCAACAGCCTCCATATTGCCGACCCAACCATCCCGGTATGGCCAGCTACAAAGATTCTTTTTTTCAAAAAGTTCATTGGAATAATAAGCTTTAGTTTAAAATCAAATAGTTAAAGTATGTGGTATATGTCATCTGAAATATCTAAAACCAGTCAGCAGCTTGCTTTTTACCAACTCAACCAACCGCGCTAAATGCTTATCCTTATTCCGACCTGATCAACAAATCCCCGATACATCCACAACAAAACATCCCGCCGTCAGATCAACACTACATGTAGTCGATTCTTTGGAGGATGCCACCACGTCCTGAGACTGCGCAACACTATAAAAAGCGCCCCGGGCAGAAATCACACTTGAAAAACAAACTTTTTCCATAAGCCCTAGAAAAACGGCGACAAAACAACAACACTTGCTCCGAATTCCGCAGCAATTCAAAAGCGAACGCTTTCCCGAACTGCAACTGATCCAAAGTTAAGTTCGAAGTACAGATTTCCAAAATTTAAATGCGTTTTTTTTGTGGTGTAATGCATATTTATGATTACAAAAAATTTCAATTCCATCTCGAATAGTCCAAAAAAACGGGAGGATTACAGCCGTAGCGGCAAAAAACAGCGGGATAAAAGGATTATATGGCGACTATAAGTCTTAAAAAAGCCAAAAAAAGATCTTTTTACAAATCTTTACTTTTTTTGCAAAAATCCGAATCCAGCTTTCAGTTCGTTGAAAAACAGACAAAACCCGACAGCTTTTACCACCATGTAAATCAGCGCATTGGCATATGGCTGATTGGGAAAGGAAAAAACACCCCGGAAAAATTTCCCGGGGCGTTTCTCAATTGAATCAAACCTATTGTATTATCTGCTTTCGGTGGAGCTGTTTTTCAATCCCTGATTCCTCACCAAATCGACCGAAAAATCCAGACCCCGAATGTAGGACACCACCTTTGCCATCAAAGGCACAAAAATCAAGGCCGCACCAAGTCCGACGACCGCCACAGGGGAAACAAAGTAGTCCCCCGCACTGAAAATACCCAGAATAAGCAGGGTGCTAAAAGGCAGTGAAACCGCCAAAATGTTGATCCCCAAATCCAGGTCAAAGGTCCTTGATCCTACGCCTCTTTTCGTCTCCATCTGTCGGATGGCGGACATGTGCGCAAAAGGCCAAAAAGAACAACTCGACAGCGGGAAGACGACCGCCAACAGGACTGCCGACTCCGTCGGCAAGGACACCACGCTCACTATCAGTCCGCTGACCAGCAGACTGAGGCCCGCCCTGAGCATCAGCAGGAAAAGGATGGACTGGATCTGCTGCCACTTTAGGATAACGGACATGCCTATAAACAGCAGAATCAGCGGTGTCATCACTCCTTTGAGCATCTGTACCGTCTCCCCAAGCGCCTTTGGAAGATCCTGCATAGTCCATCCCAGCCCGAGAAGCAGTACGGAAAGGACCAAAACCATGTTGATGGGCTCCTTGAGCATGGCCAAAAGCAACTGCCGCGCCTTTTCGCCGCTTGACTCTTGGCTGACACGGCTCGATCGATAAAACCAGGTCATGGCAATGAAATAGGAAATGAGCAGTACAAAGATTTTGTTGCCAAAATCCGACAAGGCGCCCCAAGCCAGAGCGTCCTCGCCCAAGTATTCGATCAAAAATGGGAAACAGGACAAACCGGGGGCCAAAGAAGGCAACAGCAGCAGCCAAGTACGATATTGCGGACTGTCTTTGCTGACTCCCATCAGAGGAAGCCCCAGGTAGCCGGCGCCGAGCATCAAGCCATTCCAGAGCAGAACCGCTATTGGCAAAAACAACAACTCCGCATCCATCTTGACCCCCATCATCGCCACGAATATCATCGCGGGAAGGGCCAGATCCAGAATTACTACTTTAATACCCTTTCTATGCTCTTCCTTTTCCAGCTTTCCCCGAAGGAGGTAGCCAAGGAAAATCATCAGCAACAAGGAAATTGAGGTCTGAATGGCAGAAGGCATGGCAGAGACTATCAGGCTTGGGTTACTTTCTTGAAGGTTTCAAGGAAAAGCTCCAGCTCCTGCTGGGTTCCCATGCTCACCCGACACCACGGCTTGTCATACATGTCGTAGGCCCGGATGCCTACCCCCTCGCCATACATTCCTTTCATAAACTTCTCCCCCTCCATGTGGATAGGGAAGATGACGAAACTGGTAAATGACGGAATGGGAGAATAGCCCAATTTGATGATCTCCGAGGTGATGAACTCCCGGCACTCGGTGTTTTGGGACTTGCATTCAGCCAAAAACGCGGTTTCCTGCATACTGGCTATGGCCCCCTTGAGCGAGGTCACGCAGAGCCCCATGGTGCTTCTTACTTTTTCGGTGATGCTCTGTATTCTCTCCGGGGTAGCCACGATATAGCCAATCCTCAGACCCGCCATCCCATGTATCTTGCTAAAAGTCCTGGCGACGATGACATCCTTGCCCTCTGCCACCAAGCCCACCATAGTCTGGGTTTCCGGGGTTTCCAGAAATTCAAGGTAGGCTTCATCGACAAACACCGGAACCTTGGGAGACACCTCCAGGCAGAATTTCCTGAGTGCGGCAGCATCGGAGATAGATCCCGTTGGGTTGTTTGGATTGCAGACATAGACCAGTCGCGTATCCTTGTCAATAGCCGCAGCCATTCCGGCGAAATCATGGGAATAGTCAGCTGCCAATGGCACTGGCTTCCACTTCCCTCCCATCGCCTGGGCGGTACTCATCACGGACATATAGGATGGGTCCGCCGACACGATGTTGCCGCCATGCTGGAAGCGGGTGATCGCCGCCTTCTCCAGCAGATCCGTGGAGCCAGGCCCGAGCATGATGCACTCTTTGTCCACCCCCTCCTTCTCAGCAATCATACTAATGAGCGTTGCGGCATCTCCGTGGCCATAGCGATTACCCAGGCTCACAGACTCTGTGATGGCCTGAATGACTTTCGGGGAAGGGCCATAGGGGTTTTCATTGGCATTGAGTCGGGCCAACATACGGCTTTCGGTCATTCTCAGCTCCGGCATCAGCTCTTTCACCAAGCTGGTGGAAGCCGATTTGACAGGCATGGATCTTTTGTAGGCAAACGACGGTGATGCTACCAGCCCACCTGCGAGCAGCAGGCCGGACTTCAGCCAATCTCTTCTGTTTAAAGTCTTGGTCATATCTGTAATGATTTGGGTAAATAGTTCTGTAAAAGGGTATTTGTATTGGGTAGAAATGCCAAAAACTGGCATTCTCGGGCTCGAAAAGGCAGGGTCTTTCCTTTCTGGCCAGGCTGTTTTGGGCGGTAGATTCCTCGGAAAATCCAGGAGATGCCGTGAAGTTAAGTCAAAAAAATCATTTGGTTAATTTTGAAACCTATATTTTCAAAAATCCAATTTGACAAACCAATTTAAACGTATTTTTAAACCTAATATTCGTTTCCTTACACAAATTGAACCTAATAAAAGCTTTTCAACAACCGTATTCTCTAATTTACCCATTTTTGATTTTGACGGTCTCCAGCCCAACGATAGCGTGAAAAAGCATGTGGTCAAAACATCATACCCAGAAGCATAGCGTCAATTGACTTTCAGGTTGACATGAAATTTAAACACGGTTTTTTGGCTTTCAAGGACAAGAAAAAGAACAATAAATCACACATTCTTGTTTTTCAAAATTTAATTTTGATTCCTTCCGATTTCATTCTACTTTTCTTTGATTCTCAGGAAATCCCCGCTTTGCTGCCCTTCCGATATTTTGTGCCTCGGAGATTTCCTGACGAGCAAACCCACTACAATTTTGCGATTTATGAAACTTGGAATCCTAGGCGGGACTTCGCTGGCCAATACATTGGGAAAAAGGTACTTGGATGCCGGTCTTTCGGTGGTTTTCGGGGTCGGAAGCGATTTTGACACCGAGGCCAGTGACTGGAAAGCGCTCAACCGTCTTCACAACAGACTTTGCCCCTTTGACTCCGCGATCATCCAGTCGGAGATCATCCTGGTCTGCTGCCAAAACGAGGAACTTTCAGCCGTATGTGCCGCACTGCAAGATGCCGAACTTGAAGACAAGATAATCCTCGACTGCACCAACGCCCCCTACGACCAAAAACTGGCCAACCCCAATACCACGCAGATTTACAAAGTGGCACCAAAGGCCTCTGTATTCAAAGCGTTCAACAATCTAGGCATAGACTATCCCAGCTCGGACTCCTTAGGCCTGGTCAAAGAAACCTACTTTTGCGGGGATAGTCTGCCGGACCGTATCCGGATCAAACGCCTCGTGGAACTCATCGGCTTTAAGGCTATCGACGCCGGGGGGATGATCAACGCCCCGCTTTTGGAGGCCTTTTACCACCTGAGCAAGGAGATCAGCGGCAACAAAAAGGAAAACTCCAACTGCCACTTTAAGCTCATTTCTGTCTAGCTGGACAAAAGTAGCTGTGGCGCCGACTCCCCAAGGCGTGCGACGCCGTGTTGCCAGCTGAGCCTTGCATCGAGAAGATAAGGTGTGATCAAAGACGTTTTCGTCCACGGAAGGTGTTTTTACGCTGATTTTCCCCTCCGTGAAATTTTGTTCCACAAATACGAGGAAAGACAAGCACTGAGGCAGGACAATCGGTTTTTTGTAAAACAAAAATTCCGAACCGCTGAAAAAAAGCGTTTCAGCAGAAGCCAAAAAGGCGGCAAATACGTCCCTGAGGAGTGAAAGTATTCCTTATCTTTAATCCGCATATAGCCTAAGCTGTACCTAAAAAATGAATCTAGGCATGGAATTTTCTCTGGAACGCATACAAATTCCCGGAAGGTTTTCAGCCTAACCCCACCAAGCCTCTCTACCTATTGAAAAAAATGAACGTACTCGTAATCGACATCGGAGGATCAAACATCAAAATATTAGCAACAGGACAACCCGAACGTATCAAGATCCCCTCCGGAAAGGATTTTACCCCGGAGGAGATGATCCCACTGGTCAAGGAAGCGGCCAAAGATTGGAATTACGAGGTGATCACGATCGGCTTTCCCGGCGTGGTCAAGCAGGGAAAGATCGTAGCCGATCCGGTCAACATGGGGTCAGGCTGGAAAGGATTCGATTTTGAGAACGCCTTCGGTTGCCCTGTAAAGATCATCAACGACGCGGCGATGCAGGCGCTCGGCAGCTACGAAGGCGGCAAGTTACTTTTTATGGGTTTCGGGACTGGGCTGGGAACAGCCCTAGTGTTCGAAGACCTGATCTTGCCGATGGAAGGCGGACACCTCCCCTTCAAGTTGGGGACTTTTGAAACCCACGTGGGCAATGCCGCCATGAAAAAAATGGGCAAAAAGAAATGGAAGGAGCTCGTAGCCCAGTCTATAGCCCATTTCAGGCGCTGCTTCCAGCCAGACCACATCATCCTCGGAGGCGGCAACTCCAAGCTCCTAGACGAGATCCCTGAGGACTGCAGCCTAGGTTCCAACAAAAACGCCTTCACCGGAGGCTTCAGGCTTTGGGAAAAATCCTACAAGTTTTGAGCGCTTGGCGAAACTAATTTCCGCCGATCCACATTGAATTGAAACCCAAAACAAGCATACCGGAGTTTCTGGTATGCAGCTAACCCTTTCTACGATAAAATCGACCCTCTACCCATGACTCAAGTCAAATCTGATGCGCTGGTCTTTTACGGCGCTACCGGAGATCTCGCTTATAAGAAAATCTTCCCGGCACTTCACATGATGGTGAAGCGAGGCAACCTGGACTCCCCCATCATCGGGGTGGCCCGCGGGGACTATGATCTGGAGAAGCTCCGCGCACGAGCCAAAGAAAGCATCCAAAAACACGGACAATACGAGGAAGAATCCTACAAGAAGTTTTGCAGCTTGCTGGCCTTCGTCGGCGGAGACTACACCGACCAGGAGACGTTCAGGCGGATCCGCGAAGCACTGGGCGGAGCAAACAACCCCACCCACTACCTCGCGATCCCCCCTGTCCTTTTCCCCACCATCATCGCCCAGCTTGATCAGTCCGGCTGCGCAAAGGGAGCCCGAGTCATCGTGGAAAAACCCTTTGGAACCGACTACGACTCAGCCAAAGCCTTGAACAAAGTGCTGTTGGCGAAGTTTGCCGAAAGCGCCATCTACCGCATCGACCACTACCTTGGCAAGCGTCCGGTGAACAATATTGTGTTTTTCCGCTTCGTCAACTCACTCCTTGAGCCGGTTTGGAACCACAAGCATATCGAGAGCATACAGATCACCATGGCGGAGGATTTTGGTATCCAAGGCCGCGGCGCCTTCTATGACGTCACCGGAGCGATCCGCGATGTAATCCAAAACCACCTTTTCCAGATCCTATGCAATCTGACCATGGAACCGCCCAAGGCGCTGGACAGCGAATCGATCCGTGACGAAAAGGTCAAAGTCCTCAAAGCCATCAGCCCGCTCAAAGCGCAGGACGTCATCTGTGGCCAGTACGAGGGATATTTGGGAGAAAAAGCAGTGAAGGAAGGCTCTAAAACCGAGACGTTTGCGGCGATGAGACTGCACATCGACTCCCCGAGGTGGCAAGGCGTCCCCTTCTACATCCGTGCCGGAAAAAACCTCCCGGTGACCTGCACCGAGATCGTGGTGCGGTTTAAGCATCTGCCTTCGGCATACTCTTCTATAGCCACACAACCCAACCATATCCGCTTTCGCATAAGTCCCGACGTAAAAGTCGCCTTCGGGATGTTAATTATGGCTCCGGGAGAAGATATGTCCTCGGTGCTGTCCGAAGTGCAAGGCAACCCGACTCCTTTTCCAAACGAAAAGGAAGCCTACGAAAGAGTCTTGACTGATGCGATGGCCGGAGACCCGACCCATTTTGCCCGCCAGGACTATGTGGAAGAGGCATGGAAAATCGTCGACGAATACTTATCCTCTGATCACCCCGTTTATATATATGACAAAAACTCCTGGGGACCGGACACAGTCAATGAACAAATCCTACCCCTAGGTGGTTGGAACAATCCAACTGTAACAAAAAGCAAATAAATGGATATCAGAACGTTTCAATCTGCGGATGAAGTAGCCCAGGAAGCTGCCAACTTTATAGCCGACAGGATCAGGGAAAATATCGCGAAAAAGGATTTTTTCACCATGGCAATCAGCGGTGGCCGTACCCCTTGGGAAATGATCAAGGAGCTGGCTAAGCAGGACTTGCCTTGGGAAAAGGTGTTTCTCTTCCAAGTGGATGAGCGCATCGCCCCGGATGGACACCCCGACCGAAATCTGACCCAGCTTTTCAAATCCATAGAAAACACCAAGCTCCCTACCAGACTGAACATCTTCCCGATGCATGTCGTCGCCGAAGACCTGGATGAGGCTTGCCAAGAATACGCCGAAACCATCAAGCGTGTGACCGAAACCGGAAAGTTGGACCTGGTACACCTGGGAATCGGCACAGATGGACACACCGCTTCACTGATTCCGGGAGACGAGGTGTTGGCTGTGCAGGACAGAGACGTGGCCCTCACCAGCAATCCCTATCAAGGCCGCTATCGCATGACGCTGACCTATCCGCTCATCAACCAGGCCGAGAAAATCCTCTGGATCATCACCGGAGAGGAAAAGGCTGAGATGCTGTCCCGATTGCTCCAGCAAGATCCCACCATCCCGGCTGGCAGTATCGGCCAGGAGCAGACCACCATCCTGACCGAAGAAAGCGCCGCAGTTGCCTTCAATTAAACCAAAGGGCCGTTCCAACAGGACGGCCTTCTTTTTTGGCTCTCTCGCTCTCTTCTTTGTTAGATGACCGACAGCCAATCGCTTCCCACGTTCTCTGGCTGTTTTTTTCCATTTCCCAAAAGCAGCGTGTGAACGCTCCGCCTCGTAGTCTGCCTTTCAAAATTCCATTTAATGGGTATCTTACTGGAAAATACCCCGAAATGCAGCAACTGTTTACCCAAAGCCTACTATCACCAAACAAAACAGCCATCATAGACCCAAAAGGAAGTTTTTCCTACCGCCAGCTCCAAGCCGATAGTGATAGGATAGCAAAGGGAATATTGGCAGGCAAGCCAGACCTGGATGAAGCCCGGGTGGCATTTATGGTTTCCCCAGGCTTCGACTATGTCCGGATCCAATGGGCCATCTGGAAGGCAGGCGGCATAGCTGTCCCCCTCTGCGTCACCTACCCTTTGCCGTCTTTGGCCTATGTGATCGAGGACACGCAGGCGGAACTTATCATCGCCGGCCCCGAATACGAAGACATTCTCCGTAGCTATGCCCTGGAAAAAGGCATACGCCTCCTGACCATTCCCGAAGTCGATCAACTCGATGACACCACTCCTCTCCCAGTAATAGACAGTGGCCGAGGCGCAATGATCCTCTATACCTCTGGCACCACCAGCCTGCCCAAGGGCGTACTCACCACCCATGCCATCATCGAGTCTCAGGTCGGCACCTTGGTCAAAGCATGGAAATGGACTGCCGAAGATCATACGGTCTGCCTGCTTCCGCTCCATCATGTGCATGGCATCATCAACGTCGTATCCTCTGCACTCTGGTCTGGAGCAACGGTCCAATTCATCCATCCGTTTTACGCAAAGGAAGTTTATGGGCTATTTCTGGAGGGAAAGGTAAACGTCTTCATGGCGGTGCCCACGATCTATTTCAAGCTGATCGCTGAGTTTGAATCCTATTCAAAGGAAAAACAAGAGCGGCTCAGCGAGTGCATGGCCAAGTTTAGGCTGATGGTTTCCGGATCGGCGGCGCTTCCGGTTTCCGTGATGGAACGGTGGAGAGCAATCTCGGGACATTACCTCCTGGAGCGGTATGGCATGACGGAAATAGGCATGGCGATCAGCAATCCCTATGAGGGAGAGCGGCGTGCTGGATACATAGGCAAGCCATTGCCTGGGGTTCAGACCAGGCTGGTCGACGAGCAAAACCATGCGGTGGAGCTGGGACAGCCGGGAGAGATCCAGATCAAAGGCCCCTCCGTCTTTCGGGAATACTGGGGAAAAGCAGAAGCTACCGCCAAATCTTTCACCTCGGACGGCTGGTTCAAGACTGGGGACGTCGCCGTCATCGAAGATGGCTACTACCGCATTTTGGGACGGGACTCTGTGGACATCATCAAGTCCGGCGGCTATAAGATCTCCGCCTTGGAAATCGAGGAAGTGCTGAGAAAGCATCCCGCGGTCAAAGACTGCGGAGTCGTGGGAATCCCCGACGAAGAGTGGGGAGAACTGGTCTCCGCCGCACTGGTCACCCTGGAGCCTGTGGATGAAAAGGCCCTCAACCGCTGGATGCGCGAGCAAATGCCGGCCTACAAGACGCCCCGGAAGTATCTCGTCGTCGAAGACCTTCCCAGAAACGCCATGGGCAAAGTGGTCAAAAACGAACTGAAAAAGCTCTTCTAGCCCATGATCCAGGGACTTGCTGTACTTTCCTTTTCTTTCCTACTGGGCATGTGGTGTGGAGAGCTGCTCGGCACCTGGCTGGGAGTCGATGCCAACGTAGGCGGAGTGGGCTTTGCCATGATCTTCCTTTTGCTGACCAAAGAGTATTTCCAGAAAAAAGGCTGGTGGGCTCCAGAAATGGGCTTTGGAATCGAGTTTTGGAACAAGCTCTACATCCCCGTCGTCATCGCCATGGCCGCCAGCCTCAACGTCAAAGCAGCCCTTTCATCCGGCACCCTCGCGATTTTGGCCGGCATTGTTCCGGTATTGCTTGCCTTTTGGGTTTTTAGGCTTTTGATCCGCTTCTTCCCCGCTGCACATGACTGAGCTGATGACGGTTTTGGACAAAAACGGCCTCGTCGTCGCCTTCCTCATCGTCGGGGCGCTCACCTGGCTGACAGACCTGTTTTCCAAAAAAATGATCCGATCAAGGGTTCCGGGTTCGGCGATAGCCATTTTCCTGGCTTTGGTCTTGGGCTATTTGGGCGGACTGTGGGCTGGAGGGGAAAAGGGCCTTGCAGACGTCCCTTTTTTTAGAGGCCTTGCCAGTCTGGGAGGATCTATGTTTCGGGATTTTGCCATCGTGGCCACCGCGATAGGGGCAAGTTTCTTCTTGATCCGCAAAAGCGGCTGGCTGGGACTGGTGTCCCTCGTCTTGGGAATTGGCGTCTTCTTCTCTTCCGGAGTTGTGTTGGCTTGGGTGATGGGCTACAGGGATGCCGTCAGCCTGTGTACGATCGGAGCCGGAGCCTGTACCTACATCGTAGGGCCGGTGACGGGTGGAGCCCTGGGAGCCAGCTCGGAGGTCATCGCACTCAGTATAGGCACAGGCGTGGTCAAGACCATCGCGGTGACCATTTTCACCCCCATTTTCGCCAAAAAGATCGGCTTGTCCAGCCCCGGTTCGGCCATGGCTTTCGGTGGGATCATGGGCACTTCCAGCGGTGTGGCGGCGGGTTTGGCCGCGACAGACCCGAAGCTGGTTCCCTACGGCGCTGTGACGGCTACGTTTTATACAGGCTTGGGCTGCCTGGTTTGCCCTTCCCTGTTTTTCCTTTTGGTGGAAAAATTGCTCGCCTAGTTTGACAGACGGGAAATCAAAATATCCGCAGCGGAAGTATATTCGGGGCCTATGAAATCATTGTTTTTATTTTTGGTGTTTGCCGCTTGGGCGAACCTGGCGCTGTCCCAAACCCGCATTTTTGGAACCCTGCGGGGCCAGGGCAGCGCAGAGGCACTCGAATATGCCTCCGTCGTGCTCTACTCCCACAGAGACAGCGTATTCATCGACGGCACCATTTCGGACTCGGAAGGGAAGTTTGTCTTTGAAAAAACGCCCCCCGGCAGCTACTACGTGATCGCCAGTTTCCTGGGCTTTGACCCCGTCCCTTCTCCCGTATTTGATTTGGGCAAAAACCAAAGCTTGGACTTGGGAGTCCTTTTGCTTTCTGCCAGCACACAAAGCCTACAGACCGTGGACGTCCAGGGGCAAAGGATAGGCACCGAGTTTCGTCCCGAAAAACAGAGCTTCTCCGCCGAAAACTTCGAAGCTGCACAGGGCGGCACCGCCACCGATGTCCTCAAAAACCTGCCCGGTGTCAGCATCAATTCGGAAGGTACCCTGGCAATTCGCGGGAACACCGGCTTTGTCGTGATGATCAATGGACGTCCTACTCAGGGAGATCCCATGATGCTCCTCGGCCAATTGCCCGCCAACAGCATAGAAAAGGTGGAATGGCTCTCCTCTCCCGGGGCACAGTTTGACTCCGAGGGAAAGGCGGGAATCATCAACATTACCACCAAAAAAGGCGCTACCGACGGGCTCTACCTGCAATTCAACGGGAAGCTGGGCCTGCCCTCCATCGAAAACTACGACAACAAAGCACCACAGGAGCGCTATGGCGGAGACTTCAACCTCAACTACCAAAAGGGAAAATGGGACCTTTCCCTAGGCGCGAGCTATCAGCGAAATGACATCGCAGGCAAGCGCGTCGGCAACGTGTACACCATCGAGGGAGACACGACCACCTATTTCCCATCGGAGGGCGAGCGGAGCATAAACGAAGTCAACTACTCCGGGAGGTTTACCCTGGGCTTCAATCCCAGTGCTTCGGACGGCTTCAGCCTTGGCTTCTATGGCGGCGTGCGAGACAAGGTACGGACCGCGGACATCCTCTATTATGACAACCACCAAGAGTACCCCGGAGGCGAGACGGCTCCGTTCCAATACTTCAATGCCAACGACCAAAACCGCCGTGGCGACTTTGCCCTGGGTAGCCTGGACTACTCCCACACCTTTGGCAACTCCTCCAAGCTCAGCACCTCCATCCTCTACGAATACTCCATGCTCGGTGGCCCCACGATCAACCGAAACCTAGGCTATCCCGACCTGTCCATCGTCTATCAGGACGAGTACAACAGCAATGACAACCCGCTCAACGGCTTTCGGTACAACCTAGACTATACCCTCCAGCCTGGGGCTGTAGGCACGATTCAAGTCGGCTATCAGTACCGTTTTCTGGACCACTTCGGGGACTTTCTCTACGAGCGAAAAAACAACGAAAGCGGGGCGTGGGAAATGGTGCCGGAGTTTTCCTCCGAAGTGGACCTCAAGCGCATCATCCACACCGGCTATGTGCAGTGGGACAAAAAGAAAGAAAAGTGGTCTTACAGCGCCGGAGTAAGGACGGAGATAATGGACAGGAAATTTCGCTTGCAGGACAAGGCCGGCACGATCGACACCACCTACCTGTATGACTATATCCGACCATTTTTCAGCGGAAATATTACCTACACGCCTAAAGAAGACTTGACCTGGAAGCTCAGCTTCACCCAGCGCGTGGAGCGGGAGACGACCTTCAAGATGAATCCCTTTCCCGAAAGGGAGCACAGCGAAACCCTGGAGCAGGGCGACCCCAACGTGCTGCCGGAGTTTATCAACACGCTGGAGGCGGGCATGATCAAAAACTGGAAGGACAACAGCTTCTTTGCCACGGCCTACTACACCCGCATCGAAAACCTGGTCAACCGCGTGAATACGGTCTACAACGACACCATCCTCAACCGCATCTACTCCAACGTCGGCGTGGGAAAATCCATCGGGCTGGAGCTGGGCACAGAGCTCTTTTTCACTCCCAAGTGGAAAGCCTACCTAGGCGGCAATGTCTATCATTACTCCATAGCTGGCGAGTTTGATGGCCGTGCGGTCGATCAGGCGGCATGGACCTACTCGTATAACTTCAACACGACCTACAACATTTTCAAGACGGTCAGCTCCCAGTTTACGCTCAACTACCTGTCCAGAAGGGTCACCGCCCAGGGAGAGGATTCCCGCTTCTACCTGCCCTCGCTAAATGTCAAAAAGACCTTTGCAGACGGTCGCCTGGCCCTCAACCTGCTCTGGCAAAACATCGACCTGGGCGCGCTCAAGACCAACGAACAGCGCATCACCACCTGGCGGGAAGGGGAATTCTACACCACCACCAACTATATCCAAGAGGTGGACATGATCATCCTGAACTTATCTTACACGATCAACCGTTCTAAAAACCGGGCGAAATTCGTGAAATCGGAATTTGGCGAGAAGGAGTTTTAGGATGTCGGATTTGGGATGCAGGAAACCCGAAATTCCGCCAAAAGAACACTGCATTTTACAACTGCCCAATCCTTAGCTCATGATCTATTGCCTGACACCTGTTCACGCTAAATAATGGAGACTACCCTACTGATCAAAAATATGGTTTGTCCCCGCTGCATCGAGGCGGTGGCTGGGATTTTCGCAGGAGAAAAGCTGGAAGCAAAGGTAGATTTGGGGAAAGTGACTCTTACGCAAAGCATCAGCGAGGACAAAAAGAAAAAACTGGCCCAAGCGCTCAGCAATCGGGGTTTTGAACTTCTCGAACCGGGAAAATCCGCGCTGATCTCCCAGATCAAAACCCTCATCATCGAGCTGGTGCACCACCGCGGCGAATCCCTTCACGAGAATCTCTCTACCTATCTCTCCGAAAAGCTACAGCAGGAATACACCGGCCTGAGCAAGCTCTTTTCGGCTGTGGAGGGGATGACGATAGAGCGCTTCTACACCCTGCAAAAGATCGAGAAAGTGAAGGAATACCTCTTCTACGACGAACTCAGCCTTTCCGAAATCGCCTTCCACATGGGATACAGCTCGGTGGCCTACCTCAGCTCCCAGTTCAAAAAGGAAACCGGCATGACTCCCAGCGAATTCAAGAAGAACGGGCAGGCGAAACGGAGAAGCTTGGATGGGATTTAAAAAGCCCTGCGGTAGCCAGTTGTTTTTGCCATTTTTGGAGATCTTGTAAACTTCGTCGCAATAGCTTTATGCCTTTGCCGCAATGGATTTCAAGGCCGGTGAGCTTAGATGATCGAGCTCTTGTCCTGAGCTTGCCGAGGTATGTCGAGACCAGGTTGTCGAGCCTGTCGAGCCACAAAATCTTATAAATCTCTCCCAAAATCCTGTAAGACTTTTCTGCGGCTAAGCGCACAACTTTGTATCATCAATTCTTAGCCATGGAATCCCCAAGCCCAAATACAACACAAACGATCGGTAAAGTCCACAAGGAAACCTTTCCCGTGACAGGCATGACCTGTGCCGCCTGTGCCTCCAGCGTGGAGACGATCTTGCAACACACGGATGGTGTCAAATCCGCCGCGGTAAACTTCGCCACCAACACGGTTCAGGTCGAATACGACGACAGCACCTCGCCGGAAAAGCTCAATGTTGCCCTGGCGGACATCGGCTATGGCTTGGTGGTGGGTTCGAAGGATGTGCAGGAAACAGTGCAGGAAGAACAGGAGAAAAAGTACCAAGCCGTCAAAAAGCAGACGATAGGCGCAGCAGCATTGACCTTGCCGGTATTTATCCTTGGGATGTTTTTCATGGAATGGGAACCGGGAAAATGGATCAGCCTGGCGCTTTCCATTCCGGTTTTGTTCTTTTTCGGAAGAAACTTCTACCGCAACGCCTGGAAGCAAGCCCGGCATGGCAAGGCCAACATGGATACGCTTGTTGCCCTGAGTACCGGGATTGCCTTTGTTTTCTCGGTCTTCAATACCCTATTTCCGGAGTTTTGGCATCAGCGAGGCATCCATCCCCACGTCTATTATGAGGCGGCGACGGTGATTATTGTCTTTATTTCCTTCGGGAAAATGCTGGAGGAAAAAGCCAAATCCCAAACGGGAACGGCTTTGAAAAAGCTGATGGGCTTGCAGCCCAAAACATTGACCCGAATCCAAGACAGTAGGCCTCAGGAAATCAAAATCGACGAGGTTTTGGTTGGTGACAGAATCCTGATTAAGCCGGGGGAGAAAATCCCAGTGGACGGAAAAGTACTGGAAGGCAGTTCATTTCTAGACGAAAGCATGATCAGCGGGGAACCCGTACCGGTAGAAAAGAAGGCAGGGGATTCGGTCTTTTCCGGCACTATCAATCAAAAAGGAAGTCTGGAAATCGAAGCGGTGAAAGTAGGAGCCTCTACCCTCTTGGCTCAAATCATCCAGCGAGTGCAGGAAGCCCAGGGAAGCAAGGCTCCAGTCCAAAAACTGGTGGATAAGATCGCGGGGATTTTTGTTCCGGTGGTCATGGGAATCGCCATCCTCACTTTTGGGGTTTGGATGATTTGGGGCGGGGAAAATGCTTTTTCCCATGCCCTACTTGCAGCAGTTTCGGTCTTGGTCATTGCCTGTCCCTGTGCCTTGGGATTGGCTACGCCAACCGCCATCATGGTAGGCGTAGGTAAAGGGGCCGAAAACAATATCCTGATCCGGGATGCGGAAAGCTTGGAATTGGGCCATAAAGTCAATGCGATTATTCTCGACAAGACGGGAACTATTACGGAAGGAAAGCCAACGGTTAGCAGTATTCAGTGGGCAGCTGGCTGTGGACAGCTGGCAGGTGGCAGTAGGCAGTCGTCATTGCGAGCGACGGAGGAGCAAAGCAATCTTTCTGTTCTCAAAGAGATACTCGTAAGTCTAGAAAGCAAATCCGAGCATCCTCTAGCAGAGGCTGTGGTCAAGCATTTGAAAACCGAAAATGTCGAAGCCACAGACCTGGAACATTTCGAAAGCATTACCGCACGTGGTGTGAAAGGCCGCAAAGACGGAAAGATCTATTTCGCAGGAAATCTCAAACTCCTCCAGGAAAATGGGATTTCTATTCCTAAAGACTTGGAGTCCACTGCCCATGCCTGGAGCGAGCAGGCCCAAACGGTCATTTGGTTTGCAGATCAGGAAAACGCCTTGGCCATCCTAGGCATTCAGGATCAGATTAAACCCAGTTCAAAAGCTGCTATAACCCGGCTTCAACAATCCGGAGTGGAAGTTTACATGCTAACTGGAGACAACCGGCAGACTGCTGCCGCGGTGGCGAAGGAAACAGGAATTACAGATTATCGCGCTGAGGTAATGCCTGCGGACAAGTCGGAATTTGTCAAGAGGCTTCAGGAAAAAGGAAAGGTAGTCGCCATGGTCGGTGATGGGATCAACGATTCAGAAGCATTGGCGCAAGCAGATGTCAGCATTGCCATGGGTCATGGATCGGATATCGCCATGGATGTGGCCAAGATTACCCTGATTACTTCTGATCTCCAAAAAATCCCACAGGCCTTTCAACTGTCACATTTGACCGTCAATGGCATCAAGCAAAACCTCTTTTGGGCATTTATCTACAACCTGATCGGTATTCCTATTGCCGCAGGCCTCCTCTACCCGATCAATGGATTTCTGCTGGACCCAATGATCGCCGGAGCTGCCATGGCCTTTAGCTCGGTTTCCGTGGTGATGAATAGCTTGAGACTGAAAGTGAGAAAACTTTAATGATTTACGAGTTATGATTTACGATTTACGAGGGGAAATTCAGAGTAAGTCGGAATTTAGAAGTCTAAAGTCTGAAGTCTGAAATCATAAATCTGAAGTCTAAAATCCCAAATCCGAAGTCTGAAATCCGAAATCCGAAATCAAAAATATCAACAACCAATTTCTATTATTTAACAACTAAATTTCAAACAATGAAAACGTTAAAATTCAAAACCAACATCCAGTGCCACAATTGTTTGGCAAAAGTCAGCCCTAAGCTCAATGAAGAATCTGGGATCGCATCTTGGGAGGTGGATTTGCAGGATCCTGACCGCACGCTTACCGTCAACACCGAAAACCTAGAACCGGAAGATATCAAAAAGGCGGTCTTGAAGGCCGGATTCGTAGCGAATGTGAAATAAAAGACAAGAGACGCTAGACTCAAGACATCGGTCTCCTGTCTAATGTCTTGTGTCTAACGTCTTGTGTCTAGCCCCTTGAATCTTAATCTAAACTTCCCCAATTTTATTCCGTACCTTTGAACCGATGAAGGCCTCTGTGTCCATAGTACTTGCCCTGCTGGTTTTCTTTGCCTCCGTTGGGATGGCGAAGACGACCCATTTTTGCATGGGTATGGAAATGAAGTCAGAGATCGGCTTTGGTGAAAAACACGTGGACTGCGGCATGAACATGCCCATGGACCACAGTGAAAATGTGCCAGATAATCAACAAGACCCCAAGTCCTGCTGCGAAAACGTCACCACCCAATTGCAGGTGGACGATGATGTTCATCTCAAAAAGATCGACGTCAATTTGTCGCTGGACTTTGCGGTGGCACTAGTTCAGGTTTTCGTGTTCGGCATTGCGACCGAAACTGCCGAAAAGGAACAATTCCCTACCTATTCCCCTCCCCCCATTGAGCAGAACCTGCAGGTACTGTATCAATCCTTCTTGATCTAAATCCCAGGTTGCGGGCGCGTCCCGCATGTATTTTACTTGCCAATCCAGGTTGGCACAGCCTCTTGCATTCAAAACCTTTGATTTATGCTCAATCGAATCATCAAATACTTTCTAGAAAATAAACTGGTCACAGTCCTGTTCCTGCTCCTGATTATCGGATGGGGAATCGTCACTGCTCCTTTCAACTGGAATGTGGACTTCTTGCCCAGAGACCCTGTCCCGGTAGATGCCATTCCTGATATTGGAGAAAACCAACAAATTGTCTTTACAGAATGGATGGGACGCTCCCCTCAGGACGTAGAAGACCAAATCACCTATCCGCTGACCACTACCCTTTTGGGATTACCAGGGGTAAAAAGCGTGCGATCCAGCTCTGCTTTCGGATTTTCCAGCATCTACATCATCTTCGAGGAAGACATCGAGTTTTACTGGAGTCGGTCCCGGGTTTTAGAGAAACTCAATTCCCTGCCGGCCGGTTTGCTACCGGATGGAGTCCAACCCAAACTGGGTCCGGACGCCACCGCCTTAGGTCAGGTATATTGGTACACCTTGGAAGGCCGGGATGAAAACGGAAATCCTACCGGTGGATGGGATTTGCACGAACTTAGAACTGTCCAAGACTATTATGTTCGATACTCCCTCACGGCTGTCGAAGGGGTTGCTGAGGTAGCTTCCGTCGGTGGATATGTGAAAGAATACCAGGTGGATGTAGATCCTGCGGCGCTAAAAGCTCACGGCGTAACCCTGATGGATGTGATGGAAGCTGTCCGGAAGTCCAATCTGGACGTTTCTGCCAATACCATTGAAGTCAACCGGGTGGATTATTTTATCCGAGGACTGGGCTATGTGGAGGAATTGTCCGACTTGGACAAGGCCGTAGTCAAAGTCACCAACAATGTGCCGATCCGAATCCAGGATGTAGCCCGGGTGAATATCGGTCCACAACCCCGGAACATGTCCGGTATTTTGGACAAAAGCGGAGCCGAAGCTGTCGGTGGAGTGGTTATCGCCCGCTATGGAGATAATCCTCTTAAAGTAATTGATGGAGTAAAAGCCGAAATCGAAAAACTTTCCCAGGGATTTCCTAGCAAAACTTTGGCCGATGGCACCGTTTCCAAAGTCACCATTGTGCCCTTCTACGATCGGACTGGTCTGATCTATGAAACCTTGGGCACCCTCTACGAGGCCATCAATCTTCAGATTTTGGTCACCATCCTGGTGATCATCGTCATGGTGTACAATCTTCGAGCGTCCTTACTGATTTCTGCACTTTTGCCTTTAGCGGTATTGATGTGTTTCATTTTTATGAAATACTTTGGCGTGGATGCCAATATCGTAGCCCTATCAGGTATTGCCATCGCCATCGGGACCATGGTGGATTTAGGGATTATCCTCAACGAAAATATTCTCCGCCATCTGGAGTCAGCTCCCTCGGGCCAATCCAAACTCAAAACTGTTTATCAGGCGACCGCAGAAGTTTCCGGAGCAATCGTGACTGCGGTAAGTACTACCATTGTCAGCTTTTTCCCGGTATTTACCCTTCAAGCGGCAGAAGGAAAGCTCTTTGGTCCTTTAGCGTATACGAAGACCTTTGCCTTGGTTTCAGCGGTGATTTTCACCCTATTGATCATGCCGGCCTTTTCCCATTGGGCATTTTCCATGAAGGAGATCAAGGGAAAAATTGGTCGATGGATCAACCTTTCCTTGTTGATCCTCGGACCGGTCATTGCCCTCACTGTATGGGCTTGGGCCGGTTGGTTTTTGTTTGCTTTTGGTTTGCTGCATGCACTTTCTTATCAGTATCCGGAGAAAGTCGAACCGCATAAAAACCTGGCAACCATTGCCATTACCCTGCTATTTGTCACCTGGCTGTTGACGGGGCTATGGATGCCTTTGGGTGTATCAGTCAGCAAGGGGGTCAACTTCTTCTTCATCGCGTTACTGCTGTTTTTGGTCTTGGGCGGATTTGCTGGATTTATCCGGATTTACCCAAGAATCCTCGGTTGGTGTCTGGCTAACAAAGGGAAGTTTATCCTCTTTCCGATTTTCATTTTCCTATTGGGAACCAGTGTTTGGTTGGGCTTCAACCGGGTTTTTGGGATTATCCCGAAAACTTTTGACATGATCGGGGTCAATATCAGAACTACCGGCTTGTGGTCAGGATTGAGCCATTCTTTCCCGGGCTTGGGAAAGGAATTTATGCCTTCGCTCAACGAGGGATCATTCCTCCTGATGCCCACCACCATGCCACATGCCGGGGTACAGGAAAACAAGGAAGTACTTCAACAGCTGGACATGCTGGTCACGGCGATTCCTGAAGTAGAAATCGTGGTCGGAAAAGCCGGTCGGGCAGAAACTGCCATCGATCCGGCCCCGATGAACATGTTTGAAAACACGATCAACTACAAAAGCGAATACGCCACAGACATCAATGGCAACAGACTTCGCTTTAAAATCAATGACGGAAAATATGAATTGAAAAACGGCTCCCTTTTCGACCCGGAAACTATGACCCCCAATCAAATCCAAGTGGCTGATTTGGTTCCGGATGAAGACGGAGAGTATTTCCGGCAGTGGAGAAAGCACATCCTGTCTCCGGATGATATCTGGGAAGAAATTGTCGGTGTAATCCAAATCCCTGGGGTGACCTCCTCCCCTAAGCTTCAGCCCATCGAAACCCGATTGGTGATGCTTCAAACCGGGATGCGGGCACCTATGGGAATCAAGGTTTATGGCCCTGATCTACAAACCATTGAAAGCTTTGGCTTAGAGTTGGAAAAGTACCTCAAAGAGGTACCTTCCGTGAAGAAAGAAGCCGTATTTGCCGACCGGATTGTGGGTAAGCCCTATTTGGAACTGGACATCAACCGGGATCAGATTTCCCGATTCGGGATGAATGTAGTTGATGTGCAGGACTTCATCGAAACTGCCATTGGGGGCATGAAACTGAGCACAACGGTCGAAGGACGTGAGCGATTCCCGATTCGCGTCCGTTATGCCCGGGAGTTTCGCGATGATCCCTATGCAATTGAAAATCTTCAAATCCCGACCCCTTTGGGAAATTACATCCCATTAAGCCAAGTAGCCGCCATCAATTACCGACCTGGACCTGATATGATCCGCGGAGAAAACAGCTTCTTGGTAGGCTATGTCCTGCTGGACAAAATGGAAGGATTCGCGGAAGTGACTGTCGTCGAGCAAGCCCAAAAGTATTTAAAAGAGAAAATTGATTCCGGAGAACTGAAGGTTCCGAATGGAGTTCGTTATGTATTCTCGGGTTCTTATGAAAATCAGGTCCGTGCGGAGAAAAGACTGGGAATTGTAGTTCCGCTCTGTTTGATCCTGATTTTTCTGATTCTTTACTTCCAATTTAAATCAGTATCCACCTCCTTGTTTGTTTTCGCGGGAATTGGAATGGCCTTTTCCGGTGCATTTCTTATGCTTTGGTTGTATGGGCAGGATTGGTTTATGGACTTCAGTTTCTTTGGAACCAATATTCGGGACCTCTTCCAAATGAAAGTGTACAACCTCAGCGTAGCAGTTTGGGTGGGTTTCATTGCCCTCTTTGGAATTGCCACAGATGACGGGGTAGTTGTAGCGTCTTACTTGGACCAGAGCTTCAAGGAAAACCAGCCCCGAACCATCCAAGGAATCAGGGAAGCGGTATTGGAAGCCGGAAAAAGACGGGTTTTACCTTGTATGATGACGACGGCGACCACATTGCTTGCTTTGGTTCCGGTATTGACCTCTACAGGAAGAGGATCTGACATTATGATTCCAATGGCGATTCCTTCCTTGGGAGGAATGGTCTTGGAAACTACCACGGTATTTATTGTGCCAACTCTTTATTGCTGGTGGGCAGAGCGAAAATTGAAAAACAATTCCAAGGCATTTGCTGAAGAATCAAACGCATAAAGTCATGACAATTAGGACCATATTCAATTTGGGATTTCGGATTTCGGATTTCAGACTTCGGATTTCAGACTTCGGATTTCGAATAATCGTTTCACTACTTACTTCTTATCTCTTACTATTTACCAGTCAAGGAAACGCCCAAACCCTCGACGACTACCTCATCCAGGCTGCCGAAAACAACCCCGGCCTGAAAGCCTCCTATGCGCGCTACGAGGCTGCTTTGGAAAGGACCAACCAACCCGGGCTTCCTGATCCTGAACTCCAGGCCGGAATCTTTTTCCGACCTATGGAGCGGTTTATGGGAAATCAGCAGGCCGATCTCAGGTTGATGCAGATGTTCCCTTGGTTTGGGATGATAGGTACGCAGAAAGAAGAAGCCAAACACATGGCTCAAGCGCAATACCAACTCTTTTTGGAGGAAAAAACCCAGTTGATGTATCAGGTTAAATCTACTTGGTACGAGATGATTCGACTTCAGGAGGAAATCCGGATTTCTAAGGAAAATCTGGAGTTCCTTCAGAAATACGAGCGCCTTGCCCTGATCAAATACCAGGCTGCGACGGGAAGCTCAACCGGAGCCCCGGCTCAGGCGATGGCTAGTGGCTCAGGAAACAGCGCCTCCTCCGGTTCCTCGGGAATGGCCAGCATGGGAGGACAATCGACCAGCTCCCCTGCTTCCCAGGGCTCCGGCGCGCCAAGCTCCATGGCATCTCCCGCCATGGCCTCATCTGGCTCCACGATGAGCGACATCCTCCAGATCCGCATTTCCATGAAGGAGCTGGAAAATACGATTGAGCAGCAGCGGGCGGATTTGGAACCGATTCAGATCAAATTCAACCAACTGCTCAACCGGGAGATCAGGTCGGAGATCGCTCTTCCGGCAAGCTTTCAGCCGATTCGGTTGGAGGCTGGAAAAATGGAAGTATTGGACAGCATCCAGAGCAACAACCCCATGCTCGCCATGTATGACTCGGAGTTGGCGGCATACAAGCAACAGGCCAGAATGGCGAAAATCGACGGCAGACCGATGTTTGGGGCTGGCGTGAACTACATGCCTTTCACCGCCCGGGAGGAAAGCGGGATGATGATGGGCGGCAAGGACATGGTCATGCCGATGGTCAGCCTATCCCTACCGATCTATCGCAAAAAGATCAATTCCCGAGTCAAAGAAGCCGAACTGCTTCAGGAAGCGACCTTGCTGGAAAAGGACAAAGCCAAAAACCTGCTGGCAATGGAATGGGCCAACGCCTATCGGGATTGGGAAAATGCCGAGCGGAAAATCAAACTCTACGGAGAGCAACGGGACTTGACCAACCAGAACCTAAACCTGTTGATCACATCATTTTCGGCAAACGGAGAGGATTTCGAGGAAATCCTAAGAGCGCAGCAACAGCTGCTAAACTATCAACTGCAGGAGATCAACGCGATCAATCTCCAGCATCAAAGTCTGGCAAAGTTGGAAATGCTTTCCTCCTCCTCCCTCCCATTTAACCAATGAATCCGATGAAAAAAATATTTGAAAATAAAACGGTCCTTATCCTTAGCACTCTGATTCTTGGAGCTTTGATTGGATGGATCTTAAAACCTTCTGCTTCCCCTTCGGAGGCGGAGCATGACCATGTGGGAGAAGCGGGGGCCAATACGGTTTGGACCTGTTCTATGCATCCTCAAATCAGATTGGGAGAGCCGGGCTCCTGCCCTATTTGCGGGATGGACTTGATTCCCACTAACCAGATGAGTTCTGGTTCAGGAAATCCTTTGGTATACGAAATGACCCCTGAGGCGGTAGCTTTGGCGAATATTCACACCACCCGAGTGGGTGGAACCAATGCTGCTGGTGAACTTTTCCTTACGGGAAAAATCCAAGCCGACGAGCGGGAAAATGCCTCTGTGACGGCCAAGTTTCCAGGAAGAATTGAAAAACTGTATGTCACCTTTACCGGTGAGCGGGTTCAGGTGGGTCAAAAACTGGCCACCCTATATTCACCGGAATTGCTTTCTGCCCAGCGTGAGCTGATCGAAGCGGGAAAAAGCAAGGCGGATTTTCCCGAACTCTATCAGGCTGCAAAGGAAAAACTCCGGCTTTGGAAGCTCACAGAGGCACAAATCCAGGCAATAGAACAAAGCGGAAAAGTCTCTGAACAAATCGACATTCTGGCTGACCAAAGCGGAGTCGTAACCCAAAGGAATGTAGCCTTAGGCGACTATGTGAGCACCGGTCAGGTTCTGTTTAATGTGGTCAACTTGAATAAGCTTTGGGTATTATTGGATGCCTATGAGTCTGATTTGGCATCTATCAAACTGGGAGATCCCATCAGCTTTTCGGTGGCTGGCCTTCCTGGAGAGACTTTTACAGCGAAGGTTTCCTTTATCGATCCGCTTCTGGACCCAAACACCAGAGCAGCTTCCGTTCGGGCTGAGATTTCCAATTCCGGCCAGAAATTGAAACCGGAGATGTTTGTCACTGCTCAGGTTAAAACCAGAACTGCGCAACCTGGATCGGATTTGACAGTACCCAGAACAGCCATTCTTTGGTCAGGTAAGCGATCAGTGGTCTATGTAAAAGTCCCTGCAGAAAGACCTTCCTTTGAAATGAGAGAAGTGAGTTTAGGAGCTCGAATGGGCGACAACTACCTCGTGGAGTCCGGATTGCAGCCTGGAGAAGAAATCGTCACCCATGGCGCTTTTGCCATCGATGCAGCGGCGCAGCTTTCGGGTCAATTTAGCATGATGAATCGTCCGGAAACCAAATCTTTGGAAGTTTCTCCCGAATTCAAAAGCCAAATCACCCAGGTGGCAGAGGCTTATTTTGGGATAAAAAATGCCTTGGTCAATGACGATCTGGAAGGGACCAAAAAGGGTGTTAGCCTCCTTTCCCAGGAGCTTTCCAAAGTCAATATGTCCCTGGTCAAGGATCAGGCCCATGTGCAATGGATGAATCAACTGAACGGCCTCAAGGAGGCGAGCCAAAAAATCAACGCCTCTCCCAGCCTAGAGGAAGCCAGAAAGCACTTTTCCATGCTTTCTTTTCACATTCTGGAAATGACCGAGACTTTCGGTATCAACAAGGACGTCGTGTACAAAGACTATTGCCCAATGGCTTTTGGAGATCAGGGAGCGTATTGGCTTTCGGAGAAAAAAGATATCACCAATCCCTATTTTGGTGCTTCCATGCTCACTTGCGGAGAAGTGAAACAGACCTACCTCAAAGGCCAGCCTGTTTTGAACCTGGCAGGTTCTAACCCAGCTCCAGCTCCTCTACACAATCATTAATCCAACAGGAAGACCCTCCAGGTTTCCAAAACCTGGAGGGTCTATGAACTACCCATCTCGTTTGTGTCTTCACCAACTGATTTTAAATTTTCATTCAACAAAACCTAAATTATAACACGTATGAAAAAGTCCCTTTTATTCGCCCTTGCACTTTCAGTCGCACTTTTCTCCTGTGGAGGAAAGACCGAACAGGAAGAAAGCCACGAAGGACATGACATGGAACATTCCTCCGGCCATGAATCAGAGGCCACTCCTACTTCCACTTCTAGGAATATGGCCACCACCGCGATGATTGATTCCTACCTTGCGGTAAAGGATGCCTTGGTCGCAGACAATCAGGCAGAGGCAGCATCAAAAAGCGATGCGCTTGTTACGGCAATTCAAAACTTTGATGCACAAGCAGCTGAGGAACACAAGGCAAAAGCGCTGGAGGAGGCGAAAAAATTGGCTTCCGGTGACATTGCAGCCCAAAGGGAAAGCTTCCAGGCGCTTAGTGTAACTATGAAAGATTTGCTTAAAGTGGCAGGTACTGACCGTACCTTATACCATCAGTATTGCCCGATGTACAAAAACGGATCAGGTGGCATGTGGCTGAGTGCCAAAGAGGAAATCAAGAATCCCCTATTCGGAAGCTCCATGTTGACTTGCGGTCGAGTAGAGGAAGTCATCGCGATGAATTGATCATCTCAAGGAAGCGAATCGCCCAAATCGGTTCGCTTTCTTTATTTTTGGGATATGAAATTCAAACTTATCTGCCTTCTGGGTCTTTTGTTTTTTTCCATGGAGAAAAGCCTGGCTCAGGAAAAAATCCTGGAACCCTTGAAAGTATCCCAAATCAGAGGAATCAATGTCTTTGGCAAGCCGGTGGACAACCAAACCCGATGCGTGCATTGGCACTCTGAATTAGATATCATTGCTATCAAATTCAAATGTTGCGAGAAGTATTATCCCTGCTTTTCCTGTCATGAGGAGGAAGCAGACCATGAACACCAGGTTTGGCCCAAGGCTGAATTTGACCAGAAGGCTATCCTTTGTGGGGTCTGTGGAAACGAACTGAGCATCCAAGATTACATGGCTTCCAACAATACCTGCCCGCATTGCAAATCAGGATTCAACCCCGGATGCAGCAAGCATTATCACCTCTACTTTGAGGTCGACTAGCACACGATAACCTTCCAAGGGTTTTGAACCCTTGGAGGGTTACTCTACCATCTATCTACACCCATGCGCAAAAACAACCAATACTACACCCGGAAGATCCACCGGTTTCTGGGCGTATTCATCGGAATCCAGTTCTTCTTCTGGACACTTTCAGGCCTATATTTTTCCTGGACAGATATCGATGAGATTCACGGAGATCACTTCCATGCAGACCATATGATGCACATGACGGCGACTAATCTGGCAGACCCGGGATCACTGGACTCTACTTTGGAAATCTCCACCCTTGAGCTTCGCTTTGTCCGGCATCAGCCCCACTATTGGGTGAACGGAGAAAAGCTTTTCAATGCCCAAACCGGTGAACTTCAGGGAGAAATCACTGCCGAGCAGGCCAAGGAAATCGCCAAGATCTACATCAAAGGGGACTATGGCATCAAAGAAGCTGAGTATTTGACTGAAACGGGTTCCCATCACGAATATCGCGGCCGTCCCCTACCCGCTTGGGCAATCCACTACGATCACCCGGAAAACCTTACCGCCTATATCGACGCGAAAAGCGGAAACTTTGAGCGGGTAAGACATAGTAGCTGGAGGGTATTTGACTTCCTGTGGATGTTCCATACCATGGATTATGCCGGTCGGGACAATTTCAACAACCTCCTGCTTCGGGCATTTTCGCTCTTTGGAATGGCCACGATTGTCTCAGGATTTACCCTGTTCTTTATGACCACGAAGAAAAAAAGGAAAGTTTAATCTTCCTTTTTCCCCATATTTTCTAACTTATTTTGCTGTATTTCATAAGATTATGAAAAGTGCACTTCTATTTTTCCTGTCACTTTTTGCGTTTCAAACCCTGACCGCTCAGGAAAGCAACCGGGTCAGCTATGATCAGTTGGGCATTTCGTTCGTGATTCCGCCAGGCTGGCAACCACAAGAAATAAACCAAGGAATCTTGCTCCAAAAGCCCGCTTCGCCAGGCTTTGTTTTTATATCCACCCATGCGCGTACACTAGATCAGCTAAAGGATGACGCCGTAAAGCCCCTGGACGATGGACAGGGAACCAGTCTCCAACTCACCGGGAACCTGGAGACCTTGAGCGCCAACTCTATTGGTGGCAACTATCAAGGCTTGCTCGAGGGTAGTCCGGCAAAGTGCTACATTGTCGGCATCGCCAATCCCTTTGGTGGATTGGGAGTCTCGATCCTCGCCGCGAGCGAACCGGGCTTGTTTTCCGAAGAGCTCCAGCAAACCGGACAGCAGCTCGCTTCTTCCTTTGAGTTTAAAAAAGTGGACAGAACCGCAGAGATAGAGGAATGGCTGAAATTCCTCTCGGGTATGCGGCTGACCTATCTGGAGTCCTATAATTCTCCTAGCTATAGTGGTGGAATTTCGGGTGGCTACGATATTAAGCGAGTGATTGACCTGTGCCCTCAGGGGTTCTACACCTACGGAAGCAACAGTAATATTCTCCTAAACGGAGCCGTCTCTGGAAATCAGCAAGGAAGCGGCAAATGGAGTATAGTCCTAGGTACGGATGCCTATATTCACCTACAGCTCGAAGAGCATTCCGGAGAAACCAGACGCTATCGACTCGAATACATCGACCAAAAACTCTACTTGAATGGAGAGCGATACTTCCGTACCAATGATGAAGACAACTCCCCTGTTTGCGATTAGTATTTCCAGTTTCGGGAGGATTTCTTTTCCGATTGGGCCTTCTTTGACTGCAAGCGCTTCTCGACAGCCCCTTTGGACGGTTTGGTCGCTTTTCTCACCTTTCGCTTCGCAAAAGCAGATTTGAGCAAGTCGTAAAACTTGCGGATTACCAGTTCCTTATTCTGGATTTGGGAGCGCTTTTCTTGGGAGGAAAGCATCAAAGCTCCCGACTGATCAATCTTGTTGGACGCCTTTTGAAGCAAGGTCAACTTTTCTTCCTCACTCAAAATCAAGGAATTGTTGACGTCAAACCGAAGCTGAACCTTCGTTTCCACCTTGTTGACGTTTTGCCCTCCAGGCCCTCCCGCGCGGGAAGTCTGAAATTGGAGTTCGGGCAAAAAAGCACCGGAAAGGATTCGTTGGTCGAGGGTACTCATCAAGTTCAAAAGTTGTAAGGTGGTAAAGTTGCAAAGTTTAGGCCACAACTTTACAACTTTACCACTTTGCAACCTTGCCACAGATTTAGATACCTTGACGAACTATTTCCGCCCGATTGGGCGTTTCCTCCAGCGTAACCTAATGGACCTTGAATCCATTAACCACTACCTATGAAGACAAAACCTCGAGTAGTTGTCGGCCTCTCCGGAGGCGTTGACAGCAGTGTTGCCGCCAAAATACTTTTGGATCAAGGCTATGAAGTCATCGGCATGTTTATGAAAAACTGGCACGATGAATCCGTCACCATTTCCAACGAATGCCCTTGGATGGAAGACTCCACAGACGCCATGCTGGTAGCTGAAAAACTGGGAATCCCCTTCCAAGCCATTGACCTCAGCGAGGAATATCGGGAGCGTATCGTGGATTACATGTTTTCGGAATACGAAGCCGGACGGACGCCCAACCCGGACATTCTTTGCAACCGGGAAATCAAATTCGACATCTTCCTAAAAGCTGCCCAAAAGCTCAAAGCAGACTTTGTGGCCACGGGTCACTATTGCCAGAAAAGAGAGATTTTGGTCGATGGTCAGCCTGTTTATCAGCTGATTGCAGGAGCCGACCCCAACAAGGATCAGAGCTATTTCCTTTGCCAGCTTTCCCAAGAGCAGCTTTCCAAGGCCCTGTTTCCCATCGGCCATTTGCAAAAGCCAGACGTGCGGAAAATCGCCAAAGAAGCCGATCTGATCACGGCGGAGAAAAAGGATTCCCAAGGCCTATGCTTTATAGGAAAAGTACGACTTCCTGAATTTCTTCAGCAGCAACTCAAACCCAAAAAAGGTCAGATCATCCAAATCCCGGAAAACCTACCGGTTTACGATCAGGTAAAAATTCCAGCAGGTATCGATCCCCAAGACTGGGATCAGGAAACTTTGGATGCACTTTGCTTGCCGATTCATTATACTCCGGACCAGGGAAAAGTATTGGGAGAACACAATGGGGCGCATTATTTTACCGTGGGTCAAAGAAAAGGCCTTCAGGTAGGCGGAACAGGTAAACCCCTTTTTGTCATCGAAACCAATACCCGGCAAAATGTGATTTACACGGGTTTAGGAGAAGACCATCCCGGCTTGAACCGATTGGGTTTGTTTGTCAAAAAAGATCAAATCCACTGGATCAGAGAGGATTTGACTTTAAAACCCGGTGAATCTGCTGTTTACGAAGCCCGAATCCGCTACCGTCAGCCCCTTTCCAAAGCGACTTTGGTCATGAAGGAAAACGGGCTGTATGTACTCTTCGAAAACTCGCAAAAAGGTGTCGCCTCCGGCCAGTTTGTGGCCTGGTATCAAGGCGAGGAATGCATTGGTTCCGGGACGATATTTTGAGTTTTTCCCACAGATAAGCATAGAAAAGGTCACTGATTTTCACGGATTGCATAATCTGTAATATGATTATCCGCTTTTATACCTGTAGGCAGCTGCGACAATCCAAAAGAACCCTAAAATTGGGGCTTTGCCCTACTTCGGTCTTCGGTCATCGGTCTTCCGACCAGATTGAAGAAGCAACTTCGCTTACTGGCAAGATTGCAGATTATCATGATCTGTAAAATCTGTGAACATCTGTGGGAAATAACTAATACTTCCACTATCCTCCTTTCTTAGCGACTGGTAATTATGCTGGACATCCTTTTTGAAGACGAAAATCTTGTTTTGATTGACAAGCCCGCAGGGCTGTTGGTTCATCGAACCCGACAGGCCTATGGAGAAGACGAGAATGCGCTGATCCAGCTTCGGGATCAGATCGGATCGTGGGTTTCGCCGGTGCATAGATTGGATAGGGCTACCAGCGGGATTCTGCTGTTCGCCAAGAATGAGGAAATTCTCCCGCAGCTCAAAGCCCGCTTTATGGATCGGGAGGTCCGCAAGTTTTACCTCACGATCGCCCGTGGCATCCCCGGGGAAAAAGCCGGTTTGATCGACCAGCCCTTGGAGAGTGAGCGGTCCAAACGCCTACAGGAAGCGCAGACCAAGTATCGGGTTTTGGCGGAGTCCGAAATCCCCTTCAATTCCACCGGCCGCTATCCGACCAGCCGCTATAGCCTGCTGGAGATGGAACTGCTGACGGGCCGAACCCACCAGATCCGGAGGCATTTGGCGCATATCCGCCACTACATCATCGGGGACAAAAAGCACGGGGACAACAAGCAGAACATCTTTTTCGAGCGGCAGTTTGCCCTCCAAAACCTCCTTCTCCATGCCTGGAAGCTCAGCTTTCACCATCCCATCACCGGGGAGGAAATCTCGCTTTCCTGCCCTCCTCCTGCCCATTTCCGAACAATTATGCGGGAATTGGGATGGGAAAGCGGCAATTTATAGCAACGGGAAGCCGAAGTCCGAATTTTCGGCTAATTTTCAACTTCTAACTATTACCCTATGAAAAAACTGGTTTTGCCCATGGGCTTGGTGCTGCTCTCCAGCACCTTGGCATATTCCCAAAAGAAAGAAGTCGAGAAGCAATTTGACGAGAAGGAGGCCATCTCCGAATTCACCTACCTGGCTTCGGATGAACTGATGGGCCGTGATCCGGCTCGCCCCGAGATGAAGCTGGCTTACGGTTTCATCGCCGAGCAGTTCAAAAAGGCCGGTGCCAAGCCCCTACAGGGTGCGGACGGCTACTACCAAAACATCCCCTTCCGACTCTCTTCCCCTCCCCAATCCGGCACCATTTCCATCGGTGGCTCGGAGTTTTCCCAAGGGAAAAACCTGCTCGTGCTGGACGGCAAGTCCTTTGCAGGCAGTTATGAAGTGGTTGATTTGGGATTTGGCCAGGAGGAGGATTTTGCGGGCAAAGATCTGAAGGGAAAAATAGTGATCACCAATGTAGGTGCCCCAAACAAACTGAACCCCAACCAGCTTTTTTCCGAAGGTAGGGATAAGTCGAAAAGAGCCGAGGCTGCCGGCGCAGTCGCCCTGATCGAGCGTTTCAACGTGCCGTCTGTGCCTTGGCAGATGATTTCGGGCTTTCTCAACCGCACCCAGATGAGCATAGACCAGGGTGCTGCAAGCGACCTGCCCTACATCTGGATAGAGGATGTGAAAAATGAGCTGGTCGGCGACAAGCTGACCACCGCAAAGGTCGATGTCTCCGGAAAAGTCAACACCCCAGTGGAAGGCAAAAATGTGGTCGCCTACATCGAAGGCACCGATCCGAAGCTGAAAGACGAATACATCCTCCTCTCCGCACACTACGACCACGTGGGCGTGGGCACTCCCGATGCCGAGGGCGACTCGATCTACAATGGCGCGCGCGACAATGCCGTCGGCACCGTTGCGGTGATCAACGCGGCGAAGTATTTTGCGGAAAACCCTCCAAAACGATCCGTGCTGCTGGCGCTCTGGACGGCGGAGGAAAAAGGCCTATTGGGCAGTGGTTATTTTGCAAACAATCCCCTGATCCCTCTGGACAAGATCGTCTATAACCTCAACATCGACAACGCGGGCTACAACGACACCTCGATCATCACGGTGATCGGATTGGGTCGCACCAGCGCCGACTTCCTGATCGAGGAGGCTGTGGCGGATTTTGGCCTCACTGCCAAGGCTGATCCCGCTCCCGAGCAAGGCCTGTATGACCGCTCTGACAACGTGAACTTTGCCAGAAAGGGCATTCCTGCACCAAGCTTCACGCTGGGCTTCACCGCCTTTGACGACGAGATCCAGCAATACTACCACAAGGCTGCCGACGAGGTCGAAAGCTTTGACCTGGAATACGCCAAGCTGTATTGGAAATCCTACATCCTCTCTGCCGAAAAAATCGCCAACTGGGACCAAAAGCCAACTTGGGCGGCGGGAGACAAATACGAGGAAGTAGGCAAGGCGCTGTATGGAAAGTAAAATCTGGTAGCTGAGTAGTGAGTAGCTAGATTTTAGTATCAGGTATCAAGATAAAAGATAGCATACTTTGAATGGAAAAAAGCCCGTTTTCGTAATGAAATCGGGCTTTTTTGATGCTACTGCATGCAACCTCTGATGTCCTGATGCTTTTTCTAGCAGCTTAAAAAAGCATTCCCGCTATCGTAGCGGTCATGAGACAGGCAAGTGATGCCGCCATCAAAGACCGCATCCCAAGTCTGCTCAGGTTTGCCTGTTGGTTGGGGGCGATGATGGAGATCCCACCGAGCTGGATGGCGATAGAGCTGAAGTTGGAAAAGCCGCAAAGCGCGTAAGTAGCGATGACGATGGACTTGGTGCTCAGCGTCCCGGCCGCCTTCATTTCCGACAGGCTCAAGTATGCGACAAACTCATTGATAACGGTTTTTTGCCCCAAAAGGCTACCTACCTGCAGCGTATCCACCCAGTCCACTCCGATCACCCATGCGAAAACCCGGAAGATCTGTCCAAAAATATACTCCAGTGAAAAGCCGTCAAACTGGCCCCCAGTCGTAGAATTGACCCAAGCATTCAGGCCCGTGTACTCACCGATCAGGCCGCTCAGCCCGTAGTTGATCGCCGCGATCACCGCAATGAATGCCAGCAGCATCCCGCCCACATTCAGCGCGAGCTTTAGCCCCTCCGCCGCTCCGATGGACATGGCATCGATCAAATTCACGCCCATGGCTTCTTCATTGACCTCCAATTTGTCCTGCTTGATTTCCTTTTCCGTCTCCGGGATGAAGATTTTGGAAAGCACAATCGCAGCCGGCGCGTTCATGATGCTGGCCCCGAGGAGGTAGGCAGCAAATTTACTCTGCTCCTCCAGGCTGCTACCGCCGAGAAATGCGACGTATCCAGCCAACACCCCTCCGGCTATCGTTGCCATGCCGCCCGTCATCAGACACATCAGCTCCGACTTGCTCATTTGGGGGATAAATGGCCTAACCAATAAGGGAGCTTCCGTCTGTCCCAGGAATATATTTCCTGCTGCGGAAAGGGACTCCGGACCGGAAAGCCTCATCGTCCTAGCCATCACCCAAGCAATGCCATAGACGATTTTTTGAAGGATTCCGAGGTAGTATAGTCCGGCAGAAACCGTTGAAAAAAAGATGATTGTGGGCAGTACCTTAAAGGCAAAGATAAATCCAAAGCTATCACCAGCGAGATCACCAAAGATGAACCTTGCTCCCGCTTCGCTAAAGCTGAGAAATTTCACAAAGCCTTGGGAAAGCAGCTGAAAGCCATCCTTGACAAATTCCACTTGGGTGATCAGAAAGCCAAAAACCAGCTGTAGCGAAATGCCGATGGCGACCAGCCTCCAGTCTATTTTCTTTCTGTTGTTGGAAAAAATAAACGCAACTAAGATGATGATTGCCAGACCGAGGGCACCCCTGAGATAATCCATGTAGTGGAAATTGTAACGAAGGGCTAAAAATAGCCCAAAGGCCAACAAGAAAAAAGCCCCAGAACATCCGGGGCCTTAGATTCTTAATTTCTCTTGTTTATTTCGTCCCTTATCCGGGCAGCTCTTTCGTAGTCTTCGTTGGTGATGGCTTTTTCCAGAAGCTGATTCAGCTTATCCAGGCTAAAATCCTTCAATGAAGGTTCTTTTTTGGGGCTTGCCTTCGGAGGCGGAGATTGGGATTCCTTGGTGCTCTCCAGTTTTTTGTCCTCCTCGGTAAATTCGATCGCCGCCTCGGACATCACCTTTTCGGCACAGAATATCGGCGCGGAGAATCTTACCGCAATCGCAATCGCATCCGAGGGCCTGCTGTCGATCTCGACCAGGGTTGCGCTGTTTTTGCAGTGGATTTTGGCATAGAAGACCCCTTCCTTCATGTCCGATATGACGATCTTCTCAATTTCAAACTTGAAACTGTCGGAAAACGACTTGAACAAATCATGGGTCATCGGACGGTTGGGGATGATCTTTTCGATCTCAATGGCTATCGCCTGAGCCTCAAACATTCCGATAACGATAGGTAATCTTCTGCTTCCCTCTACCTCTCCCATCACCAGGGTGAAAGACCCCGATTGTGAATGGTTGGAAGAAAGTCCCAAAATCTCCAGTTCTACGAGTTTTTCCACAAAATTAAAGTTCAGCTTTTAGTGCCTCAGTTAGCTTGGGTACCACCTCAAAAGCATCCCCTACTATCCCATAATCGGCCGCTTTGAAAAATGGCGCCTCAGGATCTTTGTTGATCACGACAATGCATTTTGAAGAGTTGACCCCCGCAAGATGTTGAATAGCTCCTGAAATTCCTATGGCAATGTATAAACTTGGGGCAACTTTCACCCCTGTCTGGCCCACGTGCTCATGGTGTGGTCTCCAGCCGATATCCGACACAGGTTTGGAGCATCCCGTGGCTGCGCCGAGTGTTTTTGCGAGGTCTTCGATCATGCCCCAGTTTTCCGGGCCTTTCATTCCTCTACCACCCGACACCACGATATCCGCCTCGGGAAGCAGGATTTCGCCTGTCGCTCTCTCGGTGGAAGTGATTTTGGAGGCAAAGTCCGCATCGGAAAGCGTCACGGAGATTTTCTCCACAGTGGCATCAGCTCCGTCGGCCTTCAGGTCGACTGCGTTTTTCTTTACCGCGAGGATTTTGTTTTCGGTGGTGATGGACGACTCGGCAAAGGCTTTTCCGGTATAGATGCTGCGCTTCACGGTGTAGCCACCGGAAGTGTTGGGAAGCTCTACCACATTGGACACCAGCCCTGCATTCAACTTGATCGCCAGTCGGGCAGCCACGGCATCCCCTAGGGAGGACTTGGCCAATACCAAGGTTTTGGCACCCACAGATCCAAAAGCCTGGGCCACCGCTGCCGCATGGGCTTGGATCACGCCGTCGGTGAGTCTGGCGTCATCGGCATGGAGAACTTTGGACGCCCCTGCTTTGCCTACCGAAGCCAGCTCTCCTGAGTCCACCGTGCCCAAAGCTACGGCCACCACTTCCCCTTCGCCGGTCTGAGCGGCCAAGGCATTGGCGTAGGACACAGCTTCGAGGCTGGTTTTCTTCACTTTTCCGTCTGCGTGCTCTATATATACTAAGATTGACATAAGATCTTGATTTATCGAAATTTACCAAAAATTGATTAAAGTACTTTTGCCTCGTTTTTGAGCATTTTGACCAGTTCGGCCACATTGTCTTTGTCCACGAGTTTTACCGCTCCTTTGGCTGGCGGCAACTGGAAACCGGTCGCTTCGGCCTGGGTCTCTTGGCTGACGGGCTCTACCACCTTCAGCGGCTTGGTGCGGGCAGACATGATGCCGCGCATATTTGGGATTTTCCACTCAGCGATAGGCTCCTGACATCCCGCGATCAGAGGCAGCTGGGCTTCCAGATGCTCTTTGCCGCCTTCTATTTCACGCGCCATCTTCACCGTGGATCCCTCTACTTCCAGCTTCATCACTGGGGAAAAGGACGGCATTCCGAGCAACTCGCCGACCATGCCGTGCACCATCCCGCCGTTGAAATCTATGGACTCCCGGCCCATCAGGATCAGGTCATATCCACCTTCCTTGGCATAGTGGGCTATCTGCGTGGCGACGAAAAAAGAATCTTTGGGAAAGGAATTGACCCGAATCGCGTCGTCAGCGCCTATGGCCAGCGACTTTCTCAGGGTAGGCTCGGTCTCGGCCTCTCCTACGTTGAGCGCGGTCAGGCTGCCGCCGGTCTGGTCTCTGAGCTCCACTGCCCGAGCCAGTGCATAATCGTCGTACGGACCGATAATAAACTGAACTCCTGTGGTATCAAACTTGGTATTATTGGCAGTGAACTGAATCTTGGACGTAGTATCCGGGACGTGGGTGATACAAACAAGAATCTTCATTGGTTTAGAGTTAGATTATTTTAGATTTATTTTGCGTGAAAATAACAGCGAAAGGTTAATTAAAAAAACTATTCATGGGCAATTTGGACAGACTTTCCCTACTCCGGGACTTTATCGAGGAGGAGCCAGAAAACCCCTTTAACTATTACGCTTTGGCTCTGGAACTTCGGGAAAAAGATCCCCGAGAAGCCGGGCGGCTCTTTGACCTGGTCTTGGAAAAGCATCCCGACTACCTGCCGGTGTATTTCCCCTCTGCACATTTTTTTGCGGAGCTGGATGAGCTGGAAAAGGCCCAAAATCTGTTCGAATCCGGTATGGAGCTGGCGACAAAAACCAAGGAAGAGAAGGCTTTGAAGGAACTCCGCAATGCCTACCAGAACTTTCTTTTTGAAAATGATCTGGACTGAGACAGCCGAAAATCCGAATTTCGAAACCAGCGGGTATGAATTGGCGACCATTTTTCTAACTTGAAGCTCCCAGAAACGCATTGACCTATGATCTCCCAAAAAGAAATACTCGCACACTTTCTGCCTCTGATGGAAGCGCAGGGGAAGCGCTTCAGAAAGCGGAGCCTAATCCGGGCCAAAAAAGCCAAACCGGGGCTCGAAGTCGTCACGCTCACCAGCGACGGGGTGGAGACCAAAAACACTGCGGAAAAGGGGGATTGGCTGGTCGAAAACCAGACTTCGGCCAAAGAAAGCTACCTGATCAAAGCCGAGACTTTCGAAAAGAAATACATCCTGATGCACTCCCTTGGCGAAGGCTGGGGCTGCTACCGCCCCGTAGGTGAAGTCTATGCCTACAAGGTCTCCGAAGAGGATTTGGGAAAATTCGGCGCGGGTGAAGTGATGGAGTTTCAGGCTCCTTGGAAGGAGTCCATCGTCGTGAAGACCGGAGATTTTTTGGTGGCCCCCACGGACAAAAGCGAGATCTACCGCGTGGCCAAAAAGGAGTTTGGCGAGACCTACGAGGCAATCAAGGAGTAAGGACGATCTTTCCCATCTGGTCTCCAGCCTTCATCCGGTCAAAGGCCTGCACCGCATCGCCAAAGCCAAATACCCGATCAATCTCAGGTCGTATCGCATGCTTCATCACAAAAGCGATCATATCCAGGAAGTCTTGGTCGGATCCCATCGTAGAGCCCATGATCTTGAGCTGGTTCCAGTACACTTTTCTTGCCTCCAGCTTGCCCGGCAGTCCCATCGTCGCACCATAGAACACAATCCTACCCCCCGGCTTGCATACGTGGATCAGGTTGTTGAGCGGGTCTCCTGCCGCTCCGTCGATGATCACGTCAAAGCCTCCGGTAGCTGCTAGGGCCTGATCCACCCAATTGGATTCCAGGTAATTGAAACCATGCTCTGCCCCAAGACTTCTGGCTTTCTCCAGTTTTGCGCTTCGGCTACTGCTGACCGAGAGCTTGGCCCCTAAGGCTACAGCGTATTGCGCAGCAAACTGCGCCACACCACCACCGATGCCCGTCACCAAGACCTGATCCCCAGCTTTTGCCTGTCCCTGATATAGCAAAGCCCTGTAGGCGGTGAGTCCCGCCAAAGGCAAAGCCGCAGCCTCCTCCCAAGTCAAATGGGCGGGCTTCTCGTGCAGCCTATCGGCCGGGATGGCGAGGTATTCGGCAAAAGTCCCTTTCTCGGCATACCCAAAATCTGGAAATCCTTGGACTGCGCACGCTGATCAGCGCCCCAATTGATGGCGGGGTTGATGATGACTTCCTTTCCGATCCAGGCTGAATCCGCGTCGTCAGCCACTCGCTCCACGACCCCGGCACCATCCGAGCCAAGGACTACCCCATCCGAAAGGTTGGGGTAAAGTCCCTGGCGACACCACTCATCACGGTGATTGAGCGCGGCGGCTTTGATCCGCACCAGCACCTCGCCAGCATTCAGCTCCGGCTCAGGCAGTGACACGAAATCTATCTTTGGTTCCGAATTTCTGTCTAAAACTATTCCTTTCATCTTCAAAAAATCTGTTTTCACCAGTACCTCTCTTGTTCCAGTTTGGCACCTTTTCCTTAATAATCTAAAGTCTAACGTCTTGATACTAGCCTCTTGATACTAGAGTCTTGATACTTAAAACGGTGCCGGACCGCCGTCGCTCTTGAAGACATCGTCGATGTCATCCTCATTGGCCCTACTGCTCAGCTTGATGGTCTGGCCACTGTCAAACGCCGAAACGCCCGATGCCCCCGAGGTAAACTTGTGGGAATAGGCGACCTCCGGCGCTTGGCTACCTCCATAGCCCATTCCACCCATCCCTGAGTCCAAATCAGCAAACTTGGTGTACTTGCCGATAAAACGGAGTTTGACGTTTTCCAGGGAACCGTTTCTGTGCTTGGCGATGATCACCTCGCCGACCCCGGCTGTGGAGTTGTTGTCCTCGTCCTGGGTGATACCGTAGTATTCCGGACGGTAGAGGAACATTACCATATCGGCATCCTGCTCGATGGCACCGGATTCCCTCAAGTCGGACAGCTGCGGGCGCTTGTCCCCGCCCCTGGTTTCCACCGCACGGGACAGCTGCGAGAGTGCAATGACCGGGATGCTGAGTTCCTTGGCGATCTTCTTCAAGGCTCGGGAAATACTCGCAATCTCCTGTTCACGGTTGCCGCCACCTCCGCCTTTGGTGTCACCGGACATCAGCTGCAGGTAGTCGATCACGACCATCTGGATATCGTGCTGGGCCTTTAGCTTTCGACATTTGGCGCGAAGCTCAAGAATGGACAGGGCCGGCGTGTCATCCACAAAAAGCGGAGCTTTGGACAGCTTGGCGGTCTTGTGAACCAATTGCGCCCATTCATGGTCGGCAAGAGAGCCTTTTTTGATTTTTTCGGAGTCCAGCTCTGCCTCGGAGGAAATGAGACGGTTGACGAGCTGGACAGAGGACATCTCCAGGGAGAAGATCGCTACCGGTCGGCTGTGATCGACTGCGGCATTCCTCAAGGTAGAGAGTACAAAGGCCGTCTTTCCCATCGCCGGACGGGCCGCGATGATGACCAAGTCGGACTTTTGCCAACCGGAAGTCACCCGGTCCAAAGCCGTAAATCCGGAAGGAACTCCGGTAAGACCGTCTTTTTGGTGCTTCTTTTCCTCCAGCTCCTTGATCGCATCGCGCATGATCGAGCGCATATCGGAGTAGTTTTTTCTGATGTTTTTCTCCGAGATCTCAAACAGCGACTGCTCCATCTTGTCCAACAGCTCAAATACGTCAGTCGTATCCTCAAAGGCGTCCTTTTGGATTTCTCCCGAGATACGGATCAGCTCACGCTTGATGGACTGCTCCGTGATGATCCGGGCGTGGTATTCGATATTGGCTGCCGAGGCAACCTTGGAGGTCAGCTCAGTGACATAAAAAGCACCGCCTGCGATCTCCAGCGCGCCGCTTTTGCGTAGCTGGGTGGTGACCGTGAGCAGGTCGATGGGCTGGCTTTCGGTAAAGAGATCCAGGATCGCCTGGAAGATCACCTTGTGCGAATCCTTGTAAAAACTCTCCACCTTCAGGATATCGATGACGTTGGTCAGCGCGTCCTTTTCCAGCATCAGCGCCCCGAGCACCGCCTCTTCGAGCTCCACCGCCTGGGGAGGGACTTTGCCCAGAAAGTTGGCTGGGCTGTCGAAATTCGGCTTTTTGCGGGTGATTCGGGGTTGGTTGGTATTTTCGGTCATAGAACAAATGTATCGGCTGAAAGGCAAGAGTTTTGAACAAGTTTTACAAAACTTATCAACAAGCCTAACCAGCAAAAATCAAGCCCCTATCGGGTTCTTTCTTTATAGTAAACGCCATTTCGATAGCCCCTAAACATGGAGCAGAGCATCCCCCAGCTGGAGTGCCACAGGATCTCCGACAGCGGAATCCCCAGGATCGTCGCCCCCATGTAGGTACCGTCCAGCATGCCATAAGTATCCCAAAAATGTGGGAACAGGATGCGGAACGTGACAAAATAGATCGCAATCGTGATCAGCATCACCGCGCTTCCCGAGATCAGGGAGAGACCGATCAGGTCGGGTCTTTGGATCCAGATGTAGATGGACAAAGCCAGGAAGGTCAGGAAGGTGGTGTATCCGGAGTGGATTTTCACCCCGAAGGTGAAGATGGTCAGGCTTGCGCAGCCGATCAGCCAGAGGTAGAAGAAATCCTTGTTCTTGGCCGGAGTCTGGTAGTCAAAGTTAATCTCGCGGCGCGTGAAGGAAGAGTGGATGTACCCACCGACCCCAAACATGGCAAAGCCGATGATGAAGTCCTCGATGCCGACGATCCCTACCCCAAACAAGGTTGGCGGCCGCCAATAGTCGTGGAAATACCAGACTTCGGCCACTACCCCCATGAGCCCCCCGATCGCGCACACCTTGACCATGCCGCTTTTCCAGGGGTTTTTCAGATAGACTACCAGCCAAGCCAGCATGTAGAGCAGGGAAAGGGTCAGGTAGGCGTACTTGTCTTCGAGCATTCTCGGGGAAATTTTGCCCGAAAATAGCCAAAAAGCCACGGGCTCAAAAAAACCTTGAAATCAAAAAAGAATAGTCCCTGAGCAGCCGTGTTTTATTTTTAAGTTTGACGGGCAAAGCATAACCTCACTTTTCATCTATGAAAAAATACCACTTCATCGCCATCGGTGGAGCAGTGATGCACAATCTGGCCCTCGCCTTGGTCAAAAAAGGCTATCAAGTCACCGGATCGGATGACGAGATCTACGAACCTTCCCGCACGCGCCTGGCCAATGCCGGCATCCTACCTGAAGCCTACGGCTGGTTTCCGGAGAAAATCTCCGGCGACCTCGACGGGATCATCTTGGGGATGCATGCCCGCATAGACAATCCCGAGCTGATCCGGGCGCAGGAGCTCGGCATCCCGGTTTATTCCTTTCCAGAATTCATCTACAACCAAAGCAAGGACAAAAAACGCGTAGTGATCGCCGGCTCCCATGGCAAGACCTCGATCACCTCGATCATCCTCCATGTGCTCAAGGAGCAACAGGTGGACTTTGACTACCTCGTCGGTGCACAGATTGCCGGCTTTGACCTCATGGTACGGCTGTCGGATGCGCCGGTGATCATCATCGAGGGCGACGAGTACCTCACCTCCCCCATAGACCGTACGCCGAAGTTTTTCCACTACCACCACGACATCGCGCTGGTCAGCGGGATCGCCTGGGACCACTTCAATGTGTTTCCGGATTTCGACGAATACAAGGCGCAGTTTTCCAAACTGATGGACAAAACTCCCGCAACTGGCGAGCTGATCTACTGCGCCGTCGATCCCTTGGTAAACGATGCCGCGGAGCAGTCATCGACCAAAGGTCAAAAGACTCCCTACCGCGCCCATCCCGCCCAGATCCTCGATGGCAAGACCTTCCTAGAAACAGAACAGGGACTCGTCGAGATCGGGATTTTCGGAGATCACAACCTGCAAAACCTCCAAGGTGCCATGGAGATCTGCCGAGCCTTGGGTGTGTCCAAAGAGCGGTTTTATCAATCGATTCCTACATTCAAAGGAGCCGCCAAACGACAGGAAATCCTCGCCAAAGGCGATAGCTGCATTCTTTTCCGGGACTTTGCCCATGCCCCGTCCAAACTGAAGGCTACGGTCAATGCAGTCAAAAGCCAGTTTCCCGAACGAAGGCTGATTGCCGTGCAGGAGCTGCACACTTACTCTTCGCTCAACAGGGCATTTTTGCCTAACTATGCCCACTCCATGGACGCCGCAGACCTGGCCCTGATCTACCTGAATCCCCATGCCGTCGCGCTGAAGAAGCTGGAGCTCATGGACGAGGCCACCTTGCGGGAGGGATTTAAACGGGCGGATTTGATGCTTTTTACCGAAAGCTCTGCGTTAAAAGATTATCTTAACTCGCAAAATTACAGCAACACAAACCTGCTTTTGATGAGTTCGGGCAACTATGACAACCTGGATCTCGAACCGCTCAAAGCAAAATTCAATTCCCAATGAAGCTCAATCTAAGAAACGCAATTGCATTTTTTGACCTCGAAGCTACCGGCACCAATGTCGGAACCGACCGGATCGTG
The DNA here is from genome assembly GCF_017254915.1 of Algoriphagus oliviformis. GTDB lineage: Bacteria > Bacteroidota > Bacteroidia > Cytophagales > Cyclobacteriaceae > Algoriphagus > Algoriphagus oliviformis. The sequence continues at coordinate 355,360 of NZ_JAFKCT010000002.1, read as the reverse complement.
GAGATCTCCATCGTGAAGCTTCACCCCGATGAAGGAAGGGAAATCTACACCAAGCGCGTCAACCCCGGAGTGCCCATTCCCCTCGAAGCATCGCTCATCCACGGCATCTATGACAAAGACGTGAAAAACGAGCCCGGCTTCAAGGACATCGCCAGAGAGGTACAGCAGTTTATCGGCACGGCGGACTTGGGGGGCTTCAACGTCCTGAAATATGACATTCCGCTTTTGGTCGAGGAGTTTCTCCGGGCCGGGATCGACTTTGATCTCGACCACAGAAACCTGCTCGATGCGCAAAAGATCTTTTTCCTGATGGAAAAAAGAAACCTCAGCTCAGCCTATAAATTCTATTGCAATCGCACCCTCGAAAACGCTCACAGCGCAGAGGCCGACACGCTCGCTACTTTGGATGTCTTCCAAGCACAAGTGGAGCGCTACCAAGGCGAGGAAATCGAGGACCTGCAGGGAAATCGGGTGGGGATTTTCACCAACGACATGAGGAAAATCCATGAAATGGTCAATGAAAAAATGGTGGATCTAGCCGGAAGGTTTGTCTTCAACTCCCAAGGTCAGGAGATCTTCAACTTTGGCAAGCACAAGGGAAAAACAATCGAGCAAGCCCTGAAGGAAGAGCCCGGCTACTACGAGTGGATGATGAAAGGGGACTTTCCCCTGGACACCAAGCGCAAGCTGACCCAAGTGAAGCTGCGCGGATTTGGCATGAAGTAGGACGATGAACAGTTTTCAGAGGGCAGTGGGCAGTACACAGAATTCTGCCTACTGCCCACTGGAAACTGCCTACTGGAAGCCGCCTACTGCTTATAATATTCCAAGGCCTTGGACATATTGGCATTCAGACGCTCGATACGACGGTCAGGACCAGGGTGGGTAGAGAGAAACTCCGGCGGAGCGGCTCCACCCGCGGCGGCCATTCTTTCCCAGAAGACCGGCGCTTGGCGCGGATCATATCCAGCCATCGCCATGAAGATCAAGCCCATTTCGTCAGCTTCCAGCTCATGTTTTCTGGAAAAGCTCAGCATTCCCAGCTGACTTCCCATCCCCACGGATTGCAATAGAATCTGCTCCATCATGGTAGGGTTTTGGCCCAAGGCGGTGGAAAAAGCCGTCATACCCAGGTTGATGGCCATCCCGTTTGACATACGCTCTCTCGCATGCGAGGCGACTGCGTGGGCTATCTCGTGGCCCATGACCACGGCAATCCCAGTCTCATCTTTCGTGATAGGCATGATCCCGGTGTAGAAAGCCACTTTTCCTCCCGGCATACACCAAGCGTTCACCTGTTCGCTTTCCAGCAGGTTAAACTCCCAAGCAAAGTCGTCTACCAGCTCCTGATATCCCTCGGCGATCAAAAAGGCCTCCACGGCTGCTGCCATCTTCTTTCCTACCCGCACGACTTTTTGTCCGTCTGCCGTGCCGGTCAGGGTCTTGTCCGAGGCCAACGCTTTCTTATACTCTTCATTGACTAGGGGCTGGATCTCGTCGTTGGAGACGACTGCCAGCGCGTTTCTGCCCGTAAGCGGAACTTTGGCACAGGAAAAGGCCAAAAGTCCCATCGCAAAAATCAATATTGTCTTCTTCATGGTGGATTGTTTTATAAAAGCCGAAAGTCAAAAACGATACCAAGGTTCCGCGGCCAAGCGAATTTTAGTACTTTGGGTAAAAATCCCAGCGCATGGAAACCCGAACTTCAGCCCACCTCCTTTCGCCTGCCGCATTGGCCTACCAGCGCAAGATGGGCAGCCCGCTGGTATTCTGGTTTGCCATGCTCCTGAAGCTCCCTTCGGCGATTTTCTGGAAGCTCCGGATCAAGACGCTGACAGCCGAGCGCTGTGAAGTCACCATCCCCTACGGATGGAGAACCCAAAACCCCTTTCGGTCTATCTATTTTGCCGCACTTGCGGGCGCTGCGGAGCTGAGCACCGGGGCGTTGGGCCAGTTGGCCTTGGCTGGACGGGGCGCGTTCAGCATGCTGGTGGTGGATTTTCGGGCGGAATACTCGAAGAAGGCAAATGCAAAAATCACCTTCACCTGCGATCAAGGCTCTGAGCTGTTTGATCTGGTAGAAAGCCTAAAAGTCGGGGAAGCCGGACAGCTGACGATGGTCTCCACGGGAAAAAACCCTGCCGGTGAAGTGGTGGCCAGATTCTTCGTCACCTGGTCCTTTAAGCGCAAATCCTAAAAGTCCAGATAGGATTCGAGTCGGACAAACTCCTCCAAACTGGCCTCCACGCGCTCTTTGGGCCAGTCCAAAAATTCATGCTCCAGATGAAACTCGTTGAAGCGGACGATCATCTCGTCCCAGTCTTCGCGGTCCAGTCGGTAGGACGCCATCAGCTCCTCTCGGATCGGCTCGGAGTCGATCACTTCCAGATAGCCCTTCCGGCGCTCGATCCATGCCAGCCTTTCCTCATACTTTCGAAGCTCCCGGTTTCTCTTGGTCAGCGAGCTCAGCACGCCGTACATCGCAAATCCGGGTGTAAGGTTTGGCGAATTCAAGGCTCCCCCACTGACGGAGGTACTCAGCTTCCGTTCCGTCTCCGGCTCATCCTCGGCCAGGTAGAGCTTTCCGTCCTTAAAGCGAAAGCGATACGGCTCGGCCTCCACTTGGAACGTCGGCAGCAAGCGGGCCTTGTCCTGGATCTGCAGCAAAAGAAACCTGTCCTCTCCCAGCACCAACTGATGGTCGACAAAACCCGGAAAACTCAGCCGAAGTGTGTCGCCTACTTCCCCTTCGAGGGAAAAATATCCCCGACCGTTGGTGGCCGTTTGGCTTTTTCCAGACACAGATACCAGCACTCCCTCCAGATACTTTTTGTCAAAAGCATCCAGCACATTGCCGGAATACGACTGTCCGCTGGCGCAAAAGACACAGCTAAAGAACACGATGAGGAAAAGGCCTGCTTTCATTTCGCCCGCAAAATACCCGTTTATCACAGGCTCCGGAAAAAGTACCCGTTAAAGTAACTTAATGACTATCGGCTGGGAAGAATGATTTCACGGGATGCATTGCCTATTTTCGCAGGATGAAATTCAGCCTGACCCGCATCGCCCCCACCCCCAGCGGATTTTTGCATTTGGGAAACGCATATTCCTTCCTGATCACCAAGGCACTGGCCGAGAGGCACGGCGCCAAAATCCTGCTGCGCATCGACGACCTGGACAGGGAAAGGTACCGAGCTGAATACGTCGAGGATATTTTTGAGACATTGGATTTCCTGGAGATCCAGATTGACCAGGGGCCAAAAGACCTCCGGGACTTTGAGACCGATTGGTCCCAGATCCATCGCATGGGAATATATGAAAGCGCATTGGAGAAATTGAAAGCAAGCGGAAAGGTCTTTGCATGCGACTGCTCTAGGAAAAAGATCCTGCAGCTCGATCCGTCAGGCTATTATTTAGGCCAATGCATAGACAGAAAATATCCGCTGGACAAGCCCGAAAGCGCGTGGAGAGTGGATACCCAAGAGTCTGACTTTGTCAAATTCACCGAATATCCGGACCAAAAGAAAAGCGAGCTGATCCCGCAGGATACGGCCTTCTATGTGGTGAGGAAAAAAGACCGCCTTCCCGCCTATCATTTGACCTCAGTGGTCGATGACGAGCTATTTGGGGTCGACCTGATCGTGAGGGGAAGCGACTTGCACAGCTCCACGCTGGCCCAGCTGGATCTGGCGAGGATCATCGGCGCCGAGGGATTTGGCCAGGCGACCTTTCATCACCATGCCCTGATCAAGGGGCTCAACAAGGAAAAGCTCTCCAAATCGGAGGGAGCCACTTCCATCCAATTCCTGAGAAAAGAGGGCAAGAAGCTGCCAGAGTTCTTTACCCTTTTGGGACAACTAATGGGAGCCAAGGAACGGCTCGTTGACTTTGGAGGCTTCAAAAATGCCTTGGGGCTCTAGCCTACTCTAGGCCTACCCGCTTTTTCCATTCGGGATATTCTTTGAAAAGCTTGGCGGGACTGGACGTGTACCAGCTGTAGCCATTGCGCCGCTCGTAGCCTATCTCGGCCAGGGTCTGCTTTTTCACCCCGTCCCGATCACAGAAAAACGGCTGTCCGGTCTCCAGGTCGTAAAATCTCGCCCACAGTGTCGGAGCAGTTGGGTCCGGCACCACGATCCGGTTTTTCCTGCCCTCCGCGTCCAGCTCCGTATCCAGCCGTAGTCCCTCGACCCGATGGCTGTCAAACCAGTCCATCGCCCCTTCGACCGCGGCGATCACTTGATCGGAAGGCTGATCGACTCTCATGAGCAGCAGCACGATCCCGACCGACTCGGCCCCGCTGTAGGACGCGAGTTCAAAGGCCCTAGCCTTGGCCGGCGCAAGGGTATTTTGGTCGTGCTGGGCGCACCAAACGGTCGGCTTGCCATCCACCACGATCTGGGTAGCCAGGATGCATTTGATCCCTTTGTCAAAAGCTGCCTTCGCTTTGCCCTTTGTCTCGGTATCGAGCTCCGAGGCAGCAAAGGCTCCGCTACCCGCATAGACCTCCTTCAGAAACCGGAGGATGTTGACCATCGCGTCGTCGTTGTAGGTAATGTATTCGGAATAGGACGCCCCTCCACTGCGGGCTGGATAGAACTGAGGCCACCCCCCGTTGGCGTATTGGGCTTCCAGCGTATAGTCCAAGCCTTTTTTGAAAGCCTCGGCGTAGGCTGGGTTATTGGCGTGTTTGGCCATATTTGCCAAAAAACGCAGCTCTTGGATGGTGGCGCCGTTGTCGAAAGTAGCCCCCAGCCCGTCGGAGGCGGCGAGGATTTCGTTTCGCTCCGCGTCGGACACAGGATGGTGAAAGTCCTTGTTTTTCTCCCAGCCTCCGATTGCCTTTTGGTAGAGCAGCACATTTTCCGCCACGTTTTTGGCCGCTTCTGATCCATACCAGGAGTCGGGCATTCCGGTCGCCACCTGCTTCCAGCTTTTGTCCAAGTAGCCCGTTTCCTTCTCTTGGGCTATGGCGGAAGCAGAAAATACGGTTGCAAAAAAGTATGTCAGGAGTTTGGTTTTCATGGCTTGGGCTTAAGTAATTGTGTTTTGAAGCGAGAATATAAGCGGTCTTTGTGAAACCCAGAACAAAGCCACCGCTTTTTAACGATGCTATCGGAAATTTCCACAACCAAAAAAAGCTGCCCCAATGGAGCAGCTTTCGATGAGTAAGTTTTGACCGTCTAGTTGGGATGGGTGACGTAGCGCTCAAAGAACTCCACGATCCGTCCAATTCGGTCCATTCGTCGGTTGATATTGCCGGAGCGGGACAGCTCATGGCCTTCATCTGGATAGCGGATGTACTCCACGGGTTTACCGAGGATTTTCAGGCTCTTGTAGAGCAGTTCTGATTGGCGCACGCCCGTACGTAGATCCACATCGCCGTGGAAAATCATCAGTGGAGTCTGGATGTTGGCGACGTAGGTTTGGGGGCTGTTGTATTCCAAAATTTCCTTTACGCCCTCTTCCCAAGGATAGCCAAAGTAGTTGGGCACGAGTCTCCAAGCATTGCCCTCACCCATGAAGAAGGTCAGATCATAGACCCCCCGCTGAGCCAGTGCGGCCTTGAAGCGGTGGTCGTGACCCACGATCCAGGCGGTGAGGTAGCCGGCATAGGAGCCTCCGGTAAGAACCAGTTGGTCTTCGTCGATCCATTCGTATTTCTCCACGGCTTTGTCCAAAGCCGTCAAAACGTCCTTGGCAGGGCCATCTCCCCAGTCCCGGTAGTTGCCGCGCTGGAAATGCTTGCCGTAGCCGCCACTTCCGCGCGGATTGGCGTAGACGATACCATAACCTCGGCCTGCCAACACCTGAAACTCATGCCACATGCTGGACTCTCCCGGCCCCCACATCGCAGTCGGGCCGCCGTGCATTTCCAGCAGGGTCGGATATTCTGTGCCCTCCTTCAGTCCGAAAGGCGGCATCACCCAATAGTCCACCTGGAACCCGTCCTGCTCAAACTGACCTGCCTCAGGCTGGGACACCCAGCGCTCAGCCAGCCATGCCGTGTTATAGTTCGTCAGCTGCTTTTCGCCCTTTCCAGCCAAATCAGCCACATAGAGCTCACTCGGATCGGCCACCTTGGTCAGGGCGTAGACGAGCTGGCTTCCGTGCACGTCGAAGCTGTTCACTCCCACCGGTCCTGTGATCACTTCGCTGATCTTGCCGCTGGAGGCCTCCGCTCTGTAGAGTGTCACGCCGCCTTGGTTTGCACCGGTGAAGTAGATCGCCTTGCTGTCGTCTGTCCATTTGGTTCCTCCGAGTCGACGATCCAGTTTTTCGGTAAACCACTTCAGGCCGCTGCCGTCTGGCTTTGCCACACCGATCAGGGACTGGTTGAAGCTGCGATCCTCCGTATCCTGACCGGAGACGAGGAGCATTTTTCCGTCAGGGGAAAAAGTCGCCTCGGAAAAGCGATAGCCCTCCTGCGTCAAAAAGACCGAAACCGCCTGATCCGCCACGTTGATCTTGAAGATCTCCGAATCCAGCTCAAAGCTCAGGTCGGGATGCTCCTCGCTCTTCACGCTGCTTGCCAGCACAAAGCTCCCGTCTGGAGACCAGGAGGCGCTGCCAAAGCTTTGGTAGCCGGAGGTCAGCTTGCTGCTTTTCTTGGTCGCCACGTCGATCACGCCGAGATGGCGGTAGCTAATGTTGGTAGACAGACCGTTTTCACCGAGGAAATTGAGACGATCAATGACGCGGGGATTGTTTTTGGAGGCGTTTTTAGCCAGCCAAGCACGGAGCTCGTCCAGGCTTCCGTCCATGTCCGCTTTGGTGGATTCCTCGCCTTTGCCCTCTTTGGCTGCGGCATAGTTGGGCTCGTCGCCGTAGATACGGCCCGGGCGGGGATTTTCCCAAGGCGGTGTTCCTTCCATCGCTGTCAGCGGAACGGAGAAGGAAAACAGGATCTTCTTTCCGTCCGGAGACCAGACGGGCGAGGAAGCGCCGTCTTTCTCGGAAGTCAGCACCTGTGCCTCGCCCCCATTCAGCGGCAGAATCCAGATTTGGGGCTTGCCTTCCCAGGATTTGGTGAAGGCCAGACTTTTGCCGTCAGGCGACAGGGCAAAGCCAGAAAGGTCATAGCTCGGGCTGTTGAGTACCTGGGTCTGTGAAGGATCGGCCAGACTAACGCGGACGACCTGGCTTTTGTAGTCGTACGCTCCGTCCTTTCCGGCTTCCATGTAACTTTTCACAAAGATCACCTGCCCGTCGGGCGTGATCTCCGGATCGCCCACCGTGACGATCTTGGTCAGGTCACTGAGCTGCACCGGCTTTTTGTCCTGCGCCTGGGCAAAGCCAAAGCAGAGCAAAAACACCGGTATCAGTGCGTTTCTCTTGAGTCTCATTAGGTTTATATTTTGTTTTGAAAACTGAAGGTCAAACTACCACATCGCTCAGTGGACCGTTGACTGACCTCACTAGTACTTTGCAGGCTGATCAGGCGCGACGGCTGACTTCTGGATAAACTGGCGGATGTCCTCATTGGAAGTGGCCAAGTCTTCCGCGCGCAGGTACATCATGTGTCCGGAGCGGTAGCCTTTGAAGTCAATCCGGTCTTTCATCTTGCCGTTGGGGTCGATGTGCCAGGTGCTGTACTTCGCGTTGAAGTAGTCGGTGCCTCCATCGTAGTAGCCGGACTGGACCATCAGGTGCAGGTAAGGATTCTGGCGCATGGCAGAGCCCAGGTCGTAGCCGGTGGTCTCATTGCTTCTGTCCCAGGGATGCACGGGTCCAAAGAGGTTGTAGGTCAGATCGGTGTTGAACTTCAGGGTGTTTTTGGCATACACTTGAAAGGCCGGGGCAAAAGCATGGTTCCAGCTGGTCAGCGCGGGATCAAAGTCATAGCGGTCGCCTCCTTCCATGCGGTCAAAGCCCTTGTAGCGGCTGTCCAGTCTACCGATGGTCATCCCGTCTCTTTCTCTCAAAAGTTCTTTCCAGAAATAGCTGGTCGGCACCATCAGGTTGTACGCTAGGATCGATTCCTTTTTCAAGCCCGAATAGTAGGCCATCTTGGTCGCAATGGCGTCCCGTTCGCTTTCGGAGAGCATGCCGCCTTTGGTCATGGCAGGAAGTACCTCATTGATCGCAAAAGGCTCCACAATTGCCAGCAACTCGTCAAGATCCTTGCTTTGCAGGTCAGCTGGCAGCGCTTTGTGATACCAAGCCGTCGCCGCATAGTATGGCCAATAGTTCGCCATCTTCACCGGGCCCTCGCGCTCGATGCCCATGTCTGTAGGCGACACGAGGATCACACCGTTGAAATACATCCAGTGTGCATTTTGCAGCTGGGATACCAAACCCGCCACGCGAGTAGTGCCGTAGCTCTCGCCGATCAGGTATTTTGGCGAAGCCCAACGATTGGCGCGGGTCACGAAGGTATTTACCCAGTCAGCCAAGTACTTGATATCGGAGTTGATGCCAAAGAAAGTAGATCTAGGTGTGTCCTCCTTTACCATACGGGAATATCCGGTATTCACAGGATCGACGTAGACGATATCCGCCACATCCAAAATGGAGTGCGGATTGGCTTTGGTGCCGTAGGGCTGCACGGGATAGCCTTCATCGTCGATGTTTAGAATAACCGGACCGGTGTAGGCCAGGTGCATCCAGATCGATGCCGAGCCCGGTCCACCGTTAAAACTGATCACCAGGGGGCGCTTTGCCTTGTCACTGATATCGGTCCGCTCATAGTAGGTGTAGAAAAGCGAGGCGATCGGCTCCCCCTTGTCGTCCCAAACGGGCTGGGTGCCGGCGGTCGCTTTGTAGGGCACGCGTTTGCCTTTGATGGTGACTTCAGCCGTGGTCTCGATTTTGGATTCGGTCTCTATTTTTCGCTCCGTCTGCGCCCAGGTCAGTCCATAGCACAGGAGCAGCAGCATGCTCAGGTAGATTTTCTTCATAAGGTGTGGTTTCTAAGTTTACTGAAAAATTAAAAAGGATTGCCGACTAGCCGCAATCCTTTTACAGGAGCGGGCATTCTCACTGCTTTTCCTCGTTGCTGGAGCCGACCAGCTTGGCGATCACGACTGCGGGATACAAGATTCCCGTGGTCGAAAGCATCACCGACAGCATTTTGGACAGGATGTTTACCGGCGTGTAGTCGCCAAAACCCACCGTGGTCAACGACACCAGACTGAAATAGATGTAGGTCGAAAAGTCCTGATCTACGCCCTTGAGCTGATGAACAGGAGCCTGCTCTGACAGGCCGGAAATGGACGAACCTATGGTGATCTGTATGATCTCCATGGCAAAAGCACCCAAGATTGCCACCAGCAGGTACACGTTGATCGCTCCGATGATCCGATAGAGCCCCACTTCGTAGTTTCGGAAAAGCAGGCGTATGTTCAAAAATATAAATACCAGCATGTTGGCAAGACCCACCAGCCGCTCCCAAAGGTAGAACTCCACCGGCAGATCGCTAAACCTCAAGATCCTCAGTACGAGCTGGGCGAGAAAGAGGATGGTCGTCAGGGCTATCAGGCCTTTGTTGTCCGAAGACCAGATTCCCGTGAAAAAGAGGAACATGAAGACCACGTTGACAAAAAGCATGTTGACATGCCCGTAGTCTATCAGAATGGGAAGGATAAAAACGGTGAAAACCAACATGAGCATCAGCACGACAAAGCTGGCGTCGTTGAGCCAGTAGTCGGTGATGCGCCGGATGGCATGCTTCACGTGGCCGGTTCTTGCAAATTTCACCATCGCCTCAGATATCCATGGTTCCCACGAGCACCTTCACCGCTTTCCCGCTGATCATGACCCGGTCATCGTGCTTTTCCAACCAGAGCTCTCCGCCCCGCTGACTGGCCTGAAAGGCCTTAAACTGGGTCTTCCCCGTCTTTTGGTTCCAATAGTCGACCAAGGCACAGTGCGCAAAGCCGGTCACCGGATCCTCGTTGATGCCGACGTTGGGCCCAAAGAAACGGCTGACTATGTCGTAGTCACCGTCTCCTTTTGCGGTCACGATGAAGCCCAAGTCACTGTGCTTGGCTACTTCCGGAAAATCCGGCTGCAGCTCCCGCACGGCCTTTTCGCTCTCCAGCTCGAAAATCCAGTTTCTCTCCAACTTGGCCGCTTGGAGGATTTTGCTGCCAAACAGCTCTTCCGAAAAATGGGGGTGCGTGTCGGTAAACGTGGGGATGAGCGGAAAGTCCATCTCCAGTCTCCCTGCCGCGCTTTTCACCCGAAGCTCCCCACTGCGGGTCTGAAAGCGGATCAGGTCCAGACCATCCGCCCAGCCCGACTGGATCATCCAAAACGCCGAAGCCAGGGTCGCATGGCCGCAGAGATCTATCTCCACCGCCGGGGTAAACCACCTCAGGGAAAACACTCCCTGCTCCTCCATCCCCTTTACAAATGCCGTCTCGCTCAGGTTCATCTCCATGGCTATGGCCTGCATCTGCTCGTCAGTGAGCGTGTCGTAGAGCAGGCAGACGGCGGCGGGATTGCCGGAGAATGCCTTGTCGGTAAAGGCGTCGATTACTGCTATAGGGATCTGCATGGCTTAGTATCTTTCCTTGAGGATGTTGAGATGGTGGATAAAATGGCCCGGGATGATCCAAAGCAGGGATCTTGGACTGATGGGATTGCCGTTGGCTGTGCCGACGTTGTCGAGTATCGACTCGTCCAGGGTGCTCATCAGCGTCGCCAAGGCCTTTCTCTCTGCCTCAAAATCCGCCAACAGCAAACCTGTCTCCACCTGGTTGAATCCCGCGTTGATCACATAGGGATCTTGGTCAAAACCTGGCAGGGCACTTTGCTCTCCCCGGGAAAAGCAGAGCGCCCGAAACGTCATGATCCTATCCGTGTCGATGATATGCCCCAAGACCTCTTTTGGAGACCACTTGCCAGGCGCATAGGGGCTGGTAGCCCAGCTTTCTTCCTTGGATCCAAAAAGGGCTCTGATCTCGGCGACCTGGGATAGGATCAGATCCTGGTACTGTGCTTCCGAAAGCTTGGAGATGTACGTGTGGTAAAAAGAAGGATAAGTCCCGGTCTGGGGCAATGCAAAGCTGTTCATATAAAATCCGCTTGGGTTAAGAGCTATTCGGATAAATTTAGGGGTAAGGTTAAAACCAAACTACTATGCGCAAAACTTTATTCGCCCTTTTTCTAGGTCTCACTCTATGGGATGCAGACGCCCAGACACTTGTTCACCGAAATCCGGCTATAGAGCAACTGGTCTCCGAGGTCTCTTCCGATTCCCTGAAAAAATACATCCACGAGCTAGCCGCTTTCCACTCCCGCCATACCTTGAGCAAGGACGACAAGAACGGCATGCCAGCGGCCCAGCGCTACGTGCTATCCAAGTTCAACTCCTTTGCGAAGTCCTCATCCGGCCGAATGACTGCGGAAATCGAGCACTTTGTCACCCCGGCAGACGGACGCCGGATCACCGCCGAATCGGAGGTGGCCAACGTAGTCGCGACACTCAAGGGAACCGATCCTGCCGATGACCGAATTTTCATTATCTCCGGCCACCTGGATTCCCGAAACAAGGACGTGATGGACGCCGAAGGCGGAGCGCCTGGGGCCAACGACGACGGCAGCGGTGTCGCCGCGGTGATGGAGCTGGCTCGTGTGATGGCCAAGATGGAATTTTCCGCTACCCTGATGTTTGTGGCCTTCACCGGGGAAGAGCAAGGACTAAAAGGGGCAACCTACCTGGCGGACAAAGCCAAAGCCGAACGATGGAACATCGCCGGAGTCCTCAACAACGACATCATCGGCAACAGCAATTCCTCCGAGACGCTTATCAGCGACAATACGAAGGTTAGGATTTTCTCCGAAACCATCCCTCTGGCCGAGACTGAGCAGGAGGCCGCCGCACGCCGTTCCGTAGGTGCGGAGAACGACTCCAAATCCCGACAACTTGCCCGCTACATCAAAGAAGTCGGCGAGCGCTACGTGGACCAGATGGAGGTCAAGCTGATCTATAGGATGGACCGTTTTCTCCGAGGCGGGGACCAAACGCCATTTTTGAGAAATGGCTTCACGGCCATCCGAGTATCCGAGATGAACGAAAACTTCTACCACCAGCATGAAAATGTGCGGGTGGAAAACGGCATACACTATGGCGATCTGCCTGAGTTCATGGACTTCGAATACCTCAGAAAAGTCTCAGCCGTGAATCTCGCTGCCGCCGCGTCCCTGGCCAGCTCGGCCGGATCCCCGGAAGACGTGCGCATCAGCGTGGCGGGCCTGAGCAACAAGTCCACCCTCCTTTGGAAGGCGCCTACCACCGGAAAAGCCAAAGGATACTACGTGCTGATGCGGGAGACTTCGTCGCCGATGTGGGAAAAGAAGTTTTTCACCACCGAAACGACCCTGACCCTCCCCTACTCCAAGGACAACTACTTCTTCGCAGTCCAGTCGGTCACCGACGCCGGGTCCGAAAGCCTCGCGGTCTTTCCCTCGCCGGTTTCCAGGTAAGGCAGCTCGCTTAAATTAAACCAATTTCAAATTCTCTTCGAAAAGCTTCGGCCGGGAATGGAAAAAGCCCCGATTTCGTTAAGTTTAAGTATCTAATTTTATCAACTATGAAACAGAAAGAAATCGTAACGCTTCAGCGTTCCCTGCTGCCGGATACCGAAGCTTTGCTCAATAAACAGGTGGAAATGGAAGGAAAATCCTCCGCCTACTACCTTTCCATGGCATCTTGGTGCCATATGATGGGCTACGCCAATGCCGCCAAATACCTCTACACCCACGCGGACGAAGAGCGCATGCACATGATGAAGATCTTCCAATACGTGAATGAGGCCGGCGGACACGCCATCCAGCCCGAAATCACAGGCATTCGCCATAACTTCAACTCGCTGCGCGAAGTGTTTGAGCTTATCCTGGAGCATGAGATCAAGGTGACCAAGTCCATCAACAACATCGTGGACCATGCTTTTTCGGTAAAGGATTTCGCCACGTTCAGCTTCATGCAATGGTACGTGACCGAGCAGCGCGAAGAGGAGACCATGTCACGACGGGCCCTTGAACTGTTCGAAATCATCGGAGAGGAAGGCGTGGGACTCTGGACGATCGACCAAGAGCTTGGCAAGCTGCACGCTGCTGCAGACACGGGAGAGTAAACAGGCTTCCGATTCCGAAAATCACAAATCCCCAAGACTTAGCAGTTTTGGGGATTTTTTATTAAAACTCGGTTTGAAAACACCCTTCGTGCATGACGTAGAAAAACCCCTATCGTCGATTCAAAGGAACTGAACCGGCAAAAGACAAGCCCCAAAACCGTGTCGCCCACAATTCAATTGTTCCATCTAAACCATCGGCTTGGCCTGCTTCTGACCTTATCCATTCAAATTGGCCTTAAAATTCAACTCCATTTTTTCACGACTCAATAGTACAGTTTCTACCACAATACCAACTCTTCCAAATAAATTGTGTTGCTTGAGAATGGAAACAATACCGAAATTGGACAGCCTTGGCCATAGGCGGCAGGTTACAACCGGCCAAACTTGACATCCGTTCAGAGCCAGGTGTACTTGTGGGCAGGGTTAGCAAAAACAAAGATTTGATTTGAAAAAGATACTTTTGGTGGAGGACGATCCTCGCGTATGCAGTTTTATCAACAAAGGCCTGACGGAAAACGGCTTTGAGGTGACGGTGGCAATGGATGGGACTTTGGGGCTACAGCTCGCTACCCGCGGAAGCTTCGACGTCCTGATTCTCGATATCATGCTGCCAAACATGAATGGGCTGGAGGTATGCAGACAGGTCAGGGAGCGGGATCGGGACATCCCCATACTCTTCCTCACGGCCATGGGCAGCAGCGAAAACATCGTGATCGGGCTGGAGTCAGGAGCAGACGACTACCTGGTCAAACCGTTCAAGTTCATCGAACTGCTGGCACGGATCAAGACGCTGCTCCGCAGGAGCGAAAAGAGCGAAGAGCCAAAAAAAGCCGACAGCGAACTGTTCACCTTTGCAGACCTCATCCTCAACAATTCGGAAAAGTCGGTCTTCAGAAACGGGCATGAGCTTTCGCTTACCTCCACGGAGTTTCGGCTATTGCTGATGTTCATGAAGTCTCCGAGAAAGGTCCTTTCCCGTATGGAAATACTGGACGAAGTCTGGGGTGTCAACTTTGACATGGGTACCAACGTGGTGGATGTCTATGTCAACTACATCCGTAAGAAGCTGGACAAGTATGGGGACCAGAAACTAATCCACACCGTAATCGGCATGGGCTATGTGCTAAAAGAAGAGCAATGAAGCTTCAAAACAAGATTGTCTATATCCTCTTGACCGCTTTTCTGGGCTACACCCTGTTGTTCAGCGGCTTTATCTACTATTCCATTTCGAGGTTTTCATTTGCCGATTTTTACAAAAGACTGGAGATCCGGGCCATTACCACTGCCAAAATCGAACTGGAAAACCCCACGGAAACCAACGTGGTACAGCAGCTGAGGCAGGAATACCTGGAAGTACTCCCCAACGAAAGCCACCTTATTTTGGAGGACATAGACAAATCGTCTGTTTTGGAGGATGCCAGGCTGGACGGATACCAAAACGGTTTCCTCCGGGCCATTTTGGCTGAGGGGCTGGCCACCTACAATACCCAAAACACCTTTGTCTACGGCACGCTTTACCAAACCCCCGACGGCAGAGAGCACCTGGTGATCATCTCCGCCGAAAACTATTTTGCCACCCACCATCTGGCCTACCTTCGCAACCTGATACTCACCTCGCTTGCCATTGCCTTCTTGCTCATCGTGGTGTTTTCGGTGATGTTCTCACGGAAGATCATCGAGCCCATCCAAAACATCATCCGAAAAACCCGAAAAATCGGCTTTGAAAACCTGCACATGCGATTGGAAGTCCCCGGAAGCAATGACGCCATCCGGGAACTCAGCCAGACCTTCAACGATATGCTCAACAGGCTGGAAACGTCCTTTGAAACCCAGAAAAACTTCATCAGCAATGCCTCCCACGAACTCAACACGCCACTGACTTCCATCATCGGCGAAGCGGACGTCACCCTTTCCAAGCTCCGCGAGCCCCAGGAATACATCGAGGCGATCAAGGCGATCCTGGACGATGCGGAAAAGCTGCAGAGCAAAACACAGGCTCTGTTGCTGTTGGCACAAACCGGATTTGACGGAAAGCGGCAGAAGTTTGGAAAGGTACGGATGGACCAGCTCATCCTGGACGTCAAGGAGACAGTGGAAAAAATCCAGACCCATTCGAAGATCTCCCTGGACTTCAGCCTGCTGCCCGAAAGCCCACTGATGCTGAAGGTACTGGGAAACGAGCAGCTGCTCCACCTGGCCCTTTCCAACATCGTCCTGAATGCATGCAAATATTCGGACGGAAAACCCGTAAACATTGCTTTGGGAGCCATGGAAGGACTGATCGTCGTGATCGTCAAGGACAACGGGATCGGTATCCCGCCGGAGGAAATGGATTACATCTACGATCCCTACTTCAGGGCCTCAAACACCAAAAACCATGAAGGATACGGCATCGGCCTACCCCTTGCCAGAAACATCATCCGAATCCACGACGGAGAGCTGAAAGTTTCCTCCAAACTGAACCTGGGCACCACCGTGGAGATCCATCTTCCCCGCGGCAACTTCCAACTCTAATCCCGTTTTAATTTGGGGGCGGTATTCTAATCCCGTCCTAATCCCATCCTTAGACCGTTCTAATTGGACAGGCCTAGTTTTACAGCTGTTTCAACAACGTGATGTAGACATGGCCAAAACAATCCTGATACCGACGGACTTTACGGTAAAATCCCTCAACCTTGCCAAAATGGCTTTGCAAAAAAGCCTCGATCCGCAAGAGAAAATAAAGATCATCCTCATCCACGGCTTGATGGCATCCACTTCCATCACGGAGCTGCTTTTCTACTCCAAATCAAGGGTGCTTGCCGACTTGGAGACTCCTGAATTCCAAGCTAGCTGTAACCTTCTCCTTTCGAAATTCGACGGGAAAATCGAACGGATGACGATAGACATCTTCAGCGGATTTACCCAAGCGGCTTTTGAAAACTACCTGGAAGCCAACCGGATAGACGAAGTATACTTGCCAGGAAACCACAAATTAAAGCTTGCCAGCCGGTCGAGTTTTGACCTGCTTCCCTTTTTCAACAAATGCAGACTGCCCAAAATCAAGGTTGATTGGGAGGATATATCCATCTCATCCCATGAAGACCGGGAAAACGCGATTTCCACACTGTTCTTCACCAGGGGGCAGATTGCCCATTGACCGTTGGACAAAATGAAAACCTCGATGCTCTACCTGGCGGCATTCCTTTTGTTTGCCGCCGCCTATTTCGCCCTGCTATCCACGCAGCCCAGTCCACAAAGCAGGATTCTGGGGGATTGGAAGGAAGTGTCCTGGGAATACGAAAAGGCAGACAATCCGGATGATGGCGGATTTGACTTTAGGATTACCGACCATATCAAGAGCCAGATCGCGGAAAACCTGATCATACACCAGGCCGAAATCTGGAGCTTTGGAGCCGACGAGTCGCTGCACATGAGCGGAAAGAACAACTCCAAATCCTCTCGGTGGAAACTGAAGGGGCGGGGCAACGTGCTGAAGATCTCCGGCGCGGAAGACCAGACCGAGCACTACAAGATCCAAGAGCTCACCCCTTCCCGAATGGTGCTTCATTTCAACTCGGACATGCAGGTGAGGGGAATCGTGAAGATGACTTTCGAAAAGATAAGACCACCCCATCATGATCAAGAGATACAGAGATAGAACCAACAGGGAAAACATCCAACTTGGGGCCCTGACGGCCTTTTCGGCAGGCATGGTGAATGTCGTATCCGTGATCATATTTTTTGCCTTCACCTCAAACGTCACCGGTCACTATGCCATTCTTGCCGAAGAGATATCCAAGGGAAACTGGTATGAGGTACTGGTGGTGGGCGGATGGATATTGCTTTTCTTCCTGGGAAACTTCACCTCCAACCTTGCCGTCATCAACCTTAACAAGTCCAACGCATATTTGGCCCATTCACTTCCCATTATTTTGGAAATACTTTGCCTGCTGGCTGTGGGCACCTATATCCAGTTTTACTATAGGGAAACACTTTTTGAGACCGAGCTGATGGTGAGTTTGATGCTGTTTGCGATGGGGCTCCAAAACGGGCTGACGGCAACCGTTTCCAACGCTGCGGTGAAGACGACCCACCTTACCGGTTTGACTACCGACTTGGGAATTTTGGCCTCCATGTTTACAAAGAAGGAATACCGAGAACGGCCGGAATTGCGTGACAAGATGAGACTGTTGCTCTCCATTATGGTCTCCTATGTCACTGGTGGCGTCTGCGCGGGACTGATCTACCTCCGTGTGGAATACAATGTATTCTATATCGTTTGCCTGTTTCTCCTGGTGGTGATCGGATATGATTTCTACCGCATCGAAGTCGCCAACTTTCTGTCGAAAAAGCAACCCTACTACCGCAAGACGCTAAAAAACCAAGCTGCCTAGGCAAATAGTCGGAAGAACTATCTATACCGGCTTCCCTTTTCTAAGAGGCTTTTCCCAATCTCCCGTCTAGATGGCGGGAAACCTTTCCGGACTGACCTCATGCATCATGTGATAAGCTTTTTCGGTCACGTCATCCGTGCTGGGCTTGGAGAAGTAGTCCCCATCCGAAGAGTAAGCCGGACGGTGTGCCTTGGCAGCAATGGTCTGGGGCTCCGAGTCCAAGTATTTGAAAATGCCCTGCTCGTCGATGGCTTGCTGCATCATGTAAGCTGATGCGCCGCCCGGCACGTCTTCGTCGGCAAAGATTACCCTGCCGGTCTTCTGCACCGACTGGCCGATCACCCCGCTTAAGTCAAACGGCAACAGCGTCTGCACGTCGATCACTTCCGCTGAAATGCCCAGCTCAGCCAGCTCCTCAGCCGCATCCATCACGATCCTACACATACTGCCATAGGTCACGATGGTCAGATCTGTACCTTCCCGCAGGATCTCCGGCCTACCCAAAGGCACCGTGAACTCCCCAAGATTGGAAGGCATCTTTTCCTTGAGACGGTAGCCATTCAGGCATTCGATCATGATCGCTGGTTCGTCGGATTCAAGCAGCGTCTTGTACATCCCTGCAGCCTGGGTCATATCCCTGGGCACACACACGATCATCCCCCGAAGCGATGAAAGAATCATCCCCATCGGAGATCCGGAATGCCACACCCCTTCCAATCGATGCCCTCTGGTTCTCACGATCAGCGGAGCTTTTTGCCCGCCCTTGGTCCGATAGAGAAGAGAAGCCAAATCGTCAGAGAGGGTCTGCAGCGCATAGAGCAGGTAGTCTAGGTATTGGATTTCGGCTACAGGCCGAAGCCCCCTCAGGGCTGTACCTATCCCCTGTCCGATGATGGTGCACTCGCGGATGCCGGTATCGGCCACGCGGTGCTCACCATATTTTGCCTGAAGGCCCGCAAAGGCTTGGTTTACGTCACCAATCTTGCCCACATCCTCTCCAAATGCGAAAAATCGAGGGTCGTTTTCCAACATCCGGTCAAAAAATGCCTGGAGAATCTCGCGCCCATCTACCAAGGGAGACTTATCGTCGTAGGTAGCGGCTACTTCCTTTATATTTCCTACAGCCCATTTGGAATGGCTGTACAGATGGCTATTGTATCGGTCGTAATTCTTCTCACCCTGAGTCTGATACCATCCCTTTAGCCCGGCTTTTACCTCCTCCGAATCAAAACGTAGGGCAAGCAAAGCCTTCCTCACTGCTGTGACGGCATCTTTGCGGATTGGGTTGATGGTCTTGGCGAGGTCTTCTGCCAGCTGCAGAAGCAGGGACTTTTTGGAGCTGTTTTCAGCGGTAGCCTTCAAAAGGCTAACTGCCTCTTGGATCTCCTTCTTGATCTCCCCGGAGAAGCTGCTCCAAGCAGCTTCCTTCTGGCGCTTGACCTCTGCTTTGGCCTCATGCTCGATCTTGTCGAGTACCTCCTCCTCGGCAATGCCAGAGGAAACGATGAAATCCCTAAAGCGGGCTATGCAGTCCCAGTCACGCTCCCATTGCAGGCGCGCGGAGGATTTGTAGCGCTCGTGTGAACCAGAAGTCGAATGCCCTTGCGGCTGGGTCATCTCCTCCACATGGATCAGAACCGGGACATGCTCTTCCCTGGAAAGCTGACCCGCATAGCGGAAAGTCTGCACCAAGCCTTCGTAGTCCCATCCTTTGGCACGGAGGATTTCCACACCCTTCTCCGTATCGGTGCGCTGGAAGCCCATCAGTACCTCGGATATGCTTCCCTTCGTCGTGTGGAATTCATTGGGTACCGAGATGCCGTATTCGTCGTCCCATATCGCGACCACCATCGGCACCTGCATGACACCTGCGGCATTGATCGCTTCGAAAAACATGCCTTCCGAGGTAGAGGCATTGCCAATGGTGCCCCAGGCCACTTCATTTCCGTTTTTAGAAAACTGCTTCAGCTCCTTCAGTCCTTTGTTTTCTCGGAAAAGCTTGGACGCATACGCCAAGCCGAGGAGTTTTGGCATCTGGGCTGCTGTAGGGGAAATATCTGCGGCTGAGTTGTAAGACTTGGTCAGGTCTTTCCAGGATCCGTCAGGATTGAGGGATCGCGTGGCAAAGTGACCGTTCATCAGTCGCCCGGCACTGGCAGGCTCGGCTTCCACATCGGTATGGGCATAGAGCTGCGCAAAATACTGCTGAACGCTCAGTTCGCCCAGCGCAAACATAAACGTCTGATCGCGGTAATATCCCGAACGGAAATCGCCGATTTGGAAGGCTTTTGCCATGGCAATCTGCGCCAGTTCCTTTCCGTCACCGAAAATCCCAAACTTTGCCTTCCCCATAAACACTTCCTTTCTTCCCATCAGGGAGGCGTGCCGGCTGGTCACCGCCACTTTGAAGTCCTTTAGGATCTCTTCTTTGTCAACCAAATGCTCTTCAGGGGATTGCGGATAAGGGTTGGTAATTGCCATAAGCGATTAGGAATCTAAAATGTTACTTTGGGTTCTACATTCTGATCTTAGTATCATCAAAAATAGCCAAAATAGATTTTGATGCAAATTTCGCCTTTCCATTTCAGCAATCAAAAATTTTGAAAGAATTGCCAAATTTTCATGATCTTGAAATTTTGTTTTGAAATTATTCAACAAACAACCGAATTGCTTGAAAATCAGAAACCGCGAAACCTCTCCAAATTAAACATTTTTTAAAAATATATTTTAAAGTTTTGGCATTTCGAAAAATTAAATCTTGGAATTTTCTAAATCCTCACCATAAAAAATGAAATAAACTATCGAAAACATGTTTTACCCCAATTCGATACCAAATACTATTTTTTAAAGGGCTTTTTCGAAACTCATTGCTTCTTATCTTTGCCTGAAGAATCTAAATCCAAATAGCATTTGCCATGATAATCGGTGTCCCTAAGGAAATCAAAAACAACGAGAACCGGGTAGCACTTACCCCCGCCGGAGCCAAAGAGCTGATCAAGCGAGGCCACAGCGTCTATGTACAACATACAGCGGGTGAAGGCAGCGGCTTTCCTGATGCCGAATACGAGGCAGCTGGAGCCAAGATCCTCCCCTCCATCGAGGCGACCTACGACATCGCCGAGATGATCATGAAGGTAAAAGAGCCCATTGAATCCGAGTACAAGCTGATCAAGGAAAACCAACTCCTGTTTACCTATTTCCATTTCGCTTCCTATGAGCCGCTGACCATGGCAATGATCGAGAGCAAGGCGGTTTGCCTCGCTTATGAGACCGTGGAGAAAGCCGACAGAAGCTTGCCTCTTTTGGTTCCCATGTCTGAAGTAGCCGGCCGAATGGCTATCCAAAAAGGAGCAAACTACCTCGAAAAACCTCTGAAAGGCCGTGGAATCCTACTGGGTGGCGTACCTGGCGTACTTCCTGCCAAAGTCCTCATCCTCGGAGGAGGCATCGTGGGAACCCAGGCTGCATGGATGGCGGCTGGACTTGGCGCCGACGTCACCATCATGGATGTGTCCCTGCCTCGCATGAGATACCTCGCTGACGTGATGCCTGCCAACGTGAAGACGATCATGTCCAACGAATACAATGTGAGAAACCTGATCAAGGACGCTGACCTCATCGTCGGAGCTGTCCTGATCCCAGGCGCCAAAGCACCCCACCTGATCACCCGCGACATGCTGAAGGATATGAAGCCGGGCACCGTATTGGTGGACGTGGCGGTAGACCAAGGAGGATGCATCGAGACCTGCAAGCCTACTACCCATGAGAATCCTACCTTCATCATCGACGACGTGGTACACTACTGCGTAGCCAACATGCCCGGTGCGGTGCCTTACACCTCTACCCTAGCCCTCACCAACGCTACTTTACCGTACGCGATCCAGCTGGCGGACAAGGGGTGGAAAAAGGCCGCAAAAGAAAACGCAGACTTGGTTCCCGGCTTGAACGTGATCAATGGAGAAGTGGTATATGAAGCCGTAGCGCAAGCCTTCAACCTGCCTTATACTCCGGTAGAGAAATACTTGGCCTAAGCCAAATCGACACTAACACAAAATCCCGCCAGATCACTCTAGCGGGATTTTTCGTTTGTTTGGGCTGAAGACTTGACGAAATGTCACTCTTGCGCCTGAGACCTGCACGCTGAGACTGCCTACCGAATTAGGCTTTTTTCACAAACTCAGACTTCAGCGCCATGGATCCAAATCCATCGATTTTGCAGTCGATATTATGGTCTCCTTCGACTAAGCGGATGCTTTTGACTTTCGTCCCCGCCTTGATCGGTTTGGGGGCTCCTTTGACGGGAAGGTCTTTGACGATCACCACGGCGTCACCGTCGGCGAGTAGATTTCCGTTGGCGTCTTTGACGACCAAACCAGTTTCCTCTTCGATCTCCTCTGGGTTCCATTCGTGGCCGCATTCTGGGCACACGAGCAGGTTATCCATGGGATAGGTGAGCTCAGATTGGCACTTGGGGCAAGGGGCTAGATTTTCCATGCCGCAAAAATAAGCTTTTAGCTGTCGCTATCATTCCGACCCATCGAAATTCACCTTAATCTGCCGATTTTCCTGCCTGGCAAGCAAATTCGAAAACTGGGCATCAATTCAGCGTTGCCAGTAATTCATACAGCGCCAAGTCTAGGTTTTCCATGCTGATCTGTTTTGAACCTTGGGTGACGCCAGTCCCCACTCCCATCCAGGCGATTTCGTTGGTCTGGGAGTCTTGTATCAAAAAAATCACCTTGCCTATCATGCCCTTATTGACCACAAAATCACTCGTCCCGCCACTGGCTATCCCATAAAACTGGTCGATATATGCGGGTGGCTGGGAAGAATAAGCACCGAGTTCCTGCACATATTCCCTAGTCACCAACACCGATTGGATCAAGAAATCCGGATTCTCCACCACCTCCTCATAGCCATATTCCAACAAAGCTTTACGGAAAGAACCCGTTAGCATCTCGCTTCGCCGATCCGCCTTGTCATTCTCCACCACCTTAAAGGTTTGATAGTACTTCAGCTGCTCCTTTTTTGCCACGGTGTCTACGGTGACAGTTTCGGAGGTTTTACAAGAAAAAATCAGCAACGCGAGGCTTAATACGAACAAGGTCTTTTTCATGGGTTTTATGTTAAAAGTGAGTGAAGAAAGATACGATAAGTTTACAAAAATAGTTAGCTGACTATCAGCTTTTTATTTTGTGCACCCATTCGCTCCGTCTCAGAATAAACTCTTCATAGCCCTACCATTCCCTTTGCAAAGCGCCAAGTGGTCGGCCTTTTCCTCCCTATTCCTAAAACAGAGGCAAAAACTCCCCAACTAGACCCATCGCCTACACAGTTCGAGCAGCCTCACTCAGGCAGGGAGCCATTTTAGCGAAATGGCATGGATTTGACTGTCACAAAAGGGAATTTGAACGCAAATCAGACCGATAAAAATCATGGAACCCGAGCTCAAAAATCCCGAAACCGAGGAGAAGAATGTAAAACGAGGCTATTTTTTGGATACCCTTTTCCAAGGTTTTTTGATTTTGCTCCCGCTGACGATCGTACTGATTCTCCTTTCCTTTGTGTTCAACTTCATCTTCAAAATCGTCTCCCCAATCAGTTTCATGCTGGATTCCGGAGCCGATGAGCCGCATTGGTCGATCAACTTTCTGTCAATTGGCATCTTGGCGCTGTTCATCTTCATCATCGGAGCGCTGATCCGCAACAAGCTCGGGAAGCGGTATTTTTCCAGCTTTGAGAAAAAATACCTGACCAAAGTGCCGCTCTACAGCCTGATCCATCAGACGGTCTACCAGTTTGTAGGCTTGAAAAAACTTCCCTTTTCGGACGTGGTATTGATTGACCCCTTCAAGACCGGAACGCTGATGACGGGCTTTGTCACGGACAAGATCAACGAAGACCTTTATACCATTTTCGTCCCCACAGCGCCCAACCCCACGAATGGCAACATCTACCACGTGCCAAAAAACGCCATTACTTTTCTCAATGTACAAACCCAGGATGCCATGCGTACGATCATGGGCATGGGAACCGGAACCTGCGGCTTGATCGCCTCGGCAGGAGAAAATTTCGTCAGCACCTGCTCCGAAGAGTCCAAAAAACAGCTCGATCCTGAGCTGTCGGTTAACTAAATCCTTTAGCTCACTTCCTAGTGAAGGTAGGCATAGAGCAGCATCCGGATGCCAAAGGCAATCATGGCGATCCCCACTCCTTTGTTGAGCCAGCCCATCAGTCGAGGCGTCACAAAGCGGGACAATTGCTTGGCCACGAAGGCCTTGAGCAAATCGATGGAAAAAACGGTCAACAAAATCCCCGTGTAGTAAAGCAAAACCTGCCCGCCTGTCCAGGCTTCCTTGAGCGACACCAAACTGGCGATGGAAATCCAAAAAAGCAGGACGAAGGGATTGATTCCATTGATGCTAAACCCTTTGGCGAAGGCCGTCCGCTTTCTCCCAGCCTGCTGATCGATGCCTGAATTTGGACGTTGGACGCTCTTTTTCAACAAAGAACCCAATCCAAAACCGATCAAAATCAATCCTCCCGTATAGCCCAGCACCTGCTCAAACAGCTCTGTATTGGCCAGCAGGCGGACCCCAAAATAGGTCAGCAGGCCATACAGGGAATCGCTGACAAAAATCCCCAGCGCCAAGCTCATCGCATAGCGAAAGCCATACTGCATGCTGTTGGTGATCAGCGTAAAAAAGACCGGCCCGATGATCACCGAGAGCAGCAGGCCCATGCTGACTCCTTCCAGCAGACTCTGGATCACTGGTGAAGCTCTTTTTCCGCCAAAAAGCCCTTCCAAGAATTCGCTTTTTCACCCTTGAGTACCCGGGGAAACTTGTTTTGGCCGCCTTCTTTGCCTTGCTCACGCATCCAGTCGTAGAAGGCCTTTGTAGGCAAAACGGTGGTTTTGACCTGTTTGAGAGCGTGTTTACGCTCCACGGCGTAGTCGTCGTTGAGGACTTTGAGGTGCTGATCCAGGCTAGCGGTGAGCTTTTTCGCATCCACCGCGTCATCCGATCCGATGTACCAGTGATGCCCAAAAAGCTTCTTGTAGGGCTCCCCCAGCACGGTAAACTCTTTGATCCGGATGCCCAATTCGTCTGCTGCCAGCTCCACGGCCTTGTTCATATTGTCCACGCTGAGGTGCTCCCCGCAGAGGCTGAGGAAGTGCTTGGTGCGGCCAGTGATGATGATTTCGGACTCGGCTTTGGACACAAAGCGCACCACGTCCCCGATCAGGTAGCGCCAAGCTCCCGCACAGGTCGAGATCAACAGCGCGTAGTCACGCCCCTCTTCCACCTCGTCGATTTTGAGCGTCTGCGCGTCTTTTCTCACATTTCCCTCTTCGTCAAAGTTAGCCTCGGTGAAGGGGATAAACTCGTGGAAAATGCCATTGTTCAACACAAGCCGCATGGATCTGCGGTCGGGCAAAGCCTGAAACGCGAGAAATCCCTCCGAAGCCAGATAAGTCTCGATGTAAATCAAAGGCCTGTCAAGGAGGGTTTCAAAGCCCTTCCGGTAGGGTTCGAAAGAAACGCCCCCATGGACGAAAATCCGCAGATTGGGCCAGATCTCGTGGATATGCTTCACCTGGTAGCGCTCGATGATCTTTTCGATCAGGATCTGCAGCCAAGCCGGCACGCCCACGATGATGCCTATGTCCCAGTCTCGGGCTTTTTCCACGATCTGGTCGAGCTTGTCGCCCCAATTTCTGTTTCGCGAGATTTTCTTGCCCGGCTTGTAAAAGCGTTGAAACCAGATCGGCAACTTGCCCGCCGTGATCCCGCTCAGATCGCCGGAAAAATAGGTGCCGTTAAACTCCAGGTCCGTGCTTCCACCGAGCATCAGGATGCCTTTGGTGAAAAGCGAGGCTGGCAGATCGTACTTGGAAAGGCTCAGGATCTGCCGCACGCCTGTGCGACGGATGGCCTTGACCATGGACTTGGTGATAGGGATGTACTTCGACGCCGCGCCGGAGGTGCCCGAGCTGAGCGCAAAGTGCTTCACGGCTCCGGGCCAGGTCACATTGGCCTTGCCGGAGAGCAGTTTGTGCCAAAATTCGGCATGGATTGAATCGTAGTCATAGATGGGCACCTGGCTTTTGTATCGCTCGTAAAACGCCCCATTACTTTCCTTGAATGCCTTCAAAACACCATGAAAATCATAGGTTTTGCCAATCTCGGTGTCCTTGGCCTTGAGCAAGAGTTTCTTCAGCTGGTCTTTTTGCAAGTCGAGCGGGCTGGAGTACTCCTGCTCCAAGCTGTCCCGAAGTCGGATGCCTTTTTTAAGCAAATTGCTTAGGATTGCCATATCTTTGTCTATGCCCTACAGGCCAAAAGTGAAGTCTAAAAATATACAATGGACATCAAAGCCAACCTCGAAGCAGTAAAAAAATCCTTTGTCAATCCCGCCTGCCAGCTCATCGCCGTGAGCAAGACCAAGCCCCTCCCCGACCTCCAGAAAGCCTATGCCGCTGGAATTCGGGATTTTGGGGAAAACAAGGTGCAGGAGATCCAGGCCAAGCAGCCCGAGATGCCCGCCGACACCCGCTGGCACATGATCGGCCACCTCCAGAGCAACAAGGTCAAATACATCGCCCCCTTCGTCCATCTCATTCATGGGGTCGATTCCTTCAAGCTGTTGCGGGAGATTGACAAGCAGGGGAAGAAAGTCGGGCGCATGATTCCTGTTTTGCTACAGATCCATATTGCCGAGGAGGAGAGCAAGTTTGGCTTTGACCAAGCTGAGTTGGAAGAAATGCTCGCCTCTCCGGATTTTGCGGCATTGGGCCATGTGCAAGTCAAAGGCCTGATGGGCATGGCGACTTTCACCGAGGATGAAAGCCAAATCCGAAAAGAATTCCGAAGCCTGAAGAGTCTCTTTGACGAACTGAAGAAGAGAAAACTCCCTGACTTTGTCCAACTCGCCGAGCTCTCCATGGGCATGAGCGGGGACTACCCCATCGCCCAAGAAGAAGGCAGTACCATGGTGCGAATTGGTTCGGCTATTTTTGGAAGTCGGTAGCAGGTAGCGAGACGAAAGTAGCAAGTATCGAGTAGCAAGTATCAAGAAGCGAGAGGCAAGAATTTATGATTTACGACGTCAAAAGCAAGATGAGCGATTGATTTAAGTATTGGCCTTTGAGGTACTGAACTTTCCAACTTTGCAACCTTACCACTTTACCACCTTACCACCTTACACCAATAACCTCTAACCACTAACCAACCTTTGAAATCCTCTACCATCCTCAAAACCGCAGCGATCTTCGGAGCGTTGGCCGTCGGCATCGGAGCCTTCGGTGCACACGGATTGAAGCCCTTGCTGGAAAGCAGCGGCAGATTGGAAACCTTCGAAACCGCCGTGAAATACCACTTTTACCACGCATTTGCGCTGCTCGCCCTCGGGATTTGGACTTCGGTCAAGCCGGAGATGCAAAAGACCGCGCTAAGCTTTTGGGGTTTTTCCTTGGGGATTTTGGTTTTCTCAGGATCGCTGTACACCCTTTGCCTGACCGGCGTCACCTGGCTGGGCGCCATCACTCCACTCGGCGGCGTGGCCTTTATCGTCGGTTGGCTGGGATTGATACCGCTCGCCGCAGAATCCAAGTCCTAAGCCAATCCATTTTCCTTCGATTTCCCAAGCCCGATGTCCAAGCCTAAGTCCTTACTTTCCAAGTTCCCCATATCCCAAGAGGCGATGGTTTTGGCTTTTGCTTTTTTCCTTGCGTTAGTCCCCGCCTCCGCCCAACTCAACCGCGACCAGTACGCCAGACTGGAATCCGCCTTGGGCGAAACGAGTTTTTTCAGCGGGCACTTGACGGGATTTATGCTTTACGATTTGGATTCCCAACGGGTCTTGTTTGAGAAAAACTCCCAAATCCGCTTCATTCCCGCATCGACGACCAAGCTGTTTACCCTTTTCTCCTCACTCCTGATCCTGCAAGACAGCACGCAAACCCTGCGCTATGTGGCGGATGGGGACACGCTGCGGATCTGGGGAAGTGGCGATCCGAGCTGGAAATACAAGGAATTTGCCCAGCCGGACTTCCGTCGCCTGTTGGCTCCCTTCCGTGCGGTGGTCTTCTCGGACGCCAACCAGCTCTCCCCGGAATTTGGCTACGGCTGGCAGTGGGATGACTACTACTTTGACTATGCCGCGGAGCGGACGTCCCTGCCGATCTATGGCAATCTGGTTCGGGTGAAAAAGTCCGGCAGTCAGGCGCTCGTTTTTCCGGCAAGCTTTCAGCCTTATGTCAGTACCACCACTCGCCCGATCAAGGAACTGGAGCGGGATTTCCATGCGAATACCTTTGAATACAACCCGCTGACTTTTCAGGGAAAAGAGGAGTTTATCCCCTTCCTCACCTCAGCGCAGCTTTTTGTGGACTTGGCCAGTTCGGAGACTGGAAAACCCTGGATCTATCGCGCCGACCCCTTGCCTGCGGAAAACCAAGTCTGGAGGGCCTCTCCGCTTTTTCCCCTTCTGAAAGAGATGATGCTCGAAAGCGACAACTTCATCGCCGAGCAGCTGATGCTGATGGTTTCGGACAGGCTTTTCCAAAACCTGGACACCGAGCGGGCCATCGAGTACATCCAAAAAACCTACCTTTTTGACCTGCCCGACCAGCCCAAGTGGGTGGACGGGAGCGGCCTGAGCCGCCACAATCTCTTCACGCCCCGATCCATGGTGGCTCTTTTTGACAAGCTCTACCGCATCCTACCCGAAGACCAACTCTACGACATCCTGCCGACGGGCGGTAGAACCGGAACGCTGAAAAACAGCTACCAGGCCGCGCAGCCCTACATTTTCGCCAAGACCGGCACCATGAGCAACAACCATAGCCTCGTCGGTCTGGTCAAAACCAAAAGCGGGAAAACGTATTGCTTTGCCTTCATGAACTCCAACTATCCCTACACCGCCTCCGTCGTGCGCAGGGAGATGGAAAAGGTCATGGTGATGGTGCGGGAGATGCTGTAATGGCGTCAGGTGTCGGATGACCGATGTCAGATGTTGGAATACCTTTTGCGAAAGCCTTGGCGGTTTGGCGCGCGATTCTCCGCAAAACGCTAACTTCAATTTTCATCCCCGATGTACATGGACAAAAGACATTTTCTGAAATCCCTAGGCCTCTTGGCCGGTACTGCTCCTTTTCTATCATTCAGCCCTTCGGCAAAAAATCCCTTAGCGGATGTGATCTTGCCCAAAGCGATCAAAAAAGGCGATACCGTCGGGATCATCTCCCCTTCTGCGGCTTCGGCTGATCGCATGGAGTTTACCTACGCCAAGGAAGCCATGGAAGCGTTGGGCTTCCAGGTAAAATTGGGCCAAAACCTGAAAAACCGTTTGGGGCATTTGGCGGGCACAGATGAAGAACGGGCCGGTGACCTGAACGCGATGTTTGGAGACCCCGAGGTCAAAATGGTGATCTGCATCCGGGGTGGTTCCGGTGCGGCGAGGATCTTGCCGCTGCTCGACTATGAACTGATCCGGAAAAACCCGAAACCCCTCCAAGGCTATTCCGACATCACAGCGCTGCACTCCGCCATCCAAAGCCAGACCGGCCTGATCACCTTCCACGGCCCCAACGGCTCTGGCAGCTGGAACAGCTTCAATGTAAAGCAGTTTGAAAAGGTATTTTTCGGTACCGAACCCATTGTCTTCAAAAACGAAACCAGCAAAGGGGACGACCTAGTTGCAAAGGGAAATCGCATCCAAACCCTCACTGGAGGCAAAGCCAAAGGGAAGATCCTGGGCGGAAACCTGACCGTGTTAACCGCTCTATCCGGGACGCCCTATTTCCCTGATTTTCAAGACGCTATTTTGTTCATAGAAGACATTGGGGAAGATCCCTACAAGATCGACCGCATGCTTAGTACGCTGAAGCTGAACGGCACACTGGACAAGATCAAAGGCTTTGTATTTGGGCAATGCTCCGACTGCACGCCAAGCGGTGGCTATGGAGCTTTCACGGTGGATCAGCTTTTAGACCATTACATTTTGCCGCTGAAAGTCCCGGCCTATAGCGGAGCCATGATCGGCCACGTCTCCCGGCAGTTTATCATCCCGGTGGGAGCACAGGTCGAGATGGATGCGGACTTGGGGACGATCACGGTGGGGCAGCGGCTTTTCCAATCTTGAGCAATCCATGATTAGTTTCCTTCTACTTATACAAATCTCTGCGGCAGTTTTTACCATGTCAGAATCCTCAGCTACCCAAAACAAACAACCCCTCACCTACCTTGCCCTCGGCGATAGCTATACCATCGGTGAAGGCGTGGAGGAAAAAGACCGCTACCCTGTCCAGCTGGTCCGCGAACTGAACCGATCCGGAAGCTTCTTCTTTTCCCCACCCGAGATCATCGCCCGGACCGGCTGGACGGTGGACGAACTCGAGGCTGGCATCAATTCCGCCGAACTCAGCCCCGAAGGCTATGACCTGGTCACGCTGCTGATCGGGGTAAACAACCAGTATCGAGGCCGACCAGTGGCGGAGTTTGAGATGGAATTTGAAGCGATGCTGAATCGGGCGATTGGATTTGCCAGGGGGAGAAAAGACCACGTCATCGTAGTCTCGATTCCAGACTGGGGAGTGACGCCTTTTGCGGCAGGCAAAGGGGTGGATCCGGAAAAAGTCGCACTGGAAATCAACGCCTTCAATGCCGCCAAACAGGCCGTGTGTAGCCAAATGGGAGTCGCCTTCGTCGGGATTACCGAAGACTATCGCGAAATCGGAGCCCAGCCAGAAATGGTCGTCGCGGACGAGCTCCATCCTTCCGGACTGGTCTATGCGCGATGGACTACAAAGCTTTTAACCCTAGTTCAAAAAACCGTCTTCTGATATGAAATTACTCCTCACACTACTCTCCGTTCTCCTGATGGCGCAGTCCTGTGAAAAACAGGAAAGCGAAGAAAACACTACCGAAATCTGGTGGGTCAACTCCGCCAAGATCGACTGCGTGGGGGTCGGCCCGATGAGCTGTATGCAGATCCAAAAGGGCGAAAGCCTAAAAGATGGTGAGTGGACGCTTTTCTATGACCAAATCTCCGGCTTCGACTACGAGCCAGGCTACATCTATCAGCTGGAAGTCCAAGTGACCCAGAAAGAAGAGCCCATTCCCGCAGACGCGTCTGCGCTTTCCTACCGATTGGTCAAAGAACTAAGCAAGACCTCCGACCCCAGGCTTGCCCTCACCAATATCTGGAAACTCCTGCATGTGGGGGCGATCAAGGATCCCAAGTCGGCAAAAGGCGAAGCTTTGACTTTTGAGATCAATGGGGCCCAAAGCTCCTATTTCGTTGAGACTGGCTGCAATTCCATCCGTGGAGCCATTGCTTTCGAAGGAGCAAAGGGCATCCGCTTCGGTCAGGGCGCGTCCACCATGATGGCCTGTCCAAACATGGAAGCGGAAAACGAAGTCAAAAAAGTGCTGGAGCTGGTTCGGACTTTTGAAATTGAAAACAACGTGCTCTATCTCCGTGATGAAAAAGGTGATGCGTTGATGAGTTTGCGGGCGGTGGACTGAGTCGATGCCTTTAGCGATAGTCGCGCTGATTGTATTGGTAGAGTTTCTTGGACTGAATTGCGGCGAATTAGCGCCTTTCAGTCCAGATCCTCGGATTTCTACTTGTATGGGTTACAAGACAATGAGCGTTTTATCTGGCTCTTCGATGCAATAATGCACCTGATAGGGAAATTTGCCAAGTGGCTTGTTACGCACATCTCGATAGGCAATTTGACAGTTGTACGGATTCCTTTTGATGTACTCCATAGCTGACTTCAAAGCCTGATAAAACCTATCCCCAAGCCTTTTTTCTTTGCCAGAATACCAGTCAATGATTTCATGGATATCATTCCGAGCGGAATCCAGAAGCTTGATTTTAAAGCTCACAGGTTTTTTTCGATCTCATCCATCACATCCTCCCAATCCCTGACATTGCCAGGATTGCTTTGATAAGATTCGATCCGCTCGTCCAACAGCGCCTTGTGGGATTCACTCAAACCGTTTTTTTGCTGCTGTTTGAAAGCTTGCAATTGCTCCAATACACTGCGATCCTGAAGCGTTGCTAGCCATTGAATAAGATCCAATTTGATTGCCTGTAGATCCATGGGAGTGATGGTTTGTTAGATCAAAGCTAGGGAATAAAGCGGATTGTTAGCCTAGTGTCGTTCAAGTACATGGACAAAAACAGTCCAGAAGTGGTGATCGGGGGAATTTTTGTTTCCGCCTTCGGGTTTTCCATTCTCCCGAGTATTCGGGGAGAGATCTTTTCAAACCAATATATTTTAACCACATGGATTTAAAACTCACAGGCAAAAAAGCCCTGATCAGCGGTTCCACCGCCGGTATCGGCTACGCCATCGCCCAGCGATTTTTGGCCGAAGGTGCCAGCGTCATCCTCAACGGACGCAGCGACGAAAGCGTCAACCAAGCCATTGCCGAGCTGAAAGCCGAATACCCAAACGGATCGGTCTCTGGCGTAGCGGCGGACTTCTCCAAAGTCGAAGACGTCAACCGACTAATCGCGGCAATCGACGAGATCGACATCCTCATCAACAATGCCGGGATCTTTGAGCCCAAAGCCTTTGCCGACATTCCTGACGAGGACTGGTTCCGCTTCTTTGAGATCAATGTACTGAGCGGCATCCGTCTAGCGCGCCACTATTTCCCAAAGATGCTGGCCAAAAACTGGGGGCGCGTCATCTTCATCTCCAGCGAATCGGGTGTTTTCATCCCCGATGAGATGATCCACTACGGCATGACCAAGACCGCCCAACTGGCCGTCAGTCGAGGTTTGGCCGAACTGACCAAAGGTACCGCCGTGACGGTAAATTCCATCCTTCCCGGCCCGACCAAGTCGAAGGGCGTGGGACAGTTTATCGAAGAGCTGGCCAGCTCGGGAGGGAAAAGTACCGCCGACGTGGAGCGGGAATTCTTCAAAGACATGCGTCCTACCTCCTTGATCCAGCGCTTTGCAGCCGTGGAGGAAGTAGCCGACACTGTGGTGTATTACTCCAGCCCACTCGCCTCCGCGACAAACGGTGCCTCAATCCGGGTGGAAGGTGGATTGGTGAAGTCGATTTTGTAAGGTTTACTGGATTCAAAAGAGAGGCTGATCATTTGGTCAGCCTCTTTTGCTTTGCTCGAATCACCCAGATGGAGGTATTCGGCCTTCACGGTTCATTTTTCCCGCAAAAATTGCCTCCATGCGGCAAATCCAATTAATTTCACGGACTTAAATGGAGCATGGTCTTTGCGCCTGTTTTCATTTTCGAATCCAGCTTTACTCTATGAAAATCATCTGCATTGGCCGAAACTACGCCGCCCATATCGAAGAACTCAAAAACGAAAAACCCGGCAAGCCGGTCGTATTCCTCAAGCCAGACACCGCACTGCTCAAAGGCGGCGCTCCCTTCTACCACCCTGACTTTTCGGAAAACATCCACCACGAACTGGAACTCGTGCTGAAGATCTCCAAGGAAGGAAAATACATCCAGCCCCAGTTTGCTCACCGCTACTTCGAGGAAATCGGTCTCGGGATAGACTTCACCGCCCGCGACCTGCAGGACCAATGCAAAGCCAAAGGCCTGCCCTGGGAGATTGCCAAAGCCTTCAATGGCTCGGCTCCCATCGGCGACTTCAAGCCGGTTTCTGATTTCGCAGACCTGAAAGATGTGGATTTCCATCTGGAGATCAACGGGGAGCTGCAGCAAAAAGGAAACACCAGCCTGATGCTCTTCGACTTTGCCACGATCATCTCGTACGTTTCCCAATTTTTCACCCTGAAAAAAGGCGACCTCATCTACACCGGCACGCCCGCTGGAGTCGGTCCGGTGAAGATCGGCGACAGGCTAACAGGATTTATCGGAACCGAAAAAATGCTGGATTTTGAAGTTAAGTAAGCTTTTTCCGCTAGCGCTGCTCGTGGGTTTTTGTATTTCTTTCAGCAGTTTTTCCCAAGATATCCAGAAGGGCTACTTCCGCTCCCCGGTCAAGCCCGGAGGAAGAAACTACCTCAGCGGCAACTTCGCGGAGCTCCGCCCCAACCACTTCCACACCGGCCTGGACTATAAGTTTGGCGGGTCGGAAGGCGAACCTATTTACGCCGCCGCGGATGGCTGGGTACACCGAATCAAGATCTCTTCCTTCGGCTATGGCAACGTGATCTACCTGAAGCATCCCAGCGGCAACATTACGCTCTATGGGCATTTGAGAAACTTCAACCCCAAACTTCAGGCTTGGATGCGACAAAAGCTCTATGAAGCTCAGGCCAACGAACTGGAAGTAACTCCAGAACCAGGTGAGCTCTCCGTCAAAAAAGGTGAACTCATCGCCAACGGAGGCAACACGGGAAGTTCTGGGGGACCGCATTTGCACTTCGAAATCCGTGATAGCTTGGACCGAGCGATGGATCCGCTTTTGGCAGGCCTGCCTGAAATTATCGACAACATCCCTCCCACACCTCAAAAAATCGCCATTGTCCCCTTGGAGATCGACAGCCGGGTCAATGGCAAATTCCAACGGCTGGAAATCACCCCAGTGCTGAGTGGTGCGAGCTACAAGATCCCCGAAACCATCAAAGTCACCGGGAAAGTGGGTCTGGAAATCCAAAGCTACGACAAGCTGGACGGGGCAAACAACCAAAACGGCTACCCGAAATTTGAAGTGGCCGACGACAGCGGCTCGCTCTTCAGCTTGGTCGTGGACAAAGTGGACTTCAACTACACGCGACATTTCCTGCTCCACACGCATCTCAACCGCTTCACCAAGCTGTATTTCCAGCCGAATCTGAAGTTTGATTTCTTCACTCCCAATACGCCCGGTACCGGAGAACTCCAGGTGGAAGCAGGGCAGAAAAAGAACGTTCAGATCAAGCTTTCCGACGCCTACAACAATACCCGCCTGGTCAACCTGACCTTGACCGGAGCGGATTTGGATTCGACTGTGTCCGACGGCTCAGCCCCTGGCAGCGCGCAAGCGAGCTACCAAAACCACCACATGAAGATCCGCGTCGCGCAGACCGACAAGGGCGGATTGGCCAAGTTTTTCATCGCAAACACGGTCTATGAGGTCCTTCCGGCCTACCAAGACGCGCAGACGCGAACCTACCTATGGGATCTGCGATTTGGCGTTCCGACCAAGATTGACCTTTGTTCAGAGATCTTCGATCCACAGCTCTTTGGCCATTTCCCTGTGGGAAAAGAGCATCTCCACGCCACGGATCGGCTGACGGTAAAGGTGGCGGAAAACAGCCTCTTGGAAGACCTGTATCTGCGGGTAGGCTTTTCCGGAAGTCCTTCCGCACCGGTGTTGAGACTGCAAGAAACGACCGAATACCTCTGGAATCCCATCGAGGTGCTCTGGGACGTGAGCGGGTACACGGGAGACAAAAGCAAAACCCACGTGTACCTCCGTTCGCCAAACGGCTCCAGGTCTTTTGCCGGGGGTGATTGGGAAGGCGGACAAATCCGCTTCAAAACCAGAAATTTTGGTAGTTTTGTCCTCGCCGTGGACGACGTGAAGCCGACGATCTCCGTGATCCGCGCCAACAGCCAAGGACTGCGCTTTACCATCAAGGACAACCTCTCGGGCATCAAGAGCTTTGAGGCCTTCGTGGACGGCAAGTGGGTGCTCATGCGCTACGAGCACAAGCAGGCGGTCATCTGGTCTGAGACGCTCAATGGCGAGCCCCTCCGCGGTGCCGCTGTGCTGCGGGTGACCGATATGGCGGGAAACGTCGCCGAATGGAAAGGGACGATTTCCTGAGTTTTTAATTTTAAAAGTGAAGTAAGAATGTCATTAGAAGTTGGCCAAGTGGCCCCCGATTTTGAAGCGAAAAACGAAAACGGAGAACTGGTAAAACTCTCCTCCCTCCGGGGCAAAAAGGTGGTTCTCTATTTTTACCCCAAAGACAATACCCCGACCTGTACCACCCAGTCCTGTAACCTTCGAGACAATCACGAGGCGCTGCTTAAGGCTGGCTACGTGGTGCTGGGCGTGAGCTCGGACAGTGAAAAGTCACACCGCAACTTTATCAAGAAACAATCCCTGCCCTTTTCGCTGATCTCCGATCCGGAGCAAAAGGTCCAAAACCTTTACGGCGTCTGGGGTGAAAAAACGACCTTTGGAAAAACCTACATGGGAACCATCCGCACGACTTTTGTCATCGACGAAGCGGGCAAAATCTCGGAAATCATCCAAAAAGTCGAATCCAAAAACCACACGGCTCAAATCCTAAAATAAACCTATAGACATGGGAAAACAATCAATCGAACAACTCCAAAAGGTCGCCACACAGCTCCGCAGGGACGTGTTGCGCATGGTGCATGCGGTGCAGTCTGGCCACCCAGGCGCGCCACTGGGCTGCGCAGAATTCTTTGTGGCTCTGTACTTTGACCAGCTTCACCACAACCCTGACTTCAAGATGGACGGCAAGGGTGAGGATCTCTTTTTCCTTTCCAACGGACACCTTTCCGCAGGCTGGTATTCCGTGCTGGCTCGCAGCGGCTACTTCCCGGTAGAAGAGCTGAAGACTTTCCGCAAGCTCAACTCCAGGCTTCAAGGCCACCCCGCTACCCACGAGCACCTTCCCGGTATTCGCGTGGCTTCCGGCTCCTTGGGACAGGGGCTGTCCGTCGCCATTGGAGTGGCTCAAGCCAAGAAAATCGAAAAGGACGACAAGTTGGTCTACATCCTCATGGGTGACGGCGAGCTGCAGGAAGGACAAATCTGGGAAGCGGCCATGTATGCCGCCCACCAAAAAGTGGACAACCTGATCGCCACCGTGGACTACAACGGTCAGCAGATCGACGGCCCGACCGAGAAGATCATGGACCTGAAGAACCTGAAGGCCAAATGGGAATCCTTTGGCTGGGTAGTCAACGAAATCACCAACGGCAACGACATGCAGTCTGTGCTGGATGGTTTGGAAAAAGCCAAAGAACTGGCTGGAAAAGGCAAGCCTGTCGTGAACCTGCTCTACACCGAGATGGGCTATGGCGTGGACTTCATGGTCGGCACGCACAAGTGGCACGGCTCCCCTCCCAACGACGAGCAGCTGGCCAACGCTTTGGGACAACTCGAAGAGACCCTCGGCGACTATTAATTTCCCCTTCCAAATGACCTTATCATGAGCTTAGACTTAAAATTCACTTATACAGAAAAGAAAGACACCCGCTCCGGTTTCGGTGACGGTTTCCTGGAAGCAGGGAGAAAAAATCCCAATGTCGTAGGCCTTTGCGCTGACCTCATCGGCTCCCTGAAGATGGGCGACTTCCAAAAAGAGTTTCCCGAACGGTTCTTCCAGACCGGCATCGCCGAGGCAAACATGATCGGCATCTCCGCTGGTTTGGCTATCGGCGGCAAAATTCCTTTCGCGGGTACTTTTGCCAACTTTGCCACCGGCCGTGTCTATGACCAGATCCGCCAGTCCGTAGCCTATTCAGACAAAAACGTGAAAATCTGCGCCTCACACGCAGGCTTGACCCTGGGTGAAGACGGTGCTACCCACCAGATCCTCGAAGATCTCGGCATGATGAAGATGCTTCCCCACATGACGGTGATCAACCCTTGCGACTACAACCAGACCAAAGCCGCGACTTTGGCGATTGCGGAGCACGAGGGCCCGGTTTACCTGAGATTCGGTCGTCCGAGCTGGCCTATCTTTACTCCTAAAGACCAAAAGTTTGAGATCGGCAAGGCGTGGAAGATGATCGACGGCAAGGACGTGACCATCTTCGCTACTGGCCACTTGGTATGGGAAGCCGTAGTCGCTGAGGCCATGCTCCGTGAGGAAGGCATCCACGCCGAGGTGATCAACATCCACACCATCAAGCCACTGGACGAGGAAGCGATCCTCGAGTCTGTGAAAAAGACCGGTTGCGCGGTATCCGCCGAGGAGCACCAGATCAACGGAGGCCTGGGCGACAGCATCGCCCAAACGCTGATCCGCCACAATCCGGCTCCGCTGGAGTACGTCGGTGTCAACGACAGCTTTGGCGAGTCTGGTACTCCGACCCAATTGCTTGAAAAATATGGCCTGAACGCCGAAAACATCGTGAAAGCTGCGAAAGCCGCCATCGCGAGAAAATAAGCCAAAAGCCTTCCAAAATATAAAACCACAGCTGGCATGGCTGTGGTTTTTCGGTTTTAGGGGTAGGCGCTGGCGAAATCATCCCTTTTCGCTAGCCCTTTTGGGCTGATCGGAGGTAATGAACATGTACCCCCTATTTTCAGCCAAACCATGAAAAAGACCTTTCTTCGCATTTTTTCAAACCAAACTTTTGTCATCCCCCTCCTTCTCATTTTTGCCAACTCACCGGTTTTCGCCCAAACCTACGCCGAGAAGCTAGGCTGGCCGAAAGACAAAAAGGTGGTGATCTTCCACGTGGACGACGCGGGCATGTCGAGGGAGTCGAACGAGGGCACGTTTCAGTCTCTGGAGGGCGGCATCGCTACCTCTTGCAGCGTCATGATGCCCTGTCCCTGGGCCGGGACGTTTATGCGTGAGACCAAGGGAAAGGCACCTATCGATGCGGGTCTGCACTTGGTGTTGACTTCGGAATGGAAAGGCTACCGCTGGGAGCCTTTGGCGGGGAAAAGCCTGGTGCCCGGACTGCATGATCCCGAAGGTTCCTTTTGGCACACAGTCGAAGAGGTGGTCGCACACGCCAGCCCCGAGGAGGTTTACATCGAGCTCAAGGCCCAGATAGACCGTTCGCTCAACATGGGCATCCGTCCCACGCACCTGGATTCACATATGGGGACGGTCTTTGCCCATCCCAAATTTTTGGAGAAATACATCCAACTCGGGGTCGAGTACGGCATTCCGGTGATGTTTCCCGGCGGCAACAACGTCCTGCTGGAAGAATGCCAGCAAGCGCCGGTCATCCAAAAGCTGAAAGCGGAAGGAAAGTATGTCGAAGGCATGGAACTGCCCAAGATCGAAATCTTGGAGCAGGCTCCCCTCCTAGGCGAAAAGATCTGGGCGATGGGACTCCCGGTGCTCGACGACCTGCACACGATGAGCGGAGACTGGAAGCCTGCGACAGCTGGCTACTCCCCAAAAGAACACGCCGATTACAAAGTAGCCGAGTTCAAGCGCATTTTGGCCAAAATGCAACCCGGACTGGCCATGGTCATCGTCCACAGCACTACGCACAACGAAAACTTCGACACCATTTCCGGCTCGGGCCGTTCGCGACAAGCGGACCTGGATGCCATGCGTTCTCCAGACTTGAAATCCTACATCGAGCAAAACGGCATCATCCTGACCACCTGGCGGGAGGTCATGGAAAGACGAAAAAACGTAAACGAGTAAAGACAAAAACTTTCCCCTCAAGCCTCCTTGACAAGGGAAACTCCCTCATGAAAACATCCCACCGAAACCCCAGAAGGGACTTTTTGCAGAAAGTCTCCCTCGGAACACTTTCCTTGACTACCTTGATAGGCCTTGACCAAACCCTCTTCGCTTCCGATTCGCCGGAAACCAGAAAGAAAACCCTTTCCGACAGGTTAAAAACAGGGCAAAGGAAATTTGTGCCGGTGATGCTGACGCCCTTCGAATCAGACCTGAAAATCGATTTTCAGGCCTTGGGCAAACTCACTGACTTTTACCTCGCCTGCGGAGCCAAAGGTTTCTTCGCAAATTGTCTGAGCAGCGAAATGTACCACCTCGACAATGCGGAGCGCCTCGCCCTAGCCCGCCATGTGGTGAAGCAGGTGAACGGAAAAATGCCGGTGGTGGCAACGGGCTCTTTTGGGGATACCATTGAGGAAAAGGCGGAGTTTGCGAAGAAAATGTACGATACCGGAGTCGACGCAGTCATCCTGATCAGCAGCCACTTCGCCGACAAGGAGGAGGATGACGCCGTATTGATCCGTAATCTCGAAAGGTTCCTAAGCCTCACCGGCGACATCCCTTTGGGCACTTACGAATGCCCCTCTCCCTACAAGAGGATCATTTCTCCCGAAGTGATGCGTTTTATGGTTTCTTCAAAGCGCTTCACCTATCACAAAGACACCAGTCTTGACCTGGATTTGATCCAAGCCAAACTGGAGATTAGCAAAGGCAGTCCACTGGAGTTTTATGACGCCCACACGCCAAACACCATGGACTCCCTCCAACTGGGAGCCAAGGGAATGTCCTGCATTGCAGGAAATCTCTACCCCGAGCTCTTCTCATGGATGTGCGCCAACGCCAACAACCCGGCAAAACAGGCCGATGTCCTGTGGCTTCAGGCAGAGCTGACGCAGGCGGACTCGATCATTTCCCAAGGCTACCCGATCAGCGCCAAATACTTCCTGCAAAAGCGGGGTGTGCCTATACTCCCCCTCGCCCGGTCAAAAAACACCCCGCTGACCGACGAGCAAAAAAAGGCTTTGGACCTGATCTTCGAAATGCTGCCGCATTGGCACGAGCGGCTGGGGATAGAAATCGGCTAAACCAAGCCTGGACTTTGGGATTTTAACTTCTTGTCAAAAAGGACGTTAGTAACTGTTCGACCCCGAATCCAAATTCGAAACCAAATTGGGCAATCTCTCCTGGTTTTTTTCGGGGCAGACAAACAAACCAAACCCTTGCCACCATGAAGTTCAGTCCGCTATCTACGCTTGTCTTGTTTTTTCTCGTCGCCACGGTGACCGCATGCACCCAAACTGACCCGGGCGATCCTCCCAGTCCGGCGAGCTACCAAGTCACGGAGGCCTTTCCAAACCTGAGTTTCAACAGGCCGGTGGACTTACAGCATGCCGGGGACGGCAGCGGCAGACTGTTTGTCGTGGAGCAGCGCGGGGTGATTTCAGTTTTCAAAAACGAGGCGCAGACGAATGAAAAAACCACATTCCTCGACATCGAGTCCCAAGTGGATGACAGCGGTAACGAAGAAGGACTGCTCGGCTTGGCTTTTCATCCTAACTACAAAAGCAACGGCTACTTCTACGTCAACTATACCGCCTCCAATCCAAACCGTACGGTGATCTCCAGGTTCAAGGTGTCTGCAAATGCCAACTCGGCTGACAAGGCCTCCGAACTGGTTCTCTTGGAAATCCAGCAGCCCTACTCCAACCATAACGGTGGCCAAGTGGCTTTTGGCCCAGACGGATACCTCTACATCGCGGTAGGCGATGGGGGCAGCGGCGGGGATCCGGAAGGGCATGGGCAAAATCTTAAAACCCTTCTGGGAACGATCTTGCGCATCGACGTGAACAAAACCGAGGGAGGCAAAAACTACGGCATCCCTGCCGACAATCCCTTTGCGGGAAACACAGAGGGATTTATGAAGGAAATCTATGCCTTTGGCCTGCGAAACCCCTGGCGCTTCAGTTTCGACAGCGAGACAGGCCAGCTATGGGCGGGAGACGTAGGCCAAAACAACTACGAGGAGATTGACATCATCGAAAAGGGCGGCAACTACGGCTGGAACATCGCCGAGGGCAACCACTGCTTCAGACCCGCAAATTGCGACTTGGGCTTTGTTGATCCGCCGGTATGGGAATATGGTCGGTCTGAGGGCGTGTCCATCACCGGGGGCTACGTGTATCGAGGCTCCGCAATGCCGCAGCTTCAGGGGAAGTACGTTTATGCGGATTTTGGTACGGGCAGAGTGTGGAGCCTGGACGCCTCCAACCCCCAAAACCCAGTGAACGAAGAGCTTTTCAAGACCAATTTTAACATTTCTTCTTTTGGAGTGGATGAAAACAAAAACCTCTATCTCTGCGCCTTCGACAGCAAAATCTACCGGCTGGAATACCAGTGACGGAGGCTTCATTTTCGGCTAGCGCAAGTGGATGGGCTTCAAGCCATGAGGTACTCGCTTTCCTCGATACAACGCTTGCAGGATTCTTTGCACTTTTGGCTGATGGGCTCGGAACACCCTTCGCAAAGCTTCAAAAAAGAACGGCAGGCGTGGGCTGCAGACTGGATCAGCAGTCCCCGTATCGCCACTTGTGCAGATTCAAAGGCCTCCACGCAGTCCAGGCAGGCCGTTCTGCATTCCTGCGCTTTGGAAACAGAAAGGCTGGCATTTTCTCCCTTGGGCAACATCCCAATATACTCGGAACAGTCGCGAGCACATCGCATCAAGGCCATGATGTAGTCGCTTTTCATCAAGGTCAGGCTCATCGGGTCTGGGTTTAGTTTGTACTAAAAGAACAGGTCGAAAAAACTGGATAGCTCCAGTGTCATTTCGACCCTATCCCATATCCGTACCAAGTGCACGGAAAACACCTCCTAACCGAACACTTAGGGAGATTAAAGTCCAAATTCAACCAAAAAAAGTCAGGCTTGGAATTGGCGGCAGCAAATCAGCTTGTCCAACTTGGGGTACTTTTTGCCAAGCTGTAGAAATTGTTCCACTTACATCGCTAGTCAGCTTCGAGTGGCCACAAGATGATAGATCCAAACCCATCTTTTCAAATTCGCAAAAGCCTGGCTATCCCTAAAAGCCCACACGCCACTTATTGACCAGCGGTAAAACGTAGAATACCCCTATTCTTCCTCCTCCTCTTCCAGTGCTTGGACATCGACACTGACCTTCATCTCCTGCTCCTTGCCCGCATACACGATGCCCTTCAGGGGTGTCACGTCCGCGAAATCCCTTCCTACAGCCACGCGCAGGTGATTGTCGCTGACCAGCAGATTGTTGGTCGCGTCAAACTCCACCCAGTCCAAGCCGGGAACATAGACCGCTATCCAAGCATGAGAAGCGTCAGAGCCCACCAGCTTGGGCTTGCCCGGGGGCGGAAAAGTCTCGATATAGCCACTCACATACCGAGCCGCAAGCCCCAGCGAACGCAGGCAGGCCAGTGAAAAGTGCGCAAAATCCTGGCAAACGCCCTTCTTGTGCTCGAAGACTTTCTCCAAAGGCGTGCTGATGTCCGTGAAGCCCGGGGTAAAGGCGAAATCCTTGAAAATCCGCCCGTTCAGATCCAACATGGCTTCCATGATCGGTCGATCTGGAGTGAAGGACTGTCGAGCGTACTCGGCAATCCCATCGATCAGCTGCACATGATTGGACTCGAGGTAAAACTGCCGGATCTCGCTCGATGCCTCGGTGGAATGCAGCCACTCCACCACCTGTTCCCAGGGCATGGTCTCCGATGGATCTGCGCTATCCCAAGCCGGTTTGGAGAGTTCCAAGGTACTTTTTGAGGTTACCGTCAGCTTTTTGTGGGATCGGGCCACGGAAAAATAGAGGTACTTGTTCCCAAAAAAATCAATCCGCTGTACCTCAAAGCTGGGTTTGGGACTGATCTCACACAGGTATTCTTCCACCTTTTGAAAAGGCAGGTCTTGGGGAACCTGAAACATGAGATTGTGGCAAAGCGTCGCGGGAACCTCATACAGGTAGTTGGTGACATGCACTACTTGGTATCTCATATTTCGGGAATTACGGAAGTTTGCATTGTCCGGTAGTTGCTGCCGGTGTGGCTGAAATATTTCTCATAGACTACGTCTGATGTATCATGGAGCAGCTCGACGATTTCGTCCAAAAACGCCGTCAATTCCTGGTACGCTTTGGTCTTGGCATTCGGCTCGGACAGTCTGTCGATGTCGCAGAGTCGTATCTTGGTGATCGCTTCGAGCAGCTTTTTCCGCTCGCCGCCAAAGAGCTCTCCCTCGCCTTGGTTGGGCAGCGTCCTCAGGTGATGGTCAATCTCCAAAAGCTGGAAAATCAACGCCCTGGGGTTGTCCTCATGGAGCATCAGTAGAGACAGCACGCCATGCATCTCCAGGTTGGAGCGGTAGCGATAGCGGTACGTCACGAGACTCTCATTGCAGCGCAGGGTATCCTCCATCAGCTCTTTGTTTGACTCCGTGTCAAAAGACTTGCTAAGCATACCCTTCAGTATCGTACAGTTGTTGACAGCCGACTCGATAAAGCGGCCTATGTTGAGCAGGTGCCAGGTCGGTTCCCGCGTCATGTTGTCGATGTTGAGCCCGTAGAAAGCCATGAGCTTCACGATCATGCTGTCCAGGCTTTGGTAGGCCTGCTGGACAGTCGTGACCGACATCCGCATGCGGCCCAGCTCCTCCGATATGCTGTCCAAAATCCTCCAGGTGTCCAAACTCAGCCTATCCCTGACGGCAAAGGCATTCGCCAAA
Organism: Algoriphagus oliviformis; assembly: GCF_017254915.1. GTDB lineage: Bacteria > Bacteroidota > Bacteroidia > Cytophagales > Cyclobacteriaceae > Algoriphagus > Algoriphagus oliviformis. The sequence goes on along the minus strand of NZ_JAFKCT010000002.1, from coordinate 311,790 downwards.
AAGCACTGGACGGAATAGGCCAAGCTGCCAGATTTGTCGGCATCCCGTACCAGCGCGATCAGCTCAGGCTCGGGATTTTTGAGGATAGACTTGTCACTAAAACCCGGAAAGGTTCCGGTCATACTCGTCAGAGTTTGGAGGAGGGTGTTCAAAACGGGGTTTTCCTGGATATGGATATCCTCATCCGCCTCGTTGTACGAGAGCAGGGTCATCCGCATCAGGCGTACCGTGTAGGCAGACCTTTCCAGGTACCTCCCCAGCCAAAACAGGCGTTCCCCGGTGCGGCTGGGAAGGACGTTTCGCACCAAAGGCTGGATGCTCAGCGGCTTCATAGCCACGGAGACCGCATCTTTGGCTTTTCCCAGCACCCAAGTGTCCTTGCTGATCCCACCTGTCTGATTGGAAACCAAGAAGGCCCCTTTCTCCGGGGAGCTTCGGGACAGTCCTCCCGGCATGACCTTATAGTCTTTGTTTTCGGTATCGGCCACCACATAGCTTCGGAAAACCGCGTTTCTCGCCTCCAACTTGTTGTTGATCCAGGACGGCGTGGTGGAAAAATCCACCATCTCCTGCCCCACATACAGGTAGGGGCTGCGACGTATCTCCTTTTTCAAAGCTTCCAACTCCGCCTTCGACAGGCTTCCTCCAAACACCGATTTGTGGTTGGTGCCGCGATAGATGTTACGGATCACCAGGGACTCCATGTGCTCAAATACATAGCTCAATTCCCTAGGCTGCCCGCACCACCAGGTGGCGACCGAGGGGATGATCAGGTCCTCGCCGAGCAGATGTCTGCTCAGTTTGGGCAAAAATGCCATCAAGCCTGGATTTTCCAGAACCCTGGACCCTAGCGGATTGATGACCAAGACTTTCTTTTGCCGGACCGCTTCCATCAGTCCTACCACGCCCAAGTGGGAGTCGCTTTTGAACTCCAAGGGATCACAAAAGACGTCGTCCACCCGACGGATCAACACGTCCACCTTCTCCAGACCCTTGATCGTCTTCAGCCATACGTAGCCGTCGCTCACGGTGAGATCTTCCCCAAAGGCCAAGGTGAAGCCCATAAAGGAAGAAATGTAGGCATGCTCAAAGAAGGTCTCGTTGGTGGGGCCTGGGGAAAGCAGGACTATCCTGGGGTTTTCCTTGTTGTTGGTGGTCAGATTGCCCAGCGTGTTTTTGAAAGTTTGGTAGTAGGAAGTAATCTTCCTGACATGGTTTTCCCGGATCAGATCGGGGAAAACTCGGGTCATCGCAGCCCTGTTTTCGAAGGTATATCCCGCGCCGGATGGCGCATCCGTCCGATCGTGAAGCACCCACATTTTGCCGTCGGGGCCTCTGGCCAGATCGGAAGAATATTGGATCAGCTGCTGGTCTCCGTCGAGCTTGATATTGTGCGCCTGCCGGAGAAACCCCTTGTGGTTGTACACCAATTCAAAGGGAATCAGGCCCTCTTTGATCAAAGTTTGAGCTCCGTATAAATCACTCAAAACCAGATTCAAAAGATTGGTTCTTTGAACCAATCCTTTTTCTATCCCCTCCCATTCTTCACCGCCAAAGACCATGGGTACGGGATCCAGTATCCAGGGCCGGTTCATCCCATTGGGGTCTCCATAGACGTTGTAGGTCACTCCGTTTTCACGGAGCTGCCGACCCACTTCCTCATGAAACTGCCCCATCTTCTCGCTGCCGAGCTGCTCGTAGTACTTGGCGAGGCGCTCCCAATGGGAGCTTATTTTACCTTGATCCGTAGCCATTTCGTCAAGAAAGGGCTCGTTATTGAACATTCGCTCAATAAGATAAGAGTCTATCATATCTCAAAATTGCTAGCATGGATCGGGATAAAATACAGAATCATCGTTTTTTATACCGGCGGAGATCCATGGTATGGGGAAATTCTGGGTTTACTACTAGTTCGGTCGCCTCGTAATGAGGTTGGATGTTCAGTTGGGTGATGTATCGGTCGGACAGCCCCTCTCCCTCTGCCGACACGATTCGTGCGCTGCTGGGGGCAATGGTGTGTCCAAAATCAAAGAAACGGGCCACCCTGCGCGACTCCGCCTCAAAGCTGTTGATCGGGAAGGTATCATAGCTCCTGCCACCGGGATGGACCACATGGTATTGGCAGGCTGCAACGGACTTTTTGCTCCAGGTGTCATAGAGGTCGATCACCAGAGGCGTGTCTATGCCTATCGTCGGATGCAAGGCCGAGGGCGGCTGCCATGCCCGGTAGCGGATACCCGCTACAAACTCGCCCTTCACTCCTGTGTTTTTCAGGGGAATTCGATAGCCATTGCAAAGCAGGTGGTAGCGAGACTCCGTGAGACCGCTGATCTTCACCTGCAGCCGCTCCAAAGATGAGTCTACAAAGCGGGCCGTGCCCGTGCTGGACATCTCCTCACCCAGGACATGCCAGGGCTCAATCGCCATTTTCATATCGATATGGATGTCACCCACTTGAAGCTCGCCCACGAAAGGAAAACGGAAACTAAAGAAAGGATCAAACCAAGCGATGTCAAACGCATATCCGGCACTTTTCAGGTCGTTCACTACATCCAGCATATCCTGACGGCAGTAGTGGGGAAGCAGAAATTTGTCGTGCAGGGAAGTCCCCCAGCGCACCAGGGAATGTTCATAGGGCTTTTTCCAAAACCAGCTCATCAAGGCCCGGATCAAGAGCAGCTGCACCATGCTCATCCGATAGTGCGGGGGCATGTCAAAACCCCGAAACTCCAGGATTCCCAGCCGACCACTGCTCGAATCGGGTGAGTAAAGCTTGTCTATGCAAAACTCCGCCCGGTGCGTATTGCCCGTGATGTCCACGAGCAGGTTTCTGAAAATCCGGTCCACCAGCCAAAACGGCAGCTCTCCCTCCTGCCCCGTGGGCACCTGCTCAAAGGCCAGCTCCAATTCATACAGCATATCCTCCCTGCCTTCATCCACCCGGGGCGCCTGGCTAGTCGGACCTATGAATTGGGTAGAAAACAGGTAAGACAGTGCCGGGTGATGCTGCCAGTAGGTGATGAAGCTCCGCAATACATCGGGTCGACGCAGCAAGGGGCTTTCCGAAGGGCTCGCTCCACCCAGCGTAATATGGTTGCCGCCCCCCGTGCCGGTGTGCTTCCCGTCCACGTTGAACTTTTCACTGGTGAGCCGGGACTCCCTCGCCTTTTCGTACAGTACTCCATAGTTGGCAACGATTTCCCTCCAGCTTTTGGCAGGCTGGACATTCACCTCGATCACTCCCGGATCGGGGGTGATCATCAGCTTCTCGATCCGCGTGTCCGAGGGCGGGTCATAGCCCTCGATCAGGATCGGCATGTTCAGTTTTTTCGCCGTGCGCTCCACCGCTTGGACGATATCGAGGTAGTGCTCGATGTAGGAGACCGGGGGAAAAAACACAAAGAGTTTTCCCTGTCTTGCCTCGACGACCAGCGAGGTCTTGAATATCCGGCTGGAGTTGATAGGCTGTCGCCTGAAAGCCTCCACAGGGGCATTGGGCAAGGCGGAAACCTCCTCAAAAGGATCCCGCTCCGGCTGGATAGGCTCATCTTCCACTTTGACTGACTCGATGGAGTCCAGCGGCAGGCGCAGGCCCGCTGGTGAATTGCCCGGGATCAGGAAAAGATGGTTTCTTCTGAACATCCAGTGGCAGCTCTGCCACATCGCGGCTCCATAGTCCCACTCCAAGGGAACGGAGTAGCCCACGGCCTCATCCAAACCTTGGCTTAGCAAGTCCGCGAGCTTTTGCCTTTCCAGAGAGGACTTCAGATCATATTGGAAGGGATCTACGTTGACTGGCACTTTTCCCTCCTGCCAGATGAAATAAAAGGGATCCTCATACAGCGGCGCCACATTTCTCTGATCCACGTTGAGCTGTCCCGTCAGCTCCGCCATGAATTCCTTGGCATGGCGGCTGGTAAACTTGTAGTCCTTGGACAGATCCGCCATCAGGGCGTCGTCATGCCACATCGGCCGGCCGTCTTTTCTCCAAAAGCAGGCAAGCTTCCATCTGGGAAGGGGCTCACCGGGGTACCATTTCCCTTGCCCGTACTGCATGAGAGGCCCATTGCCCAGCTCATTTTTCAATTTGTGGAAAAGCGTATTGGCTAGGCTTCGTTTATGCTCGCCATCGGCAGAGGAGTTCCACTCGGGAGCGTCTTGGTTGTCTATGGCGACGAAAGTCGGCTCTCCACCCATGGTGAGCCTGACGTCATTGGAGACCAAATCCTCCTCCACCCGGTCTCCCACAGCGAGGATGGATTCCCACTGCTCGTCAGTATAAGGCTTGGTGACTCGGGGAGTCTCTTTGATTCGAGTGACTTTGTTTTCGAAGAAAAACTCCGTCTCCGCATGCTCAGCCATTCCGCTGATCGGTGCTGCATCCTGGGGGCTTGGTGTACAGGCAAGGGGAATATGCCCCTCCCCGGCAAACAAACCCGAAGTAGAGTCCAAGCCTATCCAGCCTGCTCCGGGCACATAGACTTCTGCCCAAGCGTGCAGGTCGGTGAAGTCCTCCTCAGGCCCCGACGGGCCGTCCAGAGATTTTTCGTCGGACTTCAGCTGCACCAGATACCCGGAAGCAAAGCGGCTAGCCAGCCCAACATGGCGCAGGACCTGCACCAGCAGCCAGGCAAAATCCCGGCAAGATCCGGAGCCCAAACCGAGGGTTTCCTCACAGGTCTGCACACCGGGCTCCATCCGTACATTGTATCGCAGCTCACCATGGATCAGCTGATTGATCGCTACGAGGTAGTCCACCGTGCGGGTATCCTCTTTCAGCAGGGACTTCGCCCGCTCGACGAGCTTCATCAGCTGAGGCCCTGCCTCCAGCTTTTCCAGATAGGGGCCCAGCTGCTTTTGCACACTTGGATCATAGTCAAAAGGAAATTCTCCCGCATAGTCCTCGACGAAGAAGTCAAAGGGATTGATCACCACCATATCCGCGATGACTTCCACGTCGATCTCGAAAAACTTGACCTTTTCCGGGAACACGATCCGGGCCAGGTAGTTGCCAAAAGGATCCTGCTGCCAGTTGATAAAGTGGTTTTCGGGCTTGATGTTCAGCGAATAACCTTTGATATGGGTGCGGGAATGCGGGGCGGGGCGCAGGCGGATGACCTGGGCACTGAGACTGATCGGACGCTCGTACTCGTACTTGGTGTAGTGCCGGATGGCAACTCGGATGGACATAGGCCTAATAGGTGGTTAAAGTAAGAAAAATCTCATCGGTCGAAACCGGAAAAGCTGGAAAGCTTCCCAGTTTAGGCTATTTGGGCGTTTCTACTCTGAGTAAGTTAGCCGAAAATTACAAAGTCCACGCAATTGCCTCTGGAAATAGTTTCTGGGTTTTTCCCTTTTCAACCCCGCCTTGTAAAGCCAAGCCACAAACTTGCCTGCCCATGCTTTCTTTTTGCGAAGCACGGAAGGATATCGCCCGGCAAAACCGTAACTTGAATCCAATCAACGCCCACACTGCCATGCCCAACTATGAACCTACCCTCGTGGAAACCCTGGAAAAACTCCGAAAAGAAGGCTACACCGAGGACTTCAACATCCGATTTGACGCACTGATCTGCGACAAGGCCTGCCTCCTTCCCCAGGAGTTTGAGGTAGACCAGACCTTCCGCTTCGAAGGCAATACCAATCCCTCCGACGAGGCCATCCTCTATGCGATCTCCTCCAAATCCGGTGGCATCAAAGGTGTCTTGGTCAACTCCTACGGCGTCTATGCCGACGAGATGACCGAAGAGCTGATTGAAAAGCTGAAATAAACCGCGGGAATGGAAATACCCCTTGACCCAGCGGGCGGACTAGTCCTGGTTCCCGTTCTGCCCGGAGACCATACCGAACTTCTGGCCCTGATGGACCCGATCTACCGAGATGCCTACCGATTCGCTTGGAAAGACCAAGGCGACTGGTATGTGAGCCTCATCTACAGTCCCGAAACCCTCCAAAAAGAGCTCAACCGGGCCAGAAGCCACTATTTCTTCGTAGCGCTGGCAGGCAAAAAGATCGGCATCCTCAAGTACGACTATCCCTTTTCACCTCGCGAAATCGAGATCCCCAACTCGATGAAACTTCATCGGCTGTACCTCCATCGGGATGTCCACGGAAAAGGGATTGCCAAAACCCTAGTAGCCCACTGCGAAAATGAGGCGACGAAAAATGGACTGGAGTCGCTTTGGCTGGAAGTGATGTCCTGCCAGCCCCAAGCCAAGCGTTTCTACGAAAAAATGGGGTTTGGGCCTTTTTTCAACTACCAGTTGGATTTTGAAATGCTCCTGCCAGCGTATCGCGGCATCGAGATTTGGAAGAAAAGCCTGGGCTGAGACTGCTGCCCAATTGGATTTTTAAGACCAAAGTCAAAAGCCTCCCCGGATCGTCTCGGCCACCTCGGCCAGCTCCTCTTGGCTCAGCTTCAGCTTGGGTCGGGAAAAATTCACGTCGTCCATCGTCCTCATGGGAATGAGATGGATGTGCACGTGGGGCACCTCCAAGCCGATCACCGCCACCCCAACGCGGGTACATTTGATCGTCTTGTCGATGGCCTTGGCGACTTTTTGCGCAAAGACGTTCAGCCTCGCCAATGCATCCGGCTGCATGTCAAAAATGTAGTCCGTTTCTTCCTTGGGCACGACCAGGACATGTCCTTTGACCAAGGGCATGATGTCCAGAAATGCGATGCAATGCTCGTCTTCGGCGACGATGTGAGCGGGAATCTCCCGGTTGATGATTTTGGTGAAAATGCTGGCCATGGGATAACTGAAAATGGGACTTCAAAATGAACCTCCGGACGAGCTGTCTGGATAATGTGCGCTAAAATGCCGCTTCGTCCAGGGTAAATATCAAAAAAAATCCCGGAACGAACCGGGATAGTGTTTAATAGGTAATGTCTAAAACCTCAAACTGCAACGTGCCGGCGGGGGCGTTGATCTCGGCGATATCACCTATGGACTTTCCCACCAGTCCTTTTCCGAAAGGAGATGCCAAGGAGATCTTTCCGGCTTTCAGGTCAGCCTCTTCTTCAGACACCAGCTTGTAGCTCACGGTCATGCCGTTTTTCACGTTTTTGATTTTCACGGTGCTGAGGATTCCCACCTTGGAGGTATCCATCTGGGAATTGTCCAGGATGCGGGCGTTGCCGACTACCGCTTCCAATTTGGCAATCTTGAGTTCCAAAAGCCCCTGGGCGTCCTTCGCCGCGTCGTATTCCGCATTTTCGCTCAGGTCACCTTTGTCCCTTGCTTCGGCAATCTGACGAGCGATATCCGTACGTCCTTTGGTCTTCAGCTCCTGAAGCTCATCCTTCAGCTTCTTCAGCCCTTCCTCGGTGTAGTATTGTACTTTTGACATAGTTTTTTTCTTTTTCGAAAGGCACAAAAAACAAAGTAACGGTCACGTGGTGGAGACCGTTACTTTGTTTTGCCTTTTATGTGTAGGGCAAAGATAGCAAAGGTTTTTGACTTAGCAAGGTACCGTCACCTGCCTCCCTTGGTCATGGAAGGAGATTTCAGTGCTCAAACGCCTTTTTTATTTTTTTAACCAAAACTTCGTTGATCTTGACGTAAGACTCAAAGGTCCAGCCAGCCACATGTGGGGAAAAGATGACGTTTGCCCGATCTGCAAGCCTCTCGAATTCCGTTTTTTGCTCGGGCGTGAACTTCTTGAATTTTTCGTTTTCCAGCACATCCAGTACCGCGCCTCGGAGAATTCCCCGATCCAGGGCTGCATTCAGGGTGGCGAAGCTCACCACCTCTCCGCGTGCGGTATTGATCAGCCAAATCGGCTTGGCAAAAGTGCCCAGCTCGTCCAAGGTGAGGAAATTCCTCGTCTCGGCCGTAAGGGGCACGTGGATACTCAGGATATCCGCCTGGGACTTCAGTTTTTCCCAAGTCACTTCCTCGGCCAAGCCCTTGCCGTAGCCCATCTTGTATTTGTCATAGGCGACGGTCTTCACCCCAAAGCCAGTCAGGCGCTTGGCAAATGATTTTCCCATATTGCCAAAACCCATGATTCCCACCGTCTTGCCTTTGAGCTCATCGCCGCGGTTGCCTTCCCGATCCCAGACTCCCTTTCGGACCTCCGAGTCGGCCTTGATGGTGTGGTTGAAAAGCGCCAAAAGGCCGCCCATCGCATGCTCGGCGACCGCATCCCGGTTTCCTTTGGCCGCATGGAAAAGCTTGATCCCACGCTGCACCATATAGTCCAAGTCGATTTGGTCAAGTCCCGCTCCGGCCCTGCCGATGAATTTCAGGTTGACGGCCTTCTCCATCAGCTCCCGATCCATCGGCGTCTTGGACCGGATGATCAACCCATCGTATTCCCCTACTTGATCCAAGATCTCCTCTCGGGAGATTTTGGGGGCATAAGTCACCTGATGACCATCTTTTTGCAGCATATCCACGATGCTGAGATGCATCTCATCGATAATCAGAATCTTCATTGCTAGAGTTTGAGTAAAAACATCGCGATACCAAAATACACGGTCAAGCCCAAGAGGTCGTTGGTAGTCGTGATAAAAGGCCCCGACGCAATGGCCGGATTGATGCCGAATCTATTTAAAACCAAAGGGGTGACAGTCCCCATGAACGAAGCCAACAAGACCACGCAAAACAGCGCAAAGCCTATCGTCACGCCAAATATGGGCTCGAAACCATACACGAATACCACCACCAAAAAGACAAAGGCTCCCAAGACGATCCCGTTGAGCACTGCGACGAAAAGTCCCTTGAAAAAACGCTGCATCGGCGTGTCGTCAAAGGCCGACTTGGAGGCCAAAGACTGCACGATCAGCGAGGAGGCCTGGATCCCGACGTTTCCCCCGGTCGCTGCCACCAGCGGGATAAACGAGGCCAACGCCAGGTATTTGCTCAGGCCCACTTCGAAATAGCCGATGATCTTGGCCCCCATCAGTCCGCCGAGCACCCCGATAAGGAGCCAGGGAAGGCGGGCCTTGGAGATGGTCAGCACGGAGTCAGACTCCTCGATATCGGCCGACACCCCGGTCATCGCCTGGATGTCCTCGTCGGCCTCTTCCTGCACGACGTCGAGGATATCATCGACCGTGATCCTACCGACCAGCTTATTTTTGGCGTTGATGACGGGCACGGATTCCAAGTCATATTTCCGCATGATGGCGGCGACTTCCTCCTGGTCCATGTGTACGGGTACTGAGATCACCTCCTCGTCATAGATGTCCTCGATCCGGGTATCTGCCCCAGCCAGGATGATCTTTTTCAGCGAGACTCGTCCGAGCAGCTGCTGCCGGTTGTTGATGACGTAGATGGAGTAGATTTTCTCCACGTTTTCGGCCTGGCGGCGGATCTCGGCAATGGTCTGGATCACGTTCCAGTTTTTGTTGGCCCGGATGAATTCCTTGGCCATGATACCACCCGCCGTATCTTCCTCGTAGCGGAGGAGCTCGAGAATCTGCTCCAGCTTGATCCTATCCTGGATCTCGGCGATGACGTCTTCGCGCTCTTTTTCGGAAAAAAGACTCAAGATATCCGCCCCGTCATCCGAATCCATCAGCTCTATCCAAGACCCAACCTCGGAGGTCTCCAGCTCACGGAGCACTTTGACGGCCGTGTCTTCGTCGAGCTCGATCAGGATGTCGGCGGCGAGCTGCTTCTCCAGCAGGCGCAGCACATAGATCGACTCCTGCATGCTGAGCTCGTCCAGGATCGCGGCGATATCGGCCACGTTGACCCCATCCAGGGAGTCCCTGATGAAGTCAATATTTTCCTCTTCTATCCCCAGCTGGAGACTTTCGAGGTATTCTTTGGATAGCTCAAACTGTCTGATTTGCTCCACGCGATTTTTCGATTTGTTGGGTCAAAAACACAAAATCCGCCACGTCCAGCTGCTCCGCGCGCATGTCCAACATAGGGTGCGACTTGAATTCCTCCGAAAGTCCGAAAGGCTTGAGCGCGTTTCTTAGCGTTTTTCTCCTCGTAGCAAAGCCTCCCTTGACGACCTTAAAAAACAGCCGCTCGTCACAATCCAGTTTTGCCACCGAATTGCGGGTCAGCCTGATCACCCCGGAATTGACCTTGGGAGGCGGGTTGAATACACCCGGGGGAACGGTAAACAAGTAATCAATATCATACCAGGCCTGCAGCAGCACCGACAAAATGCCGTAATCCTTGTTGCCCTTTGGCGACGCAATGCGCTGGGCGACTTCCTTTTGGAGCATGCATACCACCTCGGTGACACGGTTTTTCTCCTCCAGGATCTTGAAGAAAATCTGCGAGGAAATGTTGTAGGGAAAATTCCCCGCTATGGCGTACTTCTCCGGTAGTGCCTGATGGGAATCGTATTTGAGGTAGTCTCCCTCGATGATGCGGTCGCCGAGCTGGGGGTATTTCTGGTGCAGGTAGGCGATGCTCTCCTTGTCGATGTCTATCAGATAGAGTTCCTGGGGATTCTTCAGCAGAAAATCAGTCAGCACGCCCATCCCAGGGCCGATCTCCAGCACCTGGTTCACACCCCCGTGCCCTTTGACAGCCTGCGCGATACGCTCGGCTATGCTCAAATCGGTCAGGAAATGCTGTCCTAAATGCTTTTTGGGTTTGACTTTTTCCATCCTCAGGCTCTGATAAATTTTTATAAATTGCAGCCTAAAATTAAGGGAATATTCCAAAACGGTCGGGGAATTTTGTCCCCTGCCCATTTTCAGCAGAGCAAAACATGAACGCAAAAAAACAAAGGCCCATCCTGGGAATCAGCATAGGAGACATCAATGGAATCGGTGTGGAAGTCACCCTGAGAGCCCTCTCGGATAGCCGCGTTTTTAAGTCTTTCACCCCCTTGATCTATGGCCATGGCAAGGCCCTGTCCTTCTATCGCAAGCACATGAGCCTGGAGGATTTCAACTTTATCCAGATCAGGAGCCTCGACGAAGTGCACCACCGCAAGGTCAACGTGATCAACGTGGCAGAGGAATGCCCCGAGATCATCCCTGGTGTCGAGACTGCCGAAGCGGGAAAGCTGGCACTGGAGGCTCTTACCGCCGCCGTCAACGACCTGAAAGAAGGCAAAATCAAAGGCTTGGTCACCGCGCCACTGAACAAAAACAACCTGAATTCCCCCGAATTCAAATTCATCGGGCATACCGAATTCATCACCGAGGCCGTATCGGCCAAGGACAGCTTGATGATGATGGTGGACGAAACCCTGCGCGTGGGCATGGTCACCGGCCATATCCCGCTGGCCAAGGTCTCCCAAGCCATCACCAAAGAGCGCATCCAGCAAAAGGCCAACATCATGCTGAAAAGCCTGGAAACGGACTTTGGGATCAACAAGCCAAAAATCGCCATCCTGGGCCTCAATCCCCACGCTGGCGAAGACGGCCTGCTCGGTGAGGAGGAGGAAAAGGTCATCAAGCCCGCCATACGTGAGCTCAAAGACCAAAACAAGCTGATCTTTGGCCCCTACCCTGCGGATGGCTTCTTCGGCATGATGCACCAGAGAAAATTCGACGGTGTGCTCGCGATGTACCACGACCAGGGACTGATCCCCTTCAAGTCCATCGCCTTCAGCTCCGGGGTCAACTTCACCGCCGGCCTTCCGGTGGTCCGCACCTCGCCTGACCATGGCACGGCCTACAACATCGCCGGGAAAAATCTGGCCGACGAAGGCTCCATGCGCGCCGCCTTGCTTCTGGCAGCAGACATTATCGCACAGCATGAACCACAGGAAGTAGAAGCCTGAATCGGATAAACTTTAAAAACCCGCATGAAAACCAAATATTATTTTAAAATCCGCTTTAGCAATTTTAAAATAATACCTACATTTGCGGTCTTAAATCGGGAGGACAAATCGTGAAATTCTGGAAAAGCTTTGATATTGAGGTAATTAAGTTCAAAGAAGGAAAGCACGAAATCGACTTTGAAATTGGGGATTCCTTTTTCCAAAACTTCGAAGACAACGAGATAGTCCGAAAAGGCAAGCTGACCACACGGGTCATCATGGACAAGGGAGCCAACGTCATCGAGCTCACCTTCCATATCCAAGGTACTGTACAACTGACCTGCGACCGCAGCCTGGAGCTGTTTGACCATCCGCTGGATTTTTCCGAAAAGATGATCTACAAGTACGGCGCTGTAGAGCAGGAGATAGATGAAAACGTGTACATGATCACCCGGGACACCCCCTCGATCAACGTCGCCCAGCTCATCTACGAGTTTATCCTGCTGGCACTGCCCGCCAAGAAAATCCATCCAGACTATGTCAATGAGCTGGATGACGAGGACTTGGAGGCAGACGGAGGATACGTGTACATCGACGACGAGCTGGATGAGGAAGCCGAGGACGAAGCCCAGGAAACTGGAGAGGAGCCCAAGCCGGTCGATCCCCGATGGGAACAATTAATGAAGTTAAAAAACAAAGAACAATCATAAACCACGCATAAAATGGCACATCCTAAACGCAAAATTTCGAAAACCAGAAGAGATAAAAGAAGAACTCACTACAAACTGGAAGCTCCGGGATTGGCGAAATGCCCAACTACCGGCGAAATGCACCTGCCTCACAGAGCTTTCTGGCTTGATGGCAAGCTTTACTACAAAGGACAGGTGATCATCGAAAAAGAAGTAAGAGCCTAATCGCTCGTTAGATTCGACAGCTACAAATCCACTCCAAAAAAGGGGTGGATTTTTTGTTTTTGCCAAACTCAAAAGAACTGACTTGCAGCGACTTCATCCAATGTGGACGCTTTGGTTTTGGTGGTCAGATGCCATTGTGCTATTTTTGGCCTTCCCCAGGCAATGCCTGAAATACAAACAACCCATTTTGGGGCATCTATACCTATTCCTGCTCCAATTAAACCTATACAAATGGACAAAATAAGAGCCATGATCACCGGCATAGAAGGCTACGTGCCCGAGTACCGGCTGACAAACCAGGAGCTTGAAACCCTCGTCGAGACCAATGACGAATGGATCGTCTCCCGTACTGGCATCAAGGAAAGAAGAATCCTCAAAGGTGAAAACCAAGGCACTTCCGTCATGGGAGCTGCCGCGGTGAAAGGGCTTTTGGAAAAAACAGGGACCGACCCGATGGATATCGAGCTGATCATCTGTGCCACCGTCACCCCGGACATGCCTTTCCCCTCCTCTGCCAACATCATCGCCGATATGGTGGGGGCGAAAAAATCCTACAGCTTTGACATCAGCGCGGCCTGCTCCGGTTTTCTATACGCCCTGCAGCTCGGCGCCCAGTTCATCCAAAGCGGTACCCACAAGAAAGTAATCGTCATCGGTGCGGACAAGATGTCCTCCATCGTAGACTATCAAGACCGCACCACCTGCATCCTATTTGGTGACGGGGCGGGAGCTGTCCTGCTCGAGCCTACCACCGAGGAGCTGGGAGTGATGGACTCCATCCTCAAGTCCGACGGCGCCGGTGCTCCCTATCTGCACATGAAGGCAGGCGGAAGCCGCAAGCCGGCCACGGCAGAGACCTTGGCCGCACGCGAGCACTTTGCCTACCAGGAGGGCTCTACCGTCTTCAAATTTGCCGTGACGAACATGGCAGACGTAAGTGCTGAGGTGATGGAAAGAAACGGCCTCACTGGCGACGACATCGCCTGGCTGGTGCCTCACCAAGCCAACAAACGCATCATCGACGCCACCGCCAACCGCATGGGAGTCGGATCCGACAAGGTGATGATGAACATCGAGCGCTACGGCAACACCACCGCCGGCACGATCCCGCTTTGCCTTTGGGAGTATGAGAGCCAGCTGAAAAAAGGGGACAACCTCATCCTGGCCGCATTCGGCGGAGGCTTCACCTGGGGCTCCATCTACCTGAAGTGGGGCTACGATCCAAAATAATCAAACAGAACAAAACTCAATATTATGGCAAGTACTGCGGATTTTAAGAATGGACTCTGTCTGGAGATGAACAACGACATCTTTTCGATCGTCGAATTCCAGCACGTAAAACCAGGTAAAGGAGCAGCCTTCGTGCGTACCAAGCTGAAAGGCCTGAGAACCGGCAAGACTTTGGAAAAAACCTTCAACGCCGGTGAAAAAGTAGTCACCGCCCGCGTGGAAAAAAGACCGCACCAGTTCCTCTACAAGGACGACATGGGGTACAACTTCATGGACACGGAGACTTTTGAGCAGATGTCCCTCGAGGAGCGCCTGATCGAAAGGCCAAACCTCCTGAAGGATGGGCAACTGGTGGACATCCTCGTCCATGCCGAAAACGAGACTCCCCTGTCCGTAGAGCTTCCTCCCTTCGTGGAGCTGATGATCACCTACACCGAGCCTGGCATCAAAGGCGACACCGCAACCAACGCCCTAAAGCCTGCCATCGTGGAGACCGGAGCTACCGTGATGGTGCCGCTTTTCGTCGACCAGGACATCATGATCAAGGTGGACACCCGGGACGGCTCGTATTCAGAAAGAGTAAAATAACTATTAATAGCTGCACGATTTGTTTAAATTATGCAGCTTTTCTGTTTTAACCCAAACCAAAATGTCTCAAGACATTGTACCAAAAAAGAACCCTATGAAAGCTAAAGAGATCCAGGAATTGATCGACTACATCTCCAATTCCGGCCTGGCAGAGGTCAAAATCAAGACCGAGGAATTCGAACTTTCCATCAAAAAATACGCTGAAAGCGCACAGGTCGTGCACGCTGCCGCACCTGTGGCTGCCGCGCCGGCTCCTGCCCCGGTAGCAGCCGCTCCAGCTCCGGCCGCCGCTCCGGCAGCAGCGCCAGCCGCCACCCCTTCCAATCTGGTAGAGATCAAGTCCCCGATGATCGGTACGTTCTACCTCACTCCAAACCCCGACTCTCCGGCCTTCGTGAGCGAGGGTGCCTCCGTGAAAGCGGGACAAACCGTCTGCATCATCGAAGCGATGAAGCTCTTCAACGAGATCGAATCCGAGGTGTCAGGCAAAATCGTGAAAATCCTCGTGTCCAACGCCACCCCGGTAGAGTACGATCAGCCTTTGTTCCTGGTAGATCCAGCAGGTTGATTTTTTCACTAAACAAGACAAGACCGTGTTTAACAAGATATTGATTGCTAACAGAGGAGAAATTGCGCTTCGCGTGATCCGCACCTGCAAGGAGATGGGGATCAAAACCGTAGCCGTATACTCCACTGCGGACAAGGACAGCTTGCACGTGCGATTTGCCGACGAGGCTGTCTGCATCGGACCAGCTCCCAGCCGCGAGTCCTACCTGAATATACCCAGAATCATCGCCGCAGCCGAGATCACCAATGCGGACGCCATCCACCCCGGATATGGATTCCTCTCCGAAAACGCGGAGTTTTCCAGAATCTGTGAGGAATATGGCATCAAATTCATCGGCGCCTCTCCAGACATGATTGCGAAGATGGGTGACAAGGCTACCGCAAAAGCTACCATGAAGGCCGCTGGCGTGCCTACCATTCCGGGCTCAGACGGACTGCTCGACTCCATCGAGCAAGGCCTGAAGATCGCCAACCAAATGGGCTACCCCGTCATCCTCAAGGCTACTGCCGGTGGCGGTGGTCGAGGCATGCGAATCGTCAAGGAAGACAAGGAATTCAAGAAAGCCTGGGACGATGCGAAAATGGAGTCCGGAGCGGCCTTTGGCAACGACGGACTCTACCTCGAAAAATTCGTGGAAGAGCCACGCCACATCGAGATCCAAGTAGTCGGCGACAAGACCGGCAGAGCTTGCCACCTCTCCGAGCGCGATTGCTCTATCCAGCGCAGACACCAAAAGCTGGTGGAAGAGACCCCTTCCCCATTCATCACCGACGAGCTCCGCGATGCGATGGGCAAAGCCGCCATCAAAGGTGCCGAGGCCATTGGCTATGAAGGTGCCGGAACGATAGAATTCTTGGTGGACAAAAATCGCAACTTCTACTTCATGGAGATGAACACCCGAATTCAGGTGGAGCATCCCATCACGGAGGAAGTGACTGATTTTGACCTCATCAAGGAACAGATCAAAGTCGCAGCTGGCGAAACTATCTCGGGAAGAAACTATTTTCCAAAGCTCTACGCCATGGAATGTAGAATCAACGCCGAGGACGTGGCTCACGGCTTCAGACCTAGCCCAGGCAAGATCCAAAACCTCCATATCCCCGGTGGACGTGGTGTACGCGTGGATTCACACGTGTACGCTGGCTACGTGATCCCACCAAACTACGACTCCATGATCGCCAAGCTCATCGTCAGCGGGCAGTCTAGAGAGGAAGTGATCGTGCGGATGAAGCGTGCCTTGGAGGAGTTTGTGATCGATGGTATTAAGACCACGATTCCTTTCCATATCGCCCTGTTGGAAAACGAACAGTTCAAGGAAGGCAACTTCACAACCAAGTTTTTGGAGACTTTTGACTTCTCCGTAGTGAAAGCCTGACCGTAAAAGTTTAAAAAACAGCCACCTTGGATATCTAAGGTGGCTGTTTTCATTTATAGACACGGAGGGAATACAACCAAGCTCCCCATGCTGACGGGATGAAAAGTCTCCCGTCAAAAGGAATTTACTTTCAAACTTTCAGATTCCTGATTTGGAGCTTCGAAGGAGAAAAGCTCTATTTTTGACCCCAGCTAGGCAAATGCCCATGGCTGTTGTTTCGCACAAGTCTAAATCCGCTGATTTTTATGCTCCGTAAGATATTTCTGGGATTATTTGCCGCCGCCATTGTCTTGGTGATCGTCTATATGCTCGGCCCAAGGATAGAAAAACAAGACCTCACCGTCCACTACCCGGAAGTCCCCACTCGTCTCAGCGAACTGAGCCAGTACGTACGCCACCGGGAAGACACCGTCATTGGCCTGAAAGCTGGGAACGAAGCCTATATCCAGTGGGCTGACAGCAGCAACAAAGCGAAAACCCCCTACTCCATTGTTTACATCCACGGCTTTGGGGCCAGCCCTATGGAGGGCGATCCGATTCACCGCTTCTTGGGCGAGCATTTCGGAGCCAACCTCTTCGTGACCAGACTGCCTGAGCACGGCATCAAGCGGGACAACGGAATGGAATATCTCTCCGCCCAAAAGCTCGCCGACGCCGTGGGCGAGGCCTACCAGATCGGCAGAAGCCTCGGTGACTCGGTCATCGTGGTGGGTACGTCCATGGGTGGAGCTTTGTCGCTCCTGCTCGCCAGCCAGCAGCCTGAGATCAAGGCTGTCGTCCTCTATTCTCCCTGTATCCGGGATGGAGGCGAGCGACTGGACGCACTTTTCAAGCCTTGGTCTAAGTTTTTGATGGAAAAATTCGCCATGAAGAAAAGCGTCCTACACGAGGAAAGAACGGGGGAAAAGAAGGCGTATTGGTCGGAAGACTATCATATCAACGCCTATGTCAGCTTGGGCACTTTGGTGTACAGCGAGATGAATCCCGAGACTTTTTCCAAAATCACCCAGCCTCTCTTCTTGGGCTACTATTACAAAAATGAAAAGGAGCAGGATTTCGTCGTGTCTGTACCAAAAATGCTGGAAATGTACGAGCAGATCAGTACCCCTGAGGCATTGAAGTACAAGCAGGCTTTTCCCAATACCGGCGACCACGTCATAGCCTCCTCCATCACTTCCAATGACTGGCAGACCGTCCTTTTCAGCACCATAGATTTTTTGGAAAATGTGGCGAAAGTGCCTGCCAGGCCTGAATTTCAGGAACAGGTAGAGGAAATGGCCAGCGCAAAAGAACTGGCAGAAGGAACCTTTTGAGAAAGCAATTTCCGGCTATTTCTGCTCCATCTCCAAACTGGCCTTAAACGGCACAGCTGGCAAGTCCAGGCTATTCACCAGATTCACCTCCGGATTGTCGGCCCAGGCATAGCGTATTCCCACCGGCACAAAACCCTGGGGCAATTCCAAGAGCACTTGGGCTTTGCCTGACAAAGTCCCTTTGAGCGCCTCAAATTTCCCCGCTGCATTCTCTCCGACAAAGCCTAAAACCTCCTCTCCATACACCAACTTCAGGCCTTCGCCTAATTCGGAAAAAGTCACCAGCACCCCATCCTCCTGCAGCCTCGCTTCCTTGAATACCGGTCCGGAAGCGAGGATATCCTCACCAAAAGCCACCTTTTTTGCCTGCAGCCAAAGCCGCTCGCCCACGTCTTTTTTGTTTCGCGGATGGATGTCCGTCTCCTCGCCTATGTCGATGATAGTCGCCATTCCGGTAGCCGGCAGCTCCAGGGTCTGCGTTTGGGCATCCCTCAGGTGAGCCCAGTTGCTTTCGGGCTGCACTTGCTTCCGCTCCATGAAGTTGGCCAGCTGGACAAAAAGAAAGGGCATTTTCTCCGCCTTCCATCGCGTTCGCCAGTTGGTGATCATAGTGCCAAAAAGCTCCCTATACTCCTCGGCCCTGCCGGCATTGCTCTCGCCCTGATACCAGATGACCCCGCGGATGGTGTAGTTCGTCAAAGGGGCGATCATCGCATTGAACATAAACCCAGGTCTCCAGTTGTGGTATTCCACCACTGGCACCCGAGGTTCGACTTGATCGTTGGAATACGTCCAAGTACCCTCCAGATTGACTTTTTTGCCCTCCTGCGTGATGTACATCTGATCCTTTGAGCCGACCTGTGGCTTGTTGTTCCAGCCGTTTACCGCTCGGATGGTCAACACGTTTTGGCCTTTGTTGAGAATTTCTGAGGGAATCTCCACCTCAGGCATCGATGCCCCCCAGTCCCGGTGATGGACTAAGGTTCCGTTCACATAGAAGTAGGCCATCTGCTGCACGTCCGGCAGCGTGAGGACGACATTTTCGGTTGTGGCAAGGTTGAAGCGTTTTCTCACCCAAGCGATGTGTTCGAGGGGATTGGCGGCCGGGAGGCTGATTGACCTCCAAGAGGCGTCGTTGTATTCGAGGGAAGCCACGGTGCGGGCCTTGGCCGAGTCCGGCTGCCCGATCAGGCTGTCGCGGAGAATTTGTCGCCTTTGGTTTTCCGCCAAAATCTCCCTCCATTTCTCGGCCTGCTCCAGCAGCTCGTTGGCTTCCTTGGTATAGGATCGCTCAGCTATTCCAGCGAGAACCTCGGTCTCCGTCCATCCCTCCGCTGGAGTCCCGCCCCAATTGGACTCGATGACGCCCACAGGCACGCCTTTTTCCAGATGGTTTTTCTTGGCAAAAAACCAGGCTACTGCGGAAAAATCCGGCAGGTTTTCCGAGTTGGCTACTTTCCATTGCCCCTCGGAGACATCCGTCTTTTCGTCCACGCTATAGTCTTTGGCGACCTTGAAGAAGCGGATCGAAGAAAAGTCCGCCTTGGCAAATTCCTCCTGCGCACCGATCACGCCCGACTTCAGGGGCCATTCCATATTGGACTGGCCTCCGGCTAGCCATACGTCGCCGATATAGACATCCTTGACAGTCTGGACATTCACCACGAGTTCGTAAGGGCCGCCGGCTGGCAAAGGAGGCAGCTGCACGATCCAAGTACTGTCGGGCAATACCTGCGTACTGCCGATTGCCCCAGCCAGGCTTGCCCGGATTTTCTCTTTGGGAATTCCCCTCCCCCAGATCTTGATGGATCGGTCTCGCTGGACTACCATGCCCTCGGATATCAGTTTTGGAAACTCGACGGCCGAATCCGGCTTGGACAGGCCGCAGGCAAAAGCCAAGGGCAATAGCAAGGCAAAGAGGAGAAACTTCTTCAAGGTGAGATTTGGTCGATTGTCTGGGAATTTGCCAAAAATAAATGGTTTATCTGTGCCAATTCAGCCAAAAACTTTCGCAAAAGCTCTATTCCGGGAGTTCTTCCGTTGCTTGGATTGCGTTGACCAAATAAGCAAATGCCGCATTCCAGTTGATCGCTATCTCGTTGGACGCGTAGCTACAGGCATCGTCCACATAGGATTCGTCGGGCACCTTGCTGGCATAGTCACAGCCATCCTGCTGGGAGGGATTGGGGCCTCCCACGAGAAACCCCGGCAATGGCGGCAAGTCCTGACGCGACACCGCCAAACGATGGTGGGGATGAAGCGGAGTCTTGCTGCCAAAACCCGTCACATAGCTGTAGCCTGTAGCATTCCTGCCGAGGATGTAGTCCAGGTTAGCCCTTGCACCTTGGAGAAACCCGTCCTCTCCGTTTAGTCTATAGGCCTCAAGAAGCAAGATTCCCTGATTGGCTGCCACCGCATTGCTACCCCAGATGAAGTCCTTTGGCTCAGCTCCCATGGGGGAAAGCCAGACATGCGACTGGGCCCCATTTTGATAGGACTTGGCGGCGGTGACCAGGTTGATTTTCAACGTGGACATCCATTCCGCAGGGATCTGGGGCAGAGACTTCTCATGCCGGATTAGGGAATAAAAGCCCAACCATTTGACCTGGTTCCAAGATGGCAGGCGGTAGTCCAGCTCAGCTCGCTGAAGTACCTCCCAATAGTTGAGATTGTGGGAAGAGACAAAGAGCTCTGCCGCCGCCCAAACCCACTCATCATCCAGATTTTGGTCACCGTAGGCGCCCGTGCTGATGTCTGGGTCGAAGGCATCATTCAGTTCGTTTTGTCGGTAGTAGACCTCCGGATGTTCCAAAGCCCAAGACCAGGCCTTTTCGGCGGCTTTTTGGTAGCCTATGGCATCCTCAGGAGAAAAGGCCTTGTAGACCCTCGCCGCCTGGGCCATCACCGCCGCAAAATCCAAAGTCGCCGCGGTGCTTTTTTGTACCAAATAGCGCTGGTTCACCGCCTCTCTAGGCTCTAGGTCCAGTCCTTCAAACCTCGCCGTGGTCAGCTTGTGGTACACTCCCCCGTCCATCGGGTCTTGCATCGCCAGCATCCAGTACAGATTCCAAGCGATTTCTACAAGAATGTCGGGCACTCCATCTCCAGACTCCGGGATATTCAGTCTTTGCTTTGCGAAAAAGGCAGGATAGGCTTCATACAGCGACAAAAGCGTTCCGACGGTGATGCCGCTGTTGACGACATACTTGTTGTAGTCTCCGGCGTCGTACCAGCCTCGGGGCGCTGACACGAGGGTGCCACTCGGTCGAGTGGCGCTGGCTGCCGAAGGGTGGATCCGCACCAGCGTATCGGGGTGGCCCATACTTCTGGCCCAGGTTCCGCCGAATTCCCTTGGGATATCCACCGAAGCCCTCTGGAAGTAAAAAGCCTTTAGCGAAGCTCCGGCCAGGTTCCCAAACACATTTTCCCCGATCTCGAAAGGATAAGACTTGCCCAAACCGGGCACTCCGATCTCGTAGGTACCAGACTCGGAAAGTGCCGAAAAGTCCAGCCTCCAGGCCCTTTGGCCAGAAAGCGTCTCCATCTCAAGTTCCTTTGCCTTGGCCTCAAAAACCACCGCTTTTTCCACAACATCCCAAACGAAAAAACCGTCCACGGACTCCTCCGACAAGAGAATGGCAACTTTGGCACCCTCCGGAAGATAGCCCACCTGATTAAGCCGGATAGCCTCACTCAGCTCCAGGGAATCTATGCTTTGGCTGGTGGTGCAAGAGGCCCAAACAGCCGCTATGAGCAATAAAATATTTAGTTTCAGAGACATATTCCAAACAGCTGTATATCAGCCATATAAAATTTTGGTTTTACTTATACTCAAAGACTTTGACCCCTTCGCTCTCCACCCCAACCCATAGCCTGTTTCCCAGCGTCACGGCCGAATTCACCTCATTTCCCGGCGGCAATCCTGACTGGGTTTGGGGAACCGTAAGCCAAGATTGGCGGACTTGATCCCAACGCAGCAGGAGCCCTTGATTCGCGTCCATTTTCCCCAGCTTGAGCCGGGGCTGGTCGATGTTTCCGAGCAGCAGCAACTCTTTTCCCCAAGTGCTTCCCTCCAAGGCCAAGGCAACATTGACGGGCGCGTATTGGACTTGGGCTGGCAAAGGCAGGGGCTCAAAGCGGCCGTTTTTTAGGGTGAAAAGCTGGGTTTCCAAGCGTTCCGCATCGAGAGTCGCCGCACGGGAAAGCTCCTCGGGCGTGAGGATATCGGCCATGCCGGCACTGGCAAAGCCTTCGTGTTTGGGGAAAAGCGCCTTTTTGCGGTACATCTGAGCCGCCAGCTCGTCCCTAGAAAGAAAAGGAACTTCCTTCCCTTGTATCGGGAAAGTCATCAGGGGATCGACCGAACCGTTTTGGTCAAAGTCGGCAAAATAGACCCGCACGGGCATTTCCTCCTCCGTTCGCAGTCGGGAATTCAGCCCCCAGTTGCCCGCGAGCAGCTCGGGACTGCCGTCTCCGTCCAGATCCTCCAGCAGTAGACTTCGCCAGAGTCCGGTCTTTCCCGCAGGAAAAAATTCCGAACTTCGGTCGACTAGTTTTCCATCTTTTGCAGAAATAACCCGAAGCCGGTCAAACTCGGAAGCTACGACCAATTCCTTCACGCCATCTCCGTCCAAGTCAAAGACCAATGCATCTTTGACCCGCTTCAGGGAATCCAAAATCGGATCGGCATGGATCTCAAAGCCGCTTTGGGACTTTTTCAACAAAGACGATCCCGCAGACTCCGGCCAGCGACCGGGCGTATAGCCCCCTCCAAGGAAAATTTCCTCCCGTCCATCCCCGTCGTAGTCCCAAGCCACAGCAACGGAAGTAGCCGTGAGACTTTCCGGCAGGAATCCCCTGGGAGCTGCCGTCAAGGTGCCCTTACCGTCATTGACCAAAGCGAGATCCTGAAGAGCCGGGTCGTTTTCGCTAAGGTTTCCATAGCCTCCATTGGCCAGGTAGAGATCCAAGTCCCCATCTGCATCGAGGTCCAGGCATAGCAGAGCCGTAATATTAGGGGGGATATCGACCAAGGGAAAGGCGAGCAATTTTTGGCTTTTGCCGTCGAACCTCATCAGGTGCCCTCTCGAAGTGGCGAAGGCCAGATCCGCCTCCCCGTCCCCATTGAGGTCGCCTTCACCGAAAAAGACCCCATCCCGACTCAGGGAATAGAGCAACTGGCTTTGACGCTTGAAATCGTTTGATCGCTCGGCGATCCTGCCAAAAGGAAATTCATCGACAAGCTGGAACCGAGGAGAAACCGAGGGCTTGGCTAGCGTTGTGCCATTTGCCTCCTCTATCCTCAGGGTCAACCGCTGGTCGGCCTTTGGACTTCTTAGCATCTGAACCTTTCCATTCGGCCACTGGATGCGAAGCGAATCGATGCTCGGATTTTCCAACCCAAAATGCAGCACCTCCGATACATTTCCCTGAAAACCACGGTAAATCGCCTGCTCTTGATATTGGGTGGCACCGTCGGAGTACAACCAAAGCTTGGCTCCCACACCGCTGGAATTCCCCTTTTCTCCGGCCAGCTTGACTTGTATAAAATGGCCTTGTTGACGTTCCCGACTGAGGTTTTTGTAGATCTGTGAGGGATCGTTGAGGTTGTTGACGATCAGTTCCAAGTCTCCATCTCCGTCCAGGTCGGCATAGGCCGCGCCGTTGCTGTTGCTGGGAGTGTCGAGCCCCCAATCCGCTGAGCTGTTTCGGAAGGTGCTTCCGTTCTGGTTTTTGAAGGCATAGTTGCCCAGCTTGGTGGCGGGCATGGCGGCAATGAGCTCTAGGATCTGCTGCTGGCCGGGCTTTGGGTTGGCCAGGACCTGCTCCCTGTAGTTGATAAAATCCAGGTTGGTGAAGTCCTTCAGGAAGCCGTTGGACACAAAGAGATCCGGCCAGCCGTCGTTGTCGAAGTCCGCAAAAAGCGGTGCCCAGCTCCAGTCAGTCATCGCCAAGCCTGCGGCTTGGCCGACTTCGGAGAACGTCCCGTTTGCATTGTTGACCTGCAGCATATTGCGCATCAGCTGGTGATGGAGACCTGCCTCGACAAAGAGCCCGTAGTGCTCGTAGTTTTCCGGACTGTGCAGGAGTTTTTGGCGTTTGCTGTCCTCCGGAAGCATATCCAGCGTAATCAGATCCAGCGCTCCGTCCCGGTTGAAGTCCGCCGCGTCCACGCCCATGGAGTACAGGCTGGTATGCCCAAAGGCTCCCAGCACCTGATCCACAAAGGTGCCGTCGCCTTGATTCACGTAGAAATAGTCCGGCGCGGAGTAGTCGTTTCCAATGTAGATATCCGGCCATCCGTCTCCGTTGAAGTCGGCGATGCTCGCCCCGAGCCCATAGCTGAGCGTGCCGGTGGCGATGCCAATCTCCGCGGAAACGTCGCGGAACTTTCCACCTTCATTACGATACACCTTGCTGGAACTCATGGGGTCGGGAGTGGCCAGCATGGTCTTGAAGGCATTTACGTTCAAGTTGTTGAAAAGCGCCGGATTATGGTTGAGCAGAAGCAGGTCGAGATCCCCGTCTTTATCCAGATCTGAGAAATAGGCCGAGGTGGAAAAAGCCGGATCGTCCAGCCCAAAGTCCTTGGCCATTTCCTTGAAAAAAGGAATGCCCTTGGCATCCAGACCTTGGTTTACAAAAAGTTGGTTGCTGCGCAGCTCCTCCGGTAGGTCACCGGAGTAGCACACATAGATGTCTTTGAGTCCGTCGGCGTTGATGTCCACGATGACCGCGCCGGTGGACCAGGCTTGGTCGCGTCCGCCCGTACCGGTGGCCAGGGTAATGTCGCGGAACTTGAGCTCGCCTTGGTTGAGGAAAAGTTTGTTTTGGCCTTGGTTGGCGGTGAAGTACAGGTCTTCGAGCCCGTCATTGTTGAGGTCGCCCACGGCCACACCGCCGCCGTTGTAGAAATATTGGTAGGTCAGGATATTGGCTTGGGCGGTCTCTTGGATTTGGTTGGTAAAATGGATTCCTGTGGAATCCGGACTCAAAGCCTCAAAAAGCGACATCCTTTGTTCCTGCATTTTGCTTTCACAAGAAAAAAACGAAACACCGCAAATGAGCACCCATACAAAAATCACCGAATATCTTCGGAAAAAAATATGTGCTCGATCCCAGTCCATCTAGTGAGGTTCAAAGTTAATCACGTATTCTCCAGACCTGTGCACCAAAATCTCGAATGCAGGCTTTATAAAATAATATTGAACCCGGAAATCTTCGTCGAAAAGTAGGCCATCTTTTCCGGGGGATTTTATCTTCACAGTGGGAACCAAAAATGGCTCCAATCGCTCCCGAAAAGCAACTTTTGATTCTTCGCTTAATGTGTTTCCGATCTGGGTTTCATTCAGGCAAGTCATGCAATAGATCAGTATTATGCGATCTTTAATGTAGGCGAAAAATTGGGGATAGACCGAATCAGAATGATCTGCCTCCACCGTATTAAGAGTTGGCGTAACCTGGTATTTTGTAAGGATATCTCCCGGTTGATTATTCCAAACCTTCAGCTCAACATACCCTTTGCCTTGCTCAAAAGGAGAAATATTAGCATCGAAAGGTGCTTCTCCAACAGACACAAAGGTCGTATCGATCAAAGCGGAAATTGCCTCGACCAACACGGAATCATTCAGCTGTACTTCCTTAATATCCAAATATTTTCGACTTTTCTCAGACTGAGAAAATGCTCCGGTAGAGAGATGGATCAAGGTGAAAATCAAAAGAAAAATCTTCGTAGAACTGGACAAAGTGGTGTGGATTAAAGCCGATAAATACTGAAATCGATGTAGTGGATGTCCTGAGAAATTCCCCTGCATTTTTGCAACTAAGGACAAACCACAATCAGGATAAGATGGCGAGTAACCAGAGTGATTATCGCTCGATAAGAGTAAGAGATTTGAATAGGCGAATTTAGGAGTGAAAAATCTCCGAGATAGAACTTTCCACCTCGGAGACTGGATATGCAAACCGTCTATGAAATTCAATTTACCGCTCTCACGATTCGGATGTTGTCAACCCCGACCACGGCCTTGATGTCGCTGGAGGTGGTGTTGATGACCAGCAATCGCAGCTGCTTCACTCCTCCCCCGTCTCCCTTGAGGAAGTCTCCATAGGTATTGAGACGCGTGGAGCCATTGGTCAGTCGATTCATCGCCGTAGAGAGCGTGTACCAGCTGCCATCGGTGGACTTGATAAAGTCCGACAGCGGAATGTTGTAGCTCAATTCGTTGCCCTTGCTGTCCGGATACCAGATTTGCAACACCAGCCCAGAGATGTTTTCGGTGGTGTTGATCGCTATATCGAATCGGATGTCAAAGCTGGCCGCAGGAGCTGAAGGGCTATATTCCTCAGCTGGCGCAGTTGGGAAGATCTGCTCTCCGCCCCAATTGGCCAAGTTGATGACTTTGTCGTTGTTCCATCCCCAGTTGGCTGGGAAAGACTGGTTCATCCCCGCAAAATCTCCCTCAAGGCTCTCGATACCCGGCTGGCTGGACTGGATCATGTCGCCGGAGATTCCCCAGCCCCAGTCCCAAGGCCACTTCAGTACGCCGTCCGTGTCAAAGTCCGCCACCATACCCTTGCCATTGTAGATCTGGGTGTTTCTGTTGGTAGCCGAGCCACCGCTTCGGGTGACCACAGAGATGGATTGGGAGCTGCTGAAATCCACCCCCTGCGGTACGGTGACCGTCAGGCTGGTTCCGGCGGCGTTGGTCTGAAATCCGGAGGTGACGAAGACGTCCTCACCGGGAAAATAGACCGTGTCCACGAAGTAGAAGTAGCGACCAAAGAGCGTCATTTCATCGCCCGGCTTCAGGTATTGGTTTTTCACCTGGGTCACCAGAGGTGCGGGAGGAAGGGTTTGGAAGTCTATGACAGACTCCCCGCTTTTGGTCACCAATCGCAGTTTGTTTGGCACATTGGGATCTGTAGCCACCGTAGGCACACTATCTCCAATGGTCACGATCACGCTGTTGTTGGTCACATAGGCGGTGTTCACTCCCAGCGGATAGTCGTTGAGATACACTTCCTGCGTTCCGAGGAAGTTGGCTCCCATGATCGCCAGGGTACTTCCCAAAGTGGCGCTGGTAAAGGAACTGTCCGTGGTGCTGGGATCGGTCGTTCTCACCCGCTCGATAGCCGGTGGTCCTACGCTGATTTCGTCCTCTTCCTGGCAGGCACCCAGGAAAACCGTCCCCACGAGCGCAGCCGCCACCAGGACGGAATGGCTCGATTTGTAGATATGTTGTATGATTTTCATGTGAATGTCAATGGATTAAAAACCTATAAATCAGTTTCCTGCCGTGAAGTCATACGGCACCGGAGGCTTTCGCAGGTTTGGAGCGCGAGCCAATTCCGAAGAAGGAATCGGGATTTTGAAATTGGCCTCACTCACTGGGAAATACCGCGGAGAAGTATCGTCCGAAGGGATCTCGATCTCCCAAATGGTAGGATCGGGAATCTGGTCTGCATACACACGGAAGGTTCCCCTGTCCTGGCCAGCCAAGATGCTGTAGGCCTTGGCGGGGTCGTAGTATTCCAGCTTGGTAAACTCATACCAGGCCTGCCCCTCCATCGCAAACTCCTTGATACGCTCCTCAAACACATCCTGCCAAGTCACCGCGCTGAGCTCGTTGACACCGGCACGCTTGCGCACCAAGTTGACGTATTTCAGGGCTTCGGCTGGATTCTTATCCAATACCGCTTCTGCATAGGTCAGGTACACGTCGGCGAGTCTCAGGATGTAGGTGTTGATCTCCGTACCCTGCTGCACGACTTTGCCGTCGTTGTCCTCCGGTCTGCCGACCACATACTTTTTCACCCACGCGCGGCTGTTATAGGGTCTTGCGCCATCCAAGCTTCTGGCCGGCACTCGGAGCTCTTGGGCAGAGCCTCCCGGGGGCACCTGCGTGATGTAGGGATAGTGGTCGCCTGGGAACATGAAGGTTGCTTTTCTCCTTTTGTCAAAAACCAAATCATCATACATGTCCAGCATCCACTTGGACGCGCCGATGTCTCCACCCCATCCATCACCAAAGCCGGTGATCTCAGAGCCGTAGGCCAAAAACGCCTGCACGGAGTTTTGGGCTCCCCACTGGCCAGCCTGCCCCGCATTGTACACCCACTGAAGCGCCGCAAGTGTCTCTACGTTGCCGTTGTTTTGGGTCTTGAAGAGGTCTTCATAGTTTGCCACGAGCGCCGCGCCACTGTTGTCGATGACGCGCTTCGCAAAATAGGCCGCAGAGTCCAGATCGGACTGATTTCTGGAACCGCTAACCCCTGCTTTGGTGAGGTACATCTTGGCCAGCATACCTTCTGCGCTCCACTTGGTCAGGCGTCCGTTCATCACGGCATTCTCCGGCAGATTTTCCGCAGCGTAGCGGAAATCCTTGATGATAAACTGCCAGACGGACTCCTCGGTGTTTCGAGCGATAGTCGTGTCCTGCAGCAGTGCCGTGTTGTTGGTGATGATGGGCACAGGCCCCCAGTTTTGCACCAGATAAGAGTACGCAAGCCCGCGCATAAACCTACCCTCGGCCAAGCCGTGGTTTTTGATGCGCTCGGTCACGTCCTCACCCACAAACTGGTTGATGTTGTTGATCAGCGAGTTGGACTGGGCGACCACGTTGTAAAAGGCACGCCAGGAAGCCCCGTTTTCGGCGGTTTCACCGGTGGTGTTGAAGCGCACATTTTCGAGCTGATAGGAGCCCGATGTCAAGATCCCGCCTCTTGCGTCGCCGATACCGTGGCTGGCTTTATCGTTGTAGGCAAACCAAACGATGTTGTAAAGAGGAGCCGAAGCAGCCAGGATCTGGTCGTCGGTCTTGTAGAAATTGGCATCTACGATGGCGTCCAAAGGAGGCCTATCCAGAAATGATTCCGAACAACCTACCAGTCCGCCCAGCAGAAGGCATGCCCCTGCGATTCTATTTCGGATTTTCATGTTAGTTTTCATAGTTGTCTGTCGGATTAGAAGTCAATGCCCAGGCTGAACGTGTACATTCTGGTCAATGGATATCTGCCGTAGTCCACCCCGATCAGCTGGTTGGCAGCGGAGACGTTGTTGCCCACATAGGCACCTACTTCAGGATCGTATCCCTTGTACTTCGTGAAAGTGAAGGCATTCTGCACGCCAAAGGAAAGTCTGGCTCCTTGGATAGCCTTCTGCTTGCCGATCAGCTCGGCAGGGAAAGCGTAGGCCAGCTGGATGTTTTTCACCCGCACATAGCTGCCATCCTCCACAAACTTGTCAGAAAGTCTGGTTCCGTTGCCATTCAGGTCGGTCACCGTGATTCTTGGAATATCCGTCTCAGGATTTACCAGGAAAGGATTGCCGGACTCATCCATCTCGATGCGGGCGTAGTCGTAAGTCTCCAGCAGCATGTTTCTGCCTAGGTTCACGTTGTTCGGGTTGGTGTTATAGTATCTGTTGTAGTTGTAGATATCGTTTCCAAAGGAGCCGGTCAGGAGGACATCCAGCGTGAAGTTTTTGTAGGAAAACTGCTGGGTGGTACCGAAGGTAAACTTAGGCCAAGGGTTGCCGATGAAGGTCTGGTCGCGCTCGTCGATCACCCCATCTTCGTTGATATCGACGTACTTGATGTCACCGACATAGACTCCGTCAGAACCTACCGGAAGCGGTGCGCCGGTGTTGTCCACTGGACGGGCACTGGATTCCACCTCTTCGATGGACTGATACAGGCCGTCGTACTTATAGCCGTAGAATAGCCAAGGAGCTTGCCCAGGGATCGCACGCTGCGTGAAGTTGTTCATGTACCAAGCGGTGCGGTCGATGAAGGCGGTCTCGGAGAAAAACTTCGTCACCTCGGTTTTGAAGCCGGAGAAGTTGAAGTTGGAAGTCCAAGAGAATCCGCTGGCGCGGTTGTCGATGTTCACGGTATTGATCGTTATGCCGTAGCCACGGTTTTCCAGTGCTCCGATGTTTACTGTAGGCGTGCCGATGCTACCTTCCGCAGACGTACCCATGTACCAAGGCAGTGGGTTTGGCAGGAGCAGGTTGTCGGTCTTTTTCACATAGTAATCCGCCTCGACCTGAACTCTATTGTTGAACATGTTCAGGTTAAAGCCGAAGTTGATCGTAGACGTTTCCTCCCACTTCAATGATGGGTTGCCAAAGCGGGACACCAGGAAGCCACCACCCCATGGAGTCGGGATACTCGGGGAGCTCAGCGGGGCAAAGATTGCGTTGGCGTTGCCCTGGTTACCGGTGAGTCCGGTCTCAAAGCGCAGCTTCAGCTCGTCCATCCAGGTGGCGTTTTCCAGGAAAGTCTCTTCGGAAATCCTCCATGCCGCAGACATGGACGGGAAATATCCCCAACGGTTTTCGGGGCCAAAGTTGGCTGAACCATCGGCTCTGAACGCACCGAGGATGATGTACTTCTCATTGAAGGTATAGTTGGCACGGCCAAAAAAGGACTCCATCGCCCAGTGGCCCGCGCCTCCGCTGTTGGTCGCTCCGGTCGCAGAGCCAAGGCCCAGCTCAGGAAGTTCGTTGGAAGGGAAGTTCACCCTTCCCGCGTTCATAAACTCGTATTTGTTGGCTTGAGCCTCATGGCTGGCCATCACGTCGAGTGCATGCTTGCCCCAGACCTTGTTGTAGGTCAGGATCTGGCTCCAGTTCCAGCCAAAGCTGTTGTCGGTGTTTTTGCTCAGGCTGTTCACGTCATTGGTCACAGACCCGAGAGTATAGGTAGGCGTGAAGAAGTGGCCGTTGTTGTAGCTCACGTTTCCGTTGAGCATGGTGCGGAATTTCAGGCCTTCGATGATGCCGATTTCCACGTTGAAGCCACCCATGGCTCCCCTTCTGATGTAGTTTCTGTCAAGGAGGTTTGCCAAGGCAATTGGGTTGGGCGGAGTGAACTGCAAGCTCGAACCGTTGATCGGGTCGGCACCGCCCCAAGAACCGTCAGGATTGGTCACGGGGATGTTTGGCGCCATCTGGATCGCGTTGTTGATCACATCCGAACTACCGGTAGCCAGCTGCTCGTCGGTATGGAAGAGCTGCATGTTCAGGCCGATTTTCAGCCACTTTCTGGTCTGGTTGTCGATGTTGGTACGGAGCGAGTAGCGGTCAAAAGACGAACCTATCGCCACGCCTTCCTGATTGAAGTATTCACCAGCGATGTAAAACTGGGTTGCTTCATTGCCTCCCGAGAGCGTCAGGGTGTGCTTGTTCAGCCCGGCAGTCTTGAAGAGCGCGTCCTGCCAGTTGGTTCCCTCACCCAGCAGGCTTGGATCAAGGAATGCCGCCGGAGGAGTACCGCCAGTGATTTCGTTGATCTCATTGACCATGGTGGCGTATTGGTTCAGCGACATCACGTCCAGGTTGTCCGGCTTGTCCTGCAAGCTGTAGAGGTAGTTGTAGCTGATCTTGGTCATCCCGGCCTTGCCACGCTTGGTGGTGATCATGATGACTCCGTTGGTTCCTCTGGAGCCATAGATCGCCGTCGCGGATGGGCCTTGGAGTACTTCCATTGACTCGATGTCGCTCGGGTTGAGCCCTGCCAGCGGATTGGTGCTGGAGGTGTTGCCGTAGGAGACGGTCTGGGGTTGGATTTGTACCCCGTCGATGACATACAGCGGTTCGTTGGTGCCACCGATGGAGTTCACCCCGCGGATGTTGACCGAGATACCACCTCCTGGAGCTCCGGTGTTTTGCGTCACATAGACACCTGCAGCACGACCTTGGAGGGCTTGCTCTACGGTGGTATTGACGGTCCGCTCGATATCCTCGGAACTCACGGATACCTGGGCACTGGACATGTCGCGCTTTTTCATGGTACCGTATCCCACGACCACCACTTCATCCAGCGAGGACATGTCTTCCTCCAGGTTGACGTCGATGACCGACTGGTTGCCGACCAAAATCTCCTGGGACTTAAATCCAATAAAGCTGTACACCAGCACAGCATTGGAATTGGGCACTGAGATGGAATAGGTGCCATCTCCGTTGGAGGCTATACCGGTAGTGGTTCCTTTGACCAAAACCGTAACTCCCGGCAGGCCCAGTCCGTCGCCCGCTGACTTGATCGTGCCTCGCACGGTCACCTGGGCTTGAACCACACCTACCAAAAGCATCAGCCATAGCGGTAATAGTTTTTTCATCATTAAGGGTTTAATTGTTGGAAATTGGATAATAGGCAAGAGAAGGAAAAGGAAGCTTCCTTAAGCGAGAGTGTGTCTGTTGTTTTTTCACTGCGTTGGTTTTGGTTAGAAAAAATCGCAGCGCCAAACCCAAGATTCCATCGGGTTTTCCTCCTTGTCACGGACGTCGGGCGAGTCCGGTCTGCACAGCAAGAGCAGACAAAATCAAAGGAGGGATCGAGGTAATTGGGTTTATTGCTTTGATCCGAATAAATGTAGTTGAAGGCTTATTTTATAAGGGTGTACAAATGTTTTCAATTGGGGTATCAAATGTTAACCAGCGAGAAAACCGCCTATTTGAAAGGATTTCGAGGTTTTTGGAGAGTGCTTTCGCGAATCTTTTTTCAGAAAAACCCGACTTCTTTGCAAAGCACCCCGGCTTTCGAAGCTCTCGCAAAAGGGAAATCCCGATGCCAAGCACACAAGTCGCTGACGTTTTGGCCCAGACGCCGCCTATTTACTCCTCAAGGTAGTCCGTACGAGTTGGCCCCAAGGCTTCAGCTGCTGCTCCGTCCAGTTCCCTGTGGACGCCGCGTCCGGGAGCAGCATGGAGCAGGTCTCGTCCTTGTCGGCAACCGACCAGGCGATCCAGCTGATTTTTTTGGCCTCCATCCAGTTTAGCCAAGCCTTCCATGAGGCTTGGTCTATGGGGCCGTCACCGCTGGCCTCCATGCCCGCGCACTCAGACACAAAAACCGGGATGCCCGCACGCATCGCCGCATCGGCTCTCGTCCGCAGGTAGTCCTTGTGCGTGGCGGCATAGAAGTGCAGCACATACATCAGGTTTTGCTGGTTTCGAATGGGATTTTGCGCGACGAGATGCAAGTCCTGACTCCACGTGGGCGAACCTACCAGGATGATGTTGTCCTCGTCATATTTTCGGATTTCGGCGATCAGCGCTTCGCTGTAGGCTTTCACCTCTTCCCAAGACTCCTGGTCTGGCTCGTTGAAAAGCTCATAGATCACATGGGGATGATCCCCGTAGGTTTGTGCTATATCCGCAAAAAAGGCTTTGGCTTCTTCCAGGTAGATGTCGTGGCTGTGCCAGTCGATGATCACATAGACATCCTCTGCGATGGCGGCGTCCACGACGGCTTTGATTTTTTCCAAAGCCAGCTCAGGCTTGTCCAAGTAAGCTCCATCCGGATCAATGCCCATGGACGCACGGACGATGTTGACGTTCCAGTCCTTCTTGAGCCAAGCGACAGCCGACCGGTTGTAAAACCTCGGCCACCAATTGTGCCAGCCAAAGCTGACTCCTCTGAGCATGACGGGTTTCCCATCCCGGTCGCTCAGCTGTCCGGCGCGGACACTTAGGGGGCCAAAGAATTGCTGGGTGGATGTCTCTGGCTCGGGGGTCGGGGTGGCGGCAGCAGGCTCAGAGGCTTCGGTACAGGCCATCAGCAGACCGATCAAAGCGATCAAAATAGGTTTCATGATTGGGTTAGGTTAATTGACGGGCAAGTATAGCCCATTCCCTAGCCCGAGGAGGGTATCGATTGTTTCGGATTGGGGTATTGAAAGTAAAACGGGAGGCAGACGCTCAGTTACACCCAGACATCCTGCCGTCTAGCACATGAAAAAAGGCAAGGCTACTGCACCACCGACTTGGCCGCATACTCCGAGGGCAGGCAGCCAAACTCGGCTTTGAAATGCCTTGAAAAATATTTGGCGTTGTTATACCCCACCTGGAAAGCCACTTCGCTGATGTTCAGCTGGCTTTTCAGCAGCAATTGCGAAGCGCGCTGCAGACGGATGAGACGTATAAATTCGATCGGGCTCTTGCCCGTCAGTGACTGTAGCTTTTTGTAAAGCTGCACCCTGCTCATGGCCAGCTCAGAGCTCAAAAACTCCACCGAGAGCTGCTCATCCTTGATGTGTCGCTCCACCAGCGCCACGGCCTTCTGGATCAACTGATCGTCCATAGACACCACCTCGACCTCAGAGGCGTTGATCTGGATTTTCTGGCGGTTTTGCTCTTGCACTAGGCTTCTTTCCCGCAGGAGATTTTTCACGCTCAGCTGCAGCACTTCGAGGTTGAATGGCTTGGTTAGGTAGAGGTTGCAGCCACTGTCCAATCCACGGAGTAGGTTTTCCTCGGACTTCTTGGCTGTGAGGAGGATGACCGGAATATGGGAGGTACGGATGTCGCCCTTGATTTTTTGGCAAAGCTCCTTTCCATCCATCACCGGCATCATCCAGTCGGAGATCACCAGATCCGGAATCTGCTCCTGCGCAATCTCCCAGGCCTGGGCTCCATTGGCGGCGGTCAGCACGTGGTAGGAGTCGGAGAGGCAGTCTTTGAGGTAGTTTCTAAACTCACGATGGTCTTCCACGATCAGGATGCTGTCTTTCTCGGTCTTGGAGAAGTCCCCTTCCATAGCGGAGCCCTCCTCCCCTTCCTCGGGCAGTATCAGGCCAACCGGCAGGGTGAGCGTAAAGACCGAGCCCTTTCCCAGCTTGCTTTCCAAGTCGATCTGCCCACCCATGATCTTGGCAAAATCCTGGGCGAGCGCGAGGCCGATTCCACTTCCCTGATTCAGCTGCTGGCCATGCCCCTCGGTGGTGAAGAAGCGGTCGAAAACCCGCTCTTTGTCCTCAGGGGAAATCCCGACTCCAGTATCCGACACGGCCAGAGAAAGCACGCCTTTGTCTTCATGCTCGGACAGCATCTCCAAGGTGACCTGGATGCTTCCATCCTCAGGGGTAAACTTAAAGGCGTTGGAGAGGAGATTGAAAATGATCTTCTCCAGCTTGTCCGCGTCAAAAATCGCCTGCAAGGACTCCATTCGGGTCTCGAAGTGGAGATGGATGTGCTGGTTTTCGGACAGCTCCTTGAAATCCGCGATGCATTCCCTCACGAACTGCACGATATCACCCTCCGCCGGGTGGAAGGCCAAGGCACCTTTGTCCACGTTTTTTACGTCGAGAAGCTGGTTGATCAGCTTGAGGAGCCGGCGGGCGTTGCGTTGGATGATCTTGTATTGGCCCGTCAGCACAGAGTCTCCGGAGCTGGAGATTAGATGTTCCGTCGGCGTCAGGATCAGGGAGAGCGGCGTACGAAACTCATGGCTCAGATTGGTGAAAAACTTGGTCTTCAACCTGTCCAGCTCCTGCACCCGCTTGGCCTCCCGCAGGGCATTTTCCCGCTCAAACTTCTCCTTTTGCCGATTGAGGAGTTGATTTCGGAAGAAGTACACCACTGCCGCTATCAGCAGGAGGTAAATAAAATAAGCCAAAGGAGTCTTCCAAAAGGGAGCCTCGATCACGATGTCGAGCTTGTACTCCTCCTTGCTCCAGCCCTCCAGCACGGTGCCGGGCTGCACCACCAGCGTATAGTTGCCGGGATCCAGGTTGGTAAAGGAGACCTTGGCCAGGTCGTCGTTTAGGTAGATCCAGTCCTCATTGAAGCCAAGCAGCTTGTAGCGGTATTTGTTTTTTTCAGGATAAAGAAAATTGAGTGCGCTAAAACCGATGCTGAACATGTTCTCGTCATGCTTCAGCACCAGCTTGTCGGTGTTTTCGAGGGTTTGGCTGAGCAACACCCGGTTCCCGAGCTCATCCCCTACCTCCACCGTATTGTTGAAAAGCTGCAATTCGGTGAAGACCACCGGAGGGTTGTTTTGCTCAAAGGCAAAATTCTCCGAGCGGAATATGTTATAGCCATTGGGTCCACCGAAGAGGAACTCGCCATTTTGAGTTTTGATCGCAGAGTTCTTGTTAAAAAGCGCAGCCTGCAGGCCGTCCTTTTGGTCAAAGTTTTGGAACACGATCTCAAAAGGCCTAGTCCGGCGGTTGACTTGGGCGTAGGAAAGTCCCGCCTGCGTGCTGATCCACAGATTGCCCTGCTCGTCGTCCAGCACGTCCACGAGGTAGCCGGTAGGCAGCCCCTCCTCCTGTCCATAGTGTACAAACACACTGTCCTGCGCATCGAAATAGTGGAGACCGTTTTGGGTGTTCAGCCAGACCACTCCTTCTGCGTCGGCAAAGAGTTCGGTGGTGCTGGACTCCTTGAGTCCCTTGTCTTGGGCCTCTGAATAGTACGCGCTGGTCTTTTTGTCGAAGTTGATCACGTTCAGCCCAGTGCCGCCCGCCACCCAGATATTGCCCGCCCGGTCCTCTGCAAAGCCAGTGATGTATTGATTGTGGGGGAGAAAAGGCTCGCTTCCTGCGGGATAGTTGTGGAAAGTCTTCCGATCCGGCTCGAGCATCGACATGCCCGACCTCAGCGTTCCGATCCAGATGCGGTGCTTGCTGTCCTCAAAAAGCTTCCAGATGTTGGGGCCGGCGATCCCGCCTATAGCTTCCTCGGACAGTGCAAAATTGGTAAAGCTCTTGCCATCAAACTTGCCCAGGCCGTTCAGATAAGTCCCAATCCAAAGAATCCCCGCGTGGTCGATCATCAGATCCACGATCACGTCGCCAGTGAGGCTTTTGGGATCGCTGGGCTCGTGGCGGTACTGGCGATAGGTGTTGTTCTTTCTGTTGTGGTAGATCAGCCCGCCTCCGTTGGTACCGATGTAAAGGTTGCCCAGGCTGTCCTCGGCAAAAGCGTTGATATCGCTGAAAGGAAGGGAATTGGCTTCGGAGAAATTCTTCCGCACATGGGAAAAGCGCAGCAGGCCTTTGTGGTAATAGGACACGCCCTTCTTATGCGTCCCCACCCAGATGATATCCTCTGGGTCTTTGTACAGCGCATAGACCACACTATGCGGCATGGCCGACTCAGGGCTCCCTTCTTTGTCAAAAAAGCGGACGATTCGTTTTTCCTTGTCAATCGAATTGATCCCTCCGTGGTCGGTGCCGAGCCAGATTTGGCCCTTTTGGGCCTCCACCACGGCCTTGACCATGTTGTTGTTCAATCGGAGCAAGCCCTCGTTTTCCCGGCACACAGCGACTTCATGACTTAAGCCGTCCACCCAAAACACGCCCAAGTCCCGCTCGGGGTCAAAGATCCAAGCGTCTCCCTCTGAGTCGAGCACCAGCTCATAGCTGGCCAACTCGGGGATTTTCCCAGTCGGAAGCCTCAGGGTTTTCGTCACAATCAGCCGATTGGGATCGATCAGTTCGATGAATCCAGATTGGTTCACCGCCCAGACCATCCCGTCGGGTGCCTCGGCCACAGCCGCTACTTTGTTGGAAGAAAGGCTTCCACTGCCGCCACCGGCCCGGAGATAGTCCGTCTGCTTTTTGACGGGGTCAAAGATGCTGATGCCCTTTTCCGAATGGGTAAACCAAAACCTCCCCTGCCGGTCCTTCATGACCATCCCGATGGAGTCCGAGGCCAGGCTGTATTGCTTGGTAAAACCGAGCGTGCCTCGGGCGAATTTCCCGGTCTTTGGGTCGTAGACATCAAACCTTCCGTTGACATTTTTTACCCAAAGCTTGCCTTCGGGGCCCATGGCCAGTTTTGAAATGGAATTGTGTGAAAGAGAGCTGGTATCTGCGGAGTTGAAAAAAGCCTTGACGCGGGTGCCGTCGTAGCGATAGAGGCCGAAAGCCGTGCCATACCACATCATCCCATTGGGATCGCGAAGGATGGCGAGCACATTGGAGCTGGACAGGCCCAAATCCTCGTCCAAGCTGCGAAAAACCAACTCATCCAGGTGGGACTGGGCCTTCAAGGACTGGAAGCACAGGCTCCACGCCAAGAAAATCCCCATCAACAAATTCCTTCCTTTACTGCTCATAGCTCTCCGATTCGCCTGGCAAATCTCTCTTATTTCGGGCATAGACGCCGCATTGCCACCACAGGCAACTCATTCCAAAAGAAACAAAAAACTTTTGGCAAAGAAAGGCCGACCCCATTTTAGCTTTTCTCACCCGTCAAACGACCAAAAGCGGAACAGTCTGACGCGGAATGTATCCCGGCCTTTTTCCCAACGCATGGCGCATCATTTGTCACTAAGCAGACTGGGGCTCTCGTCGGACACACCACTCCGCCTATCAAAGGAGAAAAACGACCGGCAAAAGCTCCATAAAACGCCAAATCCAAAACCTATGAAACTGTTTGATTGTGCCAATTGCTCAAACCCGCTGTATTTTGAAAATACACATTGTGAAAAATGCGGACACCACTGTGGATTCTCAGTCACAAAACTGGAAATGCTCACCTTCCGCCCCGATGCCGTACCCATGGTGTCGGACAAGGATCGCAAGGCCTACAAGTATTGCAAAAACCTGGAGTTTGGCGTTTGCAACTGGCTGATTCCCGCAGAGAGCGAAGCCGAATTCTGCGTCGCCTGCGCGCTGAACCGGACTATCCCCGACCTTTCGGACCAAGAGAACATGTCCAAATGGCAAAAGCTCGAAGTAGCCAAACATCGCTTGGTCTATCAACTGGTTCGGCTCGGGCTCCCGCTCACCAGCAAGATGCTCGATGCGAATACCGGGCTTTGCTTCGACTTCATCTCGAAGACCGAGGACTCCGACATCATGACGGGCCATGCGGACGGTGTCGTGACCATCCTCCTTTCCGAGGCCGACTCGGTACACCGCGAACAGATCCGAACGCAGCTCTCCGAAGCTTACCGCACGCTGATTGGTCATTTCCGCCACGAGGTGGGCCACTATTATTGGGATCGATTGGTCGCTGGCCGGGAGCAAGCGGTACAGAAATTCAGGACTGTTTTCGGGGACGAGCGGACTGACTATGGGCAAGCCTTGAGTCTCCACTACGAGCAGGGCGCCCCCGCAGACTGGCAAGATCGCCACATCAGTTCCTATGCGAGTGCGCACCCCTGGGAAGACTGGGCCGAGACCTGGGCCCACTACCTCCATATCCTTGACATGGCCGAGACAGCCTACTATTTCGGACTCAGCGTAAAGCCAAAACTGCGCTCCAAAAGCCTACGAGGGACCATCGACCTCGATCCCTACACCCAGGCGAAATTTGACCGGATCTTCCAAGCCTGGATGCCGGTGTCTTTCACCATCAACAGCCTCAACCGATCCATGGGAGTGCCGGACGCCTATCCCTTCGTCGTGAGTCTGACGGTATTGGAAAAAATGGCGGCCATCCACCGACTGGTAAAGGACTGATGCCAAAATGAAAGCCCAACAAACCCCATAATTGCAGCCCTTTAGACACCTTCCTGAGATCATTTTTTTGGTCGCAAACAGACAAAGTCCTGTACACTTTTGAACAGCTAAAAGGGCGGCAATGCCCTCGCTGGCTTCCAAAGACCACTTTTTCCCATTTGGCACGCGCTTGAATACTACAATTAGGAATCAATTCATGCGAAATGGGACAATATCAATTGGGAGAATTTGAAGAACTGGTCTTGCTCACCGTAGGCATTCTCTACGACGAGGCCTATGGCGTGGCGATCAAAAACGAGATGGAACAACGCCTTGATCGGGGGGTGAGCGTCGGAGCCTTGCAGACCGCCCTACAGCGATTGGAGAAAAAAGGCTATCTGAAATCACAGGAAGGAGCCGGAACCCAAGAGCGGGCCGGCCGACCCAAGCGCTTCTACCAACTCACCGCAGCCGGAAGGAACGCACTCGCGCATTCCCGCGAGACTCGGGAATCGCTTTGGCAGGCCATTCCCGCTGCTGTATGGAACCTCAAGACCGCCCAATGATCCCATGAAAGAAGCAAGTCCATTACCACCCCGCCTTCCACTTCGGCTCTTCCGGGCATTCTGTGACCCGAATTTGCGAATCTACATAGAAGGCGACCTGATCGAACTCCACCAAGAGCGGGTCGAGACTTTGGGAAAAAGAAAGGCTGACCTCCGCTTTGCCTGGGATGTGCTCCTCCTCTTCCGACCCGGCATCATCAGACCCCTTGGCTTTACACCACACCTAAACCACAGCGCCATGTACCGCAACTACTTCAAAATCGGCTTTCGAAACCTGCTCAAGTACAAGACCTTTTCCTTCATCAACATCTTTGGCTTGGCGCTGGCCATGTCCGTCAGTATGCTGATCCTGATGATGCTGGCCGAGCAGACCAGCTCAGATCAGTTTCATGAAAAGAAGGACAGGATCTATCGGATTCTCTCTGACCACGAAGGATCCAGAAATCAATACGCCACCTCTCCCCAGCCCCTTGCGGCAGAGCTTGCAAGCTATCCCTCGGTCGAGGCGACCACCCGTCTGATCCCCGGCATCGGCGGAGATGCCATCTTCGAGGACAAAACCAAGGGCATCAATGGCCTCTTCGCCGACCCCGGTTTTTTCCGCCTATTCAGCTTTCCTCTGGAATATGGAGATCCAGCAAGCGCGCTCACGGCCCCTTATTCGGCGATCATCACCAAAGAGCTGGCAACCCTCCTTTTCAGGGATGAAAGTCCACTCGGAAAGACCATTCAGCTACAGGATCAGCGGACCAGAATCACCGATGCCAAAGACTCCACGCAAACGGTTGCTCTGGATTGGGGAAACTTTACCGTCACGGGCGTGATCGATCGGGAGCGCTACCCTTCCCACCTCACGTTTGACATCCTGGTGTCGGATAGCAGCATGCCTTCGCTCATCACCGCGGGAAAGCTCGAAGACCGGCGCGAGGATTGGACGTACTTTTTCCGCACCTACACCTTCGCCCTGCTGCAAGAGGGCGGCTCCCCCGAGGAGCTGAATGCCAACCTCAACGACATCGTGCAGCGTCGGGCCGAAGAGATCAAAGCAGACCACACCAAAGGCTTCAAGATGGCTTCCCAGCCACTGCCGGACGTGGCCCTCGGCATTGTCAACAACGACACCAGTTTCAGGCTGCCGATGTTTGCCTACTACTTCCTGATCGGCCTGGCACTGGCTATCCTGGCCTCAGCCTGTCTCAACTACACCAACTTGTCCATTGCCAGGGCGCTGACCAGGGCCAAGGAAATCGGCATTCGCAAGGTCACAGGCGCCTTTCGCAAAAATCTGGTCGCACAGTTTCTCAGCGAATCGGTGCTCACCGCCTTGCTAGCACTAGCCATCGCCAGCCTGCTACTATTGGCGTTGATTCCCTTCTTTAAGGGGCTTTGGGTCAACCAGTTTTTGAACCTTCAGCTGCCCTTCTTCCCTTCACTTTTCCTCGGCTTCATCCTGCTGGCTGTGGTCGTGGGTCTCATCGCCGGCATCTATCCTGCCCTTTTCCTCTCCGGCTACCAGCCCATCAAGGCACTGAAGAGCCTTTCCGAAACGGGCGGCGCAGGCAAGTTGCGGCTGCGCAAGCTGTTAGGCGTGTCGCAATTTGTGGTTTCCCTGTTTTTCATCACCACGTCGATCTTGATTTATAACCAGTTCAAGCACTACATGGCCTTTGACTATGGCTTTCAGTCGGAAAACATCGTCAACATCCAACTCCAAGGCCTGGACTACGAAAAACTGCGCGGAGAATTCGAACGCATTCCCGGCGTATCGACTATCTCGGCCTGTGACATCATCCCTGCCACCGGCACCAACAACAACAGCCAAATCCGCGTCCTAGGCGAGCAGTCGGACTATCGGTCAGTGGGCATACTCCACATCGACCGGAATTTCCCTGAAAACCTGGGAATAGAGATGTTGGCTGGCTCTGCATTTTCCGCCAACGAGCAACTTGCCGAGTCCCAGATCCTCGTCAACGAGGCCATGGCCAAAGAGCTGGGCTATCCCTCGGCGGATGCCATGGTGGGCTTGCAGTTTGAATCCAAGTGGGGAGGACCGCTGCTGACCGTGGCGGGGGTAGTGAAGGACTTCCGATACAAGCTCCTGCTCAACGAGCACGCCATCGCGCCGCTGATGCTGCGCTATGATCCCAAACAGTTTCAATACGTCAATGTAAAAATCGCATCTCCAGACCTGATGCAGACCCTGGCCGAGCTGGAAGGCCATTGGAAAAAACTCGATCCGGTGCATTCCTTCAGCTACCAGTTTCTAGACGAGGAGATCGAGGCAACCCACCGCGGAC
This sequence comes from Algoriphagus oliviformis, assembly GCF_017254915.1. Taxonomy (GTDB): domain Bacteria; phylum Bacteroidota; class Bacteroidia; order Cytophagales; family Cyclobacteriaceae; genus Algoriphagus; species Algoriphagus oliviformis. The sequence goes on along the minus strand of NZ_JAFKCT010000002.1, from coordinate 270,068 downwards.
TCTTTGATGTGGTCTCCATACTTGGCTTCGTGTCTTTCCTGGCCATCTTCATCGCCTGTCTTGGACTGCTGGGGATGACCACCTATGCCGCTGAGCGGAAAACCAAAGAGGTAGGCATCCGAAAATTCCTCGGTGCGGACAACTTCAGCATCACCCTACTGCTGAGCAAGGGCTTTTTGCAAATGCTGGCCCTGTCCATAGCCTTGGGTGCTCCCCTCAGCTACTTTGTCAACAAGCTTTGGTTGGAAAACCTGCCCAACCGAGTGGATTTTGGCTTGGGGACCGTCCTACTGGGATCGCTGGTCCTGCTGGCATTGGGAGTCCTCACGATCTCCTCGCAGACCATCCGCGTGGCCAGATCCAAAGTAGCGGACACCCTGAAGGTCGAGTAGAATCAAGATGCATGATTCATGGGGATGCAGTCCTCCAAGGGTTTGAATCCGCATCCCTCCAAAGCCCTCCGAGGGTTTGAATCCGCATTCCTCCAAAGCCCTCCAAGGGTTTGAAACCCTTGGAGGGCTAACGTCAATAAGGTCTTTTACAAAAAAATCCCGAAGCTTTCGCCTCGGGATTCTTTGTTTTAAATACCTCAATTCTTAGATAAACCGGTTGATCAGGTTTTCGAAGTATTCCTGCTTGCCGCTGATCTGGGTCGGTTCTCCGGAAGCAAAGGCATGGCTTCTCAGATCCTCCAGCGTCAGCTTTCCTTCTTCGAACTCCTTGCCTTTTCCTGCGTCGTAGCTCGCATAGCGGTTCTTTCTGCGCTCCAGGTAGTCGGATTTTTCCATGATGTCGGCAGCGATCAAGAGGCCTCTGGCAAAGGCATCCATGGAGCCGATGTGCGCCAGGAACAGATCCTCAGGATCGGTGGAGTTTCTGCGGATCTTCGCGTCAAAGTTCACACCACCGCCTTGGAGGCCTCCTGCAGCGAGGATCACCAGTTGGGACTCGGCCAGTTCCTGTAGGTTCAGCGCAAACTGGTCGGTATCCCAACCGTTCTGGTAGTCACCGCGGTTGGCATCGATGCTTCCCAGCATGCCGGCGTCGGCCGCAGCCTGCAGCTCGTGCTGGAAGGTGTGCCCAGCCAGCGTGGCATGGTTTACCTCAATGTTGAGTTTGAAATCTTTGTCCAATCCATAGTGGCGCAGGAAGCCGATTACGGTCTCGGAGTCGTAGTCATACTGGTGCTTGGTAGGCTCCATTGGCTTTGGCTCGATGAAGAAGGTTCCTTTGAAGCCATTCTTACGGGCGTAGTCACGGGCCATGGTAAGGAATTGCGCCAAATGGTCTTTCTCACGCTTCATGTCGGTGTTGAGCAAAGACATGTAGCCTTCGCGACCGCCCCAGAAGACGTAGTTTTCTCCACCCAGCTTGATGGTCGCGTCGATGGAGTTTTTCACCTGCGTCGCGGCATAGGCTAGCACGTCAAAGTTCGGGTTGGTGGAAGCGCCGTTCATGTAGCGCGGGTTGCTGAATACGTTGGCAGTACCCCACAGCAGCTTCACGCCGGTGGCTTTCTGCTTTTCCAGCGCGTAGTCGGTGATGATGCGCATGCGCTCCTCGTATTCCTCCAGGGTCGCTCCCTCGTCTACCAAGTCCACGTCATGGAAGCAGTAGTACTCCACGCCGATCTTGGTGAAAAATTCAAAAGCCGCGTCCATCTTGTCTTTGGCGCGCTGCACGGCATCCGGGCTGGCATCCCAGGCATGCTGGATCGTGCCTGGACCGAAAGGATCGGCACCGGTGGCACAGAAGGAGTGCCAGTAGGCAATGGCAAACTTGAAGTGCTCCTTCATGGTCTTTCCTGCTACGACACGGTTTTCATCGTAATAGCGGAATGCTAATGGGTTTTCGCTTTCCCGGCCTTCAAATTTGATCTTGCCGATGTTTGGAAAATAGGTCTTGGACATAGTTTAATTGGTTATTTAGGTAAAATAGGTTTCTGTATTGGTGTATTGTTTCGATGTAAAATTACCTCTCAACTCCCCCTACCCGGCGATTCCGGATTTGAGGATTTCGTTCAGTCTGTTTTCCCAGTGGAAGTAAGCGTCCATATAGGGTTGGCTAAAGATCGGATTGGGTTCCAGCGTCTCCAGCAGCTCCAGGCCTTCAAAAGCCTCCGCTTCACCGGCAAAAACTCCCGCTCCTATCCCGGCGCCACGGGCCGCACCCTGGGCTCCGTCGGTGTCGTACAGTTCCAAATTTACCTCATTCATCTGAACAAACGTCTTTCTGAACAAGGGACTCAGGAACATATTTGCGCGGCCAGCCTTCACCGTCTTGAGGTTCATCCCCATATCCTTCATGATCCGGAATCCAAAGGTGAGGGAAGCCACGATCCCCTCCTGGGCGGCACGGACGACATGCTTGCGGTCATGCTTCAAGAGGTCAAGACCGAGCAGATGCGCGCCTACCGGCTTGTTTTGCATGATGCGCTCCACGCCGTTTCCAAAAGGAATGAAGGCCAAACCCTCTGAGCCTATCGGGGCGCCGTTGCCTATGGCGTTCATTTCTTCGTAGGAAATCCACTTGCCTCCCATGACCTTTTTCAGCCAGGAATTGAGGATGCCGGTGCCATTTACGCAGAGCAATACGCCGTAGGAAGGCTTTTTCTCGGCATGGTTTACATGGACAAAGGTGTTGACTCGGGAGTGCGGATCATAGAGCGGCGTGTCGCAGACTCCGTAAACCGTCCCCGAGGTACCCGCAGTCGTGGCGAGCTCGCCTGGCTTGAGTACTTGTAGGGAAAAGGCATTGTTGGGTTGGTCTCCGGCGCGATAGGAGATCGGCACACCAGCTTCCAAGCCCGTCTCCTTGGCAGCAGCTTCGGTGACTTTTCCCTGGAGAGAAAAGGAAGGAACGGCTTTTGGGATCCATTCTTTGGGGATTTCCATCTGCTTCAGCAGCTTCTCGCTCAGGCCGTTTTCCTGGAAATCCCAAAATATCCCTTCGGAAAGGCCCGTTTCGGAAGTCAGTATCTCTCCGCTCAGCTTCATGGCGATGAAGTCACCCGGAAGCATGATTTTGTGGATTTTGGCGGCGATTTCGGGCTGGTTTTCGATCACCCACCGCAACTTGGAGGCGGTGAAATTTCCCGGGGAATTCAGCAAATGAGGGAGGCAATAGTCTTCGCCAAGCCCCCGGAACGCTTTTTCCCCAATCGCAACCGCACGGCTGTCACACCAGATGATGGAGGGACGCAGGACGTTTTGGTCTTTGTCCACACACACTAGCCCATGCATCTGATAGGCGATGCCTATTCCTTTGAGTTCACCGGCCTTTACCGAGGCATTTTGCTTGACATAGGCGATGGTCTCTTTGACATAGCGCCACCACATCTCGGGATCCTGCTCTGCCCATCCTGTCTCGGGGGCTTCGATTCCCATTTCCTCTTCGGGAAAAGCCTTGGAGGCAATGGACTTTCCCGTATCTGCATCAAGTAGTGAAGCCTTGACAGAGGAGCTTCCAATGTCAAGGCCCAATAGTAGTCTTCTCATTCTTTTTGGTTACCAGAAAATAGTGTAAAGTGCCGCAATGATACCCGAGATCAGGATAGCGCCGATCTTGAATCCAGTGCTGGTGCGGAACAGCTCCGCGTTGACGTCAATGCTGTTGGGATAGTCTTTGCCTTTGCCTTCCACCAGGGAAATGGCGATCATCAGCGCCGCCAAGATCAAGAACACCACGCCCATGCGGTCGATGAACGGCAATGCAGGGAAAACGAGCTTCAGCACCACGGAAAGCGGAATACTCAAGCCTGCGCCCACCAGGGCTGCGTTGGAAGTGGTTTTCTTCCAAAATACCCCGAAAAAGAAAATCGCAAATACCCCTGGGCTGATGAAGCCGGTGTACTCTTGGATAAACTGGAAGGCTTGGTCCAACTGTCCGAGCGCTGGAGCAACGATCGCCGCAATGACGAAAGCCACGATGGCGGTGATTCGCCCTACTCTCACGTGGTTGGCTTCGGAAGACTCCTTGCCAAAGTACTTGCTGTAGATGTCCATCGTGAAAATGGTCGAGGTACTGTTGGCCATGGAAGCCAGTGAGGAGACAATCGCCGCGGTCAGTGCCGCGAAGGCCAATCCCTTCAATCCTACGGGCAAAATCTGAAGCAAGGTAGGGTAAGCGCGATCGGACTTGATGATGCCGGTCACCGGATCTTTCATGGATTCGATGAAGGCGCCGTCGATGCCGTTGTTGACGATGACCAGGGCAGCGATGCCAGGGACTACCACGATCAGTGGCATGAGGAGCTTCAGGAATCCGGCGAAAATCATCCCCTTCTGGGCTTCGTCGAGGCTCTTTGCAGCCAGGGCCCGCTGGGTGATGTATTGGTTAAATCCCCAATAGCTCAGGTTGGTGATCCACATCCCGCCAATCAGCACGGACAGGCCGGGAAGATCCAAATAGGCATCGCGCTCGCCGCCCTTGCCGTCGGGGATCATCATTTCCCCCTTGCTGAGGATCATCGAGAAGTGACCGGGGACTTCTTTGCGAAGCACTCCCAGACCCTCCCAGGCATCTCCCCCACCGACCATCTGCAAGGCAATGTAAGTGGTGGCCAAGCCTCCGGCGATGAGGAACACGACCTGGATCACATCCGTCCAGGCTACTGCCTTCAGGCCACCATAGATGGAATAGATCATGGCAAACAGCGCCAAGCCGATGATCCCGTAGGTCATGGGGACGTTGAGAATGGTGTTCAAGCTGAGCGCGCCCAGATAGAGCACGGAGGTCAGGTTGACAAATACGTAGAGCAGTAGCCAGAAGACCGCCATCGTGGTACGCACGCGGGTGTCGTAGCGATCCAGCAGGAAGCCCGGCATGGTGTAGATGCCCTTCTTGATATATACTGGCAGGAAAAAGATCGCCACTACCAGCAGGGTCGCCGCAGCCATCCACTCGTAGGTGGAGATCGCCAGGCCGAGCGCAAAGCCGGAGCCGGACATGCCGATAAACTGCTCGGCGGAGATGTTGGAAGCGATCAGGGAAGCTCCTACCGCCCACCAAGGGAGGGCTTTTGAAGCCAGAAAGTAATCGGAGGAGTTTTTGACGTGGCCCTCTTTCTCCCGGGAGACGAAGATGCCCATTCCTATGATCAGGAAACAGTAGCCAAAAAAGACAATGAGGTCAATGGGTTCTAGCAGCATGTTAGAGCTTTGGTTGGTGGTTTTGGGTAATGTTAGAGTCTTTTAGTTTAAATTTTACATTTTAAGGTCGCTAAATATAAGGGTTTGGCAGAAAGGTCTCAGCAAAAAAATCGGAGAGCGTGGATTTATTCAAAAATTTCGAGCAGAGGCTCCCAAGGCTCGGTAGAAAATTCCACCGAATCGATTTTTTCCAAATAACTAACACCCGTCACATTGGACGTCCATACCTGCTCCGCTCCCAAAAGCTCATTGGCTCCAAAGGCGCCCTCGGTGACGAGCCGAGGGATTTTTTCCAAAATAGCCCTCCGCCCCACTCCCGCGATGCAGCCGCAGCCAAGCGCCGGGGTATAGACCTTCTTCCCCCTTCTCCAAAAGATATTGGAGGAGCTGGCCTCGGAGATTTTTCCCCGGTAGTCCGCCAGTATGAGTTCATCCAAGCCACGCTTCCTGCGCTCCTGCGCCGCCATCACATAAGGCAAGGCGCTGAGCGTCTTGCATGCACTCCATGGGAAGGGAAAAAGGGACACCTCCTCGGCAAAGGAGGTCTTGCCCTTCACGGCGGGCGCAGGAGCAAAAGGCTGAAGGTGCAAGGTCTGGCAAGCGCCCTCGACCTCGGGGGTGTACTTTCCGGCGCCAGCGCGATAGACGTTCCAGCGGACTCTCAACTGCCGCCCGCTGAAGCGCTCCCTGATCCATGTCTCCAAATCGTAAAACCGGGAATCGAAGCCCTCGATCTGGAGCAGCTCCATACCCTGCCGAAGCCGCTCAAGGTGGAAGTCGAAAAAACGGATAGACGCCCCGTCAAAAACCATCGTTTCGAACAGTCCGTCTCCAAAATTCATTGCCCGGTTGGGGATCTGAACCTCGGAAGCTGCTACCCAGGCTTCGGTCGGAGCCTGCAGGACGTAAACTGTATCAGTTTCGCTCATAAAAGTGTTCAGATTCGATCAGATATAGACTTTGTTCAGAAAAAGGGCTGTTAAAAGTAGCAAACAAAACCACCTTAGCGCCCCAAAAATGCCGAAACAATACAAAAAATACCTTATTCTTGAGACAGGAAAAGTGTTAGCACCAAAATTGGACAAGAAGTCGCCATGGCAAACAAAAGCAGCGTATTTGATATGATAGGACCGGTGATGATCGGCCCCTCATCATCTCATACAGCGGGGGTGGTACGGATCGCGCGGGCGGCAATACGGGTACTCGGCGGCATCCCCGACGAGGCCTCCATCACGTTTTACAACTCCTTTGCGAGAACCTACGAAGGCCATGGCAGCGACCGGGCCATACTGGGTGGGCTGATGGACTTCAAGACCGACGATCCCAGGATCAAAAACGCCCTCGAACTCGCTGCCGAAAGAGGATTAAGCTACAAGTTCAAATCCATAGGCAACTCCTCTATCCATCATCCCAACACGATCAAGCTGAATCTCCGAAAAGGTGAGCGGCAGATCGAGGTCGTGGGCGAAAGCCTGGGCGGTGGTGTGATCAACATTGCGGAGGTGGATGGCTTTGTGGCCAATTTTTCTGCCCAAAACCACACCCTGATCATCAAAGCCGAGGATATCTCGGGAGCGATCGCCTTTATTTCCAGCGTGATCGCCCAGGAAAAAACCAACATCGCCACCATGTCCGTGTCGAGAAAGGGCAAGCATGACGTCGCCTGTCATGTGATCGAGATGGACTCGGGGATCCGCGAGATCACTACCCAATACCTCAAGTCCCTGCCGTGGATTTCCCAGCTGATCTACATTCCCGACATCGACCTCTAATCCCAAACCCAGACAAAACCAACTGATTCCTATGAGAAAGATTTTTACGCTAGCATGCATTCTATTCAGTGTGTCCCTCGGAGCCTGGGCACAGGAGGTGCCTCCCGGCCCCTATGACCTACAGACGGCAATAGACATCGCGCTGGAAAACAACCTGACCTTGAAGCGCACCGAACTCAACCAGGAGATCACTGAAGCGACCCTACTTCAAAACAAGGGGCAGCGCTATCCTTCGCTCTCCACTGGCTCCAGCTACGGGGTGCGTTGGGGCCGATCCATCAACCCGGTCACCAACCTCTTTGAAACCAACCGGATCGGCAACGTGAACTTCCAGGCAAGCTCCAACATGCCATTGTTCCAAGGGCTGAGAATCAACAACTCCATCGCTCAGGCAAAAACCGATCTCGAAGCCGGACTGTATAGTTTGGAAGCGACCAAAAACGACATTACGCTCAACGTCATCAACCTTTTCATCAACGTGGTCTTCAATCGGGAGCAGGTGAAGATCGCCGAAAACCAGCTTTCCACCACCACGGAGCAGATGACCCGCACCAAAAAACTCGTGGATGCTGGCTCCCTGCCTATGTCGGACTACCTGGATCTCCAATCGCAAAACGCGACCAACCAGCTCGAGGTCATCAATGCGCAAAACAGCTACCGCTCCGCCAAGCTCAACCTGGCCCAAGCCATGCAGATTCCTTTCACCGATGACTTCATGGTCATTGAGCCTGAGTTTGAAATGCAAGAAGGCCTGATGGCCACCGAGACCAGTGAGGAAATCTACGAAACGGCGGTAACCATCATGCCGGAAATCAAAGCTGCCAATGCCAACGTACTGAGTGCGGAATATCAAGAGAAAATTGCCAAAGGTGCCTTCTACCCTACTTTGGGAGTCGGAGCCAATGTCTTCACCAACTATGTGGATCAAGTATTTGGCATGGATAGACCGGAGTTTTCCCAACAGTTCAAAGACAACCTCTCCCAGGCTTTAAGCTTTAACCTGAGCATTCCAATTTTCACGAATTTCAACAACAAATCCAGCCTGCAAAGGGCCCGCGCCCAGACCGCCATCCAAGAGGTAGCGGCCATGGAAGCGAAAAACCAACTACGGCAGGACATCGAAACGGCCTACAACAGCGCTATTGCCGCCGACCTGTCTTACAAGGCCTCAGTCACTCGGGTAAAAAGCCTACAGGAAACCTTCCGTATCGCCCAGCAACGATTTGACCTGGGAGCGATCAACTCCGTGGACTTCCAGGTAGCGCAAAACAACCTCTTCAATGCCCAAGCAGATCTGCTGAACGCGAAATACACCTACATTTTCAGAGTGAAAGTCTTAGATTTTTATCTCGGTAACCCCATCAACCTCAACTAAACCATGGCTGCTAAAAAGTCCAACAAACTCCTTTACTACCTGCTGGGTGCAGTAGGCCTCATCATCGTCATCGCCATCATCGGCAGATCTGCCGGATGGATAGGCGGTGCCAAAGAAACAGAAGTGGAATTTGCCACGGTCAAAAAGACCAGCATCATCGAAAAGGTGAGCGCCTCCGGCGAGATCCAGCCCGAGGTGGAAGTCAAGCTCTCCCCTGACGTGGCCGGTGAGATCATCGAGCTCAACGTGGTCGAGGGTGACTCCGTGGAGCTGGGCAAGCTCCTGGTCAAAATCCGTCCCGACAACTTCATTTCGGCTTTGGAGCGCTCCCGCGCAAACCTCAACCAGCAGATGGCAAACCTGTCCCAGGCCAAAGCTGCCCTGCAGCGCTCCGAGGCACAGTTTACTCAAGCTGAACTCAACTTCAACCGCCAGAAAAAACTGTACGAGGAAAAGGCCATCTCCGACGCAGACTTTGAGACCGCCCGCGCCAACTATATTTCCGCTGACAAGGACCTGGAGGCCGCCAAGCAAAACGTGATCGCTTCCGAGTTCATCGTCAAAAGCTCCCAGGCATCGGTCAACGAAGCCTCCGAAAACCTCCGCCTCACCAACGTGAACTCTCCCGTCTCGGGCATCGTCTCCAGTCTTTTGGTGGAGAAGGGCGAACGTGTGGTAGGTACCCAGCAGATGGCCGGTACCGAGATGATGACCATCGCCGACCTTTCCAAAATGGAAGTGCGTGTGGATGTCAACGAAAACGACATCGTACGCCTCAGCCTGGGTGACACCACGCTCATCGACGTGGATTCCTACTCGGCTTTGGGCAAAAAATTCAAGGGAATTGTCACCAGCATCGCCAACACCGCCAACACCAAGACCTCTGCGGATGCCGTCACAGAGTTTAAGGTGAAAATCAGAATCCTCAACAGCTCCTATGAAGATCTGGTGAAGGAAGGCAACCGCTACCCTTTCCGCCCGGGCATGACTGCCTCAGTGGAGATCCTCACCACTTCCAAAAACGACGCACTTGCCATTCCTCTCGCAGCCGTGACTACTCGTGAAACCCAAGTGGATACCCTCGCAGGCGGCACCACCAAAAACAAGGAACTGGTCTTCGTCAGCGAAAATGGGATCGCCAAGATCCGTACTGTGAAAACCGGCATCTCCGACTATGAAAACATCGAAGTTTTGGAAGGTCTGAAAGAAGGCGACGAGGTGATCTCCGGGCCTTATTTCGTGGTCAGCAAAGAACTGAAAGAAGGTGACATGGTCAAAAAGATGGAGAACGCCTCGAAAACAGGCGGCCCAGGTTCGAATTGATCCAAGTCCCTTACCGAATAAAGCAAAAGCCCGTGTCGAGAGTCGACACGGGCTTTTTGCTGGTAACCGAGGGAAAAGAACCCCACTTTATTTTTCACAGCATCAATATCCGCCTCCATTCCAGCAGCCAGCTGTGGCTATCTGAAAGTCCACGTTTTGCCGTACTCAGGTCTCCGATTCCGAACGCAGTCGAAGCTCCCGTTTTCCCCTGTCAATCCTTGTAGGGAACCGTGTTTTGGTGGGTTTTCTCCGGAACTGCATTGACCCGAAGTTCGACAAACTGGTTAGTCCCGTCCTCGCCCTTCACTAGGTCAAAAGCATCATACAGCTCTCCGACCGCGGTGTAGGATTCGTATTTCAGACGGTCGCCTTCCACCGTGATGACTTGGAAGAGCTGGGTATTTTCGGCAATCCGGTCACGCTGTCCACCCTTGGCGGTCCAGTCGTCGCCGATGTCGTACATCTTGCCCCCACTGACGCTGACCACGTAAACAGTCCCGGTCTGGTCCTTCAGATTGACCCCGTCCATGACGTTCTCGCCGGGAGACACACGACCTCGGGCATAGGCGTGGTCATGTCCCTGCAGCGCCAGATCTACCCGGTATTTGTCAAAGATCGGCTTCCACAGCGCCCGTAACTCCTCGTTGTCCCGTCCATTGGAGGCGGAAAACATCGGATGATGGTAAGTCAGGATGACCCATTTTTGGGGATTGTTTTTCAAAACCTCTTCCAGCCATACCGCCTGGACCTCGTGATCTTTGTTGGAATTGAGCGAAATCACCCGCACGTCCTGGTAGTCCATGTAATAAACCGTCTCCTCCAGCCCCTCGGGACCGTTCATGGGAAGTGTAAACTGCGGCCTCCACTGTACGGCGAGGCTCCGTTCCTTTTTGTCGCTTTCCTCTTGGTTTTTAGCCCGGTATTCATGGTTTCCCGGAGTGGGAAAAGATGGGATCATGCTATGGATAAACCCACCGGCGGTGAACCACTCGTGCCACTCCTGCTCCCGGTGGGCAATGTTGATCAGGTCTCCTGCATGGATAAAAAACTTGGCATCCGGCGCCGTCCTAAACCCTTCCCGGATCAGCCTTGACCAAAGCTCCAAGACGTAGTTTTGTGCATCCCCCACATACAGGAAGGAAAACCTATCGCCCGCGGTCTCGGAGGCAGTGGTAAACTGAAACCATTCGCTCCAGTGCTCCCCGTCCCCTACCCGGTAGGCATAGACCGTATCCGGCAAAAGATCCCGAAACTCCACCGAGTGATAGTGGGCCAAAACTTCGGCGTCTTTCACCTGTCTGGCATCGAGGACTTCCGTTTTGGCGGGAAGCTCCTGTCCGTTTTTCCAAAATCGCGGAGCCGCCGTCGCGATGGCGATTTGGGCCTTCGCCTGGGTCACGGTGCTGTCGGTTCTCCAGGTCACATTGACTTCCTTACCCGGATTCTGCCCGAAATTCAGGACGATCCGATCCGGATGCTCGGAAGGCTTGGACCAGCTTTGCCGAAACTTGGGCTCCTGGTATTCGATTTTGGTTTGGGAAACAGCGGTAAACGCCTGGCTCAGAAAGAGAACAAAGAGAAAATGACGGAAAACTAAACGGGACATAAGTTGAAATAAGTTAGTTCGGTAAGCTAGTCAAAAATCGCCACCACTTCATCCCGCGCTGAATTACCTTTTCGTAAACAAAGTCCTTCCAGCTCTAGTAAACCGTAAACCTAAGCCCCAGAAATCCCCTGATGCCTTGATTTGGCGCATAGACGTAGGTCGGGTCAAAAGTCAGCGCTTGGGGATTATCAGGAGTCGGCACCACCTGGCCGCTGTCGTCAAAGACCACATTTTTGTCGAAGGGATCAAAGGCCCGCGCGATGCTGTTGGCTGGAGGGGTGAAGTTCAGCAGGTTTTTTACGCCGCCGTATACTTCCCATCTTTCGCCTAGGGCCTTGGTCAGTTGGATGTTTTGGATGCTCCACCAGGGCGAATACTCGGCCCGGTCGTCCAGCTCGCCCAGCAGCGGCAGGCGCATGGGGCTATACACATTGCCGGTGTAGTCCACGGTCAGCCGGAGCGGATGGATCTCGTAGCCGATGCTCCACACTCCCGAAAAGCGCTCCGTGAGCAGCTGCCGGATCTTTTCGCCATTCTCCTCCAGACTCACGTCCATCAGCGTGGCACCAGCCATCACTTTCAGGCCAGACTGCCAGGCCGCGTCCAGATTGAGCGAGATTCCTTTGGATACCGCGCTTCCGTCCAGGTTGGCGTAGATGATCTGGTTGGGATTGGTCTCGTAGTCCGGCACGATCCGGTTGGTGAAATAGGTGTAAAACACCGAGCCGTCGATGCCAAAGAAATTGCCCCCGTCGGAGTAGATCTTTTTCACCAGGTTTAGGTTGGCATTCCAGCTGCGCTCCGGAGCGAGCTCCTCGGCAAAAACCACCTCACGCGCGCCCGTGAGCGCGGCATGGTCTTCGGTGAAGACGTTCGCTACGCGAAAACCGTTGCCGACGGAAAGCCGCAACACGGTGCTTTTGTCCAGAGAGCTGAGCTTGTAATTGAGCCTTGGGGAAAGGATGCTTCCGTGCAGGCTGTTGTGGTCATAGCGCAGTCCAGCCAACAGGCTCTGGTTTGGCTTGATTTTAAACTCGTTTTGTACAAACACACCCGGCAAATGGATCTGGGAAGGCGAGTTTTCACTGCCGTTTTGCTCAGTCGCCGGCGTGTTGTCGTCATAAAACGTGTAGCGGTAGGCTGCTCCGAGCAGGAGATTGTTTTTGCCGCTTTCTTTTACCCAAGTCAGCTGGCCAAAGGCAATCCGCTGATCCGCGAGGTAGGCCGTGGTGCCGTAGTAGGAGTCTTGCTTGTGGCCGTTGAGGGAATATTGGAAGTTGACCGTGCCAGGCACGGGGAGCTGATAGACCCCAAATGCCTCCCATCGCCTGGTTCGGATGCTCTCTCCATACACTTCATCCCCTCCCCTGTCCGCTTCGGTCCAGTCCACCTGTCCTCCCCAGCGATCTTCGGCCACGTACCTTCCGGCAAGGGAGAAAGTCCTTCCACCTTTGCGCTGTGCCTGGAATTTTTGAAAAACCGACAGACGCTTTTGCAAAGTCAGGTCGGTAAATCCGTCTCCATTGTTGTCTATGGGATGGTCATACCAAAAGAGGTTTACACCAGTCAGCGACTGCAAGGACTTGCCAAAGTAGCTTTTCAGGCCCAAGTCGGCATTCACTTCTCCCCAGCCAGACACGAAGGCATCCGCAGCCACGACGGGAGCCACCTCAGTGCGCTTGGTGATTACGTTGATCAGGCCACCCACTGCCTCAGAACCGTAAAGCGTCGAGGCAGGGCCCTTTACCACCTCTATCCGGTCGATCAGGGATTGCGGAATTCCCGTAAGTCCATACACCGTGGCCAGGCCACTGACGATGGGCATACCGTCTATCAGGATCATCGTATAGGGGCCCTCCAATCCGTTGATGTGGATGTCGCCGGTATTGCAGACGTTGCAGTTGATCTGCGGACGAACGCCATTGACATTTTGCAGGGATTCAAAAAGCGAGGGCGTAGGGTTTGCCCGGAAAAAAGAAGCGCGATAGACCTCCACTGGCACGGGGCTATCCAGCCTGGACACTTCCTGCATGGTGCCACTCACGACCACCTCATCCAGGGAAGCATCCAAGGGAACCAGCTCAAAAATCAGCTCCTGATCCCCATTTGGCAAGGAAACCCGCTTGGACTGGGGAGCAAAACCCAGCATTGAAGCTTGCACCACATAGTCACCAGCAGGGACATTCCTGATCTCAAATATCCCAAGGCTGTCTGTGGTGGCGCCCAGCCCCTTGTCTTTGATGAGCACATTGGCAAACTCCAGCGCCTCTCCCGAGGAGCGTACGCGCCCACGCAGGACCTGCTGCCCATAGCCAGTGTGGACACACAGCAAAAAAAGAAGGAGGCCAACTACCCGAGTTCCAATGTATTTCATAAATGCAACTTTATTGCATTTGAAGGAAAATATCCACCAAAACCCGATTTTATTTTTTATGGCTAGAAATCCAGCAAGGGCACTAAGACCTATCATAGCTCATCCGTTAGATACACAAAAGTAATATGTTAGATCATTCTAACAAATTTGTTATTCTTATATTCCTTGCCTTATTTTTGGAAATCAAAATCAACCATGGCTTCCTACACCGAAGAAAACTACCTCAAGGCACTCTACAACCTCGCAAATCCCCAAGGCGAGGTCAGCATCTCGGATCTTGCCAACAGCCTGAACGTCAGCATGCCCACCGCCAACAGCATGGTCAAGGGCTTGCAAAAAAGCGACCTGGTGCTGTATGAAAAGTATAAGCCGGTGACGCTCACCCCCAAAGGCAAAAAAGAGGCTGCGCTAGTCGTGAGAAAGCATCGGCTGACGGAAATGTTTTTGGTCAAAAAGATGGGTTTCGGCTGGGAAGAGGTGCACGAGGTGGCGGAGCAGATCGAGCACATCCATGCCCCGAAGTTTTTTGAGCGGATGGATGAGATGCTGGGCCACCCGACCATCGATCCCCATGGCTCGCCCATTCCGGACAATCAAGGCCGAATGCAGGAGTTTTCCTACGTGCCACTCTCCACCTGCAAGCCCGGGCAGTCCGTACAGCTCACCGCCCTGACCAACTCCTCAACCGAGTTTTTGGAGTTTTTGAACAGCCGAAAGCTGGCCTTGGGGACAGAGCTCAGGATTCTCTCCCGCGAAGCTTACGACCTGAGTGTGGTGGTCAGCTACGATTCACATGCTCAGGAGACCCTGAGCGAAAAAGTCTCGGAGCGATTGCTGGTGAGGATTTTGGAATAGTTGCCCCTTTGAAACTTGACCAGACCTTTTTCAGTTTTGGATAACAACCCAAGAAATCCGTAAATTCAGAAAAAAAGTATGGCAAATCTCACCCTGAACAACGAAGCCTTGGAGAAGTATTTTGACATCTTGAAAAATCTAGATAAGCGATCCAAAAAGAAACTTATCACAAGGTTGACCGAGTCGCTTGAACACAAAAATGAAGTGCAAGGCATCGACTCCCTCTTCGGAAAATGGGAGGACGACAGGGACTCTGACGACATCATCAAGGCCATCAGGGAATCGAGAATTGACAAAAAAGACCAATCTGGCTTTGAATAAAATACCTCCTCGATACAAACATCTGTGTCCATTTTTTAAGGGGTAAATATCGTCTTCAGGAAAAATTTGCGGAGGTGGGCATTCAAAATTGCGCTATCTCCGAGATTACTCTTGCAGAATTGATCTACGGTGCAGAGACCAGCTCAAACCCCGGGAAAAACATGCAACTGATAGAGGCACTGTCAAGCAGTGTATTTATTATCCCCATTTTCGATGCCATTCGACTGTACGGCAAAGAAAAGGCAAGACTCCGATCGATCGGAAAGATGATCAGTGATTTCGATCTCCTGATAGCCTGTACAGCGGTAGAAAAGAATCTCACCATGATTACTGAAAATCTTGGCGAGTTTGAAAGAATCAGCGATATCCAGATCAAAAATTGGGTGATCCGCTAAACCAAACCAAGGCTCTTTGCTTCAGGAGGCGCATTCAAAAACGACGTCTGAGCGAAAAAGTCTCGGAGCGATTGCTGGTAAGGGTTTTGGAATAAAAAAACATGGGTATCCGCAACTCTGCACAGGGTGCTTTCCAAGCCGGCATCTTTCGCGGATACTCGTCCACCGTCGACAGACGACAGTCCACGGCCTGTGAAATCGGTATATTTGCCGGGCTCCTTTTGGGCACTTGGAGGATTTCGTAGAGTCACATAAAAAAACCGGGAACGATGTCCCGGTTTCGGTGTTTTAGGCGAGTCCTTTCTGCCAATTCCAGCTGTCACGCATGGAGTCCTCCAGAGAATAATTGGGTTTCCATCCCAGCACTTCATTGATTTTGGTGGTGTCCGCCCAAGTCTTCACCACGTCCCCAGCCCTTCTCGGTCCGATCACATAGTTGAGCTTCACGCCATTTACTTTTTCGAAGGCATGGATGACTTCGAGGACGGTGTTTCCGTTGCCCGTTCCCACGTTGAACACGTCGTAAAAATCCATTTCCTGCCCTTGAAGGAAGCTTAGCGTCTTCACGTGTGCGTCGGCCAGGTCGACGACATGGATGTAGTCACGCACACAGCTGCCGTCGGCCGTGTCGTAGTCGTCACCAAACACGGTGAGTTTTTCACGGATTCCAGCGGCTGTTTGGGTGATAAAAGGCACCAGATTGGCTGGAACGCCCAGCGGGAGCTCTCCGATCTTCGCGCTTGGATGTGCGCCGACCGGGTTGAAATAGCGCAGGGCCACCACACGGATGCCGGGCTTGCTTTTCACGAAATCCACGAGGATATCTTCGCAGATTTTTTTGGTGTTGCCGTAGGGGCTTTCCGCATCCTGTCGCGGCGTGGACTCAGTCACGGGCAGTACTTCCGGCTGGCCATACACAGTACAGGAGGAGGAGAAAACCAAGTCTTTGATCCCTTGCTCCCGCATGAAGTCCAGCAAGACGATCAGCGATCCCACGTTGTTTCTGTAATATTTCAGTGGCTGCTCGGTGCTTTCACCCACGGCCTTGAAGGCAGCGAAGTGGATCACCCCTTCCAGCTTGTGCTCTTTTGCAATAGACTCCAGCATGGATTTGTCATTGCAGTCGCCTTTGTAAAAAATGAGACGCTTCCCGGTGATTTCCTCCAGGCGGTCGAGGACCTTCTCGTCCGAATTGGAAAGGTCATCCAAGATGATCGGCTCCATTCCAGCTTTCAACAGTTCTACGGCCGTATGCGAACCGATGTATCCGGCCCCGCCGGTAATCAAAATCTTTTTCATAGAGAGTCAAAAATCATTGAGGGGTAAAACTATTCAATTCTGCCAATTTAGACGTAGTTTCTGTCTTCGGTTTTTGCCTGAAAAGGCCCCTCCTCGCGGAAAGACTGTATTGAATTCGCCGGAAGCTGATGGCAGATCATCCCGCCTTCTTTTCCTGGGCGGTCTTCTTCAGCACCTGCCGGATGAGAGGATAGTAGTAATTCCAATAAAAACTCTGACGGTCGGTATAGTCCGTCGCCACATAGAGTCCCTTCCAGAGCACTGGCAGACCAAAGAAATGCGTCGCACCAAAGGGGCCTTGCAGATCCGAAAAGTCCCCTGAAAAGTAGTATTGGCTGCCCCCGTCCAAGTGCCGAACGACCGCCGCCGGGAAAAACCTGGGCAAACCCATAGCCCGAAGCCGCTGCAGTCCCTTGTTGGTAGGATTGATGTCGTAGTAGGAGATCACCTCATAGTCCCGCTCTATCATCACCACATCAAACCAGTCCGGATACGGAACCACCTCCGGAAGCTTGAATCCGTGCTTGTTAACCTTCTGGGTACGAATCAGCGGCACTTGGTTGCCGTAGTCTTCCTGATAGAGAAAAGCCTCGATCTGGCCGGAGTCCCGGATAAAGATCAGCCCGGGCCCGCGCAGGTTCCAGCGCTCATGCTGTCGCTGATACTGGCGGATCATCCAAGAGGGTATGTCGGTATTGACCAAGGTGTCCAGCTCGTCAAAGTATCGTCCTATCCATCCAGTCCACTTCAGCCCCATCAGGTTTTCAAACTCGTTGCGAATCGCCGTAGGCGTCGGGGACGCGATGGAATTGAACTCCGCTACCAGCACCTTTCCCTCCTCCTCGGCCAGACGAACGAGCTCCAAGTCAGCCTTGTCCATGCCGCCATAGATTTTTTTGCTTCGCTCATCGCGGGTGGAGTCGTCAAAGTCCGCCTCATAGACGCCATAGGTATCTGCAAAGTAGACCAAATCACTGTCCGACACGAGCTTTCTGAGCTCATCCTGAGATCGACCATTCAGGTCTTTGGTCACCCCATAGTCGGCTTTTCCATTGGGAAAAAAACCAAAATAGTCGCGACCGGTGACATAGGTCTCTCCCGTTTTTTTCTTGTACTTCTGATGTTGCAGCGTCCAAAACAGGCCAGCATGCTCTCGATAGCTCTCGTCCCGCACGGTCTTGTCCACGACCAACACTTCCAACTGCTTGGAGGGAATCAGGAGCCAGATCAAGAAACTCAGTAACGGAACTCCCACCACGAGCAACAGAACTGGCCAGAGCCGGTAGAGATATATTTTTAATTCCTCTTTCATGGGATGATCCGCTAGAATCGGTACTCGACGCCCAGCGACAGGTTGATGTTGTTTCTGATGTTGTCTGTGCTCAGCTCATCCCGGCTGTAGCCGGTGAAGCCGTATATCATGAATTTTGGTGAAATCAACTGCTGGTAGCCCAGTCTTGCCCGGTAGGAATTGAGGAGCTGGGACTGGTCGCGGGTTTCCTCATCCGGAGAAACCCCCGTACCCAGCTGGAGGCTGAAGAAGTCCTCGGCGGTCTTGAAATAATATCTGGCGGTAAACTGGGTGGATGTGCTAGTTCCCGCATCGTCGGGAATCACGTTGAGCCGGAGGTTAAGCCACCAGTTGCCCACGTATTTGCCAACAGACCCGGTGATGATATGGGTAGCTGTGGAAAAACCGAGGTAGCGGTAGCCCCCTTCCACTTCCCAGGCATTCTCGAGGTTGTGGTAGTAGGACGCGCCAAAGCGGAATTTTGGAAAGAACCCCGCTCCGGAGCCGCCGAGGTTGATGTAGGCGTAGCCATTTTTGCCGATAGACGGGTAGGCATCCAGCTCGACCAGTGTGCCAAAATCCTCATAGCGCACGGACTGGGTCACGCGGGCGATCAAGGCCCCGGTCAGCTTGGTGCGGGTGCGGCCATACAGTGACCAAGTATGCCAAGGGGCGATCTGACCCTCAAAGGTATCATAGTCATAGGTGGCTCCCACGGCATTGACCATCTTGAGCCGCTCCAGGTTCCTCATGTAGCTGAGCATGCCTTCCTGCTTGAAGCCTTTGTCAAAAAGCGGCTGCACCATGGCATAGGCCTCGTTGTACTCCTCACGATAGTAGAGCAGCCGGGACTGGCGATAGACGATCTCATCCGGTGTGGGCGAACCCAAGTTGGACTTGGCCCGATCCAATATTTCTCCTGCCTTCACGAAGTCGTCCGCCCAAAACAGATTGTCCACATAGGCTACGTAGCCATCGGTATAGTCAGGCGATGCGACGATAGCACGCTCCAGGTAGATGCTGGCGGAGTCGTTTTTCCCCTCCCAAGCGTAGCTGCGCCCCACCAAGATCAGGATATCGGCATAGTTGGGATAGCGCTCCAGCGCTCGGAAAGCAATTTTTCTGCCCTCCTGATACTTGTCGTCAAAGATGAGTGTCCTGGCCTGCACCAACAGCTCATCCGGATCAAATGACTCCTGAGCCCTTGCGGCAAACGACGCAAGCGCGAGGAGGATTCCGCTTAGTACTATCTTTCTGATCATGTGGTGGTTTGTTCTTGGAGGTTTTTCTTGTCTTCGGCTTTTTTGAAACCGGTTCGTATCATGGATCCCCATCCGCCTTTCCCTTTGACAAAGTCGATATGGCCCAGCAGTCCCCAATAGACCACTTTGGGATGGACGATGAAGGGCTCCGTGATGATCATCCAGATCAGCTTTCGCAAATCCTTCTTGTCTTTGTAATGGTTAAAGGCGATCTGCTCGTACAGCACGCTGAAGGATGAAACCAGCAGGGACAGGAGATACATCATCAGCAGCAGGGCTACAAAGTAGATCGTACTGAAATCACCCACTATCAGCAGGATGGTGGTGTACAGTATCCCAGCGGTCTCGATGATGGGCGCGGCCTTTTCGAAAATCGACCAAAACGGATACGACACCATTCCCAAAATCCCGAATTTGGGATTGAGACGTAGCACCTGATGGAGCTGCAAAGTCTCGATTGTACCCCTCATCCATCGGTTGCGTTGGCGGGAGAGTACCTTTTCGCTTTCAGGCACTTCCGTCCAGCAGAGCGGATCCGGCACAAAACCAACCTTGTGGGGGATCTTCTGCTCGTCCATGTAGCGTCGCATGCGGACGACCAGCTCCATGTCCTCCCCAACCGTCTTTGGGAAATACCCGCCCACGGCTCTGACGAGGTCTTTTCTGAAAAATCCAAAGGCCCCCGAAATCAGCATCAGGCCGTTGATCCTCGCCCAAGCCATCCTTCCCATCAGGAAAGCGCGGAAATACTCGATGACCTGGAATCTCCCCAAGGTGGTCTCGGGAATCCTGTACTTGGTCACGGTGCCGTCCTGCACGTCGCAGTTGTTTGCGATGCCGATCACCCCACCCACGGCAATGACCTTTTTGTTGGTCTCCTCCATGAAGGGGCGCACCATGCGAGAGATCGACTCGCTGGACAGGATGCAGTCCACGTCTATGCAGGCCAAAAGCTCCAGACTGGCGATGTTGATACCGGTATTGAGCGCGTCGGCTTTGCCCCCGTTTTCCTTGTCGATCACCGTCAGGCGTCGGTAGGACATGTTTTTGGACCGATAGATACCCCGCACAGGCTTGGTCTCGATCTCCGGATGGTAGACGTAGTTGGTCTTTTCGAGCTCAAAGGAGCGGATCAGCTTTTCCAGCGTGTCGTCTTTGGATCCGTCGTTGATCAGGATCACCTCAAACTTGCCGTAGTGAAGGGAGAGCAAACTTTGGGCGTTTTGGACGATGCTTTGGCCCTCGTTGAATGCGGGAGCCAAGATCGAGACGCCCGGCGCGATCGGCGACGTGATGATGTCCCCATAGTCGGCGAAGCGGTTTTTGCGCAGAAAATCCCTCATCTCCAAGCCACTCAGTGCCATCAAGATGAAGTAAAAAACGATCACCGAAAAGCTCAGCACCAAAAAGAGCAACCCGAAAATCTCCAAAATCAAGAAAAAAAGGAAACTATACATTTTGCAGCATCGGGTCTAGAATGTGGTCGCGGATATCCTGTAGCTCAGGATGGCTGTCGCTGGAAGTAAACTCGGCAAATCTCGCCGCATCCAGCCCGTAGAGGCCTTTGAGGTAGGCAAGCTTGTTCCGGAAAACAGTCTCTGACTGTACCAGCTCGAGCAGGATCTCGGCAGATTCTGCGTCACCGACCACGGCAGCGGCCTTCGCCGCTGCCAGGGACAGGCTGGGATTTTCGGAGCGCAGGCACTCATTGACAAAGGCCGACTCCATGTAGGCCCCCAGCGCGGCATAGGTCTCAAGGATTTCGATTTTCTCCTCATCAGACACCCCGCCGGCCAGTGCCGACAGCTTCTCGATCATATCCACCCTGCCGAGAATCCGGACGAGCTTGATGCCAAACAGACGAATGCTCCTGTTTTTTGAGTCAAACAGAATCCCCAGCTTAAGGTCTTTTTGCGGGCTCACAAAGCGGATAATCCTCAGGTAGTTCATCTGCTGCCAATGCGACAGCGGATAGGTCTGGTCTCTGAGGAAGACCAAATCCACCTTTTCCGACAGGTTGAGCAAAGTGGAAACCGCCATCGAGCGGACATGGAAATTCTTGGAATTGGTAAACTTCTTCACCTCAGGAAGCGCTTCCACCAGATCCATTTCGTTGATCTGCACCAGAGCCATCGTCGCCATATCCCAGTTTTTGTGGTGGAGCATTTTGACGGAAAGCTTGTCAAGGCCGAGCTTCTTGTACAGCGCCTTGAGCTTTTCCTTGAAGTCCCCCTTCATCTTTTTGTTTAGCCCGATGATGCTGTCGATCAGCTCGTGCTGGTACAGCGGCTTGGCCATCAGGTTTTTTGGGAAAAAGGAATCCAGCTCAGACTGGTCCATGGCCTGGATTTCCCCGAGATCCTTTTCAAAAAGCAAAGTAGTCAGCGGATCGACGATCAGCCTGCTGTATTCCTTTTGGAGATTCTCCCGTTTGTTTTTCCCGGCCTTCATGATGAGCATGCTCGTGATCATGATGATCGCCACCAAAAAGAAGAACACAATCGTCAGCGTCACGCCAAACAAGCGATAGTCGGAGACGAATTTCAGCCTGAACTTCTCCACCGGAGCGTAGCGCGTGTTGGAAGCCAAAGCCACCAGGTCCTCTACCTCGTCCTCCGGGCCGGTCTTGACCAGGTAGTCCCCGCTTCGGATCCGGCCCGCCACAAACTCCCTGGCCGCCGCCGCCGAGGCAGGCTCGGACAGCACCATGTAGTCCAGTCGGTAGGGGACACTATCCGACAGGAGCAAGCCTTCCAGCTCCGCTGCCTGTAGAAAGTCGATATATATAGGAGAAAGATAGCCCGAATCCACCTGCGCAAATCCATAGGCAGAGTCCGGCGTGTTCAGGTCAAGGGTACGGGTGCCTGCCACGAAAAACCTGGCACCAAGGCCGGGCACTTCTTTTTGAAGAACAAGGAAATCCCTAAATCCCGCCGAATCCTCAGGGATGGTGTCCTGTAGCGCCGATGCAAAGCCCGGCAGGAAAAACAGCAAACTGATGACTATCCGGCATAGAGATTTCGCCATACGCGTTATTTGAGGATCCTTTTCACTCTGATCGCCAGTTCGTTGGGATTGAATGGCTTGGGCACAAAGTCGGCCACGCCCAGATTGAACGCCTCCAGCACGACCTGCTCCTCCTCGCCGAGCGAACTCAGCACGATGATCGGCGTGTCGGGTTGGGATTGTTTGGCGTGGTGTATGATTTCGATGCCGCTGCGAAAGGGCATCATCACGTCGGTAATGATCAAATCTGGTATTAGCGCATCGATGGCCAGTATGCCCTCGTTGCCGTCCGCGACCAAGTGTGTTTCATACCCATCCTTCTTCAATCTGAACTGTACCAAACTGGAAATTAGCTTATCGTCTTCGATAATCAGAATTTTTTTCATAATCGGCGCGGGTGATGCGGACTTAAAGATAGCATCAAAGTGCAAAATGTAAACGCACGCCACCGTTCATAATAGCCCCTTTCGCCTACACTTGTAAATCAAATGCACTAAAAAGCATTTGGATATCCGCCACCTACCACTGGTCAAAAAAATAGTTTCGGAAAAATAAATCCCTCGCCTCGATGGACGGCGTTTTAGTAGCTTGCTTCATGAAGAACAACCACCAATAGAATGAAAAAACAAATTCTGAAAGCAGGAGTGGCCGGTTTGCTGTTGACTGGAATTCTCTCGCATGCGGGATGGGCACAGAGTGACCCGACCGGCAAGCGGAGGGTGACGGAGACCTTCGCAATCACCAATGCCACCATTTTTGCGTCTCCCGGCCAGCAGGCTACCAAAGGCAGCGTGCTCTTTAGGGATGGCGTGATCCTGGGCATAGGTGCCAACCTTTCCCTTCCCAAGGAAGCGCAGGTGATTCCAGGCGATTCGCTCTTTATCTACCCAGGCTTCATCGACGGCGCCGGAATGGCCGGAGTCACCAAACCCAAAGATCCGGAAAGGCCCAAGGACTTTGTTTCCTCAGCTCCCCCGGACGAGATCGCCGGGATCACCCCTTGGAGATCCGTTTCCGACCAGTTTTCCCTTTCTGCCAGCCAAGTGGAAGACCTGAGAAAGGCCGGCTTTACCATGGCGCAGGTTCTTCCCGACGGGGGCATGATCCCCGGCAAGGCGTCCATCATGGTCTTGGGAAGCTCCGGCGCAGTCAATGTGCTGGTGGAAAACAGCGCCCTGGCCGCCAATTTCCGCGGTTCCAGAGGCATGTATCCTGCGACCGCCGTAGGCGTCATGGCCAAGTTTCGCGACGTGTACCAAAATACCACGCTGGCCCTGAACCATTCCAAACTCTATGCTTCCAACGGGGGCGTGAGCAGACCTGAGGTCACCCCTACCCAAGCGGCCATGGCTGCCGTGGTACAAAAGCAAATTCCCGTCATCTTCACGGCTGCCTCAGATCTGGAGATCCGCAGAGCCATTTCCCTACAAAAGGAACTGGGCTTCAAGCTGATCCTCACCGGACTGGAATACTACGAGCCGGTGATCGACCTCATCAAAAGCTCCGGCACCCCAGTACTCGTCAAGCTGGAGATCCCAGACGACAAAGCCATCAAAGCCAACAAGGCGGAAAATGCCACAGAGGCTACCAAGGCCCAATACGAGCGGGTAAAAGAAGCCTATGACAAGGCGCTCAAGCAGGCCGCACAGTTGGAAAAGGCAGGAATCCCCTTTGCCTTCTCCACCATGGACACCAAGCCATCCGACGCACTGAAGGCGGTACAATCCATGGTCAAAAATGGCCTCAGTGAGAAAGCCGCATTGGCAGCCCTGACTACCAACCCCGCACAAATCCTCGGGATCAGCCGGGTGGCAGGGACCATCGAAAAAGGCAAAATGGCCAACCTGGTCATCAGCAACGACTCCATCTTCAAAGAGTCCGCGCAGATCAAGCATGTGGTGGCTGACGGCTACGTCTTTGACTATGAAGTGAAGAAAAAGGCGGCCAAGGAAAACGGCAAATCCGAAAACGGAGCCGTCAAAATAGAAGGCGTCTGGGAATACACCGCCGAGACTCCCGCAGGAAGCAATGGCGGTGAAATCACCTTCACCAAGGAAGGGGCCGACTACTCCGGCACCATCACCCTCGACGATCCATCCGGCAGTGGCAAGATCAACACCCCGATCCGCAATGTGTCGCTCGATGGGAAAACCGTCACCTTCGAATTTGACGTCAATGCGGGAGGCAACACGCTCGTCGTCAGCATCTCCGGAGAGATCTCCGGCAACAGCATGGAAGGCACGATGTCCGTCGCCCAGTTCGGCTCTTTCCCAGTGAAGGCCACTCTCGTCACTCCTAGCCAAACCCACTAAAAACATGAAAAAGCTCAATTTTATACTTGCTGCTTTGTTGGGAATGGGATTGAATTATTCCCAAGCACAAACGCCCAAGGGCAACCTTCTGATAAAAAACGCCACCGTATTGACGGTGACCAAAGGCAACCTGGAAAACACCGATGTCCTCGTGCAGGACGGCCTGATCAAGCAGGTGGGAAAAAACCTCTCGGCTCCATCCGGTGTAGAGACCGTCGATGCCAGCGGCAAATACCTCATGCCGGGCATCATCGATGCCCACTCCCACGTCGCCCTTGACGTGGTCAACGAGGCCTCTGCCCCCATCGTGGCCGAGGTACGGATGAAAGACATGGTCAATCCCTACGAGATCGGCCTCTATCGCGCCCTTGCCGGCGGGGTGACCATCTCCCACGCCATGCACGGCTCCGCCAACGTGGTGGGCGGCCAAAATGCCACCCTCAAGCATCGCTGGGGATCTGACGACCCGGCGGACATCATCATGCAGGACGCTCCCCGCACGATCAAGTTTGCTTTGGGAGAAAACCCCACCCGTGTACACGGCCGCGGCAACAACATCCAGCCCCGCACCCGTATGGGCGTGGAAGCTATCCTGCGAAACGGATTCAACGAAGCCCTGCAGTATAAGAAAGGCTGGGAAACCTACAACGCCGCCAAAGGCCAAAAAGGCAACACCTTGGCGCCACCGGTATTCAATGACCGTCTCCAGACTTTGGCCGATATCCTGGATGGCAAGATCATCATCCACTGCCACTCCTACCGTGCCGACGAGATCTACATGCTGATCAACGTCGCCAAGGATTTTGGCATCACCAAACTGGTCTTTCAGCATACCAACGAGGGCTTCAAAGTAGCTCCCGAGATCGCCGAATACACCATGGGTGCTTCCGTCTTTGCGGACTGGTGGGCATACAAAATGGAAGTGTACTACTCCACGGCTTTCAACGCGGCTATCCTCCAGCGAAACGGCGTGATCACGTCTATCAACTCCGACTCTGCGGAGCTGATCCGTCACCTGTATCATGAGGCGGCGAAGACCCAGCGCTACGGCGGACTGAGCGACGACGAGGCCCTGGCCATGATCACCATCAACCCAGCCAAGCAATTGGGCATCGCGGACAAAGTGGGATCGATCGAGGTCGGCAAGCAGGCAGATTTGGTCATTTTCGAAGGCCATCCGCTCTCCTCCTACGCCGTGCCGCAAATGACCTTCGTGGACGGAGTGAAGTATTTCGACATCAAAAGCGACTCCGATGACCAGCGCCAGCTCGTAAGTGCCACTGAGATGGTCGAGCCCGTCTACCTGCACGCTGAGGAAGACCATCAGTGTCTCCAAGGCGTGGAAGAGTACTTCCACGCGTTCATGGGTACATTCATGCAGGATCATACACACTAATCACCCCGAAAATTCAAGCTTATCATGAACAGAATTTTAAAAACCTTTTGCGCCTCCCTGCTAGCCCTGCTTCCCTTGGCTGCCATGGCACAGATCGACGGGGAGTTTGTAAAACCTCGCACAGGCAAGTTTCTCCTGCAAAATGCCACCGTGGTGACCGTCACCAAAGGCACGCTTAGCAATACCTCCGTGTTGGTGGAAAATGGCAAGATCGCCCAAGTGGGCACCGGCATCAGCGCCGGCGATGCCGAAGTCATAGACTGCTCCGGCCTCTATATCTATCCCGGCATGATCGATGGCGGTACCCGTTTGGGTTTGGTGGAGGTGAGCTCCGTGGCAGAGACGGTGGACTATGCCGAGATCGGCAACGTGACCCCAAACATGCAGGCCCTCACCACGGTCAACCCCAACGCCGAAGCAATCGGAGTCACCCGCGTATCGGGCGTGACTACGGTGCTCACCGTGCCTACGGGAGGGCTTTTCCCAGGCACCGCCGCCCTCATCAACCTCAACGGCTACACGCCAGACCAGATGTATGGAGGATTCAAGGCGATCGTGATGAACTTCCCGAGCTCTGGACGTAGAGGCAGATTTGACCGCAGGTCTGACGAGGATATCAAGAAAGACTCCGAAAAAGCCCTCAAAGAGGCCAACGACATCTGGGACAACGCCAAGAACTACCTGAAGCTGAAAAACGCAGGAGCCGAGCTCCAGTACTATCCAGAGATGGACCAGCTGTCCAAGGCTGTTTCCGGCGAACTTCCCCTGCTCATCGTGGTGGATGCCGCGTCCGACATCCAGAGTGCCATCAAGTGGGTCGAAGGCAAAGATGCCAAGGTCATCTTCTCGGGAGTCGCCGAAGGCTGGAGAGTGGCTGACGAAATCGCCAAAGCGGGCATTCCGGTCATCACCGGCCCGGTGCAGGAGCTGCCTACCCGCCAGTCAGACCGCTACGACGCCGCCTATGCCAACGCTGGCAAAATGGCCAAAGCCGGCGTGAAAGTGGCCCTCCGCACCGACGAGGAGGAAAACGTCCGCAACCTGCCTTTCCATGCCGCTTTCGCAGCGGCCTACGGACTGGGCAAGGAGGAAGCGCTCAAAGCCATCACCATCCACCCTGCCGAGATCTTTGGCATCGCCGATCAATATGGCTCCGTGGAAGCCGGCAAGCGCGCCAACCTGGTCATCTCCACCGGAGATCCCCTGGAGACCAAGTCGCAGATCATGCACGTCTTCATCGACGGCTATCGCATCCCCATGTCCAACAGACATATCCGACTCTACCAGGAATTTCTCGAGAGATCCCCTGGCTTGAAAGTCAACTAAGCCAAAACGGCCATGGAAGCGATTCTGTGGCCGTTTTATTTGGTATTCGAAATTTGAAATTTGAAATTCGATATTCGATGTTCACCTGGAAATGCGGCGCACTTTTCCACTTTCTAACCTTCCCACTTTACAACATTCCATGAAAAAACACCTACTCACCCTTACCACCGCTTCCCTCCTTTCCCTGGGGGCTTTGGCACAGCAGGACGGCTTTTTGCCTTCCCAGTTGCCTGGGCAAAAAAAGTTCGAGGCGGATTTTCTCAAAGCCGTGGACTACAGCCGCTTCAAAGTCCACCTGCAGGAGCTCACCAAAGATCCCCACATCGCCGGCACACCGGAAAACGAGCTGGTCAAAGACTACATGGTCAAGATCATGTCCGACGCGGGAATGAACGTGAAAGTCTGGCCCTACGACGTCTATCTGCCAAACAACCCCGGCAAATCCGAGCTGCAGCTCATCTCCCCGGTGGCGATGACCCTTTCGCAGAAGGAAGGCGAAATCGCCGAAGATCCCTTTTCCAACGATCCCCGACTCCACCTCGGCTTCAATGCTTTCTCCGGCAGCGGTGACGTGACCGCCGACGTGGTCTATGTGAACTACGGCACCCGGGAGGACTTCGAAAAGCTCGCCGAAATGGGCGTGGAGCTTAAAGGCAAAATCGCCGTCGCACGGTATGGCGGCAACTTCCGGGGCTACAAGGCCAAATACGCCGAGCAATACGGCATGGTCGGCCTCGTGGTCTATACCGATCCCAAGGACTCCGGCTTCACCCGCGGAGAGGTATATCCCAAAGGCCCTTTCTTCAACGAAACCACCATCCAGCGCGGATCCATGCTCACGCTGGACTACACCGGCGACCCATTGACGCCTAACGTACCGGCACTTCCATTGGACGGCAGCAAGAAGGTGAAGCGCCTAGACCCGGCCGAGGTGCCTTTCCACACCATTCCCGTCACCCCGATTGGCTATGGTGCGGCCAAGGAAATCCTCAGCCGCATGAACGGCTCGGAGGTACCGGAGGCTTGGCAGGGCGGTCTGCCTTTCACCTACCGGATTACCGGCGGAGCGGAGTTGAAAGTGCGCGTGATGGTGGATCAGAAGCCTGACTTCATCCGGGCAAACAACGTGGTGGGAACCTTCGAGGGCAGCGAATCGCCCGACGAATGGATCATCATGGGCAGCCACTACGACGCCTGGAGCTTTGGCGCGACCGACCCCAACTCGGGGACAGCCATGCTGCTGACCTTTGCTGAGGCACTCGGCGAGCTCTACAAAAACGGCCAAAAGCCTGCCCGATCCATCCTCATCGGCCACTGGGATGCCGAGGAGCAAGGCGTGATCGGCTCTACCGAGTGGGTGGAGCATCTGAAGAAAGAACTGGGTGCCAAAGCCATCTCTTACATGAACTTTGACGGAGGCGTATCAGGCAGGAATTTTGGCGCATCCGCCGCCCCTACCCTGAAGAAACTCATCATCGACGCATCCAAGGAAGTGACCTATCCAGACTCTGCCAAGACGGTATTTGACGTTTGGGCAGGGCAAAACCCAGAGCCAAGAATCGGAAACCTGGGTGGAGGATCAGACCATATCGCCTTCTACATGCACGTGGGCATTCCCTCACTGAGCGGCGGCTCCGGCGGCACCAGCGCCTACCACTCCAACTACGACAACTTCCATTTCTACTCCAAGTTTTCCGACCCGAGCTTCAAGATGGGCGGGGCTGTGGCGCAGTTGTTTGGCTTGGTGGCCATCCGCCAGGCCAACGCGGCCGTGATTCCCTACGACGTCTCCCGCTATGCCTACGACCTTACCGGGCATTTTGAGCAGGCGGTGAAAAATGTGAAAACCATAGACCCCAACTTCCAGGGCTTTGATCAGGCCCATGAAGCGCTCCTGGAACTGGAAATCATCTCCGACCGCTACAAGACGGCTTTGGAAGAAGCATTGGCGGAAGAGACGCTTGACACCAAAACCTTGGAGAAAATCAACGCCGGGCTGATCGGGCTGGAGAAAAGCTGGATAGATCCCAAGGGCATGTACTACGGAGAATGGTACAAGTCCCTCTATGTCTGCAATGATCCTTTCTCTGGCTATGCTTCCTGGATTCTTCCGGGCATACAGTATGAAGTCGCCATCCGCAACACCTCCCGCCTGGAGGAATGGGACACTCGCTACGCAAAAGCTATCCAGGATCTTAGCAAAAAGATCGAGAAGCTGACCAAGATTTTGAAGGGGTAATTCTGATTTCTGATTATCCGGAATGTTGCCAGTGAGCGAATTTGCTTCTTCAATCGGGCTGGAAGACCGATGACCGAAGACCGAAGTAGGGCAAAGCCCCAATTTAAGCGTTCTTTCGGACTGTCACTGCTGCTTACTGGCAAGATGCGGATAACCCTGTTCTGATCATAGCATGCATTTCTATAGCCCACGTTTCACATCGTGGGCTATTTTTTTCCCCTTTCCGACGAATGAATTGCCCTCCTCCGCATAAAACTTCGGACTTTGGCTGGGCCGGATTCCCGCTTAGGAAATCAAAGTTTGGAACTTCGCTACCCTGCGGATCCCAAAGGGATCACATGCCTAAAGAAACACAAAAAGCCAACAAGCCGCGACCCAACCGGCTCGTATCATTCGCCTTTCTCCACGTGCAATAAATCTTTGACCCATTCTGGGTCATATTTCCCGCTGGTTGATCTCTCATGAAAAAAAAATAGAACCAACCTTAATTCCCAGTGCCCGATTCGATCCGAATCACCTTGTAGATCGCTTCTCCGTCGATGCTCAATCCCTCAATCCGAAGCTCCACCTCATTGACTCCGAAAGGCACTTTAATCCGCGCCTTGAATACTCCCTCCTGTGTCCTTGCCAGAGGGTCCCAATAGAGCGTGGACTTTTTCCTTAAAAATTCATCTGCCGGAGGGTGGTTGGGAAAATCAGGGAATGGGGTAAATCCCCGGATAGGGAAGATCTGAAAGCCGTCGGAATTGAATTTTCTGGCTTCGGCTGCACCGGTCCTTGATCCGTTTTTCGTCTCGATCATCATCACCCCGGCAAAGCCCGCCATCCCAAAGACCACATTGCTGATGTTGTCGTTGTACACCTTGATGGACTTCAGCTGGGAGGGCTCGAAACCCAAAAGGATTTCGCGAAATTCGTCCTTTTCGAGATAGGGCCTGGCCACCCCGTCGATGATGAGCTGTGGCGACCCCGTCTCCTCCCCATAGGTATAGTTCCTGAATTTCAGCGTGTTGATATTGAACCGCAGCAAGCCCAAGATCTCCGCCATCGTCATTTTCTCCAGCTCGTTTGGCCCGACTTCCTGATTGGGCTCTCCATAGCCATAGTTTCGCTCCGCAGTACTTTCCGCCACGGTAAGATCCTCCTTGACAAACTCCTCCAAAAGGACGTAGTCGTCGGCGACGTCCATAGCGAATTCATCTTCAGCAGAAAAGTGGCTGATCTGGTAGTCGAGCTTGGGAAAGGAACCCCGAAACCCCGGCCGCTGAAACCTGTGCAGCTCCACGCTTCCAAAGGGCCTCAGTTTCTCGTCCAGCGCCGCCACAGCGATCTGGGCTGTATCCCGATACTGCAGGCCTGTCGCCCAAAATAGCCCCGAGGAATCCGAAAAGACCGTCCCATAGTCCTCCATATCGCCCTTGACCAGGGTGATCCGATTGGCGGCGGAGGCACGCTTCCTGTCCGGCACAAACCGCCCCTCGACAGAGATCCCATACTCGATAGGATGGGACATTTCGCTGTCAAAGGTCTCCGGGAGGCTGTAGTCCACCCAAGCGAATTCCTTTTCCAAGCCAAAAGAATCCGAAAGCTCCAGCGGCACCTTTCCCTCCACGGCGGTCAGGACAAACTCTGCGTCCAGGGGATTTTGGTATGCATCCCAAAAGGAAAGCTCCAACTCCACCACGCGGTAGTAGACCGAATCGGCCCACCTCGCCTCGTGGCGGACGTCGACTTCCCCAAAATACGTATCCGTCTCACTTTCCCTCTGTACGGGAAAAGTACCCACCTCCAAAACCGGAATGGGCAGCTGGAAAATATCCCGGTCGGGGAAATTCATGTTCCAGCGCGTGTAAGCGCGCAAAAGATAGTCTCCCGGAGGAATGTCCCCGTCCAAGACCATACCTCCCGAGACCCTCCCACCCTCGATGGGAAAGGTCTCCTCCCGCACTTTTTCAAATTTGGAGTTGACCAAGTCCACGTACAGTACGCGGCTCAGGCTGTCAGCTTTGATGGGATTTTGATAGAGCATCCTTCCTCCCAGCCACAGCGTCTCGCCCGGGTAGAAATACGGTTTGTTGGTGGTCAGCCATGCCTTTTCCCGCAGGGCATTGAGCTCGATGTAGCGGGATTGGAAAACCTCCAGCTCCTCGGCCAGGCCCGAAAAGTTCTCATTGGGCACAAAGTCCAAGGGCAGGGAACGGGCCAGTCGCTGGCGTCCGATATAGCCGGACAGCACGAGCTGGGTCGGGTTGATCAGCGTACCGTTGCGGTCCACGTCGAAATAGCCGGAAGGCGCATCCATCCAAGAGATCGCATGGTAATAGTTGGTGTAGTAGTCGTTGGGCCAAGGCTTGGTGCGGTGGTGTATCTCTATCCTGCCGGGCAGGAAAATCCTATAAGTCCCGTTGCCGAGTGGCTTGTTGTAGAGGGCATTGATAGAAAGGGGGACGATGGATTTGTTCATCTCCTCCGTCAGGTCGTTGGTCCGGTTTCTCAGAGCCGATTCCGGCTGGTTGTGGTACAGATCAAATCCCTGTACGCCCGAATTCCTCAGCAGCAGGGACAAGGCCAGGTGCCTGATTGAATTCCTGTAGTTCAACTCCCGGTTGTCCTTCCAATCTTTTTGATTCAATGAGTCTTCCGCTTGCAGCTCCCTATAAAATGCCTGCCCGTAAAATCGCGAGGCATTTCTGAGCATTCGAAAGTCCTGCAGGTAATAGTCGATTTCGTAGCCCAGTGCCTGGTTGACCACCCTAAGGGGAAGATCCGCGCTGGCCTTGGTATAGTTAAACCCCTTCTCGCTTTTGACGTTTTCGAAGTCCAGCACCCAGGGGTTCTCTATCGTGATGTCCCTGCCGTAGGGATCATCCGGCACGGCCAAAAACACCTCCCTAAAGCGCTTGTAGTTTCGTTCCCAGTTTTTGTCCCTGCGGGATTTCAGCTCTACCTCGGAAAGGTTGCCTTCCAAAAGCTCCAACTCGAAGTGCTGAAAAACCGCCTGGCGTCCCTTGCGCACGATGGTCTGGGAGACGGTCTTGTAGCCTACGAAGGAAGCCACCAGCTCAAACTCCTCCGGAATCTGGCCCCGGATCACAAAGTTTCCCTCCGCATCGGTAGCCGCGCCCAGGGTAGAGTTGTTGACAAAAACGTTGGCAAAAGGCAGGGGCAGTCCGGAGCCCTTTTCCTTCACCACCCCGGTGATTGTTTGGCTATATGCCAGCTGGGCAATCAGAAAAGTAAACGCAAAGAGGAGCTTGCGCATAGGGCTTGGATTGGGTTTGACATGCTAATCAGCAGGAAACTAACGATTTTTTTCAACTTCTCACGGCAAGGCGGCTTGGGTCCTTTTGCCGTTCACTCTGCCTGCCTTGGTGTACGCTATCGATACAGGTACGATAGCAGACCCGGCCCTTTGGAGTCGCCAGGCCGGATTTACCCGCTTGGAACGGCTTTTGAGTTTTGCAGGGAAAACCACTACGACATGCTGACCTTCATCCTCTGGTGCATCCTTTTCGTCCTTTGCTGGCCCATTGCCATCATCGCCCTTTTCCTCTATCCCATCGTATGGCTGCTTCTGCTGCCTTTCCGGCTCTTGGGCTTTGCCGTAGAGCTAAGCTTTGACCTGGTCAGGAACATCTTCATGCTGCCCTTCCGGATTTTGGGAGCGAGATAAGCGCGCCTTGGACTGACGAGCGGAGTCAGCTTTCCCCGCGAATAAAAAGACTGTCCGCCAGTCCCAAAACCTCCAGGAAGGGCCATCCCAGACCCTTTTTGGCCCTGCGCTGAGGAATCCTTGGCTGATAAAAGTCATGAAATCTCCTCGCTAGTTTGGATAGATTGCGGTGAACCAATTTTGATTTTTCAACGGTACACCATGACATCCACACCCAAAGACACTGGCGCCATCAGTCCCGAAGACTGGGAAAATGCCTGGCAGGCGCACTGGGAAAAAGCCCAAATGAACTATGAATTGCCTACCGAAGTCGAAGCGGTAGTGCCCGAAGAGCGAGACTTTCTACAGCACTCCCGATCATACGAAAAGGAAATGGAAAGGCTGGAAAAGGTCCAGGTGGAGTTTGCCTCCGCGATCAAAAAGATGCAGCACATCGGCCCTGCCGTCACCATCTTCGGCTCGGCGAGGTTTAAGCCCGGCGAGCCCTTCTATGAGTTGTCCCGGGAAACGGGAGGCGCTTTTGCCAAGGCCGGATTCTCGGTGCTCACGGGCGGCGGGCCGGGCGCCATGGAAGCTGCCAACCGGGGCGCTTTCGAGGCAGGCGGCAAATCCTACGGACTCAACATCATCCTGCCCCATGAGCAAGCCCCCAATCCCTACGTGGACGACACGATCAATTTCGACTACTTTTTTGTGAGAAAAACCATGCTGGTGAAGTATAGCTGCGCCTACATCGTCATGCCAGGCGGACTGGGCACGCTCGACGAGCTCTTTGAGGCCGCCACGCTCATCCAGTGCAAAAAGATCGGCCCCTTCCCCCTGATCCTGGTCGGGAGGGAGTTTTGGAAAGGCCTGCGGGACTACATCAGCTACTTGGCGGACAAGGGGGTATTTACCCCAGAGGAGATCGGCTTTTCCAAGATCGTCGACACGCCCGAAGAAGCCGTGGAGCTGGTGGTCAAAAGTCTCCCCAAAGACATGCGGCTGATCCTTGACCACGAAAAATCCCTTTTGAAACCTAGACCCTCGACGCAATGAAAATCAAACTTTTTGGCGCAGCCAGTGGAGAAGTCACCGGCTCCTGCTACCTGGTCAAAACCCAAAAATCCGCAATTCTGGTAGACTGCGGCATGTTTCAGGGAGGCAGGGATTCCGAGTCCAAAAACCTTTTGCCTCCGGGAGCCAGGCCTGGGGAGGTACAGGCGGTGCTTTTGACCCATGGTCACCTAGACCACAGCGGGCGCATCCCCCTCCTCATCAAGCATGGCTTCGCCGGGCCCATCTACAGCACCGGACCAACCCTGGAGCTGAGCCAGATCATCTTGGAGGATTCCGCCCGCCTGCAGGATGCCGATGCCGAGCGCCAAAACCGAAAATACTGGAAGCCCGGAGAGCCCCTGGCAGAACCCCTGTACGAGCCAGAGCACGTAGAGGCCATGAAGGCGCTCAACCGGCCCATTGACTTTGACCAGCCGGTGGCGATCACCGAAGACATCACGGCACGCTGGGTCATCGCAGGACACATGCTGGGCTCTGGCTGCATCGAGCTGACCGTGACGGAGGATGGGAAAAAGAAAGTTGTCGCATTCTCCGGGGACTTGGGGCCGCTCTCGCTCCCCCTGCTGCGGCCTTTTGAGCATTTCCAGTCGGCCGATATGGTCTTCATGGAGTCTACCTACGGGGATCGCGACCACAAGTCCTATGAGGAGACGGTCGAGGACTTTTTCACCATCGTGAAGGAAGTGAGCAAAGTCGGCGGCAAGATCCTCATTCCCACGTTTGCCATCGGCCGCGCCCAGCAGCTGCTCTACCACATGGCCGAGCTGTACAATACCAAGACGATAGCCCCTTTCCCCGTCTACCTGGACAGTCCCATGGCGATCCGGGCTACGGAGATCTATCGAAACCACCAGGACCTCTTGGATGAGGAGTTTCAGCTTTTGAAAAAGAAAGGCGCTTTCCCCGTGGACGAGCGGTATTTCATCCCCAGCCCCAGCTCCGAGCAGTCCAAAAGCCTCAACGAGGTGCCTGGCCCCTGCATGATCTTGGCCGGTGCCGGCATGTGCAACGGCGGGCGCATCCTCCACCACCTCCGGCACAATCTCCGCGATCCCAACACCCATGTGGTCATCGTCGGATTCCAGGCACATGGCTCTTTGGGTCGAAAGCTGGTGGAAAAGCACCCTGTCGTGCGGATATTCGGAGAAGAGATCCCCGTGAGGGCCAAAGTACATACGCTCAACGGCTTCAGCGCCCACGCCGGGCAATCGGAGCTGCTGCAGTGGTTTTCCTACCTGGCACCCAGCAAGCCCCGGCTCGCGCTGGTGCACGGGGAAGACCGGGCCAGAAGTGCCCTTGCCGGACTGATCGAGGAGAAATTTGGCATACGGCCCGAGCTGCCCGAAATAGGAGACGAAATTGAAATCTAACTTCCAAAAAATGGACCATTCCCCCACCATCGCCCATCGCTTTGCCAGCCTCAACCTGCTGCTTCGTACGGGCTTTTTTTCCTTCGCCTTGCTGGCAGTCCTATTCCCAGTCTTTGGACAAAACAGCTGGCCAAAGGACATGTTTGCCAAAAATGGCGCGAAAATCACGGTGTACCAACCCCAGCCGGAGTCGCTGACGGGCAACGAGATCTCGGGGCGTTCGGCTTTTTCGGTAGAAGAGACACCCGGTAGCGAGCTGGTATTTGGCGTGTTTTGGTACTCGGCCATCATGAATACTGACCGCGACACCCGGCTCATGACCCTGGAAAGCGTGAAAATCACCGACGTGAAACTGCCCGGGATCGATGAAGCGGAGAAAATATCCAAACTAAAATCGCTACTGGAAAGTGAGATTCCGCTCTGGGGTTTGGAATCCACCATCGACGAAGTCACGGCCACCATCGAGACCGAGCAAATCAACGTAAGCGAGGGGCTGAAAAACGAAGCGCCCGAGATATTCTACTCCGAAGAACCCACCCTGCTGCTGCTTTTTGACGGGGAACCCAAGCTGGAGCAGGACAAGGATCTCAAGATGAACCGGGTGATCAACACCCCCTACCTCATCGTGCAGGCTGATGACAACAAATACTACCTCTTTGCCGGACAAGGCTGGTACGTGTCTCCCCAAGTAAAAGAGGGGTATGTCCTGACTTCAAAATTGCCGAAAGCCATCAGCGAGGTGGACAAGCAGATCAAGGAGCAGCAAATCGAGAAGCCAAACTCCAAGGCCAAAGCCCCTAAAAAAGTCATTTCCAGCACCACTCCCGCCGAGATCATCCAGTCTGAGGGCAAGGCCGATTTTGCCAACATCGAAGGCACAGGTCTGCTGTACATGTCCAATTCGGACGACAACATCTTCCGATACCTAGACGACCAAAAGTACTACCTCCTCCTCTCGGGCAGATGGTACAACTCCGCCAAGCTGGAAGGGCCCTGGGAGTACCTTCCGGCTGAAAACCTCCCGGCGGAATTTGCCAAAATCCCCGAGACCTCTCCCAAAGGAGGGGTTTTGGCAAGCGTCCCTGGCACGCAGGCGAGCATGGACGCCATCCACGACGCCCAAGTGCCGCAGACAGCCAAAGTAGATCGGACGAAGGCGACACTCGAAGTCACCTACGACGGCGAGCCGAAGTTTGAAGCTATAGAGGGGACAAAGCTGGATCTGGCGATGAACACCAAAACTACCGTCCTCCGATCTGGCAAAAAATACTACGCCGTGGACAATGGGGTTTGGTTTGTCGCCGACGAGGCCACCGGACCATGGAAGGTGAGCGACGAGCGGCCCAAAGACGTCGAAGACATCCCGGCAAGCTCTCCGGCATACAATGTGAAATATGTCTATATCTACGAAAGCACGCCCGAAGTCGTCTATGTGGGATACACCCCCGGCTACATGGGTAGCTACGTCTACGGCCCCACAGTAGTGTATGGCACCGGCTACTACTACAATCCCTGGTACGGCCCTTACTACTATCCCCGTCCCGTGACCTTTGGCTTTAGCATGCACTACAATCCCTGGACCGGATGGAGCATGGGCTTCCACATGAGCTATGGCTTCTTCAACTTCGGCTTCTACGGAGGCGGGGGATACTGGGGACCGGGAGCCTACAGACCGCCCTACTATGGAGGAGGAAACCGCGTCTTTATCAACAACGGGGACATCAACATCGACCGGTCCAACAACATCTACAACAAGCGCAACGACGTCTCCACCCGAGACGTCCAGCGGGGCGACCGCGGTCAAAGAGCCAGCGCAGGCCAAAGACCCAGCACCCAGCCGGGTATCTCGACCAACGACCGAAACCGCACTTCAAGCGCTCGCCCATCCACCGGACAGCAACCGGCCAATCGCGGAGCTATGGCCGGTGCCGGTACCAGGGACGTGTATTCGGATCGAAATGGAAACGTGTACAACCGCGACGCCAACGGAAACTGGAGCCAGCGCCAAGGCAACTCTTGGCAGCGCACCAACCAGCCTTCGCAGATGGACCAGCACTAC
Organism: Algoriphagus oliviformis; assembly: GCF_017254915.1. Taxonomy (GTDB): domain Bacteria; phylum Bacteroidota; class Bacteroidia; order Cytophagales; family Cyclobacteriaceae; genus Algoriphagus; species Algoriphagus oliviformis. Next base: position 232,605 of record NZ_JAFKCT010000002.1, on the reverse strand, counting down.
CAAAATCGACAGCGCAGCACCACCCAAAACCGGGGCTTCCAGCAGTCCAACAGGGCGGGCAACCTCGGCGGCTCCTACCGGGGCGGCGGTGCCCGTATGGGTGGGGGAAGGAGGAGGTAGCCATTTCCTTGTTGCTGACTTTTGGTCAAGAAAATCCCGGGAGCCTGTTCCGGGATTTTCTATTTGAACGCCTCTTGCAGTATATCCAACTCATGTCCAAACGCTTACAAGGCCATCCAGAACCTCCTTCCTTTGGTTTGCCCTGAAAATTGATTAATTTGATATTCGATTGTTTTTGTGGTTTTCCCTGATTTTTAAACCAAGCTCCTATGACCGGCCTAGCTGTACTCGACGTTTTTATCAGCCTAGTATTCATCTACCTGCTCTATAGCCTGCTGGCGATGACCGTGATCGAGTCGATCACGAGCGCCTTCAGTTCCCGATCCAAAAACCTCATTACAGGCATCGACCGCTTGCTGGCTGACGACCAGCTTTCCAATTGGTTTAACCATACTGTTGCCAACCTTTTTTGGGTCAAAACCACCAACCCACTCACCAAGGCCTTCTACGCCCATCCAGCCATCAAATACTTGGGACACAAGGGGCTCAACTCCAAGCCCTCCTACATCGGCAAGGACAGGTTTGGAAGTACGCTGATCGACCTTTTGAGAAAAGGTGCCTACCTCGACGACGTATCCAATATCTCCGCCACACTCGATATCATCCCCGAGTACGACCCCAGCCTTTTGGCTTCCAAAATCCGCGATGCGGAAATCCGCCTCAAGGAAGTCTCCGAAGCCGACACCGAGGATAAAGCCGAAATCGAAGCCGCCCAGGAACAGCTGGACCATCTCCGCCGGGAGCATTTTCAGAGAAAGGGCAAAACCAACCCCTGGGAGATCGAGGGGCTATCCATAGGCTCGGAGACCAAATACCAGCTCAAAAACCTATGGCAGCAAGCCGCAAACGACAAGGAGAAATTCAAGGCACTGATCGAAAACTGGTACGAGGAACAGATGGACCGCATCGCCGGCTGGTACAAGCGCAAAGTGACCCTTCTTACGTTCATCGTTGGTTTTGTGATCGCCGGGTTCTTCAATGTGGACACCATCAGCCTCACCACAGAGTTGGTTTCCAACGACGAGATGCGCACGATGCTGGTCGAGAGTGCATCGGCCTATCTCGCAGAGCATCCGGAGATCCCAAACTCCACCACACTACAGGAGCAGCAGATCTATCTGGACACGCTAAGCGCTCGAATGGCCAAATACAACTACGTGCTAGGGGCTGACAAAAAAAAACCTTACACCCCCTGGACTGTCTTGGGATGGCTGATCACAGCCTATGCAATCTCCCTCGGAGCTCCGTTTTGGTTTGACCTGCTAAACAAGCTCATGCAGGTACGCAATTCGGTGAAAATTCCGGCCAAAGGCGCAAACGCCGGGGATGGCGACTCCCCCGAAAATCTCACCATCAAAGCAGTAGGCTAATGGCTACCTATCCAGGCATCACGACTCTGTACGTCAACCTGCGGAGAGATCGACCCGAGGTCAACTCCCCCGTCTTTAGAACCCTCCCACCCAACTCCCAGGTGGAAATCTCCCATGCGATCGTCGGTGAGTCCTACTTGGACAGCAATATCTGGTACGTCCTGAGCAACCAAACTTTTGTCTGGAGCAAGGCAGTTTTTACCAGTTCTGAGGTCCCGCTGATAGAGAAAAAGGTGCTGGTCACCGCCGATGACATCGGCATCGTGGATGAGATAGACATCGGGGCACTCATTGCCCTGCGGGAAGGATGGATCAATTCCATCGCCGTCTTGGTCAACCGACCCGATGACCCGGAGTCAGGATACCTTAAGTCTTTTTGCCAAAAACTCAAAGACTACTCCGTCAATCCCAGCCAAAGCCTCTACGACACCACGCACATAGGACTGCACTTCACCATCACCTCCGGCTCACCGCTCTCCCACCATGCCTCCGTGGGAAGCCTGGTGGACGGAGACAACCGGTTTCTGGACTTTCGGAAATTCAACCGAAGGTTTGAGACCGAGGACTATGTCGCCCAGATCAAGGTAGAGTTTCAGGCCCAATATGAGCGTTTCAAGGAGGTTTTCGGTCGAGAGCCCGACCACCTCACCTCCCACCATGACGTACTGACCTTCAACAGGCCTTTGTTTGACTTTGTGCAGGACTGGTCCCGCAGGCACCGCGTGCCGGTCAGAACCCATCGCTACCTACCCGGCTCCAAGCGCTTCTGGTACGACACGCTGGCCCTGCTGCACGTGAACCTGCCCTCGATCCGAAGAATGGACAGCTGGGAGGAGCGCTTGGGCCCCTTCGAGTTTGACAGCTCCCAACGGACGATTGTGGACCATTACGGGCCGATTCCTCCCTTTGGCATCACTTGCTATGAATCCGCCATCGGCAAAAAGCAGCGTGCGCTGGACGAATGGATGCGGGACTTCTTGGTCAGTACCGACCGGCAGCGGGAGATCGTGATCCACCTCATGAAATCCGGCTTTCGCAGCCAATCGGACTTCGTGCGGCACTACGAGCCGCTCAAAACCTCCTATCCCGGCATAGAGATCAAATACTTCGACGGACGCGTGGCGGAGTACCTTTCCCTACAACGGCGCTGTGTCTGGAACACTGACAGATCCTTTGGGCTGCTGCCTCGGACATAGAGTGCCACCCTGCCGAAGGCTTATCCTACGATCACGGAGCGAAAAAGCCAGATCCCCATGAGGTCGGGAAAAACCTCTTACTTCCCGACAATAGCCCGAATCAAGTCTGGATAGAGCTGTGTCCCGGTATTGCGGTCAAACAGGGCAAAGCCATAGTTGCCGGCATGGCCGTTGTCCCAATAGAAGGGAACCAAACCGTGGGCTTTCATGCTGGCCGAGACGTAGTCCAAGTAGTCTTTTCGATACTGTTCATGGTCGGACAGGGCCGTTCTGGAGATCACTCCATATTCCCCTACCAGTACAGGAATGCCTTGGTCTACAAATTTCCCCTTTAGTTTTTTGAATTGCGCATCCACATGCGACTCATCACCCCATGCCGCTTTCCTGACTGGGTCGGTGGCATTTTTCCCCCATTGGCTCGCGCCGCCTTCCTCCTTCAGGACAAATTCGTAGGGATCGTAGTAGTGCACCTCCACCATCAGTCGATCATCCGTCGCGTCCTCCGGCAGGGCGAAAAAGTTGATGCCATGGTCGATGTTGGTATTGAAAGTCTGCACGACCAGGTTTCTATGGGCATTTCTGCCGCCCGTGGATCGGACTGCCTCCACAAAGGTCTGGTTGAAGGAGTTTTGCACCGTGTAGTATTCCGCTTTGGGTGTGCCGTAGTCGCCGGTCACCATCACCTCATTGGTGCCAGCAAAGAGCAGATGATCATCGTAGTGCCGGAAATGTAGGGCGATTTGAATCCACATTTTCTCCAATCGGCCGTTGACATAGGCCTGCTGTGCATAGGTGGGCTGCATCCAGCCTTCGTCCCAGTGCTGGTTGAGGACGGCGTACATCCCCTTGCCGACCACATAGTCCACCACCTCCTGCACCCGAGCCATCCAGGCTGGGTCTATGGTGAAGTCGGTAGCGTTGGCAAACTTGCTCCAAGCCACCGGAATCCGTACGGCATTGAAGCCCGCGGCTTGGATTTGGTCGATCAGTGCCTGGGTGACCTTCGGGTTGCCCCAGGCCGTCTCCCCTCCTATGGCTTCGAGGGAATTGCCCAAATTCCAGCCCACGCCCATGTCCGCGGCCAGCTCTAGGCTGCTAATATCTCGCATGCCGGTGTGGTCAGCAGGGATGTGATAGCTGGGAAACTCCGGCTCGGCAGCCGCTTGGGAGACCGTCAATGTCCGGACGATTCCTCCGCCCGTCACCCTAATGTCCAGACTTCGGACTGCCTCGTCGCTGTTTTCTTTGACGGAAAAAATGACCTCCTCATCACCAAATCCCTCCGCAGGACTCGCCTCCACCCAGTCTCCGGTCAGGATCACTTTCCAAGACACATTGCTGGCGATGGCTAAATTGAAAGTCCCTCCGCTGGCTGCTGCACGGATCTCTTCCGTGGACAGTTGGAGGCTGGCAGGTGCTTCTTCTTTTTCCCCACAGGAAAACAAAAAGACAACCGAACAGAGAACGATGGAAAATCTGGAAACGAGGCTATTCATGGGCAGTAGATACAATGCCCAAATCTACCCCGCCCGGCTTTTTCGCAGGTCCATCAAATGTTAGCAATAGGGTATCGGTTTGTTTCCGCAGGGCTATCGGAGCTGCCTCCTAGCTGTCAAAGCAGCTGAAACCCTTGAAGCTCCTGACATGGATCATTCGCGTGCAGTTGGGGTCGGAATAGACTTTGGCCAGTCCGATGACCACCTCCTGCTCCACGCAAAACCCCTTGCCTATCCTACATACCTTGCGCTCGTAGTACTCGTCGGTGACCCATCGCGTAGGCATGGGGATTGGCTTCGAACGCGAGTCCCCGGGAAGCATCATGGGAAGCTCCATGGAGCAATTCCTCGCCATAGTCGGTGGACCGACGCCACAGGTGGCCTCCTTGTACACTTTGTAGCGCACAAAATTCTTGGAAAACTCCTGGATCAGTTCTGGGGGAAGTTCCTCCTGAAACTCGTAACGATACCTCCAGCCAAAGCCGAAGTTCCAATCCTTGTCCAGACAATAGTCCAAGTCCAGCGAAAACTCCCGCTTGGCTTTTTTGGCCAGCTCCTTCCCTTTTTCTTTGGCTGCATCAGTGTCCTGCTGCTTTAGCGCCTCCTCAGCGGCACGTCCTAATTCCCGGCCCATTTCCAGCAGCCGCTCGCTAAATTCCCGAAGCTTCTCCTGCTGTTCCTTTAGCCTTTCCTCAGGAGTCTTTTCCTGGACTTCCTCCTCCAGATCGCCCACCAGATCGCCACAGGCCATCACGATCTGGTCACCGAGATTTGGCACGGCCCCGTCGATCAGATCATCCACCTGGCTCTCAAAATCAAAAAACACCTGGTCCATACAGATGTCTTCGATCACGTAGTCGAGGTATTCCCAAGGCTTCTCCACTTGGGAGACTTGAAAGGTGTACCACACGGTCTTGCCCTCGTGCTCCATGATCGGCATGGCAAACATGCCTTCCTCCGCAGGCTTGGCCTCCAGCTTGGCCAGGACGTCTGCCTGATCGGTAGCGGTCGTGAAGAGGATGCCTACCTGGGTATTGAGGAATCCAGCTACATTCTCGGCACCCAGCTCGGGAGGCGCTTCTTTTTTGATGCAGGAAAAAAGGGAAATCAACAGAATGAAAACGGGGAAAAACGATGTCTTTTTCATGGTCCTGGGGTCTATGGGATGAAACTTTACCGGGATGAAAAATCGATTCAAGGTCGGTCGACGCTTCTTTAATATAGCATTTTTAATTGGTTTTCTGATACTTACGCAACACCAATCAATCTATACAGGCCTGCAAATACCTGCTTGAACATAGGTCATCAACGACGTTGGTCTCTTATGCCCAAGCTGCGCTATCCCGAATTCCAGGCATGGCAATAGTCCCAAATCAAGGGCGAAGAACAAGCGCACTGTGGCTGGTTTTCCCTATTTTTGACCCAAATTTTACAGTCATGCCAGGATTCTTCATCGGTCGCGTCAAAAGCCTCAAGTACGCCGTCAAAGGTTTTTTTCTCCTGCTCACTACGGAAAACTCCATCATCACCCAGACTGCCATCTCCTTGGTCTTCGTGGGGATGGGCTTTTATTTTAAGATCGACCGCGTGGACTGGGCCTTGCAGTTTTTGGCCATGGGACTGGTGCTGGCCATCGAAAGCCTCAACACTGCGGTGGAAAAGGTCTGCGATTTCGTGCACCCGGACTACCACCAGAAGATCGGTTTCATCAAGGACATCGCCTCTGGTGCCGTCACCTTTGCGGTTTTGACCGCCTTCCTGATCGGGATGCTGATCTACCTTCCCTACTTTTTGTAGCGCATCCACTTTCCAGGCACCTGCCAGCCAGCATCCTGAGTTTCGTCCGAAGTCTGGCGAAGCGTGGAAAGGGAAAAACAACTGCAGGCCGGAACACCTTCATTTTGTATCGACGATGGTCTGTCCGGCGGCAAAACCAAAGGCAAAAAAGCCCACCGTCCATAAAAAAAGCGGATTAGTGTCATCGTTTTGCATCAAACAGGGAAGATTCCCCTTCCTAAACCGATATATTCGTGCCGGTTTTTATTTCAAAACCTCTCGAAAAAACCCTAATTCCGCTTTTTGCATGTCTAAAGTTTCAAATTCCCTTTTGGGCTTGCTCGCCCTCACCGCCATGGCGGGATGTAGCAAGTACAAGCCCGCCCAAACCTCCGACCTTTCCGAACTCACCGCCTATTTCTCTTCGGAGGGCATCGTGTCCGACAGCATCGGCGCGGACAGCACCGAGCTCCTCATCACCAACTTTGCCGGACCTGAGATCGTCCCCAGCCCTTCCTGCCTAGCTGTGGCATCGACTGGAGAGGTCTTTGTAGGAGTGGATATGATCGGCTCCCTGGGCAAGACTCCGGGCAAAGGCAGCATCGTCAAGCTGGTGGACAGCGACCACGACGGCACCCTGGACTCCCACACCGAATTCGTCAAGGTGGACAACCCCCGGGGAATCATCGCCTTGGACGACCAGGTGTATGTGCTCCACACGACCTTTGGAGCCGACAGCCTGGCTACAGGGATGGATCTGGTGGTGTTTGAGGACAAAAACAAAGACGGCGTGGCCGACGGCCCAGCCAAGCCTCTGATTACCGGCATCAGCACCGCCAACCAACTCCGAAGCCGTGGGACGGACCACTCCACCAACGGCATCCGAATGGGCATCGACGGGTGGATTTACATTGCCGTCGGAGACTTTGGCTTCGTCGATGCGGAAGACCGCGAAGGCACCAAGCTCACCATGCTCGGCGGCGGAATCGTCCGCGTGCGGCCCGATGGCACCGGCATGGAAGTCTATACGCATGGCACCCGAAACATCTATGATGTGGCCATCGACCCCTTCATGAACATCTACACCCGCGGCAACACCAACGATGGCGGAGGATGGAACATCCGCTTCATCCACCACCTCCAAAGCGGAGAGTACGGCTATCCGAGCTTGTTTAAGCACTTCACCGACGAAATCCTCCCTGCGCTTGCCGACTTGGGCGGCGGCTCCGGCACCGGTGCCTACTTCATGGACGACGCTCGCTGGCCAGCCCAATACAACCGGGTACCGATGATGGCAGACTGGGGCAAAAGCCAACTCTACATCCACCGTGTAGCCATGGATGGACCGAGTTTTACCCAACAGGACGAAAACTTCATCAAGCTGTCCCAGATCACCGACGTGGACGTGGATGGATCAGGCACCATGTATTTGGCGGCTTGGGATGGAGCTGGCTTCAGGGGAAATCCTGAAAAAGGCTACGTGGTACGCGTGGTACCGGTAGGATGGAAACACGAAGCCTACCCTGACCTCAAAGCAGCCTCTGTTGCCGAACTGGCCGAGCTGCTCAAAGCCACCAACTCCGTCACCCGACTGGACGCTCAGCAAGAGCTGCTGACCCGATCCAAGGACGAAGCCGCCGCCGCAGCACTTGCCGTGGCAAAAGACAACACGCTCCCTCTGGAAGCCCGAGTAGCCGCGATCTTTACCTACTCCCAAGCTGCCTGCGGCGCTGGAGTCGAAGAATTGGTCAAACTGGGCGAGGAAGACAAGCTACGCGAGTTTGCGCTCCGAGCGCTGACCGACCAGAAGGCCTGCATTTCCGGAGTTCCGGTAGACCTGTTCATCGCTGCTGCCCAAGATGCCAACCCACGAGTGCGAGCCGCGGCCATCGTTGGCTTGGGAAGATTGGGTGACAAAAAAGCCGCCGAAGTATTGCTGGACGTGCCTGTCCCGGCTTCTGCGCAGATTCCGGCCAAGGATACAGAAGGCCCTCATGCCACTCCAAACTCCGACATCGTCCTGCCCCATCTGGCGGTAAGAGCGCTCGTGGAGCTCAATGCCGTGGATGCGGCTGTAGAAGCCCTCGACTCCGACAACTACAAGCTTGCACTTTGGGCACTGCGAAACATGCACGATCCCAAGGCAGTGGACGGCCTGATGGCTGCCTATGCAGCCAGTGAGGATGCCGTGAAGAAGGCCGAAATCCAAACCGCGCTGGGACGTCTCTATCAAAAAGAAGCGCCATACGACGGCAGCTGGTGGTGGGGCACCCGTCCGGACACCCATGGCCCCTACTACAAAGCCGAAAACTGGGAGGCCTCCGACAAAATCAAGACCTTCCTCGTAGCGGAATCAAGTGCCTCAGGCGATTCCCAGAAAGCATTCTACGCAGGCCTCAACGACCGCCATCGCCTCGGTATCGTGGAGCTGGGCACTGAGTCTGCCGCTCCTGTCGTCGAGGAAACGACCGTAGATCTCGAATCCATCAAAAACAAGAAAGGACAAGTCGGAGCAGCCTCCATCGAAGATGTGATCCTCGCGGTAGGCGGCCTCAAAGGCGATCCTGTCATCGGCAAAACGCTCTTCACCAGCCAAGGCTGTATCGCCTGCCACGCCATCGAAGCTGGCCAAGTGATGAAAGGCCCATTCATGGGGCAGATCGGGTCGATCATGAACCGTGACCAAATCGTCGAGGCGATCCTCAAGCCGAATGCGTCCATCTCCCAGGGCTTTGCATCCGTGCAGATCACCACCAACGACGGCAAGTTCTACATGGGCTTTGTCACCGCAGAATCCGCCCAGGAGCTGACCATCCGCGACATCACCGGCACCGCTACCAAGCTGGAAAAGAAGAACATCAAGGAGCGTAAGGAGCTGGAAAACTCCATGATGCCTGCCGGCTTGGCCAATTCCCTCTCCTATGAGGAACTGGCCTCGCTCGTGACCTTCCTGTCACAGCAGAAATAACTTCAAAAACCGCCAACCTAAAAGCCGAGGGAGCACGTCTCTTTCGGCTTTTGTTTTTTTGGAGGGACAGGTCGGCCAAAGGCTTGCTTTCTCTTTATCCCCGAAGTGGCTATTTTCAAGCCCTGTCCGCAATTCCCGGCAAATGAAAACCCAAACCAACCTGGCGACTTTAGCGCTGTTTTGCCTTGCACTTTCCTGCAATCCCAAGGACTCCCAGGTCGAGATCCCGCCGGAAAAGCCCAAAAAGGAGTTTTACGTCGTGCCGGGGCCAGACGAACCCTTTGACACCACTATGGTCCAGAAGGGAAAAGTACTGATAGCCTACTCCGATTGCTACCAGTGCCATCGAGAGGAAAACAAAGCCAAAGGACCGTCTTTCTCGGATATCGCCCGCCGCTACCCCATCCAGGAAGCATACATCGCTATGCTGGCGCAAAAAGTCATCCGAGGTGGCTTCGGCGTCTGGGGTTATCCGGTGATGAGCGCACATCCCAAACTGTCCGCCGAGGACGCCGAAGCGATGGTTTTGTACATCCTATCACTGGATGCCGAATAGATCCGAGGCGACGATAAAAAAAGGGGTATTTCCATATCCTCCATTTTCTCGCTTACTTGAGAGCCAATCCCCAGCTTTATGATTTCAGCGCTTTTCTACTTGGCATTTCTCCTTTTCGGTTTCCAACAAGATCCCCCCATACGTGTGGAGATGGTCACCAACTATGGCACCATCGTCCTGCAGCTTTCCGACGAGACTCCCCTGCACCGGGACAATTTCGTCAAGCTGGTGAAGAAAGGGGTGTACGACAGTCTGCTTTTCCATCGGGTCATCGGGGGATTTATGATACAAGGGGGAGATACCCAAAGCAAATACGCGGACAGTCTGGCGAGTTTGGGCAGCGCCGACCTCCCCTATCAGGTGCCTGCCGAGATCGTCCCGAACTTGTTTCACAAAAAGGGTGTCCTCGCCGCAGCCCGCACCAACAATCCCCAGCGAGCGTCCAGCAGCACGCAGTTTTACATCGTGCAGGGCAAAATCCAAAACGACAGCCTCCTCGCCCACAACGAAGGCCGCATCAACAAGATGCTCGCCCGGCACTACGGCGTCAACGACCCAGCCAACAAACCTCTGGTCGACTCCCTGGAAACCGCCCGCACAGAGAAGGACTCCGTTTTGGAAAAGGAGCTGGATTTGCGCCTGAATGCCATCTTGGACACCTATTGGAATTTTGACAAATACGCCATTCCCGAAGCCCATCGGCAAGTCTACAAAACCGTCGGAGGCACGCCCCACCTAGACCAAAATTACACTGTGTTTGGAGAGGTGATTTCGGGACTGGAAGTGGTGGATGCCATCGCGGCCGTGGATACGGATGGGCGGGATCGTCCCCTCTCGGAGGTGAGGATCATCAGCATGCGGATCCTTTGAAAAATTGTAGGCTGTCGCCGCAACAAAGCGGGGTCGAAATGAGTATCTTCCCTCTAGTGCAATCCACTTCTAAACATCCCCATCATGTCAAAGCAACCTGAAGCCAAAAAGAACGAAAAGAAAGCGCCTGCGAAGTCTTTGAAAGAAAAAAGAGCTGCCAAGGCAGAAAAGAAAAACAGCAAAAAAGACTGATCCCCGATCAGCCAGCACCCAAAAGGTCAGTATAAAGGACAGCTCCCCGCTGTCCTTTTGCTTTTACCCAAATCCACTCAATACAGCTACCAGCAGCCAATCCACTAGCAAAACAAAGGGCTTGAGGAAGGCCTTTTTGGATTTCCTGTTTTTTATCCGAATTTCAGCAAAACAACTCCTTTTCTGCTTTGGGATTCTTCATTTTACTCCTGCTTATCCTGCTCAATGGCCTCTTTGCCATGTCCGAGCTCTCGCTGGTTTCCGCCCGAAAATTCAAACTCGAAAACGCGAAAAGACGGGGAAGCTCCAATGCCAAGATCGCTCTGGAGCTGTCTGAAAACCCGACCCGCTTCCTGTCCACCGTCCAGATCGGCATCACGCTGATCGGCATTTTGCTGGGTATCTTCTCCGGGGAAAGTGCCACCTCAAAGCTGACCGCCATCCTGTCCCAGGTAGAGCTGCTCGCCCCCTACGCCCAACCCATATCTACCAGCATCGTGGTGGCGGTGATCACCTACCTTTCCATCGTCCTGGGTGAGCTCTTTCCCAAGCGCCTAGGCATGGTCTTCCCAGAGCCCATCGCCATGGCCGTGGCCAAGCCCATGCGCTGGCTCTCCACGCTCGCTTCGCCTTTTGTCTGGCTTCTCAGTATTTCCAACGACTTTCTGCTGACTCTTTTTGGCATCAAAAACATCACCGAGTCCAAGGTCTCCGAAGAAGAGATCAAAGCCATCATCAAGGAAAGTGCGGAGGGAGGCGAGATCATGGGGATCGAGCAGGACATCGTGGAGCGGGTCTTTGAGCTCGGCGACAGGAGGATCAACACACTGTTCACCCATCGCTCCGATCTCGTCTATTTCAACCTCGGAGATAGCTGGGAGACCATCCGCACCAAAATCCACAGCGAAAAACACTCCGCCTACCCTGTCTGCCGAGAGGACGACCTCGACGACATCGTGGGGATGGTCTTGGTCAAAGACCTGTTCGCCCCGGGACTGGAGCAGGATTTTGACGTGCGCAAGGTGGCCAAAAAGCCACTTTTCATCAACGAAAACTCCTTTGCCTACCAGGTCATGGAGCTTTTCAAAAAGGAAAAGATGCACTATGGCATCGTGATCGACGAATACGGCAGCACCATGGGCATCGTCTCGATGGACGATGTCCTGGATGCGCTCGTCGGCGATGCCAGCGAGATGGACCAGGAGGAGTACCGGATCATCCAGCGGGGGGAAAACAGCTGGCTGGTCGATGGGCAATACGCACTCATAGACTTCGTCAAATACTTTGAGCTAAGCGGCATGCTCAAAACCAAGGGCTTCACCACCGTGGCTGGCTTGGTGATCTATAAGACCGCAAACATCCCGGAAATCGGAGACACGGTCATCGTCGAAGACCTCCAACTCGAAGTGGTGGACAAAGACGGACAGCGGATCGACAAGATCCTGGTGACAAGGATCTGAAATTTGAAAGTTGGGACTCTCAAACCTGCATGGTCTTCCATCTTCCCTTTCGGAAAAAGTAGAGCGAAACCAAGGCGTGGAAAGAGTGGCAAAAAGCGATCGCGATAAAGATCCCCAAATACCGCATGCCCATAGGGAATGCCAGGAAGTAAGCCAATGGCACTTCCATACAGAGCAAGACGCCAATATTGATCCAAGCGGGTGTGCGGGTGTCGCCGGCGCCGTTGAAGGCCTGGGTGAGCACCATCCCGATGGCAAAAAAGACGTAGCCTAGCACGATCACCCACAGCCCCTGGGCTGCCACCTCACGGACTTCGGGGATGTCGGTGAAGAATCCCGCCAGCTGCTGGTTGAAGAGCAGGTAGATTCCCGTGACCGAGGCCATGAAGATCACGTTGTAGCGGGCAGTCAGCCAGACGGCTTTTTCGGCTCGGGAGACCTCTTTTGCTCCCAGATTTTGTCCCACCAGAGTCGCCGCGGCGCCGGACAGGCCCCACGCAGGCAAAATCGTGAAGATCAAAACCCGGAACGCAATGGTGTACCCAGCCAATGCCGCCGAGCCAAACTCCGCGTTCATCCGCGTGAGCGCCACCCACGAAATGGAATCGATGAGAAACTGGCCCATGCCGCCGATGGACAGGTCGATGATCTTGCGGATCGTCTCCCACTTCACATGGAGGTTTTGCCGCAGGATCTTCAGTTTGTGCTTGCCATTGACCAAGTGGTAGAGCTGGTAGACCACCCCCACGCTGCGTCCAAAGGTCGTCGCAATCGCGGCACCGTCCAGCCCGAAGCCATCCCAGCTGCCCAATCCAAAGATGAGGAGCGGATCGAGGATGATGTTGAGTCCATTGGCGATCCAAAGGGAGCGCATGGCAAGGTGGGCCTGTCCTGCCCCACGAAAAGCGCCATTGATCAAAAACAATAGCATGATCGCCGTATTGCCTGCAAAGACGATCCGGGCATAGTTGGTACCCGTCTCCACGACGGACTCCTCCGCCCCCATCAGCCTGAGGAGATCGGAGGCAAAAAGAAAGCCTCCCACGCCGATAAAGAGGGACACAATCCCCCCAACCAGCAGGAGCTGAAACGTGGCCGTACCAGCCTCCTCGTACTCTTTCTCCCCAAACCGGCGGGAAATCAAAGCCGTCGCCGCCATGCTGATCCCAAAACCGATGGCATAGGTCAAGACGATGACCGCCTCGGTCAAGCCTACCGTTGCCACAGCGTATTCACCGAGTTTGGCTACGAAGAAAATATCCACTACCGCAAAAGCCGATTCCATCATCATCTCGAGGATCATGGGAATGGCCAAAACGAAAATGGCGGTCTTCAGCGAGAGACTGGTAAAATCTTGCTCCTTGCCAAGGATTGCGTCTTTGATGAGTTGCCAGGTCATGGGGATGGGGAAAATGTAGAAAATTCAGCGTGGGGACTCAGGCACAAAATGAAAACCGTCTGTCACCATCCGGCGGAACCGCCGCAAAAAAACGAAAAAACCGCGAGATCCGCGGTTCTCATTGCTATCCAAAGCTCAGGTTACGACAATTTATGCCGCGGAAGCTCCTGTTTTCTCCAAGTGCGCCTCTTTGATCTTGCGACGGAGGATTTTTCCGACGTTTGACTTGGGCAGCTCATCCACAAAGTGAACCTCGCGAGGCACCTTATAGTTGGTCAGCGAGCCTTTGCAATATTCGATTACTTTCTCGGGGGTCAGTGCATCGTCCTTTTTGACCACATAGGCCACCACCTTCTCCGTGGACTTGGCATCGGGCATGCCGATCACCCCTACTTCGGATACTCCGGGACAGGAGGCGATGACATCCTCCACCTCGTTGGGATAGACGTTGAAGCCAGACACGAGAATCATCTCCTTTTTGCGATCTACGATCTTCACAAAGCCATCCTCATCCATCACGCCTATATCACCGGACTTAAACCAGTCTCCGTGCATCACGTTGGCGGTCTCCTCCGGCTTGTTCCAGTAGCCCTTCATCACTTGGGGTCCTTTGATGAGCACCTCTCCCCGCTCGCCGAGCGGCACGGGATTGCCAGCGTCATCGGCGATCATAAATTCCGTATTGGGCAGGGGCAAACCAATCGTGCCCACCCGCTCCGTGCCATCGATGCAGTTGCAGGAAGCTACCGGCGAGGTCTCGGTCAGTCCGTAGCCTTCGGCCAAAGGCACGCCAGTGACGGCTTTCCACTTCTCGGCAGTGGCTTTTTGCACCGCCATCCCACCGCCCACGGCGATCTTCAGTCCGGAAAAATCCAAGGCTCTAAATGCCTCCTGGTTGAGCAGGCCATTGAACAGGGTATTTACTCCCGTGATCACGGAAAACTTTTTCTTCGCTAAATCCCCGATGAAGGACTTCATATCCCTAGGATTGGTAATCAGCAGGTTATGAGCCCCAATTTTAAACATTGCCAAGCAATTGACAGTAAGCGCAAAGATGTGGTATAGGGGCAAGGCGGTGACCACGATCTCCTCCCGCTCCCGCAGCTTTGGCTTCATCCAGGCGGAGATCTGCTGCATGTTGGCCACGATATTGCCATGGGTGAGCTCGGCACCCTTGGACACGCCGGTGGTGCCGCCGGTATATTGGAGAAAAGCGGTGTCCTCCAGGCTGAGCTTGACAGGCTTGAAGGTAAATCCAGCTCCTTTGGAAAGCGTGGATTTGAAACTGACGGCGCCGGGCAGGGAAAAGGCTGGCACGAGCTTTTTTACGTGTTTTACCACTAGGTTTACAATCAATCCCTTGAGTCCGCCCAGCAGGTCTCCCAGACCGGTGACGATGATGTGTTTGGCGGGGATCTCGTTTTTGATCTTCTCCAGATTGGAGGCGAAATTCTCCACGATCACGATCACCTCGGCTCCCGAGTCGACAAACTGGTGCTTCATCTCCGCCGGGGTGTAGAGCGGGTTGGTGTTCACCACGATCATTCCGGCCCGAAGGGCGCCAAACATCGCCACGGGATACTGGAGTGTATTGGGCATTTGGATCGCTACCCTCGTGCCTTTTTTCAGGCTGAGCCCCTGGGAAAGATAGTTTGCAAAATGGGCACTGAGCCTATCCAGCTCGGAGTAGCTCATGGTCTTGCCCATGCACTCGAAGGCCACTGCATCCCCAAACTTCTTGACGCTCTCGTCGAAGAGATCGACGACGCTGGAATAGGCCTCGTAGTTGATTTCTTTGTCAACGGCGGCAGGATAGTGTTTCAGCCAAGGAAATTCGGTCATGTCAATGGATATTTTGGGTGAGTTTTTACCTGTCTTCAATTACTCAAAATTATTGTGCTTCGCCAAGCAATTTGTCCCTACTGTAGAATTTTTCGCGCAATCAGCTCTTTCATGATCTCGTTGGTCCCGGCATAGATCCGCTGCACCCGCGCATCCGCCCAGGCACGGGCGACGCCATAGTCCCACATGTATCCATAGCCACCGTGCAGCTGCACGCACTCGTCGGCGACCTTGCACTGGAGCTCGGTCATGTTGTATTTGGCTGCGGAGGCCATGGCAGAATCGAGCTTGCCCTCATGGTGCAGCTGTACCAAGTAGTCACAGTAGATCCGTCCTTGCTCCAAAGCGGCATTCATCTCGGCGAGCTTGAAGCGGGTGTTTTGAAACTCCGAAATGCTCCGACCAAAGGCCCGGCGCTGCTTGACGTAGGCGATGGTCTCCTGCAGCATGTACTCGCCCAGGGCAATCGCCGCTAAGGCGACTACGAGGCGCTCCTGTGGCAGCTCGCTCATCATGTACTGAAATCCCTGGCCTTCTTTTCCAAGCAGGTTTTCCTTTGGCACCCGCACATCTTCAAAAAACAGCTCGCAGGTATCCTGGGCATGGAGGCCGACCTTGTCAAAGGGCACTCCCCTGCCGAATCCCTGCATATCCCGATCGATGAGCAAAAGGCTGATGCCCTTGGCGCCTTTTTCAGGATCGGTCTTCACAGCCACCACGACCACATCGGCGAGGTAGCCGTTGGTGATGAAGGTCTTGGAGCCGTTGACCAGGTAGTGGTCCCCCTGATCCAGGGCAGTGGATCGGATCGCCTGTAGGTCAGACCCTGCACCCGGTTCGGTCATCGCGATGGCTCCGATGTAGTCTCCGGAGATCATTTTGGGGATGTATTTTTTCTTGACTTGCGCTGTGCCGTAGTGGAGTATGTAGGGCATCACGATGTCCGAGTGCAGGGGAAAGCCCACCGCAGGTGCCGAGCAGCCGCTCAAGCCCAGTTCCTCGATGAAGATGGCGTTGTACCTGAAATCCCGGATATGCAATCCCCCCAGATCCTCTGGAGCCTGAATTCCCAGAAAGCCGTTTTCGCCGAGTTTTTTCCAAATCTCGCGTGAGACCTTTTTTTGTTTTTCCCATTCCGCATTGTGCGGAGTGATCTCCCTGGCGACAAATTCTCGTACGCTTTGTCTGAAAAGCTCATGCTCTTCGGTAAAAAGTGATCTATGCAAACCAAACATGACGGGGTGGGTTAGTCTATCCAAAAATAGGGATTTTGGCCGGTTGCAGGCACTGACCAGGGGGCTTCTGAAAGCTCAAAAAGCCTGTTCTTTGAAAAAAAGGAAAAGAAATGGGCAAAGAAAAAGCTCCGGACCCAATGGGCCGGAGCTTCTCTGCAATAGGCTGGCTTCGTTATTCGAAGTGGATGGTTTTGTTGCGGCCTTTTGCGTCGGTGACGTTGATATAGACGTCCTCAGGAGACACGCCATTGAGGCGGTAGTTTTTGCGGAAACCTTCAGGCTGTTCGATTTGATCTTGGTGGATCAGCTTGTTGGTTTCGGCATAGCGGATTTCCACGCCCACTCCCGGCTCTTCCAGACCGATCACGGTCAGGTTGACCGTCTGGTCGTCGATGATCTTGCCATAGGCCATCAGCGGCAGCTGCTCTTTCGGGATAGGCTGCTCAAAGGTCGCTACGGTGTAGTCCACCTGCTCGGTATCGGTGGAGATTCTTACTTTGTATTCTCCCACCGGAAGGTCGGAAAGGTTGTAAGGAACGACCAAGTCGCCGTCTCCCACTTTGACTTTTCTTTGGTGGAGTTTTCTTCCGGTATGGTCATAGAGAGCGATTTTGGCTTCTCCCACCCCTTCTTTAAGAAGTACGTTGACTTTTTTGAATTTCGCCTTTACGTTTGACAAGGCCATCAAATCGTCATCGGCTGCGGATACGGCAAGGCTGCTAAAAGAAAGTGCGCCTGCAAGTGCTAAAGTGAATAAGGTTTTCATAAATGTGTTGGTTTAGTGTTGTGCTTGTCCTCATGCGAAGCGCATACCAACAGGACCTGGCATGCCAAAACCAGCCTTTTACAAATTCCCCAATTTTAGTTTCCGTTAAGGTTTCCTACCGAAGATCCTTCTGAATTGTCCGCAATTTGATCATCTGACCTTGTGCGAAATTGGGATTTCGCCGCTTTTCTGTCACGACAGCGGACAGAATTGGACGGTTTGGCCAAAAACCGGGGTTACAGGATATTGTGGGCTGTTAAGGAAATTTAATCTTCAAAAAACTTAACCCACGGGAGTTCAATCGATTGCGAACAAAAAAACCTGTACGCTCCCGTACAGGCTTTGTCCACTAGGAAACAATGTGTTTGACAAAAGTCAATTCTAAAAGGCGTATCCAAAGCCGACTCCGGCATACAGCGGCCAAAAGCCATTGTTGTTGAAGATCGGAGTCAGGTTTATCCTCCAGGTGAAGCCCCCGTCCACGGGCACCCGTCTATAGCCAAAGTTCATCGTGCCCATCAGGCTGGGCGATCCATCCACCGGCAGGATAAACTCGTAGGTGCTCTCCTCAGTGTAGTAGGAGGTGCAGATATAGTTGCCGTTGGTATCGTAGTAGCCGTTGGCACAGTAGGAATAGCTGTAGGAGTCTTCGTCGAACATAAAGAAGGTGAAGCCAAATCCCATCTCGAAATAGTGCGGGCCTTTGCCGTAGAGCTTGTTGACCATCACCGGCATGGAAAAGAAAGAGTCGTTTTCCGTGGCGTATCCTCCCGCTCCCACGCGCATTCCCCAGGAGTCCATACGCTGCTTGTCGAAGCGAAAGTCGTAATTGAAACTGTAAGGAAGACCTGCTCCCCCCAGTTCCAGGTAAATGGACTGAGTGGGAAGGGAGTCTTGGGCTCTTACCGAAAAGACGGTGAAGAGGAGGGCGAGGAGGGCTATTGTCTTTTTCATGGCTTGTGATAAAAAGTGAAAGCTACTACAGTTACGGTAAATTCCTTGCGTTTGCTACCCGCTTGTGATTTTTTTGCCCGCTTCGCAAAGACTTCTCTCCCAGCCCGGCTCAGTGCTCCACCTGTATTCTCTTCTGCATCCGCTCAAATTCGGAATTGCCGAAAACCCAGGTCTCCACCAGCCAATCCCCCGCCGTGTCGAAGGTCAGGTTTCCTGACTTGCTCTTGCCCCGGTCAAAGCGCAGGCCGGTATCCATGTATTGGAGCGGATTTGCCGTGACCGGCCTAGCCGCGCGCCGCGAATAGTCCTGAATGCGGGGCACCGTCACATCGGAGAGGAAATAGCGCTGCTTGGGCACGTTGTTCTTCAGGAAGTAGCTGTTGTTTTTGGTATAGAGGATCAGAAGTCCGTCCCCGACTTCCTCCCCCAGGTTGGTGGACTCCACCGTGGACCGATGGTAGTAAAGCTCTATCCTATCCAAGCTGGTGAGGTCTATGTTCCAAACTTCCTCCATGGACGCCGGACGATAGAAATCAATCAGCACCAGTGGCCTTTTGTTGAACTTCACATTCTGGTTGTCGGTATTGGCGACGAATATCTCCTTGCGTCCACCAGTGCTGGCCTTCTTGAGTCGTACCTGAGGGATGATCTCCTTGATCAGCGACTCCAGGTCGGGAAACTCGTCGTATTCGTCCATTTTGTAACTTTTGTCTGGGGTAAACGGCGACTGCAGCGCCACCACTTCATCGCCGATCTCGAAGTGCTCTTGGTACACCCGGCGATCGACCTCCGCCTCTACCAGGGCCTCGGGTAGGCTAAAGCCAAACCCGGCAGGACGAGTCGAGCTTGCAAAGCGGTCCTGGAGAGACACCGACCAAACCTTATAGTCAAACATCGGGCTGTAGTCTTTGAGCAATTTGGGACCTTCCACCGCGTGGGCCAAGGCAGCTGGGAGGTTTGCCTCAGAACTTGGAGCACTTAGGTTTTTCCAGTTGGGATGGTTGATGAGCTCCGCGAGCTCGGTTACCCTCGCGTCTTCCACCCTACCGGCCAAGACCAAACCATTCTTAAACTGCTGCGGAAAACCCGCCAGATCCAATTTCATCCCTTCTCCCACCTGCCCCTTGGAACTCAACTGCAGCTGTCCCTGGCTTTTCGCAGGAAGCTGTACCTGATAGCTCCAGAGCAGGCTGCCGGACTGGTCCAGCACGGAAATGTTGAAAGAGTTCAGGTTTTGATAGCGTGACTTCTCAAGAAGCGTCTTTCCAGCCTGAGCCTCCAGCTCCTCCAGCAGCATCCAGTCGCTGTGCGTCACGACTTTTGCACCTTGGGGCACTTTTGCGGAGCTCAGGGAAAAGTCCGCCGGATCCCAAAACCAAACCTTTGGCTCGACACGGTACTCTTTGTTTCTGAAGACTAGGCGATACGCTTCGGATGGCTTCACCTTGGACAGCACCTGCTGCAAGGGGGCGACGGCCTCGAGTACTTCCAGACTCCTACCCGAGCTGTCCAGAATCTCGATCACCTCGCTCTGGTCGGAAGTATGGTAGAGGCTGATGGGCGCATTTTCGAAAGGCACCTGCTCCCAAAAAAGGGCTGGCTCCCCCGCCGCCACCGGAGCGGAAGGGTTGGTGACCAAAAACTGTTTTCTAGCGATGGGAAAATCCCCGTAGTTGGACATCCACTTGGTATAGACGACGATGGAAAAAACGCCCGAAGCGCTGGTCTCGGGGATAAAAAGATCCCCGTAGGCCATATCCTGCCCAGTGAGCAGCATCTTCTCCTCATGTACGGCTTTGCCCGAGGCGTCCAGCACGGCAATGTAGGCCAGCTTGCTGTAGCGATAGCTTTCGTGGTTTTTCAGGAGCTTCGCCGCAAACCACACCCGGTCACCGGAAAGGTAGAAGTCCCGATCCGTGATCACCAGGAAATTTTCCAACTCCTCCTTCATCAGCCCACTTTGCTGCGCAGCAGCCCCGGAGAGCAAAAAAAAGGAAAACAGGATACTGAGGATTGATCTGATCTTCATGGCTGAAATGGAGCGGGAGTGTAAGGAAGCGTAAAAGGATAATAGTCTTTGCAATCTTCACTCACATGGCCGACCTCATCAAACACAAAAGGAAACTGCTGATTTAAGCGATAGATGTCAGCGCGGTACACCATCCTGTTGTACTCCACCTCCTGATAGGCCATGAAATTGCCCAAGACTTCCTCGTCCGGGTTGTCCAGGTTTTTGATGTTTCCGCGGATCTTAAACGGCGCCGGGTCAAATATGCTGCCCGTATTGCGCCGTTGTTTGTCGATTTGGCGGAGATAGTCCAGATTGGCCTTGGGAATGGTACGGATGGTTGACTGCAGATAAAACCTCCCCAAGGAAGTCACCTCAAGCTCTGCGAGGATAATCGGACTGGGCACATCGCTGCCCGATCCCAGGTTCATCCCCGTCACAAAGAGTGGCTCCTCGAGGTAGCAGTTGCACCTGCAGTTTTCAGCGTCCCCGGTCGTGAAGACCTCGGAAATCCCATCCGCTTCGATCAGGTAGCCGACTTCCTCGCCGGAGCTATTGCTTGCCTGGAGCGTGAGGTCCACGGTAGTGCCTATCACGCGTACAGGGGAACTCCCGGAAATGACGAACAGTGACTTTTCCCTCGCCACGGCCTCGAAATCGCCGAAAGTGGAAGGCTCCGGCATCAAAACCCACTCCGACTCATAGGCACCGTCACGGGTATTCACATGGACTCGGTATTTCATCCCAGCTGGAAAAGACTGCCCGGCATTGGGCTGGTGCAATAGCGTAGTATCGGCCGTGTTGGGAAAATACACGCGTCGGCCCGACTCGTCCTCCACATAGATGCTGGTCGTGGCCACTTTGGTATAGTTGGGCTGCGTGCTGCCAGAGAGATAGGAGCCCGAGCGGTACACGCGCACATAGGACTGCTCCGAGGTGGAACCTAGCCAAGCGTCGATGACCAGGTTGGACTCCGATGCCGGAACGCTCAGGTAGATCTCGTCTATGCAAGACGAAAGCGCCACAAAGAGGATCACATAGGCTATCAATCGCTTTTTCATCGGATGGAGAAATTGTAGGTGACGGATGGGATCATGGTGCCGATCACGGCTAGGCGATAGGACTTGGGGATACCGGCCTCGGGTGAAGACTGGAAAAACCAAGAGAAGGCATTTTTCCGCCCGTAGGCATTGTAGAGCGAGAACGTGATATAGCTACGGAAGTCGCTGTTTTTTCTCTGGTAGAAGTAGTACGTGGCTCCCAAGTCCAGACGGTGGTAGTCCGGAATCCGGGCTTGGTTTCGTTCCTGGTAGTCGATCACGATCTCACCACCTATGTCGTAAACGCCGCTCGGCAGGGTGATGGGACGACCCGTGCGGTAGTTGAAAGTCGCATTGAAGGACACGCGCTTCACGGGCTGCCAGGTTGCGACCACGGTCAGGTCATGGGGCTGGTCCCAGTTGGCGGGAAAGTAGTCGCCGTTGTTGATGGGTTCGCCGTATTCGGGTACGACCTTCCTGAAGCTTCGGCTGAAGGTATAGGAGACCCAACCGTTGACCTTGCCCCCGTTCTTTTTGACCATGAATTCTGAGCCATAGGCATAGCCTGTTCCCATCACCAGATCGGTCTCCAGGGTGGGATTGAGAAAAAGCTCCGCTCCGTCCTTGTACTCCACGATGCTCGGCATGTCCTTGTAATAGAGCTCCAAGGAGGTCTCGACGGTGTTTTGCTTCAGGTTTTTGTACAGACCCAAGGCATATTGCCAGGCCTTTTGGGGCTGGATGTAGCTGTCACTGAGCTTCCAGAGATCCACGGGAGCCGAGGCAAAGTTGTTGGTCAGCAGGTGCAGGTACTGGATGCTTCGGTTGACCGAGGCCTTGAGCGAAAAATCCTCCGTGAAGGCATAGCGCAGGGTAAACCTTGGCTCAAATCCTCCATAGGACTTGATGACCTCTCCCGAATTGTAGTAAACGGTATCCGTGACCGTCTCTTGGTCCATCGGCATCCCGGGTTCGTAGAGATAGACTTCCTTGGGTCCCATGGCCGCAAAGTGCGAATAGCGCAATCCGGCCTGTCCCTCCAGTCTATCGCTGATCTTCCAGGGCATCTGGAAATACACCGCGCCCTCCAGTCCCTGCTCATCCTGGACGAGCTCAGGAGCTACGATACTTTCGGGGGAGTTTGCCTGCAAGTCTCCCATCCCCATCTGGTAGGAACCGATCTGATAGCCGAAGGTCAGTCCTTCGAGCTTCTCCCCCGACCATTCAAACTGCTGCTGCAGTCCCACATAGTCTATGGAGGACCGCAGCTCGAAATCCATCGGGGTCCGCTCTCCCAGCACCGAGTAGCGGTAGCCGGAGTAGCTTAGGTTGACTTCGGAGCCAAGTTTTTCTCCCCAATAAGCCTTCCACTTCAGGCTGGCCAGATTGCTCTGCCAGGTATAGGCCGTATCGGAGTCAAATCGAAAGTAGTCCGTACTGGTATAGCCGCTCAGCACGAGGCTGTTTCGGTCGTCAATTTTATGGTCGATGCGCAGGTTTCCATCCAGGAAGTTGGTACTGCTGCCGCTGACGCTGGGGTTGGGGATTTTCTGAAGTACCCAGGTCGGATAGGCTGCGCGCGCGGTGGCCATCACTTGGGTCCTGTCGCTGATGGGGCCACTAAACCCAAGCCTGCTCGAGAGGAAGCCCACTCCCCCTTGGAGCGACCACTCTTCGGCATCCCCGGCTTTGGTCTTGATGTCCAAGACAGAACTCAAGCGTCCGCCATAGGCCGCCGGAATATCACCCTTGTAGAGCATCGCGTCATTTACCGCGTCTTGGTTGAAGATGCTGAAGAAGCCAAACATGTGCGAGGGATTGAAAACCGGCGTGCCATCCATGAGAATGAGGTTTTGGTCCACCCCACCTCCACGCACGTTGAAGCCGGAGGCTCCCTCCCCTACGGTGGATACCCCGGGAAGCAAAAGCATGCTCTTCACCACATCCACCTCTCCGAGCAGTGGCGGAAGCAGCTTCAGCTCTTCCATCGGCATACGAGTCGCGCCGGGAAGGGTACTCATCACGTTGGCGTCGATCGCGCGGTCAGTGACCGTGACCAGATCCAGCTCGCTCACGGACTCGAATAGCGTCACGTCGATCTCCTGGTCTCGGTAGACTTTGAGGATTTTTTGCTCCGTCTGCTTGCCCATGGAGCTGAAGTAGCCAATGTAGGTGCCTTCCGGAATCTGCACCGAAAACTCTCCCTTGCCATCAGCCTGGGCGGCGAGCTCCAGCTGGGGAATGGAAAAAAGAGCCCCCGGTAGCATGCTTTTCATTTCGTTGTCCCGCACTTTACCCCTGAGAAGAAAGGCCCGCTTTTCGGTGCTCGCCCCGACACTGGCGTCTTGCCGTCGATACCGCTCCCTGAGATAGGTGGGATAGACCACGATGTAGTTCTCTCCAAAGGTGAAATAGGAATAAGGACTGCCAATAGTCAGGGCCTCGGGAAGCCGCTCCAGGTCTCCGACGGTGACGGCATTCAGCTCGGCCACATCGCTGTCCAGGATCAAAAGTCGCTTTCCTGTGGTCTCATGGTATCGGTTTACCAATAAGGGCAGTGAGTTGGGGTCTGGCTTCTGCTGTGCGCCTGCGGTGGCGAAGAGCAGCAAGCAACCCAATAGGGTAAAAATTGCTTTCATGTAACAGTTGGTCGTTCTCAGGCTTGGCCCAATCCCTCGGCACTGCTGCCTGGGGAGATCGGAATATCTTCACTTCGGGTATCGTGTTCCGTTCTGGGGCGGATGCTAACCCTGAATGGTTTAGCCTGATGACCGAAAAAGATAAGACCTTGCAGCGGCGAAAATATGCGGCTTTTCTGACAACTAAATTCCCGTTCATCACATTTATATACCGGCAATTGTCCTCTTTGATTTTTGGCAAAAGGGCGAAAGAACGGCAAAAGCAAAATCGTCGACATCCCATCTTCCAAAAGCCAATCCGACATCAGCCGACTTGGACGAAAACCTTGCTTATTTCCGGTGAAAGTCACCCAACCTGAAATCCAGTATTACAGTCTCAAAACAGGAAATCACCTGAAAAAACAGTATAAAAAACAAGTCTGGGAGCAAATAATCAAACATTCCCTCCCTTTCCCCGCATTTCCCTCTTCATTTCTCACTTTTTTAATTTTTTTCAGTAACTTTTTTCCCTCAAACAATAATTTCCAAAAATGCCTTTCCGAAAAGCCTTTCTCCCGCTGACGCTTTTGGCGTCGCTAGGCGGTCTGTGGAGTTGTGGACAAAAGGAACCCAATTCGGTGGACTTGGCCGGTTCAGACCAGGTCAGCTACAATTTCCACATCCGACCCATCCTCTCCGACAAGTGTTTTGCCTGCCATGGCCCCGATGCCAACAAGCGCGAGGCCGACCTTCGCTTGGATACGGAAGAAGGTGCCTTCAAGGCACTTAAGGAAAGTCCTGGCATGTTTGCCCTCGTGGCGGGCAAGCCAGAGGAGTCCGCGGTCTACCACCGCATCGTCTCCGAAGATCCGGGGGAAATCATGCCCCCGCCAGAGTCCAATCTTTCCCTCTCTCAAGAGGAAATCGCCCTGATCAAAAAGTGGATCGAGCAGGGTGCGAAGTACGAGCCCCACTGGGCCTTTCTGAAAGTGGAAAAGCCCGCTGTACCCGAAAGTGACTGGGGAATCAGCGAAATAGACGCTTTCGTCTATCAAAAAATGAGGGCTAAAAAACTGGAGCCCAATCCAGAGGCCAAGCCCCATGAACTCATCAAGCGGGCCAGCCTGGACCTCACCGGCCTCCCTCCTACGCCTGAGACTTTGGACAAATACGCGGACTTCTCCGGAGAAAACACCTATGAGAAACTGATCGACGAGCTTATAGCCCAGCCCGCCTATGGGGAAAAGCTGGGTGTGCTCTGGATGGACATCTCCCGCTATGCCGACAGCTATGGCTACCAGGACGACGAAGTCAGATCCCAGTGGCCCTACCGCGACTGGGTGATCCACGCCTTCAACGACAACATGCCCTACGACCAGTTTATCACCTGGCAACTGGCTGGGGATCTATTGCCGGATGCCAGCAAGGAGCAGATCCTGGCGACGGCTTTCAACAGAAACCACAAATACACCGAGGAAGGCGGCATCATCCACGAGGAGTACCGCGTCGAATATGTTCTGGACAAGACCAACACCTTCAGCAAGGGAATCCTGGGCATCACCATGGAGTGTGCCCAATGCCACGACCACAAATACGACCCCTTTTCCCAAAAGGAATACTATGAGCTGTTCGCCTTTTTCAACAACTCCAAGGAAAAGGGCTTCGAAGGCGACGTGAGCCAATCCAAACCCGCCAAAACCCCTATACTTTGGATAGAGCGCGACGACCTGGACGGGATCATGAGCTTCATCAACCATCCCGACACCACCAAGCTCAGCGTCTCGGTGATGGGCGAAAACGAGGAAAAGCGCACCACCTACATCCTGGACCGGGGCGTGTATGACGCGCCGACCGATTCGGTAGAGGTGTCCACACCCGCTTCTATCTTTGAGTTTGCCGACGACCTGGAGAAAAACCGTCTCGGCCTGGCCAAGTGGACCACCAGCCGGGATAATCCGCTCACCTCCCGCGTCTTCGTCAACCTGGTCTGGCAGGAGATCTTTGGCAAAGGCATCGTGAAGTCTGCGGGGGATTTTGGCATGCAGGGCGACCTGCCCACCCATCCCGAGCTGCTCAACTGGCTGGCGGCGGATTTTATGGAGAATGGCTGGGACATCAAGCGCCTGCTGAAGCAGATCCTGCTTTCCTCCACCTATCGCCAATCCGCCGAGATCAACAAGGACCACCTGAAGGTCGATCCCGAAAACCTCTACTTGGCCCGAGCCCCTCGTCTGCGATTGCCTGCGGAAAACATCCAGGATCTCGTACTGGCCAGCAGCGGACTGCTCCATACCGAAATCGGCGGCCCTAGCGTCAAGCCATACCAGCCTTCGGGACTTTGGGAAGCGGCCACCTCCGGACGGGGAACCCTCGCGACCTACGTCCAAGACAGGGGCGACAAGCTCTACCGCCGCGGCATCTACAACTTCATCAAGCTGACCGTGCCGCCGCCCAAGGCCATCATCTTCGACTCCAGTAATCGGGATCGCTGCGAGATCAGCCGAAACCGTACCAACACGCCCCTCCAGGCGCTCGTGATGATGAACGACCCCATGGTGCTGGAAGCGTCGCGGGTTTTGGCGACCAAGCTTTCGCAGCGCTACTCCGGCGAGGAAGCCATCGCGCAGGCCTTCAAGCGCATCGTGTGCCGGGAGATGAAGTCCGAGGAGCAAGACCTGCTGGAGGGCTACTACGAAACCGTGTTGGCTGAATTCCAGTCCGACCCGGAAAGTGCCAAAAAGGCCCTGGACGTGGGAGAATACCCTATGGACGACGAAGCCATAAGCCCCGAAAACGCCGCGCTGATGCAGGTGATCGTAAGTATGTATAACCTAGAGGAGACTATAACCAAAAGCTGAGATGGAAAAGGAAATATTAGAACAGGGACTCAACCACAACAGAAGGAAATTTCTCTCTCGACTGAGTTTGGGAATAGGCAGCGTCGCCTTGGGCTCGCTGATGATACCGGATTTGTTCAATGGCAAGCAGGAAGCCGAGGACGGCTTGATGCGGGCTTTGCCGCACTTTGCACCCAAGGCCAAGCGCATCATCTACCTCTTCCAAAACGGTGCTCCCTCCCAGCTGGAAACCTTTGACTACAAGCCGCTTTTGACCAAAAATTTTGGGCAAGAGCTGCCCGACTCCATCCGTGGCGGCCAGCGACTGACAGGAATGACTGCCGGGCAGAGTTCCTTTCCCCTGGTAGGCTCCTACTTTGGCTTTAACCAATACGGAGAAAGCCGGGCCTGGATCTCCTCGCTTTTCCCCCACATCTCCAGCGTGGTGGACGATCTCCTGATCGTGAAGTCCATGCACACCGAGGCGATCAACCATGACCCGGCGCTGACCTTCTTCCAGACCGGAGCACAGGTCGGCAACCGCCCCAGCATGGGATCCTGGCTCAGCTATGGTCTGGGCAGCGAAAATGCCAACCTGCCTGCCTTCTGCGTGCTGCTCAGCCGCGGCAAGGGGAACGGACAGGGCGTGTACTCCAAGCTTTGGAGCAATGGCTTCCTCGATGCCACCCATCAGGGCGTGCAGTTTTCAAACTCAGAAGATCCCGTCCTCTACCTCTCCGACCCCAACGGCATGACCCGCGACCAGCGTCGCAAGATGATCGACCAGATCGCGGCGATGAACGACCTGAGCTATCGGGAATTCAACGATCCCCAGATCACCGCCAAGGTGCAGCAATACGAAATGGCCTACCGCATGCAGACCGCCGTGCCGGAGATCACGGACACTTCCAAAGAACCCGACAGCGTCGTGAAGCTTTACGGTCCGGACTGCCTGGTGCCCGGCACCTATGCCGCCAACTGCCTTTTGGCGAGAAAGCTCTCCGAAAACGGCGTACGCTTCGTGCAGCTCTACCATCAGGGCTGGGATGCGCACGACAACCTGCCTAACCAGATGATCGGACAAGCCAAGGATGTCGATCAAGCCACAGCCGGCCTGATCACCGACTTGAAGCAGCGCGGACTCTTGGACGAGACCTTGATTATCTGGGGTGGTGAGTTTGGAAGGACAAACTATTGCCAAGGCAAGATCATGCCTGAAAACTACGGAAGGGACCACCATCCAAGAGCCTTCTCCATCTTCATGGCTGGCGGCGGCGTCAAGTCCGGAATGGTCTATGGCGAGACGGACGACTTTGGCTACAACATCACCGAAAATCCCGTCCATGTCCACGACTTCCAGGCTACGGTCATGCACCTCATGGGCATAGACCACGAAAAACTGACCTACAAACACCTGGGACGGCGCTATCGCCTCACCGACGTGCACGGCAAAGTAGTAAAAGACCTGATTGCATAAGATTAGTATCCGACATTTTGTGGCTATCCAAATCAAAACACATTAATGACGGATACTCGTCCACCGTCGACCGACCACAGACCACAGACCACAGCCCTACTCCGGCCTCCCGTCTTCGGTCTTCCGTCCCCGGTCTTCCATCCAAGAAAACAAGCCAATTTCACAATTGGTCCCGCGCTAAATTTCCATCGCATAAATACCCATCATGCCCAAAGTATCCCGGATAGCCGCTATCCTCGAAAACCTCCTTTTCTTTTGGCTCGGTCTCGCGCTGATCTTGAGCGTCGCCGGAGAAAGCCTGTCCATTCCCCCCATCCTCCAAGTGCTGGGCAGGGCCCATCCGCTGATCCTGCATTTTCCCATCGTCCTGCTGCTGATGGCAGTGGTCTTGCTTTGGGTGAAAGATGCCAAGCTCCGGGAGCTCGGCACCTGGACACTGCTCCTCGGCGCCAACCTTACCGGCCTCACGGTACTGGCGGGCCTGCTGCTGGCCAACGAAGACTATGACGGAGACATGCTGGTGTGGCACCAGTGGCTGGGCGTGGCTTCGCTTGGTTTGGCCGTTTTGATCTACTTCTATAGAAACAAATCTACCCAGTTCGTCAAGTTCTCGACGGCCTCCCTTGCGCTGGTGATCACCCTCACGGGACATTTTGGTGCGGATTTGACCCATGGGGAGAATTTCCTCCTCGCTCCCATCCAAAGCGAGGAAGTGGAGTTTGTCGCCCTGGATGATGCCGAAGTCTTCCAGCACATGGTAAAGCCCATACTCGAGGCCAAGTGCGTCGCCTGCCACAAGGAAGGCAAGGTAAAAGGAGAACTGCGACTGGATGACCTGGCGGGCATGCAGAAGGGCGGAAAAAATGGCCCCTTTGTCGTACCCGGAGACTTAAAGGAATCACTGCTGATCCAGCGCATCCACCTACCGGAGGAATCCAAGGAGCACATGCCGCCCAAAAACAAAGCCCAACTCACCGAGGAGGAACTGGAGATCCTCCAGCTTTGGGTAGAGTCCGGGAGTTCCTTTGACCAAAAGGTGGCCGAGCTGCCCAAGGAAACTCCATTGTTTCAGCTGGCTTCCAACAGATTTTCCAACCAAAAA
This sequence comes from Algoriphagus oliviformis, assembly GCF_017254915.1. Classification (GTDB taxonomy): domain Bacteria; phylum Bacteroidota; class Bacteroidia; order Cytophagales; family Cyclobacteriaceae; genus Algoriphagus; species Algoriphagus oliviformis. The sequence continues at coordinate 203,323 of NZ_JAFKCT010000002.1, read as the reverse complement.
AACTACACCTTCGACGCAGCGTCGGACTCGGACATCGCGGACTTGAACAATTTCTTCCGTAAGGTCAACCCGGTATTTCCGGGTTCTCCCGCCCTGGAGGTAGCCTACTATGGCACCTCGGCTTTTGATCCGGCCTCGCTGAAGGAGCTGAAAAGCATCAAAGCCCAAGTTGTCAAGCTGAACCTCAACCGCATGCCGCTGGAGGGGGTCGACCTGGCTTTCCTCCGTGACTTCCCCCATCTGGAAGAGCTGCAGCTGAATTTCACCGGTGTACAGGCCAGCCAACTCGCCAATTTGGAGCCCTTGGAAAGCCTCAGGAACCTGGCTCTTTCCGGCAACCAGCTTGGTGCGGATGCCGTGGAAGCGCTAGGCAAACTAAGCCAGGTCAAGAGGCTTTTCCTTTGGAACTCGGGACTGGACAAAGAGTCACAGGACAGACTTCAACAGGCGCTTTCTTCCGCCCACATCGATTTTGGATTTGACGGAAAAGGGGTGATCTATCCCCTCAACTCGCCCAAGGTCAGCTACGACAAGGTCTTTTTCCAAGATTCCATGGAGCTGATCCTCTCCCATCCTATCCGTAAAGCCGAGATCCGCTATACGCTCGACGGCACGGAGCCGGACAGCCTCAGCAGCCCCATCTACACCGCGCCGATCTGGGTCAAGAAAACCGGCGAGTTTCGCGCGAAGGCCTTTGCCGCGGACTGGATTGGCAGCTTGCCGACCAAGGACGTCTTTTTCAAAGCAGGCATAGTCCCCCAATCCTACCGCCTCGCCCACGAGGGCAACGGCCGCTACAAGGCCAACGGTGCCAGCTCCCTCTTTGACCACGAAAAGGGAAAGACTACCCATGGATCAGGGAATTGGCTCGGATTTAACGAGTCGCCCCTGGAGCTTGAGATATTTTTGGAGAAAAACAATAGCCCGAAAGAGATTAGCATCAGTATTCTTCTAAACGAGACCGCCTACATCTTTCCACCGGAAAAAGTGGAGATTTGGACCGGAAATCAGCAGAACTGGCAGAAAATTCCGGAAACGGAGAGCACCCAGTCTACTAAAATAGAAGAAGCTAGATTTGGAGTGTTGACGTTTCCCCTGCCGGAAACGGGTTTTGACCAAGTCAAAATCAGGCTGAAACCTATTTCGAAACTCCCTTCTTGGCACCCTGGAGCAGGGGCAAAAGGATGGGTATTTGTGGACGAAATATTATTGAATTAGCCTTTCACCCAAAAAACTATTGATGAGTACAGAACCGTACAAGCGCTATCGGGAATCCGTTTTTGAAAAACTCCAGAAGGCTTTCCGGCAGGAAAAAGAAATATCAATCGCCGCCAAATGGATCGCGCAGGCCATAGCAAACCATGGCTGGATCTACACCAGCGGCACCGGCCACTCCCACATGCTCGCAGAGGAGATCTTCTACCGGGCCGGGGGATTTGCCCGGGTTATTCCCATTTTGGATGATTCGCTGATGCTGCACAAGGACGCCTCCGGCAGCACGGTCGTGGAGCGCCGCGAGGGCTATGCCCAGACGCTCTTCCAGCCCTATGCCATTACTAACAAGGACGTGTTCATCATCGCCTCCAATTCCGGCCGCAACTCGGTGAGCGTGGAGATGGCCCAGATCGCGCAGGAAAAGGGCGCGAAGGTCATCGTGATCACCAACTATGCCCATAGCAAGTCGGTGGATTCCCGCCACTCTTCCGGTCTGAAGCTTTTCCAAGTCAGCGACATCTTCCTGGATACTTTTGGAGAGATCGGCGACGCAGCCATCGACCTGGACGGCCTCCATACCAACGTCGGCGCGACCTCTACCGTAGTCGGTGCCGCCCTCCTCAATGCAATCATGGTGCAGGCAGCCGCCCTGGCCTTGGAAAACGGCATCGTCCCCGAGGTCTTCAACAGCTCCAACTCCAACGAGGGCGAATCCCACAACGAAAACCTGATCAGCAAATACAAAGCTGAGGTGAGGATATTGTAAGGAGCCGGTAGCTTCGAGACCACAACTTTGTTCGCGAGGATGCCGATTGGCCCTTCTGCCCGCTTGGAAATTTGAATTGGGCAAGTTGCGCAGCGGCGTGCTTGAATAGGACCGGATCGATCCAGCGACCAAGGCCCAGTGACAAAGCTCTAGACTGCTCTACTTCCTTTCAATGCCTAGGGCATAAGCCTTGGGCATTCTGATTTTCTTTCCGAGACTTTGACGATGTCTTTCGTGATTTCTTGCTTTTTTTGTAACCCACACAAGAGATCCATTTGTCACACCATGAAACAGGTTACGCTCGGTTTTTTATTCACTTTCGTTCTGGCCACCCTCACTTTTGCCCAAAACAAACCCGCCTACCAGCTCTACGACCACCGAGGCAAGCTGGCGGACTATGATAAGATGATCCGGGATCTGTCCGAAAGCGACATGGTCTTCTTTGGGGAGTACCATACCAACCCTATTTCGCATTGGCTACAACTGGAGATGACGAAAAGCCTGTACGAGATCAAAGGGCAAGACCTGTATCTCGGTGCGGAAATGTTTGAAAACGGCAACCAGCTGGTGATAGACGAATACCTGCAGGATCTGTATCCCGAGGACAAAATGCTCCCGGAGATCACCCAGCTCTGGGGCAACTACCAGACGGACTACAAGCCTCTGCTGGACTTTGCGAAGGAAAAAAACCTGCGCTTTATCGCCACCAACATCCCCCGGCGCTATGCCTCTATGATCAACAAGAAAGGTCTAGAATCCCTCAAACTGCTGAGTCCTGAGGGCTTGGCGATGATAGGCCCGGATCTGGAAAAGTACTTCGATCCTACAGTAAAGGCCTATGCCGAAATGGCCAAGGCGATGGGAAACCACACTCCTCCCAACATGCTCAACATCCAAGCAGCCCAAGCGGCGAAGGACGCCACGATGGCCCATTTCTCCATCGAGTCCCATCGCGCCGGCAACTTGCTGTTTCACTTCGAGGGTTCTTACCATTCCAACTACTCCCAGGGCATCATCTGGTGGATCAACCAAATCCGCCCGGGCTTTGACATCAAGTCCATCACCACCCTGACCGAAAAAGAATGGAATGAGTTGAGCAAAGAAGATCGATCCAGCATCGCCAACTACATCATCGTGGTGGCGGACTCCATGACTCAGACGAAACGATAGGCTCGACAGGCCCGCCTACCGCAGGATCGCATACCTGCAAACTTGCCAACGGAGAGCCTTGCCAGCCAACAAGCTGGCATTTTTCTTCTTAGCCTTTTTGGATTTCCTCTCCGAAAATCTCCTTCACGACCCAGCCTTTGCCCCATTCCTCCATCTCCTTTTCAGACCAGAGCTCGGGAAAGAAGATGACCTTTTGGAAGCGCGGAGGGAGGTACTTCTGCCAATTGGTGCCGCCGGTCGCGGCAATATCGACGGGGTCGCGCTGCAGGTAGCGTACGGCCGACTTGTAGTGTGCCAAAGGCCAGAAGACGTTGGCTTTCAAGTCAAACTGACGCATCATCTCACGCAGGGATTCGGATGGAAACTCCAGCTCCATATACTTCTGCCAGAGGTTTTTGCGGCGGTAGCTTTCGATGAGCTCGATGAGCTTCTTGCCGTATTTTTCCTCGAAGTTTTTCAGTGTCAGCGTCTTCTCCCCCGTCGCCAACTCGATGGCTCCCTGCTGCCAATACAGGTTTTCGAAGAGATCATCTCCAGGACTGTGGTAGTCGTATTCGGCCCGCTTCTCCAAAGCGATCAGGTGAAAAGCATCCGTGGCCATCAGCTCAATCTCCCGAAACTGCGCACTCTGAAAACCAGAAGAAGGCAACAGCGACATGCGAAACTGGAGAAACTGCTCCCGCTCCATCCCCTTCCACATCATGGCAAAGGAGCTGATCAGGTGGTCAAAGTACATCAGAATCCGCTCCAGACGGGTTTTGAAAAAAGTCTCGGTCAGCTTCTGCTGATCGGCGATCTGCTCCATTTCGGAGATGATCAGCTTGAAGTACAGCTCAGTGATCTGGTGGTAGATGATGAAGATCCGTTCGTCTTTGAAGCTGGTTTTGGGCTGCTGCAGGGAGAGCAGCACGTCGAGGTTGATATAGTCCCAATAGGTCAGGTAGTCGGCATGGAGCAGGCCCTCCAGGTAGGAAAGAAGGTCTTGGCCCGAAGACTTGAATTTGGATTCCAACTGGTGGATTTTCTCTAGCACTTTCGGGTCAAACTGGGAACTGGGCATGGGGATTTTTTAATCAAAAGGGTAGCAAATTCGAAGGCTTTCTCCTTAATTTCGGGACTAGCCCGGCACTCTGTGCGGCAAAAATGAGTGATTCCCAAAAATAAACCAAATATAACATGGAGGCTGTTGACATCAGGAAATCCCAAAAACAGGATCTTTTTGAAGGTGTAGATTTTCTTGATCTGGACGATTTGTTGACCGAAGAGCAGAAGCTTATTCGGGCCTCGATGCGGGATTTTGTGAAAAAGGAGATCTCTCCGTACATCGAAGACTGGGCTCAGAAAGCCCATTTCCCCTACGAGATCGTACGGAAGTTTGGCGAAGTGGGAGCCTTTGGCCCCCAACTCCCAGAGCAGTACGGTGGCGGTGGGCTGGACTACATCTCTTACGGCCTGATCATGCAAGAGATCGAGCGCGGCGACTCGGGCATGCGCTCCACGGCCTCGGTGCAGGGTTCACTCGTGATGTATCCGATCTATAAGTTTGGCTCCGAGGAGCAGCGGAAAAAATACCTTCCCAAGCTGGCCTCCGGGGAGTACCTGGGCTGCTTCGGCCTCACCGAGCCCGACCACGGCTCCAATCCCAGCGGCATGGTGACGCACTACAAGGACATGGGCGACCACTACCTGCTCAATGGCGCCAAGATGTGGATCTCCAACTCACCCAAGGCGGACATTGCCGTCGTCTGGGCGAAAAACGAGGAAGGCCGCATCCACGGCCTGATCGTGGAGCGGGGCATGGAGGGCTTTTCCACTCCCGAGACCCACGGCAAGTGGTCGCTACGCGCTTCCTGCACCGGCGAACTCGTCTTTGACAACGTGAAGGTGCCAAAGGAAAACCTGCTGCCTGGCAAGTCTGGTTTGGGTGCACCGATGATGTGCTTGGACTCGGCGCGCTTTGGGATCGCCTGGGGAGCTATCGGTGCGGCCATGGACTGCTACGACTCAGCGAGAAGGTATGCCGCCGAGCGCATCCAGTTTGGCAAGCCTATCGCGGGATTCCAGCTGACGCAAAAGAAACTCTCCGAGATGCTCACCGAGATCACCAAGGCGCAGCTCTTGGCTTGGAAGGTCGGAAAGATGATGAATGAGGGCACTGCCAAGACCGTCCACATCTCCATGGCCAAGCGCAACAACGTGGAGATGGCGCTAAATATCGCCCGGGAAGCCCGCCAGATCCACGGCGGCATGGGCATCACAGGCGAATACCCCATCATGCGCCACATGATGAATTTGGAATCTGTCGTCACCTACGAAGGCACGCAGGACATCCACCTGCTGATTCTGGGTCAGGAGATCACGGGGATTGCGGCTTTTAAGTAGCTCTGATTGGAAAATTTTAAAGTTTCTCCGGCCAAATCACCGACGCCAGCACCGACGCCGCTAAGATCCCCCCGACGATTCCCAACGACGGCGTGGAGCCTACATGGTAAAATGGCGCTGAGATCATCTTGAAGCCGATAAAAGCCAGGATGATGGCCAGGCCAAACTTCAGTCGGCTAAACATGTGGATGAAATTGGCCAGCAGAAAATAAAGGGAACGGAGCCCCAAAATCGCAAATATGTTGGACGTGTAGAGGATGAAGGGGTCGTCTGGCGCGATGGCGAAAATCGCCGGGATGGAGTCCACTGCGAAAAGCAGGTCGGTAAACTCGATCACGGCAACGACGACCAGCAAGGGGGTAGCCATTTTCACTCCATTTTTCACCGTGAAAAACCTGTCCCCGTGGTACTCCGGCGTCACCTTGAAGTAGCGGTAGATCAGCCGTGCGCCCGGATTTTTACTGTAGTCCTCGGTTTCCTCCGCATCGTGGTCGGCAAACCAGGATTTGTAGCCGGCATAGATGAGAAAAGCCCCAAAAACAGTCAGCACGACATTGATACGGACGGATCGCTCGAGGATCTCCATTTCCGGCAGGTAAGTCATCGAAATGATCCCCACCCCCGCGAAAATGAAGATTGCGCGCATCACCAAGGCCCCAATAATCCCCCAAAACAGCACGCGGTGGTGATATTCCCTGGGAACTTTGAAAAAGCCAAAGACCAGAATAAAGACGAAGAGGTTGTCCACCGAAAGGGCTTTTTCTATCCAATAAGCCGACTGGAACTGGGAAAACTTCTCCATGCCCACTTCCTCATTGGTGACGATGTAGATGAAAATGCTGAAGACCATGGATAGGCCAATCCAAAACACCGACCAGATCGCTGCCTCTTTGTTGGAGATGATGTGGCTCTTTTTGTTGAAAACACCCAGGTCGAGCAAGAGCATAAAGGCTACGACTAGGGCAAAACCGATCAGGATACCGGGATGGTTGATTAATGAATTCATGGAAAGGGAAAATCTGGGGAAAGGATCATACACCGGCGCAAGCCGAAAAGGAGGACTACTGGAGGACTTTTCCCTACCAGGTCTCAAAAAATGGCTGAAAGAGCACTTTGGCGTCAAACAGCGGGGAGGTGTGCTCGTCTTGCCCTGGGCTGACCAGCTCTGGATCAAGCACCTGCACCGCTCCTGCCTCAAACACGATGACTTCGCCAGGAAGCTGCTTCATCCACTCCGCCTGCACAAGGGACAGGGTTTGGGCGGAGCTTCTCATGTGAAGCTCAGGCAAAGTGTCTTGGCCAAGGTAGCCGGCGCTGGGCTGTATGACTTGGTAGTCGGCTACCGGTGGAAACATGCAGATCAAAAAGACCCCCAGAATCCAGCCTGCCAGGACAAAGCCAAAGAAAGCCTGCTTTTTCATCGTCGCGCTGTGAGGCAGCAAAGGTAGAAGAATCGGCATAAATGCCTTCGGGATTTAGGGAAATACCAAGGGGAATATTTCGCTAGGGAGAAAGCTCTGACCAGCGAGCCGGCCCAGCTGGAAAGCGGTCCTCCTCCAGATCCCGAATCCCCCACTTACTGGCAGCGTTTCTCGCATATTCTCGGAAATATCCCCAACTTTATAGAAATCAAACTTTTATTCTTATGATAGACCAATTGTTAAAGTCGGCAAACGGCCCCCTCCAGGATTTGCTCGCCAGCGCGGGAGGAAGCAGGGACTCGTCAGACGCAGTGAGGGAATCCTTCCTCGACGTCATCCAGCGCCAGGCGAGCTCTGGGGACTACAGTGGCATAATGGAGATGTTTTCGGGATCCGAAACCCCAGCTGACAGCCCTACAGTCAACCACCTCAAAGGAGCCTTTGGCAGCGGCATCAGCGAAAAACTGGGAATAGACGGCGACAAGGCCATGGCTCTTGCCTCACAGGCCCTCCCCCTGCTGCTCAACTTCTTCAACAACCGCGTAAACGCAGCCCCCCGTCCCAACCAGGAAATCGCCGAATCGGTCGTCAACTCCATGAAGAAAAACGACGAAAGCGGACTCGGAGAGGTGTTCAGCTCCATCTTCGGTACGAGCAACGACACCGACTCTTTTGATTTGGGCGACGTGATCAAGTTTGGCTCCAGCCTTTTCAAAAAGTAAAAAACCAGAAACTGCCTCCCCAATGGGGTTTCACGGTTTAGTCAATGGACACCCAGAATATCCTGAATTCAAGTATTATTCAACTTCAAAATTTATGAACGCAACAAAATTTCTCTCGGCTTTCCTTTTCCTGCTCTTCTTTGCATTTGCTGCCCAGGCACAGATACCCAAAGTCCCCAATGTCGGCTCCGACGCCCTTTCCAGCCAGGTGCTTTCCATCTTGGACAATAGCTCCTCCGATCTCAACCTCACCGGGGACCAAACCTCCAAGCTGAAGGCCAACAACAAGTCTTTCGTCAACGACCTCATGAAGGTGGTCGGGGGCTCCGGCTCAGACGACAGCAAAAAGTCCAGCATCCTGGGCCTGAAAAACAAACGTCTTAAATTTCTCACCGACCTGATGGGCAATGAACTGGCCCAGAAGTATCTGGGAAAAGTCATCAGCGGCATCAACCCCCTCAAGTCAAAATTAGGGCTGGCAGCGCTTGCTTTCTGACGGCAATTCACTCAATTTGAAGCCTTGGAAATCCTTCCAAGGCTTTTTCTTTTCACCCAAATGAAAAAAATTCTTCCTCTCCTACTTGCCCTTTTTTGTCTAAGCTGCGCAAAGGAGAAGCAAAGCTACGAGCTCTGGCTGACCGACCCCAAAGCCAATGTGTTCTTTCAAAAACAAGACCAGGGTCAGGAGCCAGAAGCGTCCGAACTGACCATTACCATCGATGCAGAGACAGGATTCCAAGCCATGGATGGCTTTGGCTATACCCTGAGCCAAGGCAGCGCAAAGCACCTGCTGGCGATGGGAGCCCCAGCAAGGAGAGCTCTTCTGAGGGAGCTTTTCGGGGATGGGGAAAAGGAAATCCGAATCTCCTACCTGCGCCTTTCAGTGGCCGCTTCCGACCTGAACGAGTATCCTTTCTCCTACAATGACCTGAGGGACTCTCTGGCGACCGATCCGGAATTGACCCAGTTTAGCCTGGGGCCGGACACGCTGGACGTGATCCCCGTGCTGCGGGAGATCCTGCAAATCAACCCGAATCTAAAGCTCATGGCCTCTCCTTGGTCACCTCCTGCCTGGATGAAAGACAACAAGGACACCCGCGGCGGTTCCCTTTTGGAGGAGTTTGAATCCGCTTACGCCTGCTACCTGGTCAAATACATCCAGGAAATGGAGGCTCTGGGCATTGCCATCGATGCCCTTACCATCCAAAACGAGCCCCTCCATCCCGGCAACAATCCCTCGCTTCTCATGCTTCCTGAGCAGCAGGCAAGGTTTATCGGCTTGCATCTCGGGCCAGCTTTCGAAGAAAACGGGATCAAAACCAAGATCGTCGTGTACGACCACAACGCGGACCGGCCAGACTACCCGATCTCGGTGTTGCAGGACAGCTTGGCTCATCCGTTTATCGACGGATCGGCTTTTCACCTCTATGGGGGAAAAATCGAGGCATTGTCCGAGGTACACCAGGCTTTCCCTGACAAAAACATCTACTTCACCGAGCAGTGGGTAGGCGCTCCGGGCGACTTGGCAGGCGATCTGGCTTGGCATGTGAAAAATCTGGTGATCGGCGCTCCTCGTAACTGGGCGAAGACTGTCTTGGAATGGAACCTGAGCTCCAATCCCGAACTCACCCCGCATACCGACCGCGGCGGCTGCGACCGCTGCCTTGGCGCGGTGACCATCGCCGGGGACTCCGTGACCCGCAATCCAGCCTACTACATCATCGCCCATGCCAGCAAATTTGTGGATCCAGGCGCTGTCAGGATAGATTCCAACGAATTGGAGGGACTGCCCAATGTCGCTTTTGGGAGGCCTGACCGCAAAAAAGTCCTCATCGTGCTCAATGAGTCCAAAGAGCCCAAAGACTTTGTCATCAAGGACGGGGAAAAACTGATCGAAGCACAGCTGAATCCGGGAGCCGTCGGGACTTGGGTTTGGTGAGAAAAAGTCCAGCCTAAAGCTGCAACTTCGGCTCCAACCATAGCAGACCCAAAGTCAGCAGCATCCCCACGATCCAAATCCAAGGTGAAAAAGGAAGACGAAAACTGCTGCTTTCGCCACCAAGACTGGGCGAGTTGCTTTTCAAATCAGAAATCAAAGCCCTTGTCCTAAGCGCCGCCAATTCGTCTTCCCCGTAGACAAAAGCCGAAAAACCGGAATCCAAATCCACCCAAGAGCTGTCTGTGATTTGCAGCTTGCCCTCGGCCAAAAACGGGTTTGCAGCGCTTCTTCGCAAGTAGATCGTGTCCTTCGCCCAAATGAGCTGATCGGGAAGGGAATCTTGGGAAAGCCGCTCAAGGTCTTTGGAGACGCCCGTTAGCAGGGGCGCTTCCATGCGCCAGGCCGATTTCTCATCCGGCTCCAGCAAACCAAAAAGTTCGCCCCAGACAGCCTCATATTCCTCACTTTTCCCTTGAAGAGAAAAAGGATAACTCGCAGTGATCAAAGACATGGAGACCGGAACACTGCCCGCCAGTTGAACTGCCAGGCTGCCGTCTTGCCGCAGCTTTTGCCCGGACTTTTCAAGAAAGGAAAAAGGAAGCGTTTCCGCTCCGCTTTCCAACGTCCTCGTTTCTTCCTGACTGATCCTCGACACCTGGAAATCCGTCCCGAAGAGCCGATTGAGCGTCTGCGCGGTCTCCACAGCCTGGCTGACATTCATCACGACCAAGGCTGCCTTTCCCTCCTTCACCAGGTTTTGAACCGACTTTTGCTCCAACTGGGCTGGATCGACGATCAAGACCTGCAAGGAATCACCCGCCAAGCCGCTATACAAAACCGTCTCTCTGGACAGCTGGATCTCCTCGGTGACTTTCTCCCCTTTCTCCCGCAGCCAGTTGCCCAGCGTACGGCTCTCCGCACTCGGGAACCCCAGCTGGAAATGGTACTTTTTTGGCGAAGCCGCTCCGATGTAAAACCGGACATTGGCCAGCGTGTCCTCGTCCAAAAGCAGCGGAAACTCCGCCCGACCGAGGCCGCTGGGCGAAAACTCCAGCAAGCCCGAATTCCAACCCTTGGTCAAGGGTTTCGGCTCCAGATTTGATCCGGAAATGGCCAGCATGGAGCTATCCGACTCGGAATAAACTTCGTAGGCCAACCTTTGCTTCTCCCCTTTCCGCACAAAGCCTTTCCAAGCCAAGTCGCGAACCGCGGCGTTTTCATGCGGAAGAATCCACTCAAAATCGAGGTTTCTGAGGCCATAGAGCTGCTGCGCATCGAATTTTTCCCCAAGCAAAAACACCATCTCAGACCTTGGCTGAAACCTCGATAGCGCCACTGCACGATTTACTTCCAAGCTGTCCCGCCAGAAATCAACCTGCTTTTTATCCAAATCGTCTTGGTACACGATCACTTGTCTTTCGCCCGGCTCCACTTCACGCTGAGGGCGGAGTAGCAGCATTGCGAGGCAAAAAACAAACCCCAGCAGCAGCAGGCCGCGAATCAGCAGTCGCTTGGAGGCTGTCTTATTTCTCCATTGGAAAAACAAAGTCAGTCCCCCGACCAAGACCAGGATCGCGACAAACCCGAAGAAAAACGGCCAAGAAACTAAAGGTTGGTAATGGAAATTCATCTCAGGTTCTTTCGGAAAGCGGATTTCAGGGATTCGTTGGCAAGTGTGGAAGCGCCGGGATTTTTATAGTTTTTGGCCAGGGGGTAGAGCTTGTCGCGAAGCTCCCTTCGGCCTTTCTCGTCCAATTTTCCCGCTTCGAGCTCTTGCAGATGCAAGATCAGGTTGAGGTCAGCCAGTTGGGAATTTTGCGCCTTTTTAGTCCAAAGACTGCCGAGTTCACGCACGGTTTCCCGCTCTTGGGCGCTGAGTTCGGCTTTCGCCAAAAAACCCAGCACAGCCGAAGCCAGGGGCTCGATCTGCCGGTCCAGCATCGCCAGTTCCTTTTGGATCTCCAAGTCCAATTCCTCCAATTCCCCAGACAGGCGCTTTTCCTCCTCCTTGATCGGCGGCGGATCGTAGGCCGTGCGCTTCACATAGACCCGGGACTTTTGCTGTACGCTCTTCAGAAGTTCCAGGGCCTTGTACTGGTAAGGCAGTGCTTTTTCCGGCTCAAAAAGCCGCATGTGGAGCTCCGCCTGCCACATCTGTTCTAGAGCGCCTTTCAACGCACCACGAGTGGACTGCTCGTAAAAAGTGTTCATTTCCTCCGAATCATGCGCGTGGATATACGCGCTCATCAGGTCTTCCATGGCATCGCCCTCCTCCGACTCGTGGCCATGGTCGTGGCCTCCAGTCTCGTGCTGGTGCTCCACCGTAGGTCCAAACTGTCCTGGTTTCGCTGGATCTGGATCATGCTCGCCCTCCTGATCATGCAGGTGCATGTAGCCCGCCAGCATATCCCCATCATTGGTCGGCTCCACCACTACCCCTACGGCAGCCGTCTCAAACTCCTCCCCCAGATACTGTCCATAGCGTAGCCGGAGGAGTTTTTGGTCGTAGCCGATCTCGTTGGAAGTGGAGTTAAACTTCTTCTCGGCGAGCTTGGGCTTGTCGGCCAGCAGCTTCTCGGTATCAATGATGATCTGGCGCTGACTGCGGAAGTACTCCGGCAAAACCTGAATCGCCATGCCCTCCAGCACCGCATTACTCTCCTCCGAGTCGTCAAAATACTTGATGAAATACGTGTCCGTGCGGCTGATATTGGCCTCTGGAGCCTTGTTGTCCGCCGCCACCCAGTAGTAGTACAGTTCGTCGCCCGGCTGGAAATCCAGGGAATTCACATTGAGCGTGAAGGTGGATTGCTTGGAAGAAAAAGGTTTGGTCTCCACCGGAAAGCGTGTCTCGCGAAACTTCACGTTTTCTCCCTTACCCCGCGCCAAAGTCGCCACGATCTCCACGCGGCTCACCCTGAAGTCGTCACTGACCTGGGCCTTGAGCTGGAGCTTGGGATCGTTTCCAGGGAAAAAGAACTTGTAGCTCTCCTTTTCCTCCGGCAAAATCTGCGGGCTTTGGTCGACGATGGCTTCCAACGTATAAAACTTCGACTCGAAAACCTGGGCCTCCCCACGGAAGGCCTGAATAGAATAAATACCCGATCCGGTCAGCTCTTCCTTGAGTTGGTATCTGTCTTCATCTTTTGAAAATGGCAACATGGCCCCGGTAGAACTCACCAAGAAAACAGACAGGTTATCAGCACTTTCAAAACCAAGACTCCAAGTGATATTTGAACCTTTGATGGCCTTGATATCGAGGCTGGTTTGCTCTTGGGGAGCGATTCCCGTATAGCTGGGCGCGGCGATCTGGACTTGGCTTTGGGATAAAAGAACGGGAGCGTTTTCGGCCAAAACAGCCGGGAGACGTTCCTTTTCCAAAGAGTTCGAGTTGGCACTTTTTTGCGTGATGGGCAGGAAATTGAGCAATAAACTGAACGCCATGACCACTCCACAGGACAACAAAAACGGAGTAAGTCCTTTATGGAAAACCCAGATTTTTGGAGGTATTCTGGAGGCGATCCGATCCAATTGCAGTCTTTCGACAATGCTGGGATTCCCTTTTTCCAACAGCTCCAAGCTAAACTCCAGCCCTCCAACCCGCTCGTGGAGAATCCGAACTGCACGGGCACGTTGGGGACGGAAGGCACCAAAATAAATCGCTAAAATAGCTCCAGCTCCTCCGACAACTCCACTACGCGCCAAGCCATTCAAGCCGAAAATGGAAAGCAGCGAGCCCAAGACAACAGAACAGAGCAAACCCTTCAGCCAAGCATTGAGCCAAAGCTGGTTTTCCAGTGATTTGATATGTTGGTTAAGCGTCTTCACAGGCGGCTACGATAGGCTAAAAAGCGCTCCAGGGCAAAGCAAAGGGCGATCAGGAAAAGCATAATCTCCGTGGTATTGGCCGCGGCAGCTTGCTTGGCTCTGGGTATTTCTACGAATTTCTGGTTGACTTGGGCTTGGCTGAGGCGGACGTCCGTCCGCGCAATCCCCAAAAACTCAATCAGAGGAGCCAAGATCAATTCCGGCAAAATCCCTTTCTCTACCACTTCTTCCCAAGGCAGGGAAGCCGGCGAGGCCAAGGAAACATGACCTGTCTCATTGGACGTTTCGCTTCCGCCTACAAGGAAGTTAAGCTTCCCAGTATCAGCGATCCCATTTGGCTGATCGGAAAATACCACTTGGGCGACCGGAAGATCCGCCTGCTCAAAGGACAAACCATACACTTCCTCCAAGGCTGCCAGTGACGCCAGGATTTCCGCTTTCTTCTGCTCGTCTTTTACATCGAGAAAGAACGGGACTGTCCCAGAGGAAGCGGTTTTTTCAGAAGTTGGAGCGGATTCGGGAGAGATTTTCTGCAGAACACCTGACTCATCCAAACCTAGAAAATCGCCAGAGGACAAGCCGATCAGGCGATCACTTGGGCTTGGCTTGACGGTTTCGGTTGCAAGGTGCATGACAGGGGCCTTTTGCACCCAAAGCAGCCCATCACCCCAGTCAGAGTCCAATCCAGGGGCGTAGAAGTGCAGAGAGTCCAGGCCCTTAGGCAAAAGATCGAGATAAGCCTGCATCTGGTTTGGGTCAAAATCTACCGGGGAAACGTGCCCAATTTCATACTCGGGAAGTCCCAGAGCCAGCCAGAAAACCTCCTCCCCACGGGAAAGCGCCTGCTCCAGTTCGAAGCGAAACTCGGCTTCCACCTGGGGATCGGGCAAGAGCGCGTGGACGATCTTCGGCGCACCGGATTGCTCCAGGCTTTTCCACCATAGCCCCACCGCCAACAATACCAGCAGCGCCCAGAGGATGATCCTAGCCAACAAAAGCCACCAATGCTCCAGCTTCAGGGAGCGGCTGGATTGGGACTCCTTGGTGTCTAGCCAGGCCGTGGCCGCCCAGGCGATCACTTTCCCTTTGCGGCCATTCCAGAGATGGATGCCAAGCGGAACAGCGATCCCCGCCATGGCCCAAAACAACGTCGGCTGAATCCACTCCATCACGCGAGCTGTTTTCGGTTGAGCACTGTCCGCACCACTTCCGTGAGCGGAGTCTGCATGGATACGCGCAGAAGGTGGACTTTGGGCAAAAGCAGGCGCTGACTCAGCTCGTCCAAATATTTTTTGAATCGAGTTCGAAACTCACTCTGAACCGCTTTTCCGTCCTGCACCAGCTCCTCTCCCGTCTCCAGATCGCGGAACACGAAGTTCCCTTCGAGCTTGAAATCAAGCTCTTGCTCGCCCAAAAGCTGGATGAGTACCAGTTCTTTTCTCGGGTGGATAAATTCTTTCACGAGATTTTCCCACTCCGTTTCCTTTTGCAAAAAGTCGGACACCCAGATGATCAACTCCCGGTTTCGACCTTGGGTCAGATTTTCCGGAAAAGGCTCCAAAGGCCAAGATCCCTTGGCTTTTTCACCTTCCAAATAGTACAGAATCCGCTGGAAGCTCTTGGGTGTAGGCGAGACTTTCTGCTCGACTTTCCCTTCGGAGAGGGTATAGTAGCTCAGCGAATCCCCCTGCAAATAGCCCAGATAAGCCAAGGAAGCGAGGAGGTTTTTGGCGTACTCCAGCCTGGAAACACCTTTTTCTTCATAGTTCATCGAGCCGGAGAGATCCAGCATCATGCGGATATGGAGGTTGCTTTCCGTGGTGGACTCCTTCACCATGTACTTGCCCGAACGGGAAAAATACTTCCAGTCGATGCGCTTGAGATCATCCCCCGGCCGATAGTGCCGGTACTGCTCAAACTCGCTCCCTACGCCCACGCGGATGCCCGAGTGGACTCCCTGCCGCAGCTGCTCGGATATAAGCCGGGCGGACAGACGAAGGTCGTTGAGCTTGATGATCTCCAGGTTACTTGGCATGAACGGGAGTTTGGGCGAGGATTTTTCCGATCACAAAGTCTGCGTCCAGCTGCTCCGCTTCGGCGCGGAAATGCAGGGAAATCCGATGGCGAAGCACCGGGAAAATCAGGTGCTCGATGTCCTCCGGGATGACCGAATAGCGGCCTTTGACGATGGCGCGCGCTTTGGCACAAAGCACCAAGGCCTGTCCGGCACGCGTGCCAGCACCCCATTCCACGTAGTTTTTTACCTCGGGCACGGTCGTGTTTTCCAATCGCGTGGCACGGATGAGCCGCGTGATGTAATTGAGCAAGGCTGAGTCGAGATGAACTTCACGAGTGAGTTTTTGCAGCTCTCTGATTTCCTCTGAATTGAGGATTTTCTCCGGGCTGGCTTTGTAGGTTCCGGTGGTTCGTTGCAATACTTCCAGCTCCTCGTTTTCGTTCGGATATCCGAGCTTGATGTAGAGGAGAAAGCGGTCAAGTTGCGCCTCGGGAAGCGGATAGGTGCCGCTTTGCTCGATGGGGTTTTGGGTCGCGATGATCAGGAAGGGATCCGGCAGCTTATAGTTTTTGCCTCCGTAGGTCACCATTTTTTCCTGCATGGCTTCTAGTAGCGCCGCCTGGGTTTTGGGCGGCGTTCGGTTGATTTCGTCAGCCAAAACCATGTTGGCGAAGATCGGCCCCTGGGTAAACTGGAAAAACTTCTTGCCGGTGCTATGGTCTTCCTCCAGCACTTCGGTACCGAGGATGTCGCCCGGCATGAGGTCTGGGGTGAATTGGATACGCTTGAAGCTGAGCTCCATCACCTTGGAAATGGTCTGCACCATGAGGGTTTTGGCCAAGCCAGGCACACCTTCGAGCAGGCAATGTCCACCCGCCAGAAGCGTGATGATCACCTCATCGAGCACTTCATCCTGCCCGACGATGACTTTGGCAATTTCTTTTTTCAGCAAGGGAATCTTATCCACGAGCTGCTGATATTTCTTCAGTTCTGTTTCCAAGGTTGGTTTAGGTTAAGGCGTATACCACGATATTGACTCCAAATCGCGTGTTGTCGATCTTGTTGAAGCGCTTGTTGCGAAAGTCGTAGTCCCATTCGCAGCCGTAATCTTTGTTGCTATACAGTACCCCGATGCGGCCGTTGACTTGTATTGCTTTGAGGTAGTCGTGTACCAGGTCGTCTCCCCAGCCATTCAGCTCGAAGGAAGTCGCAGGCGGACCGTCCTCAAACTCGAAGAAGCAGCGGTAGAGGTAGTGGTCATTTGGGATTTTTTGTAGGGCCTCCGGCCCAAAGGTGCGCGCCATTTCCTCCTCAAAGGACTTGGCGAAGAGTCCGTCGATGTCATGGTTGCAATCATCGACAAAGACAAAGCCGCCCTGCTCCACGTAGGTCTTGAAGATCCTGCGTTCCTCCTGGGTAAACTCCACCAACTTGTGTCCACTCAGATAACAGAAAGGACTCTTGAAGACTTCCTCGCTGCTGAGTTCGATGATGCGTTCCTTTTCGTCTATCGGGATCGTCGTGTACTCCACCAGGCTGTGCAGGAGATTGGAAGGCATGCGCTGATCCGTGTCCCAGTTGCCAGAGGTGTATTTGAGACGGGTGAAGAAAAAGGTGCCAGTTGGCAGGTTCCAGTTTTCAGTTGGCAGATTCCAATTGGCAGTTGGCAGTTTCCAGTTCGCAGTTGGCATTTCGCAAGGGTAAAATCGCTCAATCAAAGCAGGCAGTGATCAAGGGCTTCCTGCCTACTGACCACTGCCTACTGCTGACTGATTTAAACGGCGTCAGACAAGCTGGAGAAGGTGAAATCCCGGATTTTCATCGCGGGGATCATGCTTCCTCCCACTCGCTGGGGCTTGCCTAGCGCTTCGATGTTGTTGAGCATGATGATCGGACTCTCGTTGAATCGGAAGTTTTTCAGCGGGAACTTGATCTTGCCGTCTTCGATGTAGAAAGTACCGTCTCGGGTCAGACCTGTGTAGAGCAAGGTCTGCGGGTCGACTGCCCGGATATACCAAAAGCGGGTCACGAGGACACCCCGCTCGGTGCTCTTGATCATGTCGGCTACGGACTGGTCTCCTCCGGAGAAGATATATCCTCCCCCACCAAATCCTCCTCCGGGTCTTGACAAAGGAGGAACGCCCTGCTTCTCCGCCCAGTAGCGGGAATAAGCCAGGTTTTTCACCACGCCATTTTCCACCCAAACAGTCTTCTGTCTTGGCACACCGTCGCCATCCCAGGGAGATGTCGGAATTTCGGTATTGGCAGGATCGGAGATGATGGTGATCCGCTCGTCAAAAAGCTTTTCCCCCAAACGTGTTCCTCCGCCCTTTTTGCTCATGTAGCTTCGGCCTTCGTCGGCATTTCTGGCATCAAAGCCGCCAAACATCAAGCGGATCAGATCACCCGCGGCGGTTGGCTCCAGGATCACCGTGTATTTACCCGGCTCGATCGCCTGAGCGCCTTTGGAAGCCTGTGCCTTTTGCATGGCGACAGTCGTCACGTCCTTGGAACTGAGCAGGCTTACGTCGTTGAAATCGCGGATCGCGTAGCCGGAGCCTGTGCCGTCCTCAGTCCGTACGGTGACGGAAAAGTCCACGGATGTATTGGTGTTGTAGTTGAATTGTCCCTTGCTGTTGCCTCTGGCGACAAAGCCCGAGAAGTCCTCCAGGTAACCGGCCGCCACCAATCCTGCCGCGGCGCAAGGCTCGATGGAGTCGATTGCCAGCTGGGCGCGGTAGTCTGGGTCGATCTTGTCGGTAGCAGCGCTGAAAGTCGCGGAGCCCGGATCGGGCTGAGGGCCAAGCATTGGCATGTACTCTGGGTTTTCCGGTGCCAGCTGGGCGATCTCCTCGGATCTTTCTACCGCCTTTTTCAGGGAGGCGTCATCCAGTTCGTTGATGGAGGAGGAACCGATTTTCTTTCCAAACACAGAAGTCACATTGAGCTGAATCTCATTGGATTCCCCGCTGGTACTTACTGTATTTCTTGCATAGCGGATATTGCCTGTCCGGCCGCCGAAAATCGAAACTTCCGTCTCGTCTGCTTTGGCATAGGACAGCGCCTTATCTATATATTTTTTAGCTTCTTCTTTAGTCAAAATGGCCATAATGCTCGTGTTGTGGATTAAATACTTCTTGCCGTGTTGATGACATTCACTCCGTCAAAGCGCGTGGTCGAGCTTCCGTGGGATACCGCGGAGGATTGGGACGGCTGCCCTTTTCCATCGAAGAAAGTACCCATAAATCGGTAGTCGTCCTGGTCGCAGATCGCAGAGCATGAGTTCCAAAACTCCTGCGTATTGGACTGGTAGGCCACGTCCTCGAGCATGCCGGCGATTTCTCCGTTTTTGATTTCGAAGAAAACTGTCCCACCAAACTGGAAGTTGTACCGCTGCTGGTCGATGGAGAAAGATCCACGACCGAGGATGTAGATTCCTTTTTCCACGTTTTTGATCATGTCCATCGGAGTCATCTTTTCGGTTCCAGGCTTCAGGGACACATTTGCCATACGCTGGAACTGCACGGAGCTCCAGTTGTCAGCAAAAGAACAGCCATGGGAAGCGTTTTCACCCAAGATGCCTACTTGGTCACGGATCGCTTGGTAGTTGACCAACACGCCGTTTTTGATCAGGTCCCACTCCTTGCACTTCACGCCTTCGTCGTCGTAGCCCATGTTGCCCAGGGAGTAAGGTTGGGTTTTGTCCGCAATGACATTGACAATGTCCGAGCCGTACTTGAAGTCACCGGACTTCCACTTGTCCAGGGTCGCAAAGCTGGTACCCGCATAGTTTGCTTCATAGCCGAGTACACGATCCAGCTCCAGCGGGTGGCCGATGGACTCGTGGATGGTCAGGCCGAGATGGTCAGGGTCCAGTACGAGGTCGTACTTTCCTGGCAAAACGGACTTGGCCGCGATCTTCTCCTTGGCCTGCTTGGCCGCTGTGATGGCATCCTCGACCATGTCGTAGGAATAGCGGTAGCTGTTGAATCCAGCGGCGTTGGGGATTTTTTCGGAGGCCAGGCCATCCATGTATTCGTAGCCCATACCCATTGGGGTGCTGAGGCCTTGTCGGGAGCGGAAGCCACCCGAAGCCTTATTGACCGCGGTCACGGTCAGGTTTGGCCACATGCGGTGCACGTCCTGATCGATGTAGGAGCCGTCGGTAGAAGCGAAATACTTCTGCTCGTTGATCATAAACATGGCGGAGTTCACGAAAGCGGCACCGTTGTCCAGTGCGGCATTGTTGGCTGCCAGCATAAGGTCGATTTTCTCCTTCACCGGCACGGCCATCGCGTTCTTTTTGATGGGCGTGTTCCAGGTGACCTCTCCATGGCCTTTTTCTGGGGCGAGGACTACGGGTTCTTTTTGGAGTTTGGAGTTGGCTTTGGCGATAGCCACGGCAGTCTCCGCGCACTTGGCAATGCCCTCAGGAGTCACGTCCGAGGTAGCCGAGAAGCCCCAGGTTCCATTGGCGATCACTCGGATGCCGACACCGAAAGTCTCGGTATTGGAGATGTTTTGGACGTTTTTCTCGCGGGTGAAAATGCTCTGGGACAGGTATCGTCCGATACGTACGTCCGAGTAGGTCGCCCCTTTGGCTTTGGCCGCATTGAGGGCGGTGTCCGCGAGGAGCTTTTTGGCGGCCACGTCGATACCTGGCTCAATGAGTCGCTCGGCGGAGACGGGATTTCCCATCGCCATGACTCCCGGAGTCATCAAGGCTCCAAGGCCCAAGCTGGACAGGTGGATAAAATCTCTTCTTTTCAAGGATGTTTGTTTTTATGGTTAGGTTTTCTTCTGTATCCACTAATGTAATCCTATTCTCAGATCAATTCCTCGACAATATTACAATTGCGGTAAAATGGGTTTAATTGGTGGAGAATATACCGTTTGAGGCCTTGGATTTGCCAAACCTGGCCTCCCAAAGGCTGAAAAACCGGACGATTGGCCGTGTTTTTTACAGCATGAGGGTTTTCCGGCAGCCTCCCTTTCCCCGAATAAAACAGTAATAGGCAATCTCCTGAATAAGACCAAATTGCCCTGTCACGGCTTCCGTTTGGCCCACTTTGCCGCAACTAAGGGCGATGACCGGCCACACTCTTTCTCCGGCAGGCCTCAACCAATCGCCAAAAATTACCGTATTTTGCACCGTGCAAGTCGTCTTGCCGCCGTCCAGATCCGTCTGGAGGGAGGAAAGTCCGGGCAACACAGAGCACCATACTTCCTAACGGGAAGGCATTCTACTGGTGACGGTAGGGTGACAGACAGGGCCACAGAAACAAACCGTCCCGATAGCTATCGGGATAAGGGTGAAAAGGTGGGGTAAGAGCCCACCGTCCAGCTGGTGACAGCTGGGGCTAGGCAAACCTTATGGGTTGAAAGATCAAATAGACCCCGGGCAAAGAGCTGCTCGTTCGATTTCTCCCGATTCGTCGGGAGGATTCCGGGGTGGGTAGATCGATGGATCCCTATCGCGAGGTAGGGGCTAGATAAATGGCAAGAGCCCCGCCGGAGCAATCCACGGGGATACAGAACCCGGCTTACAGACTTGCACTTTTTTCTTTACTTTACACTATGCCAAAAATTCTCATTATCGATGACGAGCGCTTCATCCGCGCCTCCCTCAGGGAAATCCTAGAGTACGAAAAATTCGAGGTCACCGAGGCCCAAGACGGGGAAGAAGGCCTGGCCAAGATCCAGGAAGAGGAATTTGACCTGGTGCTCTGCGATGTCAAAATGCCCAAAATGGACGGCATCGAGGTACTGGAGCAAGCCAAAAGCCTCAACCGCTCCCCGCAGTTCATCATGATCTCCGCCCATGGCAGCATCGAGACGGCGGTGGAAGCGACCAAAAAGGGTGCCTTTGACTTCATCCCCAAGCCGCCGGACCTCAACCGGCTCCTGCTCACCGTCCGCAACGCCCTGGACAAAAAACAGCTCGTGACCGAGACCAAGGTGCTGAAGAAGAAGCTTTCCAAAAAGTTTGACATGGTGGGCGAGTCCCCGGCCATCGCACGCGTGAAGGACACCATAGAAAAGGTAGCCCCCACCGATGCCCGCGTGCTCATCACCGGCCCAAACGGAACGGGCAAAGAGCTCGTCGCCCACTGGATCCACCAAAAAAGCAACCGCCAGTCCGAGCCATTTGTGGCAGTGAACTGCGCGGCAATCCCCTCCGAGCTGATCGAGTCGGAGCTATTTGGACATGAAAAAGGCGCTTTTACTTCAGCTCATAAGCAGCGAAACGGGAAGTTTGAGCAAGCGCAAGGCGGGACTCTGTTTCTGGACGAAATCGGCGACATGTCCCTCTCCGCCCAGTCCAAGGTACTCCGCGCCCTGCAGGAAAACCTGATCAACCGGGTGGGCAGCGACAAAGACATCAAAGTGGACGTGCGGGTGCTCGCGGCTACCAACAAGGACCTGAAAAAAGAGATCGAGGCGGGCAGATTCAGGGAAGACCTCTATCACCGCCTTAGCGTGATCCTGGTGCAGGTGCCCGCGCTGAAAGACCGAAAAGAGGATATTCCGCTGCTGGTAGACAAGTTTTTGGATGACATCTCCCAGGAAAACGGGGATGCGAAAAGAGGAATCGCCAAGGAGGCGCTGCAGATGCTACAGCAGTTCCCATGGACGGGCAACATCCGCGAACTCCGAAATGTGGTGGAAAGACTGGTGATCTTGGGTGAGCCGGTCATCAGCCTGGAGGACATAAAAAAATATGCTGACTATTGAGGTCAGCATATTTTTTAGCTATTGGATTTCTGCGCAGTTGGCGCTTTGGCGTAGGCCGGGCAGGGTTTGCTGGAGGCACAGGCTCCCAAGGCTAAAATTCCCACCAATAGTGCAATCGTTGCTAACTTTTTCATACTTCCGTTTTTATGCTTTTCAAATATGTCCAATTAATCTTAAGGTAGCAATTACTGCACCATTAAATTGCAACCGCGGATCTCCGAGTTGTCAAAGCGGCCCAGCACCTCCAAAAAGCCATTTTCGTCGAATCTACCCAGATCCTGGGTCTCGATAAAGGCACAGGAATGAAAGTTGCCCAGGTCGATGACATTGATACCTCCCTGGGATCTGGACGACCAGCTCAGGGGATCGTTCACATCCCTGAGCATCACGCGCATGGAAGTGGGAAGTGTATATTTCCCCTCCCCTTTTGAATAAGCCTGGGACATCAGCTCAGTCATCCCATATTCCGAATGGATGGCCTTCAGCCCAAAAAAGCCCCTGAGGATATCGTGGACTTCTTCCCGGATCATCTCTTTCCTCCGCCCCTTCATGCCGCCGGTCTCCATCACAAGGAGATTTTCCATAGGGAAAAAATCCCTTCCCGACTCTGCCAGATCCAAAAGCGCAAAGGTCACGCCCAGCAAAAGTACTTTTCTGTCTCCACCTCGCAGCAAGTCCATTTTGCGGAGCAACTCGTCTTGATTATAAAGGTAAAAGCCCGAATGCTCAGACCCAGACTCAGACTGCTCGATGAAGTGCTTTGCCATCGCCACCAAGCTACTCCCCGGCCGCTCCAGGTAAGCCGGCAGCAAAGCCAGGACATGGAAGTCCCTCAGCGAGCCAAACTGCCCCTCAAAAATCCGCTGCGCGTGCCTCAGATACCAGGATTCTGACCAGATGAAATGCTTGGAAGTGATCGCCCCGGTAGTCCCGCTGCTGGAGTAAAAGGATGAAAAATCGGTTTCGTCTCCGCACACGACCGAAAAATCCTTGAAGAAGCGGATCGGCAAAAAGGGGATCGCCTCTAGGGACCTGACCTGTCCTGCATCTATTTTTCTCGCCTTCAGATACGCTTTATACACCTCATTTTCAGTAGACTGAAAACGAAACAGGTCCAATGCAAGATCCTCAAAGCTGTCTCGATCCATAGTTGACAGCCTTTCGGAAAAACTTTTAAAATCTCGCATCGTTTTATATTTTGCGTTTTTACTGAGAAAAACTAACCTTATTTTCGGGAGTAAATTTACCTTCAGCCGATGCGATTCAAAAACTATTCAGGATTTATGTTGGTGATAGCCCTAGGCTGGACTTCCTGCATTAGCCCCCCCGAAAATTTCCCCAGCGTCCCTGAAATCCAGTTTTCGTCCATCGAATACGTACAGACGCCAGCGCAGGATTCGCTGATCGTCAGTGTGGATTTCAAAGATGCCGAGGGCGATTTGGGTCTCTCCTCCACCGACGTCAACCCTCCGTTTAATCCGCTGTTTTACAAGCGGGATGCAGCTGGCAACCTCATCACCTACTCCAAAAGGCCTCCTGAGGCTCCCTCCTACAATCCCATCGATTGGGTGGTAGATCCTATCATCAACAATACGACTGTGAAGGACACCATCTGGGTCGAACAAAACGAGAACCAATACAACATATTCGTCCGGTTTTACATCAAAAGAAACGGCAGGTTTACCGAATTCAGGTGGCAAGATCCCCCGTTTTACACCACGTTCAACGGTCGATTCCCAAGAATTCTGACCTCCGAAGAAGGTCAATCCGTAGAAGGCAACATCAAATACCGCATGCTTTCGTCGGGCTGGGAATCTATCTTCCGGACCGACACGCTGCGTATAGACGTGGAGATACAAGACCGGGCACTCAACCGAAGCAACCAGGTATCCAGTCCTGAAGTCACCTTGAGACAGATTACCAGAAACTAGAAAAAGCCCTCTTCCGAGGGCTTTTTCTAGTTTCTACTGGTTGGTTGGTCAAGGCTATTTTTCGGCCACTCTATCTCTTCCCTCGGCTACTCCACCAATTTCACGTTCATCACTTCCTCCTCGTTCACGTTGAAAAACTCCCGGTGGACGTTGAATTCCGGCTCGTCTCCCACAGGATGCTTGGCCACGTAGGTACCATCCTCT
The DNA here is from genome assembly GCF_017254915.1 of Algoriphagus oliviformis. Taxonomy (GTDB): domain Bacteria; phylum Bacteroidota; class Bacteroidia; order Cytophagales; family Cyclobacteriaceae; genus Algoriphagus; species Algoriphagus oliviformis. Next base: position 178,993 of record NZ_JAFKCT010000002.1, on the reverse strand, counting down.
TGCATCACGTAGGAATTGACGTTGTCGCGCAGGTTGTAGGCCAGTATGTTCATCAGCTGCCTTTCCAAAAGCGGGGACTCAACCTTAAAGAGCGACTCCAGCCTCTTGTCAAAGCTTCTCACCATCATGTCCGCACTGCCGGAATAAGTGCGGGTTTCCCCGTTGTTGTGAAAGTGGTAGATGCGGCTGTGCTCCAGGAAATCTCCGACGATGGAAAGCACCTCGATGTTTTCGCTCAGGCCCGGTCTTCCAGGACGGAGGCAGCAGATACCCCGTACGATCAGCTTGATCGTCACGCCAGACTGGGACGCACGATAGAGGGCATAGATCGTCTCAGAGTCTTCGAGGGAATTGACTTTGATGAAAATCCCCGCCGGCAAGCCATTTCTTGCATTTTCGGCCTCCTGCTCGATGTACTCGATCAGCTGGTTTCTCATATCCCGCGGAGCGGTGATCAGGTTTCGGTACGTACTCGGCACGGAGTGTCCCGTGATGACGTTGAAGAATTCCGAAACGTCGTTGGCTAGGGTCTCGTTGGTCGTGAGCAAACCGATGTCCGTATAGAGCCTCGCAGTGTCCTCGTTGTAGTTGCCCGAGCCGAGATGCACGTAGCGTGTGATCTCCGAAGCGTCCTTTTTGACGATCAGGAGTAGCTTGGTGTGGGTCTTCACATTGGAGATCCCGTAGATGACAAAACAGCCCGCCTTTTGCAGTCGCTTGGCCTCGCGGATGTTGTTTTCCTCGTCAAATCGTGCTTTCACTTCGAAAAGCACGGAAACGTGTTTGCCGTTTTCGGCGGCGCGGAGCAGCGTTTTGGTGATGCGGCTTTCTTTGGCCAGCCGGTAGATGGTCATCTTGATCGCCATGACGTCCGGATCGTCGGCTGCCTTTTCGATCAGATCCAGAATAGAATCGATGTTGTTGTACGGATGATGGAGCAGGATGTCTTTTTCCTTCAGGATTTCAAAGATATCCGCTGTTCCCTCCTCAGGATACGAGACCGGCTTGACCGGCTCGGGATTTTGGGGTAATCTCTCGCGAAAGCGTTTGTTGCCCACGATCTGCCAAAGCCCCGTAAAATCGATCATACTCGACCGCTTGACCAAGTACACGGAGTCGGGTCGGAGGTTCCATCGCTCCAGCAGGGAATTGAGCATCCACTTGGAGTAGCCTTCCTCTATCTCTATCCGCACCACGCGGCCGGTCTTGCGCTCCATCAGTTTACGCTTCACTTCCTCGAGGAAGTTGGCATCCATGTCTTCGCTTTCCTCCAGGGTAAAATCACCGTTTCTGATGATCCTAAACAAGCTGATCGATTCTATCTCCACATTTCGGAAAAGGGAAACGATATTCTCGCGGATCACCTCTTCGATAGGTACCAGCACCGGCTGATGCTCGCGGTCCAGCTCAAAGAATCGCGGGATGTTGGCCGGAATCTGCACAAAGCTCATCTTGCGCATGTCCTTGCGCTCTCCCGGGCTGGTGGTGACCACCCCAAACACCAGAAGCTTGTTCATCAAGATGGGAAAAGTGCGATAGCCATCGTAAACCATCGGCGTGAGCATGGGGTAGATGGCTTTGTGGAAGTACTGACGTACCTTCTCTTGCTCCTCCGCAGTGAGCTTTGAAACGTTGCAAACCGTAATTCCCTCTTCCTGGAGTTTGGGAAGAATCACTTGGGCAAAGTGCTCGTGCTGGTCGTGGTGAAACTGCTGGCAATCCTTCATCAGTTTGGCCTTGAAAGGTTCCTCCCTCAAGCCAGAGTAGTCCACCCGCTCTTTTTCATAGTCCAGGTAGTTGTACAAAGAGCCCACACGGATCATGAAAAACTCGTCCAGGTTGGAGGCCGTGATGGCCAGAAACTTCAGCTTCTCAAAAATGGAGCGATGCTCTTTCTTCGCCTGGTCCAGCACCCGTACATTGAACTTCACCCAACTCAGGTCCCGGCTGACCAGGTCACTCTTTTGGATGACGGACTCGTATTTATCCCCAACAGTCAACTTATTCATACAAACTCAAAATAAAACGCTTTCAGATAAAATGGGAAAATCAAAATTACTCAAAAAAAGGGGCCTGAAAAGCCCCTTCTCTATCAGGTGTCGATCTTTGCGTACTTCGCATTCTTCTCGATAAAATCCCTGCGGGGAGCTACCTCATCCCCCATCAGCATGCTGAAAAGGTGGTCGGCTTCAGCCGCAGATTCGATGTTGACCTGCTTGATAGACCTTACGTTTGGATCCATCGTGGTCGTCCAGAGCTGCTCCGGGTTCATCTCTCCGAGACCTTTGTATCGCTGGATTCCCACGCTGTCCTCTTTTCCGTCTTTGGCCATCTCGGCGATCAGAGTTTTTCTCTCCTCTTCTGTCCAGCAGTAGCGTTCGTCTTTGCCCCGCTTCAGGAGATAGAGAGGCGGCAAGGCGATGTAGACATAGCCATGCTCGATCAGCGGCCTCATGTATCTGAAGAATAGGGTCAAAATCAGGGTACGAATGTGTGATCCGTCGATGTCGGCATCCGTCATGATGATGATCTTGTGGTATCTGAGTCCTGAGAGGTCCAGCTCCTTGTCGTCGTTTAGCGTACCAAACTTCACCCCAAGGGCTGTGAGGATATTCTTGATCTCGTCGTTGTCGTAGATCTTGTGCTCGTGGGCTTTCTCCACGTTGAGGATCTTGCCTTTCAGGGGCAAAATCGCCTGAAAATCACGGTCCCGTCCCTGCTTGGCAGAGCCACCCGCGGAGTCCCCTTCGACCAGGTAAAGCTCGCAAACGGTAGGATCGGAATTGGCGCAGTCGGCCAGCTTACCAGGAAGGCCACCGCCTCCCAAGACGCTTTTTCGCTGCACCATCTCGCGGGCCTTGCGGGCCGCATGTCTGGCCTGAGCGGCCAGGATCACCTTTCCCACGATGGTTTTCGCCTCTTTTGGATGCTCTTCCAGCCAGCTCTGAAGCGTGTCCGAAACTGCACTGTCCACGGCTCCCACCACGTCGGAGTTACCCAGTTTGGTTTTGGTTTGGCCCTCAAACTGCGGCTCGGCCACTTTCACGGAGATGACCGCGGTCAAGCCCTCGCGGAAGTCGTCACCCGACACTTCCAGCTTCAGCTTGTCCAGCATGCCGGATTTGTCCGCATAGGTCTTTAGCGTTCTCGTCAAGGCCCTCCTAAATCCGGTCACGTGCGTACCGCCCTCGTAGGTGTTGATGGTGTTGACGTAGGAAACCACGTTTTCGGCGTAGGAGCTGTTGTAGCTCATCGCCACCTGCACGGGCACGCCGTTTTGCTCAGACTCGATGTAGATCGGCTGCTCGATGATTTTCTCGCGGGTCTCATCCAGGTACTGGACAAATTCCACCAGACCACCCTCAGAGAAGAATTCGTCTCTTTTTGGCTCGCCATCCTCGATCTCGCGGAGGTCGGTGAGGGTAATGCGGATACCCGCGTTGAGGAAGGCCATCTCGCGAAGGCGGTTGGCGATCGTTTCGTACTTGTATTCGGTGACGATGAAGATGCTGGCATCCGGCTGGAAATGGATGATGGTGCCGCGCTTGTCGGTCTTTCCTACCTCGCGGGCCGGGTATTGCGGTACACCGATCTTGAACTCCTGCTCGGTGATGACGCCATTCCGATGAACGGTCGCCTTCAGGTCTGTAGAGAGCGCGTTCACACAGGAAACCCCCACACCGTGCAGACCACCGGAGACTTTGTAGGTATCCTTGTCAAACTTACCCCCGGCGTGAAGTACGGTCAACACGACCTCCAATGCGGATTTTTTCTCCTTGGGGTGCATGTCGGTAGGAATACCGCGGCCGTTGTCCTCTACCGTGATGGAGTTGTTTTCATGTACGGTGACGTGGATGGTGTCGCAGTGTCCGGCGAGGGCTTCATCGATGGAGTTGTCGACCACTTCCCAGATCAGGTGGTGCAGGCCTTTGATGCCGATGTCGCCAATGTACATCGCGGGACGCTTTCTGACTGCTTCCAGACCTTCTAATATCTGGATATTACCCGCTGAATAATCCGCGGGCTTCTTATCTTTTTCTTCACTCATATTTTTTGGAAAAAGCCCTCAAAACGGGCTCAGAATGGTGATTTTGCGTTCATTTTAAGATTCCGCAAGTTAGGCAGAAAAAGTCATTTTTCCCAGCCTTTTGCCAAACTCAATTCGGCCGGAAAGCCTTGGAAAAAAGCGCTGACCGTGAAGTCTTTGGACTAAAATTGTCCGGTGCTCAGCATGACCAGCGTGCAGGCCGGAAGGGCTTCGATTCCAGCCTCGGCAGCCTTGGCGAAGAATTCCGGATTTTCGGTGCCGGGATTGAAGATGATTCGCTGCGGATTGAGACTGACCAGATAGTCTATCCATTCCTCTTGGTGCGCCGGTCCGATGTAGAGCGTGATGGTGTGAATATCCTGCAGCGCGGGCTTCGTGCGAAGGTCGACGATCTCCTCGCCAAATACCTCGCCCCTCTTGATCCCGATGGGGACAAAGTCCACTCTCCTTTCGGAAAGCATCTTGGCTGCCAGGTAAGCGTATCGGGAAGGGTCAGTGGTCGCGCCCACCACGAGGGTCTTTTTCATCTCAGTGTTTTCTTTCTCCAAACGTCCTATCGCGGTAGAAAGTGTCCATGTGGCGATGCTTTTTGCTCTCGTAGATATCTGCGAGGGTGATCATGATCCCAGTCTCTTCCACGTCGCCAAACTCGTCGTTGAGTGCGGTGCCAAAGGTCCGCATCGTGGGTGACAGGTTCATGTAGGTATTGATCAGCGGAGGGATGTTTTCGCCCAGGGCTCTGATCCGCCCGTTTAGGTACTTGTAGCCTTCCTTGTAGTCCAGGTTTTCAAAAGGATTGGGACGGGACAGAATGTCTGTCTCGTAGCTCAACCTGATTTCCTCCTTAGGCTTCACAAGATCCTCGTGATCAGGAAAGTAATGATTCATGAAGTAAAGCAGCAGATCCCTTCCCTCCCGATTGTAGTGCGGGTACATGGTCACCTTGCCAAAGAGGTATTTGACATCGGGGTTCAGCAGTACGACCGCCCCCAACCCGTCCCAGAGGTTGTCCAGACTGAAGAGGCCCTTGCGGTTGTCCAGGCTGGGCTGATACTTGGGCTGGACAAAGGACCTGCCCAATTCCAAGGTATTGGGGATGTACTCCTCGACAAACTTCTCCGAAAAGTCAAACAAATGGGTGGTAGAGAGGTGAAGCGATCCGTCGGGGTTGATGGCGTTTTTGCACATGATCACCCGATAGCCGGCGACGATCTCCTCGTCCTCGGGATTCCAGGTGATGAGCTGGTCGTAGCATTTTTCGCAGGTGTCGTTTTCATCCAGATCGACTTCCATGCCTGTACCTCCTCCGGCCGCCCGAAACGTCAACTCCCTCAATCGGCCGATTTCCTGCACCACATTGGGTGCATTGTGGTAGTTGACCAGATACACCAGGTTGTCACCGTTGTTGGTGTACCGGAGAAAACGCTCAGGTGTCAGCTCCTTCTTCAGCAGGCTGCGATCTACAGCCGCTATTAACGGCATTTCACTATACATGTCCTTCTCCCAGTTTATATACCAAGCCCTTCATATATTCGGCCCATTGCATCTCTGTTTTTTCCGGGGTGAAAAAGTCGGGCGACAGAGGTTTCCCAATCCGGATTTCGACTTTTTTCCCTCTTTGCTTGTACATTTCATCGACCAGCCAAAACATCTCGATGTTGGCCTTGATGCCGATTTTTTTCCGCCAATTGGCAAGATTGTAAAAAAACTCAGAATTCCTCCCCCCGATATGGCATGGGAGGATATCCAGCTTGTATTTTTTTGCCTTGGAGATAAAGCTCTTCTTCCACTGCAAGTCCCTGATCTCGCCTTCCTGCTTTCTCGACACCAGCCCTGCGGGAAAGATCAGCACCGCATGCCCATTGGCATAGGCCTCCTCGATCCGCTGGTTGGCGAGTTTGGAATTGGCTCCGTGCTTGTTCACCGGCACAAAGATCGGCTCAAAGTTGTCAAAACTCATCAGCAGGTCATTGACCAGAAAGCGCACGTCCGGCCTCACCTTCCCGATGGCGTGCATGAATGCGATCCCATCCATCCCGCCTAGAGGGTGGTTGGAAGCCAGGATCACGCCCCCGGTTTTGGGGATGTTTTCCCCTCCGATCAGCCTCACGTCCATCCCAAACTCAGAAATCAACGCATCGGCAAAGTCCAATCCTTTTTTGTTGGGATGTTTGTTCACGATCGAATTGAGCCACTCCTCATGGGTCACCCGCTTGACGTACCCCAGCAAAAATCCCGGCATCCACTTGAGGAGTTTGGGATTCTTGGAACGGATGGCTTTTTCGATATCGATAAATTTCTTTGACATGGGGCCAAAAAATTGTGAACCACAATTTAAAATCGAAGGAAAAATTGAAATTTTCACAACGGACTGCTTCAAAAGTACAAAAAATAAGCCTTTGCCTACCGTCTGGGTAGGATATGGAAACTAGTTTCCTGAAAACCAATCCCCTAGATTTTTGGCTCGCACCAGCGAAAGTATTCCCCCCACTTCCGGCGCCTTTGGGCGCAGCTGTTGCCACTGGCTCATCGATTATCGTTATTTTTGCCCCCCATGAAAGAAACCATCCTCTCCCTCTGCCCCGGGCCCTGGAGCGACTACGAACTGATCGACACCGGCGGGTTTGAAAAACTAGAGCGCTTCGGCAAGTTTATCCTCAGCCGTCCAGAGCCGCAGGCGATCTGGGACAAGAGCCTTCCCGAGTCCGAATGGAGGAGCCTCGCCCACGCGCATTTCAACAAGGAAAAAAACAACCCTGAAAAAGGCCAGTGGCAGCAGCTCAAGGCCATGCCGCACAATTGGTCGGTTGGTTATCACAATGCCGACGGGCTCAAGCTGACGCTCAATCTCGCCCAGACTTCCTTCAAGCACATCGGGCTTTTCCCCGAGCAGGCAGTCAACTGGGACTATCTATACCGTAAAATCAAGGCTTTTCCCGGCCAAAAACCAAAGGTGCTCAACCTCTTTGCCTACACTGGTGCCGCCTCCGTCGCTTGCCGGGCAGCTGGAGCCGAAGTCACTCACCTCGACTCGGTGAAGCAGGTAGTCACTTGGTCCAAGCACAACATGGAATCCTCCAATCTGGACAGCATACGCTGGATCGTGGACGACGCGATGAAGTTTATCAAGCGGGAAGCACGTCGTGGAAATGTGTACCAAGGCATCATCCTCGATCCGCCTGCCTATGGACGCGGGCCGGATGGAGAAAAATGGATCCTCGAAGAGCAGATCAATGAGATGCTCAAAACCTGCGCCGAGATCCTGGATCCCAAAAACCACTTCCTCCTGCTCAACATGTACTCGCTGAGCTTCTCTTCCCTGATCGCCGCCAACCTCATCCGATCCAATTTTGGAGAGGTGAAAAACGCCGAGCATGGAGAGCTCTACCTGGAGGAAAAGCAGGGCAAAAAGCTCCCCTTGGGCATTTTCTTCCGCTTTTCCAGCTTTTGACCCTGATTTAAATCCATGAACAACCGCCAGCTTTTCCTCTCCCACCTTGCCCAGACGACCGATTTTCCCCTGTTGATCGAAGTGGAAAAGGCGGAGGGAATCCACCTTTTTGGCCCCAACGGGGAAAAATACATCGACCTCATCTCCGGGATAGGCGTGAGCAACGTCGGCCATCGACATCCAAAGGTCCTCGCCGCTATCCAATCCCAACTGGACAAATACCTACATCTGATGGTGTATGGGGAATATGTGCAGACGCCGCAAACCCAACTGGCCAAGGCGCTGTGCGATACGCTTCCAGACTCCCTCGACAACGTCTATCTGGTCAACAGCGGCTCCGAAGCGGTGGAGGGTGCGCTCAAACTGGCCAAGCGCTTTACCGGACGCCGAGAGATGATCTCCTGCGTCAATGCCTATCATGGCAGCAGCCACGGTTCATTGAGCGCGGGAGGAAACGAACTGTTCAAGCGAGCCTATCGTCCTCTACTGCCCGGTATCAGCCACATCCACTACGGCCACCTGGCTGACTTGGAAAAAATCAACCGCCAAACCGCAGCGGTGATTCTGGAGACCATCCAGGGCGAGGCGGGCATTCGGGTAGCGGATCGGGAATACTTTCAGGCCCTACGCCGCCGCTGTGACGAGACGGGCACCTTGCTGATTTTGGACGAGATCCAGGCGGGATTTGGGCGCACAGGCAAGTTTTGGGCCTTTGAGCACTTTGACATTGTGCCGGATATCCTGCTTTGTGCCAAAGGCATGGGCGGGGGAATGCCCATTGGCGCATTTATAGCCAACAAGGAAGTCATGGGGGTTTTTAAAAACAATCCCCTACTCGGACACATCACCACGTTTGGTGGGCATCCGGTGAGTGCCGCTGCGTCTTTGGCTACAGTTCAAATCCTGCAGGAAGAGCAACTCATCAGCCAGGTGGAAGCGAAAGCAGCGCTTTTCAAAAGTCTCCTCGTTCACCCCAAAATCAAGGGAATACGCAACAAAGGGCTGATGATGGCGGTGGAATTTGGCTCTTTTGAGGTGCTCAAGCCGATCATCGATCGCGCGATTGAATTGGGGGTGATCACGGACTGGTTTCTGTTTTGTGACGACTCCATGCGCATCGCCCCGCCCCTCATCATCACCGAGGAGCAGATCCACGACGCTTGCCAGGCTATCCTCCGGGCAATAGACGAGGCCTAGGCATTCCCCCTTTTTCCGCCAAACAAACTTTCAATCCGGCAAAACGGTTTATCAAGCATGAAGAAGCAAGAGCCAAAAAACTACGAAATCAGCAAATCCGAAGCCGAATGGAAAGAGCAGCTCGATGCCCAGTCTTTTCATGTACTAAGGGAAAAAGGGACCGAGCGGCCATTCTCAGGACAATACTACCTCAATAAGGAAACGGGGATCTACGACTGCAAAGCCTGTGGCAACCCCATCTTTCACTCCTCCAAAAAGTACGACAGCGGCTGTGGCTGGCCGAGCTTTACCGAGCCGGTCAATCCCGAGGCCATAGACGTGAAGATGGACTACAGCCATTTTATGGTTCGGGAGGAAATCCTCTGCGGCAAATGCGGCGGACACCTCGGCCACCGCTTCCCCGACGGGCCCAAAGACCAAGGCGGCATCCGCTATTGCATCAATTCATTGAGCATGGATTTCAAAGGGGGGACGGAAGACTGAAGATTGGAGACGTAAGACACAAGACGCAAGATTTGAGACTGGAGACGCTAGACACGCCTTAGAATTAGCAGATTGTCGTATTTTCACTTAATTCATACCGGTAAACCCAACGATCATGGACAAAAATGAAGCGATAGAGAAAACCCTCAGGGTATTGCAGAAGCTTCCCTTGGACAAGATCCTGGAGGTTAGCGATTTTGCGGATCTCGTCTTCAAAAAGATGGAAGACCATACCCTTACGAAGGGAATTCAGGTTTTGGTCGAAAAAGGGAAGTCTTTTGATTTTTTGAAAGAGGAGGAGGAATTGTATGGAATCAAAGATTTGCTAAAGGAATGAATAAAACCGGGGCTGGTTTCTGAACAATTCCAAAAACCAGCCCCTCGTCTTTCCAATTTCGTACCCCCAATCTCAAACGATTCCCTTCTCCGGATGTCTGCCTGTCACGGTTCGTCCGAAGACCTTCAGCTCCTCGATCTGTGCGTCCATATTGCCATCGGGATAGATACAAGGCCCGATGCCAGCCTCCTTCTTTTTATAGTCGAGGTAGCCAACAATGATCGGAACATTCGCTTCCAAGGCGATATGATAAAAACCTGATTTCCATTTTTTCACCGCACTTCTAGTCCCCTCAGGTGTGACCATGATCACCAGTTCTTCACGCTCCTTCAGCATGTTGACCATCGCCTCGGTATAGGTCTGCTTGCGTCCACCCGGAATACGCTTTCGGTCGATGGAGATTGCTCCCAGTCCGCTCAGCAGCCAACCCAAGGGGCCTACCATCACTTCCTTCTTGATCGTAAAGCGTACCGGAATGTCCATCAGGAAAAACGCCGCCCGGGCATAGAGGATGTCCCAATTGGAAGTATGGGGAATGGCGATCAGCACCGCCTTTTTCAGGCCCTTCGGCCATTGGTCATTGAGGGTCCAGCCGGATATCCAAAACACGAATCTGGAAAGGAGCTTCATCATATAGGTAATTGTTTTTTGTTGCGCTTGGCAAGTTCCAAGATAGCGGGGTTTTGCTCGATTAGTTTCAGGGTGTAGTCATATCCGGCCTGGAAAAGCTCGGGTGCCTTTTTGATGTCGAAAACGCCGTATTTCCCCAATCCAGGAGGCTCCAGGAAATAGTCGCATTTCGACTTGCGGCTATACACATTGTAGTTCATGGACATGATCACCGAGCGCTCGATCAGGTTTTTCATGTTTCGGATGTTGCTTTCGGAAGGCAGCTGGTTGCAATTGACGCCGATGACGTAGTCACAGATCCCGTCGAGGGGCTCCACGGGCATATTGTTGAGTACGCCCCCGTCCACCAGGTATTTTTTCCCGATCATGATCGGCTCAAACATCCCTGGGATACAACTCGACGCCATCAGCGGCTTGATCAGCTCCCCCTCGTCGAAGTACACGATCTTGCCTTTTTTGATGTTCGTGGTGGCGACGGAGAGCGGGATTTTCAGCTTCGCAAAGTCATCATGAGGAAGGTAGAGGCGAAAAAGATCCCCCACGCTCTGCATTCTGAAGATGCCCTTGAGCGAAACCGCCGGTCGCATAAAACGGAAATAGTTGGTCTCCACGATGATCTTCACCACTTCCTCCGGCTGATAGCCATTGCAGTACATCGCTCCGGCGATGGCTCCGGCGGAAGTTCCAGAGACCTTCGTGGGAAAGATGCCCACTTCATTTAGCGCTTTCAACACGCCTAAGTGGGACACTCCCCGGACACCGCCACCGGACAGCGCAATGCCGATCTTCAGCTTAGATTTCATCCAATCTAAAGGTTTGGTCCAAGCGTACCCCGCGATCGGTCATCTTGACGGTGCAGCATTCGTGGACTGGATCGTGCTCCAGGAAAAGAATGTATCCTTCCCTCGCCGCTTCTTCCAGAAAGGCCTCCTTCTCGCTCATCGTGAGCAAAGGCCGGGTGTCGTAGCCCATCACATAGGGCAGCGGAATATGGCCCACGGAAGGAAGAAGATCCGCGACAAAAACCACCGTTTTGCCTTTGTACTGGATCTTGGGCAGCATCTGCTTGTCGGTATGGCCATCCACGGTGATAAAGTCAAAACCCGGGAACAGGCTTTTTTGACCCAAATCCAAAAACTGCAACTGACCGAGATCCTGCATTGGCAAGATGTTGTCTGTCAGGAAGGAAGCCTTTTCTCGTGGATTAGGAACCGTCGCCCAGTGCCAATGGTCTTGATTTGACCAATAAGTCGCTCGCGGAAAAGTAGCCTCGAACTGCCCATGCGAGCCGTAGCGTATTCCGCCCCCGCAGTGGTCAAAGTGCAGGTGAGTCAGGAAGTTGTCCGTTACCTGGTGAAAATTGACTCCGAGTCGATGGAGGTTTTTCTGCAGGGAATCATCCCCATGGAGGTAATAGTAGGAGAGGAATTTTGCATCCTGTTTGTCTCCTATCCCATTGTCGATGAGCACTATCCTATTGCCATCCACGGCCAAAAGACTGCGCATGGCCCAACTGCAAAGGTTCTTGTCATCGGCGGGATTGCTGCGGGACCAGATCACCTTGGGTACCACACCAAACATCGCTCCGCCGTCCAACTTGAAAAAGCCCGTATTTACCGTGTATAATTCCATTTGGGTTTAGTTAAAAAGACGGAAGCAACCTCTACCTAAACAGAGATTGCTTCGTTTGTTGCTTCATTTGAAAGGGTTCTATTCGACCACCACGCCCATGGAGCAGAACTTGTCGATTCGCTGCTCGATGCGTTTTTCAGGTTTGATCTTGTCGAGTTCCTTGAGCGAGCTCAAGATGGCCTGCTTGACCTGGTTGGCCATCCACTTGATGTCCTTGTGCGCACCCCCGAGTGGCTCTGGGATGATGTCGTCCACGAGTCCGTTGCCTTTCATATCCTTGGCGGTGAGCTTGAGTGACTCGGCCGCCTGCTCTTTGTAGTCCCAAGATCTCCAGAGGATAGTGGAGCAGTTTTCCGGGGAAATGACGGAATACCAGGAGTTTTCGAGCATCAGCACTCGGTCACCGATCGCTATGCCCAAAGCCCCTCCGGATGCGCCCTCGCCGATGACGATGCAGATCACGGGTACCTTCAGCATAAACATCTCCTTGAGGTTTCTGGCGATAGCCTCGCCCTGGCCTCTCTCTTCGGCCTCCAAACCCGGAAATGCCCCGGGAGTGTCGATGAGGGTGACGATAGGCTTGCCAAATTTCTCCGCCATTTTCATCAGGCGGAGCGCCTTGCGGTAGCCTTCCGGATTGGCCATCCCAAAGTTGCGCATTTGGCGCTGCTTGGTATTCCGGCCTTTTTGCTGGCCGATGAACATGACCGTGCGGCCGTCCACATCCCCCAGTCCGCCGACCATGGCCTTGTCATCCGCGACGTTGCGGTCGCCAAAGATCTCGATGAAGTCGTTGGTGATCTCGTAGATGTAATCCAATGCATAGGGACGATCTGCGTGTCGGGAAAGCTGCACCCGCTGCCAGCGGGTCAGATTCTCAAAAGTCTCTTTTTTCAACGCAAGAATTTTTTCTTCCAAAGACTCAATATCGCTACTCAGATCGATATTCCGGCCCTTGGCCAGGTCTTTCATCTCTTGGAGTTTTTGCTCTAAATCAGCAATGGGTTTTTCGAATTCTAATACCATTTCGGTGATTTTTGGAAGGAACAAAGATAAGGATTAAACGCTAGTGACAAACCCCGCCGAAGGACAGAAACAGCCCGCCAAGAACGAAAAATTATTCCACTGAAATAGAAACAGATAGAACAAAGCTTCAAATTTATTGAAAACGGGTATTGCGGGGAAAGTTCAAAATGGTACCTTTGCACCACTTCAAACGAGAAGGAAACAAACGGAGTGGTAGTTCAGCTGGTTAGAATGCCTGCCTGTCACGCAGGAGGTCGCGGGTTCGAGTCCCGTCCATTCCGCATCTTGATTAAAAAGCTAAACCATTAGGAGTGGTAGTTCAGCTGGTTAGAATGCCTGCCTGTCACGCAGGAGGTCGCGGGTTCGAGTCCCGTCCATTCCGCTTAAAGTCCCGAATTTTCGGGACTTTTTTGTTTTTGTCCCAATCCATCAACAGGTCAGCTGGTTAGAACCCTGTCCCGATCCGTCGGGAAGGTCGCGGGTTCGAGTCCTCCCGAAATCCTTCGGGACAGGCTGTCCATTCCGCTTAATGCCTTGATGAAATTCAAGGCTTTTCTGTTTTTGTTCGCAGTCAAACTTTTTTGCGACTATTCGCTTGGTAGTTTATTCGGCCCAGCACCTAGGTACTCGCTCTACTTACTACTTACCACTCACTACCCACCACTTACCACTCACTACTTATCACTCACCTCTTACTTTTAGCTAAAAAAGGCTTTCCCAATTTCCGCAGCTAAATGCAAACAGAGCCTTTATCTTCGGCTTAAATCTTGCAAACAAGCTATCCGTCTATGGCCCGATTCCCGTCAGAGGAAACTGGAGGCCCCAAACGCTTGTTAGGAAAAAAAGCCCTTCTGGCAAACCAAACCCGTTTATGAAAAAGACCTTATTGATCATTCTTGGAGGATTTTTGTTTTTGATCGCCGCAGCGATTGCCGTCCCTTTTGTCTTCAAGGACAAAATCGCAGCGCGGATTGACCAAGAAATTGCCCAATCTGTGGATGCCCAGGTCATCGTAGACCTGGACAAGGTGAGCTTGAGTATTTTCCGCCGCTTCCCAAATATCTCCGCCACCATCGAAGACTTCGGCATCGTGGGAAATGCACCTTTTCAAAACGACACGCTGCTTTCCATCCGTGAGCTCGCCGTAGATTTCAATCTCAAATCGGTTCTATTTGACGACTATCCTACCCTCACTGGAGTGCATCTGGACGGAGGTAGCCTCTATGTCCAAGTGCTCAAGGATGGCACCGCCAACTATGACATCATGCGTGACTCCGGCCAGTCCGAGGCTGATACCGCGGCGAGCACCATGCGGATCGGCATAGACCAGATCGAGGTGAGCAACCTAAACCTTGTATACGACGACCGCCAGCTCGACTATTTCATGGCGCTGGGTGGCATCAATGCCCTCGGCGAGGGCGAGTTCACCACGAATGTGTACGAGCTCCCGATCAAGCTCGAAGCCATGATCGCAGACATCAGCTATGGCGGGGTCAGCTACCTTTCGGAAAAGGAATTTGAGGGCGATGTGGAGCTGGGAGTGGACTTGAAGCAGATGAAGTTCTCCCTAGCCGAGGGCGACTTTAGGCTAAACGACTTCCTTTTCGGACTTTCCGGATACCTGGCCATGCCCGGAGATGACATCGATATGGATCTCAACCTGGTCGGCAAGGATAATGAATTCAAAAGCATCCTCTCGCTCGTACCAGGCATTTACACCGAAAGCTTTTCCAGCCTGGAGACTTCCGGTACCATGGATTTCCAGGGGAAAATCAAGGGAATCTACAACGAGGAAACGATACCGACATTTGACGTATCGCTGAAAATCGCGGATGGCATGTTTAAGTACCCAGACCTGCCCCGTCCGGTAAAAAATGTAAACCTTGGCCTCCACGTCAAAAACGAAACGGGCATCGTCGAGCAAACGGCCGTGGACATTCCCACTTTCCGGCTCGACTTTGGCAGCAATCCCATCTCAGGCAGGCTTCACCTCAGCGATCTGGTGAGCTACACCATGGACGGAGTGCTCAATGGCAAGCTAAACCTGGAAGAACTCAACTCGATCTTCCCTATTGAAGGGATGACGCTGAAGGGCAATCTGGACGTCAACGCCACCGCCAAGGGCCGCTATGACTCTGTCGCAGGCATCATCCCGGCCATCGACGCCAAGCTCCAGCTGGCCGATGGCTACGCCAAAAGTGCCGACTACCCCGCCCCCATCGAAAATCTCAACGTGAGCGCGCTGGTCCAAAATCCCAGTGGAAAGATGGACGACTTCTTGGTGGACCTTTCCCGCTTCGGCTTTGTGCTGGAGGGAGAGGCTATCCAGGGGAATATGAAGCTCCGGGATCTGGACAAGCTTTTCTGGGAAGGACAGGTCGTCGGAGGTGTGGATTTGGAAAAAATCCTGGCCATTTTCCCCATGGAAGACATGAGCATGGCGGGAAAAATCAAGCTGGATGTCGCCACCAAGGGCTCGTATGCTGCCGTCGAGGCCGGAAAATACCAGCAGCTGGAAACCCGCGGCACCATGGATGTCTCCAACTTCAGCTATACCTCCGTAGATGTGCCTCAGGGAGTACAGATCGCCAAAGCGAAGGCGGAATTTACCCCCGAGCGGATCAACCTGACCGAGTTTGACTCCAAGCTGGGCCAAAGTCCGGTACAGGCTACCGGATACCTCTCCAACTACATGGGATACCTGCTCGGTGAAGGCGACGTGCTGACTGGGCAACTGGCCTTGAACAGCAGCCGATTTGACGTAAACGAATGGATGACCGAAGACGCCAGTGCGGACACCACGAGCGCTCCGCTGACAGTCATCGAGCTCCCCAAAGACATCGACTTCAACATGACCGTAGCCGCCAACGAGGTGTTGTACGACAACCTCAACCTCAAAACAGTCAAGGGCGACATGCGCCTCAAGGACGGTGTGCTGCGCTTTTCCGATGCTTCGATGGCCACGCTGGGCGGCACCATCGGTCTCAGCGGGAGCTACGATCCCAGAGACCTTGCCGCACCGAAATTTGACTTTAGCCTCAGCTTGGCGGACCTGAGCATCGCCGAGGCCTTCCGATCCTTCAATACGGTGAAAGTGTTTGCGCCCATCGCCCAGCACCTGACGGGCAAGTTCAATTCCAACCTGGCTTTCTCCGGAAATCTGGGACAGGACATGATGCCTTTGCTCGCCAGCCTGGACGGTACGGGCTTGCTCAAAGTCGCCGAGGCGGCGCTGAAAGACAGTAAAATCCTCTCCGGAATCACCAGCCTGACCAATCTCAAAGACGGCAACAGCCTGCAACTGAAAAACATCGCCATCCCGATCACGATCAACAACGGCGTGATGGACGTCCGTCCTTTTGATGTCAAGCTCTGGGACTACCAGGCCAAGGTGCAGGGGTCGGCGGGATTTGACGGCTCGATCAACTACCTAATCAACATGGATATTCCGGCGGGAAAATTCGGTGCGCAAGCTAATGCCCTACTCGCAAGCATCTCTGGGACGGGGGCCAGTGAAAGTACGACCATCCCGCTTGCCCTGAACCTGACCGGCAGCTACAATGCGCCAAAAATCGCCCTTGCTGGCGGCAACAGCATGGAAACCCTTCTGGCCAACGCACTCAAGTCAAGAGTCAGCGGGGAGTCGGAAAAACTCCAAGCCGAAGCCACCCGGCAGTTTAACGCCGCGCAGGACAGCATCAAGCAACAGCTCCAAGTAAAAGCGACGGCCTTGCAGGATAGCGTGAAAAAAGAACTGGGCAAGCAAACCGATGCTACCAAAGACAAAGCCGTGGAAGAAGCGAAAAAGCTGTTGAAGGGCTTTTTGCCAAAGCCAGCACCGGCGAAGCCGGATACCACAACGACGCAAAACAACCCGTAGAGAAACCGCTGTATCGCAAAGGCCACAGAAGCAGGGATTTTTATCTGTGCATCTGTGGCCTTATCTTTTCACCATTGCTTGCAGCGAAAGTAACTTTAGACCGCACTCTGGTCTACGATCACCTCCACGTTGGCGTGAAGCCAGAGCAGGGAGGCCGGAAATTGGGTAGAGACTTCCTGATTCAAAAGCCGCTGGAAAGCGGCTTTTTTTCCCGAGCCGGAGATAAACAACAGGATTTTCCGGGAGCGAAGGATCTCCCCCACGCCCATGGTCATCCCAAAGGTCGGAGGCTGCTTCAGGGATTTGATCATGCCGTTGTTCAGCGTCGACTCGGCCAATTCACAGACGTGGAAATCTGGGACCAAGCGATCCGAGGGCTCGTTGAGCGCGATGTGTCCATTCACCCCAATGCCGAGGATGCAGAGGTCCACGGGGCCGGATTTTCCCAGAAAAGCCGCCATGCTGGCGCAGTCTCCGGCAGGATCGTCGGTGAAGGGATCGATCGTCCTGTATCGATCAGCGGAGATTCCCAAGGGCTCGATAAACTTGCCCTGCACATCGTGCTCGGACGTGAAGGTGGAGCCCGGCTCCAGTCCGCCCCACTCGTCCAGCTTCACCACTCGGAGGCGGGAGCAAAAATCCGGCTCAGTCAGCCTATGCTTCGCCATTTTGGCGTAGAGTCCCGAGGGCGAGCCACCACTGGCCACGCAAAACAGTAAGTCGGGCTTCTGGTCGATTGCTGCTTTGACAAATTCAAAGCCCTTGCGGCTCATCTCGGTGAAGTTGGGAAGGTAGTGGACGTTCATGGCGGTATTTTTTTCAAAAAAGAAAAAAGCATCCAAGAATCAAAGCCCGTCACTTCCCTTCCAGCCAGACGTCCATCCAGCCTTACCTTCTTTTTGCCATTGGGAATCGATCATTCTGATCTTTGCCAAAGCATTGACTATATTTTGGAAGCAAACCTTACAAGATTCTACCCTATGAAAAAACGCTACCTGGCCCTAGCCGCTGCGGGCATCCTTACCGCTTCGCCGCTTTTGGCACAAAAGAAATCCAGCAAACCCGATCCCCTCAAGCAATCCGTCCAGCAGACCATCGACGCGCGCTTTGCAGACATGACGGAGCTCAGCGACCAGATCTGGGCCTTTGAGGAAATCGCCTTTCAGGAATCCCAGTCCGCCGCCGCGCTGTCCGGCTATGCGGAAGAGCTCGGCTTCAAAGTCACCCGAGGTGTGGGCGAGATCCCAACTGCCTTTGTGGCGGAATATGGTTCCGGCTCTCCCATTATTGGCATTTTGGGAGAGTTTGACGCCCTTCCTGGACTTTCCCAAAACAAGGTTCCTTTCAAATCCCCGCTTCATGAGGATGCTCCAGGCCATGGTTGCGGCCATAATCTCTTTGGCGTAGCCTCTCTCGGCGCCGCGGCAGCGATCAAGGATCTGATCGCGGAGGGCAAGCTCAAAGGAACAGTTCGATTTTACGGCACTCCTGCGGAGGAAAAATACTTTGGCAAGCTCTGGATGATCCGCGCCGGACTCATGGATGACGTGGACGTGATGATGGATTGGCATCCCGCCGCCGAGACCAAAACCGCCGTGCAGAAAGGACTGGCTCTGGTGGACTTCATCGTGGAATTCAACGGGCAGGCTGCACACGCTTCCGCCGATCCTTGGAACGGACGCTCCGCCTCCGATGCCCTGGAGCTCTACACCAGCGGGATCAACTACTACCGCGAGCACATCAAGCCTACCGTGCGTATCCACTACCACATCCAGGACGGCGGCCAGGTGGTCAACGTAGTCCCTGACTACTCCAGACTCTGGGTAAGGGTACGGGACACCAGCCGCGAGGGACTGGAGCCGGTGTGGAAGCAGGTGGAAAAAATGGCCCAAGGCGCAGCCATCCTGGCCAATGTCGACTACAAGGTCACCCTCGTATCCGGCATCCACGAGATCCTCGTGAACCGCAGCGGATCTGCCGCTTTGCAAAAGAACCTGGAAACCCTTGGCCCTATCTCCTATACAGACGAGGAGCAGGACTTCGCCAAGAAAATCCAAGAAGCCACCGGCAAGCCCCAAATCGGAGTCGTGTCAGAAATCACGCCCATGGAGGAAACCGAAGAGCATAGCATGGGCGGCAGCACCGACGTGGGCGACGTGAGCTGGGTAGTGCCTACGATCCGCCTCAGCGCCACCACTGCTCCCAACGGTACCCCTTGGCACTCTTGGGCGGTAGTAGCTTCTGGCGGAATGTCCATTGGCCACAAAGGAATGGGCTATGCGGCCAAGGCCCTCGCCATGACCATGGTCGATCTGTACCAAGACGAGGCCCTGCGCAGTCAGGTGCAAGCGGAGTTCAAGGAGAAAAAGGGCGACTACGTGTACAAGGGCATCGTCCCCGATGGCCCTCCGCCTTTGAAAGCTGGATATTGATGATTTGAAAAACAGCCCGGGACATCCAAAACCCGGGCTGTTTTTTTTTCGGTTGGTCTGGGATAAACCGGGATGTTGCTTCATTTCTACTGGGATCAACGCTTGGCTCTCCGCCGAAATACAAACCGAAAAAACCTAAGCAAACCGGATCTCCCGCATCGAAGAGTAAGCGGTTTTTTTTCTATTTTGAAAGACCTAATAGTTCCATGGCTCCTAAATCCCCTTGTCTTGCCTGATCTATTCACCTTTCCTCCGATTTTTCCGTCAGGTCTAGGGAACGCTTCCTATCAAAGCCCTTCACGCGGCACTGGGGTGCTGGCGCTTTTCGGAAAAAAAATGCAGCTGCTCCTACTCGGGATCCTATCCCTGATCCTGCTATCCACCCCGCTCCGCGCCCAGACGAATGTGTCGTCCGCGGAACATGCCGACAGCGTCCTCATCCGCAATGTCCACCTGCTCAGCCAGGAGGACACTGCCAATCTGAAAATCAGCCTGATCATCCTCGACGGCAAGCTGGAGCTCGTCACCCGTGACGATATCAAGGCTGCCCCGGGAGCCAAAGTCTACGACGGCAAGGGCGGATTTCTGATGGGTAGGGTGATCATCGGCGAGCCTCCGAGCTTTGTCGTGCTCAAAGAAAACCCCAGGGAAAATTTCGATATTTTTCTCAACACCAAGGACTACGTGATCTTCGCCATGGAGGACGGCGCCATCGTCAACAATGCCCTAGACGAGGTAAGCCTGGAGCCGGAAGAGGAAAAGGAACAGGGCAGACGCTTTGCATGGACGGCCTACAATCCCCCGCCCATGGCGGTTCCCTTCAACTATTACTCTTCCCGCAAATGGAATCGATTTGAAACCAAGTATATCTCCGGGCTTTTCAACGGCATCATCGCTCTAGATAGGATGGTTTGGCTGTCGCAAAACCAAAACAGCCACAGCCAGGTAGGCAAGCTGTCGGAAAGCTCTCTGGGTGAAATCCGCGCGATTCGCTTTGGCCTGATCGGCACCTTCAATTTCAAGCGGCCTTGGGTTTACACCGTTTTCATCACCAACAATACCTTCGACAGAGACTATACCGAGAGTGGCAACCGACTGACACTCTACGACCTGAGGGTGGACATCCCCCTGCCCTCCGGAGTCACGCTGAGTGTGGGCAAGCAAAAAGAACCCATCTCCCTGAGCCGTCTCACCACCCTGGTCTTTTTGCCCATGCAGGAGCGGCAGGCCGCGGAAGACGCCTTTCTTCCGGCCCGAAACTGGGGCGCGGTGTTGAACAGCATGTACCTCAAGGGTCGCGGAACCTGGGCCGTTGGCGTTTTTAAAAACTTGGAAGGCGACACCACCTTCCGGGATACGCCCATGCAGCTCACTGGGCGGATTACCGGCGTCCCCTTAGTCACCGAGGATCAGAGCAATCTCCTCCACATGGGACTGGGTATTCGCTACTCCGATGCAAAGCAGCCGGTGGTGGCCAAAACGGAATCGGAGTTTTACCTCTCACCGGTCTTCGTGAGGACTCCTGAGATGCAGGCCGGACACTTTTTTACCAATGATTTTGAGCTCTACTGGCGAAAGGGGCCCCTGCTGGTAGGAGGCGAGTACATCACCAACAGCGTCTCGGCACCGGATCTCGGCAACCCTGACCTCTATGGATTTAACCTGGGTGGCACCTGGGCCGTCACCGGCGAGATGCGCCCCTACAGAAAGCGGAGCGGCATTTTCGATCCCCTGCCCGTGTCCAAACCAGTCGGACAGGGAGGATTTGGTGCCTTGGAGCTGGCCTTTCGCTATTCCCTGCTGGATCTGAACAACGCCGAAATCCAGGGCGGAAAAATGCGCACCACCTCAGCAGGCCTTACCTGGTGGCCCTCTCCCCGCGCCCAGCTTGGCTGGAACTACCGCTTCATTTCCCTGGACAGGGATGACATCGTGGGAAAAAGCTCCGGCATGAACCTGCGCCTGATGTTGATTCTGGACTGATGGCTTTGCAGGCGCCCCTCGTCTTGGGAAGATCCTGCCTGTGCGCTTCCTACTTAAACAGCGCCTCCAAAATCTTGTAGGTGATCAGATAGGTAGGTCTTACTCCCTCCATGCCCAGCGCTCCGGACGCCAGAGTGCTGCCCGTCTCCAGGGGATTGTCCGAGGCGTAGTAGGCGTAGAGCACCTTCACGCTGGAGCGGATGCTGCCTCGGATCTTGGAAGCGGACTGGATGGCTTTTTGGTAGTGCGCGCCTTCCATTTCCAGCCCTACGGCGTTCCAGGAGGACTCCATGAAATAGGTCAGTATGTCGCGGTTTTGGAGGGAAGTCCCAAGTACGGTGATCATCGACCCGTCGTAAACCCCGAGGCCATAGCCTTCGAAATCGGCTTTTTTCAGCTCATTCTTAAACGGGTAATTGTCGGCGGTACCTTCAAAAACGTGGGAGTGCGGCACCATCAGGTCGCCCTTGCCCCCGTGGAGAATGCCTGCTTTGCCCATGATGGAGGTGGAGACCACATTGAGGGGGATTTTCTTGTTTTCAACCGTATAGGGCTTTAGCAGCTCGTCAAAGCATTCATAGGCCTGCTCTCCAAAAGCGTAGTCCATCACGACGAAGACAGGCCTTTTTTCCTTCTCTTTGGGCAGCTCGATACCGGGGATCAGCGTTGATTTTTCCAGCCAGGCCGTATCGATGAGCTGGGCTCCGATGTTGGTGCCAGATTCGTCGGGCAGGTTGATGAAGCCGTGCTTGAGCGCGTAGTCCCAGATCGCTTTGCCTTTGTTGTTTTTGCCTTTCACGGAGATGTCCATCGCCACAGACTCGATTTCCTCAAAGGACTTCAGTCCCAGGGCCTGATGCCCGTAGATGGTGTTGACGACAGAGTGGAGGTTGGCTGAGATGATGTGGATCGGCCGCTTGAGCAGGTCCAGCCCCATGAGGGTTTCCTTGATCCGATTTGCCCAGAGCTCTCCGTACACATGGTGTCCCACCCGCTCCCGCAGGGTAGCTGAGAAACTGATCTCGCGATCCAAACCGTGGTTGGCTTCGTCCAGGGCCAACTTGCCCAGGTGATAGACGATTGAGACCAGACTGTTGGAATTGGAGCTTCTGGAAAACTTGTCCACCGCCACCATGGTCTCCTCAAAAGTCCTCCCGATGATATGGCTGAGGTAGGCGCTGGCCGTCTCCTTGTCAAACTCCTCCCCGGCCAGTTCTTTTTTAGCAAACTCCTCCAGCATGGTCCAGTTGGAAGAGATCCTTCCCTTGGAGTCGGTGCTGTTTCTGAGGATTTTGCGAGACTCGATGTAGAGAAAAGTCAGGTGGGTCAGGATATCGTAGATATCGGAGCGCCCCCGCGTCATCTCCACATACATGATCTGCTCGTCTAGCCGGTAGCAGTTGCGCTTGCGCTTGGAGGGCACCAGCGGCTTCAGATGGGAAGTTTCAAAGCCCTCCCTGCTGACCAGTCGGACGTAGCGGCACTCCTCTATGCCCTGTGGCAAGCGCTCCATCACGTAGAGGAGACCGTCCAGTTCCAGGCGCTCGGGATCGGTCACGGAGCCGTAGATCTCCGGGCTCAAGGTCATCAGCGCGCTGACCAGACCCTCTCCGGAAATGCCCATGGGCTTGTAGTTTCCTCGGTTAAACAGGTGGCGCATGGTGATATACAGTCGCTCGATAGCTCCGCGGGATTCCTGTGCTCTGGTTCGTTTCATACGGGTAAAAAGGGGTTAAATTCCCTAAAAATAGGGTTTTTGGGCGAAAGTTGGCGGCCCAAGTTTCAAGTATCTGTCCACCAGGTGAAAGTCGTAAAATAGTGGCTATCCGCCTTTATGCCAGTATGCAGCCGTGGCGATCCGAAAGAACGCTGATTCTTTAGGCTTTGCCCTACTTCGACCGCCTGTGCCGAGCACTGGAGCTAAGGGGGTAGCGTACACCGAGGCATCCGTCATCGCCTGCCCGCCTTGGCGGGGTCTCCCTTCCCGACTGAAGAAGCAAATTCGCGAACTGGCAAGATGTCGGATATTCAGTCTTAGATGATCTCCAAAAGCTACTTCAGCCTTTCGGCAAAGTACTTCTTCAGCTTGTCCACCTTGGGACGGATCACAAACTGGCAATAGGGCTGCATGCCGTTTAGGTTGAAATATTCCTGGTGGTAGTCCTCGGCGGGATAAAAGTTGGTAAAGGCCGTGATCTCCGTGACGATGGGATCGTCGAAAACGTGGGCGGCGTCCAGCTCTTCCTTCATGCGCGTGGCGATGGCCTGCTGCTCCCCGGAATGGAAAAAAATCGCCGAGCGGTACTGCGGGCCCACATCCCCTCCCTGGCGGTTTAGCGTGGTAGGGTCATGGGTCGCCCAAAACACCTCCAAGAGGCTTTCCAGGCTGGTTTTCTTCGGGTCAAAATAGACGTTGATCACTTCGGCATGGCCGGTAGTGCCGGTACAGATTTGCTTGTAGCTGGGAGCTTCCACGATCCCGCCGGCATAGCCGGAGACCACGCGCTCCACTCCTTCCAACCTCTGAAATACCGCCTCCGTACACCAGAAGCAGCCCGCTCCCAGCGTGATCAACTCCAATCCCACCGGCACCTCCAGGGGGCTCAGTGGCAGATTTTTCTCAATGCTCATATCATGTTTTTTAGGGCTAACAAGCGGCAGCCTATTTTGGTTTGTGGAGTCCCAGGATCAAAATGCCGTCGGGACTGCTTTCCCCATCGCCGGCCTTGGTCTGGCTGAGGGCGATCAGGTTTTC
This sequence comes from Algoriphagus oliviformis, assembly GCF_017254915.1. Classification (GTDB taxonomy): domain Bacteria; phylum Bacteroidota; class Bacteroidia; order Cytophagales; family Cyclobacteriaceae; genus Algoriphagus; species Algoriphagus oliviformis. Next base: position 155,139 of record NZ_JAFKCT010000002.1, on the reverse strand, counting down.
CCGCTCCATCTGCATGGCCTCGCTGAGGATATCCCCGACAAACTGCTCCCAGTCCTCCGGGTACATGTGGCGCACTACTTCTGTGGGGCAAAAGGCCTTGCCTCTGCTCCTTCTGCAAAAGTCGAATATCGCCGTGCGGAGTACTTCCATGTGTAGGCTCTTAGTGGCAGATCATCACAAATGCCGGAGGGAGGTTTCGGAAAGTGAATTTGGTTTCCAGGTGGGAAAAGAACTTCTTGAAAAGCCTCTTCAGGTGGAAAGAATAGGTCATGATGACCATCTTGCCCTTGGGGGCAAGCGAATCCCTGCTTTTGGACAGGATCTCATCCGTCACCTCCTTGGGCAAGATGACAAAAGGGAGGGAAGAGATGATGTAGTCCGCGGATCTTCCGCCTAGGTACTTGTCCATGTTTTCCGCCGAGTCGCAGATGATTCGGACGTTTTCCTGCGGAAACTGCCGCCTCATCGACTCGCAAAAGGAACTGTTGATCTCAAAGACCAGCAGCTCTCCCTGGGGTGAAAGTCTCTCGATAATCCCCTGGGTGATGCTTCCGTCCCCGCCGCCCAACTCAAGGATGAGATCGGCCTGCTCTATATGGGTGTAAGAAAGCATCTTGTTTACCAAAGCACGCGAACTGAAGGCCAAAGCCCCCGTCGTACTCAGATTGGAATAGAGCTCCAACAACAAATCTGATTTGCCCATAATATGATGATGTCCGTTGAAGATACCCGATTTTGGCTTATATTTTCGGCCTCTCTCCAAAAACTTGAACGCTCTTTATGGCCCAAAAGGCTGAAATCCGCTCTACTTTACCGCTTCATGTACAGACTACCTTTCGCAATTTCTGGGGTATGTCTCTGGTTTTTATAGTCTTGATGATCCTCCTCCGAGTCGTGGAGACGATGCTGGTTTTCAAGACACACACCCTGGATTTTTCCCCATGGGAAGTGGTCAGTTTTAGCCTTTTTCACGACTTGGGCTGGATCCTATACTTCTTGGGCTTGCTGCTGATCCTGCACGTCTTTGTCAGCCTGCTCTCCACCAAGGTCGCCCGGATCCTGCTGCAGCTGACCTTCACCCTGTTTATCCTCATCCATCTCGGTCTGGTTTTTTACTTTCTGACGACTTTGGTTCCGCTGGGCAAAGACCTCTTTGCCTACAGCTTTGCCGACTTGGAGCGGACCGTGACGGCTTCGGGGCAGCTGAATGCCACGAGCATTTCGATCGCCATTCTCTTTGCCCTGCTGGTCTTCGGCCTCCTCTACCTGGGCATACGGGTTTTAAACGTCGGGCTGAAAACCCTCCTTCTGATGACCGGAGCCCACTTGACGATCCTCTTGGTCATTGCCTTTTGGCCGGAGGAAAAAAAGCAGGAGACCAATTTGACCAAGCAAAACATCGAACTGAACAAGTCCCGTTTTCTTGCCGAAGAGACCTTTGACCACTTGATGTATGGGGGGGAATTCTACTTTGACTTCTACCTCCGGGCGGCAGATGACGACCTGCTCGTCGCCAAAGAGTACCTCAACGACGAATACCCATTTCTCCATACCAACAACTATCCGGATGTCCTGAGCCCCTTTTTCGACAGCCTGCCAGAGGCGCCACACCTGGTGTTTCTCTTTATGGAGAGCTTTGGCAAAGCCTATTCTGGCAAGGACGCCTACCTGGGAAGCTTCACCCCTTTTCTGGATTCCCTGGAGCAGCACAGTCTGGTCTGGACCAACGCGCTGTCTTCCACCGGCCGGACCTTTGGCCTGCTGCCGGGGGTATTTGGCGGGCTTCCTTTTGGGGAAAAGGGCTTCTTGGAGCTTTCCCCCGATTTTCCTCCCCACAACTCACTCCTGAGCGTGCTCCGGGAAAACGGCTACAAAAACCGGTTTTACCTAGGCAGCGACGCCAACTTTGACAACGAAGCGCCCTTTCTGAAATACCAGGGAATGGAGCAGATCGTGGAGGAACGCATGTTTCCCACGACTTACCAAAAAGCTCCTTCCAACAGTGGTTTCTCCTGGGGCTATACGGACAAGGATTTGTTTCGCTACGCGCTGGAGACGCTACCTGAGGAGGTCAGCGGTCCCGAAGTGAGGATCTTTCAGACACTGACCTCCCACGATCCCTACCTGGTGCCCGAGCGCCCCGTCTATGAGCAGAAGCTGCGGGATCATCTCCATACGACTCTGGGCCTAAGTGCGGAAAAGGTGCAGGAATACATGGCCTATGACGACATCTACATGACCATTCTCTATGCGGATGATGCGGTCAGGCTGTTTTTTGAAGAGTACAAAAAGCGTCCGGAGTATGAGAATACCATCTTTGTGATCACCGGGGACCACCGTCTGCCGGAGATCCCCATGTCTTCCCGACTGGACCGCTTCCACGTGCCCCTGCTCATCTATTCCCCAAGACTCAAGCAGGGGGAATACTTCAAAGGCGTGAGCAGCCACTATGAAATCACCCCTTCTCTGCTCGCCTTGCTCGAGAAGCAGAATTTCGTCACCCTGCCCAAAGAGGTGATCTGGCAGGGGCAGGTGCTGGATACGGCGAGAACCTTCCAGTCCCTCATCGCCATGCCGCTCATGCGAAACAAAAACCAGCTCATGGAGTACATCCACGGCGAGTATTTCCTCTCCGACGGACAGGTGTTTGTGGTTTCAGATGGTCTGAACATCGACCCGGTGGAGGACACCCCTGCATTCAACCGACTGAATGGGGAGTTTGAGGAATTCAAAAACAAAAACAGCTACATGGTGCAGACGGGAAAGCTTTTGCCTCCCGGTAACTGACACCGCACTGCCTTTGGAAGTCCCAGTAGGCTAGCGAATCAGCGTAAATCCTCCCCGGAATTCGCTGGCTTGGGCGACACCGGCCAGCTGATATTCATACCGCGCAATATAAGTGTAGGTACCTGCGCTGGCCTCCTGTCCGTTTACTGTACCATCCCATCCCTCGATGCCCGAGTAGATGAGCTGTCCCCAGCGGTTGTATATCCACAGCTGAAAGTCCGTGTCACAGGAGGAGACGCCTTGATACACTCCCGGGCTCTGTCTCGGGTCAAATCCGGTCGGCATCCTCACTTCTGGCGCGGCTTCGCTCACGACTCCCAGACCTATGCCGATACAGCCACTGGCATCCTGCATTTCCAGTTCGTAGCTGCCCGCGGCAAGTCCGGTCACCAGCTCTCCACTGAGTCGGGGATCTTTCCAAATAAACACAAAAGGTGAAACCCCTCCGCTAGGCACCACAAACAGCTCTCCGTTGGAGCCGCCGGGACAGGCGGCCTTCTGCAGCCGTACCTCAACGGCCAAGGGAGCAGGCGAGGTGATCTCGAAGCTGACCGGAAGGATGCAGCCATTGGCGTCCCTGACTTCCCAGGCATAGACTCCCGAAGCCATATCAGCCATCGCCAGCTGTCCATCGAATGTTTTTGTCCCCTCATACTCGAACGTATAAGGCCCCACTCCCCCTATCACCGCCAATTCCAAGGTGCCGTCAGCCTTGCCATAGCAAGAGACTCCCTCCGGAGCTACCGACTGGATGGAAAGTGGCTCAGGCTCAGTCAAGACCATATTTTCGCTCAGCTGCACGCAGCCCAGCTGGTCGGTGACCCTCACCGAATAACTGCCCGCGACAAGTCCAGAGGCATTGGGAGCATCCAGAGACGGATCATGCGACCACTCAAAGCGGTAAGGGGGCACTCCTCCCCTGACCTCCAAGCCAATGCTGCCCTGATTGTCACCCGCGCACAGGAGATTTACCATGGCTTGCGTGCTGACGACAAACTCATCCGCCACCTGGACTTGGATCGCGTCGGCCTTTCCCTCGCACTGGTTGTCCAAGAGGCTGTAGGCCGTGTACTCGACCACCCCGGTGACACCAGGCTGATCCCAACTCACCTCAATCTCGCTGGAGCCTTGACCGGAGACGACCTGTCCGCCGGTCACCACCCAGTCATAGCCCCTGCCGTCCACGGTCACCGGTGCGGCATAGCGATGGGTGGATGAGGGATCAAAGCACACTTCCAGCTCTCCTGTGGCCGGCCCCACGACTATGCGCTCGTTCACGGTCACGGCCAGCTCTATCGGCGTGCCCGGACATCCGTTTTCCGAATAGGGAATCAGCCGGATCTTGGCATCGGGATTCGCCGGGCCCCAATTGACCAAAACGGAGTCTCCATAGTCCTGCACGATCAAGCCTCCCTCAACCTCAAACTCCTTTTTGGCCACGTTCACGAATCCGCGGGCCCGATACATCACCTGCTCGACTTCCGGACACACGGAGAGTTCTCCCTCCAGAATGGCCTCCGTTTCGATCACTTCGACTTCGAAAGTCACCTCCTCCTGCTGCTCGCAGGAATTGGGACTCAGCGCTGCCAGGACTTTCACTTCATAGAGCCCCGGCTCCGCAAAAGTGTGGGACACCTCCTGCCCGGTCTGCGTCGGCGTATCATCCCCAAAATCCCAGACAAAGTAGCTAAAATCGGGATTGGTCGAGCTGAGTGCCCAGAGGCCTTCCTGATTGAGGCAGGCCACTTTTTCCCCTTCCACCTCAAAGTCATAATCTACTTCCGCCTCAAAATTCAGGTTGTCTAAAGCCGCTCCGGCGGCATAGCCATAGGACTCCAGCTCCCCAAAACCATAGGAATAGGCGGCAAAGCCGTCTGCGTTTTGCAGATTGTGGACACCACGGGAGATGTTGATCCTCGCAAACTGGAAGTCGGCGTCGCCGGGCAAGGCGGAAAAACTGCCGCCGATGTTTTGTCCGTCCAGAAAAGTCCCGTTTTGCGTGCCCGTCTTCACCACCACATTCACATAATGGTTGACGATGGAGGGCAGGTCGATAGCATTGAAGGTCAAGGTGGTCAGAAACTGCTCGCTGGGGCTATAGGTGATGATAAAGGGGTCTCCCGTGGAAGCGCCGGGAGCAGTGGGGTCGTTGCAGGCCATGCTCTTTGAAAAAACGGAAACCGAAGCCGGCTTGGAAGTATCGATCTTGCCGGACTGGTTGGCGGCAAAGTCCAGGGTCAAAAACTTACCGCGATCCACACTCCCCCGGGAGGTTCCGTTCACAAATACCTCCGTGTTGTCCTCCGAGGCCAGCACTTTGACCATTTCCCCCGAGGATCGTCCTAAAAGTCCCACGTGCACAAAGCTGGTTCCCCAAGTGTTCACGGGATAGGCCTGTTGGAAAAGGTGGTCGTTTGCCTCGCCGCAGTTGCCCACGGAAGTCCACTTATTGCCTCCGAAGACGGCGATTTTCTTGCATTCATCGGCATTGGCGCCGACCACGCGTACCCTTGACCCGGTGAGGTCTCCCCTGGCCTTGATCTGGTAGCTTTGTCCGCGATCCAGCGTGATCATGGACGGCACATCGGCCTGGTTGCCGCTGAGCGTGTTGACGCTGGTGGTGATTTCTATCTCCGTATTGTCCTCTGTAGCCACGACCAGGAGCAGGCTTTCGTTGTTGACGTTGCCGTCGTAGGTGATCGGGGCCGTCAGCACCTCAAAGTGCGAGGTGATGTAATAGTCCCTGCCGAGGGCGCCTACAGGCAGCACCACAGTGCCGTCGGCACTTCTCACCCGCTCGTTGAAGGCATGGACGGCAATATTGCCCGTCGCGGTGATGTGGATCCCCTTATTTTCGACGACTCCCGAACTGCGGTGGAGCAGGTCCAGATCCTGGGAAGGAACCCGTACCGCAAACTGCTGCCCGGCATTGAGGGAAAAAGGCAGGGACTGCCCCAGGTACTCGATGGCTCCGGTGGTGGTCTCGTTGGCGGTGACGACCAAAACGGCAAAATCCGGAGCGCCCCCTCCCTGTCCTCCGCCGATCACCCGGTTGTTTTCCATGAAACCCACCCAAAACTCCTTGCCCACGGTGGAGATCTGTGCGCTGGCGGTCAAGCTTTGGCCCAAAAAAAGAATCAAAAAAAACAGCCTCAGTAGCTTTTTAGTCATGGTTGGGTGACGGAAAATAAGGATTTCAATATAGCGAAGAGCGGAAAATATTCTTCCGAAAAAGATGTTAAATGGCGAAATCAGCCCGGTGGGATTTTTGGGTAGGCGGCTTAGACTAGGTGGGCAAAGTTCCGGATTTGCGCTATTTCACCACTTCGGTCTTTTCTTCAGCCTCGGGCCAAAGGATTTCGCTCTCGACTCTTCGTTCAGAAAGGCCTACCAAAGCAAAATCGGACGGCCAAGCTTCCTGCGGCGGCATTTCCAAGACAATCGCACCGTCGCCCTGACTTCATATCCCGCAAAACATTTTTTGGGTACCGTTTCACAAATAACCAGTGCCTTGTTGGCCAAAAATGACTTAATTAAGTCCCACTGATGCGCGGATCTCTCTGTGCATCTGCGGCTAGTGCCAAGCATCAACCATTTCAAACCCAAAAACCTGATGAAAAAAAGCCTATACTTCCTCTGGATCGTCTTTCTGATCCCGCTCCTCGCGATTTCAAACGAAAACAACCCGCCCGCAGGCTCTTACAAGCTGATCATCGAGGGCTTTGACTGGGGCCCAGCGGTGAACAAAATCATCCTAAACCTCGACCAGCCCACAAAGGAAATCAGCGCCGCAGACTTTGAGGTTTTTGTAAACAGAAGCTCCCAGGACGGGGAGATCCCAGCTGCCCAGACTTCCGGAAAGAGAACGGTGGTCTATTCCTACATTTCTGATGAAAAGGGAAATCGAGTTGCCGAAGGGAACCACGCTACCTTGGTCTTGGCGGTCAGTCCCGTCGCTCCCATCGGTTCGCCTATCCAGTACCTCCGCATGGGCAACCGGGGCGGAAACGTGTGGATAGACTATGCCGTGACCGTGATGGATACCAAGTCCGGCAAGATCTGGAATGAGGAAGCCGGGCGAATCCTGCCTATCGTGGACGACTTTGACCTGACCGGAAAATTCACCCATGGGAATGTCACCCTGCCCTATGCGGCATTTACGCCGAAAGGATTGACCGCCAAAGCCCCGCTGATCATCTGGCTGCATGGAGGCGGCGAGGGAGGCGATGATCCGACGATCCCACTCTTGGGCAACAAGTCCTTCAACTATGCGTCCCCCGAGATTCAGACACTCTTCGGACAGGGCGCCTACGTGCTGGTGCCACAGGCTCCGACCTTCTGGATGCAGGCCGCCGAGGGCATGACCCGTGGACAGACCAATGACATTTACAATGAGGCATTATTTGCCCTGTTTCAGGATTTCGTAGCCAAAAACCCAAACATAGACCCTACCCGGATCTACGTGGGTGGCTGCTCCAACGGTGGCTACATGTCCTTGAAGCTGATCCTGGAGCATCCTGACTACTTTGCCGCGGGCTATATCAGCGCTTTGGCGTACAACAATGAGTTTGTCACCGATGCGATGGTGCAGAAAATCAAAAACGTGCCGATGTGGTTTGTCCACTCCAAGGACGACATGACGACCAAGCCGGACGAGACGGTGGTTCCCCTGTTCGACCGGCTGAAAAAAGCCGGAGCCAAAAACGTCCACTTCTCCTATTACGACAACGTCACGGACATCACCGGATTCTATGGCGGGGACGACTTCCGCTACCCAGGCCACTGGTCTTGGATCTACTCCCATGCCAACGTAGCCAGAAAAGACCTGGATGGCTCACCCGTCATGCTGGAAGGCAGACCAGTAACCATTATGGAGTGGATGGCTGGGCAGAAGAAGAGGAAGTAACCGTAACTGGCTAGGCGTAATCTTCGATGTTCATCGGGAGCAAAATGCCTAGTTATCCCTTTGAATTTGATATTCGCTAATTGACAGAAGCATAGAAAAGTAGCCAATTAGAAAAATGGAAGGGATATTTGGGAATCGTCGCAAATTACTCCCAGTGGGAGCGTGCCAGCTACATTTCTTTGTATAGATTTTATCGAAAGAGGATTTCGATCCAACTCATGAAAAATACCCAGTACAGGGTATTTTTCATTTCAATAAATTTCCTTTATTAGCCAAAGTTCCCAGAAAGAAAACTGTCAACTTACCGAAATCCCTAGTGGAAGTTTCGCAATCTTTAATTTGTATTGAAAAATCTGTTTTTCCTGTTTTGGATACCACTTTTCTTAAAAAAACAAAATCACCTATTCCATTAAGTCTAATTTGGTAATAACGCACAAGTCGTAAAAATATAATTGCTGCAATATTATTTCAATTGTTGATGCCAACTGTATTTAATTTTAAAATAAAAATATATAATTAGTTATAAATTAAAAAACACCTATCATGAAAGCAAAAAACTTGTCAATTCTTTTTTTGGCAGTTGCACTTTACGGCTGTGACTGCTTCCTTGGATTTATTGGGCAAGAATGTGATGATTGTGCAGATTGCCCAAATTATGATGCAATCCTATACGCTGATTTTACTAATAATGGCAATACGCAAGCTTTAATCCTAAATGAAACCAAAACAGATGGACCAATACAAATAGAGAATCAAGTCACTCTAAATCCAGTAGGGTCAAGATATAATTTTGTATTTTCTGGAGTTACTTTTTTAGAAGGTGAAAATGTCTTCGAAGTAAACAAGATTGTTAGTGAAAAATTTGAGGAAAACCGATGGCAAGTTGATAGTGAAAATTTTTTAGACTATGAACCTTCTAAAAGTTTGAGTCTTGTTCTTGTCCTAGACGTCAGTTCTTCTCTTGGAGATAATTTAGACGATGTAAAAAATAGTGCCAGACAGGTTCTTAACCAGATTTTTAAAAACAATCCAAATGCGAAGGTTGCAATTGTCAAGTTTTCAAGAGGTAATTTGGCTCATGCTCTATCATCAAATGAGTTTGAATTGAGTCAGTTCATAGCGCAGCAACAAACCTATTCAGATAGTAAACTTGGCGGTGGCTCATATCAACTTGAAAACAAAAATGAGACGGCATTGTACGAAGCTATGCTCAAAGGAATCGAAATACTGAACAATTCCAATTCAAGAGGCCAAGGGTTGATCACATTCACAGATGGGGCTAATAATTTTCAATTTGATCCAAATAACGACGATAGACAAGTTGTTATAAATGCTTTAAAACAATCATCGATCAGAAGCTATACCGTTGGCTTCATTGGAAACGCAGATGAAGTTAACAGTCAAGCATTAAATGACTTATCGATTGGAGGCAAATTCTCCAAACCAGCTTCAATTACCGAACTGAATCTGGTATTTACATCTTTTTCAAATTCGGTAGGAGCTGTATATGATTTAATCTATGACACTAACAATGGCCCTTTTAATGGATCGAAGCCTTATCGATTCCTGATTGATTTGGATCATGTGAATTAAAAAAACTACCGATAAAGGCGTTTTCGGCTGGGAGTCGCCTAACGATTGTTTAGACGCAGTAAGCCATCGGGAGCAATAAGCCTTCCTGTCTTGTCGAAATATGTAGTATGATGTAATCACAAATGGCTAAAGCCATTGCCCGGTCGGCAGCGACTCCATAGCCCCCGGCTTAAGCCGGGGGCTATGGACGGCGGCACGTTTGACGAAAACCATTTCAATGGTTTTAACAAAGAGCTACCTCCTTCCAAGTGCTCACCTTTTAATATTCCCCTCCCAATCCACTGGAATTGCAAAGGGATTCAGTACCTGATCCAACAAGACAGAAACTTCCCTTCGGCTCAGCTTCCGCTCGGCTTTGAAGTCTCCGGCCAAATCCGATTGGATCCAGCTCTTTTCCAAGCTTTCCATAGTCAGGCTTGGGTCTATCATCTTCAAAAACACGGCAAGCCTATCCAAGCTCAGGTAATCCCCAGATGCTCCCCAAAATCCGTCCAATTGGGAATAGTAGCTTTTAAGGCCTGATACCAGCTCGTATTCGGTTACTTCCACTTCCGGGTAAAACCAGGTTTGGTTTGCCCATAGATACGGCACTCCCTCCCCCTTCAATATTCCAGTGGCTCCAATTCGTTGCATCGCCTGAAAATGGCGATCCGTAGGATTCATGTCCAAAAAGGGCATGATATACCCCTGCTGATCCAACAGCGCCTGCTGCACCTCCCGAATCGAAATCTGGTCCAGGGACTTTCCGTTTTTGATGGAAACAGCCGCCAGCGCTCCAGCCGCATGCCCGATTCCCAACACCACCGGTTGAAGCCGCGTGGCTCCGTTGACGATGTTGGACACCGAGATGCTTTTTTCCGCGAGGATCAAGCCTGGCTGGTCTTTTGGCACCAAGGCTCCCAGGGGAATGGTATAGGATGGCACACGGATTTTGATAAAATCGATGGCTGGAGCTTCGGGATTTTTCTTGTGGTGATGGTCTATGGTATAGTCTCCCACCGCTACGCCCGTGCGATAGAGCGGTGTGGCAGCCTCGTAGGGAGTCCTGACGAAAGGCAGGGTAAAGTCCACTTTCCCCAAAAATCTCCTGGATTCTCGGTGGTAGGGAATCATAGGCAAGCCGTCCGGCGTAGGATATTCTCCCTCGGCAATCCCCAGGTTTTTATAACCCAACTCATGTTGGATGTAATACACAAACCGAAGGCTGGTCTGCTTGGCTTTTTCGATTTCCACGGCCCTTTCCTCTGGGTTTAGATTGACCAGATTCACATAGTGGTCATTACCGCAGTTGGGCCAGTTGATCATGTATTTCCCATTGGGCAACCTGCCATAGCTGATCATCTTGTCGCAATCCAGCGTGGGATCATCGTCAGAAATCGGGTCTGCATGGGCGCAGGCACAGGCAAACTCGGCAGGATCATAGCCTGCCGGCTCGGGGATCGTGCGGTCGCTGTCCTGCCCAAAATCGGCCAATGTCACCACATAGGTCAAGTCCTGCACGATGTCGTTGGCCTGCTCGGGAGCATACTCCTCAGCGATCTCATCCCTCGCATCCATCCCCAATCGGTAGGGCATGCCCAAGGACGCGGCGACATCCCCCAGCTCGGTGGCATCGATCAGGATGGGCGCTTCCAAATGGTGCTCAGCCCCGTTCTTGACATAGCCCACTTTCCAGACTCCATTCGTGTAGCTGGCATTTTTCCACTCACTTTCGAAGGAAACCTGCAAATGCCGCTCTTTTCGGACTAGGTCTTGAAGGATGTCATTCCCTACTTTCGGTTCGAAAAGCGTATGGGAAACCCAGCCGGTGGACAGCGCTTCCTGAGAACCGTAGTGCGAGATCAGCTGGGATCTAAACTCTCCCCAAATCCCTGAAGGCAAGCGATGGTTTCCGTCTATTGCCGACACGCCCGCCGAGGTCAGCATTCCTCCCAGCCACGTGCCAGGCTCAATGATGATGGTTTTGATCCCCATTCTTGCAGCCGAAATGCCGGCCGCCGTGCCACTGGCTCCTCCGCCGACGATGATCAGGTCAAATTTCTCCTGCGCGGATACGCTTAAGGAAAAGGCCATAAGAATGAGAAGGAGAAGTTTTTTGGGCATGATGCTTTTGGGTTGGAATCGGGTTATTGGTAAAAATAGTCCAAAGACTTGGATCAAGGCATATTTTTATGCCAAGGTTCGGGATAGGACTGAGAGCGGCTATTTCCATTCCCACAAAATGCAGGACTAGGAAATCACCAAAGAAATCTGCGAAAAAAGAAAGTACTGGAAGTAATAGTCACGCAAACTCTGTTGCACTCAACCCTGTCTCTTAAATCCATAGCCCAAACCCAATACTTTCAACTTTGGATTAAACGTTCGAATCCCTTCACCTAGTAATAGCTCCCAGTCGGATAGGCGCGGTGGGCAGACGCAGCAGCGGGCCGGCGTTCGGCCTCGTGCGGCTGGAGCTTTGCTGCGTCTTGTCCCGATGGCCATCGGGATTCGTTCTTTTTTATCAAAAAAAAAAAAAAACAAAGAAAAAGAATTGCCTGAAACACGTTGGATTGGCCCAAAAAAAAAATGCGACAAGAGATTCCTTTGCGCGTGGGCAAGCGTCGGCTTGACCTAATTCATGGCCAAATCAAAACAGATTTACCTCGTCCGTCAATAAGTTTGGAGAAAGTCACCAAATATTATTTCCTATCTTTGCGCCTCCTAAAACCAAGAACTATTCATGATCTCAGTAGATAATTTATCCCTCAAGTTTGGCAAGCGAACCCTTTTTGAAGATGTCAGCCTGAAATTTACCCAAGGCAACTGCTACGGGGTGATCGGTGCCAATGGAGCGGGAAAATCCACTTTTTTGAAGATTCTCGCCGGGGAAATCGACTCCACCAGCGGCTCGGTCAACATCACCCCCGGCCAGCGCATGGCCGTCCTGAGCCAAAACCACTTTGCCTTTGACGAAGTCGAAGTCCTCAAAACCGTCCTCATGGGCCACAAGAAGCTCTTCGCGATCATGTCAGAGAAGGACGCGCTGTATATGAAGGAAGACTTCAGCGAGGCGGACGGCATCCGTGCTTCCGAGCTGGAAGCGGAATTTGCTGAGATGGATGGCTGGAATGCCGAGTCAGACGCCGCTTCCCTCCTCTCCGGCCTGGGCATCACCGAAGACCTGCACTACCAGACCATGAACCAGCTGGCCGGTAACCAAAAAGTGCGGGTATTGCTCGCGCAGGCCCTTTTTGGCAACCCGGACATCCTCATCCTTGACGAACCTACCAACGACCTCGATGCCGACACCATCGAGTGGCTGGAAAACTTCCTATTGGACTTCAAAAACATCGTGATCGTCGTCTCCCACGACCGTCACTTCCTCGACGTCGTCTCTACGCACGTGGTGGATATAGACTTTGGCAAGATCAAGATCTTCTCCGGTAACTATACCTTCTGGTACGAGTCCTCCCAGCTTGCCCTCAAGCAGCGCTCCGACGCCAACAAGAAGGCCGAAGACAAGCGCAAGGAACTCCAGTCTTTCATCGACCGCTTCTCCGCCAACGTGGCCAAGTCCAAGCAGGCGACCGCTCGTAAGAAGATGATCGAAAAACTCAACATCGACGAGATCGAGCCATCTTCCAGGAAGTATCCTGGCATCATCTTCAAGCCTGAGCGCGAAGCCGGTGACCAGATCTTCATGACCGAGCAGCTCGAGCTGAAGGATGATGGCGTGACCTACTTCACCGACGTGAACCTGATGGTGGACAAGGGCGACAAGATTGCCTTTATCTCCAAGACCAAGCAGGCGGTCAACAAGTTTTTCCAAACCATCATGGAGGAGATCCCGGCGACCAAGGGTTCCTTCAAGTGGGGCGTGACCATCAACAAGGCCTACTTGCCCAACGACAACTCCAAGTACTTCCAGACCGATCTCAACCTGATCGACTGGCTGCGCCAATACTCCAGCAACCAAGAGGAAGCCTACGTGAGAACCTTCTTGGGCCGAATGCTCTTCACCGGCGAGGAGACTTTTAAGAAGTGTACCGTTCTCTCCGGGGGTGAAAAAGTGCGCTGCATGATCTCCCGCATGATGCTGCAAAACCCCAATCTGCTGGTGATGGACGAGCCGACCAACCACCTGGACTTGGAATCCATCACGGCCTTCAACAACGCCATCATCGAATTCGGCGGCACCGTGCTGATGAGCTCCTATGACCACGCCTTCGTGCAGTCTTCCGCCAACCGCATCATCGAGTTTACCCCCAACGGGACGATAGACCGACGCATGCCTTACGAAGACTACCTGGCCAGCGAGGAGATCAAGGCACTTCGTGAAAAAATGTACGCCAAAGGCTAAGCGCGCGAGCCTGTGCTGCTGACCGCGATCATCTGCTATCTGGCGATCACCATCGCCATCGGAGCCTGGGCCTCCCGGCTGGTAAAAAGCTCCAATGATTTCGTGTTGGCGGGACGCTCCCTGCCGCTCTTCCTTTCCGCATCCGCGCTCTTTGCAACCTGGTTTGGCTCCGAAACGATTTTCGGAGCCTCTTCTGTTTTTTTGGAGGAAGGTCTCATCGGCGTGATCGAGGATCCCTTTGGAGGAGCCTTGTGTTTGATCCTTTTTGGAATGTTCTATCTCCGCCCCATGTACCGCATGGGCGTGCTGACCATCGGGGATGTGTTTAAGCAGGCCTTCGGAAAGCGCGTGGAGTTCTTCGCCACCGTGTTCATGGTGCCGGTTTTCTTCGGCTATGTCGCCGCACAATTGGTCGCTCTGAGCCTCATCTTCGGGACGGTGACCGGACTTTCGCTCAGCGAAGGGATCTTTCTCTCAGCGGGGATCGTCGTGATTTATACATTCATGGGAGGAATGTGGGCGGTGTCTATCACGGACTTTATCCAAACCGCCATGATCGTGATTGGGCTTCTTGCAGTCAGTGTAATGATCGCCCAGGAAGCAGGCGGCGTGGGAAAAATCCTCAGCGAAGCCCCGACAGAGACCTTTCGCTTTATTCCCGAGGGAGGCCTGACTAGCTGGACCAATTACTTCGGCGCCTGGATTATTCTCGGCTTGGGAAGCATTCCCAGCCAGGATATCTACCAGCGGGTGATGTCCTCCAAGTCGGAAAAAGTGGCCGTTCGCTCCACCTATCTCGCGGGCGGATTTTACCTGACCTTCGGGCTTTTGCCGCTTTTCATCGCGCTGGGCGCAAAAACGCTCTATCCCGAGCTTTATCTGGAAAACAAGCAGATGCTCCTCCCATCCATGGTTTTGGCACACGGAGGACCGCCGGTTCAGATCATCTTCTTTGGCGCGCTGATCTCCGCGGTGATGAGCACAGCGAGCTCCGGCCTCCTCGCCCCGGCCGCGTTGATCTCCGAAAACCTCGTCAAGCCCCTTTTCAAAAACAAACTCACTGACAGGCACTTGCTCTGGCTACTTCGCTGCAATGTGCTGCTGGTCGCCGCACTTTCCACCTACATGGCTACCCGCGATTCCAACATCTACGAGCTGGTGGCCGGCGCTTCCATCCTGCTCCTCGTTTCGCTTTTTGCCCCGCTCACGGCGGGATTGTATTGGAAAAAAGCCTCCAAACTCGGAGCAATCGCCTCCATGGTCATCGGCATGGCCACCTACCTGATCTGCGACAGCGTCGAATTCGCGATAGATTCGCATGTTTTAGGACTCCTGGCGAGTATCTTTGCGATGATCTTGGGAAGCCTGCTCTTCCCCGACCCAACCCACAGCCCTGATGAACTATCCTAGACTAGTATTACAAAAAGGAAAAGAAGTCTCCCTGCTCCGTCGCCACCACTGGGTGTTTTCCGGAGCCATCGCCAAGGCCGAGCCTGGCATAGAAAACGGCGACCTGGTCTCCGTTTACTCTTCCAAAAACGATTTTCTCGGCATCGGCCATTTCGCCCAGGGCTCCATCATGGTGCGGATCATTTCCTTCGAAGAGCGGGAGATCGATGCGGCTTTTTGGGAGGAGAGAATGGCTGCTGCTTATGCTTTGAGAAAAAGCCTGGGACTCACCGACAATCCAGAAACCAACGTTTTTCGCCTGGTCCATGGGGAAGGCGACTTGCTGCCGGGACTGATCATCGACTACTACAACGGCACCGCCGTGATCCAAGCGCATCAAATCGGAATGCATCGCCACGTGGCGCAGATCACCGAGGCGATGCGTGCGGTGTTGGGAGAAAAGCTGAAAGGCGTGTACGACAAGAGTGCCGAGACCCTTCCCAAAAACCTGGGCATCGAATCCAACGACTGGGTTTGGGGCAATGCCGAAACCGACCTGGTCAAAGAATATGGCGCGACCTACAAGATCGATTGGGAAAAAGGCCAAAAGACCGGCTTTTTCATCGACCAGCGGGAAAACCGAAAGCTGGTTTCGGCCTATTCCAAGGGAAAGAAAGTGCTGAACACCTTTTGCTATTCGGGCGGATTTTCGGTCTTGGCACTGAATGAAGGAGCTTCTGAGGTTCACTCCGTGGACATCTCGGCCAAGGCCATCGAGCTCACCGAGCAAAATGTCGCGTTGAATCCCGGCTTTGCCGGAAAGCACGAATCCATCGTGGCCGATGTGGTAAAGTACATCCGCGAGATCGGCGATGACTTTGACCTGATCGTGCTAGATCCCCCGGCTTTCGCCAAAAACATCAAAGCCCGTCACAACGCCGTGCAGGCCTACAAGCGCCTAAACGCCGAGGCTTTTCGCAAGATCAAGCCGGGAGGAATTCTCTTTACCTTCTCCTGCTCGCAGGTGGTGGACAAGAGCCTTTTTGCACACACGATCACCGCGGCAGCCATGGAGAGCGGGCGAAGGGTCAAAATCCTCCATCAGCTCAGCCAGCCTGCCGACCATCCGGTGAACATCTTTCACCCTGAGACTGAATACCTCAAGGGCCTCGTGCTCTACGTAGACTAGGATTCGGCGCGTGCGAGACGCATTTTCACCGGCAATTCTGCTATTTTCAACCCCATAAACTCAAACTCATGTACACAGGAATCCAACATCTCCACTCGGGAGTCGCCTATCTGGCGCTGCTCGCCTTGATCGTCGTGATCATCTATGCGCTGATCGGAGCACTTTCCGGCAGGGAATTCACCGAGAAGGACAGAAAAATCGCCCTGATCGCCTTTATCCTTTCCCACATCCAGCTGCTGGTAGGCTTGATCCTTTATTTCGTCAGCCCCCTGGGATTCTCCCTCCTGCAAGGCGGCGGAGCCATGTCTGATCCGGCTGCGCGACTGACTGCCGTGGAGCATCCCCTGATCAACATCGTGGCGATCGTCCTGATCACCATCGGCTACAGCCGCGCCAAAAAACTCGGCAGCTCCAGGGCAAAGTTCCGAAGCATCTACATGATGTACGCTGTCGGCCTGGTACTCATCCTGAGCCGCATTCCTTGGGCCAACTGGCTCAATTGAGCCTTGCAAAAACAACACTTCAAATCCGGCCAAAAGCCGGATTTTTTCATTTACAGGGCTAAACAGTCCGGGCATCGCCGCAGTTTTCAATACGCTCTCCGAGGAAGAAATTCCCGTCAACAAAAACCAAATCGACTGATTTTCTTTGGTTTACACCTCCGCAGTTTATTTACAAACCAAGACAGGTCTAGGACTATTCGGTAACAGTACCACTAGTTTTGCCGTGTTGCTAAGGGAATTCGAAAAAGAATTTTCGCATCGGATTGGAGGGAGTTATTGCCAAACAGTATTCTAAACCACTGAAAAAATGGAAATGTCAAGCCTGCTTTTGAGCCTCACTATCGTCCTGGGTATGGTATCACTACTCGACCTGGGCATCACCATCCTGGCAAACCTCAGGGGCCGACTCCAACATCCGCGCTTGGCTACCCGAGCGGTGGAGTGTCCAACCACTCCCGCGAACCAAACTCAAGAGCGATGAAAGATCAAGCGAAACTAGTCGAGGGACTCAATGAAGCCTTCGGAAAAGACAGCCTCTACCTGAGCCGGGATTTTTCCCTGGATCAGCTGGCCAATAAACTGGATATAGAGTACTCCAAGGCGGAGGAGCTGATTCGACAGCTGTATGGCCATTCCTTTGGCGAGCTGCTGGACATGTACAGAGTGGATTTCGCCAAAAAGCAGATTGAGCAGGGCGTATTGGAAAATGTCTCCCTTGGAAAGCTTGCCAGCAAGTCTGGCTTTGACTCCCAGCCCACTTTCGCAAGTGTTTTTCAAAAGGAAACCGGCGTGCTGCCAACCGAATATAGAAATACAAAGCTCCGAGAGGAGTAAAAGACAACATAGATTGGGTTGTGTTGATTTTTTTTGCCTGTGCCCGTAGGAAGGCGCAGGCTTTTTTTTGTCCCGGTGTTGACCTTGCCTTTTGGCTCTTTTTTGCCATTTATCACTTTCTGCAACTTTGTTTCAAAAAGCTTGGGTTTATCCTCGAACTGATTCTATTTTTGGGGCGTGAAATCGAAGTACAGTACTCCGGCCCTCTTTCTCATCTTATTTCTCCTCTCGCAGCTCGGGATGTCCCAGACCTGTGACCTGGTGCTGCGGGGCAAAATCCTGCATCTGGAAAACGATGAGGCCATTGAGGCGGCGTATGTCTGGATTTTGGAAACCCGCACCGGGGCGGTCTCCGACCAAAACGGCAATTTCGTCGTCCGGGATCTCTGCCCGGGCACCTACACCGTCAGCGTGAAGTTTCTCGGACACAAGGAAATCCGGCAAACCGTCAACCTATCCGGCAACTCCACGGCGCAGACCTTCCGACTGGAGGAAGAGTCCCTAGACCTGGGCTCGGTGGAAGTGCATGGACACCGGGATGCGGTGCAGACGACCACAGCGGTCACGTCGCTGTACGGAGACCAGATGCTTCAAGCGCGGGGCGAAAGCCTAGGCGAAA
This sequence comes from Algoriphagus oliviformis, assembly GCF_017254915.1. Lineage (GTDB taxonomy): Bacteria > Bacteroidota > Bacteroidia > Cytophagales > Cyclobacteriaceae > Algoriphagus > Algoriphagus oliviformis. Next base: position 136,980 of record NZ_JAFKCT010000002.1, on the reverse strand, counting down.
GCCTCAAGCGCGTAGCCGGGGTGACGACCTTTTCCACCGGAAATACCATCTCCAAGCCCGTGATCCACGGCATGCACAGCAATCGAATCATGATCCTCAACAACGGCATCCGACTGGAAGGCCAGCAGTGGGGCGCCGAGCATGCACCGGAGATCGATCCTTTTCTCGCCGACGAAATCACGGTGATCAAAGGCGCGGAAACCGTTCGCTTTGGGCCAGAGGCCATGGGCGGCGTGATCCTGGTCAATCCCCCTGCCCTGCCGACCACCAAGACCAGCCAAACCGACATCCACCTGCTCGGTGCCACCAACGGAGGCATGGGCAATCTTTCCGCCTCCTATCTCGGCGGCTCCGGCAAGATCAAAGGCCTCGGCTATCGGGTGCAGGGCTCCGCCAAAAGAGCCGGAAACGTCAAGTCTCCCGACTATTACCAAGACAATACCGGGATGGCTGAATACAACTTTTCGGGATCGGCGGGCTACAGCTCGGAAAAACTCGGCGTGGAAGCCTACTACAGCTATTTCAATACCGAAATCGGTATTCTCACGGATGCCCATACCGGCAACCTTTCCGATCTGGAAGACATCATCGAAAATGGAAGGCCGTTTACGGACGCGGACTTTTCCTACGAAATAAAAAATCCCAAGCAGCAGGTCACGCACCACCTGGCCAAGCTCAAGTCCCACTATCACCTCAATCCCAACTGGAAGCTCAACTTCCAATATGGATTCCAGCTCAACAACCGACAGGAATATGACAAGAGACGCGGCGACCTCAATGCCAAACCCAGCTTGGATTTGGAGCTTTTCACCAACACAGTTGACCTCTTCCTCGACCACAACCTGAAGCCAAACTGGAGCGGCTCCTTTGGGCTGAACGTGATCCAGCAGGCCAATTCCAATGTGCCCGGCACCGGAGTCACCCCGCTGATCCCGAACTATGACCTCTTCAACGGCGGGATCTATGCGATGGAAAAATACCTCAAAGGTCCCTTGGAGCTGGAGGCGGGACTGCGCTATGACTATCGAACAGTGGAAGCCGCGCGCTATGTGGAGGAAGAGCTGCAGCAGTCCAATCTGGAGTACCAAAACTTCTCGGCTTTTGTCGGCGGGCTGTACCAGTTGAGCCCCTATTTTGCCTTCACCAGCAATCTAGGCACGGCCTGGAGACCGCCCAACGTGAACGAGCTTTTCAGCCAAGGGCTGCACCACGGTGCTGCGGCAGTGGAAATCGGCGATCCGACTATGGTCTCCGAGAAGTCCATCAAGTGGGTCAACGGCCTGGAATACGAAAGTGACAAAGCACTGGTCGAACTGACCGCCTACGTCAACCAGATCAACAACTACATCTATCTGAATCCTACCGGCGAAACCTACGTCTCCCTGCGCGGGACGTTCAACGTCTACGAGTACCTTCAGGCGGATGCCTTCTTCTATGGCTTTGACCTCTCGGGCAGCTACAACTTCACCGACCGGGCAAGCGCCTATCTGAAAGGATCGATCATCCGGGCCAAGAATACAGACGCGGACAACTACTTCCCTTTCATTCCCTCCGACCGCATGGACTGGGGCTTTTCCTATGCCCTTGGGAAAAAAGAGAATATCAACTCCGACAAGATCACCATCAGCAATGTCCTGGTGGCCCAGCAAACGCGCGAACCGGACTTTGACCTGGCTCCTGCCCCTCCAGGCTATGCGCTTTTCAACATTGGCTACCAGAAAAAAATACAATTGGCTAAAAACCAATTCAATATCGGACTTCAGGTCAACAATCTCTTCGATACCGAATACAAAGAATACATGAATCGATTCCGCTATTTTACCGCGGACATGGGCAGAAATATCTTGCTAAAACTCAATTACCAATTTTAACTAACCACTTATGAAAAATCTCCAAAAGCTCCCGATCTACCTTTTTTCCATCCTGGCGATGGGATTTGCCTCCTGCGAAAGCGATGATCCGGTTCCGGAAAACGACGCCGAAGTGATCACTGACGTGACCTTGACGTTTCAGGAGCTTGACGCGAGCGGCAACGCAGTAGGTACACCTTTCTCTGCAAAGGCCAGCGATCCGGAAGGCATCGAGATCGGCGCCACTCCGACCATCGAGACGGTCACCGTGAAAAAAGGAAAGACCTACCGCATGAACATCACCGTAACCAACAGCATCGCGGGCGAGGACATCACCGAAGAGATTCTGGAAGAAGCCGACGAGCACCAGTTCTTCTTCGTCGGAGGTGCTTTTGCCGGCAATATCCTCACTATCGCCTATGACGATCCTAGCGGGGAGCTCATCGGTCTACAGACCGAGCTGGGCGTATCTTCCTCTCCCGGCACCAACAACACCCAGATGCAAATCGTCCTGAGACATGCCCTGGACAAAAGCTATCCCGGTGCCACCAACCCCAACTTCCCGACCTACGAGCAAGCAGGCGGAGAAACAGACCTGGACATCACCTTTCCGGTCGTGATCGAGAATTGATCAGAAAACTTATTGAATTACAAAAGGCAGCCGAAAAGCTGCCTTTTTCATTTTAAGAACTTATGTCGTCTATGGTTTTTCCGTTTTAGTACCAAAGCTAAACCCGTCGAATTCGACGGATTTTGACTCCTAGTGGTAAATCCGGCCATACGCCTATCATTAACTTTCCCTCAGAACTTCCACATTCCTCCCAAGCGTCTTAAACCTAACTCCATCCGCCTGCACCACAGTGATCGTGATATGGCCGGTTTTGCTGGTGTTGATATCGCGGACTACGCCGGATTTCCCTTTGTGCGTACCTGCGACGACTTTGCAAAAGCTCCGTCCATTAGCTTTTCTCCGTTTACATCCATCTTAGCTAAGGCTTGCAACCAACATTCCCGTAGCAATCGCTATCCCAAAGCTGAGCAAAGTCCCAATCAGAATGTATTCGGTCAGCTTGCGGTCTTTGGATTCCTTCAGGTCTCCAAACCGAAACACGGACTTCGCGGCGAGCAGAAACCCGATTGCGGCCCAGTTGCCGGTGACGACGAAGGTAAAGACAAACAAGCGCTCCAAAATCCCGATATACTTGCCCGCATTGCTCAGGGAATCGTCAAATTCCTTTTCCAAAACCCTCGACCAAGTCGAAAGCAGGACTTGTACGACGATGCCGCTGACCGCCGTCAAAAACAGTATCGCCGTTCCAAAAAGCCATAGCACACTTGGCTCAGTACGAGAGTAAATCTCCGACACATCCACACCAGAACCCACCATCCAGATCCCAATCAGGCTCAGCAGGTGCATCGCCTGATCGATCAAAAACCATCTCGCCTTGCTGTCCGGCTTTTGCGCATAGAGCTTGACCAAGTCGATGGTGAGGTGAAAAAGCATCACCGCCAGCGCCCAAGCCCAGCCGCTTCGATCCCAGAGAAACAAGCCTACCAGCAAGCCATGAATGAGGACATGCAGGTAGAGCTTGCGGGATTGGGCCTTGTTTCGCTCTTTTTCCCAAACCCAGGACTTCGGCTGTAAGACAAAGTCTCCGATAAAGTGCGCACAAACCAGCTTCAGCAACACCATCATGGCAGCAGTTCCTTGATTTTGCGGCGGAAGACCTGCTCGATTTTCAAAAGTTCATCCAAATTGGCCCTGCCCCATCTTCCGCTGACGGCGCTTTGCTTGATGCCCATGCGCCTGCCTATCTCCTCTTGGGTGATGTCGGGGTTTTGCAGGACGATCTCCGCCAGCTCGGCCGAAGATACCGTCCAGCGCTCCAGGAAGGTCTCGGCCAGCTTCAGGTACAGGTTGATTTCCTCGTCAAAGGTCTCCCATTTGCTTTTGACCGCCAGGAAGGTGTTTTCCTTCTTGAGCGAGTCAAATTTTTCGCCCGAATGGATAAAGGCCGAGCCGTTGCTTTCGGAGATTCGCTGTCCGGAGTAGGTTTTCTCACCGATCCCGATGGCCATCCGTACATCTATCGCACCCACCAGCTTTGGGCTGTCGGGGGATTTGGTCTTCTTGATGAGCGCCTTGATCTCAAAGGCCTTGTGCAGTGCTTCCTCCGGATTGGCTATTTCTACTTGGAAAAAATCACCCCAGACCAGCTCCCAATTCTCGGGGGTACTCCCCCAGCTTCCAAGTAGCTCCTTCAGTGGCTGAAGCCAATACTCTTGGTTTTCCAGCTTTCTGGACGCGACGATATCCCCTTTTAATACAGCAATCATAGTAGCTCGGTCACAAAATTATTGCAGTAATATGCAATAATTTCAATTATTGCACAATCCTGCAATATTATCAATTATTGCGGGATCCTACAATATTTCGAATTATTGTGGAATCCTGCAATATCTCGGGTTATTGCACAAAGCTGCAATAGTACACAAACTCAAAAGGCAGCCCGAAGACTGCCTTTTGGATAAGTTCTTTGTTTGGCTTAAAAACTCTTGCCGCAAACCGCGATCCGGGAGGCATCAAAGCCGACTTCCCCATAGGTGTTTGAGCCAAGGTTACCAGCCACCAAAATCACGGCGTAGTCCGGTCCTTCGCTGGCCAGGTGGATTTTCACGTGCCCGTCGAAGGTCTTCATTTGCTCGAAATCCAAGCTCGTACCATCTGACAAGCTGCCCAAGACCGTGTGGCTTTCCAAGTCTTTGGAAGAAACCGGATTAAGCAAAAAAGCTATCGGTGCATCCGCCTGATCATAGCCTCCGAAATGCAGGTGGGCGGGAAAATCGTATGCTGTAGAAGACTTCGCACCCTCGAGCTGAATATCAAACTCCAGCTTGCCGTCCCGGAGCTCCTTCACGGTCAGCGTGCCGTTGGAGTCAAAATCACTGGACTTGAACAGGTCAAACTCCAATTGCTGGCCGGTGTACAGATCGGGCTCCTGCTCGGAGCAGGCTCCCAGTCCGAGGGCTATAAAAAAGGCAAGGATCAACTTTCTCATGCGGTGTAGTTTTATCCCAAGTAACGAAATGCTTTCGTATCCTGTTTGATTACTTTGGAAAAATACCAAATTCATCGACAAATAGCGTCACGTCTTAACCCAAAACCGTTATTTCAGGCGAATTTGCGAGGCGTGAAACAAAACCATGGAAGATAAGCGACTGAGTCTGGGCCTGGAGTATTTTCAGAAAAAGGGATGGACTCCATTTCCATTCCAGCTTGATACCTGGAGGGATTTTTTGGACGGAAAGTCCGGCCTGCTCAATGCGCCCACCGGCTCGGGAAAGACCTTTGCGCTGTGGTTTCCGGCCATTTTGGAGTTTATCCAAAACCATCCCGACTCTTGGCAAAAGCAGCGCAACAACGGCATACAGCTCATCTGGGTCACACCGCTCCGTGCTTTGGCACAGGATATCCAAAAGGCCATGCAGGAAGTTTGCGAGGTCATCGGCCTGCCTTGGCAAGTGGCCGTCCGCAACGGCGACACCGATCCCAAAACCCGGGCCGCGATGAACCGCCGCCCACCGGAGTGCCTCATCACCACTCCCGAGACCCTGCACGTGCTGCTTTCGCAAAAAGACCATCACCACCTCTTCCAGACGGTGAAGGCCGTGGTCGTGGACGAATGGCATGAACTGGTGGGCAACAAGCGCGGTGTACAGATGCAGCTGGCCCTCGAATACATCCAAGCCATCTGCCCGCACACGTTCCGTCGCTGGGCGATCTCTGCGACCATCGGGAACCTGGAGGAGGCTGCCAAGGCGCTCTTGGGAGCGGAGCTTCCCATCCACATCATCAAGGCCAAAGTCGACAAGGAGATCGTCCTGCATTCTGTCTTTCCCGAGGAAATCGAGAAATATCCCTGGTCGGGCCATCTCGGCATCCGCATGATGGATCAGGTCATCCCCGTCATCGAAGCAGGCAAGACCGTCCTGATGTTTACCAACACCCGCTCGCAGACCGAGATCTGGTACCAAAAGATCCTGGCGGAGCGTCCGGACTGGGCGGGATGGATCGCCATGCACCACGGCTCGCTGGACAATACGGTCCGGGCTTGGGTGGAAAACTCCCTGCACGAAGGCAAGCTCAAGCTCGTCGTCTGCACCTCCAGCCTAGATCTGGGCGTGGATTTTCGGCCGGTGGATCGCGTGATCCAAGTGGGAAGTCCCAAGGGCGTTGCGCGCTTTGTCCAGCGGGCGGGCCGCGCAGGCCACCAGCCGGGATTGCCCTCGGAGATCTTCTTTGTCCCCACCAACTCCCTGGAACTGATCGAGGCAGCGGCGCTCCGGGATGCGATAGAAAAGGAGGAAATGGAGTCCCAGTACCCTCCGGATCTTCCCTACGACGTACTGATCCAGTTTCTGGTCACCTTGGCTGTGGGCTCGGGTTTTGACCCGGATTTTGTCTTCCAGGTAGCAAAAAGATCCCTTTCCTTTCGGGCCTTGACACGGGAAGAAATGGACTGGATGATGGATTTCATCACCAAGGGCGGCAATTCCCTGGGAAGCTACGAGGACTTTTTGAAGGTCGTGCGGGACGAGGATGGCCTTTTCCGGGTGAAAAACAAACGCATCGCCATGAAGCACCGCCTCTCCATGGGCACGATTGTCTCCGACCCGGTGCTGAAAGTCAAGCTGAAAAACGGAGCCTACCTAGGCACAGTCGAGGAGCACTTCATCGCCAAAATGAAAATCGGCGACCGCTTCTTTTTCGCAGGGCGAAGTCTCGAGCTGGTACAGGTAAAAGACCTCACCGCCATCACCCGACTTGCGGAAAAGAAAACCAAAAACGTGGTCAGTTGGTCTGGCGCCCGGATGTCTCTTTCCTCCAAGCTGGCAGACAAGATCCGCCAGGTCTTCCAAGACTACAACCATGGGATAGTCCAGTCGGAGGAAGTCCGCCGGGTGCTGCCGGTGTTGGATTTGCAGGCAAAGCTTTCCCTAGTGCCGGATAGGGACACCTTTCTGATCGAGACGCACCGAAGCGAGGAAGGCTTCCACCTGTTTTTCTACCCTTTCGAAGGCCGCATGATCCACGAGCTCATGGCTGCGCTGATCGCCTATCGGATTTCCCAGAGCTTCCCGGTCTCCTTCAGCATGGCGATGAACGACTATGGTTTTGAGCTCTTGTCGGACGTGTACGTCTCCCCAGAGGAAGTGATGGAGGAGGATATTTTTTCCCTAAAAAACATCGAACGGGACATCCTGCACTGCGTCAACGAGAGCGAGATGTCCCGGCGCAAGTTCCGCGAAATCGCCAGCATCGCCGGACTGGTATTCCAAGGATATCCCGGCAAGCCTACCAGCTTCAAGCATATCCAAGCCAATGCAAGCCTTCTTTTCCAAGTTTTTGAGCAATACGATCCCGAAAACCTCCTTCTCAAACAAGCCCACAAGGAAGCGCTCAACCAGCAGATGGAGCAGGAGAAATTTGTGCAAGCCATGCGAAAGCTCAACGGGCTGAGGATAGCAATCAAGCATCCGGTGCAATTTACCCCCTTCTCCTTCCCGCTGATGGTCGACCGGCTAAGCCGCTCCAGCATCAGCTCGGAGACGGTCGAGGATCAGGTGGTGAAGATTTTGGCACAGATGAGAGAAGCCGATTAGTTGGCGCGCCAGAAGAAAGGCGTGAAGAGGATGAGGATGGTGAAGAGCTCCAGTCGGCCAAGAAGCATGAGGAAGGAAAGGATGTTTTTGGCGGCGGGAGAAAAGAAGGCGAAATTATCCACTGGGCCGACCTTGCCGATTGCCGGGCCAACATTCCCCAGACAGGTTGCCACCGCGCCAAGCGAAGTCTCCAGATCGTAGCCCAAAACGGAGATCGTGAGGGCCCCCACCACAAAGGTGCTGAGGTAGATCAGCAGGAAGTTCATGATATTGTTGATGATCCGGCCGGTTACCATTTCCCCGTTGATGATCAGCGGTACGATGGCACGCGGATGCACGATGCGCTTGAACTCGAGCCAGGAGTTTTTCAAAAACACCACATGCCGGACAAACTTGATACTACCCGCAGTAGAACCCGCAGAGCCGCCCAAAAAGAGCATCATGAAGCAGATGAACGTGATTCCCATGCCGTATTGGGTGTAGTCATCGGTCACAAAGCCCGTGGTGGTGACGATGGAGACGACCTGGAAGGCGGCCTTTCGAAAGGCCAATTCACCGGGATAATCCGAGCGCATGAGAATGCCGATGAAAATCACCAATGTCAAAAGGATCAAGGCTCCGGCGTAGGCTTTGAATTCGTCGCTTTTCAAAACCCTGGAAAACTTGCCGACCAAGCCGAAGTAGATCAGGGTAAAGTTAGTCCCTGCCAAAAACATGAACACAATCGCCACATACTGGATAAATGCCGAGTCGTAGAAGGCCATGCTGGCATTTTTGGTGGAAAATCCTCCAGTGGCCATGGTCGTCAAGCTATGGTTGATCGCGTCGTAAAAGGTCATCCCCCCCACCCAATAGAGCAAAGTCGCCAGCACCGTAAGGCCCACATAGATGTACCAAAGCCGCTTGGCAGTCTCGGAGATCCTCGGGTGCACCTTGTCGGAAGTGGGCCCCGGCGACTCCGCGACAAACAGTTCACTACCCCCGATTCCCAAGAGCGGAAAGATCGCCACCGTCAGCACGATGATCCCCAAACCACCGATCCACTGCGTCATGCTCCGCCAAAAAAGAAGCCCTTTGGGCATGGCCTCGATGTCGGTGAGGATGGAAGCGCCAGTGGTGGTCAGCCCCGAAACGGTCTCAAATACCGCGTCGCTGATGCTGCTCACCTCGGCTGAGAGAAAAAACGGGAGCATCCCAAAGATGGTCATGATCACCCAGCTCAGGGTGACCACCAAGTAGCCCTCCCGCTTGCGGATCAGCTGGTCGTATTTGGCAAAAGAGAAGTAAAAGATGGTTCCGATAAAGAGGGAAATCGCCGCCGAAATGACAATCGGAGTGGAATTCTCCCCATAGATCCAGGAGAAAAACACCGCCGGCAGCATCAGCACCCCGATCAAAAACATCAGGGCGCCCATGATTTTCCCAATGGCTTTGAAATGGATCATGCTTAGTGGAAGAGTTTTTCTAGGGCCTGTTTCGCTTCCGGCAGCGCCAAAACAATGGCCTTGTCATCCACCTGAAGGATGAAGTCCCCGTCGGGAATGTGGACGTTTTCCCCCCGGATGACCCCAGCCACGATAGCCGTGGACGGAAAATGGAGTTCGCGCAGCGGATGCTTGGTCAGGCGGTTGGTCTTGCAGACGCTGTATTGGATAAATTCCGCATCGACGCCGTAGATCCCCGAGACGGCATCGACAGTACCCTTTCTGAGGTATCGTGTGATTTCGTTAGCCGCGACCAGCTTCTTGTTGATCAGGGAATCCACCCCGATGCTGTGCGAGATATGGATGTATTCGCGGGTATCGACATGGGCGATGGTCTTGTAGACCCCGTGGTTTTTGGCGGAGAGGCTGGTGATGATATTGGTCTCGGAGGACATGGTCAAAGCCAAAAACGCGTCCATCTGCTCCAATCCCTCTTCCACCAGGAGCTCGATGTTTTTGTAGTCCCCGTTGATCACCAGGGTATTGGGCAGCTGCTCAGCGAGCCACTTGCAGCGATCCTTTTCGTTGTTGACGAGGGTCACGCGGTAGTCCTTCTGCAGCTTGAGTGCCGTGGTGACCGCCATGTCATCCCCGCCGATGATCATCACGTTTTTGATCTTGACCTTCTTCTGGCCAAGCGCTTCGATGATGGTTTCGGTGTTTTTCTTGTGCGAGATGAAAAAAGCGTGGTCGTTGTTTCGGATGATGGTACTGCCCCGAGGGATGATGGTCTTCTGATCCCGCACGATGGCGATGATGCGGATATCCTCGTAGATCGGATCCTCTTTGGTGTCCATGATCCGCTGGTTGACGAGCGGACTGTATTGGTCGAGGGTGATCCCCACAATGTTGAGCTTGCCTCCACCAAAGTCGAAAACTTCGGTAAAGCTGGAATTTTCCACCATCTTGTGGATTTCCCTGGAGCAGAGCATCGTGGGAGAGATCAGGTTGTCTATGCCCAGATTTTGGAAGTAGGGCACATTTTCCTCATTCAGGTAGGAGTGGTTTCTGACCCGGGCCATCACCCGCTTGGCCCCCAGCTGCTTGGCCAAAACCGCCGTGACCAGATTGGTCTTTTCGGAGGTCGTGACTGCCAGGAGCATGCTGGTGTCCTCCACATTGGCCTGCTGTAGCACGTCGATGGAGGTCGCGTCTCCTTGGATGGTCATCACGTCAAGCTTTGAAGCCACATAGTCCAACACACTTCGGTCGGTATCTATCAGCGTGATATCCTTGTTGTCGTAGCTCAACCGCTCAGCCAGATGGTAGCCCATGTCTCCGGCTCCTGCGATTACAATGTTCATCCCCATAGAGGTATTCCCGTGTGATCTTGAAGGGTGGCAAAATTATAACCTTTATTCATGGTTTTCAGGGTATAAGGGTTTTTCTTTTGCCAAACGACCTAAAAGGTAAATATAAGTCCCCCTCCCATCCTACTCTTTTTGGGATTTTCTCGCCCTGGCATTCCTCAGTCTTCCAGCAGCGTTTTGCTCTCCGAGTCCGGAAGTTCCTGAACCTCCTTGAGTTTCCTTTGAATGATCCTCGTACGGACCCCCACCAGCTTGTCCAGCTCGGAATTGGCCTCGTTGAGCTTCTTTTGGGTCTTTTCCAGCAGATCGCCAAACTTGCCAAACTCGGTCTTGATCGCCCCCAGGATCTGCCACACCTCCGAGCTCCGCTTCTGGATCGCCAAAGTACGGAAGCCCATTTGGAGCGAATTCAGAATCGCCGACAAGGTCGCCGGCCCAGTCACGATGACCTTGAAGTCCTGCTGGAGCTGCTGGGCCAGCCCCGGCTCGCGGAGGATCTCAGCGTAGAGGCTCTCCACAGGGAGGAAAAGTATGGCAAAATCGGTCGTCCCCGGAGGATGGATGTATTTGGACTGGATGTCCAAGGCGGACTTTCTCACCGCGCGGATCAGCTCGGCGCGACAGGCTTCTATCGCCTGCTTTTCCCCCAGGTCATAGGCATCCACCAGCCGGAGATAGGACTCCTGCGGAAACTTGGAATCGATGGGCAAAAGCACCTGTGCGTCCTGACCGGGCATCTTCACGGCAAACTCCACCCGCTCCCGGCTGCCGTTGACCGAGGCATTGGACAGGTATTGGTCGGGGGAAAGCATGTTTTCCAGCAAGGCCTGCAGCTGGTATTCACCCAGCACGCCGCGACTTTTGACATTGCTCAGGACACGCTTGAGATCTCCGACGCCGTTGGCCAGGGACTGCATTTCCCCCAGGCCTTTTTGCACCGCCTGCAGCTGATTGCTCACCAACTCAAAGGACTGCCCTAGTCGGGCCTCAAGTGTTTTTTGGAGCTTTTCCTCCACCGTTTCCCGGATTTTTTCCAGCCGCGTCTCGGTATTTCGCACCAGCTCATCCTGCCGTCGACTCAGCTCGCCAAATTTCTCCCGCTGGAGGTTGTTCAGATCCTGCATGGTGTTGCGCACCACTTCCCCAAAAGCCTTCAAGGCCTCGTTTTGGTCTTTGGCTCCGGCGCGTTGGGTTTCGAAGATCAGGCCAAACTGACGGCTGAGGTTTTCGCCGGACTCCCGCCGCGCCTCACCCAGCGCCTGAGCCAGGTCTTTGCTCATCCGAGCCAGTTCATTTTGGAGAAAAACCTGTTCCCGGTCTCCCTTCCCCTTCATCAGCACCACGATCAGGAGCAAAACCTGAATCCCGATGACGATGAACAGCAGCACTTCAGTGGGCATAGGCCATTTGTTTTGGAGGCTCAAGGTAGTTTTTTCTCACCCTCACGCCGAGAAAGGACAGGTATTCCGCGACAGATTCCGTCGGGATTTCCTCCATCGGTACGTGCCCCGCCTCCTCGAAGACCACCAGATTAGACCCCGGAATGGACTTCTCAAACTCATAGGCATCGGAAACTGGAATCCAGGCATCTTTTCCGCCCCAAAGAATCAGGGTGGGCATATTCAGTCGGCCAAAGTCGGAAAACGGCTTTCGGTCGACCCCGACTCTAGCCAGGGTAGCTTCGCGATTGCCCTCCCTGAGCATGAGCTCGTAGTAGCGCTCCACGGTCTCCGCCCGGATTCTGGATTCGTCGCCATACACATCCCGGAGGTTCATCGCAAAGAGAAATTTGGGAGTGCATTTGAGGAGAATTTGGGAAAAGAGGCGGTTTTGGATCAAGCTCATGATCCAGGGCTTTTCGGTCTCGAGGGAATCGGCCTCCGTCTCCAGTGTCCTCACCCGCCTGCGCGGAGCGCCTGAAGCATCTACCAAGGCCAGCGTCAGCACCTTGTCGGGCCGCGTCGCCGCTACCTCCAAAGCCACCGCGCCTCCCATGGAATTACCCGCCAGATGGAAGCGTTCCACATTGAGCTTTTCTGCCAAGGACAGCACCAAGTCCCTGTAATCCTGCACTGTATAGCGCTTCAGCTCATCCGGACCAGTAAGTCCATGTCCCGGAAAATCCAGGGAAATGGTGAGAAAATGCTGACTCAATTCCTTTTGCCAGGCCTCCCAGGTATGGAGGGACGCAAAGCTGCCGTGAAGCAGGATGATCGGCTGCCCCTCCCCCATCATCCGGATATGGACATTCACCCCGTCGACTTTTACAAAATGGGATTCCGGAGTCCTGTACTTGGCCAGAAGCTCCTCAGCAGGGATATCCCCACGGTAGAGCAGCAGAAAAAAGAACACGCAACTCAACAGCAAAACCGCCAAGAGCTTGGCTATACGGTTGATCCATTTCATAGAAAAAGCCATCGGATAAATTGGTTGAAAATCGCCTGCCCAGGCTCTTCTATTCTTTGCAGACTTCGCCGTCCATCCAAAACGGACTCAGGCCTGATCTCGGAATATTTCCAGCCTTTTACCAAAACCTACAAAAATTCTTCTCAAATCTCTATTTTCAGCAAAATTCCTTCCTTGAAACTGAAAAATCCACTAAGAAACATCGGGCCGGGGCCGCTGGTCGCAGCCGCATTCATCGGGCCAGGCACCGTCACGGTCTGCACCCTGGCAAGCGCCAATTTTGGCTTTTCGCTGCTCTGGGCGATGGCACTCTCGATCACGGCGACAGTCATCCTACAGGAAATCTCCGGGCGGATAGGAATCGTCACCGGCAAGGACCTGAGCACCCTCATCCGAGGCCAAAAGGGCAAACCCCTGGTCAGACTGGCCGCGATGACCTTGGTGCTCGTCGCCATCGTGCTGGGCAACGCCGCCTATGAATCCGGCAATATCTCCGGAGCCAACCTCGGCCTCGGCTTTTACTGGGAAGCGCCGAGTATCCAAGTCGGCAGTTTTCAGATCCAGCTGGGCAACTTCGTATTGGGCGCCTTGGCCTTTCTGCTGCTCTGGAGTGGAAACTATCGTGTGCTGGAGCGGGTTCTTGTCGCCCTGGTCATCCTGATGTCCTTTGCTTTCGTGGGCACAGCACTCATGACCCAGCCCGACTGGACGCAGCTTTTGCGGGGATTTGTTCCCAGCTGGCGCGAAAAGGAAATCCCGACCCTCGTCGCGCTGATCGGTACGACGGTCGTGCCCTACAACCTGTTCCTCTACGCCTCCCTGGTCCAAAAGCAGTGGAAAAGCGAATCAGAGCTACCGCTGATGAGAAGGGACATCGCGCTCTCTGTGATCCTCGGCGGCTTGGTCTCCATGGCAATACTGATCGTGGGAGCCGCCAATACCAGCGAGGAAATCAGCTCCGCAATGGACGTTTCCAAAGGCTTGGAGTCCGTGTTCGGGCGATTTGCCGGATACTTGATGGGCTTTGGCCTGCTGGCTGCGGGCATGACCTCGGCGATGACCGCTCCCCTGGCTGCCGCCTTGGTGGTCTGTGGGATGATGGGCTGGGACACCGAGATCAGGTCAAACGCCATGCGCTGGAGCATGGGGCTGATCGTGGGTTTGGGGCTCGTATTTTCCTCTCTGGGCATCAAGCCGGTGCAGCTGATCACCCTGGCCCAGCTGGCGAATGGAGTACTGCTCCCGCTGATCAGTGCCTGGATCATCTGGATCGCCGCTCAGTCATCGGTCTTGGGAAAATACAAAAACTCGCCCTTAGCTACCGCCGTGGCCATACTCATCTGGCTGATCACGCTGGTACTGGGGATCAAAAGCGTGGGGACGGTCTTGGGATGGTTTTAAAGAATCCACGATCTACGAAATAGGAGTCACGGGGAACAAGGGAACGGTGCCACGCAAAAAGAGGCACCTCAAATTTCAAATCTCAAATCTCAAACTTGGAATCTTCACAGATCAGGCGCATTGAAGGTATCGCCTTGGCGCAGGTCGCCGGATTCAAAGCCTTTCTTAAACCACTTCATCCTTTGGGCGGAGGTGCCATGCGTGAAAGAGTCCGGTACCACGCGACCGCTAGCCTGCTTTTGCAAACGGTCATCGCCGATTGCGTTGGCGGCATTGAGTGCTTCCTCCAAGTCTCCCGCCTCCATCATGCCCGCGGTCTGCTGGCTATGATGCGCCCACACTCCCGCGAGGAAATCGGCCTGTAGCTCCAGCATGACGGAGTTTTGGTTGTATTCTTTTTCGCTCACCCGGCCACGGAGGCTATGCACCTCGTCGGTGATTCCCATGATTTTCTGGATATGGTGTCCCACTTCATGGGCTATCACGTAGGCATAGGCAAAATCCCCTCCTGCCCGCAGCTTGGTCTCCATGTCTTCGAAAAAGCTGAGGTCGAGGTAGAGCTTCTCATCTGCCGGGCAATAAAAAGGCCCCGTCGCACTGCTGGCAGATCCGCAGGCGGAATTGACCGAGCCGGTAAACAAGACCAAGGTCGGCTCGCGGTAGTTTTGCAGCTGCTGGTTCCAGACGTCTTCCGTGTCCGCCAGAATCGTTGCGGAAAAGGCAGCCATCTCCTCCTCCGCCGCAGTCGGGGCATAGCTCTCGGAAGTCAGTCCCTGGCTGCCGCCAGCCCCCATCATCCCTCCGATCAGGCTCAGCGGATTGTAGCCCAGCAAAAGCGATCCGCCTATGAAGACCGCAATGAGGATCAGGCCTGTCTTGGAGAAAAGCAGCTTGAGCAGCGGCCCGATCAGGAGGGGATTGAATCCCCCTCCGCCCATTCCAGAGCCACCCTGACCTCTTCTGTCATCGATATTTGAGCTTTGTCTTCTGCCTTGCCATTTCATATGCCTGTAATTTGATTTGAGAGGTGTACCGAAATCCCGCGGGTCTCCCCACCGTTCGTCGGGGACTTTTGCCGCAGGCTCGATTTCATGGGATAAAAAGTTTGAATTCGGCTAAATTTAACCAAATTGGTCGATCATGGAACTGTCCTGATTTGAATTTATGATTATCCGCTTTTATGCCCGTAGACAGCCGCGACAATCCGAAAGAACGCTAAAATTGGGGCTTTGCCCTACTTCGGTCTTCGATCATCGCCTGCCCGACGTGTCGGGGTCTTCCAGCCTGTCTGCTCAGGCAGGCCCGACTATAGAAGCAAATTCGCTTACTGGCAAGATTGTGGATAATCATGTTTGAATTTCACCGAAACCTACAAACAATACCCCTAACCTATGAAACTGAAGTTTTTTGCCTACCCACTGGCCGCCCTGCTCCTTGCCTCCACGGCTGCTTTGGCCCAAAGCACCGACTACCTGGGTACCAAAGCCCCCAAAGGAGCCAAAGTATACCTCGACGGCACCGCCAAATCCCTGCATAAAAACTGGAAGTATTGGGAAGGCCCACGCTTCAGCGCCGAGATGCCGATCAAGTGGCCGGAAGTCTCCGACCCGGTGGACGGTGGCACGGCCATCAGCAGCAACGATCCAGCCGCCGCGGGCGGAAAGTACGGCTCAGCGGACATCGTGACCAAGGACGAGTTCAGGGACTTTGAGGCGCACGTGGAGTTTTTGATACAAAAGGAAGGCGGAAATAGCGGCGTGTACCTCCAAAACCGCTACGAAATCCAGGTACTGGACGGAGACTACGGCACCCACGGCATGGCCGCTGTGATCAACGAACACCTGCCTACCTCCGAGGAATACCGCGGCATTGGCAAGTGGAATGCCTACGACATCCAGTTTAGAGCTGCCCGCTTTGTCGATGGCCAGCTGACCGAAAAGGCTCGTGTGACGGTATTTTTCAACGGGGTAAAAATCCATGACAATGTGGAAATCCAGCAAGTCTGGGGCGGACCAAACTCTGGGATAGACGGGGGAAACGATGGCGGAAAGGGCATCACGGACACGCCTGGGGGCCTCAAGCTCCAAGCCGAGGGACATGATGTACTGTACAGGAATGTTTGGATCAAGGCAGTGAAGTAGGGGAGATATCCCAAATCTGACCATCCCAGCTGCCATGGTTCCAGCCCTTTGGGCTTGCGGGACGGAAACCGACCTCATTTCCTTGGGCTTAAGCCCAAGGCTATTGAGGGTTTGACCACTCCGTGGTCGTTCATCCGAAATTGACTACGAACACTAAAGACCCTGAAAGGGTCAAACCCTTCAGTAACCGTGGGTGGGTCCGTTGAGAACTACAACCAAAAAAGCCTTATATCTGAGCCTGTCTTCGAACTTCCAGCTCCTTCTTAAACTCTTGGATACGCTCGTAGCTATCCGAGATCCCGATGTATTGGATCATGAGATCTTGTCGGCTAAGTGGTAGGAAATCAACAGATTTCTCATTTTCAGATGAAATTCGTCCTCATAGGCTTGTTGGAAATTGAAATCGAGCCTCACTCCTTTCTTAGTCACTAAGGAAGCGCGATTGTTTATCCCGTTGGACAATTTTGGATCAGGAGATCTAAAATTCATCCATTTTTTCCCGTCAAAGTCTGAAGCATTGAATTCCATCTTTTGTATTTCATCCAGATCGATTTCATCATCAACAACCTTTATAGATCTTTTTCGAAAAATCAACAGCCCGCTAAAATCACCCGTTAGTTTCTCCATTTCGTTTTGGGAATAAAAAATAAAAAAAACCCATGTCAAAAAGGCTAGCCATACGACTGGATAGAAGATGGATTCAATCCAGTCTAAATTGAAATATTTTTGATTCGCCTATAAGGCCAGTAAGCTTCCCATAAGAAGACCAAAGAGCCAAACACTTCTCGACACTCGCATTCCGCCCTTCTTTTCTATAAATAGCGGAAACCTCACTTCATCCATAGTCCAAACTAAAAGAAAACCCTCCAAATCTCTCTGGAGGGCTCGTAAATCTCAAATCAAAACTCATAAATACAAATGAGATTGCTTCGCAAATCCCCTCTCCTATCGTCGAGGGGCTTTTCTCGCAATGACGTTATACTTTGGGCAGGTTCCAGCCATTGTGGTAGTGCGCCTTGATCAGCTGGTTGGCTTCCGAGTCGGTAAACTGGTTTTTGCCCGCATCCCAATACACTTTCTTGCCGGTCTTGTAGGCGATGTTGCCCATCTGGGCGTTGATCGCTGCCACCGAACCGGTCTGGATGGCGCACTTGAGCTTGGAGGGATCGTTGGCCGTCACCGCCTCCACAAAGTTCACCGCATGAAGGTCCAGCGCATTCCCTTGGGGTTTGGTGTGGGGCACTTCCTCGACTTTGTTTTCCTTTTTGCCATCCACGGTTTGGGTCTCCGGGATGACCTTCCAGCCTCCACGGTTGACGACCAAAGTCGCATTGTTACCGATAAAGGCAATGCCCTCGGTCGTGCCGTAGTTGCCGCCATCGATGCCGGTCGCGTGCTCCCACAGCATGTTGAACCCGTCATACTCGTACACGGTCTGCAAGGTGTCGGGAGTCTCGGAGGCGTCATTGGGATAAGCAAACTTGCCTCCCGAAGCCATCACCGACTTGGGAGCACTTACGCCCATGGCATAGAGCGCAATGTCGATCTCATGCACGCCCCAGTCGGTCATCAGCCCGCCCGCATAGTCCCAAAACCAGCGGAAGTTGAAGTGGAAACGGTTGGGATTGAAAGGCCGCTTCGGCGCCGGGCCCAGCCACATGTCGTAGTCCACGCCGGCAGGCACCGTCGCGTCAGGAAGTACGGGCACGGGCTTCATCCAGCCCTGGTAGGCCCAGCACTTGACGAGACGGATCTGGCCGAGTTTGCCCGACTTGACGTACTGGATGGCTTCGTCATACTGCGAACCCGAGCGCTGCCACTGCCCTACCTGCACCACTTTGCCATAGCGCTCTTGGGCCTTGACCATGAGCTGGCATTCCTCGATGGTATTGGCGATGGGCTTCTCCACATAGACATGCTTGCCCGCAGAGACGGCATCTACCATGTTCAGACAGTGCCAGTGATCCGGCGTACCGATGATCACCACGTCGATATCCTTGTCTTCGAGCAGCTTGCGGTAGTCTTTGTACTGCTTGGGGCGTGTGCCGCGCAGCTTGAAGACATCTTCGGTACGCTGGTCGAGCACAGACTGGTCGATGTCCGCGATGGCCACGCAGTTGGCATTGGGAATCTTGAGGTGCGCGTTCATATTGGACCAGCCCATTCCTTTGGCGCCGATCAGGCCATAGTTGATCTGGTCGGAGGCCTTGATTTTCCGGGTAAAAGTCCCGAAATCCGCCGCCGTGAGGACCGAGGGCATGCTCAGCCCCGCTCCCAACAGCATGGTATTTTGGAGGAATTTTCTTCGTGAAGACATTGGGGGATAGGTTTTTGGGTTGTTGAGAAAAATATCGGAAATGTAAGATTTTTGATTTACGATTTACGACGTCATTCGTTGTAGATTACCACAAACACCAAGTCATAGCTCTTTAAGTTTCAAACCTGACAATCCGTTTAAACTGGAGAAAAAAGCTGAGACTAAGTGTTTGAGGTCGTAAATCAAAAATCCCAAATCATAAATTATAGCGGTCTTACCCAGATATTCCGAAATCTGACCGGGTTGCCGTGGTCTTGGAGCTTGATGGGCAGTTCCTCGGCGTGGGCCTTGTAGTTGGGGATGCCGATGTATTCGGTTGGACCTTTGAGGATCACGTTGTTTTGCACCAGCACGCCGTTGATCAGGAGCGTCACTGTGGCCGGGGAGGTCACCATGCCGTTTTTGTCAAAGCGGGGCGCCTTGAAGATGATGTCGTAGTAGTTCCACTCACCTGGCGCGCGAAGCGGATTCACGAGCGGCGGATGTTGCTTGTAGATAGAGCCTGCCTGACCGTTGGTGTAGGTCTTGCTTTCGTAGCTGTCCAGCACCTGCACCTCGTACATTCCCATCAGGAAAAATCCGGAGTTGCCACGGCCCTGTCCTTCGCCCACGATCTCGGTAGGCGCGGACCATTCCACATGGTACTGCGCGTCTCCAAAACCCAGTTTGGACTGGATATCCCCCTTGCCTCTCGCCACGACCAGCTCGCCGTTTTCAATGGTCCACTCAGCCGGGCCATTTCCTTCCTTGGCGCTCACAAAGCCATTGAGGCTGCTGCCGTCAAAAAGCACGATGGCATCCGAAGGCGGGGCGGTATTGTTGGCTCCCGGAGTCACCTTGGGAGGCACAGGCGTATAAAACTCGGTAGCTTGGGGCGGAAGTTTGGGGGGAGTCTGCTCTTGGGCCAGGGACAAGGAACTGAGGCTAAGGCCGACTGCCAACAGCGACAGGGCAAATACTTGCTTCTTCATACAATAGATTATTTTAGGAGATGTTTGTTAACCCGATAAATTACTGGAAAAATGCCGTGAATCGGAAAGCCGCTGATGGATTTTTGCGGGAATTGCGCCTTTCCTTTTTTACTTTAATCGAAAATTGACCACCATGAATAAACCTTTACTCTGGCTGATTTTGGCCTTTTTGATCACTCCTGCGGCGCTGGCTCAGGAGGAGTATTACTTTCCGGGGGAAAAATTCGACCCCGCCATCCCCTCACCCTCCGACTTCTTGGGCTACGAAATCGGGGATTGGCATACCCGCTACGACCTCATTGTCAAATACTTCGAAAAGCTGGACGAAGTGACCGATATGGCCCAGCTCCAGACCATCGGCCATACCCATGAGCATAGGCCAAAAGTCATCCTCACCCTGGCCTCTGCGGCCAATATGGGAAATCTGGAGGCAATCCGCCTGAAGCAAATCCAGCTGGCAGACCCCAGTCAGGCCAAGCCCGACCTCAGCTCCATGCCGTCGATCATCCATTTGGGCTACGGAGTCCACGGCAACGAGCCATCCTCGGCCGAAGCAGCCATGCTGACCGCCTACTGGCTGCTCGCCGCGCAGTCCGACCTCGCCAAAAACATCCGTGAAAACGCGGTCATCCACATCGACCCCACCCTGAACCCTGATGGGCGCGACCGCCACAGCCTTTGGGCCAATTCCAACAAGGGCTTTCCCCCTGTGGCCGACCCGCTAGACCGGGAGCACAACGAAGCCTGGCCAGGCGGGCGGACAAACCACTACTGGTTTGACCTCAACCGGGACTGGCTGCCCCTCGCCCATCCTGAGTCCCGCGCCAAGGTCGAGTGGTACCACCAGTGGTATCCCAACGTCACAACGGACTTCCATGAAATGGGCACCAACAGCACCTATTTCTTCGAACCCACGAAGCCCTATGGCTCGGAAAACCCCGTCGTTCCGCGCAAAAACTACGACGACATCAACCCGAGATTTGCCACCTATTTTGCAAAATACATGGACGAGATCGGTGCGCTGTATTGGACCAAAGAGGTCTTTGACAACAGCTATCCGGGCTATGGCTCCACCTATCCAGACATCCATGGAGGGCTGGGGCTGGTGTTTGAAACCGCCAGCTCCCGCGGCCACGTGCAGAGCAGCCAGCGGGGAGACATCACCTTTGCCTTCACCATCCGAAACCACGTCGTCAACTCCCTCGCCACGATGGAAGCTGCCGTGGACAACCGCGAATACATGCACGAGTACCTGCGGGAGTTTTTCCAAAGCGCAAAAGCCGAGGGAGCCAAAGACGCGGCGAAAAGCTATGTCTTCGGCGACGAATACGACGAAAGCAGAAACCGGCTTTTTGTCCAATTCCTCCTCGACCACAAGATCAAAGTCTATGAAAACAGCACAGACCTGAGTGCTGGTGGGCAGTCTTTCAAGAAAGGCAAGTCCTGGGTCGTCCCGACCAACCAGACGCAATACCGTATGGTACGCACCATGTTTGAGTATGTGAAGGACTTTGCCGATTCGGTCTTTTATGACGCTTCCGCCTGGACCATGGCCGCCGCCTATGGGATGCCTTTTTCAGCTGCCGCTGGCGCAAAAGCAGGAACGGAAGTCACCGAGCTGTCGAGCCAAAGTTTTTCTTTTCCCGAGGGAAAAGCCTACGCCTACCTCATCGACTGGTCAGACTACTACGCGCCAAAAATGCTCTACGACCTCCAAAAAGCGGGCATCCACGTGGAAGCTGTCCATGGGGCCTTTTCCTCCCAAACCCAAGACGGCAAGGTGGACTTTTCAGCAGGAACGCTCATGATCCCCATGGGCTTCCAAAAGCTCAAAGCCGATGAAGTCAGCGCCAAGATCAAAGAATTGGCGGCAAAAAACAGCCAGAAGGTGTACGCCGTCACCACCGGACTCAACCTCAGCGGGATCGACCTCGGCTCCAACTCAGTCTCCGCCATCCAGCAACCCAAGATCCTCATGGTCGTGGGCACCGGAATCAACTCCTACGAAGCGGGAGAAATCTGGAACCTGCTCGACCAGCACCTGGGCATGCCCATCACCAAGATCAACATGGAGCAGCTGGGCCGAGCAAACCTCTTTGACTTCAACACCCTTATCCTGCCTTCCGGGGGATACAACTCCCTTTCCGAAGGACAAACCAACCACCTGAAGGACTGGATCAGCCGCGGAGGTACGGTCATTTCCATGAAAAACGCCTCGCTCTGGCTCAGCCAAAAAGGCATCAGCAAAGAGCTGCCCGTGGAGCTGGTTGACGCATCCAAAGACCCCAACTCCCTTCCATTTGCCGTTCGCAATGACTTCGAGGGAGCCAAAGAAGTGGGCGGAAGCATCTACCTCGCCCAGCTGGACCTCAGCCACCCCATCGCCTATGGCTACCATCGCCAGACGCTTCCGGTGTACCGAAACTCCAGCATTTTCATCAAGCCGTCAGCCGACAAATACCTGACGCCAGTGAAATACACCGCGGATCCCCACTTGGGTGGCTACATCTCGAAGGCGAACTTGGAAAAGCTGAAGCAAAGCGCCGGGGTGGTGATCTCTCCGGTCGGCCAAGGCCGGGTGGTGCATTTCTTCGACAGTCCAAACTTCCGTGGGACTTGGTTTGGCACAAACAAACTGTTTCTGAATGCGATTTTCCATGGAAACAACATGGATTGACCGGTTCTAAGTTAAGATAGAAGACATGGAAAAGCCGCGGAACAGACTGTTCCGCGGCTTTTCCTATCGCCAAAATCTACGACAAGATCGTAGATTTTGGCAAATTTTTTAAGCTATTTCTCGTAGCTCAGTACGATGGTACCTTCCAGGACGCCCATGGGGGTCTCAAGGCTAACGTGGTGTTTCGTGACCAGTTTGGTAGCGCTGCTGCTCACCACCTCATATTCTATCACATTCCCCTTGTCGTCTGTGGTGCGCAGCACACTTCCGTCAAGTTCCCAAACGCCCTTCCCATTGATGGTACGACTGGAGTCCCTGATCTCGTAGGTTTTGTCGGCATTGAGCACCATTTTGCCATCTACATGGAGGTTCTTGCCACCTTCAACTACCCCCGGAAGATCGGGCCCCTGAGTCTGCTCAAACTCAAAGTCCGTACCTGTCCAAGTACCGACCAAATCCTCATCGCTGGAGCCCATTTGGCAGGAAAAAAGGCCCAGCATCGCCACGACCAGGGGGATCCCCATCAGGAACCTCAGTCTTTCCTTTGCGTTCGATTTTGTTTTGTTCATCATGACTATTCTTTTTTTGGTTTGAAATTGATTGAAACTCGGGATAAAATCGCCTTGCGAAGCCCAGAGCGACTGCACCAGCAATCGGCTGTATGGGATCGCCTCGAAAGTCTTCACCACCTCGGCGTCGGCCTGAAACTCGTGCACCTCCTTCAGCGCCCTTTCCAACAAATACAGGAAGGGATTAAACCAAAAAAGTGCCTTCACAATCTGCAAGACCAACAAGTCAAGGGAATGCCAATGCCGGATATGGCTGGACTCGTGCGCCAAAATTTGTTCTAACGCTTCCCCTGACAGACCATCTTGGGGAAGCAGGACGTACCCGAAAAAGGAAGAAGGGCTAAATGAGGTGTGGAATGCCAAGGTCAGCCCTCCTTTTGGTACCCGCTCGGCCTGTCGGATTTTTCTCCAAAGGATCAAAACGCCGATCGCCAGCCTAGCAATCAGCAACAGCGCGATCCCCAGCCAACATGAAAGCAACAATCCACCCGCACTCCAATCCAACAATGCGGAAGAGGCTTGGGTACTCGATTCCTGATTCTGGCCAAAATCCGCAAAAGGAAGGATTGCCGGGACAACAGTCGGCCTCGCCCAGGAGAGCGGAATGGACAGCAGTGGCAGGGAAAAGGCCAGCAGCATCCCCAACAGGAGATAAGCCCGGTTCCAGGAAAAGAAGGTAAGCCTCTCCAAAAACAAGCGATACCCCAGCCAAACCAGGCCGCTGGCCAGCATGCTTTCGATCAGATATTCCAATACTGCCTTCATGACTTATTGCCTTTCTCGTACTCGTCTATCAGCCGCTGCAGTTCCCCCACTTCTTTGCCAGAGATCTTTTCTTCCTTGACCAAAAAGGAAAGGACATTTTCCACCGACCCCCCAAAAAAGTCTCGAAGGACTCGATTGAAGGTCTTCTTTTTGTAATCCCCTTCCTTGATCAGGACAAAATACTCGTGGGTCTTGCCGTAGGTCTTGTGGCCGAGGTAGCCCTTTTTCTCCAAGGACTTGACGGTAGAGGCCAGCGTCGTGTAGGGAGGCTTCGGCTCCGGTAGCGCGTCTAGTACATCTCGGACTATTCCCCGCTCGAGCTTCCAAAAGACCCGCATGGCCTGCTCCTCCTGTGGTATCAAATCTTCCATACACCCAAGATAAAAAAGCTAAAAATGAAAACCTACGATCAGGTCATTTTATTACGATCATATCGTAGGTTTATTTCAAAAAACAACCCTGGAGGTAACCAGGGCCATTTCTGTTGAGTTGGTTTAGCCTATGTCTGAATGCTAGGAGGCTTCGTATAGCCGTTCAAACGGGTCGTTGTCAGCTAAGGTTTACCCTTGGGGCAACATTTTACCCGAGTTGAGCTAGGCCGATCAGCTTAGCTTAAACCGAACCGGAAGCCTCATCCGTGAATTGACCACTTGGCCCTTTTGCTGGGCAGGCGTCCAATTGGGAGAGTTCTCCACGACACGTAGCGCCTCGGCATCACACCCCGCACCTATCCCCCGGAGGATTTCCACGTTGGAGACCGAACCGTCCGAGTTGACCAAAAACACGACGATCACCGTGCCCTCTATCCCCATCTCCCGGGCTTGGCTGGGGTAGCTCAAGTTTGAGGACAAGTAGGTATTCCAGCCCTGCATACCTCCCGGAGGAAGGGGTTGCACCTCGGTCACATCAAAGACTTCTTTGCCGTCTTTGCCGACGTCGTTGACCCTGGCGGTAAGATTGGACGGGCCTATGCTCTGCTTAGCCTCGACCTGGGTGGGCCCCTCCAGCTCTTCCTCCGGAGAGATCTCGCATGCGGTGGACAACAGCATCAGACCCAATGCTGGGATCAATGCCATACTTCTGAATTTCAACATGTTGTTTTTCATGATTTATTTGGTTTAGGTTAAAATTTGGACATACACTTCCTGCCTTTGGTTTTTTCCAAAAGAAGGACTACTCAGAACGATTTGGATCTACCCTATCTCGACGCCTGCGGAAGGTAGCCGATCACCACCAGGCTGCTTTCGCCGTAAAGCCTGGCAATGGTGTTTTCCTTGGCATCGGAAAGTGATGGCTCGGCACCCTGAAGCTTAAACTGGACAGGAATGCTCATGCGGGTGTTCACCGCCTGACCGGAGATCTTTCCCGGCTCCCAGTCAGGTCCAGCGGCGACTACTCGAGCGGCCTCCCGGTCGCATTCCCCTCCTATCCCGCGAAGTATCTCGACGTTTTGCACCGAGCCGTCCGCATGGACTTCAAAGCCAACGATGACGGTGCCTACGACTCCGTTTTTTCTCGCGCTTTGGGGATATTTGATGTTTTTGGCAAGGTAGGCATACCAGCCATCGTTGCCGCTTTTGGGTCTGGGCACTTCCTCCACCCGGTCAAAAACCTGACTGGACCGTGAGACCGAATCCGGAGCGAGCTTGATGACGTACTTTTTGCCCGCATCAAAGGTATCTTCCCAGACTTGTGTGGTGGTGAAATGCCGGATCACCAAAACAGCCTGCTCCGTAGGGACTTTGATGGAAAAGTTGCCGTCCAAGTCCGTCACCGTGCCGGTGGTGGTCCCCTTGAGCACTATCGTAGCGCCCGGAGCCTTGTTTCCGTCGGGATCGTTGACTTTTCCTTCGATGACAAAGTCCTTGCTTTGCGAAAATACAGCCGAGTGGAAGCTTAAAGCCATCACTACGGCAAGGAGTACCGTTCTAATCAAAACTTCTCTTTTCATGGTGTTATGATTTTTTAGTAGATAGATGTCTTAAAAAACCAGGCTTGGGCAAGACCATCGCGCCTGGTTCTTGTTGTTTTTATTTCTGCGGCTAAGCCAAAGCTTAGTTGTAGCCTACCACCGTGACTTGGGGCTTTACCCCAGAGACCAATTCCTCCTTGAGACCGGAAGCAATCGATGTGTCAGTTCCCAGCTTAAATCGGATCGGCAGCCTCATCCTGGTCACCACCGGATTGCCTTTCTGGCGACCAGGCTCCCAATTGGGCGAGTTCATCACCACGCGCATCGCCTCCTCATCCGCTCCTCCGCCTATTCCGCGAAGGACCTCCACATTTCGGATCGCACCGTCTTTCATGATTTCAAAGAGGACGATCACCGTTCCCTCTATGCCCATTCGACGGGCTTGATAGGGATATTTGAGATTTTTGCTCAGATACATATTCCATCCGGCCATCCCTCCCGGAGGATTGGGCTGGTCTTCCACCACGTCGAAAACCTCATCCGCAGGATTCAATATCAGGGTGGCATTTCTCAGCTCTTCAGCAGAGGGCATGGGCAGCGCATCTTCTTTTTCGCAGGAAAACATGAAAACCAAAAGCCCGATGGCTGGGATCACGGTCAAAAACCGCAGGCGCTGGAAAGGCTCCGACGCAGCTCTTCCCATCATTTGGATGCGCTTTTTGGTCTGAAACTGGTTGAAGTTGTTCATAAACTGCCAACCTGGCTTAGGGGTAATCAGCTGGAGCAGCAGGGTCGCATACTCCTTGCGCGCCACCTGCCGGGTCACACCCTGGTCCGCTTGATACTCGTGCACTTCCCGAAGCGAGCGCTCGAAGAGGTAGATCAGGGGGTTAAACCAAAACAGGACTTTGGCAAAGTTGACCAACAAAAGATCCCAGCTATGCTTCAGCCTTACATGTACCGACTCGTGCGCCAATATCTGCTTTTGCTTGCTATCCTGGGGATCAAAGTCAGGCATCAGGATGTAGTCAAAAAAGGACGCTGGCACAAACTGGGGATGGATCGCCACCCAAAAACTGCCAAACCTGGCCAAGCGGGCCTGGCCAAGCAGCTTTTGCGAAGCCATGAAGCCAAACACCAGTCGCGCGGCGACAAACAAGGCTCCGATCACATAAGCCCAGACCAAAAGTTCGGTCCAAGAAAGCCAGCCATTTCCCGAGGACTTCACCTGCTCTCCCACCTGAAAGACAGGCAGGCTCATCTCCGACACTTGGTTGCCAATGCCGAAAAACTCCAGGCTCAGCAAGGGGATCACTCCCGACAGGACGAGCATGGCGAGCAGAATAGACCTGTTCCAGGCGAAAAAAGTCAATCCGCTAAGCAAGAACCTGTAGATCAAAAGGGAAATCCCCAGACAGACAGATACTTCAAGCAGGTAGATCAGCAGCGCTTCCATTACTTGGCGGAATCGTCCATTTTGTCAATCATGTCCTGAAGCTCCTTCACTTCCTTGTCGGAAATGCTTTTCTCCTTCACCATGAAGGATAGGAAATTGCCCACCGAGCCCCCAAAAAAATGGGTCACCAGTCGGTTGAAGCTCTTTTTGCTGTAATCCTCCTGCTTGACTGCTGGCTTGTAGATATTGACCGTCCCATACATTCTGTGGGTGAGGTAGCCTTTTCGCTCGATGTTTTTGATCGTAGAGGCCAAGGTGGTGTAGGGCGGTTTGGGATCTGGCAGTTGGTCCAGCACATCCCTGATCAGCAATTCTCCCTGGGTCCAGAAGATCGCCATGATCTGTTCTTCGTTTTGATTCAATTCTTCCATACTTGAAAGGTAAAAAATCAAAAAACAACTTCCTACGATTTTTTCGTATTTCTACTTAAGGGAAATAGTTGAAAGGCGACTTGCCTATGAAAATCGAGTCTCAGTCGTATTTGGCCTGGATCACGACCGTCTGTGAAAGTACGGGAGTGACCACAAAATAGCCCAAGACCTCCGACTGCCCCTGGATGACCTTGATGTTGGAGTCCGGATTTTGGGGAGGAGGACTGAAGAGCCCACCGTCGTTGAAAAACAGGCCCACGAGCTGGTTGAGAAACTCGAAGGCGTCCCGGTTGAGACGGAAAAGCTCAAGCCTCACCTTGTCGTTTTCCTCAAACGCATAGCTCAATTCCAGGCCTTCCTCAAAAAACTGCAACCCAAAGGTGTCGTCAAAAAGCAGGTAGTCCTCCGGTTGGTTTTGTAGCGTATCGTTTTCTATCACCCGGATCCGGTAGTTGTTGTTTTCGGTAAAAGGGATCTTGCCATAGACCTTGATATAGTATCCCTCGTCCCTAAACAGCCGCTCTTCCTCAAAGCTCCAAGTGACGCTATCGACTATCGGCGGCTGGAGCATTTCGCCCTCGGACACAAAGACCTTGTCTTCCCAGTTTATGCTCAGCCGGTACCTCTCTCCCACCACGGCCTTCTCGGAGGGATTGGCAGGCTTGTAGGCTTTCGCCTCGCCGAGATACACAAAGGGAATCACCCGGCCACTGCTAAGTGCGGTGATAGTCACCTGGGCATCGCGGATCACCTCCACATCGGCGGAATCATAGTAGTCCTTGGAGAGCGTGAGCTTGACCTCGTTGAAAGAGCCCTGGTCAGTCCAGTAGGCCTCGATGGTCGGGATTGGAGTATCTTTTTCTCCCAGAGGCAAGACCACTTCCTCCTGACATGACCAGAGCAATGGGAACAGAAACAATAAAGTCAGCCTTTTCATCAGAATTGAAAATTGTAGGTGATAGAAGGGAGGAACGTGAAGAGATAGGTCATGACCACGCCGGGCCTGGAGGAGATGATCTCTCCGTCCTCGGTCGAGTCGTAGTTGATGTCATCGTTGTAGATGGTCCTAAACTCGTACGCAAAGGGGTTTTTCCTTCCGTAAAGATTGTAAACGCTGAAATTCCAGCTTCCGCGCCACTTGCGGCCTTTGTCCGCATTTTTCCAAGTCACTGACGCGTCCATGCGATGGTAGTCGGGAAAGCGGCTCCCGTTCCTTTCGTCGGGGAAAAGCGGAACGGACTGGTTGTCCATCTGATAGGAGCCTACCGGAAAAGTCACCGCCTGTCCCGTGGTGTACACAAAGGTCAAACCCGCTGACCAGCTGGGCGAAAATTCATGGTTGAGCACCAGCGTGACGTCGTGGGGGCGGTCAAACCGTGGATTGTAGGGCTCGCCTTCGCTCACCCCCTCGATCTCCCTCCAGGTCCTTGACCAGGTGTAAGCCAGCCAGCCGGTGGTCTTGCCGATGTTTTTCCTCAGCAAAAACTCCGCTCCATAGGCCCAGCCCTTTCCGGCCAGCAACTCCGTCTCCACCTGGTCTGTGAAGAGTACTTGCGCCCCGTTTCTCAGGTCGATCACGTTTCGAAGGTCTTTGTAATAGCCCTCGGCGGAAAACTCCCAACGGTTTTGGTCAAAATTGTGAAAGAGTCCCAGGGAAATCTGGTCGCTCCTCACCGGCTCAATGTATCTGCCGGAGAGTATCCAGCGGTCTATCGGCAGTCCCGCAGAGCTGTTGGACGCGATCTGTATGTACTGGAAGTTGCGGTTGTAGGCCGTCTTCAGCGAAAACTGCTCGTTGATCAGGTAGCGGAAAGCGATCCTGGGCTCCAGTCCGTGGTAAAACTGCATGTTTTCCAGCGTGCCATAGGACAGGGAATCCGTGATATCGGCCTCTGGCCCTGGGACTCCCCCCTCGTAGAGGTAGTCCACCCCTTTTCCCACCTGGTTGAAAAGCCCCCACCTAAGCCCAGCCTCGGCACTCAGCTTGGGAGAGAGCTCGTAGGTCGCTGTCGCAAAAAGGTTGTTCAGCAGGCCGTTTTTTGGGTTGGTGGCGATGGGCTGGATGGCGCTCTCGGCGGCGGGCTCCAGATCGATCGGTGCAAAGTGGTAGTATTGGCTGTGCGCTCCCCAGGCGAGTTGGGTTTTGGCATTAGGCAAAAAAGTCCAGACAGCCTTCAATCCCGACTCGGAGAGCTGGTTGCTCCACTCAAAGCCGTTTTCGGGATCGTCAAATTCAACGGTGTAGCTGTAGCGGGAGTGGTAGCCCTGCAGGTCAAAAAAGAAATTCTCCGAACTTACCCGGCTCCAATTGACCGCACTCACCCAGTTGGTCCAGCCAAGACCAAACTCCCTCTCCAAGCCCAGAAAGTCGCTTCCCTGGTAGCTGGACAGGGATATTTTGTCCCGGTCATTGAGCACAAAGGAAACCTTGCCGCTCAGGTCATGAAAGTTGAGCTTGTTGTTTTTGATGTTTTCGTCAGAGGAAAGCTTCAGAAATAGATCCGCATAGGTCCTCCTTCCGCTGACGATGAAGGTGGAGTTGTTGCCGAAAAGCGGTCCGTCCACGGTCAAGCGGGAAGAGATGCTCCCGATGCCGCCTTCACCGCGGACTTTGACGTTGTTGCCTTCGCGCAGCGACACGTCGATGAGCGAGGCCGCCCGACCTCCAAAAGAAGCCGGCATGTTTCCTTTGTACAGGTCCACACTCTTGATTCCGTCAGGGTTAAATACGGAGAAAATCCCGAAAAAGTGGGAAGGGTTGTACACCGGCGCGCCGTCTAGCTGCACCAGATTTTGGTCCGCGGACCCGCCCCGGACGAAAATCCCCGTCGTCCCCTCGCCCGCCGACTTGACTCCGGGCAGCAGCTGCAGGCTACGCAGCAGATCCACCTCGCCAAACAGCGCCGGGATGTTTTTGATCGTCTCTATGGGCACGGTTGCCTTGCCCATTTCCATGTTTTTGACCTGCTCGTCGGGACGGCGCTCCTGGATAATGATCTCATCGAGGGACATTTCCTCTGGCTTGAGAAAAAAGCGGATGGGCTTCTCGGCGTCCTTGGCGCTGATGATCCGGACGGACTGCTCGTAGCCCACGTAGGAGATCACAAGCCGGTAGGGAAGTTCGGTGATTTTCAGGCTAAACCGGCCGTCCAAGTCGGAGACCACGCCAGAGCTGCTCTTCCCTTCCCAGTACACATTGGCACCCACCAGAGGTTCGGAATTGGTGACGTCGAGCACTTCTCCGGTGATGGATTCTTGATCCTGAGAAAACGCCCGATATCCAAAGTTTAGCAAAAAAAACAAGGTCAGGACTCTAAAAAGCGGCATGTGGCGAGTTTTTTGGAAAGTACGCTAGATCTACGGGCAGCTGAAATTAATGTTTGTTAATTCTTTGGGAAGTTTTGCCAGCCTCAGCCCAATCCCCCAAGCCCAGCTTTCAAATTAGGTTTAATTTCCTAATTTCAGGCCATGATTTGGGCATACCCTGACCTGAGACTTACCCTTTTGCTGACGGGGGTCTTCATCCTGCTTTACCTGTTTTACCTCACCCGATTCTGGGCGATCAACCGCAAGCTGAAGGTGGAGAAGCAGCGGCTTTTCACCAAGCTGATTGTCAGGACGGCTTATTTCATCCTTTTCCTGATCGCCTTTGCTGGCCCATCGATCGGCAATTCCTTCAAGGAAGTCAAAGAAGAAGGGAAAGACATCTTCATCGCCGTGGACCTCTCCCAGTCCATGAACGCGACCGACATCGGCCCGAGCCGACTCCAGCGCATCAAGTTTGAGCTGAAAAACCTCATCAAAAGCTTCCCTTCCGACCGCATCGGCCTGATCATTTTCAGCTCCGAGGCGTTCATGCAGTGTCCGCTGACTTTTGACCAGGCCGTGATCCAGCTGTATATCGATGGCTTGAATACCGGCTTGGTGCCCAATGCAGGCACGGATCTGACCGCACCGCTGAAGATGGCCATGGATAGATTTATGAAGGACGAAAGCCAGGAAGTGAAAGCCAAGTCAGTGATCTTGATTTCCGATGGGGAAAACTTCGGCGACGACTTCGAAAGCATCGTATCCGAACTCGCGGAAAACAACATCAAAGTCTTCTCCCTTGGCATTGGCACCCAAAAGGGCAGCCAAATCCCAAGAGGCAACGGGATGGTGATCGACCCAGGCACCGGAGAGCCGGCCATCTCCAAGCTGGAATCCAACTCCCTCCGGCTGGCGGCTTCGGAGACTTCAGGCGACTACTTTGAGATCTCCGACGAAGCCCAGCAAATCGGCGAACTCGTCTCCGCCATCGACCGACTCGAAGGCGGCGTGGCCAATACCCGCATGGTCGAGGCCAGCTCCAACAAGTACTTTTACTTTCTCCTCGCA
Organism: Algoriphagus oliviformis; assembly: GCF_017254915.1. GTDB lineage: Bacteria > Bacteroidota > Bacteroidia > Cytophagales > Cyclobacteriaceae > Algoriphagus > Algoriphagus oliviformis. The sequence continues at coordinate 105,309 of NZ_JAFKCT010000002.1, read as the reverse complement.
GCCCTCGGTCTGGCGCTGCTGGACATGATCTTGCCCATCAAAACGATCAAAATCTGATGAACGCAAGCAAACTAATCCTGGCGACCTTACTACTCATCCCGAGTTCCTGGACTCGCGTCACGCGGCTGAACAACGCCATAGAAACGGCAGAAGAGAGCTACGCCTCCGCCCAATATGAAAAGTCCGTCACCGACCACCTAGTATTGGTCAACGAATTTGAATACAGCTCCCCGGCCTTGAGTTTCGATTTGGGCCTGAGCCAGCAGTTTGCCGAAAAGCCCGATGAGGCCCTCACCCACTACGACCAAGCTACGCAAAGCCCCAACAAGATGTTGGCGTCTTTCGCCTTCAACCAAAGCGGCGTGATCGTCGGCAACAAAATGGAGTACGAGGCAGCACTCAGCAAATTCCAGTCGGCGCTGATAAAAGACCCGACCAACGAGACTGCCCGGTACAACTACGAGCTGCTCGCGCGCTGGATGCAGCGGGACGAGGAGCGCAAAAACCAAGAGCAAAACAAGCCCGAACCGTCCGACTTTGCCAAGCGCAAAAAGGCGGAAGCGGATCGATTGGTGGAACAATTCCGCTTCAGTGACGCGTTGAAGGTATTGCAGGATGCCATGTCCCAGGATGAGACGGTGGCTGCCTATCAGGATTTTATGAGCACACTTCAGGAGGTAGTGGAGATCGATGAAAACTAGACTAACCCTATTTGCGCTGGCTGTCTTTTTCTTTTTCGCAGGAAAAAGCACGGCCCAGACTGCCGGAGACTACTTCAACCGGGCGGCTCGCTCCTATGTCAAAACCGAAAAGGAAAGCGCGCTGAAAGAGGTCAACGACGGCCTAGGAAAATACCCCAACGACGCCAAACTGAAAGCTTTGAAGGAAAAGCTGGAAAAAGAGCAGGAAGAAGAACAGCAGCAGCAAAACCAGCAACAGCAGCAGCAGAACCAGCAAAACCAAAACCAGGATAGCCAAGGCGAGCAGGGAGAGAGCGACTCCCAGCAAAAAGAAGGGGAACAGACTGATGAGGACAAAGCCAAGGAAGGTCAAGAAGGCCAAAACCCTTCCCAGCAAAGCGAGGAAGCGGGCGAAAATGCGAACGACCAGATGGACGCCAACCTAGCGGACCGGGCCAAAAAGCTGGAGGAAATGCGCGAAAAGCTCAAGAGCATGAACCTCACTCCCGAGCAGGCCGCACAGATCCTGGAGTCGCTCAACGCCGCCGAGCTCCGCTACATCCAAGACAACAAGAAGAAACCCACCCAGCGGCCCAAGCGGGGCTTGCCGGATTGGTAGGGAGGTCGAAAGTATTGTCACGCTGAGCGGAGTCGAAGCGCATTCCCTGTTTTTGTAAGTAGTAATTGGTAAGCAGTGTCATTGCCCAGCAGTAACCCTTGCTGATTTTTTATCACTATCTTGAAAGCAATCAGGGATTGAAAATGACTCATGAAGTTCTTTCAACCTCGAATATCAAATTTCAAATCTCGAATCAACTTAAGCCCAAATATCCATGATCAAAGAAGTTTACATCGTCTCAGCAGTACGAACGCCCATCGGAAGTTTTGGAGGAAAACTGGCAGCCCTCACCGCGGTAGAGCTCGGCAGCATCGCCATCAAGGGAGCGCTGGCCAAATCCGGCGTCGCTCCCGAAGCAGTCAATGAAGTCTTCATGGGCAATGTCATCTCGGCCAATCTGGGCCAAGCACCTGCCAGACAAGCGGCCATCGGCTCAGGAATTGGCTACCAAGTACCTTGCACCACCGTCAACAAAGTCTGCGCCTCAGGCATGAAAGCCGTCATGCTCGCTGCCCAATCCATTGTGCTCGGCATCAACGACGTGGTCGTGGCTGGCGGTATGGAAAGCATGTCCAACGTGCCCTACTACGTTCCCAAGGCCCGATTTGGGTACAAATACGGCAATGCCGAACTGACCGACGGGCTGGTGAAAGACGGACTCTTCGAGGTGTACTACAAGTTTCCCATGGGCAACTGTGCCGAAAACACCGCCAAAGAACTCCACATCAGTCGCGAGGAGCAGGACGCCTATGCGATCCAATCCTACCGTCGTTCGGCAGAAGCTTGGCAAAAGGGCCTCTTCAAGGACGAAGTCGTGCCGGTGGAGATGACCGGGAGAAAAGGCGAGATGATCCTGATCGACGAAGACGAAGAATTCCGAAACGTGGTCTTTGACAAAATCCCTTCCCTGAGACCTGTCTTCGACAAAGATGGCACCGTGACAGCCGCCAATGCCTCGACGATGAACGACGGAGCCTCGGCTTTGGTCTTGGTCAGCAAGGAAAAGGCAGAGGAACTAGGCTTGAAGCCATTGGCCAAAATCCGGGGCTTTGCGGATGCGGCGACCGATCCGCTGTGGTTTACCACCGCCCCTGCCCTGGCGATCCCCAAAGCGCTGAAGCATGCCGGTGTTTCCTCGGACGAAGTGTCATACTACGAGATCAACGAGGCATTTTCCGCAGTCGCCCTGGCAAACCAACGGGAGCTCAAGCTGGACAATGACAGACTGAACGTCTTCGGAGGAGCCGTCGCGCTTGGCCATCCGCTCGGGGCATCCGGCGCAAGGATCATCACCACGCTCAACTCAGTCCTTCACCAGAAATCCGGGGACATCGGCGTCGCTGGCATCTGCAACGGCGGCGGCGGCGCTTCGGCGATTGTGATTGAGAAGATGTGACATTCATTCAGATAAAAGAAAAACAAGAATATACGCAATCTTGCCAGCAAGTGAATTTGCTTCTTCAATCGGGCTGGAAGACCGATGACCGAAGACCGAAGTAGGGCAAAGCCTAAAGTTTAGCCTTCTTTTGTATCGTCACGTCTACCTACTGGTATTAAAGCGGATAATCAGAAAGAAAAATGCTCTACCTTGTCGATAGAGCATTTTTCTTTTATCCATTGTCCTCGCTTGACCGAATGTCAGCCAAAGCTCGGTTGCTTGCCATTGCCATCTCAATGGAACTATTTTTATAAATATTGGTAAAAGTCGATTTCACCCGCGTTGACTTCACAAAATAAGGTATCCAGATAAAAAGCCCGATCGCACTCCGAATCAAGTCTCTAGATGAGGACTCGATTCCCAAATCGTGGAAGTATTGATTGGACACATAGGCTTCCAGCATCAGGGAGAGAAAGTTGGCGCACATGAATACGATATACATCAATTGAGCTCCCGAACGCAGCTTGAAAAAGAAAGCCGCTGTCAATATCGAGTAGGAAAACGAGAAAAGAAGGAAAACAAAGCTGACCAGATAATAGGTGTATAATGCCGTCCCATACACTTTTACCCCATTCCAAATGGCACTATCGAAGTAGCCTGACTCAATCATGTTGTAAATGAGAACGATTGGGGTAATCAACAGTGAGATGGTAGGCAAGATCAACCAGCCACCGATCGTGTCATGGTTGCTCGCCATCTCCGGTTCAGGATTATAGCTTTTGTACCATCTGACTGCCAAAAAACCGAAGACAGCCAGAAGCGCCATTGCCGAGAGAAACGCGGTGATATCCAACGTACTTCCCCCGTTCGGGGCGTAAGTCAGGTAAAAGCTCAACTCGTTGTTTACCGATTTTTTCTTTTCGATCAGCTGTGAAACCTCGCTTCCGGGAATACTGCTTTTGAAGAGATTGTACTTGTGTTTGATCTCTATCGTATTGCCTTTGCCGCTGACCTCATTTTCGTAGGTAAAAGCTCCCGCATCAATCAATCTGTGGTAATCCTCTACAGGCCATGGCTCTGGCATGACCAGCTTGGTTACCAATGAAAACTCCTCAGGCTCTCCGAGGAAGTAGTCAGCCTCTCTGGAGGATGTTTGGGGAAAGCCCAAACGGGAATTCAGTTCGAGCGGATAAAGCTCCGCATATAACTGGCCTTCCTCCGTCTCCGATTTGACCCAAAACCCATCAATCTCATAAGTCTCCAGGGTGGTCACCACATTCGACACATTCCTGTCCGAGTCCGAAAACTCGATGGGGCTGCTTGCAGAAATCCCAGGAAAAACCGCAGAATAAAAGTCCAGGTACGTCTTGGAGATCTCCTCAACCGTACTGTTGAGGAAACTGGAACGGATTTCGTCCGCTCTTCTTCCTCGGTATTCCGTCTTGATTTGAAGTGATGCCTTCCCCTCCAGATCATGCACCACGAGGAGTTCTTCGACCTTTTGGACAGACTTCGCGACTTCAGGAAAATCAGTCAGTGATGCATTGCCCGGCTTCAAGACCAGACCTTTTTTGTAATCCGGAAAAAAGATATTGGTAAGGTTGCCTCCCTGACCGGAGATGGTAGGATCCACGAAATAATCCTGTCCTTTCCACTTGTAGGTCACAATACAGTGGTCAAAGGCGGATGCATTGGCAGAAAAAGCAGCGACATTGTCCTTCCACTCCGTATTGACCAAAACTGGATAAGCTTCAAGCCCCTCTTTTCTAAGCAGCGCGACCAGCAGCAACGATTTGTCCTTGCAGTCACCATATTTCTGTTCGAACACCTTTTGGGGAGAATTGGGTTTATAGGCGCTCATCCCAGATTCCAGACCGAGGTAGCGAATATCATCCTGCACATACCGAATGATGTCGGTAATTCTCGAGATGTTCTCTCTGCCATCGGCGATCTGACCTTTGATCTTGTCCAAGCCTTGTTCTGAATAGTCATACAAAGGCAAAGCCCAACCTACCACAGACTTCCAATCCGCAAATGTCGAATAGGAGGTCATGGGATAGATCGCCTTCCAATAGGGGACATTGGAATCAAAAAGCATCGGGCTCAGTCCTGGGTGACTCCACTCGTAGACATCATTGCCATTTCTTGCCTCTTTCTCTGGCTGATGGGAATGCCCCTTAAGGTCGAGCTGAAGAGGCTGCCCCTGTGGTACCAATATCCGGTAATGGAAATTCTCTACCTTGACTCCCAACTGGTGGTAAAGGAAACCCGAAATATTCTTGCCATAGACTGGATTGAAGCCCTTTATAGAGTAGCTATAATCGATGATGTCATTTTTCTTGACGTCTGACAAATGAATCAGGGCCGTCAAAGCGCCATCATAGATATGCCTGTCGGCGCTGGTTTCTTTCTGGATGATTTTCAAATCAGCCAGATCCAGCTTGTCGATCTTTTGACCTTCACGGTAGATACTCACCTCGTGAATCTCCAGCACCTGAAAACTGGGATCGTACTCAATCAGCAAGTCCGAATGTTCCCTGATTCCATCAGGAGACAAGACCTGCGTGGCGTATCTATAAAAAGCCTGCTGCTCAGACACATTGATCTGCCTCTCTATGAGCAGGTAGCGATAGCCCTCTCCTATTTGGTTGTCCCGCTGTGCTTTGGTATCCAGGCTCGGTGTCTCCACCCATTCGGGTATCGGGCTGGACAAAACTTTTTGGGCATTCGCGGACAGGGTTGCCACGCAGAGCAGCATACCCAGGATCAGAAGTCGGAGCATAAACCTAGAACTAATAACTACATGGGAAATATATTGATTTATTTAGGTCTATCGCGCCTGTCAGCCCCCGATCTCAAAAAAGTTTAATCCGACAAAAGCTAGCCGATTGATTATTAATGATTTAATTAATTACGAAAAAAGTACCCGATCATTACCCCGGTAGGAAACCAAATCGACTTCCCACGCATCCTAACTTTAGTCAGGCGCTTGCTTTCTGCTCCGCAACAAAAACGGACAAACCGGAGGCGGTGGCGGTTCTGCGATTGTGATTGAGAAAATGTAAAAATCAGAAAGACGAAATGTGAAAGCTGAACGATGGAATGATCTCTACTTCAGCCTTCATCCTTCAGCTTCCTGACTTCACTGCCTACTGGGACTGTGCAGTGCTCTCCGTCCTAGGAAATCCGCTCGTAAACTCCATCTCCAGTCCTTCTTTTCCACCGATCACAAACATCGCTTCCACGCCGGGGATGGTTTCGACCAGGGCTTTGGCACGCTCCACTCCCATGCCCATAAATGCCGTCGCCAGCGCATCGGCTTGGGTCGCCGATGGAGCCAGGACAGAGACGGAGACCATGTTGTGACTGACTGGATAGCCCGTTTTCGGGTCGATGATATGAGGCCTTCTGTTTCCAGCCTCGTCGATGTAAAACTTGCGGTAGTTGCCCGAGCTACTGATGGAGCGCTCGTCCAGCTCGACCTTGGTCAGCATGGAGCTGCCCACGCCCAGTTCGGCCTGTATTGGATCTTCGATTCCTATCGTCCAGACCGTATTCCGCGAGTTGAGTCCCTTGGCCTTCATCTCCCCTCCGATCTCGACCATGTAGTTGGCGATGCCGTTTTTCTCCACCACTTCGACCAGATTGTCGATGGCATAGCCCTCTCCCAGTCCGGTGATGTCCAGCATGACGCCCGGCTTGGCGGCAAAGTAGCCCGAGTCGGCGACTTGGATCATTGCTTCGAAGCCTACCAAGGCCAAGGTTTCCCTGATCTTTGCCGAGTCCATTTCCTCCCGCTTTTCAAAGGAAAAGCCCCAAGCCTTGATCAGGGGATAGAGCGTGGGCTCAAAAAATCCCTGTGAGACGCGGTTGTACTTTGCGGCAGAGTCCATCATTTCCTTGAATGTCGCCGAGGCGTCGAGCAGCTTGCCGTCACGATTGAAGGCCGAGACCTCGGACTCCTGCACGTAGGAATTGGAAGCGGCGTTGATCAGTGCAAAGACCGAGTCAAACTCCGGCTGCAGGTCTTTGCCCAAGTCCTCGACCTGGATGCGGTAGTAGGTGCCAAAAATCTCCCCTTCGTAGGTTTTGTAGATTTTCTCCTTTTCAGAGCAAGAACTAAAACCAAGCAAGGCAATCAGCAAACAGATCAAAGTGAGTCTCATAGTTTAGGAATTGGGCAAAAGCCAGGGACACGGCTTTTTGCGAAACTGGAAATTTTGCCCAAAAATAGTCAAATTGAAACCCTTCCCGTTAAATTTCGGCAAAGTATCACGAGCCAAGCGAAGACAGGCTGGCTGCAGCATTTGATTCCGTCCAGACAATGACCCGATTTACAGCAAAGTACTTCCTTTTGGCGCTAGCCAGTTTTCTGGTGTTGGCAAACATGGCCTCGGCTCAGGATACCCTCCGGACCTACTATGGCGAGGATTCCCTTCATGTCAAGGAAATCCTGACCAAGATCAACGGCAAGGCCGAAGGAGAAGTCCGGCTTTTCGACCCTTCGGGCAAGCTGATTCTGATCGGACACCTCAAAAACGACCAAAAAAACGGCGACTTCTACGATCTGGATCCGGACACGGGTGACACACTTCGGGTGGTCCACTTCGAAAACAACCTCCGCGAAGGCAAGGCGCTGAGCTTTTTTCCCGGCGGAGCGCTGAGCCAGGAGTCTTTTTTTGTCAGCAACCAGCTGGAGGGAACCATCACCTCCTACTACGAAGATGGCAGCATCCGTGACCAAACCCAATTCAAAGCCAACAAACCTGACGGGCTGTCGGAAGCCTTCCAGGCTAACGGAAAGCCAAAGTCGAAAATCAATTTCCTTGCGGGCCAGTACCACGGGCCCTACGAGGAGTACGACGAAAACGGCCTGCTGGTCTTCAGCGCTACCTACAACAAGGGAGTCGTGAACGGCCCTGAAATCCAATATTTCCCCGATGGATCGGTCAAAGCCAAAAGGGAATTCAAAAATGGAGAACTCCACGGCGCCTACGAACTCAACTATCCGGACGGGAAACCGGAGCGAAGGGGAAACTACAAAAACGGCAGTCCGGACGGTGAAGTCGTCGAATACTTCCCCGATGGAAGCCTACGCATGCAGGCGAAATACCAAAAAGGCATTCCCACCGGCCCAATCGCATACTTCCACGCCAATGGTGAGGTCCGACAGCGCATCTCCTACAGTGATCGTGGGCAAAAGATCCTGGAGGAAAACTTCCATCCCAACGGGCAGCCTGCCAGCGTGATCCGCTTTGTCAATGAGCTCCAGGAGGGTATGGTGAAGATCTACGGTGAAGACGGCAAGCTACTGGAAACCAGAAACTACACCAAGGGAAGGCTGGACGGAAAGCGGGAAATCTACGACGAATCCGGCCAGGTGGTCAGCACCGAGTTTTGGGAAAACGGAAATAAAATCAAGAAATAAAACCCAAGTCTAAGGCAGAGGAAAGTCCTTTTTCTATTTTTGCCGAAACGATTTTCAAATGAGCCAAGCCATCAAGGAAACCCATTTCAATTTTCCCGGACAAGTGGGTTTTTACAAAGGAAAAGTACGTGACGTCTACATGTTTGACCAGGAGCTGGTCGTGGTCGCTTCCGACCGCATCTCCGCTTTTGACGTAGTCCTGCCCCGACCTATCCCCTTCAAAGGCCAAGTGCTCAACCAGATCGCCGCTGGTTTTCTCCAAGCGACCTCCGACATCGTCCCAAACTGGGTGACTGCCACCCCTGATCCCAGCGTGACCATCGGCAAGCGATGCGAGCCATTCAAGGTCGAAATGGTCATCCGCGGCTATCTCGCAGGCCATGCGGCCAGAGAATACAAAGCCGGGAAAAGAATGCTCTGCGGGGTAGCTTTGCCCGAAGGGCTAAAAGAAAACGACCAACTCCCCGAGCCGATCATCACCCCCACCACCAAAGCTTCCGAAGGCCACGATGAAGACATCTCCAGAGAGGACATCCTCGCCAAAGGCATCGTGAGCGAGGCGGACTATGTAATCTTGGAAAAATACACCCGAGCGCTCTTCCAGCGTGGACAAGAAATGGCAGCGGAAAAAGGCCTGATTCTCGTGGATACGAAGTATGAGTTTGGCAAGTTTGGCGACGAGATCCTCCTCATCGACGAGATCCACACGCCGGACTCCTCCCGCTATTTCTATGCGGAGGGCTATGCCGAAAACCAGGAAAAAGGCCTGCCTCAGAAGCAGCTTTCCAAGGAGTTTGTACGCCAGTGGCTGATTTCCAACGGATTTCAGGGCAAAGACGGACAGACCGTACCGGAAATGAGCGACGAAATTGTAGAAAGCATCTCGGATCGCTATATTGAGCTCTTCGAAAAAATCACCGGAGAAACCTTCGTCAAAGCGGAAACCGAAAACATCGAAAACAGAATAGAAAAAGCGATCCTGGCACACCTGGCCCGCTAAACCCAACACGCTTGAAATCAGGCAAGGCAAAAGCCGAGACATCTGGCAAAACCTCCGAGATCCCAAGCGCCATTAAACAAACCTAAACACATGAAATACACCATCGATAAAAAAGAGCAGTATGTGGTCTTCACTCCCCTTGAGGAAAAGATCGACTCCCTGCTGGCTCCCAAGTTGAAGTCCGAGCTGCTGACTATCCATGCAGAGGGCTACTCCAACATCGTCCTGGACATGAGCCAAGTCAAATATGTGGACTCCAGCGGACTGAGCGCCCTATTGGTGGGTGACCGGGAGTTTGGCCGCAGCGGAGGCATCTTCGTCATCGCAGGCGTGCAAGACCACGTGATGAAGCTTCTCAAGATCTCCATGCTGGACAAAAAGCTAAACCTGGTGAGCACGCTGGAGGAAGCCGGTGAGGCGATCTTCATGCACGAAATCGAGGGAGGCGAAGACGAAGAGGCGGTTTGATACCCGATTTCGAAGTCACCATCCTAGGAAACACTTCTTCCATTCCCGTACATGGAAGAAACCACACTGCCCAAGTCGTCAGATTTGGGCAGGCGTGTTTATTGATAGACTGTGGGGAAGGCACGCAGATACAGATGCGGAGATTCAAAGTCAGATCCTCCGCCATCTCCCACATCTTCATCTCCCACCTGCACGGGGACCACTACCTGGGCCTGATGGGAATCCTGTCCAGCTACAACCTATCGAAGCGCACCAAGCCGCTGACGATCTTTGGCCCAAAAGGGCTGGACGAGATCATCACCACCCAATTTCGCTGGAGCAACACCAAACTGACCTATCCGCTCACGTTTGTTGAGACCCAAGCGGATGGGCTTCGTCTCCTGCTAGACCATCCCAGATTTACGGTCCACAGCTTCCCCCTCACCCATCGCCTGCCGACTACCGGCTTTTTGATCAGGGAAAAAGAAGGGCTGCGAAGCCTCGTCAAAGAAAAACTCCAAGAAAAAAAGATTCCGCTGGCCGCCATCCAAAGCCTCAGAAAAGGGCAGGAATACACAGATCCCGACGGCAACGTCTATAGGCTGGAGGACTACACCCATCCGCATCCTCCGCTCAGAAGCTATGCCTTTTGCTCCGACACCTGCTACGAGCCCCGACTGGTGCACTACCTGGATCAGCCGACGCTGCTGTACCACGAGTCCACCTTTATGGAATCTGAAGTGGAGCGGGCGGCAGTGACCTTTCATAGCACCGCCCGACAGGCCGCGGAAATCGCCACCTTGATCCAGGCGAAATCCCTTATCTTAGGTCACTTTTCCTCCCGATACGTCGACCTGGAAGCCATGCTTGGAGAAGCTAAGGCTGTTTTTGCGGATGCCGAGCTTAGCGAGGAGGGAAAAACCTACGCAATCCTGCCCCCCAATGGATAAGACCCAGCAAAGCCGAAAGACCAACCTCTTCATCATCCTCAGCGCCATCTTCCTGACCAACGCCATCCTGGCCGAGATCATCGGCGTGAAGATCTTTTCCGCGGAAAAGACCATGGGCATCAATCCTGTCAACTGGACTTTTTTCGGGGAATATGTGCTGGATTTCAACCTCACCGCAGGCGTGGTGATCTGGCCAGTCGTATTCATCACCACCGATATCATCAATGAGTATTTTGGCAAAAAGGGCGTGCGGAAGATCAGCTTTATCACCGCCGGACTGATCGCTTATGTGTTTTTGGTGATCAGCGTGGTGACCGTCCTCGTCCCCGCGGAATTCTGGATCGAAGTCAACGGGCAAACCCCGAGCGGCGAAAGCTTTGACATTGACTACGCCTTCAACACGATTTTTCGCCAAGGCTTGGGCATCATCATCGGTTCGCTGACCGCTTTTTTGCTCGGACAGCTGGTGGATGTCTTTGTCTTCCAAAAGCTCCGTGCTGTCACCGGTCACCGCATGATCTGGCTGAGGGCCACGGGGTCGACGCTCGTGTCCCAATTTATCGACTCCTTCGTGGTGTTGGGGATCGCCTTCTATGTTTTTGGCAACTGGAGCCTGAGCCAAATCGTCGCCGTGGGCATCATCAACTACATCTACAAGTTCACCATCGCCGTCATCCTCACGCCCCTGCTTTATCTGGGACACGGGCTGATCGACCGATACTTGGGCAAAGAACTCTCCGAAGAAATGATGAAGGAGGCAAGTGCCGACAGGTCGTTTCTCTGATTGGCGTATATATGATTTGTGATTTTTGAGGTACGAGCTGAACGATAGAACAGATCTACTTTCAGCATTTTGGACTACAAGCTCCTCTAAAAAAACTTGTTGGCTTTAGTCTTTGTGGCAAATTGCGCCTAAAAAAGGGGTGAGGTCGCAAAACAATTTTTCAATTCTAAAATCTTCCAATTCTTGAACTGAGCTTGTCGAAGTGTCCAATTCTTGACAAACTTCCTACTTCCAAACCTCCCAACTTCCTTACCTTCGCCAAATTTTTTTCGCCCTAATCGGCCGAATTCTATCGAATATTCTAAAAAGATCGAAGCCTATCTTGGATTTCCAAATTATTAATCCTACTTTTGCACCGTCAATTTTGACATAGAAATTTTTCGAGCCGTGAATCCTTACTGTCGCTTGTCTGGGATTTAGGATAACATGGCAAGAAAAGTAAGGAAACATTCATGGAAAACACTGTAAAATTCTCAGACCTGGGGATTTCGGAAGAAATCTTGCGGGCCGTGGAAGAGATGGGCTTTACCACTCCTTCCCCAATCCAAGCACAAGCTATCCCATTTGTCCTCGAAGGACGCGACGTCATCGGCCAGGCTCAGACTGGTACCGGTAAGACCGCAGCTTTTGCCATCCCTATCATCGACCTGGTCGATCCTGACTTCAACAAGCCCCAGGCGATCATCCTCTGCCCTACCCGCGAACTTGCCGTTCAGGTAGAGGGAGAAATCCAAAAACTTGCCAAGCACCACCGCGCCATCAACTCCGTGGCCATCTACGGCGGCGAGTCCATCGACAAGCAGATCCGCATCCTGAAAAAGGGCGTGCAGATCGTGGTGGGTACTCCTGGCCGTGTGCAAGACCACATGAGCAGAGGCACACTGAAGCTGGACAACGTCGGCATCATCGTCCTCGACGAGGCCGATGAGATGCTGGACATGGGCTTCAGAGACGACATCGAGGCGATCCTTCAGGAGATGCCGGAAGAGAGACAGACTGTCTTCTTCTCCGCTACTATGGCCAAGCCTATCATGGACTTGACCAAAAAGTATCAAACTGAGCCAGAAATCATCAAAGTCGCCAAGAAAGAACTGACGGTATCCCGCATCGAGCAGGTGTACTATGAAGTGAAGCCATCCCTGAAGATGGAGCTCATGGCCCGCTTGATGAACATCAACAACTATGCGCTCAGCGTGGTGTTCTGTAACACCAAGCGAATGACCGACGAGGTGACCGAATCTTTGGGTGCCAGAGGCATCTTGGCTGAGGCTCTTCACGGCGACCTTTCCCAGGCACAAAGAGACAAAGTAATGGGCAAATTCCGCAAGGGACTTTGTTCCGTACTGGTCGCTACCGACGTAGCTGCCCGTGGGATCGACGTGGACAATGTAGAGGCGGTATTCAACTACGACATTCCGCTGGACGAAGAATATTACGTACACCGAATCGGCCGTACCGGTCGTGCAGGCAAATCCGGTACTGCGATCACTTTCATCACCGGCCGCAGAGAGTCGATGAAGCTCAGAGATCTTGAGCGCTATACCAAGGCGACCATCGCAAAAATGACTCCTCCATCCGTGGCGGAATTGGTAGAGCTGAAGAAAGCCCAGCTGGTGAAAGACGTCTATCGCGCGCTTTCCAACGAGGAAGACAACCAACACTTCGAAGCTACCATCGGCCAAATGCTGGCTGAAGGACTCAGCATCGAGCAAGTCGCTTTGGGCTTGATCAAAATGAACATGGGCGAGACCCTGAAGGAGCTCAAAGAGCAAGACTTCGGCATCGAAACCTACGGAGATCGCAGAAGAGACGGAGGACGCGACTTTGGCAACAGAGAAGGCGGCAGAGATCGATTCGGACGTGGTGAGCGTGGAGAGCGTGGTGCTGGCAGATTTGGCCGTGGTGATCGCTTCGAAAGAGGCGAAGGACGCGGTGACCGTTTCGAAAGAGGCGGAAGATTCTCCGACAGAGGGGAAAACCGTGGCCCTAGAGAGGAAAGAACCCGCGAGGCCAACATGACCCGCTTGTTCCTGAACCTGGGCAACAGAGACCGCATCCGTCCAAACGACATCGTAGGCGCCATCGCCGGTGAGACTGGAGTACCAGGCAGAAGCATCGGTGGCATCGACATCTTCGACAACTTCTCCTTCGTGGACGTTCCAAACAAGGACGCGGAACATGTGATCCGAGTGATGAAGAACAACACGATCAAAGGGAAAGCCGTAAATATGGAAATTTCAAAAGGTTAATTTGGTTAAAGGTTAATTAGGTTAAAGGCACATTTCTGAAGGAAATGTGCTTTTTTTGTGTCCTGACCGCAGTTTCCTTCCATGCAGCTCTTTTTCCAAGAAACAATCACCCTCCCCCTCACCCATCTGGACGAGGAGGAATCCAAACACCTCGTGAGGGTTCTGCGCAAAAAGCAGGGGGACCCCATCCGCCTCACCAACGGCAAGGGGCAGGTGTTCGAGGGGCTGATTTTCGAAGCCAATCCAAAGAAAGCCGTTCTAAAGATCCTGAGTTCCGAGGATGTGGCGGAGGACGGATTCCACATCCACCTCGCCATCGCTCCTACCAAAAGCCCAGACCGTATGGAATGGATGGTGGAAAAGATCGCCGAAATCGGATTTCATGAATTGACACTGCTGGAAACAACAAACTCCGAGCGCAGCTTTCTGAAGACTGACCGCCTGCTCAAAAAGGTCATTTCTGCCTGCAAGCAAAGTCTGAAGTATAGGATTCCGAGCCTAAGTCCCACCGTGAAACTCGAAGATCTTTTCAAATCGGACGGCTTTGACGATTTCCAAAAGTTCATCGCCTACGTGGATGACACGCATGAAAACCATCTCTTCGATGTGGCTAAGCCTGGCGGAAAGTACCTGATACTGATCGGGCCGGAAGGGGACTTTGACCCCAAAGAAATCCAAGAGGCTTTTGAGAATGGCTTTCTGCCCGTCTCCCTGGGAAAAAGCCGGCTTCGCACGGAGACTGCCGGGCTGGCCGCAGTACAAATGCTGCAGATAATAAACCGCTGAATCGCGCGTTTTTTTCCTGTAGCTTCAAGTATCCCTTGAAGTCACGGAGCATTTTTTTAACTTAGATATTTACCAAAACCCTCCAAGGGTTTGAAACCCTTGGAGGGTTGACATTAACCAATACTGCTGTGCCGTACAAAGAGCGAGAGATAGAGAAGAAATACCATTCCATCGGAGAAGTAGCCGAGATGTTTAAGGTTGCGCCTTCGCTGATTCGGTACTGGGAAGGGGAATTCGACATCATTCGCCCCAAAAAGGACAAAAAAGGCAACCGACGCTACACCAAGGACGACATCCAAAAGATCCGCTATGTGTACCACCTGGTGAAGGAAAAAGGGTACACGCTTCAGGGAGCCCAAGAAGTCATCACTTCGGGCAAAAACCAGGGCTTCGACAAAGTGGCAGCAGTTCAGAAACTTCAGGAAATCAAGGACTTTTTAATCAATCTGAAGAATGAACTCAACGCCCGAAACGGATCCTGACCACCTTCGCTACGCCCTCGCCCTTTCCCAAGCCCCAAAAATAGGCCCCGGAGTCTTCAAGGCTATCGTGGCGTACAGCGGTTCGGCAAGGGCTTTTTTCACCCTCTCAAAAGGGAAGGCCGCCAAAATCCCCCGGGTCGGGGAAAAACTTCTGGAAATCCAAAAACAGGCAGAATCCCTGCTCCGCAAAGCCGACGAGCTGATCGAAACCTGCACAAAGAAAGGCTTTCAAATCCTCGTTTCGACAGATCCTGGATTTCCCCAACGACTAAAATCCCTAGATGACGGTCCAATTCTGCTCTTTGCCCAAGGAAATGGAAATCTGAACTTTGACCGGAGTATAGGAATCGTAGGCACCCGCTCCGCGACCAGCTATGGCAAGACTGTCACGCGGAAAATCGTCGAAGACCTCCTGCCCTATCAGCCGGTGATCGTGTCCGGCCTGGCCTATGGCATAGACATCGAAGCGCATCGGGCTGCCCTGCAGGTCGGTCTGCCTACCGTCGCGGTAATGGGCTCCCCGCTCTCACAGATCTACCCCGCCGCACACAGGAAAACAGCCGAGCAACTCCAAGAAACAGGCCTACTCCTGAGCGAATACGCGCCGGGCAGCACGATGGTACCCGGCAACTTCCCCGCCCGAAACCGCATCATCGCTGGCCTCTCCGATGCGCTGATCGTGGTCGAGGCAGCCGAAAAAGGTGGTGCGCTCATCACCGCTGAGATCGCCTACAGCTACAATCGGGAGGTCTTTGCCGTACCCGGAAACCTTCAGTCGCCCTTTTCTGAAGGGTGCAACCAGCTGATCCGAAAGATGAAAGCCGGCATCTATACCGGTCCAGGCGACGTGGCGGAGGCGCTATTTTGGAACAAACCTGGAGAAGAATCCGCCAAAAAGGCCAAACTCGATCTAAACGGGAGAGAGGAGGATGAAATCTTGATTTTGAAGCTTTTGCAAGAAAAAGGCGAATCGGAAATCGACCAGATTAGCCATCAAACTGAAATCCCCCTAGGAATGCTTTCCTCCAAGCTTCTTTCCTTGGAGTTTGAGGGGATCGTCAAGTCCCTGCCAGGAAAGAAGTTCAAGCTTTTGCTTTAAGCTTACTCTTCAAAAATCTCCTCCAAATCAAGAAAAAAACTAGGCAGGCAGGCTGAAGTGACTTCATCGCCCGGCACAAAAAAACGCGAGGCTTGATATCGCCCTTCGACAAGCGAGTAGATCAGTAGCGTCTGCTCGTTGGGATGGATGACCCAGTACTCCCTGACACCTGCCTCTTCGTACACCTCGTACTTGTTTTTCAGCTCGCGCTTGTTGTTTCCCGGTGAAAGGATCTCCACCACCAGGTCTGGAGCTCCAAGACAACCCGCAGCATCCAGCTTGGCCGGATCACAGACCACACAAATATCCGGCTGCACCACCGTGTCGATGTCTTGGTTCTTTCTTGATTTCACAGGCAGCCTTACGTCGAATGGCGCATGAAAAACCTGGCAGGTTTTTCCTCTGAGAAAATTGTAGAACTTATTGGAGAGATGCATGGAAATCCGCTGGTGATTCAGCGCCGGGGCTGCAATATCCCGCTTGAATATTTTTCCCTTGATCAGCTCAACCATCTCGTCCATCTCCCAGGTGAGATAGTCTGCATACGTGTACAGCCCATATTCAATATCGGGCTCTTTGACATGGTCGTTTTTCTCGGATTTCATACGCAGAATTTACAAAAATCAGAATGAACGTCAATCGCTTAAGAAGTGAAAACAAAACCCGTCAGCTTCATCGCCTCCGCCAATTCCGACTTTTTCAAGCCTAGCTCATAGCCCGCTTTCTCCAAGGTTTCGATCACTGTTTCAGTGGCAAGATTGCCCACCAGCTCGTCTTTCGCCATCGGGCATCCCCCAAAGCCCTTCAAGGCTCCATCAAAGCGCTGGCATCCGCCTTTCACAGCCGCCAGCACTTTCTCCGAAACCCGATCAGGTCTGCTATGCAGGTGCGCGCCAAACTCGATCTGGGGAAACGCTTGCGTTTGGACTGCGAAAAGCTGCGTGATCAGTTCCGGACTGGCCACACCAATCGTATCGGACAGCGATACCGTCTCGATCTCCAGATCGGCCAGCTTCTCAACAAACTCCGCCACCAATTCAGGCGAATACGGATCACCATAGGGATTGCCGAAGCCCATGCTGAGATAAACCACCTGCTTTTTGCCCTTGGTTTCGCAGAGGTTTTGGATGGTCTCGACTGTCTCCAAGGCCTCTTGGATCGAGGCATTGGTGTTGCGCTGCTGAAAAGTCTCCGAGACCGAAAGCGGAAAACCCAGGTAGTCGATCTCAGGAAAGTGCAGCGCATCCTCAGCTCCACGTACGTTGGCAACGATGGCCAAGAGCTTCGATTTGGCATGGTGCAAGTCCAGCAGCTCCAGCACCTCGGCTGTGTCCCGCATCTGGGGGACGGCCTTTGGACTCACAAAGCTCCCAAAGTCCACCGTGTCAAAACCGACCTCCAAGAGCTGGTTGATATAGGCTGCCTTGATCGCCGTGTCAATAAATCCGGGTATGCCCTGCATGGCATCCCGAGGGCATTCGATTAGCTTGATCATAGTCGAAGATAGGGAGATTAAGTCTGGAAAACCGGAACGCTAGCCCAACTTAAACCGGATTGGTAGCCGCACTACGGTCTCTACTGGCACTCCTTCCTCCGTCGCCGGTACCCAACGATAGGGATATTCTTTGAAAATCCTCAATGCTTCTCTTTCCAGAGATTGGTGATTCTCCCCTTCGTTGAACACTTGCGGATCGCAAATCACCCCCTCCTTATCCAATGTAAAAACAACAATAACCATCCCTTCATAGCCAGCCCGTCGCGCATCGACTGGATATTGCAAAGTGGTGCTCAAATATTGGTTCCACCCCAGCATGTCACCCTTCGGGATCGGAGGAGACCGCTCAAATTTAGGAACCTCCACACCCTGCGAGTCATAGTATTTCTCGAAAAACACCTCTCCCTCCCGTTGCATCACCTCACTTCTGAGAGATCCAGTTTCATAGTAGGTCTTCGTTTGACTTTCATCCAGTAGATAGTCTGCCCGTTCCAATGATTTAAGCTTTTTTGATGCGTAAAATTCCCGCTTGTTCATCGCCACCTGATTTCCTACACTGTCAAAAAATACCGTCTTCTCAAAAACCCTCACGGAATCCCTCTGGAACCTGTGGATCAAGACTACGCTGCCTTGCCCCTGCACCAGCTCAAAATATTCAAATTCGGCCTTCTGAGGTTTGCTGATCTCCATGTCGTACTTGTTCAAGTACCTCACAAAATTCTGAGCATGGGACTGGAAAACAATGAAAACTGCCGAGACAGAAAGTAAAAGTGCCCGCATAAGGATTTACAACTAATTTCTTTGACTCCGGCGAAAATATACGTTTTGCCGGGCAAAACAAAGGCCCAATCCCATTTGGAACTGAGCCTTGCAACTATAATACTCCGGTCTTCATCAAAAGACCTCCTTCGCGATCTTATAGGTCGTATCCGCCTTGCTCATGGTGTAGAAGTGCAGGGAAGGCACATTCGCAGCAATCAGCTCCTTGCACTGCGCTACCGACCAGGCAATCCCCACTTCCTTTACCTCGGCGTTGGTCTTGCATTTTTCCAGGTCATCCATCAGTGCGTCAGGCAGATCGAGGAAGAACGTCCTCGGCAGGCTCGTGATTTGTCCCAAAGTCGCAATCGGCTTGATGCCCGGAATGATCGGCACGGTGATGCCGGCAGCACGAACTTTGTCCACATACTCAAAATACTTCTTATTGTCAAAAAACATCTGGGTCACGATATATTCCGCACCCTTATCGACTTTTTCCTTCAGGTACTTCAAGTCAAACTTCATGCTCGGGGCCTCGAAGTGCTTCTCCGGATAGCCGGCCACTCCGATACAGAAATCGGTGTGGTAGCTGTTTTCAGTCTCCTCATGCAGGTAGCGCCCGTTGTTCATCCGCAGAATCTGCTCCACCAGCTCCGTCGCAAAGCTATGTCCCTCCGGCTCCGGAAGGAAGCGTTCCCCCTTTGGAGCGTCTCCGCGCAGCGCCAGCACATTGTCCACACCGATGAAGTTCAGGTCAATGAGCGCATTCTCGGTCTCCTCTCTGGTAAAGCCACCGCAAAGCAGGTGCGGCACGGCATCCACATGGAAGCGGTTCATGATGGCCGCGCAAATCCCCACAGTCCCGGGGCGCTTTTTGGTACTGACCTTTTCGAGCAGTCCGTTGGGATGCTTTTTATAGATAAACTCCTCGCGATGGTAGGTGACATCGACAAAAGGCGGCTTGAACTCCATCAGAGGGGCTATGCCTTCAAGCAGTTCTTTCAGGCTCTGTCCCTTGAGCGGAGGCAATATTTCAAAAGAAAAAAGCGTCGATTTCGCGTTTTTAAGGTGCTCGGTGATTTTCATGAATTAGCTTAAAATAGGTGCTGGAGAATAGGCAAGATTGGGAGAAAGCAGACGCTCAGCCTGCTGCTGGGTGATTCCCTTCCTCTCGGCGTAGCTGGACACTTGGTCCTCCCCGATTTTGCCAAGGCCAAAATACTTGCTTTCGGGATTGGCAAAATAGAAGCCGGAAACCGAGCTGGTCGGGTACATGGCATAGCTGGAGGTCAGCGTGATCCCCGCAGTCTTTTCCATGTCAAGCAGTCGCGCGATGGTTTCCTTTTCGGAGTGCTCCGGGCAAGCCGGATAGCCCGGTGCTGGGCGAATTCCAAGGTATTCCTCGCGGATCAGGGAGTCGTTGTCCAGGCTTTCCTCCGTGGAGTAGCCCCAATAGTTCTTTCGGACTTCCTCGTGCAGGTATTCTGCAGCCGCTTCAGCTAAGCGGTCGGCCAAAGCCTTGAAGAGGATATCGTTGTAGTCATCGCCAGCGGCTTGGAATTCGGCCAGTTTTCGTTCCATGCCGATACCCGCGGTCACCGCAAAGCAGCCGATGTAGTCAGTCCTTTCGGGATGCAGATAGTCGGCCAGTGAGCGGTTGGGCACGCCTTTTCCCTTTTTGCCCTGCTGCCGCAAAAAGTGGAAACTGGCCACACTTTCTCCCTTTTCGTCAAACACGACCGCATCATCGGCTGCCCGCTGCACGGGATAAAGCCCAAAGACCGCATTGGCGGAAAGCCACTTCTCGGCGATCATCTGATCCAGCATCACCTGCGCATCGGCAAAGAGCTTCTTCGCCTCGGTGCCTACAGTTGGGTCTTCGAGGATCTTGGGATACTTGCCGCTCAGCATCCAGGTGCTGAAGAACGGCGTCCAGTCGATGTAGTTTCTCACCACCGAGAGATCCAAATCCTTCAAAACCGTATTTCCAAGCACCTTCGGCTTTACCGGCTCGAAGGCTGTCCAGTCAATCTCCACCGGATTTGCTTTGGCATCGGCATAGCTCACGAGCTGTTTCACAGACTGCTTGGCCTCGTGCTCTTCGCGAAGCTGTCGGTAGGTTTCCTTGATTTGCAGACGATAGGATTCCTTGGTTTCCTCCGAGATCGCCTCTCCAGCGATAGGCACAGACTTGCTCGCGTCGGTCACATGCACGACCGTGCCCGAGTAGACCGGATCGATCTTCACGGCAGTATGGATGCGGGAAGTGGTCGCTCCGCCGATCAGCAGAGGGATTTTCAATCCCTGCCGCTCCATCTCGGAAGCCACGTTGACCATCTCGTCGAGGGATGGCGTGATCAGACCGCTGAGCCCAATGATGTCGACTTTATTTTTGAGCGCTTCGTCAATGATTTTTTGCGAATCCACCATCACACCGAGATCGATGATCTGGTAGCTGTTGCAGGCCAGGACTACGCCTACGATGTTTTTTCCGATATCGTGCACGTCACCTTTGACGGTGGCGAGTAGAATCTTTTTCAGGGACGAGCTTTCCTGCCCCTCTTCCGGAAGTGGCATAAACGGTTCGAGATAGGCCACTGCTTTTTTCATCACCCTGGCAGACTTCACCACTTGGGGAAGGAACATTTTCCCCTCTCCAAAAAGGTCTCCCACCACGTTCATCCCGTCCATCAGAGGTCCTTCGATTACCTTCAGGGGATTGTTCAGCTCCAATCGGGCAGCCTCAGTATCCTCTACGATGTAGTCGAGAATCCCTTTCACCAGGGCATGCTCGATGCGCTTGGCGACCGGCTCGGATCTCCATGCTTCGTTGACGACCTCCTTCTTGCCAGCAGACTTCACCGTCTCCGCGAAGTCCAGCAGGCGCTCCGTGGCGTCTTCCCTTTTGTCAAAAAGTACATCCTCCACGCGCTCCAAGAGATCCTTGGGAATGTCGTCGTAGACCTCCAGCATGGTCGGATTCACAATCCCCATGTCCATGCCGTGGTGAATGGCGTGATAGAGGAAAGCGGCATGCATGGCCTCCCGCACGCGGTCATTGCCGCGGAAAGAGAAGGACACGTTGCTCACCCCACCGCTGACCTTGGCTCCGGGAAGGTTTTCCTTAATCCATTTGGTCCCGAGGAAAAAATCCAGCGCATTCCTGCGGTGCTCCTCCATGCCGGTAGCCACCGGGAAGATATTCGGGTCAAAGATGATGTCTTGGGGATTGAACTTGACCTGATCGACTAGAATGCGGTAGCTGCGCGAGCAGATTTCCACCCGGCGGTCGTAGGTATCGGCCTGTCCGACTTCGTCAAAAGCCATCACGACCACCGCCGCGCCAAATTTCTTCACGGTCTTGGCCTGGTGGATGAATTCGGCCTCGCCGTTTTTCAGGGAAATGGAATTGACGATCCCCTTGCCTTGGATGCATTTCAGTCCGGCGAGGATGATACTCCACTTGGAGCTGTCCACCATGATGGGGATACGCGCGATCTCCGGCTCGGAAGCGATCAGGTTCAGGAACTTCACCATGGCAAATTCCCCGTCGAGCATGCCTTCGTCCATGCAGACGTCCAGCACTTGGGCTCCGCCGCGCACTTGGTCGAGCGCAATCTCCAGCGCCTCGTCGTATTGACCGTTCAGGATCAGCCGGGCAAATTTCCGGGATCCGGTGATGTTGGTCCGCTCACCGATGTTGACAAAGTTGATATTCGGGGTGAAAACCAACGGCTCCAGCCCAGACAGCTTCATGTAGTTTTTAGACATTGCTTTCCTCCTCCTCGGTTACTTCTTCGATTTTTCTTGGCTGAAACTCCGCCGCCAGCTTGGCCAGCGCCTGGATGTGATCCGGCGTGGTGCCGCAGCATCCGCCCAGGATATTCAGCATTCCTTCCCTCAAAAACTCCCGCACCTGATCCGCCATTTCATTGGCTCCCTGATCATAGGCTCCAAACTCGTTTGGCAGGCCCGCGTTCGGGTAGGCGGAGACATAGAAAGGTGCATTTTGTGCCAAAACTTTCAGATATGGGCGAAGCTCTTTGGCTCCCAGAGCACAGTTCAAACCCACCGAAAGCAGCGGAACGTGGGAAACGGAGATCAAAAACGCCTCGGTAGTCTGTCCGGACAGCGTCCTGCCCGAAGCATCGGTGATCGTCCCCGAAATCATAATCGGAATCCCGCCTTCTCTCGGGTCGAGCGGGATCGCTCTTTCCTCAAAGACCTCCTGCACGGCGTACAGCGCAGCTTTCGCATTGAGCGTGTCAAAGATCGTCTCGATCAATAGGATATCGGAGCCTCCATCCAACAGCCCCCTCACCTGTTCGGCATAGGCCTCTGCCAGCTGGTCAAACGTGATCGCACGATAGCCGGGATCATTGACGTCTGGAGAAAGTGACGCAGTCCGGTTGGTCGGGCCGATGGCTCCAGCTACAAAGCGGGGCTTCAGCGGCTCCTTGACGGAAAACTCATCCGCCACCTCTCGGGCAAGCTTTGCGGATTCATAGTTGATGGCGTAGGCCAGGTGGGAAAGTTCGTAATCCGCCTGGGCAATCGTAGTCCCAGAAAAGGTATTGGTCTCGATGATATCGGCACCCGCCAAGAGGTATTCCCGGTGGATCTGCTTGATGATGTCGGGACGGCTCAGGGAGAGCAGGTCGTTGTTGCCCTTGAGGGCTTTGGGGTGGGCAGCCAGGTCAGGCGTGCGAAAGTCCTCCTCGGTCAGTGTATATCGCTGGATCATGGTACCCATGGCTCCATCGAGGATCAAAATCCGATTCTGAAGGGCTTGAAGCAGGGTTTCCGTTCTGTTTTGCATCGCGTTATAGTTAGTTCAAAAAGCCAATCGAGCAAAAACACGGAGGTAAGTACTGGTACTTGTCCGCTCATCTGTTCCCGGCATTTCCGGAATGGGAGTTAGCACCTTGGTTACAGGTTGCTAAGACGTCGTAGGGCCCTTCCCTCAGTCTTTCTCGATAAGCCCCACAAAGGTAACAGCATTTTTGGCAAAATGCTTCGGTTATAATTCAATTCCTCGTTTTTTGTTCCCCGAATAATTCAAAATCGGGAATCAGGGCCGCACTCCCAAGCTTAGTCCCACCACCGGCCCGGAGAGGAAGGGCGCCATGCCCAACTCGCCTAGCCGGTAGTTGCTCAGGGCGAGCTCGTATCCGGCAGAAGCGCCGAGTACCAGGTCAAAAAGGTTTCTGTTGGTCATCGGAATCCCGTATTCGATCAGCAGCTCGGGCTTGGCCATCAGCCCGGAGTTCTTCAGGTAGCCGTCAAAATAGCGCTGTTCAAAAAGCTCGGGGAAGTCCGGTTTCTCGACTTCGCTGAGGGTGTATCGGATATTGCCGTAGCCCAGCCCTCCCATCGCGCCAAGGGAGAAATTTTTGAACTGGAAAAACTTCATCCCGGCATTGGCATAGATACGCAGGCTGTTGAGCGTCTGCTCTTGGCTGTCTGAGGCCATGCCTTTCATGGCTGAGTTAAACACGTCCACCCCATAGAGAAGGCCGTCCGTCTCTCCCAAAATCCTCAAGCCCCAGTTGGCTGGAGCACCTTCCAGAGACTGTAGCCCTTTTTTTGCCAGCTCTCCGTTCAGCGTTTCCGGTTTGCTGAAATGAAACCCCCGATACAGCGAGGCCCCGATAGAGGCGTCTTTGTAGAAAAAATTGCGGTCAGGAAGCGATATTCCCGCTCCAATCCGCACAAATGCCCCCGACTGGGTATTGTCAAAGGAGTAGCCGTTCATTTCCCACTTTCCCTCAAAGGGGCTGAAGGAATAGCCCACCTTGGCCAGTACCTCGACCGCCTCTTTTCTGCCAGGCAGATCAAAATCATAGCTCAGCTGAAAACCGATCTCGGTGAGGAAATCCCCAAAATATTGGGATCCTTTGTGGATGTTGTTTTCCCTAAGGATAAAGCCCTCCTTGGAATCGAGCAGAAAGTCCTCCAGGTTTTGGGTCTGATCAGCGGGAAGCATTTCAAAATTCAGGTATCCCACGCCAAGCGACATGTAGTGGATCAGCTGGAATTTACCCTCTTCCGTCAGCGCATAGCCCACATTCAGCAGCGCTCTGGACGTGCGGTACTTGATGTCAAACTCATCGAAATGACTCGCCTTGCTCTGATGCTGGGAGAGCTCCAACCCCAGCACGAAATCGTTGATTCTAGCCTGATAGCCAAGCCCATAGGAACGATATCGGTTTCGCATCGGAGACAGCCCCCTATCTTCCAGCATCTCGTTAAACTGTCTCAACTTGGCTCCGGAGATGCCCGTGAAGGCGTAAAAAGAAGATCGCTTGTTGACCAGCTCTTGCGCTTCTAGTAAAACCGGTAAGGATATCAGGAAGATAAAAAGGAGTAGCCTTCTGAAAAGAGTCATGTATTCGGGGTTGTGAAGTAGCGGAGCATTTCCGCTGCGACTAGGCAAAATTAATGCTAAACCCCATTTGAATCCCGATCTTTTGGGCTGAGATACTTTAAAATTTTCTCGAAGAGCACTTCCGGGGAAAAAGGCTTTGGCACGAAATCATCCATTCCGCTGACTCGCATCTCCTCCTTCACCTCATTGAGCGAGGCGGCTGTCAAAGCCAAGATGGGGACATGCTGCCGCTCCGGATCGGCGTGCGTGCGGATCGCATGCGCCACCGCAAAGCCATCCAACTCCGGCATTTGCAGATCAAGAAGTACCAGGTCAAAGTCCCCCGCATTGAACTCCTGCAGGGCTTCCTTGCCATCGGACGCGATGACCAAGTGGCCGGTATTCCACTTGCTGAGAAACTTGCGGATCAGTATCTGGTTTACCACGTTGTCTTCGGCCACCAGGATGGAAGCCTGTTCCAAGGAACGCTGGTTGGAAAGCTGAATGGCCTTTTCCGCCTCGATCTTGCGCTGGTCGATGAACTCAAAAGGAAGCGTAAACTCAAAGACACTGCCTCCTCCCCGACGGGCATCCACCTCGATCTCGCCGCCAAACAGCTCCACCAGGCGCTTGACGATCGCCAGCCCCAAGCCGGTGCCGCCATATTTACGGCTCGTGGACGAGGAGGCTTGGGTAAAGGCCTCAAAAATGGTTTTCCGCTTGGCCTCCGGGATTCCTATCCCCGTGTCCTCGAATACAAAACGGATGTCGGTGACATTGTCCTGGGTGAATTCGCGGGAAATCGAGATCCTGACAAATCCCTTTTCTGTAAACTTGATGGCATTCGACACGAGGTTGTTGACGATCTGTCCCATGCGGAGGGAGTCGCCGATCAGCGTCTCGGGGATGGCCTCGTCGATCTCGCAGGATACTCGGAGCGACTTCTCATGGGCTTGGTAGCTGTGCGAATGGACGATTCTGTGGATGATGTTCCTCAGATCAAAAGGCGCCCTTTCCAAGTCCACCTTTCCCGAATCGATCTTGTTGTAGTCCAGGATGTCATTGATGAGACCCATGAGGTTTTCAGCCGAAAACTGGAGCGTCTTGAGGTTTTCGAGCTGGTCGGGCCGAGGATCTTCTTCCACCAAAAGATGGGTAAGGCCGATGACCGCGTTCATCGGCGTACGGATCTCATGGCTCATCACGGACAGGAACTGGGACTTGACCTGAGAGGCCTGCTCTGCCCTTTCCTTGGCCAACAAGAGCTCCCGCTGGGTTTCCTTTAGCTTAGAGATGTCCCGTGCCACGCCGGTGTAGTACCTATGGATACCGTTTTTGTCCTGGATCATCTTTCCGTTGGAGTTGAACACCCGGTACTCTCCGTTGAAGTGCTTCAGCCTGTACTCCAAAAACTGGTTTTGGGCGAGAAAGTCCGAACTCTCCCCCAGCAAGGCCTGAAAAACGTCCAGGTCGTCTGGATGGAGAAAGTCAAAAATGCTTCTGCCGATGACCCATTCCGACTCGTAGCCCAAAAACTGCTTGACGTTTGGAGAAACGTAGTGCAGGATAAAGGCCTCCGTGAGGGAGAAAATGATCTCGGTCGACTCCTCCACGAGTCTTCGGTATTTTTCCTCAGATTGCAGCAGGTCGAGCTTGGCCTGATACTCATCCTGCACGTCCCTGACGATACTAAGCGCATATTTTACCTGATCGTGGATGACGATAGGACGGATGGTTCGATGATACCTGCGGTTCTTCAGCACAAAGTCGGTCTCGACGATCTCCCGGTTTTCGTACACCCTATCGATGATCTCGCTGATCTCACTGTAGGGAGTGAGCTGCAGGTCTTTCAGCTTTTTGCCTTCAAAGTCTTCTCTCGTCAGCCCCCACTTTTCAAAATTGGTGCCCTCGGCCAGGATGTACGTGCGGTCGGAGTCTATCAGGAAGACGTTGGTGTCGGGAATGTTGGCGGCCAATACCCTATACTGCCTATCCCGTTCGTTTTGGATCAGTTCCAGATTTTTCCTATCCGAAATATCCTGGAAAAGTCCCTCGTGCAGGACGATCTTCCCCGATTCGGTCACGACGTCCTGGGCACTGTCCTCGACCCATACGTAGTCTCCCGAAGCAGTCCTGAGCCTGTATTCACCCGAAAAAGCCGGCACACCCTGATCCACTTTGATTTGTTTCGACTTCGAGATGACCATTTTCGCATCTTCTGGATGCAAGAGATCCAGCACCGATTTGCCATCGTTGATGAGATCTGATGCCTCGTAGCCGTAGCGCCTGATGTTTTCCGATATGTAGTGAAATCTGAAATTGTCATTGGGATCCACTCTAAACAGCACCGCAGGACTATTTTCCACGATCAGTTTGGCACCTTTGGCGATCTGCTCTGAGCGGTATTTTTCCTCAAGTCCCCTCAAAATGATGGAGTAGCCGATCTTTTCTGCCCCCTCTGCATGGATAGCCTGAACGGAGATATCAAACGGGGCAAAATCCCTGTCCCTTGTCTTGATCTGCCGCTCTGACTTCCACACCTCCCCCACGGCCAGTCCCGAGGTGATTTGCTCGAGCGACTCCCCCGGCTGCCACTTGACCGATACCAGATCCCGAATGCCCACCTCAAAGTCCCGCTCGCCGCTTCCGAAACACAGTTCTACGGCGGCCTCGTTTTGGTAGATGATTTCCAGCTCAAGATTCGCCACCAAAATAGGGTCGCTCACCTGGGCCAAGATTTGGGACTGCAGCTTCAGGTAGCTGTCCGTGGCTCGCTTGTGGGAAATGTCCGTGCAAAACCCATAGACCTCCAACCCTTGGCTGAGAAATTCCCGCTTGCCCACGATCTCGTAGCTGATGAACTTGACCTTTCCTTCCGCATTCGTGGTGGTGAATTCACCGGAAGTCCTCACCAGCTCACTGATCGACCGTCTGAGATTGCGGATGAAGTCTGGCCGGCAGGGCTTGTCTATCTTGAAGACCAAAAACCAAAAGTCTTGTATAATCGGCTCCGTCCCCAAATCAAACAAGCTGGCCAAGCCCCCAGAAAAATGAAAACGTCGCTTATGGGTGCTCAGCCTCCAGGAGCCTGACTTGGACAGCAGTTCTGTATATGCCAGGAGGTTTTCGTTTCGCTCCAGCCTTTGGGTCATCTGGCTCCCGACGTACGCTCCAGCCAGGACATCCCCAAGCTGGCGAAGGACTTGGATTTCCTTTTCCTCGAAGGGAAAAAACGGAGCCAAGGACTGAAACCTAAGCAGGCCAAGCAGCCGCGTGCCCGACAGCATGGGTACGAGTATTCTCGAATGGGAAAGATCGCGGATCGCATGAGGTCGAGGCAGAGCAGGCTTGATCAGCCTCACCTTCCCCTTTTCCAAATAGGGCTGGTTTTCGAAAACGAGATTCAGCTCTTCCTTGGACAGGACGACGTGCGGCGCCGCTTGCTCCTTCCCCGCAGTCCAGGAAGTCTGTACTTCCAGACGCTCAGACTCCCTGTTGAAAACCAAAAGGTCTGCCTGCCCCGCCTGAAGAAACTCGCCAAACTTGGAGATTGCGGAGAAAAACTCGGCTTCCAGCTGCAGCAGACTACCGTTGATGAGACTGGAGGAAACCTGGATGATCAGGTTTTCGATTTCATAGCGCCGCTGGAGGGACTTTTCGGTATTGATATAGTCCGTGATGTCCCGGGAGCTGAAGATGATGCCTTTGATCTGGGAGTGGTTCAGCAGGTTTTTGGCAAAACTCTCCAGATAGATCCGGTTGCCGTTTGGCAACCTCAGCCAAAAATCAATGGCAACTTCCTCCTGGGAGACCAGCACGTCGGCAAAGTCCCCCTTTACCACCTCTATAATATCCCTGGCTGCAAAATCCCGGTAATTTTTCCCGATGATATCCTCCATGTCGTAGCCAAGCTTCTCGGTCACGGAGTCGCTGATATACTTGTAGTTGCCGTTTTCGTCGAGGATGGCAATGAGATCGTGACTGTTGTCCAGAATGCTCTGCATGAAGCTGAGCTCGTCCGCCAGAGGCCCCACCCGCAGGGGAAAGGCCCCGCCAGCCACTTTCCTCTCCTCCCTCAGCTGAGTACCCTTCGCAATCAGAAAACGGGAAGTGTAGCTGGATGGCAGGTGGATAAATGCCCACTCAAACCTCGCTACGCCTCCATCGGCAAGTACCAGATCCTGGATCACCCGGGACTTAGGGACAGTTCCCTTTTCAAAGAAAAGATCAAGCTCGTCCAAAACCCCAGAGCGGTCGAAAAACAGCCGCCAGTCATCCGAGATCGAGGCGAGCTTTTCCCTAAAAAACCTGTTGAAAAACACAATCTCCTCAGCGTCCATCAAAATCATGGGCTCCTGTACTTCATCCAGAAAATCAGAAATGTCAAACTGCTGGAACTGGCTCATCAATCAAATGAAAGTATCTGGGGAAATAGGGTTTGTTTAGCCCAAATAGCGCTGTTAATATTTAAAAAGAAAAACTTAAAAACAAACAGACAACTTTATCTTTAAGAGATTTTCGATCACATCGCTGGACGGCAGGCCAATTTCTTCTGCCATGAAATCCGTCCAAATCAAACGAACATTCCTTTTAGAAATGCCGTCTGAACCCATAAATTACATTTATTTTCAATCCAATTCCATTAATATGATCATTTCCACCACTCCGTCCCTTCAAGGCTTTCAGATCGACGAATACCTCGGCATCGTATCCGGGGAGACAATTATAGGCGCTAACGTCTTCAAAGATTTTTTCGCAAGCATCACCGATATCGTCGGAGGGAGATCCTCGGCCTACGAGCAGGTGCTCCGCGAGGCCAAAGCCACGGCACTTTCAGAAATGGAAATGCAAGCGCGCCACTTCGGCGCCAATGCGGTCGTGGGCATTGACCTGGACTACGAAACCATCCGCGACGGCATGCTGATGGTCACTGTCAGCGGCACGGCGGTGAAAGTATCGAAGCTCTAAAACACAAAAAAAGGCCTGACTTGCTCAGGCCTTTTTGATTTGCTCCATCACGTTTTTGGTGTCTGTCTTTTTGCAAAAATGCCCGTCCACCACCACCACAGGGGCTGACTTGCACATGTCCATGCACTTGGTCTGAAAAAACTTGCAATGCCCCTTCAGCGTCCCTTCGGTCGCGGCATGCTTTAGCTCCTTGCGGATCTTTTTAGAGCCGGCCTTTTTGCAGTCCGATCCGCTGCACACAAATACCAGATGGCGATTGAATCTCATTACATTCCCGAAACAGCCTGCATCATCAAACCACAAAGATAGCCCCCATAAGTTCCCAACGCATAGCCCAATACCGCGATCAACACGCCCACGGAAGCCAAAGAGGGGTCAAAAGCCGAAGCCACGATAGGTGCGGAAGCCGCCCCTCCGACATTGGCCTGGGAGCCCACCGCCACGTAGAAAAACGGCGCCTTGATCACCCAAGCCACGACAATCATGATCGTGACGTGGAAAAACATCCATAGGATGCCGATCAGGAAAAACACAGGATTGTCCAGCACTGCGCCCAGATCCATCTGCATCCCAATAGTCGCCACCAAAATATACAACAGCACGCTTCCCATCCTCGATGCACCGGCACCTTCCAGCTCCCGGGCCTTGGTAAAGGAAAGCAAAAGCCCCGCCGTGGTCGCGATCACCACAATCCAGAAAAAGGCGGAATTGAGCGAATACTGATTGAGCTGGGGATAGTTGGTCTCAAACCAAGGCGCCAAGAAATCAGCACACAAATGGGCAAAGCCAGTCACCCCAAAGCCGAAACCAAGGATAAGCATGGTGTCGCCCAAATTCGGGATCTTCATGATCCCTTCTCGGTACTTCGCGATCCTATCCCTCAGCTCGTAGATACCAGAGGAATCGGCCTTCAGCAGCTTGTCGATTTTTTCCGGCTTGGCTGCCCAATACAGCAAAAACGCCATCCAAAGGTTTGCCACCAAGACATCCACGGCGATCATCTGACCAAACAAGGTCGGACTCGCCCCGAAGACTTCCAGCATGGCTGTCTGGTTGGCTCCTCCGCCGATCCAGCTGCCCGCTATGGTCGAAAGTCCCCTCCAAATCTCGTCCGGGCCCGTCCCCGCGTAGATTTCCGGATACAGAAAACCAACGGTCAGCAAAGCCAAGGGCCCTCCAAACATGATCCCAACCGTACCGGCCAAAAACATGGTGAGCGCCTTTGGCCCCAGCCTCAAGATGCCCTTGAGGTCAATACTGATGGTAAAAAGCACCAGCGAAGCCGGCAGTAGGTAGCGCGAAGCCACTTTGTAAAGTCCGGAAGACTCACCTGAAATCAAACCCAGCGAGTTGAATACCGCAGGGATGAAATAACAGAGCAAAACCGTGGGAACGTAGGTGTAAAATTTGACCCAAAAAGGGCGCTTGCTGGCAGAAGTGGCAAACACAAATGCCAAAGTCGTCATCAGCAGGCCCAGCACGACGGCATCGTTGCTGATCAAAGGGGTGTTTTCTTCCATGGATTAGTCTCGGGATTCGACTGCAACAATACCAACAAAAGCGCAGACTGACCAATTTTTGTCAGTCCGCGGACTCGAGCACTGCGATCAATTCACTCAGAATCATCGCCGTAGCGCCCCACACGACTTCCCCGTCAATCTCAAAATAAGGCGTATGGAGCGTTCTGTTGGCGCTAATCTCCAAGACGGTCTGCTTTCGGATCGCCGGACTCAGCAGCTCCCTTAGGTCAGTCTTCACGATGCGCGACACCTCGCTGAGATCTGGCACGAAGTCCGGACTCCGCTCCAAAAAACCAACCACCGGACTCACCAAAAAATTGCTCGTGGGAATGTACAGGTCGCTCAGCTTGCCCAATACCTTCACTTCATGCCTGGCTATGCCGACTTCTTCCTCCGCCTCCCGTAGCGCGGTTTGGACGATATTTTCATCTTCCGGCTCCATCTTCCCTCCGGGAAAAGCCATCTGTCCGCTGTGGAAACCGGGATACTCCGGCCTTTTGATCAATGGGAAAAAAGAGCCTTGCCCGTCGGGGTAAAAAAGGATCAACACCCCGCTATTGCGGATATTTTCAGGCAAAACCGGCTCAAACCTCCTTTGGTCCACAGGCCGGGGCGACATCCTGAGATGCGCCTCCTTGCCGGGAAGCGGGGATTTCAGTTTTCTTTCTAGTACGGAAATGAGAAAATCAAACTCCATCGGTGGTCAAATCCACGGATTTCAGCTTTAGGTCCAAGTAGGACTCGTAGCTGTAATCTCTTACGAGCTGGTCTAGCCTAAACTGATACAACTGGTGGCTATCGAGATCGAGGATCCAGGCCATGGGCCTAAATCCCTGCTCTTCCTGCAAAAAGCCCAGCACCAAAAACTTGCTCGCACTCATCCACATCCCCTCTTCAAACATGCCCGAGGGCCCCATGAAAAGCAGCCGCTCCTTCATCCCGTCCGAGCGATACCAAATGACCTCGGAGTCCGGATTGAGAAAGGGATGGTCTAGTCCATCTTGGGCCTCCACCTTATAGGAATAAATGTCCATGGTTCCGTTGCCCTCAGGATGGGGAATCTGATAGGGAAAAAGCGGATCGCCCTCAAGGATGGGATTCTTCTCCGGCATCTCCAGGGGATCGATGGAGTCCAGCGCAAAAAGCTCGAAATTCTGTGAATCGAAGCTCCCTATCTGGGCCGCCCAGTGTTTTTGCCAGCCCGACTTTTGGGCCAAGCCCAAGTCGATTTGCGTTCGCATTTCTTCCACCATTCCCAGATCCGGGCTGATTTCGCTGGTCTCCTCGCTCTTGACTGAATCCGAAGATTCGCAGGCAGATATACCTATCAACACTAAAATCCATACCCGGAAAAGAAAAAGTCGCGATGTACCCATGGGAGAAAATTTGAAAGATGAAGCTAAGAGAAGTGGGGGAAAAATCAAATCTTGCGGGCCTATGGCGATCAAAGATAATTTTATGGTTTTCGCTCCAGGCAGGATTTTATTTAGCCGTTGCATGTCCCTAAAAAACAAAAAAGGCCTGGATATCATCCTGGCCTTTTCCTGCTCTCAAACCTATTAAACCTATTGTAGATATTCAATTCATGAATACAGTCGAAAAGTAGAAAATGTTTTCATTTCCACCAAACAATCGATTGCGAAAAAGTTTCAAAATTTTATTCGGCATGAAACCGAAGCTCCTAAGCCACAGAAAATCAGGCCTTTTTTCAAAAAACTATAGCCCAAAAAACCTAAAAAAATTATTTTCCAGCCTATACCGCCAAATTTCCTATGCCACAGCGCGCCCGACCTCTTGCCAACCGGATTTTTGAAGGCTTCCTCACCTACACCGAGACCTTCAAAACCTACACCCGCCTGGCTCCGCTCTACTTTGCCCAGCGCAACTGGCCAGCTACCCAGCTCAACCACCGCCAGCGTCTGAGGCTATACAAAGACCTCCTGTTCCAGTTGGTCAAAATCTTCCAGCAGATCTTGGGAAAGGACTCCGGCAACCGGGCCATTTGGGCCTTGATCCGGCAGGAATACCAGCTTTTGATTGCCGAGCGGCCGGATGTGGAGCTGGCGGAGACTTTTTTCAATTCTGTTTTCCGAAAAACCTTCCCCGACAATCCGCTGGACGAGGAGCTGATGTTTGTGATGGAAGGCTACAGTTCCTGCGAAATCCGGGAAAACTCCGAGCTGCTCCACACCTACCCTGCCGAAATGGGGCTGGAGCAGATCATCCGACAGATCCTTAACGACTTTGACTTTGGGGTGCCATACATGTATCGTGAGCAGGACGTCGCTTTTTTGGTGGAAGGCGTCAAAGAGGTCATACTTACCCGATACCGGGTCGAGGTCGGTACCAAAACCCAGCTGCTCAAGCCGGTTTTTTACCGAAACAAAGCCGCTTACCTGATTGGAAGGACTTTCGTGGGAAAAAAATGGATGCCCTTCATCATCCCCTTCATGCACGGGCCGAAGGGCATCTATGTGGACACGCTCATCTTTGACCCCAATCTGATGAGCCACCTGTTCAGCTTCACACGATCCTATTTCATGGTCGAGGCCGAAGTGCCCTCCCAGATCATAGGGTTTCTCAGCTCGGTGATTCCGCACAAAAAAATCCACGAGCTCTACAACGCCATCGGCTTCAACAAGCACGGCAAGACGCTCTTTTACAGGGACTTTCTGCATCACCTGGAGACCAGTACCGACCAGTTTGTCGTCGCGCCGGGGATCAAGGGGATGGTGATGACGGTCTTCGCCCTACCCTCGCTCAACATCGTCTTCAAGCTGATCAAAGACCACTTTGAGCCCCCAAAAAACATGACCCGCCAAGAGGTTCGGGAAAAGTACAAGCTCGTCTCGCTGCACGACCGTGTCGGCAGAATGGCCGACACCCACGAGTTTGAGTCCTTCAAGATCCCGCTGGACAGAGTCAGCGAGGAGCTGATGAAGGAGCTGCGAAACACGACTAATTCCCTTTTGGACATCAGAGAAAACTACCTCATCATCAAGCATCTATACACAGAGCGAAAAATGGTGCCGCTCAACATTTTCCTCGAAAGCTGCTCCACCGAGGACGGACTTCGCGCGGTAGAGGACTACGGCCGAGCCATCCTGCAGCTTGCCCAGGCGGACATTTTCCCGGGCGATATGATGACCAAAAACTTTGGGCTCACCCGCCAAAAACGCGTCATCTTCTATGACTATGACGAGATCGAGTTTCTCGGCGACATGAACTTCCGGGAAAAGCCCAAGCCCCAAAACTTCGAGCAGATCTACGCCGCCGAGCCCTGGTACGAGATCCACAAAAACGACGTGTTTCCCGAGGATTTCCGACGCTGGATGATCGGTCGGGCGGACTTAAAGCCGCACTTCCTGGAGTATCACCGCGACTTGTTTGACCCCGAATACTGGAATTCGCTGAAAACGCGCATCCAAAGCGGCGAGCTGATCCACGCTTTTCCCTATCCGGAGGAGATCCGATTCCGGCCCGGCGAGCCGGTTTGATTTAGAATTCAGCCTTCCAAAGCCTATTTTCGAAGCTGAAAGAAAGCGGTCATTTCCGCTTTTTTTCTCCCAAACCCTAAGTCACAGATATCCATGCACTTCAAGACCAATCCAAAAAAGCCCTCCCAGACTGCCTTGCGCGTGATTCCCGTTATGGGCGAGGAAAACCTTTCGACCATGAAAGAAAAGCTGGTTCAGTCGCCTCTGTCCAAGCTTCTTTTTTCCGGGGAAAAAGACTCCTCCTACAGCTTGGAGTCCGAGGGAAGATTGGTTTTGCTCCTGGGCCTAGGCAAGGAGCCGGAATACAAGACCGTCGAAACGGCCTTTCGGAGAATCCTTTCCAAAAACCAAAAGCTCGCCGAATCCGGCCTATCGCTCGACTTTCCGGCGACCTTTACCCCAGAGCAAACCGAAGCGGGATTGATCGGCTTGATTTTGGGAACTTACTCCATCGGCTTTTACAAAAAAGAGAAGCCCAAGAGCTTTGCAAAGCTGAAGGTAGAAGTACATTCTGCCCTGAAAAACATCGATGAGTTAGTTGAGCGTGCGGAAAAAATCGCCGCCGCCAAGATGGCGGCATTCGAGCTCGTCGACCTTCCGCCCAACAAAATCACGCCCGAATATCTGGCGGATTGGGCCAAGGACTTGGGCAAAAAAAACAAGGTAAACGTCAAGGTATTTGATACTAAAAAGGCAAAATCTGAAGGTCTGGAGGCTTTTCTGGCAGTTGGGAGAGGATCTGCCCGAGAGCCGAAATTTATCATCCTGGAGTACCGACATCCGAAAGCCAAATTCCATCTCGGCCTAGTCGGCAAGGGCGTGACCTTTGACACGGGCGGCCTCAATGTGAAAACCCAAGGTATGCACGAGATGAAGTCCGATATGGGTGGCGCGGCTGCCGTGCTCGCCACTACGAAACTGGTGGCGGATCTCGGACTGCCGATCCATCTGACCACCATCGTCCCGGCAGTGGAAAATGCCGTGGACAAAGATGCCTACCTGCCCTCCGAGGTGATCGGTAGCCATGCGGGACTCAGCATCGAGGTGATTGATACTGACGCAGAGGGACGGCTGATTCTGGCCGACGGTCTGTCCTATCTGGTCAAAAACTACCAACCCGACCAGCTCATCAACCTCGCCACGCTGACCGGAAGCTCCATCGGGACTTTCGGCTACCAGTGCGCGGCCTTGTTTACCAATGACGGCGGCCTTTCCCATGGGCTACAGCAAGCCGGTGAAGGGGTTGGCGAACGGTCTTGGCCCTTGCCGATCTGGGAGGAATATGCCCGGGAGATGGATTCAGAGATTGCGGATATCAAAAACTACCACGGAAAGCCCTTCGCGGGAGCGATTACGGCGGCAAAGTTTTTACAGGCTTTCACCCACGGGCACGCTGCCTGGGCGCACTTGGACATCGCGGGTGTGTCTTTCATGGACGGTGAATTTGCGAAAACCAAGACCGGAACGGCCTATGGTGTGGGCTTGCTGTTGAAGTATATGGAGGGTTACATTGGTAAAACAGAAGTGTGACAAATTCAGTCACAACTTTACAAACCCGAACCGACTTTAGGGCAATCCGGTTATATTTATTTCGAAGAACAGTCAATAGATGGAACAACTCACAATCCCCCAATTAACTGAAACAAATGCGATGGAGAGGATGGAATCCTACCCTCTGATGCGCTACATGGGGAGCAAGTACAAGTTGATCCCTTGGTTTTACGAGGCTTTCAGCGAGTTAGAGTTTGATTCAGCCTTGGATGCTTTTTCTGGATCAGGCGTGGTTTCCTATCTGTTCAAATCAATGGATAAACAGGTCTATTCCAATGACTTTTTGAATTTCCCGTCCACCATTTCCAAAGCCCTGATCGAAAACAACCAAACCACCTTGGAGGAGGAAGATATCCGTGCATTGACCAACATGGATGTGAAATCCGACGATTTCATCGAAAAGACATTTCACAAGGTTTTTTACTCCAAGGACGATTTGGTCTTTCTGGACAAAATCAGCCACAACATCGCCCAGCTGACCTCTCCTTACAAAAAAGCGCTAGCGCTAACTGCCTTGTTTAGGTCTTGTCTGAAAAAACAGCCTAGGGGGGTTTTTACGATATCTGGAAATCTGGAAAAATACGATGATGGCCGCCGGGATCTGAAAATATCTCTCCAAAGACATTTTTTGGAACAAGTCGCCATCTACAACGAAGTAGTGTTTGACAACCAGCAAGAAAATCAATCTCTCCATTCAAGTATTTTTGAAATTGACACCCAATCTTGCAAGCCGGATCTGGTCTATCTTGACCCTCCTTATGTCCCTGCTTCGGACGACAATTGCTACGTCAAAAGGTACCATTTCCTTGAAGGCCTCTCGAAATACTGGCATGGAGAACAGATCATGGAAGACACCAAAGTGAAAAAGATCCAGAAAAAGTATACTCCTTTTTCCTATAAAAAGACAGCCATTGAAGCGTTTGAGAATATGTTTGACAAGTTTTCCGACAGCATCATTGCGCTTTCCTATTCCTCCAATGCCTTCCCGGATCTTGACACGTTGGTCTCCCTGATGAAAAACCAAAAAGCCACAGTAGAGGTGAAGACCAAATCCCATCGCTATAATTTTGGCAACCACTCCAAAGCTATGCGTGCTAATGTGGTTGAGTATCTAATCATCGGGAAAGACTAACTCATGCGGAGAATCACGC
The DNA here is from genome assembly GCF_017254915.1 of Algoriphagus oliviformis. Classification (GTDB taxonomy): domain Bacteria; phylum Bacteroidota; class Bacteroidia; order Cytophagales; family Cyclobacteriaceae; genus Algoriphagus; species Algoriphagus oliviformis. The sequence goes on along the minus strand of NZ_JAFKCT010000002.1, from coordinate 68,099 downwards.
AAACAAAGGAGCAACTCATCGAGAAGCTTGGAGAAGTGGCCACGGATTGGAAAGACACATTTGCTGTCGATTTTCTGACTTTCTTGGACGAACTGTCTTTGAATGTACCTATCACCGAAGCACATTTAGTCCAAATCCTAGAGCGAGACTACGAAACCGGGATCACATTCTTTAGACTGGCGCTCGAGCAATCCAAAGACGAATTCACAGAAACGCTAAAAGCTATATTTTTCAACAATCCGAATGGCTACGGAAAGCTGGCTTTTATTATCCATCCTACGAACTACGCCCGGACTCTGGCGGAATATGGACTGATTACAGCACTAAACCAGCTGGTTTCGAGAACCTACTCATGGAGAGACCTTGTCCAGGAGCGACTGAAACTCGGCCGTGGAAGTGCCATCAAGGGACAACGACGCGGAAAAAACCTTGAAGATTTTGTTGAATCGATCCTCACTGCCGTTTTTGATGAGTTTGAGATTAGAAAAAGCTTTTTGGGTGCCAAAGGATTGACTACAGCCAAAGCCGATTTTTGTATTCCGTCCACCCAACATCCAAGTATCGTCATCGAGGTCAAAGCCTATGGTGCTACCGGGAGTAAGCAAAGCGATGTAATCGGCGACGTACAGAAAATCATTTTTGAAAAAAGAAGTGACACTTATTTCATTCTGGTCACGGACGGAATCACATGGAAAGCGAGATTGCGCGACCTCGAGAGACTGATCGAGTTTCAAAACTATGGGGATATCTATCGGATCTACACCCAAAAAATGAGAGAGGAATTACTCTCAGATCTACTCCAACTTAAAAGTGAGCTGAATCTCTGATCCGCCCATCAAAACTTCTCCTCTATCCCCAAGCCGAACAGTGCAAAATCATACTTCACCGGGTCTAGCGGGTCAAATTCCCGAAGGCGCTGGGTTAGTTCCACGGCGGTCAGCCAGTCGGTTTGCTTGCGGGTGATCAAGCCCAGCTTCCTCCCCACCCGATCCACGTGAAGGTCACAGGGACAGATGAGCTGGGCTGGGCTGATACGCTTCCAAAGTCCAAAATCCACCCCTTTCTCGTCGGATCGCACCATCCAGCGCAAGTACATATTGATCCGCTTGCAGGCGGCCTTGCGGGCTGGCGTGGCAATGTGCTTCTTCGTTCGGCTGGGGGAATCCGGCAAGCTGAAAAAGAAACGGTGGAACTGAGCCAGAATCGGCTCCATGGCATCCACTTGGCCAGTTTGCCCTTTCAGAAAAGCCTCCTCCAGGCTGTCGTGGCTTTGGTAAAACCAACCCAGAAAATGGATGAAGTAGAGCGTGTCCACCTCATTGAATGTGCGATGTTTAAAGCTCAGAAAGCGCTTCAAGTCCGAGTCCTGATGGTGGAGCAAAAAATCATGTGGGGCATCGTCCATGAGGTGGAAAAGCTCCAAGCACTTGTTGATGATAGTCTTCCGCTGCCCCCAAGCCAAAATCGCCGCAAAGAAACCGGCGATCTCGATGTCCTGTTTTTTGGAAAAGCGATGCGGGATGCAGATGGGATCGTTAGGAATAAACCCAGGCTGGTTGTATTGCTCGACCTTTTCATCGAGAAAATCCTTCAGGTTTTGCATCAAAGCGCCACTTTCACTTCCCCACCCTGGGTCCCGTCAAACCATTTGAAGGAAAGCTCATTCTCCACCTTTTCGGACACATGCCAGTCGAAGCATTTGATATTTGTCAGCGGTCTGAGCGAGTCCTGGTCGGGGTCATAGAGACAGATGTCGAAGTCCGGCATTTCCTTGGAGTCGAGGGTATTCCATTTTTCCAGAATAAACCCCTCATCCATCACCCGGACTTTGTTGCCGAAGACATGGTCTTCCAGGACGGACGGCACCCCGTCCTTTCTCCTCAGCTTGAACCCAGCCGGGCCAAACATGATCTGTTTGTACACCTTGGCCTCCAGCAGCTCGCTCGTATGGGGCATGGTCTCCCAGTCCGATTCCTTGAACACCACCTTGTTGCCTTCGGGCTTGATGCGGGTAAGTAGCTGGGAAAGCTTGGAAAAAACGAAAGTCAAGCCGATGAAAAGCAGTCCAAAGCTAGCCAAAATGGGATAGCTGATGATGAAGATCGCGTTCCAGACAAATCGAAACGCGTGGTGGAAAAAGAGTTGGACTTTATTCATGCCTGAATACTCGATGCACAAAGGTACTCCGACCCGCCAAGAATCCCAAGCCAAAGTCGGTTGCCTGATTTTTTGACCCTTTCATCAGTCGCCTGGTAGATCGGTATTCTTTAGGCAAAAAAAACCCCCTTGCAGGCGCTGCAAGGGGACTCGATAATAATTTGACTATGGCTTAGTAAAGCACTTCCACCGGGAATCGCTGGTTTACTGCTTTCAGCTGGTCAAAGGCCGCTTGGGAAAGCTTGATCACCAGCTTGGAGTTGTCGCCCGTTTCCGGCAATGTCCCTACCACACGCGCAAAGATGGTCAGGTCATTCTCCTCGTTTTTCACCCGCATGATGCTGCCCACTGGCGCGGTGCGGTGAAGCACCAGGTATTTTTTATGTGAACCGGTGCCCTCGATGAGCTCGGCTTGGCCGGTTTCGGTGATGTTCTTGAATCCTCCCGAGGTGTTTTCGACAGTTGGCTCTACGCTCATTTCGGCAGTCGAGGCAGCGACCTTGGGAGTACCGATGACGGGCACGGTGGACGGGCCTTCCGGGGCACGCCCCACTTTGACCACCTGGCCAGATCGGAGGTTATTGGAGGTCAGGGCGTTCCATTTGATCAGGTCTTCCACGCTGGAGTTGTACTGGGTAGAGATGGAAAACAGCGTCTCGCCCTGCTTCACGGTATGGGATATCCACTCTCCGGGAGCGATGGGCGTGGTGTTGGCTGCGGTAGCCGTCGGAGTCGTTGCGGGACGGGTGGCCTCGGGCTGAGGTTTGGTAACGGTTTCGGTCTTCTTTTCGACTTTGGGCTTATTTTCCACCACTGAAGGATTTGCCTTCGTTGTGGCAGCTACAGCGGAAGTTGCCGCCGCCGTAGGGGCCACGGGGCTCGGCGTCGGGCTGCTGGCGACTGCTACGTCTCTCACGACCAAGGCCTGACCGACACTCAGGTCATTTCCCAAGAGCTTATTCCATCTTTTTAGCGAATCCACCGTCACGCCATATTTCTTGGAAATGGAAAAAAGCGTCTCTCCGGGGCTTACCTTGTGAAGCTCAGCACCAGCTGGAACTTTGTTCTTCTCTATGTAAGGAACGCGGATGGTTTGGCCGATTTTAAGTCCTTGCTTCAGCACCTCGTTTGCATTTTGGATCTCCCCTACCGGGACTTGGTACTTTCTGGAGATGCCAAAAAGCGTCTCTTGAGGAGTCACTTTGTGCAGGATAAAGGTCTTGTCCCCTACTCGCTCCACGCCGATGGAGTCTCCAGCGACTAGACTGGAAGCTTTTGAATAAGAAATACTTATAACCAAAACCAGAAGGAACGTACTTAGGAATTTGGATGGAGAAATCATTGTAATCTGGGGTATTGAAGTGAAACAGGTCAAAAATTCCACTAGACTTTTCGCAAGAATTATGCTAGAAATGCCACGCCTCGGCCTTTTTATCCCGCTATTTCAAACCCCACGAAACACCTCCCCCTCCTTTTTTGAATCTCCTGGCGAAAATTTGGCGTTATCTCGCCCGGATACGTATCTTTTCTTACAAATTCTCCAACAAATGCGGTTTTCCATTCTCTTGGTATTGCTTCTAGGACTTGTCGGTTTTTCCCTTTTTGCACAGGAAAAACCAGACAAAGTCTTCACTTTCAAGATCGATGCAGACATCGATCCTGCGATGAACCGCCGCGTGCAGCTCGCTTTGGAGCAGGCAAAAAAAACAGATGCTGGCCTCATATTGATCGAGATGGACACCTATGGCGGGGTAGTGACCGATGCCGACGAGATACGCACCATGATTTTGGAAAGCGACATCCCCGTGTATGTCTTCATCAACAAGGACGCTGCCTCTGCCGGAGCGCTGATCTCCATCGCCTGTGACAGCATCTACATGGCCCCGGGTGCGAGCATCGGTGCCGCCACCGTGGTCAACGGTGCGGATGGCGCCGCTGCGCCGGACAAATACCAGTCCTATATGCGCTCTATGATGCGCAGCACGGCAGAGGCTAGAGGCCGTGATCCGCGCATCGCCGAGGGCATGGTGGACGAAAAAATAGAAATCGAAGGGATCTCCAGCGCCGGATCGGTCATTACGCTTTCGGTGTCCGAGGCGATCAAATACGGCTTTTGCGAAGGGGAATACCGCTCCATCGAAGCGATACTCCAAGCCCAAAATCTGGAAAATGCGGAGGTGCTGGCCTACGAGGAAGACACTGTGGACAAGATCATTTCCTTTTTCCTTAGCCCGGCCATCAGCGGGGTTTTGATCCTGATCATCGTCGGGGGCATCTATTTTGAACTGCAAACTCCCGGCGTGGGCTTCCCCATCGTCGCTTCCATCATCGCCACCGCCCTGTACTTCATCCCCTACTATCTGAATGGGCTCGCCGAAAACTGGGAAATACTCGTCTTCTTTGCCGGGATCATCTTGCTGGCGATAGAGCTTTTTGTGATTCCCGGATTCGGTATTTTCGGCGTGCTCGGCATCGTGTGCATCATCGGCGGGCTGGTGCTTGGCATGGTGCCCAACCAGGACTTCAACTTTGATTTTGTCCCGGCCTCCCAGTTGTTTGGCGCGTTGTTGACGGTGATTTTGGCTTCACTGGCCTCTGTTGGCTTGGTCTTTTGGCTGACTCCCAAAGTGAACGAATGGGGGGCCTTTCGCCATGTGACGCTAGCGGACACCCAAGATCGCAGCCAAGGCTACACGTCCAGCTTCTACAGCAGTGGGATGATGGGAAAAACGGGCACAGTCCACTCCCGTCTTCGCCCAAGCGGCAAAGTGGAAATCGACGGCGAGATCTACGACGCTTACTCCAGAGGTGAATTCATCGACCAAGGCGAAAAGATCGTCGTCATCTCCACCGAAGGCACCTCGCTGAAGGTGAAAAATCTCCAATCCTGAGCCGGAAGATTTCCCTAAGTTTACGGCATGAATCCATTTCAGTCCATCTATGAACTGATCGGCGAAGATCAAATCCGACTGCTGACGCGCTACTTTTACGAGGAAGTGCGGCAAATCCCCGACCTGCGAAAGCTCTATCCAGACGAGGACCTCGCCCCTGCCGAGCGAAGGCTTTTTCTCTTTCTCCTCCAGGTGTTTGGCGGGCCGCAGACCTATTATGAGGAGCGGGGCCATCCCCGACTGAGAATGCGCCATCTGGACTGGCAGATCGGCCCGGAGATGCGTGACCATTGGCTGAATGCGATGCTGACTGCCCTGGACCGGCTCGGACCCGAGCAAAATGCCAAAGAGCTCATGGCGGGCTATTTCATCAAAGTCGCCAACCACATGATCAACCATGAATAGGCTGCTCCGACGCATCTACTCGGTCTATGCGGCGGTGATGTTCATCCTCACCTTTCTGCTCATCTTTCCGTTTATCCTGATCTGCATCTGGATGCCTGGCTGGAAAAAGTACGGGAGGAAAATCAACCGCTACTGGGCAAGGGTCTATTTTTCCCTGATTTTGCTTCCGGTAGATATCGAGATGAAGGCCAAGCTGAAAAGCGGCAGCCCCTACATCTTTCTGGCCAACCACTTTAGCTACCTAGACGTGGCGATGATGGGTTTTATCCCAGGCGATGTGCTTTTTGTAGGCAAAGCGTCTATCCGCAAGGCACCGCTTTTTGGCTACTATTTCAAAATGCTCCATATCGCCGTGGACCGGGACAGGATGAAGAGCCGCGCCGAGACGATGCGCCGGGCGGGCGAGGCACTTGACCGCGGCAGCGGCATCGTCCTCTTTCCCGAAGGAGGTATTTTCACCAAGCGCCCACCCCAGATGATCGCCTTCAAAAATGGCGCTTTTCGCCTGGCCATGGAAAAACAAATCCCCGTCATCCCTGTCACTTTATCCTATAATCATCTAATTTTGCCCGACGACGGCCATTTTTTGCTCCAAAGGAGACGCGCAAAAATGGTCTTCCACCCGGCGCTGCACCCGAGGGATTTTGTCTCGGACGACAGCTTGAGAGCCGCTTGTTTTGGCATCATCCAAGAGCAACTGAATCGGGACAATGCCGTAGATCCAAACCTAGAATCCCCTGAGAAATGAAAATAGACAAAGCCTCCATCAAGAAAATCGCGCATCTGGCCCGGCTGGAATTTGACGAGAGCTCTGCGGAAAAAATGTCCCAGGACATGTCCCAAATCCTGGATTGGGTGGAGCAGCTCAATGAGGTGGACACCAGCGACGTGGAGCCCCTGACCACCATGTCTTCCGAGGTCAACGACATGCGCGAGGACAAAGTGGGGACGCACCTTGACCACGAAGCAGGCCTCAAAAACGCCCCCAAGCGTGACGAAGACTACTTCCGCGTACCGAAAGTATTGGAATAGGAATGCAGCGAAAAACCCTTCCTTTGGACTTTCTGGCCAAAACATCCGCCCTCCTGCTCCTCGTGACCGGAGGGCTTTTTGCGCTCTACTCATTGTGGTTTGGCGCGTCTGCCTATCCGCAGATTGCCCCGGCGGCGTTTTTGGACACGCTGGCCGTGCCCATAGACTGGGTGAGTTTTGGTGCACTGGCCTTTCCGGTCGAAGTGGACAACTACCTGGTCTTTCAGGAATTCCACTCACTTTTGCCCGGCTTCACATTAGGAGAAAGTTACCTCTTTGGCGCCGTCGTGTTCCTGGTTTGCGTCTCTGCACTGGCACTTTTCAGCACCTTCAGAAAGATCCCCTTTCTCATCGCCTCCGCAGCCTGGATTGTTTTGCTTACGCTATTCAATTCCAATGGCCTAAACATTGGCTCGCCCAGCTCCAACCTCCCCCTGATCATCCTGATTGCCGGCACAGTCTTGCCGTTGTTGGTTTTCCACGTCTGGAGGCCAAACGCTCCTTTTTGGATGCGTTGGCTGACGCTCTTTCTATCCAGCGGCGCTGCCTTGCTGGCACTCGTGAGCCTGAGCCCCATCGCCCTTCCCCAGCTTTATCTGGCCGAGCAAAGCCTGGTCATCGCCCTGGGCATGTCCATCGCCTGGATCTTTTGGCAAGGTCACGGCGTCTTGTCGGGTATCTATGTGCTTTTGGCGCGAGCCAACCAAAACATCAGCATGAAGATCTCCTGGCAGATTTTCGGCATCGGCGCGCTGTATCTGATCGGCCTGATCCTGTTGCTTCTGGACTTGAAGGGTGAAATAAACCTTCCTCTTCCCACATCGACCGCTTTGCTGTTGATCCTCCCGATCGGGGTGTTGGGCTGGATCTCTACGCGGGAAAAACTGGAACAGGAAAAAGAAGTCGCCGCCCTTCCCGTCTATCTAAAGGCGCTTTTTCTGTTTGGATTTGCCATGACCTGCTGGCTGCTGTGGAAGCTGGAACTCTCCGGCAACGAAGCCGCGGGGGAATTTGCAAAGCACGTGATCATCTACAGCCAGTTTGGCTTTTCGCTATTTTTCCTGGTTTACCTTTTCAGCAACTTCCTGTCCATCATGGACACAGGCAAGGCCATCGAAAAGGTGCTTTTCCAGCCCTATTCACTGCCTTACTACCACCTCCGCATCGGCGGGCTGATCTCCATCCTGGTGGTCACCATCTACATGGACGCGGTGATCGCCGCCCAGGCCAACTCCCTGACGACCAACATCCTTGGGGACTACTACTACCAGACCGGCCAAAAACTCGAGGCGAGCATACTCTATGAAAATGCCTGGGACTCGTTCCGGAAAAACAAAAAGGCAAAAAACGCGACTGCGCACCTGCTCTTTGAGCTCAACCAGCCCACACTGGCCAAGGAACATTTGGACGAAAGCTTTGCGGAAGCCCCGCAAGTCGACAACATCCTGCTGCTGAGCTCGCGGATGCTACTGGAAAACAAGCCCTTCGAAGCCGTGTTTTACCTCGAAAACGGCCTAAAGCGATTTCCAGGCAATCCGCAGCTACTCAACAACCTCGCTTTGGTCTATGTGAAAGTCCGCAGGGCTGACGAAGCCGTGAAGCTTTTGGAGGAAAATCAGGCGACCGACCCTATCGTAGCCTCCAACCTCCTGGCGATGCGCAGCAAGCTGCAGCTAGAGCAGGATGAACTGGAAGTATCCCAAGATTTGGCTTCCCAGATCAACCTCCTAGCCGCCAAAAACCTCCGAGGCGAGCTTTCCAGCGAGGAGGAATTGGCCTCGCTTCGCAAAAAGCTGGAGCTGGAATCCTCCCCCATGCTGTTGAATGCAGGGACGAGAAATCTCTTTTCCGTACCTGCGCAGGCCAATACCTCCGAGGACCTGGCCTGGATAGACTCCCTGAGCCGCCAGCCCCAGATGTTGGAATATCTGATGCAGGTGCAGGAGACAGCCTCCATCAGGAGCCTTGCGGCCGGTCGGGTGACCGAAGCGGTCAAAAACCTGAACGGGCTGGCCTTCCGCAATCCCGGCGACGCAGGCTACTACCTCAACTTGACCGCGGGGATTTTGGCCAGAAACCTGGATTTTGAAAAAGCGGCGAAAGACCTCATCGCAGCCGAGGAAAAAGGCTTAAAAGCTTTTAGGCCTTATCATCTGGGCATGATGGACTTGGGTGGATTTGGGGAAAAAGCAGAAGAGCTCCGCGCGAAATACCAGGTACCGGAATCCAACACCAAGGATGAATTCCTGTCCTTGCTGGCTACGTTCAACCAAACGCTGCCGGACAAGCTTTTCGACCGCTGGAATACGCTTAGCTCTCCGGATTCCAGGGCTGCTTTGGCTTTTTTGATCCTGGAGAGAAAAGCCCATGGACTGACCAGCTACCAGCTAAACGAGCTGGGAAAAGTATTAAAGGGAAAGGTGGAAAACGAGGACAAGCTGAACGAGTTTCTGCAAAAAACCGACTGGGCAAACCAAAACTCACTAACGGCCTACATGGACTTCCTGAAAGTCGGCGAGGAACTCACGGCAAACCCCTATCGCACGCCGCTCATCCTGAGTGCAGCGGACCGCATGCCCGACCCTTTGGCCCAGTATGAGCTGCTCAACACCGCCAGCGAATTCAGCAGGGATCCCCTGCTGTGGATCAGAAAGGTGCAGGCGGCGAAGCGAATCGGCCTGGACAACTACGCCACGGATGCGATCCAGGAAATGCGCAACTGGATGAGCTGGGACGAGATCGAATTGCTCCAAAGGACAAACTATTAGCACTTTTTCACGTATTTTGACCCATCGGCCTTCGAAATTTTAAATACTAAACCACTATCTTAAGCAAAATTTTCTACCATGAGCAGAGTCATAGAAACCCACGAAATCAACAAAACCTATAAAATGGGCTCCGAGATCATCCAAGCCCTCAAGTCAGTGAGTATCACCGTGGATCGTGGGGAATATGTGGCTTTCATGGGGCCTTCCGGATCTGGCAAGTCCACGCTGATGAACATCATCGGCTGCCTGGACTCTCCTACCTCCGGCACCTACGTATTGGCTGGCAAAGATGTCAGCGACATGAGCGAAAACGAGCTGGCCGAGATCCGAAACAAGGAAATCGGCTTTGTATTTCAGACCTTCAACCTGCTTCCTAGGGCTTCCTGCCTGGACAATGTGGCCCTTCCGCTCGTCTATGCTGGATTCAGCAAAGCCGAAAGAGAAGAGCGGGCCTTCCAAGCCTTGGAGAACGTGGGCCTAGGCGAGCGCACCAAGCACCGCCCCAACGAGCTTTCCGGTGGACAGCGCCAGCGTGTCGCCATCGCGCGGGCACTGGTGAACAATCCCAGTATCATCCTTGCCGATGAACCGACCGGAAACTTGGACTCCAAGACTTCCTACGACATCATGGAGCTCTTTCACGAGCTTCACTCCAAGGGCAACACCATCATCATGGTAACCCACGAAGACGATATCGCCCACTATGCCCACCGCGTGATCCGTCTGCGTGACGGACTCGTGGAGACTGACAAGATCAATCCTAACCCAACCCGCGGAGTCGCTGTCCACGTCTGATTTCCCCTTTATTTGAAATAGATTCTTATTTTTGACTCCGAAAGAAGAGCGTCAGAATGAAAATCTATACCAAAACAGGAGACCAGGGAATCACATCACTCTTAGGAGGCAAGCGGGTACCGAAATCAGACTTGAGGATAGACGCCTACGGCACGATCGACGAATTGAATTCTTTTATCGGGCTGGTCCGGGACCAGGAGGTCAATGCCAAACGGGCTGATTTCCTGAAGGAAATCCAGGACAGGCTCTTTACCATCGGTGCTGACCTAGCCACCGCTCCGGGGAAAGACAAGGTCAAAAAGCCGGATCTGCTCCCACAGGACATCGAGGCATTGGAGCAGGAGATGGACCGGATGGAGGCCGAGCTTCCGATGCTGACCGCGTTTATCCTTCCGGGGGGACATCCTTCCGTTTCCTTCTGCCACGTGGCGCGGACAGTCTGCCGACGGGGCGAAAGACTAGCCGTGGAGCTCTCTTCCATCGAACCCGTCGCCGAGCTGGTAATCCAGTACCTCAACCGACTTTCGGACTATCTTTTCGTTTTGGGCAGAAAAATGGCACAAGAACTCGAAGTAGAAGAGGTGACTTGGGCTCCAAGATTGAGATAAGCAGCGGCATTTTTATAAATTGCATCCCAGAAAGCAAACCCAACCAGGGAAAGCGACAAAAAGAAAAACCAGGCACCTTCGCCTCCTAATAGAAAGCGTATGAAAACCACACTTGCTATCCCGGTTCAGAAAACCACCCATTCCAGACTTGCCGAAACGGACTTTTCCAACCTGGTCTTCGGCAAAACCATTTCTGACCACATGTTTGTGGCGGATTACAAAAACGGCGAGTGGACAGATCTGCGCATCGTGCCCTATGGAGCTCTAGACCTCCATCCAGCCAATGCCGCGCTTCACTACGGCCAGTCCATCTTTGAGGGCATGAAAGCCTACAAAAACGACAAAGGCGAAATACTCATCTTTCGTGCGGATGCCAACGCCCAGCGCATGAACGAGTCGGCGGTCCGCATGTGCATGCCGGAGATTCCCGAGGAAGTATTCATGGAGGGCCTGCTGCAACTTTTGGAGGTGGACAAAAACTGGATTCCGTCCGGCAAAGGCGCAAGCCTCTACATCCGCCCGTACATGTTTGCCACGGACAACTATATCGGGGTAAAACCATCCGACACTTATAAATTCATCATTTTCACCTGTCCGGTAGGCGCTTACTACAGCAAGCCTGTGACGGTGAAAGTAGAGACTGACTTCACCCGTGCGACCGAAGGTGGCACCGGCGGGGCAAAAACCGCCGGAAACTACGCCGCGTCGCTTTTCCCCGCGCTGCAGGCACAGCGTGCCGGCTACGACCAGCTGCTCTGGACCGATGGCAAATCCCACAGCAAAATCGAGGAAAGTGGCACGATGAACGTCATGTTTGACATCAACGGTACGCTGATCACCGCCCCCACCAACACCGGGACTATCCTCAAGGGGATCACGAGAGACTCGGTGATCCGACTGGCCAAAGACTGGGGCAAACCCTTGGAAGAGCGTTTCCTGACCGTATCCGAACTTCAGGAAGCCTTGGAAAATGGCTCGCTACGCGAAGCCTTCGGTACCGGTACCGCAGCTACCATCGCCCATATTGCCAAGATCAACGTCAACGGCAAGGACTACGTACTTCCCGAAAAGACTCCCGACGCTTTTTCGTACAAAGTGCTCCACGAGCTGGACGGCATCAAATACGGAGACATCCAAGACTCGCGAGGCTGGATCGTAAAAATCTAATTTCTGACAGGGAGGCAACTTCCTGTTTTTTGTTACTTTTCTTCTATGAAAATAGCGTTGGCTACAGCCTTGTTTCTGTCCTTGGTGATCAGTGCGCAGGCGCAATCCAGAGATTTTATCCTGCTCAAGCGTGGCAGCAACCAAAAATCCCAAATCAGGTACTATCCTGGCGAGGAGATCACCTACAAAAGCAAAAAGCTCGGCTATTTTGTCACCGACCAGATCGTCAAGCTGGAAAATGACTTCATCTACCTGACGGAAAACATCCTCGCCCCGGCAGACATCACCGAGGTCGACATCCGTCATAAGGATCCGAGAAACCGGACACTGCGAAACCTGACGGCGCTGTTTCTGGGAGCAGGCGGTATTTTGCTCACGGTGGAAGCCGTCAACAGCCTCTACCAACAGAGGGATTTGGAGATCGATGGGGGCGTCGCGGTCACCTCGGGGATTTTGATCGGGACGGGCTTGGCACTTCTCCCGATTCGCTACAAAACCTTCAGAAACACCACCGGCTACGGCATCCAGATCATCCAAATGCGGATGGATTAATCGTTTTACGCTGGCAAAACCCGATATTTTTTCGGAGTTTTGCAGCCTTAATTTTCACTTAGACAGATGACTTCAGAACAACTGAAAGACTTGAAAGCCCGCACTTCGGCTTTGAGGAGGTATCTTTGACTACGATCGGAAGAAAGTAGAAATCCAAGACCTTGAGGCCGTTTCGGCCCAGGCTGACTTTTGGAACAATCCAGAAGAAGCCGAAAAAACCATGAAACAAATCCAGGCCCGTAAAGGCTGGACGACTTCCTTTGAAGATCTGGACCAAAAAATCCAGGACTTGGAGGTGTTGTATGAGTTCTACGGAGCAGGTGATGTATCCGAGGAAGAGCTGAAAGCCGAGTACCTCAAAGCCAAAGAGGCCGTAGAGGAACTGGAGCTGAAAAAAATGCTCTCTGCCGAGGAAGACCAACTCAACGCCGTACTCGAAATCAACCCGGGAGCTGGTGGAACGGAAAGCAACGACTGGGCTTCTATCCTCATGCGCATGTACATCATGTGGGGGGAAAAGAACGGCTTCAAAGTCCGTGAAGTGGACGTCCAGGACGGCGAGGTTGCCGGGATCAAATCCGCAACCTTGGAATTTGAAGGCCCGCTGGCTTACGGATTCCTCAAGTCGGAGACCGGAGTACACCGCCTCGTGCGTATTTCGCCCTTTGACTCGGGCGGAAGACGACACACTTCCTTTGCATCCGTGTATGCCTATCCGGAAGTGGACGACTCCATCGAGATCGAGATCAATCCAGCCGATGTGGAGCTCCACACCTCCAGATCCGGTGGTGCAGGTGGACAAAACGTGAACAAGGTGGAAACCAAAGTGCAGCTGACCCACAAGCCGACTGGCATCGTGGTTGTCTGCCAGGTCGAGCGCTCCCAGCTGGCCAACCGTGAGAAGGCCATGCAGATGCTGAAGTCCCGGCTTTACCAAATGGAGCTGGAAAAGCGCAACGCGGAGATCGCCAAGATCGAATCTTCCAAGCTTCGTGTGGACTTTGGCTCCCAGATCAGAAACTACGTCCTTCACCCCTACAAGCTGGTGAAAGACAACCGAACCGGCCATGAGACCTCCGACGCGCAAGGCGTGCTGGATGGCGGATTGAACGAGTTTATGAAAGCCTTCCTACTCGCGCAGAGCGAGGAAGAAGCCAACAAAGACTAACAGAAAGGCCGGAAAAATTTCCGGCCTTTCTTTTTTACGTTGGGGCTTCAACACATGCCTAGTCGTAGATATCCCTGCGATGGCCAAGTGTAATGACATCTACTATCAATTCCCCGTCAAAAATGTCATAGATCACACGATAACTTCCAACCCGGATTCGATATCCATCCCTTCCCTTCAATTTTTCACAACCTCTGGGCCGAGGCTCGTTTGAAAGGCCGGCTATCGCAGAAAGAATCGGTTTGGCAGTAGAATCGCTGAGCTTATCCAATTCCTTTGCGGCCCGTCTTGACAAAATTTGTATCTAGACATCCCTCTTTTTTCTAGACTGAAGGTATTGATCAAAGGGGAGCCGTTGACCAGAATCCTCTTTCTTTGCTTCGTCGTATAGCCTAAGATCCTCCAAGTCCTCCAGCTTTTCCATTATTGCATCGAATTCATCTATCGACAACACCACCAAGGCCCTGTCTCCGTTCGCATCGTTGATATACTGGGGGTTGATTGTTTTCATCGTATCAAGTTTTAGTACTCCTGAAACTTCAACGTTAAAATAAGCATTCTAGGCCTGATTTATAGCTAGTCATAGGCTCGTACTTTGCACAAGTAGCTTGCCATAAAAGTAGAGGCCAATAGGATTTACGCCTGTTTGTTCAGACTTTTGCGGCAGATGCGGTTCACTCCCTCTTTTTTCACCCTGGACTTTTTTCTGCTCTGCCTGAGCTCGTTTCTGTTTTTTTCCTCCTTCAACATGATCATCCCGGAGCTACCCGCCTACCTCAGCTCCCTGGGCGGCGAGGAGTACAAGGGCCTGATCATCTCGCTCTTTACGCTATCGGCTGGGCTTTCCAGACCCTTCAGCGGCAAGCTGGCCGACAAAATCGGCCGCATTCCCGTGATGATGGTGGGGGCTTCGGTCTGCTTTGTGGTAGGATTGCTGTATCCGGTGCTGACCTTCGTCTCAGGATTCTTGTTCCTTCGTTTTGCCCACGGGTTCTCTGCGGGATTCACCCCTACCGGTGCCTCGGCCTATGTGGCCGACATCGTGCCTTTTGAGAAAAGAGGCGAAGCCATGGGCATACAGTCACTGTTTGGCTCCCTGGGCATGGCCGCAGGACCTGCAGTGGGCGGCTGGATTGCGAGCATCTGGACAATAGACACGGTATTCTATTGCGCTGCGTTCACGGCAATATTCTCCATCCTGATACTGGTAAGGCTAAAGGAATCCCTGCCCCAAAAACAGCCCCTGTCCCTTGGGCTTTTCAAGCTCAGGCGGGATGAGATCATCGAGAAAAGAGTCCTCCTGCCCTCCATCATCCTCTTCCTGTCGGTGTTTTCCTTCGGGGTAGTGCTCACGATCATCCCGGACTTTTCCACCCATCTTGGAATCCAAAACAAAGGCCTCTTTTTCGCGGTCTTCACCATCTCCTCCCTGGGAATCAGGCTGATCGCCGGAAAAACCTCTGACCGCTATGGGCGTGTGGTCGTGCTGCGGGTGGCGGTCGTCTGCATGATGGGCGCCATGGTCTCCGTGGCTTTTGCCGAAAGCAAAACCGTCCTGCTCCTGTCCGGAGTGCTCTTTGGCGCAGCCGTGGGAATGTACAGCCCGACCACCACCGCCTGGGTCGTGGATCGCTCCTTAGACCAGTTTCGCGGACGGGCGCTGGCCACCATGTATATTTTTCTGGAAAGCGGCATTGGGGTCGGGGCGGCAATTTCGGGCTGGCTTTTCGCCAACGATCCCGCAAACTTCCGCCTGGTCTTCCTTACTTCCGGATCGGTCGCCTTTCTGGCTTTCCTGATCCTGATTTTTATCAAACGAGACCGGAAAACCTACCTCCCGCCTCAGTAGCCCAGATAGTTGCTTGCCCGTGGGATCGCCAAGATTGACTTCTGGCGTCCATTGTAGTACACGACCTTTTCGCCATCGAAAAAGGCCCCTTCCTCCAGCATCACGCGGACATCCTTGCCCCACTCTTTGACAAAAACCACGGCGTTCAATTCGATGGCATAGCCGGTGTTGGCATGAAGCGGAAAATCACCCGCCCCAGGCGTATCGCCTTGGTTGTCCCACATGCCGATCGTCGGGCCGGCCGAATGTCCATAAAATCCCAAGGGATGGGTGTAGATGCTGCCCTTGATACCTTCGGAATCCATTTGGGCCCTCGCTGCTCTGAGGATTTCGTTGCCGGTTCTCCCGGCCACATAGTTGGAAGTCAGGATATCCTGAAGTCGGTTCCCCACGGCCAGGGCTTCCTGTAGATAGGCTGGCACCTCCGTCTCGCCGGGCTTCAGCACATAGGCCAATTCCTGGGTGTCAGTGTTGAGTCGCAGGTAGCTAATGCCGAAATCAATGTGCAGCAGATCGCCCGGCAGGATCACCTGCTCGTCGGGCCTGACGGCAAAAGAACGGTTTGCCTCCGTTGAGGCTGGATCCGGACGCTGGATATCTACCGTGGGATGAAACCAAGTGTCCAGCTTCATCTCAGCGATCTTTTCCCGGTAAAACCATACCACGTCCTCGGTAGTAGTGACACCAGGCGTGATCACCCGATCCGAAAGCCCCTCAGCGATGATATAGTGGGCGAGTTCTTGGATATGCTTGTAGGTTGCCATCTCGGCTGGAGTGCGGGTTTCGAGCCATCTGACAGCCAGCGTCTGGGCAGAGACGACCTTGGAACGTTGGGCTTGTGGCAGGTTTTTCAGAAACTCCTCATGGTCGAAATGCGTCAGGCCGTCTGCATGGCCATAGTCTTTGGCAAAGTTGAGACCGATTTTCTTCGGGTTTTTTGCGGCAATCACCTCCATCAAGGCCTTCCATTGGTCTGGTTGGGTTTCTGGATTCCAGGCCCTTTTGAAGGATTTCCCCACATCATAGCGGGCAATCGCATAAGTTTCCACCTTGGCATTGGGACTCGGCTGGTACATCACCAGGATAGTACGTCGCCTCGCCGCATGCCATGTCGCTGGCAGAAGCGTGCGGATGACCGGGTCTTCGTTATACTCCCGAGACATGACGATCCACATGTCTATGCCCGTCTCGGTCATCAGACTGGGAAGAAGATGCTCGATGCGGTCCTCCAGCCAAGAATCGATCACCTCCGCCTGCTCACGCTGGGAGAGCACGGCAGGTTCTTGGGAAAAGGCCGACAAGGTGGTCAGTGCGACCAAAAGCGACAGTACAAATAGCTTCATAGGATTCCGGTTGATTGGGATCCAAGATAGCTTTTCGGCTGAAAAATCGCAGTCCCGCTTACATAATTGAGGGCTGGTCGGACAGAATCGTCTTTTCTCCCATGCGTTTTTTGCTCAGGGTGACAAAGCGGTAGTAGAGCATTCCGGCGGTGATAGTCAGCCCGATCAGCAAGCCGTACCAAACTCCGTGGGCGCCCATTCCGAGGGGGAAAGCCAAAACATAGCCCAAGGGAAGTCCCAAAGCCCAGTAAGCCATCAGTGTGACCAAGGTCGGTACTTTCACATCTTCCAGGCCTCTGAGCACGCCCAGCCCCACTGCCTGTACCCCGTCCGAAACCTGAAACAAGCCCGCAATCACCAGCAGCGAAGCGGCCAAGGAAATGACCTCGGGATCATCGATATAGAGCGTCGGCAGGAAAAAGCGGAACGCGAAGAACGCCAAGGCACTGACGAGCATAAAGATCACTACCATCCCAAACACCACCGAACCGGCCTCGCGCATCGCCTTCATGTCTCCTCGGCCGACCTGGTTGCTGACCCGGATCATCCCAGCGGTAGCCAGTCCTGTCGCCATCATGTAGGAGACTGAAGCCAAATTCAGGGCAATCTGATGTCCTGCCAAAGCATTCACCCCGATCCAGCCCATCATGATCGCTGCCGTGCTGAAGGCAGACACTTCAAAAATAAACTGAAAGCCAGTAGGGATGCCGATCTTCAGGATTCTGGAAAACATCGGAAAGCTCGCCCCGGGAAGGGAAAGGCGAAACTGGTACTTCTGGTACCTGGCGGAAAAAAGAATGTAGCTTCCCATCATCAGCATCATCAGCACCCGTGAAATCAAGGTAGCCACACCGGCCCCATTCAGTCCCATCTCGGGAAAACCGAATTTTCCCCAGATCAAGACCCAGTTTAGGAAGACGTTGATCAAGTTCGCAAAGATGGTGATAAACATCGCCTGGCGGGTCTGGGAAAGACCCTCGGCCATCTGCTTGAACGTTTGGAACACCATCAAGGGCAAAAGCGATGCGGTGATGATCAGCAGATAGGGCACTGCCAGCACCACGACCTCCTCGGGCTGGTTGAGAAAATGTAGACCCTGGGACAATCCAAGCACAATGGCTGTCAGCAATACGCTCGTGACAATATTGATCCAAAGTCCGTGGCTGAACAGCCTGGAAATCCGCTTCGATTTCCCCTTGCCGTCTGCCCTCGACACCAATGGCGTGATCCCCATGGACACGCCGATCCCAAACATCATGATCACGAAGAAAATGCTGTTGCCCAAAGAGGCCGCCGCCAAGGGAAGCGCCCCTAGTCTGCCCACCATCATGCTGTCAGCTACGCCGACGGCCACCTGTCCCAGCTGACTCAGCATGACAGGATAGGCGAGATGAAATGTCGTATGGATATGGTTTTTGATGGTCATGCGTTCTAAAACCCAAGAATGCGAGCGGCCTTGAGGATGCCCGCGATACTGATACTGTCGGTGATCTCTCCTTTCATCACCATTTCCATCACTTCCGAGAAGGGCAGCTTGCGGATCTGGAGAACTTCCGTTTCCTCAAACTCCGTCTCTCCTTGACTCAGGTCCTCTGCGAGATAGACGATCCCCAATTCATCGGTCACCGAGTTGGAGGTATGGATCTTCATGATCTCCGTCCATTTTTGCGCGCTGAGACCTGTCTCCTCACGCAGCTCACGCTTGGCCGACTCCAGCAGGTCTAGCCCAATGGGCCCTCCCCCCATCGGAAGCTCCCAGGCATATTCATCCAGGGCATAGCGGTACTGTCCGACCAGCCAGGTGTTTCCCTCCTCATCAATGGGGATGATGGCCATCGCCCGGTTTTTGAAATGCACCTTGCCGTAGATCCCTTCCTTGCCGGCGGGATTGAGAATATCGTGGTGCTCCAGCCGTATCCAGGGGTTCTCGTAGATAGTCGCGATTTTGCGGGTGGTCCAGGGGTTTTCGGTCATTTTGTTCAAAAAAAAAGGGCGGTTGAGCCGCCCTTGATTGATAGTAAAATCTTGCTTACGCAGGAATCGGGAGCACTTTTGAGTCTTTAAAGGTAGAGAGAATTACCATGGATTGCATGGAATCTACTTCCTTGATTTCCGACACTTTCTCCAGCATCAATTTTTGATAAGCGGTAATGTCTTTTGCGATGATCTTCAGGATAAAGTCGCCGGTACCGGTGATGTGGTGACACTCGATGATCTCCGGAATTTCATTGATCTCTCTCATGAAAGCATCGATGTTGCCCTTGTTGTGTCCGATGAGGCTGACCAATACGAAGGTGCTCACTCCCAGGCCGATTCGCTCGGGGTCCAGCTTGGCATGGTAGCTCTTGATGATTCCGGACTGCTCCAGCTTCTTAACTCGCTCTAGGGTAGGCGCTGGGGAAAGTCCAATATCTTTTGACAATTGGGCATTGGTGATTTTTGCGTTAGCCTGAAGGATTTCCAGGATCCTGCGGTCTATTTTATCGAATTTGATTCTTACGCTATTGTCCATGATATTCCGTTATTACAAAATTTTATGTTGCGCAAAATTAATATAATTGATGAATGTTTTAAATCGATTTAACGCTTTTTGATGAACGGAAATCGAAATTTTATTGATCTTTTAAAGGTTTTGATGAAAGAATCCCCCCAAAACCATTTGTTGTCTTAAAAAAATTCAAATTATCTCCTGTTATAAAAAGGTACAACGAAGGGAAATCGATTAAAGTTTATTCTTTTTTATAAAATCTCGGGCTTCTTTATGGGCGGGGTGTTTGCGCTTTGCGTACTTCTTCACCCGGTCAAAATATTTCCTTGCCTGGGCCTTGTTGTTCGATGCAGTTTCGATTTTTCCAAGTTGGATCAGGGAATGGAGATAGTAGCCACTCTCTTGGGACTCGGATTCCTCCCCATAGGCGACTGTCTTCAGGTAGTACTGTTTGGCCAGGGCGCGGTCACCGACGCGGTAATAATACTCCGCGATGTAAAACGCCGCATAGCGCCCGCTGTTGGATTCATAGCCAAACTGCTTGGCATCTATCCGCGCCAAAATCTGCTCCGACTGCTCCACCGACTCCATCCACCGGCCTACGGAATACAGATGGCGGGCGTAGGATCGGTGGAAATAGGGATTGTTTGGAAACTTGCCATGCAGATACTCCGAGATTCTGAGTGCATCGTAGGGACGTTTTTCCTCCGAGGCATAGAGCCTGAAGAGAAAATACTGGGCTTCCACCCGGGTGTAGAAGGCATTTGAAGCCACGGTCTCCAGCTGCTGCAGGCCCAGCGCCTTATTCCCCTTCGGAAAAAGCGCCATCACCGGTTTCAAAAGCGGATAGTTCTCAGGAATCCAAACGGAGAAATAATTGAAGAGGGCGTCGCCCAACAAAAGCTCGGGGTTGAATTCCTCCTCACCTCGGCTGAGCTCCATGTATTTCAAGGCATTTTTTCCTGCCCAGGCAGCTTTGGTCCAGCTTTTACGTTCGCTGTACAGCCTCCCCTGGAATCCATAGCCTGCCGCCAAGAAAAACGCTGCCTCCTTGTT
The DNA here is from genome assembly GCF_017254915.1 of Algoriphagus oliviformis. Taxonomy (GTDB): domain Bacteria; phylum Bacteroidota; class Bacteroidia; order Cytophagales; family Cyclobacteriaceae; genus Algoriphagus; species Algoriphagus oliviformis. Next base: position 47,820 of record NZ_JAFKCT010000002.1, on the reverse strand, counting down.
TTTTGGGTTCTCGTCAAACATCCTTTCGGCTTTCTCATTGGCCCGGTCAAGATATTGGATGAAGATGTTGTCGTAGCGGGTATTGGTCACGTCCACCTCTATCCTCCACCAGTATCCCAAAGCCATCAAAAAATCCGGCAAGGGATGATCTGGGTACTGGTACATGATCACCGTGAAATCATGCTCCGCGGTAGCGAAATCAAAGTTGTACATCGCATTGATGGCCTTGGTAATGCGATACTGCAGCCCCTTGTCGAGCAGCAGGTAGCCAGAGGGATTTTCGGGCACCACCGGATCACCGGCTTGCGCAAAAACACGGCCCACCGCGGCGATCATCATCAGAGTACAGACAGCTAACCTTATTCGCTTACTCATTACTTTGTTTTCGTTTGGAATCCAAAATTAAGGCGAAATCCAAACAAACATTTAGATTTGGTTACTTTAACAAAGGAATATGGCAAAACCTGCTTCACCGATTGCACAACGTCTGGAGGAACTGATTGATTTCGACAAACGCGTGTATTTTTTCACTCTTGTACTTATTTTTTTGGTAATCAGATATTTGACCAACGTGCTCGTCCTGGAGTCCATACCCGACTACGAGAGCATCGACCAGCAGGGCGGCCTGATGTTTTTCCATATCTTCAACGTGCTCAATTATTTATGGACGCCTTTCGCGCTGCTTTGGAAATTCACCGTCATCGCGTTTCTTTTTTGGTCCATAGGCCTGATGATCGGCTACAAGGCCAACTTCAAGTCTCTTTGGCAATTTGCACTGGTGGCGGAACTGGTCTTTATTTTCCCCGAACTCCTCCGCCTTTTGGTCTACATGAATCCTTCCGGGAGCGTGACCTATTTTGACATCCAGAATTTTGAGCCGCTCTCAGCCCTCTGGATCGTCGGCCCAAGCAATGTGGACGTCAAATACCACTATCCCCTTTCGGTGCTGAACCTGTTTGAACTCATCTACGGTGTTTTTTGGGTATTGGGCTACCATGCGATCAGTAGGAGAAGCTTGGAGGAAAGCACCCTGGTAGTCTTGATTGCCTACTTTGTCCCGCTCTTTCTTTGGCTGGCATTCTACATCGGAGCCTATCGCTAAACCGAGTAGGCAAAAAGGCCAATTTTTTCCTAGCCAACAAAAAAAGGCTGGGTCACACGACCCAGCCTTTGGAACCCACTAACCCAACAATATATCAAAAGCCCAGTCCGACAGTCATCGCAACTGGGGAGAAGTTCAAGTCAGAAATTTTGGTGGCCGCACCAGTCGTCAAATTGATCCCGTAAACCCCAGCAGCAGTGCCGGAATTCAAGACCGCAAATGCGCTTCCCGAAGTCCCGCCAATATCAAAGCCGTTTTGGGAGCTGATACTCAATCCTAGGGAGCCTACTGGCACCAAAACGCCGTCATTTGGTGGAATCTGCGTAAAGAGTGTGCCCGTGAAATGGTCAATCACGAAAAGGGTAGTCGTGGCAGCTCCAGCGATATTGTTTGCATAGGCAGCCGCAGAGACCATGGGAGTACCGGGATTCAGCCTTCCGTCGGTCGCTACCACGGTTCCCAGATCGGGATGAAGGCGTAGGTTTTGGCCAGTGCTGGTCACCAGCCTGATCCTATCCACGGTGGGATTGAAGTCAAATCCGGCAATATCCCCTTCCATCAGCGGAGCGAGCGGGCTGCCGATAGCAGTCAGCATGCCATTCGAAGGATTGACGGCATACAGCTGGCTTCTGGACGAAATGGCAAGCAACTGTCCATTGGCAGGGCGATAGTCGAGACCGACGATTTTTTCACCCGTTGCCAAGCCCTGAAATGCCACCGAGGTAGACTGGGAACTGGTCGGATTGAACCGGTAGAACATTCCCCCGGCATCAGCCGCATAGGCGATCGGGTTGGTTTTGAAAGCCAAGCTGATCACAGGCTGGGAAAAGACCCCTACCCAAGTAGCCTTGCCGCTGGCCAGATCGATGGAATACAGACGAGTGTCCATGTCAGATCGGTTTACCGCCAAGGCCAGGGAATTGTCCGGCAGGATATCCAGATCAACCGATCCCTCCATATCGATGCCCAGATCCCCTACTTCCACCAGTCCTCCATCGTTGGGAGGCACTTGCTGATACAGCTTGTCGCTGGAAAGATCTATATCAAAAAGAACTGTCGAGGTGGCACCCGACATACTGTTGGTATAAGCTACAGCGCCGATTTTCGGACTCGTGCCCCCATTGATCCTACCGTCTGTCGCCACTACGACGCCCGTTTCGGGATGAAGGCGGAGATTTTGTCCACTTTCCGTGACGAGTCTTAGCCTATCCACCGTGGGATTGAAGTCGATAGATGCCCGGTCTCCCTCCACTGCTGGCGAAAACGCCGCCGCTCCCAAGGCGGTCGCCGCTCCAGAGTTTTCGTTGATAAAGTAGATCCTACTTCCGGAGCTCAAGCCGTACAATTGCCCAGTGGCAGGCCGATAATCAACCGAAATGATGGACTCCCCAGAGGCAAGGCCGGTGATGTTGACGGTCTTGGAGGGAGTGCTGAGGTTGCCACCCTCAAAATAGAGCAGCAGATTTCCCTCTGCCAAGGCAGTAAAATTGACCTCCGGAGTCATCTCAGGACTGTCCATCATTGGCATGTCGTCGTCCTCGTTGCAGGAAAACAGAAAAGCGGAGGCCAGCAAAGCCGCCGCAAGTGGAAAGAATTTTAAGTTTTTCATGGACGCAAAGTTTGTTCTTTGGCCATCTACGAAGTAGAAATCCAGATCGGATCGAGCTGGGACAAAAAAAAGCCCGCAATTCCTGCGGGCTGATTTGGAGGATTTTCCGGCGTTGATTCTATGCTGAAGCAATACGACGGACGAATTTTCTTCATAGATCATTCAAAAACGACACGAACTTCCTATTTCCCATCCCCTTACAATGACATCAGTTCCTTTCCTATGATGTAGATCCCCATGATCAGCACAAACCAACCAAATCCCTTTTTAAGGGCCTTCTCGTCTATTTTTTTGGAAAGGGAGCTGCCGATGAATATTCCCGCAATGGAGAGCCCAGTGAAGATCAGCAGCATGTTCCAATCAATGGACTGGGTAGCCACGTCACCCAAAAATCCGATCAGGGACTTGGCGGCAATGATCAAAAGCGAGGTTCCCACGGCCATCTTCATCGGCAATCTAGCCAGCAGCACCAAGGCCGGGATGATCAGAAAGCCTCCGCCTGCGCCGACGATACCCGTGATCAGTCCCACCACCGAGCCTTCCAGCGCAATCATCGGGAAATTGAACCGTACCTTCTCATTTTCATCGCAATCCACACATTCCTTGTTGCGGATCATGGAAATCGAGGCCGCCAGCATGATGAGGGCGAAAAAGACCATGATTCCCACGCTCTTGGTCACGTGGTTTTCTCCCAGTGAAAAAAGAGGATCAGGGAGTGCGGGAACGAGGAACTTCCTGGTCAAAAACACGGCGACAAAAGAGGGAATCGCAAAGACCACCGCAGTCCGATAGTCGACAAGGCCTTTTTTCATAAAGGTCCCGGCACCGACCAGCGAGGTGGATCCGACCACAAAGAGGGAATAGGCAGTGGCCAAAACCGGATCGACGCCCAGAATGTACACCAACACCGGCACTGTAAGGATAGACCCTCCCCCTCCTATCAGTCCCAAACTGACTCCGATCATCACAGCTGCGGCAAAGCCCAACAAGGTTACTATGTCCATTTTCTTTAATTCTGATTCTCTGACAAAAGTAAGTCCTGCCACCGGCACCATGCGGTAACAAATGTTACAATCGGAAAAAAACCGCAAACATCGGTGCAGCCGCTGAGCGGCAAAAGAGGCCTTGATAATGCGTCCTTTAGAGTTTCCTTCACGGAGATAAAACCTTAACTTAGTGAAAATCAACTATCCATGACCATCATCGTTCCACTGGACTTTTCCGAAAACTCCCTCCGGGCGCTGGAGTTTGCAATTTCCGTCGCGGACAAAAGAAACGGTAAAATCACCCTTGTCCACGTAGTCAATGTCGCCTACGACTTTGCCGCCCAGACTGCCTCGGCTCTGGCTTCGATGTACACCGATGGGGAAAAACTTCTGAAAAAAACCGTGAAGGAGCATGAAGCCACCCTGGATATGGACTATGAGATTTTGGAGGGAAACCCTTCGATCAATATTGCCCGAATAGCCGAAGAGCGCGAGGCCACCCTGATCGTAATGGGTACCCAGGGTGCCAGCGGGATCAAAAAAGCCCTGATCGGCTCTACCACTGTGAGTGTCGTCAGAGAGGCTGGCTGCCCGGTTCTCGTCGTGCCTGCAGGGGCCCAGCTTACCAACATCAGGAAGGTCACCCTGGCCCTGGAATTTGCCAACCATGAGGAGCGCTTCATAGACTGGATCGTCGAAATGAGCGGAAGATGGGATCTGGCGCTGGAGGTGCTGCATGTGCAGACCAACGCCGATTTCAAAGAAGGACTGGCAGTAATGGGACTGGAAGGCTATCTACAGAAAAAATATCCCGGCAAGGCGGTGAGGATCCACACCTTCTACGCCGCCAGTGCCTCACAGGGACTGGAGCTCTATCTGGAAGAGCATGACAACATCATCTTGGTCATGTGCCATCAGCATCAAAACCTTTGGGATCAGATTTTCCAAAAAAGCCAGTCCATCGAGATGGCCTACCACACCCACGTACCGCTGCTGATCATGAACTAGCGCTACCTACTGATCAATTCCTCAAAATCATCGCGAATGTAGATGATGTTCCTACCGAGTTCGATCCACTTTTTCTTTTCCAGCTGCTTGAGGAGCCGCGACACGACCTCCCTAGACGTACCCAGTTCATTGGCGATTTCCTGATGGGTGGTGTGGAGCTCATTGGCCTTGTGCTGCTTCATTTTGGTCACCAGATAGCGCATCAGCCGCTCATCCATACGCTTGAAGGCCACCGCATCCAGCGCGACCAAGAGTTCTTGGAATCGATATTGGTAGGTCGTGGAGACAAAATCCTTCCATTGCTTGTACTCATCGGAAAAACGCTCGTGGGTCTGGATCGGAATGAAAATCATCTGCGCGTCCTCCTCCACCACAGCCTTGATCTCGCTGGGCTTGGAAGCGGAGCAGCAAGTAAGGGAGAGAGCGCAGGTCTCGCCGGGATCCAGGTAGTACAGAAAAAGCTCTTTTCCCTCTTCATCCATCCTGAGGATTTTCACCGAGCCTGACACCACCAGTGGGACTGCCTTGATAAACTGTCCAGGCTCCATCAGCACCTTGCCTGCCGGCAGATTCATCAGCTGGCCCTGCTTGAGAATCGCTTGGATCAGGTGGGGATCGGTAAAGTGGGGAAAGGCTTCCCGTAATAGTTCAGGGGTCATAGTTTTTCGAGTGTTGCCAAAAGTCGATACTTCAAGGCAGTGTCGAGGTGACTATTGTCACCCAGCGCCGCGGAGTCGGGTCAAAACCGCCTTTGCACAAGATCCCTGATAGCGGGCTCTTGCAAGTCGGAGGTCATTGCGATCGACTGGCGAAAGATAAAAATTGCCTACCAGATCCGAAGGCTTTTTCACAGCCTCCTCCAAAATGGTCAGGAAATGTTGAGACTTCCTCTCAGTTTATTCAGCTCCTGATGCAAGGATTTCCCTTTCTCGTCGCTTGAGAGTGCCAGTCCCTTCAGCAAAATATCCAGATGCTCCAGCTCTGCCTTCTTGTTGGAAGGACTGCCGGCTGTCTTCCAAAGTCCTTCATAGGACGTCTTGACCTGGTCGACCTTGTGGTCGCTGGACGACAGCATCAGGCCGGACAAGAGCAAGTTGGACTCGGCCGCATAGTCCCAAAAATCCTTTTTGGATCCGGCAACCGAATTGACCGACTGCTTGAATCGGGAGAGCAGCTTGGCCAAACTCAACTTCGCCTTGCCATCCTCGAAGACCAACTCCGGCCCTCCCAGCAGCTCATGGATTCTCCCGAGTTGCACGCAGTTGTTGATGGCGTAGGAATCCGAAAGGCCCTTGATTTTTGCCGCCTCGTAGTAGGCATTGGCGGATTGCAGCAGCGTTTCGGTAAAGAGCGCCTTTTCCTTCTCCGGCAGCAGCATCAGCTTTCGCTTGTAGGCACTTCCCAGGAGGCTGTAGCGCTCGGATGTTTTGCCTATCGCCAGCAGACCATGCAGCTTTTGGATGACATCATCCATGGCTGTCAGCAGTTCAGCTTTTTTGCCCTTCGCGTCCCCTCTTGCGTTTTGCTCGACCAGGTACTTTCCGGCGATGTTGCAATACTGCTCGATGGCCTTGAAGCTAAACCCTGCCTTTTCGTTCTCAAAGAGCTGCTCGTAGGCTTTTTTGGAATTCAGATAGTCGCCCAGTTTGGCGTAGACATCCGCCTTGTATTCCAGGATTTTAGGACTGAGAAGGTTGGCTTGCAGCAAGCCCTCCTCCAGGTCACAGATTCTCTTTCCTGCTTCATCAGGCTCGACACTTTTTGACTCCAGTTGAAAACAGAGGTTGAACAGCTCGATCTCCACTTCCTCCTGAAGATAGAATCCGCTGCCTGACTTGCTGCCCGAGAGCGGTCCGTCGATTTTGTAAAACGGATCTCCATAGCACTGGTAAGCTCCCCAAGTATTGGTGCGTGCCTGATGTTGCTCGTACACGTACTTTCTAGCAGCCTTCACCGCCTCCCCAAAGGAGACGCCGCCAAGGAAACACTCGTAGAATTTCCTGCAGAAATCAAAGGCTGCGCTGTCGTCCACTGCCCAACCGGCAACGATCACGGCTTTGACGCCAATCTCGATCAGCTGGGTACCGATGTTGGCCGCCAGCTTGTTCCGGTTTTGGGTCATTTCCTCCGAGCCCGCGTCGGTGTGGCCCAAGTAGCAGCAGTTGACAAAGACGAACTCCGGCACCTTGCTCAGCTGGGAAATGTCGCTCGGCGTCAAAAAGTAGCCGTCCCCGATGACCATGCCGGTGGGCTTTTTGGGATCCGCGTTGAACACGCCATGCCCAGCCAAGTGGATGATCTTGTAGTTTTGGGAGAAAAGCTTGAGAATGATCTGCGGGGCAGAGCTGTTGATCAACACCTCCGAAGCAAAGCCCGCGTCCTTGAGCTTTTCCGCCACATGGTTGGCTTCCCGTTCTGCGCCTTTCAGCTGCCCCATGAAGCCCTTCAGGTCTGGATCGCCCACCACGTAGGCCCTTTTGTCTTGAACAGTGGTCGAAATCCTCCGGAAATCGGTCGTAGCCAGCTGCCTGACCATCCCCGAGTGGATGCAGAGCGGCATTCCGTTCAAGTCCTCCTGCAGCATTTCCCAGGGAAAATTGGCCGTCCTCTTGTCCAGCACCCAAGTGATGTTGTTCTGGCGCTTCAGATCCTCTTTGAAATCAAATGGGATCAGCTGCTCAAACATCGTTTTGGCGATCTCCGGTTCGTATTGGTTTCGCCGGGTCATGTCCACCAGCAGCGTTTCGATGTTTCTGGTATTGGTCAGCAGCGGCACTTCCTTTTCGCTGGCCCCGGTGGTCGCCAGCGCCATGCGGATGGTCCTGCCAAACCCTGTTTTGGAAGCTTCGTCCACCATCTCCTCAGTCACCTTGATGCGAGTCCACCAGTCGGAGGTGTTGTCATGCGGAATGCGGGACAGCCGTCCTATTTTTTGGTTGAGACATAGGCTCGGCACACTGATGTTGAACTCCCTGCTTTCGTCCTGCTCCAGGTTTTTTACGGTTCGGAGTATTCCCAGCGCACGGTCCTGATAGAGCTCGATGATCTCTATTTCCTCGATCACCTTGACTTTGTTTTGATAGGTTTTGCGTATGCTGCGGTTGGCCTCTTGGATTCCCAAAATGATAGACCGGATGGAAGTATCGCTGGAAAAGCCTCCATAGGAAGTCGCCAAGGCCAAGATGGAAATGCCCAGCAATTCCTTCTTCTTCGGTGCTTCGCCTTTATCGGACGTCTCGGGCTCGTCCTCCCGGATATTGCGGATAGTCAGGTATCGCGCTACGCCCTTGGACACCGTCACCATCATCTGGTAAGGCGTCAGTTCCCCAGGTACGCCAAAACCCACGACCACGGTGCCCTTGAAATTCTTTTCGTCTGTCGTGAGGTCTTGGGTCAACACGACCTGATGGGTTCCCACCGGACCGGGGTAAAGGCCCAAACTAAGCAGCCGGGACAGCTCTCCCTGCAGCTTCCTGTCAATCGCACGCTCGGTAGTGAGAATGGCGTCAAACTGGAAGTGGCCCGCCAACACCGGATAGTCGGCATAGGACAGGTCGCCATGACTGACTTTGACCTGGATCGGTGCCTCATGCTCCCGCTCCTCACCCTCGGAAGCTATTCCCAAGAGCGTCTTGACCATGTTTTCCTCACTGATGTCAAAGACCTCTTCCTCTTTGGCAGGAAAGCTCTTTTCGTCTCCACGTCCAATGGGCAGGGCATTTTGGAGGCGTCCTGTTTTCCCCTGTGTCAAAATGTCCTCGATGGCACCAAAAATCTTCTTCTCCGCCGACAGCGCCCCGTGGGTGACATTGGCGTAGTACAGATGCTTGGCTGCGATGATCGCCTTGGGAATGCCACTTTCCCAAGTGACGCTTTCGTCGCCTTGGTTAGTCGCGTCGAAATACAGCTTGCCATCGCGAATCTCCAAGTCGGAGATCGTGGATTTTTTCTTGCGGCTCTGACCGGCGATGTAGTAGATGTTTTCGTAGCTGATATCTTTCTCCTTCTCCAAGATCAACTTTTGGTATTCCCCAAAAGCTTTCAGATCGTGCTCGCTTGGGATGGGCCAAGACTCGTCTCCCGAGGCTTTTCGCAGCTTCTCCCAAAACTTCCTGTCGGAAAAATCATGCTTGCCGGACTTGTTGATCGGCAGCAGGGCAAGTATGCCCGGAAAATTGACAAAGACGCCCATGAGATCTTTGGACGTGTTGGTGATGTCGATCTTTCCCAACAGCTTGATGATCCCGTCCCTGCCAAAAAGCACGTAGGGAATCCGGTAGGAGCCGCCAAGTGGCGATCCCAAGAACAGGATCTTGAAGCCAGGTCGGCTATTGAGCTCCTTGAAAGTATCGCTGTGGTAAAGTATGAAATCCCGGATCAGCACTCCGCCCATGCTATGTCCTACCATCTTGATGGGTTGACCCATGTCGATGAACTCCCGGATTTTCTTGTTGAGCTTGGCAGCGTTGTCCTTCATTCCCAGTCTCCAGTCAAAAGGAAACGCAACCACATCGTAGGTTTTCTCCAAATGCTCGCCCAGTCGCTTATACGAAGTCTTGATCAGCGAATCGGCGGAAATCCCGTCGCTGTCCGAGGGCATCAGATATTTCAGATGTCCCAAAAGGAAGCGGGTGTATTTGATCCAAAGCAAGTCTTCCTTGTCCCGAAGGTTTGACCCCATGATTCCGGGAAGCAGGATCAGAATAGGCTTTTTGCCGCTGATCTCCTTTGTGCCAGAATAGACACCGCCATCCAGAAACAAGCCTCCCCTCAGGTCGCCGCGATCCTCGCCTCTCAGGAAGGTAATGCCGTCAGTTCGGCTCTTACCCACAAACTCCTCCGGCTTTCCGATCAGGCCGGTCTGGATCATTTTCCTGACGCGGGGAGTCTTGAAATACTTGATGTGGTCGATCTCGCCGGTCTCCTCCATGTAGAGGAACACATTGCCGGCTTTGCGTTTCGCTCCAAACTCCATGCTGGCCGTATCCACCACGAGGTCATTTTTGCCCCGGAAAAAGAACTTGCCCACCAGCACGACCAGACTCTTCAGGGAGATGCTGATCTCACTGCTTCCCGCAATGACGATGAGCTTGGAGTCCACCTCAAGCTCCGTCCCCTGGAAATTGAGGACCTTGATGAAAGGCGACTCGGGATTCATCGATTCGAGCCCGGGCAGTACGCCCACGTCGTCCTTGGTCTCAATCGAGGCCAGGACCAATTCCTTCATCGTGGCGAATATGGGATTGGACACGCTTCCTATGGCCGTGCCAAGCAGATTCAAAACGACATTGAGAAACATATCCAGGCGCTTGGAAGCCAGCGTCGTCCCGTTGGCTGGACAGGCGACCCGGACGACCCGATCAACCTTGATCTTTTTCTTGGCGATCAGCTCGGCGATCTTCTGAATAGCGTTCAGGTCAGCTTCACGCTCGCTGTCTTTCAGCACTTTCATTTCCGCCTCTCCAAAGCCCTTGGCATGGGAGGCAAACCTTGCCAGCAGATCGCCGACCAGGCCCCCTCGGGAATGCGTGACCAAGTCCAGCGTGATGCCTACCGGCAGCTCCTCCAGTCCGGCGAGGACGTTCTCCAATGGGCTACAGGTAAGCGTCCGGTGCTGGAGCGCCAGTAGATGGTCTTTGCCGTAGGCTTCCACCATCGTCTTCCACTCCGCCGTATCCTTCATCTCGGCAAAAGACCCCAAGGTGGAAGAGCCTGTGCCATGGACGAACATCAGGTATTTCTCTCCCTCCTCCGCCTTGGACAAGTCTGCCCGCGTCAGCTCAAAGTCCTCACCCACTGCCAGCAGGGCAGCCGCCCCCTCGTCTTCAAAGGTCTTGCCTCCAAACTTCAGCGCGGAGTTCTCCGCCTTGGTAGCAAGCTGGCGGATACCCGGACGGATGACCTGGTTTTTGACGAAAACCTTGGCCGCCTTGATCACCACGGTCTGCACGAGGCTTCTGTCCTGCTCATCGGTCTCTATCTGGCCCGAGAGATACACTTCGTCTCCGTCCCCTCCCCGCTTGAGCTCTTTGGCAAAAATCTGCTTGATGGAGTCCGCATCTCCCAGCCATACCGAGTTGTCCTCAAAGTTCAACTCCAAAACCTCGTCTTCGCCGAGCTCCACGACCTGCTCCGGCACATCGCTGCGCGTGGAGCTCTCCACGGTGAATGTTCGGCTGATGTTGTAATAGCCCATGGCCTGGTCCTCGGCTTGGGAAATCTCCTTGGGCAATTCCTGCCCGCGAAGGCGGATTTTGAAAGTTGACATGATGTAAAAGATTCTTTGAAAAGGTGGAAAAAAACGCCGTGCCCGCCAGCCCAACCAAAAACACCCGAACTCGCAGGCAGGGAAGTGAAAGATTCACAAACAATTAAATCTAGAAAGTTATTCGGTGGGATGCAATACGAAAAAATGGAGTTTTTTGCCTTTGGCGAGGCAAAAACAGGCTTTCACCCCCTCAAAAACCCAGATCAAAAAGCCGCCAATGGAAAAAGCCAAAGATCATTTCCCCGCCGGCTGCTTCATCCTTCCGATCCGGAAACTAAATCCGCCAAGCGGCAATCGCAGGATTCTAGTCCTTCAAGAAGACCCGGCTTGCCTGACTTCCGAGGCTCAACTTTCCAGACGAAAGGGCTGCTTCTCCAAGGCTGAAAATCTCCGTCTCAAAGCCTTCCGGCAAGGTAACTTCGATGGCTTCTTCGCCCAGGTTGTGAACGACAAAAACCTGCTGGCCGCCGGAGTTTCTGAAGTAGGCCATTGCAGATTTTGGCAGCTCTCCCTCGGGAAGATCGAGATTGCCCACTGCCAGCGCCGGAAAAGAATGACGCAGGGCGATCAGCCTCTTGTAGTGGTTGAAGTAGCTGTCGGGATCCTTCCGCTGCAACTCCAAGGGGGTGACCGTCGCGTCCGTGCTGTATTTGGCTTCAATCCACTTGGCTCGGCCTTGGTCTTTCGCCAGTTCATCCCAGAGAAAAGGCTCCCGGATGTGCTCGTCGGGTTTCATGCCCAGCATGCCGATCTCCTCGCCGTAGTATAGGTAAGGCGCTCCGGGCATGGTCAGCAGCACCGCTATGGCCTGCTTGTATTTTGCCGGATCCGACCCCAGCTCATTGAGCAATCGGGGCTGGTCATGGTTGGAGGAGATCGTCGCGTCGATGAAGGTCGGCGTGATCGCCTGATAGTAGTCCAAAATCTCCTTTTGCAAGCGCGGCAGCAGCATCCCTTCTCCCTCGTTCATGGCCTTGAGTAGGGTGTAGTGAAAATCAAAATTGAACAATGCCGGCAGCCCCGGCAAGTAGGGAGCCACCACATCCTTCTTGTCATACACTTCCCCTACGAGGTAGACGTCTGGCTTGATGGCTTCCATTTTTGCCCTAAACTCCTTCCAAAACTCATGGTTGTCCAGCGGCCGGTCATCTGGAAAAATATGCTTGGCGGCGTCCAGACGAAACCCGTCCACGCCTACCTCCTCCAGCCAAAACCGCCCGATCTCATAGATCTCCTCCCTCACTTTGGGATTGTCAAAGTTCAGGTCGGGCATGCCGCCCCAGAAAAAACCGTAATAAAAGTCCTGCCCCATACCGGGGTCATGCCACTGGCGAATGTTGTCGGAGTCGAGTGTCACTTTCTTTTTGTCCAAAAAATCGGCAATGGTATCTTTTTGAGCCCAGACATAATAGTCGCGAAAAGGACTGTCGCGACCGGACTTGGACTCCAAAAACCAGGGATGCTCGCTGCTGGTGTGGTTGATGATCAGGTCGATCACGATCTTGATGTCCCGCCGATGTGCTTCGGCAAGCAGGTTTTTGAAATCCTCCATCGTCCCGTAGTCGGGATGGACGGCCTTGTAGTCAGTCACGTCGTACTTGTGATAGGTAGGCGAAGGCATGATCGGCATAAACCATATTGCATTGGTTCCCAGCTCCTTCACATAGTCCAGCTTCTGCGCCACTCCATTGAAGTCACCGATGCTGTCTCCGTCGGAGTCATAGAAGGACTGTACAAAAATCTCATAGGTGACTCCCGCAGCAGGCCAGTAGTTTTTGGGGCTTTCCATTTCTGGAGCGCTTTTTTCACAGGAGGAAAAGACAGCAAGGGACATGGCAGAGGCGATCAACAGAGACTTTTTCATGGGAAAGACTTTGTCATCAATCTACGGCAAATCTCTCAATTGTCCGCTTTCTGCACCCAGCAGACTTCCCCGTCATCTTTCAGAGCAGGCAGAAAAGCAAAAAAGCCACCGGTTGGGGTGGCTTTTAGGTCAAATGGACGTTCCGATTAGTTTCTGCCCACTGCATTCAGCATGTCAAAGGCGAGTTCGAGACGCTTCACAAAGTTCTCCTCTCCTTTTCTCAGCCAGTTGCGGGGATCGTAGTATTTCTTGTTAGGGCTGTCAATGCCTTCTGGGTTGCCCAGCTGGCTTTGCAGGTAGCCTTCGTTCTTCTTGTAGAAGTTGAGGATGCCTTCCCACATTGCCCACTGCATGTCGGTATCGATGTTCATCTTGATGGATCCGTAGCTGTTTGCCTCGCGGATCTCCTCTACTGAGGAACCGGAACCGCCATGGAATACGAAGCTCAGCGGCTTGCCGCTCGTGCCATACTTGGCGTTGATGAAGTCTTGGGAGTTTTTCAGGATGACAGGCTTCAAGCTTACGTTGCCTGGCTTGTATACGCCGTGCACGTTGCCAAAGGCCGCCGCGATGGTGAAGAGCTCACCCACTTGCTTCAGGTGCTCGTAGGCATAGGCTACTTCCTCCGGCTGGGTATAGAGCTTAGAGGAGTCGACGTCGGAATTGTCCACGCCGTCTTCCTCACCTCCGGTCACACCGAGCTCGATCTCGATGGCCATTTCCAGCTTGGTAAACTCAGCAAAGTATTTGGTGGAAATCTCGATATTCTCGTGAAGCGGCTCTTCTGAAAGATCCAGCATGTGCGAGCTGAAAAGCGGCTTCTTGTGCGCTGCGTAGTAGGCTTTGCCAGCCTCCAGCAGTCCATCGATCCAAGGAAGCAACTTCAGCGCGGCATGGTCAGTATGCAGGATCACCGGAACGCCATAGGCTTCGGCCATCTGGTGCACGTGCTGCGCACCGGAGATACCCCCGGCGATGCTCGCCTGCTGCTTATCGTTGGGAAGGCTTTTGCCAGCAAAAAACTGGGCTCCACCGTTTGAAAACTGAATGATCACGGGAGAATTGACCTTTTTGGCGGTCTCCAATACGGCATTGACCGAGTTGGTGCCGATTACGTTGACCGCAGGGTAGGCAAATTCATTCTCTTTGGCGTACGCGTAAAGGTCTTTGAGCTCTTCCCCGTATTTAACTCCAGGCTTGAATTTCATAGTTTTTTAGGTTTGATTTTCTTCTGGAAAGCCCAGACAGGCCTTCTCTTGCTATGGAAAGCATCAAAGATAGAAATCCCAGCCTGATTTTCGCCAAAGTCAAAGTCTAAAATGTCCCGTCTAGGCATTCATTGGCCGCAAACGCCAGTTTGACACCGATTCCCGTCCCACGCCACTGCCTGCTTTCACAAAGACAAGCCTGTACGATTGCCCAGCCTAAGCCCTAGGCCAGTCTTCCCAGCACGAAATCCCGTCCATTTTCAAAAAAGAGCCGGTCTGCCACCCTTTCCATACTCAGTCCGCTGGGCAGCCGGAGGCTGTTTTTTTGCAAAACTTGGGGAAACTGTTCCTTAAACCGGTTTTTGATGTCCCTGGTGTGGCTGCAGTTGACGCACCAGTCCATCGCGTCTATGAGGCCGTCAAAGTCCGAGCCCACGCAGATGATCTTGGTCAGCATTTTTTCCACACCGGCCGCCCCGTCAAACTGCTCGCCCAAAGCGACGCAGTGAAGAACATGGTTCAAAAAGTGGAAAAACTGGTAAGGGGGCAGATTGGCGGAGTTGCCCCGGATCATGTCGATCAGTTCCTCCGCGTCCACGCTTGTCCGGAGCTTGCTTCCCTTGGCGGCAGAGGCCAGCCCCAGTGCTTCAAATTCCGAATCGGAGACAAAGTCCCAGTCCAGCATCACGCGCTTTCTGTTTCCGAATCCATCCTCGGTCAGGCCCACATTGTCGGTAAAGCTGTCTGGCTCGAGCTTTCTCGCCCGGGTATATCCCAAGACCCGCTCGTCCATGGATATGCCCAGCAGCCCATTGGAATCGTAGATTTCCCGGATATCCTCGTCAAAGAGGCTGATCGAAGAGGCATTGAAGCCTACCTTGGGAAAAAGGCCCGAAAAATCGTACTTGACCACCTTGGCGACCCTGACCTTATGGACGTCTCCGAGCTTTCTTGTATCAAAAACAAAATCTCTGTATCCCTCCGAGTCCCCATCAAAGGGTATCCCGGCAATCCCCGAATGCGAGGACACCAAAGGCGAGGTGATCCCCTTTTCCCGGCGAAAGGCGTACAGGTCCCTCCGGGCCAGCACGCTCATGTGCTTCAGGTCCACCGCGATATTGCGGCTATCGAGCCGCTCCACCAAGCTCTTGCCCAACGCGGTCAGTCCGTGCCCTTTGGGACGCAGCTCCGTATCACCAAAACCATTGGCCCTCATGCCGTCCATCGCGTAGGCTTGATTGCAGATCATGCGGTTGGAGTTGTCGATATGGGTTAGGTTGGCCATGAGGACGGTGGCGCCCTTGGCCACCAGCTTATCCAGATTGGACTCGATGTCCTCCAGGATCAGGTCCTCATCGATCTCTTTCAGGTCTGACCTGAGGCTGTGCAAGCCCTCCACGGAAAACACCACAGACAGCCGATTGGGTATCGCTTCCTCAAAATCCGACTTGCTTTTGATAAAGCTCAAGGAGCGCGCAGGCTCCATGGTATCGGCCTTCTCCAGCAGCTTGAAGTCATTCTCCACGATGGAAAAGGCATTCTGGGTGGACTGTAGCTTCAGGTACCGCTCGAAGTTCAAGATGACTCCAAAAGGTTTGTTTTCCCGCTTTTTTAGCAGGCGAACAAAGCTCTTTTTGCTGTTGATCGCCTTTACCAGGTCGATATCAGGAGCAAACAAAGGGGCTACTACCAGCTTGTAGTTGGCCGGAATCAGCTGGTCGGGGCAGGACTGGGAAGAAAAGGTCTTGTCCAAGGTGTTGAGGCCAAAAAGCTTCTCCAAAATCTTCAGGCCATCCTTCAGGTCGTTTCTCGTGATCGCTTTCCAAGGGGAAGTGGCATTCCCTTCTTTGGAAAACTGGTTTTTCATCGTAAGGTGTAAATGGGAGTCGAAAAAGAAATCCATAAGCGGGGGTTTAGGTTAATTGCTGGGCTGAGTGTCCGAGTTCCGACACTACTCGGGAACGTATATTGTTTTTCCGTTGTCTTTCATCGCCCGCAGGCACATGCGCCGGTTGCCGGCAGGATTGTAGGACACATGCACCCATTGGTTAAACTCCTGGATGAGTTGGTCAAAGGGCAAGTCCGAATTTTTGATCCGCTGATATAGCTGCTCTATGGAAATATGGCCAGCCTCTATGTCCGCGGCTTGCCCGCTTAGGTGTTGGCTGGAGGTCGCCCCTCCCACCAGGGAGTTGACGCGGGCGCAGCGATAGCCGCTGTTGACAAAAATCGCGCGGCCCAGGCTGTCCCTCAGAGGCTGGAGCACATGGACGCAGAGTTGCCGCAGGTTTTCGACCACTTCCGGACTTGGGTCAAACTGTTCGAGAATGTCGTTTCGGGTTGCGGTCTGGCTTCGCAAAAGCTCGCGAAGCGGAAAATTCTTGGTGAGTTGCATAGAAGCAGATTTAAAAGTACATCTGAAAAAACCGGTATAAGCTACTCTTAATCAGTCAAAAAACAAAAGCAAGGCCGGAATAAAGGCCGGTCGCCCATGCCATAAAAACAAAAAAGTCCATAGCCTTGCACTATGGACTCATGGTAATCCGGAGCAAACCGGTGAAATTGAACTTAGAAAAAACCGGCCTGCTCAAGGTCCGAAAATCCTATTTTCAAAATGTCGACGATCTTAAGCGATCTTGACATTCACTGCATTCATTCCTTTTTTGCCACGCTCGGTGTCAAAAGTTACCGTGTCGCCTTCTCGGATCTTGTCGATCAGGCCACTTACGTGGACAAAAATCTCCTCTCTGGAGGAATTGTCGATGATGAAACCAAATCCCTTGGTTTCGTTGAAGAATTTTACTGTTCCAGTATTCATGTGTAAACTTGAAATGATTAGTGGCTTTTGCCGCGTCAAATCTAGTCTATAAAACTGGTTTCCAGTCGATTTTATCGAAAAGCTTTTCAATTCCGCTGGTCAAACCCCAAAAAAAGCCTGAAATCGTTGCAACCAATCGGTTTCACTTTTATATTAGCAACCGATTGGTTTCATTTATCCCATCAGGTTTCCAATTGCCTTTAACACCAGATCCAACCCATGAGAAGGGACATTTTCCAAGCCTTGGCCGACCCCACCCGACGAGCGATCATCCTGATGCTGGCGGCCCAGCCCATGACGCCCAAGGCCATCGCGGAGCAGTTTGACATCACCCGTCAGGCGGTGTCCAAGCACATCCGCGTGATGACCGAGTGCGAGCTCCTGAGCCAAGACCAGCAGGGACGGGAAATCTATTACCATCTACAAACCGATAAAATGGCCGAAATGGAGCAATGGCTAGACCAGTTCAGGGAATTGGTCGCCAGGCGCTTTGATCAGCTAGACCAGGTATTGACCCAACTAAAACAGCAAAAAAATGAAAAAGACAGCCTTGCTTGACTTTGTCGTAGATCGACAAAACGAGAAGATCACAGTAAAAAGAAGCTTTGACGCCCCGTTGGATTTGGTATGGACTGCCTGGACAGAAGCTGACATTCTGGATCAATGGTGGGCTCCCAAGCCTTGGAGGGCGGAAACCAAGTCACTCGACCTACGCGAAGGTGGGCGCTGGCACTACTGCATGGTCAGTCCAGCTGGCGAGCGGCACTGGTGTTTTTTTGACTTCAAGTCGATCAATCCAAAGGCAAGCTTCTCCGGCCAAGATGCCTTCTGTGACGAAAATGCCGTCGCCGACGACTCCAAACCGATTGTCAAGTGGCTGAACCAGTTCAGCAGACTGGACGGCCGAAGTACCTTGGTCGACATCGAGCTGACTTTCGACAACCTCGAAGGCCTGGAGAAAATCATCGAGATGGGCTTCAAAGAGGGCTTTACCATGGGACTGAACAACCTCGAAGAATACCTCAAGACCAAGGTCTAAATCCGAACAAGATGGAAGAGAAAGATCGCATCATCAGGCTTTTTAAGCAGCTGTACGACGGGCACTCCTGGATCGATGTACCCGTAAAAGGGACGCTTACGGCTATTTCGGCGGAACTTGCCAACAGGCGTACCCTTCCCAACTGCAACACAATCTGGGAAATCGTGAACCATCTCATCGAATGGAAAACCAACGTCATGCAGCGGCTGGACGGAAAAGTACTCCAAACTCCAGCCCACAACTACATCTACCCGGTGCAGGACAGCAGTGAGTCCGCCTGGCAAGAGACACTGGGGAGGTTTGACACCGTGCAAAAGCAATGGCTAGACCGGCTGCAAAGACTCGACACCACATCCTACGACAGCATCTACCCTCCCAACCAGCTGAGCTACTACGAGCATATCCTGGGCATACTCCAGCATGAGGCCTACCATCTCGGGCAGATCGTGATCCTCGCCAAGCCGCTGTAGAGCCTACTCCATCTGGGTTGACACAGACCAGACGTTTCCGTTGAAGTCCCGAAACATCCCCCTCAGGTCGGGGTCTCCTTTTTGGATTGGCTCCTGAATGCCTTTGCAGCCCAGCTCTAGAGCTTTTCTGTACGTAGCCACGGAGTCCCGCACGTAGAGATGCATGAGAAACTCGTTGGCCGGGTATTCGTCGCTGGCCTCGCTCAGCATGATCACGGAGTCGTCCAAGCGCAGCTCCAAGTGCATGATCCGGCCGCTAGGCAGCTCGTAGCGCCGCAATTCCTCGGCGTCGAAGAGCTCCTTCATCAGCTGTACAAACCTCGGCGCATCCGCCAAGATGAAATAGGGAGATAGGGAATTGTATCCCTTGGGTTTGAAATCCGCCATTGTAGATTGGGTTTGGTTTTTTGGCAAAAAAATGGGCAAAACTACCAGCTGCCGCCACCGCCTCCGCCACCTCCGCCTCCGGAGAAGCCTCCGCCGCCAGACCCTCCTCCACTACTCGATGGCTTATGGCTGGATGTGCTGAGGCTATTGGACAGGCTGGAATTGAGCATATGGGCAAAACTCGCCCTCTGGATCATCCCGCCGCTATACCAGCCGGGATGGTAGTCTTGGCGCTGGCTGCTTGATTTTAGCTTGTTTTGAAACTTTTCGCCCCAGATCTCCTCCACATCCAGGACCATGGCATAGGGCAGCAGCGCCTCAAACTTCTCCGGGGTCATTTCCGGCGGGTTGCTAAACTGAAGCATGCGTTCCTCCGCGGCAGCCAAATACATCTTGAAGCCCTCTATTTCCGAGCGCAGCTTGAGCTTCCGCTCCGCCGGCTTGCGGATGAGCCACTGGTAGAGCAGGAAAAGGACGACATTCATGACCAGAAAGCCAATCAGCATCAGGCCTTTGTCCCGGTACACAAAATAGTCCTCCCACATCACCAGAGCCCCGATGTATGCGCCCATCAGCAGGATGGGGAAAATCCAAAACTTCAGATGAAAACCTTTGTAGATCAGGGCATTCCACTGTGAACTGAGACTGGACTGGAAGTCCTTGACGGCGCGCTCCACCGCCGGGTCATATTTTCCGCTCAGGCTGATCCTAGATTGGGTAGAAAAAAGGCTCCGAAGCAGCTCGGCCTCTTCCTTGGGCAGGCTCTGGTCGGCGGTTTTTTCCCGGATGAGCTCAAATTCTTTTTGCTTGAAAAGCCCAAAAAGCGACTCCTTCGTCTTTTCCTCGATCCTGAGAAAGCCCTTGGATGCGAGACTTACCAGCGAAGCCGTCACAAAATCCTGCCAAAAGAAACCCTTGCTCACCATCCCGACCGATGCCGGAGACAGCCCTGAAGGAGGGTCGAAAAGCGGGATCACGGTTGGCTTGGGAGGATCGATCCCAAACTTGATCCATGTGGCCAGGTAGTAGATCAGCAGTAGCAGGCCCATGCCGAGCGTCAGGACTTGGAAGCCATAGCGCTGCCAAAAACCCGGCGGAGGGGGAGCGGCGACAATCCCTTTTCCAAAACCCACGGCTACGCTCAGGTTTTCGTAAGGCTGCAAAGGACCCGCTTCAAAGGTGACCAAGTTTCCCTCCGCGGAGCTTTGGCAGTTGTTTTCCGTACTTCCGTACTGACCGGTGTAGCAGGCCTGCTGGATCAGCTCGGCTCCCTGCGGGAGGAAGATTTCCGCCCGGATCTTACCGACCGTGAAGGGCCATTGCGTTCCGTTCACATTCCAATACAGCTCGTCGTAGCCCTCGAAAAACCGGATCTGCGCGGGAATGGTGTAGGTGATTTCATATTCATACTCACCCGGCTCCAGAAGGACGGAGGACTCGCCGACGTAGATCGCCAAGTGTCCATTTTCCCGCTCAGTGTGATAGGGAGACTCGAGCCCATCGCGCTTCACCGAGAGGATGGTAAACTCGTTTTTGACCGCATCTCCCAAATCATCAACCCGCTCCAGAGGCAGGGAGCGGATAATGCCGCGCTTTCCGCTAAGCTGGGTGGAATAGACGATGGTCTCCGAGACGGTGACCAAGCCTGAGGCGTCTATCAGGAGGGTGGACGAAAACTCCTCGAGCTTTTCCTCCTGTGCCAAAACCGAAAAGGGCAGCAAGAGGCCCAAAAGTATTGCAAACAGGCTCTTCATCTAAAACTTAACCTGTGGAAGGGCACGCTCGGCCTCGCTGTCCAGTTCGAAAAACTTGGATTTGACAAATCCGAAGGCATTGGCCACCAGACTGCTCGGAAAGGACTCTACCAGGATGTTCTTCTCGCGGACGGTGCCATTGTAGTACCTTCTGGACTTCTCGATGTCCTGCTCTATGACCGAGAGCTCCTCCTGGAGCTGGAGAAAATTCTGGTTGGCCTTTAGCTCGGGGTATCGCTCGGAGAGCGCAAACAGATTGACCAAGGCCTTGTTGAGCTGGTTTTCGGCAGCCTGCTGGGACTCGACACTGTTGGCCGATTGGGCGATGTTTCGGGCTTGGATGACTTTTTCCAGCGTCTCCTGCTCGTGTTTGGCGTAGCCTTTCACCGTCTCGACCAAGTTGGGAATCAGGTTGTACCGCTTTTTGAGCTGCACGTCTATCCCACTCCAGGCCTCCTCGACGAGAGTTCTGAGTTTTACCAGCTTGTTGTAGATGCCGATGGCGTAAAAAACTATCAGAAGGACGAATACTCCAATGATCAAAAGTGTCATTTCTGTAGGGTTAAGTTTAAAAGGATCAAAATTCCTCTGAAGTTACGCATTTCTACGGCTCCTCCCCATCCCAATTGGCCCGTGCTGAAATTTCGGGTGGGACAAAAAAATGGGTGCAAATCCTTTTGCACCCATTTCCCAGTCCAAACGCAACGGCGCTCACTACTCCAGTTCCCTTCCGTCAATGGTCTTTTGCTCCCGATCCAGCTCCAGCAGCCCTCCGTGGGCTCCTGAGCGGGTGAAAACGCGAAACTTCTCCCCGCCTTTTTTGGGAATGGGCTGGGTGTAGATCGGCGAGCTGGCGGTCGGGTCAGAGCCGTCTTGTGTATAGCGGATGATCAGTCCCGGCGTCTGCACGTTGGCAAAGATCATCCCGTCACGGACCGCCACGCCCGGCTTGGGAACCCGATGGGCGAATCCCCCAAACATGCCTTCAAGCTTGGGGAGTTCTTTCTGGCCTACGGCGTTCGCAAACACATTCCACTCGCTTTCTCTGGCTGCCCTCATCCCAGCCTCCGTGTCCGCGTCTGACCAGGCCGGGTCGCCAGCCCAAGCCCGCTCGATATAGCCCAGCATTTTTGGAAAAATATAGTACTCCAGCATCTCGGTGCCCTTGATGGTCTCCGTCCATACCTGCCCCGACACGCCCAGGATATTGGCGCGTCCCTCCGCCGTCAGACGGGTAAAGTTGCTGCCGACCGCAGTCCAATCCCAATCCTTGCCCTCTATGGTGAGGTCGTGAGAGAGGTAGAGCTTCCCGGGGACCGTCTTCCAAGACTGATACAGGTCCGTCACTCCGCTCCAGGTATGGCCGCGCTCATCGGGATCCCAGTCATAGGCCAGGTCAAAGTAAAAGTTGGCGCTGGAGCAGATGACCACGGGATAGCCCGCATTGGCCAGCTTGTAGGCCATGTCCTCCCCACCCCAGCCAGCTACGGCATTCCAGGCATAGAGCCTCCAGTTTTGATCGGCAAATTTCGGGTTGGGTACCACGGTCTCCCCTTGATGGCTTTGGCCGATTTCCTCCCAGCCCCCCATTTGCAGACCATGTTTCTTCAGGATTTCCGCCGCCCGGCTTCTAAAGTAGTCGTTCAGGTCTTGCTGCTGGATGTCCGGGTTTTCAGCTATGAATTCGTTGCAGACCGGCGAGGCCGTCCACACGCCACGAGGGACCTCGTCGCCTCCGGTGTGCCAGTTTTTCAAATCCACTCCCGCGTCTCGGAACATGCCCTGTACCTCGGTCACGAGCTTTTCATAAAAAGTATATACCGACTCCTGGCACACGCACACAGTGTTCCCCTTGAAGTTTTGCGCAGAGAGGTACTTGCTCTGGTCATCGTCCTCGGCCAGTCGGTATTGCAAAGCTTCTTCTTCTCTCCCTTCGCCCATCAGAGCCCGGTAGCGCTTTTCCATCGCCCGGATGGCAGCCCGGGAATGGGCGGGAACGCCAAACTCGGGAATGACCTCGATATGCCTGGCCTGCGCGTACCGGAGAATCTCCTGAAACTCCGAGATGGTATAAAAGCCCGTGCCGGAGGGACTCTTGGATGGATCTGCACCAGAACCGTAGTACGGCCACAGAAACTCCGCCTCGTCGGTGGAAAAGCCCCTGCGTCCACCAAACTCCGTCAGTTCGGGTAGTCCGGGGATCTCCAGCCTCCAGCCTTCGTCGTTGGCAAGGTTGAAGTGGAAGACATTCAGCTTGTAAAAAGCCATCATGTCGAGGATTTTTAGGATTTGGGTTTTAGGCTGAAAATTCCGGGCTACATCCAGGAAGAAGCCCCGATAGCCAAAGGCGGGCGCATCTTCGATCTCTACCTGCGGTAGTATGAGCTGCCCACTGGCTTCTTTCCAAAATTCCCCGGGCATCATGGCCAAAAACGACTGCACGCCATAGAAAGCGCCTTGGGGTTGGGAGGCCGAGATCAGCACTTTTCTATCCCGGATACTCAGGCGGTAGCCCTCGTCTGGCAGGCCGGACACCTTCTCTAGCTGGATCTGAACCGGCGCTTCAGCGGCATCTATGCGAGGATGGTAGCCCTTGCCGAGGGCCTCCAGGAGAAACTTGGACTCTTTGGCAAACTCGGGGATATCGGATACCGCCAAAGCCGCATTTTTGATGCGCAATGGGTCGCCGGTGTACCGCCAAGACTTTGGACTGGGCAAAAACGGGGGAAGCGCGTCCTCGGGAAGCAGGCTCAGCCCCTCGTTCCTTTCATAGGTGAGTTCTCCCGTGGGAATGGGCAGGGGCGTGTCTTTGGCCATCTCTGCCAATCCGTCGCTACTGATCTCCTGCACCTGATAATCTTTCACTTCAAAATGGCTTCCATCCGACCGCAGGAAAACCAAAGCCTCAGGCGCGTAGGAGTTTTTCAAATAGGGCTCCGCAGACCGATACTCAATCCTCACTTCCTCTCCCGCTGCCAAGGCGGGGGATTGTCCTTCCAAGACAAAGAAGTCTCCCTGAAGATGGGTGATGCCAAGTCCGGGATTTTTCACCTCGGCATTCACCGAGAGGAAAACGGTGTTGAAGTACAGCTTCCAGCCTGAGTCGATCTTTTTGCCGGAAGTATTTTTGAGCACAAGTTCCGCCCAGTGGTGCGGAGCTTCGGTAAAGTGGTTTTCGAGCAGCTTCCAGGAAGCGGAAACCTGAGCCTGCGAAAACCCGAAGGAGATCAGCAGAAGAAAGGTGGAGAGTAGCGTTTTTTTCATCAAGGGCAGTGGGACAAAACCAGATAGAAGCACATAAAGCTTACAGAAAATACCCCAAAGCGGCAAAAATGGGCTAGCCAACCTCCTTTCCATTTTTTATAGTATGCTAAAAATCACTAGCTTATAGAGCGGATGACAGATATTATTTCGTATTAGGCAACCACTTTTATGCAGGCTGAACTAAACCGCAGACCCTCTACGGTATATTTTTCCGACATCGTCGGCTACACCCGGCTGATGGGCAAAGACGAGAATGCGGCCTTTGCCCTCATGAAGGAAAACCTGCGGCTGCATCAGGAGATTCTGGCCCTCTACAAGGGGAAGCTGATCAAGGAGCTTGGCGACGGAATACTGGCAGTCTTTCAATCGTCCATCGATGCGGTAAACGCCAGCCTGGAAATCCAAAAGCGCTGCAAAGAAGCTGCCCACTACCAGCTGCGGATCGGTCTGCAATCCGGCGAGGTCATTTTTGACCATGGGGACGTGTTCGGGGACGCGGTCAACGTCGCCTCCCGTATCCAGAGTGTCTGCATACCCGGCAGCGTGGTCTTCTCCGAGCGCGTGTGCGGGGAGATATCCAAAGAGCGAGGCTTCCAGACCGTCAAGCTGGGCGGATTTGACCTCAAAAACGTAGACCACAGCCTTGAACTCTATGCCCTAGCCAACGCCCCCTTGGAAATACCCAAGCGCTCCGACATCCTGGGCAATATCCGCTATCAGAAAAGAAATCCCTGGAAGTACAGAATTGGGATTGCGGCGATTGTACTGCTCTTCGGAGCCTTGATGTTTTCTGTGTTTTCGGGTGAGGGGACCTGGGAAAAAGACAAGTCTGTGGCTGTCCTTCCTTTCCGAAACCTGGGTGGCGAAGATTTCGGATATTTCCCCAATGCGCTGACGGAAAACCTCATCGACCAAATCGCCAAAGTCAGCTCGATCAAGACAATCTCCTATGCCACGATGAAGTCCTTTTCGGATCCCGACATTCCGCTGGACTCGGTGGCGGGGGTGACGAAAGTCAGCACAATCCTGCGAGGCTCAGTAGAGAAGCTCGCCACCGGAGTGAGGATCAACCTGCAGCTCGTGGACGTGGAAAACAACAAAAACATCTGGACGGAGACTTACATTCGAGAGGGTGAGGGAATCCCGCAATTTCAAAACGACATCGCCCGAGAAATCGCCCGCGTGCTCGACGCCAGGCTTACTGCAGAGGAAGCCACGCAGATCGGCAAGGGCGAGACTGCCAATCCTGAGGCCTATGATTTGCTGCTGAAGGCCAAAGAGCTCTACCGCCACTACGACGACTCCAGCCTACTGGCCACCGAGGCACTGCTCAAAGAGGCCATCCGACTAGACCAGAACTATGCCTTGGCCTACACTTGGCTGGCCAAGACCTACTACCAAATGGGCTTCAACCACCCCGACAGCTCCTGGTATGACCGCAGTCTAGCAATGAGTGAAAAGGCGCTGCAGCTGGAACCCAAACTTGCCGAGGGATTTAGCGCGCGGGGAGCAGCCTACTACGACTTGGGTGAAATCTCCAGAGCGGCAAACGCCTTCGACATTGCCACCTCCTACAATCCAAATTTCAGCGAGGCGATAGGCAACTTGGCCTCCATCCACTTTGCGCAGGGCAGACTATTGGACGCGATAGAACTTCAGAAAAAATCCATCCAGCTCGGCCCAAAATCTTACCTCCCCTATCAGAACCTCGGCTGGATCTACAAAATCTTGGGCGATTTTGAGCAGGCACATTTCTGGTTTGAAAAATCACTCGAACAAAACCGAAACCCGACCACCTACGAGCTGAGTGCCATCGCCTACCTGGAAGAGGGCAACAGAGAAAAGGCGCTGCAGCGGGCCAAGAAAATCTCCGGCCTCGACTACGGGGACAAAGAACTGGGCTACATCTATTTTTATCTCGACCAAAAAGACTCTGCCCTACACTATTTCCGGCGAGTTTTGGCTGAATACGATGGACATCACTATCCCAAATACACCTCCGTCCCGATCGCCTATTCCTACCTTCTGGAGCAGGCTGGGAACCACAAGCTTGCCGATTCGATATTGAATGAAATCACCCAGGTGAAAACCGAAGCCATCAGCCTCGGCTATGAAGACTATTACCTCGCCTTGGATCTAGCCACGATCTATGCGGTCAGAGCCCGACCTTCCGAATCCATGAAGTACCTGGAGATCGCCTTTGAGCGCGGCTGGAGAGATCATTTCTTTACGGAGCACAACCCCATTTTCCAAGAACTTAGAGACGACGAACGCTACAAAAAGATCTTGGGAAAAATCCGGGCTGAGCTCGACGAGACTAGGTCGGCGCTCCAGCCCAGTTCCCTCGAGCGGGAAAAATAGTCCTGAAGCCGCTCCCGCCGCATTTCCGCGAATTGCGCTATCTCTATCAAACAGCCTCCGGCCCTAAGGATTCCGCTTGGGGATGGGATAGGAGGTCGTGCCGGGAGGTCCAAGGACTTTCTCGGTCATCTGCCCAGGAATCCCACCGTTGGCATGGATGATCCCCGCCACTATCGCTGTAGCGGCCGAGGTGCCAGAGGCGACAGAGTAGGTGTCATTGGGGAAGGTCGAAAAAATCATCTCGCCAGGAGCAACAAAGGCGACATTCGCCCCGAAATTTGAAAAGATGGAAAAGGAATTGGGAATGGTCGGAAAGTCAAAATCAATCCTCATGGAGCCAATAGTGAAGACTCCGTCGATCCCAAAGATGCATCCCGGCAGAAAGTCACCGCCGTCTTGTCCTATGCCTCCATTCCCATTGCCCGCGGCCATCACGACAAACACCCCTTTCCCTTTCAGCTTCTCCAGCACAGGCCGGATACCATGACTGTTGCAATTACTGACGAAGTCGCCCAAGCTAAGGGACACGACATCTTTTTTTCCAGAATACTTGGCGACGTAGTCCAGTGATTTTTTGATCCAATTCCACTTTGCCGTCCTGTCATTTGCAAACACTTTGAGCGACACCAACTGGGCGCCGGGAGACACTCCGTTCATTCCGATCAGATTCTGGTTATTGGGTTGGTTTTGGTTGAAGGCCTTTCCAGCCGCCAAACCCGCGCAGTGTGTGCCATGTCCTATGAAGTCTATCTTGGGGTTTCGTTCTTCCACACTAGAAGACACCCAGGACGAGTCCAGGCCAGAAGCAAACTGGGTCTTCAAGTCCTGATGGCTGGCATCTATACCGGAGTCTATGATCCAGATCTTCCGGAGGGTGCTCACCGGATTTGCCCCACCTCCCACATACTTGACTGCCTTGCTTGTGAAGCCGATGGTGTCATATCCCCAAGACGCCTGCATTCGCGCCCGTATGTCTTCTGGAAAGGGGCCCGTCTCCTGCATCCTTGCCCGTATGTCCTGTAGGGTGAAATCTTGCTGGATTGACAGGACGTTTGCCGTGTCCCTAGCCAGCCTTCCCACAGTCTCCGCAGTCAAATTCTCCGCATAAAATCCCGAGGAAGCGTACAGAAGAAAATCCCCCGGCTTAATCTCAATCCCATACTCGGACGCGAAATTCCGGATCTTTTCCTTCTTCTTGATTTCCAATGCGTACAATATTTCCTCCTCTTTTTCCTCGGCGTTGATATATTGCTCCTCTGACAGAATAGGCACAAAAATATCTTCCCTCAACTCGACGATGTAGCTCCCGGCAATCAGGCTTTCTTCTGCTTTGTTGACCTCGTTGATGGTGGCTTGGGGGCTGGAGACCTTGCAGGAAAAAAGCCCCATCAAAACAATCAGTATCAATACATTTTTCATGGCATAAAAATTTAAACAGTTAAAAATCAATACGTTAAAATCTATTTAATTTAGCAAAAACCGGCCTTCCACCTGAATCCTTCCCCAAAGGAAATTTTAGTAATTTCTGCAAGCCGCATTTTTTCCAACTTCCCGATAGTCCTTTTCCCGCATTTCGCCCCTTTATAGGTATTGTTCCTTGATATCTTGCTGATCGCTGTATCTTGAGTTCGACGTGTTACCAAAAAAACCACCTATGTCCATCGACCAACAAGCCAAAGTCCTGAGCAACCGATATCTTGCTCTGGATGTTTTTCGGGGAATGACCCTCGCTTTTATGATCATCGTAAACACGCCCGGCAGCTGGAACGCGCTCTACGCACCCCTAGCCCACGCCGCCTGGCATGGCTTCACCCCCACTGACCTGGTGTTTCCCACCTTCCTTTTTGTAGTCGGCAACGCCATGAGCTTTGCCATGAAAAAGCTCAATGAAATGCCCTCGGGGCAATTTTACCGAAAAGTCATCAAGCGCACCCTGCTGATCTTCCTGGTCGGCTGGTTGCTCAACGCCTTTCCCTTCTACGACCTGGGCCCGGATGGCGAGGTGATCTGGAAAAACCTCCTCGAAGTGCGCCTCCTGGGTGTGCTGCAGCGGATCGCGCTATGTTACTTTTTTGCGGCATTGATCCTGTATTGGGGCGGGGAAAAACTTGGCTGGATATTCAGCATTGCGGCCCTGCTGCTCTATTGGCCTATCCTGTATTTCTTTGGCGACGCGGGCGACCCCTACTCACTGACCACTAACGCGGCGACAAAATTTGACCTCATCGTCATCGGCGCCGAAAGGCTCTACATGGGCGAAGGCCTTCCCTTTGACCCCGAGGGCCTTCTCAGCACCCTCACCTCCATCGTCAACGTGATCGCGGGCTACCTCGTGGGCAAGATGATCCAGCGCAAAGGCAACACCGTCCACACCGTGCAGATCCTGCTCATCGCCGGGGTGGTCCTGATCGCAGGGGCCTACGCCTGGGACCTCGCCTTCCCGATCAACAAAAAGCTTTGGACCAGCTCCTACGTGCTGCTGACCGTAGGCTGGGACCTTTTGATTCTGGCGGGGCTGGTCTTCTTCGTCGAGGTGAAAGGCAGCAAGGGATGGACTTACTTCTTTGTGGTCTTTGGGCGAAATCCGCTCATGCTCTACGTCCTGGCATGGATCATTATGGACATCCTTTCCATGATCCCCGTGGGGGAAAGCAGTCTGCGCGCCCTCGTTTACGACAGCGCCTACACCTCCTGGCTGAGTCCCAAAAACGCCTCTTTTCTCTTCGCCCTGACCTACATGGTGCTGATCTGGCTGATCGGCTGGTGGATGGACCGCAAAAAGATCTACATCAAACTTTAGCATAAAATCGCCCGCTAACCGGAAGGCTTTTGGGGTAAAATGGTAAATTAAACTACTGTTTTACCTCAAAAGCCTTTTTCTATGCTTCTCAGAATCGCCGTTTACAACATGGAGTGGATGCGAAACCTCTTCGAAACCGACGGATCACCCAAAACTACCGGCGCGGACGGCAAGCGCAGCAAAATGCTGGCGGACATCGTCCAAGCCCTGCAAATCGACTTTCTGGGAGTCGTAGAAGGGCCGGACACGCTCGTCAGTGGAGCCAAGACCAGCTCCGGCCAGCTCATCGCCTGGGCGGACGAGTTTATCCCCGGCCATTCTTTTTCAGCCGTACACGGCTTCCCATCCTCCGGGCAACAGGAGCTCGCCGCTCTCTACGACAGCACCAAGCTGAAGGTGCTCTTCACTCCCGAGACCAAAGAAGGGGAACGCTTCAACGAGCCCTTCCTCATGGACACGACCAACCGTCTGATCAAAGAGCAATACCGACACTACCGGCCTCCCCTCGAGCTCAGCATCCTGGGAATGGACGACCAGCTGATCTCCAGGGTCATCATCGCACATACCAAGTCCAAGGGCATCTTTGACAAGGTGGACTACGCACGCTTCGAACAGATATCCCAGCGCGACCGGCTCAAGCTTTTCGGCGAATGCATGCACATCCGGGAGCGCTGCGACCACTACCTGTCTAAGGGACAAAACGTGATCGTGATGGGCGACATCAATGACGGGTTTGAACTGGATTTCTACGAAAACCGATTTTCCAAGAGCGCCGTGGAAATACTCCTCGGCGATGCCTGGCAGCCCGAGTGGATCCTTCGCTCCGTACTCCCCAAGCCCAAGCTGAACGCCTACGGTTGGACTCCCTACTCGGGAAAATACAGAGACCGCATCACCGGCGACCAGTTTAACGTCCTCATCGACCATATCCTGGTGAGCAGGGGGATCAACGTGCGTAAGGGGCAAGTTTGGAATCCATTTTTGGAAAAAGACGATCCCCTCATCCAAAGCCTAAAAAGTCCCCTGATCCAAGCTTCCGACCACTACCCTATTTTGGCGGAAATAGAGATATTGTAGTATCTAGTATCAAGTAACTAGAATCAAGAGCCTGAAAAGCGGAATTGCCTTACCGGCACACTGGCGGGCGATTCTTCCAAAATGTAACCATCTTTCAATCGACAAAAACCATGGACCAAGCCACCCAAACCATGATCGACAACCTCCACAAAAACACCGGGAAAACCCTCGATGAGTGGATCGCTGTCGTAGCCCAGGAAAAGCTCCAGAAGCATGGCGAAATTCTCAAATTCCTCAAGGAAAAACATGCCTTCACCCATGGCTTTGCCAATCTCGTCGCCCACAAAGCCCTCAAGTCCGATGCGGGCTCTGCCGACGATCAGGACGAGCTCGTGAAAAAGCAGTATGTGGGCAAGGAATCCTTCTGGCCGATCTACGAAAAGCTGAGGAAGGAAATCGCCGCCCTGGGAAAAGACGTGGATTTTGTCCCAAAAAACGCCTACGTGAGCGTAAAGCGCAAAAAGCAGTTTGCCATGCTCGTACCCGCGACCAAAACCCGCTACGAAATCGGCATCAACCTCAAGGGCCATCCCTCCGAGGGAATCCTCGAACTGGAGACCAAATCCAACGCCATGTGCAGCCACAAGGTGGTCATCAACCACGAAGAACAGATCCATCCCGAACTGCTGGACTGGCTCCAAAAAGCCTACGATGCCGTGGGGTAGCAGCAATTTCCCTTCTACACGAAAAAGGGCCGCCTTGTACAAAAACAGCGCAGGCCCTTTTTCTTTTTGCTTATTTTCATCGCTTGAGCCTGACCCACGACTTCATGAACAGCCTGAGATTCCGCCACTTGTTTTCCTTCCTCGCCCTGATGATGACCCTGGCTTTTTCCCAAAAAACCAGCGCCCAAATCACCGAAGACACCTACCACCGCGCGGAGTATTTCCTGCTCAATTCCATCAAAAAAGAGGTCTATCACCTGGAAGTCGTCCCCTCCTGGACAGAGGGAAGCCGGGCCTTCGTCCATTCGGCCTACACCGCCGAGGGCAAGCGCTTTTTCCGGACCAACACCCAAACACCGGAAACCAAAGTGGCTTTTGACCACGAAAAACTCGCCAATCTACTCAGCGCCAAAACCGGCGAAACCATCGATCCCCGGGACTTGCCCATCGAGCGGGTATCGATGAGCAACGGCAGCAAAGTCACCTTTGTCTGGAGGAGCCACAACTGGATCTGGAACACGGACAACGACTCCCTGGAAGCCATTCCCATGTCCGAGCGCAACGAGATGGAGTCCTTTTCTCCCGACAAAAAGTGGAAAGCTTTCACCCGCGACTACAACCTGTTTGTGAAAAACCTCGCCACCGGCGAGGAAACGCAGCTGAGCTTTGACGGGAGAAAGAACTTCGAATACGCCTCCTACTACGGCTGGAGCGATCTCATGATCGGGGAAAACGGGGAAAGGCCCGCCCACTTCAACGTCAACTGGTCACCCGACTCCAAAAAAATCCATACGCAGATCGTGGACCTGCGCCTGGCGGAAAAGATGTACCTGCTGGACTTCAGCAAGGACGAAAAGTTCCGTCCCGAGCTGCTATCCTACTATCGGGGCTCTCCCGGCGACAGTACGGTGGTGATGTACATTCCGGTGGTTTTTGACCTGGAGAAAAAGACCGAGAAAAAACTGCCCGCGTATGCTTCCCCCCACTTCATCGGTGTCAGC
Organism: Algoriphagus oliviformis; assembly: GCF_017254915.1. Lineage (GTDB taxonomy): Bacteria > Bacteroidota > Bacteroidia > Cytophagales > Cyclobacteriaceae > Algoriphagus > Algoriphagus oliviformis. Next base: position 16,139 of record NZ_JAFKCT010000002.1, on the reverse strand, counting down.
CTGCGCTGGTCAGAAGACAGCAAAAAGCTGAACGGCTTCCATTTCCCCAGAGGCTTCAAGGAGTTCCAACTGCTGGAGATCGACAGCGAAAGCCTTGAAAGCCGGCAGATCTACTCCGAGTCCTCTCCCACGCACATCAACCGGGAAAACGCCTTTCGAAGGCTGGAAAACGGACAGTTCATCATCAGCTCCGAAAAATCCGGCTGGAACCAGCTCTACCTCCACGACTGGAACAGCGGCAAGGAAGTCCACCCCATCACCTCGGGGGACTTTGTGGTAAACAAGCTAAGCTACCTGGACGAGAAGAATGGCCTGGTCTATTTCGAAGCGTCGGGCAAAGAGGCGGGAGAAAATCCCTACTTCAACCATCTCTACCGGGTCAATCTGGACGGCTCGGATCTGCAGCTGCTCACGCCTGAAAACGCCTACCACGAGCTCTACATTTCCCCCGACGGGAAGTTTGCCGTGGACAACTATTCCGCAGCGAATCAGCCGACCAAGTCTGTCCTGATCGACCTGAAGACGGGCGAACCCATCCATCAAATCTCCGAGGCCGACATCAGCAACCTGACCAAGCGAGGCTATAAGTTGCCGGTGCCCTTCACCGCCACAGCCAAGGATGGCAAGACCGAGATCCAGGGGGTGTATTTCCTCCCGACTACCTTCAGCGCCAAAAAGAAATATCCCGTCATCGACTACACCTACACGGGCCCGCATACCTCCACCGCGCCAAAAACCTTCAAATCAGCCATTCTAGGCCACCAGCAGGCCACAGCCGAGATTGGCTTTGTTGTGGTGACCGTGGACGGGCTGGGCGGTGCGGGAAGGTCTAAGGCCTTTGCGGATGTATCCTACCGCAACCTCGGTGACGGCACCACGGACCATGTCGTGGCGATACAGCAGCTGGCGAAAAAAGAGAAGTTCATCGACATCGACCGAGTCGGCATCTTTGGCCACTCCGCGGGAGGATACGATGCTGGGCGTGCGATGCTGCTGCACCCGGACTTTTACAAGGTCGGCGTGGCTTCCGCAGGAGACCATGATTTCCGTATGGAAAAAGCCTGGTGGCCGGAGATGTACATGGGCTATCCGGTCGGCGACTACTACCACGAGCAATCCAACATCACCAATGCGGCCAACCTGAAGGGACATTTGCTCTTGGCACATGGCGGCGTGGACGAAAACGTCAACCCCTCGGCCACCTTTAAGCTGGCGGAAAATCTCATCAAAGCTGGAAAGGACTTTGACCTTTTCATCTGGCCCAGCCGAAACCATAGCTTTGGACGGCCTCCGGGCGATTATTTCACCAAAAAGCGCTGGGACTACTTCATCGAGCACTTGATGGGAGAAAAGCCAATTCGGCACTATCAGCTGCAAGCGAAGTAGCAAGTATTTGGTATCTAATAGCAAGATTCTACGATTTACGAAGTACGAAACACGAGGTAATCGGGAATGCAAACGACTCTCCGCAGCCCGTCCGCCGTAGCTCGTGCTTCGCATTTCTTTCTCTCGCACCTACTTTCTCTTACTGGCATTTAGAACGGTAATGCCCACGACTTCTCCATCCTCATACCTAATGATCAGGTCGTCGTCGGTCATTTCCGAATCGTCTGAAACAGCGTTTTCCTTAAAGCGCACGTAGAGAACATCCGCCTGTTCGTCGTAGCTAGTCCACACATTTTTGTGTTTTAGAAAATAGGGCAAAACCACTTTGATATCCATGTATTCTATCGCTTCCATAGCAATCTTTTCTTTTTAAGTCGATCAAGTTTCGATACCAAAAATGAGGTAATCAGAAATCCATCATCTTGACTCGTTTCCCTGTAAACAACAACGATAAACGTCCCCAAGTTGCTCAAATAATCCTTTACAGCGATCTTTTCTTGGCTGTTTCCCTCATACACAAAGTCCGGAAAGCTCAGTGTCTCCATCACTTCCGCCCTAAGTTTCAGCATTTCTGGATGTCCCAAACCAATATGCTCCCAACGCTCGTCCGGCACACGAATCAAAACTTGGCCGATCGAAAGAACCCGCTGCATATCTGAAAATACAGATTTTTTCACGAGAAAGAGCAGCGCCAAATTCAGAAAACCTTTCAGAAACCTGGCCCGCCTCCCACTTCCTAACTCCAAACCTCCGCAACAATTTCCCCGCAAAACTTGCTTCTTTTCAATCCTCGGCTAACTTTGCCAACCGAAATGGAAAACAACAATAGAAATATTGGATTTTTAGCAAATGCACAGCACGCCTACCTGCTGCATCACTTCCATCATTCCTCCTGAGGAAGACTTTTATACACCCACCCGGTGATGCTGATGACAGGGATTCGGCACTCCACCAAAATTTTACTGAAACCAAAACTTTCCTAGCGTAACTTGTCCCCATGGAACAGATTATCCGCATTGCCGTGCAGAAAAGCGGCAGACTTTCCGATGACTCACTCAGCCTGATCAAAGAGTGCGGCATCAAATTTTACAACGGCACGGGCAAACTCAAGTCCACCTCCACCAATTTCCCCGCTGAGTTTCTTTTCCTCCGGGATGACGACATCCCCGGCTACGTCGCTGATGGCGTGGCTGACCTGGGCATCGTCGGCCAAAATGAGTTGGTCGAAAAAGACAAGGACGTGGACACCCTCAAGAAGCTCGGCTTCTCCAAGTGTCGGCTTTCCCTGGCCATCCCCAAAGGACAAGACTATTCCGGCATCCACTATTTTGAGGGAAAAAACATCGCCACTTCCTACCCCAAAATCCTTGGCGACTACCTGAAAGCCCAAAACATATCCGCCGAAATCCACGAAATCAGCGGCTCTGTGGAGATCGCTCCCAGCATTGGCCTGGCCGAGGGGATCTTTGACATCGTCAGCTCCGGCTCTACCCTCATGATGAACGGACTCAAGGAAGTCGAGGAAGTATTCAAGTCCGAGGCGGTACTGATCGGAAACAAGAACCTCGCGGATTGGAAAAAGGCCATCCTGGACAAGCTCCTCTTCCGCATCAACGCCGTCCAGACAGGCAAAAGCAACAAGTACGTCCTGATGAACGCGCCAAATGAATCCATCCAGCGCATCATCGAGCTCATCCCGGGCATGAGAAGCCCCACCATCCTGCCACTGGCACAGGAAGGCTGGTCGTCCATCCACTCCGTACTGAGCGAGGATCAGTTTTGGGAAAACATCGAGGAGCTCCGCGCCGCCGGCGCAGAAGGCATCTTGGTCGTTCCCATCGAAAAAATGGTTATTTGATACTAGTCAACAGTCCACAAAAGGCTACCTGAAAACCCCAATTTCCGCAACACTTCCGTCTTCGGTCTCCGGTCTTCCATCCCCCTTCCCCAATTCTGGGAATTTGGATTTTTGACAGAAATATGGACAGTTTAAATTTTCCACACCCTATGCAACTCTTGGTCAACCCATCGCCCGAAAAGTGTAAAAAGAACCTGGCCCGGCCAGTACATAAAACCAAGCAGATCAACAAGATCGTCAAGCCCATCCTGAAAAAGGTGGAGAAAAGCGGCGACAAAGCCCTGCGGAAATTCGCCCAGGAATACGACCATGTGCACCTGGAAACGCTCCTGGTCTCCGAGCAGGAAATCCAATCCGCCAAAGACTTGGTGAGCAAGGACCTCAAGGAAGCCATCGTCGCTGCCAAGCAAAACATCGAGCGCTTTCACGCCGCGCAAGCCACGCCCGAACTGGTGGAGGAAGTGATGCCAGGGGTGGTTTGCCGGAGAAAAAGCGTCGCAATCCAGCGCGTAGGCCTGTACATTCCGGGAGGCACTGCTCCCCTGTTCAGCACCGTGCTGATGCTCGGCGTCCCCGCCAAGCTGGCCGGATGCCCCGAGATCGTGCTCTGCACCCCGCCAAACCGCGAGGGAAAAATCCACCCAGCGATCCTGTTTACGGCTGATCTGATCGGCATTACCAAAATCGTCAAAGTAGGTGGCGCACAGGCCATCGCCGCGATGACCTTTGGCACAGACAGCGTGCCGCAGGTGGACAAGATCTTTGGCCCCGGAAACCAATACGTGACCGCCGCCAAACAGCTCGTGACGCGCTACGGCGTAGCCATCGATATGCCAGCCGGACCTTCCGAGGTCTTGGTCTATGCGGATGAGACGGCTGTTCCGGCCTTTGTCGCGGCGGATCTCCTTTCCCAGGCAGAGCACGGCATCGACTCCCAGGTGGTCTTGGTGACTCCTTCGGAGAAATTTGCCAAGAAAGTCCTGAAGGAAATCAACGAGCAACTGGAGGACTTGCCCCGCAAGGACATCGCCTACAAGGCCCTGGCCAACTCCACTGCAGTGGTCATGGAGGATCGCAACAGCGCCATCGCCCTGATCAACCAATATGCTCCCGAGCACCTGATCATCGCCGTAGAAGACGCAGAAGAGGTCGTTGACAGGATCGTCAATGCAGGCTCGGTTTTCATCGGCAACTACACCCCCGAGTCCGCCGGTGACTACGCCAGCGGGACCAACCATACCCTGCCCACCTACGGCTACGCCCGCAACTACAGCGGCGTGTCTTTGGACTCTTTTGTGAAAAAGATCACCTACCAAAAAATCACCGCGGAGGGCCTGAAAAAGATCGGCCCAGTGGTCGAAATCATGGCTGAAAATGAGCTGCTGCAAGCCCACAAAAATGCCGTCACCATCCGTCTCAACTCCCTGAAAGGCAAAAAGAAATGAGCTTTGACCTGAATTCACTTTTGCGTCCCCACATCGCAAAACTCCAGCCCTATACCTCCGCCCGTGACGAGTACACCGGCAAGGAAGGGGTCTTTTTGGATGCCAACGAAAACCCTTTTGGCTCCATCACCGAGCAGGATTTCAACCGCTACCCAGATCCGTATCAAAGCGCCTTGAAGGCAGAGATCGCCAAGATCAAAGAAGTTCGCAGCAGCCAAATCTTCTTGGGCAACGGTTCTGACGAGGCGATTGACCTGCTGTACCGCGCCTTTTGCAATCCCGGCAAAGACAACGTCATCCTCCTGCCTCCCACCTATGGGATGTACGAGGTGAGTGCCAGCATCAATGATGTGGAGATCCGAAAAGTAGCGCTGACGGAAGATTTTCAACTTCGTCCTGAAGAGATATTGAAAGCCGCCGATGCAAACTCCAAGATCCTTTTCATCTGTTCTCCAAACAACCCTTCGGCCAACAAGGCCAAGCGCGAAGACGTGCTTTTCCTTCTCCAAAACTTCAAAGGATTGGTCGTGGTGGACGAGGCCTATATAGACTTCAGCGACGAGCCTAGCTTCACTACGGAGCTGGACAAGTTTCCAAACCTGCTCGTGATGCAGACCTTCTCCAAGGCCTGGGGATTGGCTTCCCTGCGTCTCGGGATGGCTTTTGCCAGCGAGGAGATCATCCGAATCCTGAACAAGATCAAGCCTCCCTACAACATCTCTGGGCTTACCCAAGACACTGTTTTGGCGGCCATCGCGGACAAAGGCAAAGTGGAGCGCATGATCCGTGAGATACTCGACGAGCGGGAGTTTCTGCAAGGCGAGCTGGAAAAGCAGCCTTTTGTGCAGAAGATCCATCCCTCCCACGCCAACTTCCTTTTGGTGAAAATCCCAAATGCCACGCAGGTATATGACGACCTCATTGGGGAAAAAGTGATCGTGAGAAACCGCGCCAAAGTCCTGCTCTGTGAGGATTGCCTGCGGATTACGGTTGGGACGAGGGAAGAAAACGAGGTACTCATCAAGGCGCTCGTGAAGGTGAATTTGAAAATTGAAAAATAGTTGAAAAGTCGACAGTCCACAGTCGACCGCTTTGCAGCATAAAAAATTAACTAGCCGGCCGTGGACTGTAGTCCGTCGACCGTTGACAAAAAATACAACCATGAAAAAACGAGTTCTCTTCATAGACCGGGACGGCACCATCATCAAGGAACCGCCCACCGACTACCAAGTTGACAGCCTGGAAAAGCTGGAATTCCTGCCCAAGGCCATCTCCAACCTTCGCAAGATCGCGGAGGAAACCGACTACGAACTGGTCATGGTGACCAACCAAGACGGTTTGGGTACCGACTCTTTTCCCGAAAAAGACTTCTGGCCAGCCCAATACAAGATGCTCAAGACGCTGGAACAGGAAAATATCACCTTTGCCGCCATCCACGTCGATAAGACCTTTGAGCATGAAAATGCGCCAACGCGCAAGCCGAGAACCGGCCTGCTCACCGAATACTTCTCCGAGGACTACGACCTCGCCAATTCCTACGTGATCGGCGACCGGGCGACAGACGTACAGCTGGCAAAAAACCTCGGCGCAAAAGCCATCTTCATCGGCGACGCGAATCCGGATGCGGCACTGTCCACCACGGATTGGGATGCGATCTACGACTTTCTAAAAATGCCTCCCCGCGCGGCCGAGGTGAAGCGCACCACTTCCGAGACCGATATCTACATCAAGCTCAATCTGGACGGCAGCGGCAACTGTAAGATCTCCACCGGCCTGCATTTCTTCGACCACATGCTGGAGCAGCTGGGCAAGCATGGCAGCACCGATCTGGAGATCCAGGTCAAGGGCGACCTGCACATCGACGAGCACCACACCATCGAGGACACGGCTTTGGCGCTGGGCGAGGCCTATCTGAAAGCACTGGGAGACAAAAAGGGCATCTACCGCTACGGCTTTCTCCTGGCAATGGATGATTCCCTGGCCAACGTGGCAATTGACTTTGGTGGAAGGCCTTGGCTGGTTTGGGACGCGGAGTTTAAGCGGGAAAAAGTCGGCGACATGCCCACAGAGCTCTTTTACCACTTCTTCAAGTCCTTTTCCGACACGGCCAAGTGCAACCTGAATATCAAGGTGGAAGGCGACAACGAGCACCACAAGATCGAGGCGACTTTCAAAGGACTCGCCCGAGCCATCAAGATGGCCGTGATGCGCGATCCGCGAAACATCAACCAGCTTCCCAGCACCAAGGGGGTGCTTTGACTGGTTGATAGCTGTTTTAGTCCATAGCCCATAGCTTCGCAAAGGAGGCTACATGGATAGAAAAACACCTTCCGGACTTGAAATCGGGAAGGTGTTTTTGCTTTTTGCGCTCTTCGGAATTTGCAACCCCAAGTAATAGACTTCCAACTTCCCGACCTCCTGCCTCCTTGCTTCCAAACCTGTCACTGAGCTTGTCGAAGTGAACATTTTTTAACCCACTCCACTTTATATTTCGATTCCATTTTTGTTTATTTAGTCATGGAACGATTTTTAAATATAGCTACGATCATCTCATGCGCGCTGCTGCTTTTCTCCTGCGCTGCCGACCCCGCCCAGATCGAGGCCATGTACCAAAACGGAAGCTATGAACGGGCCATCTCAGCCATCAATCGACGGCTCTTTTTCCATGTGAACGACGTCAAGTCCCTGCACATCCGCGCCCGCTGCTTTGAGGAACTGGGAGAGATACGCGAGGCCATGGACGACTACCGCAGTATTCTGGACATCGACCCCAACTATGCCCAAGCCCATGCAGCCATCGGCAAGATCCTTTTCGAAAAAGAAATGTACCGGGAGGCCGAACTGCACATCCTTAGGGCGGCTAGCCTGGATCCCGAGGACTTCGAAATCATCTACCTCACCGGCCGCAGCCAGCTCATGATCCAAAACTGGGAACGCGCCGAGCTCTTCTTCAAGCAGGCCGAAAAGATGGATCCCGAGTTTGCGCCGATCTACTACTACACCGGAATGGCCCGCGCCAGCCGTGGGGATATCTACGGTGCCGCGGCTTCCTTCAATACCTATCTGAAAAAAGAACCCAACAACCTGGTCGCCAGGTACAACCGAGGCTTTGCCATGATGAAGATCGGCTACCTGCCCTGGGCGCTAGAGGACTTTGACTTTGTGCTGAAAAACCAGCCAGACCACATCGAAGCCCTAGGCAAAAAAGGCATCTGTCTCGCCCGCATGGGCAACCCTGAAGGCTGTCAGATGATCCAGGAAGCCGCCAAAAAAGGAAGCGACTACGCCGAAAGCCACTTGGAGAAGTATTGCCTGTAAAAAGGCGAGCTGATCCCCAAACCTATCGAAAAGACGGTCCCTGAGCTGGTCGAAGGGACGATCCCTCAATTTTCCGGATACCAGTTTCTCAGTCTGACCTCTACCTCCGGCGCAGCGGCATTCACCAAGGTTTTGAACTTTTCCACATCGCTCAGGCCTTCTGTTCCCCGATAGTGGTAAGGATAGACCACCTTGGGCTTGAAGTCGGACACGGCACTTGCCGCCTGCTCCACATCCATGGTATAGGGCAGGTTCATGCAGACAAAGGCCACATCGATCCCCTTCAAAGCCCGCATTTCAGCAATGTCTTCGGTGTCTCCCGAGAAGTAGAGCTTCTTTCCGCCCATTTCCACCACATAGCCATTTCCCCTACCCTTGGGATGGCGGCTGTCGGCCGTCTCGGGCAGATTGTACATGGGGAGGGCAGTGATCTTAGCCCCGGAGAAGTCGGTGGAAGCGCCATTGGCCAAAACGACCACGGCTTTGTATTTGTCCTTGGGAAGCTTCTCGGCGACCGCCTGCGGAGCGATGATCGTCGCTTGGCTCAGCTCCAATCCATCCAGCGTCTCCTGATTGTGGTGATCCCCGTGGATGTCCGTGATCAGTACTAGGTCCGCAGCTTGCTGTCCTTCGAAGCCTTTAGCACCACCATAAGGATCTACGTAGAGGGTAAGCCCTTGATAGGACACCACCAGAGTCCCGTGTAGGATGGGCTGTATGGCGATGGACCCGTTTTGTGCAGGGATCTGGTCTTGGCCAAAAGAAAGAAAGGGAACCCAAAAAAGGAGGCAGAGTAGTTTTTTCATCTGTAGAGCTGTTTCGTAATCAATCGAATTTGGAAAAAAATGTTTGGATTTCCTGAAGAAAAGCACGTTCATTCGACGATAACGAATAGCCCTTTTTCGCAGTGGTGATTTTACAATTCCTGTACTAATTGAATATAATTTCCGCAGGTATCGTTGATAATGGCATATTTTACCTTTCCCTCTTCGGTCGGCTTTACGGTAAATTCCACACCAAGCGCGGTCAATCTCTCATATTCAGCATCCACATTGTCCACGTCAAACTGCGTCCAAGGAATCCCCGCTTCTTTCAGCGCGTTTTGAAAAACTTTCAATGGTTCAAAATGGTTGGGGCCAGGCTCCAACAAGAGTTCCGGCCCATCCTGCCAATCTTTCGCAAACAAGGTTAGCCATCTATTGCCACCCCCTAAGGGTTCGTCCTTCTTTTTAAGAAAGCCCAGTTTCTCGGTATAAAACCTCAATGCTTTTTCCTGGTCTTGCACTGGAATGCTTGTGAGAGTTACTTTCATCTTTTTTGTTTTTTAAAGTTACTGTGGACGGTTTCGGGCTTTGAGTTCAGGTCAGTATCGAATCAATTTCCTATCCACCGAAACCAAAAGTGGACACGGAGACAAAAGTTTGCTGTTAGCCGTCCAGCCGAATAAGTTATAGCCTGTTGTTGATAGAAGTGCTTCATTCACCACACCACAAGTCAGACTCCATGTCGTCAAAGTATATTATGAAAACCCTGTAATCCTCAATGTTAGCTCCTTTCATTTTTTTACCCCTGAGGAAGTCGAACGAAGCCAATGCTTCCTTTTCGAAGTCTATTTTTGCGACCAGTGTCTTAAACCCAGTTGTCATCTCGTCCGCTGTCCTGTTGCAGTAATCAATCCATTTCTCTCCTTTTCGTCTCTCGTCCGGGTCATATGTCAACCAATACAGCTCAAAGGTTCCCTCGGGTAAAACAATTGCACTTGGCCACCGGTGACTGCCAATTTCAATTTTCGTGCGGCCTCAATTGTGGCAAGGACGTCATTTTGTCGCCAACCAAGCTCGTTACCACTCCTAATCGCTTTGGTAATAACCATAAAAGGCAGTCGTCTTTCCTCTATGCTAGCTATCGTCATTGTCCTGAAGTACTACTATCAACGTTTAAATGGTGCGTATCCCGTACAGGATCTACTGTATCAATTATTGTTGCAAGGCACTTTTCTGTACTATTTTTACAACCCTATAGATCACTATTCCAATTACAACAATGTTAATGAAAATCCAAAGATTGAAACCGATATAATTTACTTTTTGCCAAAAGATCATACTCTCCATACTCCAATATTCGCCCTTACTAGCATCATAAAAATCATCATAGTTCATCAGCAACAAACCAAGAACGAAATAGACTATCAAATCGAAGATTGCTATAGCTAATCCAATCAAAATATTTCTAATCGTAAATATTTTAGCCACGATATTTCATCTCAGGAATTCTCAATTTCAAAAAATCCTTCTTAATTAACTCAATCTGGGAAATCTCAATAGTTTCTTCTTCTCGTCCGTGCGGTTTCCATTTTGTCAAAGCATTGATTTTAAATTCACCTGTGTCATTCATTCCTGTCGGAAAAATAGCCCTGTCAAAGTCAGTCCAAATACTTACTTCTAATATTTCCAATTGACTCAAGTCGCAATTGTGTGATTCAAAATGATCTAGTAGCCATTCCAAGTAATCATTTAGTAATTGATTACTTTCTTCTGACTCTGCTTGTCTAGGTAGAATTGTCTTACTTATAAAGTCAAAAGTTGACTTAGTGTCAAGGCCAAGATTATACAAATCAATTAAAACATTCACAGCTAGACATCCACTTCTCGTATAATCAACACTAATGAAGGAGTGAGTAAAATTATGAATTGCTGATTTATAGTTCTTGTACTTCATTGTCTTTCTTTTTAATCCCTCAAAAGCGGCTTTGCATAGGGCTTGTGAAGGATCTATGACCACAATCTTTTCCACCAAAACCAACTTCTATCACTAGTACTGCTGTTTGTCACATCACTCTCCAGAGTTTTGCTTTTATACGATTTTGTGGGCAGATTTCTTTCTTCTGTTCGTTGCTGTTCGTCTGTCATTTTAAATCTTGCCCATAACCCTCGTATTTGTCCCGCTCCCTACTCTGTGTCGTGTTTATGGGGAAGAAGGATTTCTTCCCCGCTTTTTTTCATTCCCAAATTAACCATTTCGTCCACGCCACCCAGTTCCCCTTCTAAAATCTGGTTGAAAAAAAACCAAAAGAACACCTCCAGCTAGACGCAGTCATGAGCACCTAGCGAAAATCCCCTCACCAACCAAAAGCTCGTTCTTTTGGACTAACCGCTTTCGAAGAATTACTCCAAAACAAACTGACTTCCTACTTCCGTACTTCCTACTCCCCGACTTCCCACTTCCCCGTCTCCTACTCCAGCAAGCGCTTGCGCAGCGCCTCTCTGTAGTTCGGAATCGCTTTTTCAGACAAAGCCAAAAAGAGGTAAGGCTCGATCAGTTCCAGTTCCATCAGGTGGAAGACCCCTTCGATTTCCACTCCGTCCCCACGTCCGTAGAGGGTGTCTTTTCCGAAGGTATCCATAAGCCGCTGGCAGGAATCCAGCATCGCCGCGCTGGGCTGTATCTCCTGGATAGTCCCCCCAAAGTAGTGCTGGACGCGGAAGTCGGCCTTGGCCGGGGTCTTCAGCACGGCATGGGAAAACTGCCCGTTGAAAAACAACACGGAATATTCCCCCACCTCGGCCACCTCGGGGATGTAGGGCTGGGCAAGGAAGTCCTCGGCTTGCAGAAGCTCGGCTACCCTTGCCGACTGATTTTCCCAGTCGGAGACGGGGATCCTCAGCGTGTTCTTTGCCCCACCGCTGACCAGGGGCTTGACCACGATGGTGTCGCCCTTGACCTGCTCCTGGATCCGGGCTAAGTCCGGCTGGCTGCCTTTCTCCAGGATGAGTCCGGAGACCACTGGAAAGCCCTTGGAGGCAATTTCGAGCAGGTATTCCTTGCTTGAGTTCCATTGGATGGTATCGAGATCGTTGAGCACGGGGATGCCGAGCGCCCTGATTTTGGCTATCCAAAGCAAAAAGTCCACGTAGTAGTCAAAGTAATCCCAGGGCGACTTGATCAGCAGATGGGAAAAACGGCTCCAGTCCAAGTCCCTGTCCGACCAGACGGTGACCTCGTGGGAGATACCCAATCCGCTCAGGATGGACGAAAGGATCTTGTCTTCGTTGACCGTGCCGGTGTCGTAGGCACCGACGGAATGGTAGCTGACAATGGCGACATGCAGGGACATAGGCGTTTTTTGCACAAAACTAGCTTTTAAGCAAAATTCACAGAGACCGCTCTTAAAAAATTGCCCCAAAACCTTACTTTTGGCCTTTAAACCCGCCATGAGCCACCGCAAACTCGTCATCATCCCTACCTACAATGAGCTGGAAAACATCAGCGACATGGTGCAGGCGGTGATGGGACTGGCCGGTGATTTTGAGCTCCTGATCATCGATGACGGGTCGCCCGACGGCACCGGAGCCATCGTCAAATCCCTCCAAACCTCCTACCCCCAGCGCCTTCACCTCATGGAGCGCGAGGGAAAACTCGGCCTGGGCACCGCCTACATCGCCGGCTTCAAGTGGGCCCTGGAGCGCAGCTACGACTTCATCTTCGAGATGGACTGCGACTTTTCCCACGATCCCAAAGACCTCATCCGGCTCTACGAGGCCGTGAAGGACCGAGCCTTTGACCTCGCCATCGGCTCTCGCTACATCACGGGCGTGAATGTGGTCAACTGGCCCATGGGACGCGTGCTGATGTCCTACTTTGCCAGCGTGTACGTGGACTTCATCACGGGACTGCCGGTGAAGGACGCCACCGCAGGCTTCAAGTGCTACCACCGTTCCGTACTGGAGGGGATCAAGCTGGATGAGATCAAGTTCATCGGCTATGCCTTTCAGATCGAGATGAAATTCACTACCTGGAAGCTGGGATTCAAGATCATCGAGGTGCCGATCATCTTCACCGACCGCACCAAGGGGACGTCCAAGATGAGCCCCAAGATCTTCAAGGAAGCCGTGCTCGGCGTAATCTGGATGAAAATCAAAAGTATTTTTTCCCCCTACAAGCTCAATCGAAGCGGATTGACTTGATCGGATCGACGCGGGAGATCACCAGCACGGGAATCCAAAGCACCAGGGCGGTGAGGATGGTGATCCCGATATTCAACCAAACAAACACCGGCCAGTTCCACTCTATCGGCACATAGCTCATGTAGTAGCTGGCAGCGTCCAGTGGCACGAGTTTGAATCGGTCCTGCAGAAAACCAATCCCTATCCCGATCGCATTGCCGAGGATCAATCCCCGGCCGAGGATCTTCATCCCGTTCCAGAAGAAGATGCGGCGGATCTGGGCATTTCTCGTGCCTAGGGCCTTGAGCAGGCCTATCATCTGCGTGCGCTCCATGATGAGGATGAAAAGGATCGCGCCCATATTGAAGATCGCGACGAAGCCGATCAGGGAGATGAAGACCACGACGTTGGTATCCAGCAGCGTGAGCCAGTCAAAGATCTCCAAAAAGCGGCCTCGGCTCTCGACCAGCTTCAGGTCAAAGTCGAGGGCGTTTTCGATTTGGGGGAAATAGGCCTCGGTCTGCTTGGGATCGTCCACGAAGACCTCCAGGCCTCCGATCTGGTCGGCCGTCCAGCCGTTGAGGTTTCGGATGGTCTGGAGCTCGCCGATGACGATCTTTTCGTCAAAATTTTCCAAGTACGTCTCAAAGATTCCCACGACCTCTACCCTTCTGAATCTCGGCGGATTCTGCACGAAATACACCGTCACCTTGTCGCCCACGTTGAGCAGGAGCTTGTTGGCGATCACGCGGCTGAGGACGACTTCGTTGCTCGTGCCGGAGTCCGGCAGGTGGAGCATGCGTCCCTCGACGAGGTATTTGGAAAAGGCGAGCGTGTCAAAATCCCGGCCCACCCCCTTCATGAGGATGCCCTCGACCTCCTCGTCGCCCTTGAGCAGTGCGGCCTTGTGTGCAAAGGACTGGGTTTTGGTGATGAAGTCGAGCTGCTGGGAGTTTTGGAAAAAGTCCGAGTTGAGCGAAAAAGGCGCCTCTTCAAAGGCGTTGCTCATCTGGAATCGCTGCACTTGGTAGTGCCCCGTGAAACCAAAAACCCGCTCGGAAACGGTGTTTTGAAAGCCTCCCAACACCATGAATGCCAGGATGGAAACTCCCAGCCCGAGGGCGAGGCTCCAGACCGCGATGCGGTGGATGGTACCCGAAAACCCTCCGGCCTGCTTGAAACTGATGCGCTTGGCGATGAAATAGGAAAGGTTCAAAAGGGCTTTGTTTCGTTTATGTTTTTACTTTTTGAGGACAATAAATTTGGTCAACGGTCCACGGTCGACAGTCCACTGAGGATCGCTCGCTATGTCAGCCTGAGCACCTGAGCGACGAGAGTCGCGAAGCCGAAGGCACAACCTCCCATCAACTAACACCGCTCTTTGTGGCAATGGATCGGATAATCCTAGTAATTTGCGTCAATGGGATTCCCGGGGCGGTAGCGGCTTCTGTCTCCCGTCTTCCAAAATCTTCCCGCAAAATAGCATGAAGCAAATGAAAAACTTATTCCTGATTTACTTTTTGGCTTTCTCATTGACACTTTGCACGACGGGTGTCTCCTTTTCCCAACAGACCGTTCTGACCGGATCGGAGCGCCCAGACCTGTACCTTCCTATGCTGGAGGGCAAAAAGGTAGGCCTAGTCGGCAACCAAACCAGCATCCTGCCCCAGTCCGCCAACAAGCACGTCGTGGATTTTCTGCTGGAGAAAGGCATTGCGGTGAAAAAGGTCTTTGTACCCGAGCACGGTTTCCGTGGCACGGCGGATGCGGGCGAAAAGGTGGACAACAGCATCGACCAGAAGACCGGGCTTCCGATAGTCTCTCTTTACGGCAACAACAAGAAACCCAGCGCCGCCCAAATCGCCGATCTCGACGTGCTCATCTTTGACCTCCAGGATGTGGGAACGCGCTTTTTCACCTACATCTCCACCATGCACTATGTGATGGAGGCCTGTGCCGAGCAGGGCAAAAAGGTCATCATCTTCGACCGCCCCAATCCAAACGGCAACTACATCGATGGCCCCATGCTGAAGAAGGGGTTCGAATCCTTCGTCGGAATGCACAACATCCCCATCGTCCATGGACTGACCGTGGGCGAACTGGCGCAGATGATCAACGGAGAAAAATGGCTCAAGGGAGGCATCATGGCCGATCTCACCGTGATTCCGGTCTCGGGCTGGACGCACCAGACTCCCTACAACCTTCCCGTAAAGCCTTCCCCCAACCTGCCCAGTGACTTGGCGATCAAGCTCTATCCCAGCACCTGCCTTTTTGAGGGCACGGTGGTGTCGCTGGGCAGAGGCACTTACTTCCCCTTCCAGGTCTATGGCTATCCCGATCCCAAATTCGGCGACTTCACCTTTACCCCCGTCAGCATAGACGGCATGTCCAAGACCCCGCCCCTTCAGGACAAGCTCTGCTATGGCGTGGATCTGAGGGGAGAATCCATGGATCATCACTTCACCTTGAGCTATCTCCTGGATGCGTACACGAAGTCAGGCATGAAGGAGAAGTTTTTTAACAACTACTTCAACACCCTAGTCGGCACCGACGAACTTAAAAAGCAGATCCTTGCCGGAAAGACCGAGTCCGAAATCCGCGAAAGCTGGAAGGCCGGACTGGATCAGTACAAGATGAGGCGGGAGAAGTATTTGATTTATAAGTGAGGGGGATTTGAGATTTGAGATTTGAGATTGGCAAAGCCTGATTTTGAGGTACCCGCTCTTCGGGATTGCAATTCCGAACTAGGGGTCTTGGAATTTTAAATCCGAACCATGAATAGCCCCCGGCTTAAGCCGGGGGCTATTCATGGCGATTCGATCTCGTCAATGGCTTTAGCCATTTATCAACTACTCACCGCTCTTCGGAATTTGCAATTCCGAAGCGTTACAACAGAAAGAATTTATACTAAGTATGAAATGTGGAGGTCAAATCTGCTTCCAATTACATTTTCAATGAAATCAGCAATTTTTATATTCACACTAATTTCAATGTCCTTTCAGGCATATTCACAAGAATTGGAATGCTCCTGTGACAAAGCTGAGATCGCTGAAGAAAACAAATGAGCATTCCCCAATCTTTAGGACAGGAATGGTTTGAGGTCAAGTATACAGGAAGGGCGTGAGTTTTCCATATTTCCACACCTGAAAATCCCTATTTAGATTTTCAAGAAGTGTGGGAATGTGGGAA
>NZ_JAFKCT010000019.1 GCF_017254915.1 Algoriphagus oliviformis | reverse complement strand
CGGTTATACATTGGAATTGAAACCAAGAATACCTGAACAACCAAAGAAGAAGAATCCATTGAAAACAGAAATTCTAACTCGATAATTGACAGAATAGTGACAACCATTTTCAGGCATAGTCAAAGTACCAAGTACTAAGTACCAAGTACAAAGTATCGAGTAGCTAGACATTAGATAAAAGAATTTATGATGTACGATTTGGGATTTGCGGGGTCAAAGTATTGTTGAGGCAGATGCTCAGGTTGGACGCTTGAGGTACTAAACCTTACAACCTTACAACTTTCCAACCTTGCCACTTTCCAACCTTGCCACTTTCCAACCTTACCACAATCTCCCCCAATTTTCCAATTTTAAAATTTTCCAATTTTTCAATTCAATAAAATGCTGAGAAACTACCTGAAAATAGCCTGGAGAAATATCCTGAGAAAAAAAGGCTTTGCGCTGATCAACATCGGTGGGCTGGCTATCGGCATGGCCGCGTCGGTTTTGATCTTGGTCTGGATACAGTTTGAGTTTTCGGTGGATTCGGAGTATGAAAAGTCCGACCGCCTCTACGCCGTGTGGCGCACGAATGTGAACCAAGGCGAGGTGATGAGCTGGGACTACACGCCCAGTCCCTATGCCGGCGCGCTGAAGGAGCAGTATCCGGAGGTAGAGGCCGTGACCCACGTGACCGAGTGGGATCCCATGGTGTTGTCCGTAGGGGACTTGAGTTTCTATGAGCAGACCTCCTTTGTGGATCCAGGCTTTTTTGAGATGTTCAGCTTTAGGGTGCTGGAGGGCAATGCCGTGGAGGCAATGAACTCCCCGGACTACATCGTCCTGACCGAGTCGGTGGCCAAAAAGCTGTTTGGAGACGAGCCCGCGCTGGGAAAGTCGGTGAGGGTAGAGTCTGAGTTGGACTTCGAGGTGAAGGCCGTCATCGAAGACCTGCCAGAGACGACCAACTTTCGCTTCACCGCATTTTTGCCCTACAAAAAGCTGGATGCCATGGGCTGGGCGGGGGACTATTGGGGCAACAACAACTGCCGCACCTTCGCCATGCTGGCACCCGGGGTGGATGTGGAGGCTTTCAATGAAAAGTTTGCCGACTTTTCCCTGAGAAACGCCGATATCAAAAACACCAGCGACTTTCTTTTTCTTATGTCCGACCTGCACCTCAGGGGCAAGTTTGAAAACGGGAAATCCGTGGGGGGAAGGATAGACCTGATCCGCATGTTTGGCCTGGTGGGCATCGTGATCCTGCTGATCGCCTGCGTCAACTTCGTCAATCTCAGTACCGCCCAGAGCGAGAAGAGGGCCAAGGAGGTGGGCATCAGAAAAGTCTCCGGAGCGGATCGGGGAATGCTGATCGGCCAGTTTCTCGCCGAGTCAGTTCTCATTTCTTTGGCTGCTTACGGGCTGGCCCTGCTGCTGATCTCGGCGCTTTTTCCGGCTTTCAATGCGCTCATCGGCAGGGAGCTGGCTTTGCCTTTTGACCAAGTCTATTTTTGGATTTTTTCCCTGGGCTATGTACTGCTGACGGGGGTGTTGGCGGGTTTGTATCCGGCTTTTCTGCTGAGTGCTTTTCGGCCGGCCCTGGTGCTCAAGTCGCAGATGGGCACTGCCAAAACCTGGTTTAAGCCCCGGGAGGTGCTGGTCGTTTTCCAGTTTGCCATCGTGGCGATTTTGGTCGCCAGCACCTGGATCATCCGGCAGCAGATGGACTTTGTGCAAAAGAGAGACATCGGCCTGCAGCCGGAAAACCTCATTTTCCATCCCATGACCGCATCGCTGAAGAAGAACTTTGCATCCCTGCGCGCCGAGGTGGAGGCGCTGCCCGGCGTGACCTCCATTTCCAGCACTTTTTCCCCCTTCACCGAGGAGTACAGCGATACGAATGTGATCGAGTGGCAAGGCAAAGACGAGGCCTTCAAGCCCAAGGTAAACCGGATGGGCGCGGATGCCCATGTGGTGAAGACCGTCGGGCTGGAGCTCATCGCCGGGAGGGATATCGACGTCTATACCTATCCGGCCGATAGCTCCGCCGTGCTGCTCAACGAGACCGCGCGGGATTTTATGGGCTTTGCCGATCCCATCGGGGAGCTGGTGAAGGATGACGAGCGGGAATACCGCGTCGTGGGCGTGGTGAAGGATTTCCTCATCAGTTCGCCTTTTGCCAAGCCCGAGGGCATGATGATTTTCGGGCCCAAGATCCAGCAAAACTTCATACACATCCGCCTGTCGGGAGGGGATTTGTCCGGGACGATGGCAAAGCTGGAGGGCCTGTTTGGCAAGTTCAATCCGGGATCGCCTTTCGAGTATCAGTTTGTGGACGAGGTGCATGCGCGCAAGTTTGCCGACCAGCAGCAGACCGGGAGGCTGACGGCAGTGTTTTCGGTTTTGGCAGTGCTGATTTCCTGCCTGGGGCTGTTTGGATTGGCAGCGTACATCGCGGAGCAGCGAAGCAAGGAGATTTCCGTCAGGAAGGTTTTGGGCGCTTCCGTACAGGGCTTGGTGTTGCTGATTTCCGGCGAATTTACCAGGCTGGTGCTGGTGGCCATGCTGATCGCGGCACCGATCACCTGGTATGCGATGGGACAATGGCTGGCCGGGTTTGACTACCGAATCAGCATAGGCTGGGAGGTTTTTGTGGGCACCGCGATGATTGCGCTGCTGATCGCCTTCCTCACGGTAAGCTCCCAGGCGATCAAGGCAGCCCTGGTCAATCCCGCCAAAACGCTGAAGAGCGAGTAGGAGCCTTCCAAGAAGCATTTTTATTTTTTTTAAACCACCCAGCTAGGCAAAACTTAAAAGCCGAGCCGGGTGGTTTTGTCCTATCTAGCTCCTCAATTGTTTGATAGTCAGTGTGGAGTGTTGTGTTTTCCGAGCTTGCTAGGTGACTGATGTTTCTTTTTGTAAGGATTAAAAAAATAAGGAAAAGACATGTGTTGCTGTTAAAAAATGATCAATCCTCTAGCCATTCATCAATAATTTTATCGATTTGTTGATAAAATGGTAATCATGCTGAATATCCTTTTTATCTTGCACTTGGGTCCAAAGGGTGTAGATACACAAAATACACCGCTGGCATCGGTACCCATTCTTCACTATGAGTAAAAGGTGGTTTTTGTTTCTTGGCTTGTACCTGGCCTGTCTCAGTGGGATTGCCTTTGGGCTCGATCTCGGTGTGACGGCGGCGCCTGTCGGCAGCAAGGCTTCCTCGGAAGTATTGAAGATTGCAGAGGTAGGGATCGGGGACTACCTGCCCGACGAGGCGAGAATATCCCGAGGCATCACTTCCGCTTTTCCCCGGCAGCGATTCGACGAGTCCTTTGCGGTCTCGGAGACGGCTGGTTTGGAGTTTTTGGCCTGCAAGCTTATCCGATCCTATTCCGAACTCCATCTGGAGGATTATGCCATCCAGCTAATGGGAAAAACGATTCAAGTCAACGCCCCCTGAGCGGGACCGTCTTTTTGCGCGCGAATCTGACAATAGACCCAATTGTCGCTCTTTAACATCTATTTTATCTAACCATGATACTTGAAAAACTTAAGAGGTTTTCCAGCTGGAAAACCCGTGGAAATGCTTTTTTCCACCCTATCGCTGTCATTATCCTGGCCATGGGAGCGTCAAGTGCCTGCTCCGAGGCCAAAAAAAGAGACAAAGCCTCCGAGGCGATCAACGTGCCCGTGCTGGAGCTGCAGCCCCAGTCGGTAGAAGTACCGCAAACCTACATTGCCGATATCCAAGCCGTCCAGTTTGTCGAGGTGAGGTCCAAAGTCTCGGGCTTTGTGGACCGCATTTTCGTCGATGAAGGCGAATACGTGAAAAAGGGCCAAAACCTGTTTCAGCTTTCCTCCGCCGAATACAGCGAGCTGGTGAACTCCGCGCGCGCCAACCTCATGCGGGCCAAGGCTGAACTCACTGCCGCCAAGGTGGAAATGGAGCGACTCCAGATCCTGGTGGACAAAAAGATCATCTCCGCCTCCGAGCTGGAGCTGGCCAAGTCCAAGAAGGCCGTGGCGGACTCCCGTATAGCAGAGGCCGAGTCCATGCTGAGTGCCGCGCAGACGGGCCTGTCCTATACGACGGTGAAGGCGCCGTTTGACGGTATCGTGGACCGCATCCCGCACAAGCTGGGTAGCCTGGTGACCGAGAATGACCTCCTTACCTCCATCACGGATATCTCCTCCGTATTTGCCTACTACAAGGTCAACGAGAGTGAATACCTGAACTTCATGCGTACCAAGATCGAGGGCGGCAGCGAGGACTCGCTCAACGAGCAGCTCACCCTCATCCTGTCTGACGGGCAGGAATATCCCGAAAAAGGCAAGCTGGAGACCACCGAAGGCGACATCGAGTCCGGTACCGGATCCATCGGTTTCCGCGTGAGGTTTCCCAATCCGGACAACCTCATCAAGCACGGAGCCTCCGGCAGGATAGAGATGCTGTCCAAGCTGGACAACGTCTTTTTGATCCCCCAAAAGTCCACGTTTGAGATACAGGACTTCACCTATGTCTATGTGGTGGATCGGGAAAACAAGGTAAAGGTGCGCAGCTTCAAGCCGCTGCAGCGATACGATACCTTCTACATCGCGGACGGATTTGAGCCCGGAGACAGGATCGTGCTCGAAGGCATCCAGCTCGTCAAAGACGGTAGTCTCGTCGTCCCCGAGGCGGTGGCCGCCACCTCCGTGTACGATGACCTGCTCACCCTGAGATAGTCCCACTCCAAAATCACCCAATTTATGTTCGAGTTATTTATCCGGAGACCGATCCTCTCCACGGTCATCTCTGTGTTCATTACTTTGCTGGGGATCTTGGCTTTGACCTCTTTGCCGATCACCCAGTTTCCCGATATCGTCCCCCCGTCCGTCACCGTGACGGCCAGATATACCGGGGCCAATGCGGAAGTTCTCTCCAAGGCTGTAGCCACCCCGCTGGAGCGCGCCATCAATGGTGTGCCCGGCATGGACTACATGTACTCCGTCAATACCAATGACGGTATGACGCTGATCACCATCGTGTTTAGGGTGGGTACGGATCCCGACCAGGCCGCCGTCAACGTGCAAAACCGGGTGGCGACGGTCGTCGATGAATTGCCCGAGGAGGTCATCCGGGCAGGTGTCCAGACCGAAAAGGAGGTCAACAGCATGCTGCTGTACCTCAACCTGACCACGGCGGATTCTGCCCAGGACGAAAAGTTCGTCTACAACTTTGCCGACATCAACATCCTGCCCGAGCTCAAGCGGATCGACGGGGTGGGGCGCGCCGAGATCATGGGTGCAAAAGACTATGCCATGCGGGTGTGGCTCAAGCCAGACCGAATGGCGTCCTACGACATTTCGCCCCAAGACGTAGCCACCGCCATTCAGGCGCAAAACGTGGAGGCCGCTCCGGGCAAGTCCGGAATCTCCTCGGATCGCGACCCCCAGGCGCTGCAATACGTGCTGAAGTACACGGGCAAGTTTAATGAAGAGACGGAGTACGAAAACATCACCCTCAAGGCCCTGCCCGACGGCTCCCTGCTGAAGCTGAAGGATGTGGCCGACATTGAATTTGACGCGCTGGAGTACAGCATGGTGTCCATGACGGACGGCAGGCCCTCTGCCTCGATTATGATCAAGCAGCGGCCGGGCTCCAATGCCAAGGACGTGATCTCCAACATCAAAGCCAAGATGGCCGAGCTGCAGGAGACGTCCTTTCCCCCAGGTATGAGCTACAACGTCTCCTATGACGTCAGTCGCTTTTTGGACGCATCCATCTCGGAAGTGCTAAAGACCCTGATCGAGGCATTCATCCTCGTGTTTATCGTCGTGTTTATCTTTTTGCAGGACTTCAGATCTACGCTGATCCCGGCTATCGCCGTGCCGGTTTCCCTGGTTGGAACGCTCTTTTTCATGCAGCTCTTCGGTTTCTCGATCAACTTGCTGACGCTTTTCGCCTTGGTATTGGCCATCGGGACCGTGGTGGACAACGCCATCGTGGTGGTGGAAGCGGTCCATGTGAAGATGCACGACTTGAATCTCAATGCCTTTGACGCCACCATAGCGGCGATGAAGGAGATCGGCGGAGCCATTGTCGCCATTACTCTGGTGATGTCGGCCGTGTTTGTGCCGGTGAGCTTCCTTTCCGGTCCGGTCGGGATATTCTACAGGCAGTTTTCACTGACGTTGGCGATAGCCATTGTGATCTCGGGGATCAACGCGCTCACCCTTTCACCGGCTCTTTGCGCCATGATGCTGAAGCCCATGCATCACGGTCATGGAGAAAAGCAGGGCCTGATGCAGCGCTTTTTCAACGGATTCAATGCGCGCTATGACCAGCTGGCCGGAAGCTACGCCGGTGTGCTGAAAAACATCGCCGGAAGAAAGACCGTCACCTATGCCGCCTTGGGGCTGTTTTTTGTCCTGACTTACGGGATGATTTCCATCGTGCCGGGCGGGTTTATCCCCAATGAAGACCAGGGCATGGTCTATGTCAACGTCACCACTCCTCCTGGAGCAACCGTGGACCGAACCTCCGAGATCATGGACCAGGTGCAGGCTGCCCTGCTTCCGCTGGACGAGGTGGAGACCGTCTCCACCCTGGCGGGATATTCCCTGCTCACCGAGACCGCCGGTGCCTCCTACGGCATGGGCATGGTCAACCTGAAGGCTTGGGATGAGCGGGAAAAAGACGTGAACGCAATCATCGAAGACTACGCCGAGAGGACCTCGCACATCAAGGGGGCAGATATCCAGTTTTTTGCCCCGCCTCCGGTTCCCGGTTTTGGAAATGCCTCCGGCTTTGAGCTGAGGCTACAGGACCGCTCGGGGGGCGACTTGGACAATATGGCCCGGGTCAACGAGGAGTTTATTGCGGCTTTGAATGCACGTCCGGAGATCCAGGGCGCGTTCACCAACTTTGACCCGACCTTCCCGCAGTTTTTGCTCAGTGTGGACCATGACAAAGCTGCCAAGCTGGGCATCTCCGTGGACGACGCAATGCAGACGCTGCAGAGCTTCATCGGGAGCTACTATGCGTCCAACTTCATCCGCTATGGGCAGATGTACAAGGTGATGATCCAGGCTTCGCCGGAATACCGCACCGCCCCCGAGTCGCTTTTGGATATGTATGCCAAAAACAAGGAGGGGGAGATGGTACCTTATTCCAACTTTGTCTCCCTGGAGCGGGTGTATGGACCGGAGCAGCTGACGAGGTACAACATGTTTACATCGGCCATGGTCTCCGGGGATGCCGCTACGGGCTATTCTTCGGGGGATGCCATCCTGGCCGTGGAGGAAGTCGCACAGCAGAGCCTCCCAAGAGGCTTCGACATAGACTGGTCGGGGATCACCCGGGAGCAGATCGCCTCTGGAAACCAAGCTGTGTACATCTTCCTGATCTGTCTAGTCTTCGTTTACCTGCTTTTGGCTGCGCAATACGAAAGCTACTGGCTGCCTTTCCCGGTACTGCTGTCGCTTCCGGCGGGGATTTTCGGTTCGTACTTTTTCCTACAGCTGGTAGGACTGCAAAATGACATCTACGCCCAGGTTTCGCTGGTGATGCTGATCGGGCTTTTGGGCAAAAACGCCATCCTGATCATCGAGATCGCGATCCAAAACCGTGAAAAGGGGCTGTCTGTCCTCCAGTCCGCCATCAATGGCGGGGTGGAGCGTCTCCGTCCCATCCTGATGACTTCTTTTGCCTTCATCTGCGGACTGATCCCCCTGACCATTGCCAGCGGCGCGGGTGCCATTGGCAACCGGACCATTGGTACGGCCGCGGCAGGAGGGATGCTCATCGGCACGCTCATCGGCGTGTTTTTAATCCCGGGTCTGTACGTGGTGTTTGGGACGATAGACGCCAAGTCCAAAGAAAAGAAAGCCAAGGCGATGCAAGCTCCATCCCTAAACCAGCAAGTAACCGTATGAGAAAAATAAGTTTATCCATAGCCCTGGGGATGGCCCTTGTCTCCAGTTGCAAAATATCCGAAGTACCCCAGCCCGAATCCAAGCTCCAGCTTCCCGAACTCTACGAGGGCGCGGGCTCAGACACTACGCTGTCTCTGGCCCAGAGCTCTTGGCAGTCCTACTTTCAGGATCCCAAGCTCAAATCCCTGATTTCGGATGCTTTGGCAAACAACCAAGACAACCTCATGACCCTGGAGCGGATCAACGCCGCCAAGGCCGGGATGTTGCAGGCCAAGGCGGGACTGTTTCCCAGTATAGGAGGTGTGGCTGGAGCTTCGCAAAGGAAATACGGCGAGTACACCATGGATGGCGTGGGAAACTACGATACCAACTTTTCCACCAACATCAGTCCCGACCAGCACATTCCCGATCCCTACAAGGACTTCGTGATCGGGGCTAACTTCGAATGGGAGCTGGACGTGTGGGGCAAAATCCGGAGCAAAAGAAAGGCTGCGGTCTCCCGCTACCTTGCCTCCGAAGAGATGGCCAAAAACGTCCGGACTTGGCTCGTGGCCGAGGTGGCGAGCCACTACTACGCCCTGCTGGCCATAGACGCGGAGGTCAATATCCTCACGGAAAGCATCCGCCTGCAGGAGCTGGGCTTAAACCTCATCACCGAGCTGAAGGACGGCGGACGGGCCAACCAGCTCGCCGTGGACCAATTCGAGGCTTTGATTCTCAATACCAGGTCAAAGCTGCAGGCGCGATATCGCGAGGAAAAGACGACCGAATACAACCTTGCCCGCCTCGTCGGCACGCTGGATATCCCCGAGGAGCGCATCGAGCTGGACAGCGCCGTGGAGCGCCCCCGGGTGCTGGAGATCGGCCTTCCGTCCCAGCTGCTCCGCTTGCGGCCGGACATCCGCGAGGCGGAGATGGCGCTGCACGCGAGCAAGTTTGATGTGGCGGCGGCCAAAGCGGCCTTTTATCCTTCCTTTAAGCTGTTTGGCATGGCTGGGTTCAATGCGTTTGACTTCAGCAAGCTCTTCCTGAGCCCGGGCTCCTCGGTGTATCAGTTTGGGATGGGCCTGACCGCGCCCATCTTCAATCGGCGGGAGATCAAGACACAGTTTGAAGTGGCCAAGGCCGACCAGCGCATTGCCCTGCTTGAGTACGAGAAGCGGACGCTCAATGCCTATCTGGAGGTTTTGGATCTCGTAAACCAGATCGATACCTACGAAAACCAGCTCAAGCTCAAGCAGTATGAGGTATCGGTGCAGCAGCGCTCCATCGACAATTCCAACACCCTCTTTTCCGTAGGCTATGCCAACTACCTGGAGGTCATCAACGCACAGGGGCGGGCCTTGGAGTCTGCCATCGAACTCGCTGACCTGAAGGCTTCCCGACTTCAAGCCCATGTGAAGCTCTACCGCGCGCTTGGCGGTGGCTGGGACTGAGCATAGTTTCAACCACAGTCCACAGACGACAGTCTAGGGATTGTGGAAATGCTAGCCTAAGATGGTTTTCTTCGGCTACATGTGTAATGGAGGATAGTCATATTCCCAAACATGATTATCCGCAATCTTACCAGTAAGCGAATTTGCTTCTTCAATCGGGTAGGAAGACCCCGACACGTCGGGCAGGCGATGACCGAAGACCGAAGTAGGGCAAAGCCCGAATTTTAGCGATCTTTCGAATTGTCACTGCTGCCTACTGGCATAAAAGCGGATAATCATGTTCCCAAATAAGAAATCCCGGCGATTCACAGAATCGCTGGGATTTTTTGTGCTTGGTCGGCTGGCGTATTTCGAGTCTGCTTTCTGGGGATCTAGTTGTTCAGATCTAGCCTTTTGGATGGCGATGGTTGCCAAAAAAATCCCCGTTTCGATGGATTTTTTTGATTCTTTTTCCTCTCTGGGTAGGGGTGAATCCAGCTTGGGTTGTCAGGAAGGTATAGCCTGCTTTTGGCCAGTAGGAGACTGGCGGGAGCATCACCGAAAACCCAAACCAACATGAACAAGTACGGCGAACTGAGGAAGATCTCCCAAGTCTTTAGAAACTATGGTATTGTGCTTACTGGAGGAAGGAAGTACGACCACTTTGTGCGGGATCTGAGAATGGACAGGATTTTTGTGTCCGGGTTGATCTTTGAACTGGAGTATGAACTCCAAAGAGAAATCGATGAGGAAAAGCTCGAGGAAATCCACGCCCCTGCTCAGGTGATTGCGCTGTTGATCGCTTAGGTTTTTAGTGGAGTAGGTCTGCCAATCGCCGTCCTGTATAGGCTATGCGGATGTCTCTGGGCCAGCTTTCATGGCATTGGCGCTCAGTGCTTATCTTACGCACAGCGCGGCGTCGAGATAGATCAGCTCTCTCGGGGCGTTGTTGTCTATCCTCAGCGCTACATCCACTCGCTTTTCGGGATTAATCTCCGAGCCTTTCAGCGGCATTTCTGCCCGTTTCCATGCTTCTTGGAATTGGCGGTCGATCTCTGCCGCTTCCTCGTACGCTTTCCAGCTTAGGAAATGATGGTTTGATCAGGACTGGAGATTGAGTGCCGGGTTCAAAGCCATCAAACAGGTTTATTCCCGCTTAGTAATAGAAACCTTTGAGGTTACTAAAATCATTGAATAGTAAATGGATTGCCCACTTTCGGACGAAACTGTCCGAAAGATCTTCTGCAAATTCAAGGAAATGCTATAAATCAGGGATGCTTGAGGCGTTTTGGGATGGCATGGAAAATGGGTTTTCCTTTTGGGGAAAAGTGATCGGGCGGTGTCCAAGGCCGGAAGTTGAAGTGAGGAAGAGTTATCAATGGGACTTCGATATACGCTACTCCGTAGCTCCAGTGCTCAGTCTGACAGGATTGTGGAGTTTGGACTTTGATTCTGCCCAGTCTGACTGACCTTTCTGTTTTAGTCCCCTCGAAACCTGTTGCTTTACCGATCCTGAATATTACAATCTTCCAATTTTCCAATCTTTCAACTCCTCCAAAATGTGGAAAAACTACCTGAAAACCGCCCTTCGTAACCTGAGGAAAAACAAGCTTTTCTCGGCATTGAACATTCTGGGGCTGTCGATTGGGATGGCCGTGTGCATCCTGATTTTGCTCTTTGTGAATTACGAGCGGGACTTTGATGCGATCCACACCAAGAATATTTACCGACTCAATGAAGTCCAGAAGTGGGAGGGCATGGTCGCCCCCCAAAACGTGGCCTTGTCCATGTTTCCCATGGGGCCGACCCTGAAGGAGGAGTTTCCCGAAATCCTGAACTATGTGAGGGTCAGACCAAGCGGAGAGATGAAGTTTCGCATCAACGAATCCACTTTTACCCTATCAGAGTCGATTTGGGCGGATTCTTCTTTCTTCGAGATTTTTGATTTTAAATTGCTGGAAGGAGACCCTGCCACCGCCCTTGCCAAGCCAAGAAGCCTGGTGCTGACCGAGTCTGGCGCCGCACAGCTCTTTGGAACTGAGTCTGCGATGGGAAAAGTACTCGAGGTAGCGGAGGAGGACAGCGCCTACTTTACGGTGACGGGTATTTTGGCCGATATCCCGGCCAACTCCCACATCAACTTTGAGGGGATCGCGTCCTTCAGCACCTTCGTGAGCGAGAGAAACATGGAAAACTGGGGAGGCAATTGGCTGACAACCTACCTGGAGCTGGTCGACGGCACCGATATTGAGGCGTTGGAAGCCAAATTTCCGGCTTACCTATTAGGCCACATGCCTGAGGAAAGGGCAAAAGGCTACGAGCTTTTTTTGCAATCCCTGGACCAGGTGCATGCGGGGTCCACGAACATCACCCACGACTATCTCAACTACCAGAAGTTTGATGGGGCCTATACCCGGATCTTTTTCTACATCGCCCTGATCGTGCTGTGTATCGCAGGGATCAATTTTGTGAACCTCTCCTCGGCCAAGTCCATCAGCCGGGCGATGGAGATCGGAGTGCGCAAGGCCTCGGGCGCATCCAAAAGCCAGCTTAATTTCCAGTTTATCGGCGAGTCAATCCTCATCAGCGTCATCGCCATGGTGCTTGCTGTGCTGATCGTTTTTCTGACGCTTCCTTTTCTCAATGAATTCAGCCAGCGAAAACTGGAGTTCCCTTTGCTGACCGATCCTGTTTTTCTGGGTTCTATCGTTTTGGGCGCTGTCGGAGTCGGCGTGGTGTCGGGAATTTACCCCGCGGTCTATTTGTCCAGCTTTCAGCCCGTGAAGGTACTGAAAGGTTCCGCCGAGTCCGGTAGGAGGAAGTCCGGTTTTCGCAATGTACTGGTGGTGGTGCAGTTTAGCTGCGCGATATTTCTGATCATTTCCACTTTTTTTGCGACGCGCCAGGTGAAGTTTATGCAGGAAAGGGACTTGGGCTTTTCCCATGAGCAGGTGGTCACGATTCCTATCGGCCGATACTCTGATCGATATGGAGTACTCAAGGATAAGATGCTCGCCAACACCTTGGTCCAAAACGTAACCGCATCGGGCCAGCGCTTGGGAAACAACCTGCACCAAACCTCCGTCACCTACCACGGAGACGGCCCCGCCAGAAACCTCGCCACCTCCCAGGTGGTCGTGGACGACGATTTTCTCGATGTCTACCAAATCGAAGTGATCGAGGGACGGAATTTTGAAGATACAGAAGCCGACTATGGTCGAGCCTATATCGTCAACGAGTCGCTTGCCCATGAGCTTCTCAACGAGGAAGGCGGAGAAAAACCGTTGGCCTCCTTGATCGGCCGCCAGTTTGGATTTAGCGGGATGGATTCAGCTGCCCGGATTGTGGGGGTTGTCCGGGATTTCAACTTCAATTCCCTGCACCACAAGATCGAGACCCTGACGCTTTTCAATCAAAAGGACTGGGGCTACGACGAAATCTCCGTGAAAATAAGCGGTGAGCGCGTGTCTGAAGCCATTGCCCATTTGGAATCGGTTTGGAATGAGGTCGTGCCAGAGCGGGAGTTTGAATATGAGTTTTTGGATGACCACTTCACCGAGTTGTACCGAGCCGATCGCACGGTGAGCGCTATCGTGGGCATGCTGACAGGACTTTCTATCCTGGTTTCCTGCCTGGGGCTTTTCGGTTTGGCGACCTTCACGACAGAGCAGCGGGTCAAGGAAATCGGTATACGAAAAGTGCTCGGGGCATCGGTAGGCGGCGTCGTGGCGATTCTTTCCAGGGATTTTGTCAAGCTTGTGCTGGTGGCGATCCTCATCGCCGTGCCGGTTTCCTGGTATGTAGTGGACAGTTGGATTCAGGATTTTGCCTATCGCATCGACATCGACTGGTGGGTGTTTGTGCTTTCCGGCTTGATCGCGGTGCTGGTAGCCTTGGCTACAGTCAGCTCGCAAGCCATCAAGGCAGCACTGATGAATCCGGTGAAAAGCCTAAAGAGCGAGTAGGGAGCCGGGAGTATGGGGTTGGAAAGTGGTAAAGTCAGCTCGGTACTGGCCAGGTGCTCGCAGGTCGTAAATCAGAAATGACCGGTGTATTGGATTGCAAAATTTAAAAATTGGAAAATTCCGAGGTCTTGTCAGGCTGAGCACTGGAGCTACGGAGTAGCGTATATCGAAGCCCTTATACCTTATGTCGGATTTCTTAGAGTATAAAATTCCGATGTCCAATAGTTGGAAAGTGGTAAAGTGGCAAGGTGGTAAAGTCAGCTCGGTACTGCCCAGGTGCTCGTAGATCGTAAATCAAAAATCGCAAATCAAAACTCATCGTCAATATCGACCGTCTGGCCATTGACCACCAACTCGCAACTGGGAAGCTGCCGTCTGAGCATGGAAAGTCTCTCCCGGATATCTTCGGGCTTATCTTCCGAAAACATCAGGGTTTTCAGCTGTGGCTGCCCAGTGAGCTGAAGCAATCCATCGATGGTGACTCCGGTGTAGCGTAAATGGAGAAACTCCAAGCCCTTGATTTGGTTGAGAAAGGGCACGCAGTCGTCGTCTAGGTTTTTGCAGCTTTTCGCCCGGATTTCCTTTACGTATTCCAAGCGGGGAAGCAGCGCAATGCTGTCGTTGCCGATCTCAGTTTCGTTGAGATCCAGCATGTCCACGCCTTTGACCTTTTCGATCAGATAGGCAAATGCATCGTCGCCAAAGTCCTCAAAAAGCCTAAAGTCCAAGTGATGGTAGTAGGGCTCCAGGCTTTCGCGCAGCTTGCCAAAGCGCAGCTGGAGCTTTTTGAGAAGTTTGGCTTGGGTGCGTTTTGCCATGGCTACGCTAAGATACGCCTCCTTTCGAAATCCAAAAGATGTCTCCTTTTTTGTAAAGAGGATTTAGCTTTCTGATTTCATACTTCTCACTTTCTCTCAAATCCCAACTTGTCCAGTCCCGCCTGGATCTCCGGAGCGCCCATGAAGAGTCTCCAGCCCAGTCCGGTTCGGTGGTTTTCGATCATGGCTACGATAGGTCCTTGGTCGATGGCCAGGTATCTTTTGGGGTAATAGTTTGCCTCGGGGCTCATCGCGTCATAGAAGCCATAGCGCCCAAAGACCTTCTCCCCGTAGTTGTAGTAGAGGTTTTTGAGGACTTTTAGGCTTTCCTCGGGCGTGTAGGGCATGGACGAAAGTGCGGCCGTGGGGGAGATGACCCCCAGGTCATCGCCAGGACGATGTGCCGAATATCCCTTTACCGAGTAGCTGGCGGTGAGACCCCAGAGGTCTTCTCCGTAGCCTTTGTGGCCATCTTTGTTTTCCACGCACCAGGCGCGGTTGATCAGTGTATGGTTGCGGTTTTCCTCCCAGTAGTCGGCGTATTTGTCCTTCAGTCCTTTTGGATTCAGTCCCAAATAGGAGTAGTGAGCCCAGAAGAGCGGTCCGCCCATGGCCTCGGAGCCATTGTGCTTCAGCTTGAGCTGATAGCCATAGGCTTCCACGTCGGTATTGATCCCGCCGCTCCTTGCCCAGCCTTTGTGGTAGACATCAGGGGATATGGTGTGGGTGGGGGAGGCGCCAGCCAGGATGTAGGTGATGAGGCATTCGTTGTATCCCTCCAGCGCAAAGTTCATCACCCATTCCTTGTCGGGTGACCAGTGCCAAAAGAGCACGTCCTTGCCACCTTGGGTGTACCAGTCCCATTCCATCTCTTTCCAGAGTTGGTCGATTTTGGCGGCAATGGCTTTTTCTTGGTCATTGCCATTTTTGTAGTATTCCCTCACGGCCAGCAGACCCTGCATCAGGAAGGCCGACTCCACCAGATCCCCGCCGTTGTCGTTGGGACTGAAGGCTTTGACCCGACCGGTCTGCCCATCCAGCCAATGCGGCCAAACGCCATGAAATCGGTCTGCCTTTTCCAGAAAGTCCACCATCTTTTGAAAGTGCGCCGCACCTTCCTCCTTGGTGATCCAGCCCCGCTCTATCCCAGCCAAAAGCCCAAAAATGCCGAAGCCGGTTCCTCCCGTGGTGACGATGTGCTGGTCGTCTTCCGGATAGTCCCCGTCGATATGGATGCGCTCCGGAGCCATGCCCGAGGTAGGCTCGGCACCTTGATAGAAGTAGCGGAAGGTGTAATACTCCACCATGTTGACCAGCTCCTCATCGGTAAAGTCCCGGGTGGAGGCTTGCGCCAAACCCAGGTCAGAGGATCCTCCGGTACCGTCTATGGCGACGATTTTATACTGTAGGTTGAGGTTTTTGCCCAGATCGTTCACAAAGTCCATGTAGATCGTATCGGCGACCGTACCGCGCTTCGCAAACTTGTTGTTGCCGGTGCTGACCCAGACCTCATAGGAATCTACGTCGGCCTGCTTGGGCCATTGCAGCTCCACATGGCGATCGTAGCCTTTGGCGATGACGGGACTGGAGGTCTGGGACTCTTTGGGGGCGCAGCTCCAAGCCAGAGAGAGGAGCGCGATGCCGAGACTGAGTGGGTTTTTCAGGTATGTCTTCATTGGTTTCTTTTTTCGGAGTCCGGTTAGCTTTGGGATTATTCCAGGTTCAGGGGGTAGTCTTTGGCTGTTTTTGATGTCAATTCGACGATTTGGCGTCTTTTTCTTTTCCGGGTCAGCGATGTTCTGTTAGTAGGAAAAACCGAGTTTGTCGAGCCCGGCCTTTACTTCTGTGTTTTTCATAAAGAGATTCCAAAGCAAAGCGCTTCGGTGGTTTTCGATCATGAGGATGATGGGGCCCTGATCGATGGCAAGGTAGGAATCCGCATACCAGCTTTCGGAGACGTTAAACGCGTCGTAAAAGCCGTAGTCGCCCCAAGTCCTGTCACCCAGAGCATAGTAGAAAAACCTCATGGCCTTCATGGATTCCTCCGGCGTGTAGGGGAAGGAGGAAAGCGCCGCCGTCGGCGTGACCACACCCAGGTCGTTGGTCGGGGAGTGGGCATTGTAGCCTTGGTGGTTGTCGCTGGCGGTGAAGCCCCAGTTGTCCTCCGAGTAGGCGACAAAGCTCTTCGGATTGGCGACCGCGTGGGCTTGGTTGATCAGGGAGTGCTGCACGTTTTGCTCCCAATAGTTGGCGTACTGGTCTCGGAGGTTCCTTGGATCGAGTCCGAGGAAGGAGTAGTGGGAGAAAAACAAAGGCCCTCCATAGTCCACGCCCAGGGGAAGGGCTTCGCCATAGAAGCTTTTTCCGTTTCGTATCGCGCCATTCCTCGCCCAGCCTTGGTCATAGGTGGACTTGGAGATCGGGTGGGTAGGAGAGCTGGCGGCCAAGACGTAGACAATAAGGGACTCGTTGTATCCGCTGACTGGCAGGTTCATCTCCCAGGCAAAGTCGGGCGACCAGTGCCAGTAGAGCACACCGCTGTTGTTTTTGGTGTACCAGTCCCACTCTACGCCGCGCCAGAGCGTGGTGATGCGATCGCTGAGGGATTTTTCCGCAGAAGCGGCCGGATCCAAATAGGCCTGGACGGTGAGAAGCCCCTGCATCAGAAGGGCAGTCTCCACGAGGTCACCGCCGTTGTCCTTGGCACTAAAGGGGATGGTTTTGCCAGTTTCGCCATTGAGCCAGTGGGGCCAGACGCCATGAAAGCGGTCTGCTTTTTCCAGAAACCCGATCACTTTTGTCCAGCGCTCTACCGCTTGGGTACGCGAAATAAACCCGCGCTCCACGCCCACGATCAGTGCCATGACCCCGAAGCCGCTGCCGCCGGAGGTGACGGTGTTTCCCGAAGTGTTTCGCTCTCGGGCCATGCCGCTGGCAGGATGGGCAAAGTCCCAAAAATAGCGGAAAGTATGCTCCTGTACTTTGGTGAGGAGTGCTTCGTCCGAGATTGCAGGGAACTTCGGGTTGGGGTCTATTGAGGTGTAAAAGTCCTTTTGCCAGCCGGAGAAAGTCTCTCCATTGGCTCCCGAGACTGTGGAGGAAAGGGAAAGACGATACTTCGACAGGTAGCTCAGCGGTGCGGAGGAGCGGATTTGTAGGGTTTTTTGGTCACTAGACAGATCCACAGCGAGGCTGGGACTACTTGGCCCGGTGAGTTGGACGCCCGACTGCAGGGAGCCTGGATCCAGGGGGAAGTTAAACTTGATCTCGGCCGAGAAGGCTAGGGTGACATTTTGTATGGTGCCGTTGGGGAGGGCTTCTTCTCCCGCAAAGCTTGCGGACTCGATGGCCAGGGATCCGCTTTGTGTCTTGAAGGAGAGCGTCTGTCCTGGGAAGGAAGTGCCGGAGGCGGATCTCAGCGACCCCAAAATCTCCAGTTGGTGGACTTGTCCGCTTTGGAGCCCGCCAAGGGCTTGGATGGTCACGGTGTTGCCGCTGGGCAAGTTGATGTTGGTTGGGAGCGTTTGGCTGCCTGCTCTGAGGATGAAGGAACTCGCCGCGGTACCGGCGTCCAGGTTTTCGGAAAACTTCAGGCTGATGCCGCGGTCGAGGGGAATGTTTTCGACGATGCTTCCGTCCAGCGGGATTGGCGTGGTGCCGGCGGAGGCTTCGAGGAGGAGAAGGTCTGGATTTTCGTCCTCCCTGCATGCGCCCAGGAAAAGCAAAAATGCCAGTAGAAAAAGTGTAGGTTTCATTGGGTAAAAGGTAAAGCAGCCGAAGCTGCCGCCGTGGTCTCTCCGCTTTGGGAAAGCCACACCGGCAACTCCGGCTGTGGAGATGATTAAGGCTTTTCTTCGTCGATGATGCTCTGAATCTCGGCTTGGGTCAGCGCTTTGTTGAAGATTCTCAGCTCATCCATGTAGCTCAGGTCAGAGAGGTGGTTCCATCCGGAGAACCGGGGAGCCCCTGACATGACGGAGAGGATGTCGCAGCCGGTCCAGCTTACGCCGGTGAAGGTGCCCTGTTTGGCGACTTTGCCGTCGATGTAGACCACCGCCTCTTTGGAGGAGATGGTGAAGGCAATGTGCACCCAGCCTTTGTTGGTGGATGGGTTGATCGCAGCCGCGTCGCCTCCGTCAAACCAGGAGTCTGCCGTACCGTTTCCTACGTTCAGCTTGATGACCTGTCTGGTCGCAGAGCCTTCGCGAAACAGTCTGAACCCGGAAGTACGGTTGTTTGGAGCCGAGGGATTGGCCGTGTCTGGCGGGCCCACTACCAGGATGCCTGCCCGGTCTGGAGTCGCATTGATTTTGTACCAAAACACCGCGCTGAATTCGTTGCTGAGCAGTCCCGCGGTCGGGAAGGTCAGGTAGGCTCCCGTAGAGCCGGAGTAGGCGTTGGTGCCAGCTACCCGGTCTTGGGTGAATCCCGGCGCTCCCGTCACGGTCGCTTCCGTCAGGGTGATGAGCTCCAGGTTTTCCCCGTCAAAGGGCGAATAGAAGACCTCGCCCTCGTACTTGGGCTGGTAGGGCTCCGCTTTTTCAAAGTTGACCGTCTCCTCGGTAGTCTTGCCGGCGAGGTCGGTAGCGATCACCTTCAGGATATGCTCCCCGTTGTCGAGCTGGTCGTAGGGAAGGGTGACCACCGCGCGGCGGTAGTCTTTGAACTCCGCGTAGGAGCCGATCTCGGCACCGTCCATCTGAACCTTGATGGCTCCGATCTCGATGTCGTCCCTTACTTCAAACTTGATGTCTATGGAGGTCACGTCCTCGGTGACCCGGATCATCGTGCCCTCTGAGGGAAAACTGACGGTCACCTCGGGAGAGGCTGAGTCAGCTCCGGGGGCCACGGGAGTGATTTCGTCAATATAGCTATCCTTGCAGGCAAAGCTCAAGGCTGCCAGGCCCGCAAGAAGGAAATGTGAATTGCGTTTCATCTGTTTGTTTGTTTTAGAGGCCAGATGGAATCCCGCAGGGCTGACAAGCATCGAAGTGACCGTTGTTTTTGTCCCTGCTGGATTTCATCGCTTTTGGGTTTGACTGTTAGTGAAAAATCAAGGCTTGGAGGCGTCTTTCAGCTGAGGCAGAATATCCTGCTGCTCCAGCGGATAAGGCAGGAAGCGGTCAGCGTCGGTGTAGGTACGGCCTCCGTAGCTGAGGGGAGCGGTTTTCCCATGTCTTACCAAGTCAAAGAAGCGGATTCCCCACTCGGTGGCAAACTCGGCCAGTTTTTCATCCAAAACCTGATCCAAGGTCACGGAGGAAAGCGGGGCCATGCCTACGCGGGCTCTTACGGCATTCACCGCGTCGGAGGCGCTCATCACGGAGCTGGTCGCTCCGCTGGTCAGTGCCTCGGCGTGCATCAGCAGCACCTCGGAATAGCGGATCACGGAGAAGTTTTTGTTTTCCCCATAGGTAAACCGTCCCGCGGTCAGCTGCTTGGATGGCAGGTAATGCTTGCCACTGAGAAACTTGTATCTCGGGTGGTTGTTGAAGACGTCGCCATCTTTGGTCACGTTGCTCACCCAAGAAGGCAGGGTGGCGTAGGCAGGATCGGACTTGACCTGGGCGATGCCATCGGGAGTGAAGAGCACGGTGGCCTCAAGACGCTCGCGTTCGCCTCTGCCGAGCATGAACTTCACGTACTCGATGGAAGGCTCCCAGAATCCCCAGCCTCCTCCGGCTCCGGACACGGAAGGTGTCCAGCTGGCGGGGCCAAAGAAATCCCACAGGTAACGGTTCACGGTACCGGTAGCGGTGCCGTAGTCGGAGTATTGGAGCTCCATCAGACTTTCGCTGCTGAGCTTGCCGGGGATTTTGAACAGCTGGTAGTAGTCGTCCATCAGGGCAAATCCTCCCTGGGCGATGATCTCACCGGTCGCGTCTGCGGCAGCCTGGTAGTTGTGCATCTCCAGGTTGGCCATGGCTTTCACAGCCAAAGCGGTGTATCTGGTGATGCCGCCAGGCACGTCAGTGCGCTGGTTTGGTCGTACGGCGGCGAGGTTGGGGATCGCCTCGTCCATCTGGGCGGAGATGTGCTCCATCACCTCATCAAAGGTGGACAGCTCGACATTGTACAGGTCGCTGGGCTGGGAGCTTCGTGGGATGAGGATGTCACTCCAGAGCCTAGCCAGCTGCAGGAGCTCAAAGGATCTCATCACTTTCATCTCTGCGATGTACTGGTTGGTCAGCGCGGCACTGGCCCCAGCTTCCTGGTACTTCGTGAGTTCCTCCATGGCACCATGCCAGTAGATGATGTCAGAGTAGAGGTTGAGCCAGGTGGAATTGTACAGCCAGAAGTTGCGGTCGTAGTCGTAGAGGTCGGTGCGGATCAGCGGTTGCTGGTCACCTGCGGGATTCACGTCATCGCCGCGTAGGGCGATGGTGGGGAAGCTTTCCCACTGCAGCTCGTTGAGCTGGGCGTAGGCGCCATAGACCAACAGCATCATGTTTTCGGTCTGGGTATAGTCGGTCGCTTCTACCTTTTGGACGTTTTCCAAGGGGACGTCCAAGGAACAGGCCGTAGGCAAGACCAAAGCCGAAGACAGCGCCAGTATCGATAGTTTATTGAATAATCTCATGAGTTCTCGGTTGTTTTGGGATTAAAACTTGACATTCAGTCCTAGGGTGTACACCGCAGGGATGGGATAGGTCTGACGGTCGATGCCGTTGGCCACTTCCGGATTGAAGCCGTTGTAGCTGAAAACGGTCAGCGGACGCTCGGCTGTGAAGGTCAGTCGCATGGGGACTTTTCCTTGGGCGACCTGTCGGAAGGTGTAGGCCATCTGCACGTTTTGGATGCGGAAGTAGGATCCGTCCTCGACAAAGTAGGTGCTGAAGTTTTGGTTCCAGCCTTTTCTGAGTCCGGCCGCTGAAGGGTACTTGTTTGAAGTGCCTTCTCCTCTCCAGAGGTTGGTGGCCAGGTCCGCATCGATGTTGGTGTCGTTGGTGAAGATGATCTCACCGCGCTTTCTGTTGAGGATCTTGTGGCCAGACTGTCCCTGGATCAGGGTGGAAAACTCCAGGTCTTTCCAGGAGAAGCCGAGGTTGGCACCGTAGGTCAGCTTGGGAAGGAAAGATCCCAACACCACCCGGTCCTGGTCGTTGATCACGCCGTCGCCGTTTTGGTCTTTGAAGATCAGGTCACCCGGCACCAGGTTGCGCTCCTGGATGAATGCCTGCGTATAGCCGCTGTTTTCGATCTGGGACTCGTTTTGGAAGACCCCGATCGCCTCGTATCCGAAGAAGGCCTGATAGGGCTCTCCCACGATGGATCGCTGTCTGAACTCCGCCGAACCGCCGTCCAAGCTGGTGGGCCCGCCGAGGCTCTGCACGGTGTTTTTCAGCGTGGCGACGTTTCCTCCGATGAAGTAGGAGAAGTCGTCGTTGATGTCATCCGCCCAAGTGACGTTCAGTTCGAAACCTTGGTTTCTGATTTCGCCCACACTGCGTCTCTCCGTAGAGCGGAAGACTGGAGGAATGATGCTCACCGCCAGGTTTTTGGTGTCGCGGATGAAGTAGTCCGCGTCGATGGACAGCCTGTTTTCGAGGAGTTTGGCATTGAGGCCAAAGTTCTTTTCCACGGTAGTCTCCCAGCGGTCGATCAGGTCGAAGGTTGGGTTGAGTCGGCGACCGATGTAGCGCACGTCACCCAGGGCGGTGCTGGTCTCCTGGAGGGTAGGGGCACCGATGGAAGGACGGATGCCGTCGTTTCCAAGCTGTCCCCATGAGGCTCTCAGCTTCAGGAAGTTGATCGCGTCCACGCCAAAGAAGTCCTCTTCGGTGATGACCCAGCCGGCGCCGATGGTGAAGAAGTCACCCCATTTCTGCTGAAACTTGTTGTTGCCGTCACGACGGTAGGTACCGTAGAGCAGGTATCGCTCGTCGTAGTTGTAGGCTACCCGTCCAAAGAAGGAGAGGTATTTCAGGTTGGAATTGATCGTGTTGCCGTTGGCGTCACCGATACCGTTCAGGTCAAAGTTGCTCGCATTGGACAGGTACCAAAATTCCTCGTTCTCCCAGGTAGGATTGGGGCTGAGCCCGGTGCCTCTTGCAAAAAGCACTTCGGCATACTCGGTTCGGAAGGACTGTCCTGCGGTCACCGTCAGCATGTGGTTACCCCAAATGTTGTTGTAGGTGAAGTAGTTGTCGATGATCTGGTTGAAACCGGCCTCGTTTTGGCGTCTCAGCGCAGACTGGGACTCGGTCACGCCGTCGTTGTAGGCAAAGTTGACGTTGCGGGAGTTGACCAAAGCCAGGCTGTAGTTGTAGGAAGTACGGAAGTCTAGGCGGTCTGGGATCAGGTTCAGATCCGCGTAGAAGTTGCCGGTCACCTTGGCAATGTTGTTTCGGTTGTCGGTGTAGAGCAGGGGATAGAAGGGGTTTTGGCTTCCTCTATATCCCACCTGCTGCGCGTTGGACAGGTTGTAGGGGTTTGCTGCCGTATTGAGGTCGTCGTAGACCGGGATGGTTGGCACTGCGAAATAAGCCCTAAACCAGGCTGCATCCTCGCCCACATATTGTCTTGCCACCGCAAAGTTGAAGTTTCCTCCCACGGTCAGCCACTCTTTGACGTCCGTGTCAATTTTTGCACGGAGGTTGATTCGCTTGTATTCGTTGCGGATCTCGTTTTGGAGACCATCTTGGGAAAAATAGCTTCCTCCGATGGAATAGCGGGTTTTTGCCGAGCCGCCGTTGAAGGTCAAGCTGTGGTTTTGGATGGAAGCCGGGCTCATGATCTCCGAGTACCAGTCGGTATTCACGTCTGGCAGGCTGGGGTCGATGCGGCTTCTTCCGTAGCGTTGGATGGCATTTTCAAGGAATGCGATGTCAGGCGCCGAGCCAGTCTCGCGGATATACTGCGCAAACTGCTGGGTATTGGCCATTTTCAGCACGTTTTGCGGTACCTGCACACCAAAGTAGCCGTCGTACACGATCTCCGGAGCCTGCTCGTAGGAGCCGGATTTGGTCGTGACGAGGATGACGCCATTGGAAGCGCGCACGCCATAGATGGCGGAGGCGGAGGCGTCTTTCAGCACGGAGATGTTTTCGATGTCGTTGGGGTTGAGGAAGTCGATGTTGTCAAAAAACATCCCGTCCACTACGTAGAGCGGGGCGGCGTTGCCCTCAAAAGATCCGACACCACGGACGCGGACAGTCGGAGAGGCTCCAGGCGCGCCGTTGCTCACGATCTGTACCCCGGCCACTCGGCCTTGCAGGGATTGCATGGCGTTGGGAGCCGGCGTCTTGACGATGTCTTCCGTCTTCAGCGTGGTGATGGAGGAGGTCAGGTCTTTCTCCTTTTGCGTACCGTACCCGATCACCAGTACCTCGTCCAGCGCTCCAATGGCTTCCTTGAGGGTCAGGTTGATGGTGGTTTGGTTGCCTACGAGGATTTCCTGCGATTCGAATCCGACGAAGGAGAATACCAAGGTAGCCTGCGTCGAGCTGACGTTGATGGCGTAGTTACCGTCCACATCGGTGACGGTGCCGGTGTTGGTTCCTTTTTCAAGGACTGTGACTCCTGGTAGGCCAAAGCCCGTAGCGTCCAGGACTTTTCCGCTGACTTGCACGGATTGGGCAAATGCCGTAAGTGAAACGGTCCAAAACAGCAGGGCCGTCATCATGGATAGTCTAGCCAGAGAGCTGATCTCCGACTTCCATGCCTCCTTACTCAAGGGTAAAGGCATCTTCATACGAAAGGGATTTTGGGTTATGACTAAAAGAGATTTGTGGTAGTTGCCGGCGTTTCCGGAAACGATTGCTGAAATCTAGGAAAGAGCCGATGCTCCGATGTTTTGGCGATGCCCTTTCCGTGATAAATTTTTTGATTTCGTTGCGTTTTAGGTGTTGAAATTTCCCCGTTCATTTTCGTTGAAAATGGCCTTTTGTCGAAATAGAAGGGGATCGGGGAGGCTTTTGTCCCGCATGGATACTAAGTGGGGAAAAAGCCTTTGAAA
This sequence comes from Algoriphagus oliviformis, assembly GCF_017254915.1. Lineage (GTDB taxonomy): Bacteria > Bacteroidota > Bacteroidia > Cytophagales > Cyclobacteriaceae > Algoriphagus > Algoriphagus oliviformis. Next base: position 5,084 of record NZ_JAFKCT010000019.1, on the reverse strand, counting down.
CAGCCCGGTTTTGCCTCTTTTTGGAGAAAATCCGGAGCCAGCCTAGGTGCTCGAAAAATCCTGAAGTGCGAGCAGATCGTCCCAATTGGGCTGGGTGATTTCCACCTCCTCCAGGCTCTTTGCCACCTTCTTTCGAAATGCCCACACCGTATTTTTTCTCAGGTCAAGCAGCTCGGCAAGCTGGTCGAGCGTCTGCTTCTCATGCTTGGTGATGGAATTGTAGGCGAGGTAGAAGGCCTTTTCCAAAGGAAACCTGACTCCGTGGAAGATCGTCCCGGCGGTGACCGAGTCGATGTGGCCGCAGCGACTGCAGCGTCTGGTGAAGACTTTGGGTCCTTTGGAGCTTTTGGTATTGGCGCACTGGCGGCACTCGAAGCCACGGCCCCACTTGGCCTCCTCGAGGTAGCGCAGGCAGGCCGACTGGTCGGGGAAGATCTTTCTAAACTCCTCGAAGGTCAGCAGCTTGTTGCTGAGCCGGGCCTGGAAGGATTCACGGATGCTGCTTTTCAGCTTGTAGTTGTCGCGGTCGAGCAGGGAGTTGATCCGCTTGATCTCCTCGTCTTTTTCACTCACCTGACGGGCAAACTCCTCCAGCAGGCGGTTTTTCTGTTCGAGCTCGCTGGTACGCTCACGGACTTTTTGCTCCAGCTCCCGGTTGACTTTTTCCTTCAGTTCGGCGTTGGTTTCGATCTGTCGGATCGTGCGGCGAAGAGCCCTGTCCCGGTTGTCCTTGAGGATTCTCACCCGATCGGCCAGCGCAAAAGTCAGAAGCAGCATCTCTAGGAGAAAGGCAATGTGAAGGCTATAATATAGCAGGGTCTGGTGAGGGATGATGGCCGCGTTGACCAGGGCCTTTATCGTCACGCCCAAGAAGAGCACCCCATAGGCTATCACAAAGAAACGGGCGACTTGGTAGCCCTTGCTCCAGATGTGGATGCTGGCGGCAAAGATGAAAAAGAAGGGAATCACGTCGTAAAACCTGATTTCGAAGAGCTTTTGATCGACCAGAAAACCTCCCAAAAACAGTGCGGTCTTCAAGACCAGTATCACCTGCAGGATCACGTGGATGGTGTAAGAGCGGTTTTTGGTGTTGAGAAACTTGATGGAAAAGAGAATCGCCCAAAGGACAATCGAATAGCTGAACAGCCCGTTGGCAACCTGATTGAGTCCGGGGCTCTGCGGCCAGAGGTATTGGAAGGCGATGCCGTCCACGCACATCGCGTAGATGCCGACGCTGGCCAGATAGAAGGTGTAAAAGAGGTATTTGACCTCGCGGATGGCGGAATAGATCAGGAGGTTGTACAGCCCGATGATTACGATCATGCCGTAGAAAATCCCATAGGCGAAGTATTCGCTCAGCGCGTAGTACACAAAGCGGTTGACGGAGCGGACGGCGATCCGGATGTCTGCCTTCTGGGAGGAGCGGATCTTGAAGTAGTAGTTGGAGATGCCTTCGGTTTCGTTGGCGATGACCAGTTCAAAGTTTTTGTGCTTGAAGGAGCGCACGTCAAAGGGCAGTGCGTCTCCCAGCAGGACGGTGCGGTAGCCTCCCGCCCGCTCGGGCAGGTAGGCGGTGAGCAGGTCTATGCTTTGGTCGTAAAACTCAATCAGCCATTTTTTCGAGCTGTTGGGGTCGTTTTCTATGGACAGCTTGACCCAGTAGGTATGGTTGATGTCAAAGTTGCTTTTGTCAAAGTCGGGCCGGATGCGAAACTGATCCTGGAAGCGGTCTTGGATGATGTCCTCGAAGTCCAGCAGGTTGCTCGTGTCTTCGTAGAACTCAAGTTGGTCGATGGCGAAAATCCTTTCCTCCAGATCATCCTCGATGCGAAAAGTGGAGGAACCCGAAATCCGCTGGGCCAAGGACAGCGAAGAGGCGGAAAAAAACAGAATGAGGCCAATGGCTAAACATTTCCAGCTCATTGTTACTTGGGTTTGTCGGTTTAGTGTGGCTAAGATACGAAGGATCGAGTATCTGGTAGCAAGGGTCGAGTATCTGGTAGCAAGTATCTAGTATCAAGTATTTAGTACCAAGTACCATGTACAACTTCCTACCGCTTACTACTCACCTCTTACTACTCACTACTCACCGCCCGCCACTTTCGCCCACTGGCGGACGAAACTGTCCGCATGAAAAAGAGCGATAGCCTGTTTCTTTAGCCTCAAGGGCCTTTTTGGACTGGCATGGATTTGAGAGAGAAGAGGGATTAGTGGAAAGTGTCAAGTATCAAGTAGCTAGACTATGGAAACCAGCATTTTCGAGAGCGAAAAAATTGTCAACGCTGAAAGCCAAGGATTAGACCAGAAGGGAGGTGCCTCAAAGCTTTCCCAAGCTAACAGCTTGCCATTGAAGATCAGTGCGTAACCTCCGGCTTTGCGGTACTTGTTGCCCGGATTGTCAAAGAACCGCAGTTCACTTTTAACGACTTACTACTCACAGCTTACCAGTAATTCAGTCTTAGACTCCAAAACCTCCAACTTCCAAACCTCCAACTCCCCAACTATCCAATGCTCAAAAACTACTTTAAAATCGCCTGGAGAGGCCTAGCCCGAAGCAAGTCGGTAGGCATCATCAACATTTTTGGACTCACGGTAGGCATCACCGCCGCCTTGTTGCTTTTCGTGATCGTCGCCTACGAGCTGGGCTACGACAAGTTTCAGCCCAACTACGACCACGTGTACCGCATCTATACCCAAGACAAGATCGAGGATGGTGTCGAGTCCACTCCCGGCGTGGCCAATCCCTTTCCCGACGCGCTCATGGCCGACAAGCTGGCTTTTGACAAAGTCGTACCCGTGATCGTCAACACGGAGGTGCAGCTCAATGTGCGCACTGATGGGCAGGGCGAAAATTTGGAGAAGTTCAAAACAGAGTTTCTCTTTTATTCGACCTCGGAGTATGTGGATCTTTTTGGGCTGGAGTTTTTGGCTGGGGCTGCGTCCGTTTTGGATGAGCCGGGGAAAATGGTGCTGAGCAGGGCGGAGGCTGAGCGGTTTTATGGCAGCTGGGAAAATGCCATGGGGAAAAGCCTCGAACTGACCAACGGCGTGGAGCTGGAAGTGGGAGCGGTGGTGGAGAATACCCCAGAGAACAGCAATTTCCACTTTGACGCCATGATGGCCTATGAGACGGTGCGCGCGCATCCGATAGAGTTTGACTTTGACCTGGGGCAGTGGGGAAGTACCAGCAGCAATTTTCAGGTGTATGTCCTGACCAATCCAGCCACGGACATGGTCGCCGCGCAGGCGCAGCTGGATGCCTTTTCGAAGAAACACTTCGAAGGGAGGGGCAACAGCATCAAAAGCCATCACCTGCAGCCCCTCGCCGATATCCACTTCAATTCTGACCTGGAGCCCCTGAGCGGACGGCTGGTGCGCAAGTCCACCATCCAAACCTTGGTGCTGGTAGGTATATTTATCCTGGTGATGGCCTCGATCAACTTTGTAAACCTCACCACCTCGCAGGCCATCGGCAAGAGCAAGGAGATCGGTGTGCGAAAGGTCATGGGCAGCTCCAAGTCGCAGATCGCCTTGCAGTCTCTGGGCGAAACTTTTCTTTCGGTGTTGATTTCCTCGGTTTTGGCACTGATTGCGGCCCACCTGCTATTGCCCTATCTGGACAAAATCGCCGACGTACCGGCTGACGTGAGCTTTTTCCAGCCGGTGATTTTGGCCTTCATGCTGGTCTTGATGCTCGGGCTGACGCTGCTGTCGGGGTTTTATCCCGCCTTGGTGATTTCCCGATTCCGACCCATACAGGCGCTGAAAAACAAGTTTCAGGGAGCGGAGATCGGGGGCGTTCCCATTCGGAGAGGTTTGGTCGTGATGCAATTTGCGATCGCACAGATCCTGATGATCGGCACGCTGATCGCCGTCCGCCAAATGGAGCTGGTGCAGGACACGGATTTGGGATTCAACAAGGAGGCGATCTACTACTTTGACGTGCCCTCCGACACCCGGGAGACCAACCGTATGGAGACGCTGAAGCAGGAACTGCTGCGCATCCCCGGGGTAATCGCCGCGACCAAGGAATCCGACATTCCCTCCTCGGACAACAACTCGGCGACGAATTTTTACTTCGACCAAAAAACCGAAGACGTACCCTTTCCGGCTTTTCTGAAGATAGCGGACGAAGACTATTTCGACCTCTACGAGATGGAGTTTGTCGCCGGGGCTGGCTATCCGGCCAGCGACACGCTGCGATCTGTGGTGATCAACGAAACCATGGCCAAGAAACTTTTGATTTCAAACCCAGAGGAGGCGGTAGGCAAGCTGATCCGAGTCGGAGGGAGGGGGAAATGGGTGCCGATCAGCGGCGTGGTGAAGGACTTTGCCGTGAACTCCCTGCGTGAGGAGATGAAGCAATTGCTGATCTTCAGCACCAAACCCATCTTCCGGCAGGTAGCCGTGAAGCTGGATCGTTCGGCAGACCGGGCGACGCTTACAGCGATACAAGAAACCTTCGAAGCGCAATATCCCGAGCAGATTTTTGCGGGACAGTTTGTGGACGAGACCATCGCGGAGTTTTATGAGTCGGAGCAAAAGTTGGCTCTGGTCTACAAGATATTTGCAGGGCTGGCGATCTTGATTTCCTGTATTGGGCTATATGGGCTGGTGTCCTTTATGATCGGCCAGAAGGTGAAGGAAATCGGGATACGCAAAGTGCTCGGCGCTTCCATTCCCCAGATTGCGTTTATGCTTTCCAGAGAGTTTTTGGTGATGGTATTGCTGGCCTTTGGGCTGGCGATTCCCCTGGCCTATTTCATGATGAAGGAGTGGCTGGCGACTTTTGCCTACCAAACGCGAATATCCATAGGGCTTTTTGTACTGGTTATGCTCGCCTCGCTCCTCATTACCCTGCTGACCGTCGGCTCCAAGGCCGTGAGAGCGGCGCTCGCCAATCCGGTGGACAGTCTGAAGGATGAATAGCAGGATCAAGACGGGAGTATCAAGACAAGAGTGACAATGCCTAAATAAAGTTGTCACATTTGTTGGTTGTCCCAACAATCAGACAAGATGAAAAACGGACTTAAGATTAGGCAAAGGAGAACGTTCAGTGAAGCATTACGGAAGCAAATAGTGGG
>NZ_JAFKCT010000018.1 GCF_017254915.1 Algoriphagus oliviformis | reverse complement strand
TTTGACCTGAACAGCCTACTCAAACGGCTCCAAAAATCCCGACTCAATCCCCATAGGAACCTCCCCGGTTCCGTGCAACATCGGTTTCATTGTTCGTCCTGCGGACGCAAAGAAAACCTAGTTGTTAGCCTCAGTTATTTGTTCGTTTTGTGCAATACCTCACTTTTTATGCAAAATAGCAAAAGACATTTCTTGATGTTCAAAACTATCAAGCATAAAAGGTTTTAGTATAGGGAATTCTTTGACTGAATTATATTTTAGATTTTCAAGTACATCATAATAGGTGTAAAAAATAACTGCTGTTTTTGTATGTTTGAGTACCTTTGTTATAAATTCAACTTCATTTTGTTGCAAATGATAAGGGTCTAAAAATACAAAATCATACGGGAAATGGCTAAAATCATAATCAATAAAATTACAGCAAATAAAATTAGACTGAAATTCTTTGTGTAATAAATTTTTTGCCTGCAAGATTGAATTCTCCAAAAAGTCAACCCCAAAAGGTTCTATTTCAAGGTATGAATTATCTAAGAGATGTTTCAGTAGTAATCCATTACCACAACCTAAATCCAATATTTTATAGTGATTGTTAGTAGTATCAAAAGAATGAAGTACTTCCAAAAAATAGTCATATGTTTTTTTGGGATAATTCAAAAAACCATTTGGGTAACACAAATTTTGATGCTCGCATCGCCAATATTTGCTTTTGTAAAAAAGCCTATTATTTTGATAAAAATCATCATTCACCATAAGAAAACTCCTTTTCAATAACTTGATAAATATGATTAATTATCTTTTGTAAATCAGCACAGTAAATGCTTGGGTTGTCAAATTGGTTTATTGATGAATAACGGTTAGGAAGATACCCACCACCACACACATCTACCAAATTACAATTCTTACAGGTATTACACAAAACATCTACTCCAAGTTGTCTTGAACGTACTTGTGAATGTTTTGCAACTTCGTTAAAGTCGTTATCGTGGATATTGTACTGTATCTTAGTTGCTCCATTATAGGTGCTTTTTAAGGTGTCTAAAATTTCAATATCGCCATTGGCTTCAATAAAAATAAAATCAACAGGTGATGTACCTATACTTTCAACGTTTGAATTTCCACCAATTATAAGTTTGACAATGTTTTCTAAAACTCTTATTTTGGTATTGCTTTCGCTATAAAACCAAAAGTCAAACACTGAAATTAACCAATCTGCAATTAGAGTACTTTTAATACTTTTCTCTTTCCCTTTTGGTAATCTGTCATAATTGTCATCAGGAAATAGCAAATCAATCATTGGTGGATTAAAAGAGAGAAGATATTTTATTACTTCTATCGGGTCTGTATCTACATTGACAACGGATAAAATACCTGAAAAAACAGACTTGTATGTAGATGATGTCAATAATTGCATTTTTTTTTCTAAAATCTTTGAAGAGCCACGCCCTTTGTGGTCTATTCTGTAAATATCGTTGATATGTGGGGGACCATCTATGCTCACGCCAATAGAACCCTTATGTTCAAGAAAAAAATCGCCAATTTCTTCATTGAAAAGCAAGAGATTAGTTTGCATTCCAAAATTTACATAAATCCCTCTTTCAGTTAATTCAGATTTTATAATTCCCCCTAACTTATGTAGTTTTTTAGCACCAATAAGCAATGGTTCGCCTCCGTGAAAGGAAACTGAAATTTCTTTTTTACTATGAGACTCACAATGTTCACGAATTTTTATGCAAGATAACTCAAATGTTTTTTCGGAAATATAAACAGGTTGTTCTTTCCAAGTAGTATCTGCAAGATTATAGACATAGCAATATGAACAGTTTAAATTACATCTGCTCGCTACTTTAAAAATAAATGAGTGAAATGGTATCATAATATGAAAGTTTATGAGATTTCAAGTTGAGTTAAAAGGTGGGATTTGTCAAATATACAAACCCCACCTTTTTAATTAAGAGCGGCTATGTCCTCCTCCGCTATTGTGATTTTGATGCTCAACACCCTGAACATTCGCATTCACTGACTGTGCAATTCTTTTCAAAATAGGATTTGAAACAGAATTGACTTTCTCGGTAGGCATATTTTTTACATTTACCTGTGAGAAAGATTTTGGTCTTGAAACTTCTTTCATAAGAAATAGAAATTTTTTTGATTAATATTTGTTATTGCAGGTTACAATCCTAATACTCCGTTGAGGTAGGGGTATCATTCACACCAAAAGTTTATGAATATGTTACAACCATACAAATACGGTTGCCTCTTTCAACTTTTTCAACAGAATGATATGAGTTTTGAGAAATTTTAAATCCAAATAGGCTATTAGGCTGAAATTTGTACTCTGTAGCAATCGTATTTAAAGCATCTGAAAAATGCAATCGAAGTTTCCCGCCTTCATAATTATTTATTGGGCTGATATATAAAATTAGACGTAGCAAAGCACCAAAGTCATTCACATCATTGTGAATAGCATTGAAACCACCTTGTTGTATTTGATGAAAAACAGTATGAGAGCAAAAAGAAAGTTTTGTGGAAAATAAAATAGACAAAAATTCTATAAAATCCTTTCTATAAAAGATGTCAAAATGAGGTGAGAGTAAGTAATGTTCAAGAATTTCTATTGTTGATTGCGAAGAACTAACAGACTGCACGAAATACTCGTTACTATCTGTTATCCAATTTAACTCGCTAACTTTCTCTTGTAATAGACGAAACGCAACACCTTCCAAAAAATTCTCTTGGATGATATATTCAAAAGGTGCTACAAAATGTAGGTATTTATCTTTTTCCGTTGCTTTCATAATTGAGGCTAACTCGCTTATTGCTTCACTTTTTACACCTGTTACCTCTAGTTTCGGTTCGATACAGGAGACTTTGTCTCCTTTTATTTTTTATTTCTCCTCCTATTCCCCGAGATCAATCCCGATCTTCCCCACCTTCCAAGACCAGAAAAATCCGTCTCTCTTCATAAACAGATTTTAGTGCGATCCTAGCGGTTTGGTTTTCTGAAAATAGGGAAAGGCTTTAGTTTTTGAAAGAGGTAGGTAAAAAAAGTCCACAGTCCACAGTCCGAGCTATCGGACAAAGGTCCATAGCTCGCTTAGTCAATGAGCCGTCTTGCTTCTCAGGCGGTAGTAGTTTGCTGAAAACTTTCGAGTGTCGGATAGCCTTGGAATCGCATGGCTGTCGGCTCCGTGGGTGCAGGTTGAAGCTGCCGGTCTTTTTCCTGTTGCAAGTCAAGTTTCTTCTGAGCTTCCAGATATATATATCCACAGCTCGCCAAAAACAAAATCAAGAGTGTCCAATTTAGCCTTACGAGAGTTTTGACCGGGAGATAGTAGGCGACAAAAAAAGACACAAAAAAAGCGAGCCCACCAAACAGCACACCCCAACCCAATACAATAGCGCCTCCTGCCAGTCCATGGTCTTTTCCTGACTCTATCATACCGCCGACAAACAGACCAAGAATCAGGAAAGTCACCAGCATAAGGATATTAAAGCCAATGCAAGAGGGTTTTAACAACTTTCTCATCGCTAGAAGTTTAAAGTCTTGGAGATCGCTTCCCCTTTCTTAACCTCTACTGTAATCGTTTGTGGGCTCCTATCCTTGAATTCTCCGAGCGGGACGATTTTGACGGAATAGATCCCTGGATTGAGGAGGAATTCCTTACCCCGATCATAGGTTCGGCCACCAGCGACATTCTTTCCCGACTTGCTGTCGGTCACGGTGACCACTGCATCGACCGATGTTCCATTGACCTTGGCATCGATAAAGGCCGTTCCGGAATCAAACTCATAAGCCAGTGGGGTAACTCCCGCGGCAGAAATTTCCACGCTGTCGATTTCGGAATAGGTACTCAATCCTTCGATCCTCAATGCTTGAATTGTGACCTTGTAAGTACCAGGATTGACCTCAGCCTCCTTTGGTTTATCGTAGGTTCGAAAAGAGGCAGCCACTTTCCCAGCTTGATCTATTACTTTTATCATACAGTCCCAGTTTGCTCCATTGTTGGTCGTAGTAAGCCTAACCTTTCCCCCGTCAAAACCAAGATCCTGATGGATGATTTTTTCATCAAAACTTTGGACGCCGGAGACGGTAATCATATTCACATCACTTCCCTCCAGGGGTTTTGCCTCCAGGTTGTATTTGCTGGGAGGCAAGTAGAAAAATGCGGTGTCCCGATAGGTTCTGACGGAGATCGGCTCCCGCTTGGCGACTTGGTCGTAGGCTGTCACCAAAGCGTCTATTGGCACTCCATTTTTCACGGCATAGACGGAAACATTTCCTTTCGGTTTATCAACAGTCTCCGAGGTGGCCTCGTTGAGAACTGCTCCCAGCCCACCTGCGTCCGCGGCATCGTAATACTGTCCTTCTCCCGCGCCTGCCGCACAACGCAACTGCTCCGTCTCGTTGGCCTTCAAGCCAAAGCCGATGATGTGCATCCGAAAATCAATGCCTTCCTTTTTGGCATCAGCCACCACCTGACAGATGTCGCCGTCGCAGGATTCGATCCCGTCGGTGACCAGGATGATCGTAGCTTTCATCTTCGAGGTTCTCAGTTTGTCGATCACCAGAGCAGCGGAATAGGCCAACGGAGTCATCCCTAGCGGCTTGATCGATCTAAGAGAACTGCTGATTGCGCTTTTTGTGCCCTCCGACACGTCAACCAAAAACTCCACATCCTTGCAATCGCTCTTGTTACGGTGTCCATAGGCAACCAGTCCTATTTTCTGGGCATCGGGCAGCGCATTGACCGAAGAGGACAATACCTCCACGGCGATCTCCATCTTGCTTTTCCCCTGCAACTGGCCCCACATCGATCCGCTGGCGTCGTAGATGAAAATGATGGGGGAAGGATCATCCTTTTCGGTTCCTTCACTTTGGAGAGCCCAGCTAAAAGCCAAAATTAACAAAACGATAGTCCTCATATCAGGTTGATTTTGGGTGGAGAATGAGTTACAACTGGTTGTTGTTCCAGTTTTTGGGCTGAAGCATACTTAACGTATGAAAAAATGCCTCAATGATTCTTGACACACTGATTTAGAATCACTTACTTCTAATTTAAGGAATTTTCAAAGGGAACCGAAAATACATTCCCAGTATCTGAGGTAGCGTTACTTCATTTTCTGACAGACTTAGGTCATCTCATCGCAATTCGACAGCAAAAGGCGCTAGTTTTTGAGGAACCGAAATAGCTTTTGCAAAAAAAAAACACCGAGAACGTATTCTTTCCCGGTGTCTATTTTAACTAAACCCTTTTACAGATGATTACCAAGGCTTGTTGGTCCCCTGGATGATCCAAGGCTTAGCCCACTGGTTGTTTGGACCGATCTCCGCGCCATACTGGGAAGTCTCCAGACGGCCGACCGCAGTGGTCACTTCTTCGTTGTTGAAGTTCAGTTCATTGTTGCCATAAGGGAACCTTACCGGCATCACCGGCTCTCTGGAGGCAGGACCTACCTGGAAGTTTGGCAAGCCGGTACGTCTGTAGTCAAACCAGGCCTCCGTGGCGGAAGTCCAGCTTGCGATCCACTTCTGGGTGAGGATCTGGTTGAGCGTGCCGTCAAATGCCACTCCGGGCTGGGCGATGAATGCATCGTATCCGCTGGACACGCCCCAAGTCTTCAATGAAGCCTTGATCCCGTTTTCGTAGTGGGTCTTTGCGCTTCCCACGGCATAGCCTTTGGTCGCGGCCTCCGCGAGGATGAAGCTCACCTCGGCAGTGGAGATCAGTCTGGACTTCAGCAGGTCGTGCTTGGCCAGTCGGTACACGTCACCGATCTGGGACACGTGCTGGTTTTCCAGCTGCTGACCCGGAGTCGGGTTCAGGTTGTGTGCCGACGGGTTGATCAGACCGGTAGGCAGGCCTACATATTCTCTGGTGTCCAGCTTGTAGCCCAAGATATCCGGATTGTAGTGGCGGGTAAACTTGTTGCCAGCGGCGATCTCGGTCAGGTACTGGCTGTCGCCTAGGGACACCACGCCGTTTTGGATCACGCCGTTTTTGCGGATGTAAGGATCGTAAGCCACGGTCAGGGTCTTGTCCTCTACCCACTGGCAGTGCACTTTTCTAAACCAAACCGCTACGCGAGGATCCTTGTTTGCGAGCATGGGATCGAGCAGGGTATTGGCTGGCTTGAGTCTTCGGAAGTTTGATCCGGCGTCATAGGAAGCCGCGGATGGCCAAGAGTCGTCTGCGGAAGCGCCCAGGTAAGCCATGACCACGTCTTCGGAAGCGTCTGTCAGGTAAATACCGGAGTTGTAGATCGCTTCGATGCCCGGCTTGGCGAGCTCCGGCATCTTGTCGGAGACTCTCAGGTAGTATCTCAGCAGGAGCGAGTTGGCAAACTTCTGCCAACGGGTCGCATTGCCACCGAAGTAGATGTCATACTGAGGGATCACCGCGGCGGAGGAGGTGCTGGCAAAAATCGCCGAAGCGGCCTTCAGGTCTTCGATGATGCCCTTGTAGATCACTTCTTGGGAATCGTAGATAGGGAACTGGTAGTCCAGGTCGTCCTTGGAGCCCTGCAAGGCATAGGTGTAAGGCGCATCACCCCACAGGTCGGTCACCATGCCAAACAGGAAAGACTTCATGGTCAAACCGATCGCCTTGTGGAAGTCTGCTCCTACCTCGTCTGATCTTTTGATCAGAAACTCGTTGGTTCTCAGCAGGGAGAAATACCCACTCCAGTCAATCGGCCCCCAGTCGTAGCTGTTGTGACCGCTAAACCAGCCGTCTTTTTGGGTATGCTGCACGACCCCGGCGACATCCTGGTAGCCCAGGTTCACCATGTTTTTGGCCGCCCCCACCATCACGGTAGGCATGAGCATGTTCACGTTGGCATCGGATGGAGACACCCCGTTGGGGTTGTTGTTGATCTCATCCAGACTTTCGCAGCTGCCAAAAGCAAGCAAGGTAGCCAGGGAAAGTACTTTGGTATGTTTTATCCAATTTTTCATAATCTCTTTTTGTTAATGGAGCGAGTGGATTAGAAGTTGGCGTTGAACTTGAAGCCCAAAGGCAAGGTCCAAGGGTTCACGTTTTGCAACTCGATACCCTGTCTGAACAGGTTGGCAGAGTCACCCTGCTTGGAAGCCTGCAGCTGGAATGCGCGCTCCGGATCGATTCCGACGTCGGCTTTGGTCCAGATCATCAGGTTACGGGTGAAGACCGATACGCTGGCGTTTTGGAATCCTTTCAGCTTAGGCAGGTTGTAGGACAGAGCCAGCTCGCGAAGCTTCACGAAAGAAGCGTCGAAGGTAATCGCCTGGTTGTAGCTCCAAGGATAGGTATCGGAGATCGGATAGATCTTGGTGCCCGGGCCGCCCAGATGCTCGATGTATTCGCCGTTTTCGCCCATGATCACGCCAGGGACGAAGGCTCCGTCATATCCGGCAGGGCCTTGGTTGACCAACATACCTCCTTCTTCTTCAGAGTAGCCGCCCACTCTTGGGTACAAGCCGTTTTGCGGGATGATGTATTTGCCTGGGTCAGACTTCAGCAGGTTGATCAGCTCCTCGGTGCTGTACATGCCACCGGGGATCAGGAGATCCTTTTGTCTGCCAGACTTCCAGTCAGACTCCGCATAGCGATAGGTGAAGGACATGAAGTCACCACCGATGCGGGTATCGATGCTCGCCGAGAGGGCGAATCTGCCATAGCTCAGGCTGGTCTGGAACCCAAGCATTGCGTCAGGGTTGAAGTTGCCCACCTTTCTTCTGTCTTCTCTACCGTTTTGGCTAATCCACTCCCCGTTGTTGGAGAGGATAGGCCATCCGTAATAAGGAGAGTTTTTGTCCTCCACAGTGGCGAAACCTCGGCTCCAAAGGTCACCGATCTGTCCACCTACGTAGGTGCTGGCGCCGCCACCGTTATCCTCCCAGAGGGTGATGTACTCCATGCCTTCGGTCAGGGACTCCAGCTTGGTGCGGTTGCGGGTGATGTTGAGGTTTACGTCCCAAGTCAAGCCATTGGGCTTCTGGATAGGCGTGGCGCCGATCTGCACTTCCCAGCCCTGGCTGGAGATCAGACCTGCGTTGACCTGTCTTTGGGAATATCCGGAAGACTCGGGGGTCGGGATGTTGAGGATCTGGTTTTCGTTTTTCTGGTAGTAGTACGTCGCCTCAAACCTGATCCTGTTGTCCATGAAGTTCATGTCCAAGCCCAATTCCTTGGAGGTGTTGATCTCCGGCTTCAGGTTGGGGTTTAGCAGCGTGCCCGGATAGTTGGTGGTAATCAAGCTACCCCAGCTGCCCGTGCCCAGCACCTGCTCCAGTGCGTAAGGATAGGTATCGTTACCCGCCTGGGCGATACCCGCTCTCAACTTCAGCATGGAGATGCTTTCAGGCAGGTTGAAGGTATAGTTTGCCAACCAGCTCAAGGACAAGGAAGGATAGAAATAGGATCTGCTTTCCGCAGGCAGGGTACTGGACCAGTCGTTACGTGCAGTGATGTCTGCGTAGAGCTGGTCTTTGAAGCCGAAGGACGCCACGCCAAACAACGAGTAGATGGCCTTCTCGGAAGAGTAGTTGCTGTAGTTCAGACCGGTATTGGCCACGTTGCTGATTCTATACAGCCCTGGCACGATCAAGCCTGCGTTGGTCTTGCTGCCGATGTAATCGTCGGCAAACCGCTGCTGCATCACGTTACCACCCGCACTTACATTGAGGGTGATTCCTTCCCAGCGTTTGTTGTAGGAAGTCAGGAACTCGACGTTGGTCTCGGTTCCGCCCAGGTTTTGCAGGTGATAGGCACCTTTGCGCTCTCTGGTGTAGGAATAAGGGATTTTGGTCTCGCGGTTTTCGCTGTAGGTGTCCATGGTCATCTTCACATGGGACTTGATCGCGTCGGAAAACTTGTATTCCGCCTTGATGTTACCAAAGACCCGGTCACGCACAAAGCCGTTGTTGATCCCGTAGGCGATGAAGTAAGGGTTGTCGTCATTGGTAGAGACGGAGCGCTGCTGGATCTGCTCCTGGCCCGGCACCCAATAGTCCTCCAGCTCGCGGACGTCCACATGGGACCAAGCGTACACTGCCTGGAGTGGGTTGGCACCGCGGTTACCCGTAGCTGGACGGTTGTCTGACTTGTTGCGGGAGATGTTGACATCCGCGCTTACGGCCAGTTTAGAGTTCAGGTTGTAGGTATTGGAGATGTTGATGCTGTGACGGTTGAGGTCCGTGTTGGGGATCATGCCCTTGTTGATCATATTGGAGTAGGACAGGCGATAGACTGCCTTGTCGGTAGCTCCGGACACTGAGAGTGCGTTGGTGGAAGTGATACCCGTTTCCAGGAAGTTCTTCATGTTGTCCTGATAGGATCTCAGTTCGGTAGGCACTTTGTTTCCGCTTGCGTCAGTCGGGCTGTTCCACTGTACGGCCGTATTGCCTACATCCAGTTTGGGGCCTACCCAGTACGCAGAGCGCTCGTCCAAAAGATCCGTTCTGGAGCCGTTGGCATAGTCATAGTGCATGTCGAGGAATCTGTAAGGAGTCTCAAACACGTTGGAAGTGGAAAAGCTCACCTTCATGGCTTCTCCTCTTTTCCCTTTTTTGGTGGTGATGAGGATCACGCCGTTACCCGCTCGGGAGCCGTAAAGTGCCGCGGCACTTGGTCCCTTCAGGACGGTCATGTCTTCGATATCGTCCGGGCTCAAATCGGCAATGGGGTTACCATAATCGACCTGGTTTCTGTCGCCCATGGTACGCACGTTGCCCAGGGAGTTGGCCACCGGCACTCCGTCGATCACGAAGAGGGGCTGGTTGTCACTGCTCAGGGAGGTAGCGCCACGGATCACCACGGAGGTGGAAGAACCCACACCGGAAGTCTGGTTGATCTGAACGCCAGCCACGCGACCGGCCAATGAACCGAGGGCGTTTTCCTGGGTGACTGTTCTCATGGCGTCACCTTTCACCTCACCTACCGAGTAGCCCAGGGAGCGCTTCTCACGCTCGATGCCCAAGGCTGTCACGACCACTTCGTCCATGGCTTGGGTATTTTCCTCCATGACCACGTTCAGCGTAGACTGGCTGTTGACAGGCACTTCCAAGGTATTGAAGCCGATGTAGGAAAACACCAGGACGGAAGATGCGGAGCTCACGGAGATGGAGTATTCCCCGTTGATGTCCGCCACCGTACCGTTGGTGGTTCCTTTTTCCAAGACGGTTACTCCCGGCAATCCCATTCCGTCGGATTGGGAAGTGACCTTTCCTTTCACCACCACCTGGCTTTGGAATAGCTCCTCCAGGGGGAGATTGGAATTGGTGGGCAAGGCTCTCCCCTCCACGGGAGAAAGCACCACAGCACCCAAAACCAGCGCGAGGGAAGCTCCCCGGAAGATCTTGGGTCTGATCAAGTAGATGACTTGTTTCATAAGCATTTTAGGTTAGGTAAAAGTGTGTTTTGTTGTTGGTTGTCCGATGTCGGATGCCTCTCGGGGCATGGATGCGTTTGTTTATTTCTTCAGGTTGTTGCCCTTGGTGGACTCGGGGCCGTCTCCGTCTACCAGTTGAGCAAACAGCGTCCAGAAGCCCTCATCCAGGTTTTCGGTCTGTTTTCTGTCGTCCAGCATGGACAGGAAAAGGTCAAACTCCTTTCGGCTGATCTTCCCTTCCGCCAGCTTTTTGATCAATTCGGATGCAGTTGGATTTTCCATAGCTTGCTCATTCACAGGTAATACCTCGGGCGCCAAAAAACGGACTAGTCCCCGATTTTTTTTGTTGACCCAGAGCGGGCATTCGGGCAAAAAGTGTCAAAAAACAATCCCAATCGACACATTTAAAACCTGATTACCAACCCCTTAATCCGTCAGAGACGATGATATTATCAAATCGTTAAGAGGCATGGAGGAAGGAAGTCGGGAGGCTGGGAAGACGGCGGTCGGGAAGTGGGACAGTGACCTCCTTTTATGGTCAGGTACACGTACTACGACCCTACTTCGACAAAAGAGTGAACCCAGGTCTTGCCAGCGAAAGTCCAAGAAATACACAAAAACCGAAAATCCCACTCCTATAAAGTCGAAACCGGGATCACAGCTGATCCCTACCGATACATCGGTCTCCTCACCCTAGTCAGCAAATCAAAAACACTCAACACGAGGGGAAAGAAAAAGAACACCAACCAAATCGCCATGTGCCTGGGAACGAATTGGTAATAGTGGTTCAAGAAAAAAATGACCCCCACAAACAGCAAACAAAAGAGGGAATGGTGGATTTGCACCTGTCTATCCGAGTACCTTTTGATATGCTCCTTTTTTAGATTGGCCAGTTCTCTGAAATACTGCTTGTTGAAAAAGGTACCTCTGCCCGGAAGAAATCCTGCCAGCATGAGGAAATTTTGGATAAAGTAAATAGCGGAAACGCCCAGGAGAAAAAATTGAAGGCCGACAAATATTCCCTCCGTCATATTGGCGGCACGTTCGATCTGCTCGTTTTGGAATACCCTAAAAACGTTGTCAACCGCAAAAACCATCATGATCACCGAACTCCAGATACTCAGAGTCAGCCGGCTCGTCCGGGTCAAAACAGTATGGGTAAAGGCATGAAAAACAGAGTAAACCGAAAACAACAACCCAACGACCATCACCACTTTCAACAGCACGCTGTTGACGTTGAAAAACCCATAGTCGATCACCCAATAGATCACTGCAATGGATTGGAGCAGCGTGACCCCTTCCGACAGCTTGGCCACCACCTTGTCTCCGTGAACGACTATTGAAGCGATCGCGAACATCAGGATAAAGTAATAGGGGAATATTTCGATGTGGTTGTCAAGATTATAGCCTCTCTCGTTTTTGAAGGGGAGAAACGCAAAGAAGCTTAACACGAAAGCACCCAAAACTTTCAGTAGGAAAGTCGACCACTTATCCGACAGTCTTCGCCCTTCAAAGACCACTCCAGCTACAATCGCAAGTACGCTGATCGGAATCAACAGCCTGCTCGCCATATAGACACGATAGGCCAGATAGGCAATCAGCGCAACAATCACGAGACCTACAAAAATTTCAAATGGCTCAGGCCTTCGTACTCTACCTGACAGAGAACCCTTCTTACTATAACTCATTTAGCTTGATAAAAAATCTGTCTCCCTTCATTTTTTTTCGGCCATCGGCGAGCTAGAAAGTACACCCTTCAAGGTCAAGATGGACTCCTCAAATTTCAAATCTCGAACTTCAAATCAACCTACTTTATCGCTGCATTCTTCTTTTCCCCAAAAACCCTCCGGTAGTCCACCGGCGTGTAGCCCATCACTTGGCGGAATTGCCGGGCGATGTTTTTGCTGTCCTGCAGGCCCATATCCAGCGCGATCTCAAAGATCGTCTGGTCGGAGCTGATCAGCTTCTCGGCCATCTTTTCTATCCTCAGATTGGAAATGTACTTGTACACCGGCATGCCCGTCACCTCCAAAAAGCGTTTTTCGAGCGACCTCCTGGACATGGGCACCTCCTTGACGATGTCGCTCACCTGCAGGTTCGTTTCGATATTGCGGTGGATAAAATCCAAGGCGTTGGCGACGTGGTCATCCGATGAAGCGTAGATATTGGTAGAGGTGCGGGTGATCACTTTCAGCGGCGACACCGGGATATCCCTGTAAAACTTCACCCTGCCCTGAATCATCAGGTCCAGCGCCCTCGCCGCGTCGTAGCCGCCCTTTTCTATATCCAGTTCTATGCTGGACAAGGGCGGATCGGAGAGCTCGCAGAGCATCACGTCGTTGTCCACACCCAATACGGCCACCTCCTGTGGCACGCGGATGTCGTTGTGCTTGCAGGTTTCGGTGATGTGCACGCCCTGGTTGTCGTCGCAGGCCATCAGTGCCACGGGCTTGGGGAGGCTCTTCAACCATTTGCTCAGGGACTTGCTCTTGTAGTACCAGATATCCGTGGATCGGGCCTTTTTGTGCTCAAAGTAGTGCACCTGATAGCCGGCTTTGTTGACCGCCGTCTCAAATCCCTCGGCCCGCTCCCGGGACCAGACGATGTTGTTGAAGCCGTAGAAAGCAAAGTTTTGGTAGCCTTTTTTCAAAAAATACTCCGCGCCCATCCTGCCGGTCTGCCGGTACAGCCCGGTGATGTTGGGTATCTTTTTAAAACGCTCCTTGAAATCCTGTGCGATGATGGGAAGAGGCGACTCGTAAAAGCCCGTCTCCATCTCGTTATAGAGCTGGCCGATGATGCCGTTGGCCTTCCACTCCTTGGCCCACTCGAGTATGCCCTTCACTCCCATCGTCTCCCGGTAGTAGAGCGGCATGCGGCAAAAGCTCCAGTTGCCGTTTTCCGAAGAATACTTGCTGATGCCCTTCAGCAGGGCCTTGCTGTATTCCTCTCCGAAGTCCAATAGTAGGATGACCTTGTACATGAGGGCTTAGGAGAAAAGTTCTTTCATGGATCCCACACGCGCGTTGGACACCAACGGCTTGGCCCAGATCCCGATGGAAAAGATGTACCCCAAAGGAATCAGCAGGAAAAACATCGCCAGCTTCAGCCCCATCACATCCGCGAGGGCACCGATCACCAGCGGCACGACCGCCCCTCCGATGATCCCACTGCACAGCAGCCCAGCAAAGGTGCCGTGGGCGATGGCGACCGAGTTGAGCGCCAAGGAGATGATGATGGACCACATCACCGAGAGGCAAAAACCGCACATCGCAAAAGCGATCAAGACCAGCTTGCCCTCGGCACTGAGCCCGGTCACCAAGGCAATGATCGCCCCCAGCGTGAAGAGCATCAGCACATGCTTGCTGTCCATAAGCTTGAGCAAGAGCAGTCCCAGCAGGCAGCCTACCGTGAGCAGACCCCAGAAATAGGAGATCACCTGCGCCCCGACGGTCGCGGGATCCGCCCCATGGTACTCTTGGAGAAATTTGCTGACCCAGTTGGCGATGCCCTGCTCAGAGCCCACATAGCAGAATACACCGATGAAAAACAGCCAAACCTTGCGCTGCCCCAGCAGGGCTTTCAGAGACTGGCCCAGATCCACTTTTTCGTCTTCCTTGAGCTCCACCTTGGGGAATCTCACCCCCCTGATCAGCAAGAGCATCAGGATCGCGATCAAGGCAAAGAGATAGTACACCGACACCCAGGAAAGGTCGGCGGGCACGAGTTTTTCCAAAAGCTGAAAATGGAACGCTTCCTGGCCGGTATGGAGGTTTTGCACCAGATAGCTGTAGAGCCAGGGGCTAAAGAAGGAAGCCGCGCCAAAGGCCAGCTGCCCCAGCACCGAATTGAAGGCGAAATTCTCCTCCCCTCCCGCCACGCGCAGCAGGGGGTTGATCACGACCTGCAGCATGGCCATGCCCAGGCCGATGACGAATAGGGAGATCAGCGCAAAGCTGAATTGGGGATTGAAGGCAAAGACCAGGGCTCCCAGTGCGGCAAGCGCAAAAGCCAGCAGGAGAACGGGTTTTTCCCGGTATTTTTCCACCAAAAGTCCCGAAGGCAGGGACATCACCCCATAGGCTACAAAAAAGGAAAAAGGCAGAAAGCCGGCCAGGGAAAGACTCAGGGAAAAGCTCTGGATGATATCCGGAATGATCGGCCCGAGGATATTGGACATGAGCGAGATCACAAAGAAGATCAGGAAAATCAACAGCAGCAGGGAGGTTCTTTTCTTCATGGGCGAGGAAAGATCGTTTTTCAGGGCTTGGTTACGGGTTTACATCAGCGATGCCAGCCGGTCGGCACTGCTTGGCTAGGTGGGGCCGCAGGCTATGGGTGCTGGCTTCTCACGACCGTCCGCAGCCTCCGGGACTAAACCCATTCTCCCGGGAAAGTAGCAGATAATCGTATTTTGAACATCCAATAATGACCCGATTATATTAATTAATCCTAGTCAAGCACGAAATATTTTTTTGGCCAAAATCCATTTTTATGTGAGTGGATTAGTCCTAATTGGGCCTCCACTAGTATTTAAACCAAAAATAGAAACGAATGAACCGTTTTACCTTCCGCCTGCTCAGCTTTGCCGCCTACGTGCTGGCGATTTCACTACTTTTTGTACGCTGCGGCAAGTCCGAAAGCACAGGAGAAAATACCGAATCCACTTCCGATTCGCTGAAACTGACCCAGATCAGCTCCAGCAAGATCTTTGACAGCCACCCCGAGTTTGCGCAGGGACATGCCTCCACCGTCGTGGCGGTGGGGCCGAGCGAATACCTCGTGGCTTGGTTTGGCGGCACGCATGAAAAGCACGATGACGTGAGCATCTGGATGGCCCGAGGCGATGGCGACACTTGGGAAGTGCCCCAGAAGGTGGCCAAAATCCGCCACGAACCGCACTGGAACCCCGTGCTCTTCGATGCCCCTGACGGCAAGCTGTACCTCTATTTCAAGGTAGGAAAGGAAATCGACGACTGGGAGACTTGGGTGCAAACCTCCGAGGACAAGGGCAAAACCTGGACTGAGCCTACCGAGCTCGTGCCGGGCGACCGGGGCGGAAGAGGCCCCGTGCGAAACCACATCACCGTGCTCTCCGACGGCACCTGGCTGGCCCCTGCCTCCAATGAGAAAAACAAGGTTTGGAATGCTTTCCTAGATCGCAGCACCGACGGAGGCAAAACCTGGGAAGCCACGCCTTTCATCGAGCTGGACCGCACACTCATCCCAGAAGAGGGCGTGATCCAGCCCACGGCCTGGGAATCGTCCCCCGGCAACGTCCACATTCTGCTCCGTACCTCCGGAGGCAAAATCGCCCGCAGCGACTCCAAGGATTACGGCAAGACCTGGAGCCCCATCTACCTCACCGAGCTGCCAAACAACAACAGCGCCATCGAAGTAGCCCATCTGGGCGGCGAAAAAATCGCCCTCCTCTACAATCCCGTCTCCGGCAACTGGGGCGATAGAAACCCCATCAACCTGGCCATCTCCCTGGACAACGGCCAGACCTGGGCGCTCGACCAAACCATCGAAAAAGGCGAAGACCCAGAAACGGAGTTTTCCTACCCCAGCATCATTTTCGACGGGGAAAACCTGGTCATGACCTACACCTGGAACAGGCAGAAAGTCGCCTTCTGGAAATTCAAGGTGGAAGGATTGTAGCCCATCCCCGCCGCAGCAACGCATTAATCTGGCAATTCCCAAATTCCCCCTCCCGATAGCTATCGGGACAAAAGGGGGTTAGGGGGATTTCTTTCAAAAATAAATTCTAAAGATGAAGCTCGAAAACCTACTCATCTCCCTGTTGTTTACCTCTTTGCTGCTGCCTTCAGGCGGAAAACTCGCGGCTCAGACTATCGTTCAAACCGAAGTCAGCCAGGAAATATTCGCTCCACAGGCAGAGCACGCACATGGCAGCAGCATCGTCGCCTTGCCAAACGGTGACCTGCTGGCGGCTTGGTTTCAGGGTTCTGGAGAGCGGACTGCCGATGACGTGCGGATTTTGGGAGCGAGAAAGGCAAAAGGCTCCGATAGCTGGTCGTCCTCCTTCCTGATGGCCGACACACCGGGCATCCCTGACTGCAACCCCGTCCTGTTCCTCAACTCGAAAAACGAACTCACCCTGGCTTGGATCGCCGTCCTGGGCAACCAATGGGAGCACTCTATCCTGCGCACCCGCAAAAGCAAAAACTTCAACCAAGCCGGAGCGCCGATCTGGAACTGGCAGGACAACATCCTCCTGAAGCCCGGGGAAGAATTCGTCACCGAGGTACAGGCCAAGCTGAAAGAACTTCCCGACACCCATCACGGCTGGTCGGCCTATGCGCCCGACTATGACAAGCTCACCGTCGAGGCATCCAAAAACTCCAAATACCGCAGTATCGGCTGGATGACGCGGATCAAGCCTTTGGTCTTGGGAGAAAAGATCATCCTCCCGCTGTACTCGGACGGGTTCAACCTCTCCCTGATGGCCATCTCAGAGGATGATGGGGAAACCTGGAGACCCAGCCTCCCCTTGGTGGGGAGAGGGCCTATCCAGCCAGCCTTGGCCCAGCGTGAGAACGGCGACATCGTGGCCATGCTCCGCGACTCTGGAGATGGGCCGAATTTTATCCAAAAAAGCCTCTCTACCGACGGAGGACAGTCCTGGTCTGCGGCCACCAAGACCCAGCTGCCCAACACCGCGAGTGTGGAGCTGCTGAAGCTGGCGGACGGCCGATGGATCCTCGTTGGCAATGACATCCATGACGGACGCTACCAGCTGGCCCTTTGGGTCTCTTCCGACGAGGGGGAAAACTGGTCCAGCCAGCCCCTTTACCTGGAGCATGACCTCGGCAAAAAAGGCGGATTCTCCTACCCTTCCCTGATCCAAGACAGCACTGGCACGATCCACCTCACCTATTCCGCCCATCAGCCCGGCGGCAAAACCATTGTATATAAGCGTATCAATCCTGAATCCCTAAAGTAAGATGAAGAAAAAACCACTGATGCTGGCCTTGGCTTTGGCAACCCATGTCGGGATGCAAGCCTCGGCGCAGAATGCCGCCCCGAGCAAGCAGGTTCACCAGGACCGGGCCTTTTTGCAGGACTACGCGGTGAAAAACACCGCAAACCTGAGCTCCGTCCACCAGTTTAGCCTAGCCAGCGACCGAAACGGCGTCGTGCAGATTTTGGAAGGAAACCGACTGCTGAAACCCTATGGAGGCCAGTTTCAGCTGGACGGAAAGCTGGTGGCAGACCAAACCTACCTGCCGATGAAGGACAAGAAAGTCCTGGCCATAGACCGCTACCAAGACCAGCTGGTGTACCTGGACGACGAGGCCTTGTTCAGCAACGCCTGGGCTGGGGTGGTCTACCTTCCCCATACCCTCGTCGCACCGACTGCCTTTGCCGGTGGGAAAGACTTTACTTTTTTGGCAGCCGCCAAAAACAAACTCCAAGTGCTCCAAAAAGGCAAAGCTCCCCAATCGCTGGAGCTGCCTGCGGGGTCGGAGGTTTTGGATATCGTCTATGACGAGGCCCAAAACCAGTTTTGGATCTTGGCAGAAAAAGCGGTCTACTCCCTTTCCCCCGACGGCAAAACCCCCAGCAAAGTGCTGGACGGAGCGCAGCTGACTGCCTTGGCTTTTCACCCAGCCAAAAACCAGTTGGTCGTCGGCACCAAAAACGGCTACTTCACCTACGACATCCAAGGGAAAAAGAAAAGCGCACTGGACCAGAAGCTCCCTTGGACGGAGATCACCACGGTACAAAGCGATGGCGCTGACCTTTGGTTTGGCACCAGTTTGGGTGCGTTTAAGAGAGATGCCTCAGGCGCCTTCAGCTACTACTATGGCCAGCGCTGGCTGCCCGGAGACTTGGTCAAAGACCTCATCGTCCAAGGCAACCAAACCCATGTGCTGACGGATAAGGGGCTAGGCACGATTGTTTTTGAGGAAATGACCCTGGAGCAAAAGGCCGCCATCCTGGACAAGCAGATGCGTGAGCGCCACATCCGCCACGGGTTCAATTCTTCCGTCGATCTCCTGGAGCCGGGCAACCTGGGCAGTGCCCTGCTCACCGACTCGGACAACGACGGACTCTGGACCACCATGTACCTGGCTGGGGAAGCTTTCCGCTATGCGGTCACCAAATCTCCCGAAGCCCTACAAAACTGCAAGGAATCCCTCCTGGCCATGGAGCGCCTCTACACGGTAAATCCCGTGGAAGGCTTCCCCTCCCGCTCCTTTGAGCGCAGCGGCTACATCGAGCAGCTGTCTGACCCAGAGCGCTGGCAGCACGCTTCCGACCCGGAGTGGGATTGGAAATCCACCACCTCATCGGATGAAGCCATCGGCCACGTCTTTGTATTTGGAGTGCTGGCGGAGGTCGTGGACGATCCTTGGGTCAAGGCCAAATCCATCGAGCTGCTCGATGCGCTCATGACCCATGTCGTGAAAAATGACATGTACCTGATCGATTTTGACGGAAAGCCAACACTTTGGGGCAAATGGAATCCCGACTATGTGAACAGCTTCCCCATCAGCGTGGGCGACCGCAAGCTCAATTCCTCCAACATCACCGGCATGCTCCAGACGGCCTATCACTTCACCGGCAAGGAGATGTACAAGGAAAAGGCCTATGAACTGATGGACAAGTATGGCTATCTGGAAAACATGATGCGTCCCATGTCGGGCATCGGCCGCTCCGGAGACGGCAGCGACGACTGGGCCAAGATGCTCTCCGACGGCTGGAACCACTCCGACGACGAGATGTACTTTGTAGGCTATTGGGGCCTGTATCGCTATGCCTTTGACGAAGAGCTGAAGGCAAAATACAAGGAAAGCATCGTCGACCACTGGGAAGCAGAAAGACCGGAAAAGGAGGGGCTATGGAATATCTTCACAGCCATGGTGCAACCGGAAAACTTCGACCTGGAGGAAGCGGTCTGGTTTCTCGAAGAGCACCCCATCGACCTGATCAGTTGGAATGTGAAAAACAGCCACCGAAAGGACATCGAGCTGCTGGAGCCCAACTTCCGCAACCAAACGACCAAAGAAGTAATTTCCCCCAGCGAGGCACGCATCGCACGCCACAATGCCAACCGCTTCTCGCTTGACGGCGGCAACGGCGGAAAAGTAGAATATAGCCCTGGGGACATCTGGCTCCTCCCCTACTGGATGGGAAGGTATTTCGGCGTCATCGAGTAGCCAAGGCGGATTTCACTACTGAACGGGAGGCAGGTATCTTGCCTCCCTTTTTTTCGCCCCAAATTTTTCATACTCTTCCACCATTAAGCATCTGCCATAGTCCCCAGCTGTGGCGAGCGATCGCGGAAAAGGAACCAAACTCGAAAAAAGGCGCGGTCTCTCATCGAGTCGGAAATTGAATCGTCAGGTAACAAATCGTTAATATCTCGCGCGATTGTTGGGATTTTCACAGTGGACTGTTTACTAAATTTTCGGAATGATAATTTTCCGGTAAAACAGACCCAACTTTCTGATTTTTAGGACATCCAAGCGTAACGCGGAAAAATCAAACTTTTCGCAAATTGAGGTCTGATGTGCGTGATATGCGTAAGAACTTGTGTCTTTTTTTTTGAAAATTTCAGTCGAAAGAAAAACACACTCGCAATGAACTCACTTGATCGATCAATTTTTGAAGCATTCAGGAAAGGGGAAAAACACGCCATCGAAGCGGTGTACACCTTCTACAAAGCCCCTGTCATGCGATTTATTGTGTCCATGGTCAAGGACGCCAACGACTCGGAGAGCATCTTCCATGAGGTCATCATGAAGATCATCCGAAGGAGGGAAAAACTCTGCACCGACGAGGGAATCAACGCCTACGTATTCACCATCGCCAAAAACGAAGTGATCGACTACTTCAAGAAGCTGAAAAAAGACCGAGAGCGCATCGAAGACTACTACAAAAACCGTATCCAGACCAGCGAGACGATGACGGCTGCGGAAGAGGAAGAAATCTTTGCCAATCTGGAATACGCCCTGGAAGGCCTGTCGGTACAGCGCAAAAAAGTCATCGAACTGTCCTATTTCCAAAACCTCTCTTACCAGGAAATCGCCGACAAGCTGATGATCTCCAAAAACACCGTAAAAAACCACCTGATCAAGGCCAAGCTGATGCTGAGAGAGCAACTGCTTTGAGCTCGATATAACTTAACACCGGACTTTTTCAGCTAGTACCCATCACCCAAGATTCATCCAAACACCAAAATGCCCCCTGCTTGCGGAATGCTTGCAGGGGGCATTGCGGTTTTGGTCCCTACTGGGCTTTGGGAAAGCCCTTGTCATAGGGCACCGTGAGCGTCGGGGCATCGGCTCTGGCGACGGTCTCCTGAAAGACACTTTCGAAGGTCGGAGTCTGGTCCATTCTGTCTCCCAACCCCCAACGGGACTTGGGAATGCCAAACCAATTCAGCAGTGTCGCCGCAAAGGAAGTCGAGTCAAAGGGTATCGACCCACCCGAGCGGATTACCGTGTTTTTCTTGATCCAGGGAGACACCATGATCGCAGGCACCCTCGGCCCCAGCAGGTCAAAGCCAAAGCCATCCCGCTGGTCGTTGGGCCAGGGCTTTGCGCCGTAGGGAGGGGCCACGTGGTCGTAGATGCCGCCGTTTTTGGAAAAGGTGATGACCAGCAGCGTACTTTCCCAGTTGGGACCATTCTTGATCGCCTCGTAGATCTCATTGAGCGTGATCTCACCCGGCACCAGGCTCGCTCCTGGATGATAGGAGGAGGTACCGGATGGAGCAATCCATACCGGCTCCAAAAAGCTGAAAGAAGGCAAGGTTCCATAGTTGGCCTGGATCTTAAAGCTCTCGATCCCCCCGATGAGCTTCATCGCACTCTGGTCTATGCTTGGGCTTTGGCCCTCGAGGTAGAGGTGGTAGGTGAAGGGATTGTCCGCCCAGGCGATGGAGTTATAGATAGACCAGTCCTTGATACCGTTGTTCCAGAGCAGCTTCCAGAGCGACTGCCGACGCGGATACTGGGGCCAATTGGCATAGATGCTCCCGCCTTCCCACGTATCGAGGCGGTTCATCCCCGATCCCGTCACCGCAAAGGCCCTATTGATGTCCGTCCCGCCTGGCACGGAGCAAAACCACTCATCGCTGATGGCGTAGTTTGCCGCCAGGCCGTTGAGGACCGGCAGCTGCTCCGGCGTCAGGGTCAGCATCACATCATCAGTGGAGTTGTTTTTCACAAAGCCTCCCATGTCGGGCTTGGCGCGGCCCGCATAGCCCGGTCGCTTGTCATAGAACATCTGGTGCAAGCCGTCCGAATTGTCGTGGAAAGGATCCTGTCTCTGGTCGGAGAGATCCCAGTCGTTGCTCAGCTGTCCATTCTGGAACTTGGACTGGTAGATTTTCTTGCTGCCGTCTTTGTTGAAATACTTGGTGCTCGCTCCATCAAAAGGCCTGTTGGAACCGATAAAGTTGATTGGCGACTTGTCTTTTTCATACAGCCAGCCACACACATTGTCAAAAGAACGGCTTTCCAACGTGTAGTAGACCACATGCTTGATCTTGGATCTCATGTACTCGATCGTGCCCGGCTGGGGATCGCCCACCGTCACGTTTTGGGTCTTGGTCAAGACCGCCAGCAGCGAAGAGCTGTCCTTGATCGCGTCAGGCAAAGTACCTCGGTTGATGACCTTTCGAAATGGCTGATCGCTCCCGGGCTGAAACTCCCAAAGGTGGAAAGTCGGCTTGCCCGGAATCCAGGTCAGTATCTTTTCCCCCACCGGCACGATCTGATGCCGAGAGTCTATCCCATCCCAATTGCCGCACCACACTTCGGGAATGGACAGTGGCACCGTGTTTTGCGGATCAAAGCTCCAGATCCTCACATCCGATCCATCGCCGTAGCGGTCGATCACATAGTTGTTGACACAAATCAGCTCGTGGCCCGCCTCTATGGAAGGAAATCCGCCCTGGGGAGTGTAGGTGCTCGGCAGGGGGTCAGAACTCATCGGGTTGACAAAGTTTGGGTCAAAATTGTACAGCATGTAAGTGCCCCTACCCTCGCCCGCGACAAAAAACAACATGAAGTTGCCCATGGAGATCAGCGGGAGCTCCTTCTGCTCATTGGGATTGCTCGAGTAGTGGCCTCGATAGCCCCAAAACTTCCCCGAAGACCAGCTTCCCTGCTGCACGGTATTCCCGGCCAGGGGGTCTTGGGAGCTGGGGTCAAATTCAAAGAGCCGGTAGGGAAAAGCCGTCCCTTTGCCGGCCGGCTGCCCCGCTCCCCATGAAAGCAGATAGCCTCCTATGGGAGCCAGGTTTAGGCCAGAATCAAAACTGGCACTTTTGGAGATAGGGACTTGGGTAAAGGCATCGCGCTGGGATGGGTCGAAGCTCCAGACTTGGTAATTGCTGTTTGAATCGCTTCTGCTGACAAGGTAAGTGGCCATTGGGAAAATATTTTAAGTGAAAAATGAGAGAAAAATCCAAAGTCAAATCGATGCAAAGTCCGCATCGGCAACTATTATTATCTTAAATTAAGTAAAATTATCCGGATAAAATCCTATATTAAAAACCAAGTCATACAATTTACCAGTACTTGACCACAAGGTTGTCATCGTATCAATTAGCCTTTGAAAACAAGCCTTTTAACAGTACATAGACCCAGTAAAGCCTAACCAGTCCAAGAAAACAGACCAGCCATTTCGCCTCAAGACTTGCAACTTTTATAGAAACTCCTGTGCAATCGTCAGAACCGGCCAAATGCAAACAACTTGACAAGGGGATCACTACAAGCCAGCACTGTTATGTTTTACTATTTCGGCTACGGATCAAACATCAACATGATTTCACTCCGTGCCAAGGGAGTGGAGCCGCTCCAGTCTGTCAAAGCAAAACTTCCCGGCTGGCGCCTGCGCTTCAACGTGCAGCATTGGTTTAGGCATGAAGGGGGAATGGGAAACATCGAGCCTTCGGATCGGCCCACTGACCAAGTCGAGGGAGTCGTGCACCTCTGCCAGGACGCGGATCTAGTGTCCCTAGACCTGATGGAGTCCTACGGAGCGGCCTATGATCGGGTCGAAGTCGAGGTAGACACTGCGTCTGGCCCGACCAAAGCGCTGGCCTACGTCGGGCTGCCTGACTTCATAGACGACTCCTGTCTTCCCACCAGTCGCTACCTAAACATCATCCTCAAGGGTGCCAAAGCCGCGGGTCTCAGCAAATCCTACATCCGGGACCTAGAGCGCCATGAGCTCCTCCCGGACTACGACTATCCGATTTTCCAGCCTCCGGCAGGCGAATTCCCCAACTACAGCGCTACGACTTTGGCGGCGCATGCCAGCCTGACCGCGCTGTGGGGATTCGTTTTTGACATGGGAAAAGCCCGACCCAAGCTCCAAGTGATCGCCAAGCTTTTTGGGGGAAAGGACATGACGCTCTTTTTCCTCAAAAGACACGACACCAGCACCGGCACCGAAACGCTGGAAGAGATCAAAAAAGGCCAGATCTCCGAGCCGGGCAAACGCTATCTCAACGCCTACCTCAACGAGTATGCAAAGGAGTTTGAATATGCAGGCAAATACAGTTTTGATACGGTTTAGCCCAAAAAAATGTGGATATTTATAAAAGCAGTACCAAACAAACCCTAGCTTGACTTTAAGATGAAACAATACCACCCAGCCATGCCCCACGGGCCGATACAAGAGGTATTCGAAGACGTTTTTTTCGTCACCGGAACGATGAAAAACGAGTTTTTCGGCTCGATGTGGCAGTTTAGTCGCAACATGACCATAGTCCGGGAAAACGGAGCACTGACCATCATCAATTCCGTTCGGCTCAAAGAAGAGGCCCTTGCGGAGCTCGACACGCTGGGGAAAGTGACCCACGTGGTGCGCATCGGCGACATGCACGGGGTGGACGACCCCTTCTATGTGGATCGCTACGGAGCGACATTTTGGGCCATGCCGGGCATGCGTGTGCAGGAGGGGCTGACCGTGGACAAGAAACTCAAAGAAGGGGGCGAACTGCCTTTTGGCAATGCCTCCTTCTTTGAATTCAAGACGGTGGCCCGGCCCGAAGGAATCATTCGCATCGACCGGGAGGGCGGCATCATGATCGCCTGCGACTCGCTGCAAAACTGGATAGAGCCAGACCAGTTTTTCGACGAGGACACCGTCCCTACCATGGAGAAGATGAATTTCTTCAAAAAAGCCGGCCTGGGGCTAGCATGGCTGCACGAAAGCCAGCCCAAGCCCGAGGACTTCGTCCGACTGAAGCAGATCCCCTTCGAGCACGCCCTCTGTGGGCACGGCTATCCGCTGAAGGGTGACGCGCAGGAAGAATACCACAGGACCATCGCTCAATTTTTCAACGTTTGATTTGTGAAAAACCTCCACGATAGACTACAGACTGAGACCATTCCAGGGTATATCGTGGAGGGAGTTTTGGGGGAGTTTTTCCCCCACCTCCTCTATTCGGCGCGGAGGGAAAAAGACGGCGCTCTCGTCGCGCTCAAGACCCTGAGCGAGCCCTACCCCAAAAAAGAACACCTTGCCAGCCTCCGAAGGGAATACCAAATCATCAGCAAACTCCAAGACGAGGGCATCATCCAGGCCCATTCCCTCGTCGAATACGGAAACGGCAAGCTTGCCATGTCCCTAGAGCTCTTTGGCATCTCGCTGGCAGAATACATCGAGGCGCAGCCGCAGCGCATGCTACCCGCCGAGCAGTTTTTTGCCATCGCTATCCCCCTAGTCCACTGCATCGGCAAAATGCACGAGAAGGGCGTCATCCACAAAGACCTCGTCCCCAGAAACATCCTGGTCGATCCCAAAACTCTGGAAATTAGACTGATCGACTTCAGCGCCGCCTCCGAGCTCTCCCGAGAGCATCAGGACGTCGCCCTGCTCAACAATATCGAGGGCTCGCTCCCCTACATGGCCCCGGAACAGACCGGCCGCATGAACCGGGACATAGACTACCGCACCGACTGCTACACACTCGGCATTTCCTTTTTCGAGCTGCTCTGCGGCAGGCTCCCTTTTGAGGCCAAAGACGCCCTGGAGTGGGTGCATTGCCATATCAGCCGCCAGCCTCCGGCTCCCTCATCCGTCAATCCCAAGGTACCCAAGATGGTCTCGGATATCGTGGAAAAAATGATGGCAAAAAATGCCGAAGATCGCTACCAGAGCAGTTTTGGGCTGGCAGCGGATCTCGCAAAAGCCCAAGAGCTCTTCCAAAAGGGGGCCACTGCCAGCAGCGTCACCCTTGCCGAGTCGGACGTCTCAAGGCTATTCCAAGTACCCCAAAAACTCTACGGAAGATCGGAGGAGCTGAATCGCCTCGAAACCTACTTCGAAAACACCAGCTATGGCTCGGTGGAGTTTTGCCTGGTATCAGGATATTCGGGAGTGGGAAAGTCCGTCTTGGTCCAGGAGCTGGGCCGATCCATTGCAAAAAAACGGGGCTACCTCATCCATGGCAAGTTTGACCAGTTTCGCCAAAACGCCCCCTACATCGCATTGGCGAGCGCCTTCCGAGACCTGATCCGACAGCTTTTGGGAGAGCCCAAAGAGCGTCTGGACGAATGGTCAAAGAAAATCACCGCCGCCCTCGACACCAATGGACAGCTGATCATCGAGCTCATTCCCGAGCTGGAGCTTGTCATCGGCAAGCAGCCCCCTGTACAGGAGCTTTCCCCGGCGGAGACGCAAAACCGGTTTTTGATCCTCTTTCTGAATTTCGTCAAGGTTTTTGCTTCCGAGGAGCATCCTTTGGTCATTTTCCTCGACGACCTCCAGTGGAGTGACATCCCTACACTAAACCTGATCCATCGCCTGGTCACTGCCATCGAGCTTCGCCATGTCCTGCTGATCGGAGCGTTTAGGGACAATGCGGTAGATGCCACCCATCCCCTGACCCTGACTTTGGAGGAGATCAAAAAGAAGCGCGAGGTCAGGCAGCTGCAGCTGGAGCCGCTCAGCCAGTACGCCGTGAACCAAATCGTGCAGGATACGCTGAGCTGTGAAAACGGAAGATCCAAAGAGCTCAGCACGATTCTGTATAAAAAAACCGGAGGCAACCCCTTTTTCACCATCGAACTTCTAAAGGATCTCCACGAGCGGGGAGTGGTCTTTTTCGATCTCAAAAACGGCCGCTGGGATTGGGATCTGGAGGCGGTGAAAAGCTCCGAAAACAGCGACAGCGTGATTGACTTCCTGGTGTCCGGGCAGCATAGACTCAGCGAATCCACCCAACACATCCTCCAGCTAGCCGCCTGCATCGGCGCGTCCTTTGACCTGCGGACCCTGTCCATCATCCGGGAGGCCAGCATGGAAACCACCGCCGCAGAGCTGTACGAGGCCATCCGCGCCAACATGATCATTCCCCTAAACGAGGACTACAAGTTCGTCGGTGTGGCGGAGAGAGACTGGGCCGACACCTCCCAGCCCCAAGACGACGGACTGTCAGACTTGCTAAACCCCAGCTATCGCTTTCAGCATGACCGGGTCCAGCAGGCGGCTTACTCCATGATTCCGCAGGAGAAAAAGCAAGCCCTGCACCTCTCCATCGGCCGGCTCATCCTGGCTCACAGCAGTCCCAAGGAGCTGGACGAAACCCTGATCGACGTCGTCGGTCACCTCAATGAAGGCCGTCGGCTCGTCTCCGATCCAAAGGAAAGAAAAGAACTCGCCCGCCTCAACCTTGACGCAGGTGTCAAAGCCCGACATTCCTCGGCTTACGAGGCCGCTTTGGGCTATCTCAAGATCAGCCTCGAAATGCTGGATCCCGACACCTGGGCCAGCGACTATGCGCTGATGTGGCGGCTTAGCGAAGAGCTGCAAAGCTGCTTTTACCTCACCGGAGACTGGAAAAATGCGGACGACTGGACCGAAATCATGCTCCGCCACGCCAAAACACCCGTGGAGCAGGGGCTGGTGCTGGCAGTCAGAACCCGCCAATACGCCACCATCGGCAAACTGCCCGAATCCATCAAAGCAGCCTACCAGGGACTCCGCATTCTCGGTTTTGACCTGATCCAAGTGCCCGAGCTGGAGGACGTGGCAGAGGAAGTCCGGCAGGTGGCCAAAAACCTGAACGGAAGACCCGTCTCGGAGCTGATCCACAACCCACCCGTCAGCGACGAAAAGGCACGCATTGCCAGCCAGCTCCTGATGGAGATCTTTCCCGCCGCCTTCTTGTCCGGCACGGGCCGGATGTTTCCCTATTTGGTGTTGAAATCAGTCAATATCGCCTTGGTCTATGGTAATAGTCCAGAGACCGCCTTTGCCTACGCGGGCTATGCGATGCTGCTTTCCGGATATTTTGAAAATCCCGCCGAAGGCTTCAAATACGGGGAGTTGGCGGTGAGCCTGATCGAAAAATTTGACGACATCTCCCTCCGCTCCAGGATCATCTATGTGTACACCATGTTTGTACACCATTGGAGTGAGCACTGGTCGAGCATGACGCCCTGGTTCCAAAAAGCCATCAAGGCCGGCTACCAGTCGGGAGACTTGCTGTACCTGGCCTACAGCGCGCAGGACTGCATCATTTGGGATCCCAAACTGGATCTGGAGACAGCCTCCTGTGAGCAGCGCAAGCTCCTGCTGATCGTCAAGGAATGCGAATACCAAGACTCCTATGACTCGGGCACGCTTTTCCTGCAGATGCAGCAAAACTTCCAGGGATTGACGCACGGTCAGTTTTCCCTCACCGACGATGGCTTTGACGAGATGGAATGCGTCAGCGGCATGCTGGAAAGGCACTTCATGACCGGAATAGCAAACTACCACATCTACAAGGCCGAAATTCATCTGCTGTACAACGATCCTGAGGGAGCCTTGCCCCACATCATCGAGCAGGAAAAGCTCATGGCTTCCGTCATGTCCCTGCCCCAGTCTGTGCGCTTCTACATTGTTTCCTTTTTGGTCAGGGCCATGTTTCTCCCCTCCCTGGAGTTTGAGGAGCGGGAGCCCGTGATCCTGAAAATGCACGAAGCGCTGGAGAAGATGGGCAAGTGGGCGGAAAACTGCCCGGAAAATTTCGAGCACCTGCTACTGCTGATGGAAGCAGAGCTTTCCGGAATCAGCGGCAGCGTAGGAGACACGCTCGCACTGTACGAGCAGGCTATTCGACTGGCCAACCAAAACGGGTTCATCCGGGACGAAGCCATGGCCAACGAGATGGCTGCGCGATTCCTGACCAGAAGTGGCCTTGGCAAAGCCGCCGAGGGCTATCTCCTGGCCTCCCATTACCTCTACTACCGATGGGGAGCCTATCGGAAGACCCAAGAGATGGAAAAGCACTATTCCATCTTCCGCGGCTCCAGCTCCTACGGCGGCTCCAAATCTTCCCAATCTACCCTCAATGCCGAGGGAACCTTGTCTTCCGATACGTTGAAGGCGGACTTCCTCGACATGAGCTCCGTCTTTCGGGCCTCACAGGTGATCTCCGGGGAGCTGGTATTGGGAAAGCTGCTGAAAGCCACCCTGCAAATCCTCATCGAAAACGCCGGGGCCAAGACAGGCCTGCTGGTGGAGCAGAAGGAAAACCGCCTGATGATCGTCGCCCAAGACGACGAGGAGCATCCGGAGGAGTTTCACCCTGCCCATGTCTCCAAAAATGCCGATCCCGCCTTCTTGCCCATCACACTGATCAACACCGCCCTTCGCACCAAGAAAGCCATCGTCATCGGCAATGCACGGGAGCAAAACCCTTTTTCCTCCGACCCCTACATCATCGGACAAAAACCACTCTCGATCATGTGCGTGCCCCTGTCCACCCACAATCAGGGAAATGTGGCCGTCTATCTGGAAAACAACCTGACCCACAGCGCCTTCACCGAGGAGCGCGTGAAAGTCATCAAGCTGCTCGCCACGCAGGCGGCGATTTCCATAGAAAACGCCCGCATCTACGAGCAACAGGAAAAGCTCCTCAAGGCCCAGCAGCACTTTGTGCCGATCCAGTTTCTCAAGCATCTGGGCCATGACGACATTGCCAAGGTCAAGCTGGGAGAGTCGGTGGCAATGGACATGACGGTGCTGTTTTCGGACATCCGCAACTTCACCCCGCTGGTCGAGCTGCTCAGCCCCCAGTCGGTGATTGAGCTGCTCAATGAGTATTTCAGCCGTCTGGGAAGGCATATTTCCGAGTTTGGAGGATTCATCGACTCCTACTCTGGGGACGAAATCCTCGCGCTTTTTGCCGTACCCGCGCACCAGGCAGTGGATGCTGGGATCTCCATGGCCAAGTCACTCTGGGCTTTCAACCGCGACTCGGCTGCAAAAGGCCATCCCCTGCTGAAAATGGGCATCGGCATCAATACCGGCCCGCTCGTCTTGGGCACCATGGGAGCCTACGACCGCATGCAGTGCTCCGTGCTTGGCGACACGGTCAACCTCGCCTCGCGCATCGAGCAGCTGACCAAGGTGTATGGAGCGCAGCTTTTGATCGGGGAAAACACCTTCCGATCCCTGGAAGATCCCAAGCGCTATTCGATTCGTATGGTGGATCGGGTGGCGGTAAAAGGAAAAGCGCTGGCGGTGAGCCTCTATGAGGTTTTGGACGCGGAAGAGCCAGCGATACGGGAGGCGAAAGAAGCCGTCCAAACCCTCCTTGACCAGGGAATGGAAGCTTATTTCAAAAGGGACTTCGCCAGGGCTTTGGACATATTTTCGGAAGGGGTGGAGAAAGCGGCAGGCGATCCGGTCTTTGAGATTTTTGCCAATCGGGCCCACCGCTACCTCAAAACTCCCCCGCAACAGGACTGGAAAGGCTACGAAAGCCTCAGCAGCAAATAGTGGATTTCGCCTTTTGAATACCGAGTACATCAGAACAGGGCATTGCAGTGGTAAAATTTTGACTGCAAACCTAGCCCATTTTAACCTAAGCGATATGAAGCAAAAACGTCTCGGAATAGTGATGGACCCCATCCAATCCATCAACCCCAAAAAGGACACCTCCCTCGCACTTCTCCTGGAGGCCCAGACCAGAGGCTGGCAGATCGAGTACATGGAGCTGAACGACCTCTCCCTGAGAGACGGACGTACGGAAGCCAGGATGCGAAAACTGCGCGTGGCCGACGATCCTAACTTTTGGTTTGATATCGAAAAACTGACCTTCGGAAACTTGGCAGAGCTCGACCTCATCCTGATGCGCAAGGATCCGCCCTTTGACATCGAGTACATCATGGCTACTTATATCCTCGAAAGAGCCGAAGCGGAGGGCGTGATGGTCGTCAACAGTCCCCAGGGACTCCGTGATGCCAACGAAAAGGTGTTTACGGCCTGGTTTCCACAGTGCTGTCCCCCCAGCCTTTTGAGCCGCTCGACCGGCGCGCTCCGCGAATTTTTGGAACACCACCACAAGATCGTCGTCAAGCCTACCTCCAAAATGGGTGGACAGTCGATTTTTGTCATTTCCGAAGGAGATCCAAACACCAATGTGATCCTGGAGGAAATGACCCACCGTGAATCGGTCTATGTGCAAGCGCAGGCCTACATCCCCGAGATTGCGGAGAAAGGCGACAAACGCATCTTCCTCATCGATGGTATCCCGCTGGAATATGGCATTGCGAGAATTCCCGGCGGCGATGACCATCGGGGCAACCTGGCCGTGGGCGCTCGGGCGGAGGGATTTGAGCTCGGCGAAAGGGAGCAGTGGATCTGCGCCCAAATCGGCCCCGAACTCAAAGAGAGAGGGCTGCTCTTCGTCGGCATCGACGTGATCGGAGACTACCTCACCGAGATCAACGTGACCAGTCCCACCGGAGCGAGGGAGATCGAGAAGATCTTCCAAGTCAGCGCCGCTGCGAGACTGTTTGATGTTTTGGAGGAGAGATTGGCTGCCGCAAAACCAAAGGACACATGATCGCTCCCCTCAGCAACCAAAACGGCGAAGCCGTAGAGTGGTGGCTCAGCTACAAGCTTCCGGTCAAGATCGGCCCTCAAAAAAACACCACAGGCTTTGAGTTTCTTTATGCCGACTCCTCCCCTGCCAGCCAGCTTTCACTCTCCCCCATCCAACTGGACCATTCCCAGTCAGCCCTAGGATTGACTTTGGACCAAGTTTTCTCCGGAGGCCCGGAATGCGGCTATGTACTCTGGAACGACGAAATCCCCCCGACGCAGGCCAATCCCAATCCCCAAAACAACGGTTCGTTGGGACACAGCAAGGGAGTACTGGCTTTTTCGAAGAAAAACGACTGCGGATTTTACCTCCTCCATTCCACGCCAAGATTTCCAGTAGTTGGCGAAAAAACCCTTCCGGACTACGAGCGGCAGTTTGGCCAGACCTACCTCTGCGTAAGTCTCAAAGACTACGACACAGCCAACCAAATCGCCGCTATCCTGCATTGCCAAAATGAAGCACAAGTGTACGCCAGCCACTTGCCCGAATCCAGCAGCGATGAACCGCTCTGTAAATTCGCTAACAAGGAGGCTCCATCTCCTGCTCCCCAGCCTGCAAACCTCCGTTTTCTTACTTCGCAGGGGAGTCCATTTCACCTGATCGCCAAAAACAAATCGTGGAGCGAGCCGCCGCGGGGCAGCAACGTGGGCAGGGACTTTTGGAAAGACCTCATCGGCCCCACACTCAACTGCGACATCGATGTGGAATCCTGGCGCCGCGGCACCGTCTTTGGCGACCTCGACCAGCAAAACGCAGCGATCACAGAAGACATCGTGGATATAGACCTTGGAAAAATCGGCCTGACAGGCTATAGCTGGCCCTTCGAAAAAGATCATGCCAAGTGGGGGATCGCCACCGTGCAGCCGCCTGGCGTGATTGTGATCTCGGACATCAACCGACAGCTGAGCCAAGACAAACGAGGTGGCGGAGGACTGGCCTTCCAAAGCCCGACGCTGTGGCAGGCGCTTGACCAGATCCAAGTCAAAGAGAAAAACGTCGAGTCCTCACCCCATCACGACCAATCCTAAGCTTTCACTTTTTCGGAAAACCATGGTTAAAAAACTCCACCAACTCACCATTGAAAGCTGCAGAGCCTACATCCAAAAGGAACTCTTTGAGCCCAAAGACTATCCCGTAGCGCCTGCCACTTCCCCCGGGCTGGTAGGTGTGGAGCTGGAGACTTTTCCTCTCCGCTTTGGCAATGCCGAAAAAACACTGGCTAAGCCCGTGTCCCTCGAAGAGACGATCTCGTGCCTGAAGGAGGTCTTGCAGGGCCTTTCCATAGATTGGGGAAAAAGCCCGCTCGCACAGGAGCCCCTCTCCCCTATCCGATTCCCCTACGGCGCCTCTTTCCAATACGAGCCCGGAGGCCAGATCGAGCTGGTCACCCCTCCCTGCTCTTCCCTACCGGCGCTCATCGCCCAACTGGACTTTCAGCAGAAGATCCTGGCAGATACCACCGAAAAACATGGCATCCACTTCGCCCAAGTCGGCACCAACCCTTGGTTTGGGGCCGAGCAAATCGGGCTGCAGCTGGACAAACCCAGATATCGGGCCCTGCAGGAGTATTTTTCCGAAATCGGGCCCTACGGCATCCAGATGATGCGCCAGACCTGCTCCCTGCATGTCAACCTCGACTTCGGGAAGGAGGAGCAAACCCAAATCAAGCGTCTTGTCGCGGCCAACTTGCTCGTGCCTTTTGCGACAGCCATCTTCGCCAATTCATCCGTGCTGGAAGGTAGGCCTACCGAAAAAAAATCCCACCGAAGTTTCATCTGGCAGCAGCTGGATCCCAAGCGCTCCGGGATTTGGATTGGGAAAAAGAGCAGCCTACCCAGCAAGGAAGCGCTGGTCAACGCCTATCTGGACTTTACGCTGCAAGCGCCCGTCCTCCACATCGAGCGACTCGGCGACCGTATATTCCCCAAGGAAACGACGTTTGAATCTTGGCTGGAAAACCCCATCGAAGGCCTCTACCCCGGCCTTCCGGACTTGAAAAACCACCTTTCCCTACTCTATCCCGAAATACGTCCAAAGGGATTTCTGGAGATCCGAACCTCCGATGCCCTTTCGAAGGAATGGCAATTGGCACCCGCTTTTTTCTACACGGGGCTGCTCTACTCGGACCAAGCCCTGGCACGGACGCTGGACCTGCTTTTGCCCAAGGGCGAAGCTATAGAATCGCTCTGGCGAAAAGCGTCCTTTGGTTTTGCGTCCCCGGAACTATTGGAGCTTTCCCAAAGTCTCATGCAGCTGGCGATTGATGGCCTTGGGGCCTTGCCTCCGGCCTTTGTCGGGGAGGCAGCGATCGCAAAGTTGCAGGCGTTTTTAGCGACTTTCACCGCACGAGGCAGATCTCCAGCAGACTTGGAGCCCTTGATTTAGACGCGCTATCCCATTGATTTATTGGATGATTCCCGTAAATTCTAAACCTGTAGTAAACTTTCTTTTTAAAATAAACCCCATCCCCATGACCGATCCATCCCCACTTCAGCAAGTCATCCCCGCCATCACTTCCCAAGACAAACTGCCCATCGTCGTCTTTGACCTCGACGACACGCTGTTTTCCACCGCGCGGAGAAACCTCGTCATCATCCAAAACTTCGCCGCAGACCAAGGCGATGCCTATCCGGACTTTGCCAAAATTGCCTCGGGCCTCAAGCTCTCCGACATGAATTGGAGCGTTTCAGCCGCCCTGACCCAAGCCGGCCTGGATCCCAACTCGGCCTCCCTGAAGCCTTTCACCGACTATTGGGGCAGTACTTTCTTCTCCGACGACTACGCGGCAGTCGATCTCCCCAATCCCGGCGCGGTGGACTTTGCCAACGCCTGCTGGGAAGCCGGAGCGATGCTTTTTTACCTCACAGGAAGGCACATCGGCGATCCCGGACTGAAAAACGGGATGGGCTTGGGCACGGCACTAGACTTCACCAACCGCGGTTTCCCTTTCTGGAAAGGAAGATGTGAGCTGAAGCTCAAAAAGGTAAAAACGCAAACAGACGTGGACTACAAACGGGAGGCCCTGCAGGAGATCAAATCCCTGAACGGCGAGGTCGTCGCCACCTTTGACAATGAGCCGGGCAACGCCGCACTCTTCCTGCAAAACTTCCCAAACGCCTTGAATTTTTGGGTGAAGACGACTTGGAATCCCGGCGATACGGTGAGTACCGCCGGATTGAACGTGATCCCCGATTTCTCGGAATGGAAATCCCCCACCAACTGCTAAACCCCAAAACCCATGAGCACTTTTCGCTATTCCCTCGGCCCGGTCAGAACCCTCAACGAGCTTTTCCCCGCGGCCAAATTCGCCAACAAAAATCTCAACTTCCGAACCAGGGCGGATGTGATCCGCCACTACACCCAAAACTCCCTATCGGCCGACCGGGTCTCCGGGATCGAAGAGGTCAGGGTGTATAAGGAAGCTGGGGACTATTACATCGAGCTCAGCGGCAGCACGCCGACTGAGCTGCTCAAAACCTTTGCCGCCCGCCACGTCAAAATTTTCGACGCGGACAATTCCCGCAAGGCCATCCGCGGCAAAAGGCTGATGAAACGCTTTGGGGTTTGGAACCCCATGGCAAACTATTCGGTCAACAAGAACCCTTATGACGGCCCCTCAAAGTGGACGCTTTTCCCCCCACTCGGGCTAAACGTGATCGGCCAAAAAGGCCTGCTCCTGCTCCACTACCCGCCTTGGGCGGTGCTGCAGGCGGGCACGTTTGAAAACGCGATGACCATGCAGCGCTGGGGAAGGATGCTCGCCGCAGCGGGCGTGCCAGCCGCTGAGGTGGATCTGTACAAGACCTTCATCGACGTGAATCCAGTGGCGGCACCGGGCTCCGGGGAAAGCGAGTACCCCAACGACTACATGCCGATCATGATGGCCTCGGCCTTTTTTGACGGGCCCAGTGACCGGGACTACATCAAATCCATGCTGGAGCTATACCTCACGCCTCCAGGTTGGCCAGAGGACAGCAAGTACACCCTGCCTCTGCTGATCTGCGGCTCTCCCCTCTACGACCCCCAGGCTCCGGGATGGTTTAGGACGGCCTACACCGACATCCTGCCCACGCTCAAGGGCGAAAGCAGTGGCGTTCCCTATTCGATTCCCCTGGTCGATGTGATGCAGACGGGCAAATTCAAAGTCCGGCCCGATTCCAAACGCGAAACGCCCTACCTGATCGGCAACCACATGATCGCTGCCGGGGTCACCGGAAAATGCACTCCCGATGCGTCACAGATCCCCGATATCCGCCAATACGAAGCGCAAGATCTGGTAGCGGCGACCTTCCTGAAGCTTTACACCGAAAATCCCAACCTTGAGCCCGAAGATGCCAAAGCCCAGGCCAGCAAGCGGTGGTTTGGCAACGAAAGCGGCACTGGCGTACCGAATCCCCCCGATCCCAAGGATGCGCTGACACTCTGTGCCTTGGCCCAAATGGATTTGTTTTTCAAACCAAACCCACCCAGCCCGCTCTACAACTTCGAGGAAGCCTGCAAGCGCTGCCAAGAAGCCAAGGTGAAAAACGACCCCTGTGCCAGCCCCATCGGCCCCACCGACCCAAACAAGATCGGCAGCTGAGGAATTGGGGATTTGGATGGAAAAAGCAGGAAGAGCACCTATGCCAGAGCCGCTTTTGGCTCCCTGCTTGCCCATCTTCTGTCTCCTTTGATCAGTAGGAAAAGTGCGAGCTCCACTTCTCCCAAGGCTGCGGAGAGGCCCACGACCCATGCAAGCCAAGTCTCATTTCCCGGAAAAAGGAAGTTTCCAAAGCTCTCCATCAAATATCCGATGGCGGCTAGTCCCATCATCCAGGCGAAGAATGGCGGGACGACCTGCGAGCGGTAGAGCAGGATTCCCAGCAAAAAACAATGGACTCCAAAAAAGGCTCCGGCAATGAGATAACCGTATTGGTGGGCATGCATGAACAGCAGGCTCAGGGACTCCAACTGCCCCGCCTCGAAGGAAGCAAGGAGCCCCGACCCGCCCAAGACATAGAGCGCCAGGTAGTGGTTGAGCAGATTGAGGGAACCGATGGCGGGATGGGCGAGCAGCCTGAGGGCTGAAGAGGTCATGGCGAGGATTTTCCCAAAGGGCTTGAGCAGCTGGTAAAACAACACCGAAATGACCGCGTCCATGATGAAGGCGAGCAGGTCCGCGGCCAAACCTAGGCGAAAGAGCCCTTCACTTCCCAAGATATTCGAAGCGGTAGCCGAGGCATCGCCCGGCACCACCAGATTGGCGCGCACATAGCCCTGGCTGAATCCAGCGCAGACAATCACCAAAACGTACAAAAGACCTATCAGGCGCAGTGTTCCTTTACTCATGGGTTGTTCAGTCTGTCTCATTGGATCGTAGTTTAAGTCTGAGAATTTTTGCCAAAAAGGAAGAAGCCTTGCGCGCGCTGGCTTCCGCCCGGAAAGAACTATGGAGTAAAGTTGGCGCTTGGCTGGCTGGCTTTTTTGACAGCAGCTGCCAGAGTTTTGACATTTGGGGCCAAAGGAGCCGCTTAGGAGTTTTTTCTGAAATCAAGGGGAGCTTTTCCCGTCCAGCGTTTGAATGCCCGATTGAAGGCACTTTGCTCGGAAAATCCGGTCTGAAAGGATATTTCGCCGATTGACTGGCTGGTAGTTCGTAACAAGTCCTCTGCGAGCTCCTGCTGCTTTTGATGGACCAGACTGCGAAAGCTGTGGCCTTTCTCAGCAAGGCGTCGCTTCAGCGTGCGTGGGCTCATGCCCAGCCATTCGGCCACCTGCTGCAAACCGGGAATCCCACTGGGAAGCGCCTCCACGATCAGTTCCTGAAGCTGTCGTATGAAGCTGTCGGCGTTGGAATAAATCCCCCGTTTCTCCTCATCCATCCGCAACAGCAGGAATTGCTGAATACTCCGGTCGGCCTTCAGCGTGGGAATTGCGAGGTCGCTGCTACGAAACTGGATCAAATTGTCTTTTTGCCCACAGGAAACGGGGCATCGAAAAAAAACTTTCAACTCGTCCGCATGGCCACAATCATGCTTGAAGTGGACCTTGATCGGATCTATGCGCTGTCCAGTCACCTCACGGAGCACGGAGACGAGCATGACCAGGGTAGCTTCGTTGGATACGGCGATTCCCCTGCGATGCGCGTCGCGATAGAGGTAGACCGAGGTGACTCCCCCGCTCTCTTCCAAGCAAACGCTTCCGTGATCCGTCACCAAGACCATGAACCGCTCGATACGCTCCAGCACCTCTTTGGCTTGCCAACATGTTTTCCAGGAAAGTCCCAGCGTCCCATAGTCCTCTGAGTCCAGCTGCGTCCCCTGCCTCAGTCCAAAACCGGGCTTTAGAAACCGATCGGCCAGTTCATACACCTCAAAAAGCAGGGAAATGGGAACATAGGTCTCCCCGCGCCGAAGCTCCGGTTGATGATGTGCCAATTGCCCGGGTTCCACCCCCTCCCTCTCGGCGAGGCGGACGGCTTTGCGGTAAATATTGGAGCTGACGAAGTGCATGACAAGCGGGTCAAGAGGACAGCTGTGGGACACAGCGATTGAGAGCGGAGCTTTTAAGCTACCACCCTTTTCCCCGAAAAAACAAGAAATGCTAGGTATATCCGCCAATCCAAGCTGCCGTCTAAAGCAAGTTTAGAAAAAACAGGAAGGAAAACCAGTCAGAAAAAACTAGTTCCAAACGCCATTTCCCTCAGTCAGAATGAGGGGTTTTCCCGAGGTCAGAATGAGGGGTTTTCCCGAGGTCACCACCAAGGTATGCTCGTGCTGGGCCATGAATCCTCCCCGGTCTCCTACCATGGTCCATCCATCCGAGAGGGTGTCAGCATAGCTAGACTGGGTAGCGATAAAGGTCTCAATCGCAACGACTGAATTTTTCTTAAAGCGACGCTGGTCAAATCGGTTTTTGAAGTTGAGCAGCTCGTCGGGCTGCTCGTGCAGCGCTCTGCCAATGCCGTGGCCGCCGAGGTTTTTGATCACCTTGTATCCTCTTTTTTTGGCTTCACTCTCCATCAATTGACCGATGTCGGCGATTTTCACCCCTGCTCTGATATTGTCAATCGTTTTACGCAGGATTTCCTTGGAAGCATCCACCAGCCCTTGATGGCCATAGCGGTCTGCGCCGAGTACAAAGGAGCTGCCGTTGTCCGACCAAAACCCACCCAGCTCCGCGGAGACGTCGATATTGGTCAAATCTCCCTCCTTCAGGATTCTCTTGCGAGAGGGGATTCCATGGCAAAACTCATGGTTGACGCTGATGCAGGTCCAGCCCGGAAAACCGTAGGTCAGATAGGGAGCCGACTTGGCGCCAAAGGAGGAAAGCAACTGCGCCCCGAACTCATCCAGCTCCTGGGTCGTCATTCCCGGCTGGGCGTAGCGCTGCATTTCCCTTTGCGTATAGGCGACCGCTTCGCTCACCTGCTGCATTCCTTGGAGTTCGGATTCTTTGGTGATGGACATGTTTTTTGTGTTTTTTTCTCGTCGGGAAAAGGAGTTTCAAGCATGAAAATAGAAATTCTCCCGCCAATCCCCGTACCTCTGCTTTTCGGAATTTGAAATTGGCCTAGCCTCACCCCGAAGGGATGCCACGGACTTAAGAAACTCCAGCCACCGGTTGCACAGGCGGCTATTGAAAAGTTTGACCACTTTGTGGTCTTTTCGGTAAAGCCTTGGCACAGATCTTCGGAATTTGCGATTCCGAGGCGCAATCTTGGACTCAGATCTGAGTCTAGCTTGCTTTAGGTGCGTAGCCCTGCATTCTTGGTAGGAAATCTGCGTTTTGAGAAAACCAAGGGGCGTAGCCCTGACATCCGCCATAATTTTACTGATGCAAACAAGGGAAAGATGGCAGAGCTACGCTCCTACCGGGAAATGCCTTAAAATTCCGCTACGAAGTTCGAAGAGCTACGCCCCTGGATCCCGCTCCAATACCCTTTCCAGTTCGCAGTTGGCCTAGTCCCATCCCGAAGGGATGCCATGTTTATAGGAGCAGACATTACCGAGCCATTCGACCCCGATGGGGTCGCACCTATCCTATCATAGGCTCAATCACCCTATGAACATGTGACCCGTTCCGGGTCGGTTTTGGAATACAAACCAGATTCGACTTCACACTGTTGAGTTTTAGCTGCCAACCACACATCCTCCCATGCTCGCTCATCACCGACCCCGAGAGGGGTCAAACCTTGATTAACCATGGGTGCAACCCATGGATCTAGGCAGCTCCAGTCG
Organism: Algoriphagus oliviformis; assembly: GCF_017254915.1. GTDB lineage: Bacteria > Bacteroidota > Bacteroidia > Cytophagales > Cyclobacteriaceae > Algoriphagus > Algoriphagus oliviformis. Next base: position 4,825 of record NZ_JAFKCT010000018.1, on the reverse strand, counting down.
TCCCGACCCCGAAGGGTGTCGAACTTGCGGGTAAGACTTTTTACACCATTCACCATTGGTTCAACCCCGTTGGGGTTGGGATGCGTCTGGAACCACTTGGGGCCACCGGTTGCACCGGAGGCTATTGAAAGGTTTGACCACTCCGTGGTCTTTTCGGTAAACCCTTTGCTCTACGCCCCTGGATGATCCCCCAGCAAAAAAAAAAGCGGTTGTGGCGCAGGCGGAGAAAAAGCCCCCGGCCCCCTTTGGGAAAGGGGGAGTCTGTCCAAAAGGTCAGCTAAGGGTTTTCAAATAGTGACGTTGGAAATTGCCTTTGGACGAATGAAGTACCGAGAGACGCATTCCCCCTTGAAAAGGGGGTTAGGGGGATTTGTCAGCCAAACTGGGGGCCAAGGCATTACACAATTCATGAAAGGTCCAAAAACTAGAAAACTACGTCCACCCCGAAAAAAAAAAAAACGAAGCGTATCCACTTCGGTCTTTTTATCATTGATGAGTTGCGCCGCTTATTTCAAGCTGTTGATCCACTGGGCGATCTTCATCGCTTCCTCACGCTTCACCTGCGGCATAGGAGCCATCGGGGTTGCATAGTCAGGCCAGTTTTGAGGCTGGGGATTGTAGATCAGCTCCACGATCTTTTCCGCAGAGTAGCCCCGCTTGGCGATCTCCACAAAGGGAGGTCCTACCACCTTTTTGTCTTTGGTGTGGCAAGCCGTACAGGTGTTTTTGGCCAACAAAGTCTTGATCTCCGCCTCGGTAGGCACCGCATTGGCTACTGGCTTGGCGGCCGTCGTAGTCGCAGGCTTCTTTGGCGCAGCTGCGGCAGCTTTCACCGGCTCAGGAGCAGGAACCGGCTTGGGCTTGATCACCATTTTGTCGCCAGAAGGAATCTGGTTCAGCGTGTAGTACGCATCCATGTGTACCAGCTCGTGGGAGTTGACCGCCTCGCGGATGCCAGGAAGGCTGATTTTGTGGATATGGTACTGCTGCGGATTGTTGATCGCGATGCGAACTTTGCGGCCATCCTCGGACACTTCCACGCCCAGGATCTCGTGATCCATCGCCTTCACAGGAGGGCTACCATAGACTGGGAAGTACTTGTAGGTAAAGCTGGACACCATGTAGGAGGCCAAGTCCTCGGCGGACTTTTTGTCCACTGGCTTGGTGAATTCGATCTCGAATCCGTCAGGCTTCGCCTTCACGGTGCGCATTTCGAAGGAAACCTCACGGTTCCACACCAGGCGCTGCAAGCCTTCGTTTGCGTCACCGGCAGAGCCCCAACCTCGGTTAGTCTCGCCGACAAACAGCGACTGGTCCTCGGCAAATACAAGTCTCAACACCCCGGACTGGAATCCGCTTCTGAAATCGATGGAAGCACCCTGGTACACGCCGTTTACTTTTTCCAGCATGATACGCATGATCTTGCTTTGTCCCTGATCCCCTACCAGAATCTGTCCACCAAAGGGCCCCCAGTAGTTGTCTGGGATCATGATCGGCTCGGAGTTGGAGATACCATGAATACCGTGAGGCAACCAAACTGCCGGAAGCTTGATGGCTGGCAGAGATTTTTCGGCTTCCGCCAAAGTGATAAACGGAGCGTCGACGACATTTTCCGGCTTGGCAAATCCACCTTGTGGACGTGGAATCTTCATTGGGTCAACCACGGCATCAAACTCCGTCTGGGTGATCTTGATCGGCGAACCCTCCAAGCCTGACCAGCGAAGTCCCGCAGGGTGACCGGAGAAGTCGCCTTTTTCCAGGTGCCAAAGACCTCCGGATCCCATGTAGTCTCCTTGGTTTTCGGTGTAAAACACCTCGCCATGGAGAATACCCGGGCCGGCAGGAGATCTCATCCCGGTGGCATAAGGTTCGATGGTACCGTCGGGATGGATCTTCAGCGTCCAGCCTCTGAAAGGCACCTTGCTCTCGCCTCTCCACCATTCCTGATCGCCAAAGGCGACGTTGGTAGTCACGATGAAATTGCCGTCGGGGGCGATCTTTGGCCCAAAGCTATACTCGTGGTAGTGGGCGGAAAGCGGCCAGCTGGCAATGGTCTCGTACCAATCTGCCTTGCCGTCGGAGTTGAGGTCGGTCAGCTTGGTGAGTTCCCCGCGCTGCACCATGTAGAGGGAGCCTTCGTGATAAGCCAAGCCCAGGATCTCATGGAGACCGGAGGCAAACTTGTTGAAGTAAGGACGCTGGGAAGTGGGATTTTCTACGATGAAAACATCCCCACGTCGGGTGGATACGGCCAGGTTGCCATTGGGCATCATAGTCAAGCCGCCCACTTCCAGCAAGGTGCCTTCCGGGGCGGGGACTTTGAGGATCTTGAAGAAGTCCTCTTCCTTGGGAGACTCCTGAGCCAGCAAAGAAAAGCTCATTCCGAGCGCCGCTGCGCCCAGAGCCAAGGATTTCAAATTCATATTCAATCGAAACATATCTTTTTCTTTCTATACAGGATTAAAACAGCAGGCTATAGGTCAGCGAAGTGGTGACAGGCAGGAAGATGCCCTCGGCACCCACCTGGGGAGTCTGGCCAGAAACAAGGAACATTCCCGTCTCTTCGATCAGATAGCTGTTGTCCGACACTTTGGTCAGGGTTTTGCCTGGCGCGACGCAGACCAGCATGGAGGTGCTGTTGCCGCTGAGCTCGAGGATACGGTCAATGCCTTTTCCATCGGCCTTCACCTTGACCTGGTCATTGAGTCGGATGCCGTCCTTGGACTCGGACATAAACTTCAGGGCTCCGTCCCCGAGGACCTGGTAGCCTTTGGCCTGCCACTCTTTGGAAGCCGCGCTGTAGTCGGCATTATGGAGCAAAGGAGTGCCTTCGCTCAGCTCGGTCACCACACCCACGGGTCTGGAGACGCCATTGCCACGGCTGTCCCACATCGGAGTGGCATCAAGGAAACCACCTCTCCATACGCGGATCAGCTGGTTGCTGTTGAGGTCATAGGAATAGCTCGCTCCGGTGGCGGAGGACACGGAGATGCCATGGGAGATCTTCTTGCGGCTCGGCAGCTCGATGAAAGACCGCAATACGGGAGTCTCGCGGGTATCCACCAAGATGGGATCGGTAGACCAGAAAGTAGCTCCGGCCGGCATGCTGTAGGTTTGTTCCCACATGCCGTCGGCGGAAGCGGTCAGGCCAAAGCCCTGTGCAGTCCAGTCAGTCGGCTTGGATACCCAGATCACGTAGGGAACCTCCCCTGCCTGCAGGGATTTCTCCACGACGATGTTGCCGCCTCGAAGCTCCACTGGTTCGGTGGTGTTGCCGATCTGGATGGCTCCCATGCCGTTGGGCACAGACATGCGGAAGGTGTAATTCCCGGCAGCTTTCACGTTGATTTTTCCCTCAAACTTGCTCAGGGAGGAGCTGGTCACGCCGGCTACAAACTCGTCGAAAGACGCGATCTTGCCAGAGGAAGCGGCCTTCAAGGTATCCACTTGTGGAAATTCGCGGAAAGAACCCGGATACACCTCGTAGGAGATCTCTCCAAATACAGGAGCTTCGGTCTCGTAGCGCTTCACTTCCAGAGACTGGATGGCCACGGCGCCATGGTCTCCTTGAATTCGGATCGGGCCCTCGGCCACTTCTCCGCCCGGCATTGCGCCACGGGTAGGGCCAAACAGCTCCAGATCTTCGTGGATGGTCACGCCGTTGAGCGTGGCGGACACGATGCGGGCATTTTCGATTTTTTGGCCGGAAGCGGAAAACCGCGGTGCCTTAAACTGCACCTTGAGGGTTTGCCACACGCCGGGCGCCTTGCTGGCGTTGATGCGGGGCGCGTAGCCTTGGTAGCCTTTTTGGCCGTCTGGCTTGGACTCATCCCAGCGCTCGTAGATGCCGCCGTTGTCCCCAGCTTTGACCTGGGTTTTGGCCCAGCTGTCGAGGAGCTGAATCTCGTACTGGCCCTGAAGGTAGAGCCCGGAGTTGGAGCCGGGCGCCATCATGTACACCAGCGTGTATTCGCCGTCACCAAACTTCTCGGTAGAGACGATGTCTGTCCCGGGTTTCTTTTTGGTCGGGGCGTTGAGGAGGATGCTTCCTTTTCCTTCGGAATGAAGCTCGTGACTGGACTGCGTAGGATCAGCCCAGACCTTGGCGACTTCAGACCAGCTGCCCTTGTTGTTTTCGAAGGACGCCAGCTGAAGCTTGGTTTGCGCCTGGACGGATACGGCCGTAAAAATCAGGGCCATTCCCATCCAAGTCGGTTTTCGGTTTGAGAACATAAATCGTTGGGTATATTAATTGGGGCGGAAATTAACTCGGAAAGCCCAGAGCGGCAAAGGAAATGTGAGGGAAGTGGGGAGGTTGGGATGACCGATGTCCGGTGTCGGATGTCCGATGTTCTGGAAGTCGAGGCGTCAGGCTGAGCGCCTGCCCGCCGGTAGGCAGGAAGTTGGGAGGTAGGAAGTCGGGAAGTTGGAAGTTGGGAAGTTGGAAGTTGGGAGGTTGGAAGCATCCGTGGGCAACTCCCCCTTTGATTCCGAATACAGTGGAATGCAGGATTCCTGAAAAAGGGGGTTGGGGGGACTTGGGTTTCGTCTCAAGCGGTAAAAAATAATACGGAAGAATTACCAGAAAGAGTCTTTCCTTGTTTCGCTCTCGTATCCGGATAGCCATCGGGACGTAATTCACAAATCAAAAATCAATGCTCTTGCTTCTAGCTTCTTGATACTTGCGTCTTGATACTATGACTATGCCTGAAAATGGTTGTCACTATTCTGTCAATTATCGAGTTAGAATTTCTGTTTTCAATGGATTCTTCTTCTTTGGTTGTTCAGGTATTCTTGGTTTCAATTCCAATGTATAACCGGTGAT
>NZ_JAFKCT010000017.1 GCF_017254915.1 Algoriphagus oliviformis | reverse complement strand
ATCACCGGTTATACATTGGAATTGAAACCAAGAATACCTGAACAACCAAAGAAGAAGAATCCATTGAAAACAGAAATTCTAACTCGATAATTGACAGAATAGTGACAACCATTTTCAGGCATAGTCACTAGGGTCTAGCTTCTTGATACTTGATACTACCTTCTTGATACTCGACAAGTCTGGCTTATATTTTGTTTTCAGAGTTAAAAACCAACCGAAAAAACCATGCTTAGTCTCCTAGTCGCACTTCTACTCATTTTTCAGGAACCAGGCCTAAACGGCGCAAAGCTGGAACGCATGGTGCAAGAGCGCGATCAGCTCCACGCCGAATGGAAGGCCTCCGAAAGCAAAAAGTCAGGCATCTTCGGCAACCGCACCAAAAAGGACATGATCGAGACCAACGAATGGCTGGAGCGTATCCTCGCCAAGGACAACCAGATCATGGACGAACTTCGGATGATCGGGACCATCGAAACCACCACCATCTCCCAGGAGAAAGACGACTACAAATCCATCACGCTCGCCCTGGAGCAGGATGTCCAGGCGCTCAAGCGGGCTGTAGCGGAGCGTGACAAGGAAATCGAAAACAAGCTTACCGAACGAAGGGCTATAGAATGGGCGCTGGTTGTATTTTTCCTCAGCACCCTAGGCCTCGGCTACTGGATCTACAAGCTGAAAAAAGGATAAGGCTTCCCAAACGTCTAAACAATCTTTCATTAGAATCAGCGTACAAAAAAACCTCCAGATATCTCCGGAGGCTTTCCCTGCTATGGTTTGTGGTCAATTGATTACACGTAGTTGTTGAGCATCACCGGCATCACGAGCATGAGGATATCCTCGTTGGTGTCCTGCTCGGCCGGCAGGATCAGGCCAGCTCTATTTGGCGCGCTGAATCTCAGGCTGACTTCCTTGCAGCTCAGGTTGTTGAGCATTTCCACCAGGAATTTGGCGTTGAAGCCGATCTCGATGTCCTCTCCTTCATGCTCGCAGGAGAGTCTTTCGTTTGCTTCGTTGGAGAAGTCCAGGTCTTCCGCAGAGATCATCAGCTCACTTCCTGTCAGCTTCAGTCTTACCTGATGCGTGGTTTTGTTGGCGTAGATCGCGATACGTCTGAGGGTACCCAGCAGCTCCAGTCGGTCGATGTTCATGCGGTTGGGGTTGTCCACCGGAATGACGTTTTCGTAGTCTGGATAGCGCTCGTCGATCAGACGGCAGATCATCTTGATGCTGTTGAATTTGAAGTAGGCGTTGGACTGGTTGAATTCCACGGTTACCGGCACGTTTTCGCTTGGCAGGGTGGATTTCAGCAGGTTCAGCGCTTTTCTTGGGATGATGAGACTGGCACCGTTTGGCGAAGCCACATCCACCCTTCTGTAGCGGATCAGACGGTGTCCGTCGGTAGCTACAAAAGTCGCATTGGTTGCGCTCAGGTTGATATACACGCCGGTCATCGCAGGACGAAGCTCGTCGGAGCTAGCCGCAAAGATGGTATTGGAAATCGCCGAGGAAAGCACCTCAGTGGACATGTCCACGGTGGTGGCGTTGTTTACGGTCGGGATTTTAGGGAAGTCTGTCGCATTCTCACCAGCCAAACGGTAGCGACCGTTGTCGGAGCTGATCTCCACGGCATAGGTATCGTGGTCGATGCTGAAGGTCACGGGCTGCTCAGGCAGGTTTTTGAGCGTCTCGATTAGGATACGCGCGGGCACCGCGATGTTTCCGTCCTCCTTTGCTTCCACATGCAGCTGTGTCATCATGGAGGTCTGCAAGTCGGAAGCCGTGATGGTCAATACGGAATCTTTGATCTCAAACAGGAAGTTCTCCAAAATTGGAACCACCGGGTTTGTGGTCACGACTCCGTTGATAGCCGAAAGCTGCTTCAACAAAGCAGAAGAGGAAACAATAAATTTCATATCGTAGAGCTTAGTATTTAGTTTTGATCCAACGGGGTAAATTTATAAATAAAATGCTAATTCGACCGGTCTGGCGAATCTTTCCCCGAAATTTTCCAGGCTATTTTTTTGAGGGTCAAGCCGTAGTTTTTTTCGCGTAGCGAAGCTTTCTCAAGTAGAGGATCAGCCCACCGATCAGCCCCAGCACCAAGACGGGCATCGCCACGTTTAACCCCTGCCAGAAAGTCTTCTGCTGGGCGACTTTCACGCGGTCGAGCGGACGGATCTGCAGCGTACGGGTACGGGAGGAAATGATCCCCTCCGGATCGGCCAGGTATTGCGCCAGGTTTTGAAGAAGTTGGCGATTGGCGTAGGTGGTCTGGGCAAAGGGATCTTCGCCGAGGGGAAGCGGCTGCCCCCCTTGAAGCGGCATTTGGCTCTGGAATACCGAGCCATCGCCTAAGACCACGACCTTTCCCCTTCCACTCTCCAAAAAGTCGGCCTTGGCAAAACCCTCCGGCAGGAAACGATTCTTGAACAAGGAAGTAAACTCCCCTTCGAGCAGGTAAGCCAAGGGAAGGTTTTTGTCAGAAAAAGCGGCAATGTTCGGCTCAGCCTCCATGTCGGAGAAGGCCACCCGCGCGGGAGCGGGCAGGATACGCTCATTTTCGGAGCCAAAGATCAAAGGAGTTTTTATCACCCCATCAGCCTTGACTGTATCCATGCTGCTGACAAAGCGGAAATTCACCTGATCCAATCCCTTGGTGACCGGATGCGTCTGCACCCGTCCGGCATTAAAATAGAAAGGCCAAGGCAGAGGCACCAGCTGCTGCTGGTTGCCAAAATTGCCCCCCATCACGGGGATGTAGCTGAAGTTGAGATCCTGGATCAGATCCTTGTTGATGCGGACCCCATAGCGGAAGAGGAGCCGGTCAAGTTCGTTTTCAAGGGGAAAAGAAAAAGTGCCTTCCCCCGCCGCCTCGCCCAGGTCGACATCCACGCCTTCGGCTGCCACAACGAGATTTCCCCCTCGCATCACATACTGGTCAAGCAGGTAGAGCTCGCGCTCGGTATAGCTTTGCTTTGGCCCCAAAATGAAAACCGCGGCAAAAGAACCCAGGTCTGCCGGGGACTTGGCCTGGTCCAGCGGCACCTTGAATACCTCGTAGTTGCCATCCAAAGCCTCCACCACCCCAAAGCCCTCGTCCTCGGAAAGCTCCCCATGACCGATGATCATGGCCACCGCATTCTTCTGGGGATCCACCAGCTTGCGGATGGCGTTGGCCAGCTCGTACTCCAGGTTTTCTATGGAATTGTTCAGGATTTGCTCGGAGGACATGCCTCGCTCCCCTTTCAAGACCAAGGCACCGGTCTCATATTCTTCATCACTGACCAAGATTCCCGGAAAGATCAACTGGGATTGTTGACCGGAACTTTGGTTGACAAACACGTTGGTGGGGTTGATCCCATAGTCTGCCAGGCTGTAGATAAAATCCTCCCTAAGCGAGTCAACGACGGTCAAAGGATCAAAGTAGGAGACTGCTATCGATTGGGAGGAATAGGCATTAAATGTCCGAACGGTTTCCTCGATAGACTTTTGGAGACGGCGCATTCCCCCAGGTAGGTTTTCCGCACTCAAGAGTATGTCCACGTGAAGGGGCCGATCGAGTCCCTCAAGCAGTTTCTTCGTCGCGGGGCTTACCGAGAAACGTTTTTCCTCCGTCAGATCAAGTCTAAAACGTAGAAACTGAGCCGCCAAAAACAGGAGCAAAATCCCTCCCAGCAGGATCAAAACAGGGTTGGCGCTATGGATTCCCTTCTTTTTCATCTGTTTCTCAAAACCAAAACCGAAGCACCCAAAAACACCCAAACCATTCCCAGCAGGAAAAAGACATCTCGGCTATCGACCACCCCGCGGCTCAGGCTGTTGTAGTGATAGCTCAGACTCAGCTCCTCCACCCAATAGGCGGTCTCTCCCGTAAGCATCTCCGCCAAAGCCGTGAACCCGAAGTAAAGCACAAAGCACAGGAACACCCCGAGCACAAAAGCCACGACCTGCTGGGAAGTCAGCGCGCTGGCGAAAAGACCGACCGCTGCAAAGGTCGCCCCGATCATCAGCAAGCCGATCCAGCTGCCGAAGAAGCCCGCCAGGTCGAGATTGCCCACCGGGTCGCCCAGCTGCATGATACTGTAAGCGTAGAGCAGCGTCGGCAAAACGGCCAGAAACACCAAAGCCAGCAGGGCGAGGTATTTGGCCAGGATGATCTTGGGTAGGGAAAGCGGAGAAGTGCGTAGCAGCTCCCAGGTGCCGGTCTTTATTTCCTCCGAAATCGACCTCATGGATAGTGCCGGGATCAAAAATGTAAACACGTAGGGCGTGTAGGAAAACAGCGCCTCCAAGTCAGCAAAGCCATAGTCCAAAACCGAGCTCTCGGGAAATACCCACACGATCAAGCCCAGCGCTACGAGGAACAAAGCCAGAACCAGGTATCCGGTTAGGCTTCCAAAAAAAGCGTTGATTTCTTTCAAAAACAGGCTTCTCATTGGGCGGTGGTGATTTCGCGGAAGAGCGTCTCCAGGTTTTTTTGGCTTTGACTGAGACTAATGAGATTGAGGTTTTTGGAGGCTACAAGCTGCATGAGCTGCTTTCGGGCTTCCGCAGGCTCGTTCGTCTCCAGCAGGATGATGTTCCTTTTCTGACCAAAACGTATGTGCCCCAGCCCTTCAAACCAGTCCAACTCCAGCTCTTCCTCGGTCTCGAGCCTTAGCTCGGTTTGGCTGGCTGAGCCCTTCAACTCAGCGAGAGGGCTTGCCGCAAGGATCTTGCCCTTGTTGATGATGACCACGTCTTGACAGATGGCCTCGACTTCCTGCATGATGTGGGTGGAAAAGATCAGGGTCTTGTTTTCCGCAATTTCGCGGATCAGGTTGCGGATGTCCACCAGCTGATTGGGATCGAGACCAGTGGTCGGCTCGTCCAGGATCACCACTTGGGGATCGTGGATCAGCGCCCGAGCCAGGCCGACGCGCTGGCGATAGCCCTTGGAGAGCTGCCCGATTTTCTTGTGCTGTTCGGCCGAAAGACCGGTTTTACCCACCAGCTCCTTCACCCGCTGACGGATCAGCGAAGGCTTCATGCCATACAATCCGCCGGAAAATTCCAGAAACTCCCGCACGTAGAGATCGAGGTAAAGGGGATTGTGCTCGGGGAGGTAGCCGATCTTGGCACTGAGCGGCTTTGGGTTTGCCAGGGCATCTTCGCCCAGGATAGTCACGGCTCCGGCATCTGCCTGGAGATAGCCCGTGACGATCTTCATCGTGGTGGACTTTCCGGCTCCATTTGGCCCCAGGAAACCCAAAATCCTGCCGGGCGAAGCGGAGAAACTCACCGCATCTAGCGCTTTTTGGGTACCGTAAATCTTGCTGAGTTGGGAAACCTGAAGAGACATAGCAGGAAGGACCAAAGAGAAAATCACCCGCATGGCAGGGGCGAAATCCCCTTTGGTCAGGTCTTGGGCAAAAATAGGCATTGAGGCCGGAACGGCAAGGCGCCAGTGGGCAGTTTTCCAGTGGGCTGTAGGCAGAAAGCAGTAGTACAGCCAACTGCCTACTGGAAATCTGCCTACTGCTTTTTCCCCCTCGGCCGGAGCGGTCGGCATTCCACATCCGCCACAAAGTAGTTCGGGTGCGTTTCCAAGGTCTGAACGATGGTCTGCGCCACATCCTGCGGACGCATCATGTTGTCGTTGGCTTGGGTTCCCTCGATGGCATCGAAGAAGTTGGTCTGGGTGGAGCCGGGATAGATCGTGGACACCTTGATCCCGTAGTCCCGCAGCTCCATGTACATCGAGTGGGAGATCCCGCGCACCGCATGCTTGGTACCGACGTAGCCCGCGAAATTGGCCACCCCATTCAGTCCAGCGATGGAGGCGATGTTGACGATATGTCCCTCATCGGCAGCCTTCATGGCGGGCACGAGCCGCTTGCTGACATAGAAAATGCCATGGACGTTGGTGTCAAACATGGATTTCCAGTCCTCGGAGGACATGGTCTCAAAAGGCCCCGCCACTCCGAAGCCGGCATTGTTCACCAAAATCCGGATATCGAACCCCAGCTTGCCCACGGTCGCGAGGTAGGCCTTTTCGACCTGCTCCTCCACGGAGACATCGCAGGAGAAAAAGTGGAAGTTTTCGTGGCTGAAATCCGGTTGGGTTCTGCCCCAGCCCGCCACGACGGTTCCTTTTTCGAGTAAAAGCTTGACGACTTCCAGTCCTATTCCTTTACTGACGCCGGTGACGACGGCGACCTTGTTTTTCAGTTCCATAGTTTTCGGTTTGACTTAGGTAAAGATTTTTCGAGCCTAAAAGTTCTTACACACGCTCATTTTCCAATCGAAGAAACGACCTGTTGGGTTCAAATCTTATTTTTTGAAATGATGCTTCGCATCGGCTTTACCGCGGAGGCGCAAAGCACGCGGAGTCTTCGCTGAGCTATTGTACTACCCCTTGATCCCGCATGCTTTTGCGGCCTTACCATTAAACACAAAGCGAAGCACCAATCCCTTTGCGATTTCTCTGCGCTCTCAGCGGCTCTGCGGTAAACCCTAAGCGAAGCGCCGATCCCCATTGCTGAATTTTTCCAACAATTCCTTTTCTTGTGTACCTTATAGCCACTTTCAAACCATCAACCCTTATCCCATGAAGAGATTAATCCTGCCGCTGGTACTGCTCAGCGGAGTAGCCGTCGGCCAAACCAAACTCCGTCCCGAGATCGACAAGAAGGCCAGCGCGCTAGAATCCAAAGTCATCGAGTGGAGACGCGACATCCATCAAAACCCCGAACTCGGCAACGCCGAAACCCGAACCGCCAAGAAAATCGCCGACCACCTTCGCTCTCTTGGAATCGAAGTACAAGAAGGCGTAGCAGTCACCGGTGTCGTGGGCGTTCTGAAAGGCGGAAAGCCCGGCCCGACTGTCGCCTTGCGCGCAGACATGGACGCACTTCCCGTGACGGAGCGCGTTGACCTCCCATTCAAATCAACTGTCACCACTACCTACAACGGTCAGGAAACCGGCGTCATGCATGCCTGTGGCCATGACACCCACGTGGCCATCCTGATGGGCGTGGCGGAAGTTTTGGCAGGAATGCAAAAAGACCTGCAGGGCACGGTCAAGTTCCTTTTCCAGCCCGCCGAGGAAGGAATCTACCAAGAAGGCGTCACCACTTGGGGTGCCAAACAGATGGTGGAAGAGGGCGTAATGAAGGATGTGGACGCGGTCTTTGGCCTGCACATCGGCTCGCAAATGGAAGTCGGCAAGGTCGGCTACCGTTCCGGCCCGGCCATGGCGGGTGTGGACAACCTGGAAATCACCGTTCACGGCACACAAGCCCACGGGGCCTCTCCCTGGTCAGGCACCGACCCCATCGTCACCTCCGCCCAGATCGTCAACGGACTCCAGACCATCATCTCCCGCAACGTCAACATCACCGCCGCGCCAGCTATCGTGACCGTCGGCGCGATACATGGCGGAATCCGTCACAACATAATCCCGGAAAAGGTCGAAATGATCGGAACGATCCGCACCTTTGGCGACGAGCAGCAAGCCCTCGTCCATAAGCGGATCACCGAGATCGCCACCCACATCGCGGAAAGCGCCGGAGCCAAAGCCGACGTAAACATCGAGAAGCTCTATCCGGCCACCGTAAACGATCCTGCCCTGACCGAACTCATGGGCCCAAGCATCCTTGCCGCCGCGGGAGAAGGCAATGTGATCAACAACCCCCTGATCACCGGAGCAGAGGATTTCAGCTTTTTCCAGCGGGAAAAACCGGGATTGTTCATCTCTCTAGGAGGCATGAAAAAAGGCGGAGACCCCACCAAAACCCCTTCCCACCATACGCCTGATTTCTACATCGACGAGGGCGGTTTTGTGCTCGGCATGCGCGTGATGAGCTACTTTGTGGTGGATTATATGGGGATGAAAAAGTGAGGTTTTAGACTTTAGACGTAAGACTTAAGACAATAGAAAAGCCACTTCCCGCCGATGGGAAAGTGGCTTTTCTATTTTTACGCCCCTACAAGCTCCGCCTCAATACTATTCTATTCTAGCGTTCTGTTAATTGTTATTTGTCGTCTGCACCTGGGCAACCGAAGCAACAAAGTCGAAAGGTTATTTGCAGGGGCGTAGCCCTTCGATCTTCGTAGTACCGGAGTATCAAGGAATCTCAAGGTAGGAGCGTAGCTCTGTCATCTCTACTTGTAGCTGAGGCCCAACAGCGGATATCAGGGCTACGCCCCTTTTTTCCCGAACGGCAGATTTTCTACGAAGAGGTCAGGGCTACGCCCCTAGACCAAATCAGGATCAAGCCCGAAACCTGATTTCTCCGGACTTAGGATCGGGTTTTAATCCTTAGCTTTTGTTTTGGGCAGGTTTTTCGGATTGCGAATATCCAATTACTGTTGCGTTCAGTGTTATTTGTCGTCTGCACCTTGGCGACACCCAATTTTCAAAATTTACAATCTTCCAATTTTCCAAATTCTAATCATCAAACCACCAATCCGGGAAGTAGGTAATGCTATTGGGGAAGGCTCCGCAGCTGAGACAGGTAGGATCATACTCATCCCGTGACTTGTTGGGCTGGTATTCACAGATTTTTTCAAGGAAAAAAGGCACATCCGCAAAGGTGGTAAAGATACGCTCCCGCTTCCCTTTGGCCACTTCAAAATAGCCCAAAACAACCTCCTCATCATCGTATACACTGTATAGATTCCCCTTGATCGGAGCAAGCGGCGTGTCAAAGACGGAACCGGTATTGTTCACTATCTCCCGCACCCGGCGCCAGTATTCATAAGCATCTTTGGAAATGCTCAGCTGCCGCACATTGAAATAATGACGACTGAGAAAGGACTGGTCGACCAGCTTTTGGGCGACTATTTGGGTCGTTTTGCCTCCCGGAGCATTGAGCAACTCGCCGTTGAGCAGCGTAATCCGCTCCGGTTCGGGAAAGCCAAAAACCACGCAAGGCGGCGGAGGCGTGTTGAAGGGATTGGGAAAAAAGGTCAAATCCCAGAAATACGCTTCATCCACCATCCAGCGAAGGTAATAATCACCAACCTGCTCAGGCAAGGTGGTCTCTGTCCGGATCACGACCAGCGCAGCGTCGGGATTGTCATCCAGCCGTGCACGCTCAAAGGAAAAGCTCAACTCATCCGAGCCAATGACCTCGGGAATTGCCTGCGGCTCCGAGCGATACACCGCCCCGCTCACGGTGATCTCCAGTGAGTAGCGCGCTTCCGGGGACTCATGGACAAAGCCAGTCAGTTCGTACTGCCCGTCTTTAGTTAAATAATAATCCCAGCTTTTGCCGGAGGTCACGTCAATGAGCTTCACCCAGGCTCCCGAAAACGGCCTTGGCATGTCATCCAGCGTGTAGTTGCCTCCATCCAGGATGGGTTCACGGGCATTGGAGGTGGTCACGGAGAGGTACACGAACTGCGTCTCCCTTAGATCGGTCAGTAGCCCCGACACGATCAGGCGCTCCCGATCCGGCTTGTCCAGCTCGAAGGCAATCTTTTCCACGCAAGAGTTGAACGCAAGCACCACGCAGACCAAACCAAAAATCCCAAGTCTATTCATCACCACCTCCAAATTGAATGCTGTACGTAATGGAAGGGAAAATCGAACCCAAAATCGCCAGGCGGTAAGGCCTCAGCTGCTGGGAATCCCCGTCCTTTTTCCAGAAAACCGAGTAGGCGTTCTTTCTCCCCAAAAGATTGTAAATACCAAAGTTCAAGCTGTCGCCCTTTTTCGAAAACACCTTCTCCACCGTGTAGGACAGATCGACGCGGAAATAATCCGGGATGCGGTACTTGTTGCGTACGGAGTAGTCCGGCACCACCAAGCCCCCATTTAGAATGTAAGACGCGTTGACCGCGCTCACTGGCCGCCCGGTGGAGTAGTTGACCGACAGGTTGAACAGCCCCCTCGGATACATCTTGCGGCTGAGGATAAAATTCACCTCGTGCGGCTTGTCATAGTTGGAGGGAAACTTCTCGTTTCCGTTGATCTGCTCTTCCTCAAACTCGCTTTGCGAGGTGAAAAAGGAGCGGGAATAGGTATAGGCCAACCAGCCCGTTACCAGCCCGAGGTTTTTCTTGATCATAAATTCCGCCCCATAGGCCTGTCCGTCTCCGAAGACGAGCTCGGTCTCTAGGTGGGGATTGAGGAAAATCTGCGCAAAATCCCGGTATTCCACCTGGTTTTGGCTCATGCGGTAAAAGGCATCGATGGAGTATTCCCATTGGTTGTCCTTGGAGTTTTTGAAAAAACCCAGGGAAAAATTGTCCGAGCGCTGAGGCGGAATGTAGGTCGTGCTCAGCTGCCACAGGTCAATCGGCGTCGGCCCAAAGGTGTTGGATACGGACTGGATGTATTGGAAAAGCCGGGCATAGCTCAGCTTGACCGAAAGCGTGGGATTGATATTTTGCCGGAGGGAAAAGCGCGGCTCCAAGCCGGAGTAGGACTTGATTTTGCCGGAGGGAAAAACGGTTTCCCCGATGATCTCATCGGCGCTGATCGGCGCGTTTTCATTGTACAAATAGACTGTGTCTGGGCCCAGCTGGGAATAGCTGGAATAGCGCAGCCCCGCCACGAAGCCAGTGCTCTTGCCCAGCTCGTACTCCAGGGACAGAAATCCCGACAGCTCCACTCCCCGCTCTTTGCCGACCTGCTCCTCCTGCACGGAGGATTCGGCATTGAAAGGTGACATGCGTTCGGGCTTTCCTTTATAAAAAACCCCTTCCAGCCCGCCGGTCAAAGCCAGGTCTTCATTGGCCCAAGTGGCCGAAAACTTGCCCTGCTGGTAGCGCATGCCGTTTTCCACCCGGGCGGCATCGGCTCCCTCGGGATCGAAAAAAGCGTTGTCGAAATTGCCGTCCGCCAGCAATCCGGTCACGGAAATGTGCTCCGAAAGAATGCCGCGGTACCGCAGAGAGCTGATGCGGTTGGCCCAGTCGTAGCCAAACTGGTCCGAAAACTGAAACTCGTCTCCGGTAAGCAAGGTATTGGCTTCGAGCACATGTCCCTTGTCCAGTTCCCAGTTTAGGCCCACATAGCCGTCGTAGAAATTCAGTTTGCTGTTTTGGATGTCCAGATCCCGGGCCTGATTGAGCAGCCAGTTGACATTGGAGAGCCGTCCGCCAAAGATCAGCGAAGCCTTGTCTTTCTTGAGCGGCCCTTCGATCAGCAGCTTGCCATTGGAAGTACCCGCTCCCACTTGGCCCTGCCAGCTTTCTTTGCTGCCGGGACGCATCTGGATATTCAACGCCGAGCCCGCACGACCTCCGAAGGTAGCAGGCAGATTGCCCTTGTAGAGGGTAAAAGTCTCCGTCACATCGGCGTTGAAACCTGAGAGAAAGCCCAGAGCGTGGTTAGAACTCAATACCAGCGCTTCATTCATCAGGAGCAGGTTTTGGTCGGTTTTCGCACCGCGTACATTGATCCCGGAGCTGCCCTCACCGACCGAGCTTACGCCTGGCAACAGCTGCAGCCCCTTGAAAATATCCGCTTCGCCCAAAAACGCCGGAATGGCGCGAAGTTCGGCGGAAGTCAGTTTGGTGATTCCCGTGATGGGATTGCGGACATTGCGATCCGGCTCGTCGGACATCACCACCACCCCCTCCAATTCGTAGGATTTGGCGACCATCTCTACATTGACCACGGCATGGTCATAGAGCTCGACGCGGGCGAAAACCGGCACATTGGCAAGATGCCTAAAAACCACGCGATGCTCTCCCGGCTCGATCTGGAGGTAGTAGGTGCCAAAACGGTCACTGCTCACGCCGGTAAAGAGGCCGTCCACGTGCACGCCGACACCTTCTATCGGCGCGCCGTTTTCCTTGTTCGTGACTTTTCCTGTGAGGACATAGGTTTTGCGATGCTGCCCCTCTTTTTTCCCAAAAGAAAAAGAAAGGGAATCTGTCTGAGCCCAAGCGCTAAAAGTGAGACAACATCCTAAAAAAATCAGGGCCAGCCATTTCATAGATTTACAAACTACGAAATAAAGGCAAACTTCCTAAACCTGTGGTATAAATAGGTTCCTTCAATAAATCGAAGACCATGTTCTGAACAATATTAAATCTTGCCCCGAACAAAGATCAAATCGAGAGCCATCGAACCAGTATGACAAAAAGAATAGGCCAACCGATCCACAGTACTATCAATATTAAGGACAACAAAATATCTGTTACACGGTAGTGTTTGTTTTCAGCGGGAAGCCCAAGACCATTCATATTCTTAGAATGGCGGGCATGGAGGTAGAACTCCCTTTCATGTACCCGTAAAGAAATGACGTCAAAGACGTAAAAACAAAACCCAACGACGACGGGGGCCGTGACTAGCCCAAACATAAGAGGATCGTCAACTAGGTTTCTGCCCTCCTCATACAACCAGACCAGACCAAATAATGGCGCCCAGGTAAGAATTTGTCTAACACTCTTTTTAATACCGTAGGTTCGCGAGTACACGATGGCCCCGGAAACCAAATAACTGGCAACCAATGCAATTATCATTTCCTCGGTCATAGTTTCGGCAGGAAATCAAAAGGAAAAATCTAAAGGAGTCAAATCACCTATCAGATCTACTTTAAATCCTCGCAATCAGCTCCCGCATGATCAAAGCCATCACCGGTTCGGCTTTGGCGGCTGCGGCAAGTACATCGGCGATGGATACCTTGTGGATCTTGCCCTCCACGCCCAGGTCGGTGATCGCAGAGATCCCGAAGACCTCCATCCCGGCATGTCGGGCCACCAAGACCTCCGGCACCGTACTCATGCCGACCGCGTCACCTCCGATGATCCGGAAGTAGCGGTATTCCGCTGGAGTCTCCAGATTGGGTCCCTCCACGCCTACATAGACGCCCCGATGCAGCTTGATCCCTTTGGACTCGGCGATTTCGAAGGCCTTTTCCATCAGGTCCGCGGAGTAGGTGTCGCTCATGTCCGGAAATCTGGGCCCGAGTTCCTCGTAGTTTTTGCCGCGTAGCGGATTCTCTGAAAACATGTTGATATGGTCGCTGATCACCATCACGTCGCCGACCTCCTGGAGCGGATTGAGTCCGCCGCAGGCATTGGAGACCAAGAGTGTGGACACGCCCAGTTTTTTCATCACGCGGATGGGCAGCGTGACCTCCTTCATGGAATAGCCCTCGTAGTAGTGGAATCGGCCTTTCATCGCGACCACTTTCTTTCCCGACAGGGTACCAAAAATCAGCTTGCCCGAATGGCTCTCCACGGTGGAAAGCGGAAAATGGGGAATGTCCTTGTAGTCTATCTCCAGCTCGACCTCGATCTGGTTGCCGAGACTGCCCAGCCCAGTGCCCAAAATAATCCCGATGGGAATGGCCGAGGGATGTAACTTTTGGATAAATGACGCAGCTTCCTGAATTTGCTTGAGGTAGTCCATAGTTTTGCCTGATTTTCGGGTAAAGATAGAAGAATGGAGGAGGCTGAGAACTTTTCCAGCGGATGCCTTGTATCGGAAATGGAGAAATAATTGGAATCCGGTATCCGGCCCATACTTAAATTGGTTTTTCGCCAGTGCTATCAAAGGCAGGAAGATCAGCGACGGAAGCATCCCAATTCCCGCACTTCGCTTAGCTTTGAACTTCGCATAGACGAAAAACGCCTATACACTTAGAGAAACCCATGATCAAGATCATCGTCGGTACCAACCGAAAAAACTCCCTGTCGAAAACCATCGCCATCCTCTACCAGGAAATCCTGCTGGAGCGGGGAGCCGAATCAGAAATATTGGAGCTGGAGCAGCTGCCGGCGGACTTCATCGAAACCGCCCTGTATGAAAACAACGGGAAAAACGAAGGCTACAACGCCTTCCACAACCGTGTGAAAGAAGGGAAAAAGTTCGTCTTCATCGTACCGGAGTACAACGGGTCTTTTCCGGGCATCCTGAAGACGTTCATCGACGGGATGACCTACCCGAATACCTTTCGGAACAAAAAATGTGCTTTGGTCGGACTTTCATCAGGAATAGGCGGGGGTGGCATCGCTTTGAGCCACCTCACCGACATCTTCCATTATCTGGGTATGCATGTCCTTGCTCTCAAGCCGAAGCTTGCCAAAATCGAGCAAAATATGTCAGATAACCTGCTCACCAACAGGCTGTATTTGGACTTGCTACATACCCAGGCAGACATGCTGCTTGAGTTTTAGGACTTAGTCCACATTGTCATGCAGAAATCTGTTGTTGCCGAGAATCTCGTTCTCGTCATTCAGGTTGTACTTGCTGATCGCAGGCTCTGAACTGTGCTGGGGCTCGTTGAGCACCACATTCTTGCGCTGATAGGCAGGTACGTTCATTTTTTCCTTCAGCTCTTCGGCACTTGGGTTAAACACGCGGTTTCCCTTCAGCTTTTCGAATCGCTCGTGCGCTCTCTGAATCGCCTTTTGCTTCATCTGCTCGTAGTAGTCGTTGGCAAATACCTGGGGCATAGGCTCAGACTCTTTCGGCAGCATCACCTCGGGCTTCTTGGTAGATTCTTCCTCCAGGTCAAACACAACTTTCTCCTGCTTGGCCTCTACCTTGGGCTCTGCTTTTGGCTCAGGCTTCTCTTCGGGCTGAATGGAAGAAAAGTTGAACTCAAACTCTTCCTTCTCCTCCACTACCGGCTTGACGGGTGCTGGTGCGGGAGCTGGTGCTTTGGGCAAGCTGAAAGTAAACGTCGATCCGCCTGCGATAGGCTCTTCCTTCACCTGCTGGCTTTTGCCGGAGTCCAGGTTGATCACGGTTTTCACCACTTCCGGCTCAGGGGCAGGAGTGCTGGCTACGGGGTTTGCAAAAGCTGAAATGGGTGCGCTAAACTCTCTCGCTCTGGGCTTGTCGGACAGCTTGTCCATCTCAAAACCGGTAGCGATCACGGTCACGCGGATCGCTCTGCCCAGCTCGGCGTCGATACCCTGACCAAAGATGACCTCGGCATTGTCTCCGGCCTTCTCCTGGATGTACTCGGTGATCTCGCTGAGTTCGTCCATGGACAGCTCCTCGTCCTCGCCGGACATGATGGAAAGCAGGATCTTCTGGGCTCCTTTGATGTCCACATTGTTGAGCAATGGAGAGGAGATCGCAGCACCGGCAGCACGGATCGCGCGGCCTTCGCCCTCTTCGGTAGAGGATCCCATCACGGCGGCGCCTGCCTCTTTCATTACGGTCTTGACGTCTTCGAAGTCGACGTTTACGTCCTGGTGGATGGTGATGATCTCCGCGATAGACTTGGCCGCGGTGGTCAGGATGTCATCCGCTTTGCTGAATGCGGTACGGATGGCCAGATTGCCATAGATTTCGCGCAGCTTGTCGTTGAGGATCACGAGCACGGTGTCGCAGTTTTCACGGAGGGACTCGATCCCCTGCTGGGCTACGTTCATCTTCTTTTTGCCTTCAAACATGAAGGGCGCTGTCACGATGCCCACCGTGAGGATGTTGAGTTCCTTGGCGATTTTGGCCACGATAGGAGCGGCACCGGTGCCGGTACCCCCACCCATACCTGCGGTGATGAAGACCATCTTGGTGTTGTCAGCCAAGAGCTCGCGGATCTCGTCCTGGGACTCGATGGCGGCATTGCGGCCTTGCTCGGGATTGGCTCCCGCACCGAGGCCTTCGGTCAGGTTGGCTCCCAGCTGCAGTCTCAGAGGCACTGGGCTGGACTTGAGCGCCTGTGCGTCGGTATTGACCACGACAAACTCCACATCTTTGATTCCCTGGGAATACATGTGGTTCACGGCATTGCTGCCGCCGCCTCCCACACCAATCACTTTGATAATTGATTTCTGATTTTTTGGAAGGTCAAATCTGTAATCTTTCATGTTATCTGACATATTTTATGGTTTGGTGAAAATTTTCCGTTGTGATGTTTTTGTATGAAAAAGGGTAAAAAAGGAAGTTGTCCGCAAGGCTGAAAACCTCCCCAATCATAAGCCCTAGTGTTTTTAGTATTCTTCTCCGATATCGTCTGAAATGATGGTTTTCAATCGCTCGGTGATGCTCTTGAAGAAGTTGGCCGCGATGGCTTCCCGCTTCACCATATTCTTGGGCAGCGCGCCTGAGTTGGCCACACGCCTTCTGTAGTTTTCCTCCCGGTCGTCCAGTGCCTTGAAGCCTGCCAGCACCAGTCCCACGGACGTGGCGTACATCGGGCTCTTCACGTCCTCGATCACCGACTTGCCCAGGTGCTCGTTGGGATAGCCGATGCGGGTGTCCAGTCCGGTCATGTACTCAAACAGCTGGGAGATGCACTGCAGCTGGGATCCGCCACCGGTGAGGACGATGCCTCCGGCGAGCTTCTTGTAATAGCCGCTCTGCATGATTTCGTTTTGGACGATCTCGATGATTTCCTCCATTCTCGCCTGGATGATGGAGGCCAGGTTTCGGATGGAAATCTCCTTAGGGGGACGGTTTCTCAGTCCGGGGATAGACACGATCTCGTTGGGATTGGCCTCCTCTGCGATGGCTTTGCCAAAGCGCGTCTTGAGCAGCTCGGCCTGGTTTTGCATCAGCATGCAGCCTTCCTTGATATCGGAGGTGATGATATTGCCTCCGAGAGGAATGACCGCCGTATGACGGATGATATTTTCGTAGAAAATCGCGATGTCGGTCGTCCCGCCCCCGATGTCCACGAGGCAGACACCCGCTTCTTTTTCCTCATCGCTGAGCACGGACAGGGAACTTGCCAAAGGCTCCAAGATCAATTGCTTGGATTCCAGATTCGCCTTTTTGACACATTTGTTGATGTTGTGTATCGCGGTGGTCTGGGCGGTGATGATGTGAAAGTCCGCCTCCAGGCGTGTACCGGCCATGCCCACGGGATCCTTGATGCCGCCTTCATAGTCCACGGTATAGTCTTGGGGCATCACGTGGATGATGCTGTTGCCGGGGGGCACGACGATGTTGTGCATATCGGAGGAAAGCCGACGAACGTCCTCTACCGTGATCTCGTCCTCGGTCTGGGACCGCATGATGCTGCCGTGCATGATCTTGCTCTGGATATGCTGTCCGGCAATGCCGACGATCACGTCGCCGATGTTGACGTCTGCCATCTCCGAGCAGTCATCCACCGCCTTTTGGATCGCATACACGGTCTTCTCGATGTTGGTGACGATTCCCCTATCCACGCCATCCGACACGGCTTTGCCCATGCCCAGCACTTCGAGCTTTCCAAACTCGTTTTTGCGGCCGATGATTGCGCAGATTTTGGTCGTCCCAATGTCCAGTCCTACGATAAGATTGTCGTTTTCCATACCCAAGCTATTATTCACAAACAATTTGATTCTTAAATTTCACGCTGATCCGCTCGTAAGCATTCCAGCCTTTTCTAGGTAAAATCTCTTTATACAGGACTTCGATCCGTCTGAATTTGCTCTCGATATCCAGTGCATCCCCAAACTCGATCACCTGTCTCCCCACCTGCTGATGCAGGCGGATGTCGTCTTTTTTGTTGATCTCCAGCTCTGTCACCTGCGCGCTCCAAAACTCGTCCTCGGTCACGAAGCGGATCAGGGGCATCAACTCCGGCATCCCCTCCACGCTGCCTTGATCCATGAGCTTCTCGGCATAGTCGCCCTCCAGGATCAGCACCCTGCTGGTGTAGGTCGGCGAGGTAGGGATGATCAGTCCCTCGCTGGTGATGTAGCCGTCGGCACCCAGCGGACGGGCGATCCTGGCGATCGGCTCGTGCTGCTGGAGTTTTACTTTCAATATTCCCTTGTGGCCAATCGAGGCCTGCACGGACTTGATAAAAGGATGTCCGGCAAGGCGCTTCTCCACCTCTGCCAGAGGAATCTCCGTCACCGGCAGTCCGGCTTTTAGCTCCGGAAAAGAGGAATGGATGATCTCCTCGATCTCCCGGTCCTCGACGAAGTACACCCCGCTCACTGCCTCCAGGTCGACTTCCAGTCCACCAAAGGATTTGAGTTGGGCTTTCTTTTCCACAAAGCCGATAAACCCTACCAATACCAGGCAAAGGGTCAAAAATCCGAGCGCTCTTTTCAGTCTGTTCATTTTCATGACTCGTCCTGTTTAGCCCTCGAATCCATCCAGGCGGCGATGCCCGGCACCAATCGATCGATATCCCCCGCGCCGAGCGTCACCAAGACCTCGGGACGGGAATCCTCCAGGTAGTCCATCACCTGGGCCTTTTGCAACACCAGTTTTTTGGCGGCGAGGATTCCATCCAGCAGCATGGCGGAGTCTACCCCTGGGATCGGCAGCTCCCTGGCTGGATAGATATCCAAAAGCAGCACTTCGTCAGCAAGGGAGAGGCTTTCGGAAAATCCCTCGGCAAAGTCCCTCGTCCGCGTGAAGAGATGCGGCTGGAAAATCACCGTCAGGCGCTGAGTGGGATACATGGCCCTCACCGAGCTCAGGCAAGCCTTGATCTCTTCCGGATGATGGGCATAGTCGTCGATGTAAATGTGGCCAGCCGCCGCGGAGTGTATCTCAAAGCGGCGCTTCACCCCTTTGAAAGACTTCACCCCTGCACGGATCTGCTCCTCGGTCACGCCATGGTCCACGGCAATGGCGATCGCCGCCAGGGCATTTTCCACGTTGTGGAAGCCCGGGATATGCAGCTCCAGCCCCTTGATCTGCACCTTGGCACCGATGTAGTCGAAGAGGAACAGTCCCGGCTTGGCGATGATATTCTCGGCATGGATACCGGAAGACCGGAGTCCATACTCCCGGATCGCCGCACTGGTGGACAGGTTTTCGCCCAAGCGGTAATGTGCATGGGTCTGGATGTACAGTTTGCCTTTTTTGTCCAAAAGCTTGATGAAGTCCCTGAAGCCTTCCAAGATCGTCGCCTCGTCGCCATAGATATCCAGGTGATCCGGGTCGGCGCTGGTCACTACGGCCTCATTGGGCGACAGCCTGAGGAAGGAGCGATCAAATTCATCCGCCTCCACCACGACCAGCGTCTGCTCTTTTGATTTGCCGGGCAGGATCAGGTTGCTGTTGTAGTTTTGGGTGATGCCTCCCAGGAATGCGGCAACCGGCTTTCCGGCTGACTTCAGCAAATGGGCCACGAGGGAGGAGGTGCTGGTCTTGCCATGGGTGCCCGCCACCGCGATGGTGTAAAACTCCCGCGTGATCATCCCCAGCACTTCGGAGCGCTTCTTGATCTGATAGTGTGCCTGGAAGAAATTCAGCAGCAGGCTATCCTTGGGGATAGCAGGAGTCCACACTACCAAGACCTCGTCGGGATTGGTGGTGAAGTCAAAGGGAATCTCTACCGTGGAATCCTCGAAACTGATCATCATGCCCTCCTTCTCCAGCGCTTCGGTAAGCGGAGAGGGGGTTTTGTCGTAGCCCGCCACAGGATAGCCTTCATGGCGAAACCACCGGGCCAAAGCACTCATGCCTATGCCGCCGATTCCCAAAAAGTACACCTTGTATATGCCTTTGAACATTAGCTGACCAGTTTTTCGAGTTCGTGTACGATGGCGTCTGCCGCATCCGGCTTGGCCAGTTTCTTTATATTCTCTCCCAGCGCAGTCACCTGCCCAGGACTCTGCATCAAGTCTCCCACCTTGGCCCTCAGCCGTCCCACCGCGTCCGAGTCACGCAGCAGCAGCGCAGCGCCATGCTCCACATAGGCCATGGCGTTTTTGGTCTGGTGGTCTTCGGCCACGTTGGGCGAAGGGATGAAAATCACCGGCTTGCCGACTAGGCTGAGCTCAGAGACCGAAAGCGCCCCGGCTCGGGACACGATCACATCTGCCGCCGCATAGGCCAGATCCATCTCGCGGATGAACTCCCTCAGGTGGACATGCTTCAGGTCCGACTCCTGCAGCTTTGCCTGCATTTCCTTGAAATAAAATTTACCGGACTGCCAAAGGATCTGATATCCATCCGCCTCCAAGCCCTTCATGTCCTTCAGGACAGCCTGGTTGAGCGTCCGCGCTCCCAGGGAGCCTCCCAAGACCAAAATGGTCTTGCGGTCCACGACCAGTCCGAAGTGCTCCATAGCCTTTGCTTTTTTCCCGGAGAGATTCAGGATGTCCTTTCTGACTGGATTTCCGGTGACGCGGATTTTGTCCGCTGGAAAGAACTTCTCCATCTCCGGATAGGCTACGCAGATGGCTTTGGCCCGCTTGGCCAACAGCTTGTTGGTCAAGCCGGCATAGGAGTTTTGCTCCTGCACCAGCGTGGGTATTCCTTTCTTTTGCGCAGCGTAAAGCACCGGTCCGCTGGCATAGCCACCGACACCGACCACGGCATCCGGACGGAAATCCTTCACGATCCCAGACGCAATGCGCAGGCTCTTCAAGAGCTTGAATGGAAAGCTCAGATTTTCCACGGTCAGACTGCGCTGAAGCCCCGCAACAGGAAGCCCCTTGATCGCATAGCCCGCCTCAGGCACTTTCTGCATTTCCATTTTGCCCAGCGCCCCCACAAAGAGAATCTCGCTGGCGGGATGCTTGTCCTTCCAGGCATTGGCGATGGCAATGGCGGGATAGATATGTCCGCCGGTGCCTCCACCGCTGATGAGAATTCGATATGGTCGCTCTGTGTTGATACTATTTTCGTTTATGCAGTTCTCAATCTATTGTTTGATCGGCTCGGCTCGGGCGTCGCGGCGCTTACCTCGTCGGAATGGTCACCCCGGCTCACGCTCAGGATGATCCCCAAAGCCGTCCCCGTGAAGACCAAAGACGTCCCCCCCATACTCAGCAGGGGAAGGGGAAGTCCGGTAATTGGCCCCAGCCCGACGGCTACGGCCATATTGACCAAAGCCTGGATCACCAGGGCGAAACTCAAGCCCGCGGAGAGCAAGCCCCCGAAAGCCTTGTTGGAATTGGCCACGATGCGCATGCCTCTGTAGAGCAGGGCGAGGTATAGGAACAGCACGGTAGCTCCTCCCACCAGGCCATATTCCTCGATGATGATGGCGTAGATAAAGTCGGAGTAAGGGTGCGGCAGGGAATTGCGCTGCTCGCTGTTGCCTGGACCTTTTCCCGAAATGCCACCCGTCGCGATGGCGATGTAGGACTGCTCCGCCTGGAAGGGGATCTTGCTGTCGTCCTCCTTGGACTCCCAAAATGCCTCGATCCGCGACCAGAAGGTTTCTCCCCGCTGCCCTGTAAAGACGGCGATGGTGAGTCCAAGCATCCCGACCATGATGACCAGCCCGAGGTATTTCACCGGAACCCGGCCGATAAACATGATCAGCAAGCAGGTGATCAGCAGCAAAATCGCCGTGGACATGTTGGCCATTCCGATCAATGCACAGATAAATCCGATCGCCAAAATCACAGGGAGGAAAGTCCCGGTGAAGTCCTTGATGTTGTTTTGCCGCTTGGCCAGCATGGCCGCCAAAGCCGCAATCAGGGAAAGCTTGGCCAAATCCGAAGGCTGAAACGCCTGGTTGATCACCGGGATGGTCAGCCAGCGGTTGGCGTCGTTGATATTGGAGCCAAAGAAATAGGTAAACGCCAGCAGCGGGATGGACAAAAACATAAACAGCCTGGCATAGAGCGCATACTTCCTGTAAGGCATCTTATGCGCCGCCCACATCACAAACAGCGAAAGAAACACCAAGAAGGAATGTCTGAATAGGTACAGCTCGGTGTTGCCACCGGCGGTCTTGTACGCAAGCGTACCGGTGGCGGAGTACACCACCAAGATGCTGAACAAAGACAGCAGGATCACGATCGCCCAGATGATGGGATCGCCCTTAAACTGCTCGTCTATCCATGCCTTTAGCGCTGTCATGCGTTTTCCTTTTCTACCAATTCCAAAACCGCGGATCGAAACTGCTCCCCACGGTCTTCATAATTCTTAAACAAATCGAAGCTGGCGCAGGCGGGAGAAAGCAAAACCACTTCCCCGGACTCGGCCAGTTCCTGTCCCCAAGCCACCGCTTGGCGTATATCCTGCGTCTCTTTGATCTGCGAAATGATTCCAGAAAAAGCCTCTTTCAGCTTTTCATTGTCTTTTCCCAAGCAGATCAAAACCTTCACCTTATCTCCGTCGACCAAAGGCTTCAAAACCGAGTAGTCATTGCCCTTGTCCACGCCGCCCGCGATCCAGACCATAGGCTCGGTGTAGCTGCCCAAGGCATAGTAAGTGGACTCGACATTGGTGCCCTTGCTATCATTGACATAGCGTACGCCGTCGAGCTCACGGATCAGCTCCATGCGATGGGGGGCATTTTTGAAGGTGCCAAAGCCAGCCATCAGCTGCGCTTCGTCCAGTCCGGCCATCAGGGCTGCGGTCCCGGCGCAGAGCGCGTTGAGGATGTTGTGCTTGCCCTGGATGGAAAGTGCGGAGACCGGTACGGAAGCCTCCTTTCCCCCAACCGAAAATTCGAGGCCAGCCCCATCGCTAAATCCTCCCTTGGCAGGCTTTGCCACCAGCGAGATCGCGTGCAAGTCGGCGGAAATAGGCTTGAGTCCCATTCCCTGCTGGGTCAGTGCATCTTCCCGATAGACGATTGCCTTCTCCCCGGCACCCATGTTTTTGAAAAGGGCCATCTTGGAAAAGATATAGTTCTCGATCTTGTACCCGTAGCGGTCCAGGTGATCCGGCGTGATGTTCGTCAGGATGGCAATCTCTGGCTTGAAAGCCCTAAAGCCGTCGATCTGAAAGCTGGACACCTCGATCACCCACCAGGCATGGTCCCCTTCGACCAGTTGACCAGCCCAGCTTTGGCCCACATTTCCCGCCAGCCCTACATCATATCCCGCCTCTTTCAGCAGATGGTAGGTCAGGAGCGTGGTGGTGGTTTTGCCGTTGGTGCCGGTGATGGCGATGACTTTGCCTTGGCTATAGCCAAAAGCAAACTCCAGCTCGTCGATGACGGGTATGCCTTTTTCCACCGCCGCCTTCACCAAAGGCGCTTGGTCCGGAATACCGGGACTTTTGATGACCAAGTCGCAGGAAAGGATTTTCGCCTCGCTGTGCCCCCCTTCCTCAAAGTCGATCCCCGCCTCCAGCAGCGCCTTTTTCCGCTGCTCCGAAATAGTCCCCAGATCAGACACCAAAACCCCATAGCCCTCCCGCTTGGCGAGCATCGCTGCTCCCAATCCGCTTTCTCCGGCTCCGAGGATGGCTATCTGGTTCATTTTTTTATCTCAATTTCAAAGTGGCCAAGCTGACGACCGCCAGCAGGATCCCCACGATCCAAAAGCGTGTGACGATCTTGGCTTCGGGGATTCCTTTTTTCTGGTAATGGTGGTGAAGCGGAGACATGAGGAAGATCCTTCTGCCCTCGCCGTATTTCTTTCTGGTGTATTTGAAGTAGCTCACCTGCAGCATCACGCTGACGTTTTCGATCAGGAAAATCCCACACATGATAGGGATCAGGAGCTCCTTGCGCAGCGTGAGCGCCAGCACCGCGATCACGCCACCCAGCATCAGCGAGCCCGTGTCGCCCATGAAAACCTGCGCCGGGTAGGCATTGTACCACAGGAATCCGATGCAGGCACCGATGAAGGCCGAGGCGAAGATCACCAGCTCACCGGAATTGGGGATGTACATGATGTTCAGGTACTGCGAAAAGATCGCGTTACCGCTCAGGTAGGCGAAGATCGCTATGGCCAGGCCTATGATCGCGGACGTCCCCGCGGCCAAGCCGTCGATCCCATCCGTGATGTTTGCTCCGTTGGAAACTGCCGTGATGATAAAAATGGCGACCAGGATGTAGGCCACTGGGATCATGGATTCCCCCAGGAAGCCGAAGACCTTCTCGTAATCCAGCTCGTTGTTTTTGACAAAAGGGATCGTGGTCTTGAGCACCTTGACGTCTTGGAAGGAAGGCGTCTCGACGATGCCCTCTTCGATGGAAACCGGCGTGGAAAACTCCCGCACCACCACGTCGTCGTGGTAATAGAGCGTGGCACCCACGATGACGCCGATGCCGATTTGTCCGACAATCTTGAACCTTCCCGCAAGGCCTTCTTTGTTTTTGCGAAACACTTTGATGTAATCATCCAAAAAGCCGATCAGCCCCAGCCAAACCGTGGAGACCAGCAAGAGGATGATGTAGATATTGTTCAGGTTGGCAAAAAGCAGCGTAGGGATCAGGATGGCCGCGATGATCATCAGACCGCCCATGGTCGGCGTGCCTTTCTTCTGGCTTTGTCCCTCCAATCCCAGATCGCGCACGGTCTCGCCGATCTGCTTGTTGCGGATCCAGGCGATGATTTTGTGGCCAAAAGTGATGGTGATGATCAGCGAGAAAACTGCCGCCATCCCCGCGCGGAACGAGATGTAGCGGAACACGCCCGTCCCCGGGATGTCCAGCACTCGATCTAGGTAGTCAAAGATGGGATAAAGCATATCAGTTTTCAGTCATTTGTTCCAGTATCTCAGTCACTACCTCGGCATCGTCAAAGTGGTGTTTCACCCCTTTGATCTCCTGGTAGTCTTCATGGCCCTTGCCAGCGATCAGGATGATGTCGCCCCTTCGGCAGAGCATCACAGCCGTCTTGATCGCTTCACGCCGATCTTCGATGGTCAGGGTCTTTCGCATTTCGCTCGGCCCGATGCCTGCCTGCATGTCGCGCAGAATGTCCATGGGTTCCTCAAAGCGGGGGTTATCCGAAGTGAAGATGGCCTTGGTGCTTTCGTTGACGGCGATTTTGGCCATCACGGGACGCTTGGTCTTGTCCCTGTTGCCCCCGCAGCCCACCACGGTGATCAGCTGCTCGTTGCCGTTGCGGACGCCGTTGATGGTCTTCAGCACATTGTCCAGCGCATCCGGCGTATGGGCATAGTCCACGATGGCGATGATCCCGCCGATGGCAATGCGGTCAAAGCGTCCTTTGGCTCCGCGGATGCCCGAGAGCATGCGAAGCACCTCGTCCTCCTCCTCTCCCAGCAGCATGGCAGCCCCCAGGACCCCGAGCAGGTTGTAGGCGTTGAATGCGCCGATCATCCTAAACCAGATCATCTTGTTGTTGATCTCCAGCTCCAAGCCTTCGAGCGTATTGGAGATGATCTTGCCCTTGAAGTCAGCGGCGGTCTTCAGGGCAAAAGTCTGGTGGCTGGCCTTGCAGTTTTGCAGCATGACCGCTCCACGTTTGTCGTCGCCGTTTACCAGGGCAAAGGCATCCTTGGGCAGCTCATCAAAGAGCTTCTTCTTGGCCTTGATGTACTCATCAAATGTCCCGTGGTAGTCCAGGTGATCGTGGGTGATGTTGGTAAATACCGCCCCGGCAAGCTTCAGCCCTGCAATGCGCTCCTGCACGATGGCGTGGGAGCTGGCCTCCATGAAACAGTGCGAGCAGCCTTTGTCCACCATTTTGCGAAGCAAAGCCTGCACACTCACGGCGTCGGGCGTGGTATGGGTAGCGGGGATGATCTCCTCGTTGATTTTGTTTTCCACGGTGGAAAGCAGGCCGGTGCCATAGCCCATGGAGACAAAAAGCTGGTGCAGCAGCGTCACCGTGGTTGTCTTGCCATTGGTACCGGTGACGGCCACCACCTTGATTTTTTCCGAAGGGTTGTCAAAGAAATTGGCGGCGGCGATACCCAGTGCCTTGGCGGAGTTGACTACCTGCACGTAGGTGACGTCGGCGGCGATGGGCTCGGGGAGCTTTTCGCAGATGATCACGGAGGCGCCTTTTTCCAAGGCTGTGCCGATGAACTCATGCCCATCCACCTGCGTGCCTGCCACCGCAACAAATGCAGACCCGGCCTCCACCTTGCGGCTGTCAAAGACGATCCCGCTCACTTCCCGCTCCATGTCTCCAATGGTCGAAGTCAGCGACACCTTATACAATATGTCCTTCAGCACTTTCATCTATCCTAACACCAGGTTAATCGTTGCGTTTTTTCCAAGCTGGGAGCCCGGAGCGAGCGACTGCTCGAGCACCTTTCCCTTGCCTTTATAGATTACCTTGAGGCCTTTGTTTTCCAGGATGAAAAGGGCATCCCTCAGCGGCATCCCAAAGACATCCGGCACCACGGCCTTGTCGGTATTGTTGATTTTCAGTTCGAGTTTCTCGGCGATTTTGGCAGGCATCACCCAGTCCTCGCCCGTGGGGCTGTTGACCGAGAGCCCCAGCATTTCAAAAATGCCCTGAAGCTCCTCTCCTTTGCCAGCGCCGACCTGCGGCATCTTTACGTTTTGGTTTTCCGCCAGGAAAATCCTGGACTGGTCCACGGGATTCAGCTCCATGTCCAGCGCATAGATCCGATCCGCTATCTCCTTGAATACCGGAGCTGAGACGTCCCCCCCGTAGGCAGCATAGCCGTTGGGGCTATCGATCACCACGATCATGCTGTACTTTGGCCGATCCGCCGGGAAATAGCCCGCAAAGCTGGTGTAGTAGGTCTCGGTGTATCTGCCGTTGACGATCTTCTGCGCAGTCCCGGTTTTGCCAGCGATCTGGTAGTTGGCGTTCAGGATATTCTTGGCCGTGCCGCGGGTGACCACCCCCTCCAGCAGCTCCTGCAGTTGCTTCACGGTTTTGTCCGAGGCGATGCGCTTGCGCAAAACCTCCGGCTCGTAGGTTTCCACCAGCGTATTCCCCCTCCCTACCGCTTTCACAAAAACCGGCTTCATCATCACCCCGTCGTTTGCCACGGCATTGTAAAAGGCCAGCGTATGGATGGGGTTGAGCTTGGATTCATAGCCGATGGAGATCCAGGGAAGCGAGGTGCCGTACCAGGTTTTTGTCCCCGGCTTTTTGAAAAAGGGCTTGCCCTCTCCCGCCAGCTGGAGGTCAAAAGGCTCGGCGAGGCCCGCCTTGTCCACGTAGGCCATGAACTTGGAAGGGCTGGAGCCAAAATGCATGTCCACCAGTTTGGAGATGGCCACGTTGGACGACTTCTCAAAAGCCTCCCGGATCGTGATCGTGCCAAAGCCGCCGTTTTTGGCGTCGTACATGGTCTGATTGTAGAATCTATGCGCGCCGTTTCCGGTTTCGATCTTGTCGTTTAGGCTGATCTTGTTTTCTTCCAAAAGCGCCATCATGGAGAGCAGCTTGAAGGTCGATCCAGGTTCCGTGCTGCCGATGTCGCCGACGGCGTAGTTGTAGCTTTCGGAGTAGCCCACACCGCTTTTGTCGCGCTGGAGATTGGCCATGGCCTTGATATGGCCTGTCTTCACCTCCATCACGATCACCGAGCCAAAAGCCGCTTCACGTGCAGTCAATTGCCTCCTCAGGGCCGTCTCCGCCACGTCCTGGATATTGACATCCAAGGTGGTGAAGACATCGTAGCCATTGTCGGGCTTGATGTCCTCAGCGTCAAAAACCGGCTTCCAGCTTCCGCCTGCCAGTCTTTGGAAAAGGGCCTTTCCGTCTTTGCCTTTCAGATAGTTGTTGAAGCTGTATTCGATCCCCGCTCCGTAGTCATCCTCGTTGAGGAATCCGACAGTACGGCTGGCGAGGGAGTTGAATGGGCGATAGCGCTTTTCGACTTTCTCAAAGATCACCCCTCCACCGAGTCGACCGTCGCGGAAGATCGGCCAGGCCGTCATCTTCTGCATGTCCTGATAGCCTATCTGTTTTCTGTTTAGGATGAGGTAGCGCTTTTTGTCACCCCGGGCATCCTGGATCATGCGCTTGTAGGCAGTGGCGGATTTGTCCTTGTAGAAAGCGGAGAGTTTTTTGGAAAGGGAGTCGATGCCTGCCTTGAACTTGGCGTCCTTGGCCATGGTCGGATCGATCGCCACCCGGTAAAACGGCAGACTGGTAGCCAAAAGACTGCCATCCGCCGCATAGATATTCCCGCGGGTTGCCGGCACTTCTCTAAACTGGAAGTTTACCTGCTCCGCTTTTGCGCGCCATTTGTCACCCTCCTTGAGCTGCACCACGGCGATCTTGTACGGGATCGCGCAGGCCACCAAGGCAACCAGGATGAAGACCACCCTCACACGGAGCACTATGGAGCGTTTGATGTTCACTTTTCTACCTCGATTTTGATCGGCGGTTGGTTCAATTCTTGGATATCCAGCTTTGCCACACGCTTGGCCACTTCGGACTGCATGCTGCTCTGCATGTACTCTGCCTCCAGGGTGGTGACGTCCGCACGGAGGTCTTCCACTTCCTGTTGGGCTTTTTCTATTTTCCGGGTCATGTTTTCAGCCCGGTGGTTGCTGTAGATATAGATCAGCGCCAGGAGTGCCAAAAAGCCAACCGGCGGCACCAGCTGCACCGGCACGCCTTCACCCAGGATTCCCTTGACGTCGAGCTTTTCCTCGATCCAGGTAAAAACGGTTTTTCCGGCACCGCCCTTTGGGGCACTGCCGGACTTCAGTTTCCTCTTGAATGTGTTTTGGCTCATTTCCCTGTCTTTTCCGCTATTCTCAACTTCGCACTTCTTGCTCTTGGATTGGCTGCGACCTCCGCCTCATCGGCCATGATCGCCCCTCTCGACACCGGCTCTAGCGGCCGGATGAGGTTGCCGTAGAAGTCCTTTTCCACCTCACCCTGAAATTTGCCCTTGGCGATCAGGTTTTTCACCAGTCTATCCTCCAGGCTGTGGTAGCTCATCACCACGAGACGCCCGCCCGGCTTCAGGACATCCACCGCGCTGAGCAGCATCTCTTCGAGCGCGCCCATCTCGTCGTTCACCTCGATCCGCAGCGCCTGAAAGACCTGGGCGTAGTACTTGAAGTCCTTGCCCTTCGGCGCAAACTTCTTCAGGAAAGCCGTGAAGCCCTCCGTCGTATCAAAGGGCTTGAACGCCCGCTCCGCCACGATGGCCTTGGCCAAGGTTTTGGCGTTTTTCACCTCCCCATAGATCCCGAGGATCTTGTGGAGCTTGGACTCCTCGTAAGTATTCAGCACATCCTTGGCCGACAGCTCAGCCGACTGGTTCATCCGCATGTCCAGACTGCCGCTGAAGCGGGTCGAAAACCCGCGGCCCGGCTCATCGATCTGATGGGAAGAGATCCCCAAATCAGCCAAAATGCCGTCCACCTGCTTCACCCCATAGAGCCGGAGATATCGCTTGATATCCCTGAAATTGGCCTGGACGATGGTAAAGCGCCCGTCCTCCGGCACATTGGCCAGTGCGTCCTGATCCTGGTCGAAGCCGTAGAGATGCCCCTCTTCCAGGTGCTTCAGGATCTCACGGGAATGCCCACCTCCACCAAAGGTCACATCCACATACACCCCGTTTGGCTTAATAGACAAGCCTTCAGTGCATTGGGCGAGCATCACTGGGATATGGTACACGGACTCTGTCATAGCTTCAGGAGAGATATTTTTCCATCAGGCTGGACATGTCCGCCGGATCTACAATGATGTGCTTGAGATAATTGTCAGGATTCCAGAGTTCGATTCGGGGCCCCATGCCCACCACCACTACATCCTTCTCCAAACTGGCATAGGTTTGGTAGAGCTTTGGAATCAGCAGTCGTCCCGTACTGTCCAATTCCACCTCGACGACGGAATTGAAAAAAGATCGCTGGAGCATGCGCTGCTCAGGATTGTTGATGTTCAGGGACTTGATCTGACTCTCAAGCTTCTTGTACTCCACCATAGGATAAAGAGCCAAGCATCTGTCCTCTGCCATTCGAAGCATCAAGGTGGTCCCATTCGCCTCCGGAATTGCCCCCTTTACCTTGGAAGGCAAAACCAGACGACCCTTGGGATCCAGCTTTACATCGTACTGACTGTTGAACATGACTAGGACTCGATTTGATAGAGTTTACCGTAAAGACAAAAGTAGAAAATCGATTTCACTTTCTCCCACTTTCCCCCACTTTTTCCCACTTTGAATTAAAAGTAGCCAAAAGATTGATCCATCCCAATAGATTTTTGAAAAAATCAAAGAAATTTTTGTTGACTCTCAGCAGGTTATCTCGTCCCAGTCCATCTCCAAAAAAGTGTCCAAAAAACGCAAATAGGCAGGTTTTAAGTCGGCTTTTGTAGTTCAAAATCCAACGAGGGCAGCCCTTGGCAACCACCATCCCAAGCCATTTGCAGCTCCCCACAATCCCCCACTCCGGGGCCCGGCTACTTGGCGATTTTACACCAAAGGCTGACTCCTCCCAAGCGCTCGGCGAAGTATGATTTTTTCCAGCTCCAACGCTTCGGCAATTCAAAAAAACAGCGCCCCGACCTTGCCCATCTCCGAATAAATCTCTCGGCCCGGTGCCACCCAAGCATTCAGGCCATACACACCAAGAAGCTGCGCAAGCTATTTATCCGGACGAAAGGCGCGACCACTTTTTAGCACAGGCGTAAAAACAAAAAAACCTGCCCAAGGGACAGGTCTTTTTGATGCATCAACACACAATTTTTATTTTTTTTCCTTCTTCAGATCTTCCTGAAGCAGCTTTTGAAATTCCTCCATCTTGGATTGATGCTCTTTCTGCCAAACCTCCATCTTGCGCTGGAACTCCTCCATCTTTGGCTTTTGGGCAGCTTCCCACTCTTTCATTTTCAGCTCAAACTCCTTCATCTTTGGCCCTTGGGCTTCCTGCCAAGCCTTCATCTTGTCCTCGAATTCCTTCATCTTGGGACCGTTGGCCGCCTGCCACTCTTCCATTTTCTGCTCGAACTCTTTCATTTTGGGCCCTTGGGCTTCTTGCCATGCCTTCATCTTTTCTTCGAACTCCTTCATTTTGGGGCCATTGGCAGCCTGCCACTCCTCCATCTTCAGCTCAAACTCCTTCATCTTTGGTGCGAACTCTTTCTCGAACTTGGCCTCCCACTCCTTGGCTTTGAGCTCCATGTCCTTGGCCCACTTTTCCTTTTCCCCCTTGCTCATATGAGAGGTATCCATGGAGTAGTGGAAAGGAGCCATGTCATGCTCAAAGGAAAAGTCAAAATCCATGTCCACAGGCATAGGAAACTCCAAGCCACTTAGCTCCATGGGCGGCATCGGAGGCATGGCGGCCATCACGGGCATGTCCATTTCAAAGTCAAAAGCCGGAAGCGGAGCGAGCTCCATTTCTACAGGAAACATGGGCGCCGGAGGAACGTCGAAGGCGGGCATGCTTTCGGAATCAAAGGTCCGAAGCTGATCCAGAGCGGCCTTGGTCTTGGTGCTCATGACCACGGTATCCTTGCCGGAGATCAGCAAGTCTCCCTGCACACGATAGGCCTGTCCGGAGCCGTCAGTGATCAGATGGTCTCCGTAGACGAAATTTGGAGCCTTTTCGTCCGGCTTCGATGGCTTCTTGACCAGCGTATCTTGCGCCGCCAATGCAGGAAATGTAGGTTGGATATTGGCTAAAGGCGCGACCGGGGTGATCGGGCCGGTCTGCTTGGGTGCGTCCTGCTGGGCACTGGCCATCAGCCCGACGCTGAGAAATAGGGTAAGTAGCATAGGGATAGAAATAATAGGGGTTTGCGGATAGTTTTGGGAAGGATAGCCAAGTATCCTTTTGATTCGTTGGAGAGTTGGGTTTCGATGTTTTCCGGCGGCCAGGGCCAGTTCGGGCGGGTTTTGCTTCGCAAAGTTGAGCACCTCAGCCAGGCCGTTGGCCAAGATCCGAGGCTCTACGCCGGCCTTCACCGCGAGGTCGTCGGCGGCATTTTCCCTGAGCTCTTTCACCGTATTATTCATCCACCAGTAGCAGGGATGGAAGAAAAACAGAACCTCAAGTCCGGAAAGAAGCAAATTGGCCAGGTAGTCGTTGCGCTTCACGTGCGCGAGCTCATGGGCGATGATCGCCTCGAGCTGGGCTGGGGAAAGCTGGAACAAGAGGCCCGCCGGAAAAAGAATCACCGGCTTGAAAGCCCCGAAGGTCAACGGCGATGCGCCAAAGGAACTAGCACGGAGCTCGACTTCACCCGCAATGCCCATCTTTCCGGCCAGGCGGTAGAGCATTTTCTGAACCTGAAAGTCGGCCACCAGGCTCGACGACTTGCGTAGGCTCCGGATTTCCGAGAGGCTGTTCATCAGTCTGAACAGAAAAAGTAACGCTCCCAAGACCCACAGGTTGACCAGTAGGGGAATGTTTCCCTCTATCCAACGGATCGCCTGATCGATACCGGACTCGATGCCGGCCTCAGCTGTGCCCAGCGCAGAGCTTCCCAGCAAGACCCTCAAGTCAGCACTGGCACCGATCGAAGCCGTCACGTCGGCAGGCTGATATTCATAAACAAAAGTCCCTGCCGAAACCAGCAGCGAAAGCACCAAAGCCGCGACCGCCAAGCCATACTTGACTGCCGGACGACTGCGATGCGCCAGCCTCAGTACCAGCCAAAGCAGGGCTGATATGACCACGAGCTGCCAGAGGGAATGCACCAAGGTCCAGCCCAGTGCCCGCAGCAGATTTTCAGGAATCCAGTCGATCAAAATTTTCATTGGGAGTTGTTTTCAAGTTGGTCTAAAAATGCCCTGATCTCGTCAATATCGTCCTTGGAGGGATTTTCCTGGCCTAGCGCCTGCATCACCAGGCTTTTGGAAGAGCCGCCAAAGGCTGTGCTCACCAGGTTTTTCAAAAGGGAACTCTGGGTATCCTTTTGGTTGGTCGCGGGGCGATAGAGATGGGATCGGCTTTTCTCGTCCCGCGACACCATCCCCTTGGCATGCATGATCTGCATGATCTTCAGGGTAGTCGTGTAGCCGGTTTCCTTGGACTCGGACAGTCTCTCGTGGATCTGCCGCACGCTGGCCTCCTTCATTTCCCATAGAAGAGACAAAATTTCCAATTCGGCTTCTGTTGGCTTGCTCATGTCTTTACTTACGATAACTTTCGTACCAAAGATATACGAAGCAAATCGTAATTTCAAAAGAAGTACGACAATTATCGTATTAAAAATTGTTAAGCATTGATTTTGTACCACTTACAAAAACAGTAAGGCTTAAAACAATTCTTTCGAAACGGGATTACATGAAAGCTTGGAGAGAAAAAAGCCAACTTGTTACCTTTAGAGCTATGTGTCTGGTAGCTTTTTCCTGGAAAACCCATCCCGAATTCCCCCTGCTCATCTCCGCCAACCGAGATGAGTTTTTTGACCGCCCCACGGCTCCGCTGCATCGCTGGGAAAGCGGCATCTATGCGGGCAAGGACCTGAGGGGAGGCGGCACCTGGATGGGCTTTCACCCGGATGGAAAATGGGCGTTTCTGACCAATTACCGGGATTTTTCTCAGCCCAAAAAAGGGCAAATCAGCCGGGGAAGGCTGGTATTGGACTTTTTGGAAAAGAGGCTGTCTCCGGAAAACTACCTAGACGGGGTGATGGGTGAAAAAGACCGCTATGAAGGCTTTAATCTGCTGGTGTCGGATGGAGAAAAGCTATATTACTACTCCAACTACGGCGATGCGCCGGAGGAAGTCCAGCCCGGAATCCACGGCATCTCCAATGCCCTTCTGAATGCGCCCTGGCCCAAAACGGCACTGGCAAAAAAGGAAATGACGGACCTGGCGAAAAGAAATCCAGATCCAGACTCACTCCTCACCCTACTCAAGTCTCCCACGACTTTCCCCCCTGAGCAACTTCCAGATACCGGCGTACCCAAAGCGATGGAGGCACAGCTTTCCTCCCAATTCATCCGCATGGAGCCCAATTATGGAACTGTTTCGTCCACATCGGTCTTAAAAGACCAAAGCGGGCTCACCCGGCTCAAGGAGCGAAGCTTCGACTGGGATTCGGGAAACTACCGCGACACTTCTTTCAGCTTTCAAACCTAGACTATGCAGAAAACTTACGACCTCATCATCATCGGCGGAGGGCCGATAGGACTGGCCTGTGGTATCGAAGCCGGCAAGGCGGGCCTCGACTACCTGATCTTGGAAAAAGGAGCCCTGACCAACTCTATCTTCAACTACCCGGTCAACATGACCTTTTTTTCCACCTCGGATCGGCTGGAGATGGCAAACATCCCCTTCATGTCTATCGGCGTCAAACCCACACGGACCGAGGCCTTGGAATACTACCGCCGGGTCTACCTCCACTACCAACTGAAAGTAAACCTCTACGAGGAGGTGAAAAATCTCCAAAAGTGCGAGGGCGGCTTTGAGATCAAAACCTCCAAGGCAGCCTACCAGGCCAAAAACATCGTCCTGGCGACGGGCTTCTATGACCTGCCCAACTTGATGGACGTACCTGGCGAAGAACTGCCCAAGGTCCTTCACTACTACAAAGAGCCCTGGCCTTTTATCGGGCAAAAAGTGCTGGTAGTCGGAGGCGCAAACTCAGCCGTGGACGCAGCGCTGGAATGCTGGCGCAAAGGCGCGGAAGTCAGCATGGTACTCTTGGAAGACGAAGTGGACCAAAATGTCAAGTACTGGGTTCGGCCCGACATCATGAACCGGATCAAGGAGGGCTCGATACAGGCCTTTACCCGATCCAAGGTAAAGGAGGTGAAGGAAAAGGAAGTTGTCATCACCACACCCGAGGGAGAGGTTACCATTGCTAACGACTGGGTATTGGCCATGACGGGCTACAGGCCGAACTTTGCCCTGCTGGATCAGCTCGGCGTAGAGCTGAGCCTGGACGAAAAGCGCCAACCCTGTTACGACCAGACCAACCAAGAGTCCAACGTACCCGGCGTTTACCTAGCCGGAGTAGTCTGTGGGGGACTGAATACCCGGGAGTTTTTCATCGAAAACAGCATCGCGCACGCAGCATCCATCGTAACCGATATCACCAAGACATAATTATCCGCAATCTTGCCAGTAAGCGAATTTGCTTCTTCAATCGGCTCGGAAGACCGATGACTGATGCTTCGGTATCCGCTACTCCCGTAGCTCCAGTGCTCAGCACAGGCAACCGAAGTGGGGCAAAGCCGCAATTTTAGCGTTCTTTCGGGTTGTCACGGCTGCCTACTGGCATAAAAGCGGATAACCATACACCAAGAAAAACAAACTATCTTAATTGATACAAAGAATTGTTTTATTTGAGATAATTTGTAACTTAGGAGAAACGACAAAAAGATGGGAAAGGCCTGGAAGATAAATTTGCCTGAAGGAGATGCGGTGCAGCTGGAGACAGGTGTGAAGCCTTACCATTTCTTTTCCCAGCAGCAATTAGAGGCGAGCGACACCGCGCGTGCGCCGTACGGCGGCATAGAATTGGACTTTCAGGAGACGAGTTCCTTCTTCGATTTTCTGGACTTTACCTCCCATGACATCGCGGAGGTGATGGAGATCGATCCGAGCACCCTCTTCCGCTGGAAAAAAGAAGACCGAAAGCTCTCCAAGGCCCTCACCAAAAACCTACTGGACATGGATCAGATCATCGCAAAAGGCATCCGGATCTTTGGGTCTGAGGAGCTGCTTTCCCAATGGCTACAAAGCCCCAATTCCTCCCTGCACGGCCAAAAGCCCGCGACGCTCCTGAAGAATCCCTATCAGATCACGCTCGTGGATCAGGCCCTTGAGGCCATTTCTTGGGGCAATATCCTCTGATGGATGCGGTATTTTCGCCTCTTTGAAGCCCTTCCCGACCGAAACGGCCTGAGCTATGGACTGGGCGTCGGCCGCTGGAATCAATTTGGCACGCCGATGATCTACGCCTGCTCAGCCAGCTCGCTCAACTTTCTGGAACTGCTCAGCATCAAAGGGCATGTAGTCACGCAAAGCAAATGGAAGCTGGCAGTACTGGAGGCCACTTCCCCGATAGCGGAGCTGGACATCGACTTCCTGCCCGAAGACTGGAAAAACCGCCCCTATCCGCGCTCGACCCAGGAATTTGGCACGGCCTGGGCAAAAGGCATGATCTCGCCGACACTCAAAATCCCTTCCTGTAGAATCCCTCCCAAAAGCTTTCCCGCCGAGCACAACCTACTGATCAACCCGTTACATCGGGACTTTCTCACGTCAGTAAGGATCGAGGAGGAATGGGACGTGAGCTTTGAGGTAAACCAGTAGCGCCTACTTCGCAAAGACATAAAAAAACCGGCCGAGGCCGGTTTTCATGTTCTTACGATTTCAAGCTATAGTTTGGAGCTTCCCGCGTCACACTCACGTCATGTGGATGTGACTCTTTCACGCCGGCGGCGGTGATCTTCACAAATTTACCGTTGGTCTGAAGATCTTCGATAGTCTTGGTACCGCAATACCCCATACCGGCCTGAAGCCCGCCGACCAGTTGGTAAAGCACTTCGGAAACCAGCCCCTTGTACGGCACTCGCCCCACGATGCCTTCCGGCACGAGCTTTTTGATGTTATCCTCCGCGTCCTGGAAGTAGCGGTCTTTGGAGCCGGACTCCATCGCTTCCAGAGAGCCCATTCCACGATAGGACTTGAATTTTCTCCCTTCGAAAATGATCATTTCCCCTGGAGCTTCCTCGGTCCCGGCAAGCAGGGATCCGATCATGATCGAGCTGCCTCCGGCTGCGATAGCTTTCACCAAGTCGCCAGAATAACGGATACCACCATCGGCAATCACTGGTACACCGCGGTCTTTCAGCGCTTCGGCACACTCAAATACCGCCGAAAGCTGCGGCACGCCTACACCGGCAATGATCCGGGTGGTACAGATGGAGCCTGGACCTACGCCTACTTTCACCGCATCAGCTCCGGCATCTGCCAACGCAATGGCCGCCTCGGGAGTGGCGATATTTCCGACGATCACTTCCAGATCAGGAAATGCCGATTTGATTTTCTTACAGGTTTCGATTACGCCTTTGGAGTGTCCATGGGCAGTATCGATGGATACCACATCCACGCCGGCCGCTTTCAGAGCCTCTACCCTTTCGACAATATCCGCCGTCACACCTACTGCCGCTCCTACGCGAAGACGCCCAAACTCGTCCTTGCAAGCGTTGGGCTTGTCCTTGCGCTTTAGGATATCCTTGTAGGTGATGAGCCCGGTCAGTCGGTTGTCCTCGTCGACGATAGGCAGTTTTTCGATCTTATACTCCTGGAGAATCTCCTCAGCCTGCTCCAGCGAAATGCCGGACTTGGCAGTGATGAGGTTATCACTGGTCATGATTTCCCTGACCGGCTTGTTGGGATCCTTGATGAAGCGAAGGTCGCGGTTGGTGATGATCCCTTTCAGTGTCTTGGTCCCGTCCACCACCGGAATACCTCCGATATGAAACTCGCGCATGATCGCTTCGGCATCCCTCACCCGTGCGTTGATATCCAAAGTGATTGGATCCAGGATCATTCCTGCCTGAGAACGCTTCACCTTCCTGACTTGGGCGGCCTGCTTCTCGATGGACATGTTTTTGTG
The DNA here is from genome assembly GCF_017254915.1 of Algoriphagus oliviformis. Taxonomy (GTDB): domain Bacteria; phylum Bacteroidota; class Bacteroidia; order Cytophagales; family Cyclobacteriaceae; genus Algoriphagus; species Algoriphagus oliviformis. The sequence continues at coordinate 7,356 of NZ_JAFKCT010000017.1, read as the reverse complement.
GATGAAACCAAGACCGCCCTCCAAAGCCACGGCAATTGCCAGCTCGGCTTCGGTCACTGTATCCATGGCTGCGGACACAAGCGGGATGTTCAATCTGATTTTTTTGGTGAGCTGGGTGGAAGTGTTGGTCTCGCGTGGGAGCACTTCAGAATAACCCGGAACAAGGAGCACATCGTCGTAGGTGAGTGCTTCGTAGAGGAACTTCGAGGAGTTTCGATTCATGGCAAATATTGGTTGTAGGTAACCCTATTTGCCCGTCAAAGGTACAAACAAAAATCTATGCCATGCCAGCGAAAAACAAAAATTAATGTGGAATTCACCTTTTTTTGATCTTGCTTTTAAAATAGGATTTGGAAGGCGGCCTAAAAAATCAATCGCCAGCCCCGCGACAGGACTGGCGACTAAAACCACCAAAGGCTTGCCAGCGGCTTAGGCTCCTTTCTTCACCAATCTCGCAATATAGAATCCGTCAAAACCGCTCTCCTGTGCCAAAACCTTTTTGTCCTCAATCAGTTCGAAGTCCTTTCCAGCCTCACTGGTCAGGAATCGCTTCACCTGCAGTTCGTTTTCCGAGGGCAAAATGCTGCACGTCGCGTAGACCAGCTGCCCTCCTGGCTTGAGCATGGAGGGGTAGCTTTGGAGGATTTCCTGTTGAGTTTCGCGGACTTTGTCGATGGACTCGAGGCTGAGCTTCCACTTGGTATCGGGATTGCGACGCAGCACGCCGAGGCCGGAGCAAGGCACGTCAAGCAAAAGTCGGTCGGCAGATTCTTTCAGCCGCTTGATGGTCTTGGTGCCTTCGATGAGCTTCGGCTCGAAGATCGAGACGCCATTTCGCCTCGCTCGGAGCTTGGCCTGCTGCAGCTTCCACTCCTCCACGTCCATGGAGATGACTTTTCCTTTGTTTTCCATCAGCGCTGCCAAATGGAGCGACTTTCCTCCCGCTCCCGCGCAGGCATCGATCACGCGCATGCCCGGCTCTACTGCCAAAGCCTGCGCGACGAGCTGGGAGCTGGCGTCCTGCACTTCGAAAAGGCCGCTCTTAAAGGCTTGGTTGCGAAAGACATTTTGCCGCTCCTCCAGGACCAGCGCATCTGGGTAGCCCTTGACGATGTAGGTGTCGATGCCATCCTCCGCCAGTTGGTTTTTGAGACGCTCGCGGGTCGTCTTGAGCGTATTGACCCTCAAGACCACTTCTGCCTCCTCATTGAGCGCATGGATCTCGGAGCCCCACTTGTGGCCCAGCTCCTCACTTCCCAGCTTCTGCAGCCAGTCAGGAATGGACTCCAGCAGGGCAGGATCGTTGATCGCCTCATACTTTGCCTTGAGCTTTTCCGGGTGGATTTTGGCAAACTCCTCCCACTCCGGCAGCGCGTTGCCCTGCATCAGCCAATAGGTGCCAAAGAGATCCCAGTAGTCCTTGGAAGGGCTCAGGTGACTGATCAGCCTCCACCAGCGCACCATCTCGTAGGTCGTCTCTGCAATGAAAGACCGGTCGCGAGCTCCCCACTTGGGATTGGACTTCAGCGTCCGCTCGATGACTTTGTCGGCGTATTGGCCTTCTTCAAAAATGGCTTCGAGTGCGGTGTGTACGCCGCGGATGGTGTTGTTGTGTAGCTTCATAGGAGGAAATTCTCCCCGCAAAGGTAAGGGGATTTGTCGAGGAATAGCTTTCCTGCGGAAAAGGCCAGGCCGACGAAGCGCAAATCCCGGCTCCTGCTTACCTTTGGGCATGTCGATTTCCCTACTCGATTTTTCCAAAAAACTGAGCTCCGAGCTGCTCGACCTTTATCCCGAAACCGAAGCGCAAAGCCTCGCAGCCTGGCTAATCGAGCATCATTTCGGGCTGAAACGGATCGACGGCCCCACCCTTTTGGAAGAGGAAAAAGTACCCGAAAAACTCCAAGAAGACCTCGCCAGACTGAAAAGCGGCGAGCCTATCCAGTACATTTTGGGGAAGGGGCCTTTTTACGGAAGGGAGTTTCTGGTGACTTCCGCCACGCTGATCCCGCGCAACGAAACCGAAGAACTCGTCCACCTGATCATCAAGGAGAACAAAGCCGCCAACCTGAGAATCCTCGACATCGGCACCGGCACAGGCTGCATTCCGATCAGCTTGGCACTGGAGATGAATAGCCCAGACGTGTACGCCCTGGACATCTCAGAGCCTGCTCTGGCGATCGCGCGGAAAAACGCGGAAGTGCTTGGCGCGAACGTCCGCTTCGAGCTCTGCGACATACTCACTCAAACGCCCACGGTAGGGAAGCTGGACATCCTGGTCTCCAACCCTCCCTATGTGTTGGAATCCGACAAGAGCCAGATGCATCAGAATGTCCTCGCCCACGAGCCGTGGACGGCGCTCTTTGTCACGGACGAGGATCCGCTGATTTTCTATCGTGTGATCGCGGAGAAAGGACGAAAAATCCTCAAGCCGGGCGGCAAGCTTTACTTCGAAATCCATGAATCCAAGGGAGAGCTGGTGCATGCGCTTTTGGCCAGCACCGGCTACGTGGATGTGCGGATTCTTCAAGATCTAAATGGAAAAGACCGGATGTGCGCCGCAATCTGGGGCTGACCTTGGTGTAAAAAGTCTGGGAAGAGTCCTCAACCCTTGGTAGTTTTATTCCAAACCATTAATTACCCTCAATGAGACGCGACTTTGAATCCTCCCTAGCCCTGCTTATCCTCCGCGTGGGATCGGGCGCCATGATGCTCACCCACGGAATCCCCAAAATCATGCGACTATTCAGCGGCAACGAAATCAAGTTCGCGGATCCTTTTGGGATAGGCCCTGCCATCTCCCTCGGAATGGCCACCTTTGCCGAAGTGATCTGCTCCATACTCGTTATTCTGGGTTTCAAGACCAGACTAGCCTCCGTGCCCCTGATTTTGACCATGTTGACCGCGGCCTTTTACGCGCACTGGGATGATCCTTTTGGAAGAAAAGAACTCCCACTCCTCTATTGCGCGGTATTCATCAGCCTGCTGCTGACGGGCGGAGGAGCCTACTCCCTCGACAAAGCCAAAAGGCGATAAGCAAAAATCCCAGCCAAGAGGCTGGGATTTTTGCTTGCTCCGCTAGGCATCTTGCAGCGCTTGGATGTCAAATTTCTTCATCTTCATAAAAGCCTGCACCACCCGCGGGCCCTTTTCTGGATCGGCCATCATTTCACCGAGTTTCGCTGGGACGATCTGCCAGCTTACGCCAAAACGGTCCTTGAGCCATCCGCACATACTTTCCTCACCACCCTCTCCGAGCTTTTCCCAAAAGAAATCAATCTCCTCCTGCGTGTCACAGGGCACGACCAGCGACATCCCCTCCGAAAACGTAAACGCATGGGTAAACGAACTGTCCATAGCGGCAAAGCGCTGACCGCTCAGCATAAACTGGGCATGGTTCACTTTGCCGGCCTGGTCTCCCGCATCGTCGCCATAGCGTGAGATAAAAAGCGACGAGGACTCAGGAAAAAGGGAAGTATAAAAGGCTATCGCCTCCTCGGCACGGCCAAACTGGGCGGCGGTAAACATGAACGCCGGAACATAGCGCTGCGATATTCCCTCCGGCACATTGCTTTCTAGCTGCCAGCTCACGCCATATTTATCCTCGAGCCAGCCATACTTCTTGGACCAAGGATAGCTGTCCAGAGGCATCATGATCATCCCGCCGACGCTGAGCTTGTTCCAGATTTCCTCCAGCTGCTTTTCGTCTGGGAAAATCGAGTAAAAGGAAATACTCGGGTTGGGTTTGAATTTTGGACCGCCGTTGAGCAACATGAACTTTTCGCCCCCAGAAGACCACATGGCTACCAGGTCATTTTCTTCCTCAATTTTGGCATCAGGAAAAACCGAGCAGTAAAACGCCGCTGCCTCTCGGGCCTTTTGGTTCATCCAAATGCAGGGATAGATCGCTTTCATCACATGGAATGGCTTAAGCTTCACAGATTTCCTTGAGACGCTGTAGGGCTTTGGGCCACATTTTCTCAAACATCTCCTTGTACTCTCCTCCGGATTCCATGTCCACCTTCAGCAGCGTCTTGCCTCCCAGATCTACAAAGCTGTAGTTTTCTGTAGCACCGGCAAAGGCCTCCACTTCTGGCCCAGAAGTGATCTCTTTTCCGTCACCGACCAATCCATAGTGCTCGATGGAGATATACTTGTTCTTGACGTTGTCGGCGATCTTGGCGACCATTCCGCCCTCTTTGCCACTTTGAGGATCAGGCCCCAGGAAAAGAATCTTGGAGCCCTTGCTCCAGTCGCCCTTGAAGTAGGAGCCAGGATTAAAAGCCGCCGTCCAGTCCCGATAGGCGGCGTCCTCGATCATGAGTGCAAAAACTTTGGACACGGGCGCGTTGATTTCGACTTCGAAGTGCATGGAGTCGTGCTGAAAGCCCTCCACGTATTTTTTGAAATTGTCCAGGATGGACTGCCAGCCGTCTCGCTGCAGCTCCTCTGAGTTCATCTGCTCCGCGTCAAAGGTCACGGTGACGAGCGTCGACTTTCCTTTGTCTTCGAAAACGACCTCCGCCGCCCTTCCGTCACCCATGACATAGCTGAGGAATTCATTCGGCTGCACTTTTTGAAACACCCCCTCAAAGTCAAAACCCATGGAGCCATCCTTGGCCTCCATGCGGTAGGAGAAGCTTCCGCCCGGCTCCAGTTCGTTTTTAGCCGAAGGAGAATGCCAGTCGGGAGAGGCGCAGTTCCACTGGACGATATGCTTGGGAGAGTTGTAGGCTGTCCACACCTGGTTGACGGGAGCGGCGATCTCCGCGGATACGGTGATTTTTGTTGTCGGCTTGGTAGTCATATTCACGTTTGTTTTTGGGTTTGCAGTACTACACAAACTTAACGAAGTTAGGAATGAAGAACTGGGCAAAAACTGACAAGGAAAGGGGCTTTTGCGACAAGTTTTCATAAATTGGAAGGATGAAGAAAGTAAGGATTTTGGCCATGGAGGGCAGTGTGGTCCAGGCGATTGCGGGAGCGCAATACTGTTTTAATACCGTCAATCATTTTTTGGGCATGAATGGTCAAGAGGCGGCTTTCGAGGTCAAGCTTTTGGGGCTTCAGCACGAGGTAAAACCCGGCTTCCCGGGCTTTGTCCTACATCCCGAAAGCTTGCTATCGGAAGCCGAAGAAGCTGACCTGATCGTGATCCCGCCTCTTTTTGGGGATTTTGACGAAGCCATAGCGGCCAACCAGCCTTTTGCCCCTTGGCTTCGCCGGCAATACGAGTCGGGAGCCGAGATCGCCTCGCTCTGCGTGGGAGCCTTTTTCCTCGCCTCCACCGGCATGCTGGATGGGAAGCGCTGCTCCACGCACTGGGGTTTCATCGACCGGTTTAGAAGCCAGTTTCCCGCAGTCGAAGTGTTGGACGGAAGCATCGTGACCGAGGAGGCAGGCATCTACTCCAGCGGCGGCGCCAACTCCTACTGGAACCTTCTTCTTCATTTGGTGGAAAAATACGTGGACCGCGAGATGGCGATCTTGCTCTCAAAGTACTTCGCCATAGACATCGATCGGGACACGCAGTCGGCTTTCGCCATCTTCCGAGGGCAAAAAGAGCATCCCGATCCGGAAATCAGAAAAGCGCAAGAAATCATCGAGCACCGCTTTTCGGAGCGGATCTCTGTGGACGACCTAGCCGATGAAGTGGCAGTGGGCCGTCGTAGCTTCGAGCGAAGATTCAAGCGCGTGACCAACAATTCGGTGCTGGAATACGTGCAGCGTGTGAAGATCGAAGCCGCCAAGCGCAGCTTTGAAACTAGCCTGAAAAACATCAACGAAGTCATGTGGGACGTGGGCTACACCGACTCCAAGGCCTTTCGCACCGTCTTCAAAAAAATCACCGGACTCACACCAAACGAATACCGAAACAAATACAACAAGCTGGTAAGGCTGAATTGAAGAGAAGCTAGAAGACAGAAGATGCCAAACGTCAAAACCTTCCCTCTATCCGGTTTTACTCCCTAAGATCTTCAGGACGGTCTGCTCGTTTTCCGAAAGTTCGTCCGGATCGTCGACACGCTTGAGCTTCAGCTTTTGGTAGCGCGCCAGCTTGCCATCGAGCAGGACTTGCATGACCTTGGGATGGATGTAGTATTGGCGGCAAACGGCGACCGTGTTGCCGAGGACTTCCGCGACTTTCTTGACGATGGTCGGCTCCAGCTTTCGATTAGGAGACTCCTCTACCAGCTGTAGACTCTCCCCGTAATGATCCAGCGACAGCACCGTACCGCCCCAAGTGCGAAAATCTTTGGCGGTGAATGCGGCCCCTGAAATCTCCAAAAGGTATTGATTGACGTCTTTGGAATCCACACAATGGAACGCCCCGTCTTTTCCCTTGTATTTGAAAAGCTCGTAGCCGGGAAGCTCAGACATCTGCTTGATCAGCTTGATCAAGCGCTTGCTTTCGACTTTGACTTTGCGGTCTTTGCCGCTTTTGGCGCGATAGCTCAGCATGAGCTTGCCATGCTCCTGCACGATGTGCTTTCTTCTCAGCGTGGTGAGCCCATAGGTTTTGTTTTCGTGCTCGTAGCACTTGTTGCCGATGCGGATGTAGTACTCGTCGAGCATCATCACGATGAGGGCGAGGATTTTTTCCCTGGGCCAGTTTCGCTTGCGCAGATCCGATTCCAGCGCTTTTCGGATTTGGGGAAGTTTTTTCCCAAACTCAGCCATTTTTCCATATTTGGTCTCCTGCCTGTAGCGGACAAAGTCGGGATGGTAGAGGTATTGCTTGCGGCCCCGCTCATCGTACCCGGTGGCCTGTAGATGGCCCTTGGGGCTTTTGCACACCCACACCTTTTGCCACATGGGCGGAATGACCAAGTGCTGGATGCGCTCCAACACCCGCTTTTTGGCGATTTTCTCGCCTTTCCTATCGAGGTAGACAAAGCCTTTTCCAGACCTCTTCCTCAAAAATCCGGGAAAACCTTCCCCGACATACACCAAATCTTCAGGGCATTCCGACATAGAAATCCAGGTTAGTGGTAGGTCAGGATTCAAAAAGTGTACACAAGCACTGGCAGCTTGAAAAACAAAAAAGCCGATCATTTCTGACCGGCTTCGTAGTAGCGGGAACAGGACTCTTAAAAAGAACTGATTTACAGCAACTTATATCTAAAGGAGGACAAATAGGGGGACAGGTTCATTTTGCATCCACAATTCAAATCTTTTTGAATCAAATTATTTTAAACCTCGTCAAATATGACTTATAACGTTCTGAATGAGCATTCCCCAAAAAACAGGACAGTAAATTAAGTTACGATTAACCCCTTAAATTTACTGTGATGACCACACGAAGAAAATTTACCTCGAAGTTCAAGACCAAGGTGGTTTTGGAATTGCTGAAAG
>NZ_JAFKCT010000016.1 GCF_017254915.1 Algoriphagus oliviformis | reverse complement strand
TCCGAGTCAAAGTAGTAGAACATGAAAATGCCCCGCGTGAAGACGCGGGGCATTCGCTTTTATGACTTTGGTTTCCTATTCTCCGATGTTGTATTCGGGCTTCCAGCTTTTGATCTCGCCGGAGTAGAGCGACTCGTTGGCCAAGGCAACGGAGATGGCCGTTTTGCCGCCGGTGTTCACGTTGGACTCCGGTTGGGTAGCCTTGGTGAGGGACTCGTAGAAAGCCTCCAAGGCATAGATCGTCCCGTCTTTGGTGGGCTCTTCGGTGAGTTTGATGCCTTTTTTGTCGCTCGCCCAGATCAGGGGAGTGGCTCCGCTCACCCCGTCCACCACTTCCAGCTCTTCGCGGGTCTTGGGCTCGGGATAAAACATCCCCTCGTTGGTCAGCAGGTTGATCATGCCTTTCGAGCCCTTGATTTTGAAGGAATACCCTTCATGTTGGTTGGCGCAGGTAGCTCCGAAATTCCCAACCATGCCTTCTTCCTCGTAGCGTACGGTGAGCTGCACGTTGTCAAACGTCTCGCGGCCGTCCTTATAGACGTCGATCCCGCCGGTGCTGAAGAGTGTGCTCGGGCTGGTCTCAAATGCCCAGTGGATGAAGTCCATCTGGTGGGAAAGCAGCTCTGCAACCAGTCCGCCGGAGTAGTCCTTGTACATTCTCCAGTTGATCTTGCGCTCCAGCGCCGGATCGTGGACAGGTCGCCTCCAGTTCCAGTTGCGGTCCCAGCGGGCGTCGATGGAGGTGACCTTGCCCAGATAGCCTTTTTGGATGTAGTCTTTTACCTTAAAATACAGCGGGGAATAGCGGTACTGATGGCCGATCTGAACGATTTGCTTGGGATAGCGCTGGGCGATGTTGACCAAGTCCAAAGCCTGATCGACTTGGAAGGTCATGGTCTTTTCGAGGAAAAGATGCTTGCCCGCTTCCAGTACCGCCTTGCCGTGCTCGTAGTGGAGATACAGCGGGGTGGCGATGATGACCAAGTCCAGGCTTTTGTCCTCGAGGAGTTTTCGGTAGTCTTTGTAGAACACAATGGATTTGCCGGAGCTGGCCTTTTTGGCGTTTTCCAGTCGGAAGTCCAGTTCGTCGCAGATGCTGGTGACTTCAAACTTGTCCTCCAGCTTGGAGATGGTGCTGTAGATGCCCGATCCCCGGTCGCCAAAACCGATGATTCCCACTTTGAACTTTTGCTGGGCCGACTTCGCAATGCTCCACAGGCCCGAGCTTCCCAAAACTGCAGTCGCCAATCCGGCGGACTTGATAAACTGTCTTCTTTCCAAAATCTTAAATTTTTACCGAGTCGGCTAAAATAGCGAAATCGAGAATTGGGCTGTCCTGATTCGTCAAGGATTGGAAAAAGATCGCCGACAAACTACGCAAACGATTTCATGGAAAGGGGCGTTTTGCAGATTCCGGAATAGGGAACCTCAGACTTCTCCTGTCATTTTGCGTCGAGGATTCTGTGAGGCCAGCCAATAGCCTTACCTTTAGACTGAAGAAAATGGAATTTGCCATCGTCGATATAGAAACTACCGGAGGCTCCGCCGCCGGGGGAGGGATCACCGAGATCGCCGTGCTGATCCACGACGGGGTGGAGATCGTGCGCGAGTTTCAGACGCTGATCAATCCCGGACAAAGCATTCCCGCCTACATCACTGGGCTCACCGGTATTGACAATGCCATGGTGGCCGATGCGCCGACATTTCAGGAGATAGAGGAGGAGCTGTGGGGGCTTTTGGACGGCAGGGTCTTCGTCGCCCACTCGGTCAACTTTGACTATGGCTTTATCCGCGAGGCTTTTTTGAAGACGGGAAGGGAATTCAAATCCCAGAAGCTGTGCACCGTCAGGCTTTCCCGCAGGGCTTTTCCGGGCCTGCGCTCCTACAGTTTAGGGCGGCTTTGCGAAAGCCAAAAGATCCCCATCCTGGCTAGACACCGGGCTATGGGAGATGCCCGCGCCACGGCCATTCTTTTCGATCGGATTATCAAGGAAAGCCAGGACTTGGTCTTTTCTTCCCTGAAGCGAAATTCCGGCGAGACCTTCCTGCCTCCCAATTTTCCCCTATCCCGCTATCGGCAGATCCCCGAGTCCTGCGGCGTGTACTACATGCTCAATGCAAAGGGCAAAGTGGTCTACGTGGGCAAGGCGATCAATATCCGCGAGCGCTTCAAGGGGCATTTTTCCGGAAGGGTTTTGCCCCAGCTCAAGCAGCAGCTGAAAGCCGAAGTCTGCGACCTGCAGTGGAAGCTGACCGGATCGGAGGTCATGGCCCTGCTTGTGGAGACGCTGGAGATCAAGCGCCTGTGGCCGGCCTACAACTCGGCCTTGAAGCTGCCCAAGGCCCTTTGGGGACTGTTTCACTATCAAGACGGCTCAGGGTATTGCCGTTTTCAGCTGGCCAAAGTCTCCAAAAACCTCGTGCCGCTGGAGACCTTCTTTTCCTCCGAAGAGGCCACGCAGTTTCTCAAATCCGGCATCGAAGCCTATGGGCTTTGCCAAAAACTATGCGGCCTGAGAAAGGTCACCTGTCAGGTGGTGCAGGACGAAAGCTGCCGCGGTGCCTGCAATTCCACAGAAAAGCCTGACGCGTACAATGCCCGCGCGGAGGAGTTCCTTACACTGATCCACGAATCCAAGAAAGACCTGATGCTCGCGCTGCCGGGCAGGGAGGAGGGGGAAAAAGCCTATTGCTACTTTGAGGGCGGGATGCTCAGCCGCTACGCGTACCTGAAGGGCGGGGACTTTCCCAACGCCGAGGAGCTCGAGGTGGTGCCTCGGGTGCCGGAGACCTTCTACATACTCAGACAGTACATCCATCTGCTCGACCCGGAGCAAATCCGGGTTTTTTCTAGCACCTGAGTCTTAAAATTTCATTCCGCCAGCGTCCTTAGCTTAAGTCTCTATGGCCATTCGCCTTCGAGCAGGCTGTAGTAGATGGTGTCTCTTCGTCGGCCTTTGGTGAGCAGGGTGTGGCTTCGAAGCACGCCCTCTTCTACAGCGCCGAGCTTCAGCAAAGCCTTGCGGGCAGGCATGTTCAGGACGTCGGTTTTGATTTCCACGCGCTTGAGTTTCAAGGTGCCAAAGCAATAGTCCAGCATAAGCTTTTTCATGGCCTGGTTGATGCCGGTGCCTCGGAAGTCTTTTCCCAGCCAAGTCCAGCCGATCTCGATGCGCTCGTCCCTGGCGGAATAGTTGCCAAAAGCAGTGGCGCCCGCCACCTTCCCGCTCTCCTGGTCTATTACGGTGAACTGGAGGCGCTCTCCATCAAAATGGGGCTGGGCCCATTTGTCCATTTCCTTGGGAATGCTCAGGTCGTAGGTGAAGTAAACCCACATCTGGGGATCTGAGGTAAGGGGCTGAAGTAGTGGTAGATCCTCTCTTTTCATGGGGCGCAGGCAGACCCTGCCGTCCTGCAATACCAGATTTCTGTCCAAGCTCATCCCAATACCGATTTGATGGCTTGGTTGTAAAGGGTGATCTCCTCGATCGTGCCGGTAGAGATCCTGCACCAGTCATTCAGCGGAGGAAAAGGCCGGCCGATGATGAAGCCCATCTCTGCCATGGTTTTGCCCAGTTCGGAAATATCCCTTCCGGCTTGGAAAAAGACGAAGTTGGCGTGGGACTCGAGATAGGGAAGCTTCAGCTCGTCCAGGGTTTGGGTGATCATCGCTTTGGCTTCCGCGTTTTTCTGGAGGGAAAAACGGTAAAAGTCTTGGTCGGCAAGGGCGGCTTTCCCAGCCTCTATGGCCATGATGTTGGTGTTGGCGACGACACGGTCGCGGAGCTTTTGCGCCAGCTCGGGCCGGGCGATCAGGTATCCGATGCGGATCCCAGCCAGCCCATATACCTTGGACAGCGTGCGGGAGACCACCACGTCCTTCCCCTTCTTGACCAGCTCTACCATGCTGGGATAGTTGGGGACGGTGATGTAGTCATAGTAGGCCTCGTCGCTGAATACGACCGTTCGCCGGCTTACAGTTTCGCAGAAGTCCATCACCCGATCGGCAGGCAGGAGCTTTCCTGTGGGATTGTTGGGGTTGCAGAGGAAGACGAGGCCGGTCTCGTGACTGACCCGCTTTTCTATTTCCTCCAGGTCAAAATCCAGGTCTTTGTCGAGCGGAACCCAGTTGATCTCCGTGCCCCAGAGCTCGGCATATTCCATCATGGAGAGAAAGGTCGGCGCGCAGCTGATGATCTCGCGTCCTCGGCCAAAGGTAATCCCGGCTACCTTGAGTCCCTCCATGGAGCCAGCCACCAATACGATGTGGTCTTCGGGAACTCCCTCTTTTTCGGCGACCATTTTTGCCAAAGAGCCATTTTGGCTCCAGGGGTAGCGACAGCCGCTGTCAAAGGCCGCCGTCATTGCCCGGCGCATTGCCTCGGATGGGCCGTATGGATTTTCGTTGGACCCGAGCCGTATCGGGCCCGCCAAAGGCCTTGGATTGTATTTTCTGACCTCTTCCGCACTGAGAGACGAGGCGATTCCGCTGCCGCCCAGAAGTGCGAAGGCTCCTCCGAGGGAAGTGGTTTTGATCCAGTCTCTTCTTGATAGACCCTTCATTGTATATCTGTTTTGATTGTTAAAATACTAAGGTTTTGCCGAGTGTTTTAGAAATAATTCATTTTTGGAGATACTTTATTTAATAGAAGTTTGTGCTGTAATTGTATATGCAAAAAATGTTTTTATTCTGAAAATTGATTTTTTACGAAATAAATATTTAAATTATTCGAAGCACAATTAACCCTAAATCCAATATAACATGAAGAAGATTGTAATACTCTTGGTTTGTGGGTTGCTGTGGGCAGGAGTCCTCAACGCCCAGCAAACTCAGTATATGGTATTCGAATTCATCAAGGTGGAGAAAGACCATCTTTTTGACTACATCGAGTTCAAGGATCTGATGGAAAAAGTCTATCGACAGGCTCTCAACGACAAGCGCATCAAGGCTTGGGACTTCTGGTCCCTGCAAAATGGCGCCGACGAGGGCGATTTTCAATATATTATGGTGACCACCTACGACGACCCGGTCAAGATGATGAACGGACTAGACGACGAGTCCATGATGGAATACACCAAAATAGCCTATCCGCATCTCACGGGAAACCAGGTGGCGACGCTCTTTGAGCAGTCGCTGAGTATGCGGGATATGCCCATGCGCCTATACATGATGGAGATCGTATCCACCGACGACAGCTTTCAGTTTAAACCCGGGGCTTTGGCTTCCTTTGACCTCATGAAGGCCGTGGAGGGCAAATTCCAAGAGTACGAAAAAGCTGAGATCGAAGTATTCAGGCCCATCCACCAAAAGCGTATCGAACAGGGCCTGATGGGACATTGGAGCTTCCTGAGAACTGCCCTGCCACAAGGCTCAGAGGCCAAATCCACCCACCTGACCCTGAACATGTACAAGGATTACATGCAGTTTTTCAACGCGCAGGCCTATGAGGATCTGTCCCAAACAGCGGAGCAAAGAAAGGCCGTGAATGAAGGCCTGAACTCACGGGACCAAAAGTGGGTTTACTTGGCAACACTCGAAAATGTAGTTAGATGATAGTCCGGTTTGACTAGACGGTAAAGAGGCTCCTTTTGGGAGCCTCTTTTTTGTGTTGCCATCTTGTGATCCGGGCCATTTAGGCGCCGAGGATGGATTTGATTTTCGAGACTTCCTCGCCTGTGAATTGCGTGTTGGCCACCGCGGCTACGTTGTCGTCCAGCTGCTCCGCTTTGGACACCCCCACCAACACCGAGGTGATTCTTGGGTCTTTGAGTAGCCAGGCGATTGCCATCTGAGCGAGGGTTTGGCCTCTTTTGAGGGCAATTTCATTGAGCTGGCTGACCATTTCCAGTTTGGCTGGATCGAGCTTGCCGGGATTCAGGTAGCGTCCGTCTTTCGCCGCGCGGGAATCGGCGGGAATGCCTTTGAGGTACTTGTCGGTGAGCATGCCCTGCTCCAGTGGGGAGAAGGCAATGCTGCCCACGCCCTTTTCGCCCAAGACATCCAGGAGGCCATTTTCCACCCATCTGTCCAGCATGCTGTAGCGTGGCTGGTGGATGAGCAGGGGAGTGCCCAGGGATTTCAGGATCTGCTGGGCCTTGGCAGTGTCTTCCGCATTGTACTGGGAGATGCCGACGTAGAGGGCTTTTCCCTGTCTCACGAGCTGGTCCAGGGCGCCCATGGTTTCTTCCAGCGGTGTGTTTGGATCTGGGCGATGGTGGTAGAAGATGTCGACGTAGTCCAGCCCCATGCGCTTCAGGCTCTGGTCACAGCTGGCGATGAGGTATTTTCTGGAGCCAAAGTTGCCATACGGCCCCGGCCACATGTCCCATCCCGCTTTGGAGGAGATGAGCAGCTCGTCGCGGTGGGAGACAAAGTCTTTCTGGAAGATCCGGCCAAAGTTTTCCTCGGCAGAGCCATAGGGAGGGCCGTAGTTGTTGGCCAGGTCAAAGTGGCAAATCCCCAGGTCAAAGGCCCTTCTCAGTATTTTTCTGCCAAGGGTGAGGTCGGCGTTGTGGCCAAAGTTGTGCCAGAGGCCCAGACTGATCTCGGGAAGCTGGAGCCCACTCTTGCCGCAATAGCGGTACTTCATTTGGCTGTAGCGGTTCGGAGCGGCTTGGTAAGGTGGTAGGGGATTGTGGTCGTTGATCTGCATAGGTTATTCGGATTGGTGTAGATTTAGGCAAACCAAAATAAGGCAAGGATCGCGGATATCAAACCCAAGCCCAAAAGGAGCAGGAAGCTTTTCCAAACATAGGCTATCCAGCGGTCGTAGGCCACCCCCGCCGCGGCGATGACGGCCATCATGCCCCCATTGTTTGGGATGATGATATCCATCAGTCCGGCGGGATACTGGTAGGTGAGAACGGCCACCTGTCGGGAAAGACCGAGAAGGTCCAGCAGGGGAGCGGATAGCGGCATCGTCAGCACCGCCTGCCCCGAGGTACTGGGGACCAGGCCGTGGATCAGTCCTTGGCTCACAAAGATGCCGATCGTGGCCAGGGTGGAAGGCAGGACTTCGAGTGGCGAAAACAAGCCTTGGATCAGGGTGTCGATCACCTGTGCTTTTTCCAAAACCAAATAAACGCTACGCGCCAATCCGATGAGTATGCCTGCAAATATCATTTCGGAAAACCCCTGTGAATAGGCTCTTGCGGTGCCGTTTACGCCCATTTTGCCAATGAGCCCGCTGGCGATTCCGATGACGAAAAACAAGGCGGACATTTCATTGTACCCCCAGTCACGCTGGATGATACCCCAGGGCATGAGTACCATACCCACACCCGTGAGGAGCAGGATCAGGGCGTGGGGCCGTGAGATTTTTACTGGGGAAAACTCCGTCTTTTCGTCCAGGTTTTGCTTTGATTTTCCCAATCGGAGGTGGAAAAAAGTCCAGCTCACAAAGGCCAAGACCAGGAAGACCATGCGGTACGCAAAGCCCTGTCCAAAGTCCAACTCGGCGATCTGCTGGGCCAGCAGAGAGCCAAAAGGATTGATTGGGGAGAAGGCCGCTCCCACCAGCGAAGAACCGAGGGAGAGGGAAATAATCGCTCGCAGGTCGTAGTTGATTTTGCGCGAAAGCAACACCAAAATAGGCACCATCGCGATGATCTCCTCCTGCATGGCAAAGCTCACCCCACCCAAAAAGAACACTGCGCTGAAGACGACCAACAGGAGGGACTGGCTGCGGCGAAAGCGATAAACCAAGGCTTCGATGCCTACTTGCAGGGCCCCGGTCTTTTCGATGACATAAAAAGCCCCGCCGATCAGCAGGATCAGCACGATGATATCCGCGCCCAGGATGATGCCCTCCGGAACGGAGCCCAGTGCGTCATAGAGACTGATGCTGCGGTCTTCGGTAAGCTGGTAGCTGCCCGGCACCACGATCTCCCGCCCGGACTCTTCATCCAGCATGCGCTCGAAGCTTCCCGACGGGATGACAAACGTCGAGAGCGCGGCCAGGGCCAAGATGCCCAAGAGGATCACCATGGGGTGGGGAAAGGAGAGTTTCATTGGCTGTGGTCGGAGCTGAGTAGGGTGAGGATTTCGGAGGAAAGCAGCTTTCGAAAGTCCGCTTTGTCCTCCGCATTGGCGAGGAGGAAAAGGCCCAGCTCCAGCTCCGGGGAGTACGCCAAGATAGCGCTAAAGCCACCCTGCTCCCCAAAGTGGCCCAAGAAAACGCTCCCGTTGAGCGTGATTTTCTGGAACCCAGCCGGCAGGTCAGACTTGCCCTGAAGCCAGCCCAGTTCCTTGTCAAAGGCCCCCATATTTCCCCGGCAAAGATGGAGCAGGGCCTTGGACAGCTCCTCAGGGCTCACGAGCAGGCCGGAGGAGGGGGAAGGGTAGCGCTCTAGCTTCAGGTCCGTGGCCTGGAGCCTTTTCCAAAGAAAGGTACGCTTGTAGCCTTGCGCTGGGCCGAGGGGCCGTGCGGAAGGGAAATGACTTGTTTCCATACCGGCTGCCTTCAGCGTGCTTTCCCGGATCAGCTCTTCAAACGGCTTTTTTGCCTTGCTTTCCATGGCATAGCCCAGCAGGTCAAAATTGATGTCTGCGTACTGGTATCCCTTGTTGTCCAAGTCGGGAGTAGGCAGGTACTCAGGCAGAAGGTTGAGCTTGCGTTTTTCTTCCCCGAGCAGGAGATTTCTGATGCTTCGGGAGTCCGAGAGCCCGGAGGCATGCCTTAGCAGATCCCGCAGCGAGATTCCGTCAAACTCCCGGGGAAGTTGCTTGCCTCTTGGCAGGAGGGCATTGAGGGTGGTGTCGACGGGGAATCCGCTTTCCAGGCCTAGCTTTGCGAGGCCAAGGGCCGTAAAGAGCTTGGAAACGGATGCAACAGGAAGCTGGCTTTGCACCGAGAGGCTGTCTTTGGTTTCCAGATCCAGGTAGCCAAAGGCCTTGAGGTAGATGACTTTCTGGTCTTCCACCACGCCCACAGCCAGTCCGGGAATCAGCAGATCACCAAGAGCTCGGAGCAGGACCGAATCGATTTTTCCCTCCAAGGATTCTGGATGGACGACCGGGACTGGTCTGACCTTGGGATAGCTGCGCCACCATTCCCATCCCAAAAACAGCAGGAGCCAAAAAGCCAGACCCAAGATGGCGTATTTGATTTTCCAGTTCATGACTGGAGTAGAGGGGCTGTGGGAAAAGAAAAAGCAGAGGCCTTCGCCTCCATCATGGTAATCGCTGACTTCATGTTATTTGGGCCGAGGAAAAATGAAGGACTAGTCTAGCCGTCCTGTCAATCAGTTTCTTAAGGTAGAACAAAATATGAGTATCCGCAATGTTGCTTTTGACCCATTCCGCACAGAATTCCATTGCGGATACTCGTCCGCAGTCCATAGACAACCTTCCGCTGCCAGTGGAAATGCGCGCGGAAGATGATTCTATTTGGCTAGGTGCATGACTGCGAAGGTGCGGCAAACAAACATCCAAAAGCTCGAAAAAAAATTGAAAGGATTGGGTTCAAGACTTCCGGACAAGGCTCTTGTTTAGTGGCTCAAAAGCAGTTTTTCCAAGGTTTTCATGCCCAGGGTGGCCTTTTCTTGGATCACTACCACCTCCCTGTCCAGCCGAAAGTCAGGGACTTGTGGGTCGATGAGGAATTTTTTGGCGCTTTTTGGGACATAGTCGATCAGGCTCGCCGCCGGGTAGACCTGCATGGAGGTGCCCAATACCAAGAAGATGTCGGCCTTTTCGGCCAGCTTCATCGCAGGTAGCATCATCGGCACCGCCTCGCCAAACCAAACGATGAAAGGCCGGAGTTGGCTGCCTTTTTCACATTTGTCACCAGGCTTGATTTCCCAGTGATCGAGCGTATAGACCAGCCTGGGGTCGACGGAACTCTGGGCTTTGGAGAGCTCGCCGTGGAGGTGGATCACCTGGGTGGAGCCCGCTCGTTCGTGGAGGTCGTCGACGTTTTGGGTGATGATCTGCACGTCATAGTGCTCCTCCAGCCTGGCCAAGGCGAGATGGGCCTCGTTGGGCTGGCAGTCTCTGGCCTGCCGGCGGCGCTGGTTGTAAAAATCGAGGACCAGATCCCGGTTTTTTCTCCAGCCCTCGGGCGAGGCGACTTCCGTGATATCGTGGTTTTCCCAAAGGCCATTGCTGTCCCTAAACGTCCGGATGCCGCTTTCGGCCGAGACTCCGGCGCCGGAGAGCACTACCAGTTTTTGCTTCATGGTGGGCAGAAAAAACAAACCCGAAGCTTGGGGCCTCGGGTGTGGTCGGATTAGGTAGAAAGAATGTTGGCGACTCTGAGGTCTTCCTCATCCACGATCTTGTCATCGACGATGGCCTTGACGATGGGGGTGAAGACGACCTTATTGTTGATCATCCCTGCCATCACATCGTACTTGCCCTGCATGAGTCCTTCGACGGCGGCTACTCCCAGTTTGGAAGCGAGCAGGCGGTCAAAGGACGAGGGAGCCCCGCCCCGCTGCAGGTGGCCGAGGATGGTCACCTTGATGTCATAGTAGGGGAGGAATTTTTTCACCTTGTCGGCAATCTCCTGGGCAGAGCCACTTTTGCCGCCTTCGGCTACGATGACGATGTTGGAAGCCTTCATCGCTTTGGATCTGGACTTGAGTTTTTCGACCAGATTCTCGATAGGAGTCTTGTTTTCTGGAATCAGGATCGCCGCCGCGGCGCTTCCTATGCCCGCGTTGATGGCGATGAAGCCTGCGTCTCGGCCCATCACTTCCACAAAGAACAGACGGTCGTGGGAAGTGGCCGTATCACGGATTTTGTCGATGGCGTCGATGGCCGTGTTGCAGGCGGTGTCAAAGCCGATCGTCGAGTCAGTACCGGAGAGGTCATTGTCTATCGTGCCGGGAAGGCCGATGGACGGAATGCCATACTCCTGGAAAAACAGATGGGCCCCGGTCAGGGATCCGTCCCCGCCGATCACCACGAGCGCATCGATGCCGTGGGATTGGAGGTTTTCGTAGGCTTTTTTGCGCCCTTCCGGCGTGCGGAATTCTTCGCTTCGCGCTGACTTGAGAAAGGTGCCTCCCCGCTCCAAAACGTGGGTGATGTTTTTGGAGTCGAGTTTTTTGATGTCATTTTGGATCATGCCCTCGTAGCCGCGGTAGATCCCGTACATGTCCAGGTTGTAGTAGAAACCGGCTCTGACCGCTGCGCGAATGGCGGCGTTCATTCCCGGCGCGTCTCCACCGGAGGTGAGTACACCGATTTTTTTGATGGTTTTGGCTTCCATTTTTAAGATTGTGTTAAGGCTTTAAACATGAGTGCCGCGGAGGCGGGGTTGGTGGCCAAAGGGATATTGTGTACGTCACATATCCGCATCAGCATCTGTACATCCGGCTCGTGGGGATGCTTGTCCAGAGGATCTCGGAAGAAGATCACGGCGGCGAGCTTTTTTTCGGCTGCCAAAGCAGCGATCTGCGCATCGCCACCCAGTGGACCGGAAAGCAGGCGCTCCACCTCAAATCCCGATCTCTCGATATGGGAGCCGGTGGTGCCGGTGGCAACCAGCTCGATATCAGTCCGATGGAGGGCTTCCCGGAATCCGGTTAAAAAGTGTACCATGTCGGCTTTTTTTCCGTCATGGGCGATCAGGGCGATTTTCATGAACAGGTGATAATAGGTTTAGGTCAAAGTTAGGAAAATTTCGCGTTTCAGGTCTCAGACCTTGACTTTATAGTGCTGCCTCCCACAGGTGAGGCAGGTTTAGTGTTTCGTTTTCCCTTCCAACATTAACAAAAAGGCATATTCCAAGGCCAGTTCCTTCAGCGCATTGAACCTCCCCGAGGCGCCGCCGTGCCCAGCCTCCATATTGGTCTCCAGCAGGAGGAGGTTTTGGTCGGTCTTGAGCTCGCGGAGTTTGGCGACCCACTTGGTCGGCTCCCAATACTGGACTTGGGAGTCGTGGAGCCCGGAGGTTACCAGCAGGTTGGGGTAGGCCTTGGCCTCCACGTTGTCGTAAGGGGAGTAGGAGAGCATGTAGTCGTAGTATTCCTTGTCCTTGGGATTGCCCCACTCCTGAAACTCGCCCGTGGTCAGTGGAATGCTTTCGTCCAGCATGGTCGTCACCACATCCACAAAGGGGACGTTGGCGATGGCACCCTTGAAAAGCTCCGGCCGCATGTTGATCACCGCGCCGACCAGCAGGCCTCCCGCACTTCCTCCCATGGCGTGGAGGTGGTCGGCGGAGGTGTAGTTTTCTCCGATAAGATGGGTGGCGCAGGCGATGAAGTCGGTAAACGTGTTGCGCTTGTGTAGCATCTTGCCCTGCTCGTACCAGTGCCTGCCGAGATCTTCCCCCCCACGGATATGGGCTATTGCAAAGATAACCCCCCGATCCAGCAGACTGAGGCGGTTACTGGAGAAGTAAGCATCCATGCTGTAGCCATAGGAGCCGTAGGCATAGAGGAGAAGGGGGCTTTTTCCGTCTTTGGAAAAGAGGGATTTCTTATAGACGAGAGAAATGGGGACGAGCGTGCCGTCGGCTGCTGTTGCCCAGATGCGCTCCGAGTGGTAGAGGTTTTGGTCATAGCCTCCTACCACTTCCTGCTGTTTGAGCAATGTTTTTTCTCCCGAAATCATGTGGTAGTCAAAGACCGAGCTGGGAGTCACCAGGGAGTTGTATCCAAAGCGCAGCAGGTCGGTGTCAAACTCGGGATTGGTGCTGATCCAGGCGGTGTAGGTTTCGTCGTCAAACTGGAGCGCAAAACCCCGCCCTTCCCAAGGCTGAACCTGGATTTGCGTGAGGCCATTGGAGCGCTCCTGAGTGACCAGGTAGCGGGAGAAGAGGTCAAAATCCTCCAGCAATACTTCCGGCCGGTGCGGGATCACGTCCACCCAGTTTTCCTTTGAGGGAGCCGCGATAGGGGCTTTGACCAGCTTGAAGTTTTGCGCGTCGGCGTTGGTCCTGATCCAAAAGTGGTCTTTGTAGTGGTCGGCGGCGTATTCCAAGAAAGGAACTCTCTCCTGTAGCATCCGAAACTCCCCATCCGGCTTGTCGGCTTCCAGAAAACGCATCTCGGAGGAAATGGTGCTTTCGGAGTGGATGAAGAGGTATTGTTCCGTTTTGGACTTGTGCATGACGCAGGAGAATTCCTCGTCTTTTTCCTCAAAGACCAGCTCGTCCAGCTGGCTGTCCGTTCCGAGCCGATGCTTGTAGATTCTGTGGGAGCGCAGCGTGTCGGGGTCCTGCTTGGAGTAGAAAAGCGTCTGGTTGTCGGCCGCCCACACAAAGTTGCCCGTCACCTCCGGGATGGGCTCCAGGTAGATCTCCCCTGTTTCCAGGTTTTTAAACCAGATGGTATAGATCCTTCTCCCCACCTCGTCGGCGGCGAAGGCCAGGATGTTTTGGTCGGGAGTGGTGGCGGTACCCCCGACTTGGTAGAAGGGCTTGTCTTTGGCTAGTTCGTTGACATCCAGGATGATTTCTTCCTGTCCGTCGAGCGAATCCTTTTTTCGGCAATAGATGGGGTACTCCCCACCTTTTTGGTAGCGCACATACCAATAATAGCCTGACTTGAAGTAGGGGACGGTCTGGTCGTCCTCCTTGATTCGCCCTTTCATCTCCTCAAAAAGCTCCTTTTGGAAGTCCTCCGTAGGCTTCATAACCGACTTGGTATAGGCGTTTTCCGCCTCCAGATAGGAGATGACCTCCGGGTTTTCCCGCTCGTTCATCCAGTAGTACTTGTCGGTTCTTTGGTGGCCGTGGGTTTCTAAAAGCAGGGGTTTTTGTGGAGCTACGGGTGCTTTCATGCAGGGTGATTTTGTTGCATGATTATCCGCAATCTTACCAGTAAGCGAATTTACTTCTTCACCCGGCCTGCCTGAGCAGACAGGCTGGAAGACCCCGACACGTCGGGCAGGCGATGACCGAAGACCGAAGTAGGGCAAAGCCCCAATTTTAGCATTCCTTCAGATTGTCACTTTGCCTACTGGCATAAAAACGGATAATCAGATTTTGTTGCAAGGTTAATCAAAAATCAATGGGCATGGTTCAAAGTTTTCCATTCCATCGCGGATTTTTGTCTTTACCATCATGAAATTTGAAGGGGCTGTTGCACATGAGCGTAATTTTCAGAATATTGATCTATACTTCAACCAACCTTATACTTTATGGGATTATTGAAAGAGTTTAAAGAGTTTGCCGTCAAAGGCAATGTCATAGACCTTGCTGTCGGTGTGATCATCGGCGGTGCCTTTGGGAAGATCGTGTCGTCTTTTGTCAACGACGTGGTCATGCCTCCGATTGGCCTGCTGGTAGGAGGAGTGGATTTCAAAGATCTGCAACTGGTGCTCAAAGAGGAGACCGTCGATGCCGCCGGAGAAGCGGTCGCCGCCGTGACGCTCAACTATGGGATGTTTATCCAAAATGTCGTTGACTTCATCATCATCGCATTTGTGATTTTCTTGGCGATCAAAGGGATCAACCGGATGAACAGGAAGAAAGAGGCAGAAGCTGCGCCGCCGCCACCGCCTCCGGGGCCTACTCCTACCGAGAAGCTGCTCGAGGAGATCAGAGACCTGCTGAAAAAACAATAACAAAAAGGCCCCGAAAGTGATTTCGGGGCCTTTTTGCTGCTCCAGCTTAGCCCCAGAGAGAGCTAAAGCCAAATAAAATGGACCTTCCTAGCTTGGGCCTACTTCCGTTCGTCCCGGCTACGCTGATAGAGATGCCGGTTGAAGTCGCGGGCTATATTGTTGAGCATCAGGATTTGCTTGGAGCTGAGTACTTTGGAAGCCGCACCCACGAAGTTTTGCTCTTGCTTGAGCAGCTCGCCTTGGAGCTGTAGGCGTTTTTGGATTCTGGATTTGGCCTCTTCCTCGCTGATGTTTTCGAGGTCTTTGCCCAAGGCGGACATTTGGCGCATGGTGTTTTCGCGAGAGTCGCTAAACTCGTTGAAGATGGGCCAGAATTTTTCCGCCTGCTCAGGCTTGAGGTCGATCCGTGTGGTGATGAAGGCGATTCTTGCTGCTTCCAGTTTCTCCCGGTCCACGGGTGGCCTTTGCGCCAGCGCATTCCAAACGAGGCCAAGGAAGAGTACGATAGATAGAGGGAGGTATTTTTTCATAGGATTAAAACCAAGTTAGTTCGTTTTCCAGCCAGACATCATCGGACACGGGCATTTCCTCGGCGATGATCTGGTCCAGCAGGGCATTGGGGTCATCGGACAGCGTGAGGACGTCCTCGGCCGTCCAGACCTGGCTGTCGATATACAGCTGCGCTTCCTCGTCCAGGCTCAGGAGCTGCGGCTCCGGGCTAAACCATCCCAGCTGCCAGGCAAGTCCCAATCCGATCAGGACTGCGGCCGCGGCGGCGTAGGGGACGGGAAAGGAAAACTTCCGCCCCTTTTCCCTGGTCAGGATTTGGTCGGGAAGGCGTTCGAAGTAGCCCTCAGGCGCCTGGAAATCTTTGAGTTTCGGCAGTTGATTCATCGTGAGTTAGACTTGGGTACAAGGATAAAGTTTACTCTGAAAGCACATATTGTTCTACTTTTTTGACCGCGTGGTGATAGCTCGCCTTGAGCGCACCCACGCTGGTGCCCGTGATCTCGGCCATTTGTTCGTAGGTCAGTTCCTCCTGGTATTTGAGATGAAAGACCAGTCGTTGCTTCTCGGGAAGCTTGAGCAATGCCTTTTGGAGGCGGAGCTGAATGTCGTCTCCGTTGAGCCCGCCCTGCTGATCGAGGTAGGATTCCATCTTTTCCTGATGGTCGTCTAGGGAGAGGAAAAAGCGCTTTTTCTTTTTCTCCAAGAAACTCAGGGACTCATTGGTCGCAATCCGGTAAAGCCAGGTAAAGAGGGAGGAGTTCCCTTCAAACTTGTCCAGGTTGCGGTAAGCTTTGATGAAGGTGTTTTGGGTCAGGTCATCGGCATCCTCGTGGATGAGGACCATCCGGCGGATGACGTGGTAGACTTTCCGCTGATAGGTTTCGATCAATTGCCTGAAGCCCACCTCCCGGGTAAACGGAGAGCGGATCTGCTCCAGTATTTGTTGATCGGTTTGGTTCATTCTCGGGTCATTAGACTTGGGGAATGAAAGAAGGTTTAAAAAAGTGTCAGACTTCTGTCAATGTCGGCATTCAGGTTCTCCGACATCGCCGATTGTGCTGCGTCAGATTTCCAGGATATAGTCGAGGATTCCGGCATTTTTGCCCTTTGGCCGGGTCACGAGCAGTGGGAGGCTGTCGTTGAACTGGATCAGGCGCTCCGCCATGCTGCCGATGAACAGGGCCGTCGCTGCGGTGCGGCCTTTGGCTCCGATGATGATCGCGTCTGCTTCGATCTCCATCGCCTTGGCCACGATCTCCTGCACGGGATCGTCGTCATCGTCCTTGGTGTAGATCGGGGTGATCTTGATGCCCTTGGTGTCGATCTTACGGATGAACTTCCGGTAGTTGATTTCGGCGTGCATTTTCATGATCTCGGTAAACTCCTCGTAGCTTTTGCCGGTAAAATGGTAGCCTGTAGGCACGGTAAATACATTTTGGCAGACGATCTCCGCCTGTCCACCGTGCCTGGCAGCGATCATGATCGCTTCTTCGAGGGCATCTTTGGAGTAGTCCGAAAAATCACTGGGAACCAACAGTTTGGATATCCTTGGCTTGGAGCCCTCGGGCACGATAAGCAGGGAGCAGCTGGCCCGGCGCGCGAGTCTCTGCGAAGCTACTCCGGTCCCGGGAAGCTCGACTTTTCTGCCGATCAGGATCATGTCGGCGGATTTTTCCTCAGCCAGCTTCAGCACTTTTTTGGAAAGATTGCCCTCCTTCACCACATAACTGATGGCCAGTCCCTTGATCTCCGGCAAGTACTCGTTCACCATCTTTTCCATGGCTTCCTTGCGCTCGTTGATCATGTTTTCGATCAGGTTGGGAAATTCCTCCAGTACCTCCTTGGGGATCGAGAGATTCTTGATCACGTTGGTGAAGTAGATCTTCTTGGTCTGATTGACTTTGGCGATGAATGCGGCGTGCTCGATCAGGGTTTGATCCAGGGGAGTTTGATCGAGGCAAACAATCAATTTCTTAATCAGGTACATAGTAGCCGAGGATTTGCGGTGCAAAGTTATTTGAAGACCTATAATCTATCGAGAAATTCGCAAAATAAAATTCCGATTTTGATAAGTGGGCGCTTAAATTCCTCATCCTGACCGGATTCAAAATGTTTCGGGGGGAAATAAAATTTGGGGGTCTTTTTTTTCGGCGGCAATCGCGGGGAATTGCCGGCCATGGATTGCCTATTTCTTGGGTGGATTGGCCAACCCATCCGATTTGATCCCGTATATTTGTGGTGTCCGGGCCGCCGACTTGTTCAAACTTCACAATTTAATTACAATTACGAGTGAAGCCCTCTCCAAAAACAGGCCTCATCCCGATAGCTATCGGGACCTCGCACAAAACGCAGGATAACAGTGGAAGTTTGCGGATTTCAGGCAGCTCAAATCTTGTCAGTACGGAGGTTTGTAACACTCTAAGGCCCGGACTTTTTTAACCTCGCCCTGATCCACTGCCACTCTTCCCTGCCGAGTCCCAGCAGCCAGGACATTCCCAAGAAAATCCCCAAAACCAAAATCGACTTTACCGCCATCAGCAAAACGGGGTGGAGAAAGTCTGTCTGCATAAACATCAGGCCAAACGCCGGCAGACCCGCCAGCAGGATTTTTCCCGTTTCGGCGCTGAAGGGAGAGAGGTCCATGCGCACGTTGAGGTAGAGGTATTTCACCAGATTGAAGGAAAGCATCACCGCTGCGGAGCCTATGGCCGCGCCTTCTATCCCAAAGACCGGAATCAGCCAATAGTTGATCGCGATGATCAGCAGGCTCATCGCGATGGTGAGCGAAAGGTTGAAGCGGTAATAGTTGGAGAAGACCAGGATCTCCCCGTTGACCGAGAAGGCGACGTCGAAGATTTTTCCCAACGCAATATAGAAGACGACCCACTTGCCAGCTTGGTAGATTTCCCGATTGGGCACAAAATGGTAGATGCTGTCGATGTTGCACCAGATCAAGGCAAACAGCAGCAGACAGATGTAGAGCTGGCGGTTGGAGATCTGCCGGTACAGGCGGTTGATGGCCGAAAGTTCGTTTTTTGCAAAATGCTCGGCGATCACGGGCATGGCCACTTGGGAGATGGCCCTCCGCGGCAGCTCCACCACCAGCGCCATGTAGAAGGCGATGGAGTAGATGGCGTTGGCCTCCAAGCTCACCATGGAGCTGACCATGATGCTGTCGATCTTCATGATCAGGGTGGATGCGGCTGTCGCCAAAAAAGTGACCAGGCTGAAGCGGACGAAAGAGGAGCGGAAGCCTTTGGGAAAGCTTTTCCAGTTGAAGTCCACCTGGATTTTTCCCAGCCAAGCCAAATAGCCCCATACTCCAAAAAACGCCAGCCCATACACCACGACGAGTCCCTGCATCACCTGCCCAAAGCTGATCCAGTCCAGCAGGTACACGGCCACCAGGACAGAAGTCAGCAACCTCAGGAATACCTCCCGGAAAAAGGTCGGCACGGCGACTTTGAGGTAAGACCTGCCGTAGGCGTCCAGGACACTGCTGAGCAGCGCAAAGAGCGTGATCAACAGGACGATTCCCAGAAAGTTGATCACCTCCGGTGAGTTGGCGGCAAACAAGCCGACTACCTGGTCTTGCAGCCCAAAGAAGATAGCAGAGACCGCGATGAACCCAAAAAGGGAGAACGTGAGGCTGTAGAAAAGAAAAGCGGATTGGTTTTGCTCGAGCTGGGGGAAGAAGCGGGTGATGCCGTGGCCCACACCCAGCTGGGCAAAGGGTACGAAGAGCAGCCCGAGGTCCTGTATGGTCCGAAAGGTGCCCAACTCGGTGGCGTCCAGCGCAAAGGGGTAGAGCCAGAGGACATTGATGTAGCCCAATACTACGCCCAGGTAGGAAAAAACGGTGGTTTGGATGCTTTGCTGGGCGATCTTACTCATGGTCGAAAAGTAGAAAAAAACCGGGAATCCATGGGGATTCCCGGTTTTTTAGGGCTTGGCACACTTGTCACAGCCCGGCTGCTTCTTGGACTTGAGGAAATATTTTCTCCCCAAGAAGACCAAGGCTCCAAGCACCAACAAACCGACGCCAATTTCCTGCCACATGCTTAAGATAGGATTTGGTAAGTGATCAGCGCGCCGACATAGGCCAGCACGCTCATGTAAAGGGTCTGGATCAAAGGCCATTTCCAGCCTTTGGTCTCCCGCTTCACCACGGCCACGGTGCTCATGCACTGCATGGCGAATGCGTAAAATACCATCAACGAAAAGGAGGTGGCCAGATTGAAGGTCTTTTCCCCCGTGTTGGCGTTGATTTGCTGGGCAAGCTTCTCACGGATGGTGAGCTCATCCTCCAGGTCCCCGCCTATGCTGTAGATCGTGGCCATGGTGGACACGAACACCTCTCGCGCGGCAAAGGAAGTGATGAGCGCGATGCCGATCTTCCAGTCGTAGCCCAAGGGGCGGATCGCGGGCTCTATGGCTCTTCCCATGATTCCGATGAAGGAGTTTTCCAAAAGCAGGGAGCTCGTCTCCGCTTCTATCAAGGCGATCTGCTCCTCATCGCTCACGTTTTCCAGACGGGCCTCGCCTTCTTGGCGGATTTGGTCCATGGTAGCGGGTGGGCCATAGGACGCAAGTACCCACAGCACGATGGAAATGGCCAAAATGACCTTACCCGCTTCCATCACAAAGGTCTTGGACTTTTCAAACATCGTGATGCCCACATCTCCCCAGCGAGGAATGCGGTAGGGCGGAAGCTCGGAGAGAAGAAAACTCTTTTCGGAGGTTTTCAGGATAAACTTCAACACGAAGGCTGTCCCAAATACGCCGACGATTCCCAACAGATACAGTCCCAGCAGGGCCAGGGCCTGTAGGTTGATGAATCCCAAAACCACCTCGTCGGGGACGGTGAGTCCGATCAGGATGATGTACACGGGGAGTCGGGCCGAGCAGCTCATCAGCGGGGTGATCAGGATGGTGATCATCTTCTCCTTCCAGTTGGAGATGTTTCTTGCCGCCATCACGCCGGGGATGGCGCAGGCGACTCCGGAGACGAGTGGGACGATGCTTTTGCCATGCAGGCCAAAAGGCCTCATCCATCGGTCCATCAGGAATACCACCCGGGACATGTAGCCGGTGTCCTCCAAGATGGCCAGGAAGCCAAACAGCAGTGCGATCTGGGGAATGAAGATCACCACCCCACCGACGCCGGGAATCACCCCCTCCGAGAGCAGGCGCGTGAGCGGCCCGTCAGGCAAAGCCGAGGACGCCCAGCCGCTGATGTCGGCAAAGAGTCCGTCTATCAGATCCATGGGGTAGGAGGCCCAGGTGAAAATCGTCTGGAATATCAGCAGGAGGATGCCCAGGAAGACCGCATAGCCCAGTATGGGATGCAAGAAGACCTTGTCCAGGTTGGACTTGGGCTTGGGTTCGGTTTTTTTGGTGAGCGCTTTGGTGACGATCTCGGTGATCTTCTTGTAGCGGATCTTGGTCTCCTCGAGTTGGGCTTCCTCCAGGTCAAAATCGGCCGATTGGGCCAGGTTTTCGAGCCAGGCTCGGTTTTCGGCAGAGACGGCCTTGTCCCGGGTGCCAAAGCGGATCATCTGATAGGCCTGGTAGTGGTTTTCCAGTGCAAAGCGCTCTTTGACCTGAGCCAGCATCTCTACCGGCACCACCTGCTGGATGTCGATGAAGTTGGGAGCCTTGCTGAAGTTGCGCTGGCTGATCAGGTTTTTGACCTCCTCCAGTCCCTTTTGGTTTCGGGCATCGGTGGAGAGGATGGGCACGCCCAGCGCTCTGAAGAGCTCGTAGGACTTGATGTCGATGTTGTTCTTCAGGGCCAAGTCGGCCATGTTGAGGATGATAGCCAGATTCACCCCCAGGTCGATCAGCTGGGAGGCGAGAAACAATCCCCTGGAAAGCTGGGAGGAGTCGATGACCATGAGCACATGGTCGGGACGGGTCTCCAGCTGGGTATGGTTCAGCACCCGATGGGCGATGATTTCGTCTTCGGAGTTGGGGAAAAGGCTGTGCGTCCCAGGAAGGTCGAGGATCTCAAAGCTCTCGCCGTTGATCTGGACAGAGCCGGTTTTTTTGTCCACGGTGACGCCTGGATAGTTTCCGATTTTCTGGTTGAGGCCGGTCAGGTAGTTGAAGATCGTGGACTTGCCGACATTCGGGTTGCCCACCAGAGCAATCCTCGAGGTGAGGGTCTTTTGAGAAAGGGTAGTTTCGGCCATGAATTAAATCTGTTCGACGCGGATCAGGGCAGCTTCGGATTTTCGAAGCGCCAGGAGAGTTTCGTCCATTCGGAAAGCCATGGGGCCGCCCGAGGGAGCCAGGTGCTGGAGCGTGATCTTTTTGCCCGGCAGGAAGCCCAGTTCCATCAGGTTGATCTTGAGTGGGGAAGGCAATATCTCTAAAATTTTTCCGGATTTGTTGAGCGGAAGGGTGTCAGCTGTCATGGATCAAATTCTCCTTTCGGCAAAAATAGGATTATTTGGAATGAATCTAAGGAAAAAAAGAAGATTTTCCCCGCCAAAGAATCCATCCAACGACTCCAAAGCGGGCGGAGGGGTACAACTGGCCCCCGCCTGCTCGATACGCGGATGCTTTTCGGCGCCTTTTTGGGCAAGGACTGCGGAATAAGAACGGTCGGATTTATGTTGTTTTTCGAATATCGGTTTGCATATATCCCGTGCATACCTATTTCTTTTTTCCTAAAGCGGACTTAAGAGTAATGTTTTCAAGAAAATAGCGCCTGGTTTCGCTGGCCTTTCCAGGCAAAATTGGTTAGATTGAATCCTCTATTTTTCAATTTTCAATCGATTTCGAAGCGGGTTTTTCTTGGGGCTAGGCAATCAAACGGCAATTGCGAAATAGTTTTTTCAACCCTCAATTTTTTACCAGATGGAAAAAGACCAGTTAAGTGCTTTACTCGCTGAAGTGTTCGGGCACCTTCAGCTCAGCGACGCCCAGGATGCCAAGCTTTGGGAAGAGGGTCTGCCTCTTTTTGCCCGAAGCCTGCTCCTGTCCAAAGACCTCACGGTCAAGTCCGAGTCTTTCAGCTTTGAGCGCTCACAGCTGTTTGCTAAGGAGCGGATCAAACCCTCCCAGATGGAGAAGATCCGCGAAGTCGTGGAAAAGGTGCAGGTGGAGGAGGCAACTCTGAAGGCCGAGGAGAAAAAGACCGTGGCGACCAAAGCGGCCACAGGAGTGGAACTGAGGCCTTTTGTGAGGGAGGTGCCGGTGAGGACTACCCAAATCAAAACCAGCGTCCCTGCCTGGGCGGCCGGTGCGAAGGTGGAAAAGACCGTTGGCCCCCTGCTCAGGGAAGACGGCCGCCTGGTGTTGATCGATTTTTATAAGGTCGTCAAGCTACTGGGCCTCTACCAGCAAAACAGCGCCTTGCCCGTGATCCTCTTCCAGGCCGAATTCCAGACCAAGCTGGTCAAGCCAGTCAACAGCCCGCCCGTGGAAGTGACCAAAGAATACAAAGTCGTAGCGGGAAGCGTCTGGATACGGGCCGATATGCTCGCCGCAAATGCGCCTAACAACCGCTATGCAGGGCTCAAGGTAAGCTCTGGGACGATTCAGTTGAGCCAGAATCCCGTCCTGCAAAACGAAAAGCTGGTTTTGGGCGCGCAGACAGGCGTGCAGGTTTCCCTGGATCTTGCCCAGCCGGATCCGATCGCCGAACCCAAAAAGAAACATGGAAAGGACGGTTTGGCGGCAGTGGTGAAGACTCCGTCGAAGTTTGCCTTTTCCTTCACAGGGGCGACGAAGGCCCAGATCGCCTTGGTAGGCGAGGGGGCTGCGGAGCTCTATGCCCAAAAGTTTGCTTTTCAACAGAAAAATGCCGCTCCGAGCTACCACGCCCAGATCAGCCGCCTGCTGATTCCCATGGCGAGCAGCCAGCAGGAAGTCAAGCCTGCCAAACAGCGCAGTCCGCTCATGGAGCTCTCGGAAAGTGCTCCGCTCAAAGGGGCCTATTGGGCCATCCCTGCCGCGGAGCTAGATGTGGACAACCCACTGGAAGTGGCGGGATCGGGGGGATTTATGCTGGAGGGAAAAACCGGACTGAAGTGCAGCTGGAAAGGCCTACAGGCCAAAAACCTGAGACTTTTGGCGCCGATCTTCCTGGTCGATCCGGGAAGGATAGGGATCACGGATCTGCTCGCCGAGGGGGAGGGGGCGTTTCAGGAATTTGCCCACTGGAAGGACGGACAAAATGAGCATGGCACCAGCTTGAGCGTTTTTCTGGGCAAGAAGACCTCTTTTCTCTACAACTCCCTCGCTGAGGGAATCGAGCTCCTCGTCGCCTCCGCCAATGCGGTGCACTATGTAGATCGGCCTGTGATGGTCAATGGCCTGCCCGTAGGCGTGAAGACCAAGGACAGCCTCCTGATCCTGGCGGGTACGGAGGCCAAGAATATCCTTTACCTCATCGACGACAACATCCTCTGGGACAACAAACTACCCAATGACAAGGTGCCGAAGTTCAAAAGTCTTGCGCTGGCACTGGAAAACGCGCTCTTCACCGTGACACCGGTCAATGGCGCGATGGTTTTTGGGGAATGTACGGAGGACTGGACGAGGATCATCCGAAGCGAAACGATCTTGGTATTTGGGCTGCTGGGCTACCTGCCCACGCTGCCGGACCCTTACTTGGCCAATATTTCCTATCTGAAAAGGCTTCAAAGGGGAGAGGGAAATCGGGGATTTGAAGGGATAATCACCTGGCTGGTTTGCCAGATTTCACAGAAGCCCGTGGATGAAAAGCCGGACAGTGTAAAGGTAGGCTTCCATTTTGGCAACGAGGCCGCCGGGCAGCAAGGTCAGGGGGCTAGTTTGGGCGTGTCAGGAGGGCTGCAAGCCAGCGCGGTCAGCGGTACCGCCAGCGTGACCGCCAAAGCTGCGACCACCGCCACGGTAGCCGCCTCGACTTCCTCTGCCAACAGAATCAGCAAGCAGGAACCGCTGCCGCCCTATGAGCAGCACTTGGTGCCCCATGTGCAAAAGTACCAGAATGAATTTTTTGCCCTGCTCGATGTCAGTTCCAACGCCAACCAAATGGGAGTCAGCTTGGGCACTCCCTTTTTCCGGAGAGTTCGTACCGGAGTAGCCGTGGGAACGGCCGAAAACGAGGCGCATATCGAGCAAACTTCGAATCAGCTTTTTGGGGTAAAAGGCATGGAAGTGGTGGTGGCAGGCTCGGCGGCGAGGCTTTTTATGCTGCCC
This sequence comes from Algoriphagus oliviformis, assembly GCF_017254915.1. GTDB lineage: Bacteria > Bacteroidota > Bacteroidia > Cytophagales > Cyclobacteriaceae > Algoriphagus > Algoriphagus oliviformis. The sequence goes on along the minus strand of NZ_JAFKCT010000016.1, from coordinate 32,435 downwards.
CAGGTCGCGTGGGAGCCGGTGTACAACTTGACACCTCCGGGACAAAATGTCCTGGGAGACCCCCAGTTGCTTTTCAACTATTATCCCAACGATGGCGGGCCGACGCGCATCGCCAACTATCACGCCGGGCTGGTTCCCCTCGCGCCGATACCACTGGTGGACTACACCCTGGAGCAATACAAAAACCAGAAAACGCCAGTGGATGCGCTGTTTACGCTCCCCTTTGGGTTGAGGGCTTTGGCAGAGCTTTCCCATGACGAGCCTCGGGAGTCCGAGAAGCCCGAGCTCAACCTGGTCGAGCCGAGCTTCCCCAACGACATGGTGGGCGGCATTCAGATCCGTGCGATCGCAAAAGACTACGGCAAGGACGCCATGCAGGGAGCCGGGCCGGACAGTCCCATGTTTAAGGGGTTTACGGTGCAGCTGGCCAACATACTCGGTATGAACGGACAGCCGACCAATACCAGCACCTTGGGGAGAAGCGTCACCAAGATTTTCAACGGGGAGTTTTTCACAAATGAATCCACGCCACATATCCTCAAAAAACGCGGCGTCCCCCTCTCGAAGATCGATTTTTCCGGCTACGGAGCGAGTACCTTCAGCAACTGGCTGAGTCCCCGCGCGGCCATTGCAGAGACCAGTCAGGCGAGGTTTGACATCATGCTGGGTCGGACTGGGCACGAGGTGATCCAGGTGAAAAGCATTCTTTATCCCTGGGGCATCCGGGTGGTGAGGACGATCACATTGTTCAGGACAGGTTCTGGCTACGTGTTTCGCACGGACAGCGGCTGGCAGGCCGAGTCGGACGGGCTTTTTGACTTCCGCTACAAATACATCGACAAAAGCCTCCCTACCCAAGGGGTGGATGAATCGGGCAACACAATCTATCATACGGTGACCGTGGAGCCCTACGAGCTACACACCGGTGCGATCAGGGGGCTGTTTGACGTGACCAATATCCAAGAAGATGGAAGTATCGCCGAGTACAATGTCCCCAAGGCGATTTCTGTCCCGATTGGGGAAAATTACGTGGACGAGTTTGGGGAGTGGGTGAAAAACACCTCCGGCGAGGTGGTGACCAAAGACGTGATTTTGGCTCCGGTCTGGTTTGACGCAAACATCAAAATCGATAACCTGGTCCAGGGACACAAGGGAGGCATGACCCCCTCAAAGAAAATCCTCGGCTATGTACAGCTGGCGCCGCAGGGAATCACGATTCCCAAAGCCCACTTCAAGGCGCTCTTGGACTTGCAGGGCGGACAGATCGGAGGGGACATTGACTGTGTCATGAACCTGAACAATTCCGGGCAGATGATGCGGATCACCCGCTTTGACATCTCCGCTTCGGTGAAGAAAAACAACGATCTGACCGACCCGATTTTTGTTGCCGCAGCTCGGGGAAGTGTGCTGCTGCCCAAGGACGGCAGCTGGTCTATGGTCCAGCACGAGACCGGCACCGGGGAAGTGACCCAGCTTCCTACCTACGTGCCCGTGCCGGTAGTGAGGGAAGGGGCATGGAAGGAAGGCAATGTCCTGCCGGCAGCCGTGCAAACCGGCAAGCTGCTGCGACTCGCACATCCCATGGAGATCCTCAGAAACCCCGTTGCGGCAACGATGAATTTTGGCCTGCTTCAGACCACGGCCACCCAAAAGGCGCTTTTCCTGACGCCGAGCTTTGAGTTTAACAAAAAGAAGCTGCTCAGCAAGACGCCCCCGGCTTTTGCGGATGCCTACCGCCTGATGGACAGCAGCAGTATTTTTCCCAACATCGGCGACGGATATACCAACTTGGGCAAGGCTGTGGCCCTGCTGTCGGGCGTGGATGCCAACGGCAACGCCATCGATGCCTTCAAGACCAGTGGGATCCTCGACGGAGACCGGCAGGTCTTTGAACTGATGGAGCTGGCGGTAAAGGAGCAGGCAGGGGAAGTGATAGACCGAGGCTTCAAGCTGTTGACCGGGGAGGCCAATGACTTGCTCAACAAGGCGATTGCCTTCGATGTGCCGAGTTTCGAACCGCTCTATCTGGTGAATATGGACGCGCTGAAGATCTATATCGAATACAAAGCCAAAGAGACCAAGCCGCAGAATACGCCCTACATCGATTCGAAGCTGAATTTTGATGTGGACTCTTTTGCCAATGACCTCAAGGACACTTGGAAAAGCAGGCTGAACAATGTCGGCATGGTGGTGGACTTAGGTTCCTTTGAGCGGCTGATGACGATCAAGGGGAACTTTGATGCCCAAAAAGGCAAGGAGTCGGGCTACGAAGGCGGGACTGACACCCCCACCAAGCTCGACGGCATTCCCACCCCGGAGATAGAATTTAGCGACGCGCTCCAGCCGGTGATCGACCTGCTCCAGCTGCTCGCTTCCATGTCCACAGGCAACTATGCGGAGGTCTTGAAAAAAGGCCTCAAGATCGCCATGAGCAATGCGGGTGAGATTTGGGAGTACAAATTTGAGGCTACCAAGGAGATCCCGCTGGTAAGATTCCCTCCGGTGAAGGAGGCCTATGAGTCGCCACAGTGTCCACTGCGGTTGGAAGCCGGGCTGGCGCTCGGAGTCTATTTCAATGCCGCGCTGAAAGTCACTACCGACCCGACCCAACTTTTGCCCACGGCGGGGGGCTTTATCCAGTTCAAAGGCGGGCTGGAGGTGATGTGCGTCACTGTGGGTGGAGCGACGGTGTATGCCATCGGTGCCGTGGAGCTGAAGATCGCCTGCGATACGAAGGTCGGGCCAAACCTGACCATGAAGTTTGGCTTTGGGGCTTCGATCTCCGTGGGCTTGCCGGTGATCGGCAATGTAAGCGTCACCTTCATGGTCGGCTGCGAGATCTACGCCTCTGCCGAGAAGATTTCCGTGACCGCCTTTATGATGTTCAAAGGACATGCGAGCTTGGTGGGCGGACTGGTGAGTGTGACGATCTATATCGAAGCCAGCGGCACCGTGACGAGGATACCCGCACAGGACAAGACCGATTGCACGGCATCTGTCACGTTTGGCCTGGATATCAGCATTGCCTTTATCATCAACATCAGCTTTGAAGAGACCTGGCAGGAACAGCGCCAAATCGCCTGATTTTTTTCCTTTAATCCTTTTGAAATGGAACCAAGAAGAATCCTAACCCTCATGACCTTTCCGCAGCGACTGACTGCGAATGTGTTGACTGTCAATATTGTCGTGGTGCCGCGAAATAGCGATCCCTTTGCCGCATGGCCTACCGGTCTGGCAAGTCCTGCCCAAGTGCCGGGATTTGCCAACTTACAGCCCAAATTTAAGCTGGCGGTGGTCAAGGGCACCGATGACTTTCCCCTGAGCAATGCCACGGCGGCAAGCCGAAAGCCTATCCTCGTGGACGTGAATGAAGTCCCTGCGGCAAACAAGGCGGCGCTGCTCCAGCAGATTTCGGGGACCTTCACGGTCACGGACAATACGGACAAAATGCCCGATCCCGTTCCCTTGGCACAAGCCGGGAAGCGCGGGATCAAAAAATACCTTCCGCTTTCCTACCGAAACCGGTTTAATTTCACCCAGCCCCGCCATCCCAATGCGGTCACGGACGACTCCTACCACTGTGCAGTCCGAGACAAGGTGGAGGTCATCCAGAACTACTCTCCCAAAAACAACGTGAGTTGGGGAAAGGTCTTCGCCAATATCCTGCGTCAGCCCCTGCTGGCGAAAGCCTGCGGAATGATCTACGAGGTGCAGCTGGAAGTGCAGCCGGATTGGTTTGAAAACGGCGGCTACCTCTACGCAGATATCGTGGGTAGTGACTACGAACTGGCTCAAAATGGACTTTTGGAAAAGGCCGATGGTCCACTGGTCAAGCGCTATGCGTCCAAGATCCCCGAGCTGGTGATCGGGGAGGACAGGCCGGTCTTTGCCCCGGTGCTTTTTCCAGTCCTTTATCAAAAATCCACCGAGCTGACCGAACCCATACCTGTGGGGCCTTGGGATGAGCTGTTTTTGGAAGCCCATCTGTATAGCGACGGGTTTGCCAAGATCGTTCATGCCAACCAGGCCGAAAGTGGAAACCTGCTGGAGGAAAAGCCGGACGGGCTGCCTCCCCAGTCGGACTCCGGGATTCGAATGGGCTGGGACGACGAGCAGATCCTGGTGTGGTACCTGCGGCAGATTCTCGAAAATCCCGGAGACGCCCCCGGCTCCAACAAGCGACTGGATGCGCCTCTGGGTGTGATGGGCTATCATATCGACGTGCAGCAAGCCTCGCCCGGAGCACAGTGGGAAAGCCTCAACGTGATCCAGGTGAATGGAGGACAGGGCGGCTTGGCGGCTAGCTTTGCCAACCAGAGCGCAGAGCTGCCCTACCAGGTCTATCCGACCAAGATCGCCGGGCCAAAAAGCGATGGGTATTGGCTGCCGATGTACTATGCCTATTGGATTGGGAAAAGCCTCTCTACCGAAGACCGGGATGCCCTCGAAATCTACAAGAATGACCAGGTCAACGGCAAGCGCCAAAATGAGCCACAAGATGGAATAGTGGCGCCAAACAATACCTTGGTACCGGGAGCAATCCAGACGCAGCTCCGCTACGGAAATACCTACCGATTCCGTATCCGTTTGGCCGATATCTCGGGGGGTGGTCCGAGCTTAGCTGATGAGCCCCTCAATCCAGCTCCAAGTCCCGATACCTCGGTTTCGTTTAAGCGCTTTGTCAACCCCGGCATGCTTCGGATAGAAAAGCCCCTGGAATACACGACCCACAAGGTAGACTTCTTTAATTCCCTGGATCCGGGCGACACGGAGTTTGGAGACAATGTGGTGCTGGAGATCGAGCGGCCTCTGCTGGAGTATCCGGCGGTGGTCTTTACAGACAAGTACCAGCTGGCAGGGCAGGATCCGATTGCGATGCTGAAGGCTCTGTCTTTTGGGCCTACCGGGCTGAAGCCGGCCCTCCCTGATCCCGATGTTCAAAAGATCAAGATCCTGGTGGAGGTCAAGTCCCTCCGGATGGATACCCAGCTCAGCCGCTCCGGCCGGGACAGCTACATCCCGCTGTATTCTCGGGAATGGGATTTTCCAGAGGATTTTGCGGGGAAGATCAGCATGCCGATCACGTTCCTAGACGTACCCGTGCTCAATCTCGGAGAGGCGGCCGACCCCTTTCTCTCCAAAAAACTTGAGTTCGACCAATTGTCCGAAAATTCCCTCGTGCTTCCCACGGGTCGTGAGGTGAGGGTTTCGCTAAGGGCTGTGGCTTCTTCGGATCAGCCCGAAGAGGTCTATTTTGGGATTATCGACAGCGACGAGGACAAGGACAGCCGTTTCGGGAAGGTGCAGCAGCTTATGTTTTACAAGGAGACGACCGACGAGGAAGCGTTGCTTTTGCCCTACAAAAATATCCCAGAGCTCCAGGCCCTTTACCTCAAGCCCGACCCGATTCCCACCGCGAAGCAGATCACCTTGGGGGCGAGATTGCGAAAAAGATCCGAATACGATCAGCCCGATGTGGTGAAGCGCCTGGCAGATTCCCTGGGGCTGGCCTCGAAGGGTTTGACCCTGATGGCCAAAAAAGGGGAACGCGTGGCATTTGGCTGCAGCGCCAGAATTCGCCATACGCTCGCCCCGGACGGAAGCAGCATCACCTTTGCCACCAAGGCCGACCTGTATTACCACTGGGTCACCTGCCTCAGCTATCAGCTCAACCGGGACTGGAGCTGGGACGGTCACCAGGATGTGGCTTTTGTCATCCAGCGAAAACACCGTTTCAGAAGAGAACCCAAAAAAGAAGTACGCATCAACGAGTACCTCGACGACATCGAGCTCAAGCACACCGTGTCCTTTGAGGCCCTGCAGCCCGACAACTTTGACGATGTCAACCGGGACTATACGAGGATCATCTACATCGACGCACTCGAACCCAAAAACGAACGCACACAGCCCGCATCGTCCCAGCTTCGTCTTCCCGACGAGCTGTGGGCCGAGTACACGCTGGTGCCAAAAATGAAAAAAGGCCATGCCGATCCGGGTTCAATCACAACGGATCTCCTCAAGCTGCCGACCGTGCTGAACCCCGCACAGACACCGAAGGTCGTCAGTGTAGGCTTGGCTTTTTCCCCCTATGAAAGAACGGAGGACTACAGCCAGTCAGAGGCCAGGAGGCGCTTTCTCTGGGTGGAGTTTGAAGAGGCTATCCAAAACCCGGATGACACCTACTTCTGCCGCATGCTCGCCAATGCGCCAGACCAACTGATTTCCAACAACGATTTTGACCTCTTTGAGACACCGGAGGAGGCCTCCCTCAGCTTGGATCCCGAGGTGATCCGACGGATCATTCCGGGACAGAGCGATGACAAGTCGGGCATAGACGCCATGCAGATGATGGTCAAATCCACCGACAGCGACAAGCACTACCTGTTGCCGATACCTCCGGGCATGCATCCGGAAAGCCCAGAGATGTTCGGGTTTTTCACCTACGAATTTCGGGTAGGGCACGCGCACTTCATAGACCGGGAGGCGGAAGACGAGGAGCTGGAGTCGCAGACATTTACCAGCGTTCAGGATTTTGAGGTGATCGGGGGCACGCCCAAAGGTAATCTGTGGTCTACCGCCCAGGGCCGCTTTGGAAGAGAGCAGCGCGTGACGGGAATGCAGCATCCGGTGCCGACCCTGCTTTGCTCGCTCAACAGAAACGAGAACCACATGTACGTCTCGGCGCCTTTTGCCAAGGCGGTGTTCAAGGGCAAAAACGTCACCTCCAAGCCTCCGCGCACCAGTCTCTGGACGCTGCTCTATGCGCAAGTACACCAAGCGGACGGACTGGACTATCGAAATATCCTCCTTGCCGAGCGCAGGATGAGCGTGGACGTGCAGGTAAATACCGATCCCAAAAAGCTCAAGGAAATCAACCAGCTCAGGGAGACGACTTACTTCCAACCCGCGCTGCCAGACTACCAAAAGGGTATTTTCAAAGTTACCCCCCAACTCTCCAAGGCAACGCTGTTGGCCTATCTGAAGGAAACCCACCCCGTGGGTACGGCGGTGTTTACCTCCCAAGAGATCGCCGGATACCTGATCGACCTCGGTCTTCCCGAGGACAGTCCCCTGAGTGTGCTGGTCGTGGAGGTCTTTGGCAATATCACCAACATCGCCGAGCACCTCAATCTACAGAGAGCCCGGGCAGCCGACGACCAAGCAACTGTCGCCATGGCAGAGGCCCGCAAGTCGGTGCGGACTCCGGGGGCTGCCCCCGCGCCCGACCGGGTAGTGCTGGGTGATCATCTCGGCCATTTCCGGATCCTGCGGACATCACCCCTTACCAAGGTACCTTTTGTTTGTTGCCCTACCTGCGAGTAAGTTGCTGAACCCTCCCTATGTAAATGCCCAGCCAAATGGCTGGGTATTTTTGATTGGGTATGTACTGGCCCGGAAAAACTGCCCGCCCTAATGATACGCTCTGTCGCAAGGTTTCTGAAAAAAAATAGTCGTTCGTATAATGGATGGGTAGTTTAGTTTGTTTGGATTCTTTATATTAGAAATCAGCTATTTAAACTTACTATGAAGAAAATCCCGTTGCTTTTTGTCGTGTGGAGCCTGATTGCCTTTTCCTGTCAGGAAGAGGCCGAACCGGAGACGGTTTTTGGCAGGTATGTGGTCCAGTCCATTGTGGCCGATCAGGCTATGGACATTTCCGGAGGAGGGGTCTCAGCCGTGGATCTTTTGTCGCAGTTTGAGTCTATGAGGATCTGGCCGCAGAGCATTTTTGTGTCACTCTACAGTCCACAGGAATTTAATGTGGGCTATTCCCAAGTGGTGTTTACAATCCCGTTCCAATCCGAAGAAGATCCCAAGCTGGGTTTCGGAAATGGCAGTTTCGGAAGACGGGCCGATATCTCAGCCGATGGGCGAATGTCCCTCGACTGGTCTTTGGCGCCTGATTTTGACCAGCCGGATCAGTTGCACCAAAGTATCAGAGTGGAGGGAGTCCGGCTTTTGGAAAATGCGGAGAAGGAACTGGAGGTAGTGTTGCAGCAGACTTTTTTTGACCAAGGAACTCGGGAATGGGTGGATGCGCGAGTGACCTACAAGCTTCAGCTGGAGAAGGGGACTTGAGAGGTTCCGGTTTTGGCTTGTTCCGATAGGCTACTTCCCAAACAATGCCATAAAAAAGAAGCCAGTGGTGACACTGGCTTCTTTGCGTTAAGTTTGAGAAATCAGGCTTCCTCGGCTTCCACTACTTCGAGTGGTCTAGTGGAGATTTTTGCTTCGCCGACCTGGAAGTCGTCGATCACGATGGCTACTTCCTGCTGGAAGGTCGAGTCCGTACCCACCAGCCTGAAGGTATAGATCGCGTCTAGCCGGACTTTTTTTGGAGTCATGAAGAGCTTGGCTTCTCCGACAGCGTGCGGGGGAATTCTTACCGCGACCGACTTGCTGAAGGTGCTGGCTTCGCTCACCGTCTCTTCCTCCCCGATGGTGAAGGTGTTTTCGAGCGTTTTGCTGATGCTGGTTTCCATCTCGGCTGAGATCGGGCCCTTTTCGACCCCCACGCTGGCCGTGGTGGTGACAGTGATGCCGATCAGCGTCGAATTGCTCCAGCTTCGTGTGGTGGATTTGGTGATTTCCCTCTCCAGAGTCAGCGTGTTGACCTGCTCGATACTGCTGTGGTTGACGGTGGAGTCGGAGAGTCCGATGGTGTTTCCGTCTGGCAGGGCCACCTCGTTGATGTATTCGATGTTGATCAGCTCCAAGTCGGGCCGGATGATCTGCACGCTGGAGATTTTGTCGTTGAACCCAAAATGCCCCAGGTTGCTGTATTCGCCCGGGCCAAACTCACGATGGGCGCCTCGCAGCCCACTGTCTGCGTAGAGGATCACACGGGCGCCGTGGGGGACTTTCATCGAGGAGATGCTGTCGTTTTTGAAAAAGGGAAAATTGTAGTCCGCGCTGGCGCCCAAGCCGGCGAGGTTTTGCTGGAAGCCACCGAAATTGGCATGTTCAAAAAAGCTCACCATGGGATAGAGCTCGGCATCGTGCTCGAAGATCTCCATCGAACTGATCTGGTCATTCCACTGATGGACAAAGGAATAATCGCCCCCAAACAAGACCAGACGAGGTCCCCGGAAGCCGGAGTCCTTGTAGAAGTAGGCGAAAAAGCCAGGCTCGACCTTGATCGAGCTGATCTGGTCGTTTCCGATGGGGATGGTGGCGTAGTTGCCTTTTTTCAAAGTCATGGCGGTGCCACCGAAGTTTGCGTGTTTAAAAATAGATACGGACATGATGGATAGAATTTTGGTGTGAACTGGAAAAAAACCGACTGCAGAGCGACCAAAATGAGTGCTGCCGGCAGCGGCTGAGCCAAGTCCTGACGCCCTCTTAAAAATCTTCCCGGGAAAGGGTATCAAAACTTCGACTATACAAAGGTATGGGCTATAAATGGCTCATATCTAACAGTTTCACGACAAGTCTTGGCACTTTTGCGACAAGCCAAAAAGACGCTTACAGCCACTCCTTAAGCCTTGATCCAAGCCAGTAGAGCTATCAGCGCCAATGAAAAAAAGCCAAGCTGCAATCCTGCCAGGATCAGGTGCTTTTTCTTCAGGACAAAGTCTTTCTTTACTTCCAAAGAAAGGATGAGGTTGAAAATGATGGAGGTCAAGACCGTCAGTACAAAAAGTGAGATGGCGGTGAAGAGCCAAAACGACAGGGGGGCGGATTTGTCCGGCCGAACGTCCCGCAGCACGACGATGCAGCCTGTGGCTGCCGAAAAGTTGACCCCCACCATCCACTTGCTCCAGTTGATCAGTTCCTTGGGGATTTCTTGGTTGGTTTCCATGTAGAGTCTCATTGATGCCATGGAAGTTATCTAGAGAATTGTCAGGGCTATGGCATTTTCCCGACAGATATCATCACTATTGCGACGAATCTGAGCACTCAGTACTGGGAGATGAGGGAGGAGGGGCTGATGCCAAATTCCTTTTTGAAACACTTCGAGAAGTAGGAGGGATTGGAAAAGCCCGTGAGGAAGGCGATTTCCGACACGACGTACTTTTGCGAAAGCAGGAGCTCTTTGGCGCGATGTAGCCGGACAGAGGAGATCAGCTGGCTGGGTGACTTGTTGCTCACCGCCTTGAGCTTTCGCTGGAGCTGCCTTCCGCTCATGGACAGCTCGTCGGCCAGCATATTCAGCCCAAACTGCTCGTTGTCCAGGTGGGTATGGATGCACTGGATCACACCCTCGAGAAAGGACTCGCTCCACGAGGTGCCATGTTGGCTGCTTCCAGTAGCCGAAGCAATGCCGTCGGTCACTCGGAAGAGCGCCTGAGGCTGCCAGTTTGTAGTTTTTAGCGTGTGGAGGGAGGGGGAGATGGTCAGGCCCGTTCCGGCGAGGAGGTGTTTCGCCGTTTGGGTGATCAATAGTTGTCCGGGGAGCCCTTGTTCCCACATCGCGTCCGTCCATGCTTGCGCTTCTCCCCAGTTGGCTACCGGCTCCTCCGAAGCGGTCTCCAGCATGTGGATGCAGATGGCCAATCCTCGCTGTGGGTTCGTCGCCAAGTCCATCAGTTCCAGGCCGCAGTGCACCGCTTTGCTCGGTCCTTCAAAGGTAGCAACCAGCCTTTCCTCATCGAGGTGGGACAGCTTTCCCCTGAACTTGGAGATGGCCTGGCGGAAGCTGCCTTCCGGACTGCTTGTCGGGTTCTCGCGGCGGATTTTTGCGACGAGTACCGCAGTGAGCCGCTTGTCGCCGTGCGGATGGACTTGGTTTTGGAGAATAAAAGCCTTCATGCAGTCCAGGACTTCCTGACTGTCTCCGGCCCAAAAAAGATGGTCGCTTCCTTCCATCTCCACGAGTGTTGAGTCCGGGATCTTTTCGGAAATGAAGCGGCCTTCCTCGATTTTGACGTCGATGTCCTGCCTGCGCTGCATAATCAGCGTCGGCACGCGGACCATTCCCAGGATGTCGACGATATCCACGAGGGTGTTCATCCGGGTTAAGACCATCGCGGCGCTGGGACTGGCTCCCGAGCGGAAGTACTGGGCCAGCCAATCCATAAATTGCGTGTCATCGGCCCGTGAGGGTGCCAGGGTCTCCAGCTCCATGTCGCCGCTTCCCCAGCTGTTTTCGATCATGTCATAGACTTTTTGTCGCTGCTGGTCTGTGGGAGCCCAGGGATAGTCCGGGGAATACCGTCTCTTGGCAAAAATCCCAAAGGCAATCAGGGAGATGGTACGCTGGGGATAGGTGGCCGCAAACAGTGCAGACACCGAGCCTCCCTCGGAGTGACCGAATAGGATGGACTTTTCCGAACCCACGGCATCCATCACCGCACGCAGGTCGTCCATCCGCTCCTCCAGGGTGGAGAGCTCGCTGATGCGGTCTGAGAGGCCGGTACCCCTTTTGTCAAATAGGATGACCCGGCAGATCTTGCCAAGCTCTTTGAGAAAATAGGAAAGCGAAGGGCAGGCCCACATCAGGTCGATGTTGGAGACCCAGCCTGGGATATAGACCAAGTCGATGGAGCCGGTGCCAAAGACCTGGTAGGCAATGTTGATGCTGCCGCTTTTCGCATAGCGCGTGGCTGGTTTCATGAATAGCTATCAAAAAGATGGAAAAAATAGGACAGGGCTTGGCCACAAGTTACCCAAAACTAAGGTTGCATGTGGTTGGTTTCCGGATTTTATAGCGTTGTGCTGGAAAAAAATGGGGGAATACGACTAGGGAAATCGAAGATCATCTAGCCTTAAAACGAATAAAACCGACCTGGCTAGGTCGGTTTTATTCGTTTTGGGTGCTTCCCTTAGCTTTTCTTTTTGGCTCCGAAGCGCCCTTTTTTCTTTCCGGCGTCCGGTTGGGATTCGATGATCTCCAGTGTCTCGGCGTAGGAGAGCTGCTCGGCTTCCTTGCCCTTCGGGATCTTGTAGTTGGTCTTGCCAAACTTGATGTAAGGTCCCCAGCGGCCGTTTAGGATCTGGATTTCCGGATTTTCGTCGAAGGTTTTGATGTGCTTTTTGGCATCTGCCTCACGCTTGTTTTGGATGAGGATGATGGCTTCCTCCTCGGTGATGGACATGGGATCCTGTCCTTTTTCCAAAGAGTAGAAAGCGCTGTCGTGGCGGATGTAGGGGCCAAATCGACCAATAGCGGCCGTCATCTTTTTGTCCTCAAAGAAGCCGACTTCACGAGGCAGCTTGAAGAGCTCCAAGGCATCTTCCATGCTGATGTTTTCGATGAATTGGCCTTTTTTCAGGCTGGCGTATTGCTTGTCCTCGTCCTCGTTTTCGCCGATCTGCACCAGTGGCCCAAAACGGCCCAGGCGCGCATAGACGTTTCTGCCCGAAGTAGGATGCTGTCCGATCAGTCGGCTGGAGTTGACGTCCTGGCGGGATACCTGCTCGGTCTCTTCGACGCTTTTGTGGAATTTGCCATAGAAGGCATCGATCATGTCCTCCCATACCTGCCCTCCTGAGGCGATGTCGTCAAATTCCTTTTCTACCCTGGCGGTGAAATGGAAGTCGATCACATTGGGGAAGTGCTCCACCAGGAAGTCGTTGACCACCATGGCCGTGTTGGTAGGGAAGAGTTTGTTCTTTTCGGCCCCTGTGTTTTCGGTTTTGGTGACATCTTTGAACTGCCCGTTGGCGATCTTCATCTCCACGTAGTTTCTCGGAGTGCCGTCTCGGGCCTCTTTGACCACATAGTCGCGCTTCTGGATCGTAGAGATGGTAGGCGCGTAGGTGGAAGGTCGGCCGATGCCGAGTTCTTCGAGCTTTTTCACCAGCGAAGCTTCCGTGTAGCGTGGAGCAGGTCGGCTGAAGGTCTCTCGGCCTTTCATCTCCTGCAGGTTCAGGCCCTGTCCTATGGACATAGGGGGCAGGAGGGACTTGCCGCCGTCTTCGTCCTCCTCTGGCTCGTCGTCGGTATCCTCCAGATAGACCTTGAGGAATCCGTCAAACTTGATCACTTCACCGGTAGCTACCAGGTTGAGCGGTGAGTTGGAGACCGCAATGGTGATGGTGGTTTTCTCCAGTTCCGCATCGGCCATTTGGGAGGCGATGGCTCGCTTCCAGATCAGTTCGTAGAGGCGCTGCTCGTTTCGCTCACCTGAGACTTGGCTTTGGGAAAAGTCCGTGGGACGGATCGCTTCGTGGGCTTCTTGGGCGCTTTCGTTTTTGGTTGTAAACTGTCTGGATTTATGGTAATTGGCTCCATAAGAATTCTCGATGGCGCTTTTCGCCGCGGCCATCGCGTCTTGGGAGAGGTTGGTGCTGTCGGTACGCATATAGGTGATCTTACCGGCTTCATACAACTTCTGCGCGACGGACATGGTCTGGGCCACGGAAAAGTACAGCTTTCGCGAAGCTTCCTGCTGCAGGGTAGAGGTGGTAAATGGCGCTGCCGGAGATTTCTTGGTCGGTTTTTTCTCCAGGTTGGCTACGGAGAAGTCGGCCTGAAGGCAATTTTTCAGGAAGTCTTCGGCCTCCTGTTTGGTTTCGAATTTCTTTGGCAGCTCGGCTTGGAAAGTTTTGCCTTCCACTTCAAAGATCGCCGTGATGCGGAAGGAAGACTTGGCCTTGTGCGCCTCGATCTCACGCTCGCGCTCGACGATCAGACGAACGGCCACGGATTGAACGCGACCCGCGGAGAGGCCGGTTTTGATCTTTTTCCACAGAATGGGAGAAAGCTCAAAACCTACCAAGCGGTCCAGGATTCGCCGGGCCTGCTGGGCATTGACCAGGTCATAGTCTATACCGCGCGGGTTTTCTATGGCTTTGGTGATGGCGTTTTTGGTGATCTCGCGGAAAACGATGCGCTTGGTATGTGTTTCGTCCAGTTTGAGGACTTCCTTCAAATGCCAGGAAATGGCTTCTCCCTCCCGGTCATCGTCACTCGCGAGGTACACCGTCTCGGCGTCCTTGGCAAATGATTTCAGGTTTTTGATCACCTCTTTCTTGTCGGCGGTGACCTCGTAGGTGGGTTTGAAGCGGTTTTTGATATCTATAGCTTTATCGCCTTTGGGGAGATCCCGTACGTGGCCGTAGCTGGAGACTACCTTGAAGTCCTTGCCCAGGTAGCCTTCGATGGTCTTGGCCTTGGCGGGGGATTCGACGATGACTAGATTTTTTGACATAGAGAAAAGGGAATTTAGCCGTCGGTCCGGCCGATATTGAAATGCTAAAAATAGAGGGCCTAGTCTTTCCGTCCAAATATTTAAAAATTGAGGCGCTTGGGTTTGGATGGATTTTTGATGTTTAGCTCGCTGGATTTCTGGCAAAAAACGATTTCGAAATGAAACATTTGATACTCTTGAGACATGGCGAGGCTGGCTTTTCGGACGGGGTGGATTTTCAGCGCCAGCTGACCCCCAATGGCAAGGACAGCCTGAATCGCTTGGGCGAGACGCTTCAGTCGGGTGGACTGAAGGTGGATTTTTTGCACTGCTCGGCGGCCACCCGGACGATGGAGACGGCTGAAATCATCAGGAAATATGTGCCCATAGAAGAAGTCGAATACACCCGCGACATCTATGAAGGCCACTTGGATGCCTTGATCGGCTTGCTGGAGCATACACCCAAGCAGGCCGATTCCTGCATGCTGATCGGCCACAACCCGACCATCAGCCTGCTGCTGTCGCACCTGACCCACGAGAGCTATCTGGGACTAAAGCCCGGCATGATGGCCCTCATCGAGCTGCAGATCACCGAGTGGTCTATGATCGGGCTGGGGACGGGAGTCTTGAAGGAAGTGCTGCAGTGATCAGTTTTGGCAGTTTTCAGTTGGCAGTGATCAGTAAGCTGGCGCAGTAGACCGTGGGCAGGTAAGTAGTAAACAGTAAATTGTGAGTGGTGTTATTACTTATAACTCACTACTAACCGCTTACAAATTAATACCTTACGTTAGAATACTGCGACTGCCGACTGCACACTGAATACTGCCAACTTATCACTGATTCACCCAACCTTCTCAATATCCGCCTCTGAGTACCTCGGCGTTCCGCCTTTTTGCGTAGCGACAAATGCCCCCAGTCTACAGGCGAAATCCAGAATCTCCTCGGGGGCTTTTTCCTCCAGATAGGTTTTGATAAATCCGCTGAGGAAGGCATCTCCCGCGCCAATGGAGTCCTGCACCTGCACGCTGTAGCCGGGATGCTCAAACAGCTTTCCTTTCTGGTAGATCACTGCGCCCTTGGCTCCGCGAGTCACACATATGATCTCCATGGGATAGTGTTGGTCGAGGTAAAAGCAGAGGTCTTCGATGGTCGCTTCGGTCTCGAAGTAGTCGGCAAATATTTCCAGCTCGTCCTCGTTGATCTTCAGGATGTCCGCAAAGCCGAGCAAGGTCTCGATCACCTCGAAATCATAAAATGGAGGTCGGAGGTTGGCATCAAACACACGCAGGGTAGGGTGATGCAGCAGTCGGATCAGGGTTTTGAGGCTTTCGGGATTGCGAACGCCCAGGGTGCCGAAGACGAAGGCGTCTGCCTCCTCGACTGCCCGGTCGTTTTCCTCATTCCAAGCCACAAAGTCCCAGGCGACTGGAGAGACGATGGTGTACTTGATGTTTTCCGGGTCAGAGTCGTCCACGAGCACCTTGGAAGTGTCATGGTTTGGCTTGATCTGGATCAGGTCTAGGGGAAGGCCGAAGTCCGCCAGAAAGCCGCTGAGTTTTTCCCCGTCTTCATCTTTGCCCACAGCCGAGATCAGGCGGGAGCTCAGGCCCAGCTGGTGCAGGTTGAGGGCCACATTCATAGGAGCACCGCCGGCGACGGGTCCAGAGGGGAGGCAGTCCCAGAGCATCTCCCCAAATATCACGACATGATCACGCATGGCTTTTTTGTAAGTCTTTTTGAATTTCCTCCAGCGAGCGGCCTTTGGTCTCAGGCATCTTAAACATCACCCAGAGCAGCTGCCAGACCATCATCGCGCAGAAAAACGCGAAGATATAGCCCGGACCAAAACTGTTGGCAAAGAAGGGAAAAACGTTGGCGATAAGCGCGGCAAGAATCCAGTGGGTAAACGATCCCAGGGACTGTCCATAGGCACGCAGCTCGTTGGGAAACATCTCGGAGATAAAGACCCAGATCACCGCGCCCTGTCCCACGGCATGCGAGGCGATGAAGCCAAAGACGAAGATCGGCAGCCAAAAACCCGGAATGCCCGGACCGAGGAAGTTGTAGGCCATCAGGGAAAGCGAGATGATGTAACCCAAAGAGCCGATGTACATGAGGACTTTTCTGCCAAGCCTGTCGATGAGGTAGAGGCCAAGAAAGGTCGCAAACAGGTTGATCAAGCCGATCCCTACGGTGGAGATCAAGGCGCTCTCTGTCGAAATCCCGGCCATTTCAAAGATCCTGGGGGCAAAGTAGATGATCGCGTTGATGCCGGAGACTTGGTTGAAAAAGGCGATCATCACTGCCAGCATGGTGCTGGAGAAGAACCGTTTTGAGAACAGCGTTCCGAAACCTGCCTTTTGCTTCATGCTTTTTTCCTCCTCCAGAGCCAGGCGAATCGCTTCGTCCACGCCCTCAGAGTCGGTCTTGCTGAGGATCTCCCGGGCTTTGTCCAAGTCGTTGAACTTAGCAATAAGCCAGCGTGGGCTCTCGGGGATCCGGAAAATCATCACACTATAGATCAACGCGGGGATACCCTCGACTCCCAGCATCCAGCGCCAGTCCTCTGCCAACCCGGCGGTACCGATCAGGTAGTTGGACAGGTAGGCCATCACGATCCCAAAGACGATGTTGAACTGGTACAAGGCAACCAGGAGACCGCGGTTTTTGGCAGGTGCGATCTCGGAGATGTACATCGGGGCGACCACCGAGGAGGCGCCTACTCCCAGGCCGCCCAAAAATCGAAACAGGGTAAAAGAGGTGAAGTCCCAGGCGAGAGCCGATCCCAGCGCGGACACGAGGTAGAAGACGCCGATCCACAGGAGACTTTGCTTCCTGCCCCACTTGTCGGCGGGGATCCCGCCAAAAAGCGCGCCGATCACTGTGCCATATAGCGCCGAGGCAATGGCTAGTCCGTGCATCCAGTCGCTGAGCTGCCAGACTTCCTGGATGTCGCGCTCGGCGCCCGAGATGACGGCTGTATCAAAGCCAAATAAAAAGCCGCCCAAAGCGGCTGTGATGGAAACGAAAAAGGCGTATCTATTGGAAGGCATGGGGGATTTTGGGACTATTGTTTCACTAAACTAAGGAGAAGGATCACAATTCAAAACCCCGCTCCCCTTAATTTTCTTATATTCGCGGGCATTAAAACAGGCACATTCCAGGCTTTTCTTTTGCCCCTGTTTCTTCCAATCGGCTACCATAGACCCAAAAATATGACTTTCCCTACTGAGGTGTACAAGCCCCAAAACCACATCCGTATCGTCACCGCAGCGTCGCTTTTTGACGGGCACGACGCGGCGATCAACATCATGCGAAGGATCATCCAGTCCACGGGCTGCGAGGTGATCCACCTTGGCCACAACCGCTCCGTGCAGGAGATCGTGGACTGTGCGATCCAAGAAGACGTGCAGGCCATCGCCATCACTTCCTATCAGGGCGGCCACGTGGAGTTTTTCAAATACATGTATGATCTACTCGGCGAGCGGGGCGCTGCGCACATAAAGATCTTTGGCGGAGGAGGGGGGACCATCCTGCCCGAGGAGATCAAAGAGCTGCATGGCTATGGCATCACCCGCATCTATTCCCCCGACGACGGACGCGCGATGGGATTGCAGGGCATGATCAACGACATGGTGAAGCGTTGTGATTTCGCAGTGGGAGATGAGCTGCCGGAGGGGTTTTCCCTGGGAAAAGAACACAAAGAACACGTCGCACGGGCGATTTCCGCTTTTGAAAACTTTCCGGAAAAGTCCGTTACTCTACTAGACTCCGTGCGGGAGCAAAGCAAAAAATCGACCACGCCCGTGCTCGGGATCACCGGAACCGGAGGAGCCGGAAAGTCTTCCCTAGTCGATGAATTGGTCAGAAGATTTCTGCTTGATTTTGAAGATAAAACGCTGGCAATCATTTCAGTGGATCCATCCAAAAGAAAAACCGGTGGAGCACTGCTCGGCGACCGTATCCGGATGAATTCCATCCATCATCCCCGCGTGTTTATGCGCTCCCTGGCGACTCGCCAGTCCAATCTCGCCCTGTCCCGATACGTGCAGGATGCCGTGGATACGGTGAAGGCGGCAGGCTATGACCTGGTCATCTTGGAGACATCCGGGATCGGACAGTCCGATACGGAGATCACGGAGCACAGCGACCTGTCGCTCTACGTGATGACACCGGAGTATGGCGCCGCGTCGCAGTTGGAGAAGATCGACATGTTGGACTTTGCCGATGTGATCGCGCTCAACAAGTTTGACAAGCGTGGGGCGCTTGACGCCATCCGCGATGTGAAAAAGCAGTACAAGCGCAACCACAACCTCTGGGATATCGCCGATGAGCAGATTCCCGTCTTTGGCACCATCGCCTCACAGTTTAATGATCCGGGCATGAACCAGCTCTACCGTGCCGTGATGGGAAAAGTAAACGAGAAGTTTGACGGATGGGAGAGTAGCTCGGACTTGGCCGCTGGCAGTTCGGAGAAAATCTACATCATCCCACCCGCCCGTACCCGCTACCTGAGCGAGATCACCGAGACCAACCGGAGCTACGACGCTTGGGTGGAGGAGCAAAAGGAAATCGCCCAGCAGCTCTACAGCATCCAAAAATCCATCGAGACCATCCAGTCTGCGCGAGTCGCTGATGCGGATCGACTCGTGAAGGAGCTCCAGGAAGTGTATGCCCAGGTGGAGCTCAGCCTGGATCCCAAAAACAAGAAGTGGCTGGAAGAATGGCCCGCTGAGGCGGCCAAGTATGGAGAGGATTTCTACGTCTTCAAGGTTCGCGACAAGGAAATCAAGATCAAAACCTATTCGACCTCCCTTTCCAACTCGAGGGTTTCCAAGGTGGCTTTGCCCAAGTTTGAGGCTTGGGGCGAGCTGCTGAAGTGGGGACTGCGGGAAAATTTGCCGGGGAAGTTTCCGTACACGGCTGGGGTTTTTCCTTTCAAAAGAGAGGGAGAAGACCCTACCCGCATGTTTGCAGGTGAGGGCGGTCCGGAGCGTACCAACAAGCGTTTTCACTATGTGTCTGCCGGTATGCCGGCGAAGCGCCTTTCCACCGCTTTTGACTCGGTGACCCTCTATGGCGAAGACCCAGACTACCGTCCCGATATCTATGGCAAGATCGGCAACTCCGGTGTGAACGTCTGCTGCCTCGACGATGCCAAAAAGCTCTATTCGGGCTTCAACCTCGTCGATCCCATGACCTCGGTGTCCATGACCATCAATGGCCCTGCGGCCACGATGACGGCCTTTTTCATGAATGCGGCCATAGATCAGCAATGCGAAGTCTATATCAAAGCCAATGGACTGGAAGAAGAGGTGGAGGAGAAAATCACGGCTATTTATAAGAAAAAAGGGCTGAAGAGACCCAAATACAACGCAGCCATTCCAGAAGGAAACAACGGGCTTGGCCTGATGCTGCTCGGTGTGACGGGCGACCAAGTCTTGCCGCTGGAGGTGTATGAAAAGATCAAAGCTGACACGGTTTCCAAGGTACGGGGAACAGTGCAGGCGGATATCCTGAAAGAAGACCAAGCGCAGAATACCTGCATCTTTTCCACGGAGTTTTCACTCCGGCTGATGGGAGACGTGCAGCAGTATTTCATCGAGCAGAACGTGCGAAACTTCTACTCGGTCTCCATCTCCGGGTATCATATCGCCGAGGCCGGAGCCAATCCCATCACGCAGCTGGCGCTGACGCTTTCCAACGGGTTTACCTACGTGGAATACTACGTCTCCCGTGGCATGAACGTGAATGACTTTGCGCCCAACCTATCCTTCTTTTTCTCCAACGGAGTCGATCCAGAATATGCAGTGATCGGTCGCGTGGCCAGAAGGATCTGGGCCAAAGCCATGAAGCTGAAGTACGGCGCCAACGAGCGCTCGCAGATGCTGAAGTACCACATCCAGACTTCCGGCCGCTCCCTACACGCGCAGGAGATCGACTTCAACGACATCCGTACCACGCTGCAGGCACTCTATGCGATCTATGACAACTGCAACTCGCTCCATACCAATGCCTATGACGAGGCAATCACCACGCCTACTGAAGCATCCGTTCGTCGTGCGATGGCGATCCAGTTGATTATCAATAAAGAATTGGGTCTGGCGAAAAACGAGAATCCGCTACAGGGAGCCTTCATTATCGAGGAGCTGACTGACTTGGTGGAGGAAGCCGTCTATGTGGAATTTGACCGGATTACCGAGCGGGGAGGTGTACTCGGCGCGATGGAGACCATGTATCAGCGGGGCAAAATCCAGGAGGAAAGCCTGCACTACGAGATGCTGAAGCACACCGGAGAGTTCCCGATCATCGGGGTCAATACCTTTCTTTCTTCCGAGGGCTCGCCCACAGTCACGCCGGGTGAAGTCATCCGCGCCAATCCGGACGAAAAAGAAGCCCAAATCGAGACGCTGAGGAACTTACATCAGACCTACGAAGGTTTGGAGACAGAGCTGCTCAAGGAGCTCCAAAATGCGGCCGTGAAAAACGAAAACGTCTTCACCCAGCTCATGGAGGCTTCCAAGCGATGCTCTTTGGGACAGATCACCCACGCGCTCTATGAAGTGGGGGGGCAGTATAGAAGGAATATGTGATGGGATTGAAAAATTGAAATATTGCAAAATTTGAAAATTGCTGAGCTGAAACAATAATTGAGAACCAAAAAGAAATGCGGGTGTGAGGTCGGCGGCTTCGGCTTTATGCTCAGAAGATGAAACGACCTCGTATTTCGTAAATCGCAAATCGTAATTCTAACAATGGCAAATAAGCGAAATGTCACCGTCCGCATGAAGGCGGATATGGAGTATGAAGCCCTCAACCTGCAGGGTAACCTGGTCAACATCGACATGTATGACCCCGAGCACAAGAAAGCCCAATCCCCAATGGATTTGCTGCTTTCTGCTTTGGGAGGCTGCGCATCTGTGGATGCCGTACTGATGATGAAGAAAAAGCGCAGGGAGATCGTCGACTTCTACGTGGAAGTGGAAGGTGTCCGAAACGACGGCGTGCCGGCCTTTTTCACCGACATTGAGCTGACTTTTGTGCTGGTGTCGCCCAATGCTACCGAGGAGGAATTTGCCAAGGTCGTGGCGCTCTCCGTGGACAAATACTGCTCCGTGGCTTCCTCGCTGAAGTCCAACATCACCTACAAGTCCGTAGTCAAAAAGCCGGAATGAGGGTAGTCAAGGAAATGACCCGGGAGGAAGTGCGCGTGAGCATTTTCTCCTGGAACAACAAGTATATCCTCAAGTATGAGCTGGGGCCGATGGAGCAGACCTTCAAGCTCAGCGAACTTGATGTAGTGGAGGAGCAGGATTTGGACGCATTTCTCGAGGGTCAATTTTTTGAAAAAGTAAAGGAGAGATTTGACGAAATGGGAAGATCTTTTCGTTCGCAGCTGGAAAATCTCTAATTTCCCTGAAAACGGATTGACACATGCGTCTTTTTAGAGTACGCTTTTTTGTTCTTGCCATGATCGCCTTGGTGATGGGCTGTAGTGCCCCGGAAGAGGAGATCCCGGAGGAGAATTTTCAAAAGCTGGAGCTATTGATAAAGAGGATGGTGCAGCAGGGAGGCGCTCTGGCCGAGGACCTGGACACCGTCGCGCACTACTATGAATATCTCCTGACCAGGAAGGATTCCATTAGGGAGCACTCCCGGCCTAGTCCTTATCGATTTGTGGGAGGCATTTCCACCAACCTGCCCGGGCAGGACTCTTCCCTCAGCTCGGTGATCTTGCTCAACTCGACTCCTGACCGCAAAAAGGCGGAAGAACAGGTCGTCCTCACCAATTTTCTGGACAGTGTTTTTGCGGCGTTCATGAGGCGAAACCCCATGGCCGTGCAGATCTACTCCAACTCTTCCATGCAGGTAAGCAGGGTATATCCTACCTATGATGTGAGGAATATCGTCGATATCAACTTGGACGTGACGGCCTTCAATTTCTATTATGAAGCGGATTTCGACCACAATCCTTCCAAGGGCCTGGTATGGATACCGGAGGCGTATGTAGATCCGGCCGGCAAAGGCTGGATTCTTTCCCTGGTGCATCCCATCTATGACGGGGATGAGCTTTTTGCCGTGCTTGGCGTGGACTACACCGTCAGCGATATCATCCAACACTACCTAGACTCGGTGGAGGGGGAGTTTATTCTGGTCAACTCTAAAGGTGACATCGTCGCGGGAAAAGCTGAAGCGATCGAATCCCTGAGCATGCCCCCGCTCAAAAACCACGTGTACCGTGAGACGGTCCATTCAGACTACTTTAGGATTTCCGACTTCAACCTGTTCAGCAGCAAAAGCCGGGAAGTGAGAGAGATGGCACAGCATTTTCTGCTGGAGAAGAAGGACAGGTTTGAATTCCAGGAAGAAGCCAATCTCCACTGGGCGATCTGCGTGCCATTTGTTGGAGTGGATTGGTTTCTTGTAGAAGTGTTTCCCAATCACTGATGGCAAAAAATCTCATTGGCCGCGCCAATTTTTGGATGATCTCCATCACTGGGACACTGCTGGTGGTGCTGGTGATTGCCTTGGGCTTCAGCTTCTTCAATGCCATCTATTTTTCCCAAATGGATTCCCGTCGGGAATTTTTGATCAACCAGACCGAGCTGGCCGCCAGGGGATTGGAGGTGGATCTCAACCGCTTCAAAGAGGAGTCCAAGATACTGGTGTCGTTTTTGGAAGATCCAGACCTGGATGAGGACGATTTCAAGGACGAGTTTACGGTCATCGTCCGGCGGACGTTTACGAGCTATCCGGGAATGATGGATTCGGTGGTCGTGGACATGAAGGATTCCATTTTGGTCTTTGAGATGACCGACACCAACGATTTCATCCGAAAGCGCTATCAAGGTGATTTTCCCAACAAAGTGGAAAGCTCCCAGCTTTTGGCTACGGGAAAAGAGGGCTTCCGAATCCTGTACACTCTGGACGTGCCAGCGTATAGCAAGGAATATGTGACGAATTTCTACCTCGATCCCGGAGGGGAAAAGTACCTGCTCTTCGAGTCGGATCTTATTCCTCTAGGCCAGCGGTCGAGAGAAGGAGCTGTCATCCTCGATGATACTGATCTCAGCCGGGTCAGATCCGATATCCGGCTCGGGCTGAAGGGTTTTTATGAGGTAGAATGGCTGAAGGAGGGTGAGTCCTTTTCCGGTATCTTGGCGCAATATCCATTTTCCTATGCCAATTCGGATGCAGCGGCCTCCCTGCTTTTTCTCGTGCCTCTGGAGGGCCTCACTTCGGGGATCTACAGCACCTATTTTCTGCTGTTTCTAGGCATCGTGGTACTTCTGATTGGTACCGTGGCGTTTTTTATCATTTCACTCAAAGGGAATGTGGACTCCATCCGCGTCCAGGAGGAAAACCTACAGGAAATATCCCGGCTCTTTGACCAGCAAAACCTCCTGTTGCAGGAGATGAAGGGGTTTGTGTTTTTTCATGACCATCGCGGGGAGATTACCAAGGTCTCGGATGAAGTAGAGGAAGTACTGGGACACACGAGACAGGAGTTTTTTGATGCGTTTAAGGTTGGTTCCACCCACGCCCAAGCCAATCTGGTCAAGGAGGAGACGGTCAAGGCGCTGACGGAAGGCAGGCACCTGATCGAGCTGGAGTATGACTTCGTGAAGCCCAACGGCGAAAAAATCAGAATCAAGATCTTTGAAAAGCTGATTTTTGACGAGCAAGGAAGGCTCTCCGGGGGCATGGGGATTGGCACGGATATCACCTCCCAGTTTCTCGCGCGCCAGGAGCTCGTGCAGAGCGAAAACAGGCTACGAAGCCTCATCAGCAATATACCCGACACGATTTTCATCTATGACAATGCGGGCGTCGTGTTGGACTTTCATGTCCAGGACAAAAAAAACCTGCTGGAGGCTTCCAAACTGACCGTGGGCAAGTCTCTGGAGGAGTTTGTGCCACATGGGCAGGCAGACGCCGTGGTGAAGACGTTCAAGAGGGCCAGGGACACCAACAGCATACAGACCATGGACGTGGTATGGCACACGGCACTGGGGGACAAGCACTATGAGATGCGATTTTTCCCCTTGGATGAAAAGCAGATCATGTCCATCTCAAAGGACATCACCGGACAGAAAATATGGGAGAAAGGCCTGGTCGAAGCCATGAACGCCGCTGACCAGGCTAGCCGCGCCAAATCCGACTTCCTCGCCAACATGAGCCACGAGATCCGCACACCCATGAACGGGCTGCTGGGGATCATCGACCTGCTGGAAAGCACCAACCTCAACCGAATCCAAAAGCAGTACGTCGAGATCATCAAAAACTCAGGAAACTCCCTGCTAAACATCATCCGGGACATCCTCGACTACTCAAAAATCGAATCGGGGAAGATCGAGATCATTCCGGTGACCTTCGACGCGGTGGAGGAACTGAAGGATCAGGTGAAGATCCTCTCCGGGCTGGCTGGGAAAAAGAAAATCAAGCTGGAGCTGACTTACGGAGAGTTTGACCATACCGTGGTGGAGGCAGACAAGGGGAAAATCAACCAAATCCTACTGAACCTGATCGGCAATGCGATCAAGTTTACGCCGGAAGGTGGCGCGGTGCGGGTGAGGATGGATTTGAGTTCAGTTGACGAATTTTTTCAGTTTCTCACGTTCAGCGTGGAGGATACCGGCATCGGCATCCCTCAGGCGCATTTGGAGCATCTCGCGGATCCTTTTTACCAGGTGGAGACCTCCAACACGCGGGCTTATCAGGGTACGGGGCTGGGCTTGGCGATTGCAAAGAAGATCGTGGAGCTGATGGGCGGGCAGCTGGAAATCTCCAGCGAACTGGGCAAGGGCTCTGTTTTTAAGTTTTCCGTCATCGTCAAGAGGGTGGAGCAGGATATAGTCCCGCAGGAAACCGACGAGCTGACCTGGCGGGATATCCGCGAGATGGGCACGGAGTTTCCGCTCCGGATTCTTTTGGCAGAGGACAACGACCTGAATCTTCAGCTGATGACTTTGATGTTTCAGCAGCTGGGCTTTGAGTTTGAAGTGGCGCACAATGGCGTGGAGGCGGTGGAAAAGGTGAAAAACCAGGATTTTGACGTGGTCTTGATGGATGTGCAGATGCCCCTGAAAAATGGACTGGAGGCCACCCGAGAGATCAGAACGCTGCCCGGCAAGGAAAACCTGGTGATCATCGGGCTTTCGGCCAACGTATTTGAAGAAGACGAAAAGAAGGCCATGGAGTCGGGTATGAACGACTACCTCACCAAACCCATCCGGCTGGCTCTCCTGGCGGACAGGCTGGAGTTTTACTACAGAAAAGTAAGGGAAAGGGCGGAGTGAGCTTGCCGGTAATCAGTAGGCGGTAGGCAGTGGGCAGTTTGCAGACTGCCTACTGATCACTGCCTACTGCCTGCTAGAGATCGCTGCGAAGGTCAAACTCCTCCAGATAGTCTGCCACTCGGCGCACAAACATGCCACCCAGAGCCCCGTCCACCACGCGATGGTCGTAGGAGTGGGAGAGGAACATCTTGTGCCGGATGGCGATCACGTCTCCGGTGGGCGTCTCTACCACGGCGGGCTTTTTGACGATGGCTCCCACGGCCATGATGGCCACCTGGGGTTGCGGGATGATAGGGGTGCCCATCACATTGCCAAAGGAACCCACATTGGATACAGTGTACGTGCCGCCGGCGAGATCGTCGGCAGTCAGCTTGTTGTTTCTGGCGCGGTTGGCCAGGTCGTTTACTTTTTTGGATATACCGACCAGGTTGAGCTGATCGACGTTTTTGATCACGGGCACGATCAGGTTGCCGGAGGGCAACGCCACGGCCATGCCGATGTTGATGTCTTTCTTTTTGATGATTCGGTCACCGTCCACGGAGATGTTGATCATCGGGAAGTCGCGTATCGCGCGGGCGATGGCCTCGATGAAAAAGGGTGTAAAGGTAATCCCTTCGCCATATTTTGCGCGATAGGCATCTTTGTGCTTTTCTCTCCAGAGGACGATGTTGGTCATGTCAGCCTCTACGAAAGAGGTGACGTGCGCGGAGATGCGCTTGGAATCGACCATACGCTGGGCGATCATCTTGCGCATACGGTCCATCTCGATGATCTCGTCCGTTGCCGAGATGCTGACTTGGACTTTCGGCTCGGAAATGGATGGAGCGGAGGGCGCAGCGGCGGGGCTTTGCGATCTGTTTTTGACGTAGGCCAGCATGTCTTCCTTGGTGACGCGCTGGTCTTTGCCGGTTCCGGGGATTTTGGACAGCTCGGCTTTGCTGATGCCTTCTTCCTTGGCGATGTTTTTTACCAAGGGGGAATAAAAGCGTCCGTCATCGGATTTTTCCTCTACCTGTGGCTCGGGCTGTGCGAGGATGCTGCCGGTATTTTCCGGCGCTGCGGCTACGAGTTCTTCTTTTTCCGTTTTCGGTGCGCTGGGAGTTTCGGTCTTTGCGGTTCCGTTTTCGGAGCTGGTCTCGATCAAAGCTATGGGCGCACCCACGGCGATTACCTCTCCTTCTTTGGCAAGGATCTTTTTCAAAATCCCGCCATGGGTGGCAGGAACCTCGGTGTCCACCTTGTCGGTGGCGACTTCGAGTACCGACTCATCCTGCTCGATGGAGTCGCCTTCCTTCTTGAGCCAGGTGAGGATGGTGCCTTCTATAATACTTTCGCCCATTTTGGGCATCAGCATTTCTACACTTGCCATAGCTATTGAGGTAATTTAATTGGGTTTAAATTCAAGTTTTAAAATTAAATTTTATACGACTTCCGCCCAAACCCTAAATGTAAAATTTTATTTGTTGTCTTGATTGAGGCAAATCCTTAGCAAATTCAAAACGGCAACGCCCGTCAATTGAATATTCAGCAAGCGATCCTGGCTCAATTGGAGTTTTTTGGTCTCGACAAAACCCGCTCCCGCACAGGCGATCCAGACCGTTCCGACCGGTTTTTCCTCCGTGCCACCGTCAGGACCGGCTATTCCGCTGCTGGCTAGGCCAATGTCCGACCCAAACAAACTTCGGACTCCGCTGGACATTTCCCTCACTGTCTCCTCGCTCACCGCCCCGTGGCTGGCAAGCGTTTCGGCCTTCACTCCCAGGATGTTTTCCTTAAACTGGTTGTGGTAGGGGACTACCGAGCCGTTGAAGTAAGCGGAACTTCCTGCGATGCTCGTGACCAGGTGGGAAATGTAGCCTCCAGAGCAGCTTTCGGCCAAAGCTAAAGTTTTCCCTGACTTCTTCAAAAGATTTCCGATGGCGGATTCCAGGCTCTCCTCGTCGTAGCCGTACACATAGCTGGCGATCCGGGGCATGACCAATGCGATCTGTTCGGCGACTTCCGAGGCGAGCTTTGCCTTGTCATTGCCAAAAGCCGTGAGCCTCAGGCGCACCTGTCCCAAAGAGGGAAGGTATGCCAGTTTGATGTGCTCCGGCAGTGCGTTTTCCCAGTCCCGGATCAGATCTGCCAGCCAGCTCTCGCCGATTCCCACCGTCTTCACGACCCGGTGGTAGATCACAGGCAGCTCAAAAATCTCCGGCAGCTTGGGGAGGACAAAGTCCTTCATGAGCTTTTTCATCTCGTGCGGCACGCCAGGCATGGACATCCAATAGGCGCCGTTTTGCTCAAACCACATCCCCGGAGCCGTGCCGACCTCATTGGGGACATAGGTGCAGCAGGAGGGAAGGTGGCCCTGCAGTACGTTGAGCGGGGTGATCTCCCGACCCCGCTTTTGGAAGAAGGCCGTGACCGCGGCCACCGCCTCGGGAAACTCCACCACGCCGCAGCCGAAGTACTCGGCCAGCAGGGGCTTGGTCAGGTCGTCTTGGGTCGGGCCGAGGCCTCCGGTGATCAGGATGAGGTCGGCGCGCTTTTCCGCCTCGGCAAATGCGGTGAGGATGTCCGTCCGGTTGTCGCCAACGGTGGTTTTTCTCACGACTTTCACCCCCACCAGATCCAGCTCTTGGCTGATCCAGTGCGAGTTGGTATCCATGATTTGGCCATAGAGCAGTTCGTCTCCTATGGCGATGATTTCGGCTTTGATGAGTTGCATCTATCGGACTTTGGCTTTTCGGATGATTTTTGAGAAAAGGGAGGGAAGGAAGCGCTTGAGGTAGATGGCCATGGTCTCTTTTCCCCCGATGTAAACTTCCTCCTTGCGGCCACGGATGGCGGAGAAGATCTGGTTTGCGCATTCCTCCGGACTCATGCCTTTGGCTTGTGCTTCGTCCATCTGGCCAAGGGCTGAGCCGTCAGCCGTGATGGCATTGACGGAGACGTTGGTACGGATGAAGCCCGGGCAGATCATCGTGACGGCGATGTGGTCGCCGTGGTGCTCCGCCCGGAGCGTGTCAAAGAAGCCGTGCAAAGCATGCTTGGAAGCGGCATAGGAGGAGCGGTAGGGGGATTCGATCTTTCCGACCAAGGAACTGATGACCGCGAAGTGGCCGGTTTTTCTTGAGATAAAATGCGGAAGTAAGGCCTTGGTCAGGGCGATGGTGCCAAAGAAATTGACCTCCATCAGCTTGCGGTCTATCTCCAGTCCTGTCTCGCGGATGAGGGAGCGCTGGCTGATGCCGCCATTGTGCAGGACGACGTCGATCTGCCCGAATTGTGCCAAGGCTTGGCTCACTTTTGCTTCGAAAGAATCGATCTCCGTCAAGTCCAGGGGCAAGACCAAGACATCTTCCGGGTGGGCGCACTCGCTTTTGACACGTTCCAGTTCGGGCTCTTTTCTGGCAGAAATGATGACGCGATAGCCCTCTTTTGAAAACTTTTTGGCCGCGGCCTCCCCAATGCCGGAGGAAGCCCCGGTGATCCAGATGACGTTTTTGCTCATGGTTTGGCGGTTTTTTCGTAGGTCACAAAGGAGTAGGCATACTCGTTTTTCTCATCTGCGGGATGGCTTTCCCTTCCCGTTTCCCTCCAGATGTGGGGATCAATCTCCGGGAAAAAGGTGTCCCCTTCGGGTTTGGCTTCTACCTCGGTCACCTCGAGTCGGTCGCAGAGCCGGATCGTCTCGGCATAGATCTGTCCGCCTCCGATGACGTAGAGCTCGTCCACCCCAACCTTGTTGGAATGGATGAAAGCATCCTCGACGGAGGAAAAGACATAGTGTCCCTCCGGAACGGTAAAGTCTGGGTTTCGGGTGATGACCAAGTGGGTTCGGTTGGGCAGGGGCTTGCCCAGGGATTCGTAAGTCTTTCGGCCCATCAGGATATGGTGGCCGGTGGTGAGGTTTTTAAAACGCTTGAGATCAGCGGAAAGCTTCCAGATGAGCTGGTTGTCTTTGCCAATGACGTTGTTTTTCGCTTTGGCTACGATGAGTATGATCTTCACAGGGCTTCAAAGTTTGGCCTGAATTTACCAGTCTTTGAAGAGTAAAAAATGAAAAAGGGTAGAAAAACTACCCTTTTTGCCGATTACTTGCCGCCTCCCGACATCATGTTGGGATAGTCGGACATCTGGAATTTCCTCGGGCTGTCGGTCTCCAGTTCGACTACCTTCATGTCCGTGACTGCGCCGTCTTTGTCGGTGAAGACCATTTCCATGAAGCTGCCCTTGGGGGCGTTGGAAAACATGGAGCTGTAGCGCTCGATAGTCTTGTCGGAGACCATGGGGTTGCTCTGGGGGGAAAACATCGAGAATCCTTCTATCGGCTCCTCGGTGACCCAGTATTGTCCATCTCCATCTTCGGTTTTCACCAGGTATTCCTCGCAGGTATAGCCCAGGATGGTTTTGGTGTTTCCGGTCTTGGTGATTTCGTAGTCGGGTTGTTCCAGTTGCTCTTCGGCCTCCTCGTCCACCATGCCCTGCAGCTTGTCGTAGTTAAGCTTCATGGCCATGCTCGATTTGTTTCCTTTGTCTTCCAGCAGCATCACCATCGCTTGGTTTTTGGTGTCCATGATGGTCGTGGTAGTGGTGCTGGGCTGCTTCGGATCGCTGAAACTCATGCCCATAAACTCGGTGCCCGAGGACAGCAGGTACTGCATCCGCACGGGTTCCTCCGATTTGCCCTTCTTGTCCGTGGCGGTCACTTCCATGACCATGTAGCCGGTGAAGGAATATTCTGACTCCGTCGGAGCGGGCTGCATCATGCCGCCAAACATGCCGTCCAAGGCGTCACTTGTAGCTTTTTCGGTGGATTCACGGGTCTTTTTGGTCACCGCGTTTTCCGCTCCCTGCTGGGCTGCTTGTTGGATTTTTTTCAAAATCTGGGCTTCCGAGGGCATCGCAATCATCGCTCCAGCCAAAAACAGGATACTTAAAACTGACTTTTTCATAGTGTTAGATTTAAAAATTTACCCCAATTTCCTAAAAATCACCGGGATTTTAAAATAGTTGGCTGTTTGCAGTCTGCGGGGATCAGTGGGCAGATATCCAGTAGGCAGTATGCAGAAACCACTGCTCACTGCATTCTGCCTACTGCAGACTGGGATTTACAGCTTCAGTCCCCGCAGCAAATCCTCGGTTTTCATCCGCTTTTTGCCTTCGAGCTGCAGTTCCAGAATGTCCAAGGAGCCCGAGCCTGTTTGAAAACGGAGGAACGTCTTTCCATCGGAGCTCCATTCTCCGGCCTCCTTGCCTGGGATATCCTTGGCGGAAAGCGCTGATTTGAAAACTTTGCAGGTCTTGCCTTGGAACTCCGTCCAGGCGGCAGGATAGGGGGAAAGGCCACGGATCAGGTTGTGGATGGATTCGGCAGACTTGGTCCAGTCGATCTTGCCTGTTTCCTTGAAGATTTTTGGGGCGTGGTGGATGGCCTTGGACTCGTCTTGGACGGTGGGAGTCACTTCGTCTTTGGAGATGGCATCGACCGTCTTGACAACCAGTTCGGCGCCGATGGTCATCAGTTTTTCATAGACTGTTCCCAAGTCATCCTCTTCCAGAATCTGGATTTTTTCCTGGAAAATGATGCTTCCCGTATCGATCTCATGCTTGAGGAAAAAGGTCGTGACACCGGTTTCCTTCTCCCCGTTGATGATGGCCCAGTTGATGGGAGCGGCGCCGCGGTAGTTGGGCAGGAGGGAAGCGTGCAGGTTGAAGGTGCCGAGGGGCGGCATATTCCAGACAGCCTCGGGCAGCATGCGGAAGGCCACCACGATCTGCAGATCTGCCTGTAGGTCTCGCAACTCTTGCTGGAACTCGAGGTTTTTCAGATTGGTGGGCTGGAGGATGTGGAGGCCCAGCTTTTCGGCGGCTTCCTTCACGGGAGAACCTACCAGCTTTTGGCCGCGACCTTGGGGTTTGTCGGGAGCGGTGATGACGGCGACCACGTTCCAGCCGTTTTCCACGAGCTTTTCCAAGGCAGGCACGGCAAATTCCGGCGTGCCCATGTAGATAATGCGGAGGTCTTTTCCTTTGGCTTCAGTATTCGACATTCGGAGAGTAAGATTTGAAATTCGGGGTTCGAAATTCGAGATTTCGGTACCCTAAAGGTATTGGCTGTTTTTGAGAGGTCGGCATTTTAGCAGGAGATTTCAGTTGGGTAGTGGTACTAACCACTTGTCTTATTAATCGCTCGTTCCTCGGGATTTGCAATCCCGAGGTATTTCTGGAGGATTTTTAATCCTTGGGAGAACCGGATTAATCTTTCGACACTCTTTTATCTCTATCACCTATTTCATCCATTCATTAAATGAGAAAATCGGTATCGTATCACCTTCAGAGGATTTGATGTAAAACTTTCTGCCTCCGGAAAACGGTGTTGTGTACAATTCGATCAATAGGGAGTGAGGCTGGATCTTTCCGTTTCTGGCTTCGATCAGTAAAGTTCCACGAGAAAGTAGCTGAGCAATGAAAAAATCATTCTCAAAGCTCTCCAGGCTGTCCAAATTTTCGTTTTCAGCCACTATTCTTGCAAGTTCTTGATACGGATCGATCTCAAAAGGAAATGCGTTGCTTTGTTCTAGACTCCTGATTTTTTTGTTTATCCTTTTTAAAAACGACTTTTTTTCCAAAACAAAGTCAAAATCGGCAACAGAAAATGGGTAGCCGTCTTGACGGAACGTCACAGGCTTTTTCTCGAAATACCTTGATACGACCTCAAAGCTCGAATCGAAGCCGTCATCTGAGACTCCTTTGAGATCGATGTAGTTTTTTTTGAGCGTTGTTTTATCGATTCGTACTGTTTCTATTCTCAATGTGTCACCGTAATTCTCGATTTTGGTTTGGGGGGTAAAGCTTGTGACTTTGGAAATCTGACTTTTGCAATTGGCGAAAAATATCAACAGAACTATGATGGAGACTGATGTTCTCATTATTTGGCAAACACTTTTTAAGATTAACTGAGTAGGATTTCAAATCCTAGGATACCGCTTCGAAATTGCGAATTCCGAAGAGCTGGTTGTTTCCAAGGAATTTCATTCTATTTCAATCCTTTTTTGTTCTATCCTCCCTT
>NZ_JAFKCT010000015.1:54573-62916 GCF_017254915.1 Algoriphagus oliviformis | reverse complement strand
GCAGGCATCATTTACTTTTTGACCTGAACAGCCTACTCAAACGGCTCCAAAAATCCCGACTCAATCCCCATAGGAACCTCCCCGGTTCCGTGCAACATCGGTTTCATTGTTCGTCCTGCGGACGCAAAGAAAACCTAGTTGTTATGCCTTCGCCCTTCTTTTCTGTCAGTATGTGTTTGTCCCTGCAATGATAGCTTCATTAATGTTTGAATATAATTGTTCTGAAAGTCTGTCGTATGTTTCATTGTCTTCTTTGCTGTCAAAACCTAAGTCGTTCCAAGAACCCATACCACCAAAAACCCAAGCAGAACCAGCAGAAAAAATAATTTGTTTTGCAGTCAAAGAATATTTGTCAACTGAAATTAGGTCGGTATGATAATAACTGCTTTCAGGAGTTAAACTGTCCAAAGTCAATTTTGCTTTGTCAAACTGTTCACTCCAACTTTTTAAATCTTGTCTAAATGCAAAATCTGCAATTTCAGTCAGTGTCTGCCGAAGTTTTTCTTTTATATTCTGATTGTCAATTTGTAAGTCGCTTGTATGTTGCTTCTTTACAGTCATTCCGTAATTAACAGTCCAGATTTTTCTGTCAGTAGCATTTTGATTTGTTACTTCCCATCTATTTGCCCAATAGTTTGAATAATTGTCGTAAACAGCTTCTATTAGCCAACTTCCGCCACCGCCAACAAGTCCAGCTAATTTGTGGTCTTTTGCAAAACTTTGGTCTTTTGAGTATTCAAAGTAAAGTCTTAAATGTTTGCAACCGTCACTTTTTAAATATTGAAACCATTCTGTCGGGTTGTTTGCAATTACAGTTTCTTTGGGTTTTAAAAAGAAGAACAGTTTTTTAAATTCTCTGAAGTCAACTTTATTACAAAATTGAAATGTCGTGTTTGCAGAATTGAAGTCAGTCGGGATTGTTCCATTTTTTAGGAAGTCATTTCCGAAAGCTGTCAATGCAATTATTTGTGCTAAAGTTCCTGTCATCTTATTTTAATCGTTGTCGTCTTTTAGGGTGAGGCATAACGTTTTGGCGCTTGGCGCAGTGGCGGATTTCGGAGCTCAAAACTGTCAATACACCACAAAAGTTGTTGCGAGGTAAAATGTTCAATTAAGCACTTCACCCGCCATTGAGCCAAACGCCTGTTACCAGCTGCCTTTCTTTCTGTCTTCATATTTCACAAAGTAAGGTTACTGGATATTTTTGTTCTCCAAATACTTTCATATAGTTGTCAAGGTCGCTGAATATACTTTCAAATCTTTCAAATGAAGATTCGTAACCGTAACCACCGTCTCTTTTGAAACTCTCCTTTATTTTAAGTTTACCAACAACCTCAAACTTGTCTTTAAATGATATGATGTCTCGATGTGTTACCAAATGATAAGGTAGTCCAAAAATAAAATTGTCTTGTTTTACGTACCGCCAAATTTGGTCAACGTTTGGTTGATGTGATAAAGTAGTTTTTGGGTCAAAACCTGAACCGATTTTACGACCTGCAATGAAGCAATTTTTTAGGTCATCTATTGTCGGCTTTGTTTTGCCTTTATAAGTTGTCGCTACAAGGTCATAAGTGCATTGTCCACGCTGTTGAGTTACTTTGGCGCAAATTACAGCGTAATGGTTTTTGTCGGAAAGTTGGAAAGCTAACACATCGTCAGGTTGAAAATAAAAGTTCTTTATTAGCTTATATTTTTTTCGTTTTCTGATTTTTTGATTTGGTTCGGAGATTTTCTTTAAAAGCTTATCAAGTTCTTTTTGTCTTTTCTTACCTTCATTTTCATCGCATTCCTCTATCCAAACTTTAACCCCAGCTTTTAAGTCAATAACTCGTTTTACTTCATTGAGAATTTCATCTGTCATTTCTCCAATTTCCCAAAAAGCCAAAGCATAAGAGGTTACAAATATTTCGTGGTAAAAGTCAGTATCAGGTCCGTAATCGTCCTTAACAAATGGGACTTCTTTTCTTATAGTTTCAATGTTTGCGTCACTGTCATACAAATCCATAATTTGGTCGTATGTATCTCTCGCTAAATCTCCGTCAATTATTTTAACTCCGTCTGTTGCCATTGTTTACTGTGTCGTTCGTTAAGGTTGCTGGTAACGTGTTTATACCCGCAATTGCGGGTATTTTTCATATGTCTAGTTTGTCCAACGGGCTGCGGATCTGGCTAAAGCCCTTGGTGGTGATGTGGGTGTATACTTGGGTGGTCTTTGGGTCACTGTGTCCGAGCAGGCTCTGGATATAGCGCAGGTCTGTGCCGTTTTCCAGCAAATGAGTGGCAAAAGAATGCCTCAAGGTGTGGACTGTCACATGCTTGGTAATGCCCGTTTCCCGCAGCGCTCTGCTGAGGATCTGCTGCACGCTTCGCTCGGAGTACTGAATCGGCTTTTCCGAGGTGCTACCCGATCCCTCGAAGAGCCAGAAATGGGGTCGCTCTTTTTTGAAATATTCCCGGAGCAGCGTCAGTAGTTTGGGAGAAAGCAGTGTATAGCGGTCTTTTTTTCCTTTCGCCCGTTCGATTCGGATCTGCATTCTGTCCGAATCTATGGCAGTGATGGGCAGGTTGATCAGCTCGCCGATGCGTAGGCCTGCGGAATAGATCGTGCTGAGGATGGCCTTGTGCTTGAGATTTTTGATACTGGAGAGGATTCGTTGGATTTCTTCTTCGCTGCATACGGTGGGCAGGGTCTTCTCCTTCACCGGACGGTCCACAAAATACAATTTTCTTCGTCCACCCAATACTTTCTCAAAGTAAAATTTGATCGCGTTGATGGCTTGGTTTTGATAGGAGGCGGAGACTTTGCGCTCTGCGACCAAAAACCTCGAAAATTCCATCACGTGACGGTCATGGAGGCTATCCAGGTCTTCCTTGGGAAAGTGGTTGATAAATTCCTCGAATAGCGGGATGTAGGCCTTGATGGTGTTTTCGCTGTAGCGAAGTTCGGTCAGCTTGTCCCGGTATTCCTGTGGGCATCGCTTGTAGTGGGCGGTGTCCTCCGGACTCAGTCTCGGCAGACCTTGCTCCGACGGGGGAGCTGTCTCGTGGGTGAATTTTAGCTGCAACCGCTCAGCGGTGGACTTGATCTCTTGGAGAAACTGCTCCGAGTAGGGTATAGTCCACCATTTGTTTTTGGTGTCCCAATTGGCATAGGGGACGGTTTTGATATGCTTGATGAGATCGGGGATGAAGCCAAAAATCAGTTTGAGGCGTTTGTTGGGCGTTTGTATGGCCAATAGTTCGTCTTTAGCGATAGTCTGTCTGGAGGGCGCTAGGGTGGAAATGACCTCGTCCTTTTCCAACAGTTTGATTCGATCACCAAAATGGGAAGTAAGCTTCTCGAGGTTGCCGGGATAGTGGGGCACCTCCCAGACCATCAGGCCCGGATTCCATCTGGAAAAGCGGATAGCTCGGACCAGCTGGATATCGGCCTCGTTTTTGGGCATCCTGACCAGGATCTTTCGTCCGGAGACTCTGATTTCGATGTTTGGGACAGCCATGGCAATCAAAAAATAGGAGTTGCGGATATTTTTGAAATACCCTAAATATCCGCAATAGAATTCAAAGGATGGCAAGTTCACATTGCTTGATTTTTTAGCCACCAATGGATTTTAGTATCCCACAGCGCAGCATTTCATTCGGATCCGGGCAGTTGGCTCGATAGTGTTCCAGGTCTTTTTGCGAAGCCACGCCGGGGTAGTCGCCCCAGGCTCCGCCCAGGTCCCAGATCAGCTGGAAATGCAGGTGCGCGGGCCAGTCCCCGTTTTCGGGAAAGGGGCCTACGTGGCAGAGAAGGGCTCCAGCCTGATACTCCAGGCCGACCTGTAGGCCGGCCAGATCGCTGAGTTGGAGGTGGCCGTAGAGCGTATGCAGCTTTCGCCCGTCCAACTCATGCTCGAGGATGATCGTCGGGCCGTAGTTGCCAAAGCCGGCATTGTCCTGGAAGCTGTGGATGCGGCCGGGATAGGGGGTGTAGATCGGGGCGCCCGCTTCCGTCCAGATGTCCACGCCCAAGTGGATGTTGCGAAAGTCGGCCTCCGAAGCCCGGAAGACCTCGCTGCGCCGGTAGATGGCGCGGCGCTCGAGGTAGCCGCCTATGCCGTAGGTTTTTCCGGCCTGCCGGAGCGTTCCGAGAACCTGCGCCTCAAAGGCCGCCGTGTCGGCCAGATCCAGTGTTTCCAGCTCGGGATTGGCGGCGCTGAAGTCGAGTTGGAGGGAGTTTTTAGCACTGAGGGGGACTCCCATCACAGGGGAAAAATCAAAGGAATTCCAGTTCATTCGGTGAAAATAGGGAATGATGCAGAATAATTTGGCCGGGGGCGAAAAAGGGGCACTGATCTTATTTTTTCTCCGTGCGGAGGTGACTTTATCCGAGTCCGGCCTTCCCCCTTCGGATAATTTTCTCTAATTTTGCCCCAATTTGGACATCAGTAAAATCTCTTTCCTTATCCCACCTCACAATGCCAAAAGACAGTAGCATTAAGCACGTTCTCATCATCGGTTCCGGTCCCATTGTCATCGGTCAAGCTTGCGAATTTGACTATTCCGGCTCCCAGGCGGCAAGGTCTCTCCGTGAAGAGGGCATCACCGTGACTCTGATCAACTCCAACCCGGCGACGATCATGACCGACCCAGTGACCGCAGACAACGTGTACCTGCTTCCTCTGGAAAAGAAATCCATCAAGAAGATTCTGACCGAGCATCCTGACATCGATGCGGTACTCCCCACCATGGGAGGACAGACTGCTCTCAACCTCGCCATCGAATGCGAGAAGGCGGGCATCTGGAAAAACTTTGACGTGCGCATGATCGGGGTGGATATCGACGCCATCGACACGGCGGAAAACCGCGAGAAGTTCAAAGCCCTGATGGAGCAGATCGGCGTGGGCGTGTGCAAGGGGGATACCGCCACTTCCTTCCTGCAAGGGAAAGAAATCGCGCAGGAGATCGGCTTCCCGCTGATCATCCGCGCTTCCTACACCCTGGGTGGTGCAGGGGGGGCTTTTGTGGAAAAAGCCGAAGACTTCGAAAAATACCTGAGCGCTGGCCTCCAGGCTTCCCCGGTACACGAGGTGCTCATCGAGCAGAGCATCCTGGGCTGGAAAGAATACGAGCTGGAAGTCATGCGGGACAATATCGGGAACATGATCGTGATCTGTTCCATCGAAAACTTTGACCCCATGGGCGTGCACACCGGTGACTCCATCACCGTGGCACCGGCGATGACCCTGCCCGACACGGTCTACCAGCGCATGAGAAACTATGCGATCACGATGATGAACAGCATCGGCAACTTCGCCGGGGGCTGTAACGTGCAGTTTTCCGTCTCCCCAGACAACGAGACCATCATCGGCATCGAGATCAACCCACGCGTATCCCGCTCCTCGGCTTTGGCCTCCAAAGCTACCGGATACCCCATCGCCAAGGTCGCTGCCAAGCTCGCCGTGGGCTACAACCTGGACGAACTGTCCAACTCCATCACCGGCACGACTTCGGCCTACTTTGAGCCGGCGATCGACTACGTGATCGTGAAGATCCCTCGCTGGAACTTTGACAAGTTCAAGGGTGCAGACCGCAGACTGGGTCTTTCCATGAAGGCGGTAGGGGAAGTGATGGGCATCGGCCGCAACTTCCAGGAGGCCTTGCAGAAAGCCTGTCAGTCCCTAGAGATCAAGCGGAACGGACTCGGAGCGGATGGCAAGGAACTGACCGACCAAGCGCAGATCCTCCACTCTCTGGCCAACCCAAGCTGGAATCGACTCTTCCACGTGTACGATGCCTTCAAACTGGGGATTTCCTTCCGTACCATCCATGACCTGACCAAGATCGACAAGTGGTTCCTCAAGCAGATCGAGGAATTGATCCATTTCGAAGCCGAGCTGGGCAAATACAAGATCGACAGCGTTCCCTTTGAGGTGATGGACAAAGCCAAAAAGATGGGCTATGCGGATCGTCAGATCGCCCACCTGCTGGACTGCCTGGAAAGCGAAGTATTCAACAAGCGCTACGAAGAGATGGGCATCAAGCGTGTCTACAAGTTGGTGGATACCTGTGCGGCGGAGTTTGAGGCCCAGACGCCTTACTACTACTCGTCCTTTGGCAGCGAAAATGAATCGACCCGAACCGACCGCAAAAAGATCGTGGTGCTGGGCTCCGGCCCTAACCGCGTAGGCCAAGGGATCGAGTTTGACTACTCCTGCGTGCATGGGGTCTTGGCTGCCAAAGAGTGCGGCTATGAGACCATCATGATCAACTGTAACCCGGAGACGGTTTCGACTGACTTTGACATCGCCGACAAGCTTTACTTCGAGCCGGTGTTTTGGGAGCATATCTACGAAATCATCCTGCATGAAAAGCCTGAGGGCGTGATCGTGCAGCTGGGTGGACAGACGGCCCTGAAGCTGGCCGAAAAGCTGTCCAAATACGGTATCAAGATCATCGGTACCAGCTTTGAAGCATTGGATCTGGCCGAGGACAGAGGCTTGTTCTCTACCCTTTTGAAAGAAAACAACGTGCCTTATCCTGAGTTTGGCACCATCCACAATACCGACGAAGCGCTGGAGCTCTGCAAGACCATCGGATTCCCGCTGCTCGTGCGTCCTAGCTACGTACTGGGAGGACAGGGGATGAAGATCGTGATCAACGAGAAGGAACTCGAAGAGCACGTGGTCAACGTACTCCACGACATCCCTAACAATGAGATTCTGCTGGATCACTTCTTGGAAGGTGCGATCGAAGCCGAGGCGGATGCGATCTGCGACGGGGAAAACGTGTACATCATCGGCATCATGCAGCACATCGAGCCTGCGGGTATCCACTCCGGCGACTCCTACGCGGTGCTTCCTCCCTACAATTTGGGAGACCTGGTGATCCGTCAGATCGAGACTTATACATCGAAGATCGCCCTGGCGCTCAAGACCGTCGGCCTGATCAACATCCAGTTTGCGATCAAAAACGACAAGGTGTATGTGATCGAAGCCAACCCACGGGCTTCCCGTACCGTGCCGTTCATTTGCAAGGCCTATCAGGAACCTTATGTCAACTACGCCGTAAAGGTGATGTTGGGTGAGAAGAAAGTCACCGACTTTGAATTCAAGCCGGTGAAAAAGGGCTACGCGATCAAAGAGCCGGTGTTCTCCTTCCACAAATTCCCTAATGTCAACAAAGAACTGGGGCCTGAAATGAAATCCACCGGGGAAGCGATCTACTTCATCGACGACCTGATGGACGATTATTTCCTGAAGATCTACTCCGAGCGAAACTGGTACCTGAGTAGATAATCCCGTTCGCAAAAACAAAACAAGTTTTGGTAAAATTTCTCGTCATTCTTCTCGGTGTCGGCTGGCTACTAGGCCAGCTGATCCGATACTTTCTCCGATCCAAGCTCGCACAGTTTGCGAAGCAAGTCAACGAAGCGGCCATGGAGCAGCAGCGCGCCCAGCAGCGGGCATCCAAACCCAAAGACTCGGTCAACGTGGACTTCATCCCCAAGGAAGAGCTGGAGAAGCGGAAGAAAAACATCGAAGGCGGCGAGTATGTCGACTATGAAGAAGTGAAGGAGTAATCCTTCACTTTTTTTTATGCCTAGGCCTGTGGATACACAGGCCTTTTTTCTTCTCGGTCTGTCCGTAGTCTCGTGGGTTTGGTAAAACTACGCGGGCTCTTGGAAAATGTATTTTGGATCAAATTCGATGTCGAGTGAAGTCAGCATGTGTTTGTATTCTTCAAGAAATCCGACTTTTTGGTGACGGTTTTTTTGGTTTTGGATGTAGTGGGTCACTTTTGGAATGTCCGATTTCGTGTAAGAAAACGCGCCATAGCCTTCCTGCCAGGCGAATTTCTGGGTACAAAGCCTTTCTTCATTGATCCATTTGGAAGAGGAGGCTTTTGCTTGTTGCACAAGCTCGCTCAAGGCTTGGTTGGGGCGAAAACCGAGAAGCAAATGGACATGGTCAGACATTCCGTTTATGGCCAGCACCTTGTGGCCCTGGTTATGGATGATGGCGATAAGATATTCATACAGGCGTTGTTCCCATTTTTCAGCGATTAGCGCGTTTCGAAATTGCGTGGCAAAGACCACGTGGATGTGGATTTGGGAAAAAGTATTGGCCATAGTTTGATGGATTGGGATTAGATCAATTTAGGTAATCGGTTGATCGAATTCAATTGGCAGGGATCGGATCATGCCTACGGCATTCTGACAGGATATCGTGTCGGATTTCTACCAAGCTGTCGTGCCTACGGCACTGACCGGGTTCGTCTGTAAAAACAGTCCCATCGGGACGATAGCTCGGTAGCAAATAGATGTTTGTCGTCTCAAGAGTCCCATCGGGACGATCCAAT
>NZ_JAFKCT010000015.1:0-54476 GCF_017254915.1 Algoriphagus oliviformis | reverse complement strand
AATGAACGAATCCAGGATTTGGGCTTTTATCGGGATTTGTTTCTGGATCATGCCTACGGCATTCTGACAGGATATCGTGTTGGATTTCTACCAAGCTGTCGTGCCTACGGTACTGACCGGGTTCGTCTGTAAAAACAGTCCCATCGGGACGATAGCTCGGTAGCAAATAGATGTTTGTCGTCTCAAGAGTCCCATCGGGACGATCCAATGAACGAATCCAGGATTTGGGCTTTTATCGGGATTTGTTTCTGGATCATGCCTACGGCATTCTGACAGGATATCGTGTTGGATTTCTACCAAGCTGTCGTGCCTACGGTACTGACCGGGTTCGTCTGCGAAAGCAGTCCCAGCGGGATGACAGCTTGCCCCCCTTAGGACCGATCCTTTTCAAACACCGCAAGTTTCGGATTTCATCGCTTCTGGGGATTTTGAAGATTTGTCCCATAAATTTGAAAGCCATGGAAACCCAGACAGATCTCAATTACCAGCGTATCGCCGAGGCCATCGCCTACCTCCGTGCCAACTTCAAAACCCAGCCTAGCCTGGACGAAGTGGCGGAGCAGGTTCACCTCAGCCCGGCGCATTTCCAGCGCCTATTTACCGAGTGGGCGGGCACCAGTCCCAAAAAATTCCTCCAATACATCAGCGTCGAGCATGCCAAGCGCCTGCTGCAAAACTCGCAGACTTCGCTTTTCGATACCGCCTACGAGACGGGGCTTTCCAGTTCCAGCCGACTCCATGAGCTCTTTGTCAACATCGAGGGCATGAGTCCCGCGGAGTACCGGGACGGAGGCAAAGACTTGCAGATCAACTACAGCTTTGCCGAAAGTCCCTTTGGGCAGCTGATCGTCGCGTCCACGGCGAAAGGCGTCTGCTCGATGGCCTTTGAGGAAAATGAAAAAAAAGGCTTGGAAGACCTAAGGCAAAGATTTCCAAACGCGGACTTTTGCCAAAAGCTTGATCTCCACCAGCAGCACGCGCTTTTCA
Source organism: Algoriphagus oliviformis (assembly GCF_017254915.1). Classification (GTDB taxonomy): domain Bacteria; phylum Bacteroidota; class Bacteroidia; order Cytophagales; family Cyclobacteriaceae; genus Algoriphagus; species Algoriphagus oliviformis. The sequence continues at coordinate 53,489 of NZ_JAFKCT010000015.1, read as the reverse complement.
TCTTCCAAAACGACTGGAGCAAACTCAGCGAGATCAAGCTCCACCTGCGGGGTACGGACTTCCAGCTGAAAGTCTGGGAAAGCCTGCTCAAGATTCCCATGGGCAAGCTCCAAACCTACGGCCACATCGCCGAACAGATCGGCAATCCCAAGGCATCGCGGGCGGTGGGGACGGCCATTGGCAGCAATCCGGTCGCCTTTCTTATCCCCTGCCATCGCGTGATCCAATCTTCGGGTGACTTTGGCGGATACATGTGGGGGCCGACTAGGAAGGCTGCGATTATTGGTTGGGAAGGGGTGAGAAGCAATTCCGAGGGCTGATCTTATGGAAAATATAATCCAAAGAATCGACCATGCCGACTGGGGCGGGGTGACAGAAGAGATGCACCAAAACGGATTTGCCATGCTGCCGAAACTCCTGACGGATGCGCAATGCGAGGCCTTGAAAGCGGGCTACGGAAGTTCTGGCCAGTATCGCAAAACGGTCGTCATGGCCCGACATCGCTTTGGCCTCGGGGAGTACAAGTATTTTGACTACCCTTTGCCAGCCCTTATCCAAACGATCCGAACCGAAATGTACGCCCGTCTCGCGCCCATTGCCAATACCTGGTTTTCGGCTTTGAAAGTCGACGTTCAGTTTCCGGCCGAACACGGCGACTTTCTCCATCAATGCCACCAAGCAGGCCAGCGAAAGGCGACCGTACTGATCCTGAAGTACGGCGAAGGCGGGTTTAACACCCTGCACCAGGACCTGTATGGAGAGGTCTATTTCCCGATGCAGGTCGTTTTGTTTCTGGACGCGCCGGGTCAGGACTACACCGGCGGGGAGTTTGTGCTCACCCAGCAGGTACCAAGGGCTCAGTCCAAAGCGATGGTACTTCAGCCGAGGAAAGGCGATCTACTGATCTTTACGACGAATTTTAAACCGGAGAAAGGATCGAAGGGTTATTACCGCGTCAATATGAAACATGGGGTGAGCGAGGTGAAAAGCGGCAGCCGCCATACCTTGGGGATCATCTTTCACGACGCGACCAGCTAACGAGTCTGGAAGATGCGAGAGCACTGCGAGACGGATGACTTGACGCTGCGGGTTTTGATACGAAGTGGCTTTTGCCGGAAACAGCAAACTGAGGATCTACGGCAAGCTGTCCTGCACCTCGGGCAAACGAATGAAACGGGAAAACCGGGTGTTTTTTCGGTCAGAAAAAGAAGCGATTGAAAACGGGTTTCGCCCTTGTGAGCACTGCATGAAGGAAAAATACAAACAATGGATCTATTCAACCAAGCCATAGACAAGACAAAAAACTGGCTGCCCTATGACGGCACGGTAAACTACTATGGGAAGCTGATGCCCCCTGAGAAAGCTGATTATTATTGCCAAAAGCTGCTGGAGACCATCGAGTGGAAAAATGACGAAGCCGTGATCTTTGGCAAAAAGATCATCACCAAGCGCAAGGTCGCCTGGTATGGAGAGCGGGCCTTTGAGTACACCTACTCAAACACCACCAAGCATGCCTTGCCTTGGACCAAAGAACTGTTGGAACTGAAAACGCTGATCGAGGCCGAAACGGGCGAGACCTTCAACTCCTGCCTGCTCAACCTGTATCATACGGGTGAGGAGGGCATGGCCTGGCACAGCGACGGAGAGGCGGATCTGAAGAAAAACGGGGCGATTGGCTCGCTGAGCTTCGGTGCGGAGCGTAAGTTTGCCTTTAAGCACAAGCAAACCAAAGAAAAGGTAGAGCTCATCCTGGAGCACGGCAGCCTGCTGGTGATGAAGGGCACGACCCAGACGTATTGGCTGCACCGATTGCCTCCGACAAAGCGTGTGAGCTCGCCCAGGGTAAATCTGACGTTTCGGACAATCGTGGGCTAGAGCGGCTTTTTGGAAACTGGGTCGCTGCTTTCAGAGTCGGTTTGCTTGTTTTTTCTCTTTTCCAAAAAATAGTCGGGAGGCAGGGTGACGATCTTTCCGTCGATCTGTGCGACGATGTCCTGGCCCAGCCTCTTTTTCATCAGGAGAAAGTCTTCCGAAGAATTGAGAATAGCACTTTTTATCTTTTCGGCTAAAGTGTTTTTTTCGTCTTCACTCATTTGGAATAGGATTTAATGAGTTCGTATTTTTCTTTGTCGAGAATATTGATTGTCGCTCTTTTTTCAGCAACGAGTTTAGGCTCAGGAGTTGAGTTGTCAAATATGAATAGATAATCAACTTCATTGAAAAAGAGTTTAAACAAGTTTTCTATCCCTCTTTGATACCTCCTAGTCACGATTTCAGGAGGGATGTGGTGCCCCCCTTCTGAAACCCGCTTTTTCACCCTTTCGATAGCTAATTCTGGCGATTCTAGCCAAAAGAATATCAAGGACACGTAATATCCCTTTTTCTTGGCCTTTTTGACAATGCCCGTGTAAGACCTGGTGGACAAAGTGGTTTCGAAGGCAAAATCTTCACCTTTTTCCATGAGTTCCGCAATGCGGGAAAGCATGATTCTCCCTGCTTCGAGGGCGACTTTTTCGGGTTGAAAAGGCGAGAGCCCTCGGGCTATTTCATCCGCATTCACAAATTCCCTGCAATCCAGAAGTTCGGGTAGAACCCGGAAGGAAGCGGTGGTTTTTCCCGCCCCATTGCAACCTGCGATGATGTAAAGCCGCTTTTGAGCCATGCCCGAATTTGCCAAAAAAAAGCGAAAATAGCCTAGGCCAGACGCCGACACCAAAAAACCTTGTACCCACTCCCCGTCTTTGTGCCGATCAGGAAGTCTTCGCCGCCATCCTTGAGACCCAGCTTTTTCTTCAGGTCCTCCGCGCCCGTCACGTAGTTGCGGCAGATGACATTGGTTTTGCCTGAGGGGAAAAGCGATTTGATTTCCTGCTTTTTGGGAGAAATCTCCCGAATCACCTCAAACACACGGCCGGGAATGTCCCCGGGGAGCTCAGTTCCCGTGTAGAGGTGGCTGTTGTTTTCCAGCTTTTTCAAGCCAAAGCGCTCTCCGAAAAGTTTGAAGGCTCCCGCTTTCAAGATGCCGCTCAGCGGCTCGATCAGGAGCTTTTCCGCTTCTCCCAGCCTGACCTGGGCCTTTTCCTCCTCACTGGGGGAAAAGTCAAATCCAGGCATGGCACTTCCCAAATCCCGGATTTCGATGCGGTTTTCAGATGCTTCCTGCCCTCTTTCCCAAAAAAGTAAAAGCTCCTTCACCTCGTTTTTGACGGAGACGATCGTTACTTTCTGGATATCGGGAAGCTCCAGCCATGCCTGTGAGATGTCCAGCATGGGGGATACTTTGAGCAGGATGCGTCTGCTTTTGTTTTTCATCAGCTCCCAAGCGCCGACCACGTCGGGCTCGCAGTCCTGCAGCCGGTAAAGCTTTTGGTTACCTGTGCCGCGGCGTGCGGGATCCGCGTAGATCAGGTCAAATTGGGTATCGGTTTTTTCCAAAAAATCCAATCCGTCTCCTTCTACAAACTCATATTTTCTCCCCAAACCCTCCAAGGGTTCAGAACGCTTGGAGGGTTCCAGGTGCTCGAGATTGTGCTTGGAGATTTGAAAAAGTTCGGGCTGTCTTTCGCAGTAGATGCCTTTCTGGAAGCCCTCGCTCAGATGGTAGAAGTCCACGCCGAAGCCTCCGGTCAGGTCGATCATCGTATTGCCATGAAGTCCCTCGGCTTTGAACCGGGCCGTTTCTTCGGAGGAGCTTTGCTCTAGAGAGATGGAAGCGGGAAAGAGCAAAACCGGGTTTCCTGCCCATTCGGGGAGCTTTTTCGCCGCCTTTTGCCGGGCGGAGATCTGCTGCACGGCAGCTTTGAGGTCAAAGGCTACTTTGCCCTGGTACTTTAAAAGCAAAAGTGCAGGATCTCCGCTGAGGTGATCCTGCACAAAGTTTCTGAAGTCAGCGCTATTGGATTCGCTGAGATTCATCAAACGAGCTTGTTTTCCAACAGATATTCTGCGATCTGCACGGCGTTGGTCGCCGCGCCTTTTCTGAGGTTGTCTGCCACGATCCACATGTTGAGCGTGTTGGGCTGGGACTCGTCCCTTCTCAGTCGGCCTACGAAGACCTCGTCTTTCTTGTGCGCGTTGATCGGCATAGGATAGACGAAGTTGGCAGGATCGTCCTGTACGACCACGCCGGGAGTCGCCTCCAGCAGGGAGCGAACTTCCGCGAGGTCAAAATCCTCTTTGAACTCCACGTTGACCGCCTCGGAGTGGCCACCCATGGTCGGGATGCGCACGGTGGTGGAGGTCACTTGGATGCTGTCGTCGCTGAAGATTTTCTTGGTCTCATTGATCATCTTCATCTCCTCCTTGGTGTAGCCGTTTGGCTGGAAGACGTCGATATGAGGCAGGACGTTCATGTCGATCTTGTGCGGGTACACCATATCAGGCGTAGTGCCGGCGCGCTCCGCCATCATCTGGTCCACGGCGGCCTTGCCCGTGCCGGTCACAGACTGGTAGGTGGACACGACCACGCGCTTGATGCCGTAGCGGTTTCTGAGCGGTTCCAAAGCCAGCACCATCTGGATGGTGGAGCAGTTGGGGTTGGCGATGATTTTATCAGTAGCGGTAAGTTCCTTGGCGTTGATTTCCGGTACGACCAGCTTTTTGGTAGGATCCATTCTCCAAGCGGAGGAGTTGTCCACCACTGTGGTACCTGCCTCGGCAAATTTCGGAGCCCACTCCAGGGAAGTGCTGCCGCCGGCGGAGAAAATGGCGATTTCCGGTTTGGCTGCCACCGCATCAGCCAGGCCGATCACGGTGTGTTTCTTACCCTTGTACTCGATCTGTTTGCCCACGGAGCGCTCGGAAGCGACCAGGAGAAGTTCGTCATAGGGGAAGTTGTGCTCGTCGAGCACTTCGAGAATTTCGGTACCAACCAGTCCGGTAGCACCTACTACAGCCAGTTTCATAGGATTGTAAATTAATTTTGGTCTGCAAAAGTAAGGACTATGTGCTCTTTTTCAGGCATGTGTCCGAAAATTTTCAATTGTTTTTGATCTCCTACGGAAAAGGAATTCTTTAGTTTTATATATTTAGGTAAGGCTTTTTAGGATTTTTTCCGATGCGGCGATTCTTTTTCAAAGGCTTTGTTTCGCTTTTCCCACTTTTCTTTTGGATGGGGGCGGAGCGATGCTTTGCCCAGCGCCAAGATTTTGAGTCGGACTTTCAGCTGGCCAGCTTTCCCGCGGAGTTTCTTCCCCGTTGGTATGGCAGTGAGGTTTCGGGCGGTTCTTCCCGTATTTTTCAGCTGGCTGGGCAGGGTCGGGGAGGAGGAAGGGCCCTCGCCGTGCAGGCCCTCAGTACTTTTGACGCCAAGATCTGGGTGCGCCTGAGTCCCGCTGAGTTTGAAAACCCCGAATTGGCCTTTTACGCCAAGTCGATCAGGAATGGTAGCGGTAACCGCCCGGTTCTGCTTTTTTACTCTTGGGGAGAAAGCTTGGATGGGACGTTCAGCACACCTGTCCAGATTGGCACGGACTCCGAGTTTCCCAACGAAAACCAGGAATACCGCAGGTTTTCCCTAGAGCTTCCCGAAGCGCTGAGATCCGGGGAAGGGGCAGTAATGAAGCTGGAGGTTCGCTATGGGCCGGGCTCGGGGACGGCGGCGCGCTGGGTGATGGATGACTTTGAGTTTGGCGATTTGGTTCGCGATCAGACTGCGCCTGAAGTGTTGGAAGTGAAGGGCTATGGAGAAAAATCCGTTTTGCTGGGGTTTTCGGAGAAAGTCGATCCGGTTTTCGCCATTTTCCCCATCGCCTATGAGTTGAACGGACGTAATCCGGAAAGCGTCAGCTTAGTGCAGGATTCTGTCGCCGTTTTGGATTTTGGAGAAAGCTTGGAGCAGGGAAAGGTCTATTCCCTTGCGCTTGGGCAAGTTCCGGATCTGGAGGGAAATTTCCTTCGGGACACGCTGGTCAATTTCGTTTTTTCTGATCCCACCGCGTTTGAAGCCAAGTCTTTGGTCATCAATGAGCTCATGCCGGCTCCCCGTGCCGACCAGCACCTGCCCAATGCGGAATATATAGAGCTCTTTCATGCAGGTGATCGCGAGTACAGGCTTGCTGGCTTGACGCTTTCCAATTCCCGTGCCAGCACCCAACTGGGGGAATATTGGCTGAGACCGGGGGAGTACCTGATTTTGGCTCCCGAGGCCCAAGCGGCGCAGTTCAGAGAGTTTGGAAAGGTGTTGCCCGTGAAGAACTGGCCTACGCTGCTGAATTCAGGGGATGTGGCGAGCCTCAGCAGCCCAGTAGGACTGTTGATCGACCGCATTTCCTACACCACAGCGAGCTGGGGCGGGAGCGAGTTCGCCAGTGGAGGCTATAGCCTGGAGGTAGTCAATCCCCATTTTCTGTGCGACAATTCTGGTTTTTTGAAAGCCTCCATCGACTCCCGCAGAGGTACCCCCGGATCGCAAAATTCTGTTTTTGATGCCGAGTCCAGCCGGTCTGCCCCGGTTTTGGAAGCCGGCTTTTTCAAAGATTCTCTGGAGATTCGATTGGTCTTTTCTGAGCCTATCTTGCCAGCCCTGACTGCGGACGATTTCATTTTTTCTCCCCGGTTGATCGTGGATCGAGTCGAATTTGCGGGAGGAAATGAAGTCAGGGTGTTGCTCCAAGCTCCGGCTTTGGCAAGCCAGCCCTACGAACTGGAGCTTTCGGGCCTTCGGGACTGCTTCGGCTCTGCACTTGCTGGTCTGAAGGCCAGGTTGGTTTTGGCTGAGATTCCCCAGACGGGCGACTTGATCATCAATGAGGTGCTTTTCAATCCCCGCACGGGCGAACCTAAGTTTGTGGAGATCAAAAACACGGGCGGTCGCTACCTCAACTTGGAAGGCTGGTCGCTTGCCAATCTGGACAAAGACGGCAGGCCAGACCAAGGCAAGGTCTTCGGCCGCGCTGGGACGCTATTGGCACCGGAAGGTCACCTTGCCGTCACGACCGATGCCGCAGCGCTGAAGCTGGTATATCCCAAGTCTGCGCAGGGTGATGTCGTACAGATTCCGGCCTTGCCGAGCTACCCCATCGCTGGGGGCGTCGTGGTGTTGCTTTCCGCGCAGGGCGAGACGGTGGAGTCTTTTGCCTACGACGAGAAGATGCACCATCCCCTGCTACGGGATCCAAAAGGAGTCTCTCTGGAGCGGATATCCCCTATGACGCCCGCAGCTGTGGGGATGAATTGGCAGTCTGCGTCGGGAAACGAAGACTACGCCACGCCGGGCAGAAAAAATTCCCAGTCGATTTCCGGGGAATTCGAAGAGGAAATGATCCAGATCGACCCGGAGGTCTTTGATCCCTTGGGCAGTTCTGGGCCGTCCTTTGCGAGTATCCGCTATGAGATCGGGCAAAGCGGCTGGGTGGGGATCTTTAGGATTTTTTCTTCCTCGGGACAATGGGTGCAGACGCTGGCACAAAACCAGGTCTTGGGGACAAGCGGCCTGCTGACCTGGGCCGGGACTGATGCTTCGGGCAAGATGGCCAAGCCGGGATACTATGTATTGCTTGTGGAGCTATTTGAGCCCGGAGGGAGAACGAAGGTTGTCAAAAAGACCATTGTAGTCGCAACCCAGTTTTAATTTGGGTTATTCGTGGACTTTGACCTTCTTTTTGGGTATTTTGGAGAAAACCTTGAAACCATGGAACCGGATTTGATTTCAGCAGCCCTGCGGGAACTCGTGCTTCGGGACGGCAAAAGCCTGAAGGAAGTACAGCAGTATCTAAGGATGAAGTATCGCCTGGAAGCCGATGAGCTTGTGCTCAAAAGGCGGTTGGAAAAGATGCTCCAAGCCGAAAAAGCCGTCGCCTGACGGTTTTTTCGCTTTTGCAAGCTAGGGGACGGTGACGACCAAAAGAATAATACGCTGACCCTAGTTGATAGGAGGTTTTTGTAAGCTCTTGATTATGAAATGATAGGGGTGTAATTGTCGTTTGAATCGACTCTGTTGAGGCTCGTTTTTCAGGATTGGCGGATTTTTTAATTTTTGCAAATACCAAAGTCAGGCGTATTTTAGAGAACCAAACCACCAATAATCCGTCAAAGTTTTTAATTATAACCCGTCATTATCATGAGCTTGGAAGAAAAAACCGCCTATTCTCAGGAGGAACTGAAGGAGTTTGAAGTGATCATTCTTCAAAAACTTGCTGTCGCAAAAGAAGAGCTGTCTTCTTTGAAAGAAAGCCTAAGCAAGAAAAATGACAGCGGGACGGACTACACGGCATCTACCTCCAAACTGCTGGAAGATGGAGCGGATACGCTGGAGCGGGAGAGCCTGAGCCAGCTGGCAGCCCGTCAGCAGAAGTTTGTGATCAATCTCGAAAATGCCCTCATCCGCATCAAAAACGGAACGTATGGCATCTGCGTGGACACTGGCAAGTTGATCTCGAAAGAAAGACTGAAGGCCGTGCCCCACACCATGCACTCCATCGAGGCCAAACTCGCCAAAAAATAAGCGTGGATTTTCTGCACCGGCATATCGAGGCGCTCATTTTTTGTGCCCCAGAGCCTCTGGCAGTGGGGGAGATTTCCAAGTGCCTCAGTGAGATGTTTGCCGCAGAAGTTCCCCTCGATCACATTGAGTCGGCCATCTACGATCTCAGGAAGAAATACAACGAGGAGGATTTTGCGTTTTCCCTGGAGCATTTGGGGGGAGGCTACCAATTTTTGACCAAGCCAGCCTATCAGGCCAGTATCAGCATCCTGCTCAAGCAACAGTCGCAAAAGCGGCTTTCCAGTGCCCAGCTCGAGACCTTGTCCATCATTGCCTACAAGCAGCCCATTACCAAGGGAGAGATCGAGCAGATCCGCGGAGTCAACTGCGACTATTCCGTGCAGAAGCTTTTGGAAAAGGAGCTGATCGAAATCAAGGGAAAGTCCGAAAGTGTCGGCAAACCTCTCATTTACGGTACTTCCGACAAGTTTATGGAGTACTTCGGGATCAATTCCATCAAAGACCTTCCCCAGCCCAAGGATTTTTCCCAGCCCGAAAACCAGATCGGAGAGGAAAGGGAGTAGCGTTCAGTGGGCAGTCTCAGTATGCAGTGATCAGTCGTTTTTTTAATAGCCACTCACCACTCACTTTTTCTTTACACCGGCTTCACCTTGGCCAGTCTGGAAACAAGGAATTTTCTCCCCGAGCCCACTTCCTCACACAGCACACGAGTCCTACGGGTTTCCCCTTTCTGAAATTGCCGGCCTGAAAGAATAAACTGCCTTCCCGGCGTGAGGTCTGATAGGAAGATCTCATCGCTGCCGCTTGCGGAGGCTGCGTCGTATTTGCTCATCTCTTTCATCAAAAAGAGATCCCTGGACGAGCTGGCTGCGGGATTGGCCATATGGTGGCGGAGTGGGATGAGGATGTCTATTGGGAATACGCCGTCTGTAAGCACGGGCGCCATGAGGCTTCGAAACTCCCGCTTCCACTCCGGCCCATGGGGGGCGTGGCCAAAGCCGTGTTTTTCGAAGGCATGAAGATGCGCGACCTCGTGGATGTAGGTCAGTAGAAACTGGTAGGGGTTTAGGTCCGAATTGATCGTGATGGTCTGTATTTTCCGGTCTTTGCGATAGCGGAAGTCGCCCAGTTTGGATGTCCGGGGTCTTTGGACTTTGAAGGAAAAAGGGATCTTTTCCCAAAGATCGAGGCAATAGGGGATGGATGCGGGCGGTAGGTGCTTTTCGAAAATCGCCCGTAGTTGCTGTTTGGGGTCCGTCTGCTTCACGAGCGTCGAGATAGGGAGTCTATTTCCGAATGTAAACCGAGTCTGGTCACCGAGCAAAGTTTGTCGAGCGGAAAGGGCAAAAAAAAGAGTCCCGATCTCGGGACTCTTGGATTTTTCCTTTTTCGGGATTGATTACTGTACTGGAGCAGCAGCAGTAGAGTCAGCAACGACTGCAGTAGAATCTACAGCAGGAGCTTCTTCAACAACTGGAGTCTCTTCAACAACTACAGTTTCTTCAACTACAGTCTCTTCAGTTGTTTTGTTACCGCAAGAAGCAGTAGCGATCAAGCCAGCGATTGCGAAAATTGCAAATACCTTTTTCATTTGTTATGGTTTTCTTAATTACGAAGCAAAGGTACTAGTATTGTTTTCAATTCTACAAGGGGCCGCTCAAATATTTTTTATTTGTTTTTGTAAACAATTTTTACCGGAACTCCTTCGAAATCAAAGTTTTCACGGATGCGGTTTTCCAAGTATCTGGTATAGGGGTCTTTGATGTATTGGGGCAGGTTGCAGAAGAACGCGAAAACCGGGTTTTTGGTCGGCAGCTGGGTCACGTACTTGATCTTGATGTATTTTCCTTTCCAGGCTGGCGGAGGGTACTTCTCGATCTCCTGGAGCATCACGTCGTTTAGCTTGGAGGTGGATACTCTTCTGGTTTTGTTTTCAAATACCTTGACGGCCAGCTCGATGGCTTGGAAGATCCGCTGTCGCTCGGTGACCGAAGTGAAGATGATCGGGATCCACTTATGTTCCCCAAGTCTGTCCAGCATCTCCTCTTTGATTTTGTTCATGGTTTTGTGGTCCTTTTCGATGAGGTCCCACTTGTTGACCATGATCATGATGCCCTTGTTGTTTTTGATGCCGAGGGAGATCAGGTTGATGTCTTGGGCCTCGAGACCGCGGGTGGCGTCCACCATGATGATTACCACGTCGGATTCTTCCAGGGTCCGTAGGGAGCGCATGACCGAGTAAAACTCGATGTCTTCCTTCACCTTGGCCTTTTTTCGGATCCCGGCGGTGTCGGTAATGATGAAGTCCTGGCCGAAGAGCTTGTAGCGTGTGTGGATGGCATCCCGCGTCGTGCCGGCTTCGTCCGTCACGATAGATCGCTCCTGTCCTAGCAGGGCGTTCAAATAGGACGATTTGCCGACGTTGGGTCGGCCCAGAATCGAAATTTTTGGAATGCCCGCATCGGGATCCTCCACGCCTTCGTCCTCGAAGTGCTTGATGACTTCGTCCAAAAGCTCGCCCGTTCCGCTGCCACTGGCGGAGGCGACGGGGTAGATTTCGAAGTCGCTGATGCCCAGTGCGTAGAATTCGTGCGCCATCATCGCTTTTTCTCTGTTGTCGGCTTTGTTGGCGACGATGTAGAGCGGCTTGGTGGTGCTGCGGAGCTCATTGGCAAACTCAGAGTCCAAGTCAGTCAGTCCGTCTATGCAGTCCACGACAAAGAGGATCACGTCGGCCTCTTCCACGGCGAGTTTTACCTGCTTGCGGATCTCTGCCTCGAATACGTCGTCGGATCCGGTCACATACCCGCCGGTATCGATCACGGAGAAAAACTTGCCCGCCCACTGCGCATGTCCGTAGTGGCGGTCACGGGTGACCCCGCTCATGTTGTCTTCGATAGCCTTGCGTTCTTCTACCAGTCGGTTGAAAAGCGTGGACTTGCCCACATTTGGCCTACCTACTATTGCTACAATATTTGCCATGATCAAGATGGGTCGTACCCAAATTTTTTAAGTTTCAGTTTATTTTTTCTCCAGTCCTGCTCTACTTTCACGTGGGTCTCCAGATGGACTTTCTTTCCGAAAAACTTCTCCAGCTCCTCCCGGGATTCGATGCCGACTTTCTTCAGCATCTTACCCTTTTCCCCGATGATGATGCCTTTTTGGCTGTCGCGCTCACAAAAGATCGTCGCGCGGATCTTGATGATGGCCTCTTCGTCGTAGAAGTCTTCGATGGAGACTTCCGTGCTGTAGGGAATCTCCTTTTTGTAGTTGTTGAAGATTTTTTCCCGGATGATCTCGGAGGCAAAGAACCGCTCGGGGCGGTCCGTTAGTTCCTCCTTGTCGTAAAAAGGCGGGTGTACCGGCAGGCGGTCGACGATTTCCTGAAGGATTCTTTCGGTGTTGAATTTTTCCTGGGCCGAAATCGGGATGACTGTCTCATGCTTGATCTTGGCCGTCCAGTAGGCGGTGACCTCTTCGAGTTGGCCTTCTTTGGCCAGGTCGATTTTGTTGATGACCAGCAATACCGGGATTCCCGACTCGTTGATTTTGGCGATGACTTCCTCGATTTCCTCCTCCGTTTCGTAGAGATCCGTGACAAAGACGATGACATCGGCGTCTTCCAATGAAAGGTTTACGAAGCTCATCATGTTCTTGTGAAGCTCGTATTTGGGCTTTAGCATGCCCGGCGTATCGGAAAACACGATCTGGTACTCGTCTGTATTGATCAGGCCAAGTATGCGGTGGCGTGTGGTCTGGGCTTTGGACGAGATGATGGAGAGCCGCTCGCCCACCAGGATATTCATGAGCGTCGACTTGCCTACGTTGGGTTTTCCTACGATGTTGACAAATCCGGCTTTGTGGGTTGGGGCGCTCATTTTTTTGAAATTTCCACAAAGGTAGGTGATTTTTAGACAAAGCGGCAGTCGCGGGATGGCTTTGCAGAATATAATTTGGTGAAGTGCAGGTCGCTTTTGAGGTCAGGATGGACTCGATAGAGGGTTTGCCAAGGCGTATTGCATATTTTTTTAGCAGCAGTTTTGCTTTTTAAGATTAAAGGCCTACTTTTGTATCACCGTTCGCCACAAGGGCGGGTCAAAAAAGAAAATAAAGGCAAAGCCTTAAAGATATATCGCGGGATGGATCATCCCGATGGCTATTGGGAGGTAGTACGTCGGAAGATTCACTTGCAAACGGAATATCGCGGGATGGAGCAGTTGGTAGCTCGTCGGGCTCATAACCCGAAGGTCACAGGTTCGAGTCCTGTTCCCGCTACTACGAAGCCGGTCAGAAATGATCGGCTTTTTGTGTTTTATAGGATTTCTGATACAGGTTGTGGATTCGCGTTAATTCCAATTGGTTTTGAATAGCTAAAACTTGTCCCATTTTTTGTCCCAGAATTTGTCCCAGTTTTTGATTCATTCTTCATTTTTTGAATCCATTTTAATTGAACTTGAATTCAACAGGAATTACCCGATTGGAAGAGAGGGGAGTCCAGCCGTCAGCTTTTATTTTGTGTCGACTAATTGCCGATGCTAAGTGAAATGGAAGCATTTGGTGAATTTTGAGAGGTAAGAAGACAATTCCAAATCATTCAAATAGATTCGAATTAGCTGAAATTAAAGCACTGAATTTTTAAGAAAAAAATATCGGTTAATCTTTCAAATCAGCTATTTGAGGCAGTGGGTGTTTATCAAATTCATTGGGACACACTCCGAATATGACAAGGTGGACGCAAGTACGGTTGAACAATTTTAAAATCGTAAATCAATTGAAATCATGAAATCGAGCATGGCGAAAACATCACATACTGGTATGAATGCCGACACTGCGAGATTCTCCCGAAGAAAAATCGGGACAGGCTATCTGAAAGTATTATAGAAGCAAGAATGAAGCTGTTCTCAAAAGGACTCTTTATAAAAGCTTCAGATCGCTCAATCTGGAAGTTCCTTTGATTACTTCTACTGCCAATAATTTAATGCTTTTTGAAGTCAGCATGTGGTCAATCTGTTTTCTCACCGCCACTACTTCAAAGTGCAGGGGGCAAGGGTTTTTTTCAGAACATTTGGGAAGTCCCAAACTGCACCCGGCAAAAAGTTCATCTCCCTCGATTGCTCTCACTACGTCTTTCAAGGTGACCTTTGTATGGGATTCATCGGTATAAAAGCCACCGTTGGGACCTTTTTGTGATCCGATAATTTTAGCTTTCACCAATGTCTGGAGAATCTTCGCTGTAAAGGCCTCGGGAGCATCAATTTCAGTCCCGATTTCCTTAGCTCCTACTTTTTTGTCTTCCATACTTTGGGTCCAAATATAGATGACAGACTTGATGGCATACTTGGTCGCTTGTGAGAACATACAGGATGATAATGTCCGAAGATAGTGTCGATATTCGGTCTGTAAACAGAAAAACCGGATCAAAGTTCAATCCGGCCTTTTCTTTTTTAGAAAACCATAAACATTATCTTATTTGGGAAGCAGCACCTGGTCAACCACGTGGATGATTCCATTGGAAGCTGACACCGTTCCGATGATTTTTGCTCCGTTGATGGTCACTGATCCATCCTCAGCCACAGCCACAGTGACAGATCGGCCATCTGCGGTTCCCAGATTTCTTCCGTTCACAAAATCTTCCGGTTTGTAAACGCCAAGGAGCACATGGTACTCCAAGATGTCCCGGAGTTTCCGCTGATTTTCCGGTTTTACCAGATCGTCCAAGGTGCCCGCAGGAAGTGCGTCAAAGGCAGCATTGGTTGGAGCAAACACGGTGAATGGGCCTACATTGGTCAAGGCATCCACGTAATCAGCCGCTTTCAAAGCAGCCACTAAGGTAGAGTGGTCAGGAGAACCAACTGCAACCTGGACAACGTTTGGGTTAGACTCGTCGTCCACCACTCCGGATTGGCCGGCTGTCAGAGCAGCGCCTACCGTTTCGGTGTTTTGATTTTCGCTAGAGGAGCCACCGCAGGAAATTCCTACGAATGCTAAACCAACCATCAGGGGATAAAACAACTTTTTCATAGTCTTTTTGGATATGGGTTCAATTACATCTTGGAAAGGATTTCGATACTCTTAATCAGGCAGCGACTTTTCGCTGATTTTCAATGAATAAAAGTAAACCACATTAAAATAAAAGACAAAAAAGTCCTTTAATATTTAATCTGATTTTGATCATTCTTTTCCATGAAAAAAGACGGCTTTTCTTGAAGCCGTCTTTTGTGAATTATGAGATCTTTAGAAATTGAAGCTGACCATCGCGAAGTAATTTCTTCCGGGAGAATACATCGGAGTCTTGTCAGTGCCGATCGGTCTGCTCAGATGCTCGTAGTAAGTCTCATCCAATAAATTCTGAACACCTGCTTTGATCAGGATCTTAGACCCGATTGGGTAGCTTGCATCCAAATCCACGAGAGTGAATCCCGGAGTAGTTCCTTCTCCAAAGGATTCAGAAACCCGGTTTTGATCGGACACAAACCTAAGATTGGCTCCGGTATGCAGTTTCCCATCCAGAAAATGTCCCATCAGTCCGTAGCGAATATCGAGGGGAGCGATCTCAGGGAGGGGGGAGTCCATACCCAAATCTTTGCCATAGGTATAGGCCAATTGGAGAGAATGGCTGATGAGGGAGCTTATTTTTTGTCTAAATGCCAGTTCTGCTCCGGTTTTGAAGGCTTCATCCAGATTAACATATTGCCTTACTCCCGGACTGGTGGCTAATCTCGGCTTTAAATCTGTCTTTACTGAAGTGATGTAATTAACCAAATAAGAACCAAACAGAGTCAGTTCCACTGCGATTTTTTCACGCTCGTAACCCAAAACCAAGTCCAGTTCATAGTTGGTTTCAGGGTTGATTTGAGGATCACCCACCATTTCCCAAGGATCCAGTCCCACAGCGAGGTAGTTGATGTAGCGCTCGAGCAAGCTTCCGCTTCGTCGTACTCCTGCTGCCCAGATTCCGAGGCTGAATGCTTTTCCCAGATCTTTTTGGGCACCGATACTGATGCAGGGATTGAGTTGGGTGTTTTCAACCTCCGGATGAATTTGGGTGAATTCCTCTGCAGGATTATTTGCCACAGCCTGATTAATCTCGAGTCTGCCAGATGCCGTCACCACAGTACTACCAATAGGATAGCTATAGTTTGCGAATAGGCCGGTTTTGCTAATCTCGGAGTCTTGCCATAGGTTGTCATAGAAGATTTTCCCCATCATTGGGCCCATCAATATTTCCCGGGTCCGGGTACCATCCGCCGCTTCTGATTTATAGTCCAATCCGGAAAAAAGTCTTCCCTTTGCAAGTTTCCATTCTCCCTCAGTACGCAATCCCCAGTTTTGGGTAATAGCAGGAGTGCTTGCGTTCATCATTCTGGGATTCATTTCTCTCAACAGGTTGTCCATCAGGTGATCTACTTTGGTAAAATAGACCGAATTGGTCCACAGGACTAAGGATTGCCCGGTGAAAGTCCGGGTATGCTTCAGACTTCCCATCCAGGTATCGTCTGTTCTCAGATCCATTCCCAGGGAAGGGAAATCCACATCTCTGGCGAAATTTCGGTTGATTGAAAACTGCAACAAGTCCTTGGAACTCGCCTGTATGTCTGCGTAAACTCCCAAAGTTCCTCGTTTGAAGTCAGAAGCAACCGGATTTCCATTTCCATCCATGTAGTCACTTCCTGCAGCATAGCTTCCTAATACTCCGACATCATAGTTGGATCCGTGAAAACCGACTCGCCCTTCATTTCTCCAGACATCCCCGTTGGATTCAAACATGGACGAAAGTCTTCCATAAATCCCTGATTCGCTGGTGAAATCCGGGTTTTCCTGGATATAATTGATCGTTCCACCCAAGCCGATTCCATACCTCAGGGCATGTGGACCTTTGAGAATTTCCACTTCACGGATTCGGTTGAGGGCCACTTGGGCAGTGGGAGGGTCCATCCGGTTTGGACAGGCAGCATTGGCCGATTGCATCCCGTTGATGACCACATTGAGTTGGTCGTATTTGAAGCCCCGCATGACAGGGTCGAAAGCGAAACTTCCACCTTTTCGGATTCCCGAAACCACCGGATTCAAAGCCAAAATAGCTCCAGCATCGTGGTTGAGTCTTTCTTGGTCTGAAAGGACGATTTTTTGGTCTTTCTCCTCAGACATTTTTAAAGAAATAACTGAGACAGGCTGGAGACCATGGATGGATTCTTCCCGGAAAGCCTGCTTTGACTGTATTGCTTCATTGACCTTTTTGGGATCCAGGTCCCAGGTGCCGTAACTGATATGGCTGAGCAAAAGCCAGGATTCCGAGTCCTGAAGTAGGGTGATGGTTCCGTTTTCGTCAGAAATCCCCTTTTGAAAGCCATACCGGTAACTTAATCCGATGATGGGTTCTTTGGACCGCTGATCCAGAAACTGAATGGTAGAGGATTGTTGGGCGTAAGTGTAAGAATTGCATAGATATAGCATGACCAGAGCAAAGAATATCCTTGCTGAAGCCTGTAGTGAAGTCTTCATAAAATTTTGATTTTGTGAACTGGGGATTTTCCGGACTGGCTGATCAGCAAGTCCACCAAAAAAGAGGAATCAGCCGGTGGGCGGATGGAAAAAGTCTTCTGAATCTCCTGAGGGAACCCAAAATTGATAGGAGCTCAGAGTCTTTACTGTCGGAATCGTCATATCCGGCTGGATCAACAAAGGATGCTGCTGGTGAATGTAGCTTAAGGAAAGTTCTTTCAGGACTACCTCCTCCGTATTGGAATTATTGTTTTTTGCTTCACTGAGTCGTTTGCTGAGCTCGCATTTTCCTTCACATTGCAGCTCCGGTTTGTCTTTATTGATGCAATAAATAGCGGTGATTTCTTTTCTCTGCAGCAGGAATTGGGCTTGGATAATGGAATATCCCATCCCATTTAGGAGAATCAGTAAGGCGCAGGCAATATGTAGGAGGCCTTTAGGCATCAATCCGCGAAATTGAATTATTGGATTTTATGGCATGGTGATTTAAGTCACACTCAGCAACTCTTTCCGGCTGAGATTTGATTTTCCATATCACAATGGCAACCATGAACCCGAACATCAACAGGATGAGGTAGCCATTGCTGATTCCCATGATTTTTCTCCATTCGAAATTTTCGGCCAAGCCAAATCCGATTCTTCCCAAAAGTGTCACCTGAAACAAGATCCAAGGCCACCAAAGGATTCGATGGTAAGGAGTCTCCCGGATGCCAAAAATGGTCGGGAAAATAATCGGGGCATGAGCCCAGATCATAGAAAATGTAAATCCCAAAAAGAACGTATGGAGCACCAGATCGTAAAAGAGCGGGTGGTTTTCCATCAAGAGCAAAATCAAACCTTGAGCTCCCAGCCAGAGGTAACCGACCCGGAGTCCGATGCCGATATAGCGGAATTGGGCTTTTTTCTTTGCGGCAACTTTGGCCATGTCAAAGATTAGCAACCAGGCGGAAATCAACAGGACCGCCATGCCCATGACTTCATTGCCAGCTCCATGAAAAGGCAGGATCAATCCGATGAAAAACAATCCCAGAAGGGCGCCCAAGACCTTTTTAGACCAAGAGGGAACAGGCAGAAACTGACTTAGCTCAAGCCGCTCGCCCACAATGGTAAATAACAAAAATCCGATCCACCAGGTACTTCCGGCAGCTATCAGCCCAAAATGCCAGGCAAAGAAATTGCCGATAAACCAGCTCACGGCGCCCAAGTAAAGCAGGATGCTGTGGAAATGCGGGTGGCGGATGACTTGGAATTGCATGATCACACTCAGTCCAAGCGATCCAGCCAAAAGACAAAACATACCCACTTGGTCTTGACCGATCAGGAAGAAAATCGCGGAAATCCCGGATAAAAAGGGAATGAACAGCCAGGCCTTTTTTTTCATGACCATTGCACGCTCGATAGAAATCAATGTGCCCAAAAATCCCCCGACCATCAGTAGTCCGTGGTTGATCCCACTTTCCGCTATGGGGATAATTGGACTGCCCAATCGGATCCAACCTCCCGCAATTCCTCCAAGAAGTCCCAGTAAGACCATAGGAAGAAGGAGAAAAGGCTTTGGACTGAGAGGACGCATTGGATCTTGATTTAATTCCTGATTATGGAGCTTTGGTTTTCCAGTTGGATTGCGCCGGGAAAAAGAATGTCACGTTCCAGATGAATGTGCTGATGCATGCTTATTTCAAATTCTTTGAGTAAGGCAAATGCCACTTTGTATGTGTTGCAGGCATAATCAGGAGGGCTGTAGTTGTTGGTCAGACTCCGGATTTCTTCCAGATATTCCCCCTCTTGGTCATGTTCTTTCATAAGGGAAAAGATAGTCTCCTTCACATTTTGAAAGGAAGGTCCCAACAGAAGATCCTTGCTTTTGCCTCCGGCGACGATTTTTCGGATAAATGGAAAAATGATCAATTCTTCGCGTTGCATATGATCCAGAAGTTCACTTGTGGATTGATCAAAAAGGGATTTGACTTTTTTCAGGTTGGGTTCAAAGGTTCCGTGAACCTTCACTATCTGCTTTAGAAATTTCTGAATCACAGGAACCCGTTCCCGAATGAGACCATGGTATTTTGTCTCTATGTAATTCGACAACCGGTTTAATGGCCAGCTATGGAAATCATTGATTTCCTCATCTGGAAGGGCAAAAGCTTCTTCCAGTTTTTCAACCAAGTCTTTTTGATCCAAATTTTTTCGGACACAGGCCTCTTGGAGGGTCAGATCCCCTATGCAGCAAAAATCAATTCCAAATGCTCTGAACACCAGTGCGGATCGGTAATCCTTCGAAATGATTTCCCTGATCGGGAATTTGGCGATGCTTTCCATGTTTCAAGGATGTATTCCATCCTCATTTTGAATCCTGTAAATGAGTAAAAGCTCATTTGATAGGTCAAAAATAAGCAATCAATAATAAAAGACAAATTTATCCTTTAATATTTTTCCAGGTGGCAAAACTCCCTGAGGTTTCATGTAATTTCAGTTTTTGGAGGGAGACTCCGGAGGGTAGGCGAGGAGTTATGGAAGACACCATCCAAACCAGCATTTGTTCTGCCGTTGGTTCCGATTCCATCCAGGTGATTTTCCCCAAATAGGAAGAAAAAATGGTTTGATTTTCCGTACTCTTTTTAAGAATCAGAGTATGGTCAAAATGGGCGATTACAGTTTTTTGAAGAATTTCCTTCAGATTTTTGAAATCCATCACCATGTCAGTTTCCGGATTGATTTCTCCCGAAACAGTGACCTCCAGTTTGTAAGTGTGTCCATGGATTTCACTGCATGAGCCTGGGTAATTGCTGATTCGATGGGCAGCTTCGAATTCAATTTTCTTGGTAATGGAGATCATGGTGATTGAGGATAGACGCCTTTGAATAAAGGGATAAAAATAGCAGGTGTTAATAATGAATTGTTTTTGGACTAGGTTTTATTTCGGACAAAAAAGTATGATTTAGATCAGGCTTGAAACTGAGTAAAATTACCCCTTCAAAAAAGATAAAATCATCCTTTTATACCCAAATTCAATTCGTCATTCTGTCTCTAACCTCGCTGTCTATGGATCAATACGTCATCAAACGCAATGGAGAATATGCTCCATTTATCCCATTTAAAATCGAAGATGCCTTGAAAAAAGGCTTTCAAAGTGTCCAAAAGGAATACGATTCCGGAGTCTTCCAATCAGTGATCCAAAAGTTGGAAACCAAAACCACTTGGGCAGTCGAGGAAATCCAAGACTTGATCGAAAAGGAACTCTATCATGCAGGTCACTTTGAGGTCATGCGGTCCTTTATGCTCTATCGGCATACCCGCAAACTCCAAAGGGAACATGTGGCCGGATTGAACGAGGACACGACCTACGTGGACAGCACCCAGACCATCGAGGAATATGTCAAGCAAACGGACTGGCGGATCAATGCCAATGCCAATACCTCCTATTCGAATGCCGGACTGGTTAACAACGTGGCGGGTAAGATCATTGCCAATTATTGGTTGGACAGGGTATATACCAGGGAGGAAGGCTACGCGCATCGGAATGGAGATCTTCATATCCATGACTTGGATTGTCTGACGGGTTACTGTGCCGGCTGGAGTTTGAGAGGCTTGCTAAATGAAGGATTCAATGGCGTTCGGGGTAGGGTGGAAAGCCGTCCGCCCTCGCATTTTCGAGAAGCCCTGGGTCAGATGGCCAATTTCCTGGGAATTCTCCAAAGCGAATGGGCCGGTGCTCAGGCTTTCAGTTCATTTGATACCTATTTGGCTCCCTATGTTTTCAAAGACCAACTTTCCTATAAAGAAATCGAAAAAGCGATCCGCTCCTTTGTCTATAATCTTAATGTCCCGGCACGCTGGGGGCAGTCGCCTTTTACCAATGTGACCCTGGATTGGGTGGTACCGGAGGATCTGAAAGACCAGATGCCCACTCGAAATGACCTGCATCTATTCACGGGAATAGATTCCGATCTGCTGATGGAAAAGGCCAATAAGCGGGGGGTAAGTTCACTGGAAGAATTGACCTACAAGAATTTTCAGCCCGAAATGAATCTGATCAACCGGGCCTATTATACCATTATGACCGAAGGGGATGCCAACGGACAGCCATTTACTTTTCCGATTCCCACGGTCAATATCACGGAAGATTTTGATTGGTATGGAGAAAATACCAACCTGCTGTTTGAAAACACTGCCAAGATCGGCTCTTCTTATTTCCAAAACTTTATTGGCAGTCAATATACTTTTGACGAAAATGGCCAAAAGGTCGAAAATCCCCTTGCCTATAAACCCAATGCGGTCCGCTCCATGTGCTGCCGACTCCAATTGGATCTCCGCGAACTCCTCAAAAGAGGCAATGGACTTTTCGGCAGTGCGGAAATGACTGGAAGCATCGGTGTGGTGACGATCAATATGGCGAGGCTGGGATATCTCTTTGCGGGAAATAAGGCCGGACTCTGCGAGCGACTGGATAAACTGATGCAACTCGCCAAGTCCACCCTGGAAAAGAAGCGGGTATTTATTCAGGAAATGTACGACCGCGGCCTTTACCCTTATACCAAGCGTTATCTGAAGCATTTCCGAAATCACTTCTCCACCATCGGAGTCAATGGGCTTAATGAGATGATCCTGAATTTTACGGGAGGAAAAGAGGATATCACCGGGACTTTTGGTCAAAATTTAACCTCAGAACTGCTCGAACATATCCGGGACAGAATGAAGGAATTTCAGGAGGAAACCGGCAATCTCTACAATTTGGAAGCTACTCCGGCGGAAGGCACGACTTACCGTTTTGCCAAGGAGGACAAAAAACGCTTCCCTGATATTATCCAGGCTGGGATGGGCGAAAACATCTATTATACCAACAGTTCCCAGATTCCGGTGGACCATACCGATGATCCTTTCGAAGCCCTGATGCTGCAGGATGACTTGCAGTGCAAATACACCGGAGGTACTGTACTTCACCTCTACATGCGGGAGAAAATCTCTTCGCCAGAGGCTTGTCGCCGACTCGTCAAAAAAGTCCTTTCCAACTTTAAACTGCCCTACATCACTGTTACCCCGGTTTTCAGCATCTGTCCGGTTCATGGCTACCTCAACGGAGAGCATGAATACTGTCCACAATGTGACGAAGCCCTTTTGAATGACTTAAACCAAAACCCTTCCAATTATGCAAACAACTCTTGAACCCCAGACTCTTCTTGAATTGAATCAGGAAAAACGCACCAAATGCTTGGTGTACACCCGCGTGATGGGTTACCATCGACCAGTCGAAAGCTTCAACATCGGAAAAAAAGGTGAACACAAGCAGCGCCAACACTTCGTCGAGTAGCCTGGAAAGGGGGAGACCTGTCTTCAGTATCTCCCCTTTTACTATGCTGGATTTTCCCGATCGCACCGCCTGCATCCTCTGGTTTGCCGGGTGTAACATGCGCTGCGGGTATTGCTATAATCCGGAGATCGTTTTCGGGAAAGGCAAACTGAGTTGGGGTGATGTGCAGGAGTTTTTGCTTTCCCGGATGGGATTATTAGAAGGAGTGGTTTTTAGCGGAGGAGAGTGTACGATTCACCCGCAGATCATTCCCTTTGCCCGGGAGGTGAAAAAGATGGGTTTTGAGGTAAAAATCGACACCAACGGCAGCAGACCAGATGTTTTGGAAACTCTGATTCAGGAAAATCTTGTGGATTTTGTTGCCTTGGACTTCAAGGGAATGACGGGGAATTACTGGAAAATCACCCGTTCCGATCTTTTCAAATCCTTCGAAAAATCATTGGAAATTCTCCTTGATTCCTCAATTCGGTTTGAGGTTCGGACCACGGTTCACCCTGATCTTTTGGACTATCAAGACCTAAAAGAAATGGAGAATTGGCTGAGGGAAAAGGGGTTTTCGGGGACCTATTATTTGCAGCATTTCCGGGGAGATAAAAAAACCATCGGAGAGCTGGGAGAAAGTAAAATGCAAGGGGTAAAAATCGAATCAGGAGTTTGGAGGAATTGAGGGCTAGATTGATGCCTGAACAGTCCTATTCACCAAAAAGCCTAACTTTTGGTGAATGAATTCACTGAAAAGCATTACTTTTGGTGAATTGGTAAAATTTATGATAGAAAGGATTCTCAAGAAAAGGATATCTGACCAGCTATTCAAGGGAAAAACCATCATGCTGATCGGAGCAAGACAGGTTGGGAAAACGACCCTTATCCAAGAAATCCTAAGGGATAGAGAATTTTTGTTTCTTGATGGAGATGATCCATTAATCAAACAGCAGCTGACTAATCCTAATACCAAACAAATAGAAACGCTAATAGGGAGTTCCAAAATCATTTTTATTGATGAAGCGCAGCGAATCGAGAATATTGGCCTCACTGCCAAAATAATCCATGACCAATTCAAGCACGTCCAATTGATCCTCAGTGGTTCTTCTGCCTTCGAACTAAGAAATAATACGAATGAACCTCTCACCGGAAGAAAATTTGAGTATTCTCTTTATCCGATTTCCTACGAAGAATATGAAAAGTCCGTGGGGTATATCGATGCCATTCGCGATTTTGAAAGCCGGTTGATTTATGGCTTTTACCCTGATGTCATCAATCAGCGGGGTGAGGAGCGTCAGATCTTAAATGAGATCACACAGAGTTACCTTTTCAAGGATATTCTATCCTTTGCAAACATCAAGAAACCTGATGCTTTGGAAAAAATACTCCAAGCTTTGGCTTTTCAAATCGGCAATGAGGTTAGTTATAATGAATTGGCGCAATTGACTGGAGTGGATAAAAACACGGTGTCTAATTACATTCATTTGCTAGAGCTTTCTTGTATTGTTTATCCATTGACTTCGTTTAGTAGAAATCTCCGAAATGAAATCAAGACTAATCGGAAAATCTATTTTTATGACAATGGAATAAGGAATGCTATTATCCAAAACTTTAATCCGATTGAGTTTAGAAATGATATTGGCGCTTTATGGGAAAATTTTCTGATGACCGAAAGGCTCAAACGCAATCATTATCACAGGGTCTATGCCAACACATACTTTTGGAGGACTAAGCAGCAACAAGAGATAGATTATTTGGAAGAGGCAGACGGGAAGTTGTCGGCATTCGAATTCAAATGGAATCCAACTGCAAAAGTCAAAATACCTTCTGCCTTTCAAGACGCCTATTCTGCAGATTTTAAAGTGATCACCAAGGAAAATTTCAGAGAATTTGTGAGCCTTTTAGGGTAGTTAAACTCCATTTCAGCTTGGAATGAAGCTCAGTGCCTTAGTTTCTTCCTCTTTTGAACTTTGATGAAATGCCCATGAAAAAAGCTTCTCATACAGGGAAATGATTATCCAGGGTATTCTCCCGAATCAAGTTCGGGACAGGCTATGTGGCCGCTAAAAAAAAATTATAAACACATGAAAGCTCTTATTTTTTAGAATGTCAAAATAGATGGATTCCAATCTATCTATTCTGACATTTTTGTTAGGAATAAGAGGAAAACAGTCTTTTTCCCCTCTTATTTTTACTTGAATTTTATTTTTCATCAATCCATTCCTAGACTATTAGTCTGAATAGGTCGATCTGTAACCCAAGTCACTGATTAAAAAGACTTTTTTATCCAGTTTTACTCTGTTTATAAAACGGAAATGGAAAAAGTCGAAGAAAGCCATTGGGAAAAAGTCTATCAAACCAAAGATACGACCCAAGTGGGATGGTTTCAGACCAAGCCTCAGGTTTCGATTGACTTAATCTCCCGGGCCAAAATTTCCAAAAACTCTCCGATCATCGATGTGGGAGGCGGAGATGGGGTCTTGGTGGATTGGTTATTGGAGGAAGGATTTGAAGACGTATCCGTTTTGGATATTTCTGATTCAGCGCTGCGAAAAGCCAAAAACCGTCTCGGTAAATCCGCTTCCAAGGTGCAGTGGATAACATCTGATATTCTTGAATTTGAGCCAGAAGGAAAATTTCACCTGTGGCATGATCGGGCAGTTTTTCATTTTCTTATCGATCCCCAAGAACAGCAAATTTACCGAGGTCTCGTGGAGTGTTCGATTGCCCCGGGTGGTTACCTGCTTATGATGACCTTTTCCAAATCAGGTCCCAAAACCTGTAGCGGACTACCCGTTCAGCAATACGATATCCATGAATTGGAGGAGTTTTTCAGTCATGAATTTGAACTTATCGAAAGCCTGAATTACGATCATATTACTCCCTCGGGAAGCGCACAAAACTATTCCGTCTGTCTATTCCAAAGAAGATAATCATTCCTATAAACTGCTAAATCCCATGACATACTATCAATCCAAAGTTTTGAAATCCGACGATTTGGCCTCTCTTCGAACCAAAGTTGAAGCTGGCCTCAAGGAAGTAGGCTTCGGAGTCCTGACCGAAATCGACATTCAGGCCACCATGAAAAAGAAGCTGGACAAGGACTATCCCCCATTCCTGATTCTCGGTGCCTGCAATCCTGTCTTTGCTGATAAAGTCCTAACTGCCGAGCCGCATGTGAGTACACTTTTGCCTTGTAATGTCACCATCAGAAGTGTTGGAGATGACGACTATGAAGTTACAATCATGGATCCTGCGGCAGCGATGTCTGTGGTCAAAAATCCCGCTATTGAATCCCTCGCTGGAGAAGTCCGGGCTAAGCTAATGAGTATGCTTGAAAATCTCTGATTTTAACGGGTTCCCCGTTTTTTTGACGCTAAAGATTGAAATAAGGAGTAATTGCTCCATCTTTTACCTTTTTTATTTCGATTTGGAGTTCTTATAGGTTTATTTTGCAAGCTTGATCAATCAGGTAAGTTTTGAAAATCAAGCAAAAACGCAAACTCATCGAATACGCCAATGTACTCGATCAACCCATTCGCTTTAGCCCGTTTTTGTTCGGGAGGGATTTTTGGCTATGGGCTCTTTTGGGACTGATCGGTGGCAGCATCGCGGGAGTTTACTGGATTACCTTGGAATCACTTATGCATGCATTAGCGGGATTCGAAGGCTGGTTAGTTGTTCCGCTGATGACTATTGCGGGGCTGATTGCCGGACTGATTATCCATTGGATCGGCGATCCGGGAGAGATACATTTAATAGTCAACAATATTCGCTTCAACAAGGGTAAGCTTAATCCCAAAAACAATCCTTCCATGATCCTTTCCTCCCTGATTTGCGTGGCTGCAGGTGGGAGTTTGGGGCCTGAAGCACCCTTGGTTCAGGTGACGGGCTCAACAGGAACATGGTTGGGGAAGATTTTTAGATTAAAAGGAGAGAAGCTCCGAACCTACAGTATCGCTGGTATGGCTTCAGGATTTACAGCTTTGTTTGGTGCTCCCCTAGGAGGAAGTTTGTTTGCCGTGGAGATTTTACACCACAAGCACATGCTTGAATATTACCGAGCTGTGATTCCGGCATTGGTAGCGAGTTGTTTTAGCTACATCGTTTTTGCCCTGATCATACATTTAGGCTTGGGGCCAACCTGGAATTTTCCCCAATACAGCTACGAGGGGATTTTTGATTTTGGATATGCTTTTGGAATCGCGGTCCTGGGATCAGCGGTGGCTTGGATATTTATCTTTTGTACCAAGGGGTGCAAAAAAGCCTTTGAGTTGGTATCGATGCCGATTTATGTCAAAACAACCTTGGGAGGTTTGATCTTGGGTCTTATTGGATATGGATTCCCGATTACACGATATTTTGGCCACCACGAAATCAATGAAGTGATCGGACTTAATTTGTCCTGGGAAACTTTGTTGCTGATCATAGCAATGAAGATTTTGGCTATTTCTGTCACAGTAACTTCAGGTTGGAGGGGCGGTTTTATCATTCCCTTGTTTTTTGTGGGTACCTGTCTGGGATTGGCACTTTGTCAGCTTTTTCCCGGGCTCAATCCCACATTGACTTGGGTGAGTTGTATGGCAGCTGTGAATGCCTGCGTTACCCGCACGCCCGTCAGTACCACGATTTTGCTGAGCGTGCTAACAGGCTTTGGTCATTTTGTGCCCATCTTGATTGCCAGTTTGACAGGATATTTTTTGGCGCCGAGAGTTCCGTTTATCCATTCGCAGCTGAAAAAGATTGAATCAGAACCTACCTAATCCGATCTTTGCCAATCTGAATTACTGTTAGCCATATTTCCCCTTTCAAACCTATTTTACCTTGAAAAAGCGCATCAAACGAGCGTTTCGGATTTCCCAATACATCCTTTATCGGGAAACACTGATTGATTTTAGAGAACAGTTTTGGTCTTTTTTGGGAGCTTTTGTCGGTATCGGAACAATTGCTTACTACCAAACCCACTTTTTGACTCGGGAAGAAAATATTTTCCTGATAGGCTCTTTTGGGGCTTCTTCAGTTCTGGTTTACGGTGCAATTCAAAGCCCGCTTGCCCAACCGAGAAATTTGGTGGGAGGACATGTGATTTCGGCGATTGTCGGAGTGATCATGTTCAAGGTTTTCCCCGATATCTTTTGGCTTGCAGCATCCCTTTCGGTGGCTTTTTCAATCGTATTGATGCAGGTGACGAAAACTCTTCATCCTCCTGGTGGTGCTACAGCGCTAATTGCAGTAATAGGAACTGAAAAAATCAAAGCATTGGGGTTTTGGTATGTGATTTCTCCGGTGCTAAGCGGTAGTTTGATTTTACTTTTGGTGGCCTTGGTGTTCAATAACATGACCAAAAACCGTGTTTATCCAACCAATTCAAGGTTTACGAAATATCTCAAAACCAAGAAATTTTGGATTAGAACATTAAGATCCTCGAAACCGAATCTTGAAACTCCAAAGGCTAAACTATAGGGGTGACCCAAAACGGATCCTCCTCATTCTCCGCAAACTTTTCCCGCTTACCATGTGCGGCAATCGCCTCTAATTGCTCAGTTGTGGCTTTTTTCTGAATTTCCGGGAAAAGAATCCGCTCCTCAAACCGGATGTGTTTTTCCAGTTCCTCCTCGATTTGGCCGAGGGTTTTCTCAGGATTTTCCCAAGAGGAAAAGAGCTTACGAAGTCGCTTGTGCTCAGTCAAGGCTTGCTTGATCAGCGGGTCGTCTTCCGGGAGCACGGGGAAAATGACTTTTTCTTCCTCTTCAAAATGTGGATTGAGATAGGAGGTCCAAAACCATTCGCAGTAGTTTTTCATTCGTGCCGGCTCGATGCCCAGTTTGAATCCCTGTCGGATTTTCCAGCAAAGCAAGAGCCCATGATGGTGGTCATGGCTGAGGTGCCGGAGTGCAGGGTCGCGTTTGAGGGGTGCTTTTTTTTCCATGGTGAAGTGGGATTGAGTTTGACTACAAGATGGGATCTACTGTGGAAGTTCGGTAATAATTGATTTTGAAATGGAACATTTCGGCCATTCGTTCCCCTTGCCACTTGGCCCGCTCGGCCTTTTCTCCTGAGAATATCTCATCTACAGTTTCGAAGAAAAGTTGAATCCAGCGTTCAAAATGGGCTTTTTCCACAGGCAAATGAGCGTGTGGAACAAATGGGCTTCCCTGGTAGGTGTGTTCGTCGAGGAGGACCGTTTGCCAAAACCGGTACATTTTCTCCAAATGCTCCGGCCAGCGGTCTTGAATGACGTTTTCAAAGATGTCTTTCAATAAGTCGTCCTGTCGGACTTTTCCATAAAAGGTATCTACCAAAACCTGAATGTCGCTCAGGTCGATGATGTCTGATTTGTTCATTAGAAGAAGGATTTGTAATGATCTGGATTCCAGTACATGATAAAGTAAAACAGGGCAAAACCAACAAAGGAGATCAGTGTCGCCCAGACCCAGGCCGGGATTCCTTTGGGAGTTTCTGAGCCTCGGATCAGAAAGAAGTCATTGCGCTCGCTCCCGTAAGAATTGATGGTCACAGGGACTTGGTCAGTCACCACATCGCCGTCCTGAAGTCCTACCACGGCGATGGAAGGACCGTTTCTCACCTCAAAGGGGACTGTTTTCACTCCTTCTTTGCCAGTGGTAGATTGGGCTACGATCCGGAGTTGGTGCTTGCCATCCGGGATCTTGGTGGTGTCAAGGACAAACTTGACCGGTGGGCTGAATTCAGCAAAAGGCGCAGGATCCTCGTCAAGAAACACCCGGATTTTACGATTGTCATTCATAGCTGGGGATGATGGTTTAGTATGAAATTTTTGATGTGTCCGGGATTTTGCTCACCTGGACGGAGTAGGTATTTCAGGCTATAAAGCAGGGTGAGCAGGACCAAAATCACCGCTCCGGCAATGATGTAATAATCACTTTGAGCCTGTGGGCCTGTCCCATGGCTGATGTCCTGGAGGAGTTTGGGCTGGTTTCTTTGGCAGACATCGCAAGCGATGGCCGATAATACCGACCCGAAGAATGCCAAAAAACAAATCAATAAAGCTTTCATGGTTTCCAGTAGTTATTCGCCATGGCGATGGTCTGAAACTCCACCGCTATGACTTGTGCCGAGGCGATCAGTTGAGCAGTGTCCTGAGCATAATTTGCTCTCAGATTTTTTCGTGTTTCGGGATCGGTTTGAATGGCCGCGATGGACTTTCTGGCCAACTTGATGGCCAAATCCCTTCCTTCCTGAGGGGTGGAAGTGATGAGGGACTCGAGGTAAATTTCTGAAGGTTGCATGTGAGGTAGATTTATTGGTTGAGGATAAATTTTCGGATTTCTGCGACTTGCTCGGGAGTGACCACAGGAGCCTGATTGCCCCAGCTGCTACGCTCATGAGTTGCAATTGCGGCTATTTCTTCGTCACTGAGCAGGCTTCCAAATTCCGGCATGGCACCAAATTCCGGCCGTGCATCGTATCCGGATAAAATGATCTGGACCAGGATAGAGGGATCTGGATCGTTGACGATTTCGCTTCCGGCCAAAGGAGGGAATGCGCCCGGAATTCCATCTCCGGTAGGCTGATGGCAGGCTGAGCAGGTTTCCGAATAAAGCTGAAGTCCATCGAGGCCGAGGGATTCTGCTCCGGAGGCTGGTACTTGTTTCTTTCGTGTGGAGGGGATAAAGTCCGGACCGAGATTTTGTCCCAATTCCGCCTGAACCAAGGACTGAAGGTAGGCCACCAGTGCCAAAGCCTCCGGTTTGGCGACCAACTGATGATTGGGATTTTTGAGCAGTTCAGCCGAAACTGGCACCACCTCATCCTTTTGGGTCACCATTGCCTTGGATTTTTCTTCGAAAAGCCAGGGATAGCTTGGCATGACGGATTCTTTGACTACAATCCGTGGATTGTAGAGGTGCAGAAGATGCCATTCTTTTCCGGGTTGTCTTTTCCCGACCTCAGTCAGATCCGGTCCGGTCCGTTCACTTCCCAAGAGTGAGGGGGATTGCCTCCAAAGATCCATCCGCTGTTTGCTGTAATAATAATCTGAAGCCAAGGAAGGCCGCTCACCCCAAACTTGGTCCATTTCAATATTCCGGACTTGTTGGGTGTGGCAGGCCATGCAATTTTCGGAGACATAGACTTGCAGGCCTTTCAATTCCTCCGAATTCAATTCTTCCATTCCGGGAAGCGGCTTCACTTCTTGCATTTGGAGCGCTGGAATGACGGCAATGACTGTACTCAGCATGGCAAATCCCAGGAAAGCTGTCGCAACTAGCAGTTTGTGGTTTTTATGAAAATCAAACATGGTCAGGTCAATTAGGCGTGGACGGATGAAAGGGGAGCGGAGATTTTGTGAGGAAGAGGCTTCTCTTTTTTTGCCATTTCATAAAAATTGTAGGCGAAAATCAGGTGGGAGACAAACATCATGGAGCCTCCGATTGCTCTCCAAACCCAAAACGGCTGCATCAAAATCACAGAATTGATGAAGGATTCTCCCTCAATCCAACTGAGCCCACGGAGTGTTCCTCCCGTCATCAGTGAAATCATGTAGGCGAAAAGTCCCACGAAAGCCAACCAGAAGTGAATCCCGACACCCAATGCAGGCGGCTCTTTACCTGTGACTTTGGGTAAAATCGCATACATGCAGGCCCAGAGGATGAAAGTGATGATCCCGTACATGGTCATGTGCGAGTGGGCGACA
The DNA here is from genome assembly GCF_017254915.1 of Algoriphagus oliviformis. Taxonomy (GTDB): domain Bacteria; phylum Bacteroidota; class Bacteroidia; order Cytophagales; family Cyclobacteriaceae; genus Algoriphagus; species Algoriphagus oliviformis. The sequence goes on along the minus strand of NZ_JAFKCT010000015.1, from coordinate 22,580 downwards.
TTGAAGTCCGTAAAGTGCCAGATGAAATTGGTCAGACGGAAAGCTTGCAGGCTTCCTTGTGCAGATCCGACAAAGTAAAAGACCACACCAACCAGGAAAAAGGGCAGCACATAGCTTTTGGAAATGGCACTCCAGCTTCCCTTCATGGTCATCAGGAAATTGGTTGTTCCCGAGACCACCGGGATAAACATCCCCGCACTGAAGACTATCGCAACGGTTTGTAACCACCAAGGCAAAGGACTGAAAACAAAGTGATGGGTGCCAATCAGCGTGTAAAAGAGCATCTGTGTCCAAAATGCCAGCACACCCAGAGAATAGGAATAAATCGGTTTGTTCAGAGAAGTCGGAAGGTAATAGTAGGTCAAGCCCAGCGTAAAGGTCATAAACCACATTCCGACTCCCTGGTGCATGTAGTATCCCTGAATCACAGTTTCTCCGAGGCCATCTTGGAAACTCGGCAAGTACCCAATCACTACCAGAGTTATGGTCCAAATTAGTCCGCCTAAGAGGTACCAATTGGAGATATAGATTTCGGAGATTTTTCTGGCGGCAACGGTTTTATAGTAATTGAAAAAGGTCAAAATTAACCCGGAGGCAAAGAGCAAAGCCACTGGCCAGATGTATTCCCGATATTCTCCGCCTCCGTTATTTACGCCGCTCATGAGCAGAAAATTGCCCAATACGACGGCAGAATTCATGAGGTACCAGGCGATTTTTCCCAGGCTGTAGCTGAAAATACCGGTGTTGGAGGTGCGGGAAATGACAAAATATCCCAAACCTACCATGGCCATGGAGGCCCAACCCCAGAATACCGTATTGGTGTGGACCGGCCGGAGTCTGCCAAAGGATAACCAGGAGATTTGATCCATTTCAGGCCAGATAAATTTCATTCCGACGTATTGGCCGACCAGGGTTCCAAAAACCAACCAAAACACCGCTGCTCCCAAGTACCAGATCATTAAGTTTCTGAGGGGCTTGGGTGTTTCCATGCGGAGGGTTTCCTTTTTCTTTTCATCCACCAGGGGATTTTCAGGATCATGGGTGACCTTGGCAATCAATCCCCGACTGTCATCGGAGTTGCCTTTTCCTGTAAGTTCGGTGCCTGTCAGTTGGTATTTTTTTGCGGCTTTCCGCTTTTCCAAAATCCAGTCCAAATCTTCTTCCTCCCAATTCACCAATTCGGACTTTAGCGTTTCCTTTTTTCTGGATTCAGCCCTTTTTTGAAGGCCTTGGAAAAGCGCGGAAAGCCGGGATCCGATGATGAGAATGGCAACTAAAGAAACTAAGGCAATGAGTAGGGCGGTTCCGATGATTCCCGGACTGGACCACCATTGTTCGATGGCAGGGTTGGGGACCGTTTGAGCCTGGGATTGGCTTAATCCCAAACCCAGAACCAGTAAAAGAAGTGTAGTGCGTTTCATATTGAGGCAGGTATTATTCGAAATGCTGAAATCAATTCAAGGATTGGCTTTTGAATCTATTTCCGATAAAATTGTCGAAAATAGATTCAAAAAAAAATGAGACCTAACGGACCAAAATAGTTTGGCCTGATTTGATTCCATTTGCCAATTCCAGCAAAGTGGTAGATTCTAATGCGTTTTTTAATTCAGATCTGATTTTTACAAACTTGGAGTGCATTGGACAGGGCTTTTGGGCATTGCATTCGCTCAGTCCAAGCCCGCATCCCAAGAAGATGGAATCTCCATCGATTACCGAGACGATTTGGATAATCCTGGTGGATTCCATTTGATCGGGTCGGATATAGAAGCCTCCATAAGGACCTTTAAGGGATTCGATCAAGCCGTTTTTGGCCAAGTCTCCCAGAATTTTTGCTGTGAAAGCTTCAGGTGAGCCTACTTTTTCCACAATATCGCCGATTTTGACCCGCTCTCCTTTGAGGGATTGGGTGGCCACATAGATCATGGCTTTGATTCCGTATTCACAGGCTTTGGAAAACATATCAGGATATTGATTGGCCAAAAATATGACAAAACTCATTTCCGACAAATTTATCGAAAATAAAAAAATTGTATATTATGCTTTTTTGGATGGAGACTTGATGGAGCTTTTATCCATAAAAAAAGTGCGGGTCGATGGAAACCCGCACTTTTCTTGACTTTTATTACTTCTGATTAGCCTTAGTTCAAGGCGTAGTGTAAGACTTTGGGAAATAGTTTGATTTCGGATTTGATCGAATGGGAGATCAGGCAGGCCTTTTCGGATTTTTCCAGCACTTTCAATCCCCGTTCCTCTTTTTCTTCCGGAGAAAGGATCAATTCCGGATAGAGGTGGATCTCTGTCATCATCCATTTTCCATCCACTTTAGCCAGAAGTCCACTGGCTTTGCAGCTGAATTTTTCAAATTTAAGATTCGAATGTTCGGCCACGGCCAGGAATGTAGTCATCAGGCAGGAGCTCACCGCTGCGGTAAACAGGTGTTCGGGTGACCAAATTCCCGGTACTCCATGTGGAAATTCCGGAGGAGTAGCACATTCGATGAATGTTTCGAGTTCGGGACTGCTGAGCTGTCCGATACGTCCATGGTTCCATTCCAGATGAACCAGATAGTCGTGTGTAGGTTGATGCATAATTTGGGGTTTGATTTAATAAACTTCGATTTCCTTTTTCTCCCTAAAGAAGTGATTCAGGACAATTGGCCGTTTGTGTTTTAGATTGAGGGCACTTTTCAGCACAATCCAGGTGAGCGGCAGGACTCCTCCCAGCAGGAATACCGATCCGCCGATGATTCTCAGCCAGGTCATGGTTTGAAAAGGAGCGCTTTGAATGAATTCCTGGGATCGGGCAAACCAGTATCCTTTGTCCATGACTGTAAAGAGCTGGTGAATGCCTGCCGGAAACAGATCCAGGATGACCATCAGAACCAATCCAAAATTGATGGACCAGAACGAAATGGTGACAAGTTTGGGGTTCCAGGCTTTGGGTTCCACGAGATATCTCAGGGCAAAAAGAATTCCTGCAATAGAAAGATTCCCATAAACCCCCATCAATGCCGCATGCCCATGATTTACTGTGAGGTAAGTACCGTGCTCGTAATAGTTGGCAATGGGAAGATTGATGATCAGGCCAAATACTCCTGCACCAAAGAAATTCCAAAAATTCACCCCAAGCAGGAAAAGGAACACTCCCGGCATGGCGAAAAGTGAGGATCGCTCCCCATTTGGGTTCTTTTTGGAGAGGATGTAGGGCATTTTTTGCATTCTCCAGGCCTCCAAAGTGAGCAGTATCAGTGGAACCACCTGAAGAGTAGAAAATACAGATCCTAAAGCAAGGGTGCCGACTGGCTTGGCATTCCAATAGAAATTATGAGAGATGCCAAGTAAACCCGAGCCCAGAAAAAGAAGGGCCGCCAAATAAACCACTTTGGTAACTGCCTGTCGGTTGACCAAACCCATCATCACCATCATGTAGCCAACAATGATCGTGGTGAAGACTTCGAAGAATGCCTCTACCCACATGTGAACCACCATCCATCTCCAAAAATCAGCAACCACAAAATTGGTCTCGGGACTGGCGACAAAACCAGAAACCAGCAAGATCAAGATGCAGACAACAGCATAGATCAGCCAGTTTGGAAGTTCCCAGGGTTTTGCTTTTTGAACCACAGCTTTCAAACCCCGGTAAGTTGTCCAGGCCCAAAGCCCAAAGATGACCAAGAGCATGTACTGATAAATTCTCCCCAATTCCACAAATTCCCAACCTTGGTGACCCAGCCATCTGGACATGGTGCCCAGCATGCCTTGAGGTCCCATATACATGCCGACTACCGATCCTGCGACCATCACAAAAAATATCGCAAACAATAGGTTGATCAATTTGACCTGACCTTTGGGTTCGCCTTTGGCAAGGAGGGGTAAGATGAAATAAGAAATACCAATCCAGCAGGCAGATATCCAATAAAGGGATAGCTGCACATGCCAGCTTCGGGAAATGGTCATCGGAATCAAGGCCTGCAAATCCACTCCGAGGATCGTGGTGAATCCTACAAAATCATGCACCGTGAGTACACCGGCAAGTACTTGGATTAAAAAGAGGAGAATCGCAACGTAGAAGAATTTGAAAGTGGCACGTTGGGTAGGAGTTGGATGGAATTTTCTAAGTCGATCCTCGGTGACCATTTCCGAGGCTCCTTTCGCATAATACTCCTCGTCCAGCTGTTCAAACTGCCCATAGTAATACATCACGGCCCCCAATCCCAACACCAATCCGAAAAGTCCGATGATACTCCAGAGCATGGTTGACGGAGTGGGCGTATTTCCAGAATCGGGGTCATAAGGCCAATTATGGGTATAGCTGTAGTTTTCGCCGGGTCTTTCCACACTGCAGACCCAAGCTCCCCAGTAGAAAAAATTGCTTAATTGTCGGATTTCTTCAGGATCTGTCAGATAGCCCACGGGCTTGAAGGCTTCCGGAAAATCAGAATCCCGAAAGACCTTTTGATAAAAATTATTGACTTCTTCAATTGCGAAAAACTGGGCTGAGGAAACTTTTGCTTGATTGCTTGCTTCATCGTATCGGTTGATTTTGATTTCCTTTTTGACATTTTCTTCAATGCCGGATTTTTCAAGCTCGTTTAATTCCGCTTTAGTGTCCACCCTGTAAAACTCCTTCATGGCATCCGAAGTCACGTGCAGGGTTTGGGCTGTAAAGTCCGGCCCCCGGAGTGCACCATCTCCAAACATGCTCCCATATTCCATCAGGGCATAGCGATGAAATACCTCCTGACCGGCTAGGATACCTTCTTTGGAAATGATCACCTGGCCTGACTCACTGACAAAATCCGGAATTGGTGGAGCCTCCTCATGGGTTTGATATCCGATGAAAATCAGTCCTGTGATGCTGACCGCAAAGATCAGAAGGAAGGGAAGCCACCAGTTTTTTGGCTTCATCAAATAGGTGAGTAGGCTGGGTTCGGGTTTCATAGTCAAAGGAGTAAATTATTAATTCCTATTTAAGAGTATTTTATCTTAATAAAGAGTAAAAAAAGGTCACTCGTCAAGCCTGACCTCCTGGGTTCTGATTTTTTCACCCAAAGTCGCCAGGCTGGTTTCGGCAAAGTTTTTCTGAAGTTGGATTTTTGTTTCTTTCCAAAACTCATGCACCGGGCAAGGCTTGGCTATTCCGCAATGCGGCAATCCAATGAGACACTTGTCAAAGTAGTCTTCTCCCTCCAAGGCTTTGACCACGTCAATCAGCATGATTTGGTCGGCGGGCTTGGCTAGGGCAATTCCGCCCGAAGGACCTCGGTAGGAGATGAGTATTCCCTTTTCAGTGAGTTCCCTGAAAATTTTGGTAATGAAATGAAAGGATAATTTCAAGTTGTCAGAGATCTGCCGGATACTCATATACTGTCCCTCTGAAGGGTTGGCAACCAAATACAGAATGGCCCTTAATCCATATTTGCCTACTTGGGAAAGTGCTTTCATTCGTATTAAGAGTATTTTGTCCGAAATAAAATCAATTCATTTTTCAATTCAAAACCTAAGAAAAATAAATGAGCTCTTGTATTTCTAAAAATCATGTGCTTTCTTTGTTAGTAAATACTAACTAACAATAAAAAATGATCTCCGAAAGACAAAAAGAAATCATCGATGCGGCAGGCAGAATCCTGACTGAATCGGGCATCGGAGGCTTGACCACCAAAAAGTTGGCTTTTGAGATGGGATTTTCTGAGGCCGCGATTTATCGGCATTTTCCGAGCAAGGAGGCGATTATCTTGGCTTTGCTGGAATATCTCCGAGAAAATATGGCTTCCAGGCTTTCATCCTTGGATCAAAGTCTACCTGTGGAGGATCGTTTTCAGGCAGTATTTGCCAGTCAGTTTGCCTTTTTTACGCAGCACCCTCACTTTGTAGTCGCTGTGTTTTCTGATGGACTTTGGGAAGAAAGTGACCAAATCAATCAGGCCATTTTGGCTTTGATGCAGACGAAAGCAGGGTTTTTGAGGCCTTTGATTGCTGAAGGTCAAGCGAAAGGTTTGTTTAAGAAGGATGTTTCTGCCGAGCATTTGGTGCACTTGGTACTGGGGGCATTTCGCCTTCAGATGTTCAAATGGAGAGTGTCCGGATTCAATTTTGACCTCAATACTGCGGGAGCTCAATTGATCCAATCGATTTTAACTGTGATAAAGGATTAAAAAAATTTTCTCCAAAATGTTAGTAAGTACTCACAAACAAATTTTCCTTGCTGTATTCCTTCTCTTTCTGAGTTGGGGGATACAGGCACAGGAATGGACCCTGAAGCAAAGTCTGGATACAGCCATGCAGCATAACAGAGCCTTGCAAATGGCACAAAATCAGGTATCGGCTGCTGAATATAGAAATCAGGAGTCCCGCAGTCAGTTGTTGCCCAAAGTGATGGCTTCCGGAGACTACAGATATTCCACTCAGTTGCCCTATCAAATGCTTCCACAGGCAGCTTTTGGGGGTCCGGAGGGAGTGTATAGAGCGTTGCAGTTTGGGGTGCCTCATACGATTATGGGAAATCTGAATCTGCGAATGCCCATCTATGACCCTCAAGTCATGGCCGGGATTCAGCTTTCGGAATCCAATCAGGAGCTCAACGAATGGCAGCGAGTCAGAACCGAAGAGCAGATTCATCTGGAAGTTTCCAATCTCTATTACAATGCGCAGATTGTGAAAAACAAGCTGGCTTTTCTCCAAGCCAACCAAGTGAATGGAGTGAAACTGGAGCGGACTGTTCGGCTTCTTTATGAACAAAAAATGGCTAGCCGCACTGATCTGGATAAGGTAATCCTTCAAAATCAGCAGTTGGAATCCCAGATTTTTCAGCTCCAGAGTCAGTACTTGATTATTCTTCAGCAACTCAAATTGACTATCGGCTTACCCCTCGACCAAAAAATGGATGTGGTCGCTGAAGTCCACATGGAGGAATCAGAAGCGCCTGATGCAGGCTTGACTTCCGATTTTAGGATTCAGGAGATCCGGGAAAAAGTGCTTGGTCAGGAACTGAAAGCCATCAAAAACTCCAGAATTCCCAGTGTGAATTTGGTTGCCAATTATGGAACTACCGGCTTTGGTTACAATGGTGCGCCGGAGTCTTTTCTGGATTTTTACCCCCAGAGTTTTATCGGAGCACAAGTGAGTTTTCCGATTTTCAACGGGACAGTCACTTCCAAAAAAATCCATCAAAAGGAGCTGGAACTGGAAAATGCAAAACTTCAAAAATCTTTTGTAGCGGATCAAACTCAGGTTCAGTATCAGTCCGCTTTGCGTCAGCAGGCTACTGCCAAAAAGCAAATCGAGACCACCAAGGCCCAGATTGTGCTGGCAGAGTCGATTTATGCCAAATCCATCCTTTTGCAACAGGAGGGATTGGCTACGCTGACCGATATCCTGCTTGCTGACCAATCTCTGCGGACTGCCCAACAATCCTATCTCGACGCGATGGTCGAATACCTCAAGGCTACGCTCGAACTTAAAAAATCATCTGCCACCCTTCTCAATTGATCAAAAATGAAAAAGATTCTCATCTATATCATCCCTCTGGCTTTGGTCGCAATGGTGGCTATAAAGCTGGTTTCCAATAAGAAAACAGCCCAAGAGCGGGTTTATGTCTATGACAAAACGCAATCGGTTCCCGTTTTCGCAGTGAAAGTCTCAGAAGGGGAGTTGGGCAATGAGCGCAGCTTTTCCGGTGTGATCGAGCCCATTCGCGAAAGTAAAATCAGTGCGGAGGTCCAAGGAAAAGTCATTCGGGTAGCCGTGGAAGTTGGACAGCGAGTCGGTGCCAATCAGCTCCTTGTGCAGCAGGATGTGGCCTTGCTTCAGCTTCAACTGAAGTCAGCCGAAGTGCAGAAAGGAGGTTTGGAAGCAGACCTGAAGCGGTATAGGATTTTGGTAGAAAATGAAGCCATTCAGGGGGTTCAGCTGGAAAAGACTGAGCTTGCCTTGGCAGCTTTGGAGGTGCAAATCGCTACGCTGAAAGAACAAATTGACAAGTCTTCTATCCGGGCCCCATTTTCAGGAATTGTCACCGCAAAATTGACCGAGATGGGAGATTTTGCCGCTCCGGGAAAACCCCTGATTCAAGTGACAGAACTCAGCCAGATAAAATTGACGATACAGGTTCCTGAAAATGACTTGGACTATTTTCAATCCGGCAGTTCTCAGGCTGTGAAAATCGCATCTCTTTCTGGTGAATTCCCTGCGAAAGTAACCTTGGTCGGAAGCCGGGGATCGATCGGGAATTCCTTTCCGGTAGAGTTGACTTTTGAAAATACGGCTGACCTTTCAGTCAAGGCGGGAATGTTTGGTGAGGTTTCGATCAAAGCCGAGGCGAATTCCAAAGGTATGATTTTGCCTGCTTCCGCATTGGTAGGTTCTGAGTTGAATCCTCAAGTCTATGTGATTCAGGATGGAAAAGCCAAGCTCCAAACTGTGGAAATTGCTCAGCGAGTGGGTGATCAGCTCATTTTGAAAAGCGGAGTCAAGTCAGGCGATGTGGTCATCACCGGTGGTTTGGTCAATGTATTTGAAGGTGCGAATGTGGAACCCAATTTTTCCTCTGAGCGATGAACATTACCTCCATTTCCATCCATAGGCCTTCGCTGATCATCGTATTGTTCAGCTTGTTTATCCTCTTGGGATATATCGGCTTCACCAATCTGTCCTACGAGCTGATGCCTGATTTCAATCAGCCGGTGTTGGTGATCAAGACGGGCTATCCCGGCGCTTCGCCAGATGAGGTGCAGTCTTCCGTTTCTGAGAAAATCGAGGATGCTCTATCCAATCTGGAAGGGGTTGATTATCTCATTACCAAGTCCATGCCCAATGCCTCAGTAGTGATCGCAAACATGAATTATGGAGTCGATCTCGATCAGGCGATGCAGGATGCGCAGCGATACATCGACAATATTTTCAAGGACTTGCCTGAGGATGTGCTTTCGCCTGTGATGACGAAGGTTTCACCAAATGATCTGCCGATCATGTCTATTACCTCGACAAGCAATCTTGAGTCTAAGGAATTTTACCAGAAAATGGTGGATGAGTTTATCCCTCAGATACAGCAGCTGAAAGGTGTAGCCGAGATTACCGTTTTGGGTGGAGAGCAACGGGAAATCCAGGTGAAGGTCGATCCTGAGAAATTGCGCTATTACCAGATTCCGCTTCAGCAAGTGGTAGATGCTATCAACCGGGCGGGCTTGGATGTTCCTGCCGGAAATGTGCAAACCGATCAAATTCAAAATGCAGTCCGCCTGAGCGGGAAGTTCAATGACTTATCAGAAATCGAAAATGTCCAAGTGGCAATGCCGATTCCCGGTGCGCCGATTTATGTGCGGGATTTGGCGGTGGTCAAGGACGGTACGAGGGAAATCACTTCTGTCAGCCGTTTCAACGGAAAAGAGGGAATCGGGCTTATGCTCAAAAAGCAGGGCGATGCCAATGCGGTGGAAGTTTCGAAGGCTGTCCGGCAAAAACTTTCTCAAATCGAGGCCCAATATGGAGCTGAAGGAGTCTCCTTTATCATAGCCGACGACAGTACCGACAATACTATCGCAGCGGTAAATTCTGTGGTCTTTGACTTGATCTTGGCGGTGATTTTGGTGGCTTTGGTGATGCTGCTCTTTTTGCGAAGTTTCAGAAACTCTCTTATCGTCTTGGTGGCTATTCCCACATCACTTGTGACGGCCTTCGCGGTGATGTGGCTTTTGGGTTATACACTGAATCTGATGACTTTGCTGGCCATGTCCTTGATTATCGGGATTTTGGTGGATGATGCCACAGTGGTTTTGGAAAATATCCAACGCCATCTCGACAGAGGAAAGGACAAAAAGTCCGCTGCCATGGATGGGCGTATGGAAATCGGCTTTTCAGCTCTTTCCATTACGCTAGTGGATGTGGTGGTCTTCCTGCCCATTCTTTTTCTACAGGTTTTTGTGGCCGACATGCTGAAGCAGTTTTCTGTGGTGGTGATCACTTCCACCTTGACAAGTTTGCTGGTGGGCTTTACACTTACTCCTTGGATGGCTTCTCGAATCGGGAAAGCTGAGGATTTAAAGCCGACTAATTCCTTTAATCGGTTTTTGATTGGATTTGAGCATCAGTTGGATCGCTTTATCGGCTGGTATGGTCGACAATTGACTTGGGTGTTGAATCATAAGTTGGCCTTTACCGGGATTCTGATTTTGCTTTTTGTGATGACCGCTGCGATCATGAAGCAGGGAATCATCGGCAAGGAACTCATCGCCACAGGAGACCAGGGCAAGTTTCGCCTGTATTTGGAATACGACAAGTCCACGAGTGTGAAAGAAAATAACCTCCGTACACTTCAGGTCGAGCAGTTTTTTTTGCAGCAGCCGGAGGTATCCACGATTTTCAGTAATGTGGCTGGACCTACAACCGGAATCGGGAGTTTGGGAGTGGGCTTGCCTTACAAGTCCGAACTTACTGTGCAGCTGCTGGACAAAGAGGAAATAGGTGGGCTTTCTACCGAAAAATACATGAAAGAGGTACGGGAAGAACTGAAGCGGACTTTTCCCAGTATCAGTTTTTCCATGTCAGCTTTGGGTTTGATTCCCCGTTCGGCTCCGATTGAGATGACACTGAGTGGGCCTGATCAAGCTCAGGTGATGAAAGTTGCGAAAAGCTTGGCGTTGGTCCTTGAAAAAATCCCCGGGGCAGATTACATCAAATTATCTGTGGAAGAGGGCAGTCCCGAGTATCAGGTGATTCCCGATTCGGACAAATTACAGCGGTTGGGGCTATCCAATGCTGTTTTGGGTTTGACTCTTCGAAATGCCTTTGCGGGGAATGAAGATGCGACTTTGACCGAGGTCGGAACCGAATATCCTGTGAGGATTCAGCTGGATAATTTCAACCGCCAATCCTATGAGGATGTCAAAAACTTTCAACTCGTCAATCCCAAGGGAATGCCGATCGTTCTTTCCCAAGTTGCAGAGGTAGTCCAGGCTAATTCCCCTTCAATGCTAGAGCGAAAAGACCGACAGCCTGCGGTAACTTTGACGGCGGATGCTTTGGGAAGACCTTCCGGTACCGTGGCCGATGAGGTTGTAGCTTATCTGAAAGACAATCCGCTTCCTGAAGGAGTCAGCATGGTTTGGGGATCAGATATCAAGCGGCAAAATGACAGCTTTGGAGCTTTGGGTCGGGTGTTACTGATTTCTTTCCTGTTGATCTACTTAATCATGGTGGCCCTTTATGACAGCTTTGTCTATCCTTTTGTGGTACTCTTTTCAATTCCTGTCGCAGTGATTGGAGCCTTTTTGGCACTCAATCTATCGATGAACAACCTGAGTTTGTTTGCGCTTTTGGGCTTGATTATGCTGATGGGTTTGGTGGCGAAAAATGCGATTTTGATCGTGGACTTTGCCAATCAGCTGAAAGAAAAAGGAATGGGAACAAGGGAGGCACTCCTCGAAGCAGGAAAAGGTCGGATGCGCCCCATCCTGATGACTACTCTTTCGATGGTGATCGGGATGTTGCCTATTGCTTTGGCGGGTGGCACTGCAAGTGAGTGGAAAAATGGATTGGCTTGGGTTATTATCGGAGGCTTGCTTTCATCCTTGATTCTGACAGTTTATCTCGTCCCGGTAGTTTATGAAACTGTAGAGAAAATAAAGGTGAATGTTTTGAAAATGGTGAAAATTCCCACTTCGGCTTAATTTTTCCCGATAGGAAACTTCAAATGCCCTGAGTCAATTTTGGCTCAGGGTTTTTTGAAAAAATATTAAAGGATAATTTTGTCTTTTATTTTTCTTCTTCTACATTTGATGCAGAAATCAGTCAAAAGATGTTTTCCAAAGCCTGTAAATACGCGATCAACTCCATGATTTTTCTGGCAACCCTGCCAGAAGGAGAGGAGCGTGTCGGTTTGAAGGAGATCGCAATTGCCATCAATTCTCCGGAAGCATTTACCGCTAAAATTCTCCAAACCTTGGTCAGGGAAAATCTTTTGATTTCAATCAAGGGACCAAACGGAGGATTTCAAATTTCCGAATCCGGGAAAAAAGTCCCGCTCCATCGGGTGGTCCAGGTCATTGACGGTGATTCGGTGTTTACCGGTTGCGCATTGGGATTACAGGAATGTTCGGAAAAGCGGCCCTGTGCTGTCCATCATAAGTTTAAAGCTATCAGGGATCATCTTACTGGGATGATGATGACGACTACACTTGCGGATATGGCTAATGGTATCAGGCAGGGAGTTTCGTATTTGAAGTACTAAAAAAAAATTAAACCAATAGAGGATAAAAAACTCTTTTTAATTACATTGACTATGAATCAACTAGCTGAAAAAAAAGTAGGAAAAATTGTAGCGGACAATTTCCGCACAGCCAAGGTCTTCACCGAATTCGGAATTGACTTTTGTTGCAAAGGGGGAGTGAAACTTTCAGAGGCCTGCGAAACGCGCGGCTTGGATACAGAGAAGGTAATTCAGGAGTTGCTGCCGATTTTTCAGACAGCAGATTCTACAAATTACCTGGGAATGGGGATGAAGGAATTGGTGGATCATATCGTCACGGTTCATCATAAGTATGTGGAAGACACCATTCCCGCGCTCAAGTTTTATCTGGACAAAATCAACCGTGTTCACGGGGATCGGCATCCAGAATTGGAAGAAATCAAAACCCTGTTTTTCGAAACAGCTGATGCACTGACTGTCCATATGAAAAAAGAGGAGTTTGTACTTTTTCCTTATATCAAGGCCATGGAGGATGCCTTGAAGAACGATTTCCCACTTTCTGCCCCACATTTTGGCCATATCGACAATCCAATTGCCATGATGGAGGAAGAGCATGATACCGAAGGGGAGCGGTTTCGGAAGATTTCGGCTTTGAGTAATACCTACAATCCGCCATCGGATGCCTGCCAAACTTACCGGGTAGCCTTTGCGATGCTGCAGGAGTTTGAAAATGACCTTCATACCCACATCCATTTGGAAAACAATATTTTGTTTCCAGTGGCCCAACAAGTTTTTGCCCAATTGAACTCTTGATCCATGAAAGCCCAAAGCACTAAATTGAATCCTTTCCTTCCTTCGGATCCGCTGAAATTCAGGTGGATTTGGTTGAATTGGGCATTCGGGTTCTTTTTTATTGCTTCAGTTTTTGGGCTTTTGATGAGGTCTTTTCATATCTGGGAGATCCCTGTTTTGGAATATCGGAACATCCTGCACACTCATTCCCATATCGCCATGTTGGGATGGGGATTTCTGATCCTCACTGGCGGGATGGTTTTTAGCCTTGCCAAAGCCGAAAATGAAATCCGGAAGTTTGGCTGGCTGTTTATCGGTGCTGTGGTTTCTGCTTTGGGAATGCTGGCATCCTTTCCTGTTCAGGGATACGGGGCTGTCAGTATTTCCTTTGCGACCTTGCATGTGCTGATCTCTTATGGATTTGTCTACCGGCTACTTATTCTGTTGAATTCAGAAAAAAGCACCACCGGCATCCGTCTCCTTCGACTGGCATTGGGATTCTTGGTGATTTCCACCTTGGGACTTTGGGCCTTGGGTCCGATCAATGCCCAATTGGGGAAAATGCACGAGCTCTCCTTTATGAGCATCCAATGGTTTCTCCATTTTCAGTTGAACGGCTGGTTTGTATTGGGAGCCCTGGGTTTGATTTTCCTTCATTTTGAAAGATCCGGTTATCAGTTTCACTGGCCCAAGTATCAGGAGATTATTCTGGCTGGCTCTGTGATTCTGACCTACGCTTTGGCAGTGACTTGGGCCGAACCCAGTCCCCTTGCTTTTCAGATCAACGGATTGGCTGTACTCATCCAGTTGGTGGCGTATTCCTTTTTAATCCTAGCCTTGTTCAGAGGATTTTGGAAGGTGGATTTGCTACCAATTGTCAGGATTCTATTGATCTCCGCTTTTGTCTCGCTGCTTTTGAAAGCAGCACTTCAGGCGATTCTTGTTTTCCCATCCATTGCAGTCATTTCTTACACTATCCGGATGTACGTGATCGGCTTCTTGCATCTGGTCCTTTTGGGAGTATTGACCATGGGAATTTCAGGTTTGGCGGTGCAGAAGAATTGGATAGAAGACACAGTCATTTCCCGATCAGGATGGGCTCTGCTGCTGGGAGGATTCGTTATTTCTGAGCTTCTGCTCTTTGGTCAGGGGACACTCATCTGGTTAAAACTCGGATTCATGGAAGACTATCATTTATATCTTTTCCTGGGTTCCTGCCTGTTTCCCATTGGTTTGGGATCCCTTCTGATCCAGGTTTTATTTCAAAAAATTCCATTTCAAAACATATCCAACCCAAAAATCAAATTTCAAAAAATCACAACCCAAACTATGAAAAAATCCCTGCTTTGGTCAGCGGGAATCCTGGGGATACTCCTGACCGCATGTGGTGGAGGTACAGAACAGTCTGCTACCTCTACTGAGACTTCCTCAGCTCCGGCTACCGAAGCTGCTGCACCAGATCCCAAAGGTATCGGCGAGATCAAATCTGTAGATCTCGGCACCGGTATAGATGCTTCTCTTGCAGATGCCGGTAAAGCCATCGTCGATATGAAATGTACCGCATGTCACCAGTTGAACGACAAGCGATTGGTAGGTCCTGGATTTCAGGGTGTCACCAACCGGAGACGGCCTGAATGGATCATGAATATGATCACCAATGTGGATGTCATGCTGGAGCAGGATCCTACCGCCCAGAAACTTCTGGAGGAATGTCTCACCCGAATGCCAAATCAAAACCTTAGTCAGGCAGATGCCAGAGGAATCTTGGAATTCATGAGAAGAAATGACGAAGAAAAAGCTGGCGAGCGTGATGCTGCTGTCAAATAATTAAACTTTTAATCAATTTATCACTATGGAAAAGAAAGTCTGGCTTTTAGCAATTGGTTTGACAGCCGTTGCATTGGCCCCTGGATGTAAACCCAAAGGCGCACAAACTGCAATCACAGGTGATGCAGCTTCCAAGGTTTACGTGGCTCCCGGTAATCACGATGAATTTTACAACATCGTTTCGGGTGGTTTCAACGGTCAAATGTCCGTTGTCGGTCTGCCTTCCGGCAGGGTTTTGAAGATTCTTCCTGTTTTCTCCGTAAATCCGGAAAATGGATGGGGGTACTCTGAAGAATCCAAGCCGATGCTCAATACCTCACAGGGGTTTGTGCCTTGGGACGATTTGCACCATATCGCCATTTCTACCACCAACGCGGAGCATGATGCGAGATGGGCTTTTGGCAATGCCAACAATACGCCGAGAATTGCCCGGGTTGATTTGAATACGTTCAAAACGGTCGAAATCATTGAAATCCCGAATTCAGCCGGTAACCACTCCTCTCCTTTCATTACTCAAAACACCGAGTATGTGGTGGCGGGTACGAGATTCTCGGTGCCGGTAGGTGAAAATAATGACGTTTCGATCGATTCCTACAAAGAGAATTTCAAAGGCTACATCTCGTTTATCGGAGTAAATCCCGAGTCAGGAGAAATGAACCTTTCCTTCCAGATCGAAGCACCTCCTTTCAACTTTGACTTGGCCCGTGCGGGGAAAAACAAGTCGCATGGTTGGTTCTTCTTTTCCACTTACAATACCGAAATGGCGCATACCCTTTTGGAGGTAAATGCCTCTCAAAAAGACAAGGATTTCATCATGGCGGTCAACTGGAAAAAGGCTGAAGAATATGTGAAAGCCGGTCAGGGAACCAAGAAAAAAGCCAAGTATGTCCACAACAAGTGGAATGAAGAAACCCACTCAGCGACCTCTACCATGATGGAAGATGTGCTGACCCTTGATCCGACTGTCTTGAAAGACATCGTGTATTTTATCCCTTGTCCCAAATCTCCTCACGGAACTGATACCGATCCAACAGGAGAATTCATTGTAGGAAGTGGTAAACTGGCAGCCATCATCCCGGTGTTCTCTTTCACCAAAATGCTGGCAGCGATCGAAAGCAAGGACTTCGAAGGAGATATCAACGGTATGCCGGTATTGAAGTATGAGTCTGTACTTCATGGAGAAGTAGTGAAGCCAGGTCTTGGACCTTTGCACACCGAGTTTGACGGCAAAGGCTTTGCCTACACTTCCATGTTCGTTTCCTCAGAGATTGTAAAATGGAACATTGAGACTTTGGAAGTAGTGGACCGGGTGCCAACTTACTATTCTGTCGGTCACCTTAGTGTGCCAGGCGGACCTACCGGCAAGCCTCATGGCAAATACATGGTGGCTTACAACAAGATCACCAAAGATCGCTACTTGCCAACCGGACCGGAACTGGCGCACTCAGCTCAGTTATATGATATTTCTGGTGACAAAATGCAGCTCTTGCTGGATTTCCCGACCATCGGTGAGCCACACTACGCAGAGGCATTCCCTGCCAGTCTGATCAAAGACCGTCAGGTGAAATTTTACCCAATCGAGAAAAACCAAAGCCCTTATGCACTCAAAGGTGTAGCAGATGCAAGAGTTGAGCGAAAAGGAAATGAAGTCCATGTATATATGACCTCTATTCGCTCCAACTTCAGACCTGACAATATCGAAGGGGTCAACGTGGGCGACGAAGTGTATTTCCACGTGACCAATCTCGAGCAAGACTGGGATGTTCCTCACGGATTTGCCATCAAAGGGGCAAATACTGCGGAACTTCTGATCATGCCAGGAGAAACTTCCACCCTGAAGTGGGTACCGGATCGCACTGGAGTCTTTCCATTCTATTGTACAGACTTCTGTTCTGCACTCCACCAGGAAATGCAGGGATATTTAAGAGTGTCTCCAAAAGGCTCATCAACAACATTGAAGTTTTCCACCGGAGAAGTTGAGTAATCATCCTTTTCCTACCGTCGGCTCAGAAATGGGCCGGCGGTTTCTACCCCAAGTTTTATGAAATCTCTTAGTTTTTTCAATCGAATACTTGTTCTACTGGCAGCATTGCTGATCATTCCTTCCTATTTTACTCCTCTCTGGCAAATCAGCCTTTGGGCTCCGCAATATCCGGAAGGACTGAATATGAAGATCTGGATTGATCATCTTAGTGGGAATGTGGATCAAATCAACGGTGTCAACCATTATATCGGAATGAGGCATATCGGCAACGAGATGTTTCCTGAGTTTTCCTTTTTGATCTATGTGATCGGTGCGTTGGTAGCCGTTGGGGTCCTTGCTTTTCTGATTGGAAAAAGATGGAGTTTGTATGCTTTTTTTGGGTTGATTACCCTCTTCGGTCTGGCAGTTTTGGCAGACATGTACAGATGGGGCTACCAATATGGTCACAACCTCGACCCCAAAGCAGCCATCAAAGTGGAAGGAATGAGTTACCAGCCACCCCTGATCGGATACAAGGAACTTCTGAATTTTCTTGCCTACTCCGGTCCCGATACCGGAAGCTGGATCATAATGGGAGGAGTCGGTTTGCTTATTTTGGCTATTGTTCGGGATAGATTTGAAAAACCTGCACTTGTCAAGAATCCTTATACCTCAAAATAAAATGAAACACTATCTATCAATATTCACTCTTTTGGTCTTGTTGGCTTCCTGCTCGGCGGATCCCAGACCAATCGCTTATGGTCAGGATGGATGTCATCACTGCAAGATGACCCTGATGGACCCAAAATTCGGTGCTGAACTGGTGACTGAAAAGGGTAAAGTATTTGTTTTTGATGATGTGAACTGCATGCTGCAGTACATGGATTCAGTCAATGATGAGGTTTACAAGCATATTTTGGTGACGGATTACCTCAATCCTGGAGTACTCTTGGATGCCAATGTGGCCTTTTACCTCAAGTCGGATCAGTTCAAAACCCCTATGGCAAGCCAGATTGTAGCCTTTCCGGATTACGATAAAATGAATGAATTCAAACAAAAAAGCGGAGGTGTATATCTTGCTTGGGGAGAATTGACCACTCAGTTCAAATAAAATGACCTCATAAGGGGTCCAAACCATGAAACGCACTATCGTCCTATTCTTTTGTTCAATCCTTTGGCTGATTTCTACTCAGGTAGGATTTGCGGATGTCATCCGTATTGCTTCGGGTCAATCCATCCAGGAGGCAGTGGATCGGGCTTTGCCGGGAGACACGCTGAGAGTAAGCGCCGGAACCTACCCCCAGTCTGGAATCGTCATCCGCAAACCACTCGTTTTGATCGGGGAAGATTATCCGGTTTTGGATGGAGAGATGAAAGGAAATATCCTGGTCATCGCGGCGGAAAATGTGACAATCCAAGGATTCAAGATCATCAACACCGGCAAGTCCAATATGGACGATTCGGCCGCCATTAAATTTTTCGATTCCAAGAACTGTGTGATCAAAGACAACATACTTGAAAATGCCTTCTTTGGACTCCATTTTTCCAATTCGTCGGGAATGACCATCTCAGGAAATCAAATCCATTCCGATGCGCTGCGTGAATTTGAAGTGGGTAACGGGATTCATCTTTGGAAGTGCAAAGATTCATTTATCACCAACAACCAGATTTCGGGTCACCGGGACGGCATCTATCTGGAATTCGTCACCAACACCGAGGCAGCGGAGAATCTGGTGCAAAAGAACATGCGCTATGGGCTGCATTTCATGTTTTCTCATGACAATAGCTACATCCGAAATACCTTCAAAAATAACGGTGCCGGTGTGGCCGTGATGTACACTAAAAATGTCATGATGAAGGAAAACCGATTTGAGGAAAACTGGGGTTCCAGCGCTTATGGGATTTTGCTCAAAGACATCAGCGACAGCGAAATCGTCGGCAATATTTTCCTCAAAAACACCATCGGCATCTACATGGAGGGCAGCAGTAGAATCGAATTTACCGGCAATACCTTTCAACAAAACGGTTGGGCGCTCAAGCTCATGGCGAGCTGTGATCAGAACACTTTCAAAGCCAATAATTTCACCCAAAATACCTTCGACATGAGCTCTAACGGTTCGGTGGTGCTCAACACGATCACTGAAAACTACTGGGACAAATATGAAGGCTATGACCTAAATAAGGATCTGATCGGGGATGTACCCTATCGTCCGATCAACTTGTACAGTGTGATAGTAGAGAAAATCCCAGCTGCGGTGATGCTTTGGAGGAGTTTTATGGTGACGCTTCTGGATCGGATGGAAAAGATCCTTCCGACCATGACTCCCGACCAGATGATCGATCAATCCCCTAAAATGAAACCTTATGATTTCGGTTAAGACGATATCCAAAAAGTTTGGCAGGCAGGAAGTGCTCAAGGACTTCACGCTGAGTTTTGAAAAGGGCAACAGTTATGCCATCATGGGGCCCAACGGCAGCGGGAAGACTACGCTGATCAAATCCATCTTGGGAATGGTACTGCCGGACAGCGGTGAAATCCTCGTCAAGGGTCGTTCAATCAAGGGTAAAGAGGACTACCGAAAAGATGTCGGCTACATGCCCCAAATCGGGAGATATCCCCAGAATATGAAAATTGGACAGCTCTTCTCCATGATGAAAGACATGCGACCTGAGATCAGGGAGTATGACCTGGATCTGGTCGAGGCGTTTGAACTGGAAAAAATCAAAGAAAAGACGATGGGCACCTTGTCGGGAGGTACTACTCAAAAAGTCAGTGCGGCTTTGGCTTTTCTTTTCAACCCCGAGGTCTTAGTATTGGACGAACCTACCGCTGGACTTGATCCGATTGCGGCTGAAATCCTAAAATCCAAAATTCGGAAGGAACGGGAAGCAGGCAAGCTCATCCTGATCACTTCCCATATCCTGAGCGATCTGGAAGAGCTGACCGATCAGGCAATTTATATCTTCGAAGGGGAGGTGTTTTTCAATGACTCCATCGAAAGCCTAAAAGAAATGACCTCAGAGGAGAAGTTTTCTCCGGCCATTGCCAAACTCATGCAGTGGACCCTAAAAAAAAAGTCAACCACTAAAGTTATGACTCATGCTTAAGCTGCTTAAATACGCCCTTTACGATATACTCAAATCCAGATTTGCGATCATTTATACTGCCTTTCTGATTTTGGTGGCGGTGTCTATCTATCAAGTGTCGGATGATTTGAGCAAGGTTTCCCTAAGCTTGATGAATGTTATGATCATGGTTGTTCCCCTGATCTCGGCGGTTTTTGCCACCACGCATTTTTATAATAATCTGGAATTTATCGAGCTGATGCTGGCCCAGCCGGTTAAGCGCTCCCAAGTTTTCCTCAGTCAGTTGTTCGCGGTGATTTTCATGCTGAGTTTGTCGTTACTTCTCGGATTTGGTCTCCCAATGCTACTCTGGGGGGCGGATAGCAGTCTGATTACACTTTTGGCGGTTGGAATGATTCTCAGTGCGGTATTTACAGGCTTTGCCTTTTTGGCCAGCGTACTCACCCGAGACAAAGCCAGGGCGATCGGAATCAGTCTGGCACTGTGGATTTACTTTTCCTTGGTGTATGATGGATTAGTACTGTACATCATTTACAGTTTTGCGGATTATCCTTTGGAAAAAGCAACTCTGGGTCTGGTCATGCTCAATCCGGTGGATTTGGGCAGGATTTTGATGCTGATGCAGTTGGATATCTCGGCGCTGATGGGCTATACAGGAGCGTTTTTCAAGCAGTTTTTTAGCAGTGGCATCGGCATGCTGGTCATTCTGATGGTCCTCTCGATTTGGTTGGTTGTGCCGATAGGGCTGTCGGGACGGGTCTTCAAGAAAAAGGATTTTTAATCGGGGAGTCGAGAAAACATTCTCCGCTTGAATTTCTACAAACAAGAATTAATCTGGAAAAATAGGCGTATAGAGGCGTCATAAAGATTTTCAGACACCAAAAAGAAAAAGTTTGGATGCTTCAATCGAACGGTTCGTACGCCTCGCACACCTCGTACTGTACGAATTGTTCGAGGATTGAAATTCGCAGCGATTGAAATGAATTGAAATTTCCAAAGTTGAGAATTGCGTTTCAATGTTTCCTGTAAAGGATGTCCACTGGGTGAGATTTATCGACATTAGATGTTTAGAGATTGGGAAATTAACGCAAGAAGTTTTCATAATGAAAACTTTTTAATATCTTCGACCGTTTATTAAACAGCTTGCTTTGAAAAACATTATTGCCATCAAAAATCTGACGGAGTTTTACCAGAAGCATCCAGATTCAAAATCAAGCATTGAGACCTGGATGGCTGTCACAAAACACGCTGTATGGCAAAAGCCCTCGGATGTGGTTCAGGATTTTCCTGACGCAGATCCTGTTAAAAACAGTCGGGTGGTGTTTAACATTGCACGGAATAAATATCGGTTAATCGTTCAAATCAGCTATTTGAGGCAATGGGTGTTTATTAAATTCATCGGGACGCACTCAGAATATGACAAGGTGGACGCAAGTACGGTTGAACAATTTTAAAATCGTAAATCAATTGAAATCATGAAATCGAGTATGGCGAAAACATCACATACTGGTATGAATGCCGACACTGCGAGATTCTCCCGAAGAAAAATCGGGACAGGCTATCTGACCATCAAGTAAAATTATAAACAGATGAAGTGGGAAAAGACAATTACGACAGAAAAGGAGTATGAAGAATCCCTTGCCAGGCTTTCTAAAATCTTCGAAGCAGATCCCGACAGTGCTGAAGGGATGGAGGCAGAATTGCTGGTGACTTTAATTGAAAAATACGAAAAAGAGCATTATCCTATTGCCCTGCCCGATCCCATCGAGGCCATAAAAGAATCGATGGACAGAAAAGGTCTCAAGGACAAAGATCTTATCCCGACAATTGGAAGTAAAACCACAGTGAGCCTCGTTTTAAATAGGAAACGAGCGTTGACGATCGAAATGATCAGAAATCTATCTGCTTTATTAAAGCTTCCGGTTGAAGTGCTTATCCAACCGTATGAGCTGGATGGGAAACAGGAAAAAGTGCGCATCTAGTCAGGAACGGAAAAATATTCTACGCTGGAATCTCTGCAACCATGGATCAGAACCGAAAAATTAGCTAAGTGAAAGTTTCATGGAAAACTTTTCAAACAGCAGAAAGAAAAAGGGAGGCTACTCAATTCGTACAGTTCGTACGGCTCGTACCCCTCGCACCGTACGAATTTTACGAAGTGGAAATGAGAGTCAAAACCATTCAAATGGATTCAATTCTGAAAAACGCGAAAACATTCAAATAAGCAGAAATTTCAAAGGTTCATTTTCTAAAATCTGACCCTCCAAGAATAGGTTCTTTTTCTGCTTTTCACATCAAAAAGAAAAAAGACCATTCAAAAACCAAAAACACAAAATGGGGTTATACGTCGATTAGGCCTACATTTGGAAGGGGTTCAAAATGATACGATTCAAATAAATTTAAAATTGTAAAAGCAAAATGAACCTGTCCCAGTTTTTGTCCCAGTTTTTCCGTAAGTAACTGACAATCAAGACAAGTTTGTAGCGCTGTTCCCGCTACTTAGAAGGATTAAGGGTTTGTAAATCAGCGATTTGCAAACCCTTTCCTGTTTTTGCTACAAATATTGCTACAACTGCATTACTTTTTTTCATGGCAGATAAACCAGGATCAGTCCAAAAAGTTGGGGGATTTGAGTGAATCGAGTTTCTTTGTTTAAAAAAACAATTGGAAGAAAAGGATTACCTCAGTTTACTTTTGCCACAGGGGCTTTTGGAATTTTTCAAGGTTACCT
>NZ_JAFKCT010000014.1 GCF_017254915.1 Algoriphagus oliviformis | reverse complement strand
CTTTCAGCAATTCCAAAACCACCTTGGTCTTGAACTTCGAGGTAAATTTTCTTCGTGTGGTCATCACAGTAAATTTAAGGGGTTAATCGTAACTTAATTTACTGTCCTGTTTTTTGGGGAATGCTCAGACGATGATCCCGGAGTCCTGTTTCTCCATAAGATCATGGTCAGGGAGGGAGGGCTTTGTCCCAGTCCCAGCGTCTTTTCCAGTGCGGAGGAGGCATTGGAATCTATTTATCCGATTGACGAGCCCGGTCTCAGGATTTTGGTTTTTCTTGACATCAACATGCCCAGGGTAAATGCCTGGGACTTCTTGAAGCTGATAAGCGAAAATATCAACTATGCAGACATCAGGGTGGTGATCGTTTCCTCATCCCTCAGCTGGAGTGACAGGGAGAAATCCAAAGAATATGACGCGGTACTGGAATTCTGGGAAAAGCCAATGGACGAGGAGCAAGTCGCAAGCCTAAAAACACGAATGGCAACTTGGCTAAACGGATTCTAGTGCAAATCCCCACCTATCACTCGGGATCTCGGAAAACCCAACCTAACGGTTTAACTCACCTTTTCAAAGTGCAAAAAGGTTTTTGAGGGAAATGTGGTTAAACTAGTTGGTGAGAATTCGAATTTGGCTTTCTGAAACTCCATTGAGATCGTATCCGATCCCTGCAAAAAAATCCACTATGCAAAGTGTTTCCTTCTTTTGATATGTCGAAGATAGGAATCCAAGCTGGAGTATTTTTTTCAAAATTTTCAAGCTAGGTCAAAGTTCCTTGATCGAATGGTTTTTCGTACAACTCATTAACCGCCATATTTAAACAAAATAGTTAACGCTAAAAATAAGAGTTGGGATAAAACTAAAAACACCGTGTAATGGGTGTTTTTCAAAAAACCTTCCTCTTTCTCCTATTTGAAAGGGAGCTTGAACAGTGGTAAATTTAGAGATTCTGTTCCTCTGTCTGCTCATATCAACAAGAAGTCCAATGCTGTTTTTCATCGGTCGTGGTGAAATATATCAATCAGGCAACCAGAATTTCACAAGGCCCATACAATTTGAAGAATCAAGGCAAAAATTTCCAGAAATCAACAATACCAAATGGAAATTTGTAAAATGAAGCCTGAGTACCTAAGCCAACCATAAAGGAGTCCTCAAAAGCCCCTCCAACTAAGTTGACTCGGCCCTTACCCGGAAAACCGGCCTCTATTTTCGTCCATACTTCTTTGTTTGGTTCATATTCCCAGAGATCGCTGTGGTAGGTCACGTCAGTCATAGTCTGGTTGATCCCAGCCATTAGATATCCTTTATCCTTGAGCGCGACGGAAAAGGCATCGTACCTCGCTTCTCCAGGAAATTCTGCTTTTTGGATCCATTGATCTGTTGCAGGTTTATATTCCCAAAAATCTTTGCAGGTACCGCCTGACCAACCAAATCCCACAAAGCCCCGCCCATTAACGGAAAAAGAGACTTGCCGATTTGAACAATTCCCCGGATAATCAGCCTTCTTCGTCCACTGATTCTTTGCCGGACTATACTCCCACAAATCATTATCACCATAAGAAGATCCCCCCGTGATATAAGCTTTATCCCCTATTACAAAACTGGTGGAATAGGCCCTTGGGCTGCCCGGAAATTCTGCCATTTCCATCCAAGAATTAGTAGATGGATCATACCTCCATAGATCATTAAAGTAATGGTGTTCGCATATACCCATTCCTAAACAGTCTTTTCCCAACCCAACATAGCCATACTCCCCGATAGAAAAAGAAATTGCACTCTCTCGTGCATCAGACGGCAGATCTGCAACTTTGCTCCATTCATTTTTTTGCACGTCATAGGAGAAAAAAACATTGCTATATCCACTGAAAGTCTCAAAAAAAACAAAACCAGTACCTATAAATAATTTGTTTCCGACAGTGAAGCTAACCGCCTCGATAACATCACCATAGGGAAAGTCTGCATTAGACGCCCAACTGGAAGTGTCTGGTTCTGCGATAGGCTCTTCGGGTTCTTCTTTGCAAGCGACTGTTGAAAAAACAAAAAGGATATGAATGATTCTGGAGATCTTGGTCTTCAGAGACATAATCAATATTTAAAAATCATTTTTTTTAGGCTGGAGACTTTTTTGCTAATATCGGTTACGGGCGGTCAGTGCTCTCCTTTGCCGTAGCCTGGCGTTTGAGAGAGCGGGTTAAACTATAAATTCTGCCCTATTATTTTCAACAATCTGAAGAGGGCTAAATTTAGACTCTCCAGAATCGGAAGTAGATGGAATGCGGGATAATCGGATGGATAGATGGGTTGCAGAACGGTGGTAGTGAGTCGGTATTCCAAGAAAAGGGAATTAGTTGAGATAAAAAATACCCGGTACAGGGTATTTTCTATCTTGGAGGAGCTAGGTCTATTCTCAGCAGATATCCAGCAACTACTGCCTTTATCAAACTCAAACTACTCTTGTATTTCCTTTTGTTCAGTAAAGCTGCTTATGCAAGAGACAAAAAGGACGACCATCCAGCGATTTTGTACTGGCAATTCCTTGCCTATCGGCTCGATGGGAGGCTGCTATCGCATCAATAATACTGGCAACGAGACTTTTGTGGACAGAAGTGAATGCCACTGTTAGCTTGATCAAGCGAAGCTGTCGCCAACACCACCTTTAAAGCGATCGGTTGAGAAGCTTCCAAAGGAGCTGGGATCAACAGGCTGGTATGCCCGTAGGTGAGCAGCAACAGAAATAAACCCCTATTGATTGTCCTTCTTGCCCGGCCCAGTAGTGAGAATGGAGAATCGGCATTTTTTATAAGTCACAATTTTGCATTGCACCTATTAAAAAAGTAACTTAGAAAATTAAGAATATCGTTTTTTCCGGCTCTCTTGGATAGAGCCCCTGTTTTCTTGGATTTTTTTCAAGACTTACCAATTACCACCTCTAGCTGATGGCCTACGGAAACAGACCAAAAAATCTGTCTGAAAGTCGACTTTGCGACTAAAAACTACGAATTGGCTGTGGCTAAAAAAGCAGAACACATCAACTTTAACCTCAGGCTGATGAACGATTATAGGCATCGGGTAGCGATTGAACGACTTGCTGGCAGCGACCGCAACCAGCTGATTTGCACCTACGGAAGGTGGATCATGCTGTTCAATCTCGTGGAATCGTCGCGCTATGCGGAAAGGTCGGCGATGCAGTTTTTCGATATTTACTCAAACATCAACAGAATAGATTGGTTAATCGAGGAACCGGACGGGATAATAGACGACATCGTCCGCGCCATTAGAGACTATCAACAGGTATTTGATCCAAAAAAACACGATTTTGTGCGCTTGGTATGCAAGCTGCCCAACTAGAAAGCGTACGATTAAATCTACAGACAAGCGAGACTTAAACGGTTGACAGTCTAAGAATAGAATACAACCCACCCAAAATATCCATGAACCAATACAGCAAAAAGGAGGTCCTCCTTAAAGTCGACTATGCAACAGAAAATTTCGAGTTTGCTATAGCAGAGCAGGCTGCCCATGTCCGATACAATCTGTCAAACATGGAATCCTTGCGGAAAAACGTAACTGTGGAAAAGCTCGTCGGAAAAAAACAGAGCTATTTGATCACCGTCTTTGGCAGATGGGTAGTAGTATTCAATCTGGTCGAGGACGATGAAAAGGGAGATCAGTCCTCCATGCTTTTCTTTAGGTTGGGACTAAACCTTGATCTGCTTAAGGATCTACAGGAGGATCATCAAGAACTGCAAGATGGCATCATCCAAACAATGAAGGAGTACAGTAAAACCTTTGACCCTAAGCGACATGACTACGTAAAACTGGTTCTTGAACATGCGAGTCAAAATACGTAGCCAAATCTTGCAATTGAGATGGGGCCGTGCGAACAAAAATACTTTTGGGACAAGAATTCACGCCACATTGCTGCCTGAGATGTCAAAACCCATGCAGGATACTTCCGATTCAATAGCGCTATTACCTAAACTCAATCTGTTTCAGGACAAAACCATCCAGGTTCACCTAAGCCTGGTGCCGTTCACTAGCGAAAATCTACTGCTAGAAAACCCAGACTTCAACAAAAAAAAGACCGATCTCTCGATCGGTCTTTTCTATACATCTAATATCCATTGATTGACTACGACTCATCGTCAGCAGCCAAGTCCGTTGGGGCAGCTTTTCTGCCTTACTTCCAAGCTCGGGACGGTATATTCTTAGTTCTTACAATTCCGGAATCCAATAACAATCAAAGGCCTGACAAGACTGTTTCACCCACCATCCCCGAAATAATTTCCTTTATTCCGGACTTTGCTTTCCAGCCCAGCTTTTCTCTCGCTTTTCCGGGATTGGCCCGACTGACGGCCAGATCAGTGGGCCGAAACAGTTCCTGCTTTTGCACCACATGCTCCCTCCAGTCCAAGTCTAGCTGCACGAAAGCCTGCTCCACGAAGTACTCCAGGCTATGGCTTTCTCCTGATGCGATGATAAAGTCCTCGGCCTTCTCCTGCTGGAGTGTCAGCCACATGGCCTCTACATACTCCGGCGCCCAACCCCAGTCCCGCTGAATATCCAGACGGCCCAAATAGAGCTTCTCTTCCGAGCCCCCAGCGATGCGCTTGGCAGATTGGATGATCTTTTGGGTTACAAAGCGCTCGGGCCTAAGCGGAGACTCATGGTTGAAGAGAATCCCCGTGCAGGCATAGAGGTTGTAGGCCTCCCTGTAGTTGTCCACCAGCCAGGTGGAAGAGGCCTTGGCTAGGGCATAGGGGCTTCGAGGCCGGAATGCGGTATCTTCTGTGGCTGCCAAGCCCTGGGTATCCCCGAATGCCTCGGAGCTGCCGGCATGGTACACCCTGATTTCCCTTCCTTCCATCTTCACTGCCTCCAGCACGTTGAGAATACCTATGGTAAAGCTCTGTATGGTCTCGGCGGGCTGTTCAAAGGAAAAACCTACCGATGACTGTCCCGCAAGAAAATAGATCTCCTCAGCCTGGGACTTTCGTACAGCCACCAGCACAGATCGGAAGTCCTCCGGGTCCATGGAAAACAGCGTCACCTGTTCTTTGATGCCCAACAGGCCTAAACCCCTGAATCCCCCACCCTGGGCATCCCTGGAGGTCCCAAAAACTTCATAGCCTTTTTCCAAAAGAAACTGGGCCAGATAGCTTCCGTCCTGTCCGCTGATGCCGCATATCAGTGCCTTTTTCATGGTATCTAAACGCCGAGGATGTTTCGGTAAATAGCCTTGGTCTCTTCTGCTGTTTTTCCCCAGCTAAACTGCGTCACCCGTGCATCGCCGACCTTTATCAGATCCGCTCGGGTCTGGGCCTCATAGGCTATTTTTTCCAATTGCCTGGTCAGCTCTTCCTGACTGAAAGGGTCGAAATACAGGGCAGCATCTCCAAGGACTTCCGGTATGGAAGAGCTGTTGCTGCTGACTACCGGACAGGAGTAGGAAAGCGCTTCCAAAGGAGGAATGCCAAATCCCTCGTAGAGGGAAGGGTACACAAAGGCCATGGCATTGGCATAGCACTGGGCCAAGTCCTCGTCCGAGCCGCCCCTGCTGACCAGCTGTCCTTCTTTGAAGCCCATTCTCGAATATTCTTCCAACTCGGAGGGATTGAATCCTCCTCCTCCAAAGGCCATGATGCGAAAATCCCTCATCAATCGCTCGGAGGCCGCAAAAGCCTGAGCCAGCAGTCTGAAATTTTTGTAGTCCAATCGCAGTCCCACGTATAAAAAATAGGGCTTTTCCCCTGCTGTCTCCTTCTTTTTGAAATCCGTCTTCAAGACGGGGTCGGCAGCGAGGTGCGTGACCGAGACTTTCTCCGGAGCAGTGCCAAAAAGCTCGCAGAGGTCTTTCTTGGTATTGTGGGAGATGCTGATGATATGGTCTGCCCTGGCCAGGGCCGCACGCTTTTCCTCGGTATGGATTTGGGAAGGGGAAAATCGCTCGGGAAACAACTCTTGGATCATGTCATAGACCGTCACTACGGTCGGCCCTTTACCCTTCAGTGTAGCTTTGGGGGAAAAGTAAGTCTCGTGGACTATATCTGGCCCAAAGATCCCCGAAGCCAGGCTGGCCCGGATGCCGTTCCACTTTCTGAACATCCGGATGGTCCGCTTGGGATACCTGTCCAGGTATTGCCCTTTGACCAGACTTCCCTCTCCTTTCAGATAGGAGTTGATATGGTAACCGGCGTAAACCCGGGTTTGTATTTTCTGCTGCTCGAGTTCCTCGGCGAGCCTGGCAAAGTAGCGGGAGATCCCGCCATACTTTTGCATTCCGAATATTTGACCGTCGAAGGCTACCTTCATTTGTTTAGGCTAGACCAAAGCAGGTCAAACGATGTCCCTTATCCTTAGAAACAACTTGGGAAACAGGGTTCTTCCGTAGCTCGACACCAGGTTTTTGTAAGCTCTTCCCTTTCCGAAGTGCCTCTTGAGAAACCTTGTATATTCTGCTATGGCCAATCCCTTCACGCTGTGGAGCAGTTCCCATCTTTTTGCAAACGGAACCTCCGTGCTCCCCCAATAGGGAAGGGAATTGGACTCACAGGCGGCGAGGTACTCGCTGGCCGTGAAGCATTTGATTCCTTTTTTTTGGGCTCGAAGCCCGTAGTCGTAGTCCCCCAAGTAATGGGTGAAGTCTCCCGAGAGATTCCCAAGCTCGGCCGCAACCGCATTTGGAATCAGCACCAGGTTTCCGTTGATCCATTTGACCTCTTGGGGACTGCCTTGGGGAATGACGGCCTGGCTATCGCTGCTTCCGCCAAAGGAAAATCGACCGGTTCGGGGGTCTTTGCAGGCTCCCAGCAAGATTGACTTAGGGGATGCCAAAGAAAAATAGTCGCGGAAAAGTTTCTGAAGAGCCTGAGGAAAAAGGAAGGTGTCGTCGTTGAGCCAGAGGAAAAAATCGAAACCGCCCTGCTCCAGGGCCATGTTCCAAGCCATCCTCATTCCCCCACCCCAAAACTGGTTGCCGTCGCCCTGCACTATCTTCACCGCAGGGAAATTCTGCTGTAGCATAGCACCCGTGCCGTCGGTAGAGCCGTCATCGCAGACGAATACCTCCATGGAGGTATTTTCGGGAAGTTCCTGCTCGAAAAGATTGACTAGGCATGCCTTCGTCTTTTCCTTGCGGTTGTGGCATGTCAGCAATACGGCGACTCTCAAGCCTGTACTCAGATTTTTACTTCTTTAAAGCTCTCCTGGTTTTCCAAAAACCACTGGTAGGTTTTCTTGATTCCCTCTTCCAAGCCCACTTTGGCTTTCCAGCCCGCATTCTCCATTTTGGATACGTCCATGAGCTTGCGTGGAGTGCCATCCGGCTTGCTCGAGTCCCAGAGGATCTCACCGCTATGGCCTACGGTCTTTTGGATCAACTCCGCCAATTCCTTGATGGTAAGGTCCACTCCGGTGCCTACGTTGTAGAGATTGTCGTGAAATTCATTCTCCAAGGCAAAAACCACGGCGTCGGCCAGATCTTCCACGTAGAGAAATTCACGCATAGGTGTACCCGAACCCCAAAGCTCCACAGGTACGTTGCCCCCTTCCTTCGCAAGATGAAACTTGCGGATCATAGCGGGCAGCACATGGGACGTGTTCAGGTCAAAATTGTCAAAGGGGCCATACAGATTGGTGGGCATCAAGGAGATATAGTCTCGCCCATACTGCTTTCTGATGGATTCACAGGCCTTGACGCCTGTGATCTTGGCGACTGCATACCACTCGTTGGTAGGCTCCAAGGGCCCGGTCAGCAGATGCTCTTCCTTCAGAGGCTGGGGAGCCAGCTTCGGGTAGATGCAGGAGGAACCCAGAAAAATGAATTTTTGTACATCCGTTCGGAAAGAGGAGTCGATCAGGTTGTTTTGGATCTGCATGTTCTCCATCAGAAACTGATAGGGATAGGTATTGTTGGCCAAAATCCCCCCAACCCTTGCCGCCGCGTCGATGACGACATCCGGCTTGTGCTCGGAAAAGAAAGACGTGACAGCCTCTTGGTCTCTGAGGTCCAGCTCCGAAGATGTCTGTCCAATCAAATTGGAATAGCCCTTGGCTTCCAGGGCTCTCCAGATGGCCGACCCGACCATTCCCCGGTGTCCGGCGATGTAGATTTTCGACTTGTCGTTGAGGTTCAAAGTAGTAGGTGGTTAGAGGTTGGTGTTTTTTATGCTTTCAGTCTTTCGGCCTGCAATAGTCCTTGACCTGTTTAGGCTAAAAGCCTTTTTTGAGTTCTTCTTCGAAATACGCAATGGTCTTCCCTAGGCCAGTCCGCAAATCCACGGTAGGCTCCCATCCCAGTTCTTTTTTTGCCAAGTCAATGATAGGCTGGCGCTGCATGGGATCATCCTGGGGCAAAGGCAAAAACTTGAGCTTACTTTTGCTGTTGGTCAGTTCCATGACCAATTGCGCAAGCTCGAGCATGGTAAATTCCCCGGGATTGCCGATGTTCACAGGACCGGTAAAGCCATCCCTGGAATTCATGAGGCGGTGCATCCCTTCGATGTTGTCATCGACATAGCAAAAGCTTCTGGTCTGCTTTCCATCCCCGAAAATGGTGATGTCCTGCCCCTTCAAAGCCTGGACGATAAAGTTGCTCACCACGCGCCCATCGTTGGGATGCATCCTCGGACCGTAGGTATTGAAGATCCGCATGACCTTGATCGCTACGCCGTGCTGCCGCTGATAGTCAAAAAACAGGGTTTCCGCACATCGCTTTCCCTCGTCATAGCAGGCCCGTATTCCAGTGGTGCTGACGCTGCCCTTGTAAGATTCAGGCTGGGGATGGATCTCAGGATCTCCGTACACTTCGGAAGTGCTCGCCTGAAGGATCTTGATGCGAAGACGCTTGGCCATGCCCAGCATGTTGATTGCCCCGATGACGGAGGTCTTGGTCGTCTGCACGGGGTCAAATTGATAGTGCACCGGGCTTGCTGGGCAAGCCAGATTGTAGATTTCATCGACCTCCGCAAACAGGGGGAAGGTCACGTCATGGCGTAAAAACTCGAAATTTTTGTCATCCATCAGGTGATGGATGTTGGACTTTCTTCCCGTGAACAGGTTGTCCACGCAGAGCACTTCGTTCCCCTCTTTCAACAGACGCTCACAGAGATGGGAGCCCAGAAAACCGGCTCCGCCTGTGACAAGTATTCTTTTCATATAGTATTGTCAGTGTCCCTTTGGCAGCGGCTAGGCCAAAACAGGCCTATTCCTATATCGAAATCCGCTGTCGCTTTGCTTTGATCAGACCAGTTCGGGCCGCTCCTTTTCCAGTCTCTCGTAGATCTTCTTCACTTCCTGCGCATTTTCCTTGCGAAGCACCAAAATGGCGTCAGGGGTCTGGATCAAAATGGTATTGGTCAAGCCGGTAAACTCGGTATGGATGGATGTTCCGATCACCATGTTGCCCAGCTCGTCCTTGGGGTGCCCGGTCTGCTCGAGGTATTCGTAGATGGATTCGAAGGAACCCATGTCCGACCACTGAAACAGTGAAGGCACTACTTTGATTTTTTTGGTCCGCTCCATCACCGCGTAATCCACAGAAATGGATGGGATTTTCATGGAGAGGTCAAAATCCAATTTTCCGGACTCCGCCCCTTCGTAGGCTTCCTTGGAAGCTTGGAAAACCTCCGGTTCCAACTGCCGAAGTTCCTCCAAATAAACGCCGGCCTTGAAGCAAAACATGCCGGAATTCCAATAGAAGTTACCCTGCTCCAAAAAGGCCAAGGCAGTTTGCAGATCAGGTTTTTCCCTGAAACTCTTTACCTCTTCCCCTGCCGACTCGATGTAGCCATAGCCTGTCTCAGGCTTGGTAGGCTTCAGGCCAAATGTCACGATATAACCTTCCTTGGCAAGCTCGGTAGCTCGGGAAACCGCCGAGGAATAAAGCCCTTCGTCCACAATCAGATGGTCTGAAGGCGTGACGAAAAGGATGTCTTCCGGCTGGGCCGCAAAAGCCGCAAAGGCAATTGCCGCTGCGGTATTGCGGGGGCAGGCTTCGATGATTTCTGAATAGCTCTTTACGCCAGCTTCATCCAGATCTTTACGGGAAAGCTCATAGTTGTCGCAGTTGCCGACCACGATCACCTGATCGCAGAAGCTCTTGTTGCGCAAAGCCGTTTTTTGAAAAAGTGTATGGCCCTCGAAGATGGGCAAATACTGCTTGGGTCTCGTCTTTCTGGAAAGCGGCCAAAGCCTCGACCCTACTCCACCGGAAAGAATTACGTTTACTGTTTTTGGTTTTTGAACATCCATGGTTTAAAAAACTGCTTGTTGACTTGAACTCCCACCCAAAGTATGGCTTTGGGATATGCTAAGGAACTACCAATTAACTGGAAATCTGAAAAAACAACAAAAATATCCCTGAATTGCTGGGCGCCTTCATTCTTTATTGGAAGAAACTTGCCGAC
This sequence comes from Algoriphagus oliviformis, assembly GCF_017254915.1. GTDB lineage: Bacteria > Bacteroidota > Bacteroidia > Cytophagales > Cyclobacteriaceae > Algoriphagus > Algoriphagus oliviformis. The sequence continues at coordinate 59,207 of NZ_JAFKCT010000014.1, read as the reverse complement.
CAGCTACAGCTTCGCCCTTTCAGTCCCATCCTCACCAAATCCAAAACGCAAAATTTAAAAAGGGAAAAGATCAACCCCTTGGGCTTTGCGACAATGTACTGGACAAGTCTCTGGTCTTAGCTCGATTAGACTCCCCGACGGAAGTCCAAACCTATGGGTTTATGGCATTTTGGCAAAAAAACCTACCTCAAAATAAAAATTTGAAGCGTTTTAGGGCTTTTTCTTGAAACAAAGATAATTGAAAATGAGCAATTTTTGTACTCACTTCACTTCAAAAAAGCCTTTTTTTTCATATCACCGAAAATGTATTTCATTTATTGACTTAATTCATTTTGGGTTCGGTAGGCGTATCCATTTCCCAAAGATTATCAAAAGTTCCAATTGTTACTTTCTAAATCCGGAAAAAGCTTCGCTGATCGAAACCCCGATTGGGTAGGCGGGGACTGCCATTCGCCTGGCGTGGCTACGATGTGCAAGGAAGCCATTGAGCAACTCCCTGTAGGCCAGGGCACCAATAGACTCCTACTTTCTTGGCCAGACATTGTCGTTTACATCCCGGTCTGGAAAGCGGCCATGGGGGTCAAGGGTGATCTTTTTGACCTTTCTGTCTCCGAAATCCAGCTCTGCCTCAAAGCTCCTACTGCCACTCCACCATATATCCACTGGCCAAGACACTTCTACCGTATTTTCGCCCGTTTGCTTTCCGTTTGGCATCAGCTTCAGCTCTCCGGCACCGGGCTCCAGCTCTAACTGCAGCACCACCGGGGAGGGCATTTGCCCATCCTGACGGACTTTGACCCTGGTCTTACCGTCAGAGGTATCGACCTCGGCGATGGAGCCATCGACGGATTCGGTGGTGAAGAGCCAGTAATACCAGAACCATTCCAAGTTTTGACCCAGCTCTTGGTTCATAAAAAACAGGTAATCCCAAGGGGACGGGTGCTTAAATGCCCAGGCAGCTGTGTATTTCCTCATCGCTTTGATGACTGCCTCATCACCTACTATCCCTCCCAGCATGGAAAGCATGAGTGGGGTCTTTTGGTAGGTTTGGAAGCTGTAGCCCATTCCGGCCTCATTGGCGCTCCACATAAGCGGCGCCTCATCCTCGCTCCCGCTGATCCTGCCGTAGCTTTGGCCAAGCCCATCCAGCCTCGCCTCTACTCCCCTCGCGTCCGCCGCTGAAAGGATGTTCATATATTGGTTAAAGCCTTCGTCCATCCATCCGTAGCGGGTTTCATTGGTACCCAGCATCATCGGCCACCATTGGTGTGCAGTCTCGTGGTCTGCAGCTCCCTGGTTGGAATTGATCACCATGGGGTACTCCATGCCAGCACTGGGGCCGTCCTGCAAAGTCAGCTGTGGAAATGGATAAGGCGCCCAGAGCTCGGAATAAAACTCCAGCGCATGCCGGGTGATCGTGGCGGCATTTTCGTAAGACTCCGCCCGCTCCGGCTCATACACCATATAGATAGGCACATAGCCCTTACCGGGTATATTGGCCCTGGTTCCCTTCCAGATAAAATCCGCTGAGGCCGCCCAGGCAAAGTCGTTGACCCGATCCGCCACAAAACGCCAAGTAAGCTTCTCTCCCGCCGCGGTAGCAATGCCCGGCCCCCGCTCCTTCTCTGATACGATGGTCGTCTCCCCATCCGCTTCCAACACTTTTGCCAAGCGTTCCCTCGACGCAGGAGTGAGCACTTCCTGGGGATTTTGCAGCAGTCCCGTCCCGCTTACGATCCAGCCACCCGGCACGGTCACGGAGACGTCAAACTTTCCGAAGTTGTTGAAAAACTCAGCTGGCCCGAGATAAGGGCTGGTCTCCCAGCCTCTCATGTCATCGTATTTTGCCAAGCGGGGAAACCACTGCGTGGGCTGGAAGAGGGTGCTGTCAAAGCGCTGGGTCATGCGATGCCCCAGTCCCTTGGTACCGCCAGGCAATTTGGTATGCCAGTCTATCTCCAGTTCCGCCGTTGACCCCGCCTTGATCGGCCGACCTAGGTAGATGGTGGCGACGGTTTTTTTCAGGCCTGAGACGCCCGGCTTTGGAGCTTGGCTGCGCCCCATTCTGGTCTCGGTAAGGTCTATATCCTCTCCGGCAACCCGGATCCGGGTCACGACCATGCCCTCTGTCTGCTCGGCAGGGATGGACGAGCCTCTAGGCACGTCGCCCCTGAAGACGTTGTGGTCCAGACGAAGCACGATCCGATCTAGGTCATCTTTGCTGTTGTTGTGGACCAAAATCTTCTCTGTCCCGGTCAAAGTCTGGGTATGGGGATCCAAACTTACCTGTATGGTGAAGTCGGTCTCAAGCTGCCAATAGTTCGGGCCGGGCCTGCCTGAAAAATCCCTCGTTCCTGCCTCAAAGGCCCTGCGGATCGAGTTGGTCATGGGCACATCGCGACGAATGGCCCGGTATTCGGTCTTTACCGAAGTCCTCAGGGGCAGTGGCTGCAATTCTTGGCCTAGACTGGCAGAAGTGCTAAGCAGGAAAAAAAATAGAAGTTTTCGCATGGATAGGGTTCATTTCTAACCACAAAACTGGAAAATTTCCGTCTAAAAACCAGAAACTGGTTTCCAAAAGAATCTGCATCACCTTACCTGCACAGCCCAATGGATCTAAAGCCTTTCAGATAGGGTAAGCCCTGCGCCCCCCTCGTCGGGTTCTTGATCTGAGTCGTCAGTGGTTTCAGCTGATCTGCTGTAGCACCAGTCGCTTCGATATCGGCACGAGCGTTTCTTCTATAGGTACGGAATGGGGACTGTGCAGCCTCCAGGTGGCGGGATTGGGAAGCTCCTTGATCTCGCGGATGAGCTGCATCTTCAGCTTTTCCAGCGTATTGACCATGCTTTTCTGAAAAATCCCCACAAACCAAAAGACTATGCTCCGAAACTTCTCCCCTGCCAGTTGGAGGATGTTGGATTTGTAGCGGAAAGCATGGACCTCGGCCCGCTTTTCTCGGGTCATCAGGATAAAGCCCTCCCGGTTGTACAGGGGCTGAATACCGACGGGCTCAAACTCTACCTGCTCCTCCACGAAGTTGTAGATGTGTTTGCCTTCCTCGATCTGGCTTGCGATGCGGGGCAGGGCATACTCGGTGATCTGGGAGATCTCCTTCATCACTTCCCCGTCATCCACCTGTTGCTCAAATTGGAGCTGCGCATTTTTGAAGTCTATCCCGTTGAGGGCCTTGGGAAAAAGCTTGTTGAGCTCCGCCTTGCCGGAAGTGAGCTCCTGCAGCAGCTTGTGGTGTTCGATCAGGTCTGAGAGCATGGGGTAAAGCTTGACCGCCCGAAAATCCCGCTCGGCCTCCTGCAGGTAGGCCAGAAGCTGGTATTTTTTGTACTCAAAATCGATCAGCCCTTCGGTGATCCAGTTTTTTGGTAGGGTTCTCATAGGTAGGAATAGGTTTAGGTTTGTCTCAAAATACGCAATTCTGACATTTTTTAGCCCTGTCGGGGAAAAATTGACAGACTCTAAGTCGCTCTTTCCAAGCCACTGCCGGAAGTGCGGTCAACATTTGCGGCCGATTTGTCAGCCTTTTTGGCCGATTGGCCCCTTGGCACAGGAAGTGCTAATAGGGCAATAGCATTTTAATCTAAAATCTAACCTTAAACAATTTAATACTATGTCAAACGTGAACATCAAACCTCTTGCAGACCGAGTTTTGGTACAACCAGCTGCAGCAGAAGAGAAAACCGCTTCTGGTCTTTACATCCCGGACACTGCCAAGGAAAAACCACAAAAAGGAACCGTGGTGGCTGTAGGCAACGGCAAAAAAGACGAGCCATTGACTGTGAAAGTGGGCGACACTGTTTTGTACGGAAAATATTCCGGCACCGAACTCAGCGTGGAAGGCAAGGATTTCCTCATCATGAGAGAGTCTGACATCTTCGCTATCCTTTAATCAATCCAAAAAATCAACAAACTTAAAACTTAAAATAACATGGCTAAACAATTGTTTTTCGATACCGATGCCAGAGACCGTCTCAAGAAAGGCGTGGATGCATTGGCAGACGCAGTAAAAGTAACTTTGGGCCCTAAAGGCCGAAATGTCATCATCGACAAGAAATTCGGAGCTCCTACCATCACCAAAGACGGTGTGTCCGTAGCAAAAGAAATCGAGCTGTCTGAGCCAATCGAAAACATGGGTGCGCAGCTGGTGAAGGAAGTAGCTTCCAAAACTGCCGACAACGCAGGTGACGGAACTACCACCGCTACTGTTTTGGCACAGTCCATCTTCAACGTAGGGATCAAAAACGTCGCTGCCGGTGCCAACCCAATGGACCTCAAAAGAGGTATCGACAAGGCGGTAGGCGCAGTAGTAGGCAAGCTGAAGGAAAACTCCAAGCAAATCTCCACTTCCAAGGAGATCGCCCAGGTAGCTACCGTATCCGCAAACAACGACGAAGAAATCGGCAACATGATCTCTGACGCGATGGACAAAGTCGGCAAAGACGGCGTCATCACCGTGGAAGAGGCCAAAGGCACCGAGACCGAGGTGAAGACTGTAGAAGGTATGCAGTTTGACAGAGGATACCTGTCCCCATACTTTGTGACCAACACCGAGAAAATGGAAGCGGAGCTGGAGAATCCTTTCATCCTGATCTACGACAAGAAGATCTCTTCCATGAAGGAGCTGCTTCCAGTATTGGAGCCAGTAGCCCAGTCCGGCAAGCCCCTGTTGATCATCTCCGAAGATGTGGACGGCGAAGCGCTGGCTACTTTGGTAGTGAACAAAATCAGAGGTGCCTTGAAAGTGGCCGCCGTGAAAGCTCCAGGCTTCGGTGACAGAAGAAAGGCTATGCTGGAAGACATCGCCATCCTGACAGGTGGTACCGTGATCTCCGAAGAAAGAGGCTTCAAACTCGAGAACGCAACCCCGGATATGCTGGGCCGCGCGGAGAAAATCAACATCGACAAGGACAACACCACCATCGTCAACGGTGCAGGTGATGCAGCTGCGATCAAAGGCAGAATCGCCGAGATCAAAGCCCAAATCGAAAAAACCACTTCCGACTACGACAGAGAGAAGCTGCAGGAAAGACTTGCCAAACTGTCTGGCGGTGTGGCTATCCTCTACATCGGTGCTGCTACCGAGGTGGAAATGAAAGAGAAAAAAGACCGCGTGGATGATGCCCTTCACGCTACCAGAGCTGCCGTACAAGAAGGTGTGGTAGTAGGTGGCGGTGTGGCTCTGGTAAGAGCTGCCGAAGCGCTGACCGACCTCAAGGGCGAAAACGAAGACCAGGACACTGGTATCAACATCGTGAGAACTGCCATCGAGGCTCCATTGAGAACCATCGTGGCCAACGCCGGTGGCGAGCCTTCCGTGGTGATCAACAAAATCAGAGAAAACGCCGGCAACTTCGGCTACAACGCCAGAACTGACGAGTACATGGACCTGTTCGAAGCTGGTGTGATCGACCCTACCAAGGTGACTCGACTTGCACTGGAAAACGCAGCTTCTATCGCGGCATTGCTGCTGACCACCGAGTGCGTGGTAGCGGACGTGAAAGAAGACGCTCCTGCCATGCCTCCTATGGGTGGCGGCGGAATGGGCGGCATGATGTAATTCACGCCCCAAAGCGTAATATCAAAAAGGAGGCCTTGCGCCTCCTTTTTTATTGCCCTATAAATCAGGTGATGAATACGAGTCCAAATAAAAAGCAGCCAAAACCTTTTTTAGGAAATTGGAATAATTGTATTTTGTTGAGATTACACAACCTAACACTGATCCCGCATTTTAATGGTTCACTTTGACGCTGTCTTTTTAGTGGATGACGACCCCATCAACAACCTCATCAACAGGCGGCTTTTGGGAAAAACGGGGATCAGCAGTCAAATCGAAGAGTTCCTGGGGGGAGAGGACGCGCTTGAAAAGATCAAGGAACTCGAAGCAGGCAAAAGTCTTCTGATTTTTTTGGACATCAATATGCCTGTGCTCAACGGCTGGGAATTCCTAAACAGGTATTTGGAGATTTTTCCGGAACGAAACGACAAAATCGTGATCCTCTCCAGTTCCATAGACTTTCAGGACCGACAAAAAGCAGATGAATACCGCGTGGTCTCCGGCTTTTTGGAAAAGCCCCTCACCTTGGACAAAATCAGCGCCCAGCTCGAAAAGTACGGCTGAACCGCCTCAGGGAATCACCCGATCCAAGTAGTCCCAGATATCCCGCATCAGCAAGAAAGGCACCAGCGCGTCGCCTCCGGAACTGCCCATCCTCAGGATCACCAAGTTTTGGGAGGGGACGACCATTAGAAATTGCCCGTTTTTCCCCATCGCCTGATACATATCTGCAGGAGCTTGTGGAATCAGCGAACCCGGAACGACGACCTGAGGACCAGGTACCATGAAAGAAGGCTTTCCATTGAGCCAAGTCAGGTAGCCATAGCTCTTGTTCAGCTCCTGGGAGCTTTGGATCATCTGGTCGAAATAATCCCCAGACCAGACCTCAGTCCCGTTCCAGTTTCCCCTGGCCAGCATCAGCAAACCAAACCGGGCGAAGGATCGGGCATCGGAGTAAAACACGTTGTTGAAACCAGTCTGAATCCAGGTGCCCCCCATTCCGATTTTGTTCCCCAGGTTTTCCTCGAAAAAACTCTGATAGTCTTTGCCGGAGGCATTTTCCACCACCTGCTCCAGCAGGGTGTACACCGCATTGTGATAGCTCCAGCGGGTGCCTGGTTTTGCCAAAAACCTCAGGTTTTCCGGCGCAGGATCATCCAGATTCTCCACATTGTCATCTATTCCGGATGTCATTGTCAGCTGGTGGACGAGGAGGATGTCCTTTTCCAAACTGGCCGGCATGGTAGTCCAGCCTTCGCCGAGATAGCGTTGGGTAGGATCCTCGGTTTTCAGGAGGCCCTTCTGCTGCGCAATGCCCACGAGCGCGGCCGTGAGCGTCTTTCCCGCAGAGGCCCAGTACCAATAAGAATACCTGTTCATCTCCCCTATTTCCGTCAACCCGGCTCCCCAGTACTCCTCCACCACGATTTTGCCATCTTTCAGGATGATAAAGGCGCGGGTATCCTGGCTGGGCAACCAGTCTAGCATTTCCTCCAAAGCCGCCTCGTCCCATCCTAAGGCTGCGGGAGGATTTTCCTCCCACTGGCCCGAGCCTGTGGGAGGAAAATAAAGCGCTGCACCCTCATCTGGATTTTGCGCCTCGGCGCAGCCAAAAACCAACAGGACCCAACATCCCGCAACAAGCTGAAAAAGAAGGGAAGATCTAACTAGATGGATATGGGGCTTCATGGCTATTTTCTCAAAGTGTCTGCGATAAACTTCTTCAAATCCTCCCGAAACAGCTTGGCGGAAGGCAGGTGGGTGTACATCATGTGGCCCGCCTCATAGTAGGTCATGATGATGCGGTCTGTGGCGGACTTGGGTAGGTCAAGATGGGAAATGGAGTGCTCCACCCCATAGAAAACCGTAGCCAAATCATAGTACCCATTCATGATCAAGACTTTGACATTGGGGTCTTTGCTCAGCGCATCGGCCATGTCTGGCAGGGTGGTCACGGCGGCATCCGCTCCCCAAAAGTTGTTTCCTCTATGCTTCCAGTCCCATCGGAAGCCCTCCTTGGAATAGGCGGAGGTGGCGTAGAGCAAGTCCTTGCCCACGCCTAGACTGCCATGGAAATAGTCCAAAAAGGCCATGGTATATGCCGGGGAAATCGCGTCGCTTTGCGGATCGGTGAAGGCACTCATGGACATCGGGTCCAGATTCATCCCTTTGTACCGGGAATCCAGCCTGCCAACCGTCTCTCCACTCTCACGCAGCAACTCCTGAAAGTACTCCCCTGCGTTGAGCTTGAGGTCAGCACGCTTCCAGACTTCCGAGGAAATCCCGGTGTAGTCCTGCAGCTTTTTGGCCACTGCCTCCTTCTCCTCGGCGGAAATCCTGTTTCCCTTGAAAAGCGCCGGTGTGTATTCATTCTCCGTGAATTCTCTGACTCCCTGCACAAAGCTCGGCAGGTCGGAGCCTTTGTTGGCAACCTTGTCATGATACCAGCTGGTGGCGGCCATGGTCGGCAGGTAAGCGATGTAGGAAAGGTCTTCGCTGGGGGCAAAAAACAGGGAGCGCAGGTCAAAAACCGCGGAGACCATGATCACCCCATTGAGTGCGTAGCCCCGATCCAGCAGGTAGCTCATCACGCCCGCATTCCGGAAGGTGCCATAGCTTTCCCCCAAGATGTATTTGGGGGAATTCAGCCTTCCATGCGCTTTCAAAAACTGCATGATGAACAGGCTCACACTCCGGATATCCTGATCCACTCCCCAGAAATCCTTCCCGCTCGCTTCTCCAATGGGTACACTCAGGCCTGTGCCTACCGGATCCATCATCACCACATCGGCTACGTCGAGGATGGAAAACTCGTTGTTGGCCAACTGGTAAGGAGCGGGCTGGTTGTAATTGGGGTCATCGACCACGATCCGCTTGGGGCCCATGATCCCCATGTGCAGCCAATAGGAAGAAGAGCCCGGGCCGCCATTGTAGGCAAAGACGATAGGCCGGTCTTTTTCGGGATTCTCCTTGAAGTAGGCCGTAAAGCCAAAAAGCGCGATGGGCTTGTTGTTTTCGTCCTTCAGCTCCATCGTACCGGCTTTGGCGTTGAGGTTGACTACCTTGCCGTCGATAGTCACGGATTGCTTGGACTCAAATACCTGGGCTTTGGGCAGGTCTTTGCTTTCCTCTTTTTTTTCTTGGGCAAAAGCAAAAGAACCCAAAAACAGAAAAACTAACAAAAGTCTGATTTTCATATCGTTTAGATTTAAGGTAAATGGATTGGTTTAAGGAGGAGTAAGGTTGCAAAGTGGAAAAGTTGTAAAGTGGCGAAGCACTCGGGGCACTGCGGAATAAACGGTTGCCACTGCCTACTGATCCTTGTCTACTGACAGCTGCCTACTGCCCACGGCCTACTGCTTATACACTTTCCCTTCCTTCATGACAAAGACCACGTCCTTCATCACCTTGATGTCTTCGTCTGGATTGCCGGAGACGGCGATGATGTCGGCAATTTTCCCCACCTCGATCGTCCCTAGTTTGTCCTCGATTCCCAGCAGCTGGGCGGCATTGAGTGTTGCCGACTGGATGGCCTCCAGATTGGGCATGCCTACTTCGGTCATGTAGAGAAATTCACGGTAGTTGTCTCCGTGGGGAAATACCCCCGCATCGGTACCAAAAGCGATCTTGACGCCCTTCTTATATGCCCTGCCAAAAGTCTCCTGGATCTGCGCTCCGATCTCCATGGCTTTGTCCCGCACCACAGGAGGGTAGTAGCCTGGGATCTTGGCATACTCAGCCGCAGACATCCCTGCCGTCACCGTAGGCACATACCAGGTCCCGGCCTCCTTCATCATTTCCATGGTTTCCTCGGTCATCATGGTGCCGTGCTCGATGGAGTGGATACCTGCCTTCACGGCCCGCTTCATCCCCTGGTCCCCATGTGCGTGGGCTGCGACGTGGATGCCAAAGTCCTTTGCCGTCCGCACCACGGCATCCAGCTCATCCTGCTGAAACTGCGGGGCCGAGCCGTCCCGAGCCACCGAAAGCACGCCTCCGGTAGCGGTCACCTTGATCACATCCGAACCATACTTCACGGCCTGCCGTACTGCCTTGCGGGCATCGGCGTCTCCATTGATCACGCCCTCATCCGGCCCCGGATCACGCATGAGATCACGCTTCACGCCATTCGTGGGATCGGCATGCCCACCGGTGGGGGCGATGGACTTGCCGGCTGTATAGATTCTCGGGCCTACGACCAAGCCATTGTTGATGGCATTGCGCAGGGCGATGTTTACGCCGGAGCCACCCAGATCCCGAACTGTGGTAAAACCCGACATCAGGGTGATTTTCGCATAGGGCAAGGCCTTGTAGGCCACGTCCGCCTCATTGTCGCGAAAGCCGTCCACATAGCGGGTTGGGCTGGTTTGGCTTTCGATATGGACGTGCATGTCCATCAGGCCCGGCATGACGGTCGCATTTTTCAGGTCAAGGACTTGGTCTTCGGCTCCACCGCTTTGGTAGCCCGGGGAGACGGAGAGGATCTTGTCCCCCTCCACGACGATGGTTTGCTCGGTAAGGACTTTCTTGGTTTTGACGTCGATCAAGCGCCCGGCATGCAGGTATGTTTTTTGGGCAAAAGCGGTGAGGGATAGCATCAGGACAAAGCCTGACAGCAAAACTTTCTTCATAAGGTCTAAGGATTGTTGGTTGTTGCCAGTCAAGATAGCCTATAAATCGAGCATTGAAAAACCAGCTAAAAAAAACAAAAGCGCCTCTACAGCGCTTGTCGTGACGTCTCACCCGTCCCCAAGCCAGTACAGCCCGAGGCCTTAAACCCGACTATAAAATTGGATTTTTCGCTTCAGGAAAACCTTCCCTAGCCCATTTGCTCTCCGGGCTTCAGCTGATAGCAACGCTCGTGGAGCTTGAATCCCAATTTTTGGTAAAAGGGCTCCGCATCCTCTGCGGAAAAAAGAATGAGCCTGGCATCGGGAGCCAAAGCCCGTGTGAACTGCAGCATCTCGCGGCCTATGCCCTTCCCTTGAAGTGCCTTGGACACAGCCAAATCGGCGATAAAACAACGGTAGCAGAAGTCCGACAGGCCGCGGAGTACGCCGACCAGCCTCCCTTCCAACCTCGCCGTCACCAGCAAATTGGAGCCAGCCAGCATCCTTGCGAGGTGGTCGGGATCATCCATAGGCCTTCTCAGGCCTAGACCGGAGTCGTTTAGGATCGAGACAAACTCCTCCAAATCGAGGTTTTTTTCCACCTGTATCGTGTGCATGGGAGTAGCGCCGGGCGGTTTTTCAGTTGAGGACATCTTGCAAGTCCGCCCTTTTTTTGAACGTGGCATTGGCAAAAGGACAGAGAGGCACCACTTTGATCTCCTCCTTTCGGACGAAATCCACCAGGCTTTCCAGCAGCTTCACTCCCACTCCCTGCCCCTTCAGGCTTTCGTCCACCTCGGTATGCTCGATGATCATCCGCTTGGGCCCAGCCATCACATAGACCATCTCGGCCAAGCGTTTTGAATCCTGTTCCACAAAAAAAGAGCCTCGGCGCCCGTCGGATTGATGTTGGATGTCCATTGGTAAATGTTAAAAGTAAGGATTAAGGATTAATGTACTAAGTACTTGCATTTTGGTCCTTTGCTTCGGCTCCGCCTGAGAGTGGCTCTCGTGTCTTGATACTTAATACCTATTACTTGATACTATTTTCGATATCAGCTTTTGGTCCTGGCATCGACGATTCCGTCATAGGCTTCGTCCACAGGTTCCCAGAGCTCGATACTGTGCCCGTCGGGATCCAGAATATGGACAAATTTCCCGTATTCGTAGGTCTCGATTTCATCCAAAACCGTCACCCCTTCCGCTTTGAGCTCCTCGACGAGTTCTACCAGGTTTTCGACCCGATAGTTGATCATGAAGTCTTTTTCGGAAGGCTTGAAATAGCCCGTGTCGTCCTTCATGGGAGACCATTGGGAAAAGCCCTTTTTCTCCGGATTCTCACTGCTCCTCCACTCAAAGGTAGTCCCGTACTTGTCGGTATTCAGGCCCAGATGCTTCTGGTACCAGGATTTTGTCGCGTCGGGATCTTTCACTTTGAAAAAAATCCCGCCAATTCCAGTTACCCGCTTTTTCATAGTCAACTTGCTTAAAGGATGCTTCTAAGAAAATTTCTCGCTCGGTCAAGATCTTCCTTGGTGTCGATGGCAATGGCCTGATGCTCGGTCTCCACCATCTGGATTTTCACCCCACGCTCTACGAGGCGAAGCTGCTCCAGCATTTCGATCTGCTCCAGACGGCCTTTGGGCCAGGAGGTAAATTCCAGCAAAAGCTCCCTCATGTAGGCATAGACCCCTACGTGCTTCCAGTAGAAAATATCCTCCGTTCGTTCCCTGTTGAAAGGGATGGGGGATCTGGAGAAGTAGATTGCGTTTTTCTTTTCGTCCAGCACGACCTTCACCGTATTGGGATTGTAGGCCTCGTCTTCGGAGATTCGGCACATCAGGGAAGCCATCTTCACCTTGGGCCGATCAAAGACCGACACCAAGTCCTGCAGGGACTTGGGATCCTGGAAAGGCTCATCCCCCTGCACGTTCACGATGAGGTCCGCGTCCACTGCCTCCAAGGCCTCGGCAATCCTATCCGAACCGCTTTGATGGGCCTTTTTGCTCATGAATACATTTCCTCCCAGGTCGAGGATTTGCTTCTCGATCTCCTTGTGGTCGGTGACTACCCAGACTTCGTCAAAAACCCCGGTCGCAACCGAGCTGACGTAGGTCCTCTGTATCACCGAAATGCCCCCCAAATCCTGTATCAGTTTGGCCGGAAGGCGGGTGGAAGCGTACCGGGCCGGAATAAGTGCTGCTGTTTTCATTCAGTTGGAAATAGTGAAAAAGTAAGGATTATACCAATTTTCGGCCTAGACGGTTACGTTGATTGGTGGGATGCCGCATCCAGCGTCAGCATCATCAGTCCTGTCAATCACAGTTTAAAGCCTATTTTGAGCACGGAAAACGAGAGAAATTCAGCTCTGCGCCTAGGGTGTCCAGCACTCAACCAGCCAAATATATGGAAAATCAGGGACAGCCAGCACTCCCGTTATCCTCCCGCCTTTCCTTCCGTCGTCCCTCAGCCCAAGGCCTTTTCCCCAAAACAAAAAAATACCCGGAATGCCGCCTCCGCGACATCCGGGTAATTCCATTTCATGATTGTCCGCAATCTTGCCAGTAAGCGAATTTGCCCTTTCTATCGGGCCTGCCTGAGCAGACAGGCTGGAAGACACCGACACGTCGGGCAGGCGATGACCGATGCTTCGGCTATGCTCAGCACAGGCGACCGAAGTAGGGCAAAGCCCCAATTTTAGCGTTCATTCGGATTGTCACGGCTGCCTACTGGCATACAAGCGGATAGTCATACTCCATTTACAAAACCCCTTAGATCTAGGGCCTATAGGACCAAAGCTCCGTGCCACGCTTAAAGTACAGCGTCCCGTCCTTTCCCATCACTAGCAAGGCCGCATCCTTGGCCAGCTGGGTCACTTCCTTGGTCTCCGGATTGAGCCTAAACAGCTTTTCCCAGTCCGTCCCGTAGATGTTGCCATCCGGGTGGAGCACCAAAAAAGCACTTCTCCAGATGTGGCTTTTGAAAGGTGGGAAATCGTACAGCTTGGTGGTGGACAGCACCTTCTTTTCCCTTGGGTCAAAAATAAAAAGCGTGCCGTCGCCCATTCCCCAGATATTGCCATCAGGACCTTGGATAAAACCCGTCAAGGCAGAAGCCCCAGGCACGGGAACGGTCTCAAACAGTTTTTCGCCCGACTCCGGATCCCAGCCAAACAAAACTGCTTCCTTGGTTTCAGGGGCTTTGCCCAGCCCTCCCGAGATCGTCGTACCGCCCAGCACGTAGTCACCGGCATACGCGAGGGCGGCGATGGACTGCTTGGCTATCGGGCTTTCAAAGAATTTGAGTTCGTCCTTTTCCAGATCGTAGGTAGCCATCGCCCCACCCAGCTTGCCATATTCGGGAATCATCCCAAAGACCAGCAGCTTGCGCTCGGGTATGCTCACATGGGCGAAGGAACGGCTTTGTCCCTCAAGTTGTCCCAGAAATCGCGGATTGCCTTCCTTTGGCTTCCAGTCCCCTTTGGTGTCAAAGACATAAAACTTTCCCTTGGGGTAAATGCCGAAAAAGATCTGATCCCCCAGCACGGACATGCCCTCGGTTTGATCCAAACCCGGTAGAAAGGTATGGATTCCCGTAGCGGGGTCAAAGGTCGCATTGCCGCCCGCCAAGTAGCCGCCCGACCAGATTTTCCCGTCAGGGGCCGTCAGCAGGGAATGGATGGGAATGGGCTGACCCGGGATCTGAAGCTTGGTCTTTTCCAGGGAATCCGTGGCCGGATCATAGGAATAGAGATTTGCGCCGGAGGTCAAAAACATCACCTTTCCGCTCTCCGAAATCTGGAAGGCGTTTGCCGTGCCTACGCTTTCGCCCAAAACCCGCGCAGTAGACTCCTCCTTTGCCGGATCAAAGCGTCGCAACTCGGACTTTGCGGTGTAGTAAACCGCGTCTCCCGAGGCAGCACCGGCTATCGCACGCATGTCCATGCCTGCTATCTCCTGCTCAAACTCCCCTGTTTTGAGATTGTAAACCAAGGTGATGCTGCCATTGGTAATCAAGGCGAAAAGCCGGTCATTGCCGTCTTTTCCCGGTACGATCTCCAGTCCATAGACAAACTCATAGCCGCGAAACTTCTCGGGGAGCAGCTCCCTTTTCTCGCCCGTTTTCGGATTGATCTCGATCAAGTGGGCCTGCGAACCCACCCCGGCGTAGAGCATACCGGTTTTGGGGTAAAAGGCCAGGCTTCGCACATAGTTTTCCTTTTCCACCAAAGCCCCCTTGCCCAGGTCGGAAAATCCGTCTTTGGGATGATATCGAAATACCCGACAGCCCGGATAGGTCGCGCCGAACACTTCCCCATCCAGCCCCGGAGTAAGGCTCCAAAGGTAGGTCTCCCCCTCCAGGGCAATGCCCAAATCCCGCACTTCCTGTGTGCCTGGCGTATGGGCAAAGAGGCTGCCGTTTGCGCCGGGCGCATAGAGGGTTCCGTCGCTGGACTGCGCCAAATCCCAGGCACCGTCCGCCTTGGGCAATTCCTTGTCCAAGACCAGTGCTTTGCTCTGCACGTCGTAGCCCAGCAGGTGGGCAGGCTCGCCCCTAACCACGGTGTATACCAGATCATTGCCTGCTTTGTCCTTGGCAAAAACACTCCCTTGGATCATGGAAGCAAAAAGCTGAGGACCGTGATTAGTAAATCGAGTGGTGTCAACTTGGGCTAAACTTCCAAATGACCAAAATCCAGCCATCACCATGACTGTTAACAACTTAACAAACTTCATATACTTAGATTTTCTGTTGTTTCAAAAATTGGCTGACAAAGGCATCGTCATTCAAGTCGGGATAGGCCTGATGCACCCGGCTGATCTCCTCCGACTGGCCTGGAGACAAAACCTCCTTTGGATTCAGGCACCAAGTCCCCTCCAGCAAGCCTTGTCTTCGGAGCATTTCGTGCATTCCCGGGATGCAACCGTGAAACTGATACGCGGGATCAAACATGGCCGCATTGACATCCGTCACCTCGATCCCCTTGCTGAGGAGTCTAGCCCAGTCCTGTCCAGAGCCGGACTTTTTGCAGGCTTTGACCTCGACCAAAAGCTCCACGGCCTTTTGCGTATAGACCGCCCAGTGCCCGAGCAAGCCTCCGACAAATTCTTTTTCGACCATCTTTCCCTCCGACTCAAAGCGGTAGGTGGTCAGGAGATCGGCGACGATGTTGTCGTCGTTTCCGGTGTACATGGCGATGGATTCCCTGCGGCTGCTTTGCGCCACGGCCCGCATCACATCCAGCGTCTGGTAGCGGTTGAATGAGGCGCACTTGATCGCCTCTACGTTGTCTATCTCGGCAAAGTCTTTCCAGAAATCGTAGGAGAAAATCCTTCCGCCCACGGAGGGCTGCAGGTAAAATCCAAAGACCGGCAGGATTGCCGCCACTTCCCTTACCCTGTCCAAAATCGCCGCCTCGGTCCAGCCCTGCAGGCCGCCCATACTCAGCAGGCCCATGTCAAAGCCGTAGCTCAGCGCCAAATCAGCCTCTCTTTTTGCCTGGTCTGTAGGGCCGCAGATGCCTGCCACCTTGAGGAAGGGACGTTCCAGCTTTGCCATCACCACCTCCTCGGAGGCCCACTTCAGCACCGTCTCATACAGGTTGATCTCCGGATCGCGGATCTCAAACTGGGTGGAGTGTACTCCCACGGCGATACCTCCCGCCCCGCTGGCGATGTAGTAGCGGCTGAGCTGCCTTTGCCGGGATTCGTCTATGCTCCGGTCGGCCTTCAGTGCCAAGGGATGCGCGGGGATGACCTTACCGGCATGCAAATGCCGCTTCAGGTCTTCGCTTAGTCTTTTCATCAGAACTTCCCCCCTCTCTCCTGAAAATGGGTAGCCTTGCCAAACTCCTCTCCTCCCAGCCTGAGCCAAGTCGCCGTGATATCAATGATCTCGCGGACAGTGACTTTGGGGTAGCCAAAAATGCGATGGCACTCGGAGGCGTTGTTGAGGAGGGCGGTGCCGGTGGGTTCGTTGACAAACTTGGGCTCGATGCCGAATATCCTTCCAAACTGGTTGGCGATCCATCGCACGGACAGGATCTCAGGCCCTGTCACGTTCAGGATCTTCGCCGGAGACTCGCAATGCAGCAGAGAGCGTATGGCCACCTCATTGGCGTCGCCCTGCCAGATCACGTTGACATTTTCGGTCCGCAGGTCGATTTCCCTTCCGGCCAGCACCGACTTGCCTATCTCCATCATCACGCCATAGCGGAAGTCCACGGCATAGTTGAGGCGGTAGATCAGCGTGGGCGTTTGGTTCTTTTTGGAGAAATACTCGAAAATACGCTCCCGCCCCAGGCAGGATTGGGCGTACTCACCCAGAGGCTCAGGAGCTGTCTCCTCCGAAGGCCCACCCGAGGTGACCGGCACAAAAGGCAAGACGTTGCCCGAGGAAAAGGCGACAATGTTCGAACCCCTGTACTTCTCGGCTACCCGGCCTGGCAGGTAGGCGTTCATCGCCCAGGTGAAGGACTCATTGCCCGTGGTTCCAAACTTATTTCCGGCGAGGTAGATCACGTTTTTTACGTCCGGCAAGCTCTGCAAGTCCGCATCGTTCAGCAGGTCGCAGGAGATGGTCTCGATGCCTGCGGTCTCCAGTTCGGCTTTTGCTTTAGCATCCGAAAACCTCGAAACGCCGACAATACGCTTCTCCGAGCCGCTCGCCTTCGCAGCCGCCACGGCTAGCTTCCCCATGCTCGGCCCCATCTTGCCTCCTATTCCCAAGAGCAGGATATCCCCCTCTATCTTAGCCATGTCCGCCACCAGATCCGCTGAGGGCTGGGCCAGTTTTTTCTCTAACTCAATCAAATCTTTCATTGTATTCCAATCTCAATTGATACAGTTGTTTTAATTACACCCCGGCTTTACACCAGGTGATTTATTTATTTGATAAACAATTCATTAAAATTCCAAACAGCCAGACCAGCCAATAGGACCAAGCCTAGGGCTCCGGCAACTTTGACCAGTCGGGAATTGACTCTTTCCCCCATGATCTCGGGATCGTTGGCGATGGAGTACATGGCGATGCCGATGAAGGGCACCAAAAACACCGTCACGCTTTGGGCAAAAATGATCAGCTCCAAAGGCAGCTTGCCAAAGGCCAAGGAAATCCCCATGCCGCAGCCCATCACGAGGGCTATCAGGCTACGCACGGCCTTTGAACTCAGCCTACTGCCAAAACCCAAGGCATCCCCCAAGAGACTCCCGCCCACCGTGGCATTGCCGACTAGGGAGGAAAAAGACGCCCCAAAGAGCCCCGCCAAAAACAGATGCGCCGCATAAGACCCAAAAAGCGGCTCCAAAGCCTTGGACATCTCCGAGGCGCTGTTGACCTTGATCCCTTGGGGATTGAGCACAGCGGCTGCACAGATGATCACCACCATACTCATCAGGCCCAAAATCAATATTCCGGTGGCGCTGCGGTTTTTGGCTTGGCCTTCCACTCCGGGCTTTTGGTTTTCCTGCACGAGGTAAGCCTGATAAAATGCCCCGACAATGGAAAAGCAGGAAGCCACAAAGGCTATCAACAGCCCCGGCGAACCGACGGGAATGGTCGGCACAAAGCCGCTGACGATCCCCTCCACGGAAGGCTTGCTGAGAAATAGCGTTGTGAGAAAGGAAAACAGCATCAGCCCCACCAGCGTGATCATCAGCTTTTCCAGGGTTTTGTAGAAACTCCTGAAAAACAGCAAACTGATACCCAACAGGTTAAATACCAGCACCCAAATCCAGGTCGGGGTGTCTGTGGCCTCTGCAACCGCGATGCCCACTCCTATGGAATTGCCGGCCTGAAAGGAGGTGGCGACAAGAAAGACCCCCAGCCCAACGAGGACGCCGACGGGCTGCCCCCACTTTTTCCTGATCTGGGTCAAAAGGCTCTCTGAGCTGCTCAGTCCTATCCTTGCTCCCATGTCGGTAAAGACCAGCATGAAAAAGATCGCCACCACCACGACCCAAAGGGTGGCGTACCCGTACTCCGCGCCAAGACGGGAGGTGATGGTCATCTTGCTTGGCCCAAAGACCAGCGCGGCGGTGATAATCCCCGGCCCCAGTCCTTTCAGGAGCCTAATGAGTTTAGTTTCTGACATCTTTATCTGTTTTCTTCTACTTCTCCTGAACTGATTTCCGAAGCCTGACTTCCCAAACTGTTTCGGACGTAGCTTAGGATTTGGCTGATGTCCTGGTTGGAGAGAAAAGCGAAGGCGGGCATCTGTCCTTTTCCTCCAGTGACTACTTTCACCACCGGACCTATTTCTCCCTCCACCAGCGACGATCCCGCGAGAGCCGGAAAGGCCCCGCTTAGTCCGCTTCCGTCTTCTTTGTGGCAGGAAGCGCAGTAGTTGAGGTACAATTGCTTCCCGTCCAAGGATGATGCGATCTTGGGAAGGGACACTGTTAGTGAACTGGAATTCAATTGATTCGTCACACTGATCTTAAGTATCTTGTCATCTCCAGCGAGGGGAAAGCCCGGTTGGGGGTTCCAATCCCGATTGCTGGTGCTCAGGTAGATTTCCCCCTGAGGTCCCACGCTCACATCCCTGAGCCTGCCGTAGTGGTTTTCAAACAAAACCTCTTCCTCACCGATGCCAGTCCCATCCTCAGCAAGATGGAGAATCCTCAAGCTTTTCCCCTTGAGCGTCGTCAGCAGCAGGGAATTGCTCCACTCGGGAATCTCCTTTTTCCCATAAAAAGCCAGACCGGCGGGAGCGATCACCGGAGTCCAAGAGCGTATGGGCTCGATGCTCTGATGGGCTTCCGCAAAGACTACTTCGTCTGGCAGATCGTGCTTTCCCTCTATGGCTGGCCAGCCGTAGTTGCCGCCAGAGCGAATCAGGTTCACCTCATCCTCTATCGCGTCCCCATGTTCCGAGGTGTAGAGCAGGCCCTTTTCGGAAAAGGCCAAGCCCTGCATGTTCCGAAAGCCCAGCGCCCAGACGTAGCTGCTTGGATCGGGATTGTCGGCGGGAATGCTCCCGTCCGCCTTCATCCGCAGCATCTTTCCATTCAGCTTTTTCGGATCTTGGGCATAGGCGAAATCATGGGTGTCGCCCGTGGCCCAGTATAGCATGCCGTCCGGGCCAAAAGCCAATCGAGAACCATTGTGCGATGTCCCGCCCTCTATCTCCAGCAGCAGCTGACCATTGGTCAAAGCATCTTCTTGGAGCTCATAGCGCATTAGGCGACTCGTGATCAGCGTGTCCTTTTTGGCGGTATAGTTCAGATAGACAAAGGGATTGCTTGCAAAATCCGGGTGAAGCGCCATTCCCAGGAGACCGGAAGTCCGCTGCTGCCAGACGTCCGGAATCAGCAGCATGAGCTGCTTTTCTGCGGTCTGTAGCTCGATTCGGGACACTTTGCCCTCTTGCTCAGCCACCCAGAGAAATCCCTCCGAATCGACCTCGAGATCCCAGGGCACCACCAGCGAATCCGCAAGCACCTCCACTTTCAGTCCCGTCGACTCCAGCTTCACGGTATCTAGGAGCTGGAGCTCCGGCTCCTTTGTCCCACAGGCGATGGTCCAGAAGAGGAGGCAAAAAAGCAGGGGCCGACTAGTCATTCCTAGGACGTTTGGCACTTTTTACCCGCATGGGTTTCGCAAAATCAGAGTCCATCTGGGTAGGCAGGAGATAGACGTTTCCCTTTTTGTCCGAGAAATAGAGCCTCGAAAAAGACTTCTCGCGTCCATTTCCATCCGCCCAAAACGCATAAAACTCATCGTGAACCTGGACTGGACGGCGGGCATAGGAGTGGTTAAACTCGCTATTGGAAGTCATAGGCTTGCTTTTCCAAGTTTTACCTTGGTTTTTGCTGATCCACAGGACCATTTCCCCGCCTGTGTTGTAGGCCTGAGGCCCGGGGCTCGTAGGGCCTACAATCCTCCACTCCCCATTGGGAGCCATGTAGAGCGAGCCCATGTCGTAGTTGTTGTCAGAGTCTGTCACAGGGAGAATCTCCCAATCGGAGCCGGTGAATCTCGCGGTGTTCCAAGTCCTTGGGCCATTTGCCGGGCCAGCCTCGTAGCCCTTGCTGGTGACATACAAAATCACCGGCCGTCCAGCCTGATCAAAAGCCAGGTCATTGATGTAAACCAACCGGCCCATGGAGGAATAGTCCTTCACCAAGGCGGGATTCTGAACTTGGTTCAAAGGCAAATCCAGCGTTTCGCCCTGAGCCGTCTGCCAGCTTTTCCCAAAATCCTCAGTTTGCAGGTAGTAGAGATTGGTTCGGAAGTTCAGGCCATTGGCGCCTTCGGTGATCGGGTGGAAATTGAAGGAGGTTCCCAGCTTGTTTCCAGATTGTCCACTGGTCTGGTAGTGCCCCTCTTCGATGGCCGCAAGGTCTTTCCATTCGGAATAATCCACTCCATCGGCGCTGGTCATATAGCCTATGGTCCGTCGGGGCTTGGAAGGCTGACCGGGCACGACCTTGGTTTCATAGTGGGTAAAAAGGTTGATAAAGCCGTTTCCAGGCTGATACCAGGACTGGAGGTAGGAGAAATTATCCATTTCCACCCGTTTCCCATTCCTCATCTTGGTGACATGCACCCGCTCAAATTCGGCAATGTCGTAGGGCTTTTTGCTCTTGTGCACGTAGGACGGGCTGCCCGTGCCATGGGCGGTGGAAAAGATCCAGAGGTAGCCTTCCGCATCGATATTCATGACGGGATTGTCGTGTGCGTTGTCCGTCTCTTTGTCCAGGACCACGGTTGGCCTGGGCACCCTACCGGTTTTGTGGTCATAGTAGGAAATCATGTGCCACAGCGTCGCGCCGGAGGGGTCGGCGCCGCCGTAGCAAAAAAAGGTCTTGTCCACCTCCGGCACATAGATGGAAAAAGGGTAATGGTTGGCCGGATAGGTCGCCAGTCCCCCGCTGTACTTGTAGACGTACTCATCGTTGGAGGGCTCGTTGCTGTACCAGATCCCCCGATAGCCGGTGTCTTGCTGGTTGAGGATTTTGGGCTGCTGCGCAAAAAGGCAAAGCGATAGCCCCCAACCCAAAACCAGGGTCGAAAGAATGTTTTTCATCAACAAATCGGATGTTTTCTATAAACTAGGAAAAAGGGGCTAAAAGCTAAAGCGTCACTTGATGCAAAAGCAGGCAAGGCGCCCAGCTTTTAGCCCTTTCTATTCCTTTTTAGTAGCCCGGATTTTGGGCAATCATGCCAGGATTGATGTCCACCTGGCTCTGTGGTATCGCCAAAAGCAGATGGTGCGGCTGGATGCCCTGGTCGGCCAATACCTCCAGCGCCCGTCCGGTTCTCAGCAGATCAAACCAGCGGTGTCCTTCAAAAGCAAGCTCAACTCGTCTCTCCTGCTCCACCGCCAATCGGAACTCGGCCTGGGAGCTGATCCGGTGTGCGGGGTCTGCTTGCGTGGATGACTTCAGCGGCAAACCCGCTCTAGTTCTGATCTCGTTTAGATAGTCAAAGGCAGGCCCATCCGCGACAAATCCCTGCTCGTTGAGCACCTCGGCGTACATCAGCAGCACATCCGCATAGCGTAAGACGATCCAGTTGTTGTCCCCATCCAGGTTGGAAGCCGGCGTCGCGGAGTACTTCACCACGTAGTTGTGCTCGGTGGTTTTGCCGCTCAGCACGTAGCTGGTCTTCATGGAGGCTGCTTTTCGTAGGTCATTGGCCTCGTAGGCCAGGTTCATCGCTGCGGTGGGGATGTTCTGTCCCAAAGGATTGCCCACGGAGACTACCGCGGTACCAGACCCTATCGGCGCAAACTGGTTGGCGAAGGGGCTGCCCTCCCCGCTTGAGCTGCTCTTAAATTGCACCTCAAAGATGGACTCGGCGTTGTTTTCAGCCGCGACTCCGAAAATACCCGCATAGGTCGGCATCAGCTTGTACTTGGTCTGTGCGGCTTCGTCGATTACCTGCTTCAGCTTTTGGCTGGCCAAAGTCCACTCTTTTCTGGTCAAGTACACCTTGCCCAACAGCGCCATCGCAGCTCCCTTGGTCGCACGGCCCGCGTCTGCCGCGGCGTAGGTGTAGGGCAGCGAGGCCTCAGCGGCCACCAGGTCGGCAATGATCTGCTGGTACACCTCCTCAGTGCTGTTTCGCCCATAGGAATAGCCCTCTTGGGGATTGTTGATCACTTTGGTCACCAAGGGCACGTCACCATAGATCCGCACCAGGTTGAAGTACATCAGCGCCCGCAGGAACTTCGCCTCACCGATGTAGCGCGCCTTCAGGGTCGCATCCATCGCCACGCCCTCGATCTTCTCAATGACGATATTGGCGGCTTGGATACCCTGGTAGTGTCCTGTCCAGGTGGTGTTGCTGATGGAAGTCACCGGAGTGTTGGTGAAATTGTCGATCGCCTGCAGGTCGGCACCGGCATTGGGGTTGGTGATCTCGGTATTGTCCGAGCGCAGATCCCCCATCACGTGCATGGAGGAATAGTACTGCCCGCTGTATTGCAGGGAGCCATAGACAGCCGTGAGCGCGTTGCCCATGTCCTCTGCGGTCTTGTAGAAGTTGTTGCTGTTTTGCTGGGAAATCGGAGCCAAATCCAGAAAATCGCTGCTGCAAGACCCTGCGGTCAGCATGACAAAAGCTCCGGCGGCAACCCATATTTGTATGTTTTTCATGTGTTTAGATTTTATTTTTAAAAGGCCACATGGAATCTCGTATCTCGAAAATCAACTCTCTTGGCGAAGTTTTCTTCATACTCGATTTCATAACTAGTCCAGATTAGAAGCCAACATTTAAACCAAACATAAACGTACGCGCGAGCGGATAGCCACCCGCGTCCACACCTGGCACCAAAGGGCTGCCACCCTGGGCGCTTACCTCGGGATTGTAGCCTTCGTAGTCGGTAAAGGTGTAGGCATTTTGTACCGTGAAGCTAAATCTTGCGCTGGACAGCTTGGCCTTTTCCAAAAGGGAAGCTGGCAGGTTGTAGCCCAAGGTGATGTTTCTGATTCTCAGGAAAGAACCATCCTCCACAAACAATGACGTGACGTTGTTGACCACTGTACTGCCGGCATAGCCGTTGAAGTTTCGATCGATCATAGGCGACACGCCGTCGCCGCGGTCCGACTCGGACATCCAGCCATTGGAAGCGCTGGACAGCACGTTGTAGGAACCGGCGTAGTTGCCGTAGTAGCGTCTTGCGAGGTTCAGCACCTCAAAGCCCTGTACTCCCTGAAGCGTAAAGGCAAAGTCGATGTTTTTGTAGGTGAAGCTGTTGGTCATACCCCAAGTGAAATCCGGGAAAGGACTGCCCAGCACCCTTCGGTCGTTGGCATTGATCACACCATCGCCGTTGACATCCTCAAACTTCAGCTGGCCGGGCTTGGACTGTACCGTGCCGTTGCCATTGAGGATCACCGGACTGCTGTCGACTTCCTCCTGGTTTTGGTACACTCCGATCACGTTGTAGCCAAAGAAGCTTCCCGGAGCCGATCCGATCTCTGTGATGTGGGTAGGCGCGCTGGCTGAAGTAGCCTGTCGGGAGATGATGGGAGAGCCGTCAGGGCCCAAGGCCCTCACCTCGATGTTGTTGGTGGAAAAGTTCAGGTCAGTCGTCCACTTCAGTTTTCCGACGGTATTTCGGCTGGTGACGGTGAATTCAAAACCTTTGTTTTGGATCTCGCCGATGTTCTGCAAGGCCGTGGAATATCCCGTGAGCGTCGGTACGGGTACGTTGAGCAGCAGGTCAGACGTGATCTTATTGTAGTAGTCAGCGGAGGCGTAGATTCTGTTTTGCAGCAAACCAATCTCGATTCCCAAGTCCGCTTGGCTGTTTCTCTCCCAGCCCAGGGTGCTGTTTGGAATGTTGGAAAGTCGGATGCCATTGCTGACTGTGCCGCCGTTCATTCCCAGCGGATAGTTTTCTATGCTGGTCAATCCAATCGATCCATAATTGGTGATGAAGTTGTTGCCGGTCAAGCCATAGCTGGTGCGCAGCCTCAGCTCTGACAGCCAGGAAACGTCCTCCATAAATTGCTCTTCGGAAATCCTCCATCCCAGGGAGACCGATGGGAAAGAGCCCCAGCGGTTGTCCTCCCCAAATCTGGAGGAACCGTCCCGACGAAAGGTAGCCGTAAGGAGGTATCTGTCGTCGTAGTTGTAGTTTACCCTGGCCAAATAGGAAATCAGAGCCCATTCCTCTTTGGTCGAGGTGGCGCTGGAGATGAGTCCGGCGGCATTGATGGTCTTGATGTTGTCATTGGCAAAGTTGGTCCCGGTCATGCGGTTGACGTCCAGGGACTCCTGCTGTACCGTGTAGCCGAGGACGGCGTCAAAGTGGTGTTTGCCGATGCTTTTGTTGTAGCTGAGGGTAAACTCGGAGAGCCAGTTTCTGGTCTGGGAGGTCGCATTGGTGCCAACGGCAGGTTTGGTGGCGTTGACACTGTTGGGATTGATGATGGAAGAGCTGAAGATGTCCTCGCGGAAATTTCGGATATCCGCGCCTACGAGCGCCTTAAACTTCAGGTTGTCGATCAGGCTGAATTCCGCGAAAGAGGTACCCAGCAATCGCAGGTTTTGCTGCTGGTGGAAATACTCCTTGGCGATTTTCACGGGATTGTCCACTTCCGAAAGCCCAATTCCCTGGCCGGTGATCTTGGTATAGTTGCCAAACTCGTCGTAAGGCGTCAGGTGGGGAGCCGCGGTGATGGCCGACTGGATGATCCCCCCTCCCTGCCAGTTGCCTTCGGCAAGAGACTGGTTGGAGAAGGTGTAGGAAGGCGTGATGTTCGCACCGACCTTCACACGCTTGTTCATCTGGGATTCCACGTTGACGCGGAAGGAATAGCGCTCCAGATCCGAGTTGATGATTACCCCCTCTTGGCTCATATAGCCACCGGAGACAAAGTACTTGGTCTTCTCATTTCCTCCGGAAAAATTCAGCTGATAGTTGCTCATGGAGGCAGTCCGGAAGATCTCATCCTGCCAGTTGGTGCCCTCTCCGAGCGACTCTGGATTGCTCAAAACCTCCGGCAGGAGGTACATCACGTTGTTGAGCCTGACGGAATTGGGATCGGAAGCCGATCTACCGGGGCCTGAGTTGACCCAAGCGTTGTTTCTGGATTCGTTGACATAGTAGGCGAAGTCGGTTGCGTTGAGCACATCCAGGGTTTTCTCCACCTGCTGCACGCCGGTGCTGATGCTGAAGTCGATCTTTGACATGCCGTTTTTGCCGGATTTGGTCGTGATGAGGATCACGCCATTGGAGCCCCTCGAACCGTAGATTGCGGTCGCGGAGGCGTCCTTCAGGACTTGGATGTTGTCGATGTCGTTGGGGTTGATGGTGTTGAGCGGGTTGTTTCTCTGGTCAAAGTCGTTGGTGACCGGAAAGCCATCCACCACGTAGAGCGGCTCATTGCCCGCGCTGAGCGAGCCCGCACCGCGGATTCTCACTGACGCTCCCCCTCCGGGCGCGCCGGTAGCCTGGGTGACCACCACGCCTGCCAGCCTACCGGCAATCGCCTGGTCCACGCTGACTACGGGCTGATCCTTGAGCTCCTCACTGCTGATCGCACTCACGGAGCCGGTGATGTCTTTCTTTTGCAGGGTGCCGTAGCCGACCACCACAAATTCCTCCAGGTTGTTTTCCTCGGTCCTCATGACCACATCCATGAGGGTAGCCGAACCGACGACGATTCTTTGGCGCTGCAGGCCGATGAAGGAAAAAATAAGTGCCTGTCCCTCGGAGGCCTCAATGCTGAAGTTGCCGTCGATGTCGGTCACCGTGCCGGTGGTCGTCCCTTCCACCAAGACGGTGACGCCGGGCAGTCCCATGCCGGACTCGTCCCTGACGGTTCCGCTTATCTTTTCGCGCTGGGCTTCCGTCTCCACGAGGGCCTCTCCCGTCCTGTGCGCGATGACGCTGATGGTATTGTTGACCTGCTTAAACCTCAGATTGGTCTGCGTGGCAATCTGGTAGAGATGCTGCTCCACCGTGCCGGAGGTCTTTGCGAAGCTCAAGCCAGACTGGCCGGAAACGACGGCATCCGTGTAGAAAAAGCTGAAATCTGTTTTGTTTTCGATCTCGCGAAACAGCTCCGTCAGAGAATAGCTTCTCTTTTCCAGTTTGAGGTGAACCTCATCTATGCTTTTCACCTGAGCCGAGCTCGTGCTGGCCATCAGGGGACTCAATGTCAGGCAAAGTATCGCCACTCCTCTAAGCAGTAACTTAATAGACATGACTATCAGTGGTATCGTTTTTTTCATATTTTAGGGTTGTAAGTTGAAACATAGAAATACCCTCGGATGACAGACCGCTAAGCTTTAGTCCTTGGGTGCCGTGTTTTGGTTTTCACGGGAGCGTATTCGCAGTACGCTCCTGTTCTTTTTTATGTCCTTTGGATCTCACATAGGCAGCTCAGTTGAATGTGACCACTACTTCTTTATCCTTTAGCTCGTACTCAAACTCCATGGAGGCACCGAGCACATGCAGCACGTTTCGCAGACTCTCGTTGCTGTCAAATGTCCCCGTGGCCTTGAGGGCTCCTGGATTCCCGTTTACCTGGATTTTCACTCCATACCAGCGCTCCAGCGTGGTGACCATCTGGTCAAAAGGCGTCTCGGCAAACCTCAATACCCCTTCCGTCCAGCTGATCTTGTCAAACACCTCCACGACGTACTTGCTCAGCTCCTCCTGCCCTTGGGAGAGCAGGGATTCCTCGCCTGGATTGAGGTCGATGGAGTTTTTGGAGCCTTTCTGCTCGAGCCGCACCTTGCCGGTCACCAGCGTGACCGCGACTTTGTCCTGATGTCGAAAGGTGGAAACGTTGAAAGAAGTCCCCAGCGCGGTGGTCAGGACGCCTCTGGATTCCACGGTGAAAGGATGGTTCTCATCCCTTGCCACCTTGAAGAAGCCCTCCCCCTCCAGCTCTATCCGTCGGTTGGACGCGAAATCCTCCGAATAGGCGATCTTGCTTTCCGAATTGAGAAAGACGGTAGAGCCGTCTGGCAGATTGATCCGCGTCTTTTGGCCCGCGGGATTTTCCCTCACGATCAGCTTGGGACCTGCCTGCAGGAGTTCGACCGGAGATTCCTTTTCCCGTCCCAACTCGATGTAAAACAGTGCGGAGATCCCGAGTAGGAGCAGTACGACGGCGGCCTTGAGCCAAGCTGGGAACAGCCTTTTAGCTGGCTTGGAGTCCACCGCGAGATAGGGTTTGGGATAGCTGTCCTTTGCTTGGTTGATCTTTTCCCAAAGCGGCTTTGGGTCCCAAGTTTCGGCCTGCAGGCTGCGGATCTTTTCAGACCAAGCCTGCAAAATCTCCGCGGACAAAAATTCCTCCGCCTCCGACGAGTCCAGCCAATCGAGGAGCTCCTGAGCCTGTTGCCGACTCAGTTTTCCTGCAAAAAAATCATCTATACGTTTCTTGTGATCCATCTGGAGCTATTTACTGACACCTATAGCCCCAAGTCCGGAAAAATACTCACGCGCTGGTGAAAAAAATTTGTACTTTTTTGAAATCCGCAGTAGAAGCTACTGGAAACTCAGTCCATCACCTGCATCAATACGGAATTGAGCGTCATCACGAAAACTCCCGCAGAGATGATTTTCAGCTTGACGAGCTTTTCCTTCACGGCCTTGGTAGAGCGAAAAATCTGGTTTTCCACCGTTCTGCGCGAGATATTCAGCCGCTCGGCGATCTCTTCCACCGATAGGTTTTCGAAATGGCGGAGGACGAAAATCTGTTTTTGCCCCGCAGGCAGCTGCTCGATGATTTCCTTGGAGATATGGTGAAACTCCGAAAAAATAAACTCCTCCTCGGGACTATTGCTGCGCTCGACCTCGTAGAGCGGGATGTTGTAGTTTTGAAAAGCAAAAAATCGGGCTTCCTTTTTGGCCTTTTTGATCACCAGAGACCTCACGATCGAAATCATGTAGGCATTGATCGATAGCTGGGGATCGAGCTTGTGCCGTTTCTTCCAGATTTTGAGAAATACCTCCTGCACGATTCCCTCGGCGTCTTCATGCCCGAGGTTCATCCTGCGGGAAACATGGTAGATTTTCTCCGAAAAAAGGGCATACAGCTTCCCAAAAGCCTTTTCGTCGCCTTGGGAAAGCTCTAAGACCAGTTGCTGATGGGGATGTGCGCCAAATTCGCCTGCCATATTTTTCGGAACCTTCTCCAAAGCAAACAATTAAAGTTGATTCTACAACATCCCCTCCCCCAGGCCAGTCCAAAAATCTGTGGATCCCCTCCCCTTGTCAATGACGACCATCTCCCAAACTCCGCCAATCCCTTTTGATCAATTCCAAGCCTGGGAAACAGCGAATAGCCATACCCAACTGAATACCAGTGCATTTAGCAATATTTTTTTGTAAATTATTGCGAGACAAAACCCAAAACACGATTATCCTCAATCTTGCCAGTAAGCGAATTTGCTTCTTCAATCGGGTCGGAAGACCGATGACCGAAGACCGAAGTAGGGCAAAGCCCCCATTTTAGCGTTCTTTCGGATTGTCAAGGCTGCCTATTGGCATAAAAGCGGATGATCATAACCCCAAAAGCCATGAACACCCTTTCCAAAATCGAACATTGGGCTGACGCCCACCACCCCCAGTGGATAGATTTCGTCCGCATTATCCTCGGGCTTTTCATCCTCTACAAAGGCATCCTCTTCATCTCCGACACCGAGGCATTGCTCTCGATCATGAAGACCGCCGACCTGCAATTTGTAAACCTCGGCCTGGCCCACTATGTCGCTTTCGCCCACCTGGTCGGGGGAATTTTGATCGCCATGGGACTGGTGACGCGGTTCGCGATCGTGTTCCAGATCCCCATCCTGCTGGTTGCGGTATTTTTGGTCAACACCCAGCAGGGCTTCCTCTCGGTGACCAACAACCTGGAGTTTGGCATCTCCCTGATCGTTTTGATCCTTTTGATTGTTTTTTTGGTCTATGGTTCCGGAAAATTCTCCGTAGACAACTGGATGAAAAAGCATCCAACCTGGTAGACAGCGGAAATCCATTCCAGTCGTTTTTTTGCCAAGCCCACCTGCACGGTTTCCCTTTTGGAAGTCGTGCAGGTTTCTTTTTACGGTATCCATCTATTCCTCCAGCATCGCTAAAGACTACTTCCAGCTCCTGTGGGGATTTCAACGACGAACATATTTTTTCATGATTATCCGCAATCTTGCCAGAAAACGAATTTGCTTCTTCACTCGGGCCTGTCTGCTCAGACAAGTCGGAAGACCGAAGTAGGGCAAAGCCTAAAGTTTAGCCTTCTTTTGCATCGTCACGGCTACTACTGGCAAAAAGCAGATAATCATTATTAAATAAAATCTGTACTCATCCTATAGGCAAGAATCTATATCGTCCTAGATCTTTAAACAGTAAATAACATAGTAGACCTAAACAAACCAAGGTATAAAAATGGAAATTGATATTCATATAGTTAAATATCAATTACTTGTGTAATGATCATATTCTTTTTATATTATTACTAGATCGTATCAGATCTTTCTACAAGCGTATTTTTTACCACGCTAGTTGCAGCGAATTCGTCCGCTACATTTTTAATCTTTTCACTTTTAAACCATCCATGTCATGGCATTAAAACGAGTATCCCCAAATCAAACCGATCTACAGGAACTGGTAGTCATCTTCAAAGACGACGCCGAAGTAGATGTGAGCAGAAATACCTTTCGTACCTCAAAAGGGACATCGGTAGGTACGCTCAACACCTCGATCAAAAGGCTGAAAAGCCGAGTCCAACCCATCTTCAATCCCAAAATCGCCTTGGCGCAAATGCCCACGGACTTCAAGTCCTTTGCAAAGTCCAACCGACTGAATCCCAAATCCCTCTTCACCCTCCAGAGCGAGTCCAACTTGGAAGGACTCCTGGAGGAGTTTCTAAAAGACTCCCGGGTGGATGGCGCCTACATCAAGCCGCCTGCCGAAGATCCCAACAGCCTTTGGAAAAGTCCTGATTTCACCGGAAACCAAGGCTATCTGGATGCGGCGCCCGGCGGTGTGGACGCCAAGTTTTCCTGGAAACTCGTGGGCGGCCGAGGCAGCGGCGTAGGCGTAGTCGATGTGGAGCAAGGCTTCAATCTGACCCATGAGGACCTGCGCGCCAAAATCTCCAGTATCCTGGGCGGCAACAATGTGGCTTCCTCCCGAAACCACGGCACGGCCGTATTGGGAGTGATCGCCGGTGCGGAAAGCTCCATCGGCGTGACGGGTATCAGCTCTGACGTCCAGCTGCGGGCCATCTCCCACAACGGACAGGGTACTGCCCAAGCCATCATCAACGCCGCCAATGCCAGCAAGGCGGGGGACATCATTCTTCTGGAAGTACACCGTGCGGGGCCCGCATTCGGCTTTCAGGGTCGGGATGACCAGCGTGGCTACATTGCCATCGAGTGGTGGCCGGATGACTTTGCCGCCATCACCTATGCCACATCCAAAGGCATCATCGTCGTGGAAGCGGCAGGCAACGGCATGGAAAACTTTGACTTGGCGATCTATGACAAAAAACCTTCCGGCTGGCCAAACAGTTGGAAAAACCCATTCAACTCCTCCAATCCCCAATCCGGAGCCATCATAGTCGGTGCTGGCGCTTCTCCCAGCTCTGTGATGGACAGAAGCATCTTGAGCTTCTCCAATTGGGGAAAACGCGTAGACGTCCAAGGCTGGGGGCATAATGTCGCCACCACGGGATATGGCAATCTGCAAGGCGACAAGTTCGTCTGCCTCAACCCGGCAAACAACTGGACCGTGGAATCTGGCTATCCCAAGTCACCCATCGGCTCTGGCCCAGGCTTTCTCTCCGCGATGGGCAATGGAATCAGCGCCTCTTTTTGGTGCGATCACAATCAGAAGGTCTATTTCTTCAAGAAAGACGAATATTACCGCGCAGACCCCAACAACGGCTGGACGGTGGAAGCAGGCTACCCCAAACCCATCGCAGGCAACTGGCCGGGGATGCCCGCAGACTTTGCCAACGGCATCGACGCAGCGCTTTGGAGCGAGTCCAACAAGCGGATCTATTTCTTCAAGGGAAACCAATACGTCCGCATCACTCCCGCTTCCTCTTGGAACGTGGAGCCGGGCTACCCCAAGCCCATTGCGGGCAACTGGCCAGGCTTTCCCTCTTCCTTTGCGAGCGGAGTCGATGCGGCCATCTACAGCTACGTCAACAATCGGATCTATTTTTTCAAGGGAAACAAATACCTGCGGATCACCCCTGCCTCCTCCTGGAATGTGGAGCCTGGCTATCCCAAAACCATCAGCTCCAGCTGGAGAAACATGCCGGCGGAGTTTCGACGTGGGGTTGACGCGGCCTTTTGGGACAAGACGACCAGCAAGGTCTTTTTCCTCAAAACAGAAGACCTCTGGTACACTTCGGGCTTCAGCGGTACTTCCAGCGCCTCACCCGTGGTCACCGGCTCGGTGGCCTGTATCCAGGGAAGGCTGAAAGCCCGCGGAAAATCCCTCCTCAACTCCAACGGCATGAGAAACCTCCTGCGCAGCACCGGATCGCCCCAGCAGCGTCTGAGTGGAGCCAACGAGACCGATGCCGACTCCAACTGGCGAGGAATCAATGCGAGCTTCGGAAGCGGGTTTGACGCATCGCTTTGGAACGGCAAATCCAACAACATCTACTTCTTCAAGGGCAGCCAATACGTCAAAGTCAATCCTGCCAACAACTGGAACATCGAGCCGGGCTACCCCAAGCCCATCGACGGCAATTGGCCAGACATGCCCTCCAGCTTCCTATCCGGCATCAACGCAGCGCTATGGAGCGAGACCAACCAAAAAGTGTACATGTTCAAAGGCTCCGAGTTCATCCGCATCGACCCTTTCAATGGCTGGAAGGTAGAGCCCGGATATCCCAAGTCCATCTCGGGTAGCTGGCCGGGCTTCCCCTCCTCTTTCGCATCCGGGGTGGACGCGGCACTTTACAGCAAAACGAACAACAAAATCTATTTCTTCAAGGGCGGTGAGTACATCCGCATCAACCCCTCCGTCAGCTGGAATGTGGAGTCGGGCTATCCGAAACCCATCGTCGGCAACTGGCCAGGAATGCCAGCCGATTTTGCCTCGGGCTTGGATGCCGCCACTTGGAGCGGGACCAACAACAAGATCTACTTCTTCAAGGGGGAAAAATACCTGCGGATCTCCCCGCTTACGAGTTGGGATGTGGAAAACGGCTATCCGCAGATCATCGCCAGGCAGCGCATCGGCAACCGACCCAACTTGAAGCAGGTCTTCCAAAACCTGAACCTCGACTCCAACTGGCCCGGATTTCCGGCCAGCTTTGGGCAAGACCTCGACGCCGCGATATGGAGCGAACCGAACAACAAGGTTTACATCTTCAAAGGCAGCCAGTATATCAAGGTAGATCCCTTCAACAATTGGGAAATGGAATCCGGCTATCCCAAATCCATCTCCTCCGGCTGGCCGGGCTTCCCCAGCTCTTTTGCCTCCGGTGTCGATGCGGCCATCTGGACCAAGACCAACAACAGGATCTATTTCTTCAAAGGCAACCAATACATCAAGGTAAACCCAAGCAGCGGGTGGGCCGTAGAGCCCGGCTATCCAAAGCCCATCGCGGGCAATTGGCCGGGACTCCCGACTACCTTTTCCTCGGGTATCGACGCCGCGCTCTGGTCGGGCACCAACAATAAGATCTACTTCTTCAAGGGCAACAAATATGTGAGAATCGATCCCCTCAACGGCTGGAAAATGGATGCCGGCTATCCCAAGAACATTACCTCAGCTTGGAAAGGCATGCCTTCCACTTTCAACAGCGGCATCAACGCCGCCCTTTGGAACGGCAAGTCATCGAACATCTATTTCTTCAAGGGATCCCAATATTTGAAGATCCTCCCGAGCAACAATTGGACAATGGAAAAAGGCTACCCAAGAGGTATTATCGCCTAGCCTTCCATTGCCGACGGAAAGGCCTGGGATTGCGGTTCCGGGTCTTTCTTTTCTAATTTCACCAAGCCAATGTCCCGTCAAGTCCGCCTAGTGCTCATTGCTTTCACAGTGCTACTTTGCCTCTGGACGGGGAAGTTTTTAGCCCAAAACAACGCTACCATGCCACTTCAAGAATCCAAAGATCAGGGCAATGAAATCATCCTCGTACTCAAGCCCCATTCTGGAGTGAGTGTGAAAGAGGGCGCGTTTCATTCCGCGGACAAGGCGCAGACCGAGCTGGTGAATCGTCAGCTGAAGGATAGCGAAGCCACAGTCCGCAAGATCAGCATACCCGCACAAGAGCAGTCTTCGGCTGCCACCGAGTATTACCAAATCCTGCTGTCAGGAGACCCTGCGAAGCTCTTGGAAAATCTGAAAAAACAGGAGTGGATTGAGAGCGTCTACCTCAAGCCAAAATCTGAGGATCCTGGAGGCTTTTGAAGCTGAACGACAAACTACCGAAAGTGACTTTTTTGCCTTCTCCAAACCCCTAGACGCAACTGTCCATGCTAGCCGTCATCGCCACTTCATACAGCCTCACGCATCTGGGCGTTTTGATCCGGGGAGAAATGCCCGGAAAAGTGGTCGCCATGCCCACGTCGGAGGTATATTCCGATCCTGATCTTGCCTGGCAGCTGCTCCGCCTGCCCAAGCACCATCTGGACAGCGGAATCCAAGCCCAGCTCTACACAGGGCCTGAGGACACACTTCTCTTATTTCGTCCTCACGTCACCAGCGGTTTTTTGCATAGCCTTTCTGAAAGCCTGCGGGCCAATGCATCCATTTGGAAGCGTCTGACGGGGCTCCAGATCCTTCCCAAACAAGTCATGGTCGCCTGCGATTCCTTTGACGAAGACTGTCAATCCAATATTGAGAACATCAGACTGATCAAAGGCACACTGCTCGAAGCCAGCGTGTCGACAGCGGCCGAAAGCGGTCAATCCTTGCTGGGATTCGTCTATTCTTCGGGCTTCCACAGGCAATTGGGTGGTACAATCCCCCTTTCGCCGGATTTGGATCTGATAGCCAAGCAAACCGATTTGTTGATGGACAAAAATCTGGCAATGGCCCTTTTGGCCCAAGCTGGCTTCCCAGTTGCCAAAACCCATCCCTTCGCCCGCGACACCTTCTCCCCTTCGCAACTGGACTCTCTCGACGATGGAAAGTATGTCTTCAAGCCGGCGGGCGGAGCGGCCGGACTGGGGCTTTTTCCAAAAGGCACAAAAGGAGCAGTACTAGCAACAATCAAAGGGCACTTGCAGAAACTCGAGCTGGACGGCACCTTACCCCAAAAATTCCAGCTTCAAGAGCACCTGTCCGGCCCGGTGTGGGGAGCGATGGGATTGATCCTACCCGAGAAAAAATGGAAAGTGCTGCAGGTCCACAGGCAAGAGATAGACGCACAGGGCCGCTTTACAGGAGGGAGATGGTGCGAACCCTACCAAGCCCAGCGAATGGAGTTTGCCGAAAAGCTGTTTGCCAAGCTCGCCAGCCTGGATAAACTAGGCTACCTTGGCCTGATCGAGCTGGATCTGATCGGTGAGAAAATCATCGAGGTGAACCCCAGGATAACCGCCTCTTCGCCCATTTGCCATCTTCTTTCGCTGGAAAAGAAACTCCAAAGCCATATCGGCAACAGCTTCCGTATCCGCCAGCTGGACATCAATACGCAGGTTCAGTTTCCCCGGCAAGCCGACAAGCTGAAGCTGGCAGAGCAGTTGATACAGGAAACACACAACCAATCGGGAACGCTGATCCTGCCCCAAGGCATCAACCCGATTGGATTGTCCAGGGTGGTGATCGTAAACGACAGGGAAGACAGTCGATATCAGCAGCAGTTCCTTGCCGAACTCAGGCGGCTATAATCTCTTCGAAGCAAAAAAAAGGGGCGAAACAACGCCCCTTTTTGAATGAAATAAGAATTTAGCTTAACGCAGCCCAAAAGCCATCTTTATTTTAGCTTCCCTTCTGTATCCGTGTAATTGCCCACGATTTTCGCACCGCTATTGATAGTCACATCGCCATAGACGGTGATCGTGTTGCCTTCTCCCACAAATTCCAAGGTAGCGCCGCTATTTAATCTTAGGTCGCCATAGATTACGGTGCTCCCGGAGAGCTTCAGATAGGAATCACTGTTGACATTGATCGTCGTATTCTTTTTGTACTGGCCAAAGGCAAAGCTTCCGACCACCTGCATGATACCATTGCTGTTGACATTGAGGCTGCTCTCGATTGCCAATGAACCGCAATACAGCAACTCTCCGCCGACGTTTACATTTTTCAAGGAAGCAGAGCCGGAGTAAGCCATTTTCTCATTTGAGTTGACGTTGAGGTTGCTGTTGCCAGTATAGGCAGGCAGATCTTTGCAAAGCTCTTCCGTTGGGTCTGTCACTGGCTTGTTGATTTTCAGAATTTGCAACCCCCCGGCTCCGGTCGCCACGAAAATGAAGTTTTCTTCATTTCTGACAAAGTTTGAGGAGCCGTCCAGATCCAGAATTCCCAGGCTCTTGATATCCGAGGTATTCTGCACGTCGGAGACTGAGATTCCGGCGGCGCCGTTGGCCATAAACAGCAGGGAATTGTCCACCGAAACGGCGTTGGTGACGATATCCCCTGGGTCAGTACCTTCAGGATTGATCGGGATAGGGAGCTTGCTGACCAATTGGCCACTGGATAGGCTGTAGATTCCCGCACCGTCACTTCCTTCGGAAACAAAAAGGTTGTTATCCGCGATAGCGATGGTTCTCTTGGCTTCAGGAGTAGCGCTGCCTAGGGAAATCTTCAGCAGCTGGGCCAGGTTGGAGGGATTGTAGACGATTGCGCCTTCGGTGCCGCTTAGAACTGCCAGCCTATCATTGCCGTAGGCGACGCTTCGCAGATCCTCCACTTCAACTTCTTGGGCTACGTTTCCGGCAAGATCCACCAAACCCAAAACGCCTGGATTCCCAGTGGTGACGGCAGTGGAATTGCCAACCTCCGTGACGTCATTTGCTACGAAACCCGGAAGGGAAGTAAAAGAAAAACCAGAGGTGAATTTCCCGGCAGCGACCGCCACCCGCACTAGGTTGGCAGGAGAATCCACGCCAAAATCTCCGTCCACATCCACCGCCATAGCCAATTGAAGGGTACCATTTGCGTATTCGAGGGAGCTCACCTCCGCATCTGTAAACAAGGCCTGGGAAACGATTTTGGGTTTGTAGACATCTGAGATGTCAAAGATCTCCACTGCTCCCAGATAGGTTTCGCCTTCCATATTGTAGCCCACGTAGGCATAGTCACCATTGATATCCACGTGTGTAGCTCTGAGCTTCACTCCCTGGTACTCGGGAGCCTCGACTTGGGATATCAATACAATGGGAAGTTCCGAGGAGGTTTCCAGGATTCTCCCCGCGGCATCGGGATTAATCAGGGATACCACCCCGCTGCCGTCCAGCTTGATCCGCTCGCTCAGCGTCTCGCTGTCTGTACTGATCACAATTGTCTGCGGGTCGGTGTCCGAGTCCTGGCAGGAAGCCAAGATCATGGAAGACAAAACCAACCCAAAACCGAATTTTCTCATGTTTTGTTGTTTAGGATAGCTTTTTTGAATTTCAAATGCAGAAAATAGAATTTAATTCCAATTTAGACCTGAAATCAAAATTTAATTCCGTAAAGTTAACCAGCACAACGAATTACCCAAACAAACATCTGAACTACAGCGCCTAAAAAAGCACACAACCTCATAGTCAAGGCATTTATTTGCAGTTGAAATGGGAGTTTAGAGGAGAGACAGCTTGGAAAAAGAACAAGCCGTTTATGACAAAAAAAAGCCCGGCTAAAACCGGGCTTGTTATCAACTTTGCCTTCTCAAAGCTCTTTTCCACCACGGAAGCTGAACTTCCTCGTGATAGCCGTAAGAGTTGTTGCCATAGCCGTAGCCATACCCATAGCCATAACCGTAGCCGTAGCCTTTGTCAATGTGGAGATCGTTGAATACGCCGTAGATCTTGGTCACGCCGCCTTTTTCCACGAGGTTATTAAGAATTTGGCTATTGCCTTTCATGGAGTATCCTTGGCGGAAAACGTAGAAATTGACGTCGGCAAATCCAAAGAGCTCCTTGGTCTCTGAAACCAAGCCTACCGGCGGACAGTCGAATACTACCACATCGTAAGCTTCTTTGATCTCATTGACGATGACTTTGAATTTGTCTTGCAAAAGCAACTCGGCCGGGTTGGGAGGAATAGGACCGGAAAGGATCACATCCAGGTTTTCGTAACCGGATGCCTTTACGACATCTTTCCAGGATATATCGCTGCTCAAGCAAGTACTCATCCCCTTGTCATTGCTCAGATTGAAATCCTGAGCGATTCTAGGCTTTCTCAAATCCAAGCCGATAAGCACGGTTTTCTTGCCCATCAAGGCAAATACCGAAGCCATATTCATGGAGACGAAGGTCTTGCCCTCCCCGGAAATAGTCGAAGTGAAGAGCAGTGAGAGATTTCTCTTTTGCGGGCTCAAATAGGCCAAATCTGCCCGTAGAGAACGGAACGACTCCGTCACGGAAGATCTTGGATTATTGAAGACCGGCAGCGCTTCGTCGGATGTACTTCTTCCAATCATACCGATCAGAGGCACTTTGATCTGCTTTTCCAACTCCTTTGGATCTTCTATTTTCGTGTTCAGGAAGTCCTTGACGGTGATAAACCCGATAGGCAAGATCAAACCTAGGATCATACCGATCAACAAATTGAGGGAACGCTTTGGTGCCACGGGCAATTGACCGGACTTTGCAAAATCCAAAACGCTGTTGGTAGGCATATTGGCAGCTTTGGTGATTTCTGCCTCTGCTTTCTTCTGAAGCAGGTATACGTAGATATTCTCGTTGATGGTAAACTGCCGCTGAATCCCGAGCAAGTTCCGTTCGGTCTGCGGAAGTGAGTTGACATCCCGCTCAATCATCTTGATCCGATTGTTTAGATCTGCCAAGACGTTTTGGGTATTTTGGGAAGCCAAATTTACGTTTTCCTGTAGCGCTCTCTTGGCATTTTGAACTCGGCTCGCATTTTCTCTGACTACCGGCGTTTGATCGGTAAAATTCGCTTTCAATCTCACTTGCTCGGCCTGAAGTTCGCTCAGAGACTGAACCAGTGAGTTCAGCAAGGGATCCGTAATCCCAATCACAGAAGGGGCTACCAAATCAGTTGATTGGTTGTTTGACAAATAAGTCTGAAGAGTCTTATAGTACTTTAAGGTAACTTCAGTTTGGGCTCTTTCTTTTTCAAGCTCTTGGAGTCGCTCGAAAATCACGGCGCCTTCTTGGGAAAGGTTGAATACCCGGTTTTCTGTTCTGTACTGCTGAAGTCTATTTTCCGAATATCTCAGAGAGTCCGTAATACCGCTCAGCTGCTGATCAATAAACAACACGGTGTTTTCAGAGGCCTTGTTTTTTTCCTCCAATTCCCGCTGGAGATACATCTCCATCAGCTTGTTGATGTAATCCTGACCAAGTCTTCTTACAGGCGTCTCGAGACTAAGAGTTAAAATAGAAGCCTGTTTGTTGATCGGGGCAACGTTAAGCTCCTCCCGTAGTTGCAATGCCAAAGACGGTGTATCAAGCACTCTAAAAAGTATCTCATCTCCCGGCAGGGCATTGATCAAATCGATTTTGAAAGAGTAAAACTCTCCTGAAATAACTTCTCCAAAGGAATAGACCTCCTTGAGCGAAAGATCCTCCTCGAACAGTGATTTAAAAAATTTATCCGAGGGGGAATAGACCGAAAATTCGTCATTTGATATGGTCAAATGGAAAGTCTTCTCATCAATTACCGCGATCTTGAACATCCCCCCTACGAGCTGAGGTTGAGTCCAATCGACGGTGACCATCAACGGAACACTTCCGTAAAGCTGGGAAGTTTTGAAAAATTCCTCTTGGAAATACTGAACATTTAGACCCAGATCTTCAATTGCCTCTTCGGCAAGCGAAAAGGACTTTAGAATCCCGATTTCATTTTCAATATTATTTTTGCCTTGCAGCATACCAAGACCACTACTCTCGAATAGGTCCATCCCCAGGCTTGGCTTATCATCCGCCACCAAGATACTGGACTCTACCTTGTAAATGGGGGTAGTATATCTGTTAAACAGAAAAGCCGCCACCAATCCCGAAAACATGAAGATCAGCAATAGGGGCCAATATTGTAGATAGTTAAAGATTAAAACCTTTAGGTCTATCTCATCCTCGTGATTGGCCAGAAATGGGGAGTTAGCGCCGGAGTTTGGCTGGGGAGAATTTGGATACATCCTAGTTTGTGGCAACATTGATAATCAAAACTGCTGCTGTAATAGCAGAAATAAGAAGGGTAAGAGACTGGGCGGCATTTTCTCCCGCACCAACTTCACGAACTTTCATCGGCTCGGCGTAAAGCTGGTCATTTGGCTGTATAAAATAAAATGGGGACTCCACCAAGTGTCTGTCGTTGAGGTTGATTCGATGGAGCTTGGTTCCTTCAGGATACTGCCGGATTAGTAGAACTTCATTTCTCTTCGCAATGGTGGTCAGATCTCCTGCATTGGCAATTGCCTCAAAAATCGTCATCCTATCCTGTAGCACTACGAATTTACCTGGCCGTCTAAACTCACCTAAAGCAGAATAACGGACTCCTCCCAACTTCACTTTTACGTAGAGTTCAGAGGTTACATATTGTCTTAGCTGGGATTCAATTTGGATCCTTGCTTCTTCGAGAGTCTTGTTCTGAACTTGGACCTCTCCGACTATCGGCAACCTTACATTGCCATTTTTATCTACCGTGTATCCTGTCATGTAATACACATCACCTCCATTTTGTCCCGAAACCTGCATCTGTTGGCTGTTCAGCATCACTGGAGTGTTGTTAAATCCGCTCTTGATCAATTCCTCCACGGTTTGCACATTGACGTCGATGATGTCGTTGTACTGAAGCTTGTATTCGGGAATATCATAGGTGATCAATTCGCCGTCGGGGATGGGCTCATTCCCTTCAAGGTTTTGCAAATAGATGATTTTCTCATTGGAGACACATGCCGCAGCGGACACAACAAGCAGGGCTAGCCCCAGTACTCTTAAGAGTTTAAACATAAATCGTCATTAAATTCCATCATGCCTGATGGATGGCAAACTTAGAAAATTTCTTTTAAAACTTTGATTTTTTATCATCTAGGCAATCAAACCGTACATTTTTCAACATTTCCTAAAATGAGCCATCAAAAAATTGGGACTAAAAATCCTTTTCCCTAACAACCAAAAACCATTCCCCTTCCAATTCCAAATATCCAAAGTCGTAGCAATATCGGTAACAATTCCCTTTTTTATTTTGATAGATGTGGGTGAAATACCTGAAATTAAAGCCAGCCTGCACCAGTCTTTCACGGGTAGTCTTAGCCAGCTCTGCGTTTTCGGGTATAATAGCCTCCAGGATATTCCTGTTTCTTTTCAGCGTATTGTTGATGTTTCTAGCCAGATTGACGCTGCTCGCATTTTGTCGATTGTTGAACGTATTCCTACAGCTGTCATCGCAAAACTTCTTGTCCAAGCGTCCCTGAATCGGCTTACCACAATTGAGGCATACTCTCTTATCCATATCAACGGCCAGAATTTTCACCAATTTATAAACTTAGTTCCTTCTTGGCAACGCCGATATTTAAATTGCTTTTGGGCGTAAGAGGCGCACTTTAACTCTTTGGGACAGAAGAATCTCTTAAGCCTTCAAATCAAAACTGGAACGCCGCGCTTTTGTTTATCCTGAAGAACTCCTGTTGTCAAAGTGGAAAAAACTGGACGGAATTCGAAAGGGATATAAGAAAATGGCCTGGCTGGAAAATTTGCCAATCAATTTCCAGCAACGACATACATTTTTAAGCAGATATTGATAAATTAGGTTGTCTATTACCCTCAATCTGAAGGGCTTGACCAAACAAAATTCCGAATCTCTGGTTGAGTTCTTTGTTGCTTCTTGAAAATTTCGGTCAACCTAAACATCAACGCTATGAAAGGATCTTCAGTATTGCTGATTTTGCTTGTGGCGCTTACCGCTTCTTGCTTCTCGTCCAAAGACTACGTCACCGATTACGATTACAATTACACCGGCTCGTTTAAAAGGTATAAAACCTTCGCCTTTGTGGAGAGCGCAGGCCCCGACTCCTCGACGCTTGCCAGTGTGCTCAACGCCACCATCGGAGCCCGATTGGGTTCGCAGGGCTTTCGCGAGCAAGTCTCCAAACCCGATATGCTGGTCAGCTACAAGATCTTCTCAGATTCCATTCGATATCGCGGATACGTGCAGCCGGAATTTGACTACTGGCTGAATCGCACCGGCCAAACCTACCGCAACGAAGAAGGTGAAATCGAGCGGGAACAGGAAAAAGACGAAACCTACAACCAGGTGCGCTACTCCCAAAACAACGGCATGCTCGTCATCTACGTGATCGACTCCAAAAAGGGCAACACCATCTGGCAAGGCTACACGGCGGCCAGCTTTGACCTGCAATCTCCCAATTTCCATTCGGACATCACCCGGGCAGCTTACCGCGTCATGAACGAGTTCAAAATAGTCAACCGGCTAATGGAATAGCCCTTCGAAATCCTCAGATCGGGGAGCCTTTCCCCACATTGGACTACTTCTATCCCCGACTACCCGGGGATATTTTTTTTGCCCAAACGATGGCCAAAAAGCCCTTAAACCCCATTTCAGCAAAGGTTTAGTCCCTTGTACGCTGATTTTCCGGGGTATTCTGATTGGGTCTGGCGGCCATTTTGGATAAGATGGGGAAATCAAGAAAACAAAACCATGAAAAACTCTCTTATTCTCGCAGGCGTCTTCGGACTTACCCTTACTGTTTCCTGTGTATCCAAAAAGAAATACACCGAACTGGAAAGCAATCTTTTCAAAACCCAAAACGAGTTGGCTATGACCAATCAGGAGAAAGCCGAGCTCGAGGAAAAAATGACCGCGATCGAAGCCCGTGTAGCAGAATACAACTCCCGCATCAACTCACTGCGCGACATGAATGACCAGCTGACCGAGACCAACAACGGTATGCTGAGCATAGAAGGCGCTGCCGTGATGTCGAAAAACTCCAAGACCAAGATGCGCGAGACGCTTGCCCATGTAGATCCTGCAAAGCTTGCCGAAGCCCAAACGCTTGAAGACTCGGTCAACCTCGCCGTAGAATACAACCTGAAAAAGAACATCACCGAACAGACGGAAGGTGGAGAAGAGGACGTTACCATCGACATCGACAAAACCGTCGTGATGATTTCGGTATCCGACAGGCTGCTTTTCAACACGGGTAGCTATAGAATCAATTCCAAGGCGGATCCGCTGCTGAAGAAACTGGCAGAGGTGATCAACTCTGAACCGAGCCTGCAGGTGATGATCGAAGGCCATACCGACCCACGCACCATCTCCAACGGAGTGCTGGAAGACAACTGGGATCTTTCTGTAAAAAGAGCCACTTCCATCGTCAGAAAGTTGCAACTCCAGTATCAGGTAGCTCCTGAAAAAATGATCGCTGCGGGTCGCGCTTCCTACATGCCTTTGGTCGAAAATGATTCCAAAGAAAACATGGCCCTGAACAGAAGAACCCGAATCGTACTGATTCCCGATCTGGACATGTTCTTTGCGATGCTCTAAAAAAGAAACCAACTACCACAATCAACCAAGTAAAAAGGCAGCCGTTCGAGGCTGCCTTTTCCTGTTTTGACATCTGCATGTAGTCAGAGTTTTCCCTACTCGATCTCCAGCGTCCCCAAGGCGAACTTCATCAGCACATCCTGAAAGAACAGCGTATAAACCGCTTGCGCTTGGTCTGCCTGGGATCTCACCAGCTGCTGGTTGGCGGTGGCCATGTCAACGAAGGTCGAAAGCCCGAGGCGAAAACGCTCCTGCACGGCACCGTAAGCCTCTTCGGCTGCCTGCACCTGCACTTTGGTGTTAAATTCCTTTCTCAGCGCGGCATGGTAGTTTTGGTGGGCAAGCTTCACATCTTGATATACTTTTCTGTCTATGGCCTTTTCCTGCAAAATCTGGTTTTCATAGGCCATCTTCGCTCGCGTCACATCCAGACGGGTTTGAAAGTTGGTAAAGATCGGAATCGCCAGGTTGAGCCCTAAGGTGTTTTGGGGATAGATCTTTAGAAACTGCTCCTGCAGCGATCGGTTGTCCAAAGAAGTAAAGAAGGTGTTGTAATTGTAGAAAGCGTTGATCCTGGGAAAATACATGGCTTTCACTGCCTGCATGTCTTTTTTGTAGGAATCCTTGAGTAAACTTTGTTGAGCTTTGTCCGCCCGGTTGGCGGCGGCGATTTCGTAAAGCTCCCCTACCCCGTGCTCCTGAAACTCCCGCATGCCGGATTCCGGATCCACTTCCTGCAGGTCGGGCACCACGCCTGGATCCAGTTGCAGGTACTCGGTCAGCGTCCAAAGGTCATTTTCCAAAGCGATCTCCGCATCGACCTTCACGGACTCCACCCTCGCCACTTCAGATTGCTGATTATAAAGATCTGACACCGTCCGAAGACCGGCATCCACAAAACCCTCGATCTGTCGCAGTATCTCCTTTTGGTTATCCAGGTTTTGCTGCGCAATTCTCAGCAGCTCCTTATCCAGCAAAACCTGCAAATAGCGCTGCGCCACGTCAAAGGTAATCTGCTGGGTAGCCCGCTCTATTCCTTTTCCACCAGCCATATAAGCTAGTTTGGCGGATTGGGTATCCAAGATGCGCCTGCCAGAGTTGAATACCGGCATGCTAACGTTCAGGTTGCCGCTCACGATCTCGTTGGTCACGTTGGTCACCACGATCTCTCCCTCCACCTGCTGAAACTGCTGCCCGGACTGTCGGCTAAAACCCGAGCTGATCCCCACACTAGGCAAATGGGAAAGCATAGCCACTTGCTTTTCCTTTTTCATCACCTCCATGGCGTTTTGTTGGATCTGAAACTCGAGGTTTTTCTCCATCGCGATATCCACT
This sequence comes from Algoriphagus oliviformis, assembly GCF_017254915.1. Taxonomy (GTDB): domain Bacteria; phylum Bacteroidota; class Bacteroidia; order Cytophagales; family Cyclobacteriaceae; genus Algoriphagus; species Algoriphagus oliviformis. The sequence continues at coordinate 15,135 of NZ_JAFKCT010000014.1, read as the reverse complement.
GCCTCGCGGAAGCTCAGCTTGAGCGTATCCTGGGCCCACACTTCCGACAGGGCTGCCGTACCTAGCGCTGCCGTCAGCAGCAGGCTTTTTAGATTATATCGTTTCATCGGTCTCTATTCTTCCGTCTACCAAATTGATCAATCGGGTGCCGTAGTCGGCATTTTCGCGGGCATGGGTGGCCTGGATGATGGTCGTCCCCTCCGCATGCAGTTCTTTGAATATCTCCATGATTTCCTTCGCCTGAGCGGAGTGAAGGTTTCCCGTCGGCTCATCCGCCAGCAACACCCTCGGTTTGCCCGCAATAGCCCTCGCTATCCCAACGAGCTGCTGCTGACCTCCGGAAAGCTGTGCCGGGAAAAGATCCTTTTTCGCCACCATATTGAATCGGTCCAGCAGATCGGCAATGATGCTTTTGCGCTCGCCAGAGGAGACATTTCGATAGAGCAGCGGCGTCTCGATGTTTTCGTACACCGTCAGCTCATCGATCAGGTGATAGGCCTGGAAAATGTATCCAAACTCGCTTTTATGGAGGTTTGCGCGCTCCTTGTCTCGCATGTGGCGGATGTTTCTTTCTCCGAAAAAGTACTCGCCGGCATAGTCTTCGTCCAGCAGCCCCAGGATGTTGAGCAACGTGGATTTCCCGGCTCCAGAAGGGCCCATCAGCGTGATAAACTCTCCCTCGTTAATGGTCAGGTTGATGCCTTTGAGTATGAATACACGCTGAAAACGCGACTCGATGTACTTATCGATTTCTTTGAGTTGGATCATTTAAAATTGAAATATTGGAAAATTGAAAGATCTAAATTTCAGGTCATAATAGTGGAAGTCAGGAGGCTTTGGCAGACTCAGCCTTCCCACCGAAAGCGCTGGGCAAAACTGCCTTCCAACCTCCCGCATCGGACACTCAGTCACTTTTTAATGTTTTGGATGGATTGATACGATAGACTTTCCAGCTTCGGTAGCCGATGGTGGCCATTGCCAAAAGCAAAACCAGTGAGACTGCGGCGAGGTAGGGCCAAACTCCCACTTGGGCCCTGTTGGCAAAAGCCTCCAGCCAAGCATCGGAAAACCACAGCCCAAAGGCCACCGCCAAGACCGCAGAGAGGGCCAATAGCTTCAGGAAATCCGCGGAAAGCACGCCCAAGACGTCGCTCTGTGTAGCTCCAAGCACCTTGCGAATGCTGATCTCCCGAGTCCGGCGAAGCGCCACATAAGACACCAAGCCAAACAGGCCCATGCAGGCGATGAAAACCGCGATGCCGGAAAACAACCCAAACACCGCCCCTACCCGCTCTTCAGAACGGTACAGCTGGGCGTATTCCTGGTCTATAAACCGGTAATTGAAGGGGCGCTCCGGCACAAACTTTTCCCACACCTCCTGCAAAGAAGCCAGCGTCGCACCCGGATTTCCCGCGGGAATTTTCACCAGGATCACGTTTGCATTGCCCGTGTCTTTGAATATTCCCAGAGGCCCGATTTTTTCATGCATGGAGTTGAAATAGAAATCTCCGACCACCGCCTTGATGCTCGCGTTGGAAAAGCCGAAATTGACCGTCTTGCCTATTGCCTCCTCTGGCGTCCAGCCCAATTCCTTGACGGCCGACTCATTGAGAATGATCGGAACCAAGACTTCGGTTTTGGCGCCTTCCGCTCTCGAGACGTCCTTTTCATCGAGATCCGACCCGGCAAGCACCTTCAGATTCAGTGTCTTTACGATATCCTCATCCGTGGAATAGCCAGTGATCATCAGTTCGCGCTGATTGTCCCCGCCCGGAAAGATCTTGTAACCCGCCTTGATATGGACTGGCATATCTCCAGCCAAAGCGACGGAAGTCGCCGCCCCGCTTCTCAGCATTTCGGACTTCATCGTCTCTGCGACATTTTTCATGCTGTAGTGATAGGTCAAGGCTACCACTTGGTCCCGATCGTATCCCAGGCTCACGTTTTGCATGTGATCCAGTTGGTTTTTCACGATAAAAGTCGCGATCAACAGCCCCATGGAAACGAAAAACTGAAAGACAACCAACGACTTTCTCACCCAGGCTCCGCCGCCCATTTTGGTCTTGTTTGCCAAGGCATGGATTGGCTCCATGCCAGACAAAATCAGGGATGGATACATGCCGGCAAGCAAACCCACCACCAGAATAAAGCCGAGCATGAAACCGATACCGACTGGATTCATCAGGGAATCGGTGCTCAGCGGCACCCCGCCAATCGCAGAAAACTTAGGCAGGATCAGATAAAGACACAACAGGCTCAGCACGGTCGCTCCGAAGGTGAGCAGCATCGACTCGGAGACAAACTGTCCAAACAGTTGGCCTCTCCCCGCTCCCATCGCCTTGCGAAGTCCCACTTCCTTGTTTCGCTCGGTTGCTTCCGCCGTCGCCAGATTCACATAGTTGATAATCCCGATGGCGATCAGCAGCAGCGCCACTATGCCAAAAATATACAGGTAGCGGATGTCCGTGCCTGGCTTGATGCTGCCGAGGGATTGGTCACCCAGGTGGATCTCAGTGACCGGCTGCAGATGGAAAGCCGTGCTGTAGCCGTACTCTGCAAGCTCTTTCCCAAGGTACTTTTCCTTGACTTCCTCCACCTTTGCGGCAAAAGCGCCCACGTCCGTGCCCGGCTTGAGCTTCACATAGGTATAGTAGTTGCTCGGGGACCATTCTGGATTTTTCCCATGGCGGTGCGACTTGAAAGACGCCAAAAAATCAAACTCTAGGTGGCTATTGCTGGGAAAATCCTCCATCACACCAGACACGGAATAGTCCGTTCCATCTACTTTCAGCGCTTTCCCCAGCGCCGTCGCGGCATCTCCGAAGTAGCGCTCGGCGGTACTTTTCGTCAATACGATTTGGTTGGGCTCCGCCAAAACCTGGGCAGCCTTGCCCGACAGCAACTCAAAGTCAAAGACCTCAAAAAAGTTTTCATCGGCAAAAGCAAAGGAGTTTTCCTCCTGATTTCCCTCGCCTGCGTCTATCAGTACCGACGAGAAAATACTCATATCAAAAACCAACGTCCCCGTCTCCACCTCCGGAACCTCCTCAATCAGGGTAGGGATCAGGCTCGACGGCGTCGAGCTGACCAGCTGGCTCTCCCCCTGTGAGACAAACTCCTGATTGAACTTGTAGATCCGATCATAGTCGGCATACATCCTGTCATAGCTCCATTCGTGCTGGATATAGAGGCAAATCGCCAAAAAACTCACGATGGCAATCGTCAGCCCGAGCAAGTTGATTCCCGTGTAGAGCTTGCGCTTCTTCAGGTTTCTAAAAGAGATTTTAATGTAATTTTTCCACATGCCTATAAAAGTTGAAGGGTTAGAAAGTTGAAAAGTGGCAAAGACTTTTCCGACCGCAGAGTGGAGACTTCGACGTGCAAAACCATCCCAGCCTCCTACTTCCCAACTTCCTTCCTCGCCCTCCCTACTTCCTACTATTATGCCATAAAAAAAGCCCCTGAATTGTCTCCAGAGGCATTTTTTAGCTTTTATCCCGCTTATTTTCTCGAACATTTTTGTTCGCCAGCGGACGAACCAGAAGCCAGTTGGCAGTCTCAGTAGGCAGTTTTTCGCAAGGAAAATTTCACATCCTATACTGAATCTACTTGATACTTGATACTAAAATTTGCGATACTTCCCAGTCAGGTACTGGTTGGCTTCCTTCTCGGCAAACTTCGCTTTTTTGCTATCCCAGTGCAGGGTCTGGTTGGGAAAGCGTCCGGCGATCACGCCCAGCAGGATAGTCTCGGTGAGTCGAGCCGCATAGGAGAATGGCGCGGTACACTCGCCCCGGCCAAGGCAGGCATCCACAAACTGGTGGTAGTGCTTCTTGCTTTCAGCATCGTAGTCCTTCACCGGCTTGCCGAGGTTAAACTTCTCGATGTCCATTTCCTGGTATTTGCCGTCCACGATCAATCTTGGAAGCTGCTGGAAGTGAGGAAGCAGCAATCTTCCTTTTTCACCCATAAACATAGCTCCTTGGTCAGGCAGTTTCTCGCCGTTAGGGAGTTTCAGATCCGGGTGGTCAGAAGGCGCGCCTGGGCCGTCATACCATACCCACTTCAAGCTCTCGGCGGTGTAGGGAGTGGAAGGAAACTCATAGGTCACCACATTGTGCTCTGGGAATCCGTAGCCGGTAGGCTGGCGGGTCTCGTTGAGGATGGTTCTAGGCACATCCAGCTGGAGGGCGTTGTACGGGGTATCAAAGATGTGGACGCCCATATCCCCCAAGGTACCGCAGCCGAAGTCCATCACTTTTCTCCAGTTGCCCGGGTGGTATTCACCCTCTTTGAAAGGTCGCTCTGGCGCGGTACCCAGCCACAGGTTCCAGTCCAAATTTGCTGGAACTGGATCGCTGCCGGTAGGAGTAGGCTTGTCTGTTCCCCAGTTTTTGGGAGACCAAGCGCGGACGGTATGCACCTTGCCGATGATGCCATCCTGGATCAGCAGCGTGGCAAGCTTGTAGTCGTAGAAAGAGTGTACCTGGATTCCCATCTGGGTAATGAGGCCCTTTTTCTCAGCCACCTTTTTCATCTCACGAGCCTCGGACACGTGGTGGGTCAGGGGCTTCTGGCAATAGACGGGCTTGTCCATCTTCATCGCCATCAGGGAAGCCGGTGCATGGGTATGGTCAGGGGTCGACACGACCACCGCGTCGATGCCATCCTCCATGTCTTTCAGCATTTCGCGGTAGTCCGCATAGGTTTTTGCATTGGGGAAAAGCGCCTTTGCCTTTTCCAGCATCTTGGAGTCCACGTCGCAGAGCGCCACGACATCCACGGCATTGTGCGAAGCGATGGCGTCCAAGTCGGCCATCCCCATCGCGCCAAGTCCGATGTGGGCAGTTCTCAATCGGCCGTTTGCCTGGGCTTTGGCCAAAAGTGTGGGGGCCAAAGAAAGGCCCAAAACTCCCAAACCGGTCTTTTTGATGAAATCTCTCCGATCGATAAATTGGATCTTATTGTTCATATCAATGAGTTATTAATTGGTTACTAGTTACTGGTTATTGAGTTATTGGTTATTGAGTATTGGAACTGCTTACTGTTTACTGCTTACTGCCCACCGGCGACTGCCCACTGCTTACTGTCCGCTGCCACTCCTCCACCTACAGTTCCTTGATCCGGATATTCCTGAACATCACCACATCCCCGTGGCCCAAAAAGCCGAGATGTCCGCTGCTCCGCTGCAATCCGGGATGGGCTTTGCCGTCCAGCGTTCCGTTTTTGCTGGCTTCCAGATAATCCCCCTCCAGGATAGTCTCCCCGTTGAGTACTACCTTGATTTTGGGATGCTGTACAATCACTTCCTCTACGTTCCACTCGCCCACCGGCTTGAGAAAACCCCGCTTTGCCGGGATTACCCCGTACACGGAGCCATGGTACTGGTATTCGTGCAGGTCTTTGTATTTGTCCGCTTCGTTGTCCAGGATTTGGAGCTCCTTGCCCACATAGGCGGCATCGCCCTCCAGCGGGGCATGGATGCCCAGTCCGTTGTTGGCACCGGGAGTGAGCTGAAATTCAAACCTCAACACGAAGTCCCCATATTCCTTTTCAGTGAGAAGATTTCCCCCGCCAGAACCCTTGGGGTCGATCACGATCATGCCGTCCTTGGCCTGATAGGCATTTTTGTTGCCTACCCAGCCATCGAGGGTCTTGCCGTCAAAAAGGGACACAAATCCGGACTCATCACTCTGTCCGAAGCAGGGGGCTACCGAAAGGACAAGGCCCAAAGCGGCAGTGGAAAAAAGGGATTTCAGCATGGGGTTAGCTAAATTAAAAAGAGAATTCCGTCAATTGAGCCGACAAATTAAGCTTTCAACGGAAATTTCCAGAGCATGCTTCGTAAAAAATTTCACTTACCCCAGGAAGCGTTATATTATTTTTTTCAAAAACTTAATCCCAAAAAAGGTTTGCCCAAACGCCATTCATCCGGAAGAGAAGTCGGCGGTATCTGGCATGATAGTCTAAATGCCCAAACCGCACACTTTATCCGCTCCAGGTTGATTGGCGCTCTGTACGCTGCTTTATACTCCTAAGCTACCGCTACTCTACTCGTCCTTCAGCACCTTGGCGGGGTTGGTCTGCGCGGCAATATAGGAGTGCAGCCCCACGATCAGCATGCAAATGGCCAGTATGCCAAGCCCTGCTCCCACAAAGGTCAGGTAGGGCATGGCTATGCGGGTCTGGAAATCCTTGAGCCACTCCGCCACCAGATAGTAGCTCGGATAGGCCGCCAGCAGGAAGGAAATGCCTACCAAGACCATGTACTCTTTGGTCGTAAGAAGTAGAATCTGCTGGAGACTAGCCCCCAGCACCTTGCGGATCCCGATCTCCTTGGTACGCTGGGCAATGGTGTAGCTCGACAGTCCAAAGACCCCCATGCAACTGATCAGGATGGCCAGCCCACAGGCAAAGCCCAGGACGTTTTTGATCTTTTCGTCCTCCTGATAGAAGCGCTCGATCTCCTCGTCAAGAAAGGAAAAGCCCGCTTCCTCGTAAGGATAAATACCACGGTAAAGCTGCTCCAGGCTTTCTTTGGCTGCCGCCAGATTCTGTCCGGCATTCAGCTTGACGCTGATGGTCTGGAAGTACTCCGGATTGTAAGTCAGGAGAAGCGGCTTGATCTCTTCCCGCATTGTACGGGAGTGGAAGTTACCAATCACGCCGATGATGGTCTTCTGCTCTTGGGAAAAACGCACCTGGCTGCCGACTGCCTTTTCCTTGTCCGTAAAACCCGCCTCCTTGAGGAAGTTCTCGTTGACCACGATCTCGTCTGCCTTGTCTATGCTGGCATTTCCCGCCAAAATCGGAATCCCATTGACGCTCACAAAGCTCGAGTCCACGTTCATCACTTGGACGTAGATCTGTTTTTCTGTGGTATCCACGGGCACATGGGCATCGGATGTCCAGAGCCCCATGGACGATACCAAGCTGCCACTCAGGGAAGCTCCCATCACCGAGGACTCCTGGCTGATGCGCTGCTGGAGCTGTAGCATCTTGTCCGGATCGGACATGAAAGGCAGCCTCGTGTACATCACCGCCTCTTTGTCAAAACCCAAAGGCTGGCTTGTAACGAACTTCAGCTGGTGGTTAAGCACCAACACCAAAATGACGAAAGCTATGGAAGAAGACAGCTGGACTACCGTCAGGTTTTTCCGCAGGAACACCCCCAAAGAAAACTTGCCAGCGCGGTGCAGCTCGCCCTTGAGCGCCCGCTGGGGATCGTACTTGGAGAGCACCATCGCCGGATAGATCCCAGTGACCGCGGTGATCAGGCTGGGAAAGGCAAGATAAAACAGCAGGTTGGACGGCGAGCTGTAATCGATGAGGAAGCCCTCGGGCAAATAGTCCCGGAAGGCCAGTCTCACTCCCACGGCCAGCACCAAAGCCAGTACCGTGCTGAACACCAAAATCAAAAACGTCTCGGACAGAAATTGGCTCACCAGCTGCAAGCGCGTGCCCCCTATCGTCTTGCGTATCCCGACTTCCTTGGCTCGCCCTATGGCCTGTGCCGTCTCCAAGTTGACAAAATTCAGGCTCGCCAATACGAGGATAATCAAACCTATGTACACCAAGCCCTTGAGGAAAACCTTGGAGGTACCGGTATCTGCATAGGTCTGGCCGAAGTGGATCTCAGCCAAGGGTTCGGTAAAGAACGTGGTGGCATATTCCTCTTCCCCTTCCTCCGGCTTCATGTGCTTGGCCACCACGGATTTAAGCGCCTCGTCCACAGAGGCAGCGCTCACTTCCGGAGCCAGCTTTACAAAGAGCTGGCTGCTGGAGTTGACCGAGTTCCACTCGTGCAGTCCATACCAGCTGATCTGCTCCTCGGTGCGTATCGTGCTAAAGGACACGAAATCCTGGAAAATGAAATCGGTGTTCTCCTCATAGTCTGTGATCACTCCGGTGACTTTCGCGGCGATGGTGTCGGAATCGATGTACAACAGCTCCTGGCCAAGGACATCCGATGCGTCCGATCCGGGAAAGTACTTGTGCATACTCCGCTCGGAGATGACGACAGATTCTGGCTCTTTCAGAGCGCTCTGGGGATTTCCGGCCAGCCATTTCCTGGGGAAAATCCCGAAGAATCCAGGGTTGGCAAAGGTCAACTTGTCCGACCGCCCGAAGGCTTTTTGCCCTCCAGGCAAAGCCACCATGGCGTTGTACATCGTATAGAGCCGGCCGGTCTGCTCCACTCCAGGCACCTCATCGCCTATCACTTCCCCCAGGGGGCCAGGCACGCCGGAGTTGGGAAAAGACCCGCCATCGCCCCAGTCGGTCAGGGTATTGATTCGATAGATCCTGTCCCCGTCTTCGTGAAAGCGGTCAAAGCTATAGGAATGTGTCACCACATTGAAAATAACGAAGCAGATGGCGATGCCTATCGAGAGCCCGAGGATATGGATGGCCGTCCTCAGCTTGTTTCTCAGCAGGTTTCTCCAGGCGATTTTAAAGTAGTTTTTCAGCATGGGGTTGAAAAATTTCAAAATTGTAAGATTGGAGGCGATGGTGGTAAGGTTGTAATGTTGTAAAGTGTTAAGGTGCGGCACCTCAAGCGTCAAATCTCTACATGAACCCGACCGCCCCCTTCACTTCGTGTCCCGTCATCGGGATGTACTTCACAAATCCTAGTCTCTTGCTTTCGTCCCCGGTCCTGTGTCTAAATTCTAACTTCTTGCTCTTGATACTAGATACTTGATACTTGCCACCAAGCAAATCACTCGTCTTTCAGCGTTTTGACTGGGTTCATCTGGGTAGCGCGATAGGACTGGGCGGAGATCACCGCGATGGTAAATACTATCCCGCCTACGGCTAAGATCAGGAAATTGACCCAAGAAGGCCAGTCCCTGACGGCAAACTGCTCCAGCCAGCCTTGCATGAAGTACAGGCTCAGCGGCAGGCCCACAGCTACGCCCACCAGGGTGATCACCAAAAACTCCCGGTTGAACATCCAGGAAATACTCCAGCTGGAGGCGCCCAAGACTTTTCTGATCCCGATCTCCTTGGTACGTCCGGCGATGCTCAAGGCAGCCATCGCAAACAAACCCATCGCCGCAATCAAAATCGCGATACAGGCCGCGATTAGTACCATTTTGCCCAGACGCTCGTCGGCGACATATTGCTTTTGCACCGTCTCGTCGAGAAAGCTGAAGCTGAACGTCTCCGACGGAAACACCCGCCCCCACTCCGACTCCAGCAGGCTGCGAAAGGAGTCAAAGTCCGAACCGTAGCCTTTCACCATGACTTTGGGGTTGGTGGCATCGTGGATCATGAGCATGTTGATCCCGCTGAAAATGACCTCTGGGCTCTTGGCCAAGATGACGGGCTCGATCTCCTTGTAAAGCGAGTTGTGGTTGAAGTCCTTCACCACGCCCACGATCTCGTGGGATTTGATTTTGGTGCTGGGTAAGAGTTCGCCAGTGGGATCGTCCCATCCCATGGCTTTGGCAAAGGTCTCGTTCACCAGTATCGCACTGCTGTCCGATCCGGGCTGGGGATTGAGGTCCCGGCCTTTGGCCATTTCCAGCCCGAGGGTCTTCACATAGTCGCCGCCTACGAAATTGAGCCGGAAATTAAACTGCTTGCCTTCCTCCGTCGGAAAGCCTCCATCCCAGAAGGAATTGTCCCCATAGGTGGCAATGGTGATGCCCGCAGATTGGACTTCAGATCGGCCCACCAGCGCTTGTCTGTATTTTTCCGCTTGCGCAAAACCCGCGTTGATGGACTTCACAAAGCTGGTACCCGGCACATCCGGCACGTTCACCAGCACGATCATTTCCTGGTCAAAGCCCAAGTCGTAATCTCGGATCGTCTCCATTTGATGAACCATGATCAGCGTGGACGCGATCAGAAGAAAAGAGATGAAAAACTGGAAAGCCACCAGCCCTTTTCGGAGGCCCTGTTTCCCAAATCGTATCGAAAGGTTGCCCTTCAGCACCTTAATGGGCCTCAGACTCGACAGGAAAAACGCGGGATAGGCACCCGCCATCGCGGTGATCCCAAGCACCAAGCCAAACAGGATCAGGATCTGCGTGGGGCCGTACACCAGCGCGAGCTTTTTGTCAAAGAGTTCATTAAAGGTCGGCAGCAGCACCTCGGCCAGCAGCAGGCCCAGCAGTAGCGCCGCAATCGTGATCAGCAGCGCCTCGGTCAAAAACTGGAAAACCAGCTGTCCAAAGTCCGCACCCATGGTCTTGCGCACGCCCACTTCTTTGGCACGGGTGGTCGATCTGCCGATGGCCATGGTCGTAAAATTGATGCAGGCGATCAGCAGGATCAGAAATGCGATCCCCGCCAAAATCCAGAGCAGCGAGGGACGTGTGGACTCCACCATGCCCGAGTCGGGATTCTCCGTGAGGTGCATCTCGGCGATGGGCTGCAGGGTAAACAGATACTCGCCCTCACGATATTGCTCACCGAGGACCTTTTTCATCATGGCATCGCTTCCGGCCTCGATCCCGGCCCTGGCCTGGGCGTCGTTCAGCTTTACATAAGTGTCGCCATATACATTAAACCAGGAATCCTGATTTTGCTTGGCCACGGTGAAGTCCAGGTTTTGATCGTTTACCAACATCTCAAATTGGATACTGGAATTGGCTGGCAGGTCCTCCAACAAGCCCGACACCTGATACTCTTCGTAGTTGTCGCCCATCTGCATCCGGATGGATTTTCCCATCGGGTCGGCATCTCCAAAATACTTCTTCGCCGTCTCCTCCGTGATCACCACACCAAACTTGTCCTGAAGCACCTGCTCTTTTTCCCCCTGAAGCAGCCTGAAGCTGAAAATCTCCAAAAAGTCGGGACTTACCGTCAAAAACTGCTGCGTCTGGGTAGTGTTCTCGTCCAGATAGGCCTGCGCAGAGCTCCCGATCATTCTCGTGGTGTGCGTCACCTGGGGAAACTCGGCCGCGAAAGTCGGCGCTGTGATGATGGGGGTAGAAAAGCCGGTAATCATTCCGTCTTCCCCTTTTTCGTGGCGGACCACGCGGAATATCTGCCCGCTCTCCTCGTGGAAATTGTCAAAGCTGGTCTCGAACTGGACAAAAAAGAAGATCAGGATGCTGACCCCCAGCCCAAGCGTCAAACCGATCAGGTTGATCCCGGTGTGAAGCTTGCTCTTGGCGAGGTTTCGGAAGGCGATTTTCAGGTAGTTCTTTAGCATGGAGGTAGGGAGGTAGGGAAGCTTGGAAGTAAGGAAGTCTGGAGGTTTGGGGTTTAGGGCGCGTACTTCAAATTTCTTACGTGTACTTTCCTCTCTACTTGCATGCCATGAAAAAGGCCCTTTTCAAGGATATCGGAGGCGTTTCGATGGTCTTGGGGCTGTTGTTGGCGAACAATTTTGTTCGGCTACGCACAATCAAGCCAAACAGAGGGCAAAAAACTGCGGGCCGGATCGGCAAAAAAAAGACGAAGCGTCGATACTTGCCCTCCTGCCTACCTTGAATGCGGCAGCCTTCACTTTCGGGTGAAAATAGGCTATATTGAAGCATAACCCAATCCCGACCGCCATGCTGACTTTTCTGTCTTTCCCTTTCTTTTTGATGTGGGCATTTGCCCCAGACCCGACATTTGAAGCCCAAGAAATCGACTCGGACATTTCTATAGGATACGGACTGGCCGTAGGTGACGTGGATGGAGATGGGAAGGGCGACATCCTTTTGGCGGACAAAAAACAGATCGTCTGGTACCGAAACGGGGACTGGAAAAAGCAGCTCATCATCGAAAACCTCACCGAATCCGACAACGTCTGCATCGCGGCAAGGGACCTGGATGGAGACGGAAAGGTGGAAATCGCCGTGGGCGCGCAGTGGAATCCCGGAGAGACCAGCGACACTGCCAAGTCGGGGGCCGTTTTCTTTTTGATTCCTCCCGATGACCATCATCCAAACTGGGAGGCCAAGCCCCTCCACCACGAGCCAACCACGCACCGCATGCGATGGATTAAAAACGGAGGCAAGTCCTACCTCATCGTCGTTCCCCTCCACGGACGCGGCAATGCCAATGGAGAAGGTGCTGGTGTGAAAGTCATCGCCTACGAATACCCCAAAAAACCCGCCGACGACTGGACACACACGGTCATCGATGAGTCCATGCACCTCACCCACAACTTGGATGTGGTGGGAAATGACAGGTCAGAGTTTGTTCTTTTGGGTGGAAAAGAAGGCGTAAAGAGCATGGCAAACGCAGACGGGACTTGGAAACAAGCCCAAGTCTTCCTTCCGGAAAATATGGGCGTAGGCGAGCTCCGTCTTGGGAAAAGCAGTGGAGAAACGGGCTTTCTAGCCACCATCGAACCCATGCATGGTACCACACTGGCGGTGTACGAAGGGCTGGATGAAAAACTCCAAGCCCGAGGTCCAGAGCGAAAAGTCCTCCACAGCCAGCTCAAGGATGGACATGCCCTCGCGGTCGCGGACTTTTTGGGTTTGGGCTTTGACCAGATTGCCGTGGGCTGGCGCCTGCCCAATGACGCCGGTGAATTAGGCGTCAAACTCTTTGTCCCCAAAAACGGCTCATTTTCCGAGTTTGAGGAATATTGGATCGACCAAAACGGGATGGCCTGCGAAGATCTCCAAGCCGCGGACCTCGACGATGACGGCAAGCCGGAACTCATCGCCTCCGGTCGCGCCAGCAAAAACGTCAAGATCTACTGGAACAAGAACTGACCTTCGCCTTATTTCGGACAAAAAGTGTACGGCCACGCACACTTTCGCACAGCGCTTGTCGGTGAGCCAATTGTTTTTCGGCATTTTTCGAAATTAAATCTTCTTAACATACCCAAACCGATGTAACCTCGGTTTGGAGCAAATCAGCCCAAAACTGCCCGCTGGCGGAACAAGCGGACGCGATATTGACAGATTATTGTTCAGATCCGGTTAAAAAACGAAGACCCATTCCGAATTTAATTCCGGGAAATCTTCAAAAAATTAACAGATCCATCTTTTTCCAGCCTCCCATTTCCTACCCTGCCATTGGATTGGTACGAGCTTCGCAAAGACTGATGCATAACTCTAAACCAACAAATCATTATGAAGTCCCTATTCACAGTAGCACTAGCAAGCGCATTGTCTTTTGGCGCATTCACCGCAAACGCAAGCGAGGATCTCAGAGAACTTTCCGCAGTAAACACCAACTATAAGAAGGTAAACATCACGCTAAAAGAGGGCGTTGGCAACGCCAAAATCTCCATCCTCACCACGGACGGCAAGTACCTGAGCAGCAGAAAAGTCAACGTGCGCAACGAAAACCTGCTCGTCCCCTACGACTTGGAAAACCTGCCTGCGGGTGAATACCAGGTGAAGATCGTCACCAATGACGAAGCCGTGACCTACACCGTGGAAACCAAGAACCAGCCCATCCCAGCTGCGGACTTGCCCCTGATGGCCTATGGCAAAAGCCTGGACGAGCATACCGTCCGACTGGCGGTCATCGGTCTGCTGGAGCCTGGTGTGGACGTGAAGATCTACGCTTCCAAAACCGGAAATTTGATCCACGAGGAGCAGATCGACCAGCCAGAGGGATTTGTGAAAAACTTCTCTTTTGACGGAATCTCCGCCGATGAAGTGCACATGAAAGTCACCGACGCCAAAGGAAGGGTAAAGACACTTTTCTTCTAAAAGCTAACCAACTCCCACACGAGCCCTGTTTTTCGGAACAGGGCTCTTTTTTTTAACGTCTTAGGGTGACTTGCAATAGCGCTTTCCTCCGTCGCCTCACCAGCCAAAAAGCGACCAGCATATTTGGAACCCAGCACAGCCAGGCGACGATGAGATAGGCTGGCAAAAACTGTCCCTGGTGTAAGACGATCAAAATCGGTAGCCATATCCGCAGCGTCACCGCCGCAAAGGTCGCCGCATAGCTAAAGGTCATCCAGTCCTCGTGTACGTCATATCGGTGCTTTTTGGCAGTGTACCAACCCACCATCGTGGTCCCAAGCCAGACAACACCTAGACTGACGAATCCCGACGCACTCACCAAGCCTCCCGTGGCAAAGAATCCGATGTAAATCCCCGCCAAGCTGCTGAAGAAAACGGCCGTCACATAGCCCATCCCAATCCGCTTGTGCAGCTTTGGGCGTCGCTTTTGGAGGTCTCTGTCAAACTGGATCCAACCGATCAGGAGAGCGACTCCTCCCAGAAGAATGTGCGTGTAAAAGGCGGCATACCATACCGGATCGGCCAGAAGGTGCGCCGGCTTGGATTGGAGCACCCCAAAATCCCCTGGGGCAAAAAAATACAGTGCCGGATAGCAGCCCACCCCGATGGCTAGCAAGGCAAAAACCCACCAGGCTACTTTTTTGGTAATTGCGGTCATAGTCGAAGAAAGGCGATAATAGACGATCGCCGAAGGTAGGACTTCTCCGCGATATGTCCCGACAGACCCAGGGAAGCAGCTCAGGAAAAACCCCTCAAACGCCTTCTCCAATCCCCCATCCTTGACTCGAGGCTCTTGTTTCTAGGTTCTTGACTCTGATTTCCAGTGTTGCGTTAAAAGTTATTTGTCGTCTGCACCTGGTCAAGGGGAGCTACGAAGTCGAAAGGTCAGTTAGCAATTCACATAACACTTTCCTGGGATTTAGGGGCGTAGCCCTTCGGTCTTCGTAGCACCGGAGTTCAAGGAATCTCAAGGCAGGAGCGTAGCTCTGTCATCTTTACTTGTAGCTGAGGCCCAATAGCGGATATCAGGGCTACGCCCCTTTTTTTTCCGAACGACAGATTTTCTACGAAGAGGTTAGGGCTACGCCCCTAGATCAAATCAGGATTAAGTCTGAAACCTGACTTCTGGGACTTAGGATTGGGTTTTTATCCTTGGCTGTTGTTTTTAGGCAGGTTTTTCGGATTGCGAATATCCAACTACCGTTGCCTTAAGTGTTATTTGCCGTCTGCACCTGGGCAACAGGAGCTACGAAGTCGAAAGGTCATTTAGGAATTAAGATAGCTCTAGGTTCTTGACTCTAGTATCTAGTTTCTAGGTTCTTGACTCTAGATACTAGATACTTGATACTCTGACTATGCCTGAAAATGGTTGTCACTATTCTGTCAATTATCGAGTTAGAATTTCTGTTTTCAATGGATTCTTCTTCTTTGGTTGTTCAGGTATTCTTGGTTTCAATTCCAATGTATAACCGGTGAT
>NZ_JAFKCT010000013.1 GCF_017254915.1 Algoriphagus oliviformis | reverse complement strand
TCCCACATTCCCACACTTCTTGAAAATCTAAATAGGGATTTTCAGGTGTGGAAATATGGAAAACTCACGCCCTTCCTGTATACTTGACCTCAAACCATTCCTGTCCTAAAGATTGGGGAATGCTCAGAGCGCTTGGACTTGGCATAGGCCTCGATCAACTTTTCAGCGCATCGCTCCCCGTCCATGGCTGCAGAGACGATGCCCCCGGCATAGCCCGCCCCCTCCCCACAGGGATACAGGCGCTTGAGCTGCGGATGCTCAAAAGTCTCCCGATCCCGGGGCACCCGCACCGGCGAGGACGTACGGCTCTCCACACCGATCAGTTGGGCGTCATTGGTCAGATAGCCTCTCATCTTTTGGCCAAAGGCCTTGAAGGCCATCGCCAATCTCGCCGAAATAAAATCAGGAAGCACATCCCGCATATCCACGGAGGCGAGTCCGGGCTGATAGGATGTGTCCAGGAGTGTAGAGCTCGATTTTCTGTTGACAAAATCGACCATCCGCTGCGCTGGGGCAACCTGGCTTTTTCCTCCAAGCTCCCAGGCTTTCTTTTCCACATCTGCCTGAAAGTTCATGGCGGCCAAAGGGCCATATTTCTGGTATTCGGGCAGGTCCTCCAGTTCCACGGAAACCACCATTCCCGAATTGGCGAACTTGCTGTCGCGGCGACTTGGACTCATCCCATTGACCACCAATTCCCCTGGAGCGGTGGCGGCAGGAACGATAAATCCCCCCGGGCACATGCAAAAACTGAACACGCCCCGCTGCTTGCCCCGAAACTCGGTCTGCTGAACCAGTGAATAGGAAGAGGCCGGCAAATAGGGCCCACGATCGATATCGCAATGGTATTGGATGCGGTCGATGAGATTTTGGCTGTGTTCGATCCTTACGCCAAGTGCAAAGGGTTTGGCCTCGATCAGTACCTTTCTCCTGTCCAGCAGGTGAAAAATATCCCTTGCCGAATGCCCAGTGGCCAAGATCACCCCCATGCCTTTGATCTTTTCTCCCTGCTGCGTGACTACGCCACGAATCTCGCCAACCTCCAAAATCAAGTCTTCCACACGGGTTTCAAAAAGGATTTCCCCTCCTGCCTCGAGGATACTTTCCCTGAGCTTGGCGACCAAGACAGGCAGCTTGTTGGTGCCGATGTGGGGGTGGGCATCGACGAGGATCTCCTCCGTGGCACCATGGGCCACCAGGATTTCCATGATCCTGCGGATATCTCCCCGCTTTTTGGACCGGGTGTACAGCTTCCCATCAGAATAGGTACCGGCTCCGCCCTCGCCAAAACAGTAGTTGGAGTCGGGGTTGACAATTCCCTCTTTGTTGATGGCGGCAAGGTCTCTGCGTCTGGTTCTGACGTCCTTTCCCCGCTCGATCACGATAGGCCTCACACCCAGCTCTATAGCGCGAAGCGCTGCAAAGAGGCCGGCTGGCCCGGCGCCGACGACAATCAGCGGATCGGAAGACCTTACGTCCTGATATTCCGGAAAATGGTCAAGCAAAGAGCCCGGATTTTCATTGAGAAATAGTTCGGCTTCTACATTGACCTTGACCTGGCGGCCTCGGGCGTCGATGGATCGCTTGGTTTGGCGGGCATGGGCGTTGGTGGTGTCTGTCGCCAAGCCTGCTTTTTTCAGCAGGGTAGTTTTGAAAATCTCCGGCTGGTAGGCCTCTTCAGGACTGAGCTGGAGGGTAAATGTCTTTTTCATGGTAAGGTGTCTATCCTTAAATCAGGGCAAAGGTAAGAAAACTTGGGAAGCGTAGCTCAAGGGTAAGGATACAGGAAGTCTGGGTCTCCCTTCGAAAAAATGAAATGCTTTCGCCAGGCGGTCAAAAGGCCTAGTTCATGCGGTCCAGCACCTCAAATCGGGAGGAATTGGAGATAAACTCAGGCACCAAGGCCTTCAGGTGTCTCACCAGATCGGTTTCGTTGTTTTTGCCGATGAGCTCCTGGAAAAATTCGATTTGTCCGTCAATGCGGTGATAGGAAGAGGGCAATACCTGCGCGATCTTGATCTTGGGGTGGTGGGTGATCTTGACGGTCTCAAAGTCGTTGAGCAGCTCTTCAAACAGCTTCTCTCCTTCCCGCAGGCCACTAAACTGGATCTTGATGTCCACGTCCACCTTTTTGCCGGACAGCTGGATCATCTTTTTCGCCAGATCGAGGATTTTCACGGGTTCGCCCATGTCGAAGACGTAGATTTCTCCACCATCTCCCATCACCCCGGCCTCAAGTACAAGCTGACAGGCCTCGGGAATGGTCATGAAATAGCGGGTAATCTCCGGATGGGTGACCGTGATCGGGCCGCCATTGAGGATCTGCTTTTTGAAAAGGGGAATCACCGAGCCGTTGGAGCCCAGCACGTTTCCGAAGCGGGTGGTGATAAAGCGGGTGTGGATCTTCTTGTGGTGCGTGTCCAAGTATTGGTTCAGAGCCTGGACGTACATTTCCGCAGCCCTTTTGCTCGCTCCCATCACGTTGGTAGGGTTTACCGCTTTGTCAGTCGATACAAATACAAACTTTTCCACCTGAGCCAACACCGACAGATCCGCCAACACTTTGGTTCCGATGACATTGGACTGGATGGCCTCCTCGGGATAGTTTTCCATCATCGGCACATGCTTGTAGGCCGCCGCGTGAAACACCACCTTGGGCTTAAACTCCCTGAAGACCTCTTTCATCTTCTTTTTGTTTCTCACGTCGCCGAGGATCACCTTGATCGCACAGCCCGGACGATGCTCCCTAAACTCCTGCTCCACGTCGTAGAGGGGAGATTCGGCGATATCCAGCAAGATGATCAGTTTGGGATGGTAGTGGGATATTTGACGGCAAAGTTCGGATCCGATAGAGCCTGCAGCCCCAGTCACCAAAACCACTTTTCCTCTCAGGTCTTCCTCTATCCTAGGATTGTCCAGGATGATCTGCTCCCTGCTCAGCAGGTCCTCGATCTTGATTTCACGAATGGCTCCGGCAGTCAGGCCTCCATTGATCCACTGATCCACCGGCGGAACCATGGAAACGGAGACATTGTATTTGAGGCAGGCATCGATGATCTCGTTTTTTCGAGACACGGACAAGTCCCTCACCGCGATGATCAAGTCGGTGACACCAAACAATTCCACGAGTTTCTCCAGATCCTCCAGGCTTTTGTAGATCCGTTTTCCGTCGATGTTTTTACCCTCTTTCTTCGGGTCATCGTCGAGAAAAGCCACGATGTTCATCTGGCTTTTGCTATCCTTCTTGATGGCTTCCTGGGCAATGATTCCCGCCTCACCTGCACCGAAGATCACCGCATGCCTAAATTCCCGCTCCGCAAAACCATTCTTGAGGTACACAAAAAGCTCCTTTACCAGCAAGCGGTAGAAGATCAGCATAAACATCGCCGAAAGGCTGGCAATCACCAGTACCGAGGTGGGTAGGAGAAAGCGGTCGTTGAGCAGGTTGCCGTTGAAATAGTTGAGAAAAACCAGCAGGACAAAGTTGATCACCACCGTTTTGAAGATGTTCGAGCCATCCCGGAAACCGGTATGGCGCACGATCCCCTCATAGCTTCGGGTGTTCTGCATGACCAGCAAGCCACCGATCATAAAGGTAAAGCTCCCTGCGAAGGCGTCGTATTGCTCGATGAGCTCGAGTTCAAAATTGAATCTGACCAAATAACCAAAAAGCGCACATTGAAAAAGAATCAGCGAGTCAAGTGTGGCGATGATCCATCTTGGAAGGATCTTTAACCCGGATAAAAAATTCATAGTAGAGTTATTTTCAAATCTCCAGTAACAGGTGCGCCCACTATTAATTTATTTACAAGTCGCAAAGTAAACAGTTTTTTTAATTTTCTTCAATTTTAGCCAAACTTTGGAAGTTGGGGCGGTTTCTTCGGAGTTTTAGCCTAGAAGAGGGACAAAACTTCTATAGAAACGAGTTTGACAGAAGGATTGGATCTAATCGTACAGCCCAATGCCCAAAAAAGTTGGAGAGGGAGGCTAGGCAAAGAAACTAAATCAATCTTTTTTTTGACAAAGGTCAAGCTTTTAGGGCCGCTGCCCAGAGCCGGTAAACTTGCCTACGGACACGTGCCCCTGCTGGCTCACGCCTTTTCCCCTGAGCACATTCCAAAACGTACCAAAAAGTATCTGGAGATCCATCCCTAGAGATAGGTGGTCCACGTACCACACGTCATAGTCAAACTTCTTTTCCCAAGAAATTGCGTTGCGCCCATTGATCTGCGCCAAGCCAGTGACGCCTGGCCGCACTTCATGCCTTCTGGCCTGGGTGGGATTGTAGAGCAAGAGGTATTCGGGCAAGAGCGGCCTCGGTCCGACCAGACTCATATCGCCCTTGAGGACATTGAGCAGCTGGGGGATTTCATCCAATGAGGCCTTTCGCAGGATTTTCCCGAGCCAGGTGATACGCTTTTCGTCCGGAAGCAGGTCCCCCTCCTTGGAGCGGGCGTCGCTCATGGTTTTGAATTTCAGGATCTGAAAAGAAAGCCCTTGACGGCCGGGACGCTCTTGGAAGTAAAAGGGAGTTCCTCGGTAGTATAAAAAATTGACGACGCAGAGGGTGACAAATACTGGCGAAAGGCAAAGAAACATCAACGAAGAAACCAGCAAGTCCAGCGATCGCTTTCCAAAAATCCTATAGGCCACCTCGTGATACTTTACCCAACTCCTTTTCGAAGATACCCACGATCATCTGCTGGCTCTCAAAGCTCAGGCTCTCAGAGCTCGGCAGACACAGGCCCTTCAGGAAAAGGTTTTCTGCTACCTGCCCCCCATAAAAAGGTGCCCCCCGGAAAACCGGCTGGAGATGGAGCGGCTTCCACAAAAAACGAGTCTCTATGCCCGCACGGAACAGCTTGACCCGAAGATGGTCGTTGGAAAACCCAGTTTTCTGGGAATTGATCAAAATCGTGGTCAACCAGAAATTGGAAAATGACTCTTCCACCTCAGGCTGGAACTCTATTCCCGGAAAGCCTTCAAACAGCAGCTTGTAGCGCTGGTTGATTATCCGTCGCTTCGCCACGCAGTCGTCCAGCTTTTCCAATTGCGCCAGGCCTATACCCGCCGCCATATTGTTCATCCGATAGTTGTAGCCGATTTCCAAATGCTGGTAATAGGGCAAGTCCTCCCGAGCTTGGGTAGAGAGGTATTTGGCCTTTTCGACCATCCCTGCATCCGTGGATATCAGCGCACCTCCCCCACCCGAGGTAATGATCTTGTTTCCATTGAAGGAAAACACCCCAACTTTCCCCAAAGCACCACAGCTTCTCCCCATATAGGTACTGCCCACCGCTTCGGCGGCATCCTCCAAAACAGGAATATCATATCTTTCAGAGATCTCCATGATCTCCTTCATCTTGGCGGGCATCCCGAAAAGATGCACTACCACAATTGCCTTTGGTTTTTTTCCCAAAGAAATACGGCTGAGTACCGCATCTTCCAAGAGCTCTGGAGACATATTCCAGGTATCTTCCTCACTGTCCACAAAAACCGGCGTTGCGCCAAGATAGACGATGGGATTGGCGGACGCACAGAAGGTAAAGGATTGACAGATGACCTCATCTCCCGCCTCTACGCCCAACAACAACAAAGCGAGATGGAGTGCGGAAGTACCCGAATTGAGAGCTACGGCCTGATGGCTTTTTATCTTCCAGCCCAGCTTTCTCTCAAATTTTTCTATAAACTCCCCGTTGGTAGCCAGCTGACCGGTGCTGATCGCCTGCTGAATGTTGTGGCTTTCATTACCATCAAAAACCGGGAAAGAAAGTGGTATGGAATAAGCCATCTGATCTTGGGTGAAAATTAGACCTGGATAAACATACTGCTTTATCAGCAAAAAGCAAACCAGGCTCCAAGCCCCCAAAATAAAAAAAGTCCAAACCTGGACTCTTTTTTCGGCATGTCAAAAGCTAGCTAGGGACTAGTTTAGATTCATACTTCCCGACTCCACACTCTGGCGGTCGAGCTTCACCTTCACCTTCTTTGGCATCGCCAAAGGCCTAGAATCCAACACCCTAGGTGAATTCTTCACTTTCTTTTTGACAAATTTCAAGGTTGTCCTCTCCAACAAATAGCCTAAAAAAAGCACCACCGAAGAGAGGATAGGCAGCACCAAGTTGTCCGAAAAACCGCCCAGCGCAAATACCAAAATAATTAAATTAAACTGCAAAAAACCCAACACCAACGCCACTTGGTCATGCCGCAATCCCATTCTCATCAGAAAATGATGGATGTGGGTTTTGTCTGCTGCCATGGGATGCTGGCCTTTGGAAATCCTTCGTGCGAAGACCCTAGCCATGTCATACAGCGGGTAGATCATCAGCACAATGCCGGCGGTAAAGGACGATTCCAACTTCAAAAAGCTGCCCGTGGGCAGTGAAGAATTGTGCTCCATAAAGGCAATGATCAAGCTCCCCAGCGCAAAGCCTAAGGTGAGCGATCCGGTATCCCCCATGAAAATCTTGGCCGGGTGCCAATTGTACACCATGAATGCCAACAAACCGCCAAGAAGCGTCAAGCTAAGAATAGCCAAGCTATCCAGGCCTTGGATGTAAAACCAGGCACCGAGGATGGCCAAGGTCATGCCGCCAATCGTCCCCGCCAGCCCATCCAAGCCGTCAATCAGGTTGAATGCGTTGGTCAAGGCCAGCAGCACAAAGGAGCTGAAGCAATAACTAACCACCAGCGGCAATTCGTAAATGCCCAAAAAGCCGTGGAAATTGCTGATTCTCATATCCCCTACCACTACCACCAGCAGCACGGAAAGCAGTTGCCCCATGATTTTGCCGGAAGCCCTCAACTCCACCATGTCGTCCCTCAGGCCGACAAAGGCCATCACGGCTATACCGCCCAGCAAGTACCGGATATCCGGCACGGGAAATTGCCAAGCCCAGATAGAGAGTGCCACAAATGCCGCGACCAAAAAACCGATCCCCCCCATCGAGGGCGTAGATACTTTGTGGACCTTTCTTCTTCCCGGAGAATCGGAAAAGTCGTACTTCTGGAAGACCTTGATCAACACGGGAAACAGGCTGAGTCCCACAAAAAATGAGGCTAGGAATGAAAAAAGATGGGGCATGTGAAGTGGCTTAGTTGGATAGTAGTCGAATGAAACAAAAGTTGAACCGCATTTGCGCACAAATCAAAAATCTTGCGCTATTCATTTGCCGGTAAAGATGGTATTAATTTAAATAAGAAGTTCATTATCCAAGTTAATAATACATGATGCCAATTTGGGCTTTTTGTTGCCGACCGTCGGAAATGTCCCCCGAAATGCTTTCCAGCTTATTAATCGAGTTCTAAGCAGGGACGTGGTCTGGGAACCACCCGCTACAACTTTTCGCGTCTTTCTTTAAAAGTTTGGCAAAATTTGTGTCCTGTCTCCGCCTTCAAGACTACGGTTTACATGAAAAACAGTTTTACTTATTCACAAAAAAACAGCGGCTGCTTTGAAGATTCAGCAGAAAATCCGACCTTTACTGAACCCGAAATAATCTTTTTCAGATTTTTTTCAACAACCACTACACAATTATGATGGCCAACTACTTACGTCAAAAGTTCGGGAATTTTGATTTTTACATCAGCTCCCCTGTGCGGGTTCATGAGGATCAGGAGGCTATTGTCTCCCCTAAGTTGAACTGGGTCAACCTTTCGGTGAAAAGGTTAATTGATCTGTTTCTGTGTACGCTGTTTATGCTGGTGATCGGATGGTGGCTTTTCCTGATCGTCGCCTTATTGATCAAATTGGACTCAAAAGGCCCGGTATTCTTTAAGCAGGAACGGGAAGGCATCAACGACTCCCGCTTCAACTGCTATAAGTTTCGCTCCATGCGAGTCAATGATGAGGCAGATCGAAAGATGGCGACCAAGGACGACCCAAGAATCACCAAAGTGGGTAGAGTGCTCAGAAAAACCAGTATAGATGAACTACCCCAGATCCTCAATGTGATCTATGGAAATATGGCTATTGTAGGGCCTAGACCACATATAGTGGTGCAGAACAGAGAATATGCGGAGCAAATCGATGGCTATAGAAACAGGCATTTGGTAAAGCCCGGGATTACCGGTTTGGCCCAAGCCAAAGGCTATCGCGGCGGAACGCAGCTGCCAAATTCCATATACTTCCGGTATAAATTGGACATGTACTACGTCAAAAACTGGTCTGTGGTCATGGATCTGAGAATCATTGCGATGACCATCAAGTCCGTCTTGACGGACACAGAAAATGCCTACTAGGCCACAATACAAAAAAAAAAAATAGGCTGTCCCAATTCATGAGACAGCCTATTTTTTTGGCCCCTGTGAACGTGAGCTATGTCAACCACTTTCCCAGCGGGATTCTTCTGGACTACTTTTTCTCCCGCAGGGTCAACAGTCTATTTTCAAATCTGCCCAGTGCGGCTTCCTTGTCCAAGTATCTGAGGGCATAGCTCCGTGCATTATTGCGGATTTCCGAGGATTCTCCCCCCATTTCCAGACACTTTTCCAGGCCTGCCTGCAAGGCATCCAAGGAGCCTGGCTCCACGACTACGCCCATATTGTACTCCGTGACGACCTCATGCAGGGTCGTAGCGGGAGAGGCGGTGATGAGCGCCAGCCCCCCGGAGGAGAGGATCCCTGTCAGTTTGGAAGGCATCACCAAATCAGAGGCTTCCTTTTTCTGTAACACAAGATGCACATCGGCAGTCCCCAAAAGCCTAGGAAGATCCTCATAGGGCTGCAAGGGAAAAAACAACACATTGTCAAGTGCATATTCTGCCACCATCTGCTCCAATCTGGCTTTTGCCCCACCGGAACCAACGATCAAAAATTTGAGTCCTACTCGTTCCCTCATCTGGTTTGCAAGCTCGACGATCATCTCCAAGCCTTGCTTTTCCCCCAAATTTCCGGAATAGAGAACTACTTGGTCTGCTTGTTCCAGCTCAAAGCGGTACCTCAGGGAATCCAGTTTGGACACCGGCGAGATAAAGGAACAGTCCACCCAATTGGGAAACATAAACTGCTTTTCCTTTTTTATACCCTTTTCCCTGATTTTCCGCTCCATCCCCCGGCTGATGGTACTTACCCAGTCACTTTGCCTGAGCAGGAAGCGTTCCACCGAAAACATGGTGTTCAGAAACAAGCCATTTTTGATCAGATCCATATCCTTCACCACATCCACCTGTAGATCCTGAACGTGGGATATCAGTTTTGCCCTTCTCAGCCACTTATACAAGAGTGGAAAGGCGGTGAGATGGAAAGGGGGATTGATACTTAGGACATAGTCGTACTTTCTGGAAAAGACCAATCTCAACCATACAGGTACGGAAGAAAGCAAAAAGGAAATCTCATGCAACACCTTCTTCATGGCGGTGGGATCCGAAGGGATATAGAGTGGGCAGCGATACACTCTTACACCATCTACCTCCTCCGTTTTCCAAAAGTAGCGGGGGTAGCCGCTTCCAAGCTTCCACTCCGGATAGTAGGGATGGGCCGTCACCATGGTGACCTCATGCCCTCGCTTTGCAAGAAAGGCATTCATCTCACCGGTGTATTTTCCTATTCCAGTGAGATCAGGAGAGGAATTTATACCAAATACAAGGACTCTCATCGATTGAGTCTATAGGGATTATTGAATGTGGGTTGGGGACTTTGATAGTAATACTCGAAGAACTTCAGTAACAAACCTATTCCAAAGGCTTGCCAATCGCATACACACGGAAGCCTATCTCCCTTAGCTGCTCGTGGTCGAGGATATTTCTGCCATCAAATATCTTGGCAGGCTTCAGCATGGAATCATAGATTTTCTTCCAGTCATATTGCACAAACTCATCCCATTCCGTGAGGATGGCCACGGCATGGGAGTCCTTGCAAGCTTCATAGGGATCTGCCACAGACTCCAGCAAGGCCCCGTTTTCTTCCTTGCCTCTTGTCTGCAAGTAGTTGATATCCGATTGGATTTGCTGATATTTTACCTTGGGATCAAACACAGAAATCTGGGCCTTCTCATTCAGCAACTGATCGGCGACATAGATGGCCGCAGACTCACGGGTATCATTGGTATCCTTCTTAAATGCCCATCCCAGAAAGGCTATCTTCTTGCCGCTGACCGTGTTGTACAGCGACTTTACAATTTTTCTTGCAAACCTTCCTTTCTGATGGTCATTCATCTTGATTACCTGCTCCCAATAGTCGGCAACCTCAGTCAGTCCGTAAGACCTGGAAATATACACCAAGTTTAGGATGTCTTTCTGGAAACAGGATCCGCCAAAGCCTACAGAAGCCTTGAGAAATTTTCCGCCAATACGGCTATCTGCACCAATTGCCCGAGCTACCTCATCGATATCTGCTTCTGTGACTTCGCATAACTCCGAAAGTGCGTTGATAGAAGATACGCGCTGGGCCAGTACCGCGTTCGCGGTCAATTTGGAGAGTTCGGAGGACCATACGTTGGTGGTCAAAATCCTTTCCCTAGGTATCCAGTGCGCATAGATGTCCACCAATGCCTGAATGGCTTCCTTGCCTTCGGGAGAATTCTCCCCGCCTATCAGGACTCGATCGGCCTGCTGCAGGTCTTCTACTGCTGTACCCTCCGCCAAAAACTCGGGATTGGACAGAATCTGAAATTTCACCCCGTTGCCGGTGTTGGAAAGAATATCCTTTACAGCTTCTGCGGTACGGACTGGCAAGGTGGACTTTTCAACCACGATTTTATCCGAATCCGATGCTGCGGCGATCTGCCGGGCGCATAGCTCTATCCACTTCAGATCCGCAGCCTGCCCCTTTCCTTCTCCGTAGGTTTTGGTGGGGGTGTTGACGGAGATAAAGACCATCTCGGCCTCCTGAATGGCCGCATCCACCTGAGTTGAGAAAAAGAGGTTCCTTCCCCGTGCCTCGCCTACTACCTTGTCCAACCCAGGCTCGTACACCGGCAGATTGTCCAGGTTTTCATCATTCCAAGCCGCAATGCGGGCTTCGTTGATATCAACGACGGTAACTTTGATTTCGGGGCACTTTTGCGCGATTACGGCCATGGTCGGCCCGCCAACGTAGCCCGCGCCAATGCAGCAGATTTTTGAGATCTTCATGTGGTATTGATTGTGGTAATTGGTGGTTTACAATTAGAAAAAGCTATTCGTTATTCGTTATTCGTTATTCGTTATTCGTTATTCGTTATTCGTTATTCGTTATTCGTTATTCGTTATTCGTTATTCGTTATTCGTTATTCGTTATTCGTTATTCGTTTATACTGTAGTTATATCAAGTCCTATAGAATAAATACTTGATACTTGATACTTGATACTTGATACTTGATACTTGATACTTGATACTTGATACTATTCTTTTTTGCCAAATAGATAAATCAGATTCAGCTGGGTACTCGTCGAGAATTTAGAGTTTGTCTCGGGAAAGTCAAATTGCGGCCCCAGCTCCTGAGACCAAAAGTAGTTGCCGGTGTAGGTAAAGAGCATGCGTCCGGAGAAAATGATATTCTTCCATTGATGGTCAAAAATTGGTCCGGCTGTAAAGTCCACCCAAGGCTGATATCCTTTTTTCTCTAGGTCTGCGGTATCGTAAAAGTCGGCATGCTGGGGCAATCTCTCGAGGTAAAGCCCAAACTTGTTGATGCCCTCTACCAGAGAGACTTCCAACATTTGCACGTTCGAGCCCATACCTACCCCTACGCCCATGGCTTGATCCCAGTTGGTAAAGCCACCGATGGTGCCATTGGTATGCCAAGGTGTAGTACTATTGGCCCTTACTACCCAATTCACCGACTGGGCCTGCTGGGTCATCTCCCCCCGGACCTGAACCAATTTTTCTCCACCTAGCTTGAAGATTTTATTGAAGCCCATCAAGTATGCACGGGAATGGGCTGGACTGATGGTCAGGTCTCGGATATTGAGGGCATGGTCTCTACGCCCGTACTCTCCATAAAATTCAAAGCCCGTATTCGGCACCACATAGCGGAAAAATACGGTGATTTGCTGGTCCCTTCCCCGATCCGACTCCCCTACCAGATCCGATCCCACTTGTTGCTTGGATACTCCCCAAAACACAGGCAAGACATCTATAAAGTTGCTAACGTCCACCGAATCCCTAAAAGTCTGCACGGTCCTAGCCGCCCCAAAAGACAAGCCCGGGATCCACTTGGGAGAAACCGAGATATTCAAGGCATTCAGATACCTGTCGCGGTTGGGTTTAAGCCGGTTGACGGCATTTAAGGCAGAGTCTTGGTAGGCCGGATACTTTTTTGACTTGGGAAAGCCTGAAATCAACTGAAACTCAAAGCTGCCGAAAAAGGTTTTCGCCGGCCTATGCGTTCCAAAAAGCCCATGTACGAAGCCAGGAGCATTGTTTGAAAAAGTCAAGGAATTCCACTGACCTGGACCCCACCAAAGATTACGCGTCGAAATTCCGGCTTCAAAGGCTCCGAGCTTTCCAACAAGTTTAGATTGGCCAAAACTGATCCGAGAATAAACTCCATCACCAAAGCGTTCAGGATCATCACCATAGGTAGATATATATCGGATTCTTCTACTGCCTGGATATGCTGAATTCTGTGCAAGCGATATCTCCGGCTGCAAGTCAACAGAAAAGTATTTGTGTGTAAAATAAGCTCCTCCGGAAATGTAGATTTGTACGCCCTTTGCGGGAATCATCTCGTTCGGACTATACCAATAAGGCCGAGAAGTGTTCGCGAATATTGAAGACCTTACGGGGACCATACCATATTCAAACTCTGAATCTCTAGATTCTAAAGTCTCTTTGAATAAGAAATCATTCTGCAAAAAAAAGGAATAAGGCAAAGAGTCAGCCGTCCTGAGCTGATCTCTCCTTTCCGATTCCACCAACACAGGATAGCCTGCGGGAAGGGATTGAGGAAAAGCCTCATTATAAACTAAGAGAAAACCTAAAATCGCAAGTAGAACTTTTCCTAACTTCATAAAACAAGTTTAAACACTATTTCCAACGAATTCCTACCTGTATTGCTGGATTTCCCCTGAAAATAGCGTTTGCTGGAACATCTTTACTGACAACAGACCCCGCAGCTAAGACACTGTCAATTCCAACTGTAACATTTGGGCCAACAAAAACCGATGCTCCCACCCAAGAACCGTCCTCCAAGGTAATGGGGCCATTTCTATAGGGCATGGACGGATCTCTGAAGTCGTGATTGCCTCCACAAAGAAAAGCCCGTTGGCTGATACATACGTTGCTTCCAATTGTTAAAGGCTCAAAATTCAACAGAAACGCCTCCTCTCCTATCCAAACGTGATCCCCTATAACCAGCTTCCAAGGAAAGTGGATATTTACCCGAGGCTTAATCACTAAACCGTAACCTATCCTTGCACCAAACAACCTCAATAGAAATGCTTTAAATGAAGATGGGAAAGGGAATGCTGAAAGGAAAAAAAACGTTTTAGTAAAATACCAAAACAATTCTTTGATCAAAGTAGCCCCCCGGTCGAGACCGATCGAAGCATCAAAATCGGCCAGTTTAACTCGTGTGTGCATCAATTTCTAAACGTTTACAAAACTGTGAGGCCGCACTTTCTACTGTAAAATATTCTTCATAGGTTTTTCGAGCCGATTTACGGTATTCAGACCTTTCTTTGTCTTGAAGTTCAATCCATCGAACAAGCAGATTTCGCACTCCTTCTGCATCGTCCTGTTCGATCAATCCACCTTTTCCTTCATCAATTTCTTTCCAGATGTTGATTTTGTTAGTTATCAATACTGGAGTTCCACAGGCTAGTGATTCTACTACTGCAATACCAAAGTTTTCTTGATGGCTTGGCAAAATGAATGATTCCGCCGAATAAAGCGCTCCCCATTTGGCATTCCCTTGTAACATCCCAGTAAAAACAATATTATTTTGATGACTTGCAATTTTTTGCATTAGTTCAGCGTATCTTCCTAACAATGGGCCCGCTATTACAAGTTTCGGAAGAGAAGAAAACATACCTGAATCAGTCAAATTCATATAGGCCTTCACCAATAAATCAATTCCCTTCTTTTCATGGATACGACTTAGAAACAAAAAATATCGATCGTCCTCTTTGAGTCCGCTTATAGCTCTGAATTCTCCATCCATCTGAGCATTAAACGCAGGCGGCCGTTGAATACCGTATCCTATATTAACCGCCTTTTTGGGGTTATATCCAAAGAATGCTTGTTTGGCAAGCTCCAATTCCATCTCGCAAGTAAACAACACTCCATCCACTCCGTTTATAACACGCTTCTCAAACAAGTGCCAAAAAATCGAATTTCTAATTGCTTTAAATCTCCGGTCTTTAGACTTCTGAAAATACGGATCAAGCATCCCGTGAGGCATGATGTATAAAGATGGGAATTTAGTTCTATGACGCTTGAACTTGCTCCATGCCTTGTACATACCAAAACTCGTATGCAACCATAATCCATGTACAATAACAATATCAAAACGTCCCAAATTTTTGGCACTCCAACTTTCAAGTCTGCTGTTGAAGGAATAAGGACCTACCCCTCTCCCTATCCTATGAATTAAAAAAGAGTCTTCAATACCATAGTCGACATCATCCTCATCAAAACATACTACTTCATTGTCTATACCAAACCGACTCAAAGCAGGAATGCTATTTCTTATTCCCTGGCATGGCCCTCCGTAAGATGGGTTCATCGTAACTATAACTCTAAGTATCAGCAACGCAAATTCAATTTATAAATCCAGATAATCGATTAAAATACTTTGCATTAGCATCAACAGAAGATCTCATGGTAGCCGGAACGCCAGCATAGACTTTGTGAGAGTCTAAAAATTTTTTATTCAAAAGAGACTTAGCTCCCAATATCGAATAATCCGGCAAACTTGAACCACCTAATATTACCACATCCGTTCCGATGAAACTGTAAGAACCTATCACAATAGGCTTACTATCCTGTCTAGACTCTAAAATATCAATAGAATGAGTCAACAACTGCGAGCCATACCCTGCTATCGTACTAAACGACCCAATCACTACCGAATTTGTACAATCTATATGATGATTTTTTGTTATTGCAGAATGACGACCTATAAGCAACTCAGCCCTACGATCGGATTGGTGAGCAAAATGAACGTTAGAGGATGATGGATATCCTGTAATCCAGTTACTACGTCCGATAGAAGAGTACTCCTGCATATGAATTAAATCCAAATTGACAGCTACACTAAAATTTGCAACCTTGGAATTAGCTTCCATTATAAGCTTCTTTGGATAGAACCAGCATAAACCAATTTTAGCCGATGAGTGAATCTCATAGTTGAAAAACCTTACCAAGATAAGTCTTTTGATACCCCAAGGCATTAAAATAACAAGCACTTTAAATAAAAATCTCATTCTACTGATTGACTATAGATTTCAAGATATTTTGGAATAATCTCGTTGGACGAAAACCTTCTAACATTTTTAAAACCAGCGGATACTATATTACTCTTTACAGTCTCATTTTTTAGATAATGAAATTTCTCCGAAAATTCCTGAGGACTATTCGGATCAGCGTATAGTGCACCTTCTCCCCCAACTTCTGGCATAGGTTCGATGCAACTCGCTAATACTGGTGCGCCACAAGATTGCGCTTCGATAATTGGCCAACCAAATCCCTCTGAAAAAGAAGGGAAGATAAAACAAGCACAACTTGAATATAATGCTAAAAGAGATTCATGATTGGGCTTAACAACTGATACGACTCGATCATTAAGCTCACATTCATCAATAATCGACTGCAAAGTCGAATCTATAGGAAATCCTGCAAAAACAATTTTACCATTCCAAGAGTCCCCCAATATATTAGCCATCCGAACTAACAACGCCCGATTCTTTCTATCTAATGAGGAACCTAAGTGAAAAATATATTCGCTATCAATTCCAAGCGAACTAAGTCTATACGAAGCCTCCGAAGAATTCATTGGTGAAAAACTTGCATTAAAAGGGTTGTGAATTACAACCCAATGTTCTCGTTTGGGAAATCCCGCTAGTTCCCTTAATTGCAACAGTGTGAAGTTAGATACACAAACTACCTTCGATGCCTTGGAAATACTTTTTAAAATCAACTTTTGCAACAAAACACCGGTTGGACTTGCGGGACAATAAGCATCTTCAAACCCCATTGCACCTCTTATCGCAAGGACGTCATGACAAGTTACTACAGTATCCCTAATTGGCAAAAAGTATATATACATTGCATTTGAATGATCAGTTATATGATAACAAACTCTTGATCCTCTTAGAAAAAGAATAAAACGCTGCATCGATATAATGATCGGAAACAAAATATACTTATCTATGTATCCCAACCATTTTCCAAAACCAGAATTAGTGGTATGGTACAAGGAACCAAAAAAGAGAGGGGGATTCCATATTGAACAGTTTAAACCCAAACCAGTAAATTCACGATACAACATATCGGTATATCGCTTCATACTTT
This sequence comes from Algoriphagus oliviformis, assembly GCF_017254915.1. Classification (GTDB taxonomy): domain Bacteria; phylum Bacteroidota; class Bacteroidia; order Cytophagales; family Cyclobacteriaceae; genus Algoriphagus; species Algoriphagus oliviformis. The sequence goes on along the minus strand of NZ_JAFKCT010000013.1, from coordinate 53,913 downwards.
CTTGTCTATCTTTTAAATAGTTCCCTATGAAAACAATTTTCATAAACACATCAATTATACATTTTTGAAGAAAAAAAGACTTTTGAGCAAAACCAACAAATCTTATAAACTACAAAATAAGTAACTAAATACTGCCAAAACCCTCTAAACAAAAAGAAAAATAAATTAATAGAGCCAATTGAATTTCTAAACACACCAAACAAATCAAATACAATTATAAGAGACAATATAGAAAAAAATACATCTCCATCCTTAAAATACACCAAATTATCAAGCAGCTTAAAAGAGAAAAATAAAAGAAAAAAGAAAAGTGGAAAACACAAAAAACCGAAAGTAGCCAAACCATCACCTACAAGACTTGAAACCCTATGGGTACCTAACACAAAACGCGTTGACCGGCTTCCCAATTGATAAATCATATCTCCAGGAGAATAATCCAACTGATTTTTATCTATTTCGTCATCAAATAAATTAGCCAAAGGCGTTGGAAAAATAGCAACAAATTTATCAGAAAAACTATCTAACATCTTACTATTAGCATATCCAATCTCATTTGCATAGTACAATACCTGATCTGAAACCCTCAAATTGCCAAATCTATTTAACATAAAGTTATCTAAATAATTTTCATCCCAGCCCTGATAATATGAAGACATATCACCCTTATCAAGAATACTAACCTGTCGAAGTGAGTTCATTACTTGATCATCTTGGAGAGTCTCTATAGTTTTAGAAAAAAGCTCAAGCCTACTAATATCATCCCTTAAACCTCTATTAGCTAACATAGCTAAAGAAATATCTGAAACGAGATTAAGTAAAAAAAAACAAGAAATGAAAATAAGAATAACATATTGAGGCTTAATATAATGAAAAACAGATAAGTTATCTTTCACAAGAGTTAGAAAAAAAAGAAGAAAAATAGTAAAAATTGGAAAAATCATCGCTTGACGACTATTAGTAGCAAAACTTATAATAAATATAGCCGCCAAATAGAATAACACCAAATTTTTCTTTTTGTATACTATACGAGAAAGTGAAGGAAATAATAACAAAATGGGTGCGTATTGAAAATAAATCATCCCAGCTAAAAATTTATTATTAACATCTCCAAACTCTACGTCTCCAGCCACAATTAATTGTTGTATTCTAACTAGAACTCCCACAAACCCCATCAACCATAATATAGTTGGAGAAGCGTGAAAAAAACCCATTTTCAACAACAATTTCTGTAAAATCGTATTATTTGAAAATCTTATATGCGTAGAAAAATAAAAAGCAACTGAGCAAACAACAAACATTAGGGTTTCAAACAAAAAGGTGTCATACGGAGCTTCAAATCCATAAGTGATAGGCTTTCCCTCAAGAAGAGTCGCTGGTAAAGGAATAAACCTTGCTAAAAAAAAAGAAGAGTATACTAAAAATGAAAAAGGATTGTTAAGAATAACACCTCTCCTTAAAAAAAACAAAAAAATCCAATAGACTATGAACGTCATCAAACATCCTAAAAAATTCTCAAATGATGGAAAAAGAATCAACTCTAGAGATATGGAAATAAACAGAACAACTCCTGTCCACAACCTCAACTGAGAAAACAGATTTGATTCGCTAATCTTACTACTAAGGCTAGACATCAGATGTAATAATCGTAATCAATTTGTTAACAAATCCATTTACTAGCGCCTTGGAATCAGACAAAGCATCTGGATAAATTTTTGTCTGAGAAATATCGAAATCTAAATCGCCAGAATATGAAACAGGAGGAAATTTCAAAAACTTAAATTTTTCAGAAAAGGGAGAAACAACTATGCACTTTTTCTGCATCAACGTCGCCCAATATATAACATGAAAACTATTTGTTAAAACAATCTCGGAACTTCCAATAAACTCAACCATATCCTTTGCAGAGTACTCGTTTGAAATACTTTCATATCTCAATAAATGTTCTGGTAAAGCTATACTTCCGTGAGAAACAACACCGATTTTTCTCTTAATATCATAGTCTAATAACAACTCTGGCATCATGCAAGTCGCACAAGGCACGTATTCAAAACCAGAACTATGACCAAAATCTCTTATAGCAATCAATCTAAAATTGCGAAAATCTATTTCATACTTTACCTTTCTATCAACATGCATATTAAAACCAGCAGACCAAATAACAGCGGTCTTGGAAATCCGACCCAATCTATTTATAGTATAATTCCAGGTAGACAGATTATTTAACAGACCACCCCCGCCAACTAAAACAACATCATTATATCTTATAATTGAGTAGTCAACAGAATTTAAGTCATGAACATAACAATTAAAATTAGAAAACCTAGTTAAAAAGTACTTATAATAACCACATTGTAAATCTCCTGTATTAATGGTATTACATCTGTGGACAAAATGTACAGATTTTCTATTTTCCGAAAAATCCGTCAAAAGCTTTGCAGAGAATCTCCCACGAGTTCTTATAAGTTCAATCTTAGTAAAAAGAACGAATTTGTTAACTAACAACTGATATATATTTTTCATAACAAAATATTACAAATACAAATTGATTTAAAGGTATGCATAAACATATGCCTTTACCTTAGCAAAAACAAACATCTTCTCTTTTTTCAGAAGTCCGAAACAAAAAACAGAGACCGCCAAAAAAAATTCCAATAACAAAGTTTGAAACACAAAAACAGGAAAGCTGTTAGCAAGACCATAAAAATATTCAACTAAAATTAAAAATATTGTTACAAGCAAACTCAAGACCAACACCTTGGATACAACTTCATTAAAATATTGTTTCCACGTAAACTCAACGATATGTCTAACATAGGCTATCCTGTATATAAAAGCTAATAAAGAGAGAGCAATTCGTATGATAAAAAGTATTTCGGGTTCATATCCAAAATTAAAAAACACGTAACTAAGAGGTATATTAATAAAAAGAAGAAAACTTACAACAATTTGATAGTATTTTATCTTTTGGGGAGCTTTTGCTGCAACCACTAGCGACCCAGAAAGACAGTTTATTAAAGTATCTATCAATATTAGCTTTGTAAACACGTTAGCGTACGAGGGCGGATTTGACAACCATAAAGTTAAAACATAGTCAACATTGTAAATAATTGGTATAATCGCAAAAAGAACTATATAGAAAGAAAACCTACTTCCGTAGAAAACATATTTCCTAAATTGCCCCGTATCACCTGTTGCATAGCTCTTGATTATTCTAGGATTAATTGCAAATTGAAAACTGTTCACCAATTGCCCCGTGGCGCCATAAATCTGATTGGAAATACTGTAGGCAGCGTTGACAGAAAGTCCAAATTGAAGATTTAACAAAATATTACTACCTTGAATTCTCGCCATATTAGCTATATTTCCAAATAGATCCCAAAATGAAAAATTCAAAATCGGCTTAACCACATTAGCATCAAAAGAATTAAGATTGATTATAGGATAAAAAATCCTATAACACAGAAATACACTTACCAACAACATAATAAATGAAGCAACAAAAAATGTTGAAGAATAAAATACTAAATTATCACTTTTAATATCAACCAATAGAAGTAATGCTCCAGAGAATTTCAAAAAGCTTGTAACTATTTCAATATAAGAAAACATTTTCATCTTCTCATACGCTAGAACAATAGCATTAAAAGGAACTTGCACTATCGTCACTAACAATGTTAAAACTGAAAAATGATACACATATGTAGCAGAATTCAATCGATCTGGAGGAATATTGAGTTTATTCTCAACCCACCATAAACCTATAGTCTCACTGAAGATTAATACTATTAAGGCAATAAATAGATTCACTATTAATGACCCCGAAAATGTCTTTCTTAATTTACTAAGGTTGCCATCTCCAATTTCGAAAGCAAAGAATCTTGAAGTCGTAGTTGCCATCGAACCATTCAAAACCCCAAACATCGCTACAAGTCCACCAACGACACTGTAAATCCCAAAATCATTTATCCCTAGAGAGTTTAACACTATACGTGAAGAGTAGAAAGTAATTAGCAAATTAAACAGCATTCTCAAAAAAAGAAACACACTGTTTTTTACAACTACCTTATCATCAGTTCTAACCACGATTTTAAAATTTACTTCTTATCAACACCACATAAATTTTTCTCTAAATTAAGTATAAAAGACTCAACCTATCGACTTTATCATATAATCATATAGTTAAAATACCGCAACTGAATGCTTTTTGTAGAAAATACTATAAAAAAAGAAATCATCCCACCATATGCTCCCACTGAGCATTGTAGTTGTTCTTCACAATCTCCACATCGGAGGCCACCATTTCCTTTACCAGCCCAGCTAAGTCGTACTGAGGCTTCCAGCCCAGTTTGGTCTTGGATTTGGTGGGATCGCCGAGCAGCAGGTCCACCTCAGTAGGTCTGTAATATCTCGGGTCAATCTGAACGACTGTCTTCCCTTTTTCCAATTTGAAGTCCGGATTGGATGCGGATACCACCTTGGCCACCTCATGCTCTCCCTCTCCCTCAAAAGCCAGCTCTACTCCTACCTCTGAAAATGCCAGTCGGACAAAATCCCGCACGGTGGTGGTCACACCAGTCGCAATGACAAAGTCCTCCGGCTTATCCTGCTGCAATATCCTCCACATAGCTTCCACATAGTCTTTGGCATGTCCCCAGTCACGAAGCGCGTTGAGGTTACCCAGATACAGGCAATCCTGCTTGCCCAGGGCGATGGCCGCCGTGGCCATGGTGATCTTGCGCGTCACAAAGGTTTCCCCTCTTCTAGGGGATTCGTGGTTGAACAGGATACCGTTGCAGGCATACATGCCATAGGCCTCTCTGTAGTTTTTGGTGATCCAGAAACCGTAGATTTTTGCTACCCCATAAGGGGAACGCGGGTAAAAGGGAGAATTCTCATCATAAAAACCCTTTTCGTTTTTGTTTTCCTCCAGGCCTCCATAAAGCTCGGAAGTAGAAGCTTGATAAATCCGAGTCTTGTTGATCAAACCAAGAATCCGCACGGCTTCCAAAATCCTCAGGGTCCCCATGCCGTCCACGTTGGCCACGTATTCGGGAGAGTCAAAGGAAACCTTGACATGGCTCATCGCACCGAGGTTGTAGATCTCATCGGGCTGCACCTCCTGGATGATGCGGATAATATTGGTAGAATCGGTCAAGTCACCGTAGTGCAGCTTGAAATTGACATGTTTCTCATGCTGGTCCATGTAGAGGTGGTCAATTCTCGCGGTGTTGAAGGAGGAAGCTCTACGCTTGATCCCATGGACCATGTATCCCTTTTCAAGTAAAAGTTCGGCTAGGTAAGAGCCGTCTTGGCCGGTGATACCGGTAATCAATGCCACTTTATTGTTCATAGTTCTGGGGGTTGGCAATATCGTCCAAGAATTTTTCGGACTTTATTGGTTTACAAATTTTCTATTACACTCTGCTAAATCGGAGAAAAATTATTCCGAAATCAATTCACGACTCTTAAAATCCTACTGCATAAGCTACACAAGCCCAAAATTTGCATGGGTTACAGCTTCGCCCTTTCAGTCACATTTCCGATTGGCCAAACCGGACGCAAACTCTCCAATTGGAAGACGAAAAAGCTGCCTTCACCTTTAGTCTTCACTTAAAACGCTAAATATCTCGAATTACCGATTTTTCAAAAAAAACCGCAAATCAATAAGAAAACATAAAATATTAACCCAATTGACGGCAATTCCTTTAGCAAATATAGGGAGATGAGTAGTTTTTGTACTCATTTTCGAAAACTTTTTTAGGCCTATTTCCGGCAGCAGCCCGAATATTTCTCCCTCTATAAGAACATTGAATTTTTGTGCGACTAAGCAAATAAAGCACCATTTCGTTAAATAGCTGCTTTACTGAGCCTTCTATTCAAACATATTGAGGGCAGAATACCCAAAACGGGGAGGATTTAAACGAATCATGGGAAAATTGGTTTAGATGGTATAAAACCTAAAATCCGGGTGGCATACACCACCCGGATAAAAAACAAAAGAATAGGTGGGTCACTCCATCGAACCCAGCAATTTCTCCTCCAGCTTCGCCTCATCCACGGTCAGTTGGCAGATCCCCACCAGAATGGTACCGGCAGTGACCGCGTGGGCAGCATAGTCCAAGAGGATTTCAGGTACATGCCCCGGTGCAGCCAGGACAGTTGTACCGACCGCTGCGATAATCAGTCCTACCTTCTTCAGCAGCTGAAAGAATGGTGGAGTTGGGGCTAAAGCCCTGCTTTTTACTTCCGAGATTAGATTCATGTGCTTTTATTTAGTTATTGCTAAATAGTTATTGATTCATTACGGTCTGTAGCTGAGAGGCCATAGACCATTGAGGCGGTGGTTGAAAGCGCCAAGTGACTGTCAGAAGCGCATGTTTTTGAGTTGGATGCGATACTTTTCCAACAGAGACTTGATGAGGGCCTGCTCGGCCTCCAGCCTGACCACCGACTCCTTCAACCGAGCAAGCTCGGTACCCATCAGCTTAAAATCCTGTATCAGGAGCTTGAGAAAATAAGCGATGACAGAAAGGAGGAGCGCGATGACTCCTCCCGTTAGGGTTTGCCACATCAATCCATCCATGCGATCTGATGGTAGGTCAGGTTGAGGGCCTGTTCTGGACAGCTCCTTATCTCCAGCAGGCTCTTTTCCCCTTTCCCGAGCGCCTGCCCTATCCGGATTTTGAGCCTCCGTAGTGCCTGGTAATCAGGCACTCCTTTGCCCTCTCCGGTAATTGCAGATGCCAAGACGATATGCGGCATTCCGGTTTCCATCCCCAATCCGGCAATCCTTGAGACCGGCGGATTTCCCACTTCCAAAGCGGATAAAAGTTGGTGGATGGAGAGATCATTGTTTTGATCTAGTTCCACTCCATACTTTCCTTCTGGGATACAGCGTGAGTGCGGCCGAAAATGGCTTGCCGGCGGCTCGATGGTCAGGGAAAGGAACTCTCCTCGCCAGTAAAGCCGGCCGTTGGTACCTCCGGGCCAGTACTCACGTGTGAGCAACAGATCCATCTCAGACGACAACAAGGATTACTGCCGGATTCAGAGAAACGTCAAAGGAATCGTATTGTCCCCCATTGACGTCCATGAGGAATTCCAGTGACACTGCGAAGAAGTATTTTTCTCCAGCTATTGCCGGTTTGGGCAGGGATAAGACCAGTTCCGGGTGGGATTGGGAATTGATCAACGATGGAGCAGAGGCACTGATCTCGGTGTAGAAGGTTCCGGCGACTGCATTCACCGCCGCCCGGATCAGGGAAAAGCGGAAGTGAGTCGACCCTTGGGCATAGACCAGGTATTTGGATGGCACCATTTCGGGTATGGTGACGGTCACGGACGCGGGATCGTCGACAATAGTCAACTGCTTTTTAAATACCCGGTCAAATACCGCATTCTCTGAAAATTGGAAGCCCTTAAGGATGGACATATCTCCCAGCTCGAACTTTCTTTCCCCTCTTGCGCTGGTGAGATCGGACTTGATCACCTTCATGGATTGGGAGTAGAGCCGGTTGTGGAGCTTGCCCCCATTGGATTTGATCTCGATCTCACGAAAAGCGTTTTTGAGGAATTTGGCAGCGGTGGCCGCCCTTGAAAATTCCTGCATATTCTCCCTTGTTCTCTGGAATTTGGGATCCGTGAGGAGTCTTTTCTTGGTGACTCCACCTTTGCGCCGGGCGATGAAGTTCCCGTCCCGGTTTTTATAGAATGAAAGGTCACCGATGGTGCCCTCGAGTTTGATATAACCAGCTTGTTTTGCCATGTGTTCAGTTGTTTTAAATGTGAAACATGGCCAAAATCTGAAGGTATCTATCTGGATATCAAAACAAAAGTAGAAACCGTGGATTCTGTGGATTCTAAAGAAACTGTGGATTTCATAGACTTTGTGGAAAATTTGGATTTTATGGAAAATAAGGGCAAAACCCCAAGTATGGTGCCTTTATCTAGGGGATATCATGCGGGTATCTAGAGGGTATCATGCCTTTGTGTTGGAAGTAGGGAGGTTGGAGGTTGGATGTCGGGTGACCGATGTCCGGTGTCTGGTGTCTGGTTTTGGAGGTTGGATGTCGGGTGACCGATGTCCGGTGTTGGAAGTTGGAGGACGGTCGATTGGTAAATAGTGCAGCCCCGCTAAAAGTCGTGGGAGGAGCAGGACAGCGGGAAATAGTTCGACTCCCTACGGGGTCGGGATTTAGTTTCCTTGGGAATTGCCTCGGGTTTCACCCGCGGTTATTGAGAAGTTTGACCCTTCGGCGTCTGATGAAGCAGGCCAACTGGAAAAAAGCTCCATAGGAGCGACAGCTTTGTAGCCGGGCATGGAATCCTGAGGCACGAAGGATGGAATGCCCGGTATAAAAGGATAAAAGCCATTGACCTCGGCGCAGGAATAGTGTGAGGATCGAGAAGCCAATGCCGAGGAGGTGATCTACCTCACCCCCAGCCCCTCTCCTTAAAGAGAGGGGAGTTAACGACGGAATGATTTGAGAATTTGCTTTTCAAATAATTATCCCATTTCCCGAGAGGAAATAAGGCTGGGGGCCTGACTTGTATTAGGCTATTGTTGAGCGCAGCGGAACCCACGGTAAAAAAGAATAAAGACCGTTGACCTCTGCGCAGGAATAGTGTGAGGATCGAGAAGCCGATGCCGAGGAGGTGATCTACCTCACCCCCAGCCCCTCTCCTTAAAGAGAGGGGAGTTAACGACGGAATGATTTGAGAATTTGCTTTTCAAATAATTATCCCATTTCCCGAGAGGAAATAAGGCTGGGGGCCTGACTTGTATTAGGCTATTGTTGAGCGCAGCGGAACCCACGGTAAAAAAGAATAAAGACCGTTGACCTCGGCGCAGTGATAAGGTGAGAATTGGAAAGCTGATGCCGATACTTCGATATGGTTCGACCAACTCACCAATCGAGCTCAGTACAGGTGTACGGAGACGGGACATTGCAACGGAGTCCGGTCCCGCAAAAAATCGTGAGTGAAGCAGGACAGCGGGAAACAGCTCCGTAGGAGCGACAGCTTTGTAGCCGGGTATGGGATCCTGAGGCACGAAGGATGGAATGCCCGGTATAAAAGGATAAAAGCCATTGACCTCGGCGCAGGAATAGTGTGAGGATCGAGAAGCCGATGCCGAGATACGGAGTTGGTGGTTGATTGGCAAATAGCCCTGCATTGAAGTACGACAGGGCTTGGGTGAGGACTTAGAAACCTCGATGGTTTCTTTCTCTTCGTCCTTTTGGCTTGACCCAAAAGGACCAAAAGGTCAAGACGCAAAAAAGCTTCCACCGCACATGGCCGAACGCCGGCCCGCTTTTGCGTCGGCCCGACCGCGCCTATCCGAACTGGGATTTGCGTCCGCCAAAGGCCGGGGGTTTGGAGTCTGACCCTGAAGGGGTCAACTGTGAAAAGCCGTGGGTGAGGCCTGAGGTACGAAGGCTGTAACCCACGGTGAAAAAGAATAAAGACCGTTGACCTCGGCCCAGGAATAACGTGGGAGTCGGAAAGCCGATGCCGAGGAACGGAGAAGCAAGACAACCGAAAAAAAAATCGAGTTTGTATCCCAAAAGCAGGTGTACGTACCCTAAAATGGTGCTTATATAGCCTTTTTTTGACCTTTAACGCCCTGTGATTTAGAATCGAAATAAAAAGCCATGAAGTTTTTATTTCGAACCCCTCTGTTTGATTTTGATCCAGACAATGAATCTGAAATCCGAGAAAACTGGCAAAAAATCATTGAAGCCATCTCCATTTCCTCCCCAAGTCTTGCGCGTGAAATCCGAAATAAGGGATACGAGGACTTAGCCAAACCAGTTAAGCTAAAAGTGAAAAAGTACATTTTGAGAGGCCGATACCGCTCCACACCTTTTGGCAAACTTGCGGGAGTTGGTTTGGGCACCGATATGCAACAAAAATTCTCGATTGATCTGAGTCAAGCAGACGAGCTTCGATCAGATTGCACTATCGAAAACCCGGAATCCTCCTACGAGCATTGGCGCCTTAGTGTAAGTAGTCTTAGCCAGTTTAACCGAAGGGTATTTTTAAGTTATCTAGTCAAGGAAGAACGTTGGGCTCTACTAAGTATTCCACATAACAAGGTAATCAGCCTATTGGAGAATCATTGTAAAACACATTTGAAGATATGTTTTGCCGAGTTTCGATCGTGGTTTAAGGAAGGGAGCCAACACTACATTGAAGAGATTTGGAGGGAATTGATCAAGATGGGAATTTTGTATCACAGCGAGGACTGGCTAAAAACCCTAATAAGCCCTTCGGTCTATACGGATGTTGTTGTCAAAGATCAGTTGGGGATTCAAGATGAGATCAAGAACATCCTTGATGATTTTTTTCAAACCGCTGGAAATCTTTTTGGCGAAGTATCCTCGGACTACCTAGAGGGGTTCAAAAAATGGTTTCATGTTAAATTCGATGATCGATTTATCCCTCTACCCTTTCTGCTAAACTATCAGGAGTTCACGAGTTCAGATTTTCTGGAGCTAATTCCAAATGGACTAAGTCAAAAAGAATCCTTGGAAATCCCAGATTCCCTTTGGGGGTGCGAGGAGGTGGATTTAAAAAAAATTGTAAAGGATGCTCCTTTACCGTCTCAGATTTACCATGTGGATCTGGTAGTCAAGATCCTAGACGACAACAGTATTGTCGTGGACAATGCACTGTGCAACCGGCCTTTTGTTTTGATAGGTCGATTTAACAGAAATGAAGAGATCTATGCATTTGAAAAAGAAATCAAGTCATTAGTGTATCCAAATGATGACATAATCTATGCTGAGGTTCGCATTTTTGAAACCCATGTAGTTCAGGGAATTTGTGCCACCCGGCCGGTTTTTGAGAAATATATCAGTCCCTTTAATCAAGGGGATCCTAATTGTATCCCTCTCGAAGAGATCGAGATGGGATTGCACGACGGTGAGTTTTTTCTTGTTCACAATCAATCGGGAAAAAGAATTATTCCGATCATTACCCACCCTCTGAATGGCAAAGAAATAAGCCATCCATTGATCCGTCTTCTTTGGGAGCTTGAGCATCAGAAGTCATTCAATTTGGCCCATTACCATGCTCCGCTTTTTTCATCAAAAACCTATACCCCAAGACTTTGTTGGGGAAAAATCATCATGCAATCAAGGAGATGGGTCATTAATTTCCATCAATTTGAATTGCAAAACGAGTTAAAAAAATGGCTGGTTGAGCAGGCCTTGCCATCCAATATTCTGGTGGGTATTTACGACCGTGAATTGCTTGTCAATTGGGAAAGTGAGGATGGATTAGAGATTTTATGGCTTGAACTAAGGAAGTACTCCAAGTGTGTACTCAGCGAAGTTATCTGGAAAGGCAAAAGTCCCTATGCCTCATCCAAGGGAAAAGCAATCTATCCACAACTCGTAATAAGCCATCGGAAAGAGATAAAAGAAAAGCCCTGGACCGGATTTTTGAATTCAATTGACCATGAAGATCCAAAGTGGCTATATTTGGTATTTTGGGTTTCCGAGGAGGATTTTGAGGATTCCATGCTTTTACTTTTCTCATTTTATCTGATTGATTTCCTTAAAAGGAAACGGGTTCTTTGGTATTTTTTGGTTTATCCGGACGGGGAGCAGATACAGGTAAGATTGAGGTTTTGCCCCAATTCGAAGGAAGAAAGAGAAGAAATACTTTATCGCCTAGTCAATAACATTCAGCGGCTGCGATTTGAGCTACGCCCTTACTACCCAGAGGCAAAAAAATACGGGAATACTACCTATCTGATTTCTGAGAGTTTGTTTTGGATGGAATCCTCTTTGGTCAGTGAAATTATCCGAAAGACGGTTCGTCTGAGTGGGTCGAGTACAATTTCCACTGAGTGTCTGAGTCATTTTTGGACAGATTTGATTCTTTCAACCGGAATGAAAACCTATGGTTTTAAGATGCTTAGAACTCGGGTTAAAAAGATTTCGCATGGGGCAAAGCGACGATTTTCTGCAGAACCGAATGAAAAAAACCGATTCAGAAGACTGCCACTGGCCTGGAAAAAGGACTACAAGGAAAAATTGATGACCCATTTAAATCATTGGGAGGAAGAGCATATGAAATGGCAAATCATCAGTAATCATCTCCATATGCAGGTTAACCGATTTTATTCTTTGGACAGAAAAATCATGGAGGACTGGGTTTATTTTTTGTTGTATAAGGAAATGGGGAGAAGGATTTTTGGGAAGGGAGGTCGATGACGGATGTTTGAGGACAGAAAATAATGAGGTCGGACTGCAAATTCGTCCCGGCGGAGAATTCTGTCTCCGTTTCGCCGGCAGTTCGATTCCGTTTCTAAACTATCTCTCTGCGCCAGCGAGGGGGAAATGCCTGGGCCATCTATCCTGGGGTTGAAACCCCTGGCTACCAATAGGTCGTCTCGATGCGGATTTTCAGTGTAAATACCCAGTGCCAGTAGGGTCACCATCTTGAGGGCTCAAGCCAATCAGTTTTTTTTGATAAATTCAAAGAATGATTGGTGATAGTCCTCCCCTATTGGGATTTTAATACCATTTTCCAGAAGACAGTGATTGGAAAATACCGATTTGATTTTAAGGTAGTTAACCGCAAAAGAGCGGTGGATTTTACAAAGAAAAGGTCGATTGAATGTTTCCAAAGTCTGATATAAAGGGTTTGGGATCCGAAGAATTTCATCGGACTCCATGTAAACAAAAGACACTTTCCTTTTTTGTTCTATGTATTTTATGTTGAGCGTATTGACAGAAAGGAGACTAGGTTCACCAATGACTTTCACAAAAACCACATTGTCATTAAAGGAAAAATCTTTTTTATAGCAGGTACCTTCGAGCATTTTTTTAGCTTTATCCAAACCGTAGGAAACTTCATAGTCGTTGGCAATTTTTAGTATGAAATAAACGACATTATATCTGAAGCTTGGAACTCCGTATTTAGCATAGGCAGAGCAGGCGATTATCGGTATATTTTTATTTTCTATGCGTTTGGCTATTTCCAAACCACCAAACCCTTTCATTTCCATATCCAAAAACAGGATATCGATTTTGTGTTTTTCGATGTTATCCAGCGCTTGGAATGGATCGCCTATAGAGAATGAAATTTCATATCCAGGGATAAAGGAAAGAATGCCAGCCAGAATTTCCCGGCTAGAGTCTTCATCATCGATGATTCCGAGTTTATATATTTTATCCGACATATTGAGCTGGGTTAAGTAAAACCCGCAAAATGCAAGAGCATTCCTGATACGAGCCAATCCGCTGCGGCAGACGGGACAGACTACAATGGTTCCTACAACATAAAACGGGTTAAAGAATTGATCAACAAGGTCAATGAAAATTATCTGGAGACCCTCTTATTGAATCCTTATACATAAAACAAGCAGCGCAAATCTCCCTACACACCGGCATGGTTTTGACCGTAATGAATTTGAAGGAAAAGGTTGAATTCAGCTTCGGATTTAGAAGTAAAAAGTTGAAATCGATCTTGGAAATAGTAATTGAGAATCCGCCGTACAGTTTTGATTCCGAATCCGGATGGACTCACCGGATCGGCCCTATTTAAGTCATTTGAAATGGAAATGGCAAAAGAATAGCTCTTGTATTCAGCCGGAAACATATCCATGGAAATCAAACATGGATGTTGGGATTTTAGGCAATTGCCATGTTTGAAGACATTTTCCACCAAAGTCATCAAGATCCATTTCGGGAGCTGAAATTCACCCGGATCTATATCCCTTAGATTGATGGAAAATTTGAGGTTAAGTTTTTCTTTGAAGCGAAACTGTTGGCTTTCTAGATAACTTTTGACCACGCGGATTTCCTGACCAAGGGAATTGGGATGATTTGGATCCTTGTAACTGTAAGACAGTACCTCAGTAAACTTGGAAAGCTTATGGGCCAGGTCAGGGGAAACATTTTTCATGTCAATCAAGAATGTGCTGATCCAATTGAGAACAAAATGTTGGCTTAGCTGAGATGATCTGTGTTCTGTCTCCAGTCTGAGGTGTTCGACTTCCATTTTCTTATGAAGCTCCTGTCTTTTACCGTCTATATAAAAGAACCAAATGACTATAATATAGACAGTAAAATGAAAAAACCGGGTTGCCTCATTCCCGAAAAAAATTCTGATAGAAGGCACATCAACAAGCCCTGGCATCAGGATGAAAAACTTTGCCAGCATATATACAACCAGGATTAGTATAAGCTGAACAAATTCCAGAAGCCACTTTTTTTTTAGAAATACCTGAGGCATGAAATGAAAAAACAGGAATTGGCTAATTGCCACGCCACCGGCAAAATTGACCAAGATTACAGGCAAAGAAGCCAAGGGGATTGCTCCTATAAATCTGATAATCAAATCAACACCTGTAATAACCATCCAGATCCACCAAATGACCAGGCTGGGTCTATTTTTCATCAGCGTAAAGATGCGTTCCGTACCCTGATTGAGTTGGGCTATACCCTCAGGAAGGGGTTCTGTACCCTCAATTTGATTTTCAAGGTGATTAAAAATAGTTTTCATGCATACCAAATCAAGGATCTATGCTAACACGGAAGGAAAGAAACGATTGCATGGAAGCAATCAAGAAATTTAGAATCAGGAAGTTGAACAAGGAAAGGACTCAAGGAAAAATACTGATGACCAGCATTACCAGCGAGTGTCCTACAACAACTATTACGAGTATCCAGTAAGGCTAATCGAGCATCTTGAATGTGCGAAAAGGGGATGCTTGGGAGCCTGGTATTTACTTCTTAACACTTAGCCGAACAAAGGCCATACAATCCGGATCGTCAGTCCGGCGGAGATAACCTCCAAATCAAAGGATCTGTCAAATTCAAAGGCAGGTCCTTTTCATTTTTGGGGTTTATAGAAGATCACTTCTTCTATTTCAGTGACTGTGATATGATGAAAATCGGCGAATTCCTGAATGGTAACCAGGTGATGCTTCATTTTACCCACACTCTCTCTCACTTGCTTTAAAATCTTATAAGCATAAGATCTACTTCGACCGGTGAATATCATTATATCCTGAGCATAGATCGTTTTTCTATTAGTCAGCATTGAATTACTAAGGATACTTCCAAGGCGAGCCCAAAAAAAAGCCCACCCACCAATTACAGGCCTGAAAATGTACAGCAATAAAGCGTCAAGTAACTCAATGTAATTAAGTTATATTAATAAAAAAATAATTTTACTATTTTTTCTTGGTGGATAGAACATGAGGTTAGGAGGTTGGATGGTTTGGGTCTGCCCACCATGAGTGTTGGAAGTTGGATTGCAATTTTTACTGTGGGACCTCGGAATTTCATCCCGACAGGAATCTGGCGAAGAATCGGTGCAGGTGGCGAGGAACGGAATAAGAAAGTTGGTTCATACCCCTATTTTGAGTCTTCGTACCCTTTGGAGGGGTTTCTGTGGCTGAGAATTGTTTATATCCTTTTCGCTTCTTGAAATTTGACAAACTAATTCAAGGAGATATGAAGGGACGGGATAAAGCATTTAGTTCAGTTTTAATACTTGTTTTTGGATATGCCGGACTTGATAAACTAATCCGGTTTAGCACCAGCCGAAATGCCTTTCACAACCAGACTTTTCCCCCCGACCTTGCCGAAGCGCTGAGTTACCTAGTGCCTGGAGTAGAGTTGCTACTCGCCCTGCTCCTGCTCTTTTCAGCCACCAGATGGTGGGGATACTTGGGCAGCCTCCTGCTGCTGACGGTGTTTACCACCTACGTGGGACTGATCTGGGTGGGAGCTTTTCCCAGGGTGCCCTGTGGCTGTGCGGGAATCATGGAAAGCCTCGGCTGGGCGGAACACTTCTGGCTAAACTTAAGCTTGATTGGGATTTCAGTTTATGGGACACGGGTTGCAGAGAAAAACCTCACCCCCCGCCCTCTCCTTGAGGAGAGGGCGCCGGTGCAGTAGACAAACCAAGCTCCGTAGGAGCGACAGCTTGGTAGCCGGGGGCTTTAGCCCCGGGCGGAAAGTCGACCATCGGCTCCACCTCGGCGCAGGAATATTCTGAGAAAAGTAAGAGCAGTGCCGAGGAGGAGCAGATTTTGATTCGGATTGCAAATCCTACGGTAACCGGTCGTGATTGCAAATCCCGACCAGCTAGGGCTATCCGCCCTCGGCCTTTGGCTTCAAGGCAATAAAAAGGCCGAAGCTAACAACTCCGGCTTTTAGGAAGATTGAATCAAAATGATGTCTTATCCAAAGTCAATATATCCAAGAAATAGGAATAGGCCAAGCCTATAGGCCTACCGACGCGCTTTCCAAGAAAAACAGAAGGCGGTGGGTTATTCCCACCGCCCGCAGTCCAACAGTCTGGAAACTGTTGCGCCAAAAGTGTAAGTAATCAGGAAAAAGCAATGTTAAACCAAACCGATATCGGGAGGACTGGGTGTTTCGCACCGGGTACCAACCAAAAATGCCAATTCCCTTGGGTCGAAAATAACATGTGCCGGCCAAATCCACAACAAAAAAAGGGCAGGGAAAGCCCAGCCCTGCCCCGCGAAATATAGTCTGGGAACCAACAGACAAGCCTGCCGGTCCCCCGACCGTTGGACGAAAAAATAAGGGTATCCTTTGCCGCTCCGACCGGCGGTAGATCCGGAGCACCGCCGACATCTGGCAAAGGACGGGGCGAAGCCGAAAACCCCTGGATAGAGTAGGCAAACAACCAGAAACGGTTTCCCTGTTTTTGATGGGTTAAAAAACAGGGCAAAACGATGAATAATTTAATGAAACGATTACCGCTGCTGGCCTTTGTGCTGGCGGCAACAATAGCTTTCGCTTTTTCACCCAAGGGTGAGGACAGTAACCAGTACGGCCACGATTCCACGCAGTGGATCAATGTGACCGGGGTGACTCCCGGTCCCACGACCTATACCTGTGATGCAGCCGTGTCCGAACACTGCCTCTACGACGCTCCCAACGGGAATCCGCTCAATCCTGGTGAGAACAAAATGTTTGTCAACAGGGGGATCGCTCCGCTGAAGTAAGCCCCCAAGCCTGTTCTGTAAGCCCGGGACAAATGAGTCCCGGGCTTTTTATAAAACTCATTGGAATTCCAGATCCAGCTCGATATTAGGCAATTCCAGATACAATCGGTTCGGGTTGGGCATATGGTAGGCCTTGCCTCCAATCTCACGTATCGGAGACTCTCCCAATTCTCCCATGGCTGAGAGGCGCTTTATATCCATCCAGCGGGTACCGCGAAAAACCTGCTCCTTCTGCCTCTCCTCAAGCACCAAATCCAGCGGATTTTTCGAAAGATTCTCTTCCCAGTCCTCCGGCCTTTGGTACCTGTTCCCTGCCAGGACTCCCAGCAGACTCAGCCCCTCCTGCGTCCTTCCCAGCCTGACCAAAGCCTCCGCTCCCGTCAAATACATTTCCGGAAGAGCGATTCCCGTAAAAAGGTTGTAGTCTCCGTTGTAGGAGCCTTTGAATAGGTTTCCATTGGTTCCCTTGGTAAAAAATAAGGCAGACCTCAGGTCCCCCTTGCCATACTTTTCGGTCAAATCCATATTGACATAAGTCGCTGCACTCGCCGTTACCGAAAAACTGCTGGTGATTCCGTAATAGAGTACCTCCGAATTGAAAAGGGCAAAGGGATAGGGGGCTAGGCTGTCCTGCTCATGATAGTCCAGCAGGCTTCCCGTGTTCTGATCCAACACATACTCTGCGGACTCCAGAGCCTCCTCCCAGCGTCCGGTGTACAGGTAAAGCCTGGCCAAGACTGCCTGAGCCACTTTCTTGTTGGGTCTGTTTTGGGACAGAGATCCGGGAGAAATCAGCCCATATGAATCCAGAAGATCCTGCTCCACCTGAACCAAAACTTCCGAAACAGTCCACCATTGCGGTGATTGATTCATATCCGGAGTAAGCTTGACCGGAATTTTGATTTCGCCGTCATCCAGTACAGGAGAAGGCAGAAAAAGCTGAGCCAGTTGAAAATAGGCCAAGGCGCGAACAAAGAGGGCCTCCCCTTTCAGATGCCGGACTTCATCCGAACTTTCCAGATCTTGCAGAACATCCAAGGAAACATTTACCGTTAAGATTTTTCGATAAAGCCTGGAGTAATCTGTAGAGCGCTCCACAGGTTCAAAAACCTGCTCCTGCCAGAGATAGGCATTCTGTTCCCAAGGTGCCAGTCGCTGCCAGTTTGGATCATCGGTCACCCAGTCGTCCGCTTGGATAAAGTCGATCAGCGCATTTTCGTTGATCGTGGTATAGTAATCCAGCAGGGCGCGGACATCTTCTACTGTGGATGGTACCAGAATGGATTTCTCGGGTTTTTCGTCAAGGTATCCCTGGCAGGAAAACAATCCCGCCAGAGGCCCCAGCAACAGGCATAGGTATTTGATATTTTTCATTTCGTTAACGTTTAGCGGTGAGAAAAAAAAGGGTGGTCAGCGCCGCTGACCGGGAGAGTTTTGGGTTTATATCAACTAACCTTTATGAGAAATCACCCCCTCCTTTTACCCCGTTTTTATATTTAGAAATCGAGCTGCACTCCGAAGGACGCAGACGTCAGGGGTTTGGAGGTCTGGTAATCCGGATCCAACGCATCGTCGGATGCCTTCCAGATGATGCCCAGATTATGGGCATACGCATACAACTGGGCAGAGCGGAAAGGGAGCCAGGACTGCCGATCTTGGGAGAAGGTGTAGGCCAGCCTTACATCGTTGAGCCGGATATGGTCGCCCTTCTCCACCAAAATCCCCGAGTTAGCATAAAAGGCATTTCTGCGGGAGTCCGCCGTCGGAGGCAGGGATGGGATCTGGGTAAACTCCTCGTCTCCGGGCTGCTTCCACCTGCGGTCAAAATCCCCATGACCGATCTCCCCCCTGAGCAGGGTGAAGTAATCGATGGACCGGCGCTTGTAATAGTAACCGAAGCGATAGGAAACGTTGACCGAGAGGCTGAAGCCACGATAGGATAAATCATTGCGCAAAGCCCCAAACACCGTGGGCCGGGCTGGGCCGTGGTATTGCAGGTTGTCGATGGTCGCTGCCCGGGAGATCGCCAGGTAATCTTCGCTGGCTTCGCCATCCAGGTATCCCATAGGGTTGCCCTTGTCCGGAGAGAGTCCGGCCCATTCGTAGGTATAGATTCCATATAGGGGTCTGCCGACGATCGGCTGCGGTGCGGCAGAAAAGGCCGTACCCAGGAGATTGGCAACCGTCGGCAGTTTTTCGAAGTCCTTCACTTTTTCACGGAGCTGGCTAAACAAAAGATTGGTGCTCCATTGGATGGATTTTCGAAACCAGCGCACGTTCATATTGAGGTCAACACCCCTAGTCTGGGTTTCGGCAAAATTACCTGTAAAGCTCATTTGCCCCGATGAGGCCGGAACTGAGTACTCTCCCAGCAAATCGCTGGATTGTTTGTCGTAGTATTCCAAAGAACCCGCAAAAAACCCGCTCTCTGTTTCCCAGTCTAGGGCTAGATTGGCCATACGGATCTTTTCCCATCGGAGGTCTGGATTCGGTGGATTCACCAGCACCGCAGCGCGCATCTGGGGCAGTACATCGTAAAAGAGAAAGTTCACATAGCGGGCGGTCACGTCAGAGGACAAGCTTTTGTCCACGTTGCCGCTGTAGCCATAGGTAGCCCGCAATTTCAGGAAGGGCATACGGGCACCGTCGAGAAAACTCTCTTCGGACAGAATCCAAGCCCCTCCCATTGACCAAAGCGGTACTCCCCGCTTATTGGCTTCCACCCCGAATATATTGGACTGGTCTTTTCTGGCGCTCAGCGTCAGGAAATACCGGTGTCGGTAGTCGTAGCCCACATTTCCATAGTAAGAAACAAAACGGTCCGTAGTGCCCGAATGGGACTGGGCAGAAAGAATGCTTACTTGGGAACCAGGATTGTAATACATGGGAAAACGGCTCACCCAATCCACCAACACACTGCTGCCCATATCATCCCGGTATCCGTAAAAACGGTCGGTATACCCCAAGCCCTGTCGGTCGCGGACTTCCGCTCCAGCCAGCACATTCAGAAAATGTATCCCGCCCATATCCTTTGAGTAGGTCAACTGGGGGCGGAAGGTATGGGAGTGGGATTTGTTTTCGCTGACATTCAGCACGTCCCCCAAAGGAACCGGATAGCTCAGGTTCCCGTCATCTTCGGTCTGGCTGTACTTGTTGATCAGGTCACGGGTGTAAAAGAGCTCCTGGCTGTTTCGGTCTCTCCCCGAGGCCAGATTGGACCAATACTGGTAATAGACTCCCAAATCCAGATCCGGGGTGATGTTCCATCTGAGGGACGGGGAAATCCTGAAATCGTGGGCCTCGTTCCTGGAGTCCAGTCTACCGATCTCGTCCAGGGGAAAGTAGCGCCAATCCAGCAGTCCCTTGCCTTCCACGGATTCGATGTATCGGGTGCTGTAGGTATGGGTGACCCAGGCCGGATTTCCGGAGGCATCCGTCAGGGACTCATAGGCATAGCCATTGGGTAGAACCGTGCGGGTGTCGGAGCGCTGTCGGGCAAAATTGAGGTCGATCCCGGCCTCCAGTTTGTCCCGCAGCAAAGACCATTGGTTGCCGCCCGCAAGTGTCCATCGGCTTTTTCCGTTGTCCCGCAGGTCTGCGGCGGATTGGTCATAGCCCAAGGACAGATGATATCCGTGCCGCTTCCCTCCTCCCCTGAGCGACAGGGCATATTGCTGGCTGATGGAGGACTGGAGGTAGTGGTCTTCGAGATCGCTTCGTATGTCTGAAGCGCGGTATTGCTGCAAGCGGGCCTCTGCCTCGACGGAAGTGATCTTCCCGTCCCGCTGGGCGATGAGCGTCTCCACTACCGGGGAAAGCTTGGGCTTGTTGGCGTTGTTTTCCAAGGCCCGATAGAAATTGTTCGCAAAAAGCTGCTGCTCTATCCCTATAAAATCCGGAATGGACATCTGAGGCATATAAAACAAGTCCCGTGCCTCGGTAGCGGTCAGGTTGGAATTGAGGCTCACCTGCATGGCTTGGTCTTCGCTACCCCGATAGGTAGTGATGACAATCACGCCGTTGCCCGCCCGGGCTCCCCAGATGGAGGATGCGGCGGCATCTTTGAGGACGGTGATACTGGCCACGTCGTTGGGGTTGATGTTTTCCATGGGACCGTCATAGGGGAAGTTGTCCACAATGATTAGAGGCTGGGTATCGGAGAAGATGGTGCTCCGTCCCCGGATGGTGATGGGATCATTGGCCGCCTGGGGACCGTGGTTGAACAGGAGGCCGGAAGTCACGTCCTCCAGGCGGTCCAGCACGTTTGCCCCTACCCTGCGCTGGACGAGCTCCCGGTCGAGATGGGCGAAAGAACCCGTCGCACGTTCCTTGGGTATCTGCTGGTACCCGGTGGAAACCACGTCCACCGCCGATAGGTCAATCGACTGGGCAAGCAAACGGATTTCCAAGGGCTCGGCCACGGGAATCTCGAGCTCCTGCTCGTGGGTTTCCATCCCGATGTAGGAAACGGACATTCTGTACCTGCCGACAGGGACATCGAGGGAGAAACTTCCCGTTTCGTCGCAGATCGCCGTGTACTCGGTGTCCAAGAGCCGGACAAAGGCCCCCGGCAGAGGCAAGCCGCTTTCATCCCATACCAGCCCTTTGAGCTCCACGCTCTGGGACCGTGCCGACAGGCTCAGGGAAAATACAATCAACAGGCAAACAAGAAATCTATTCATGGCTGGGTGGGTTTCGTGGGCGATAAAAAGGTCATGGGATCGGCATCCTGCTCCAGGCGTCGGATCAGGTCTTCCGGCTCCATGAGCAGGATGGATTGCAGCAGGATCTTGCCTTCTTTGGAGACGATCATTTTTTGGGGGTAGGAATTGATCGAATAGGTCTTGAGGACGCCCGTGCCCCGAGGCACCCAGGCGTTGAGGGAGCTTTCTGAGGCATATTTACCGGAGGCAAGACTTCTCCTCCAGTTTTCAGCGTTGGCATCCCCATTGACGGTCAGTATGAGTATCTGATCACTATCGCTATACCGCTCACTGAGTCCGGCCATCAAACGCCGGTGCTCCTCGACACAAAACACGCATCCCGAGATCCAATAATGGATCAACACCGTCTTCCCCTGGAGCGAGGCCGGGTCCAGCTTGCTTCCATCCGGCAAGTAGATCCCTTCGGCCGAGAAGGTGCCAGCTGCATTGGCCAGGAGACCGTAAAACCTCCGTTTGATCCAATCGGATTCAACCAGGGGCAGGTTTTGGGCGATGACTTCCGGCAGGCGGTCTTCCATGCGATTGAAATTGTCCAAGATGTAGAAGGCGATCACCTCTTCTCTCAGCGGGTTGGGAAGAGGAGCATAGACCTGCTCGATGGGAATCTGCCGGGCATGGGATTCCATCAGGGCAAAATGGTAAAAACCCTGAGCCAAGAGCGGGTGGGAAATCTCCTGGGTGGCCAGACCAAAGGTATCCACCCAATCCCGGAGCTTGGCCAGCTTGGCGGGATCCTGCTTGATCGCATGCCAGGCGAGTTCGGACTTTTGGATGCCGTTGTAAAGGATTTGACCCTTTATCGCTGCTTCGACGAGCGCTAGGCGTGGGGCTGGCAGCACATCACGATGCCGGTGTAGGATGGTGAAGGCGGGATGGTCCAAGCCGTGGGAGGAAATGTATCGAAGTGTCTCCGTCCAAGCCTCTTCCGCATCCCCGATCAGCTGCATCCGCACATAGAGGTTCTCAGGACGGGTGCGAGATCTGTTCCAAAGGCTTTCGGTAATCGAATCAGACCGGTAGAATTCCCGGTCTGCGGAAAACAGGACGGGATCCGTGTTGAACCGCTCTTCTTTGAAAATCCGGTCTACCTCATCTTGCAGTCTGTAAAACGCCGCATCGGGGCCGCCGAAGAGAAAAGTGCCGGAGCTGTGGTCTACACGCAACCTGAGGCTGTCCCCCGGGAGGTATATCCACTGTCGAACCAACCTGCTCCCGCCCATACTCAGGTCAAAAAAACCACGCCTTGCGACTGGGGGAAAAGCTGCCTCGAAGACCCGGAAATTCCGGCTGCCTTCAAACATATTACCTTCGGTACCGGCTGCCTTGGCCGCTACTCCTGGGGTGACGTTCATCCGCCCGCTGACCAAGTGGTCCCAAAAGCGGAGGCTGAGCGAGTCGGATGCCATTTCGTTGGACACTTCAATGTAGAGCGCTCCCCCCTGCCCCGCGGAATCCGTCGTATCAATCAAACTAAATTCCCTATGTTGAGAGCCAACGGTCCATAGACCACAGTCCAAAGCCGTTTCGTGCACGTCACTGCGAGGAGGCTTTTGGGCCGACGTGGTAGTCTCTTTAAATTGTCCACGATCCACAGTCCACGGATTCGACACCTCGACCGGTTCGGTGACCTCTGGGCAGGAGCTCGGTGAGCTTGGATTCACCGACCACGGACCGCCGTCGATTTCATGTGGTGTACTTCGGAGGAAAGTATCGGGACGGAAATCTCCGCCCCGATGGGTATCTCCTGAATGTGGGGAGACGCTGGGGCCGCTGAACCTATGAAGAAGATCGGCCCCGGGTGGATCAGCAACTTTTGCTGTGGCAGTGCTTATGGGAAGACATAGGTATCCCAGTAAGCAAATGAGTAGTGTTTTTTTCATATGCTTTAATGGTTGTTTTTGAAGCTGGATGATAGATGACCGATGTCCGATGTCCGATGTAGTCAACGGTCCACAGCGGAGCACGTCACTCCCGAAATCCCTCGGGACAGGTGCGAGAAGCCGGTGAGGGCGACGCGGCAGTCCCATTCTTAAGAATACTGCTCCCTTTGAGGAGATTGCCGCGGATAGACCCTCTCCGATCGTCGAGTTTCTATCCTCCCGCCACAGCGGCCAGGCGCAATGACGAATAGCCAAGACATAGTCCTCCCACCCTGCCTCCAAACGGCCATGGTTCGACAAGCTCACCACAGGGCTTCAGGTTAAGAAATAAGTGAATTTGCGATAAGCGAAGATTCCTCTGCAGTGGAAAGAGCTTATCATTGGTCGACAGTCGACGGACCACAGTCGACAGCCGCTTTCGTCACTCCCGGATTAGTAGAGGTAGTCCCGTCGGAGTGTACAAGGTCCGCACGGGAGCAATCGGGGAGAAAAAGTGTTAAGTTCGAATCTGGCGATCAGATCGGATTCTTGGGCTTCAGGGGATAGAGGCGATCAAAATCGAAAGCACCCCGACAAGCCAAGCAAAAATTTTCCATCCTTGCCCAAGGGGCAAGCGATCCAGTCCAGCCACTCCCCTTCTTGGAGTGATCTCCCTCTGCAAGCATACTCAGTATTCTTGGACTGGATTGATTCATTTCTTTTCGTTTTCAATAATGCATTCCAACAGCTGAAAGACATTCTTTATGTCTTCCTGCTGTACCCTATCGCTTTCCTCAAGTTCAACCAGCTGCAGAATCCTCAATAAGGAATCCCTAAACCGAAAGGCTTGGTCTCGTGGGATCAGGATTGATTTTACAGATTCCTGTGTATCTCCTCTGTTTCGCTCTTCTTTCATGTAGATTTTAGGTAAATATATGTAGATTTTCTACATATCAAAACAAAGACATGAAGATTTTTAACAATTATCTGTAGAATTTATACCTTAGAGTATAGAAAAAATGGAAATGACCAGACTCGGAGAAGTTTTCAATCGTCGATCAATCAATAAAGCTGAAGTAGCCAGGAAAACTGGACTAAGCGATTCAAGAATTGGACAGCTTACTAATAACCCAGCCACCAAACTCACCGCTGCGGAGCTTTACCTGATCGCCAAGGCAATAGACGAGGATCCGTGCAAGCTGCTGGAGTATGTGTGCCAGGATTTGAAGTGAGGGGGAGAATACATAAATCACGAAGTCTTTGCTTTTTACAAAGGGATCAATCGCAGCCAGTACGTCAAATACGAGAATGGCAAATCAGATTTGCAGGTCTCTACACTTGTCTGGATTATCCTATGCTATCGTGAAATGACGGTGGCGAAGTTTTTTGGGGGGATGGAGGTGCCGGAGGGGATATAGGCTGGCAAAAAAAGTTTTGGCGAGGAAAGATGCGAGTGGGAAGGGACGGTGTATGTGTATAGGGTTGGGTAGTGCCTGAGTAGGAATATTTGATGCAACGAATGGGTCGCTTGGAATATTAGCCGTAAATCGTAAAAATTGAACCAGTTTTTGCTAGATTGAATTGCAATAGAAAAGGAGGTAAAAATGAGTGATAAGGATTTTGCAAAATTGATGGAGATTGCCAAGGAAAGCATCGAGGCGGCAAAGACCATGTCCAAAAAAGAAGCGATAGCTTCCTTGAATCGGGCGGGGATTGTTACGAAAAAAGGGGAATTCACTAAAAACTACCCTGCATTAAAGGCTCACTCAAAGCGGAAATAGGGCAATTCTTGATGTAATCATTTTTTTTGATGTATGATGTAAGACCTAATTTTATCATCGGATTTCATGGGTGTGAGGAAACAACAAGAAACAAACTTTTATCAAGTCCCAATGAACTGATATTCTCTACGAAGCCGTATGACTGGCTCGGGCACGGCATGTATTTCTGGGAAAACAATTATACCAGAGCTCTGCTTTGGGCTGAAGAGAAAAGACGAAATGGCAGCATAAAAAAACCTTCAGTCCTTGGTGCAGTCATCCACTTAGGCTATTGCTGTGATTTTCTGGACTCCAAGTACATTCAGTTAATCCAATATTATTATACCTCCTTAAAGGATCGTTCTGAAATTTTAGGAGATGACCTTCCGAAAAATAAAGATGTCCCAAGTGATCCCAATAGGGATATGCTTTTGAGAAATCTGGATTGTGCGGTCATTGAACATATGCACCAGCAAATTTTCGAAAACTGGAAAAAGGAAACTGAAAAAGATGGAAATAGTTCCATTCGAAATTTTGATACTACCAGAGGCGTATTTACCGAAGGTGGCCCTGCTTTCGAGGGAGCCGGACTTTTCGAGAAAAGCCATATTCAGGTTTGTGTACGGAATCCAAATTGTATCAAGGGATTTTTCATTCCCAGGGAGGAAGTAATATTCCCTCAAAAGCAGGATGGCCTTTAGCCCTGTAACGATTGTGACGATTTATATCGATTAACAAAACGTTGAATTAGTTCGGGAGGATTGGGACACCGAAGCCAAAATTAGACATTTGAACGAGGAAGACGCTAGCCCCCCTGCCACACATTCAATTTTCGCATATTCCAACACACTAAAGCCAAGTGATAGACTTCTATCATTTTTGGCAAATGAAGGCACATTTCGGCCTATTTGACGCAAATTTTTAGCAAATTTGGCTGAGAATAATTTGCATGCCGAATGCCAAAGTACACGAAAATCGTGTATTCGATTAGTGATTTCGGCTTATTCGTTTCAGCCAAAATTACTCCAATTTCCGGATGCCAAAATCAGTTGACTTACCGCTTTACCTAGACAATGCCTCCACCACTCCCCTAGATTCCAGAGTCTTCGACGCAATGACTCCCTATTTCTTGGAGGATTATGGAAACGCGGCAAGCACAACCCATATCTTCGGAGAGCGTGCCGCAAGAGCAGTGAAGGAATCACGCCAAACCATCGCTGACGCGATCAACGCCCAAGCCGACGAGATCCATTTTACATCCGGGGCAACAGAGGCTATCAACCTGGCACTTAAAGGCGCCTACTTTGCCTTTGGGCAATCCAAACCACATATTATCACTGTGCAGACGGAACACAAGGCCGTCTTGGACACCTGTGGCTATTTGGAAGAGGTCGGAGCAGAAGTCACCTATCTCCCCGTCGATTCCGAAGGCCTAGTTGACCTAGATGAACTGAATTCAAGCATTCGAAAAGACACCCTCTTGGTCAGCGTCATGGCCGCGAATAATGAAACGGGAGTCCTGCAGGATATCAAGAGCATTGGAGAAATATGCAAATCCAAAGGAGTTATGTTCTTTACTGATGCAACCCAAGCCTATGGCAAAATCCCTTTGAATGTATTGGATCAATCTGTAGATATGCTTTGCTTCAGTGCGCACAAAATCTATGGCCCTAAAGGAATTGGAGGACTTTATGTTAAAAAAGGAATACAGCTTACCCCACAAATCCATGGAGGTGGTCATGAGTTTGGGCTACGATCAGGGACACTCAATGTTCCCGGAATCCTAGGCTTGGCCAAAGCGACCCAGCTGTGTTTGGAGGAAATGGAAGAGGTAAGTACCCGCTTAAGGAAGCTACGGGATGACTTTGAAACCGAAATGGAAAAAGCTAGAAAAATCAAAGTCAACGGAAAGAATGCTCCCAGACTTCCCCACTTCAGTAACTTCCAATTACTAAATGAAGAAGCAGAATCCTTTATCCTTCGGAACAGAAACAAAATCGCAGTAGCGCAAGGATCAGCTTGTAATTCCGCACTTGTTCAGCCTTCGCATGTTTTGAAGGCGATGGGGTTAGGAGATAAAGAAGGCGAGAATTCGCTTAGATTAAGTTTCGGATCGCCGCACATTGCAAAAGACTTTATCAACAAAAAACTTTTTAAGTTATTTAATTAAGCAGGAAATATATCTTTCCACTTAAAAATTTGATTCTTTTTAATTTCATCATTAACATGTGTTATCTTTTCCAAAAGTGAAGGAGAATCTCCCCCAACTTCCAATTCAAATATCGGAAAAAATTTCTCAATCGAGTTAAAAAAAACGCCATGCTTTTTCCTTACGCTTTTAAAATAATCTAAATGTCCATTTATAGAACGAAAATCCAAATTATCCAACTTAATTACCAACTCCTTTATATTCCCAACCAAACTTCTATTTTCTCTCGCAAATCTCCCATCTACTTTAGTTGACTGAAATTCCCTAAGTACTTGCTTAAAACCTACAACTGGCAATATCTTATGAGAGTATAGCTCACTCAAATAATTTTCAAGCATTCTACGAGAAAAACTCTCATCTAGCCAATATAACAATATCAAAAAATCAACCGTATCCTTAATATGGCCAATTTGTTGAAAATTAAAAAAACGAGAGAAAAACATTCTAGCAGGATAATCCTCCGTATAAAAAAAAACCTTTTTCTCAAACACCCTACTCAAGTAGAGTGCATATGCGGCAGAGCATAATTCGCCGTTTCTTTTTTTTGAATAAGCAGTATAGCAAGAAATCCTATCAAAATAGTCATCACCAACATCTCTAAGAAGTTCCTCATTATCATTTTTCAAACTTCTAAAAAAAGTAAGTCGTTGATCAATCTCCTTCCTAAAATTATCTAACGCATTTCTATTAATATATTTTGAATTAAATTGACTATTTAAATTGATATATACATTGTCTTTAATCTCAGAAAAAACAAAATCATTAATTTTTATTTCAACCTTCTTCATTCTTTTCAAAAGGCTACCATCACTATCAATATAAATCAAACTAATAACTGTACATGCATCCAATAAACAACAAATATTACCCATGAATTAATCTTTATGCCAAATAATATCAGTCTCATATTCTCTAAACACCTCCATAGTAATCGGTGATCTATCATCCATATCAGCCAATTCAATAAGCAAAGAAAGCGACTCATTAAACTGCCGTATCGAAACATTTCCTTGCTCCGAAATAATTCTATCTACAACATTCTCATCAAATGGAAAAAATAAATTTACATCTTCACCAACTCTAAAAAAACTCAATAAATCTTTTAAATATAACTTCAACACATCCTTAGAAGGCAAATCAAAACTAATCCTCTCCTTTATCCTTGATCTAACACTATCATAAACATATTGTCCGAGATCCTCCACTGAAATCAAAGCCGATTGAGTTAAATTCAAAAACAACAACAAATTATTAGGAACGTTATCTAGAATCTCACGAATAAAATTATTGATTTTATCAATGTTTGTATTGTTTAAAACAGCAATGTCTTCAAATTCATCTATCCAAACGACAATACAAGAAAAAACCTCTTTATTGAATGTCAAACAAGAAAACAACAAAGAAATAACAGATGCATAATCTGTATCATCCTTTAATAATCTTAATATTCCAACGGAATTCAAACTCTTCAATTCGGAGGAATTCATAGTACCGTACAAATATTTCTTAATATCTAAGAACGGAACTGAGGATTCAAAAACAGCCTTAATAACACTACGAATATGAATATTTGCAGTAATCGAATCTATAAAATCATTCAGCCTTGGCAATATATGCTGAAAGGAAGCTCTTATATGATCAATATCGAGCTTATCTATAATAGAGATGAAAACACTATAAACAGGCTCCTTTCCTTTTGGCAATGAAAACACGAAAGAATATGGGACTGCCCTATCTGCTTTACTTGCTAAATCCTGCAAAACATCCAACTTAGAAAAATATCTAGCCGCGTGAGTCTTACCGCTTCCATACTCTCCCCAATTGAGAACAAGAGTAGAATTAGGAATTCTTATACTCCTCTCTATCCTTCTTTCAAACTTGCTTTTTATATCAACGAAACCTGCCCAGACCAATTCATTTGGATTTGTAGCAGGGGTCAGTCTAAAAGGATTAGTTTTAAGCTTAAATTTCTGTGTAAAATCAGTCATAATTTAAAAACCTTTTTGAATATATCCATCTTTGTATTGTTCTTGATATTTAAATACAAAACCCCTACTATTACTTTTCAACACCCTTAAAACAAATTCATATCCAACCAAAATCTTATCAGAAAAATACAACATGTATTTCGCATAATTTGCAGCTTGTGAAATCGTAACTCTATTGGGAGCTAATGTCCTAAACAATTCAAAACTATCATCTACATATTTAAATATCATATTTTCAATAAACCCAAAATCTACAGGATTTACAATCTCTCCGTTATTGAAACAATCATCATACAAATGAACTATAAACTTGTCGATAAAAAAATCAGGGGAAACAATGTTCGATTTATTTAGATCATTCCAAATAGCAAAATGGGAAAAAACTTTTCTACCAGCATTTGTCAAAACATATCTAGTCTTAAATGAATTAGATATCAGCCCTAGATCCAGCATCCAATTTAACCTAGGCATCAAAACATGTTCTAGATATACTCGTGGTTTATCCCAACTTTTAATTCTAGTAATTAAGTGAGCTATCTCTCTAGACACTTTTATATCATAGCCATACAAACTTTCTTTAAATTCACTTAAACGGGACAATAACTTACCTTGGAACAAATCCAACAATCTTGAATACTCAATTTCTTCTTCTATAAATATCAATTCCAAAAGATTACTAAAATATAAATAATCACTTTTTAAAATCCTTTCTAGAAAATACAATCTATCAAAATCATCTAGTACAAAAACATTCTCTTTAACTGAAAACTGATTTTGAACGGCCTGATATACCTTGAAATTTTTACCAACATGATATAAGTTATTAATCTTTGTCAATAGCCCCATATTCACAGCTACATCAATGTATGGTTTTGCCGACACTCCCGTCCTACTCTCAACAACTAAGCCTCTTCTATATTTATTTATATCTAAAGAAGATTGATAGGACAAACAAAAATTTTCAAATTTTTTGTTCATTGAAAACACTGGAACCCGACCGTACTCACCAACAAACCATGACAACACTTTAAAATACCCTAATCTCCTAACCTTTGTATTTGTTGAAATAATTGATATATTCTTATCATCCCTAATTAATTGATTTCTATTAAAAAAGGAAACATAAAAACTTGGCACCTTGAAAGAGGTTTCATACTCCAACAAAACACCCGTAAAGAACTTTCCAAAATCCAAATCCCACCACTTCTCTTCTTTAATTTCTATAGAAAAATAGTAGTTTCCTGGACTTTCACACATTGAATCCCCATAATCTACGTCAACCAAAGTACTGTGTATAATATTAGGAAAAAATGATATAATTTTTTTTAAACATATATAAAGTTCATTTGTAATTGACCTCGCATCATCACTATATTCTCTATCTCCTAAAAATTCAATTCTTCTTACCGAAAACGATGAGAAACTCAAATTTCCGGACAAAATTCTTTCAAAATCTTTACTAGTATCAATATAAAAAAAAGAATAGTAATCGTCCCAATATTCTTCTTCTAAATCTTCTTCTAGCTCCTCGTTTCTTTCAAATAAATAATAAATGCAATATTGGCCATATTCAAACACCAATTTATCCTCATGTATCCATGCACTATTACAAAACTTAAAATAATGTTCAAAAACTTCCTGCATTTCAAATAAAACAGCTAGCACACCCTACACCTTCCGCTTCCAAGATAGCATCTTGCCAACTACCAGAAGATTTTCTTTGCTCGCGGTGAGTTCTTAAATAATGTTCTTTTTTGATGGCAGCAACTCGCTCGGGTTGGGCAAGCGCCTCAAGTGTCTCCTCCATCCAAGTATAGCCTTCCTGCTCATAGCTCATGGCCTTCGCAAACAAATCCGGGTGCTGCTCAAGTAGCCATACCCACTCGATCTTCTGCTGATAGAAGCAGAAGAAACATCCCGAACGGCTACGGGAGTAAACTCCCTGCTTGATCTCTCCGTCTATCTCCACCTCGTACTTCAGCTGTCTATAATAGCCGGGAGCGCCTACTCCACTTTCGTCCAAGATCCTGAAAACATCAGCGAGTTTGATCACCTCTTCATTATCAAGCAACGGGAATTCATGCAGCTGTCCCACGGGATAGTCGGTCGTCTTCAGATATCGGAATACCGCTTGATTGTACTCCTTAATCCCCAAACGAAGTAGCGTCTCGAGCTTTTGCTTTTGTGTAAAATCCGGGGCAATACGCTTGGCAATGGTAGACTTTGCCATCTCAAACTCCTCCGTGGGAAATAGCTCTCGATAATAATCCAAGAGCTGCTCAATATTGGAATTGGAAAGTACCTTTTTGGTCACGTCCTCACTCCAGATATTTTCCCGGAAGGGAAAGATGGATTGCACATTGGGTTTCTTGGAGATGTATCCCTCCCGGTCTTCGTCTCCCCGGATGCCCACGTAGGATATGGTAGGCTCCTCTCCAATGTATTCCTCAAAAGGCTCGAGCTTCAATTTTTTGGTACACCAGCGTGCCATGGAGCTAGGCAGATAGCCACCGTAAAGCTCCAGAAAATGGTCAAAATTACTAGGCGCATTGGTGTGATTTTCTTTGATGGGATCTATACGCTTGATTTGTTTTCCTAAAGCACTTTCCAAGCGGTCGATGAGAGCGTAAGTCTCGTCAAGCTCCCGTCCTGTGTCACTGGTATAGTATTCGATGTCCAAGCCGGGATGGCGATCCCGAAGGTAGAGTGCCAATGCGGCAGAATCCTTACCACCGGAGATCCCTAACACATGTCTTACTTGAGCCATTTATAAAAAATCTTTTAACAATTTAATTAACGCCGCTTTACCAAGCAAGCGGTTTTCCTTCTTGTCAATCAACTTAGCCAAAGCGCTGGAAAGTTCCTCGGCCTGTTGTTGTTCTTCGGTCGAAAGCCTGATTTTAACGTGAAGGATTTTTCCGGTTTTATCCATCAAGTCAATGGAATAGGCCTCGTTTTCCTCCTGGTTTCCCAGATAATCGTGAACCAGCAAAACCTTGTCCAAGCCTGCAAAAGCCTCCTCAAATCTGTCCATCAGAATATGCTCCTCTTGGTCGTTGATCTGGTCGATGGATTTGCCCAACAGCTGATCAGCCAGGGATTTCAGCCAGCTGTCGCGATCGTCAAGCGCCGACATCAAGCGGGTATGAAATACTTTGAATTTCGGAATCAACAGATGGGATTTGACAGCCCGGTACCGCTTCTGAATCTGAGGTTTGTATTCCGCAAACACCCGACCCTCAGCACCAACAATTTCCAAAAGTCGAGACTCTATTCGGTTGAGAAGTTCGTCATAGGCGGTACGCAGCTCATAGATCGCTCCATTCAATTGATCCACAAAGCCTTTTAGCGTATTACTATCTTCTTCGAAACTGATCTTACCATATCCCAATGCAACAGGGATGGATTCAAACAAGGCTGCTGCGGGATCTTCGGCTTTGTTGATGGCCTTTCGAAATGCTTTCGCCTGCTGCGTCAGCTTGTCAGTTTGGACGGTATAAGCAGGAAGGTTTCTGTAAAATCGCACAAAGGCGCTGAAAATCCTGATAAAACTACTTCCTTGTCCTACCCCGTCGGAGACCGCGGTGATCTCCTTGTATTGATGGAAAAGATCGAGCTTCAATCCCTCGACCCGATACGACTTGATACTGAAATCGGAAGGCTTCTTGTGAATTAGATCCAGCACATCCGAGTCTATATAAGGCACATAGCCACGCTCGTTGTGAAACAATGCAAAGTCCTCCCGCGTGCTGATCAGGAAGATTGGCACCCAAAATTCCACAAATCCTTTTTTGAGTTTGAGGGACCCCGTCCTAAGTCCGGTATAGAAATCGTCAATATTTCGCCTGGAAAACACAGCAGAATCCAGAAACTCCAAACTCTGCTTCCAGAGAGGCAAGTAACTTACGTCCGACGGCTCGCCCAATTCAAAGACTCCGCCTACTCCTTCCCTGTGAATTCCCGTGTCTTTCAAAAGGGAGAGGTAGATGGTCTTTTGGGGCGGGAAGCGGTCTTGATCGTAACCCAAATCCTCCATGTGTGCACGCTCTAATAGATCCACTAGGAGCGCCTTTCTAGCGGTCATGATCGGTGAACTTAGGTGCTCCCGATTGGCCATTTCATTTCTGAATCGGGGAGCCAATCCGTATTTTGCCTCACAAACAGCCGAAAGCATTTTGTTGAAGCTGGTCTTGGAGTCTATAGTGATCTCATCTCCCCCATACAGCCAATAGCTGTCGGGAGAACTGGTAAAGAGATAGGTACCGATCAATTCGGTAACCCCGTTTTCGAGAAAACTCAGCTCCTCAAAAAGCATCTCTCGGGCCACATCGTCATCCTTGGCTTCAGTCTCGATGACCTTCTTTATCTTTTCGATTTCTAAAAGAAGCTCCCGGATCTTTCCCAAAGCATTGACCACTACAAAAAACTGCGGGTATTTCAGTCCCTCCGAAATCTCCAGCAGTTTACTTTTGATGTCCTCCTCTGTAAACAGAATATTCACATAGCCGTCCAACTCCGCCACCGGTTCTGTGAAATCCAGCTCCTCCACGAATCGGTATTGGAAAAGGCGGGGAGTACCGTATTTATACTGATAGGCCTTTGCCTGTACCACAGGCAGCTCAATATATTGCCTGAGAAGTTGCGTAACCGCAATATTCTGGTTCAGGTCTTTGCCCGCATTCTCAATTGCTTCCTCGATATTGAGGGTGGTTCCGGTGGAAAACCGAAACTTGTTGGATGCGTAGGAGAATGAGATTACCCGTTGATTTTTTAGGGTTTGGATCAACTTTTTGGGATTTGAAATCCCCATCGTCAACTTAGCGTACTCGGACAAAATGTCCCCATCCCAAGTGCCGAAATCCCTGGCAAACAAGTTGACCAACAAAACCGTCTTGAGGAGGTTTTCCATGTCCTCAAATTCCCCCTCTTTAGTGGAGAAGGAATTGACTTTTTCAAAAGCCAAAAACGCTCCTTCCCAAGATGCTTTATCCTGGTTAAACTTTCTATCGAGAAGAAAAGGTGAAAGTGTCGTGTAGAGGTAATCGTAGACCTTACCTAAGTGAAACCCCTGACCGGAATCGGGATTCCAGCCCCTTAGACCAACTTTTTCGTTGGAGGACAGAAAAGTAAACAGAGAGCGCTCGTTTTGCCCATATCTCGTGAGGGCATTCACCAAAACATAGGCAGACAGGTAATCCAAGGGATATAACTTTCTCGCCAAATCTGTATCCAATATTCCGGTATTGTTGATCAAATTGGATTTTTGGATCAGGTCTTTTAACGCAGCGAAGTTCGCTTCATCCAGCACTCGGTAACCCTTCTCAGATTGGCGCTCAGCGGCAAGGAAAAGTAGCTGTTCTATAGGTTCGTTGAAGCTGATGTCCAGCAATCTGCCCCGTACTTTTTCCCACTCATTTCTTTCAGCAGCCTTGAGGCTATAGAAATAGGAACCGAAATTCTGGTGAAGCGCGGTGATCAGCACGACATTTCGATCCGGGCTATTGGCAAACTCGGCAAGCTCTTGGATAAAGTAAAGCTCCGATCCGGGATCGTGAGCCACGGCATACTCCAGGTATTTCCCAAACTCATCCACCACAATCATTGTGCAGGAGTCATCGGATGTCTTCTGATCCAAGCCAAGCAAAATAGACTTCGTTGAATCTTCTTTCGCTTCTACTTTTTCGGCAAAGGCCTCTTTGAAGGAACGACTCTCCCCGATCAAATTGATAAAATCAAATGACTTGATCCCGTTGAAATGGCCATTCATTGCGCCAAAATAGGCATCAGTTTTACCACCCAAGTTTTGCTCCAATGCCCACAGGAAACTGGATTTACCTGTACCATAAGACCCTACGATATTGAAAGCCCTGTGCCCTGTCCGGAAATTGTTTGCTATACGCTCGAATACATTTTTGGCGTTTGGCGTGGGAATGTAATGGATATCCCTGTTCTGATCCCGAATGATATTGGTGGAAACTGAAAATTCAGCCATTGTAATACGCTATTAAAACTTCCCACTTGTCGAGGGTGGGATCAATTTGTACTTCTCTCCTTCCTGCGTCTTCCTTGAAAGTGATTTCCTTTGGATATAAATCACATAGCAGTCCTATATGTCGTTCCACTCCTTCATTGGTACATACCAAAGCATCCCCAACGGCATCGATGATCTCCTCAACGGAAATGGACTCGCGCCCTGGAAAAGCATCCAAAACGCAATAAAGAAAAACCCGAGCCGGTATTTCCTTTTTGGCATCGACGCGGAGCTGGAAAGTCTTTTCTTTGCCAGGTGCTGGAATCTCTGAAAGCAAATTCAGCTCGACGAACATGGATGATAAATCGTCCTCAATTCCCTTTCCAGACTTCTCCTCGACTAGGTACATCTTAACAAAGACCTTCACATCGCTTTCCAGCGTCTTGCCGGAGACCTTACCGTCTGTTTTTCGAAGAAGGAATTTTTCCAGTTGAGATTTCTGAAACTGATTTCTTCGCTGGAGTTTTCGGAATTCCTTGAAGAACAGTTGGTAGATACTTGCCTTTCCCAAACTCACCAAGTGATATTGCCAAACCCAAAGACTTCCGGGGTTTTCCAAGAACTCATCCCAGCCACCCTCCGAAAGCATAAAATTGGCCAACTCAGACACGTCTCCGTTTTCGTCTTTCACCCCAAAAGCCTTGAGCCAAAAGTGGATAGAGGCAACCATGTTTTTCCCAACACCCAAACGCGAAACCGCCTCATCGGCACCGAAATCCCCGCTATCTTCCAGAAAATCAACCCCTTTTTTGAGCCAAAAGCTTCGGCAATGGAAGGTATCATGACCGGTAAAAGTGAGTTTTTCGGGCTGCATTGGAGGTTCTAAGTCTGCTGTAAGTGCCTACAAAATAAAGGAAAGCAGAGTGAAAATATTGGAAAACCTTCTTTTTATCGAAATACAATATGTGAAAAGCTTACTATCAACTCTTTGCAATTCAGCACCCTTTTCTACCGCTGTTTTTAACAGAAATCCGCGTCCTTTCCAAAAAGAAATTCTCTTTCAAATGACACAAAATATCCTCGAGGTCAGCACATGTAAGCCTTGGATCCTGAAAAGCCTTAGGAAGTTCGGCGCGGTCCATAGTTGCTCGCTTCAAGCGCCGTCCCAGTATCTTTTCAGCACCTAATTTTGTCCCGGAATGAAGGTAGATCCTATCCGGGAACACTTGTACAAAGGCCCCAATCCGTTGCGCTGTATCATAGATCGTTAGTGGACCCACATCGTAAACCTTGCTTGCTTCCACCAATCGATAAATTTCATCAAAGGAAACCGCCTTTTCCAAACTATCAGCTTGTAGAATAATCGACTGTGAGAAATCTTCCAAGGTACGTTTGCTTCTTCTATATTGGTGCGGATGTCTTTTCCCGAGATGATTTTCTGCTAAAGCCGCATAGTAAACGGCTTTGGTTAAATCGCTTTGTCTAGAACAATGGAGAATCCATGTGTCTGGATTTTTAGTTTTGCTAGCGAGATACTGTTCTATGTAGGCCTCTATTTCTCCCATTGCGAAATATTGAATCTTAGTCTTCTAGAACTGAGATGAGATTTTCCATACCAAAATTCAACAAGAAGTCAGAGTAGTAACTATCAAAAATGTCCTTGACGTACTCGTCAACCTGCAAGTCCTTCCCATCTTCATTTAGAAGACTTACTCCCCTACTCTTTGTGGTCATGTATAAGAAAAGGACGTGGAAATATACGGCCGCCAAATACTTGCGCTGAGCCACCTCGATCTGCTCGGCATTGGTGAGTTTCTTTCTGTAGTTTAGAAAGACTGCACTATCGAGATTGATGTAAATTTTTTCCAACTTGTCTCCTTCAGCTAACAGATTTATTACTGTTTTGCGATCCATTTCAAGACTCCCCCACTCGTTCTCCTTCACCTTCACCAATTCCGGAAGCCCCAAACTTTCAAAATCTTCCTTGGGCTCTTCGACCTTGGACTTGGACGTACCTTCAGGAGCAACGATTTTCAGGAAAACAATCTCATCCTGATAGCTTTCTCCCGGACCTTTGAGAGAAGCCTTCAATTCCACTTCATCACCTTGACGAAGTTCTGTATTCGGATTGACCGTAATTTTGATTGTACCCTTGTTTGGGCTTGACACAGCGATATTCAATAGGTCAGTAGTTTCCAATTGCCCCTTTCCGGCTGCTGTCCCTCCGGTTGAGTTGTTGTCTTTCCTTTTAAAGTTGAGCACCGAAACCTGCAGATCCCCTGCTTCTTCGACTCGGTCGAAATAATGATCCTCTACGTCTGTTTCGAACTTTAAGGCTTTTTCTCCACCTATAGGCACATTGAAGACCTGGTCTGAGTCCTTTTTATTGTAAAGTCTAAAAAAGCTCGGGAATCGTTCGGGCTTAAAGTCCTTTTCTACTTTCTGCGTTTTTTGGGAATGATTTGTAGACGGCTTTACAGCCTTGTTTCGATCTTCTAGCCTAAGCGTATTCTGGAGGAGTTTAAACAACTCGCCATCTTTGGGAAGATTTTTGGCGAATGATTTCACAAGCTCTGTGGTATCCTCAGATTCCAATCCAATAGAATCCTTCCTCTTTTTGTTAATCTCAAGAAGTTTGGATTTCACCAAATTGTTCTTCAAAAACTCCCTCAGTTTGTTAGACTCTTCTCCTTGTCTCAGTCTGTCCCTAGAAGCCATGAAAAGTTCCTTTCTGAAATCAAAATTCAACTGACTGCAATCGACATTGATAAGCAGGTAGTCCTTAAGCAAATTAAACTTCAAACTTCTGGTTATAAATTCGGTCGTGTAGTAGCCATGTACTTGCCCGTTCATAGAAAAAAGTACGGACATTCCATTTTTGAAGAAGTTCCTAGCGATATCCTCTTTTGTTTGCTTAACCGTGCGGTCACCACGCTTTGCTTTGAAAACATAGCATGTCACCTTCATCTTCCCAAAGACACTGTCACTGTAAATCTCTGAGAACTTGTCCTCGACATAGTCATTCTCGTCTTCCAAGCGGCGCTGCAATCCGAAAACCGACGATTCAAGAACTTTGTTGTTAGGATAACGCTCCTTCCTATCTACAGCCAATACCGGAAGTACAGGCTTGAACAAAAATTCATTGAGATTTTGACTCAAATCCTGGGCAAAACCAGAGACTCCCTTCATTTGATAGGAGTACAGCTTGATTATTGTCCCTGTCTCAAATGTCCTATTGTAAAGATTCAGGTCAAGCTTTTCAATCGGAAAGGAAGGGATCAGATCTTTGATCAATAGGTACTCATACCAGGTGTTCTTTTTATAAACTTGTTCCTCCTTAGAAAGTGGATGCTCCCTAATCAAGGTAAATCCGAACTCTCCCGTTTTGTCATACCGCTTTGATCCTATCAAGTGGTACCCCTTTTTTCCGCAGAATACAATCGCTCCACTACCTCCCATATTGTATTTGCCTTGTACAAATTGGATTTCATTCTTATTGCCTCTTACAAGCGACAAAAAAGTATTTTCAAAGTCTTGAGGATGCTGGCCTTCACCGTTGTCATAAATAATCACAGCACTTTCCCTGGTAGGCCCGTCAGCAAGAATTTGAATTTCCTCCGCCTGTTTCTTTCTATTTGTTGTTAAATCCCAAGACTTCGACGCATTTCCAAAAAAAAGATCTATTGCGTCATCCATCGTCTTAGGCGCATCTTGGTTTTTTGGTGCAATGCCATTCTCGTAGCATTTTTTCATCAAAATGGCATCGATGGAATTGGTCACCTTCTCCACCAAAGCGGCGATAGGGTTTGACTGCTGATTTTCGATGATACTAAAATTGGACTCCAAGCCTCCGATGGGTTTCCAATTTTCATTTTGAAAGACGTTCGGATATTTGGAAATCACCAAGTCTACTTCGGACTCGGTTCCAGCTTTGAAAAGCTCTAAGAATAGATTTTGGGACATTGTTGTTACTAGCTCCTAGTCCAGCATACCGGTTACAAACGATTCAAGAAGAGTCGGCAAGACCAGAATGCAGGGATCGGGTAAATAAATGGGTTGCAGAACGGTGGTAGTGAGTTGGTAGGGCTAAGAAACGAAAAAATAAAAAACGGAAAATACCCAGTACTGGGTATTTTTACAACCTCACCCCTCCCTCTCCACATGGAGAGGGCGATCAATTCTGCTAAAAGTCGAGCTAGAAGATCACAGAAATCGAAGTATCTCACAAGAGATAAGAAAATTGGAGAAGGTTATTCCATGCAACACGGATCTAGTCCCCTCCCTTTAAGGGGAGGGTTAGGGTGGGGTAAATCAAGGCAGAACCGCCCTTATTTTCTCCAATACCTTCTGTAGCCCATCCACCACTTCCTCGTTTTTGAATCTTAAGACCCGAATCCCAAATTCTTGGATAATTTGGTCTCTATAAAAGTCATGCTCTTGCTGCTCTACCCCATCATGCACTCCGCCATCGAGCTCGATCACTAGACGGAGCTCGTGGCAGTAGAAATCGGTAATATATCGGTAGATTGGATGCTGGCGACGGAACTTGTATTCACCCAATTGCCTGTTTTTGAGGACTTCCCAGAGTAGCCTTTCTGCAGGTGTGAGAACCTTTCTCAACTCCCTTGCCCTTTGGTGAGTCAGGGATGATGCTCCGTAGAAAAGGTTATCGGAATATGTCATGGTCTAGGAAGTGACAAAAAATCTGTTGTTAAACAATTTGACAATAAATCTATTGCTAAATGATGCCCTCTATACTACCTCACCCCAGCCCTTCCCGATATCGCTGCGCTCTTCGGGATTCTACCTCACCCCAACCCTCTCCTAAAAGAGAGGGAGTTTGTGAAGCAATAGAACGAAGTTTTCATTTCCGCCGAGTCCATGCAGGTTATAGACTACAACCAATAAACCGGAATGCAGGGATCAACGGGTGGACAAATGGGTTGCAAATCCGTGGTAGTGAGCTGGTAAGGCTAAGAAAATATAGTTAGTTGACATTTCCTATCCTGCCCCCGTACAGTGGTCGGGACTGGCCCAAACCTAAAACAGCCCACCGGGCTGTTTCTTAACGGTTTGTCCTCCTATACAGGGTATTTTGACCAGAAAAAGACATTTGAGACCCAGTTCCGTATTCATTTTAGCAATCTCTATCCCCTTGGCGCACAGCGGATCAGTCATTTCCAATCCCCTAACGGCCCCGGCATCTTGGTGGGCTTAGGTGATTTTGGGTAGTTTCGCGTCAGATGAAAGTTTGCATTGCTGAAAAACCAAGCGTCGCCCGTGAAATTGCCACCGTCCTCGGGGCGAACTCCAAGCGGGACGGGTACTTCGAAGGAAACGGCTACATCGTCACCTACACGTTTGGCCACTTTTGCACGCTCTTGGAGCCCAATGACTACGAGCCCTTTTGGAAGAGCTGGAGCCTCAGCCACTTGCCCATGCTGCCCGAAAAATTTAAAACCAAGGTGGTGGACAATGCCGGGATACAGAAGCAGTTCCACATCGTCAAAAAGCTCTTCGAAACTGCCACCGAGGTGATCAACTGTGGTGATGCCGGTCAGGAGGGGGAACTGATCCAGCGATGGGTCATCGAGCAGGCCGGGTACAAGGGAGAAGTCAAGCGGCTATGGATCTCATCCCTGACTACGGAGGCCATCAGGGAAGGCTTCGAAAAACTGCAAGCCTCCTCCAAGTACGACAACCTCTACTACGCAGGCTATTCCAGGGCTATAGGCGACTGGCTGCTGGGCATCAATGCCACCCGCCTCTACACCGTCAAGTATGGAGGCTATGGACAGGTGCTCTCCATAGGCCGGGTCCAAACGCCTACCCTGGCGATGATCGTAAACCGGTATAAGGAAATCCAGAATTTCCAGCCCCAGCCCTATTGGGAACTCCAGACCGTCTATCGGGAGACCACCTTCAATTGCGAGGAAGGGAAATTCCAAAGAAAGGAAGACGGTGAAGCTTTTGCCAACCAGGTGAAAGCGCATGACTTTGAAGTGGTCTCCGTCGAAAAGAAAAAAGGCAGGGAATCCCCGCCGAAGCTGTTTGACCTGACCGGCTTGCAGGTGTACTGCAATACCAAGTTTGGGCTTTCCGCCGACGAAACGCTCAAAATCGCCCAGCAGCTCTACGAACAGAAAGTGATCACCTACCCCAGGGTGGACACCACATTTCTACCCAACGACATCTACCCCAAAGCAGGCGGCATACTGGAGAAGCTTAGCCAATACGAGGACTTGACCCGACCTATCCTAGGCAAGAAACTAAAAAAGTCTGCCAAGGTATTCGACGACAAAAAGATAACCGACCACCATGCCATCATCCCCACTGGCGTGCAGGGGAGCTTGCACGGGAACCACCTTAGAGTATATGACATCATCGCCAGACGCTTCATCGCGGTTTTTTATGAGGATTGCTTGGTAGCCAATACCATCGTCCATGGAAAGGTCGATACCGTTCCCTTTAAGACCACCGGAAAGGTAATCCTGGACAAGGGCTGGCGGGTGGTCTTTGAATCCCTGGAAAAAGAGAAGAAGGAGAAAGACGAGCTTCCTCTTTTCACCAAAGGCGAGAAAGGGCCGCATGAGCCTTCCTTTCTCCAGAAAGAAACCAATCCCCCCAAGCACTACACGGAAGCGACCCTATTGCGGGCGATGGAGACTGCCGGAAAGCAGGTGGACGACGAGGAGATGCGGGAACTGATGAAGGAAAACGGCATCGGTCGACCTTCCACGCGAGCGAGCATCATCGAGACGCTTTTCAAGCGGCAGTATATCGAGCGGAACAAAAAGCTGATCCTGCCGACGGAAACCGGGATTCAGCTGATCGATATCATCAGCAACAACCTACTGACCTCAGCAGAGCTCACCGGGCAATGGGAGAAGCAACTGAGGGAAATAGAAAAGGGGAATTACCATGCGGGCTCTTTTGTGAAAAACATGAAGGTCATGGTGGAGCATCTGGTCTATGAGGTGATTCGGGAGAACAGGCAAACGATCATCGCCCCTCCGTCGGAAGCGAAAGCCGCCGATAAGGGGAAGCCCCCAGAAAAAGAGAAGACGGCGGCTGCCCTGGTCGGATATGCCTGCCCCAAATGCCAGGAAGGCTCGCTGCTGAAAGGCAAATCCAGCTACGGATGCAGTGCCTACAAA
The DNA here is from genome assembly GCF_017254915.1 of Algoriphagus oliviformis. Taxonomy (GTDB): domain Bacteria; phylum Bacteroidota; class Bacteroidia; order Cytophagales; family Cyclobacteriaceae; genus Algoriphagus; species Algoriphagus oliviformis. Next base: position 11,243 of record NZ_JAFKCT010000013.1, on the reverse strand, counting down.
AAGGGATGTGACTTCCTATTGCCTTTTGCTTTCGAAGGAAAGAAAATCTCGGAGAACCAGTACCTGCGCTTACTGCAAAAAGGGTCTACGGTCAACCTGAAGGGATTCAAAACCCAGTCGGGCGACAAAGAGGGATTGCTGCGGTTGGATAGTCAGTTCCAACTGGTGCTGGAGGAAAAGAAAACAGCGATTCCGCAGGAGCCAAAAAACACGCCGCCTGCTATTCCCTGTCCACAATGCCAGAAAGGCGACATCATCCGGGGGAAAACGGCCTATGGATGCAGCGCCTACAAGGAAGGCTGCGGCTTCAGATACCCCTTTGACACCCTTCGGGAAAAGGCGAAAGGCAAGCCGCTAAGCAAAGAGCTGGTTATCTCCCTGTTGAAGGAGAGCGTGGCGGGCTAGGCCCCTGTCCTCCCGGCTTGGGCAAAACCATAGAGACCATGCCATTTAGGCTATGGGTAGCCTTAATGGAAAAGGTGGGCAGTCCCGTCATTTGAAGGTGGCTATTTGACTGGGTTTTGGTTATAATAAACGCTCAAACCACTAATCCACAAGCAAATGGACGAATACCAAAACCCAAAAGACCGACGCTACACCAGGGAACTACTGGAATCCGCCCCTAAGGAGTCGGCAGCTTTTATGAACCTCAAGCACACCGCGGAGCGGGCCGACGGACTGATCCCGGTCAAATACCGGGAACTGATGTCCGTAGCAGTGGCATTGACTACCCAGTGCGCCTATTGCATGGAATCCCACATCCAAAACGCGAAAAAGGCCGGGGCCACCAAAGAGGAAATCGCGGAAGCGGTATTCATCGCCTCCGCCATCCGGGCTGGCGGTGCCGTGGGAAACGGGCTTCTGGCGATGCGCATTTTTGACGAGGTTTGAAACCGCGGAAGCTACGCTGGCTTTGCGGTAAAAGGACGGGAAATTTTGTCGCCACTTGTCTGGGGCAGTCCTACCTGAACTAATGTCCAAGCAGCCCTGCGATCAAAAAACAGGGGTTTATCCCCCTCTTCCATCCAAGAGCGGGAGGATGAGGCATGGAATCTACGACGATCCCATTTGAACCTCCATAAACCGGCCATCATGGCAAACCCCAAGCCGAAAAAGACAGTTAAGAAAATCTAAACCAAAAGCATGGAAAAGACTACGGTTGCCATAATCGGCGGTGGAGCTTGCGGTGTTGCCGCCCTGGCAGAGCTGATGGTACAGTTGAAAATCGCCGACCGGCATCGCGACACCCAGATCCTCCTGATCGAAAAGAGGAAAGAAGTTGGGCAAGGGCTGGCGTTTGGCACCGATCAACCGGGCCACCTGCTGAATACCCAGGCAGACTTGATGGGCATCCATTCCTTTGAACCCGACCATTTTTCCCGTTGGCTCAAAAAGCATCGAAAGGACAGTTCAGGGGAAGTGAAAGGCGGAGCTACTCTCGACGATTCCTACACCACGCGCCGTCTCTATGGGGAGTATATCAAAGAGCAGGCCCTTCACTACCTCCAGGAAGCCGGGAAAATCGGACTGGACGTGACCGTCCTCCACGAAGAGGCCATAGACCTGATTCCCAAGGATGCCCGCTGGCGCATACATTTGGCGACTGGGCCAGCCAGGATTGCAGACCACGTCATCCTCGTCCCCGGAACCCCCAAGCCAAACGACTTCCCTGAATTTGAAGGACTGAGCTCTTTTTTTGATTTCCCCTGGCCGAGTGAACCCATTGTCAATGGCATCCCAAAGGACACGGAGGTATGCGTGCTTGGATCCAGCCTGAGCGCAATCGACACGATCATGACGTTGACAGACAGCGGCCACCGGGGTAAGATCCGCCTTTTCTCCCTGGATGGATTGCTGCCCCGGGTACAGCCGAAGGAAGAAGCCGCCTATCGGCGAAAATTTCTGACGCTTTCCCGCGTACACCGGATTCGACGTACGGATTGGAGAGAACCCAAGGTCAAGGAATTGTTTCGGCTGTTTCAGCAGGAAGCGGAGCACTACCAAGGCGGGCCCATCGACTGGAAGGCCACCGGACGTGTGGGGCTCCCCGCCGACCAGCTGCTCGAAAGGGACATCCGCATTGCCCTGGAGGGTGGGGATGCTTTCATCAACATCCTGTATGACCTGCGCTATGAATCCTCCCAGATGTGGGAGTGGCTGTCGATTTCCGAAAAACAGAGGTTTAAGCAATGGCTGGGACCGTATTGGACGGTCACACGCCATGCAATGCCCCTGGTCAATGCCGAACGGTTAAGTGGGCTTTTCAAAAGCGGAAGGTTGGAAGTCAACTTCCCCATGCATCGGGTAAGCTATGACGGGGAGAGGGAAAAATTTGTGCTGGAATACGGCAACGGGCAGCGCCATGAGGGCTCGTATCTGATCAACGCGACCGGCCCCGCGACAGAGGTCGGGAAAATGAAATCCACCCTGATGCAAAACCTGCTGAAAAGCGGAGTCGTGGAAGCCTATCCGGTGTGGGGAATCCGGGTGGATCCCGACCGGATGGAGGTGATCGGCAAGCACCAATCCCATGGGAACCTCTATGCCGTGGGGCATATCTGCAATGGGGTTTTACTGGACGTAAACGCCGTTTGGTTTAATGTCCGGTGTATTGCCACGCTTTGTAAGCACATCACCAAAAAGCTGGCGCATGGAGGTACTGATTGAGCTGTTCCAAAACCTCCTGCCGGTATTGGCTTTTATCGGAGTGGGCTGGTTTCTCAGAAAGCGGCTTGGCATCAACCCTGCCCTTGTTTCTACCCCCTTGGTTTTTGTACTCATCCCCGTTTTGGTGGTGTACAATGTCTCGGAGGCAGACTCATCCAAAATCGCCCTCATCCCCGTGCTTTCGTTTATGGTTTCCCTGGCCATGAACCTCCCTGCGCTGTTGGCGAAGAAAACGCTTGCCAAGCGGGAAGACACCAACCTTCTGAAATCCTCATTCACGTTCTTCAACGTCCTGTTTTTTGGACTGCCCGTGGTCTCGGCCCTGTTTGGCAAGGAGGCTACGAGCATACTGATCTGCGTGTACCTGGGCACGGCCGTGTATGGCGACATCATCGGTTTCTTCCAGGTAGCCAAGACCAAGCTGTCCACCAAGGAAGCTGTGAAGGAAATCCTCAAAGTGCCTTTTATCTATGTTTTCATCGTGGCTATAGCCATCAAGATCTGGGGGCTGGAAATACCGGACAGCTTCTCCCCCGTCATGGACGTAGTGGGCTGGGTGGTTTCCGCACTGGGGATGATGATCGTGGGAGTGCATCTGGACCAGGTGGACTTCAAAAACACCAAGATCGCCTACTTCGGAAAACTGTTGGGTTTCAGGATGCTTTCGGCGGCCCTTTTCACCTTTTTGGTCATCGGCGGAGAATACCTGCTATGGGAAAGCCTGGATATGGAGGACTATCTGATATTGGCCCTTCTCCCCTTTCTTCCGGTCGCCTCCAACATCTCCCTGTTCGCTTCCTTTTTGGAAACGGAGGAAGAGTGCTTTTCCCTGGTGGTCTTCTTTTCCATCCTGCTGTCTTTGGCCGTGGTGCCTGTGGTGGCGCAGTTTATCCCTTCTCCAAGCTAAGGCCGGCAGGAGCCATCGGCAAAAAGAGGTGACTGAGACGGACCGCAAGCGGCGCCTCAATCCCTAAAAAAACAACGACAAGCGGCAGGCCTCAAACGGAAGGGCTGCCATTTTCAGCGGATAGCTTGAGCCAAAAGCCTGCTCAAAAAACACCCGTCCTTTTGGATGTCCTCGGTACGGAATAGCTTATACCAGTCCGGTGTCCAGGAGTTGTGCAAAACCAAAAAATGGGTATTTGGCTTTTTTTGGGAGTTTTCGCTGAAATAATATTCTACATAGGCTCGCTTTCTGCCTTCCGGCGAAACATCCACCAAACCCAGGTTTTCGGGAAGAAAAACATCCTTGTCCAGTATTTTCACACGATCCGTCCACTTGCGGATCAGCGGCGCCAATAGTGGATTGCCAAAACTGGTGGGTTTTACCCCACCGGAATACATCCCGTCAAAGCCCAGAGTCCCTGGATTTTCAAAAACCGCCAACAGTTCGTCGATCCTTTTTTTCCATTCCCGGAGAATCAGGCTGTCGCCCCTACCCAGGATAAACGCCGCATGGCAGAACGGCACGTTCTCATCTCCGACCATCACCAGTTCGTGGCTGTCCAACAGTTCCTCCAGGTAGCGAATGCTGCCGAAAAACACCGTATCAGCATCGATGAAATAGCCCCGATACCGGTTCATCATGTAAACTGCCACGATGTCTCCCTGCGCAGCCGGTGGAAAGGCCATCAGCCTCTCCACCGGCAGTTCATCCCGCGGTATGAATTCGTTCATATTGGAGTGGTCCAACAGCACCCAATCGTACCCGGACTTCGAGAAGGTCTGAAGGCACATCCTGATGTATGCGGGCATCGGCCCGAGCCAAAAAGTGAAAATCTTCGTTGTCAGCATTTGCACAAAGTCTGTTTGTCGATTGTTTCAGGACTCCAGCCGCATGCGACCGAACCGTCCCAGCATTTCGGCTTCCTCCCTTCTCCAACTGCGAAGCGAGGGAAAATCGGGTGCGGATCCATCCCACGGCTTGATCCTTCTACCGACCCTCCCCGCCCAGTGGAGTATGCGTATTTCGGGCAGGTCCTCCAGATATCTGCTGTCATCGGGAATCTCAGGATGTCCACCGACATACAGGTAGTTGTAAAATCGCTCCAATTCAAGGACCTCCATGTTCATCTCGGAGATGTATTGGTTGATCAATGGCTGATCCACCATATGCCCGTGGTCCAGGGGCAGCCTTTCGAGCAATTCGCCGTAAACTTCCATCCCGATGAGCCGTCTGTTGAGAACGAAAAACCCGGTGTTGAGCCAAACTCCTCCGTTGCTCCTGCACCGGGTTGCCGCGAAATCGAAGCCTATAGTCAGCACTTCCGAAAAATCCCTGAGGCACATCATATCCGAATCGAAAAATACCACCTGGTCTGCTTCCGTCTGTCGAAATGCCTCCAGGGTCAAAAATGCCGGACGGTGAAACTCGTCTTCCAGCCGTCCCAGTTCATACCGGGGCTGAAATACCTCTTCCAATTCCGCATGGGGACAGATTTCCAGGATATCCCTGCGGTAATCGGCACTCAGGCTGCTGAAGGTACGGTTGAAAAAAACCTTCAAACGGCTCTTCCCGAATGCGGCGACATGTTTGGCCAGGGAATGGAGCATCACCAAGGTACCTGGAACAAAGGCGTCATTGGTGACGGTGCAGTACATGCGTCGGCTCGGGTCGGTCATTTTTGGAGCTGTTTGTTAGCTGCCAGCCGGAGCATCGCCCCATGGCTCAGGTCACTGGAAGTATGTCCCGGCCGTAGTTGTATCCCTCCGTAGACTAGCTTTTGTCCCGTCCTTTCCCTACAAGCTCCGACCAGCCTTTCTGCCAGGGGGTTGGGATTTTCACCCCTGGCCACCAGTATGGCATCGTCACAGGTGGCGTGCAACAGTGCTACCGACAGCCCCTGCTGCGGGTTGGCGTTGAAATCCCGGCAGATCTCCGGAATGGTCTCCCTAAAAAAGAGCTCCATTCTTCGGCATAATCCATACACTTCGCCTACGCCTTCCATTGCCGCCCGTCGCAGAACACCGCTCATCCCGGATACATCCAAGCGGAAATAGGTGACCATGGCATTCCCCTGCCCCGAAGCGAGATCGACGAGGGAAGTATCCATCAAAGGGCAGTCCCCACCCAAGTCCGCAAGATAGCTGCCCCGCGGAACGCTCTCCCCGTCTGGGTATCGGGAGGCGGGATAGACCCAAAAAGGCAGGCTTTCGAGGGCTGATTCGAGTCCGCTTTTCCGGTTGGCGAGATTTCGCCCCCCGTACTGAAAACTCCAGAAGTCGGAATTCGCCAGTCCCCGAGCAAACCGTACGACGTAATCGGACTCAGCCTCGCCGGAGTTCCCACTGAAGCCTTTCCATCCAGCCAGTTTATCCTTGGAATGCTTTCGCTGTTCAAGGCCGGTTTGGGATTCGGAGGTTTCCCTTGCCTGGCCTTCCACATCACCATGGTCGATATGCAGTTCAAATCCGATTTCCGGTATTCCGTGTATTTTGTTGAATTCAAGAAGGCCATCGTGCAATTTTTGCCGAAAGTGGCGGGGAATCAGGAACATTCCGCCCCCCAAACCCCAAAACACGCGGTTTGCTCTGGGTATTTCCAGCCTGTCCACCAGAAAGGAGGTAGCTACATCCATGTAAACAGACGCGGTCAAATATCTGCCACGAAGCTCCCGAAGACTCACCCGGTCGGAGTCCGGGTGCAAAAACCGACGGATATTGCGAAAGGACACCTTGGTCAGCGTCCCGATTGTCGAGATAGGTGTAGCCATCGACTCCAGGGGGGAAATCCTGGCAAACTCCCCGTGCATGGCCGGGAGATGGCTGAGCAGAAAGGCTTGGGCCACCAACGCCCGAAAACAGGGTTCTCCCCTTTCGGGCCCCTTACCCGGCAGCTCTTGCGGCCTAGTCCGGCGGTTTGTCTCGGCAGCGAGCCGTAGGCCCGTGCCAACCCATTCAATGACAGATTTGCTGGCAGCCATTCGGTTTGTTTTGGGGGACAGAGGAATTGATCACCCGTGTGGGGACTCAATTCAATTTACTTTTTTTTGCATTTATTCGATACTTTTAATGATACCAAAATTATCCAAACCCCATTGTTTGGCTATAGGCTGCGCATGAAAAACCAATATCCCGAGAGCTGGTCACCATCGGAAATCACGGATCGTTTTATGGCCTGTTTCCATGCCTGTTCCGAACACCACCGGAAAGGTGACCCGGAATTATACCGGCAGAAGTACAACGAGGCCATTCGGTTTGCCAATGCGATGCGATGCCTCGCTACCGGCAGGCACTTGGATTCCCATGCTCCATCGCATCCCCCAGCCTATGGCCGTGGGCCGCTGCCCCTGGATGGCCCCATAGATCTTCACAAGGCCAACGGCGAAAAAAGAAGATTACTTGAGTTCTTTTTTTCTTCCGCCGCGGATTTTCTTTCGGATCCGCTTTTGGCAGAGACCAAACAAGAATGTGAGGCCATATTCAAGAGGGACAGACTTTGGAATTTTAGGGATTTCAGTCTTTTCAATCCGTTGATCAAGCCCGGAATACTGTATCGAAGCGCCACCCTCACCCTGGTTCAAAAAGAGTCGTTCTTTAACAAAATGTTGTTGGATACCAAAATCAAAACCGTGGTTGATCTGAGGTCCACGCGTGAGGCAGTTGAAAAATGCTATTCGGCCGACAGTCTCCGGCTTGTCAAGCGAATCGAAGCCCCAATCGACCATTTGGCTTTCTCGGCAGGGATCATGAAAATCGACAAACGCGAAGCCGATTCCAAAGAGGTCTATCGGTTCTTTGCGCTGTGTGCCGCCGTAGCCGTCAGAACTGCCCTGGAGGGGATTTTGGACGCGGAAGGGGCGTGTGTGGTGCATTGCCACTCCGGAAAGGACAGAACCGGTTTTCTTGCCGCCCTTATCCACCTGCTATCCGGGGCAGACAGGGATATGATCCACGCGGACTTTCTCGCATCCGGAATGGACACCAAAACAGAAAACCTGGAGGTGGCACTGCGTATCCTGGCGGCAAAAGGGGGAATAGAAAACTACCTGTTGTTTTGTGGCATGGATTCCGGGAAAATCTCCGCTCTGAAAAAGAAGCTTGCAGCAGCTTAAACTATACCCAATGCCTGGCAGGCGGATACGGCAAACCCAAAGAAGGACAAAGCGAAAAATTCGTAGAGGCAAGTCATGATAATGAACATCTTAACCTAAACAATGTTATAAAAACTATATAATCTGTGAATTTAACTGTACATTGTAGTGATGTATTGGCATTAATCCAATAACCGCCATTCCTTTTGCTGGTTTGATACCTCAAAAACCTAAAGACAAACCTATTTAGGCCAGCCAAAGCGAAACAACAGCCTACCCATTTAACCTATCCATGAAAACCCTCCAGGAGGTTCAGTTAAAGGTCGATTTTATCACGATGGACCAGATGTTCGCGATTGCGGAAAAAAACGAAAGCATAGTCTTCAACCTGTCGGAAATAGCTTCCAAAAGAAAGGAGGTTTATTTTGAACGATTGGCGGGACAAGACCAAAGCCATTTGATCAGTGCATTCGGGAGGTGGATAGTTGTTTTCGACCTTGTCGAAGAAACGGGTGGCAAGGAAAAGTCACCCATGCAGTTTATCGACCTGAATGCTGACCCACTGCTGGTAAGGGGATTCATGGAGGAGTCCAAGGATGTCTTCGAAGACATCATGGCCGCGCTGGAGGAATACAAAAAGGCCTATAAACCCAGCGTCCACAACTTTGTCAGGTTGGTCGGAAGGATTTCCAGCTGATCGTTTTCGGAAATCCGGATGACTAACGGATTGGTGTTCCATTTACGCAACCAAGCTTGGTCTTTGTACAGCTAAGGGAAAAGCAAATTTTCATCGAAGCCTGCATTGCCGATACCACAAAGTAAGCAATCCAAGAATAGCCTTCCTATATACAGCACATGGCTGCTTGACCATTCGGGTAAGTAAGGTATTCCCGGAAACCATACGCTACCCGACCGTGGATTCCAACCCACGGAATTGCGGACTATGAATTGGCGTCTCGGTTAGGTTATTCTTTGCCTGCCTGATATGTCTGAGGTTGTGATACACGACAACTTTGAAGGTATCTCCCAGCCTAAGCCTAATCCATTTGGAAATGGAAATGGAGGTTTTCACCTTCACCAAGTCGGTGTATTTTGACTTTTCCAGCAGCTCCAAAATCTCTTTTTGCTGCCTGATGAACCTGTCCAAAACCCTAACATCCAAGTCGGAATTCAAGGGGTTCATGGACCGAAAAGTCTTCATTTTGTTCAGCCTTTCTTTGGGAAGCATCATGCTTGCGAAATAACCTCCCAATAGGCCGCTTTGGAAATCTTCGGACTTTGGGTACGGGGACCTTTCCAATCGGCGTCTGATCTCGGGTATATAAAAATCTCCGTAGCGGTTCAGGTGCTCTATGCACTCCAAAACACTCCAACTTTCCGCGTGGTCCTTATGGCGCAGCTGTTCCAAGGGAAGGGATAGAAAAAACAATGCATCGTTGATATGCTGGCTGGTGTATCCCTTTAATTCGTCGATCAAGTCCGCTGTCTTCATAATATCAAGTTTTGATGCAAAGAAACACCCTCCGCCAGGTTGAAACATTGATCCAGATCAAGTTTTCTTGAGCCTGGAAAGCGTCTCCGGGGACATTCTCAGGTAGGACGCGATATGTTTGTTGGGTATCTCCTGGAACAGTTGGGGACTTCTCTGCAAGACCCTAGCGTATCGCTCCTTTGGCGAGCTGATCAATATATCCTTTTCACGTTCGATCTGATGCAAGATAAGCTGTTGCAGCAAATCGTTCCAAAGCCTGGTCAATTCTACCGATTGCCCAAGCAGGCTAAGAAAATTGCGTTTTGATATGACTTTCAGCGTGGTGGATTTGATAGCCTGGATATAAAAATCGGATGGTTTTTCCGAGATAAAGCTGTCCAATGAAGCTATGAAATTACCCCTGTATCCAAACCGAACGACATGCTCCTCGCAATCATCCAATATCGATATCTTCATACTGCCGGAGACAATATAGAAAAGGTTTGTCTCAACAGTACCGGCAGTCTTTAGATAGTCGCTTCTTTTAAGCGTAAGACTTTTGTCCCAGAAACCCCCATTTTCGATATGGTCAAAGAGAATTTTAATCGCATCCATATTGAAATCTGTCTCTGATTTGAAACCTGTCACCTCGCTGCTCTCCGACAGGGTCAAAAGGCACTGGGTGAACCCCATACTCCACCTGCGATAAAAACGTGTCGTTCAAAATTCTTCAGCTTTGGTTCCGAACACGCCAAACAACCTTAGTATAATCGCCCCAAGGCTTGGAAAGGTTGCCCCTAATTTCCAAAAAAGTACCTTTCCCTAAAACCATTCAATGATCCTCCCCAAAAGTCCTTGCGGATTGATTTTCGGCTTTTGGATATTTCTGATCAAATGGAACGACGTCCGATTTTTATAGGCTTGCTCCAAGCTTGGATAAAATCGTTCCGCGATATCCTTCCAATCCAGCCTTACCGCATAGCCAGAATCCAGGTTTTCCAGGAGTCTTTTGGGTACGTGGTGCTGGCCCACCGGCAGGAAAAGCGCGACAAGCCCCTTGGGGTTGGACACCCTTCGTGCAGGCCCCGAGGCCTTGACTTTTTGCAAAGAATACCAAATCTCCCAATCCACCCAATCACTCCCCCCAGTCTTCTCTCCCACCAGGACCAAGGTAACCGACGAAGACCAAATCCGGTGTTGGATCTGCCTGGAAATGCCGTACTTGGAGCTTTCGGACAAGTCTAGATCCCTAAAGCCGTAATCCCTCATGTGGCTATCCTGTAACGTGCCCCGAAGATCCATCAGAAATTGAAAATTGGATCTATGGTGGTAGGAAACGAAAAAATTCCTTCTTGTTGCCTGCTTGACCATCGCTGTCCCATTTAAAGGCTCTGAAAATACGAAAAAACGAAGCGACTGCCAACCCCGGCAAGGAGGAGTTCCCACCCCGCATCCCAAGTTTCTCCGGCGGTTTGAGACATACACAGCGACTGTATTTTTCAACCAACCGCAAACCGGCTCCAATCTATTTCTACAGACTATCCAAAAGTCTGGCCTTTTTGGGGGAGCGGCAATGTCTTCATGTATTGGTTTGGGCATCCAAGCTCTAGAATTGGGTTCCCATACTCGATACAAAAAAAGTTTTCAGACAATCCAACTACGAAAAAAAACCAAGCAGCTCAAGCCATATCCGGTTCGAATACCCTTTTCCCAGTTTCAACAACCCAATTCTGCATCTCAAACTTCAAGGGGAGTACATACGGATGCCAACATACAAACTACAAAAAGTTTACAACGACCAGACGGACTAAAAACAATTGCTAAATAACGGCAACTTACTTAATTTAAAACTAATACGTTTTAAACAAGTACCCATCCAGAGCGAAGAAAGTGCAACCGTCTCTTGATTTTTAATGCCGTTGAATGCCAAGATCTACATCGTGGACTGAGCATTCCCCAATCTTTAGGACAGGAATGGTTTGAGGTCAAGTATACAGGAAGGGCGTGAGTTTTCCATATTTCCACACCTGAAAATCCCTATTTAGATTTTCAAGAAGTGTGGGAATGTGGGA
>NZ_JAFKCT010000115.1 GCF_017254915.1 Algoriphagus oliviformis | reverse complement strand
GCACAACGAATAACCGGATAGATCAAAACCAAACCCCTCCTATTTCTCCCGCTCTCTGTGGTGAAAAAATCCAATAAGAAAATTTTACCACTGAGTGCACGGAGGAATGGGAGAAAGCTTCGCGCCTTGGAGTCTTCGGGGGAGTGCTTTTCTCGCAGAGCCTAAGCGCCGCAAAAAATCCGGAAAACTCGCTGTTTCGTAGCAGCAGCACAACGAATAACCGG
>NZ_JAFKCT010000114.1 GCF_017254915.1 Algoriphagus oliviformis | reverse complement strand
GCAGCCCAAAAGCGGTAATTTTTTGATTCATTCTTAACCGTTTCAATCATGAAAAAAAAGAAAACCTCCTCCAGGCCGCCTGCTCCAAGATAGCGGGATTTGCTGAACTACTGGCCAAGTTTGAGCAGAAAGTTGTCGTGGCCGGCAAGAGCAAAAGCACCCTGTCCAACTATACCCGCCACCTGGCCAAGCTGGCGCTCCACTTCAACGAACTGCCCACCGAAGTCGACCCAGACCGGATCAACGACT
>NZ_JAFKCT010000113.1 GCF_017254915.1 Algoriphagus oliviformis | reverse complement strand
AAGCTTCGCGCCTTGGAGTCTTCGGGGGAGTGCTTTTCTCGCAGAGCCTAAGCGCCGCAAAAAATCCGGAAAACTCGCTGTTTCGTAGCAGCAGCACAACGAATAACCGGATAGATCAAAACCAAAACCCTCCTATTCCTCCCGCTCTCTGTGGTAAAAAAATCCAATAAGAAAATCTCACCACGGAGTGCACGAAGGAATGGGAGTAAAACTCTGCGAGACCTTTGCGCCCTCGGCGTCTTCGCGGTAA
>NZ_JAFKCT010000112.1 GCF_017254915.1 Algoriphagus oliviformis | reverse complement strand
CGCGTGTCGGGGACATTGCTTGGTGGGTAGTTTGACTGGGGTGGTCGCCTCCAAAAGGATAACGGAGGCTTCCAAAGGTTCCCTCAGTACGCTTGGTAACCGTACGTGGAGTGCAATAGCATAAGGGGGCTTGACTGTAAGGCCGACAAGCCGAGCAGGGTGGAAACACGGGTATAGTGATCCGGCGGTTCTGAATGGAAGGGCCGTCGCTCAAAGGATAAAAGGTACGCTGGGGATAACAGGCTGATCTCCCCC
>NZ_JAFKCT010000111.1 GCF_017254915.1 Algoriphagus oliviformis | reverse complement strand
CGCGTGTCGGGGACATTGCTTGGTGGGTAGTTTGACTGGGGTGGTCGCCTCCAAAAGGATAACGGAGGCTTCCAAAGGTTCCCTCAGTACGCTTGGTAACCGTACGTGGAGTGCAATAGCATAAGGGAGCTTGACTGTAAGGCCGACAAGCCGAGCAGGGTGGAAACACGGGTATAGTGATCCGGCGGTTCTGAATGGAAGGGCCGTCGCTCAAAGGATAAAAGGTACGCTGGGGATAACAGGCTGATCTCCCCC
>NZ_JAFKCT010000110.1 GCF_017254915.1 Algoriphagus oliviformis | reverse complement strand
CGCTCGATAAACACGTTGTCAATCGCCCTTCCCTTGCCGTCCATACTCAGGCGGATGCCGCTGGACTTCACCGTCGCGGTGAAGACTTCCGAGGTAAACTGGCTTCCCTGATCGGTGTTGAGGATCTCGGGACAGCCATACTGGCTGATGGCCTCTTCGAGCACCTCCTTGCACCATTCCGCGTCCATGTTGTTGGAGATGGACCAGCCGACGATATACCGGCTGTACAGATCGATGATCGCGGTCAGGTACATG
>NZ_JAFKCT010000109.1 GCF_017254915.1 Algoriphagus oliviformis | reverse complement strand
CTCCAAGCTCCCGGTGGATCAGCGGAATGGTGAGCTGCTTAGCCGAACTGCCCAAGATCCCGAAGTGGCGGATCCGCACCAGTCCCCGGGGCAGGATATGGAGTGAGAATCTCCGGATAAACTCCAGATTGTCCAGACTCATTTCCAGCTTTTGGGCTCCCTGGCGGTAGTCTTTGTAGCCGAAGGTGATTTGCTTTCGGCCGATGCCGAGGATGCGGTGGTTGGAGATGGCCACTTTGTGGGTATACCTGCCTA
>NZ_JAFKCT010000012.1 GCF_017254915.1 Algoriphagus oliviformis | reverse complement strand
CATTCAATGCAAAAATCAAAGCGTTCGGAGCGCAGTTCAGAGGCGTATCCAATATTGAATTCTTCCTATTTCGACTCTCAAATATCTATGGATGAAAATTTACCTCCCCAGATATTCAGACTGATCCATTTTGCTCCCTTTTTTCATTGATCTTGATAAGAGTCCAAATGTACATTCCATGAACAAAACGCTTTCAGCTTTCGAGTTGACAAGTGCTGAGAGGATCCACATCTAAAAAGTGCACAGTCATTTCAACGGTAATAAAACCAAATCTGCGGAGATGCTTGGAATCGCCGTTACTACCCTTAATAAAGAAATCAAGGAATATAGTATCGAATGACCAGTGGTAGCATTATCTCAATAGCTAGAACCCGTCTTCGCCCGCTTCAGGAGAGGTACTTTTTATATATTACTACTAATGGTTGAGATAATACATCTATAAGTAGTTTGACTACAACCAATTGTGTCTTTGTTTTAATGATTCCAGAAATGGGTTCAGGTATCTTTGCAGGGTCGAAAACATAAAAACAACTAGAACATGATGATGGAAGCAACAATGATAGGTAATAAGATTGCCAAAGCACGAAAGGGAATAAACATGTCCCAGGCACAGCTTGCACAGCACCTGTTTATCAGCCCGCAAGCCGTTGGAAAATGGGAACGCGGAGATTCCGAGCTCAAAAAAGCTGAGCTGGTTTTAAGCTGCCTGACCGTCCCTTTTTTTCGCTTCTGGTTCCAAAAAAATAACTGTTGAGCTTGTCCATTTCAAACTTCAGATTGGAGATGATTTCTTCTTTTTCATAAAGGGTCAACAGGGTTTCTCTCCATCCAGTATTTTGTAGTCCGTTTTTTTAGCTGGATTGACAACATCAATATATGTAGCTAAATAGGCACCTCGATAAATCCGCATCTATATTTCTACCTTTAATGCTTTCGTAGTTTGAATTAATTCATCACTGGCAAGCCGTTTTTTGATACTCCATTGGAGTCATTTGGTAGGATTCCTTGAAGCATTTGATAAAGTAGGAGGGAGAGCTAAAACCCACCGAATAGGCGATCTCCGCAATGGTTTCATCTGTTTTTTCCAGTTTTTGCACCGCCAGCCGGAGCCGCTGATCCCTGATGAATGCGGAAGTGGATAGGCCTGTTAGCGCTGTGAGCTTGCGGTGCAGCTGCATTCTACTCATACCCAGATGCTGGCAAAACTGCTCAATATTAAAGTCCGGCTCCATCATTTTATCATCGACCAGTTCTTGAACTTTTTGAAGGAATTTTTCATCCAATGAAGATGAGGCGATCTCCGAAGGGGCTATCCGGGCTGAGCTTGCATACCGAACCTTCAACTTATTTCTCAATTCAATTAATTTCTCAATTCTCAAGGCAAGTTTTTGAAAAGAAAATGGCTTCTGGATATAATCATCAACTCCTAGGCGGAGTGCGAGTAGTTGAGATTCTTCTTCCGTTTTGGCCGTCAGAAGGATAAAAGGGATGTGTGAGGTCAATTCGTTGGTTTTGATTTTATCACAAAATTCAAAGCCATCCATCTCTGGCATCATTACATCAGATAAAATTAGATCTGGATTGGATTTCAAAGCTTCATAGAGCCCCGTTTTTCCATTCTCAGCTTCTAGGACCTCATAAGATTTTCCGAGTTCCTCGCACAGGAATTTTCTTAAATTCTTATTATCCTCTACTACTAGTATTTTGGAAGCGGCAGTATCCAGATGGGTGGTGGTTGGTACTAAGCGATCTATTAGCTCAGTATCCATATCCTCCTCCTCTTGAACAAAAGATGGATGATAGCTGTATTTGTCCACTGAAAATTCCATTCGGAATACTGCCTTCCATTCATTGTCCACACGGCTGTCAAATGTGCCTTCGTGAGCATGAACCAGCTTTTCTATCAATTTTTTCTTCATCAAAAGTTCTGCTGGTTCAGAGTAAGAGTTGGGAGATTGTTTGTTTTTATTTAGGGCATGTCGATGATGTGGATCAACGTCAAACCTTACAGTTATTCTCAGGTTTTGGTTTTCTAAAGTGGCTTCTACATTAATAGCTGATTTGGCTTGGGCTACTTCTATAGCAAAGTAGATTGTATTCTCCAGTAAGACCTCCATTTTGTCAGAATCAAACCAGACCTCCGTGATCAATGGAATATGTGACCTGATGACTATTTCTTTTTGAACACTCAGGTAGGAAAAATTTACTAATACAGATTGAATCAGGAGGCTTAAATTCCCATGTTTGATTTGGAGTGGAGACCGCTCTGAAGATACTTTTTTGATGGCAAGAATCTTATCAGTAAGTACCATGAGTTTTTTGGCATTTTCCAGGATCAGTTTCAGTTTGGATTTGACTACCAGATCTCCACTGCTTTGCCAGAGTCGCTCCGCAGGCCCCATGATCAGTGCCAAAGGGGTTCGGAATTCATGGGAGATATTCCCGAAAAATGCTGATTTCAACTGGTCCAGCTCTAGCATTCTTTCCATTTCCTGATCCTTTAGCGCGAGTTTTACTTTCATTGACCATCGAAACTTCAGGTATTGGTAGATTAAAAAAAGCAGGACAGCAAGGCTAATGGCTAGTATCAGCTTTATGAAAAGTGTTTGATACCAATGGGTTTTGATTCGGAACTTAAAAACAAGTGGTTCTCCATTCCAGACTCCATTATAGTTACTTCCTCTTATCTCAAACTGATACTCCCCCGGATTCAGATTAGTATAGCTTACTTGGTTGATACCTTGCTGTATTCTCCACTCGTCCTCAGCCCCCAATAGACGGTATTGAAAAATACTTTTGTCCGGTGCAGAAAAGCTCAAGGTAGAAAAATAGAAAGTGAGATCATTTTGACTGGGGCTTAGACGTAATCCATCCTCAATCGGGATTTCTTCTTTTCCTTGCGTAAGCTTAGTCAATGTGACTTTTGGACGAAGGGAATTTTGACGGATTTCTTTTCCTTTGAAAAACAGGATTTGATCAAACCCCCCTATGAAAATCCCCAGATCTGGATTTTGAAAAAACACTCCTTGGCCAAAGGAAAAAGTTTCTTCGACGTTGCTTCCTAAATGATGTAGCCTAAATTCCCCATCCGGTCCCGAGTCTAAGGATGACACGCCTTGTGCTGTGCTTATCCATACCTGCCCTAATTGATCTGTCGAAAGTCCATAGATGGGCGAGTTTTTTAACAGAACCAATGCGGAAGGGTACTTCCACTCTTCTGTTTTTGAATCAAATAGCCAAAGGCCATGCGATGTGGTTCCTACCCAGATTTGTTGGTCAATGCCTTGTGTCAAACTGGTTATGGACCAGGGAAGTTGTGAGTCGCTATCTTCCATTGTAGGCATAAACTGCTGAAAATGCCCCGACTCAGCATGAAGCTTAATCAGACCCTGCGAGCCGGTTCCTACCCAGACTACCTCTTTTTCTGGATGAAGTAGTTCGGTAATATGATTATCCGGGAATGAGTTGATGGAATCTGGTTTGAAATCAAAGCGACCGATGATCCCATTTTGGGGGTGAAACAATAATAGACCTTCCCCTTTGGTACATAGCCATAAGTGATCGGCACTGGCAGGAAAGACCTTCAAGATCTGTCCTTCTGGAATAGAGGGACTTGTTCTCTCATCAAAATAGGTGTTTTCACCAGTTTGTTTGTTCCACTTGCTCAGCCCCCCCAGGGAATAGCTGATCCATAGATTTTCCCCTATCCCTGTGAGATGTTGTATCCGGTCACTTTTCAGAAAAGTTCCATTAGGAATAGAAGTGTGGTAGGAGTTCCAGTTTTGACTTTTCATATCATAGGATATCAGCCCTTTGCCTCCTGTACCGATCCAAATCACCTCTGAGGAGTCTGCATAGAGGGTTTTGATATTTTCCAGGTTTATATTTTTGGGCGTATTCTGATTTTTGAGGGAATGAAATTGGTTTAGATAGGAATCGTAAAAGCTCAATCCGGCTCCGAAAGTGCCAATCCAAATGGTGCCTGAGTCATCTTCCAGTAAGCTTGGGACAGAGTTGTTTGCCAGCGTATGGAAGCTGTTTTTTTGATAGCGGAAATGATCCCATTCATTCGACTTGGTATCCCAAACGTAGATTCCCTCATCAAAAGTAGAAACCCAAATTCTAGCTTCTTTATCTTCAATTATATCTAAAATAGGAGAATGAATCTCGGTGTATACAAATGCTTCAACCTTTGGGTCTGGACTGGAATTGTACGCTGTCATAGCATACAAACCATGACGAAAAGTCCCCAGCCAAAGCTTGCCGGTTTTATCGAAATAGGCGGTGGTGAATTTTTCAGGACTAGAAATTGGGATTGAATGCACCATGCTGTAAGCTTGAGTCTTGGTATTCATTCTTCCAATTTCATCCTTGAAAAGAATTAGGATCTGATCTTCCTTATCCGGATCTCGCAAAAGTTTGACGATTTCTTGATTGGATTTGACCAGGACGAGATCTTTGCTCTTTTTAGCTTCATCCCATTGAAAAAGTTGGCCACTCAGCGTGCCAAACAAAAAAACACCCTGCTGAAGCTCCAACATAGTGGTCACAGAATTGAGATCAGGGATTTCCTGGAATTTTCCCGTAACCTGATCTAAGTATTTGGGTTGAAGGGATCCGCTGATTACCCAGACACGTTCGTTGGAATCAAAATAAAGCTCACTTTTGAGTAGCAAACCCTCGTCTAGCACCAGGTCAAAATTAGAAGGATAAGATCTGACTTCGTAGCCGTCATATCGCTTTAGTGCCCTCTTTGAAAGTATCCATAGGAAACCCTCCTGATCTTGTCGCACGGAGATTACCTGATCATTGACCAAGTCAGCTACTTGAGTGACTTGCTGGAAACGAATGGATTCTTGACCAAAAGCAGGCGCACTCAACAACTCTATTAAACCAAGGACAAGTATTTTAAAAAATCGCAATCTCATATCTCCTAAGGAATTATGCTTAAAGCTATTTTTTTTGAAAGCCTCATATGGATTATGTATTGGATTTTTTGTAAAAGGAAATCATAATCATTAAAAAAGTGATAAGTTGGAACTTAAACTGGCATAGAATTAATAGAATCGCTGAAAACTTGGATAGGAGCGTGTGATGCCACTAGTTTTTTGATCCCAACTAATGGAACCTGCCATGATAAGTGTAGCTATTTTGGATGATGAACCCAAGTCAATCCTCTCATTGGAGTATGAGTTGTCACTTTTTGAAAATCGGATAGAAATCATCAATACATTTTCAACAGTTGCTGATGCACTTTCCGGCTTAAATCAGATGTCCATTGACTGTTTATTTTTAGATATTGAGATGCCGCAGATGGATGGTTTTCGGTTTTTGGAAAAAATCAATCCCAGAAATTTCGAGGTGGTGTTTGTCACGGCTTATTCCGAGTATGCTATTCAGGCGATACGAGAGCATGCGTTTGATTACTTACTCAAGCCGGTGGACGGAGAGGATTTGGATCGTGTATTGACCAAATTGGAGGATAAAAAAAAGCAGACTCAGACGACACCCCACGAAAAGATTCTTTTGAATACCGACCAGGAATTGCGGATGATCCGAACCAAGGAAATTATCTACTGCGAAAGCGAGGGCAGCTATACCTGTGTTCACCTCATTTGTGGATCTAAACTAATGGTTTCCAAGAATCTCAAACACTTACAGTCACAGTTACAGCAATTTCCTTTTTTCAGAATTCATCATAGTTACCTGATTAATATGGATCATTTTGAGCTTTTGGATAAAAGCCAGTCGCAGGTGCTGATGAAATCCGGTGAGAGCCTTCCGCTTTCCCGCTTGAGAAAAAAGGAGTTTCTGGAAGTACTCAAAAATCAACTTAAATATTAAAAGTATGGATTGGTTTTTGGATTTTTTTTATGATAGTAATTACAATGGGCTGGGCTTCAGTGTTATATCCATCCTGTTTTACCTGTTTGTCTATCACTTTGTCCTGTTTTTAAAGACCCGGGAGAAATTCTATCTTTTCTACAGCACCTATGCATTTACAAATGTCCTGATCCTGATCCCTGTACCCTACAATGTTTTTTTTCAGGACATCTTTCGGGCCTTTCCTGATTTTTTTATCCAGCTGGATTCCCCTCTGAAATTCGCCAGCTACATCCTCTTTTCTTACTTCGTGATAGAGGTGGTTCAGTTGAAAGTCCAATTCCCGAAGTTTGTCCGGTTTTTTGATTATTTCACACTTTCCGGAACGATCTTGTATGTGATTTTAGCTGTGCTTGAATGGTTGTTTCCTTCCTTTAGCGCGATGCAGGAGTTTTTTTACTATGTATTTCTTCCGATCTATTTTTTTGTGATGATCTATGGTAGCTATTTGGTGACAAAGACCAAAGATAAAATCAGGTATTACATCCTGATAGGATCTTTGTTTTTGGGGATAAGTGCCTTCCTGGTAGCGATTTTGACAATAGGCCAGCCAGTGGAGGTCATCGATCAAAATTATTATGTGTATTACATTGGTGTCTTGCTTGAAAACCTGCTTTTTACTTTTGCACTGGCAGTCAAGCAGCGGGATATTTTCGAAGAAAAGATCGAAGTCCAGGAAGAGCTCCTGGCAAAACTCAAAGAAAATGAAGAACTACGTGAGCAGCTCAATCAAAGCCTTCAGAGTGAGTTGAATCTCAAAGAGAAGCAATTGCTCACTCTGGCTGCTGATGCAGAAGATGAGCGAATGGAGCGGGTAAAAGCGGATTTTGAACGGGAGATTACCCGTCTTCATCTCCACTCGTTAAGAAGTCAGATGAATCCCCATTTCATCTTCAATGCCCTGAATTCCATCAAAGTCTTTTTGATAGATAAGGATAAGGATCGGGCTATTTTGTACCTGAATCGGTTTTCCAAATTAATCCGCATGGTGCTGGAGAGCTCGCGCAAAACGAGGATTTCCCTGGGCGAAGAATTGGAAATCGCCAAACTTTACCTGACTCTGGAGTCGATCCGTTTCGAGGATGGAATTGATTTCCAACTGGATGTTTGCGAGGAGGTCAGGATGAGTGATATCTATTTTCCTCCGCTCCTCCTGCAGCCGTTTTTTGAAAATGCCATCTG
The DNA here is from genome assembly GCF_017254915.1 of Algoriphagus oliviformis. Taxonomy (GTDB): domain Bacteria; phylum Bacteroidota; class Bacteroidia; order Cytophagales; family Cyclobacteriaceae; genus Algoriphagus; species Algoriphagus oliviformis. The sequence goes on along the minus strand of NZ_JAFKCT010000012.1, from coordinate 84,700 downwards.
GCATGGACTGATGAATAAAGGCGGTGAAAAATGGATAAAAGTCAACATAGAAAAGGTAGAAGCAGGCTTAAAAATGTCAATCCGTGATAATGGAATCGGCCGGAAAAAATCCCAAGAAATCAATGCTAATAGAACCCTGAAAAAGGAGTCAATCGGGATGAGTTTGTCTAAGGACAGGCTGCAGTTGTTCAACCAATCCGAGTCTGTCAATTACCATTTTGAGATTGTGGATCATATCCAAGCAGGCGAAGAAGGCACAGAAATCGTATTTTGGCTGTAAATCGGGGAATGGATGGATCTCTATTTTCAGTATCTAATTGATTTTTTACACAACAGCAATCGAAATGGGTTGGCAGTCATGGCCATCTCTATTTTGTTTTACCTGGGACTTTTTCATCTCATCCTTTATATCAAAAACAGGGAAAAGTACTTTTTCTATTACAGTATTTATGCTTTTGTCAACGCCCTTGCGCTGATCGGACGACCGTATTATAGTTATCTGAAAGAAATCTATTTTACTTTCCCGGAGTTTTTTAGGATAAGTATTACCCCATTGCAGTTTACAAGCTTCATTGTTTTTTCCTATTTTTTGATAGAAATCCTAAGGCTCAAGACCTATCATCCTAAGTTTATCCGCTATTACATTCGCTACACGGTAGGTGTCTCTGTAGCTTTCTTTATTCTGTTCATAGGAGTATTCATTTGGGATGGATACGTTCTGATGAGGCAATTTTATTTTTTCGTATTCATGCCCATCACGCTTGTCTTCATGATTTGCGGAGTTTACCTGATTATCAAGACAGAAGAAAAGGTCAAAAAACCCATACTCTACGGTTTTTTGACAGTGGGGATATCTTCCTTTTTGGTAAGTTTTATGACCATCGGAAAAGATCTAGCTTACACTGACCGGTATTTCTTTATTTTCTATTTGGGGATTTTGATCGAAAACTTCTTTTTCACTTATGCTCTGGCGATCAAGCAGCGGGAGGTTTTTTTGGATAAAATAAAGGCGCAGGATGAGTTGGTGGGAAGGCTTCGGGAAAATGATAGTTTACGGGAAGCACTAAATCGGGAATTGGCGACTAAACTCGCTCAAAAACAAGAGAATATCCATTCACTTACTGCCAATGTAGCCTCCGAAAGACTGCAGCGAATCAAGTCCACCTACGAGCAAGAAATCAATAAACTTCATTTGCAATCCCTTCAGAGCCAAATGAACCCGCATTTTATTTTTAATGCGCTCAATTCGGTCAAAGTTTTCCTGATCAGCGGCGACAAAGACCGCGCTGTATTTTATCTCAACCGTTTTTCTAAACTTATACGGATGGTGCTGGAGAGCTCTCGCAAACCGAAAATATCACTGGGAGAAGAACTGGAAATTGCCAAGCTTTACTTGGATCTGGAATCCATTCGATTTGAGCAGGGTATTGATTTTAGTCTGGATTTACCGGAGGATCTTCGTCTCAATGAACTCTCACTTCCACCCTTGATTCTTCAGCCATTTTTTGAAAACGCCATCTGGCATGGCTTGATGCATAAAGAAGGACAGAAAAAGATCAGGGTTCTTCTAAGGAAAAAAAGGGAGGTCATTCTGCTTTCCATTCGGGATAATGGCATCGGGCGAGCAAAAAGTAAACAATTCAATGCCAATAGAACCATTCAAAAGGAATCAATCGGACTAAACCTGGTCAAAAACCGACTGGAGCTTTTTAGCAAAAATGAATCAGTTGATTATCATTTTGAAATAATCGATCATCTTGATGAGGAAGGTGGAACGGAGGTGATTTTCCGATTTGTGAAAGCAAAAGTAGGGCTATGAAGGCCCCCACCGGGAAAGCAGAAGATTCATTACTTCCGCCTATAATTGCCCTGTTACCATTTTAAGATGATTTGTTACAGGTTTTATATCTGAATTTTTTGGTCCAGACTACTTTTCGAGCAGTATTCAAAACCGAATCCTGCCATGAAAATTTCTCATTTTAAGTATTTCTTCATTGGGCTATCTGCTTGTAGTATAATTGCCTGCACTTCGGCTCCATCTGAACAGTCCGAGACTGTAGCCGAAATCTCTAGTCCGGAAAAAACAACCGAATCCTCTACCGGCTCTTGGCTAATGGCCTTAATGGACAAAGATCCGTTATCAGAAGCTGCCTATCTGGCATTGCCACCGGATCAACTCCAGGGATTTTCACTGCTTTCTAAAGAGCCTCATCCCAGCTTAAATGGCTTTATCGCGTTCTATGCTGCCAAAGATGGCAGCGATCAGCCCGGTATCCGGCTGGAAGTGATTGATGGAGCCGGCAACCCTCACTTTCAGCATGCCAATGCGGTGTACAACCTCTTGGAAAAAAAGCGCAATGAATCAGGAGATGACTTTGAATCAGAAGTCAAAGATCATAAAGGAGAGCGGGTTTTGGTGGTGAGCAAAACCAAAAACGGACAGCAAAGCCATCAGCTTGAATACCTTCAAAATCAACGCTATCACTTAGGGATTATCGGAAATCAGGTCGGTCTCGACCAAATCTACGGTGCTTTCGAAGAACTTCAATCTCAACCTTTCCCTAGATAAACAAAGCCACTCATGATCTATCATTCTTCTTTGAAATACCTCTCTGTTCTAGCTATCGCAGCTATTTTCTGCACTGGATGCGGAGAAAAAAACACCCAAGCAAACAGCTCCACCGAGCTGGTCAAATCTGCCGCTCTCAGTTCCGGTGAAACTGATCCCAAATTGGAAAAAAGCAGTCCAATAGCTACTGCACAATGGCTGGATTGGTTGCCTATGCAGCACGCTGGCTATAGCAGGTCCGGAGGAGTAACCACGGACTATGGTGATCTTCCAAGGGTACAGGTGACTTACACCAGCGATTCGAATCCTGCAAGTTTTTTTGTTTTGGACGTACTGGATGGCAAAGGACCGCTTGTAGTAGCTGTTCGTGGGATGATCAATGCGAAGCTGGCAAAAAAATACGAAGAGCCCCTGCTCGATGGGTATGTTAAAGTCTATCAGAATTATGGAGTCACAGCTTTTGAAAGACACACTCCTGCAGATGGAAAAACTTTTCTTGAATATGCAATTGATGACCGGTTTTACTTCAACTATCAGGGGGAAAATGTGAGTCCAGATCATTTGTGGGATTTTTTCCAACTTTTAGATCCTAAGCAACTTGCTCCATGAACCGTTTCCATCATGAGTTGATGTGCTTGATGGCTTTGCTGATTATTTTCTATGGATGTCAACGCTCCGATAAACTGCTGGAGAAAATAGAGTCTCCGTCAAAATTGATTAATGAAGCCAATCATCGAAGAGATTCACAAAGACTATCTCCAGTCCACCAAGAACTCGATTTGGCAAAGGAAATTCCAGTTTCCCGGGAAGTATTGAAGACTTGGGTACCTGAAATTGTGGACGATTTTCAGAGAACACAGCTACTTAGTGGCCATAGGGCAGAAGCCGGAATCGTCGCTATCCAAGCAAGCTATCAACATCAGACGCTTCCAAATCAGTCAATTCAATTGGAGATTCTGGATGGAGCTGGGAAAAACGGTGCTTTACTCTTAAGAGCTGCATCAGAACGTCTTGAATTGGACATTGAAGAATTTAGCAACGGATCAAAAACAAGGATTTATTCAAGAAAAGAGATGCGAGCAAGAGAAACTGAGATAGCTGAGCAAAACTTTACTGAGATCGAATTCATTGATCAAAACCGCTTTCACTATACACTTAAAGGCTTTGGGTTGACGATTGATCAACTTTGGGGCTTTTGTCAGTCAGCAAACTTTATTTCCAACTAAAATCCAAATCCATGAAAAACTATTTCTTAGTGACCCTTTTCCTTTTAGTTTCTTTACCGTCTTTGAGCCAAGTCCTAGAAGGTAGAGTTCAAATCGAGGGTTTTCCCAATGGAAAAAACCTAGAAGAATCCATCCCGGTGGATTTGTTCAAAAGCTTCAAAGAAAATAAGTATAAAATTAAGTTTTCCTACAAAGCTTCTGATATAGGAAAAAGAGGCTTGGTTCTCTTCCACATGAAAACTACAGTAATGCGGGACGGCAAGTCCATTCACCAAAGCAGTCGTGAAAATTGGCCGTGGTTACCCGGTGATATGTATGTACCTATCGAAGCTTTTGACCTAATCCCTGCTTTGCAAAATGAAGTCTACGAAATGCCCGTTCCCCGATTGGATTTTCCAAAATTGGATACAAACCTCCCCAAAGGAACCTACAGTGTGAAGCTGGAAATGATTCCCGTTGGCGGGATTAAGGGGAAGATAGCTCCGGCGGAGTTTAGTTTTCGGATCGAATAAGCTGGGAATCGCTGATATATTGGGGTGAAAAGAATACTTTCACCCTTTTTTTATTTTTTCCATCCTTGATAGTTCCCTGAATTTGACAAGGAGTTACAATGGTACTGTTTTCTGGTACATAATTTTTATCCAGAGGTGTAGGTTTTGAAGAGTTTTGAGCATCATTAAACGACATCTAACATGCGACTTTTCACAAAAAAATCCAGCCTTTTAAAAAGCCCTACCTGGCTTGCTTTGGGGTTTTGTGCTTTTATGACTGTCTCTTGGACTGAAGCCCAAGTCACCAGAAGACAAACCACTACTACCAAACCTCCCACCCAGACCAATACAGATCTCAAAAAAACCAGTACGAAAGAAGTCCCTCAATTGGTAGGGGTGGTTAATTATTTTGCCCAAATAGAACCTTTCGAATATCTGATCTCAGGTAGTCCTACCGAATTAGGAGGTCGGAGGGAATTATTGGTCGTCTCGGATGTCCTAAATGATTCAAAGACATCACAATCTCAGCCCCTGAGTGACAAAAACACCGCCACTCTTTTTTGTAAGCGGGAGCGTCTTAGTCTGGAATCTAAAATCAGGCAATTTGAAGAAATGCCTCTCGGTGCTAGACCTGACTGGCTCAAGCCGGGCATAGTCCTGAATGTCCGGAGTTTCCTCAATGGGACTTACGATATTGAGCAGCGCTATGAGCGCTCTCCCATTACCATTTCTACTTCGGATTTGCGCGGTGCAATTAATTCTGCGATTACAGTCTCCAATCCCAAAAACAAATCAAACATTGCTACTGCTGAAAATCAACTCATTTCACAAAATGCAGATCCGCTTTCAGCCAACATGACACTTAAGTTTACTGAAATCAAAAGTCAGGAAGATCTGAGTTTTAAGCTGAACGGAAGGTATTCGGGCGGTTTGGGATCTTTCTCCAGCTTGATCGGTGTAGAAGCGGGAAGTCAAAAAAGCTACTACTATTACCTGGTCGAATTCACTCAGTTTATGTTTTCCCTCGACGTAGATGGGCTGGATGAAGCTACCGTTTTCCAAACTTCCCAGCCGGTTTCCACCGAGGACTACATTTACATCTCCAAAGTCAATTACGGCAGGCGGGGTGGCATCTTGTTTAAGTCCAAAAGTTCCCTTCAGAACCTCATGGCTAAACTGAATATCAGTACAGGGTTCTCGGCGATTTCACAGGCGCAACTGAGCTCATTTTACCAAGAAGCAAAGAGCAATAGCGAAGTGGAGATTCATGCCTATATGTATGGAGGATCTAGCCAGGCTGCCGCAAAATCGATTGTCAATACATTGGAAAATGGTCGGCCGGAAATCGGAAAATGGATCACCAGTCAGCCGGCAAATCACAAACTAGCACTTCCTATTGGATTTGAAATCAAGAATCTGCAAAATCAGCAGATTGGTATGACCAACTCCATCCGGCAGGATATAGAAACCTGTGTTGAAAAGCGAAATTACCGTCTCAAAATGACCCTGACTGATATTCAGAACGTGGACGGACGGGATGGAGGAGGGGATGATCCTGATGATTATGGTCTCCAAATGGGTGTGGTGCTAAAGGCTAGAAACAAAGTCTTGCAGCCAATTGATTCGCAATTCAATAAGTTCTCTGGTGCTCCCTGCGGTTTCACTTCTCCGGGGAGAAAAAACATCTCGGGCCCCTATGCCTGCTGGATCGGTGGAGGCATGAATACACAAATCCACGTTCGGGAAAATCGTGTCGCCCGTGATTTAAATCAAATCGTCAATTCCATGACTTTTAATCTAGCCTGGGAGGACTACCAGGATCCCAAAAACGAACTGCGGATTTATACTTGGCTCAAAGAATACACCAGTTCAAATGACCGGGTGATCCATGATGATGACATTTTGGTTCCTCTTCAGGAATTGCTGGACATACTGGCAGGAAACAAGCCCCTTGAAGCAACGAAAACTTATCCGGACGGACAGATCGCACAGGGGGGGATGCAGTTTCATGATTTTGGTCCAAGAACTCTTATGCTGACTGAGGCCTCTTCTACAGGTGGAAGGTATATACTTGAAGGCCCGATCAAGGCAGGAAAAGCAGGTGAAAAAGCTGCTGTCTGGGTCCGATTCGAACTACTGGACTAAGTAAAAAACTTTTCTGAGAAACAATTAATGGGTGTTTTTTGACCATGTTACAAAGGTGCTATTAACTGTTACCACGATGATATTCCTTTTGGCCTTTCACTCAGAATTTTAATCCAATTAAAACTACGATCGCTATGAAAAAAATAATTTTATCATTGTGCCTACTCATTTTATGCACGCAATTGACACAAGGCCAATTCCTGAAAGACCTCAAAAAAAGAGTGGAGGAAAGAGCCAAAGAAGTAGTAGAATATAAAACTGCGGATAAGGCCGGGCAGATGACAGAAAATGCCCTAGAAAAAATCCTGAATCCAAATTTTGAGGGAATGTTTGGCGGGGGAACCAAAGGCAAACCTGTGGATGTGTCAGAGCTACCAGATGCCTATTCTTTTGAATACCGCTACGCCATGAAAATGAGTACATCAGCGGGAGAAATGCAGCTGGATTATTTTCTAAACCCAAACGAATCCTACATCGGCTACCAAATGGACATGGGGATGAATTTCTTCTCGGTCATTGACGAGGAGCGACAGATCATGGTCAATTACATTGAAGGTAGGCCAATTGCCACTTCCATGAATATTCTCGGCGAAGAGGAAATGATGGAAGAAGATTATACGGTGGATTATGAATCTTTCACGCTGACCGAGCTACCCAATCGGGAATTTTTAGGCTATGACTGTATAGGCAGGCAAATGGAAAATGACAAGATGAAGTTCATCGTCTATTTCGCTACTGACATGCCCGCAAATTTTGACAATGTTTTCAGAAACACACAGGATAATATGCCTGAAGAGCTCCAACGCTTTGCCGAAGAATTTCCAAAAAGTCTGATGATGTATATGGAAATGGAAGACAAAGAGAATAAAGGAAAGAAGAATGGTAGTGCGACTATGGAATGTGTGGCTTTTGAATCCTACGAGCTAACGAAATCAAATAGATAAATATGAAAAAGTATTTAAGCAATTACTTATCAGCAATTTTGATATTCTGCCTGGCATGTGGCAAAGAAGACGATATCAAACGAGTGGACAGTGAGTATTTCTCACTGGAAGTAAGCGGTGATGTCTCTGGTACCATTGTCTACGATGAAAGCAAATACGTCGCTTTGGGTACTAGTGGTCCGCTTTCGGATGATTTTGATACGTATTTGATGGTCACGGCCACGGAATTTGACCGGACTATGACCCTCAATTTTTATCCACCGGATGATGATCCAAGGGCTGGTGATGTATTCAGCCTAACACTAAAAGCCTCCCAGCTGAGACCCTGGACCTTAGCCAATGACTACCCAACCCCCCATATCAGTCAGCTGCAGCAGTTTGATGATCATATTATCGTGAGCTATTACAATGCTGATCAGGGAATCGATTATGTCTCCTACTACCGCTTCGAAAATACCAGCAAACTTGTCAAGATCTGGACAGAGGGTGAACTGCTCAAAGGAGAGCTTAACGGGATTATCTTGGCCAATTTTAGTGGGTCAAGGCAAATAACAGTACAAGGTTTTAATTTTCAACTTCGTCCACGTGATGAAGGATTATCTATGAACTAACTCTTTTTAAAATGGAAAACGCTAAAGAACCTTTAAGCTTGACTACTTCTCCTGAGGGTAAAACCGAAGCCATCATTGCCTATCTCACCGTGATCGGCTTGATTATCGCTTTTGTCATGAACAATGAGAAGAATTATCCTTTTGCCAAATATCACATCAAACAATCGCTGGGCTTGGTCATGGTCGGTTTGGGTCTGGTATTGATCAGTTTGATACCAATTCTAGGCTGGATCATTTACCTAGTTGGCTTAGCTGTCATGGTTTATATGTGGGTAATGGGTCTGATTCATGCGATAAATGGACGAATGGAACCTGTGCCTTTGATCGGAAGACAGTTTGAAGAGTGGTTCCAAAACTTTTAAACGCTTCTTTAAATATGTCCTTTTCACCTGATCGCAGAGAGTTTTTCAAGAAACTGGCACTCTTTGGAATGGTATCATCTAGTGGAGCTTGGTTGAGTGCCTGCGATGATGACTCCCTCTTAAAAGAAGAGGCTGAAGGTGGCGTGTTTCAGGTTTGGAAAGAAATGCAGCAGTTGATCCAAAGCAGCCAGACTTGTCTTACCGAATCTTATATTCGAGTAAAAGAAAGCCGTGATCCTAAAAAGATGCTGGAATTTGTACGGGATTCGATCTATTTGATTCCGGCAAATGCTTCTTCCCTAAGAGGTATGGGAACCGCCATGCGACAGGGTACCCGTGGCGTATTAAGGGATGGATTTGCGACTCCTAGAGAAAAAGCAGAAATCCTTGCCCAGCTTTTAGTTGAAGCCAATATACCTGCCAAAGTAGTATATGAACGCACTGATTTTGATGAGCAAAAAGTAAAATCCTTGTTTTTCCGTGCCAATGAGGAAAAGATTCTAGCCGATCTCGATGAGGAGCTTTTGGATCGCTGGATGAAAATGCTCAAGGTTTCAGAATCTGACTTGCCTACGCTCACCTATATCAACTCCGAAGAAAAGGATGCTGGAATGCTAGCTGAAAGATTGTGGGACCTTCTTCCTGAAAAAGATCGAATCCGGTATCACAAATTTGATTTCAGGTGGGACAATAGCAGGTGTCCCGCTGTCCGGTTTCAGTGGAATGGACAGGAGCAAATCGCTCATCTCTTCGATTCTTCTGTCACCTTTGGAAATGCTTTTGACCTGGCAAGTACCATCAAACTTGCCGATCCACCAAAATATGTATTAGCGCCCATTGAGTTTAGCCTTAGTTACAGGGATAATATCACTCCTGAAGAAGAAACGATCCTTTTGTCCAAAACCTATCAAGCCCAAGAATTGGTCGGAAGACAGCTTCACTTAGGTTTTTATCATGGATTAGACCTTCTGGAGCAGGCAAGTACTTCTTTTAATCAAGTCAGGGTTTTTACCCCAGCAATTAGTATTCAAAGCCCCGACCTGAATGAGCAAGAACAAAGCCGGCTGGCAGAAGTAGGTCAGACGGTGACGTTGGAAGCTGACCGGATAGAAGTCAATCAAAAAGAAAAGTCCCTTCGTATCAATGGTTTTCAGATCGAAGGAGGAAAGGTTTCTAGCGTGGCGAAGGAAGTTGTCAGCCTTCAACTAAAGATTTCCGCAGGACTTCCTTCACTTGTCAAGTTCTCTTTGTGGCCTATGGACGAAAAGGGTAAACCTGTAGAGGGATTAAATGCCTCAGATTTTACATTTTCAGAAAATGGGATGGGAATCAATCCACTTATGGAGTCCAACGAATTTGCTCCTAAAGTGCTGATTCTATATGATACCTCACTTAGCATGCCTCTCCAATACAGGAACGAAGGTATGAATGAGTTTTTGAATACTTTAGAAAATGATATCCGACAAAATTACCCAAAGGCTTCATTAAGTAGCTGGGCTACTGATTCGGCTCTTTATCAGTGGATGAGAAAAGCTAGTCTAAGCTCTTTTGATCTGATTTTATTTGCGACGGATGGAGATAACCAGGATGAATTAAAAGAAGGGGATCTGGATACTTTTCAGGCTGGACCTCCAGTGATTGTTCTGGACGTAACTCATTCGACCCGTGGCAGGAATCAAGAGGTTTTCGCTAATCTCTCTTTGTCAAGTGATGGTAAAATCATCGATGCCAGAGACCAGAAAATCACGCAGGAGGAGATTATCCGGCAGTTGGGCCAGATGGATTTACCTCCTTATGTGTTTACGTTTTATGGATCGCTACAGCAGGAAAAAAATCTGCTAAGGGTAAGTCTCGATGAGGATCGGATCTTTGCTGAAGAAACCTATGAGTTCAAGTTCCGGGACAAAACCCAAGCTATCGGGCCGAAGATTATCGGTGTTTACCTGCGGATCAAAATCGGAAATCAAAACATAGAGAAAGTCTTGGCCGGTTGGGATCCGGTAACTGACAAGGCAGATTCAATCGGTAAAAACCATTCAGACGAGGTTCGGAATTTTCTCTTTGGATCTTTGCTAATTGGAGTAGAGGGGCAAGGACCAACATATGCAAATGCACTAAACGAACTGTTGAATTTTAGATTGAGCCATCAGGCTAGAATTGAGGCACTTAAAAATGAAAATCTGGAAGAAACTCTGCAAGCAATGGAGAAATCCAATTGGATATATGATCCATTGATGATTCATTTGCTTAGTCCACTTCCTGATCAGGTGACTACTGGTTCTTTGACTTTTGCAAGTGGTATTCGAATGGTTCTTCTAAAACGGACTGTGGGTATCAATCAGGAATTTTCTGAAGATTCGGTGGATATTTTACCCACAGCAGATTTTGTCACCATTTCTGCTGATGTCAAAGAAAGTTTTCAGATAAACCTCAGAAAAACAGCCCATTTGGCTTTGATTGAAGATGCTTTTTTCGAGGAAAGCACCTATAGTTTACTTTCCGATTCTGGGCTGATCAGTACAGAATTGGCTAAGGAAAGGAACTGGTTTGACGATCATTTACGGGATGGACCGAATATTTCATTTATCAGAGAAAATTGGTTTCGAGGAGATTCTTCTTTTAAACTCTTCAGCGAGGAACTCCATACAATGGCCTATTGGCAGATCCACCGGCAGTCAGGAGAGCTTTTGGGGATTTTACCTGATCTGACGGGGGGCGGGAAGCGCAAAATCTACACCCGATACGATGATCTGAACACTGTAATCCAGAATTATACCCGGACACTCAATAAGAATCCCGGGCGGAGTATAGGGTTTCTAGGTTTTCATCTGATGCTATTGCGATTGTATGCGATTGCTTCCCATGCTATCAAAACGATGGACACGAGTAATCTGGAGGAAGATGTACTCAAAGCTTTGCAGATGGACGCCTGTGAGGCGGCTCATTTTATTCATAGTGGGCTTTCCGGTAGGCCGCAAAAAATCATGGGAGGCCTGGCGAATTTGATTCGACTGATGGACAAAACCACGGATGAATTTCCCTGTAAATAAACACTAACATAAAACTAAAAATCATGAAAAAGCTTTTTGGAATTTTAACGATTGGATTAATGGCGATGACACTTCCCAGGCAAGAGGAAGTGGTCACTGGTACAATTGATGGCTTTGGTCAACTCCCTGAAATGAAGTTGGCACTTTTTACACTCGGGGCTGATTACCCCATGGAAATTGGCACCGTATCTGACGGAGGAGAGTTTTCTATCGACTTGGCCCAAGCTGATTTGCCCGAAGCAATGGATGTCAATGACATGGCGGTCTTTTTCGGGGATTTGAATCAGGCCTTTGACGGGCCGTTTTCCAGAGATGATTTTGGTTTGGTCGCTGATATCATGGCTCTTAAAAATCCCTATATCGCCCTGATGGCAAGTAGAAACCGATGGGCAGGAACGATTTTTCCTGTGACAAGCGAAGAGCTGAAAAACTGGATGGAAGATTCCGGCTACAACAATGCTGTGAAAGGTTCCTACCTCAATATTATTTTCCTTGAGCAGCCTGTCTCCTTGGATTTTCCATTGACCACCACGATGCCATACGAGGGAGAGGAGATAGCGGTTAATTATCAATTTAAGTTGAATTTGGAGCCTGGCTTCAACTGGGTGCAATACGACATCGAGGAGGTTTACGAAACTGATCCGAAAATTAGAGCCTCTTTTCCTTCTAAAATCACGATCCGAAACCTAGAGGATCCTAGTCAGTTTCGCTGGATCGGTAAGTTTTTCTAAGTCCTAAAATCAAACCCTACAATGAAAAAGACACTAATATTCCGAATCCTACTAGGATTCATTGCATTAACCATGTTCGGTTGCTCCACTTCGACAAAAAGTAAAAACCAAGAATATGAACTGGAAGCCTTGGGCGAGGAAATTGATTCCAGTGAAGACTATCCTTATTACATCCAGGCACAAGTGGACGGGGAACTAATAAAGTTCAATGATCCTGATTTGCTGCAATTTTCTATGGTAAGAATCATGGCAGGCGTTCATCAGGCATCTATAGTAGGAGGTGAACTCGATGAAGTAGCAAACGGGAGCAGAGGTGGATTCACCATTTTTATTAAGGATTCAGACCCAATAACCACCAAGCGATATGATTTTTTGGAGCCATTTGAAGAAACGGGTTTTGGACTGAAGGGTGCAACAATAGGTTATTACACAGAGGGACATCAAAAAAACTACGTTTCGGATGTGGAAAAAGAAGCGCCAGTAGTCATCATCTCGGAACTCACTGGAGAATATGCCAGGGGTACTTTTGGGGGTAAGGTTTATGATATTGTCAAAAAGGATATGGTGACAATCACGGAAGGGGAATTTTATGTAGAGCGCTTGAATTAGGAATAGAATCCTGAGAATTTTCCCCCTCGAATTGATTGGAATTTTAGGGTGGAAAAGCGGATACTCAGGTTCACTAAATTAAGTGCTGGGTTGATTATTTTTCTTTTTTCTCAGGGATAACTTCTGTAATTCTACCTGATGAGCGTCATGAACAACCCGGCCCATCTCACATTGGCTAAGTTTTGGTCACCTTTCACTTCATACAAAGCCTGGACTGGAAGCTGCGAGGTGATGATCGTTGATTTTTTGCCGTGACGATCTTTTATGCTTTCCATTAACGCCATTCTGCTTTGGATGTGCAGTGGCTGGATGCCGAAGTCAATAAGGGCGAACACTTCCTGTTTTTTTGAGCTTGATCATCTCCTTGATTACCGAGCCGTCCATTTTTGCAAATTTGGGCTGGGTGTGCAATAGGGTGGTCTTTGTGTAAAGAAATTTTTTTCCTTTGCTGCAGGCCTGATTTCCCAAGGCGCAGGCAAGGTACCTTTTGCCTATACCGATTCAGTCTGTCACCAGAATGTTTTCTCCCTTTATAATTTAACCTCCCTCTGACAGTCCGAGGACTAGATTTTTGTCCAACAAGCGGTTGGGCTGGAAGTCGAGTTCTTCCCCCGCCGCCCTATATCAGAGTTTAGCATTGCACAAGCTTCTGGCTATGAGAGCATACCTCCAATCTTCAGGAAAGGAATGGTTTGCGACCAAGTATGCACGAAACTCGCTTTCATGCCACCTGTTCGACCGAGAAATTGACTTTCACCGGGATGCCGTGGTCCAAGTTGGAGAGCCTTCTTCGATGGTTGTGGTAGTCCATGTATTTGGTGACCTTTGCGCCGGTATTAATGGTGTGCTTTCGAGCGGCACGATAGGGTACTTTCGTCGGTATATCTAGTATTTGATGGTTTACCAGAGCCACTCGATAAGCACGTGTCAATAGCCTGTCCTTTGCCGTTCTCTAGGGTTTCTGCCATTGTCTTGGTGGAAGGCCACTTTCCTCCCCATAAATCAGTTCATTTCTCAACAAGATCTGCTCAACTCCTGTCCTCGCTTATGGGGGAATGGCTATTATCAGGTAGGTACTCAAAAATCCTAAATTCGTACACCTCGTACACCTCGTACCGTACGAATTGTACGAGGCTGAGATGAGACTCTAAACCATTCGAATTATTTAAATACTGAGACAACTCAAATACCTTCAAATTTGCAGGAAATTCAAAGGTTCATTTTCTAGTTTTGGCCCTAGCTAAAATAGGTTCGTTTTCTGATTTCACATCAAAAAGAAAAAAGATCATTCAAAAAACATAAACTTAAAAAGTGCCTATACGACGTTTAGATGCATGTTTTGAAAGGTTCGAATTGATTCAATTCAAATAAATTTAAAAAAGTAAAAGCAAAATGAACCTGTCCCCCTTTTTGTCCCCCTTTTCTTATAAGTCACTGAAAATCAATTGAAGTTTATAGCGCTGTTCCCGCTACTACGAAGCCGGTCAGAAATGATCGGCTTTTTGTGTTTTATAGGATTTCTGATACAGGTTGTGAATTAGCGCCGATTTAAATCGATTCCAATTCGCTCCAAATTACTCAAATTTGTCCTTCTTTTGGACCTCTTTTTTTCTGCTGCATTATCTCTCCACTTGAAGCGAACTAGAATTTAAACAGAATTCCCACGACCATTAGAGATGTCAGTCAATAGCCCATTTTTTGCTATTTGGACAAGTTTAGTGGAATAGAGCATTGGTGTTTTTTTTAAATGTGAGAAGGCAAATTCGGAATTGCTAAAAGTTACGGAGGCTAGAGCTTGGTGTTAATTGAAGTTATTGCTTAGCTGTTAGCCGGCACTTTGAGGCCAGCTTTTTTTGACCGAAAGATCAGGGTGTAAATGTTCATGATTTCCTAGGCTGCAAGACTGGAGGAACGGGTTTTCCGTACAGCACTAGTCGGAGTCGATAGATACTATTGAATTCGAAGAAGGGTATTGAGAATGATAGTGCTGAATCTGATCAAAAAAGACAAAGGCAGCTGACGGAACTTCGCCAGCTACCTATGTGCAAGTAAACCCTATCTGCCTATTATTTTCTTAGCTTGGCCTCAGATACTGAGATGTTGTCCATATAGAATTTGAGCGTTTGATTGTTGCCCTGGTTTTGCCCGCGAATGTTGAGGCTGTAGTTTCCGCTGGCTGCAAATTCCACCAGCATGGAGCTATAGACCCATTTTCCAATTTCAAAATCAGCAGTGAAGGCCGGGTTGGGGCCCACTCCCCAGTTTGTATTTGGGGCCCAATAGAATCTCAGGTCGGGAGGGTTGGCGGCGGGGTCATTGTTGCCGAGGTCCTCCATGTACACCCAGACGCCGATTTCATAGGTTTTTCCCTTTTCGGCGGGGAAGGTGATCGGTGTATTGGAGTTGTCCGTATGGCCGATAATCATACCTCCGGCGGGTTCCATCACCACGTAGCCGCTCTTTTTCCCGTCTTTCGACTGGGCATTGCTGATGCTAAACTTGTATTTGTCCCAAGGAGCTCCCCACCATTGGTAAGGCCAGTTGGTGCTGGAGGAGCTTTCGAAGCTGTAGTCAAAGGCTGTTTTCTTCAGTATGTTTTCGCCTAAGAAGACCACTGGGATGTCAGAGAATGCCGACGCGAGCACCCCGTCTGCCGTAGCCAATTCTCCGGGAGTGTAGGAGACGGTTACCTTGTCATCGTTGAAGATGGTCTGATTTTCGAGTGAGAGGACTACAAAGTTTCTTTCGTTGGGATCCAGTGTCGCCGATGCCACAGAGACCGGGATGGAATTGCCTTTATTGGTGATACTTACGGAGAAGTCGGCTGGGTCTAGAGTCGTGCCGTTCATTTCCCGGCTGAAGTTAAGCGCTATGCCTCCGCTTCGCTCTTGGGCTCCGTCCAAGGTCACCGGCTCTGTGGATGGCACGATTTTCAGGAAATCTGTGGTCTCAAGCACAAATTCACCCTGGGGCCTAGGCCGGGAAGCGATCAGGCCAAAATCAAACTCACCCACTTTTTTGTAACGCACGTCGAGGGTTTCGACCACCTCCGAAGAAAAGGCCGGATCACCTCCCTCCAGGTTCCAATGATAGACAGAGGGCTCGCCCTCTGCCTGCACGGTGTACCTCACCCAGCTGCCGGCCATGACTTCATTTAGGGCGCCAGCTTGTGTGGAGAGCGCTTTCCCGAGTGTGCCATCAGCATTGAGTACGTTGGCGGAGACTGTCAGGCCGATCTCGCTGAGTACCCGGATCACCAGGGTAGTGTCTAGTTCTTTGCCGCGCTGCTCCAAACCCACGAAGGCATCATCCTTGAATACTTGGTGCAGCTTTACCTCGTGGGTTCCTACCGCCTTGAAGATGGTCTTTACATTTGCTTCCGTGGAGGTGAGGTCATTATCTGACCCTTCGATATCTACCACGCCCTCGGGAAATGTCCAAACCCTGGAGACTACGCCTGCGGATATGTCCCCAAAAGTGAGGCTGCCGTCCACCTGCACGGTGTTGTCAAAGTCCATCTCCGAGGTGACGATCACCTGGTGGCTGGGCTCACTTAGGTTGATCCCCTCGTAGGGATCTTCACAGGACTGCGAAAGAAGCATCGCAGCCATCGCCAAAATAGTATTGATATGTTTTTTCATTGGTTTCGGGATTATTTGCCAATCGAGTTGTTAGTCTGTAGCTCTTGGGCGGGAACAGGAAAGTAGTTGTGTGCGGCTGGATTGTAGTTGGCCGAGGAGAGGAGAAAGTCCGGTCGGATGCGTTCGACGATGTAGATGGGCGCTTGATCGAAAATCTCGTTTTTGTGCGCTTCTCTCCAGATTTCGTCCTGTCTGAGCTCGGAGAATACTTCCTGCACAATACCCCAACGGACGAGGTCTTTCCATCGATGCCCTTCGAAGGCCAGCTCTAGCGGACGCTCTACCCGTCGGATATGGGTCATGACGCTTTGGGCGCTAGGGGCCACCATCGGTTGCACCCCGTGGACTTGTTTGCTGATGTGCAGCTGTGGAAAGGTGTTGTTGTTATCGGCTAGGTATTGCTGGAGCGTGATGACGCCTGCCCGGGTTCTGATTTCGTCGATGTAGAAAATCGCTTCATCTACCGAGCCGCCTGCGTTGAGCAGCGCTTCCGCATACATGAGGTACACGTCTGCGAGCCTGATGTGGCGAAAATTAATCCCGGAGCGGGAGTTCCCGTCTTCATTGGGGAGGTGGTACCAGTTTGTAAACTTTTTGATGTAAGCGCTTTGACCAAAAGCCCAGCCCGCACGAGCGCCGATAGGAAGGAGGTAGTAGAGTCCCTCGCCGTTTTTCGGGACAATGGATGCAGACATCCGTACCGACTGGCTATTTCCCTTGTTGATGGGGTTTTTGGGATCCACCACATCGTTCACATACAGCTCATGGAGATAGTAGCTGGGCAGGAGGGTATTGTAGGCACCGAAGTTCAACTGACCCAGTGCTGTGGCGATATTGGTTGCTTCTGCCCCGGTTCTATTGGGATCATCGTCTACCACAGAGCCGTTTGCACCCGGGTTGATTTCGGAATTGTAGGCCACTTCAAAGATGGACTCCTCGTTGAATTCGTTTTCCTCCGAAAAGTTGTCCCTGATTTTGGGCGTGAGTGCATACACTTTGGAGTCGATCACGCTCTTGAGCGCATTTGCAGCTTCTGTCCATTTTTCTTGAAAAAGCAGGGTTTTGCCGTAAAGGGCGGTGGCTGCTCCCCAAGTGGCGCGACCGAGGTTTTTGGTGTCCCAGGTTTTTGGAAGGTGGTTTCTGGCAAACTCCAAATCCGGAAGAACCACGTTTTCAAAGATCTCCTCCTTGCTGCTGGGGGCTTTGTTGAAGTCCTCGTCTGTCACGGGGACCGCCGTACGGATTACCGCCTGGCCGTAGGTCGTGGCCAGCTGGAAATAGAAGAACGCCCGCAGAAACCTAGCCTGGGCTTCAATACTTTGCTTTTCGCCTAGCCCAAATAGATTGTCATCCGCATCGGCGAGCTGATTGATGACTTGGTTGGCGCGGAAGATGCCGATATAGAGTTCATTCCACTTGTTGGTAACCTGGTCGCTGGCATCGTTGTAGGTGAGATTGCGGTAGGTCGTAGGGCGATACCATGACTCTGTTCCGCCTATGTCTCCCAGGATCATTTCATTCACCAGCCCTTCCCCGCTGATCGACTGGAATTGTAGGGCGCCGTACACGGTCGCAAGTCCGCTTTGGAATTGGGAGGAGTTTTCCCAGAACGTATCCGTGGTTATGGCGTTGGGGTTGGTCTCGTACAGGAAGTCCGTGCCGCAGCCAACGAGGAGGCTGGAGCATAGGGCCATGCAGAGCGCCGAGCGTTTGTATGTTTTGAGTGTCATTGTCATTGCAGTTTTGGGTTTAGAATTGGACCTGGATTCCGAAGATGAACCGGCGGGTGACCGGGTAATTGCCCTGGTCCACGCCTCTGGTACTGATGCCGTTTCCGCCAACTTCAGGATCATATCCGGTGTATTGGGTGAAAGTGAAGGGGTTCATGGCGGTGCCATAGATCCTCGCCTTGTTCACGCCGATCTTGTTGGTCGCCGTCACTGGGATGGTATAGCCCAGGGTGATGTTTCGGATGCGGAAGTAGGAACCGTCTTCCAGGAAAAAGTCGGATCTAGCGCGTACGTTGTTGTGATAGCCATCGCCCCGGTCAGTCGGGATGTCCGAGTCCGCATTTTGGGGTGTCCACATGTAGTATTGGTCTAGGTGTCTACCTTGGGTGTAGGCGTAGTAGCGCGATCCGTTGTAGAGTTTGGCGCCATAGGAAAAATAGTTTTGAACATACAGGTCAAACCCCTTGTATTCAAAATTCCCGCTTAGCCCGATGTTGAATTTGGCTTGGCCAGAGCCGGAATACACCCGGTCATTCTCGTCTATTCGTCCATTCCCTGCATCAGGTACTCCATCGCCGTCGGTGTCTTCAGTCAGCTGGTCCTTATACATCATGTCGCCGATCTGGGCACTGGGCATTATTTTCTTGTACTCCGCCAGTTGCTCTTGGGTCTTGATGACGCCCTGGTGCTGCACGAGGAAAAATGCCCCTGCCTCATAGCCTACAGCAAAGAAAGTGGTGTAGTCCACATTGGGGCCCAGAGAGGAGGAAGGTTGGCCGTTGCCGTATCCCCGCTCTATCCCTTCCAAGTCGGTGATTTCGTTTTGGTTTTTGGTAAAGGTAGAGGCCAGGTTCCACTTGAAACCAGAGGCGTATTCGGTTCGGTAGGAGAGCGAAAGCTCGATTCCGCGGTTGGTCATGTTACCAGCGTTGACGATGATGGGGCTATAAGTGCCCACCGCTCCAGGGTGGTAGGCTCCGCCGGAGGGAGGAGTGGCTCGTGGCAAAAGCATGTCCTGTTTTTCGTTGTGGTACAGGTCCATGGTGAAGTTCAGCCTGTTGGAAAACATTGCCAGGTCCAAGCCGATGTTGGAGGAGATGCTGGACTCCCATTTTACGTTTGGATTGGAGTAGCGTCGCTGGATAGCCCCGTTGTATAGGTCTTCGTCTGGTCCAAAGAGGTAGTTGACCCCGCTCTCAATCTGACTGGCATAGGTGTAGGGTGGGATACTTTGGTTCCCTACCTGAGCATAGCTTCCCCTCACTTTGAGGTTGTCGATGAAGTCGGCGTTTCCGTTTTGGAAAAACCCTTCTTCGGAGATGTTCCAGCCGGCAGACACGCCAAAAAAGTCTCCATAGACGTTGCTCTGGCCAAAGTTGGATGAGCCGTCCCTTCTGTAGCTACCGGAGATCAGGTAGCGCTCGTCATAGTTGTACTGCACCCGGCCCATAAGGCCGCTGAGGGTATTGACGTAGTCGAAACTGGTCGGCTTGGTGGCCTGCTGGCCCGCTCCGAGTACGGGCGTATCGTTGCTCAGTAGGCCGATGATCCCTGTTCCTATCTGCTTGGAGGTGTATTTTTCCCAAGATGCCACACCGGTCACATTGATTTTGTGTTTTCCAAACTCCCGGTCGTAGGCCAGGATATTTTCGATGGTGTTTCTTTGGGTGAAGGTGTAGTCTTCATTGAGCAGGGCATCTTCGCGGGACGCGGTGGGGTTGTAGGAGCCGTCTCTGTTAGTGACCAGGTATTGGGGCCTGAAAAATACCCTTCGGTAATTCCAAGAATTGCTGCCCAGGTTGATCTTGAAGCTCAGTCCGTCGATCAGCTCGTATTCGAGGTTCATGGCGATGTTGCTGGCGTTTGTTTTGCGCTCATCCACGTTTTCGAGCTCCCGGGATAGGTAGCTGTAGAGGATGGCGTTGTCGACGGGAATCTGCACGTTGTTTTCGCCGACGGACTGCAGGGAGTTTAGCGGGGCAAGCCAAGGCCTCTGGGCGATGGAGTATTCGTAGAGCGACCAGGGTTCCTGGGTTCGCTTTTCTTCCGTATAGCCAATGCTCGCGAAAGCTTTGAATTTGCCTCTGTTAAACTGTGCCGTCAGGCGGTTGCTCAGTCTGTCAAAGCCGGAGTTGATCAGTACACCGTCCTGGTTGAAGTAGTTGGTGTTGAAGTTGACCAAGAGGTGCTCCGTACCACCGGAAATCCCCAACCCGTAGTTTTGGATGAGCGCGTTGTTGTTTTGCACATCGCCTACGAAGTCCGAATCATAATCCAGGGCGTCGGGATTAAAGAAGAAGATCAACGGGTCGCGTCCCAGCGCCTGCAGCTTGACCTCTTCGGCATACATCTGTTGCTGTGCATTCATCAGTGGAGTGCCGGAGGTGATGTTTTGTACCCCGGCGTAGGCATTCAGATCGACGAGGATGTTGCCTTTTTTACCCCGCTTGGTGGTGATTAGGATGACGCCATTGGAGGCTCGTGTGCCGTAGACTGAGGCGGCGGCTCCGTCCTTGAGGATGTCCATGGATTCTATCTGATCCGGGGAGATGTTGGGATTGCTTTGGTAGGGGACTCCATCCACTACGTATAGCGGCTCCAGCGCGCCCATGAGGGATCCCACACCGCGGATTTGGATGTTGGCGGGCTGCCCCGGCCGACCACTGGCTGCCTGTACATCGACTCCGGCCACTTGGCCTTGGATGGCTTCGCCTACGTCCGAGACAGGAGATTTGGAGATCGTTTCGGCCTTGACCTGCGCTACGGCGCCTGTGATCTCTTTTTTTGACTGGGTGCCGTAGCCTACCACGACTACTTCATCCAGGTTCTTGGTGTCGGGACTCAACTGGACGTTTATTTCAGCAGAAGTGCCTACCGTCCGCTCTTCCGAGTTGAAGCCGATAAAGGTGAATACGAGGACGTCTCCCTCTTTGGTGTTAAGAGTAAATATTCCATCTATGTCGGAGATGGTGCCTTGGGTAGTGCCCTTGATGATGATCGAGGCTCCAGGAAGCGCCTCTCCGAGATCATCCGTGATCTTGCCTCGTACCTGCTGCTGGGCTGAGGCCAGAGAAGCCCAAAGGCACAGCCAGATGAGGGTCAACGGGAGGTTTTTCCTCCATTGGTAGAGTTGTTGTTTCATATGGTATTTTGAGTTTAGGTTAATTTTTTGATCTGGTGAACAAAGGGTTTTTGGCAGTCCCTGCCGCAGTCTTTGTCCACAAAACCTCGGTCAATGTAGAATTCCGAAACCATACCTCTGATTTTTACAACTCGATTAAAACTGGACAAAGCCGCTAAAAAAATCGATTGCGAAGGCTTTTATCGCAATATGACTCTCGATGTCCATTTTTTAATGTCTGTATGCCGCCTCGAAAAGCTGCCCGTATGGCTCACAAAAAAACATCCACCGCTGGAGCCGGTGGATGTCTAGAAATTTTTGCGTTTTTAATTGGCTAGCTAGCTAGGCGCACCTGGATGGATCGGGTTGTCTTTATGAAAACCCGGCGATGAACTCGACCAGATTTTCGTTTCTGTCTATGTTGAATTTTTTGCGCAGGCGGTATCTCGAAGTATGGACGCTCTCGATGGAGATGCCCAGCAGGGAGGCCATCTCCTTGCTACTGAAGTTCAGCTTGACCAGAGCGCAAATTTTCAGGTCGGCTTGGGTGAGTTCAGGAAAGCCTTTTTGTAGGTTTTCATAGAAACTCTCGTTGATCGCAGTGAAGCGGGCCTCAAATTCCTTCCAATTGCTTCCAGGTGTGCCCTGTACTGATTTGATCATTTTCTTCAGGCTGTTCACATCCACCAGGCCTTTGTCGTCGGAAAGGTTATTTCTGAGCTTTTCGATAAACTCGTCCTTTTCGATAATCTGCAGTGCCGTGGTCGTCAGCTCCTTGTTTTTCAGCTCTAGGATTTCGTTGGTCTTTTGGAGCTCCAAGGCACGTTTTTCGGCGAGGGCCTTTTTTTCCAGCTGGTGTTTTCGGCGGATGTTTTTGACCAGGAGCAGGCCATAGACGAACAGGGAGAGCAACACGACGGCCAAAAGCCAAAGCTGCATTGTGTTCATCCGTTCCTCATGCTCTAGGTTGGCAATGTGTTGCTCTTTGATCAGCTCCTTCTCTTTTTCCTTTTGCAGTCGGTATTGGTCATTGATTCGAAAAAGGTGTTTGTTGTTTTTGCTGTTTGGGCCAAAGATTTCCGCGTTGATCCGGTTGACTTCCCGGGAATGCAGGTATGCGCTGTCAAACTGCCTGGTGAGGGAATAAATGGAGGCCAGTGCTTCATGGGCCATCAGCTTGTGATTGGAGTGGCTTTGGAAAGTCTCCGAATAGTGGAGGGCTTGGTTGTAGTGTTCGGCGCTCTGGCGGAGGTCACCTTTTTTCCTAAGGATGTCCCCGATCAGGGTATGGATTACGATCAAATAGGAGCGGTCGTTTTTTTTAAAAAAGTCCATCGATCCGGCCAGTTTTGCCATGGCCTCGGGATAGTCGCCGTTCATGCCGTCCAAATAGCCATCCTCGGCCAGGATGTAGCTCATCGAGCTGGATCCCATTTCCTTCTGTAGCTGGTAGCAGCTGTCCAGGTATACGGCTGCGTTGGCATAGTCGCCGTTTACCCGATAGAAATTGATCAATGCAAAAAAATCACTGATGACGTAGGCTCCGTAGCCCGTGTTTTGACGATAAAGCTCTTTGTTGATGGAGAGTGCGAGGTTAAAATACTTCAAGGCCTCCTCGTCCCGGTGGTAGAAGCTGTACAGCCAACCCAGCTCTTGGTAGATTTTGGCCTTGAGAAAGTCGTGGTTGATTTGGTCTGCCAGCAGCAGCGCCTCCCAGTATCCGTCGTAGGAGTTTCCATAGTCCAGTAGATGTGCGTAGATACTCGATAGCTCATTGAGGGACTTGATCAGGTTGACCGTGTCCTTCTGCTCACGCAACTGCTCGATCGTAGTTTTCAGATGAAGGATCGAACTATCCGGATTACTGTATTTCGCTTCGTTTTTTTGAAGGTTGACAACTGGGTTTGTATAGTTGTCCGGTTGGGCTGTGGTTTGGGCTGTCGAGACCGTTCCTTGGATCAGTAGAATCAAGCCCAAAAGTGTAGCATATAATAAGGCGTTGCTCGGGAAGCGGGAGATATTCAGTTTATCAAAAGGAAACAGGGACATTTGTCTTAGAATTGGTTGTTTTTGGGCTTTGTGCCTACAATAAGCAAAATCTTCTGTGGCTTCGTTGCGGCAATTTTTACTTGGGTTAAATTTATTCACTGTCTAGGATTATTTTTTTTCATTCAGTTTCTTTTTTGCCCTTGTTCAGTTTTTGTCTAGTCTGGTTTTCGGGCCTTCAGCATTCCAAAGTCCATATTTGTTTGAGTCGGCCAGGGCATTTGTCTACAAGAAGACAAAGCTCTTTGGTCGCCTTTAACAAGCGAAACCCAAAATCAACGGATAAATGAACAACAACTCTTTAATGTCTCTATTGGCGGGCGGGGCGCTACTCTTTTCCTGCGCATCGCCTTCATCAAATCCATCGACGTCGGAAGAATCCGACATCGAGGTTACCCCCGCACAGATGGACAAGCTGGGAATCACCCATGCGGATCACCTCAGCGCTGCTTCCAAGCGTGCGCTGAATTGGCCCAACATCGGCAATGAGTGGTTTATCGAGTTTTCCGAGCTTCAGCCACTCCAGGGTGACTTGGCCTACGAGGAAGGCGTGGTGCGTCGCGATCCAAGTGCCATGATCTTCGAAAACGGCAAGTACTATGTCTGGTATAGCAAAAGCCTTGGTGCAACCGACGGTTTTGCTGGGGATGTGGAAAAAGACAAGGTCTTCCCCTGGGATCGAAGCGATATCTGGTATGCTACTTCAGAAGACGGTTGGACTTGGAAGGAAGAGGGCATGGCAGTGGGACGCGGCGAGCCGGGAGCCTACGACGACCGCTCGGTATTCACCACAGAGATCATGAAGCATGGGGACAAGTACTACCTGGTATACCAGACGGTCAAGTCACCTTATACCGTGCGGGTAAAAAACCAAATCGGCTTGGCCTGGGCAGACTCCCCGGACGGCCCGTGGACCAAAAGCGCCGAGCCTATTTTGAGCCCTGCTGACAATGGCGTTTGGAAAGGAGAAAAGCAAGATCGATTTGCCGTGGAAAAAAAGGGTGATTTTGATAGCCATAAGGTACACGACCCCTGCATTGTTCCTTACGAGGGGAAATTTTACCTCTACTATAAAGGAGAACAAATGGGTGAGGAAATCACTTTTGGGGGTAGGCAGATTCGCCATGGAGTGGCCATCGCCGACAAGCCAGAAGGGCCTTACATAAAGTCGCCCTACAACCCCATCAGCAACAGCGGCCACGAAATCTGCGTGTGGCCCTACAATGGAGGAATAGCCTCGCTCATCACAACCGATGGGCCGGAAAAAAACACCATCCAATGGGCTCCAGACGGGGTCAACTTCGAGATCATGGCCTCTATCAAAGGTGCTCCACACGCGATTGGGCTCAACCGTACCGCCGACACCGAGAAGGAACCAACCGAAATCCTTAGATGGGGCCTTTCCCATATCTACAAAAGCTACGACTATCAGTGTATCATGCGCTTTAGCTCAAAGCGCATCACCACACACAAGGGCAAGGGAGAATAAGCTAACCAATAACCAACATACATTTTGAAAGCAACAGTTTACACTGGCAATCAATCCTTCGCTGTGATTGAGAAGGAAATCGACATGCCAAAAAAAGGCGAAGTCCGCATCAAAGTAGCCTATTCTGGCATCTGCGGTACCGATGTACATATCTATCACGGGATGATGGACAAGCGGGTCAGCATCCCGCAGACTATCGGACACGAGATGTCCGGTGTCATCGATGCGATGGGTGAAGAAGTCGAAGGTTTCCAAGTAGGGGACAAAGTAGTCGTGCGTCCGCTGGATGATCGCCTCGTCCAGCCTTCCGACAAGGGATTTAACCACATCTGCGAAAAATTGAAATTCATCGGGATCGACAGCCCTGGATCCATGCAGCAGTACTGGAACATCCCGGCTTTTGTCCTTCACAAACTCAAGCCTGAGACTGACCTGAAGCTTGCGGCACTGATCGAGCCCCTTTCTGTGGCGGTTCACGATGTAAGGATGTCCGGCTTGGAGGCCGGAGAAACAGCGGTCGTGTTAGGCGGTGGGCCGATCGGTCTTTTGGTGGCAATGGTCGCCAAAGAAGCCGGGGCAAAGGTCATCATCTCCGAAGTGAACGAGACCCGGATCAAAATGGCGGCGGACTTTGGGCTGCAGGCCGTCAACCCCACCAAGACCGACCTGGTACAGTATGTCCGGGAAGAGACGGAGGGAAGGCTGGCCGACGTGGTGTTTGAAGTCGCAGGAGTACAGCCTGCCTTGGATGTGATGACCGAAGTGGCCGGGATTCGTGGACGTATCGTCATGGTGGCCATTCATGGGCAGAAGAAGCCCGTGGATCTATTCAAGTTTTTCTGGAAAGAACTGAAGCTGATCGGCGCCCGGGTCTACGAAAAGGAAGACTATGAGAAAGCCATCACACTGGTCACGGCCAATGAACTTCCCTTTGGGAAAATGATCACAGACGTGCAGCCCTTGAGCAAAATCCAAGAAGTGTTTGAATCCATAGACAAAAATCCAGAAGGCCTCAAGGTACTGATGGACTGCCAACTTTAACCAATAAACTGATAGATAAAATGGGAGTGCTAGATAGATTTAGTTTGAAAGGGAAAACAGCCTTGGTCACAGGCTGCAAGCGGGGCATTGGAAAGGCCATGGCTATCGGCCTGGCTGAGGCAGGGGCGGATATCATCGGCGTGAGTGCCACGCTGGAAGAGGATGGCAGCGCCGTCGAAAAAGAGATAAGGGCCCTAGGCCGATCTTTCATGGGGTATGCCTGCGATTTTTCCGATAGGAAGTCACTTTATGGATTCATCAATAGGGTAAAATCGGACTTTTCCCAGATCGACATCCTAGTCAACAATGCCGGAACCATCCTCAGGACTCCGGCGGCCGAGCATCCCGACGAAATGTGGGATAAAGTCATCGAGGTCAACCAAAACGCCCAGTTCATCCTCACCCGGGAGATCGGTAAGGAGATGGTCAGCCGAGGTTATGGCAAGATTGTCTTTACAGCTTCCCTGCTGACTTTTCAGGGTGGCATCACCGTGCCAGGCTATGCAGCCTCCAAGGGCGCGATAGGACAGCTGACCATGGCTTTTGCCAATGAATGGGCCGGCAAAGGAGTCAATGTCAACGCCATCGCACCCGGCTATATCGACACGGACAATACCGAAGCACTACGTAGCGACCCAGTCCGGGCTGCTTCCATTCTGGCGAGAATACCCGCCGGGCGATGGGGAAAGCCGACGGACTTTGCCGGGCCTACGGTCTTTCTCTGCTCGGATGCAGCCTCCTACATGCATGGCAGCATCATGCTGGTAGATGGGGGCTGGATGGGCCGCTGATCATTCCACCATAAAACCAAAACCATGTCTGAAACAAAGCAATACCGATTATTCATCAACGGGGAATGGGTGACTTCCCAGTCCGGGGAAACCATAGACGTCATCAACCCCGCTACGGAGGAGCTCGTCGCACAGGTGCAAAACGGCACCGTCGCAGAGGCAATCCTGGCGCTGGAGGCAGCCCAAGCGGCCCAAAAAGCTTGGGCAAAAATGCCCCCGAGAAAACGTGCTGACTTGCTGTATCGCCTAGCCGCAGAGATCAAGGCTAATGCGGATTACTTGGCAGAGCTCCTGGTAAAGGAGCAAGGCAAGCTCCTGAAGGTGGCCAAAATGGAAGTCGCCGTCACCGCCTCATTCATCGAGTATGCCTGTGAGGGAGCGCGAAGGATAGAAGGGGATATTATCCCTTCCGACAATCCCGGCGAGCAGATCTGGATCCAAAAAATCCCCCGGGGAGTGGTGGTGGCCATCACGGCCTGGAATTTCCCCCTTGCTTTGGCAGGGAGGAAGCTCGGGCCGGCACTGGTCGCCGGTAACACGCTCGTGCTCAAGCCTACCTCCGAGACGCCTTTGGCTACCCTAGAGCTGGGAAATCTGGCCAACAAGGTCGGAATTCCCAAGGGTGTGATCAACATCCTGACTGGGCCCGGCAGGGCCATGGGTACTGCCCTGGTGGAGAATCCCATCACCAAAATGGTCACCATGACAGGCTCGACGCCGGTGGGTCAGGACATCGCCAGAAATGCCTCCAAAAACCTCACCCATGTGCAGTTGGAGCTCGGAGGCAAGGCGCCTTTTATCGTCTTTGCCGACGCAGATCTTGAAGCCGCAGTAGACGCGGCCCTTCATTCCCGCTTTGACAACTGTGGCCAGGTATGTACCTGCAACGAACGCATGTATGTGCAGGAGGAGGTTTACGAGGTCTTTATGGAAAAATTTCTCGCCAAGACCCGGGCACTCAAGGTCGGCGATCCCATGCTGGACGACACCGATATGGGGCCAAAGGTCAACAGGGCTGAACTGGAGCACATGGAGAAACTCGTGGAAACCAGCATCGCCGAAGGCGCTACGGTGGCTACGGGAGGCAAACGCCTCGCTGGTGCAGCTTTTGAAAAAGGGTTTTGGTTTGAGCCGACCGTGCTGACCGATGTTACCCAAACTATGACCATCATGCACGAGGAGTCTTTCGGACCGATCTTGCCGGTGATGAAGTTCAGGACTTTTGAGGAAGTGATCACTTATGCCAATGACAGCGAGTACGGTCTGGCCGCGATGGTCTTTACCAACGACATGAACCTGATCATGCGCTGCAACGAGGAACTCGAATACGGGGAAATCTACGTCAACCGCGGCCATGGGGAGCAGCATCAAGGCTTTCACAACGGCTACAAGCTATCCGGAAGTGGAGGAGAGGATGGAAAGTACGGCTTTGAGCAGTACTTGGAGAAAAAAACCTTTTACGTCAAATACCAGGGGGCATGAGCACATTGATCAAAGACGTCCGCTGCCAACTCTTCCAGGTGCCACTGCCTGAAGTGCTCAACGATGCTAAGCACGGAGACCACACCCATTTCGAACTGGTCACGACGACCATTACCCTGCAGGATGGTACCAGTGGCACCGGCTATACTTATACGGGTGGAAAAGGTGGGTTTGCCATACAGGCCATGGTCGCCCGTGACTTTGCCGGAGTGCTGGTGGGCAAAGATGCAAGCGATATAGACGGGATCTACGATTTTATGGAATGGCACATCCACTACGTGGGCCGGGGAGGGATTGCTTCCTTTGCAATATCCACGATAGATATCGCGCTCTGGGACATCAAATGCAAAAGGGCCGGAATGCCCCTTTGGAGGATGGCCGGAGGAGTGGATCACACCTGCAAAGCCTATTGTGGGGGGATTGACCTACAGTTTCCTTTGGAAAAGCTGCTCCACAGCATGGAGAGCTATTTGGCCAGGGGATACAATGCCGTGAAGATCAAAATCGGAAGGCCCAAGCTCCAGGAAGATCTGGACCGTATCGGCGCAGTTAGAAAATTTATCGGGCCGGATGTGACCTTCATGGTGGATGCCAACTACTCCATGACCGTCGAAAAGGCCATACGTGCCATTGAAGGGTTTAGGGAATATGACATCACCTGGTTTGAGGAACCGATCATTCCGGATGACTACAAGGGTTACGGGGAGATCGTGGACAGGACTGGCTTTCCGCTGGCGATGGGCGAAAACCTCCATACCATCCATGAATTTGAGTATGCGATGGATCAGGCCAAGCTTTCCTTTGTCCAACCCGACGCTTCCAATTGCGGAGGGGTGACCGGCTGGCTGCGGGCTGCAAGGCTGGCCGCTAAGTACGGCCTGCCCGCCTGTTCGCACGGCATGCAAGAGCTCCACGTGAGCCTGGTAGCTGCACAGCCCAATGCCGGCTGGCTGGAGGTGCACAGTTTTCCCATCGATGAATACACGATGCGTCCTCTGGTGGTCGAAAAACACCGGGCGGTAGCGCCGGACAGTCCTGGGATCGGTGTCGAGTTCAACTGGGAAAAACTCGCTCCCTACCAAACCCGCTCCTGAGCCATGAAGACGACAAGATCCGACTTTGGCCAGGTGGAGGGGAGCCCGATAGGACTCTTTACGCTCTGCAATTCCAACGGCATGGAGGTGAAGGTGATGGACTATGGAGCCACCATCACATCCATACAGGTGCCCGACCGGAGCGGTCGGCTTCTGGAGGTAGCCTGTGGCTTCGATTCTTTGGAGGGATATTTCTCCAAAAACTACCGAGCCAATGCCCCCTATTTTGGCTGTACGGTGGGAAGATATTGCTCCCACATCAAGGATGGGCACTTTACCCTCAACGGTCGGCGGTACGACTTGGCAAAAAATGCCGGGGGTAACAATCTGCACGGCGGAGAGGTAGGATTTGACAAGAGAGTCTGGATAGGCAGCATCCCAAATCCAGAAGCTGCTGAGGTGCTGATGACTCTGGAAAGTAGAGACATGGAAGAGGGGTTTCCCGGAAACGTCTCCGTTAACGTCACTTTTTCGCTGAGTGTTGACAATACGCTATCCATCCGCTATGAGGCGAAGAGCGATGCCGAGACCCCTTTGGCACTGACTAACCATACCTACTTCAATCTTTCCGGGTTTTCCTCCAATATCCTTGGACACAGTGCCAGGATAGCAGCGAGCCGCAGGCTGGTGATGGACAAGACCGGAGCGGTGACTGGGGCGGTGATCGACCTGGAATGCCAGCCCGACAACCTGTGGGATTGCAAGGTGATCGGAGAGGCGCAGCAGGCCATAGGCGATGGCTTTGAGCACTACTATGTCTTTGATAAGCCAGCTTTCCAAATGGCCGA
Organism: Algoriphagus oliviformis; assembly: GCF_017254915.1. Taxonomy (GTDB): domain Bacteria; phylum Bacteroidota; class Bacteroidia; order Cytophagales; family Cyclobacteriaceae; genus Algoriphagus; species Algoriphagus oliviformis. The sequence continues at coordinate 54,739 of NZ_JAFKCT010000012.1, read as the reverse complement.
AGTGGCGGAGTTTGGCTGCGCGGAGACCGGGATCGGCCTCAAGGTAGCAACCGATGAACTGGGCATGCTCTTTTACACCGGCAAGTACACCAGTGACTCGCTCATGCGTGAAAATGGACTCCAGTATGGGAAATTCAGGGGTTTTTGCTGTGAGACCCACCGCTTTCCCAATGGTCCCAACCTGCCCAACTCACCCGGGACGATCTTGAAGCCCGGGCACGTCTTTCGCAGCGCGACGACCTTCTCTTTTACCCGATAGAAATCCTTTCCTTCCACCCAAAACACAACCAAAATGACCGAAGGAGTACTATTGGCAGTCGCGGCCGGCATCATGCTCGGACTCTATGCGCTGCCCGAAAAATTCACCAAAGGCTTCCGGTACGAAAATACCTGGAGTGTGTTCTTTCTCTTGACCATGTTTGTGGTTCCCATCGTCGCTTCCATGCTTTTGATACAAGGTTTTGGAGAGATCTTCGGCACGATGCCCGCAGAGCTTTGGATCAAAATGGGCCTGGCCAGCTTCCTCTGGGGGATAGGCGTGATGATGTGGAGCCGCGCGATCAACTACATAGGTCTGTCGCTGGGCTTTTCCATTTTTATCGGCACGGTCATCCTCATCGGGTCGCTGCTGCCGTTTTTGGTGGATGGTCTTCCGGATACCGACTCGCTGGTATTGATCGTGAGCGGGATTCTGGTAGTGTTGCTGGGGATAATCCTGAAAGGAAGAGCGGGTTTGCTCCGCGAAAAAGACGAACGATCCAGCAAGGCGGATCAGTCCCAAAAAGGCAAGGCAAACATGTCCACGGGCATCCTGATCGCTGTGGTGGGCGGGCTTTTGGCTACAGGCTTCAGCTACGCCAATGCCGTGGGCAGGCCCTACCTGCATGAGGCCAGCCAGGCCCAGGGCAACGCCGATTGGGTGACGGCTGTCGCGGTCATGTTTCCCATCTTCATCAGTGGAGGTGTGGTGATGACCGCGTATTTCGCTTACCAACTTACCCAAAAAAAGGCCTGGGAGGGTTTTAAAACTTCGGCTTTTGCCAGCAACTTCCTGTGGATCCTGCTCATGGCGGTGTTTCACTATGCCGCATCGGCCTTGTTTGCATTTGCCGCCTTTAAGCTTGGCGACTCGGGCAATACCGTGGGCTATGCGATCTACAACACCGCCTGCGTAGTCACGGCCATCGTCAGCGGGATTATCACCAAGGAGTGGATCTCCGCTTCACCCAAGGCCAAGCGCTTGCTCTACGCAGGAGTGGCTTGCATGGTGCTCGGGATACTCGTAATCGCCGCCGGAAATTGAAAAGCTACAGAGACACCATGCGGCATATCCTGGTTTTTCTTGTTTTGTTTCTCCTGGCTTTGTACCAGACTGTCTTTGCGCAGCAAAGGCGACCCAATATCATCCTAATTCTCGCCGACGACGCGGGTTATGCGGATTTTGGCTTTCAGGGAAGCAGTGAATTCTTGACACCTAATCTGGACAGGCTGTCGGAGCAAGGTCTGAGGTTTACGCAGGCCTATGTGTCTGCGGCTGTCTGTGGCCCCTCGCGTGCCGGCCTGTTGACGGGCAAGTACCAGCAGCGCTTTGGTTTTGAGGAAAACAACGTGCCCGGCTACATGGCACCTTCCAGCCTCCCCGATGACGAGATGGGGCTGCCCCTGACGGAGAGGACGATGGCCGATCACTTGCGTGGCTTGGGATATACCACGGCGCTCTTTGGAAAGTGGCATCAAGGGAACGCAGACCGTTTTCATCCGCTTCGCAGAGGCTTCGATGAATTTGTTGGGTTTCGCGGTGGGGCGAGAAGCTATTTCCCATTTGGAGAAGGCAATCCCAACAATCGACCAGAAGACCGCTTGGAGGAGGGATTTGGCCGGTATCGTGAAGCCCCAGGGTACCTCACGGACTACCTGGCTGAGCGGGCGGTGGATTTCATAGACAGACACCAGTCCAGCCCCTTCTTTCTGTTTCTTTCCTTCACGGCGGTCCACGCTCCTATGGATGCGTTGCCTGAGGATATAGCAGAGTTTGAATCCCTGCCTGAAGGTCGGCGGCAGCTGGCCGCAATGACCCTCGCCATGGACAGGGCCTGTGGTCTGTTGCTGGACAAGCTGGAGCGGGAGGGATTGCTGGAAAGTACTCTGATCGTATTTACCAATGACAACGGCGGACCCAGCGATGCCAATTACTCGGACAATTCCCCGCTGTCGGGTACCAAAGCCAATCACCTGGAAGGCGGGATTCGTGTTCCTTTTCTGATGAGCATGCCGGGACATATTTCGCCAGGCTTATATCCCCACCCAGTCAGTACCCTAGACCTGCTTCCCACATTCTACCGACTTGCCGGTGGCCAGTTCACGGATTTGCCGGAAGTCGATGGGGTGGATCTCTGGCCCTTCCTGGTTGGGAACGAGGAGGGACGTCCCCATCAGACTCTTTTTTGGAAAAAGGAAAACCGTGGAGCTGTCAGGGAAGGAGACTGGAAACTGCTGAGATTCCCGGATCGCCCCGCCGAGCTCTATGACCTGAGCACGGATGAGGGCGAGCAAAACGACCTTGCCAGCGGCTATCCCGACCTGGTGAGACAGCTCTACAAGAAGCTGTTTGAGTGGGAATTAACCCTCGAAAGGCCTGCCTGGCAGCTGCAACGCAAATACGAGGGCGATGCCATGCAGCGCATGGACCGCTATCGAAAACCCAAGACCAATTAGACCAAAACTTATGAAAATCAACTGGATGAATTACCTGGCCTGCATATTGGCTGTTATGCTTTCGGCTGCAGCCTGCACCGAGACCCCTACCATCGATACGGACGATGATGACGTGGCAGAAGTACCTCAAGATCCTCCTGCCACCAGTGACCAGGAGAAAAACTGGAAGGACCTTCCCGTCCCTGCAAATCCGGGAGAGAACAAGAAGTGGGAGTTTCAGGGCCTGTCCGACGACTTTGAGTACCAAGCCGCTGCGGAGAGCAAAGGGGAATCCTTTTCTGCAAAGTGGGAGGACTTTTACCACAATGCTTGGACTGGTCCGGGCCTGACCGAGTGGAGAAGAGACCACTCCCGGGTGAAGGACGGACAGCTTCAGCTTTTTGCTGACCGTAAACCCGACTCCGACAAGATCTACCTAGGCTGTATCACCTCCAAAAAGCGCATCATCTATCCGGTGTATATCGAAGCCAAGGCCAAAGTGATGAACTCCACCCTAGCCTCCGATGTCTGGCTGCTTAGTCCCGACGACACGCAGGAGATAGACATACTCGAAGCCTATGGAGCCACGTATTCGGAAAGTGCCCAGCAAGGGCATACTTGGTATGCCGAACGCATCCATCTCAGCCACCACGTATTTATCCGCAGCCCTTTTCAGGACTATCAGCCTACAGATGCCGGCTCTTGGTACAGGGATGGGACGACTTGGAACAAAGAGTTTCACCGCTTTGGGGTGTACTGGAGAGATCCCTGGCACCTGGAGTACTACATCGACGGGAAGTTGGTCAGGACGGTGTCGGGCAAGGACATGATAGACCCCAAGTTTTTTACCAATGCTGAGCAGCCGGGAAATACGGCCAAAGACACCCGAACCGGCCTCAGCAAGGAAATGGACATCATCATCAACGTGGAAGATCAGACTTGGAGATCAAGCCCTGCCTCCGGCAAGCAGTCGGACCGCTATACGCCTACTGACAGCGAGCTCGCCAAGAAGGAGGACCACACCTTCAAGGTAGAGTGGATTCGAGTGTACAAGCCGGTCGGCAATTGATCTTGGGAGTTTATGGATAGCATCAATAATCGGATCGGATGAAAAGAAGAAAGTTTTTTGAAAAGTCTGCCTTGGGCACGTTGGGCGCGGGGCTGCTTCCACTCACGGCCTTTTCAATGGACGTGGAGTGCGACGTGGACGTCAACTCTGGAAGCCATCGAGGTCAGTCATCCGATCCCGAACAGTGGTATCAGTTGGGGACTGGGAAAAGGGCACGCCCAGACCGAAAGGTCGAAAAAGCCTACGATGTGGTCGTGATAGGCGGTGGAGCCGCCGGTATCTGTGCCGCCGTAGCTGCGGCCCGAAACGGAGCCAAAGTGGTGATCGTCCAAGACCGTCCTGTGTTTGGGGGAAATTCTTCCAGCGAAATCCGCGTTCACCTCAACGGGGTCAATCAACTCAAAAACGGTCTTCCAGAGCGGGAAACGGGGATTATCGAAGAGATCTTGCTGCATAACCGCTTTTACAATCCCCAGGATTCCTATCCGGTGTGGGACCACGTGCTCTATGATTTCGTGTCAAGGGAGCCCAACATCGATATCAAGCTCAACACCTCCGCCTTGAGGGCGATCATGAAGGGCGGCAGGATAGCTGCAGCCCATTGCTGGCAGTTGACCACGGAGACCGAATACACCTTCAATGCCCAGATTTTCATTGATTGCTCAGGTGACGGCTTGCTAGCTGCTACCGCAGGGGCCAAGTATAGGACGGGCAGGGAAGCTTCCGCGGAGTTTGGGGAAAAATACGCGCCCAAGGAGGCCGACGGCTGGCAAATGGGTTCTACTGTGTTGCTGGGCTCAAAGGATATGGGGAAGCCAATGCCCTTTGTACCTCCCCTCTTTACGATCCCCTACGAGGCCCATAAAGCGCACAGGGAGCGGGCCCTCACACCATTTGAACTCGGTTTTTGGTGGGTGGAGCTGGGAAGCGAGGACGACATCGTGGGGGAATACGAAGACAGCAAACACAAACTTTTGGGCTATGCCTATGGGGTGTGGGATTATTTGAAGAACTCCGGAAAATTTCCTGAAACCGAAAATTACGCCTTGGACTGGGTGTCTTCGCTGCCTGGAAAAAGGGAATCCAGGAGATTCATCGGGGATTACATCCTTTCCGAACCTGACATGTTGGGCTATAGGCATTTTGACGACGCGGTTGCCTTTGGCGGTTGGTCGCTGGATGAGCACAATCCCGGTGGCATGTTGAATCTGGAGGAGCCTCCGAGCTACTTTCATGAGGATTTTGAGGAACCCTATCAGATCCCCTTTCGATCCCTGTATTCGGCAAACGTACCGAATCTTCTTTTTGCCGGTCGGAATATCAGCCAGACCCATATAGCACTTTCTTCTTCCCGAATCATGGCTACCTGTGCCCTCGAAGGTCAGGCGGTGGGGACAGCTGCGGCGCTGTGCTCTAAGTTTGGTGTGATGCCGCGGGAGTTGGGAGCAAAGTATATGCATGAGCTTCAGGAGCAGTTGCTTCGCGATGATGCCTTTATTCCTTACCGGGTTGCCTCCCGGCCCGGGGACTTAGCAAAGGATGCCGCAGTGATATTTGCCTCGAGTACCAGCTCTGGCAGTGCCGAATCGCTCACAGACGGCATTTCCCGCGACTATGCCGGCAAAGCACACCATTGGCAATCCGAGACGCTACCGGCCCACATCCAAGTTGAATGGGTGGAAGAAGTGGCGCTCTCCACGGTGGAAATCAAGTGCGATACCAACGTCAAGAAGAACATCATGCTGAGGAGGGATTCCCTGGAGGACAAGATCTATACTACGCAGGTGCCCAAGGAAATGCTTAAATCCTGTCATTTGGAGGGGAGGATCAATGGAAGCTGGGTCAAAGTCGCCGAGATCCAAGACAACAAGGTGAGGCGGCTGCGCCTCTCTTTCCCTACCGCAAAAGTGACTGCCATCCGCGTGGCACTTTTGGAGACCTACGGGAAGCCCCAAGTGAAGTTATTTGAGATTCGCTGTTATGCCTAAAGCCTGATCTTCTATGCGTATTCTTGGCGGTGTTCTTTTATGGCTATGGCTATTGCTTTTGCAGGATAGCCCCCAGCGCATAAAGCACCTCATTCGGGTCGTTCATCCTGGCATCGAGTCGCGGTTTCCCCTGGACTATGAGCTGGTGGAGATGCGGGACAAGGCGGGCAAGCCCTTGCGGTACTCCATGGAAGTGGAGTCGGTTGTTTGTGGGGACGAGCAATGCCGGGTGGATCGGATAGGGATAATTTGGGACAAGTTCGGCTCTTTTGAAAACCTGTCCCTTCCCGTTGGAACTTACCTGGAAAAGGCGGAAGGGATTCCTTTTGCCCCCGAAGACTATCAGAGGCTTGAGCAGTTACTGCAAGATCCATACTCCCCGCTCCGCACCCTTTCCAAGTATGAACTGGTCGGGACGCTGGGAAGTGAGGGGGTAGATGCACTCAGCGGCGCGACGATCCTTTTGGAAAAGAGCGCTTATGTCTCGGGTGCTGTTTGGACCTGCTATAGCCTCTGGCACTGGGTATATGGAGCCGCCCGGGATAGCATTAGGCAGATCACTGCAAAATCCATGGACGGGGCGACCCTAAGCGGGCTCCTGTTTTCTCCAGAGATTCGAATCCGCGAATTTGCCCTAGAGCAGGTGACGGCACGTCGCGACTATGCCTCCGAGACTTTAGATGCGGTGTCGAAAGCTGTCGTGCAACAGCCTGGTTTGCTGGTGGATTACTACGCCTATTGGGAGGGGATGCCGGATGATGGATATTGGCAGACTGGTATTTTTTTGCTCGAAAACCTGCCGCCTTTATCAAGGATTGACCTATGGAGGTATATCGCAAGATCGGAGCGATATCTGCCTGAAGGGACGTTGGACGATTTAGTCCTGCCTTTCTCCTCGATGGAGTACGTAGAAATCGATGCTTTTTTGGACGTCTTGGAAAGAAAAAATGCCGCAAGTTCCCTGATAATCCATAGACTGATTCCCCTGCTTGGCCATCAGAATGTATTAATTGCCCGTCGGGTAAACTGGTTTTTGAAGACTCGTACTTTGAATCCCGACGACGGACCGAGGTAAAAATGCATGGATAAGTGACAGAGCAGTCCAAATCAGTAAATCTTCTTGGATAATTTTATTTGGATATATGCTATTTGGCCAGTAGCCTATCTGAAACTAGAAATAATGCTTACTGGCAGAATTCCGTGTATGCAGATAATTTTAAGTATGATATCAAGCCTCGGATAAGAGGCATTGGAAGTGAAATTCCCCACATTGAAAGGGAGATAATACCCAATCTTTTAAACTGTTTTTTAATAAACACCAACTAAAATGAATATGTTAAAGCTCGCCTCCTGTTTGTTCTTTGTGCTGATTTTTTTTGGGCCTGACAATTTTGCCCAAACGTCCAAGCAGCCCAATATCATTTTTATTATGTCTGATGATCATACGACCCAGGCGGTAGGTGCATATGGCGGACGGTTGGCTGCTTTGAACCCCACCCCAAATCTGGATTATCTCGCTTCGGAGGGGATGCGGTTTGACCAGGTGTTCTCTACCAATTCGATCTGTACTCCCAGTAGAGCGACTATCATGACGGGGCAGTACCCGCAGACCAACGGCGTGCTGGATTTGGATGGGGAGCTGCCTCCCGAAAAACAATACTTACCGATGGAACTTAGCAAACTTGGCTATACGACTGCTATCATTGGAAAATGGCATCTCAAGCAGGAACCGGCTGCCTTTGATTACTATGAAGTATTACACGTACAGGGAGAATATTTCAATCCGGATCTAAAGACCAAAACCGCGGGAAAATGGCCTGACAACAAGATCAACTATCCAGGCCATTCTTCTGACGTTATCACTGACAGGACAATCGAATACTTGAAGAAGAGGGATAAGTCCAAGCCGTTTTTCTTGATGCATCACTACAAGGCACCCCATGATATGTTTGAATATGCGCCCCGATATGAGGAATATTTGAAGGACGTGGAGATTCCAGAGCCTGCTAGTTTGTACAGTCAACCCAATTTTGGCTCGGCGGCGACGGTGGGCCCGTTGGATAAGCTCAAGCCTGTGATTGGAACCTCCGTCTCCAGTCGGCATATCGCCAGAAACTATGTAGAGACTTTCATTGAAGACAGTGTCCAAGGTGATGAGGCAACGCACCTGGCCTACCAGGAATACCTGAAAAGATACCTGCGCTGTGTCAAAGGAGTGGATGATAACCTCGGCCGTTTGTTTGATTTTCTGAAAGCGGAGGGCCTATGGGAAAATACGGTGATTGTCTACACCGGAGATCAGGGAATGATGCTGGGTGAGCATGACTTAATAGACAAGCGTTGGATGTTAGAAGAGTCCATGCGTATGCCTTTTATTGTGCACTATCCGGGAGTGATCAAACCAAATTCAGAGAGTAAACTGCTGATCAACAACAGCGATTTTGCGCCCACTCTTATCAATCTGGCTGGTGGTCAAGTGCCGTCTTACATGCAAGGCAAATCATTTACCAACACACTAAAAGGCCAACCTGAGTCTGAATGGAGGGAAGCGACCTATTACAGGTATTGGATGCACATGGTACACCACTGGGTGCCAGCTCACTTTGGCATTCGGACTGACCGGTACAAGCTTATTTTTTACTATGCCAAACACCACCTTCCTGAGTCGGAATGGAAAAATTTCTACTGGAATGATCAGCTCCGTAGTTTGGGATATAGTACCCCGGTAGCCTGGGAACTGTATGATTTGAAGAATGATCCGTTTGAGTTGCACAATCGATATGAGGATCCTGCCTATCAGGAGATTATAGCTGGGCTGAAAAAGCAATTGGCTGCACAAAGAGAGGAATTGAACGAGACGGATAAAAGCTACCCCGAGATCCAAAAGATAATCGAAAAGCACTGGGATGATTGATTGAAATCCCGGCGCCCTGGCATCTAAGAGCTGGTTATTTTCACTATATACTCTCCAAGATTATCCTCTTTCTTCAGTCCCAGTTTCTTGCGAAGACGATATCGAGAAGTGTTGGCACTCTCGGGAGATATTCCCAGTAGCCTGGCCATTTCTTTCCCGGAAAAATCCAGCTTGATCAGTGCACATACCTTGAGGTCATAGGGTTTCAGCTCAGGATGAAGCTGCTGGATGCGTTCGTAGAAACCCTCATTGAGGGCAAGAAACCTGTTTTCGAAATCCAGCCAGCTCTGGTCTTTGTTGATGTCAATGGTCTTGATCAGCTTAACCAGTTCTTTGCCATGAGGCTCCGCCTGCATGGACTTGAGCTGCCCCTTGATCTGGTCTATCAGCTCATCCTTGGCGACCATCTTTAGGGTAGTGCCCGTGAGCTCCTGGTTTTTGATCTGGACAATCTCTTGAGCTTTTTCATTTTCGAGTTTGCGCTGATGCTCCAGCCGTGACCGCTCCGCGAGGTGTTTGGCTTTCCAGTATTTGAACAGGAAAAATCCGAGGGAAATCAAAAAGATGACACCCCCGAGGAGCATGGAATTTTGCAGTCGGGTTATTTCTTCCCGTTGCTGGAGGTTTTGCAACTCCTGTTCCCGGGCTAGTTCCCGGGCTTTTTGCTGCTCCAGTCGGAACTCGTCCTTGATTTCCAACAATTGGCGGTTTTTGGGACTTCGGCTACTATAGAGGAAACGGTTGATGTCATTGGCCAGCTTCAGATAGTCGTTGGCTTGGGCAGGCTTCCCGTTTTGCTCCAGTACCCAGGCAAGTTTTTCATAGATGTCCGGTACATAGTTGAGGTGCCTTTGATGGGTGAAAGCCGCCTTGGCCGCCTTGAGGTAGCTCGCCTCGCTTTCGTTCCACTCTTGGTTCAAAAAGTACATGTCTCCCAAGTAGTTGAAGTACACGGGCAAATATTCCGGATGGGCCTCAGAAATGCTTCTTTCCAGCTTGGACAAGGCCTTCTTCCCATCTTCCGGCCGGCCTGCTAGGCCTAAGACATGGCTGCGCTCTGATTGGGTAAACAAGGAGTTGTTCTGGGGAGAGCGAATATTTTCGCAGCTATCCAAATAAGCATTGGCCCGCTCAAAATCCCCTTCATATTTGAAGTGGACCGCGAGGGGAAAGTAGCTTTCCCGCAGCGCGATGCTGTCCAATTGTCCCGATTCGACCAAGGCTTTGTTGATAGACAGGGACAGCTGATAGTGCTGCAGGGCCTCCTCCCGTCTGTCAAACAGGCTGTAAAGGATCGCCAGGCCATTGTAGCTAAGGGCTTTGGCTCGATCATCCCCGATTCGGTCTGCCAAGAGCAGCGCCTGCCAATATCCATCATAGGATTTGGCATAGTCTACGCGATTGGTATATATACTGGAGAGGCTGTTGAGGTCGCGGATGGCTCCCAGAGTATCGCCCTTTGCCATTTTCTGCCGGAGGCTTTCTCTGAGCGGCTGGAGTTCCCGATCCGATTGCCGTGCCAAAAGCGAGTCTTCAAAGTAGCTGGCCTCCGGATCGATATCATGTAGTTTGAGCAAGTCCTGCCGTGCATGGCTTTCCGCGAGGATCAAAAACAGGGAGAGCACGAGGCCCAGTCTATGGAGTTTTTGCATGGAGGCACATTTGGGTTTACCCAAATATGCCATTTTAAGCCAGCAGACAGAATTTTTTGAGGCACGACAAGCCCGTTTTTTTTGCCCAGTCTATATCAAGTCTATACCTGAAATTATGTTTTGGGGCTTGGGAAGGAAATCTTGGGCATCTGTTTCCGAGGAAGTGTCTGACCATTTCCCGCAAAGAAAGCCTATGAAAAGATTTGCCGAAATAACTGCTGCACTGGCCCTCGCATGCGTTGCGATGGCTTCCTGCAAACCAAGCTTGCCGGAGCCGATCGAGACCGCCTATCAGGAGTTGCCAGAGGTCTTGGACTTCAACATCCACGTGAAGCCCATTCTCTCCGACAAGTGCTTTGCCTGCCATGGTCCCGACGAGGGGAAAATAGAGGCAGGCCTACAGCTCCACAGCGCCGAAGCTGCCTATCAGGAGCTGCCGGAGTTTCCAGGGCACTATGCCATCACGCCCAAGAGCCTGAAAAATTCCCAAGTCTTTCACCGTATTCTATCCCAAAATGAAGCGGAGGTCATGCCTCCTCCCGAGTCTAACCTAGTGCTGAGTGATCGCGAGAAAGCTATTCTGATCCGCTGGATAGAAGAAGGAGCGGAATACAAACCCCATTGGGCCTTCGTGAAGCCCAAGCCTCAAAAGGTTCCCAAGGTCAAGGATAGCTCTTGGCCCCGGAATGAGCTGGACTTTTTTACCCTTAGTGCGATGGAGAAGCAGGGCTTGGCACCGGAGCAGGAGGCGGATGCCGAGACGCTGCTGCGGAGGCTGTACTTGGATGTCACCGGTCTGCCTCCCAGTCCCGAGGAGGTTGGGGCTTTTGTAAAAGACAGCTCCCCCAATGCCTATGAAAAGCAGGTGGACAAGCTGCTGGCTTCGCCGCACTACGGTGAAAAGATGGCCACGGCCTGGATGGACTTGGCCAGATTTGCCGATACCCATGGCTATCAGGTGGATGACTACAGGGACATGAGCCCCTGGCGGGATTGGGTGATCCGGTCCTACAATGACAACATGCCCTACGACCAGTTCGTGACATGGCAGCTGGCAGGGGATCTGATGCCCAACCCCAGCCGCGACCAGATCCTCGCCACGGGCTTCAGCCGGCTCAACTCGCAGAACTCCGAGGATGGCATTGTCGCCGAAGAGTATCGGGTCGAAGGCGTCATAGACCGGACGGCTGTAGTGGGGCAGGGGCTCATGGCGCTGACCACAGGCTGCGCCCGTTGTCACGACCACAAGTATGACCCGATCTCCCATCAGGAGTTTTACGAGATGTACAGCTTTTTCAACCAAGTCAACGAGTCCGGGCAGATCTCTCGCGACCCGATGGATATTCCCGTTCCTACACTTTTGCTCCCGGACGAGCGCCAAAAAAAGATCCTGGACTACCTGGATGCCTCACAGGGCGAAGCGGAAAAAAAGGCCGAAAATCTGACTGTAGCACTAGAGGGTAAAGCGAAGCGCTGGATCGAGGAGGAAGGCTATCGTTCACTTGGGATGAAGTCCCTGGATAAGAGCCTGGAAGCGCACTATTCCTTTGAAGGTTCACTGGACAACAGGCTCACGGGCGAAGAGGGGAAGATGGATCTGATGTATGCGAAGGCTGATCCTGCGAGGTTTGCCGCAGGAAAGCAGGGCAGAGCCTTGGAGTTTGACGGGGATTCCTGGCTGGATCTGAAACCCGTGGGGATCTACAAGCGGAACGAGCCCTTCAGTATCTCCCTATGGCTCCATGTGCCCGATTCCCTAGAGGAGGGGGTAGTGTTCCACAAAAATATGGGCACGGCGCTGCATGCCTTCAAGGGATATCATCTGTACTATCGCAACAAAAAACTCGAAGTCATGCTGGCCCACACTTGGCCGGGAAATGCCATTGAAAAACTGAGCGAGACTGCACTTCCCACCGATACTTGGAACCATCTGCTGATGACCTATGACGGATCCAGCAGGGCAGTTGGCGTGAAGCTTTACCTGAACGGGAAAGAGTTGGCGATGCAGGTCAAGCATGACAACCTTTACAAAGACATCGTTTTCAACGACTACAAAGACGTCATCTACCCGGAGCCTATAGAGCCCGGCCTAAGTCTCGGCGGAAGGTGGAGGGGATTTGGGCTGAAAGGGGGGCTGGTGGACGAATTGCGGGTGTATGGACGTGAACTCACCGGGCTTGAGGCGATGGCCTTGGCCAGTCCTGTCCGGTTTTCGCAGCTTGTGGGCAAGCCATCCAAGGGGCTTTCGTCAGAGGAAAAAAAGCTGCTCGCCTGCTACTTTGTTTCCCAAAACCAAGAATACACCCAGGCCGTCCAAAGCCTGACCCAGGCGCGGAGGGCCTTTGTGGACAGCATAGAGTCCGTGCAGGAGGTGATGGTGATGAAGGACATGGAGACGCCAAGGCCTACCTATATTTTGCTCCGCGGGCTGTATGACAATTACGGAGAGGAGGTATTTCCCAACACCCCAAAAGCTATCCTTCCCATGGACGGGAGCCTGCCCCGAAATCGTCTGGGCTTTGCGCGTTGGTTGTTTGATCCCGATCATCCGCTGACGGCCCGGGTAGCGGTAAACCGCTATTGGCAAAGCTACTTTGGAAGGGGAATCGTCAAAACCAGTGAGGATTTTGGCAACCAAGGGGATCTGCCCAGTCACCCGGAGCTGCTGGATTGGCTCGCGCTGCAATTCATAAACAGCGGATGGGATGTGAAAAAGATGCAAAAGCTTATCCTCTTGTCCGCAACCTATCGTCAGCGTTCCCAGGCTGCTCCGGCCAAGGTGGAGCAGGATCTGGAAAATATCTACCTCGCCCGTGGTCCCAAAATCCGACTGAGCAGTGAGATGATCCGGGACAATGCCCTGGCAGCGAGTGGCCTGATGGTAGGTAAAGTGGGTGGGCCAAGTGTCAAACCCTACCAGCCGGCAGGGCTTTGGTCAATGAACTCCACCGAGTATGTACCTGATACCGGCGACAAGCTCTATCGAAGGAGCATGTATACTTTTTGGAAGAAAACCATCCCCAATCCTACCCAAGCGACCTTTGACCAGCCGGAACGCAACGAATGCACTATCCGTCGGCAAAAGACCAATACCCCGCTGCAGGCCTTGGTGCTGCTCAACGACCCTACCTACGTGGAGGCTTGCCGGAAGCTGGGCGAAGATATGGCCCGATCCATCACTCCAACGCGGGCCATTGCGGCAGCTTTTGTCCGGCTTTCTGGACGCTCTCCCTTACCAGGTGAGCTGGATGTCCTCACACGCCTATACCATGAAGAGTTAGTCCTCTTTCGCTCCCATCCGGAAAAAGCCAAGGGCTGGCTCGAGAGCGGCCAGTACCGAGTCGATTCCTCGATAGATCCCCTGCTGGTCGCAGCCAATGCAGTGGTTGCCAGTGCTATTCTCAATTCAGACGCAGTCATCACCAAAAGATAAACCCATGTGCCACTACGATAAAACAACCCACACGCATCCGGATTTTCAGCATATCCAAAAGAAAATAGGCCGCAGGGATTTCCTGACCAAGACCTCCCTGGGAATTGGTGCCCTGGCATTGGGCTCCCTATTTAAAGCCGACAAGCTGCTGGCAGAAACCTCCTCGGGCGGGATCGCAGGCTTGCCGGGCCTGCCGCACTTGGTGCCCAAGGCCAAGCGGGTAGTCTATTTGTTCCAAAGCGGCGGCCCCTCGCAGTTCGAAACTTTCGACTACAAACCCGAACTGGCCAAGATGTTTGGCAAAGATCTGCCGGAATCGGTGCGGGGAGGTCAGCGGCTCACCGGTATGAGCGCCAACCAGTCTTCCTTGCCCATTGCCCCGTCTATTTTTAAGTTTCAGCAATATGGCCAAAGTCGTGCCTGGGTCAGCGAGCTCATGCCCTACACCGCAGAGGTGGTGGACGAGCTTTGTTTCGTCAAGTCCATGCATACGCCGCAGATCAACCACGACCCGGCGATCACGTTTTTCCAGACGGGACATCAGCTCCCCGGACGTCCCTCGATTGGGTCATGGGTGAGCTATGGGCTCGGCTCGGACAACAATAACCTCCCTTCCTTCATCGTACTCAACTCCAAAAACGCCGGTGGTCAGCCTCTCTATGCCCGGCTCTGGGGCAACGGTTTTCTCCCAACTGAGCATCAGGGGGTACAGTTTAGGTCGGGGACAGACCCGGTGCTTTTCCTCAACAATCCGGAAAACTACGACGGCGCGGACAGGGGCAAAATGCTGGAGTATCTCAAGGAGCTGAATACCTTACAGTATGAAGCTTTCGGAGATCCTGAAATAAACGCCCGGATTGCACAATATGAGATGGCGTACAGGATGCAAAGCTCGGTGCCGGAATTGACTGATATGTCAAATGAGCCAGATTATATTTTTGATATGTATGGTTCGGATAGTCGGGATTCGGGTACCTATGCAGCCAACTGTCTGATGGCAAGGAGGCTGCTGGAGAAGGACGTGAAGTTTGTCCAGCTCTACCACCGGGGCTGGGACCAGCACGCCTATTTGCCCGGCGCCATCCGCACCCAATGCAAGAATACCGACCAAGCCACCGCCGCCCTGATCAAGGATCTCAAGCAGCGGGGCTTGCTAGAGGACACGCTGGTCATCTGGGGAGGTGAATTTGGGCGTACCGTTTACTCCCAGGGAAAACTTACCCCCAATGACTATGGCAGAGACCATCATCCTCGATGCTTCACGATGTGGATGGCGGGAGCTGGCGTAAAGCCGGGCTTCACCTATGGAGAGACGGACGATTTTAGCTACAACATCACCAAAAACCCCGTCTCTGTTCATGACTTCCATGCCACCCTGCTATACATGATGGGAGTTGATCATGAGAAGTTGACATTCAAGCATCAGGGGCGAAGGTTTCGCCTTACCGATGTAGAGGGCCATATCGTGAAAGACCTGATCGCCTAAGCCGCTCGACATGACTACAAGAAGAGATTTTATCAAAAAGTCCGGATTGGCAGCAGGACTGCTTACCGTCGATCCGGTCAAGAGTTTTTCCATCCACAGCAAAAGCCGAAATGAAGAGGAGATCCTCGGCCACGGCGAGTACCGGTACCGCATGGTGCGGGATTGGGCAGTGCTGGACCGCATACGCTACCCTTTGATCAACTGTCACGAGATGGTCATGGATAGCCGGGGCCGCTTGGTCATGATCGGTGACCATCCCCATCACAATGTCCTGATCTTTGACCGCTCTGGAAAGCTTCTGGACGCCTGGGGAACTGCCTATCCTGGAGGTCATGGCATCGCCTTGGCTTCAGAAGGGGGGGAGGATTTTCTGTATCTGGCTGACTCGGGTTGGTTTATGGGAAAAGAAGGAAAGATGGTGCCCCAAAGCGGGCGGGTAAGTAAAAGCACTTTGGATGGCAGGACGATTTTTGACATAGGACATCCCCAGACCCAAGGAGCTTATGAGCCGGGAGCCCCCTTCCGACCTACCGAAGTCGCTGTCAATCCCCAAAACGGAGATGTTTATGTGGCGGACGGCTACGGAAGTGACTACATCCTGCAGTACGATTCCAAGGGTGTTTTTATCAGAAAATGGGGAGGCCATGACAACCCCGATCCCAACTACAATCTGCACAATGCCCATGGCATCGCCCTCGACTTTAGGGTGGTTGGAAATCCTCTTCTAATATGTACTTCAAGAAGCGAAAATGCCTTTAAGTTCTTCACGCTTGATGGACGCTATGTCAAGACTATACACTTGCCCAATCTCTACGTTTGCCGGGCAGTGATCGACGATACAAATCTCTATGCCGGAGTCTGCTGGTCAACACCTCGTGAGGGGACTTTCGATTGGTTGGAACACACCGGATTTGTGACAGTGCTGGAGGGGGATAGGGTAGTGTCCAATCCCGGTGGGACGAGACCAGACTACCTGGATGGAAAACTTCAGCCTTCCTATCAGCTGCCCAGCAAGCCTCTGCTTCACGGCCATGATGTATGCGTGGACGGCGACAAAAACCTATACATCTGCCAGTGGAATGCCCACGGCAGTGCCCCGGTCAAACTGGAACGCATCTGAAATGGAAAACCTGGACTTGTTTATCGGGAGGTTTCATCCCTTGTTGGTACATCTGCCCATCGGCTTTTTGATGCTGGCTTTTCTGATGTGGGCTTACCAGGTATGGGCAAAAAACCAAGACTATCGCCAAGCCATAGTCTTCGCGCTTCTGCTGGGGGCACTGAGTGCGACTGCCGCTTGTGTGGCTGGATTTCTATTGGCCAGCTCGGGAGAATACGATACGGAGATGGTAGCCCAGCACCAGTGGGCAGGGATTTTGACCACGACGATGGCAGGATGTGGCTACGCGGCCTTTGCGATGAGAAACCGTATGGCCGTGCACTCCCGCTTAGCGGGAGGGATGCTTTGTGCAATGATATTGGGGCTGGGGATGACGGGACACTTGGGAGGAAACCTGACCCATGGCAGCGATTACCTTACCGCCTATGCCCCCTTTGGGAAGAAGGAAAGCCTGCCTCCAGCGCCTGAAAGTATACAGGAAACGCAGCTTTTTCCGCATGTGATCCGGCCGATCTTGGAGCAAAAATGCGTTTCCTGTCACCGACAGGGTAAGCTCAAGGGGGGCTTGTCTCTGGAATCCCCCGAAAGCATCCTCCGGGGAGGGGAGAGTGGGCCGGTAGTTTCTTCACCTGGAAAAGAAAACGAACTGATCCGAAGAATCCACCTGAAAGAGTCTGACGAAGAGGTGATGCCACCCAAAGGGAAAAAGCAGTTGACCAAAGAAGAGATGGCACTTTTGGAAGCATGGATCAGCTCTGGAGGGGATTTTTCCAAACCGATGACCGCTTATGCCGACTCTGTGAGCGGCTTGGCTACAGGCTATTTGGGCTTAGTCCCCTCCGGGGAAACTGAAGATTTGAAAGTTGTTTTGGCACCTGTTCGCCCGGGTGTTTTGGAAGAGCTGAGAGGCAAAGGTGTCCTGATCCGGGAGCTATTGGATGGCTCCTATAGCTATGATGTACATATCCCGGCAGCGGCGCTACGAGTCGAGCGGCTGGAAGACTTGCTGCTGAGCTTGGAGCCGATTCGGCAAAATGTCCTTTGGCTGGATCTTTCCGGTCTGGGAATGCGGGATACAGATCTGGCAGGGCTGCCCGCAATGCCAAACTTGCTCAAGCTCCGATTGGAAAGAAATCACTTGACGGATAGGGGTTTGTCTTTCTCTGGGAAGTTTCCGGGCCTCCAGGTTCTCAATCTCTATGGAAACGAGGTCACTGACCATTGTCTGGAGGAGCTTGGCAAATTGGGGAAGCTGAGGAGAGTCTACGTCTGGCAGACCAGGATCACGCAGACCCAAGTAGGAGAGATCCGATTGATCGGAGAGGGCTGATGCCTGGCGAAGCCAATCTTTGCACGATGCGGATTTTTTCGAACCAAACTTCTATTTTGGTCCTTCCAATATTCTGCGGGTAATTCTTTTCAACTCATCATAACCCAATCTACCTATGAAACTGTGTTCAATTTCTGTTTTTTTCGGTTTGTTGCTTTCAGGCCTGTTGCCCCAAGCAAGTGAAGCCCAAGCACTTTCCAAGCCGGCTTTTGACCGGGATACCGACCTGTTGCTTGTACAGATGGACTGCAAGACGGACGTGGACGACATTCACACCGCCGCGGCGCTGTACATGCTGATGTCCCATCCCGAGTTCAAAAACCTGAGCTATCTACCTGTGGCCGGTACCTATGGGGTACAGGAGGGACTGTATGTTCCGCCTGGTGAAGTGTTGGATTTGGCTTTTGGGAAAAAGTGGGCCGATGCGGATGCTAACCGGGCCAAAGCCTTGGCGCAGGTTTACAAACGGGTGAAAAAGACCCTGAAATCCGGTGGGGAGGTATGGATTGCAGAGGCTGGACAGTCTGATTTTTCAGCTTTGTTGATCCGAGAGATCCAGTCGAGTATGCCTGAAGTGGCACTTGCGGAACGTATTCACGTGGTCCAGCATAGCAACTGGAATGAGGAGGTGACCTCGAAGGAAAGCCTGGCTTTCGTCAAGTCAACCATAGACTACCACAAGATACCCGACGGCAACGCGGTGGGCAATGGCACTCCCGGATTTAGAACCCCCGGCTACAGTCAGTGGGAAGCGCAGCTCAGCGATCCCAAGCTGAAGGCCGTGTGGCAGCTTGCCGTAGCGGTCGGCCTGCGATACAACGGCATCGATGGCCGATACGACAACAAGGCTGTTGCGGAAAACGGCCTGGATTTCTCCGACCTGAGTGAGGTTTGCTACATTTTGGGCCTTTCGGAGATCAAGGATACCGACGAGTTTTTTAATCGGTTTGCCCAGTAGGCTCGCTAGGGTTTCGACTGGTGTATTTTGCGGTGGCGCGCAGGGCTTGTACCATAGGCTTCGTTGAATTTCCTGTGGAAAAAAGGCAGGGACTCATAGCCGCAGTCTTGAGCGATCTGTGCGATCGGATCGTCTTTTTCCAACAGCATGCGGGCGGCTGTATGGATTCGATAGTCGTTTAGAAAGACAAAAAAGGGCCTCCCCGCCATCTTTGAGAAAAATCGCGAAAAGGCCTGCTCGGACATGTTTGCCAGCTCGGATACCTCTTTGAGGTAGATTTTTCGACCGTATTGATTGGCCACAAACTCGTGAACCTTTTCCAGCCGTGAGCTGTATTCCAGCGGAATGGCCTTGGTAAAGCCCGATTCGGAAAGCAAGCTGTAGCTGCATGCTGTCAGTGCCGATAGGATGGTCAAGAGCTGTAGGTAAAGGCTCGCTCCACTGAGATCCACTGATTTTTGGATCAGGGGAAAAATAGCCGCCGCCTGGACTTGGTCAAAAAGTATCCCCCGGGAGGAGGCTTGGAGCAGTTCATGAATCGCTTCCATCTCAGGCGCGTGCGGCATCGCATCCCCGTTCCACTGGATGACATAGGATGTTGCGGGGTCAGCTTGGTTCTGACCGTTTTTCCAGTAGTGGGGTAGGTTGGAGTGCAGCAGAACCAGCTCCCCGGGTTCATAGTTTCCGATGAAGTCGCCGATAAACTTTGTTCCCGTACTTGAGGCAATCCACGTAAGCTCAAATTGGGGATGAAAGTGCCAGGGGGTTTCAAAATTTTTTTTGTTGAAGCAAAAGGCCAAAATCGACTGGTTCTTTTCCAAAGGGATGGGCTCCAAGACGGGTTTCATGGGGATGAAGCTAAACAATTGTTTTGTATTATGACTCTTTTTGGGATATTTTCCTCCTTAAGCGTCAAAATAAGGTATGTATTGGCGAAAATAGGCAATCCCCTGTAGCGGTCGATTTGCAAGTTTTGTAAAGCGATAATCGAAAGACCAAAAAAAGCCTACAGCCATGAAAGAAAGTGAATTGCCCGATCCCTTTGCCCAGATCCGTGCTGACAAGGGGTACGCGGAAATCGATGACCAGGGTGATCCCGTGACCATGCTCCTTCGCCTGAAGGATGTGCGAAAGACCGCTCACAATTACCAGGCCTTTACTTCCGAAACAGTGCCTGGAAGGATCGTGGTGCCCTCAGAGGTCAGCATCCGAAACACACGGCAGATCCCTTTTGAGGTGGATCCGCCCATGCACGGTGCCTACCGGGCGATGGTGGAGCCTTGGTTTAAGCGTCCTTTGGAGGAGCAGTACCAGGAGCAGCTCGCCGCCATCGTGTCGGGCCTGTTCACCGAAGTCGCTGGCGGAGAAAAAATCGAAGTGGTGCATGACTTTGCGCTTCCGCTGCAGTCCCGTGCCTTGACGCTGCTGCTCAATACTCCCATGGAGGAGGCAGCAAGGTGGATTTCTTGGGGTACGCATGTGTTTAGAAGTGAAGGGGAAGCCTTGGATGGCTCAAAGGCTGACGTCCTGTACGACTACATAGACGCCAAGCTGAAGGAGGCGGAGTCGCATCGCGGAGAGGATCTTTTTTCCCTGCTGATGCATGGCGAAGTGCACGGGAGAAAGCTGAGCAGGGAGGAAGCCAAGGGTGTCATGGTGCTCACCTTTGCCGGAGGCAGGGACACGGTGATCAATGCCGTTACCAATAGCTTGGCGCACTTTGCCGGCTATCCCGAAGATCTGGAGCGACTGCGAAGGGAGCCAGAGCTGGTCAATACGGCCGTGGAGGAAATGATACGCTATTTCTCTCCGCTTACCCACATGGGCAGAGTAGTCACACAAGATACGCAGGTGTGTGAGCATGCGGTGAAGGCGGACAGCAGGGTGTCGCTTTGCTGGGCCTCAGCCAATCGGGATGAGACGGTGTTTGAGGAGCCGGATCGGCTCAAGATCGACCGCAAGGTAAATCCCCACGTGGGATTTGGCTTCAGCCATCACAATTGCCTCGGGGCGACACATGCTCGTCAGGTGATGAGGATTTTGCTCAAAGAAATGATTCAAAACATAGAAAAAGTGGAGCTCGTAGAGGCCCGGGACAACATCGAGGTTTGGGGCGACTTTCACCGAAAAGTCGGATTCCATTCGCTCCAAGTCAGACTACACCCAAAAAACTAAACGGATATGGCAAAAATTACATTTATCGCTTCGAATGGAAGCAGCAAGATCGCAGAGGGATTTGGTGGATCGCTTATGGAGCTGGCGGTGTCCCATGGCATTCAGGGAATAGACGGGGACTGTGGGGGCGTATGCTCCTGTGCGACCTGCCACGTTCATGTGGCTCCTGGGGATATGGAGAAAACAGGCCCTGCCTCTGACATCGAGAAAGATATGCTTGAGCTGGCTGATGGTGCGGATGAGTTCAGCAGACTTTGCTGCCAAATCCAGGTTTCTGATGCGCTGGACGGTATCCAGCTCCGTGTGGCGAAATGACCTCTCCCGAAATGAAAAGCTTATCCAGCCCCAATCAGACCTGTGTGGTGATCGGTGCGAGCCACGCCGGAGTCAGTTTTGCTTTTGCCCTTCGGAAAGAGGGCTGGCAAGGGGGGATCGTCCTAATCGACCAAGACCCTGACTTGCCTTATCACCGGCCACCTTTGTCAAAATCCTACCTGGCAAATCCAGGAAATGGCCTGAGCCTACTGAAGGCTCAAGAAAGCTATGAAAAGGAACAGATCCAGCTGAAGCTGGGTATCAAAGTCACCACCTTGGACAGGGAATCCAAGGCCCTTCGCCTTTCCGATGGCAATGTGCTGAGCTATGACAAATTGGTCTTTGCCACCGGGGCAAGGGCATGGATGCCTCAGTTAAATGGCATGGAGCCTGGCATGCCCCTGTTTACCCTGAGAAATGCCGGCGACATGCGGCGCATTCAGCAGCGGGTAGGGCAGAGCACAAGCAAACGAGCCCTGATCGTGGGAGGCGGGTTTATCGGGCTGGAGCTGGCGGCCTCGTTCAGGAAGATGGGCTTGGCCGTAGCAGTCATGGAAAGGGAGGAACGGGTGCTTTCCCGCGTCACGGCGCCGGAACTTTCCAGTTACTTTGAAAAGCTCCATCGCTCACAGGGTGTCGAGGTTTTGTTGGGGCAGGAGGTCAAAGCGATACGTCCTTCGAAAAACGGATTGCAGGTCTCCATTATGGACAATTTAAGCATCGAAGCCGATCTATTGGTGTTTGGCGTGGGGATCCGGGTGAACTCCGAGCTTGCGGAGCAGACGGGGTTGGATGCTACTGGCGGTATCGCCGTGGACGGACAATGCCGTACAGCGGACAAACATATCTACGCTATTGGAGACTGTACGCTTCACTATAACCCATACTACGAGCGGCATTTGCGCCTGGAGTCGGTTCAGAATGCTGTTGATCAAGCCAAAACCGCTGCCGCTGCCCTGATGGGAAAACCCGAGGTGTACGACGCCTTGCCCTGGTTTTGGTCTGACCAATACGACCTCAAACTGCAGATGGTGGGACTGTCCCAAGGCTACGACCACTCCGTGTTGCGGAGAGAAGGGGAGCACAGTTTTTCCCTCTGGTATTTCAAGGAAGGGCGGCTGCTTGCCGTAGATGCGGTCAATGTTCCCAAAGCTTATGTTTGGGGTACCAAATACCTGAAAGAAAGGACTGCTTTAGATTCGGAAAAGGTAGGAGACCCCACTATCGACTACAGTTCCTTTGCATTTTCGCCAACACCCCACTTAAACCTCCCAAAATAGAACCATGAGTATTTTAGCAAAATCTGCGGTGGCCACCGGAGACGGAACTTTTGACCTATGCGAGGTGGAACTCTCCGAGCCCCAAGGGGACGAAATCCTGGTCCGAATCAAAGCCGCTGGGCTTTGCCACACTGACTACGACTCCCTAACCTGGGGCAAACCTATCATCATGGGCCATGAAGGGGCTGGAGTCGTGGAGCGAGTGGGCCCCGAGGTGCAAGGATTGCGCGTCGGGGATCAAGTGATCCTCAACTGGGCGACTCCCTGCATGCACTGCTTCCAATGCCAAGAAGGAAACCAGCATATCTGCGAAAACAACTCTCCCGTGGTGGCTGGAGGCAACGGCCATACCCCGGGACAGGCCCGATTGGGGAGTTCCCAATGGCGGGGAAAGGCCATCGAACGGTCTTTTAATTTGGGAACTCTGGCGGAACTTGCGCTGGTAAGGGAGTCGGCGGCCGTACGTTTTTCGCTGCCCAACCTCAGCTTCTCAGCCGCCAGCATCATCAGCTGTGGGGTCATGACTGGCTACGGCTCGGTGGTCAACGCGGCGAAGCTTAAGGTCGGGAGCTCAGCGGTGGTGTTGGGCTGTGGCGGGGTAGGCTTGAATGTAGTCAATGCCTGCGCCCTTGCCGGAGCCGGACGTATTGTCGCGGTGGATGTCAATCCCCGAAAGCTTGAGTTTGCCCGGCAGTTTGGCGCGACCGATTTGGTCTTGGCACGTCCAGATGACAGGGGACTCAAAGAGGCGGCGGCGCAAGTAGCCCGGCTCCTCGGCGGGCGGGCGGCAGACTATGCCTTTGAGTGTACGGCCATTCCCGCACTGGGAGCGGCACCACTGGCGATGGTCCGAAACGGGGGCACCGCCGTGCAGGTGAGCGGAATAGAGGAAGAGATCAGCATTGACATGCGCCTTTTTGAATGGGACAAAACCTACATTAATCCCCTCTATGGCATGTGCAAGCCCCAGATTGATTTTCCCAAGATCATAGATCTCTATGGCAAGGGGGCGCTCAAGCTCGATGACATGGTCACCAAGGAATATGCCCTGGACCAGCTGCAGGAGGCATTTGACGACATGCTTGCCGGAGTCAACGCAAAGGGTGTAATCGTTTTTTCCTAGTTGTTGTATGAAAGACTTTAGATCTGTCGAGATCTCCGACACTGCCTACGAGCGGGATGGGCTTCGCTTTTTGACCCTAAAATCCCCCAATCTGCAAGGCAGGGGAGATGTCTGTCTCTTTGTTCCCCAAGTAGTTGAGGGCTTGACCGGCTTGCCTATTTACATTTTGCTGCATGGGGTGTATGGAAGCGCCTGGGTTTGGGCAATGAAAGGCGGCGCCCATACCACTGCCAAAAGGCTGATGGAGAGTGGCGAGATACGGCCGGCCATTATAGCCATGCCCTCTGACGGGCTTTGGGGAGATGGATCAGGGTATCTGGTCCATCATGGTAGGGATTTCTCTAAATGGATTACGCAGGACGTACCCCAGGCGATCCGGCAGTACATCCCCTGTGCGGGTCCCAATTCGAAGATTTGTTTGGGTGGGCTATCTATGGGTGGATATGGAGCCCTGCGCTTGGGACTGGGGCAGCCGGAATCCTACTCGGCGATTTCCGTGCACAGTGCGATCACCCGCTTTGAAGAAATGTCTCTTTTTGTGGAGGAAAGGCTGGATTCTTACGGACGATCAGGCCAGTCCAATGACGTCGTGGATCTGATAAAGGATAGAAAGGTTCAATGGCCACCTATACGCTTTGACTGCGGGGTGGACGACGAACTGGTCGCCGGAAACCGCCTGCTTCACCGCCAGTTGTGCGACTTGGGTATAGCCCATGAATACGAGGAATATGCAGGGGGGCATGAATGGAGCTACTGGCGGGAGCATGTGGAGAAAAGCTTTCGTTTTTTTGACATCCAATTAAAATGACAAACGACAAGGGTTGAGAAACTCAGTAATCCGTTCAGTAGATCCCGTTAAAATAGGAGTAACTTTGACGTTGATATGATTTACAGAGGTCTACTGAATGAATATTTGCAGCTGCAGCAGGTCCATAGTAAAGACTGTCTGACTCAGACCGAGGCGTTGGAAAGCCCGCTCACCTTTTTATGGTTTGAAGGCGATGACAATCAGCTAATAATAGACGGGGTGAACCGCAGCTTTCAAAACAATGAGATTGTATGCCTGACTGAGTTTCATCAAGCCGACGTCACCCGGGTATGTAAGGCCAGAATGATACGTTTCAACCGCTCTTTTTACTGCATTATCGACCATGACAGCGAGGTGGGCTGTAAGGGGGTGTTGTTCTTTGGAGCCTCGCAATTACCCTCTTTTGTGATTCCAGCAGATGAATTGGAGAAGTTCCAAACCGTCTGGAAGATGTTTGAACTGGAAATGCGATCTGAGGACGAGCTCCAGCTGGAAATGCTCCAGTCCATGCTGAAGCGCTTTATCATCCTTTGCACCCGCATATACAAGCAGCAGGAGGATTTTGGGAAAATAGACAAGCTTCAGATGGATTTGGTGCGGGAGTACAATTTTTTGGTTGAGAAAAACTTCAGAACTGTCCACACCGTCGCAGAATACGCGGCTATGCTCAACAAGTCTCCAAAGACGCTTTCCAATCTCTTTTCGAAGATTTCTTCAAAGTCCCCCCTGCAGTACATCAAGGAAAGAAGGCTCCTTGAGGCAAGGCGCTTGCTCCGGCATACCGACAAGAGTGTCAAGGAAATCGCCTACGAGATAGGCTTTGAAGATCCCCAGACTTTTGGGCGCTTTTTCCGGAACTCCTTGGGCGTTTCTCCCTCAGAATTCAAAGAATCTCACTGATTGGGAAGAATTGCCCACTCGTAGGGAAATGTTGCCTAACAGCAGCCTGTCTCTAGAAGACATCTTTGCATTGTCAATTTGAAAATTCAACATTTAACAATCACAAGACAATGAAAGATTTCGCTATTCCCACCAGAGAAGAAGTTTCGGAAAACAACCAAGCCATCTTTGATAACCTGAAAAAAGGACTTGGTTTTGTGCCTAATTTGTATGCGTACTATGCCAAAAACGAAACTGCACTTGGAGATTACCTCGCTCTTCAAAACCGCAAATCAACCCTGAAAGCCAAAGAACGCGAAGTGGTGAATCTAGTCACCAGCGAGGTCAATGGCTGCCGCTATTGCCAGTCGGCACACACGGTACTCGGCAAAATGAACGGCTTTACAGATGAGCAGGTACTCGAAATCCGCAAAGGAGGCGCTTCTTTTGAAACAAAGCTCGACGCGCTGGCCAAACTGACCAAAGCTATCGTAGAAGGTCGTGGAAAGGTAAGTGATCAGGTAAAGGAAGAATTCTTTGCTGCTGGATATACCGAAGCCAACTTGATCGATGTGGTAATCGTCGTTGGGGACAAGGTAATCAGCAACTACATCCACAACCTTACTGGTTTTGAGATCGATTTTCCACTGGCTCCAGAACTGTAAGCAATGGAAAATACAGAAACAAAAGAATTGGAATTTGGAAACCTATTGATTCGTGTAGGCTTTGGGCTGTTGTTTGTCTGGGGAGGGCTGGAAAAGTTCTTTGAAGGTTTTCTCGGCGGAGTTGGCCTGGAGAAGATGGCCCTAGGCTTGTATAAGACGGGTTGGTCCTTTTTAGGGGATACGGGGACTCTGGTGCTCGCGACTGTGCTTGCCCTTGTCGAATTGCTTGCCGGAGTGTCGCTTATCATAAATAGAAAGCTAGTCCTGTCCTTTGCAACACTGGCATCGATCATGATGGTGGCACTGCTCACCGTGTATTTACCTCAGGGCAATTGGATGCAGGGAATGATCCATCTTGCTTTGATCACCTCACTGACAGGCATGGCTTTTAACTACTATGAAAAGGGCAAATCACTTTTGCAGCAGGCATGAGATGTCCATGGATTAGCTGTATTTCAACGACTAAAGACTGGGCTGCAAGTCCTTTCGCCAAACAAAGCTACCGCAGACATACCTTACTGCGGTAGCTTTTTACATGGCGCCGATCAATTTTTAGCTTGAAAAATTAATTCTCAGCAACGCTATCTCCCCAGTTCGCTATAGCTTGAATGAGGGGGACTAACGTGCTCCCTAGATCTGTCAAGGAGTATTCTACCTTTAAGGGAGGCTTTTTGTGAAATACTTCTCTCAGTATTATTCCATCTTCTTCCAAAGCCTGCAGCTGCAATGCCAACGTACGTTCAGTGACAGTTGGCATACATTTACGCAATTCATTGTAGCGGAGCTTCCCATTTATCAAATGGTATAAAATCACCGTTTTCCATTTTCCTCCGATGATGCCCATTGTCAGACTCGCACAGCAAGGGTATTCTCTGCCGTTGTATTTTAAAATCCTTGGTTCTGCCAGTTCCATGATAATACTATCCTTTTTGACCGTTATTGCATGGCAAATATACTATAAATAGGTTTGTGACTATAAAAATTATAGTAAAATGACAAGCCTAGAAAAAGTAGTAAACTGGCGATACTCTACTAAGAGTTTTGACCCCAACAAAAAGATTTCACAGGAAGATTTTGCGCAGCTGAAATCACTGTTGCAGATGAGCCCATCGAGCACCAATCTGCAACCCTGGCATTTTGTGATTGCCCATACCGACGAAGGCAAAAAGCGTATTGCGAAAGAGGCTCAAGGGTTTTTCCAATTCAATGAAGCTAAGATTCTGAATGCATCTCATGTGGTGGTATTTGCCGCCCGCACCAATGCCGACGAGGAGTATATGCAGCTGCTCTTGGATCAGGAAGAAAAAGACGGGCGCTTTCCCAGTGCCGATATCAAACAACAAGTTCATGGCGCCCGAAACATCTTTGCTGACATTCATCGCTATGATGTAAAGGATCTGCCGCATTGGCTCGAAAAACAAGTCTATCTAAACATGGGAAATTTCTTGTTGGGAGCGGCTACGCTAGGCATTGACTCCCTTCCTATGGAAGGTGTGGACTTGAAAGCGCTGGACGAAGAGTTTGCCTTACGCCAAAAAGGATACACGGCTGTAGGTGTGGTGGCGCTGGGCTACCGCGATCAAGCAGATTTTAACAGCACCGAAAAAACGCCAAAGTCGCGCCTGCCACAAGAGTACATTATTACCGAACTAAATTAAAACAAGAAGCCTGCTACTATGCGGGCTTTATCAATTCTCTCGAACATGAAATTTAGAATTATCACCGCCTTGGTTGTGGCGACTAGCCTAATGGCTTGTGCTCAAACCAATTCCTCAACCATTGCTGACGAAACGAAAGAAGCTACAAGTTTGACCATCGAAAACCTCACCAATGCGGTGGTACTGAGTTCGGAGGTCAAATGGGAAAAGCTAAACCCAGCCCGGGGCGATGCCAGTCCGCAGGCAGGTACTCTTTGGGGAGATCGAAAAGGAAAAGTTGCGACTGGGTTTCTGGGCAAGTTTGCAGATGGGTTCTCATCTCCACCCCATATCCACAATGTTACTTACAGAGCGGTAGTCATCAGCGGAAGCATCCACAACGATGATCCTTCAGCTGAAAAAATGTGGATGAAGCCGGGAAGCTTTTGGACACAGCCCGTTGGCGAAGCGCACATTACTGCCGCGAAAGGAGATGAAAACATAGCATACGTAGAAATTGACCATGGTCCGTATTTGGTAAAGCCTACCGAAGAAGCTTTTGACAATGGCGAGCGCCCAGTAACTATTGACGCATCAAATGTGGTATGGTTAAGCAGCGATAAAGCCGAGTGGATTGCTCCAAACAGTGGCGCAGCCCTAAGCTTTTTATGGGAAAATGAAAACCTAAAAGGGCTATTCATCAAGCTGCCCCAAGGGTTTAAAGGCCGCATCAACAGCGAAGGCGATATTTTTCATGCCGTAGTTATTCAGGGAAACCTGGCCTACAAACTACCCCAAAGCGGAGAAACCAAAGCAGTGGATGCCGGAAGCTATTTTACCTCATCAACCAAAGCCAAACATGATTTGATCACCAGCGAGGAAGTGGTGATTTATGGGAGGACAAATGGGGAATTGGAAGTGATGTAGATCAAAACTTCATCGCTTACCCCAAAAAGTATACGCCTTACGAAAATGTGTGTGTCAGAACGCTCAATTTTGTGGGAGAAGGGATTTCATGAAACGAATTGGCAGATTGTATCAGTCAAGTGTAGAGAGCATCTCTTCCCTACAAATCTATTCGGTAGTAGACTGCACGAAGGAACGCCAGGCCGTGCTTGGAGATTTTTTAACTTTCGGGCTCCAAGCTGATTATTCATGTCCCAATGTTGGATTGGACTGTTTCCTTAATTTCACTTATTTTTGGTTCCTATGAAGCTGGTTTTGAAAAATCCCGAGGACGTTGGGAATCAACGAGTGAACATCTGTAAAAAGGAAATCCCCTGCTTGGACTCCTCTTGGCACTACCATGCCCAGTACGAGCTGCTCTACATTTCCCAGAGCAACGGAATCCGGTTTGTGGGGGATAGCGTGTGCCAGTTTTTTCCCGGCGACCTGGTCTTGGTCGGGCCCTATCTACCGCATCTGTGGCGAAACGACGTTTCTTTTTACAAGGAAAACCACGGGGAAAACCAGGTCAAAACCATCATCATGAAGTTTACCGATGACTTCATGGGAAACGGCACCTTCAAAAACCCCGAGTTTTCGGAGATAGAAAAGCTCCTGGACCTTTCCAAGTACGGTGTCTGCTTTGGTCAGCAAATCAGCGGTGAGCTCCACGACGAATTGGTGCGGATCACGGATTTGTCCCCTGCTATGCAGTCCATCAAGCTGCTGGAGATCTTGCATAGGCTGTCCGTCACCAAGGAGAAAAAAGTGCTTTCATCCTCCGACATGCGACAGTACACCACAGAGAATGCACAGCGCCTGGATACCGTACTGAAGTACATATCCGACAACTACGCCAGCTATATCACACTGGAGGACATAGCCGATGTGGCCTGCATGACGACCAATTCCTTCTGTAGGTTTTTCAAAAAAATGACCAACAAGTCTTTCACGCAGTTTTTGAACGAGGTCAGGATCAGAAATGCCTCCAGGCTGCTGGTAGAGGACGAGATGTTTGTGTCAGAGGTCTGCTACACCGTGGGCTACAAGTCCATCACCAACTTCAACAACCAGTTTAAGCAGATCATGGGCTGTACCCCCAAACAGTTTCGCAGCTCTGTGTAGACTGCTTCGGGATTTGGGATAAAATAGGGGCATAGTAGGGTAAAATTCCTTTCATGGCGTACCTGCGTTTTTTCTAATTTGACGCCTCAATTACCCAAATAACCTGTCGATGCTCGCCCATATCGCTATTCTTGCCGTCTTTCTGCTCCTTTTGATCTTTTCGATTTCCAAGTGGAATATCCATCCTTTCGTGGCTTTGATACTGACTGGAATGGGGCTGGGCCTTGCGATGGGAATGGGTGGGGAAAAGACCGTTGAGGTGCTTTTGCAGGGCTTTGGCGATACCCTGCGCTGGATCGCGATCATCGTGATCCTTGGCGCATTCATCGGAGAGGTGTTGCAGGAGACGGGTGGGGCACTCAGGGTGTCTGACCGAGTGGTCGCTTGGGTGGGAAAAAAGAACCTTCCCTGGGCAATGGGTGCGACGGGTTACATTGTATCCATCCCGGTCTTTGTGGACGTGGCCTATATCCTTTTGCAGCCTGTCATCGAATCGCTTTCTGTCAAAAGCAAAAAGCCGGTGCTTTACCTGGGCTTGGCCCTGACCGCTGGCCTCACGGTCTCCCATACCCTTATTCCGCCTACTCCTGGGCCTATGGCCGTGGCCTCCATGATGAATGTCGCACTTGCAGATATGTTGTTTGTCAATGGTTTTGTGGCCATTTTGGCGATGGCCGGGGGCGTGCTTTGGGTCGTTCTGTACTGCAAAAATGCCTGGATAGTTTATGACGAAAAGCTGCGGAAAGAGCATGGGGCAGCCGAAATCGAGGCATCCGAGTCCGATATGGCTGGCGCTGGGGTTTTTGCCGATTTGCTGCCCATCCTAGTTCCCATTGCCCTGATCGGTTTGGGATCATTTGTCCCAAAGGAATCTGAGACGCTGGTATCGGGACTGTTTCGCTTTACCGGGATCCCGTTGGTGGCAGTGCTGATAGGGGCAGGTATCGCAGCGTTTTCCTATTCCCGTACCGTCAAACAATCCAGCCTGAACCGGCTGACCGAGCAGGCTATTGTGAAGTCTGCGCTGGTCATCATGATCACGGGAGCGGGCGGAGCGCTTGGACAGGTGATCCGAGCCACGGGAGTTCAGAATGAGCTCATCACCGTCTTTTCGGAATTCCCCTTTATCGGGATGATGTTGCCGTTTTTGATCGCAGCCATCCTGACTACCTCTACGGGTTCTATCACCGTTTCGCTGGTCGCCACAGCCTCGATGATCGGTCCTATCGTGGACACGCTGCCGGTAAGCCCACAGATTGCAGCTGCGCTGATCGGCTGCGGCTCTTTCTGCGTATTTCACGCCAACTCCAGTTTCTTCTGGCTGCTCAACCGCCTTCACGAGGTTCCACCCCAGACGCTTTATCGTACTTACACCGTCCAGTCGTTGATCATGGGCTTTTCTGGATTGTTGGGGGTTTTGCTCCTGATGCTGCTAGGCTTCTAAAGACTTCTTTCCTTTTGGTACCCCTTTTCTACCTCCGGGATTTTTCAAAACAGGGTAAAATACGCTAGGTACAGGCTAAAATCTGCCAATCTGCTCGGCGTCCTTTCCATTTTCTTTGTGAAGGTCAAGACAGAAGATCACTCCCGCCCATTCCAATTGTGGAGTGCTTTCTGCTTTTTCCTCAGTGCTTTAGCCATGGGGGATCACCTGTTTTGCCAACCACAAACCAAACCCAAATGACCAAAGGAATAGGGAATCGCAAGCTCTGTATTCTACTTGGTTTTACAGATCACATGTATGGATAGCTTCGTTCTCGCTTTTGCCCTCGTGCTTTTTGCCAGCTTTTTCCAGGGGACTTTCGGTCTCGGAATGAAATACATCACCCCCTTGAAATGGGAAGCCTGGTGGCTGGTTTACTCCGTCATTGCCATGGTTTTGTTTCCGGTAGGGTGGGCCCTGTTGGTTGTTCCCGACCTTTGGGAAGTAATCCTCTCCAGCCCGGAAGAGGTCATTTTTATGGCCATGTTGTTTGGCTTTCTTTGGGGAATAGGCGGGATTCTCTTTGGGGTGAGCGTGGAGTACACGGGGATTTCAATCACCTATGGAATCGTGATGGGACTGGCGGCATCGGTCGGATCGATCATCCCCTTTTTCCAAATCCAAGACGCATTCAGCCAGCCATCCTTTCCCGTGATTATGATCGGCGTGGGGCTTCTGCTGGTCGGTGTTTTCATCACCGCCTTGGCGGGGATCAATCGGGACAAAGTCCGCGCTTCCGCTTCCGTTTCCAATCCTAAGTCTATCGGCAAAGGTGTTGCCATCGCCGTGACTTCCGGAGTGCTTTCAGCCTTGCTCAACGTAGGCTTTTCCAATGCCTCAGCCGTGGCAGAAGCGGCCGCCGATACCGGCGTTTCGCCCCAAAACGCCAGCCTGGCGGCCTGGGTGGTGGTGTTGGTAGGCGCATTCATCATGAACGCGGGCTACTCCATCTCCCTGCTTTTCAGAAACAATTCCTGGTCTTCCTTTGGCACTGCCTACGCTGGCAAGTCCTACCTGTGGGCTATTCTTTCGGGCTTGTTTTGGTTTGCGGCGCTGGGGGTGTATGGGCAGGGTGCCGCCCTGCTGGGCGACTTGGGACCTGTGGTCGGCTGGCCCATCCTGCTGGGTTTGGCACTGATCATCAGCAATGTCTGGGCCTACAGGTCCGGGGAGTGGGACAATGCCAAAAAGCCTTTCAGGCAACTGCTGAAGGGCTTGGCGGTATTGATTTTGGCAGTGTGCCTTCTAGGCTACGCCAACTATCTATAAGCGAAAGTCGTGTGCCGGCACATGCAAGGAAAACCATGAAATCAGTTAAACCTATTACTATGAAAATCGCAGCTATAGAACCCTTTGTAATCAGCCAAAGGTTGGATACGCCATTTTACTTTTCCCAATGGCAATACGACATGCGAAAAATCTGCATCGTCAGAATCACCCTGGAGGATGGAACCTACGGATGGGGGGAAGGGTATGGCCCAGCGCATATACTGAAGGCAGGTATCAAATTTTTCGAGCCCTTTCTTCTGGGCAAGTCCGCCCTGGAGCATGAAGTGCTTTGGGAGGAGATGTACCGCAGGTCAATGGACTATGCCCGAAGCGGAATCCTGCAGGCGGCCATCAGTGCCGTGGACGTGGCGCTGTGGGATATCAAGGGCAAGCTGCTCGATCAGCCGGTTTCTGTCTTGCTGGGTGGGGTGAAAAATCCCGTCATCGAGCCTTACGCCACCGGGCTGTATTTCACCCAAGTCGAAAACCTGGAGAAGGCGCTCGCCGAGGAAGCCGCGATGTACAAAGGGCAGGGCTTCCGGGCCACGAAAATGAAGGTCGGACTGGGCATAGAGGAAGACGTGAAAAATGTCGCATCCGTCAGAAATGCAATCGGGCCGGATATGAAGCTCATGGTCGACGCCAACCACGCCTACAGCTATAAAGAAGCAATCGAGCTTGCCAAGAAAATCGAGCAATACGACATAGGCTGGTTTGAGGAGCCTGTATCTCCGGAGGATTACGAAGGCTATAGACGACTGCGCGACCATACCAGCATCCCCATCGCAGGGGGGGAGTGCGAGTACCTGAAATATGGGTTCAGAAGGCTCTTGGAAAACGAAAGCGTGGACATCGTCCAGCCTGATATCTGCGCCGCCGGAGGAATCACCGAAGCAAAGAAGATCGCGACACTGGCCCAAACATTTAGCAAAGATCTGGTACCGCATACTTGGGGTACCTGGATTGCGATCAGTGCAGCCATTCATGTGGTGGCAAATCTTGACAAAAATCCTGGAAGGATGTACAACAGCCTGCCCATGCTGGAACTGGATCGTACCGAAAACAGCCTGAGGGATCAGGTGACCAAGCATCAGGTGAGACTGGAAGATGGTCTCATTCAAGTGCCCAAAGGGCCTGGTCTGGGAGTGGATGTGTGCCCTGAGATGTTGGAAAAGTATATGGACAGCGAAACAGCAGAGGAAAATGAAAGATTTGAAATTCGGTCATAAGCAATTGTACCTGGGAGGCAGCCTACGGGAGTCCTCGGGCGGGGAGGTGTTTTCGGTGGTTTGTCCAGGGACGGAGGAGCCTATAGCTACGATTTCCTGGGCCAATCGACAGGATACCGAGACGGCGCTTCAGCTCGCCCAGGAAGGCTTTGAGTATTGGAGTTTGCTCCCGCTGGAGGAGCGGTTGGAGTGGATTGCCAGGCTCAGAAATGCCATTTTGGCCAAGGCAGAGCTGCTCAGGGAGAGCATCATGTTTGAGATGGGAAAAGTCTGGGAAGGGACTTCCGAAGACTTGGAGAGTATCACGGACTCCCTGGCTTTTTACTCCGAAGAGATCAAAAACCGTACAGACATTCCCATTGCGGACAGGGAAGGAACCCACGAACATTACATGGTTTCGCAGCCCTTGGGCGTGGTGGTGGCATTTTTGGCCTACAACTTTCCCCTTCTCAATCTGGGATTCAAACTCGGGCCGGCTTTGGCCTCGGGCTGCAGTATTATTATCAAACCCTCGGAGTTTTCACCGCTTTCAGCCTATCTGATCGGTGAGATTTGTGCCGAAATCGGCTTTCCGAATGGAGTCGTCAATATTCTTTGTGGAGATGTGGCGCAAGTGGGCATTCCCCTCTGCGAAAGTACGATCCCCAAGCTCGTGACCATGATCGGCTCTACCGAGACCGCCCAAAAGCTCATTGCACAAAGCAGTAGATCCTCCATCAAAAGGTATAGCATGGAGTGTGGTGGCAACGCGCCCTTTATCGTGTTTGAAGATGCGGATCTGGAGCTGGCGATGAATATCGGCGCGGCTTTGAAGACCGGCAATTCCGGACAGATCTGTGTAGCGCCCAATAGATTTTTTGTCCATCAAAGCGTCTTCGACCGGTTTGCAGAGGGACTGGTGGAGAGGTTCGAAGCTACGGCTGTAGGATTTGGGAGGGAAAATTCCCCTCAGATGGGCCCATTGGCCAACCGTGCTTCTTTGGAAAAGGTAGCCGGAATCGTCGAAGAGGCAGTCGCCCAGGGTGGAAAGTTGCGCTGTGGAGGAGAGAAGATCGGTCGGAAGGGCTATTTTTTCCAACCTACCGTCATTGTGTTGGATGATCCCGGAGCGGAGGTTTTGCAGAAGGAGATCTTTGGGCCGGTGGCTATTCTTGTTCCTTTCGAAAATCAAGAGGAAGTATTGAAGCTTGCCAACAATACCCATGCGGGACTGGCGTCCTACGTTTTTTCCAAGGACGAAGCCCGTCTTGGCTATTTTGCCGAGAAGCTGGAATTCGGAGAAGTCCACCTCAACGGGGTGAAATTTGGCATTTACCTTCCGCATGGAGGGATCAAAAACAGTGGGATAGGAGTGGACTGCTCCTCGTTCGCGCTGGATGATTATTTGGTCAGAAAGCGGGTCACTCGGGCCTTGGTTTGAAGGAGATGGCTACTACAGAAAGATTCGTCAGCTGCGACTGGGGCACCACCAATTTCAGGCTGAGATTGGTGGATGGGAGCTCGTTGGAAG
The DNA here is from genome assembly GCF_017254915.1 of Algoriphagus oliviformis. GTDB lineage: Bacteria > Bacteroidota > Bacteroidia > Cytophagales > Cyclobacteriaceae > Algoriphagus > Algoriphagus oliviformis. The sequence continues at coordinate 19,652 of NZ_JAFKCT010000012.1, read as the reverse complement.
TGCTTGCCCAGCACCAGACCCCGATGGGGATCAAGGACTTGAACGACGCGTTTATGTCCCAAAATCGGCTTGAGAGACAGGATTTTTTTCTGGACTATCTCCTGAGACAGCTGGGGCTCATGGGGATCAAGCCAGCCGACTATCGTGTGGTAGCTGCGGGGATGGCTTCTTCTTCCTTGGGCTTGAAAGAGCTTCCCTATGCGGCACTTCCTTTTTCCCTTTCAGGTGGAAATATCGTGGCGGACTTTTTAGCCACGGATTCCGGATTAGACCTATTGCTGATTTCGGGGGTGAAAAGCCCGCAAGGAGTGATGAGGGGAGAGGAAATCCAGGCGATTGGGCTGGAGGACGAGCTGGCGGGCCTGCGCAGTGCCCAGGTGATTCTCCCAGGGACGCATAGCAAGCACATCCACTTCGAAGCGGGAAGTTTCACCGGTTTCAAAACGTACATGACTGGGGAGCTGTTCAGCCTACTGAGCCATCACAGTATCTTGAAGCTGTCCGTGGAGAAGGGCCCTTTGACCGGGCAAGCGCTTGCGGCGTTTCGGCAAGGAGTGCAAGTCGGCTTCGGACAAGGGCTGGCGAGTTCACTTTTCACCGTGAGGGCCAAAGACGTACTGGGCCATACCTCCAAAGATTTGAACTACCACTATCTTAGCGGGATTCTGATCGGGGATGAGCTGATGCATCTCAGGGATTGGGACGGGAAAATCCTGATGGCGGCGGCAGATCCGCTGTTCCAGTTTTATTCCGAAGCCTTGGGATTGCTGGTCGGCAGAGCGCGCACGATCTTGTTGGATGGAAAGGCCCTCGAACTGGCCATGCTCAAGGGACAAAGAAAACTAATGCAGCTATATGAAAGAGGCGAATCGATTTTCATGGGATAAATTCCACGAAACCCCGGTGGTAGGGATCATCAGGGGAATGGGTTTTCAGGACGTGAGGAGGATCGCCAAAGCCTATTTGGAGGCCGGATTCACGACTTTGGAAGTCACGATGAATACGGACGCGGCCTGCGAGCTCATCCGGGACTTGGGGCAGGAGTTTTCCCAACTGAATATAGGGGCCGGAACCGTCTGCTCAGAGCGGGATCTCGATCAGGCTTTAGCCGCGGGGGCACAGTTTATCGTCACGCCCATCGTCGATGTGGCCGTCATCCGCAAGTGTGTGGATTTGGAGATCCCGATTTTTCCCGGCGCCTACACTCCCACGGAAATATACCAAGCCTGGTCGGCTGGTGCTCCGGCCGTGAAGGTTTTCCCCGCCACCCAGCTTGGGCCTTCTTTCATCAAGGACGTATTGGCACCGCTTGACCAAGTTAGGCTGCTTCCGACCGGAGGAGTCGATATCCACACGATCCGAGCATTTTTCGAGGCAGGTGCTGTGGGAGTAGGAATGGGCGGCTCTTTGTTTGACAGCCAGTTGATCCAGAAGGGGGAGTTTGAAAAGCTCAAGGAGCATTTTGTGGCAATCAAGGCAGCAATAAAGGATTTTTGTAAAAAGTAGGCTTGAAAATAGGTTTTATAAGGATCAAGGGCCCGGGAATATCCTGGGCCTTTTTTGTGCCGGGCAATAAGGTAAAATAGTGTAATTCGGAGGTAAAATCCACAAACAGGAAAATCGATTTTTGGGGCTTTTTTGTAAAAGTAACTGGAGGAATCGGGAGTGCTGTTTCCGCTTTTCTCTGGATTTCAAACCCAAAATAATTTCCTGATGAAGATCACGGAGCGTTTTACCGGCCCTTTCGCCGGAAGCAGTTTTTCGGAAGAAATCAACGGCACAAAGCCTGCTGGAAGCGCTTTCGCGAGGCTGGTGATTTTCTTGTTTTTTTTGACGCTTTGCCTGGGGCAGGCTTCTGCCCAAAACCAACCCAATATATTGTTCATCGCCATCGACGACCTCAGACCGGAGCTGGGGGCTTACGGTTCGGAGATAGCCATCACACCAAACCTGGATTCTCTGGCGGCAGGAGGGCTGCTTTTCACCCGCGCCTATTGCCAGCAGGCGATCTGTAGTCCCTCACGGGCCAGTGTGATGACCGGTGCCAGGCCGGAATCCATAGGCGTGATCGAAAATTACACCTATTTCAGGGATCTCAACCCGGATATCGTCACGCTTCCCCAGCATTTCAAAAACAACGGCTACGAAACCGTCAACATCGGCAAGATCTACCATGGCGAGTACAATGATCCCGAACTGTCCTGGAGCAGGCGAGCCGCTAGCGACTTGGTCCCTATGAAAGAGGCCCGTTTGGTAGGTGGCTATGCTTTGCGAGAGAATCAGGAAACTTTCCGAAAATACAAGTCAGAAATGGAGGCCAAGTATGGCGATGCGGCTAAGAAAGGCCTTGGAAATGGGCCCGCCTTCGAAAGTGCCGATGTCCCTGACCACACTTATGAAGACGGCTTCAATACCGAGTTGGCCCTTGCAACCCTGAAGGATCTAAAGGAAAACAGCGACAAGCCTTTCTTTTTGGGTTTGGGGTATTACCGTCCCCATCTCAACTGGGCTGTACCGAAGAAATACTGGGATCTGTATGAGCGTGAGAAGATCCGTTTGACTTCCCAGACCCAGGCTCCGCAGGACGGCGCCGAAATGGGAATTCACCCATCTTTTGAGCTGAGGGTGCGCTATGGCATTCCCAAGGAAGGCCCCATTCCCGATTCTTTGGCCATCACCCTGAAGCATGCCTACCTCGCCAGTGTTAGCTATGTGGACGCGCAGATCGGCAAAGTCATCTCTTCGCTCAGGGAAAATGGCCAACTGGACAACACGATCATTGTGGTATGGAGTGACCATGGCTGGCATTTGGGCGAAATGGGAATCTGGGGGAAAGCCACCAACTACGAGATAGCCACGCGTGTACCTCTTATTCTTTGGACTCCTGATATGCCAGCCCAAAGCCGTGGAAAGCAGTCCGATGCTTTGGTGGAGCTGATAGACCTGTATCCTACGCTAGCGGACTTGGCTGGCTTGAGCCAGCCTGGACATTTGGAGGGGAAAAGCCTGGTTTCTCTGATCAAAAAGCCGGCGAAACACCTTGGAAAAGCGGCCTATAGCCAGTTTCCGACCCCTGCTTTGCGGGAGTGGGCGGCCAATCCCCTTTCGCAGGGAATGCGGGAAACCTATTTCGGCCCGCTGATCGAGGAAGTGGAGGAACGGATCATCGCCCAACAAAAGGAGAAATGGGATCGGGATCTATTCGAAAACCATCTCATGGGATATGCGATGCGGGATGGGCGATATCGGCTGGTGGTTTGGAAAGACCGAAGGTATCCCGACAAGGAGCCTCTCTATGTGGAGCTGTACGATCACCTCAACGACGGCTCTGAGACCAAAAACGTGGCAAAACAGCATCCCAAGGTCGTCAAAAAAATGCTCTCCCAACTGAATCGAACCCTGAACTGACCAAGCCTCGGATCACGAGAATCCTGGAAATAAACCCATCATGAACCCATACAAGCGAAACGCCTACTTCTATTCGACCATAGTCGCGATCGGAGGATTTATCTTCGGTCTGGACGCAGCCGTCATTTCGGGTACCGTCAAGTTTATCCTGGTGGAGTTCGCCTTGACAGATCTTCAACTGGGAGCTGCGGTCAGTGCGCCTGTTTTGGGGGTGTTGTTCGCCTTGCCATTGGCCGGGATCAGCTGTACCCGGTATGGGAGAAAGACCACCCTCCAAATCGTCGCCGTCCTTTATTTGGTTTCGGCCATCGCATCTGCCTTTGCACCCTCTTTCCTTATGTTGGTCATCGCCAGGTTTGTCGGTGGACTGGCTTTCAGTTCTATTTCGCTGGCTTCCATGTATATCGGCGAGATCTCTCCGCCACAGTGGAGGGGAAAGCTCGTTGCCATGATCCAGATCAACATCGTCTTGGGACTCTCAGCGGCCTATTTTCTGAATTATCTCATCGTCTTCTGGGCCGAGACTGGAGGCTCATGGGTGACGCTGCTGCATTTGGACGAGTATCCCTGGAGATGGATGCTGGGCGTGGAGGTGCTACCTGCCTTGGCCTGGCTTGTCCTCTTGTTTTTCATTCCCAGAAGTCCCGCTTGGCTTTTAAACCGGGGGATGGAGGCGCAGGCTAGGCAGTCCCTGCAAAACATCTACCCTGAGGCAGAAGTGGATGCCCAGCTAGCGGAAATGAAGAGCAGCCTGGCCCGGAGCGGAAGCAGTCCCTCTGTCTCGCTGCAAGTCGGTCAGATTTTCGGCAAGCCCATGCGTCTGGTGCTGACTATCGCACTCACCATGGCTATCGTGCAGCAGGCTACCGGGATCAATGCAATCATGTTTTACGCGCCCACCATCATCGAGCAGTTGGGTTTTGGTGCCGATGCGGCCTTTTCCCAAGCGATTTGGTTTGGGGTAGTCAGCGTGGTGTTTACGATGGTCGCCTTGGTGCTCATCGATAGATTTGGAAGGAGGCTGATGGTGCTGGGAGGTCTTTTTTGGATTTTTCTCAGCCTCTGTGTGTGCGCCTACGGCTTCCACTCAGCTCGATATCTGCTCACTTCCGAGGCCTTGGCCGAGATGGCTGACATTCCCAATGCCACTGCTTTGGGCGGATTGGCCGGAGTCGAGTTTCAGGATGACCTTTCTTTTAAGGAAGCGGTGGGTGAAATCCTAGGCAGGGAATCTGCCAAGACCCATGAGGCACTTTTGCTGCAAAAGGCAGCCGTATTGGACGGAGCACTGATTTTTGCGGGAATATTGAGCTTCATCGCCGCGTTCCATTTTTCCGTGGGGCCGATCATGTGGGTGTTGTTTTCGGAGATTTTCCCGATTGCCATCCGGGGGGTGGCTATTCCGCTTTTCACCCTTATTTCCAGTTTTACCAGCTATTTGGTTCAGCAGTTTTTCCCCTGGCAACTGGCCGAGACCGGCGCCACGGCCACTTTCCTTTGCTATGGAGCCATCGTGCTGGTGGGCTTTTGGATCCTCAGATCCACCCTGAGGGAAACCAAAAACCTGAGCCTGGAAGACATCGAACGCAAACTGGTAACCATCTGACCAAACATGCAAACAGTAGCAACAAACCACTTAAAAACTTCTCAAACGCCTGACCAGGGCCGATTCCTTCGATGGAAAAACATCCCGCTGGGGCATAGTCGATGGACGGATGGATTCTGGTCGGACCAGTTTGAAAAAGCCTGCCAAGTGATGGTGCCCTATATGGGGGAGGTGCTCTGCGGTGAGATTGGCCATGCGCTGAACAATTTCAAGATCGCCGCGGGGGAAAAAGCCGGAGATCACCAAGGGATGTACTGGCATGACGGGGACTTCTATAAATTTATGGAGGCGATATGCCATGTCTATGCGGTGACGCAAGATCCGCAACTGCTGGAGGAGCTGGACGAATACATACGGATCATCGGAAAGGCCCAAGAACCTGATGGGTACATCCAGACACAGATCCAACTGAGACCTGAGGTGGATCGCTACGAAAACCGCAAGTACCATGAAATGTACAACACCGGCCACCTCTTGATCAGTGCCTGTGTCCACTATCGGGTGACAGGGAAGCGTAATTTTCTCGAGTTGGCGATCAAACAGGCGGAGTTGCTGTGTGTGCTTTTCCTGCCGGAGTCCAAACATTTTGGAAGGTTCGGATTTAACCAAACCCAGATCATGGGATTGGTGGAGCTGTACCGGGTGACCTTGGAGAAGAAGTATCTCAAGCTCGCCGAGAAGTTCATCAACAACAGGGGCAAATATGCCGTAGTGCACCATTCCACCACGGAAGGGTATCCCATCGGTGACATGGTGCAGGAGCGGGTTCCCCTGCGGGAATCCACGGAGGCTGTCGGCCATGCGGTGCTGGCTTTGTATTACTACGCCGGGGCGGCCGATGTATTTGCCGAGACGGGGGAAAAGGCGCTGTTGGATGCCCTAGACAGGCTATGGGACAATATCACCCAGCAAAAGATGTATGTGACCGGAGCAGTCGGTCAGGCCCACTACGGCGCATCCACCAATCGTGACATGATCGAGGAGGGGTTTATCGACGCCTATATGTTGCCAAACCTAACTGCCTACAACGAGACCTGTGCGAATCTCTGCAATGCCATGTTCAGCTACCGGATGATGGGCATACACGGCAAATCCAAATATGCCGACATCATCGAATTGGTGATGTTCAACAGCGGCTTGTCAGGAATCGGGCACTCGGGCAAGGATTATTTCTACTCCAATCCCCTTCGCATGGTCAATCACACCCGGGACTACCATAGCCATGAAAACGCCACGGAAACACCCCATCGCGAGCCGTATCTTTCCTGTTTTTGCTGTCCGCCCAACCTGGTAAGGATGATTTCCAATCTTTCCAACTGGGCCTATAGCTTGACGGAAAATGGCTTGGCAGTCAATCTGTATGGAGGGAGCAGGCTGGAATCCACGCTGACGGACGGTTCGGTGATCATACTGGAGCAAGAGACCCAATACCCATGGGAAGGAGCCGTGCAGGTGACCCTGGAAAAATGTCGGGAGGAAGTGTTTGACATCCACTTCCGGATTCCCGATTGGGCAGAGGAAGCTACGCTGACCATCAACGGTGAACCTTGGCATGAATCCCCCCTGCCCGGAAACTACCTTGTGATCAATAGAAGGTGGAAACCCGGGGATAGGGTTTTTCTCAATTTTCCCATGGAAGTCAGCCTGGTCGAAGGGCATCCAAGAGTCGAGGAGGTGAGAAACCACCTGGCTCTCAAACGGGGTCCGATCGTCTATTGCGTGGAATCCCCTGATCTGCCGGAGGGCACGTCTATTTTGGATGTGTATCTGGACGGGAACAGTCCCTGGAGGGCGGAGTTTGAGCCCGGACTATTGGGAGGGATAGGCACGCTGAAGGGCACGCTTTTACTGCGAAAAAACAACCAAACCAAGCTCTATGGGAAAGTAAGCCGGCCCGAGTTTGAGTCCATCGAGTCCCGGCTGGTGCCTTACTATGCGTGGAGCAACAGAGGGCAGGCAGAAATGTCAGTCTTCCTACCGGTGGTTTGGAGCAATCGATAACAACAAAAAACCATGAAACACTTCAGAATCAAATTTCAAATGCTTAGCCTCTGCCTGCTGCTGTTTGCGGCGTCTGCCTTCGGACAGGACAAGCGGCCTAACATCGTGGTCATCCTCTGCGATGACCTTGGCTATTCGGACGTCGGCTTCAATGGCTCGAAGGATATCCTGACTCCGGCTTTGGACCAGCTGGCGCGAAATGGCACCATTGTCACTTCCGGATATGTGGCCCATCCATTTTGTGGGCCAAGTAGGGCAGCCATGATGACTGGCCGGTATCCCCATGAATACGGAGCCCAGTTTAACCTTCCTCCAAACAGTGAAACCATCGGTAAGGGGATTCCGCTTGAGGAGACCTTCATCAGCAAAGTCTTGCAAGAATCCGGCTACTATACCGGGATCGTCGGCAAGTGGCACTTGGGCGCCAATTCTGAATTCCATCCCAATCAGCGTGGTTTCAACGATTTCTATGGCTTTTTGGGCGGGGGACATAACTACCATCCGGAGCAATACGAAGCCAGATATGCGGCCGAAAAGCAAAAAGGAACCAAAGTCATCTGGGACTATCTGACTCCTCTGGAGCACAACGGGGTTGACGTACATCCCAAAGAATACCTCACCGACGCACTTTCCAACTATGCTTCCCGATTTGTAAAGGAAGCGGCGAAAAAGGACAAACCCTTCTTTCTCTATTTGGCCTATAATGCTCCGCATGTGCCCTTGGAGGCCAAGGAAGAAGATTTGAAGCTGTTTTCTTCCATTGCTGACAAGAATAGGAGAACGTACGCCGCGATGGTCTACGCAGTGGACCGAGGAGTGAAGGACTTGGTCGCGACGCTGAAGGAGACTGGGGAATTTGAAAACACCTTGATCGTCTTCCTGAGTGACAACGGTGGCAATTTGGAGCATGGAGCGACCAATTTTCCCCTGCAGGAGGGGAAGGGAAGCACCCATGAGGGAGGCTATCGCGTGCCGATGTTTTTTCACTGGCCGGGGAAAGTGCCCCAAGGCCAGCTCTTTGACTACCCGGTTTCGGCGATTGACTTCTACCCGACCTTTGCCAAGCTGGCCGGAGCAAGCATGCCATCTGGCAAAAAGATCGATGGGAAAGATGTCTGGGAGGGCCTCTTGGCCAATCAAAACCCGCATGCGAACGACATGATTTATGTTTTGCGGCACTGGGAAGGCTATACTGACGTGGGTGCGAGAAAGGACGACTGGAAGGTGCTGAAGTCCGGCGACAAGTGGCAGCTTTTCAACATCACCCTGGACAGGAGCGAGGTGTACGACGTCGGGCACTTGTATCCCGAAAAGCTGAGGGAGATGGTGAAGGAAGCCGAAAACTGGAGTCAAGGCCATGCCGAGCCTCAGTGGTTTATGCCCTTGGAGCTTGGGGAAATTTGGAAATCAAAAAACATGGGAAGCTTCAACGGTACTTTTCAAATCAAGTAGGCAAGGCCTGAATTGGGATTTTTTTCCGAAGGAGAAGCTCCCGTAAATCATTAATCAAATCTGAAAAATCATAGAAAAATGAAGAATGTTTCGCGAATGGCCCTTTTGTGGGCGGGGATTGCGCTGGGGTCATGGGGGATCTATGCCTGTACCACACAGGCCCATCCTTCCCCTTGGACGGTGGAAGCCAAGATGGAAAAATCACTTTCCCTAGAAAATGAAGTGATCAAAGTGGATATCGATCCCAAATCGGGTAATTTCACTGTTTTGGAGAAAAAATCAGGTCAGTCCTGGACCCCAGACCCTTGGCAGAATGCTGCTGGCATCCTGACTTTTGAGGACTTGGAGGGCAAGAAACAAACGGCCAACCTTTCCCAAAGCAAAACCATTCAGGTGCTGGAGGAATCTGAGGGCGTGGTCAAGATCGAGTTTATCGATCCGCTGATGGAAGACCAGTCGGTAGCCGAAGGGATCAAAATCGGGGTAAAACTTAGCCTCAATCCCGAAAACAAAGGTTTGGATATTTCCATTGAGGACTTGGTTTCAGGAGACTACGCTTTGGCAGACCTTCGGTATCCAGCGCGGCATTTTAGCTTGGAGACCGACGTGGATCGCGGCGCGGCGGTCATTCCCCAAAAGCAGGGGGTGATCAGTCCTTCCTATATCTTCCCGATGAACGGGGGGCGCTTCTGCAAGTGGGACGACGCCACCTACAACAACAAATCCATCGGCACACTGCAGCTTTTCAACAATGGCACCGGACTGAGCATGCCTTGGTGGGGGACCTACAATGAAAAGTCCGCCGTGATGGTGATCCTAGACGAGGCTTCCCGCCCGGACATGTTTTACAATATCAACAACAACGGCCAGTACCTCTTCACCCCCGAGGGTAAGATGTCCACTTACCAGCGGAGAGTATTTCTTGATCCCGTATGGAATCTGAAGAAAGAAAATGCCGTGATGAAAATGTCCTACCGCTTCATCCCCGGTGGAGACTATGTGGACATGGCCAAAACCTATCGGGAAGAAGCCAAGAGAAAAGGATTTTTTGTGTCCCTGAAAGATAAGGCTGCGGCTAATCCCAACGTAAACAAACTTCCCGGTGCCATCTACATGGGTATCTACGGGGGCTATCCCCACTACGTAAACATGCCCGGCATGCAGTTTACTTTCGAGGAACTCAAGCAGATCATCCAGACCACCCATGACGAGCTGGGCGTGCAAAATGCCTTTGTACATGCTTGGGGGGTGTTTTCCAATTTTCCTCCAGTCTGCTGGCCCATCAATGAGGATCTCGGAGGCACAAAAGTCCTCCGTGAAGCAGTCGATCTCACCAAAAAATACAACTGGCTCTACTCTTCCTACCATGCCTATTCACCAGTCTTGGAAAACGACCCGAACATCAATATCGGCCTGATGCAGAAAGACGAAAAGGGCAAGCTCCAGGCTACCAACGGCCGTTGGGCGAGGGTGGATACGGACAAGCTCCGTTCCCTGGCCAGTGCCAATTTGGAAAAGGAAATAGCCGCACTCGACCTGGAGGCGGATATCACGGATATTTCCTTTGCGGTCTATCCGGAAAAAGGCAGCGAGGGAATTCGCCGACTGGCAGAGTACCTTCGCTCGCTTAACCTGGTGATGGGTACCGAGCATGGGCAGGAGCAGTGGATTCCCTACTTCGACATGTTTGAAGGTTTGGTGTATCTGGAAGATGCTCCTCTGGCAGAGATCTCGCACCCTGCTCCGCTATTTAGCTTGGTGTACCATGATGCCATCGCCAACTTTGGGAAAATCCAAGATCCTAACAACGAGGTCACCGCAAATGGCGACTACCGCATCAAGTCTCTCCAGAGTATGCTTTTCGGGATTGGGTCGGCCATTTTCTTTTCCCCTTACGAATTTGACGGGATGAAGGAAATGCTGAAGATGTCCAACAGCCTGGTGAGCCCGGTTCACCGGGAGACCTTCTATGCGGAGCTGGAGTCCCACGAGTACCTGAGTGCCGACTTCAAACTCCAGAGGAGCCGTTTCTCCACCGGCACGGAAGTGACGGTCAATCTGGGGCCAGTAGCCCAAAAAACAAACGATGGAACGTCCATTCCAGGCTACGGCTATCTGGTCAAGCTGGCTGACGGATCGGTGAAAAAAGGAGGCTTTCAGCTGTCTCTGACGATGAACTGAATACTGTAAAAGTTCGCTTGACTCCACAGGCGGCTTGGGCGAACTCCCAAGCCGCTTTTTTGTTGTTTTAGGCTGGCTTGGACTAGATAGATTTTACCCGCTGGTTTCATCGTGATGTCGGTGGCTGAATGGGCCTATTTTTGGATATGGAGAAGCGAAAGTTTTTCATTTGTCTGAAAAACAGCTGTTTGAATATTCGTGTTGGCCTTAGTCGCCTCGGTTGTGCCAAAAGGCTCCTGGACGGAGGAAGATAAAAGAGGGGTAAAATTGTGTAAGTCGGGGGTAAATGAGACGAATGATTGCAGAGGGAAATTGGGGTAATTTATACCATAGAATGACACTGGAAAGTATGCTGTTTTTCCCGGGGAATTCGATCAAAAAGAAGTCAATAAGCTAAAACAAACCCAAAATCAAGTCACCTATGAAACAACTCCAACTCTAGAGGATTTGCGCTGACGCAAGCCGGGCGAGCGGTTTTCGCCTTGCCTTCCAAGACCATCAGACCGATGGCGACTAGCTCTTTCCCGCAATGGGAAACATAAAAATTCTATCCACTTAAACGTACTAATATGAATTGGTTTTACCTCGGAAAGCCTCAGGGGCTTTTCGGTGGACGGCTCCTCTATGCAAAAATCGGAATGGTTTTTCTCCTGGGGGCGGCACTCCACCCAATAGCACAAGCCCAGCCGCTCGACACTGAGTCAGGTGTCACGCCTGCTGGAACGTACCAACAGAAACAAGTCAAAGGAGTAGTCTCCGACGAGACGGGCCAGGGAATGCCCGGGGCGACGGTTCTCGAAAAAGGCACTACCAACGGAACCGTCACCGGTGCGGATGGGGAGTATCAGCTGACCGTGGCGGACGATGCGGTGTTGGTGTTCTCTTTCATCGGGTACAAGACGCTAGAGATCCCAGTGGGGGAGAGTGCGGTGGTCAATGCCCTGCTGGCATTGGACGATTCCGAACTGGACGAGGTGGTCGTGGTAGGCTACGGTACCCGTACCCGCGGAGAGCTCACGGGCTCGGTGAGCACGGTCAATTCCGACGACATCGCGCGCTCTTCCACCAGCAACCTCAGTAAGTCCCTGGCGGGCAAGGTCCCTGGCCTCATCGTGGCCGACCGTGGGGGCTATCCAGGCACAGACCAGACCACCTTTCTGATTCGGGGTACATCTACGCTCAACAACAATGCGCCATTGATTATCCTGGATGGGGTGCCGACTGCCAATTTCTCCTTTTTGGCGCCAGGCGATATTGAGAGCATCACCGTGCTGAAAGATGCCGCGGCTGCGATCTATGGTGCTAGGGCTGCCAACGGGGTCATCCTGGTGACCACCAAGCGTGGCAAGGAAGGCAAAGCGGTGGTAAACTTCACCACCTCTAACCAATGGGGCGCCTTCACCAGAGTGCCACAGATGATGAACTCGGAGCAATACGCCATCTACAAAAACGAGGTCAATGAGCGAAATGGCAACCCGGCGGAATTCAGCCAGGAAGAGATCGCCAAGTACGCCGCCAACAACGATCCCATCAACTATCCCAACACGGACTGGTATGACCTGACGATGCGGGACTACTCCTTTGAAACCAGAAACAGTCTGTCGATATCCGGCGCGGCAAAGAATGTCCGCTACTTCGTCAGCGGCAACCAGTTTAACCAGGGAGGCTTGTTTGAATCAGGCGACCTGAACTTCAAGCAATACCAAATCCGCTCCAACCTGGACATCACCATCAGCGACATGCTGTCCTTTGGAGCGGATCTATACGGCACCAACGACAAAAGAACCCAGCCCGGAGTGGATGCAGGCTTCATCCACAAGCAGCTACAAGTCAACTTGCCTACGCGCGTGGGGCAGTATCCTAACGGTCTCTATGGCCTAGGCGCGGAAAATGGCGCCAATCCCGCCGTGATGGCCAGCGCTGCCTCTGGATTCAACGAGTCGGTCTACAACGAGCTACGGGGAAGGTTCTTCATGGCTCTCAACCTGGACAAGGTGACCAAGGGTCTTTCCGCAAAAGCCATTGCCAGATACATCCTGAGCAACAACAAGGGCAAGGAGTTCAACGACACCTGGACGGTGTATGACTACGACCAGGCGACGGGGCAATATATTCCTTTCCGCGGCTTTAATTTCAACACGGGGGATTTCCTGAGCTTGACCGACTCCCACGACAAGACGGACGACCAATATTACAGCGTGCAGATCAACTACGACCGCACGTTTGACCGGCACTCGATCAAAGGCTTCGTAGCCTTCGAGCAGATGTCGGGCCACAGCTCCTCCTTTTCGGCTTACAAAAGGGACTTGATCTCAGCTGAGCACCCGTCCTTGTTTGCCGGGGGACAGGAAGGACAGAGCAGTACGGGCGTGGAGTCAGAGTATGGCCGTCTCAACTATTTCGGCTCAGTGTCCTACGACTATCGAAAGAAATACCTGCTGGATTTTACCCTGAGGTATGACGGATCCAGTGTATTCGCGCCGGACAAGCAGTTTGGCTTGTTCCCGGGGGTATCGGCAGGCTGGGTGCTTTCCGAGGAAGACTTCATGGCCGGGTCACAGGAGTGGATGTCGTTTTTGAAACTGCGGGCCTCGTGGGCCAAGATGGGAAATGACCGTGTGCCGGGCTTCCAATACCTGAGACAGTACCGCTACGGGGGCTACAACGGGCAGATTCAGAATTTTTACTTCTTTGGGGAGATTCCGACGCAATACAACGCCTTCTACAACAGCAACGTGCCCAATCCCGACATCACTTGGGAGACCGCCGATTCGAAAAACATCGGGGTGAGCTTCGCCATGTTTGGGGACAAGCTGTCGGGGGATTTCAATTACTTTTTCCAGAAGCGCTCCAACATCCTCATCCAGCGAAACGCGTCCATTCCTGACTACGCAGCCTTGCAGCTTCCGCAGGAAAACCTGGGCATCGTCAACAGCTTTGGGTACGAGGCTGAGCTGAACTACACCAACACCAAAGGAGAATTGACTTACCGAGTGGGGGGCAACTTCACCATGGCTGAAAACAAGATCGTGTACATGGACGAGGCGGCAAACGTACCGGAATACAGAAAACAGGAAGGCCATCCGATGAACTCTTTTGTGATCTATCCTTCAGATGGGCTTTTCAAAACCCAAGAAGAAGTAGATCAGACCGTGGCAAAGATCCCGGGTACAGTGCCCGGGGACGTCAAGTATGTGGATACCGATGGCGATGGCAAGATCACCGGCGCTGACCAAATCCGGAAATATACCTCTCCGGTTCCGAGACTCCAGTACGGCTTGTCGGGGGCGTTGATGTACAAGAACTTTGAGCTAAACGTGCTGCTCCAAGGTCAGGGTGAAGCCGAGATCGAGGTAAGGTATGACAATGAGGGCAACAGGCCAGCATTCCTCTTCGAGCAGCGCTGGACTCCCGAAAACACCGACGCGGCTTACCCGCGCGCCTTCGGGCTGAATGATACCTACAATTCCCGACTGTCCAATGTTTGGATACGCAATGCCTCCTTTGTCCGGCTCAAGGACATGGAGATTGCCTACAATGTGCCGGAAAACCTGATGAAGTTTGCCAGGGTGAGGGTGTATGTGAGAGGGTCAAACCTGCTGACTTTTGACCACATGAAAGACCTAAAAGGCTTTGATCCGGAGATGAGCCGCTACTACAATTTTGAAGCTGGACTGTATGGGCCGCTCAAGACCTATACGATCGGGGCGAATATTCAACTTTAAGACACCATTCAAGATGAAAAAAATAAAACTTGCGATCCTGTTTGTCCTGACCTCCCTGGTCAGCAACGGATGTATGGACGTCCTGGACACCAAGCCCGGAAACGCCTATTCCGACGTGGATATCTACAGCAACATCGAGCTGACCGAGCGATACGTGTTCTACGCCTACAACAGTACCGAAAACTGGGGGATGAACTTTGCCGACTGGTGGACCCGTCGGATCAACATCGAGAATGCTTCCGACGAAGCCTGGTTTCACTTTGTACCCCAGAATTTCCTCATCACCAGAGCTCTCATCGCTCCAAACAACCTCGGCTTTTTCCGGAACAAATGGGCGAGCTACTACAGCTTTGTAGGCGTGGTCAACCAGTTTTTGGTGGACATCGAAGATGCTCCAGTAGCGAAGAGCAATCCTGAGGAGGTGGCAATCCTCAAGGCTGAGATGCTGTACCTGCGTGCCAACGCTTATGCCAAGCTCATCAATTTCCATGGGGGCGTGCCGCTCATTGACAAGCCTTTTCAGCTTGGGGATGATTTTGTGGTGCCGCGTAGCTCCTACGAGGACTGTGTGGACTTCATCGTGAAGGATCTCAATGATGCCATTGCTCTTTTGCCTGATTCAAAAATGACCAGAACCGGGCCGGAATTTGGTCGTGTATCCAAAGGAGCCTGCATGGCACTGAAGTCCCGCGTGCTGCTGTATGCGGCCAGTGAGCTCCATGACCCGGCGACTGTCCCCAATGGCCCGCTGTATGACTACACCAAACCGACCAAATGGCAGGATGCTGCGGATGCTGCGAAAGAGCTGATTGATGCCAATGCCTATTCCCTGGTGCCGGTATCCTCTCCAAAAGACTATCAGGACATGTTCCTGAAGCCCAACAGCGAGCTGATCCTCGGCAGGCCGTACAGCCCGGAGTTTCCTAACACGCCAAACGACTTCAACACACTGCCGGATAAGGCCCAATCCCCGCACAGCTCGGGGGGATGGGGACTCAGCAATCCCACGCACAATTTCGTGATGGACTTCAAGATGGCCAATGGCAAGCGGGTAAACGAGCCTGGTAGCGGCTATGACGAAAATGCCATCTATGCAAACCGGGAGCTGAGGATGTACGCCAACATCAACTTCCAAGGGGCTGATTTCCGGGGTGGACTTCTGGACTATTCTTCCCCCGGCGGAGCAGATGCCAAAGAGGCGCCAGGACAGATACACTATGCCGCCACCGGCTACAATCTCAGGAAATTTCTGGACGAGTCCATCACCATCGACGTGGAACAGTCTCCGAGAAGGCCCTATCCACTGGCCCGACTTCCGGAAATCTACCTGAACTACGCAGAGGCGCAGTTTCACCTGGGCAACGAGGAGGAAGCCCGCAAATACGTGAGTATGGTAGCCCAACGGGTAGGCTTGCCAGCCATCCAAAGCAGCGGACAGGCTTTGTTGGAAGACATCAAATACGAGCGACAGATGGAGCTGGCTTATGAAGGCCACCGTTTCTTTGACCTGCGCCGCTGGATGGATGCGGACAAGATCGCAGAAGATATCCAGGGCGTGCAGTGGAAGCGAGTGGATGCCAACGGGAACCTCGACAAGACCGGGAGGCTGGTCATGACCAAGGTGCAAATCGAAAACAGGTCTTTTGTCGTGGCAAACTACTATCTGCCCATACCGCTCAGCGAAGTGGAAAAGACCGGAATACTACAGAACTATGGCTACTAGATTTAAACAGATGCTACGATTGGGTTAATTAATTGGAAAGCCGGGGCGAAAGTCCCGGTTTTTTTGTATCGCCATGGCTCGGCTATGGGCTGCGGTCTTGGCCAAAGTCAGGCGAGACAATCAGCGGGCCAAGAGCTTGGAAAGGCAAAGGTGCGGCTTTTACTTTTGGCTGGGATTGGTAACCTTTGTACTAGCCAACAACTAGAAAACCGAATTCGACCCTGATGTCAACGAAAGAAACAACCAAGGAGAAGCTGACTGGGTTCTTGAAAAAACGTCATGATTTTTCTCCCGGGGATATTAGCCTGATCCACAGGTATGTAGAGGTCAGGAGGTATGGATCCAAGGAGTTTTTTGTCAATAGCGGGCAACGGTGCACCGAGGTTGGATTTACCATATCGGGGGTTTTTCGCTATTTTTTCTACGATGCACAAGGAAACGAGGTCACGGCGCATTTCATGGCGGAAAACGAGTTTGTCGGCAATGTGACTAGTTTCTTCGAGTTTTCTCCCAGCGCCGGAAGCATACAGGCGGAGGTTGACTGCGAGGTCATTGTGATTTCCAGAGGCGCATGGGATATTTTTTGCAAGGAAATCCCCCAATGGGAATCGACGATCCAGAAGGTCGTCAATGATGTACTGCTTCGTAAGACCACGTTCCAGCGAAACCTAATCAATGTCGACGCGCAGAGCGCTTATTTGAATTTTTTAAATGTCTACCCGACGATCGCCCAGCGAGTGGCATTGAATCACATCGCCTCCTATCTGGGGATGACTCCCTTTTCCCTGAGTAGGATCAGGAAAGCCCTTGCCACAAAATAGAAGTCCAAGCTTCGTGTTGTTCTTGTCATTTGGCAAGTGTGTGACGCCGCTCTTGGGAGACCTTTGTCCCAAAACGGATAAACCATACCATGAATATGAAAAAGAACGTCATCATCACTGGAACATCCACGGGAGTCGGCTTTGAAGCGGCTATCCTGTTTGCCAAAAACAACTTCAAGGTCTATGCATCGATGCGAAACCTGGACAAGTCAGAGGCCCTTAGGGAGAAAATCCAGAAAGAGGCTTTGGATATTGAGATCCTCGAACTGGACGTGACGAGCCTCCAGTCGATCAAAAATGCCGTGGAAACAGTGATCGAAAAAGACGGTAGAATCGACCTGCTGATCAACAATGCGGGGGCGGGATTCGCCAAAACAACGGAGCAGGCGAGCGAAGACGAAATCCGTTGGGTGACCGAGGTGAACTATCTCGGCGTCGTATTCTGCACCCAAACCGTCTTGCCCTACATGAGGGCCCAGCGATCTGGACAGATTATCAACGTGACCTCCGTGGGTGGCCTGGTAGGCCAGCCCTTCAATGAGCTCTATTGCGGAGCAAAGTTTGCCGTCGAAGGATTTGCAGAAGGCCTGGCGGCCTACGTTTCGAAGGCATTCAACATCAAGATATCCAATATCGAACCAGGCGGGATTTCTACTGAATTTATGACTTCGGCGATAGGAAAGACCGTGGTGGATGGGCAGTTAGCGTCTGGCGAATATTTGCCGATTTTTGAGAAATACCTCGCGGCAAATCAGCAGAGGGCCTCAGAGGATGCGGCCCAAGTTTACCAGACTGGACTGCAGGTGGCCGAGGTGATCTTGGACGTTGCGCAATCCGAAAACCCTCCCATGCGAGTGCGAACGTCATCTTGGGCCGAGGATTTTTGCCATTTGAAGACCCAAGCAGATCCTGACGGAACCAAATTGGTACAAACGATCACCGAATCTTTCCTGTAGTAAATAGATTCTCGCCCAAGCTGGGGCTACCGGGTTTTGAATTCGATAGCCCTTTGCTTTTTTGGTCAGGCCACTTGCCGATTAGGCGGAAGGTAGGCCGGCGGTGTAATCCAGTTATTTAGATTTAAAGGAAGATATCAAAGTAGCTAACGAAGCCTTGAAGTCGCGGATTTTCAGGCGGCTTGACCTTTTTTGTGTGGAAAGGCGGAGAGCCCTGAAACGAATCCAAAGCCCAATGGCGGTGGTGATTTTGGGTGGTTTGATTTCGCCAACCCTGCCCGGTCTGATCGTAATTCCTTGTGTCTACGAGCTCTTGGCTTTATTCCAGGACAAGAAGTCATCAGGTATCTAAAAAATGAAATAGGGAAGAGGTCGATTGGCCTCTTCTTTTTTTGAAGAGATTTTTGATTTTAGAGTCAATCAAGGAGTTCGATCCTCTAGAACCGTAGGCGTGTGAAATGGGATTCAAATCCATTTGCGGTTTTCTAAGGGAATTTCTGTTTCCCAACTATCCGGATGATGTTAACCTGCTCGTCTGGGGCAAAGTAGATGGTGTGTGAGCTAGGAACACAGAAGCGGTAGCCAGTTCTGATATCGTTTGCTAGAGGGTACATCTCAGGATTTTGAGCAATCCTCTCAAAGGTTTTTTCCAGAGAGCTGAAGTATTGCTCGGCTTGCAATGCGCCGAACGTTTCCAAACCATACTAGAATATTCGAATTAGGTATTCTTCTGCTCGGAGACTAAGTGCGAATCTCATTGGTCTTATTTTGCCCGCCTTTTGGCTTCCTCTAATATTTCAGCCATTGTCTTGGTAGAAAGACCACTTTCCTCTCCTTTGATCAGTTCATTTCTTAACCAGATCCGACCTGATTCCTGTTCTCGCTGGCGGCGAATCAAATCATTGATCAACTCACTTTTACTGGCCTATTCATTTTCTTCGATTTTCTGTTTTAACCAGCGATCATTCGGTTCTGTTACGGTTATAGTTTGACATGCCATGGCTGTGTAATTTCGGTGTAAATATACACCGTTTTGTAAGAGGCGTTGATTCAGGCATTCAGGATTTCAAGAATCGTACGCTTCGTACGTCTCGTACCCCTCGTATCGTACGAATTGTACGAGGCTGAAACATTCAAAGGAATCCAAATCTGGAAAATTCTACAACCTTCGAATTTGCAGGAAATTCAAAGGTCCATTTTTGAATTTTCACCTTTCAGAATATAGGTTGGTTTACAGGTCTAACATCAAAAAGAAAAAAGGTCATTCAAAATCCAAGTCCAAAAAATATGTGTTCAGAACGTTTTAAGTCATATTTGACGAGGTTTAAAATGATTTGATTCAAAAAGATTTTGAATTGTGGATGCAAAATGAACCTGCCCCCCTATTTGACCTCCCTTAGATATAAGTTGCTGTAAACCAGTTTTTTTTAAGGGCCTGTCCCATATGCTAATCAATTAGTTTATTGTTTTACGGTCAACTTTATGTGTTTTATAGGGCCTTTAATGCAGGTGGTTAATTCAAATCGATTCAAACCAGTCCCGAATGACTCAAATTTGTCCCCCTTTCAAGACTGATTTGTCGTATAATTTTTGAAGGGCATGGATTGGAAATTTGTACTTTTTAGATGTTGACAGATGTGAAAACAAATTCGAAATGAGCATTCCCCAATCTTTAGGACAGGAATGGTTTGAGGTCAAGTATACAGGAAGGGCGTGAGTTTTCCATATTTCCACACCTGAAAATCCCTATTTAGATTTTCAAGAAGTGTGGGAATGTGG
>NZ_JAFKCT010000108.1 GCF_017254915.1 Algoriphagus oliviformis | reverse complement strand
CATGTACCTGACCGCGATCATCGATCTGTACAGCCGGTATATCGTCGGCTGGTCCATCTCCAACAACATGGACGCGGAATGGTGCAAGGAGGTGCTCGAAGAGGCCATCAGCCAGTATGGCTGTCCCTAGATCCTCAACACCGATCAGGGAAGCCAGTTTACCTCGGAAGTCTTCACCGCGACGGTGAAGTCCAGCGGCATCCGCCTGAGTATGGACGGCAAGGGAAGGGCGATTGACAACGTGTTTATCGAGCG
>NZ_JAFKCT010000107.1 GCF_017254915.1 Algoriphagus oliviformis | reverse complement strand
GCAGGGTGAACACGACGTGGAAATAGGGCACTGGCAGCAGTTCCGCTTCCCGTTTCGAGATCCATTCCTCCCGGTTCTTCCCCTGGCACTTGGGACAGTGTCTGTTGCGGCAGCTGTTGTAGCTGATCCGGGTATTCCCGCAGTCGGTGCAGGCATCCACATGGCCGCCCAGATCCGAAGTCCTACAACGCATGATGGCCGACAACGTCCGCAGCTGCCAAGGGTTGATCCGGGGATGGCGTTCCACCTCGGCCCAGTGCTG
>NZ_JAFKCT010000106.1 GCF_017254915.1 Algoriphagus oliviformis | reverse complement strand
TCCCAAGGCCAACCCCAAACCTAATGGTTAATGAGAAGTCCGACCCCTTTCGGAGTCGTAAGCGGTGATATCATAAGCCAAAGATATCGCGATGGCGTAGATTGTCTTTCTTCGCCAAGGCGAACCTTTTTTACGGCGGACTACAACTAGGTTTTCGTTGCGTCCGCAGGACGAACAATGAAACCGATGTTGCACGGAACCGGGGAGGTTCCTATGGGGATTGAGTCGGGATTTTTGGAGCCGTTTGAGTAGGCTGTTCAGGTCAAAAA
>NZ_JAFKCT010000105.1 GCF_017254915.1 Algoriphagus oliviformis | reverse complement strand
ATCCAATTGGCAAAAGCCTGGTCAAGGTCAAATAAAACGTGGCAAACGGATGAACGTCCGATCGAATTAAAGAACGGATATGATTGGGCGGGAAAGTGGCGGAACATTGAGTCGATTCGTGTAGAAAAAACGCGGATCCTCCAACCCGTTTTAGCTAACTGTGGCACGCGTCGAGATCGCGACCTTGAACGATTGAGATTTTGCAAAAGTTCGGTAAGCGATTCAACCTTTCAACGCATGCGTGCCTTTTGTAAGCACATAGACATAGTAATCCATTC
>NZ_JAFKCT010000104.1 GCF_017254915.1 Algoriphagus oliviformis | reverse complement strand
GAAATCACGGCTCTGGTGGAGGCCAATGGTGATGACGACCAACGCTTGCGGCAACTGTTAACCGACATGCGGATAAAGGCGGTGGCCTTCGCCAAAGAAACCTTTGGCGGGCAGCCGCTTGTCATCCCCTCCAGGAGAAATGAACCAGCATGACGCTCTATATTCGAGAAACCGCCGGCGGCCAAGATCAATGGTCAGACTATGAGCAGCTTGGTTTTGCCGTGAGCTGCATGTTACATCACCGAAATTACAGCCTTCATCCGATAAAAAGCGTTCAA
>NZ_JAFKCT010000103.1 GCF_017254915.1 Algoriphagus oliviformis | reverse complement strand
ACAAACATCAAAATAATCAGGAAACGGTGTGAACATGACGAAGACTTATCACATTGCCGTCTTGCCCGGAGACGGTATCGGCCCGGAAGTAATGGCTCAGGCGCGCAAAGTGTTGGACGCGGTGCGTCAACGCTTTGACATTCGCATCACCACCGCCGAGTACGACGTCGGCGGCATCGCCATCGATCGCCACGGCAGCCCGTTGCCAGCGGCGACCGTCGCCGGCTGCGAGCAGGCCGACGCCATCCTGTTCGGTTCGGTGGGCGGCCCGAAATGGG
>NZ_JAFKCT010000102.1 GCF_017254915.1 Algoriphagus oliviformis | reverse complement strand
GATTGTTTGATGGTCAGCTTGTCATTCGGATGCTGCTGGTTCCACTGCTGTTCAAAGCCGGGATTCAGCGCGACGAACAATTCACGGGAAACGTCATAAGAGCTGTTCAGCAATTCCGCCGCCGACGCGGCGCCGCTCGCCAACAGCGCAGCCGCCAGCCAACCTTTCAGCACGAGATTTTTAACCCGGTTTTGTTTCATTCTGCACCTTATCACTGAGTCATTCCTTCAGGCTTTCGCCTTATTGACGACCAGTGTATTTATAACTCGGTGCGGAGC
>NZ_JAFKCT010000101.1 GCF_017254915.1 Algoriphagus oliviformis | reverse complement strand
CCCTTTCGACCTTCTTTCGCAAAAACCTCAAGCGCTCGGATGATGAAGTCAGCCTGGCGGACGAGATAGAACATGTGAACGCCTACCTGCAGATCGAGAAAGCGCGTTTCGCCGATCGGCTGGAGATTGCGGTATCGCTGCCCGAGGCGCTGCTGGCGGCGCGGCTGCCGGCGTTTTCGCTGCAGCCGATCGTCGAGAACGCCATCAAGCACGGCACCTCGCATCTGTTGGGCGTGGGCCGCATCGAAATCGGCGCCTGCTGCGAAGGCGAGCATCTGC
>NZ_JAFKCT010000100.1 GCF_017254915.1 Algoriphagus oliviformis | reverse complement strand
GACAGGCGCTGGAGGCGAGTTTTCTCGACGGCGATACTAAAATTAAATTAATGAGTCAGCTCAATGCCGGGTCGATGTGACCCGAGGCGTTTCAAGGCCATGCGGCGTTTTAACGCCCCTGCGCCGCCAGCGCCTGGGCGCAGGCCCAGGCCGAGCTCCAGGCCCACTGGAAGTTGTAACCGCCCAGCCACCCGGTCACGTCCACCACTTCGCCGATAAAATAGAGCCCCGCCGCCTTGTGGGCTTCCATCGTCTTGGAAGAAAGTTCGTTGGTGTCGACG
>NZ_JAFKCT010000011.1 GCF_017254915.1 Algoriphagus oliviformis | reverse complement strand
TGGACCACAACCGCTTAGGCCGTGCTCTCCAGTGTTCCACTCCCGCTTTTCAACTTTCCCCCGCGCCGTCCGCGTCGATTGGGAGTGCAAATATCCCCCTTTTTTCCTCCACAACAATACCCCGCACAAAAAAAAACACAACTTCCACGTAACTCCCTGGAAATGATCGGGGAAAAGTTTCACCCCACAAAAAAGCCCCAAGGAAACTTCTCCAAGGGGCCTATTTTCTTCCATTGCTCTACCTCACAAAACTGCCGAAAACCGGTCTAGGGCTTCGGACGCTTGAACAAGGGCACCGTACTACACGGTTCGCCAAACATCAAACTCTTGGCGCGGCTCTGCAACAAAGACACCAACCGGCCATAGGCAAAAAGCGGTATTGGAAACTTGGAACACCCCTTCACCACCACGGGACGGTCTTGGAATTCCTCCAAGTCCAGTCCAGAAAGCGCGGTCTCGGCAATATGTTGCTCCAGAGTATCCAAATTGCCCAACACATATCCCTTCGAAGTTCCCTCCAGGTAAGTGCACACGAGCATAAACGCCCAGGTAGGCACAATCGCGTCAGCGGTACAATCTACCGCGACCCATTTGCCACGATAGACCGACCAGTCCAATTCCTTCAAGGCTTGTCGGAAATCCTTTTCGCGCAGAATCAATTCCTGAAAGAGGAAAGGCTTCAGGTCAAACACCAGCCTCTCCTCCTGAGGATAAAACTCCTCCATATCCACCGAAAGGATGGCACTCGAAGCGACTCTATTGACTATTTCACTCATAGACTTAACAATGGATTTTTCTTGGAATGCAGCGCCTTGAACTCTTTGAGGTAGTTGGGAACGAAATAAGCCAAGTCCGCAAATTCGCCTCTCTGAAATTTCTGAAACGCCAGCCCTCCCATGTTTTCCGCAGAAAACGTCTTGTCGGTCAAAAACCTCGCGTTTTCATGCGCCACTACGGACTGGACTTTTTCTACCGCATCGCCTAGAAAGCAAACCCGATGGGCGTCCAGAAAGTTTTCAAAAGAGTTTTCTTCCAAAACCTCCGAATCCAAAGCCGCGACCGAGTCCAGCTTCTGATCAAAAACCTCCCTGTACACTTCCATCCTTCGGGCGTCTAGGACAGGGATGACCAGTTCGCCTTCTTCCAGCAAAACGGCACTTGCCAAAGCCTGCAAGGTATTCACTCCAATCAGCGGCTTGCCAAGACCAAAGGCCAAGCCCTTGGCGGTAGACACGCCGATCCTCAAGCCCGTGTAAGACCCCGGCCCCTCGGAGACCGCGATCGCATCCAGTCGGCTAAACTCGAGCCCAGTCTTCTGCAAAACCTCCTCCACCAACAGCATCAGCCGCTCGGCATGAGCGCCGCTTTCGTTGATTTCGGCAAGTGCCCGAAGACTGCCATCGCTATGGATCGCCACCGAGCAGATCGGCGTGGAAGTCTCTATGGAAAGGATATGCGTCATCTTACTTGGCGGAGGCCGTCAGGGTATTTGCGATCTTGGCAGGGTCGGCGAGATAGGATTTTGCCAGGTCAACGGCCGGATCCTGATCCAGTCCTGCCTCTATCATCCCTTCCTGAAAGTAATATCTCGACACGATTTCCTCGCTTAGGATCTTCTTCACCTCTTCACGGTGGGTATCGAGATCTTGCTCTTTACTATGGTTCACCTTTGCCTTGATGGCTTCTAGCTGTGCCTTGATCTCTCCGAAATACTCCTCCTTTTCAGCATATTTCTCCAAATCCTGGACAGACTTCTCCACATAGGTGGTGTAGTCGTACTCTTTTCCGACCAAAAACTTCTTAAACTCCTCGTAGTCCTGATCAGTGACTGTAAAGGTCATCGGCTCCGAGATGGACTTGTGCTTGTAGAAGTATTGCGTGGCAAAATCAAAAATATGGTTTCCAGCCACCAAGGTATAGGAGATCGGCGCATAGCTCACTTCCTCCACCAAGGCATCAGGCTCGATACCAGCTCCGTCCAGCACCTTTCTTCCGTTTGCAGTCTTGAAGACCTTCCTCAGGGAATCCGGCACAGAGGTGATTTCCCCGTTTTCGCGAGTCTGCGCGTAGTCAATCGCCTGGATGCAGCGTCCGCTCGGGATGTAGTACTTTGCCGTCGTTATTTTTACCTGCGCATTGTAGGTCAATGGGATAGTGGTCTGCACCAGCCCTTTCCCAAAGGACTTTCTACCAACCAACACGGCACGGTCATAGTCCTGCAATGCGCCGGCGACAATCTCCGCGGCAGAGGCACTGCGCTCGTTGATCAGCACAACGATGGGAATATCCTTGTCCACCGGGGTTTTGGTGGTTTTGTAGTTGTAGTTCACGTTTTGAAGCTTGCCTATGGTCTTCACCACATCCTTTCCTTTCGGGATGAAAAGGTTGACGATCTCTACCGCCTCGCTGACCAGTCCACCTGGATTGTCCCTCAAGTCCAAAATAAGCCTATCCGCACCACGGGATTTCAGGTTCACCAGCGCATTTCTCACTTCGGCGGAGGCATTGGTGGTAAAATCAGCCAACTTGATGTAGCCCGTCTTATCGTCAAGCTTGCCATAAAACGGCACATTCTTCAGAGAGATCTTCTTTCTGACCAGGGAAAAGTCCAGGGTGTCCTTGTCCCGCAGCACCTTCACCTTCAAGGGTGTGTTCGGGGGGCCTTTCAATAGGTCGGAAACCTCCGAAGTAGCCTTGCCCACCACATCCACGGAGTCGATTTTCAGGATGTAGTCCGCGATCTTTAGCCCGGCGAGCTGTGCGGGAAAACCCGTGTAAGGCATCAAGACCATATTCCCTTCGCCCCGATTGCCGATCAGCGCTCCCACGCCGGCATATTCACCCGTGGTTAGCATACGAAAATCATCCGACTCCTCCTCGGGGATGTATTCGGTGTAGGGATCCAGCTCCTCGAGCATCGCATTGATCCCGATGGTGACCAGCTTGTCCGGATCGATCTCGTCCACGTAGTAGGAGTCCAGCTCCCGCACCAGCGTGGCAAAGATGTCTATGTTTTTGGCCAGGGCAAAAAGCTTGTCGTTTTTCACCTGAAAGGCAAAAACTCCCGAGCACAACAGCAGGATCAACGGAATGTAAACAGCCGGTTTTTTCAGTTTTTCAATCATGGGAAAGTGGGTTTGGAGCGGTCTCCTGGGAAAGTTTGGTCAGTGCCTGCACCATTTTGGGTTCGAGCTCGGCAAAGGACATTTCAGCCTTTCCAACAAATATAAAGCCCAGGATGATTCCATCAGGAGGCAATATATGCTTATTGAGCCGATATGCCTCCTTCAGGCGGCGCTTGATGAAGTTTCGGCCATTGGCCCGTTTGATCTTCTTTTTCGATACGGAAAAAAGCACTTGGTTGGCCTGCCCCGACAGGTCAATTTTCCTCAAAAAAATTACTTTGAAGGGGTACAAAAAAAAAGAGGAACCTTCGTTAAAAAGTTCCTTGATTAACTTCTCGGCATGAAGCCGTTCAGATTTCGGAAGTCGATAATTCATTGCAAGGACTGTACTCGTATGTGAACATACGAAAAGCAGTGCAAAGAATTACTTCTTCAATGTCTTTTCAGAAGATACAGTCAGCTTGTGTCTTCCTTTTGCTCTTCTGGCTCTCAGTACTCTTCTGCCGTTGGCAGTCGCCATTCTCTCTCTGAAGCCGTGCTTGTTTTTTCTCTTTCTATTAGAAGGCTGGAATGTTCTTTTCATGATCGAATATCTTTATCTAATTGCTTTCTGGACTTTCCGTTTTGGTATTGACCCCAAAAAGGACTGCAAAGATATGCACCATTTTATTAAATACAAATCACCCTCCTACATTTGTTTTGAGACTCAGTAAGAAAAGCATGATTTACTACCAGATTTCCTGTCCCTACCCCACTTCCCAGTTTGTCCAAATCAGACTGAGCCTGGAGCCGATCGACGAAAGTCCCGTTTTGCTTCAGCTCCCCGCCTGGAGAGCGGGCCGCTACCAGCTGGCAAATTATGCCCAAAATATCCGGGGCTTCCGGGTTTTTGATAAAAAAAACAGAAAGGTCGGTTTCCGAAAAACCAGCAAAGACCGCTGGGAGATTTTCCCCGAAGGCTCTGGCCAAATACAGATCGACTATCAATACTGGGCGGGAAAAATGGACGCGGGAAGCGCCTGGGCTGACGACGAGCAGATCTATCTCAATCTGGTCAACTGCTGCTTTGACGTCATGGGGAGAAGCGATGAGAAAATAGAAGTAGCGCTAGACCTGCCCGGTTTCCCTGAGCAGATCAGCACATTGATCCCGGTTTCGGATTCCGTTTGGGCCGCGACAAACTTCCAGATGTTGGCTGACTCGACGATTTTAGCTGCGAAAAAGCTCAGCCATTGGGACTATCAGGCAGGGGGCACCAGGTTTCACATCTGGATCCAGGGCGAAATCCATTTTGACAAAACCCTTTTGATCGAGCGGTTTGTTGCTTTCAGCAAAAGAATGATCGAAGACTTTGGAGAGTTTCCCGAGCCGGAGTACCTGTTCATCTTTCAGCTCCTGCCCTATCCCCACTATCATGGCGTCGAACATAGGCGCGGCACGGTCATCACGTTTGGCCCAGCCGAAAAACTGGCAGAGCCGGCGGAAATGGAAGAACTGCTGGGTGTAAGCTGCCACGAGCTGTATCATGCCTGGAATGTCTGCCGCATCCGTCCCAAAGAACTGCTGCCCTACGACTTTTCGAAAGAAACCTACACCCAAGCGGGACTGGTGCTGGAGGGAGTGACCACCTACATGGGCGACCTCTATCTGCTCAAATCGGGGGTGTACGAGCTGGACACTTACCTGCGACATTTTGAAAAGATCGTCAACCGAGAGGCGCTACACCAAGGCTGGAAAAACTACAACATTCTTGAATCGTCCTTTGACCTCTGGCTGGACGGCTACACGCCAGGCATCCCGGACCGAAAGGTGAACATCTACTCGCGAGGTGCGCTGCTTGCCTTCTGCATAGACATGTTGCTGACCAAAAATGGGAGCTCCCTAGCCCAAGTGATGAATAGGATGTGGGACAGCTATGGCAAACCCTCGATCGGCTATGAGCTCAGCGACTTCGAAAATGTGATTTTCGGGGAGATTGCGGAGCAAAGCGAAATACGGAGATTCTTCGCTGGCTTTGTACACGGATACGCCGATCTCTTTGGGAAGCTTGCAGGTTTTTTCGCAGAAGTCGGGATCGAAATGTCCGAAAAGCACGGCGAAGACTGGCTGCTGCACCAAAAGGGAATCCGAACCGACGCCGAAGGAGTGGTCGTCCAACTGCATCCGGATGCAGCTGCCTTTTCCCAACTGATGAAAAACGACCGAATCCTTAACTGGCCTGTCGAAAGACCGAAAGACCAGTCCGATATAGAACTCCAAGTGGATCGGCTTGGCCGCTCGCTGACAATCCATCTTTCCTCAGAAATAGGCCCCTACTATCCCAGCTACTCCCTCCGCAGTGTCAAGGAAACCGAGTGGTTCCGGAAATGGAAGACATGAAAAAAGGCCTCCACTGCTGGAGGCCTTTGGTGATCTTGGTGTCCACTATCACTGAAAATCAGCATCAGTCAGGGACTGATTGAAGCGCAGCGAGACGATTTTAGCCTCCAGCGGTATGGGAAGCATGGGATTTTTGATGGTCAAAAGCATCGGAAACTTTATGCCATCGACCTCCTGGTAGTCGGAGTAGAACACATCCCCAGAGTTTCCCGAGCTGGACTTCAGCTTCAAGCCGCTCTCCACGGAATAGTATTCGTTGATGACCATCCCCTCAGGCGAGGTCACCTCCAGCTTGTGCACCTGCGTGCCCTCCATGTCTTCGAGCCCCACATAGACGGATTTGAAACCGATCTCTTCATAGTACAGCTCTGGAATGAGGAAAGTCTGTGAGTTGAGCATTCCGGCCGCAGACTCAGGCAGCTCCTGGGTTTGGCCCATCATCATCATTTGGCCCTTGCCATCCACCAGCACGGTCTTTTGCATCACATTGCCACCCACAGCCATAGACTGCATCAGACGGGAATTTTCCGCGTCGGAGATCGTCTTGATCTCGATCACCTGTCCTTGGAAGCTTGCCTCCGCGGTCATGGTGGCATTCTTGATGTTTTTGATTTTGTCCACGCCGCCCAGCGCCTCGAGGTATTTGGCCACGACGGTCGCCACGTCATTTTTGACGACTGCACGATGCTCGGCAGGAGTCGGGACTTTTTCAGCTTGGATCTGGGTAGAAAGCCCCAGTCCCAGCAGGCCCAGCAATGCGATTGATCTGATTTTCATAAGGTTTGTTTTCAAGTATAAAAAAGGAGGGGTGATCCCCTCCTCTCGGGTCAATTGATGTCCTCAGCCGTGATCGGCACGTTCAGCTCGAGGGCAGTGACTTTTGCCTCCAAAGGGACAGGAATAGCCGGAGACTTGATGGTCCAAGCCATCGGAAGCAGCACCCCATCCTTGGGCTGGTAGTCAGAATAGAAGGTGTCGCCGGAGGCCGGATTTTCATATTTAACCTTCAGCCCAGAGTCCTGCGCGTAATAGTTGATCAGCTTGGCGCCTGATGGGGCGGAGATGATCACCTTGTAGGCGGGAGTTCCCTCCACGTCCTTCAGGCCGTCAAAGGTGAGTGTGTAGCCTTTTTCCTGATAGATTGCCTCTGGGAAAAGATAGGAATTCAGCATGACGGCCTCCAGCTGCTCGCCGGCCAGATCCATCTGTTGGCCCTGGGCGGATACCGCGGCCTTGCCGTCTGCCAAAGTGGTCTTCTGCATCACGTTGCCGCCGACGGAAAGCTTCTGGCCATAGCGCCCGTTTTGCGGATCGTAGGCAAAGGCGATGTTCAGCGCCGTTCCCATCACGTTCGCATCCATCGAGATTTTGGCCGTCTTGATTGCTTTGACTTTGTCCACACCTCCAATAGCTGCCAAGTAGGCATCCAGAACTTTCTCAGCCGTCATGTCGGCATCGGCAACCAGCTCCTTGGCGGGCTGGCCCATATTGTCATACATCGTGACTTCGCCGAATTGGGCCAGCTTTTCCTTGATCTCCGCGCCATTTCCGACGGTGGTGATGATAAACTTGTCCGGCTCGATGAGACGCTTTGCCGTGGCGTTGATATCCTCCACGGTGTAGGAATTGAGCTTTTGCAAATAGGTCTCGTAGTAGTCCTTGGGCAGCTTGTAGCGGTCAATGTTCAGCGCAAACTGAGCCACGGTGCTCGGCTGCTCCAGCGAGCGCCCGAAGCTTCCGGACAGTTCGGCTTTCGCCTTGGCCAGTTCGTCTTCGGTGACGCCGTTTTCCACCAGGTTTTGGATCTCATGGATAAACTCGTACACCGCCGAGTCGGTCACTTCAGTCCGAACAGAAGCGTTGGCAGAGATCGTCGCCACGAGCTTGTCAGCTCCGATGGAAGAATAGGCGCCGTAGGTGTATCCTTTGTCTTCGCGCAGGTTCATGAAAAGACGGGAAGAGGAGCCTCCCCCCAAGACCTGGTTGAGCAAGCGGCTGGAGATATAGTCCGGATCGCCGATTTTCATCTGCACTGGCTGGGTCAAATTGATGACCGACTGCACGGAGGAACTTCTATCCACCAAGGCCACGGCCCTTTTGGAGGCGCGCTGCGGCATGGGATAAGTAAACTTTGGCACTTCGCCTTTGGTCCAGCTGCCAAAGTACTGCTTCACCACTTTTTCGGCCTCGGCCTTGTCCATGTCGCCGACGATGGCGAGGTAGGCGACATTTGGCTTGAAGTAGGTCGAATAGTACGCTTTGATGTCCTCGACAGTGATGTTGTTGATGGTCTCTTCGGTCTCGATCTCTCCGTAGGGGTGCTTGTCGCCATAGAGGACGGTGGCAGCCAGTCTGGAAGAGATGGCATTTGGATTGTCCTTGCTCTGGGCCAGGCCGGTGAGGGATTGCTTCTTCAGCTTGTCCAGCTCTTCCTGCGGAAAAACGGGATTGTAAAGCACGTCCGCCATCAGTTCGAGGATTTT
This sequence comes from Algoriphagus oliviformis, assembly GCF_017254915.1. Taxonomy (GTDB): domain Bacteria; phylum Bacteroidota; class Bacteroidia; order Cytophagales; family Cyclobacteriaceae; genus Algoriphagus; species Algoriphagus oliviformis. Next base: position 138,854 of record NZ_JAFKCT010000011.1, on the reverse strand, counting down.
TGCCTGGTGCTTCTTCAGAGAGGAAGCAAAGACCGAGGTGGAAGATGCGCTCAGGCTGGCCCCGATGAAATCGACCTCCAGGTCAAGCTGGTCTTTTGTGCGGTTTTTGGTCCCGCCCATCATCATCTCGCCGACGAAGCTGGTCATGCCCGCCTTATCTCCTTCGAGAATAGGATCCCTTTCCAACACCAAGGTGAAAGAGACGCGGGGCAGCTTGGTGTTTTTCACCACGAAAACTTTCAGGCCATTTTCCAGGGTAAAAGTCTCCGCCTCTCCGATCTTGATCTCGGGAGCAGGCCCAGAGGCTGGCAGCTTGCTTCGGTCTACCTGGGCCATCAAGCCGACTGTGACCAAAAGCGTCAATACAAATGATATCGCTAGTTTTTTCATTTCTTTAGATCAATAAGGTCAAACAATTATTCGGTGGTGGGCTGGGATGATTTTGGCAGGTAGTACAGCACAACGCGGCCGTCTAAGCTGAGGTACTCTTTGGCTACCCGCTGGATATCCGCCTTGGTCACCTGGGAAAACTTGTCCATTACCTGGTTGATGTAGTTGGTGTTGCCGTAGATCACGCTAGCCTCGGCGAGGTTTTCGGCGATACCGGCCATGGTGGAGTTGCTGCTGACGATGTCGTTTTCCATCTGGTTTTTCAGCTTGGTAAACTCGTCATCCGTGATTCCCTGATCCTGCACCTGCTTGATCAGGCGATCCACCTCTGTCTCGAGGTCTTTTGGCTCCACGCCCATGTTGGTGATGCCGTACATGATAAATATCCCGCCGTCCTCAAGCTCAAGCGGAATCGCAGCCACGACCAAAGCCTTTTGCTGCTTGTCCACCAGCTCTTTAGTCATCAGCGAAGAGTTCCCCCCGGTGAGGTAGGTGGAAAGCATCGAGAGCGCATAGCTGTCCGGATGGTTGCGCGGCGGCAAGTTGTAGGCCTGGATCACCGCCGGGATCTGGATGTTGTCGTAGATGATGTCGCGGATCTCGGTCATCTTCTTAGGCTCCTCCACGTCGGGACGATAGATTTCCTTGGTGCCTTTGGGGATTTCGGTGAAATACTTTTTCACCATGGCCTCGGTCTCCGCATAGTCTATGTCACCAGCGATGGTCAGGGTGGCGTTGTTTGGCACGTAGAAATCCTTGTAAAACTGCTGAAACTCCTCGATGGTCGCGGCGTTCAGGTGGTCCATGGATCCAATCGGCGCCCACTGGTAAGGATGGGTGCTATACGCGCGTACCAAGGTTTCCGGCAAGATGGTGCCGTAGGGCTGGTTTTCGTAGCGCTGTCTCCGCTCCTCCTTCACCACTTCCCGCTGGGTTTCCACGCCGGTCTGGTCGACCTTGGAGTGCAGCATGCGCTCGCTCTCCATGTACAGGGCCAGCTCCAGCTCATTGGAGGGCAGCAGCTCGTAGTAGTAGGTGATGTCGTTGGAAGTGTAGGCATTGAGCGTACCTCCACGGCCTTGGATGATGTTCATGTATTGGCCGCGATCGATGTTTTCCGAGCCCTCAAACATCAAGTGCTCGAAGAAGTGGGCAAAACCCGTACGCTCGGGGTTTTCGTTTTTTGACCCGACGTGATACAAGACCGAAGTCACCACGATGGGAGTCGAATTGTCCTGATGCATGATCACATGCAGTCCATTGTCCAGGGTAAATTCCCTGAAGTCAATCTTATTCTGGGCAAATGTGGGCAAGGTCAGCAGTCCCAGCATGCACCCGACTAGGGTAGTTTTTTTCATGGTAAAAAGATGGGGTTAGATCCAAACAAGTCGTTGTTCATTTGAAATAAACAGGTTTTTTAACGGATAGGTTAGAAAGTTAAGCAGATTGTCGAAAAAGCCAGTTAAATCTTCCTAAAGCTGCGCGGTATAGCCCGAAAAGAAAAAAAGCTGCCCGAAAGTGGACAGCCTTGGAGGATTAGGGATTGAGACGGGCCAGGATTTCCTTGGCCTCGTGCCATTTGAGCCGCGGCCCAAACTGGCTTACGATTTTCGAACTTGCCATCGAGGCCAGCTTGCCGCTGGAGGCATAGCTGTGCCCGTTGGTGATACCATAGAGGAAAGCTCCCGCAAACATGTCCCCTGCTCCGTTGCTGTCTATCGCGGTGGTTTGGTAAGGTTCGATATCGATGAAGGTATCCCCGTCAAAGATCATCGCGCCGTTTTTGCCCAAGGTGATCACGAAGTGCTTGGCATACTTCTTCATTTCCTCCCGCGCTTCTGCCAAGGTTTCTTTTCCCGTGAAAAGCATGGCTTCCTCCTCGTTGGCAAAGAGCAAATCGATACCCGATCCGATCACGTCGTCAAAGTTGGCCTTGAAATATTTCACCATCGCGGGATCCGAAAAGGTCAAGGCGACTTTCGTTCCGGCCGCTTCGGCCACCTGCTTGGCGTGGACCATTGCCTCTTTGCCGTTGGGTGAAGTCACCAGGTACCCTTCGATAAAGAGGTATTTCGAGTCGCCGATAGCGGCATCATGGATGTCTTTGGTCGAGAAGTTTTGGGTGATGCCCAGGAAGGTGTTCATCGTACGCTCGGAGTCCTCGGTCACCATCACGAGGCACTTACCGGTCACTCCAGCCTCCAGGGCCTCTTTTTTCAAGGCAATGTCCACCCCCGAGTCGATCAGATCCTGGAGGTAAAAGTGCCCCAGCTCGTCATCGGCCACGCGGAAGTTGTAGAAGGACTTTCCCCCAAACTGGCTCACCGCCACGATGGAATTGGCAGCCGAGCCACCCGCCTGCTTCTTGGCTTCGGCGGTGTTGATCACGGCCATCAGGGAGTTTTGCCGCTCCTCGTCGACGAGGGTCATGAGTCCTTTCTCGACTCCGTTGTCCGAGAAAAACTGGTCTTTTACTTTAAACTCGATATCTACGAGGGCATTGCCGATGCCGGTTACGTCGTATTTCATATTGGAAGATTGTAAAATTTCAAAATTGGAAGATTGGGAGGTTGAGTTGGAAAGTGGTAAAGTGGAAAGGTTGTAAGGTTGGATGTCCGGTGACCGGTGTCAGGCTGAGCGGAGTCGAAGTCTTTTCCACTTAAATCCTCGAACCTCCAGACTCTCGTCTGTAGGGTGCTCGGACTGACACAGACGTTCGATCAGTCCGAGGCCTCGTAAATCGTATTTCTAAAATCGTAAATCAATCGAAAATACGGTGTCTTTCAAACGGCTTTGTGCGATCAAACAAATACCTATAAGTGTGATGCGTCTTGTAGATTTCGGCTAGAAGCTGCTCGCAGACGCGCATCATCTTCGGGTTGAAGTCCCCGATCCAGTTCATCTCGATGGTCTTGTACTGGAAGTCCGCCTTGCCGCTCATTTTGTCGTAGCTGATGATCATGGCGCTCTCCACGCCCTTGCCCTGGTGCTCCGGCACCACGCCAAAGACCAGCCCCAGCATCTTGTTGGGCGGGGAGAAGGTTTTGTACCAAAGGAACTTCAGCTTGCCGATCAGGTCCATCTTGCCGTTCACGTGCTTGAAGATCTGGTTGATCTCCGGGATCTGGATGAAAAAGCCCACGGGCTCATCTTTGTGAAAAGCAAAGTAGATCAGCCGCTCGTCGATGATGGGCTTCATCTTGCCAAACATCATCTGGGCTTCCTTCAGCGCGATGGACTTGCCCATGTGCCGCGCCCAGGCCTTGTTGTACACCGTCATGAAGTACTCCGGCGCCTTCTCCTGCAATTCTTTCCCCTTGATATAGCGAAAGGAATACTCCGGATTGGCCATGATCTGGTTGGCGCGCTGGATCATCTTCTCGTCAAAGCCGAGATTCTGCACCGGACGCATGTAGGTAAACTGCTTGAAATAGAGCTGGAAGCCGTAGTCTTCGAAAAACTTCTGGTAGTAGCCGAAGTTCCAAGGCATGTTATAGTTCGGCTCGGAGAATCCGTCCACCAGCAGTCCCCACCACTTGTCCCGCTCGCCAAAGTTGATCGGGCCGTCCATGGCTTCCATGCCTTCGCTCTCAAGCCAGGCCTTGGCGGTGTCAAAGAGCAGGAACGCCGCCTTTTGGTCATTGATGCATTCGAAAAAGCCCAAACCGCCGGTAGGCTGTTTTTCTTTCATTTTGGGATTGATGAAGGCGGCTACGCGACCGATGGTCTTTCCCTTTTCGTCCTCCAAGAGCCAGCGCTTGGCTTTGGCCCCGTTACGGAAGAGCTTGTTGGTCTCCTTGTGAAAAAGCCCCTCGATGTCCGCATCCAGAGGCCTGATCCAGTTGGTTTCGTTCTTATAGAGCCGCACCGCCATCTCGATAAATTCCCGTTGATGGGCAGGTGTGGTGACTTCGATCAGCTTCATTCGGGTGATTTTAGTCGGCTAAAATACGGGAAGTGGGGGAAAGGGCAAAAAAGTGAATTAACTGGCGCTGTCCTGCTTCGCCAGAAGCTGGACTAAAAAGAATATAAAACCAAATCCAAATGATCAATTTTCTCACAACCATAATGCAACCTCCAACCATACAGAACCAGAGCGAGGTATGTTGTCCTGCTTCTCCAGAAGCAGGATCGAGCAGCTCAATAAACCTCAACCTTCACCAATCCTTTCTTACCCGAATAATCCCTGGCAGAGCTAAACAAATATTCTTCCGGCTCCTCCACAACCATCGCTTCGACGGGATTGCGGTGGATGTAGTGAAGCTTCTGCTCAAAAAAAACAGCCGACTCCACCCACACTGCATGCAGGCCATCGTTCCAAAACTTGTAATTGCTTATCCTACTTTGACTTGCCCCTCTTTCTCTGAAAATCTTCAAAATCCATTTGGCCCGGGACTCAATGGATTCCTTTTCCATACTACCCAAAATCTTCCGGGCGGTAAACTTCTTGAAATCCTGAATGGTATCGCTTAGTCGAAATGCTTCTTTTGACCGGCAAAGCAAATGAAGATGGTTGGACATCAAGCACCAGGCAAATATCTCCAGCCCCTTCCTTTCCACACAGAAGTTCAAGCTGTCGACTACTTCCATTTTGTATTCTCTTCGCGTAAAAATATCAACCCACTCGACAATGGTCAGTGTCAAAAAATAGACAGCGTTTTGGTCAGAAACTTGAAAAGGTCTCATGTTCAAAAAAGTGATTCCCAAATATACAAATCAGAATGCTGCTTCTCCCGAAGCAGCATAAAGCAGCATAGCCCCCTGAACGTTGTCCTGCTTCTCCAGAAGCTGGAAAGTCATTTAATCGACGCTGTCCTGCTTCTGGAGAAGCAAGACAGCCCCTAGTCACACTTTACCCTTCTCAACTTCCAGATGCAGGATCAAAAACAAAAAATGCTGCTTCTGGAGAAGCAGCATTACCTGAAATTTTATCCCTCTACCTCCGCATACAGATCAAACTCCGTGGCCTCGGTGACCTTGGCATGGACAAAGTCGCCTACACGGCAGTAGTGCTTGGAGGCGTCGATCAGGACTTCATTGTCCACCTCCACGGAGTCAAACTCGGTCCGGCCTACGAAGTGTCCGCCTTCCTTCTTGTCGATGAGCACCTTGAAGGTTTTGCCGACTTTCTCCTGGTTTAGATCGTAGCTGATCTGCTCCTGGATCTCCATTAGCTGGTTGGCGCGGTCTTGCTTTTCCTCCTGAGACAGGCTGTCCTCCATGGAGTAGGCATGCGTGTTTTCCTCATGGGAATAGGTAAACACACCCAGTCGCTCAAACTTCATCCGCTCCACGAAGTCCACCATCTCCTGGAATTCCCTTTCTCCCTCACCCGGATGGCCGGCGATCAGGGTCGTACGGATGGCGATCTCGGGAATCATGTCCCGGATGCTGTGGATGAGTTCCTCCTGCTTTTCGCGGGTAGTCCCCCTTCTCATCGTCTTCAGGACGGAAGTGGAGCCGTGCTGCAGGGGAATATCCAGGTATTTGCAAATATTCGGACGGTCTTTCATGACCTGGATCACGTCCATAGGAAAGCCGGTCGGATAGGCGTAGTGCAGACGGATCCAATCGATCCCCTCCACGTCAGCGAGTCTGTCCATGAGCTCGGCGAGGTTTCTTTTTTTATACAGATCTAGTCCGTAGTAGGTCGAATCTTGAGCGATCAGGAGCAGTTCTTTCGTTCCGTTGGCGGCCTTGTGCTGGGCCTCTTTCACCAGCTCCTCGATAGGCCGGGAGATATGGCCGCCGCGCATGATCGGAATGGCGCAGAAAGAACAGGGTCTATCGCAACCCTCTGAGATCTTCATATACGCATAGTGCGCGGAGTGCGTCAGTAGGCGCTCCCCTACCAGCTCATGCTTGTAGTCTGCTTTGAATTTCTTCAAGATCGCCGGCAAATCCCGAGTGCCAAAGAAGGCATCCACTTGGGGGATTTCCTTTTCCAAATCGTCCTTGTAGCGCTGCGAAAGACAGCCGGTCACGTACACCTTGTCCACCAAGCCCTGCTCCTTGGCATCGACGTATTGGAGGATGGTGTCGATGGACTCCTGCTTGGCGTTGTCGATGAAGCCGCAGGTGTTGATGATGATGATGTTGTTGTCCTGGGCGCTGGACTCGTGGCTGGCGTTGATGCCGTTGCCTTTCAGCTGGGTCAGCAGCACTTCGGAATCCACGAGGTTTTTGGAGCAACCCATGGTGATGATATTGACCTTGTCTTTCTTTAACGTTCTCGCTTTCACAGGCTTTGATTGGATTTGGGAGTGCAAAGGTAGGGAAAAATGAGTTGGAAAGTTAAGAAAGTTGGAAAGTTGCAAGGGTAGGCATCGACAACCTTGCGACTTTCCAACCTTCCCACCTTTCAACCCCAGCCCTTAACACAAGCGTAAAACAAGCTTAATCCAAAGTGTCGTTTCAACGAAATCCATTTGCCTAATTTTGAATCGTACAGCAAATACTTTTTAACTCCTTGCATTTATTTTTTGCCCCCGATGCGAATCGGGGTGCACTGCAGGGGAGGGGGACAAATGCCAGATGACCGGTGTCGGATGGCGGGTAAAAAAAGCACTTCTACCGCCCTCCCCTCATCCAAAACCATTTTGCCAAATTCCACCCATCCTGTACCTTGGAGAGGAAATCATGCCCCATGGACTTCACCGCCCCCAACGCCCAAGCGCTCACCTTCGACCGAAAAAACCACAGCGACGACACGCTTCTGGCGCTGTACGAATCGCTGCTGATTCCCCGGCGAATTGAGGAGAAAATGCTGATCCTGCTCCGCCAAGGAAGGATTTCCAAGTGGTTTAGCGGCTGGGGACAGGAGGCCATCTCCATCGGCGCGGTCAATGCCCTCGAAGCGGATGAGTTCATCCTTCCCATGCACCGCAACCTGGGGATTTTTACCGGCAGAGGAATTCCGTTGGAGAGGCTGTTCGCACAGTTCCAGGGCAAAAAATCCGGCTTCACCAAAGGGCGCGACCGCTCCTTTCACTTCGGAAGTATGGCCCACCATATCGTGGGAATGATCTCCCATCTCGGGCCACAACTGGCGATTGCAGACGGGATCGCACTTGCGGACAAGCTTTCTGGGGAAAAGAAAGTGACGCTGGTCTTCTCCGGTGACGGAGCGAGTTCCGAGGGGGATTTTCACGAAGGGCTCAACGTCGCGGCAGTCTGGAAGCTTCCGGTGATCTTCGTCGTCGAGCACAATGGCTACGGCCTCTCCACTCCCAGCGAAGAGCAGTTTGCTTTCCGGCATTTCACCGAAAAAGGCCCCGGCTACGGCATGGAGTCCATCCGAATCCAGGGCAACAACGTGCTGGAAGTCTATGATGCAATTCTAAGTTTGGCGAAAGACATCCGGGAAAACCCCAGACCAATCTTGGTCGAGGCCATTACCTTCCGCATGCGTGGTCATGAGGAAGCCTCCGGAACCAAGTACGTTCCCAAGCCCCTGATGGAAGAATGGGCGAAACTCGATCCCGTCGAAAATTATGAGCTCTATCTGGAGGAAATCGGCGTTTTGGACGAAAAAACCAAAAACAGCGTCAACTCCAAAGTCAAACAAGCGATCAACGAGGCCTTGGAAATTGCCTTTGCCGAAGAGGCCATTGCCGCCAATCTGGACAAGGAACTACGAGACGTGTACGCGCCTTTTTCCCAAAAAACCATAGAACCTACCGGCCCAAGTACGGAAAAACGCTTTGTCGATGCGATCAGCGATGGACTGAGACAATCCATGGAGCGGTTCCCAAATTTGGTTTTGATGGGTCAGGACATTGGGGAATATGGCGGCGTATTCAAAATCACCGATGGCTTCAAGGACCGGTTTGGTGCGGATCGGGTGCGGAACACGCCGCTTTGTGAAAGCGCGATCATCGGCGCCGCGCTCGGTCTTTCGCTCAAAGGCTACAAAGCCATGGTCGAGATGCAGTTTGCCGACTTTGTCACCATGGGCTTTAACCAGATCGTGAACAACCTTGCCAAGATCCACTACCGCTGGGGCCAGCCTGCCGATGTGGTCATCCGCATGCCTACCGGTGCCGGGACAGCGGCTGGGCCCTTCCACTCCCAATCCAACGAGGCTTGGTTTTTCCATACCCCCGGCCTGAAAATCGTCTATCCTTCCAACCCCGCGGATGCCAAAGGGCTGCTCAATGCCGCCCTGGAAGACCCGAACCCCTACCTCTACTTTGAGCACAAACTGCTCTACCGCTCCATCACCGGCCCGGTGCCGGATAGCTACTACACTGTAGAAGTTGGAAAAGCGGCATTGGTTCAAGAAGGAACGCAGGCTTCCATCATTACCTATGGCATGGGCGTTCATTGGGCGAAAAAGGCCGTAGAGGAAATGGACATTTCTGTCGACATTCTCGACCTGCGAACGCTTCTGCCTTGGGATCAGGAGGCGGTCGCAGAGACGGTGAGGAAGACCGGAAAAGTCATTTTTCTACAAGAAGACACGCTCACCGGAGGAATCGGTGCGGAGATCTGCGCATGGATTTCCGAGCATTGCTTTCAGTATCTGGATGCGCCCGTGATGCGGGTCGGCAGTCTGGATACGCCGGTTCCTTTCGCCCCTAATCTGGAAAGGCAGTTTTTGCCGGAGGCTAGGTTTAGGGAAAAGCTGAGGGAATTGGTCGAGTATTAAAGGAAAGTCCCGTTGGAAAGTGGTAAAGTCGGAAGGTTGTAAAGTTTTGGGAACCCAAGGCATTGTCCCCTTTTTACCGCCAGCCGCTTCAGAACTCCGTAAATCTTAAATCAAAAATCAAAAATGCTTATCAGACCGCTAGCCAAAGTCGAACTTCCAAAAGTCCAATCCATCGCCCACCGGACTTGGCCAGATACTTTCGGGAAAATCCTCAGCCCAGAGCAGATCCGCTATATGCTGGAGATGATGTACGACCTCGCTGTGCTGGAGTCTCAGTGGGACAAAGGACATACTTTTTTGCTAGCAGAGGAAAATGGAAGCGAACTGGGCTTTGCGGGATTTGAATTGAATTATTCGGGAACTCCGAAGGCAAAACTGCACAAGATCTACCTTTTGCCGGAGGCCCAAGGCAAAGGAGCAGGCAAAGCACTCCTCTTGGACGTCGCAGAGCGGGCGCGAAAAGCCAAGCAAGCCAGTCTCCTGCTCAATGTCAACAAATACAACCAGAAGGCGATTGAGTTCTATGGCCGCATCGGCTTTGTAGAGATCTACACCGAAGTGATCGACATCGGCAGCGGCTACGTGATGGACGATGTGGTGATGGAGCTGGGCCTTTGAAAACCTTTGAGGTTTTTTCAACCTCGAAGGTTTCATTCCAGTCAAGCCTTCGAGGTCTTTGAGACCTCAAAGGCTACGCAGCACCGTCTCCCACAGCACCAAGCCATGTGCCGGGGCAGTGGGCACCTGAGCCCAATCGCCCTCGGGGCTTGCCAATCGATCTTGGATCTCCTGGGGGGAAAAAGCCCAAACGGCAGACACCATTTTCCGCACCTGATGGTACAGAAAACCTGTCCCGGTCACTTCGAAACAGTAAACTTTTTCCGGAAAAAAGCCTTCGACAAAGTCGTCGCTTAGATAGACTTTCGCCTCCAAAACCTCCCGGACAAAGTCCGTCTTGTTTGGCGTGACTTTGCAAAACGCCCTGAAATCATGCTTCCCCACGAAAGCTGAGGCGCTTTCCTGCATACTTTCCAAAGCCTGAAAACCATCCACCTGCGTGATATAGGCGGAGGCAAAAGGATGGAAGTTTTCCGCGGAAGCGAAAAAGTAGCGGTAGGTTTTTCGCTCCACGAACTGGATCAGATTGAAGTCCCTAGCGACCTCCTGGACAGAACCGAGGTGGATTTCCCCGGATAGGTTTTGGTTCAGACTTGGTAGCAAGGCCCCCAAATCCACTTTTTCCCGCAGGAAAATCTGGACAAAACCCCGGCGGCAATTCACTCCCGAATCCGTCCGGCTGGAGCCGATGATGCGAAAGTCGTCATGTCCCAGCACATAGCCCAACACCCGCTCTAGCTTGCCCTCGACGGTGGGCTGGCCTTTTTGCTTGGCCCAGCCCTTGAAGCGGGCGCCGTAGTAGCTCAGGGAAAACAGATAGGAATAAGGTCTTGAAAGCATAGTCGAACAAGGGACAAACTTAGAAAACCGACGCGACTCTTTGAAACCCTTCCTGCTTTCTCTAACTTCCGTAAAACCCAAATCCAACAACTTATGAAGGCGATTTTGAGTATAGGGATGCTTTTTGCGAGTTTTTGCGCGGTAGCGCAGACCATTCCAAGCAAGGACGTACAGATCAAACTGGCGACTTTGGCCGCACCTGAAGACCAGCGCGCGGAGGCCACGGTCTATGCCTCGGACGGCACGCTCCTGCGCCAAGGCAGCAACCAAACCGTCTGCCTCGCCGACGACCCCAGCCGGGAAGGGTTGAGCGTGTCCTGCTACCACAGCAGCGCGCAGCCATTTATGGAGCGGGGTTGGGAGCTGCGAAAAGAGGGCAAGAGCGCACAGGAGATTTTTGACATCCGCGAGGCCGAGGCCAAGGCCAAAACCCTTCAGCTACCCGATCACGGCAGTACGCTTTTTGCGCTGATCGCCGATGAAAAAGACGTGAACTGGGAGACGGGAGAGGCAACCAACACCTACACCCGATCCGTGGTCTATATCCCCTGGGCGACGGTGGAGAGCACCGGCCTTCCCCTTGGCCCTCCTGCTCCCGGGCTGCCCTGGATCATGGATCCGGGCACGCATCGGGCGCATATCATGATCAATCCGCCGAGGAATTAAACCGGAATTTGAGGTTCGAGATTTGAAATTATGGAAACTGAAATAGCGTTCGTTGAAAACAGGATGATCGTCTCAAAAAAGGGGGAGACAGTAATTCTGGATGTGAGGAAGATTTCCACTAGGCTCTTTAAAGCGACAGCGGAAGAACGCAATTTGTATGAAAACTCACCTTCGGGCTATGGAGTACATTGGCCGCTGATTGATGAGGATTTATCTTTAGAATCGATTTTCAAAACTATTGATGAATAGCTTTTCAGAAATAAAAACCCGGCTTTCAGCCAGCAAGCAGGAGCTTTTCAAAAAGTACCCTATCAAGTCTTTGGCGATTTTTGGTTCCTATGCCAGAAATGAACAAGGCGCAAACAGCGATTTGGACCTGATGGTAGAGTTTAAAACCCGAGTGGGTTCCGAATTTATCGAGCTTGGGGATGAGCTGGAAGAGCTACTTGGGATCAAAGTGGACTTGGTTTCCAGAAATGGAATCAAGGAACGGTATTTTGAGAAACTAGAACAGGACCTGGTCTATGTCTAAGCGGGACATTGGGCTATTGCTTTTGGACATGAAGGAGTCGGCGGAAAAAATCCTTCGGTACACGGCTGGCCAGGACTTCCAAGATTTTTTGAACGACGAAAAAACCATTGACGCCGTAGTCAGGAACTTTGAGATAATCGGAGAGGCCTCCATTCGGATCGACGAGGATTTCAAACATGACAATCCCCAAATCGAATGGAAAAAACTAAGAGGTTTTAGAAATAGAATTGTGCATGACTATTTCGGAATCGACTATGAAATCGTCTGGTCAATCATTCAAGACGATATAGAAGAGTTAGTATTCCAACTGTCTAATCTTTTAAAAAATGGGTAGAAAGAAAAACAATTCTGTAAGCCTTATTAAACTGCAAGTGAAACCGTCAGGCATTTTCCTTCTTTTATTTTTTTCTTTCGTCACCACTACAACACTGTTTGCTTACGACTGCCTTAGAATAAGGAACTTAAAAAAAGCCCAAAAAGAGGAATTCCTTTTTAATGACCTGATTTTTATCGGTGAAACAATCTCCATCAATTCCGATGGTTCCTACAAGCTCAAAGTAATTGAAATCCTGAAAGGATCTCTGGATGATTCTACGGTAGTCGGTGGCATTCAAGACAATTACATGGCAATAATACCCTTTGAAATTGGTGAGACTTGGTTGGTTTATACAGTTAAAAATCAAGACGGAACCATAACCATCCCTGACTGCGGGCTTTCTAGGAGTACCAGATTTCCTTTCTATTTTGGCTCTCCGCATGCGCCTCCACCACCGCCACCCTTGGATCACGCACTTCCAATTTTTAAAACGGAAATACTTTGGCTTAAATATCAAAAAAGAGCTTTGAAAGAATTACAGCGAGAGGTTGAAAGGATAAGAAAATGGGTAAAAAGGGACGAAGAAGTCTAAGACGTTAATTTTAGCATTATAAAAATGGACATCCTTGAACCTGAAGCATTCCTCTAAACCAAAAAACCACCCCATTCCTGAGGTGGTTTGTTAGCCTATAGCGGGAAATTTATCCCAAAATCCCCGCAGCCAATTAAACAGATTTCAATCTTGATTCCATAAGCTCAGGATTTTGATTGGTGTTAAAAACCGCCAAAACATTGACAGATTTTTCAACTACAACATAAAGCATCAAAAAAGGGAAATGCTTCAGAGGACATCCTCGAATACGCTCAAAAAATCTTATCTGAAATCCCTCAGGAGAATTGAGTACGGTTTTTTCGGCATACTTGAGCTCACTCAAAAAATACTTTCCCAAAACTTCACTGATGTTTTTATAGTACCTGAACGCTACTCGAACATCTTTTTGAGCCTGATCGGAATAGCTAATCGACCAAGGCATTACTCTTTTTCAAGTTTTGAAATCATTTCATCCCAAGTGCCAAATTTCATTTTTCCGGAATCAAACAATTCCAGCCTCCTCTTTAGATCAGCTTGTTGTCCGGCAGTTAGATCATACGTAGACTCGTCAAACTCATTGACAACAGAATACAAAATCTTCAATAATTTGGTGTCAGCAGAATCGACCACATGATGAAGTTTTTCTTTAAGAATCGAATTTTCCATGACTTGAAAGTTTCTTGAATTTAATCCATTCTACGGAAATCTTCAGCTTGTAAAAAAAAACCACCCCATTCCTGAGGTGGTTTTTTTTGATGAAATTCGAGATAGCAAGTCTCGAACAGCTATTTTTTACAAAAGCTAGTTTACCCCAAAATCTTGGCAGCTAGCCAATCTCCCACTTGGGAAGTTTTGTAGGCAGTACCGCCTTCGGCGATATCTTCGGTCACATAGCCTTCTGCCAAGGACAGGTTGACCACGTCGGTGATCGCCTGAGCTTCGGCTTTCAGTCCAAACGCATAGTCAAACATCATCGCCGCGGACAGCACCGTTCCGAGTGGATTGGCGATGTCTTTTCCGGCAGCCTGCGGATAGGAACCGTGGATAGGTTCGAATAGCTTCACTTTGGAACCCAAAGATGCAGAAGGCATCAAGCCCATGGAACCGGAAATCACAGAAGCCTCGTCAGTAAGGATGTCGCCAAAGAGGTTTTCGGTGATCAAGACATCATAAGCCTTTGGCCACTGGATCAAGCGCATCGCTACGGCATCCACAAACTCGTACTCCACCTTCACGTCTGGATACTCAGGAGCCAATTCCTGTACGGTCTCTCTCCAAAGTCTGGACGTCGCCATCACGTTGGCTTTGTCCACGCAGGTCAGGAGCTTTCTTCTGCCCTGAGCGGCTTCGAAGCCCATTCTGGCCAGGCGGACAATCTCTTCTTTGGTGTAAACATTGGTATCAAAAGCCTTGGTGCCTTGCTCGTTTCTGCCTCTTGGCTCGCCGAAATACACACCTCCGGTCAGTTCTCGGAAGAACACGAAGTCCGCCCCGTCCACGCGATCCAGCTTCAGCGGAGACTTATGCACCAAAGAAGGGAAAGTGAAGGTTGGTCGCACGTTGGCAAACAAGCCCAACTTCTGGCGCATTCTCAGCAGGCCTTGCTCTGGACGAACTTTGGCTTTGGGGTCGTTGTCGAATTTTGGGTGACCGATGGCCCCGAAAAGCACCGCATCTGCCGCCGCACAGATCTCGTGGGTAGCGTCTGGATAGGGATCGCCTACCGCATCGATGGCGCAGGCACCTACCATTCCTTCTTTATAGGAGATTTGGTGTCCAAATTTCTTTCCGATGGCATCCACGACTTTCACAGCCTGAGCCACTACTTCTGGGCCTATGCCGTCACCCGGCAACAGCGCGATATTCATTTCCATAGTAAGTGGATTCTTCTTTTTCTGGGTTGTAACTGATTGAATCGATGATGTTGAGCATTTTTTCGGTGGCCATCATCGCAGCCACCGTTTGGTCTGGATCCAGACCTTTGGTTTTGAAAATCTTGCCATAGTCCCAGGTGATGACCGTTTCCACAAAGGCATCGGTCTTGCCACCCGGAGGAATGGACACGTGATAGTCCGTGAGTTTAGGAAGCTCCTTGCCCAGCGTGCGGTAGATTTTTTTCAGGGCCTTCATGAAAGAATCGTACTGGCCGTCACCGGTGGCGATCTCGTCATAGAATTTCCCATGGATATTCATCCGCAGCTGCACGACCGGTTTCAGCCCCTTGGAATGGGTCATGTGATAGCCTTCGATCTGGATGTTTCGCGTGATGGAGTTGTTTTGCAGGACATCGGAGATGATATAGGGCAAATCCTCCGTGGTCACACGCTCCTTTTTGTCCCCAAGCTCAATGATGCGCTGAGTCACGCGGGCGAGCTCGTCTTTCTCCAGGGAAATCCCAAGCTCCTCGAGGTTCTTGAGGATATTGGCTTTGCCAGAGGTCTTTCCAAGGGCGTATTTCCGCTGACGGCCAAATCGCTCCGGCATCAGATCGTTGAAATACAGGTTCTTTTTGTTGTCTCCGTCGGCGTGGATGCCGGCTGTCTGGGTAAAGACATTTTCGCCCACCACCGGCTTGTTTGCCGGGATGTGCTGTCCGGAAAACTGCTCCACCAGCTTCGAAACCCGGAAAATCTTTTGCTCCTGAATGCCAATCTCCAGATCGGTAAAGTCCTTGATCACCGCCACGACTGACTCCAGCGGGGCATTTCCAGCCCGCTCTCCCAATCCATTCACCGTAGTGTGAAGCCCTGATGCTCCGTGGAGCACGGCTTCCATCACGTTGGCGACGGAGAGGTCGTAGTCATTGTGCGCGTGAAAATCGAAGTGGACTCCAGGGTAAAGTGCGACGATCTGCTCAAAATAGGCACGGGTCTCGTCTGGAGAAAGCAAACCCAAGGTATCCGGAAGCATGACGCGCTTCACCGGCTCTTTGCTGAGAAAGTCGATCAGGCTCAGCGTGTACTCAGGGGAATTGCGCATGCCGTTAGACCAGTCCTCCAAGTAGACATTGACCTCCACCCCTTTTTCTCGGGCGTAGGCAATGCTTCTCTGGATGTCTGAGAAATGCTGCTCGGGAGTCTTCTTGAGCTGGTGGATGAGATGGTTGTGGGAGCCTTTGGTCAGGAGGTTGAGCACTTTGGCACCCGCCTCCACGATCCAGTCGACCGACACCGGCGTATCCACAAAGCCCAAAACCTCCACGCGATCCAAATAGCCTTTTTGGGCAGCCCATTGGGCGATTTTCTGCACACCTTCCAATTCACCTTCGGAGACCCGAGCCGAAGCCACTTCTATCCGATCCACTTTGAGTTCTTCCAGAAGAAGCTTGGCAATCTGGAGTTTTTCCGAAGGCAAAAAGGAAACGCCCGAGGTCTGTTCGCCATCCCTCAGAGTCGTATCCATGATTTCTATGCGCCGTTTTTTCAAACCCTTGGAGGGTTGGCTCATTTGACTACTTTTTGCCTCCATTTGAGCGTATTTTATCTGTTAGCGGCAAAAGCCTCTATTTCAGATGACATGTTGAGCAGGTAGTCGATGTCGTCAAACCCGTTCTTCATGTTGCTTTTCTTGTATTCGTTGATGTCGAAGGACTCCGACTCGCCGGTGGACAGCAAAGTGATCTTCTGCTCAGGCAGGCTCACTTCGATTTCTGTCTTGGGGTCTGCCGTGATCGCCGCGAAAAGCTTGTCCGCAAACTCGGCAGAGACCGTCACCGGCAGCACGCCGATGTTCAGGCAGTTGTTTTTGAAGATGTCTGCGAAAAAGCTGGACACCACGCAGCGGAATCCATAATCGTAGATCGCCCACACAGCGTGCTCGCGGCTGGAGCCTGAGCCAAAGTTTTTGCCAGCAACGAGGATTTTGCCGGAGTACGTGTCGTCATTGAGGACAAAATCCTGTTTCGGGTTGCCCTCTACGTCGTATCTCCAGTCGCGAAACAGGTTGTCGCCAAAGCCTTCGCGCTCGGTGGCCTTCAGGAATCGAGCCGGGATGATCTGGTCGGTGTCCACGTTTTCGGTCGGCAGTGGCACTGCCGTATCGCGTAGGACGGTGAATTTATCGTAAGCCATAGTGTTTCAGTAGTTAGTTAGTTGTTATTGGTTATTGGCAACCCGAGTGTGGAAGTAGGATATCAAATCCCATCTAACCTCGAATAACCAGTAACTCAATACCTGTAAGAACTCAATTCTCGAGAACCTCCCGAGGATCGGTGATCTTGCCGGTCACGGCTACCGCTGCCACGGTCAAAGGAGACGCGAGCATGGTGCGGGCACCGGGGCCTTGACGACCTTCGAAGTTTCTGTTGGAAGTAGAAACCGCCAATTTCCCAGCTGGAATCTTGTCATCGTTCATCGCGAGGCAAGCGGAGCAGCCTGGCTGGCGAAGGACAAAGCCTGCTTCCTCCAGGATTTTCACCAAACCTTCCTCATGGGCCTGCTTTTCCACTTCACGGGAACCAGGGACGATCCAAGCCGTGATGTTGTCGGCCTTTCTCTTTCCCTTCACAAACTCTGCCACGGAACGGATATCTTCGATTCGCCCGTTGGTACAGGAGCCCACGAAGACGTAGTCCACTTGCTTTCCTTTGACAGATTCTCCGGGAGCAAAGCCCATGTAATTGAGGGACTTCAGATAGGAAGTCTTGTTTGAGCCTTCCATGCCTTCGGTGGTCGGGATGTTTTCCACCACTTTGATTCCCATGCCTGGGTTGGTACCGTAGGTGATCATCGGCTCGATGTCGGCCGCGTCGTAGTGGTATTCCTTGTCAAAGGTCGCACCGTCGTCGGTTTTCAGCATCTTCCAGTGAGCAACCGCTTCGTCCCAAGCCTCACCGGCTGGAGCGTATTGCTTTCCTTTCAGGTAGTCGAAAGTAGTCTCATCCGGAGCGATCAAGCCACCACGTGCGCCCATTTCGATGGACATGTTGCAGATGGTCATTCTGGCTTCCATGGAGAGGTTACGGATTGCGGAACCCGCATACTCCACGAAATACCCGGTAGCACCGGCCGCGGAGATTTTGGAGATGATGTAGAGGATGATATCCTTGGAAGTCACGCCTTTGCCCAGCTCGCCTTCCACGGAGATCCGCATTTTCTTAGGCTTGGACTGCATGATGCACTGGGTGGCCAGTACCATCTCGACCTCGGAAGTACCGATCCCGAAGGCGATAGCGCCAAAGGCACCGTGGGTAGAGGTGTGGGAGTCGCCGCACACGATGGTCATGCCCGGCTGGGTCACTCCCAGCTCCGGCCCGATCACGTGCACGATGCCGTGGTGAGCTGAGCCGAGGTCATGCAGCTCGATGCCGTATTTCTTGCAGTTTTCGCGAAGCTTCTCCACCTGCATGCGGGAGAGCTTGTCCTTGATCGTCTGATCTTGGTCCACGGTGGGGACGTTGTGATCGGGAGTAGCGATGGTACGGTGCGGGTACTTTACGCTGATGCCCCTTTTCTCCAAGTTGAGAAAAGCGACGGGAGAAGTCACTTCATGGATAAAATGCTTATCGATGAAGAACACATCTGGCCCAGCAGGTACGGATTTGACCACGTGGGAATCCCAGATCTTATCAAATAATGTTGTCTTTTCCATAATTAAGCAGTCACGTATTCTTTGACCGGTATTTTGTTGAGCGCATCCACGAAAGCCTGCGCCGAGGCCAGCACGATGTCTTTGTTTGAGGCAAAACCGTAGTAAGGCTTGTCCGATTTGATCAGGCGCATGTGCACTTTGGCTACGTCGTCGCTGCCATGGGTAATCGCCTGGATGAGAAACTCCTCCAAATCAACCTGGGGCTTGACGATCTTTTCGATGGACTTCAGCACCGCATCCACAGGACCCACGCCGCTGGAGGAAGCGCTGTGAAGCTCGCTTCCGATCTTCAAGCTGACCTGCGCATTGATGGCGCCGTTGGAGGAATAGCTGATGGACTGGAGCTCGATGAAGTTGGATTCGTCCATGTACTTGCCTACCAGCTCCAGGAGATCCTTGCGGCCGATGTCGCGCTTGGAGTCTGCCAAGACCAAGAATGCCTCGTACACCTCGCGCAACTCCTCGCCTTCCAGCTCCACGCCCAAAGCGTCCAAGTGGTGCTTCAGTGCAGCCCTGCCCGACCTTGCAGTCAAGACGATGGTGGATTCGTCCACACCGACCTCTTTGGGATCGATGATTTCGTAATTCTCCCTGTGCTTCAGCACGCCGTCTTGGTGGATACCGGAGGAGTGCGCAAACGCGTTTCTACCCACGATGGCCTTGTTTGGCTGTACCGGCATGTTCATCAGCTTGGACACCAGACGGCTGGTCTGATAGATCTTTGGCGTGACGATGTCGGTGTAGACAGGGATCGAATTGTGGCACTTGATCGCCATGACCACTTCCTCCATGGAGGTGTTTCCGGCTCTTTCCCCGATTCCGTTGATGGTCACCTCGACTTGGCGGGCGCCGTGCTGTACACCGGAGATGGTGTTGGCAGTGGCCATACCGAGGTCGTTGTGGCAGTGGGTGGCGATGATGGCCTTGTCAATGTTTGGCACATTGTTTTTCAGGCTGGCGATGATCGCTCCGTACTGCTCGGGAAGGCAATAGCCGGTCGTATCCGGAATGTTCACCACGGTCGCCCCTGCCTTGATCACCTCTTCGATGATTTTGCAAAGAAAATCGGGCTCCGAACGACCCGCATCCTCGGCGTAAAACTCCACGTCCTCCACGAAGCGCTTGGCAAACTTCACTGCCGCCACGCCCCGGGCAATGATATCCTCGGGGGTGGAGCGCAGCTTGTACTGGATGTGGTAGGGAGACACGCCGATGCCGGTGTGAATCCGCCCCTTCTTGGCATATTTGAGCGCTGCGGCTGCTACTTCGATATCTTTTTCTACAGCACGGGATAGTGCGCAAATGATCGGATTGGAAACCGCCTTGGAAATCTCCTGCACCGAGTTGAAATCTCCCGGGCTGGAAATCGGAAAGCCTGCTTCGATAATATCCACGCCTAGTGCCTCTAGGGCCTGGGCCACCACGATCTTCTCCTGGGTATTCAACTGACACCCTGGCACTTGCTCCCCATCTCTCAGGGTTGTATCAAAAATCCACAGCTTGTCACTCATAATATTTGGGGTTTGGGTTTTTTAATTATTCTCTGGTCTCAACTGACGGACGACCGCTCCGGCCTGCCACATTTCAGACTCTCTCAGTTCCTTCAGTTCTTCCTCCAGCTTCTCTCTGTAGTCCGCCTTGGAGTTGGAGTCGATGGACTTTTGGGCTTCTTTGCCTGTCTTTACGGAATCGTAAAGCGCTTCGAAAACCGGCTTGGTCGCGTCGCGGAAAGGCTTCCACCAGTCCAGTGCACCGCGCTGGGCAGTGGTGGAGCAGTTGGCGTACATCCAGTCCATACCATTCTCTGCCACCAGTGGCATCAGGGATTGGGTCAGTTCTTCTACGGTCTCGTTGAACGCCTCGGATGGCGTGTGGCCATTGGATCTCAAGACCTCGTACTGCGCTGCGAAGATACCTTGGATGGCTCCCATCAGGGTGCCTCTTTCGCCAGTCAAGTCGGAAGTCACCTCACGATAGAAATCGGTCTCAAACAGGTAGCCGGATCCTACGCCGATACCCAAAGCGATAACGCGGTCTTTGGCTTTGCCAGTTCCATCTTGGAAGATTGCATAAGAAGAGTTCAAGCCTCTGCCCTCTACAAACATTCTTCTCAGGGAAGTACCGGAGCCTTTTGGAGCGACCAAGATCACGTCTACGTCAGCAGGTGGCACGATGCCGGTTTTCTCCTTGTAAGTCACGCCGAAGCCGTGGGAGAAGTAAAGCGCTTTGCCTGGGGTCAGGTGCTTCTTCACTGTAGGCCACAGGGTGATCTGACCTGCGTCAGACAGGAGGAACTGGATAATGGTGCCTTTTTCGCAGGCTTCTTCGATTTCAAACAGGGTCTCACCTGGAACCCAGCCGTCGGAGATGGCCTTGTCCCAAGTCTTGGAGCCTTTTCTCTGGCCCACGATCACGTTGAAGCCGTTGTCCTTCAGGTTGAGTGCCTGGCCTGGGCCTTGTACCCCGTAGCCGATTACTGCGATCACCTCGTCCTTGAGCACCTCGCGGGCTTTTTCCAATGGAAACTCATCCCTGGTTACTACGTTTTCTTCAACTGATCCGAATTTTAATTTCATAAGTCTATAGTTTGATTTTTAAAGGCTCTATGGAATCTCGCTGGGTTTCATATCCGCCTAGAGGCTGGAGTACTTCATCCTGCTCGATTTCATGATATTAGGTTTAATAGTTTGTTGTTTCTTGGATTGATTTTACTTGATAAATGATTCGATGGTCAGCATGCGCTTGGCGACGGCTACCCTACCTGACCTGGCAAACTCAAGAAGGCCGTAGCCTTTCAGTATCTCCAGCAGCTCCTGGGTCTGCTCCTTGTGCCCTGTCAGCTCCAGCACGACAAACTCCGGCTCGGCGGCGATGATCTTGGCGTTGTGCTGACGGATGACTTTCTCCAAGCCACCGTCCAGGCGCGAAACGGGGATCTTGTACAGCGCGATCTCCTGATACACTACCCCCTCGTCCTCGTGGTAGAAAGCCTTGATCACATCGACGATCTTCTCGATCTGATTGACGAGTTGGATGACGGTGTCCTCATTGGCAGTGACCTCGATGGTGATCCTGTGGATCCCGGAAAGGCGGCTTTCGGAGGCGGTCAGCGCATCAATATTGATCCCCCTGCGGGTGAAAATGATGGTGATCCTGTTGAGAATTCCGATGAAATTCTCCGTGATGACGAAAATGGTGTAACGCTTCATAGGTTTGGATTAGCTAAGTCTGACCTCTTCCACCGAGCAGCCTGTGGCTATCATCGGAAATACGTTGTCCTCTTTTTCGACCACCACTTCCAGGAAGAATGGTCCGTCATGGATAAACATATCTTCGATGGCCTCCTTCAGGTCAGCCCGATCAGAAACTTTCTGGGATTTGATATTGTAAGCTTCGGCAATCTTGATAAACTCGGGATTGTCCAATTCGGTAAACGAATAGCGTTTGTCAAAGAACATCTGCTGCCATTGACGCACCATGCCAAGGTAGTTGTTGTTCAGAAGCACGATTTTCACCGGTGCCTTGGTCTGCATGATGGTACCCAGCTCCTGGATCGTCATCTGGATCCCGCCGTCACCCACTACGCAGACGACCTGTCTGGAATAGTCGTGAAGCTGCGCTCCCAGCGCGGCTGGAAGGGCAAAGCCCATCGTGCCCAAACCTCCGGAAGTCACTTGGGTTCTCGGCTTCTTATAGTTGAAATACCTCCAGGCGATCATCTGATGCTGCCCTACGTCGGTGACGAGTACCGCATCATCTGCCTTGTATTGGTTGATCTGGTGGATCACTTCGCCCATGGTCAGACCAGCCTTGGTCGGCATGATGTCCGGCTGGACTACCGTGGATTTTTCTTCCTGCTCCAGTTCTCTGAATCGGGCCATCCAGGACTCGTGTTTCTTCCCTTCCACGGCCGAGGTGAGCATGGAGAGGCTTTCTTTGCAATCTCCGACTACTGCCACATGGGCCTTTACGTTCTTGTTGACTTCGGCGGGATCCAGTTCCAGATGGATCACTTTCGCCTGCTTGGCATAGCGCTTCAGGTCACCGGTCACCCGGTCGTCAAAGCGCATCCCCACAGCGATCAACACATCACATTGGTTGGTCAGCAAATTCGGGGCATAGTTGCCATGCATCCCCAGCTTACCGACATAGTTGGGATGGTCTTGGGAGAGCGCGCCAGACCCGAGCAGCGTAGAAGCCGCCGGAATCCCGGTCTTGTCCAGGAAAAACTTCAGCTCAGCCTCTGCTTTTCCCAAAACAACCCCCTGGCCAAAGAGCACGTAAGGACGCTCGGCCTTGTTGATCAGGTCGGCCGCCTCTTGGATCTTGGACACCTCCACCGGCTCATAGGTCTTATAAGATCTGAAGCCGAGGCAGGGCACGTAGTTGTACTCGCCAAAGTCCGTCTGGGCATTTTTGGTGATATCGATCAGCACCGGCCCCGGTCTTCCGGAGCGGGCGATGAAAAAGCCCCTGGCAATAGCCGCAGCGATGTCTTCCACCCGTTGGACCTGGATATTCCACTTGGTCGCGGGCATGGAGATACCCACCACGTCTGTCTCCTGAAAAGCATCGGTACCCAGCAAATGGGCCGCCACCTGTCCGGTAATGCAGACCAGAGGCGTGCTGTCAATCTGCGCATCCGCCAGACCGGTGATGAGGTTGGTCGCCCCTGGACCAGAGGTTGCGAGGCAGACGCCCACTTTGCCACTGACTCGGGCGTAGCCCTGGGCTGCATGGATCGCGCCCTGCTCATGGCGGGTCAACACATGCTTGATTTGCTCATGATAGTCGTAGAGCGCGTCGTACACCGGCATGATCGCTCCACCGGGGTACCCGAAAATAATCTCTGCCTGCTCTGCGATAAGTGAGCGAACAACTATGTCCGCCCCTCGGATCATCATGTCCTTCATAGGCTTAAAATTTATCTGTTACGCAACCCTCGGAAGCGGTTGCCACAAGTTGGTTGTATTTTTTGAGGGTTCCCTGAAGTCCTTCGATAGTCTTCGGAGACCAGGAGCCACGGCGCGCGGCAAACTCTTCCTCCGACACATCGACTGACAAATCTAACCCGTCAGCATCAATGGTAATGATATCTCCGTCTTTCAAGAGGCCGATCGGGCCTCCACACCATGCCTCGGGAGTGACGTGTCCCACGACAAAACCGTGCGTCCCTCCTGAAAATCTTCCGTCAGTGATCAAGGCCACATCCGAACCCAGCCCGGCGCCGATAATCATAGAAGTCGGCTTCAGCATCTCTGGCATGCCAGGAGCTCCCTTCGGACCAACACTTCTGATGACGATGACGTCTCCGGCTTTCACTTGGTGATCTCGGATGGCATCATTGGCCTCCTGCTCGGAATCGAATACCCGAGCCGGACCAGTGAAGGAAGTACCTTCCTTGCCGGTGATCTTGGACACCGCTCCCTCTGGGGCGAGATTGCCCTTCAGGATGCAGAGGTGGCCAGTCTTCTTCAGCGGAGTCTCTATCGGATGGATCACATTGACCATGGAAGGCGTGATCGGCTCGATGTTTTCCAGATTTTCCGCCAAAGTCTTGCCTGTGACCGTCATGCAGTCTCCGTGGAGATAGCCCGCATTGAGGAAGTATTTCATGAAAGCCGGAAGCCCGCCCTGCTCGTGAAGGTCTTCCATCATAAACTTGCCGGAAGGCTTGAAGTCGCCGAGCATAGGCGTGGTGGCATTGATTGCTTTAAAGTCCTCGAGGGTGAAGTCCACTCCAGCTGTCTTGGCGATAGCCAAGAGGTGCAGCACGGCATTGGTGCTACCCCCAAGGGCGATGGTCACGCGCACGGCATTTTCGATACTTTTGCGGGTGATGATATCCTTTGGTTTGATATCCTTCTCCAGGATGATGCGCATGTACTTGTTTACTTCCTGGCATTCTCTCAGCTTCTCGGCGGAGTTTGCGGGATAGGAGGAAGAGTAAGGCAGGGACATCCCCATCGCCTCTATAGCGGAGCTCATGGTATTGGCGGTGTACATCCCTCCACAAGCACCTTTGCCAGGGCAAGCGTTGCGAATCACGCCATCGTAGTCCTCGTCGGAGATGGTGCCCTGTACGCGCTTTCCGAAGGCTTCAAAAGCGGAGACGATGTTCAGCTTTTCACCTTTATAATGCCCGGAGGCGATCGTACCTCCATACATGATGATCGATGGGCGGTTAGTGCGGAGCAGGCCCATGACAGCCCCAGGCATGTTTTTGTCGCAACCCGGCACGGCCACGCAGCCATCAAAGGAATGGCCCACGATAAAAGACTCGATGGAATCGGCAATGATCTCCCTGGAGACCAGCGAGTAGCGCATGCCCAAAGTCCCCATGGAAGTGCCATCCGAAATGCCGATGGTATTAAAAACCAAACCGGTCAGATCATATTCCTGGGAGGATTGCTTGATCAGACCGGCGAAGTCATTGAGGTGCATATTGCAGGGGTTGCTTTCATAGCCACAACTCGCTATCCCTACAAAAGGCTGTTTCATCTTCTTGTCGCTCAAGCCAGTGGCATACAGCATGGCTTTGCCCGCCGGATGTTCGTCGTTGTCACTGATTTCCCAACTGTACTTCTTAAGATTGCTTAGGGTCATATTACTGCTAAATAAAAAAGTGCCTCAGGTCGGTGAGGCACTTTAGATTTTTATATACTGGATTATAATGGTCTAGTGCCTCACTTCGAAAATCCGACGAGAATAATAAAGCTTAGGAGGACGACGACCAAAGGTAAAGACATATCGCGGTTTGAGATTTGATGCTGCGGTTGCGAATCACACGACAATATTAAAACCCCTTTTTGAGACTTACAATATTTAATTCTTCGCAATTCGTTCTTCACAAATTTTAATATTAGGAAAAAATATTTTTTTTAAAATATTATTTCAGTTTTTCACGGATATCAAAATCAGTTTTTCAAAAACCCTCCAAAAACAGCTGATTTCCGAAATTTTGTATCGATTTCAGGATTCTTCAAATTTTTCGAAAATTTATTCCCTTTTATTTAAGAAAAAAAATGATACACTGATAAATACCTAAAATTTATCGGAAAGATTAGGGAATTTTCAAAGAGCAAGCAAGGATTCTTTCTCAATCTTATTCGATTATTTTTGCCCAAACACTTTCCGCATGATCAGCTTTCCCAACGCAAAAATCAACCTTGGACTCCATATCACGGCCAAACGTAAGGATGGATACCACGACATCGAGACCTGCATGGTGCCCATTCCGATGACAGACGCGCTGGAAATGATCATCGACAAGAAGTCCGCCTGGGCCTCCACCGGGCTGGCCATCCCAGGCGACCCCAAGGACAACCTCATCCTCAAAGCCGAAAAACTCCTCAAAAAGGATTTTCCGGGCCTTCCCAATCTGAGCATCCACCTCCACAAAAGCATCCCCATGGGAGCTGGCCTGGGCGGGGGATCGGCCGATGGCGCCTTTGCGCTCAAGCTGATGAACAATCTCTTTGACCTCCATCTCGACGACTATTTCCTGGAGGAGTATGCCGCGCAGCTGGGCAGCGACTGCCCTTTTTTCGTAGAAAACACGCCCAAAATCGCCCGGGGACGGGGTGAGATCCTCGAGCCAATCGACCTTTCGCTAAAAGGAGTCCATATGGTGCTGATCAATCCGGGAATCCATGTCGGCACGAAGGAAGCCTATGCCGGCGTGAGTCCGGCGGCACCGAAAGTCCTGCTGGAAGAAGTGCTCGCCGACCGGGCACGATGGAAAGCCGAATTGGTCAACGACTTTGAGGCGAGCGTTTTTGCGGCCTATCCCGAGATCGGGGAGATCAAGGAGAAAATGTATGGTGCCGGAGCATTCTATGCAGCCATGTCCGGGTCGGGATCTTCGGTTTTTGGTCTTTTTGAGAAAAAGCCTGACACCATAGAATGGGATGAGGGCTATTTTGTATTCGAAGCTGAACTGTAAAAATTAATAGCCAGCATGTTATATATTTTACTTATTCATTATATTTATATTTCATAAATATAAAATATGATGGCAACCTTCACCAGTTCACTACCAGACGACCTGCTTCAGCGCCTTGCCGACTACGCCCAGAAGCTCTCCCTCCCCAAAAACAAGCTCATCGAAAACGCGCTCAATCTCTATCTCGATCATCTAAAGCGGGCAGAGTACGTCAAGTCCTATCGCGTGGCCGGGGAAGATGAAGATATCTTGATGGTCGCGGAAGAGGGAATGGCTACCTACCTCAAGCAGATCGACGATGAGGCAAGGTGAGATCTGGATGTCCGACCTCAATCCGGTCGTCGGATCGGAGCAATCAGGACGGCGGCCGGTCGTGATCCTGAGCGGGAACATGATGAACAAGTTTCTCCAGGTCGTGATCACGGCGCCGCTGAGCTCCAAGATTAAAAACTATCAGGGAAACCCGATTCTCGAGCCCTCTCCGAGAAATGGATTGAAAATGGTCTCCGAACTGATGGTGTTTCACATCCGATCCATCTCCAAGGATCGACTGATCGAAAAAATCGGCGACATCCGGGACGAAGAGCTAAAGGAAGCGCTGGCTACGCTGAAGGATATTACCACGCTTTGAGAAAGTTTCTGACAAATGGCTGGGGTCGTCATCAGATGCATGGGTAGAAAAAAGAAATGACAGCCCCTCGGACTGGCATCCCCTCTTTAGGGCCAAAAACTTACCCCGATACTGTTTCTACTATAACCCTGAATGGTAATGTATTCGAAATCATAGGTCAGGTAAAACGGAAAACCGGAAATCCGCACTGGAACTAAAGCTTTGGCACCTGCACCCAAACTCGGCCCATAATAATCGCCTTCTCCATTCAGCGGCTTGCAGATCCCGAGAGCCGGGCCTAGATACACCCGTCGTTCTCCCAAGGAAACTGTCTTGACTAGGAAATTAAACCTCGCATTGAGACTTATCCCCTCATATGTGTTCCTTAAATCATCGTGTTTTTCCTTGTGGTCCAAATATAAAGCACTGCCCTCCAGCCCAAATCTTCCGAGCTTAACTTCCCTATATATCCCAAAACCCAACCCTCCTCCAATCTGAAAGGGCTTTGTATAGCTATTGTCACTTTGTTCTGTGACAACGCCCAAGATCTGATATTGAAATTTTTTTTCCTGCCCTTTTGAAATGGACGGAGCCC
This sequence comes from Algoriphagus oliviformis, assembly GCF_017254915.1. Taxonomy (GTDB): domain Bacteria; phylum Bacteroidota; class Bacteroidia; order Cytophagales; family Cyclobacteriaceae; genus Algoriphagus; species Algoriphagus oliviformis. The sequence goes on along the minus strand of NZ_JAFKCT010000011.1, from coordinate 111,511 downwards.
AAAACAGTATCAAAAAGAAAGAGATAGCGAAAGAAGTTTTCATCATAGTTGAATCTGAGGCTATAGGCAAAACATGTACTTCCGGATCCTCTCAACATCATAGTTCGCACTCGACGAACTCCGCTAGCCTAATCCTCCATTGAAAAAAGGGCAAAAGGGGGGTAGGGTTAGAGAAACCGAGATTTGTTTGTAAAATCAAACCCGTGGTCTTAAAAATTAGGTTAAAAATATTTTCCACCGAAAATAAACTACTTATTACAATTTCAAAATAGTGGGGCAAAAAAATCACCCCAGCGGCCGGACCGGCTTTTTTCTTCGGTTCCAAAAATTCATCAGCGGATACAGCAGCACCGAAACCAGAATGATCAGCGTGCCCAGGTAAAACTGCGGGGTCATTTTTTCACTTTCCCCAAAAATCAACACCGCCAAAACGATTCCGTACACCGGCTCGAGATTCACGGTCAAGTTGATGGTGAAAACCGAAAGCCGCTTCATCAGCTCAACAGAAACCGAGAAAGCGTAAACGGTGCAGACGCCTCCCAAAATCAACAGCCAAAGCCAGTCCAAAGCTTGCCAGGCCAGCTGCAGGGGCTGCCCGTCGGTCAGGTAGACGGCGTAAACCGGCATAAACACCAAGGCTGCCAAGCAGGCAGCCCCCATCTCGTAAAAGGTAATATGGTAGGGGCTGTGTCGGAGGGTGAGCCGCCCGTTGAGCACGGAAAACAAAGCTCCCAAAAACGCCGAAAGCAAGGCCATCGCCAGCCCGAGCCAATAGCCGGTCTCAAACTGAAAAATCACCAGCAGCCCGGAGATCACCAGCAGCCCCAAGGCCACCTCATACCATTTGATCTTGGTCCTGTTGATCACCGGGTCCACCAGCGCCGTCCAAAGCGAGGTGGTGGCCATACCTGCCAGGCATACCGAGGCGGTGGACACCTTGGCCGACCAGAAAAAGAAAATCCAGTGCAGGGAGATCAAGACTCCCACCCCCGATATCTTCAGGATTTCGGCCCATTGAAGCAGCAGGGGCTTTTTCCTAAAAGCACAAAGAATGGCTACACCGAGCGCCGCTATCAGCGTCCTGTAGAATACCAGCTCCAGAGACGGTAGGCTGATCAGCAATCCCAATATCGCCGTGAAACCCCAGATCAGCACGATGAAGTGGAGCATGAAATAGTCCCGAAGGGTTGCCTTCCCGACCATCTACCTCGGGACTGTTTTATAGAGTACCAGCCCGGTCAGCGCAAAGACAATATTGGGCAGCCATACCGCAAAAATGGGGTACTCCGTCCCGTTCTCAGCGAAAGTCCGGGAAAGGATAAAGAGCAGGATATAGACAAAGGCAAGCATAAAGCCCATCGCGATCTGAAATCCCGATCCTCCCCGGGTCTTGCGGGCAGACATGATCACACCGATGAACGTCAGGATCAAAGCGGCAAATGGCGACATGAAGCGCACATAGCGCTCGATGCGGTAAAAATTGACATTGTCCGCGCCGCGGCTTTCCAAGACTTTGATCTGCCGGCTCAGCTCGGGGAGCTTTAGCGTTTCGTGGTGGTTTTCGGGCAGGTTAAAATCACTTGGCGAGATCGACAGCACGGTGTCCAGCTCGGAGCCTACCTGATAGTCCTCCCCTGTTTCATGGAGCTTGCGGAGTTTCCAGTTTTCCAGCCTCCACACGTTTTTTGCGGTATCCCACTGGATCCGGTCCGCCGACAGCTTGGCCAGGAGCTGCCCATCCTGGATCTCCTCCAGCGTGAAGTGATAGCCGGTATTGTTCAGCTTGTAGTACCTCGACAGGTAGGCCAAGGCATTGGATCCCACTTGGATGTGGATATCGGCATCGGAGGAAGCCCTCCCCTTGTCCAGGTAGGTGACCTTAAACTCCGTCACGCCTGCCGTCGCCCCGGGCAACACCCATCCATTCATCAGAAAGCTGATGGTACCGATCATCGCTGCTCCCAGTAGAAATGGTCTCAGCATGCGCACGAAGCTCACCCCCGAACTCAGGATCGCGACGATCTCCGTCCGCCCGGCCATCTTGGAAGTGATGAAAATGACCGCGATGAACACCGTGATCGGAGTCAGGAGATTGTTGAGGTAGAGGCCATAGTTGCCCATGTATCTCAAAATCTCTCCGGCTGGGACGGAATTGCGGATGTAGGCGTCGTTCTTTTCCGTGAAGTCCAAGACCAAGACGATCAGGATCAGCATGACGACCACGAAGAAGTAGGTCTTCAAAAATTCCTTGATGATCAGCTTGTCTAGTATTTTCATCGATTCAGAGGCGTCTGCTCACTTTTTCCACCATTTGGTTTTTCCAAACGGCAAAGTCGCCGGCAAGGATATGCTCTCTTGCTTGCCCGACGAGCCAGAGGTAGAAGGCCAGATTATGAATACTCGCAATCTGCGCGGCCAAAATCTCTTTGGAAACGGTCAAGTGGCGGAGGTAAGCCTTGGTGTAAAAGGTGCTGGCGTAGTTGCCGATGGCGGGATCTATGGAGGAAAAATCATCCTTCCACTTTTCGTTCCGGATATTGATGATCCCCTCGGAAGTGAAAAGCATGCCGTTTCGGGCATTGCGGGTGGGCATCACGCAGTCAAACATGTCCACACCCAGCGCGATGCACTCCAATATGTTGGCAGGCGTGCCTACTCCCATGAGGTAGCGAGGCTTGTCCGCGGGCAGGATATCGGTCACCAGCTCGGTCATCTCGTACATCATTTCCGCAGGCTCGCCTACGGAAAGCCCACCAATTGCATTGCCCTCGCGGCCACGTGAAGCGATAAATTCCGCGCTTTGCTTTCGCAGATCCTTGTACACGGAGCCCTGCACGATGGGGAAAAGCGTCTGGCTGTAGCCATACTTCCCCTCGGTGCTGTCAAAGCGCTGGATGCAGCGATCCAGCCAGCGATGGGTCATCTCCATGGACTTGCGCGCGTAGCCATACTCACAGGGATAGGGGGTACACTCATCAAAGGCCATGATGATGTCCGCACCGATCGTGCGCTGGATATCCATGACGCCTTCGGGGGGAAAGACATGCTTGGATCCGTCGATGTGCGACTTGAAAGTCACCCCCTCTTCCTTGATCTTGCGGGTACCCGCCAGGGAAAAAACCTGGTAGCCCCCAGAGTCCGTCAGGATGGGGCGATCCCAGCCATTGAACCCGTGCAGTCCTCCAGCCTTTTCCAAAATATCCAATCCCGGACGCAGGTAAAGGTGATAGGTATTGCCCAAGATAATCTGCGCTTTGATGTCCTCCTTGAGCTCACGCTGGTGTACCGCTTTCACGGTACCAGCTGTGCCCACGGGCATGAAAATCGGCGTCTGAATCGTTCCGTGATCGGTGGTAAGCGTGCCTGCTCGGGCCTTGGTTTGGGTATCTTTCTGTGCTAGGGTAAACTTCATGACGGAAACAGAGCCTGTAGAAAAGGCCTACAAAATGCCCCTTTTTGCTCGCAAAAATATCCACTTATTCTTAAATGACTTGCTGAAATTGATTTTATATTTGCCGAGCAAAATCGACCTATGGGCCTATTTTTACTCTGGTTTTTCTTTGGCATCGGCATTATCATTCAGGCAGTTTATCTGCTGGCGATATTTGGACGGACAGCCTGGTTCAACTCATCCTCCAAGTCTTCGAAAAACCAAAACCCTGAGGAGGGAGTGACTGTCTTGGTCGCTGCCCACAACGAGTTCCACAACCTCAAAACACTCATCCCCAAGCTATTCGAGCAGGATTATGGGAAGTTTGACGTGATGGTCGTCAATGACCGCAGCACCGACCGCACCAAGCGTCTGCTGGAGGAAATGATGGCCATCTATCCCCGACTCCGGTCCGTGACGGTCAAATACACGCCCAAGCACGTCACTGCCAAAAAATTTGCGCTGACCCTCGGTATCAAAGTGTCCAAAAACGACGTCATCCTACTGACAGACGCAGACTGCATGCCAACCAGCAACCAGTGGATACGCAAGATGACCGCCCCAGTGCGTGAAGATGGCCGAACCTTCTCGCTTGGCTTTTCAGGCTATGCGGTCAAGTCCAGCCTGCTCAATCGCTGGATCCAGTTTGAGACCATTCTCACCGCCTTGTTTTATTTCTCCTTCGGTCTCTGGAATGCCCCCTTCATGGGAGTGGGCCGCAACCTCTGCTACCGCAGGAGCTTCTTCATGGACGCCAAAGCCTTCAAGGGGATCTGGCACATCGAAGGCGGTGACGACGACCTCTTTGTCAACCAATACGCCACGGGAAAAAACACCGCTATCGTGCTCGACCCAGAGGCCAACACCACCTCCATCCCCAAGGAAACCTGGAAAGAATACCTGGTGCAGAAAAAACGCCACCTCCATGCGGGCAAATACTACCGCGGCGAAGACAAGCGAAAGATTGGACTATTTCCGCTTTCCCATGGACTTTTCTGGATTGGCGGGCTCGGATTGTTGATTTATTTTGGAATCAGCCAACAATGGGAACAATTTTCTGCCGTTTTGGGTATTATTTTACTACGGTCCTTTTTGGTTTTCAGAATTTTCACCTCCGCTTCCAAAAAGGTTCAGGGATCCGCCACTCCAATGAATATCCTGGTCAATGATTTTATGTATCTGGGCTATTTTTGGGTGTTGGGATCAGTATCTTACCAGGCAAAAGACATCCAATGGAAATAAACGAACGCGGTTTTTCGAATAAGGCACTCGAGGATTTTGATCTGATCGACAGGGCCGTGATGGAAAAAGACCAGCAGGCCTATGCAACGCTCATGAAGCGGTACAAAAAGGCCGTTTATTTCATGATCCTGAAGATGATCCGCGACGCGGACGACGCGGAAGACCTGACGATGGAGGCCTTTGCCAAAGCCTTCCGAAACCTCGAGCGTTTCAAAAAGGACTACACTTTTTCTACCTGGCTCTTTCGCATCGCGACGAACAACACCATCGATTTTATCCGGAAAAAGAAGCTCAAAACCATGAGCCTCAACAACACCATGTCGGACGACAGCGGCAACTCGGTCAATATCGACGTGGAAGACGACGACAACAATCCCCAGGACGAGTTCATCAAGTCCCAGCGGATCGAGATGGTGCGGATCTTTGTGGACAAGCTGCCCGCGAAATACCGCAAGCTCGTGCAGCTGCGCTACTTTGACGAGCTCTCCTACGAGGAGATCGCCCAGGAGCTGGAGAAGCCCCTCGGCACCGTCAAGGCCCAACTCCACCGCTCCAGAGAGCTTCTCTACGAAATCGCCTCCGGCAAAGAAAAACACATCTGATGAATCCAGGCACCCAGCTGATCCTATCCTATTTTCCTGACCTGAGTGAAAAGCAAATCGAGCAGTTTGACCGATTGCAGGAGCTCTATGAAGACTGGAATGCCAAAATCAACGTGATCAGCCGCAAGGACATGGAGCAATTTTATGTCCACCACGTGCTGCACTCACTGGGCATTGCCAAGGTGATGCGTTTCCAGCCCGGTACCAAAGTGCTCGACATAGGCACTGGAGGGGGATTTCCGGGGATTCCTTTGGCGATTCTTTTTCCCGATACCCACTTTCATCTGGTCGATTCCATCGGGAAAAAGATCAGCGTGGTGAAGGAGGTAGCCAAGTCCCTCAAGCTGGGCAACGTCGAGGCTCAGCAGGCCAGGGCGGAGACTTTGGTGAGAAAGTACGACTTCGTGGTCAGCCGTGCGGTGACGCGGATGGTCAATTTTTACCCTTGGGTCAAAGGCAAGATCAAGCGCGAAGACTTCAACGAATTCCAAAACGGCATCCTCTACCTCAAAGGGGGCGATGTGGACGAGGAGATGGAGGAGCTGGACAGATCGTATGTGACCTACCACCTGGAGGACTACTTCAAGGAGGATTTTTTCGAGACCAAAAAGGTCGTCTACATGCCCTGGGAGGACAAACGATAAGGTCTATCCCTAAAAATCAGCTGTATAAAAACACCAGCAAGGCATCCGATTTTTGCGCATACCGTACACTACTGGGATCTATGAGTTTGGGCCTATAGCACCATTTGGCGCTTTTGACGTCAGGACACTCGCAAGCCTTTCATTTGAAGCCATTTGCGAAAATGATTTTTTACAAGAACAACCAAGCCCAGTATCCCGCTAACAATTTTTAACAGAATAGTTACGCTATTTCTAGGAAATAATTAATAATATAACAGTATTAAACCGCTTACCAGAACGATCATTTGGTGACAGCCGATTTTTAGCGAAAGACACTACTTGATTGACAGAATTTTTGAGTTCGCCCAGCATTGGGCAAAGAAGAAGGAAGTGAATGGCCTCTTTTTTTGAAGTCACGCTTCAAGGGTTAGCATAGGATCGTGGCCATCAGCGGGTTGCCAAAGTAGAGCACCCCGAATTTTCAGCTTAGTCAGATTTCTATTCTTCCCACCAAACCTTGACCATGTGCCCTATGCAAAGGGGCAATGGCAACGATTTGGGAATGGAGTGCAGTTTTAGTCATTGATTTTATAGTTGAAAAATATAACGCCGACAAAATGAAATTTTTCCTTTCACTCCTCCTCGTGCTTGCCATTACTTTTGCTTCGCAAGCCCAGTCCAAACTTACTATCAGCGGAACAGTGAAAGACACCACCAACCTCCCGCTTGACTACACCTCTGTGCTCCTCCTCAGCCCGACAGATTCTGCCCTGGTGGCTTACACGCTGACCAACAAGTCGGGAGAATACCAATTCAAGAATGTGGAGCGGCAGCCCCTGCTCATCAAGGCCACCTACATGGGCTACCTCCCCTTCCAAAAGGAACTGGTACTGCCCGACACAGATGTGCTGGAGGTGGAGGAGATCCAGTTGAAGCCCATCCTGCAGGAACTCTATGAGGTAGTGGTGAAAGCTGCCAAAGCACCCTTGATGATGCGTGGGGACACCCTGGAATACGATGCCAGTAAATTCAAAGTGCCCCCCGGAGCGACTTTGGAAGATCTACTCCGCAAGCTGCCGGGGATGCAGATCGATGCGAACGGAAATATCATCGCCCAAGGAGAGCAAGTGCAGAAGGTCACCGTGGATGGGAGGCGCTTTTTCGGAGGGAATACCAAAATGGCCACGCAAAACCTGAATGCCGAATCGATCAGCAAGCTTCAGCTGTTTGATGACAAGTCGGAACAGTCCAAACTCACGGGCGTGGAAGATGGAGTAAAGGAAAAAACCCTAAACGTGGAGCTAAAGGAAGAAGCGAAAAAAGGAGGCTTTGGCAAAGTCTCCGCAGCAGCTGGACCAGATGAAAGATGGAACGCCAATGCCTCATTCAACAAGTTTGACAAAGTGAACCAGTTTTCGGTCATCGGCTATGGCAACAATGTCAACCAATCCGGACTGAGCTGGGATGACCTCCAAGAGTTTAGGGGCAGCAGTGCTTTCCAATTTGGCGACACAGGGGACTTCGGCTTCAATGGAGGCGGAGGCAATTACATCGTTTTTTCGGGAGGAGACAATGAGGAATCCTTCGAAATCCCCTTCAACAACCTCAACTCGGGCTATTCCAACAATCAGGCTGTGGGAATCAATTACAATTACCTGAAAGACAAAAAGGACTTCAGCAGCAACTATTTCTACAGCCGTAGCGACCAAATCCTGAAAAGTGTCAATAGCCGAACCAACTTTCTACAGGACAATACCTCCTTCACCTCCACGGACCAAAGTCGACAAAACAATGTGGCAGGTCACCATCGAGTAAATCTTCGTTTTCAAAATGAGCTCGACAGCGCGAACACCATCACCCTAACCGCGAAGGGAAGGCTAAGTTCACTCAACACCCTGCTGTTTAGCCATCAGGAGCTGATACGCAGCACCATGGAACAAAGCCAAATGGATCGGGACAACCAGTCAGATAAGTGGTCGGGAGCCTTTCAAGGCACAGCCATCTATCGCCATAAGTTCAAAAAAAGTGGGCGGAATTTTGCGGCATCCATCAGTGACACTTATAGCAAGGCAGACCAGGATGGCACCCAAAAGGCGATAGTGGACCACCTGAACTCGACCGACCCGAATACTTACTTTCAAAGCTTGGACCAAGTCATCCAGGCATTGAATGGCTCGAACCTGATCAAATCAAGCCTGCTCTATGTCGAACCCATCAAGAAGATATTCTTTTGGGAGACGTTCTACAATTTCAGCCAATCTACCAGCGAAACAAACCGACAGGTGTACGATGTGGAGACCAGCGACACGAGAGAGCTCAATCCTGAGCTCAGCCGGTTTTTTGACAACAAAATCACCTACAATCGACTGGGCTCCAGTATCCGATATGCGAACAAGGGATCTAACCTGAGCGTGGGACTAGCCGCATCCAACTACCGGTTGAACGGAGAGTTTTCCGTGGTAGAAGGCAGTGAGATCCTGGGCAGAGTGAACAAGAGCTACCTCAATTTCACCCCCAATGTATCCTATTGGAAAACCATGAAGGGCAACAAGCGGATCAACGCCAGCTATGCCATGGGAGTGACTCCGCCAAGTATCGCAGACCTCCAGCCCTATAAGGACATTTCCAATCCGCTCTATATCCGGGAAGGAAATCCAGATCTGGAGCCCGAAGTTTCCCATTCTTTCAACACCGGATACAACATGTACGACCCCGCGACCTTTATCAATTTCCGGTTCTCATTCAATGCGACATTCTATCAAAATCAGGTCGTCCAAAACCAGACGATCAATCCGGAAACCCTTGTCACCACCTACAAATCCGGCAATGCTTCCGGAGGACAGCGCTTTTACCCCTACCTCGGCTTTGGCTTCCCCATCGTAAAGACCAAGGCCAACGCATACCTATATGCAAATCCATCCTATAACAAGAGCCTCTCCCTGATCAATTCCATCGAAACGGAGACGCATACCTACAGCCATAACTTCGGCGCAAACTTTGACCTGACGCCTCTGGAATGGCTCGGCCTCTATGCCGGGTCGTCCTTCCGCCTGAGCAAAACCGACTACGAGCAAAACCCTTCCCAAAACCAGGATATTGTGAATTGGAGCGCCTATAGCAATGCAAACATCAAATTGCCCAAGGACTTTTACCTGGACGTGAAATTCAACTACAATCGATATAAAAATGAAAGCTTTGGATTTGACCAGAAAGTGCCCATTCTCAATGCATCCTTCTACAAACTACTCGGTGAGGCAAAAAAATGGGAAGTCAGACTTTCGGCCAATGACATCCTCGATAAAAACCAAACCATCAGCCAGTATGCTGGACAGAACTACGTTTCTACTGGCAGAATCGAGACTTTGGCCAGATACTTCCTGCTCGGCTTGACCTACAACATGCGGGGAATTGAAGTGAAAGCCAGAAGATAATCTAACATGATTATCCGCAATCTTGCCAGTAAGCGAATTTGCTTCTTCAATCGGGCCTGTCTGTTCAGGCAGGCTGGAAGACCGATGACCGAAGACCAAAGAAGGGCAAAGCCCTGGTTTTGGCGTTCTTTCGGTTTGTCACGGCTGCCTACTGGCATAAAAGCGGATAATCATATAATTTAAACTACCTGCCAACCTTTACAATAATGAAATCAATCCTTAAAATCCTTGCGCTGATACTGATTACCACAGGGCTAAGAGCCCAAAACATAGTGGGAGAGGTAGAGTACCGTTACAAAATTTTCTATGACAAAATCTACGCAAGCCTGCCCCACCTTACAGATCAGGAACGGGATAGAATCCTGCTTTCCTGGGGTAACCCCGACGGCTATAGTACCCGGATGAAACTCCAGTTTTGGCCAGAAAAAAGCCTCTATACCTTCGGTACCCCATACCAGGTGCAAAGCTACTCTTGGCAAGTAGAGGACTATTTCATTGAAAACAACCTAAAAGAGCAGACCTACCTCAAGTACATGGATCAAATGGGCAAAACGTACCTTGTCCGTGACAGCCTAAACGCCCCAAAATGGAGGGTAATGAACGAAATAAGGGACATTCTCGGACACATGTGTATGAAAGCCGTCAGTGAAGACCCCATCAAAGGCCAAAAGATCACTGCCTGGTTTGCCTCCGATATACCGGTTCCCGTCGGGCCCGAAGAGCAATTCGGGTTACCGGGTCTGATCTTGGCCTATGACATCAACGACGGCATGCTGATCGTCGAAGCCGAGAAAATCACTTTTGGCGAACCCGAAGAAGTCATCGCCCTGCCAAAAAAAATGAAAGGAAGGGAAGTATCGGGCACTGAATATCAGGATCTGGTCCAGGATTTCATCCAGACTTCCATCAAAAGCAAGCGAGCTTGGATGTGGGAGTTGAGATATTGAGGAGGTACTATCGGAAGTAGAGGGAATAGGATAAGGCCTCATCCATTCGGGAGACCTCAACCAAAAATGCTCCTACGGGCAGGTAATCTCTTGGAAGGATTTTCCGAGTTTTTGACTATTTCCGATTTGTAAGCCTTGCACCGAAACCCCGATTTAAAAGGCCCCGAAAAATAAGGGAAGAGCCTAGTAACTTTTGGGTTCTTGTTTCACATGCCTAATTCTCAAAATAAGAATTCTATCACCGGATATCTGGTAGGATACCCGAAGACTAAACTTCTCAAAAGCCCTGAAATCACCGTGATTGTTGATCTTAAACCTATCGACAGGATATCGCTCCGGATGAAGGGAAAGCTCCTCTATTTCCTTTAGAATTCCCTCCTCGACTCGCTCGGCTTGCAGCAAAGAATCTTCCGCCACCCATTTTAGATGCTCTGACAGCCTGTTTACTGCAGCTTTGCTCCAAATGACCTTCATCTCCAAGAGCGAATCCGGCTCACAGCGGCTTCATGTTCAAGCCCTTCGCCTCGTTCGATCTCCGAAATTGCCTCTTCGAGTTCTTTGTTGTATTCCTCTACCGAGACTGACATATCCAAGATTTGGGTGAGAGTGGCTTCCAGCTTCCGGATTGCCAATTCGTCCATCTGAACAATCTGCTCAATCACTTTGAGTTTTCTGGTTTTCAAATCCATGGCTCTCGCATTTCTGATAAATCTAACGAAAACCAAAACAACATAGATTTTGCGCATCAAAAAATCGACTTGAAGTAGGCAAGTCGACCCTACAAAAGCAGCCATCCCCTTTCCCTTCTGATCCTCATCGCCCAACCCAAGTAAGCAGAAAATTCTCCGACAATTACCTCCCCTCCCTTGGCTGCTTTCACAGATTAGCCCTAATTTGAAAGCCCATTTCCCCAAGACGCATGTACATCATATTTGATACCGAGACCACCGGACTACCCCGGGACTACAATGCCCCCATGTCCGATGTGGACAACTGGCCCAGGCTGGTTCAGCTCGCCTGGCAGCTCCACGACGCCAAGGGCAAGCTGATCTCCAATCACAACTACATCATCCGGCCGGAGGGGTTTACCATCCCCTACAATGCCGAGAAAGTCCACGGGATCTCCACCAAGCGAGCCTTGACCGAAGGCCATGACCTGAAGGAAATCCTCCAGATCTTCCGCGAGGACGTAGTCCAGGCCAAGTACCTGGTCGGGCACAACATCGGCTTTGACATCAATGTCGTCGGTTCGGAATATCTCCGCGCGGAGCTGGTGATGCCTTTGGGGGAGAAAAAAGAACTCGACACCAAGGACATTTCCACCGACTTCTGCGCCCTCCCTGGGGGAAGAGGAGGCAAATTCAAATGGCCAACCCTGACCGAACTCCACCAGAAACTCTTTGGCAAGGGATTCGGCGACGCGCACGACGCAGCCTATGACGTGGATGCCACAGCACGATGCTTTTTTGGCCTGATCACCCAGGGAGTCCATCCCCCGGAGGGCGGAATCTTGGTACATGAAGTAATCTACGAAGCACCGAAGCTGTCCGAGGCAAACTTTGCGCAAGCCAAAGACGAGACCAAAGCCGCAGCGAAAGAAGTCCTCAAACAGGCTGGCAAAGCGGATATTTCGGACTTGACCGACGTACCCTTCACCCATCTCCACGTCCACAGCCAGTACTCAGTACTCCAGGCGACATCCGAGATTCCGGCTCTGGTCGCCCGTGCAAAAGACCTGGGGATGAAAGCCATCGCCATGACTGACCACGGCAACATGATGGGGGCTTTCCACTTCGTGAAAGAAGCCATGGGCAAAGAGCTCAAGCCTATCCTGGGCTGCGAGTTTAACCTCAACCGGGACAGAAAAAACAAGTCCAACAAGGACGACGGCTACCAAACCGTCCTGATCGCCAAAAACAAAGCCGGCTACCACAACCTCGCCAAACTGGCCTCCTACGCCAATATCGAGGGATTCTATTACGTACCGAGAATCGACAAGGAGCTGCTGGTACAGTACAAAGGCGACCTGATCGCCACCACGGGCGGACTGTGGGGGGAGATCCCTTACTTAATCCTCAATGTGGGCGAGACGCAGGCCGAGGAGGCTTTCCTCTGGTGGAAAGAGCAATTCGGCGAAGACTTCTACGTGGAGCTCAACCGACACGGAGTGCCTGAGGAGGAGAAAGTGAACGAGGTACTCCTCGACTTTGCCGCCAAATACGGCGTCAAGTACTTTGCCGCCAACAACACCTACTACAACGACAAGCCCGACGCCAAGGCCCACGACATTCTCCTTTGCGTAAAAGATGGAGAGTTGGTCGAAAAGCCCAAGAAATACATCGGCAAGCGCGGGAGGGAATTCCGCTACGGCTTCCCAAACGACGAGTTTTATATCAAATCTCCCGAGGAGATGAAAAAGCTCTTCGCCGACCTGCCCGAGGCAATCATCTGCACGCAGGAGATTGTGGACAAGATCGAAGCCTACAAGTTGGCGCGGGAAGTTTTGCTGCCAAAATTCGACATCCCAGAGGAATTCAAGCATCCAGAGGATGACGTGGACGGGGGCAAGCGGGGCGAAAACGCCTACCTGCGCCACCTGACTTTCGAAGGGGCGAGAAAACGCTACCCCGAGATCACGCCGGAGATCCAAGAGCGCCTGGACTTCGAATTGAAAACAATTGAGAAGACCGGCTATCCCGGCTACTTCCTCATCGTGCAGGACTTTACCCGAGCGGCCCGCGACATGGGCGTTTCCGTAGGCCCGGGCCGGGGGTCGGCCGCTGGATCGGCGGTCGCTTACTGCACCGGCATCACCAACGTGGATCCAGTGGCCTATGACCTACTGTTCGAGAGATTCCTCAACCCTGACCGGGTATCCCTCCCCGATATCGATATTGACTTTGACGATGAAGGCCGCCAGAGTGTGATCGACTATGTGATCAAAAAGTACGGCTCCAACCAGGTGGCGCAGATCATCACTTATGGTACCATGGCCGCAAAATCCGCCATTCGCGATACCGCGCGAGTTTTGAACCTTCCGCTGGCGGATGCCGGAAAGCTCGCCAACCTAGTACCGGACATCAAGCTGAAGGCACTTTTTTCCCTGGCAAAAAACCGACCTGCGCTGCAGGAAAAACTCAAAGGCCAAGGCGAACTCCTCGCCAAAGCAGACGAACTCATCCGCATCGCGGCAGGCAACGACGAGATGGCACGGACAGTCAACCAAGCCTCCGTGCTTGAGGGCTCCGTGCGAAACACCGGTATCCATGCCTGCGGGGTCATCATCACGCCGGATGACATCACCAACTTCGTTCCCGTGGCGCTAGCCAAGGATTCGGACATGGTCTGCACCCAGTTTGACAACTCGGTGGTGGAGTCGGCCGGCCTGCTGAAGATGGACTTTCTTGGTCTGAAGACGCTCACCCTGATCAAGGACGCGATCAAGATCGTGAAAGAGCGCCACGGAATCCAACTCAATGCGGATGAGTTTCCCATCGACGACGTGGAGACTTATGAGCTTTTCCAGCGGGGCGAGACAGTCGGCATCTTCCAGTACGAATCCGCCGGTATGCAGAAGTACATGCGCGAGCTCAAGCCGACGGTCTTTGCCGACTTGATCGCCATGAACGCACTCTACCGTCCGGGGCCATTGGAATACATCCCCTCCTTTATCCGCAGGAAGCATGGCACGGAGCCCATCACCTATGACTTGGACGACATGCAGGAGTACCTAGAGGAAACCTACGGGATCACCGTCTACCAGGAACAAGTCATGCTTCTGTCCCAAAAGCTCGCCGGATTTACCAAGGGTGAGGCTGACGTCTTGCGTAAGGCGATGGGTAAAAAGCAAAAGGACGTCTTGGATAAGATGAAGCCGAAGTTTGTCGAGCAGGCTTCTGCCAAAGGACACGACGCGAAAAAGCTTGAAAAAATCTGGAAAGACTGGGAGGCTTTTGCATCCTACGCCTTCAACAAGTCCCACTCCACCTGCTACGCCTGGGTGGCCTACCAGACCGCGTACCTGAAGGCACACTATCCTGCCGAGTACCTAGCCTCCGTGCTAAGCAACAACATGAACGACATCACCCAGGTGACTTTCTTCATGGAGGAGTGTAAGCGCATGGGCATCCCGGTTTTGGGTCCGGATGTGAATGAATCCAAAAGTGGCTTCACCGTAAACCAAGCCGGGGAAATCCGCTTTGGCTTGGCGGCGATCAAGGGTGCCGGCTCTGCCGCGGTCCAAGAGATCATCATCGAGCGGGAGAAAAATGGCCCGTTCAAAAACATCTTCGACTTTGCGAAGCGGGTCAACTCTAGAGCGCTTAACAAGAAGACCATGGAAGCGCTGGCTATGGCCGGTGGCTTCGACTGCTTCAAAGAACACCACCGACGACAGTACCTGGAGGCAGCTGACGGTGACATCACGCTGATCGAAAAAGCCTCCAAATACGCCCAAAAGGTACAGCAAGAGGAAGAAAGCGCTCAGGTTAGCCTCTTTGGCGGAGGCGGTGGAAACGCCGAAATCCCTCTGCCCTCTGTGGCACCGATCGAGCCCTTTTCCCAAATCCAGCAGCTCAACATCGAAAAAGAAGTCGTCGGGCTCTTCATCTCCGGGCACCCCCTCGACGAGTTTAAGTTGGAGATCGAGGCTTTCACCAACACAGCCCTGCCTGCCTTGGCTGATGTGGAAAGCCTGAAAGGGAAGAATGAACTGAAGCTGGCGGGCTCGGTGAGCAGCTTTGCACACCGGACGACCAAGACCGGCAAGCCTTTTGGCACGCTGACTTTGGAAGATTATTCGGGCTCGTTTACTTTCTTCCTCTTCGGCGACGACTATGTCCGCTTCAAGGAATATTTCATGACGGGCTGGTTCCTCTTTGTCTCCGGAGCTGTGGCACAGAAAAAATGGGGCGGGGAAAATGAGCTGGAGTTCAAGATCAACAGCATCATGCTGCTCAGCGAGGTGCGCGGCAAGATGGTCAAAGGCCTGCGCATCCACATCGACCTGGACAATCTGACGCTGGACCTGATGGAAAAGCTCGAAGCGATCACCACCAAGTACAAGGGCGACGCCAAACTCTACATCGATGTGATCGACCGCAAGGAGAACATTGCGCTGGAGCTCTTTTCGAAGCGCTTCACCATCGATCCAAGCGCGGATATGATCCGCGCGCTCAAGGAAATTCCGGAGGTGATCTACAAAGTAGTGTAGGGTGGCTACCCCGACTGTCCGCGACTTGTCTATGGGCGATAGCTATTTTTTTTGCCGCTCATCGGAACTTATCGTTAGCTGATCCGCTTTTGCTCATATATTTGAAAATTAGACATCAATCAATTCATTAATACAATGGCAAAAGCAATAGAAATCACTGATGCGAACTTTGAGGAAGTCATCGCGGGAGATCAGCCAGTCTTGGTAGACTTCTGGGCAGAATGGTGCGGACCGTGTAAAATGATCGGCCCAGTAGTGGAGCAGCTGGCATCAGAATACGATGGAAAAGCGGTAATCGGCAAAGTAGACGTGGATTCCAACCCGTCTGTGGCGCAGGCCTTCGGCATCCGCTCCATCCCTACCCTGCTTTTCTTCAAAGGCGGACAGATCGTGGACAAGCAAGTCGGCGCAGTGCCCAAAGCTGTCCTTGCCCAAAAATTGGACGCTCAACTCTAATTCTTAATTACACTTAGAGCCGAAAGCCGTAAAGTTCGCTTTGCGGCTTTTTTTTTACCTTCCGTCTTCCAGCCGGTCTAGGCTATCGATCCAAGCCAATTCTCCCTTCAAGCGGGCGATCGATGGACAATATCTTTATATTCACTCCCGAAATGGCCGAACAACTGATCACTTTGGAGGAATTTTGGGGTTTGAGGGAAAAACATCCCCTGCTCGACGCGCGCAGCGAAAGCGAATTTGCGCAAAGCCACATCCCCAGTTCGCACAATATCCCGATCCTGAATGATGCCGAAAGAAAAATCGTCGGCACGCTTTACAAGGAAAAGGGAGCGGAAGCCGCAACGATGAAGGGCTTTGAACTGGTCGGCCCGAGATTCCACGAGATCCAAAAGGAGGCGGCGCAGCTTTTTCCCGAAAAGAAAATCATCCTCTACTGCTGGAGGGGAGGCATGCGCAGCCAGATCCTGTCTTGGCTGCTGGGTATGGTCGGATTCCAGGTATTTCGCCTCAAGGGCGGCTATAAAACCTACCGGACCTACACCTTTGAGGAAGTCCGCAAGGATCGCCGTCTGATCGTGTTGGGAGGGAAAACCGGCACCGCCAAAACGCTCCTTCTCCAAAAGCTGGCGGAAAAAGGCGAACAAGTCCTCGACTTGGAAGGCCTTGCCAACCATCGGGGTTCGGCTTTCGGTGCCATCGGACAGCCTCCCCAACCCACGGTGGAGCAGTTTGAAAATCAAATGGCGGAGGAGCTGCGATACCTCGACCCGCAGCAAGCCCTGTGGATAGAAAACGAAAGCCGGAAAATCGGCAGGATCATCCTCCCCGACGGGCTTTTTGCCCAGATGCTACAAAGTCCGCTGATCGACTTGCGAAAGCCTATGGAAGAGCGCATCGCCCATATTGCCGACGACTACGCCGCACTTCCCAAAGAGGAGCTGATCGCTGCCGTCCTCCGGCTCAAAAAAAAGCTCGGCGGCCTCAGAACCCAAGAAGCCATTGCCGACATCCAGTCCGGAAACCATCCAGCCTGGATCTCCAACCTGCTGGTCTATTACGACAAAGCCTACGAGTTTGACCTGGAAAGACATGAAGCCGGAAAAATCCGGACAGTGGATCTGGGCGGCTTGACGATAGAAGAGCAGCTGGAATTGCTTGTGAAAATCAAAAACCAAACGAATGCAAAATCCCCCTACCCGGCTCACCGAGTGGAGTGAAGGCTCCGGATGCGGCTGCAAGATCGCCCCTGCCGTGCTCGACCAGATCCTTGGCGCAAGCGGATCTCTGACCCAGACTGACCCCAACCTATTGGTGGGCAACTCCCACAAGGATGACGCAGCCGTGTACCAAGTCTCCGGGGACTTGGCCGTGATCAATACCGTGGACTTTTTCACCCCTATCGTCGACGATCCTTTTGACTTCGGGATGATCGCCGCTGCCAACGCCATCTCCGATGTCTATGCCATGGGAGGAAAACCGGTCTTTGCCAATGCCATCCTGAGCTGGCCGGTGGAAAAAATCGCGCCCGAACTGGCGGCGAAAGTGATGGAAGGAGCGAAGAAAATCTGCCAAAGCGCCGGGATAGAACTGGCGGGGGGACATTCCATCGCCGCAAAGGATCCGATCTTTGGCCTATCGGTCAGCGGCACCGTCCATCCGCGCAAGATCAAGACCAACCGAGGAGCCAAGGTCGGCGACTTGCTTTTCCTCACCAAACCCCTGGGCATAGGCGTACTTGCCACTGCCCTGAAGCGACAAAAAATCCAAGAACAAGACTACCTGAACCTCGTCGATACGGCTTGCCGACTGAATTCCGTGGGGACGGTTTTGGGTAACCATGAGGAAGTCCATGCCATGACGGATGTGACGGGATTTGGACTGCTGGGCCATTTGATCGAGATGGCCGAAGGAGCCGGGCTTTCTGCCCAGATCGAGATCGCCAGGCTCCCCCTGATCGACGGAATCCAAGCCTACATCAACCAGTTTATCTTTCCCGACAACACCTACCGCAACTGGAATGCCTTCAGCCCCAAAACCAAGGGTGTGACCGGCATGGATCTGGTGAAGCTCTGCGACCCCCAGACCAGCGGAGGCCTCCTAATCGCCGTGGCGGAAGAAAACAAGGCGTGGTTTGAGGAGACCATGCAATTACAAAACCAGGCAGTTTGGGAGATCGGAAGGTTTTTGGATCGCGGAGAAGCTGTGGTGGAGGTGATCTAGCGTCAATCACCATAAAAAGCTCGCTTAAGCTTTTCTTTATAGGTAGGGTTTGCAGCATGTCCTAAACCAAGTTGTTTTCCATCTTTGACTAAAAAAGAAATGCTCGTTAGCTTCTTATCTACAATGTTGAGTTCTTTGAATTCTCCTTTGTAGTCGTGAAAAATGGGATAGGCAAACTTGTTTTCAACCATCCATTCTTTTAGCCCAACGGTATCATCTCCTGAATAATAGAAAATGTATTCCACTTCTGGAAAATCGGCTTGACTCTTTTCCCATGGGGAATTCAGAAAAGACCACTCGGTAAAGTTTGCCGCAAAGGTTACAACCTGGAATCTGCTGTCGATATCAGGAACCTCAAATTTGGTTGCTGAAACGGTCAGCACTTTTACATTGGGACTGTGATGCAGAGGCGTATGATCACTGCTTCGCCCTCCCTCTCCAGAACAGGCGCAGATCAGAGGCAGACAAAGCAAAGGATTAAATCTCAGGAATTTCCACATAGATGATCACCGGATTATCGTCTTCTGAGACTTGATCGACTTTGAGACGAGCCTCGTCTGAAAACTCAAGCTTTGTCTTGTTTGCCACCAAATGTGGTGCATAGGCAATAAACAGAATTTGGTCTCCCTCGATTCCCATAGGGCTCAGCAGGTGGCCATCCCGATCCCTGTCTACTTTCAGCTTTCGGGATTTTTTTGAGCGTTTGTCGAGAAGCACGATTTCCTTTCGGCTTATGCCCTCCTTTTGGATATAAATATCAAAAAGGGCATAGTCTCCATTTTCGGCAAGAAACTCGAAGTTGGCATATCCGTTGCCATCGATCATCTCAAAACCGGGGATAGCCTCCATTTCCCAAAATTCCGCAGGCACCGTCAGGTCGCCAAAATCGAAGGTATATTTTAGCTTTGGGCCATTTTCTTTGAGAACGAAAACTTCTGGCTTGAAAGATTCTTTGAAAAGTGCCTCCCCGTCGCCGTCGAAAAATGCCGCCTCGCCTAACGGGATCATTTTTTCGTGGAAGGTATTCTCCAGCTCGCTTTGAAGCAATTTCCCGTCCTTGCTTACTGAGCGCAGACGATGTTCCCCCGCCACTCTGTTGTAGCCAGAATACAGCCAATAGCCCTCTTGGGAGTTTTCCACGAAGGCGAAACAGTTGAACGGCAGCTGGGCTTTGGACTTTACCGAGTTATCAAAGTCATACTCGTATACCACCACTTCGTCTCCAAGATTGGACATGACTACCAATTGATCCTCTTGCACCAGAAAATCCACCAGATTGTAAATTTGGCTAGGGGCCTCACCTCTCTCTGCCACGGATCCCAGCGACTCCCCATCCCAGTCAAAGCCATGGATGGCATCCATATTAGCCTTATCCACGATCCAGATTTGGCTCTTGTTGTACTTTGCTCCGAGGTAGTTGCTCAGCAAAGGGGTGGAGTGAGAACTAAGAGGTACCGCTTTTGTGACGAAAAGCGGCCCGGAGTGCTCCGGAATATCCTCCAGCACCAAGACACCCTCCTCTCTCTGGGCACAGGATACAAAAAGCAGCAGGCAGAAAGTGAAAATTGACAGGTTTTTCATTCTGTTGGTTTGGAAAAAAGACTATCGTGAAACTAACAAAGTCCAAACGCCCCGATATATCACCCCTTAGAACGTAGGTTTTCTCAAGAAAAAACAATTCAAACCAACCACAAAGCTTTTAGTCCTTTTTTTTTTCTCTAACCAAGAATTAATCCAAAGGCGACACCCCGCCAGACACCATAAACTTCATCACGTCAGAGCTCTTCACGCCCTTGAGCGGGGTGACTTTCTCCCGCTTGACCAGGAAGACATTCCCGGACACGTTGTAGCTATGGGGAAAATATACCGCGACCATGTCCGGCTGCCCGATGACATCCAGGTTATCTTGCGTCAAAAAGCCCAACCTGGCCACCGATTCGCTCATCTGTACGATCACCGGTGAACTGAACTTTTTCTTGTCCCCGACAAAGGCACTCATCAGGTCCTTGATGCTCGTGTAGAGCAGGTTGACCAGTGGAATCTTAAATACCGCCCGCTCAAACCATTCAAACAGGGGCTTGGTAAAGAACAGGCTGGCCATGTAGCCTGCAAAAGTGATCAGACCAATGACCATGAGAATGCCGATTCCCGGAAATGGAACGGGAATCAGACCATCCAAAAAGACAAAGATGGCATAGATCACATAGGCAGTGACGGCCAAGGGTGTAAGCACTAGTAGCCCTCTCAAAAAGTAGGAAAGGATGCGTTGGTAAGTGAATTTCATATTCAGGTATTTTGCCAGCCAAGGTCAAAAAAAATGCCCAATCACAAGACTGGGCATTCAATTTTTTTATGGATGAACTCAATCCAACACTTTCAGCTTGACGCTTTTGTAGTAGATTACGCTCTCGGGATCGTGGGCTTGCAGGGCGATGGTGCCGGAGCTCAGCTTCTTGTCGCCAAGATTTCCGGCTCTTTTGGTGTCTTCCGCTTCCACGTATTCGTTGATCACCTTGCCATTGACCTTCACGGTGATTTTGCCGTCTTTCACGATCACTTCCTCCGTGTACCACTCGCCGTCCTTCACATAGACTTCTTTCACGTCTTGGAAGGAATACACGCTACCGGTCTTTCTCCAGTCGCCGTGGGATTGGTTTACCTGGATCTCATACCCGATTCCCGGCCAGCCGGTTTCCTGGTATTTGGTGTGGATGAAGATGCCAGAATTGGCTTTGGGCATGGTCTTCACTTCCACTTTCAGTTCGAAGTTTTTGAAGTCGTGGTTTCCCACAGGGCCATCGTAGAATGCATGGGCACGAGGGCCGGCGACTTTGATCGTCCCATCTTCTACAGAAAAGGAAGAGGGGCTATCGGTGGTCAGCTTCCAGCCGTCCATGTTTTTGCCGTTGAAAAGTTCCACCCACTTGCCTTTTTGGGGAAATGCAGCCAGGGAGACCGTGCAAAGAACCAATACTAAGAGTAGTTTTTTCATGTTTTTGGGTTGTAGGTTTTCGAGCGATCAAGATAGAGACTCTGGCTAAAATAGCTCCTACCGTTGGAAACAAAAAAAGGCTCCAAAGTGATGCTTTGGAGCCTTTTTCTAAAGTCAGATTTCGATTACAGGTCGATACCCATGAAAGACATGAAGGCGATCCCCATCAAACCAGTCAAAAGCATGGTAATGCCAAGGCCTTTCAGACCGTTTGGCACGTGGGAATACTTGATCTTTTCACGGATAGCTGCCAAAAGCACGATGGCCAGCATGAATCCTAAGCCAGAACCAAAGCCGTACACGGCTGACTCGGCAATGGTGTAGTCTCGCTGGGCCATGAACAGGCCGCCACCCAAGATGGCACAGTTTACCGCGATCAGCGGAAGGAAGATACCCAGCTGTCCGTAGAGCGCAGGGGAAAACTTCTCCACGATCATCTCCACCAGCTGCACGATACCTGCGATGATGGCGATAAACATGATAAATCTAAGGAAAGAAAGGTCGATGGAGGCCATGTCCGCGGAGATCCAGGTCAAGGCTCCCTCTTTCAATACAAACTCGTTCAGAATCCAGTTGACGGGTACGGTCACACCCAGTACGAACACTACGGCCGCACCCAGACCGATCGCGGTACTTACCTTCTTGGAAACCGCAAGGAAAGAGCACATTCCCAAGAAGTAGGCAAAAATCATGTTGTCGATAAAGATCGACCTAATACCAAGGCTAATTAATTCCATTTTTCTGTCGATTTATTAGTGTTCAACATATCCTGTTTTGGTACGCTGTACCCATACGATCAGTCCGAGGATGATAAAGGCTCCCACTGGAGTCACCATCAGACCGTTGGTAGCCAGGCTGAAGTCTGGACCGAAAAGACCAGAAACGTAATCAAACACAGGGATACCGAATACAGATCCTGAACCCCACAGCTCTCTGAAGAAGGCCACGGTCAGGATGATCCAAGAGTAGCCCAGGGCAGAGCCCAGACCATCCAGCATGGAGTCATAAGGCTTATTGCCCATGGCGAAAGCTTCCAGACGACCCATTACGATACAGTTGGTAATGATCAGACCGATGAATACGGAAAGCTCCTTGTACATGTCGTAGGCAAAAGCTTTCAACACCTCACTTACCAGCGTCACCAGCGTCGCAACCACAGCGAGCTGCACAATGATCCTCACGCGGGAAGGGATGGTGTTTCTCATCAGGGAGATTACCACGTTGGACAGGGCAATCACAAAAGTAACGGAAATGGCCATGACCAAAGTCGGCTGCATCTGCGTGGTCACTGCCAGCGCGGAGCAGATCCCCAACACCTGGATGGTGATCGGGTTTTCGTCTACCAGTGGATCGGCTACGATTCTTTTTCTTCGCTTCGAGAGCAGCGCTTCGGCCGGCTTTTTCTCGATCGCTTTTTCTAATGTTTCAGCACTCATTTTAATTGAATTAGGTGAGTTGAAAATGATTTACAGGCCAGCCACCGCTGATTGGGACTTCCCTTTGATGTACGCTTCGTAGTGGGTCAGATAGGCCTTCAGCATGTTGTTCACCCCGTTGCCGGTGATGGTCGCTCCAGACATCCCGTCCACTTTGTGCTCGTCGCCAGAATAGTCTTTGCCCTCGCCCTTCATCATCTGGACTGCTACCAGCTCTCCGGACTCGTCAAAGATCTTCTTGCCTACATATCTTGCCTGCACCTCACCCTCGGTGATTCTGGCGCCTAGACCCGGAGTCTCACCCGCGTGGGCCAGTGTGATACCTGCGATGGTATTCATATCCGTTTCCAAAGCGATATAGCCCCAGATGGCATCCCAAAGACCTGCGCCATACAGCGGCAGGATGTAGGACTTCACCTCTGCAGGATTTCCTTCCGCATGGAATATAAATACCGGGTAGGATCTCTGGTCAGCTGGCTTCTTGTAGTCTTTGGCAATCTCCACCTTCTCTGCAGTGACGCCACCATCGGTGATTTCCTTGCCGTTGATGTCGACTACAATGGAGGAAATGTTGTTTTCGTAAAACTCATTGACCTGATCAGGGCTCATCGCTCCGATCTCTTCGGCACTGATTACCGCGCCAAGAATCTGCTTCTTCTTGTCCAACGCGATGGCCTTCTGCTGTCTTGGCCCCAAAAGCTGGGCGGAACCTGAGAGCAAAAGCCCCAGGATAATGGTCAATACAGCGGAATAAACAATTACGTAAGTATTAGACTGTTGCACGTTGTAACCTCCTTGTTTTGTTTGCTTTTACTACATAATAATCGATCAGTGGTGCTACCACGTTCATGAACAGAACCGCAAGCATGATCCCCTCAGGATAGGCAGGGTTGGTCACTCGGATGATGATGGTGAAGACACCGATCAGGAATCCATAGATCCACTTGCCTGTCTCGGTCTGCGCCGCGGATACCGGGTCGGTAGCCATGAAGACGATACCAAAGGCCAAGCCGCCCATCACCCAGTGGTACTGGGGAGGAAGCGCCATATATTCGTTGACAGCCAGGAGATTCATTACCGTGCCCATCACATAAGCACCTGCAAATCCGGAAACGATAATCTTCCAGCTTCCCACTCCGGTCGCGATCAGAATCACCGCACCCACCAGACACATCAGGGTGGATGTCTCACCGATAGATCCTGGTATCCAGCCCATAAACATGTTGGAAAGGCTATACAGCCCCTCGCCGACGACGGAGTTGTGCTGGTTGAGGGCGTCTACCGCATTGGTGTTTTGCACGCCGGCATTGTAAACTACAGAAAGGGCAGTAGCACCGGAGAAGCCATCCACTGGCGCCTTGTCAGACAGGTACGTCCAAACTTGGTCACCGGAGATATTGGCTGGATAGGCAAAATAAAGGAACGCACGGGCAGTCATGGCCACGTTGAGGATGTTCATCCCGGTACCGCCAAAGACCTCCTTGCCGATCACTACGGCGAAGATGGTCGCCAGCGCAACCTGCCAAAGCGGAATATGCGGAGGCATCACCAGGGCGATCAGCATTCCGGACACCAGGTATCCTTCGCTGATGGGGTGATTGCGCACCACGCAGAAGATAAATTCGGTCAGCAATCCGACCCCATAGGTCACGATCAGAATGGGCAATACGGACATTGCACCAAAGAGCGCCTTGTCCACCCAGGTAGCGTCCTCGCCGATAGCCAGGAAGTGCTGCTCGCCTACGTTGAAGATCCCAAAGAGCAAAGTCGGGATCATGGCGATCACTACGGTGATCATCACCCGCTTCAGGTCTGTTGCATCCTTGATCTGTGCTCCTTTGGCTTTGGTCGTCAAGTCCGGCGCGAAAACGATCGTTCTATGGCCTTCGTAGAGGGTATGAAACTTTTCCCACTTGCCTCCCTTTTCAAAGTTCGGTTTTAGATTGTCGAAGAGTTTTTGTAATGCCTTCATATCTTAACTATACATTAATAATTCAATCCCGTGTCTTACCAACACCTGCAATTCATTTTTTGAAGGATCTACAAATTCGCAAAGGGCTACGTCCTCTTCCACGATTTCATACAGGCCCAGCTCCTCCATCTCGTCATAGTCCTCGGCGATGATGGCCTTAAACAGATAGGTAGGCAGGATATCCATAGGAAGTACTTTCTCAAATTCCCCGGTCACCACAAAAGCGCGCTCTTCACCGTGGGTATTGGTGTCCACCTTGAACTCTCCCTTGTTGAGGAAAGAGAACATACCCAGGGCTCTGTGGAAGCTCAGCTTGGAAGTGGTAGGCAGTAGCCAGCCCAAAAACTCCTCTTGGTCGCCCTCAGGGATTACCGTGATCTGGCTGTGGTAGAAGCCCAAGAATCCGTCAAGGTTCACTTTCTCTCCGGTCAGCACGTTGCCGGAGATTACCCGCACGTGTCCGGAGTTGAGGTTTCCTTTGACAAAGCTGGAGACGTTGGCACCTGTGTAGGTTTTCACGAAGCCGGTTTTGGTCAGCTCAGAGCCAGTCAGCGCAACTACTCTGGACGCATCGTAGATGCCTTCCAGCACGGCCTTGCCGATCTGCACGACTCCGACAGGACTCACGGTCCAGGCGATTTCGCCTTTGTTGATCGGATCGAGGTGGTGGATCTGCACGCCTACGTTTCCGGCAGGGTGTGGACCGGAAAACTGGTTGATCTGTGCATTTTTCACTCCGGAGAAAATCGCCGGTGCAGGCTTGGAGCCATCCACGTTCACATGGACTTTGCCTTTGGTGAGCTTAGCCAGCGCGTCGATCCCTGCCTGGAAGTACTTCTCCTGACCTTGGAGGGTGAATCCGTAGTCCGGAGCCAAGGGGTTGGTGTCAAAGGCAGAAACGAAGATCGCCTTGGGGCTGTCCGCCGGATTGGCCACTACTCCGTACGGACGCTGGAGGATGTTTGGCCATACCCCGGTGGATGCCAGCTGGGCAGCTAGGGCATCACGATCCTGGGTGAGGTCGATCTTTCCAAAGTTTTCGTGGGTGATGGTTTGATCCGCCAGAATCTTGATCTCGAGAAGCTTCCTTTTGTCGCCTCGCTTGACTTCTACAATCTCACCGGAAACCGGGGCTGCATAGATCACCTGATCCATGGCTTTGTCGATCAGTATGGGAGTGCCGGCCTTTACCGTATCCCCTTCATTGACAAGAACTTTAGGGCGTTGGATCCCCGGAAAGTCTGTCGGCTTAATTGCGAAGGTCGTTGCCGAGGCTAAGTTGGCGATCTCCTGGGGAGCCTTACCCACTAGCTTCAAGTCGAAACCTTTCTTAAGCTTCACTATTTTAGACATATCTGTTTT
Source organism: Algoriphagus oliviformis (assembly GCF_017254915.1). GTDB lineage: Bacteria > Bacteroidota > Bacteroidia > Cytophagales > Cyclobacteriaceae > Algoriphagus > Algoriphagus oliviformis. Next base: position 85,586 of record NZ_JAFKCT010000011.1, on the reverse strand, counting down.
TGAACTATGAGCTTGTGAAAAACGCCCCAAATCTAAAGAAAAACCTTTTGATATGGAGAGTAAGTCACATTAATTGTTCGAACTTTTGATTACGCGGACAGGCGGTGAAATTCAGGCATGAAGGCTCTTTTCCTCCAAGCCTTCCACATAGGACTTGACCTGCTCCATCAGCCACATCGGCGTGGACGTGGCCCCGCAGATTCCCACCTTGTCCTCTGGATGAAACCAGTCTGCGCTGAGCTCGGTCTCATTCTCGATGAAGTAGCTGCGTGGGTTTTCAGAGAGACAGACCTGGTACAGCGCCTTGCCGTTGGAGCTTTTCTTGCCCGACACGAAAAGGATCACGTCGTTTTCCTGGGAAAACTTCTGCAGCTGCGGCTCCCGATTGGACACCTGCCGACAGATGGAGTCGTTGGCGTTGAAATCCACCTCGTTGAGCTCGCCTTTCGCAGCCTTGATCCGGCTCCCGATTTTGTCAGAAAGCTGGTAAAAGCCTTTGGTACTCTTCGTCGTCTGGCTAAACAGGGTCACCGGCCGGGTGTAGTCGATCTTTTCCAAATCGGAGTCTTCCATCACCACCACGGCCTTTTCCAGGGTCTGGCCGGTGAGGCCGATGACTTCGGCATGGCCTTTCTTCCCATAGATCACGATCTGGCCGTTTTCGCGCTCCATCTTGTCAAAGGCGTTTTTGACCCGATGCTGGAGCTTGAGCACCACCGGGCAGGAGGCATCGATGAGCTCGATGTTGTTTTCGATGGCTGTTTTGTAGGTCTCGGGAGGCTCTCCGTGGGCGCGGATGAGCACCTTGCAGTCGTGCAGCTCCTGCAGCTGCTCGCGGTCGATGACCACGAGGCCCTTCGCGCTCAGCCGGCTGACTTCCATGTCGTTGTGCACGATGTCTCCCAGACAGTAGAGCGTGTCGCCATTCCCCATCTCGTCCTCCGCCATCTTGATGGCAAATTCGACTCCGAAGCAGTAGCCCGAATTTTTGTCAATGCTTACCTGCATAGCTTTCTTGTTTTTGGATGATCTCCCTGGCGCGGTCGACGATGGCCTTCACCTGCTCGTCAAAGCTAATATCACTGGTATCCACTTCCATGGCATCTTCCATTTTTTTCAAAGGCCCCTCCGCCCGGGTGGAGTCCACCTGGTCTCGGGAAGCGAGGTTTTTCTTGATATCTTCCAAGTCCACCAGCTCGCCTTTCTCCAAAAGCTCCGCTTGGCGTCGGACCGAACGGGTATGCAAGTTGGCGGTCATGAAGACCTTCAGCTCCGCATCGGGGAACACGACCGAGCCCACATCGCGGCCGTCCATGACCACGCCTTTCTTTCGGCCGAGGCGCTGCTGCTGGGCAACGAGCTCACGGCGGATTTCCTTGATCGTGGCGATCTGGCTGACATTTTCCGACACACGCATGGTGCGGATTTCGTCCTCCACGTTCAGTCCGTTGAGGTAGGTCTCCTGGATGTTGGTCTCGGGATTGAGGTGGAACGAAATCTCCAGGGTCTTCAGGCCCTTTTCCACGTCATGCGGGTTGGAGGCGAGGAGGTAGTGGTTCAAAAAGTGCAGGGTCGCCGCTCGGTACATCGCCCCCGAATCAATGTAGGTGTATCCTAGTGCTTTGGCTACCGCTTTGGCGGTGGAGCTTTTACCACAGCCTGAGTAGCCATCTATGGCAATGACGATTTTCCCCATTAAAGAAACCAGTCTTGTTTTTGGCGTATAATTTTGCGCAAATATAGTAGTTTTAATCCAAACCCTTTTCCCAAAGCGGGATTCACCAAAGCCCGAAGTCCCCGAAAAGACTCCCCTTTTTGATCTTTTGCCCATGAAAATCCAAGGAAACCTCGTCGACATCCCCCAGCGAAAAATCTATCCCGCAGAACTGTCCGTCTCCGAGGGGAAAATCACCGAAATCCGCGAAATCCCTGCCCAAGAAGGCCTCCCCTACCTCATGCCCGGCTTCATCGATGCCCATGTGCACGTGGAGAGTTCCATGCTGGTTCCTTCGGAATTTGCCCGGCTGGCGGTCGTGCACGGCACGGTGGCGACCATCTCCGATCCCCACGAGATCGCCAACGTCTGCGGCATGGACGGAGTGGAATACATGATCGAAAACGGCCAGCAGGTGCCCTTCAAGTTCTATTTTGGAGCGCCTTCCTGCGTACCGGCCACTCCCTTCGAGACGGCGGGCGGGGAAATCAGCGCCGCAGACATCGAAAATCTCATGGCGCGGCCCGAGATCCGCTACCTCGCCGAGATGATGAACTGGCCCGGCACGGTGCATCGGGATCCGCTGGTGATGGAAAAGATCCAAATTTCCCAGAAATACGGCAAACCTATCGACGGGCATGCGCCTGGACTCACTGGCGAATTGGCCGAAAAGTACGTCAGCGCTGGCCCCAGCACCGACCACGAGTGCTTCACCTACGAAGAGGCTTTGGGCAAAATCAAGCTGGGGATGAAAATCTCCATCCGCGAAGGCTCCGCGGCCAAAAACTTCGAAGCGCTCATCGACCTGATCGACGACTATCCCGAGATGATCCTGTTCTGCTCGGACGACAAGCATCCGGACAACCTGGCCATCTCCCATATCAACGAACTGGCGGCTCGGGCTGTCGCCAAGGGAAAAGACCTCTTCGACGTGCTGCGGGCGGCCTGCCTGAATCCCATCGACCACTATTCCCTGCATATCGGACAGCTGCGGGAAGGCGACGCCGCGGATTTTATTTTGGTCGAAGACCTGAAAGACTTCCAAGTCATCCGCACCTACATCGATGGGGAAAAAGTCGCAGAAAACGGAAAAACCCTTATCCCGCAAGTCAAAAACGACCTGATTAACAATTTCAATTGCCTCCCCAAAAGCCCGGAGGATTTCCAGCTCAAAGCCCAAGGCGGCAAAGTCCGCGTGATCGAAGCCCTAGACGGACAACTGATCACTCCGGAAATCCATGGGGAAATCCGAGTCAAAAACGGCTTTGCCGAATCCAATCCCGATCAGGACATTCTAAAAATCACCGTCGTCAACCGCTACCAAGACGCTCCGCCGGCAGTCGCCTTTATCAAAAACTTCGGGCTAAAAACCGGAGCTATCGCCTCCTCGGTAGGACACGATTCGCACAATATCATCGCAGTCGGCCTAGACGACGAGTCCATCTGTCGCGCGGTGAATCTCATCATCCAAGCCAAAGGCGGCGTATCGGCGGTAGCTGGAGAAAAAGAAGACATCCTCCCCCTTCCCGTCGGTGGCATCATGGCTGCCTCGGACGGGTACGAAGTCGCCGCTGCTTACACCCGCATCGACCGAATGGCCAAGGAAATGGGTTCGACGCTGGCCTCGCCCTTTATGACCCTGAGCTTTATGGCCCTGCTGGTGATTCCGGACCTAAAACTGAGCGACAAGGGATTGTTTGACGGGAAGAAGTTTGGGTTTACGGAGGTTTTTAAGACCGGCATTTAAAATCCTTCGAAAAAACTAAGCCTTTTTTATTCGCACACTAAATCCGTTTCTTACGGGAAATAAGTCCAGCACCTTGGCCAAACCTCTAAAACCAGCCCGAATAGCTAGAGTTACGCTGGGCATCCTGGCTTTTTTTCTCCTCGCACTATCCCAAGACAGTGATCCGCTACCCCGAATCATCGCATCCTTTCAGCGCTATGTCACGGAGCTGCCCCAGGAGAAAGTGTACCTGCATCTGGATCGTACCTACTACGGCGCAGGCGAGACTATCTGGCTCAAAGCTTACCTTGTCGAAGGCCCGAATCACCAGCTTTCCGCGCTGAGCAGCACCGTCTATGTGGAGTTGATCGACAGCCAAGGGCATTTGATCGATCACGTTCGGCTCTTTTCCCCAAGCGGACTCGCCGCTGGACAGCTCGATCTCCCCGACTCGCTTTCCAGCGGCGACTACCTGATCCGTGCCTATACCCACTGGATGCGAAACGTTGGGGAGGAATACTTTTTCCACCGGCAAGTGGCCATCTTGGGAAAGGCCGAAAACCCAAACCGCGAATCGGTCTCAGAAAATGCCTTGGACATCCAGTTTTTTCCAGAGGGAGGCGATCTCGTCGAGGGAATCCTGAGCAAGGTCGCCTTCAAGGTTTTAGGCAAAGATGGCTTAGGCATAAAAGTGAAAGGCGAAATCCTGGAAAACGGCAAGCCCATCTCCAGTTTCGAAAGCAATGCCCTTGGCATGGGTGCTTTCCCCCTGCTCCCGAAAGCCGGGAATACCTATTCCGCGCGGATCGATAGCCGGGGACAAGAACTGGCCCTTCCGGCCGCACTCGAGTCAGGCATTGTGATGGCCGTGACCAATTCGCCCAAATCACCAGACTTGGGCATCAAGATCCAGCCTTCCGATGCAGTGCCATTCAAAAACATCTATCTCCTCGCGCAAACCCGCGGTCTGGTCTGCGCCTCCAGCCAAGTGGATCTTTCCAATCGGATCGCTTTCGTCAAAATCCCAAAAACGGAGTTTCCAACAGGGATTGCCCAAATCACCGCGGTAGACGAAGACGGAAATCCATTGGCGGAACGACTGGTGTATATCGACCACCCAGACGAACTCCAAATCACCATCAGCGCGTACAAAGCGACCTATTTCCCTCGCGACTCCGTTCGGATCGACATCCTCACACAGGACAGGTCCGGCAAGCCAGTCTCGGCAAACCTCTCGATCTCCGTTTTTGACTCCGGTCAAATCGGCCTCGATGAAAACTCCGAAACCATCCAATCCAACCTGTTGCTCTCCTCCGAGCTCAAGGGCCACATCGAGTCGCCAGGCTACTATTTCAACCCCAAAAATGAGGATCGGGCAGCTGCACTCGATATCCTGATGCTGACGCAAGGTTGGAGGAAATTCACCATCAAACAAGCGCTTGACCAAGACCTCCCCGAGCCCAAGTACCGCATCGAGAAAGGACTGGCGATCCGCGGCGAGCTCCGGGATAAAAGCGGCCAACCCGCCTCGGAAGGCACCGTCTCCTACCTGTCGCTGTATCCCATCACCCAATCGATCACGGCTAGCAGTGATTCAAATGGAAAGTTTGAAATGCACGATCTGATCTTCTTTGACTCTGCGCAAGTATCGCTGGAGGGAAAATCAAGCAAGGGTAGAGGCAACATGGATGTGATACTGGACGAGAGCTACGAGCTCCCCAGCCTCGCCCGTCCTGTTGTTCCTGCTCGCGCCATTGCTTCAGAGGGAGCGGAAGCTTTTCTCCAGCGAGCAGAGGAGAGGAGACAGATCGCCCAGGCATTTGATTTTGAGCAGGGTGAAGTCGCTCTCGACGAAGTACAGGTCAAAGGCAAAAAGATAGCCGAAGTAGAAGAATATACCGGCCCGAAGCTCTACGGAGGAGGCTCGGCCAAAATACAAGTGGCAGGAATCAGCTCCCTCGAAAACCAGCAGCATCCCTTGGAACTGGTGCGAGGCCGCGTAGCGGGCGTGCAGGTCTCTGGAAGCGGCACCGAATGGCGCGTCTTGATCCAGGGCGTCGGCTCGATCAACAGCAGCACGGAGCCTCTGATCATGGTCGACGACATCCCCATCGACCTGAAAAGCCTCCACACCATTCCCGTACAGGAAATAGAGAGTTTCACGGTGTGGAAAGGCCCCGACACGGCAATATTCGGCTCCCGAGGGGCAAATGGCGCGATAGGATTCTATACCAAAAGATCCAAGGAAGGCTCGAAGTCTCCCACGGGGCCGTCGCCAACCATGCTGCGAATCGGCTACCAAGCCGAGCGCGAATTTTACTCTCCCAGATACCCGGCCGCCAATCCCAACCTGGCCAAACCAGATCGACGGGCGACACTCCTTTGGGCTCCCCATATCCAAACCGACACCTCCGGTCGGGCGAGCGTCACTTTCTTCAACCACGACTTGGAAACAACCATCACCTGCCAGATAGAAGGGATGACAGAAAGTGGAAAACCCGGAGCCGCCCGATTTCAGTATCGCATCAGCCAGAAATAATGGAAAAATCCTCCTCGGGTTCGAAACCCTTGGAGGGCTAGAAGTCGTGCCTTGAAGTAAAATAATCCCCGAAAGACTGGCCTTTCCTCAAGCAACTGAGGGTACACCTTTAGACGACTACCCGTAAAACCAAACGAACCATGGCAAAAGAAACCCAGGGAAACCTAAGCCGGAGACGGTTTATCCAAGCCTCAGGAATGGCGATGGCCAGCATGCCCTTCCTTTCCCTCGCTTCGCAAAGACCCGAAAATGGGCAAGCCAAAAACTCCGGGGACAGCTCCTTTGAATTTTCCTTCCTGACGGACATCCACCTCAAACCGGAAATGAATGCCCCCTTGGGTTTCCAGATGGCCATAGACAAGGTGAATGCGCTGAATCCAGATTTTGTCATCACGGGAGGCGACCTGGTCTACGACGTGATGCGCGGGGACTACGCGCGCAGTGAGATGCTCTTTGACCTCTACCAGAAGATGAGCCGGGGATTCCAGATGCCCGTGTACAACTGTATCGGCAACCACGACCTGTTTGCGATCTATGAAGAAAGCCCGGAGGGAGCCGACCATCCGGACTACAAGTATGGCATGTGGGAGCGGTACTTTGGCAAGACCTACTACTCTTTTGACCACAAGGGCTGGCATTTCATCGTCCTCAATTCCCTGGATGTGACCGAGGAAAAGGGCTACAAGGGCATCTTCCAGGCCGATCAGCTGGACTGGCTGGCCGAGGACCTGAAAAACACGGATCCAAGCACCCCCATCATCGTCACCACCCATATCCCGATGCTCAGCACCCACTGGCAGCTCAAAGGCCAAAATGGGGCCGTCGGCGTGGAAAACTCCGCGGAGGTAATCCGTATGCTGGAAAACCACAACCTCAAACTGATCCTGCAGGGCCACATCCACTGGAAAGAATACGGCATGGTCAACGACCGCTTTGATTTCATCACCGGTGGATCCATCGCCGGAAACGGCTGGAAAGGCAGGCGACACAACACCAAGGAGGGCTTCGTGCAGGTAAAGATCCAGGGGGAGAGCTTCTCCTGGGAGTACATCGACCACGGCTGGGAAGCCGAGCGGCTGAAGCTCGAGCTTTGATGCAACCCTCCAAGGGTTTCGAACCCTTGGAGGGTTAGACCAAGTTTCCTAGAACTCCGAGGTAAAGTGGAATTCGATCTCGGGGTAGTTGTCCTGCACCATCTGCAGCCAAGAGCGTGACTCGGCCATGAAGACCAGCTTGTCGTCCTTGTCGCGGGCGATGTAGCGACTCTTGGAGCGCACAAACTCGTCCAATTGCTTCTTGTCCTTGCTGGTGATCCAGCAGGCCTTGTACAGGTTCATCGGGTGAAACTCCACCGTGGCGTTGTATTCGTTTTTCAAGCGGAACTGGATCACCTCAAACTGCAGCTGGCCGACGGTCCCCACGACTTTGCGCGAGCCCATGTCAAAAGTAAAGAGCTGCGCCACGCCTTCCTCCATGAGCTGCTTGAGGCCCTTTTCCAGCTGCTTGGTCTTCATCGCGTCCTTGTTGATCACCTCGCGGAAGATTTCTGGCGAAAAGCTCGGAATGCCGGTAAACACCATGTTTTCCCCCTCGGTCAGCGTATCGCCGATCTTCAGGTTGCCGGTATCGTAGAGTCCAACGATGTCGCCCGGGAAGGCTTCGTCTATGATTTCCTTCTCCTGGGCCATAAACTGCGTCACGTTGGAGAAGCGAAGCGGCTTTGGTCCACGCACGTGGTTGTAGGGCTTGTTTCGCTCAAAAGTCCCCGAGCAAATCCTCAAAAAGGCAATGCGGTTTCTATGGTTGGGATCCATGTTGGCGTGGATCTTAAAGACAAAGCCAGAAAACTTCTTCTCATCCGGGGTCACTTCGCGCAGGTCGGTCTCGCGGCTTTTGGGAGCCGGAGCAATCTGGATAAAGGTGTCCAGCATCTCGTTTACGCCAAAATTGTTGACCGCGGAGCCGAAGAACACCGGAGCGATTTTTCCCTCCAGATAGTCCTTGACGTCAAATTCCGGATAGACCCCTTCGATCAGGTCGACGTCTTCGCGAAGCTGGTTGGCATTGTTTGGCCCAATCAGCTTATCCAGCTCTGGGTCTTCCAGGTTGGCAAACTTCTGACGGTCATCGCTGAGCTTTCTTTGGGATGGAGTGAAGAGGTTGAGGCTTTTCTCGTAGAGATTGTACACGCCTTTGAAGCCTTTTCCCATGCCAATAGGCCAAGAGAGCGGACGAACTTTGATGTTCAGCTTTTCCTCCACCTCATCCAGCAGGTCGTAGGGATCGCGTCCTTCACGGTCGAGCTTGTTGATAAAGCAGATCACCGGCGTATTGCGCATGCGGCAGACCTCCATGAGCTTTTCGGTCTGGATCTCGACCCCTTTTACGCAGTCGATGACCATGATCACGGAGTCCACCGCAGTCAGTGTACGGTAGGTATCCTCGGCAAAATCCTGGTGACCCGGCGTATCGAGCAGGTTGATCTTGATGTCCTTGTACTCAAAGCCCATCACCGAGGTCGCCACGGAGATACCCCGCTGCTTTTCGATCTCCATCCAGTCGGACTTGGTGGCAGTGTCGATCTTGTTGGACTTCACGGCACCGGCGGTCTGGATCGCGCCACCGAAGAGCAAGAGCTTCTCGGTCAGCGTGGTCTTCCCGGCATCCGGGTGCGCAATGATGGCAAAGGTTCTGCGTTTTTTGATTTCCTCGGTCAAACTCATGGGTCTTGAATTTCAGCGGGCAAAGGTAAGGAAAATGGATTTACGATTTTAGAATTACGAACTACGAGGGCAATAATCCGATTTCACCCTGATTTTCGAAAGATGCGATTCTAAAGAAAAAAACGGGTGAAGTTCTGTTTCGCCTCGTAAATCAAAAATCCTAATTCGTAGATCGTCAATATTCGAGAATTCCTTCCGTGATAAACTGCGAGGCATCTTCCAGGTTGCCCAGGAGCATGATCCGGAAGGTCGTTCCCCGTCCCACCTCGGAACTTTTGACAAAAATCTTCCCGCCATGGTAGCCCTCCACGATGCGCTTGGCCAGGGTCAATCCCAGCCCCCAGCCCCGCTGTCGGGTGGAAAAACCGGGGTAAAACACCTTTTTGAAGTTCTTTTTCTCGATTCCCTTGCCCGTGTCCGTGATGTCCACGATGACAAACTTGTCGCTGTCCTGCAGCACGCTGATGGTGATCGTCCCCTTGCCTCTCATGGCATCGACGGCATTTTTGCAGATATTCTCGATCACCCACTCCATCAGCGGCTTGTTCATCATCGCGTCCAAGTCCTTGGAGTCCGCATTGATAGTGAGATCTACTTTGGTGGAAATCCTCGGACGGAGATAGTTGATCGTCTCCTCGATCATCTCGTAGAGGTTTTCCGGCTGGATCACCGGCTTGCTTCCTATGCTGCTAAACCGCTCCGTGACCATCCGGAGCTTGACCACGTCCTTGTCCATTTCGGTGATGATCTCCTTGTTTTCCTCCCACACGGGCGAGTTTCGCAGGTAGTCTATCCAGGCCATCAGCGAGGCGATGGGAGTACCCAGCTGGTGTGCCGTTTCCTTGGTCAGGCCAGCCCAGACGCGGTTTTGCTCGGCGATCTTGCTCTGGTTAAAAAGCGCGTAGGCCAGCGCCCCAAACACCAAAATCACCGCCAACTGGATGTAGGGATAGTAGCGTAGGTTGGTCAAAAGCTCGGAATTGCGGTAGTAGACCCGCACATCCGCCTCCAGCAGATGGATGGGCTCGTACTCCTCCTGCATCTCCAGCAGCTCCTTGTCCAGCGTGGCCGCGGAGTCCTCTCCGCTCGCGTTTTTCTTGAAGTTGATGTTGCGAAACTCCAGGGGATCCCCCTCCGCATCCACCATGATGATGGGGATGGAGTGGTTTTGCTGGATGATCTCCTGGTTGATAAAGGTCAGGTTTTCAGAGGTGGTGGCCGCATACTCCAGGGCCGCCGAGAGCAGCTGGATCTGCCGGCTTTCCCGCTCCCGCAGCTCGTCCACCAGGAGACTGGTGTACCAGATGGAGCCGGATCCGATCAGGAAGGACAACAGGAAAACCAGCCATTTGACCTGCTTTCTGTTTTGGTAAAAATCAATGGAAGTAAGATCCTGGAATCGCTTCGCCATTCGCTTGGGGGTGGTTTTCGGAATATAAACTCCTAAATGTCATTGATAGTATGAGTGGGAAATAGAAATTATCAGTTGGCCTTTCCTCCCCTCATTCCGTAAATTTATGCCTAAATCAAACCGGAATAAACAAAGAAAAATATGAAAACAAACGACATCGGACTAGAAATCAAAGATTCCAAATCCCTGGCAGACCAACTCAACGAACTTCTGGCCAACTACCAGATCTACTATCAAAACCTGAGAAACTTCCACTGGAATGTGACCGGAGCCAATTTCTTTGAGCTTCACGCGAAGTTTGAAGAGCTCTACACCTCCGCCAACCTGGCCGTGGACGAAATCGCCGAGCGTATCCTGACCCTGGGCGGAAGACCCCTCTCCTCCTACGCCGAATACATCGACAAGGCCGAAATCAAGGAAGCCAAGGAAGTGAAAGAATCGCTGAAGATGGTGGAGATCGTCCGCAACAACCAGAACAGCCTGCTGAGCCTAGAGCGCAAAACCCTCGAAGCCGCCGGTGAGGCCGCCGACGAAGGCACCGTGTCGCTCATGAGCGACTTCATCACCGAAAAAGAAAAAGTAGTCTGGATGCTATCCGCCTACCTGAAATAAGAAAACATGATTATCCGCAATCTTGTCAGTAAGCGAATTTGCTCCTCTAATAGGGCCTGTCTGCTCAGGCAGGCTGGAAGACCGAAGACCGAAGTAGGGCAAAGCCCCAATTTTAGTGTTCTTTCGGATTGTCGTGGCTGCCTACTGGCATAAAAGCGGATAATCCTATCGAAAAATCCCGGCCTCGAGGCCGGGATTTCTTTTTTTATTGTCCCTGGGTAGTCAAAGCACTCATTGGCTGGCTTTGATCCATTTCCAAAGGATCTTGTAGGTAGGCTTGGTGCCGTGCATGAGGATGCCGATGCGGTAGATTTTTCCCGCCAGCCAAGTCGTGGACAAAAAACCAGCGACCAACAAGCCCATCGACAGGGCCAACTCCCAAAATGGAACCCCGTAGCTGATCCGACCCATCATCGCGATAGGCGAGGTCAGCGGTACGACCGACAGCCAAAAGGAAGTCGTGCTCGTCGGATCCTGTAGGATAAAGACAAAAAGCCCCATATATGCCACGATCAAGGGGATGGTGATAGGAAACATAAACTGCTGCGCATCCGCCGGCGCGTCCACCGCCGAACCGATCGCGGCGAAGAGCGCTCCATAGAGCAGGTATCCTCCCAGAAAATACACGATAAAACAGAGTACCAGCGTGACAAAGTCAATCCCGCTGATGACCTGGAGGATTTCGGTCACCTCTCCGGAATCCGGCGTCGCCTGGGCAAACTCCGGATTGGCTAGCTCCATGGCCTGCTGCTGGGGCATCTGCATGCCCAAGACACCCATCACGACCGTCGAAAGTGTGCCGATCAACACCACCCAGATCAGAAACTGCGTCAGACCCACGGCCCCGATGCCCATGATCTTGCCCATCATCAGCTGAAAGGGCTTGAGCGAAGACACGAGGATCTCCACGATGCGGGTAGACTTCTCTTCGATCACCCCCTGCATGATCTGGTTGCCATAGACGAAGATGAAGATGTAGATCAAGATGCCGGACAAAAATCCGATGGCATAGTTGACGTTGGCGTTGTTGATCTTCTCCTCGCCCTGCTCTCCCAAAGTGATCGATTGGACGGAGACGTCGGTACGGAGCTCTTTCAAAACTTTCGGGTCTATCCCCTGAGCGTAGAGTTTTTGGTCTTCGATCTTCCGCTTGAGGGCCCCTTCCAGGTAGCCCATCAGCGAGGGGCTGGGATTTTCCACTCCATAAAACTGAATGCCCTCTGGGCTCTTCAGGTCGAGTTTGGGGATGTGCAAAAAGCCATAGCGCTCGCCGTCTTGCACCATTTTTTTGCCCTCCTCGACCTCCTCCACGGAGGAGGTAAAGGCATATTGCTCCGAGCTCTCCATGAAAAACAAGTCCGTCTCGTCCAGCACCTCGATGATGCGGAGGGACTGGCTGTCCTTCTCCTGGACGGCAATCCACACAAACACCCCCATGATCGCCGGGAATATCAGGGGGGTCAAAATCGTCGCGATCAAAAAGGACTTCTTTTTGACCCGGGCCAAATACTCCCGCTGGATGACCAGTAAAACCTTACTCATGTGCTGACGCTTTTACCTGATGAATAAAAATCTCCTCCATGCTGGGGATCTGCTCCCGAAAAAGGACCACGTCCCCGTATTCCATCAGCTCGGACAGAAGCTGGTTTGGGGCCTTTCCGGAGAGCGGAAGGGTAAATTCCCATGCATCCCCCGAAAACTTCGGCACCCACTCCTTGGGCAGGTCTTGGGTGGGATTGGCGATGCCGACCTGGAAGACCTCGGGTCGAAAGCTGCGCTTGACCTCCCGGATCGTCCCGTCGAGGATCTTACGGGACTTGTTGATCATGGCTACCTGATCGCAGAGCAGCTCGACCGACTCCATGCGATGGGTGCTCAGGATGACGGTAGTGCCTTTCGCTTTCAGCTCCAATATTTCGTTTTTGATGATTTCGGCATTGACGGGATCAAAGCCGGAAAAGGGCTCGTCCAAGATCAGAAGCGAGGGGCGATGCACGATCGTGGAGATAAACTGGACCTTTTGGGCCATGCCCTTGGAGAGGTCTTCGATCTTCTTGTCCTTCCAGGTGGCGATGTCCAGTTTTTCCAGCCAGTGTTTGATCTGGATTTTGGCCTCGCTTTCACTGAGTCCCTTGAGCCGGGAGAAATACACCAACTGGTCCCAGACCTTCATTTTTTTATACAGCCCCCGCTCTTCGGGCAGGTAGCCGATCTTGCGGATATCGTCGGGAGAAAGCACTTTGCCATCCAGCTCCACCGAGCCGCTGTCCTGCTCGATGATCTGGTTTACGATGCGGATCAGGGTAGTCTTTCCCGCGCCGTTGGGCCCCAAAAGTCCAAAAACCACGCCTTTGGGAACAAAAAGATCGACTTCCGTCAGGGCCTGGTGGTTTTCGTAGGATTTGTTTAACTGAGCAATCTGAAGCATCTGTAGTCTATTCGATGGTAATCGACCCGACCCCCACGTCCAGGATCAACTCCAGCAGCCGGGGATCGGATGCCTTGAAGCCTTTGGTCACATAGGTTTCCTTGTCTATGGCCTTGAGGTATTTCGGAAAAACGGTACGACACATGGGGGTGGTTTTCATCCGGATCTTGACGGGGTTGGAGTCCGGGGGGAGCTTGAGGTAGATACTGCCTCCGCTGACCGCGGCAATCACTTGGCATGAGCTGGCCAGCCCGTCGCTGTAGTTTAGGTCGATCTTCCCGTAGTTGACCTCCACGATCATCTTTCGGGAATTGGTAAAGTTGGCATTTTGGATCTCCACCACGCCCATGTTTAGGGTGACGAGCAGGGTGTCCATTTCGACCTGGTTGGGAATGGCGGAGCCGTAGTGGATTTTCACGTCGGCACTGGCACTTTTTACCTTGAGCTGGGAGACGGGGATCTGCGCGAGGTCAAAGTCTGAGCGGCCCACGCCCAAGTTGAAGTCCAAGTGGTAAAGGAAATTGGAAGCCAAACCCAGATCCCAGGAATGGTCAAAGTCGGAGTTGTCCGAGAAAAGCTTGGAAGTGATGCTCTTGCCGAGATTGTCGGACTCCACATTCTTGTGGACGAGCTTGGCATCGAGCATATTGTCGTGGACGGAATACCTGAAATCCGGCAGGATGTTGGACTTTAGCAGGTGTCCATGGATGTAGATCGGATCTGAGGAAATGACCCTTTTGAGCTGGGTAAGGCTTTTGTAAGAAGAGAAGTTGAGGTAGACCAGCTCATAGCCTTTTCTCTCGGTGACCTTATACTCTTTTACAAACTGCGCCTGAGCGGGTATTGCCTGCACCACGATCCATGTTATGAGCAGACACAGTTTTTTTAGCATACGGATAGGTTACGAGGTGACTTTGAAAAGGTTTTTTAAAAATATAAAAAAAGCCGGAATCGCTTCCGGCTTTCAGTTTTTTAGAAAAACTCCTTCATCTTGTCAAAGAAGGACTTGTCCTGCTTGCCCGGATCGGGCTTGAAATTGTCCGAAGTCCGTAGGGACTCCAGCATATTTTTCTCATCCCTAGAGAGCTCGGTAGGTGTCCAGACATTGACCATGATCAGCTGGTCTCCCCGGCTGTAGCCGTTGATATCCTTGATTCCTTTGCCTTTGAGGCGGAGCATTTTGCCGCTTTGCGTCCCTGGGTCGATCTTGATCTTCACCTTGCCATCGATGGTAGGCACCTCTATCGAAGCCCCCAAAGCCGCATCGATGAAAGACACATAGAGGTCATAGATGACGTTGTTGCCTTCGCGCTGGAGTACTGCGTCCTCTGCCTCCTCGATGACGATCAGCAAGTCACCGGCGATCCCTCCCGGGATTTCGTTGCCCTTGCCTGACATGCTCAGCTGCATGCCTTCGCCCACGCCACCTGGGATGTTGATGGAGATCACTTCCTCCTTCACCACCAGCCCTCGGGAATCCGCCTCTGCAGGCTTCTTGTCCACGATCTGCCCGCTGCCTCCGCAGACGGCGCAGGTGCTGGCGGACACCATCTGGCCCAGCATCGTGTTGACCACCTTTTTTACCTGGCCGCTGCCTTGGCAGGCTCCGCAGGATTTGAAAGTCACACCTGCCGCCACCACGTGGCGCTTCACTTTGATCTTTTTCTCTACACCGTTGGCGATCTCCTGCAGGTTGAGCTTGAGCTTCACGCGCAGGTTAGTGCCCTTTTTGGTACGTCGACCACCGCCTCCGCCGCCAAAGAAAGAGCCGAAACCGCCTCCGCCAAAGATGTCGCCAAACTGGGAGAAGATGTCCTCCATGTTCATGCCGCCTCCGCCAAAACCGCCGTTTCCGCCCAAGCCCTGATGACCAAACTGGTCATAACGGGCCTTTTTCTCCGCATTGCTGAGTACTTCGTAGGCTTCCGCCGCTTCCTTGAATTTATCCTCCGCTTCCGGATTGTCTGGATTTTTGTCAGGATGGTATTGGATAGCCAGCTTTCGGTAGGCCTTCTTTATCTCGTCTGCGCTCGCAGATTTGGAGACGCCCAGTACTTCGTAATAGTCTCTTTTTGCCATGGTAGTTTATGCTCCGGTTACAACTTTGGCATATCTCACCACCTTGTCGCCCAGGGTGTAGCCTTTCTCGATCACATCCACCACGGCTCCCTTCAGCTCTTCCGAGGGAGCTGGGATCTGCGTGATGGCCTCCTGGGTGTCGGGGTTAAAGGGCTTGCCAGTCAAGTCCGCCATTACCTTGAGCCCTTTTGTCTCCAGAATCCTAACCAACTTGTGGAAGATAAGCTGGTTGCCTTCTCTGATTTTCACGGGGTCGGACTCGGTTTCTGACGCTTTCAGGGCTCTTTCAAAATCGTCCACTACCGGAATCAAGTCCTTCAGGACATCCTCAGAAGCAGTGGTGATGAGGTCCACCCGTTCTTTTGCTGTCCTTTTTCTGAAATTTTCGAAGTCTGAATACAGCCGGAGGTATTTCTCCTTGAGCTCGGCCACTTCCGCCTCAAGCTTGTTCTCTTGGCTTTCCGTTTCTGTTGGCATTTCCGTCTCGTTTTGAGGCGTTTCTTCCAAAAGCTGCTCTTCGGATTCCTTGTTTAGTTCTTGATCCACTTGTTCTTTATTTTTCATAGAAATTAGGCAATAGCTGGTTTTGGGGGAAACATCAATGACTTTGCCAGTCCCCTTTTTCTGACAAAGTGGCATTTGTCAGGAATGGATGGCCTGCCAGATGAGGTCTTTGAGCTTGTCCAGATTGAATTGGCTCACCGATGAGATGAACACGTAAGGCACGTCCTTGGGCACTTCCTGCTCCATTTCTTTCATCAGATCGGCGTCGAGCATGTCAGCTTTGGAGATGGCCAGGATGCGTTTTTTGTCCAAAAGTTCCGGGTTGTATTTTTCCAGCTCTCCAAGCAAAATGCGATACTGCTCCTCGATGCTCGGCGCATCCGCCGGGATCATGAAAAGCAGGATGGAGTTTCGCTCGATGTGCCTCAGGAAGCGAATCCCTAGTCCCTTGCCCTCTGCGGCTCCCTCGATGATGCCCGGGATATCAGCCATGACGAAAGACTTGTCGTCCCGATAGCCGACCACCCCCAGGTTGGGTACGAGCGTCGTGAAGGGATAGTCGCCGATTTCCGGCTTGGCTGCAGAGATGGAAGACAGCAGGGTGGACTTTCCTGCATTGGGAAAGCCGACCAAACCTACGTCAGCCAAAAGCTTTAGCTCCAAGATGATCCACTCCTCGATCCCTGCCTCGCCCGGCTGCGCAAAATGCGGTGCTTGGTTGGTGGCAGTCTTGAAGTGATCATTGCCTAGGCCTCCGCGACCTCCGGGAGTCAGGATGACTTCCTGCCCGTCCTCGGTGATCTCAAAGCGCTTCTCTCCGGTCTCGGCATCCTTTGCCACCGTGCCCAGTGGCACCTCCAGGATGACGTCTTTGCCGTCGGCCCCAGTCCGGCGGCCGCCCTCTCCGCCCTTGCCGGCGTCGGCGATTACGTGCTTCTTATATTTAAGGTGTAGGAGCGTCCAGTGCTGGGAGTTTCCGCGAAGGATGATATGGCCACCGCGGCCGCCATCCCCTCCGTCTGGGCCGCCTTTGGGCACGTGCTTCTCGCGTCTGAAGTGCACGGAGCCTGCCCCTCCGGCACCCGAGCGGGAGCAGAATTTTACGTAGTCGATGAAGTTGGAATCCGCCATTTTGTATGAAAGAAAAAGGCTAAGCCCAGAAGCTTAGCCAGATCTTGGTTTTGCAAAATTAGCGATTTGAAGTGAATCAGTAGCTATCCATCACTTCCGAAATCGCCCCAAAGATCTCATCGATGGCACCGACACCGTTGATACTCTTGTATTTGCCTTGGTTTTCGTAGTACTTGGCGACAGGCAGCGTCTCGTCCAGATAGACCTTGATGCGGGTGTTGATCTTGTCTTCATCTTGGTCATCCGCCCGGCCAGAGGTCTTGCCCCTTTCTTTGATTCTGTCCTTCAAAACGTCCTGAGGCACGTCCAGTGCGATCATGCCGTCGATCTTCATGGCATTGCCGGAGAGCATTTGGTCCAGTGCCTCCGCTTGGGCGGTAGTGCGAGGAAAGCCGTCGAAGATAAAGCCCTTGCTGCCCTGGGTGCTGGAGATTTTGTCCTCCACCATGCTGATCACGACCTCGTCGGGCACTAGGTGGCCTTCGTCCATGTATTTGCGGGCCAGCTTGCCCAGCTCCGTTCCTTCTCCGAGGTGTTTCCTGAACAGGTCTCCCGTAGAAAGGTGGGTGAGCCCGTATTTTTCGATAAGCTTTTCACTTTGGGTGCCTTTACCCGCACCCGGAGGACCAAACAGTACTATATTCAGCATTCCAGAATTCGTTTTATTTACGTTTTACTCAATTGATAAAGGTCGGGCAGGTTGCGCCCAAAGCCGTCATAATCCAGGCCGTAGCCGACGACAAATTTATTGGGAATTTCAAATCCCACATAATCCAAGGCATAATTAAAGCGGAAGGCCTCCTTTTTAAAGAGCAGTGTCGCTATCTGAAGGCTCTTGGGCTTGTGCTTGGAGAGCTCCGAAAGGAGGTATTTCATGCTGATGCCGGTATCCACGATGTCCTCCACGATCAGCACGTGCTTGTCCTCAAGCTCCCCTGTCAGGCCCAGCAGGGACTTCACCTCGCCTGTAGTGCTAGTGCCCGTGTAGGAAGAAATCCTCAGAAATTCCACACTTAGCGGAAGATCGATCTCCCTCGCCAAATCGGCCAACACAATAAAAGACCCATTGAGCACGCCAAGCAAGACCAGCTCTTCGCCTTCAAAACGGGCCGATACTTCCCTGCCTATTTCGGCCAAACGGGCCTTAATCTCCTCACCCGGGATGAGTATTTCAAAAGAAAGATCTTTGACTACCACCTTTTTCATGCGCTGAAATTAAAGCTTCTCCATGAGGAATCGATACATTTTGAGCATGCAGTCCAAGTCGAACAGAGAAACTTTCTCATTTGGGGTGTGCACTTCATCCTCCGCAGCACCTATAAAACACCAGTCGATAAGGTAAGGGGAAAACTGGACCTCCCGCCCATCGCTGCCGCCGAAAGCCTCCACCTCGAGCTGGAAAGGAACACCGCTCTCCTCTGCCAAAGCCACCAAACGGTCGATGAAGCGACGCCTCGGGATGAACTTGTCCCGGATCGAAACGACCACCCCTTTGTGGTGCTCTACCCCTTCCGTGATCCAAGTAATATCAGATATTAACGCCTGACGTACAGGAGCTTTGTTTTGAATAAAACTTAGTAAAAAAGGCATGCTACCCCCTCCATGTTCCTCGTATGTAGAAAACACAACCCACCCATTTTCAAGACTTTCACATAACTTTAGTGCATTATACACGCCGAGTCTATTATCAAGATAAGCTGCCTGAATATAATCCTCATCCACCCGGATATTTTGTTCAAACGAGAGTCTAGTACCCCGGTCAATGCCTCTCGGAAAGTCGTGAAAACAGCCATCCTCACCCCCGACGATCTTGCAGGAAATTTCTCCTTTTCGATCCTTGCCCACCAGCCTTGTCCCTTCTATTATCTCCGGTCCGCCCACCGGTATGAGCTGATTTTGATACCTAGCCATGAACCCTATCGTGTCAATATGGGCAAATACGGCAGTTGTGGGCGTCCCAAACTTCAGCAGCACACAGTCGTGAAAATCCTCGCCAAAAAACACTTCGGGCTGAACCTTCCAAGAGAAAGCCCGTTTCTGAACATAGTCAAAAATGTACTGGGCCATATCGGACTCATCTCCGGAGACACTTTGTTTAGACAGTAACTCAAACAAAAATTTCATTTTGGCATTGATTGTGTTGTAAATATCTTGTTGGAAATTTAAAATGTCGGGATAAATTTTGATCCCTAGATTGGGATTTAAATAAAACATCTAGATTTGCAATCAATTAAAAGTTTATAAATTTGTAATCACATCCATCAATCACTTAAAATTTGAACAAAAATTTTTTGTCATGAAAAAATTTATACTCTCATCTCTTATGGCTGGCGCCTTGGCTTTGACGGCCAATGCTCAGGAATTCAACAAGTGGTCTCTTGAGGCTACTGGTGGTTTCAACAAACCGATGGCTCCAATGACAGGAGGCTATCTTTCTCCAACTTTGAACTTGGGCCACGTGGATTTCGGTGTGCGCTACATGTTCAATGAGAAATTTGGCCTGAAGCTGGACTACGGATTGGGATCTTTCAAAGAAGTGGATGGAGAAAGTCCTTCCTTTGACACCAAGTACAACAGACTTAACCTTCAGGGTGTGGCCAACATCGGCCGCGTGATGAACTTCGAGTCTTTCACCAGAACTTTCGGTTTGCTTTTGCACGGTGGTGCAGGTATTGGAAAGGTTAGCCCTCAAGAGAATACTTTCAACGATTTTGACGACAACGTCTACACTTTCATCTTCGGCGTGACCCCTCAGGTGAAGCTGAGCGAAAGAGTGGCTTTGGTTGCTGACATCTCAACCATCCTTAACGGTCGCCAGACTGTCACTTTCGACGGTGCGACTGCTATCCGCCCAGAGATCGACAACGGTTTCTACGGTGCCAACGGTACTTGGTGGACTGGAACCATCGGTTTGAACTTCTACTTGGGTAAAGCTGAGCAGCATGCTGACTGGTTCATCGCTGCTGACAAGTACGCTACCAAAGAAGAACTTGCTACCCAAATCAACGGTATCAAAGACATGCTGAAGGATTCCGACGGCGACGGTGTACCTGACTACTTGGACAAAGAGCCAAATACTCCAGCTGGAGCAAGAGTTAACTCTTCCGGTATGACCCTTGACTCTGACGGTGACGGTACTCCTGACCACGTTGACAAGTGTCCATTCCTTCCTGGCCCAGCATCCACAGGCGGATGCCCTGTAGAAGAGATCCGTGAGGAAATCGACTACATGAAGAAGGCAATCAACGATGGCTATGTGAACGTTTACTATGCGTTTGACAGCTCCAAGCCACTGGGTTACTCAGTAAGCGCTGCTCAGTATGTGTCTAATTTCATGAAGAGAAATCCAGGCGTGAAAGTGGAAGTGAAAGGCTACGCTGACGAATTGGGTCCTGAAGACTACAACATGAAGTTGTCTGAAAGAAGAGCAAAGGCTGTTTACGACCTGCTTATCGCATCTGGAGTTGACGGTTCTAGACTTTCTTACAAAGGATACGGCGAAGACACTTCCGTAGACAAGGCTTCAGCTGACGCTCGCCAAATGGCAAGAAGAGCTAGCTTCGAGATCAAGTAATCGATCCGACGATATAAGTAGAAAGCCCGACCACTTGGTCGGGCTTTTTTTTGTTGCGCACTGATGTCGAAGGTATTGGCATGATTTTTACCTTTGGCTTACCAACCCCACCTCACCCAAAATACTCCTATGAAAAAACTGATACTGTCCCTACTCCTTTCCGGCAGCGCCTTGGCGACCTTTGCCCAAGGAGAATTCAACAAATGGTCCTTGGAGCTAAACGGAGGCTTCAACAAACCCATGGGACCATTGACCCCGGACTACCTATCCCCCACTCTTAACCTAGGGCACGCGGACTTAGGCGGACGCTACATGTTCAATGAAAAATTTGGATTCAGCGGCAACTTTGGTTTCGGCAGCTTTTCAGAGGTAAAAGGAGAAAGTCCTGAATTCTCGACCCAGTATGTCAGTGGCAGTATCAGAGGTGTAATGAATATCGGAAGAGTGCTGTCTTTTGAATCTTTTACAAAGAAATTCACAGTGCTGTCAGACTTGGGATTTGGAGTGGGAGCCCTCAAGCAGGACACTCGAATCATCTCCTATTATAAGCCAGACTACGTCTATTCGTTCAACACTTCCATGAAGTTGCTTTATCTGCTTTCAGACAGAGTGAGTCTTCAAGGGACTGTCACAGCAATCGTCAACGGAAGACAAAGGTTCACCTTCGACGGCAACGAATTCAATCAACAAGGCAGGCCGGAAGTGCCAGAGATCCCCTTCGTACATGCTACCGGAACCTGGTGGACCGGAACTATCGGGCTGAACTTTTACTTAGGCAAAGCCATCCAACATGCGGACTGGTATATCGCCACAGAGAAGTATGCGACTAAGGCGGAACTGGCCGAATCGATCCAAGGGATCAAGGACATGCTGAAAGACTCTGACGGGGACGGAGTACCAGACTATTTGGACAAGGAACCCAACACTCAAGCCGCCGCCCGTGTAAACCCTAGTGGGGTTACACTCGACTCGGATGGCGATGGCACTCCCGACCATCTCGACAAATGCCCTTTCCTCCCCGGCCCGAGTGCTACAGGAGGCTGTCCAGTCGAGGAAATCAAAGAGCCGCTGGACTATCTTAGGAAAGCCATAGACGAAGGCTACGTCAACGTCTATTTCGGATTTGATAGCGACAAGCCTCTGGCCTACTCCACTTCCTCAGCGGCATTTGTAGCCAATTATCTCCAGAAAAATCCAGGAGTAAAACTAGAGGTGAAGGGCTTCGCAGATGAACTTGGAGAGGAAAACTACAACCAGAAGCTTTCAGAAAGACGAGCCAGAGCAGTCTATGACCTGCTTATCGCAGCTGGAGTAGAGGCGGAAAGGCTCAGCTACAAAGGCTATGGCGAGGATACCAGCTTGGACAAGTCTTCCTCGGACGCCAGACAAATGGCTCGAAGGGCCAGCTTCGAGGTCAAATAGGGTCAATTTTCCAGCCCGGCTTTAAACGGCCGGGCTTTTTCTTTATACTTGCTGCATGTTTGTCTTGACAGAAAACGATACGGTAGGGAGCCAATTTATAGCTGAACTCCGGGATGTCACCGTCCAGGGAGACCGGTTGCGGTTCCGAAAAAACCTTGAGCGCATCGGCGAAATCCTAGCCTATGAGATCTCCAAGACTTTTCCCTACACCCAAAAAACCGTCGATACTCCATTGGCTCGAGCGGAGGTAAGGCTACCTGCCGTCAACCCGGTGCTGATCGCTGTCCTACGCGCTTCATTGCCTTTTTACAATGGATTCCTGAATTTCTTTGACAAGGCGGAAAGCGGCTTCATCGGAGCCTTCCGTGAAGAGGGCGAAGGTGAAATAAAGATCAATCTAGGCTACCACGCCAGTCCCGATCTGACCGACAAGACCGTGATCCTCGCCGACCCCATGCTCGCCACGGGCAAGTCCTTTGTCCGCACAGTAGACACCATACTCTCGCACGGCACTCCCAAAATCATCCATATCGCGGCAGCAATCGCCTCACCGGAAGGAATAGAATACCTGCGCAAAAACATCACCGTCCCCCTCCAACTTTGGGTAGGGGCAATCGATCAGTCTCTAGACGCGCAGTCCTACATAGTGCCCGGGCTGGGCGATGCCGGTGATCTGGCTTTCGGAGAAAAACTTTGACCAAATGACAGCTTACTTTTTGTTGGCCCTGGGCCTGATCGTTCTATTGTTTGGCGGCAAAATCCTGGTGGATGGTGCCTCCTCCATAGCGCTCAAACTGGGTATGAGCACGGGTCTGATCGGACTGACTGTCGTAGCTTTCGGCACCTCAGCGCCCGAGCTTTTGGTCAGCCTCACCGCCGCCATCAAGGGCAACAGTGATATCTCCATCGGAAATGTCGTCGGTTCCAATATTGCCAACATCGGCCTGGTGTTGGGCATCAGCGGAATATTTTATCCGATAATGATCCGAAAGAGCCATGTTCGCTTTGAATATGTCTTGATGCTTCTGGTCACGGTGGTCTTTTACGCCCTGAGCTTCGACCTGACCGTGTCGCGAATGGAGGGAATCCTCTTGTTCATAGGCTTCATCACCTTCAACGCATACCTCTTCAGAAATCTTGGAAAGGGAATCCAACAGGACGAAAAGGCCGTGGAAGAGGAAATCGAGGAAGTCCGTGACTATGCTTGGCCTGCGTCGATCGCACTCTTTGCCGGAGGCATCGTAGGCTTGTACTTTGGTTCTGAACTGCTGGTAAACAACGCCGTGCTCATCTCCCGGGAATTCGGCGTGTCCGAGCGGATCATCGGGGTCACGATCGTCGCGATAGGCACCAGTCTTCCCGAGCTGATCACCTCGATCATTGCTGCGCTATCGAAGCGTACAGACCTGGCCTTGGGAAATATCCTGGGTAGCAACATCATGAACGTGCTGTCGATCATCGGCCTGACCGCAATCGTCAAACCTATCTCCGTAGCCTCCGAATTTGTCCAGTCAGACTATCTCTGGATGATCGGAATTTCCCTGCTGCTTTTCCCCCTAATGAGAACCAAAATGCGTATATCCAAGATAGAAGGCTCGGTCCTTCTCCTTGCCTACATCGCCTATTTGGTCGTCCTCCTATGAGCGAATCATTGATTACCTTTTTAGGGATTTACTTCTTGAGCATGTTCAAGTTCATTGCCGGGCCTCTGCTGGGCAATGCGGCTGGCTATAGTATTTGGGAAATCATCCTGGTGACCGTCTCCGGCATGATGACCAGCGTATTTGTCTTCACGCTAGTAGGCAGCCGTTTCAAAAAAATCCTCGAATTGCGGGTAAAAAAGAAAAGCCCAGTCTTCTCCAAGAAAAACCGATCCATCGTCAAAATATGGACAAAGTACGGGGAAGTGGGAATTGCGCTGATCAGCCCGCTGGTGCTTACGCCAATAGGAGGTACGTTGATCTTGGTTTCCTTCGGCACCAAAAAACGGAAAATCTATTTCCACATGTTTTGGAGCGCATTGCTCTGGTCATCTTTTTTTGGCCTCACCATAGACCAAATCCTTCAAATCCCCTTCTTCGGACGACTACTCGGATGAATCTTCGTCAGGGAGGATCTCGATATCCTGGATCAGCACGTGATTGGCGATCTCCTGTCCCGTGAGCGTAGCGGCCAGCCCGCCCATGGCGGTTTCTTTGTATCGGCTCTCCATGGAGGCACCGATTTCGCCCATTGCCTCCACACACTCATCCACGGGAATCACCGCATTGACGTTGGCTAGCGCAATCTGAGCCGAACTAAATGCGATGGCCGCCGCGCTGGCATTGCGGACGACGCAGGGAACCTCCACCAGACCGGCCACCGGATCACATACCAAGCCCAGCATACACTGGATGGTAATCGCCACTGCGTTGAACACCTGATCCGTAGATCCTCCTAGACAATGCACAATCGCCCCGGAGGCCATGGCAGCCGCGGATCCGGTCTCCGCCTGGCAACCTCCCACAGCTCCCGCCAAGCTGGCTTTCTCCTCGATGATCAGCGCGATCCCCGCTCCCACGAGCAGGCCTTCCAATATCCTAGAATCGGTCAACTGGTGGATCTCCTGCAGCGTCACCATCGTGCCGGGCAAAATACCAGAGGCACCAGCTGTAGGCGCAGCCACCACCCTTCCCATGCAGGAATTGACCTCTTTGGCAGCCAAGGCGCGGGAAATCAGCTTTTGAAACTCGGGGGAAAGGACTGTCAGCGGATGCCTGTAAACTTTCTTTGCTCCATTGTCTATCATCCCGGAGCGGGAAGTCATTTCCTCTTCAAGACCGGTCTTGACCGCTTCTTTCATCACCGTGTAGGCGCTTTGCAGTCCGGCCCAGATCTTTTCCTCGGAAGAGTTCTTTTGCTCGACTTCATACTCGATGACCGACTGGACGAGGCTCGTGTTGCGGCTTTCGCAATAGTCCTTCCAGCCCTTGAAGCTCTCAAAAAGGTAGCACATGAATACTTGGGTTTATATACTTTTAAGCGCCCCGCAGGGCAATTTGTTCCGATCAGAAATCGAAATTCACCGTCTGCTTGATCGCCGGATCCAAGCTCAGCGCCACAGGACAGGTCAATGCGGCATTTTTCAGCTTCTGGATCATCGCCCCATCCTCCACGGGATTATCCCAACGGAAGTCCACCACGATCTCTTGGATCTTTCGGGGAGAAGCCTGCATGATCTTGGTCACCTCCCAGCTCAAGCCTTCCAAAGAAACACCGCTTCTTTCAGCCACGATGCCCATGATGGTCACCATGCAGCTTCCCAAAGCGCTGGACACCAAATCAGTCGGAGAAAACTTTTCACCTTTGCCGTTGTTGTCTACGGGAGCGTCTGTGAGCAATTCCGTGCCGGACTGTAGGTGCACCGACTGGGTCCTCAAATTCCCCAGATACGAACTTTTTATAGTGGGCATAAACTCTTACTTTTAATATTCAGTTAAATACTTAAATTCAAAAATAGAGCAATATTTTCGACCAATTCGAATGAGCAAGCTGAAAATAATCCTTCCCGCGCTTTTCTTCCTTTTTAGTCTGGAGGCATTTTCCCAAAGAGAAGACGTGGGAAATTACGAATACGACAAAGAGTACCTGTTTGGCATCAACAAAAACACCAACGGCGGACTGATTGGTGGATTTGTATTCAAGGCCGGCACGCGCATCGACGATTCCCAATTTGCCTTTTGGGGAGTGGAACTGTCCAACGTGAAGAACCCCAAAGAATCCCGGTACAACACCGTCTTGGGCAACAGCTACATTTTCGGAAAATCAAACTATCTCTACGCCATCCGCCCGCACTACGGCCGTGAGATCGTCCTCTTCAAAAAAGCCCCAAACCAGGGCGTACAAGTGAGTGCCTTGGCGGCGGTAGGCCCAACGATCGGCATTATCGCGCCCTATTACATCGAGTATGCCGTCAACCGTGTGGAAACTGTCACCGAGCAATACGATCCTGAAAGGCATCAGAGTTTTTACAATATCCTGGGGACAGGAAGACTTTTTGAGGGCATTGGCCAATCTGACGTAGCCATCGGTGCAACTTTAAAAGCCGGGCTGATGTTTGAGTTTGGAGTGTTCAGAAGCAGCGCCACAGGCTTAGAGGTCGGATACATGCTGGAGGGGTACAACAAGGAAATCCCACTGATCCCCACGACGGAAAACAACCAGATTTTCCAATCCGCCTACATGACCTTCTTTTACGGTTTCCGTAAGTAAATGGAATTGGCTTTTGGCACGGTCTGTTTACCTTTGTACCAAATCTGAAAGAGATGATTGAATTACCCGTAATATCCGAGGAAGCTACCCGTCGCAAAAAGCCAGACTGGCTGCGCGTGAAGCTGCCCGTAGGAAAAGAATACGCCAAAGTCAGAAAACTCGTGGATGAGCACAAGCTCCACACGATCTGCGAAAGCGGCAATTGCCCCAACATGGGCGAGTGCTGGGGAGCCGGTACGGCCACCTTTATGATTTTGGGAAATGTCTGCACCCGCTCCTGTTCCTTTTGTGCAGTGGCTACGGGCAGGCCTCCAGAGTACGACACCGACGAGCCTAGAAGGGTCGCCGAAGCGATCCAGCTCATGGGCGTAAAGCATGCCGTGATCACCTCCGTCAACCGTGACGAGCTCAAAGACCGCGGTGCCGAGATCTGGTACCAAACCGTGGTACAGACCAAAGAACGCTCTCCGGAAACCACCATCGAGACCTTGATCCCGGACGTGAAGTCCAACTGGGACGCCCTGTATCGCATGATCGAGGGCGGTCAGGAAGTCGTCTCCCATAATATGGAAACCGTGGGTAGCCTCTACCGCAGGGTAAGACCCCAAGCCAAATACGAGCGCTCCCTGGAGCAGATCAAACTGACCAAAGAGTATGGCAAGCGCACCAAAACCGGCATTATGCTCGGACTCGGTGAGACCAAAGAAGAAGTCTACAAAGCCATGGATGACCTCGCCGCCCACGGCTGCGACATCCTAACTTTGGGACAATACCTCCAGCCAACCAAAATGCACATCGAGGTGGCGGAATTTATCCATCCGGATCTTTTTGCGCACTACAGGGAAGAAGGATTGGCCAGAGGATTGAAGTACGTGGAGTCTGGGCCTTTGGTACGATCTTCCTACCACGCCGAGAGACACGTTCACGTCTGAGAATACCTTTAGAATTTAAAAGCCCGTTTTGCAACGAGCTTTTTTTATGCCTATATTTTTCAAAATAATAGCTAAACTTTTTATGCAAGTAGTGAAAAGAATCGGAGTAGGTTCCGCCGCCAAAGTCTATGGCCTCACGTTGGGTTTCCTGGGTGTTTTTATCGGAATACTTTATGCGCTGATGTTCAGTTTTCTTCCAACATTCAACGACATGCCAGGAGGCGGCTTTGGCATAGCCATGCTGATCATCACGCCAATCCTGTACGGTTTGATCGGGTTTGTATTTGGAGCGCTGGGAGCCTTCATCTACAATTTTGTCGCGAGCAAATTTGGCGGGCTGGAAATCGAGCTCTCCGAACCAAACAACGCTCCGGCTGACTAAAACAAGAAAGGCTACCCGAGGGCAGCCTTTCTCACTTTTTATTCACTTTCAATTAAGCCAGTTCCTTGGCAAATTCCTCAGTAGGAATACAGCTACACATCAGGTTTCTGTCCCCATAGGCAGAGTCGATTCTGCGTACGGTTGGCCAGAATTTGCTTTCCTTCACATAAGCCAGTGGATACACCGCCTTCTCTCTGGAGTAAGGCTGATTCCACTCCCCGGTCAAGACCATGGTGGCAGTGTGCGGAGCATTTTTCAACACGTTGTTTTCGCGATCTGCGGTACCGTTTTCGATCTCGCGGATCTCTTCGCGAATGGCAATCAGCGCGTCACAGAATTTATCCAGTTCAGCTTTGGTCTCAGACTCAGTCGGCTCGATCATCAGCGTACCCGCTACCGGGAAGGACACGGTCGGTGCATGGAAACCATAGTCCATGAGACGCTTCGCGATATCCTCCACTTCCACTCCAGCTTCCTTGAAGCCACGGCAGTCCACGATCATCTCGTGCGCCGCGCGGCCTTTGGTGCCGGTATAGAGAATTGGGTAGTGTCCGCTAAGTCTTTCCTTGATGTAGTTGGCGTTGAGGATAGCCATCTTGGTGGCGTTGGTCAGTCCGTCTCCGCCCATCATCGCGATGTAGGCGTAGGAGATCGGCAAAATGCTCGCGCTGCCGTATGGAGCGGAAGAAACCGCCGACACAGCCTGCTCACCCCCGGTTTTCACCAGTGGGTTGCCAGGAAGGAAAGGCGCCAAATGGCTGGCTACGCAGATTGGCCCCATGCCTGGCCCGCCACCTCCGTGGGGGATACAGAAGGTCTTATGCAGGTTCAGGTGGCACACATCGGCGCCGATGCCTCCCGGAGAGGTCAGTCCTACTTGGGCGTTCATGTTGGCTCCGTCCATATAGACTTGGCCGCCATTTTGGTGGATGATGTCGCAGATCTCGCGAATCCCTTCCTCGAACACCCCGTGGGTAGAAGGATAGGTGACCATGAGGCAAGAGAGATCACTTGCGTGCTCTTCTGCCCGCTGTCTCAAATCCTCGATATCGATATTTCCTTTTTCGTCACATTTCACCAAGACCACCTTCATACCTGCCATGACGGCCGACGCGGGGTTGGTGCCGTGGGCAGAGGTAGGGATGAGGGATACATTTCTGTGGCCTTCGCCTCGGCTCATGTGGTAGGCTCGGATCACCATCAGACCAGCGTACTCACCCTGCGCGCCAGAGTTAGGCTGAAGGGAGGTATCGGCAAAACCAGTAATCTCGGAAAGCCAAGTTCTCAGGTTGGTGAAAAGCTCCTGATAGCCCAGCGCCTGGTCCATAGGCGCAAAAGGGTGCAGCTGGCCAAATTCCGGCCAAGTCACAGGAATCATCTCCGCAGTCGCATTGAGCTTCATGGTGCAGGAACCCAGGGAAATCATGGAGTGAACCAGGGAAAGGTCCTTGTTTTCCAGTCGCTTGATGTATCTCAGCATCTCATGCTCGGCATGGTAGCTGTTGAATACCGGATGGGTCAGGTAATCGGACTTGCGCTTCAGGCCTTCGGGAAAGTCAAGCTGCAGGTTTTCTACCAGTTCGTTCAGATCCAGGGTATGCTTGCCTTCTTCCGCTGCGAAGATCTTCACGATGGTCTTCACATCTTCCAGCGTCTTGGTCTCGTCAAAAGAGATGAATACGGAGTCAGTCTCGTAGCGGAAGTTCATCTTTGCGCCCAGCGCCAAGCCCCTCACCCGCTCTCTGGCCACGTCGCTCATCTTCACCTGGATGGTGTCAAAGAATGCCTGATCGGCTACGTTGAGACCTACTTGCTTGAGGGCTTGTGCCGTCAGTTTAGCCAAGCCGTGCGCCCTCAGGGCGATGTTTTTCAAGCCTTGGGGACCGTGATAGACCGCGTAGAAACTGGCCATCACGCTCAGGAGCACCTGGGCAGTACAGATATTGGAGGTCGCCTTTTCGCGCTTGATGTGCTGCTCACGGGTCTGGAGCGCCATACGATAGGCTTTGTTGCCAGCTTTGTCCACAGACACGCCGATGATACGGCCTGGGATCTGTCTTTTGTATTCTTCTTTGGTGGCAAAAAATCCGGCGTGGGGTCCACCATAGCCCATCGGTACGCCGAATCGCTGGGCAGAACCGATGACTACATCTGCTCCCATTTCACCCGGAGCGGTCAGCAAGGTCAAAGCCAACAAATCAGCGGCAAAAGCCGTGGTGACTTTGTTTTCCTTTGCGGCAGCTACCAAAGCAGAATAGTCGGACACCGCGCCATCAGCATTGGGGTATTGGATCAGCAAGCCGTATAGCTCCGGATCGGTGAGGTCCAAGCTCGAAAGCGACCCGAAGACCAGCTCGATGCCGACCGGCTCCGCACGGGTAACCAAGATGGCCTTGGTCTGTGGGAATACCTTTTCGTCCACAAAAAACTTGTTGGCGGTCTTCTTTTCCCTTGGCTTTACGGCGTGGAGCATCGTCATCGCCTCAGCCGCGGCAGTTCCCTCGTCGAGGAGAGAAGCATTGGCGAGGTCCATGCCGGTCAGCTCCATGACCACGGTCTGGAAGTTGATCAGCGCTTCCAGTCGGCCCTGGGCGATCTCAGCCTGATAGGGAGTGTAGGCAGTGTACCATCCTGGGTTTTCCAGCACGTTTCTCAGCACCACGCCTGGCACCACGGTGTCATAGTAGCCCAAGCCGATGAAGGATTTGAACACTTTGTTTTTGGAAGCCAGCTTTTTGAAGTCGGCCAAAAACTCGGACTCCAATTTCGCCTTTGGAAGATCCAACGGACGCGGGGAGCGGATCGATTCCGGCACAGTTTGGTTGATGAGTTCATCCAGGGAAGAGGCTCCGATTTTCTCCAGCATCTGTGAGATTTCTCCTTCGGTCGGGCCGTTGTGTCTGCTCTCAAATTTGACAGCATTGGAAAGATTGATCTTCATAAAGTACGTTTGGGTAGTATGACCTATTTGGGTTGGGTAGCACCCCGGGTTTTCGACCGCAAAGGTACTATTTCTTAGAGGAAAAGACTTTGTCAGCCCCCAATAATTTCCCCTTAAAAACTAGCCTTCTATATAAACGGTTTTTCGGGGGCTTAAAAATTTGTCTAGTTTAGGGCCCTAATCGCAAAATTGTATGAATAAAGGATTGATTCTAAGCGGAGCCTTGACCGCAGCTTTGGCCCTGCCGAGCTTTGCGCAAGCCCCCGCTCAGGTGAAGTATGCCAATACCATCACCGCAGCCGATCTGACCAAGCACCTTACCCACTTGGCATCGGATGAAATGAAAGGCCGCGACACCGGCTCGGAAGAGGGAAAACTCGCCGCCAACTACCTGGCGGACTTCTACAAAAGCCACGGCCTGACTGGCCCTGTAGACGGCAGCTATTTCCAAAACGTCCCGCTCGTGAGCTCGACCTTCAACAAGGTAACCCTGCAAGTGGGCAAGTCCAAACTGGTCGAAAACCAAGACTTCGTCTTTGTCGGCGATGGAGACATGGCCAAAGCGGCCAAGACCGAGCTGGTATTCCTAGGCCTGGTGACTGAGGAAAACCTCGCAAAAGTAGACCTGAAGGGCAAGCTGGTCGGCCTTTGGGCGGTAGGTGTGCGCAGCAACGACCTCGTGACCAAAGTCATGGACGCAGGCGCGGCCGGCATCGTGATCGTAAGCATGGAAGGCCAGGCCAATTTTGACCGCATAGCCAACCGATACAAATCCCTCGCTGGAAAGGGCCGGATCGGCTTTGACCAAGAGACCAAACAGCGTCCCATCTTCATGGTGAGCTCGGACAAAATGGCCCAGCTCTTTGGTACTCCAGTGGAAACACTGAAGGAAGCTGCCAAAGCCAGCCCTGAGACCATCGCTTCACAAAAAGCCAGCTACCAAGTCGTAAAAACCAAGACTCCCGTCGAGGCCTACAACGTGATGGGCTTCCTGGAGGGTACCGACAAAAAAGAAGAAGTGATCGTGATCTCCTCCCACTATGACCACGTAGGCGTGAGCAGCGAAGGCGAAGTCTTCAACGGTGCCGATGACGACGGATCAGGAACGGTCTCCGTGATGGAGATTGCCGAGGCTTTTGCCACTGCAGCCAAAGAAGGAAACAGACCTCGTAGATCTATCCTTTTCCTCAATGTGACGGGCGAGGAAAAAGGCCTCTTGGGCTCCGAATACTACTCTGACCACCCAATTTTCCCTCTGGAAAATACGGTGCTGAACCTCAACATAGACATGGTGGGACGGATTGACTACGAATATCAGGACTCTTCCAACACGGACTTTGTGTACGTGATCGGCTCGGAGATGCTGTCCACAGATCTGAAAAAAATCGTGGAATACAACAACATCACCTATTCGGACCTGATCTTGGACTACCGCTATGATGCGGCCGACGATCCGAACCGCTTCTACTACCGATCCGACCATTACAACTTTGCGAAGCACAATATCCCGATTGCGTTCTTCTTCAACGGCGTGCATGACGACTATCACCAGGTGACTGACACCGTGGACAAAATCGAATTCCCGCTGATGACCAAACGGGCAAGATTGATCTTCTACACCGCGTGGGATGTGGCAAATAGAGAAAACCGAATCCGAGTGGATGGTACGAATACCAGAACCGACAGATAAAAGCAAAGGCCCCGAAATTCGGGGCCTTATTTATTTTCCTTTATTCTTCTGGTTCTTCGTCTTGAGCTGATTCCTATTCGGCTTCTTGGTGTGTTTCTTTGCTTTCACTTTTTCCCCTTTGCCGATATTGACTTTGGGAGCAACAGCCTTTTTGTCATGGAAGGCACCCTTGTAGTCGGGATTTTCCTTTTGCTTCAGCTTGTCCAGCTCGCGTGCGTAGGCCTGCTTTTCTTCGAAAGGCGTGGGCGGTACCTCCACGGCGCTGGGGATTTCAAGCTCTTCTACCGCCATGCGGATCAGCTCTTCGATGCGCTCAAAATGATAGGCTTCGGCGGGATTGATGAAAGTAATGGCTTTGCCTTCGTTTTCAGCTCGGCCAGTTCGCCCGATGCGGTGCACATAGTCCTCGTAGATCAGCGGCACGTCAAAATTGATCACATGCGACACCATCGTCACGTCCAGTCCGCGGGAGGCCACGTCCGTCGCGACCAGCAAGCGCACGTCACCGGCCTTGAAGTCTTCCATGGAGTTGATCCGCGTGTTTTGGCCTTTGTTGGCGTGGATGACGCGGATCTCGCCCATGTGCTTGCGATCCAGGAAGCTGAATACCGACTCGGCATTTTTGCGGCTGCGGGTGAAAATGATCGCGCGGCTGATCTCCTCGCTTTCCAACAAATGGGCCAGCAGGTTGATCTTGGTCTTTATGTTTGGCACCAAATACTTCACCTGGTCGATGGTCTCCGCCGTGGTGGCGGAAGGGGTGACTTCCACTTTCTCAGGAAACTCCAAAAACTCCTCGGACAAGGTCTCGACGCGTGAGCTGAACGTGGCGGAGAAAAGCAGGTTTTGACGCTTCACGGGGATCACTTCCAGGATCGCGCGGATCTGCGGCATAAAGCCCATGTCCATGATCTTGTCCGCCTCATCCAGCACCATGGTTTTGATTTCCTTGGTCAGGATAGTCCCTTTGCGATACAGGTCCATGAATCGCCCCGGCGTGGAGATGATGATATCCACACCAGCCGTGATGTTTTCGATTTGGGTCTTTGGCCCCAAGCCGCCGTAGAGACTGACAAGACGCAGATCAGTGTTTTGCGCCAGCGCCTTGGCCACCTCCTCGATCTGCATGACCAGCTCCCGCGTGGGTGCCAAAATCAACGCACGGGGAAAGGCCCCCTGCGCATACTTGACCTTCATCAGGAGCGGCAGCACGTAGGCAGCGGTCTTTCCGGTACCGGTCTGGGCGATCCCCAGCACATCGTGACCAGCCAGCGCGAGCGGGATGGCCTTCTGCTGGATCGGGGTCGGCTGGCTATAGCCTGCGGCAGCCACTGCATCCAGCAATTGCCTGTTTAGCTTAAAAGCATCAAAACCTAGGGCCTCATCACTCATGATTGTTATTTTTGGAGAGAAATCTGAAAATCGAAAACGAAACACACGATGAAAAGTATCCTGATCACCGGCGCAAATATAGTCAATGAAGGCCGGATTAGTCCGGGCGATGTGTTGGTCAGCGATGGCCGCATCGCCAAAATCGGCACCGACCTCAGCGGAGAATCCGCCGACATCCGCATCGACGCGCGCGGAAAGCACCTTTTTCCCGGGGTGATCGACGACCAGGTACACTTTCGCGAACCGGGCCTCACGCACAAGGCCGAGATCTACACCGAGGCAAAAGCCGGCGTAGCTGGTGGTACCACCACCTACATGGAGATGCCCAACACCGTCCCTCAGACCGTCACCATTGATCTGCTGGAAGAAAAGTACAAGCGCGCTTCGGAGGTTTCCCTGGCGAATTACTCCTTCTTCTTCGGCGCGACCAACGACAACTTGGAAGAAATCCTCAAGGTCAATCCCGAGAATGTCTGCGGGGTAAAGGTCTTCCAGGGCTCCTCGACCGGCAATATGCTGGTGGACAATCCCGAAGTTTTGGAGCAGATCTTCAAAGAATGCAAGACCCTGATCGCCATCCACAGCGAAAACGACCATATCATCAAAGCCAATCTGGAAGAATTCAAGGCGATCTATGGCGAGGACATCCCCGTGAAATATCACCCCAAGATCCGCTCCGAGGAGGCCTGCTACGACGCATCCAGCAGGGCCGTCGCCATGGCAAAGAAGTATGGCACCAAGCTCCACATCCTCCACATCAGCACTGCCAAGGAACTGGAGCTCTTTGACAACTCGATTCCCTTGGAGGAAAAGCGCGTGACCGCCGAGGCCTGCATCCACCACATGTGGTTTTCGGAAGAGGACTACGCCACCAAAGGCAACCTGATCAAGTGGAACCCTGCCGTGAAGACCGCCAATGATCGCGAAAAGATCTTCCAAGCCATGCTGGACGACACCATAGACGTGATCGCGACCGACCATGCCCCGCATACCCTGGAGGAAAAATCCATGACCTACCTCAAGGCTCCCTCAGGCGGCCCGCTGATCCAGCACAGCCTCGTGGCGATGCTGGACTTTTACCATCAGGGAAAAATCAGCCTGGAGACTATCGCGCAGAAAATGTCGCACAATGTCGCCCGCCTTTTCCAAATCAAGGAAAGGGGCTTCATCCGTGAGGGCTATTTCGCCGATTTGGTGTTGGTGGACTTGGATTCTCCATGGATGGTGGCCAAAGACAACATCCTCTCCAAGTGCGGCTGGTCCCCTTTCGAAGGGCATACCTTCCGCTCCAAAGTAACCCAAACCATTGTTTCCGGACACTTGGTGTACGATCAGGGCGAGTTTCATGAGGAGAAGAAAGGGGAAAGGATCACTTTTTCAAGAAATAAATGAGATCCCCCTTGCGTCAAGTAGCCTGAAACATTACTTTTGCAGACCATTTGAGAGAATCCTCTCTTGGATAAGCCACACGGTGATTGTAGCTCAGCTGGTTAGAGCGCTGGTTTGTGGCACCAGAGGTCGCCGGTTCGAACCCGGTCTTTCACCCAAAACCCCTCTTCCCGAGGGGTTTTGCTTTTTTATACCGGCGCGAGTTGGCACAGCATTTGACAAATCAGAAAAAACTAAACCACACTCAGATGTTTACTTTGTACAAAACCCCTCCAAAGTTTCCGGTGGTGAAGCCCGTAAATATCCGGCTTGTCCACAATTATTTCGTGAAATTCGAAGAATCCCTGAAAATCTTCGAGGAAATCCAGCGAGAAGCGGCTCACTCGTGAACAAATCGAATCAACATCTAGAAAAGGTTATGGAAACATAACCTTTTATTTTTTGCCTGCGATTTTTCTTATCGAATCAAAACTCTATTTTTAAATTCTTACAATTTTTCCCTTATGAGTTATATCCACTTCGATAAAACCCAATTAATCAATCTGAATTACTCCCTGGATCGGGAGATTATTCGGACGAATCGGTCTGGCGCGTACACCAGCACCACCATTATCGGATGTAACACGCGCAAGTACCATGGCCTTCTGGTAGCCCCCCAGCCACAGATCGATTCCCAAAACCATGTCTTGCTCTCGACTGTCCATGAGACGGTCATCCAGCATGGTGCTAGCTTCAACCTCGGCATCAGCAAATTCCCCGGCAACTACTCCCCTAGAGGGCACAAGTACCTGGAGGATTTTGACTCGGAGCCCATCCCCAAGCTCACCTATCGTGTGGGGGGAGTGGTGCTGCAAAAGGAGCTCATCCTGGACACCAACAGAGATCGCGTCATGATCCGCTATACTTTGCTGGAAGCCCACTCCAAGACCAAAATCCGAATCCAGCCATTTCTGGCCTTCCGGGGATACCACAACCTCATCAAGGCCAATGACCAGATCGACCGGGAATTTGAAAAGATACCGAATGGAGCCCGCTTCAGGCTCTACCCACAGTACGACCCGCTTTTTCTCCAGCTTTCCAAAAAGTGTGAATTCGTATCCATCCCCGATTGGTATTACAATATCGAATACATCCAAGAGCGGGAGCGAGGCTACGAATACCAGGAAGACTTGTTTGCGCCGGGATATTTTGAGTTTGATATAGAAAAGGGCGAATCTGTCATTTTTTCGGCAGGCCTGACAGAAGCAGACCCCAGCACCAGACAAAATGCCTTTGAAAAGGAAATCGCCAGACGGATTCCCAGAAACAATTTTGAAAACTGCCTGAGAAACTCCGCTGGCCAATTCATACGCCGACGGGACGGAGACACCCGGATCATTGCAGGCTACCCCTGGTTTGGCTGGTGGGGACGGGACACCTTCGTCGCCGCACCCGGCCTCACCCTCACCAGCGGAGACACAGAGACTTTCCTGGAAGTCATGGACAGCATGTCCAGAGATCTCCAAGGGCCGCTCTTTCCGAACATCGGCAGCGGCGACTTCACCAACATGACCTCCATCGATGCGCCACTCTGGTTCTTTTGGAGCCTACAGCAATACATTTTGTACACAGGGGACAAGAAAACCATACAGGACCGCTACCTTGGCAAGCTCCGAGGGATCATCGAGGGCTACAAAAACGGTACGGACTTCAACATCCACATGCAGCCTGACGGACTGATCTGGGGTGGACGTCCGGATGTCGCCCTGACCTGGATGGACGCCATCACTCCGGACGGACCGGTCACGCCACGCATCGGTTGCCCGGTGGAGATCCAGGCACTGTGGTACAATGCGCTCTGCTTCTACCACGAGCTGTCTGGAGAAGAACCCTATGCCGCTCTGGCCGCGCGGGTCAAAGAAAGCTTTGACCGGGAGTTTTGGTCTTGGGACAACGGCTACCTCGCCGACGTGGTCGATGGGGACGAAAAAGACTGGTCTATCCGTCCCAACATGATCTTTGCCACCTCGCTGCCCTACATCATGCTCAACGAAGAGAAAAACGACAAGATCCTCGAGGTCGTCAAGTCAAAACTCCTGACGACGAAGGGCCTCCGCTCCCTCTCTCCCGACGATCCCGGCTACAAAGGCTACTATTACGGAAATCAGATCAGCCGGGACCACGCCTATCACAACGGAACGGTCTGGGCTTGGCTTTTGGGCCACTTTGTCGAGGGATACCTCAAGCTGCACGGTAAAGCATCCAAAAACTTTATCCAAAAGATCATCAAAGGTTTCGATGATGTGATGACCCAGTACGGGATCGGGACTGTCGCGGAGATATTTGACGGCGACCCTCCTCACCGGCCCAAAGGCTCCGTGTCCCAGGCCTGGAGCGTGGCAGAACTGCTTAGAATGATGGATATAGTCAACAGGATTTAAAATGACTTTTTTATGAGAGTTTTAATGTTTGGTTGGGAGTTTCCACCGCATATTTCCGGAGGATTGGGCACGGCCTGCTACGGCCTGGTGAAGGGCATGAACCATCACCACCAGCAGGTGATCTTTGTCGTCCCCAAGCTTTGGGGAGATGAGGAGCCCATGGCCGACTTTGTCAATGCCAGCGATGTGCGGATAGACTACCGGGAGAAGCGTTTCAAAAAGTTTTGGAAAAACCTCACCTACCTGGAAGTAAGCAGTTTCCTAGTGCCCTACCTGGGCCCTGAGGAGTTCAAGAAATTCACCGACTATGCCGTCCACGACCGTACGGACGTGGATGAAAGCATCTTTTCCAACAAGTTTGAGTTTAGCGGAAAATATGGCAAAAACCTCATGGAGGAAGTCTCCCGCTATGCCTTGGTCGCCGCTCAGATCGCGAGGGACAAAAACAACTTTGACATCATCCATGCCCATGACTGGCTGGCTTTTCCCGCAGGGATAGCCGCGAAGGAAATCAGCGGAAAGCCACTGGTAGTCCACGTACACGCCACCGAATTTGACCGCTCTGGCGAGACGGTCAACCAGCCCGTCTACGACATCGAGCGGGCCGGAATGGAGGCCGCAGACCACGTCGTCGCCGTAAGCCAGCTAACCAAAAACATCATCGTCAAAAAATACGGCATCCCCGCCAGCAAGGTCACCGTGCTGCACAATGCCGTGCTGGACTCAAGCATCATCAAATCCAAGTACGAGAAAAAAGTCCCCGAAAAAATCGTCACCTTCCTGGGGCGCATCACCTTCCAAAAAGGCCCCGAATACTTTGTGGAAGCGGCTAAAAAGGTCATCGAGCGCGACCCCAACGTCCGCTTCGTCATGGCCGGCTCTGGAGACTTGCTCAACCGGATGATCCACCGCGTCGCGGAGCTGCGCATGGCCACACGGTTCCACTTCACGGGCTTTCTCAAGGGCAACGACGTGGACCATATGTATGCGATCTCCGATGTCTATGTGATGCCATCTGTATCCGAGCCCTTTGGCATCGCTCCTCTGGAAGCGGTGAGACATAACACCCCGGTGATCATTTCCAAACAATCGGGCGTCGCAGAAGTACTCCGAAATGCCATCAAGGTGGATTTTTGGGATGTGGACGCCATGGCCGACGCCATCTTTGCCCTCCTGCACTATGACGGGATCTCCCGCATGTTTAAGGAACTGGGAAGCGAGGAGCTCAAAAAATTGAAGTGGGAGCACGTGGCTGCCAAACTAGTAACTGTCTATGAAAAAACTTTAGCCGAACGATCATGAGAACCATCTGCTTCTATTTCCAGGTGCATCAGCCTTTTCGATTAAAACCCTACCGATTTTTTGACATAGGAGAAGACCACCACTATTGGGATGACTACCTCAACCGAAACGTGATCCGCAAAGTAGCCCAAAAGTGCTACCTCCCCATGAATGCCCTCCTGCTTGACCTCATCCATCAGCACAAGGGAAAATTCAAGGTCGCCTTTTCGCTTTCCGGGACTTTCCTGGACCAAATGGAAACCTACGCCCCAGATGTCTTGGAGAGCTTCCAAAAGCTCGTCGCCACAGGCCAAGTGGAACTGCTTAACGAAACTTACACCCACTCCCTGGCTGCCCTGAAAAGCAAGGATGAATTCCAGGCCTTGGTAAAAAAGCACCAAGACCGGATCAAGGAGCTATTCAACGGCTATCAGCCCAAGGTCTTCAGAAATACGGAGCTGATCTACTCAGACCAGATCGGTGCTATGGTAGCGGACCTCGGCTATGAGGCCGTCTTGACGGAAGGGGCCAAGCACATCCTGGGATGGAAAAGCCCAAACTACGTCTACTCCAACGCCAACGCCCCCAAACTGAAAGTTCTCCTCAAAAACTTCCTGCTGTCCGACGACATCGCCTTTCGCTTTAGCAACAAAACTTGGGCGGACTATCCCCTCACCACTGAGAAGTTCGTGAATTGGATCAACGCTATCCCAAAGGAAGAGCAAGTGCTGAACCTCTTTATGGACTACGAAACCTTTGGCGAGCACCAGTGGGCGGAGACTGGCATTTTCGAGTTTATGAAACATCTCCCCGAAGCTGTATTCAGCAATTCCGACTTCACCTTTTCCACTCCTTCCGAAGTCGCCGCCAATGTCAGCCCAGTCAGCAAGATCCACGTCCCCGTCCCCATCTCTTGGGCTGACGAAGAGCGTGACCTTACCGCATGGCTGGGAAATGACATGCAGGACGAAGCTTTCGACCGTCTGTATGAGTTGGAAAAGCTGGTCAAAGGCATCGACGACCCAGAAATCAAGCGGGATTGGGGCTACCTGCAGACCTCTGACCACTTCTACTACATGTGCACCAAGTTCTTTTCCGACGGCTCTGTGCACGAGTATTTCAGCCCGTACGACACGCCCTACGACGCCTTTATCAACTTCATGAACGTGCTCAGCGACTTCATGCTAAGGGTGAAGCAAAAACAAGCGGAACTTCAAAGCTAAGCCGAAGCGGTTCCAAAAAGGGCAAAAAGAAAAAGGCCATTCGAATTCAGTTTCGAATGGCCTTTTTCTATACACGGCGCTCAAGACAGAGCCTTCTTGATACTTGCTACTTGATACTAGCTACCTATTCCTTTATCTCGATCACCTTAAACTCCGTACGTCGGTTGGTCTGGTGCTCTTCCTCGGTCTGCGCATTCTGCACAATCAGCTGGGACTCTCCATAGCCCTTGGCCACCAGCCTATCCGCGGCAATGCCCTTGGACACGATGTAGTCAACCGCCGACTGGGCCCTGCGCTGGGACAGATCCAAATTGTATTCGTCGCTGGAGCGGGAGTCGGTGTGGGAGCTCAGCTCGATGCGGATGGTAGGGTTGTCCGCCAGTATTTTTACCAGCTTGTCCAGCTCGACGGCGGCATCTGGACGGATGTCGGCCTTGTCCAGGTCATAGTAGATATTGTCGAGCACGATGGCTTTCTCCAGGATCAGCTGATCCAAAATGATGGTCGTGTCCAGCGACACGTTCGTCACCTCTTGCACCAAGGTCGCCGGATCCGGAGTCTTGCCCTTGGTAGAATAAGGAATGGACTTGGAGAAGTAGCCGCCCTTGGAGGCGATGATGGTGTAGTCTGAGTCCACGTTCATGGTGAACCTCACGCGGCCGTTGGTATTGGAGAAGTCGCCGCCTTGCTGCTTGTTGTCAGAGCCATAGAGCACCACGCGGGTCTGGGGCAGCACGGCTTCGGTGCCATCAGCTTTGGCTTCCTTGGTATAGACGTTCAGCAGGACGTTGACGATTTTCGGCTTGGGAGTTTTGTCCTCAAAGAAGTAAATGTCGTCATCCCCCACCCCATCGGCACGGTTGGAGGAAAGAAAACCCGCCTTCGGATATTCGGTGAAGAAGATCCCAAAATCGTCGTCCTGGCTGTTGATGTTTTCGCCCAAGTTTTTGACCACCTGCTTGCCTGCTCCGTCACTTTCCGCCACGAACAGATCCAGCTTTCCATAGCCGGGATGCCCATCGGAGGAAAAGAAAAACTTGCCGTCGGCAGCCATGCGGGGAAACATTTCATTGCCCGGCGTATTGACAGTCGGGCCGAGGTTCACCGCATTGCCAAAGTCACCGTTTGCCAGCTTGGTAGCCTTATACAGGTCTATGCCGCCAAATCCGCCTGGACGGTTGGAGGCAAAGTAGAGCTCCGAACCATCGGGACTAAAGGCCGGGGTGGAGTTCCACCAAGTTTCGTCTTCATTTACCGGCATCCAGATCGGCTGGGTGAAGCCCGCTCCGCGGAAATAGGAAACGAAAAGTGCGGTCTCAGGAAGGTCTTTTGGGGAAACGGAATTGCCGCGGGCGTAGATGATGGTGTTCCCGTCTGGGCTGATCGCAATCGCTGCCTGATTGAGTCCCTCTTCATTGCGGAATTCTGGCAGGGCTTGAATCCCTCCCACGTCCACTTTCAGCCCATCGGCACGCGCCCTAAAGAGCTTGGTGTACGGCGTACCGGTAGCCGGATAGAGTCCAGAAGCCTGTCTGCCGGAGGTAAAATAGAGGAAATCTTCGCTCAACACCGGAGAATAGTCGGCGCCTGGCGTATTGAGTTCGGTGTAGTTCACCAGCTCATGCTTTGGCCAGT
Organism: Algoriphagus oliviformis; assembly: GCF_017254915.1. GTDB lineage: Bacteria > Bacteroidota > Bacteroidia > Cytophagales > Cyclobacteriaceae > Algoriphagus > Algoriphagus oliviformis. Next base: position 44,187 of record NZ_JAFKCT010000011.1, on the reverse strand, counting down.
AGTTTTCGATGCCTTCGGCCAGGCGGATGGATTCGATTTCCCGTTGGTTTTTCGCCAAAAGCGCTTCATCGGAAGTGTAGGATTTGGCCTTTTCGAAAGCCTCCTTGGCCTCCTCGTATTTCTGCTGGGCTTTTAAGCTTTGACCCAGGAAAAAATAATGGTTGAAAGAAGGCTCATCCTCAGCCAACTGCCGATAGTAGGGCTCGGACTTTTCTATCCTGTTGGAAAGGCGGTAGCTCTCGCCGATCACGCGATTGGCCTCCAGATTGGAAGAGTCCTGTTCGAGGATTTGGGAAAAAGTATTGATGGCGTATTGGTATTGGCCGGATAGAAACTGATCGTTTCCTTTTTCCTGTAGGCTCTTGCAGCCTGCCAGCGCAAACAAGATCAAAACTGCTATCCACAAAAAATGCTGCTTCATCGAAAGGCGATTGTCGGTCAATACTGAATATTACTAATTAATTTGGAAAATATCTGCCCAGCCAACTATTTCGCACGGGTCGCCACAGGTTTTTTAGATCTGCTTTGACCCGGACCGTGGGATTGATGACAGCGGTCTCCAGATCGATCTCCCCAGAGGCCACACGGGACTTCACCCCCAAGGCCGGGATGACCTTCACTTCGCCGCCGGAGCGCTTTAGCGTAATCTTCCCCTGATCCGTCAGATTGGTGCCGAGGACATTTTCCAGCTCGCGCAAAGTCCTGACGGAACTGTCGATGGAGCAGCCACTGGCTCCGAGATGGCTCTCATCTACCGCCAAGACGAGGATTTGGTCTTCAAAGATCTCAAAGGAGGTAGGCATCAGGTTGCCGTGGGTATTCCAGCCTTCGCAAAAACTGGCCAAGCGATCACGGACCAGCTGTGCGTCGGATTCTGAGATTTTTTTATCGGCCTGATACACCCAGACTCGGGAGTGATCCGGCATTTTTTCAAAAGGGAGGTACATAGGGTCGTTTGTCTCACAAAGAAAAACTCTTTCAGCATAACGGCAAAAAGGCCCGAATTGATTCAATGTGAAGGATCAAATCCCCATTTCTTTGGCGATCATCTCCGCCAAATCGAAGACTTTGACCTCTGCTTCCCGGTTTTTGTTTTTCACGCCATCGGTCATCATCGTCAGGCAAAAAGGACAGCCCACGGCAATGGCTTGCGCCCCGGTCGCGAGGGCTTCTTCCGTACGCTCCACATTGACGTCCTTATTGCCCGGCTCGGGCTCCTTAAACATCTGCGCACCGCCAGCCCCACAGCAGAGGCCCTTGGTCCGGCAGCGCTTCATCTCCACCAGCTCCACATCCAGCGCCTTGATGACTTCACGCGGCGCTTCGTACACGTCGTTTGCACGGCCCAGATAGCAGGAATCGTGGAAGGTGATCTTCTTTCCCTTAAACTCCCCGCCGCCCTGAAGCCGCACTTTGCCCTCGTTGATCAGCTGCTGGAGAAACTGGGAATGGTGGATCACCTCGTAGTCGCCGCCCAGCGCGGGGTATTCGTTTTTGATGGTATTGAAGCAATGCGGGCAGGCAGTGACGACCTTCTTGACTTCATAGGCATTCATCACTTGGATATTGGCGACGGCCTGCATCTGGAAAAGAAACTCGTTGCCAGCCCTTCTCGCGGGATCTCCCGTGCAGGTCTCCTCCGGCCCCAGCACAGCAAAGCTCACCCCGACTTTGTTCAGGATCTTGACGAATGCCTGGGTGACGGCCTTGTAGCGCTCGTCGAAAGAACCGGCACAGCCCACCCAAAACAGGACTTCCGGGCTTTGGCCACTCGCGGCCATCTCGGCCATGGTGGGAACTTTATAGGTTGACATATTCTGGATTTACGATTTTTGGTTTTCTGATTTACGACGCTTCGACTAGTCTTAAAAAGCAATGGATAAAAGCCCTTTTACCTGCCGACTGCAAACTGGCTGCTGCCTACTGAAAGCAGATCACTGCATTTCCTCTTCTTTCACTTTCTCCGCCCAATTGAAGCGATCGGATGGGCTAAACTTCCATGGAGAGAAGCTCGTCTCCATGTTTTGGAACATCGCATTCCACTGCGCCGGAGTGCCGGACTCCTCCATGGCGACGTAGCGTCGCATCTGCAGGATGATGGACAGGGGATCGATATTGACCGGACAGGCCTCCACACAGGCGTTGCAGCTTGTGCAGGCGTTCAGCTCCTCTTTGCTGATGTAGTCGCCTAGGAGCGACTTGCCGTCCTCCAGTCCAGGGCCGCCGGCATCGAGGCTTTTGCCCACTTCCTCCGCCCGGTCTCGCACGTCCATCATGATCTTCCTAGGGGAAAGCTTCTTGCCCGTGATATTCGCGGGACATTCCGCCGTGCAGCGGCCGCATTCCGTGCAGGAGTAGGCATTGAGGACATTGATCCAGCTCAGGTCGTTGACGTCCTTGGCTCCAAACCGGCCTATCTCAGCTGGAGGCTCGCCGGCATTTTCCACAGGAATGCCGAGCATCATGTTCACTTCATTGGTCACTTCGGGCATGTTCTTCATCTCCCCTTTAGGCTTCAGGTTGGAATACCAGGTGTTTGGGAAAGCCAAAAAGATATGCAGATGCTTGGAATAGGTCACATACACCGCAAAGGCCAAGATGCCGATGATGTGAAACCACCAGGCCGCCCGCTCCACGAACACGAGAAAACCATCCGAGAAACCCTCGAATATCGGACGGAACAAGCCACTGAAGAAAAGAGGCCCTACCGTGATGTAATGCCCCACGCCCCGCTCTGCCAAGAGCTGATCGGCCGCGTTCATCTTCAAAATCGCAAACATCAGCACAATCTCGATCACCAAGATAAGGTTGGCGTCCAGTCCTGGCCAGCCCTTCAGCTCGGGCTTGTTGAGTCTTTCTACTTTCAGGATATTTCTTCGGATGAGAAAAGCGAAGCAGGAAATCAGCACGCAGACCGCCAAAAACTCGAAGAAATTCATCGCAGCGGTATAAGCCGCCCCCAAAAGCGGGGCAAACAACCTGTGCGTACCCAGAATCCCATCGAGGACAAACTCCAGCACTTCCAGATTGATCACCAGAAAGCCGACATAGATCAGGAGGTGCAAAAACGCTGGAATGACGCGCTTGAACATTTTTTGCTGGCCAAATGCCACCAAGGCCATGGTTTTCCAGCGCCGATCCGGCTGGTCATTTCTGGCCTCAGCCTTTCCCAAAAGGATGTTTCGCTTCAGAAACTTGACCCTTTTGGTCAACAGATAGCCAGCAGCCCCCAGAATCAGCACAAATATGATTTGAGATAAAACACTCATAGTGATCAGATTAGCTTGTTTTTCATTTTTTAGCCTTATTTTTTTTCAGAAAAGGGTTTGTATCAGAAACCCAAATTTCTACCTTTGCATCACTTTACAACACGGTGATATAGCTCAGTTGGTAGAGCATCGGACTGAAAATCCGTGAGTCGGTGGTTCGAGTCCACTTATCACCACCCTCCCGATCCACACGGATCGGGATTTTTTTTGCCCATTTTTTCAGATTTCCGAGGCCCAGACGCGACTTTTCCATAGCTGCAAAATATAAAATAGTCTGCATGCCTACTATTTATTGCCTCAAATTTAAATTGAGTCTAAGGCAGGCAAAAGCCCAAAAATGCTCCAACGGCGCCAGCTATCCGACTCACAGCAAGCCCTTTTAGGCTCGGAAAAATATTTTGTCGATTTTTCACCCCCAGGTGTAACAATCCCGGCGCTCACGCATCATCTACATAAATGAATTCATTTTTCGAAACGCATATCTGGCCCATGCGAGGTAGACTATATAGACTGGTCTACCTATGGATCAAAGACCCCTCGCTGGCCGAGGATGCGCTTCAGAATGTGTTTGAGAAAAGCGTGGAGCGTCAAAAGGAACTCCAAAACCACCCCAACCTGATGGGCTGGATGGTGAAAAGCCTGAAAAACGAGGTGCTGATGCACCACCGAAAAAACAGCAGACTGGAAGGACTCGAAGGCATGCCGGAGCCCGCCGCCGTCCCAGCCGACACGCTGGAGGCAAGGGAGTCCCACCGACTGATCTTTGGGCTGGTGGCCACCCTGCCCGACAAGCAAAGGGAAATCTTTCACCTCCGCGAAGTCGAGGAAATGAGCTACGAGGAAATAGCCCAGCACCTGGACATCAGCCTCGACCAAGTCAAGGTCAACCTGCACCGGGCCAGAAAGACGCTTCGCCAAAAACTGATCAACCAAGGAATAAGCAGATGAAGGAGAGAATAGACGAGCTATTGGAAAAATACTGGGAAGGCGAGACCTCCCTGGCCGAGGAGAAAGAACTCCGAAACCTTGTCGCCTCGACCGAAGGCTACGAGCGGGAAAAGGAGCTGTTCCAGGCTCTGGGCGGGTTTCGGGCCGAAGAGCCGAAGGCCGTGCACATCCCCGGAAAAAGCAGGCAAAGGTGGCTAAGCCAAGGAATGAGCTGGGCGGCCTCCATCGCCCTTTTGCTGGGCGCCTACTGGGGATGGTCAGCCTACGAGCAAAAGCAGGCCGAGGAACAGGCCTACCGAGAAGTCATGGAGGCCTTGGCGCTGATCCAAACCAACCTTTCCAAAGGACAAGCCCAGCTCGACCCACTCCATGACCTGAGATACCTGAACACAACCAAGCAGCTGTTCCAGCTGGAACCAACACGCTAGACCATGAAAAAGACCCTACTCCTACTGTTTTTCCTCACTGGATTCGCCAGCCTGACCTTCGGCCAGGACGACGCCATCCAGAAGTTCTTCTCCAAATACATGGAGGACGACCGATTTTCCCGGGTCTACATCTCGCCAAAGATGATGCAGATGGCGGGAGGATTCCTCAAAAGCAACGCTGGCGCCGACGCCGAAGCAGAAGAGCTGGGCAAGCTGATCTCCAAAATCAAAGGGATCCGCATCCTCTCCTCCGAGGAAGTCGACGGCATGACACTATATAAGGAGGCCATGACCACCCTCAACCGCAACAAATACGAGGACCTCATGGACATCAAGGACAAGGGCTCCAACCTGAAATTCATGGTCAGGGAAGAAGGAGGCCTGATCAAAGAGCTGACGATGCTCTCCGGCGACAGCAAGTCTTTCACCCTACTCTCCATGCTGGGCAGCTTCACCTACGAAGACCTCAACCTGCTGGCCGAAAAGACCGACATCCCGGGCATGGACCAATACGGAAAGGGATCGAAAGGCGTGAAATGACACGACTAGCCATACCATCACAATTTTGAAAACTAAATCCACAACCCATCCACACATGAAAAAGCTACTCTTAACCCTAAGCATCTTTGCAATCGCGCTGGCCGCTCAGGCCCAAAGCAAAAGTGTCGCCGCACTCAAGGACAAGTACAAATCCAATGACGACTTCTTTCACCTGGAGCTCGGCGGCAACTTCATGAGCTTCGCAGAAGGCTTCAAGATCGATATCGACGAGGACGACATGGCCACCGTCGCCAAATCGGTCGAAAAACTGAACTTCTTCACGCTGCCCGACGGCTCCAATTCCCTGGCGGAATACAAAACGCTCCAAAAAGGACTGGAAAAAGAACGCTACGAGCTCCTGATGGAGGCATCCGAAGGAAAGGGAGGGATCTTGGTCTACTCCAAAGGAGCCTCAGTCATCTCCGATTTGGTCATTTTGGTAGGCGATGACGAAGAAGACGGCCTGATCGTGGTGGAGCTGAAAGGAAAATTCACCCAAGAGTCTCTCGCCAAGGCAACCGCACAGCTGAATTAGGAGATTTTAAACCCCTCATTTCCCAATTTCGACAGAAAAAGCCCACTATCCGGGCTTTTTTTCGTTTGACCAAAATCAAAATCCATTTTTTCTCATACTTCTACAATCGATTGCGAAACAGGGAAATTCCAGCAGGAATAATTTTTATTATTTCGCAAAAACCATCCAAATCAAAATATTATTTCTCATTTGGTTTTTTTCTCCCCACAAAGCGGCTTTCGCAATCGATAGCGAGACTAAATTATTATATTTTCAATGATTTTACTTTTTCATTAATGAATCATAAATTTTTATAAAGTTTTATTGAAACATTTGCAATTCAGGTTCCGTGTAGTACATTTGTAATGTAATTCGAATTGCATCGATAGCGCGTAACCCCAAAATCGCCCCCTGATAGAAACAGTCTATCCTGCGGTTACAAAAAAAATCTGAAACCTATTTTAAACCAACTACTTAAAATGAGAAAACTATTCACCTTGCTTTTTGCTGCGGGGATCGCAGCAGGAGCTTTTGCAAAAAACGACGAGAAAGCTGTAGAAATCAGACAAACTGAGCCAGCTAAAGTAATGGTAGCCGTGCCTAACGCACCGGAAGGCATCCTGACCGTAAAGATCACAGACGCTGACGACCGTCTGGTATTGCGCGACAGAATCACTAAGACTGAAGCTTTCGCAAAAAGATATGACCTGAACGCACTTCCTATAGGTACCTACTCTATCGAAGTGTCTGACGTCAACGGTACTCTGAGAACTGCTACTTTCAGCACCGAAGCGGTGGTAAAGCCAGTAGTTTACACCCGAGTGACTGAAATGGGCAACGACCAGTACAGACTCTTGGTATCCAACCTGGAGGCCAAAGACGTGACTGTACAGATCTTTGACGGTGACAAGCTGATTCACACTGAAGCAATCGACAATCCTCAAGGCCTTCACAAGATCTACACGATCACTAAGCCTAACTTCCCTGAGGCAATCAGCTTCAAAGTGACTACTGCCAGCGGATTCGAAGCTTACGCTGCAGCTAAGTAAGTAAACCAACTATTTGGAAATACCCCCTGCTGAGGCAACTTGGCAGGGGTTTATTTTTTTGGGCCACATCAAAAGCCATCATGCGATGGCTTCCCGCCTTAGTCTGCATAGCCATCGAAAAGCAACCTTTCGGAAACAAGCGTAGCCCCAGACCTTCGAAATCCCGGCAAAGCCCTGAAAGGAATCCCGGCGGTTTGCTCAGACCGGGCTTTTGTAGCAGTGACAGATCGGAAAAAAAACGCCCAGCACGGGTAGCGAACCCTTCTTGAGGCAAAAAAAAACCTTGGAGATTGCTCCCCAAGGGTTTATTGTATGATTATCCGCTTTTTTGCCAGTGGACAGCCGTGACAATCCGAAAGAACGCCAAAGTTAGGGCTTTGCCCTACTTCGGTCTTCGGTCATCGGTCTTCCGACCTGCCTGAGCAGACAGGCCCGATTGAAGAAGCAAATTCGCTTACTGGCAAGATTACGGATAACCATGTTTTATTGAATGGATGTCCCGAATCAGATATCGGCAGTCTCCACGTTTTTGAAATACACCTGCTTGTCCGCATCCAGATCGACCAAGACAGCCGAATCGTTTTTGATATAGCCGGACAGGATCTGCTTCGATAGCTCGTTTAGGATCATCCGCTGCATCGTTCTCTTCAGCGGTCTCGCGCCAAACTGCGGATCGAAGCCCACTTCACCCAGGTAGTCCAGCACTTCGGTCGTCGCCTCTATGTCGATGTTTGCCTCGGCCAGTCGCTTCTGGATTTCCTTCCATTGGATATCGACGATGCGTCGCGTGATCTCCCGGTTGAGCGGCTCAAACATGATGGTCTCGTCAATCCTGTTCAGAAACTCCGGTCTTACCGACTTTTTCAAGAGGTCAAACACTTCGGTTTTGGTCTTTTCCAAGACCTCCTCTTTGTTCCACTCTTCCATCTCGGCAAAGCGCTCCTGGATCAGGTGCGAACCGATATTGGTCGTCAGGATGATGATCGTGTTCTTGAAGTTGGCGATCCGGCCTTTGTTGTCCGTCAGACGTCCATCATCCAAGACTTGGAGCAGGATGTTGAATACGTCCGGATGGGCCTTTTCGATTTCATCCAGCAAGACCACGGAGTAAGGCTTTCTCCTCACCGCTTCGGTCAGCTGCCCGCCTTCGTCGTAGCCCACGTAGCCCGGAGGCGCTCCCACGAGCCGGCTGACCGCATGACGCTCCTGGTATTCGGACATGTCTATCCTCACCATGGCGTTTTCGTCATTGAAGAGATATTCTGCCAAAGCTTTCGCCAGCTCGGTCTTACCAACGCCGGTGGTTCCCATGAAGATAAAACTGCCAATCGGCCGCTTCGGATCCTGAAGCCCAGCCCGGCTTCGGCGAACGGCGTCGGAAAGTGCGGAAATCGCCTCTTTTTGCCCCGCTACACGCTTGCCCAGCTCTTCCTCCAAGTGTAGGAGCTTTTCCCGCTCGGACTGGATCATCTTCGAAAGGGGAATCCCCGTCCACTTCGATACAACTGAAGCTATATCCTCTTGATCGACCTCCTCCTTCAGCAAAGGGGAACCAGCCTGCATCTCATCGAGCTGCCTTTTGAAGGACTCGAGCTTCTGCTCCGCCTCGACGATCTTACCGTATCGGATCTCGGCGACTTTGCCAAAATCCCCAGCGCGCTCAGCTTGCTCGGCTTCCAGCTTCAGCTTGTCGATGGCTTCTTTTTCCCGACGAATGCCCATGATCACGGCCTTTTCACTTTCCCATTTCGCCTTTACGTTCTGGCGCTTTTCGGAAAGCTCGGCGATCTCCTTGCTGAGGACGGTCTCTTTGTCGCGGTTGTTTTCCCTGCGGATCGCTTCCCGCTCGATTTCCAACTGCATGATGCGACGGTTGAGCTCATCGAGCTCCTGAGGCAAGGAGTCGATCTCCATCCGGAGTTTCGCCGCCGCCTCATCCATGAGGTCGATGGCCTTGTCCGGGAGAAAACGATCCGAAATATAGCGCTGGGAAAGCTCCACAGCGGCAATGACCGCGTCGTCCTTGATCCGGACTCCGTGGTGGAGCTCATACTTGTCCTTGATCCCGCGGAGAATGGAGATGGCATCAGCCGCATCCGGTTCATCCACGATGACTGCCTGGAATCTACGCTCCAGCGCCTTGTCTTTTTCTATGTACTTTTGGTATTCCTTCAGCGTAGTCGCTCCGATGGCATGGAGCTCACCCCGCGCCAAGGCCGGCTTGAGCAGGTTGGCGGCATCCATGGCCCCCTCGCCTCCTCCGCCCGCTCCGATGAGCGTGTGGATCTCGTCGATGAACAGGATGATCTCGCCCTCGGCGTCAGTCACCTCTTTGATCACGGCTTTCAGTCGCTCCTCAAACTCGCCCTTGTACTTAGCGCCAGCGACCAAAAGCCCCATATCCAGCGATATCAGGGTTTTGGACTTGAGGTTTTCCGGCACGTCGCCGGACACGATCCGCTGGGCCAGCCCTTCGACGATGGCCGTTTTACCCACGCCGGGCTCGCCGAGCAGGATAGGGTTATTTTTTGTCCGCCTTGCAAGGATCTGCAAGACGCGCCTGATCTCTTCATCCCGGCCGATGACGGGGTCGATCTTGCCCTTTTTGGCCAGATCGTTCAGGTTTTTGGAGTACTTCTCCAGCGCCCTGTATTTGCTTTCTGCGTTTTGGTCTGTCACTTTGTTTCCTTTTCTGAGTTCTTTGATGGCTTCGATCAGAGGCTTTTCAGCCAAACCTTGATCCTTGAGCAATTTGGAGGCGGCATCGCTTCCGGCCAGTATGGCCAAAAGCAGATGTTCGATGGCTACGAATTCATCCCCAAAAGTCTTGAGGTAGTCCTTCGCCTTGGCCAAAACCTGATTGGCTCCGCCGGAGAGGTAGGGCTGCTGGTTTCCGCCGCTTACTTTCGGGAGCTTGGCCAGCTCCTGATCCAGCTTTTGGCCGATCAGCTGCTTGCTTGTGCCGAGTTTTTTGAAAAGAAAGTCGGTCACATTTTCGTCTTCGGAGAGTATGCCCTTCAGGAGATGGGCTGTTTCTATGGCAGGGGTTCCCGCCGCTGTGGCGATCTCCACGGCCTTTTGGATGGCCTCCTGCGATTTGATGGTAAATTGGTTAAAGTCCATAGGGAGTTGCTAGTGGTGTTGGTCTCTTCCCCTTCGATCAAATCTTCCGCCAAGGCCAATTTCCAGCCAGAATGGCCGAAAAGCATCGCTCAAAAGACCATTTCCAGAAAAATTGACAGAAAATACGCGACTCACCCTATACAAAAAATCCCCATAGACGGAGTCAAAAAGTGCTCAGCGCCAAAAAGAAACCCCGCCGGTTTGGGCGGGGCTGGTCTCAATTTCCTTTCTTCAGCATCTCACTGGCGGGCGGCGCCTTGACGCTGACTCCCGAGTTGGTATTGATGACCTCCGGAAAAAACACCTGAACCTGGTACCCCTGCTGGGACACAAAAAGCTTGCTCATCCCGTCGGTGATATCAAAGAGTGTGTTACTGTCCTGTAGGATAAGCCACTCTTTGTCCATATCCTTGAAAAGCGTGCGCAGAGGCACAAATGTCTTGTCGTCTTTTTGGATGGTGACGGGCAAAACGATCTTCTGATCCTTGGTCTTGGCCTTCCCCATATAGCACTCACTCGAATTCTGGTAAATGATCGAAATGACGACCTCATGGTCTCCATCGGGAACTGGCTGGGCGCCCTTGTTGACAAATTCGCTGTAGTAGCCGAGGTAGCAGCCCTCCACGCCTTTGAGATGGCGGCTCAAGCCATCCTGTGAATACGCCTGGAACAAAACGCCCAGAAAAAGAACCATGCAAATATTGACTTTCATAGCTGTGCGATAATTCATATTGTCTGTGGTAGATGTGATTGATTCATTACAAGGATATTATTTAAGGAAGGGCTATTTCATGAGAAAAGTCATCTAGGGGAAATTTAATTGGCTTTTCTTTGGCCAGACCCAAGCAAAAAAGCAGCCTCCCTCAGGGGTTGACCCACAGCCTCGCTTCCGCCTCGGGCTTGCTCCGGACGCCTAGACAATTCTCTCGGGCCTTAGCCCAGTCGCCCTCCAGTCTCTTTTCAAATGCCCCAACGGGCCAATTTCCGGACGGTTTGGCTGTCTCTAGCGACTTCTGAAGCACCGGAGCCCCATAGTGTTGGACAAAATAGGCGACCGTTGGCTCAGCGAGATGAAGTTCATCAAGCCATCGATACAGAGCTTTGGCAATCGACGAAGGATTTCCCTTTGAATATTCCTTTCGAAAAAGATCCCAATAGTAGCGCTCCGAATGGAGGTAGGCCTGATGCCGTTGACGATAGAGCAGCAGTACTTTTTTCCCAAAAAAAAACAAGACCAAGGCCCCACCAAATACCAGTACCGCAAAGACTACAAAGCGCCGTGGACTCATCCCCAAGATCAGCCTTGGCTTTTCTGAAGCTTCCTCAGCCAGTATTTCCTCCTGCTGCTGCGCAAGCGAATCCCGCACGGAAGCCAGCACACCCAAATCAGGATTTGGGGCTACCTGCACCGTCACCGCTTTGAGGGTGCGCTTGTAGAGCTTTTTGTGGGAGGAGTTGTACCAAGTAAAGACCATCTCAGGGATCGTCACCTCGCCTTCTTTCTCAAACAGGTAACGCATCGTCTCCGTGCGAGTCGCGCTGAAGGAGGTTTTGTCCTTGTGGTTGCTCACCGCGCTGCGCGCCGGATACTCGCTTACACCGGGAAGGGAATCCCACACAATCGGCGGAATCAGCTCCGCTACCGTACTGTAGGCCGTTCGGGTGATTTTCCGCTCCAATACGTCGCCTACTTTTACTTGCTTCCGATCCCGATAGCTATCGGGACCAGTCCACTGCTCGCTCGCACTGAGTCCCCCGGCCACCAGCCATTCTCCTGAGGAAAAGGAAGAGGGGGGAGGCTTTACCGTAATGATCCGCTCCTTGGACTTCACGCTGTGCTTTATCCCCTTGAATCCCCTAGGAGCGGGCGACTCCACTTCGATATCGAGGACCGGAAAAGTAACCTGACCGACCTCATAGGGAAAGACATGGTAGATCTGCTGCACCCCGGCATAGGTCTGCCCATCCCGCTGGAAGGAAATGCTCACCGGCCGAAAGTACACCGAAAAGGCATCCTTCACCTTGATATTTCCCAGATCCAATCCGGTGGTAAACCAGGTGGAAGTATAGACTTTGACCGACACCTCCACGGGCTCACCGACATAGACGGAGCTTTTGTTCACCGTCACGTCTGCCCAGATCGTCTGAGCCAAGGACTGCATGCAGAGGCCTAGAAAAAGCCCCACAGCCGCGATCAGCCTACCATTTCTTGCCATCTGCCTTCGGTTTTAGCTTGCTCTTTTTCACCTGATACTCAAATTTCTTTTGGAGGAAAAGCGCCGGATCGTCGTCCACTTTCCGCATCAGCATTTTGTCCGACATAGGCTGCTTGGTGGCGGTAATGTCATCGGGAACCTCGTCCAGTTCCTTACCCATGTGGATGTCGGAAGTGACCGTCTCCTCGTTACGGGAGGTCTCCATGTCCTTTTTGGTAGCCTCCTGTCCTCCGCCGCTGAGGTCTTCCATGCTGTCATTCTGCTTGTTTTGGGCTTGTTTTCCCTGGTCGCCATCATCCGTCTCCTCAGCCGCTTGCGGAGTCATGCTATCTTCCCCTCTCGGGATTTGTTTCATGAGCTGATTGGCTTGTGCAGCTGGCGCAAAGTCCGGATCGAGCGTAGCGGCATCCTGAAAGGCGAGCATCGCCCCCAGCGTATCTCCTGACTGGAAATAGGCCAAGCCCAGATTGTACGCGCCTTGGGCTGTGGTATCCTGCTGAAAGTCCGCGATGGCATCGGCGTAATTCCCCGCTTTGAAATTGGCCACTCCACGACGCATCGGATCCTCAAAGCGCTGCGCGGCTTGCGCAAAATCGCCGCGATCACTAAGCTTTTGCCCCTGGTAGTCCTCCGTGTACCACAGGTCCGCAAACCTAGACCCATCGGTGCAGGAGCTAAATACCAGCAGCAAGAAGGAATACATCACCCAGCCTTTTCTAAACCAAAGCAAGAGCAGCAAGGCCATCGGAATCACCAGCAACAAGCCCATGTCCCGCCATTCATCATCCTTTTCCTCCGGCTTTTCGGTAAACATCAGATTGTCCGAGATGGCCTTGCTGATCAGCTCCACATCCGAATCGTCCAGCGTCAGCTCGTGCACGCTCACCCGATCGAGCGAGGCTAGCTGCGAAAGAATCTGCCGATCCAGGGAGGAGTGGACGACATTGCCATTGGAGTCTTTGAAAAAGGCCTTGGAATGCGGCATGGGCACCTCCGCCCCGGCATCGGTCGCCATGGGAAGCAGGGCGACTTTGCCGGCATTGGACTGCACAAAAGCCTGAATCGCGTCGAAAGCGTCCTCATCCAAATCATCCGACATCACCAGCACCGTCCCGGGAGCCGTGGTCACGCCCATCACCGAGTCGGCCATCGCAAACGCCGCCTCCAAATCCGAGCCCGGAAAGGGCATCACAGCCGGTGTCAAGCCATCGACATGGCTCGTGATGATCTCATAGTCTCGGGTCAGCGGCACGATGGTATGGGCAGTCCCCGCAAAACCCACGAGGGCGACTCGGGCTTGCGGGTTATGCTTCACCAGGTCGTTGATCTTGAACTTAGCGCGCTCTAGGCGGGTAGGCTGCAGGTCAGTCGCCATCATGCTTTGCGACAGATCGAGCAAGATGACCACCGGAGTCTCCAGCTCCTGTCCCGGCACCTCCACTCGTTTCCAAGTAGGCCCAGCCAAGCCCAAAATACCACAGCTCAGCGCCAGTGCAAAGAGGAGTTGCATCAGGTATTTGGTCCGTTCGCTGCCTTTTTTGATCACATATTCCCGCAGGTGGGGCGCGATGACCTTTTTCCAGGCCAAGTCCTGCCTCATGCTCAGCAGGCCGGTCAGCCAAAACAGCCCTACCAAGACCAATAGCCATAAAAAGATCGGCCTCAAGAAATGAAAGGCTTCCCAATCCACCGGAAGAACACCCTCAAACATAGCCGCCCTCCCTTCTCTTCAAAGCCCGAATCAACTGAACCAGCGAACCGATAAACGCGCTAAACAGCAAAAGCCCCAAGGCCGCTCCGAGCGGATAGTAGTACAGCAGCGTCACGGGCCGGTTTTCCATTTCCTCGTATTCGATGGGCTCCAGCTTGTCCACCTCGGCGTAGATTTCCGCCAAGCGGCTCTCGTCTTTTGCCAAAAAATATTGCCCATGGGTCATGTCGGCGATGTCCTGCAGCGTGCGCTCGTCGAGGTCGCTCCCGCTTTTGCCCGGATCGCCTATGCCGATGGTGTAGATCATGATGGAGTCCTTGGCCGCCATGTCGGCGGCATCCAGCGGCAGCACATCGTCGCCCGAGTCGATCCCATCGGTGAGCAGCAGCATCACCTTGGTCTCGATGGTGTCCTTTTCAAACATCCCCACGCCCTTTGCAATCGCCTTGCCGATATGGGTCATCTGCCCGGCCATGCCCACATCGGCCTCATCCAGCATCTCCGTGACTGTGACCAAGTCCGGCGTGAAAGGCGCTTGGACATAGGCATTGCTGCCAAAAAACACCAAGCCCATGCGGTCGCCCTGGCGCTTCTGGATAAAGTCGTGCATCACCTCCTTCACCGCGTCCCAACGCCGGGCCTTTTGGCCGTCGATTACCCAGTCATTTTGGGCCATACTAAACGAGATGTCCGCCGCGATGAGAAAATTGCGGGAGGTCTTCACCTTCATCTCCGGCTCGCCCACAAGCTGGGGGGACGAGAGCGCCGCCAACACCAAGGCCCAGCTCAAGGCCAACACCAGCCATTGGAAAAAGTTTTTCCGCTTCACCAGCGCGGACTTTCTGGGTTTCTCGCCGGTATAGCCCACCGCCTTCTCATACACCGGCAGCGTGATCGAGGCGCTCTTCATCCGCAGTGGCGGCAGGAGCCAGTAGATCAGCAGCGGCAGGGGCAGCAGCCAAAAAACCCAAAGATGCGCTATTTCAAAGTTTGACGGCATGCGTTCTCACCCATTGTTTGGCGTTGGACAATACCAGACTGTAGGCCTCCGCAGGCATGGGCTGGCTTCGGTAGATCGCAGATTGGATATGTACGTCCTGCGCGAGGAGTCTTACGTTTTTGCCAGTAGCCTCCAGAAACTTCAACCATTCGCTGCCTGAGAGCGGGCTGACTTTTTCCCGACCAAAAGCATGGATCGCCGTGCGCTTCAGCACCACAAAAACCTCCACTGCCTGATCGGCCTTGATACCCTCCAAATGTCGCAGTGCCTCCCGGCGATAGCGGTTGCGCGCATAGGATCGGTACCAAAAAAATGCCGCGACCAACAGTCCCAAAACAAGCAATCCACCCAAAATCGGCCAGCCAACCGTCTCAAAGCTGAATCGCACCGGCTCCGGCTCATAAAGCTTCCCCACTTCAAACTGCCGAAGCAAAGCAGAAGTCGTGTCCTGGGCCACGCTGTCTTGATATATCCTCATTTGGTAGGCGATTTGAAAACATCCTTGAGCTGCTGGTCGATGGGCGTGACCGTATCGATCTGGAATATGGGAATCCGGTGTTTTTTCAGACTGGACTCAAAAGCCTGGAAATCCTGGTCAAAACCTTCCTCAAACTTCCGTTTCAGGGATTTTTCCTTGCCGTCCACGGACACCTGCGTATGCTCATCCCCAGCGACAAATTTGACTTCAGCGATCTCCCGCTCGAAGGGATCGCTCACCTTGGCCAAGATCACGTCATTGTGTTGGCCCAGCAGGACGATAGACTTGAGCACATCCAGTGAGTAGCGATGGAAATCACTGATGATCAGAATCAGGAAATCATGCGTCACGATGTTTCGGGTTTTGGCTGTCACGTCTTTCAGCAGATCCTCAAACTTGCCGTCTTGGTGGTCCAAGAGCTCATGGTTTCGCTTGACTATATTTTCAAAAAATCGGAGGATATTCCTTCTGTCCCGCTTGGGAAAGACGATGTCCACACCCTGGTCACCATACACGATTCCTCCTACACGATCTCCTTCCTTCAAAATCCGAAAGGCCGCCAAAGCCGCCAGCTCTGCCGCCACGACGGACTTGGTCTTTTTTTGGGAGCCAAAAAACATGGACTTGGACTGGTCTACCAGGATCAAGGCTGGCTTTTCCTTTTCCTCGCTGAACACCCGCGTGTGCGTTTCCTTAGTCCGAGCAGTGACTTTCCAGTCGATGTTGCGAATGTCGTCGCCCTTGACATAGTGCCGCACTTCCTCAAAGTCCAGTCCTCGCCCACGCAGCTTGGAGGCGTGTTTTCCGCCCAGAATTGTTTTCACCTTCTGCTTTCTGGCCAAAAGATTAAAGTGATGGGCATAGCGCTCCATGCCCAAGAGATCCTTGAGCGAACAAAAAATATCAGCCGGAAATATGGTTTCCTTTGCCATGGGCTGAGAAGATTTAGGCCACTACCGCGACTTGCTTGAGGATTTCGTCCAAGACTTGGTCGGCGGTCACGCCCTCCGCATTGGCCTCATAGCTCAGGATGAGTCGGTGGCGCAGGCAATCGTGGACGACCGCGCGGACATTCTCCGGCGTGACAAAGTCATTTCCACCCATCCAGGCGTGCGTGCGCGCGGCACGGTCTAGCGCGATACTTCCCCTGGGACTCGCGCCAAAGTCCAGCCAGCCATCGAGCTCTTCACTGTATTTCTTGGGATAGCGCGTGGCCGAGATGATGTCCACAATGTATTTTTCCATCGCCTCAGAGATCTTCACCTGTGCGATTTCCTTTCTTGCATCAAAGATCACTTGGGGAGAAAGCTTTTCCTTTCTCGCTCCTTTATCCGCACTCTGCTCGTTTCTATTCAGCCGCAAAATCGCCAACTCCGAAGCGTCATCGGGATAGCTGATCACCACGTGCATGAGGAAGCGGTCCATCTGGGCCTCAGGAAGCGGATACGTCCCCTCCTGCTCCACGGGGTTTTGGGTCGCCATCACCATGAAGAGCGGCTCCATCTTGTAGGTTTTGCCCGCGACGGACACCTGCCGCTCTTCCATGGCTTCGAGCAAAGCCGATTGGACTTTGGCCGGAGCCCGGTTGATCTCGTCGGCGAGGATCAGGTTGCTGAAGATCGGCCCCTGCTGGAAGACAAACTTTTCTGCCAACTCGGGCTGATAGATCTCCGTGCCTGTCACGTCCGAGGGCAGCAGATCGGGGGTAAATTGGATTCGGCTCAGGCCGCAGTCCAGCTCGCTGGCCAAGGTCTTGATCGCCCGGGTCTTGGCCAAGCCCGGTAAGCCCTCCAAGAGCATATTGCCATCGGCGAGCAAAACGAGAATCAAGCGGTCAATCAGGTCTGCCTGCCCAATGATGGAAGCAGCCATCCTATTCTTCAGTTCTTGGATAGATTCCTGTGCAGTCATAGTCAAAAAAAACACTCGTGTTTTGGGTAGGAAAATAAAAAGGTTACCCGTCAACTGCCGGGTAACCTTCTGCTAGGACGCTATATCAGTTCCTCGCCGGAGAGGCGAGCTGTTGGACCACTTTGTCCACCGAAAGGGAAGACCCCGTCTGCGGTGGGAAGTCTTTGAACGTGGACAGGAACTGTGCGGCAAAACGCTGTGCCGGCACAAACAGCCACATGTTTTCCCCATACCATCTGGTGTACATACCTGACTCCCATGACACTTCGTATGGGTCAGCTCTCAGGTTGATCGCCAGTGGCCAGCTTGGGGACTTGCGGTAGGCGGTATTGATGGCGCCATCCATGATGGCGAAGTGCAGCTTCCACATCTCGTAGCGGATGGCGTTGAGGTTGCCACCGGCATCGAAGTAGAAAATCTCTTTTCTAGGAGACTCCTTCACATCGCCTTTCAGGAAAGGCATCATGTTGTAGCCATCCAGATGCTGCTTAAAGGTTTTTCCATTAGCCTGATAGCCTTTCAAAACTTTCTCCTTGATATTGGGTTCGCCCGCTGCGGCGACCAAAGTTGGCATCATGTCCTCGTGGGAGAAGATCTCATTGTGAACGGTACCTGGCTTGATCACGCCCGGCCAGCGGATGGCGGTCGGCACGCGGAATCCACCTTCCCAAGTGGTTCCTTTTTCCCCACGGAATGGAGAAGACCCTCCGTCAGGCCAGCTGAATTTCTCGGCACCGTTATCCGTAGAGTACATCACGATGGTGTTGTCGGTAATACCCAGCTCGTCCAGCTTGTCCAGAATACGGCCGACGGCTTTGTCATGCTCGACCATCCCGTCGGCGTACAGACCGATTCCGGTCACGCCGTCACTTTCAGGCTTCAGGTGCGTCCATACGTGCATACGCGTAGCGCTCAACCACACAAAGAAGGGCTTGCCGTCTGCATGGGCTTTTTCGATAAATGCGATGGCGGCATTCTCAAACTCATCATCCACGGTCTCCATACGCTTGGAAGTCAAGGGCCCGGTATCCTGGATGTTGCCATCGGCGGTACTGTGGATCACACCACGCGGGCCAAACTTCTTGCGAAACTCCGGATCCTTGGGATAGTAGTAGCCCTCCGGCTCCTCCTCGGCATTGAGGTGGTAGAGGTTGCCAAAAAACTCGTCGAAGCCATGATTGGTCGGCAAGTGCTCATCCTGATCGCCTAGGTGGTTTTTGCCAAACTGGCCCGTGGCATAGCCTTGAGGCTTGAGCAGGTCGGCAATGGTTGGCTGTGTCTTTTGGATACCATGGGAGTCTCCTGGCATGCCGATGGTCAGCAGGCCGGTTCGGAATGGATGCTGCCCCAAGATAAAGGCCGCGCGTCCGGCGGTACAGGACTGCTGTCCGTACCAGTCGGTGAATACCGCGCCTTCCTTGGCGATGCGGTCGATGTTCGGTGTTTTGTAGCCCATCAGGCCGTTGTTGTTGAAGCCCACGTTGCTCCAGCCGATGTCATCTCCCCAGATGACCAGGATGTTTGGTTTGCTCTGCGCCTGAGCCAGCATGGGCGTAAAAAGCAGCAGCAGCAAGGCTTTGAAAAGGGAATGTGTGTGTTTCATATGGTATAGGGTCAAAAATTTACTTGATTAAAAATTTACCTTGTTTCATTCTCCATGAGGCTCCAAGTGAATGGTCGCCCAGGCTAGCTGGGCGACCATTGCTCGGCTTTTTTAAAGTAACAGGTCTCCTGGCGCCGGTCTTTTCCCAAAAGAACTATCCAAAAGCATGGGATAAAAAGAAGATCCTAACAGGAAAGCGTCACCGCTCCCCTTTCGGCCAATTAGTTGGAGCCCATAGACTCGATCTGCTTTTGGATCTTCTCCAGATTGAAGGATCCCGGAGATTGGCTGGGAGGATAGTCCTTCATGGTCATCAAAAACTCGCCTGCCATCTGCTGCATGGGAACGAGGACAAAAGCCCTGTCCAAAAACCAATCGTTGTAGGTATTGGAATTGTGTTGTGCTTTCTCGAAAGGATCCCTTCTCAGGTTGAACAACAAGGGGACTCTCAGCTCGACAAACGGTTCTCTCCACACCTCAAAGGCCTGGCCCCTATTCTCCAGAAAGACGGCCTTCCAAGCATCATATCTCATTGCGACCACTTGTCCGTCATCATTGACGTAGATAAATTCCTTTCTGGGTGCCTCCTTGGTCTTGCCAGTGAGGTAGTCCAGCTGATTGACACCATCGATGTAGTTCTTGTAGTTTCGACCTATAGCAGAGTATCCTTTCTTGATCTTGTCTGCTACGTTGGGGTCTCCAGCCGCCGCCGCGAAGGTTGGCAGCCAATCTTCGTGGGAGAAGATGCCGTTGTATGTCACCCCTCCCGGAATATGCCCTGGCCACTTGACAAAGGCCGGTACGCGATAGGCTCCCTCCCAGTTGGAGTTCTTTTCCGAACGGAAAGGTGTAGTTCCAGCATCTGGCCACGTATTGTAGTGCGGGCCGTTGTCCGTGCTGTAGAAGACGATCGTATTGTCTGCAATCCCCAGCTCATCGAGGTAGTCCAGCAGCTCACCGACCATCTTGTCATGCTCGATCATCCCATCGGTGTACTCGTCGTTTCCGGGATGTCTGTTTTCGTCCTTCACGTGCGTTCTAAAGTGCATTCTGGTAGCATTCCACCAAGTAAAAAAAGGCTTGCCGGCATCCACCTGCTTTTTGATGAAAGTCTTGGCTGCCGCTATCGTTTCTTCGTCGATGGTCTCCATCCTTTTCTTGGTCAATGGCCCCGTATCTTCGATTTTTCCGTCTGAGTAGCTGTGGACGACTCCTCTTGGCCCATAATTTTCCAAGAAGGTCTTGCCGTTTTTCATGACCATATCCTTTGGATAGTCAAAATTTTCAGGCTCTTCTTCGGCATTGAGGTGATACAGATTACCAAAAAACTCGTCGAAGCCATGGTTGGTAGGCAAGTGCTCATCCCGGTCGCCTTGGTGGTTTTTCCCAAACTGGCCGGTATTATAGCCCAAGCTCTTCATGACGCCGGCGATGGTGATGTCCGTCTCCTGCCAGCCTTCCTTCGCACCGGGCAGCCCCACCTTGGTCATGCCTGTTCTCACAGGGACATTGCCTCCCAAAAAGGCCGCCCGTCCTGCGGTGCAGCTTTGCTGGCCATAGTAGTCTGTGAAGCTGGCTCCTTCCTTGGCTATTCTGTCAATGTTGGGGGTCATATACCCCATCATCCCTCGGTTGTTATGACTGATGTTCCAGGTTCCTATATCATCACCCCATATCACCAGGATGTTTGGCTTTTCCTGAGCTTTCGCCACAAAAGGCACGAACAGCATCAGCAGTAAAGATTTGAAAAGGGAGTATTTTTTATTCATATAAAAATTGGTTTGAAAAAGAATTCAATCTTGAATAAGTGACTAAATAACTGAGATAAAGTCAACTTGTCGAAAAGACGCTTCTGAAAGTTAAGCTTATTATCAGACCGACAAAATAAACCCACACAAAATCCTCTAAAATTTAACTTGAATCGACTATCTCGTTAATGTTGACGTAAAAAACGCCCCAATCCTCACCCCACATCCCTTCCTTACGTTTTGCCGAAAACCAAAAAGCCCTGGCATTAAACTAGCCAGGGCTTGAGAAATACAATGTTGCGCGATCCAGGCCTAGCTCTGGGCAGCGGCGTAGTCCTCCACGGCTTTCCAGACGCGGAAGACGTTTTTGTAGCAGATTTTCTCGATGTCTTCCTTCGAATAGCCTCGCTTCAGCAGCTCGGCAATCAGGTTCGGGTACATAGACACGTCCTTCAGGCCCGTCGGAAGGGAGTCCCCCACCCCATCGAAGTCCGAGCCCAAGCCGACATAGTCCACTCCGACGAGCGCCACCACATGGTCTATGTGGTCTGCGACGCGCTGCACGGTAGGGAAGGGATTGTTGGCAGCGGTGTATTCGGAAGCGTAGGCTTTGAATGCCGAATCGCCACGGGAAAGCCCATTTTCAGCCATGTAGTTGACCAAATGCTCCCGTACTTTGGAGGATCCGGCGGCATAGGCCGAATCGATGAAGCTTCCGCCAAAGTTGATCATCATCACGCCGCCGTTTTTGGCCATGGCCTGGATCAGCTCATCGCTCATGTTGCGCTCAAACCCGGGCGTGAACTTCCGCACCGAGGAATGGGAAGCGATCACAGGAACCTTGGTGATCGCCAGCGCATCGCGGAAGGTGTTGTCAGAGACATGGCTCAGGTCGACCATGATCCCCACTCGGTTCATCTCAGCTACTACTTTCTCTCCAAACTCGCTCAGCCCACCATGCGTGCCCGTGGTATCGTAGCTCGCATCGCCGATCAGGTTGTCCGTCCCGTGGGTGAGGGTGATGTAGCGGATGCCCCGCTGCTGGAAGTACTTCACATTGGCCAGATCATCCTCGATTCCAGCGCCATTTTCCATCCCCATGGGCAGGGAGATGAGCCCCTTGGCAAAATTTGCCTCAATGTCGGCTGGGCTGTAGGCCATGGCAAACTTGTCTGGAAACGTCGTCGCCAAGCGCTCGGTCATGCTGATCAAGGAATCTGCCAGGGCCTTGGAAGCCCCCGGGTTCTTTTGGTTCCCGGCCGGGATATAGATGGACATAAAGGGTGCATCCAACCCTCCTTCCTTGGAGCGGGGAAAGTCAAAATTGCCGTCGGGAGTCCGCACAGACACATCCAATACTTCCCGCTGGAGGGTAAAGCCCCCGACTTTCATGCGGTATGGAAGGTCCACGTGGCCATCCACCATGATGTTGGACTGGGCGATTTCAGTGGCGGCCTTGAGCCGCTCTTCATCGCTCATCTGGGTGTAGTCTACGGTCTGCTCTGCAGGCGCACAGGCGACGCTTGCTGCCGCAAGTGCCGTGAAGTAAATCAGCTTTTTCATTTCTCTAAGTTGGTGGTGGTTCTTTTCAAAAACAGGGCGGATCATCGAAAATCGACCGTAAAGCAATCCATGTACGGTCAACTCCCCCGATCCCGCATTTAAGATACTGGGAATATGCCAAGGCAGACTAGAATTTCAGTGAACCGGCCCATTTTTCCACCTGTGGTAGTAAAATCCCACCGGCTGACCGACGCTGGGCAAAAAAAGCCTTTCCGCAGGAAATCCCGACGGGCGATATACCGAAGATTCGTTCCCATTCAAGCTCCTACCCGGGTAATCCGAACCAAAACCAGGCCCCGGCATACACAAATCAGGATTTTATTTTGAAAAGTAAATTTGCGAGATTTGACTTCGACTGTTTAAACACTGACAAAAACCACAATCACTATGAGAGCAATTTTGAAGTATTCACTGTTGGGTGTCTCCGCCTTGGCCCTGTATAGCTGCGAGGCGAAAAAGACCGAAGGCGAGGTATTTGAAGTCATCGAAGCCAAGACCCCAACCCTGACCCTGCTGTGGGAGACGCCTGACTCGCTGATGACCAACGAGTCCGTGCTCTTTGATGAAACCAGCGGCAAGCTCTACGTCTCCAACATCGAAGGGCAAGACCCTTCTGAAAAAGACGGAAAAGGCTCGATCGCCATTGTGTCCAAGGAGGGAAAAATCCTGGATGCGGCATGGATCACCGGCCTCAACGCCCCGAAAGGCATGGCGATCTCCGACGGCAAGCTCTACGTCACCGACATCGACGAGCTCGTGGAAGTAGACATCGCCACATCCAAAATCTCTAACAAGTTTAAAGTGGCGGGGGCTGAATTCCTCAATGACGTCGCTGCGCACGATGGGACGGTCTATTTCACCGACATGAGAACGGGCAAAGTACACTCCCTCGCCAATGGCGAGATAGCTACCGTATCCGAAGGCCATGAATCGATCAACGGCCTGGCTGTAGGAGGTGATGGGACTATCTATGGCCTGGACGCCTCCGGACTCAAAAAATGGGATGTCGACGGCACCACCACCGTGATCAACTCCACCGTCACTGGAGGCGATGGATTGGTCATTCTAGGTGATGGCAACTTCATCGCTTCAAGATGGCAAGGTGAGGTTTACTTCGCCAACGACTCCACCCAAACCCTGATGCTGGACACCAAAGCCGCCGAATCCAACACGGCCGACATCGGATACAATGCCGCCGAGAAGATCGTCTACGTCCCTACCTTCTTCAAAAACAAAGTGGCCGCATACAAGCTGGACTACTGATTCCTTGAATAATCCCAAGCAAAAGCCTCCATCTGGAGGCTTTTTCCGTATCTAAACTAGGCAAGGTGTCTATTTCTCCCCCATCCCAGGAAACTCAAAAGTGAAATAGAGTATTTCTATCTTATATCAGCGGATTTGTCCGTACCTTGCAACACATAATTCATCAATCTTCGGGACTACCCACCCCGGATAAATCAGATTCCAAATGAAATCAGGTGAAATCAATTACGAATTAGAAAAAAACATGGAGGTCATCTCCCAGCTTGACGAATTTGTCGGCCATGCGGTAGACAATGTCCTCGTCGATCCGGATGAATGCTGGCAGCCGTCCGATTTTCTGCCGGATTTCCACAACCCAGAGGTCTTTGAGGAGGTCAAGCTTCTCCAAAAGAGAGCAGAGGGCATTCCCGACACGGTATTGACTTCGCTGGTGGGAAACATGATTACCGAGGAGGCTCTGCCCTCTTACCAGACTTACTTCAACTTGCTGGAAGGCATCAATGAAGAAAGATCCCTAGTATCGCCGACCGGCTGGGTGCGCTGGTCCAAAGCCTGGACTGCCGAGGAAAACCGCCACGGAGACCTGCTCAACAAATACCTCTACCTGACCGGCCGCGTGGACATGAAAGCCGTGGAGCAGACCATCCACCGCCTGATCACCAACGGCTTTGACCCCAAGTCCGAATCTGACCCCTACCAGGCGATGATCTACACTTCCTTTCAGGAAAGAGCAACCAAAATCTCCCACGTGAACACAGGCAAACTGGCCGACAAAGCCGGTGACTCCGTCCTGTCCAGAATTTGCAAAACCATCGCAGGTGACGAGGCAAGACACGAAAAGGCCTACAAATCCTTCATGTCCAAGATTTTTGAGATAGATCCAAACGGTGCCGTTCTCGCGTTTGAAAAGATGATGAGAAAACAGATCGTCATGCCTGCCGTACTGATGGGCGATGGCGGCAAGCAACCCAACCTCTACAGAGATTTCTCCGAAATCACCCAGAAAGTCGGCATCTATACCGGCTGGGACTATGCCCGTATCATCGAGCACTTGGTCGGCCTCTGGAAGATCGAGGCGCTGACGGGCCTCGACGCCGCAGCGGCCAAAGCCCAAGACTACCTTTCCAATCTGGCAGACCGCTACATGAGGCTGGCAGACCGGATGAAAGCCCCAGACGAGATCAAACTCGCCTGGCTGAAATAGTCAACCCACCATCAAAGTCCTTCCGAAAGAAGGGCTTTTTTTATTTTTCCCCATGTCGCCCACTACCCCTCCGGCGGTGGTTTGCCCAAAGTATGGGATGAACAAATTTCACCAAGCGACCGTTTTTCCCAGAAACTAAACCCAAACTTCCTCCTATGAGACCTATCAAAAAAATCCATAAAGCCGAATACAGGCCCATCGCCGATCTGGTCACCTACAGCCCCATGCCCACTCGCAGCCTGGAGCAGATCGACCCTTTTATTTTTCTAAACCATCACGGCTTCCAGACCTACCCCGCAAAAAACCAGGGCTTGCCTTTTGGCCCGCACCCGCACCGGGGAATGGAGACCGTGACCTTCATCCTCGAAGGGGACATTATGCACAAGGATTCCTCAGGACATGAATCCGTGATCGGACCCGGAGGAGTCCAGTACATGACTGCCGGGCGGGGACTGATACACGCGGAGGTCTCCAGTTCGGATTTCAAGCAAAAGGGAGGAGACCTGGAAATCCTCCAGCTTTGGCTCAACCTGCCAGCTTCGAAAAAGATGGTCGAGCCCAACTATGTAGGGCTGCAAAAAGAGGACATCCCTTCTTTTGACCTGGATGGAGGAAAGGTCAAAGTACAGCAGCTGTTTGGTGAATGGAAAGGAAAAAAGGGCGCTTTTGAAGGCTCCTTCCCCATTACCATGAGCACGCTCTACCTGGAGAAGGGAGGCAAGTTCACCAAAGTCATCCCATCGGAGGAAAACATATTTTTCTATCTCGTCCGCGGCGTGGCAAAGACCAATGGTACCGACGTACTTTTCCGCCATCTGGTCGAGTTTGCCAATACAGGAGAAACCGTCGAGGTAGAGGCTTTGGAAGACTCCATTCTGATCCTGGGCCATGCCCTGCCTTTCAACGAGCCCATGGTTGCCCAAGGGCCCTTTGTGATGAATACGCAACAGGAGATTCAGGAAGCATATCGCGACTATCAAGCCGGCAAGTTTGGCTCCTGGACACAGTGATCAGCTATCGATGATGTCCTGGGAGACCAGCTTGTAGATCTCCGCCAGCGCCTCGTTGTAGTTGAGAAATTGGTGGTGGTCTTCCAGGGTTTCATAGTCCTCGCGGATTGCCGGACCAGTTTGGGCGTTTTTGGCGCCGATCTGCAGGCTTTTGGAGATGGTCTCGATGATCAGCGGCTTGAGCATTTCGAAGTCCAATCCCTGACGATGCATGATCTCCTCCGCAATACGGATCATGTGGTTGGTGAAGTTGCTGGCAAAAACGGCTGCGACGTGGACGCCTTTGCGGTCTTTGGAGCGCACGGTGTAAACGAGCGGAGAAAGACTTTTGGCCAATTTTTTAAGCTTTTGAAGCGTAGTCTCGTCATCCGATTCCACCAAAAAAGGTACGTCCCCCATGTCCAGCTTTTTCCCCCGGGTGAAAGACTGCAAAGGATAAAGAATCCCCGTGTAGCTGGCCGAGCTGTAGCCCAGCATCTCCAAAGGCATGGTACCAGAGGTATGCACCAAGATGCTTCCCTCCGGCAAAATCACCTCATCTGCCAGCTCAGGGATCGCGGAGTCCTTCACCGCAAGGATGAAAATCTCCGCTCTGCTTTCCGAAAAATCCAGATCGTCGGTAGCCTCGGCGGAATAGACGCGCTCGGTGATCTGGTCGGCCTTGTCCAGATCCCTGGCGTAAATCTCCGTGATCTCATGACCGGCGTCCTCCAAAGCAGGAGCTAAATGCCAAGCTACATTTCCGGCTCCCAGAATGGCTATTTTGAACTTCATGGCGGAATTAAGCCAATTTTGTACAAAAGAAAAAGCCATCCCAAATGATTCGGGATGGCCTTTTCGCTTAGCTGTAGCGTTGTCTTACACGTGCAAAGCCCGATTGTCGGTAGCAGCCAAGCAGGCTTCCTTGAACGCCTCGGTGTAGGTCGGATGCGCGTGGGACATTCTGGAAATATCCTCCGCGGACGCGCGAAACTCCATCGCCACGACCGCCTCGGCGATCATGTCGGCAGTTCTCGGTCCGATCATGTGTACGCCCAAGATTTCGTCCGTCTCGGCATCTGCCAAGACTTTCACCAAACCGTCAGTATCCATGGATGCCCGCGCACGACCTGAGGCCATGAAAGGGAATTTGCCAGTCTTGTATTTTCTTCCTTGCTCCTTGAGCTGCTCTTCGGTGTATCCTACCGCGGCAACTTCTGGCCAGGTATAGACTACGCCCGGGATCAGGTTGTAGTTGATGTGCGGCTTTTGACCCACTAGGGTTTCGGCTACGAACACACCTTCCTCTTCCGCCTTGTGGGCAAGCATGGCGCCCTTTACCACGTCACCGATGGCGTAGATGTTTGGCACGTTGGTCTGCAGGTGGTCGTTAACCTCGATCTGGCCGCGCTCGGTCAGCTTCACTCCGGCAGCCTCGGCATTCAAGCCTTCGGTATAAGGTCTTCTTCCGATGGAAACCAGCACGTAATCACCTTTGATCTCCACAGTTTCACCCTTGCCATTTTCAGCTTTTACGGTCACTTCCTTGCCGGCGTTTTCGACGGAAGTGACTTTATGCTTGAGGAAAAACTCAAAGCCGATCTTTTTCAAAGACTTCTGAAGCTCTTTTCCCATGGTGCGATCCATGGTAGGAATCAGGGAATCCATGAACTCCACCACGGAGACTTTCGCTCCCAGTCGGGCATAGACAGAGCCGAGCTCCAGTCCGATCACGCCGCCGCCGATCACGACCAGATGCTTTGGAACCTCCTTCAGGTTCAAAGCTTCAGTAGAAGTAATCACACGATCCTTGTCGATTTTGATAAAAGGCAAGGTGGAAGGCTTGGAACCGGTGGCGATGATGATGTTTTTGCCTTGGATCTCTGTGGCAGCACCGTCGTCCTTGGTCACTTTGACCGTGGTGGCATTCACAAAGGAACCCAGGCCTTGGTGCACATCGATCTTGTTTTTCTTCATCAAAAACTGGATCCCGTCCACGTTTTGCTTCACCACCTCGTCCTTGCGGGAGATCATCTGGGTGATGTCCGCGCTGAGGTTGGACAGGTTGATGCCGTGGGTTTTGAAGGTATGGGCAGCATTGTGGTAATGCTCCGAGGAATCCAAAAGTGCCTTGGAAGGGATACAGCCCACGTTGAGGCAGGTACCGCCCAAGGTTGGATATTTTTCAACAATGGCTGTCTTCATCCCGAGCTGTGCGCAGCGGATCGCCGCTACATACCCTCCAGGACCTGAGCCGATTACTATGACGTCGTACATTTTGAATAGATTTTAGATGCTAGACTCAAGATACTAGACTTGGCCCTCGCTGGTTAAAAAGCGGGGCCGGAGTACTCCAGCCCCTCGTAAATCGTATTTCGTAAATCGTAACTGGACTACACTCCAAACAACAATCTCGTCGGATCTTCCAGCAGCTGCTTCACGCGGACGAGGAAGCTCACGGACTCGCGGCCGTCGATGATGCGGTGATCGTAGGAAAGGGCCACGTACATCATTGGGAGAATCTTCACCTCGCCATTGACTGCCATCGGACGCTCCACGATGTTGTGCATGCCTAGGATGGCAGACTGTGGCGCGTTGATGATCGGAGTGGACATCATGGAGCCGAATACGCCCCCGTTGGTGATGGTGAAGGTACCACCGGTCATCTCTTCGATGGAGAGCTTATTGTCTCTTGCTTTGCCGGCGAGTCGGACGATTTCTTTTTCGATTTGGTCAAAAGACATGCCTTCGGCATTTCTCACCACCGGTACAACCAAGCCTTTTGGCGCAGATACTGCAATGGAAATATCACAGAAATCGTTGTATACAATCTCGTTACCGTCGATCTGGGCATTCACGGCTGGCCACTCCTGCAAAGCCACGCATACGGCCTTGGTGAAGAAGGACATGAAGCCCAAGCCCACGCCATGTTTCTCTTTGAATTGATCCTTGAACTTGGATCTCAAATCCATGATTGGCTTCATGTTCACCTCATTGAACGTAGTGAGCATGGCAGTTTCGTTTTTCACGGCCACCAGACGACGGGAGACAGTCTTTCTCAAAGAAGACATTTTCTCTCTTCTCACATTTCTGGAGCCAGGAGCTACAGGCGCAGCCTCAGCTTTGGCAGCAGGTGCGGCGGCTGGCTTAGCGGCAGGAGCCGGCTTCTGCGCACCCAGAGCGTCTTCCTTGGTGATTCTTCCGTCTTTGCCTGAGCCTGACACTGCGCTCGGAGCGATGCCTTTTTCCGCCAAAATCTTCGATGCAGCAGGTGAAGCATGGCCAGAAGCGTAGGTGGATGCAGCCGAAGCAGGTGCGGTGGCGGCAGGACTAGCAGCAGCTGCCGGAGCGGAAGCCTCAGCAGGCACTCCATCCGTCACTTCGATCTTGCAGATCAAGCCCCCGATCTCCAGCACGTCGCCTTCCTTGGCGACATGTCTCAGGATGCCGGTAGCCTCGGCAGGCAGTTCAAAAGTAGCCTTGTCGGAATCCACCTCGGCGATGATTTCGTCCAAAGAGACGAAATCCCCGTCCTTCTTGATCCAGTTGGCCAGGGTCACCTCGGTGATGGACTCGCCGACGGTCGGCACGATCATTTCTTTGACCTCACCGGTAGCGGAAGGCTTGGCGCTTGGCGCCGCAGCGGCTGCGGCAGCCGGAGCCGATGCAGCTGCGCCGTCGGCTTCCTCGATCACGCAGATCAAGCCGCCGATCTCGACGGTATCGCCCTCTTGGGCGACGATTTTCAGGACTCCTGCTGCTTCGGCAGGAAATTCAAAAGTAGCTTTGTCGGACTCCAGCTCGCACAGGATCTCATCCAGCTGCACGGTGTCTCCGTCTTTTTTAAACCATTGCCCAACGGTGACTTCAGAGATGGATTCCCCCACGGTGGGCACTTTCATTTCTTTGCTCATGGTTTTATGTTTTTCCCTTCGGGTTATTTTGGAAGGTGGTTGAGAAATATTTTTTGTCTTGATTATCCGCAATCTTGCCAGTAAGCGAATTTGCTTCTTCAATCTGGTCGGAAGACCGAAGACCGAAGACCGAAGTAGGGCAAAGCCCCAATTTCAGCGTTCTTTCGGATTGTCTCGGCTACCTACTGGCATAAAAGCGGATAATCTTATATTTTTTGTTCAAAAACAAGCCCCGCAAAAGCCGGGGCTTGGATCAAGATTAGATTTTTAGCGCTTGGGAAACAATGTTTTTCTGCTCTTCCACGTGGACTTTGTTGTATCCGGTAGCCGGCGAGGCGCTCGGTTTTCTCGCGATGAGGTTCATCGGAACCTCCTTGTAAAGCAGACGGAGCAGGTAGTTCCAGTAGCCCATGTTTTCAGGCTCTTCCTGCACCCACACCACCTCGGCGCCCTCGTAGGACTTCAGCACCTCGATGATTTGGTTTTTCGGAAGAGGATGGAGCTGCTCCAGGCGGACGATAGCGACGTTTTTCACCTTCTCCTTTTCTCTCGCTTCCTCCAGATCGTAGTACACTTTTCCTGTACAAAGGATCACGCGCTTCACGTCTTTGGCGGCAACCGTAGTATCCGGAAGGACTTCCCTGAAGCGACCCGACGTAAATTCGGAAATCGGCGATACCACTTTCGGATGTCTCAAGAGCGACTTTGGCGACATGACCACGCATGGCTTTCTAAACTCCCAAGCCAGCTGTCTTCTCAGCAGGTGGAAGAAGTTTGAAGGCTCGGTGATGTTGGCCACGACCATGTTGTATTCGGCAGAAAGCTGCAGGAATCGCTCCGGACGAGCGTTGGAGTGCTCAGGGCCTTGTCCTTCGTAGCCGTGGGGCAAAAGCATCACCAGTCCGTTCATACGCTGCCACTTGGACTCTCCGGAGGAGATGAACTGGTCGATCATCGTCTGGGCTCCGTTGGCGAAGTCCCCAAACTGGCCTTCCCAAAGTGTCAGGGCATGGGGGTTGGCGATGGCATAGCCGTATTCAAAGCCCAGCACCGCGTACTCAGAAAGCAGGGAGTTGTAGATATGGAACTGGCCTTGTCTGTCCTTCATTTCCTTGAGGGAGTTGAAAGGCTGGTTGGTGTTTGCGTCATGGATCACGGCATGGCGATGGGAGAAAGTTCCCCGCTGCACATCCTGGCCGGTGAGACGGACAGTCTTTCCTTCCAAAAGAAGGGAACCATAGGCCAACAATTCGGCGGAAGCCCAGTTCAGCTCTTTGGTCTCAAAGAACATGTCCTTGCGCTGCTTCATCTGTGCCTCGATCTGCTTGATCGGCTTGAATCCTTTGGGGACAAAAGTCAAGGCATTGGCGACTTTTTCGATGGTGTCCTCAGAGATGCCGGTCTCAGGGGACTTTTCGAAATCCTCCGGCTTAGACCTTCTCAGGTTTGCCCACTCCCGCTCAAACTTGGTCGCTTGGTAGGGCAGAGGCTTTTCCTTCACCATATTCAATCTATCCTGAAGCAGCTGACGGAATTCCTCATCCATCTGTGCCGCTATTTTCGCGTCAAAGTCACCTCTTTCGGTCAGTTTCTTGACGTAAATCTCACGTGGGTTAGGATGCTTGGAGATGATATTGTACAGCTCAGGCTGGGTAAACTTCGGTTCGTCGGACTCGTTGTGTCCATGTCTTCGGTAGCAGACCATGTCCACGAAGATGTCTTTGCTGAATTTCTGACGGAACTCAGCGGCCAGCTTAGACGCAAAGACCACCGCTTCGGCATTGTCTCCATTGACGTGAATCACGGGTGCGTCGATGATCTTGGCAACATCTGTACAGTAGATGGAAGACCTAGCATCGTCAAAGTCGGTCGTAAATCCGACCTGGTTGTTGATCACAAAGTGGATCGTACCGCCGGTGTTGTAGCCTTTGAGACCAGCCATTTGGGTGACTTCGTACACGATGCCCTGACCTGCCACAGCCGCGTCACCGTGGATGAGGATAGGCAGTGCCTTGGTCGCGTCATGCTTGTGGGCATGGTCGATTTTGGCACGAACGAAACCCTCCACCACCGGGTTGACAGCTTCCAGGTGAGACGGATTGGGAGCAAGCTTCAGGTGAACCTTGTTGTTTTCCGGAGTCACGATATCGGAGGAGTAGCCCATGTGATACTTCACATCGCCGTCGCCCATGGTCAAGTCCGGCTTGGCCGTGCCTTCGAATTCGGAAAAAATCTGCTCATAGGTTTTCCCCATGACGTTTGCGAGGACGTTCAGACGGCCTCGGTGGGCCATCCCGATCATTACTTCCTCCACGCCATGCTGGGCGGCGGTGTTGATGACGGCGTCGAGAAAAGGAATGGTGCTCTCTCCCCCTTCGAGCGAGAATCGCTTCTGTCCGAGGTATTTGGTATGGAGGAAGTTTTCAAAGACGACTGCCTGGGCGAGCTTGAAAAGAATCCGCTTTTTCTCGTCGTGGGACGGATTAAAAGCCAAAGCCTCTTTTTCCACCTTGGTCTTGAACCAGTCGAGGATTTCCGCATCGCGGATATACAGGTATTCAAAGCCCATCGGGCCTTCGTAGATCGTCTTAAGAGCCGCCAGGATATCCGCCAAGGTAGCGCTTCCGATTCCGATTTCATTACCAGCCTGGAAAACCGTAGCCATGTCTTCCTGACCCAAGCCAAAATGCTCTGGATCGATCATTGGCTTGCGGTCTCTTCTTTCCCTCACCGGGTTGGTTTTGGATCTCAAGTGTGCCCTGGAGCGATAGGCATGGATCAAAGCGCGTACTTTGATTTCCTTTGGAAGCTGCTCCATGTCCATGATGGTACCCGGAGTAGCCAAAGCCCCGTTTTTGGGTGCGGGTTTTGACGTCGGCTCGGCCTTTCCATTGCCATTTTCGGCTTCGCCGTAGTTGGTAAGGGCAAAATCAAAACCGTCGAAAAATTCCTTCCAGCTTGGGTCTATTGAGGCAGGTTCGTTTTTGTAGTTCGCATAGAGCTCGTCGATATACGATACGTGCGCGTTTGCGATAAAAGAGAATTTATCCATAGTCAATTTTTCAGATCTACGCAAAGCTAAGCCCTAGAGACCGTTTAAAAAAACCGCTTATTTGCCTTAACAAATATATTTTTCAATTTCCTGATTTACACAAAAAAAGGCAGCGCCGTACGGCGCTGCCTCTAGGACTGGACTGGATTTGTCTTTAGTATTTATTCGACGTCTACAAAGTACTGGAACGGGGAATCATAGAACACCGCACCTGCTACGTTTGTGGTCACGTTACCCGAATGGAATTTCCGCCCTTTCTTGTCAGTGAGAATCAATCGAAACTCAAATACGTCCCCCTTCTTGATATCCGCAGCGGTCAAACCTACCGCAGCAATCGCTTCAGGGGCAGTCACAACAAAGGAAGTCCTTAGAAACCTCGAATCTGAATTTGGCGCAAAAGCTGATGCTGGAATTGTAGTCACCTGGGCATCTCCACCCGCTGGGGTATACTGCAGCCCAACTCCCGTGATCAAACGTCGGTGCCTTACCATAATATCTACGGTCTCCACCGTCGCGCCATCCTCGATATCCACCGCCTCTAGAGTCAGGGCGAAAGTGGAAGAGGGCAAGTTGCTGAGTTGAAAATCAACGCTGGTCCGCGCAATAGTCCTCAGATAGACACCCGTATCAAACGTAGAGTAAGGGATATTTGGCTCCACTGAATCTCTACAAGAGCTCAGAAAGACCAGAGCCAATGCCAGCAGCGCAAAACTATATCTTAACTTTTTCATTGTTTCTTTCTTTTTCAGTTAATAAATCCAAGGAGAACCAGGATTCGTATCCCAGAATACCTGCACTGCAACACCATCCTTCGGAACCGCATTCACATTAGTTACCAAGTAATTGTTTGGGTACTCAAACGACCTAACAAACGGTCCTGGATCAGCTTCCAAGGCAGGCTGCATATTTGAGGGTTTGCCGGTTCTTCTGTACAGGTTGTATGCTTCCATACCATTACCATAAAGTCCCAACCAATACTCTCTACCAATCACGTTCATTTTGGCATCAGTCGAGGCCGCCGCATCATACTCAGAGTTGACGTAGGCAACGTAAGCATCCCTTTTGGTAGCGTGATCTGCATCACTGATTTTCCCAAGGATTGTCGCGCTTTCGCTAGTACCTAAAGAGAATGATCTAACATAGTTGATATTCTTTGTGATAGCGGATGTCAAGTAAGCCTTTGCGTCGCCAGTTGTACCAAGTGTGAGAGCCGCCTCAGCCAGCATGAAATCCACATAAGACGCCATCATGATCGGGTGGAAACCTGCACCTTTTGCTCCAAGAGCCGGGTTGTTTACAGGAGTGCCGCTGTCATTGTCAAAACGGCCACCCGCGGGATAAACACCGTAGGCAGTCCTCTTCAAACCATCTGGTGGAATACCGTCTGGATCCAAGTGGTCTCTACCCCAGTAGCCCTTGTTGCCCGCTGGATTACAATAAGGAAATTGGCCAACCAAATAATGAGGCGGAGCGATTTGGGACACACATTCCTGCTCGTCCACATTGGTCGTGTTGGTCAACACCTGACGATACATGTAATATTTTACACGAGGATCATCAAAACCCTTGGCCACAGTCAAATGATGCATGAAGTAGGTGGACTGATAGTCGCCACCACCTGAGGTGTACTGGCCGGCAAATTTGGGATGGCGCGAATCCGGATCCGCCGCAGTGGTACCAAATCTGAAGATGAAGTCATCGCCAGCCCCGATCAAATTGTTTTCAGCGATCAAAGCATTGATACCAGCTCTAGACGCCGCCCCATCTACAAGCTTTGTATTCAAGAAATACCGCAGCTTCAGGGTATTGATCAACTTGATCCATCGCGTGTAGTTACGGGCGTAGAAGTAGTCATTTGGCGTACCGGCTGAAGTAGCGGTAAAATGTGCCGCTGCTTCATTCAGCAAACCAAATGCTGCGTCATAAACTGATTTTCCCGAATCTGTCTTCGGATTAAAATTAGCCGCGTCGATTGCCTCGGAATACGGGACATCTCCGTAGGTATCTACCAGACTGAACAACACCATCGCCTTGATCGTCTTGGCGATACCCAAGTGTCTTTGGAAATTGGAAGCTTCCGCCAGCGGCTCCAAAAACTTGACATCCGCAAGAATATTGGCATATGCATTACTCCACGTTCCGTTGGTAGACGTCGCCGTGTAGGCGTTGATGTACAATGCGGACCCCTGATTGATCTGACGGGTAAGGCGAGCTCCTCTATCGGCTACTCCATACCACATATCCTGATAGTCCAATTGGATTCTGTTCAAGAGAAAGTCCGGAGATGCTGTCTCGGCGTTTACCGCATTCGGATTCTCCAACAGCTCGTCCAACTTCTCATCGCAAGACGACGCAAAAACCAGGCTGGTTGCAACCGTCAGGCCATATATAAATCTTTTCATTTTCATTTCTGTTTAGGGTTAGAAAGTAAGAGTTAACGTTCCACCCACTCTCTTGGAGCTAGGACCAGTCACGAAGTCGAATCCAAGACCATTACCAACCCCTGTACCCAATACATCCACGTCAAAGTTCATGTTTGGGGGGAAGTTAAGAGCCTCAAACCACAGGTTTGTTCCACTTAGAGCGATCGACGCTCTCTTGAAAGGAGTCTTTGACATCAGGTTATTTGGCAACTGGTAAGCCAGGGAAACCTCTCTCAAACGAATCATTGAACCGTCGAAAATGTTTGGTTCATTGGTCGCTCCTTGATAACCTGAGAAGAAGTAGTCAGAAGCAGAGATTTGATAGTCGTTCGGAATGTACTTAGGAGTTCCATCAGCGTTGGTGCCATCCTGCCTTACACCCGGCATGATAAAGGTCAATTCTCTATCCGCTACTGGATCTTTGGTCACACCGCGAGCAAGGGTCGCCGTAACGGTATTTGAGTACACCATCCCTTTGTGACGATACTCCAGCATCGCAGTCAAAGTCAAACCTTTGTAAGAAAAGGAGTTAATCCAAGACCCGTTCCATGCTGGATTGGGATCTCCCAAAACCACGAGACCCGCGGTCGGCTTATGCACGCCATTAGAAAGAATGATCGGCTGTCCTGTTGCTGGATCGCGGTCAAAACCAATTCCCTTGATCACGTTAAAGGGCTGACCAGGAATCGCGAAGTTACCTAGGGTGGTATAGCCAGCGACTACGACTTCTTCCAATCCGCCTCCCAATTCCAGTACCTCGGTACGGTATTTTGACCAGTTCACAGTAGAATTCCACTCAAAGCCAGATGTCGTAGAAACGGGAGTTACAGTGGCCTGCAATTCCGCGCCGCGGGTTCTGATCTTACCGATGTTAATCGCTGTCGTCGTATAGCCGGTAGCTGGATCAATTGGAGACTGGGTGATCAGATCCTTGGTATTTTTCTCATAGATAGAGACGTCGAATCTCAACTTGTTGTTAAACATCACCGCTTCCACACCGAATTCCAGTTCACCATGAAGCTCAGGCTTCAGATTTGGATTTCCCAAGGTATTGGAAACAGCGTGGGTCGTCGT
Source organism: Algoriphagus oliviformis (assembly GCF_017254915.1). Lineage (GTDB taxonomy): Bacteria > Bacteroidota > Bacteroidia > Cytophagales > Cyclobacteriaceae > Algoriphagus > Algoriphagus oliviformis. The sequence goes on along the minus strand of NZ_JAFKCT010000011.1, from coordinate 8,167 downwards.
TACCACACCGTCCCTGTCGAAGGCACGGGCAGTTTGATTCAACACATTTCTGGTGCTGTAAGGAGATGGATAACCGGCGGAAGTACCGTAGCCCAAACGCAACTTCAAGTCATTCAAAGTGGAAGAACCCCAGTCAAACGCCGTGGTAGGAATGAAGGATACGGAAGCACCTGGATAGAGGATGCTGCGGTTTTCCTTTTCTACGGTGGAAGTCCAGTCATTACGTGCGGACAAGTTCAAGAACAGGTAGTCTGAATAGTCCAAAGTCACGTTGGCATAGACTCCATATCTTCTTTCTTCTGTCTCTCTGTTCAGCGCATTTCCAGAGTAGGCATCCGTGTTGGCAGAAGTCTGGAAGTTGGAGTGTCTAAAGAGACCAAAGGCCAGCTGACCTTGTGAGGCAATACCGTTTTGGGTATAGAAGTCATAGCGTGAATTCCCTCCCAACAAGGCGCTCATACCCAGTTTGTCAGTAAACTCTTTCTTCCAATTCAACACCAAGTCCTGATTCCAAATGGTATTGTTGATGTTGATGGATCGATAGTAGCCGTTTCTAGTAGTGAGGTCAGAAGTTGCCCCACCCTTGTTGTACTTCACTTCTTGGAGCTCAGAATAAGTATCCAGACCCAAACGATAGGTTATCGAGAAGTTGTCACTCACATCATAGTTAAGCGAAGTGGAGTTGAAGAATCTCTTTACATCAGAAGTATTGGAATAATATTTAACCAGCCAAAGCGGGTTGGTGATGTCGTTACCTCCTCTATAATACACAGAGCTTTTATCCACCGGGTTTTCATACGGCAGATTTTCCAAATCCACCGAACGCGGTGTAAACAACACGTGTCCAAAAACAGACGGGATTGCACTACCAGACCCGGAAGAAGCATTCACTGGCGGAGTTTGGAGATCCGTGATGGCAAAGGTGAAGGAAGAGTTGACGGACAGCTTGTCGGTTACGGCTGAGTTCAGACCCAAGCCGAAGTTGAATTTCTCCAAATCGTTACCTGGGACATAGCCTTCTTCGTCGGTATACCCAAAGCTAGCGTTGAAGCCGGTACGATCAGAACCACCTGATATCTGCACTGAAGTATTGGACACCAAGCCAGTTCTAAAGAACACTTCAGACGGATCCTTGTAAGCCTTATACTCGTATTGCACTGGCGTACCACCCACGATACCATCCACCCAAAACTCAGGGAACGCATTCCGAATGGCAGCAACAGAAGACGTCGCATAAGGGTGGTTTACCGTAGAGCCCACATCCATTCTCCCACCGAAGTTGGAGAAAAAGAATCCATTCCCTTGCTGGAAGCCGTTACCATAAATTTGGCCGTAGGTCGGAAGGGAGGCCGCTTTGTTGCTGAACAGCGACTGGTTAATGGTTACTTCTGCCGCTTTTCTTTTTGACGCGCCGGATTTGGTGGTAATCAAGATTACCCCGTTTCTACCTTGGTCACCGTAAAGCACGGTTGCCGAAAGGCCTTTTAGCACGGACATGCTTTCGATGTTGTTTGGATCGATATCCAAGAATCGGGAAGAGGTCGCCGCACCACCGGTGGTAAAGCCGTTTTGGGAGTTTGTGTTGGTATTGAACGGAACGCCGTCCACCACAAAGAGAGGCTGGTTGGATCCTGTGGCTGAGGAATAGCCCCGGATGACCATGTTGGTACCGGATCCGGACATACCGTTCGTAGAGGTGATGTTTACGCCGGGCACCTTGCCCTGCAAAACGCGCGCTACGTCAGCTTCTGGACGGTTCTCCAACTGCGAATTGTCCACTGAGGTTACCGCGTAACCCAGCGCCTTCTTTTCCCTTTCGATACCGATCGCAGTCACTACCACTTCGGATAGTTGCGACGCGTCGGTCGTCAGGGTGACATTGACTACGGTTCGGTTGCCGACCGCCTCTTCTTGGGTCTTCAGACCCACAAAAGAGAAAATCAGGACATCAGATCCCGCGGGCACGTTGATGGAGTAGTTACCGTCCAAATCGGTGGTAGTACCCACTGTCGTACCCTTCACGAGAACTGTCGCCCCTGGCAAGCCCATACCGTCTTCCTCGGAAATTACCGTACCGGTAATTACCCGTTGCTGCGCCGATACCTCATAGCTGAGGATCATGGTGAAAAGCGCAACAACAAAGAGTAAAGCTTTTCTCATAAGGTATTTAGTTTAGTTGATATCAGTAAATAAAATTTATTCTCTGATAATTTCAAAAGCGGTAAAAAATTCGTGTAAACGGACAGAAAAGCAAATTATTTGGCTGCAATCGTTATTGTTAACAATTTTTAACCAAAAAATATCGCTTTGATAACGATTTCAAAATTTTATTCTGTCAAAATCAAGAAAACCTAAAACTCAAAAATAATTTTCCACTGCAAAAAATATTTTCAAACGCCTCAAACTCCGTTTTTTCAGTCATTTTAAGAAGAAAATTAAGCTTTTAACCGTTTTTTTTACATTTTATTTCAAAATCGGAGTTTTTCCCAGCTCTAAAAATTGCCGTTTTGCAGATATCCAAATTTCCTGTTTGCCTAATTCAATATTTCTAAGGATTTCTTGCAAAAAAGAAAAAAACCGGTTCATTTTTTAACCGGTTTTCTATTTTTAAAAGGAATATTTTAAAGTAAAGGCTGCTTCGTCCCACCATAGCCCTGTGAAGTCGACAAAATTATATGCTGGCTTCCAGTCCAAGCTCAAATAGATATTCGTGTGGTAGAAGTTGTATTCCAGACCTGCTACAAAGTCCACTCCGTAAGCCTGGTAATCTTGCGTGCTTTTGTAAACCCAAGGCGGCTCGCCCTTCTCTTTGGTCCATTTGCCGTAGTGCATTCCCCCTCCCAGATACCACTCCATCCCACGAAATTCCCGGATATCCATGTGGTATTCATAGAGCAGGGCAGCGTTCCAGCCCTTCCATCTGTTGAAGACCATCAGCTCCATCGCGGCATGGTCGGTGACGAAGCGCTTGACCGATCCGCCCACGGAAGTGCCAGCCCGCACTCCCACGAGCGTATTGTAGTAGCCTTGCTGCGCAAAGACTCCAGAACTACAGAGCAAAAGCCCCAGCAGAGCGATCGCAAATGCGGGAAGAAAGTTTTTTTTCAAGGGGTGACAGGTTGGATCCTGTCAAAAAGTAAGGACTTTTTCGGGAGTAATGCAAAAATCCAGGCGCACGTCGTGCGGATCGGGCTGTATACTCTCCTCAGGCTCGTAAAAACTGAGTCCAATTTTGTGGACTTCCGGCTTCAGCTTGCCCAGAAAAGCGTCATAGAACCCCTTTCCGAAACCCACGCGGTTCCCCCCACGATCATAGGCCAAGAGCGGGACGAATACCACTTCAATCTTGGCAGGAGAGACCATGATCGACTCCTGCGGAACGGGAATGCCCCACTCATCTAGAAAGAAAGCCGCATCCTGCGGAAGCTTCAGCGTCTCCAGCTCAGTCGCCGCGCGGTTGACCTGCGACGTGTAGAGTGTTTTGCCGAGCTGCTCCAGGGATTCCTTGATGTGAAAGGTATTGACCTCGTTGAAGCGATCGATGGGAAAGAAGAGGTGGAAATGCTGTAAGTGGCTCCTTTGCTCCAGCCATTTCAAAAACTGCTGGTTGATCGCTTGGGATTTGGCTTCAACGACAGCGGGTTGAAGGCTTTTGCGCAGCTGTCTGTAAGCCGAGCGGAGGTCTTGTTTGGTTTTCATTCGTATTGGAGCACTATCATGTTAAAGTCAAGCGGGTCAAAACAGCACAGCAGGTCATCGATCAGGTCCAGCTTGGCGAGGTAAAACTGCATCATATTTACCGCCCGCTCCTGCGGCGTCCCACCGGGCGCGGCAAACTCCAAAACCGCCTTGGCCCGATCCAGCTCCACCTTTAGACGTCTTTCCTCCGCCTTTCGCAATTTTGAAGCCAATTGGTCGAGGATTTTCAGGCTGCGCACTTTGCCTGCTTGGAACGCCGCCTCCAGGCTTTTCTCCAAGGCCACGGCTTCTTCGCCTTTCCTGTCCAGCAGCTCGGACAGCATGCGTTTTTCCTCCCCGAGCGTAAAGTCCGTCGAAGACTCCCGCTCGACGAATGCTTTTTTCCATTCGTCAAAATCAACAAACACATCCTCGACGTCCCAGCCCAGCTTCTCGATCTTTCTGGAGACCGGCCCATCCAGGATCAGCGCGAAGTTCCTCGGCACCAAGACCGGAAACGCTACGTCAAAATGGTCAAAAATACCTTTTAGCTGCAGCCAATAGACCATCTCCGCCGGCCCGCCGAGGTAGGCCAGATTGGGAAGGATCATCTCTTGGTAAAGTGGCCGCAAAACGACATTCGGACTGAAGCGCTCCGGGTGGGACTCCAAAAGCCCTTCCAGCTTTTCTTTGGTAAAGCTGAGCTCGGAATTCAACACCTGATAAACGTCTCCTACCTGCTCGATCCGCTCGCGGACCCCCTTGTCCAAGTAGAACAGATTGATCTCGCGGGGAAAGACTTGGCTTTTGTAGCCCAAGGCCTCCAGCTCATCCGTCGTCTTTTTGGCTTGCCCGTATGGCGCATGTCCGAAAAGATCCGAGGAAACCACCGGCTTGAAGATCGCCTTGAGCGAGGGGTCATTCCCATCCACGACCACCAGTCCCTCGGCCCCAAAGAGGCCATTGACATACTTCCGAACAGCCTCCCCCAGCGTCTTGCTACTGCCGTAGGCATCTTTGAATACCTCCGAAGCGAAGGGCACCTCCTTCAAAAACTCCTTGAAGGAAGCATCCAAAACAAAATCGCCTACCGCCCCACTTTGGTCAGACTGCCATTGGTACTTTTTCCCATCCAGCTTGAAATAGTTGATCTCATCAAAGTCATGATCCTCGGTCGCCATCCAGTACACCGGCACGAAATGGCAATCGGGATAGGCTTCCTTTAGCTTTTTAGCCAGGTTGACCGTAGAAACCAACTTATATATAAAGTATAGCGGCCCGGTAAAAAGGTTGAGCTGATGCCCGGTGGTGACCGTGTACGTCTTCCCGTCCAGCAGAGAGTCAATGTTTAGGGAGACCGACTCTCCCAGCTCCACGCCCTCATACTGCCTGTACAGCGCCTGGTGGAGCACTTCTCGGTTTTGCTGCGAAAACTGCTTGGCGGCTATGGCTTCGCCAAAACTCTCCAATCTGGGCAGATGTGAATAAAATGGCCTAAGTGAGTCTTTCCCTTCTATGTAGTCCAAAAAAAATCTTGAAAACTGTCCCGTCTTATCCAGAGCTACGCAGTGTTTTTTCATCGGAGTGGGTGAAGTATGTTTGGGAACTCTAACTTAGCGATCCGAACCAAAGTTCGGTTTTTTTTGTAAAAAACCGGACATCTTACATTAATGGTGGAGAAAGGCTCAAAAAAAACAAATCCCGTTCACCCCGGCGATTTGTCTGGCCCTGACACCAGCGTATTTCTATTTTCACCCATTCACCCTGATGCTTCCTTACCAAAGAATTTTCCTAAACAACGGCCTGGAGGTAATCCTGCATGAGGACCACAGCAGCAAGATCGCTGTCTCCAACCTACTCTATAAGGTAGGCTCCCGATTCGAAAAACCCGGCAAAACCGGCCTGGCGCATTTCTTTGAGCACCTGATGTTCGGAAGCTCGGCCAACGTGCCCGTCTTTGACCGGGAGCTGGAGCGCGTCGGCGGCTCCTGCAATGCCTTCACCAGCCCAGACATCACCAACTACTACATGACCCTGCCTGCGGCAAACATCGAAACGGCCTTTTGGCTGGAGTCTGACCGCATGCTGCAGCTGACCCTGAGCGAGAAGACGATCGAAACCCAGCGAAAAGTGGTCATGGAAGAGTACAAACAGCGCTACCTCAACCAGCCCTACGGTGACGTGTGGCACCACATGAGAGGCATGGCCTACACGACCCATCCCTACCGATGGCCTACCATCGGCCAAAACCTCCAGGACATCGAAGGATACACGGAGGAAGATGTGTGGGATTTCTACCGCACCCACTACCACCCCGGCAATGCGATCCTGGTCGTCGCAGGGGACATCACCCTCTCCGAGCTGGAAAAGCTCGCGCAAAAATGGTTTGGCCCCATCCCCGCCCAGCCTTCCCAAAAGGTATCCATCGCAGCCGAACCGGCCCAAGCAGGCAAGCGCGTCCTAAGCCATGAGGCCAGAGTGCCGACGGACGCCTTATATAAGGCGTACAAAATGCCCGGAAAAGGCGAAGCCGGATACCTCGAAGCCGACTTGGTCAGTGACCTATTGGGCGCGGGCAAGTCCTCCATACTCGAACAGCGTCTGGTGAAAAACGGGAGGAAATTTGCCTCTGCAGGAGCCTACATCACCGGCTCAGTCGATCCCGGCCTTTTGGTTTTTTCCGGAAAAATGGAGCAGGGCATCTCCGCGATGGAGGCCGAGCAGGCCCTGGATGAGGTTTTGGCGGACTTTCTCCAAACTGAGATTGCCGAGCGCGAACTCCAAAAAATCAAAAACCAAGGGGAAGCCATGAAGACCTATGAGTCCATCCAGCTTCTGAATCGCGCGATGAACCTCGCCTACTTTGCCCATTTGGGCAATCCGGAGTTATATTGGGAGGAATTTGAACAAAAATCCAAGATAGAAGCCCCACAGATCCAACTCTGGGCACAGAGACTGCTCCGGGAGGATCAGGCTTCCGTCCTCTACTACCAATCCATCGATCAATGACTCCTTTCAGAATAGGCTTCGGCTATGATGTACACCAGCTCCAGCCAGGCTACGATTTTTGGCTGGGCGGCATCAAGATAGACCATGACAAAGGGGCCGTGGGCCACTCCGACGCCGACGTGCTCATCCACGTGATCTGCGACGCGCTGCTCGGCGCCGCCAACATGCGAAACATCGGCTATCACTTTTCCGACAAAGACCCCAAATACAAAGGCATCGACAGCAAGATCCTGCTGGAAGAAGTGATGAAAATGATCCGCGAGGCGGGGTATGAAGTGGGGAATATCGACACCACCGTCTGTTTACAATTGCCGAAAGTGAATCCCTTCATCCCAGAAATGAAGACCCGCCTCTCCCAAGTCATGAACGTGGCGGAAGGAGATATTTCCGTGAAAGCCACCACCTCCGAGTGGCTTGGCTTCGTGGGCAGGGAGGAAGGCGTCTCCGCCTATTGCACCGCTTTGATCTATAAAGTATGAGCGAAAAGATAAAAATCATCACCACCGAAGACGGCTCCCACTCCCTCTACAACGAGGAGCTGCAGGAGACCTACCACAGCTTTCATGGGGCCTACCGCGAATCCATCCACGTATTCATGCTTTATGGGCTGGACTCTTGGCTCGCGCGAAACCCGAGAAGGTATCCCATCCGCATCTTTGAAGTAGGCTTCGGCACCGGCCTCAACGCATGGCTCACCCTTGTCTGGGCCGAGCAAAACAACATTCCGGTGCTCTATCATACGATTGAGCCTTTTCCCGTCCAAAGCGAAATCTACAAACAGCTCAACTACATCGAGCACGATCACGGAATCTGGCACTTCCACAAGTACTTCGAAGCCCTCCATCAAGCCCCTTGGAATGAAGGCGGGCCGGTCTCGGAATATTTCAATTTCAAAAAAGACCAGGTGACGCTCCAAGACGCCCAGCTATATCCCGCCGATGTGGTCTTTTTCGACGCCTTTGCCCCCAGCAAGCAGCCGGAGCTGTGGAGCAAGGAATCCTTGCAAAAGGTAACGGAAATGATGCGTCCGGGCGGTCTTTTCACCACCTACTGTGCCAAGGGACAGCTGAAGCGTGACCTGAAAGAACTCGGACTCGAAGTAGAAAGCCTCCCTGGCCCTCCGGGCAAAAAGGAAATGACGCGTGGATGGATGCCGGTCGGCAGTCCCTCGACCAGCCCGGGAACCGACCAGCAGTAGGCAGCACTTTGACAAGATTACTGACCAGTGGGCGGTGGTACAGGGGACAGCGTCGTAAATCAGAAATTCTTGATTCCAGAATCTTGCTTCTTGGTTCTTGGTTCTTAATTCTTGGATCTAGCTTCTTGATTCTAGTATCTAGCTTCTTGACTCTATGACAATGCCTAAATAAAGTTGTCACATTTGTTGGTTGTCCCAACAATCAGACAAGATGAAAAACGGACTTAAGATTAGGCAAAGGAGAACGTTCAGTGAAGCATTACGGAAGCAAATAGTGGGTCA
>NZ_JAFKCT010000099.1 GCF_017254915.1 Algoriphagus oliviformis | reverse complement strand
AGGGGTTTCATGAGAGTTGGAGGGGTGCCAATAGTGTAACTCTAAATAAATATATAAACTCATATTAATGATCCACTTACTTATTCTAAAGGATAGTGGTAGAGTTTATTTACCGTTTTTATAATAAAAGTGATAAAGATTATTAATTTTATTTCTTTTATGGAAGGAAGTGAAAGAGTTATATTAATTCTCACTTGTTGGGAGTTCAAGAGTCTTATGTTATACTTTAAGGCCAACTATAAAAGGTTCCAAGCCTAGCCAAATTGATGGCTGCTAAAAAT
>NZ_JAFKCT010000098.1 GCF_017254915.1 Algoriphagus oliviformis | reverse complement strand
CAGCACCACGGCGAAAGGGCTGGTGCAACTGAGCAGCGCAACGACCAGCACCGACGAAACGAAAGCCAGCACGCCCAAAGCGTTAAAAGCGGTCAACGATGCCAGCATGAAAAAGGCCGCCAATCTGTCCGACTTGCCCGACAAGGCCGCCGCGCGTGGCAATCTGGCGCTGGGTGATGCCGCGACGCGCAACGTCGGGGTAGAAGGCGGACAACTGATGGCCGTCGGCGCGTTTGGTCTGGGGGCGGGCGCGCGGGCTTTCGATAACGCTTATTGCAACA
>NZ_JAFKCT010000097.1 GCF_017254915.1 Algoriphagus oliviformis | reverse complement strand
AATCAGGCATCGACTCGGTCGGCACGGCGCGCATGCGTTTGTCCGCCAAGTTCTACCTGGTGGCCATGTTCTTCGTTATTTTCGACGTTGAAGCCTTATACCTGTATGCCTGGTCGGTCTCGATTCGCGAGAGCGGCTGGGTAGGCTTTATCGAAGCCGCCATTTTCATTTTGGTGCTATTGGCCGGTCTGGTTTATCTGGTGCGCATCGGCGCGTTGGATTGGACTCCGGCGCGTTCCCAACGCCGCAGCAAACCGAGCACGATCACTAACACCAACAGT
>NZ_JAFKCT010000096.1 GCF_017254915.1 Algoriphagus oliviformis | reverse complement strand
TCAACGGAATAAAAATGCCGAGCGACTGATACAGACCGAAGGCATAGGCGTTGATCAGCATCTGCACGATGCTCACCACCGCGGCGATGATCATGACGTAGATTGGAATACGCACTTCGCTTGGCACCCAGCGGCGCACCGCGGAGATGGAGGCGTTGGTGAGCGTCAGCACCAGCGTGGTGGCCAGCCCCAGGCCCAGCGCGTTGGTGACGGTGGAGGTCACCGCCAGCAGCGGGCACATGCCCAGCAGCTGTACCAGGGCGGAGTTGTTCTTCCACAACC
>NZ_JAFKCT010000095.1 GCF_017254915.1 Algoriphagus oliviformis | reverse complement strand
CTGCACAATAGTTGGAGACTTACTAACAACTTAGATTATAGTAGAGTGTTTGGAATTACTATTTGGCATTTGTAGTATTGCCGAAATCAGTTCCAGTTTAACCAATCCTCTATTGATAGTGTGAGCATGATTAAAGATATTACTATAAGGGCAGAAGAAATTCACCACATTAGTAATTCCCCTCTGAATAAAGAAGCTAACAAAACGAAAAAGGTAGATAGGCTGGTCTCCACCGGTTTGGCTTTGGTGTAAACTCAACACTGATGGTGCTTGTAAAAGTAC
>NZ_JAFKCT010000094.1 GCF_017254915.1 Algoriphagus oliviformis | reverse complement strand
AATGATTTCATCTTCTTCATCGATAAAATTCCTAGGTTCAATCTACAGCTCTTGCCATATCTTAGCAATCCTGAGTAATTTATTAAAACACACACATATATTAACTATGTCGCTTTGTGGTGGCGGTGACAATGGTTGGGTATGGGTGACGGTGGCTGTGAGTTGTGGATGGCGAATGACAATTTCAGCCACAGATTGTGGTGAATCGCGAATGGCTGGGCCTCAGTCGATGAAGGAGAAGAGAAATATTTGGCAAATAAAACGCTGTTTGATCTAAAGCCA
>NZ_JAFKCT010000093.1 GCF_017254915.1 Algoriphagus oliviformis | reverse complement strand
CAGCATCTCGATAGCGGGATGGTGTTCGGCCAGCCAGGCCTTGAAGGCCACCGCCTTGGCCGACTGCGGCGAGCTGTTGAAACCGTGCAGGTAGAGCAGTGTCGAAGGCATCAGTATCCATCCGAGTCCATATCGGGGCGGAAATCGTCGTTTTCCAGGCGGAACACCTGCGTCTCGACGCGGCCGTCCGGCAGCAGATCGAGGTAACGCCAGCCGGGGGAGACGTCGTCGATGGTAAAGTTAGTGCAGTGCGGCTTGAATTGCACGCAGGTGGACGGCGTC
>NZ_JAFKCT010000092.1 GCF_017254915.1 Algoriphagus oliviformis | reverse complement strand
AGAATAATAAAATATCATCGATGTAGACCAAAGCATGATGGAGGATAGGACTGAAAATTTTTGTCATAGCCTTTTGAAATAAGGACGGAGCAACTTTAAGACCAAAGGGCATAACAGTCCATTGATAGTGAGCATCAGGAATGCAGAAAGCAGTCTTGGGACGGTCAACTGGTGAAATACCAAGTTGCCAAAAACCAGCTTTTAAATCGAACTTAGAGAAGATTTGTGCCCCTTGAAGATGGACAAACAGGGTCTGGATTTTTGGAAGGGGAAACTTATCAT
>NZ_JAFKCT010000091.1 GCF_017254915.1 Algoriphagus oliviformis | reverse complement strand
CCTGGTTGTATCGAATCGCCGTGAACACGGCAAAGAATTATCTGGTTGCTCAGGGGCGCCGTCCGCCATCCAGTGATGTGGACGCCAACGATGCGGAAAATTACGAAAGTGCGGGCGCACTGAAAGAAATTTCGAACCCTGAGAACTTAATGTTGTCAGAAGAGCTGAGACAGATAGTTTTCCGTACCATTGAGTCTCTCCCTGAGGATCTTCGCATGGCGATTACCCTGCGGGAGTTGGATGGTCTAAGCTACGAAGAGATAGCCGCCATCATGGATTGCCC
>NZ_JAFKCT010000090.1 GCF_017254915.1 Algoriphagus oliviformis | reverse complement strand
TTAATTGAGGTTTTTAATGTAATTTTACATATTTAAGAAAAAAGATATGTCTAAACAATTTTATTAAACATACTCTAAAAATAAAAAGTAATAAAAACATATGTCTATTTTGGTCATTATATAATAAAATAGTACTTTCATAATAAAATTTAACAAACACATATACTTTACTTTTCAAACTCACAGCAACTGTAACAACACAGTTTACTAAACGTCAATCTACTTTTTTAATCAGCAATTTATTTTATCTGTACAGCACAAACAACTTATTTTATCAGTCTCC
>NZ_JAFKCT010000010.1:52668-224701 GCF_017254915.1 Algoriphagus oliviformis | reverse complement strand
TTTGACCTGAACAGCCTACTCAAACGGCTCCAAAAATCCCGACTCAATCCCCATAGGAACCTCCCCGGTTCCGTGCAACATCGGTTTCATTGTTCGTCCTGCGGACGCAACGAAAACCTAGTTGTTATGTGTAGGCTTTCTTCTCATTTGCCTGTTAGTCGTCTTAATATTTTAGTAAAAAAGCTTTCGTTTTCTTTTACTTCCTTTTCTGTCACCGTTACAAATTCAAAAGGTCCAAGTTGTCTAATTTTCACATTCTTGTCTATTGTCATTTCATTAGTCACAAGGTCAAACGAAAAACCAACATTTAAGTCTTGTTGATATTCGTATGAGTATAAATGTCCGATTGCTTTTTGGTCTTTCTGTTCTGTGAAATATATTCCGTCCACAGTAAAGTCTGGGTCGTAACGTTTGATTAGCTTTCTGTTGTCAAAAATGTAAATGCAATAACAAGCACCGACTAAAAAGTATTCAGGATTTGTCGTGTGAATTACGCTTTCAAGAACAGGAATGTCGTCCATTTCGTGTAACAACTCTCTTGTCGAAATGTCGATTAAATAACCTTGCCCGCCTGCCACAATAAAAGCTGTATCATTGGCATTGTCAGTTAATACTTTGTCGAAGGATTGGTAAGGTCGAGGAAAACAACCAACCCATTCTTGAAAATTGTTGTCCATAAACTTTACCCAAAGTCGAGAATTGAAAGTCTGTCCAAAATGTTTTTCTGGATAGTCTCCCGATGTCGGTGTTTGGTTTAAAATTTCTGCACTCATTTCTTGTCGTGTTGTTGGTCTTTAAGCTTACACATAACGGTTAGCATATGAAAAGTAGGCGATTTCGAAGCACTATACTTTCGGTTGAGTACAAAGTATGATACGAGCGGAAAGCCTTGATTTTACTACTATTTCGCCTATTTTTTATATGCATTGTTGTAGGGCGTTTTTATTTTATTCTCTTATTTCTTCTCTTAGTGGCATAACGTCTTTTGGAATGTCTGCAATTGAATTTATTGGTTTATATTCAGTTTCAAATGTTCCTTCATAGCCGAATAATTTCCCCCAAGTTTTGTTACTCACAACAACTGAGATTTTAAACTTTTGCTCTTTATCGTCAAACCACTCACAAACATTCGCTTCTCCTGAAAATAGCATTGGAAATTTAAAGCCTAAAAATCCTTCATAAAATCTTTGCTCTCCTGAACGAAGTTTAATTCCACCGTTTTCAGCGACAGTCATTTCAATGTCAACCGCAAGATGTTGATGTGTTCCCAAATAGTCCACAATCCGTTTTCTTTTCTCACTGTAAATCATTGTTGCGTCAAATCTGCGAATACGCTTTGGAAATTGGTATTTACGAACCCAAGTAACGGTTTCTCTCCCAAATTTGTCTTTGTAAGCGTAGTTCTCAATTGAAAAAGGAATGTCTTTTCCTTTCTGCGGGAACATAATGTTTCTCCATGTCCCAATGTACAGAAATGGCAACGTATATGGTTTTCCATACCAAACACTTTGCATAACTCCTTTTCCAACCGAGGCAATTTTGTCATTGCTGTTAAAGCCAAATCGCTTTTGAATCTGTGGATGAAGTCTGTCAAAGTCTGAACCTAAAACTTGTTGGTAAATTGATTTCATTATTTCTGTTTTGTAATGCAATTAGAAGCCTTTGGCAAATAGCTGAAATTTAAAATTGCTATTACAGAAAGAGCTATCATTGATATGTTTAGGGCAAATGGATTAAATGGAAGTGTGAAAATCATAAAGTCGCTAAAAATTGCTCCAACTGTGAGAAGACACAATCCTAATATATTTAAATACTGAAGGGCTTTTCTCTGAATGAAAATCAATGAAACTCCAAAAGCAATTTCAGCAACGCCTATGATGGTCAAAATTTTTTCTTCCTTTCCATTAAACAATCCTGATTGTCTTAATATTTCAATTTCCCCCGTGTCTGTAAAAAGTACTTTTGGAATTAGTCCCTGATAAATCCAAACGATTCCTAGTACTAAATGTACTAGCAAAACTGATAATTGAGCGGTTATCGCTTGTTTTGGGTGAAGTCCTTTTTCAATCCAATTTTTCAAGCAATCAAAACTCCAAGCCGTTGCCCAAATCATTAATGGTCTGAAAATTAATTTGTCAATTAGGTTTCCAAGAAGCCCCCAACGTGTTTTATAGTCATAACCTGTAAAGAATTTTATTCCACCTGGCTCTGGAACATATTTCCAATATCCTGAACCTTGTTTAATTATTGAAATTTTGCTGTCTGATGAAAATTTTAAAACCGATGTGCTTTCCCCACTGTCTTTGGTTTTGGTTGCAACACTTTCTCCGATTCCGTTTACCTTAATTCCTAATCCAATTTTTGTTGAGTACAGAAACTCTTGTGGGTCAGTCGGGTTTTTTTTTGGTAAGTATGATATTTCGGAAAACCTTAAATCCCATTCCTGATGCAATGACGGTTCTTGCGTTTTTGTCCACAAGTCGTCTAAGTCGCATTCTATTTTGGTTTCAATATATAGTGGTTTTCTCTTCAAATGTTGGTTGTCTTTTAAATGCCCTACAACAAGTTTATACCCGCAACTATTGCGGGATATTTCGGTATTGGGATATATCCCGCATTGCGGATATTTTTCAAGTAGTTTCGGGGTTGGGTTGATCCCGGCTTGGGACGGATTCCATTTTTAAGGCGGTATCTGATTCCTATTTCCTGTCCCAGATTTGGGCGGAAATAGCAGCAGGCAACTGCACTGTCCTAAAGATATCAGACTTCTTGGAAATGAGACTCTGTTTTTTAGGTCAGACAAGATTATTTTTCCTTTGACCTCTTCCAGCTGGGCTAGGATTCAGTGGCGTAGCCCTTGGTTCTTCGTAGCGGAGTTCCTCGGAGATTCCACGAAGGAGCGTAGCGCTGTGATCCTTCCTAGGCTGCATTTTGCCACAGTCTATGTCAAGGCTACGCCCCTATTTGACTCTTATGGGCGTATTTCCCACGAAGATGGCGGGGCTACGCCCTTAAACCACATCGGAATCGGGTAGATCTTTTACCCTCCGACCCAAACTTTTTACCCTCTGACCCCAACCAGTTGGGTACGACCTCCATTCGAGATTCAGTAGTCGAATCCCCCTAGTCCCCTTCGAAAGGGGGAATTGCCTCAAAAGGTAACTCCATCTTCAAAAGGTTGTGTATGATGGCTGCTATTGGAACTTTGTCTGGTTGCCTTTGGGCGTTTCCAGACTCCCCCTTTTCCAAAGGGGGTTGGGGGGATTTATTTCAAATGCAATGCTTCCCAATCGTCTATGTAAAATCCGATCTGCGCAAGCACCGAGTTCATCTGCTTTTTGACCTCGATATCGGAAAACCTCAAAAAATACAAGCCCATTTTTTCCAAGGCATCCTGTCTCATCACGTCATTGAGAAATACCTCATCATAAAAATGGGAGTCTCCATCCACCTCGATTACCAGGTTCAGTTTTTTGCAATAGAAATCAACGATGTAATTCCCTAGTGGCTTTTGCCGATTGAAGGAATAACCCCGAAAGGATCCGGCGCGCAATTTTTGCCAAAGCAAGATTTCGGATAGCATAGAATGGTTTCTGAGTTCCCTTGAAAAGTCCCTCAGTGAGCGGTTGTAGGGCAAAAAATACATGTAGTAATCTAGGCAATTTTCCAGAATCCCCCTAGCCCCCTTGAAAAGGGGGAATTGGCTCAATAGGACCTTCGATCCTCAAGCTTAAAACTTCGACTCTCTCTATAGGCATTTCGCTTTCCATACTTTCGACGCTTCCCGACTCCCCCTTTCCCAAAGGGGGGCGGGGGGATTTGTTTCAAAAATCAATTCCTCCATTCGATATTCAGTAGTCGAATCCCCCTAGCCCCCTTGACAAGGGGGAATGGCGGCAATAGGAACTCCAATCCCAAAAGACAAACCTTGGACTTCTCTATGGGTACTTGCCAATATCGGCCTTCTTGATTCTTCGCTCTTGCGTCTTGATTCTAACGTCTTGCTACTTGATACTCAATACTAGATACTTGATACTAGACACAAAAAAGCCCAGACTGGCGAACCAATCCGGGCGGGGCAATAAGACAACGTTGGCTAGTCTCCTATCAAGAAACAAACTCGGCGATCAGACGGGCTGGACGAAGCTCCAGGTCTCCAAAGTCCTTTTCGAGGTTCTTTTGGGACACGTATTCGAGCTCAAAAATCAGCCCGTTGATGAAGACCTCATCCATGTGCAGGTCGTTTTTCAGGTGCAGGTTGCCCTGTCGTCCGTTCAGATTGATCCCGTAGGACTCGAACACTTTGTACAGCTTTTTGGCAATATTGACTCCTCTCATACCAGTTCAGATTAAGTAGTTGGTTTTATTTTTTTCGGCTTTTGGCCAGCTCATTTCCAGAGAAGTAAGGCCGGGGTCGAAATCCCAGAGGGAAACCGACCCCGCTTAGTCCTATTCATCAACCAATCCGGATCAGACGTAAGCTGCGGCCTCAGATTCAAACTCTTCCACCGGCGTATCGTCCAATGGGATTTCTTTTTTCTCGGCTTTGCCGATTTTCGCCAGGAAGCGGTCAAAGAGGTAGTAGATCACCGGCACCACGACCAAGGTCAGGAACATGGAGGACATCAAGCCCCCGATGATGACCCAAGCCAGGCCGTTTTTCCACTCCGCACCGGCACCGCCCGCCAAGGCAATCGGAAGCATACCGATCACCATCGCCAAGGTGGTCATGAGGATGGGACGGAATCGGATCTTCACCGCTTTCTCCAAGGCCTTCTTCACCTCTACCCCAGCTTCTTTCAGCTGGTTGGTAAAGTCCACGAGCAGGATGGCGTTTTTCGCCACCAAGCCCATCAGCATGATCAGACCCATGATGGAGAAGATGCTCAGCGTGCTCTTGGTCAGTGCCAAAGCAAGCAAGGAACCGATCAAAGCCATCGGCAGGGAGAACATCACCACCAGGGGATAGACGTAGGAATCGTACAGCGCCACCATGATCAGGTAGATCAGGAGTATGGACGCGATGAGTGCAATACCCAAACTACCGAAGCCCTCGCTCTGGTTTTTCATGTCTCCGTCGTAGTTGATCTGCACCTGGGGAGGAAGCTGGAGCTCGTTGATCTGGGCAGTCAGCTGCGCGCCGACCGTCCCGGAAGGCACGCCCGCCACCTGGGAGGTGATCTTCACCGAGCCCACACGGTCACGTCTCTCGAGCTTGGTCGGTCCCTCGGACTGCACCACATCGGCAAACTGGGCAAGCTTCACGAGCTGGCCCTTGTTGTTGAGGAAGGTGATGCTTTCCACGTCGGAGATCTCCCGTCGATCAAACTCGTTGAGTCGGATCTGGATGTCATATTCGTAGTCCCCGTCAGAGTACTTGGAGTCGTCGTTTCCGTTGAAAGCCACCTGCAGGGTACCCCCGACTTGGTCCATGGAAAGTCCCAGCTCGTTCATCTTGAAGCGGTCCACTTCCACGCGGATTTCGGGGTTGCCGGCCTCGAGGGAGCTTTCGATCTTTCTGGTGCCTCGGATTCCGGCCAGTATCGCTTCGATTTTTTGGGCGGTGACCGCCACGGAATCCCGATCTGGACCGGACACGATGACCTGGATAGGCGCATCGGCCGCAGTACCCATGATGGAGATCGGCACGGAGGTGTACTCTGCGCCGGGGACGTTTTCCTCCAGGTAGTTTTCCACATCCCGAGCAAACTCAGGCCCAGTCTGGGTACGGTGCTTTTTGTCCACCAGCTTCACGGCAATCTCCGCGGTGAAGGGCGAAGCCTGTGATCCGGTAAACTGCCCGCTGGAGCGGCCTACGGTGGTGAACACTTCGGTCACCTCAGGCAAAGTCCTCAGGTAAGACTCCACCTCCTGGGTCTTGAAGTTGGTCTGCTCCAGGGTGGCGTCCTTGGGCAGCTCCATACGGATCTGAAACTCACCTCTATCCCCCTGGGACACAAACTCAGAGCCGATCCAGCCTCCTCCGACGAGGAAGAAGGAACCGATGAAGAGCACGAAAGTGATCGCAAGCATGGCAAACTTGTGCGCAAAGCCCCACTTCAGGATATCGATCAACCAATCCACAAAAGCGTCCAATCCCCGCTCAAAGCCATAGACCAGCCTGCCAAAGAAGGAGTTCTTGTTCAGGTGTTCCAGCTTGGAGAATCGGGAAGTCAGCAGAGGAATCAGCGTAAATGCAACCAACAGGGAAAACAAGGTCGCTACCGCCACCGTGATACTGAACTGGCGAATGATCCCGGAGATCAAGCCGCTGGTCATCGCCAGAGGCACAAACACCACGATGATCACCAGGGTAATGGAAACTACCGTCGCCCCGATCTCGCGAATCCCGTCATAGGAAGCCTGGGCGATGGACTTGCCCATCTCCAGGTGTCGGTAGATGTTTTCGATGACCACAATGGCGTCATCCACCAGAATACCCACCACCAGGGAAAGTGCCAGGAGGGACATCAGATTGAGCGTGAAGCCCATCAGCATCATGACCGTAAAGGTCGCGATGATGGAAGCAGGCACCGCCACCATGACGATCACGGCATTTCGGATACTGTGCAGGAAAAGGAGCATGATCAGCGCCACCAGCACAATGGCGATGACCAAGTCCTTGATCACGTCATTGGCCGCTTCCAAAGTAAACTCCGAGCTGTCCTGTGACACTTCAAAGGAAAGCCCGTCCGCAGTATAGGAACTCTCCAGCTGCTCCAGCTCGTGGTGGATGATTTCGGAAAGCTCCACGGCATTGGCGTCAGACTGCTTTTGGATGGTCAGACCGATCGCATCGTTGTTGTTTAGCCGGGTGAGGATATCCTCGTCCTTGAAGGTATCGACCACTTCGGCGATCTCCTTGAGCTGTATGGGCGACTCATCCTGACGGTAGGCGATCACGAGCTCTTTCAGCTCGTCCACGGCGGTGAATTTCCCCGCCAATCGGATCAAGACCTGTCCCTCGTTGTTTTTGAGACGGCCCGTAGGAAAGTCCAAGTTGGAGGTATTGATCTTTTGCATCACCATCAGGGGAGAAATCCCATAGGCCTCCAGCTTGTTGCGATCCAGGTTTACCTTGATTTCGCGCTCGGTACCCCCCAGCATGTTTACCTGGGCTACCCCGTTGATCTGGGCGAGGGAAGGCTGGATCTTGTTTTTGATCAGGTCATAGAATGCCGCCGGGTCCAGATTGGAGTACACGGCCATCTGCATGATAGGCATGTCGTCCAGGTCAAACTTGCCCAAGCTCGGAGGATCCACGCCCTCGGGCAAGTCGCCTAGGATCGCATTGATCTTTCGCTGGGCGTCCTGTAGGGAGATGTCCACGTCTATGCCCGTCTCGAGCTCCAGCGTGATGATGGAGATGCTCTCTTGGGAGATAGAGTTCATGGACTTGATGCCCTCCAGGGACGCGATGGCATCTTCGATTTTCTTGGTGACCGAGGTTTCCACCTCGGAAGGAGCCGCGCCGGGATAGATCGTCGAGATGGTGACGATGTTGGTTTCCATCTTGGGAAGCAGCTCGTAGGACAGCTGGGTATAGGAGAAAATCCCCAGCAAAGTCAACACGGTAAAGAGGACGACGACGAGCGACGACCGCTGTATGGATAGTTTGGTAATCTGCATGGTTACTGTACTTTGACTGGAGTACCTTCTTTCACATTGATCAGGCCGGAGACGATGACCTCATCGTTGGCGCTCAGTCCGTCCAGCACCTCGATGGAGCCTTCGGTGAGCGGGTTGATTTTTACCGGCTTGTACACGGCTTTGCCGTCCTGGATCACATACACGCCCGGATCCTTGAGGCTGCCTACGATGGCTTTTCTGCTGATCTGAAGCACGTTGCCTTCCTGCGCAAACTGGAAGCTGGCGGTGCCAAACATTCCCGGGTTGATCTTGTCCAGGTTAGCCCCGGTCATCAGGACGATCACTTCGTACTTGAAAGAGCCGTCGGCCTTTTTGGAGATAAAGTCCACCTTGCCGGTGAAAGTCTCCCCTTTGATCGCGTTGACACGCACAGAAAGCGGATCGCCCAGCTTCACCTTGGAGATCTCGTTTTCGGTCACGTGGACGGCGAGCTTCAGCTGGGAAGTATTGATCAGGTCGGCAATCGCCATCCCTGGGCTCACGAGGGCTCCCATTTCGTAGTACTCTTCATTGATGTAGCCGGAGATGGGCGCTTTGATCTGGGTATCGTCCAGTCTCTTTTTCAAAGCCGAAAACTGCGCCTCGGCGATGTTGTAGGCCTTCTGGTTGTCCTCCAGCTGCTTTTTGGTGATCGCGTCGGTGTTGGCGAGGTTTTCATAGCGCTTCACATCCTTGGCGGCCTGCTCCAGGTTGAGCTGGGCGATGGTGTAGTCCGAGCGGATCAGGCGGTCGTCCACCTGGACGATCACGTCGCCTTTTTTCACATAGTCCCCCTTGCGCTTGTTGATCTTGACGATCGCGCCGGAAGTCTCCGACATGAGCTTCAGCTCCTGGGAGGGTTCGAAAACCCCGTTGGCTTCAAAGTTTCGGTTTACGCTTTTCTCGGCCACTTTCTCCACTGTCACGGAGATGTACTCGCTGGACTTCATGGCCAGGGTAGCGGCTTCATCAAGTTCGTTCTTGTTGTTGTACAGCGTGTAGGCTACTGCGCCGACGCCGATGAGCAAAAATCCGATGATAATTAACTTTTTCATGTGTTATGATTGTTTTTTAAGGCCACATGGAATCTCGCATAGTTGATGAAACAGCGCGTTTGAGGGGATTTCCGCTATGCTTGATTTCATGACAGGTAGGTGTTGGCGTTATTGGATGAGGTTTTTGATGGTACCAGTGGATTTGAGGATCTCCAGCTGTGCGAGACGCACCTGGATGATCTGGTTGTTGTAGTTGGCCTGTGCCTGTCTTTCGCTGGCTTCCGCAGCCAAGAGGTCGGTGAGCGGGCTCAGCGACTCCTTGTAAAGCAATTCGGTTTCGCTCAGCACATCATTGGCCAGGGTAAGGTTGCTCTCCAGGGATCGGAGCGTGCTCAGGGAGTTGTAGTACTTCTTGAGCGCATTTTGATACTCCAGCTCCGCCGCGTCCGTAGCCTGGAGCTTGTCCAGTTGCAGCTGTTGGGCAGTCACTTTGGATTGGGCTGCTTTGTATTTGGTCTGTCCGCCGTTGAAGATGGGAATCTCCAGTTTCAGGCCCACCAGGAATCCCTGATACCAGGCGTGGTTGGTGTTTACAAAGTCAAACTCCTGGGAGAAGGCGCTTTTGTTGAAGTCGGCAAAACCCACCAGCTGGGGCATGTGCTCGGCCTTGATGTTTTTGTACTCGTATTCGTAGAGTTTTTCCTGTACGCCCAGTACCTGCAGGTCCTTTCTATTGTTGACATCCAGCTCGGCGATCTGGAACTCATTCACCATGTGGTTCATGTCGGTGATCTTGGAGTCCAAAGCGATCTCGGTGTCCACGGGAATCCCCATCACGAGCTTCAGATATCCCTCGCTTTGGAAAATCGCTATATCCAGGTTTTCCAATTCCGCTTTCACGGAGGTCAGGTTTACCTTCACCCGGTTCAGGTCCACCTTGCGCGCCAGGTCGTTCTCGTACTGGGCTTGGAGTATTTTCTCCAAGCCTTCCAGCTCTCCTATGGTGGCCAGCAGGTTTTCCCTCTGCAATTCAAGCTGAAGGACGCCCAGATAGCTCATCGAGATCTCGTGGATCACGTCCTCCTCGGATTGCTCAGCGAGCAGTCGGTAAAACTCCTCCCCTGTCTTCGCGGCTTTCAACCCGATGAGGTAGGAGTTGCTGTAGATCAACTGGTTGAGCTGAAACCCCGCCTTTAGCGTTTGGGGCACCCCAAAGGCAATCACGTTGATATCCTCCGGACTTCCCCCGAAGAAACCTCCACCGGGGATGGCCTGGGGATAGACGTCGATGAAATTGTTGTAGTCACCATAGGCGGAAATCTGGGGAAGACCGGCGCCCCTGATCTCGTTTCGCTGGTACTTGGCTTTGTCCTCGTCCATGAGCGCCTTCTGATAGTTTCGGTTGTTTTCCAAACCGATCTGGATGGTCTCCTTCAAGGTCAAGGGCTCCGGGAAGGACAATTCCGGAACGGAATTTTGTGCTGACAACACCCCTGGGATCAGTAGGGTGAACGCATAAATCAGGCTTTTTCGAAACATTGTCTTTATTGGTAGTTTATTTTGATACTAATAGTTGGTTCTGTTTTTAAAGAACTTAAAAACCAAATTTTTTTAGGCTTTTTGGCTTCTGAATTTTTTGAAGATCGAAGGGATTTCGCTTTTGAAAAACTCGAGGAAATCCGAAAAGTCCACCAGGCACTTTTTAAATTCCGCGCAACTGGAGCCTTCTCTTTCCTTGATCACATCGTCAATGAATATCTTCATCTTGGTGATTTCCAGCATTTCCTTTTCCAGCTCTTCGCTCCAGTTTTTCATCCTCAGCGAAAAGTAGCGCTTTCGGTCACCGGGCTTGGTATGGTAGGTGATCCGCTCTTTTGCCTGCAAAAAGGTCAGGGCATTGCTTACCGCACTCTTGCTTACACTCAGTTCCTCCACGATTTCCTCAAAAGTCGCCTCTGCGTTGCTGTGGACCAGCAACAGGCCGATGATCCTCCCGACCAGCGGCTGCATCCCTTTGTGCTCGTGAAAGACCCCGATCCGCTCGATCAACTCTTTCTGTTTTTCACTTAGCATGTATTGATAGGTTTTGCATTACTAACGCCACAAATATAATTTGGTTCGGTTGGTTCACAAAAAAAAGAACCAAATATTTTTCCTCCCCATTTTTCCAGATCGCTTTGCAGAAAAACACGCGAATATATCCATCAAAGCGCCGCTAGGCCTTGATGCTTCGATCGCTGATTTGGGGATTTAGATAGCGTTTCTGCTCCTCTTCACTCAGGATGGCATATCCCAGCTCCAAGGGTGAAGGCCCTATCCAGCTGCTCTTCTGCCCACTCACGCGCAGCTCTCCGAGCACTGGATCGATAGTCAGCATGGCAAAGAGCGATGCGTCATAGGGACAGGTAAACTGCAGGGAGGGGTACTCCTGGTGAAGCTCTGCGGACAGGCTCTGATGCGCCAGCTTCTCCCCCACCCAGTAGTAAGACGCGGAGTTGAGGTGCAGGTAGTTGACTCCCCCTACCCGGATGTGCTGATCCACGTGGGCGTGGCCGTTGATTGCGAGGAGGATTTTGGAGGAAAAGCGGCTCAGGATCTCCTGTATCTCTGTGGGATTGTCGATCGTATAGATGCCGGCGATAGGCTGGTGGGACGCGATCAGCACCGGCTTGCCCGCTTGCTCCAGCTGCTCGATGAGCCAGGTCTGCTGCTCCGGCCCGATATACGAAGGATAGCCGCCCTTGCTCGTGGGCGACCCCGTATCATTGCCATCCAGCACCAGAAGTTGGATGGCTCCAAGATCAGCGGCATAGTACCTGGACTGCATCCCAAAGGCCTTGACGACCTCTTCCCGGGAATAGCCTCCATCCATGTCATGGTTGCCAAGGATATGGAAGGCGTGGGGATGAGCCTGATTGAAGCGTTGGATCAGGGAAAGGTTTTCTTTTTTGGGGATGGCAAAGTCTCCCATTTGGATGAGTGCTTGGGGATTTTCATCCGCCATTTTTTCCAGAAAAGCCTCGAGCCGATCGGCTCCGTCATGGATGATATCGACGTGCAAGTCAGTGATCAGACCGATTTTGGCCAGTTCCCTACTTTGGAAAAAACGGAGTGTGGACTCGGGAATAGCCAGGCTGAGAAGGGATACGGAGCTGGTTTTGAGAAAGTCTCTTCTTGAAAAAGCGGGCATTTTCGGATAATCGGGGTTGGAGAAAGCTGAAACTCACTCCAAGGTACTGCAAAATCGGTCAAAGACCTTGATGAAATCATAGTATTGGTCGGCCTCGGAAGGCTTGACGATGTAGCAGCTCGCCTGCTCCTGATAGCTGGTCAGGATATCGTCTTGGGTGGAGGAGGTCGTCAGCATGATCACCGGAATGTCGCGGGTGTCGGCATTGGCCTTGATTTCCTGCAGCACTTCGTGCCCGGTCTTCAGCGGCAGGTTGATGTCGAGGAGCACCAGGTCCGGACGGGCGCTCTTCTCGTATTTTTCCCTTTGAAACAGAAAATCCACGCCTTCCTTCCCGTTGTGGACGACTTCGATGTCGATGACATACTTGCTTTCCTCCAGCGCCTCCGATGTCAGCAGCACATCGCCGGGGTTGTCCTCGATCATCAAAACTTTAAATCTTTTCATGCCTACTCTTTAAAAATACGATTCGAATGTTGTGAACTCTTTTTGGGTGGATCCGACCGTCGGGCCGGCGAAATCTATACGTTCATTTTGTCCATCAGTTCTCGGTATAGTCCCCTCCGAATCGGAATACTGGTATCTCCCAGGTTGATTTTTTTTGCATTGAAAGAGACAATGAAGCTGACATTGACCAAGTAGGACTTGTGCACCCGCAGAAACTGCTCCGCCGGAAGTTTTTCCTCAAACCCCTTGAGAATGTCCCTGACCAGGTAGGATTTGGCCTTGGTAAACACCCGGGTGTAGAGTCCGTCGGCCTGCAGGTACACGATCTCCGTGTGCGGCACCGGTACGAGGTAGCCTTTGTCCATGATCTTGAGCGACCCTTTTGGCTTGGCCTCCCGGCTGGATTTCTCCCCGTGCCGCTTTAGCCCAAAAAACACCGCGGTTTTCAGGCTGTCCAAGGTAAAAGGCTTCAGCAGATAGCCTTCGTGGATGTCCGAGGAGATCCGCTCCAGATATTCCGTCCCCGAGTAAGCGGTGCTAAACACGATCGGAAGGCTGTATTTTTCCCGAATCTTGTAGGCCAAATCGATGCCGTCCAGATCGCCGTGGATCAAGATGTCCATCAGCACCAGATCCACCTCATTGTCCTCCAAAAACCTCAGTGCGCTGGCTGCATTGTCCACAATGCCGGCGACGTGGTATTCGAGATTGGACAGGATTTCGCTGATGTTGTTGGCCAACTCGGCCTCGTCTTCGACGATCAGGATTTTTTTCATGTTTTCAATTTAGGAAACATCGACTTAATTTCCTGTGTGTCAATGACAGGTCAAACGCAATTTGTTGGATATGCGTCAAATTGTAAACGTACGGAATACCCGTAAGCTTGACCAAACCCTTCGGAGAACCTAATTTTGCGATGACTCCAGACTGACACTTTCCCCACGCCGGAGAAGCCTGCCGCAAAGGGCCAAGGCTCCTTTTTTGAAGACTAGGCAAGGGGGCCGAGCCGGGCTCGGATTATCAGGATTTATTGGCTATATTCTACGTTGCTACCGAGTATATTGAACTTTTCAGACCACGAATCTCCTTCCCCGCGATTTCCTTCCGGATTCTCGGAAGATGAAGTCCTCCAGATGATCATCGATCAGTCTGAGGATATACTTCTGCTCACCAACGCCGGTATGGAGGTGGAGTTTGTCTCCCAATCCATGGAAAAAATCCTGGAAATCCCCGTGGCCAAGTCTATGGGAAAAAAGATCAACCAAGTGCTGGACAACTTCCCCTCGCTGCCGCTGATGAAGCCCAACCAGAAGATGGTGATCCCCGTGACCACGCCCAAGACGAAAAAGCGGCTGCTGATCGAGTTTGAGTTTAAGCCACAATACACACCTACCGGCAGCGTACAGGCAATCATCGCCATCGGCCGGAATGTAACCGAGCGGGAAAACTCCCTCAAAAAGTTCAAAGACACGGCCTTCAAGGAAAAGGAGCTCAACCAGCTCAAATCCCGCTTTGTGTCGATGGCTTCCCATGAGTTTCGCACCCCACTGGCCACCATCCTGAGCAGCGCGCTGCTGATAGAGATGCTGCTGCAGAAGGATTTCGGCCCGGAGATCAAAGCCAAAATCATCAACCACGTAGAGAAGATCGTAGCCCAGACCAACCGGCTGACGGACATCACCAGCGATGTTTTGCTTTTGGAAAAAAGCATCCAGACGGAGATGAAGGTCTCCCTGAAAAGAATTCGGATCGGAAAATTTGTCGAAGACCTCGTCGACACGATCAATCGGGAAAGCTTCGAAAGAAGAACCGTGAAATTCACGATGGCGGACGGGGACACCACCGTGATGACGGACCCCAGTCTCCTCACACACATCTTCAGAAACCTGATCCTCAACGCCTTGAAGTACTCCGAGGGCGCTTTGGACCCCGAGGTCTACCTGCATCTCCGAGGCTCCTATTTCGAGGTGACCGTCAAAGACTACGGTTTGGGCATCCCCAAGGAAGAGCATGAGCAAGTCTTCGGATCTTTTTACCGGGCAAAGAATGTGGGAAACATCAAGGGAACCGGCCTGGGGCTCAACATCGTGAAGGAGCTCACCAAAAAACTTCAGGGCGAAATCTGGTTTACCAGCAGCCTGGGGATCGGCTCGGAATTCTACGTGTCCTTTCCGGTCAAGTAGCCTTGGGCTTGGTTTTGATCCGCGATTCGGTGGGCACGTCGCCCTCGATCTGAGCCCCAGCCCCGATCTCGGTATCGCGCCCGATCCTGACCCCCTGGGAGATGACCACGTCGCTTCCTATCCTCTCCGAGTCTTCCAAAAAACTGTAGCCCCCCACATTGACAGCCTGGCCTAAGTAGCTGTAGTTGCTGATGACTGCCTCGTGGCCGATGGAGCAGTTTTGGTCGATGGTATTGAAGTTGCCGATCTGGGTACCAAAATTGATCAGGCTTCCCTCGAGGATCAGATTGCCCTTGCCGAAAATACAGTCCCGGGACACCCAGGCATTTTTTGAAAAGAGGTTGGGGTAGTTTAGCGAGGGATGGTAGAGAAGCCTTCGGACGATGTCCATCTTTTCGCTCGGGCTATCCACTGCCAGGATGAGGGCTGCCTTGTCGATCTCCATCACGCTGTCGCAATTCCCGAGCACCGGCAGGCCTGCAAACTTTTTCCCGCGAAGCTTGGGCCGGTCATCCACAAAACCAAGCAGCTCGTAGCGCAAGCCAAACTGCGAGAAGTTGCTCGCTAGGTATTCTCCAAGTTTTGTAGCTCCGGCTATGATTAGCTTCATGACTTTGCTGGATGCGGTTCGACCAATCCTTTGAAAAAATAAGAATCAGCAAATTAAAAAGTGACATTTTGCCGAAATTTTTCTTTCTGCGGTCGGTGATCGCAAAACCTGTCTAGATTCTAGCCTGGTAGGTATAGAGCTGATAGTACCTCCCCTGCAATGCAATCAGGTCTTCGTGCTGTCCACGCTCCACGATCCTGCCCTGCTCGATCACCAGAATCTGGTCTGCCTGCCGTATCGTACTGAGTCGGTGGGCGATGACAAAGGTCGTCCTACCCTTCATCAGATCTTTGAGACTCGCCTGGATCAAGGCCTCGGACTCCGTATCCAAGTTGGAAGTCGCCTCGTCCAAGATCAGGATCCGGGGATCCGCCAAAATCGCCCTGGCAATGGCAATGCGCTGCCGCTGTCCTCCAGAGAGCTTCACTCCCCTTTCCCCGATCAGCGTGTCCAAGCCCTTTTCAAACCGGTCTGTAAATTCGTGCACGTGTGCCGCACGAGCCGCGCTCTGCAGCTGCTCTTCGCTGGCCTCCGGCCTAGGGAAAAGGATATTCTCCCGGATCGTGCCCTCAAACAAAAAGTCGTCCTGAAGCACCACCCCCAGCTGGGAGCGGAATGACTCCAAAGTCACCGTCTGAAGATCGCTTCCATCCAACAGAATCTGCCCGGAGTCGGGATTGAGGAAAGTGGCGGCCAGACCCGCGATGGTGGTTTTGCCAGAGCCGGAGGTCCCCACCAGTGCTGTGACCGAACCAGCAGGAGCTATGAAACTCACCTCCTTGACCACATCCTTGCCTGCCTCATAGGCAAAGGACACGCCGCGAAACTCGACGTTACCAGCTATGCTTCCCAGCGCCACGGTACGGGTGCGGTCGTCAGCTTCCAGCGGGGTATTCATGATCTCCTCGGTGCGATCCAGGCCGGCGAAGGCCTCTGTCAGCTGGCTACCGATATTGGACATCTGCACGATGGGTGCGATCATGAAGCCCAAGTAGAGTGTGAAAGCCAGAAAGTCCCCGAAGGTCATCTGCCCTTCCATGATCATGTAGCCACCTATTCCCATGATCCCCGCTGAGGCCAGTCCCAAGAGCAGCGCACCCGCAGAAGTCACAAAACTGGTCGCCGTGAGACTGGCTTTTACATTTTGAAACAGCTCGTCCACGCCTTTTTCGAAGGTCTTGATCTCCTGGTTTTCGGCGTTGAAGCCTTTGATCACCCTGATACCGCCCAGGGTCTCCGTCAGTCTTCCCGTCACTTGGGCATTGATCTTGCCCCGCTCACGAAATATCGGACGGATCCTGCCAAAGGCTTTCAGCGAAACCAATCCAAATATTACCACCGGAAGCAATACATAGAGCGTCATCATGGGGCTGATCGAGATCAGAAGAACCAGGGAAATCACCGCCGTGAGTATCCCGCCGACCATCTGGGCAAAACCGGTTCCCACCAGGTTGCGCACCCCCTCCACGTCGGTCATGATGCGGGAGACCAGCTCTCCGGTCTTGGCATTGTCAAAGTAGCGGATAGGCAGCTTGATGATGTGTTTTTGCACCTGGGAGCGCAGCTTGGCGATCAGGTGTTGGGCTTCCACGCTGAGGATTTGGGTGAGTGCGTAGGAGGTCAGGGACTGCACTACGATGGCGGCGACCACAGCCAAAATGAGCCATTTGAGCATATTCAGGTCATTGCTCGGTATCACATCATCCACCAGATACTTGCTCGCTCCCGGCAGAACCAGGCTGGCCAATCTGCTGATGACGATCAGGAAAAGTCCCAAAAACAGATGTTTTCTCCTTGGCCAAATGATGGTGGTAAATACTTGTCGGATCGTAACCCGTCGCTCTTTAGGTCTTGCCATTGTTGCTTAAAAACTAAAACAGGAAACCCCGGAATCTCTTCCGGGGTTCAATTTCATTCTTCTTCTTTAATCCTTGGCCGCAGCTCCACCGGTTTGCTGGAGACAATGGAGATGAAGATGGTGTTTTCCACCCCGAGTAAGATCTCCAAAAACGGAAGGGTAAGCAGGGCAATCCAGGTGTCGGTCTGCAGAAATATTTCCATGTGGTCGTGGGATCTCGGGCAAAAAAAAGCCTGTCAAAATTAGGACAGGCTTGGGTTTTTCAGTGCTTCAGCTATCAGTTTGTTTTGGGAAGCACGTTTGAGATCAGGGATACTTTTTCGATAGGCTCAGAGGCGTTGGAGTAGATCCGCACCACGGAGTTTTGCTTGCCCATCTTGCCGGTAGAGTTGAAGGAAACCTTGATCTCCGCAGATTTGCCTGGTGCTACGGGCTCCTTTGGCCAGCTAGGCACGGTGCATCCACAGGTGGCGGCGACGTTGGAAATCACCAAGGGCGCTGTCCCTGAGTTGGTGAGCACAAAGGTATGCTCCACCTTTGCTCCCTGCACGATGTCCCCAAAGTCCACGGATTTCTCCTTGAATGAGATGACGGCTCCCGATGCCTGCTCTTGGGCAGCTGCCTGGAATACCAATGCAAAAGCAAACAGGCTGAATAGAATTCCTAGTTTTTTCATGGTCGTATCAGAATTGAATTTCAAATATTTCGATTTTTTCGCGAAGCATCAAGAAAACACTTTCCCAATGTTTGCGCCGGACAGAATGAAAAAAACATGCCAGACGGCTGCCCTGCATTGTTAAAAAAACCGAACAAGACAGTCAGCCAGTCCCTTACTCGGGCTTGTTTTCAGGCGCTTTCACAAAAAACGTAGGGGAGAAATTCACCAAAAACAGCTCGTCCGTGGCCCGGGTGACGGCAGTGTAAAGCCAGCGGATGAAGTCCCTATCCACCTGGTCTTCATTGAGAAAACCCTGGTCCACAAACACCGCCCGCCACTGCCCTCCTTGGGCCTTGTGGCAAGTCAGCGCATAGGCAAACTTCACCTGTAGGGCGTTGAGATACGGGTCTTTTCGGATCAGCTCCTGGCGCTCGGTTTTGTTGGCCACGTCAGCATAGTCCTCAGACACCTGGTCGTAGAGGCTTCTGTATTGCTCCCTCGACAGGGAGGGGCTAGGGGAATACAGCGTGTCCAAAAGGACTTTTGCCTCAAAATACGGCTCCTCGGGATAGTCCAGCAGCCGCAGCTCCAATGTGGCAAACCTCAATCCGTACATCTCCTCGAAACTGCGGATCTTCATCACCTCCACCATGTCGCCGTTGGCCAGGAAATTGACCTTCTCCGAGTCCGCCATGTAGGTGTAGTTGTTTTTCACGATCATGAGCAGGTCGCCCGTGCTCATCTCGTCTTCGTAGAAATGGATGACTCTCCTAATATATAGGTTGTACTGCACGGCCGATTTGTTGGAGCGGGTCACAATGATGGAGTTTTCGGTGCCGTACTTATCATAGACGTACCGAAGGCCGTCCTCCAGCCTCTCCGAAGTCATCTTAAACACGTCCTTGAAGGCATTGGTCTGTATCCTGACCTTCGGTTCGGGCAGGGAGAGCTGGTCACGCAGCTCCGTGGCGTTGAAAAGTATCCCCGACTCCAGTCGCTGGCGCATGACCTCCGATAGCTCGATCTGGTCAGCCTCCAGCCGGTAGTGCCTCAGCAGGTAGCCTCCATCCAGGGCAGGACTGTACTCGCTGCCGACGGGCGGAAGCTGGGCAGTGTCTCCGATGAGCAGGAGACGATTGTCCTTGCCCGAAAAGACGTATTGGATCAGATCCCAGAGCAGATTGCCAGACATGCCCCCATCATCGGCCAGCATTGAGGACTCGTCCACGATGAAGACGGTGTCTTTGTAATAGTTCTTCTGCAGGGTAAAAGTACCCCCGAGCGTACCCGGATCCCCCTTGGGCTTGTAGATGATTTTGTGGATGGTGTAGGCCCCACGTCCCGAATAGTTGCTCATGACCTTGGCCGCCCGGCCAGTGGGCGCCAAAAGCAGCGATCGCATCTCCAGCTGGGGAAGTACTTTGACCAAGGCGGAGACCAGCGACGTTTTGCCCGTACCCGCGTACCCTTTGAGGATAAAGACGGGTTTGGTGTCCGGGTTTTTCAGCAAAAAATCATCCATCCTCCCAAAAAAAACAGCCTGTCCAGAAGTCGGAGCAAACGGAAAATACTTACTTAGCAGTCTAGAGGGCCGTTTTTCTGCCTGGATATCTTTTCCCATAGAGACGAATGTAGATGTCAGAAGACAATATCAGCAAGGAAATCGAAGCAAAATTCGGCAATCAGCTCCGCACCCGGGTCAACGGAATCCTCATCGAAGACGAGCGACTGCTCATGGTCAAGCACCGCATGGGAAACGGACGCATCCTCTGGTCAGTGCCGGGCGGGGGCATGCACTTTGGCAGCAGCGCGACGGAAAACCTCCGCCGGGAATTCCAGGAGGAGACCAATCTGGAAGTGGAGATCGGCGCCTATCTCTTCGTCCACGAGTACTTTGACGCGCCCCTTCATGCCATGGAGCATTTTTTTGAGGTAAAAAGGATAAGCGGCAGTGCAAAATTGGGAAATGACCCCGAGCTTTCGGGAGAAAACCAGATTCTACAGGAAATATCCTGGAAATCCATCGATGAAATAAGCGCCATTCCTAACGATTCGCTCCATCAGATCTTTTGGGGAATTAAATCCCTTTCTGAGCTGGGATTGTGGAGGGGATATTTTAATTTTGGAAATAATTCTATAAAATAGCACGTTTAAAAAACCTTCAACCTTAACCAGATTTCTAAATCTCTATCAAAATGAATCTTACAAAAGTTCTCTCATTAGTATTCTTTGCAATTGCTGCGTTTCTCGGCTACCTCCTTTGGAAAGGCGTGGACGACGTAGTGGAAGAGGAAAAAAGAATCGCCCTGCTCGAAGCCGCTACCATCGAAAAGCTTGAAATGCTTCGTGATGCCCAACTGGCTTATCAAGCGTCTAATGGGAGTTATGCAGGCACTTGGGATTCATTGAAGACCTTCATCCAAGGCGGTACGATCTGGATCGTCCAGAGAACTGAGACCACCAAATTGCTGGACTATGGTGCTGAAGAGA
Source organism: Algoriphagus oliviformis (assembly GCF_017254915.1). Lineage (GTDB taxonomy): Bacteria > Bacteroidota > Bacteroidia > Cytophagales > Cyclobacteriaceae > Algoriphagus > Algoriphagus oliviformis. The sequence goes on along the minus strand of NZ_JAFKCT010000010.1, from coordinate 204,641 downwards.
TCACCGTGCAATTCGACACTTTGGGTTCTGTAGGCGTGATGGATTCCCTTTTTAATGAAAGAAAGTACCCTGATTTCAACCTGGAACTGCTTCCTGTAGTGCCTGGCACCGGCGGAAAGCAATTTGAATTCTTCGCGAGCAAGATTGAGAAAAATGAAGGTGCTTACACTGTAAACGTGTTTGAGATCCGTGACCCAGCTCCGGTCAACCCAGCAAGAAGACTAAACAACAACGAGAAGGCCTTGAGAGTTGGATCCAGAACCGACGCTTCCACGGAAGGTAACTGGAAATAATCCCTTTGGATTTTGGAAAACAATCTTAAGGTTTATAAAAGTGATAAGTTTGATGTGGAAGACACAGCGGGCTTATCACTTTTTCTTTACCCCCATTCGCTGTTCATCTTTGCCAAAGACAAAAACCAGGCAAATATCGGCGTCCACCATTATCAGAACTTTGACCTGTCCCAGCTGGAGGGGCTTTTCGGCTCCGATCCCCTGCTGAGAAATGACGTGCCGGCAAAGTTCTACTTCCACCAGGCGGGATTCAGCCTTGTCCCCGGTGTACTTTTTCAGCCTGGCCAAGAGCGGGAATACCTGCAATTTGCCAAAGAGCTGCCCACCGAGGCCCACTTTTTCTCCACTCCCCTAGACAGCAACAACCTGCAGGTGGTCGGCTTCATCTCGGCCAAGCTGAGAAAAGACCTTGACGCCCGATTTTCGGAAGTCACCCTTTACCACGGCTGCTGCTCCTTTCTTTCCTATCTGTTCAAAGAGCGCTTCAACCTCATCGGGCAGGAAATACTGGTCAACTACTTTGGGAGCCACATCTACCTGGCAGCCTTTACCGACCAGGATCTCGGCATTTTCAATTTCTTCGAGATAGCAGGCCCAGAGGATATTCTCAAGTATGTGCTCATCGCGATCGAGCAGCTGGGCTACGAGCGAAACCACGTGCGGGTCAGTCTTTTCGGGGCCACGGAAAAAAGCGGCATCAGCGAGGCTTGGGGCAAGGAATATTTCCAAAACTTCAGGCTGGTCAATCCGCATTCCAACCAAAATTATTCCCACGGATTCAAGCACCTCAAGTCCGAAAACGTACTGGAATCCTATTGGCAATACGAATAGCATGACAAAAAAGACCGCCATATTTCCCGGATCCTTCGACCCTTATACCATGGGGCACCATGACATCGTGCTTCGGAGCCTGAATCTTTTCGACGAAGTGATCATCGGTATAGGATACAACTCCAGCAAGAAAAACCGCTATTTTGACATTGACCTCATGGTGTCCAAGATAGAGGGCGTGTATGAGGGGGAAAGCCGGGTAAAAGTCGTGGTGTACAATGAGCTGACCTCCACGCTGGCCAAGAGCTACAATGCCCAATTTTTGATCAGGGGGCTACGAAACACGACCGATTTCGAATACGAAAACACGATCAGCCAGATGAACCGCTACCTCAACCAGGAGCTGGAAACGGTCTTTTTGATCACCTCCCCGCAGTTTGCGGCCATCAGCTCCACGGTGATTCGCGAAGTACACCGCTACGGCGGCAACGTGAGCGAATTTCTGCCCTATCCGATTTAAGACTTTACGTGGTTTTTGAGGTATTGCTTAAACATGTACCTCATCGAGGGATAGGAGTTGATCAGCGCCGTCTTGGCGTCAGCCTCCGATAGCCAGATGATCTCCTCTATGCCTTCTTCCGACTGGGGCTTCATCGCGGAGTCGTTGACCGAGTCCATGGCATACCAGTAGGTCTTTTTCAGGATGCTCTTGCGGTTTTGGGTGTAGGTATGCCAGGTATTGCAGATGTGGGGCCCCATCTTCACCTTGACATTGGTCTCCTCCTCGACTTCTCGTTTGGCACACTCCTCAGGGGTCTCCCCTTTGTCAAATTTCCCTTTGGGAAAATCCCATTTTCCAAGTCGGAAGATCATCAGCACTTTTTCCTTTTTGGACACCACGCCGCCCGCAGCCTTGATGATCATAAACCGGCTTTTGATAAAATCCTTCAGCGCCTTTTTGTCTTTGGTCACCAAGGTGATTGAGTCCAGCTCCTTCATCTTCCGGCTTCTGAGCAGATACAGCAAGCGGATGATCATGTCATGGGTGGGCTCGTGGAAAAGCAGATCCTCCTCCCAGTGGATATCCGTGGGCAACTCCTCGAGATTGGAAAAAGTATGGTCAAAAGATTTGGCCGGATCGAGCTCTTCATAGCCCAGTACCTCCACCGGCTTGTCATTGACAAAGATCTTCATGATAGAAATCCAACAATAATGGTGTTCTGGCCAAAAATGCATAAAAAAATCAGCCAGTACAATCTTCGGGCAAATGATTCTACTAATTTTGAAACCATGGAAATCTTAGACCCAAGCATTGCGGCCGAAGTCGCCGACAAACTCCTGGAAATCCAGGCCATACGCCTCCAGCCCACCAAACCCTTCACTTGGGCTTCGGGCTGGAAATCCCCGATCTACTGTGACAACAGGCTTTCTCTGTCCTTTCCTCCGGTGAGAAACCTCATCCGGGACTGCTTGGTCGAGAGCATACAGCACTATTTCCAAAATGTGGAAGCCATCGCCGGCGTGGCCACAGCGGGCATCCCCCAGGGCGCCCTCATCGCCAATGAGCTCGGACTGCCCTTCATCTACGTCAGGTCTAAGCCAAAGGGACACGGCATGGAAAACATGATCGAGGGCCAGGTCGTCCCAGGACAAAAAGTCGTGGTCGTAGAGGATCTGGTGTCCACTGGCGGCAGCTCCCTGAAGGCCGCCGAAGACCTGAAAAAGGCCGGATTTGAGGTGTTGGGAATGGTGGCCATCTTCAGCTATGGCTTCAACATCGCCGCCGAAAACTTCAGCAACGCCGGGATCAAGCTCGTCTGCCTCAGCCACTACGATGCACTGCTGCCGCGAGCAGTAGCCAAAAAATACATTTCCCCAGAGACACTGGACTCACTCGCTGAGTGGAGAAAAGATCCGGGGAGCTGGATGAAAGAATAAAAAACCGACGGCCTAGCTTGGGCTGGCAGGCTATTTTCCGCCTAGCTTCCCCACTAGATCATCCAGCATAGCCAAAACTATAGCGGGCTTACTACCAGAAAAACATAAAGCAAAAAGCCGGATATCCGGCTTTTTGCGTTTCCGAGCTGGAGGTTCTCCCTGGCAATTGGCCAATTTCGTCACGTCAGAGTGGGCGCATTGGCCACTTTCAGCTTTCGGATGGCCTGTTCAAGAAAATTCGGGATGAGGGTCTCGTTGGTCTTGTAGATCTTGTTTTCATCCACCAGGTTTTCCAGCATGGTCCGAAACCGCGCCTTCCCCTTGAGCTCTATGATTTTCTCACGTACCATGGGCTTTTTGAGGTGCTCCAAGAAGCTCACCGGGTCGGCCTCCGGATGAAACTGGGTGCCTACGATCTCATCCGAAAAACGGATCCCCATGATCGCCCGCTCGTATTCCACATGGTTTCGGATTTTTTCCATAGCGATCAATTTCGCCCCCAGGGCTTTAAACTTCCTGTTGTCGGGCCGCACCACCTGGTACTCGCGGGAGTCCACCGCCCAAAACGGATTGTCCAGATCGGCAAAGAGCGGGTCGGACATTCCCTCTGCCGTCTTGTGGATGGTGGTGACGCCAAAAGAAGTCGATTTCCTTTTGGTGATCTGGCCTAGCCCAAAGTGCTTGCACGCCATCTGGAAAGAGTGGCAGATCAACAGCAACTGTTTCTTTTGGGAGTGGTTTTGGTTCCAAATCCAGATTTGGTCCAGAAACTCGTTGTAAAGCAGATCCCAATGTCCATCTCCCTCCAGCGGATCCCCGGGGCCTCCGGTGGAGATGAAAACGTCAAAGTTTCTGACATCCGGAAGTTCTGCCTTTCCTCGGACGTCAAATTCCCGATAGCTGATCACTTCGGAAAACCTCGCCAAAATGTCGTGGATGCAGCGCATGCCCTGATTGGGCTCGCCGTCATACATATCCAAGATCGCCAGATTTACTTTCTTTTTGCCCACTGTCCAAGTACGGTTATTTCCTGCCAACAAAGGTACGCATTCGCCGGATGCCTCTCCGCTTGCTTTGCTCCAAAAAAACATCATCCTCTCTCAGCCTTTTACCCAGTCTGGGGCTGCGAGGTTACTCTCTGGGTGGACTTTTTGCTGAAAAAAAAGATGAAAACAGACATAGGACTACCGTCCAAACGCGCTCTCGCTGCCGTCCAGACTTTTTAGCAAAAGCAACCAGAAATCCCGATGGGGCTATAAGGAAATCGTCAAGCCCGGACTTGGGCTGATTTGGAGGCCACCCGCCTTTTGGGAATGGCCAGATACACCAGGCCAACGATGAGCACTGGGATCATGATCCCAACCAGCACCCATTTGGACGTGGTAAAGACCGAGGCGACCATCGCCAGTCCCGGGTCACGAGTGGGATATAGCGCCAATAGTTTCAGCACGGAAAGATTTTCCACCAAATCCATCAAAGCGATGGCAATAGGCAGCAGCACCAGGTTTTTGTGCTTCCAGACCCGCAGCAAAAGACCGGAAAAAAGTAGGCAATAAACTCCCATGTAAGGCATATCCAGCGCCTATATCCCAAACTCGTAGGCGCTAAGCTGCTCGGCGCTCAACTGCCCCGGAGCGGCATAGGCATCCTCTGCGGAGTACGCAAACATGAGGTCTAAAGCATGCTCTTTGGACAGAAACGAACCCAGGAGGGCATTGAACAACAAAAAGAGACTGAACAGCAAGAGGATATTTCCCCAGTTGCTGAGAGATTGAAAAAGTAGTTTCATGAAAAAAAAAAAAAAAATCAGCATTCTAAAAGTAGGAAAGAACAAAAAAATAGAAAAGGAATGTGTTCTTTTATTGTAAAAGCTTTCCCCAAAGTGGACTAGTGGACAAGGACTTACTCCTCAGAGTCTGTAAACCACTCCGCGTACATGGGGTAGTTTCTGGCAGTCCTCAAAATAACCTCCCGCATCTCCGGGCCGATATCCTTGAGTTTCTTGGCAGGCATCCCGCCGTAGATGGTGTTGGACTCGACCACGGTCCCAGCTAGGACTACCGCCCCCGCTGCGATCACCGAGTCGGAATGCACCACCGCTCCGTCCATCACGATGGCCCCCATTCCGATCAGCACCCGGTCATGGATGGTGCAGCCGTGGACGATGGCGTTGTGGGCGATGGAGACTTGGCTGCCGATATGGGTAGGCGCCTTTTGGTAGGTACAGTGGATCACTGCGCCGTCTTGGATATTCGTGTCGTCACCGATTCGGATCTCATGGACGTCTCCCCTCACGACGGCATTGAACCACACCGTACAGTTTTTCCCCATGACCACATCCCCCACCACCGTGGCATTGGGCGCCAGCCAACTGTTTTCGCCAAACTCGGGAGTTTTGCCTTTCACCCTCAGGATCAATGCCATACGATTCTTTGCTTTTGGTTGAAAAAAAATCTTGTTGAAAAATAGAAATTTTAATCCTGACTTGAACTTTTTGCCTTGGATTCAGTTTACGTGTATAGACATTTAAAATCATTACATCCATTATGAAATCAACCAATCAACTCGGTCTATTCTTTGCAGCAGCTCTTTTGGTCTCTGCATGTGGCGCTCCCAGCAACACCGTCGAAACTTCCGAGGCCCAGGAAGTAGCAGCTCCAGAAGGCAAAACTCTCACTTTGAACACCTCCGCTTCCAACATCGGATGGAGAGGCTACAAGCCAGGCGGCGAGCACAACGGTACCATCCCTGCTACCCAGGGTTCCCTGACCGTGGCGGACCAGCAGATCACAGGCGGCGCGTTCACCTTTGACATCACCGGCCTGCAGATCGAAGACATCCCTGCCGAAGACGAAAACTACGGCAAGCTGTACGGACACCTCCAGTCTCCGGATTTCTTTGACGCAGCCAACCATCCTACTGCGACCTTCGAAATCACCGCAGTGGAGCCATTCCAGTCTGGCGACGCCATAGCAGACAAAGAGGAATTTTCTTCCGAGCACACTCCTAAGCACGACTCGGAATTGACTCCGGCCAATCCTACCCACTGGGTAAGCGGTAACCTGACCATGAGAGGGACTACCAAAAACATCAAGTTCCCGGCTGCGATCAGCGTGACCGACGGCGCGGTGTCTGCCAAGGCAGGTTTCAACATCGACAGAACTGCTTGGGGTCTAGCCTACGGCGACGAAGCCGCCGCGGTAGACAAGGCAAAAGACCAGTTCATCTACAACACCGTTTCCCTGGTGTTGGATGTGAACGCCAACTAAGAAAAACCAACTACCCAATGCTCAAAAGAGGGATTCTGCGGAATTCCTCTTTTTTTTGTCCCCCAATGAAGCCTTACCCGCATTTTTATCCTTTCCCGAAAATCCGCCTGTTGCCGGTTTTGCTCCACTGGGCTGCCGACAGCTTTGACTACATGGCGTACTTTGACGGAAATGGCCACGCCTACCCCCAAGGCCCCTTCGAAAACCTGTTTTTTGCGGGAAACAAGCTGCTGGATGAGGAAGCCTTCTTCGAAGCAATGCCCGGAAAAGAAAAAGTCGGCATCCTTGGCTACGACTTCAAAAACAGCATAGAAAAGCTGGAAAGCAAAAACCCGGAGTTTTTTCCGCTTCCGGAGCTTTGCTTTTTCGAGCCGGAACTTTCGCTTCAGCTGACCGAAGAAGGGTTTTATTCCAAAAAACGGCTCTCAGATTCCTGGATAGATGCCTTGGGCTCTTTTCCTAGACCTGTCGACGGCAATCTGAGCTGCGCCGTTTCGCCCCAGTTTCCCAGAGAAGTCTATCTCTCAAAAATCAAAACCATCCAAGACGAAATCCGAGAGGGCAATACCTATGAGGCCAATTTTTGCCAGGCCTACTCAGGCGGATTTGAGTCTTGGGAACCGATAGCGGCCTACCTACGACTGAATGAGCTGTCCCAAATGCCCTTCTCGGGACTTTTCAAAGCCAAAAGCCAATGGCTGGTCTCGGCTTCTCCCGAACGATTTCTGAAGAAATCGGGGCAAAAGCTCGTGGCGCAGCCTATCAAAGGCACGATCAAGCGGGGTCAAAACGCCAACGAAGACACAGCCAACCGCGAAAAACTTCTCGCCAGCGAAAAAGAACGGGCCGAAAACCTGATGATCACCGACCTTACCCGCAACGACCTCGCAAGGGTGTCCCAAACCGGTTCGGTACGAGTAGAGGAGCTTTTTGGTATCTATCCCCTGCCTCGGGTTTTTCAGATGATCAGCACGGTCTCTTCTGAGCTAAAATCCGATGTCACGTTTCAAGATATCATCCACGCCACATTTCCCATGGGAAGCATGACCGGCGCACCCAAGATCAGCACGATGCAGATCATAGACCGGGAAGAGACCTTCAACAGGGGTTGGTTTTCTGGTGCCTTTGGGTGGGTGGACGGAGAGGGTGACTTCGACTTTTCCGTAGTCATCCGCTCGATAGTTGCTGATTTGGAGGTGAAAAAGCTCTATTTTGGGGTGGGAAGCGCCATCACCATCGATGCCTCACCTGAGCAGGAATACGAGGAGTGCGCGCTCAAAGCCCAAGCCATCCTCGAACTGCTAAGTGGAAAACCAAGCTGAACTCTCCCCGCCCGTGCGAAAAATCATCCATGTGGACATGGATGCCTTCTATGCCTCCGTGGAGCAGCTGGACCATCCGGAATGGCGGGGAAAACCGCTGGTGGTCGGAGGAAATGAAGCTCGGGGCGTGATCGCCGCCGCCAGCTACGAAGCGCGGAAGTTTGGTATATTCTCCGCGATGTCATCCGTCCTGGCAGCCAAGAAGTGTCCACACCTGATTTTCGCCCGGCCCAGATTTGAGCGCTATCGGGAGATCTCACTTCAGATTCGGGAGATTTTCTACGAATACACGGACCTGGTCGAGCCGCTTTCCCTGGACGAAGCCTTCCTGGACGTGACCGAAAACAAACCCGGACTCAAGTCCGCCATCCTCATCGCCAAACAAATCCGGACCAAAATCAGGGAGAAGACCGGCCTGAACGCTTCGGCGGGCGTGTCCTACAACAAGTTTTTGGCAAAAACCGCCTCGGATCTCAACAAGCCCAACGGACAAGCGGTGATCCTACCGGAAGAGGCCGAGGCCTTTTTGGAAAAATTGCCGATCGGGAAATTCTTCGGCATAGGCAAGGTGACCGCGGAAAAGATGCAGAAGCTGGGCATCCACAACGGACTGGATCTGAAGCAATTTTCGCTTCAGTTTCTGACGAAAAAATTTGGCAAATCCGGCCTCCACTACTTCAACATCGTACGCGGAATCCATCTCTCCGCCGTGCAGCCCCACCGGGTGAGAAAGTCGCTGAGTGCGGAAAACACCTTCGAAAAAGACCTGATCACCCCCAGCGAAATGGAGGAAAACCTCCGGCCCATCTTTGACGAGGTCATCCGGAGGATCGAGAAGAGCGACATCAAGGGCCGAACCGTCACGCTAAAAATCAAGCATTCGGACTTTACGCTCCAGACCCGAAGCAAGACGCTGGACCAATACCCCAACCCGGAGCAAATCTGGGAAGTCGCGCTGGAGCTATTGGGACAAGAGGAAGTACCCAAACCCGTCCGGCTGCTGGGCCTGGGGCTTTCAAACCTTAATATCACAGAAGAGCAGGTGCATTTTGGGGAGCAGCTGAAGATTCCTTTTGAAGGATAGCCTCTTTATTTGTTCTGGATGTCAGACGGATTCCGGCTCGTATGAAAGATATCCAAGACGTTGATCCTATCCTCCTTGACTTCATAGATAATCTTGTAGCTCCACACAATTTTGAATCGAAATTCTCCCTCAAAATTCTCCAAACACGGCTCGAGGGATCCTTTTTGTGGAAACGGAACGAGTGACCTAACCTCCCTTACGATTCTGTCTCTTACCTTGGTGGCAGTTTCTAGAGAAGCCCTAAATCGAAGGAAGAAAAAAATGCTTTTTAGGGAGTTTTTGCCTTGTTATCCCAAAAAATCCTCCGCTCGACCACTACCAGTTTTTCATTTCCTCTTCCAACTCATCCATTGATGTATGCTCTCCAGCGTCCACTCGGGCTCGGGCTTCAGCGATCCTTTTGATCAAATCAGATTTATCCATGGGAGCACCCGATCCAGTCAGATCTTCCGAAGTGTAATCCTTTGCTACTTGCAGCAAAAGCTCCAAGAGCTCCAGCTCTCCATTGTCTATAAAAGCTTTCAATTCGTCCTTTATTTCTGAGACCGCCATGGCATTTTTTTCTCAAGTTAATGAAATCATAGCTGCTTATTAAGCAAAGCCAGACTTTATCAGACTGCGAAAAGTTGAGAAAGACAGCAGAACAAAAACAGACTACCTCTGCCATTTTGTCCGCATTTTCTTAATTTTGCAACCTGACGGGCGGTTTGCGGGTTTGATTAGTTTCGACTCCATCAGACGCCCCCCCTACTTTCGCAAAAACTCCAGTTCATGGATCTGATTAAAGACATAGATATCATCTCTGCCGAAGAGGCACAAGCCTGTGATTTCAAGACTACCCTCGACGAAAACACCGGCAAATCCAAAAAACTCTACATCGAGAGCTACGGCTGCCAGATGAACTTCTCCGACTCGGAGATCGTCGCCTCCATCATGAAGGAAAACGGTTTTGACACCACCTCAGACTTCGAGCAGGCCGACGTGATTTTTCTCAATACCTGCTCCATCCGCGAAAAGGCCGAGCAAACCGTCCGCAAGCGGCTGAGCCAATTCAACCAAGCGAAAAAATCAAAGCCCGAACTTACCATCGGCGTGCTGGGCTGCATGGCGGAGCGCTTGAAGGAAAACCTGCTGCAGGAGGAAAAAATCGTGGACGTGGTCGTAGGCCCGGATGCCTACCGAGACCTTCCCAATCTCGTCTCCGCAGCCGAAGAAGGCCAAAAAGGCGTCAACACCTTCCTCTCCCGGGAGGAAACCTACGCCGACATCGCGCCCGTCCGTCTCAATTCCAATGGCGTCACCGCCTTCATCTCCATCATGCGCGGCTGTGACAACATGTGCTCCTTCTGCGTGGTGCCTTTCACCCGAGGCCGGGAAAGAAGCCGGGATCCCCAGTCCATCGTGGCTGAGGCCCAAGACCTCTTCAGCAGAGGCTACCGCGAGGTCACTTTGCTGGGCCAAAACGTGGACAGCTACAAGTGGTCTGCAGAGGAAAACAACAAAGCCCGACTCAACAAAAAGGAAGGCGAGATCGCCGAGGTTGTCAATTTTGCCCATCTACTGGAAATGGTCGCCCAAGTCAGCCCGCTTCTCCGCGTGCGCTTTTCCACCTCCCATCCCAAAGACATCACAGATGAGGTCCTTCACACCATGAAGAGATACGACAACATCTGCAAATACATCCACCTCCCTGTGCAAAGTGGCAACAGCCGCGTGCTGGAGCTCATGAACCGCACCTACGATCGGGAATGGTACCTTGACCGGGTACGCGCCATCCGCGAGATCCTTGGCGAGGAATGCGGCATCTCTTCCGACATGATCGCCGGCTTCTGCTCCGAGACCGACGCAGAGCATCAGGACACGCTCACGCTCATGGACATCGTGAAGTACGACTTCTCTTACATGTTCTTCTATTCCGAGCGTCCGGGTACTTTGGCTGCGAAAAAATTTGAAGACGACATCCCGCTGGAGACCAAAAAGAGAAGGCTTGCCGAGATCATCGAAAAGCAAAACGCTTTGTCCTACGAAAGAAACCAGCTTGACCTTGGCCAGGAGCAACTGATCCTCATCGAGGGTACCGCCAAGAAATCCGAGCAGCAGCTCAAGGGAAGAAACTCCGCCAACAAGGTCGTGATCATCCCGGCCGACCGGGCAAAAAAGGGCGACTACGTCAAAGTGCGGATCACCGAGGCCACCCAGGCCACGCTCTTCGGAGAGGTGCTGGAAGTAAATCCCGTCATGGCATGATCACTCCCGCGGAAATCCAAAGCGTCAAGCAGCGCTACGGCATCATCGGCAACAGCCCCTTGCTCAACCAAGCCATCTTGGTCGCCATGCAGGCCGCGCCGACGGACATGACCGTGCTGATCACCGGAGAAAGTGGCAGCGGTAAGGAAAGCTTTTCCAAGATCATCCACTCGCTTTCCCTGAGAAAACACGGAAAGTTCATCGCCATCAACTGCGGCGCGATCCCTGAGGGGACGATAGATTCGGAGCTTTTTGGCCACGAAAAAGGATCCTTCACCGGAGCGCATGAGGCAAGAAAAGGCTACTTCGAAGTCACCGACGGCGGGTCTATCTTCTTGGACGAGATCGGCGAAATGCCCCTCGGCACCCAAGCCCGCTTGCTCCGCGTATTGGAAAACGGCGAGTTTATCAAAGTAGGCTCCTCCAAAGTCCAAAAGACCAATGTCCGCGTGATCACCGCCACCAACGTCAACCTGCTCAAGGCCGTCGAAAAAGGCAAGTTCCGCGAAGACCTCTACTACCGGCTAAACACCGTGCCCATCTTCGTGCCGCCCCTGCGGGAGCGCGGAGAGGATGTAGTGCTGCTCTTCAGGAAGTTTACGGGGGACTTTTCGGAAAAATACCATGTCAAGCCCATCAGCTTGGATGCAGATGCCCAAAACATCCTGATGCGCTACGGCTTTCCCGGCAACATCCGCCAGTTGAAAAACATCGCCGAGCAGATCTCCCTTTTGGAAGAAAACCGGGATGTCAACGCCCAGACGCTCTCAAAATATCTTCCAGCAGAGAGCAGCGCTAGTCGTCTTCCGATGGCCTTGGGGTCGGGCAGCTCGGGCGACCACATTGACTTTTCCGAGCGGGACTTGCTATACAAGGTTCTTTTTGACATGAAAAAGGACATGAACGACCTGAAGAAGCTGGTCCTCGAATCCTACCAAAACGGGGGGATCAACTCCACCATCATGCAAAAGCACCAAGGTCTTTTCGAAGATATGGATTCGGGTTTTTCCCAAAAAGAGCCCATGGAAAGCAACCCCTCCTACTCTGTCCCGCTGGTGCTGGAAACCCAGAAAAGCAACGCCCTCAACAACGAGGACTACGAAGAGGAATCCATCGAGGACATCGTGCACGAGGAGGACGACAATTCCCTTTCTCTGGAAAAAAAGGAAAAGGAAATGATCGTGCGAGCGCTCCGCAAGCACAACAACAAGCGAAAATACGCGGCCAGCGACTTGGGCATATCCGAGCGTACGCTTTACCGAAAGATCAAGCAGTATGAGATTGAATAGACGGATTTTGCCCCTACTGTGCCTGATCATGCTCGCCCTACAGGCCTGCTCGGTCAAGTACAGCTTCACCGGCACCAACATCAACTACGACGTGGTGAAGACCTTCTCGGTCGAAAACTTCTTCAACGACTCCGGCGGAGGCCCGCCAAACCTGGAGCAGCGCTTTACCGAAGCACTGAAGGAATACTATCAGCGAAACACCCAGCTGGAACTGATCAAGACCAACGGTCAACTGCAGTTTGCCGGGGCGATCAGCCGCTACTCGCTGACTCCCCAGGCAGCCGTGTCCAGCAACGACCCCAACCTGCCTGACCGCGCCGGCCAAATGCGCCTGACCATCACCGTCGAGGTGGAATACATCAACCTGACCAACGAGGAGGAAAGCAAGAAGCAGCCCTTTACCTTCTTCAAGGATTACGATCCGAGAAACGTCACCTTGCTGGACGTGGAGAGCCAGCTGGTAGAGGAGATATTCGAAGTGATCATCCAGGATATCTTCACCGCCACCGTGGCTAACTGGTAATTTTGCTATATTCAAACCAAAACCCAGCCTGTGAACGCCTCCCAATTCCTTGATCTCATCCAAAAAGCCGACCATCTGGACAAGGGCGATATGCTCCAGCTGAAAAAAGTCCAGGAGAACTTCCCCTACTTCCAGATTCCGCATGTGTTGGCGGCAAGGTATGAGCACCTGAGAAGCAAAGGAAAAAAAAGCGGGAATCTCGCTCAGGCAGCGATCACCAGCCCTGACCGGATTTGGCTGAAGGCCTGGCTGGAGAGACCCCAGCTGCAAGCTGGGACCAGCGAAGCGCCAGGGGAAGACCTGCTGCCGGAAAGCCCAGAATCCTCGCCAAGTGCCGCCAAACGAACCCAAACCCTCAAATCCCTGGGAGAGGAGCTCAAAAAGCCGACGGTGGCAGCCTTGGAGCCCAAAGCGGAGAAACCGAAAGCAAAAAAACGCGCCACTCCCAAGGAAGACCTGATCGAGACCATCAAGCGAAAGGAAAAAAAGGCCATCCTCGACGCCAAGAAAAAGGAGCAGATGGATCTCATCAAAGCCTTTAGCAAAAAAGACATCAAACTCGCTACCATCAAGGAAATCGAGGCCAATCAGAACACTGAAAACCTCGCCGAATCCAGCACCAAGCTCAACGACAACCTGCTCTCGGAGTCCTTTGCCAAAATCCTGATCAACCAAGGAAAAAAAGGCATGGCGAGGGAAATTTATGAGAAGCTGGCTTTGAAGTTTCCCGAGAAAAAAACTTACTTTGCGGACTTGATTGAAAAACTGAAAGAATAATTTAACACATATGTTTACAGTATTGATTACGATTATTTTGATTTTGGCTATACTGTTGATCCTGGTGATCCTGGGCCAAAATTCAAAAGGCGGAGCCGGAGCGGCTTTCGGAGGTAGTGCCTCACAAATCATGGGCGTGACCCGCACCGGCAACGTGCTGGAAAAAGCCACTTGGGTGCTTGCAGTTTCCATCTTGGTTTTGTCCTTGGTTTCGTCTGCGTTCTACACCAACAGCCAGCCCAACCAGTTCTCCTCTCCTAACATCGAGAGTGCCAAGCAGCAAGTCGTTGCTCCGGCATTTGGAGATCAAAGCCTCCTTCCTGCAGCTGACAGCGCGGCAGCGCCTGCTACAGACTCCACAGGAAACTAATCCTCAAGAGAAACCACACAAAGTCCCGCCCCGAGCGGGACTTTTTTTTTGCCCATATCACGGCTTTTTCAGAAACTAGCCCCAGCCCACGGAATTTCCGTACTTTGGAAGAAATACAGCAAACCCATGAAAGCCAGTCTATTACTGCTTTTTCTGAATCTAGCGCTTAGCTCAACCACATTTCCGCAGGAAAATCCCATCACAGCTGGCATCGCCAAGCTGATGGAGGAAAAGCAAGTCCCGGGAATATCCTATACCTACCTCGAGCAAGGCCAGGTGAAGGACAGCTTTGCGCTGGGCGTAACCAACCAAGACGGCTCCGCAGTCGACCAACATACCGTCTTTTCCGCTGCATCGCTCAGCAAGCCGGTTTTCGCTTATCTCGTCATGCAGCTCGTGGATGAAGGGCTGATCGAGCTGGACAGCTCCCTCTCCAGCTACTACACTTACCCTGATATACAGGATGAGCCGGAGTATCGCCTGGTCACCGCCAGGATGGTGCTCAGCCATAGCAGCGGCCTCCCAAACTGGCGAAATGGAAAACTCAAGTTCAAGTACAGGCCGGGGGAAAGGTTTAGCTACTCTGGGGAGGGCTATGTCTGGCTGCAGCGTGTAGTCGAGCATCTCAAGGGAAAACCGCTGGAGGACTTGGCCCAGCAGTATGTCTTCCAGCCCTTGGGCATGACTCGAAGCAGCTATGTCTTTCTGCCTGCTTTCGAGGAAAACCACAGCCTTTCCTTCAAAAAAGACGGCAAGCAGCAGCCCAAAAACAAGATCCAATCCGCCAATGCGGCCGCCTCGCTCCAGACCACTTCGCGGGACTTCGGGATTTTTCTGGAAGCGCTGCTTTCCGCAAAGCATATCAGTCCGGAGCTTCACCGGTTGATGTTTGCACCCCAAGTCCCAGTGGATCCCAAGCAGGGACAAGACCAAGAGCTCTTTTGGGGGCTCGGCGTCGGAATCCAAGTCACCTCGGCAGGAAAGCAGATTTTCCAGTGGGGGGACAACTACACCTTTCGAGGCTATTTCACCGCCGATGTGGAAAACAGAAATGCGGTAGTATATCTGAGCAACAGCGAAAACGGGCTAAAGCCGGTTCGGGAGCTTGTAGACCTGGTCTTGGCCGATCCCCAGCCCGCCTGTGACTGGATGGATTATGACTAAGCAGGCAGGAGCCGGCTCGCGATTTTTATGATTTTCGCCGGAACATAGCTAACTTCCAGAGGGAAATGACAAAAACAGCCTTCCCCGATCTAGCTTCACTATCCTATGAAATCCATCCTGGCGACTTTCAGCTTTGCGCTGCTCCTTGCGTTCTCGGCCTGCACGGCCAATTTTTCCTCCAAAGAATCCGACAACCAGATCACGGAGGAGCGCGACTTGGACCATGTGACCCAACTCTATGTAAGCGGGATTTTCAACCTCTATCTCTCGCAGGGCGACAAGCCTTCCCTGCGGATAGACGGCGATGAGGAGCTCGTCAAAAAGCTCAAAGTGGTGCAAGACGGGGAAAAGCTGGAGCTGAAGTTTGAAAAGATCAAAAACAACCTTTTTGGCGACTCACGTCCAGACGTCTACCTGACACTGAGCGAACTGGAGCATCTGGAATTTGACGGGGTGGGAAACATCAAATCCCAAAACTCCTTCCAAGTGGACAAAATCCGCCTTGAGGGAAACGGAGTCGGAAATATCCTCCTGCAGTTTGACGCACAGGAGATCGATGCGGAATTCAACCTGATGGGCAACATGACCATCAAGGGAAATTCCAAAATGATCAAGCTCGAAAACGAAGGGATAGGCAATATCGAAGCCTCCGGACTCATGGCAGAGGAGATGACCCTCACCAGCAATGGCATCGGCAAAGTCGCCGTCCACTGTACCGGAGACTTGTCCATCACAGTCAATGGAATAGGTGCCGTGAGCTACACCGGCAATCCCAACGTGATCAAAGAGGAGATCAACGGGATAGGAAAGGTGAGCAGAAATTAAGGCCAGTTCGCTAAGCCAGTGGGCTAAGAACCACAAGAGTACTCGGAGGCCTCCCAGATCACTTTTAGATTTTGGATATCCTCCCCAACACTGTCGCTCCGCCCCAGCTCGTTACCGGCACAGTCATATACCATCGGAGGCGTCATACTGCAATAGGGACAGCAGCTATTGAAAATAAAAACCGTCTTAGCACCGTACTGACCTGAGAGAAGATAGGAATATCTCTTCCCTATTTCAGACTTCTCCAATCCCTCAATTTGCTCAGCGAGCCAAGGAATCTCAAATACATTGTCGACATCGCAACCTGCCTCCGGCTTAAGATCATCTTGGCAGGAAAAGACAACAGCTGCCAAAAAAGAAAATAGGAAAAAACGCTTCATGGTTCCTTTGGCTAGATATTACAGGAGTTGTTGGACGACTTCCAGATCACTTTCCTATCGCTGATGTCATCCAGGGAAATCCCACTCGACCCAAGCGTTCCCAGTGTATTTCCTCCACAGTCAAAAATTGGAACAATGGTGTTGCACATCGGACAGCAGTTTTGAAGCAAGAAGACAGTCTGCGAATGATAAGTCCCTGTGGAAATATACCAATAATCCCGGCCAAGCTCCGTACTCTCCGTTTCGGCTATTTGCTGTTGAATCCAAGGCATCTCCAGCACATTGTCCATACCGCAGGCTCGGATCGGATCAGAATCATCTGAGCAGGAAAAAGTAAGCAGTCCTAAAAAAGCGAAAACGTAGAGCAGTTTCTTCATGGCTATCTGGCTAGTTCTCTAACGACACGGCCACAAAGGGGTAATCGCTACAATCGGGATTAAAAATTTAAGGAGAAAATCTCCCCCTACGAGATATCGTTTGCTTATTTCGCCATTTCCCGTGATTTTCGTGCGATGACCCCAGCCAATCCGCTTGATGCGATCCGCCTGAATTTTTCCCCAAACGACCTGCTCCTGCTCAACTTGGCCCTGGCGCTCATCATGTATGGGGTGGCGCTGGACCTACGCTGGGCTGATTTTCGCTACTTGGCCCGAAACCCCAAAGGCTTCATTTTGGGTGTCTTTTCCCAGTTTTTACTCTTGCCTTTTCTGACCTGGGCACTGGTATCCGTCATCGATCCCCCACCCAGCGTGGCCCTGGGAATGATCCTCGTCGCCGCCTGTCCGGGAGGCAACGTTTCCAATTTCCTCACCAATCTGACCAAGGGAAACACCGCCCTCTCGGTGAGCCTCACCGCGTTTTCCTCCGTGTCGGCCATTGTGCTTACCCCGCTCAACTTCTCGCTTTGGGCCGGACTCTACGCACCCACGGCCGGTCTTTTGAAAGAAATCGAACTCAACATTTCCGAGGTTTTCTTCACTGTGGCGGTCATTCTGGGCATCCCCTTGATCCTCGGGATTCTTACCCGACAGTTTTTTGACAGCATCGCCACCCAGGCATCCAAAATCCTCAAGCCCCTCAGCATCCTGATTTTCGCGGCCTTTGTGGTCTTGGCTTTCTCAGGAAATTTTGACCTATTTGTCAAGTACATAGGCCAGATCTTCCTCTGGGTTTTGGCCCACAATCTCATCGCACTCTCCGCCGGATTTCTCACGGGAAAATTGGGCAAACTGCCGCTAGCGGACGTAAAAACCCTCACCATAGAGACTGGAATCCAAAATTCCGGCTTGGGGCTGGTGTTGATTTTTACTTACTTTGAAGGCCTCGGCGGCATGGCCATCATCACCGCCTGGTGGGGCATCTGGCATCTCATCTCGGGAATGTCGATTGCCACCTTTTGGAAGAAACTTACATGAAGAACCTTTTCAATGCCATCCTCCGCCTCCTTGTAAAAGTGGCGCTGCATGGTTATTTCAAAAAAATCATCGTCGAGGGCAAGGAAAACCTCCCCAAAAACCGTCCGGTGATCTTGGTAGCCAACCACCAAAACGCCCTCATCGACCCCTTACTTTTGGCGACGCACACCCGGCTCAACCCCTGGTTTCTCACCCGTGCGGCCGTATTTACCAATCCCTTTGTCTGCAAGCTCCTCCACCTGATCCGCATGCTCCCGGTGTATCGGCTGCGGGACGGCTTTTCCACCATCCAGCAAAACCAGCAGACCTTCGACGACACCTACGAAGTGCTGCGTGAAAACGGCACGGTCATCATCTTTGCCGAAGGCAGCCACAGTCTCATCCGCAACCTGCGTCCGCTGAGCAAGGGATTTACCCGGATGGCTTTTGGGCTGAAGGAAAAATACCCCGAGCTGGAGCCCGTGATCTTGCCCGTGGGCCTCGGGTTTAGCGCGCATAAGCGCTCTGGTTCTATCGTACGGATCACTTTTGGCAAGACCATTCCTGTGGACATGCCCCCCGCCCAGTCCGGCAAACTGACCAAAACCGTGGAAAAGGCCCTCCGCACGCTCGTGGTGGACATCCCCAGTGAGGACTATGACGCCACCCTCGCCCGGCTGATCGCCCATGAGGTCGATCTGACTTCCAAAACTGACGTGGACACCTTCCTGGAGACAGGCGAAGTTCCCCGTCCGGTCGGCACCGTCAATGGCCTGGGCAACAAGCTGATGAAAATCTTCAACTTCCCGCTTTATTGGCTTTGGCAGCTGAAAAAACCCGGGGTAAAAGACGAGGTGTTCAGCTCGACTTGGAAGTTTCTGATCGGATTTACGCTGGCCATGCCTTATTACTTCCTCTTGCTTTGGCTGACGATGGACACCGCTGTAGGGAGCTGGGGATTGACCTTCCTGATCCTGGCCTGGATCACGCTCTGGAAAAATAAAAACCCGCAGGAGTGAGCCGGAAGGACTCGGCTTCGGGGCTAAAAAAGAATTGAGCTCTCCCAAATAATCTTTGGCAATGTTTTTAACTTTGGGAAGTACCCAAACCCAAATTTAACTGATCATGACCCAAGATTTCCTCCCCCTCAACGGGACAGACTACGTGGAGCTCTACGTCGGCAATGCCAAGCAAAGCGCGCTCTACTATCAATACGCCTTCGGATATGAGCTCATCGCCTACGCCGGGCCCGAGACCGGAGTCCGTGACCGCGCCTCCTACGTCCTCAAGCAGGACAAGATCCGCCTTGTGCTCACTTCGCCGCTGAGCGCTGACCACCCTATCTCCCAGCATATCCTCCGTCACGGGGACGGCGTGAAAGTCCTAGCCCTCTGGGTGGATGATGCGGAAAAATCCTGGAAGGAAACCACCTCCCGGGGGGCGGAGTCCGTTGCTCCGCCACAGGTCCTCAGCGATGCCCATGGCGAAGTGAAGACTGCTTCCATCAAAACCTACGGAGAGACGATCCACACGTTTGTGGAAAGAAAAAACTACGCTGGCGTCTTCCTTCCTGGCTTTCAGCCCAAAAAAAGCAATTTCGCGAGCAAAGGAATCGGACTGAAATACATTGACCACTGTGTGGGAAACGTGGAGCTTGGAGCGATGAACCGCTGGGTGGAGTTTTACGAAAACGTGATGGGCTTTAAGCTGCTCCTGACCTTTGACGACAAGGATATTTCCACCGAATACTCCGCCCTCATGTCCAAGGTCGTCTCCAATGGCAATGGCTACATCAAGTTCCCGATCAACGAACCTGCGGAGGGGAAGAAAAAATCACAGATCGAGGAGTACCTCGATTTCTATGGTGGGCCGGGCGTGCAGCACATGGCCATCGCGACGGATGACATTTGCCATACCGTGAGCGAACTGAGGAGCCGCGGAGTAGAATTCCTCGAGGTGCCCGCCTCCTACTACGACGACCTGCTGGATCGGGTAGGCCAGATCGACGAAGACATCGAGCCGCTCAAAAACCTAAATATCCTGGTGGATCGGGACGAGGAAGGCTACCTGCTGCAGATTTTCACCAAACCCGTACAGGATCGCCCTACCCTCTTCTTTGAGATCATCCAGCGCAAAGGAGCCAAGTCCTTCGGCAAAGGGAATTTCAAAGCCCTTTTCGAAGCCATCGAGAGAGAACAAGCGCTGCGGGGAAACCTTTGAGTCCGACTCACCAAAGCAAAGCCAGACAGACCTCCTGCTCTGGCTTTTTTGTTTTCATTCTGGGGGAAAACAGATATTTTCATACAAAACAGGCACTATGAAAGTCTTTATTTCCATTATTTCCCAGACGGTAAAGGGAGGTGTTTTTTTCCTGCTCCCACTAGTCATCGTGATCATGCTGCTGAAGAAAGCGGTGGAACTCATCCTTCCACTCGCCCACTTCATCAATAAGCAAATCCCCTTTCAGCTCCCCTTTTCCGCGATGGCATTGAGCGTGATCCTCCTCGTCTTGATTTGTCTTGGAGCGGGCTGGCTGGCTAGGCTTGGCTTCGCCAAAAAACTGATTCTGGTTCTAGAAGAGAACTTTCTGATGTTATTTCCCGGCTATCAGCTGATGAAAAACAGCTTTGAGTCCAAGATGGGTCTGGACTCGGAAAAAGAGTATCCAGTCGTGCTGGTGCCGATAGACGGCTGGATGATCGGCTTTTTGGTCGAGGAGCTCAACGACACCGAGGTCATGGTGTTTATCCCATCCGCACCGAGTTCCTGGGAGGGAAGCTTGGTCATTTTCGAAAAATCCCAAATCAAACACTCCAAACTCAAGCCGGGAGACATTATGGCGATCATGAAGCGTCTAGGCGTGGGAGCCAAAGCAGCTTTTGAAAACCAAACAAAAAAGCCTTCCCAGTGATCTGGGAAGGCTTCCAAAGGAGCAGACCTTAGTCCATCCAAATCTACTTATACAACTTCTGGTGCATTTTGCTCAGTTCCTCTACGGGAATCTTGATGATCTTTCGGTCGTAGGTCATGATGCCGTTGGTTTCGATTTCTACATCGGTGGTTTGGGTGTAGATCGCTGCGGCCAGTCCCAGTGGGATAAGCTCCGATAGGTCCTCCATCAGGATGGCATAGCGCGCCTTCAGCTCGTCCATCGTCGTGAAGCTCTGATATCCCCAATTGTCCTTCAGCTGCCAGGTGTGTCCCTCGATCGGCAAACCCAGTCCCCCAAACTCACCAAGAACCAGCACGGTCTTTTCCCCAAAAATAGCCGGATCGGGCATGACCGGATCCGGATAGTTGTGTAGATCCATGATGTCCCCGACCAGGGTCGATCCCTGCTGCATCTCAAAGTTGCCCCCGCTGGCGCTGTTGATCAACCTGCTGGAGTCCAAGTCCCGGGTCAGCTGGACGATTTCCGTAGTCTTAAACTGCCCCCAAGCCTCGTTAAACGGCACCCACACCACGATGGACGGGAAGAACTTGAACTCGTTGATGATTTCTTCCCACTCGGTCTTGAAGATTTCCTCGGACTCCGGCGTACGTGCCTTATTCATGCCCTCTCGGATGATGCCGGGGCGCACCTCCCATCGATTGCCCATGTCGCCACTCGGCATGTCCTGCCACACCAGCATCCCGAGCTTGTCTGCGTGGTAATACCAGCGGGCAGGCTCGACTTTTACGTGTTTTCGGATCATGTTGAAGCCCATCTCCTTGGTCTTCACGATGTCGAAAAGCAGGGCTTCGTCCGTAGGTGCGGTGTAGAGCCCGTCAGGCCACCAGCCTTGGTCCAAGGGACCGTATTGGAAGAGTGCTTTTCCGTTTAGGAACATGCGCTGGTGTCCATCCGCTCCTTTTGCCATGCGGATGTCGCGGTAGGCAGCATAGGACTTGACCTCTTCGATCAGTTTTTTTCCCTGAAAGAGCTTGATCGAAACCTCATAGAGGGTGGGCGAATCCGGGGACCAAGCCTTGGGATTGGAGATTTTCACCGGAGCGGGCTGATTGGCTGCGGCTTTGAAGGAAGCCAGAACCTGGCCGGCCTCCATCAGGCTGACCTCCACTTCCTGGCCGGCTTGGGCGTTTTTGATTTCGGGGTAAAAGATCTGGCTTGAATTTTCCCAGTCCGTATTGGAGTAGCTGGAGGCAATGTAGGATTCGGGCACAGCCTCTAGCCATACGGTTTGCCAAATGCCCGTCACGGGCGTGTACCAGATTCCCTTCGGATCTTTCACCTGCTTGCCGCGAGGCTGGGGGCCGGAGTCGCTGGGATCCCATACGCGAACGCGGATTTTCTGGGATTTCCCTTTGGCCAAAAATTCGGTGATGTCAAAGGCGAAGGCATCGAAACCTCCCTGATGCTTACCTACCTGTTTGTCGTTGACCCAGACTTCCGCTTCCCAGTCCACGGCGCCGAAGTGGAGCATCACCCGCTTTCCCTTTCTATCCACACCCAGGTCAAAGCTGCGCTCATACCAGAGCTCGTTGTCAGGGCCGACGGTCTTCTGTACTCCGGAGAGCAGGGATTCCACGGCAAATGGCACGGTGATCTTTCCGGCGAAGCCAGTCTCCGGACTGCTTCCTTTGGGCAAAATGGCAAAATCCCACTGGCCGTTGAGGTTTTGCCAGGCTTCCCTCACGAGCTGTGGGCGTGGGTATTCCGGCAGGGGTGCGTCTGGATTGAGCTCCTCCGCCCAGGGTGTTTTAAGCATGGTTTGTGAAAAACCGCTGAAGCTGAGGGCTAGCAGCGCAAAAAAGAAAATTGCTCTCATAGATAAAGTCTGAAATGTGATTGCCTGAACTTATTGAAAATGAAACCAAAGAACAAACGGATTTAAAGAATCGGTTTTCTCCGATTCCGGTTTTCACAAAAAGACAGAAATCAGCCTCTGAGCCAAGTAGATCATTATCAACACAAAACAAAATGAACCACCCTGCAGCTGCTGAAATTGTTGGAGATCATTGAATGGACGAGATGGCATTTTTTGACATTTTATATATCTTAGAACCACACTGAAATTTTTAAACGAAATGAGTTCTATTGACCCTGCAATCCTAGGCAAGGCCCAAAGCTGGCTGGACGGAAATGTGGATGCCGACACCAAAGCATCGATCAAAAAACTAATCAACGACAACCCCACAGAACTGGTCGATTCTTTCTATCAGGACTTGGAGTTTGGTACGGGCGGCCTGAGGGGACTAATGGGGGTAGGTTCAAACAGAATGAACGTCTACACCGTCGGCATGGCCACGCAGGGACTGGCCAACTACCTGCTCAAGTCTTTTCCAGGGGAGGAAATCAAGGTAGTGATCACCCACGACTGCCGGATCAACAACACGCTTTTTGCCAAAACCACCGCGGATGTCTTCACTGCCAACGGCATCAAAGTGCTCTATTTCCGTGAAATGAGGCCTACCCCGATGCTTTCTTTCGCAGTACGCCACTTCGGCTGCAAAAGCGGCGTGATGATCACCGCCTCCCACAATCCCAAAGAGTACAACGGCTACAAGGCCTATTGGGAAGATGGAGCACAGGTCGTCGCCCCCCACGATACCAACATCATCAAGGAAGTGCAGAAAATCACTTCCTTTGACCAGGTCAACTGGAACAAAAACGACAATCTGCTGGAGTATATCGAGGATGATTTTGACAAAATCTACCTGGATCTCGTCAAAGGCCTCAGCCTCTCTCCAGATGCGATCCAGGCGCAAAAGTCCATGCCGATCGTATTCTCTCCCATCCACGGGGCATCCGGAAAGATGGTCCCTGCCGCTCTGAAAGCCTTTGGTTTTGAAAACGTGCACATCGTCAAGGAGCAGGCCGAGCCAGATGGCAACTTCCCAACCGTCATTTATCCCAACCCAGAAGAAGCGGAAGCCCTCACACTCGCCGTAGCCTTGGGCCAAAAGGTGAATGCCGAACTGGTGCTCGCCTGTGATCCGGACGGAGACCGCTATGCCGCCGTGATTCCCAACGAAAAAGGCGAATACGAACTGCTCAACGGCAACCAGACCGGCGCCATGATCAGCTATTACCTGCTGAACAAATGGAAGGAAGCTGGCAAGCTGGATGGCAACCAGTTCATGGTCAACACCATCGTGACCACGGAGCTGATCAATACCATCGCGGCCGGCTTTGGAGTGCCCTGCTACAACGTCCTGACCGGATTCAAAAACATCGCGGCCGTCATCCGCGACTTGGAAGGCAAGGCGACCTTTGTCGGCGGTGGAGAGGAATCCTACGGCTATCTGGTCGGCGACTTCGTGCGTGACAAGGACGCAGTGAGCGCCGCGGCTATTTTCGCGGAGCTGGTGGCCTACTACAAAACCAAGGGAATGACAGTGGTTGACCTGATGGCGGAGATTTACTCCAAATTTGGGTTCTACAAGGAGTCGCTGATCTCCGTGACCAAAAAGGGAAAAGACGGTGCGGAACAGATTCAGGCCCTGATGAATGGGTTCAGAAGCAACCCTCCTTCCCAAATGAACGGCGTCGATGTGGAGCGCGTAGTGGATGTCAAAAACTCCACGATCACCCACGTAAAGAGCGGCAAAGTCGAAAAGCTCGACATGGACAAGTCCAACGTGATGCAGTTTTACCTCGCGGATGGCAGCAAAATCTCCGCAAGGCCCTCCGGCACCGAGCCAAAGATCAAATACTACTTCTCTGTCAACGCTCCCTTGGCTTCCCCCTCGGACTATAGAAAGGTCGAGGCGACGCTGGTGGAAAGACTGGAAGGACTGAAAAACTACTTCAGCTAAGCTGAGGTTTTTCTCCTGCAAACAAAAAGCACCGTCAAAGCGGTGCTTTTTGAATTTACATCCAGTCTGTCTAAAGACAAGCCACTCAGAAAACTCCCCCGGACGGACTGTTGACCGTGTAATGTCGACCGTTGACCAATTATTCCTTTCCGATGTGCAGGATGGCGTCACCCACGTTGATCACGGGATTGTTGTTCACGCCGATCACATGGCCATTGGTCGTGGCTTTGACCGGAACGATCACTTGGCCATAGGGGTCGGAAATCCTCGCGACGATCTGTCCCTTTTTCACCGAATCCCCAAGCCTCACCGAGGAGTAAAAAATCCCCGAGGCTTTGGCCCTAGTCCATTGGCTTTCCTTCAGCACAATGGTTTCCTGTGGCAACTGGGGCGAATCGATCATTTCCAAATGGTTCAGAAGACGTTTGGTGCCGCTGATCCCCTCCTCTATGGCGTAGCTGTCGAGCCGCATCGATTCCCCACCTTCAAAGACCAAAAGGTGTTTCCGAGCCTTGTAGGCCGTTTTGCGAAAGGACTTTTCGATGTGCTTGGAATTGACCACGAAGTGGGTCCCAAAAGCTTTGGCCAGTTCCAAGCCCACTTTGTCCTTGAAGTCTACCCGAATTTGGGGATGGTTGGAAAGCATGCGCCCCCCGGTGTGGAAATCTATTCCAAAGTCGATCTGCGGGATGATCTCCTCGTTCAGGATATAGGCGATGCGGGAAGCCAGAGAGCCTTTTTTGCTACCCGGGAAGCTGCGGTTTAGATCTCTTCCGTCCGGGAAAGTCCGGCTGTTGGAGAGAAAGCCGTAGATATTGACGAGCGGGATGATAATCAGCGTCCCTTTTTGAAGCTCCAGTCCCTGGTCAAACTCCTCCAGCAGCTTCTTGGCGGTGACGACCCCGTTGATCTCATCCCCGTGTACGCCTCCGGAAATCAGCACCACAGGGCCCTCGTTTTTGGAAGAGCGGATGAATATGGGCAGGTCAATGAGTGTGTGAGTAGGCAGCTTGGCAATGGGCAATTCGATGTTGACTGACTGGCCGGGTCGGACTCGAACGCCGTTGATCTGGACTTCTTTCATGAAATGGGGCTGGCAGAATGGGGATTCATTTCACTTTGGCTCAAAATCTTGCTTATTTCGCAGGACAAGCCAAGGCTCATGAAGATACAAGAAAACATTTCCCTAAAGTCCCTCAACACATTCGGATTTGACCAAAAAGCGCGTTTTTTTACCGCAATTGGCACTGTCGAGGATCTGAAAAAGGCGCTTACTTGGGCGAGCGAAAGGGCTACGGAAGTGTTGATCTTGGGCGGAGGCAGCAACTTGCTCCTACGCGGCGATTTTGAGGGCCTGGTCATCAAGATAGAACTAAAAGGAATCCAGCCAGTTGGGGAAGACCAAGACCATATCTGGGTCAAAGTAGGCGCAGGCGAGGTATGGCAGGATTGGGTTTCCCACGCGATCGCCCAAAACTGGGCCGGTGTCGAAAACCTTTCCCTTATTCCCGGCACGGTGGGCGCATCCCCCATGCAAAATATCGGCGCCTATGGCGTGGAGATCAAGGAGATCTTCGAAAGCCTGGAAGCGCTCAACCGAAACACCCTGGAAATGGAGACGTTCGACGCGGCCGCCTGCAGCTTCGGCTATCGGGAGAGCGTTTTCAAAAACGTGCTGAAAGATCAATACATCATCTGTTCGGTCACATTCAGGTTGAAAAAGCATCCAGAGTTTCACATCGAGTATGGCGCGATCCAAGATGTTTTGAAGGCCAAAGGCGTGACTGAGCTCAGCATCGCTGCGATCAGTCAAGCCGTCATCGAAATCCGACAATCCAAACTTCCCGACCCAAAGGAAATCGGCAATGCGGGCTCGTTTTTCAAAAACCCTACGATTTCAAATGAGGAATTTGAATCCTTAAAACAGCAATATCCCCAGATCCCCGGCTACCCCAATGAATCCGGAGTGAAAGTACCCGCTGGCTGGCTCATTGAGCAAGCGGGCTGGAAAGGCCAACGCACCGGCGAAGTCGGCGTCCATGGCAAGCAGGCCTTGGTTTTGGTCAACTATGGGAAAGGCAAAGGGACAGAGATCGAGGCCTTGTCCCAAAAAATCAGACAGTCAATCCGGGAGAAGTTCGGAATAGAGCTCCATCCCGAGGTGAATTTCATTTAGATCAGCTGATCCTGCACTTCGAGTTCCTTGGAGTATTTCTCTACTTCCACCCCAAATTTCCTCAGAAAATCCACGCCCTCGTCGCTTCCTATGCCTTTGTACTCCGCATAGGAAAAGAGGTAGACGACCTTGGAAATCCCCATGGAAAAGATAATTCTCGAACAGGCCAGGCAGGGAGAAAGCGTGACGTACAGCGTCGATCCTTCTACCGAGGTATTGTTTTTCACCGCATAGAGGATGGCGTTTTGCTCGGCATGAAGCGCCAGGGAGCAGCTCCCCTTACTGTCGCGGGCACAGCCCGACTCCGGAAACTCCAAGTCACAGTTGTGCGTACCGGCAGGAGGCCCATTGTAGCCGATAGAAATGATGCGGGTTTCCTTGGTCAAAACCGCCCCTACGTGCTTTTTGATGCAGTGGGAGCGCTTGGCCAGATTCACCGCCAATTCCATGAAAATATCGTCAAAATCAGGTCTGCTCATGAAAATCAATTTGGCAAAAATAACAATCCTGCCCTTTGTCGGGAAAGATTTCCGAATAAAGGCTTTGCTTTTTCCGTTAAGGAAGAAAAACTATCTTCATTAAGCTTATGAGTGCCAAAACCCCAAATCGCCCACAATTGACAAAGAAAATCCATCCTCTGCTCCTGGTCTGCTTCGTCTTGATGTTAGCATCCTGCAGCTCGATAGAAATATTCAAGGAAAACACAGAGATCCCCATGGCTCGGCCCTACCAGACCTTTGTGATTGTCAACAAGGAACTGGGGATGAGAGGCTTTTCTTCCCAATTCTTGGATGAAATGGTGCAGATTCAGATGCAGGAAACATTGGAAGAAGCAGGCATGGTGTACGATGCCAAGCAACCGGATCTGGTGATCCGCTACAATTCCAACGAAGATCCACGACAGCGCGAAACCGTCAACAATCCCAACCCCTATCCCTACTGGGGCTATCGGGTGTACGACCCTTGGATGTACAATCCCTACAACATGCCCAGAGTCACCACCAGCAGCTATGAGCTTCTGCAAGTCATCGTGGACTTCATTGACCCCGCTCGAGACAAGTTTCTGATGACCCTCACCGGGGTGACCGAGGTAAGCAGTCCAAAATACAAGGAAAAAAAGGTCAGAAAGACACTTGACTCCGTGCTCAACTCCTTCCTAAACCAAAACCAGGCAGCCGGAAAATAACCTTTTCCCTGCGCCTCAGAAACGGAATTGTCGCTCGACTGACTTCGGCAAAAACTTGGAACTACTTCAAGACAGATTTTTTCCGATGCCCATTCTCTTTTTTCCGAGAGCAAGTATCGAAATTCCGCCCAAACACCTTCGTTTTTTTGGTATATTAGAAGGGAGGAAAAAAGCGGGCAGGCGATTTAGCCTCTATTCACGATTTGTTTTATGGCAAAGTATTTGTAGAACTTAAAATTAGCTATACTTTTGTGTAGCTATTTATGCATTTCACCACTGGAATTTTGCACTTTGATGTTAACGATTGTTCTTATAGACGATGATCCCATCAGTTCTTTTGTCACTGAAAAACTGATCTCCAAAAACGTGAAGGAGCCATGTCAGTTTTACAAATATCAAAGTGCCAAATTAGCCCTCGAAGAGATCAACGGCATCCGTCCAAACTACCTCTTTTTGGATCTGAATATGCCCGAAATGAACGGATGGGACTTTCTTGACCTGTTCAAACCAGACTACCACGATCCCCAGATCTATATCCTGAGCAGCTCTGTGGACGAAAGGGATATTACCAAAGCAAGCCAATACCAAGTAGTCAAGGAGTACCTCTCCAAGCCCTTGATCAAGAAATACATCAAATCCATCTTTAGCTGAACGGAATCCCCTTTAGCTTTCGGTTTCCAGACGTCCGCGCAAATCCCCGCCGCGGACTTTTTCTTTGCTGAAAAACCAAACTACTTTGCTACCCTGAATCATAAAAAAAACCGGAAGCCAAAGGCGAGTATACAAGGGCGGCTCCACTCCACGACCTGTGTATAAGCGTTTCTTTTTGGGGAGCTTCTCCCCACTTTGCCCCGAAGAAAAAATCGACTTTCGGTGAAAGAGAGGATCTGCCAAATAAGATTTCAAAGAAAACCTATCTCAGTTTTCGGCCGGAAAACGAGTTGGCGTCTTTTAAAGTATGGCCGAGACGACTGACGAGCTTGAACCTTTTGGGTCACAGCCTGAACTCAAAAAAATGGATTGTGAATCAAAAAAATTAAAGTTGTCCCTATTGGTGTATTTAATTTTTTGCCTTATTTCGTAACGAGTAAACCAATAAAACCCCTTTAAAACAGCCATGGAGGATTTTGAAGAAGATTTCGATGACATTGACGATTTCGAAGACGAAGAGGAATTCGATGACGAATTTGAAGACGAATACGATCTGGACGAAGAAAGCGATCTGGACAACATCGTAGACTTTGACGAAGAAGACGAAGATTTCGACGATGAGGATTTTGAGGACGATGACTTTGAGGACGACTTGGATTAATTCACACTAATCCACGCGGTCGAAGCGCTTATGCTTTGTAAAATCGGCGCTCGGTTTTATCTTCGCACATCAATCCCGAATTCAAAATAAAACAAATGATACTACTAGATGTTTTCAGCTCGCCTATCATGTCAGGAGCCCAGTTGTTTCTGCTGATTGTGTGTACCCTTATTGGACTTGGAGCGGGGCTTTCCGCGATGGACGTGAGAAGCACTTTCTCCAAGAAAAAGAAAGCTGATCATTGATCGATTTACGATACGTTTAAAGGAGGCTTTGGCCTCCTTTTTTTTTGACCTCACTTCCCCCTACAGAAGCTTCCCTTCCGCCATTGCTTGGGAGACCACCTTTTTGAGATTTTCGCGTGCACGCTCCCGAAAGTCAACACGGGAAAAGTCCAAAGACGGAAGCTCCAACACCACGTCGAATCCCGAGTCCCGCGCGCCTTGGCCTGAGGTGATCAGCGCGGTCTTTTTGTCAAGCGTTTTCGCAAGTCCCAGCAACTCGTAACTAGCCTTGCCTTGATCACTCTGGGAGTCATACTGCCCCTCCCCGGTGACAATCCAGTCAGACCAAAGGACTTTTTCCCTCATCTCTACCAATTCGAAAAAATAGGATGCTCCAAACCTGATCTCGCTTGGGAAGAAAAAAGACAGTCCCAACGCCACTCCGCCAGCCGCGCCAAAACCTGGACTATCCACCCAATCCCTCTTTGACTTCCGAATCAAGAGATCAAGCACACGCTCGCAATCCTTATGAAATTCATGCATTTGATCTTCTTTGAGTCCTTTTTGGGGACCAAAGACAGGGACCGCACCCTCGGCTCCCAAAAAGGGATTTCTCACATCGCAAAGCAGCGTAAAAGCAATAACCGGAACTTGCGGAGAACGCTGTATATGCTGGATTTTTCGGAGATAGCCCGGGGAAAAGGCGGGGATTTCCCGCCCATTTTCGTCCAGAAACAAAACTCCCAGCGCGGAGAGGATGCCAATCCCCATGTCCACCGTCGCACTTCCACCCAGACCCAAAATGACCTCTTTGGCTCCATAGTCCACGGCCGCCCGTATCAGCAGGCCCGTACCGAAAGTGGAAGTGATATAGGGATCTCGTTGGTGTTTGTCCAATACACCAATACCAGAGGCTGTGGAGATATCCAGATAAGCCTTCAGTTCGACCGGATCCCAGCCAAAATACCCCATGGCCCCCTGCCCTACGGCATTGAGAGTTCTCACAGGCACCTTTTCCAAACCCAAAGAATCGATCAGGAGCTGACAGGTGCCGTCTCCCCCATCTGCCACGGGCTGCTGCAGGCAGTTTGTCCCTGGCCTTTTGTTGATCTCACCGGCGATGAGAGTCGCCGCATCGTCAGCAGCTATCGTTCCCTTGAAAGCGTTCGGAGCTATCAGGAAATTCATTGCTTCTCCGCCTTCATCCGGGTAAAATAATCCTTGGTCGCCGCACGGACCTTGGGTGACAGGTACAGCGCCGCTATCATATTGGGAAAAGCCATGATGGCATACATCCCATCTACCAGGCTGACGACCACCTCCAGGCTTACCACAGCGCCGACCACGATGGTCGCGAGGTAAAAATAGTTATGAAAATGGGCCTTGTCTGCTCCAAAAAGGTAACTCGTACACGTTTGCCCATAGTAGGAATAGGTAAACATCGTGGACAGCGCAAAGACCAAAACCGAAAGCATCAGCAGGTATTTCCCGACGCCCGGGATCCCAGTCTCAAAGGCCTCAAGGGTCAGTCTTACGCCATCATTTTCCGTGTTTTCCCACACTCCGGTCACCAAAATCACCAGCGCGGTCAACGTACAAACGATAACCGTATCCACAAAGGGCCCAAGCATCGCTATCAGTCCCTCGCGGACCGGCTCCCTGTTTTTGGAAGCGCCATGCACGATCGGCGCGGTACCGATCCCTGCTTCGTTGGAAAAAGCCGCCCTCCTTGCACCGGTGATGATCACCGCACCGACGGCGCCGCCCATGACGGCATTCCCAGTGAAGGCATCCACAAAGATCAGTTTGAACATCTCCGGCACCCGATCTAGGTATTGGAAGACGATGATCAAGACCGTGATCATGTACACCGCCACCATGAAAGGAACCAGCTTGGAAGCTACTGAGGCAATACGCTGAATTCCTCCCAAGATCACCACCGCGGTGAGCCCCATCATACCAAAGCCGATGATCCATCTGTTGCGGACCGTCTCCTCCATCGTGTCGGGCTCGATCAATACCGCCTGGATCACTGCCGTGAGTTGGTTTGCCTGGAAGATGGAAAGCAGGCCGATCACTCCCGCCACACAAAAAATGACGGACAAAAACTTCCATTTTTTGCCCATGCCCTCTTCGATAAAGTACATGGGGCCGCCCTGGATTTCCCCAGCGCTGTCCTTGCCCCGGTACATGATCGCCAAAGTACAGGTGTAAAACTTCGTCGCCATTCCCACAAAGGCAGCAACCCACATCCAAAAAAGCGCGCCAGGCCCGCCCATGTTGATGGCAATGGCCACTCCCGAAATGTTGCCCAAACCTACCGTAGCGGCAATAGCCGAGGACAGCGCCTGGGCAGAGGAAATCTGGCCTGGGGCCAAATCGTCGTCATATTTCCCGCTGAGCAGCTTGATGGCATGTCCCATCCGGAGAAAAGGAACAAAGCCCGAATGGACCAAAAAATACACGCCGCCGCCCAAAAGCAAAATCAGGATTGGTGGCCCCCAAATCCAGTTGCTGAACTCTATGATGATGTTTCCCATTGATCTTTCTTGTGTTGCCCAGGCGATGCCTGCCTTGGATTAGTATTCGATAATAGGCCCAATTTTGCCAAAATCAAAAATTACCCCGTCTAAGAAAAAACAACCCGAAGCTGTAGCCAGCCTCGGGTCTAATGAATGCTCGATTTCCTACCAAGTCACTTTGGGAGAGCGATAGAAGCCTACTCCCTGAATGTCCCACCGCTTTCCGTGGACGGGAACACGCTTAGCGTAGCTGTCCCAGCTTCTTCTTTCCTTTTTGGTCCAAGCCACCTCAGCAATAGCGCTCAGTCTGGGAAAAGCGAGGTAGTCAATGTCGGCACGGTTGGTCACCGTTTCGGTCCAGAGTGGAGCCTCCACGCCCAAAATATCGGCAGCGGTAAACCCTTCGATGAGCTCTGTCGGTTCCCATGAATACGCGGCATCCAAATCCACATACCCGGCCCAGTGCAGGCCGATGCGGGACGTGCTGTCATACTGCATGTCTAGGTACACACGGGTATTTGGCGACATGAGGATCTGATTGCCCTGCGCTTTGGCCAGTTTTGCGTTTTCGTCCTCTCTAGACCAGTATTGGGCGATATTTCCCGGAAGGAGTTTAGCAGTAGCCACCTCATCCCAGCCTATACTGGTCTTTCCGTATTTGGAAACAATGTCTTGGACACGCTCCACAAAGTAGATGTAGTCGTCCTTTTCGGTCACATGGGACTCGTCCCCGCCGATGTGAAAGTAGGGCCCGGGAGTGATCTCTGAGATCTCTCGCACCACACTGTCCACAAAAGCATACGTCAATTCCAGATCGGAATCAAAGGTGCTCCAGCCCACCTCGATCCCTGTGTAGAGCTCAGAGGCTTGGCGGACATTCACCTGCACTTCGCGTTCGGGAGTCTTGGTCACCGTGGTCAGGTCTCCGTCGGGCAAGTTGATCCCAGGATTGAGGTCGCCGTAGGAAGCCAGTACCGCATTGGTATGGCCGGGCATATCCACCTCTGGCACTACGGTAATGAAGCGCTCGGCTGCATAGGCCACGATCTCCTTGTATTCCTCTTGGGTATAAAACCCTCCTTCCCCTCCGCCTACTTCGGTACTCCCACCGACCTCGGTCAGCCTAGGCCAAGACTTGATCTCGATTCTCCAGCCTTGGTCATCTGTCAGGTGAAGGTGAAGGTAATTCAGCTTATAGGCAGCCATCTGGTCGATGTAGTACTTGACGTCCTCCAGGGAGATAAAATGGCGCGCCACATCCAGCATGGATCCTCGGTAGGAAAATGAAGGCTCATCCTTGATGCTTCCGCCTGGAATGGTCCACTGCACCGATTGCACGGCACTATGGGCAATCTCCTGGGGCAAAAGCTGAAGCAGTGTCTGCACGCCATAAAACAAGCCTGCTTCTCCATCGGCGCTGATCTTTACTTCGTCCCCAGTGACCTCGATCTCATAAGCCTCGGAGCTTCCAATGCCCGTCAGTTCCAAAACTATCTCCCCAGACTCATTGGAAACAGGAAGGTCAAATCCGGTCGCCGGCCGAAGCTTGCTGGCCAAGTAGTTGCCGATCTTGGTCAGCTTTTCTCCTGATCCTACCAGCTGGATGCCCATCTCTGGGCTCAGGTCAAAGCTTCCCGATCCATTGGCAAGCTCTTGGGGCAGGGGGATGATGGCCGAGTCCGAAAATGATGGGGTCTCCTTACAGCCCCCCATGGCA
This sequence comes from Algoriphagus oliviformis, assembly GCF_017254915.1. Lineage (GTDB taxonomy): Bacteria > Bacteroidota > Bacteroidia > Cytophagales > Cyclobacteriaceae > Algoriphagus > Algoriphagus oliviformis. Next base: position 171,099 of record NZ_JAFKCT010000010.1, on the reverse strand, counting down.
AGTGTACCTGCAAGCAGCAGCGTCCAGATTGTTTTTTTCATTTTAAGTGATTTTGGATAAACTTAATTGAAAATTTTAGAAATCTATTTTCCACAAACCAAATTAATTTTGAAATTAGCCGCGATCAAATCCTGCGGACAAAAGCTCTTTCGGCAAAGTCCTCCGAGTAGGAAAGAAAAGGATCATACCTTTTGTCATTTTTTCCCTCCGAGAGAATTTTAAATCCCTTCTTTTGATAATTTGAAACTCAACTGTCTAAACTCAACCTGAAATAATCATGGAAAACAAACCTTCCAACCCGGAGCAATCCTCCAGAAGAAGTTTCATAAAAGGCTCAGCGCTGGCACTTGCCGGATTCTATATCGTGCCAAGACATGTACTCGGCGGCCCGGGCTACATCGCTCCCAGCGATAAGCTCCGCGTGGCCAGCATCGGTGTGGGCGGCATGGGGGGCGGCGATGTCCGCGGGATTTTCGCTTCTGGCAAAGTCGACATGATCGCCCTCTGCGACGTCGATGATACCCGTGCCAAGCAAAGCCGTGAAGCCCATCCCAAGGCGGCGTACTATAAAGACTACCGCGTCATGCTGGAGAAGGAGGAAAAAAACATCGACGCCGTATCGGTCTCTACCCCCGATCACATGCACGCCGTGCAGGCCATGATGGCGATGAAAATGGGCAAGCACGTGTATGTGCAGAAACCCATGTCACACGATATCTACGAAGCCCGGATGCTGACCGAAGCAGCCGAAAAATACAAAGTGGTCACCCAAATGGGCAACCAAGGCTCCTCTGGAGACGGCGTCCGACAAATGGTCGAGTGGTACAATGCCGGCACCATCGGAGAAGCCATCAAAGTGTACTCCTGGACCAACCGACCTGTGTGGCCTCAGGGCATCGAGTGGCCCAAAACTCCCGTAGCTCCTCCCGCAGACCTGGATTGGGACCTGTGGCTGGGCACCGCTCCATACAAGGACTACGTAGGCAATCTGGTGCCCTTCAACTGGAGAGGCTGGTGGGACTATGGCACAGGCGCCTTGGGTGACATGGCTTGCCATATCATGGAGCCTCCTTTTAGAGTCCTCGGTCTCGGCTATCCCAAATCCGCCGAATGCTCCGTGGGCTCAGTCTATGTCGGTGAGTTCAAGCAGGGCTATTTCCCAGAGAGCTGCCCTCCTTCCTCCCACATCACGCTGCGCTTCGATAGACCTGGCAAGCCAGATTTGGAATTCCACTGGATGGACGGAGGCATACAGCCTACCCGTCCTGAAGAACTGGAGCCGAACGAAATCATGGGTGATGGGGGAAATGGCGTGATCATCGAAGGCACCAAAGGCAAAATGATGTGCGCCACCTATGGAGCAAACCCCAAACTATTGCCTACCAAGAGAACCCAGGAGGTCAGCGTCCCTCAGACAGAATACCGAGTTCCAGGAGGGGATCGCGGCCACTACAACAACTGGGTGGAAGCCTGCATCGGCGGCTACGGATCCGAGGAGTATAAAAAGCTCAGTTCCCCATTCTCCGTGGCCGGCCCACTGACCGAGTCAGTATTGATGGGAAATCTCGCCATCCGAAGCTACGACTACCGCGTGCAAAGGGAAGGTGCAAACAACCAGTTTGACTATCCAGGCCGTGGAATCAAGCTGCTGTGGGATGGACCAAACATGAAGATCACCAACTTCGATCCTGCCAACCAGTTTGTAAAAAGAACCTATCGCGGAGACTACTCACTCTGATAGATGAGCGAGAGGACAAAAGAAAAGGGCTTCCGGATAATCCGGAAGCCCTTTTGATTTATTCCACCGCCAGCTCGACCCGCCGGTTTTTTGCCCGGCCCGACTCGGTCGCATTGGAAGCGATGGGGCGCGTACCTCCCCAACCGGAAATCCGTAGGCTTTCGAAGTCCACTCCCTTGTCCACCAAGAAATCCCTGACACTTCCCGCCCGCTCCAGCGAGAGCTGCTTGTTCAGACCTGGATCGCCTACGTTGTCCGTATGGCCATTGATTCTGATCGTGATTTCGGGGTTTTCGATAAGGAATTTGGCCAAATCTGCCAAGCTTGCCTCGGTTTCCTCCCCTTCGAGTTCCGCGGTTCCCCTTTTGAAGTTCACGTCCTCCAGCAAGACCGTACTTCCAGCCTCAGCCTTGGTGAGCAGCACCACGGTTTCGGTTTTGGTATCGAAGCTTTCCACCAGCACCTGCTTGGGAAAATAACCCGGCGAGGAAACCTTCACCGAGCTGATGCCCTTGGCTTTCAACTCGGAAATCAAATATGGCTCCTGAAAGTCCGCCGCAGCGGTTCCGGATTGCCAAGCCAGACTAAAAGACAATTGCACCTTGTTTTTGGCGTCGATCGCCAAAAAAGACACAGGCGTTTCGACCTCTTTTTGAGGTTCGGAAATCGACGAAGCGGGGTTTGCCACCGCCAGCGTCGGAGTAATGGTGTTTTGGCTAGGTATTTTCGTAGAGTCGGTCATGGGGATCTCCACCGGCTGTACCTCCGAAAGCTGAACGCGAGCAGGCACTGCGGGCTGGGCAGGCTGTAGGCTAGGTTTGATCGGCTTCTCCACCACAGCCTCCGGCGCGGCCACAGCGACGAATTCCTCTGGGATCACCAATGGCACAGGCGTGGCAAAGGTCATCAGATCGGCAAAGCCATCGCTGTTTTGCGTACTGGTCCATACGATCTCATCCTGGTCGAGGAAGGTGATGGATGCGTCAGACCCATTGGAGCTGATCTGCTCCCACTTTTCAGGCTTACTCCAGCTATCCCAGGATTCCCCCATCTTTTTGGCAATCAGGATATCGCGGCCGTTTGCGCCCATGTGGGAATTGGAGGAAAAATACAGCTGATTGCTTTTTGGGTCAAAATACGGCCCGGTCTCCTGACCGAAGCCATTGATGGAGGATCCGAGGTTTTTCAGCTCAGACCATTGGATCACCCCGGTTTTTTGGGCAACATAAATATCCTCATTGCCCAATCCCCCAGGCCGTTTTCCCGCAAGGAAAACCAGTTTCCCTCCCTCGGCGACCCTGCCGGTCAGAGTTCCCTCAAAAGAACCCAAACCCGGAAAATCCACCTTGCGGAGGTAGTTCCAGTCCGCACCAAACTTGGAAAACTGGTGGATAGAGGTTTCGCTGCCTTCTTTTCTCAGCACCAAGAGGGTCAGCACATCCTCGAGTCCCAAGACCAAGTCATAGCCCGCGGTACTCAAGTCTGCCCGATGGGCAGCCTCTCCCCATTCTCCAGACTCGTCCTTGCGCGTCTCCCAGATATCTCCAGGGTCGGTGGCGCCGCCAAGGTTGAGCGGATGGAAGGCTCGGGTGAAAAGCAGGGTATTGTCACCTATCCAGACTGGGTTGGTGTCGTCGTTGGGACTGTTAGCCCCAGAGAGGGAGCGCAGTTCTTGCGCTTTGGAAGAGAGGGAAAAGCAAAAAGCAAGCAGCACCAGGCCGCTTGCTTTCAGAATATGGGGTTTTGAATTTTTCATGCTTATTGATCCAACACTATGGCGAAAATCAGGGGCGCCACGATGGTTGCATCAGATTCGACAATGAACTTTGGGGTCTCCTGTCCGAGCTTGCCCCAGGTGATTTTTTCGTTGGGAACGGCTCCGGAGTAGGATCCATAGGAAGTGGTCGAATCAGAGATTTGGCAGAAGTAGCCCCAAAGCGGAACATTGGTGCGCTGCAAATCCTGGTGCAACATCGGTACCACGCAGATAGGGAAGTCTCCTGCAATTCCCCCGCCAATTTGGAAAAATCCAATGGTACTTTCTTCGGAAGCGTTCTTGGTGTACCATTCGGCAAGGAACATCATGTACTCGATTCCAGTACGTACGGTGTGTACTTTCTTGACGTCACCGGAGATCACGTGGCCGGCAAACATGTTGCCCAAGGTAGAATCTTCCCATCCAGGAACGATGATGGGGAGGTTTTTCTTGGCAGCTTCCAGCAGCCAGCTGTCTTTGGGATCGATTTGGTAGAATTGCTCCAGCTTGCCCGAAAGGAGGATCTTGTAGAAAAACTCGTGGGGAAAGTAAGCTTCGTTGGCTTGGTCAGCCTTCACCCATTCCTCCAAAATCACGTCTTCGATGCGGCGCATCGCTTCCATTTCCGGAATACAGGTATCGGTGACCCGATTCATGTGGCGCTCCAGCAGAGCCTGCTCTTCGGCGGTGGAAAGTTCGCGGTAGTTGGGCACGCGCTCGTAGTAGTCGTGGGCCACGAGGTTAAACACATCTTCCTCCAGGTTGGCACCGGTACAGGAGATGATCTGGACCTTGTCTTGGCGGATCATCTCGGCCAGGGAGATTCCCATCTCGGCAGTGGACATGGCGCCGGCGAGGGTCACCATCATTTTGCCACCGTTGTCCAAGTGGGCTTTGTACCCCTCGGCAGCGTCTATGAGGGCTGCGGCGTTGAAGTGTCGGTAGTTGTGCTTTAAAAATTCCGTGATTTTCATTTCGTTCGGGTTTTTCGATAGTGCCGCAAAAATACCCAATTTTTACCCACAAAAAAACCCGGAGAAGCTCCGGGTTTCAGTGACTGGCTTGAGGCCGATCTTATTTTTTCGCAGTGGAATCGGCTGCAGCGGGTGCTGCCCCAGCTGGGTTGGCTGCGTATTTTTTGTTCAGGCCATCCACTACAGAAGCAGTGACGTCGATCGCCTCGGTGGCATACCACATCGCGCCGCCGCGGGTGTAGCTCAGGATGATGTCGATGTTGTTCTCTTTTGCGTAGTCCTTGATGTAGGTCTGCACCTGCTCGTACACGTCATTCATCAGTTTCGCCTCGTCAGCGGACAGCTCCTGCATGAGGTTGTTGCGGTAGGTCATCAGGTTCTGCTCTTTCTGCATCAGTTCGTCTTGCTTGGCGCGGGCCTGGTTTGGAGTCATGTTGCCTCCTGTTTGCTGGAAAGTAGCCACTTCCTGCTCAAAACCTCTCGCTCTGGACTGCAGGTCAGAATCAAATCTCTTTCCCTTGGAAGTGATCTCTTCAGACATCTTCTTGAAGTAGTCATACTTGTTGATCACGGAGTCGGTATATACATAAGCCACTTTCATGTCTCCGGCGGGCATCCCCTCACCTGAAGAGGCTGGCTCGGCTGTAGCGGCGGTTTTTTGGTCACATGAATAGAAAAGCACTGAGGCAAGTGCGAATACTCCTAAGAATTTTAATCCTTTTTTCACTTTTAATACGTTAAGGTTGACTGGCCGCAAATATATAGAAAGTATTGATTTTGCAAGAATTGGGCAGAAATCTGTCCGTTAATTTCGGTTAACCTTTTAGAAATAGAGCTCCTGCGCCAGTCGGTACACCTGCGCATGCCCCTCCACGATGTCCTTGATCTGTCGGGAGTAACCCCCGCCCATGCAGCACATTACCGGGATTCCGTTTTTTCTAGCCAAAGTCAACACAAACCTATCGCGCTCCCTCACCCCAGCCTGAGTCAAAGCCAAGCGGCCGAGCTGATCCGTGGCCAATACATCCACACCGCTCTGGTAAATCAGAAAATCGGGCTCAAATTCTCCGAGCACCCGGGGCAGCGTCCCTGCCAAAATACCGCCATAAGCCACATCGTCTATGCCATCCGGCACGCCCACGTCTAGGTGGGATTTTTCCTTGCGGTGCGGGAAGTTCTTTTCTCCATGTATACTCAGCGTAAACACATCCCGATTGTCCCGAAAAATCTCCGCCGTACCGTTGCCCTGATGTACATCCAGATCCACGATAAGTACGCGCGTAGCCAGTTGCTTGCCCAATAGGTAGTTGGCGGTGATCGCGAGATCATTGAGCAGGCAAAATCCCTCCCCGCGATTGGAAAACGCATGATGCGTGCCTCCGGCGATATTCATCCCGATCCCGTGATCTAGCGCGTACACCGCCGCCTGAATAGAGCCGCTCGCAATGAGCCGCTCCCGCTCCACCAGCGCCACCGACTGGGGAAAACCGATGGCCCTGACCTCTTGCCTGCTGAGCTCCAGTGCATAGAGCCTCCTCAGGTAGTCGGCATCGTGGGTGTTTGCAAACCACCGCTCGTCCACCAGCGTAGGCTCGAAAAAATTCTCCCTAGTTAGCGTGCCCTCATACAGCAACTGCTCCGGCAAGAGCTCGTATTTCTCCATCGGGAACCTGTGCCCGAGAGGCAATGGGTGCGCATAGTATTCTGACCAAGCTACTTTGAGCATAAAAAAAGCACCGGCGACGGCCAGTGCGGAATTTGTCGTGTTTAAGTAAGGTAGCGTCTACACCAGCAAGCCGGCCTAGATCTCGTCCTCTTCAGTCTGGAAGGTATAGAGGGTGTCATCCAGCACCAAAGTATCGTCGTTAAATTCGCTCACGAAGCTGGAAATCACTTTTTCGTTGATCTCGTCCACATTGAGCGCCGCATCCAAGCCCACGCCATAATCATGGTTGGTGTCGATGTCCACAAACTCCTGGACTTTCACCGCTTCTTCTTCCTCCAGCTCCATGATGATCTCGGTGATAAACCAGCCCACTTCTTCTTCCTCGCTGCTCAGCGGCTTCATGTTTCCGTTTTCGTCTTCTTCGTAGGTAATCCCCTTGAAATTGGGGAATTTTTTGGCAGCTTCATGCTCGGCCAATTCATACACCTCGCTGGCATGGTGAAGCCTCAGCGTGTACAGGGCAGCGTCGTAGATTACCTCTCTGCCTTCAAACATCCCGACAAAATAAAAATTGACAAACTCGTCGGAGTTTTCGTCGTCGGGGATAATCTTAAAGTTCTTGCCGGACTTCTTGAGCTCGGCCTTTAAGCTATCTACGTTTTGTGGATCAAATCCGGGATTGGAAAAAGTCATATTCAAATAAACTAAGGTGGGTATTAAGGTCAATCTGGAGAGTAACGAATCTCACCAAATCACAGTTTACATTTAGATAAGAAATTAAACGAATAAAATGAAATCAGCAAAATTTGAGGAAGAATTTGTCAAAAGCCTAATTAGGCAAAAGGAGGGCGATAAATTGGATTTCAAACAGAAAATAACCTCGAAGGAAAAGATCGCAAAAACATTGGCTGGAATGGCCAACTCAGAGGGTGGATTTATTCTGATCGGCGTCTCCGACGACAAAAAAGTCATCGGCATAGACCCAGACGAGGAGCGCTACATGATCGAGTCCGCCAATGAGGAATTTTGTGTCCCGAGGATCTCGCTTTCCACGGACGAAGTCAAGCTCTTTGATGACAAAACAGCCGCCCAAACGGACCTCAACGAGAGATCGATCCTAGTCGTGGAAGTAAAGAAAAGCCAAGGGCCGACAGTCTACTGCAAAGACAAAAACGGACTCCTCAAATCCTACATCCGAGTCAATGACCAAACCCTAGCGATCCGAGCTGAGGCTGATCCCGAAGACACTGTTGATCAAACTGACCACTAGCGAAAAGCCCAAAGCCCACCAAAATCCCCCAACCGAGAAGCCAGGAACGAAATAGGCCGCGATGAGGATCACGCCTGCATTGATCACCAGCAAAAACAGTCCGAAGGTCAGCAGCGTGATCGGAAAAGTGAGGATGACCATGATGGGCTTGAGGGTGAAGTTGATCAAGATAATGACCGCCGCCAGGATAAAACCAGTCGTCCACGTGTCTATACTCACCCCCCTCATCAGATAGTCCGCGATCAGGACGGATATTCCTCCCAGGATGATCTTGGTCAGCACGGAGGTTCCGTTGTTTTTGGCACTCATATTAAATAGGTGTTTGAAAGAATAGAATCGAAAAAAAGGCCCGAACTGATATAAATCATCGCCCATTTTGCCTGCATTTTGCCTCCGGCACAGGATCAAAGCCAATCTAGCCTTATATTTGCAAACTCAATGTAAAAATTACCTCAGTGATTATCATTATCTTCTTCTTGCTTCACTGGTATTTCTCCCTGTTTTGCCAGAGTTTCTTTCTCCATAGGTACGCCGCCCACCAGATGTTTGTGATGAGCAAGTTCTGGGAAAAGTTCTTCTACTTCTTCACCTGGATATGGCAAGGTTCCTCCTACCTCTCTCCCCGGGCCTACGCGATCCTGCATCGCATGCACCACGCCTACTCCGACACCCCGAAGGATCCCCACAGCCCGCATCACACGGAAAACCTGTTTACCATGATGTGGAAGACCAAAAACATCTACAACGACTACTTCAGCTTCAAGCTGAAGCCCGAGGAGCGCTTTTCGAAAGACATCCCCGCTTGGAACGAGTTTGACCGATTTGCCGACAACATGGCCATCCGAGTGAGCTGGGTGTTGGTCTATGTGGCGATCTACGTGCTCTGCATCTCGGTTTTTGAGCTGCCCGGCACCCACTGGTGGATGTACTTTTTGCTGCCGATCCATTTTCTGATGGGCCCCGTGCACGGAGCGATCGTCAACTGGAGCGGCCATAAGTACGGCTACGCAAACTTTGACAACAACGACCAGTCCAAAAACTCCTTACTATTGGATGTTCTGATGCTTGGCGAGCTGTTTCAAAACAACCACCACAAGCTTCCAAACCGTCCAAACTTCGCGGTAAAATGGTACGAGTTTGACCCGACTTACCCCATTGTCAAGCTACTTCACGCCACCAAAATCATCCGTCTGCGTACTGCCTAGCCGACTCCAAAACACTCACAAAAAAGACCGCCGAAAGCGGTCTTTTTTATTGTCCAAAAGCGATAGCAAACCGAGGTCACCAATGCTTGGATCGTCAAGAATCTGGTGATGAAATACAAAAATATATCTGGCATCGTATTGGCTAGAAAGATTATAGTTTCAGCAAACAGGCGATCAACGCCTCTTTTCTGGATAAAAAAGCGAGAGTTTTTCAGGTCCTAAAACCTCAACTTATATAGTTTAAAATCAGGACCTTAGAATAACCCATCAACTAAATCGTATAAATATTATCTTAATTCTTTTGGAATTAAGGAACTAAACGAATAATTTTCTATTGATTTAAAACTTAACACCTTATGAAACCTTTAACTAGAGCGGAAGAGGAGATCATGCAGATCCTCTGGGATATCGAGCGCGGCTTTGTGAAAGATATCCTGTCTCCCATGACGGAGCCGAAGCCTGCATACAACACCGTATCGACCATCGTGAGAATCCTTGAAAGAAAAGGATTTGTCAGCCACAAGTCTTACGGAAAAAGCCACGAGTATTTCCCGATTGTCTCCAAAGATGAATACAGAACATTCATCATCAAGAGAATGCTGGAAGGATATTTCGACAGCTCGTTTGCGAAGATGTCCCAGTTTTTCAAAAACGACGAGTCACTGAACACCAAACAGTACCAGTAAGTCGTCAGAAAAAGAGCAAAAAAGAGCCCGATCTAACTGATGATCGGGCTTTTCCGTTTACCAGCCTTCAGTTTACGTCCTTGAGAAGTTCTTCCACCGCTTTTTCCAGCTGCTGGTCGATTCCCTGATCTACTTTGCCAGGCATATTTTTCACTTCAAACTGCGGCTTGGTTTCCTTGTTTTCCAGCCAATCTCCGGCTTTGTCCTTGGCGGAGATGGGCACCGCACCCCAGCGTGTCCCGTCTGGCAGCCCCTCCCAGCCCGCAAAAGAGCAGGTACCCGGCGTAGGCATCCCCACGGTTTTACCGATATTCAAGTCCGTGTAGCCACAGGCAAAGCAATGACCGTCCGAATAGTTTGCCTCGTTAAACATGGCCAGGGTCGGCTTTGTCCAGCGGGCTGTCGGCTCTCCACCCACCACCTTGTCGGCTGTCGCGTAGGTGAGGAAGGGATCTCCCGTGAAAAACATCGCCAAGTCCGCCACCAGGTCTCCTCCCCCGTTGAAGCGGGTGTCGACGATCACACCATCTTTTTCATAGTACTTGCCCATCATGTCCTCATACACATTTCGATAGGGCCCATCGCTCATCCCTGGTATGTGGACGTAGCCCAGTCGCCCCCCGCTGAGCCGCTCGACTTCCTCTTGGTTTTTTTTCACCCAGCGCTTGTACAGCAGCTGGCTTTCCGCCCCGAGTGAGATCGGCTTCACCGTATACTGCTTCCGATCGCCATTGTCCGGGTTTACCACTTCGATCAGGGTAAACTGGTCGGCCTTTCGATTGAGCAGCTTCGCAAAGTCAAAGTCGGCACTGACCAGCTCTCCATCGATGCGCTCGATGATCATGCCCGGCTTCACGCTGACATCGCTTTTGTCCAGCGGCCCGCCTTTGATGACTTCGGTGACCCTGATGCCATCTCCGGCAAAAGAATAATCCCAAAACACGCCCAAAGCTCCGGTGGCATCTGCCATCGGCACCGTCCTGCTATACCTCGCCCCGGCATGGGACACGTTCAGTTCACCCAGCATTTCGGATAGCATCTCCGCAAATTCATAGCTATTGCCGATGTGCGGCAGGTACTTTTGATACGCTGGATGGATGGCATTCCAGTCCACCCCATGCATGTCAGGGGTGTAAAACATCCCCTTGGTTCTCAACCAAACATGTTCAAATAGATAATCCATCTCGGCATCGCGGTCAAAAGCCATCTCTCCGGCGATCTTTACGCCTTCCTTCTTCATCGATTCCGGGTTGATCTTGGAGATGCTGCCGTCGGACAGCAGAAAGAGATTTTTTTGCTCCTTGTCCCACACTAATCTTCCCGAGTTGGCATCAAGGGCTATTTCCTGCTTGGTCTCGCGCGTCCTCAGGTTGGTACTCCAGAGGTTCATGCCTTTTTCGAAACGGGCCAGGTAGTACAGTTTCTCCCCGTCTTTGGACAGTACCGCGTCCCCCATATTGGAGGAGTGGATGGTCAGCCGAAGCTTTCGCTCTTCAAAGCCATCCCAGTCAAACCCGATAGGCTTTACCGCCTTTTCATCTTCGCTTTTGTCCGATTTGGCCTTGTCGTCTTCGGCCGGTTTCTTAGCTTTTTCGATCTCCTTCAGAAGCTCAAACTCGTCCTTGCTCAGGCGAAACTTGTCCCAAGCCGCCTGGTCAAAAAACATCGTGTACACGTCCTCTTCCATCCTACCGCTCGTGGCATAGCTTCGCAGCCCGTCCCGATTGCTAAACCAAATCATCTGCTTGCCCTCGTTGACCCACTTGGCATTGTCGTCGGAGTAGCCGCTTTGGGTGAGTTTGCGCATTGCTTCTTTGCCGGAGGCATCCAAGAGCACCACTTCGGAATTGGTCATAGTCGGTCGGTAGCTCGCCAACAGCCACTTGCTGTCTGGGCTCCAAGTGTAGTATTGGTCGCCATCACTCATATGAAACAGCAGCTCTGGCCCCATCAGGCTGACCGAAGTCTTGGAAGCGACGTCCAGGACTTTCAGCGTCCGTCGGCCTTCGACGTAGGCGAGCTTTTTTCCATCGGGGGAAAACTTAGGCAAATAGGCGTCCACTGCTACACTGACGAGTGGCTCCTCCTTGATCAGGGTTGACGCAAAGAAAAAGGGCTCCTCCGCACGCACCTTGGTAGCCTGAAAGATCTGCCACTTCCCGTCCCGCTCGGAAGAGTACACCACCGACTTGCCATCCGGAGCAAACTCCACGAAGCGCTCTTGCTCTGGTGTGTTGGTGATCCGCTTGGTAAGCGAGCCGTCCACGGAGGTGACAAATACCTCACCTCGGGCGATGAATGCTATTTCCTTCCCATCAGGTGACACGGACATTTCCCGAACCCCGCCGTTGATGGTGATATAGTTGTCCGGATTGGAGATGGATTGGGTGGAAATGGAGACCGACAGTTTCTTGGGCTCCTCTCCTTTTTTCAGGGTGTAGAGCTCCCCGTCGTAGCTGAAGCTCATCAGGCCCTGATCGGAGATGGAAAGAAAGCGAACCGGGAAGTTTGAAAAGCTGGTCAGCGCCTGCGGATTGGCAGGATCGGAGACTTGCATGCTGTGGACATTGAAGCTGCCGTTGGCCTCGCTGAGGTAATAGATTTCCGATTCGTCGGGCGAAAAGACCGGGTTTCGGTCTTCGCCATAGAAGCTGGTCAGCATCTTGTGCTCGTTTTTGGCCTGGTCATAGATCCAGATATCCCGAGCTATGCCCGACTGGTGATGCTTCCTCCACTCGTTTTCCCCTCCTTTTTTGTCGTGGTAGATCATCTTGGAGCCGTCCCTACTGCTCTGCACGTATTCCGCAGGAATCGTCCAGATCTGGTCAACGCGGCCGCCTCCTTTGGCCACCTCGTAGAGCTCGGGCTGGGAGCCGGTCGGATACTGACGATGGGCCGCATCATCCATGCGGGCGGCACCGAAGATGACTCGCTGGCCGTCGGAACTGAAGTCGTAGGGCATCTCGTCCGTGGAGTGGTAGGTCAGCCGAGTAGCTTCCCCGCCGCCGGCAGCCATGACAAAGACGTCAAAATTGCCATAGCGATCCGAGGCAAAGGCGATTTGCGTGCCATCCTTGCTCCAGACCGGTTTGAAGTCATGGGCTTCGTGGAAAGTCAGCTGGGTGGCCTTGCCCCCGGCGCTCGGCACGAGATAGAGGTCACCTTTATAGGTGAAAGCGATCTGGCTTCCATCAGGCGAAATGGCCGGGTAGCGCAGCCAGCTGGGAGCTGTTTGACCAAAAGTCGAGACTCCGCACATCAGCCCAAAGCCCAACAAAAAACCGATAACTCTTTTTTTCATAGCATAATGAAGATTGGATTCAAAGTAAACAAAAAAACCTCTTCCGCATCTGCAGAGATGTGAGGAACGGAAAATGATTGCGGCGGAATCATCCGGCATCTTTTCGATACTCCCCGGGGATGGCCTATATTTGCGACCTGATTCAAAAAAGACCCTTCCCAATGAATTCATTTATACAAGAGCTGAAGTGGAGAGGAATGCTCCAGGACATGACCCCGGAGATCGAAGAGCACCTCAACAAAGGCATGGCTTCGGCCTACCTGGGCTTTGACCCTACAGCTGACTCGCTCCATATCGGTCACTTGGTCGGCGTGATGACGCTGCTTCACTTCCAGCGGGCGGGACACAAGCCCTTTGCGCTGGTCGGAGGCGCTACCGGTATGATCGGGGATCCCTCCTTCAAGTCCGCCGAGCGAAACCTGCTGGACAAGGCAACCCTCGACCACAACGTCGCCTGCATCCAAAGCCAGCTTTCCAAATTCCTCGACTTTTCGGGCGCCACGTCCAACAAGGCGGAACTCGTCAACAACTTTGACTGGATGTCCCAGTTTTCCTTCCTGGAGTTTATCCGCGATGTGGGCAAGCACATCACGGTAAACTACATGATGTCCAAGGACAGCGTGAAGCGAAGACTGGAAGACGGAAATGGCCTTTCCTTCACCGAGTTCAGCTATCAGCTCATTCAGGGCTACGACTTTTACCACCTTTGGAAAAACAACAACTGCTCCATCCAGCTCGGTGGATCTGACCAGTGGGGCAACATCGTCACCGGCACTGAGCTCATCCGCAGGATGGGTGGAGGCGGAGCCTATGCGCTCACGGTACCATTGATCACCAAGGCTGACGGCACCAAGTTTGGCAAGACCGAAGGCGGATCGGTCTGGCTCGATCCAGAGAAGACCTCCCCCTATGCCTTCTATCAGTTTTGGCTCAACGTATCCGACGAGGACGCCAGCAAATACATCCGAATCTTCACCGTGCTGGACCAGCAGACCATAGAAAGCCTGGAAACTGAGCATGCTGCCGCTCCACACCTGCGACTCCTGCAAAAGGAAATCGCAAAGCAGGTCACCATCATGGTACACAGCCAGGCGGACTACGAGATGGCCGTGAAGGCCTCCGAGATCCTCTTTGGCAAGTCCTCCACGGAGGATCTGGCCTCCTTGGACGAGCGCACTTTCCTGGCCGTCTTCGAAGGCGTGCCACAAGTCCAGCTCAGCAAAGGGGAGTTTGACGGCTTGGAAAATGTCCTCGACCTCTTTGGGGAAAAGACCCAAGCCCAGATATTCCCCTCCAAAGGCGAGGCGCGCAAAATGATCCAAGGCGGTGGCGTGAGCATCAATAAGGAAAAGCTCTCTGACCCCAACGCTCCGTTGGCATTTGACCTGCTCCAAGGCAAGTACCTTTTGATCCAAAAAGGCAAGAAGAACTACTTCATCCTGGAAGTAAAATAATCCGCTGACTGCCAGCACTAAAGGCCTCAATCATCGATTTGAGGCCTTTTTTATTGCCAAAAGCCCAGTTCCCCACGGGCATTTTGACCCTGATTTAATATCTTTGGATTCAACTTTTGATCAGTGTCATGGCAGGAGAAAAAAACAAGGAAAAACTCATTCTCGACTCGGCGGTAGCCCTGTTTACCACCAAAGGCTACCAGGCCACACGCATGGAAGACGTGGCCAAGCGGGCAGGCATCAGCAAGGGCCTCACCTATTTTTACTACAAAAACAAGGAAGACCTCTTCATGGCCCTCAGCAAAAAGGCCTTTGACCAGTTCAAGGAGGAATTCAGGGAAGTGCTCCGCTCCAAGGGCAAAAACGGCATGGAAATGCTCTGTGACCTATTGGCCAAGCTGGTGAATTTTTCCAAAGAGCAGCCCGTCTACTATCAGGCTGTCATCAACTTCCTGGATGTGTTGAAAAAATACAACCACCCTACGCTCAGGGAAGAGATCGATCCCCTGATCCTGGATTCCATCCATTTTCACAAGCTACTGGAAGCCCACCACGAGCCTATCAAACTGGGCATTCAGATGGTATCCCAAGGCATCAAAGACGGAAGCATCCGCCCAGAACTCCAGCCAGAGATCACGTTCTACACCGTCTGGGCGATGATCATCGGCTTTGAAAAAATGAGCGGTCCCGTCGGCTACGACAGCAAGGAGGCCAAGATCAGCGCCGAGGCTTGGCAGCCGGGCTTTACCAAACTGATGCAGGACATGCTCCGGGGCACCATCCAGGCCAGTCGTCCAGCCCACGTACAGACCAGCCTTTTCTGATGAAAAAACTTGCGCTCTTCCCTGCCCTGATCTGCCTTGCGATGGCCTGCACCTCCAAGACGGAGGTAGATCTCCTGATCAAAAACGCCTCGGTGATTGAACTCCAGTCAGGGGAAGTCATTCCCGATCAGGTGGTCCTGGTACGGGGAGACTCCATCTACCTCAGCGGTGGCGACAGTCTGCTTTCCCAGTTTACGGGCAAAATCGAGATCGATGCTGGGGCCAGATTCCTCATGCCTGGGCTTTGGGACAACCACGTACACTTTGGCGGGGCGGAATACGTGGACGAAAATGAGCGACTGCTTCCGCTCTATCTCGCCTATGGGGTCACATCCGTGCGGGACGCAGCTGGCGACATTCCGCTGGAGGTGCTGGAATGGAAGCGCGAGATCAATGCTGGAGAGCGACTTGGGCCAAAAATCTTCACCTCAGGCCCCAAGATTGAAGGCATCGACTCCGTCTGGCCCGGGGATTTGGAAATAGGCACAGAGGAAGAGCTGGATCGGGCGTTGGACTCTCTGGAGAAGCTCGACGTAGATTTTGTCAAGATCACCGACAATGCCCTTTCGGCCGAACTTTTCCTTTCCGCCACGAGAAAAGCCCGTGCCAGAGGCTGGTCGGTCTCCGGACATGTCCATCCCGTCATCACGCTGGATGAAATATCCAAAGCCGGACTTACCACCATCGAACATCAAGGCTACCTCCTGAGGGCCGCGACGTCTGAGGAAGAAACCATCCGGGATGGTAGGCTTACAGGCAAGCTCTCCCCGGCGGAAGCCAGCCTACTTCAGTTCACCACCCTGAGCGATTCGGTCGCTGGGATCAAATTCCGACAGTTTGCCGCCCAAGGCACCGGCGTTGTGCCCACCCTGCTCATCAGCTACAACATCGCCTACCTCGATTCCCTGGACTTTTCCCATGACACCATCATGGACTACCTCGGTCCGAGGCTAAAGGAAAGCTATCAGTGGCGAATTGACCGCTATGCCCAAGAAGACTCGGCCAGCAGAAAAAACCGCAAAATGCAGTTTGAAGCCTCGGCGCGACTACTCCCGCTGGCGTGGGAATCTGGGATGAAAATCATGGCTGGCACCGACGCAGGCTACCTGAACACCTACGACTATCCCGGCCTGGCCATCCACCGGGAGCTGGCTCTGATGGTTCGGTATGGCCTCAGTCCACTCCAGGCGCTTCAGGCTTCGATGGTGAATGGGCCAGCCTATTTTGGCTTGGAAGAAGAATACGGCGCGATCAGGGCTGGACGAAAGGCCAGCATGGTCTTGCTGAACAAAAATCCTCTGGAAGCCATCGAAAACACCCTTTCCATCGAGTCGGTGATCGTGGATGGAACGTACCTTTCCCGCGCAGACTTGGATGGCATGCTCGCGGAGATCAAAAGTTGGGTGAAGGCGAAAAAATAACCGGTCCGAAAACATCCACGAGAATCAAAGCGCGGAACGGTCCTGTATGGCGAAAGCCAAAAAAATAAGGGGTAGAGCGCTACCCCTTATTTTTTGGCTTTCATGTTCTTTCCTCATCGGCTTCTCCAGAGATCTTTCATTTGCTTTCCGTTTACGATCAGGACAAATCTGGCTGGGTTTGGCACCAGCACGATCCGCACATCCAGCTTGTCAAACTGGTCTGACTCGATTGGTACGCCGGCATTGCCGCCTACCTCGTAGGTCACCACGCCATTGGCATCCGGAAGCATCTCTTGGTAGGCATTGGCCAAGTAGGCCGTGGGCAGCAGGATATCGGTATCCGACTTCAGTTTGGAATAGATCTTCTCTAGCTGAGGCTCCAGGATCTCCTCATATTCGTCGTTAAAATCATCCTCCAAATCATGCAGCTCCTCTTCGAGGTCATCATAGCTCGCATCGCTATAGTCCATGGTGCTGAGTTGGTTTCTTTTTTTTACGATTTCGGTGAGTTGCTGATCCAGCTGTTCCCAATTCATTGACTGTTTGGTTTGATGAAAGTGCAAAGATGACCAATACTTCTTTTTTCACCGAAAAATATCATGGAAAATAACGCCGGGAAACCCTCGGAAGCGAAAACTGGCTAAGCGATCGCCAAGTAAAACGTCCGGATGCTGAGGAAAATAATCAACACCCCCACTCCTATCATCAGATGTTTTGGCTTGATGAGCTTGCAGATGTATGCCGCAAAAGGAGCCGCAACGATACCGCCCAAAATCAGCCCCAGAACGGGTGCGAGACTGAGTTCTTTCACAAAAAACAGGAATGTGGAAGCACTCGCCAGCGAGACAAAAAACTCCACGAAGTTCCCGGTGCCGATGGCGTAGCGGGCGATTTTGCCTTTGCTCACCAAGGTGCTGTTGACTATGGGCCCCCAGCCTCCGCCACCTATCGCATCGGCAAAGCCGCCCGTGGTGGCAAGCACAGGCAGACTGCGGCTGTCCCGGTTAAACTTGGAGGCATGTTTTTTCTTCACCTTCCTCAGGATCACGATCCCCATCACAAAAAGATAGAGCGCGATGGCCGGCTTGACCAAGTCTCCATTCACGTTGGAAAGCAGAAATGCTCCCAGGATGGAGCCTAGCACACCCGGGATCAAAAGCCGCTTGGCGAGCTTCCAATCCACATTGCCCATTTTCCAGTGGGAGATCCCAGAGGCCAAACTGGTAAAGACCTGAGCAAAGTGCACCCATGCCGAGGCCGAGGCCGGCGGGATGCCTATGCCCAGCAGGATGGAGTTACAGCTCACTCCATAGGCCATCCCCAAGGCGCCGTCGATACTCTGGGCTACGAATCCCACCAGCAAAAACCACAAAAACATCTCTACGTCCAGCTCCCAGCTTTTGATGGATTCGGTGAGGGTCTGAGTCACCAGCAGCGCAAAGATGACTGCGGCAAATGCGAAAAACATCGACCAAAAGGGTTCGGTCCGAAGGCGAAGGATCAGTTTTTCCATGGAGATTTTCAAAGTTTGCAGAGGAACGTGACGCAAACTTAGGAACAAAAATCATTTATCCTACCATATTAATAGGAATTATAGGGTTTATGAAAAACAAAACCACCAGCACCTTCCGATCATGCTGGCCATGGATCTAGAGGATGCTCCCCAATCCCCCCAATCGACGCAGCGCCTCCTGCAGTTCCGCTTCCTCTTTGGCAAAGCAAAAGCGTATGATCTTGTCGTCCCGCTTGTCGGAATAGAACACCGAGGTGGGGATACAGGCAACCTTCAGTTCCCTAGTCATACGCTCGGCCAGCACCCTGTCGCTCACTTGGGAGAGATGTCCATAGGAGGCCAACTGAAAAAAGCTCCCCTGGCTCGGCGAGAAATGCAAGCCGGTTTTTTCCAGCCCCTTCACAAACACGTCCCGCTTACGCTCATAAAAACCTGGTATAGAAAGGTAACGATCTGGGTGGATCAAGTATTCTGCCAAGGCATATTGGATGGGAGTCACGGTGCTAAACGTGACGTATTGATGGACCTTTCGAAACTCGGCGGTCAGGTTTTCGGGGGCGATGCAGTAGCCAATTTTCCAGCCGGTCACATGAAAGGTCTTCCCGAAAGACCCACAGACAAAGGTTTTTGACTTGAGCTCGGGATGGGCGCCCAGAGAGATGTGCCTGATCCCGTCAAAGGTGATATGCTCGTACACCTCATCGCTCACGACGTAGATGTCCCGGTTTCTCACCAATGCGGCCAATTGCTCCAAATCCCCCTCGGTCCAGACATAACCGCTGGGGTTGTGGGGGCTGTTTACCAAAATCGCCCGAGTCTTCGAAGAAATAGCCGCGGAGACCTTCTCCCAATCCACCGAAAAGTCGGAGGCTCGCAAGGGGACGTAGACAGGAGTGCCGCCGTTCAGCGTGATCGCAGGCTCATAGCTATCGTAGGCGGGCTCCAATACAAGCACCTCGTCCCCGCTACGGACGATGGCGGTCACGGCCGAGAAAATCGCCTCGGTAGCCCCCGAGACGATGGTCACCTCCAGCTCCGGGTCTGGGAAGTAGCCCTGTGTCAGCTTGGTCTTTTCCGCCAACACCTTCCTCAGCTGGGGAATGCCAGCCATCGGAGCGTACTGGTTATATCCTTCACGGGTATATTTCCCCACCAAATCGAGGAGCAAGGGATCCGCGCCAAATCCCGGATAGCCTTGGGACAGGTTGATCGCGCCCTCCTCTGCGGCCATGCGAGACATGACTGTGAAGATGGTCGTACCGATATGGGGAAGCTTGGAGGAAAGAGGCATGGTTTGTTTGGGAAAAGCACAAAATCGCCATTGAAGAAAGCACTTTTTTGTAAAAGTAGGGGCATGAAAAAAGCCGCAATTGCTTGCGGCTTCGACTTTGGGTAGTTTATAGTTAGTGATTAGTTTACGTTTTCACCGGCGCTCTTGGCGAGGGCTTTGCCTTTTTCCAGACCTTCCAAGCCAGCAGCCTTCAGTTTTTTGCCGATATCCTCGCTAGCTTTTTGCAGCTCTCCGAGGAGTTTGACGAGTTTGTCTTTTTGGGGACCTATCTTTTCTCTGTTTTGATAAAGAAGATATCCGGCAACGACTCCAGAAGCCAATCCTGCCAACCAGTAAGTCATCGTTAATTTTGAGTTGTTCATAGCGTTAAGAATTAGTGATTAAATAATTGATTTAAGAATGGTGAACCGGTTTTTTTCGACCTTGATATCGAGGGAAAAAAGCGAATAATTAACCTTCACCTATACTTTTTCCACGTATCAAAAAGGTTTTAGGTTTTAGAATTCCCAACAAATCTTGTATCTGAAGCCTTAATTCCAATTCCTCTAGAAAACCCCGATAGAAATCGGTTCATCCTCTTAGTTCCAATCCCCATGCCTTTTGGCACAAAAGCACAAAAAACCGCTTCTATTGCCTAGAAACGCAGAACCTGAAAACGTCCGTCGTAGTCGCACCCGAGATTTCTTTGGGCAACTGTGGGGAAACTTTCCCCAGCGGAACCGAGGGACTGACGAGTTGGAGTCCGCCTTCCATGGATTGGCTCTGCCTTCGATTCTATCTTTGCAAAAAAACCCGCCCTTGACCTGACGCAGCCAAAAGATCGACAATAAGCTCGGAGTCTATCCATTAAACGAACTTGACGGAAATAATCCGCTCTATCATTACCTTCACGGGATGACACAGCTCGCTTTCACAGGCACTTTGGGGCAATTTGACTTCAACCATTGGAGCTATCACATCCCCGTTCCTGACGCCATTTCCTCCCAAATGATGGACGAGAAGCACCGACGGGTGCTCGTCTGGATCAAGGACTCCGGCCCTCACCACATGGCCCTGATGAAGTCCAAAGAATACTGGTACCTGCTGGTCAACCAGGACCTGAGAAGCAAACTTAGCCTAGATGACGCAAAGTCTATCCCGGTGCGGATCGAGCGGGACCACAGTGAGTTTGGCCATGAAGTCCCTGAGGAGCTGCAGGTACTGCTCGATCAGGACGAAGAGGGAAACGGCTACTTCCGCCAGCTCACTCCCGGCAAGCAGCGAAGCCTGGTCTATATCGTGACTACGGTGAAAAATCCCGAATCGCGTATGCGCAAATCCCTCGCAATCCTGCACCATCTCAAGCTGGCCAAGGGAAAGCTGGACTTCAAACAGCTCAACATCTGGATCAAGCATTACAACAATCTATAGGTAATTATTACTTGATATACAATAATTTAAATACTTAACATATAGACTAAAAACCCGTTCTGGGAATGCCATTCCCAGGGCCGGACGGACCTATAAAAACGAAGAGTTTTAGAAAAGCAGGTAGCATCAGGCCAAAAACGGGCGTTACCAGTTCAAACCAAAATAACCATGAAAAAACTCAACACCCTTCTTCTTTTGCTTGGCCTCTTGGCCGGAGTCCTCGCCTGCACTAGCTCAGATGGGGAAGACCCACTCGACGTCTTCCGAGAGATCGCATACAATGCCCTGTCCAGCAGCCAAAAAGCCACCATCAATTCCAACTGGCAGGAGGCCGAGGTGGGCGCATGGGTGGATGGAAACTATGTGGTAGTCTTCGAAAGCACCGACCCGACGCTGGCCGACCTGAGGGTGATAGTCGACCCCGTCAACGGCCGGGTAGTGGAAATCCTCCCGCGCAACTAAACGAAAAGAGGGCCACTTGGCCCTCTCTTTATTTTCAGGAATCTTTCAGCTTCAGCTTCTTCCTCCTCGCCTCTTTATTCTGTTTTTTCTTTGGTCTGCTTGCTCCGAAAGTTCCCCTGCTGACCTTGCCTTTTTTGGACTTCATGTCTCCTTTTCCCATTTTTTTCAGATTTAAGTGAACAATGACTAAAAATAAAAAACATCAAAAATCCGGTCAAGGCCAAGCAAGGGAAATTGCCCAGAGACAACTATTTTTAACATGCTATACACGTCTTCCGCTTCGAAACCCACTTTTGCCCCATGACCAAGCCATCCCGCTATACCATCAATTGCGACCTGGGGGAAGGCATGCCCAACGAGCCTCAAATCATCCCTTTGATCGACCTCGGCAGCGTAGCCTGCGGCGGCCACTTCGGGGACCGGGAGAGCTTGCGGAGGACGCTGGAACTGCTTCGGAACCTTGGCAAAAGAGCCGGTGCCCACCCTTCCTATCCGGACAGGGAGAATTTTGGGAGGAAATCCATGGCCATCACCCCGCCAGATCTCTTGGGCCACCTGGCGGATCAGCTCGCTCTTTTTCAGGCCCTAGCCAAGGAAACGGGGCTACTGATAGACCATATCAAATTCCACGGGGCGCTCTACAACGATGCAGCGGAGCGTCCGGAGCTGGCCGCCGTGCTGTTGGATTTTTTGGAAAAGGAATACCCCGCCATCCCCCTGCTCCTGCCACCCCACTCGGAGATGGAAAAAGCCGCCAGAGCACGGAAACACCCCTTTTGCCTGGAGCTGTTTGGGGATCGTGCTTATCGGGACGACTACAGGCTGGCAAGCAGGTCAGAGCCAAAGGCCCTTTTTACCCAAAGCCAAGACGTGATTGAGCATCTGGACGCCATCCTGCTCCATGGAGAGATCAAGACGGCCTCTGGGCGGCTGATTCCCGTGCAGGCCGACACCATCTGCTTCCACGGGGACAACCCCGGCATCCTGGACATCTTGCTGCAAGTCCGAAAACGCTACTGGACATGAAGCCAATCTATCTATCCATCAGTCCTACCTTGGGGGAACTGCATTGGGACGGGGCTCCCGACGATGCCCTGCTTGCCTCTCAGCTGGCTTGGATGGAAATGATCCAAGCCGAATACTCCCAGCAACTACTGGAAGTCAGGCAGGGATTCACCGCTTTAAGCATACGCTGGAAAAGATCTGATAGTCAACTCCTTTTACAAAGTGAACTATCCAAACATCAGCCGCCTCCGAAAGAGCTTCCGTCGCGGATCTGGGAAGTTCCTGTTTGCTATGATCCGCACAACGGGAGAGACTTGGCGGACTTGGCCCTGAGGCATCGTATGTCGATCAACCAGCTGATCGAGCTCCATTCGGCACAGACCTACCGGCTCCATTTCTTTGGCTTTCTTCCGGGATTCATGTACCTGAACGGCCTGCCTCCCCAGCTCCACACGCCCCGCAAGGCTATTCCCGACAGAAAAGTCGAAGCCGGATCCGTGGCTATCGGGGGAGGCCAAACGGGGATCTATCCGCAGGAGAGTCCGGGCGGCTGGCACCTCATCGGCAGAACGCCCCTGCAGCCCTTTGACCCTAGGCGGAATCCGCCGGTCTGGGCTACACCGGGCGACCGGATCAAATTTGAGCCCATAGATCGGGAGACGCTGGAGGTGCATCTTCAAAATCCCCCCATACCCAAAGCAAAATGAAGGAAACAGCGCTTGCCACTATACTCCGAACCGGCCCGGGCACCTCCGTCCAGGATCTTGGAAGGACGGGCATGGCACGCTTTGGCGTACCGCTCTCCGGCGCGATGGACTTGCGCTCCCTCCGATGGGTCAACCACCTACTTCAAAACGATGAAAACGCAGCGGTGCTGGAGATTTCGCAGCCGGGATTTTCCCTGCGCTTTTCCGCTCCCACTTGCATCGCCCTAGCCGGAGCACTGACAGAGGCAAGGCTCAACGGCGCCTCGGTGGCCAATTCCACCATCCTCCCCGTGCATGCAGGAGATCGACTGGAGATTGGCGCTTTGGCAAAAGGTGCACGGCTCTACTTGGGAGTCAAAAAAGGCTTCCAGACCCCGGAAATTCTCGGTTCGAGGAGCTTCTACAAAAACCTGACGGATCAGTCCTTTCTCAGCAAGGAATCCACCCTGCCCTATCATCCAGACTCCACCCTGCCGCAAAGACAACATGCCAAAGCGCGCTGGTCGGGGGATTGGTTTGATACCGACACGCTCAGCGTACACCCAGGGCCTGACTTTCCCCTGCTGGATAAAGCCCAGCGAAAACGCCTCCTCGAAGAAGCCTTCACCCTCTCCAACCTTGCCGACCGCATGGGGATGCAACTCGTCGAACCCCTTCCAAACGAACTCCCCGAACTCCCCACCAACCCGGTCTTTCCCGGCATGGTACAACTCACGGCTGGGGGCAAGCTGTTGGTTTTGCTCAGGGACGCCCAGGTGACCGGGGGATATCCACGCGTTCTTTTTTTGGAGGAGGAAAGCCAGTGGGTGCTGGCGCAAAAGAAACCAGGAGACCAAATCCGTTTTTGCTTGGCCAAAAGCCAAGAAACCAGAGACTGAATGAGGTTCAATCCCTTTTTGGCAAAATTTATCCCCGGTTTTCCCAAAAAACCTCATCGCCGATTTGAGCAAAGGGCCGAGTCCTGCTATCTTTCAAGACTAACTTTTACAACCCCCAAGCAACCATGGATGCAGCCTTAAAAGCGAATATTCTGGCTCAGGGAATGGATCCCGAGACCGTCGCCTCACAAATCGAAAACTTCAAAAATGGATTTCCATTTCTGAAAATCACCGCTCCGGCTACGCCGGGACATGGCATCCGGGTGCTCTCCGAGGCTGAACTGGCCCAATTCAAACAGACCTACCCCAGCAAGGCAGCCCAATTGGACGTGGTCAAGTTTGTACCTGCATCGGGCGCAGCCTCGCGCATGTTCAAAGACCTCTTTAGCTTCCTCGACGGAGATGGTGACCTTTCCAAAAGCGCCTTTACCCAAAAATTCATCGCCAACGCGAAGAAGTTTGCCTTCTACTCCGACCTGGACGCCGCACTGAAGGCGCAGGGAAGCAGTATCGAGGCTTGTCTGGAAGCAGGAGATGCCAAAAAGATCGTAGCGGCATTGTTGGCTGAAGATGGACTGGGCTATGGCAGCCTGCCCAAGGGACTTCTGAGATTCCACGCCTACGAAACCGAAAACCGCACGCCTGCCCAGGAGCACCTCGTCGAAGGACTTCAGTACGCACTGGGCAAGGGCAACACGGTGAGAATCCACTTTACCGTTTCCCCAGAGCATGAGGAAAAGTTCAAGGCCGAGATCGCCGCAGTTCTCCCCGCGCTGAAAGCCGCCAGCGGCGTGGACTTTGAAGTCACCTATTCCCAGCAGAAGAAGTCCACCGACACCATTGCCGTCACGATGGACAACAGCCCCTTCGAAGAGGAAGACGGTAGCCTGCTCTTCCGCCCAGCGGGTCACGGAGCCTTGCTCGACAATCTGAACGACATCGACGCGGATCTCATCTTCATCAAAAACATAGACAACGTGGTCCCCGACCGGATCAAAGGAACCACCAAGGACTACAAGATGGCCATCGCCGGACTGCTGCTGGAAGTGCAGGAGAAAGTCTTTGCCGCCCTCAGAAAGCTCGATGCCGGAATAGACAAAGACAGCGTGGCCTTTGCCACCGCGGTGTACAATGAGGACCTGGGAGGCACGATCCCTGCCACCGTTTCATCGTCCAGCCTGGAGGAGGTCGCGAGCTTCCTCAGATCCAAACTCAACCGACCCATCCGTGTCTGCGGCATGGTGAAAAACACCGGAGAACCCGGAGGCGGACCGTTTTGGATACAGGAATCTGATGGCTCACTTTCCCTTCAGATCCTAGAAACCGCCCAAATAGACCTGAGTGACCCCGAGTCAAAAAAACACCTGCAAGCCTCCACCCACTTCAATCCGGTGGACTTGGTCTGCGGTACGCGGGACTATCAGGGCAATTCCTTTGACCTGATGAAGTATCGCGACATGCAAACGGGATTCATCACGGAGAAATCCAAAAGCGGACGTGACCTCAAGGCTCTGGAGCTTCCAGGCCTATGGAATGGCGCCATGTCGGGTTGGAACACGCTTTTTGTGGAAGTGCCGCTGATCACCTTCAACCCCGTAAAGACGGTCAACGACCTACTGCGGGACGAGCACCAGTAGAGAGGGAGATTTTAGAAATTAGACGCTAGACATTAGACACAAGAGCCAAGACGAGGACATTTTCTGCCTTCAGTCTTGGCTCTTGTATTTTGTCTCCTTCTTGATTCTTTATTCTTGGCTCTTGACTCTGAGCTCTTACATCTAGTGTTATGTTAAGTCGTAAATGGCCTTTTCGACTTCGTAGCTCGCGTTGCCCAAATGCAGACGGCAAATACACTTAACGAAACATTAGTTGGGTGTTTGCATTCCGAAAAACTTGCCCAAAACAATAGCTAAGGATAAAAAAAGGTGATCCCAACTCCCTAGAAATCAGGCCACAGGCTTTGCCCTGATTTGGTCTAGGGGCGTAGCCCTGACCTCTTCGTAGAAAATCTGCCGTTCGAGAAAAAAAGGGGCGTAGCCCTGATATCTGATAGGGCCTTAGCTACAAGTAAAGATGACAGAGCTACGCTCCTACCTTGAGATTTCTTGAAACTCCGGTGCTCTTGATTCTTGAATCTGAAGTCTTGACTCTTGGCTCTGAGCTCTTATATCTAGCTACTTGCGTCTTGATACTAGAAAGCCCCCTTCGCCAGCTGCTCTTTCAAATACGCCTTCATCTCCTCGCCTTCTTCGACTTTGACTTCGCCGGGAAGCCCCAAAATAAATCTCGCCAAGCCGGGAAGCTGGGGGATTTCGCCTTGGAAATAGTATTGGTTCCGATTTTTGATCTCCATAAAGGGCAGCGCATTGGGATGCTCCTCCAGCATCAGCTGATAGGCCCGCTTGCTTAGTCTGAGCTTGACGCTGTATCTGTTTTTCCCCGTAAATCCAAAGATCGCCTGTCCCGGCAGCTCGTGCTTAGGCTCATGCTTCCAGGCATCTTGGGAGAGCACGACTTCCCCCACCCGCTCCACCTTGAAGACTTTCATGCTCATGCTTTCCACCTCAAAGGCATGGATATGCTCGTAGTCGCTGGAAAAGCCCACGGGCTCCACCAAGCGATCGGAAACCGTCTCGCTGCTGAGGGAATAGTAGTCTTTCAGCCAGATCTGCTTCTTTTCGGTGATGCCCTGCCCGATCTGGTCCACCAGATTGCCCAGATGGGCCTTGAAGAGCTGCTCGGTACCCTGCTTGACCTCGGAGCGGAGTTGCAGCTTTTGGAGGACGGCATCGCGGAGCAGATTGCCCTTGCCTTGGCTCTCGATGAGAGATTTCAGCCAGACGCTCTCCTCTTGGGAAAAGGTGCTGTAGTTCAGCGTCGTGTCCTGCCCCGGCCGCTGCTTGATCTTGTACTTGCTAAATTCCTTGATCACCTCAAAACCCAAGGCCTCCAGCAGCTTGAAGTACCGATAGATCGTCCGCTCGTCTGTCTCCAGCAGTTCGGCCAGGCGATGCACGGGCTTGCCTATGTTTCCTTGGAGAAGGTTGATCAATTTGAATACACGGAGGATTTTCTGCTGTTCGATTTGTCCTGACTTGCTCATGGTGATGTGACGATTCGTGTCTAAAAGTACTCAAGTCAGCTGAACTTGAAAAAGCAACGACAGCTATTGTCAGAGAAACTCCCGTCTTTTTTGGGACAAAAAAAGGAGGCCGCAAAGCCTCCTTTTATGAATTGAATCCGATTGGATCAGTTGTAGCCCGGATTTTGGTACATGCGCTCCGGATCGAGCTTGTACTCGTCAAAGGGAATCGGATACAGTCTGTCCTTTTCGCTAAAGTTTTGCAGGTTGGCGATTCCGTATTCAGACTGCTCCTTGCTCTGGAAAAACTCCACCAGCTCAGGAACGGTAAATGCCCGGATCAGGTCATACCAGCGCTTTTGCTCAAATGCCAGCTCTACCCGGCGCTCGTGCAGAATCGCCAGCTTCAAGGTAGGATACTGGGATGCATAGCTCGGA
Source organism: Algoriphagus oliviformis (assembly GCF_017254915.1). GTDB lineage: Bacteria > Bacteroidota > Bacteroidia > Cytophagales > Cyclobacteriaceae > Algoriphagus > Algoriphagus oliviformis. Next base: position 144,018 of record NZ_JAFKCT010000010.1, on the reverse strand, counting down.
TCCTGCATCGCCTGCTCGTAAAGTGGCAATCCTGCCCGGTCCCTGACCTGATTCAGCATGGCGATGGCCTCCGCGGTATTGCCCAGTCGCTCGTTGACCTCGGCAAGCAGGAGGATGACATCCGCATAGCGCATCATGATGTGGTCATTTCCACCAAAGCCGTTCACCCCGGCTGCGTCGCTTCGGTCACGAAACTTGGTGATAAAGTATTCCTGCACGCGGGAGTCGTTGGCAAACTTCACGGAGAAGGTTTTGCGGGGATCGTTTGGCTCGTATTCATTGACCAAATCCAAGTTGACGCGGGTACCGCTGTTGGTGGCTGGGCGCTGTGAATTGATCGTTTCGCCCAGTGCCTGGTTGTTTCTTGCTACTGCTGAACTGAGGTTTTGGTCGCCTTGCTTGTAGACGATTTGAAAAATCAGTTCCGGATTGGTGGACTTTTGCGCCACATCGAAAACCGACTGATAGCTGATTTCCTTCAGGTCTCCGAACGTTCTTCTTGAATAGGCTGCATCCAGGTTCTGCTTCGCCAGGGCGAAATATTGCGCAGGAGCTTGACCTTCGATTTGGTTGCTTCCCATCGTCAAATAAACCTCTCCCAAAAGCGCATAGGCTGCGACTTTGGATACTTTCCCTTTGCCGGAAAGGGGCTGATGATCCGGCAGGGAACTGCCCACTGACACCTCCAGGTCGGCTACGATCTGCGCATACACCGCAGCCTCCGCTTCCCGGAAAGTAACTGCCTGCAATTCATCCGGTGTTTTGATTTCCTGGGTCACCAGGGGCACGGCACCCCATTTTCTCACCAAATGATAGTAAGCCAAAGCACGCAGGTAGGTCGCCTGGGCCAGGTGGTTGCTTCTCAGGCTTTCGTCAGCATATCCCACGGACTCGATGTTGTTGATCACGTAGTTGGCGCGGGAGACGATCACGTAGAGCGCTGACCAGTGGTTTCTCAGATAGGTGTTGCTGGGCAGCAGGGAAAAGTCGGTAAACTGAAAGGGCTCGCCGGCATTGGACTGGTTGTCGTTTCGTCCCATGTCGTCCCCTCTTTCGTCCACATACAGGGCGCTGCTCTCTCCCAGGGCATTGTTGCTGCGAATGGCAGCGTAGATCCCGTTTACCGCGGCTTCCACATCCGCCGGAGATGCCAGGAAGCCATTTGCCGGCACCGCATTGGGATCAGACAGATCCAAGAACTCCTCGCCGCAGGAAAAGAGCGTCAGCGTACTGAGGACAGTGAAGAATAGTATGATATGCTTTTTCATGGTATTCAATTTTGTAATCAGATTAGAAGGTGACTTTCACGCCAAGGTTGTAGGATGTCATGAGCGGATACTTGCCATAGTCCACACCCGGAGTCAGGTTGGCTCCGTCGTTGTAGTCCACCTCTGGATTGTAGCCTTTGTACTTGGTAAAAGTGAAGGCATTGTCCACGCCCATGTACACCCGGAAAGCCGTAAGTTTCATTTTCTGCAAAGCCTCAGGCTTCACGCTGTACCCCACGGTGATGTTGGTGATGCGGAGGAATGAACCGTCCTGGATGTAGAAAGTGGAAAGACGGGTGCTGTTGCTTTGCGTTCCCCCTCGGGAAGCCTTGTACACCCAGCCGTTGCCTGGATTGGCTTCGTCACGATAGCGATCATCGACCACGGCATACTGGTTGCCGGAGGCTTCCATGTTGAAAAGGTAGTAGTCCTGGCCATCGAGTACTTCATTGCCTTGGGAGCCGTTCATCGCCACGGAGAAGTCGAAAGCTTTGTAGTTTCCGCTCAGGGTCATGCCGTAGGTGAAGTCAGGATATGGGGTACCGATCACGGTCTTGTCCTCGTCACTCACGATCCCGTCACCGTTCACATCTTCGAAATAGAGATCGCCGGGACGCAGTGGATTGCTGGAAGCAAGGGATCTCGGAGGGCCTTGGATCTCATAGCCTTCGGGGAAAGACTGGGTGGAAGCGTTGTACACCGCATCATCCGCAGCGATGTTTTCCATGTCGCTTTCTCTCACCATACCCGCTACTTTGAAGCCGTAGAACATGCCAATCGGCTGGCCAGTCGTCGTGATATGGGTCAAGTAAGAGCGCTCCGCACCTCGGGAAAGGATGGTGCTCGCGTCGCCCAGGTCCAGTACTTTGTTGCGGTTGAGCGAGATGTTTCCTGCTACATTCAGGTTGAAGTCCGCTTTGGACACCGCCACCGCATCGATCTGGATGTCGAAGCCTTTGTTTTCCACCTTGGAATCAGGCATGTTGGTCAGGATGGTAGAAGTACCGGAGATCGCCGAGATGGGACGATTCAGCAAGAGGTTGAAGGATCGGCTCAGGTAGGCGTTGGCGATCACGGAGAGCCTGCCATGGAAAAGCTCGGTATCCACGCCAAAGTTGTACTGGCTGGTGGACTCCCAGCCGAGGGACTGGTCACGCATAGCCAAAGGCCAAACGCCCGACTCTACCGTACCGTTGCCAAAGACTACGGGCTGCGGCGTGGACATCACCTGGGCATAGTTGTAGTCCCCGATGTTGTTGTTACCACTGAGGCCCCAGCTGGCTCTCAACTTGAGGGAAGATCCCTCTCCCAGCCAGTCATTGTAAAATTCCTCGTTGGAGATGTTCCAAGCAGCGGATACGGAAGGGAAGTTACCGTATCGATTGAGCGGTCCAAAGCGGGAAGAGCCATCCCGTCTGAAGGAAGCGGTCAGGTAGTATTTGCTGTCGTAGTTGTAGCCCACCCTCGCCAGATAGGAAAGTAGACGCGTCTGGGTTTTGCCCGTGCCACTGTTCATCTGGAAGTTGGATGGGTCAGCACCTTTGCCGGTGATTTCCTCGATGTTGTCGTTTTCAAAGCCGTTGGCAGTCACACTCAGCACGTCGGTATCGGTAGCCTGCACGGTATATCCGGCCAGGGCGTTGATGGAGTGCTTGTCAAAATCCTTCAGGTAGGTGAGCGTAAACTCGCCCAGTTTGTCGCGACGGTCGTAGGTCTGTGCCGTGGCATAGGCGGCAGCTTTGGCCTGGTCAGAGCCTGGAGGGTTGGCTCCGCTACTCAAGCTGGTCGGCTTGTAGAACTCGTACTTTTCAAAGTAAGTCTGCATCCCCAGGTTGGCTTTGAAAGTCAAGCCCTTTGCCAGATCATAGGCACCGTTCACATTGTAGGTTCCGCGCTGTCCACGACGGCTGATGATGGTCTCGGTGGCTAATGCGAGCGGGTTTTCTATGCTTTGAAAGCCGTAAGCCGAAGAAAGCGACGCAGCCTCGTTTTTGGCCAAAGTGCCATCCTCATTGTAAGCCTTGAAGATCGGCATGTAGATCAGCGCACCGAGGATAGGCCCCTGGTTGAAGCGTCCCTCCTGCACCTCTCGGTTGATATTGCTGGTGAAAGCCATGTTGGCTCCCACGCGGAAGCGCTCGCTGACCTTGGAGTCCACGTTCAGTCTGAGGTTAAAGCGGTCTTGGTTGGTCGACTCGATGATACCCGGCTGGTGCTGGTAGCCTCCACTGAGGAAATAGCGGGACTTCTCGTTGCCACCATTGACGGAGAGATTGTAGCGCTGGGCATGGGCCGTGCGGTAGAGCACATCTTGCCAGTCCGTATCGTATTCTGGCGCGATGGCCGTTTGCGATGCAAAGTCATAGTACTCCGTGGGAATGCTCACCCCCCCGGCATTGCCGACATTGGCCACACGGGTTTGGTTGGAATCCGAGTACATCGCGTCCGTCCAGGTACGGCCGGAGTTCTCGATGAGATTGCGATAGTTGTTGTTTCTCGCGTCGATGAGCAGGTCGACAAACTGCTCGGAGTTGAGCAGCTTCACCTTTTTCTCCAGCTGCTGCATGCCTGACTGGTAGTCAAACTCCACTTGGGCTTTGCCTTCCCTTCCACGCTTGGTGGTGATGAGCACTACCCCGCCAGAGGCTCTGGAGCCGTAGATCGCGGCGGACGCGGCATCTTTGAGAATGTCGATGGACTCGATGTCGTTGGGGTTGATATAGACATCATTGGCTGCCGGATAGCCGTCGATCACGTAGAGCGGCGAGGAGCTGGCATTGATGGAGCCAATACCCCGCACGCGGATCTTGGTGGATTCGTAGGGAGCGCCAGAGACCTGAGAGACCTGCACACCCGCCACCTTTCCGGTAAGGGCTTGACCCACGGTCGGTGTGGTAAGATTGAGGTCCTTGGCCTTCAGGTTCGATACCGCGCCGGTCAGGTCTGACTTGCGGAGGCTTTGGTAGCCGATGACTACTACCTCGTCCAGATCCAGATCTTCGGCGGTGAGCTGTACGTCAATCGTGGACTGACCTGCCACGGCCACTTCTTTGGGCCCATAGCCCATCAGCGTAAACACGAGCACCGCTCCGGCACGGGTATCCATGCGAAACTGTCCGGCGGCATCGGTGATGTCGTAGTTCGTGGTGCCTTTTTCGAGAATGGACACCCCGTCCAGTGGCGCGCCATTCTGATCCCTCACGGTGCCGCTCACGGTACCTTGGGCCAAAGCCGCGCCCATGGTCAGGAGTGATGCCAGGATCACGTTGAATAATTTTCTCATCATGTACTTGTAAAAGGTTTTAAGGGATTGAAATCAAAGCGGCATTTTGGGTACGGGAGGAAGACACTGCGACGCCCAGCGCGGAGTCCAGGAGGCAGAAGCCTTCCAATTCATCTTTTCGGTCAAAATCTATCTGTCGGATCACGACTTCCTTTCCGGCTTTCACAGAAGCGTCCATGTCCAGCAAAGTCAGCCTCCAGAGCCTTCCCTCGATTTGGTTTTGAACCAAAACCAAAATCCCCTTTTCGGATATCCAGTGAAGGTTTTGTACCCAGGGAGAGCAGGAAAACTTGCCGACCAGCACACCTTCCTCGCTGGTTTTCTTGGACTTGGCGAGTTTGGAGGGATCATAGAGGCGGACTTCGTTGCGGGAGGGGCCGTAGTCAGAAGTAGCCACGAGCCACTGCCCTTGGTATTGCACATATTCCGGTCGGGTGCCTTGGATGCAGGCATCGTCATCGATGGTAGCGAGGAGGTTGCCGTCCAGGGTTTTCTTTTCCAAAAAGCCCTCCCAGTCCAAAGAGTAAATCACCGCCTTCCACCTTGTGCCTTCCGGATTGAGCCGTACGGAGTTGCCGATGAACGTGGGGAGCCCCGCCCGTCTGGCAATGCCCGTGGGATGGTTGATCACGTCCTCTCCCTCGATGGTGAAGCGATATTCCTCACCGGAATACTGGAGGGAGTCCGTCAGGGAATACCTGCGCATCATCCCAATCTCACGGTCGCCATAGACATAGATGGCTCCATCGATAAAGGACACGCCCTGCGCCGCACCTGTTTCGGAAAGGGTCTGGAGCTTGGCGATGGACATCTCCTGGGCGAAGCCCAGTCGCCAGCCCAAGGCGAGCACAAGGATTCCTATGCTGATCGCTGTATTTTTCATGGTTTAGGGATCTAGTGGTTCGTCTGTGTCGATTTGGAGCGATAGGAGCTGAGGGTTAAACTCCAAGGTCGTCGCTGATACGCGCTTACCATTGGTATAGGGCAGGTAGCCGAGCTCCCGCATACAGCGCTCCATCATGCCGTAGATGAACCTGCTCTGGGCTGGCGTGGTGATGGTAACGGAGGGACGATCCATGGGAAAACCGTAGCGATACATGATGCGCGCGGCATTGCGCATGTTGGTCGTGGTGTGGCGTGCATGGGGCTCGATGAGGATGGCTGACTCAGGCACGCCAAGCTTCAGCAGGTAGCGCTTCATCTCTACGGCCTCGTTGCGAAGGACTTTGTAGGGATGCACATAGCCGCCGGAGACCATGATAAAAGGCGCTTTGCCCCGCTTATATGCCTCAAAGGCCAGCTGGCATCGCAGCACGCCGCCAGAGCTCAGGCTGTCCAGGTAGTTGTCCGTGCCCGCGCCGGGGATGAGGATCAGGGGATAGTCAAACTTTTCCCAGTCAGTCCTCTTGGCGGCCTCGTAGGCAGCCTTGTTTTCCAGCGCTGTCATGGGCTCAAAGTCCCCTGCCCTTTCAAACCGCGCCATTTCCAAGGCATCCATCGCATAGCCCAGGGTCATTTTGTAGAAAAGCTTCGAGCCCTCGTACTTCACGTGGGCGAGCTCATTGAGCGCTTGGATATTGGCTGAGTAGGTCCGGGAATCCAGCTTCATCCCCAGGGAGTCAATGTTGGGATAGTTTGACTTGGCACCTCGGGCGTACACATGGATGATGTGGTTCACCGTCTGGGCATCCTGTCTCCAGGCATTCGCCAAAAAGACCGCCGGATCCGCCGCCGCATTCATCTGGTACATGCCGGAAGGTGCGAGGTGGTCGGATGCCAAAGCGGCAAAATCCCTGCTTTGCGAAGCCAGCTGCGCGATGCGCTGAGCGACCTGCTCGATTTCGGCTGGCGCAAAGCCCATTTCCCTAGCATAGCACAGCCCCTCGTCGCCGCAATCCACGAGAGTGGCAGCCAAGGCATCCAGCTTCGCCTGCGCGAGGCTGGTCAATGCCACATCCTGGATAAGGATCTCTTGGAGCTTGGGTTGCTGCTCGATCAGGTTGAGGAAATAGACGTTTTTGGCTTGGGTGGGCGAATCGCCAAACTGTACTCGGTAGTCACTCCTCGGCTCCTGCTGGGCCCAAACCAGGCCTGTCAGCAGCAGAAAAAGGAAAAAAATCGGTGGTTTTTTCATGCCACAAAGGACTTAAGCCAGCCACTCAATCCGCAGATTTCCCTTTTACCAGTTCGTGAAAAAATCGTCAACTCAACCAAGAATTTCTCTCCAAGGCAAAAAGCCACCTCGAAGGAGAAAACCTACTTCCATCCCACCTGACCCCAAACTTTGATGGGAAAAAGTCGGAATTGACATCTGTTTTACGCCTTGCGACTGCGCGATTCGGGATTGTTAAGTGGATGTTAAAAAAATCCAGCTTTTGCCCAAACCATCACGCCGTGTTAAAAAATCTAGAATTTTGACAAACGGAGGAGCTTGAAAAAGCAGCAAAGCCCGGCAAACGAATCCGTTTCGGAGCCTCAGCCAAATTTCCAATTCTCTCCCCTATTTTTACCCGATGCCAATTGCCCCCACCACCGACAGAAACAACCCAAGAGGAGCCTTTGCTGCTGGGGCGGCCTTTCTTTTGGCCTATTGGATTTTTGGTTTTGACGGGATCACCTTCTCGGACGATGTCTACTACCTCTTGGCCGGAAAGAAATTTTGGGAGGGCACGATGGAAATCAACGAATACCACTTTTCCACACGTTGGGGTGCCTATGTACCCGCCGGTTTGGCAGGATGGCTTCTGAGCTTTGATCCCCACACAGTCTCCCTTGTTTCACTCCTCAGCTACCTGGGCACCCTGCTGCTTTTGCTCAGAATCCTACCCAGAGACCGCAGTCCTTGGGTGCTCGTTTTCTGGTTTTGCACGCAGGTCTATCTCCTCCATTTTTTGACCAAGGTTTATCCTGATTCCCTGCTGGTTTTCTGGGTGACACTGGTTCCCTTTTCCGCAATCTTCAGATATGAAAAACCCTTCCTTGCCGCGCTGGGCCTTGTGTCAGCCCTTTTCTTTGGCTTTCTCACCAAGGAAACCATCGTGTTTTTGGCAGCATTTCCAGTCCTGCTTTTTGTGCTTGATTGGAAAGACAAAAAGCCAAACCTCAGCTTTTATGGCTATCTCTTGGCAATGGGATTCCTCTTCGGTGCGACCTACCTCGCCTACTTCTGGCTAAAATTTGGCGACCCGCTCTACCGCCTGCAATCCCTACAGGCTGGGCACTACATCTCGGAGTACACGTATGCTGACAAGGGCGCCTGGGTGATTCTCAAGCGGCTCACGATACTTCCTATCCTGACTTTTGTCGAGCGTTCGTATTGGCTTTGGCTCGTCTTTTCCCTGCCTGCTTGGGTACAGCTTCGCAAAAAACAGGGAAGTCCGGGTCTGGAATTCGGCTTGGCGTCTCTTTGTCTGTTGACAGGATTTTGGGCGATGAGTACCAACCTCGCCTTCTACAACCCCCTCTACCTCAATCCCCGGCATTTGATTGTCTTGGTGCCGATTTTGGCATTTTTGGTGAGTATGGGTTGGGCTGTCTGGCAGGAAAGCCTCCGTATCCGAAAAGCCATGGTCTTCCTCGTCGCTCTGGGTGTAGCCGTGAGTCTCCTGCAACAGGATTGGAAAATGGTGGGCTTCCAAGCCTCGTTTGTCGGAATCCTCCTCTGGAGAAATCTCCCAATGAAAGAGTGGGCCGTGGCGCTACTCCTGCTTATCCCCGCTTTCGCCTCGGTTTACTATCAGGGAAAGCTGAAAGCCTACCCCGAATTTCTGGATGCGCTGAAAAGCGAAGTCGGAAATCCCTCCGACCAAAGCCCCATTCTGGTCAACAACTTCGTGCATTTCAGTCGGGAGGTCCTTTTTCCCGATGATGCAAGCGCGCAAAGCCTACTTCTTCCCATCGAAAAGCTGGACTCCGTTCGTACTCAGCTGCCCCAGCAGTTCCGGGTTTTCATCTACGACTATTACCAACACGCTTATCCCAAGGAGCAGCTGGATATCGACAAGCTGCGGGACTTTCTCAGCCAAGAGGCCGAACTGGTCGCTGAAGAGCGAGGCCATCGCGTCTGGAAGGGGACTTTTCGCAGAAAGTAACCCAGCTCGGGGCACTACCAGTCATTCCCCAAGAAGAACAAGCGGTTCACATTGAATCCCAGCCGGAACTCCTCCCCAGGCACGCCATTGGAACCGGCCAGCAGGTAGGGCTCATTCAGTGCGGAGGAAGTCACAAAGTACATCTGGAAGACATGTTGCCCAGCCTTGATGTCCCAGCCTATGCCCAGGTTGTTTTTGAGGTCCGAGTTGAGGTTGGGAATCCACTGCAAGGTCAGGGAGGAGCTCTTGGTCACCTGCCACTTTCCTCCCAGGCCCAGCGCGAAGTAGCTGTTTTGGGTTCCCTCGATCTGGTACACCGGAAGGGGATTGGCAAAGTGGGCGAAAGTCGGCGTCAGCGCCAGGCTGATCTTCTCCCCAAACTTCCTCGCCAGCATCGCCTGTGCGTAGTAAAGCATCCGGTCGGCAAAGTCCGGCTGCTCGTCGGTGGGCAGGTAGGAATAGTCTCCAGAGATCACCCCCGCCCCTCCCGAAAGGCTGAGGGAAAAAGGCATAGTCCCATCCTCCAGCTGCCGCAAAAGATGGTACCGTCCGTATAGCTGATAGACCTTGTCCACACTGGTGCGTGACAGTCCTATCGACACCCTTTCGCCCAGTCCATATTCAAAGCCGATCATGATGTTGGCTCCGTTGTCCAGGCCAAACAGGTTTTCCACTCCCCCATCCAAAGTGCCGAAGGTATGCATGAGGGTAAAGTGCATAGTCTTTTTGGTCAGGGGCTCCACAGTCAGCAGGTTGATATGGCGGGGCGCGTCAAAGATGTCCTCCACTTCCCTGCGCTCGTCCGCATCCTTTTCCCCTTGCCCCAGGGCATGGAAAACCGAGCCCCACAGCAGAGCGAGGGTGCAGCAGCAATAGACCAGCGCTTTCATCGTGTGATCGTCAGCGTGGTTCCAGATACGGATACAGCATATTGATCCAGGGAAGCCGTCGCCGGTCCGCTGACTACATTGCCCTGGGAGTCGAAGGTAGATCCGTGGCAATTGCAGGTGTAACGCTCTCCGGCATAGGTCCAGCTGTCAAAGCATCCCTGGTGGGTGCAGGTGGAGGATAGCGCGCGGTAGGATCCGCCCACGTTGGCCACGAGCGTGCGGGCATTGACGATCAGGAGCCAGCCGCCCGCAGCCGCCAAACCGGTCTGGATGGTCAGGTCGATGGTGATGGTGTTTCCCGACAGGCTGATTCCTGCCCCGGCGCCAGCGTTGCCCGTGTTCCCGCCGGGTGTCTTCGGGGCGGGGTTTTCGTCCTCGGAGTTGGTACAGGAGGTGAAAAATGCGACTCCCAGGCTTCCGCAAACCAGGCCGATGCCCGCTTTTTCCAAAAACTCCCTGCGGGATTTCGGCAGTCTGCCGATGATAATCTCTGTAGAATTTTCCATGGCAATATTTATTTCGTTGATGCCATGATAAACGAAATAAGTACTGCCCTTGGACGGGAGGACGCGAAAGAAATCAGAAATACTTTGGCTTTAAGATCTCGCTGACGACCACCGCATCCTTTAGTGTTTTGGGGTTTTTCAGCAGCTCGGCATAGGGATTTGTCTTCTTGGTCTTGAGACTGCTGTAGTCAAACTTCACGGAAGCGGGCTCGGTAGGGACCGTTTCACGAAAGGCCTGATAGGGATTGGACTGCCCAGATCTATAGGCTCCCTCGTAGTATTGGGCTTCCTCGTCGTCCTCCTCTACCCGGGCGGGCTTTCGGACAACGGGATTGGCTCTGGGGATCTCTACAGGGACGGGAGCGGGTTTGGGCTTCCTCTCAGGCAGGCGCTCTTCGCCCAGTGGCTTTTGGGAATCGCGGATTTCCTTGAGAAGTTCTTCGAAAGACATTCCCTTTTTGGGAGTCTCGGGATTGGGGCCTTCGGTGTCCGGCAGGTCTTGTCCGCCTTTTTTCCTGGTCGCCTGATAGATAAAGTAGGCGATAACCGCGACGATATAGATGATATTTCCCAAATCCATGGGGGTAAGATACGAGATCGAATTGAAAGATTTGAAATTTGAAATTTGAAAATCAGGGTGTGTGGTGCTTGAAAGTGGTAAGGTTTTGAAGTCGGTTCGGTGCCGGAAAGACGGCTTTAGATCGTATTTCGCAGATCGTGACCGGGGCTGTTCCCCTCAGCCCCGGATTTACTTTCCTAGTCCGCGACCTTACTCAGCTCGTTTCCAGCCGTATCAAAGGCCAGCTTCCATTCCTCCATCAGCGTCTTGGCCTCCAGCGTGTACACCGAATTTGCGCCTTCGGTGATTTTCTTCACATCCTCTAACCGATAGCCACTGTAGTTGGTTTTAATTTTGGACAACACAGCTTTGGACAGGTCGCCTTTGGAGATCTCCTCCTTATGTCGCATTACTTTACCGCTCTGATCGTACCAAATCTCGTGGTCTACCCCTGCCAGTCCGACTTCAAATTCTACTTTGTAGTGGGCTCCGTCCATCTCCCACTCCACATCCAGGGCTTTGGGAAAAGCTTGCTGGAAGTCATTCACGATCAGCGAAGGAACTTGGCTTTGGAGGATATCCTGTGCAAAAGATTGGCTAGCGAAAAGAGTCAGTGCGAGCGCGAGGATCAATGTGTTCGTTTTCATTTTTTCTGTTGGTTTTAAGTTGTGGAGTAAAGTAAACTGGGAATTCTGGAAGGAATTGGGAATCGAGTGATAGGCTAAATGACCTTGGAAAAGTGCTTTGGCTGAGGTTTGCCAAACACTTTTGATTTCTATACTCACGGGCTGGAAGCCCAAGGAAGGCAGACCTAAGAGGCCACTCGGGCAACCTCCAATCGATTCCCATGCAGTGTGATCAAGGCTCATAAATCAGTCGGAAAAAAGAACTGAAACGCTCCCCTGATCTATGTACTGGAAAGCCCGTGACCATGCCCACGGCCAGATGCTCATTCACCCGAATCTTGGCCTGAGGACGGATCGTCATACCAAAATGCCCGTGATCGATTTCCTTGTTCAGCTCCACACCCACAAAGTGTTTGGTCTCCGGAATCGAGTAAAACAAAGAAGTATTGATCCCCCAGCTGAGCTCTGTTGTGGCGGTGGCAAAATGCCGCTCGATCAGGGGATACGTGTAGACTAGACTGTGAAAGTCCTTACCCCAGCGCTTCGCCGCGACAAAAAATGGATTGAAAACAGTACCGGAAACCAGCTTGGTCTTACCGTAATCATTGAAATCGGTCAATTCCAGGATTTGGGTATATCCGACGGCGAGGGTAGCGCGATACTTGGTCGAAACCAGAAAAGAATACTGCGACGAAAACCGCAATCCTTCGAGCTTATTTCCCGGAAGTTCGGCATTGCCATTGACCGTGGATTTGAAAAAATTGAAATCTGCCTCCACTTCCAGTCCAAGTCGGTTGATCGGTGCAAACTCATATTCGGCTAGAAAAGTGTACTGGTTGTAGCCAGACCGATCCTTGAGTTCGGTACCGATGTTGATTTCCTTTTCTCCCTTTCTGGCTCCCAAGTCGCGAACCAGATCCATATACAGCGGCTCCGCGTGGTGAACCTTGGGCAGCGCCGCTTCGCCCTGCGCAAATACGTCAGCAGCAAAACCCCAGACCAATAAGAAGAGAATAGCTGCCGAAAAGTGGTTTTTTATCGTTTCCATGCGGTAAAGCACGGACTCGATTTGGGAATCAATCGGGAATCTGATTAGCTGGTAAAAAAAATGAACGCTGCTATTCCTTTGATCTGCTGATCTGCCACAGATGCACAGATAGCATTTTTCTCGAAAAGTAATGGGGAGTGGGATTCTGCCTCCGGAATCTTAGCGCCTTGGGGTCTTTGTAGCTAAAAAAGCACTTCTGCAAAAGCTCCGAGCTAGCCGCGGCTTTGCGTTGAAACAAATGCAAAGGGCTCCAGAACTCCAAAAATTCACGGGTTCAAAGCCTTACTCGAAAACCACTTCAAAACAGTGTTGACCCTTTTCGAAGCGATAGGAAAGCTCGTAGCCATACAGCCCGCAGATCGCCTTGACTATCGCCAATCCAAGGCCCGTACCCGACTGGGCTTTTCCTGACTTATAAAAACGTTCAAAGATATGCTGTCCGTCTAGCGGATCTTCCTGCCCAGAGTTAGCGATTTTAAGGCTTTTTTCGTCCAAGAAAACTTCGACGGTTCCACCTTGGACATTGTGAAAAAGCGCATTGCGGATCAAGTTTGATACGACCGTATTCGCGAGGGATGGATCCATAGCTACTTTCAGTTCTCCCTTGCTTTCGACCGAAACCCCAACCTCCCGGAAGTCTGCCATCGCCTCCAAGTCACCCACGACCTGTCGGACGACCTCATTCAGAGAGACGAGCTGATCGTCGAGAAACTGTCTATTCTCGATCTTGGACAGCAGCAGCAGCGACTTATTGACCCGTACTAGGCGGCTGATGATATCCATGACCTCGGCGATGCTTTCGGCTTGCCCACTATTCAGCTCGCCTTTTTCGATCAGCAGTTCCAGCTTGTTGGTAGCGATGGCAAGGGGAGTCTGCAGCTCGTGGGAAGCGTTACCGATGAATTGGTTCTGCTGCTCGTAGGCTTCGAGGGTGTGCTGGAGCAAAGTATTCACGGCAGTTTGCAGATCGGTAAATTCCCTGATCTTGGTCTTTGCCTCTGGCAGGGTTTTGCTCTTCCCGATCCGGTAGTTTTTCAGCTGTTCTAAAAATTCATAAAAAGGCTTCCAAAGTCGCTGCAGCACCAGATTATTGATCAAGACAATCGCCAAAAGCAAAACCAGGTACAGCCAAGAGGCTTCCAAAAACAGCTCTTTGACCAAGTCGTCCTCCTCCACCATGGGATTGATCATGCGCAGCTCGTAGTAGTGTCCATCCAGCTCAAAAGCTGTCGTGAGCATTCGCACCGGTTCCAGCTCAGGCACCTCGTCGTCCCGATCCTGCATGTATAGGAGCGTATCGGCATAGCTGTCAGTCGCCCGGAGCGCCTCTTCGGCACTGATCTCGACGATCGCAAAAAAGCCTTCATCAAAGTCCCGCTGCCGCAAAATCGTCGAATCCGACTCGGCATTATGGATGATCTGCCGCTTGTAGTTTTCCAAACCCTCGTCCACGCTCTCTTTGATCTCGCGGAGCATGTTAAAATAAAACACGATTCCCCAAAGCCCCAGAATAAGCAAAATGGAAATCGAGAGGTACTTGAGGCTTTGGTTGAGCAGTTTCATTTTTCCACCAGCTTATACCCTATCCCATAGACCGCCTCGATCTCTATCCCTGCTCCCGCAGACTGGAGTTTCTTCCGGAGGTTTTTGATCTGGTAGTAGATGAAGTCAAAATTGTCCGCTTGGTCGATGTGATCACCCCAGACGTGCTCGGCGAGGGCATTTTTAGAGACCAATCGGTTTTTGTTGAGCAAAAAATAATTAAGCACGTCAAACTCCTTCCTGTTCAGCGCGACGTTTTCCCCGTCGACCATAAATTGACGTTCACCCAAGTCCAAGGCGATATTAGCAAGCTCGATGGCATTCCGCCCGTCCAGCATTTTGCGGCGAAGGACGGCTTTCACCCGAGCATTGAGCTCGGCAATATGAAAGGGCTTGGTCAGGTAGTCATCCGCTCCCAGCTCCAGTCCTTGTAGCTTGTCATCCAAGGAATCTTTGGCAGAAATGATAATCACATTGCCGGACTTTCCGGCTTCCTTCAACTCTTCAAGCAACTGCAAGCCACTTCCGCCGGGAAGCATGATGTCCAAGAGGATACAGTCGTAGTCGTACACGGCTAGTTTTTCGCTCGCTGACTCGAAGTCATCGGCTGTCTCGATGACAAATTGCTCTTTGCGCAGCGAATCGGCCAGGGATTTTTGCAGTTCCTTTTCGTCCTCTATGATCAGTACCTTCATGGGGTAAATTTAGATTTCCAATTTGGGAAAGATTTGGGAAAATGGGTAAACGGAGGGTGGGATTGGAAGATTGGAAGATAGTCCGATGTCCGGAGTTGTCGTCTTTGCGAGCGGCCTTTTTCTGGCCGCGTGGCAATCTGTTCAATTGATAAATTGGAAGATTGAAAGACCTCGACCGTTGGGCTCTCTTGTAAGACCTCCAAGAACGTCTAGGGATAGAAACCTTCGAGGTTTCAAAAAAACCTCAAAGGTTCTCCCGCCCCTCGTAAATCGCAAATCAAAAATCCTAAATGCCCGCATGGCTTGCCAAATCCCCCTTTTGCGCTTATTTTGTCTGTTTATACAGGAGAGAAAATACGCATGCTGCTCAGTAAACTGGAGATCAAGGGCTTTAAGAGTTTTGGGGATAAGATGGTCATCCACTTCGACAAGGGGATCACCGGTGTGGTAGGGCCCAATGGCTGCGGCAAGTCCAACGTCGTCGATGCCATCCGCTGGGTGCTCGGCGAGCAAAAGACCCGCATGCTCCGCTCCGAGAAGATGGAAAACGTCATCTTCAACGGCACCAAAAACCGCAAGCCCACCAACATGGCCGAGGTCTCCCTGACCTTCGAAAACACCAAAAACCTCCTCCCCACCGAGTACACCCACGTCACCATCACCCGGCGCTACTACCGCTCCGGTGAGAGCGAGTACCTGATCAATGGAGTCACCTGTCGGCTAAAGGACATCACCAACCTCTTCATGGACACGGGGATCAACTCCAACTCCTACGCGATCATCGAACTCAAGATGATCGACGAGCTGCTCAATGACAAAAACAACTCCCGCCGCGACCTTTTCGAAGAGGCTGCCGGGATATCCAAGTTTAAGACCCGAAAAAAAGAAACCCTGCGAAAGCTCGAAGACACCGACGCGGACTTGGATCGGGTGAAGGACTTGCTTTTCGAAATAGAGAAAAACCTCAAGTCCCTGGAGAAGCAGGCCAAGCAGGCCGCCCAATATTTTAACATCAAAAAGGACTACCGACTGGCCAGCATCAACCTAGCCAAGAAGTCTATCGAAAAATACGCCCAAGAGCTCGTCGCTGCCAACGCCAAGATCCAGTCCGAATCGGATCGCAAGCTGGAGATCACCACGCAGATCAGCGATCAGGAAGCGCAGCTCTCCCAGCTCAAGTCCGACTTGATCCAAAAGGAAAAGCTCCTCGCCTCCCGGCAAAAGACGCTCAACGAGCACGTGAACAAGATCCGGGCTTTTGAATCGGAGAAAAAGATCAAAAACGAGCGCATGCGCTTCCTCGAGGATAGATCCCGCACCTTGCGTGAGCAGATCGACACCGACCGCAAGTCCAACGACCGCGCCGGATTCTCCATCCGTTCCCTCCATCAGGAGAAGGAGTCGGCCGAAAAGATCCTCCTCGAAAAGGAGACCATCGTCTCCGAGCTCCGCGAGCAGTACGACTCCCAAAAGCTCCTCACTGGAGAAAAACAACAGAACCAAAAGGAACTCAGCCTGCGCTTTGACAGCCTGAAGGAGAAAGTCTACCAGCTCGGTAAGGAGACCGAGATCAAGCAGATCCAGCTCTCCACGCTCAAGCAGGAGCTGGAGCGCACCTCCTCCGACGACTCCTCCCAGGAGGCCAATCTCCACGATTTCGAAGATAAACTCGTGGAGCTCAAGGGCCAGCTGGACGAGGCTACCGACGCCTACGCAGCTCTAAAATCCAAGCAGGAAGACCAAGACCAAAAGATCGAGGACACCAACCGCGTGATCGAGATGATCCGCGAGGAGCTCACCAGCTCCGCACGCAAGCTAGACTCGAAAACCAACGAATACAACCTCACCAAGTCTTTGGTGGAAAACCTCGAAGGCTTCCCCGAGGCCATCAAGTTTCTCCGCAAAAACCAAAGCTGGGGCAGGGATATCCCCCTCCTCTCCGACCTGCTCACCACGGACGAAAAGTACCGCGTGACCATCGAAAACTACCTGGAGAGCTACATGAACTACTATGTGGTGGACACCGAGGCCCAGGCCATCGCCGCCATACAGCTGCTCAGCGACGCCGCCCGCGGCAAGGCCAATTTCTTTGTCCTCGAGCACTTCGAGCGCTTCAAACCCAGCCAGAGCAAGCTTTTCCCCAACGCCATCGCCGCCACGGAGATCATCGAGTTTGACATCAAGTACAGCCGCCTGATCAACTTTGTCCTGGACAACGTGTACCTCGTACAGGGAGAGCACCGCGACTTCCCCAGCGATCCGGACTGCATCTTTCTCTCCGAATCGGGCAAGTACACCAAGCGCAAGTTTTCCATCTCGGGCGGTTCCGTGGGACTCTTTGAGGGAAAGCGGATCGGGCGTGCCAAAAACCTCGAAAAGCTCGACAAGGAAATCAAGGACTTGGGCAAAAAGGTCAGCAGCACACGCGCCAACCTCGACCAAAAGCTCGGCGACCTGATCAAACTCAAGGAGGTCAGCCACAAGAAGACCTTGGAAGAAAGCCAAGCCCAGATCAACGAACTCAACTCCGCCTACGTCTCCGTCCGCACCAAAAAGGAACAGCTGGCCGAGCTCCTCAGCTCCAATGCCAACAAGCGGGAAGACATCCTCGACCGCATCGCCGATTTGGAGGAGAGCCTAGCGGTGATTTTGCCCCAGCTCAGCGAGGAAAAAGCCGTCTTCGAAGGCCTCTCCGAGCAGGTCTCCCAACTCAGCGAGGAGCTGGAGCTGGAAAACAAAAAGCTGGCGGAGAAGTCCCAGACTTTTAACCAGGAAAACATCACCTACATCCAGCAGGTCAACCGGGTCAACAGCCTGGAGCAGGAGATCGAGTTTAAGCAAAATGCCTTCGATAGCTCCAAGGAGCGCATCGAAAAGTCCCAAGCGGAACTCTCCCAGCTGGACTCCGAGGTGAAGACCCTCCTCGACAACAACGAGGTGAAGGACGACGAGCTCATTGAGCTCTATGCCGAGAAGGAAAGCATAGAAAAAGGAGTGACCGAGGCCGAGAAGGACTACTACGGCGCACGCGGATTCATCGATGAGACCGACACCAAGATCCGAAGCCTGCAAAAATCCAAGGAAGGCTTTGACCTCCTGCTGCAGGAGCTACAAAACAGCATCAACGACATCAAGCTCAAGATGAGCGGGATGAAGGAACGCTTGAGCGTGGAGTTTGAGCTGGATCTGGATGCGCTGATGGAGGAAAACCCCGGTCTCGACCCCGAGTTTCTGGACTTTGCCGAGGACGAGCTCCGTGAGCTGGTGCGCAAGCAAAAGGAAAGACTGGAAAAGATCGGCCCCATCAATCCCATGGCCATGGAGGCTTATGACGAGATCAAGGTGCGCCATGACTTCATCACCGGACAGCGGGATGATCTGGTCAAGGCCAAGGACAGCCTGCTCAGCACCATCTCCGAGATCGACCAGGTGGCCAAGGACACCTTCTTGGATGCCTTTGGCAAGATCAAGGAAAACTTCGTGAAGGTCTTCCGCTCCCTCTTCACCGAGCAGGACGACTGCGACCTCACCCTCGTGGATCCCGACAATCCCTTGGAGTCCCCCATCGAGATCATGGCCAAGCCCAAAGGCAAGCGTCCGCTGACCATCAATCAGCTTTCGGGTGGGGAAAAAACCCTGACGGCCACTTCCCTCCTCTTCTCCATCTACCTGCTGAAGCCCGCACCCTTCTGTATCTTCGACGAAGTGGACGCCCCACTTGACGATGCGAACATTGATAAGTTTAACCAGATCATACAGAAGTTCAGCGCGGAGTCCCAGTTTATCATCGTCACACACAACAAGCGCACCATGGCCAGCACCGACATCATCTACGGCATCACCATGATAGAAGCGGGCGTATCGCGAGTGGTACCGGTCGATTTGAGGGAGTTGGCGTAGGGAAGCAGAATTCTGAAAGTAGAAAGCTGAAGTGGCGGTGGACAATTTTAAGTGGGCAGTAATCACCGTCATTGCGAGCATAGCGTCAATCTCGTTTATCAGATAGTAGTTTTTATAGTGAATTAAGAATTTAAAAGAGCCTTTAGGGTCAAATCGTTATAGCCCCGAGTTTTCAACCCTGGAAAATTATTAGACCATTAACTTCAGAGCGCTGGCCCGGGATTGTGTTGCGGAGACGATGACGGAACGCCAGCAAGATGTTCAGAGATCCGGATTGGAAATCCAGAAATATTGGATCGGGATTACAAATCCCGATCAGCAGAGTCACGCACAACAAGCGCACCATGGCCAGCACCGACATCATCTACGGCATCACCATGATCGAAGCGGGTGTGTCGAGGATCGTTCTGGTGGATTTAAGGGAATTGGCATAAATGTGTCTCCGAATTAAACCGGTGATTATTGCCAAATAGTGTGGCTTTGACCCTCTCTTTCTTCTAAAATTATTTAAACCTAAAACTGATATTGGACCCCTAAGTACCAGCCTTTCACACCAACATCAAAAACACCATACTTGATATCATTCTGAAGATCAGTCGTCGATTTTACGGTATCGCCAACTTTGAGATCTTCTAGCGACTGTTCCCAGGTAAATACCGCACCACCAGAGATCGCAAACTTTGATGCGGGAATAAAGATCCCTCCACCTAACAGAAGAAACGGTCTTATTTTCGTAGGATCAATCCCCACTTGAAAAAAGGGGTGAAAAAAATCGGAATTCAGGTCGAAATTGAAATTTGCAAACGCCGCCGTTATCGCGGTATTCTTTTGGAGCGTGTCCTGATTTACCACAAATTCATTTGAACTATCACTGTTGCTCAACCCAAACGTGACAATCTCTGTATCTGAGTAAAATATTCCTGTGCTGAATGTTGGATATATAAAATTGTACTTTCGCAAAACAAACTCCTTCGAAAAGTCACCTTCCAGCGGTGAAAATGTAAGAGCTTTTTGATCAAAAGAATATTCCTTAACAGCCACTCTGGCATTTACTTGTTGACCCATATCAAAACTTATAGACTTAGTCCGAAAGTACTCAGAACTTACGAAGTTCACATTACCTGAAGGTTCTGATAGAGATTTATCCAAAATAGCAACTAATGGCTTTAGCTTGTCTTTCAAGTCTCTTTCAGTCGAGACTCTTTCTTCTGCATCAGCAACTGCATTTTTTAGTTTACTCTTCATCAGATACTCAATGTTTTTATTTTCTAAATTAATTCCCGCGAATTCACCATCAAACTTCGATATTGAAAGTGGTCTTTGTGACAATTTCCCTTCCTTATTTAGCAACTCCCCTTTTATTGAAGTCAAAGCCATCTTTGCTGATTCCGCAGATTCAAGTCCTATTAAGGTCGAAAATGACTTAGTATACCATTCTTTAAAATCAGCGAAATTCTCGTTGTCAAACTTTTCTATCCTCTTTCTCATATCATTAATTGCTTTTCTATCGCTATTAACCAAGTCTTCCGAGTTAAGAAGTGACAAGTACAAATAGAAATCTTGAATATCAGGACTCATCAGTTGCTGACTAGGTATTTCTAGCTTAATAATTTGGCCTGATGCATCTCCAGCTCCTTTTTGACTATCTTTGGATGATTCGTTGTTGACATTTGCATCATTAGTCCCAGTTAAGCTTTTTGTACCAGCAGATGTACCAAGATTCAAAATCATTTTAATTGATGAAACAAACTGATCCATTTGGCTATAGCTCTCATCTACCGAAACAGAATCGAACCATGTAACCTTATATTTCAATGGATTTATCCATTTTAAATAAAAATTAAACTCCTGTCTTTTATTTAACATTAAAATCATCTTATCTGACACCAAAGCATAGTCATCCGGACTTTGATTCTTTTGATCAATCACAAATACCTCCAACTTGTTGTTACTGACAGAATAATCTAAATAGGCCGAGCCGCTATTAACAACCTTTGTCTTTGTCTG
Organism: Algoriphagus oliviformis; assembly: GCF_017254915.1. Taxonomy (GTDB): domain Bacteria; phylum Bacteroidota; class Bacteroidia; order Cytophagales; family Cyclobacteriaceae; genus Algoriphagus; species Algoriphagus oliviformis. The sequence continues at coordinate 123,603 of NZ_JAFKCT010000010.1, read as the reverse complement.
TGCTAACACACAAAGGCTCATCAAAGACAACACTAGTGAGAAACATGTTTTCATCTTTTAAATGGTTTTGAATTGATAAAGCTTATATCATTAAATCCCATCTGGGTGATTTGAGGAGTAGCATTCGGTGTTCGTTCACCAATGTCACTAGTAAACATTACATAGTTCCGCTGATACAAACCATGATTCCAAACATCACTCAATGCTTTTGTAAAGTCGCTAAATCCGTTTCTCTCTTCGGCTTCTTGCGAATCGAGGCATGCACTAATTGAAATTACAGAAGCTCGGGGATCTCTGCTGGGGCCAACGCTACGTAGAATACTATCATAAAAATTTTTATTTCTATCATAGATATCAGAAACTGTTTTGACTTTAACTTCTGACTTATGGCCAGGGAATAATTTTGCGATCGATCCGCTGTGGCATGAATCCGAAATCACTAGTATTCTAACACCTTTTTTAAATTCACATAAAAGACTGTTTATCTCATTGTCAATAAAACAACGGTCATAGAGACACCAACTCTCGGAATATCCATCCAACTCATCGCCAATAAAATCAGGTATTTGAGTACCATGGCCTGAAAAATAGATTACTACAAAATCTCCAGAAACTGCATTTTGCGAAAGCGCAACAATTTCTTGTTGAACTTCATTCGATCCTGAGTTATAGAGCTTTGTGAAAGAGATATTCTCAACATCACAGATATGTCCCATCACATCCAAATCATTCATGGGCGCATTAAGGCCAAAATCGCTACCATAGTGCTCTCTATCGAGAATGTCATTACCTAGTAAAACCGCATATCTTCCCATCTTAAATCTTGTCTAGTACTTTATTTATTATTAATTATCGACGACTATCCGAATTCCCGCTTACCACCTTAGTAGCATAGGGTACTATACCCAAGCCCAGAGCAGTAAGGATTGGCCAGAGGTCCTCGAATTCGGGAACCTTCATGCCCTTGATCGCAAAATACATGTAGTAAGAGAAGATGCAGATCGCCAAGATGGAGGCACTCATCGAGCTCAAAAAAGCGATCAAGCGGCTGCTACTCCGGTTCATCGGAATGCTGGGCGTATCTGCTGGCGGAATAGGTTGGTTATTGGCAGGATCGGCAGCGTTAGCAGCCATCATGTCAGCTCTTGTCCTTGCCAAATACGCCTGGTCAGCCTGTGCCTGCTGCAGACGCTCTTCGGGTATGTCGTCAGATAGCGCGTTGCTGATTTTGTACCCCTCCCTCTTTAGCCATCCGATGAAATAAAAAGCCCCTCCAAAAGAGAGGATAACCGGCATTAATACGTAAAGCCACGTCCAACCCAACTTCGGCTTGCAGTCCAAACACGGTTCAGCTATCTCGGTAGAGGCTGCCTGTGCGGAATCTTTTGCTTCGAGCTTTTCAATTTCCTTTCGCTGGGCAATAACTTTCTCCTGCAAGTTGGAAATCATGACAGTCGAGTCTTGGGAAGATGCCTCAACTGACATAAAAAGCAGTAATAAAACCAATATCGCTTTCATAGCCCTGACATTTAACAAACAGCCCGTTCTGTTTATTTATGCAAAAGGTAGATCGCCTAACGCCTGAAAAATATCCAAAATCAGAAGTTGGAGGGGGCTAGCTAGTAGCCGGAGGCAAATGCCTAAAAATCGGAAAACCTATTATTCAAACTCCAGAAAGTATCTGGAAAGGATCTACTTGGAAGAGGGGATCAACAACAAGCCAACCACAAAAAATCCATATTGGATGATGTTGATCAGGTTTCTCATGTACCAGATCTTGTCGATGATTTGGGAATAGAGCAGTGCGTCGATAAAAAAGGTGCCGAAGGTGTATAGAAAGATTCCAGACATAATCCAAAACCACGGATAAGACAAAAGGCCATCATGCTGCTCGGCCATGCGCAGGAGTGAAAATCCCGAGAGAAATGCAATCGTAACAAGAATGAACATTTGTATTACGGAGGAGTAGAGCAAATCCACCCCAATAAAATCAAAATAAAACTTTACGAGAAAGCAGAGTAGAAAGGCAACTCCGATGACGGTTCGAGCTCGTCTTCTAGTATCTGGTTGCAAATTCAAGCTCGTAACCCAAAGAAAAAAATACGCCTCATATACGAGGTAAACGACCAACAGGTATCCATGTATTTTCCATACAGAATTTGTCTTATAGGCGGCAAAGCCTATCCCATCCACCAAGGCGCCAAAAAGCAGAAACAGAAAAAACAGGCGAAGTTTTAAATCGCCTGTTTTTAGTTTAGCCCCCGCAATAGCCAAGGGCAGCAGTATCGAAAAAGATGAAATTTCTTGTATAGTAAACATATTCAATGATATCATCCAATTTGATAGGGAGGGGGTGGCGGTGGCCAAGAGTTTTGAAGAATCCTTGGTGTATTTGTGGTCGGTGCTTCTGCCGTTATGATATTTTTTCCTTCATCATCTACCCCTACCAATACTATACGGATCCGGTTTGACTCTTTATGGCTATCACTTTCATCATAGCCAAAGTAATACCTTACTGCCTTCAATCCAGTGTAGCCGAGAAAATCCATCACGTCCCTATTGACAAAACCCCTATTTTCGAAGAAACTACAACGGAATTTATTATATGGGACTTCATTTTCATCTGTTGGAAAATTATGTAGCAAAAATGAAACATCATCTTTATCGATTTCTTTGTCAGGGGGAATTGAAAGTGGCATTTGTTGTGAAAGAAGCATATCTACAACAGAGTCATAATCTATTCTCCCTGAATAGGTGAACGTGGAAGCAGGATAAAATAAAGTCGTCGCTCTGGGTTCGGAAGCTACGTCCCCAACTTTGTAGGAGCCATCCTCAAATGCCATAAACAACTTTGGAAATCGGCCGGAATTATCTCTACAATACCAACCCATGCATCCAAAATATTCTAATCCAACCCCTCTTATTGCAGCTTCAGAAACAGTTCCGCCAATAGCTTCGTTTCTTGCTAAGTCGATTAAGTTTCGTTCGTTCAGGAATGCCAATATAAGCTTCGCAGCCTCTTCTAAGCTGATTCTGTACGACTTATTAAGCACATCATTCAATGTTTCTCCCATAGTATATGTATGTTTTTAAGTTGAAAATTTATACCCTCCAAATTCCTTTTCCCCCACTCCAATGACTCTGGTCAATAAATACTGTGCTTCCCGGGGGGAAGAAACGCTAACCGAATAGGTGCTGCCAGGATCTCCTTTGATCACCCAGTGCAAAACATAGCTTTCACCAGTCTTCAGAACCAGCTCTTTTGTTGAGCTGCCGGTGGAGATGAGTTCCTCGTCCAAGAAAAGCCAAATCTTACCGTGTAATGCAAAAGTGGATACTACTAGCTTGACCATAGTTAAATCTTTGACCAAGCTCAACTTATATCCATCCTATTCCTAGTTAGCCCTAGAATTCGGCGCCTCTCTCCTAGATTTTGGCAGACAAGCCCCGACTTATCTCAGAGCTCCCAAAAAACCCTCCTTTCTCCGACGGGACACATCCAATACCGCTCCATCTATCAACTTCACTTGCCCTCCCTCCCCTTTGATGTATTCCGCGAGGTAGTCCAAGTTGATCAAGTGCGAATTGTGTATCCGATAGAAGCGATAACCTCTCAGCATTTCCTCACAGTCTTTGAGTGTGCGGGAGACGATGATCTGCCTTTTATCCTTTAGAAAAAACGTGCTGTAGGTATTGTCAGACTCACATCTGATTATATCGGCTACATTGACGAAGGTGTAACCCGTAAAACTCGGGAGGGCGACCTTTGGCCGTTCGGAATTTTTTGAGAGATTGTTCAGTAGCTGCTGGATGTGCTCCACGCCGCTTCCCTTTTTTGTTTTAAACCTCTCCAATGCTTCTGCAAAGGCCATTGGGTCTACGGGTTTGACCAGGTAGTCCACCGCAGCCATTCGAAAAGCCCTGACCGCGTATTCTTCATAGGATGTACTGAAAATCAGCGCGAAATCAATCTTGGCTCTTCGGCTGAGCCATTCGAAGGAGGTGCCATCTTTCAGCATCACATCGCAAATGGCCAAATCGGGATGTGTTTGCGTCACCAGTTCCTCCGCCGTGTCAGTGGAATCCGCCAACCCTGCCAACTCGAATTCAGGATACTGTCCCAACAGTCGAATGAGATTCTCCTGAGCGTGCTTTTCGTCTTCGATGATAATCGTCTTATAAGCCATAGTCCTATTCTTCAAAAGGAATTAGAATGCGAACTTCCCTTCCGCCAAGCTGTTCTGGGTTTTCGTGGAACGTGAAGGACGCTGAGGTGTGGTGAAGCTGATTGTAATAGTCGAACCGCTCCCGCATGAGCTGCACGCCCATGGAAGTCTTTTTGACGAGTTTGCCCAAGTCATAATCATCCGCTTCTTTTTTGTCTTTCCCGCCATCCCTGATTCTACAACACAGGTGATCCGCATCATAAACCGAAAAGTGGACTTTAAGCTGTCCTCCTTGAGAGAGTCCGTGCCAAACGGAATTTTCAAGAAAGGGCTGGATAAACATGGGGGGAACCCCTATTTCCTTCCCATCCAACTCGGGTTCCATTTCAAACAAAAAATCGAAGGAGGAGTTGACCCGCATCTGCTCCAGCTCCAGGTATATCTTGTTGTGTACAATTTCATCCTGGAGCTCTACTAGTGCTTTGGCTGAACTCTCCAAAACATAGCGCACCAGCTGGGAGAATTTGATCAGATAGGTACCCGCCAGTTGGGAGTTGTTGGTTTGGATGTAATGGTGGATGGAATTGAGGCAATTGAAGATAAAATGAGGGTTGATCTGTGCCCTAAGCGCCTTGAGCTCTCCCTCAGCTACGCTTAGCCTTAGCTGTACCTCCTTCTGTTTGAAGTGGGACTCTCTCTTTGAGCGATAAATCACAAATACAATAAAAGTGAAGGCGATCACGACTGGAAGAAGGATAAAGAGCAAAGCCCTATTCACCTGCGCATCGGTATCGGGCGATACCAATTCCAAGGATTGGGCTTGTAGGGATTCCAACAAAACAGGTAAGGTCAAGAGTCAAAAATCGCAGTTCAAAAATCACTTTAATGTAGTTGGTTTTCAAAACATTGACAATCAATAAACAGATATTTAGCAAAAAATTAGTTCAAATCGAAAAACCACAAAAACCCGAGCGGGACACCCGCCCGGATTTAAATGCTACAAATTCTATCCTTACTTCACCGTCTTCAGCAGACGCGCTTCGAATGCGGTGCTGTCAACAGTGAGTTGGCAGATGCTCACCAGGATGGTCCCAGCCGTGACCGCATGGCCCGCATAAGCCTGAAGGATTTCCGGTACCGCACCGGGCGCCGTCAGAATAGCGGCACCGATTGCAGCGATGAGCAATCCTGCCTTTTTCAAAAACTGAAAAAAAGGCGGTGTGGGGGCCAAAGCCCGGTTTTTTACTTCTGTGAGTAGGTTCATGTGTTTGTTATTGGTTATTGGTAACTAGTTATTGGTTCATTTGGTCAATAGCTGATAGGCCATAGACCAGGGAAGCGGTGAGCTGAAAGCGCCAAAGGACTGTCAGAAGCGCATGTTTTTGAACTGCATGCGGTATTTTTCCAACAGGGACTTGATGAGGGCCTGCTCGGCCTCCAGCCTGACAACCGACTCCTTCAACCGAGCAAGCTCAGTACCCATCAGCCTAAAATCCTGCATCAGGAGCTTGAGGAAATAGGCGATGACGGAAAGGAGGAGCGCGATGACCCCTCCCCCCAAACTCAAGAGCAAGCCGCTATCCGACACGTAGGTTGCGAATAGGGTAATGTCCTGGCCACGATCTGTAATTCTACGACCTCCCCCTTCTCCCATACCGGCTCCAGCTCATCCATCAGTTTAAGAAAAGCAAGTTGGGTAAAGAGCGGCGTGCCGTCGGCGCGGTAGGCGGACACGGGGCACAGTTCCCCCGATCCGGGTGCTTGGTTTGGGGCTTTGGAACGTATCCAGCCCCTGTCTCCTACCCTAATCCTCCAGCCCTCTTCTTCCGTGTGCACAGGCTCCAGTTCGTAGACTCCTTCCTCCAGACAATGGAGACCTGGATTGCAGCAGGCCTTCGGGGCCTCCCGGATAAAAGAGACTTGGCGGTTTCCCAGAAAGAGCCGCCCCAGGGTCACCCGGGGAGTGTATCTTCGCATCAGAAGCAGCCTCATCACCCAGCCTTCTCTACCGAGATGATCTTGGCAGCATTGTGCGCCCCGTTGTTGATCGCATACTCCACCCCATTGACCAGCTGGATGAACTCCACAGAGATCAGAAAAGCGAAGTGGGTACCTGCCAATTGGGACTTGGCTACCGAGAGCGTTTGGGCAGCGGATGCATCCAACACCGATTGCGTGGCGATGTTGGACTGTACCACCGTTCGGCTGTTTTGGTCGAAATCTACTCCCACACCTGTTGCGGAAAGCTTAAAATGGCTAGCCCCTTTCGGAATAGCAATCATGTCCTGGGGTACAAACTCAGGAAGCTGTACGTCAAATGAGGCCGCTCCATTGCTCGTTTGCATCTCAAAGCACAGGGTACTCCCCAAGGAGGATCCCGCATTAAGCTCTAGGTCTTTAAGTACATCCCAATTCCCTTCCTTCACCCGTCGGTCTCCCCTGACGTTGACCTCGTCGGATTTGAGCACCTGCATCAGCATCTGGGTGATGCGAAGGTTAAGCCGCTTATCTCCTATCTGCGAGATCACAGGACGCAGCGCATCCCGCAGCAGCTTGGAGGAATTGGCATTGTCCGTAAACTCCCGGATGTTTTCCCGGGTACGGGCGTATCGTGGATCGTTCATGATCCGGGATTTCTCCACGCCACCCTTTTCCCGGGCGAGGTAACCATTTCTGGTCTTGTAAAAGGACAGTCTCCCGACCGGTCCCTTGAGTGTGATCACTCCTGTCTGTTTTGCCATAGCATTATGGATTTCGGTGAAACATGGAGCCAAGGTCAGCGATAGCACACTGGTTATCAATTGAATGTGCAGTCTATGCGGATTTTGCCGATTGGTAAAAAATTGCAGGTTTGTGAAGGAAAATGCAGGATTAAGCTGTCGCAGCTTCAGTTTGCAGCGGGCATTCCCAGTCGGCAGGATTTACAAATGGCGGAGAAGGAATTGGAATGAAAATCCTACGATAGGTGGTTCGACGTTGCAAATGTCGAACAACGAAACAAAGGAGGGAAATAACGTGGTCTGTGAGACACAGACCACGTTTGTGGGTGATGTTGTCGTATGTCGGGAAGGACAAAAACGGCTGAGGTACACATGCCTTGTTGAAGTTCGACAGCCTTCGGGGTCGGGGAACAGTGATCTATCGGGAGACAGCCCACTGAAGGAAATGCAACGGACTGACCCTGAAGGGGGCAAATGTGAATAGCCGGGTATGGAATCCTGAGGCACGAAGGATGGAATGCCCGTCAATTAAGTGAAAAGGCTATTTCCTTCGGCACAGAAAACACGGGGAAGATCACGAGCAATTTGCCGGAGGACGGAGAGTAATTAGGGTTAATCCCAGAGATAGCCCCGTTTGTGGGGACACAAACGACGGAGGATGGTAGTTCTCCATTGCAAAAGTCGGACAGCGGACGGATTGAAGATCCTACGATATCGGGTCGGGATTGCAAATCCCGACCAGCCCCTACCATCAAATTTTCCCCAGGCAGACCGAATCTGAAAATTCGATCTTGCCTTTACGATTGGTATAGAAAGATGCGAAGTGGTAAAACTTGCCCTCCAGAGGACCTGACCAAGGAAATTGGATGGTCAAGTTTCCATTTTTTCGGTAGCCTCCGTCGACTACGCTCCACCTACGCTTGGACACTGGATCGTAAGCCAAATAAAACATTCGGTCACCTTCAGTTCCGTTTCCCTCAAAAGAATTCGGCCTCCAGGTAAGTCGAGCTGTACTTTGCCCATCCCATATCAGTTGACACTCCTCCGGAATCAATAGATCCCCGACAGAAGTCTGTATTCTCTCGACAATAAGAACCGGCTCCCCTCCGGTGTTGACTACGGCCTTCTTGACTGCAAGCGAAATTGCCTTGCCAACCCGTTTGGAATTTTCACCCCTAAGGCCAGAAAAGCCAAACTCAAGTTCAGTCCTGATAGATGCCAACATTGAGGAGACTATCGCAAAGGCTTTTCTTTGGTAGATTTGCCTTTCGGAAGGCGGCACCGAAATTTTTTCAGGCTTGGATCGAAAGCAAATTTTTCCATTACGCTGGTAGATAATGAGCTTTCCTAGCTTTCCAGAGACATTGCCCAAGATACTCTCATTTGAAGTTGCCATTTGTAATTGTTTGGGTTTTGATTTCCTGTTGAACAACGACTCCAATTGGTCTTTTCCCGAACTCATCCTCGAGGCTAGGTCGATGCTGAGTCGAAGAAAAGACGAAGATGAGTCGAAGATGAGTCGAAGAAGATGGGTCGATCGTGATACTTCACTGAAATTCGCCCGGGCCAAGTTTATCCCTACTAGATGATGTATTGGGAGACATGCTCGAGTGGAATACCTGAGAAATCGGAAAACTCCTCTTGGGTAATGAACTGGTGTTCCCCCTTTCCGTAGAACTTTCTCATTTTTTGGACTAGTGCGTGGGCGTAGCGCTCACTCCTGCCAGTGATGTTCTGGATGTCCTTGGGGTAGATGACACATCGTTTTTTGAGCATGGTTAGAGGTGTTTGGTCAGAAGTCTGTTTTGCTTGCCTGCAAAAATTGCCTGCGGGATGAAATAGAAAAGACGTCCATTTTCTTTTCCTCTACTGCGGCCTGTTTCCAACCCAGAATCCGGCTGGTCATACGAAGCATTGCCCACCTAAGGTGATAAGTGGATTTCTTAAAGCAAAAGACCCGTGGATTTTATGGATTCTGTGGATTCTTTGTAAAAAATTGGACTTGAAAAGACGTCCATCAATTACTTTGACATATGACTCCGCCCTCAACCATTTGACGGCTAGACCGGAGTAAACAAAAAGCTGAAGGGGCCTGATTTCGTCACATGTCCCTCCCTACTGCATTTCGTCCCCAAATTCCAGCTTTTAGGTATTTTTTAAGGAATTCTGAAAACAAAAAGCGATGGACTTTTTGTACAGAATGCATTTGGTGGACTTTGATCCCAAAGACGGGAGGCAAATCCAAGCTAATTGGGATTGGATCAGAGAAGCAATCAGACTCTCCTCTGCCTCACTTTACAGTGAGATCGAAAAGATAGATTACGGTTCGGCGCCTCCGCCTGTCAAAAACAAAATCCGCAAATACCTCCTAAGAGGCCGATATCGCTCCACGCCGTTCGGTATGTGGGCCGGGGTTGGTGTCGGAACATGGGGAGTCAATACCCTTGCAGAATTGCCATTGTGTTACAGCCCAATCGTCGAGGATGGCCCGATCAGCGCAGACGTGCCATTCCAAGAAGACAAAAGCTACCAGGCTGCCCCAGGATTAAAAGTCCATGGCCAAGAGATCCACTATTGGACATACTGCCCTGAATCGGAAGGCTGGAGAATAAGCTTCTTGGACAAAAACCCACTTCTTGAAATTCTTTTGGCCTATTTTGAAAAATGCCACAAACTGGATTTTGAAACATTCAAGACCTTCTTTAAAACGAAAAACAAGGAATATCTCCACCGCATCTGGAAGATGCTTTTGGAGTCGGGAGTGGTTGTTTCGGAAGACTTCGTTGAGGTATCCAGCAGTAGAGGGGATTTGGGAATAGACGTCATGCTGGTTTCAAAACTGTCCGTGAACCGTGCTGTCCAAGAAAAACTGGAACATCTGGTTACAGAAATCGGCAATCTTTTCGTGCCAGTCGAAAGCGACTATCTCGGGAAGTTCAAGGCTTGGTTTAGCCATAGTTTTGACGATCGCTTTGTGCCAATCTCCCTGCTGGCCCACCAACATGAATTCTTCAAACCTTTATTTCCCATCAAACCCGATTCAGGCTCCAATGCCGAGCTTATGCAACAGCTTTGGAAACAATCGCGAACTTTCGATTTGAGTACGTGTTTTCAAGACAAACAAACGGATTTGGACCATCTCCAAATCGCTTTCAAGGTTTTGGGAGAGAACGAGGTTTTTGTAGAAAATATAGTCTGTAACCGCCCATTTGCCTATTCGGGGAGATTCAGCCTAGCTCCATCGGTCAAACAATTCCTTATCGAAAAACACGGCAAAAGTCCGTCAGATGCGGTGCTTGCGGATATCGTCTTTTTCGAATCATCCAAGTCAAACTATATCGCGAGGCATGAAAACATCTTTCGCTATACCATTTATCCCTTTGGTCCAAGCGGAAAAAACCAGTGCCGATTGGGAACAGAGGATCTTCTATTGGGACTCAGGGAAAACCGAATGGTATTGTATAGCCAAAGGTTGGGTACCCAGGTCATTCCCATAGTTCAGCATCCGATCAATCCTGAGCAGATTAGCCATCCGCTTTCCCGTATGCAATGGGAAATAGCCAACCAGGATCAATACCGCTTCCTTCCCTATCAAGACCCCGCATTTCAAAACAGCAGATACGTCCCGCGACTTACTTGGAAAGGTGTAATTCTGCAGGGGACACGGTGGATACTGAATTCCCGGGATCATAAATCAAAAAATGAGCTATTCGAATTCCTGCAAAACTCCGGCATAGCCTGTCCCGTACAAGCAGGCCATTTAGACCGCGAGCTCGTAGTGGATTGGACCGACCCCATAGAACTGGGCTTTCTTTGGGAGGAACTTAGGCGACTGACAGAAATCACGCTCTATGAATGTCCATGGATACAATCGTCGCCATTCCAAGCAGACAACGGCCAGCAGCTCTACCCCCAAATGGTGTATTTCTGGCGAGGGAAAAAAAAGGCTGAAACTCCCCTCGGGTTTTTAAACCGTATCGTTGACAGCGACGCCGGGTGGATCTATGCGCGGATAGGCATTAAAGAGACCTACCTGATCCCTTTTCTGGCAAAGGCGCTCCCCCAACTTATCAGGGAAATAAAAAGCAAATTTCAACTGCATCGCTGGTACTGTCTTTTTTATGATTCTGACGTAAAGGAAATTCGATTGCGAATCCATCTTGCAGATCCCGATTCACTCAGGCACATACGATGCGAACTTGAAGATTCGCTCCGCAAAAGCGGATGGGTCGACTCAGTACAGTTTGGAGACTATTATCCGGAGTTTGAAAAATACAGCCTGGCCAATCAAGGCATTTCATGTTCCGAGTCCCTCTTTCACCTCGAGTCTGAAGCAATTTTTCTTGGAGACGACTGCCGTAATATACCTCCGATCTTGAGCTGGGAGCCTGGCCGACGATTGGCATGGATCACCAACCGTTACCATTGTCTGATCGAGATGACGGGGATTCAGCTCGAGTTTTTCCGCTATCTCCGAGGATTGCTAAAGCAGATCCCGTCCAAGGAGCGTCCTCGGTACCGGGTGACTGATTTAAGGCCAAGCCGCCTGGACGAAACTCTAGGCATAGAATCATTCCAGGCAATCGGAAGAAGTCTTGCGAGTGCAACGCCAGAAGAACTTCTGAGAATCATCCCAAACCAACTCCATATGTGTTGCAACCGTGCCTTTCCACTAGACACCTACTTGCAAGAGCGGCGGGTGATGTACGGGATTTACGGACTGCTTGGAAAGTCGCTTTACTGCCGATCCAGCACCTTATAGGTATTTAAAAGGGCGTCGCGAAAGGTTCTGGTAAGAACCAGGCTTTTTCCATTTTCAAGAATTACCTCGTTGGGCAGGATTTTCACCACTTTGTCCAAATTGACAATAAAGGATTTGTGAATTCGCGCAAACATCGAATTGGGAAGCACCTTTTCTACGGACTGAATGGTAGACCGCTGTTTGTACACCTGTGGTGGGGCGTGAAAATAGGTGTAGTTCTGAATTTGTTCGACGTATAGCAGTTTCCCAAATGCGACCTTGGTAAAGCCAAATGTCACGTAGTCCTCTACCAAGAAGTAATCCCGGACAGGCTCGGGGAGGACAGCCTCACTGGTGATTTTTCTGGCCACTTTTTCAAGTTTTCTTTTGAGGGAAAGCACATCGACTACTGGCTTGAGAATATAGGCGGCAACGGAAATATCAATGCTTGGAAGGGCGAATTTCTTGTAGGCGGAGCAGATAATCACCGGTATTCCCAATTCCTCCATGCGTTCGGAAATCAGAAGCCCGTTCAGCGCTTGCATTTGGACATCGGTTATCAGGATATCGCAGGTTTTTTCCGTTGCCAAACGTAAGCCTTCATGAGGGTCGGTCACGGCGAATTCTACTTTATATCCGGGAATCCCTGAAATAAAATAACTGAGTCGTTCCAATGCCAAAACCTCGTCATCGATCAGGCCAAGTTTGATTGGGTGTCGCATAGGGGATCGTTAGGTTAAGGGAGAAGACAGCCCCGTTGGAGGCTGTGTTGAGTTCCGCATTTGGAAAAAAATAGTCGATGATATTTCTGACGGTGTCGATACCAAAGCCACTTTTCTCCAAGGGTGGTGTTTTACCCACCTTGTTTGTCGTGGAAAAGCAAAAAACCTGCAAAGCACTGTCGTCATGGGCTATTCCCGCGCTAATTATTACCGGATAGTCCGCATCCTGGAATATCCCGTGTTTGAACACATTCTCAATTAGCGTGATCAGCAAAAGTTTGGGCATATACAGCTCATCTTTTTCAAGCAGGGAAGCGTCGATGTCTTCCTGGAAACAAAAGCTCTCTTCAAAGCGCACCTTCTGGCCGTGTAGATAGGATTGCAACGCCTCTACCTCCGACGCCAGGGAATTGAATTTGTCGGTATCGAGATAGGCATAGCGGAGTATGGTAATGAAATGGTTGAGATCCTCAAAGAGCTCCGGCGAATACCTGAGCGACTTGGTGGAGATATCACCGATCAGGTTCAACATAAAATGGGGGCTAAGGCGCGCATTCCTGTAGTCAATGCTCAGTTTGTCCAGCCTGATTTCGGTTTTGTGTTTTTCCTGAAGCGCCCGGATAAGCATGTACACGGCCCAGACCGTCATAGTGACCGGAAAAAACACCAGCTGCCTCATGAGTTCATACACCACAAAATCACCGAAGGCATAGTCGACGATGCCTGTAGCCCAAAACATGACATACTTTGTCAAAGCCAAAACGGCTATTGAAGCCATGGAGATACCCGCAATGAACAATGTACGCTTAGAGTAAAAAAAAGAGGGAATCAGCCAGAAAAAATAAATACAGGAAGTCAAAAAGCCTATGACCGTAGTGACCAGCGCGAAGGGGATACCGTTTGACTCCAGCTTGAGGTAGACGGTGGAAATGATATCAACGGTAGGATACACTATCCAGGGGACAGCCAAAATCAAGATTGGCCTCTCGATGAAAGGCCTCATTTTGTCACTGAGCCATTTAATGCGGGGATTTGTCCCAGACAACTGGATCACCGGTGGAGGCCATATACTTTTCATAAAAATCACACTTATGATCAAAGAAAAAGAATTACGGACACTGGACCTGCGGGCAGGCCACACCCAAGTCAATTGATCTGCCTACGCTGGCAGGCAAAGCAATCGTCTCACCGGAAGCATTATAAGGGAATGCATCACGACGATTACCAGAATCTGACTTTAAGGAAGTTTTTGTAACAGCAATCGGTACAGGCCACTGGGCAAAGTGCCTGTTTTCAAACATGTCTATTTACCCACCACACCATGCAATACCGGATCGTCATTCCGGTGGGGTAATCCCCAACTCAAGCGGATTTCATCAAATGAAATCCGCTCTTTGTTGTACGGCTTGGGTTTTCCCGATGATGGAAAACCTCAATCCGTCGACGGAGATACCATGAAATTCGGCAAACTCCTGGAGGGTAACCAGGTGATGCTTTGATTTTCCGTAATGCTCCTTCACCCGCTTCAAACAATAGTAAGCGTACGATCTACTCCTTCCGGTCAACATCATGATATCCTGAGCATAGATGATTCTTCTTTCGGTAAGTATCATTGAATGTTCAGCAAATAAACTTCTAAGACAGGGCAAAAATTTTCCTTGCCAATGCCCACCTTGGAACTCCCTAGAAACTAAAAAGGCCTTAATACCCACAAATTATAAAAATCGTTTAAAAAGCAAAACTAATTCTATTTTTTATTTTCATCCTATCGTGAGGCAAGCGGAGGCGCTCAAAACGTGTTTTGCCTCATGGAGAGAGCTCTCGCTCCTGAAGTGGCTAAATTTTGTCCCGTAGCAATCAACTTTTAGCATTTCGTCCCAAAACACGACACGACACAATATTTATTTTGAAGTTGGCCGGACAATAAGACGGTCATGGAAAAGCTAGTAAACACCCTACCCAATTTTACTCTCATCATGCTTTGGACCTATACCGGAGTTGACAAACTGCTTCGATTTAGGGAAAGCAGCCGCGCTTTTCACAACCAGACCTTTCCCGCGCAGCTTGCGGAAGTTTTGAGCTACGTCGTACCCGGAGTCGAGTTGCTGATTGCCCTGCTCCTGCTCTTTTCAGTCACCCGTTGGTGGGGGTATCTGGGCAGCGTCATGTTGCTGACGGTATTCACTACTTACGTAGGGTTGATCTGGGCGGGGGCTTTTCCACGGGTGCCCTGCAATTGTGCAGGGATATTGGAGAGTTTGGGGTGGGCGGAGCATTTTGCGCTGAACGTGATTTGTATCGGGGTGGCGGTGTGGGGAATTACAATTGAGGGTTGTAGAGTGGAAAAGTTGGAAGGTTAAAAGTGTCGGGTGTCGGATGACCGGCGTCGGGTGTTGACCCGTTGTCGCATGCGAAATGCGCCGTAGGTGCGACATCTTGGTAGCCGGGGGTGCAGCGCTAGCGGAACCCAGGGTAAAAAAAAAAAAAGAAAAAGGCCGTTGAATCCGGCGCAGAAAACATTGTGAAAACAGAAGGGGAAAAATGCCGGAGGACGGAGAAGAAAATATGGATAGGAAAATGGTGGGAATGCCGTCCGTTTTCCGGGGAAGTAGGACAACACGAGGCGGATTGAAAATCCTACGATAAATGGTCGGGATTGCAAATCCCGACCAGCGGCAAAACACGGTGAGAACCGCGGGATAAAATGCCGGAGGACGGAGTGCGGAACATTGCCGGATTAAAAATCCTGCGATGCGCGGTTCGACATTGCTCCCGACAATTGTCGCGGATGCCGAACAACTAGGACAGTCGGTACAATCGGGACTATAGGGTCGGGGTTGCAAATCCCGACTAGCAACCAAGAAAAGCGCCGTAGGTGCGACATCTTGGTAGCCGGGGGTGCAGCGCTAGCGGAACCCAGGGTAAAAAAAAGAAAAAGGCCGTTGAATCCGGCGCAGAAAACATTGTGAAAACAGAAGGGGAAAAATGCCGGAGGACGGAGAAGAAAATATGGATAGGAAAATGGTGGGAATGCCGTCCGTTTTCCGGGGAAGTAGGACAACACGAGGCGGATTGAAAATCCTACGATAAATGGTCGGGATTGCAAATCCCGACCAGCGGCAAAACACGGTGAGAACCGCAGGATAAAATGCCGAAGGACGGAGTGCGGAACATTGCCGGATTAAAAATCCTGCGATGCGCGGTTCGACATTGCTCCCGACAATTGTCGCGGATGTCGAACAACTAGGACAACCGGGACTATAGAGTCGGGATTGCAAATCCCGACCAGCAAATCAATAAAGAGGTGCATCCCTCTCGGAAGCTTGAGTTGAGAGGCAAGCTTGCAACTGATGAACCTCTTACAGGGCGATGCCGAAAACCCTTTCCAGAGTAGGCATGATGATGAAACGGTTTGTCACTTTTTGATGGGTTAAAAAAGGGTCACTGATTATGAAACGAGTATTTAAAATGCTGCCCGCACTGGCACTTGTGCTCGCAGCCGGATTGGCTTTTGGCTTCAACGCGCCAGAAATTTTGGCCAAGAAAACAGCCACCAAAATCTGGACCCCCGGAGGCCCGCTGCCACACGGCTACCGGGACGTGACTGATGTGGTCAACAACGGCAACTATGACTGTGATTCCCAGTCTGCAGAATGCATCGTGGAGTTTTCCAACGATGATCCTGCGACCGGGATCAAGAATGTCCTGGACACCGGTGTGTACAGCCAGACTATGTAGTTCAGTATACCCAGGGCCTTTCGGCCTTGGGTATCTTTTTTGGCTATCGGGGATTTTGAAGGATCCCGCTTCTTGCCAATTCTTCGTCCGGAATGGGAAATGCATATTTTGCGGAACCGGGCAATAGCTGATATTCCTGCCCCAACACACTTCTTTGCAACGTCGTTTTCGATCCTTCCCACTGGTTTAGCCTTCGGATATCTGCCCACCTGAGTCCCCTCCCCACCAGCTCCTTTCTACGCTCCATGACAATCCTGTCCAGCAGAACCTGACCCGTAGACACAACAGGTTCAAAAAACCCGGTTTTATACCTCAATGCCAGAAGCCTGTTGAGAAAGTCCCTGGCTTTCTCCTCGTCTCCGCTTCTGAAGAAGCCTTCCGCAGCCGTGAGGTAAAGCTCGCCCACGCTGATTCCGCCAAAGAATTGGTTGGTACCGGTCAAAAACTTGGAAAAGGTAAACTTCCCGCCCGCTCTGGCGATGAAATAGGCCTGCTTCCTCAAGTCAGCAGGCCCGTAAGATGCAATCAATGCGGAGTCCACCGAAGCCTCGGCAGATCTCATGAAGCCGTTGGTAAGCAGCGAGGAATAAAACACCATCTCCCCGTTGAAAGCGGTGAAGGGCCTAGGCAGGGAGAGATTCAGGGTATTGAAGTCAACTCGTTCAACGTAAATTCCCAGCGCCTTTTCGGCGCTTTCCGCAGCCTGCCGAAACTGAAAGGTGTCCATCAGCACCCTGGACATCAGCCCGAGTGCGGCAGCCCTGGAGGGTCTGGTCTTGGGTACCGAACTGTCGGGAAGCAGGGCTAGCGCCATTTCCAGATCCGATACCAGCTGCCGATAGGAGTCTTCCAGGCTTGCCCGCTTGGGTTGGGCGTTGATGTCCGCTCGATCCCTGAGCACGATACCGAGCGTTTTACTATTGTCCCCGGACTGCAGATACGGCATCGCAAAGACCTGAAGGAGTTGATGATAGGCATAGGCGCGGTAAAACAGCGCACTTCCTTTGAGATGGTTGTATTGATCGGATCCTTTATCCGGGCTTCCTTCCAGCGTTTGCAGGGCAACATTGGCGTAAAACACCTGCTGGTAGAGCCTCGTCCAATCAGCCACGGGCTGGCCTTGGTAGGGGTCGTCTTCCCAGAGGTAGACACCCCGCTCTTGCGGGGTTGCCAGCGCGGTGAAACCCGCGTCGGAAATCTCGAATTCGTCGGCGGCGAGGTATGGAATGGAGGGCTGGACGTTAAACACAACGGTGTTGTCCAACAAGGCCTGTACGTCGTCCAAGGTATGTGGAACTACCAGGCTCTGCTCCGGCTTGGCGTCCAAAAAGCCCTCGCATCCCGAAAGGACCCATGCGGAGGCTAGGTAGATGTAGTGTAGTTTTTTCATGTTTTCATTTTTTGGGTAAAGGGGGTGCGGAGCCTAAGCCCCGCAGCCGGGATTGAATTAAATCTGGAGGTCACCATCCTCCCCTTATGAAGAAAGCCCCGGCTTCCCCGTTTTTGTCAAAGCTCAATCAAATGGATACGTCGGCTCCACTTTGTCAGAAGTCCAAATTGATTCCCACTGCTATGCTTTTTAAGGGACGGCTGGCACCAAAATCCGGATCCCAGTCCGTCTCCGTGGACTTCCAAAGCATGGCCAAATTGTTGGCATAGAGGAACAACTCCGCATTTCTGAACGATTTTGTCCAAGTAGCCGCTAGCGGCAGCCGGTAGCCCAAGCGGATATCCTGCAGGCGGATATGGTCGCCCTTTTCCACCAATACCGAACTGCTCCGATAAAACTGGTCCCGGAAGGCATCCCTTGCCGCGGGCTGGGAAGGAACTTGCGTGGACATTTCATCTCCAGGATTTTGCCAGCGGAGGGCATAGTCCGAATGGCCGCCCAAGCCTTGGAGAATGGTTTCGTATTGCACCGAGCTTCGCCTGAAGTAGTAGCCAAATCGGTAGGAAATGTTTGCCGAAAGGCTGAATCCCCGGTAGGCGAGCGTGTTTCTCAAGGAACCAAACACCGTGGGCCGGGCCGGGCCATGGTAGATGATCTCCTCCAATGTGGCGGAATTGATGATGGCGCGGTAGTCCTCGGAGGGCTCGCCATCCAGCAACCCTACTGGTGCCCCCGTATCCGGGTTGAGTCCCTCCCAAGGAAGCGAATAGACCGCAAAGAGCGGTTTGCCTACGACCGGGAAATAGGTGCCTCCGGAACCTGAAGTCCCGTTGAGCAGCAGGTTTTGCACAGCCACCTCGTTTTCATAGGCTGTGACTTCCTCCCTCACCCCACTCAACAGAAACACCGTCGACCAGGAAAGTTGGCCCCCTAGGTTTTGGGATTCCAGGCTTAGGTCATATCCCGTGGTAAGCATTGCGGCATTGTTGCCCGTGAAGGTGCTGATCCCGGTAGACGGGGCATAGGGTGTGGTGCCGATCAAGTCGACCCCCTGCTTGCGAAAGGCCTCGAAAGTCCCTGCAAGGCGACCCGATCTCGTTTCAAAATCCAAGCCTGCGTTGAAAATCCTGATGCGTTCCCAGCGCAGGTTTTCGTTGGGCGGGTTCACGATCTGGGAATAGGGAATCTGGGTGACTGGATTGAAAGTCACCGTCCGGGCGGTCGTAAAAGCCGAAAGGCTCCTGTCCACGTTGCCGTTGTAGCCATAGGACAGGCGCAGCTTGACAAAGGGCATGGCCTTCCAACGGTAGAAATCCTCCCCGCTGAGTGTCCAACCCAAACCCGCAGACCAGAGCGGCACGGCCTTTTGGTTGGCTTCCACCCCAAAAAGGTTGGACGCATCCTTTCTGGCACTGAGCGTGAGCAGGTACCTGTTTTGATAGACCAAGGCCCCATTGGCAAAGAGCGAGGTAAAGCGGTCAGTGCTGCGCGTCTGCCCGTCCCTGTTCGGAATTCTCGCAGAGGATTGTGGCGCATAATATTGGGAAAACAGTCCGGTATAGTCCACCGCTTGCGAGCTGTACAGCTCCGGATTGAAGCCATAGTATCTGCCGGATAGGCCAGTCGCTTGGTGGGACTTCACTTCTGCGCCTCCGAGGAGGTTGAGCGTCCAATCTTCCTTCCAGGACTTTTCGTAGTCCAGCTGTGCCCGTGCGGTGTGGCTGTAGGCCCTGTGGTCCATCCAATCGTAAATCCCCCCTTTGGGAATGGGATAAGAAAGCCTGCCTGACGCGTCAGACTGGGTGTAGGAGTTGACCAGATTCCTGGCAAAGTAGCTTGCCGAGCTGTAGACCGTCTCCGTCCGTCCCTGGTTTTGCCAGTACTGGTAGAGAATAGCCGCCTTGAGTCCCTTTGCCAAGCGGTAGTTGCCTCCGAGATTCAGACGCCAGTCGTCGCGCTGTGATTCCTCCGGGCTCAGGCCTATTTCGCCAAGGGGGACATAGGCCCAGTCCAGAAGGCCGTTCTCTTCGGCTTGGCGCTTGAAGCTCTCCCTATAGTCTTTGGAAACCGCCAGGGGATTGCCGTTTTCGTCGGAGAGGCGGGAATAGGGATATAGCTCGGCCATGGAGTTGACCATCAGGTCTTCCGGGCCTAGGCCTCCCGCTGTCCCGGTAGTCTTCACCCCAAAAATGGCCGTCTGGAGCTGCAATCGGTCTTTTAGCAGGTTGAGGTCATTCTTCACCATGACCGACACCCGTCTGGCACGATCGCCAACGCGGCTCTCCCGGTTTTCGTCCAGCCCCAGACCGATGCGGTAGGCATGGTGCTTTCCCCCTCCCGCCAAGCCCAGGCTGTACTGCTGGTTGAGCTGGGTTTGGTACAGATCCCGATCCAGGTAATCCCGCAGGTCATAGCCCCCGAGCCTTGCGATCTGGGAATCGGCTTCGGACTGGGAGATCACCCCGTCACGTGCCAGGATGAGTGTCTCGACCACCGGGCTCAGGACGGGATTGGAAAGGCTGCTTTCGGCCGTATTGTAAAATCCGGAGGAGAAGAGCTGCCGCTCCACGTTGATGAAATCACTGACTGATAGGTTTGGGGCAAGAAAAGGGTCGGGATGCTGGATCCAGTTGGCATTGGCGGAAAGACTGGCCTGAAGGGGCTGCTCCCTGCGGCCGGACTTGGTGGTGACGACGATGACTCCGTTGCCGGCCCGAGCGCCCCAGATGGAAGCGGCGGCGGCGTCCCGAAGTACGGTGACCGAAGCGATGTCGTTGGGGTTGATATCGTCTAGACTGCCGTCAAAGGGGAAGTTGTCGATGACCACCAGGGGCTGGGAATAGCGGCCAAGGGTGCTTCTTCCCCGGATGGTGATCGGGTCACGGCCGGTATCCCCGGTCCGGTTGATGATCAGCCCGGAGGTAACGTCCTCTAGGCGGTCGACAAAGCCGGTGCTGACGCGCCGGGTGACCAGCTCCTGGTCCAGCTGCACAAAGGAGCCCGAAGCCCGGTTTTTGGGGATTTCCTGATAGCCCGTCGCCAGCACCTGCACCTCCTCCAAGCCCATTTCCAGGGGCTCGAGGCTGAGCTTCACTTCCCTGTCAGTAGGGAGGTCAACCCGACTCTTGAGGGTCGCATAGCCAAGGGACTGGACGGTAAGCTCGTAGCCACCGACTGGCAGGCTGAGCACAAAGCGGCCTTCGGCGTCCGCGACTGCAGAGGCCCTCCCTGGCTCGGCCGTGACAAAGGCTCCCTCCAATACCGCTCCTGTACGGGAATCGGTCACTACACCGGAAAGGGCGGACAGGGCCTGCCCACAGATCTCATGGGCGGCACAATAGAGCACCACCGTAAACAGAATCAGGAATTTTTTCATGGGATGATGGGATTGGGTTGGCTGTTTTTGCGGAGCACGAGTATTGGGATCTCCTCTTCCCGCTCGATCAGGTCAAGGCCGTTTAGCCTGAGGGCTTGGCGGAGGCTTTCTACACTGGACAGCTGGGCCTCCAGCTCCAAGTCTATGGGATAGTCTATGCCCGTGCGATTGATGACCGGGATGGGGGAGCTCTGCAGAAAGACCACGTTGAGGTGGTAGACGAAGCCCTGGAGGGGATAGTGGGTCATTTTCACTCCGATGGGTCCTGTCTGGTAGCTTCTCTCCTCGGCAATGGACCTGGGAAAGGTTTTTCCCGGCTGTTGAACCAGGGCATAGACCTTTTTCTTTTTGGTCTCGACGGTGGCGCTGATCTCCGGAAAGTAGCGCTTCAGGTCTTCCCGCATCAGCTGGTAAGGATTGGCCGTGGGCGGTGCGATCAGCTCGTAGCCAAACACGTGCCCCCCCTCCTCCATCCATGCCCGATAGTCTGCCCCGGACTTGTTGGTGAATACCTCCTCCCGGCCAAAGCCGACCGTCTCGATCCGGTTTGTGCCAAAATAGTCGGTTTGGCTGCGCTCCGAATAGGCCAGCTGGTAGTGGGAGTACAGTGCCATGTTGACGATGCGGATGTGGGAGAAGTCCTCGTAGCGCTGGATCAGGGAGCCGTTGACATCGGGGATGTAGCCGGTCAGTGCGGACTGAAACCAGATGTTTTTGTTGGCAAGCCCGGGGCTCCCGGATATCAGCTTTTCGTTCGGGTCGAGCCGGATGCGACGGTCCTCCTTCAGTCGGAATGCGGACACGCCCGTATCCAGGAGGAGCTCCAGATTCTGCTCGGTGAGGTCCTCCATTCCCGTGATCGCTACCACCACACCCTTGGGATCGAGGATGATGAGGTGGGGTATGGTCGCGTGTGGAAAATAGGCCCTCAGACTGGACGCATCAGCCACCATGGGCAGCTGCATTGCGGCAAGCGAGGCATAGCTTTGCAGGGCTTCGTCCACACGATCCTCGGAAAAGATGCTGAGGGGGAGCACTTCGAGCCGGTCGGGGTACTTTCGGGCGATCTTCTCCAACTCCGGGAGCGAAGCGATACTGCCTGTGCAGGTGGGCGACCAAAACTCGAGGATAAGGTATTTGCCGCGGTAGTCGTCCAGCCTAACCCTGTCGGAGCCGTGGCGCAGGACGGAGCGGAACTCGATCCCCTCGGGGATTTTGTCCCCGATTTTCAGGGAGTCGGGGAAAGCGGGAAGATCCCGCTCCTCCCCTAACCTGGGTGAAAAGGCAACTTTTGCCATTGTTTCGCTCCCAGTCCCGATAAAAACCGGGAGGCATAGCATCCCGATAGCCATCGGGACTAGGAAGCATGTGAGTAAGATTTTTTTCATGAGTATGTGTTTGTTTTTAATGGCCTCCCCGAAAAGTCGGGGCTGGCTATGGAATGCCTTCTAGCGTGGTTTGGATTAGATATAGCTATCCTGCTTCAGGCATTTCATGTGCTTTGAATGAGTTGGAAGACCGAAGACGGGAGACGGAAGTATTGTCGGATGACCAATGCTTCGACGAGCTCAGCACGTGTGTCCGATGTCCGATGACCGATGTCGATCCTTCGAATAAGAAATAGGTAATGGACTAAGCCTGGCATCCCTGCAGTGGATGGGCTTATTGGTTTCGTCACTGCGAGCGGAGGCACGGAACGAAGCAGTCTCTTCAATCGGAGACGTCACTGCGAGGAGGAACGACGAAGCAGTCCTACCATAAACGGTACCCACACAGTGAGATTGCTTCGGCGGCCTTGATCGCCCAAAGGTCTTCTGGACATAAGACGACCTTCTCGCAATGACGTGCGTCACTCCCGAAATCCTTCGGGACTAGTGCGAGGAGCCTTTTGGGGCGACGCGGCAGTCTAATCCACGAGAATACTGCTTCCACTAGTGAGATTGCTTCAGGGTTTTGGCCACAACCTTAGCTATCAAACTCTTGGAACCCTTCGCAATGACGGTTTCGTCAATCAGTAACGTCACTGCGAGCGGAGGCACGGAGCGAAGCAGTCTCTTCAATCGGATTCGTCACTGCGAGGAGGAACGACGAAGCAGTCTCATCAATAGAAATCCTGCTTCCTTTGAAAAGATTGCCGCGTCAACCCTCTCTCCTAGCGTCGAGTGGCTTTCCTCCCGCCACGGCGGACAGGCGCAATGACGGATTCGTCACTGCGAGGAGGAACGACGAAGCAGTCCTCTTATAAGCAGTACTAAGCCGGTTAGATTGCTTCGCTCCTACGTCGCTCGCAATGACGTGCGTTACTCTCCGATGATGGAGTGGTGTGCCAACCGGAGTGTACAAAGTCCTGGTCGGGCAATCGGGGAGAAAAAGTGTTAAGTTTTAAACAGGCGATCAGATCGGATTCTTGGGCTTGAGAGGATACAGACGGTCTCCGGCAAGGATGCCTTGTGTACGGTACAACCCGGTGGGGCTCAGATAGCAAGACATACCCATCTCCGATACGAGCGAAATAATCGAATTTGAAATTGGCTCATCCTGCATCATGGTGATCTATCAAAGTATGACTCATGTTGTCAGGCCCTTCCATTGCAAAAACAACTATAGATATAAATGATCAAAGAAATATCCTATATTGCTTTAGCCGACTTTGAAGCCTTAACAAACCAAATATGTAGGCGGAGATTCGAGTAAAAAACCACCAGCCGTGGTAACTTACCACAGGACAAATTTTTATCTTTCAAGCATGAGCGAAGCAAAAAAAGACCGAAAGCAAATCCACCTCGGGCACAATATCCAGAGAATCAGAGAAATCGTGGGAATCAAGCAATATGCCCTTGCCGAGGCCTGTGACTGGAGCCAGCAGCAGATGTCCAAACTGGAAAACAGTGAGTATATCGATGATTCCACTTTGGAAACAATCGCCGAGAAATTGGGCGTGACGCCTGAGTTTATCAAGAATTTCGACGATGAAAAAGCTGTCTACAACATCCAAACGAACAATACCTTCAATGATCATGCGGTCAATTCAAGTCAACATAACCGACCGAACATTCAGTATTATCCAGTTGACCAAATCGTCAAGCTTTTAGAGAAGTTTATTGCCGATGACAAGCAAAAAAGTGCTCAAATTGAATCTTTGACCAATACAGTGAAGGAATTGGCGGAGGAAGTGAAGAGGATGAAGTCTAAATAGGAGAGCAAATAAAGCCAATCAACTAAATCCATTTTTAAATTAATGGCCAAAAATAAAAATACTTCTGCCCGCCATTAAAGTGGATTCCAAACTATCTAATTAATAATTGATGATGAAAAGTCATAGTAATGCAATTTAGAACAAAAGCCAGAGCAGTAGATTTATTGGGAAAGGGACAAATTGCAGACTTGCCAACTGCAATCACAGAGCTATGGAAAAATGGCTACGATGCTTATGCGGACAACCTGAAAGCTGATCTATACAAAGAAGGCTACAACGGACTTTCAAAATCATATTTTTTAATCGCTGATGATGGAAAAGGAATGTCCAGTACAGATGTTTTAGACAAGTGGCTAGTGCTTGGTACAGACTCAAAGTCTAGGGCCGAATTGGAGGAAGAGTCGGAAGATACCCTATGGAAAAGACCACGTATTAAAGCCGGAGAAAAAGGCATAGGACGTTTGTCTGTAGCCTATCTTGGTAATCCGATGCTCATGCTTACAAAGAAAATCGGCTATCCTTTACAAGCTTTGTATTTTGACTGGAGATTGTTAGAGAACTACAATTTGTTCCTTGATGATATTACTATTCCGATTAGGTCTTTTGAAAAAACCGAATTACTGAATACCGATTTTCCTAAACTGAAAAAAATGTTCTTATCAAATTTTGATAAAGAAACGGACTCAGATGATAAACCAATTTGGGAAGGAAAACAAATAGAGTTGAAATCTGATATTATTTTTGAAACGGAAAATGCCATATTGGAAGAACCGATTCTGAATAATATCCTATCTTTCTTTGGATCTAAAGACGCTCACGGAACGATGTTTTTGGTTTTTAATCCTATAAATCAAATTATAGAATTATCGGAAAAAGACGATGACAATATAGATGAAAAAATGTTTGTAATAACCAGCTTATCAGGTTTTACAAATCCGTTTAAAGAGAAAACCATAAACATCGCCACCGCTATAAATATTCATACAGAATCTGAACAATACGATTTACTTACCTCATCAGGCAACTTCTTCACAAGGAAAGACTTTGATTTAGCAGATGTATTTATCGATGGAAAATTTGATGGTAAAGGGGGGTTCGCCGGACAAATAAGAATTTATGATCAAATAATTGATTACGATTACGCAAATCCAAGAAAAAGAAACTCAACATCATTTTACGGCGAAATCCCAATTGAATTAGGATATTCGCAAGGTGAAGAGAAGTCATCTCTTCTTACGGAGCAACAATTTGCAAGTCTAAAAACAAAAGCAAATCTATATGGAGGGCTTTATATCTACCGTGATGAATTTAGAGTACTGCCTTATGGAAGACACAATGCAGATTTCTTAAATTTTGAGCAAAGAAGATCTAGAAGAGCCGGAACGTTCTATTTTTCATATCGAAGAATGTTTGGTTATTTAGGATTGAAAAGAGAAAAAAATCCCAAATTAATAGATAAATCAAGTAGAGAAGGCTTAATAAACAATACTCAATACCGAGCTTTTACAAATGATGTTATAGGTTTTTTTGTAACATTAGCACAGGACTATTTTGCCACAGAAGCGAAAGAATCGCTGTTTCTCGACAAAAAGAAACAAATAAATGACCAAAACGAAGCGCTGCAAGCTGACAAAGCCAGAGAAAAAGCAGAGAAAATTGCTTTTACTAAGTCGCTGAACAGCTATCCGCAAAGAATAGATGACCATCAAACAAAATACGAAAGTCTTCTAGACACACTGGACGAGAAACTAGACACTATTAATATCACATACTCAGAGGTTGAAGATATTCTAGATGAACTTCAAAAGTTAGATTTAGAACTTAAAGGTTTAATTCCTAAAATTCCGAAACGCTATAAACCTACGGAAACACAAATAGAGCGGTTGTATAAATTTGAAAACCGCCTAAACAAATACATTGAGCTTGTCACTCCGAGAAGAGAAGAACTAAATAAAAGAGCACAAGACAAATTAGAAATCCGGGATTTAAAGATTGACTTTACAAAAAAATACAACGCATATATTTCTTCTTTAGAAAAGATGCTCAATGAATACAGACAGCAACTTGATGAAAAATCTGTTTCATTAAATAAAGATTACAGAGAAAGAGCTAGACGACTAATCAACTCCTTATCAGAAAACAAACAAAAAGTACTCGATAGTATAGTTTCTAAAGAACAGGTAAGCCTATATACTAATGAAATTGAGAAGCAATACAATACTCTGTCAGAGGAAGCTGAAAAAACACTATTTCCGTTAGTTGAGCACATAAAAAGACTATCGTTTGATATCGACGAAGAACAAGTTCAGGGAGCATATAAAGCTCAATACGAGCAAATGAAATATCAATGGGAACAAACTAGAGATACAGCTCAATTAGGAATTGCAGTTGAAATTATCGACCACGAGTTTAATCAGCTGTATGCTAAAATCAACAGTCAACTAGGAGAATTAAGTAAAAATGAAGCCATCAGTTCATTTAAGGAATTTGGATATTTAGAAAAGAATTTCCAACAATTGGAAGACAAGTATGCCCTGTTATCTCCGTTGTACAGAATTTCTGGCGCACTAGTCAAAAATATTTCGGGTGATACTATTTACAATTATTTACAGGAATTTTTCGAAAATCAGATCAAAGAATACAATATAATATTTGAGGTGTCAGAGGAGTTCAAAAAAAATTTGATTAGTATTAAAGAGCCTATAATTCACACGGTATTTATTAATATTATAAACAATGCCATCTATTGGATGCGTAACAAAGAACAAAGAACGATAAAACTGGATTATTTGCCTGAAATAAAAGAAATAATTATTGCTAATTCTGGACAAAAAATACCTGATTACAGATTGGATAAAATTTTTGATTTATTTTATTCTCAGCGTCCTAACGGGAGAGGAATTGGACTTTACTTGTCAAAGCAAAGCTTGAACGAAGCAGGCTTAGACATTTATGCAACCAACGATAAGAAATACAACACTTTAAACGGAGCCTGCTTCGTGATAAAACAAAATACTGAATAAAATGTATAACGATAAAGCGTTTACCATATTAAATTCTTCCATAAATTCGGCTGTTTTTATCGATGATAAGGCTAAAGATTTTTATTCTGAAACTCCTATTAACATGAGCGTGGGTGAAGAAAAACTATCTGGGGACTTATTCAGAACTTTCAAAGAGAATGGGAAAAGTTTGATTGTCCATAAATTTGAGAAAGAACAAATGACAAATGATTCATTGATCAATTATTTGTTTGCAGGAAAAGACTTAATTCTGTTAGACTGGGAACTCGATGATAATGACGGACAACAATATTCACTAGAACTGCTTTCAAAATCCATAGAAGCCCCATACATTAATTTTTGCTGCATTTACTCAAGGTCAACAAATTTCAACAAAATACCTCTTTATTTAACAGCATACTTCTCTGGATTACAAGAGAAAGAAATTGAAAATATAGAGAACACGTACAACCATCTAACAGTCGAAGAAATAGAAGAGTTTCGCAATAACGCAAGTAAAGACATTGACTCATTTTTTAATGAAAATCAGATAGCTGTAGACACTTTTCCGATTGAGAAATTTAGAGATAAACCAAAGGAAACTATACTGGATTTAATCAACATCGCCCTTAATAGAAATTTATACTTCTTTCCAAAAAAGGCGCAAATCAATCATGAAATCATTTACTCAGGAGAAGATTCTTTTATTATAAACAATACTTTTGTGCTAGCCATAAAAAAAGAAAAGGGAGATTCAGACTATAATTATTTAATCAAAAGAATATCAAACGAAATTGTAAAGAATAGAAGTAGTTTCTTCCAACTACTTGGATTAGAAATGCAGTCGGTATTTAACTCAAATGAACGGTTCATTGATGAAACAATATTAAAGTCTTCAACAGAAGCTCTTTTTCAATTCAGAAATCACATTAAAGATGACAAATCATTCGGAATTATTATTAAAAAATTGCTGATAGAACAAGCTACATTAAAATTGAGAACCGCAAAACTAAAGCTTCTTGATTCTGATTTTTTGGAACATAAAAGTGGTGAAATTAAAAAAGCTGCAACAAATGAAGATTTATTTCAATTAAACGTCTTTTATAATTCAGTAAGTGTCAGAAGTTTAAACCCAGACGATGTCCCTAACTTAAATTTCGGAGACGTATTCAAAGATTCGCTCGACAATTATTATTTATGTATAACAGCCCTTTGTGACTGTTACTACCCTAATAAAATTGAATCAAATTTTTATTTTGCAAAAGGAAAGGAATTTCCGGATATGGAAACAGCTTTGCGATTAGGAGACACTGCTTTCCTAAATTTCTTGCCAAATAATAAGATAGTACAATGGGGGGATACAGAAATTGTAAAGAAAGGAAAAATCAGAAAACAGGAAACTGAAACAGATGAACAGTTTAACTATAGAAAGTTAGAGATAGAACTACAAGCTTACAAGCAATTTTTGCACAAGCCCTTTTACATAAAGCCTAAAGTGTACAACGTTGAAAGAAACAAATTAATAGGCAACAAAATTAGAATTTGGGATATAACAAATAAATTCACAAAAGAGGAGATTGACCAAAAACTTAATTATTTTGATGTTGAGTATGTAACCACTTTACGTAATGATTATGTTCAAAGAGTAGCCAATCATGCTTTCGGTCATCCGGCGAGGGTTGGGGTCGATTTTGTAAAATTGGCATAAATTATTTTAACAAAATTTAAAGTAGAAAAACGAGGTATAGTTATTTTATCCTAAGTATAAATCGATGTGGTTTCTTAACTGAGCTGATTGAATCCTACTGAATTCAGGCGGTAAAGCATTTCCAATCATGAGCGCAATATTGGTTTTAGGAGCGTCGAGGGGAAATTTATAATTCGATGGAAACGACTGCAACAGAGCAGCTTCCCTTGCCGAGATGCATCGATCTTGCTCCGGGTGAAGGAATCTCCCTTTGGATGGATTAAGGCAACCGCCAGTGATGGTAGTAGAATATTCGTTCCACCGAAGTCGCCCGTACACATCATTAAATCCCACACTAGGTCTTTGGTGGCACTTCAACTGTCTCTCCGGCCCTAGATCTTTTCTGCTTCCACCGTTCTTTGGAATGTCCTGAATCAAACTCTGTATCTGCGGAGTGTGCTTAGGGAAAACGGAGTGTAAAGGATCAGAGGAATTCCCCGGCAACGGAAGGTCTCCTATCACATCTTTCACCGTCACTTTCCCCTCCACCGGCCCAGCTACTTTAATGTCTCCCAGCCTAGATCCAACCAATACCAGCCGTTTTCTGCTTTGGGGTACTCCATAGTCCTTCACATTGACCACCTTGTAATCGACTTTATATCCAGCTCCCTTGAAAGTCTCAAGCGCTGCAAGAAAAAGATCGTACTTCTCCAAAGCAGGTACGTTCTCCATCATAAAGGTATAGGGTCTGAGTTCCATCACAAACCGCACATACTCATTAATCAGGTCATTCCTTTCGTCGAAGACCTCCTGTTTCCGATTCAATCTTCTCATCGAACTGAATCCCTGGCATGGAGGGCAGCCTGCGAGGAGGTGAATCGTCTCGCCATTTAGCTTGTCCCTGATCTCCTGAAGGTCTACCTTTCTGATATCCTTAGTAACTACCTCGGTTCCCTCATGGTTCAATTTATAGGCTTTGGAGGCCAAAGAATCGATTTCAAAGGCCATTTTTGTATCAAAACCAGCTTGGTGCATCCCTTCCGTCAAACCACCTACACCGGCAAAAAGGTCGATTGCTAAAAGTTTCATTGATTGTGTTTTTGCATTTTCATGGGTAATCCACCATGTCAAGCAAAAATCAATGATTTTAGGAACTAAAACGAGAAAAGTACGAAGTATTTTGATGCAATTAATACCACTTGATGTATTTCAAAGAGGGTGGTGTTCGTGTTCTTCCTTTTGTCTGATTACAAGTTCCACACAGCAACTGCAAATTAGACACATCATTAAGTCCGCCTTCGGCTAGAGGAACCATATGGTCATAATGGCGTTTGCTGTTAGGAGTAAGCACTCCCGAAATCTCTTTCAGGCAAAAGGTACACTGACCTTTATCTCTATGAAATACTGCATTCTTGGCCCACTGAGGTATATGAGCTCTTTTAAGCGTTCCCTTTGAGGTAAAAAGTGATGAAACATCAAGATCAGAATCCTCATTGTCATTCCGATATAGATCCAGATTTCCAGCCACTAACTCATTAAAATCATTCATTAAGCCTCTGTTGTTAAAAATAACATAGAAAACCTCATCAGCTATTCGATTAACTACTTCCTCAAAGTAGCCGGTAATGAGTACTTCTTCGTAATACTCCTCCAAATCGGAGAATTCATGATTTGATTTACCTTCTAAAAACTCATCAAAAGACCAGTTTAAGCCAAACACAGAAAAGGCATTGTCGATGTAAGGACGAAACTTGAAGTAGGAATTTATCTTACATAACTTCCAATCCTCCTCATCATATGCGGTCATGTCTTCATGGAGGAAGTCAGAAATTACTGATCTGCAAAAGGAATGAAGAGCACTTTCTTTTTGATAAGGAAGAAAAATACTACTGCCTACATTTTCCCGGAAATTGGATAAAAATCCAATCGTATCAGGGTCACCAGTCAATATATTTGAAATGATATTTGAATAGTAGTAGGTGCTGTAGAAATTGTTGTCGAAGATCTTAGAATTCTTCATTCGCTTGAACTTTTGAAACACCTTAAAAATTCAATCGTATTTTTCAATTTTCCCTCTGTCCCAGGATCTAAAGGCCCTTTGTTGTAGCTTTCAAAGTTATCCCTTATTCCTTTACTCCTATTTTTAAAAGCTTCCTCATTTAAGCCACCTTTGACGAGCATAAATGCAAATTCTTCTTTCTCCAAAACTCCATTTTTGTATGGAATGAAATATGGAATACACCAAGGCTCCAAAAAAGCGCCAGGGACCTCGCCCTTATCCGTAAGGTAATCGACAACAGATTGATCTATTACCGTTCCAGCCCAATTCTGGGACTCAGCTTTTTCATACGCGGAGATTAGCCCTCTACCATATACTGAGTTAATATTGTATTTATTGCCCCTGCCATTCAAATAAGAAAAGTCAACTCCTTCTAGTTCTCCATGAACAACCGCTCCCCTTGCAGGAAAAAAATAACCATTAGTTCTCCAATTGAATATATACGAAACTTCGAGAATCTCTTTCAGAGACTCTATACCGTCATCTTCAGTCCAAAAAATGATTGTGTCAGAGAAATTGATGCAATTAATGTTACTTTTTTCTAAATCTGCGACTATACCATGCGGCGCATCTTTTGTTTTTTGTTTTGCAATAGCCTGCTCGATTTCTCTGAATATGTGGCTCATTCCTTTTTCTTGGTCAAGCACATCATTCTTCTCGATGAATTGTCGAAAACCCAAGTAATCAAAATATGCGATGAATTTTTTCATATAAATATTATCAAGGTGAAAACAAAGAAAGTCAAAACCACCCCCTGTACTGCACCGGTTCTTTGGTACAGAACGAATCAAAGTCACCTAGGAGCGTAAAGAACTTGGGAGACTTCCCGAAATCGAACACCCGATAGAGATGATAATTTGCCTCATTTTCCCTTGAAAACCTGTATTCATTTGAGGTAAAAAAGATCGGGGTCTCCTTGGCCAGCTTTGTGGTCTTAACTTCGATGTATTTGTCGGTGCCATTTGGGTTTCGGGACAGGATATCGAAGCCAGCGCCATCGTCATAGGCAGAAACCAATTCCACCTTTTCGGAGAGATTATGCAATCCCTGTTCATTTAACCTCCATTTCTCATACTCAATCACCAGTGATTCTCCCCTACTGCCGAGTTCCTGATTTGCCTGCTCCCGCTGGAGGTAGTTAATCTTGACTGGCCGTCTTTTGTAAAGAGCCCGTGGCTCCGCTACCTCTTCGATCTTTGGCGGCGACACCAGCATGGTTTCGAAGTCCTTACTGGGATTGGCCAATTCAGGAACCATTTCGGCAAAGCGCTCAAAGCTATGCTCAAATTCAGTGAAGTGAATTTGGATGTAAGAAGCTGCCTTATCTTCAAGTACCTGC
This sequence comes from Algoriphagus oliviformis, assembly GCF_017254915.1. GTDB lineage: Bacteria > Bacteroidota > Bacteroidia > Cytophagales > Cyclobacteriaceae > Algoriphagus > Algoriphagus oliviformis. The sequence goes on along the minus strand of NZ_JAFKCT010000010.1, from coordinate 91,467 downwards.
TGGTAATTCCATCGCGGCTTATATCCTTTTATGAAAGGGATGCCAAACTTGGCCAATACGGCACTGATGTTCTGGTGTTTGAATTCTATTGATCCTTCTGATCTGTTTTTCAGAAGCCGAATTAACTCCTTTCGATGAGCGGACTTGTTGTAAGGCCGTCCATGAAGCTCATTTTTAAGCATTTGGAAATAGTCGGCAATAGCCAATTCGACCTCTTGTTCTGACCAATCTTCTTTCATTAATGGACTAAATGCTATAAGAGCTGACGACTTTGATTTATAAGACCAAACTAATGAACTCTTTTGACAAAACAAGTTGCAGAAGCCAGACAGTTGGTGACGAGTATCTGGATAGTTATCCTGGGATTGGAGAATTTAACCCCATGAAAAACATCCGCCTGAACTACCGCTACCGGGATGCGCATAATTACAAGGAATTTGGGAGCATGGTCTTTGCCAATCCTGCCGGAATGTCCGTCGAAGCGGCCACAGACCTGCTACGGGGAAAACTGATCTCGGAGGAGTTTTTCGTGCCACAGGACTGGGGACTAGCCCGGCTGCATGCTAGTTCCTATAATCCGGAAGTGGATCATGAATGGCATGAGTTTGAGGAGTTTGAAAATACCGATGATCCGGCTACGGATGGAAGGGATGTGATGGAGTTTTTGGAAGGGGTGGTGAAGGGGGACTAGGCCTGAATGCTTTGAATATAGTAGTGGGCAGCATACATTGCTCTCTTCCTTTATGTCCTTTTTCCTTGATGAAAAAGAACGAAAAAATCAAGACGCAAAAAAGCTTCCTCCCGCAAGGCCGGACGCCGGCCCGCTTTTGCGTCGGCCCACCGCGCCTCTCCGATTGATGTTTTGTAATAGCAGGGCAAGCTTCAGATGCAAAGCCACACCTCTGTTGTCCTGTTGGGATTTACATCCTCAGTTACTCCCTCATTTACACCCTCGTACTCCCTCAGTTAGTCCCTCATTTTTTGCTAAGTCGTGGCCTTCAGGAGAGAAATGCTTGTTCATCTTCGGCAGTTGCGACAAATTCAAATCCGCATCCCTTGTCGGGACATCGGTGAAGCTGTGTTTTGGCCAGCGTATGACTTAGATCTGAAAGTATTTCGCTTCGAAGTCCGCAAACGGAGCAGGTTTGTGGCTGGTCAGTCAGGATAGTTTGATGGTCAATCAGGGACTTTTTCATTGATGACGAAAATTACCGGATTTCCACAATTCCAACGTAGTGACCGTCTTCATCTGCGACAAGGTGTGTCATTCAATCTGCGATATGGCAAGGGTATGAAAAGGATCAACGACATTCGACTAAATATAAATGGCTTATCGACGAGGTTATGGCAGAAATAGAAAGCTTGGTTGGAAGAGCACTGTTGGGATTTGGCAATGCTGAATTCCTGCTTGATCACCTATTGTATAAAATCGGCCTGACTCAGTCCAAGTTTGAGTTTATGGGTAACATCAATACTGGCGTCAAGATGAAAGAATACCGCGCCAAAGTAGCTGAATCCGGATTTGACAAAACTGAGGAGCTTATTGAGCTGATGGATGAGGTCGACTGCTTCCGAGAGCTGAGAAATTCGCTGGCGCACTCGATGATCTTGAAGAGTATGTCAAATGAAGAGCTATACATCAAACATCGGTTTAAGTCTTCAAAAACGGGGGTTCAACGCTTCACCGAGAGTTTTACCAGAGCAGAATTGGAGCGACAGATCCAAGAATTCAGCGAGACTCGGAGAAGATTAAATGGGATGTTGAGAGAATACCAGGTTTGATTCTCTAGAGAAATGCAGCCGTAGTTTTCCAATCAGTGGGGAAACCCATGTATATTTTATTGATTTCCGGAAAATTTTCCAGAAGATCAATCAGTTTTTGCCTGAACCTGTGACCAGGCGAAATGGAATCGAGCAATTTTGAAATCAATGTGACTACGCCATAAACTGTCGTATTGGAGTGTTCATCCCAAAATCCGGCAAACGCATATTTTTTACGGGTGGGGATTGCAGGTCTATCGGCAGTGATTCTTCTATTCCAGAGTCTGCAATGATGAGCACATACATTTCGAACGTTGTTCAGGTAAATCAGCCAAGAAGACAGAATACTGCTCGGCAGACCAAACGCTGAGGCAATATCGTTTTTGCCGCCGGCCGACTTTAATCCGTCGTATAGCCTTGTCAGTTTCCCAAAAGAAAGGAGCTCCAATGCCATATTAGAAGGAGGAAGTCTTTCTGAGGTGTATTTTGATTTGAATGCTTTGATAAACTGCTCTTTTTCATCCCCCACAGAATCATGAATGTCAGCCTGAATCATATCAAAGACATCTCTTCTGTCGAAAAGGGTAACATCGGTGTACCAGAAAAAACCGAACTCCAGACTGAAGCGATTAGTCATCAACGCGCGAAGCGACACCTCGATTCTTTCGAGGTAATCCATCAATAGCATCCTTAGTTTTTTGTCAAAATGATAGGTATCGATCACTTGGCCAAAGGTGATGCCCGGATAAAATCCATGATCGCCATCCGAGGATTGCAGATGATACATGTAGCCGGTCAACCGATAATATCCGATCGATTCGATGAACTTTGTCGCATGCTTTTCATCCCTAATAAGAAGACCTCTTTGTCTTAAAAGTCGAATATGATCGTCTGTCGAGATTGGCGGCTTTTCGTATCTCATGTTAAAAAATTGAAAAATTTGGCAAAAAAAAGCCCTGCAAGATGCGCATGTAAACAGAGGCGTGCAGGGGATTGATAAACCAAAGGTAAATAATTCGATTATATTATCCAACGGGACATTGAAATCCAACGGGACATTGAAACTTTTGAAGTCCAGCTTTTCTATTATGCGTATGCCCTAATTCATTTGTAACTGATCAATGATTGATTTCAAACACTCTCCCACCTCCCCCTTCACCTCAAAATCCCAAAACCTCAACACGGTCCAGCCCTTGGACCGGTAATAGGCATTGACTTCCTGATCGCGCTGCATGTTGCGCTCGATTTTGGCGATCCAGAATTCCCGGTTGGATTTGATGCTGTGTTTTCGGTTTTCCCAGTCATACCCATGCCAAAAGACGCCGTCCACAAAGATGACCAGCTTATATTTTTTAAGGCTGATATCCGGCTTGCCGGGCAGGGGCTTCTTTGGGGATTTGTAGCGGACCCCGGCCTGCCAGAGGACTTTCTTCAGCAACTTTTCCGGTTTGGTGCCCTTAGACCGGATGCGGGACATGGTCTTCGAGCGCTGGGCGGTGGTGTAGAAGCCGTTTGCTTCGCAAAACACCGGCACGGCTACCCTGGGGCGTACGTAGGGCTTGAGCTTCATGGGGTTAATATAATGGATTTTGGGAGGTATTGAGGTAGGGAGGAAGGAAGATCGGAGACGGAAGCTTCTTCGGTATTTTTCTAACGTGGGAATTTGGGTAGCCGTATTCTTCCCGTCTTCTGCCTGTAAATCGTAAATCAAAAATCGTATATCCTTCGTCCGAATTGCAAATCCTACGATAGTCCATTCGCCATTGCAAATGCCGAACAGCGGGGTGTTAGGGGTTGGGAAATTAGAGGAGGAGGATGCTTCGGTTTCGCTCTGCACAGGTGTTGGGCGGTTTGGAAGTCTGAAGTCGAGAGCTTGGGGGGTGGTGAGTCCGGAACTTGGACGGATACGGGATAAGGTTTATTTTTAGTCACAACGGAAACCCATTGACCTATGAAAAAAATTTTTCTACTATGCTTTTTGGCCTGCCTACCTATGGCCTTGGCACAAGCCCAGCAAGGCCACAAAGAACGAGTCAAAGTACATAGCACTGCCCTAGAGGGAAATCTGATCGGCGATCCAGCCGACAGGGATGTGACGGTGTACCTTCCCCCCTCCTATCAAAGCCATCCGGAAAAACGCTTTCCCGTGCTCTACATGCTCCATGGCTTCACCGACACGGATTCCCAGTGGTTTGGCTGGGAAGCGCACTGGATCAACCTGCAGGAGGTGATCGAAAAATCAATTGCCGAGGGTCTTTCCAAAGAAATGATCGTGGTGATGCCCAATGCCTTCAACACCTTCAAGGGAAGCATGTATGCGAGTTCGGCCACGGTCGGCGACTGGGAAACGTTCGTCACGAAGGAACTTGTCCAATATGTTGACAGCAAGTATCGCACCCTCGCGAAAAAGGAAAGCCGCGGCCTGGCGGGGCACTCCATGGGCGGCTATGGCACGCTACGTCTGGGGATGAAATATCCAGAGGTCTATGCTGCCATCTATGCCTTGAGTCCCTGCTGCATGGACGGAGGCGCCTCGACCAACCCGGAAATGATTGCGAAGCTGGAAGGAATGTCCAAGGACCAAATACAGGGGGCCTCCTTCTTTGAGGTAGCCACACTGGCGACCTCCGCGGCTTTTGCCCCCAATCCTAAGAACCCGCCCTTTTACCTCGACCTCCCAGCCAAGGATGGAGAAGCAAGACCCGAGGTGATCAACAAAATCATCGCGAATCGTACCCTGACCACCATTGACCAATATATCCCAAACCTGAAAAAACTCGGGGCTATCGCCATGGATGCGGGTACAGAGGATAGAGGAATCAGCGAGGCAACGAAAAAGCTCCACGAGGTGCTGGATGCCTACCAGATCCCGCATCTTTACGAAAGCTATGAAGGCGACCACCTCAACCGCATCGCCGAACGCATCCAGACCAAAGCACTCCCCTTCTTTTCGGAAAAACTGAAATTTCAAGCCGAACCCGTGTCCGAAATCATCGAAAACGGAGGCACAGGCGCCTATTCCGCGATCATGGTCACCGAGCACTCGCTGCCGACTCACACGGTTTTCAAGCCCCAAGACCTGAATGCATTCGGTAGAAAGAACAAGCTACCCATCCTTGCCTGGGGGAACGGAGCCTGCTTCGACTCGCCTTGGGAGCATGTTAATTTCTTGAATGAAATCGCCTCACACGGCTTTTTGGTCATTGCCATCGGCACCATGCCCAAGCAGACGGAGATCCGTTCCAAATCCCAAAAACTGTTGGATGCCATTGATTGGGCGATTGCGCAAAATACCGACCCCAACAGCCCCTACTACCAAAAGATCGACACCGAACACATCGCCGTGAGCGGGATGTCCTGCGGTGGACTGCAAACGCTGGAGGTAGCGGACGATCCGCGAATCACCACAGTAGGGGTCTTCAACAGCGGTATCCTGCCAAATCCAGGAGCTGGGATGCCGGGTATGCCACAGGTAGCCAAGAGTCAGTTGCAAAAAATAAAAGTGCCTACCCTCTATCTCTTGGGAGGGGAATCCGACATCGCCTACGGAAATGGCATGGACGACTTTCAGCAGATCAACCACGTACCGGTTTTCGTCGGTAACATGGATGTGGGACATGGTGGGACGTACGGCCAACCGCATGGAGGCGAATTTGCCCGTGTGGCCACAGCTTGGTATCAGTGGCAACTGAAAGATAACCGGAAAGCAGGAAAGCTCTTTAGGGGAGATTCCCCCGAGCTCGCTGACTCTTCGGAGTGGACTATCCAAAAGAAAAACATGCCTTGAATCCCGAGAGCTTTGTAGGCTAAAAAGCAGGGGTCGGCGCTGAAAGCGAGAAAGTCTGTCTGCCCTGTCGACGGACGCATGCTATTCACCTATAGGTAAACTACATTGAACAGAACGTACCGATCAGAGTCAGGAGCATACTGTAGTTTTGGGCAAATGAAAGGAAAAAAGTTGTTCTGTCACCCAACCAGTCCCCCCAGATTCTAAGCCTATGAAACCAGCAAGTCAACAAGCAAGCCAAGCCGCCACCGAGACCGATGCTCGGGAAGAACTCATTGACACCTACGACCTATTCGCTGGCATTTTTGAAGAATTGGGGGGACCTTATTCCTTGACTCCCAGACTAGACAGCAATCTGCCGTTGATCTACGGCAAGTTTGCCAAACTCTGCCACCTGATCAGCCTCTCCCTCCAAGACTACCTCGAGGCCCAGCCCACGGGAGGGAAAGGCAAGCTCATCCACATCTCCCACACCAAGAGCCGCCTATACTGGATCTTCAATTTCCAAATGCTCAGCCCCCAGGCTGTACCTGTCCAGTCCCTATCGATCCAAAAATCCTCCATCCTTAGCATCTACTCCCACTCTCCCTTTGGCGGAGAGCTATCCTAAGCCCAAACTCCCATGGAGCCCACTTTTAGCTACCTAGACAATCTCTCCGGAGAGAACAGGGAATTCAAGATGAGAATCATCAAGATCATTCTCACCGAACTCCCAAAGGAACTTGAGCTTTACCACTTTGCACTGAGCCTGAAAAACCACTTCTGGGCTTCGGAAATTGTCCATCGGATCAACCAAAAGATCTCCTTTCTCCAGATGAACGAGGCGGTGAACCTGGTAGACATCCACGAAGTCCAGCTCAGGGCGGGTAGTACGACCTATGTGGATGCGTTCAATGAAATCGTCAACACGATCCTCGAATTCTTGGAAAATAGCCAAAAGTGATCCGTGGACTAGCACAGGGGCTCTTTGGCGTGTTGTTACTGAGGCACATACCACGTAACTCTCGCGTAGGCCATGGCCTATGACCTAATAAAAAATCTATTGTCGCCGACGGTGATTTGGCAAGTAGCCCTTCCTTTCCGTCGAAATTGACGATCTCCAAATCCTCAGTCCTCGGCCTCTCCAGGCGCAGGTACTTACAAAACTCGGGAATGGTGTAGGCAAATAAACGACAAACCTAAGCAATCCCCTTCTTCCAAGGACGAAACGAATCACTGGCAAATGGATACAGATTACGGATTTGCCAAAAGACCTGATCGCATAGTGGGACAAACAACAGGAACAGACCTAGCGCCAGACCTGTCGATGTATTGCTTTATTTCTGGCTTCGGAGGCGGAAGACCAAATACTCTGCAAGCTGACACATGATCCTCGGCAGGAAAAAAATACTGCCAAAGCAAACCCTTCGGCAGTATCCCATAGCTATCCAGTCTTTCTGCTTTTACCTCCAGCCCAGTTCAGGCGCGACATAGTTCAGGATGGATTCCAGCACGTGGACATTGTACTCCACCCCTAGCGTGTTTGGGATGGTCAGGAGCAGCGTGTCGGCCTCTTGGATGGCTTCGTCCTGCGCGAGTTCCTTGACGAGCTGCTCCGGCTCAGCGGCGTAGCTTCTGCCAAAGATCGCCCGCTTGTCGGCCTCGATCATACCGACTTTGTCCTTCCTGCTTGCTTCCTGCCCGAAATAGTATCGATCCTGGTCGCTGACCAAGGCAAAGATGGATCGGCTCACGGACACTCTTGGCTCCCGGGTATGGCCGGCCTCCCTCCAGGCTTCCCTGTAAAGCCTGATCTGCTCGGCCTGCTGGATATGGAAGGGCTTGCCGCTCTCGTCGTACTTCAGGGTAGAGCTCTGGAGGTTCATGCCCATCTGCGCCGCCCACACGGCCGTGGCATTGGAGGCCGAGCCCCACCAAATGCGGTCACGCAGCCCTTCTGAATGCGGCTCCAAGCGCAGCAAACCCGGAGGGTTGGGAAACATGGGATAAGGATTGGGTTTTGCAAAGCCTACACCTTTCAATCTTTCGTAAAACTCCAGAGCCTTTCTCCGACCCATATCCGCGTCTGTTTCGCCCGGCTCCAAGTCATAGCCGAAATACCTCCAGCCGTCGATCACCTGCTCGGGCGATCCCCGGCTGACTCCGAGTTGCAAGCGGCCTTCCGAAATCAAATCAGCGGCCCCCGCATCCTCGACCATGTACAGGGGATTTTCGTAGCGCATGTCGATGACGCCAGTTCCGATCTCGATCTTGTTGGTTTTGGCACCGATGGCCGCCAGCAGTGGAAAGGGGGACGCCAGCTGCCGGGCAAAGTGGTGTACGCGAAAGTAGGCCCCATCCAAGCCGATCTCCTCCGCCGCCACGGCCAAGTCAATGGATTGGAGCAGGGTGTCGCTTGCCGTCTTGGCTTGATAGGCAGGATGCTCTGCCCAGTGGCCAAAGGATAAAAATCCGATTTTTTTCATGTGATAGTTTTATGAGAGTCACCTACCCCGCTAGCCACAAAAGGCGATGGGATAGTCAAGCTTGCAAACAATGCTTGGGGAAAAACTGTTCAGTGGGAAAGAGGGAAGTTAGGAAGCAGGGACGTGGGAAGTGGCTCGGAATATCTTTGGTACCTTCGCATTCCCAACCCCCTTCCCATGAACTGCCTACTCCGCCGGCTGGGTATCTTTTGCCTGCTTCTTTTCCCCAGCCTCACTTCCCTGGCCCAAGGCCAGCTCCGTTACCACAACCTGAGCCTACAGACCGGCGACCTGCTCTTTGTGGGTGCGAAAAAAGACCAGCTCTCCGGAGCGATCAACCGGGTCACGCAGCGGGAGGCGGAGGCTTCCTTCGACCATCTTGGCATCTTGGAAACCGACAATGGGCAGCTATACATCCTCCACGCCAGTACGGAAAAAGGCTCCGTCCGCGAGCCCCTGGACAGCCTTGTGAACCGTGCCAGGTCCAAGGAAAAGCAACTTGTCGTCTACCGCCTGACCCAAGAGGCCCAGGCATCCATCCCGCGGGCGATTGCCGTAGCCAAGAGCCTACTGGGTAAACCCTACAATTGGACCTACGTGCTCAACGACTCCTCGCTCTATTGCTCGGATTATGTGGAGCGGGCCTTTCGCCATGCGGGACTGTTCCAGTTGGAACCCATGACCTTCATCGATCCGGCGACAGGGCAGACCGATGTCTATTGGGTGGAGTTTTACAAAAAGCTGGGAATGGACGTCCCCGAGGGACAGCCCGGCTGCAATCCCAATGGTTTGGCGGCAAGCGAGTATTTGATGAAAATCGGAGAATTGGAAGTGGAAAACCAGGCCCTAAACGCCGATTTTCCAACCAAGCCAAGATAACCTGCATGCCCCGCTAGGTGATAGGCTGAAGTTGGTCGAGGATATTTTTCAGGCAAGCGCCCAGTTCATCCTTGATCTCAAAGTCCCAGAAGCGCAGGACCGTCCAGCCTTTGGACCGGTAGTAGGCGTTGACCTCCCGGTCGCGCTGCAGGTTGCGTTCGATCTTGGCGATCCAAAATTCCCGGTTGGAGTGAATGCTCTCCTTTCTCCGCTCCCAGTCATAGCCATGCCAAAAGGAGCCGTCCACGAAGATGACCAGCTTGTACTTCTTTAGGCTGATGTCCGGTTTGCCGGGCAGGGGCTTCTTGGGGGATTTGTAGCGGACTCCGGCCTGCCAGAGGGCTTTCTTCAGCAGCTTCTCCGGTTTGGTGCCCTTAGAGCGGATGCGGGACATGGTCTTCGAGCGCTGGGCAGTGGTGTAGAAGCCGTTTGCTTCGCAAAACACCGGCACGGCGACCTTGGGGCGTACATAGGGCTTGGGCTTCATGGGGTTAATATAGTGGATTTTGGGGACGGAGGTGGGAAGGTCGGGAAGCAGGAGGCTGGGAAGTTGGAAGTTGGGAAGTTGGGAGTTAGGAGGCTTGGAAGTTTGGAAGACGAAAGACCGGAGACGGAAGTACCTTCGGCATGTTCCAAACAGCGGTTTCTGGAAAGCGGCATCCTGTGTCTTGCGCTCGTAAATCGCAAATCAAAAATCATAAATGTCGGGAAGCAGGAGGCTGGGAAGTTAGGAGGCTTGGAAGTTTGGAAGACGAAAGACCGGAGACGGAAGAAGGTTCGACGCTGCCTTGGGCCAACTCCCCCTTTGATTCGAATTCCCAAAGTGGAATACTGCATTCCGTCAAAGGGGGCCGGGGGGATTTGTGACGCAAACCTCCAGTCATCCGCTCGTAAATCGCAAATGTTGGAAGGAAGGAGGACGGGAGGTGGGAAGTTGGAAGTTGGGAGGTTTGGAAGACTGAAGATCGGAGATGGAAGACCGGAGACGGAAGTACCTTCGGCATTTTCGAAACGCCGGCGTCTAGGAAGCGGTATCCTGTGTCTTGCCCTCGTAAATCGTAAATCAAAAATCATAAATGTCGGGAAGCAGGAGGCTGGGAAGTTAGGAGGCTGGGAAGTTAGGAGGCTTGGAAGTTTGGAAGACGAAAGACCGGAGACGGAAGAAGGTTCGACGCTGCCTTGGGCCAACTCCCCCTTTGATTCGAATTCCCAAAGTGGAATACTGCATTCCGTCAAAGGGGGCCGGGGGGATTTGTGACGCAAACCTCCAGTCATCCGCTCGTAAATCGCAAATCAAAAATCATAAATGTCGGGAAGCAGGAGGATGGGAAGTTGGGAAGTCGGAAGGCATGGAAAATCGCTTGATCGACAGGTAGCTACCATTCACCTATAGGTAAACCGTCCTCGACGGGATTCGCCGATCTGGGTCAATAGGGCTTCGTAAATTTGGGTACATGAAGGGAAAAAAGTTGTTCAATCACCCCATTTTGTCCCCCCAAATTCTAAGCCTATGAAACCAGCGTGTCAACAATCAACCAAAGCCAACACCGAGATCAACACTCGGGAAGAACTCATTGACACCTATGACCTCTTCGCTGGCATTTTTGAAGAATTGGGGGGACGATACGCTTTGACTCCCAAGCTGGACAATAACCTGCCCCTGATCTATGGCAAGCTCACCGAGCTCTGCCGCAAGATCTGCCACTTCCTCCAGGACTATCTCGAAACCCAGTCCTGGGGGAAAAGTGGCAACCTACTCCACATCTCCCACACCAAAAGCCGCCAACACTGGATCTTCAACTTCCAGGTGGTCGGCCCCCAGACGGTCTCCGTCCCTGTCCAGTCCCTTACCATCCAAAAATCCTCCATCCAGAGCATCTACTGCCACTCGCCCTATGGGGGAACACTATCCTAATCCCCTGCACTCATGGAACCGACCTTCAGCTACCTAGATCAACTGTCCGGAGGAAATCCGGAGTTTAAGATGAGGATCATCAAGATCATCCTCAACGAACTTCCCAAGGACTTCGACCTGTACCACTATGCGCTGAGCCTGAACAACTACTTCTGGGCGGCAGAGATCGTCCATAGGATCAAGCAGAAAATCTCCTTTCTCCAGATGAACGAATCCCTGAAGCTGGCCGACAAACACGAAATCGAGCTCAGGGAGGGGAATACAACTTATGTCGAAGAGTTTAATGAAATTGTTAATAAAATCCTTAAATTCCTCGAAAATAGCCCAGAGTAGTCCATGGATTGTATTGTTTTGGATGACGAAAGTGTTTCGAGGGAAATAGTCAGATTTTTGTGCGAAAAAGAGCCCGACATCAAGCTGATCGGGAGTTTTTCTTCCCCTATCGAAGCCTTCAAACTGTTAAACCAACAAGAGGTAGACCTGATCTTCCTGGACATTCATATGCCCGACTTTTCGGGCTTTGAATTTATCCAAACCCTAAAAAAACCTCCCCTGATCATTATCACCAGCTCGGATGTGGAGCAGGCCACGGAGGTGTTTGACTACGAAAGCATCATCGACTTTCTCAAAAAACCCATCAACCCGGACAAGTTTCAAAAAGCCATCAACAAGGCCAGAAAAATCCTCGAAGACAAAGAAGAAAAAAAGGAAAAACCCATTGCCCGGACCAGCAGGCCCAGCGCCAATCCCGCGCGACACCTCTACATCAACATCGACAAGAAGCTGATCAAGCTCGAGGTGCAAAAAATATCCTTTGTCGAAGCCCAGGGGGACTATGTCAGCGTACAGGGCGAGGCCATCGACTACCGCGTACACACGACCCTGACCAACATGGCCCAGAAGCTGCCCGAGGAGATTTTCTTCCGCGTTCATCGCTCCTACCTCATCAATCTCCTCAAGATCATCGACATTCAGGACAACACCATCCTGATCGACAAGTCGGTGATCCCCATCAGCAGGAGCAAGCGGGTACCACTGATGCAAAAGCTAAATCTGATCTAGGATTTCTTTGGACTAGTCGCCGTCCATGAGGCCGAGGACTGTCTCGATCTCTCCCAAAGTCTTGTGGATCAAGTCCTGCATGGCCGGCTCTTCCCAGCGCTCTGACAGCTCCAACTCCCGCGTCAGCGTAGCCAAAACTCCAAAGCCCGAGCTGACAGAGGTGCCATAGAGCTTATGCCCCGTCTCCTTGACTCCCTTGAGGTTTTTGGTTTTCAGGGTCAGCTTGAGATTTCTGGAGGAGCTGTTGAGCTCGTCCTTGACGATGGACAAGATCTTCTGTAGGAAGTCCAGGTTGCCGTCGGCGTAGGCTTTCAGCTTCTCCGAATCAAAGTGCATGGGCATCTCCTGGGATTTTCCCTCGGAGCCTTCCGTCCCGGCAGGCTGGCCCAGCCACTTGTCCAAGACTATCCTCAGCGTCCCCTCCACCACAGGCTTGACTACAAAATCGTCCATACCGGCCGCGAGGCACTTCTCCTTCTCTCCTTTCACATTGCCGGCGGTCAGTGCTACAATGGGCACTGCGGCGCAGTCGGGAATCCGGCGGATGTTTTGGGTGGCTTCGTAGCCGTTCATTACCGGCATCTGCACATCCATGAAAACCAAGTCCGGCACTTCTCTCTTGCAATAATCGACAGCCAGCTGTCCGTTTTCGACCTTGGTCAGGGCGACGTTGGGCAGGCAGTTGACCAAGATGGTCTCGGCCAGCAGCATGTTGATGGGATTGTCCTCGGCGATGAGGATCTTGAACACCTTGGTATTCAGCATCGGATCTTCCGTCACAGGCTCTACCGGCTCGTGTTTTTCGGCCAGATGCGCAAGTGCGTGATAGAGCTCCTGGATCTTCAGCGGCTTGATCAGCCTATACTTGATCCCAAACTCCTTGCAAGCCTGGATGATGCGCTGATCATCGGAGGAGCTGTGGAGCAAAAGGATCGGCATATCCTCCAGGTGACCGCTGAAGGTCTCCCTGATTTTGCGGATGGTCTCGACCCCGTCCATGAAGGGCATGTGGTAGTCCATCAGCACCACGTCGTAGCGCTTTCCGTTGGCCAGGTGCTGCAGCGCCTCAAAGCCGTTGGTCGCCTCGGTGGTCTTGATGTTTTTCAGCCGGAGCATCTGGTTGACGATGGTTCGGTTGTTTTCGTTGTCGTCCACCACGAGTACATGGTGGATGTTTTCCAGCCCCTCCCACTCGATGGGCTCACCTTTTTCGGAGGAAAAGGTCACGTCAAAATAAAAGGTACTGCCCTTGCCGAGCTTGGAGCGGATCCGCAGCTTGCTGTCCATCAGGCCCAGCAGCTTGTTGGAAATAGTCAGGCCCAGACCGGTACCCCCATATTTTTTGGTGGTGGAGCTATCCTCTTGGGAAAAGGCCTCAAAGATCTTGGCCTGCTTCTCGGGATGGATGCCTATGCCCGTGTCCCGCACTTCAAATCGGATCGAGGTTCTGTCTTCCTCGCTGTCCAGCATGTGGATTTTCAGCTCTATTTCCCCCTTTTCGGTAAACTTGGAGGCATTGCCCAGCAGGTTTACCAAAACCTGCTTTAGTCTTACCGAATCGGAATAAATGAATCTCGGCAAATCCGAGTCCACGTTGAGCAGCAGCTCCAGTCCCTTTTTCTGGATCTGGTAGGTGATGAGGTCAGTGGCTTGGGAGGCGAGCTCATAGAGGTCTGTTTTCTCCACGTCGAGTTCGAGCTTTCCCGCCTCGATCTTGGAAAAGTCCAGGATGTCGTTGATGATGCCCAGCAGGGCGTTGGCCGACTGGTTGACGATGGTCAGGTATTGGTTTTGGGTATCGGTGAGCTTGGTCTTGAGGACCAGGTCGGTGAATCCGATCACCCCGTTGAGCGGGGTGCGGATCTCGTGGCTCATATTGGCCAAAAACTCGGACTTGGCGCGGCTTGCTTCCTCGGCCATATTTTTGGCGAGCTGCAGCTCCTCCCGACGCTTCACCATGCCGGTGACGTTTTGGGTGAACATCATGATGCCGCCGATCTCGCCTCCATGCAGATACCAAGGCCGCATCTCCCAAGAGATGTATTGGGCCTCTTCCGCTCCAGGAAACATGATTCTCTCCTCCTGCTTGCTTTCTACAGCTCCGCTGAGGACGCGCTGATGGCGCTTGGTAGCCTCCTCGTTCATCATCTTGCTGAAGAGCTTGTAGTGGGACTCCCCTACTACCTTTTGCCCTTCTTGGTTGAACTCCTGCAGCCACTTGTTGCTGACGGCGATGTAGGTCATCTTCCTGTCCAGCATGGCCACCGCCGCCGGAGTATGCTTCACAAAGGCCGTAAGTCTGCTTTTCTCGTTGATCAGCTCGATCTGTGCTTCCCGCTTGTCGGTGATGTCGATAGCGATGCCCAAGTAGCCGATGGTCACCTGATCCAAATCCTTGATGGGCGTGACGACCAGCTCCACGAGCTTTTTCTTCCCATCCTTGGTAAGATAGGTCCAGTCTTTCTTTTCGGAACCGGTCTTTTCGGCACGGGCGACAAAAACCTCAAACCCCGTGACCGGATAGCCAAACTCCTCGGAGACTTCCTCGGAATGGCGGTCCATCTCCTCGGGCAAGTGGATGATGGCGGGGCTTTGCTTCCCTATCATCTCCTCGGCGGTGTAGCCGAGCATTTTCTCCGCTCCTTTGTTAAAGACAGTGATGATCCCCTCCGTGTCAGTGGCGATCACGCTCACTTCCGATGAGGCGTCAAAGACATCCACCAGCAGTTTTTTGGCCCGAGCGGCTTCCAGTTCTGTCTTCTTGGCCAGGTCTATGTCTTGGAAAGTCCCCACCAGACGCACGGTTTTGCCGTTTTCCTGGATAGGGTTTCCGATAGCCCGCACCCAAATGGTATTCGCCTGGGCAGTGATGATCTGTAGGTCAAGATTCCAGGGCGTTCCCTCTTCGATCGCCAGCTTGACAGCCTGGCTGATCTTTTCCCTGCTTTCCCCTTCTTTGTAAAACTCAATCCCCTGCTCCAGATTGGGAACAAAGTCCTCTGGCACTTCATGGATGAGCTTGGTAGCGGGTGTCCAAAGCAGCTTGTTGGTGGTCAAGTCCAGCTCCCAGCCGCCTACCCGTGCCACCCGTCCCGTCTCTTCGAGGAGGGTCTTGGTGACTTTGAGGTCCTTTTCCAGCTGAGCTCTGGAGGTAATATCGATGGCGTTGCCGATGACATAGGGCTCCTCCCCGTCCATCGGGCGCTGTAGTACATTGTTATAGAGCCAAGTCCGGACTGAGCCATCCCGGTGGCGTATATACATCTGCCCCTCTGCCTTGCCATGGGCCTTGATTTGCTCCAGGTAGTAGTCTATGCCTCCTTTGTACTCGTCGGGCACCAAGTCAAAAAGCGACTTTTCCAAGACTTCGGACCGGGAATATCCCGCCATGGCGGCACCGGAGGAGTTGACGGTCAGGAAGCGTCCGTTTATGTCGTGGGTACACATGAGCCCTTGGGAATTTTCGAAAAACTCCCGCATGCGGGCCTTGCTGTCCTTGAGCTTGTTTTCCAGTTTTTTCTCCTCGGTGATATCGCGCCCGATGGCATAGATACGATTGGAGTCCACATCCGGGGTAGCCGTCCACTGGATCACACGGAATCCGCCCGAGTGGGTGAGAAAACGGTGCATAAATTTCTGTGCAGTCTCCCCCTGGAGGAGCTGTCCAAAAACCTCGTTGGTAAGGGCCAAATCCTCGGAAAAAATATAGGAGTCAAAGGTCTGCCCCCCGATCTGCTCCCAGGTCCATCCCAAGATGGAGGTAAAGGAAGGATTGATCCGCTCAAACCGACCCTGGAAGTCGATGATACACACCAAATCATTGGAAAAATTGAAGATCTTCTCGAAGCTGCGGATCTTTTTGAATTCGGCTTTCTGCCAAAGACAATCTACCAGATTCTTCCCTACAAGCTCCAAAGCCTGCTTTTGCCCCTCTTTCAGCTTGGTTTCTTTTTTGCCAAACAGCGCAATGCCGCCCAGACTCACCGCACCCCTCAGCCATACGCAGCCTATGAAGGCCAAGCCCTCAGGCACAGCGGTCGAGACGGCGGTCTGGGCGAAGCTTTCCTCGGCGGTATCCAGGGATGCCAGGAAGGGAATGAAGTCCTCCGGATGTGCGATTCCCACATTGGATTTTGGCAGGAGCTGATTTTCGCCAAAGAAAAACAGCAGCGCCGCGGCGTCATCTCCGAGGGCACTCGCCAGCTGGCAGGCACGGTCCAGCTCATGCTCGGAAAGAAGGTCGATAGGTGGGTTTTCGGGAAACACAAAATCCCCTGAGGGGAATTGTTCGGAGTAAAAACTCATTCTGTTGGCAGTTGTTGAGTGCGCTAGCGCACGATAGTTGGCATCCAATATATAAAACAGCTTTGGTTTGATCTAGTCCTGTTTGGGCAGAGGTCGGAGCACAAAAACCTGCAGCACGCAAAAGACAGATTAACACCTACGAGAGGCAAATGAGGGGATTTCAAATGCAGCCCTCCCTCCAAATATTTTCATCGATTTTTCGGTCTCTTTTTGGGACAAAACCCAAAGAAGCCAATTTCCCGCCTGAGCAGCATATTCCATTCCCTGATTTTGGCGAGCGCGATTTCTGCCCGCCCCATTTGCCAGCGGCGGTGGAACCCTACCCCAGCTCGGCTTCCCCAACTATTTTCCGGATAGATTGTTTTCGAGGATCAGCACATTGGGAATCTCAGAGATGCCCCGTAGGAGGAGCTTGGTGTATTCCAGGGTGTTGTGTGCATAGGCTCCGAGGACGATATCCGCGTCCCCATCCCCATCCAGGTCACCCACATCCATGGTCAGCCACTTGGCGAGCGAGGCCTCTGGGATAAAAAAGGGCCTAAAGCCCAGCCCACCGAGGTTTTCAAAAAGAAGAAACTGCTGCTCCGCCTCGGCCAGCTCGTCATAGAAGGCGATGGTAGCCAAGTCCAGATCCCCATCACCGTCAAAATCCAGCGCCATCATCTTGGCTGCGCCGTATTGGGGATAAAACCAAGCCTCCTCATAGCGTCCCCCACCCTGGTCGGTATAGATGCGAAAACCATGGTAAGGCTTCAGCACAGAGGAATAGTCCCAGTTGTCACCGTTGCTGAGAAGGATATCCAGCGCTCCGTCCCCATCCATGTCCCGCAGCTCAAAATAGCTGCTACCCATGACCGGCGGAAAGCGGAGGAGAATCTTTTCCGGCTCAAAGTCGCCACCGCCCTTTCCATAAAAAACCGAGATCCGCTCATCCCCCTGGCAAAAAAGGGCCACGATATCCGATACGCCGTCGCGGTTTAGGTCGGCGACCTCCACCCTCCTGGCTCCCGCTCCACCCAGTCTGGTGGGCTCTACGCCCGCATCGCCATCGGGATAAATAACCAATCCCCCACCATGATGGCCATAGTTGCACAGCAGCAGGTCGGGCTTGCCGTCCTTTTCCAAATCTTCCCAGAGTCCATAGACAGGTCGCGCCAAGTCGTCCATGACCTGGCCCCAAGTGCCTTCGTTGAGGTCTATTTGATACACCGCTCCTTGGGAAAGATCGCTGGGTGCGATCGAGCCGATGGTGATGAAGTCGTACACGTTGGGGGATCTTTTCAGGAAATGTACTGCCGGGCTGGATATGGGAGGAAGGGTAAAGAGCTCGTCTTGGGTGTCTTTGGCGTAGAGCTGCAGGCTGCCTGCGTCGGAGATTAGCAATTCTCCCCTCTCCTCGTTGATCGCCACGAGGCTGGTTTGAGGGCTTTTGATCCCTTCGATGAAGAGCTCTTTTGCGGCAAAATGCTCCAAAATCTCCGGCGACACCTTGGGGATCTGGGCAGGCAATTCTACCGGCGCTTCTTGGCCATAATAGGCCACGATAGCCTGAAAATCCCGAGCGGGGAGCTGACTCGAAGCGGGGTAGCTGTCCAGCTTTCTCAGGATGGCAATCTCCTCGGCGGTCTTTTCCTCCCAAATCCCCAGACTGTCCTGAGCCGCCTTGAAGCCCATGTAGGCAGCCATTTGCGGCAAGACCTTCTTGGCCCATGTTTCCTTGGGCAAAAGCGAAGGCTCCGGGAAGGCGTGGCAGGAGGCGCAGTAGCCCTGCGCCAGCATTTTGCCCCTGAATACTCCGTCATCCTGAGCCCAAGCGACTGAGGAAAAAATCGCCAAAGCAATCAGGGCGATGCAGATGCGGCAGCATGCAGACTTTACTCGAAAAGGGAATTCTGAGGCCAAGGGATAGAGTTTTACCAAAGGCCTAATGTCCTGAGAAAATCCGGATGTTCCATTCCCTCCTTCAAAAGGTTTTGGCCAAGCGATGCCGGCACCTCGCCCCCAAGTTTTCACACAAAAAAGCCACAGATGCAGGAGTCAACCTCCGCACCTGTGGCAAAAATTTTGGGTTGAAGACTAAGGTCAGTTTTGACTGGAACCGTTTTCCACGGCCGCGACCTCGCTCCGGTTGACGTGAAACTTCATCCCGTTTTCGTTGCGGATGTAGAGCGTACGCGTAGGGAATGCGAGGGAAATGCCGCGGTTACCGAGCTGCTCATAGATCTGCAGGTTGATCTCCTGCTGTATGTCCATGTAGGCATTGTATTCGGCGTTTTCCACGTAGTACACGATCTCAAAGTCCAGGCTGGAATCCCCGAAAGCCTTGAAGTGCGCCCGGTCAAAAGTCACGTCCTTCTGGGCAGACACGATCTCCTGCAGCAGGGAAGGGATGGCTCTCAGGTCTTCTGGGGACGTCTCGTAGGTGACTCCCACGGCGAAGACAATCCTCCGGCGCTGCATCTTCTTGTAGTTGTGGATGCGGGAGCTGGTCAGGTCACTGTTGGAAAAGACCAACTGCTCTCCGGACAGGGTGGCCACGCGGGTAGTCTTGATCCCGATCTTTTCCACGACGCCGTTTTTGTCCCCGATCACGAGAAAATCCCCGACCTCAAAGGGGCGGTCAAAAAAGATCACGAAATAGTTGAACAGGTCACCGAGGATATTCTGCGCAGCAAGGGCGATGGCGATACCGCCTATCCCCATCCCCGCGATGATCGCCGTGACGTCATAGCCGAGGTTGCCAAACATGAATACCAGTCCCGTGATCCAAATCACCACGTTCACTATCAGGATGATTCCACCCATCTGCTTGACTTTTTCCTCTCCTCCTTCCTGGCCCCTGATGTAGGTACGCAGGAGCATAAGGATCACGCTTGAGACAAAGCGGATGGCGTAATAGGTCAAAATGACGACAAAGACCACCTCTAGAATGTTGGCGAAGCGCTCCGGCCATACCAGGGTCTTGAGCCCGGCATAGATGATGACAAAGTACACCATCGGCACCATGAATTTGCTCACCGTCTCCACGGCAAAGTCATCGTAGCTGTTGTCCGTCTTGGCGACGAGTGCGTGCAGCCGCCTCAGGAGGATTTTCTTGAAAGCGGTGACGAGAAGGAATCCAAGCAAAATGCCGCCTAGGACAATGGCGTAGGCTTGGACGGTGTTTCCGAAGAATTCTTGTTCCAATAGAGTTTCCATGTAGTTAATAGGTTGTGGTGTGTAAAATCACTGCAATCGCGTGGATGATGCAGCAGCAAAAGAAGGAAAACAGGACTTTGGTATCGGCATGGCCCGCATACCGTCACGTGAGACGGCCGGGGAAAAGGAAGTTTACCGAAAACCGACGGATCGGCTAGTTTGGGAAATTGTCTAGTAGGGTAAGGCCATTTTGCCTGTAATTGTTCCGCCCAAGGCCAAAAGATTGCATCTCTTTTTGGTCAAAGCGCAGGCGAAACCAGACTTATTCAACATTGATTTACAAGTATTTGCAAACAAAAACCCTGCTTCTGTCCGCTCTAGGGGCAGATCCTAGAAATTGCTGGCCAGACAACGTAGCTAGACTGTCCCTTCAAAAAAATTCGCTCCCGCAGTGCTCCATCCTCCCGAATTAGCCTGCAGCAGGATGCTATTTGCCTGTCCAACCCCTATATTCCAGCCCCTTACTCCTCTACCTATGAACCTAAAAAAGACCGTCCTCAGCGCCCTGCTGCTTTTGCTCAGCACTTTTTCCCTCCAGGCCCAAAGCACCAAAGCCTGGACACGCTGGTGGTGGATGGGCTCTGCGGTGAGCAAAGCGGGCATCAAAGCGCAGCTCACGGCCTTTCACAAGGCGGGCATCGGAGGCGTGGAGATCACGCCCATCTACGGGGTGAAGGGCCAAGAGGGCAACTTCCTCCCCTTTCTTTCTCCCCAGTACCTGGAGATGCTTGACTACACCACGCAGCTGGCCGACAGCCTGGGCATGGGCGTGGACATGGTCTTGGGTACGGGCTGGCCCTACGGTGGCCCGCAAGTGGAGCCAGCGCATGCCGCGACCCGACTGGAGCATCAGGCTTTTGAGTTGAAAAAGGGAGAAAGCTTTGCCCAAAACCTCAGTCCCGCAAAACCCGAGTCCAAGCTCGTGGCGGTACTGGCCTATGGAGAAGGCGGCTTTTTCGAAGATCTGAGTGAAAAAATCCAAAACAGCCAACTGCAGTGGACTCCGCCCCAGGACCTGAAGGTCTATGCGGTCTATGAGGCCAAAACCGGCCAAAAGGTCAAGCGCGCCGCGCCGGGTGGCGAGGGGTTCACGCTGGACCACTATTCCAGAGCGGCCTTAGCCGACTATGTGATTCCCTATGACCAGAAGCTCAAGGCCCCCGTTCGGGCGATCTTCAACGACAGCTTTGAGGTCTATGGAGCGGATTTCACGCCGGGATTTTTGGAGGCCTTCGCAAAGCTGCGCGGATACGATCTCCGGCCCTACCTCCATCTGCTGATCGAGAAGACAGACTCCGAGCTCGCCAACCGCGTGCGCAGCGACTACCGCGAAACCCTAGGCGACCTGCTGAAAGTCGAGTTTGACCGCCCCTGGACGGCCTGGGCCAATGCCAAGGGATATGTGACCAAGCTTCAGGCCCCACGGCTCGCCCGGCAATCTCCTCGACCTCTATGCCACGGCTGACATCCCCGAGGCGGAAACTTTCGGCTCCATGCCTTTTGACATCCCCGGACTGAGACGCGAGGAGGCCGATATCCGCCCCGGCGACGCCGACCCCATGATGCTGAAGTTTTCCTCCTCCGCTGCCCACATGACCGGCAAGCCCCTGGTGTCCTCGGAGACCTTCACCTGGCTGCGGGACCACTTCAAAACCGCCCTTTCCCAGGCCAAACCCGAATTGGAAGAGCTCTTCCTCAGCGGGATCAACCACACCTTCCTCCACGGCTCCACCTACACCGATCCCGGAGCGGAATGGCCGGGCTGGAAATTTTACGCCTCGGTCAACTTTAGCCCCCAGCTCACGATATGGAGAGATTCGCCGGCTTTTTTTACCTATGTGGAAAACTGCCAGCGCATCCTGCAGAGCGGGCAGCCGGACAACGAAATCGCACTCTACTGGCCCGTCTATGACAACTGGGACAAGTACTATGAAGGAGCGACTTTCTTCCAGTTTAAGATCCACTCCCTGGGCGAGTGGCTGCTGGACACGCCCTTCTACCAAGCCGGTGTGGGCTTGATGAAGGAGGGCTACTCCCTGGACTTTTTCTCGGATGAATTTGTGCAGAGCGCCCGGGTGGAAAAGGGAAAAATCCGATTCAAAGGCGCAAGCTACCAGGCCATCGTGGTGCCACAGGTAGGACTCATGCCGCTGGAAACCCTCGAAAAGCTGCTGGAGCTAAAGAAAAACGGGGGAAAGGTCCTTTTCCTCGGGAAGCCCGAGTCCGTTCCTGGGCAGTTTGAACTCGAAAAAAGACTGACTCAGCTCGAAACATTGAACCGCTCGGTGACGGTCACGGAGGATTTTATCGGGACGCTGAAGGCTTCGCAGATTTTACCGGAAAGTTTGGTGGAAACTGGGTTGAAATTCATCCGGAGAAAGACCGAGCAAGGCAGCGCCTACTACCTCGTGAACCATCTGGCAAAAGACGTGGACGCTTACATCCTGCTGAATGCAGACGGGGAGGAAATCAGCCTGTTTGATCCGTATTCCGGAAAAATGGGAACGGCCCAGACCAGAAGCGAGGGAGGGAAAAAGCAGGTTCGTGTGCAGTTGAAGGCCGGTCAAAGCATGTTTGTGATCGTGGGGGCAAAGACCTCTTCGGAGGCCTGGAGCTACTGGAAGCCAGAAGGTGCCCCGCAAGCTATCGCAGGCCCGTACCAGCTTGGCTTTTTGGAAGGAGGCCCTGCCCTGCCCGCTGCGCAAACCCTGACGCAGCTGAAATCCTGGACGGAACTGAATGCCGACGCGGAAGCCTTCAGCGGGACCGCGGCCTATGAGATGAGCTTTGACCGGCCAGCAGGCGGGGCCGAGGCTTGGCTCCTGCAGCTCCCCGAGGTACGGGAAAGCGCCCGCATCTACCTCAACGGGGAGTACGTCGGAACGCTCTGGGCCAACCCTTTTGAAATCGTTCTTCCCCGGCTACGGGAGCACGACAACCAACTCCGCATCGAAGTCACCAACCTCTCCGCCAATAGAATCCGGGCTTTGGAGCTTTCCGGCAAGGAATGGAAGATCTTCCACGAGATCAACATGGTCAACAAGGATTACCAGCCTTTCGACGCCAAAGCATGGGACCCCATGCCTTCCGGGCTGATCGGGGAGATTCGGATTCAGGGCTTGGTAAGAGATTGATTTCTGGGACAGTTCCACAAACGCCAAAAGACTTGGGATGGAGGGCTGGTATTTGGTATTGCAACCAGCCCTGTTGGTTTTAAGCCGATATCGAATACTGAAAGACTCAAACGTCGAATTTTCCGATGATTTCCCACACGGTCTGCCTTAGCCTGGGAACCACCCTTTCCTCAAACCAAGGATTGCGCCGCATCCAAAGCCTGTTTCTTGGAGATGGGTGGACGAGGGGAAAATACTGCGGCAGATAGCTTTCGAAATTCCTGACCGTCTCGGTGAGCGTACCTTTCCTTTCGGCACCCAAATAATAGGCCTGCGCATAGCTGCCGATCAGCAAGGTCAGCCGGAGATTGGGAAGGTGCTGGCGCAAAGCTCCATGCCAAGTGGGGGCGCATTCCGGGCGGGGCGGCAGGTCTCCTCCTTTGCCCCTACCGGGGTAGCAAAAGCCCATGGGGATGATGCCGAAGACTTTTGGATCGTAGAAAAGCTCCCGGTCCACTTCCAGCCAGCGGCGGAGGTTGTCCCCGCTGGGATCGTTCCAAGGAATCCCAGTCGCATGCACCTTCGTACCCGGAGCCTGGCCTATGATGAGGACTTTACAATCGGGATGTGCGGACAGCACGGGTCGAGGGCCAAGGGGGAGATCCTTTTCACAAATCCTGCACTGGGCGACACGATGTAAAAGTGATTCCAAACTCTCCTGCATACGACCAATATCTGGATTTTGCCGCTCTTTTTCGAACAGTAAGCACCGATGGCACTATCCAAATGCATTCGGCGCTGCTATTTGCCGACAAAGGATTTCTGCCCTTTCAGTTTCCTAGTCGCTGCCTGGGTGATTTTCAGGATGTAATTCTTGGTGTAGTAAAAGAGAAAATTCCGGTAGTAGCGGTTGTCAAGCAATCTGCCTCGGCCTTTCAGCAGGCTTCGGGTATTCTTCAGGACGATCAGATTGCGGTTTACCTCGCTGCGGCCACAGACATGTACAAAGAGCGCGGCCTGATGGTCGTGAGTCCCGTACAGGCAATTCAACTTTTCCGGGTCGTGGATCACCACCTGGTTCCCGTATTTCGGCACGATGTAGTCGATCACGAGCTTTTGCTCGTAGGGAAAAGGGCAGCCTTTCCGTTGGGCATAGATCTCTTCCTCCCAGTGCATGGCGTCGCGGTGCACGAGCTTCACCCCCGTATTCACCGGATAGCCCCAGGGCTTTTCGTGGAAAACATGATACAGAACTCCGGGATCGCTTAGGTCGATAAACTCCTCTATACGCCTGTCCATGGCCTGAATGTAAATATCGGTATCGAGCCAGAGGTACCACTCCGCATCCGGAAACGCTTCGGCAGCTTTGCTTAAAAGCAGGCATCTGCGAAAATGTAACTCCGACACCTCGAAAGGTACTGCTGTCTCTGAATCGTAATACAAGTCATAGCCGTGGGTCTGGGCGTATTCCCGCAGAATATTTTCGGTCAATTCGGCAAAGAGAACGCCCTTCGGATAGTGACCCGAGACAATGCATAGATGCTTTTTCTCGATCATTTCACTGTGCTTTTTAGGTCGCGGAATCGCCCGGCTTCTCACGCGTTTTCACTTCCGCCAACACTAAGTTTTGCGAACGAATATAAGGCTTTTAATCAAGTGGGACATTGCTCCAGAGGGCATCAAAGCGCTTTACCCTACCTGCCTAGAAAAAACTTTGCCGAATGGAGGTCATTTCCAAAGTTGTTGGCTTGGCCAGTTCGACCAGCTTGCCACGCATCTGCTCATCGTATGACTGGCTATGTGTGACGATTTCCGTGGATTCAAGCTTGAAGTTCGCAAGGTTCTGCAACTTGGGATTGAGCATCACTAGTTCCGCTGGAAGAGAGAGCTGCACGGACGACTCACTGCCGAATACAAACCAACGCAGTGAGGCGTAAGGCGGGCCTACGAAGCGATCAGACTGATCCCAAACCGCAAACCAATTGGTGACACCTGGAGGCTTGGTAAAGCGAAAATCAGAAACCAGCTGACTTTGCGGCTGCACGGTGTGTTCGATCGGAAGGGAGATCGAGGCTGGAACGGCACCTATTTTTCTGTAGGTGAAAAAGGTCTTGGCATTGGCAGAGCGGTTTCCGGAAATCACGATCTCATAGAGTTCGAAGCTGTTGATGAATCCCAGCTCGTATTCGGAATGGGCATCAAAACTCACCCCATAGTTATTGCCGTTGACACGGTAGCGTCGGGCAAATCCGGAGTCGGTCCTATCCAAGGCAACAGAGGAAAAATAAAACTGACTGAAGTCCGATCTCTTAAACTTCATCGTTCGATCATAGGCATTCAAGTCAGAAAACTTATAGGAAAGCTTGGCATCGGGACCTGTGACTTTCAGCATTTTGTAGCGGGTTTGGCCATTTTGATCTTTGGCCACCACCATATAGTCTGTGACTCCTTGATGGTAGCTTGCGGTCATCTCCAAATGGCCATTTACCAGCTGAAAGCTATGGTTCATTCCGCCTATATTGCTGGTCACATAGGCACCAAAAGGAAACTCCACACCAGTCATATCTACCCGGAAATCTCCCGTGACTGGGGGAGTCGGCGCGCTAGTAGGCGACAAACCCAACGTGATATCTTCTGCTACGGAGATGTATGCATAAGTCTCCAACAACTCTGACTGAAAGTCACCATTCCGGGTTTTGAGATAGGTGGTGAGGTGATAGCGTTTGGAATCGTCCAATTCCACCCCCATCGTCCCGCCGGAAGGCATTTGTTGGTGGGCAATCGGCTTGCCCTCCAAATCATGTATTACTACCCAAAAGTCTTCGGCTTGGAGCGGATAGCGCGGAACCAGGCTGATATTTAGCCTCCCGTCTAATTCCACCGGATTTTCGATGCCCTCATCCTCTATACAGGAAAAAAACAAGACCCCCAGCAGCAGGAAAGAAAACAGTGATTTCATCATCGTTGAATTTCCCGAAAAATGAACAAAACATTTCAACTAACAATGCTATGAACCCTGCGATTATTAAAAAAATATCAGTTTTGATCTTCGTCAAAACACAAGCTCGGCATTTCCGGTAAAACCATCCCTTGCGATCTAGGTATCTGCTTTTACAGGAAGGATTTGGACAGTCTTTAGGCCTTGATCCAGCACTAAAAACGCGCGATTCCCTATCTTGGCCCTATGAGCAAGCAACCCGAAGTATGGCTGAGAGGACCGATTCCAGGCCTTTCTCCCCTTTTGCAACCCGCAGCACACGCCATCCTGCAGATGCAGGAGGAAGTCCACACCCTGATGGAGGACTTTCCTTCTTCACTTCTTTGGGAAAAACCCGCGGAATTGGCCAGTCCGGCATTTCACCTCCAGCATATCGCAGGCGTGCTGGACCGGATGATGAGCTATTCCAAAGCGGAAGCCCTGAGCGAAAGCCAATTTGACTTCCTAAAGGCCGAGGGAATAGAAAACTCCCAAATCACCACAGCGTCCCTGCTCGGACAGCTGGATCACCAAATTGGAAAGTACGTGGAACTCTTGGCGAAAACCGATGACTCCACCCTTGCGGACTACAGACCGGTAGGAAGGGCACAGCTGCCTTCGACGGTCGGCGGACTGCTTTTCCACGCCGCTGAGCACGCGCAGCGCCACTTCGGCCAGCTGCTGGTGACCGTGAAGGTGATACTTTTGGGTTAAATTCGCTATCCTGCTTCTCCTGAAGCAGGATAGCGACTCAAACAGCTGTCAGTGATGGGCGTGGCTGAGCTCTGAGGATTCGGACACATTCTTTTCACCCAGCTTCTGCCAAGTGTACTCCAGCAGCAGAGGGATCTTCGCATTCTCCGCCAACACCAAAGCCCGCTTCGCATCCAAGTCCGTCAGCGGCTCGAGCGCATACCACAGCATCAGAGGAAGATTGTGGTCAACGGCATCCTCGGCGTGCTGGGACAGGGCAGCAAGTACCTCCCAGCGCTGGCTCGCATCCAGGCGAAGCAGCGCAGAGGCGAGGTAGAGCCTCACCATAGGAGAAGAATCCGCCTTTGCCATGTCGGTGAATTTGGCCAGAGTCAGGTCAGAGACGGATTTGCTCTCGGCCAGAAGCTGAATAGCCCAGCTACGGAGATACTCGTTGGAGTTGGAGAGTAGGGAATGCATTTCCTTCTCACTCATCGCACTCATCGCGTGCAATGTCCACAAGGCACGGAGCTGATGGGCCACATCCGGATCGTCGGAAAGGATGGCTTTGAGGGCCTTTTGGGACTTTCGGTTGCCACCTCTCTCCTGCAG
The DNA here is from genome assembly GCF_017254915.1 of Algoriphagus oliviformis. Lineage (GTDB taxonomy): Bacteria > Bacteroidota > Bacteroidia > Cytophagales > Cyclobacteriaceae > Algoriphagus > Algoriphagus oliviformis. The sequence goes on along the minus strand of NZ_JAFKCT010000010.1, from coordinate 64,700 downwards.
GATCATCCGCGACTGACGGGCATACCATTCGTTGTCGTGGGTCTGGTAGTAGGCCAGTTCCAGATCGGAGGCTTCGTAGAGGTTTTCTTTCACAAAGACATCGCTTTCGTGGCTGATCTTGAAGATCCTGCCGAGGGTTTTGTCGTGGACATCGGGATTGGGACTGTGGCATTGGTTTTTGTCGTACCAATCGATGGCAAAGACCGACCCGCTGGCATCGTACTTGAAATTGAGCCACTGGGACCAGGAGTCGTTCATCGCCATGAAGTCCTCGTGGTGTCGGCCGATGTAGCCGGAACCCGACTTTTCGAGCAAGTCGATATTGAGCCTCGCGCCGTTGATATTGTTCATGAAAATCGCATTGCGGTACTCCTCGGGCCACTTTTCACCTCCCAAGTAGATCATGGCCCCAGCATGGGCATGTCCTCCCCCGGCAGCGGCCGAGCGGAAGTTGCCGGCATGTGGCCCTCTATCCCCCAGCCAGTGCACGTGGTCGCCGATGGTTTTGATGTCGTCAAAGGTGTAGGGATTGAAATGCTTGCCCGCCTGGCGCTGGTACCTGGCTCCCTGCACCACGTAATAAAGGTGGGGAATGACGCAGACGGTGATAAAGGAATGCCCGTAGCTATTGAAGTCTATGCCCCAGGGATTGCTGCTTCCTTCTGCGAAGACTTCAAACTCATGCCGGGTCGGATGATACCTCCAGACTCCCGCGTTGATTTTGGTACGATCGGCATCAGGAGCACCGGGTTTGCCCACGTTGGAATGGGTAAAGACGCCATGCGTGCCATACAGCCAGCCGTCCGGACCCCAGCGTAGGTTGTTGAGCACCTCGTGTGTATCCTGGGTTCCCCATCCGTCAAGCAGCTTTTGCGCAGGACCGGCAGGCTTGTCGGTCGCGTAGTCGATGGGGATGAAAAGCAGGTAGGGCGCCGCTCCCAGCCAAACCCCACCCATGCCGACCTCGATGCCGCTGACCAAGTTCAGTCCTTCGGCAAAGACCTTGCGGCTGTCCAGCGTCCCGTCTCCATCCGTGTCCTCAAAGATCAGAATCCGGTCTCTGCCCTGTCCCTCGGGCGCTGGCTCGGGATAGGTGTGTCCCTCCACTACCCAAAGGCGGTTTCTTGCATCGATGGTAAAACTAATCGGGCGGACTATATCGGGCTCAGCAGCGGCCAGAGTTACCTTGAATCCCGGAGGTGGGGTCATCGCTGCGGCGGCAGCCTCCCCGGAAAGTCCCGCGTTCAGTACCGGATCCAGCGGAGGCAGGACGATGATGTCCTCTTTGTCCAGCTCGTTGGGAAAATTGGGGCGCGTGGGGTAAAAGCGGAAATCGTCAAAATTGATGTGCGCCCACTGATCGTCCTTGATATAGGGAATCTGCGAAATACCGGTTTCATTGTCAATCACTTTGATCTGGATTTGTTGTCCCAAAAACGGGGTCAAGTCTGCCACCACGGGCTGCAGGGTTGCCCTGCCTTGGCCTGTGGACTCGAAGATGACCTTTTGGCTTTCCGCCAAAACCAACTCCACCCGGGTATCCACCAAAGCACCACCCGAAACCCGAAATGCCGCAAATGGCGCAGTGACCTCAAAAGGATCGGAGGTAAGCGTTCCGGTGAGCGTGTAGTTTTTCAGGCCTCCGCTGCTGAGGAAGTTTTTCCCCTCGAAGAAGATCGGTCCCTCTTCGCCGTGAAGTGGAGAGGGGTCGGCTTTAACCAGAGGATTACGGAACGCCTCCCCTTCCGCCGTCCAGTTGCTTAAGTCGCCGGTCTCAAAATTGAAATTGAGCGGCTGCCCATCTTTCACGGGCAGCATCCCTCCAGGGATCTCTTCGGTTTCCCCCTCGCGCAGCAGTCGAAAGTCCCCCACCATGCCTGCCGCCCGATGTCCCGGCACGGTGCAGTAGTAGGTATCGTCCTCCACCGCCACGAAGGTGATGCTGGTAGAGAGCCCCTTGTCAAAGATGGTTTCGCTTTTGATCCCGAGCTTTTCCATGGCTACGTCATGCGTCATGATCTCGCCGTTGGTGATGGTGATGCGGACGGTCTCCCCTTTTTTGGCTTTCAGCGTGGGGTTTCTGCTGCCATCTTTGGCAAAATACCCAAGCATCGTAGCCTCGAGATGGAATTCCCGGTCTGGCTTGGAGTCTTGGGCTTTTACCGAAACCATGAACAGAACAAACAACAAAAACAGGGGAAAAAAGCGGAGGCGCATAGACGGCGGGTTTATCGGGTTATAGATTTAGTGGGCTATTGTCAAATGGTTTACTCGCGAATGGGCCTGGGGGACTATCGGCCTCCGCTGAGTTCTTCTATCCAAAGATCCTTGACGGCGACCTGGGCCTTGCCGCCCCCGTGGATCTGGATTCCAATGCGCCCCAACTGTGGAATCCCGGCATCGCGCTCAGTGTAGTCGACGGTTTGGTGGCCATTGATGAAAAGCTGGATGCGGCCATTCTCAGCGTGGATCTTGTAATCGTTCCAGTCGCCTATTTTGATCCAATCCATGATTTGGGCGGAGTCTGGGGCCGCAAGGGTTTTGTTGCGCCGAGACTCGTCATAGAGGCTAGCCCAGTAGCCCTGGCCCCAGTCGGCCTGGTAGCCGGTCATTTCGTAGGGCGGGTCGGCCAGACGCTGCGAGTGAAACTGGACACCAGAATTGATGAAGCCCTCCTCTCCGCTCAGCTTGATTTTTAGGGTAAGAATGAAATCGCCGTATTCCCGCTCGGTGACCAAAAAGTCATTGTGGGGGACGGTCTCCAGCAGCGATCCTCCCAGGATCATCCCTTCGGCTATTCTCCAGGTATCCAGCGTATCGCCCTCCCAACCCTCGAATGACTGCCCGTCAAAAAGAGGGCGTTGTGTTGAAGTAGTCGCAGTCTCGCAGGCAAAAAAAGCATAGACAAGCAGGAATGGAAGGATTCCGGAGAAGGTTGGTCGCATGGTCAATTGGGCTTTATCCCAAAGTACAAAAAAAGGTCGGGGCTTCACAGGAAAAAGACCTGCGACCCGATACGTCCATCGCTTTGGCTTCGCCCAGCCAAAAACACTTCCATCAAATCATCGACCTGCGACTACTTGGTCTCCACCCACTCTTTGGAATAAAAGTCCGCTGGCCTAGCCTCATCGGCAAGTGTGACGCCGATGAAATCCACCCGATTTCTATCGCCTAGGATTTGCCCATTTTCCACCTGCTGCCATGCAATGGAGGCCGGAAGAGTCACTCCCTCGACTGCCGCCCATTGATCGTACTTGATGATGCTTGGCGGGCCCGGCTTCAGTTCTTTCCCAAAAGTAGCCCTATACCCTAGCCAAGCCATTTGATAGCTGCTGGGCTCGTAGTAGAGGAAATACACGTCTTCCGAGGAAGCCCCTACCCCATTGTTGAAGGTGATTTTGATGCCTGGATAGCTTTTTCCCTCATGCTCCAGAGGCTCGGTCTCGCCATAGTTGATCCCTTCATCTGCCAAGACAAAGGGCATCGCGAAAAAATAAAACATAAGGTCATGCCTGAAAGAAGGATCCCCTTCGTATTTCTCGGCTTTGTCTTTGGACCAGGCGCTGGTCCCGTCGAAGCCAATGTCATAGGCTGGAGATTCGACTCTGTCCATCCTCGAATGCAAGTCTATGGTATGCACCTCCTCAAAGCCTTCTTTTGGGATCCCAAAGCGGAGCGTTTTCATCGCATCCCACTGTACCAGCCCTCCATGGGCTTCCAAAACTCTCGCAAAGTCATCCGGGTATCGATCCATATTTCGGGAGGACTGGGGCTGGGTAGAGCAGGCAGAGACGATCAGCGCCACCAAAACTCCAAGAAATGGGTGTTTCATAGTCTAAAGTTGTCCACAATAATGGTTTTGGGCAAGCAAAAACACGCCTTATCCACAGTACCGCAACAGGCGCAAGGCTACGCAGTCCAGGGCCGGCTTCGCACAAACGGGAAAAACTTCCACTCCAAGGGGCAGGGACATCAGGGCAAGCAAAAGAACCGAAACGGCAATCGCCCGTGGAAAATGGCCGGATACTTTCCCGAAAAAGGCAGATTATCCCTTTTCCAATCCCTATCTTTCCCGCCCAAATTTTTCCCAGATCTATGCACCACACCATCGAATCCGAGTCCCTTCGCGTCCAAGTGAAGCTCAAAGGAATGGAGCTGAGCTCCATCCAGTCCAAGGCCAGCGGCCAAGAATACCTTTGGCAGGGAGATGCCCAGTTTTGGACTGGGCAAGCGCCGATACTCTTCCCCATCATCGGCGCGCTGAAGGGCGGGAAAACGAGCTTTCAGGGAAAAGACTACGCGCTGCCCAAACACGGATTTGTGCGCAACTCCACTTTACCCAAACTTGTCCGGCAGGAAGCAAGCCTGCTGGTCTTCTCCGTGGAGTCCAATGATGAGACTCGGGCCGTATATCCGTTTGAGTTTCGCCTAGAGGTCAGTTTTTCCCTTTCAGGAAAAAAACTGGAAGTCTCGCACACCGTCACCAACACCGGAGACCAGGCGCTTTATTACTCCCTCGGAGGGCACCCAGCCTTCAACTGCCCGCTGCTTCCGGGCGAGCGTCTGGAGGAGTATAGCGTGGAGTTTCCCCAAAAAGAAAAAGACAGCACCTGGATGATCACACCCGAAGGACTGATCGGAGGGAAAGGCGATCTCGTGCTGGACGACAAGGCCAGCATCCCGCTGCATGCACACCTGTTTGACCAGGATGCGCTGATCTTCAAACACCTCAACTCGAGGGAGGTTTCCCTGAGCCATCGAGACAAAGGCCCGGTTCTGAAAATGGAGTTTGGCGACTTTGACTACCTGGGCATCTGGGCCAAGCCAGGCGCTCCCTTTGTGTGCCTCGAACCTTGGCTCGGCATCGCCGATTCCGCAGACCACTCTGGACTGCTGGCTGAAAAAGAAGGGATAAGAGTTCTGGCAGCGGGAGCTTCGGAGACCAAAAAATACAGCATAGAAATCCGCTAGCCTTTGCGAAAGCCACTCGTTTTGAGGGCGAAAATGCAAGTAAAGTTTAAAGACAAGAGGCTGGCCTGATCTGGGCCAGCCTCTTGGTTTTTAGGCAAAAACGGGCTTTTTCTCCTCTATTTTACCCCAATATCCATAGGATACGACCAGCAACACCAGAAAGACGAAAGGCGCAAACGAGACACTCATCGCATCCCCTGAGGCGATGTGGGCTACGATGGCGGACACAAAGGTCAAGCCGAACCCAAAGTAGGCAAACAGCTTTAGGGTCGCTGGTACGGCAGGGATCAGCAGCAAGAGGGCGCCGATCAGCTTGGCCAGCCCCAGTTCGATCCGGAAGTAGGCTGGAAAGCCCAAATGGGTGAAAGCAGCCTCCAAGTCGGGGCTGGTGAGGTACAGAAATCCGCTGAAAAGCATCATTCCCGATACGATGGCAGTGGTAGTCCAGAAAATAACCTTGTTCTTTTTCATGGTTTAGTTGTTTTTGATTACGTGCCAAAACTAGGTACATTTGCTATACATTTGTAAGTACTATACCGTTGTATAGCACTATACTTGAGTATAGCAAACTACCCCCATGGAAAAGCTCTGCGAACAACCCCGTACCCATTCCAACTGCATGAGGATGGTCCAGCCCGTGACCGACGCCCTCTACGTCCTCAATGGCAAGTGGAAACTGCCCATCCTGATCACGCTGCAGTTTGGAAACAAAAGATTTGGCCAGATAGCCAAGGAAATCCCAAAAATCACCGACCGCATGCTCTCCAAGGAGCTGCGGGAGCTGGAGGCCAACGAGCTCGTCAAGCGAACTGTCCACGACACCGTCCCCGTCACGGTGGAGTATTCCCTGACCGAGTACGGCCATTCCCTCGATCCGGTATTCAATGCGCTGGCCGATTGGGGCATGCGACATCGGGAGCGGATCTTCCAGGCTGAGAAGGACTTGGTTGAAAAGTAAAAAGGCCCGTAGGCCTCAGTACTCCGTTATTTTGAACTCCGTCCTTCTGTTTTGCTGGTGCTGCACTTCGGTACAGACAGCGCTGTCACCGCAGGCGTTGAGCAGCTTTTCCTCCCCAAAACCAACCGCAACCATCCTACCTGCCCGGATCCCCCTCGACTCCAGATAGGCGACGACCGAATGGGCCCGCTTGTCGGAAAGCGTAAGGTTGTATTCCGCGGGACCTCTCGAATCCGTGTGGGAATGGAGCTCGATTTTCAAAGTAGGGTTTTCGTTCATGATCCTGAGTAGCTTTTCGAGCTCGGGCTTGGCGTCTTCCCTGATTTCCCACTTGTCAAAGTCGTAATAGATATTTTCCAGGCTATACACTTTTCCGACTTCGATCTTGTCCAGAAAGATATCCCGCACCAAGACCGAGTCTGCCGGATCGCTGGAGAGGGGAATGGATAGAGAAAGCAGCTCCGAATTCAGGTAGCCGGTTTTCCGACCCGAAAGCCGAAGCTCTCCACCCGGCTCCACCTGGAAGCGAAAGCTTCCATCCGCTTGGGAGACATACACGCCCAACTGCTGTCCATCCCGATCTGCCAGGGTCACCACCGCTTCTGCCAGCAGTTCATTGCTAGTCAAGTCATAGACTTTCCCCTGCAGCGTGAATTTCACCGCTTTTTCCCTCGCAAAATAGATGTCATCCAATCCCCTCCCTCCCCCCCTGTCCGAGGCAAAAAATGCGAGACCTTTGGCTTTCTCTGCTTTGAAAAAGCCGAAATCATCCCGATTGGAATTGATCGGGCTGCCGAGATTTTGGGGAGCTTGGTAGGAGTCGTCCACGTATTCGGCCACAAAGACATCCAAGCCTCCCAGGCCAGGGTGTCCCTCACTGGAAAAGTAAAGACTGCCTGACTCCGCCAAAAACGGACTCCTTTCCCTGCCCGTGGTATTGACCGCTTCGCCGAGATTCACCGGCTGGCCCCAACGCCCATCACCCAGATAGTCCACGTAGTACAGATCCGCCTCGCCGAAACCACCCTGCATGTCCGAGGAAAAATACAGCCGTCTGCTCTGGGCGTGGTAAAAGGGATCCGAGACGGAATATTTAAACGGGGAGTTAAAGGAAAAACTGACAAAGCCGGCATCTCTCGCCTGGTTGTCCCTGAAAAACAGCTCGGGGAAAAGCGTGTAGTTTCTCGCGGAGCACTTCTTGTCCGTCTTGACAAACTTCTGCTGCTGCGTGATCGTGGCAAAATCCATTTCATCGGCCTTTGCCACCGGCCCGATGTGCAGCTTGCTCTGGAAATCGGCACTGCCCGCCACTGCCCCCTCGAGGTTTGTGGGGTCTTCTTTCCATCTGGCCTCATACACTTTCAGGAAGCCATTGCCTGTCCAGCCGTAGAGATCGCTTTTTAGCGCATTGTTGGCATCTATGTGCCTGACTTTCCCCTCCAGTCGGTCGGAGACAAAAAGCAAGAGGCTGTCCTCGGTGAGGCTGGGGCCAAACTCATCGTAGGCGGTATTGACCTCCGAAAGAGCGGATACGGAGAAACCGGAAGCCTGATTGAGCTGTTCAGCGGCCTGCGCAGCGGTGCTGGACAGCCTAACCCAACGCGGCTCCTGCTTATCCTGTGCCAGGGAGAGTATTCTGGCAGCTTCTGAATACTTGGAATTGGCAATGAGCACTTCGGCAAAAGGCAGCAGGTCTTCCTCGAGCAGACTGCCGTCCCGATTGAGCTTGCTGTACCATTCCTCAGCCTGCTGGAAATCACGAAGGTGAAAATAGGCCTGAGCCAGCGCGCGCGCCGACTCAGGCTGGGGTGATCTATCCCAACTTTTCAAAAAATAATCTATTCCCAAAAAATAATTCAAGTTGTCCACCTGCCGCTGGCCCTTCCTGTAGTCCCGCTGGGACACAGACTTGCAGGAATAAACCAAAACCAGGAATAAAGCAATCAGCGCGTAGTGTCTATGCATATCAGAAATATCTAGGGGAAACAAGTCTCACCCGCTTGGGGGGAAACAAATAGGAAATGGAGATGTCGTGGGAGGAAAAGTCCTTGACCGAAACGCCAGACACATTGTGGTCATAGGCATATCCCAGCCGGAGACTTTCCCTGATCAACACCTGGACGGTACCTATCACGGCCGCCGATTTGGACAGCCCTGCCTGGATTTCCCTGCCGGGCATGTCTATTCCCATCCTATATCCCCCACCTATCCATACCGCGTCGTTGATCACCAGGGAGGTATTCAAATCCAGCCTGGCCGGCGCTTTGAAATCGTCCATGTACATGAATGATGGAAGCAGGGACAGGCTGCTCGACAGGTCCAGAAACAATCCCCCAGAAAGGTAGGCATGGGGTACGGGCTGGATCATCATGTCACCTTTGTCCAAGTCCAACAGGCTCGATATCATCTGGTCCACGGACAAGCCCAGGAAAAACTGCTGGTCATAGAGAAACAGGCCCGCCTTGAGGTCGGGATAAAAAACCTGTTCCCTCCCGGCAGCCATGGTCGGGTCGTCGTCCGAACCATAGTGAAGCAGCTCTCCGTCCAGCGTGGAATTGACCAATCCCACCGCCGTACCAAAGCTCAGGTAGCGCGTGTCTCTGAGCTGCAAATGGTAGGACAGGTTGCCATAGACGGCGCTGGTGCGCTGGGCGCCGACCCTATCGCTGATGACCTGTCCCCCAATTCCCAGTCTCGATTCCGGCAGATACACGTCCCCGGCCACCCCAAAGGTCTCCGGGCTGCCAGCGACACCTGTCCATTGCTTTCGGTAAAAAGACTGCAAATACAGCTCTTGCTTGTATCCGGCATAGGCCGGATTGATGTAGACAGGATTGAAAATGTATTGGCTAAACTGGGGGATCTGCTGCGCAAACCCCTCATTCACAACACTAAAAACCAACACAATAGAAAGAAGTACTAGCCTAAATAATTTCATATCCTTATTTGATAAGCGTGATAAAACCTGTGAATGTGTGCTCCTTGCCCGAGCTATCCCTTACCTCCAGCTGGTAGAAGTAGGTGCCGCCGTTGAGGTTTCCACCGCTCCAGTCGTTTTGGTAGTTGGAGGACTTGTACACCTCCACTCCCCATCTGTTGACGATGGTGACCTTGTTGGTGGCAAAGAATTCCCTCAAGCCCTTGATCACCCAGGTGTCGTTGACACCGTCTCCGTTTGGCGTGATGGCATTGGGGATTTCAAATTCCATCTGCGTATGGGACACCGTGTCAGTATTGTCCATAGGCTCGGTCTCCAGATCCTCGGAGCTTACTTGGGCGGTATTGCTGACCAGCCCTGCGCTCAAGGCCACCACTTTGATGGTCAGGAATTGGGAGCTGTTTGCGGACATGGTCTCCAGCGTCCAAGTGACGGTATGGTTTTCCGAGTCATAGCTCGCCGATCCGGAGCTTGCCGACACGTCAACCAGCCTGACGAGCGGGGACAACACGTCCGTGACCACCACCGCGTTGGCCGTAGAGGCACTGTTGTTTTGGAGTGTGATTTTATACTCAAACTCAGCCCCCAAATTGACTAGGGATGCGGAAACCTCTTTTTGGACTCGGAGATCCACTTCGTTTTGGGCAGCCTCAATTTGGATCGGCGCAGAGCTGGATCTTACCGGAGGGAAGTTTCTTCCTGAGGCAAAAACCCAGTTGACCAAAGGAACTCCAGCGTCTGTCACCATCAGCTGAATCTCCACTTCCCATACGGCACCAGGATCCAGTGAACCCCTGGTCCAGGTGACGGCTTTTTCCCCAACGTCCCCTTGAGGCGTGGTCTGGATCGGCAGGGTACCCAGAGGGATACTGTCGGTCAGCACCAGATCATAGGCTGGGCTTGTGCCGGTGTTCACTACGCTGATCGTGTAGGTCACCATACCTCCCAGCGCCACCGACTGAAGGTCGGCCGTCTTGGTGAGCGAAAGACTGGTCTGTGCCGGCTCGGGCTCTCCATCAGGGTCTGCGATGATCAATACTCCGTTTCCACGGTCCGACTCTTGTGGACTTCCCAGTCCGGCATCTACCGAAACCGTGGCGACGTTGTGGATCACTTGTCCGACGACAGCATCCCCGTTGACCACTACCTGAAGCTGCAGGGCCATGCTTTCTCCAGCTGCTAGGCTTGGAACCAGCCAAGAGACCACTCCGTCCTCGAACTCCCCTGCACCACTTGCCGCGACAAAGGACAATCCAAGAGGAAGTCTATCCTGCACGAGTACCTGCTCCAGTGTCACCAGTGAAGTATTTGAAACCGTGATCACGTAGCTGTAGCCTTGGCCTACTTTCGCTTCTTCAATGCTAGGAAGCTTGGAAATGGCTAGAGGCCGAGGGTCTTGCACCGTCACCACCGCCGGATCTGACTCTTTTGGCCCATCCGGATCATCCGGGCTGGATACCACCGCCACGTTGGAAAGCTGGGTACCTGCTGCCAAATCCGCAGCCAGGGAAACAACCAATGTCAGCTCCACGCTTTCGCCTGCTGCCAAAGAAGCGATCTTCCAGGTCACTAGACCCTCGGAATGAACCCCGCCCTGGCCTGCCGAACCGAACACCAGGCCTGCGGCCAAGGCATCCGTGACGGTCAACTCCGCCGCATCGCTAGGACCGGCGTTGGCCACGCGGATCGTGTACTCCAAGTCCCCTCCTGCCAAAGCCGTTGAAGAACTGGCTGTCTTGGTAACGGAAAGTTTTGCTGCATTTTCAACCGTCACCACCGCCGGGTCGGACTCTTTTGGACCATCCGGATCATCCGGGCTGGATACCACCGCCACGTTGGAAAGCTGGGTACCTGCTGCCAAGTCCGCAGCCAGGGAAACAACCAGCGTCAGCTCCACGCTTTCGCCTGCTGCCAAAGAAGCGATCTCCCAGGTCACCATACCCTCGGAATGAACCCCGTCCTGACCTGCCGAGCCGAACACCAGGCCTGCGGCCAAGGCATCCGTGACGGTCAACTCTGCCGCATCGCTAGGACCGGCGTTGGCCACACGGATCGTGTACTCCAAGTTCCCTCCTGCTAAAACCGTTGGAGAACCGGCTGTCTTGGTAATGGTAAGGTTTGCGGCTTTTTCCACTGTCACCACCGCCGGGTCGGACTCTTTTGGCCCCTCCGGGTCATCCGGGCTGGACGCCACCGCCACGTTGGAGATTTGCGTGCCTGGGGCAAGATCGGAGGAGGTAGACACCCAAACCGTCAAGTCAAGGGCCGAATTCGCCGGAACCGATGGAATATTCCACACCACCGCTCCTGATGCAAATTGGCCTGAGTTGCTTGAGTTTTCGTATCTCAGCTTGGCATCCAAGACGTCCGTCACGGTCACATTGGAAATCGGAGTTGAATTGGTATTGACCACCGCAATGGAGTAGGTGAAAGTCTCTCCGGCAGTTACGGTCGCGCTTTCGGCGGCTTTAACGACCAAAAGTCCTTCACCCGCATCACAATTGACCAAGGAAACGGTCACCCTCGCCCGGTCTTTACTTTCGCAGTTCGTATCTGAATCCACCCTAGCAGCAAAATAGCTTTTGCCATTTTCCAAAATTGTGGATGCAGCCAAAGGTATTCCTCCAATCTCAGAGGCATACCACACGATCCCCTCCCCTTCGACAGAAATCGAAGCCAAAGCCGGAGCGCTTGAAGCACAGAAACTTTGGTTTGGATTGGCTATAACCGGAGCCGCGGTAGCGTTCACATTAACAGTCAGGACAGCGGCTTGGCCGGGAGCATTTTCGCAGACCCCGTCGCCTGCCACGGTCACGTAGTAGCTCGTGGTCACCGTCGGGCTGACGCTGAGGTTGGCCAGCTCGGTGGTCAGGGCCGCGTCGGCGTAGAATCGGAAGACTGGACTCGAAACCGTGCCGGAAAGGGCGGAAAGCACCACGCTTTCCCCTTCGCAGATCGTCAGGTCCGACACATTGATGTCGGCGGCGGTTGCAGCCGTATTTACATCAACAGTCAGCACAGCGGCTTGGCCGGGGGAATTTTCGCAGACCCCGTCGCCTGCCACGGTCACGTAGTAGCTCGTGGTCACCGTCGGGCTGACGCTGAGGTTGGCCAGCTCGGTGGTCAGGGCCGCGTCGGCGTAGAATCGGAAGACTGGACTCGAAA
>NZ_JAFKCT010000010.1:0-52569 GCF_017254915.1 Algoriphagus oliviformis | reverse complement strand
ACCGTGCCGGAAAGGGCGGAAAGCACCACGCTTTCCCCTTCGCAGATCGTCAGGTCCGACACATTGATGTCGGCGGCGGTTGCAGCCGTATTTACATTAACAGTCAGCACAGCGGCTTGGCCGGGGGAATTTTCGCAGACCCCGTCGCCTGCCACGGTCACGTAGTAGCTCGTGGTCACCGTCGGGCTGACGCTGAGGTTGGTCAGCTCGGTGGTCAGGGCCGCGTCGGTGTAGAAGCGGAAGACCGGATTCGAAACCGTGCCGGAAAGGGCGGAAAGCAACACGCTTTCCCCTTCGCAGATGGTCAGGTCCGACACATTGATATCGGCAGCGCTTGCAGCCGTATTTACATTAACAGTCAGCACAGCGGCTTGGCCGGGGGCATTTTCGCAGACCCCGTCGCCTGCCACGGTCACGTAGTAGCTCGTAGTCGCAGTAGGGCTGACGCTGAGGTTGGTCAGCTCAGTGGTCAGGGCCGCGTCGGTGTAGAAGCGGAAGACCGGATTCGAAACCGTGCCGGAAAGGGCGGAAAGCACCACGCTTTCGCCTTCGCAGATCGTCAGGTCGGACACATTGATGTCGGCGGCGCTTGCCGCACTATTAACGGTGACCGCTACTGGGATTCTTTGCGGATCTTCGCATCCGTCTCTTACCACCGCGATATAGAAGGTTTGCTCACCGGCTGAAGAAAGAGGAGCTGTGGTGAAAGAAGCGCCAGTTCCCAGCAGGCTGCCGCCAGTAGCTTGCCCATACCATCTGATAGCGGTTCCGGCTGCCGCTGTGGCCGTCAAGGTTGCCGTCTCTCCTTGGCAAACCTCGACCCCTTCGGAAATAGCGCTAGGTCCAGGGAAGTTGATCGCTGCCTGATAGATCCTCCAACCGCTTGAGAGTGCTCCCAGCAGGGGTCTATATTCTATTCTTACCCGATCAAATGAGCCTCCCGCCACAAACCTGACCTGCCCTTTGGCATCTCCACCGAGTAGGCGAAGGTGCACAAGGTTATTGTCCGCAACTCCCCCGTCGTTGTTTCCGGAGGCACCGTTGTAGGATTCAAAAGAAAGTCCGCCGAGCAGATCCAGATCCAAAAGGGAACCGCCTGTGCCCAAAGTGACCACAATCGTATCTCCTGCCGCTCCGCTTTGGCCAAAAACCAGTTCTTGCCAAACCCCGCCAGTCACGGCAACCGGCGCAACGAACCGGGCATAGCTTTCCAGATCTCCATCCACGGCAGCACCGGGATTATCCACGGTACACAAAACACAGACCGCGTAAGTGCCGTTGTTCTGGGCGTTTGCTTGGGTACATTCCGCATCGTTTTCTATCGGCTCTACTACCACCCGAACTTCGTCCCTTCCGATGGAAAGACAGCCAGTCAGGGTATTTCTTGCTCCTGCGAAATAACTGTACACTCCTATCGAAAGCGCTCCGGTATCAAACGTGTTGCCGGTACCCAGCTCCGTTCCCCCTGCGCCATACCATACTATCTCTACGTCAGCCGGCATGGGGTCCAAGTTGGCAGACAACGTGGTGCCAAATCCCTCGGAGATCGTCAGGTCTGCGCTCGCCGTCGGGATCTCAGGCAGGTCGCCCACCGTGATCTGGAAAGCGGCAGCAGGGGTAGAATAACAAAATCCATCTGCCACGACGATCACATAGTAGGTCTGGCTTCCTGAAGGCGTGACCGAGTAGTCTGGCCCGGTAAAGTACGAGCCGCTCAAGTCCGCACTCAGATACCAGCGAAACTCCGGATTGGAAATGGCCACTCCAGTCAGGCTTGCGTGCAGAACTGTGCTTTCCCCTTCGCAAAGGGTAGCGCTATCGGCAGTCAAAACGACATTTTCGGCATTGACTACCACGCAGTCCGTCGCCATGCTATGCTGCGCGGTCTCGGACTCCGTCCCGCCGGTAGGGTTGGAGTAAAAGGCCTCGGCATTGTTGATGATTGGGTCGGAGCCGCTTACGGCATCCACCCTGACGGAAAAGACAAGTTCCTCCGACTCCCCAACCATTAGCGAAGCAATGGTGAAGGTCAGGGCACCATCGGCTAGTGTTCCTCCACCGTTGTCGATCACGGTCGTGTTTGCAGGAATCTGATCCACTACCGACACATTGCTCAGTGCTTTGTTTCCGGAATTGCTGACTGTCAGGGTGTAGGTGATCTCATCCCCCACTACTGCCTTTCCATCGCTCTCCGCATTGTTGCTGAGGCCGATCTTTGCAAAGTCCAACACGTGGAGCGGCGCTACGTCGAGTACCGTCCCCGGCTCTGCAGTGGTATCCGGGTCTATAGGATTGGTGTTGTCCAGGGGAGGCAAGGACTGCAACTCAGATGCCAGCTCTGCTGAGCTCAGGCGCGCGATGTTTCGAATCTCCTCCACTCCGGTCAGGTCTTCGTTGACGGTGGCGGTAAAAGTCCCTCCGACGATGGTCTCTCCCACCGCAAGGCTAGGAATGGAAAAGCCAACGGTGTTCCCAGTGAGCGTACCTCCCGAGCTGTAGCTCAGCCCAAGAGGGAGGTCGTCCCCGATGACCAGATCGATCAGATCCTGATTCCCAGTGTTTCTTATATAAATAGTGTAGACCAGCGTCTCTCCACCCTGTACTTCCAGGGTTGCCGCATCACCATCGACGGTTACGGCTTTCCATATTTCAGCAGAGAAAATCTTCTGAACGGGAATATCCGTAACTGGCTCCCCACTCTCGTCCGGGTCGCTTGGGTTTTCGTTTTCCAAGGGCGGAAAAGTCTCTGTGCCTGGATCTTCCGGAAGGGACTTGACCAGTGCGACGTTGGATATCTGATCTACCCCCGTCAGATTTTCATTCACCAAGACACTAAAACTTACCGTCTCAGTAGCACCTGGAGCGATGTTCAACCCGGTAAAAGTGACCACTCCGGCACTTTCCACTCCCCCACTTCCTGCGATGTAAGTAGTATTTGCCGGGACGGCGTCTGTCACCAGATAGTCCGTCATCGCCACGGTACCGGTGTTTCGTACATGGATGGTATAGCGTAGGGTCTCACCGCCCGAGACGGAGTTCAGGGCCGGGTCTCCGTCCACGACGTAGCTTTTCCAGGCTTGGAACAAAGGAGTCTCACAATCCTGCTGAATGTAATACAGCCTCAGATCGGGCACCGCAGTGACAGACACGAGCGACCTAAGCCGTACGGCCACCTCATCGACCTCGACGCCCATTGCGACGCGGATCTCCCCATTGTTTCCGTTGTTGAAAAGATCGACCAGGTTTACGTTGCCGAGCACCGCATTTTCCAATGTCTCATCATACACCTCTACTCCGTCCAGATAGCCGAGGACATCAATCCTCGCAAACACCCCCGCATCCAACACACCGGAACCTACCCCAATTTTGATCTTGAAGGCTCCGCTTGCAGGGATGGTCTGGCGGAACTGGATGTTTTGCTGGATCGAGCCCGCTACTCCCAGTGTTCCAAGGCTGATTTCGGAGTAGTCGTCGTTGTTGTTATTGTCAAGAGCGTGGTCGGCATTGGTCACGCCATAGCCACCTATTGCTCCCGCATCGAGCGTCAGTCCGGTTCCATCAAAAGAAGTCGTAAACCCAGTGGCACAGGCCTCAGCTCCCTCATCGTAGCAGAGGCCGTAGATATTGATGCTGTTGGCCTGGCCTACGAGTAGGGAGGAAGTATGGTCCTCGATGCGTATGCTGCTGTAGTCCTGATCAGGTGTGATGGCCAGATAGTATCTTCCAAGCTCGTCCTGGACGACTTTTACCTGGTCGTTAAAGCCAAAGAAAGCATTTGCGCTGCTGGCGGTGAAAATCGGCAGGCCGTCTGTCCCATTGACCACGACATTAAAATAGTGGTTGCCCAAAACGACCGTGTTGAGCAAGTCGCCCAAGACCTCTCCCAGACTTCCAGCCAAGAGTGCCTCCAACAGGCCCGCCTCCGCATCTATCCTCATGTAGGAAGTGGTGCCGGCACCCGCCGTCACCCCATCTCCAAATCCCAAGGCAATGTGACCAGAAAACGCACCCAGATCTCCGACAAGGCCCCCACGGGAATTGATCGTGGCATAGCTGTTGAAATTTCCGTCGAAGAGATTCTGGAGATTGTCCGCAAACCTCGAGCTCACCAGCTCCTCCGCGCACACAGGACTCAGGTAGGGCGGCTGAGCTACCTCTGGATCTGGACAGGCATCGGAAATCCGGGCTATCCCATACAGTCGGATCGGGGCACTTGTATTGATCGCCGCGACAGACTGGAGGCCAAAGCTCACCCTGTCATAGACTACGCCCGGTTCGATGGTCAATTCTTGGACCCCTCCTGAATTCAGGAGTCCCAGTAGGTCCAAATTGTTCAGCACAGCTGCCTGCAAAGGCTCGTCGTAAACCAGCTCGCTGCCGCTGTAGAGCATCACGCGATAGGAACCGACCAGATCCAGATTGAGGATACCCGGTTGGTCCAGTTGCAGGCGGATCCTCAGGGCGTCACTGGCCTGGGACTTGGTTTTGAAATAGACATTTTGGTACACGCGGGCACCTACGCCAGCTACTCCCAGATTGATGGTCGAGTAGTTGGAGGAGTTTTCGTCTATCGCATTCTCGGGAGCAAACACGCCGCCGGCAGAGATATCCGCCAGGCTCAGCGCGATACCCGATCCGTCGAAATCGGTAAATACCGCCTGCTCGCAGAGGTCAAACTCCGTCTCCCTGCACATGCCAAACACGTGCATGGTGGCGGTGTTTTCCATCCCCAGCAGGGAAGTAAGGAAGTGCTCGATCCTCACCGACTGGTAGGCTTGGGCAGCCGTCACTGCGATGTAGAATTTTCCAGACGCATCCCTGACTACCCTTACATTTTGGGCTCCAAAACCATTCTGGCTACTGGCAGTATAGATCCCGGAGCCGCCAGGCGTCTTGGGGGTCACGGTAAAGTAGTGGTCACCCAGTGCCACGGTACCCAGCAGGTCCGCCAGCTCAGAGCCGAGGCTGCCGCCCAAAAGGGCATCGAGCTCGTCATCCTCAAACCCAATCCTGATGTAAGAGGTCTCCCCAGCTGGGACAGGGGAACTGTATCTTAACTCGATATGGCTGCTATAAGCTCCCAGCCCCAGCGCTGTCCCGGCACTTGCTGAGAGTACCGCAAAGGAATCCCCGTTTCCGTCTATCGCGTTTTGGGGAAAATTGGCATAAGACCAATCGACCAGTTCCACGGCACAACTCGGGGCGGTAAATGGCGAAATCGTCTGTGCGGGCTCTGCCAGCTCGGGATCGGGACATTCCGCATTGAACCGCTCGATGCTGAAAATCCTCACCGGATTCTGGATCACATTAGCACTCACCAGGGATTCAATCCCGACCGACACCCGGTCAAATGCACGTCCAGGCCCAAAGGGGAGGTTTAGCGTCGCCCCACTTTGCAATAGCGCCAGCAGATCCAAGCCTGAGATCAAGCCATCCCGCAATCCTTGGGAATAGACCTCGGTGTCTCCAAGGTAGGCTTTGACGACGATGCTGCCCAAAACCTCCGCAGTCAGCAGGTTGCCGCCTTCCATAGCGAGCTTCACCCTGAAGTGGTCCCCAGGCGCGGACGGGGAATCAAAATATACGTTTTGATAGATCCCTGATCCCAAGCCCAAGGTACCAATGCTGATCTCGGAGTAGGTCAAAGGGTCTGAGTCGATGGCATTTCCCGCATTGGAAACACCTGCCCCACCCAAGTCCAGCACATCCAGCAAAATGCCGCTTCCGTCAAAGGAGGTGAAGGGATTCTCCCCGCAAGTATCTTCGCCCGAGAGGTAAAAAGCATTGAATACATCCAAGGAGTATTCCGTACCGAGCCCTACCAGGGAGATGGAGCGGTTGATGATCCTGATTCTATCGTATGCCTGGGCAGGTTTGATCGCCAAAAAATAGCTTCCCTCTCCGTCCTGCACGAGCTTGACCCGGCCTGATCCAAACCCCTGGGTGCTCGTCCTCGACAAGACAAGGTCGTTAGACGCATTGCGAGCCTGAATCTCTATGCCTTGGTTTCCAAGCAGCGCCACTCCGAGTACCTCACCGAGCAGCTCTCCCAGACTCCCTCCGAGCAAGACATCCAGCAAGCTCTCATCCGCATGGATGCGTACATAGGACCAAGTCTCCGCAGGCAAGCTTGTGCCAAACTTCAGCTCTAGGACTCCGCTGTACGCCCCAGCACCCAGGAGCAGGCCCGGACTCGCCAGCAACCTGGCGTATTGGGCGTCGTCAGAAAGTGCGTTGGCCGCATTTAAAACCGTGGGCTCATAGCACGGCCCTAGCCCACAGCCCAAGAGAGAGGTAACCTTGTCGTTGGGACTGGTATAGCTCACCTCGTTTGCCAGGGTCTTGGTCACCTGGGAATAGGCCCGATTCCCCAAAAGGAAAGCCGCCAAAAAAGTCATACAAACGACCAGAAATACATGTCCGCCCCTTCTCTCACCCACTCCCATCACTGTATCCATTCTACTCATAGTCAAAATATTATCATTTAAAAACTGTTTCAATTATCCTATCTCAGGAGGCTCGGAACCCAAATCCCACTCGCTTGCTGCGTAGGTGGGCATCCCCAGCCTGTTCCTCTTTTTTCTTCCCAGCACCTCACTTTTTCACCAGATGCAGCGAGACCGCAGTCTCCTTCGTGGCGATCTGCAGCACGTAGTTTCCAGTCGGCAATCCATGAAGCCCTTCCATGGAGAATTCCCTTTGGCTTCCTGCAAAGGCTACCCGCTCACGCCTCAGCAGACTTCCCCTGCCGGAGTAGAGCAAGACCTCGGCTTCCACCCTTTCCTTTTTGGTATAGGCGAGATGGAGGCGGTTTTCAAAATGGTTGGGAAACACGCGGAACGCAGCCTCCTCGGCAAAAGCAACCTCAACCAGCTGAAGTGCCGAGACGAAGACCACTTCCCCGGCTTCGCTTTGCAGCTCCAGCCGATAGTAGTTTGAGCCGGCTAGGGGCTTTTGGTCCAGAAATTCCCCAGGGCTGTGGGCCTCGGCAGTGAGGCTGGCCAGTTCCACAAAGCACATATCGAGTCCAGCCCTCATGACCTTGACCCGCTCAATGTTGGCATTGGCGGCTAGCTGCCAAGTCAGGCGAACCTGCTCGGCACCAAACTTCCCTGCGGTAAATCCCCTCAGCGTGATCGGCAAGATTCTGAGCTGGGCCACTAGATCTACCTGCTTAGGCTGTCGGGAGGCGCATCCGTCTGCCGGATTCCAGTTGAGATAGTAGCGGAGAGGATTTGCTTCCTCTGAATAAGGCAGGCCGCTGATTCGCAGCACTCCGTCAGCTCCGACCTCATAGACCACTTCGTCCCTGACGCTGCCATGGTAGATGGTATCCTGCATATCGGTATCGAAATACCATTCGAAATACCCATCGCCCACGGCAGCGTCGGCTACAGGAGTGAGGACAACGGGGTCAGGCCCTTCCTTATATCGGTAGTTTCCATGTTCATCCCGGGGCAGCTCCTCGGAGGACTCCACTTCAAAATCGTCCGGCAAAGTCCTGGCAATCACCTTGACGGTAAAGCTGGACGGCAGGCTCTCCGCTGCGCAGCTCTCCAGCGCAGTCCTCACGAAATAGTCGTACTCGCCGGGGACCAGGTCATCCGGGATGGCATAGGATGCGGCCTCTCCTATATAGTCCGCTCCCTCCCGGTCATGATACCAATGCAGCACCCGCCCAGCGAGAGCCTGGGGTGTGATCGTTACCGTATTTCCCTCACAGACCACAAAAGAGTCTTCCTCCCAGACAGGGTCAATCGTGGGGGGAGACGGAGCTACTGTCACGGAGTTGACAAGCAGCTTGCCCTCCAATACCCCTACCGCCAACAAGGAGGAGACGCGTATTCCTATTCGGTCGATGGAAAGTGTTTCGCTGCTGATGGGAAACTGGAAGACCTGCCCCGAGGAAAACAGTCCCAAGAGATCCAGATCAAGGAGAGAGGACAGCTCCAAGGCCTTGATTTCCACATCTTCGGCATAGGCGACCAGCTCGACATGGTTGAGCAGGCTCAGATCGACCAAAGAAGCATCCTTGGACATGCTCACGAGGATGTCGTTGCCAGGCGCTATAGGGGTATTGAAAAATACCATCTGCTCTACTTGGCCGTTGAGGCCCACGACGCCGAGGGAAATTTCGGAATAGGTAGTGGTAGGTTCGTCTATCGCTTTGTATAGCCCTGCGCTCTGCTGGTTTAGCGTCAGCAGATCCAGCGTGGCTCCACTTCCATCAAAGCTCGTGAAGGTAGGACGGTCGGTACATCTGTCTTCCGTCCCAAAATAAAAGGCATGATACACGTCCAGGGTGTACTCCGCCCCCAGCCCCACTCCTGCCACGGAAAAATTCCGGATTCGTATCCGGTTGTAGGCTTGGCTAGGTCGTATGGCGAGGTAGTAGTGCCCGTTTTTGTCCATGACCAAGCGCACCCGGTCGGTGTTGAATCCTTCGGTGCTCCTTCTGGACAGGACTGCGGTACCGGCTGAGTTTAGCGCCTGCACGCGGATCTCCTGCCTTCCCAACAGGACAGAACCTAGAATACCACCGATAAGATTTCCCAAAGACCCGCCCAGCAGCGCTTCGAAAAGATCCGAGTCCCCCTGAATCCTGACATAGGACCAGGTATTGGCGGCAAGGTTGGATGCGAAGCTCAGCTCGATCTCGGCTTGATACGCGCCCGCGTAGCCGAGAATGCCCGGACTGGAGTAGAGTCGTGCATAGTTGGCGTCTTCGGCCCCCACCGCATTTGCCCTATTCTTGACAGTGGACTCAAAGCAGAGACCACCGCAACTCCTACTGTCGCTGCTGATGGTAGAGGAAGCGGTAGGGTACACTTTCACGGATTGGGCATAGCTCCAGGAACAGCCTCCAAAGCAAACGGCCACAAAAAATAAAAGCCTCCTCAGTCCAATATGGTCAAAATCTCCGCTGGTCATCACAGTCTCAGTCTCCTTTTGCCCAAGTATAGCCGATCCCAAACGAAAATCTTAAACCACGATTTTCACCCTCTCAGAGACCTAAACAGATTCCATATATGTGCTTCCAAACAGCAAAAAACACCGCTCCTATGCATATCCCCAGAAAACCAAAGCACATTGGATAACATAACACTATCTTTTTCTTACATAAAAAAGCCATTCGGTCACAAAACAGATGTAAATTTGGACTTTCGTAGTTATCCAGCCGATTACGCAGGATGTTAAGACAAAAACAGAAGCTTAATTTGGATAAGCAGAATTAATCCACTCTAATATTTTGACTACAAAAACAGTTCAACACATAGCTCCCCGCAAGGCAATCGTAGCCTTCCCTTTTGAAAAACGGAGCCCTCTTTTACTTTTTTAAAACAAGCCCTAGCCATATGAATACCAAACCAGCCTGTCCACTCACTAGAGGACCAGGCCATCCCTTTTTCAAATTTTAAGATGAACTTCATTTTTTTTCCGGCCACCGAGCCATTCAAGGCCGATTGGACAAGAGAGTGGCATTCGAGCACCCGCAAAACCCCTAGCTTATGCACTTGAACAGCAATGAAGCCCAACAGCGAATCCTGATCGTGAAGGACACGCCCGATTCCGATGAAGACATCAAAGCGCTATTGATTGCGTCGGGCTACCCAACGACGACTATCCCACCAGGGGCTGAGCCAATGCTCAACCTGATGGCAGACCATACCACAAACGCCGTCCTTGTCGATATCCATCCAAAAAGGGCGAGCTCCGGTATCCAGCTTGTGAAGCAACTCCGCGAGCGCTGTGGCGTGCCCCTAGTCCTACTGACATCGCCCTCTGAGCCTGAGAAGGAAGACTTGCAGAAGCAGCTGCAGCCGGAAGTAACGCTCGGGAAGCCATGCACTCCGGAGAGCATGGCTGCCGCCATCGAATTGGCTAGGGAAATCTTCAGGAAAAAAGGCGACAATCCGCAAACTGACGCGTCCAAAACGAAAAAGACGACAAGGGAGCTCTTTGTCCGGGAAAGTGGCTGGCTTAGGAAAATCCACGTGGCGGACATCCTATGGATCAGGGAAGAGGGGAGCTATATTCACATTTTTGCCAAAGGAAAACAGCACACGCTACGGGCCAGTTTGAGCGAACTGTCTGTCGGACTTCCCCTGGTCAATTTTACAAAACCCAGAAATCCCACCTCGTCAAGCTCCAAAAGCTAAAGGCACCGACTACTGCGGAGCTACCCTAGAGGACAAAACATAGCCTATCGAAAAAAGATCTGCCTATAGCTCCTAGCCCTCCCCTTGGAAGCACGATGCGGGTCGCTTTTTCCCATTCTTGGACAGCTGCCGTACCTCTTCCGCGGCCGCTGCCAAGAAATCCCCAAATACATAGGGCACTTTTGCTGACTTTAATCAGGAAACTCAAAATAGCAACCCGATTAATTTATGCCAAATACATTTTTCGGTATATTTTGAGCGTTACAGGAAGGATTTTTAGACAAAAAAGCATGGCTATCGCTAGCGTCCTACTGCAAGCAAGCCTGCCCGAGCAGATGACCTGAGGACGAACCAACCTTCCCACACACCGGACTTCCGCAAAGGCAAACCGGATAAGTTTTTAGTTCTTAAACCTTTTATTTTCACCAACCGACAGGGCCATGGAACCTCTCTACACCCGATGCAAATCCGATTTGAGGCTTTGCAAAAATCCCATCAGCGCACTTCCCATTCTTGGGCTTTTGGCGTTTTGCCTGTTGTACCCCCTGGCTGGCTACAGCACCGACTACTACTTCTCCACCAGCAGAGGGGATGACAACCGCTCGATCACCGAGGCACAAAACCCGGACACGCCCTGGAAAACCATCGACAAGCTCAATGCGGTGGCCAGCGCCCTGACGGCCGGTGACCGGGTGCTTTTTGCCGCAGGCGAAGTCTTTTACGGGACGATCAACATCGTCAAGGGAGGAGACACCGGAAACCCCATCGTATACACTTCTTATGGCACTGGAGCCCCGGCGATCATCACTTCCCTGGAGGAAATCCAGACCTGGAGATCCTTGGGCGGAGGCCTCTACGAAGCCTCCCTTCCCAACCTACACAGTGCGAAAATCCAGGTTCTGGAGATGGACGGCCAGCTTCGTGAAATAGGAAGCTACCCCAATGCGGGCAGTGAAAACCGCTTTTTGGACATCGTAAGTATCGCCAGCCCCAACTCGCTCGTGGGCCAAGCCAACGGAACTGACTGGACCGGAGGGGAAATAGTCATCCGCAAAAACAACTGGATCATCGACCGCCACCCCATCACGTCGGTCTCCGGCAGCACCATCAACTACGAGACCATCAACACCCCCTATGCAGCCAAGGTAGGCTATGGCTATTTTATCCAAAACCATGTCAAGGCTTTGGATCAGTTTGGCGAATGGGCCTACAATGCCGGCCTGAAGACCGTCACCGTCTACGCTGGCCCGACCCGTGCTTCCGGTACCACCGTCAAGGTCGCCAATCGGGACTATCTGGTGACCAACCAAGCCTATGTGAAGAACATCACCTTCACCAACCTCCACTTCAAAGGCAGCAACAAAAGCATCTTCTACGTCACAAAGTCGGGTAACTTCACCATCACCAACTGTACCCTTGAGTCTGCCGGTGAAAACGGGGTGTATATGGAGGAGGTGCCTGACTTGAACATCAGCGACAACACCATCAAAAACAGCCTAAACAGTGGCGTTTTTGTGTTTTACGGTAGCCCCAGGATCACGCTGCGAAACAACCTGGTGGAAAACTCCATGCCCTTCCAGGGAATGGGAAAATCCAGCGACCTCCAGAGCATAGGCCTGTATATCGGCTCCGATTCTGACAATTCCATCATCGAGAAAAACCGCATCCTCAATACCGGATACAATGGAATCCACTTTGGCGGGGACTATACCATCGTGAGAAACAATCTGATCGACCGCTTTTGCGTGTACAAGCAAGACGGCGGCGGAATCTACACCAACGCGGATGGACAAACCACCCAAAACAACCAAGGGAGGGAGATCCATGGCAACATCATCCTGAATGGACTCGGCAACATGGAGGGAAATGAGGAAAAGGAACTCCTGGCCCATGGCATCTATGCTGACGACATGGCAGCGGGGATCAAGCTGTACGAAAACACCATCCACAACATCAGCGGCAGCGGAATATTCCTCCACAACAACAACAACCTGGAGCTCACCGAAAACACCATCTACAAAGTTCCCATCAACATTCTGGCTTCCCATGACAACATCGGCACGCCCATCCGGGATATCACCATAGAAAACAACCATCTTTCCCGGGTGTTTGATGAAGAACTGGTCATGTCCCTGACGACCAATGACTACGATATCGCCGAATTTGGACAGCTGGACAACAATTACTTTCTCGACCCTTACAACAGCGAATTTATCTTTCACTCCAAGGACGCCGGCGACACGCCCTCCGGACAGACCCGAAACATCACCAGCTGGCGAGACGCGTTTGCCTACGACCTGAACTCCAACAAGCCGCGCTTCAACCTACAGCGCTACGACATCGTCACCAGTTCGCCCATCAAATCAAGTTCATTCGATTCCAATATCGACATCGTGGCGGGCACCTATGGAGGAGTTTCGGAATGGCTCCCAGACGGAATCGAGGGTGGTTCGCTATCCATCACCCCCAATCCCGGAGAGCACGTTTTAACCTACATACAGATCGGTGCCGTAGAGGCGGGAGAGGAAATCCTGATCGAGTTTGACTCGAAAAGTGAGGTGGAAAACAAGGAAATCCAGTTGTTTTTGGAAAAAACCTATGACGACAACCAGGAGGGAACTCTCCGGTACTTTGCCACCAGGCTAGAGCCTCAAAAAATACAAATCCTGTTTCAAGCCGGCGTCTCCGCTTCCAACGAGAGCGTGGTCATCAAAATCAACCAACCTTCAGAATCCGTCATATTTGATAACATGGCTATTTCCAAGGTCACCACCAAGGAGCTCAATATCCTCGAATACATTCACTTTGAGTACAACTACTCCGATACAGAAATCGAAGTCCCCCTACCCGGAATCTACAGAAATGCCAAAAACGAGATTTTCAACCAGAAAGCCACTATCCCCCCCTACGGCTCGGTGCTGCTGGTCAAGACGAACATCAACCTGCCTGATCTCCCTCCTTCACCCATTGGAATAGCCATATCCGAGCCCGAACCCGACGAGACGTTCTATGCCGGAGAAGATATCTTCATCAACACCGAGATCAACGACCCAACGGGATTGCTCAACCGGGTTTTTTTCTTCCAGGGGGACACCATTATAGCCAGGGTGTATGCTCCCCCCTTCCAATACACCTGGCCGGCACCTATTCCGGGAAACTATGATCTAAAGGCAGTAGCGCTCGACAACTTTGGACAGCGGGCCGAGTCGGAGCTGGTCCCCATTTCGGTTTTGGTAGGAAGCCCCCCAAACCTTCCTCCGACGGTTGAAATCACTTCTCCCGCGGACAACCAGTCCATCGACCTGGGAGTGGACATTCTGGTCAGCACCTTGCCCAGCGACCCCGACGGAACGGTGGATAGGGTGGAGATTTTTGAGGGAAACAACCTGCTCGGCACGCTCACCGAGGCTCCCTATGAACTGATCTGGTCACCAAGCGATATCGACTACTACACCTTACAGGCTGTGGTCTACGACAACCTGGGTAGCAGTGGGGTCTCTGCGCAGATCAAGGTCAACATCACTGAACCTCCAACGCCAAACCAAGCTCCCAGCATCCAAATCAGTGAACCAAGCGAAGGGGACTATTTCCTTTATGGCCAAGGTATCCTGATCCAGACAGACCCCAAAGACCCGGAAAATGACATCGACAAAGTCGAGTTTTACAGCGGATCGGACCTCATCGGCACAGCAAGTAGCGCGCCTTTTGATCTAAATTGGCCGAATGCGGCTGCGGGATCACATGCCCTAAAGTCGATCATCTACGACAGGGAAGGTCTAACAGGAGAATCCGACCTGGTAAATATCAGTGTGATAGACACTGCCTTGGTAAACTTCCCTCCCATCGTCACGGTCGAGGAGCCTATCCGCGAGTCGGTAGTCGGCACGGGAGCGATCCTCAAAGTATTGATTTCCATCTATGATGCGGAAGACGATGTAGAACGAGTCGAGTTCTATGCCAACGGAGAATTGGTAGGAACGATAGAAAGCGATCCGATAGAACTGGATTGGCCTGTCCAACTCGGCGTAGGCACCTATCTGACCTATGCAGTGGCCTATGATGCGGGAGGAAACCAAACCCAGTCCGACATCGTCATCCTCCACGTGGTCCCACAGTCCGAAGTCAATCTTCCCCCCACCATCTCCATCAGCCATCCTACTGATGGCTACGACTACAGCTACGGGGAGAGTATTTTGGTCAAGACCAACCCGTATGATCCAGAGAATGGAATAGACAATGTCTCGCTCTACATAGATGGTACGCTGATGGCGCAGATGCAAGAAGCGCCCTACGACTGGGAATGGGCATCAATACCAATTGGCACTCACCAGCTGTATGCGGTCGTCACCGACCAAAGTGGTCAGACTGGAACTTCCGAAACCATAGAAGTAAGCATCTCAAATTACGCCCCCTCAATCGCAATTGTCGAGCCGTTTGATGGGCAGGAATTCGCCCTGGGAGAGGACGTCCTGATCAAGACCAACCCGATCGATCCCGAGAATGAAATCCAACACGTGGAATTCTTCTACAACGAAGAGATTTTCGCCCTGATCACTGAGGCTCCATGGGAATACAACTGGGTGAGTCCGCCAGCCGGCACCTACACATTGAAAACCAAGGTATTTGACATACATGGCCTGACGGCCGAGTCATCGAGACCGGTGATTTCGGTCATCGAAAACCTCGCCCCGACCGTAGTACTCACCACTCCTACCGACGGAGCCCTAGTGGACCTAGGCGATGACGTCCTGCTGAGCGCCACTCCAAACGATCCGGAAGGGCTGGTCGAAAGGGTTGAATTCTACTCCAACGACGGCCTTCTCGCCACGGTCAACGCAGCTCCATACGAATTCATTTGGCCGACGCCGCCTGCGGGAACCCACGCGATCAGGGCGATTGCATTTGACCAAGCTGGATTCAGCGGCGAGTCAGAAACAGCGACGGTCACCGTCAGGGAAAACCTTCCTCCTAGCATCACGCTCGTCGAGCCAGTGGACGGTCAGGTCTTCAACCTTGGTGACGACGTCCTGATCAAAACTGAACCTGTAGATCCCGAAGGCCAGATCGAGCACGTCGAGTTCTTCTACAACGAGCAGATCTTCGCCATCGTCACCGAGGCGCCATACGAGTTCAACTGGGTCAATCCTCCCGTGGGAACCTATACGCTCAAGACCAAGGTCTTCGACGCCAAGGGCCTTACCGCTGAGTCAGCCAGGCCGACTATCGCCGTCGTAGAAAACCTGCCGCCTACCGTCAGCCTGACCGCACCGGCAGACGGGGCAGTCATCGACCTGGGCGATGATGTCCTGCTCAGCGCAACGCCTAGCGATCCGGAAGGAAGGGTGCAAAAAGTCGAGTTCTTTGCCAACGGCAGCCTGCTCGCCACGCTCACGGCGGCTCCTTACGAGTTCAATTGGGAAAGCCCATCGGCAGGAAACTACGCGGTCAAGGCCGTGGTGACCGACGATGCCGCACAGACCGGAGAGTCCGCCGAGGCGACGATCACCGTCAGGGAAAACCTACCGCCTAGCATCACGCTCGTCGAGCCAGTGGACGGTCAGGTCTTCAACCTTGGTGACGACGTCCTGATCAAAACTGAACCTGTAGATCCCGAAGGCCAGATCGAGCACGTCGAGTTCTTCTACAACGAGCAGATCTTCGCCATCGTCACCGAGGCGCCATACGAGTTCAACTGGGTCAATCCTCCTGTGGGAACCTATACGCTCAAGACCAAAGTCTTCGACGCCAAGGGCCTTACCGCTGAGTCAGCCAGGCCGACTATCGCCGTCAGGGAAAACCTGCCGCCTACCGTCACCCTGACCGCTCCGGCAGACGGGGCAGTCATAGACCTGGGCAATGATGTCTTGCTCAGCGCCACACCAAGCGATCCGGAGGGAAGGGTGCAAAAAGTCGAGTTCTTTGCCAACGGCAGCCTGCTTGCCACGCTCACGGCGGCTCCTTACGAGTTCAATTGGGAAAGCCCATCGGCAGGAAACTACGCGATCAAGGCCGTGGTGACCGACGATGCCGCACAAACCGGAGAGTCCGCCGAAGCAATGATCACCGTCAGGGAAAACCTGCCGCCTACCGTCACCCTGACCGCACCGACAGACGGGGCAGTCTTAGACCTGGGCGATGATGTACTGCTCAGCGCCACACCAAGCGATCCGGAAGGAAGGGTGCAAAAAGTCGAGTTCTTTGCCAACGGCAGTTTAGTTGCCACGCTCACGGCGGCTCCTTACGAGTTCAATTGGGAAAGCCCATCGGCAGGAAACTACGCGGTCAAGGCCGTCGTGACCGACGATGCCGCACAAACCGGAGAGTCCGCCGAGGCGACGATCACCGTCAGGGAAAACCTGCCTCCTAGCATCACGCTCGTCGAGCCAGTGGACGGCCAGGTCTTCAATCTTGGCGACGACGTCCTGATCAAGACCGAACCTATGGATCCCGAAGGTGAGATCGAACACGTCGAGTTCTTCTACAACGAGCAGATCTTCGCCATCGTCACCGAGGCTCCTTACGAGTTCAACTGGGTCAATCCTCCCGTGGGCACCTACACGCTCAAGACCAAGGTCTTCGATGCCAAGGGCCTTACCGCGGAATCATCCAGACCGACTATCGCCATCGTAGAAAACCTGCCGCCTACCGTCACCCTGACCGCTCCGACAGACGGGGCAGTCATCGACCTGGGTGATGATGTACTGCTCAGCGCCACACCAAGCGATCCGGAGGGAAGGGTGCAAACAGTCGAGTTCTTTGCCAACGGCAGCCTGCTTGCCACGCTCACGGCGGCTCCTTACGAGTTCAATTGGGAAAGCCCTTCGGCAGGAAACTACGCGATCAAGGCCGTGGTGACCGACGATGCTGCACAGACCGGAGAGTCCGCCGAGGCGACGATCACCGTCAGGGAAAACCTACCGCCTAGCATCACGCTCGTCGAGCCCGTGGACGGTCAGGTCTTCAATCTTGGCGACGACGTCCTGATCAAGACCGAGCCTGTCGATCCCGAAGGCCAGATCGAGCACGTCGAGTTCTTCTACAACGAGCAGATCTTTGCCATCGTCACCGAGGCTCCTTACGAGTTCAACTGGGTCAATCCTCCCGTGGGCACCTACACGCTCAAGACCAAGGTCTTCGATGCCAAGGGCCTTACCGCGGAATCATCCAGGCCAACCATCGAAGTGAGGTCAAACCAAGCGCCAAGTATCACGATAGTCGAACCTACCGATGGACAGGTATTCCAAGCTGGGGAGAATATCCTGATCAGGACTGAGCCTAGCGATCCGGAAAACAGAATCCAGCACGTAGAATTCTTCTACAATGAGCAGATCTTCGCATTGATTACCGAACCTCCCTATGAGTTTAACTGGGTCAATCCTCCCGTGGGCACCTACACGCTAAAGACGAAGGTGTTTGACCTAGACGGATTGACTGCCGAATCAGCCAGACCGACTATCATGGTGGTCGAGGGTAGCGCGGCAGGAACCTTAGGAGAGCAGCCTATGGTACATGCGAGCCCGAATCCCGCCCAAAAGTTTGTCAACCTCCGTCTTTTCAATTTCCGCCAAGTGCAAACAATCAGCATCCAAGTCGTGGACATGACAGGAAGACTGGTTGAAACATTCGAACTGGAAAAGGGAACGAGCAAGATCAAGGTCGATTTGGAAGACTATGTGCCGGGCATCTACCTCTTCAAAATCCTGGGAGACAACAATGTCCTCGTAGTCAAAAAAATAATCAAGCACTAAGCAGCGCCCTGCCTCCAAGCGGGCCGAGCTTTAACTAAACGAGAAAACTCCAGCGCGGGAAGCTATCGCTTTCCTCGTTGGAGTTTTTTTTGGCCACATATCAGCCTGCTTAAGACTTGTTAGAAAACTATGAAACAGGGCATCCAAAGGCTATTTTCTAGGTTTTTTGACAAAAGTGTTCCCTACTTGCGTCAGTTGCAAAACCATCCCCGTCAGATAAGTAGGCAATTACGCCCGGTCAACAGCAGCGCAAAACCCGAGTCTCCTCAAAAAAAAAAGCCCGGAAATTTCCCGAGCCCCAATTGCCTGCTTCTATTTCATTTTATTTCCTAAGCCTAAATGCTCTTTTCAGAACCTTGACGGGATCAAACGACTGGGTCTTTTTGATCTTCTTTTTCTTGGCATCCAGGTCCTCCCCATAGTAGTTGTACATGTATTTGTTGTTTTGTGAATACAGGTAGGTATTCCCATAGCCGTAGTTGTACCCTTCGTAGTGATAGCCGGAATTAATGATTCCATTGAACACCCCGTAGACATTCTTCACCTGTTTGTTGTTAAACAAGTCATTGATCATGACGAGGTGATCCTTGTTGGTGTAGTTTTGGCGTACCACATAGAGATTGATGTCAAAGAGTCGCATGAGGTCAATGGTCTCGGAAACCAGGCCCATGGGAGGAGTATCGAAAATCACGATATCAAAACGCTGCTCCAAATAGTCCAAAAACTCCGGCAGCTTTGGGGTCTGGAGGAGCTCTGCCGGATTCGGCGGAATCACACCTGAGGGCACAAAAAAAAGATTTTCCTGCTGCGTCGGCATGACAATCGATTCGGCGCTCGCCTTCCCGATAAGGTAGGTGGACAAGCCCACTTTTTCGGAGTGTTCGAAATAGCTGGCTAGCTTGGGCCTACGCAAGTCCGCTCCCACCACCACGGTTTTCTTGGAGCCCAGCGCCATCGCGGAGGCCAGGTTGAGTGAGGTAAAAGTCTTCCCTTCACCGGAAACAGAGGAGGTGACCAAGATTTTCTTCGTGTTTTTGCCCGAAGCCAAATAGGTGATTGCCGACCTCAGAGACCTAAACGACTCAGCAACCGCAGACTTGGGATGGTCCAACACCACCTTGTTGGTGTCTTTGGTACTGTAGCCTATGACGCCGAGCTGGGGGATCATGAAGTGTTTTTTCAGGTCCCGCTGGTCCTTGATGCTTTCGTCAAACATATCCCTCAGGACGATGAAGCCAAAGGGCAAAAGCAAACCTAGCGCTACAGCCAAGCCATAGTTTTGTGTCTTCTTGGGAAATACCAAAGTACCCTTCTTTGCCAAGTCCAAAATAGCATTGTCCGATACGTTGGCCGCCCGGGCAATCCCCGCTTCGGCCCGCTTCTCCAAAAGATAGGTGTAGAGGGATTCCCGCAGTTTGAACTCCCTGAAAATACTCGTGTACTGGGACTCGGACTCGGGCAAAGTCGCAAACTGCGCATCGTACATCCTGATCTCGTTCACGATACCCTGCTTTTGTTTTCTTGTGTTCTCGATCAGGTTGACCACGTTTTCAAATAGCGCATCTTGCACCTTGGTCATCTGAACGTCTATCTTGATTACTTCCGGGTGGTTTTCGTTGACAGTAGCCAAGAGCTTTCTCCGGTCTTGGGAGAGCGTCACCAGGGTTTGGATCAGCCCGTTTAGCAGAGGATCCGGCACCCCGATCACCGAGGGTGCGATCACATCAGAGTAGTCCTTGCTTTTGCGCTCCATATAGCTACGGATTTCCTCAAAGTACTGAAGCTGAAAATCGAGCTCGGCACTCCGCTCGTCCAGCGTATTCATCTTGCCAAGAATATTGGAAAATTCGGCCGAGACATCCAGCATCTTGTTGTCCACTTTGAATCGCTGCAGCTCCCGCTCTTTTTCCTTGAGTGAATCTTCCAAAAAGCCCAGCTGCTCCTCAATGAAGCCGATTGTGTTTTCCTGGATTTTGTTTTTCTCGTTTAGGTCATATTCGATATAGGACTGCATCAGGGCATTGATGTAGTCTCTGCCCTTTTCAGGGACTTTCGTGGTGGTACTGAGTCTCAAGACTGAGGAGTAGTTGTTTTCCAAAACTACCTGCACGGAGCCTGCCAGCCGCTCTTCCAACACCGTAGGATTGATCAGCCTGAAGACTATCAATTCTCCAGAGCGGGAAGGATTGACCAGATGAACGACAAACTTAGACCTGGAGGTCTCAATTTCCTCCCCAAAGGTATAGGTCTTGTCGTAGATCGACTCGTCGCCCGCCGCCTGTACCGAATTGAAGTCCATCAGGCCTCCCTCTGGTTGGTTGAGTTTGAAATTGGATTCGGAGAGGATCTCCAGCTCCACGGGTACATCCGTCACCTGAAGATGGTCCCAATCCACCGCAATCCTCACCGGGGAGCGGTCGTATAGCTCTATATCTTTGATGTTGGTTTTTGCATAGTACTCCACATCAAAATGAAGCTTTCCCAGGGCCTCCCGAGCCATGTTTTTGGAGCGAAGGCGGAGAATGTCATTTTCAAGGTTGATCCCCGAGTTGAAAATATTGGACCTATCCATGATCCTCGACTCGGGAGTATTGCTGTTTTTGATCACCAAGGACCCAGTCACTTCGAATTCGTCCACCGTGTAGCGATGAAACAAAAAGACCCCGGTGACAAAGATCAGGATGAAAAGCACATACCAAGGCCAGTAGCGGATGTACTTGGCTATCACATACTGGATTTCCAGTGCCTTTTCCTCATTGTCCAGCTGACTGAGATCTAACTTCTCCATAGTTTACAATTCCCCGCTTACCAAATTTACTATTAATAGTACGGATGCCAATAGTCCGGCGATCAGGGCAAGTGAGGCCGTCAGGTTGTCCGCCGTACCGATCTGCCGGATTCTCATAGGTTCGAGGTAGAGGATATCGTTGGGCTGGATAAAATACCAAGGGCTGCCCAACAAAGCCCGGTCGTTTAGGTTGATCTGGTGGATTTTTGTCCCGTTGTCGTATTGACGGATAAGGAACAGCTTATTCTTCTTGGCAAGAAGGGAAGTCTCCCCCGAATTCGCCAGCGCATCAAATATGGTCGCCCGGTTTTTGTAAATGATCTGTACACCCACTGAGTTGAACTCACCCAGCGTGGTGTAGCGGATACCGGCGATCCTGAGTCGGACAAAGACCTCCTCCTTGAAGTATTCATTGATTTCCCTTTGCACGAGCTGCTTTGCTTCTTCCTCAGTCAGGCCGGCTATCCTCAGTTTTCCGAGTTTGGGAATCTCCACCATTCCGTCTTGGTCTATGGAAAAGCCCGTCATATACAGCGGGTCACTGCCAGCCCCGCCACCTCCGCCTCCTCTCATCCCCAAATTTTGGGGCTCATTGAGAAAAGTAAATCCCTCTACCAGCTCCGGATCTGCGCTGGCAAAGTCTATCTGCACGATATCAAAGGGTTGGAGCACGTACTTGTACTCCACCTCCGCAAAGGGAATAAACTCATCCAATTCGATCGCTGTACTGTCGGATAGATTTTGTAAATACGTGATCCGCTTGTTGCTGATACAAGATACCGTAAGCAATACCAGGCAGGATAGGTAGAAAATACGCTTCATTCAGGGTGATTTGAACTCAATGAATCAAATATATACAAATGTGATTGAGTATCCTCAACTGGGCCCCTCCCCCTTCTCTTTGCCTTGCCCAAACCTGAGCATGACCAGCGGCAGACATCCAAAGCAAACCGGCCGATGACTATACGCCCAGCAGACCAAGGCGACCTCCCTGCCATCATAGACCTCCTGCGAGCTTCTCTTGGGGAAAAACTCACCCCCAAGTCGGAAGCGTTGTGGAGATGGAAACACCAAGCCAACCCCTTCGGAAAATCGCCCGTACTCCTCGCCGAGGATGCCGGGGAGCTGGTCGGTGTAAGGGCTTTTTTGAGGTGGGAGTTTGAGCATCGAGGCAAAACCATCCGGGCATGCCGGGCAGTCGATACCGCCACCCATCCTGATTTCCAAGGAAAAGGGATATTTAGCAGGCTAACGACCAAGCTCGTCGAGCAGGTTTCCGGCGAAGGCGTCCACGTGATTTTCAATACCCCCAACGTCAAAAGTGCTCCGGGCTATCTGAAAATGGGCTGGAAAGAGTGGGGAAAGCTTCCCCTTAGAATCAGTCCCCACCTGAATGCCAGATCCGGCTCCAAAGACTCCGTCGACTGGAAAAGCATCGCCACTCTAATCCAAAATTTAGAAAACCAAGAAAAATGCAGCCCCAAAATTCGGACACGACTGGTGCCCGGATACATCAGGTGGAGATACCAAGACATTCCACTGGCTGACTACAAGTTTTTGAGCGACGGTGAAAGCTACCTCTTGGTATATAGGATCAAAGCGGGAAAATTGGGAAGGGAATTCAGGCTTTGTGATATTTTCACCACCCACGACCTGAGAGAGCAACAATCCAAAGACCTCGGGAGGCTTCTCGGCATGGAAATCAGGAGTTCCGGAGCCAGATTTTCATCATCTTCCGGGCTCGCCCCCCAGATCGGAAAGTCATTGCCGACTGGGCTGGTGACGCTACCCTTCGGCCCCTTGGTGACCATCCGCGAGCTAAGTTCAGGTGAGGCCATTCTCGACCAAGATTGGGGCTGGACCTTAGGGGATCTGGAAGTGTTTTGACGGATACAATCCCCCACAATCCATTTCTGTACAGCCTCACACCATTGGATCTTTACTAGATCGATCTATCTTTAGGCGAACTACTTGTCGAGCAAGCCCAAAAACCAAGAAGCGCAAGTCGAAGTATAGGCCGGTTTCCTTCAGGCCGAAAAGAAATAGACGAACCATAGAATTTTTGCCAATTTCAAATTTTTAAGACCTCCATGCCCCAGCCTGTCTTCACCATCTCCCTTGACTTCGAGCTGCTTTGGGGTGTATTTGACAAAGTAGGCAATTCCTACCCGCCCGATTACTTCGCCAATACCCGCGAGCTGGTACCACGGATACTTGACGCCTTTGGTAATCACGGCATCGAAGCGACCTGGGCCACGGTAGGGATGCTTTTCGCTGAAAATGAAGAGGAATGGCACCACTACTCCCCCGTCCACAAGCCATCTTATCGCGACGTAAAACTGTCGGCTTACGAGTTTGCAAAACAGAAGGGACTGGATCCAAAAGTCCATTTCGCTCCTGAGCTGATCAAGAGAATTTTGGAAACCCCAGGCCAGGAGCTCGGTTCCCATACCTTTGCCCACTACTACACCCTCATGCGGGGCCAGAGCCCCGAACAATTCCGCCATGACCTGAAAGCCTCGCAACGTATCGCGAACGAAAAATTTGGCGTACGCCTGAAATCGCTGGTCTTCCCGAGGAATCATATCAATGAGCTGTACCTGCCCATATGCCTCGAAGAAGGCTACACCCAGGCAAGAAGTAACCCAAAGGACTGGTTTTGGCAGGAGACCCAACACGAAGACTTCAGCAAAAAATGGTTTCGCTCGGCGGATTGCTTTTTCCCAATTGGCAAAAGGACCTCATTCGTGCCAAATGAGCTTATTGCCCTTCCTTTAGAACCTTTGTTGATTCCCGCTTCGCGAATTTTGCGTCCCATATCGAAAAACAACATGCTATTCAATGCGGTGCGTCTCAGCAGGGTAAAAAAAGAGATGTCACTGGCTGCTAGATTGGACGAAACCTACCATCTTTGGTGGCATCCCCACAATTTCGGCACTGATCCAGCGGCAGCGATGGCCGAGCTGGAGGATCTGCTCTCCCACTTCCAAAAGCTAAAGGCGGAATACGGGATGGTCAGCAGAAACATGGAAAACCTCGCCGCAATGGTCTGCTCAAGAGCTAATCCAGAAACAATGGCGGTGGGTCGCTAGCCTACCCGGTGACCGGGGCCAACAATGGGGAAAAGCAACCGTATGCAGCGCAAAGTAAAAGACAAAATAAAAGTACTTCACCTGATCAAAAGCTTGGGCCGCGGCGGAGCCGAAAAACTGATTCCGGAAACTGTCTTGGTCCATGATCAAAGCCTTTTCGAATTCCATTGCATTTACTTTTACCATCAGGAAAGCAACATCGCCGAAGAACTGGAAAAAGCGGGGATAAAAGTAAGCCTCATCCCCTCAAGCAACTTGGGTCTCTTTTTCCAGATCGGAAAAGTCCGGGATTTCATCGTCCGGCACCAAATCGACCTCATTCACGCACACCTTCCTTGGGCGGGAATTCTCGCCCGCGCCGTCGGGAAGATGCTGCCGGTACCCATCGTCTACACAGAACACAACACATGGGAACGGTACAACTTGGTATCCTACTGGGGCAACCGGCTAAGCTTCAAAAAACAGGACATTGCCATAGCCGTATCCAATGAAGTTGCGCTGTCAATGCGGCTCAACACGATCTGGGATCCTTACCGAAGAGGAGGCCGCATGAAGGTAAAAGTCATCCAAAACGGCGTCAATACAGACACGTTCTACAGAGCGGCCTCATCGGAGCTTTCCCCATCCCATCAGGATACCTTCAGCACCTTGCGATCCAAGCTTGGGATTCCCAAAGAAGCGCCTGTGGTCGGGAAAGTCGCAGTCTTTCGATCGCAGAAAAGACTTTGGCTGTGGGTACAGGTGGCCTTGGATATTCTGGAGAGCTGTCCGCAGACACACTTTCTCCTCGTTGGTGACGGAGAGTGGAGAGGCAGAATACTACAGCAAATTCAAGCCTCGGGCAAGGAAGCAAATTTTCACTGGGTAGGCGTGCAAAAGGAAGTTGTCCCCTATTTGTCGATCATGGACATTTACCTGAGCACTTCGGAATTTGAAGGATTGCCCATCGCCATGCTAGAAGCCATGTCTTGCGAAGTCGCCGTGGTCGCCACCAGTGCCGGTGGAATCGGTGAAGTGATCCAACACGGCTACCAAGGCTATCTCACCGAAATCGACAAATGGCAGGATCTCGCCGAGCACTGCATCGAGCTCATCAATAACGCGGAGCTATTGGAAAAAATGCGTACAGCCGCTCGCCAAAGAGTGCTGGACGGCTTTAGCATGAAAAGGATGGTGAACGAGCTGGAAGAGACATATCGCGAGGTCCTTTACAAATAGTCCCGCTCCTGTGTTTCCCAAAAGCTCACTTTTCCCCAACAGCCGCACCGAAAGGCTAGCCCCCTTAGACCGGATAAAAAGAAAGGGGCGCACTGCGCTTACGTTCCCATCCAGACAAAAAATCGAGCAGATGCGGAACGCTAGTCAGCCTTCTCCTTCTGCTCGGTTGCCATAGCCAAGGCCATCATCTCCAGCTCTTCCTCAAAGAAGATCGGCATGTAGTCGATCACGAATTTGGAAGTCTCCTCTCGCTCTACTGACGTGGTGTGGCCCTCAAGGTGGCTCTTTTTCTGGTTTTGCATTGTCAACAACTTTTTCTTTTCAAAATTAGACTTCACCTTAATCCTCTGTGTCGGAAGCTTCGCGCAAGCGCTGATCTCCCTGACTCCGAAGCCGGCATTTCCATAAGCTAGTGTCGGTTTTACTCCCCCTTTTAATGGCAAAAGTTTGATGCTGGGGATAGAGGTGTTGCCTTTAACAATCGTTTTTGTTCTCATCACACAAAAAATTTAGTACCCCACGAAGGTAAAAAGTAATAGGTCCAAAAACATACCCAGTACTGGGTATTTTTCTCATTTTCAACAAGAACCCGGTCATTTCCCAATCCAGCTGCCAGGTTTTGCCCAATTTTAATAAGGGCATCCGCCCCTAATTTCCCGCAAAACGCCCCCCATTCGTACCAATAGCGGCCTAAAAAAACCTGTCCTTAAAAAGACAGGTTTTTTGGAAAACAAAGCAGAGACTTGCCGGGAAACCTACAATATCCTGAGCTTAAAGCCTCCGTTGATCACAAAGCCATCCACGGGAGCGTAGATGTCACGAAACTGGGGATCGCTGATCGAGCCGGTGAAAATCGTGTCAAACGCAGTCTGCCGGGTGTCCAGAAAATTCTCAAAGTTCAAAAACACGGAAAGCCGCTCCCCAAAGCTTTTCTCGGTCATCAGGCCTGTAATCCAGTAGGACTTTCCGGTCTCGCCATCACCAAGCAGCTGGGGGCTGTAGTAGTAGGCTTCCAGCCCTATCCTGAAATTTTCGTGTTTCTCGTACATCAGCACATTGTTTAGCCGATGTTTTGCCACCAGAGCGTATGCTTGGCTTTGCCCGCCGTACTGTTGGGCCACGTCCGCCAGCGTATAGCCAACAAACAACTTGAAGTCCCGATAGGCCCACTTCATGTTCACCTCCATGCCCTGCGTCCTCAATTGTCCCTCAGGTTGCTGAAATTCATAGAACTCTCCCACCCTGGTCAACACCAGTGGATCTTGGATTTGGGTCCAGAAAAGCAACGTGTTCACGTTCAGCGTCAGCTCGTTTCCCAGCGCAAGCCGATAGTTGACGTCGAGGTTTGCCCCTGCAGAGCGCTCGGCGTGGACCTGACTCGGGTCAATCGGCAGGATATTGCGAAATTGCAGGCGCTCGGCCTCTTCCGAAAAGACGGTGGGAGACTTATATCCCAGCCCTCCTCCGAGGCGAAAAGTCAGGAGCTCACTGGGCTCAAACATGGCCGACACTCTTGGCAAGGCGAAGAAGCCATAGTCCTTCTGGTAGTCCAGACGAAACCCAGACTCCAGTGTCCACTGCTCGGCGGCATTCCAGATATTTTGGACGAATCCCCCAAAGGTATTCAGGCGATAGTCCAGCGGGGCCTCGGCGTTGCCTTCCTTTTGGACAAATTGATCCGTCCAAAGATTCAGACCCCCAATCCATTCTGCCTTTGCGTCGGTTTTGGAGATGTTCACTTCGGAAAACGAAGACCATTGCTTTCCGGAAAACAAATAGTCGGGAATCTCCATGCTTCTGTCATAGAAACTGACACTGTTTTTCACGGTCAACGCAGCTTCGGAAGCCAGTTGCCGAGAGAATTGAAGCTGGCTGGATATCCTCCGGGTAGCATTGTCCTCGTAGTACGGATCGCTCACCGCCTCCCCTTGGACAAAGTCGACGTTCCCGCCAAGACGCTCCTCCTGCATCAGATTGATGCCCACCATCAGCTCCGAGCCATCCCCGATTTCCCAAAAAACCTTCGGGTTCAAAGTCAGCCGGTCAAACTTTGGTATCGCCGTCAGGCCGATGTCCGCGGGATCATAGGCCGTCCCTTTGTTGTAGGAGGCAAAGACACTTGTGCCCAACTTCCCGAAATCCTCAGAGTAAAATGTGCTGGCATCCAAACCCAAGGCCGAGGTCCCATTCAGCAAAACCCCCAACTCGGCCTCTTCCCCGGGTGTTTTGGACACCAAGTTGACCAGGCCGGCAATCGCCCCTCCCCCATAGAGAGTCGAGGAGGAGCCTTTGATGACCTCCACCTGCTTCAGGTCCAGAGGAGCGATCTGCATTAGGCTCAGCCCTCCAGAGTAGCCTGAATATAGCGGCAAGCCGTCTCGGATCAGCTGGGTGTATTTGCCGTCCAGGCCCTGGATGCGGATGCTTGAGTTATAGCTCGTGGCGGAGGTTTGCTGGGTCTGGATGCCGGTGCTTTCATTGAGCAGCATGCGGATGTCTCCGGGCTTCATGTTGCCTTTTTCGGCAAGCTCCTCCCCGGCAATGATCTCCACCCGGGTAGGCACGTCCTCTATCAGCCGAGAACTGCGCACCGACTGTACGACCAGTTCCTCCAGTTCATCCTCGTGGTGATGGAGATAGAGCACCTGCTCCTCTTCCGATTCCAGAGGGAAAGTAAGGACGAAGCGAAACGTTTCATACCCCAAAAACCGCAACTCCAGCGAGTAGGTACCGGCGGGGATTTCCTCCAGTAGGACTCGTCCATCAGCATCCGACACGGCACCTTTGCCCAGTTCTTTGAGCAGCAGGCTCGCTCCGGGCATGGGCTTGTCGGTTTCGTGGTCAATGACTTGCGCGCGATAGGTACTTTGGGACAGCGCAGGGCCTGCCCAAAACATGGCCATACAGGCCAATAAATATTTGATCATGGTTTATTTCTAAGGTGTAAAAAAGAATAAAATCCCTCGACGGGATTAGCGGCGGCCAAACGGACCTGCCGGAGGTCTCAGCAGCACTCCAAAATAGGCTTGGGAAAATGCCATTTTAAAGACCCCGTATTCTTGGGAAAATGCCTCCTGCGGAAATCCCAAAGGAAGGACAGCCCCACCTGCCTCCACAAAACCCAAACAGGTCCCGCAGGAAAAAAACGGAGAACAAGGCCGCTCGTGCCCAAAGTCTTCGTCGGCTCCGTGCAGCTCTTCCCCAGTACACTCGCTCTCGGCGCAAGTATCCTCAGCGCTACAGCAAGGCACCACGGCCATCAGCAGCACGAAAATTCCGAGAACCAGGGAAAAAATTTTCATGTCCAAAGATAGGAATTGACTCGAAACCCCGAAAAACCAAAAACTCTTCGACAGCCGAAAATGGCTGGATCGCCTTCGCTTTTCCACCTATCGGGATACGTACACCTAGATCTACGTACATGCCCAGTCTAGTTCTAGAACCATTTTTCCAATTATTTACGTAGAAATCTCCCGTTTATTTTGGAAATGGATTTTTTAAATACGTATATTTACTTACTTTTAATTCAAAATACGTAGATATGAAAAGGATTATAGTGGTCGGAAACGGAATGGTAGGCTACAAATTTTGCGAAAAACTAGCCGCCCATTCCCATCGCAGTCAGTTTGACATCCTGGTATTCGGAGAGGAAATCAGGCCCGCCTATGACCGGGTTCACCTCAGCGAGTACTTCACGCTGGAGTCTCCGGACGAGCTCCTCATGGCGTCGAGAAACTGGTACCAGGACAACGGAATCACGCTACGTACCTCCGAGCTCGTCTCTTGGATCGACACGGAAAACAAGAAAGTTACCACCCACAAAGACGAAAGCTTTGACTACGACTACCTGGTCTTGGCCACCGGCTCCTCCCCTTTTATCCCCTCCATCAAAGGCTCCGAAAAAGAGGGGATCTTCATCTACCGCACCATCGAAGACCTGGAGGCCATCCAGAGCTACGCGGAGAAGCTCAAGGCCCAGGGCAAATTCCAGTCGGCCGTATTGGGAGGTGGACTCCTAGGCTTGGAAGCCGCCAACGCCAGCAAGGAGCTCGGCATGACCACGCACGTGATCGAATTTGCCGGAAAGCTGATGCCCCGACAGCTGGACCAGCCCGCTTCCGATCTGCTCCAGGCCAAGATCGAAAGCCTCGGCATGAGCGTCCATCTGGGCAAAAATTCCAAGGAAATCATCGGCAACGGCCACATTGAGCGCATCGACTTTGCCGACGGCACCACGCTGCCCGTGGACATGATCATCATCTCCGCAGGCATCAGACCCCGCGACGAGGTCGCCAAAAACTCCGGTATCGCAGTCGGCGAGCGCGGCGGCATCGTAGTCAACAACAAAATGGAAACCTCCGTACCCGATGTCTACGCTATCGGCGAGGTAGCCCTCTACAACAACAATATTTACGGCCTCGTAGCCCCAGGCTATGAAATGGCCGGAGTCGCCCTCGACCAGATCATGGGCGGGGACAAACTCATGAGCCCGACCATCGACATGTCCACCCAGCTGAAGCTGGTCGGCACCGAGGTCGCTTCCTTTGGCGATCCCTTCATCGAGGGCGAAGAAGCCTTGGCCATCCGCTACGAAAACAAGCAGCGCGGCATCTACAAACGCATCAACGTCAGCAAAGACGGCTCAAAGCTCCTCGGCGGTGTCTTGGTCGGAGACTCCTCGGATTACAACACCCTTTTTCAGCTCTACATCAACGAAATGAAACTCCCCGAAAACGCCGAAGACCTGATCCTAGGCGCCCGGGGAGGCGAATCCAAAAACCTTCTTGGCTCCGTGCTCGACCTGCCTGACAGCGCGCAGATCTGCTCCTGCGAATCCGTCAGTAAAGGCGAGATTTGCGGAGCCATTACCAGCGGCGGCTGCCAAGACCTCAAAGGGGTGATCAAGGAAACCAAAGCCTCCACCTGCTGTGGGGGCTGCAAGCCGATGGTGGCGGACTTGGTGAAGGAAACCCTCAAGTCCCTGGGAAAAGAAGTCAAAGAAACCATCTGCGAACACTTCGACTATACCCGCCAAGAACTCTTTGACCTCGTGAAACTCCACAACGTCCTGGGCTATGACGACGCGCTGGATCGCTTTGGCAAAGGGCACGGCTGTGAGGTCTGCAAGCCGGTGATGGCCTCCATTTTCGCCAGCATCTTCATGGAGACTGCCAACAAGCAGGTAGCCATCCAAGACTCCAACGACCGCTTCCTGGCCAACATCCAGCGAAACGGCACCTACTCCGTCGTACCGCGCGTACCCGGAGGCGAGATCACTCCCGAGAAACTCGTCGTGCTCGGCCAGGTCGCCAAAAAGTACGACCTCTACACCAAGATCACCGGCGGGCAGCGCATCGACCTCTTCGGCGCCCAGCTCAACGAGCTGCCCCTGATCTGGAAAGACCTCATAGACGCCGGATTTGAGAGCGGCCACGCCTACGGCAAGTCCCTGCGCACCGTCAAAAGCTGCGTAGGCTCCACCTGGTGCCGCTTTGGCATGCACGACAGCGTGAGCTTTGCCATCCGCATCGAGGAGCGCTACAAGGGCCTCCGCTCCCCGCACAAGCTGAAGGGCGGCGTATCCGGCTGCATCCGCGAGTGTGCGGAGGCGCGGGGCAAAGACTTTGGCGTGATCGCCGTGGAAGGAGGCTGGAACCTCTACGTCTGCGGCAATGGCGGCGCAAACCCCAAGCACGCCATTTTGCTGGCATCCCAGCTCGACGACGAGACCTGCATCAAGTACCTCGACCGCTTCCTCATCTACTACATCCGCACCGCGGGACCTCTGGTGAGAACTGCCCCCTGGCTGGACAAGCTGGAGGGTGGCATAGACTACCTGCGAAAAGTGGTCGTGGACGACTGCCTGGGCATGGCCGAGGAGTTTGAGCGGGAGATGGACGGACTCGTGGAGCGCTATGCCTGCGAATGGAAAGAAGCCATCGAAGACCCCGAGACCATGAAGCGCTTCAAGCCCTTTGTCAATACCGACGAAGCCGACGACCAGCTGGTCTTTGTACCCCTGCGTGAACAAAAAATGCCCAAACCTTGGTAAAAGCCTTTTGAGAAATCATGGAAGAAATCGTAAACCTATACCAAACCGTCCAGCATGCCGATGTGGTCTCCTGGATCAGAGTGGGAGCCGTCACTGACTTCCCCGAAAACGCCGGAGCCTGCATCAAGCACAAGGCCCGACAGATTGCCGTCTACCACTTCACACGCACTCAAAAGTGGTACGCCTGCCAAAACCTCTGTCCGCACAAGATGGAAATGGTACTGGCACGCGGATTGACCGGCGACGCGGGCGGCATTCCCAAGCTGGCCTGCCCCATGCACAAAAAGACTTTCTCGCTGGAGGACGGCTCCAACCTGAACGGGGAAGATTACAGCATCGCCACCTATCCGGTCAAAGTTGAGGACGGAAATGTCTATATTGGTTTTGCCGATTAACGATACTTTATGTCCCCCTACGACCACGCCATCCAGCTCATAGACCAAATCAACACCGACGACCCTACCAAAGAAGCCTGGAAAGGCAAGGATTTTCCCAAGGAGCTGCTCTACTCTCACCGCATGAGCAAAAAGCTGGCGGACTTCGCCCCGGATGCCTCCGAGGAGCTGAAAGTAGCCGCCCGCGCCCAGCATATTGCCCGATGGAAAATCCAACGCTCCGAGTACCCCATGGACCGCGTGGGCTACCTGACCTGGAGGGAAGAGCTCAAAAAAATGCACGCCGACCTGACGGGGGAAATCCTCGAGAAAGCCGGATACGGCGAGGCGTTCATCTCCCGGGTGAAGTTTTTGATCCGAAAAAAACAGCTCAAGACCGACGCGGAAACCCAGACGCTGGAAGACGTGGTCTGCCTGGTCTTTTTGGAACACTACTTGGAGGACTTCGTGGCCAAGCATGAGTTTGAAAAAATCAAGGACATCCTCCGAAAGACCTGGGCCAAAATGTCCGAACAGGCCCACAAAGAAGCGCTAAAACTCAATTTCTCCTCCCAAAGCCTCGCCATCATCCAGGAAGCACTTTTCGAAAGTAATGACTGAGCATACCAATACCCTCGACCAGGTCACCTTCAATCGCCTCCGGCGCCTCTACATCATCGCTCTCGGCGCCATCGCCTTCTCCCTGATCACCAGCCAGATCCTGATCCGTCAGTACCTAGCCGACCAGGAAGACGACAGCCGTCTGGTCAACGTCGCCGGTCGGCAGCGTATGCTCAGCCAAAAGCTCAGCAAAGAAGTACTGCTCCTGACTACGGAAGCCACAGAGACCGGTCGACGATCCCTGAGCGACACCCTTCTCGCCACCAAGACCACCTGGGAAGAGGCGCATCGGGGCTTGCAGCACGGCGATCCCAAGCTGGGTATCAGCCCCAAAAACAGCCCAGCCGTCAAGGAAATGTTTGCGGCGATACAGCCTCACTTCGAATCTATCGTCGCCAACACCGACACGCTGGTGCGGCTTTCCGACACCGCGGAGCCAGACTCGGCCCAAATTGACCGGCTGCGCACCGAGATCCTGGCAAGCGGACGGGAGTTTCTCCCCAAGATGGAAGCCATCGTCAACCAATACGACTTTGAGGCCAAGGAAAAAGTAAACAAGCTCGAGCAGCTGGAGCTCATCATCACGCTTTTCACCCTGCTGGTCCTGCTGGCTGA
The DNA here is from genome assembly GCF_017254915.1 of Algoriphagus oliviformis. Lineage (GTDB taxonomy): Bacteria > Bacteroidota > Bacteroidia > Cytophagales > Cyclobacteriaceae > Algoriphagus > Algoriphagus oliviformis. Next base: position 19,901 of record NZ_JAFKCT010000010.1, on the reverse strand, counting down.
ATTTCTGATTATCTTTTGGCCCTCGGCCAGAGCCATGAAGGCCAGCATCCGCGCCCTGATGGAGTCGGAGAAAAAAGCCATCAAAATGGCCCAGGATGCAGACATCCTCAGTCAGGCCAAGGAAAAGTCCGTGCGCGAGCTCCGAGCCCTGAGCCAAGCGATGGACCAAATCCTGCTCTTTGCGCGGATCACGCCGGACGGACACATCACACACATCGGCGACCGCTTTGCCAAGCTGCTCAAATTCCAGAAGTTTAACCAAAACGCGAAGTTTTCCGAAGTCCTGAGCCCCCTGGAAAACGAGCGCCAGACCATCGACCGCATCGTGGCGGAGCACAAAAAGGCCGGCTGGCAGGGAGAAGTCAAGGCTACCGCTCCCGGAGGACAGGATCTGTGGCTGGACCTTTCGATGATCCCCTTTCACTCGGGAGAAAAGTCCGAGCTCATCATCATCTGCATGGACATCTCCAAGCGCAAGGAAGCCCAGCTGGAAGTGGCGCAGCTTACCAAGGAGAGCTTTGAGGAAAAGATGGAGCAGCAGCACGTCATCAGCCGCCAGATCATCGAAAACCAGGAAAACGAGCAAAACCGAATCGCCAAGGACATCCACGACGGCATAGGCCAGATGCTAACTGGACTGAAATACCTTCTGGAAAGCGTGGACCTCACTGAGGGCGAAAAGGCCCAAACCAAGCTGGACAAACTCAAGGAGCTCACCTCAAACATCATCAAAGGCGTGCGCACGGCCACCTTCAACCTCACCCCTCCCGAGCTGAAAGACTACGGCCTCGTCCCCGCCCTCACCGAACTCACCCAGGAGCTGGCCAAGCTCACCGGCAAGGACATCATCCTGATGAACAAGTCCGACTTCAGCCGCCGCCTGGACTCCCTCGTGGAGATCAACCTCTACCGTATCACCCAGGAAGCCATCAACAACGCCATCAAGTACGCCGACTCCTCGCTGATCCTGGTCACGATCTCACATAGCGAAAAGATCCTCAGCATCACCGTGGACGACAATGGGAAGGGTTTTGACAAAAAAACGCTCAAGCCCAAGCCGGACAAGGACGGAGGCATGGGGCTGACCTTCATGCAGGAGCGCATCAAGTACATCAGCGGCCGCCTTTTCATCAATTCCGCCCCGGAAAAAGGCACCAAGGTCACGCTGAATGTACCACTGAACTAATTTCCGCTCGCAGGATTACGTAAAAATCGTTTACTTTACTAAGTAATAACTTTAGATCCGATGAACCCTACCCGAATCGTACTGGCGGATGACCATGAGCTCGTCCGTGACGGCATCAAGTCCCTTTTGGAAAACGAAAGCGAATTCAAGGTCGTCGCCGAGGCCGCGGACGGCAAGGAGGCCCTGGAGGTCATCGCCGGGGAGCAGCCAGACCTGCTGATCGTGGACATCCGCATGCCGCGGATGACCGGACTGGAAGTGGTGAAGCAGCTGAGCCGGGATTTTCCGAAGGTCAAAAAACTCGTCCTGTCCATGCACGACTCCGAGGAGTACGTAGTGGAGTCCATCGAGGCCGGTGCCGACGGCTACCTGCTCAAGGGAAGCAGCAAGGCCGAATTTCTCAAGGCACTCAACTCCATCGCAGCGGGCGGCAAGTATTTTTCGGGAGACATCTCCCAGATCATCATCGACAATTTTGTAAAGGGAAAGGCCAAGACTAGCAAGCCCCTCGCCGAATCGGAAGAAATCTCCCAGCTCACCAACCGTGAAAAACAGATCCTCGAGCTCATCCTGGACGGCAAAGGCAACAACGACGTGGCCGAATCCCTTAAGATCAGCCGACGTACCGCCGAAGTTCACCGATTCAACCTCATGAAAAAGCTGAACGTCAAAAACCTCATCGAGCTCACCCAAAAATCAAAGGAGCTGAACCTCATCTAAATAAAAACTACGTACAACAAGTTTTAAAACAAACCCATCTCAGTCGATTGAGATGGGTTTTTTATTTTTTTTTACGTAAATAATTTACGTATCGTTTGCACACAGTAAGTATTATTACTTATTTTTATATCATACAAAAGTAAGTAATGTGAAATCAAGCAGGATCAAACATCCCTCACTGGGATAGCTGACCACCGTGCGGGATTCCATGTGGCCATCAACAAAAACCAGTAATCACATGAAAAATCAAGCTCAACTCAAAGCCACGCGACTGAACCTCCGGGATATCAAGAGCGTGCCGATCCGGACTTTCTGGATCACGTCTTTCGCGTTTTTCATCTGCTTTTTTGCGTGGTTTGGCATCATCCCCTTCATGCCTGACGTGGTGAGGGATCTGGGCCTGACTGCGGAGCAGAAATGGAACTCGGTGGTCTTTGCCGTGGCAGGGACTATTTTCTCCCGCTTGCTCATCGGGAAGCTCTGCGACAAATACGGCCCTCGGATCTGCTACACCTGGCTGCTGATACTGGGATCTATCCCCGTCATTTTGAGCGGCTTGGTAACGACCCCCATGCAGTTTTACATCTGCCGTCTGTTGACCGGATTCATCGGCGCTTCCTTTGTCATCACGCAGGTACACACTTCCCTGATGTTTGCACCGAACGTAGTCGGCACGGCCAACGCCACCTCTGCTGGCTGGGGCAACCTGGGCGGAGGAGCAAACCGCCTCGGAATGCCGCTTTTGGCCGCTTTGGTGATCGCCTTTGGCATCGCTGAGACGGAAGCTTGGAGGTATTCTATGGTGATCATCGGGGTGATCTGCTTTCTGGTTGGCGTACTGTATTACTTTTTCACCCAAGACACTCCCGCCGGCAACTATGCCGATCTGGTAGCCCGGGGCGAAAAAATCCCGAAAGGCAAAAAGGACAGCGTAGGCTTCCTCGAGGCAGCCAAAGACTACCGCGTTTGGGTTCTCTTCATCGTGTACGCCGCTTGCTTCGGGATAGAGCTCACCGTGTACGGCACCATGGACGACTACCTGCAAAACACCTTTGGGCTGAGCAGGATCACCGCCGGAAACCTGGTCTTGTCCTTTGCCTTGATGAACATCTTCGCAAGAACGCTTGGAGGCTGGTTTGGAGACAGATTTGGCAAGGCTAGCGGTCTCAAGGGACGCGTTTGGTTCCTGGCAGCCATCATCGTAGCCGAGGGACTGATGTTGGGGCTCTTCTCCACCGCCACCACCCTGTTCATAGGAATTGCCCTGCTGATAGGATTCAGCCTTACGGTACAGATGGCCGAGGGTGCGACCTTCTCCGTCGTTCCATTTATCAACAAAAAGGCCATCGGCTCCATCTCGGGCATCGTGGGTGCCGGGGGTAACTTCGGGGCTTTCATGACCGCACTTTTCCTCAAATACAAATCCGCAGAAGCGGGAGCCGGCGTGCTCCAGGGAGGCGAATCCCTCAGCGCTGAGGCACTCAAAGCCGCGCAAACCGCAGCAGAAGCAGGCGCCGTCTCCAGTGGCTACCTACAGATCGGACTGCTAATTGTCCTGACTGGCATCGCCACACTCATCATCCGCTTCAGTCTCGAGGACGAAAAAATCGCCAAGAAAGAAATGGAGCAGCTATCTCCTGAATTAATCCGATTGGAGGACTAAATTGCATGAGTGACTTTCTGAAAAGCACTTTCTTCGGCGAGTTTCCTCGGGGAAAGTGCCTTTTACTTTATACTTCTTCCGGCCAAACTGTTACCCGTGAACTCTAAGAAGAAACTAAAAACCACCTGTTCCTATTGCGGCGTCGGCTGCGGCATCCTCGCCGAGGTCAATCCACAGGCGAAGGTCAGCGTGCAGGGGGACCCGGAGCATCCGGTCAACGCTGGCATGCTCTGTTCCAAAGGGATGAACCTCCACTACGTGGTCAACGATACCTCAGACCGCATCCTCTATCCTGAGATGCGCTGGAGCCGGACGCATCCCCGCCAGCGGGTCACTTGGGACGAGGCGCTGGATCGGGCGGCAGCGGTATTCAAGTCACTCATCCGCAAGCATGGCCCAAACAGCGTCGGTTTCTACATTTCGGGCCAGTGCCTGACCGAGGAGTATTACATCGCCAACAAGCTCGCCAAGGGCTTTCTCGGCACCAACAACATCGACACCAACTCCCGGCTCTGCATGAGTTCGGCCGTGGTGGCCTACAAAAAGACTTTCGGCGAAGACTCCGTGCCCATCTCCTACGCGGATATCGAGCTGGCGGACACCTTCCTGATCGCCGGGGCCAATCCGGCCTGGAACCACCCCATCCTTTTCCGCAGGCTAGAAAAGCACAAGGAAAAGAACCCCAACACAAAGGTCATTGTGGTCGATCCGCGGAAGACCGACTCGGCCTCCTTCGCCGACATCCACCTACAGCTCATTCCCGGCACCGACATCATCCTCTACAACGCCATCGGGCGTAGGCTCATCGAGACGGGCTATGCTGATGAGAGCTTTGTGAAAAACCACACCGAAAACTACCAGGCCTACCGCAAGCAGGTCATGGAAACCTCCCTCAAGGACGCCGCTGCGCTCTGCGGGATCACGGTGGACGAAATCAAGGAAGTCAGCGAACTGATCGGCAAGGCGAAAGGCTTCATCAGCATGTGGGCCATGGGACTCAACCAAAGCTCCATCGGTACGGACAAGAACTTTGCGCTGCTGAACCTGTCCCTGGTGACCGGAAAAGTCGGCAAGCCCGGCAACGGCCCCTTCTCCCTCACCGGCCAGCCCAATGCCATGGGCGGACGGGAAGTGGGCGGCATGGCCAATCTCCTGGCCGTACACAAAGACCTCCAAAATCCACAGCACCGACAGGACGTGGCGGACTTCTGGGGCGTAGACCAGATCTCCCCCACTCCGGGCTACACCGCCACGGAGATGTTTGACGCGCTGGCGAGCGGCGAGATGAAGGCCGTGTGGGTCATCTGCACCAATCCCATGGTCAGCCTGCCCAACCTCGGCCAGATCGAAAAGGCCTTTGCCAACGCCAAGTTTGTGGTGGTGCAGGACATATCCCATCGCTCGGACACCGTCGCCTATGCCGACTTGGTGCTGCCAGCCGCCGGTTGGCTGGAGAAGGAAGGCACCATGACCAACTCCGAGCGGCGCATCTCCTACCTCAACAAGGGCATCAACCCTCCCGGCGAAGCCCGTCCGGACGTGGAAATCCTCTGTGATTTTGCAAAACGGATGGGATTCCGGGGCTTCAACTTTGCCAACGCGGAGGAGATCTACGAGGAGTATTGCGCGATGACCAAGGGAACCAACATCGACATTTCCTTTCTCAACTATGACCGCCTGAAAAACGAGGGCAGCATCCAGTGGCCCGTGCCTGAGTATCGTCACCCGGGCACTGCAAGGCTTTTCGCAGACAAAAAATTCTACACCCCCAGCCAAAAAGCGATCTTCAATATCCCCGCGCAGATCGAAAACACCTCGGAAAAGATCAGCGCAGAATTCCCCTTTGTCCTCACCACCGGCCGTATCCGCGACCAGTGGCACACCATGACCAAGACCGGCAAGGTCGCCCGCCTCCGCACCCACTACGCCCAGCCCGTGCTGGAGATCAGCCGGCTGGACGGGTATATCTACAAGGTCAAGGATGGGGATGTGGTCGAGGTGAAAAGCAAAAACGGAATCGTCCGCGTGCGCGCCAAGATCTCCAACTCCGTGCGAAATGGGGTCGTTTTTCTCCCCATGCACTGGGGAAAACAGCTCGAAAACGACCTGAACCGGGCAAACAACCTGACCTTCACCCGAGTCGACCCGCAGTCCAAAGAACCGGACTTCAAATACACGACCGTCTCGGTGACCAAGTACCAAAAGCCGAAGGAAAAAATCATCGTGGTGGGCGCTGGCGCGGCTTCTTTCCGCTTTATCCAAAACTACCGCGAGCACAATTCCGCGGACGAGATCCACGTCTTCTCCAAGGAGCCACACCCCTTTTACAACCGGGTCTTGCTGCCCGAGTACGTGACCGAAGAGCTGACTTGGGAGCAGCTGCTCAAGATCAAGGAAGCCGAGCTCGCCAAGCTGAAGATCGCGCTACACACCAATCTTTCGATTGAAAAGATCGACCCCGAAGCCCAACAAGTCTGGGACAGCGATGGAAGGGCCCACTCCTATGACAAGCTGATTCTGGCGACCGGCAGCCGGGCGTTTGTCCCAAAAGATGCCCAGCTCGACCTCCCTGGCCGCTTTACCATGCGCAGCCGGGGCGATGCGGACAAGTTCAAGGCCTATCTGGAAGACACCCAGCTACCCGCCGAGGTGCAGCATGTGGCCATCGTCGGTGGGGGTTTGCTCGGCTTGGAGCTTGCGGCGGCACTCCAGCATACCAACGTGAAAGTGACCATCATCCAGCGGGCCTCCCGCCTCATGGAGCGTCAGCTCGATCCGATCTCCAGCCGCCTGCTCGCACTGGACGTACAGGAGCGCGGTATCCACATCTACTTTGACAATGAGGTGAGTACGGTCTTTGACGACCCGGTGTCCAAAAACCTCAGTATCACGCTGAAAAGCGGCAAAAACATCCAGGCCAATGCCATCGTCTATGCCATTGGCACCCAGCCCAACATCAAGATCGCGCGGGAAAACGGCATCATCTGCAGTCGAGGCGTGAAAGTTAACAAGCATCTCCAGACCAACTATCCCAACATTTTTGCCATCGGCGAGATCGCGGAGTTTGAAAACCAGCTCTTTGGCATCACCTCCGCCGCAGAGGAGCAGGCCGCCATCCTGGCCAACTTCATCGCCGGAGATATCAGCAGCACCTACAGCGGCTCAGTTCTGATGAATATCCTGAAGTTTAAAGACCTGGAGCTCTGCAGCATCGGCGACATCATCGTGCCGGAAAACGAGGAAGGCTATGAGGAAATCGTCTTCACCGACATCAGCAGACGCTACTACAAAAAGTGCATCGTCAAGGACGACCTCCTCATCGGAGCGGTGCTAATGGGGGACAAAAGCGAGTTTGCCGAATTTAAAAGCCTGATCGAAAACAAGATCGAGCTCTCCGAAAAGCGCAAATCCCTGCTCATGGGCAACTCCGAGGCACGACCCGTGATCGGCAAGCTCGTTTGCAGCTGCAGCCGGGTTGGCGAGGGAAATATCCTGGAGGCCATCGCGGGAGGTTGTACCGAGTTTTCGGCACTTTGCACGCAGACCGGAGCCGGACTGGGCTGCGGCAGCTGCAAGACGGAGGTGAGGGAAATCCTGAGTCAGGCGAAGGTGAAGGTGTAATGGGGGTAGCGCAACTTTGACAGTGATCGGATTTGCTTCTTCATTCGGGACGGAAGACCGATGACGGAAGACCGAAGTGTCGGCAAGGCCAGGGGTTTAGCGTTCTTTCGGATAGACCCGTTCTTCGGAATTTGCAATTCCGAAGCGGTAACCCAGGATTTGCAATCCGAACAAAACTGTCCACGAAAGCTGAACAGGAATTGCAAATCCTATGATAAATCCTCGGGATTACAAATCCCTAGGAACCAGAGCTTCAGCATAAAAGCCGGTGTTCAAAAAGCATAAAAAAGAATCGTGAAGAAATGAAACAGACATTTTCCAGAGTAGTCGTCAAAGGCGGGGTGCTTTCCCCGGCAGAACTCAAGCAAATCCTGGAAATCGCGGAGACCGCGGGCTTGGACACCATTTCCCTGGGCTCCCGGCAGGACATCCTCTTCATCAAGGAGGACGGAGAGTTTTCCATTGACCCCCAGGACAAGTTTCAGATCATTTCTCCCGAGCAGGAAGGCGCCGAAAACATCGTCTCCTCTTACGTTTCCTCCGACATTTTCCCCAATACGCCCTGGCTCACCGGCGACCGCTACCTCTACATCTTGGAGCAGTTTCGGGCCCAGTCCGCGCTGAAGATCAATATCACCGACCCGAAGCAGCGCTTGGTGCCGCTCTTCACCGGCCACCTGAACTTCATCGCTTCAGAACACGAGGACTACTGGTATCTTTTTGTCCGGCTGCCGGACTGGGAAAGCAACCAGATGTTTCCCGCGCTGATCTACAGCTGGGATCTCGCCAAAGTCGCCACCGCCATCGAGGACATCCTGCAGGAGGAGCCGGAGACGGTGGATTTCCTTTTTGACCTGGTCAACGACTCAGCGGACCTCAACAGCCGCACGGTGGACAAGCCCCTGGAGGTGCCCTTCTACCCTTTCCCCTACTACGAAGGCATCAACCGCGTCGGCTCGGAGAGCTACTGGATGGGACTGTATTGGCGAAACAACAAATACTACATTGACTTCCTCAAGGCGCTCTGCGACCTCTGCTCCGACTGCCGGATCGGAAAAATCTCCATCACCCCATGGAAATCCCTGATCATCAAAGGTATCCAAGAACCCTACAAACTGGAATGGGAAAAGCTCCTCGGGAAATACGGCATCAACGTCCGCCACTCCATGCTGGAGCTCAACTGGCACCTTCCCGTAGCCAACAAGTCTGCCCTGAAGCTGAAAAAATACCTGGTCTCCTACTTTGACAAGCACGACATCAGTACCTACGGACTCACCTTTTCGGTGACGGACTACACCAAAAAGGCCTACTACTTCACCTCGATCATCATCGAGAAAAACGAGCCGCCCATCCAGCTCGAGGGCCTGAAGATCCGAAGTACCTACAACCTGCTCCATGCCAAAAACTTTGACCCCAACACCCAGGAATACCTCGTGTACGTGCAGGAAGTGGACAAATCCGATCTGCCGGAGCTGCTCATCGAGCTGAGCAAGATCTATTTTGAGCAGCTGGGACAGGAAAAATCCCTTCCGGAAAAAGCCGCCAAACCCAAGGAGCAGCTCAGCAGGGAAGTGTACCAGTGCCGGGATTGCCTCACCGTGTACGACCCCAGCTACGGAGATCCCAGCCAGGGAATCGCCGAGGGCACGCCTTTCGAAACCCTGCCCGCCAGCTACCAGTGTCCGCTCTGTGAAGCCCCAAAGACCAGCTTCGCCAAAAAGACCTTTGTCACGCAGACGGAATAAATTTCTCCAAGCAGCGCCGTCATTGCGAGACGAGGAACGAGGCGAAGCAATCTCTTCGCTTTTGACAACTGATATTGCTTCCCGGAACTTGCCTTTAGAAGACTGAAGTACCAATAGGCGCATTCCCCCTTGAAAAGGGGCTGAGCCTGTCCCGAACTTGCTTCGGGAGGGGATTTGTCAGCCAAACTGGGAGCCAAGGATTTACGCAATTCATGAAAGGTTCAACCCCGTTGGGGTTGGGATGCGCTGGAACCACTTGGTGCCACCAGTTGCACCGGCGGCAATTGAAAAGTTTGACCACTCCGTTGTTTTTTCGGCAAAGCCTTGGCACAGATCTTCGGAATTTGCGATTCCGAAGTGTGATCGCGGACTCGGGTCTGAACCTAGTGCTGTGTTAACTTCGAAATGGCCTTTTGACTACATACCTATCGGAGGCACCAAATTTTCGCCCCGGTCGGTGCCCCCACCGAACGGAATTCCCATCTGCCGGACATCTTTTTTAACACAAAGGTCACCAAGAGGAGAAGAAACCTTGTCTCATACGCTACAGGAACCCCGCTCCTTGGTTTCCTTTTTTCAAGCCATTTCAAGGACGCAAAGTTAAAAGCTTCGCTTTTTTTAGGATGGACGGAGACTTGGTGGCATGTCAACTTTTGACAACCTGCCTACCGGCAAGGCTGCCAAAACGCCGAATTACGCTTAACCTAACACTAGTTTACATTAGGGGCGTAGCCCTGAATTCTTCGTAGGAAGTCTGCTTTTTGAGAAAAATAAGGGGCGTAGCCCTGACATCCACCATAATTTTACTGATGCAAACAAGGGAAAGATGACAGAGCTACGCTCCTACCGGGAAATGCCTTGAAATTCCGCTACGAAGATCAAAGGGCTACGCCCCTGGATCCCGCTCCAATCTCCTTCCCTATTTACAATTGGGTTAATCCCATCCCGAAGGGATGCCATGTTTATAGGAGCAAGTTCACCGCCCACATTCGAGCCCCGATGGGGTCGGACCTATCATGGCCTCAATCACCCAATAAACATGTGACCCGTTCCGGGTCGGCTTTGCGATCCGGATTAAGTTTGTTTCGAAACGCGTAGTCTCTAGGTGCCTAGCCACATGTCCTCTCCGACTTCATCACCGACCCGGTCAGGGGTCAAACCTTGATTAACCATGGGTGCAGCCCATGGACCTAGGCAGCTCCAATCGTCCCGACCCCGAAGGGTGTCAAACTTGCGGGTAAGACTCTTTGCGCCCTTCACAATGGTTCAAGCCGCTTGGGCTTGGGATACCTTGGGGATCATCTGCCACCTCCAATTGCACCGGAGGCTATGGAAAGGTTTGACCACTCGGCGGTCTCTTCGAAGAATCCATCGCATTGCTTATTGGAATTTGCAATCCGAACAGAAAATGCCAGACATAAAGGATTGCTTGAAGGCCTTGGCCTTCCAAAGAATCCAAAAGCAGTTGACGTCCTTCATCATGACAAATTTCACTAGATTGAAAAATACTTATATTTTTACGTATTTATTTTCCTATTTATAAGTATTTATACTTATCTTCATAGCAACCTATTCTACCTGTTATGAAGAAGATCCTCTACACTTTTGGCCTATGCGCCGGGCTTGCCATGCAGGCAAAAGCCCAGACAGTCTCCATGGACGCCGACATTCGGCCCCGCTTCGAATACCGTCACGGCTACGGAGCCCTGCTCCCGGAGGGTGCTGACCCTGCGGCCTTTGTCACCCAGCGCTCCCGCCTCAATGTCAACTATGCCGACTCCAAGCTCAAAATCCACCTCAGCGTGCAGGACGTGAGCACCTGGGGCGACACCCGGCAGCTGGCGATCAACGATGAAAACAACTCCTTTTCCCTCTTCCAAGCCTGGCTGGGCTATGCTTTCAGCGAAAACTGGTCGATGAAGCTGGGCAGGCAAACCCTCTCCTACGATGACCAGCGCATGCTCGGCGAGGTAGATTGGACGATGCAGGGTAGATTTCACGACGCCGCGATGCTGACGTTCTCCAAATCAGGTTTCAAGACGGACCTCGCCTTTGCCTTCAACCAGGAAAGCCAAAGGAACGAGGGTTCAGGCTACGGGATTAACGGGATGTTTTCCTACAAAGTCATGCAGATGCTGCATGCGAAAAAGACCTGGGAAAAGGCCTCCTTCAGCTTCCTTTTCATGAACAACGGCTTCCAGAAGTTTACCGAAGACGCGACTCCCCTCCCGGACGGCGTGTACTACAGACAGACGACTGGGGCTTACTTCACCTTCCCGCTCTCCGCCCTCACACTGACGGGTTCCGCCTACCTCCAAACCGGAAAGTCCACCCCCACAGCCGACCTGAACGCCTACCAATACATGCTGGAGGCAAGGTATAGGCTGGGAAAAGTGGCCTTGATGGCGGGATTTGAATCGCTGAGCGGCTCGGACCAGGTGTCGGATTCCAAGGAAAAATCCTTCTTCCCGCTCTATGGCACCAACCATAAGTTTAACGGCTACATGGACCTCTTCTACGTAGGCAACCATGCGAACAACGTCGGTCTGAACGACGGCTATTTCACGGCTTTGGTCCCTACGGGAAAAAGCTCCAACCTTTCCGCCCAAGTGCACTTTTTCTCCGCCAACGCCGAACTCAGAGATGGACAAAGCAAGTACCTGGGCTCGGAGCTAGACCTCATTTTTTCAAAAACGATCGCCAAAAACATCAAAATGAACGCAGGCTACTCCCAGTTTTTTGACACCGGCAGCATGGCCGCGATCAAGGGAGGAGTCCAAGCGGCAAAAACCCAAAACTGGGGCTGGGTCCAGCTCATCGTGACACCTACGCTGTTTAAGCACAGCTGGGAGGAAAAGTAGCGGGAAGAAAGGAGGTGGGGAAGCAGGAAGTTAGGATGCAGGAAGCCGGGAAGTTGGAGGCAAGCAATCTTCGACATTTCGAAGCAATGACATGAAATCCGCGTGCCGATTTCCAATCTCGAATCTCAAATCTCGAATCTCAAATCCCGAATCTCAAATCCCAGCCCCTTCCAGCAGCTGCGGAAACAAGGCCTCCATGGATTCAGCTGCGCCTCGGGAAGAGCCGGGAATGGCCAGCACGAGGCAATTCCCGACCATTCCGGCTAGGCTTCTGGACAGCATGGCGTGGGGAGTACGGCACTGTCCGTAGCTCCGCATCGCCTCTGCTATCCCGGGGATCTTTCGGTCTAGGAGTGGCTCCAAGGCTTCTGTGGTCACATCGGTTTTTGCCAAGCCCGTACCCCCGGCGAAGATGACCAGTCGGTTTTCCAGGGCGAGGGATTTTGCCTTTGCGCGGATCAGCTCTAGGTCATCAGGAAGCAGTTCGTAGGAAGTGATTTTTGCCTGATAGCCTCTGAGTTTTTCGAGGATCGCCTGTCCCGCTGAGTCGGGCTTGATGCCTTTGAGCACGGCATTGGAGCAAAGGACAACCGCCGCGTTAAAGGGCTGGGTAGCCCCGGAGGAAAGCTTTCTCTCCTCTTTTTCCAAAATCCCAATCCGCGCTATGCTGATCCCCTTATCCAATGGCTTCAGCATGTCGTACATGGTCAGTGCCGTGATCGACACACCATGCAGGGCGTGCATTTCCAAGCTGGATTTGCTTACTGATCTGACTCGCACTGTAATGCGGATCTCCAGGTCTTCGACCTGATATTCCACCGAGGTAAACTCGATGGGCGTGGGATAGGCCTGGGGGAGCTGGAGGTGGGTGTTTTTGACCGCAAAAAGCCCCGCGACCTTGGCCATCTCCAGCACGTCTCCCTTGGGAACGCGCTTCTCGAGAATAGCCGCGACGGTTTCGGATTTGCTTACTTTCAGCACCGCCTCGGCCTGGGCTTCCTGTAGCGTGGTACTTTTTGGGGTGATGTCTTCCATTCCTTGGGCTTTGCAATTGTGACTATCGCCGATCAACGCTGGTCTCTCGTCCAAAAACATTTTCGAAGCATCGGTCGACTGTCGTCCGTGGACTGTGGACGGATATCAAAAAGGAAAGGCCCCGAGGTTTTGCAGGACAAACTCGTCCTCAAAAATGTAGTCCTCCGCAGTCACCGCCTCGATGGTCGCCAGGTTGACCACTTCGCCGATCACGAGGACAGCTGGGCCTTTGATGGAGGCCGTTTTGGCACGGCGCACGATATTGCCGATGGTGCCGACGACCTCGCGCTGGTCCACCCGAGTACCGTTTTGGATGATGGCAATAGGCATATTGGCTTTTCCTAGCTTTTTGTAAATGCGGGTGATCTCCTCCAGCTTGGACAGCCCCATCAGGATCACCACTGTGGCGGTAGACTGGGCGGCCAAAGCCACATCATCGGAAAGCCGGTGCGCACTGGTGGTGCCGGTAATGACCCAAAAACTCTCCGAAGCGCCTCGATAGGTGACCGGAATTCCAATAGAGGCCGGAACGGCGATGCAAGACGAAATCCCCGGAATCACCGTGCAGGCCACGCCACGCGCCGCGGCGTACTCCTGCTCCTCTTTGCCCCGACCGAAGACAAAAGGGTCGCCGCCCTTCAGCCGCACCACCGAACCAAACTCGTGCGCATAGGTCACGATCAGTTCGTTGATCTCGTCTTGGGTGAAAGAATGCTGCCCCTTCCGCTTGCCCACGGAGACTTTCACGGCATTTTCCGCCAAATCAAGGATGTCCTCGTTGACCAAGGCATCGTATAGGATGACCTCAGCCTGCTGCAGGGCCTTCACGGCCTTGATCGTGAGCAGTTCGGGATCGCCCGGGCCAGCGCCGATGAGGGTCAAGTGGGGAGTCTGCGTGGTTTTCATGTCAGTATAGGTTTGATAGGGTGATGAGTTCGGTTTTGGTGTTGATGTTTTGCAGGCGGGAGACGTCTTCGGGCTGTATCACAATGCGCTGATGCGGCAAAGTTTCGACCAGTCGACGGAGCTTCAGCCTATTCTCGGCCACCGCCTCGGCAAAAGCCGGCAGGCAGGACTTGGGGTAGACGGCGATGAGGGGGTAGTCGTTTTTGCCGTCCGAGAGAAAGGTTATTTTTTCCGGGCAGCTCCGGGCTTCGGTGATCAGTAGGTCCAAAGCCGCGACGCTGATCCTGGGGATGTCGCAGCTGAGGATCAAAGCTTGAGCAGTGTTGGAGTGGCCCAAAGCGGTAAAAATACCGCCCACAGGCCCCTGGCCGGCAATCCGATCAGGAATCAGCTCCAGTCCAAATTGGCGATAGGCAGAGTTTTGGGTAACCAAGACCGGTTCGCCTACAAACGCAGACACAGCGTCCAAAATCCACTGCACGAAGGTTTTGCCCCGAAACTTGACCAGCCCCTTCTCCTCTCCCATGCGTGAGCTTTTACCCCCGCAGAGAATATAGGCAGAAAGTGAAATACTCTCCACCGCTTGTGCTGAGCGTAGTCGAAGCATCCGTCTCCCGTCTTCCATTTCTACCATCGATTGATTCTTAAAAACTGAACTTTGTCGCCAAATCCCAGCTGGGACACCGACTCCTCCACATAGACCAAGGCATTGGCCTGCGCCAAGCCGCCGAGCGTGTTGCAGGCCTGCTGGCCCAGAAGCCGGAGCATTCCGCTTTCCTCGCTGGCGCAAAGGAAGCGCCCCTTTCCGCAGGCATTGTCCAAGTCTCCGAAGAGAATGCCCTTCTCCAGATCAAACGAAAAATCGCCTCCAGCCGAAATTTTGCGCAGCAAGGGCATCACATAAACCTGTAGACAGACGGCCATGGCGGCCGGGTTGCCGGGTAGGGCGAAGACCAGGGTCTTTCCTTTTCGCCCAAACCAAAGCGGTCTTCCGGGTTTTTGATTGACTTGGTAGAAAATTTCGGCCACGCCGTTGGCCTCCAGGGCGGTTTTGACAAAGTCGTAGTCTCCTGTGGAGATGCCTCCGGAGATCAGCAGCACATCGGCCTCCAGCGCCTTGGCGATGGCCTTGGTCGTGGCAAATTGTTCGTCTTCGACTTGGCCAAGGCTGGCGACAGGAAATCCCGCTTCGGCGAGGGTCGCCTCCATGGCGATGCCATTGCATTCGTAAACGCCACCGGGACGCAGGGGCGATCCAGCCGTCTGCAGCTCGTTCCCGGTGACGATCACCGTGATTTTGGGTTTGTTAATGACTAAAACTTCCTCCAATCCAAAACCGGCCAGAAAGCCCAGCAAATGCGCGTTTACTTTTGTGCCCTTTTTGGCGATGCGGTCTCCTTGCTTGACCTGCTCACCGATGGGACGGACGTTGGCAAAGGGCTTGGGCATGCGCTGGATGCGGATTTTGGAGCCTTCTCTACAGATATTCTCCTGAACTACCACGGTGTCCGCCAGGTCAGGCACCCTGGCACCGGTGAGGATGCGGACGGCCTCGGCCCCTTCCATCCCAAACTCCCGAAAGTCTCCCGCCTTGCTTTCGCCCACCACCTCGTAAGACTCCGCAGTCCCAAAACGGATCGCGTAGCCGTCCATGGCCGACTGGCGAAAAGGAGGAATGGAAATCGGCGCATGGATATCCTCAGCGAGGAAGTAGCCCAAACTCTCCCTCAGAGGCAGTTTGACTGCCGGGAGATCTTGTGCATGCTTACTGATGAGGGAAAGGGCTTCGGAGACTGACACCATCTTCATTCTTGAATTGTATCGAAATGTAGCCAAAAAATTACGTATTTGTACTTACTTACTACGTATTTTTTTTTGAAAAAGACGTTACTTCTTCCTTTCCGAGATGGGACAATTCTGGCTTTGAAAAAAAATATGGCTTTTTTCCATTCACGACTGCGCGACAAAAATTAAAATCCGTATGTTTGCAAGCCGTTAGAAAAGGGGGCTGATTCAGCAACATTTTTCCAACGGAAGTCAAGTTCCAGAAGAGGAAATTGCCAATCAAAATAGCTCGGGGTGTAGCGTAGCCCGGTATCTCGTCCCGATTTTGATCGGGAAGGTCGTAGATACGAAACCTACCAAGTTGTGAAAAGCACAGCAATGTCATAAAGCTCGGGGTGTAGCGTAGCCCGGTATCGCGCCACATTTGGGATGTGGAGGTCGTAGGTTCGAATCCTGCCACCCCGACTTAGTTTACAGAGGTTGCTTCTAAGAAGCGACCTCTTTTTTTTGAGCAATAAAATTCCCTACTCAGCTTAGCCCTGTATTGCGTCCCGATTTTGATCGGGAAGGCCGTAGGTTCTCCCGATCGTCATCGGGATGCCACCCCAAGGAATTTCTCCCAACTTTTTCAGCGCAAGGAAACCATACTTTCCCCTTGCTTTCGAAAGCTCCTCTCCCATTTGCCTGCCGGCAAAACAAAAACAGGAGGTTTTAGAAAAAAATCGACAAATTGAAGCGCTATTGAATCAAAAAATAAGACAAGTGAAAAAACCCCACCTCCTACTTTTAGCCATTCTGCTCGGCTCTTTTGCCTGCCAGCCAAAAGCCACCGAAGACAACACAAGCGAAAACAGCAAGCCGAACATCGTCCTGATCTTCATGGACGACATGGGCTACGGAGACCTGGGCAGCTACGGAGCCACCGGTTGGCAAACGCCAAACCTAGACCAGCTGGCAGCTGACGGTACGCGTTTCACACAATTCTACGTACCCCATGCCGTCTGCTCCGCCTCCAGAGCCGCACTCCTCACAGGCACCTACGCCAACCGGCTGGAAATCTTCGGCGCACTGGACCACTCCGCCAAGCATGGGCTCAACCCAGAGGAAACCACCCTCGCCGAAATGCTCAAGGCCCAAGGCTATAGCACCGGCATCGTCGGCAAGTGGCACCTGGGCCACCAGCCTGAATTCCTGCCCATCAAGCAGGGCTTTGATTCCTATTTCGGTCTGGCCTACTCCAACGACATGTGGCCCCACCATCCGGAGACGAAAGACTACTACCCCCCACTTCCCCTCTATGAAGGCGACTCCGTGATCCAGATCCTCGATGACCAGAGCCAACTGACGACCTGGTACACGGAGAAGGCCGTCGATTTCATAGACAAAAACCAAAAACAGCCTTTCTTCCTCTACCTGGCACACTCCATGCCCCATGTGCCGCTCTTTGTCTCCGACAAGTTTAAAGGCAAATCCGAACAGGGCATGTATGGCGACGTGATGATGGAAATCGACTGGTCGGTAGGCCAGGTCCGAGCCAAGCTGAAAGAACTTGGGCTGGAAGAAAACACGCTGATCATTTTCACCTCCGACAATGGCCCCTGGCTATCCTACGGAGGCCATGCCGGCACCACCAGCGGACTCAGGGCCGGCAAAGGCACCTCGCTGGAAGGCGGCATCCGAGTGCCTGCCATATTCGCTTGGCCTGGCAAAATCCCCGCTGGAAAAGTGCAGAACCAAGCGGCGATGACCATCGATGTCTTCCCGACCATCGCCCAGCTCATCGGCTCCCCGCTGCCTAGTCTGAAAATCGACGGCCGCGACATCTGGCCTATGATCGAGGGAGAAAAAATGGAGGACCGCCCCTACTACGCCTATTACAACCAAAACGAACTCCAGGCGGTAATCTACGGCAAGTGGAAAGTGGTCTACCCGCACCGATACCGCATCATCCCTGAGGGCAGCGAACTCCGAAATGACGGCTTCCCTGTGAAATACGAATACCTTGATTTTGAAAAAACCGAGCTATATGACTTGGAAAACGACCCTGCAGAGACGACGGACGTGAAAGAGAGATTTCCCGAAGTCCTCGCCCAACTCGACTCCCTGGCCAACATTGCCCGAGCCGACATGGGCGACAAGCTCACGGAAAGTGAGGGGCCGGGCTTGAGAAAACACGGAAGAGTCGACTAACCCGAACCATGCTAGACCTTGGACCAAGGCCCAAACGCCAAAGTCCAAGGTCTATTTCTTTTTCCCGAAAACCGGGATTGAAAAAAACTGTATCACTTTGATGGAGAACGAGATCATTTTTTGACCCACCCATCAAGTTTTTGGTGTTTTTTACGGTACTTACTGTCAAATTCGATACTTAAATCCAATTTCAGTTTATCCCCAAAACAAATAAACAAAGCTAGATGAAGGAGATTATAGATACTATCAATGGTATAATATGGAGTAACGCGTTGATTTTTTTGTGCTTGGCGGCTGGTATATACTTTTCTTTCGCTCTCAAATTTATCCAACTGACCTACATCAAGGAAATGATCGGCCTGCTCTTCAAAGGGCAGTCTTCCGAAAAAGGAGTTTCCTCGTTTCAGGCCTTTGCCATCGCCATCTCTGGTAGGGTGGGCACAGGCAACATCGCCGGTGTGGCAACCGCCATCGCCATGGGCGGTCCCGGAGCGATCTTTTGGATGTGGGTCATTGCGTTCCTTGGAGCCTCGTCCGCATTTATCGAGTCGACACTGGGCCAGATCTACAAGGAGGTGAAGGACGGACAATATCGTGGCGGCCCGGCCTACTATATAGAAAAAGGCCTGGGAATCAAGTGGTACGCAATGCTCTTCGCCTTTGCCACCATCCTCAGCACTGTGCTCTTCCTGCCTGGCGTACAGAGTAACAGCATCGCGCTCAGCGCGCAAAACGCCTTTGACATCCCCGTTCACTACACCGGGATCGCCGTCACGGTCTTCCTTGGCCTGATCATCATCGGCGGGGTAAAGCGGATCAGTAAGGTTGCCGAAGTGGTCGTACCGTTCATGGCTGCGGCGTACATCCTGATGGCCGTGACCATCATCCTGCTCAACATCACCGAGATTCCCGCGGTCTTCGCCCTCATCTTCAAGTCGGCCTTCAACCTTGAGGCAGCTTTCAGCGGAGTCTTTGGCATGGCGATCGCCTGGGGCGTGAAGCGGGGCATCTACTCCAACGAAGCCGGACAAGGCACCGCTCCGCATGCTGCAGCGGCGGCCGAAGTGACCCATCCCGCGGCACAGGGACTCGTACAGTCCTTTTCCGTATATGTAGACACCCTGTTTGTCTGCACGGCCACAGCGCTGATGATCCTCTTCACAGGCCAATTCAATGTGGTCCACCCAGAAGGGGGCTTTCTGGTGGAAAACCTGCCTGGTGTTCCCTTTGGCCCCGAATTCACCCAGTATGCCATCGGCACCCATTTCCCAGCCATAGGAAAGGGCTTTGTGGCAATCGCCCTGCTGTTTTTTGCCTTTACCACCATCATGGCCTACTACTTCATCGCAGAGACCAACCTCAGCTACCTTACCGGCACCAAGTCCTCCAAGTGGGCGGTGCGAGCATTGCAGCTGGCGATACTCTGCGCCACGTTTTACGGCTCCATCAAGACCGCGGAAGTCGCCTGGACTCTCGGTGACATCGGCGTGGGCATGATGGCCTGGCTGAACATAATCGCCATTTTCCTACTCCGAAAGCCTGCTTTCCGGGCCTGGGAGGACTACAAAAAACAGAAAAGGGAAGGAAAAAAGCCGGTTTTCGTCGCCAAAGACGCAGGGATCGAAAATACCGATCTTTGGAAGTAATTGGAGATCAAGCCTCTCTGCAATTAACCCAAGAAAAATTCAATTTTATTGCGGAGAGGCTTTGTTTCGACAGGATTGATTTGCGATATTTGCACACCAATTCAACGATGCGGATGTGGCGAAATTGGTAGACGCACTGTCTTCAGGTGGCAGCGCCCTCTGGGTGTGATGGTTCGAATCCATTCATCCGCACACTCGTTCAAAAAGCAGGCCTTTTAGGTCTGCTTTTCTTTTTTGCGGCAGGTTGGTAAATTCGGATCAGTCCGAATATCTGGGGAGCAGTATTTTTCAGGCATCCATATTTGAAAACCTGAAAAGGACGAATTCCAAGCCTCTTTAGCTCAGTTGGTAGAGCAACGCTTTCGTAAAGCGTGGGTCGCAGGTTCAAGTCCTGTAAGAGGCTCTGGGCTTTCCCGGGATCAGTCCAAAAAGTTGGGGGATTTGAGTGAATCGAGTTTCTTTGTTTAAAAAAACAATTGGAAGAAAAGGATTACCTCAGTTTACTTTTGCCACAGGGGCTTTTGGAATTTTTCAAGGTTACCT
>NZ_JAFKCT010000001.1 GCF_017254915.1 Algoriphagus oliviformis | reverse complement strand
TGACCCACTATTTGCTTCCGTAATGCTTCACTGAACGTTCTCCTTTGCCTAATCTTAAGTCCGTTTTTCATCTTGTCTGATTGTTGGGACAACCAACAAATGTGACAACTTTATTTAGGCATTGTCAATTGGTTATTGGTTATTGGTTATTTGATCTGGCTTTTCAAATATTTTATGTAGCCGTTTAGCAGTCTAAGCGTGTCGCCGAACAGAATCCGAAATTGGGCAAGCTCCTCGTTGGATATATAGTTTTCCTCTTTCGCAATCAGCAAGTGATCCAAGGTCTCGTTCAACGACCCCCTTGCAATCCGGCAAAATTGAACATTTTCCTGAAAATGAAACCTGCCAAAACCCTCTGCGATGTTATTGGTGATTGACCTGGAAGCCCGTAAGGTTTGGGATAGTAGCGCGTACTTCTCGTGACTGGGGAATTTCCTGCACAGGAGCGAGACGAAGATGCGAAGCTCTCTTCCCTTTTTCCAAACCTCTAGATTTTCAAACGAACTAATCTCCATATTCCGAATTTTCCAATAACCAGTAACTGATTAACTCAAAGCGGAATGTTCCCATGCTTCTTCCTCGGCAGCTTGTCCACCTTGTTTTCGAGCATCTTGAAGGCTTTGATGAGTTTGGTTCGGGTCTCTGAGGGAAAGATCACCTCATCGATAAAGCCGCGGGCGGCGGCACGATAAGGATGGGCAAACTTGGCGGTGTATTCATCGACTTTCTCCTGGAGTTTCGCCTCGGGGTCTGCCGCATCGGCGATTTCTTTTTTGAAAATGATCTCCGTGGCCCCTTTGGCACCCATCACGGCAATCTCGGCAGTGGGCCAGGCATAGTTCAGGTCGGCGCCTATGTGCTTGGAGTTCATCACGTCGTAGGCTCCACCATAGGCCTTGCGGGTGATCACGGTGATTCTTGGTACCGTCGCCTCGGAGAAGGCGTAGAGCAACTTCGCCCCGTTGGTAATGATGCCATTCCACTCTTGGTCCGTCCCCGGCAAGAAGCCCGGCACGTCCACTAGTACCAGCAAGGGCACATTGAAGCTATCGCAAAACCTCACAAACCGAGCCGCCTTCACAGAGGCGTTGTTGTCCAGGACCCCGGCCATGGACTGGGGCTGGTTGCCGACGACTCCTACGCTCCGTCCGGCTATCCGGGCAAAGCCCACCACGATATTGTCCGCGTAGTTTTCATGCACTTCCATAAAGGACTCCTCGTCCACGATTCCCCGCACCACGTCGCGCATATCGTAGGGATGGTTGGGATTGTCTGGAATCAGCGTATCCAGCACGGTTCTGCTTTCATCTTTCTTCAGTTCGTAGGGGTAGATCGGAGCCTGGTCCTCGCAGTTTTGGGGAATGTAGCTCAGCAAGCGCTTGACGTGCCTGATCGCGTCCAGTTCGTTGGCGCAAGCAAAATGCGTCACTCCGGACTTGGTACTGTGGGCGGATGCCCCTCCCAATTCCTCCGCGGAGACAGACTCCTGGGTGACGGTTTTTACCACATTTGGGCCGGTGACAAACATGTAGCTGGTATTTTCCACCATCAGGATAAAGTCCGTGATCGCAGGAGAGTACACCGCCCCACCGGCGCAGGGCCCCATGATCGCGGATATCTGCGGGATGACGCCCGAGGCCAGGGTATTTCTGTAGAAAATGTCCGCATAGCCGCCGAGGGAGTTAACCCCCTCTTGGATTCTGGCCCCGCCGGAGTCGTTGAGCCCGATGACCGGCGCGCCGTTTTTCATGGCCATGTCCATGATTTTGCAGATTTTCTCCGCATGGGTCTCGGACAGCGAGCCTCCAAAGACCGTGAAGTCCTGGGAAAACACGTAAACCAGGCGGCCGTTGACTTCGCCGTATCCGGTCACCACTCCATCGCCGAGGTAGCGTTCTTTGTCAAGGCCAAAGTCCTTGGCCCGATGCACGACAAACCGGTCTATCTCCTCAAAAGTCCCCTCATCCAGCAAAAGATCGATGCGCTCCCGTGCGGACAGCTTTCCTTTCCGGTGCTGGGCTGCCAGTCGGGACTCGCCTCCGCCTTTCTTGGCATCCGCGTTTTTTTTGCGCAGCAATTCGATCTTATCTATAGCCTCGGGTAGAGTGACAGGGTTGTTGGGTTCAGCCATGGTCAGTGTTTTTATCCTGACCAAATATAAGCCGATGCCGGAATTGACCGTCGGAAAGCCCAAAAAGTTGTACCACCAATATCCCCTACCTCTGAAAAACGCATCCAAATACAGGAAATATCCCGTCTGTCACCGCTGCCGGAAATTCTCCATTTCAATCATCCCCTTCAAAATTGTACTTGTCAAAAACTTTATATATTCGCCCAACCAAAATTTTGGCAGATTATGAGTATCCGAAAAGCCGCCGTCATCGATATGGGAACCAACACATTTCACCTGTTATTGGTGGAATTGAACGGGAAAGGTTTTAGGACTATCTATAAAGAAAAGATCCCGGTCAAGCTCGGGCAAGGCGGCATCACCCAAAACCAAATCGCCCCAGATGCCCAAAAAAGGGCCTTCCATACGCTTAAGCATTTCAAAAACCTGATTGATGGCGAGCACATCGATCAGGTTTTTGCTTTTGCGACCAGCGCGGTGCGCAATGCTGACAACGGACCTGAGTTTGTCGGCAAGGTCAAGGAAGACCTCGGCATCCATGTCAATGTGATTTCCGGAGACGAAGAGGCCCAGCTGATCTACGAAGGCATCAACCTCTCCGGCTCGCTCAACGGCCACACCAACCTGATGATGGACATAGGCGGGGGCTCGGTCGAGTTTATCATTGGCACTTCCCAGGAGGTGTTGTGGAAAAGGAGCTTCGAGATAGGCGGACAGCGCCTGCTGAGTGCTTTTCACTACCATGACCCTATTCTCCCAGACGAGGTCGACAGACTGGAGGCTTACTTGTCTGAGCAGCTTCAGCCGCTGATCGAGGCCATCCAACGCTACAAACCCAGCGGTTTGGTAGGTGCGTCGGGCACCTTCGACACGCTCACCGACATTTACTACGAATCCATGCTGCAGTGCAAGCTCACCGGCCAGCATGTGTTTGAGTTGCCGACGGAGGAGTTTGAGCGGATCTTTGAAATGCTCAAGACCAAAAACCGCGAAGAACGCCTGAAAATACCCGGCATGATCGCCATGCGGGTGGACATGATCGTGGTGGCCAGCTGCCTCATCGAGTTCATCCTTCGCTACGTGCCGGTACAGGCTATCGTCTGCTCTTTCTATTCGCTCAAAGAGGGCGCTGTGTCCCGACTTTTGGCGGGAAAAGTATAGGCCTCAGACCTTCCGCATCCTTTCCAACCACCCATTTCCCGGCAACCAGTCACGGTCTACTGGCATCTGGCCCGTATCTTTGCCCGGATTCAACCCCTTCCTTTTTGCCATGCAAACCTTCTCCTACGACCAACTCCGCGAATTCACCTATACTATGCTGCGCAAAATCGGCTGCCCTGAGGCAGACGCCAAGATCGGAACGGACGTGCTGCTTTCCGCAGACCTGCGCGGTGTGGACAGCCATGGGGTAGCCAGGCTTTCGGGCTATGTGAGACTTTGGGAAAAAGGAAGGATCAACGCCACTCCAAATGTCCGCGTGAGCTACGAGACTCCCTCCACCGCTGTCGTCGATGGAGACAGCGGATTGGGTCTGGTGGTGGCTCCTTTTGCCATGAAAGTGGCGATAGAAAAAGCCAAAAACGTCGGCACCGGCTGGGTGTCGGTAAAAAACTCCAACCACTACGGTATCGCTGGCTATCACGCCATGATGGCTTTGGAGCACGACATGATCGGCATCTCCCTGACCAACGCCAGTCCACTGGTCGCGCCGACTTTTTCCAAGGAGCGACTTTTGGGTACCAACCCGATCTCGGTCGCCATCCCTGCCAAAAACCAACCGCCTTTCGTCGCTGATATGGCCACCACCACGGCCGCGAATGGAAAGCTGGAAATCCTGCAACGAAAAGGACTCGACACGCCGACCGGCTGGGTACAGGACAAAGACGGCCAACCGACCACTTCTGCCAACGGCGTGAAAGACGGAGGCGCCTTGCTTCCACTCGGGGGGGATCGGGAACACGGTTCGCACAAGGGCTATGCGCTGGGTGCCATCGTGGACATCTTCTCCGCAGTACTCTCGGGAGCAAATTATGGGCCTTGGGTTCCGCCTTTTGTCGCTTTCCTCGATCCCCTGCCCAACTTGGTTGGCGAGGGAATCGGCCACTTTTTCGGTGCGATGCGTGTGGACGCTTTCCGTCCTGCGGATGAATTCAAATCCCACATGGACAACTGGATCGAGCGATTCCGTTCTGCGGAAACTACTCCTGGAAATGAAAAAGTCCTGATCCCCGGCGATCCCGAGCGGGAACTGGAAGTCATCCGAATGAAAGAAGGCATCCCGCTGCTGGATCCTGTGGTGAAGGATCTGACGGCTTTGGGGGAACGGTTTGGGGTGAAGTTTTAGGATTGCTAAGTCACTTAGCTAAAAGTCGTGTTCGTTAAAAACCCGATCCAAATCTTGGCGATTATCAAAGACGGTGATTATTTCAATCGCCTCGGAATGTATTCTATAAAAAAAGGATGACTCCTTTGAGATCACGCATTTTCTAACCCCCGGAAAACCCTCCAGTAAACGACAGCTTTCGGGATAAGATTTCACAAGAGCAATCGAAGCACGAAACTTTTCCAAAAACTGATTTTTAACCCGCTGCGACCAGCGCCTTTCCAAGTAGTGGAGAAGCTCCTCCAGCTTCCTCTCTGCCAATGGAGACAGAAATACCTCCACTTTAGGACACTTTTTTCAAAAATTCATCCAATGGGATCCTCTTCCCCTCATCCAACTGTTTCAAACCGAGCAGGATCTCCGCTCTTTCCGTGGCGGACAATTTCGGACTTTCCTCCGATGGGGATATCAAGTCAAGCAGTCCTTGGATTAGCTTTTCGTCGTCCAAGCTCAAGATTCGCTTGACCAATTCGAGTTTCGCGGCTTGTGCGTCCATTTTTTTACTTTTTGATAAATTTAGCTGCTTTCATCCTAAAACGAAACCTTTGATCACAAACCTCATACCTATGCCCCTCACTCCCCTCGCCTTCCGCCCCTCTTTCGAAGAAAATCCAAAACTGGCCAAAGCCTCCCACAACCTCAGTTCTTTGCTGGATGCGATTGGTCAGAAAAACATCCCCTCAGCCCAAGAGCAAAAGATCAACGAGATCATCGCCGGAGCCAACAGCTTCTCCGGCCCAGACCCCGAGCTCCTCAAGCAACTGCGCTCGGCCCAGACCGGCATTTTGAAATTATTGGAAAAAGACCTACAGATCGTGCCCAAAGGCCACTTCCAAGCCCAATGGATGGGAATCGGGATGGCTGCCTTTGGGATTCCATTTGGCGTAGCCTTTGGGGCTGCGTTGGGAAACATGGCTTTCCTCGGAATCGGACTGCCCATCGGCCTGGCAATCGGTACCGCCATCGGCGTATCCAAGGACAAACAGGCCCTAGCCGAAGGCCGACAGCTGGATTGGGTTGCGAAATAAACGGCATCTCCGCTCTGGCGCGTTTGTCTAAAAATACTTGCCCAAGCCGACGCTTTTCCTATCTTCAAAACGCAATACACTCAAACCCAAAACCTAATGAACTCGCTCAACCGACGGGAATTTTTAAAAGGAAGTAGCGCACTCATGACCTTGGCAAGCTTTGGCTTGCTGGGCATGGACTTCAAAGACCGCAGAGGCCCACTCCAAGTTGCGCTAATCGGCACCGGTTGGTATGGCAAATCCGACCTTTTTCGCCTGATCCAAGTAGCCGATGTGGAAGTCGTCGGGCTCTGCGATGTGGACAGCAAGCAGCTCGAAGAGGCCGGTAGGCTGGTGGCCACCCGCCAAAAGTCAGGCAAAGTGCCCCCGCTTTACGAAGACTACAAAGAGCTTTTGGCGAAAGCCAAACCCGAATACGTGCTGATCGGTTCCCCGGATCACTGGCATGCCCTGATGGCTATCGACGCGATCAAAAGCGGCGCACACGTCTATCTGCAAAAGCCCATCTCCGTGGATGTGATCGAGGGCGAGGCGATTTTGGCAGCAGCGAGAAAGTACGACCGCAAGGTGCAGATCGGCACGCAGCGCCGGAGTACGCCGCATTTGGTACAGGCAAAAAAGGAAATCATCGACTCCGGCAAGCTGGGCAAGATTTCCCACGCGGAGGTCTGCTGCTACTACCACATGCGCAACAACAGCAATCCCCCGGAAATCCCAGTACCCGAAAACCTGAACTACGAACTTTGGGCGGGGCCGGCACCGAAGCTCCCCTATCGCGGGATTTTGCACCGGGGCTGGCGGGCGTTTATGGAGTACGGCAACGGCATCGTCGGCGACATGTGCGTCCACATGCTGGATGCCGTGCGCTGGATGTGCGACTTGGGCTGGCCAGTACAGGTGACCTCCACGGGCGGCATCTATGTGCAAAAGGACAGCGTGTCCAACATCTCCGACACCCAAACTGCCATTTTCGAGTTTGACGAGATGAACGTCGTCTGGCAGCACCGCACCTGGGGCAATCCCGTGGACAAGGATTATCCCTGGGCTTTCAAGATCTATGGAGAAAAAGGCATGCTGGCGGGAAGCCCCATGCGGGCGGATTTTTACCCCCAAGGAAACAACAACGGCGATGCCATCCACTATCCGGTGGTGCTGGAGAAAGAGCAATATCCGGAGGATACAAGCGAAAAAGACATCGAAATCCATGCAGCTCCGGCCACCCGTGAACAGATGAAAAACTGGCTTCAGGCCATCGATCAAAACACACTCCCCGTAGCGGATGTGCTCCAAGGCCACATTTCTACAGCGGCTTGCATTTTGGCCAATATGTCCATGGATCTAGGCGGCCGTCCGCTGCGATACGATCCAAAATCAATGACCGTAGTCAACGATCCCGAAGCCACCAAGCTACTAAGAAGGCCGTATAGGGAAGGCTATGCACATCCTGAGCCTGCGGAAATTTGAAAAAGAGGCAAACCAACACTATCTCGATTCATCTGACTGCATCAAGTGGCTTCAAAACAACACTCCGTCCCTGACAACCCCTATCTTTTTAGAATTCTGGCACTGGGTATTGTTTCAAGCGGCATCGCCCTCTATCTTCTTTTTTCTCTTTTGACATTCCGGTCTGAACTGATAGAAGTCGAAGGTGTAATCGACACCGCAAACTCCTATATCACCACCGTCGTCGATTCAAGAGGAAACAAAAGCCGAAAATCTGAACTTGTTTTCTTTTTGGTGGATAAAAAGCAAAAGTTCAGACTTGTCAGAAACATCGGAGGAAAGTTCGTAGATGAGGAACATAGTTTTCTTCTAAGAAATCTAAAGCGGGTGGACTCAGTATCGGTATGGGTGAAGAAAAGCGAACTTGATTCTTACGAACCGAAAATTTTTCAAATCGATATCGCCGACAGGACGATACTCGAGTTTGAGAAAGTAAGGACTCAGCACGGTGGACTTTTTCTCCTATTTTCCTTGCTAGGGCTTTCATCACTTATTTTCTACTTCTCACAACGGAATCCGGAAAAGGCAAAAAAGATATTCCGTACGATTTGGCCGGAGGAGGGATGATCCTACCAACAGTTCTCCATTCATCCGAATCCCCTTTGGAAAAAAAGCTCTTTTCGTATCTTGATAAAAGTGATCGCCATTGACCTTGCAAGGTTGTCCCGATTTTGATTTCAGGGTCAATTGCTAGCCTTTGGCTGCTTCGGTCTTCGGTCATCGGTCTTCCGACCCGTCGACTCTATTAAAAACTTCGACTGACAAGACCACCGCTAATTTCAGAACTCAATTAACCTCAAACCCACTTTACCATGAAATCTTTTAATCGCCGCGACTTTCTCAAAGGCTCTTCCGCCTTGGCCACGCTTGCCAGTTTTGGTCTTTTGGGCATGGACTTCAAAGCCCGCGAAGGCCCGCTCCAAGTCGCCCTCATCGGCGCCGGCTGGTATGGCAAATCCGATCTTTTTCGCCTGATCCAAGTAGCGGATGTGGAAGTAGTCGGGCTAGCAGATCCAGATAAAAACATGCTCAAAGCCGCTGGTGATATGGTGGCCACCCGCCAAAAGTCAGGCAAAGTCCCTGCGCTCTACGAGGACTACAAGGAGCTTTTGGCAAAGGAGAAACCGGAGTTTGTGCTCATCGGCTCTCCGGACCACTGGCATGCGCTGCAATGCATCGATGCGCTCAAGGCCGGAGCCCATGTCTATGTGCAAAAGCCCATCTCCGTCGATGTGATCGAAGGGGAAGCCATGGTGGCGGCGGCCAGAAAATACGGCAAGAAAGTCCAGGTAGGCACCCAGCGCAAAAGCACGCCCCACCTCATCGACGCCAAAGAGCAAATCATCGACAGCGGCAAACTGGGCAAAATCTCCCATGTCGAAGTCTGCTGCTACTACCACATGCGAGCCAATGGAAATCCGCCCGTGGAGCCCGTCCCCGACTTTTTCAATTATGAGCTCTGGACTGGCCCAGCGCCGCTAAGACCCTACGACGGCCTCCCGCACAAGCGCTGGTGGAGAACCTTCATCGAATATGGCAACGGCATCACCGGCGACATGTGCGTACACATGCTGGACACCGTTCGCTGGATGCTCAAGCTCGGCTGGCCCACCCAGATCACCTCAACGGGCGGCATTTTTGTCCAAAAAGAAGGCAAGTCCAACATCTCCGACACCCAATCGGCCATCTTCGAATACCCCGAGCTCAACGTCGTTTGGCAGCACCGCACTTGGGGCACGCCCGACGATCCCGACTATCCTTGGGCTTTCAAGATTTTTGGGGAAAAGGGAACGCTGGTCGGCAGTACCATGCAGGCGGACTACATTCCGATGAGCAAGGACGAAAAGCCTATCCACTTTGACTGCCTCTTTGAGCGTGAAAAATACCCGGAAGACGTCAACGAGCCGGATATCGAGCTCAACGCCGCCCCGGCTACCCGCTATCACATGCGAAACTGGCTGGAGGCAATTGACAAAAATACGCTACCTGTCGCCGATATCGAAGAAGGGCACATCTCCACGGCCGCCTGCATCTTGGCAAATATTTCCATGGATTTGGGAGGCCGTACGCTGAAGTACGATCCGAAAACCATGACCGTCATTGGCGACAAAGAAGCGACCGAAAGATTGAGACGGCCTTACCGAAAAGGCTACACGCATCCGGAACCGGATAAGGTTTAGGAAATAGATTTGAGATTCGAAATTTGGGATTTCAGGACTCTCCAAGGATTTGAAACCCCTTGGAGAGTTTTCTTTTTATCTAAAAATCAATCCATAGCTCCCCCAGAAACCTGATAGCGGTAAAAAACATTGTAGTCCTTCTCCACCTCGGAGCTTGGCTTGATGTAGAGCACATCGTTTTTGTCAAAGTAGTGGACAGATCCTTGCACCGGCAGTTCGGCAATCGCTTTGCTCTGCCCAGATTGATCCACCAAAATATACTTTGCCTTTCTATACTTTCGGAACGCCTCGTTAAACGCAGGGTCATTGATGTAATTCTCGTTTTTTGCCCGGAACTCATCCCGGACGGCCTTCGGGATTTCTGTATGAAACTCGACCAAAAAATACTGGCCTCCTCCCTTCAAATCCGAAAAGACCGGATGGAGAAATGGCTGGTCCAAAGGATCTATTTCCAAGGTTTCGTTCCGATCCGGGTGGCTTAGCTTTACCTCTCGAGTGGAAACGAGCTGTCCATTTTCCCATCGGAAAAAGAACAGTTGGTTTCCCACCCTTGG
Organism: Algoriphagus oliviformis; assembly: GCF_017254915.1. GTDB lineage: Bacteria > Bacteroidota > Bacteroidia > Cytophagales > Cyclobacteriaceae > Algoriphagus > Algoriphagus oliviformis. Next base: position 1,285,028 of record NZ_JAFKCT010000001.1, on the reverse strand, counting down.
CAAAATGCCAATCGTCCCATCTTCCCCCAAAGCAGAAGCATAGGGCAAAGCCTGCCCTTTCCACTGTCGGGTCTTTTTCGGAAGCCAGCTGTCCGGATAGGCATTGAATCTCACGAGCGAATCTGTCGTCGGATCATAGACGTAGCCGGACTCTGCCTTGTCATAAAACTCCGCGTTCTGCCCCTCGGGAGCCATAAGCTGCGGCTCGATGGCATTGGCGTCGGTGCCGACGAGGAGAGTCTTCCCCTGGGATTGAAAAGGAGAAAAGCTGACACGGGTTCGGGTGACCTCGATCATATTAATGCCCTTGGCGATGGGTTTTCCGGTTTTTTCCTTTCGAAAATCCGGCCCGAAAAAATTCAAGGGCATCTCCGCCGACATGTCCTTCACCACCAGACCATCACCCATGAAAGCCATCTCCATTGGGAAAGCCACTTGATCAGGGCCGTCCCCTTTGATCGCCAAGGTGTCCAGAATCGTCCCGTCCGCAGCTGTAAGCAGAAACTGTTTCAAAAACCGGTCTTTGAAGATCATCTGCCCATTTGCCGTGTTGACCGCGCCGAGCGAGAGCTCGGCCAGCGACTCCACCACCACCGAGTCGACCAATTCCAAGGTCGGCTCCGTTGCGTCTTGACCCACTGTTTCCGAAGCGGTTTGGCTTTCACAGCTCCACAGTCCGAGCCCCAGCAGGGCCGCAAAAATTGTCTTTCTCATAAAAATCGTTTTGGCTGTTGATCGGGTCAAGCCAGTGGAAATATGACCTCAACTTAAAATTTTTCGCTATTGTCGCGCCTTCCACATCATCACCGGCAGCACCCAAAACACGCCAAACAGACTGAAGACCAATCCGCCGATGGTGCCGATGGCCAGGGAAAACCAAAAAATCTCGTTTTGTCCCTCCAGGATAAAGGGCAGCAGACCGAAGCAGGTCGAGAAAACGGTCAGCAGGATCGGGATCGCCTTGCCCGCGATGGACTTGAGCACGTTTCGGTTGAAAGCCCCCGAGGTACGATTGTTCAGGTCGTTGAGGATGAAGATGCCCGCATTCACCGCCAAGCCGCCCAGCATCACAAAGGCCGCAAAGCCGCCCCGGTCAAAGTTGAAGCCACCGACCGCAAAGATCAGAAACAGGCCAATAAAGCTGATGGGAATGAGGAAAAGGATGAAAAAAGGCTGTCGGAAGTTTTCAAACAGGATGGTGCAGATGAAGAAGATCCCCAGAATCAGCAGTCCCAAGAGCCCGTATTGGCGCTTGGCCGCGGCAGTGCCCCAAGACCATTCTTGCTTCTTGGCCTCGTAACCTATCGGCATCTGGGCCTTCATCTCGTCCAGCACCTCCTCCAGATACTCGTTACCAAACTTGGCCGAACCCATGTACTCAAAAGACACGATGCGGATGTACTGCCGGTCTTCCTTGTGCAGGGCATTGGTCGTGGTCTCCAGATTCAGCGTGCCAAAGTCGGCCACTTTCAGGATGCGGTCTTCCCCGCTGACCAGTCCCTTCTTCTCCAAGTCAAACTTGCTGAAATCCTCCGCCTGCTTCTCGCGGATCATCAGCCCGTAGTTTTGGTCGGCAAGGGTCAGGTAAGCGGAGGTCATCCGCGGCTTGGAGAGATCCTGGAGCACATTCAGCACCTCGTACTGGTTGGTGCCGCCGAGGGCGATCTGGTTTTGGTCGAGGCGAATGACGTATTCCTGGGTTTTCTGCTCGGAGTAGGAAGCCCGCTCATTGGTGTTGACCTCGGGGATGCGCTTGTGTTTTTTGAGTTTTTCTGCCAAAATATCCGCCTGTCGCTCCAGCTCGTCAAAGTTGTAGCCCTTCATCTCGACGCGAAAAGACGGAATCTGGTCACTTCCACCCCCGGTATAGAATCCCTGTCCCACGCCGTAGATATTCCACTGCGCCCCGCTCCAGTCGGTGGACTTGACCGAGAGCCGCCCCTTCAGCTGATAGGGCAAAGCGCCATTTTCGTAAGCCTCGTCAAAGGTGATCACGATCTGCGCCTGCTGTCCGGACATCACATAGGTCACAAACTGGTCGATGCCCTTCACGCCTTTCAGATACTCCTCAAACTCCCGCATGATCAGATCCATCTGCTCCAGCGTGTTGCCAAAGGGAAGCCGGGCGGACACATACAGGCGGGTCTTTTCGGGCTCGCGGTACACACTTTTCTCATACACCCCCCGCACAAACATCCGCAGCGTGCCTCCCAGGGCTTTGTCCACATAGGGCCGGATTTCCTCTTGGTAAAAGGTATTCCCGACGGTCTTGTTGTACCAGTCCTGTCCTTCCCACTTGGCCGGGAGAAAAAAGATCGGCGTGCCAAAGAGCAGCAGCATGCCCAATAGAAAGGTTTTGCGGTAGCGGACAGTGAAAGCGATCCCACGCTCGTAGCGGTTGAGCCAGGAGACGCGGGTTCGGAGCTGGGGCAAGGTGAATTTCCTTCCCTCCTTGGCGGATTCTTTGAAGAGCAGCTCGTAGAATGCCGGGGTAAAAAACAGCGCGATCACCAGACTGATGCCCAGCATGACCGAGACCACGATGGAAAACTCCGTGAGGTTTCTCCGGTCTTCCTCCGGCAACAGCAGCACCATGAGCAGCGCGGCCACCGTGGTCAGCGAGGCAGCCATCAGCGCCAAAAAGACCTTGCGGTTGCGGTGCTTGTACAGGTGGTCGATCATCACGATGGCATTGTCCACGATGAGGCCAAAGCTGATCGTGAGCCCGGCGATGGAGTAGAGCTGGAGGTCTACTTTGAGAAAATACAGCGCCATGGCTGTGAGGCTCAGGTTGACCAAAATCCCCAAAAAAAGGATGGAGAGGTATTTCAGGTTGCGGTTGATCAGGAAGACGAAGGCGATCAGGATCAGGATGGACAATCCAGAGCGCTGGTAGATCTTGTTGAGCTCCTTTTCGAGAAACTCCGTGTCGTCGTTTTCCAGCCGGACTTCGAAACCCGCCGGAAGGTTGTCCTTGGCCGCTTCCACGGAGGCACGTAGCTGCTTGGCCAAAAGGACTTTGTTTACGCCGTCGCGGTTGTAGACTGCCAGGGTCACGGAGTTGTTGCCGTTGATGCGGTAGTAGCGCGTGGCCTCCGCCTCCTCCAGCGTGACTTGGGCGATGTCGCGGAGCCGGACTTCCATCCCACCGGTCTGCAGGATAAGCAGGTTTTCGAGCTGCTCCAGCTTGTGGAGCTTTCTGTCCAGCGTCACAAAGAGCGTCTTGCCCTCGCTGGTGTACACCGTGCCGGGGTACTTTTGACCAAAGGCTTCCGCGATCTGCTGCCCGAGGAAGCTCCGCGAAATGCCAAAGGCCTGCATCTTTTGCACATCGAAGTTGACGAAGACCTGCAGGTCGTTTGCCCCGCGCACCTGCACCTCCTCCACCTCGGCAAATTGCGTCAAGGCGGGCTTGACCACGTCCTCGGCGATCTTTTTGATCTCAAAGGAAGCAAAAGGCCCATTGATGCTGTAGGTCAGAATGGGAGTCTTAAAGTCCGTGCGCGACTCGGCGCTTTGGGTCACCACAGGATAGCTCAGGCGCTCGTCCAGCTGGGGATAGACCTGCCGGATCAGCGCCAGCACCTCAAACTTTTTCAGCTCCATGTCCGCCTTCTTGTCAAAGCGCAGCGTGATGGAGCCCCGGTCGTAGTTGGAGGTAGAGGTGATTTTTTTGAGCTCAGTCAGTTGGGAAAAAGCCCCCTCCAGCGGGGAAGTCCCCAGCTTCTCGATGATCTCGGGGGAGGACTGCGGGATGCCAAAATCGATGCTCAGCACCGGCTCCCGCTCCCGGGGATTGAGGTCGACGGAGAGCAGGGGCACCGTGGCAAAGCCCAGGATCCCCAGCACCACAAAAGCGACCAAAACCCGAAATGGCGTCATAGCTTTTCCCTTTTTCCCACCGTCGTATCAAAAAACCAATACATCAGCGGCACAAAAAACAGCGCCGTGACCGTACCAATCGTCAAGCCCCCGATCACCGCAAAAACCAGAGGCCGCTGCAAATCCGCACCCAAGCCCGAACTGAAAATGATCGGCACCAGCGCCAAAATGGTGGTGATCGAAGTCATCAGGATGGGCTTCAGACGGATCTTCCCCGCCTCGTGGATGGCCTTTTCCCGGATCTGTTTGGCGTTCAGGCTCAGCTCGGCAGCATATTCTTCCTTCAGCCGGTTGATCGTATCGATCTTTAGGATGGCATCGTTGACCATGATCCCCAGCATCACCACCAGGCCGATGGCCGACATGACATTGAGGGTGGCTCCGCAAAGCAAAAGCACCACAAAAGCCCCGGCAATGCCCAGTTGCAGGGTAAACACCACGATCAGCGGCTGCACAAAGCTCTCAAACTGTGCCGCCAAGATGAAATACAGCAGCAGCACCGAGATGCCCAAGATCCCGATCAGTTGGCGCACATTTTCGCGGTCTGCGAAATATTGCCCCTTGGCCTCCACGGCCAGATTCTTGTCGGCAGCCCAGCGGGTATATTCGGCACGGAGGCTCTCCGGATCATTGGAATTGATCTCCGCGCTCTGGTAGATCCCACCGCGGTCGGCGGTCACGTACTTGTACTGGTCGGCATAGCGGTAGTCGACAAACTGTCCCAGCGGATAGGAAGTGCTATCGGAAGCATAGATCCGCGTGGTGCGCAGCAGGTCCTCGAAGCGCGCCTGGCTCTCGCGCAGGCGGATCGGCGTGATCTCCCCAAAGCGACGGATATCCGTGATCGTATATACCCCAAACAGTCGGGAAAGCTGCTCCTGCACTTCGGAAACGGGGATTTGGTACAGGGCGAGGCGATCGGGGAGCAGGGTGAAAAGCACCGAGCTTTCCTCCAGAAGTCCAGGGCCGGGCTCCCAGGATTCGGCCGGGAAAGTCTCCAGCCAAGGTTCCATCTTCTCGGCCGGCACGGGCTTTTTCTGGCTCAGGTCTTTCCAGCGCACCTCATAGTACGGCTGGCTGGAGCTGAAGAGCTGGTCAAAGGCATTGGGTGCGTCACCCAGCACAAAGGTCGCGAGCGGATATTCCTTCCCCAGCTTTTCCCGCAGGAGGTTGAGCTGTTCATCTTTCTCTTTTTCCGAAGGGAAAAGCAGGTACAGCAGGGACTTCTGGATGGAATTGTCCCCGTCGAAAAGCAGGAACTGACGTACGCCTACATCGGCCTCGGCCTGGCTGTAGTCTTTGATATCGCTGATGAGCCCCAGCATTCGGTCGCGGTTTTGCGCAGCCGAAATCGGCTCGTTCCAGTCGATCTCCAGACTGGCGTCGGGCTTTTCGATCTCCGGCAGGCCTTGCGTATCCAGCAGCAGCCCCAAAGCCAAGCCCAATGGAATCAGGACAAAGAAACCGATCAGGGCGACTTTTCTTCGTGCAAAAATCCAGTCAAAAGCCCGCTCGTAAACCCGCAGTGTCTTGAGAAAAGCGCTGGGTTCGCCACGCAGCACGTCCCTTTTTCCCACCCGGAAAATCAGCCAATACAGCAGGGGCAGCAGTACAAAGGCGACCAAAAGCGACACCGACAGGATCGCCGCCACGGCCACGGCCTGGTCGTAAAACAAAGCCCCCGATATTCCGCTCAGGAACACCAGCGGCACAAACACGGCCAGCGTGGTCAACACCGAACTGATCAGCGCGCCCATCACCTCGTTGGCGCCCTGCACGCAGGACTCGAAGAGGCCGAGGCCGGACTCCCGCTTCCGGGTGATGTTGTCCAGGACGATGATCGCGTTGTCGATCAGCATGCCTATGCCCAGCGCCAGACCGGAGAGGGAGATGATGTTGATCGAGATGTCGAAAAAGTAAAAGACCAGAAAGCTGATCAGCAGGGAAGTCGGCAAACTGATGCCCATGATCAGGGGAATGCGGAAGTCCTTGATGAAGAGAAAAAGGATGGCAAAGGCGAAAACTCCCCCGAAGAGCAAGCTGGTCTGCAGGTTGGAGATGGCGGCGTTGAGCAGGCTGCTTTGGTCTTGGGTAAGGGCAAAATCCACCTGCGGATAGTCAGCACGGAAGAGCTCCAGGGACTTTTTCAGCTCAGGAATCAGCTCATTCATCTTGGCCGCGGCCTGCTTGTGAACGGTAATGACCAGACCTTCCTGCATTCCGAAGAGGTGAAATCCCAACATTTCCTGGGTTTCGTAGCGGGCTTTGGCAACACGCCCGAGTGGCACGATGGCTCCACTAGGCGAGCGAACGGGCAGGGACTCGATGTCGGTCGGCGTGTCCACCCGCGTCGCCAGCCGGAGGAAATAGCGAAACTGCCCGTCCTTCACTGAGATCCCCGGAAGCTCGGCGTTTCCGGCCTGAACGGCATCGATCAGCTCCTTTTGGGTCATGCCCAGAGCGGCCAGTGCGTGCTCGTCCGGCTCCACGGAGATGATGCGCTCCCGCTTGCCGTTGATGTCCACCAGAGAAACGCCCGGCAGCTGCTCGATGCGCTTTTTGAGTACATTTTCTGCCAAGAGACTGACCTCAACTGGGTCAATATCGGCTTTGGGAATGACCTGGACGCGTGCCACCGGGATATCGGAGGTGTTGATGCGGATGACCTCCGGTCGGGGCAGGTCTTTGGGAAGGGAATTGGTCAGGCGGTCGATCTTTTCGTTGACCTCGATATAGGCCAGCTCCATTTTCGTCCCGTAGTCAAAGGTCAAGCGCACGGTTCCGATCTCCGAACCGGCTTTGCTCTCCATTTCCTCCAGCCCGTTCAGCGTGATCAGCCCCTCGCGAATGTCCTGGAGGACGTTTTGCTCGATGGACTCTGGGGAGGCATTGGGATAGGTGACCTTCACCACGATCTGAGGCACGTCGATGGGCGGCAAAAGCGAGATCGGCAGCAGGCGGAAAACAATCGCCGAAAACACCAGCAAAGCCAAAAAAGACATCATGACCGCAATGGGCCGCTCCAGCAAAAATCGGATCATAGGGTGTCGTTGGCGATTTGTATCGGAGCCTGGTGGGCGAGCTGTAGGTTGTTGCTGGTGATGACGGTGCTGTTTTCGGGGATTCCCTCGAGGATCTCGATCTCACGCCCATTGTCCTTGCCCACCTCCACGTAGTTCCACTTGGACTCCTTGCCGCCTTCCACGGTAAAGACCACCGCTCGGCCGGAGCGATAGACCACTGCATCCTTGGGCACGACCAGGCTGTTGCTCTGTGGGGCGCGGATCACCGCGCGGGCATTCATGCCGGGCAGGAGGTTTTTGGAAGAATTCAGCGTGAGGGAGACCTGGACGAGGCCGTTTTCGTCCACCTTGGGATTGATGGCGGTGACGGTGCCGACGAGTGCATTTTGGGGATCGGAGATGGGATAGACTTCGGCCTTTTGTGCGGAGGAAACAAGTGGGATGTCCGATTCCAATACTTTCACCCGTAGCAGGAGCTGGTCGGTGGATAGAATTTCCGCAAACTCGGCGTTTTTGGTCACCAGACTACCCTGTTTAAACTTGATATTGGCGATCTGCCCCGACACGGGCGCACGCACCTCGCAGCGGGCGAGGTTAAGCTCGGCTTCCTTCAGCTCGACCTCGGCCAGGGACAGGCCGCTGTTGACCAGGATGCGGTTTTGTACCAACTTGGCGACGGCCGTGTCCTGGGATTCCAAGGCCAGATGGTATTGGTTTTTCAGCACTTCCAACTCGGACTGGGCCTTGACGACAGCGATGCGGGCCTTTTCCACGGCAAACTCCGCCTCCCGCCTATCCAGTCTCGCAATCAACTGACCCTTCTGTACCGAGTGCCCTTCCAGCACCAGCACCTCTTCCAGATAGCCCTCGCGCTCCACCAGGGCCTTGACCTCGGACTGAGCCTCCAGCTTGCCGATGGCATTGACCAGGTAGTCGAAGCTCTTGCGCTCGGCAGTCGCCGTGCGAACTTCGGTGGCGGCGACTTCGCTGCGGAAGGACTCCGCGGGAATTTCTTGGGAGCCGTCCTTGGCTTCGGAGCAGGCAAAAAACAAAAGGGAAAGACCAAAAAGAAGGTTTCTCATGCAGGGTAACGTTTCTGGTTAATCGGGAAAGGAACTCCAAGATATGACCTTTTGTGAATAATGCACGGAGATTTATGATTCCAAAGTAGAAGAACTAATACATCCGAAAAACTCACTGGCAACGCCTATCCTCATTTTTCCAGACTATATTCTATCGCCACTAAGACCATATCTTCTGTAAGAGGGTGATTTCTGACCATCCAAATAGTGGAATCGCTTACATGTACAATTTTTTGAAAAGGGTAAATTTCCTTGGAGTAGCTCCGATTTTTCGTAAAATCCTCAACTAATAGTAAACCTTCAATCCTCTCTTTTCCGTCAGGATAATCCCGCAAGAAGATATTGGAAACGACCCGGTCTTCGCCGATAACTTTAAGGCCATAGAAATAGTCACTTCGTTTGCCTTCTGCAAAATCACCTTCGCTATATGGTTGCAGCTCCATATTCATCCTCTCTGAACCCAGCCTATAGCTTCCCATCCATTTACCTGAAAGATCCCATTTCGTCACGGTCTGACTGCCAACGACATCTCTGATATAAAACTCATCGGAATGGACATCCATGTAAAACAAGCCTTCGCTTAAAACCTCGAATCGATGAGCCTTTCGTTCTTCGGAAAACCCTGCAAATTGGTCTATTAATTGACCCGTTTTTGAATCAAAAATCCCCACAAACCGCGTGTCTTCCAAAAAACCCACTATGTCACCCTCATTCTTCATCATTCCTATATAATAGAGGTTCTTTGCAGGATTATAATAGAAAACCTCCCCATATGGCAAAAACATATGACCTATGTCATCCAGTCGACTTAAACTGAGCTCCTTAACTAAATTATACCCGGAATCCAAATGATATATTTTAGCTTTTTGAGGAAAAAACAATGCAATACTTTGATCCACATCGGAATACAAAGCGCCTCCCAAATTCACCTCAGGAAGGACTAGCGGGAGCGTGTCCAATTCAATAGATTTGACAATAGAATCGACAGCAAAGTCATACAAAAAAAGTTGCGTGCTGTGTTGAATCAGCATCTTTTGGTTTTGATCTGAAACTCTAAACTTGGCATTTTGATAAACCACATTTCCCGTCTCAAGAAATATGGAATCCACCTCGCCAAATTCGATTACAAGGTCTCTTTTCATATCCTTTTGGGTACATCTAGAGAGAAGTAAAACTACAACCAATGACAATTTGATCAGCAAATAGACTCTGCCCAAAATTTTTGGGCAGAGTCCCCAACTCAAACCTGTCAAGGCATTATGCATGATTGAACCTGTTCGCCATTTGGACAATCATAAAGGGCACAGCGCATCCCATTTTCAAAAGTCTTTTCACTTCCGCGAATCAATCGGCAAGTCATCGTTTGGCCCACAGCCTCAGTTTGGATTGCAATGCCTCCCAACAATGCCAAAGCTGTCAGGAGAATGGAAAATTTTGCTTTCATTACTCAAAGATTTAAAATATTATGCCTCCTTTTGCACCCTGCAGGGCGGAGAAAAAATTACCCTAAAAAATCCAGATTTCGGCGCCGACCTTGATCCTTCGTTGATTAAATTACCCCCCCCATCCAAAAAAGCAAGTGTAGTTCACGAGAAATCTAAAATTAGTTTTCAACTTTCTGATAATCAGATGAATCAATTTTATAATAGTTAGGTTTACAACGAACAAAATTCACGTCTAACTCTTTTTTTAAAAATACTACTCCCTGATAATAGGGTCTTATCCTGAGTCCGGAATGCTCTTTGTCCGCATAGTATTCGACCAATTTTTCGAGTTGATCCAGATCCACCGCCTCCACTCTCACCTTAGCCAGCCCATCATGCACCATGTCGATGTGCTCCGCCGCCGTGCGTGAGATGTCGATCTGCCGCTTGGAGTAGATGGGCAGGCGATCGTTGACACGGACCACCACGGAGAGGTTGTTCTTTTTGTTGATCACCCGCACCCAGGTACCCAGCGGCAGGAGCTTGTGCGCCGCAGTCAGGCTATCCAGCGAAAACACTTCTCCGCTGGCGGTGCGTCGCCCGTGAAAGCGCTTCCCATAAAAACTCGCCGTCCCCTCCTGGATCAGCAGGGAGTCCACCTGGGCACTGGCCGAGAAGTAGCCAAGGTGCATAGCAGAAGTAGTAGCGCGACGCTAGTCCTCATAGTCCAGTCCCTCGAATCGGATGATGTCGTAGCGCAGGTAGTTTTCGTCAAAGTCCTTCCGGTTGGGGTTGTTGGTCGAGACATAGAGCCCCTTGCGGCCGACGAAGTAGTTCCAAGGTTCGATTTGATGATCTTTGAAGATATGTTCACCCAGTTTGTCTAGGTTTTGATCCAGTACGAGCACGCCTACTTTTGGCCTATTTGCAAACAGTTCCCTGTATCCCAAGTCATAGTCTTTCCAATCGAACCCAATAAAGAAGAAGCGATAGAAAACATCTCGATAGGGATCATGCAGCAACAGCTCGTATCGATCGCTGGCGAGCCCTTCTGTGATTCCCTTGTCACCCTCTGGCGGCCCGTTGATAATTTGAAATTTATTTACATAGGTTGATTTTGCCTCTTTGTATCCCAGCAATTCTCCCTTTTGTTTTGAAATCAGCCAAAGGCGATGGTCAGTTTGCGGGGAGACGACAATGGTGTCGCGGCGGTCTGTCCATGCAAAATGGGGCGTTATTTTCCCTTCATCCCAGAGATCCGAAGGATGGGAGATCGGTAACCAATCCGTTTTTCCCGAATTGAGGTCTACCCGGTATACATGGCTATAGCTTCCGATTTCGTCTGGCCTTGTCTGCAAGAAATCCCGAAAAAAGGGCTGTGCCCCAAATAGCATCTTTCCGTCAAACAAAAAGGGAAGCTCGTTATTTGAGCTGAGGTAGTTGACATGGTTGACCGTGTCGACTACTGGAATACTTCCCTTTTTTACACCATCAAAGCCTATAGTAATCACTTGTGGCGGAATGGATGCGATGAGTAACGAGTCTCTCGATAAGATTCGGAAACCGTTTGGCGTACCTATTCTATTTGGGCCATCAGTCGCCAAGTCGATGGATCGAATATGGTCAAACGAGTCTAACCCAAATATTTCGATTCTAGGGCCTATTTTGTTATGTAGTGCGATATACTCGCCGGAATCAGAATCTATGTGCTGAAAACTGGATCTTTTGGGATTGACAGTTAGCTCCAGGGGGATCTTGACCGACTGGTGAACGATGGCATGGAGTTTCTTTTCCTGTTTTTGTACATCACAGCCCATGATGGAAATGACTAATAATATCGTTGTTATTTGGGTGCGCATAGTGAAGGTTTGGAGTGAAATCGGCTGCTCCATGGGGTGCAGCCGCACAACGTCAACGGTGAAGACTTGCTATTGATCTACAGCTCCCCCATCTTCACAGATGCAATAGTTGGTGACAGACGGGCTAAGGCAGTCTTCCCCATCCCACTCGCAGTAGTCAGGATTTGGGTTTGCCTCTGCCTGACCAGCACCAAAATAGGCAACTGCAAAAGAGCTCAAGGCTACCATTGCGGTGCCTAGAACTAATAATTTCAGCTTCTTCATTTTTAATTAAAGTTTAAGGTTAAAAGAAACTAAAAAGATCAAGTGGCCAAAAGATCGTTGACAAAGTATTGAAGGGGGCAGAAAACAAATATTTAATTAAATAAAATAATAAATATTTACACTACCAAAATCTGGTTACAAAACGTAAGTATTTGTTAATAAAAATTCCTTCGTCACTCAGCTTCGGGTCAGAATCACCAGCAGTGCCATAAAGCACAGCGTTATAAAAGGGCGAAGCCAGCTTTGTGCCCGTTTCTTTGGCAATTCGGTCGATGCGGGTGTAGAGAGCGGCGACCTCGTAGCCGTCCATGACAGATATGGTGCGCCGACGGTAAGGGGCCTGGTCGTCACCGGCTGCGTGCACCAAGTCAAAGAATCCCTTTTAGAAGATGAGTCTAAAAAAATCACAGGTTAAGAAACCCGTTTCCAATGAGTTTGCGTGAGAATTATCGCAAATTCGAGCAATAAGAATATCTAATCGTTTTTAAGCCCGTATCCAACCTCCTCTCTGGCACCGCTATCGGCCGATAGTAAGGCCTCAGCCGTAGGGGAGAATGATCCCGGTCTTTGTAGTATTCGATCAGCCTATCCAGCTCGTCCAGATCCAATGCCTCCACCCTCACCTTAGCCAGCCCATCATGCACCATGTCGATTTGCTCTGCCGCCGTACGTGAGATGTCGATCTGCCGTTTGGAGTAGATGGGCAGCCGGTCGTTGACACGGACCACCACGGAGAGGTTGTTCTTCTTGTTGATCACCCGCACCCAGGTACCCAGCGGCAGGCGCTTGTGCGCCGCAGTCAGGCTATCCAGCGAAAACACTTCTCCGCTGGCGGTGCGTCGCCCGTGAAAGCGCTTCCCATAAAAACTCGCCGTCCCCTCCTGGATCAGCAGGGAGTCCACCTGGGCACTGGCCGAGAAGGCCATCCCACCGAGTAGAAAAAACAAAAACAGGAAAAACTTCACCACCGAATTTAAGTTTTTCCCTGTTTCCCAAGAAAAGTGCCAATTCCCGTCAGCTTCCAGCTATTTCCTTGGAGGATTTCTCCATCACGAGTACCTTAGTAGACACCTTTTGATTTCTTGCAAAACCAAATACTCTGGCACGACGGCTCCTTCTCCCCTCGGTGGACTGTCGGCCGTCGACCGTTGACGAAATGCTAAAAATCCTCCACACCGCCGACTGGCACCTGGGCAAGCGCCTACAGGAATATTCAAGACTGGAAGAGCAAAAGCTCGTGCTCGACGAGATCTGCCAGATCGCGGACCAAGAGGCCGCAGATCTCGTGCTCCTGGCTGGCGACATCTTCGACAGCTTCAATCCCGCCCACGAGGCCGTAGAGCTACTGTACAAAACCCTGAGAAAGCTCTCCAAAAACGGCACCCGCCCCATTCTCGCCATCTCCGGCAACCATGACAGCACGCAGTTTGTCGAGGCTCCTGATCCTCTGGCCAGGGAGCTGGGCATCTTCTTTTACAGTCGTTACGACTCGGTGATTCCGGTCGGAAAGCTCGACTCCGGAGTGGCGATCACCCAGTCCGAACCGGGCTTTGTGGAGATCCGACTTCCGCAGTTCAGCTTCCCCATTCGGGTGATTTTGGCACCCTATGCGAATGAGGTCAGCCTCCGAGCCTATCTCGGCGAAGAAAACCGGGAAGAGGAATTCCGGGGAATCATGGCCAAGAAATGGACTGAACTTGCCAACAAGTTTTGTGATCCTTCAGGGGTGAATCTATTTGTCGGGCACTTTTTCTTTGCCAAAGAAGGAGCTCCCATCGAGTCCGAGCCCGAGTCCGAGCGCCCTATCCTCCATGTCGGAGGCACCCAGGCACTTTTCACCAAAAACCTTCCGCCCCAACTCCAATACGCGGCGCTGGGCCACCTCCACCGCCACCATGCCGTGGGCGACGGCCCCTTTCCCGTCGTGTATGCGAGTTCGCCGCTGGCCTATTCTTTTTCCGAAGCAGATCAGGAGAAAAAAATCGTGCTCGTCGAGGTCGAACCCAGCCAGCCTGCAAGCTATCGCGCCATTGGACTGAAGCAGGGAAGACCACTCTATCGGAAGCGCTTCGATGCCTTGGACAAAACCCTGGATTGGCTGGAGCAAAACCCCTACTGCTTCGTGGAGATCACCTACGAGACCGAGGAATCCATCGAAGCAGCGACGCGCAAGGCCATCTTCAAAGCCCACGACGGGGTGGTCAGCCTGATTCCCTCCCTCAAAAATCCCAGCGGGCAAGAGACTTTCGCCCTCCACGTGGACGACCTATCCAAGGACATGGAAAGCCTCTTCCGCATGTATTACCAAAGCGAAAAAGGACAAGAACCCAACGCTGAAATCCTCGCGCTTTTCAAAGAAATCACCAGCCAAAACGACCCCGCATGATCCCCGTCCGACTCGAAATCGAAGGCCTCTACTCCTATCGCGAAAAGCAAACCGTGGACTTTGAGCAGCTCACGGCAGCGGGCTTGTTTGGGATTTTCGGTGCCGTCGGCAGCGGCAAGTCCTCCATTTTGGAAGCGATTCTCCTGGCGCTCTACGGCAGTACCGAGCGTCTGGCCGCCACCGGAGAGCGCTCCAGCATGGTCAATCTCCAGAGCGAGCAGCTGCTGATCAACTTTAGGTTTCGGGCGGGAAAAAGCAACGCGCAAACCTACCTCGCCCGCTATTCCGCTAAGCGGAACAAAAAAAACGGAGAGAAAATAGATACCGGCGAGCACGTGTTTTACGCCTGGGAAAATGAAACCTGGCAAGCGACAACACAGAAAGCTGAGGAAATCCTCGGCATGGGCAAGGAGCACTTCAAGCAAACGGTGATCATCCCACAGGGAAAATTCCGTGAATTCATCGACCAAAAGCCACTCGAACGCGCCGAGATGATGCAGCAGCTGTTTGGCTTGGAGCGTTTTGACCTTTCGATGAAAAACGGGATTTTGCTCAAAGCCACGCGGGAGGAAAAGATCCGTCTGGAAACCCAGCTGGGCGGCTTGGAGGAAGTTTCGGAGGAGGCTTTGGCAGAAAAAAACAAAAGCCAAAGCGAGCTCAAAAGCCAAAGCGAAACGGCTGACCAAAACCTAAAAACCGCCGAAACCGAACTGCGAAAGCTGGAGTCACGTCGGAAGTCCTTTCTGCTCCTCCAAGAGCTCAGCGAGACGCTTGAACAGCTCCATTCCCGCAAAGCCGAAGTGGAAGAGAAGCGCCAGCTCCATCGGGAGTTCATCACCGCCAAAACCCACCTGCGCCCGGTCTGGGATCGCCTGCAAGATGCCAAATCTGACCTGGAAAAGTATCGCGTCAGCGCCTTGGACTGTGAACGCTTCAAGGAAACCTACGAAAAGGAAATCGCCGAATTGGAGGCCGAAGAGCAGGAATTGATCAGGAAAAATGAACAAAGGCCAGAGCGCGAAGCCAAAATCCGAGACTTGAAAAAAGTCATCGAGATCAAGGAAATGGAAGTTAAAGCAGCTGAATCAGCGCGGACGCTGGAAACTCGTCAACCTGAAATCGACTCCAAAAAAGCATCCCAAAAACTACTGGAAACCGAAATCCAAAATCTGGAAAACCAGCTAGACCAACTTCCCGCTGCCAATGCCAACCTGCTCTCCGAGCTGAAAACCAGCGCTGCCCAGCTCCAGACCCTTGCCGAAAGAAACCAGGAACTCCAAGGACAGCTGAACCAGCTAGCCCAGGGAGAAGCCTCCCAAAGCCAGGCTTTGGAAGCCATAAAAAACCAAATCCCGGAAGATGCCCAATCCTTGGACACTTGGCTTTTATCCGAAAAGACGAGACTGGAATCCCTGGAACTGGATCGTGAAAAGCTGCTCCGGAAGCAGGGACTGGCCGTCCACGCACACTTGCTCAGTGACGGGGAACCTTGTCCGCTTTGTGGCTCGGCGACACATCCCAGCCCCTTGCAGGCGGAAGCGGAAAATGTCCTTTTGGAAGAAAAGGAAAAGCAAAT
This sequence comes from Algoriphagus oliviformis, assembly GCF_017254915.1. Lineage (GTDB taxonomy): Bacteria > Bacteroidota > Bacteroidia > Cytophagales > Cyclobacteriaceae > Algoriphagus > Algoriphagus oliviformis. The sequence continues at coordinate 1,269,532 of NZ_JAFKCT010000001.1, read as the reverse complement.
CCAGAAAGCAAAGGAGACCCTTGACCGCATTTCCGCGCTCATTCAAAACCAAAAAATCGAGGAATCCAGACTGGAAACTCTTCTCCAAAACAAAGGCGAAAAGGCCTCCGAACTCCAAAAGTTGCAAGAGCAGAAAACCGCGCTGGCCGAGAACCTAGCCAAGCTTGGCATCCGAGACAAATCCGATTTGGCGGCCAAAATCCACGAGCTTGTCCAATCCGGCGACCAAAGGGAAGCCTTGACTAAGAACATCCAGACCAAGAGAAAAGCTTGGCAAACTGAGCGCGAAACCCTGGAAAAGTCCGAAAAATCCCTCCAACAGGCGCAGCTTTCACATCAGGCACTGGTGGCTACCATCCAAAGCAAACAGCAGGAAATCAGGGACCCGACCTTCTGCAAGGGCTTTTTCCCAAAAACCGGCGACATCATCCTCGCCTCCATCCAAAACGTGGAGCGGGACATCGAGACCGCCATCGAATCACTTCGCGGCAAGCAAAAACACCTGCAAGCAAAGCGAGCCGAGCAGTCCAAAAACCTCGCGGATATCGAGCAGTACAAGCGGCTTGCCCTCGAATCGGAAAGCAAGGTCGCAGAATTCGGGACCCAGTTTGAGCGTCTAAAGCAAACCCATGGCTTTCTCGACGAAGCCGCTTTGATCCGACTTTTCCACCATTCCCTCGATGCAGAGAAAGTCGATCTGGAAATCCGCCAGTTTGACCAAAAGCTGGCGACCACCGAAAGCCGGATCGCAGAGCTGAAGGGCGAAGAAGGGGTAAGCAGCTATTCGGAAGCCGCTTTTCTCGAAACCCAGTCCCAGACACTGCTCTTGCAATCCCAAGCTACCGAGCTCCAAAACCAGCTCATTCTCCTCCGACAGGACATCAAAACCCTCTCCGAAAACCTGGAAAAAAAGAAGGAATTGACCAAGGCCTTTGCCGCCGTGGAAAACCGGGAAAGCAACCTCAAAGAGCTCGATCGCCTCTTCCAGGGCAAAGGATTTGTGAAGTTTGTCAGCTCCATCTACCTCCGCGAGCTCTGCAACACGGCCAACCAACGCTTTCGGATGCTGACCAAAAACAGCCTCAGTCTGGAGATCGACGACTCCAACACCTTCTGGGTGGTCGACTACCTCAATGGCGGCAAAAAGCGCCTGCTCAAAACCCTCTCCGGAGGCCAGACCTTCCAGGCTGCGCTGTGTCTGGCCTTGGCTTTGGCGGAAAAAGTAAAGGCGCTCAACCAAGCCGAGCAAAGCTTTTTCTTCCTCGACGAGGGATTTGGAGCCTTGGATCGAAGTGCGCTGCGGGTGGTCTTTGAGACGCTCAAAGCACTGCGCCACGAAAACCGCATCGTTGGCATCATCAGCCACGTGGAAGAGCTCCAGCAGGAGATCGGCGTCTTTGCCCAAATCGAACTCGACCCTGATCTCGGTTCCCAAGTCAGCTACTCGTTTTGAGGAATGGAATTTTACTCAATGTCTTGAGTAATTTTACTCAGCACATTGAGTAAAATTCCAAAACAATGCATTATCAACTGATATACTGATAGTTACAGAAATATTTTTAGGCTGAAAATCAGGAGATTTCGGGATAATTGAGTTTTTGGATATTCGCTACTTTGCCAGTGATGGCCTTAGACCAGTATTAGGAGCGGGAAACAATGTCGAAAACGCTACATCGGTCTTCGGTCATCGCCTGCCCGACGTGTCGGGGTCTTCCTGCCCAATTGAAGAAGCAAATTGGATTACTGGCAAGATTGCGGATAATCATGATTGAGTTTATTTTGGCAAAAAAAAGACAGCCGAAAACGACTGTCTTTTACGCATACAAATCCAAAATATCCATCTGCAAGAAGTCCTGCCAGGGGATCCCGTCAGTGCCGATGACGAGCGACTTCTCCGGCCGATATTGTGCGGCGAACGCATTCAAGCCTGACAGCGTCCCCACTTTGGAGGTCTTCACCTCCAGCGCGATGATCCGCTTCTTGTACTCGACTACAAAATCCACCTCGTCATTCCCCTCCCGCCAGTAGTAGATGGTTAGTTTTTTCTCCTTGAACGCCTGATTGACCAGGTGCGCTCCCACCGCAGATTCCACCCAGCGGCCCCAGGCTCGGTGATCGGCTTGGAGGGTCTCTTGGGTCTCATTGCTGATCCCGGACATGACGGCGGTATTGTGCACCATGAACTTGGGACTGGAGGAGCGTTTTCGCACGAGATTGGGGCTATACTTTTCCAAACCGGCCAACAGGCCCGCCTCGTTGAGCAGCTCCAGGTAATTGGCGAGCGTGGTGGTATTGCCCGCGTCCGAGAGCTGCCCCATCACCTTGGTATAGCTGAGCACCTGCCCGGAATAGGCCGAGCCGATCTCGAACAGCCGTCTCATCAGGGCAGGCTTGTCCACTCGGGTCAGCATGAGGATGTCCTTGGAAATACTGGTCTCCAGCAGAGCGTCGCGCACGTAGTTTTTCCAGCGATCCTCGTCGTCTCTGAGCATGATCGCACCTGGGTAGCCTCCGTGCCAGACGTACTCCTCGGCGGTCAAGCCGAAGGCGTCCTTCATCTCACGGTAAGACCAATGCCCCAAGTACATGGCCTCGAACCTTCCCGCCAGAGACTCGGTCAGTCCCTGCTGGAGCATCAGCCGAGAGGATCCGAGCAAAATCACCCGGATATCCCGTTCGTCGGCGGTGTCCCGATCCCACTCCGCCTTGACCTGCTCGCTCCAGTTGTCGATCTTCTGCACCTCGTCTATCACCAGCAAATAGGGGATTTCCGGGCTTTGGGCTTGCTTGGCCCGGGCGATCTCCCACTGTTGGGCAATCCAAACCCGATCCGTAGCGGGCACGGCATCCGCCGCCACCAGAGTATTGGGTGCGGCCATGTCCTTGATCACCTGTCGGATCAGGGTCGTCTTCCCTACTTGGCGAGGACCATAGATCACCTGTATGAACCTGCGCGGCTCATCCTGCAGGCGCTTTTGGATGACGGCTTTCTCCGCCCTTTGATAGCTCATGATTTTTTACGCGTTTTATTGAGTAAATTTACTCAATCTATTGAGTAAATTCCGAAAAACACCCCTATTTTATTTATTATCAATCCATTACAAAAATATTTTTAAGGTTTTTCGACCTCGATTTTATCGGAAAATAGCTTCAAAAAGACAAAAAAATACCCCGACAACTTGCCGGGGACTTTTTAAACTAAATAGACCTTACAAGAAAATCTTTTGGTTTACCCAGTTTATCTCTTCTGCGCGGATCGTATGATCCGGATCGTCATATAGCTGAACGGTCACGTCTGCTCCCATGGTACGGAGCAACTCAGCCGATTCGTTTATCCTTTTTGCCGGAACGTGAAAATCCCGGTCACTGCTACCGATGAAAATCGGTGTATCCCGGAAATCTCCGGAGTACTTCTCCGGCTGGAGCTTTTCCCCAACCAGCCCACCTGTGAAAGCTACTACTCCGCCGAAGCGAGTGGCATGCCTAGCGGCAAACTCCAGGCTCAGGCAAGCTCCTTGTGAAAATCCCAAAAAGAAAATCCTCTCATCCGGGATCCCCGCAGCGAGGAGCTCTTCCCTTGCCGCGGCAATCACCCCTAAAGAACGTTCCAAGGTGGTTTTATTGCCTTCGTCGGAAGCCATAAACCCAAACGGATACCAGGAATTTCCGTTTGCCTGCGGAGCGAGAATTGCATAGTCGGTCAAATTCAGATATGAACTAAGCGATAAGATACTCTCAGCGGTAGCTCCCCGACCGTGGATCAGGATGATTGCCTTTTTCGCCTGCTCCAGAGGCAATCCGCTTTTTCTTAGCTCAGACATAGCTCGAGACGTCTAGTTTGACAGGGGTAAGGCCTTTCTCTATCCGCTCCCGACTCGGCTCCGCCCACTCCGGCAGCTTGACCAACTCACCCAAATGGGCTTCGTCTTCGTCAATCGCAAAGCCGGGCTCGTCGGTAGCAACCTCGAACAGTACTCCTCCGGGCTCGCGAAAGTAGATAGATTTGAAGTAATTCCTGTCCTTCACCTCGGTGACCATATAGCCATTTTGCATCAATATTTCTTGAACGGCCAATTGCGTGGTCTCATTGGCGGTACGGAATGCTATGTGGTGGACGGTTCCGGCGCTTTGCACGCCCCGACGCCCGGCCTCGTTGACGACAATATCCACGATATCACCGGCTTTGCCCTCCGTGCCGTAGCGGAAGCGATCCCCTTCCTGCCCGATAAAGCTATAGTCCATGTGACGAGTGAGCAGCTGCTCAGTCAGCTCCTTGGACTGCAGCTGGAGCGTCGCACCAAAGAATCCGCGAATCGAATGCTCGGCGGGAATATGACCATACGTCCAGCCTGGCCTGTCGTCTTCGCCGCTTGCCACCAGCTCGATGCCCATGCCATCGTGGTCCTCAAAGCGTATCAACTCATTTCCAAAACGCTTTTGAAGATCGGACACCGGGATCCCAAACTTGCGCAGACGCTCTGTCCAGTATGCCAGCGAATCTTTGCCTACGGAAAATGCCGTGTAGGTCAATTCGCCGGTTCCTTTTGTCCCCTTCCTTGCTCCGGTAAACGGGAAGGTGGTAAAGACGGTGCCTGGCCGGCCTAGTTCATCCCCGAAATAGAAGTGGTAAACATCTGGTGCATCGAAGTTGATGGTCTTTTTGACCAAGCGAAGTCCTAGGACTCCGGTGTAGAAATCGATGTTTTGCTGGGGATTTCCGGCGATCGCTGTGATATGGTGGATGCCGGTGATCAATGGTTTCATGGTTATTCCTTTCTTTTGGGAGTTAAAAAAAGCTGCCCGAGGGCAGCTTCTTGAATTATGCTGTTGCTTCGGAAGATGCTTCCACCTGCTGTTTGACCAGCTGCACACTCAGGTGCAATCTCACCTGGTCGCTGACGACCACACTGCCCGCCTCAGTCACGGCAGACCAAGTCAATCCAAATTCTTTTCGGGAGATCTTGCCCTCGATCTCAAAACCGGCCTTGGTCTGTCCCCAAGGGTCAGCCACCACACCGCCAAAGTCCACGTCGAGCTCGACTTCTCTCTTGTTGCCGCGAATCTCGAGATCCCCGACCAGCTTGTAGTCACCGCCGACTTTTGCTACTTGTCCGGCGAAAGTCAATTTAGGATAATTCTCCGCGTCAAAGAAATCCGCAGACTTCAAGTGGGCGTCTCTGTCTTTTTGGTTGGTGTCAATGCTATCCACAGTGGCCGCGAAAGTCACCTTTGCGCCCTCAAAAGAATCGCTGTCAGACTCGGCTGCTCCTTCAAACTCCTTGAAAAAGCCCGTGACGGTAGAGATTACCAAGTGCTTCACTTTGAAAGATACCTCTGAGTGGGTAGGGTCGATACTCCATTTTGTCGTGTTCATAATCGTTTGTTTTTAAATGAATGGTTAATTAATTTGTTTTTACATTTGATGTCTATACATCTATTTGGTTAAAATTTTTTATCCTCTCAATTTGTCCAAAAGCTCATTGAGCTGCACCGCTTCTTCCTGGCTCAGGTTGACCACTCTCACGTTGCTCTCTTCCACCAGCCTTTCCAAAGTCTGGAGCAGCTCCAGCCCCTCATCGGTGATCAGGACATCTACCTGTCTTCGGTCGGAGGTACACTCTGTCCTTTTCACCCAGCCTTTTAATTTCAGCTTTTCTACCAGCCTGGAAGCATTCGACATCTTGTTGAGCATTCGGTCTTGGATAGACGACACGGTGGTCGGGTTGCCATTTTGCCCGCGGAGAATCCTCAGTACATTATATTGCTCTGGGGAAATATCGTAAGGCTTAAACAGGCCGTTTTGCGCTGTCACCAAGTAGCTATGGGTGTAAAGCAAGTTTACCACAGCCTTGTTAAACGGATCCTTGAATTCCTTCTGCTGTATGGCTTCTTCTATCTTTCCCATTTTATCTACATCTGATTTTAATGTATATACATGTAAATTTAAGGAAAGGTTTCACATTGAGCGAAAAAATTTCATTTTCTTTTTCGTCCGACCAGAAACAGCGCCAACGAAAAAGGGGAAAGCCTCAGCCTTCCCCTTTGATTTAGAACCGTATCTTTTACCAATCCAGCCCCGGCTGCTTTAGTTGGACGTTTTCGGTGGCTTTGGCCTCATCCACCATGGCCTTCACATCCTGCAGCATCTTTTTGGCATCGTACACGATTCCGTCTTTCACGGTGTATTTGACCCCACCGACCCTGACCGGCGTATTTGTATCGTCGATTCGGATCGAGCCGGTGCCATAGAGCACCTTCAGGTTTTGGAGGGGATTTTCTTCCAAAATGACAAAGTCGGCGAGCTTGCCCACTTCTACAGAACCAATCTCCTTTTCCATGCCGAGCGCCTGCGCACCATACAAGGTGGCGCTTCGAATCACTTCGAGAGGATGAAAACCCGCCTCCCGCAGCAGCTCCAGCTCGCGGATGTAGGCAAAACCGTAAAGCTGGTAGATGAACCCGGAGTCCGAGCCGGCAGTCACACGTCCGCCTCGGTTTTTGTATTCATTGATGAAGGCCATCCAAAGCCTATAATTCTCCTTCCACTGCACCTCCTCCTCGGTGGTCCAGTCAAACCAATACGATCCATGGGACTGCCGGCTCGGCGCATAAAATCTCCAAAGCGAGGGCAGCGTATACACGGCATGCCACTCCTGGGTGCGGGCGCGCATCAGATCCCGATTGGCTTCGTAGATATTGAAAGTCGGGTCGAGGGTAAAATCCAGCGCCAACAACTCGTCCATCACCTTGTTCCAATGCTCGGAATAAGGCGCTGCGGCCTGCTTCCAAAGCTTCCCGGCCTCACCGAAGCGATGTTGCTCGTTTTGGTAATTGTAGTCTAGTCTAAAATCTTGGATGGTGCGATTCTCAAACAGCGCCTCAGGCAGGCCATACCAGTGCTCCATCGAGGTCAGCCCTGCTCGGGCAGAATGCAGCACATTCCACCTGGCCACGTCCATCTGCTGATGGTGCATGATGGACCGAAGTCCGATCCGCTTGTTTTCGGCGATCGCGGCTTCCATGACCTCAGGCTTTGCTCCGAAAAACTTGATCCCGTCCGCGCCTTTGGCCTTGTTGGTATTCACCCAAGCCTTGGCCTGCTCCGCGTTGGAGATGGATCCACCGGATCCTTGGCCAAATGACGTGTAGGCAAAAATCCTCGGCGCTGTAATTTCGTTGGCCAGCGACTTTTTCTTTTGGTCCAGCACCCAGTCTATCCCATTTCCAGCGGATGGATCTTTTATAGTCGTGATGCCGTGGGCCATCCAAAGCTTGTACACATATTCCGCGGGAGTGCCTTGGCCCGTACCTCCGATATGGCCGTGGCTATCCACAAAGCCCGGCAGCAGATAGTGTCCCTCCAAGTCCAAGACCTTTGTGTTTTCATCGGCTTTGGGGCGACGGTTTTCGCTGATCGGCAATCCAGGATATCCGACGGTTTGGATCTGGGCGATGCGTTTTTTTTCCACCACGATATCGACCGGTCCGATAGGGGGCGCGCCGGTACCGTCGACGAGGATGACTCCCCGGATGATCAGTTTGGTATAGGGACCTTCCCCCTCTGCCCGAGCGGGAGCAGACGCGATCTGGCAAAAAGCCTGTACGGCCAAGGCCATGCCCATCAGGGCAGTCAGTAGCATTTTTCTCATAGGTTGGTGGCTTGTATGGATTAAAAGATAGTAAACTCTATATATACGTTTTTCTGCTGGCAACCGAATTTTCATCAACAATCGGGCAGGAAGACCGATGACCGAAGACCGATGTAGCGTCTTTCAACATGGTTTCCCGCTCCGAATACTAGTCTAAGGCTATTATTGTCAAAGTAGCGTATATCCAAATAGGATAAAATGGACAAGGAAAAAAACGAGACGAACGGATTGGCCAAAAAAAAGCCCGACTGTTTCCAATCGGGCTTGAAAGGGCAAGCGGCTTTACAAATCTTTGAAGCGCTCCATGATATCCTCGGAGATTCCGGTGAAGGAATAGCCTCCGTCGTGGAAGAGGTTTTGCATGGTGACCATTCTGGTCAGATCCGAAAACATCGTCACGATGTAGTCAGCGCAGGCTTCGGCGGAAGCATTCCCAAGCGGGGACAGCGCCTCGGCAAAGTTGTAGAAGGAATCAAAGCCGCCGATTCCGGATCCCGCGGTCGTCTTGGTCGGGGACTGGGAGATGGTGTTGACGCGAACTTTTTTCAGCTTGCCATAGCGATAGCCATATCCTCTGGCGATGCTTTCAAGCAGGGCTTTGGCATCCGCCATGTCGGTGTAGAAAGGAAACACCCGCTGGGCCGCAATGTAGGACAGCCCGACGATGGAACCCCACTCGTTCATGGCGTCGGTCTTCTCTGCCACCTGCATCATCTTGTGAAAAGAGATCGCAGACACGTCGTAGGACTTCATCGCCCAGTCGTAGTTCAGATCGCCGTATGCTTTTCCCTTGCGGATGTTGGGAGACATGCCGATGGAATGCAGGAGGAAGTCAAAGTTACCCCCCAAAAACTCCTTGGCCTCGGCATAGAGCTTCTCGATGTCCTCGACCACGGTCGCGTCAGCAGGGATGACGATGGTATCGCATGCTTCGGCAAGTTCCTTGATCGCGCCCATGCGCATCGCGATGGGGGCATTGGTGAGCACAAAGCGCCCGCCCTGTTCTTTGACCTTCAGGGCAGTTTTCCAGGCAATTGAGTTTTCATCCAGCGCACCGGTGATGATCCCCACTTTTCCTTTTAGCAAATTTTCTGGCATATAGCTTTTGGATTGATTTCAAAAATTCTGCGTAAAAATAGGGAAAATTCGCGATTCTGCCCTCAATTGAGCAAGAGCTCACGGGCACTCTCCACAGCCGAAGCGGAAGGATTGGCGCCCGCGATCATCTTGGCCAGCTCCGCAACACGGTCTTCTTCAGCCAGAAGGCGGATTTTGCTGACGGTCTTTTCGGAGGAATTGTCCTTATATACAAAGTAATGCTGCTCTCCCTTGGCTGCCACCTGCGGCAGGTGCGTGATGCAGATCACCTGGTGCCTACCGGCGATCTCCTTCATCATGCGTACCATCTGCAGGGCCACTTCTCCGGAGATCCCCGTATCGATCTCGTCAAAAATCAAGGTCGGCAGGGCCATCTTGTCGGCCATGAGGTATTTGATAGCGAAGAGAAGACGGGAAAACTCACCCCCAGAGGCCACTTTTTTCAGCGCCTGAGGCGTGCCGCCCTTGTTTGCGGAGAAAAGCAACTCCACCTCATCCAATCCGGACTGGCTAGGCGCCACGGCCTTGAGCTCGATGAGAATCCGGGCATTTTCCATACCCAGCCCGGCGAGCAAACTTTGAAGTTCCTTTTCGAAAGGAGCAAAGCAAGACTTCCGCCTTTCGGTCAGCTTGTTGCCAGCGTCCAGCATTTCGGCTTGAGTCTCTTTCAATACCTTCTCAGCAGCCAACAGACTTTCATCCAAGTTTTGGAACTGGAAGACTTTGTCTGCCAACTCGCTTTCGATTTTCATCAGCTCTTCCACGGAAGTGACCCCGTGCTTTTTCTGCAATTGGTAGATCTTGCTGAGCCGGTCTCGGATCTGGTCTAGCTTCTCAAAGTCGATCTCCACCAAGCTTTCTTCCGTGGCCAGCGAATCCACCAAGTCCTTCATCTCGATCAGGGCACTCTGGAAGCGCTCCTTCAGTTCGGAAAATTTATGTGCCAGGCGCTCCAAGCCTTGCATGCCGTGCTGGATCTGGGCCATCCCCTGCAAGACCCCGTATTGCTCTTCCTGAAAGAGCGCGAGCATTTCGTTGATCTTGAGCTTGATCTCCTCGGCGTTTTCCAACACCTCCTGCGTGGATTCCAGCTCAGGCTGCTCGCCGGCAACCAAGGCCAGTGCGCTTAGTTCATCCAATTGAAACTGGTTGAAATCCGCTTCCTTTTGCAGCTCGATGGCCTTTTGCCGTAGTTCTTCGTAAGTGGTTTTGGCTTTTCTAAACGCTCGATAGGCACGCTGATAGGCGCTGAGTTCCTTCGCCGTTTGCGCATAGGCATCGACCAGGGCGAGCTGATAGGCGCCCTCACCGAGCTGAAGGGTGTCATGCTGGGAATGTACGTCCATGAGTTTTGCTCCGAGCACTTTCAGAAAGTCCAGCAAAACCGGGGTATCGTTTACAAAGGAGCGGGATTTGCCCCCGGGGCTGATCTCCCTGCGGATGATGCAGGTATCCTCGTAGTCCAGCTCCTGCTGCTCGAATAGTCCCTTGAGGCCATACTCCCCAATCTCAAAAATCCCCTCCACCACACACTTCTTGTCTTCGTGGAGCAGGACTTTGGTATCGGATCGGTTACCCAAAAGCAGCCCCACAGCGCCCAGCATGATGGATTTACCGGCGCCGGTCTCTCCGGTGATCATGCTCAGCCCCTTGGCGGGCTGCATGTGCAATTGGTCTATCAGGGCGTAATTGGAGATGCTAAGCGATTTGAGCATGGACTGGAATGGCTTTGGGCAAAGCTAAAAAAATCAGGCTTAGCTTCTGAGCAGCTCGTTGTACTTTCTGGCGTTATTTGGGTCGACCTCCAGAAGCAGCTTTACCGCCTCGTCCCGAATTTCAAAAGGGGCTTCCTTGAGGATTTGGGAAATCTCGTCCGACTTGGCATCGACAAAGGAAATGGTAAAGATCCCGTTTGGCTGGAGTTTGTTCGCCTCTGCCACCATCCGAATGGCCTCCAGGATGTTTTTGTAAGCGGTATCCGGGTCGGTCAGTACCATGTCCATGCCTTGCCTGTGGTAGAGATAATAGGCGTCGCGGATCTGGGAATAGATTGGCGAGACAAAGATGTCATTGATCAGCCAGTAGCGGCTTCTGCGGTCGGACTGGCTTTGGGTCCAGCCCGCGCGTCCTGATTGCTGGGCATTGTTGACGATGTCGTTGGCTACCGCAAAGTGCTCATTGCCTCCACGACTCGCGAAAGAGTCATAGTCTATGCCCAGCGCGATGTGCGCATAGAATGCCAGAAGGGAACTGATGTTGTTTAGGAAAGTGAAGCGATTGAACTCCAAGGGCTGGGATTCGATGTACTCGAAGCTCCAGTTTCTGTCCGCGTAGTTGAAGACCAGCGACTCATAGTTGGTACCGTAGACCGGGCGAACCACCTGAATCTGCACGGTGGCATTGTACACGCCCACCTGGGGTACCTCGTTGATGGTGATGAGCAAGTTTCCCTTGATCCGCTCCTCCGGCCTAAACTCGTCATTGGTCCACGATCGCCCGTTGAGAAACTGCTCGAAGCTGGTCTTCATCTGGCTAAACACGTCGGTGTTCTGAATCCTAGACCGGTCACTGTTGATCGTCACCGTGAAGTTTAGCTCCTGGGCTTGCATACCCTGGACAAAAAAGAAGAACAGCAGCAGCAGCCCGAATCTAGTCATGAACCTAAAATAGCTAAATTTCCAGAGCTCAAACCCAGACTGCGGCCTTTTTGAGCTCTTCCAGAATCATCTCGGCAACTTCGGATTTCAATTTCAAGCCAGAGTCAACGATCCTTCCATCCCGATGGATCAGCTTGACCCGATTGGTGTCGTGCTGGAATCCGGCCCCCTCATCCCTTGCCGAATTCAAAACGATCAGATCGAAGTTTTTCTTGTCCAGCTTTGCCTTTGCGTGCACTTCCTCCTTCTCGGTCTCCAGCGCAAAGCCGACGTGCACCTGCCCTGGCCTCTTGGATTTGCCCAGCTCCAGGGCGATATCCACGTTCTTTTTGAGCAAAATACTCATCTCCGGATCGCTCTTCTTGATTTTTTCGGAAGCTACCTGCGCGGGAGCGTAGTCGGCTACGGCCGCTGCAAAGACACAATAGTCCATCTGCGCATGAATGCCTTTTGCCGCCTCGTACATCTCCTGGGCGGACTTCACCGAATAGACCCGGTAGCTTTGTGGATCAATGCTCAAAGCAATCGGGCCGCAGACCAGATGGACTTCTGCCCCGCGGCTGCGGAATGCTTTAGCTATGGCCAAACCCATTTTGCCGCTGGAATGATTGCTGATGAAGCGTACCGGGTCGATGGCTTCCTGGGTAGGGCCGAGTGTGATCATTACTTTTTTCCCCGAAAAATCCCCACTGATGCTAAAAAAATTTTCCACCTCGGACAGGATGTGCTCCGGCTCCATCATCCTCCCCTGTCCAGAAAGCCCGCTGGCAAGCTCCCCGCTCTCGGCATCCAAAAGCAGATTGCCAAAAGAGCCCACGCGCTGGAGATTGGCGCGAACGGAGGGATGCTGGTACATGTCCAGGTCCATGGCGGGAGCCAGCATCACTGGACAGCGGGCCGATAGATAAGTGGCTGTGAGCAGATTGTCGCAGAGCCCGTTGGCAAATTTGCCAAGCGTATTGGCGCTGAGCGGTGCGACTAGGAAAAGGTCAGCCCAAAGACCAAGCTCCACGTGGTTGTTCCATTCCCCGGTCTTTTTGTCGGAAAAATCCGAATAAACCGGCCGCTTGGAAAGCGTGGCCAAAGTCAATGGGGTAATAAAGTCAAGAGCTGAAGTGCTCATGATGATTTGCACTTCAGCTCCGGATTTGATAAGCAAGCGTGTCAGGTGGGCCGACTTGTAGGCAGCAATGCTGCCTGTCACTCCAAGTAGAATCCGCTTACCCTGCAGCTTCATGGGGACTATTCTGTGACCTCCTGCTCAGGGGATCTGAAATATACTTTCCCCTCCATAAATTCTTCCATGGCAATGGTAGAAGGCTTTGGCATACGCTCGTAAAACTTGGAGATCTCGATTTGCTCCTTGTTTTCAAAAACCTCCTCCAGGTTGTCAACGGTAGAGGCAAACTCGGAAAGCTTGTTGTTCAGCTCCTCCTTGAGGTTGGTGGAAATTTGTTTTGCACGCTGCCCCACTACATGAAGCGACTCGTAGATGTTGCCTGTTTTGTCAGCAACTTTGTCAAGATCACGCGTTACGATGGACGGATTGATAGCCATATTGGTATTGGTTATGAATTTCTAGATTATTTGTTTTCTTCGTTGGAGGCGGATTCCGCCACCACTTTGGCCTCTGCGGCCGCCAGCCTTTCGGCTTGCTCTTTTTTCAGCTTGAGGTGCGAGTCGAGCTCTTTTCTAGTCTCCTCTTCAAACTTCTTCACCTCATCCATGTACTGGCTGTTGGGATACTTTCTGTAAAATGTCCCCGCAAAGCCAATGGCATCGTTGAGTCTTTCCTCCTTTTTGGCGAAAGCCGAATTCTCGGCATAGCCATAGCCGACTTCTACCAACTTGTAAGCCAACTCCTCGTTGTGCTTGCTCTCGGGATAGTCTTTGGCGAAGTTCTGGAAATTGATGATGCAGGCCCGATAGAAATCACCCGGGAAAAGGCCGTCTTTCAGGCGATAGTACATCTGCGACTCGCTGTAGGCCTTTTGCTCAAACCTGCTCTCCAAATCCGTCAGCATCTCCATGGCGCGCTCATAGCTCGCAGAGGCTGGGAATCGGGTCACAAACTGCTGGATCGCAGCTACCGCCTCCCTACTGCTCTGCTGATCCAGATTGTAGTCCGGCGCATCGAGATAGAGCGAGTAGGCGTTCATGAACAACGCCTCTTCTGCCAAAGGGCTTCGATTGTACGTGCGATAGAAGGTGCTGAAATAGCCAGCGGCCTCGATGTACCTTTTGGTTTTGAAGTGGCAGTTGGCGTAGTTGTACTCCGCCAGTTCGGCTTTTTCGGAACCCTTGATCACCGGAAGCACCTTTTCGTAAAGGATGATGGCCTTTCCGTATTCCCCTTCTTGATAGTATTTGTTTGCGCCGTTGTAGAGCTCTTCCCAGTTGGTGCTCTTTTCGAGTTTGGAAAAGGGCCCGCAGGACATGGTCAAAAACAGAAGCGAAAGGAAAAGAAGGGTTTTGGACTGCATACTCATTTTCAAGACCGCAAATATACGGGTAAATTGTTCGTATTCAAATGTCTGAATTGGCTGGGGCTTTACTTCTTGACTTGTAGCTTTTTGGTCACTACGTTCTTGTTGTCAATGAATAGGGTGTAGAAATAGACGCCCGGCTGGAAATCCGTCACGTTGATCACCAAGGAACTCCTCTCGGGATCCAAGCTGTACTCGGCGATGGGATTGCCTATGAAGCTGTTGATCGAAATCTTGGCCTTCGCTTTGGGATTGACCAGCTCGTAGTCCAGCTGGGCCACGCGATTGCTCGGGTTGGGGTAGATTTCGCTCAGGGTGATATCCTTGTGGAGAAAGTCCGCTCCTGCTCCCGAGGCGACTTCATACCTAGCCTCAACGACGAAGTTTTCCCGGATATTTTCCGCGTTCACAAAAAACAGGTCAAAACTTCCCCGCGTCTCGGCGATTCCCATTTCAAACTCGAGGTACAAGTCAGTGACGATCTCACCGGGAGCGAGCTTTAGGGAGATCTTCGCAAGGTCTTTCTTGGGATCAAAGCACTGGTCGTTCAGACACACTTTGACTTTCTGGGAGGAGCCTACGCTACCTCTCACATTTTTGAGGAAATAGGTTTTGGTCTGGTTAGACTCGTTTTGTAGGATGACTGTCTTGCGCTGCGAGGAGCCTATGTCACCGGAAAACTCGACTACCTCACTCAACACACGCACCTGCTGAGCACCAGCCAAAAGGGGCGCAAAAAGCAACAGCCATGTCAAAAATCTGAATAAGGACTTCATGTAAAACTTCAATCAATAGAGGCCGTAAATTGGTTTGTAAGGAATTTAATATACGGACAAAATTACTTTTTTGATTACCCACACAATAAAAATGCGGGTTAATTGTTGTTAACCTCCCGAAAAAATCGAGGCACTCAAAAATCAAGCTGCCCCTTAGTGGGGACAAGCGTCTTTTTTACCGGTTTCAAGCCCGGATTTCCGAGTTTTTCCCGTATCTGCTCCTCCGTGGGCATCTCCAGCTTGACATCCGGCTCGTTGAACAAATTTTCGGCCTCAGGATCAATTTCCACGGGTTTTCGCCAGGCGTCGACCATCTCTCGATTGGGTTTTTCGTCGATCCGCCACTGGAATCCCTCCAGTCTGGACACCTTCTCGTCGATCTTCTGCACCGGGGTAAACTGCCCGTCTGGCCGAATACCGAAGTTGGCTTTCCGGATTGCGCCATCCTGAAAAGTCAGCTTGATATTCGCACTCAAAATCCGGTTGACCCCCTGCGTGAGGGTATCCGCCTCGAGCGCAAAGTAGAGGGACTCTCCGTTGCCGTCTATATCCAGGGTCTCGATTTGGCCCTCTTTGAAGTAGCCGGTCATCGTCCTGCCCTTCATCTGGTTGTGGTTCAGCAGCGTGTCGGTCATTATCGCAAAGGCCTTGTCCTTCATGTACACGCGATCCAGTTCCTCGTTTGCAATAAAGAAAACCATGGAGTCAGCCGAAATCTGGCTTTTTTGGTTCCACATCACGGGATCCTGAAAAAGCTGGATGGACGAATCCGAATAGTTGTACACGAGGGAATCCGCAATCCCGGCCAGGTCCGTCTTGGTAAGTTTGATCGACCGAAAAGCCAACAAGTACTTGGCCGTGTCGGCTTCACTGTCGTGGGAAATCAGCGTATCGGCAGTCATGAAAAGCGTATCCGTCTCAAAGTACTTCCTTACCAAAGCATTGCCGTACACCAAGCTGTACTTGCGGTCCTCCCAATATTTCCCATTGTCGCCAAAGACCTCCACCTGCCGCTCTTTGTTGAGCACCCGCACGTCCTCTTTGCCCTCGTAGTAGGCCTCGCCCTCGTCATAAAACAGCTCCATGGCCTTCACCCGGCTCTCTTCGGTCTCCACGATGCCGTCGTAAAACCGGAACTGTTTCAGCTGGGTATCATAGAAGCTCCCCTTCTGAGCGTCCAGCGTGTAGCCTTCTTTGGAAATAATATTGGTAAGCCCCTTGGTTTCGGAGGTTTTGGGCACGGTGAGATAGACCAGATTGCCGGTCTTCATGGTGTAGTCAGGGTTGACCAGCACGACGTCTTTGCGAAAGGTGATCCGCTCGAGATTCACCTCATAGACTCCCCGCTCACTGGTGAGCACGTTCGTAGAGTCCACGACTCTCCCGTCGTTGAAATAGGTAGCGATGTTGGTTTCCCGGTTATAGTCGAGGTAGTCGGTGTAGAGGGTCGTCTCCTGGTTGGTAAAGACCACGTTCCGCCTGAGCTTGGCCAGCTTGGTATTGCCGTCGTACTCGGCGTAGGAGCTGGTCGTGGTGATGGGGTCTTCGACATCCTGGATTCTGACGTTGCCAAAAAGCCTGGCCCGGTTTTCCTCCCGATAAAAATAGGCCGAGTCGCAAAAAATCAACGAACTCTGGTGCTCCATCTCCACATCTCCGAGCAAGCGCTGAAATCCCCGTCCACCTTGGAGGAGATCTGCTTTGTTGATCTTCAGCACGGAGTTGTCCTGCCCGTAGCTATTCCCAAAACCTGAAATCAGCAGCGACAAGAAGAGGAATATGCGGAAAAGACGGGTGTTCATAGATCTTCGAATGGGGGCAAAATTAGCAGAAAGCCCCGTAAAGCTAAATTCCTAAGTAAATTCCGGAAGAAACTCAGTCTCCCCTGCCGATCGACGCTGGGACAAATCCCGCGGAAAAGCCTATTTTTGGTCAATGCTTGACGTTTTCCAGACTCAAACCCAGTCTCTTTTTACCCCTGGCTCCACCTACCTTTTGGCTTGCAGCGGGGGCATGGACAGCATGTGCCTAGCCACGCTGCTGTCCCAATCCGGCATCGCCATCGAAGTCGCCCATGTCAACTTTCAGCTCCGCGGGAGCGAAAGCGACGGAGACAGCGACTTTGTCCGACACTGGGCTGAGAGCCGACAGCTCCCTTTTCACCTGCACCTCGCCGATACGGAAACCCACGCGGAGGACAAGGGAATCTCCATCCAAATGGCCGCCCGGGAGATCCGATACGGGTTTTTCGAAGAAGTGAGGGCCAGTCGGGGCCTGGCCGGCATCCTCCTAGCCCATCATCAGGACGACCAGCTGGAGACCATCTTTCTCAACCTGCTCCGCGGCACGGGCATAGAGGGTGTTTACGGAATGGCCGAGCGAAAAGGTTGGCTGATTCGGCCGATGCTTGCCTTTTCCCGTGGGGAAATCCATGCCTACATGGAGGAAAATGGGCTTCCCTGGCGAGAAGACCACAGCAACGCGAAAACAGACTACAAGCGAAACAAGCTGCGAATCGACGGGCTGCCAGCCATCTATGCGCTGGAGCCAGATGCGAGAAAAAACCTCCTCACGAGCTTTGAGCGGCTGAAGGATACCGGAAGGGCTTTCCAGGGACTGTTTGAAGATTGGAAAAAAGAAAACATCCGCGAAGCAGACGGCTGCCAAATGCTCCCCTATTCCGCCATCCTAAACCAGCCCGGTGCCGCCTCCCTGCTTTACTTCTGGCTGCGGCCCTACGGCTTCAATTCCGACCAAGCCCAATCGGTCTCGGAGGCTATCAGCCAACCCCGGACTGGAAGCGTGTTTAAAAGCCCTGGGTTTCTGCTCCATTTTGACCGGAATGAGCTGCTATTGGCCCCAGAACCCAAACCCTTTGATCCTTTGGCGCTGGAGATCGGCGACGCCAAATTCACCCTGCCGGAAGCCGAGTACCAGATCATCTGCCTGCCCTCCCCAGTCGAACTGGACCGCAACCCCATCCATGCGCAGCTAGACGCCACCAGACTCGCTTTCCCGCTGGAAATCCGAACCTGGCAGGAGGGCGACCGCTTTGTACCGCTGGGAATGGACTCTTCCAAAAAAGTCTCTGACTTCCTGATCGACATAAAAATGCCCCTGGCAAAAAAACAAAGCGTAAAAGTCTTAGTTTCAGGAGGGGAAATCGCCTGGCTCGTGGGCCTGAGAATAGCCGACTGGGCCAAGTGCACCCCCGCTACCCAACGAATCCTTTACTTCAAAAGACGCTGATCCATGCTGAACCCCTTTTCCAAGACCTACGACGAAAACCAGCTCCGGACCTTTGATTTCATGCAGGGGATCAACTTCTTTGAGCGGCTGCGCCAAAAGGAGCTGTCGAGGTTTCTCCCGGCGATGCACCACCGCAAATACGTGCGGGATGAAGTGGTCTTCTTCAGCAAGGACCCAGCGCAGGCCCTGTACCTCATCAAGAGTGGCAAGGTCAACCTGACCATCGACATCAAGGACAACTTCGAAACCATCATGGAGGTCAACCGCGGAGAGGCCTTCGGGGAAAACTCCCTGCTGGAAAATGCCAAGCGTACCTACACCGCGCTGATCGTGTCGGATGAGGCCGAGCTGATCGTCATCCCCCACTTTGCCATCCAGGAGATCTTCGAGAGCAACCCCAAGATCAAAGCCAAGATGATGACCTCCCTGGCGGAGTTTTTCAACGCCAACAACCAGCGGCTTTTCAGGTCCTACCGCGAATCCTTCGGGTTTTTCAGCCTCCGACAGATGTTTGAATAGCCCGGGCGAGTCTTTTTTTCGTTTGTCAAAAAACCTCCACCCCTCGCCAAACAATTCCCCGACGGGCTTCTATTCCTAGTTGTTGTTTAATATCTTAGCGCCGCTTTTTAACGAAGTAAACCTTATAAAAACAGATAAAATCATGAGCAAAGTAACCGTAGTCGGTGCAGGCAACGTGGGCGCGACCTGTGCCGATGTGTTGGCGTATCGCGAAGTAGCCGAAGAAATCGTACTCATCGACATCAAAGAAGGCATCGCCGAAGGCAAAGCCCTCGATATCTGGCAGAAAGCCCCTATCAACCAGTACGACAGCCGCACTGTGGGCAGCACCAATGATTACAGCAAGACTGCCAATTCAGACGTAGTCGTGATCACTTCCGGCCTGCCACGCAAGCCAGGCATGACCCGCGATGACCTGATCGAAACCAACGCCGGCATCGTGAAGTCTGTGACCGAAAACGTCGTAAAATACTCTCCAAACGCCATCATCATCGTGGTATCCAACCCACTGGACGTGATGACCTACCAAGCCCACCTCACTTCTGGCCTGAACAGAAACAAAGTGATCGGCATGGCCGGCATCCTGGACACCGCCCGATACAGAGCTTTCCTCGCAGAGGAACTGAATGTGTCCGGCAAAGAAATCCAGGCCATCCTCATGGGCGGACACGGCGACACCATGGTGCCACTGCCTCGCTACACCACCGTAGCCGGTATCCCGGTGACTGAGCTGATCGCCCAAGACAAGCTGGATGCCATCATCGAAAGAACCAAGTTCGGTGGCGGTGAGCTGGTGAAGCTGATGGGTACCTCCGCATGGTATGCCCCAGGCTCGGCTGCAGCACAGATGGTAGAGGCCATCCTGAAAAACCAGAGAAGAGTATTCCCTGTGTGCATCAAGCTGGAAGGCGAATACGGCATCGAAGACTGCTACCTCGGCGTACCGGTCATCTTGGGCAAAAACGGCGTGGAAAAAGTCATCGAACTTGACCTCAACGCAGACGAAAAAGCCCTGCTGGAGACTTCCCGCGGACACGTGAAAGAGGTGATGAACGTACTGGACAAGCTGTCCAAATAATACGTCTCCCCCAGCGTTTAGACCTAAGATTCTCCCGGCAAAAAGGGAGTTTCTTAGGTCTATTTTTTATATTAACCCGATCGAATCACCCCCTCCTAGCTCAGTGAAAATCTGGAAAAGCCTGTTAGTCCTTGTTGCGATTGTCCTATGTGTGTGGGGAGGCTATTGGGTATTCCAAAACTTTTTTTCCTCCAAAAACATCAACAGCCTGGAGCTGATCCGTACCGATGCGGTCTTCGTATTTGAGACCGAGCAGGCCGACCAAACCTGGAACGAACTGGTCAATCAGCCGGTCTGGGACATCCTCTCGCAGCTCCCGGCCTTTGCCGAGACTGCCGGGCAACTGGTCCATATCGACAGTCTCAGCGGAGGCAATGGAGAAATCTCCCGAGCCGTCCGGGGAAAGCAAGTCACCATCAGCTGCCACCCCAGTGGCGCGGACAGTTTTGACTTGCTTTTCACGGTCAATTTCGGGGCAAACTCTCCCGAGGCTTTCCTATCCGGCATCAAAAGCCGAATCCCCAAAACGATCCGGCTGCAATCCCGGCGCTACAGCGACGTGGAAATCCTCGAATTCCTCGGCACGGAGACTTCCCGAAAATGGTCTGCGACCGTGCTTGGCAATGTCCTTCTTGCTTCCTCCTCTTCCTTCATCATCGAGGAGGCCATCCGCCTGCATATCAGCGAAGACCAGATCTCCATGGCCTCGAAGCTGGACAAGCAGCTTCCCGCCAATGCGGGACTGGGCAGGCTGATCCTCTCCGCCCACGGGATCTCCAGACTCCTGGCAGGGATCAGCGCCAAGCGGGAAAACCCCATGTCTTCCGAACTGGCATTGAGAGATGCCGTGGTCGCTATGGACATGACCCTGGAGGAGGGGCGGCTGGTCTTCCAAGGCCCCCTCATCCTACAGGAAGAGATCGACTTCACCCCCTCCGTCAGAGCCAACTTTCCCGAGATCCAAAAGCTCATCTCCAACCGTACCCAGTCGCTGGCACAGATCAACCTGGACGGCATATTCGAAGCCCAGAAACTGCAAAACCGAGCCTTCACCCCCAAGTCTACGACCAGTGGCGAGATCCAAACCCGCATGACCGACAGGGGATTTCTGGACAACTTCTCCGGCGAGCTGTACTTTCTGGAGCTTGAAAACATCGGAAACCAGGCCCAAAACCAAGTTTTGCTGCTCCGCACACTCGAGCCAGCCCAGACTTTTGCCTTTCTGAAGGAATTCCGAAGCGGAAGCGATTCAGACCAGTCGGATTTTTACAGGGACTCGGAGATCCTCTTTTTCCCCGAGGAGGAGTTTCCTGCACACCTTTTCGGAGGAAAGTTTTCCGGCTTTCCCCAGACCCACATCAGCCTCTCGGGTGAGGTGCTGATCTTGGCCAACTCTGCCCAGGGAATGAAGATGGTCCTCGACGATGTCGCCATCGGCAACACCTGGGCCAAAGCCCCCGAATCGGCGGTGGAGCCCAAATCCATCAACCCCGCCTCAGGCTACTCGAAAAACTTCTACCTGAAAAAGGTCTGGGAAAAATGGGAGGGAAACAGCAACCCTTCCTGGAGCGCCTTCCTGCAAAAGTACGAGGCCGTATTCAAGGCCTTCCCCTACCTCAGCCTCAAGGTCAACCAGATCAGCGGCAAGCCCATAGCCACGCTGACGCTACCCTATGAAGGAGGCAAAAAAGCCACGGTAACAGACCAAACCGGCCTAAGCCTGAGTCCATCCGCCATCGTAGCGCTGCCCGAACGGATCACCTACGGGCCCAAAACAATCCGAAACTTCAACGACAATACGGACGACCTCGTGGTGCAGGACGCGGCGGACCAGCTCTACCTCATCAATTCGGCCGGGGAAGTCGTGTACTCCCAGCAGCTCTCCGGACCGATCGTGTCGGAAGCCTTTCAGATCGACCATTTGAAAAACGGCAAACTCCAGCTTCTCGTCGCCACGGCCGACCGAGTTTACGGCATCGACAGGCTGGGAAATCCGCTACCGGGCTTTCCCGTAGCGGTCAAAAACGAGAAATTCACGCATCTCAGCCTGGCGGATTATGACAATACCCGCGACTATCGCTACTTCCTCGCTACCCGCTCCGGCAACCTCTGGCTGCTAGACCGAGACGGCAAGGAGCTCGAAGGCTGGAATCCCCTGAAGCTGGGGGAAAAATCCATCCTTGCCCCCTGCCACATCCGCGTGCCGGGAAGGGGAGACTTCATGGTCGCCCAGTCCGACAAGGGCAAGGTCTACCTCTTCAACCGTCGGGGCGAAAAACAGTCCGGATCTCCCCTCAGTCTCGGCAGGGACTTTAGCACGCCGATCCAGATCACGGCAGGGGCGGGAGGAAACTCGCTGAAGATTTCCGCGATCTCCGACACCGGGGAACTGATCCAGGCCAGCTTCGGCGGGGAGATCACCTACAGAAACCAGCTGGTCAAAACCGACCGCGACACCAAATTCCAGCTTCTGGCGGATCCGGGTGGGCTTTCCCAGATCATTCTCTCCCGCCAATACTCCAAAACCCAAGTGATGGACGAAAGGGAGCGGACGCTCTTCACCCTGCCTCTTGCGGGAGACGACCTTTGGTTTGGCTACTTCGACTTCGGCTCGGACAGGCAGATCCTGGCAGTGTCGGATCCGGAGCAGGGATTTGGCTACCTCTACGACCTCGCGGGAAACATGCTCACCACCACACCCCTGGAGAGCGAAGGCAGCATGCAGATCAGCCATCAACCCACCAAAAACCAATACCTGATCCGTACCTTCAGCGGAAAGCGGGTTTTGGAGTACCGCATGCCGGACTGAGCAGCCTCTTGCTTGGCGCTGCCCAGCGGAATGAGTAACTTGCGGGCTTCGAGCCAACTTGATCCCAGATGCAGAAAACGCTCCTACTTCTAGTACTTTCTTTTTTCACTTTCACCCGACTTGCCTACTCCCAGCTGATCTCCGATGCGCATGAACTTTCGCAACTGGAGGAAGGCGTAAACCTGAGTTCGCCCTACCACGCCACCCTCTCCTTCTTCCACAATCTCGACCGAGACCACTACTATCCCGAGCGGGCCGCCCGCACGCTGGACAGAAAGGGAGTGGACGGAGATCCCAAAGACCTGGCTGTCAAGCTCCAGCAGATTTTCGAAGGGAAAGGCGCGATCATCCGCACCAGCGAAATCCCCAACGATCCGGAATTCGCCGATTCCGCCAGCGGCGGGGAGAAAAAATTCTACTTTGACCGCAACAAGCTGCCGGGGATCTTTCTGGAGAAGATCGGCAACCAATGGAAATTCTCCTCTTTCTCCGTTGCCCAGATCGAAGACCTCCACGAGGAAACCTATCCTTTTGGCACGGATAGGCTGCTGAATATCCTCCCGAAGATCGGCACCTCCGAGTACTTGGGGCTGCAGCTGTGGCAGCTGGTCGGCCTGGGCATCCTGATCGTGCTGACCTTCCTGGCGCACCTGGTCTTTACCTTCCTGGTCGACAAGGGGCTGATCTACCTCACCAGGCGTCTGGGATATGGCTATATCGGAGAAAACTACCTCCTGCCCATCGCCAAGATTACCAGCTTCTACCTTATCGTCGTGGTACTTTCCCTGCTCATGCGCGTCTTGCAGCTTCCGGCGGAGATCTGGTCTTGGGTGGTGATGGTGTTCAACACGCTGAAGCCCTTCTTGATCACGGTGATTTTCTACAAAATCGTCGACATCGTCGCGGCCTACTTTGGCAGTCTGGCAGCCCGCACCGAATCAAGCCTGGACGACCAGCTCGTGCCGCTGGTCCGAAAAAGCCTTAAGGCCCTAGTGATCCTTGTGGGCACGCTGTTTATCCTCCGGGACGGGCTGAACTTCGACATCATCCCCTTCCTCACCGGCCTGTCCATCGGTGGTGTAGCCATCGCCCTTGCCGCCCAGGATACGATCAAAAACTTCTTTGGCTCCATCATGATCTTCATCGACAAGCCCTTCCAGGTGGGAGACTGGGTAACCTCGGGAGACATAGACGGAACCGTCGAGGAGGTGGGGTTTCGCTCCACGCGAATCAGGACCTTCCGCAACTCGGTCATGTACGTACCCAACGGAAAGATCGCCGACTCGGTGGTGGACAACCACGGACTGAGGAAGTACAGGAGGTTTTACACCACCCTGACGGTGACCTACGACACCCCACCGGCGCTTATCGAAGAGTTTGTGAAGGGACTCCGTGCCATCGTCTTGGCCCACCCCGACACCCGAAAAGACTATTTCAACATCTATTTCAACAACCTCTCTGCTTACAGCCAAGACATTATGTTCTACGTGTTCTTTGAGGTGCCGGGATGGCCGGAGGAGCTAAACGCCCGCCATGAGCTGCTGATCCAGATCGTCAAGCTCGCCAATAGCCTGGGGGTACGCTTTGCCTTCCCGACCCAGACGCTGCACATGGAGAGTTTTCCCGAGAAAAAAGGCCTCGTCCCCGAGTACCCCGGACAGCCCTCCTATGAGGAAGGCCTGAAAAAATTCCTCGCCACGGAGCTGAATCGGAAAGCCGACTAGGGCTTTACGACAAAATAGCTCCTGCTGACCTGGGTGCGTCCAGAAGCATCCACCGACCTGATCCACACCACAAAGAGCCCGTCCAAGGC
This sequence comes from Algoriphagus oliviformis, assembly GCF_017254915.1. Taxonomy (GTDB): domain Bacteria; phylum Bacteroidota; class Bacteroidia; order Cytophagales; family Cyclobacteriaceae; genus Algoriphagus; species Algoriphagus oliviformis. The sequence goes on along the minus strand of NZ_JAFKCT010000001.1, from coordinate 1,245,398 downwards.
CGGAGCTTGGATCTCAGGGAGAGAGCTTCCTTTGTCCCAAAACAATATCGTCCTCCAGTCCGGATACCTTCCGTTTTCGCTTGGCTTGGCAAACTGGCTCCTGTCCATTTCGACCATGGGCTGCAAGCCGTAGTAGTCAAAAAACCTTGCGCTCGGGGCCAGGGGAAAAAGCCCAAAATTGTTTTCATAGCTGCTCCAGCTCAGCACCCCGGCATACGTTCGCTGGTTCAGGTAAAACTCCCGGTTGAGCACTTCCAGCTTCTGCATAAACTTGGGGTTGAAGGAAGCCAGTAGGTCCGAGTCGAAGACCGGCATGGCATCGACCAAAATCAGGGGATTGCTGTCAAACATTCCCTTGACCGCTTCATTGACCAGTCGAAACTCTTTTTTTCGGTCCCTGGTGCGTACCATCACGCTTGGCACATACTCCCGGAGCACCGTCTCCACGTCATCGAAGCGCGTGTAGTCGTCCAGCCCATAGCTATGGTCCGCCACAAAGCCCACGACAACCTCCATCGAATCACGCAGGTATTCCTCGGCGTAGTATCCCTCCACACGGGAGGCCTTGAGCAATCGCTCCAGCCTCGGAAGGTCAGACTCGCCGAGCTGCAGCTCGGGAAAGTGAAAATCCGCCCGAAAGCGCGTCTCGATGAGCGGCGGCACCACGGCGATCCCCGGCATCTCCGCCCCGTCCTCCAGCTGTATGATCAGGCGATCCCAGTGCTTGAGTCCTCCGATATCCACCAGTACCCGCCCATCTGCGTTGGGAATGTCGGTAAACAAGGCGCTTTTCGTCCCGTGCACCGAGAGGAAATAGGTGGCTTCAGCCTTGGGATTGGGGACATGCACTTCCACCACATGGCCAAACAGCTCTGGGATCAGGTCCTTTTTCTCCAGGTGCTCATAGGCCTGGGAGGAAGTGATCTGCTCTTGTTCATTGGGTAAAAAAGGATTGGCGATCGCTATCCCCATGGCCTGTCGCCCGGAGACGGAGGACGACGGTAGGGCTATCGGTCCGGAAGGGGCAAAAGATGGCACATCCGTAGAGATCGGGCTTTCGTTTCCCGCATCGGCAGATTGTTTTGCCGGGGGAATGGTGGGATTAATGATCGTGACAAACTGCTGGGCGATGCCGAGCTCCCTGTCCAAGTAGGGGCTGATCCGGGTATAGACGCGGAGCAGGTATTGGTCGGAGGGAATGGCGGATCCGATCAGAAAATAGTTGAACGCCTTGCCTTGGATCAAGGGAAGCTTGACGTAGGCCATGGATTTGGAGTCCCGACTGACGAGCTCCGCGTAGAGCACCTGGGAGCTCGTGGGGCTTTCCCCTAGCCAGACCTCTGCGTCGATCCAGATTTTCTCTCCGGAGAAATAGAGGGTTTTGGGGATGGAAAAGCTGACGGACTCCCTTTCGGCCGCTGCTTGCCGAGCGGTAGCGCCGCTAGCCCACAGCAGTCCCAGCATCACCATCCAGCACAGCCTCGACATTCGTCTTTTCCCTGATTTTACGTTAATACTCTTATTCATCTTCCCAAAAGTCAGGTTTGATAGGCGAGGCATATAGGGTGCAGTCCCCGCAACGCCGCGAAGTGGGAAAATATCCGATCACCATTGTCCCCCCTTCCGGGATATGGGCTCGGGCGGGAAGCACTCCACCGCTCACGAAGACCGGGTCATAAAACCGGCTCAAAACCGGCTCCTGCTCTACCACGCAGTCGTTGAATTCGGGATCCAGGTAATTCCACGGACTCACGTCCACCAAGTCTATGTAGAGGCGCTTTTGGCGCACCACTCCCAGGCTCACCTGCCCTACCACCGGCCTGTCGAGCCCGTCCACCGAGAAGATGTTGCCGCCGATCAGGGAAGGGAGGGGACTGAAGATAGAGCCTATGTCCTCGGTGTTCTTTTTGAGGATCTCCCAAAACTTCACCGCATCCTCTTCGAGGGCCTTTTGGGAGATCAGGATGCTGTAGCGCTCCATGATGCGCTCGTCTCCGCGGGGGATTTCGGTAATAGTCTGGCGAAAGACCACCTGCTCCTCAAACCTCGAACTGGTCTCCAGCAGGATGTCTGGGCTTTCCTCGTTTTTGAAACAAAGGTCGATATGCTCGCCTTCTCGCCTGTCCCTGACATTCCCAATCGCCGCATCGTAGATATAAGGCACCCGGATGCGCGGACGGTAGATCCATGTCTCGTCATAAGTCCACAGAAAATCATCCGCAAATTGGTCGCCCTGGGTAGTGATGAAGACCTCCACCCCCTCCTCATCCAAGAGGAAGTCGGCATCGATGATATCCGGCGTGACGATGGGCCGCATCTCAGTCGAGCGGTATCGCTCTCCATTTCGCAATACGATCTCCAGGTAGTAGCTCTGCTCTTCGGAGACATTCGCCTCAAAAAGATAGCTCCCGTCTTCCACTTCGTCCAAAAGATAGCTTTCCCCGGAGGCGGAGTTCAGCGTCACCGTCGCTCCGGTCTCCGCGACGAAAGGCCCCTCTGCATCCAGCGGCGCCGAACGGCTCAGTTTGAGTTTGCTGGCTTTTCCCTCCGAATCCAAATATCCCTCCACCACCAAAAAATCGCTGGCTTGCGAAGCTACCTCCGGATCAAACGGCGTCCGACAGGCCTGCAGCAGGCCTACGAGAAAGAAAACGGTCCAAAATGCTTTGCTCATCAAAATCTGAAGTTATAGCTGACAAAAGGAATAGGCTCCGCAAAAATGGACAGCTGGTACCCGCTCAGCTTGCCGCCTTCGGGAATGTAGTACACCGAGTAGGCATTGTCCCTCCCGAGGATATTATAGACCCCCAAAGACCAAGAGCCATGCGCGATCTTGTTCACTTTATGGTTGCCTTCGAGATTTACCGAGAGGTCGAGGCGGAAATAGTCCGGGATGCGGAAGGAATTCCTGTCCGCAAAATACACCCGCTCTGATCCGCCGTATTCAAACTTGGCCACCGGCAAGGTCACCGGCCTACCCGTGCTGTATTTGCCCGCCAACGTAGTGTTGACCCGGCGGCTCAGCTCATAATTAAGGACAAGATTTGCGGTATGTGGCTGGTCAAAATTGCTCGGGTACCAGTCCGAGCGGTTTACCTGCTCCTTCCTTTCGCTCGGGTCGGTCAGCATAAGGGATCGGCTATAGGTATAGGCCAGAGAGCCGTTGAGCTTTCCGGTGACTTTCTTCAGGTAGAGTTCCAGCCCGTAGGCTTTGCCCTTGGTCACCAGCACATCCTGCTCGATGCGGTCATTGAGCACCAGGGTCGCTCCGGAGCGGTAGTCCAGGAGGTTTTGCATGGAGCGGTAGTACAGCTCTGCGGAAAACTCGATGGCGTTGTTTTCCAGGTTTCGGAAGTAGCCCAGTGCGTATTGGACGCCTGTCTGGGGGCGGATGAAGGCATCGCTCAGCTTCCAGGTGTCTGTAGGGGTGATGACCGAGGAATTGCTCAGGAGATGGATACTTTGGCGCATGGTATTGACGCCGGCCTTGATGGAGGACCAGTTGTTCAGCGCATATCGTCCCGATAGGCGCAGCTCTGGCCCGAGGTAGGATTTGATCAAGTCCCCTTTCCCATAGGAAGTATCGCCGATGATGTTTTCGGGAAAGTAGGGCTCGCCGGACGCATATTCCGGCAGGGTCTGTGGACCAAAGAAACCAAACCAGTTGAGCCGGACTCCACCGCTCAGGGTGAGCTTCTCGCTGACCTCAAATTCATCTCCCAAAAAGACGGAAGCCTCCAGTCCCTTTTCCCTAGCCACTTCGTCCGGGATCACGATGCTCTCCGCGCCGTATGGATCGATTTTGCCTGGGTTCAGGTCATAGCCTATCCCGTGGATCCCATAGCTCAGCAGGTGCCGGTCTCCCTTTTCCTGACGAAATACGGCCTTGGCAAAAGTCTGGGAAATGTCAAATCCATAGAGATAGGAATTGAGTGGGTTGTCCTCGCCCCTTACGGCAAAGTCATACTTGTCCTGCCCCAGGGAAAAATCCGCCTCCAGCTCATCATTGAAATAGTGGGTCCAGGTCAGGGCATAGTTGAGGTTGGAATAGCTGTAAACCGTGTCGGGGTCAAACTGGAACTTGTCCATGCTGTAGTAGGCCGAGGCTCGGAGCTTGTCCTTTTCGCCGAGCTGCTGCTGGATGCTGGCATTGAAGTCCCCAAACTGCGCTCGCGAAGCCCCGAGGTCCGCCCTTTCCTCCAGGTAGTCCAGCAGCCAGTCCGAATACGTCAGCCTCGCGCCGACCACGAAAGTGGTGTTTTCGCCTAGGGGGCCATCCAGGCTAAGCCTGCTGGTCAACGGCCCGATCCCTCCGGATCCACCGATTTTGTCCTGCCTTCCCGTCTTCGGCGTCACCTGAAGTACCGAGGAAAGCCTGCCTCCATAGCTGGCGGGGATGCCGGCCTTGTACAGCTCCACGCCCTGTACCATGTCGGAGTTGACAGCCGAGAAGAAGCCAAAGAGGTGGGAGGGATTGTAGAGGGTATTTTGGTCGAGGAGGATCAGGTTTTGGTCGGCGGCGCCGCCGCGCACGTTGAAGCCTACGCTGGCCTCACCCGCCGTATTCACCCCCGGCATGGTGAGGATGCCCCGGATGATGTCCACCTCGCCCATCACGGCGGGAAGCTTCCGCAGCTGCTGCACGCTCAGGGACTGCACGCCCATCTCGGGACGGCTCACGTTGGTCAATGCACCGGAGCGGACCACGACCTCGCTCAGGGAAAAGATCCCCTCGCCTATCGTGATGTCCAGCGCTGCATCGCCCTGGATATCCAGCAGCCGCTGCTCGGTGTAGCCTCCGATGTTTTGGATCAGCAGGGTTTGGTTGCCTTTGGGCAGGGTGAGCTGATACCTGCCCTCCTTGTTGGTGATGGTCTGGCGCTGGCTTTCCCGCTCATAGACCACCGCTCCTTCTATGGGTTTCTGGCTTTCCAGACTGGTGATCACCCCAGACAGCGTGGCCTCCGCACCGTGGCCCGGCGTACCTACCGTATATCTCCTATTGCGCACAAACTCGTCCTGCACCAGGGAGGAAGTGCCGACGGTATTTTGCCGAAAATAATCCGGGGCAAAGGCTACCAGCATCTTTTCTCCCCGGCTGATGAAGACCTCCTGCTCGCCTGAAATGGAAAACTTGAGGTCGGTCTTGTCAAAAATCACGGCCAACACCTCCTCCAGCCTGTGCTGTCTCGCCTCCAGGTTTACCGTCAGGTCTTTGACATCCGACTCCTTCAGGTAAAAGCGGTAGGAAGTCTCCTCCTCCACCAAATCCACGAATCTCAAAAAGCTTATCCCGGGAAAAAATCCCGTGATCCGGTCTGCCTGCTGGGAAAATGCCGCATGAACGGAAAGCAGAAAAAAGAGAATCGGAAAAAACAGTACTGGTTTCCTCATTCTATTTTGGGTTCACTGTAAGTAATCTGCACGGTCCCCACCGGAATGGAGACCGCCCATCGGCTCGGGCCTAAGCCATCTCTCGCGATGTGGAAGGGGTCGAAACGCCGTTCCCAGCCTGATGCTAGCCCGGAGCCAAGGTAATGATGTACTGGAGGTAAGGTTCCGGATTGCGCTTGAAGTTCAGCCCCTTGGCCTTCAGCTGCTTCCTCACCTCTCTCTTCTCCAGCCCCAAGACGTCCAAGACCTTCCCTTCCTTGGCTACCAAGAAAAAGTCCCCCTCCTTCCACAGGAAATACTCGGTCTTTTCCACGTAGATTTCATCGTATTTGGAAAGCTCCCGCTTGGACTTGGTGGTCTTGTAGCGCTTGGCCAGCGCATAGAAGCCACTTTCGCCCAAGACCTGATAGATCCCGTTGCCTACGCGCGCATGCCCCCCATTTCCGGGGAAATAAGTGAATCGAGCGCCGTTTGCCAAGGCAAAGCCGTCTATCTTCTCGGGCTTGATGAGGATTTTCTGGTTGAATACGGGATGAAAGGTGATGACCTGGTCACGGTACACGTCGTACAAAAGCGGCACCTCGGGATAGGTGATCCCGTTGATGGTCAGGCTTCCTTTTTCGAATTGTCGGGAATAATAATAGGGATCTCCCTCGATCAGACGGGAGGGCTCTTGGTACTGTCCGCCCGTGATCAGCTCCTGGAAGTAAGGCAGCCGCTCCTTGTATTCGGGCAAAAAGGCCAGATTGCTCCCGACTACCTGTGCAAAAAGTCCTTTCCCAACAAAAAAGGAAAGCAGGAAAAAGAAAAATATTATTTTTCGCATGACTTAAATTACGATTGAAAATCCCAAGACAACGGATTTATACGGAATATGTATAAACGGCAAAATTCCAGTTTGAAAGGAATGCCAACCCAAACCTACAGCCCATGACTAGCCGAAGAAACCTGCTGAAAACCCTGGCTCTCACGCCCCTAGCCCTGACTGGCGCGCCCCTTTTGGCGCAAGCCGAAGCCAAGAAGGAAAGCACCTTCCAATTTTCGCTCAACACCAGCACCATCCGGGGGCAAAAACTCTCCCTTCCCCAGACCATCGAGCTTGCGGCCAAGGCTGGCTACGACGGATTTGAGCCCTGGATGATGGAGATCCAGGCCTACGTGGAAAGCGGCAAGACCCTGGCCTCCCTGAAAAAACTGGCTTCGGATGCAGGATTGGCCTTTTTTGACTGCATAGGTTTCCCTACCTGGATGGCTCAGGACGAGGCCAAGAGCAAAGCCGGTTTTGCCCAGATGGAAAAAGAGATGGGTATCCTCGCCGAGCTGGGCTGCCCGCGGGTCGCCGCTCCGGCCATAGGCTCGGAGGCTCCGCTGGACCTGCTACGGACTGGGGAAAAATACAAGCAGCTGCTGGAGCTGGGACGGAAAACGGGCGTCATGCCCCAGCTGGAGTTTTGGGGGGCCTTTCCCTCCTTCTACCACCTGGGCCAGGCCATGGCCGTAGCCGCAGCGGCGGACGACAAAGACGCCAAGATCCTGGCGGACATCTACCACCTCTTCCGGGGCGGATCGGGCTTCGAAGGCATGAAGATGCTGGACGGGCATGCGATCGACATCTTCCATATGAACGACTTCCCGGCCAGCATTCCCCGCACCGAGCAGCAGGACAAGGATCGCGTGATGCCCGGCGACGGCGCCGCCCCCATGCAGGAAATCGCCGACACGCTCAAGTCCAAAGGCGGACAGATCATCCTTTCCCTGGAGCTCTTCAACCCCACCTACTACGCCATGGATGCCGAAGTGGTAGTGAAGGAGGGTCTGGGGAAGATGAAAAGGTTTTTTTGATGAATTGCCGTGGGCTTAAGCCCACGGCAATTCATCACCCAAACAAATCCGAGCTGAGATATCGATCGCCTCGGTCGCAGGTGATGCAGACGATGACTCCTTCGCTCAGCTCTTTGGACAGCTCGATGGCGGCATGAAGGGCTCCCCCGCTGCTCATGCCCGCGAGTATGCCTTCTTCCTTGGCCATGCGCCGCGTCATCTGCGTCGCTTGGTCTTGGCTCACGTCGATCACGCGATCCACCCTGGAGGACTCAAAGATCTCCGGCAAAAACTCCGGCGACCAACGGCGGATCCCAGGAATACTGGAGCCATCCGTAGGCTGTGTCCCCACGATCTGGATATCCGAATTCACTTGCTTCAGGAATCTGGACACGCCCATGATGGTACCGGTGGTGCCCATGGCGGAGACGAAGTGGGTGATCGTTCCGTTGGTTTCCTTCCAGATTTCCGGGCCGGTCGTGTAGTAGTGGGCGAGGTAGTTGTCGGGGTTGGCAAACTGGTTGAGCATGTAGTAGCCCTCCTCGTCCCGCATCTTGTCCGCCAAGACGCGGGAATACTCGATGGTCTGGGCCGCGGGGGTCAGAATAACCTTGGCACCGTAGGCCTCCATGGACAGCACACGCTCTTTGGTGGAGTTGTCCGGCATGATCAGCGTCATATCCAGACCGAGGACTTTGGCCACCATGGCCAGGGCAATGCCGGTGTTGCCAGAGGTGGCCTCCACGAGCTTGTCACCGGGCTTGATATCCCCGCGGTCCAGGGCCGAGCGGATCATGTTGTAGGCCGCGCGATCCTTGACGCTTCCGCCGGGGTTTTGTCCCTCCATCTTGCAGAAGATTTTCACCTTGGGATTTTGGGGGATATGCTCGAGCTCCACGAGCGGCGTATTGCCTATCAGTTCAAAGAGTTTCATGGGTCAGGGGGAAAGTGGAAATTGACAGGAGCGGTCTGCCAGGACATGATGACCTGGCGGGAAAAGGGAACAGCCCTTATTCGCCCATTTCGTCAAAGTCGTTTTTGAAAATATAAAGATCCGTCGCTGCACCAGCCTCATGGTGCATCTGGGTTTGGTAATACACTTTGGAATTTGGCGCCACGGACTTGGTCAGCCAGACGTTGCCGCCGATGACGCTGTTTTTGCCGATGACGGTCTTTCCGCCTAGGATAGTCGCCCCGGAGTAGATCACCACATGGTCTTCGATGGTGGGATGGCGCTTGATGTCCGCGTCGGATTTCTCCACACTCAAGGCCCCCAGGGTCACGCCCTGGTAAACCTTCACCTGGTCGCCGATGACCGTGGTCTCCCCGATCACCACTCCCGTGCCGTGGTCTATGCAGAAGTGCTGGCCGATGGTGGCTCCGGGATGGATGTCCACGCCGGTCTTGCTGTGCGCATGCTCGGTGATCATCCTGGGCACTATCGCCACGCCCAGGCGATGAAGGACGTTGGCAATGCGATAGGCTGATATGGCATAGAAGCCTGGATAGCTCCTGATGATCTCGGTGCGGGACTTGGCGGCAGGGTCTCCCGCATACATCGCGTCCACGTCTTGATTGATCCAGTCAAATACGCGCTCCAAGCTGTCAAAAAAATACTGGGCAAGCTGCTCCCCGTCTCCGTCATGCAGGTGGGAGTTTCTGGAAAGTATGTGGGAAAGATTGGCCTGCAGCATCTCCAGGCTGGATTTGACATCCTCTTCCTCCCGGATCGTGTGGGCAGAAAACTCCGGAAACATCAATCCCAAGAGGTCTTCTAGAAACTGATGGATCACCTTGGGTGCCGGAAAATCGAAAGAGTGCTGGTGTGCCTGGTGAATCTTCTTGATCAAGGAATCCATGCTGCTGAATTTGGGATGCTCACATGACAAAACCGACACGAATCACATATGGTTCGGCGTAGTAGGAATTATGGTTGTCATGCAGCACGTTGTACAGAAAGGTAAAGTTGGCCCCGCCCCTGTTTCCAAAGGGGGCAAAGTAGCCCGCTCCCACGAAAAGAGCGTTGGACCAGATCCTACGGTAATCCTCGACGAAATAGTCATAGGCCTCCCAGTTGATGGACTCGTACTCTACCTGGCCAAAGATGTTGGGAAGCACATTGTATCTGCCGAATACGCGTCCGCCATAGGACGTGCCTTCGGCTCCATAAAACCTGCTGTCGTCATAGTACTGAAAGGTCGCGCCGACTCCCCCAGAGAGCCTAGGGGTGATCATGACACCCACCAGCGGAGACACGTCCACAAGCGTCACGGTGCCAAACTGGAGGCCAAGATTTCCTCCAAAATACAGGCGATCCTTGAAGGGGATAGAATCGGAATAGATCTCGCGCTGGGCCTGAGCCTGGCCTGAAAGCAAAAAAGCCCCTACAAAGGCTAGCAGGAGCAGGTTATTTTTCAACAATGACATATAGATCTTCAGTTGGCTTTTTCATCAAGTATCTCTCACGGGCAAACTTCTCCAGAAGTTGGGGGTTGCTCATCAACTCTTCCCGCTCGGCCTTGATTTTTTCCTTTTTCTCCAGGTAAAATTCCTTCTGGTCTTCCAGCTGGTTCAGCTTCTGGCTGAGGCGAAAGTGGTTCACCACATTGTTGGAGTCAATAAACAGCATCCAAAACATAAAAAACAGGATCGCCAATGCGTAAAAATTGCTGCCGTACTTCCAAAGCTTCTTCATCTCAAAATTCTATTGCCTGCTTAAGGTACAAAAATGGTGCAAAAAAAAGACAGCCTACCAAAGGCAGGCTGTCCATTTATGGGAAAGAACCCGATTTATTTCAATCGGCCCTTGAATACTGCAGATTCGCCCAATTGCTCTTCGATTCTGAGGAGCTGGTTGTACTTCGCCATACGGTCGGATCTGGATGCAGAACCGGTCTTGATCTGTCCGCAGTTGGTAGCCACAGCCAGGTCAGCGATGGTGGAGTCCTCAGTCTCGCCGGATCTGTGGGACATCACCGCGGTGAAGCCTGCCTTGTGGGCCAAGTTTACGGCGTTCAAGGTCTCGGTAAGGGTTCCGATTTGGTTTACTTTTACCAAGATGGAGTTGGCTGACTTCTCTTCGATGCCACGCTTCAGGAACTTCACATTGGTCACGAAAAGGTCATCTCCTACCAGCTGGACTTTGTCGCCGATTTTCGCCGTCAACATTGCCCATCCAGCCCAGTCTTCCTCAGCACATCCGTCTTCGATGGAGTCGATCGGGTATTTCTCGGTCAACTCGGCCAAGTAAGCCACTTGCTCTTCGCGGGATCTCACCTTGCCGCTTGGACCCTCAAACTTGGAGTAGTCGTAGTTGCCGTCCTTGTAAAACTCAGAGGATGCGCAGTCCAGCGCGATGGTCACGTCGTCACCTGGCTTGTAGCCAGCCTTGGCGATGGCATCAAGGATGCAGGCCAGTGCTTCTTCAGTGCCTCCGGAGAAGTTGGGAGCAAAACCGCCTTCGTCACCTACCGCTGTGCTGAGGTTCTTGTCATGAAGGATTTTCTTGAGGTTGTGGAAGATCTCAGCACCCATACGGATCGCTTCGGAGAAGCTGGGAGCGCCCACAGGACGAACCATGAATTCCTGGAATGCGATAGGGGCATCTGAGTGGGAGCCACCGTTGATGATGTTCAGCATCGGCACAGGAAGCGTGTTGGCGTTCACCCCGCCGATGTAGCGGTAGAGCGGCTGACCGGCTTCCATGGCTGCTGCTTTGGCTACTGCCAAAGACACGCCGAGGATGGCGTTAGCACCCAGCTTGCTTTTGGTGGAAGTACCGTCGAGATCGATCATGATCTGGTCGATGGTGTTTTGCTCGAACACATCCATGCCCACGAGCTCGGGAGCGATGATGTCATTCACGTTGGAAACGGCCTTCAACACGCCTTTCCCCAAATATTTGCTTTTGTCTCCATCACGGAGTTCGACTGCTTCATTTACCCCGGTAGAGGCACCGCTTGGTACGGCTGCGCGTCCAAAGGCACCGTTGTCGGTGAACACGTCTACTTCTACGGTCGGGTTACCTCGGGAATCAAGGATTTGTCTTGCATGAATTGATTGAATCAACGTCATAGTTTTAAAAGGTTTATGAAAATTAGTTTTGGTTAATCAGTGCGATAAACTCGTCAAAAAGGTAACGGGAATCGTGCGGGCCCGGAGAAGACTCGGGGTGATACTGTACGGAAAAGGCCGGCTTGTCTTTCAGGCGGATTCCGGCTACGGTATTGTCGTTGAGATGGACGTGGGTGATCTCTACCGCTGGGTTTTTCTCGGTATCCTCACGCACGACGTTGAACCCGTGGTTTTGGGAGGTGATTTCGCTTTTCCCGGTCAGGAGGTTTTTGATCGGGTGGTTTAGTCCACGGTGTCCATGGTGCATTTTGTAAGTCTTGATGCCTACCGCTTCTGCCAGCAGCTGGTGCCCCAGGCAGATTCCAAACACCGGCTTGCCGGTCTCAAGGATGTCTTTTACCGTATCCACCGCATACTCCATGACCGCGGGGTCACCGGGGCCGTTGGAAAGGAAGTAGGCATCCGGCGCCCAAGCCTGCATGTCGGCCAGCTTGGTCTTGGCAGGGAACACCTTGCAATAGGCGCCTCTGGAGGCCAGATTTCTGAGGATATTCTTCTTGATGCCAAAGTCCAGGCAGGCGACTTTGATCGCGGCAGCCTCGTCACCCACGAAATAGGGCTCTTGGGTACAGACGGTGGAGGAAAGTTCCAGCCCGTTCATATCCGGCACTTTGGCCAATTCGGCTTTCAAGCCTTCCAGGTTTCCTTCATACTCCGAGCTGATGATGGCGTTCATGGCGCCTTTGGATCGGAGATGCCTCACCAACATCCGGGTATCGATGTCGGCGATGCCGGTGATCCCGTAGTTTACCAAGTATTCCTGCAGTGTGCTGGAGGCGTCAAACCTGGAGTGGACATCTGAGAAGGCATTGACCACGATACCTGCTACACAAGGATGATCAGACTCGATCTCTTCCGCATGCACCCCGTAGTTGCCGATGTGTGGCGTACTGGTCACCACGATCTGGCCGGTATAGGAGGGATCGGTGTAGATCTCCTGATAGCCAGTCATACCGGTGTTGAAGCAGATTTCTCCGCCGTTAGTACCAGGTTTGCCAATGAGGGAGCCGTGGAACGCTGTTCCATCAGCCAGTAGAAGTGTTGCTTTCTGTTTAATCATTTTCTTGAAAGTTGCCCAAAGTTAACCAATTCTTGGGAAGGAGGATAAGGCAATTGGGTATAAAAAAAGGATTGAACGGGCGTCCAATCCTTTTGATATTTAAAGTGATTTTCAATTTACTTTTCTTCGTTTTCGCTTTCGGTAGAAGCCTCTGGAGCGCTAGGCTCTTCGGCTTTTGCTTCAGCGGCAGGAGCCGCAGCGACAGGCGCTTCAGTAGCCTTGGCAGCACCAGCTCCTCTACGGGATCTTCTGGTGGTCTTCTTGGCAGGCTGAGCGTCTTTCAGCATCAGTTCATTGAAATCTACCAGCTCGATGATACACATTTCAGCGTTGTCACCCAGACGGAATCCAGTCTTGATGATTCTGGTGTATCCTCCTGGACGGGTGCCTACTTTCTCGATCACCTCGCCAAAGAGAGCCTTGATGGCTTCTTTGCTCTTCAGGTAGGAGAAAGCTACACGTCTGTTGTGAGTAGTATCTTCTTTAGCTCTGGTCACCAGAGGCTCAACAAACTTCTTCAATTCTTTTGCCTTGGCAAGCGTCGTGGAGATACGCTTGTGAAGAATCAGAGAAGTTGCCATGTTAGAAAGCATCGCCTTCCTGTGCGGAGCGGTCCTTCCTAGGTGGTTAATTTTCTTACCGTGTCTCATTGTATATTATTCTTCGTCAAGTTTGTACTTAGAAATATCCATCCCAAAGGTCAGACCTTTCTCTTGGATCAGCTGCTCGAGTTCGGCCAGGGACTTCTTACCGAAGTTTCTGAACTTCATCATGTCAGAGATCTCGAGTCTGGCGAGGTCGCCGAGAGTCCTCACGTCGGCGGCCTTCAGACAGTTGAACGCGCGGACGGAAAGGTCCAGGTCGCTCAGGGAAGTCTTGAGAAGCTTGCGCATGTGGAGGAATTCCTCGTCGATAGGCTCTGGCTCGGCCACACCGGTAGAGTCAAGGACCATAGTCTGGTCAGAGAACAGCATGAAGTGCTGGATGAGGATCTTGGCTGACTCCTGAAGTGCCTTCTCAGGGTGGATAGAACCATCCGTAGATACTTCCAGGATCAGTTTTTCGAAGTCAGTCTTCTGCTCTACACGGGTGTTTTCCACGCTGTACTTCACGTTCTTGATGGGCGTGAAGATGGCGTCGATGGCGATCTGGCCAAACACCTGCTCTTTGGGCTTGGATTCTTCAGCTGGGAGATAGCCTCTGCCTTTTTCGATGGTGATCTCGATCTCGAAGTTTTTGGTCTCGTCGATGTGACAGATGACCAGGTCCGGATTGAGGATCTCAAAGGAAGAAGTGAACTTAGCAATGTCCCCTGCGGTGAAAACAGACTGGTTTTTGATCTCCACGGTGATCTTTCCGTCAAATGCTTCGTGCACTTTCTTGAATCTCACCTGCTTCAGGTTCAAAATGATATCAGTCACGTCTTCCACTACGCCTTCGATGGTTGAGAATTCGTGTACCACTCCTGGGATTTTGATAGAAGTGATGGCGTATCCTTCCAAAGAAGAAAGCAAGATTCTTCTCAGGGCGTTACCGATGGTAACTCCATAGCCTTTTTCGAGCGGTTTGAAAGTGAACAAGCCATGAAAGTCATCGGCTTTTTCCATCACCACTTTTTCGGGCATTTGAAATGCTAGTATGGACATATATCTCGTTCTGGTTTTTAGCTGAAAATAGTAAAATTACTTAGAGTAAAGTTCGACAATGAGCTGCTCCTTGATATTCTCAGGAATATCATCTCTACCAGGGACACTGACGAATTTGCCTGCCAAAGAAGCATTATCCCACTCTAACCAAGGATATCTGTTTGCTGCTTTGCCTGCAAGGCTGCTGGTGATGGCTTCCAGAGACTTAGAACGCTCTCTTACGGAAACCACATCACCTGGCTTCAAAGTATAGGAAGGAATGTTGACCACTTCTCCGTTGACCAGGACGTGCTTGTGCGATACAAGCTGTCTTGCGCCACGACGGGTAGGGGCGATTCCGAGTCTGTACACGGTGTTGTCCAGACGAGCTTCGAGAAGCTGCAGGAGGTTTTCACCGGTGATACCGGACTTTCTGGAAGCGATGTCAAACATCTTGGCAAATTGTCTTTCCAACACGCCGTAGATGTATTTTGCCTTTTGCTTCTCAGCCAGCTGAACTGCATATTCGGACTGCTTCTTTCTTCTACCGCGGCCGTGCTGGCCTGGAGGGTAGTTTTTCTTTTGAAGCGCCTTGCTATGCCCTTCGATTGCCTCTCCGAATTTACGGGAGATCTTAGCTTTAGGACCTGTATATCTTGCCATTCTTTTAGCTTTTTAAAATTAAACTCTTCTACGCTTAGGTGGACGACAACCGTTGTGCGGCATTGGAGTCACGTCGATGATCGTGGTCACATCCAATCCTACGTTTTGCAATGTTCTGATCGCAGATTCACGACCAGCACCCGGACCTTTTACGAATACTTCGATTTTTCTCAAACCCAAGTCGTATGCTACCTGACCGCAGTTTTGGGCGGCCATCTGAGCAGCGTAAGGAGTATTTTTCTTAGAACCTCTGAAGCCCATTTTACCGGCAGAAGCCCAAGAGATCACTTGACCTGCATTATTGGTAATAGAGATGATGATATTGTTGAAGGAGGCTCTGATGTGTGCCTGACCTACAGCTTCTACCTTTACTACTCTTTTTTTACCTTTTGCTTTATCGTTTCTTTTCTGAGCCATAATCTAAATCAGGTTTTATTTAGTTGCCTTCTTCTTGTTAGCAACAGTTTTACGCTTACCCTTCCTCGTTCTGGCGTTGTTTTTTGTGCCTTGACCACGTACAGGAAGTCCTTTTCTGTGTCTCAAACCTCTGTAGCATCCGATGTCCATCAGACGCTTGATGTTCAATTGGATCTCTGACTTCAATACACCCTCGGTTCTATACTCCTCGGCGATGATGTTACGGATGGTGGTAGACTCGTCGTCGTCCCACTCCCCTGCTTTTTTGTCAAAAGAGATACCGGCCTTGCTCAGGATCGCTTTGGCGGCGCTTCTTCCTATCCCGAAGATATAGGTGAGTCCGATTTCGCCGCGCTTATTGTCTGGTATGTCTACACCTGCAATTCTAGCCATGATTAACCTTGTCTTTGTTTATACTTAGGATTCTTTTTGTTGATGACGTAAAGTTTTCCTTTTCTTCTGATCACCTTACAGTCAGCACTTCTCTTCTTAATAGATGCCTTTACTTTCATGTCAGTCTATTTATATCGATATACTATTCTGCCTTTTGTCAAATCATAGGGAGACAATTCCAATTTGACTCTATCCCCAGGAAGGATCTTGATGTAGTTCATCCTCATCTTACCGGAAATGTGAGCAATCAACTGATGTCCGTTTTCCAGTTCCACTTTAAACATTGCGTTGGACAACGCTTCGATGATGGTTCCGTCTTGCTCGATTGATGTCTGTTTGGCCATTTTAGAATTTAAAATTCTCCTCTATGTATTTATGGGTCGTCAAGACCTCCGTTTTATTCTCCAATATTGCAACCGTGTGCTCGTAGTGCGCTGAAGGTTTCCGATCTGCAGTTCGGATAGTCCAGCCATCTCGCTCCTGTACGATGTTTCGCGTACCCAGATTGATCATCGGCTCTATTGCAATCACCATCCCTGCCTTCAGCAGGGGACCACTTCCCTTTTTGCCGTAGTTGGGTACTTCCGGTGCCTCGTGCAGCTTCCTTCCCAAACCATGCCCTACCAGCTCTCGGACTACGGTGTAGCCCTTGGCTTCGACAAACTTTTGGATGGAATGCCCGATATCACCGATACGATTCCCGGCTACAGCCTGCTCGATGCCTAAGTACAACGAATCTCGGGTGGCTTTTAATAATGCAATGACAGAAGGGGAAACCTCACCTACAGGGTATGTATAAGCGGAATCGCTATGAAAACCTTGGTGAAAGACTCCACAATCCACTGAGATTATATCGCCATCTTTCAATTCATAATCACTCGGAAATCCGTGTACCACTACTTCGTTCACGGAGATGCAGAGTGAGGAAGGGAAACCATTGTAGCCTTTGAAGGAAGGCACAGCCTGGTGGTCCCTAATGTACTCTTCAGCAATCTTGTCAAGAAAAGAGGTCTTTACCCCTTCTTTGACATACTTGGCGATCTCACCATGGGCGCGACCGAGTATGTCAGCACTAGTTTTAATCAACTGAACTTCTTCCGAAGTCTTGTATTGAATCATATTAGGCTACTTGGTAATTAGAAGGATTGTTCTTCATATTACCGCTTTTCATCATTCCTTCGTAGTGTCTCATCAGCAGATAGCTCTCGATCTGTCTCAAGGTATCCATGATCACACCTACCATGATCAGCAGGGAAGTACCGCCATAGAACTGGGCAAACTCACCACCCACGCCGGCGATGATCGCCAAAGCAGGAAGGATAGCTACCGCTGCCAACAGGACTGAACCTGGAAGCGTGATCTTGGAGATGATCCCATCGATAAACTCTGAAGTAGGCGCACCAGGCTTGATACCGGGAACGAAGCCACCGTTGCGCTTCATGTCTTCCGCTATCTGCTCGGGGTTAACCGTGATGGCAGTGTAGAAGAAGGTGAAGATGATGATCAGCGATGCAAACAGCAAGTTGTACTGCCAAGACGTGAAGTCAGAGAAGGTAGTACCGATGTAGTTTGCGATATCGCTCTCACCTGCCCATATCTGGGCAATCAGTGCTGGCACAAACATCAAGGACTGGGCAAAGATGATCGGCATGACACCGGAAGCGTTCACTTTGATAGGGATGTACTGGCGCTGACCGCCATATACTTTCCCGCCTACCACTTGCTTGGCATACTGTACGGGGATTCTTCTCGTAGCTTCGGTCAACGCAATCACACCCACCACTACAAAGAACAATACCACCGCTTCGATGATCAGCAGCAACATGCCGGAGGAACCTTTCTCAAGGCCTTCCGCGATGAGTGCGCCTGGAAATCTGGAGATGATACCGATCATGATCAGCATGGAAATACCGTTGCCGATTCCTTTTTCGGTGATCTTTTCCCCCAGCCACATGCAGAACATGGTACCGGCTGAAAGCAACACCAAGGAACTGAACATGAAAAGAGAGGTACTAACCATCACTGCACCGGTAGGCAGGATCGTGGCACTGACGTACCCGATACCCTGGGCCACGGTGATCGCGATGGTTAATACGCGAGTGATCTGGTTGATTCGTTTTCTACCGGACTCACCCTCCTTCTGCATTTTCTGAAAATAAGGTACTCCGACAGTCAACAGCTGCAGCACGATGGATGCTGAGATGTAGGGCATGATCCCAAGACCGAAGATGGAGGCATTGCTAAACGCGCCCCCAAGGAAGGTATCAATCAACCCAAAGATCCCCTCAGGCGTACCACCCAGCTTGGAAGGATCCACCCCCGGGAGCACGATGAATGAACCTAATCTGAAGATGATGAGAAATCCGATCGTATTGAGGATTCTGATTCTCAGATCTTCGATTGAGAAGATGTTCTTTACTGTCGAAATAAACTTTTTCATTTACTTAAATCTTGTTTACAGTACCGCCAAGTTTCTCGATGGCTTCAACTGCTGAAGCGGAAAACTGGTGGGCAGTCACGTCTAATTTGGCTTTCAGTTCACCACCTCCGAGGATTTTGATCTTGTCGTTCTTAGAAGCGATACCGTGGGAAACCAAAGCTTCCAAATTGATCGCAGAAAGACTGTGCTGCTCGGATAGGGCCTGCAATGTATCCAAATTTACCGGTTTGAACTCAACCTTGTTCAGGGATTTGAAGCCAAATTTAGGAACTCTTCTTTGAAGTGGCATCTGACCGCCTTCAAATCCGATCTTGGACTTGTATCCAGAGCGGGATTTGGCCCCTTTGTGACCTCTTGTGGAAGTCCCTCCTCTACCGGAACCGGTACCACGACCGATTCTCTTGCGGTTTTTGGTTGAGCCTTCGTTTGGAGTTAATGTATATAGTTTCATAATTAAGCTTCCTCCACTTTTACAAGGTGATTCACTTTATTTACCATTCCAGCAATCTGCGGGGTGTTTTCCACTACCACAGACTTGCTGATACGACCCAAACCCAGAGCAGTGATAGTTGCCTTCTGATCTTTTGGTCTGTCGATCGTACTTTTTACCTGTGTGATCTTGATCTTCGCCATGATTGATTATCCGTTAAAGACTTTAGCCATTTTCACACCACGTTGCTGTGACACAGCGATCGCATCTCTCAGCTGAACCAGCGCATCGATGGTAGCTTTCACCACGTTGTGTGGGTTGGAAGATCCTTTGGATTTTGCCAATACGTCTGTGACGCCGGCAGACTCCAACACCGCACGCATCGCACCACCGGCGATTACACCGGTACCCGCTGCAGCTGGCTTGATCAACACGAAACCTCCACCAAATTTGCCGATTTGCTCGTGGGGGATGGTGCCTTTCAAAACCGGTACTTTTACCAGGTTCTTCTTTGCATCCTCGATGCCCTTGGTGATCGCGTCGGTTACTTCGTTGGCTTTGCCCAATCCGTATCCTACGACACCCTGGCCATCACCTACTACTACGATTGCTGAGAAGGAGAATCTTCTACCACCTTTTACCACTTTGGCTACTCGGTTGATAGCTACTACTTTCTCTTTCAATTCTGTATCTGTAGCCCTAATGGGTTTTCTTCTTACTTGAGACATAACGATTAGAATTTAAGGCCTCCTTCTCTGGCGCCGTCGGCCAAAGCTTTTACATTACCATGATACAAGTAGCCGTTTCTGTCGAAAACTACTTCTGATACGCCATTTGCGATGGCTCTTTCAGCAAGCTTTTTGCCTACTTCTTTGGAAACGCCTACGTTGGTATTGGCTTTGGCGCCAAGCTCTTTGGAAGAGGCCTGTGCCACGGTCTGACCCTTAAGGTCGTCCACCAATTGCGCATAGATGCCAGTATTGCTCTTGAATACGGACAAACGTGGTCTGGAATCGGTACCGGAGATCTTTCTTCTGATACCCTGCTTGATTCTAAGTCTTCTGGAATTCTTATTAAATGCCATAACCTATTATTTTTTACCGGCAGTTTTACCAGCCTTACGTCTAACTTGCTCACCAACGAAGCGCACACCTTTACCTTTGTAAGGCTCAACCTTACGAAGAGATTTGATTTTAGCGGCTACTTGTCCGATCAATTCTTTATTGATTCCTTCCAGGGTAATGATTGGGTTTTTACCTTTTGGAGTTTCTGTTGTCAAAGAAATCTCCTGAGGCAAAGCCATGAAAATACTGTGAGAATAACCTAAGCTCAACTCCAGCACCTGGCCCTGATTGGAAGCCTTGTAACCTACCCCTACAAGCTCAAGATCTTTCTTGTACCCTTCAGAAACACCGATCACCATGTTGTTGATCAATGCTCTGTAAAGTCCGTGCATAGACTTGTGTCTTTTGGAATCAGTAGGTCTTGAGACAACGAGCTCGTTGCCTTCCACTTTCACCTGAATATCGGGATTCACATCCTGAGTCAGTGTACCCTTTGGACCTTTAACAGTGACAGTTCCGTGAGCTGACACGTCTACAGTAACACCGCTGGGTAGATTTATTGGTTTTTTACCTATTCTAGACATGATAGTAAATTAATATACGTAGCAAAGTACTTCGCCACCGATACCTTCGGTACGGGCTTCTTTGTCAGTCATCACACCTTTGGAGGTGGATACGATTGCGATGCCCAGACCATTGATGACTCGGGGGAGTTCATCATGCTTGGCATACTTTCTCAAACCTGGCGTACTAACTCGCTCAAGGCTCACGATCGCGTTCTGCTTGGTAACGGGGTTGAACTTCAACGCGATCTTGATGGTGCCCTGAGGACCATTCTGTTCGAATTTGTAGTTCTGGATGTACCCTTTGTCATGCAGTACTTTGGTGATTTCCTTCTTGATGTTAGAAGCAGGTATCTCAACGATTCGGTGAGAGGCCTTGATGGCGTTTCTCAACCTGGTCAGATAATCAGCTATTGGATCAGTCATGGTATATATAGTCTAGCTCCACCCGTTTTGGGCGTGCAAAGTTACGAATTGATTTCTATAATAAAAACTACTGTCGTTTTTTTACCAGCTAGACTTGGTGACTCCAGGAATCTTGCCTGCGGAGGCCATTTCCCTGAAGGTTACCCTGTTGATACCAAACTTTCTCATGTAGCCCTTGGGTCTACCGGTCAGCTTGCAACGGTTGTGAAGTCTTACGGGAGAAGCGTTCTTTGGCAATTTGTCAAGTGCTTCGTAGTCGCCGGCAGCTTTCAGCTCGGCTCTCTTCTTGGCATACTTGGCTACCAGACGCTCTCTTTTTCTCTCACGAGCTTTGATGGATTCTTTTGCCATGGTTATTCTTCTTTGTTTTTGTTTACGAAAGGCATACCGAAAGCCTTCAGCAGGGTGAAGCTCTCTTCGTCGGTTTTGGCAGAAGTCACGAAAGTGATATCCATACCGGAGATTCTGTTCACCTTCTCGATGGAGATCTCAGGGAAGATAATCTGCTCGGTCACACCCAGGGTGTAGTTGCCTCTTCCGTCAAAGCCTTTGTCGGAGATTCCTTTGAAGTCACGTACACGTGGCAGGGCCACTGTCATGAGACGATCCAGGAACTCATACATTTTCTCGCCTCTGAGGGTCACTTTGGCACCGATAGGCATGCCTTCTCTCAGCTTAAAGTTGGAGACGGCGATCTTGGACTTGGTAGCCACGGCCTTCTGGCCGGTGATCAGGGACAGTTCTTCCACACCTTGGTCTACCAACTTCTTGTCAGCTACCGCAGCTCCGATCCCCTTGTTGAGGACGATCTTGGTCAATACAGGAACCTGCATGACGGAAGAATACTGGAATTTCTCTTTCAAAGCCGGAACGATATCGTTCAGGTACTTTTCTTTCATTCTTGGATTAGCCATTGATCACCTCCCCGGTTTTCTTTGAATATCTCACTAGTTTGCCGTTTTCGCCTGCTTTGCGGCCGGTACGGGTAGCTTCGCCGGTTTTGGGATCTACCAGCATCAGGTTGCTGATGTGCAGTGCAGCTTCTTTCTTTTCGATGCCGCCTTGTGGCTTGGCAGCAGTAGGCTTCACGTGTTTGGTGATCATATTGATCCCCTCTACATAAGCTCTGCTTTTCTCGGTGTCGACAGAAAGGACTTTCCCTGTTTTTCCTTTGTCATCTCCTGAGATCACCTTCACGGTGTCTCCGGTCTTGATGTGCAGCTTTTGCTTTTTGGTCTTTCTTTCCATGATTACAGTACTTCAGGGGCCAAGGAAATGATTTTCATAAACTGCTTCTCTCTGAGCTCTCGGGCCACTGGGCCGAAGATACGGGTACCTCTTGGCTCATCGTTGTTGTTCAACAACACGGCAGCGTTATCTTCAAATCGGATGTAAGAGCCGTCCTTGCGGCGGATCTCTTTTTTGGTCCGAACGATTACCGCTTTGGAAACGGTACCTTTTTTCATGTTGCTGGAAGACAGGGCCGACTTTACAGTCACGACTACCTTATCACCGATCGAAGCGTAACGCTTCCCAGTTCCTCCCAATACGCGGATCACAAGTACTTCTTTAGCACCTGAGTTGTCTGCAACGCCTAGTCTGGATTCTTGCTGTATCATGATTACTTAGCCCTTTCAATAATTTCAACCAATCTCCAACGCTTGTTTTTGCTCAGCGGACGAGTTTCGCTGATTTTCACAATGTCGCCTGGCTGGCACTCATTGTTCTCGTCATGAACCATAAATTTGGTAGTCTTGGCAACAAACTTTCCGTAAATGGCATGCTTCACTCTACGTTCCACAGCGACGGTGACGGATTTGTCCATTTTGTTGCTTACGACCTTACCAATTCTCTCTTTGCGAAGATTTCTCTCAATCGTAGCCATTTTCTTTTCTGTTAGCTAGTTATTTGGAAGCTAATGCAGTCTTCAATCTTGCGACCAGACGCTTGGCTTCTCTGATTCTGTTAGGATTCTCAATGGGAGAAATCGAGTGGGCAAACTTCAGTTTGCTCAGATTCTCCTGCTCAGCGACAATTCGCTCGGCGATCTCACTTGCGGAAAGTGATCTGATTTCAGTATTTTTCATAGTTTCTGATTATTCTGCGTAATCTCTACGAACAACAAATCTGGTACTCACGGGTAGCTTCTGCTGCGCAAGTCTCAACGCCTCTTGAGCGGTCTCCAGGCTCACGCCTGTAGCTTCGAAAAGGATAGTACCTGGTTTGATAACGGCCACCCAGTATTCTGGAGCACCTTTACCCTTACCCATACGAACCTCTGCGGGCTTCTTGGTGATCGGCTTGTCAGGGAAAATCCTGATCCAAACCTGACCTTCTCTCTTCATAGCTCTTGTCATGGCAATACGTGCTGCCTCGATCTGGCGAGAAGTAATCCATCCTGGCTCAAGGGATTTGATGCCAAAGTTGCCAAAAGAGAGCTCAGCGCCTCTGGTAGCAAGGCCTTTGACACGGCCCTTGTGCATTTTCCTAAATTTCGTTCTTTTCGGCTGTAACATGATTTCTCACTTATTCGGTGAAAATAGTTATTTCTTATTTCTGCGTCTTGGACCGTTTTCTCTGTCACCGCGACCGCCCTTAGGGCCTGCGGAGCGCTGGCCTTTCGGCTCGTTGGCTGCTCCTTGGTTTGGAGAAAGGTCTCTCTTTCCGTACACTTCACCTTTGAAGATCCAGACTTTGATTCCGATGATTCCGTACACGGTAAGTGCTTCGGAAAGTGCGTAATCGATGTCTGCTCTCAGGGTGTGAAGGGGAATTCTTCCTTCTTTGTACATCTCGGAACGTGCCATCTCGGCTCCGCCCAGTCGACCAGAAAGTTTTACTTTGATCCCTTCCGCTCCCACTCTCATGGATGCCGCGATGGCTTGCTTCATCGCTCTTCTGAAGGAAATCCTAGCCTGAAGCTGCTGTGCGATAGACTCACCGACCAGCTTGGCATCCAGCTCCGGACGCTTGATCTCGAAGATGTTGATTTGGATGTCCTTGTTGGTGATCTTCTTAAGCTCTTCTTTCAGCTTGTCTACTTCGGCTCCGCCTTTACCAATCACTACTCCCGGACGGGCTGTGTGGATCGTCAGGGTGATTCTCTTGAGCGTACGCTCGATGATCACTTTGGCGATACCTCCCTTGGGGATTCTGGCAAGGACATATTTACGGATTTGCTGATCTTCGGCGAGCTTCTCGGCAAAGTCCTTCCCACCATACCAGTTGGAGTCCCAGCCTTTGACCACACCAAGTCTAAATCCTATTGGGTTAATCTTTTGTCCCATAGTCTCTCTTAATTTGCCTTTTCGTTTGTAACTACATCAGCGGTAACGTCTCCCGCTACGAACGCGTCGACTACGAGGGTTACATGATTGGATCTTTTACGGATTCGGTGACCACGTCCCTGGGGAGCGGGTCTCAGTCTCTTGAGGGATCTGCCTTCGTCGACCATGATGGTCTTCACGTAGAGGTCAGCATCCTCAAGCTTCGCGTCAGGATTTTTCGCCTGCCAGTTGGCTACCGCTGAAAGGAGAAGTTTCTCCAATTTGATCGCTCCGTGGTTGGGAGTGAATTTCAGGATACTCAATGCCAATCCTACTCGCTTGCCTCTCACGAGGTCAGCCACAAGGCGCATCTTGCGCGGGGATGTAGGAACGTTTTTTAATCTTGCTACTGCTTCCATGATTATCTCTTTCCTTTATCTTTTTTAGCAATGTGGCCACGGAAGTTTCTGGTAGGAGCAAATTCACCCAGCTTGTGACCTACCATGTTGTCAGTGACAAACACCGGGATAAACTTGTTGCCGTTATGCACTGCGAAGGTATGGCCTACGAAATCCGGAGAAATCATAGATTTTCTTGACCAAGTCTTGATGACAGATTTCTTGCCTGACTCGTTCATGACATCTACTTTCTTCACCAGATGGTGCTCGATATAAGGACCTTTTTTTAATGAACGTGCCATAATTATTTAGATCTTTTGCTGATGATGAACTTGTTTGAATACTTCTTAGGTGATCTGGTTTTCTTGCCTTTGGAAAGAAGACCTTTGCGAGATCGAGGATGTCCACCTGAAGAACGGCCTTCACCACCACCCATCGGGTGATCTACTGGGTTCATCGCCACACCTCTGGTACGAGGTCTTACTCCAAGCCATCTCTTACGACCTGCCTTACCTAGTACCACGTTCATGTGGTCAGCGTTGGATACGGTACCGATGGTAGCCATACATGCGCCGAGTACCAGTCTCATTTCGCCAGAAGGAAGCTTTACGGTGACATATCTAGGGTCACGGGCTACGATCTGTGCATATCCACCGGCACTTCTGGCCATGGCTCCACCCTTACCTGGCTTCAGCTCCACGTTGTGTACAATGGTACCCATCGGGATGTTGGCCATCGGCATGGCGTTGCCCACTTCTGGAGCAACCTGCTCGCCGGAAATCACTGTCTGTCCTACCGACAGACCTTCCGGGGCGATAATATAGGCCTTAGCTCCGTCAGCGTAGTATAGTAGGGCTAGACGTGCCGTTCTGTTTGGATCGTACTCGATAGCTTTCACTGTCGCAGGCACGCCAAACTTGTTTCTTTTGAAGTCTACGATTCTGAGTCTTCTCTTGTGACCACCACCGATGTAGCGTGCGGTCATCTTGCCTGTATTATTTCGTCCGCCTGACTTCTTGAGGGGTGCAAGGAGGGATTTTTCCGGCTTTGACTTGGTAATCTCGTCAAAAGCGGGAGCCACTCTGAATCTTGTCCCTGGAGTTACAGGCTTCAACTTTTTAATTGCCATGATATTGATTCAATTAAATTTCTCCGTAAAAATCAATTACCTCACCATCGGCCACTTGCACGATTGCTTTCTTGAAAGCATTGGTGAAGCCTGATACGATTTTGTTCTTGGTGTAGCGGGTCTTATGCTTCGCAGCATAGCGGATGGTACGTACTGATACCACCTTCACGCCATAGGTTTTTTCCACCGCATTTCTGATCTGGAGCTTGTCGGCGGTCTTTTCCACGATGAAACCGTAGACCCCCTTCTCGTTGCCAGCAGAAATCTTCTCTGTGATCAAAGGCTGCTTTAGAATATCCATTGTCTTATTTCGCTAAAATGGTTTCCAACTTACTTACAGATCCTTCGCACAGCACCAGATGGTCAGCATTGAGGAGTTGGTAAGTATTTACATCATTTACAGTCACCACTTTCGCCTTGGGCAGGTTTCTGCTGGACAGGAACACGTTCTTGTTGTCTTCAGGAAGCACCAGGAGGGTCTTCTTGTCAGACAGGGAAAGTCCGTTCAACAAAGCGATGTAGTTTTTGGTCTTTGGAGCGTCGAATGCGAGGTCTTCCAATACCACCAGGCTGTTTTCGATCACTTTGTAAGAAAGTGCCGACTTACGGGCCAACTGCTTTACTTTTTTATTGAGCTTGAAAGAGTAGTCTCTTGGCTTAGGGCCGAATACTCTACCACCTCCACGGAAGTTGGGAGCCTTCAAAGATCCCGCACGGGCACCACCGGTACCTTTTTGCTTCTTGATCTTCTTGGTAGATCCCGCTACTTCGTTTCTCTCTTTTGATTTGTGGGTTCCCTGTCTTTGGTTAGCCAGGTACTGCTTCACATCCAGGTAGATTGCGTTATCGTTTGGCTCGATCGCGAAGATTTCGTCAGAAAGAGTCACCTTTCTACCTGTATCTTGTCCTTTTTGATTGATTACTGCTAATTCCATGGCTTATTTCTCAAGAATTACGAAAGAGTTTTTAGGACCAGGCACTGAACCAGAAACCAACAGGAGGTTTTGCTCAGGATAGACTTTCAACACTCTCAGGTTGATCACTTTTACTCTGTCACCACCAGTTCTTCCGGCCATTCTCATGCCTTTGAATACTCTTGATGGCCAAGAACACGCACCGATGGAACCTGGGTGTCTCTGTCTGTTGTGCTGACCGTGAGTTTGTCCACCCACACCACCAAAACCGTGACGCTTCACTACACCCTGGAAGCCTTTACCTTTTGACGTACCGATCGCATCGACGAAGTCACCTTCGACGAAAACCTCACCGGCAGCCACCGTTTTTCCGAGAGCAACCTGGCCTTCAAACTCGACCCGGAAGTCACGGAACTCAACAACCTTCTGCTTTGGCGTCGTACCGGCCTTTTTAAAATGACCGATCAGAGGCTTAGGAGTGTTTTTCTCCTTGCGCTCACCGAATGCCAACTGCACTGCGTTGTACCCGTCTGTTTCAACGTTTTTTACTTGCGTCACTACGCAAGGACCAGCTTCTATTAGCGTGCATGCGACGTTACGCCCATCGGCACTGAAAATGCTAGTCATTCCTACTTTTTTACCTATAATACCAGACATCTTTGATAAGATAATTTGATAATCCACAAGGCGTTACGCACTTGGGCCCTTTTTAAGGACTGCAAAGTTACTGAAATAAAATTCGGCAACAAATCCCAACTCTAATATTTTCAAACAATTAGAAAAAATTTCATTCGGCTGAAGGCGCCTTCCCGAGCCGATTTCCAACGGAATTTTCACCCATTGCCACAAAAACAAAAGACCTGCAGTGATTGCAGGCCTTTCGATAGGGAGTCTCAGGTACCGTCAGACTTTGATTTCTACGTCCACTCCGCTTGGAAGCTCGATCTTCATCAGGGCATCCACAGTCTTGGAAGAGTTGGAGTAGATGTCTACAAGTCTCTTGTAGGTACAGAGCTGGTATTGGTCTCTGGCTTTCTTGTTTACGTGCGGGGACTTCAACACGGTAAACTTCTCCTTTTTGGTAGGCAATGGAATAGGACCAACTACTACCGCGCCAGTGGCTTTGACAGCCTTCACGATCTTCTCTGATGACTTATCCACCAGGCTATGATCGTATGATTTTAGTTTTATTCTGATTTTCTGGTTCATTTTCTTGAAGATTAGGCTTTTTCACCTTTTACTTTAGCAATTACACCTTCGGCGATGTTGCTTGGAACAGGCTCATAGTGAGAGAAGGTCAAAGACGCTGTCGCTCTACCGGAAGAGATTGTTCTCAAGTCAGTCACATAACCAAACAACTCGGACAAAGGAACTGCGGCCTTGATCACGGAGGAAGTACCCTTGGTATCCATACCTCTCATCAAACCTCTTCTTCTGTTCAAGTCACCAGTGATTGGACCTGTGTATTCGTCTGGAGTCACCACGTCTACGGACATGATCGGCTCGAGCAGCTGTGGCTTACACTTCTTGGCGGCCTCCTTGAAGCCGATACGGGCTGCCAATTCGAAGGAAAGGGCATCGGAATCGACGTCGTGGTAGGATCCGTGGAACAATCTTACTTTCATGGCCTCGATAGGATATCCTGCCAAAGGACCGTTTTTCATCGCTTCCTGGAAACCTTTCTGGATTGGGGCGATGAATTCCTTTGGAATCACACCACCGACAATTCCGTTCACAAACTCCAGTCCTGGCTTGATCTCGCCAGTCTCAGGATCAGCGTCTTTTGGCCCAAGTTCGAACACGATATCCGCGAACTTACCTTTACCACCAGTCTGCTTTTTGTAAACTTCCTTGTGCTCCACGTTGCCAAACAAGGCCTCTTTGTAAGCTACCTGAGGAGCGCCTTGGTTGATCTCAACCTTGAATTCTCTCTTCAGACGGTCGATGATGATTTCCAGGTGAAGTTCACCCATCCCTCTAAGGATAGTCTGGCCAGTTTCCTGATCCGTATTTACCTGAAGGGTTGGATCTTCTTCCACCAGTTTGGCAATCGCCATACCCAGCTTATCCACGTCGGCCTGAGTCTTAGGCTCGATCGCGTATCCGATCACTGGCTCAGGGAAGATCATGGACTCGAGCACTACCTTGCGCTTCTCGTCGCAAAGGGTATCTCCGGTCTTGATGTCCTTGAAGCCTACTACCGCTCCGATGTCGCCGGCTACCAGTCTTTCGATTTGGTTTTGCTTGTTGGCGTGCATCTGGAATACTCGGGAGATACGCTCCTTGTTGCCAGATCGGCTGTTGAAGATGTAAGATCCTGACTCAAGCACACCTGAGTAAGCTCTTACGAAGCAAAGACGACCTACGAATGGGTCAGTAGCGATCTTGAAGGCAAGGCCAGTGAATGGCTCAGTCTCATCAGGGGCGATTCTGACTTCTTTCTCTTCATCTTCACGGTCATGGGCGATGATATCGTCCTTGTCCAGTGGAGACGGAAGCAATTCCATCACCAGGTCAAGCATGGTCTGAACGCCTTTGTTTTTGAAGGAAGATCCGCAGACCATAGGCACTACCTTCATACCGATAGTGGCCTGTCTCAAAGCAGCCAAAATCTCGGCTTCAGTGATAGAGTCTGGATCTTCGAAATATTTCTCCATCAAGGTCTCGTCGAATTCGGCCACGGACTCGAGCAGGTGCTCTCTCCACTGCGCCACTTCGTCAAGCATGTCTTCAGGAATCGGAATAACCTCGTAAGTCATTCCCATGTCGTGCTCGTTCCAAGTGATCGCACGGTTGTTGATCAAATCAACTACCCCTTTGAACTTGTCTTCGGCACCGATAGGCAATTGCAAAGGAACGGCGTGGGAACCGAGCATTTCCTTCACTTGCTTGCAAACCTCTAGGAAGTTTGCACCAGCACGGTCCATTTTGTTTACGAAACCGATACGGGCTACTTTATATCCATCAGCCAATCTCCAGTTGGTCTCTGACTGCGGCTCTACGCCGTCAACAGCACTAAACAGGAAAACTAGACCATCCAGGATTCTCAGGGAACGGTTAACCTCAACAGTAAAGTCAACGTGTCCCGGAGTATCGATGATATTGACGTTGTATTTTTGATCTTTGTAGTTCCAGAATACGGTAGTCGCGGCAGAAGTGATGGTAATCCCTCTCTCCTGCTCCTGGGCCATCCAGTCCATGGTGGCTGCACCATCGTGCACCTCACCGATCTTGTGGCTCACGCCGGAATAAAAAAGGATACGCTCGGTGGTGGTGGTCTTTCCGGCATCGATGTGGGCAGCGATACCGATGTTTCTGGTGAATCTTAAATCTCTTGCCATCCTAATTAAAATCTAAAGTGAGAGAATGCTTTGTTGGCCTCAGCCATTCTGTGCGTATCATCTTTTTTCTTCACTGCGGCACCTTCGCCTTTTGCAGCTGCGATGATTTCACCGGCTAGACGGTCCATCATGGTCTTCTCACCTCTTTTTCGAGCGTAGTTGATCATCCACTTGATTCCAAGGGCCATCTTTCTTTCTGGTCTGACTTCCATTGGAACTTGGAATGTAGCACCACCAACTCTACGACTCTTCACCTCGACGGATGGAGCAATATTGTTAAGCGCTTTTTTCCAAACCTCAAGACCATTCTCGCCTACTTTGGATTCCACTTTCTCGACTGCGTCATAGAAAATGTTGTAAGCAATACTCTTCTTCCCGTCGAACATCAGACAGTTTACAAACTTGGTGACCAAAGTATCATTGAACTTTGGGTCAGGAAGAATATATCTCTTCTTTGGTTTCGCTTTTCTCATTTCTTTTGAATGTTTTTATTATTTCTTTTTGCCTGGAGCTGCTGCAGGGGCACCCTTGCCAGCCTTAGGTCTCTTAGCACCGTACTTGGAGCGACCTTGCTTACGGTCTTTTACTCCGGCAGTATCGAGTGCACCTCGGATGATGTGGTATCTCACACCTGGAAGATCCTTCACACGACCACCTCTGATCAGGACGATCGAGTGCTCTTGTAGATTGTGACCTTCACCCGGAATGTAAGCGTTCACTTCTTTTCCGTTCGTCAATCTCACCCTGGCTACCTTTCTCATAGCTGAGTTAGGCTTCTTAGGGGTCGTAGTGTATACTCTGGTACAAACTCCTCTTCGCTGTGGACAAGCGTCCAGTGCACGAGATTTCGATTTGATTTCCAGTGTATTTCTACCTTTTCTTACTAACTGTTGAATAGTAGGCATTAACTGATAAAATTTAGTTTTCCTGTAAACTGTTAAATTTTGGACTGCAAAGGTAAAGAAAGTAATAAGAGTAACAAAATTAAGCAGTTATATTTTTGTTACGCTTCCCCGGGCTTACCGAAAGAAATCGGATACGAGGGTGCGCCGCCCCCTTGGTGGATCTTTCCAAAGGCAGCCTCGTACTTTTCGATGTTGTCCTTCAGCGCAGACAGCAGTCGCTTGGCGTGGTCGGGAGTCACGATGATGCGGGACTTTACTTTTGCCTTGGGCACACCGGGCATCAGGCGGATGAAATCAATCACAAACTCCGAATTGGAGTGCGCGATCATGGCCAAGTTGGAATAGACGCCCTCTGCCACTTCCTCGGAGAGCTCGACGTTGATCTGTTGGTCTTGCTTGTTGTTGTCTTCCATGTTTTTGGATTAAAAAAGGCCTGTACATGACATACAGGCCTTTTATGTTCAAATCATAATTGATTATAGGATCGCTTCGCTGGATCTTTTGGAGGATGTCTTCTCCATATTTTCAGAAAGCTTCTCGTACTCCTCCTGGGAGCCGACGATCAGATTTTGCAGTCTTCGCTGTCCGGTACCCGCCGGGATCAGGTGTCCAACGATTACGTTTTCCTTCAGACCCAAGAGCTCGTCGCGCTTGCCTCGGATGGCAGCTTCGGAGAGTACTTTGGTAGTCTCCTGGAAGGAAGCCGCGGAGATGAAGGACTCGGTACCCAAGGATGCCGCGGTGATACCCTGCAGCGTAGGTGCGGAAACAGCCGTCTCAGCGTCTCTTACCTGTACCAGCTTCAGATCCTTACGCTTCAGGCTGGAGTTTTCGTCTCTCAGTCTTCGGGCAGAGATGATCATGCCTGGCTTCAAAGTAGAGGAGTCCCCTGCGTCCATGACCACTTTCTTGTCAAGGATGTTGTCGTTTTCCTCACGGAAAGCCCACTTGTCCACGACTTGGTTTTGGAGGAATCCGGTGTCACCAGCATCCAGGATCTCAACCTTCTGCATCATCTGGGATACGATCACCTCGATGTGCTTGTCGTTGATTTTCACACCCTGAAGTCGGTAAACTTCCTGGATCTCATTCACGAGGTATTCCTGTACCGCGGTTGGCCCTTTGATGGACAGGATGTCGTTTGGAGTGATGGCTCCGTCAGACAACGGCTCACCTGCACGGATGAAGTCGTTTTCCTGTACCAAGATGTGCTTGGATAGGGATACCATGTACTTCTTGATCACACCGTCCTTGGACTCGATGATGATCTCCCTGTTACCACGCTTGATACCACCATAGGTCACCACACCGTCGATCTCGGATACCACAGCCGGGTTAGATGGGTTACGAGCTTCGAAAAGTTCGGTTACCCGTGGAAGACCACCGGTAATATCACGGGTTTTGCCTACGGATCTTGGGATCTTCACGAGGATCTGTCCAGCTTTCACTTTCTCACCCACTTCTACAGCCAAGTGAGCGCCCACAGGAATGTTGTATCCTTTGGAGTCTTCGCCGTAGTTGATGACGATTGCCGGGTTCTTGGTTCTATCCTTGGTTTCGATGATGACTTTCTCACGGAAACCAGTCTGGTCATCAGCCACTTCTTTGTAAGTCACGCCCTCTACGATTGCTTCGAAGTCGACTTGACCGTCAAACTCGGAAAGGATGACCGCATTGTACGGATCCCAAGTACACAGGGACTGGCCTTTGGCGATCTTCTGTCCGTCTTTCACATTCAGCAAGGCACCGTAGGGCACGTGGTTGGACACCAAAGTCTTTCCGGTCTTCGCGTCGTTGATTTTGATCTCACCGGAGCGGCCCATGACGATGGTGATTGCCTCGCCATCCTTGTTGGTCGTCTCAATGAATCTCAGTTCCTCTTCGAACTCGATCACCCCGTCAAACTTCGCAGGGATGGAAGCGTCTACCGCCATGTTGGAGGCAGTACCACCGACGTGGAAGGTTCTCAGGGTAAGCTGGGTACCTGGTTCACCGATAGACTGTGCGGCGATGACACCTACAGATTCACCGGCTTGTACCATTTTGCCTGTAGCAAGGTTTCTGCCGTAGCACTTCGCGCACACTCCCCTTCGAGTCTCGCAGGTCAATACGGAGCGGATTTCCACCTCTTCGATAGCAGACTCATCTACCATCTTGGCGACTTCGTCATTGATCTCGATGCCAGCCGGCACGATCAATTCGTCAGTGACTGGATCGTACACATCGTGTACAGAAACCCGTCCGACGATACGCTCGGAAAGCGGCTCGACGATTTCGTCGTTGTCTTTCAAAGGCTGAACTACCAGGCCTCTCAAGGTACCGCAGTCTTCCTCCGTGATGATCATATCCTGTGCTACGTCCACGAGACGACGGGTCAGGTACCCCGCATCCGCAGTCTTCAATGCCGTATCGGCTAGACCTTTACGTGCACCGTGGGTAGAGATGAAGTACTCCAATACGTCCAGACCTTCTTTGAAGTTGGAAAGGATTGGGTTTTCGATGATCTCCCCTACAGAGCCTTGGAGGTTTTTCTGAGGCTTGGCCATCAGACCTCTCATACCACCCAGCTGACGGATCTGCTCTCTGGAACCACGAGCTCCGGAGTGCATCATCATGTAGATGGCGTTGAAGCCCTGCTTGTCCTCCTCCATCTTCTTCATCAGATTGTTGGTCAGATGCGAGTTGGTACGAGTCCAGATATCGATGACTTGGTTGTATCGTTCGTTGTCGGTGATCAGACCCATGAGGTAGTTGTTCCATACTTGGTCCACTTCCTCTTTCGCTTTCGCGATCATCGGCTCTTTCTCCTCAGGGATGATTACGTCGTTCAATCCCATGGAAAGACCACCTTGGTATGCCATCTGGAATCCGAGATGCTTGATGTCATCCAAGAATTGCGCAGTACGGGCGATACCGCAGACTTTCACTACCTCAGCGATGATCTGCTGAAGTTTCTTTTTGGTCAAAAGCTCGTTTACATAACCAACTTCCTCAGGCACGAACTGGTTGAAGATCAATCGACCTGCAACGGTCTCGATGATTTGCTCTTTGATCTCGCCTTCGGCAGTTCTGACATTGACCTTGCACTTGATATTGGCATGCTTGGAGATCTTGCCTTCGTTGAGGGCGATGATCACCTCTTCTTGGCTGTAGAAAGTCATTCCTTCGCCCGCTACCGGGAACTCAGGGGTCGACTTTCTGCCTTTGGTCACGTAGTACAGACCCAATACCATGTCTTGGGAAGGTACGGTGATCGGAGCGCCGTTGGCAGGGTTCAGGATGTTGTGCGCAGAAAGCATCAAGGTAGAAGCTTCCAAGATCGCCTCGTGTCCAAGTGGCACGTGTACCGCCATCTGGTCACCGTCAAAGTCGGCGTTGAATGCAGTACATACCAATGGGTGGAGCTGGATTGCCTTTCCTTCGATCAGTTTTGGCTGGAAAGCCTGGATACCCAATCGGTGAAGCGTTGGGGCACGGTTGAGGAGGACAGGGTGTCCTTTCAGCACGTTTTCCAAAATATCCCAAACCACAGGATCTTTGCGATCCACGATTTTCTTGGCAGATTTTACGGTCTTGACAATGCCCCTTTCGATCAGTTTTCTGATGATAAACGGCTTGAAAAGTTCCGCTGCCATATTTTTGGGAAGACCACACTCGTGAAGCTTCAGTTCTGGACCTACGACGATTACGGAACGGCCGGAGTAATCCACACGCTTACCGAGCAAGTTTTGACGGAATCGGCCCTGCTTACCTTTCAACATGTCGGAAAGGGATTTCAAAGCACGGTTACCATCAGATCTTACCGCATTTACTTTTCTGGAGTTGTCAAAAAGTGAATCCACAGCTTCCTGCAGCATTCGCTTCTCGTTTCTCAAGATCACCTCTGGAGCTTTAATGTCGATGAGGCGCTTCAGACGGTTGTTTCGGATGATCACCCTTCTATACAGGTCGTTCAAGTCAGAAGTAGCGAATCTACCGCCATCCAAAGGAACCAACGGACGCAATTCCGGTGGAATCACTGGAACCATGCGAACGACCATCCACTCAGGACGGTTTTCGATGCGGGTTCTCGCGTCACGGAATGCTTCGACTACTTTCAGACGCTTCAAGGCCTCGGCCTTACGCTGCTGGGAAGTATCGGTCGCAGCCTGGTGACGGAGTGCGTAAGACAGGTCGTCGAGATCCAGTCTTGCCAGCAACATCTCCAAAGCCTCCGCACCCATCTTGGCGATGAACTTGGCAGGATCTTCGTCATCCAGCATGTGGTTTTCCTTAGGCAGCTTGTCCATGATGTCCAAGTACTCGTCTTCTGTGAGGAAGTCGAGGTACTGCACACCTTCTTCGGCTTTCACCCCAGCCTGCACTACGACATAGCGCTCGTAGTACACGATCTGGTCCAACTTCTTGGTAGGAAGGCCCAGCAGGTAACCGATTTTGTTAGGAAGGGACTTGAAGTACCAGATGTGCGCTACTGGCACGACCAGCTCGATGTGTCCCATACGCTCACGACGAACTTTCTTCTCAGTCACTTCGACGCCGCAACGGTCGCAGATGATGCCTTTGTAGCGAATGCGCTTGTATTTACCACAATGACACTCCCAGTCTTTGACCGGACCAAAGATCCGCTCGCAGAACAGACCGCCCATCTCAGGCTTGTACGTTCTGTAGTTGATGGTCTCTGGCTGGGTCACCTCACCGTTGGAGCTATCCAGAATGGATTCTGGAGAGGCCAAGCTGATGGTCACTCGGGAGAAATCGTTGTTGAGTTTTTTATTTTTTCTAAACGACATAGTTTTTTGAGATATGTTCAGGGCGGTCGCCCGCCCCTTGAGCCAAATTAATCCAGGGTAATTTCAAGAGCCAAGCCTCTCAACTCGTGAACCAATACATTGAATGATTCAGGGATGTTTGGCTTAGGAAGGTTTTCACCCTTCACGATTGCTTCGTAAGCTTTCGCTCTACCGATTACGTCATCAGACTTGACAGTGAGGATCTCTTGGAGTACGTGGGATGCACCGAAAGCTTCCAGTGCCCACACTTCCATCTCTCCGAAACGCTGACCACCGAACTGTGCCTTACCACCAAGCGGCTGCTGGGTGATGAGGGAGTATGGTCCGATGGAACGGGCGTGCATCTTGTCGTCGACCAAGTGGCCCAGCTTCAGCATGTAGGCGACACCTACAGTCACAGGCTGGTCAAACTTGTTGCCGGAAAGACCATCGTAGAGGTAGGTACGTCCGTAGGCAGGTACTCCAGCCGCCTCCAGTTCGGCAGACACTTCCTCCAGGGAAGCTCCGTCGAAGATCGGAGTGGCGAATTTCTTGCCGGTCTTCTGTCCAGCCCAAGCCAACACGGTCTCGAAGATCTGTCCGATGTTCATTCGGGAAGGTACACCCAGTGGGTTCAACACGATGTCCATCGGCGTGCCGTCTTCCAAGAATGGCATGTCCTCGTCACGTACGATTCGGGCCACGATACCTTTGTTACCGTGACGACCCGCCATCTTGTCACCCACCTTCAGCTTGCGCTTCTTGGCGATGTAGACTTTGGCCAGCTTCACGATACCCGCAGGCAGCTCGTCCCCTACTTCGAGGGTGAAGCGGTCGCGCTTGAAGAGGCCGGAGATCTCGTTTCTGGAATTGGTATAGTTTTTCACCAGTTTCACGATGAGTGAGTTGGTGTGTGCGTCGTCAGTCCAGTCGTCCAGGATGATGTCGGATACCAGGTTTGCTTCCTCAGGCACATTGTAGTTAGACTCGTCTCTGTAAGGGTTCTTAGCAGGGAAGAGGTTGTTCTCAATGTTCTTTTGGCCAAACTTCACGCCTTTGCTGATGATTTCATCACCAAACTTGTGTCTCACGCCCTGAGAGGTTTTGCCATCCAGGATAGTCACCAGCTTGTTGATCATCTTGGCTCTGATGCCCAGGAGATCCTTGGAGTATTTGGCCTTCAGTTTTTCGACCTCAGCCTTGGACTTCGCTCTGTTGTCCTTGTCCTTTTTAGGTCTGGAGAAAAGCTTGGTCTCGATCACGACACCGTTCAGGGATGGGGAAGCTTTCAAAGAAGCATCCTTCACGTCACCAGCCTTGTCACCGAAGATCGCTCGGAGGAGCTTCTCTTCCGGAGTCGGATCAGTCTCGCCTTTAGGGGTGATCTTACCGATGATGATATCGCCTTCCTTCACTTCGGCACCGATACGGATGATGCCGTTTTCGTCGAGGTGCTTCACAGCCTCTTCGGATACGTTCGGGATTTCAGAAGTCAGTTCTTCTTCACCACGCTTGGTATCTCGCACTTCCAGCTGGAACTCCTCTACGTGGATGGAGGTGAAAATATCCTCACGAACGACGCGCTCGGAGATTACGATCGCATCCTCGAAGTTGTACCCTTGCCAAGGCATGTAGGCTACTTTCAGGTTTTTACCCAAAGCCAGCTCGCCTTTGTTGGTAGAGTATCCTTCTACGAGCACCTGTCCTTTTTCGATCTTCTGGCCTTTGAGTACCAAAGGAGTCAAGTTGATCGTCGTATCCTGGTTGGTTCTTCTGAACTTGATCAGGTCGTAGGTTTTGTATTCGTTGGTGAAGTTCACCAGCAGTTCGTCTGAAGTCAGATCGTACTTGATCGTGATCTTCTTGGCGTCTACAAACTCAACCACACCATTTGCCTCCGCAATGATCAGCGCTCGGGAGTCGATCGCCGCTTTGCCTTCCAGACCGGTACCCACGATTGGAGCTTCCGCCTTCAGCAATGGAACGGCCTGGCGCTGCATGTTGGATCCCATCAGGGCACGGTTGGCATCGTCATGCTCCAAGAAAGGAATCAAGGATGCCGCCACGGACACGATCTGGTTTGGTGCAACGTCCATGTAGGAAATTTCGCTAGGCTCCAACACAGGGAAGTCACCCTCAAATCTTGCTTTCACTTTCTCGTTGACAAAAGTTCCAGCTTCATCCAGCGGCGCATTTGCCTGTGCGATGTTGTGGTTGTCTTCCTCTTCGGCGGTGAGGAATACGATTTCCTCAGGCTTCATGCCCACTTTGCCGTCCTTCACTTTTCTATAAGGCGTCTCCAGGAAGCCCATAGAGTTCACTTTGGCGTGAACGCAAAGAGAGGAGATCAGACCGATGTTTGGACCTTCGGGAGTCTCGATGGTACACAGACGACCGTAATGCGTGTAGTGAACGTCTCGAACCTCGAAGCCCGCTCTTTCTCTGGAAAGACCACCTGGACCGAGGGCTGAAAGTCTTCTCTTGTGAGTCAACTCCGCCAGCGGGTTGGTCTGGTCCATGAACTGGGAAAGTTGGTTGGTACCAAAGAAGGAGTTGATCACGGAAGAAAGCGTACGGGCATTGATCAAGTCGACTGGTTTGAAGTCTTCGTTGTCACGCACGTTCATTCTTTCGCGGATGGTTCTGGCCATTCTCGCCAGACCTACTCCAAATTGGCTGTACAGCTGCTCGCCCACAGTACGCACACGTCTGTTGGACAAGTGGTCAATGTCATCGACTACCGCCTTGGAGTTGATCAGACCGATGAGGTATTTCACGATGGAAATGATGTCCTCTTTGGTCAACACAATCTTCTCGGCTTCGATGTTCAGCCCCAGTTTTTTGTTGATTCTGTATCGTCCTACTTCCCCGAGGTCATAGCGCTTGTCAGAGAAGAACAAGCTCTGGATCACCTCACGAGCGGTAGCTTCGTCAGGCGCCTCGGTATTTCGGAGTTGGCGATAGATCACCTCCACAGCTTCCTTCTCGGAGTTGGAGTTGTCTTTCTGCAGTGTATTGTAGATGATCGAGAAGTCGGCCACGTTCACATCTTCTCTGTGGAGAATGATGGACTTGGAGCCGGAGTCCAAGATCATTTCGATGTCTTCTTCTGTAAGAACCGTGTCGCGCTCAAGCAACACTTCGTTTCGGTCGATGGAGACTACCTCGCCGGTATCCTCATCCACGAAATCTTCTACCCAAGTTCTCAAAACCCTCGCGGCCAGCTTGCGTCCACCTGCCTTCTTCAGCGCAGCCTTGGTCGCAGCCACTTCCTCGGACAAACCGAACAGGTCAAGGATATCCTTATCCGAACCGTAGCCGATAGCCCTCAGCAGTGTCGTTACCGGGAATTTCTTCTTACGGTCGATGTAAGCGTACATGACATTGTTGATGTCCGTCGCAAACTCGATCCAAGAACCTTTGAAAGGAATAATTCTGGCGGAATACAGCTTCGTTCCGTTGGTGTGCTTGCTTTGGGCAAAGAACACCCCAGGAGAACGGTGCAATTGGGAGACAATCACACGCTCAGCTCCGTTGATCACAAAGGAGCCCTTCTCGGTCATGTAAGGCAAGTTGCCTAGGAACACCTCCTGCTCGATGGTCTCGAAATCCTCGTTGTCTTCATCGTGGCAAAGCAATCTCAACTTTGCTTTGAGCGGAACAGAATAAGTCAACCCTCGGTCGATGCATTCTTCCACGCTGTACTTGGGCGGGTCTACTGCATAGTCGATGAATTCCAGGGTGAAGTTCTCTCTGGAATCACTGATCGGGAAGTTTTCAGCGAAAACTTTGAACAACCCATCTGCCCGGCGCTTCTCTGCTGGGGTATCCAGCTGGAAAAAGTCCTTGAAGGACTGCAGCTGGATATCGAGAAAATCGGGATAGTCTTTGACCACCTTAATGGAGGAGAAACTTTTCCTTTCGGTTTGATTCTTGATAGCCAAGGTAGTGTATAGTTTATAGTGAAATTTAATATCGGAAAGTGACAATTATCACTCAAAATAATGCAATTTTTGTCCTGTGCATAAACAGGAAAAGACCTGACTAATTTAGTCAGGTCTCCGGGCTGATTCCGAACCTAGAGGATCGAAATTGCCAAATTACTTGATCTCTACTTCAGCACCAGCCTCTTCCAGAGACTTCTTCAAAGCTTCAGCTTCGTCCTTAGCGATACCTTCTTTCAAGGCCTTAGGAGCGCCGTCAACAAGATCTTTTGCTTCTTTCAATCCGAGACCGGTCAATTCTTTCACCAGTTTCACTACTGCAAGCTTAGAAGCACCAGCAGCTTTAAGGATTACGTCGAAAGAAGTTTTCTCCTCTTCAGCAGCGGCTTCGCCACCACCAGCAGCACCACCAGCTACCATTACAGCGCCAGCAGCAGCAGGCTCGATGCCGTACTGATCCTTAAGGATGTCTGTCAATTCTTTTACTTCTTTTACAGTCAAGTTCACCAACTGTTCTGCAAGTTGTGTAAGATCTGCCATTGTATTGATTATTTAATTTGTTTTTTGAATGATTTGATAAGATTATTTCGCTTCCCGATCAGCAAGAGTCTTAAGAACGCCAGTGATGTTGTTCTGTCCAGACTGCAATGCGGCAACGAGATTTTTGGCTGGAGACTGAAGCAATCCGATGAGATCGCCCAGCAATTCTGCCTTAGACTTGAGATTAGACAGCATTTCGAGGTTGCTCTCGCCCAGAATCACGTCTGAGTCGATACCTGCACCTTTGAATACCGGTCTGGTCTCTTTTTTACCTTGTTTCTTTCTGAAATCCAGCAATACTTTTGCCGGAAGGTTACTAGTCTCTTTTGAGAAAATAATTCCAGAGAACCCTTTCAATGCACTACCCGACAATTTGGAGTAGTCCGCGTCCAGATTTTCGAGAGCCTTGGCGATCAGGGTGTTTTTGTACACTTTGTACTCCACACCTTTCTCAAAGCAAGTTCTTCTGAATGCGTTCACCTGCGCCACAGAGAATCCGGAGGCATCAGTGATGTAGAAGAAAGGGTTTTCCTTCAGCTTCTCAGTCAGACTGTCGATTATAACTTTCTTTTCGTCTCTAGTCATGATTAAATTCCTTGAATGCTACCCTTGTCTACAGCAATACCCGGGGACATTGTGCTTGACAAATGAATACTTTTGAAATATGTACCTTTTGAAGAAGACGGCTTCAGCTTGGAGATGGTAGAGATCAACTCTTTCACGTTTTCCTGAATCTGCTCAGGAGAGAAAGACACTTTACCTACACCGGCGTGGATGATTCCAAACTTGTCGACTTTGAAGTCGATCTTACCGGCTTTCACCTCTCTTACCGCCTTGCCTACTTCCAGAGTAACGGTTCCTGATTTAGGGTTTGGCATCAAGCCGCGAGGCCCCAATACTCTACCTAACCTACCTACCTTTGCCATCACGTTAGGCATGGTGATGATGACGTCCACGTCAGTCCATCCGCCTTCGATCTTGGCAATGTAA
The DNA here is from genome assembly GCF_017254915.1 of Algoriphagus oliviformis. Classification (GTDB taxonomy): domain Bacteria; phylum Bacteroidota; class Bacteroidia; order Cytophagales; family Cyclobacteriaceae; genus Algoriphagus; species Algoriphagus oliviformis. Next base: position 1,204,772 of record NZ_JAFKCT010000001.1, on the reverse strand, counting down.
TCGTCCAAACCTACGTAGTCTGCACCTGCTTCAGTCGCTTCAGCTGCCTTGTCAGGAGTACAAAGCACCAATACCTTGATGTCTTTGCCAGTACCGTGGGGAAGTGCTACTACCCCTCTCACCATTTGATCAGCCTTACGAGGGTCGACGCCCAAACGGACATCCACGTCTACAGAAGCGTCAAACTTGGTGGTGGTGATTTCCTTAACCAGTGAAGAAGCTGCCTCCAGGGAGTACATTTGGCTTGCGTCGTACTTAGAAAGAGCTTCTTTTTGCTTTTTTGTTAACTTAGCCATTGTTTTTTATTTATACTTCCCAAGGGGCTTTACCAGATACAGTGATACCCATGCTTCGTGCAGTACCAGCTACCATTTTCATGGCAGATTCTACTTTGAAGGCATTCAGGTCAGGCATCTTCGTCTCAGCGATCACTCTTACCTGATCCCAGGTAACAGATCCCACTTTCTTTCTGTTTGGCTCAGAGGAGCCACCTTTCACTTTCGCAGCTTCCAACAGCATGTTTGCAGCTGGAGGAGTCTTCACTACGAATTCGAAAGACTTGTCAGAAAAAACCGTAATCAGCACAGGGAGCACGGTACCCATTTTGTCTTGGGTACGGGCATTGAACTGCTTACAGAACTCCATGATGTTCAAACCCTTGGAACCAAGAGCTGGACCTACTGGAGGCGACGGGTTAGCCTGGCCACCTTTCACCTGTAGTTTTACATAACCAGTGATTTCCTTAGCCATTGCTTAGTCTTGTTTTTCTACTTGTATAAAGTTTAACTCTACCGGAGTATTTCGGCCGAAGATCTTAACCATAACATTAAGCTTCTTCTTCTCCTCAAATATCTCCTCAATTGTCCCGGTAAATCCACTGAATGGGCCGTCCATTACTTTTACGGCTTCTCCGACTATAAATGGCGTGTCCTGCTTCTCGGCAAACTCGTCAATCTCCTCAACCTTACCTAAGATACGGTTGATCTCTGACTGTCGTAATGGTTCAGGGGTTTTGGAAGCTCCCCCCTGGTTTGATCCAAGAAACCCGATGACACCCGGGATACTCGTTATTACGTGATTGGCTTCCCCGTTGGAGAGATCCGCATTTACAAGGACATAGCCAGGAAAGAAGTTTCTTTCTCTGACTCGTTTTTTTCCGTTGCGCATCTCATATACCTTCTCAGAAGGGATCAGGACCTCAGGAATGTATTCACCAATCTTCTCACGCTGGATCTCATTGTCCAGGTAAGCCTTGGTCTTTTTTTCCTGCCCTGCCACTACTCTGAGTACGTACCACTTATGTTCAGCCATTCTGTAATGTCAATTAGAATAAATCATAAAACCATGTCATGATGTTCTCAAACCCCAAATCCACTGCACCGATAAACAAGGCGAAGATAAGGGAAGCGACCAACACCAATACGGCACTGTTTTGAAGAAACGAAAACTTAGGCCAAGTGACCTTATTTTTCATCTCGTCATAAGATTCCAGGACAAAGTTTTTAAGATTCATAGTCTACTTACTTGCTGCACGGGCAGAGAGATTCGAACTCCCATCAACGGTTTTGGAGACCGCTATTCTGCCATTGAACTATGCCCGTGTAAATGAACGCCCCGCAAATGGGAACGCAAAATTAGTGATAATGTCTTTAGAAACAAATGCGATCCCAAAATAATTTGGGATCGCATCGTTTTCTTATACTAAGCTTGATTAGTCAAGGATCTCGGTCACCTGTCCGGCGCCTACAGTACGGCCACCTTCACGGATCGCAAATCTCAAACCTTTCTCCAAAGCTACTGCTGACAACAGGTTCACCTCGATGGTTACGTTGTCACCTGGCATTACCATTTCCACGTTAGCTGGAAGTTTGATTTCGCCGGTTACGTCAGTAGTTCTCAGGTAGAACTGAGGTCTGTACTTGTTGAAGAATGGAGTGTGACGTCCACCTTCTTCTTTGGAAAGTACGTAAACTTCAGCTTTGAAGTGAGCGTGAGGCTTCACAGAACCTGGCTTACAGATGATCATACCACGCTTGATTTGCGCTTTTTCGATACCTCTAAGCAACAGACCTACGTTGTCACCAGCTTCACCTCTGTCGAGGATCTTACGGAACATTTCCACACCAGTAACGGTAGACTTCAAGCCTTCAGCACCCATACCGATGATCTCTACTGGATCACCAGAGTTGATCACACCTCTTTCGATACGACCAGTGGCTACAGTACCACGACCGGTGATAGAGAATACGTCTTCTACAGGCATCAAGAAGTCTTTGTCAACCAGACGCTCTGGAAGCGGGATGTAAGAGTCAACTGCTTCCATCAATTGCATCACAGTCTCAACCCACTTCTCTTCGCCGTTCAGTGCACCGAGTGCAGAACCAGCGATTACTGGGATGTTGTCACCGTCGAATTCGTAGAAAGAAAGCAATTCTCTAACTTCCATCTCTACAAGCTCAAGCAATTCTGGATCGTCAACCATGTCGACTTTGTTCAAGAAAACAACCAGCTGAGGTACACCTACCTGACGAGCCAAAAGGATGTGCTCTCTGGTTTGTGGCATAGGTCCGTCAGTCGCAGCTACTACAAGGATAGCACCGTCCATCTGGGCAGCACCAGTTACCATGTTTTTAACGTAGTCAGCGTGACCTGGACAGTCTACGTGAGCGTAGTGTCTCTTTTCAGTTTGATATTCTACGTGGGAAGTATTGATAGTGATACCTCTTTCCTTCTCTTCAGGAGCGTTGTCGATAGAAGAGAAATCTCTCAATTCAGAAAGACCTTTTTTAGCCAAAACGGTAGTGATGGCGGCAGTCAAGGTTGTTTTGCCATGGTCTACGTGTCCAATCGTACCGATGTTAACGTGCGGCTTGGAACGGTCGAAGGTTGCTTTTGCCATGCGTGAAAATCCTCAGTTTAAGTTTAAAGATATGTTTAGATAATAATTCTCTGTGTTGAGCCAACGGCGGGATTTGAACCCGCGACCCCTTCCTTACCAAGGAAGTACTCTACCCCTGAGCTACGTCGGCTTGACCATTGTGCCCTGCTTTAAAGCACAGAGCGGGAGACGAGGCTCGAACCCGCGACCTGCAGCTTGGAAGGCTGCCGCTCTACCAACTGAGCTACTCCCGCTTTTGACCGGCGTACCGGATTTTTCAAAGTCCTGCAAAATTAGAAAAAAATTTCGCATTCGGACAACTGGTGTGGGGGAAACAGGATTCGAACCTGTGAAGACATAAGTCAACGGATTTACAGTCCGTCCCAGTTGGCCGCTTTGGTATTCCCCCAACTGCGTTAAAATCTGTGAGTTTTGGGCCCTTGTGACCTTAACGGATGGCAAAATTATAGCCTTTTGTCAAAGTATCAAAGGTTGTACACCAAAATCGAAAACTTTTTCCACCTAAGCAGTTCAATCTTTTCAAAATCAACCGATTAATTTTCGCCCCGCAGCGCCTCCAGGAAGTATTCGTAGTAGTTTTTCAGCTCAAGGTCGCCCTCCTCAGAAGCTATTTGGCCTATTTTGGCCACCACGGCCTCCTCGTCAGCAAAACCCAACAAAGCCTGAAAAGCCCCCAAACGGATGAAATTCTTGGAATCCCCCTTCATCAACGCCATCAGCCGGGCCACAGCCTCCTCTTCCCCCTCTTCTGGATATCGAGAAAAGTACTCGCTGAAATAGCCCATGAAATAATACAGTCCCTCTCCTGACAAGCCCTGAAGCTGTGACAAAAACCAGCCCCCTTTGCCTGACACATTCTGCTGGATGTAGTATTCCGCCACGGGGATGACTATCCTGAAATTCCCCTCCCCCGCGAAGCGCTCGATCACGGCGGGATCGGCAGGGCTTTCCAGCCCGCCAACCAACCCCATCAAGGCTGAGCTTGCCACCAGATAGGAGGGCTCATTGGCCAACCTCAGGAATGTGGGACGGTACTTGTCAGCATCCCAAGCCGCCAGTAAGTCCAAGGCTGCCGCACGGACTGAGTTTCTGGGATCTTTCTCCGCCAAACCATAAACCTGCTCCTCCAGGCCGGCGATGCGCTCTCTCCAGGCTGGGTCGCCCTGCAGGTGTCCTAGGGCACTCTCCCGTATCGACCAAAAGGGATCCGTCAACGCCGCCGGCAATACCTCCATCAGCTGGTCAACCGACTCTCTGGCGGCCAGGCTATCCAGCGCCTCATATCGCGCCACGCCGAGTTTGGATTCCTTGAATTGCCGGGCAAACTGCTCCGCACTGAGCTCTTGGGATCTTCGGGCCAGAAGGTTTTTGCCCTCGTCGATATAGACCTGCGACAGGGGGGTACCATTTTCCAAAGCAAACTGCTGAAATCCCCGAGTCATCTGAAACGTCCTGCTCCTTCGCTCTCCTGCTTCATACCAGCTGACCTCCAAGGGCAGCTGAAACAAGGGGGAAGTTTTCAGATCCTGGATTTGGTAGGCTGATATCAGGATGTTTTCCGGCTGGGAGTAGTCCACGTCTACCAAAAGCTCCGGATGGCCTTTGTCCAAAAACCACTGGTTGAAAAACCAGTTAAGGTCCTGGCCGCTTACTTCTTCGAAAGCGATTCTCAGGTCGTGTACCTCGACCGACTGAAAAGCGTGACGCTTGAGGTAGCGGTTCAGTGCTTGGAAAAACGCCGCATCACCCACCTGCCTCCTCAGCATATGAAGGACCACACCGCCTTTGTTGTAGCTATGCGCATCAAACATGTCCTCCGAATCTGCATAGCGGAAGCGGATCAAATCTTCCTGTTTGCTTTCTGCTTCCGCAAAGTAGCCTTCCATCTCGGCGACCAACTTGAGTCCGGCCTGGTCCGCTCCATATTTATGCTCGTTCCAGAGGTATTCGCTGTAGTTGGCAAAGGCCTCGTTCAGCGTCAGGTTGGCCCAGGACTCGGTAGTCACCAAGTCGCCAAACCACTGGTGAAACAGCTCGTGGGCGATGATGTAATCCCAGTCCGAGTCGATTGCTTCCCGCTCATCCAGCCGCAGCTCCTCCATGAATATGGATGCCGTCGTATTTTCCATCGCGCCGGACACGAAGTCCCTCACGACGATCTGATCGTATTTTGGCCAAGGGAACTCCACCCCGAGCTTTTCCCCGAAAAAGCCCATCATCTCCGGCGTGTTCTGAAACACTTTCTCCGCTCCTTTTTCAAAGCCCTTTTCCACATAGTAGCCCAACGGAACATCCTCCCACTGCGCCTCCACTTTGCCGAAGTTCCCCACCGCGATAGCCGCCAAATACGGCGCCGAGGGCAGGTTGAGCTCCCAGTGGTCTTTTCGCAGTCCTCCGCCAAGAGATTCCTGCTTCACCAGCACGCCATTGCTGATGCTGACCATACTATCCGGCACGGTCAGCCGGAAGCGCTGCGTCGCCCGCTCGTTGGGCTTGTCGATCGTGGGAAACCACTTGCTGTTGTGCTCCGTCTCGCCCTGCGTCCAGATCATGGTCGGCTTGCCCGGAATGGTGTCCAGCGGATCGATAAAGTACAGCCCTTTGGTATCGGTGATGGCTTTGCTTCCATTTCCGGCGTTGCGCTCTGGAAAAGCCGTGTAGTTGATCTCGACCTCAAAAGTGTCTTTGGCAGACAGTAGGCCAGGCAAATAAATGCCCAGCTGCTTTTCATCGTATCGGTAGGAAAGCTTCGTCAACTCATCGCCCTCGACCAAATAGACCGCTCCCACTTCAAAGTCCTTCGCATCCAGTACCACTTCTTTTTGGGGATAGAAAAAGGGCTTCAGCCTCAGCCTGGCCTTCCCCAGCACCGCCTGTCGCTCCCAATCAAAAGCAAGGTCCAAATCCGTATGCAACAGGTCAAAATCACGGCGGGCGCTAGGCTTGTAGGATTCGATCTCAGCTTCCTTTTCCCTCATCAGCCTCAACAGCGCCAGACTGTCCACCCGCTCCACGGTATCCGCTTCGGCCACCGCCGTGGATTCAGGCTCGGGCTGCAGCACCTGCTTTTCGGACTTGCAGCCTGCTGAGAAAAACAAAAGGGCGGCGCTCCCCAGTGACAAGACGGTATTCGAAATTTTCTTTGGACTCGAATGCATTTGTTTGATATTTTGGAAAGCTTAAACGGGCAACCTGCCCGGTCAGCGTATATTCACAGCCAAAATAGCAGGAATGTTTTCAGTTATCCTTCAAAACAACACCCATACGGTCGAAAAAACCGACGACTCCCTCCAAGTCAACCAAAAGCCGATCGCCTGGGATCTGAAGTGGGTAGAAGACCGAAAAATCCACCTGATTCGAGGCCAAGAGTCCATAGAAGCGGAGCTGCTGTCCATCGACCGGTCGACCAAAACCCTCCAGATTCGGATCGGACACCAGACTGCCAGCCTAAAGCTCAAAGACCGCTTTGATCTCCTGCTCGAAAAAATGGGAATGAGCGCCAACGGCAACGGCAGCCTCAAAGACATCAAAGCCCCCATGCCGGGCCTGATCCTGGATCTGATGGTAAAGCCCGGGGACGAGGTCAAAAAAGGCGATGTGCTCCTCATCCTCGAAGCCATGAAAATGGAAAACATCATCAAATCCCCAGGCGATGGGGTGGTCAGAGAAGTGAAGATTTCGCTCAGGCAAAGCGTGGAAAAAAACCAGGTCTTGGTGCTGTTCTAGCCCCGCTGCTTTTGGGAAGGGAATGAAAGCCCTCCGGCTCGAAGCCAACGGGTGCCACGGTTGCGACGCTCCTTTTTCACCGCCAAACCGCCAAGCTATCAGCGCATTGACTATACCGAGGAAGCGTCCCCACTTCCATTTTTGGATTTTGGCCTAGCATTGTGAGTTGAAGAAATTATATTTGTCGGATTGTTTAGACTTTTCAGGGTCGATTCGATCAGATTTTGACCAATAAATCCAGATATCTACCGGGCTCTTGCCGACCTCAACTTTAGACATCAACAATCCAATAGATGAAATACAAACGAATTCTGCTCAAACTCAGTGGGGAAGCCTTGATGGGCGAAAAAAACTACGGCATCGACCCTACCCGCCTTCAGCAATACGCCGATGAGATCAAGAAGGTCAAAGACATGGGAGTGGAGATAGCGATAGTGATCGGAGGGGGCAACATTTTTAGAGGGGTACAGGCAGAGAAATCCGGCATCGACCGCGTACAGGGCGACTACATGGGTATGCTCGCCACCCTGATCAACGCCATGGCCCTGCAGAGTGCCCTGGAGCAAAACGGCATGTACACCCGCCTGATGTCCGGCATCAAGATCGAGAGTGTGTGTGAGCCCTTCATCCGCAGAAGAGCCATCCGCCACCTCGAAAAAGGCAGAATCGTCATCTTCGGCGCCGGGATCGGCAACCCGTACTTTACCACCGACTCCACCGCAGCGCTGCGTGCCATCGAGGTAGAATCTGACGTGGTGCTCAAGGGAACCCGCGTGGACGGGGTCTACACCGCCGATCCGGAAAAGGACAGCTCCGCGACCAAATACAACACCATCTCCTTCTCAGAAGTATATGAGAAAAACCTGAGCGTGATGGACATGACAGCCTTCACCCTCTGCCAGGAAAACAACCTGCCGATCATCGTCTTTGACATGAACAAGGCCGGCAACCTGAGCAAACTCGTCTTGGGAGACGAAATCGGAACATTGATCACTGCTTAATCCTGAACGAAATCATGGAAGAAATCGAGTTATTCTTAGACGAAGCGAAAGAGCTGATGCAAAAAGCGGTAGACCACACCGCTGCAGAACTGGTAAAGATCCGCGCCGGAAAAGCCATGCCCAACCTACTGGACGGCATCATGGTACAGTACTACGGCGCAGCCACTCCTCTCCAGCAGGTCTCCTCCGTCAACACCCCGGATGCCAGAACACTTGCCATCAAACCATTCGAGAGAAGCCTGATCTCGGAGATCGAAAAGGCCATCATCAACTCTGACTTGGGACTGGCTCCGCAAAATAACGGCGAGATCATCATCCTGACCATCCCCGCCCTGACCGAAGAGCGCCGGGTCAATCTGGTCAAGCAGGCCAAGCAGGAATGTGAAGGCGGCAAGATCTCCATCCGCAGCGTGCGCAAAGACACCAACGAGTCTTTGAGAAAGCTTCAAAAAGATGGCGCTCCAGAAGATGCCGTCAAGCGTGCAGAGGAGCAGGTACAAAAGCTCACTGACCAGTATTCCGCCAAGCTCGACGAGCTCCTGGCAAAAAAGGAAACCGATATCATGAAGGTCTGAGCGGCCTCCTTTCATCAAAAAGCCCGACAACGCGTTCGCTATGTCGGGCTTTTTGCTTTTCCCCACGACCCGTCATCTACGATTTTTGATATACGGTTTACAAGCGCTCCGGCGGAGTCCCGCTCCTTGCCACTTTCCAACCTTCCCCCCTTTACCTTTTACTACTTACTACTCAGGACTTACAAGACTCCCTCCCCCGACAAGCTCAGGAGCCACGAGCTCCCTACTCTTCAAAGTTCACATTGATAAAGGTCGCAATCCCAAACAGCGGTCCGCTCCTCAGGTATTTCCCGTTTTCAAAGGCCACTCCCAGTTCCAGCCTGAATATCCTGAACAGATTATCCAGGGAATACCCCACCTCGGTGTAATGGGGAGAGTTTTCGGTTTTCAGATAGTTGACAAAGATGTTTTCCCTCACCCCAGAGTAGCGCAGCATGGGCAGCTGGGTGAGCAGAAACTTCCTAAACTGATAATGCGCGATCCCGGAGATATACTTGGAGGTCGTGCTGTATTTGTAATAGTCCATAAAGCGGAAGTTGGACGCGGGGCCGAAGTTGGAAAAGATCGTCCTGTTACCGCCAAAGTGTTTGAAATCCTGGAAATAGACCTGTTCATTGTTCAGGAAAGTCCCCGCTACCACGTTGAAGTCCAGCTTGCCGCTCACGCCAAAGCTCACGTCATGCTTCAGCCCCAGCTCCACTTGGTCAAACTTGGAGGCCTGCGCGGAGCCTACCAGTCCCGGCATGGCTTTCTGATAGGTAAAGGTGATCAGCGGCGAGCGCTCAAAATTCGGATACTTCCGCCCATCTCGGATCGAGTAAGTGAGGCCGGGCCTCCATTCCACCGAAGCATGTAGCTTGGCAATCTGGTTGTCTTGGAAGACGGCATCGGCCGCTTCCACATTTTCCGGGCGGTTGGGTGTGTATTCCCTTTCAGGCTTGTTATAAAAGGAGTAGTTGGAATTGTTGAAAAGCTCCCGCCTTTCGGCCCAGGTGAAGTTGACGCGGTAGGTCAGGCCGTAGTCCACCCGATGGGACCAATAGACTCTGGCATAGTCCTGCTCGTAGAGCTTCATGTAGTTTCGGCGCGCCAGCAGCGAATAGACCGCATTGATCTGCTCCTGGATGGGTTCCTCGGTATTAAACTGATAGATATAGCGACCACCTTCCAGCCCCCAAGTCTGGCCAGACACGGGCTGTGTCCGAGACCAGCGGAAATTCACCTTGCCATAGAAGCGGTCGCTGGAGAAGCCATAGCGCAGCTCCGGCTCGATATTGAAGCTCTTCCTGTTTCTGTTGACGCTATCCGCCAATTTTTCCTCGGAGTACTTTCTATAGAAAAAACCCATTCCCACTTTCCAGCCTTCCACCGTGTTGAAGGAGACCTTGGTGAGGTTGGACTTGAAGCCCATCGACACTCCTTTGCCAAAAGAATAGGATCCGCCCATCAGCACGTCCACCGGCTTGAAGCCCTTTCTGGCTTTCTTTGCCACGGAGTCCACTTCGCTCATCTTGGCCACCTCGACCGTGGCCAGGCTGTCGTCACGCCGATAGCCCTCCACCTCCTTCACCGTCAGGGGCACCGGACGGATGCTGTCCCAGTAGGCCAGGTCCCGCTTTCTCGCCAAAGAGTCCACACTATAGTAGCGCTCCGAGGTCACAGGCTGTTTCTCCTCCTTCTGCTCCTCCTTCAGAGATTCCTTCTCGTAGGCATTGAGCAGCTTGCGGTATTCCTTGCGGGTCATCGGCTCCTCTGTGGCCAGCTGCTCCAGCGCGGAGATGGACTTGTCCACTTTTTGCACATCCTCCGGGACTTCCTGCACCTTTTCGTCGATGATCTCGGGGACAACGGCCAAGTCCGGATTGAGCGTCACCTCATACTCCCGAGTAGAAGCCAAATACTTAAACTCGCCCGCAAAGCCGAAAATCTTTCCCCCGAAGGTGTAGCTATGGGTGAGCGGCATCCACACATGCTCGGCCACCGGCGCATATTGCTGCTTGGCGGTGATCTGGAAGCCCAGCAGCGAGGTCTTCAGGTCTAGGCTGTGGATGGCCCAGAGGTCTTCGATGATATAGATGTATCCCTCAAATACCTTCTCCCCCCTAGATCTAGGCGTCACCCGGATCTTGCTCACCATCACTTCCTGATCAAAGAAGCTGCCCTCGTATCTGAACTGATAATACTGGAAGGCATAGCGGGAGAGCGGGGACACGATCCCGTTGATCTGGTCTTGGTAGAAGGAGGTCTGGATGTAGGGCGCAGGGGAAGTGCCCTGGTTGTCGCCGTTGGTGCGGATGGAGATGACTTTCTCCTCCACCTTGTCGGGCAACGTGAAAGTGATGCGCGACACCGACTCGGAGGTATAGGCCTCATTGAGCTTCAAGCCTTCTTCCTCCAGGGTCTTTTTCATAAAAAAGGGCGCGTCGGTGAGTTGCCCCGTTCCCTTTAGGTACACCGTGGTCGAATAGCTCTGGAGCTGTAGGCGGTGATACTTGGCTTTGGAAATGGCCTTTCGCATGATGGTCAAGGCAGGGTCTTCGGCTCCCGCGCGCACCTCCACCTCGCTGAGGTTGTACACTTGGGGTTCGAGGGAAAAGTCCATTTCCACCCATCCATCCCGCACCTCTACCGTCTCCAGCTGGGACTTGTAGCCGAGGAACTGGACGATGACATCGTAGTAGCCGGGCTTGAGCCTAAACTCGTACTGTCCGTTTTCATTGGTCGGGACACCGTCCTCCAGATTGCGGATGTACACCGAAGCAAAGGGCAAGGGCTCCCCGTCGGAGGAGCTTACCTTTCCCCTGATCCCCTGGGCAGCTGTAAAAAACTGGATTCCAAAAAGCAACACCGCCGCCAAACGCATCGAGAGCTTCACCTCCTGTGTCATAAATTTGGTTTTTCTTTAGTATAAAGATATAGATGTAAAAACCCGCCCGGAGGTTGTATCGCCAGGTTTAAGATGATTTAGGAATTACGGGAACGGAAGCATGGGTAAGCCAGTGGAAAAAGACAGCCCGAAGCCTGACATGTAAGCTATATAAGAGGCTCTTTTATTACTAAAAAGTTTATGCTTATAGATACACTTATTTAATTTTTTTCAAGAAGGTTTTTTAGCGCTTAGATACACCATTACCCGATTTCCAAAATTTTGATTTCTGTAAAAAAAAATGACTTTTTTGATTTCGTTTAAATGGAAAACGTTTTCCGTTAGCTCATTTTCAACAAAACTCAGCTTTCTCTATTTTTTATACAAGCAATACAATCTTCTGTTAAGGATCGGTTTTTTGGGGACGAAAGCAGGCAATTGTTAAAAATTGCAAAACCGAAATTTAACCATCACTTTAGGTTCGGAATAAGAGTACTCATGCCTATTTCGATTTTTATCAAACAAAAAACCCTATGACAAATTATTTACCCAATCTCAAGTCGTTGGCGTTGGTTTTTGCACTCACCCTAGGTGCAATGCTGGCAGTCAACGCCCAAACACGCTCCATCTCGGGAACCGTCCTGGATGCGAGCTTTGGAGACCCTGTCCCCGGAGCCACGGTTCTGGTCAAAGGTACCACGCGTGGTACTGCCACTGACGTGGATGGAAAGTTTACCCTCCCGCTTCAAGTCGGAGACCAAGTCCTGGTCGTTTCTTTTGTCGGCTACCTGACCCAAGAGGTAGAGATCGGCAACCAGAGCACCATCACCATCAGCCTGGAAGAAGACATCCAGAGCCTGGAGGAAGCGGTAGTCATCGGCTACGGATCTCAGGACAAAAAGGAAATCACCTCGGCAGTAGTCGGTGTGAAGCCTGAGGATTTCAACCGTGGCAACGTGACCAACCCAGCCCAGTTGCTGCAAGGAAAAGTCGCTGGTCTATCCATCACCAGACCTGGAGGCAACCCAAACAACGGCTTCAATGTAAGACTTAGAGGTCTATCGACCTTCGGAGCCAACTCTTCCCCACTGATCGTATTGGACGGCGTGATCGGCGCTTCCCTGGACAACGTCGACCCGAATGACATCCAGTCCATCGACGTACTGAAGGATGGATCCGCAGCGGCGATCTACGGTGCCCGAGGCTCATCCGGTGTGATCCTGATCACCACCACCAAGCAAGGCAAGAAAGACGGAACCACCAACGTGACTGTCAACTCCTTTGCCACCCTGGACCAAGCTACCAATTTGATCCCTATCCTTTCGGCAGACGAGTTTGTAGCCAGAGGGGGCACGGACTTCGGCAGCGACACCGACTGGAGAAATGAGCTCATCGACGATGCCATGTCTTTCACTACCAACGCTTCCATCTCCGGCAGCTTTGGCAACTCCAACTACATGGCGGCGGTGAACTATCGTGACAACAACGGCATAGTCAACGGTGTAGGCAACGAAAGATTGAACACCAGACTGAACCTCTCCCAAGGCGCCCTGAACAACAGGCTGCGATTCAATGTCAATCTCTCCTTCACCAACGTGGCCAGAGAGTCTATCAACGATGCGGCATTCCGATACGCCACCATCTACAACCCAACCGCTCCGATCTACGAAAACACCGAAGACGCTATCCAGCGCTTTGGAGGCTATTTCCAGCGGGACCTCTTTGACTTTTACAATCCTGTGGCACTCGCTAACCAGCAGAAATTCGTCGGCGAGGTCAAATCAAACCTGCTTTCCTACAGAGCGGAATTTGACATCCTCACCAATCTGACCGTCACGGCACAGTATTCCCAGGATAGAAGAAACGAACTGGAAGGCAACTTCTGGTCCATGCAGGACTATCAAGTAGGTCTCGGTGCTACCGGATCTGCCCAGAGAATCACCAGAGATAGATCTCAGCGAATCTTCGAATCTACCCTCCGCTACGAAACCGACCTGACTGATAAACTTAACATGACATTGTTGGGTGGTGCAGGCATGCAGTTCACCAAAAACCAAGGATTCAACGCAAGGGTACGCCAGTACCTCTTCGACTTGGGCTGGGACAACCTGGGTGCCGGCGCAATCCGCGTGGGCAACAACACCGAAGTATCCTCCTACGCCAATGAAGACCAGCTCAACTCCCTCTTCGGCAGAGCCAACTTCAACTGGGACAATACCTTCTTTGTCTCCGCATCCGTGAGAGCTGAGACCTACTCCGGATTTGGCGAAAACAACCAAACCGGTGTCTTCCCTGCTTTCTCCGTGGGCTCCGACTTCACGCAGATCTTCGACATGGGCGTGTTCTCCCAGTTCAAACCCAGAGTTTCCTACGGTGTGACCGGAAACCTGCCCCCATCCCCTACCTTGGCTTTGGGTGTGTATGGCAACGGCAACAGAATCGACTTGGATGGTGACCCGCTGACCCAGAATGACATCTTTGTGGGGATTGTGCAAAACTCCAACCCCAACAAAGACCTGAAGTGGGAGACCAAAAAGGAATTCAACGTCGGGGTGGATTTTGGAATGCTCAACAACAAAATCACCGGTAGCGTAGACTACTACACCAGAAACATCTCCGACCTGCTCTTCAACGTGCCGGTGGCGACTGGAGCTCCAAACCCATTTGATCCGGGAAGATTCAACACCGCATCCTCCACCTGGATCAACCTCGCAGACTTGAGAGCAGCTGGTTTCGAATTTGCCGCTTCCGTCAACGAAATCGGCAAAGGAATGCTAAAATGGACTCCTACCCTCAACTTCACCATCTATGACAAGACCACCATCGAAAGCTTGTCTGCCGGTGACTTGGGTTTTGAGGAACTCAGATTTGCGACCCCAGGATCTCCGGGACAAAACAACAACCCAATCATCTACAACAGAGTAGGCGAAAACCTGGGCGACATCTACGGACCAAGGCTGCTTGGCTATACCGAAGACGGGCAATATATCCTGTCCACCACGAGCCCGGATGAATATGAAAAACTGGGCAACGGTCTTCCAAAAGGGGAATTCGGCTTCACCAACAGCTTCAGATGGAACCAATGGAGCCTAAACTTCTTCCTGAGAGGAGCTTGGGGACATGACCTTTACAACTCCTACAGAGGCTTCTATGAAAACGCCGACCCTGCATCCAACACCTGGAACTCCGTCATCACGGACAATACCCCCACCAATCCACTGGTGGTGTCCACTCCGACATTCAACAGCTCCTACGTCGAAGACGCAGCCTTCATCCGCTTGGACAATGCCGAGCTGGGCTACAACGTGAAGACCAACTCTCCAAATCTCAGCTCCCTGAGAGTCTACTTTGCGGCGCAAAACCTCTTCACCATCACCAATTACACCGGTGTGGACCCAGAGGTAAGGACCAACGACTCGGAAAACAACGATGCGTTCACCTCCGCGCTTTCTCCAGGTATCGAGCGTAGAAACACCTACTTCCAGACCCGTTCATTCACCTTGGGAGTAACCGTAAACTTTAAATAACCGATCAAATCCTACAGACATGTCAAAATCACTAAGAAAAATCTGTTTAATGCTCCCCTTGGCCTTCGGCTTGGGCGCATGCTGGGAGTTGGATCAAGAAGTATTGGATGGGGTGACTGCCGATGACATCACAAACAGCACCAACCCCAATTTGATAAACGTCCTCAAAGCTTCGGCCTACTCCCGAATCGTCGGATCCTGGGGTGGACACAACAGCATCTGGTCTATCCACGAAGTCTCTTCCGACGAGATGGCGATCCCGCAAAAAGGCGCCGACTGGGAAGATGGTGGACAGTGGATCCGCATGCACCGCCATCAGTGGGACGCCAAAGAGGAATCGTTCAACAACACTTGGAACTATTGCTTCACCGCCATCGGTGAGATCAACAACCTCCTCATCCAATATCCGGATGTGGAAGCGCTGACAGCCGAGCTCAGGGTATTGAGAGCCTTGTCCTACCTCTGGCTGATCGACACCTTCGGCAATGTGCCGATCGTAGACGAAAATACCACTGGAGGCAACCCTTCCAACAAGTCAAGAGCCGAAGTGTTTGCTTTCATCGAAAGCTCCATCAAAGACAACATGGATCTGCTGGTAAAGGAAAACACCAAGACTACGATCAACTACTACACGGCTCAAGCCATGCTCGCCAAGCTCTACATCAATGCCCAGATCTATACAGGTACGGCACGATGGGCTGAGGCAGAAGCTGCAGCCGAAGAGGTGATCAACAGCGGCAAGTATTCCCTGTCCTCCAATTTCTTCGCAAACTTTTCGGAGCGAAACGGCGGATCCACGGAAAACATCCTGACGCTACCATACGACCAGAACAACGCCCAAGGCTTCAACTTGCCTCAGATGACTTTGCACTACCTGAGCCAAAACACCTACAACCTGCAGGAGCAGCCTTGGAATGGATACGCCTCTTTGGAGGAGTTTTACAACAACTTCGAGGACGATGATGTGAGAAAAAACTCCTTCCTCGAAGGCCCCCAGTTTTCCTCCGATGGAACTAGACTCAACGATATCTCTGCCGAAGCGGGCGATCCCGACGGCCAGCCGTTGACCTTTACTCCCAACATCAACATGCTAACGCCGAATGCCTTCAGACAGGCTGGTGTACGTGTGGGCAAGTTTGAATTTGCCTCCGGAGCTGCTTCCAGCTTGAACAATGACTACCCGCTGATCCGTCTCGGGGACATCATTCTGATCAAGGCTGAGGCGGAGTTTCGTCAAGGAAAAACAGGCGACGCCCTCACTTCCGTCAACATGATCCGTGAAAGAGCCGGTGTCGATCCCCATGCGGCACTCACGCTGGACCTGATCTTCGAAGAGCGCGGATTTGAGATGTTTGCCGAGGCTAGCCGTCGTACCGACATGATCCGCTTTGGCAAGTGGAATCAGCCTTGGTGGGAAAAACCACAGTCTGAAGCCTTCAGAGGCCTGTTCCCTATCCCTCAGCAAGCCATCAATGCCAACCCGAACCTGACCCAAAACCCAGGTTACTGATCAACCCAGAATTAATCTTGAAGGGAAGTGTACTCCGGTACACTTCCTTTTTTTTACCGGAATCCCATGAAGTGCAAGAACCTTCTTGTCCTCCTGTTTCTCGCCCTGTTTTCCTGCAAAAAGGAAACCCAATCTGAAGCCCTTTTCCGCCTCCTATCCGCATCGGAGTCCGGCATCGATTTCAGAAACGACCTCACCTACACCGAAAAAATCAACCCCTACACCTTCCGCAATTTCTACAACGGAGCAGGGGTAGCCCTAGGAGACCTTGACAACGACGGTCTGGTGGACATTTTCCTAGCCGGAAACCAAACTTCCAACAAGCTCTACCTCAACCAGGGCCAGCTTAATTTCAAAGACATTACCGAAGCCGCCGGACTCGACTCCGAGGGCTACTGGACCACTGGCGTGAGCATGGCGGATGTCAACGGAGACGGACTGCTTGACATCTACGTCTGCAAGTCCGGGCCTCCAGGCGGCGAGCGACGCCACAACGAACTCTTCATCAACCAAGGAAACCTGACTTTTTCCGAAAAAGCCAAGGAATACGGCATCGCCGAAGAAGGCCTGAGCCAGCATGCCGTTTTCTTTGACATGGACAAAGACGGAGACCTCGACCTGTATCTGCTCAGCAACTCAGGCAGATCCGTAGGCATATTTGACCTGCGCCAAGGCCAGCGTGAAATCCGCGACCCGGAAGGAGGCAACAAGCTTTTCAGAAATGACGGAGACCGTTTTACCGACGTGTCTGAGGCTGCCGGCATCTACGGAAGCGCAATTGGCTATGGCCTCGGAGTCACCGTCGCCGACCTCAACGGCGACCACTGGCCTGACCTCTACGTCTCCAACGACTTTTTTGAACGGGACTACCTCTACCTAAACAACCAAGACGGGACCTTCACCGAATCCCTCCCCACGCTACTCCCAGAGATCAGCATGGGCAGCATGGGAGCAGACATCGCCGACCTTGACAACGACTCCCGCCCCGACATCTTTGTGACCGAGATGCTTCCCCGGGAGCTGGCAAGGGTAAAAACCAAAACCCCCTTTGAGGACTGGGACAAGCATCAGGCTAGTGCCAAGGCAGGCTATCACCACCAGTTTACGCGAAACACCCTGCAGCGCAATCTCGGATTCCAACCCGGAAGTGACCGCCCACTGTTTGCGGAAGTCGGCCGCATGGCTGGCGTGGAAGCCACGGACTGGAGCTGGGGAGCACTCATCTTCGACATGGACAACGACGGCCTGAAGGACATCTTTGTCGCCAACGGCATCGTCAAGGACCTGACCGACTTTGACTTTGTCGACTTCTATGTCAACAACCAAGAGAAAGTCAAAGGCTATCGCGAGGACTCCGTCCTGCTGACCAAAATGATCGATGCATTCCCCTCTACTCCCCAAGCCAACTTTGTTTTCAAAAACAAGGGGAATTGGGTCTTTGAAAACCAGGCCGAGCAAATGGGAATGCCGCAGGCCACCTTTAGCAGCGGCTCCGCATACGGAGACCTGGACAATGACGGCGATCTGGACCTCGTCGTCAACAACCTGAACGAGCGGGCTTTTGTATTCCAAAATACCAGCTCCGAAACCAACCAAGGCCACTACCTCAACCTAGACCTAGGCAACGCCTTCGGGGCAAAAGTCACTGCCTACTCCGCAGGCAGACAATTCTACCAAGAGTATCAGCCGGTCAAAGGCTACCTCTCCTCGGTCGATCCCCGCCTACACTTTGGGCTTGGTGCCTTGGAAAAAATCGACTCGCTCCGCGTCCTTTGGCCGGGCGGGCAAGTCACTCGATTGGTAGATCTGCCAAGCAACCAGTTCCTGCAGCTTTCCCCGGAGACAGAGATTATCCCGGCGCTTTCCTCCAAGAGCCATTTTCCGACGGTCTTTTCACCTAGCCTATCAAACATCCCCTTTCGGCATCAGGAGAGCGATTTTATCGACTTTGACCGGGACAGGCTTCGGTTTTGGATGATCAGCAACGAAGGCCCGAAGGCTGCCAAAGCCGATGTCAACGGTGACGGTCGGGAGGATATTTTTATCCCCGGGGCGAAAGGAAAAAGTTCCGCGCTGCTGCTGCAGAGTTCACCGGGGGAATTTACCCCAAGCCAGACAGCGCTCTTCGCAGGGGATTCTCTGGCAGAGGATGTGACGGCCCACTTCTTTGACGCCAACGGTGACGGCCATACCGACCTGATCGTCGGCAGCGGAGGGATAGAGTTTGGCGACTTTTCCGCAGCCTATGCCGACCGTCTCTACCTCAACGATGGGCAGGGAAAGCTCCAAAGATCCGCGCAAAGCTTCTCCTCCAGTCCTACGGCATTCATCCTGTCCCATGATCTGGACGGCGATGGCGATGAGGACCTCTTGGTAGGTACCCGCGCAGTTCCTTTTTCCTACGGCATTCCCGCAGGACTTCAAGTGTGGGAAAACGACGGCAAGGGAAGCTTTTCCGAGATTAGCCAGCGCCTCAATCCCGCTCTCGCCAAGCTCGGCATGCTCACCGCCGGAGCCCTCGCAGATCTGGATGGGGACGGCATCACGGAGCTCATCCTAGCTGGAGAGTGGATGCCCATCCGGATTTTTGCTTTCTCCGGAGGAAAACTCGAGGAAGTCAGCGACAGATTTGGGATGGCCGATACCGAGGGGCTCTGGAACTGCCTCTTGGTACAGGATCTCAACGGAGACGGCAAGCCGGACATCTTGGCGGGTAACCACGGACTCAACTCACGGCTCCGGACCTCGGCGGAGTCCCAGCTTCGCATGGTCGTCAACGACTTCGACCAAAATGGCGCCCTCGACCAGATCCTCTCCCAATACGAGGACCAGAAGACCATCCCCTGGGTACTCAAGCCCTCGCTGCTTCGCCAGATCCCCTCGCTCCGCAAGCAGCTGCTGACCTACGAATCCTATCAAAACAAGACGCTGGAGGAGCTTTTCCCCGAAGCGGTCTGGGCTAAATCCCTAACTTTACATGCACGGATTTTGGAGACGACACTTTGGCTCAATACGGACTCGGGAGTGATGGCTCCGACGGCTTTGCCACGCGAGATCCAGTCCGCCCCAGTCTTTGCCTTGGCCGCGATCGCTTCTGACCAGCCAATGCCCTACCTGGTCTTTGGCGGCAACCAGCGTGCGGTAAAGCCCGAACTGGGCTCCCAAATGGGGAGCTATGGCTGGGTGCTGAAGCCACTGGAAAAAAACGAATGGCAAGCCCTACTCCCGGAGCAGAGCGGCTTGTATGTACCGGGGGAAATCCGCCACTTGCTCCAAGTCAACATCGAAAACAAACCAAACCTTCTCGTACTGCGCAACAATGACACACCGCTGCTTTTTGACATACGCTAGAGTCCTGGCCCTCTGCCTCCTGCTCTTTTCCTGCAAATCAGAGTACCAAAAGCTGGAGGAAAAAGAGCTGGCCTCGGGCAAAGAGGTAAACGAGCTGTTTCTCGGCCTGGAGCTGGGGATGCCCAAGCGCGACTTCTTCGAGGCTTGCTGGCAGCTCAACAAGCAAGGCAAACTGACCAATGGCCCAACCGAGCTTTCGGTCGAATACAGTGCGTCTATGCCGTCCGGCTTTCCGGCCAAAATGCGCTTTTATCCCCAGTTTGACCAGGAGAAAATATACCTCATGCCCATCGAGTTTACCTACGAAGGCTGGGCCCCGTGGAATGAGGAACTCAGTGCCGAAAAGCTCCGCGAAGACGTGGTGAAGCTTTTCGAGTCCTGGTACGGACCGGGATTCATCGAGGTCCGAAGTGAAGACAAGTCCCAGGTCGTCTATGTCAAGATGGACGGCAACCGCAGGATCAGGATCTTCAAAAAACACATCTCGGCAGTGAGGGCGGAGATTTCCGACCTTCCCGTGGAGAAAAAACTGAAAGGAAATACCAATTCATGAGAGTAGCAATTCCGAGTCTTCTTATCGCATCCCTATTGTTTTCTTGCAGGCAAGAAGCGGAAAAACAGCCGACCCTTTTCCAGGAGGTTTCCGCCGAATCCTCGGGGGTGGGCTTTCGCAACGACCTGCATTTCGACGAGGAGTTCAACGTCTTCACCTATCGAAACTACTACAACGGAGGTGGGGTGGCCATAGGCGACGTGAACAACGACGGACTCGCCGACCTGTACTTCACCGCCAACCTGGGTCCAAACAAACTCTACCTCAACAAGGGGGACTTCAAGTTTGAGGACGTGACCGAAAAATCCGGTACAGCCGGCACCCGCGCCTGGAGCACCGGCGTGGCCATGGCCGACGTCAACGGCGACGGCTGGCTGGACATCTACGTCTGCAACTCCGGCGACATCTCCGGCGACAACAAGCAAAACGAGCTTTTCATCAACCAGGGCGACGGGACGTTTTTGGAGCAGGCTGAGGCCTATGGCCTTGCTGACCAAGGCTTCTCTACCCACGCCGTTTTTTTCGACTACGATAAGGACGGAGACCTGGACGTCTATCTGCTCAACAACTCCTACCAAGCGATCGGAAGCTTCAACAAGATGCAAAACGAGCGGATCAAACGGGACGCCGTGGGAGGAGACAAACTCTTCAGAAACGACGACGGGAAGTTTGTCGATGTGAGCGAGGCCGCGGGAATCTACGGTTCCATCATCGGATTTGGCCTGGGCATCACCATCGGCGACGTCAACCAGGACACCTGGCCGGATATCTTCATCTCCAACGACTTTTTTGAAAAAGACTACCTCTACATCAACAACCAGGACGGCACCTTCACCGAATCGCTGGAGACCTCCATGCGCTCCATCAGCGCCGCTTCCATGGGAGCCGACATTGCAGACATCAACGGGGATGGCCTTCTGGACATCTTTGTGACCGACATGCTGCCGGAGCCTCTATCAAGGCTGAAGCAGGTGACGACGTTTGAAAACTGGGACAAATTCCAGTTTAACAAGACCCACAGCTACCACTACCAGTTTTCCAGAAACATGCTGCATGTCAACAACGGCGACGGCACCTTCAGCGAAATGGGCCGCTTGGCCAACATGGAAGCGACAGACTGGAGCTGGGGCGCGCTGATCTTTGACATGGACAATGACGGCATGCGCGACCTCTTCGTCGCAAACGGCATCTATCAGGACATCACGGATCTGGACTACCTGAATTTCATCGACGACGAGGAGACCAAAATCAAGATCATCTCCCAAGAAGGTGTGGACTACAAGGCCCTGATCGACCCTATCCCCATCAATCCAGTCTCGAACTACGCATTCAGAAATCTAGGCGATCTGAAGTTTGAAAATGTCGCAGCAGACTGGGGCTTGGGCACTCCTATCCATTCCAACGGGGCAGCATACGGCGACTTGGACAATGACGGCACCCTGGATCTGGTCGTGAGCAACGTCAACAAGCCGGCACAGATTTTCAAAAACCAGGGAAAATCCCTCCATCCAGAAAATCATTCGCTTCAGCTCAACCTGATCGGAAAAGGCAAAAACACCCAGGCGATTGGCGCCCAGATCCGCGTAAAAGCCGGCGACCAGCTCTTCTACGTCGAGCAAATGCCCAATCGAGGCTTCCAGTCCTCCGTCGACCCCAAGATCACCGTCGGCTTGGGGGGCATCTCCAAAGTGGACAAGATCGAGGTCTATTGGCCGGATGGGAAGTACAGCGCAGTGGAAAACCAAGCCGCCGACCAACTGGTCTCGCTGAAATGGGAAGAAGCCGGTGACATCCCCACTGGTGTTTTCTTCTTTCCGGAAACCAAAGTCCGTCCATATTCAAAAGACCCAAATCCGGGTTTGGACTTCGTCCATACCGAAAATCCCTTCGTGGATTTCGACCGGGATCGACTGACGTACTTCATGTACTCCACCGAGGGCCCGGCCTTTGCCAAGGCCGATGTGAACGGCGACGGGCTGGACGACCTCTTCTTTGGCGGAGCAAAGACCTTCCCCGGCAAGCTGTATTTGGCGCAATCCTCGGGAAAATACCGGGAAACACCACAACAAGCCTTTGCCGATGACGCCCTTTCCGAAGACACGGATGCCCTGTTTTTTGACGCGGACGGGGATGGAGACCTGGATCTTTTCGTCACCTCCGGGGGAAATGAGTCCGGCATCGCCATGCCTGACCTCGCAGACCGGCTGTATCTCAACGACGGCAAGGGAAACTTCACCCGAAATCCGCAAGCCGGATTCTCAGCCGTCCTGGGCAGCAGTGGCACGGTAAGCGCCCTCGACATCAATGGGGACGGGGCGACGGACCTGTTCGTAGGGGGAAGGCTGGTGCCCTTCACCTACGGAGCTCCAGCCAGCAGCCAGCTGTGGATCAACGACGGCAAGGGAAACTTCAGCGAGGAGTCCGCCTCCCTCGCCCCATCCCTGAAAAACCTCGGGATGGTCACAGCCTCCCAGGCGCTCGACTGGGATGGGGATGGAAGCATCGACCTCGTGCTCGCGGGCGAATGGATGGCGCCGACGTTTTTCAAAAATACCGGCGGCAAGCTCGAAAAAACCGAAACACCTGGCTTGGAGGGACTCAAAGGCTGGTATCGCAGCCTGGAGGTAGGCGACTTTGACGGCAACGGCCTGCCGGATTTGGCTCTCGGAAACCACGGTCTAAACACCCGATTCAAAGCTTCTGCCGCCTCCCCGATCAGCCTTTTTCTGAATGATTTTGACCAAAACGGCTCCATCGAGCAGATCTATACCCAAAAATCGGGAGAGCTGCAGATCCCCTACACCCTCAAGCATGAGCTGGAGCGCCAAGTCCCGGGGATCAAGAAAAAATACATCCGCTACTCCGACTACAACAACAAGGCGCTGGGAGACATTTTTTCCCAGGAAATTGTCGACAAGTCCATCATCCAGGAAGTCAACCACCTGGAGTCGGGAGTTTTGCTAAACCAAGGCAACGGCAACTTTGAGTGGAAAGCCTTCCCCAGGATGGCGCAGCGCTCTTGGGTTTTTGCCATCCAAGTCCTAGACCTCAACGATGACGGCAACCTCGACCTCATCCTCGGCGGCAATCTGGCCCAGATCAAGCCGGAAGTCGGCAAGATCGATGCGAGCTATGGGGAAGTCCTGATCGGCAACGGCGACGGCACCTTCTCCTACCTGCCCAACAGAAGCAGCGGGCTACGGCTGGAGGGCGATATCCGGGCTTTTTCCCTGTTGGGAGACAAAAACCTTTTGGTAGTGAAAAACAGCGCAGCCGCTGAGATATGGACGCATTGATGGGCAGGGGAGCAGCAAGACATACCTGGCTTTTGGCGGCGGGCTTGGCCTTTTTCTCCTGCAAAAAAGAGGAAGTCCAGACCGAGACCAATGGCTTCGCCCTCCTTTCCGCGGAGCGGACCGGCATCACTTTCCAAAACCAGCTGAATGACAGCCTCGGGATCGACATCCTGGAATACCTGTACTACTACAACGGCGGCGGAGTAGCTGCCGGCGACATCGACGGAGATGGGCTGGTGGACCTCTATTTCACCGGAAACCAAGTCCCCAACAGGCTCTACCGCAACCGCGGCGACTTCAGCTTTGAGGACATCACCGAGTCCGCCGGAGTGGACGGAGACGGGGCCTGGTCTACCGGCGCCACCATGGCCGACGTGAACGGGGACGGCCTGCTGGACATCTACGTCTCCCAAGTCGCCGGACTGCCGGGCCTGAGTGGGCAAAACAAACTTTACCTGAATCTGGGCGGGGGAAAGTTTCGAGAGGCGGCCGCGGAATTTGGGATTGACTTTCGGGGCTTTGGCACCCATGCAGTATTCTTCGACTACGACCGCGACGGCGACCTGGACCTCTACCTGCTCAACCACAACATCAAGTCTCCCGAGGTATTTGTGAAGTCTGAGGCGCGCGGCAAAGCGAGCCCGCTCGGGGACCGCCTGCTCAAAAATCTGGCAATGGAAGGCCAGGACCGATTTCTGGACGTGACGGAGGCGGCGGGAATCTATTCCAGCATTCTGGGCTTTGGACTCGGAGTGAGTGTGGAGGACTTTGACGGGGATGGCTGGCTGGACCTCTACGTGTCCAATGACTTTACCGAAAACGACTACCTCTACCTCAACCAGCAAGACGGGACGTTTAGGGAAGCCTTGGGAGAACTTATCCCTTCCACCAGCCGCTACAGCATGGGCAATGACGCCTCGGATCTCAACGGAGACGGCATGCCCGATATCTTCACCACGGACATGCTGCCCGAAGACCCCTCGATCTGGATGAAGTCCGTGGGGGAGGACAAGGCAGAAGTCTATCAGATCAAGGAGCAGTTTGGCTACCAGGACCAATATGTGCGAAACCACCTCCTTCTCAACCAAGGCGGAAAGGGCTTTGCCGAGATCGCGCTCGCTGCGGGGGTATCCGCCTCCGACTGGAGCTGGTCGCCGCTGATCTTTGACATGGACAACGACGGCCTCCCCGACATCCACGTCACCAACGGCATCGTCAAGCGTCCCAATAACTTGGATTTCATCCAATACAGCCAGTCTCCCGAACCGGGCCTTTCGCCCGAGGAGCTGCGCAAAAAGCAAATCGACATGCTCCCCAGCGTGAAGCTTTCCAACTTCGCCTGGAAAAACCAAGGCGATCTCAGCTTCAAAAACGAGGCGAGCCTCCTCGGTCTGGACCAAGAAAGCTACTCCAACGGCTCCACCTACGCCGACCTGGACAACGACGGAGACCTCGACCTGATCGTCAACAATCTCAACCAGCCGGCTTTCGTCTATCAAAACCACGCCGAAAAGACGGGAAACCAATACTTGCGCATCGACCTACAGACCGGAAATAAGAACCCTCAGGGTATCGGAGCCCAGGTACGGCTCTTCTCTGGGCAGCAAAGCTGGGCTCAGCGGCTGAGTACCAGCCGGGGCTTTCAGTCCGGCCCATCCACGACTTTGGTCTTTGGCTTGGGAAAAACCAGTTCTCTGGACTCCATCCTGGTCAGCTGGCCAGATGGGCAGGCTGAAATTTTCCCCAAAACCGAAGCAAACCAAAGCTTGCAGCTGATCCAAGGAACAGGAAATCCCTACTACCCAGCGCCGAAAGGGGACGTTGCCGACCTCCCTTCCTTTCCCATCAGCTGGAGCCATCACGAAAGGAACGCCACCGACTTTGTGAAGCGGGAGTACCTCGCCCCAAGGAGCTTTTCCAGGATGGGGCCCGCGATGGCAGTCGCCGATGTCAACGGGGACGGGCTGGACGACATATATCTGGGGGGAGCGATGGATCAGCCAGGGGCTTTTTTCCTTCAGAAAGAAAACGGGGACTTCGAGCAAATTCCCAATCCCATGTTTGAGCTATTGGCCAAAGCCGAGGACGTCGTGGCCCAGTTTGCCGACCTCAACGGAGATGGACATCTGGACCTGTTTGTAGGCAGCGGGGGAAACGAACACGCTTCGGGCGAGCTGTACAACTTTGACCGGGTGTTTTTCGGGAATGGCAGGGGGCAGTTTGCCTTTGCCATGAGGGCCTTGCCACCCATTGGTGAAAACACCTCCTGTGTCGCGATCTACGACCTGGACGGAGACGGGGATTTGGACCTCTTCGTCGGCTCCTCGGTGACCACGGGGGACTACGGAGCCAGCCCGAAAAGCAGCATTCTGATCAATGGGGGCAAAGGACAGTTTGCAGACGAAACCACCGCCTGGCTTCAGCCCGAGACAGCGCTGGGAATGGTCAACACCGCAAAATGGGCCGACCTGGACGGGGACGGAACCAAAGAGCTCCTGCTCAGCGGAGACTGGCAGGGGCTGCGGGTTTTCGGGATTTCTCCGGAGAAAAAGCTGGTGGAGCGCCGACCAAAAGGACTGGAGTTTTCCGCAGGATGGATTCAATCCCTCGAAGTGGCCGACCTCGACGGCAACGGCAAGCCGGACATCCTAGTCGGAAACCTGGGAACGAACAGCAAGCTCAAAGCCTCGACGCAAAAGCCTGTCTGGCTGTACCACCATGATTTTGACGGCAACGGACAGGCGGATCCGCTGATCTTCCACTACCTTGGCGACAAGCTGGTGCCCTTTGCCACTCGGGACGACCTGATCCGGCAGCTCCCGGGGATCAAGCGAAAGCACAGCTCCTATGCGGACTACTCGCAAATCTCCCGACCGGAGGATTTGTTTTCCCCGGAGGAGCTTGAGGGCGTGCGCAAGCTCCCGGCGTATGAGTTTCGGTCGGGCGCGTACCTCCAGCAGGAGGATGGCTCGTTTGCCTTTGTCCCTTTTCCGGAAGAAGCGCAGCGAAGCCCGATTTTCGCCATCGCCGTGGATGAAGAGACGGGGACACTCTACCTCGGCGGCAACTCCTCTGACTTCCGCGTCGACCTGGGAAAATCCAGGAACCTGGGAGTCCAAGCCTACCGCTGGAGCCAAGGCTCCTGGCAGTCGATGGACGGCTCGGCGCATGTCCTCCCGGGGCTCTTCGGCGCGGAGATCCGAGGCCTCAAAATCCTCCGGACTGCGAAAGGAAATTCTGTCTTGGGTGCCCAAAACAACGGCCCACTGCGCCAAATACGCTGAAAAACTTGAAGAAAATCATTTGGGATTGAGTCCCATATACTTAGCTTTGAGGTCTCATGTAAGTTGATAAAACCCAATCGACCCCGTCAGGGGAAATCCATCGTCAACTTAAAAATGAAAAACCCACTATGAGTACCTCTCGATTTACCCTAGTAGTTCTGGTCTTGATCAGTGCCTTGACGGCTTGTCAAAAACCGGCAGATTATTCCCAGGTCATCAGCGATGGACACTACTTCCATCGGGCCCAGACCCGCATCACCGAGGTGATCATCCACGACATCTTCTCGCCACCGGTAGCGGCCAGGATCTACTCCTACGCCTCCCTTGCGGCCTATGAGGTGGCGGCGGCGAGCGATCCCGCAAACTATTCCCCGCTATTGGGCCAGCTGAACGGCTCGGAACCTTTGAACCTTGCCGTACCCGAAAACGTCTACCCTCCCCTGGCAGCCCTGGCAGCCTACTATCACATGGGGACGGCGCTGATCTTTTCGGAGGACATGATGCACACCCAGCGCGACAAGGACTTTGCCGAGCTGATGGACAGAGGCATCCCGGAGGACGTGTTTGAGGCTTCGGTGAAGTTTGGCCAGGAGGTGGCCGAAAAGGTGAAAGACTACTCCAAAAAGGACAACTACCACCAAAGCCGCTCCTTTCCGAAGTACACCGTGGTCAATGAGCCCAACACCTGGCAGCCCACGCCTCCCGCTTACATGGAGGCCGTAGAGCCACACTGGAACAAAATCCGGACGTTCGTCCTGGACTCCGCAGCGCAGTTTAAGGCGGGTGTGCCACCGGTGTTTTCCTCAGAACCAACCTCTGAATTCTACAAAGTCGCCAAGGAGGTCTATGACGCCAAAAACAACATCACCGACGCCCAGAAGGACATCGCCATGTTTTGGGACTGCAATCCCTACAAGATGAATGTGAAGGGCCATGTGATGTTTGCCGAGAAAAAGATCACTCCCGGAGGGCACTGGATGAGCATCGCCTCCATCGCCAGCAAAGCTGCCGATCGCGACTGGAAAGGCACTGTCGAGGCCTATGCGCTTACGGCCGTGTCGCTCAACGAGGCCTTTATCTCCTGCTGGGACGAGAAATACCGCTCCAAGCTCATCCGTCCGGAGACCTATATCAACCAGTACATCGACGAAGAGTGGGTTCCGATCCTGCAGACCCCGCCCTTCCCAGAGCATACCAGCGGACACAGCGTGGCCTCCACCGCTGCGGCCTATACCCTCACCCAACTTTTCGGAGACGAGATGCACATCGTTGACAGCTCCGAGGTGGCTTATGGATTGCCAATCCGGGAGTTTGACGGCTTTACCAAGATGTATGAGGAGGCTGCGATCAGCAGATTCTACGGAGGCATCCACTACATGCCCGCGATCACAGAGGGGATCGTGCAGGGCAAGCAGGTAGGCGAACTGATCTGGAAAAAGATCTCGACCAAGCCCAAGCAGGTCGCGATGAAAGACTAACAAAAAAATCCCCGAGACAAGTCTCGGGGATTTTTTTGTTAGTCTCACTTACGT
Organism: Algoriphagus oliviformis; assembly: GCF_017254915.1. Taxonomy (GTDB): domain Bacteria; phylum Bacteroidota; class Bacteroidia; order Cytophagales; family Cyclobacteriaceae; genus Algoriphagus; species Algoriphagus oliviformis. The sequence continues at coordinate 1,176,652 of NZ_JAFKCT010000001.1, read as the reverse complement.
TGACACATGGTCAGTTCGATCCAAAATGTTCGTTTATATTTTGGGCAAACAGTTCGGGAATCCCAAACTCGGACCTTCCTAAAACCTTTCCATCCAGTACCATATAGCTCTGGATTGCCTTCCACTTGTAGGGTATCTTCTCAAGCTCATTTAGCTCATAAAACTCATTCTCCTTGTCGTAGTAAACTTGATAGGGAAAGGATATTTCATGCAGATAGCTTTCTATAGATTCCTTAGTCCTTCCCTTTTCCTTATTTTCTCCATACGAATACAAAATCACTGAAATTTCAGGATGCTCCTCAGCCAAGTCAATCCAAAGCTCTTGGCTCATTTTCAGAAAATAAAACGACGATAAAGTCATGTCGTGATAGAGTACTATCTTCTTCTCGCAACTATGACATATTTCCTTTGTGCCTTGTCTTTGGTTTATCAATTCCAAGCCCTCAGGTAATTGAAGAGTTTGTGGATGCTCTTTTGAATTACATGCGCTAGCCGCCAAAAGCAGAGAAAAAATTAAAAACCTATTTAAATGTCTTGAATTCATCAAAAGGAAACCTTGGTTTTGATCAGCACAGGATAGTCAAATTCCTGTTCCCCCATTTTCTCCATCAGAGTATCCGGAATCTGTTCCTTGGACTTCTTTTTGATAACAGAGTGATAGGTTAGAAATAGTAGATAGTCATTTTCAAAACCTATGGGACTGTCAAAGAGACCTTCCTCGTAGCCCACAGTATCGAAGAACGCAGATCGGCCATCTTGCATGTTCACAAGCAGAACCTTCTTTTCTGAGCCATTCTTACTTTGAAGGTGAATTTTGGCTACATAGTGTTTTTCATTGCGAAAGACAGATTGAAATGTCGCAAAGCCATTTTCCTGCAACAATTCAAAACCTTGCATCAAATCCAGCTCCCAGAATTCCTTTGGAATGGCATACTTCCCAAAATCTATTTTTACTTTTGGACTAAGCCTATCGTCCGAAAACTCGTAGATTTGGTGATTAAACACCTCTGTGACTAACGTCCCTTGCCCATACTCAAAGAAATTCCTTTCTGTCATTGGCAACATCTCGTTGGTATAGTCATTGGGAAGAAAAGACGCCAATTGATTCCCGGCAGAATCCGTTTTGATCATGCGGTTTTTGACAAAAGGCATATTGTATCCACCGTAGAAAAGATAGTCACCGCCTTCCAGAACTGTAAACGAACTAGCTAAATATTGCGGGGAAAAGCGCTTTTGAACCGTTCCGGAATCTGACACCACCAATAAATTACTTTCATCTCCCAGAGTCGAAAGAATTTTAAGCTCTCCACCTAAACCAGGCTGAAAGTCCTGTAGACCCCTAACTTGATTTGGCCCTTCCCCAACAGTGACTGCTTCTCCTTGATACTTGCCATTTTTTCTAAATAAATGAACGGCATCTCTCGTCGCGATGTCCATCACATAGTACCCAATCGAGTTCCATCTCACTCGAAGATCATTTCCCATCAAATTCTGAGAGTTGGTCTCTAAAGCAAGCAAATCGACAATCTCGATATTTGACCTTTCCAATTGGCCTGCATCTTTCACCCTAACCTCTAAGACGCTCTTCAACCCTTCTCTTTCCCGAGGGTTATGACAGGCAAGACACAAAATCGAGAGCGCAAAAAAAACACTTTTGTGATCCATTTCTTTTTTTGTCTAAAAACAAATGGGCTGTTAATAGACAGCCCCCAAATACACATTTCAGTCGCATGCCAAACACGCTTCGTAAGCCTTGGAACATGCGGTTCCATTCTGGTATGTTTCACAATTATATGCTTCTACCCTGTCCCCGCACCAGTACATTCTTTGGTAGCAGGGTATATTCCCTACTGCGTCATTAATTGGACTGACCCCGAGAAATACGTAGTCTAACACTCCGATGGCTACAAATAATGTTTTCAAAGAATTAAAGATTTCTAAAAAATCTTCGGCCAAAAACTGCTTCGCTCTGAAGCCATGACTAATCTATTCTGGTAGTTTCATTGCGCCCAGTCAAAAAGTGCGGGACGCGCTATACCTTGTCAAGCGGAAGTTTTTTTTTTGTGAACGGAAAAAAGGGCTTTTGATTTGGCCTAATGGTAGAGCTTCCTGTCCAAAATATACTCCTCCACTTTGTCGGGAAGCAGGTATTTCACAGAAAAACCTTCTTGGATGGACTTGCGGATAAAAGTCGCTGAGATATCTAGCAGGGGCGCGTCGATTGTTTTGACTCGGGGATGCTCAAAGACTTTGGCCTCTCCCGGTCGGGGATAGACAAAGATCTCGTAGTTGTCCAGGATAGCCTGGTGGTTTTTCCACTTATGGAAATGGGCCAGATTGTCCGAACCCAAAAAAAGACAAAACTGGTGCTGGGGATATTGCTCACCCAGGTAGGTGAGCGTATCAATGGTGTAGCTAGGCTTGGGCATGCGAAACTCCACGTCGCTCGCCCGAAAGTGGAAATGGTCTCCGATCGCCAGCTCCACCATTCGCAGCCGATCAAACTCATGGACCAAGGACTGCTGTTTTTTGAAGGGGTTTTGGGGACTGACCACAAACCATACCTCATCCAGATCAGTCCTGTCGTAGAGGGTATTGGCGATGATCAGATGCCCGACATGGATGGGATTGAAGCTCCCAAAGTACAGCCCGACCTTCATGCTACACGGCCAAAAACTCGGCAACGCGGCTGACGGCCTCGGCGGAAGCTCGCCCAAAGTCGTCATTAAGGATGCTCACGTCAAACTGGGGCTCGAAGGTCATCTCAAACTTTGCCTTGTAGATTCTACGGGAGAGTGATTCGGGAGTCTCGGTGCCCCGGTCGTGCAGTCTGGACTCGAGTACTTCCATGGAGGGCACTTTGACAAAAATCGCCAAAGCCTGCGGTCCGAAATATTTTTTGAGGGCTAGTCCGCCCTTGACGTCCACGTCAAAAATGACCGCTTTGCCATTGTCCCAGATGCGCTGGACTTCTTCCTTCAAGGTGCCGTAAAAATTCCCCTCATAGACCTCTTCCCACTCCACAAAGGCATTCTCGTCGATTTTCCGCTTAAACTCATCTATGCTCAAAAAGTAATAATCCCTGCCGTGGACTTCATGCCGTCCTCTCTTGTCCCGGGTACAGGCCGAGATGGAGAATCCCAAGTTGGGGACATGCTGGATGAGGTGCTTGACCAGGGAAGTCTTCCCTGAGCCGGAGGGCGCGGAGAAGATAATGGCTTTTCCTTGGGTTTGGCTCATTTGCTTTCCTTTATCATCTGGCGGATGGAGTCGGCCAGTTCGTTGGGGACGGGCTGCTTGGTGCACTTGGTTTTCAGCACATCGCGGATGGCCTGCTCGAGGTGATAGTGCTCAAAGCAAGGCTGGCATTTGGCCAGTTTTTCCTTCAGGACTTCCTTGCCAGTCTCGCCCAGCTCTCCGTCCAGGATGCTCTCCAGCAATTGAAAGCACCTGTTCACATCATCGCATTGCAGCTTGCGCTCCCCAGATGCTTGATCGTTAATTTCCATGGGTAATGTTTTTAGTCCTCCTCTTCTTCATCAGTGTTGTAGCCCATAGACTGGGCATATCCTTTCAATTGGTCTTTCAAAAGATTCCGGGCTCGGTGAAGCCTGGATCTCACAGTCCCGATAGGGATATCGAGAATCTTCGCCATCTCTTCGTAGGTAAAGCCCTCCAGGTCGGCCAGAATGATCACCGTACGGAAATCCACCGCCAGTGCATTCAGCGCGTTGGAGATCTCGTCGCCCAGCATATCCTTGACGGACTCGGCACGGAGATCGGTAGTACTTTGGTAGTCAACATCATCAGAGTTGTAGAAAGTTTCAACTTCCTGGTAATCTACCTTGGCAGGCTGCTTGCTCTTCTTGCGATACTCGTTGATAAAGCTGTTTTTCAGGATCCGAAAAAGCCAGGCCTTCGCGTTGGTCCCCTGCTCAAAGGAGTTGATAAAGCGGAAGGCCTTCATGTAGGTATCCTGCACGAGGTCTTTGGCATCGTCCTCGTCAAAGGTGAGCCTAAAGGCAAAATTGTACATGGAATCTATGTGCGGCATAAATTCCCCATCGAAGATGGCCGTCTTCTCTTCCTGAGAATATTTCCTGCGCTGTACTTCAGACATAAGGTTCAAAAGTAGCAATTGGCTCAATTTATAACCAGCAATTGGCCCGAAAGTCCGCTTAATTAATTTATTTTGTTGCTGATATGGCTCCGTATACGGGGCAAAGCTCCCCCAACTACAGGTAATTGCTATGTTTTTCTTTAGGCTCTTGTCCTATCTGCCCCTGCCGGTTTTGTATCTCCTGTCCGACCTGCTCTACCTGGTCGCGCGGTATGGGATCGGCTACCGCAAAAAGGTCATCGACGAAAACCTGAAGTTTGCCTTCCCGGACAAAAGCCCCGAGGAACGCAAGAAAATCAGAAACCGTTTCTACAGAAACTTCACCGATGCCTTCTTTGCCGAGACCATCAAGATGCTGACCATTTCGGAAAAAGAGCTCCGCAAAAGGTTTCATGTGGTCAATCAGGAGCTCATCGACCGGGAAGTGCTCCAGGGCAAGACGGCCATCATGATGGCAGGACACGTCTTCAACTGGGAGATGGCCATCCTCGGCGTGGCGCTCAATACCCAGGTGGAAGCCGAGACCGTGTACCTCAAACTGAACAATGGCTTTTTCAACAGCCTGATGTATCAGATGAGGACGCACTTTGGTGGCACCATGACCGAGATCAGCGAGTTTCGCCGAAGCATGATCACCCTGCGCAGTCGTCCCCGCATCCTGCACCTGGCAGCAGACCAGCGGCCTACGGGCAAGGACAAGTACCAGCGGGAGTTTCTCCATCGCCCGGCCAACTTCTACGAGGGCGGCGAGATGTTTGCCAAAAAGATGGAGCTTCCGGTGTTCTTTGGCACCATTACCAAGCTGAAGCGCGGACATTACCGCTTTGAGTACGAAAAGATGGCCGAGCCGCCCTACGAGGGACACCCGCCGCACAGCGTGACGGATGAGTTTTGCCGCAGGCTGGAAAACAACATCCGCAACCAACCGGACCTCTACCTTTGGAGCCACAAGCGGTGGAAGATTTGAAATTCGAGATTTGAAATTTGAAATTCGAATCTCAAATCTCAAATCTCGAATTCCCTCTTCTTGATACTTGATACTAGCTACTTAATACTAAAATCTTGATTCTTGGCTCTTGATTCTTGACTCTAGTATCCCAATTCTTGATACTGGCTACTAATTACTAGACACCAACATGGATTACCTCAAGGAACTGAATCCCCCACAGCTACAGGCCGTACAGCATACCGACGGCCCGGTGATGATCATTGCCGGTGCAGGTTCGGGCAAAACCCGCGTGCTGACCTATAGAATCGCGCACTTGATCTACGCCAAGGGCATCGATCCTTTCAACATCCTCTCGCTGACCTTTACCAACAAGGCCGCCGCGGAGATGAAGCACCGGATCGAAAGCCTGGTGGGTCTGGAAGCGAGAAACACCTGGATGGGGACATTCCACTCCATTTTTGCAAAAATCCTGCGGGTAGAGTCCGAGCGAATCGGCTACCCGTCCAACTTCACCATCTACGACAACGACGACTCCAAGTCCCTCATCCGCACCCTGGTCAAGGAAATGCGCCTCGACGACAAAGTCTACAAACCCGGTGTCGTCCTGTCCAGAATCTCCGGGGCCAAAAACCGCCTGATCTCCTGGCAGGCCTATCAAGCGGATCCTTACGTGAAAGCAGACGACGAGTCCGCAATGAAACCCCGAATGGGCGAATTGTATCAAAAGTATCAGGATCGCTTGTTCAAAGCTGGTGCGATGGACTTTGACGACCTGCTATTCAATACCAACGTGCTCTTCCGAGACCATCTCGACGTGCTCAACAAGTACCAGCAGCGCTTCAAGTACGTGATGGTGGACGAGTTTCAGGACACCAACATTTCCCAATACCTCATCACCAAAAAGCTCTCCGCCGTCCACCAAAACATCTGCGTGGTAGGTGACGACGCCCAGAGTATCTATGCCTTTCGCGGAGCGGACATCCAAAACATCCTCAACTTCGAAAAGGACTATCCCGACCTCTTTGTGGTGAAGCTGGAGCAAAACTACCGCTCTACCAAGACCATCGTGGAGGCTGCCAACTCCATCATCGACAAGAACAAAGCCCAGCTGAAAAAGCTCGTCTGGACCTCCAATCCCGACGGGGAGCTGATCGAGCTGGTCAAGGCCGCCTCGGACAACGAGGAAGGACGCATCGTGGCCAACATCATCTTTGAAGAAAAGAACAACAAGAAGCTCAACAACGCCGACTTTGCCATCCTCTACCGCACCAACTCCCAATCCCGGGCGATGGAAGAGGCCCTGCGCAAGATGAGCCTTACGTACAAAATCGTCGGTGGTCTTTCCTTCTACCAACGGAAGGAAATCAAGGACCTCATGGCCTACCTCCGCTTCACGGTCAATCCCGTGGACGAGGAGGCCTTCAAGCGTGTGATCAACTACCCCAAGCGGGGCATCGGGGATACTTCCGTGGAAAAAATCCTCGTCTCCGCCTACGAGCACGACATGCCACTCTGGGAAGTAGTCCAAAACGCCCACAGCTTCCTCTCCGGCAGGGCTGGGGGTGCAGTCGATGACTTTGCCACCACGATCAAAGCCTTCCAGATCGAGGCCGAGCGAAAAGACGCCTACGAGGCCGCCAACTTCATCGCCAAGCAAAGCGGACTGCTTCGCGAGCTCTACGAGGACAAAACCATCGAGGGACTCAACCGCTACGAAAACGTCCAGGAATTGCTCAACGCGATCAAGGAATACGTGGACAATCCCGAAAACGAGGACAAAAGCCTCGGGTCTTTTCTCCAAGAAATCGCCCTTCTCACGGACAACGACCAGGACAAGGACAAAACCGACGCGATCACGCTGATGACCATCCACGCTTCCAAAGGCTTGGAGTTTAAACAAGTCTTCGTCGTGGGGATGGAAGAGGACCTTTTTCCCTCCCAGATGATGATGCAGAGCCGGGATGACCTGGAGGAAGAGCGAAGGCTATTCTACGTCGCAGCGACACGAGCCATGGAAAAACTATATTTGAGCTACGCCTTGTCGCGTTATCGTTTTGGCCGGTTGCTGAATTGTGAGCCGAGCCGCTTCCTCGAGGAAGTGGATCCCATGCGGATCAAGGTCAACAAGCGCGTCGCCTCGAAGGAAATGCCTGGAGCGCTTCGCAGGGAAGGTCTGCCGGGCAGCACCGGTGCCAGCAAGGGATTTGTGGGACTGAAGCGCCAGCCCGAGTCCCGCCAGCCCATCCAGCTGAAGATCCACACGCCTTCGCCGGACTTTAAGCCCAGCAACACCAACAATCTCCAACCGGAGCAGCTGGTAGAGCATCCGAAATTCGGCTATGGAAAAGTACAAAAAATTGAAACCGAAGGACTTAACAAAAAGGCAACCATCCAATTTGAGCATTTTGGCGAGAAAACATTATTGCTTAGCTTTGCCAAGCTCAGAATCATAGACTAATCACCTGCTTCCCTGCCCTTTGGTGATTTTTTGTTACCTTATCCTGGCAATAAACGGGAAGCAACATGGAGCACACCGAACCTGAAAAACAACAGCTTATCTTGAAAGAATACGGCAAAAACATTCAACGCCTGGTCGCGCACGTCACCGGCATTGAAGACCGTGACAAGCGCACCCAGAGTGCCTACACCGTCATTGAAATCATCAAACAGCTCAATCCCCAACTCAAGCAGGAAAACGACCAGAAGCTCTGGGACGACATCTACATCATGTCCGACTTCCAGCTCGACGTGGACGGGCCTTTTCCCATGCCGGAAAAAGAGCTACTTGGCAAAAAACCCCTAGCGGTGGGCTACCCCAAAGGCGAAGTGAAGTTTAAGCACTACGGCCGAAACATCGAAAAGCTGATCGAAAAGGCCATCGAAATCGAAAACGACGAAGAGCAGGAAGCGGCCATCATCTACATCGGTCAGCTCATGCGCAGCTTCCACTCCACCTGGAACAGGGACAATTTCGACGACGGCATCATCCTGGACGACATCAAGACCCTCTCCAAAGGCAAGCTTCACATCGACCTGGAGAAAGTGCGCGAAAATGCCCTTTTCGAATCCAACACCCGCAGGGACTTCAAAATCCCCCACGCAGAGGAAGAGCACGGCCAAAAAAACAAGCGCCAAAACCAACACAAAAAAAATCACCGGAACAACGGCCACAATAAAAAACGCAGAAATTAATGGCATCTTTTCGTGTCACCGGGGGCACCCAACTCAAAGGCGAAATCATCCCTCAGGGAGCAAAAAACGAAGCACTCCAAATCCTCTGCGCGGTGCTTCTCACGCCTGAAAAGGTTGACATCCACAAAATCCCCAACATCCGCGACGTCAACAAGCTCATCGAGTTGTTAGCCGATATGGGGGTAAAAACGCAAAAACTCGGCCCCGAGTCCTACTCTTTCCAGGCGGATGAGGTAAACATGGACTACCTCGAGACGGAAGACTTTCTCCAGAAAGCCTCCGCACTGAGAGGGTCCGTGATGATCTTGGGCCCGCTTTTGGCCAGGTTTGGCAAGGGCAAACTCTCCAAGCCGGGCGGGGATAAGATCGGCCGCCGCCGCATGGATACGCACTTTTTTGGCTTCCAAAAGCTGGGGGCGGAGTTCCACTACGACGCGAAAAACGAGATCTTCCACATCGACGGCAAAAACCTCAAGGGCACCTACATGCTCCTCGACGAGGCCTCGGTGACCGGCACCGCCAACATCGTCATGGCGGCAGTTTTGGCAGAAGGCACCACCACCATCTACAACGCTGCCTGCGAGCCCTATCTCCAGCAGCTCTGTGACATGCTCAACCGAATGGGGGCCAAGATCACGGGAGTGGGCTCCAACCTACTGACCATCGAAGGAGTCAAACACCTCGGGGGCACAGCGCACACCATGCTGCCCGACATGATCGAGATCGGCTCCTTCATCGGCATGGCGGCCATGACAGGCTCTGAGATCACGATCAAAGACTGCCAGATCCACCGATTGGGCATCATCCCGGAGACTTTCCGCAGGATGGGCATCAAGCTGGAGTTTCGTGGCGACGACATCCACATCCCCGCGCAAAAACACTATGAGATCGAGACCTTCATCGACGGATCGATCCTCACCGTGGCCGACCAGATCTGGCCCGGCTTTACGCCGGACCTGCTTTCCATCATCCTGGTAACCGCCACTCAAGCCAAAGGCACTGTTTTGGTACACCAGAAGATGTTTGAATCCCGACTGTTCTTCGTGGACAAGCTGATCGACATGGGCGCTCAGATCATCCTCTGCGATCCGCACCGCGCGACAGTGATCGGACTGGACAGAAAGTATCCACTCCGCGGCATCAAAATGACTTCTCCTGACATCCGTGCGGGGGTCGCTCTTTTGATCGCAGCGATGTCGGCCACCGGGACTTCCGTCATCGACAATATCGAGCAGATCGACCGCGGCTACCAAAACATCGACGAGAGACTCAATGCCTTGGGGGCCAAGATTGAGCGTCTGCCATAGTTCAAAGAAGCTGCCCCAAAAGGACGCGATTTGTCAGCCTGAGCGCTGTCGAAGGCTTAATGAAGCGAAATAATCGACATGCCACCTTCCTATCTACCATGCAGGAAGGTGCTCCGTGTGACAACGTGCAATTCTGAGGCAGCTTCTTTCTTTTTTACCCAACCAACCTTTTTCCACTTTGCGACAAGAGATCACCGTCAAGCGGACTTTGCCTGTCAACCTCGCAACTGAGGATTTGCCTCTTTTTGAGCGGTCGCTCCAAGTCACCTTTGAGCGGCAGCACCCCGTGCACCTAAAAAATGCCTGGGTGCTCCAGGATGCCGTTTTTTCGCCGGGGGAAATCAAATTTTACTCCTCCCACACCCACATCGCCGACCTCGGCCCCCTGCAGTTTGCCAAGCGGGCGGTGTACTGTGCGCCCAAGTCCTGGAAAAAAATCCCACTGGGCATGTGGATTCTGGACGAATGGAGCGCCAACTACTTCCACTGGATGACCGACTGCCTGCCCCGCCTTTGGGAAGGAATGGAGCGGGAGCCCGGCTGCCCGGTGATTTTGCCGGATTCGTTCAGAAGCCTGCCCTATGTCATGCAGTCCCTGGAGCTAGCGGGAGCACGTGCTGTCTTTTTCAGGGCCAGCCAAAACCTGCACGTCGGCAAGCTCATCCTGACGGCGAGGACGGCCACTTTTCCCAATTTTCTCCCCGACTTGGCAAAAAAAACAAGAGGCAAACTCAGCCTGAAGCCTCAGGCCAAGCCTTGGCGAAAAGTGTACATCAGTCGCAAGCTTGCCCCAAAACGCAAGGCCCACAACGAAGCCGATGTCGAGCTTCTGTTGCAGAAAAAGGGCTTTGAGATCGTGTATGCCGAAAAACTGAGCCTCGGCCAGCAGATCCAGCTCATGTCGGAGACCGCTCTTTTGGTCGCCCTGCACGGCGCCGCCCTAACCAACATGCTCTTTTTGCCTGCGGGGGCAAAGGTGCTCGAGTTTAGAAACCTGGGGGACTCGGTGACCCAGTGCTATTTTAACCTGGCCTCGGCACTCGAGCTGCCCTACTACTACACGCTCAACCAAGGCGACGGCAAGGAGTCCATCATCACGGACTTCACCATCGATCTGGCCGCGCTGGAGCGGGCGCTCGTGCAAATCGAGCAAGACGGCTTGGTCTAGGTGCTTTTCTGAGGGAATGGGGAGGCCTTTCTCCCTTTTGGCTTTGAGCTAGTTCGCGTTTTTTGCTATCTTTTTAGCCAATTAGCTCAACCCATTATACCCATGACCAAGAAAAAACTCCGTAGCCAAGAATGGTACGGACGAACCGGAAAAGACGGATTCATCTACCGATCCTGGATGAAAAACCAGGGACTTCCCCACCACCTTTTTGAGGGCGAAAAGCCCGTGATCGGAATCTGCAACACCTGGTCAGAACTCACCCCCTGCAATGCCCACTTCCGCGATCTGGCAGAAGCCCTAAAGAAGGGCATCTGGGAAGCCGGCGGTTTTCCGCTGGAATTCCCCGTGATGTCCCTCGGCGAGTGCTCCATCAAGCCTACTGCGATGCTCTTCCGCAACCTGGCCTCCATGGACGTGGAGGAGAGCATCCGCGCCAACCCTATGGACGGCGTGGTGCTGATGTGCGGCTGTGACAAGACCACCCCTTCCCTTGTAATGGGCGCGGCTTCGGTAGACTTACCCGCTTTGGTGCTGTCGGGAGGACCGATGCTCGTAGGTAGGTTCAAGGGGAAACGGATCGGCACCTCGGACATTTGGAGATTTGCGGAAGACTTCAAGATGGGAAGGCTTTCCCAGGAGGAATTCATCGAGGCCGAAGCCGCCATGTCCCGCTCGGCTGGACACTGCGCACCCATGGGGACTGCCTCCACCATGGCGGCCATGGTCGAAGCGCTCGGCCTTGCCCTGCCTGACAATGCGACCATCCCTGCCGTGGACTCCAGGAGAAAAGTGCTGGCCCACCTCACCGGCATGCGCATCGTGGAGATGGTGCGGGAAGACATGAAGATGAGCACCATCCTCACCCGCAAAGCTTTCGAAAATGCAATCATGGTCAATGCCGCAGTGGGCGGATCCACCAACTTCATCCTCCACCTGACGGCCATCGCCAAGCGTATAGGAGCCGAGCTGGACTTGACTGACTTCGACTATTTCTCCTCAAAAATCCCCCTCATCGCCAACGTACAGCCATCCGGAGAGCACTGGGTAGAGGACCTCTTCTACGCCGGAGGACTGCCGGCCGTGATGCGGGAGATCGAAAAACACCTCCACACCGACGCCCTCACCGTCAATGGAAAAACCATAGGCGAAAACATCTCCAAAGCGGAATGCTGGGACAGAAACCTCATCGGCACGCTCGAAAAACCCATCAAACCCGACTCTGGCATCGCCGTGCTCAAGGGGAATCTTTGCCCCAACGGAGCTGTGCTCAAGCCCTCCGCGGCGAGCCCCGAGCTGCTTGTACACACAGGTAGGGCGGTGGTGTTCGAAAATATCGACGACTACAAGGCCAAGGTGGACGATCCCAACCTTGACATCGACGAGACCTGCGTGATGGTGATGAAAAACGTAGGGCCCAAAGGCTACCCCGGCATGCCTGAGGTCGGCAATATGGGCTTGCCGAAAAAAGTACTCGAAAAGGGCTTCAAAGACATGATCCGCATCTCCGACGGTAGAATGAGCGGGACTGGTTTTGGTACCGTAGTGCTCCACGTCTCGCCTGAGTCGGCCATCGGAGGCCCCTTGGCTTTTGTGCAAAATGGAGACATGATCGCCCTCGACGTACCCAATCGCAGCCTGAATCTCCTGATCTCCGACGAGGAGTTTGAAAGGAGAAGAAAAGAGTTTGTACCCACCCAGCTCCCCTATGAGCGGGGCTATGTCAACCTTTTTCTCGACAAGGTCAACCAAGCCCACGAAGGGGTGGACTTCGACTTCCTACAGGGGAGCTCGGGGTCTGAGGTAAAGCGGGATTCGCATTGATCGATAAACTGTCAGACTAAACCCTCCAAGGGTCATGACCGCAAACCTTCATGGGTCTTGAGCGCAAACCCTCCAAGGGTTCCGAACCCTTGGAGGGTTAGGTGAGGTGAGGCTAGGTTAAACTACGAATTTATGAAAAATCAAAAAGTCGCCCTGATCACCGGAGCAGGGCAGGGAATAGGACTCGAAATCGCCCGTAAACTAGTCGATTCTGGCTCGCACGTCATTCTAAACGACCTGGAAAAAGGCCTGACGGAAGAAGCCGTGGCGTCGCTCAGCCAAAGCGGAAAAGCCTCCGTCTTGGGTTGCTCTGGCGACTCTTCCTCCGAGGAGGTCATTTCCGAAATGGTGGAGCTGGCCATGCACCACTTTGGCCATATCGACCAGGTAGTGGCCAATGCGGGAATCACGCTTTTCGGCAGCTTCCTCGACTATTCTAGGGATGACTTTTTCGAAGTCGCGCGGATCAACCAGGCCGGGACCTTCTTTCTGACCCAAGCCGCAGCACGAGTCATGAAAAGCCAACCCGATGGCGGAGCCATTTTGCTCACCTCCTCAGTGACCGCCCATCAGAGCCACGAAAACCTCGCTGCCTACGCCATGAGCAAGGCTGCGGTGGAAATGCTTGCCAGAAACCTGGTCATCGAGCTGGCGCCCTTTGGGATAAGAATCAACACCATTGCACCGGGTGCCACCATGACCGAGCGCACGGTGGCCGACCCGGACTACGTCAACACTTGGTCCAAGCTGACCCCCCTGGGACGGCCAGCCAACACCACCGACATCGCGGCAGCAGCTTCCTTTTTGCTCTCCGATGCCGCACGCCACATCACCGGCCAGACCCTCATCATAGATGGGGGATGGACCTCCATCAGCCCCTCGCCCTATGCTTGAACCCCGATCCCTGCTGCTGGACAAGAAGTTTGTGCTGAAAAGCCCAGCCCCTTGGAAACTCGAGGGGGATGGCATCATGCTGATCTTTAAGTTCAAAAAGGATTGGGTAGAGCGCGATGCCCTGCTGCCGAAACCGCTGAGGGGAAAATTCGGCGGCGGGCTGGGAATGCTCCTGCTCACAACCCACCCAGAAAGTCCCGTAGGCGCCTTTCGACAGTTGCTTTTTGTCCCGGGGAGGTTTCGCAAAAAGCGCAAACAAGCCGCCAGCCACTGCTTTGCCGATACGGAGGCCAGCGTCCAAAACCTACGTGCGAATTGGGGATTTCCGGCAAAGCCCACTCCTATCGCCTGGAAAAGCTCGCCAAAACGTGATTGGGTAAGCATCAGCCAAAACGATGAAACCATCTTCTCGGCGGAATTTGAAACCAGAGGCTTTTCCTTTCCTTTTTCCACGGCTCTATTCCCGCTGAGGCTCTGTCAAACCTGGAACAAGCTGAAATTCTTTACCCGGCTTTCGGGCTCGGGATGGGGAAAATTGGCCACGGTCAACAAGCTGGATCTCAACCCGAAGTTTTTCCCGGACATCCGAGGCATAGCGCCACTGCTGGCGATCAGGCTATCCGGATTTCGACTTGCGCTGCCGGAAAGCACCTTCAGGGATGAATTTGTGTAGCCCCCCATTTTTCTGTACCTCGATGCCTGTGGGATTGGACAGGGCAACGCTCCGCATTCCTCTTCCCAGCCTGATTTCCAGCAAAGTATTTCCTATATTTATTTGAGACCAAAAATCCAGCGACCCTAAAAATCGCCAACCTCAGCTCAGCTAAACATCCCAATCCATGAAAAACTTTCTTTTTCTCCTCGCCTTTGTCGGATGCTGCGTCGCCTGCCAGCAAAAGGAAACCATGCCCGACACACTGCCCTTCCAAGTCGCCAAGGCCTATGGCTTCGAAAATTTTGACCAGGTGAAGTCCATCGCCTACACCTGGAACGTGCAGCGCGACTCCGTCAACGTGCTCTCCAGAAAATGGAAATGGAACATCCAAGACAGCACCGTAGCCTATTCCGGACCGGACACCACCTTCACCTACAGCCTCACCGCGGACTCCCTGCCCAAGCAGGACGGCGGATTCATCAACGACAAATACTGGGCAATGATGCCTTTCCAGCTGGCCTGGGACAAAGGCTACACCTTTGAGACCGCAGAAAACGTGACCTCCCCGATCAAAGGCACCCCAGCTACCAAACTGACCATCCTCTACCAGTCCGGCGAACCCAAATCCCCTGGGATGGGCTACACCCCTGGCGACGCCTATGACCTGTACCTGGACGAAAATCTCATGATCGTAGAGTGGGTATTCAGAAGAGGAAATGGCCCCGAGGGCCGTCCCGTGACTTGGGAAACCGTCGAGAGCCATGGGCCATTGAAATTCGCCACCGAGCACTACAACGCCGAAGGAAAGCGTACACTCTGGATCTCCGACATCAAAGTGGACTAGATCGTGCAACCGATGTGTAAAGCAGCTAAAAGTCCGACTGATGAGCATCGACAGTAGGACTGCCGCTGGCGTCCTGGGCTTGCTCGCCGTCGCCATTTTCTTGGCCGCACTGCTGGTCTATGGCTTTGCCAACCCTGATTTTAACCTTTGGGATGACTTTGTCAGCAGCCTCGGTGCCAAGGGAGCTCCCCATGCCTTGGCTTGGAACCTCATAGGATTTGCGCTAGTAGGTGTTCTCCTGTTTGCCTTCGGGCTCTCCTACGGCCTGCTTTTGGGAGACCGACCGCTGGCAATATTCCTGTCTCTTTTCGGTTTGGGCTTTGCCTTTATCGCGAGTCCCATGGACTTTGCTGATGCGGAGGTTTCCAAAGCGCATATCCTCGCCGTCTGCCTAGGCTTGGCCTGTTGGATGTTTGGGCTGTCGCGCATGGGCTCCAATCGGACGCTCGCCCAAAAGGTGAGAACCCGGGCAAACATCACGGCATGCCTGATTCTCGGATCCATGCTGGGCTTTGTGCTGGGAATTTGGTCCATGCCGCTCACCCATCGGTTGGTTTTCGGGATCGTGTTTGGATGGACGGCGATCACCTCGCTGGAGCTACTCCTCTCCACTCCCAGCCCAGAACAAAAAAGACCACAATAAAAACAACACCGAACCCCTATGACCTATGAAGACACCCAATCCCCGACGGGAATTCCTCCTCAAATCGGCCACACTGGCTGGAGCCGGACTGGTCTATAATCCTTTTTCCTCCCTCGCCCAGCCGAGGCAAAGAGCCTGGACGGTAGGCCAAATCATCGATGCCTTCGTCGCTGAGGTGCCCAATGCGCCTTTTGCCCAGACAGTAGACACCATCAAAGTAGGCTCGCGGGACACGGTAGTGACTGGGGTGGTGACGACCATGTTCACTACCATGGAGATCATCCATCGGGCGATCGAGCTCAAGGCAAACCTGATCATTCCCCATGAACCTACCTTTTTCTCAGGCCAAGATGAGACGGACTACCTGCAGGAAGACCCTGTCTTCCGCGCCAAGTATGACCTGATGGAAAAACATGGCATCACGCTCTGGCGAAACCACGACTACGTACACCGAATGCAGGACGATGGCGTAAGGATAGGCGTGGTGGGCGATTTGGGATGGGACGCGTACTATGTCCCAAAGAGCCCGATCCTCAACCTTCCCAAAACACGCCTTCGCGACCTGATCAACCACATCAAGTCCCGATTGGGTGTGCCGGCTATGCGCTACGTGGGAGACTTGGACCAGCATTGTTCCAAAGTACTCCTGCTCCCGGGAGCGGTGGGCGGCCGCATGCAGATCACGCGAATCATGGAACACCGCCCGGACGTGCTGGTCTGCGGGGAATCCAACGAGTGGGAAACCCCCGAGTACGTCCGTGTGGCAAACGAGATCGGAATGAAGCTGTCGATGATCGAGATTGGCCACTCCGCCAGCGAGGAAGGCGGCTCTGAATTCGTCAAAAACTGGCTCATCGAGCACATGCCCGGACTGCCGGTGCATCACATCCCTTCGGGAAATTCGCTTCAGGTATTCTAGCTGTCCAAGCGCTAAGGCGCCGGGCAAAACTCCACCAACAAAAAATGGCGACCCGAGGGTCGCCATTTTCGCTTGGTCGTGGCAGTTATTTTCTATACATCGTAAACATCCACATGCGTTTCTCCAGATCGCCGACAAACTTGGTCAGCAAATCTGCCGTGGCGATGTCTCCGGCCTCTTCGGCGGTCTCCGCGGTCTTGCGATGGGAGGACACCAGAATACCCAGACCGTTGATGACGTGGTTGACGCATTCGTCACCGTCTTTCACGTCCGTGATTTCTTTATGGATGGTATTTTTCAGGTAGTCCGAATACACGTGGGCAGGTCGGTAGCCGATCATCAGGATGCGCTCGGCCAGCTCGTCGATTGACTGATACAGCTGCGTGTACAGTTCTTCGAATTTCTCATGGAGAATGAAAAAGTCGTTTCCCTTTACGTTCCAGTGAAAGCCTCTGACGTTTTGGTAAAAGACATGGTAATCCGCCAAAAGGTCATTGAGTTGTCCGTTCAGCTTTTTCATCTGTTTTTCGTCCAAGTTCAGATGGTTGGACAAAGTTGCTTTTTGATTGGTTGCGGTTGTCATAGCTAATTTATTTTGGTTTCCTCATATCATTCAATATCAAGACCATTTGGAGATTTTTGTCTTCTATTCTCATTCCTCCTGTTTTTTGGAAATTAAATTCCGCAAGACTGCGGCAAAGCAAAAAAATCTTCCAAAGTGTAGAGGTACCCTCGCAAAATGAAGTCTGTCAAAGTCCACAAAGTGGGTAAAAACAGAGCTGCCTGCCTAGACAATGTCTGGTTTTTTCTCCCAAACGCTATTCGGACGGCGTCTCGATCTTGACGTTTTGCACTTCCACGGCGGTGTCGTAGGTATCTATCCCCTCCCCATGGCGCTTGGTGTAGATGTAGGTGATCTTTGCCCCAAAGAGGAAAATGAATGAGGCGTAATAGGTCCACACCAGCATGACTACCAAGGAGCCGCTCGCTCCATAGGCATCCGTAAAGGAACTTGCGCCCAGATACACGCCGATCAATAGCTTTCCTCCTATGAAGAGCGCGGCCGTGATCAATCCCCCCACCCAAACGTCCTTCCATTTGAGTTTGGCATCAGGGAGGATCTTATACATCATCGAAAAGATCACCATGATGATCCCAAAGGAGACCACCTCCGAGCCGACTTTCATCAAGATGACCGACAGCTCCTCTTGGAATCCCTGCACAAACTTCTTGAACAGCGCCAGGAGTGCTTCCACCACGAGGGAAACCATCAGGATAAAGCCTATCCCGATGACCATGGCCAAGGAAAGCAGCCGGTTGAGCAGGTATTTGACAAAGCCTTTCTCCGGCTTGGCTTCGATGTTCCAGATTTTGTTGATCGCCGTCTGTAGGGAGAAAAAGACCGTCGTGGAGCTGAATACCAGCGTGCCTATGCCCACCGTGCGGGCGAGCAGGGTGCTTTGCTGCTCGATGGAAGCTTTGGCAAGAATCTGCTCGATCTGACCCGCCGTGGATGGGCCGATGAGCCTGGAGATCTGGTCGATCAGCTCCTGCTGTATCCTATTTTCCTCATACAGCGTGGCTCCGATCGACACCACGATCAGCAGCACCGCCGGCAAGGAAAGCATGGTGTAAAATGAAATCGCCGCCGAATAGGTAAAGGCGTCTTCTTCCATAAAGGAAGTGACCGACTTCTTGAGAATTTGCCAGGCTTGCAGCAGCTTCATTGATATTGTTCTGTTTAAATTCTTTTAGGCTTAGTCAAAACAAAAGGGCTGATTAAAAACCAGCCCCTTTTCCTACTCCATCACCCATTTACTTACTTATTGTCTTTTTCGAAGGTATCCTTGACATCGGATTTGAACTCTTTCCAAGTATCCTCGATGTCGCGGGTCGTGTTGTTGACCGAAGTCTTCACGTCTTCCCAAGTGTTTTCGGTGGCTCTTTCGAGGTCATCGATGGCTTGGCCCACTTCGGTTTTCTCCCGCTTGAGCTCCACTTCCATCTCTTCGATTTCGGCTTTCATTTTCGCATCGGCTTTCTCCTTTTTCGCCTCGAGCTCCATCATCTTCTTGTCGATGTCGGTTTCGAGTTCTCTAAGGTCTTCACGCAGCTCGGCGCGCTCTTTTTCGAAGTCCTTTTGGGCCCCCATCATCTCTTGGTTGGCTTTTTCTGCCTGCCTTTCGGCTCTATTTTCTCCACAGGACATGGCAGTGAATCCCAATGCCGCAAGTCCCAGTATTGCTATTGCTTTCGATTTCATGATTTTCTTGGTTTAGTTGTGTGAACAATCCAAGGCGATTTACAGCCCGTTGATCTCTTCTTTCACTTCTTCCATAGTCATACCCAGCTTGCGCTGAAGTCTCCCGATCAGCTCTTCGTCTTTGCCCTCTTCATAGAGCAAATCATCGTCGGTCAGATCTGCATACTTTTGTTTGAGTTTTCCTTTGAGTTCTTTCCAAGAACCCTGGATCTTGAATTTGGTGTCCGTTTTCATTGTGATTGTGGTTTAGTGTACAAAATGTTTGTACTCCCAGATAGTCAAGCCTGGTGCCAAGCGCAAAAAATGGCTCAAAAGCCCAAAAAAGGCCTTTTTGAAAAATCAGAATGGGGAATTTGTTGTGGCGGTGGGGAAAGGCTTCCCCATCCCCCGACCCCAAAACCGGAAAAACCGGCCTTTGGAGCGCCCAATTGGGCTTGGCATCCATTTTTCTCTAAGGGATGGAAAAAAACATTCACCAAAATCACACGACTATGTTACGTTGGGCTTTAGGATTCTTTATTGTTGCGATCATCGCGGCAATATTCGGATTTGGTGGAATCGCAGCGGGAGCTGCTTCCATCGCAAAGGTATTGTTCTTCCTTTTTATCGTCTTGTTTCTACTCACGCTCATCTTTGGAGCCCGTGTATTCAAGTAGGATCGATAAGCTGGAACGAACAAGGGCAGTCTCACTCACCAGAGACTGCCTTTTTTTGTGGCCAAAGAATTCCAAGTGGGTAAAAAATCAAGCTCTTCCCAACAATTGCCAGCTGCGGCTTGCGATTTTTTCTTCTAAACAAGCCCGGAAAGTGTCAAAGGCAGGCTGTCAATGTCCGGGAAGGGGAAACTCGATCTCGAAGCGGGTGCCCACTCCCACGGTACTGTTGACCTGGATGCCGGCATTGTGGCTGGAAAGGATATTGAGCGTGGAGGTGAGGCCAAGGCCGGTGCCTTCGGACTTGCTGGTATAGAAGGGGTCGAAGATTTTTTTGAGGTCCTCTTTGGCAATCCCCTGCCCGTTGTCTTCGATGATCAGGAAGATGGAATTGCCACGAAGCTCGGTCTGCACCGTAAGCACCCCTTCTGCATGCTCGATCGCCTCGATGCCGTTGAGCAGGATGTTTACCAGGGCGATGGAGAGCTTCTCCCGATCCACAAAGATCCTCGGCAGCTCCTCCTCCAGCTCCTCGGCAATCCGGATTCCCCTCAGCTTGGCGCGGTCTCTGACCAGCTCCAGGACGTCGTCCAGGATGCGGTGCAGGGAGCTGAGCTCGAGCTGCAGTTCTTTGGGTTTGGAGGAGTTGAGCAAGTCGCCGATGAGGGTTTCGATACGGTTGGAGCTGCGCTGGATGATCTCCGTGTACAGGATGGAGCCTTCCTCCCCTTCGGAGATTTCCTCCTTGAGGTTGTCCAGGGCGAGGTTTAGGTTGGTGAGGGGATTGCGTATCTCGTGTGCGATGGTGCGGGCGAGCTTGCCCGTCATGGAGAGCTTTTCGGCGACCATCATTTCGCGTTCGGCTTTTTTCCAGAACGTGAGATCCCGGATGATTCCCTGATAGCAACAGAAGTCATCCGCTTGGTCGGGGATAAAGACGCAGTTGAACAGGCAGACCTTGGGCTCGCGATCCTTTGTCAACAGCACCACTTCGAAGTCCTTGACGACCTCTTGGGTCTTGAGCTGCTCCACACAGAACTCGAAATCCTCCTCGTTTGCAAAGATTTCCCTCAGGTGGAGATTGGCGTTTTCCAAGGGCTCGTATCCAAAAAAGTCCAGAAAGGAATCGTTGAGCTCGAGCATCGCGTACTCGCTGTTGGCGAGGAAAATACAGTCCAGCGAGCGCTCAAACAGGGATCTGTACTTCTTTTCCTTCTCGTCCAGCTCACGGATGATGCGGCCCTGCTTGATGGAGTAGCGGATGGAGCGCTCCAGGATGTCTGGGCGCAGATCCCCTTTGACCAAATAGTCAAAGGCTCCGGCCATGCTGGCATCCACATCGATCTGGGCGTCGTTTCGCCCGGTGAGCAGGATGGCAGGTGTGAGGATCCGGTTTTTGTGGATAAAGTCTATGATCGACAGCCCGGTGGACTTGCCCAGGTAGAAGTCGATCAGAAACAGGTCATACTTACCGTTTAGAATTTTGCTTTTGCCGCGCTCAGGATTGGGTTCCCAGTCCAGCACGCAGCTGAAGTTTTTCACATCGGATAGGTACTCCCTTACCAAGAAAGCATCATCCTCATCATCTTCAATCAGAAGGATTTTGATTTCCTCTATTACCATGTTTTATTTTGATTCGGGCAGGGTCACGGTGCCCAGCCAGTAGTTGCTGATTTCCCGGGTGACTTCGACCAGTTCGGCAAAGTTTACCGGTTTGCTGATGAAGGAGTTGACTCCCAAGTCATAGCATTCCAGGATATCCGAGTCCGCTCGTGAGGTAGTCAGGACTACGATGGGGATTTTTTTCAGTATGCTGTCAGCCTTGAGCAGCTTGAGTGCCTGTCTGCCGTCCATTTTGGGCATATTCAGATCCAGTAGGATCAGTCCGGGAGTACAGTCCACCCCTTCAAACTTTCCCCTTTTGTTCAGAAAATCGATCAGCTCTTCACCGTTTTCGACAAAATGAATGGAGTTGGGGATGTTGTTTTCCTTCAGGGCTTCCTGAAGGAGCAGCTGGTCATCGGCATCGTCGTCCGCCATGAGGATCGTGACCTTATTATTGAGCTTATTCATAGGGACAATTGACATATTAGATTAGTTTAATGAAGGTAATATAACAATAAAATCAGAGCCCGTTCCTTCTATACTTTTGGCGGCGATAATCCCCCCATGATGGGTCACAATCTTCTTACAGATGGCGAGGCCGATCCCTGTACCTTCAAATTCGTTTTTCCCGTGCAGGCGCTGAAATACGTTGAAGATCTGCTCTGCGTACTTTTCGTCAAAGCCGATCCCATTGTCAGAAACGGTGATCTTCACGTAATTCTTGTACCGCGGGGTAAATGAAAAATCCTTTGTCACGTCCAGTGCACTCAGTTTTTCTCCCGAAATCTTGATCAGCGGGCGTTCCTCCGCCTTTCTGAACTTCATCGCATTGCTGATCAGATTCTGGAAAAGCCGCTGAATCTGTCCCTTCACGCCCAACACGGGCGGCACTTTATGAAATTCCAGCACGGCATCTTCCCGGTTGACCTGGTCGGAAAGGTCCTCTGAAATCTCCTCAAACAATTTTTTCATGTCCACCTTGCCGGGGAGCTCACTGCTGCGGGTGATCCGGGAAAAGGCCAGCAAATCCTCGATCAGGTTTTGCATACGCCCCGAGGCCACCTGCATGCGCTCGATGTAGTCTTTGCCCATGTCGTCCAGCTTGTCGTGGTACTTGGTGACCAGCCTGTCGCCAAAGGAGCGGATCTTGCGCAGCGGCTCCTGCAAGTCATGGGAGGCCACGTAGGCAAACTGCTCCAAATCCTCGTTGGAGCGCATGAGCTCCTGGGTATAGTTGCGGAGCTGAAGCTCGACTTCCTTTTCCTTGGTGATATCGGAGAAAGTAAACACCAAGCCGTCGTTGAACTTAGCCGCCAGGATCTTGACCCAGACCGTGTTTCCGCCGAGTTCTACCTCTATTTCCCTTCGGAAATCCACTCCCGAATCCACTACCGCGGCGTACTCGGCGAGCAGTTGCTCGTGGTTTTTGGGAAAAACCTCCGAGAAGGTCTTGGCCATCATCTTAGTCTGGTTTTGGTTCCCCATCTCCGCAGCAGCATCATTTACCAGCAAAAACTCAAAATCTATGATTTGCCCGGATTCGTCCCTCAGTGCGGTGGCAGCCATGATTCCGTCCCGGGAATTGTCGAGGACACTTCTGAGCAGGTTACTGGCATGCATCCGCTTTTGCGTTTCCTCTTTCAGATCCAGGAGCGCCTTTTCGAGGTTTTGGGATTTTTTGTCACGCTCCTCCAGCAGCATCACCGCGCGGGTAAACAGCAACAGAATGCCTCCGAAAGCGATCAGGGCGATTACCAGCAAATTGATCGGCGTGAGGGTCTTGAAGCCCCCCTCGTCTTCCAAGGCTTCGAGAACTATCTTACGCGTGGTCTGCGTGATCGTGTCCGCTACCCGGCGGATTTCGTCCATGTTTTTTTTCCCCTCACCCAGCAGCCTCACTTCCTCCTCCTGCAGGGTGGAATTCTTCCAATTGGTAGCCTGTAGAATCTGCTCAATGATGGCCAACTGCCTGTCCACCAAGATTCTCAGCTCATCGGCTGGAACCTTGATCTCCGGGGTAAACTCCGAGAGGCTGTCCAGCTTGGCCAGCTCTGCGGGGATGTCAATCTTGGCCCGATAGTACGGCTTCAGGTATTCCTCGTCCTCGGTCAGCTGGTAGCCGCGGTGGCCGGTCTCGGCATCCTTGATCAGCGACATGACCATGGTGGTCGTCTGGGTGGTGATGTTCACCGTTCGGATATCTCCGACCGTCCGCACATAGCTACTGAGGTTCCAGTAGGTCCATATACACAACAGGATCAACAGCCCCATGACAAGAGAGAAGAGCAGACGTAGTCTTTTATGGTTCATGGGGAGTAATTTTCTTCCAAAAATCCAGCAGGTTTCAGTGATGGTTTAATAGTCCTGGATTTTGTAAAGTTTAAGCTTGTTGTAGAGGGTTTTTCTGTCTATTCGCAGCAGGTCAGCTGCCTTGGACTTGTTGTAGCGACTGGCTTCCAGCGCATTGATGATAGCCTGTTTTTCGGCCTCTCCGGACACGGAGCGCAGGGTGTGGCTGTCTTCCTCCGGCTCGGCATTGTCCTTGGCGGCAAATGCCCTAGGCCGGGAAATCTCGTCAGGAAGGGCATCAGGCTGCACTTTTTCCCCTTTGGTCAGGAGGACGGCCCGCTTCACCACGTTGTTGAGCTCACGGAGATTGCCATACCACTGGTAGTTCATGAAGTGCTGGATGACCTCTTCCGAAAAGCCCTTGACCTCCTTGTTGAGCGACTGGTTGGCATGTTTCAAAAACAGCTCCGCAAAAGTGAGTATGTCTTCCTTGCGCTCACGGAGCGGGAGGAGATCGATTTTGAATTCGTTGATTCGGTGATACAGATCCTCGCGGAACCTGCCGTCGCGGATCGCTTGGGTCAGATTTTCGTTGGTCGCGGCGATGATGCGAACGTCGATGCTGATGTCTTTTTGGCCTCCAATTCGTCGGATTTTCCGCTCCTGGATCACCCTGAGGAGCTTCACTTGGTTTTCGTAGCTCAGGTTTCCTATCTCGTCGAGAAATACCGTCCCCCCGTTGGCCGTCTCGAAGCTGCCGGGCTTGTCGGCAATGGCGCCGGTGAAGGATCCCTTCATGTGGCCAAAAAGCTCGCTTCCGGCCAGTTCTTTGGGCAAGGCACCGCAGTCTATGGCAACGAAGGGCTTGTCCGAGCGATTGCTTTGCTTATGGATGGAATTGGAGACAAACTCCTTTCCGGTGCCTGTTTCCCCGATGATCAGCACGGACATATCCGTGGGACCGATCAGGTCCACATACTGCTGCACGGACTTGGAAGCCTCACTGCGCCCAAAGATGAATTTGGGCTGGCTTTCGGAGCCCTTTTCTTCCTTCTTTGGCTTTGGAGCCGGCTTGCCGCTTCGGGCCTCGTTTCGCTCCTGGTTCTTCTGGATGGTTTCCTTCACGGTCACCAGCAACTCGTCCGGATAGAGAGGCTTGGTGACGTAGTCATTGGCGCCGTAGCGGAAAGTCTCCACCGCCGTGCGCACATCGCTGTAGCCGGTGATGATGATCACGGCCACGTCTGGACTGAGTACTTTGATCTTTTGCAAAGCCTCCACCCCGGTCATGTCGGGCAGCTTGTAATCGCACAAAACGAGATCGTAGGACTTGGAGCGCAGATACTCTAGGGCCTCTCCAGCCTTGTAGGCCACGTCCACCTCATAGTTTGATTTTTTCAAAAAGTTGGACAGAACCCTGCACAGGTCCTGATCATCGTCTATTACTAAGATTTGGTTGCTCATGGGGGATGATTGGTATTTAAAGTTAGATCGAGTCGATGATTTGTGCTACCTTTTTCTTGGTAAACGGTTTGGGCAGAAAAAAGTCCGCCCCGTGATCCAGCGCCTTGTTGCGCTCATTGTCATAGGCGCTGATGACGATGACCCGCTGGCGCTTCGGAAAACCGCTGATAAACTCCAACATGTCATAGCCGGTACCGTCCTTTAGGTTCAAGTCGAGAAACACGATTCCAAAGCGATTGTTTTTAAACTTCTCCTTCGCCTCGGTGATGGAATTGACGTATTCATTGGCAATACCCAAGGATCTCAACTGCATCGAGAGGAGCATACACAAATCAACTTCGTCGTCGATTATCAAAGCTTTTTTCATGTATGGGTCTTCTTGCATTGCCCAGTGCTGGGACAATTTCGTGCCACAAAAAAACCGCCCCAAAGACAGCCGAATCCGCTCCGTTGCGGAATAATTTCCACAAAAAAATGTAGAAATTATTCCACAACACTACTTGGCCCCACCTCCTTTGTGAGGGAATTAGACTATATATTTACGCAACTTAAATCCATATTTTATGAAACGCGTACTTCTCGCCTTCGCACTCTGCCTATTTGCCTTTTTGTCCCAAGCCCAGCAAACCCAGAAAGAACCGGCCTACCGACTGATGGAGGCCATGCAGCTCAATGAGTCCATTTCCAAAATGATCGACGTCATGGCCCAAATGCCCGGTATAGCCTCCGCCAATGTTCCCTCGGAGGTCTGGGAGGAGTTTAAGAAAGAATTCACCTCCGAAAGCATGATGGACGAGATCGCTCCGATCTACGCCAAGTACTACACGGAAGCGGAACTATTGGCGCTGATAGACTTTTACAATTCTCCCATCGGAAAGAAAACCCTGGAGGTCACCCCTGCGATCACCCAGGAATCCATGGTCGTCGGGCAGAAAAAAGGCCAGGAAGTCATGGGAAGAATCATCGAAAAGCTCCAAAAAATGGGTTACACCCAGTCTTCGCTCTGAGTCAAGAAAAGTGGCAACGCCAGCGTCACAACCGCGAGAAAGCTCCTCAAGACTGGGGAGCTTTCTTTTTTAATGGCCCTCCATGGACCGCTTGCTTAGTCTTTGCACTTCCGCGGGATCATAGCTCGGATTTAGCTCGGTCGGCACGGGGGCTCGGGTAGATCGCCGCCAAGCGTCGAGCTTTTTGATCAGCTCTTGCGCTTTTTCGGGATGGGAGTCCAACAGATTGCTCCGCTCGCCCAGATCCTCCGCCAGATGGTATAGCTCGTACTCGTCCTCCTCAAAGTAATGGTGCAGCTTCCAGTCTCCAGAGCGGATCACCGAGCCTGGACGGGTCCGGAACAAGGGGTCCCGTGATTGATCTTCCCTAGGATCGTAGGCCTCGAGGTAGATGGGAAAGTGCCAAAAAAGCTCCCTGGGCTCGGGCTCTTCCCCATCCAAAAGACCCAGGATGGATATTCCGTCGACCTCAAGCTCCGTTTCGGCTTTCAAGAGCTGGCGAATGGTCGGAAAAAAGTCCATCTGCAGCACCGGACTCCCCACTCGATCCGCTTGGAATCTTCCCGGCCAGCGCACAAACAAGGGAACCCGGATACCGCCTTCGTAGTAGCTCCCTTTTCCCGCCCTCAGCGGATCCTGATGGCTGGTCGCACGGACGCCCCCGTTGTCAGAGGTGAAGATCAGGATGGTATTTTCATCCAAACCGAGGGAATCGATCGCCGCCATCAGCCTCCCCACATTCTCGTCCATGGAGTAGATCATCGCCGCATAGGTGGCATTGTCACGACCGGGCTCTCCCGGCTTTCGGTCAAACTTGGCCTTTAGCTCTTCCTTCGCCATCAGGGGCGAGTGGACGGTGTAGAAGGGCAGGTATAGAAAAAAGGGGTTGTCCCGATTTTCCTCCGCGAAACTGATCGCCTCCGCCGTCAACCGATCCGTCAAGTATTCCCCCGCTCCGGAGGATGGGATGCCCACCTTGTAGGGGCTGAAATAGCCCTTTTGGCCGGGATTGCCCTGCGGCCCACCGCCCACGTTCACATCAAACCCAAAGTCCCTGGGGTCTCGCGACACATGCCACTTTCCAAATATCCCCGTGACATAGCCCTGGTCTTTGAAGAGCTGGGCAAGGGTATAGCTATCGGCGGGAATGTGGTCGGAATTGGGAGTGGGGATCAGCTTTCGAGTTGCGGCATTGCCCCGATCCGAGGGGCTGACGGTGTACACTCCGTGGGTCATCGGATACCTGCCTGTGAGCATCGTCGCCCTGCTCGGCGCGCAGTTGGAGGCACCGGCGTAGGCTTGGGTGAACACTACGCTCTGGGAAGCCAGCCTGTCGAGGTTTGGCGTCTCGTAGTAGCTACCGCCCATGAAGCCCACATCCCTCCAGCCTAGGTCATCGACATTGACCAGGATGACGTTGGGTTTGCCAGTATCTTGCGCATGGAGCGTGCTGCCATTCGTGCAAACAAGAATGGCAAAAATGAGAAGGAAAAGCGATGTTTTGATTTTCATGGCATAAAAAAACTCTCCCCTCGGACATCGAAGGGAGAGTCAATATTAAATCAAAATCACAAACTCCAGGTATTTCCCACATCCGAAAGTGGAATGCATCCCTGATAGGGGCCTGGAATAGGGTCGTAGGTCAGGACATTTTTACCAATCTCCTCCGAGCTGAAATAGGCCCAGAGCGCCATGGATTTCAAGCCCCGGTAAAAGCCCACCGGCTGGCTTGGCCCCACGGAGGTTCCCCAGACGTTTTTGGCGAATTTGGGGGAATTGGCTTCGTGCTCACGGAAACAGGCCGCTTTGTCCTCAGCGCTCAGCTCCGCAAAGACGGCTCCGTAGGTTGCCTTGCAGTCTTCATTGAACTTGGCGATCTCCTCGACGGTGTTTTTCTGTCCGCCTTCGTCGTAGGCCTTGGCATACATCAAGTCCATGAAGATGTCCGCCTTCACGTCCAGGCCGCCCGGTGTATCGGTCTTTGGCAGCAGGAAATCCACAAAAGAGGAAATAAACCTCGCCTGATCCTCGGCCAGAAACTGCGGTGTCCAAGTCAGTCTATCCTGCTGGGCGCAGGCTTGCAGCAAGCTCAGTAAAGTAGGAGTGCCCACCGCAGCGCCGAGCCCGAGGGCTGATTTTCTAAGTGCTTCTCGTCTATTCATGGCTTAGAGGTTTTGCTTTTTGAGTTCGGAAATCGCGTGGCTGGCGGCTCTCGCGGTGAGTGCCATATAGGTCAGGGAAGGATTCACACAGGAGGAGGAGGTCATGCAGGCCCCGTCGGTGACGAATACGTTTTCGCAGCCATGCACTTGGTTGGTAGCATTGAGCACGGAGGTTTTGGGGTCTTTGCCCATGCGGGCAGTGCCCATCTCGTGGATGCCATAGCCCATCTCGTGCTCTTTGTCAAAGTCCATGATGTCCTTGACCCCCGCGCGCTCCAGCATCTCGCGCGCATCGATGCGGATCTGCTTGTTGAGCTCCAGCTCATTGGCACCCCACTGGGCATCGATGCTGAGCGTAGGCTGGCCCCACTTGTCGAGGACGTCGGTGTTGAGCGACACCTTGTTTTCATGATACGGCAGGCACTCCGCAAAGCCTGTGATGAAAAACTCCCAAGGCCCGGGCTTCATCAGTCCGTCCTTGAAGCTGCCGCCAAAATCCTCTTGGTTGCTGCCCGCTCCCCATCCGGCGCGTCCGCCACCGCCTTGGAATCCATAGCCTCGGACAAACTTGTCACTTTGAGGTCCATCTTTCAAGTTGACATAGCGGGGAATGTAGATGCCGTTTGGACGTCGGCCTTTGTAGTATTGGTCTTCGAACCCCTCCACGGTGCCCATCGCGCCGATGCGGTAGGTGTGGTCCATGAGATTGTGACCGAGTTCGCCGGAGTCATTTCCCAGCCCGTTTGGAAAGCGGCTGGAGGTAGAGTTGAGCAGGATCTGGGTCGTGCTCAGGGCAGAGGCATTGACAAAGACGATCTTGGCTTTGTACACGATGTCTTCGCCGGTCTCCGCATCGATGATGCGCACGCCGCTGGCTTTGCCTTTTTGCTCGTCATACACCACCGACTGCACGATGGAGTAAGGGCGGATGGTCAAGTTGCCGGTCGCGTTTGCCGCGGGCAGGGTCACGGCATTGGAACTAAAGTAAGCGCCGTAGGGACAGCCGCGATCGCAGCGATTGCGGGACTGGCACTGCCCGCGTCCGTTGTGCGGCTGGGTCAGGTGCGCCACGCGGCCGATGATCATGTTTCGGCCCTTGAATTCCTTTTCGATGCGCTCTTTGATCTGCTTTTCCACACAGTTGAGCTCCATGGGCGGGAGAAAGTGCGAGTCCGGCAGCTGAGGCAAGCCCAAAGCTTCCCCGCTGATCCCGGCGAATTTCTCTACATGCGTGTACCAAGGCTCGATGTCCTTGTATCGGATCGGCCAGTCGACTCCATGGCCGTCCTTGGCATTGGCCTCAAAGTCCAGGTCCGACCAGCGGTAGGTCTGTTTGCCCCAGAGCAGGGAGCGGCCTCCCATCTGGTGGGCACGCACCCACAGGAAAGGCTTGACCTCGGTGTAGGGATTTTCCACGTCGTTGGCATGGAAGTGCTCGTTCATCGAGCCGATGAATCCCGACCTGCCGCCCTTGGGATGTCGGGCTTTTTGCTCCGGTGTGAGGCTGCCTCGGAGCTCCACTTCCCAAGGGTCGTAGTTCATGGTCGGATAGTCCACCACGTGCTCCACTATTCTTCCCCGCTCCAGGACGAGGGTTTTGAGACCGGCTTCGCAAAGTTCTTTTGCCGCCCAGCCTCCGCTGATCCCCGAGCCGATGACGATGGCATCGTAGGTCAGATTCTTGTCTGCGTCTATGTTAAAGTTGGCCATATTTTGAGTTTACTTGGGGGCATAAGTTAGCCAAATCCCCGAAATCCGCTTGGGTATAAAATCGAAACAAATGGGGGATCATTTGTTTCGAACACAGCGCCTTCCAGGGAGCGAGGAGGGAAAAACCGCCTTTTTACGACTTGGAGTAGGAAACGCTGAGCTTGTTGCCAGACAGGGTGAAGTGCGGAGAGGCCCCATCCAGATCATTGGCTGCAAACTGGCCCACATTGAAGCAGGAGAGATTTGGCGCGGTCAAGACCTCGTAGTCCTGACCAAAATCAAACCCCGAGGACTCGCTCCCAAAAAACCGGAAACTCAACGTCCCCGAGTGGAGGATCAGCTGACTGCCGAGCTCCAGCCCAAAGCCTTTTGAACCCAATGCCATCGCGACTATGCCTCCGGCTGTTTCCAGCAGGCCTATGCTCAGCTTTTGGCTCATCCAGCCGAGATCCAGCTCCCCGTTGCCATAGAGGCAAACATGGCAAGTGCCACCGCTGGCCCAGTCTGCAAAGACCACTTTGCCACCCTGCCCCCCATTCATTCCTCCGTGGGCGACCAGGCGGGAATTACCCGCAGAAGACACGCCGGAGAAGGAGGTAAAGCCTCCGGCAGCACCCGGCACGCTCCCACCTTCGTTGATCACCAAGGCCTCCCCGGCAGTCGGCACCTGATCTTTGGGCTGGCTTTGCAGGGGATCCGTGCCGGATGGTGGAGGGGAAGGATTTGTCGAATTCTTCTCCGAGTCCGCATACATCGCAAAGGAAGTATTACCAGGTGCTGCGTCGGCATTCAGTGCGGGCAGGTTTCTGATCACCGCATTTCCCGCCGTGGGAAAGTGCTGGGTGGGAAGGCTGATCGAAAAGATGGTGTGACCCGCGGTGGACTTGCCGGGAATCGCGCTCCCGTAGTTGATGATCGTGGCCTTTGCGGCGGTGGGACAGCCGTATTTTGCGGTGAACTCCGTATGGCCTCCACCTCCCCGATGGGCGCCCGTTGCGCCGTAGTTATGGTAAGTGGCCTCCCCGGCCGAAGCTCCCTCCGTGCCCATGTCGGGCCAGTTGTTGTTGAAGCTGGTGACGCCGCCATTTCCCCCATCCACCGTGGCCGGATAGTTCAGAAAGTGCCCATGCGCTCCACTGGCCGTCCCGTCAAACGCCACATCTCCGCCGTTTGCCTTGTAAAATGTCCCTCCAAGGTTGATGAAAACCCCGTGTGCGGCAGTCGAGGAATCGTAAAATTGGGTGTTGCCTCCGTCTCCGCCCGCGACCGTCCCGCCAATGTTGGTAAATCTGCCATGAGCAGCCGTAGCATGGTCATGGAAGACGGTATTGCCAAAGGTATCCCCGTCTATCCCCAGGCTGCCGTAGATCGTAAACTCCGCCCGCTCGGCTGTGGAATAATCACAAAAGGCCACTTCTCCGCCGACCGTGCTTCGTTCCGTCTTGGGAGGCGCCAGCTTTCCTGTCCTCACCACGAAGCGGGCCGTACCGGCAGTCGCCTGGTCAAAAAAAGAGATGATGCCGCCTCCGTAGCCATCCTCCAGGGACTCCGGCCCCGAGTAATAGGACATCTCCTCCCCTCCGGCCGTGGCCTTATTGGAAAAGCGAAGCTGGGGCGTGCGGAAATTAGCCGCCGTCGCAGCCACCACAAAACTCTGGCTATGCCCCGACTTGTTCCGGATACCAACGCCGTGGATATCCAGCGCCGGTTTGTTTGGGCTGGAGCCAAAGCGAAAGGAAAAGGATGGTGCCCCTGGCTCAAAATCCAGCTGTCCCACCCTGGCACAGTCCAAGGTGGAAAAAGTAATCACGGTCTTGTCGGATTGGGAAAAGACCGCAGACTCGTCGGGCATTTCACCATCTTCCCAGTTTCGGGCGTCATTCCATTCCTCGTTTTCGGGATGGGCTTTCCAGGTGGCTTTTTTGGTTTTTTCTTCCATGGGTTTAGGAGTTTGGCTGTCAAAAAAAAGAAGAGAGCCACCGTTTGCGCTATCCCCATCCTTGCCGGCAGGAAGCTTTTTCTCCCCAAAAAGCGGGAATCGAGGTAGTCCAAATTTTGGTGAGGGACGTTTTCGATTTAGCTTTTGCTAGCTACCAACAACAACGGACACAGACAGCAGCTCTGTTTTAGTGTATTTAATATACAAAGTATTGTATAGCAAACACTTCCAAACGAGTCTTTATGCTGTTGCAAATCTGGCCCGCTGCCCAAAGTCGGCTTCGAACCGTTGTTTGTCGGCGGCAAGGCCCATATCTTCATCTTTTCGCTTTTTTCCATGAAAATCCACTTCCTATTCCTTTTCATCGGCCTCGCATCCTGCACTCCCCAAGCCAAAAAGCTTCCCCAAAACGTCTCCCAAGAGGCCATGGAGGAAGTGTATGGGGAGATTAAGACCCCTTTCAAATATGGGATCGTGTTTCAACACCCGGACAGCACCAAGATGATCGACTCCCCGACGATCTTCCGTGAGGGAGGGCTTTGGCACATGACTTACATCGTCTTTGACGGGCAGGGATACGAGACCTGGCTTGCGCAAAGTGAGGATCTGCTCCACTGGGAGTCCCAGGGGAAGATTCTCTCCTTCACCGAAGGCACCTGGGACGCCAACCAAAAGGCCGGCTATCCCGCGCTGGTGGACACGGAGTGGGGAGGAGACTATGGTGTGGAAAAATTCCAAGACCGCTACTGGATGACCTACCTGGGCGGAAGCAGCAGCGGTTACGAAGCGGGAACCCTCAAAGTGGGAATGGCAAGTTCAAGCGCACTTACCGAAATCAGGGCATGGGAAACCTCTCGCGAGCCACTTTTGTCCCCGGAGGACGAGGGGGCGCGCTGGTTTGAGGACAAAACGATCTACAAAAGCCATGTAATCCGGGATACGGAGCTGCATACCGGCTATCCTTTTGTGATGTACTACAATGCTAAAGGGGACACCGCGGACTACGAAAGCATTGGCATGGCCGTATCGGAAGACCTGAAGACCTGGAAGCGTTTTGGGGAAAACCCCGTTATCACGAGGCATCAGGGAATTTGCGGGGATGCGCAGATCGTCAAGATGGGCGATCTCTACGTCATGTTCTATTTTGGCGCCTTCTGGAGGCCGGGTGCGTTTGAGCGCTTTGCCGCTTCCTATGATCTTGTCCACTGGACAGATTGGGAAGGAGCTGACCTGATCGCCCCCTCGGACCCCTATGACCGGCAATACGCCCACAAACCTTGGGTAATCAAGTGGAATGGCGTGGTGTACCACTTTTACAATGCCGTAGGCGACCAAGGTAGGGTGATCGCCTTGGCTACTTCTGAGGAGCTGGCTCGCAAAGAAAACGACTAAAAATACCCTGTACAGGGTATTTTTAGGTATGATGAAATCCAACATATTGCTCCGCGATGACCACAGGTCTCTTCGCAAAACAAATTCCATCACCCTAACCCCAATTACCCTTATGGATTGGTATCTCAAAGTATGGCAGCAGTATGCGGATTTCGACGGCAGAGCGAGACGCAAAGAATACTGGATGTTTCACCTGTTTCACGTTTTGGCCCTCATTGCGGCCGTCCTCTTGGACAATTTACTCGACATGGCCTTCTTCGATGGCTTTTTTGGCCCCATCTACCTGGTTTATGTTCTTGCATCGGTGATCCCCAGTTTGGCGGTCACGGTGCGTAGGCTTCATGATGTGGACAAAAGCGGCGGAATGATCTTTATTTCCATGATTCCGATAGTTGGACCGATCTGGCTGCTTGTTCTCCAATGTACCAAAGGAGACCAAGGGAGAAACCGATACGGCAGGGATCCCAAGGAAGCTTAAGCCAAGCGCCGACCCGAAATCGCTCGGGTCGGCTCTTTTTTATAGCTCCTAGTCTTAAAAAAGACCGTGGAGAACACCCTTATTTGCCTGGGCTCGATCGAGCGCCATCCCACAGGCCAAGATACCGCCGTGGGAAGATCCTCTTGCCAGCCTAGCATTTTTCGGTTAGCTTCCTCCTATGAAAAAGACCTTGCAGCTCTTGGCCTTGTGCCTGATGCCTTCCTTGCTTTTTGCGCAGCAAAACCTTACCGAGGATGAGCAAAAACTCACCAGACTGATCGACCAAAACTACCAGGAAACCCTCGCCCTACTCGAGGAGGTCATCAACATCAATTCCGGTTCGCTCAATTCAGAGGGGGTGCGGCAGGTCAGCAGGGTCTTTGAGCGGGAGTTTCAAAAAATCGGCTTCGAGACCGAATGGCTGGAGCTCCCTGCCGAAGTCAAGCGCTCGGGCCACTTCATCGCCACCCGCAAGGGCAGCAAGGGCAAAAAGCTCTTTCTGATCGGACATCTCGACACCGTCTTCGAAAAGGACATGCCCTTCACACCCTTCACCTGGCTCAACGACAGCACCGCCACCGGCCAGGGTGCCAATGACATGAAAGGCGGCGATGTCCTGATTTTGGCCAGCCTCAAAGCCCTCGATGAGCTGGGCATGCTGGTGGACAGGACGATTACCGTCTATTTTACCGGAGACGAGGAGAGTTCTGGTAATGTGACTGTCTCCCGGAGGGACTTCATCGAGCGGGCCCGGCAGCATGAGATCGCACTGGCTTATGAGACGGCGCAGGGCTTTGGCAGCGTGACCGTCGCTAGAAGGGGCGCGAGCACCTGGACGCTGAAGACCGGCGGGAAGCAAAGCCACTCCAGCGGTGTATTCCGGGAGTCTGTGGGCTACGGGGCCATCTATGAAGCCGCAAGGATTCTCACCGAGTTTCAGGAGACATTGGCCGGAGAGCAATATCTGACTTTTAATCCAGGCCAATTTGTCGGCGGTTCGGATGTCAGTCTCGATCCGGTGACGGGAAAGGGCGAAGCGTTGGGCAAGACCAACATCGTAGCCCGAGAGGCCCTAGTCACGGGAGATTTGAGGTTTTTGGGCGAAGCCCAAAAGGAATCCGCCAGAGCCAAGATGACCGAAATCGTGGCCCAACACCTCCATCTGACCGATGCGGAGATTGCGTTCAAAGACGGGCTGCCCTCCATGGAGCCAAGCGAGGGCAACTATGCTTTGGCAAAAATCCTCAACCAAGTGAGCCTCGATATGGGTTTTGGAGAGGTGAAACCCGGCGATCCCGGCAGCCGAGGCGCTGGGGACATCTCCTTCGTGGCGGAATTCATGGACTGTCTGGATGGATTGGGCGCCTCAGGAAGCGGAGCCCACGCTCCGGGCGAGACGATAAACATGAAGCAATATCCCGATTTGATCAAAAGAAATACGATCTTACTGTACCGATTGACCCGATAACCTGATGAACTCGTGTTTGGCCGCCGAGCCTTCCGCCGCGGCAGCTTTTTCCAAAACCATCAGCAATGAAGCCCCCGAAGATTGTCCTCTATCACGTTTTCACCCGTCTTTTTGGCAACAAAAACACCCGCAACAAGCCCTGGGGAACCCGGGAGGAAAATGGGGTGGGAAAGTTTGCCGACTTCACGGACCTGGCTCTGGAGGAGATCAGAAAGCTGGGGGTGACCCACATCTGGTACACGGGGGTGCTGCACCATGCCATGGTCGGCGACTTCCCGGAGATAGGGCTCCAGTCTGACCATCCTGCGGTCGTGAAGGGCCGGGCAGGCTCGCCCTACGCCATCCGGGACTATTATCAGGTCAATCCCGACTTGGTGACGAATCCAAGCCGTCGCCTGGAGGAGTTTGAGGAGCTCATCGCCCGCACGCACCGGCATGGTATGAAGGTCATCATAGACCTCGTGCCCAACCACGTCTCCCGCCACTATGAGGGCCGAAACAATCCCGCTGGCACCAGTGACTTCGGTGCCGAAGACGACACTTCGGTAGCATACGCCCGGGACAACAACTTCTACTACATCCCTGGAAAGGCTTTCGAGATCCCCGATCCCAAAAACGGCTACCAGCCCCTGGGAGGCGAGGCCCATTCCCTGCTGGGGGAAGCTTATCGCGAATTTCCCGCCAAATGGACAGGCAACGGCTCGAGGAACGCAAAGCCCGACTTCTACGACTGGTACGAGACAGCCAAGATCAACTATGGCCTGCGCCCAGATGGAAGCAAAGATTTTCCAGAACTACCAATCGAAGCAATCAAGTGGGATTGGACAAAGCATTTGGCTTTTTGGAAGGAAAAAGAAGTGCCCGATACTTGGAGGAAATTCCGGGACATCGCCTTCTTTTGGCTGGAAAAAAACGTGGACGGCTTTCGCTACGACATGGCCGAGATGGTGCCGGTGGAGTTTTGGTCCTACCTCAATTCGCACATCAAGTCCCGTAAAGAGGATGCTTTTCTCGTAGCCGAAGTCTACAATCCCGGCTTGTACCGGGACTTTATCTTCAAGGGAAAAGTGGACTACCTCTACGACAAAGTCGGCCTCTACGACGCGCTGAAGGAAATCGTCCAAGGCCATGGCTCCACGGACAAACTCGTCCATATCCAGCAAGGGCTGAAAGACATCGAGCATCACATGCTCCATTTTCTGGAAAATCACGACGAAGTGCGCATTGCCAGTCCCGAGTTTGCGGTAAACCCATGGAAAGCCATGCCTGCGATGGTCGTTTCGGCCTTGATCGGCACTTCACCAACGATGATCTATTTCGGCCAGGAGGTAGGCGAGCCAGCGAGGGAATGGGCCGGTTTTGGGCATCCCAACCGCACCTCCATCTTTGACTACATCGGCGTACCCCAGCACCAGAAGTGGATGAACGGGGGCAAGTTTGACGGGGGACAGCTCACGGACAATGAAAAAGCCCTGCGCAACTACCACTCGGAAGTACTGAATTTCTCAGTTCAGAGTCCTGCACTAAGAGGGGAATACCGAGAACTTCACACCCTAAATCGGCACCACCACTCGGGTTATGGATCAAAGCAATTTGCTTTCGCCCGCTGGGGCGGCGGCCAACAACTGCTCGTCGTCTGCAACTTTGACGAGCACCATGGCTTCATGGCCCGGCTGAAAATCCCGAAAGAGCTCGTTGCGCTATGGCATCTCGCTCCGGGAACAAGGGAGGTTTCGGAAGTGATGTTTGGCAAAAAGAAAACCCTGCTTCGCGTCCACGAGCAGGAGGCATTCTTGGAACTGGACTTCGGCCCACTGGAATCGGCGGTGTTTGAAGTGGGGAGGTAGGGAAGTCGGGAGGTTCGGAGGCGGGATGGTGGACAGAATTTACCAAAATCGAACCCTAGCCGCAGATAGAAACGTAGTATTAATACTATATTTGAAAAATCTATTCTGAAACTATGTGGAGAAATTCAAAGTAAAGGATGTCCTTAGGCTACTTTCCGAGGACGGCTGGTATCTGCGGGAGCAAAGAGGAAGTCATCGACAGTTTAAGCATCCCGTAAAAAAAGGCCGAGTCACCCTAAACGGTAAACCTTCGGACACCCTAAGCCAAGAACTTCTCAACAGTATCTGGAAGCAGGCAGGATGGAAATGAAAGCCCCCGAAAAAATTCAATTGCCCATGCCCACTATCATCGTCGACATCACTTGGGAAGACAACTACGGAGCCCTTGCCGACATAGTCCCAGGATGTGTAGCTACACACAA
This sequence comes from Algoriphagus oliviformis, assembly GCF_017254915.1. GTDB lineage: Bacteria > Bacteroidota > Bacteroidia > Cytophagales > Cyclobacteriaceae > Algoriphagus > Algoriphagus oliviformis. Next base: position 1,139,441 of record NZ_JAFKCT010000001.1, on the reverse strand, counting down.
AACGCTCAACGGGGTGAAGGAAGCGTATGCCACTGCCCTGCAAATGCACCTCACAGGAATGGCTGAAGACGGAGAGCCTATTCCCCCAGCACTCCGGTCGGAGTATGAATTGGAATATCGCCTGAGCACCCAAGCCATTCTCAAGTCCCTAGACGGGAAAATCTCCCGTGCGGCTATTGCCCGTGCCTCTGGCATCAACGAGCGTCAACTCGGGCACTACATCACCGGGAGGGTTTCGCCTAGGTCTGTCAACCGCAAAAAAGTCGTGGAGGGCCTTCACCAAATCGCGCAGGATCTCCTGAAGGTCGTCTGAGACATTACAGTTTGAGTTTGTAGCTACTTCCATCTATGCCCAAAAAGCCTCTAGAAACCGTCCAAGAAAAGATTTTCTATTCCTACGCCAACTTGGCAATGGCGCATTCCGCTGTAGAAAAGGGACATGCCAACTATGGGACTTTCAACTACGTCATCAGAGCCAAATTATTCAAAGGGTTGATGACTGGCTCCATGAACATGAGGTCGATTTTTGATGATGAAAAAATAAAACTGCAGTCTGGTCAGGTATGCAACTATTGCGGATCCAACGAGCGACTTGCCTTAGACCACATTTTCCCCCAAAAGTATGGGGGACTAGACGATGCCGAAAATCTCATTTTCGCCTGTAAAAGCTGCAATAGCTCGAAAGGAAAAAAGGATTTGATGGAGTGGATGGCCTATCGAGGAACGTTCCTACCATTGATGATAATCCGCAGGTATCTGAAATTAACTTTTCAATACTGTAAAAAGCATGATCTCCTTGACAGGAAAATTGAGGAACTGAGCTCCATGGAGCTGCCCTTTAAGGTTGATCTTCTCCCTACGTCTTTTCCCAAGCCCGACGTTCTTGTGCTGGTAGTATCTGCCAAAGAGAAGCCAGATCAAAGTTAAACACATCTCAACTCCCCAAAATCCTATACAGCTCCAAGTTCAGGTAATAGTGGTTACCGCTGATTTTGCGCTTTTCGCAGATGCCCAGCTCCACGAGCTGGTTTAGGTAGAGGCGGGCGGTGTTTTCGGCATAGAGCTTTTTGTCCACCAGGTGTTTGACTTTGGTAAAGGGCTGGGTAAAAATCGCCTCCAACAGGGACTCCGGCCGGGCTATGCGGGTCTCCTTTTCCAACAGCCTGAGCATGGCATCCTTGGCGCTGAGGATGTCGGTGATCTTTTGGAACGTATCCTCGGAAGTCAGTTCGATCCCCCGGAAAATGAAAAGGAGCCAGTCCTTCCAAGCCCCACGCTGGGTGACTCCGGCCAGGTGGGCATAGTAGTCTTCCTTGTGCTGTAGGATGTACTTGCTGAGAAAAAGGATGGGCAGATCCAGTAGGCCGCTGTTTACGAGATAGTGGATGTTGAAGATCCGGCCCGTGCGGCCATTGCCGTCCCGGAAAGGGTGGATCGCCTCAAACTGCAGGTGGGCGATTGCGATCTTGATCAATGGATCGAGGGGAGGATTTTCCGCCTCATTGACAAACTGGATCAGGTTGTCCATCAAGTCCTCCAGCAGGCCTTCTCCCCGAGGCGGGGTGTAGATCGGCTTACCGGCATTCGGTCCCGATCCCCCTTGCCGGATGTAGGTCTGTGCGAAAGGTTTTCGCAGCCCATCGGCATACTCCGTGGTGGTACGATATACCGTCTCAAAGTACTCCAGGTCAAACTTTCCTTTTATCTCCAGATATTCATGCCCCGCCCAGATCGACTCGCGGTAGCGCAGCACTTCCTTGGCAGGGCCATTGACCGGCGGCTCATCATCGCTAAAGGCCCGATACAGCTCATCGTCCGTGGTGAAGATGTGCTCGATTTCGCTAGAAGCTTTGGCCTCCTGCAAGCTGATCGTATTGACCAAGATGCCCTGGTTGGGAATGGCGATACTGCGGCCTTGGAGTTTTCCGAGAGCGGCCTTGGCCTTGCCCAATCCTTCGTATACATCCAGATCCCGGTAGATCGCCGGATCTATAGGCAACTTGGGCAGTCCGTTCCAAGGAACAGTTCGGTCGGGGTTGATTCTGTACAGCTGATCTCGCATCAAAATACCTATTTTTTGATGTAAGGTAAGAAAGCTGGCCTTAAATGCAATGGACTCAACCCCATCTGACATCAATTTTTCTAATTTTTAATGTTAGGATAAAATCCAACCTCAACAGAAAGGGGAGAACAAGCAACTGACATCAAATACTGACAATTTTGATGTTAGCCCGATTCTTTGACCTTAAGGAGAAAGATAAAATACGACTCGTCGTAAGTATCCGACAGCCTATGCTTGAAAGATTCCGGGAGTCTATCGATGTTTTCTTGGATCTGCTCGCCGGAAAGCCCAAAATACAGGATTCCGTCTTTGGAGAATTGAGGTATACCAAGATCCACCCCGGACACGGAATTGTCTACAATGCCCGGATAGATGGTTAACTCTCGGCTGGAAAAATCCATCATTGCCAGCTTTCGCCGAGATTCATCTTGCAGCTGAATCATGATCCTCTGGCTGTCCAATCCAAAGACCTCTCCATACAAATAGCTGTATTCAGGTGAGTTGATCACTTTTGCGAAATCGGGAGGATAGGTGACTCCATAGAGCTTCTCTCGGGGAAAGGCCCGACCTCCTAGATCAATATGAAGCAATGGACGAAACTCACCGCCCTCCCAGAGATAGATGGTATCATTGAAGGCTCGGGAAAACAGCACCCCTTCTCTCCATTGGGAAAACTGGGAATAGGTGAGGTTGTAAAAACCATAAGCTTCCCGGTCCACAGGCAAAGCGCGTGAGCGCACGACAGAATCATAGGTCAAAATCTCCCAGTCACCGTCCGCAATCCGATTGGTGAATGCGATGTTGCCAACTTCTCCCTGAAAATGGAACTTGGCCTTTACGGGTAAGAACTCTTCACCGACTTCTTCGAGAGTCTCGCTGAGCCAAGTCACCCGGTCGCCGGAAAGAATGATCCCGATCTGATCGCCCCTCAGCATCACTTGGGTAATGTATCCAGCGGGTAGCCTGCCGTCCTCTTCAAATTCCAGACTACGCAGCACCTTACCCCGCAGGTCCAGCTGGTATAAGGTCGTGACCATGTCGGTCTCAAAGAGGTAGAGATGCCGCTCGGATCTCAGTATCGTGGGCGTCCCAGAGATGGGATAGCGAGTCTGTACTTCCAGCACCTCCAGACTTTCGCCCAAATCAGTCACACGCAGCGACTTGTCCGAACGAACAGGCTGGTAAGAAAAAGTCTGGTCACCGGGATTTTGGCAGGAAAACAGTGCGAAGAGCAAACAGAAAAATAGGCGTCCAAAAGTCATTCGCTGAGTTGGAGAAAAAGAAAAAAACGTCCGAAACTATTCCAATTTATAGAAAACCAAATGATTACAAAAACATAGTTTGAAATCCGGCGCTTTGCTTGGCTGTGCATTTGTATTTTATCCAACTTTACCGTTTCTATGCCCCGCAAGAAAAAAAACGTCTCCACCTGGCTTCCTGTATTTCTCGTCCTTTTTTTGGCTACGCTGGGATCGGTGGTTTTGGTCTTTGTCTTTCGGGCAGAGTTGAAAGACAGCCTTCGCTTTTTCACCCAAAACTCCCCTCCCCGTAACGAGGAACTCAAGATCGAGCATATCTTCCGCAACTATCCCGAAGGAAGCCTCGGCATAGACGTGTCCGAATACCAGGGCAAAATCGACTTTCCGGAACTCCAACTCCAGCTGGAAAACCACCCGATCGAATTTGTCTTCGTCCGCGCTACCATGGGCGACGATGGGGTGGACAAGCAGTTCCGCAGAAACTGGGAAGGCTTTGGCAACATGCCCGTACTCCTCGGAGCCTACCACTACTACCGGCCCAATGAAAACAGCTCCAAACAGGCGGAAAACTTCATCAAAACAGCAAAACTGAAACCTGGCAACCTGATCCCGGTCCTCGACATAGAAAAGCACAGCACCATCCAGTCCCGGGAAAAGCTTCGCGAAGGGCTGAAAAACTGGTTGCGGATCGTGGAGGAGCACTACGGCGTCAAACCCATGATCTACACTGGCGACCGCTTTTTTTGGGACGTGCTCCATGGACACGGCTTTGACGGATATCCAATCTGGGTGGCCAACTATAACCTCATCGTCGAGCCGGAGACCGAGGACTGGGAGATCTGGCAGTTTTCCGAAAAGGGCCGTCTTCCCGGCATCCGCGAACGCATAGACCTGAATGTGTTTCAAGATGGGAGCGAATACCTGCAGTCGCTGGTGATTCCCGGGTGAGTCTCCGCTTGCGCAGAAGTGGGATTCGGCTTACTTTAAGGAATCCGCTTCTCGAGGTTTGTAACCTCGAGAACTTATCAAAGGATTTGCAATCCAGCATACTTACCCAAAAAAAACCAAGTCCAGGGCTCCTGCCCTAACTCCGAAAAAGTCCCCTGCACTGCTTAATAGATACTCTTCAGGTTTTTCCACAATACCCGCTCGAACTGGATTTTCATGGATGTAATTGACTTTCGTTTCAAAAAAAGACCTTGAATAAATCTCCTCTCCGTGGTATCCTTTTTCCCAAAACCAAATTTGATTCTCAAAAGTAAGAGTCATTTCCAGCCACTTTTTTCGGCTTTCTTGTGGGTTTTCTTGAATAGCTTTGAAGATTTTTTTAGCGGTGAATTTCCTGAAATCGCGAATAACATCTGGTAGATTTTCATCTTTTGCCCTGAGGATCAAATGGCAGTGGTTACTCATGATTACCCAAGCAAAGATTTCCAACCCCTTGTTTTTTTGACAATAGCGGAGGCTTTCCAAAAATACTTCAACATACGCTTTTCGGGTAAATACATCTACCCACTGATGAACCGTGAAGGTAACAAAGTGAACCGCCCCCCGGTCTTTGGCTGCATATTCCTTCCCCATAAAAAAACCGTCTAAAAAATCAGATTAAAGATCTAGTGATATGTCCTCGAAATTGCAAATTTCGAGGAGCCACAGACCCAAGACTGGGAGATTTGGCAGTTTTCCGAAAAGGGCCGTCTTCCCGGCATACGCGAACGCATAGACTTGAATGTGTTTCAAGATGGGAGCGAATACCTGCAGTCGCTGGTGATTCCTGGATAGTTCCTTCCTTGCGCAGAAGTCGGATTCCCCTTACTTTAAGGGACATTGACAAAAACCCGCTATGATCCTCACACCTTTTTTGTTACTGCTTTTTAGCCTTTTCAGCACAACTCCCTCCGAATCTCCCCAAGAAACCCCGCCCAACATCCTCTTTCTGATCGCCGACGACTGGTCTTATTCCCATGCTGGCGTGTACGGCGACCCTGTGGTGAGGACTCCGACGTTTGACCGTCTGGCGCGGGAAGGGGCGCTTTTCCACAAGGCCTTCACCTCCTCCCCGTCCTGCTCCCCCTCGCGGGCATCCATCCTCACCGGTCGCTACCCGCATGAGATCGAGAGCGGCGGCAACCTCTGGCCCGAGTGGCCCTCCCAATACCCAACCTACGTCAGCCTCCTCGGCGAAGCGGGCTACTTCACCGGCTCCTCCCGCAAAGGCTGGGGGCCGGGCGACTTCAAAGTCTCCGGCCTAGAGCATAATCCCGCTGGAAAAAGCTATCCCGACTTCAAGGCTTTTCTGGCCGAAAGGCCCGAGGGAAAGCCCTTTGTCTTTTGGTTTGGCAGCACCGATCCGCACCGGGACTATGTGCCCAATACCGGAATCCACACGGGCATGAAGCTGGAAGACGTGCCGGTTCCTGGATTTTTCCCCGACAATGACTGCGTGAGAAACGACATCCTGGACTACTACTTCGAGGTGGAGCGCTTTGACCGGGAAAGCGGGCAGCTGATCCGCATGCTGGAGGAAATGGGCGAACTGGACAACACCATCATTGTCATGACCAGCGACAACGGCATGCCTTTCCCCCGCGCCAAGGCAAACCTCTACGACTTCGGAGCAAGGCTCCCACTGGCTATCCGCTGGCCAAAAAAGGTCAAAGCCGGAACGGTGGTCGAGGACTTTGTCAACTTCGCAGACTTCGCCCCGAGCTTCCTCGAAGCTGCCAACCTAACCCCGCAGGGGATGAGCGGACAGTCGCTTTGGAAGCTCCTTGCTGGGGAAAAGCAGGATAGAAAACAGGTTTATCTCGAGCGGGAGCGCCATGCAAATGTGCGAAAGGGCGACCTGAGCTATCCCATGCGTGCGGTGAGAAACGAGCGCTTCCTCTACATCTGGAATACCATGCCGGAGCGAAATCCCGCAGGTGACCCCAGCGTCCACCAGTCCGTCGGACAGTACGGGGACGTCGACCACTCCATCACGAAGTTTCTGATCATGGAGCTGGAGGGAAAAGCAGCCGCCAACCAACCGGATTACTTTTCGTTGGCCTTTGGCACCCGACCCGAGGAAGAACTCTACGACGTGGTCGCCGACCCTTACCAGCTCAAAAACCTAGCGGGCAACCCGGCTTTCGCAGAGACAAAAAGCCAGCTCAGGCAGCAGCTGCTCGCCTGGATGGAAAAAACCGGCGACCGACGTTTTGAGGATCCCCGCTCTACCTACTGGGACGAGTTGCGCTACACGCCGGACTATCAGATGAAAGACGCTGACGTTGAAAAGGCGATTGAGGAATATCGGATCAAGCCGCATTTTGGGCCAGATGCGAGGGAAGGAATCCCTTGCTTGCCTGAGGAGCATTGAGTTTCAGAAATCATTTTAGTGAACATAAAAAAACACCCTCAATTGCGGCTATAGCACGATTCCAAAATGAAAACAGTTCTTTTTATACTATTGAGCTTCATATCGACTACTTCGTTTGGTCAACTGAGTGAACGAGATAGCGAAAAAGCCGATTTTCTCATCGAAAACTTTCGAAATCACACAGACTCTAGCCGTCAATTAACCAATAGCGCTTCGATTGATTATATCAGCGACTCATTGTTTAAAGCTATAATTTTGACTTTAGGGAATGGTGATAAAATTGTACTTGACATAAGATATAAAGACAATTCACAAGGTTATACCGAACTGGGAGCTGATTTCGTCAACTACGTTCTTATAAAACATCGCGGCCAAGGATCAGAAAACCCTGAACAGCTTCGAGTAATCAACAAAAAAAATGGAGACGATAAATGGCTCGGAGATTATCCTTTTTATCTCGACACAAAGAATGAAATAGGTGTTTATGAAACACTCATAAATTCATTCTCAAAAATTGTGATTCACAATTTTTCTACAGATAAAACAGAATTTTATCCAACTCCAGACACCATATGCTCGTGCTGTGATTGTTTTGAAATTATAGAATTTAACGATAAGTTTTTTACAGTAAGATATTCTGATCTCGAGAACAATACGACGGAACAGAGAATAGAAAGAAAAGAATAGAAATTCACCATTTAACGAGATCACTACATAGTGAAGGCCCTTAACGCCCTTTTATTCCTGCTGTTACTTTGCGCCACCTCTTTCGCCCAGCAAGCCATCCACACCAAGGACGGAGCGGCCATCGGCGGGATCAACCAGTATATCGAGGTAGACACCAAAGACTCCTCCAAGCCGATTTTGTTGTTTCTGCACGGTGGGCCGGGGTTTAGTTCCAGGCCTTACCTGAAATCTGTCGTAAGCAAACTTCAGGATGACTTCCTCGTCGTGCAATGGGATCAGCGGGAAACCGGAAATACGTTGGCTTGGAATCCCTCGCCTGTACCGTTGACACCTGAATTGTTTCATCGGGACACGGAAGAGGTCGTAGACTACTTGCTTGAAAAGTTTGGACGAAAGAAACTCCTGCTCGTTGGGTTTTCCTGGGGTGGGTATTTGGGCCTGGAATATGCCAAAAACCATCCGGAAAAGCTCTTGGCCTATGTCCACGTTTCAGGAATCGTAGCCCCGGCACTTTCGGAAAGACTCACGTTGGACACGATCCGGGAACTGGCCGAGAAGGAGCAAAATACCCTCGCCATCCAAGAGCTCGCCGACATAGAAATTCCTTTTCGCAATTGGAAAGAACTCTACTACCAACGGAAATGGACGGCACATTTCAGCGGGGTCAAAGTCACTCCGAAGACCTATCCCATGCACCTTTTCGAAACTTGGGACAAAACCTGGTTTGACCTCTTCATGAAAGCCTCCGAGGTGAACTTCATCGAAAGCGCCCCGGAACTGAAGTGCCCAGCCTATTTTTTTATAGCCAGAAAGGACCTCGTTTCAAATTCCAAGGTGACGGGCATCTACTACGAGCAGCTGAAAGCTCCGGTGAAGGAGCTGGTCTGGTTTGACAAATCAACCCACGAGATACCCAGCCAAGAACCCAAGGAGTTTGCCTGGGAACTGCTACAAATCCCCATTCGCTGAAGGCTCAACGCCAAAAGACTGGCAATCAATTTCCGACCGGAATCGAAGGCGAAACTAGTTACGTAGAGTGTTATCTGTGGTATGAAGAAGGTCTCGACTCCGCTCGACCTGACAATCCGGTGTCACTTTGGACACCCTGAATGACGGGCGTCACGAAGTTGAGAGGTCATTTAGGAGATAACATAACGCTAGAGTTCAAAACTTCAGAGACGTATCAGCTATGGACCATAGACTATCTACTATGGACTACTCAATCATCTCCAGATACCTCGCCATCCAGTAGGGCCAAAGCCAGAAAACAGGTTCCCGCACCTGCGTGGGATTACCCTGGATGGCCGCCCAGGGATTTTTGTCCCAGCGGACGGTAGCGCGGATCGCGGGAGGCGGCAGCTCGGAGATCTGCATTTCTTCCAAAATAGGCGCATGGACCAGCTGCACGTCCTCGCGCTTGCTGTGGTCGATCCGCCAATCCACCAAGTCCAGCGGGGTCTCCCTCAGGAAAGAAACGGTCTGGGGCACGTTGACCTTCTTTCCGGTAGCTAGGGAATAGCTCAGGTTGTTGATCAGGTTTTCGCCCTCAGTCTGGATGCCGATCCATTCGTCCGCGAGGTGCCGATAGACTTTGCGGATCTCCGCATCCTGCTCGTATTTCAGGAGGATGGGAAATAAGTACCCCTCCATGGTCAGGTCAAAGTAGATCTTCCAAGCGGGATTCTTGTGGTTGAGCTGAGCCGCATTTTCCAAGTACCCTTCTTCTTCGATCAGCCTGCGGTATTCTTTTTCATATTTTTCATCGCCCGTGATCGCCGCTGCAAACTTCAGGTAAGCCAGCATTTCGAAGGAATTGATCGCCTTTTCGGAAGCCCAATCCGGATCACCGTTCAGTTGATCCGGCGACCACACGGCCCAGCGGGTGTGCTTGCCATCCGTATCGATCAGGTTGTAGTTGTTGCGGATCACCGCGTCCATGAGCTTGGAGACATGGGCGCGAATCGCTTCCTTGTCCTCTTCCGTCGCGGCAAACTCATAGAAATAAAAGTAGCTCATGAAATGCCCAGTCATCTCGTCGCTGCTGGTATCGCCTTTCCACAGCCACTTTTTGTCCGCAGAGACTCTCCATCGCTCCTCCACGGGCTTGTAGCGTGGATCTTCGACTAGCCGCTCGGCCAATTCCCTTTCTGTGTAGGTCCGGTTAGGATCGTGGAGATAAGTCCAATCGGTCGGCACGATGGTTCTGGCGAAAAGCCCATCCGTACCGGTCACCTCGTAGAGCAGCCTCAGAAATCCGAAAGCCTTTCGGGCTTTGTCCAGCGCATCGGGGTCTTGGGTGACCGCATAGCGAAAACTTTCCATCGCCAGGTAGCCGCCGGTATATTCCCCGTCGTTGTCGTCATCGGAGTGTTCCCAAGTAGAGGTATCGCCAGGCACTTCCAGGCGCAGCACTCCGCAGATCCAGGGATCGCGCATGTGTTTGGCCATGAGTTCGGAGTAAAAATGACGCTGCTTCTCGGCCAAGGTCATGGAATACTTTCGGATGTGGCTGACTCCATTTTGCGTCGCAACCCAAGCATCACCAGCCTGGTCAAAGGCCACCTGATTCACCTGATCGTCCGTCAGCCAGCGACGGCTGAAAAGCAAAGAATGGCTCCCATCCGGAAAATACCGGACTACTCCTTCCTCCGTGCCTACCCACATCACGCCCTCGGGAGATCGGGATACGGACCGGACATGAATCGAGGGCAAGCCCTCCTTGCTGGTCAGGTTATGGCTCAATTTATTCGACTCCCTCACCGACACGCCCCCCATCGCTCCCACCCATAGCTCGTCTTCCGACCCAAAAGCAAGTGCCTTGGCGTAACAGCTGATCAGTTCCTCGGTGTTTTGGAAAAGTGTGGCGGAGTCTTCGGAGCAGAGGTACAACCCCGCATCTGTCGCCACCCATAGATTACCCTTTTCGTCGGCAAGGGCATCCCGTACCGATCGGGCGATTGCGTAAGACTGCTTTTCCCAAGCCTCTCCTTTCCTCTGCCAAATGCCCATAGGTCCCAGCGCATAGAGCACGGAACCAGCCACGGCCAACTGGGAGATCGGCCCTTCCAAGCCCTCGGCTTTTGCCGTCTTTCCGCTTGTAAAACTATAGAGCCCATCCCAAGTCCCCAGCCAAAGCCTACCGTCTGAATCCTGCTCCACGGCGTAGGCTGGCCCGCGGCTTTCCCCTTCAAGGACGGGTTTCCATTCTGCGGAGCCTTTCGCCTTGACAAAAATCCCTCCCGCCGTCGCGATCCAAACCTGGTCGTCTGTATCCACAAAGATGTCCCTGACCTCATTGTCTTCGGGGTTTTCGCCGATAGAGAAGGCCTCGTGGACTTCTTGGACAAAGGCTTCGTCTGGGACTTTTTCGGCAACAGAAAGTACCGTGGCTTCGGAGGACTCCCGCTTGCAGGATAGAAAAAGGGAGGCAGTAAAAAGACCCAAGACTAAGCTAAGGGCTACAAATTCGGGTCTGAGGTTCATTTTTCCGGATTTGGAGGTGATGAAATCGAAAGAAATGGAGCGACCATCTCCACATGGAAAACCCATGAGCCGACGGAACGGACTATCCCCTCCGTAGTATTTTGCCTCCAAAGCTTTTGGCCTGAGCTATCCATAGCCCTACGCCAAAGCGGCTCAAAACCTTAGTTTCTTCTTTTTGATCTCCGGATGTACATAGGGCTTGAGGTTTTCCGGGAAACCCAATTCAAAGGGAGAGGGGCCCACCCACTCGGTCTTCTTTCCTGCGATCTTGATCCTGCCCTTGGAGGAGACGGTCACCGTGGTGAAAAGCGGCTCCTTGAAAGGTGCCGTGTACTTGATCCAGCGGTAGTTTTTGTCCACTTCCTCGCTGTACCGCAGGTGCTCGTAGTCCTCTCCCAGCCAGTGATAGGCCATGGAAGTGGTGGAGATGTACCAGATCCCGTCGATGTTTTCGGCGTAGTCGGTATGCGTATGGCCATTGAAGGAGGCGATGACTTTCCGCTCCGGATGGAGTCGGTTGTGCGCCTGTAGCAAAGCCTGGACTTCGGCGTAGTTTTCCACTCCGTAGGTTTCCTGATGGCTTTGGTAGATGGAGAGCCCTTGGTGGGAAAAAAGGATCACAGGGTATTGGGATTTTTCCAGATCCGCTTTGAGCCAGGCCAATTGAGCCGGGCCGATCAGTTGTTGGTATCCTTTTCTGTCGGGATCGATTTTGTCATTGCCATCGAGGACGACGAAGTGAAAGCCGTTTTTGTCAAAGGAATAGTAGCCGGCATCCATGCCCCGATACGCCAAGGCCTGCGCATGGGAAGTGCCCCCATCCATCTCATGGTTGCCGATCACATGGTGTTTTTCCCCGGGAAAGGAATTCCAGATGTCATAAGCCTTCTGGTACTCGGGTTTTGGAATGCTAAAATCGCCCAGCTCGATGATGAAGTCCGGGTTTTGCTTTTTCATGGCCTCGATAAACACCGTCATGCGCTCCTCCGAGTCGTGCATGGTGGGGATGTGTACGTCGGTGCAGAGGCCAAAGGTGACGGTGTTGTTTTTTTGGGCAAAAGCGGAACCGGCGACCAACAGGGCGGATGTCAGCAGCGCACAATGGGGGAATCTCATCGATTGGAAAAGGAAAGGGGTTTAGCGTAGATCAGGGTTTTAGTCCAAGAAAGTCAACGACCGCCTGGTCACCTTTCAACGCATTGGCAGGAACGGGATTTTTTTCATTGAAAACCATCAAGTCCTCTTTGGGCAAAAGCGTGACAAAGCCCTCGTCAAACTGGTTTTTCACCAAGATCTTCCCAGCGCTCAGCCCGAGGTAGTTTGCCAGGAAGTTGTACGCGGCAAAACGCTTGCTGGGTCCATAGTCGTGGCGCTCGGCAGGCAGGTGGACGTTGTCTATCTTGCTTTCCGCATCGTAGAGCGAATAGACTTTCTGGACGTAGGGCATCTCGACCCTCGGGGTATTTTGGGTCCAGTCGCCGCCATCCGAGATCAGCAGCATGGGACGGGGAACCGCCAGCGCGGCGATTTCCACATTGTTGGTTTGGTGATGGGCGCTCTTGTGGATCGGCATGCCGCTTTCGCAGGTGCAGCCTCCAAAGAAATAGGCCGAGACCATCACCACCGGCACGGAGACTTTGATCCGAGGGTCAAGGGCCGTGATCAGGATCGTCTGTGTGCCGCCTCCTGACTCGCCCGTCACGCCAATCCGATCGGGATCCACATCGGGCCTGGAGACGAGGTAGTCGATCACCCGTTGGGAATTGTAGGTTTGGATCGTCAGCGCGATGGGCATCTTGTGCTCCACCTGCTTGGAATCCCCATAGCCGATCATGTCATAGGCGAAGACGACGGCGCCCATCCTGGCAAAGGCCGCGCTGCGTTTTTGCACGCTCTCACCAAAGCGCGGATCGGTGCCGTGTCCGTGCACGGAGAGGATGGCGGGGCTTTTTTGAAAAGGCTCCTTGGACAAAGGGCGATATAGATTTCCCGTGATGTAGAAGCCCGGAAAACTTTCGATGGCGATGTTTTCGACGATGTAGCCGTCCATCTCCCGAGTGCTGTGGATGATTGTGTTGAAGGGACTATCCCGCTTGGGCATCTGGTCCAGCATCATGCCCTTGACGAGTCCCTCGCGGATGGTTTGGCTTCGCTTTTCCCAGTCAGCCTGGGTCGTCCATTCGGTTGCCCACTGCTTCATGTGGACGTTGGCTTCGTCCTCGGTCCAGTAGGCACCTTGGCAAAGCATGTTTTCCTGTGCCTGGGCGAAGTGGACTTGGAGAAGGAGTGCTAGCGCAAAGGCAAAGATTCCGGTTTGGGTTTTCATGGATTAAGGTGTTGTATGTAAAACTTTTGAATGCTGGAAAAGGACTAGTTTTGTCCACAGTCGACGGACGACAGTCCACCGATACTGGAGCCCAGCTTCTGAAGAAGCGGGACAACGACAGGTATAGTCCTTTGCGTCTTCGCGGCTCTCACGAGAAAGTGAACTGCTCGCGAATGCGCTGACGCGCTATATTTTCTCCCTTTTCTCAGTGGCCTCTGTGGTAAATCCCTACTTCAAAACCACCGCCACCCCACTCGGCTCAAAGCCGATCCGATGCGCATTGACGTAGAGCGAGTCCCCTTCCGCAGCGTCGAAGTGCTTAGAATACAGATTCCAACCGGCACTGCTCGACTTTCGGTAGGAAAGGATCGCTGACGGAGTCGCCGAGCTCAGACTTACTTTTCCGGCTTGAAAATCTACTTCAGGTGTTTCCGTCACTGGCGGTGAATCCTGCCCGTTCCACCAGGCCCTGACCATCTCCATCTCATCCAGCGCGCCGAGGTCACCATAGGCCAAGAGCCATTCTTCATGAGCCATCCGCATCTCCGCGAGTTTGTCGGCGTGCATGGGATCCTCCGCCAGGTTGACAAACTCCCAAGGGTCGCTCTGGGTATCGTAGAGCTCTTCCTGCGGCTTGGATTGGGCAAACCAGCGATCCTGGTTTTCGTCCAAAACACCCTTTTGGTGCAAGTCCAACAGGTGTCCCATCAGAGGATTTTGGAGGCGATAGCGGATATTCTGATAGTTGGGTTTCTCGGGCATGTAGTTGCGGATGTATTTGTAGCGCCCATCCGAGACCGCGCGAACGCGGTCGTGTTCGGAGTCCATGCGATCCCGCGCGGCATAGATGTATTTTCTTGGCTCGGCTTTTTGCTTTCCGAGGAAGGCTTGCCCCTGCATGTTCTCAGGAATCTGCACCCCCGCCAGCGAAAGCAGTGTCGGCCCGAAATCCACAAAGCTGACCAGTTCATCTGTCCGCGTGCCTCCCTCCAAAAACGGAGCTTTCACCAAAAGCGGCACTTTCAGCCCCCGGTCATAGAGCTCCCGCTTGAAGTAAGGCATCCCGTCGCCATGATCGGAGTAAAAGAAGATGATGGTATTGTCGTACAGTCCGTCCTCCTTGAGCTGCGCGATGACCTCGCCCACCTGCTCGTCCATGCGCATCACGTTGGTGATGAAGCGGGCCAAAGTCCTACGGGAGATCGAGTCGTCGGGGTAAAGAGGCGGAACTTTGACATCCTTGGGATCCACCCGCAGGCTGTCTTTGCCCTCCCTCGCCCAAACCTGTGACTCATGTGTCGTCGTGAAATTGAAGATGGAGAAAAAAGGCTGCGTTGCATCTTTGCGGCTTCTCCAGTGCGCTTGGGGACTGTTTTCGTCCCACATCCCTACCGGGCTGCGAAACTGGTAGTCTTCCTTGGAATTGTTGGTCACGTAGTATCCCGCCTGACGCAGGTAGATCGGATAGGGCAGCATGCCCTCCGGCAAAAGTGTGGAGTAGCCCTTGAATCCGGGCGGATAGGCATCTCCAGCAGCAGCCGAAGGCGCCAAGGTTCGCATGTGCATCGCGCCGATGGAGGTCTGGTAAGCCCCCGTGATCAGGGCCGCGCGGCTGGGCGCACAGACTCCCGCGGTGGAATAGGCATTGCTGTACTGAAGAGACTCTGCTGCCAAGGCGTTCAGATGGGGAGTCTTACCGCCTGTCCCGCCGTAGCTCTCCAGATGCTCGGGCGACATGTCCTCGCAGACGATCCAGACGATGTTGGGCCGCTCGGGGTAGGTGATTCGGTCGGAAAGTTTTTCTTGTCTCTGGCAGGAAAAAGTGGCTGCCAGACACAACAACAGGGTAAAATATTTCATTTTCAGATCAGGTTGGCTCAAAAGGAAAAATCAGCAATTCCGCTTTTCTTGTCGAATCGGAAAGGGATTCCATAGTCTGTATATACGCTTTTCTGGCATTAAACGAATTTTCGTTGCCAATTGGGCAGGAAGACCCCGACACGTCGGGCAGGCGATGACCCAAGACCGATGTAGCGTTTTCGACATCTTTTCCCGCTCCGAACACTAGTCTAAGGTTGTTTCTGGCAAAGTAGCGTGTATCCAAATCCCTTAAATTAACAAAGATTGTTTTACTCCCCCATCCTGCCTAACTTCCTATTTGGACAGAAACTTCCGATATGCCCCGCTCAGAGAAACTCAACCGCAGGGAATTCATCTCCTCTGCAGCCACGATCGCCGCCTCCATCTCCATCGTCCCCTCCCACGTCATTGCCGGCACGGGACATGTTCCTCCCTCCGACCAGCTGGCTGTCGCCAACATCGGCTGCGGGACGCAGGGACTCCGCGAGATGGGGGAAATGCTCAAAAACCCCAAGGTGCGCGTCGTGGCCGTCTGTGATGTCAACAAGTCCTCCACCGACTACATCGACTGGTCTCCCAACGGCATCCGCGACGACATCCGCGAGACACTCGGCGACCCGAGCTGGTGGGAAGGCAAGCCCGGCATCCCCGGCGGACGGGAGATAGGCCAAGCGTATGTGGAGCAATACTACGCGAAAAACAAGCCCTCTGGCAAATACCGGGGCTGCGCCAGCTACGAGGACTTTCGGGAGCTTTTTGCAAAAGAAAAAGGAATCGATGCGGTCAAGATCATGACCCCGGACCATACCCACGCGTCCATCGCACTTGCTGCCATGGACAAAAAGATGCACGTGGTGACCCACAAGCCCATTTCCAACCGGCTTTTGGAAGGCAGAAAAGTCATCGAGAAAGCCCAATCCAGCGGGGCGATCACGCATCTCCTGGCTTGGTCGGACCGACCGGAATACCGGCAGATCAAGGCTTGGATGGATGCGGGCCTCATCGGCGAGCTGAAGGAAATCCACAACTGGTCCTACCGCCCGGTCTGGCAGCAGTGGACCAAAAGACCCGAACCGCCTATGCCCGTCCCCAACGATTTCAACTGGGAGCTCTGGCTCGGCCCGGTGCCGGACATGCCCTATCACAAAAACTACACGCACAACGTCTTCCGGGGCTGGTACGAGTTCGGCGGGGGATCGGTCGCGGACATGGGACACTACAGCCTGTTTCCGCTGTTTGAGACGCTTGGGATCAGCAAGAGTCCGACCTCTGCCAGAGCCTTTGGCACCACGACCCGCGAGGAAGTGAACCAAGTCTATCAATGGGTGAAAAACGACGTCGCCTTTCCCGCCAGCTGCACCATCAAGTGGAAGTTTCCGGCTCAGGAGAAACTTCCCGCTTTTGACCTCTTTTGGTACGACGGAGGCATGAAGCCTTTTGCCCCCGAGGAGCTCGAGATGGATGGGAAAGACACGCCGGAAGAAGGGCTCATGATCGTTGGGGCCAAAGGAAAGATACTCGGTGGCTTCCGGGGGGAAAACCCGGTCTTGCTACCCGAAAGCACGGCAATGACAGGTCGGGATACCGAGCGGATCAACTCCCGGGAAGTGGAGCGCATGACCGACTCCTGGGTGGAGGCCATGCTGGCAGGCGAGCAGACTCCCGGCAGCTTCATTCGCGCGCAGTGCATCACCGACACGATCAATCTGGGAGCAATCGCGCTCCGCTCCGGCAAAAAGGTGGACTTTGACGCAAATCTGCTCAAGATCACCAACGACGAATCCGCCAACCAGCTCCTGACCCGGACTTATCGAAAGGGTTGGGAGGTTTGATCTCTAGCCGGAAGAAACCTAGCCGAAAACCAAAGCCCTTTGAACGGGTAACTAGCAACCAGTAACTTTTAACCCATAACCTCTTTCCCTCCCCATGACAAACAGAAGAAATTTCCTCAAGACAGCCAGCCTGGCCTCCGCGGCGATAGGCCTCGGCTTGCCCCAGTTTTCCTTGGCCCGGCCAAAGGATGAACTGTTCAAGATCTCCCTGGCCGAATGGTCACTCAACAAGATGCTTTTCGGAAAAAAACTCGACCATTTGGACTTCGCCGTCGAAGCCAAAAAACACAAAATCGACGCGGTGGAGTATGTCAACCAGTTTTTCAAAGACAAGGCCCAAGACAAAGCCTACCTCCAGGAGATGAAGACCCGTGCCGATGGCGAAGGAGTGACTTCTGTCCTGATCATGATCGATGGGGAAGGACAGCTCGGTGCCGCCAGGCCTGAGGATAGACAGCAAACCGTCGAAAACCACAAAAAATGGGTGGAAGCGGCGAAGTTTCTCGGCTGCCACGCCATTCGGGTCAATGCCTATACCGCCGTCCCCTACAGCACCGATCCCAAGCTGGCCAAGGAAGCCATCGATGTGTGCAGCTCCACGCTGCGAAGGATCTGCGAATTTGCCGAGGACTTTGACATCGACGTGATCATCGAAAACCACGGAGGCTACTCCTCCAACGGCAAGTGGCTGGCCGAGCTGATCAAGGAGACCGCGCACCGCCGGGCGGGGACGCTGCCTGACTTTGGCAACTTTCGCATCCATACCGAAAACGGCGTGGTCAGCAGCTACGACTCCTATCGTGGCGTAGACGAGCTTATGCCCAAGGCAAAGGGCGTCAGCCTCAAGCCAGTCGTCTGGGACGACCATGGCAAGGAGCATCCCCTGGACTATGAGCGCATGATGAAGATCGTCCTGGCGCATGACTTCCACGGCTACGTGGGCATCGAGCATGGAGCCGAAGGGCGTGAATGGGAAAGCATCGAGGAAATCCGTGTCAATTTGGACACGATCCGCAGGACGTTGACCAACGCCTAAAATGAAGCAAGGCTGCCTCACCGGCAGCCTTGCTTCATTTTATCCACTTATTTCCGTTTAGATGCCAGACATCTATTCCCCTGACTGGAAGATCGAGGGCTTGGACTTCTCGTATTCCTCAGCAGTCACCCAGATTGGCTGGCCATTCTTGTCTAGGGAAATTTTCGCTCCTGCAAAAGGCGGCTTGTCCAGACTCATGAAGGTCTCTTCCGTCTCCTGAAGGTCTCCCGCCGCTATTTCATTTTCCACCAAGAGAATGATAGCCTCTTCCACCTGTTTCAAGGTGAAATCCACGTCGCTCTCTGTGTGGGCGTCTGTGACGTAGCAGGGGAAATTTTCCCAAATGTGAATCCCCCTTTCCCGAAGCAGTGTAAACAGCAGTTCGGAATAGGGAAAATCATCCTTGACTTGAATCTTCCACAGCGAACTGAAGCTCACGGCATAGTAGCCGACCTTGTAGCGCTCAAATATCGTATTCAAGCCTCTCACCATCTTGATGGCCAGGCCGTCAAGCCGCTTTTGGAAAGAATCCCCCTTCTCGATCAAAAAGTCCAGGACCGCATTGGTCGCCGCGAGCATCAGGGGATGCCTCACAAATGTCCCCGCGAAATAGGTCACTCCGACCTCGGGCATGGAATCGTCTCCATAGCTCCAAAAACCGCCATCAAGGGCGTCCATCCATTCAGATTTGCCGGCAATCACTCCCACGGAAAACCCTCCGCCGATGACTTTGCCATAGGTAGTGAGGTCAGCCTTGATGGAGTGCAGGGCTTGAAATCCTCCGATATGGCTTCGAAAGCCGGTAATCACTTCGTCGAAGATCAGGCAAATCCCTTTCTCAAGGGTAACCTCCCTCAGCGAGCGCAAGAATTCCAGCGGCACAAAATCAGGCCTTCTGCTCTGTACAGGCTCGACCAAGACGCCGGCGATTTCATCTGCCCGCTCGGCAATGATGCGCAAGCTCTCCTCTGACCCATATTCCAAAACCAGCGTCTGCTGCACGTTTTCTTTCAAAATCCCCGCAGCTGCCGGATGGCTTGCACCGGATTTGGTGCTGCGGACGATGACTTCGTCATTGATTCCGTGATAGCTGTTGGCAAACATCACGATCAGGTTTTTGTGCGAAATGGCCCGGGCGATACGCATCGCTCCCAAGACCGCTTCCGAACCGGTATTGCACAGCCCGACGCGATCATTGCCAGTGAGACGGCAGATCTTTTCGGACACCATCCCTGCCAGCGCTGTTTGGGGGCCGATCTCCATGCCTTTGTTGACCTGCTCCAGGATCGCGCGATTGATAAACTCGGGCTGATAGCCAAACATATTGCACCCGAAACCGCTCAGCCAGTCCAAGTAGGTATTCCCGTCCAAATCGGTCAGCTGGGACCCTTTGGAAAAATCAGTCACGATGGGGTAGGTCAGCTCTTTGGTAAACGGCTTGAAGCCGCTGACGACCCTTGGGTCCGCCGTGTGCTTCCGATTTTCCTGGACATGCTCCTTGCTGCGGGCGGTTTTGGCATTGTAGCTTCGGATCAATTTTCCGACAAAGCGCTGGGCCTTTTCCGACAACTCCACAGACTGGGTTTCTATCCTGGCCATCGCCCCAAAGGGCTTGGCGAGCGCGCTGCGTTCTTCATCATCGATCCCATAGTCTACCGGGGCAGCGACGGTCGAGACATCTTTTTTCGGCATAGCTGCTTCAGATCTGGCGGCCTTGGCAGCCAAGGCTTGTTTAGCCTTGATATGGTCGGAGTTGGCGAGGAGGTATTCGAGGAGTTTTTGTGGACTGTTCAACTCCCGATAGAGCTGGCGGAAGGAAACGTCCACTTTGAATTCCTTTTTGAGGGAAGACGCGACCTGCGTCAAGCTAAGGGAGTCCAAGCCGATCTCAAAGTAGGTCAGTTCGAATGCATCCTCCGCCACCTTTTCCCCGCAGGCTTCTTCCAAAATCGTCACGATGCTTTTTGCCAACTCCTGCTCTATCGCGGCTGCGGGCGAAATACCGTCGGCCAGCGGCAGGGATATCGCAGCGCTTTCCTCGGATCTCTCAGCGTCCTCTTTCCTGGGACTGGAGATCTTCACATCCAGCCAGCATCTTTTCTTATCAAATGCATAGGCTGGCAGCAGCATTTTCACCTGGGCTTCGGCAGGATAGACCTCATCCCAGTCGATTATCAGGCCCTTGCCTACCAAGGAATGAAGCTGCTCTTCGAAATGTCGAGGTTCTGAAAGCTCTGTCACCCTGCTAAGGCTGTTTACGACCGCAAAATCCTTGGCATCGGAGTGCTGCATCAGCAGTGTACCAAGACCATTGCCTGGCCCTACCTCCACAAATGCCGCTTCGGGCAACTCTTGAAGCAGGTTTTTCACGGCGACATTGTATCGCACCGGAAGGCGCATGTGCTGCGTCCAGTACTCTGTGGAAGTCGCCTCGGCATCTTTCATCCAATCTCCCGTCACAGTGGACATGATCGGGATTTTCGGATTGCCCAGTTTCACACTTTCCAGAAGCTGTTGGAACGGCTCCAATGCCGGCTCCATCATCTCTGAGTGGAATGCATGACTCGTGCGAAGTACTTTGGATGGAATGCCCTGCGCCTCCAAGGTCTCTGAGAAGGCTTCGATCAGTGCTGTAGGACCGGATGCTACGCATAGATTAGGCGCATTGTCTGCGGCCAACGCCAGTCCGGCAGGAAGCAGCGCTTGGATCTTTTCAGCAGAAGAACGGATCGAAAGCATCGTGCCGGGATCTAGCTCGCTAATGAGCTCTCCGCGTTTGGCCACGACCCTCACCGCATCCTCCAAGCTCATCACGCCAGAAATGCAGGCAGCGACAAACTCGCCAATGCTATGCCCAGCCAGTGCGGAGGGCTTGATGCCTTTGCTTTCCCAAAGCTTGGCCAGGGAATAGGAAATGGCAAAAATCGCCGGCTGGGTATAGCGGGTGTTGTCCAACCGGCTTTCTTCCGCCTGGCTGGTCTCTTCCGGATACAGCAGCTCCTGTATGGAGGTGCCGGTATATTTTTGGAAAAGCGCGCCACACTCGTCCAGTGTAGCCCGAAAGACCGGCTCCGTTTCGTAAAGCTCCCGACCCATGCCCACATACTGCGCCCCCTGTCCGGGAAAGAGGAACACGGGAAAACGGAAGTCTCGCTTGCGCGCCACCGGGGTTTGGCCACCTGCCGAGATGGTCTCCAGACCTGCAAGCAGCTCCTGCTTGGTGGTAAACGAGACAGATGCCCCTAATTTATACTTGGCGTTTTTCTTATTTAGGTTGTAGCCAAACTGGGCCAGGTTGATTGCCGGAGTCTCCAGCACAAACTGCCTGAGTCGCTTGGCATACTCCACGAGGCTTTTTTCGCTGTTGGCTGAAAAATAGACCGTCTGCTCCAGCGGGGAAGTTTCCGTCACCGCCTCTGAGTCAGCGATGTATTCCTCCAACACGACATGGCAGTTGGTCCCGCCAATCCCAAAGGAACTGACGCCTGCCTTTCTGGCTTTCTCGGTCTTCCATTCGCCTGTACTAGTCTGGACAAAAAACGGGGAAGACTCGAAGTTGATCGCGGGGTTGGGCTTGGAGTAGCCGACGGAGACCGGCAGCGTTTTTTCCTTGAGTGCATACACCGCCTTGATCAGTCCGGCGATGCCGGCAGCAGAGTTCAGGTGCCCCACATTTCCCTTCACGGAGCCCAGGGAGCAATATTGCTTTCCCACCTCCGGTCCAAAGGCCAATTTCAAACCTTCGATCTCAATGGGGTCTCCTATCGGCGTCGCCGTGCCATGTGCCTCCACATAGCCTATTTCCGACGGATCCACCTCTCCGTCTAGCAAGGCACTGCGGATGGCTCCGGCTTGCCCCTCTACACTTGGTGCGGAAAAACTGCTCTTGTTTGCCCCGTCATTGTTGATGCCTACCCCCTTGATCACCGCCAAAATGGGATCACCGTCCTTGACGGCCTGCTCGTAGTCCTTCAGGAGCACGACACCGGCCCCATCACTGAACATCGTCCCCGTCGCATCCGCATCGAATGGCTTGCAATGGCCGTCTCGCGTCATGATAGAGCCTTCTTCGTAGTGATGGCCGCTATTGACTGGATAGGCCACGGAGCTGGCTCCCGCGATTGCGGCAGTACACTCCCCGCTTCTGATGCTTTTCACGGCATTGGCCACCGCGACCAGCGCAGTGGAGCAAGCGGTATTGACGCTGACCGCAGGGCCTTTCAAGTCAAACAAAAATGCGACACGGGTGGCCAAATAGTCTTTTTCGTTGACAGAATTGATCTGGATGTTGCCCATAGACTCCATCAGATCCTGGTCAAAGACCAGATTGCGGCTAAAGTAATAATTGTTGCTGCAGCCAGCGAAGACGCCTACCTCATAGTCCGGTGCATTGGCGATGTAGCCTACCGAATCCAAGGCCTCATAGGCGACCTCCAAGAAAAGGCGCTGCTGGGGATCCATCACCGAGGCAAGCTTGGGGTTGAATCCAAAAAAATCGTAGTCAAAGTCCTTGACATCGTCGATGATCCCCCGAGCTGCCACATAGTTTTTGTCCTCACGGGCCTTTACCTGCTCACTGGGATCGAGCTCCTCGATGTCAAAAAACCGGATCGTCTCCTCCCCGTTTTTGACCATATTCCAAAACTCCTCACTGTTTCTCGCTCCCGGGAATCTGCTGGCAGTGGAGATGATCGCCACGTCACGGTTGCCGGCATCCTTTCCTCTCCGCTTCGCCACACGGTCTTTCAGCCCTTTTTCGGCCTCGGCCACGAAGGCCGCTTGGGCCCTTAGCTTGGGATACTGGTAGATTTTGGTCACGGTGAAGTCTTTTCCAAAGGCAGCGTTGATTTCAATGGCCATCCGCTGGGCCAAAAATGAGGTACCGCCCAATTCGAAGAAATGGTCTTCCCTCCCGACTTGGTCCAGGTTGAGGATCGTCTCCCAGATTTTGGCGAGTTTCTTTTCGGTTTCGTTTCGTGGCTTCACATAGGCCTCCTTGAAGGGGTTTTCCGAAACTACATTTTCGGAGAGGGCTTTTCGATCTATCTTGCCGTTGGACGTCTTGGAAAAGCTGTCCTTTCTGAAGCATTTTGCGGGGATCATGTAGGCAGGGAATCTGGACTTCAGAAATGCGAGCATTTCCGCTTCCTTGACCGCCGCACCAGGGCTCACATAGAAAAGCGACAGGTACTTTTGTCCATCCGTGTATTCCCCCACGATGATCGCGGCCTGCTCCACCCCCGGCAATTCGGTCGCTACGGCTTCGATTTCTCCGGTCTCGATGCGGAATCCGCTGATCTTGACTTGGTCGTCTATCCGACCGAGGAAAAAGATCTCCCCCGTCTCAGTGTAGTAGCCCAGGTCTCCCGTCTTGTACACCATCTTGCTCGTCCCGTCTTTCAGGCTGAGTGGGAAAAAGGATTTCGCCGTCAGTTCGGGCTTGTTCAGATAGCCATCTGCGAGGCAAATTCCAGAGAAGTAGATTTCACCGGACACATTGGGCTCAGTGACTGCATTCAGGTTTTCGTCCAGGATGAGGCTTTCCACGTCGGATATCGCCTTTCCGATGGTCGGCAGGTCATCCCATACGGCCGGATCTTTATCGAGTTCCAGCTGGGTGACGATACAGGTACATTCGGTGGGACCGTACTGGTTGTACAGCGTGGTGGCATCCATTTTCTTAAACAGCGCCCTGACCGCCTTGGTGGACTTCAGCTGCTCTCCGCAGGTCATGACCTCCCTCAGATGCAAGGGATATACTCCCGAACTCTCCGCTTCATTGGCGATGCCTTGGAGCGCCACAAAGGGAAGGAAAAGCCGCTGCACCTGCTGCTCGTTCATCGCCTGGATCAATGCACGGTTGTCCCGGATCACCTCGGCATCTACCACCTGCAGGGTACCTCCTGAGCATAGGGTACTGAAAATCTCCTGGACGGATATATCAAAGGTAAGCCTGGTAAACTGTAGGGTTTTCAGCCCTGGACCAGACACCGAGTTTTCGACTTGCCACTGGATCAGGTTCACCACACTCACATGGGGGACACAGACTCCCTTGGGCTTACCGGTAGATCCGGAGGTGTAGAGAATGTACGCCAGCCGCGAATAGCGGCTCGGTTCGGCTCCCTTGGTCCCTAGCGAACGGTTCAGCTCGATCTGCTGGAGATCCAAGCGGTCGTTTTCGTTGCTTTTCAGATAGAACTTGACGCCGCAATCGTCCACAATCTGCTTGATCCTCGCCTCGGGGAAGTTTGCATCGATAGGCAGGTAGGTTTTGCCTGCATGGAGGATCGCGAGAATATTGACGATGAGCTGTATTCCCCGGCTCGTCGTCAACGCGACGATCTCCTCCTCAGGCGCCACGGACAAAATCACCGCACTCAGGGCAGTCACCCTTTCTTTCAACTCACGATAAGTGACTTTTTCGACCCCGTCGTCAATCGCCACCTCATCGGGATGTTTCTCCCAGGCAAGCTTGACCAAATCGATGATGGAATTATAGGTCGGATAGGCATTCATTTCCACTTCTGTTTAATAGATTTCTTAAGAATAAACTTCTGAAAAATCCGAGATTTAGACTCTCAGCTGGGTCTCTTGTTAAAATTTTTGATATCAATAGGTCATTTCCTAAAAAACTGCGGGCGGCTACTCAGCCGCCGGAAGATTCCCAAATCCCAAAAGCTTGTCTTTTGCATTATCACGCCAAACTTCAAAAGCTTGGCTCGCTTGGGGGGAAAGTGATTATTTGGGTTTTGGACTAGGATCTATTTCAGCCTAGAAGAAAGACTTCAGGTCATCCCGAGCCCCAACTTGCCTCTCACTAATCGAAGCCCAAATCCCTCAGTACCTGAAAATATAAAATTGTTGTATTTAAAAACACCTTTCATGACCCGCTTTTTTAGGATTAAATACTCTTGCAAAATGTCCACGGGTCGACTCGGCTCATTTTGAACCAAAAAGTACGGGCAAAAAAACCGAAAAAACAATTATGAAATACGTTTTTTGATATTCGTAAACCATTTTTAATACATCATTAATATAACAGCCTTTTTTTGCCAATTTTGCTACGCTACGCCAGAGCTTATTTTTGACGAGCGGCAAGTACTGAGGATATAAATCGGACTTTCATTCATGGAGAAAGCAGCAGTCCGCGGGAAAATTCCGTTTTCCCCGCTTGGCAGCTTGCCTAGAATCGATAGGTTTGAGAAAGAAGAACCAGTTTGGCAATGCCCTTACCTGTAAACAGACTACTCCAATGCAGCCCAAAACTACGAATGAGTGGAACTTTCCGATCGTGATTCCCAGCCATCCGCTCAAACGGCAGCTTAAGAAACTGGTGGGAAGACTGGCGCTCCTGTCCAGCCCAGCCACCAAAGAGGCGCTACTGGCAGGAAAGCCCCCCGAGAACAGCAGAGAGCGCGCCGCACTCGCCGCTATCGTCATGCAGCTAAAAGAGCGCAACGAGGTCGAGAAACTCGCAGAACTCCACAGGAAGGTCTGGGCCTCAAATGCGACCCAAGGCTACTACCAGCTGACCGCCAGTAGGGTCAGGAGCATGTACGCCCTACTCAGGGAGGACATCTACCAGTCCCTTTCCAGCCTCATGCAGCGAAATGGCTACGACGCCCTGATCGAGTTGGGCTGCGGGGAAGGGGTCGTTCTGGACGACCTTTCCACCAAGTTTGGAAAGGACATTGGGCGCTTTGTGGGGATAGACATCAACAAAGCCCAAATAGAAACCAACCAGTCGGTGTATGCATCAAACCCAAAGCTGGAATTTATCGCCGGTGATCTTACTTCCGTGATCGCAAGCGTCAAGGGATCCGGCAAAATCTTCCTGACTTTTGGCGGAGTGTTGGAGTACCTGACCGAAAGAGAACTGCTTTCACTCCTGGAAGACATCGGCGCCGAGAAAAACTGCGCCCTTTTGCTCTACGAACCGATCACCGCAGGTTTTGACCCCAGGATAGCGCAGCATTCCATACTCTACGGAAGCGAGTCCAGCTTCTCACACCCCTATCATATCTTCTTGAAAAAAACCGGATTCCAAATCGAATCGGAACGCCTGGTGGAGTCTGGAGATACCAACTGGTTGTTTCTATCAGCCACTAACAGCTGAAAACCGCAGTATAAGGGAGACCTCCGATCAATTGCCCTCCAACTTAATCAGCTCAAAGGCTAGGCTGTCCTCCATGTTCCCCGGATTGTCGGGGTGGTTGATGGAGAGGTGGAGCCCCTTTTCCCCTACAAAGAAATTGCTGGGAAGGTAAGTACTTCCGTCAAACCTCCGCTCCGTCAGCACGCGCAGCTCCTCATCCAGCACCATCACCACGAAAGCATCGGGCGCTGAACGCAGCGCCATCAGCTGCTCATCGGACTCCACCTCCACCGTGGGGAAGGCAAAACGATAGTACACCTTTCGGAAAGGGTCGTAAACCAACGACTCATAGCGGGACTTGGCAAAGAAGTACTGGTTGAAGCCCCGGCCGTCCACATCCTTAGCAATGGTCGGCATAGACGCATCCAAGAAGCCGCTCGCCGCGTCCTTTGTCTCCCAATCTGGCGAGCCAGGCGAAGTGGTGAAAACCCTATGGTCCCCCATAAAGGAAGCCACTACGCTACCTTGCCGGTAGACCAGGCTGTACTCCAGCTGCTTCAGACCTTCAGAGAGGTAGTCCTTCGGAAAGCCATACGGCAACAACCTACTTGCCCCGGTCTCCAAATCGACCGCGACGAGCAGAGCGATCGTATCCAGCTTTTCCTGGGTGAAATCAGTGACCCTGCCATCGGCCCGGACTTTGACGAACAGCTCATTTCCGACGACTGCTGGGCTCGACACATAGTAGCTGTTGTGGGGAAAGATCATGGGATAGCCTTGCGGAAGCTCGATCCGAAGCCGCTTTTTGATCGTCGCCGAAGTATCGCTCAGAATGACAAAGGGACTCATCTCCGGAAAAACAAAAATGCTATCCAGGCTTTGCACGTGGAAATACCCCAGCTTCACCCCTTGATCTCCTTCGGGCTCAAATCGGATCTCCTTTTCAAGCTTTTGGTCCTTCAGGTCAAAAATCTGAAGTGAATTGGCGTTTGGGTTGACGTTAAAAAGCAAAGGTCTGTCTGCCTCAACATATTGCAGTCCGACGCTGACATTGGAAGTCTGCACGTCAATGGGAAGAACGATCCGCTCGCCTGATGGCTCCAGACTCCAGGAAGGGGAAGTCGTTGTTTCTGACTGTTTGCAGGAAAAGGCCAGCGTCAGCGCAAAAAAGATAAAGAGAGGGTTAATTTTGGACATCGTAAAAGGTTTAGCCCTAAAACTAAACCGTCCAGAACAATTGACAATACTCTTATTAGTTTATTTATGAAACAACAGCTTGGACAACTTACCCTTTTGGTCAAAGACTATGACGAGGCTATAGGATACTACACGCAGACTCTGGGCTTTGAGCTCCTCGAAGACACCAAAATGAGCGAAACCAAGCGCTGGGTGCGGGTATCGCCTCCCGGCTCCAGCTGCCACCTGCTCTTGGCAAAGGCGGCCAGCGAAGCCCAAGAAAAGCAGATCGGCCTGCAAGCGGGAGGACGCGTCTTTCTTTTTCTCTACACAGACGACTTCTACAGGGATTATAAAAACTATCGGGCAAAAGGCGTGGAATTCATGCGGGAGCCTTCCGAGGAATCCTACGGCATCGTGTCCGTCTTCAAAGATCTCTATGGAAACCTCTGGGATCTCATCCAGCCTGTTCAGTAGGCAGTGTTCAGTCTCAGTAAGCAGAATTCGTCTCTTGGTTCATGGCTCTAGGCTCAAGCTCTTGTGTCTTGATACTTGAGTCTAGATACTTTACTTTTATCATCCACAATTCGACCATCTCTTGGAATCCCAACCCAACAATCCCCTTCACGGCATCCGGCTGGACACCATTTTAAACCACCTTGTGGACACCTACGGATGGGCGGAATTGGGCGAGCGCATCCCCATCCGCTGCTTCACCCACAACCCCTCGATCAAGTCCAGCCTGACTTTTCTGAGAAAAACCCCCTGGGCCAGGGAGCGGGTCGAAGGGCTCTATCTCAAGTCGCTGCGGGATGCAAAAAAAGAAGGGAAAGACTAACTGCTCTTCAAAAGCAGAAAAGCCAGATGAATCGTTGATCCACCTGGCTTTTTTGTTCGGTTACTAACCGCTACTTGATCAGGACTTCAATCGAGCAATCGGTGTTCGAGCTCCCTTGGTCACCTGATCCATGGTACAGAGGATCTCCGCATCGAGAGGCAAAAACATATCGACTCTGGAGCCGAATTTGATAAAACCGAATTCCCCTCCCTGATCGAGTTTGGAACCGGCCTTTACATACCACTTGATCCTGCGGGCCAGGGCTCCGGCGATCTGTCTGACCATGATCTTGGTGCCTTTGGTGTCGCGGATCACCATGGAGGTACGCTCGTTTTCCGTACTGGACTTGGGGTGCCAAGCGACGAGGTATTTGCCGGGATGGTATTGGAAGTACTCTACCTCGCCCTTCACCGGGGAGCGGTTCACGTGCACGTTGATCGGAGACATGAAGATGGAAACCTGCTTGCGCTTTTCCTTGAGATACTCGTCCTCAAAAGCCTCCTCGATGACCACTACTTTGCCATCGGCTGGCGCATAGACCACCCCCTCTTCATTGGGAAGGGGAAAAATGGGATTTCTGAAAAACTGCAAGACGATCAGGTAAAGCACCACACTGGCGATCAGCGAGAGATTGATCAGCAGTCTTTGCTCGGGGAGGTAGTAGTATAGCAGGTAGTTGAGCGCCACGAGGATGATCATCATCCAAAACAACAGGGCCCTTCCTTCTTTATGAATTGTCATCATGTCGGTAAAATTCAAAAGGCGCGAGATCGATGTCCCGCGCCCCAAATGTAAAACTTTTAGCTTAATCCAGCCTTAGAAGCCTCCACGGAAGCTGTAGGTCTTGGCCACTTTGTCGATCGCCACGATGTAGGCGGCGATTCTCATTGGCACATTGTATTTGACGGAAGCCTGGTACACATTGTCAAAGGCATCCTTCATGATACGGTCTGAGCGACGGTTTACCCGGTCGGCTGTCCACTTGTAGCCCAGGCGGTTTTGCACCCACTCGAAATAGGAAACGGTCACGCCGCCCGCATTCGCGAGGATATCCGGCACGGCCATGATGCCTTTTTCGTTGATGATGGCGTCGGCTTTTGCGGACGTCGGGCCATTGGCTCCCTCCACGATCAGCTTGGCCTTGATCTTGTCCACGTTGGCAATCGTGATCACATCCTCCATGGCAGCCGGCACCAGCACATCCACCTCGAGGGTCATCAGGTCGCCTGGATTGTCCATTTTGTCGCCGCCTTTGAAGCCTTCCAAGGTGCCGTTGTTGCTGTCCTTGTGCTTGATCGCTTCCTGTATGTTGATGCCGGAGGCGTTGTAGAAGGCTCCTGTATGGTCGGAGATGGCCACGATTTTCAGGCCTCTTTCTTCCAACAGCTGGGCAGCCCATCCACCCACGTTGCCAAAGCCCTGCACGGCGCAGGTAGCAGAGAATGGATTGATTTTCAGTTTTTGCATTGCTGCCAAAGCAGACACCATGACACCACGGCCAGTGGCCTCGGTTCGGCCCAGCGAGCCACCCAGTACCAGTGGCTTGCCTGTGACGACGGCGGGGACGGTCATCCCGTGGGCTTTGGAGTATTCGTCCATCAGCCAGGCCATCTCGCGGGGGCCAGTGCCCATATCGGGAGCGGGGATATCTTTGTCGGGGCCAAAGACGTCGATCATGGCCATGGTGTAGGCTCTTACCAGACGTTCGATTTCACCCTTGGACATTTCTCGGGGATTGCAGCGCACGCCGCCCTTTCCACCTCCGTAGGGGATGTCCACCACGGCACATTTCCAGGTCATCCAGGCAGCCAAGGCACGAACTTCATCCAAGTGTACGTCGGGCGCAAAGCGGATACCTCCCTTTGCCGGGCCCAGAATGTTGGAATGGATGACCCGTATCCCTTCGAAAACCTGGATGGTACCGTTGTCCATCGTGATCGGCAGGGAGACGATTACTTGTTTGGCGGGATTCTTCAACACGTTGTAAACTTCATCGGAGAGTCCGAGTTTCTCGGCAGCGATGTTGAATCTTTCCATCATTGACTCCAAAGGATTCTCTTTATCCTTGATCGGAGCCGGTTCAATGTAAGCCATATTTGGGTTCTTAAATTGGTTTGTGAAATGCTGCACAAACTTACTTAGATTTTCAGACCGCCCGTGCTTGTATTAAAAGATTTTCAAAAAAGCGGTGATAAAGGGGGCCGAAAGTAACAATCCGTCAAAACGATCCATAAATCCCCCATGTCCAGGCAGATGGTTGCCCGAGTCCTTGATCTCGATGGAGCGCTTGAAAAGCGACTCGATCAGGTCGCCGTAGGTACCCGCGATGATGATGATCCCGGCAATCACCAGCCACTTCCAGTCCTCGATCACATGGAAATATTGGGACAGGATGAAAGCCACGGCAATGGCCGCAAACGCTCCGCCGAGGAATCCCTCCCAGGACTTTTTGGGAGACACCCGCTCAAAAAGCTTGGTCTTGCCAAACTTCGTCCCTGCGAAATAAGCGCCCGTGTCACTCGCCCAGAGTATCAGGAGGCAGCCGATCAATATTTCGTAGTGGTAGATCTTGTCCACAGAGAACACGGCCAAGTTAAGCAGGGAAAAAGGCAGTGCGACGTAGAAAATCCCCAAATAGGTATAGGCGACGCCCGTGAAGGGCTTCTTGTCGGTCTTCTTGTAGAGCTTGATGAAAAACGTCAGGGAGACGATCGGAAAGATCAAGTAGAGGTATTCATTGGGCAGGCGCTCCTTCTCGATCATGAAAGTCAGCGTGAAGATCATGACCCCGAGAAAAGTCCCGAAGCTCCTGAGCGGAAGCATGCCGTCCAGGCCCGTCAGCTTGTAAAACTCCATCTGCGCAAAGCCCAGAATCGCGGCAAAAACCACAAAATAGGTCCAGTCGGAATAGACGGCGGCAGAGACTACGATGACAGCACCCACAGCCGCAGTGATCGCACGCTGGCCTAGGTTGCTGTAGTTATTAATGTTGAAACGTGATTTCATTTTGAATCAATTGCAATGCAGCCAGCGAGTCGCTCTGGACTACCAGCACCTCGTATGTACCAAACACATGATAGACGGTTTCCTTTTTGCTCATCACCACCGCGGGGATGTTGTTTTCCTCCAAGACGGCCTTCACGATCTCCGCGCGTATCTGGTTTTGGTTCTCATATACCTTGATCCAATTCTGCATCTTTGGGTTGATTGATTTTCTTAAAATAAAAAAATCCAACCATAAGAACCAACAGACCCGTAATCGCCGCCGGGTAGGATACGGTATCGGTGGACTCCAAATCAAAGTCCACCATGCCTTGGTTGGCCATGTAGATGACCAGTACGGTCAGGGCATTGTTAAAGACGTGGGCCAGAATCGGGTAAAGCAAGCTGCCCGAATAGTGATAGAGGTAGCCAAAAAGCGCCCCGAGAAAAACCCTGGGCACAAAGCCATAAAACTGCACGTGGATGGCGGAAAAGATGATCGCGGTGAGCCAAATCCCCCAATGGGCGGAGTTGGTGTAGCTTTTCATCTTAGGCTGGAGCACGCCGCGGAAAAACATCTCCTCCCCGATACCGGCAAATACGCCGATTACCAGGATTCCGGTGAGCAGCTCCGGGATGGTCTGAAAGTCCGTCAGAAACTTCGTCAAGTCCATCAGCTGGGTCTCCATCTCCTTCATCCAGCTTTCCAGACCGGCCATGGATTCAGGCAGGTCCAACTGCGCGTTCCAATAGACCAGGAGTCCGTTGAAAAACATCGCCCCCAGCGTAATCGCCAGCGCGACCCCAAAACTTTGAGGGTTGAATCGGGAGCGCTGCACGTCCCAGTGGAGCTCGGCCTTGTCTATAAACCGGGTGATCACCCAAGCCGCGACCCAAAAGCCGATGCCGGACCCGATTCCCTGCACAAAAAGCATCGCCATCCGTCCGTTGGGCACGTCATAATTGCCCGTCATGAGGCTCAAAAGATCTTCGATGCTGATATTATAGAGGCTAGGAATCAGTGCGAGAGCAAAACCCTGGAGAAGAATCAGAACGCCAAAAGTGACTAAAACGATGACTATCAAGGACAAGAGCCAATTCTTTCGGCTCCCTATTTCGGTTCGGGTTTCGTATATCTCCATAATTTGGGGTAAATTTACGCCAAAATTAGAATTGAGAAGTGGTTAAGATTGGAAAGTTGGAGCTGGGGGACTTTCCCCTGTTGCTCGCCCCGATGGAAGATGTAAGCGATCCACCCTTTCGCGCAGTCTGCAAACAAAACGGGGCAGACCTCATGTACACCGAGTTTATCAGCTCAGAAGGCCTCATCCGCGATGCCGCCAAAAGCGTGCAGAAGCTGGATGTCTATGACTACGAGCGCCCAGTCGGGATCCAGATTTTCGGCAACGAAATCGAATCCATGCGCGAGGCCGCAGCCATCGCCGAAGCCGCCGGGCCGGATATCCTAGACATCAACTATGGCTGCCCGGTGCACAAAGTAGCCTGCAAAGGTGCCGGTGCGGGCATTCTCCTGGACATTGACAAGATGGTCTCCATGACTGCCGAGATCGTGAAGCGGGTGAATATCCCCGTCACGGTCAAAACCCGATTGGGCTGGGATCACAAGACCATCCGAATCGTGGAAGTAGCCGAGCGCCTACAGGATGTAGGCATCCATGCCATCTCCATCCATGCTCGTACCCGCCAGCAGATGTACAAGGGCGAGGCAGACTGGAGCTACCTCAATCTGGTCAAAGACAATCCCAGACTGCACATCCCAGTCTTCGGAAATGGCGACATCGACACCCCGGAGAAGGCCGCCGAGTACCGCTCCAAATACAATGTGGACGGCATGATGATCGGCCGTGCGTCCATCGGCTACCCTTGGATTTTCAACGAAATCAAGCATTACTTCGCCACAGGCGAAAAGCTGGCTGGGCCGGATCTGGCCGAGCGGCTGGCAGTGACCAAAAAACACCTGGACTTCTCCATCGAGTGGAAAGGTGAAAAGCAGGGCATCCTGGAGATGCGCCGCCACTACACCAACTATTTCCGCGGTATGCCAAACTTCAAGCCTTTCCGCACGGAGATGGTCACCGCCGACACCTACGAACAGGTCTCTGCGATCCTGGATCAAGTGGCAGAAGTGTACGCCGACTATGAGTTTCAATGCTAAAGCACGCTTTCTTTGGCAAACGGAAGACCTCAGAATTTTCATCGCTGAGGTCTTTTTTTTGATCTTTTTTACAGCCGAATTAGTTCCTTTGCTGACGCCAATCTTTTTCCCGACTAAATGAGTACCCCCACTCCGGAAAACAGCCTGAAAAACTGGGCTTTGCTCATCGTGCTCACCCTGATTTGGGGCACCTCATTTATCCTGATCAAACGTGGGCTGGAGGTCTTCAGTCCGGGCGAGGTCGGAGCCTACCGCATGGTGGCCGCCGCGACCTTGCTTTTGCCCCTCTCCATCCCAAAAATCAAAAACCTGAGCAAAACCCAGGTAAAAAACCTGATCCTGGCCGGCTTGCTCGGCAGCTTTTTTCCGGCGTTTCTTTTTCCTCTGGCGCAAACACAAATCAGCAGCTCGCTCACCGGGGTGCTGAATGCACTCACCCCCCTGTTTGTGGTCTTGGTCGGAGCCCTGTTTTTTGACACGCAGATCACCCGGAGAAATGCGCTCGGGCTGGTCATCGCCTTCGTAGGCGTGGTCATTTTGGTCGCCTACAAAGAAGGAGGAGGTTGGGCATCGTTCGCGGGGATCAATGCCTACGCGCTGTTTGTCATCGCCGCGTGCATCTGCTACAGTTTTAACCTGCACGTGATCAAAACCCGGTTTACCAAGCTGAAGTCCATCGAGATTTCCTCGATTTCACTCCTGATGATCCTGCCTTTGGCACTGATTTACCTCTTTGCCGGCACGCAGTTTTCCTACAAGCTTGTCACCCACCCCGGCGCTTGGCAGGCTTTGGGCTACATCACCGTGCTGGGCATGGTGGGCACGGCTATCGCCTTGATTTTGTTCAATATCATGGTGAAAAGCGCCAGTCCTTTTTTCGCAAGTTTGGTCACCTACACCATTCCCATCGTAGCGATCATGTGGGGGGTGCTGGATGGAGAGGTGCTGCTCATCGGGCACTACATCGGCATCGCAGGAGTGATCTTGGGCGTTTGGATCGGGAACAGACGGAAGGCATGACTTCTAAGCGTAGCGGTTTTCCTGCTAAAGTATTCCCCTTACAGAAATGAGGGGAGTTAGCCCAAAACTTGGAATTGACGAACTTTTCGGGCTTCGGTCTCCCGTCTTCCAGCTTGTTTAATTAAAAAAATTCATCCTTTGCCTCCAGGCATAAGCCAACATCGGCAGCTGCTGGTAGGAGTTGACTCCGGCTTTCACGCCTTGGCTTTTCAGGAAAATATCGTTGGACTTGCGGCTGAGCTCCAGGGAAAAGGGCTTGATCGCATCACTGACCTCCCGGATGGAATTGAGGTCGTTTTTGATGCCGACGGAGAGGTTTTTTACCCAGTCTTTGTATTCGTCCGGCGCCATGCGGTAGTAGTCCCGCATCTGGTACTGCAGGAGCCGCAGGTGGCCGGAGTAGCGCAGGAGTGGGTCTTCCGAATTGGTACAGATCACCCAGGCGATGAAGTTGGCCTCGCCCTCGTTGGTCACCCCGTAGCTGTGTGCCATCTCGTGGGCGACGGTGAAAGGCTGCTCAAGCGGGTGCAGGGAAGGGTCGATGTAGCTCTCTCCGGTGAAGGGAAAATAAATCCCGAGTATGCCCATCCTCCTCATAAAACCCGACGGAGGAAACTGCTTGGTCCTCGGCCTTCCGGTAAAGTTCAGTCCCAGGATATCCAGGTTGTCATGCATGTTTTGCCTCACCATACGCTCCAGATCGGGATAGTCCATGATCGAATGGATGGCCGAGCTGTCCAGGGTGATCCGGCTGCGATACTGGACTGCCAGCCTCCGCGTGATTTCCACCTCGGACTTGAGCTGTTCGAGATTGAGGGACTTGGGCTTGAGGGCAAGCTGCTGGAAGATCGGCGTGCGCTGGTAGTTGAATCCCCAGAGCACCAGGAAGAAAAACACCAAAGCACCCAAGCCGTTCGCCAAGGCCTTGAAGGTATAGAACGTCTTGGATTTCCAGCCACTCCGATTTTTGAAGCGGAGGGCAAAAAGCAGCAAAACCAGCAGGACGCTGGCCACAAAAAGGTAAACGCTGGGAAAAGGGAGGTTTCCCAGCGTCAGATCGATCACATTTCGGATTCCCGGAAAAAACAGCCGCGAGTAGACCTCATCGGTCGCTTCTGGATGTCTGACGGCAAAATAGCGGAGCACCAGAGCCAAAATTCCCAATAAAGCCCAGGACCAGTCCCTTTTTGCCATGAATCTGTTGCTGTTAGACGCCTTCGGCCTGCACTTCGTTCACCTCGGGAAACATCCGGGTGAGGAGATTTTGGATTCCAGCCTTGAGTGTGACGGTGCTCGAAGGACAGCCAGAGCAGGAGCCCTGCAGCAATACCTTGACCACTCCATCGTGAAAAGAGTGAAAAACAATCGCTCCACCATCCTGCTCTACCGCGGGGCGGATGTACTCGTCGAGCACTCCTTTGATTTTCTTGACGATCTCGGAGTCGTTTTCGTCGAAAAGCGGATCCTTGTCGAAACTGGCCTGCACGGCCGTCTTTCCAGACTCCAGGTATTGCTTGATGTGGTCGCGGATGATGTTTTGGATTTCCGGCCACTCTACGTCCTCGGTCTTGGTCACTGTGACAAAGTTCGCCGCAACGAACACCCTTTCCACCGCCTGAAAATTAAAAAGCTCCTTGGCCAACTGGCTGTTTTCGGCGCTTTCGGCACTGGGATAGTCGAAGCTTACCCCATCCTCCACCAACATGAAGTTGGCGACAAACTTGAGTGAATTCGGGTTGGGATTAGCCTCCATGTAGAGGTGGACCGGACGGGACTGGGCTTTAAGCATGGCAATCTGGATTTGGTTGTAAAGAAAAACCAAAAAAGGCTTCGGAAGTTCCGAAGCCTCAAATTTTTACGCTTGATCGTGGGAATTACTTGGGAAGCTTGCCCTTTGCCGCATACCAGATGCCCCCATGGACATGCTGCAGGAAAGCCTCATTTTTCCAGGCAGATTCCACGTGGCCCAAGGCGGTGTAGAATACCCGACCGCCGTCAAACTCATGGTACCAAGCCATGGGATGGTTTGGGCCATTGCCTTTTGCCGGCTCGTAGGTAGACTCGTCGGCGTTGATCAGGACTTTGATGTCGGGATTGATGTCGCGAAACTCATAGAGCTCGTCATACCACAGCCAGTTGTCCGGCAGGTGCCAAGTGGCCGGGTGGTTTTTGTCCTTCACTTCCAGTCTCAGCGTCTGCTGACGGGGATGGGTGAGAAAGTAGGCCCCGATCATCTTATTGTACCAAGGCCACTCATATTCTGTGTCGGTCGCGGAGTGGATGCCCACTACGCCTTTGCCGCTTTGGACAAACTTCTGGAAAGCGGCCTTTTGAGCCTCGTCGAAGATCGTTCCGGTGGTACTCAGCAGCACGACCACATCGTATTTGGCGAGGTTTTCGTCGGTAAACTGTCCCGCATCCTCCGTCACATAGACGCCAAAGCCCTGCTCCTGCCCGAGCTTTTTGACTGCTGCTACCCCTTCAGGGATGGACTGGTGGCGAAACCCGGCTGTTTTGGAAAGTACCAAGACCCGAAACTGCTGTGCGGAAACTTGACTGGACAGCCCGACCAGCAGGATCAGCGCCACCAAGGTAGATTTTAGGTTCATAGAAGTTCTCTTGTTAGAATTTTGAAAGCTAAGCAGGCAAGATAAGCCGCAAGGGCAAATAATCGCTGCATTCGCCCCCACTTTTTGACACTCGGCTGGTTTGCCGTACCACCTACCCCGATTTTGCAATCCGGCATACCACACCCCAGCGTATCTGGCGACTCTGCCTTGAATTAATTTGGACAAATTCTAAATAGAGCTTTGCATTGTCCGATTGCAGTCCCATCTTTGTTCCCGATTCTATCTATCTGTAATCAATCTAAATAAATATTTCTGTTTCAAGTATGAGAAAATTTTACTCCTTGATCTTGGTATTGCTCTTGGCCTCGCAGGCGCTGCTGGCCCAGAACAAAGGGAAATTGCAGGGAAACGTGCAGTCCGCGGACGGCGCCCCTGTCGAATTTGTAAGCATTTTGTTGAAAGGGACCTTTAAGGGCACCATCACCAACGCGGCGGGAAACTTTGAAATCGGGGGCTTGAATCCCGGCTCCTACACCGTCGTCGCTTCCTTCGTCGGGCTCAACACCAACGAGCAGGAAATCCTGGTCGAGGCCGGAAAAACCCAGACCCTGGACTTTGTCCTGACCGAAAACTCCGGCGACCTCCAGGAAATCCTCGTCTCCTCCTCTCGGGAAAGCTACAACGAGAGCCGCGTCTCTTCTTCCCTCAGAATCAACGCTCCCCTGATCGAAATCCCACAAAACATCCAGGTGGTCAACCGTGACATTCTCAATGACCAGCAGGTCATCAGCATGAGCGACGGGCTAGTCCGCAACGTATCTGGAGCAGTGCGCCTGGAGCACTGGGGAGATCTCTACACCAACATCAGCGCGAGAGGCTCGCAGGTGCAGGCGCTGAGAAATGGCTTCAATGTGGTCAACTCCTATTGGGGGCCACTGACCGAAGACATGAGCTTTGTGGAGCGGGTGGAATTCGTGAAAGGCCCTGCCGGATTCATGATCTCTTCCGGAGACGGCAACGGCCTGTACAACGTGGTCACCAAAAAACCCACTGGACAGACGCAGGGTGAAGTTTCTTTCACCGTGGGCAGCTTTGACCTCTACCGCACCGCTCTCGATCTGGACGGCAAGCTGAGCAAAGACGGCCGCCTGCTCTACCGGTTTAACGTGGCAGGGCAGCAGAAAAAATCCCACAGACCCAATGAGTACAACAACCGCTACAGCATCGCCCCCGTCATCTCCTACCGGGTGCAGCCAAGCACGCTGGTGACTTTTGAATACACCTACCAGCGCGCCAACATGAGCGACGTGGGTTCCTTCTATGTGTTTTCCACAGATGGCTTTGCCTCCCTCCCCAGGGACTTCACTTCCCTACCCGCCGGCATGCCTGGCACGGAGATCGACGACCACTCCTTCCTGGTCAACCTACAGCATGACATCTCCCCCAACTGGAAACTGACCGCCCAGGCCTCCCACATGATCTACCAGCAGCAAGGTTCGTCTATGTGGCCGGGAGCGGTAAACGCTGACGGTACCTGGACCCGCGCGGTGTCCAGCTGGGATGCACTGAGCAAGATGTCTATGGCGCAGGTTTTTCTCAACGGGGAATTCCACACAGGCGGAGTCCGCCACAAAATCCTCTCCGGCATCGACATGTCCAACAAGGCCTATTGGGCTGACTGGGGACAATACCATGTCTTGGATGCGGAAGACAGTCCTTTTGACTCCAGCAATCCCAGCTTGGGCTATCCCTCCAATGGCTACCCGGAGTTTGACTACAGCACCCCCATCGAAGGCAGGGCTGTGGCAGCCGGAGGCACGATCGACCAGACCTTCAGCGCATTTTATCTCCAAGACGAGCTGGCTTTCCTCCAGGACAAGCTGAGGCTGACCCTCGCGGGACGCTATACCGACCTCTCCCAAGCGGCTTGGGGCGGTGCTCCGGACCAAGACAGCAAGTTCACGCCCAGAGTCGGCGTCAGTGCCTCGCTCACCAGCAGCACTTCTGTGTACGGTCTCTACGACCAGGCTTTCACTCCCCAGTCAGGGCAGCTTTCCAATGGAGAAAAAGTACAACCAATCACGGGCAACAGCATGGAGCTGGGCTTGAAAAAGGACTTCGCCAACGGGAAGTGGAGCACTACGCTTGCCGCGTACCGAAACATCAAGAGAAACGAGCTGACCGCCGACCCGAACAGCCCTCCCAGCTCCAACCTGAGCATCGAGCTGGGCGAGAAGACCGCCGAAGGCATCGAGTTTGACTTGAAAGGCAACATCCTTCCCGGCCTCAACACCATCTTCAACTATGCCTACACCGACTCTCGGGTCACCCAAGTCACCGAGGGAATCACCGACATCGAGGAGGGCGACATCATTCCCGGCTACGCAAAGCACGTGTTCAACACCTGGCTGGGCTACACCATCCAGGAGGGCAGCCTCGAAGGACTTGGCTTCTCCGCAGGCCTGACCATCCAGGGCGGAAGGGAAACCTACTGGGATCCTTCTCCAAACCCGAATGAAGTCCTTCCTACCTACACCAAGCTGGACGCAGGCGTATTCTGGGGCAGGGGCAATTTCAAAGTCAACCTGAACGTCTTCAACCTGCTGGACGACTACCTCTACAGCGGCTCCTACTACACTTGGCTGAATGCCTACTACTGGCAAAGCGAAGCTCCGAGAAATGCGAGACTCAGCGTTTCCTATAAATTCTGACAAACTACCCCCACAATGAAAAAGGCCGACCGGAGTGATCCAGTCGGCCTTGATTTTTTATTGGGAGAAAAGACTACTCCACGATTTTAAACTTTTCCCCTGCCTCTTTTCTCGTGAACGCATTGAAATGCCACCACTCACTTCCCACGCCGTGAAAACCCGCTTCCTTCATCACCTTGCGTAGGATTTCCCGGTTGGCGACCTGGGCTGAAGTGATCTTCTTCTCTGCCAGCATCTGCTTTTCCCGATCCGGATAGGCAGGGTAGCCAAAGTAGTCGTAGCCCGTGCCCATATCCAAAGTGGAATCCGCCGCGGTATCGAAGATCGTCAGGTCCACGGCTACGCCAAAATTGTGCAGACCGCCCACCTTGGGATCGGCCACGTAGAGCGGCTTGATACTGTCGGGCTTGTCCAAGCTGTCCCATAGGATCTGCTGCACGCTGCGCGGACGCACGCCGTCGTAGATCAGCAGGGTAAGATTGGGGTGGTCTTTTTGCAAAAGTGCTTGCGCTTTTCCCACCATCTCTGCCACCTCAGGCTGGAGGTAGCAGCGCACATGCTCACCATACACATCCTTGCCGAAAAAATTGTCCGTCGTCGAGTATTTCAGCTCGATAAGAACTCCCGGCACCACCGTCTCCACGTCCACCAGGCCTTGCTCGACGAGCTTTTGCTCCAGCTCAGGCAAAGACGCCTCCAATTCCACCTCCTTCACCGGATCGAGCACTTTGCGTTGCTGCTCGGAGAAAATCTCCTGGTCGCTCTTGACCGGAGAGGAGCAAGCGGCCGCCATGACCAACAGACTTAAAAAGGAATGCTTCATTTCGTCGGATTTTTGTTGACCAAAGTAGCCGAAGCTTGTGCAGTCGGCAAGACGACGATATCCGCCAGCACCACATGGGCTGGGCGACTGACGACAAACTCCACGATCTCGGCGATATCCTGCGCGACAAGAGGCTCAAAACCCTGGTAAACCGTCTCGGCCCGCTTATCATCTCCCTTAAACCGAACCAAGGAAAACTCCGTCTCCACCAAACCGGGATGGATGCCGATCACCTTGATCCCAAAAGGATTCAGGTCAATCCGCATCCCCTTGGTGATCGCGTCCACGGCATGCTTGGAGCCGCAATAGACGTTGCCATTGGGATAAACCTCTTTGCCAGCGATGGAGCCGATATTGATGATGGTGCCGGACTTACGGGCAGTCATGCCCGGAATGATGGCCTTGGACACATAGAGCAGCCCTTTCACATTGATATCCATCATGGCATCCCAGTCGTCCAGGCTGCCCGTCTGGATGGGATCCATGCCATGGGCGTTGCCGGCATTGTTGATCAAGACATCGACGGCCGACCAGTCAGCAGGAAGATTCCCGAGGATCTCGGCGACTTTTTCCCTATCCCTGACGTCAAACACGAGGGGTAAAAAACGAGCTCCTGCTTCGAGTTCCTTTCCCAGTTCGTCCAAACGATCCGACCTTCTTCCGGTGGCGATGATGTCGAACCCCATCTTGGCCAGGGTCAACGCGCAGGCTTTTCCGATCCCGGAAGTAGCTCCGGTGATCAGGGCGATTTTGTTTTCCATGGTTTAAAGATAGAAGGATTGGAAAAAATGTCACCCTGAGCGAAGTCGAAGGGTTAAAAGATTGGGAAACTAGAGTTGGAAAGTTGTAAGGTTAGAAAGTGGCAAAGTTGCCGGCGGTCGTCATCGCATTTCCACCAAAAAGTACTTTCAGCCCTCGTATCTCGTACTTCTAAAATCGCACCTCCAAATCAGCTTTTCCACAAATACGGAAACAGAATGTAGCCCGTCGCGCCGACGATGGCGTTGATCGCCAAGAGGCTCAGTAGTTTGTCCGCACTGACGCACCAATCCAGTCCGTCCAGGGCGTTTTTGGAGATACGGATCGCCATCAAGAGAATGGGAATGATCACCGGAAAGCTCAGGATCGCCATCAGGGTAGCGTTGTTTCCGGCTTTGGAAGCGATGCCGCTCACCATGGTGAGGCTGGCGGAAAAACCGACGGCTCCGAGGACCAGGTTGAGCAGAAAAAGTGGCTGATCCTGCACGGGATTGCCCAAGATCACGGAAAAGACCGAGTACCCGAGCAAGGCCAAGATCAGGGTGAGGCCTGTGTTGTAGATGATTTTGGAAAGGATAATGGCCTCGGGCGAGGCGATCATGTAGTAGTAGAGTTGGCGGCCCTGATGCTCCTGCACGAAACTCTTGGCGACGGCATTGACCGAGGAAAAGAGGATGATTATCCAATAGATCGCGTTCCAGGTCGGGA
Organism: Algoriphagus oliviformis; assembly: GCF_017254915.1. Taxonomy (GTDB): domain Bacteria; phylum Bacteroidota; class Bacteroidia; order Cytophagales; family Cyclobacteriaceae; genus Algoriphagus; species Algoriphagus oliviformis. The sequence goes on along the minus strand of NZ_JAFKCT010000001.1, from coordinate 1,097,677 downwards.
TGGACAGCGTGCCGGACTTGGCTCCCACGCTCAGGTAAGTGATGAAGACCGCCGAGACTACGTAGAGCAGGATGCCGTTGAGCGCATACTTCTGTCGCCACTCCAGGGTGACTTCCTTTCGGATCAGCACGGCGATTTCTTTCCACATGTGGCAAAGGTAAGTGACATGGCCACAAAGTCACAAAAATGGAGGCGTAAGAAAAGCTCAGAAACGAATCCCTACCTGCCCATTTTTTTTACCACGGAGTTCACAGAGGAATGGGAGAAAAACTTTGCGCCTCAGCGACTTCGCGTGATTTCTTTTCTCGCAGAGACGGAAAGCCGCAAAGTACAAAACCCAAACCCTTTCCTCTTTTTTCTCTGTGGTGAGAAATCCAATTTCCGGAGGAGCGGGCGAAGCCTCTTTGTGACCTTGAAAAGGCAGATTGAACCAAGAGGATTGCGGTCACGCAGCGGAGCCAATCCTGTCAAAATCCTTCTTCGTGAATCTTTGTGGTAGATGAAGCGCGAAGCGCATAAAATCCAGCCCAATCCTCAACCGGTTTTGGCGAGACCTCCACGACTCCATTGGCCTCTTCTCGGCCAAAACTCTCCATACTAAACCCCAAACCAGTATCCTTGGGTTTGAAAACCCAATGCTATGCACCGGCCGCCCTGATAGGGCTTTGAATCCGTTCTTTTACCATGTCGAGAAACAAAACGACTTTCGTCCCAAGCCTTGATCCCTCCTATTTCTCCCTCCCCCTGTGGTGAAAAAAAGTTGGGCAGCAGAAAATGTCCTTCAGAAACAAATTTAGATACGACAACCTATCGTATATTTGAAAAAAACAGTGAAATGAAAGTAACCGCCTTATTACCAGACCAAATGATCCGCGACGCGATGGAGCTTTCGGACACTTCTACCGTGACGGACGCACTCAAAGTGGCGCTCACACACTACATCTCCATCGAGAAGATCAAGCGGGCCTCGATGAGCATAGCCGCCGAGCCTCTTTCCTTCTACTACACCGCCGATGAGCTCCGATCCAAGAATCAATCATGAGGAATGTAATCTTCGACACCTCGATCTGGATCGAGTATTTCAAGCGAAATCCGGAGTATTTCCAGCCATGCCAAGAGCTGCTGGACTCCGGGTCGGTGTATACGCTGGAGGTGATCTTTGCCGAGCTGATGCAGGGAGCTCGCGGCCAACGGGAGCTGGAAATGATTCGGCTTTACTACGAAAACCTGCCCAAATTGGACGCTAGCAACCAGATCTTTGAGGCCGGTGTGTTTTCACAAGAAAACCAGCTGATCCACAAAGGAATCGGGCTGATCGACACCATCATCATCTTTGCGGCCATCCAAAACCGCATGAAAGTCTGGACATTGGACAAGAAAGTCCGTTCATTTTTGGCTTATCAGATTTTTTAGAAGGTTTTTGCGACAAGACGCGAAGGCACTAGAAGCTTGCTGTCACTTTCTTTTAACCACAGAGAAAAAGTAGGCAGAAACTGCCCGTCCATTTTGCACCCTTGCGCCTCCGGTGAATCCAGCGCGAAGCGCATAAAATCCAACCCAATCCTCAACCGGTTTTGGCGAGACCTCCACGACTCCATTGGCCTCTTCTCGGCCAAAACTCTCCATCCTAAACCCCAAACCAGTATACTCGGGTTGAAACCCAAGGCTATGCACCGGCCGACCCGATGGGGCTTTGAATCCGTTCTTTTACCATGTCGAGAAACAAAACGACTTTCGTCCCAAGCCTTGATCCCTCCTATTTCTCCCTCCCTCTGTGGTGAAAAAATAGTTGCCGAAGGCGCAGGCGAAGCCCCTTTGTGACCTTGAAAAAGACCAATCGAGAAAAAGAGGACAGTAGTCCCAGACAATGCCAATCCTTTCAAAACCCTTCTCCGTAGCCTTCGCGGTCACTAGCCCTGCCTCTGGAGAAGCAGGGCATCCAGAAATAGCAGAGAAGCATCTGTCTTTGCCGCCTAACAAAAAAACACCGATCTTCTGGCACCAAAACCAACCCAAAATGATCCGCAAATTCCTGTTGGCCTCCTCCTTTGCCCTGCTCCTCCTATCCTGCGAAGAAAAGAAACCCGACATCGACTACACCAACTGGTCGCACTATGGAGGCCCGGAGGACGGTTCGCGCTATACGTCCCTCTCGCAGATCAATCGGGAAAATGTCGCCCAGCTCCAAGTCGCCTGGACCTACCGTACCGGCGACGCCGCCGAGCGCAGCCAGATCCAGTGCCAGCCCATCGTGGCCAACGGCCTGCTCTACGCCACTACGCCTAAGCTGAATGTATTTGCCCTGGATGCTGCCACGGGCGCGGAAATTTGGCGCTTCGACCCATTTCAAGTCTTGGGTGGGGAAAACTCCTGGGCGGGCACCAACCGCGGTGTGAGCTATTGGGAGAGTGCAGAGGAAAAGCGTATCCTCTTCACCGCCGGCAACTGGCTGATGGCCCTGGACGCAATGACGGGGGAGCCGATTCTGGATTTTGGGGATGGGGGAAAAGTTGACCTTCGCAAAGAGCTCGACACGAACCTGGAGGACTTCCTGATCGTCTCCAACGCACCTGGGGCTATTTTCGAAGACAAAATCATCCTCGGCATGCGGCTTTCCGAAGGCCTGGATGCCGCCCCTGGACATGTTCGCGCGTACAATGTGAAAACCGGAAAAAGGGAATGGATCTTCCACGCCATTCCGCAGGAAGGCGAACCCGGGTACGAAACCTGGGATCCCAAGCACATCCGCCAAATCGGCGGGGCAAACAACTGGGCGGGCATGACCGTGGATCAGGCGCGGGGCATCGTCTATGTCCCGACCGGCTCGGCGACTTATGACTTTTGGGGCGGCTATCGGACTGGGGACAACCTCTACGCCAATTCGCTTCTGGCCTTGGATGCCAAAACAGGCCAGCGAATCTGGCACTTTCAGGCCGTACACCACGACGTTTGGGATCGAGACTTCCCCGCCAACCCCAACCTGATCCGCATCCAAAAGGACGGAAAATGGATAGACGCTGTCGCGCAGATCTCCAAGCAAGGCATGACCTATGTCTTTGACCGGGAGAGTGGCGAGCCGATTTGGCCGATCGAGGAGAAAGAAGTCTCACAATCCATCATGCCCGGGGAGATCAGTTCCAAGACCCAGCCTATTCCAAGTCTACCCGAGCCGTTTATGAACATGGTTTTCGAAGAAAAGGACATCTTAAATCTCAAACCCCAATGGAAAGCCGACATCCAATCCCAACTTTCCAACGCTATCATCGGCGATACTTGGGCGCCCCCACATCCCGAAAAGCCCATCGTGCTCTTTCCCGGTATGGACGGAGGGGGAGAATGGGGCGGGGCTTCCTTTGACCCGGAAACCCAGACACTGTACGTGAACGCCAACCAAATCCCCTGGCTGATCGAGATGACGCCAAACGCCGGCTTTGGCAACGTCGGCCTCTCCATCTACACCAACTATTGCGGCAACTGCCACGGGATGGAGCGGAAGGGCGTGACGGGTTCGGTTCCTTCCTTGCTTGGCTTGGAGAAAAAATACAGCGCCGACTCCCTCGCCAAGCTCCTGCAAACTGGGCGCGGAGCGATGCCGGCTTTTTCCCACATCTCCGCAGAGGAAAAAGGCGTGCTAATCGACTACCTCCTCGGAAAAGCCGAAACGGGCGACAAAGTGGAGCTAGAGGCCGAAAGCGCAAAGCTCTATCCACGCTACTACATGAAAGGCTACAAGAAGCTCCTGACCCAAGACGGCATCTACGGCTCCAATCCGCCCTGGGGCCTGCTCACGGCCTTGGACATGAATACTGGAAGAAAAAAATGGCAAATTCCGCTGGGCTCCATTGACTCGCTCGCAGCCCAGGGTTTTGAAAACACCGGGATAGAAAACTATGGTGGGCCAGTCGCGACGGCTGGAGGGCTGCTTTTCATCGCTGCGACCAAGGATGAAAAGATCCGCGCGTTTGACAAAGAAACGGGGGAATTGCTCTGGGAGGCCAAGCTACCGGCCGCGGGCCATGCCACGCCTGCCGTGTATGAGAAGAACGGAAAGCAATATCTGGTCATCGCCTGCGGAGGCGGCAAGGGCACCAAAAGTGGGGATGCCTATGTGGCTTTCGCGCTTCCTGAGTAGATTTGCCGGGAGTCTCTCATGAAAATCACCTTACTGTACACCCTCTTCTTAGCTCTTTTGCTCCAAAGCGACCAAAAACACCAAGAATTCCACTCCGCCTTCCGGGAGGATTTTTCCTCCGCCCAGCTGGAAAACTTCCGCTACGGCTCCACGGGCAGAAAGGCGGCTTTCAAATGGAAATCTGGCAAAAAGTCGAAATCCGAGCCCGGCACACGCGTGCTTTCTTTCAAGCTTCACCCCAAGGAAAACCCCGGGCCGGGTAAAGGGCCGGAGATCATTTCCAATAAGCTCACCCATTTTGGCAGCTATTCTACCCGTCTCAAAGTCCCGTCGGCGAAAACCCAACCTGATGTAGGTGCGGTGGTGGGCTTTTTTACCTACGAAAACGACACCGGCCAGGGCCTGAGCGAAGTGGACATGGAGTGGCTCATCGCCGATCCGCAGATTCTCTATATCGGCACCTGGACCGGAGAATCCGGGCAACTGAAGCGCGTCGGACGTACCATCAACCTATCCACCGGAGAAATCCACACCACCGAGTACCGGGAAGATCACCGCGAATTGCAAGAAAAACTCACCGGTGATCTAGCCCTACCTACGGAAATCGCCCCGATACCCGGATTTGACGCCTCGGAGGGGTTTCACACCTATGGCTTTGACTGGCATCCGGACCACATCCGCTGGTGGATGATCCATCCGGTGACTGCCGACACCGTGGTACTCTGGGACTATCGGGGAGAAAGAGGAATTCCCCAGCATCCCTCCCGCTATCGCATGAACTTCTGGCATACGGACAACTGGGCAGTGGAGACCAATCCCCATTCCCTCGAAAAACCGGAAAGCAGGGTTGAACTGGAAGTGGACTGGATGGAGTACAAGCCGCTCGAACGATAGCATCGCCTCTTCCGCCTCCAGATTTTTCTGCCTCCTCCGCTCCTATCCGCTCTTGCAGATACCAAACCAAATGTCCATTTTGGAGTTGAACCAGTATAAACCCAAATTGACATTACCATGCATTTTAACCCGAGTGAAAACCAGCGGATGATCGCCCAGATGATCCGGGATTTCGGAGCCAAAGAGATCACGCCCTTCCGCAAGGAATGGGATGATCAACAGATTTTCCCCAAATCACTTTTCAAAAAACTGGGCGAGCTCGGCCTGATGGGCGTCTTGATCCCAACCGAATACGGAGGTGCTGGCTTTGGCTACGAGGAATACGTCACCGCCATTGCCGAGCTTTCCAAGCTCGATCCCTCCGTGGGGCTTTCCATGGCTGCGCACAATTCGCTGTGCTCTGGTCACATTTTGCTTTTTGGCACAGCGGAGCAAAAGCAAAAATACCTGCCCAAGCTCGCCTCCTGCGAATGGCTGGGAGCCTGGGGACTTACCGAGCCAAATACCGGTTCCGATGCCGGCAACATGCGTACCGTCGCCCAAAAAGACGGAGACCACTACATCCTCAACGGTGCCAAAAACTTCATCACCCATGGCGTCTCCGGCGATGTCGCCGTGGTGATCGCCCGCACGGGAGCACCCGGTGAGCGGCGCGGAGCCAGCGCCTTCATCGTCGAAAAAGGCACGCCGGGATTCAAAGGCGGCAGGAAAGAGGACAAGCTCGGCATGCGGGCCTCTGAGACGGCCGAGATGATCTTCGAGGACTGCCGCGTGCACGAAAGCCAAGTCCTCGGCACCGTCGGGGAGGGATTTGTCCAGGCGATGAAAGTGCTCGATGGCGGCCGGATTTCCATTGCCGCGCTTTCGCTGGGCATCGCCGAGGGGGCATACGAGGCCTCGGTGCAGTACTCCAAAGAACGCCAGCAGTTTGGCAAGCCCATCTCCAGTTTTCAGGGTATTTCCTTCAAACTCGCGGACATGGCCACCCGGATCGAAGCCGCCCGACTCTTGATAGCCAAGGCGGCAGCTCTCAAAAACAGCGGAAAAAAAGTTACGCTCGAAGGGGCTCAGGCCAAATATTACGCATCCGAAGTGTCCGTATGGGCGGCAAACGAGGCCGTGCAGATCTTTGGGGGCTATGGCTTCACCAAGGATTATCCTGTGGAAAAATACTACCGTGATGCCAAGCTCTGCACGATAGGCGAAGGCACCTCGGAGATCCAGAAAATCGTCATTGCCAGGGAAGTGCTGAAGCAGTAGGCAGTTTTGCAGTGGGCAGTGAGCAGTCAACTGCCAACTGAGACTGATCACTGCATACTTTCCAAGATCCCCAACACGATCCGCGCGGAGTTGACCGAGGCAGGGCCAACAAACTGGTTGAAGTTGACTCGCGCGTGGTTGTTGGCATTGTCGCTGCAGCTACGGATGATGACAAAGGGAATGTCGAGACTGCGGCAAATATGGGCGATCGCGGCTCCTTCCATTTCAGTCGCGAGCGCATCAAATTCCCCAAACAGCCATTTTGCCTTTTCGTCACTGCTCACAAACACATCCCCTGTCGCAATCACTCCGGAGAAAATCCTCGGCTCCCTTCCCGAGATAGGCTCCAGCTTGGCTTCGTTGGCGGCCTGCAGGCTGCTCTCCACCAAGGCTGCGTCGGAGGAAACAAAGAGCTCCTGATGTCTTCCCCCATCCAGCTTTCGAAAAGGCCAAACCGAAAAACCCGTGGAGTCGATCTGGCCAAAATCAAACTGCACCAACTTTTCCCCTATCACAATATCCCCCGGCATAGCCTCAGGATGCAGACCGCCTGCGACTCCGGTAAAAATCAGCAGCTCGGGGCGAAAGTTTTCCGCCAAAACCGCCGTACTGTACGCGGCGTTGACCTTGCCTACTCCCGCCTTGAGCAGCACGATTTTTTGGCCTTTGAGCTTCCCCTTATAGAAGGCTATTCCGCCTCTTTCCACCTTCTTCACCGACTTCATCGAGTCGATCAACAGGGCGATTTCCTGATCCATTGCCCCCATGATGGCGATGCGTTGGGCATGGCTTTGGGAAAAAATCAAAACGGCGACAAATAGGAAAAGGGCTTTTTTCATATCCATAAAAAGAAAAGCGAAAGTACGCTGATGACGACCAGGATGGGATTGAGCTGGGCGCTTTTTCCCGTGATCAGCTTCAAAACCGTCCAGCTGATAAAGCCGAAAGAAATGCCCACAGAGAGGCTGTAGGTAAAGGGAATCAGGACAATCGTGAGAAAAGAAGGCAAAGCCTCCGCAGGGTCTTGCCAGTTGATCTTGGTCAGCGGCACCACCATGAAGGAGCCCACCAGCACCAAAGCGATGGAACTGGCTACCGAGGGGATGACCGAAAGCAGCGGCGAAAAGAACATAAAAGGCAAAAACAGCAGACCCGCGGTCACGGCCGTGAGTCCTGTTCTTCCCCCTTCCTCTATTCCCACCGCCGACTCGATGAATGCCGTGCCCGAGCTGCTCCCCACCAGCCCGGCAAAGAGCGTCGCGAGGGAGTCGGTCAGCAGGGATTTGCGCATGTTTTGGGGAGAGCCGTCGGGGTCCTTGAGTCCCGAGGCCTCGGCTAGTCCCACGAAGGTGGAAATCCCGTCAAACAGGATCGTGAACGTGAACACAAAGATGATCGGGATATGGATCAGGCGCAGGGAACCCAGAATGTCGGCTTTGCCCACCAAGCTGAAGTCCGGCCAGGCGAAGAATCCGGTGTAGTTGACCAAAGTCGGCACCCCCAGGTTGAATGCCGAGGCATCACCCCAAAAACGTCCAATGGGCCAAGCCAAAGCGGTCGTAAACAAAATCCCAAAGATCATCGCACCCGGCACCTTGCGGATCAAAAGCCCTCCGGTAAAGAGCAATCCCGCCAAAAAAGTAAGCGTCACCGGATCTTGGAAAGAAAACATCCCGACCAAAGTTGCCGGATTGTCGACGATGAAGTGGGCGTTTTGGAAGCCGATAAAACAGATGAACAGCCCGATCCCCGCCGATACGGCATGGCGGATGGCGGGAGGGATCGCACGGATGATTTTCTCCCGAGTCTGAAAAACCGACAACAGCAGAAAAATCACCCCCGACCAAAACACCGCACCCAGCGCCTCCTCAAAGCTCAGCCCGAAGCCCATCACGGCGGTGTAGGCGAAAAAGGCGTTGATGCCCATGCCGGGAGCGACCACAATGGGGTTTTTGGCATAAAGCCCCATCATCAAGCTGCCAAACACCGACACGAGAACAGTAGCGGTCAGGACTGCCGAAAAGGGCATTCCCGCTTGGGAAAGAATGGCGGGATTGACGACGATGATGTAGAAGCAGGCGAGAAAGGTGCTGATACCTGCAAGGATTTCGGTTTTGGTGGAGGAGGGCTTGGGGGTCATTAAAACAGTCGGCTTAAGCCAATTTACTCCAGACTTTGTCTAAACTCCAAAAGTTGATCTGTGTCTATGACCCATTCCTGGCTTTTTCTCAATAGCCCAGACTTCAATTTTTTATCCCCAGTCCACAAAAATCCATTCAAATGAAGGGAAAGTGCGACAAAGGGCGCGTCAAATTCGTCGACATCCTTCACTAAGTCAATTGCTTGTTTCCAAATCTCGGGTTTCAGTTCAGAAAGGTCGACAAGCTTGACTTGGCCAAGGACGGTCTTCTGGAGAAAAGCCATTTCGGAGGACTCGATTCCCGAAAGACGCAACAACTTTTGGAGATGTTTGGCCAACTCCTCCACTATAAAACCAGGAGAGTAAAAAGTGATTTTTGGAAGTAGAGTTAAAAAGTAGGTCGCTGATTTTCCCAATCGGGTTTAGCAAGGAGCTAAACACGATGTTGGTATCAACCACGACCTTCACTTCACAAAGCGCTTTTTGTTTTCCTCCCACCAAGTTGACTTGGACTCTTGCGCCAGCTCGTCAATTTCGCTATCAGAAGCGGCGCTTTTCGAGGCGATCGCTCGAAATTTAATATAGTCCAAAATCTTATCCAGCTCCGCGATATCCACGTCGGCGGGGATTCTGATGATGATTTCCTTGTCGGTTCGTTCGATTCGCATATTCCAAGATAAGGGTTTTGGCCCAATAGCCCTGTAATGCAAGCCGCTGATTTTTAGTTCCTCACAGCCTTCCCACCGTCAGTCCCCCATCCACGGCAATGACTTGGCCGGTAGTGTAGGGCAAGTCCCCCCGGAGAAGTGCCCCGACAAGCTTGCCGATATCGGCTGGATTTCCGAGTCTCGGCTCCAGCGTCAGCCCCTTAGCGATCCGCTCCTGGTAGATTTCCTTTACCTTTTCGGTCATGTCCGTCTCGATGATACCTGGTTGGATTTCAAAAACCGGAATATCGAACTCCGCCAAGCGCACCGCCAGAACCTTGGACATCATCGAGAGCCCCGCCTTGGCCATGCAGTAGGCCACGCGATTGGCCGAAGCAAGAACAGCCGATACCGAGGTGATGTTGACTATCGAAAGGGGAGTTTCCGAATCCGATTTTCGGATCTCTGTCATCCAGTTTGCGATGGATTGGGTGAGAAAAAAAGTCCCCCGGAGGTTGATGTCCATCAGATGGTCAAAGTCCTCCTCAGCCACTTCCAGCACATCGGCTCGCACTCGTGGTGCCACGCCAGCGTTGTTGACCAGGAAATTCAGGGTGCCAAACGTCTCTCTTACCCCTGAGAGGATGGACTCCCGATCGGTTTTCTCAGCGATGTTTCCGGGAAAATAGACCACCCGAACCCCGCTTTTGCGAAGCTCCTCCAAGACCTCGACTACGTCCCTTTCCGGCCGGACTCCGTTCAGGGCCAAGTCGATTCCTTCCTGCGCCAGCTTTTTGGCTATGCCCAGCCCGATCCCGCGGGTACCGCCGGTGATGAGTGCTACGCTTTTCATTCTCCTTTCAAAACTTTCAGTTGATCATACTCCGGCATGGCCTTGTACAGGGGATCGAGTGGAAAACAGCCGGAAATCATGCCGTTTCTCGGGGCTGTCGTGCAGTCGGAAAAGGTGCGGCAGATCTTTGCCCGCTTCAATCCTGTTCCCGAAATGATGTCCGCTGGCATATCCGGATAGCTGAGTACCATTCGGCCAAAGCCAATCGAATCTGCTTTTCCTGTATTTAGCACATTCTGACCCACATTGGGAAGCCACTCCTGTAGGTAGGAATAGGCCGAGCCGATCACATAAAGGCCTGGGAAAGCCTCCTTGATCTCCGCGGTCGCCTGTATCTGCCGGGCGACTCCATGCAGCGGATCTTCCGGTGGCAGGTAGCCGTCCGATGGAGGGAAAAGCGCCGGACGCTGGATATGGGGGTTGTAGTAGGGACTACCGGCCGTGGTGCAAAAAAGCTCAATTCCCAGTTTTTCCAGTTCCTGGAGAAAAAGAAAGGACTCAGCCATATCCGCTTGCGTCCCGCTTTCCTTCCCTCCAAACGCGTGGCGATAGGGAGCTTCATGGGCTGGAATGCCGGTTTCCTCCGAGCCTTTCTGAAAAGGGACCCAGTCAAACATACTCATCCGCACACCGATCTCCAACCCGGGAGCCGCGGCCCGGATTCCAGCTACGATGTCTCGGAGAAAGCGCGTTCTGTTTTCAAAACTCCCCCCGTACTTTCCTTCGCGGTCGTAGGCGCTGAGAAACTCGTGTCCCAGATAGCCATGACAGTGCTTGATATCGACGAAGTGGAAGCCCGCCTTTTGCGCCAGCACCGCTGCCCGCACATAGTCTTCTATGATCGAGTCGATCTCCCCGTCCGTCATCAGCGGATAGTCATCGGCCAGACCGAATTTTTTATTCAAGACCGGATGCGGATACAGAATCCTCGGCTCCATTTTCTTCTTATCCCGGGGCTTGCAGAAGCGCCCGGAATGCGTGAGCTGCAATCCCACCAGCAGATCAGAGGTGTCTCCAAACTGCTCCTGATGGGTATCCTGAACGAGCTGGAAAAGGCCTACAAAGTCCTGAAAGGTCTCTTCGTTCAGCATCAGCTGGTTGGGGTTGGCGCGGCCCTCGGGGCGCACGGCCACCGCCTCGCAGCCCCAGAGGAGCTTGGCACCGCTGAGCGCAAAGTGCTTCCAGCGCCGCTTAGTCAGCTCCGTCGGCCTTCCGTCCTCCGTCCCATCCCAGCCCTCCATGGGCAGGATGCACATCGCATTGCCGATCTTCTGGCCAGAGCGCAGGGTATGCGGCTTAGCAAAAGGGGAACTTTCCCCAGAAACCAACTCCGCGTCAAAGTCCAGGTTTATCCCCTCTTTTTCCAGATGCTGGCGCAAAAGCTCCGCGGTCTTCAGCTGCGCCACTCGGGGAAAAGCCGGTTTGTATTTTCCACTCATGCCGGTACACAGTTTAGGAAGGAATAATAGGGTTCGTCATTGGCAATGCGCTGGAGCAGCAATGCCAGCTCGCGGGCGTGGTAGTCGCCCCACATGCTGGACTCGCCGTGAGCGACTTTGCCCTGCTGCGGCACATAATCCCAGCCATTGGGCTGATGGTAGATCGAGTGCAGGATCAAGCCTTGGTGATCCGAAGCGGTGGACAGGTAAGGCTCGGAGAAAAGCGCCCCCGCGAGCTGGATTCCTGCCCGTCGGTATTTCTGGCCACGATCCGGATCAGATTGGCTCAGCCAGTTTCCGATGCGGATCAGACCTTGGGCGGTGATGCAAGCCGCCGAGCTGTCCACCGGCTCGTACTCGTTGTAGGGATCGGAGGGCCGAGCGAGGTAGTCGCCCAGCTTGTGGAGATTGGGTGCGCCCGTGTCCCAGTAGGGAATCCCGTCGGTCGGGGTATTGGCTAGATAAAACTCAGAGGTAGCGATTGCCGCCTCTGACAGTTCCTTGATCAAGTCGGCCTTGGAGATGATGTCGGCATAGTCGCCCTCCGGAATTTGATCCAAAATCTCCAAAGTCTCGCCCAAGCCACAAATCGCCCAAGCCAAGCCTCGCGTCCAAGTGCTGAAACCGGTGTAGCCCTGCTGGGAATTGGGACAGCGGTAAGCGCCGTCGTTGGTGTTGAAGATGATCTCGTGGGCGGTACGGCCCGGAATATCGTAGCTGTCCCGGCCTTTTCCGTAGAAAATCGAATAACGAACCGTACTCAAAATATGCTGGATCGCTCGCTGGATGAGGGAAATGCGTTTGTCATTTTCCCCCTGCAGCACATGGCCGAGCTGATGCGACACCACCAAAGCCCGACAGCTGCGGATCGTATCGACGAAGAGCGAGTGCGGGCCATTGAAGGAGTAAATGAAACCTCCACCAGGAATGCTCGTCCAGCGCGTAGCCTGCACGGCACCGGTGACTTTCAACGCCAGTTTGTAAAACTCGCGCTCCCAGTCGGAGCCTTCGATTTTGCCCTCGTTGATCAGGCGGAGCAGATTGCCGTAGGTACTCACGTTGTTGAACCCATGGTCGTGAACGCCGATATGGGTCAGGTGCGGAGCCATTTTTCCCACGGTGTTTCTTCGGCCTATCTCCAGAAACTCGGTTTCCCCTGTGGCATCAAACTGCAACACTGCGGAGCCAAACTGGAAGCCCTGCGTCCACTCCGTCCAGCCGCGGGTGACATAGATTCCTTTTTCGGTAAAAACAGGCGCCCCCTTTTGGGTGTCAAACGACTGTTCTATCATCCGGATTTTCTCTCCGGAAAGGGCCCAAAAGCGCTCCAATGGTTTTTTTAAATCGTCAATCGAATAAGTTGAATCAAGCTTCATGGGTATTTTTTTGGTTAAAATAGTGCGCCAACATGATGATAGCGGACAGGGGAATCAAAACAGCATACATGGCTGAATCCGTCGGCAAGCCGGCAAAACCAGCTGGCACAAGCTCCAGCAGAGAAAGGACAAAATAGCCCAAGGCCAGTCCAGAAACGAGCAATAAGGACTTTGGGGGATTTTTGAAAATCACCGCCGCCAGCACCACCGGCGCGATCATGGACGTCCCGGCAAAACTCACTCGGGCTAGCATCACCAGCTCGTCGCTCATGATGGTGGAAAAGCCCAGCACGATCACCGAAAACACCAAAATGGCCAGTTGGGTGATGCGCATGTTGCGCTTGTCCGAGCCGGAAAGCAGGGATCGGAGCTCTGTGCCCAGGGCGAAAATCTGCGCGTTGGTCGTGGAGAGGCAAGCCGCGAAGAGGCCGACTACAGCCAAAGCCGCCACTGGGCTCGCCTGGTCAAAGAGCAGAGCCTGGGAAAGGAAATCGGCGGTCTCCCGATCCGGATATTTCACCGCACCGTACAAGCCGATAAAGGCCGTCGGCAAGATCACGAGAATGGCGAAAATACCCACGGCATAGGCCATTTTGTGAACCGACTTGAGGCTTTTCAGCACGACCAAGCGGGTAGTAAACTGCGGTTGGGACACGGGAATAAGCACGATGGCTACCGCCGAGGCGATCAGAAAAGGGCTCGAAAACAGTCCCTTTGGCCCGGGAAGCGAGAGCAGCGCGGCATTGCTTTCTTCGACTTTGGCCAGGCCAGCTTCCAGTCCTCCCGCCATGCTCAGGCAGGTGAGCCCGATGATCCAGATCACCGCCAGCATGATCACTCCCTGGATCGCGTCACTGTACATGATGGCTTTCAGCCCCCCGATCTCCGAGTACACGAGCATGAGGACGACCAGCATCGCAGCCCAGCCCCAGTCCGGCATCAACGCCGGAAAGGCCGCACTCAGGAAGATCGAAATCCCACGGATCTGGATCGCCACGTAGGGGATCAGAAAAAGAAAGGAACTGACGAACACCAGATAGCCCGCCCCTTTGTTTCGAAAGCAGCTTTGGACAAAACCTGCGACGCCTTTGTAGCCGACTTGGGTCGCCTTTTTGCGCAGCGCATAGCCAAACCAGATCAGCATAAACACCATCAGCGCATCCGAAACCGCCAGGAAGATCCAGGCCCCCACACCATGCGTCCGGAAAAAATCCGGCATGCCCATGAAGGTAAAGGCACTGAACAAGGCTGCCGAAAAGGTCAGGAATCCGAGGATCGAGCCGATGTTTGACCCTGCGAGCATAAACTCATCCGAGCTGCGATGCTTGCTGTAAGACTTGTAGGAAGCAAAGCCCAGAGAGATCAAAAACAGGGTGAAGAAGAAAATCAGCCAGCCCGTCATGCTTTCTTGGATTCTTCATGGGGAAAAAAGAGGGAACCAAGGTAGGTGAGCACCACCAACACGATGGCCACGAGCAACCCGCTCCAGAAGACAAAGGGAACGCCGCCGAGCCTAGGTTCGACTTTGTGTTCTACAAAAAGGAAAAGAAAGGAGCCGACCGAAACAAGCAATACGGCCAAGACGATGATCGTCCAGATTTTGGATTTCATGGGTTAAGCTAGAGGTTATATGGGTAAAAATCAGTCAGCAGGGACTAAAAGCTCCCTGCCGCGTCAAAATAGCAATAAACTTCTGCTTTGCTACCCTTGCATGCCCCGTTCGGCTGGGGAAACGACTGCTTTCTACGAAATCAATTTCGTAGCCATGAAACCTTGTGTTACTGGAAGTTGAGGTAGATCGTGATCCCTTTGCGCTTGACCGAAGAGATCACGTCGCGAATCTCGGCGGGAGTCTTCTCGGCGTAGTAGATATTGTTGAGTCCATGTGAAAAACGGATCTCCGGCGCAAACTTGAAATACTTGAAATAGATCTCAAAACCCATCCCCGCCTCGATGGCGAAGTCCTGGCCCGTGGTCACGATGGGGTCGAGATTGGCCTCGTCCTGGCTTTTGGTGCGAAACTGGTAGCTCGCCCCTCCGATGAAGTACATCCGGGTATTGTTGAAGCGCTGGGAGCGATACTTGAAGAGCAGGGGGATTTCCACCATGGTCGCCTCGTTCACGACTTCCTCTGTGCGATAGCCCAGGGAATTGGACGAACTGTTGTCGTTTCCGGGCACATTGTCGGTCAGCGGCACATAGTAGTTGATGTCCGTTCGGTATTCGTAAAAGGCGATTTTCGGGGTCAGCAGTAGATTGACCTGGTCATGCAGCCTCAAAATCCCCGTAAACCCCAAAGCAAACCCGGGAGTGTATTTGGGGTAGATGGAATAGACCTGGTTGTTGGCGACGTTGGTAGGGTCTAAAAAAGCCTCCGAATACTTGATCTGGTAGGTAGCCGTGTGCCCAGCGAGAAAAAAACCGTAGGAGAGCGTCTTATTGTCCGATCCTGCGGTGCTGGTAAGGCCAAAAAGGCCCTGGGAAAAGCCCGCAACACTAAACCCAAAAAAGGCCAAAGAAAGGAGGCCTATTTTTGCCCTACATAGATGGAGCTGATTCCGAAAGTGAGAGGTTTGCATACGGTGCTGTGAAATCCGACTTTTTTCAAAACTGCCAGAAAATCCTGTCCATCCGGAAAGGCCTGGACTGACTCGGGGAGATAAGTATAAGCAGAATTGTCCTTGGATACAATCTTGCCCACTTGCGGAAGGATCGTGTTGGAATAAAAGGCGTAAGCCTGCTTCATGGGAAAGGCCCGCGGCTTGCTGAATTCCAAAATGACCGTCTTTCCTCCGGGCTTCAGCACGCGGTACATATCTGCGAGGCCCTTTTCCAGGTTTTCGAAGTTTCTGACTCCAAAGGAAACGATGACGGCATCAAACTTATTATCCTCAAAAAGCAATCCTTCCGAATCGCCAAGGTGCATTTCGATCTTGTCCTGCAGGCCGCGCTTGAGCATCTTTTTTCTTCCTTCGGCCAGCATACCTTCGGAGATATCCACGCCGATGATCTTGTCCGGATTCAGCGCAAGCGCCTCGATGGCAAAGTCCCCCGTGCCGGTGGCGATGTCCAGGATCAGCTTGGGCTGGTCTTTTTGGAGTATCTTGACGGCCTTTTTTCTCCAGATGATGTCGATCCCCATGCTCAGCACATGGTTGAGCAGATCGTACTTGCCACTGATGTTGTTAAACATCTCGGCGACTTGTTCTTTTTTGGAGTCTTGCTTGTCTTTGTAGGGTACTACAGCCATCACGGTTCTTCTTTGGTGTCGCAATATTACTACAGAAACCCGAGGAATCGAAAAATGTTGCCTTTTAAGCCTTTCGGAGCCTTCCAAAATAAAAGCGTATTTTTGCCGGGAACAAAAAAGCCATGATCCGAAAAGCACAATTTGTCGTCAGCAACACCGATCCAGCCAAATGCCCCAAGCCCGACCGGGCCGAGATCGCCTTCATCGGCCGATCCAACGTAGGCAAAAGCTCCCTGATCAACATGCTCACCGGAGTCAAAGAGCTCGCCAAGACTTCCCAAAGACCCGGAAAGACGCAGCTGATCAACCACTTCCTGATCGATGACCGTTGGTTTTTGGTCGATTTGCCAGGCTACGGCTTCGCCAAAGTCAGCAGGGACACCAAGGACAAGTGGGAGAAGATGATCAGCTCCTACCTCACCGGGAGGCCCAATCTCTGCGGGGTCTTTGTCCTGATCGACAGCCGACTGGAGCCTCAGCGGATCGACTTGGAGTTTGTGAACTGGTGCGGGGAGGAAGGCGTGCCCTTTGTGATCGTCTTTACCAAAGCCGACAAACAGTCCAAGACCCAAACCGACAAAAACGTGAAGGCTTTTCTCAAAAAAATGGAAGATATCTTCGGCGATCTCCCCGACTACTTCGTCACCTCCGCCGAAAAAGGGAGCGGGAAGGAAGAGGTCTCCGCCTTCCTCGACGAGCTGGTCTCAGAATACGAGTCCGAGCAGACAAATTGAGCGATAATTCTATATTTGCAGCCTGAAAAACAAATCAACGCATGAATTTCAAAGACATAGCCACCGTAGCCGGCAAGCCGGGTTTGTATAAAGTACTGAAGCCAACCCGCTCCGGCGTCGTGCTGGAATCCATGGATGACAAGAAGACCAAGCTCGTGGCCGGAATGGCGCAGCGTGTGTCCATCCTCAGCGACATCTCCATCTACACCCTGACCGAGGAAGGCGCTGAGCCTCTGGAGTCCGTGATGAAAAAAATCGAAGCCGAATACCAAGGCGACACCGGAGTAGACAGTAGTTCCTCTGACAGCGAGCTTCGCGCTTTCCTGAAGTCCGTCCTTCCTGACTTCGACGATGCGAGGGTTTATACCTCCGACATCAAGAAGCTGGTGGCTTGGTACAAGATCATCCGCACGGCCATCCCAGAAGTACTGGAAGAAAGTGCAGGAGAAGAAAAAGAAGCCTAATTTCACAGCCCCGACCGCAAGTCGGGGCTTTTGCTTGCCACTCCCATGTCCCAGAGCCTTCCCGAAGAAACGTATCAATTGGTCTCCAAAGACTTCCTCCTGCCTGAGGCGAAAGAAGAGTTTTCGGAGGAAAAAGCGATTCTGGCGCTCACCAAAGCCGTCAGCCAACTCATGGACCGAAATCTCGAAAAGCTCCTGCAGATCTGCTACCGCATTGACCTCTCCGAAAACCGCCTCAAGCAAATCCTCCACGAGTCCGAGCCCGAACTCGTCGCTTCCGACTTGGCCAAGGCCCTTTGGGATAGACAAAAGCTGAAAGTGGAGATCCGGAGGAGGTATTCGGGCAAGTAGCAACCCTGACTGTTGTCGTTGTCACCTTGAGCGAAGTCGAAGGGTGGAAATCAGAAATTCAATAAAAATCACATTTTTTTAGTGGAGTCGATGTCAGATTGAGCCGTGTCGGTATCAGGCTGAGCGGAGACGAAGCCTTTTTCGAAATTTTTATGTGAAGTTCCATTTCTGCACTCAGCCAGCGACTTGAGTTGGTTCCAGTCGCCATTTATCATCGCCTCCTTCTTCTTTCTACTCCAACCTTTTACCTGCTTTTCAAAAGCGATTGCTTCTTTCACTTCTCTAAAATCTTGCAGGAAAACCAATTCCAAAGGTCTACGCTTGAAAGTATAGCAAAACGGATCAGTGCCTTCGTTGTGCTCCTCTAGTCTCCTTGTCAACACTATTCGTCACACCAGTGTAATAGCTGCTATCTGAGCACTTCAATAGGTAGACGAAGTAAGTTTTCACATCGACTAGGAAAGCCATTCAACTTACAAAAAAAAGTCCTCGACTCCGCTCGGACTGACACGTCAAGCGCAAATACCAATAGTCTCGCTGGCTGAGCACTGGAGCGACCATTGCAGCGTATATCGAAGCCCAATATTTTTTCCCTATTTTCCACTTCCCAAAAACCAATTCCCCAATGGCAAATCCCATCTGGATCATGACTTCGGCATTTGACCAGCTCAGCTTGGATCAAACGGTCGAGAAAGCGATAGAAATCGGCGTGCAGGGCCTCGACCTTTGTGTGTTCAGAAAAGACGGCACCCGAGACGACTTTGTGGCCACGCATCTAGACTACGAAAACTTTGGCTCCGAAGAAGCCAAAAAGCTCATCGCCCAATTCAACGACGCCCAGCTGCGCCTCTCCATTGGCGCTTTCGAAAACCTCATCGGAGGCGATCCCGTCCACCGCATCAAAAACCAAAACCACCTCCTTCGCCTGATCCGCATCGCATATCTACTTGGCGGAGACGAAAACGACGTCAAAGTCGGCACCTTCGTTGGCTACAAACACGAACTCGGAAATCAGGAAGGCGGCTTTGAAAAGAACCTGCTGGAATACCAAAAGGTCTTTGTCCCCATCATCCGCTACGCCAACAGCCTCGGTGTCACGGTGCTCTACGAAAACTGCCCCATGGAAGGCTGGAGAAGCTCCGGGCACTTTGGCACCTTCAACAACCTGACCGGAGTGCTCGCCGCCCGCAAGCTGATGTACGAGCTCGTACCGGAGAAAAACCACGGGGAAATCTACGATCCTTCCCACGATGTGTGGCAGCATACCGACCCGGTCGAGGTGATCCGCAACACGGACATGAGCCGACTCAAGCGCATCCACGTCAAGTCCACCCGAAACAATCCCGATCCCTTCTGGGGCAACATGTATCCCATGCAGGAAATCCGGCCAGAATGGGCAGAAAAAGTGGGAATTCCCTCCAGCAAAAACCCTTGGGATCGACACCACTACGAGGCCACGCTTCCCGGATTCGGCTTGGGCGATTCCATGGACTGGAGAGCTTTTGTGAATGTGTTGAAGGAAAAAGGCTTCTCAGGCCCCTTTGAGATCGAAAACGAAGCCGTCCTCTCCAAGCAGACCGGCAAGCTGGGAGCTATCGTCCAAGGCTGCAAAGCGGCTGTGCAAAACCTAGCTCCGCTCCTCTATGAACTCGGTGAGGATGGTTGGCAGTATCCCGCCTCGGCGTACCAACCGCTGAAAGAATTAAATCGTCAGGACATCCCGCTGGTGACAATGGATTCAATCACTTAAGTCGACGGATAATCAATCTTACAATCTTTTACTTTTATAACGTAAACTATCACACTTTAATAACATAAACTTTTACACTTTTGCAAAATAAACCTTACCTTTAGGTATCTAAACACTTTAGATCATGATACTTAGGGAGGAAATAGCCGCAGCAGTCGAAAGACAGAGAAACGTAGTAGCCAAAGGCTTCGCACTCACCAAGCGCGAAGCTTCGAGCAAAATGAAGCCTTCCAGTACCCACATCGAGGTGATCACTGGGATACGCCGCTGCGGGAAAAGCACCCTGATGCGCCAGCTTATCGCTGAGACGAGCCCCTCCTTTTCCTACCTCAATTTTGAAGATCCAAGGATATTCGGCTTTGAAATAAGCGATTTCCCAAAGCTCGATGAGGTTTTTGGGGAGGAGGCTTCCGTTTATTTCTTCGATGAAATACAAAACGTCCCCGGCTGGGAAGTGTATGTCCGACAGCTGCACGACCGGGGTGAAAAGGTCTATGTCACCGGCTCCAACGCTTCCCTTCTCAGCAGCGAGCTGGGCACGAGACTGACTGGACGACACCTTTCCCACGAGATATTCCCGTTTTCCTACACAGAATTCCTAGATTACAGTCAGCTACCGGACAGCCCGGAGAGCTTCCAGGAATACCTGCTCTCAGGGGGATTTCCGGAATACCTTCGTGACCGGAATCCCGAAGTCCTACAAAACCTCCTCAAGGACATCGTCTTCCGCGACATCGCCATACGCTACGGGATCAAAAACACCAAGACGCTGATGGATATCACGCTTTTCCTGATATCCAACGTCGGCAAAACGACCAGCTTCAACAGTCTGAGAAAGACTTTTGAGGTCGGCTCCCCCACCACGGTATCGGACTACCTGTCCTGGCTGGAGGATGCCTACCTGCTCTTTTTCCTGCCTCGGTTTAGCTGGTCGGCAAAAAGCATATCCAAAAACCCCAAGAAAGTCTATTGCATAGACACCGGTTTTGCCCGGGCAAATTCCCTCAGTTTCAGCGACGATCGAGGAAGACTCTTGGAAAATCTCGTGTACATCCTACTGCGAAAAACTAAGCTCGATCTCTATTACTTCAAGGAGAGGAAAGAGTGCGATTTTGTGGTTTTCGAAGGAAACCGCTGCAAGTGGCTGATACAAGTCACGGAAAGACTCCACTCAGACAACCAAAAGCGGGAGATGGATGGACTGCTGGAAGCGATGGATTTCTTCGAAAAATCGGAAGGCTTTATCCTGACGTTAGGCCAAAGAGACCGCTTGGATCTGGGCGAAAAAACCGTCCACATCCTGCCCGTGCAGGATTTCTTGGCTAGCTATATCGTCGGGAATTTCTAAAATCCCCGCTACAAACTCGCCTCATACCCTGTATCCGGCGGCAGGTTGCTGCCTAGGGCAGCGGCGACGGCAAGCTGGTCGCAGCGCTCGTTTTCGGGATTACCCGCGTGGCCTTTGACCCAGATAAACTTCGGCTTGTACTTGAGGTGAAGGGGAATGTAGCGCAGCCAGAGGTCGGGGTTTTTCTTGTCCTTGAAGCCCTTTTTCTGCCAGCCCCAAAGCCATCCCTTCTCGATTGCGTCCACGACGTACTTGCTGTCGGAGTAGACCTGTACGGGATATTCGTCGGTGGTGAGCGCCTGCAGGCCGCGGATCACGGCGAGCAGCTCCATGCGGTTGTTGGTGGTGAGGCGAAATCCCTCGGAGAGTTCCTTGCGATGCTGCCCAAACTTCAACACTACCCCATAGCCTCCCGGGCCGGGGTTTCCTTTGGCCGCGCCATCGGTGAAAATAATTACCATGCTGCAAAGAAATGAAAAAAGACCGGCAACTGCCTTCCATTCGCCACGGTCTGTGTCTCCACAGACCGAAAAACCAAAATCGATTTAGCCAATGTTGATTGGAAAGGCATTTGACTTGAAGATCTTCACCGCAATCGAAAGCAATATGATCCCAAAAATCCTTCTCAGCACATCCAAGCCAGTTTTGCCGAGCTTGCTCTCCAGCCAGGTGGTGCTCTTCAGCACGGCATAGACAAAGATCAGGTTGAGTAGGATGCCGATCGCGATGTTGAGTTGCTGAAACTCTGCTTTCAAAGTCAAAATAGTCGTCAGCGTCCCCGCTCCGGCGATCAAAGGGAAGGCAATCGGCACGATGGACGCTCCCGAACCGGCTTCCGGGTCGGGCTTAAACAGCTCGATTCCCAGGATCATCTCAGCGCCTACCGCAAAAATGATCAGCGCCCCCGCAATGGCGAAGTCCTCCACTCCGATTCCAAACAGGTTGAGGATGGACTTTCCAGCCAGCAAAAAGGCAATCATCAATAGTCCCGCTGCAAGCGTAGCCTTTTCCGACTGGATGTGGCCGACTTTTTTGCGGAGGTTGATGATGATCGGGATAGAACCGAGGATATCGATCACCGAGAAGAGAATCAGGGAAACGGAGAGGACTTCTTTGATATCAAGCATGCCGCAAAAGTAAGGGGTTTGGAATCTCCTTTCGGCCTAGACCACAAATTTCGAATCCCAAATCTCAAATCCCGAATCACTCCATCCCTTTGTCCCGCATCTTGGCAAATTCGTCGAAGCGTCTGTAGATCGCCACGGTAAAGCCCAGCAGCATGATCAGCGTCCCGATCCAAAGGATGTTGATGTAAGGCTTCACGATCGCCTTCATCACGACGTAGTCTTTTTGATACTGGTTGACCTTGAAGACAAACTTGTTTTGCTCGGGCAGGATATTTTCGAGGCTCACTTTCAGCCCCAGCTCCGTATCGATCACCGGCAGCTTGCCAACTTGGCTGTTGCGGATGATAAAGGTAGGTTCGAGCTGCTTTTCCACGTCGTAGTCCAGCACACGAAGCTTCGCCTTCACGGCCACGTCTCCCTCTTGAAGGGTGTAGCCTTCGAGCTCCTTCAGCACCTCGGCTCCGTCGAAGTAAGTCACGAAGTCGGAAATGTGGAATTGCTCGCCCGGAGCCACTTCGTAGATTTCGTCTTCCTTCCATTCCGGATCGGCGTAGTCGTTCATCGCGGCCACGTAGGTGTAGAGATCCTTGTCCAGAAAAATTTTGGAATCTGGAGAAGAGATGAGACCACCCATTCCTTCATTAAACTGCGACATAGGGCTGAGGGAAAACTGCAGCGCCTCATTTTTCATGTAGTCGATCTTAAAATAATCGTTTTCCTCCAGAACGATACTGACTAGGTCTCCTTTTTTGAAATAGTCCTTGTAGTCCTCCAGCGCCAGGGCTTCGTTGACGTTGCCGGTGGATTCGAGGATTTTCGCGGGAACGTATTCCGGTACGCCCACCACTTTCTTCTGACGACCGCGGTAGATCACCGTGTAGTCTTTCATCTGGGTCGGCTTGTTGATCCACAGGAGCACGTGTTCCTTGTTCATCTCGTCCTCCCAGCTGTTGCTGTAGGTGAGGCCGGACATGTTGATGGAGATCACGTCGGAGTAGCCGGAGCTGAACATGATGCCGATCAGGATCATGCCCACGCCGATGTGTGCCAAAGAGCCTCCGGCAAGCTTGAAGGTGGATTTCTTGAGCAGGTTGGACAAAATAACCGCATTGGCCACGATGGTGAAGGTACCTGCCAGCACGATGACGATGTATTTCCAGTCGTACACTTTGGCCAAGACGATGATCCCGGCGGACAGTAAGACGGAAATGATGTATGGGGTGATCAGGGCATCCTTGAGCGCCTTTTTGTCCATCTTTTGCCACCAGAAAAACTGTCCCACCGCCGTCAGCAGGGCAATCACCACGGCAAACCACAGCTGGAACTTGGTGTAAAACTCGATCTGGTCAGCCGGAGGAGCCATGTTGGACATGCCACCGAAGCTCTCTACCAAAGCATTCCAGGCCGGAATGGAAGTCGGCAATATCACCTGAAAGGACATCAGCCCCAGCGTAGTCGCCCCGATGAAAATCCAGAACTCCCGGGAGTAAACCGAGGCCTCCTTTTCCGAAGTCGGGATATGCTTCCAGGCCCGTGCAGCCAAAAACACCGCTATCACCAGGAAGAACAACATGTAGATGAGCAGCTGTCCGGAAAGACCCAGATCGGTAAAGGAGTGCACCGAGGCATCACCCAGCACGCCGGATCTCACGAGGAAAGTCGCATAGAGCACGAGGATAAAGCTCAGGATCACCAAGACGATGGAGGTCTTGAGCGCAGTCGCGCTTTTCTTGAAAGTGATCATGGTGTGTATCGCCGCGACGAGGATCAGCCAAGGGACATAGACGGCGTTTTCCACCGGATCCCAGTTCCAATAGCCGCCAAAGTTCAGCGTCACATAGGCCCAGTAGGCTCCCATGATGATGCCCATCCCGAGGATCATGGCAGAGAAAATCGCCCAAGGCAAAGCTGGACGAATCCACTCGGAGTATCTTTTGGTCACCAAGCCCCCTATCAGAAAGGCGAACGGAACCAAGGTAGAGGCATAGCCCAAGAAGAGGGTTGGCGGATGGATTACCATCCAGATGTTTTGCAACAGCGGGTTCAGTCCCGTGCCGTCCTCTGGGACGAAATCGGGATTCATCTCGAAAATAGGAGCTTGAGTCGCGTCACGCAGGAGGATGAAAGGAGAGCTGCCGATCTTCAGGTCGCCGATCACCACGCCCAAAATCATGGATACCAAGAAGGCCTGCACCAGCGAGAAGACGATCATCACCGGCCCTTCCCAAAACTTGTTTGTATGGATCAAGATCACTCCCAGCACCACATTCCAAAAGGCCCAAAGGATAAAAGCCCCCTCCTGCCCTTCCCAGAAGCTGGAGATCATGTAGTGCACCGGCAGTGCCTTGGAGCTGTGGGAGTAGGCGTAGAAGTACTCGTAGCGGTGGTTGTAGATGATCTCGAAAAGCGAAAACGCAATCATCGCCACCGAGCCGGTATGGATGTAAAAGCTGACGCGGCTGAAGGTCCTCCAGCTTGCTTTTTCCAGCTCGTTTGCCTTGAAATATTGGAAGTAGGAGTAGGCCGTCACCAGTGAACTGACAAAAGCCACGATGGCCATCAAGTGGCCGAGATTACCCATGAAGGTATTGATCATGATTGTTTACTTGGGGGATTACTCAACCTCACATGCCGGCGGCCTGCACATCGGTTTCCTGGTATTTGGAAGGGCACTTCATCAGGATCTTGTCGGCTACGAAGATTTCCTTTTCGCGATAGGAACCTATGACGACCACGGACTCCGAACGCTGAAAGTCAGCCGGTACGGGTTCGTTGTAAAACACTTTCTGCTCGGTGCCCTCATTGTCCACCAGGAGAAAAGTAAAGGAAGTCTTGTCCTGCCCCACTTCCAGTCCGGTCACTTCTCCGGTGGCGTCTTTTTTCAGCTGTCCCACCACGTGGATGGCCTTGTCGTCGCCGTCTTCCTTCATCTCCCAGGCAGTGCCAAAGCTCTCGTAGGAGCTGGCATCTCCGATGGAGCTCATGATGATGACGATCGCCACCGCGATGATTCCGAGTCCGATGATATGTCCTTTTTTCATGTCAGTATGGGTTAGGAGGGGAGGCTCTTTTCGAGTTTGGAGATCCTCCGGTCAGTATTCACTACATAGACGACGATCCCTACAAAGATGATGGCAATGATGCCCACCAGCACGTAGATCTTGCCGTCTGCGCGCATTTGGTCGGCCATTTCCACGGAGGAGTTGCTGTAGTCCGCCTCGGTCACTTCGATTTTTTCCTGTGCCAGCACGTTGAGGGAAAAGAGCAGCAGGGCTATGGTCAATAATTTTTTCATGTGTTTTTGATTGATTCTATTTGGCCAAATGGAATCTCGCATGGTCTATCATCATACCCGTGACAGGTTTTTGAACATGCTCGATTTCATCAATCAGGAGTTAAGCATTCTATCTTCCAAAACCCGCTCTACCCTACGGATTCTCACCCGTACGGTTGCGATCCAGGCACCCAAAAGCGTCCATCCTATGATGGCCGGATAAAATACCATACGAAGCTTGGAATCCAAGTCGTAGGCATTGAAGCCGGGATTGCCGCCGTTGCCGGGATGAAGGCTGTCGGTGAGCCGGGGAAGCACGAAGATCAGGGGGATAAAAGCCGCAAAAGCGAAGATGTTGTACACCGCGCCGATTCGGCCGCGCTGCAGGGGGTCGGTGAGGCTGCCTCTCAAGATCAAGTAGGCAAAATACATCAGCAGGCCGATGGCCGCCGCGTTTTGCTTGGGATCCCCACTCCAATAGTCGCCCCAGGTAAACTTCGCCCACAGCATCCCGGTCACGATGCCCAAGACGCCAAAGAGGATGGCGGCATTGGTAAACTCCAGTGCAAGGTCGTCGTACTCGAGTTTGTTAGTACGCAGGAATTTGACGCTGTAGAATACTGAGGCTACCAGCATCAGAATCATTCCAAACCACATCGTCACGTGGAAATGCAGGGCACGGATAGTCTCATTGAGGATGGGAAGCCGAGGGGCATCCATCAGCAGACCGGCGACGAGGGTGTACAGCAGCAGGGCTATCGCCAGGATTTTCCACCAGGATTGGCGCATAGGAGGATTTGGGTTTTTCCGGCACAAAAGTAAGGCATAAGTTCCTAAATCCCTTCTTTTTCTGACAAAAGGCAATGGGATGCACGATTTTGGAAATACGTCCCGATAGCTATCGGGATACGAGGCATCTTGAACGGTGGACGCTTTCCCATCTTTAACCTCCAAACGTCCTTCCTCCCGACTTCCTACCTTTAGACACCCCTGGATCTTACCACTTTCCAACTTTGCCACCTGAGAACTCTTGCCCCAATTTTCCAATCTTACAATTTTTCAATTTTCCAATCCGTACCTTTGTCCCGTGGAAAATCAAAAGAAAGACGTCCGAAAACTAAGTCTGGCCCAGCTGGAAGAGTTTTTTTTGGCACATGGGGAGAAAAAATTCCGGGCCAAGCAGGTCTATGAATGGCTTTGGAACAAGTCCCTGAAAAACTTCGACGACATGAGCAACATCTCGCTTTCCACCCGCGAGCTGCTCAAAAGCCACTTTACCATCAACCACATCCAGGTTGACCTCATGCAGCACAGCAGCGACGGCACGATCAAAAACGCCGTCAAGCTCTTTGACAGCAAGATCGTGGAGTCCGTGCTCATCCCCACCACCAAGCGCATCACCGCCTGCGTCTCCTCCCAAGTGGGCTGCAGCCTGGACTGCAACTTCTGCGCGACTGCGCGTCTGAAGCGCATGCGAAACCTCAACCCCGACGAGATCTACGACCAAGTGGTCGCCATCAAGGACGAGGCCGAAACCTACTTCCAGCGCCCGCTCACCAACATCGTCTTCATGGGCATGGGCGAGCCCCTGCTCAACTACGCCAACGTGGTCGAGGCCATCGACAAGATCACCTCGCCCGAGGGACTCGGCATGGCTCCGCGTCGGATCACCCTCTCCACAGTGGGCATTCCGAAGATGATCCGAAAAATGGCCGACGACGAGGTGAAGTTTAACCTCGCGATCTCCCTCCACTCCGCGATCAACGAGACCCGCTCCCTGCTCATGCCGATCAACGACTCCAATCCCCTGGAGGACTTGGCCGACGCGCTGAAGTATTGGTACCAAAAGACCAAGCGCAAAGTCACTTACGAATATGTGATCTGGGATGGGATCAACGACGACGAGCGCCATGCCCGAGCCTTGGCCAAATTTTGCAAACACATCCCTTCCAAGGTCAACATTATCCAATACAATCCCATCGACGAGGGGGAATTTCGCCAGGCCAAGCAAGAGGCCGTGGACATGTACGTCCGCATCCTGGAGAGCCAAGGCATCATCGCCAAAGTCCGCAAGTCCCGAGGCCAGGACATCGACGCGGCCTGCGGACAGCTGGCCAACAAAAACGAGGTGACCCATCTCGCCGAGTAAGACATTTTCTAGGAGGCTGATGGCTTTGGCCAAGTTGCAAAACCGCACAAAGGCTCCTATCTTTTTCTCACCAAAGAATATCCGATGAGAAAATCCCTGTTGTTGTTTGCCATGCTGTTTGTTTTTGCGATCCAGTCCCATGGACAAGAAAAGGGAGACGCCCGCATCCATACTTTGGGGCTTTACGGGCTGGAATACAAGGATTTTGGAATCGGAGGAGGTGTGGAATATTTTTTCGCAGACCGCTTTGCGCTGATGCCTAGTTTCGCCAAGATCTACCCGGAGGTGGGCAACCTGAGCAACTTCAGTTTTGACCTGCGGTACTACGTCACTGGGGGCCCTTCACAGCTCTACTTCATGGCGGGCTACAGCCAAAACTTCCAAAATACCGCTCCCGGCCAAGCTGGAACGAGGGAGAGCTATGTGGGTGCAAACGCCGGTGTCGGAGCCTACGTCGGACTGACCGACTGGGTCGGCTTGAGCACCGAGTTCCGGATCCAAACCCAGTACCGACAAGAAGCCTCCTTCCGGATCGGCCTGGCCTTCCCGCTCTAGTTTTTTACTTTTTACTGAATTCAAACAGCTTGCGCTTTTCCTCTTTGGAGAGGGCATCGTAGCCTTTGGCGGCGATTTTGTCGAGGATTTGGTCGATTTCCTCCTGGGAAGTCTCCTTGGGCTTGGCAGCCGGAGAGGAGCTGGCCTTGGATGAAAAGCTCCCAAAACCTCCCGTGCTGGTCGTTTTGGCCTTGCGATAGCTGACTTTCACTTTGCTGCGGTTGCGGCTGAAGAGGTTTTCAAAAAACATTCCCACCTTCTGTACGGGTACGCCCCAGTCGTTCCCTTTGCGCAGCTGCATGATGTAGAGGTAGCCCAGCAGGGCTCCACCCAAGTGGGCGATCTCCCCACCCGCATTGGCACCGATGGAGTTGGCAAAAGAAAGGATCACGTAGAAAGCGGCAATGTAAACGATCTTGACCGGGCCAATCAGAATGAGGAAAAAAGTGGTGTTTGGAGTCAAAGTCGCCGCTCCCACGACTACCGCAAAAACGCCCGCGCTGGCCCCCAACATCATGGAGCTGTCCACCGAAGCGTTAAAGTACGGAGCCACATTGTAGATCAGCGCGTAAAATGCCGCTCCAAAGAGCCCACCAAGAATGTAGAGGTTTGCCAGCTTTCGGCTACCGAGATACTGGTGGATCAGCAGACCAAACCAATACAGGAAAAGCATGTTGAACAGAACATGGAATATTCCCTCGTGGAGAAACATGTAGGTGAAGACCGTCCAAGGCTGCGTCGCGAGCTTAGGCAGGGAGGCCGGCATCATCAGGTAGCTCAATCCCTCGCGGTACAGCCCTTCCAGTCCGCTGACCGTCAGCAGCACGCGGACGATCAGAAGCACAAAAAAGACCAGCACATTGATCGCAATCAGCTTGTATAGGCTGTTGTCGCTGCGCCGAAAGGCATTTCTCAGATTATCCCAAAAACTACCGTACATATCAATAGAAGCTATTTCTGTCCTTTTTCCAATTATACACCAAGATGGCCCCAATGATCAAACCGCTGAGGTGGGCAAAATGGGCTACGTTGTCCGTCGGATTGTTTAGCAAAACGTTGTAAATCGTGTAAAGTGCATAGGCCCCCACCAGATACTTGGCTTTCACCGGCATGGGCGGAAAGAGCAGGAATAGCTGGGTATTGGGGAATAGCATGGCAAAGGCCACCAAAATCCCAAACAAAGCGCCTGACGCACCGACCATGGGCTGATTGGCGTGAAGTCTCAGGATCGCATCCAAGGTCTTCTCAGCCCGCTCAATATAAACGGGATCCTGTGGATTTCTGCTGTATTGGTCTACAAAATCAAAAACTTCGGGGGAGAAATAGCCTCTGTTTTCCAAAACCAACTTGTTGAAATATTCCGGATCGGGACTGGCCTCAAAGGTCATCACCTTAGTCTCGAGGCTTTTGTACTCATACATAGTATAGCCGGAATACAGCACACCGGCACCGATCCCGCACGCCATCCAAAGCGTCAGCAGCTTTTTAGGCCCCAGAAACTGCTCCAGCAGCGGCCCAAAGATCAAGAGTCCAAACATGTTGCTGAACAAATGCCAGAAATCGGCATGCATAAACATGTAGGTCAGAAATTGGAAAGGCTTGAAATAAGGACTCTGGATGTAGTAGAGCGCAAACCATTCGTTGAGAACAGGGAAAACAAAACTGGCCACGACAAACACCGCGATGTTGATCAGCAGGAGGTTTTGTACGACTGGGGTTATATTTCTAAACATGCTATTTTCCGAAGAAGGAGTGAATGCTACTTAAATCCAATTTCACAAAAGTTTTGTTCCCCGCGGGGGAATAGTTTGGGTTTTGGCAGGCAAAAAGCTGTCCCACGAGGGTCTCCATCTCCTGGGAGTTGAGTTTTTGTTCCTTTTTGATCGATGACCTGCGGGAAAGCGAGCGGGCGAGGTTTTCCCTCTTGTCCAGGGAGAGTTCGTTTCGGAAGTTTTTAAACTGCTCCACCAAGCCCTCGAAGAGCTCCTTTTCGTTTTTCACCTGCACGTCCGCCGGCACGCCCTGGATCAGCACCGTGTCCTTGCCAAACTCCTCCACCACAAAACCCAGGCTCTGCAGCTCGGGCAGCATGTCCATCACCAGCGCAAAATCCGAGGCCCCCAGCTGCACCGTGGGCGGAAACAAACACTGCTGCGAAGCACCCTGGGCAGACTGGATCTGCCGGGAATAGCGCTCATACAAAATCCGCTCATGCGCTGCCTGCTGGTCGATAATGAGCAGGCCGGTGGACATCTGAGCCACAATATAGCTCAACTCCACCTGAAAGGTCGCACCCGTGGCGCCTTCTTCCTGTGGACGGATCATAAACCTCGTCTCGTCCACCGAGGCGCGGCTCGGGAAGGTCAGCACCTCCTGGTCTTCTTCCGGCTTGGGCAACGACTGCGATACAGGAGTCTCGTTCCCTTCAAAAAGCCGCTCCCAACCGGAAACGGACGACTTTTTAAACTCCGGCGTATTGTAGGTCTTGTAGCTGTACTCGCGGTCCACCTGCACTTTGGTCTCGGGGTTGTTGGTCCAGTTTTGCTGAAAATTCACATCCAGGGAAAAATCCAAGGAAGGGGTGACGTGGTGCGCCCCCAAGGCCTGCTTCACCGCAGACCGGATCACGGCATAGACCGTCCGCTCATCCTCAAACTTGATCTCCGTCTTGGTGGGATGCACGTTGATATCGATCTGCGCGGGGTCTATCTCCAGAAACAGGACATAAAAGGGATGCTGGTCGCTGGCGATCAGTCCTTCGAAGGCCGAATTGACGGCATGATGGAGGTAGGAGCTTTTGATGAATCGGTTGTTCACAAAGAAATACTGCTCCCCTCGGGTTTTCTTCGCGTTTTCGGGCTTGCCGATATATCCCTTCACGTTGACATGGGGGGTCACTTCCTCGCAGGGCACGAGCTGGCCTTGGTAGCTTTTGCCAAAAAGCCCCACGATGCGCTGGCTCAACTTCCCAACCGGAAGATTGAAGACCTCCATGTCCTGCTGGAAAAGCGTAAAGGCCACTTCCGGATAGGAAAGAGCCACCCGCTGGAATTCATCCACGATATGGCGCATCTCCACGGGATTGGATTTGAGGAAGTTTCTTCGGGCCGGGACGTTGAAAAAAAGGTTTTTCATCGCCACCGAGGTGCCTACGGGCAAGGCTGCTGGCTCCTGCTTTTTCACTTCCGAGCCGTCGATCTGGATCAGGGTACCCAGCTCCGCGTCGGGCTGTCGGGTCTTCAGCTCCACCTGGGCTACCGCAGCGATAGAGGCCAATGCCTCTCCCCTGAAGCCAAAAGTGCGGATGGCGAAAAGGTCTTGGGAACTTCGGATCTTGGAGGTCGCATGCCGCTCAAAACTCATCCTGGCGTCCGTGGCGGACATGCCTTTTCCGTTGTCGATGACTTGGATGAGCTGCTTGCCGGCGTCTTTCACCACCACTTGGACATGGGTGGCACCCGCGTCCACGGCATTTTCCAATAGTTCCTTGAGCGCCGAAGCGGGGCGCTGTACTACCTCTCCCGCCGCGATCTGGTTGGCAATCGCATCCGGCAGAAGCTGGATGATGTCAGTCATCTTTCCTCCCCCGCTTTAAGAATCTGGACAAATAGTAGAATCCTCCCAGCACCAAAGCCGCATAGAGCAGGTATTCGAGGATCTGGGGGCCAATATAGATGTAGCCAAAAGCGGCGATGATCATCCCAAAAAACAAAAGGGTACGGATCATGGCCGTGGAGCTGAACATGCTTTGGTTTTTGGGCTTGATCCCGCGGTATTGGGAGAAGGCGCCGCGTATGCCACCGCCATAGGAGCGGGCCTGTGCTTCGTTGCCGTCAGGGTCCAGCACCCCTTCCTCTTCCAGCTCCTTTTTGATACGGGCAGTGCGTTCCGCTATCTCTTCTTTGATGGGATCGTAGTATCTCGGCTTGATATCAAAACGCATCGGCGCGGCCGTGCGAAAGATGGAGGGGAATTTCATGAGCTGTTGTTTTGCGGCGCTTGGGTAGTTGAACGGCAAAAGGAAAATAACGGATCAGGGAAAAAGGGAAATACCGAAAATCACTTTTCTCCGTTTTTTAACCTTAAAGTCTGTTCTATGTTGCCCAATCTTTACTATATTCATTTAGTCGTCCCTTTCTCCAATGCGCTGAAGCGGCCAGGGACATCTGGAAGCGTGTACTTCCGTCGCAATCACAAATATATTTTGAAAGTTAAGGATTAAAAATTGAACTCAGTAATGAATAGAAGGCATTGGAACTGGATTTCTCTTTTGGTTTTGTTGGGATTGTTCACTTCCGGCAAGATAGACCCCTTTGTGGCAAACGAAGATCCACTCCTCGCCAAAGACCGCAGCACCCAGCAATATTGGGTCGACAGCGTCTTCAATTCCCTCAATTTTGACGAAAGACTCGGACAGCTATTCATGGTAGCTGCCTACTCCAACAAAGACCAGCGTCACGTAGATGAAATCAGCAACCTGGTCAAAACCGAAAATCTTGGAGGCTTGATTTTCTTCCAGGGAGGGCCCGACCGGCAAGCCCGCCTCACCAACTACTACCAGGCCCAAGCCAAAACGCCGCTTTTTATCGCCATGGACGCCGAGTGGGGCGTGGGCATGCGCTTGGATTCGGTGCCAAATTTCCCCAAGGCCATGACCCTGGGCGCCATCCAAAATCCTGACCTGATCTACGAAATGGGCACCGAGATCGCCCGCCAGTTTAAGGAACTCGGCATGCACATCAACTTTGCGCCCGTCGTGGATGTGAACTCCAACCCGAACAATCCGGTGATCGGCTACCGCGCCTTTGGCGAGGACAAAGAAATCGTGACCCGTCGTGCCGTCGCCTACATGAAGGGACTGCAGGACCATGGCGTCATCGCCAACGCCAAGCATTTTCCCGGACACGGCGACACCGAAACCGACAGCCACTACGCCCTTCCCGTGATCAACCATCCCGAAAAACGCATTTGGGATGTGGATCTCTATCCCTATCAGGAGCTTTTCCGCGAGGATCTCATGTCCGTCATGGTCGCCCACCTAAACGTGCCCAGTCTGGACAAAGGCTCCAATATCCCCACCAGCCTTTCCCGGCCCGTCGTCACCGACCTGCTCCAAAAGCGCATGAACTTCCAGGGCCTGGTATTCACCGACGCGCTCAACATGAAGGGCGTCGCAAACTCAAACAAACCCGGAGACGTGGACCTCCGGGCGCTCCTCGCGGGAAACGACGTACTGCTCTACTCCCAGGATGTGCCCAAAGCGAAAGCCCTGATCAAGGAGGCGGTGGCACAGGGCTCCATCGCCGAGGCCGAGATCAACCGTCGGGTCAAAAAGATACTGAAGGCAAAATACTGGGCTGGACTCAACCGCTACCGCCCCATCGACACCTACCAAATCGCCAAGCGCCTCAGTACTCCTGAGACCGAGGCAGTCATTGAGAAGCTCTACGCCGAAGCCATCACCGTCGCATCCAACAAGGGGGACTTGCTCCCCTTCAAGCAGCTGGACATGACCCGCTTTGCCAGCTTGAGCATTGGAGACGAGGGAACGGTCTTTAGCCAATACCTCAAGCGCTACACCGCCGTAGACCACTACACCGTCCAAAAGGCAGCCGGAGAATCCGCCCACTACAATCTGATGAAGCAGCTGGAAGACTACGATGTGGTCGTGGTCGGCCTGATGGGCGTAACCAACAGTCCCCAACGTGCATTTGGGATCGCACCCGGCGACGTCAAGCTGATCCGGGAGCTGGAAAAGCGACAGAAAGTCGTCACCGTGCTCTTTGGCAATGCCTATGGAGCCAAGGCTTTGGAGGGATTTGGCAATGTGGTCTTGGCCTATGAAAACTCCGATGAAACCCAAAAACTTGCCCCTCAGGTGCTCTTCGGAGGGAGGCCCGGGATGGGAATCCTTCCGGTGACGGTCAGCGGACAATACTCCCATGGCGTGGGAGGCTATCTGCCGGCTTCGCAGCGCTTGTCTTACGGCGCCCCCGAAAGCGTGGGCTTGGACAGCAAGACCTTGGAAAAGATCGACGAGGTAGCCAAGAAGATGATCCTCATCCAAGCCGCTCCGGGAGCAAATGTCTTGGTGATGAAGGATGGAAAGGTGGTTTTCGAAAAGTCCTACGGCTACTTGGACTACAAAAAGACCAAGCCGGTCACTGCCGAGACCGTCTATGACTTGGCTTCCATCACCAAAGTGCTGGCCACCACACAAGCGGCTATGTTCCTCCACAGCCGAGGCGAACTGGACCTCAACAAGACCCTAGGCGACTACCTGCCGGAGCTGAAAGGCACCAACAAAGCAAACTTGGTACTCAAAGACGTGCTCACCCACGAGGCGGGTTTGAAGGCTTTCATCCCCCACTATGTCAACACGGTGCAGTCTGGACAATGGAGGGGAGACTACTACAAGCCTACCTCCCAGCCGGGCTTTACCCGTCCCGTATCCAACGATATGTTTGCGAGGGATGGGCTCCGCGACTCGATCTGGAACTGGACCGTGAAATCCGACCTACTGCCCAGGCCTAAAAAGTATGTTTATTCCGATCTGACCATGTACTTCATGCAGGCGGTGATCGAGCGGGTGGTCAACCAGCCTCTGGACCAGTTTCTGGACCAAAACTTCTACGCTCCTTTGGGGCTCAAAACACTGACCTTCAACCCTTGGCAAAAAATGGCCTTAACCAACATAGCCCCAACGGAAGAGGACGTAGCTTTCAGAAAACGTCAAATCCAAGGCTATGTCCATGATCCGGGCGCGGCGATGTACGGCGGAGTAGCTGGACATGCGGGACTTTTTGGCACTGCCAATGATCTTGCGGTAATGATGCAGCTCATGCTCAACAAAGGCAGCTACGGCGACATCACACTGATGAAACCTGAGACGGTGGACTCCTTTACCAAGCGCCAGTCCAACATGAGCCGCCGAGGATGGGGATGGGACAAACCCGAGCCGGAATTTGGAAAAGGCGGATCAGCGAGCAAATTTGCTCCAAAAAGCACCTTTGGCCACACAGGCTTCACAGGCACCTGCGTGTGGGCTGACCCGGAGAATCAACTGGTCTATGTGTTTCTTTCCAACCGTGTCTATCCCGCGGCGGACAACAACAAACTGCTAAGCGAAGGGACTCGAACCAAAATCCACGACATCGTCTACGAAGCGCTGGAAAAGTGAGAAACAAGTTGGTAGTCGATGGTCAATAGTCCATAGTCCAAAACAGCATTTTCTAGGAATTTCATGAATTAAGGGGCGCTAAGAAAACGAGAAAGGGAAAATAAGACCCCAATGCTCCTGAATTCCCGCACCCTAACTTCCTTACCTCCAGACCTCCTACTTCCTAGTAACTCTCCGACTCGTTGGGAAAATCCTTTGCCTTCACGTCGGCCACGTAGTTTTTGACAGCGTCCTTCATCACGGACTGGAGGTCTGCATACTGGCGTAAAAATCGAGGTTTAAACTCCTGCGTGATGCCCAGCATGTCATGGACCACCAAAACCTGGCCGTCTACGCCTCCACCGGCTCCGATTCCGATGATGGGAATGGACACCGACTCAGCCACCTTCTTTGCCAAAGCGGCGGGGATTTTCTCCAGCACGATCGCATAGCAGCCACATTCCTCCAGCACCTTGGCATCTTCGAGCAGCTTTTGTGCCTCGGCTTCTTCTTTGGCCCGCACCGTGTAGGTGCCAAACTTGTAGATCGACTGCGGCGTCAAACCCAAGTGTCCCATCACGGGAACTCCCGCGCTGAGGATTCGGGTGACCGATTCTTTGATCTCGGAGCCTCCCTCGACTTTCACGGAGTGGGCGCCGGACTCCTTCATGATGCGGATCGCGGATCGCAGCGCCTCCGAGCTGTTGCCCTGATAGTTTCCAAAAGGAATGTCCACCACGACAAAAGCCCGCTTCACCGCACGGACTACAGAAGAAGCGTGATAGATCATTTGATCCAAAGTAATCGGAAGCGTGGTCTCATGCCCCGCCATCACGTTGGACGCAGAATCTCCCACGAGGATGATGTCTATGCCCGCCTCGTCGACGATCTTCGCCATGGAGTAGTCGTAGGAGGTGAGCATGGAGATTTTTTCCCCCCGATGCTTCATCTCCTGAAGCGTATGGGTGGTGACGCGCTTGATATTGGCGGAAGAGTGTACTGACATGGGCTTAGTGCAATTGCACGGAATGTTGGGAACCGGCGACATCCACACGGATGTGCTCATTGAATGTGGTGGAAAGCTCAAAGCCGGTGTAGTCCGGCCGGAGCGGAAACAGGCCATGGCTACGGTTGACCAGCACAGCGATTTCCATTTTCTGTATTTCCAGCTCCAGAAAGGGCTTCATGGCATAGACCAGCGTCCTCCCCGTATTGAGCACATCGTCCACGAGGATGATGTTTTTGTTGGTCAGATCCAGGTTTTTCGAAAGCTCGACTTCCGACTTGGACACGTCCGACTTGTCCAAAATCACCTCCAGCTCCTCGATGGAAATGGGTGAGATCCGCTTCAGTTCGTCCGCCAAAAGCTTGGCCAAGGTCGCGCCCATTCCGGTGATCCCGGCAAACACGACTCCGGTCGAATTGACATTGCGCTCGTAGATTTCGAAAGCCATGCGGGTAAGCTTCTGCCCGACCTGCTTATGATTGAGTACTTCGCTCATAGGATGATTTTGAAAAAGGAAAATTAGGCCAATTTGCCATGGATTCAAAACCGCTCAGCGGTGGCTGTCCTCGTCTTCGAGAATATTGAGGTAGCTCTGATAGCGATAGGGATGGATAAATCCCTCCTCCAGCTTCTTCAGCACCACGCATCCGGGCTCGTTGACATGCGTGCAGTTGTTGTACTTGCACTGTCCCAGATACTTTCTCATCTCGGGAAAATAATGCGAGAGCTCGTTTTCCTCGATATCCAGAATGCCAAACTCCTTGATCCCCGGCGTGTCGATGAGATCCCCGCCCTCGGGCAGGGGAAACAGCTCCGCAAAGGTCGTCGTGTGCACGCCCTTGGCACTGAAGCCGGATATCTCTTTGGTTTCTTGTCTGGCCTCGGGTATGAGGGCGTTCAGCAGCGTGGACTTGCCCACTCCCGAGTGCCCCGCGATCAGGTTGGACTTACCCTGGATGAGCGGCAAAAACTTTTCCATGAGCCCGGTTTCGGTCAAAGCCGAAATCTCCACCACCGGATAGCCCAGCGGCTCGTAGATCTCG
The DNA here is from genome assembly GCF_017254915.1 of Algoriphagus oliviformis. Taxonomy (GTDB): domain Bacteria; phylum Bacteroidota; class Bacteroidia; order Cytophagales; family Cyclobacteriaceae; genus Algoriphagus; species Algoriphagus oliviformis. The sequence continues at coordinate 1,060,726 of NZ_JAFKCT010000001.1, read as the reverse complement.
TGGATGTCCTGCAGCCACTCCTCCTCCACTTCGCCGTCGAGCTGGTCCATCTTGTTTACCACCAAAACAGCCGGAATCCGAAAGCTCTCCGTGCTGACCAAAAAGCGGTCGATAAAACCCAGAGAAGTCCGTGGCTTCTTCATGGTAATGACCAGAATCGCCTGATCCAGGTTGCTGGCGATGATGTGGGAAAAATGCTGCTTCCGCGTGGACTTGCGGATCACGTAGTTTTCACGGGGAAGAATTTCGGAAATCACGGCCGTCGCCTGCCCCGCCTCCGTCTCCAGCTCTACCCAGTCGCCCACGGCTATGGGATTGGTCAGCTTGAGCTCGTCTTGTTTGAACTTGCCCTTGAGCCTCGCGGAAACCACTTGATCTTCGACCTGCACGATGTACCAGCTTCCGGTGGATTTGATGACTCTGCCTTTCATGATTGGGAGGTTAGTTGGGTGACTTTCGCTGTGATCCGATCCGCCGCCCCGAGGTTTGATGATACCCAATTTTGCGCAGATTTGACCGACTTATCGTAAAAATCCTCTTTTTCTAGTTTTTCGAAAGTGGCAAAAAGCTCACCTTCGTCCGACACCGAAAAGCCGCAGCCCTCCTGTTGGCTTTGCTCCGCCTCGGGGAATTTAGAGGCTTTTCTCACTTCCCCAAAAATCACCGGACAGCCAAAACCCAGCGGCTCTAGGATATTGTGCAGCCCTTTGCCGAAGGCTCCGCCTACATAGGCAATCTTGGCAAACTGATAGAGCGAGGAAAGCATGCCGATGTTATCGATAAACAAAACGGAATTCGTTTCGCCTGCATTCCAGTTGGAAAACCGGGCTGTCGGGAGCTCGATCCGCTCCGACCAGCGATCCATCGGCTCGGGACTCAGGTCATGCGGGGCGATGATCCAGCGATACTCCGGCCGGGAATTGATCAGCGGAATCAGCAGCTCCATGTCCTCATCCCAGGCGGAGCCCACGACTACCGTCGGCAGATCCCCTATCCATGTCTTGACAGCTGGCAATTCTTTTGGAGCAGAGGCGGTAGCCGCGACCCGGTCAAAGCGCGTGTCTCCTGCCAGGGAGGACCGGGTGTAGCCGATCCGCTTGAGCAGCTCAATGCTCTTTTGGTTTTGGGTGAAAATCCAATCCATGGCAAAGAGGTTTCGGCGAAAGAACGAGCCCAAAACCCCAAAGAAGGACTGGTCTTCGCGCAGGCTGGCCGCCACCAAAAAGGTGGGCACGTCCCGTTTTTTCAAAGCTTGAATATGGTGAAACCAAAGGTCGTACTTGACGAAAAAGGCAAGTTCCGGCTGGACTATCCCCACAAATTCCTCTGCCCAGCGCTTCCGGTCGAGGGGAATGTAGCTGATAAAATCCACGTGGGGCTGGGGCTTTTTGCTCACGTGGTCATAGCCAGAGGGGCTAAAAAAGCTCACCAAAACACCCAAATCGGGTCTTTTCCCTTTGAGCGAAGCGATGATCGGACGGGCCTGCTCGTACTCCCCGAGTGAGGCTACATGAAACCAAGCCAGGCTTCCGGGCTGAGAATCGCGAAATTTTCGCAACTTTGACACGCCAAACTTCCTGCCTTCCAAAAAATGCCTGAGCTTGCCTGAGAAGGGCTTAAGCAAAAACAAAATACCCGGAACCAAGAAGAAAAACAGGCGGTAGAGTAGTTTCATCCCCAAAAGTAGCCAATCGATCCCAATTCCCCTTTTTTTCTCAAAACAGGGGGACAAAAAATCCGACGGTGCAAAAAAAGTGGATAAAATTAGGATTATCGCCCGTGCAAAAAACCTGAAAAATAACTACTTTCAAAGCTATCCTTTTCTAGCAGCCAGCGTAAAAACAGCCTTTGTAGAATTCTCATCATGATTAAAGTCCTATTTGTTTGTTTGGGCAATATCTGTCGATCACCGCTTGCGGAAGCCATTTTCAACCATAAAATCCAGGCTTTGGGACTGTCGCGCAGCTTCAAATCAGACAGTGCCGGCACCTCGGACTACCACATCGGCGAGCTGCCCGACGAGCGTTCCATCCAATGCGCCCAAAGAAAAGGACTGGAGATCAACCATCGTGGCCGCCAGGTCAACCGCACCGACTTCCGGGACTTTGACTACATCATCGCCATGGACGAGAGCAACCTCCGCAATCTCCAGACAATGAAATCCAAGTACAACTACGACGACAAGGAAATCTTCCTGATGCGGGATTTTGTCACCGGCTGGGAAGGACTCCCCGTGCCGGATCCCTACTATGGGGGCGAGGAGGGATTTGACGAAATCTACCAGATCCTCGAGGTGTCGATAGACAGCTTTCTGACCAAAATCAAAGCCGAGCACCAGCTCTATGCATGAGCAACACGAGCTTTTCGCACAGGTAGTCAACCTAAGTCTGGGGCCGGTGGCCCGACTAAAATCCGCCAACCTCATCGCCGCAGGCAACCACAACCGGGGAATCCGGCTGGAAACCTCCGAAGGCATTTTTTTCCTCAAGCTCAATTTTGACCACGAGCGGGACATCCTGAGCAAAGAGGCCGAGGGACTGCAAAAGCTCCGCAAATCCACCTTTCTCAAAGTACCCAAAACCTTCGGCCAAGGCCGCATCGGCGACTACAACTACCTCCTCTCGGAATTCATCCCCTCCTCCCGCCAGCAGCTCGACTACTGGGAAAATCTCGGGCTAGGCCTGGCCCATCTCCATCTCCACCACTCCCGGCATTTTGGACTGGACACTGAAAACTACATCGCCTCGCTTCCCCAGAAAAACCACCAGCTTGACGACTGGCTCACGTTTTTCATCGAGCAGCGACTGGAGCCCATGCTGGGCAAAGCCTATTTTGACCGGCTGATTCCGCTGGATTTTTTGAAAAAATTCCAGTCTATCTATCCGAAGCTGGACTCGTTATTTCCGAAGGAAAAGCCATCACTGCTTCACGGCGATCTCTGGTCTGGCAACGTGATCTGCTACGGGGATGGCCAACCCTGCCTCATCGATCCGGCGGTGTACTACGGGCACAGGGAGATGGACATCGCCTTCTCCAAGCTTTTTGGTGGCTTTGATTCACGCTTCTACGAGGCCTATGAGTCCATCCTGCCCCTGGAGCCGGACTTCGACAGCCGCATGGGGATCTACAACCTCTATCCCCTACTCGTCCACCTGAACCTCTTTGGCACGGCCTATCTGCCGGGAATCGAAAAAATCCTCAAACACTTCCAGCCATGAACTTCCAGATCCGCAGCTACCGGGAGAGCGACGCGCCCGCCATCTTGGAGATCATCAACGACTCCATTCTCAACACCTTCCACAACTACGATTACGACCCAAAGCCCTTGGAGGACGTGCAGTCGCAGTTTTCAGAAAAACTGGCAGCGGGCTTCCCCGTCCTCATCGGCGAGGTAGCCGGCGAGCTGGCGGGCTATGCGACTTTTGGGAAATTTCGGGCAAAGCCCGGCTACAACACCACCATCGAGCACTCGATCTACCTGACTGCAAAAGCCCAAAACCAAGGTCTCGGCTCGGAACTGATGCGCCGACTGATCGCGATCGCCAAGGAACAAGGCTATCACGTGATGATCGCGGGGATGGACTCCGAAAACCTGGGCAGCTACCGCTTTCACGAAAGGCTGGGGTTCAAGGAAGTTGCCCGATTTCCAGAGGTGGCCTTCAAGTTTGGAAAGTGGCTCAATTTGGTTTTCATGCAGCTGACCTTGGAAACCATCGACCCTCAGTCGCAGGATTTTTCTACCCAAGCTTGACTTTCCCTCCATTCCGTACCGCTTCATAGATCGCATCGATGATCACCAGGTCTTTGAGACCTTCCTCCCCGTCCACGGGGATAAGGGGCTTTTTGCCATCCAAAATAATCGCCGCCATTTCGTCCATCTGGGTCGTCTGGTGGGTGATATGTTCGCGCTCGATGGGGCCTTTGTTGGTCCAGGCCTTGATCGGGCCATAGCCAGTAGAGGGCTGCATCTCGGCAAAGCCTTTGGTTCCGTTCAGAAAAAACTTGTCCAGATGGTTCAAAGCATAGGTGGAAAGACAGGAAGCCATCGCCCCGGAGGGAAAGCCCATCTGAAAGGTGATGGTTTCGTCCACCCCTTCCTTGAACTTGACAGGGTCGGTCTTGGACTCCTGCGCCGTCACCCAGACCGGCTCCTCGCCGAGCATGTAGCGGGTGCCATTGACCGAATAGATGCCGATATCCATCATCGAACCGCCGCCGGCCAGCTCCCGATCGAGCCGCCACTGCGTCGGATCTCCGATCCTAAACCCGCTCAAGCCCTGAAAAAAGAGCGTTTCCCCAAACTCTCCGGCACGCTGCTGCCGCACGACTTCCAGCGTTTTGGCCTCGAAGTGCATGCGGTAGCCCACGAGCAGATGGACTCCGGCTTTCTTACAGGCCGCCACCATTTCCCGGCCTTCGGCGGCATTGAGCGCCATGGGCTTCTCGCTGATCACATGCTTGCCTGCCGCCGCAAGTCGGAGGCAGTGGGGCTTGTGAAGGGAATTGGGCGTGGTCATATACACCACGTCTATGTCGGGATTGTCCTTGATCTGGTCAAAAGTTTCGTAGTTGTAGCAGTTTTTGGCCGGAATGCCATACTTGCTTTGCCAGTCGCTGATCTTGGAGGGCGTGCCGCTGACCACGCCGACGAGTTTGGCGCGCTTGCAGTCTTTCATGGCTTCCGCCACGCGGGTGCCGTAGCTCCCGAGCCCCATGATCGCGACCCGGAGGACTTTGTCTTCGTGTAGTGTATGCATAGCTGAAAGTGTGTTGGCGTAGGGCAGGCTCAGGGCCAAAGTGGAAATCCCGGCTTTTTTGAGAAAAATTCTTCGGTTACTCATTGGGCTGAAAATTAAGGTTTTGATTTTTTGAAGTTAGAAAAATCCGGGAGCGAATCCCATGCGGACAAAGACCCCGGCAAAAAAATTAACCGCACGAAACTTTCTCCCATTTTTCCGCGGACTCCGTGGTGAAACTTTCTTGTTGGATATTTCACCACAGAGAGCGGGAGAATCAGGAGGGATAAAGGCTCGGGCGAAAGCCACTTTTTTGTTTTTTCACCATGGTGAAATGGGGGATCCAAAGCCCCATCGGGGCGGCCGGAGCATAGTCTAGGGTTTTAACCCTAGGTTATGGGGCTGAATGCCATTTCTGACGTTTTGGCCGCGAGGAGATCAATGGAGTCGTGCAGGTCTCGCCAAAACCGGTTGAGGATTGGGCTAGATTCTATGCGCTTCGCGCTGGGTTTACCGCAAAGACGCTGAGGACGCAAAGGTTTCGCAGAGTTTTTCTCCCATTCCTCCGTGCAGTGGTAAATTTTCTTGTTGGATTTTTCACCACAGAGGGCGGGAGAATTAGGAGGGATAAAGGCCCGGGCGAAAGCCGATTTTTGTTTTTCGCCATGGTGAAATGGCGGATACAAAGCCCCATCGGGGCGACAGGTGCATAGCCTAGGGTTTTAACCCTAGGTTATGGGGTTGAATGCCATTTCTGACGTTTTGGCCGAGAGGAGATCAATGGAGTCGTTCAGATTTCGCCAAAACCGGTTGAGGATTGGGCTAGATTTTATGCGCTTCGCGCTGGGTTTACCGCAAAGACGCTGAGGACGCAAAGGTTTCGCAGAGTTTTTCTCCCATTCCTCTGCGGACTCCGTGGTAACAAAACATCGCCGAAAAGACTCCGGGTAAATTTTCATCAAGTCTTTCTCCGCACCGCCTGAAAAGTGTTTCTCGAAGCCTGCTCCAGCAGCACTTCGTATCCCTCCAGGTAAGCCTGTGCGCCATTTTCCGCAGGATGAAGAATGGTCAACAGTTCCAACCCTTCATTGTATCGGATTTCAAATTCGGGCTTCAGCCGCTCCAGCAGCTGCTCCAGTTTGAAGAGCTGCGCGTCGATGACGATGGAAATGCTGATCGCCGATAGCTGGAGCATGTTCACCCGCAGCTTTAGCGCCTGCAGCTGCTCGTACACGCGGTGGATGTGAAGCTCCTCGATGAACGTAAAATCGGTCACCTTGAAACTCACGAGGATCTGGTTGGTCTTCAGCACAATCGTCGGTACATCGTGGGGCGCGGCTTCTCCGTGGATCTTCGTTCCGGGAGCATCCGGATAGAGAAAAGACTTCACGAAAAGTGGAATACCCGCATTGGCGAGCGGCTTGATCGTCTTGGGATGGATCACCGATGCGCCAAAATAGGTCATCTCGGCCGCCTCTCGATAGCCCAACTCGTCAAACTTGCGGGTGTTGGAAAAGACCTTGGGGTCGGCATTGAGCACGCCGGGGACATCCTTCCAGATCGTGGCCGAGCCCGCTCCCAGGCTCGCTGCCAAGATCGCCGCGGTGAAGTCCGACCCTTCGCGGCCTAGGGTGGTAGGCCTACCCTTTGGATCGGAGCCGATAAAACCCTGGGTCAGGATAGGAAAACTCTCCAAGACAGGCCTCCACTGGGAAGCGCAGGATTTGGCGGTTTTTTCCCAATCGACTTTGGCAAAGCGAAAGTCCGAGTTGGTATGGACGACTTCGCGGGCGTCTTTCCACACCACCAACAGCTCTTGGAAGCAGAGGTACTCGGCGACGATGCGGGAGGAGACCAGTTCACCAAATCCGACGATCTCATCATAAAACTCGTCATAGTTGTCCCGATTGAGCTCCTGCTCCAGCTTGTTTTTCAGCTGGAGAAAGAGGTTCTCGACCTGCGCAAAGACCGCATGCCCCTTCGGAAACAGGCCTTGGCAAATCTCGACATGGAACTGCTTTAAAATTGCACTATTTTCAGAAAAATCCTCTCCGGCCAGTTTCTTTGCCAAAAGTGATTCCAGGCTGTTTGTCGTTTTTCCCATGGCCGAAACGACGATAAGGAAATTTTTACGCAATCGATTACGGATAATTTCCGACAAGTTTTTGACTGCTTCACTATCTTTGACCGAAGCACCGCCAAATTTGTAAACCAAAGTTTTTGCCATACCGATTTATTCTTAATTTTCAGGAACCAATCCCATTAATTGTATTTTTCTCAGAATGAAAACTTCCCCCTACCAACCAGACCAAACCAACCTTGCGTACTCCGTGGGAGTGACGCTAGACCGATTCATCAAGTTGAAGCAAAGCGACTTTCCCTTTGCCTCCGGAGAACTATCCCAGCTGCTGCGGGACATTGCCTTGGCAGCGAAGATAGTCAATCGCGAAACCAACCGCGCAGGGCTCTCGAACATAGGTGGGGCCTTTGGCCAAACCAACGTGCAGGGCGAGGAGCAGCAGAAACTCGACGTCATCGCCAACATCCGCTTCATGCGCGCCCTGAGCAAAGGCGGCGAAGTCTGTGCCATCGTCTCCGAAGAAGAGGACGAAGTCATAGACCTGCAAAACAACTCCGGCAAATACGTGGTCGCCATCGACCCCCTGGACGGCAGCTCCAACATCGACGTGAACATCAGCATCGGGACGATCTTTTCCATCTACCGAAGAAAGACGCCCGTCGGCAGCCCCGTCACCACCGAGGACATCATGCAGCCCGGCAACCAGCAGGTAGCCGCCGGCTATGTGCTCTACGGCTCCTCCACGATGCTGGTCTACACCACCGGCTTTGGCACCAACGGATTCACCTACGAGGCCAGCTTGGGCGAGTTTTTCCTCTCACACCCCAACATCCAAGCCCCCAAAGACGGCCTGATCTACTCCATCAACGAAGGCCTCGAGTACGAGTGGCAAGCCGGCATCAAAAGCTATGTCCGGTCCTGCAAAGAGCGAAAGTTCCAGGCCCGCTACATCGGGAGCCTTGTGGCCGACTTCCACAGAAACCTGCTCAAGGGCGGCATCTACCTCTATCCCTCCACCCAAAAAAATCCCTCGGGAAAGCTCAGACTGCTGTACGAAGCCAACGCACTGGCCTTCATCATCGAGCAGGCTGGGGGAAAAGCCAGCGATGGGCAGCGTAGAATCCTCGACATCCAGCCCGAGAGCCTCCATCAGCGAACCCCCTTGTTCATCGGCTCTACGCGCATGGTCGAAGAGGCGGAGCAGCTTATCAACATTCCCGAATCACAGATCACAGGAATCGGCCACTGAGCGAGATTTTATTCTGAATCTGAATCTTTCGGCTTAACTTACTTGCTGAAAAATTCATAACCCATGCGCTCAAACAAACATTATTTACCTCTAGCACTTTTGGCGGGAGCAGTCTCCCTGTGGGCTTCCTGCGAACCGAAAGAAGCAAGCACCGCGGCGGCAAGCGATGCCACCGTGATCGAAACCGAACGGATGAACATCCAAGTGGATACGCTGCACAGCGACTTTGAAAGTCCATGGGGTATGACCTGGCTGTCCGACGGCCGTATGCTGGTGACTGAGAGAAAAGGGGAAATCCTGATTTTCAAGGACGATCAGTTTACGGGGGAAAAAGTCCAAGGCTTGCCCGCGGTACATGCGGTAAACCAAGCTGGACTGCTCGATGTGGCAGCCCATCCCAAGCATGCCGAAAACGGCTGGATCTACATCGCCTACGCCAAGCACTTTGAGGACAGCACAGGCGCTACCACCATCATGCGGTTCAAGCTGGACGGCAATACGGCCGTGGAGCAGGAAGAGCTGATCACCGCCGGCCCATCCTGGAAAGGCGGTCGCCACTTCGGTAGCCGCATTGTATTTGACAACGAGGGCCACCTCTACTTCTCCAACGGAGACAAGGGGGACACGCCGATGAACGCCCAGACGCTGAGCAATGCCCATGGCAAAGTACACCGCATCAACGACGACGGCAGCATCCCAGCTGACAACCCATTTGTGGACTCCACCGATGCGGTGAAATCCATCTGGAGCTACGGCAACAGAAACCCGCAGGGCCTCTACTTTGACAAGGCAAACAACATCCTGTGGGAAACCGAGCACGGGCCGAAAGGCGGAGATGAGCTGAACATCATCGAAAAAGGCAAAAACTACGGCTGGCCGGTGATCACCTACGGGATCAACTACAACGGAACGATCTTGGCTGAATTCACCGAAAAAGCCGGCATGGAGCAACCTATCCACTACTGGGTGCCGTCCATCGCCACCTGCGGACTCACCGTGGTGACCTCTGACAAGTATCCAAACTGGAAAGGAAACATCCTCGTGGGAGCGCTGGCCAAGCAGCATATCGCCAGAGTGGTCTTGAAGGACAACAAGCTGTCCGCTGAGGAAAAGCTTCTGCCGGGCATCGGCCGCGTGCGTCAAGTCTCCGAAAGTCCCGACGGCTACCTCTACGCCATCACCGAGGGAACCGGACTTTTGGTCAAGATCCTACCTGCGAATTGATGGTCAACAGTCGACTGACCACAGTCGGCTCTTTTGCACCGCAAAGGGTTTACGCTAGCCAATTAAAAAATGAAAGCTCTCCGTTTTGGAGAGCTTTCATTTTTTAGTCAGAATAAAGTTGCCTTTTGTTCGCTCTTCGAAAGTGGAATGGCAGGGAAAGTCCCTCAAAATCTTTCTGCTGAGAGCCAAAAAACCCATCAGTCGGTCAGCCGGAGACAGCTGTAAAAATTCTTGCTCCCTGATTTTGTTACTTTCTTCCTTGGTCAAAAACCGAATTTCCATAGCTCCAATTTAACTTTTTCCCCCTAGAACGAAAAGCCCCCGCCCCTACACAAAATCCACATCCACGCTAAACGGATATTTCATCAAAAACTGCAGTGCATCGGAGATCGGCAGGTCCTCGAAGAGCACGCGGTGGAGATTTTCGGTGATCGGGGCGCGGATTCCCGCTGTCTTGATAAAGGCGTCCACAATCCTGACGGTATTGATCCCCTCCGCCACTTCGTCCATGGTCGCGAGGATCTCGTCCAGTCTTTCCCCTTTTGCCAGGCGAAAGCCGACGGTAAAATTTCGGGAATCCACCGAGTTGCAAGTAGTGACCAAGTCGCCGATACCTGCCAAGCCCATCACCGACTGCACACTCCCGCCCAAGGCCTTGGAAAGGTGGACCATCTCTACCATGCCCCTTGAGATCAGCAGTCCCTTTGCATTTTCACCCAAACCCAGCCCAGCCAAAGCTCCAGAGGCGATGGCGATGATATTTTTCAACACGCCGCTTAGCTCTACACCGATGATGTCCGAGTTGCCATAGACTTGGAATCGCTCGGACCTCAGGAGTTTTTGGCCCTCAAGGATCACCTCATTGTATTTACTGGCGATCACGGTCGCTGCGGGGTGGCCTGCAATGAGCTCCTTGGCGATATTGGGTCCGGCCAGGCAGCCCACGCGTACGGCGACGGTCTCTTGCAGGATCACCTCGCTCATGGTCAGAAGCTGGCTTCGTTTGATTTTTTGGACGGATTCGAGACTCTCGTCGCGACCCAGGTTGAGCGCCAGTCCTTTGGTACCATGGATGATCACATGATAGGGGTAGAGATGGGGGGCAAACCTTCTCACTACCTCTACAAAACCGGCGGATGAAATCATGAAAAACAGGATGTCGCATTGCTCACAGATCTCCGCGGGGTCCGTCGTTGCTCGGATCGCGGGGTTCAGGAGTCTTCCCGACACGGTGTGGGCGACATTGATCTCCTCCACCACATCCTCCTTTCGGGCGAAAACGACCACCTCGTTTTTCTCCGCCAGCATGTTGGCGATGGCCGTGCCAAAGCTCCCCACGCCGACTACGCCGACCTTTTTGGACTTAGAAGAGTTTTTCGAAGGCATATCCGTGCAGTCTGTTGTGATAAAAATAAAGCAAACTCATGTCCTCGGTAGTGATGTTTCCCGCCTTGTCCCGCACGATCGGACGCTTCGCATGGTACATGCCGACGTTGTCAATGCCATGGGTGATGATTTCGTCCATGCTTCGCTTGAGGTGTGGCGCGGCGTCGATTTTGCCTTGGGCCTTGAGCTCAAAGATTTTGTCCAAAACCATCTGACAGGCGTCCTTAAACTCCGAATAAGGAATCGAGATGTCCTCCTCCGGCAATCGGATCAGATCGAAAATATCCAGTTTGTTGTTCTTTTGCTTGATCAACTCAAAGGCCACAAACGCCACCAAATGGGAGCTAAACACGCGGTTGATCAGGTGAAACTCCTCCACGATGCGCTTGCCCAGCATATTGGTGTATTCCTCCTCCCGCTGCTGGTCGATGGTGACTTTTCCCTCAGAGATAAAGTAATCCCTTGTGTCGATCCTCCTGCCGCGCTTGTCCAGGCTGTCGCCATTTTCGTCCACATAGTTACCCAAGACATCCATCGCACGTCCCACCGACACGGAGATATCCGAGCCTTTGGTGAAAAACTTGAAGAGAAACTTGGAGATCTTGTAGGAGGTCGAAAACTCGTCGTTTTCCTTATAGTAGCGCTCCTGTCCGGTAGCGCTGAGGTACTCTTGGATCAGGCTGGGCGCCTCCAGTACAAAATGATAATTGATCGTCACCGGCACGATGAAAACCTTGCCGGAGATATCGTTGAGGCCATTTTGATAGTTGGCGCGCTGTGCCTCGATGGCCGTACTCAGCAGCCCAAGCTTCAGCCTAGACTCGATCATCCCGCTCCGGGAACGCGTACCGCCTGGGAAAAAGAGGCTATGGCAGCCAAACTGGATCGCTTCCTTGGAATAGGTCTTGAGCGTCTCCAGATACATCAGGTTTTTCTTCCGCCTATCCACCTTGTATGCGCCGAGCGCATTCATGAAGTAGGCGAAAATGGAGATGTTGAACAGGTTCAGCCCCGCCCCATAGATGAAGGGCGGCATGCCCAGCACCGAGATGATCCAGCCGATCAGCACCGAGTCCAGGTTGGAGAAGTGCGTCGGGACCATCACGATCGTGCCCTTGGTCGCCAGATCGCGGATCTGGTCCGTCTGCCCCGTGATCTGGATCTTGTCCTGCAGCGTGTACTGGGTGCTAAAGATGGACTTGATGCCCTTCACCCGGGCTGCATTCAGCAGGCGGGCGAAACCATAGGTCACCATGCTTCGGGTAAACTTGTAGTGCGAAGCCTTGAAGTTGGACGCAATCTCCTCGGCATAGCGCGAGGTGATCTGGTGGAGCAGCCCCTGGTAGGCCTGGAAGCGCTGTGCTTTGTCCAGCGCCATATCGGTGTTGATCTGGAGCAGGGAGTTTTTGACCTCGTTCCAAAAGGTATGCTCATCGTCCGGATCGACTGCCCAGGGGTTTTGCTTGACCCGGAGCTTCTCTCGGTAGAGCGTGGTCTCCAGTTCTTCCTTGAGGATGTCCGGATTTTTCCCGGTCAGACCGAGGATTCGGGCTTCGGCGAGCTCGGCCACCTTCTTCACAAATTCCCTGCGCTCCCTGGCCAATTTCACCACCGGCCATTCGTCCTTGCTGGGGATGATCGGATCGTAGCGGTGCTTGATATATTTCTCTTCCAAGGGGGAATGCTGGTTTTTAGAAAGGCCTCAAAGATAGAAAAAATGCCCTTCCCAACGGAAAACATTGGAAAGGCACCGGCATCAGGACTTTGAACGGACAAAAAACGCCACCACTGCAGAGGTCAACAGCCCCATCACCGCGGCAAAGATCGTGGACTGGATGATGTAGCTCTTTAGGTTGAAATATTCCTCCGCAGCCTGCTGCTCCATCTGCCCGCTGGAGACGGCATAGGCGATGACATTGCTGAAATAGTCAGGGGTGATGAAAGTGCTGGTGATGTATTGGCTCAGCGGAGAGAGTACGACGACGACCAGGGTGACCACGAGACCGGAAACGAAGCCCTGCTTGAAGTTCATTTGTCCCCGGTAGAAGTTGCGCTTCTTGTCCAGCAGCGCGAGCACATACAGCACGATGGCCACCGGGGCGAAGAGCATCGTGTAGGTCGCGTGCTTGTCGATATGCACATCATGCCAGCCCATGGCCTTTTCGAAGACCATCCAGATCAGCCCCACCAGGATAAAAAGGACTCCCCATTTGATTTCTATTTTGATGTTTTTCATGGCGCTGTGCTTGGTTTCGGGTGTGACTCGTCTGCGACATCTACAAAATACACAAAAAGCCAGAAAACGATCCTCCATTTGCCCGTATTGATTGGGCATCGGTCAGAGAATCATTTGCCCGTGAGCTAAAGGGTATTATTTTTACGCCAGCATTCTCTGATGAAACCAGACCTCAAACAAATACAAGTCCCCATCGAAGCCGAAATGGCCCAATTCGAGCATAAGTTCCGGGACTTTATGAAAAGCAAGGTCAAGCTCCTCGACCACATCACCAACTACATCGTCAAGCGCAAAGGCAAGCAGATGCGCCCGATGTTCGTCTTTTTGACCGCGGGGATCTTTGGGAAAATCAACGAGTCCACCCACCGGGGCGCCGCGCTCATTGAGCTTTTGCATACCGCCAGCCTGGTACACGACGACGTGGTGGACGACGCCAACTACCGCAGGGGATTTTTCTCCGTCAACGCGCTCTGGAAAAACAAGATCGCCGTACTCGTAGGCGACTACCTGCTTTCCCGTGGCCTGCTGCTGAGCGTGGAGTACGGGGACTTCCATCTCCTCCGCATCGTCTCCAATGCCGTCCGTGAGATGTCCGAAGGCGAACTGCTCCAGAGCTACAAAGCGCGCAAGCTGGACGTGGACGAGGAAGTGTACTACGAGATCATCCGCCAAAAGACCGCCAGCCTCATCGCCAGCTGCTGTGCGGTAGGCGCATCCAGCGTACAGGAAGACGCAGAAGTGATAGAGCGCATGCGTCTTTTTGGGGAAAAGGTCGGCTTGGCCTTCCAGATCAAGGACGACCTCTTTGACTACGGCGACGAGGAGATAGGCAAGCCGGTCGGCATCGATATCAAGGAGAAAAAAATGACCCTCCCGCTCATCTATGCCCTTCGCAACGCGGACTGGCTCACCAAGAAAAAGATCATCTACCTGATCCGCAACCGATCCGAGGACAAAAAAGCCGTCAATGAAGTGATCGCTTTTGTCAAAAAAAGCGGTGGTCTCGAGTATGCCAAGGAAAAGATGGATGGCTTTTACCAGGAAGCATTGGCCATCCTGGAGGAGTTTCCCGAATCGGTCTTCAGAAATTCGCTCAAGGACCTGGTCACGTACACGATTGACCGCAAAAAGTAGCAGCCGACCTCACTGAGGCTTGAGACTCTGCAAGAAGGATTAAATTCCTTACCTTTTGGCAGGCCTACTTTTCCCCCCAATGCAGATCTCCAAGATTTTCTGGACAGTCTTGTTCGCTGTCGGAATCCAACTTTGGGCTTTCCCCCAAGAATATCCCCTTCCCAAAGACAGCCAGCGCATCGTCTTTCTGGGCAACAGCATCACCTACCAAGGCACTTTTATCAGCTACATCGACACCTATCTCACGCTGCGCTATCCGGAAAAAGCCTACGAAATCATCAACCTCGGACTGCCCAGCGAGACGGTTTCGGGGCTTTCGGAGCCCAACCACGCCGATGGTAAATTTCCCCGTCCTGACCTCAGGGAGCGAATGGAGCGCGTGTTGGCACACACCCAGCCCGATCTGGTGATCGCCAACTACGGCATGAACGACGGGATCTACCTCCCACTGGATGACGATCGTTTCGACAAATTCAAGGAGGGCATGGACTGGATGCACCGAGCCGTAGAAAACTCCGGTGCCGATATCATACACGTCACGCCCCCGGTCTATGACGAGCGCAAAGGTGTGGCCTATGCCAATGTCCTGGACATCTATTCGGATTGGCTGGTCAGTCAGCGCTATACGAAAGAATGGAAAGTAATCGACCTCCACTGGCCGATGCGAAAGGCGCTGGAAGACCAAAGGGCGAAAGATCCCGACTTCGCCTTTGCGCAAGACGGCGTCCATCCCAATGAAGCGGGACATTTTCTCATGGCGAAAGAGGTCTTGTTGGGATTGGGAGAAAACGTTGAGAACGCAAACACCATCGAAGAACTGTTGACTGATTTTCCCGAGGGAGTGAAAGTACTTCAGCTCGTCCAGCAGCGACAAGTGATTCTAAGAGACGCATGGCTCAGGCAAACCGGGCATCAGAGACCGGGACTGGCCGAGGGAATGCCTATGGAAAAGGCTACTCAGGCCCTTGTGAAGATTGATGCTGAGATTGAAAAGTTGTTGGTCCTGAAGTGATTTCACAAAAAAAACCAACACACACGTACTCAAAATAAAATCACACGTATATTAATGGAACTAGCCCTTACTCCCAATGAAAACAAAACTGACCCTTACCATTGATCGAACCACCATCGAAAAAGCCAAGGCAATAGCGAGACAAAAGGGCAGCAGTCTCTCCGAATTGATCGAGAACCATCTCAACGAGCAAATCAAATCCGCAACCAACGAAGAATTGAACGTACCGGAGGAGTTTCGGGATCTCTTCGGTTCGGTCAATTTTCCAGCCGATCTAAATGAGAAAGAAGAAATTCGAAACATACTTTCCGAAAAATTCAGCAGATGATCTCCTATTTTTTAGACACAAACATCCTCATCGATTTCTTGGGAAACCGGGCGCCTTTTGGGGCATTTGCGCTGCGGATTTTCGAAAAGGGATTAAAAAAGGAATGGACGCCATGGATCTCAGACAACTCCATCTTGACCACCTACTATATTATCGGCAAAGAAATCGGAGAGGAAAATGCCCGAAAGAAAATCGCAAAACTCGTCGATTACCTCGAAATACAAGCCGTCCAAAAATCCGATATTCAAGCGGCGTTGGTCTCGCAATTCAAAGATCTGGAAGATGGTGTCCAGCATTTTTGCGCATCGAACATCACTGGTCTAGCAGGAATTGTCACTCGAAACAAGAAGGACTTTCTACCTAGCCAAATTCCCATTTTCGAACCTTGGGACTTGGCGTGAGTTGCCCCCTTTTAGAATGCGAACTCGGATTATCCGCGGCATTAATTTTTCTTACATTTGATAGTATCAAATGATACTATCAATGAAGCCTCCCTATGATATCACATCGTTGATTTTGGAACTCGTGAGTTCGATTTCTGAAAAAATCGGAGAGGTAAACGCCCTCTTTCTTGGCAAACAATCTCCTCAGCTGCGGAAGCAAAACAAAATCAAAACCATACACTCATCCCTACAAATAGAAGGAAATACGCTGAGCGAAGAGCAAATTACCGCCTTGGTTGAAAACAAACGGGTCATTGGCCCACAAAAAGACATCACAGAAGTACTCAATGCGGTAGCCGTCTATGACAGCATCGCATCGCTAAAACCTTCGTCTGAGAAATCCTTTCTTGCTGCCCACGCCATGCTCATGAAAGGCCTCGTTGACCAGCCTGGAAAGTATAGAACCCGAGGCGTTGGAATTGTCAAAGGATCACAGGTAGCCCATCTCGCACCTCCCGCGGAAAATGTCCCCGGCCTGATGAAAGATCTCTTCCTCTACCTGAAAAACGGCAAAGAGCTGAGTTTGATCAAAAGCTGTGTTTTTCACTACGAAATGGAATTTATCCACCCATTTCTCGATGGCAACGGCCGGATGGGCCGCCTCTGGCAAACGGTGATTTTGAAAGAGCAATATCCAGTCTTCGAATCCTTGCCCTTTGAGACCCTCATCAGCCAAACCCAAACCGAATATTATGCGGCGCTGGCGGAAAGTGACAGTCTTGGAAAATCCACGGTTTTCATCGAATACATGCTCCAAATCATCGATCAGTCTTTGGGGACTTTGCTGAACGTGAATAACCGAACGCTAAATTCCCACGAAAGGATAGCTTATTTCATTTCACTCGGACACAGAGGGTTTACCAGAAAAGATTACATGAGCGTTTTCAAAAATATTTCCACCGCCACGGCCAGTCGGGATCTGAAAAAAGCCGCGGAAAATGGAATTCTAAAAACTGAGGGTGAGGGAAATCAGATGAGGTACCACATAAGACACTGAAACAGCATCAGTCCGCAATCACGAGTCCAATCCCTCCAAAAACCCCTTAAACTCTTCAAAGCTTTTTCCCATCGGGATCACGTTTTTTTCACCTTCCAAAAAGGCCGCCAAGCGCTCAGGCAACACCAATTCCTCGTCCAGCGCGTCTTCTACCACGTCGCGGAACTTGCCCGGATGGGCGGTCTCCAAAAAGACACCCACATAGCCCGGGTTCTCTGACATGAAATCCTTCAATCCCAGGTAGCCCACCGCCCCGTGTGGATCCAGGGTGTAGCCTTTCGGCTTCACCGCTTGGATGGCTTGAACCGTCTCCTCATCGGAATAAAAATAGCCTCTCACTTTTTCCCGAAACAAGCTCTCGTCATTGCCATAAAGCGAAAGCAATCGTGGGAAATTGCTTGGATTGCCGACATCCATGCTGTTGGAAACGGTCTGTATGGAAGGCTTTGCCGCAAAAGCATCCCCTCTCAAATAGTCCGGCACCACCTTGTTGACATTGGTTGCGGCCACGAAGTGATCAATGGGCAGCCCCATTCTTTGGGCCAAAATCCCAGCGCCGATATTCCCAAAATTCCCACTTGGAACGGCAAAAACGACTTTCTTGCCGGTCTTCGGCAGCCTGGAAAAGGCATAGAAATAATACAGACACTGGGGAATCCAGCGGGCAATATTGATGGAGTTGGCGGAGGTGAGGAGTAGTTTTTCATTCAGCTCTGGGTCGAGAAACGCCTGCTTCACCAGCGTCTGGCAATCGTCAAAAACCCCATCCACTTCCAAAGCGGTAATGTTTTGGCCCAGCGTCGTGAATTGTTTTTCCTGCAAGAGGCTGACCTTTCCCTTCGGGAAAAGAATAATCACCTCCACGCCGTCCACACCCAAGAACCCGTTGGCGACGGCGCTCCCGGTGTCTCCAGAGGTCGCCACCAGCACACGCACGGTCTTTTCGTCTTTCACCTGCAGCATGCTCATCAGCTTGGAGCAAAACCTCGCCCCAAAGTCCTTGAAGGCTAAGGTCGGCCCGTGGAAAAGCTCCAAACTATAGATATCCTCTTCCACCTGCACGATCGGCGCATCGAAGGTCAGCGTATGATCGACCAATTCCTTGATTTGGCTTTTGCTGAGATCCTCGGAAAACAAGGCCCCGATCACGGCGTAACCGATCTCTTGGAAGCCTTTTTCCGAAAAACTCTCGATCAGCTCCTTCGGCAAAACCGGAATCCGCTCCGGCATATACAGCCCGTTGTCGGGTGCAAGTCCCTTGATGACGGCTTGGGAAAGGGAAACTTTGTGTTCAGGATTGTTTGTACTGAAGTACTGCATAGGACTTTATCAAGCTATGGCCATTGGCCGTCGACTGTGGACTGTCGACTATCGACTATTTTTCTTCTATCACATAAGCCCCGCGGGTGTTGACCGCGGAGTGGTACGCATCTACTCCCAAGCCTATCGCTTCGTACACCTGCTCGGCGGCCTGGATGATGGCGGGGGATTTTTCTTCTCCCTTCGAAAGGGCAAACATGGTCGGGCCCGAACCTGAAATCCCCATTCCCAAGGCCCCGGCGGATTTGAGGGCTTCCTTGGTTTCGTAAAAACCAGGAATCAGCGTCGCGCGATATGGCTCCGCGATCACGTCCCGCAGGGATCTGCCGATCAGCTCAAAGTCCTCCTGGAACAGGCCCGCGATCAGTCCGGCGACATTGCCCGACTGGATGGTCGAGTGCTTCAAGGAGACATTGTCCCGCAGGACTGAGCGGGAATCGGAGGTTTTCAGCTCAAAATGCGGGTGCAAGAGCGTGCAGTGCAATCCTTCCGGTACGTGCAATTTGATCACGTCCAAGGGATGGTAGTCGCGGATCAGGACGAATCCGCCCAGCAAACTGGGAGCGACATTGTCGGCATGACCCGCACCGCAGGCAACCTTTTCGGCAGCCATGGCAAAGGGCAAAAGCGCTTTCTTCTCAAAAGGCTCCCCCAGCAGTCGGTTGGCGGCGACGAGCGCAGCCACCGCGCTGGCGGCACTGGATCCCATACCGGATCCCAGCGGCAAGCCTTTCTTCAAATAGATCTCCATCCCCACGTCTTGTCCCAATTCATCCAACATGGCTTGAATGGCGACGGCGCAGGTATTCTTTTCCACCTCATAAGGAAGCCGGCCCTGATCGCCCTTGATGGACACGACCACGAGCCCAGGCTCGTCCTTGAGCCGCACCTCCACCTCGTCGCCCATCGCGTCGATGGCAAATCCCAGGATATCAAACCCGCAGGACACATTGGCGACGGTGGCCGGTGCAAATGCCTTGACAGACCGCATCACTCCCGAGTATAGTTACCGATTCGGATCACGTCAGCAAATACGCCCGCAGCGGTCACATCCGCTCCGGCTCCCGGCCCACGGATGATCATCGGACGGTCGTGGTAGCGGTCGGTGGTCAACAGGATCATGTTGTCAGAACCCTTCAGGCTGGAGAAGGGATGCGATTCCGGTAGAGATTTCAGCCCTACTTTGGCTTTGCCGTCTTCCAGCGTCGCCATGAATCGGAGCTTTTCGCCTTTGGCGGCAGCCTCAGTCAGAAGCTTCGCAAACTCTGCATCGTGGCCTTTCAGTTTTTCAAAAAAAGCAGGCACAGTCGCCGCATCTTGGCAGTCGGCAGGCACCATGCTCTGGATGGTGATGTCGTCAAACTCCAAGACCTGCTCGGCCTCTCTGCCCAAAATCAAAATCTTGCGCGCCACGTCCATTCCGGAGAGGTCGTCCCGTGGATCCGGCTCGGTGTAGCCCTTGTCCTTGGCGACTTTCACCACTTCGGAGAATGGAGCCCCATTTTCCAGCTCGGAGAAGATAAAGTTCATCGAGCCGCTCAGTACGGCCTCGATGCGGATGACCTTGTCACCGGAGAGCATCAAGTCCTGCAGCGTATTGATCACCGGAAGGCCGGCGGCCACGTTGGTTTCGTAGAGGAACTTGACACCGCGACGCTTGGCGATACGCTTCAGCGCGCGATACTGGTCCATGGAGCCGGAGTTGGCCTTCTTGTTAGGCGTCACGATGGCGACCTTGGCTTCCAGCACGCGGGAGTAGGCATCCGAAACCTCCTGGCTTGCGGTGCAGTCCACAAAGACCGAGTTGGAGAAGTTCATTTCCTCCATCTTCTGGATGAATTTCCCCAAATCCATGGGCTCGTCCTTGTCGCTCAGCTCGTAGGCAGGCTTCAGCCCAAATCCATCCTCGTGGAACGCCATGTAGCGACTGTTGGCCAAGCCGTGGATCTGCACATCCAGCTCGTTGTCTTTCAGGAGCTTGTTTTGCTGGGAAGCGATCATCTTCATCAGCGCCTGCCCGATCAGGCCGGTGCCTACTAGGAAGACGTGCAGCACTTTGTTTTCCGAGAGGAAAAAAGCCTCGTGCAGGGCGTTGAGGGCCTTTTGCAAATCGGGCTGGGGAATCACCGCCGAGATGTTCAGCTCGGAGCTGCCCTGGGCAATGGCCGCCACGTTGACGTTGTTTCGACCCAAAGCGCGGAACATGCGTCCGGAAGCGCCCGGGTTTTGTTTCATGTTTTCGCCCACCACCGCGATGGTCGCGAGTCCGTGGAGCAGGGACACTTCGTCCATTTCCCCGGATTTGATCTCGTAGAAAAACTCCTTTTCGATGGATTCCTTAGCGAGGAAAGCTTCGTGGGTCTTGATCGCGAGGCAGATGCTGTGTTCGGAAGAAGCCTGGGAAATCAGGACGATATTGACCTTGGCCTCTGCCAAAGCCCGAAACACACGGCTCACCGTCGCGCCGCCTTCGATGAGGCCAGCGCCCTGCACGGTGACGATGGAGATGTTGGACATGGAGCTGATCCCTTTGATCAGCGCACCATGGCTTACTTCCCCGTTGATGAGCGTGCCGGGATTTTCGGGCTCGAAGGTATTTTTGATATAGATCGGGATGCTCTTCTTCATCGCCGGCTGCATGGTCGCCGGGAAGATCACTTTGGCACCAAAGTGCGAGAGCTCCATGGCCTCGTTGTAGCTCAGCTGGGGGATGGTGAACGCGGTGTACACCAGCTTGGGATCGGAGGTGAGCACGCCGGATACGTCGGTCCAGATCTCCAGGTCCTGCGCCTCAAGGGCTCCGGCAAAGATCGCCGCGGTATAGTCCGAGCCGGAGCGTCCCAGCGTGGTGGTTTCCCCCTTGGAAGTGGACGCAATGAATCCGGTGATGACTTTGACGCCATCGTTTTTCAAAAAGTAGTCCTTGATCAGCGCATTGGTCACTTCATAGTCCACGCGGGCCTGTCCAAAGCGGTCGTTGGTGCGGATCACGTCCCGCGCATCGACAAACTGCGTCTTGATGCCCTTGCCTGCCATGGCCTCGGCCAGGATGAAAGCAGAAAGGCGCTCGCCAAAGCTAGCCACGTAGTCGAGGGTACGGGCGGAGTTTTCCTTGATGAGAAAAATCCCGTGAAAAAGGTCTTCCAGCTCCTTGAACCGCACCTTGACATAAGTCATGACGGTGGACTGGTTTTGCACCGCGATGAGCTGGCGGACGATGTCGAGGTGCTTTTCTTCCAAAGTCTGGAGCAGATCCCTGTAGGCTTGATCCCCTTCCCGCGCCAGCCGCGCGATGGTCAGGAGGCTTTCCGTGACTCCCCCAAACGCGGAAAAAACGATGGCGATTTCGTGTTGCTTGAGCTTGTCTTGCAGGATCGCAAAAACCTTTCGGATGTTTTCGGGGTTCGCTACGGATGAACCTCCAAACTTGATGATTTTCATAAAACAGGGAATGTATTATTTGGAACTTAGAATGGGCCGTTTGCTGGCCAATGGGGGCGGGTACTCAGGATCATAACGGGTCACCCCGTGATCATGGTGGTCATACCGGTGGTCGTGGTACAAAAAAAAGCAGCGGCTTTCCCCGTTGGGGAAAGTAGGTTTTCGGACAAAAATGAATCGGCTGCAAGTACCATGGGCGGATAGTTGACCTGACAAGGTTACAGCGAAAAAACGGTTTGACCAAACAAAACCACAGACTTTGTGGATTTTTATAAAATTAATTCAGCGTTGACCGCGAAAATTTAACCTTTTGGCAATGCATTCCCTCCAGAAGTGATTTTTTGGCAAAATGGCCTCCCGGCGCATTTCTCCGCAATTGGCTAACTTAAGACTATCCAAACTTCCAAGAAATGAAGACTCTCCAAGGCATCACGATGGGGCTCCTGATCCTGCTGGCCAGCAGCTGCGGAGGCACCAAGGGAATCAATCCTCTCGGCGCGCTCACCGGCAAGGGCTGGGTGCTTTCCTCGCTCGCAGGCTCGGCACCTGACCTGGCCAATTATCCGGCTGGAGTGCCGACGCTCCACTTTCTGGAAGGCGGTCGTCTGGCGGGATTTGCCGGCTGCAACAACTTTTCGGGGGAGTTTGCCCTGGAGGGCGGGCCTGGGGCGATCAGGCTGGAGCCCGGAGCCATGACCCGCAAGGCCTGCCCAGGATCGGGAGAGGATGAATTCCTCGACGCCTTCAAAAAGGCAAAAAACTTCAAAGTACAAAAAGAAAAGCTCACCCTGATGGACGGTACCACCGAACTGATGAGCTTTTCTCCTGCCAATGAATAAGGTCAAACCAACTCCTCAATCACTTGCGTTTTCCCGCGGAAATTGACCTGTTCGTTCTTTTTCTTTCCCATCAGCAGCTCGCCAAGCGGGGAATTGCGGCTCATGAGAAACACCTTGGCGTCCTCTACCTTGACCAGTCCTATGCTGACGGCGATGAGAAACCAGTCCGCCCCCAGCTTGACCAATGCCCCTTCCTGCACGGTAGAAGGCGTATCCTTGATCGTATGGAGACGATAGAGCTCTTCCAAGTCGGCCTTGCCCTGCTTGATCTGGCCCTCGATCGTATTGAGGTCCTGGGTCATCGTCTCCCGGCCGGTCTCGTATTTGTCCCCGGCACTGCTCTTTTCGTCTTCCAGGATACTCTCGATGATGTTTTTTCGCTCGGTGGCGAGAAGGGCTTCTTTTTCCTTCAGTTGGCTGATTGCGGTCTGATAGACTTTCGCTTTGAATTCATTCATAAATTTTACTCTTCACAAGGTTCTTTTCTTCTCGTATCGATGATGTAGACGATCTTCCAGCCATCGGCCATCTTCACCAGCTGGAAGGAATTCACCCCACAATGGCTGAAGTTTCCGTTGAGGTAGAAGCGGTAGGGAGTCCAAGCGGAAGCCATCGCCCCGTCCACTTTGATCTGATAGTCGAGGATACGTTCATCGAGTTGAGTTTCGGCAGGCGTCGCCCCGATCCTTTTGGCAAAGTCGGTCGCGGAATTGCTTGCCACGGTGTTGCCTTCCGGCTTGGCGGCGATGGTCTGCATGATCGCCTCGGGGGAAAAAGCTGCCGCTACCTGTTCGGCGTTTTTGGTCCGCATGCCGTCAAAAAGGCTCTTGATCACGGCTTCCACCTGCTCCTCCTCGGTCTGGGAAAAGGCGGAAAAAGCGAGAAAAAAGACAAAGAGGAGCGACAAAAAGATGTTCTTTTTCATGGCTTAAGCACCTCCGTAAAGTTTAAAGGTCATGTTTCGCAAAGAGGGGGTATTCACCGCAAAATGCATGGCATCGGCGATCTCGGCTGGGCTGACCCATTTGGAGAAATCAGCTTCGGGCATATTCTCCCGGTTGGCTGCGGTATCGATGATGCTCGGCACGAAAACGTGGGTGCGGATGTCGGTGCCTTTGCACTCCTCGGCGAGGATTTCTGACAGAGAAATCACCAGGTTTTTGCTCAGCGCATAGGCCACCGCTCCCTTGGCATCCTCCAGCTGCAATGCCGGGCGGGCGCCTACGAAAAGAAAGGTGCCCTTTTGCTGTTTTTTCACCAAAGGCAAAAAGCCCTGCGCCATCTGAAAGGCGCTGAAAAAATTCAGTTGGAACATCTTGGAGAGGTCTGCCTGCCGGGTCTCCTCGAGGCTTCCCATGGCAAACCCGCCGACCAACATGGCGATCGCGTCCAGCTCGCCGTATTGGATCTGGTATTCTTTGACAAATTCGGCCACGGAGGCCTCGTCGGTGACGTCCACTTCGTAGTTGTCGTCGGCGTCCTCCACAGCTTCGTCGGCATTGGGCCGAATCAGCGCGATGACATGATATCCCTCTCGCTTAAACTTCTCGACAACGGCCTGCCCCAGGGCTCCAGCCGCGCCAGTCACGATAATATTTCTGCTCATCTGTCCGTCTATTGAGTCCTATATTTGCTAAAATTAGCCTTTATTTTTCGATTGAACATGAATCACCTCAAAAGCAGCATACGCACCAAGGAAAACGCCAGAAGAAGAAACTTTGCCCTCAAGCTCGTCATTCTGGTCATATTGGAAGTTTTCTATGCGGGCGACACGTTTTTGAGACCCTTTCTGGAAAGATACGAGATGCTCGGGCATGTGATCCGGGCGGTGATCTTTCTGCTGAGTGCCAATCTCATCATCTCGCTGGGCCGGATCATCACCCTGAGGATCTACCTCCAACAGCGCGAGGACGCTAAGGTCCAGCCCAATTTCATGATCGGCATAGACCGGATCGCCACCCTGCTCAACGTGATCGCTGTCCTGATCTCCCTGATGCTCGCCTTTGGGATACGTCCGCTGGAGTTTCTCACCAGCATCACCATCGTGGCCGCCGCGATCGCACTGCTGACCAAGGAATACATCACCAACATCGTCAATGGCCTGATCATGATGTTTTCGGATCAGTTGGAGATCGGCGACAAGATCCAGATCGGCAAGCATACCGGATTCATCCGCGACATCACCCTGATCAACCTGGTGCTGAAAAACGACTCGGGCGAGATCATCCTCATCCCCAACTCCATGGCCTTGACCTCCGATGTGGTGAACTTTTCCAAAAACAACACCCACCAGGTGATCTTTGACGTGGAGATGTCGGCTACCAACGAAATCCACCTGGTACCGCTGGAAGAGAAGCTTGTCGACTTGCTGCAAAAGTCAAAGGAAACCGTTTTCCCGGAGGCCGCGCAGCTGAATGTGCTGGAGAGAAAAGCCGACACCGTGCTGGTGCGGTTTCAGTTCCCCATCAAGACAGGAGAAAAAGCCACGGAAATCTCCATCAAAAAAGAAATCAACCAAGCCCTGATCGACTGGAGCCATGAGCAGCGAAAAGCCCAACTACTTTGACCTGGTCTACCAGGTCGTCCGCGAAATCCCCCCGGGAAGAGTCACCAGCTACGGCACCATCGCCCACTACCTAGGGCTGAAAAGCGGCGCCCGCATGGTCGGCTATGCGATGAACGCCGCCCACACCCTACCCGACGTACCCGCCCAGCGCGTGGTCAACCGACAGGGACTGCTGACGGGAAAGGCGCATTTTGAGACACCCACCAAAATGCAGGAGCTCCTGGAGGCCGAGGGTGTGGTCGTGGAAAACGACAAGGTGAGGGACTTCGAAAAGGTGTTTTGGGATCCGGAGAAGGAGCTGGGGATCTAGTCCTTTCTGCGGAGAAGAAAAAGCCCAAGAAACATCAGCGCTCCATTGAGGATCAAAGCCTCAAAGCCAAACTTGTAGCCCCAAAACAGCTTTTCGGAATTGGACGCGATCAAAAAGGTCAGTAAGGGACTCAGCACCGCCAGATAGGGCACCATGCGATCCTTCACTTGATATTTTGTAAAAAGCCCGAAAGAATAAAGGCCAAGCAACGGCCCGTAGGTGTATCCTGCGATGATGAATACCGAATTGATCACACTCTGGTCATTGAGCCAGTAAAAGGCCAGGATCAGAAAGTAAAAGAGGCCCGTGAAGAGCAGATGGACCTTTTTGCGTACAGCCACACGCTTTTCAGGTGCATATTTTTTCTCGATTTGGAGAAAATCGATGCAAAAGGAAGTCGTAAGCGCTGTCAGGGTGGAGTCGGCGCTGGAATAAGCCGCGGCCGTGATCCCCAACACAAACACGATCCCCGCGAATGCGGAAAAATGCTCCGTCGCCAGCATGGGGAAGAGTTGGTCGGACTTGCCGGGAAGCGCGATTCCTCGGCTCTCCGCATAGAGGTAGAGCATGACCCCGAGGGACAGGAAAAGCAGATTGACGATCACCAGGATAGTGGTAAACCAAAACATGTTTTTCTGCGCCTCGCCCAGGCTTTTGCAGGTAAGGTTTTTCTGCATCATGTCCTGGTCCAAACCCGTCATGACGATGGTGATGAAGGCTCCGGAGACAAACTGCTTGAAGAAGTTGGTACCGGCTTTCCAGTCCCAGTTGAAGATCTCCGAGCGGCTGTCGGATGCGACTGAGGAGACATAATCGCCGAGGCTTTTCAGGCCCAGCTCATCCCCGATGGAGACGATCGTGATCACCACGGCCAGGAGCATAAACGCCGTCTGCAGCGTATCCGTCCACACGACGGTTTTGATCCCGCCCCGGAAGGTATAGAGCCAAATCAAGCCCACGGTGATCAAGACCGACACCCAAAAAGGGATGCCCAAGGAATCAAACAGGATCAACTGCAGCACGCTCGCGACCAGATAGAGCCGAAGCGAGGAGCCCAGCGCGCGGGAAAGCAGGAAGAAAAACGAGCCCGTCTTGTAAGACCAAAAGCCAAAACGATCCTCCAGGTAGGAATAGATCGAGATCAGATTGAGGCGATAGTAGAGCGGCAGGAGGACTTTGGCAATGGTAAAATAGCCCACCGTATAGCCCAGCACCACTTGGAAGTAATAGAAATTGGAATTGCCCACCTCTCCCGGCACGGAGATGAAAGTCACGCCCGAGAGGGAAGCCCCAATCATCCCAAAGGCAACCAAAAACCAAGGCGACTGCCTGTCGCCGGTGAAAAACGTGTCGGCGGTCACCTGCCGGGAAGTGAACCAAGAAATCAAAAAAAGCAGGAGAAAATAGGCCGAAATGACCGACAAGACTATTTGGGGATCCATAAAGAGGGCTGAGTGGGTCGCTAAGTTGTCTATTATTCTTAATTTTGCAAAATGAACCAACTAAGCGTATCCCTGCCCTACATCGAGGAATCGGAAATCCTACTGGAGGATTTGCTGGATCAGGAAGCACTTGATCTGGTGGTCTTTAACGACGACTTCAACACCTTTGAACATGTGACCGCGGTACTGATGAAAGTTTGCAAACACAGCCACGAGCAAGCCGAACAGTGCACGCTGATCATCCACTACAAAGGGAAGTGCGCCGTAAAGAAAGGCTCACAGGAAGAGCTCAAGCCCATGTGCCAGGCTATTCTTGACGCCGGGATTCAGGCCGCCATACTTTAATCCTACCCCCTTGAATTTCCCCTCCAAACTCATCGAGGATGCAGTCACCGAAATCTCCCGCCTGCCGGGGATCGGAAAAAAAACTGCCCTGCGTCTGGCCCTGCACCTGCTGAAGCAAAATGAAGCCGTGACCGAAGCGCTCTCCCTTGCACTCACCCGCATGAGGGAGGAAGTGCGCTATTGCAAAAACTGCCACAACATCTCCGACGCGGAAGAGTGCAGCATCTGCCTCAGCCACCGTAGGGACAAGTCCACCATCTGCGTAGTCGAGGACATCCGCGACGTCCTGGCCATCGAAAACACCAACCAGTACCAGGGCCTCTACCATGTGCTGGGCGGAGTGATTTCCCCCATTCAAGGCATCGGGCCAGAAGAGTTGAACTTCGCTTCCCTGCTCGAAAGGGTGTCCAAGGGGGAGGTCGCGGAGATCATCCTCGCCCTCTCGGCCACGATGGAGGGAGACACCACGTCTTTTTACCTGAGCAAGCGGCTAAAGGAGACCGGCGTGAAGGTGAGCACGATCGCGCGGGGCATTCCTGTAGGCGGCGAGCTGGAGTTTACCGACGAAGTCACGCTGGGTAGAAGCATCCTCACGAGAATAAATTATTCCCAAGAGTAAAGATTTATTTGCGGGAAAATTTTCCCGTCCTATATTTGCACTCCGTTTGGGCAGCATCGCTTCCCAAATTCACAAAACGGGGGATTAGCTCATCCCGATAGCTATCGGGAGGCTAGAACGGTTATCGGTTCAAATCCGAATAAATGTTGGGGGATTAGCTCAGTTGGCTAGAGCGTGCCGAAGGCATTCGGGAAGGTCAACGGTTCGAATCCGGAGAGAAAATAAATGGGGGATTAGCTCAGTTGGCTAGAGCGCTACACTGGCAGTGTAGAGGTCATCGGTTCGAATCCGTTATCCTCCACTTTGACAAAAAGCCTGCAGAAATGCAGGCTTTTTTCGTTTAAAAACACGG
Source organism: Algoriphagus oliviformis (assembly GCF_017254915.1). Classification (GTDB taxonomy): domain Bacteria; phylum Bacteroidota; class Bacteroidia; order Cytophagales; family Cyclobacteriaceae; genus Algoriphagus; species Algoriphagus oliviformis. Next base: position 1,032,667 of record NZ_JAFKCT010000001.1, on the reverse strand, counting down.
CCACCCAAAGTTTTTGTTTTAATGCGGTTCTCCCGTTTTCCGAGAGATCTACCTGAGAATGCTTAATTTTAGCGTAATCTATCTTTTGCCATGCGCTATCGACTTTGCATCTTTCTCCTCGCACTTTCCCTAAGTTCCTGCTCCTGCGATCCCGAAAGCCTCGCAAAATTTGCCGTGTCCGGTATGGAAACGATGATGGGGGAAGGCTTTATGCCTTCGGATGAGATCCGCGCCTTGGGAAACTTCCAGGGGATGAGCGTGAACCTAAGCCAATCGACCACAGACGGAGAGACCGAGTCCACCATCTTCCTGCAGCTTCAAAACGGCGATCCTGTAGCGCTCGGCAGGCAGCCTGAAGTGCTGGCCAGAAGATGTGCGGAACTTTATCTGAGGGACTACGAAAAATCGAAGGAGTACGAGAAAATCACCGTCCAGTTCCTCCAATCCGACCCTTCCAACCCCGAGAATGTGGCCATGCAGGAGTATACCTTTGATGTAAAAGACTTCTAACCAAAACCCACTTTGCCATGAACTTCCCTCCCGAATTCCAAAGACCGCCCCAAACCCTCGGTGACTGGATCATCAATGTGCTGGTGTCCAAGATTCCCTTGGTCGGATTCATCATGCTGATCGTCTGGGCCGTGGACAAAAACACCGAGCCTGACAAGGCCAATTGGGCAAAAGCCGAACTGATCGTCAAACTGATCGCCATCCTCATCGCGGTTTTGGTGGTGGGATTGCTGGGCTTTGGATTTTTCATGAACTTCGCCGACCAGGTTGACTGGGACTCTCTAGACTAATGAATTTCAAAGCCATCTGTTCCGACATCGACGGGACACTTCTGAATTCCGAGCGGGATCTTTCCCCGCGGCTCAAAACCATCATCGCACAGCTTTCCGAGCGCTATCCCTTGATTTTGGCCAGCTCCCGCATGCCGGATGCCATGCGGCACCTGCTGCGTGACCTCGGGAGAGCCTCGGAGCCGCTGATCGCCTACAACGGCGGATTTGTGCTGGACCAAGCAGGAAACGTCCTGGACTCGGTCGCCATTCCCTTGGACTTGGTCGCCAAAATCCTCGAGATGACCCGCAAAACCGAAATCCACGTCAGCCTCTACCATGGCGAAAACTGGTACGAAGCCAAAGAAGATTACTGGTCCAAGCGGGAAATCCAAAACACCAAGGTCTCTCCCACTTGGATGCAAGGAGAGGACGTGTTGAACCTTTGGGATAAAGACGGACTGGGCGCGCACAAAGTCATGGTCATGGGCGACTCCAACGAGATCAGCTGGCTCTTTGGCGAACTGCACCTCGAGCACGCGCAAGAGCTCCACCTCTACCGCTCCAAGGACACCTACATCGAGATCGCTCCGCGAAAAATATCGAAGGCGACAGCTCTGAAGCTGGTATTGGAGAGCATGTATGACTTTGGAATGGAGGAGGTGATCGCCTTCGGAGACAACTACAATGACATCGACCTGATCCAAAGTGTCGGCTGGGGAGTAGCGGTAGGCAATGCCCGACCGGAGGTAAAAGCCGTAGCCAAAGAAGTCACCCTCCACCACAAGGAAGATGGAGTCGCCGCCACACTGGAGCGCTTGGCAGCCAGTCTCTGACTAGGCTCTTGAATCTTGGCTCTCGACTCTAATATCTTGAGTCTTTAAAGTATTCCCGATCCGTCCTCCACATCTTCTATCGCCCGGGCCAAAAAGTCGTTGAAAGGCTTCATGCGCCGGAATCCATCCAAGGCAAACTGTATAAAAACGCCGGAATCAATCGCCTTGTCCGAAATAGGATGTGATACGATAAAACTTTTAAGCTTAAGGTATTCGATATAAGGATGATCGGTCTCGTAGTCCCGCGGGCTCGTTTTGAGCTTTTCCCCGTCTATCTTGGGAAACAACTGCCTGAACTCCGGATTGGCTTCAATTTGCGTGAGTTCAGCACCGCTGTAATCTATCTCTTTGCGGATCTTCTTCAGCGTATCCGAGTCCGGCATCCAAATCCCGCCGGCGAGGAAAGAATTGCCCGGCTGGATTTGCACATAGTAGCCGGGGCCGGGTGATTTTTTACCTCCCGGAGCGAAGTAGATCCCAAAATTGGTCTTGTAGGGATCTTTGTTTGCCGAGAAGCGGATGTCGCGGTTTTGTCGAAAAACGCAGTCCTTGGGTTTGAAAGCGGCGAGCTCGGGCTCCAGCTCCGTGATTTGTTTGAGCATTACCGCCACGTCTTCCAACAAGGTCTCCCTGGTTTCCAGATACCACTTCTTGTTGGCATCCATCCATTCCTTGGAGTTGTGTTCGGCCAGAGCGGAGAGAAAGTCGAGGTAGGGGCGCATGTTAATTGGTTTAGAATGTGAGAAGCCTGAAAAACTTACACTTGAAAGGCTTTGATACAAACTTTATTTAGGCAAAAATGATTGCTCCATCAACGGATATATTCCTAAATTAAAACCAATATCCCGAAAATCATGACAACGAAGCTCACTCTTGACATCAATGAAGCTTTGGTAGCAAAGGCAAGGAAATATGCGGAAGCGCAAGGCCAAAGTATATCTGATCTGATCGAATCGCTTTTGGAAGAAAACTTGCCCGCCGCTCCAAAAGAATCCCAAAAACCAAGGGTCAAAGATCCCGAACTCGTAAAACGGATTTTGGATGGGACTGAGCCCCTTTCCCAAAACCTGTTAAATCTCCGTGGCGCGTTAAAGGGTGTCTCTGAAGATGATGTGGAAAATGCTAGGTGGGAGTATTTGAAAAAGAAACATGACCTCTAGCTACTTCATTGATTCAGACATCATTCTGGACGCAATACTTGAGAGAGAACTTTTTGTAGAAAACGCAACCAAAATTTTCGAACTAGCTACGAAACGTCAAATCACCCTTTTCTGCAGTTCTATTATTATCACCAACGTGTTCTATATCGTCAGAAAATCGAAAGGGCTCGCTGATGCATTTTCGATCATTCAAGCCTTACTGGAAACCTGCAATGTTCTTTCGGTAGGTAAACAGGAAATCAAGTCCGCGATAAGCTCCAAATTTACGGACTTTGAAGATGCTATCCAGTATTATACCGCATTGACCAAGCCGGATATCAGCGGAATTATCACCAGAAATACTTCCGACTTCAAGCAATCCACGCTTCCCGTCTATTCACCAGACACCTTCCTAGCCCTTCTCAGATAAAATCCACCAAGCCTTCCAGCTTCATCCCTCGGCTGCCCTTCACCAGGATCAGGTAATCTTCCAGCTTGCTGTCCTCCAGCCAATTTCTCAGGGAAAATGGATCGGGAAAATACAGCGCCTTTGGAGCCTTCTCCAGCGCCGACACAATCAACTTCCCCGTAAAGCAAACCTTGTCGATCGCATACTCGCTGACGATCTCGCCCAGCCGGCGATGCTCGGCCTCGGCATGCTCGCCAAGCTCAAACATGTCGCCCAGGATGACCATCTTGTGCTTTTTCCCGGTCATCTGCCCAAAAGTCCGGATCGCCACCTCCATGCTTGAAGGGTTGGCATTATAGGCATCGAGGATGATCAGGTTGCTCCGCTTCTCGACCAGTTGGGAGCGCATGTTGGAGGGCTGATAGTCCACCACGGCCTGGACGGCCTGCTGCATAGCCACCCCGAAAAACTTCCCAATCGTCAAGGCATTGGCGATGTTGCCAAAGTTGTACGCGCCGATCAGCGAACTCAGCTGCTCGCCTTCGACTCCCTCAGCCCTGAACTTGACAAAAGGATTCGCCTCCACAAACTCGACCTGGCAAAAGTCGCCCTTGGCGGGATAGAGCACGGGGTTTTCGAAGCGCTTCGCCAGATTGGCCAAGATGGGGTCTTGGGAATTGATGAAAACCGTACCCCCCGTCTCGCGCAGAAACTGGAACAGCTCGGTCTTGGTGCGGAGCACGCCTTCCGGCCCGCCCATGCCTTCCAAGTGGGCCCGGCCGATATTGGTGATGAAGCCGTGCGTGGGCTCGGCGATGTCGCAGAGCTCCTTGATGTCGCCGGGCTTGTTGGCGCCCATCTCCACGATGGCGATCTCGGCATCGGTGCCAATCGAAAGCAAAGTCAGCGGCACACCGATGTGGTTGTTCAGGTTACCCACGGTGGCGACGGTCTTGAATTTCTGCTTCAAAACTGCATTCAGTAATTCTTTGGAGGTGGTTTTACCATTGGAACCGGTCAGTCCGATGACGGGAATATCGAGTTGTCGGCGATGGTGGTTGGCGAGTTTTTGCAACGTCTCCAGCGCATCCTCACAGATAAAGTAGCGCTCGTCGTCCTCCACAAAATACGCCGCCTCGTCGATCATGACTGCCGAAGCTCCCATTTCCAAGGCCTTGGCGGCAAAGTCGTTGGCATTGAAATTTGGCCCTTTCAGCGCAAAAAAGAGGTTTCCGGGATGGATCTTGCGGGTGTCGGTGCTGACCCCGGTACTTTTCTGAAAGAGCTGGTAAAGGATGTCCAAATTCATTTTTTGCCGAAAATTTCCACCCAAAATAACGCAATGATCCACATCTTTGGGACGCTTGTTTCGTTTTATTTTGGTATTTGATGCCACCCTTCCATGTCCAAAACCCTTACCTTACTTTTTGCCCTTACCCTCTCCCAAGCCTTTCCCCAGACGATAGTTGAGCTGGATCAGAGCAAAACCATCCAAGTCGGTGGCGCGCCGATCCCGATCCCTTTTTCCCTGGGAATCAATTCCGCGCAGATCCAGACCATCGACCTGACCGGCGACGGCATCGAGGAATGGGCGATCTGGGACATCAATTCCCGACAGCTTCAGGTCTTTCAAAAAACAGGCGCAGAATTCACCTACCTTCCCGAACTCAGCTATTTTTTCCCCCAGGACATCAGTGGTTTTTTTGTACTGGCGGACTTTGACCAGGATGGCAAAAAAGACCTCTTCACCTCCACGCCGCTGGGGATCAAAGCCTACCGAAACACGTCCCAGGGCACACAAGTCTCCTGGACGCTCGCGCAAAACTTCCTCAAACTGGACGGAGCCAACAATATTCCTGTCAACAATCTTGACACGCCCCTTCTCCAGGACTTGGATGGAGACGGAGATCTGGACTTGGTGATTTTCAATTTTGCCCAAGGGGATTTCCTCGAGTTTTTCAAAAATACCTCTGTAGAAAGAAAAGGCACGCCCGACATAGACGGCTTTGCCTTCCCCGTAGACTTTTGGGGCAATATGGTCTTTTGCGGCTGTGATGACATTTCTTTTGGTGTCAGGTGCGATGGACGGCCGATTGATTTTCGGATGGATTTTGACGAAAACGACCGAATCCTGCACGCCGGTGGACATAGCATCCTCTACCAGGATTTCTCTGGAGATGGAGTGCTCGACTTGGTCATCGGTAGGGATGAGTGCTCCAGTTTGTACTATCTCGTGAACCAGGGAAGCAATACTGAGCCGCTGTTTGACCAGTTTTCGCATGCCTTGCCAGACTACGGCGATCTTCCCGAATTCCCGATTTACCATGTCGGAGAGCTGATTTCCGAAGACCTCATCGTATCTCTGAATACCAGCGAAGCATCTTCTGCCTACGGAATTGACTTCGCAGCATCGATGGTAAAACTCTCCGCGGACGGTTCTGGTCCTAGGCCTGTTTTGCAAGATCAGCTTTACGATTTGGGAGAAAACACGAGGCCGCTTTTCTTGGGAAATGCCGTTTCGGGAGAGCTCTGGCTCACTTCAAATCGGAAAATCGGCTCCAGTGTGCAGAGTCAAGCCAGTCGCTTGGCGCTTTCCGGAACCAACTTCGAGCTGGCCGAAAACGACTTCCTGGGACTCTCTGCCCTGAATCTGCTCGATGTCCAGTTGCTCGACTTCACGACGGCGAGCGGCACCAAGTTCCGGCTTGTCTCCGGCGTCCGCACGACCAATGGGGTTCCAAGCCAAGCCATCTACCGAAGCGCTGGCGAAAATTGGGAGCAGTTTTCACTCTCCGGGCTGAGTCTCCGGGTCGGAGATCAACTGGCGTTTTTCACTTTTGGTGGAAAAGACCAGCTGCTCGTGGCTGCGCAAAACGGCAGTTTGACGCTTTACGACCTTGACTTTCAAAATGGCTCTGCCACCCTCAAGACTGCCAATTTCCTCGGTTTTCAGGACAATCCCGCCAACCGAAACCTGTCCGTCGCCCTGACTTCCGGCGAGAAGCCGAACCTCTACTCGGTCGATCAGACAGGACGGATCTTTCTCATTCGCGACTTTATGAACTCGGATATACGCGAGGAAGTCTTGGTCAAAATCGGCGAACAGCCCCTCCCTTTTCGCCTGGGAAGGAATACGTGGCTTACGGTCGTTAACCCCAGCTTTGGCGAAAATGTAGACCTGATCCTGGGAACCCGGGGTGGAGGCGTTGTCTATCTGAAAGCAGTCTCTGACGGAAATACAGACGAAGAAAAATTGGAAGCCAAAGTCTATCCCAATCCCAGCAAGGGCCCGATCAAAATCCTGGTCAACCAGACGGTATCCGCGCAGCTGATATCTTCTTTGGGCCAAATGATTCTCGAGCAGGACAGTATCCCGGCCTTTCGCGAAGTGACTTTGCAAACCCAGATCTACGCCCCTGGGCTCTATTTCCTAAGGTTGACCAATGAAAAGCGAGAGGTTTTGGTCAAAAAGGTGCTGATTCGCTAGTCAACGGTCAACAGTCGACAGTCCACCGCAGAGACTAAAAAAGGCACTGTATTCATACGGGACTATGCCTTGAAGAGAGAGGTATTTACCTTTTTTGAATAGCGAAACAAAAAAGATTGAAAACTCAACTAACTGGGCGAAATCTGCCGGGCTTGCAACGAAATCGTTTAGAAAGCAAACAAAAAGTTTAGAATTTTGAACAAAAAGTGCTAGAAAATCAACCAAAACGTTGCATTTGCGCAACGGATACGCCAACTTTGCAGCAACAGTACCCGTGTAGCATACCGTAAGATCTGCTCTCGGGTCATTTTTTTATATTGGGGTATGCCAAAGCCTGCCTACACCATCCAAGACCAAATCGCTCTTCTCAAGTCCCGAGGGATGAGTTTTCGAGACAAACACTCCGCCCCACACTTTCTCCAAAACATCAGCTACTACCGATTGAAAGGATATTGGTGGGACTTGCAGGCGGATCGAACCGACCATGTCTTTCAACCGGACACCTATTTTGAGGACATCGTCGACCGTTACAACTTTGACAGACATTTGAGACTCATTCTTTTTGATGCCGTCGAGCGGATCGAAATCGCCTTGCGAACTCAGCTGATCTATCAGCTATCGCTCGCCTATGGCCCATGCTGGTATCAGGATTTTAATCTTTTCACCGATCCGGTATGGCTGGCCAAGCACTTGGCTACACTTATGACCGAGTTTGAAAGAAGCCAAGAAATCTTCGTCGTAGATCATAAAAGGAGATTTCCAGACACTTATCCAGAATCTTGGAAAATCATGGAAGTGGCTTCTATGGGCACTCTTTCGAAATACTACAAAAACCTGAAACACAATCTGCCAGAGAAGGCGGCAATCGCCAAAGGCATGGGGCTGAACCTGCACAAGGAGCTCTCCAGCTGGCTTGAGGCGATAGTCTACGTCCGAAATATCCTTGCCCACCATTCGCGGCTGTGGAGCAGGGATATGGTGAAGCGTCCAATTCTTGCGCTCAGGAATCCGTCTGGCTCTTGGCTCAACCTCCCTCTCGACGAAGTCCAGCAGAAGAAGCCTTTCCTGATCATCTCCTGCATGCTCTTCCTTTCCAACAAAGTCACCCCAAACCATCAGATAAAAGCAAAAATCCTAGACCTCTTTTCTCAAAACCCAGAGATGCCAATTTACAAGCTGGGATTTTTCAACAACTGGGAAAAGCAGGATCTTTGGAGATAGGCAAATCTCCGACTTTACTTCCTAAGCTGACCAATGAAAAACGCGAGATCTTGGTCAGAAAGATCCTCATTCGCTGATTACAGGATCGGTTTTGTAGGGCTGGGCAAAATCCGGTAGCTTCGGTGAAGAAACCAAGCGCCATGAGAAAACTTTACTTCCTAGCTGTCCTCACCCTGCTTTTCGCCTGTAAAAAAGGCCCCGAAAACCCCGCCGATCAAGTCTTCATCAACGGAATCGTCTATACCGTCGATGAAACCAATCCCAAAGCCGAGGCCGTCGCCGTCAAGGACGGGATGATCCTCGCCGTGGGTACTTCGGAAGAAATCCAAACCTACGTCGGCGAAGCCACGGAAGTGATCGATCTCCAAGGCAAGACCATGACCCCAGGCCTGATCGAGTCCCACGCCCACCTCATGGGCATTGGGTACAACAAGCTGGAGCTCGATCTCATGTACGTCAAGACCTACGACGAACTGGTCGAGAAAGTCGCCGAGGCGGTCGCCAAAGCCAAACCCGGAGATTGGATCACCGGCCGCGGCTGGCATCAGGACAAATGGATCGAAAAGCCCGAGAAGCTCGTCAAAGGCTTCCAGACCAACGACCTGCTCAACGAAGTCTCTCCCGACAATCCCGTTTACCTCGCCCATGCCTCCGGCCACGCGTCTTTTGTCAACCGAAAAGCCCTGGAATTGGCCGGCATCAGCAACCTGAAAAACGAGCGTCCCGCCCAAGTCGAAGGCGGGGAGATCATCCTCGACGAACTGGGAAATCCGACGGGAATCCTTTCCGAAAAAGCCTCAGGCTTGGTCTCACGACTGATTCCAGCGGAGACCCCAGAGCGGGCGGCGGAAGCCCTGACTTTGGCGCTGAAGGAGCTGAACGAGAAAGGCATCACCAGCTTCCACGACGCAGGAGCTCCGCAAAGCACCATTGACCTGATCCAGAAATTCAAGTCCGAGGGCAAGCTCACCGTGCGCCAGTACGTAATGCTGACCGGCACGCAGCCGGCGCTTTTGGAAGAATGGTACCAAAAAGGCCCGATGATCGACACTGCCGACCACCTCCTCACCGTCCGCGGGATCAAGCTCAACTGTGACGGCGCGCTCGGCAACCGCGGCGCTTGGCTGCTGGAGGACTACTCGGATCGTCCCGGCCATCGCGGCCATGAGACCTTGCCGATGTCGGTCGTGTCAGAGGTTTCGGAAAAAGCCATTCCAGCAGGCTTCCAAGTCTGCTCCCACGCCATCGGTGACCGCGCCAACCAAGAGATTTTGGATCGCTATGAAGCGGCTTTCGCCAAGTATCCCGATGCGAAAAACCTCCGCTTCCGCATCGAGCATGCGCAGCACATCCATCCGGACGACATTCCGAGATTCGGAGAACTGGGCGTGATCGCGGCCATGCAGGCGATCCACCTGAGCTCGGATCGGCCTTGGGCGATTGACAGACTGGGAGAAAAGCGCATCATCGACGGGGCCTACGTCTGGCAAAAGCTGATCCAGTCCGGCGCAGTGGTGACCAACGGTACCGACGCTCCTGTGGAGCCGGTTGACCCGATTCCTTCCTTCTATGCTTCCGTCACCCGCAAAACCCTGCAAGGCCTGCCTGAGGGCGGCTACGAAGGCGACCAAAAGATGACTCGTGAGCAAGCGCTAAAGTCCTACACCTTGGACGGCGCCTTTGCCGAATTCGAAGAGGATTTCAAAGGCTCGATCCAAGTGGGAAAAGTGGCGGACTTCACCGTTTTCGACCAAAACATCATGGAAATCCCCGAGGAAGAGATCCTGAAAACCAAAGTGGCCATGACGGTGCTGGGCGGGAAGATTGTGTACAGCATGCCGTGAAATCTGAGGGATGAAATCAGAAGGCTGAAAAAATATCCAGGGATTTGGAAAATTTCCATAAAACTTATATTCTTAGGAGAAAACGGCTTTCGGTCTCAGCCGATCAATGTGGCAAAGCTTCATTCTTCGACCAAACTCAAACAAACGCTGAAACTAAGCTAAATAGAGCACCAAAAAAAATCCCAAGCCCGCGAGACAAGTTAGACGTGAAAATACCCGCAATGCGGGATACATCCCAAAATCGAAATATTCCGCTATAGCTGCGGGCATAACCACCTTAGCGGCAACCATACATAGACACAAAAAATATGGCAAATCAATTTAGACCAGACCAGTCAGACTTTCTTGCTCATTTCGCATCAGGTGGAGAACCAGTTGGGAAAAAGGACGCCAAAAACCCTATTAAGGATAAAGTCAGCATGACAGCTATTCAACGCCTCATTTCAATTTTGACAGAAAAGAAAATAATTGCTTCAACAATGCCTTGGACTGGTTCTCACGCGGTTTGTTTTACGGAATGCCCTTGGAGCAGCCTACTAGACCATACAAACAATTATTCTCCTTATGGAATTGGATTTTCCAAAAAATTCATATTTGCGATGAATGGCTCACCTGTTTATTATGTGAGGGCTGACCAATTCAAAAAACAACAATGGCATGATCATTTAAAAGCATTTGCGACACCTTTTTGGCCAAAGTATAGACCGAAAAGCATCAACAGTAAAGTAAAGTTTATAGACTGCGACTATTTGCATGAAAGGGAATGGAGAGTGCCGCATGATTTATCTTTTGAATACCATCAGATTGAATTTGTGATTTTAAACACCTATGAAGACATGGCGCAATTCCCAAAAGCATTGAAAGACGCAATTGGTAGAGAAAAATTTCTTTTAATGGATAATTATAAGATGATTGAAAAACTATGGCCTGTTCATAATTTGGGAATATAGACTGAAATGGCAGCAGCTAACAACACATTTGCAAACAGTTGGAAGCAAGTTTAAAACGACACCAATACGACATAGAAAATGACAATTGATCTCAAAGAAATATCTAACGGATTACCTGGACTATCAAAAGTAAGTGGACAACATCTTTTTGAGAGTTGTGTTGTTTGCCTAACTAGGCAAAGTCACAGCAATACAGGAACAACCATAGAAGTGAAAGGTGACACAACAGTAACAACTACTTTGATTTGGGACAACATTTTTGACGACCAACTGGACAGAACATGGAAAGACCAGTTTTATGCTACTGAACACGGAGCCGTTTGTATAGCCATTTTACTTGCACTTAAATTAACCGAATACACCATTATTGAAAAGTCTGCAAGAAAAAATGGATTTGATTATTGGTTAGGAGATAATGACGACATCTTATTTCAAAAGAAAGCAAGACTAGAGATTTCTGGCATTTTTCAAGGCACAGAAAAAGACGTCAAGAAGCGATATGATGTTAAAGTAAAGCAGACTCAACAATCAGACGCATTGAAAATCCCTGCTTACATTGGTATTGTTGAATTTAGTAACCCAATTGCCAATTGGGGATCGAAAAAATGACAGTCCAACGATTACATATCAAAGCTATTGAATTAGCAGACAGTGCCTTTATTCTGAAATTTAAGGACAATCTTGAAGCTGCTAAAAAGCTATTCGGCGAAGCATTTCAATTAGAAAAAAAAGCTGCTTTGTTAGCCAAAGACCAAAATATTGGCGAGCCGACTATTTCTGTTCTGTTGAAAAGTGCGGCTTCGCTTGCAATGAACGCTGACGAACTTGTAGAAGCCGAAAAATTAATTTGTTTAGCTCTATGCGGAGAGCCACCTCACGAAATAGCTGAGGAACTCAGAAACCTATTAGAAGAATTATACTTTCAACGACATCTACAATTACAAGGTATTCAACTAACTTCAGCAGAAATTCAATTGGTTATTGCAGGCCGTGGTATCGGCTATGGAATGGCCAAAACTGATTTAGTGTTTGATAAGTTATCAACTTTTGAAAAACTAACTTTTCGCACTGCTGAAAGAAAAGTAGGTAAACCCTTTAGATCCAAAGGGGATGTTCCAAAGGTTATAAAAATGAGCTTTCAAAACTATATTTCTGTGCCAAGAGCCGCAAGTTTCGCTTTTACAATTAGAGTTGGAGCACATTCAAACCAATTGAAACTTGAAGGATTTGAAAATTCTGTAGAGATAATTGAAGAACTTGTAGAAAATATAAAACTATTGAATCAAGGAGAAATTGACCAACTAAAAAATAGAATACCAGACGAAACCTATCTTAAAAACTTTATCAGCCTATCAAAAGAATTAGCACCTGACGGAGATGAGGTGAACTTAGTTGGTTTCACAATAATTAAAGCCAATGAAACAAAGGATGTTCAGTTTACTAGGTTAAGAAGCGAGATTTCTATAAGCCAATTTGAAATAGAAGAAGAAGTAGAAGACAAAGAGAAGAAAATTGAGTTAACAGGACGTCTTTCTGCTGCCGATGACGACAAAAGTAATATTAGACTGAACGTTGAAAATGATGGAAAATATTTAATTACTGTACCAGACGGTTTAAGTGACATCGTAAAAAAATATTGGGGAGAACAAGTTAAAATCAAAGGGACAAAGGTGAAACCAAGGGTAATTGAACTTTCAGACATTGACCCTATACAAACATAAGAAAACCTGCTGCTAACCGTGGCCTCAACTTTAAGACGTAAAATGAAATACACTATTTATCAATAAAGCTGAAAAGCCCAAGCCCCGCCAGGTCTTCGAAACCCGGCGGGGCTTCTGTTTTTCTACCCAAATACACAAGGCGGATACTTGTAATGCAGGACAATCGCCACCCTGTAAAGCAATGCTATTGCATTTAAAAATCGCCAGTGGCGTACTTTTTCAACTCCGACTCCAAAAAATCCCCTAATTTCCCTAGCCAATAAACTTTTATCCCATGAGAAAACTGATACCCCTGGTTTGGCTACTCTGCCTCACGCTCGGCGCGGCGATGGCCCAGGACGCCAAACCCATGTCCTGGAAGGACGTCGCCACCTGGAAATACATGCCCGGCAGCGCCTTTAAGCTTTCCCCCGACGGGCAGTGGATCGCCTACGGCATCGTCGGCCTGGAGGCGGACGGCGAGCTGATCCTACAGAAAGTCTCCGATCCAGACAGCAAAAAGTCCTTCCCCATCGGCAACACCAACTTCCCCAACTTTGAGTTCAGCCAAAACAGCCAATGGCTGGCCTTCAAGGAGTCCCCAAAATTCTCCGAAAAGCAGGCCAACGAGAAGTCTAAGGGCAAGCCGCTAAAGGAGAAGGTTCACCTGATCAAGCTGGGAACGGACGAGAAGAAAACCTTTGAAAACGCGGGCGGCTTCAGCTTCAATGCCGAGGCTTCCACCCACCTGATCATCAACCTGCCCAAGGAAGGCAATGCCGACATCAAGGGCTCCGACCTCCTGATCCATCAGCTCTCCTCCGGCAAATCCCAAAACCTCGGCAACGTCCGCGAGCACTCCGTCAACAAGGCCGGTACCCACCTCGCCTACACCGTCGATGCCGCCAACTCCCAAGGCAATGGCCTTTACCTCCTGACTTTGGCCAGCAACTCCACCCAAGTACTGGACACGGACGAGGCTGGCTACCAAAGCATCAACTGGACGGAAAAGGGCGACGCCTTTGCCGCGCTCAAGATGAAAAAGGACAAGAAGTACAAGCAGGATCGTGGGACTGTCTTGGGAGTGAAAAGCCTCTCCAGTCCACAGGTGACGCTTTACGAAGCGGCGAAGGACTCCACGGGCTTCGACCAGAAATACACCATCAGCCCCAACCGCAAGCCGGAATGGAGCGAGGACTTGACCAGACTTTTCTATGGCATCCATCCCTTGGTTTTGGCAGAAAAAGAAACACCCAAAAAAGAGCTGAACAAGGACTCCCTGGCGGCGGCAGACTCCGAAAAACTCTCCAAGATCCTAGCCGACACCACGATCAAATCCATCTCCGACCTGCAGAAGGCCATCGCAAAAGCCGACACGGCCAAGAAGGCCGATCCAAAGAAAAACGACGCAAAAAAGCCGGAAATGACCATCTGGCACTGGAACGACAGCCGCCTCCAGTCCCGGCAGCAAGTGCTGGAAAACATGGACAAAAACTACAGCTTTTGGGCCATGTACGACCTCGCTGTCAAGAAGCACATTGCCCTTCAGGACAGCAGCATGAAGGACCTCAGTATCCTCCCAAAGCAGCGCTACGCGTTGGGTTCTGACAACCAGTCCTACGAGCTCCAGGGCAACTTGGATGGCCAAGCCTACCGAGATCTGTACATCGTCGACCTGAAGACGGGAGCCAAAACCCAGCTTTTTGAGAATTTCTACCAGCCTTCCTTCGGCTCCTACCCCCGTCCCTCCACGGATGGCACCAAGTTGCTATACGGCAAGGATGGGCATTTCTACGTCTACGACATCGTTGCCAAGACCCACACCAACCTCACGGAGGGCCTTCCGGTGACCTTCGTGGACGTGGAAGACGACCACAACGTGACCGATCCCCTCGTCAGCCCTCTGGGATGGAGCAGCGACAGCAAGTATGTCTTGCTTCGGGACGACTGGGACATCTGGCAGGTGCCCGTGGGAGGAAAGGAAACCGCGCTCAACCTCACCCAAAACGGTCGCGCTGAGAAAATCCGCTATCAGTATCGCTTCATTTTGGATCGGGAGGAAAAAGGCATAGACCTGTCCAAAACCAACTACATCCGCATCTATGGCGAAAACACCAAGAAAAGCGGCATTGCTACCCTTTCTCCCGCCAAGAAAGGCGGCTTGACCCCGGGAGCGAAAGTGCTGCTGTGGGAAGATGCCATGATCTCGGGCTTGGGCAAGGCGGAGAAAGCGGAAGTGTTCACCTACACCAAGGAGAAATTCAACGAGCCGACGCAGGTTTACCTGACCGACGCATCTCTGGCGAACGGCAAAAAAGTCACCGAAAACGCCCCGGACGCGGGCAAGTTCGCCTGGTCATCCGGTGTGCAGCTCGTGGACTATGTCACCGCGAAAGGCGACTCGCTCCAAGCCGCACTTTTCCTTCCCGCCGGCTATGTGGAAGGCAAGAAGTACCCGACGGTCATCTACTACTACGAGAAGCTTTCCCAGACCCTGCACAACTGGTCCAATCCAGGCTACAGCGGCACGGGCTGGAACCCCAGCCTCTACACCAGCAATGGCTACGCAGTCCTGATCCCGGACATCGTGTACAAGATGGACGACCCCGGCATGTCCGCCGTCTGGGCTGTACTTCCCGCTGTGGACGCGGCCATCAAGACCGGCGTGATCGACGAAGCCAACATGGGCATCCACGGACACAGCTGGGGCGGTTACCAGACTTCCTTCCTGATCACCCAGACTGACCGCTTCAAGGCCGCCGCCGCCGGCGCTCCACTCACCAACATGATCTCCATGTACGACCTGATCTACTGGAACTCGGGCGGGGGAAATATGTCCATCTTCGAGGCTTCGCAGGGTAGATTCACCGGCGGCCCATGGGAAAACTGGGAAGCGTACGAGCGAAACAGCCCCATCTATCATGTGAAAAACGTGAAGACTCCGCTGCTTCTTCTGCACAATGACAAAGACGGCGCGGTGGACTTCACCCAAGGCGTGGAATACTACAACGCCCTCCGTCGTCTGAAGAAACCGGTGATCATGGTGCAATACTTGGGCGAAAACCACGGCCTCGGCAAGACCGAAAACCGCAAGGACTACGCCGTCCGCATGATGGAATTCTTTGACCATCACCTCAAAGGCCAGCCTGCCCCAGACTGGATGACCAAGGGCGTGCCTAGACTACAGCTCGGCGAGCACTTGGAGGAAAGGGCGTTTTGATGTTCGAATTTTGATTTCGGATTTCGGAAAGTGAAATCCGACTGGTGTTATGTTAAGTGTAATTTGGCGTTTCGAAGCTAGCACAACACTAGGTCTCCGTCCACCCCAAAAAAGCGAAGCTTTTAACTTTGCGCCCTTGAAATGGCTGGGTAAAGGGAACCTAGAACTGCGGTTCCTGTGGCAAATGAGACAAGATTTCTTCGTCTCTTTGTGCCCTTTGTGTTAAAAAAGATGTCCGGCAGAAGAGAAATTCTTTCGGTGGGGACACCGACAGGGGCGGAGAGCCTTCTGAATTTTTGATTTCGGATTTCGATAAGTGAAATCCAACAAGACAAGAATCCCCCGGTAGCGTATCGGGGGATTTTTTTTGAATTTATCGAGTCGTGAAAGACAATTTTTCAAGAATTGTCTTTTTTAGAAAGACAAAAACTTAAAAGGGTCGAGTGCTCTTAGCGGGATTTGTTCTTTCATTTCAGATTAGGTGTATACGGAACATTGCACGTAGGTCTCAATAGTGGATTTTGACCTTATAAAATCCCCTCCCGAAACAAGTTCGGACAGGCTCAGCCCCCTTGGAAAGAGGGAATCTGCCTATTTAGAACCTCAAATCCTCTTTTGCACGGTAACGTGCAAACAAGCAGATACACCTATTTCAGATATACTCGGCGGCGAGGACATCGATTTTGGGGTTTTGTTTTCAAGCAGAGCTTTCCAAAACTCCACAAAGAAACAGCGGTGGTTAGAAATCTAGTTTTGCAAATCTTGAAAATTAAAGATATAATGCTGCCCAATACTTCTCACCCACCCAAATTCCTTACCCATGGACTTTTTGGCCGAAATGGAACCTCCACTCAGGGCGCTTTGGTACGTTGCCCTGCCTACTTCTTTGATCTTTTTGCTACAGACCATCCTCACCTTTGTCGGATCTGACTCCGGCGACGGGATCAATGCGGACTTCGACGGAGACCTGGAGGGAGCGGAAGCGCCCTTTCAGCTTTTCACGCTGCGCAACCTCATCAACTTCCTGCTGGGTTTCAGCTGGACAGCCATCACTTTTTACCATTCCATAGCCAATTATACCTTCCTACTCCTCATTTCAGCGGCAGTGGGGCTGGCTTTCGTCTGGCTGTTTTTCTTTATCATCAAGCAGATCACCAAGCTCGCCGAGGACAACACCTTCAAACTGGAAGACGCCCTCCAAAAGTCCGGCACGGTCTATCTGTCCATCCCCGGCCACAAGGAAGGCCCCGGCAAAATCTCCATCAGCGTCAAGGGCTCCCAGAAAGAGCTCAACGCCATCTCCCTTTCCGAGCGAATCGAAACCGGCGCATCCGTCAGGGTGATCGGTATCGAGGGAGGCAACCTGTTGATCGTCGAAAAAATCTAACCTTTAAATTCCCAATATGGATCCTTTAATCCTCATCTTGGCGGGAGCATTCGTCGTTTTTGTGACGATCATCGCCCTGATCTCGCGCTACAAACGCTGTCCTTCGGACAAAATCCTCGTTGTCTATGGCAAGACCGGCGGCACCTCTGCCAAATGTATCCACGGCGGTGGCGCTTTCATCTGGCCGGTGATCCAGGACTACGCCTACCTGGACCTGAAGCCCATCTCCATAGAGGCCAACCTCACCAACGCCCTTTCCCGCCAAAACATCCGCGTGGATGTGCCCTGCCGCTTTACCATCGCCATCTCCACCGATTCCGACACGATGAATACCGCCGCCGAGCGTCTCCTCGGCTTGGCCCACGAGCAGATTCAGGAGTTGGCCAAAGACATCCTTTTTGGCCAGCTGCGTCTGGTGATCGCGACCATGACCATCGAGGAGATCAACTCCGACCGGGACAAGTTTTTGGAAAACATCTCCAAAAACGTCGATACGGAGCTGAAGAAGATCGGCCTGAAGCTCATCAACGTCAACGTGACCGACATCAAGGACGAGTCCGGCTACATCGAGGCTCTGGGAAAAGAGGCTGCCGCAAAAGCCATCAACGAAGCCAAAATCTCCGTGGCCGAGCAGGAAAAAATCGGCGAAACCGGCAAGGCGCTCGCTGATCGCGAAAAGGATGTGGCCATCGCCGACACCCAGCGGGATCGCGATGTGAAGATCGCTGTCACCCTGAAAGACCGGGAAGTGAGCATTGCCGAAGCCCAAAAGGAAGAAAGCATCGGCAAGGCCGAAGCCCAGCGAGACACCCGCGTGAAGACCTCCGAAGCCAACGCGATAGCCATCAAGGGTGAAAACGAAGCCAAGATCTCCATCGCCCAGTCGGACGCCCTGCGCCGCGAAAAAGAGGCCGAAGCGCTGAGAATTGCCTTGGCTTCCGAGAAAGTCCAGCAGGCAAAAGCCCTCGAAGAAGCCTACCTCGCCGAGCAGAAAGCCGAAACCGCCCGTGCCGAGCGGGAGCGCTCCACCCAAAATGCCAACGTGGTGATCCCCGCCGAAATCGCCAAACAGCGGGCCATCATCGAGGCCCAAGCCGACGCCGAACGCATCCGCGTTCAGGCCAAAGGGGAGGCGGACGCCATCTATGCGAAGATGGAAGCCGAGGCAAAAGGGCTCTTCGAAATCCTGACCAAACAGGCCGAAGGCTATCGTGACGTGGTCAGCGCCGCTGGCGGCGACCCTACCAAAGCCTTCCAGCTCCTCCTGATCGAAAAGCTGCCTGAACTGGTCAAAACCCAAGTCGAGGCAGTCAAAAACATCAAAATCGACAAAATCACCGTCTGGGACTCCGGGCAAAACGAAAACGGCAACGGCTCCACGGCAAACTTTGTGTCGGGCATGATGAAAACCGTCCCTCCGCTCAACGACCTCTTCAACATGGCCGGCCTCAACCTGCCGACCTACCTCAAGGGAGAGGAACCTGCCCAACCTAAAAAGCCTGAGGGCACCGACCCAAGCTCCTAAGGCTTGCAATCGTCACTTGCCAGATCCCCGGTCACCGCCGGGGATTTTTTCGTAAAAGAGGGACTGTCTACCGGAGGAGGGACAAAAAAACTCTTGCTCCTACCCGCGGGACTCGCTTGAAAGGCCAATTTTCCTCCCTAGTTTTGGGGAATTTATCCATTCAGAAGTCCCCACCTTTTAACCGATTTCCGTCATGATTCTTCAAACTGCGCTTTTGTTGATTGGTTTGGTGCTTTTGGTCAAAGGCGCAGACTGGCTGGTGGACGGAGCCTCGGTTTTGGCCAAGAAAAAAAACGTCTCCGACCTGGCCATCGGTCTTACCATCGTCGCCTTTGGCACCTCCGCCCCTGAGCTCGTGGTCAATGCCGTAGCCGCCTCAGGCAACTACCCCGACATCGTCTTTGGAAACATCATCGGGTCAAACAACTTCAACCTCTTCGTCATTCTCGGGATTGCGGGCCTGATTGTCCCGCTTTCCGTGCAGTCCACGACCGTATGGAAAGAGATCCCCTTCTCGCTGCTAGCCGCCGTCCTGCTTTTCCTCTTGGCAAACAACTTCATCTTCGGAGATTCCAAGGGTTTTTCCAGACTGGACGCTGGCATCCATCTGGTACTTTTCGCAGCGTTTCTTTACTATGTAGCCACACAGCTGAAGTCCGATCCAAGCGAGGAAAAAATCGAAATCAAAGACTACTCCACCGGTAAAATCTGGGGATTGATCTTCCTCGGGCTGGCAGGCTTGGTCGGGGGAGGAAAGCTCGTGGTCGACAACGCCGTAGCCATGGCCCAGTCCTTGGGAGTCAGCGAAAAGATCATCGGCCTGACCATAGTGGCGGCTGGCACTTCCCTGCCAGAGCTGGCTACTTCGGTGGTCGCCGCCATGCGCAAAAACGCCGACATCGCCATCGGCAACATCATCGGCTCCAATATCTTCAACATCTTCCTGATACTGGGAGTCAGCGGCTTGATCCGTCCCATGACCTACAATACGGGATTCGACACCGATCTATATATCTTGGCCGCTGGCACGATCTTTTTGTTTTTCGCCATGTTTACCGGCAAGAGGCACAAGTTGGATCGCTGGGAAGCGCTTTTACTCCTCGTTTTCTACCTGCTCTACACCGGATACCTCATCGGACTCGAGGCCTAGCCTGGGTTCCACAGCCCCTTTGGACAAGCCGAAACCCGGCTGAAGTTTTCGGAGAAACAGACGCCAATAGGGGTTGGAAGCAGCGCGATGGCAGGCAAGACCCGGAGATCGGACTGCTATTTTGTCGCCGCTCTGGACATTTTTTGAATTTCCCCCTGTCACCAATTCGGAAAATCTATACTTATCTTTGGTAGAGGACTTTGAAAGGCTAGCAACTCACAGATCCCACCTATCCACTATTAGCTTCGATACTATGGACTTTGGCTTTTCACTTTCGCATCACCTCACCCTGTCCGTCCTGATTCCGGCGGTTATTTTTCCTTTCACGCCCTAATCGCATCAGACATGAACTGGCTGGAAACCCTTGGTGAGATCGATCTGCCCATTGCCCATCAGGGCCTGAAGTTTTTTCTGATCCTGCTGATCATCCTCCTGGCCCCGTTGGTGCTCAATCGGCTGAGAATCCCCCCGCTCCTGGGGCTCATCATCGCCGGAGCCATCATCGGGCCCAAAGGCCTGCACCTGATGGAGCGGGACAGCGGCATCCTGCTTTCCGGGACGGCCGGTCTGCTCTACATCATGTTTTTGGCTGGCCTGGAGATTGATTTGGAGGACTTCAAAAAAAACAGCCAAAAAAGCCTGGTTTTCGGGATGTACACCTTCCTGATCCCCATGGTCTTGGGCACGGTAGCCAGCCTGTTCGTCTTCAAGTTTTCCATGGCCTCCTCCCTGTTGTTGGCCAGCATGTTTGCCTCCCATACGCTGATCGCCTATCCCATTGTCTCTAGGCTGGGCGTGGCTAAAAACCGCGTGGTCAACGTCACCGTGGGCGGCACGCTGATCACCGACACGCTGGCTCTTTTGGTACTCGCCATCATCGTCGGCATGGCTCACGGGGAGATTGACATGATGTTTTGGGTCAAGCTGTTTTTTTCCCTGTTGGTCTTTGCCCTGCTCATTCTGATCGTATTGCCCAGGTTTGGGCAGTGGTTTTTGAAGAAAAATGAGGATAACGTCACGCAATACATTTTCGTCCTGGCCCTGGTGTTTGCAGGTGGGCTTTTGGCGGAGCTGGCCGGGCTGGAGGGCATCATCGGCTCCTTCTTGGTAGGCTTGGCGATCAGCCCGATCATCCCACGGACTTCCGGGCTTTTCAACCGCATCGAGTTTGTCGGCAACGCGATTTTCATCCCTTTTTTCCTGATCAGCGTAGGGATGCTGGTTGACTTCCGGGTTTTCCTCCGGGATGGGGAGACGGTCTTCATTGCCGTTGCGATGACCGTGATCGCGACCGTGTCCAAATACCTGGCAGCCCTAGCTGCGCAAAAGTCCTTTGGCTATTCCCAAGCGGAGCGAAGGGTGATGTTTGGCCTGAGCAATGCCCAAGCGGCAGCCACGCTCGCCGCGGTGCTGGTAGGCTACAACACCATCGTCGGGACAGACGTCCTGGGTGAACCCATCCGCCTGCTTTCGGAGTCGGTGCTCAATGGCACCATCATCATGATCTTGGTGACCTGTACCATTGCCACGGTGGAAGCCCAGCGAGGAGCCCAAAAAATCATCCTTTCCGAGGCGACTTTCACCGAAAAAGACCGCATGGACTTTACCGAACGGTTTTTGATCCCCATACGCAGCGAAGAGACCTCCCAAGATCTCATCAACCTGGCCCTCAACCTGAAGTCGGCCGGGAAGAAAAACTCCCTCTACGGCCTCAGCATCCTCAAGCCCGGATCCCAAGACTACTCCGCGGAGGTGAAGGCCCAAAAAATCCTAAACCAAGCCAGCTCCATCACGGCAGCCACGGACAACTTCCTCATCGAGCTCCTGCGCTACGACTCGGATGTGGTGCAGGGCATCGCGAGTGTGGTCTATGAAAACAAAATCACGGATCTGATCCTCGGTCTGCACGTGCAGCAGGAAGGCAAGGACTCCTTTCTCGGCCAGGTGACCAACCGGCTTCTGGAAAAAGTCAACACCACCACCTTCATCTACAAGCCTCATCAGCCTTTTTCCTCACACCGTAGGCATCTGGTGATGATCCCGCCTCAGGCGGAGCTGGAGCTGGGCTTTCCGCTTTGGCTGGTCAAAATCTGGAACCTCGCCAAAAACACCGGCCGACGCATGATCTTCTACGTCAATGAAGACACCCGGGAGTACCTGCAAAAAATCCTGGTTTCGAACCCCATCCGGGTAGAGTTCCGGCCTTTCCCGAGCTGGGACGACCCGAGCAACCTCAACATGCTCCTGAAAAAGGACGACAACCTGATCATGGTGCTGAGCCGCAAAGGCGACCCTTCCTACCACCCCAACATGGACTTGGTACCCGATCTGGTGGCCACTTGGCTCAAGGACCACAGCTTTATCCTGATCTATCCCAACCCGCTGGACGCGAGCTCGGCGCTTTCCCACGACTTTTTGCACAGCAACCTGGCCGGGCCTAGGAGCAGGCTGGAAGTCATCGGAGCGGGCATCAACCGGTTTTTCTCCAGATAGCCTGGGGCTATTTGGGGAAAAGGAAAATCACCACGGCTCTCCAGCCCCAGTCGGCCTTTCCCCCCTCAGGGGCGGCGAGGTTAAATCTCGGACCGACCACGAATTGCGTCTTCTGCTCGCCCAGAGCGGTCACTGCACTGAGCGTGGGGTTCAGCCAGACGGTCGTCGTCGACGCCTTCCAGTTTTGGGTCACTTCCATATTGGCTCCGAGTCCGGCACCGGATTTCCAGTTGTACACCAAGAAAGGCTGCAGAAACATCTGGCTCACGTCGGGCCGGTCAGCATTGCCCGCCACAGACCAAAGCTGGTTGACCAAGGCCCCCAGCGTCCAGCCATTGGCTTGCCGCAAGGCCACCGCAGTCGGTCCCATCCCAAACTTCTTGGTGGCGAGCAAATCATTGGTGGCGATGGGCAGCAAAAATGCCGGCCCCACGCCCCAAGTCAGTTTTTCGGAGTTTTTGGGAGAGAAAAAAGCCGACATCACCGCGTCTGATAGCCCTGATTGCTTCTCTCCGACACCGGTGACGTTGTACTGGGTGACGTAGGGAGCCACGATCCGGGTGATCACGTTCCAGTCCTTGTTGAGCGAGATCGGGAGCACGGGCTGGAAATTCATCGTGTTTCGCATCCCCTGCATGTCGCCGATTCCGTAGTCGGTATTGTTTTGGAAAGGAACGGAGACCAGGGAAGCGATGGGATTGGCCAACTTCTTGGCAAGTTCGGCCGCATCATCTTGGGCATGGGAGAGCGTGGCGAAAGCAAAAAAAGCCATTACGCTCAGGGCAAAAGTTTTTTTCATGGTAGGGTTGGTTTGGATCTGGGATGTAAAAATCAAAAAGCGATTCTCCGCTTTGGCTGGCAAGCAGATGATCTAAAAATTCTCGATCAAAAAGGCAGAGCAGGAAAGTTAGGACATTTTGCCCACATATTTTTCGGATTCAGCTGAGACCCACCGCTTTTCCGCAGGGCGGCCAAGCCCCAAAAACAGCAAGGCCTCGCGCGGCGGGGTATTTTGCCATTTGTAAAAATAAGCGTGGACGGGAAGCTCATTCATTCTAAATTCCCGCCGCTGGATTCAGATTAATTTCGATTTAGCCCTATTCACCAAACCTATGAAACCCTTTTACCCAAAAAACCTACTCATTCTTTCGATGCTTACCCTTTTCTTGGGAAGCATTCCCGCCATTGCCCAGCAAAACAAAGGGAAGATCCGCGGCACCATCGTGGACAGCGGCAGCGAGGAGCCCCTTCCTTTTGCCAGCATAGCCATCTACACCGAAAAAGACAGCCTCGTGGGCGGTGGGATCTCCGACGAAAACGGCAAGTACTCCGTGGAGCTTCCCTTCGGGAAATTCTATGCCCTGGTCGAGTTTATGGGCTATGAAGCCCAAAAAACGAAGGCTTTTTCCCTCACCCGGGAAGACCAAAATCTGGAAATGGGCGAGATCGGCCTCGCCACCACAGCCTCCGATCTTGGTGAGGTGGTCGTTCAGGGCGAAAAGACCGTCATGGAGCTCTCCCTCGACAAGCGCATCTTCAACGTGGGAAAAGACCTCGCCAACGCGGGCGGCAACGCTTCCGATATCCTGATGAACCTGCCCTCTGTGGCCGTGGATCCGGAGGGAAATGTACGGCTCCGCGGCTCGTCCAACGTCCGCATCCTGATCGACGGCAAGCCCTCGGGGCTGGTCAGCTTCAAGGGCAGCTCGGGACTCCGCCAGCTTCCCGCCAACATGGTGGAGCGTGTGGAAGTCATCACCAATCCCTCCGCCCGCTACGAAGCCGAGGGCATGGCCGGAGTCATCAACATCATCCTCAAAAAGGACAGCAAGCAGGGTTTCAACGGTTCTTTTGAGGTCATCGCAGGCTATCCCCTCAACACTGGCTTCACTGCCAATCTCAACTACCGCCATAACCGCATCAACTGGTTTGTCAACTACGGCCTGACCTACCGCGAGCAACCCGGCGTCAGCCAGCTCTACCAGGAAGTGTACAACGAGGACGGCAGCACCTCCATCCTTAGCCAAAACAACTCCGCCACCGTATCCGGGCTGAACAACAACCTCCGGGGCGGGCTAGACTACTATTTCAACGAAAACAGCGTGCTCACCGCCTCCTATCTCTGGAGAAGAAGCGACGCCCGCCGCATCACCGACATCCGCTACGAGGACTACCTCAACAGCTTTGACAACTACCTAGGCTACACACTCAGAAGACAGGACGAGACCGAGGACGAGCCTAACAAGGAAGCGATCATCAACTACAAGCGGACTTTTGCCCAAAAAGGCCATGAGTTCACCGCCTCCTTCACCTACCTCAACTACTGGGAGCGATCCGACCAGCTCTATACCCAGTATGCCTTCCTGCCCGATGACACGCCCATCTCCGAAGACGACGTGGTGCAGACCTCGCTCAACGATGAGTTTGAAAACCAATACCTACTCCAGATGGACTACGTGAAGCCTTTTGCCACAAAGGGCAAGCTGGAGACCGGGCTCAGGACGAGTTTCCGCGAGATGGAAAACGACTACCTCGTACAGGAGCAAGATGAAACGGGGGACTTCGTGACCATCCCCGGACTGGACAATGTCTTCCTCTACAATGAAAACATCCTGGCCGCGTACGGCATCATCGGCAACGAAACCGGGAAATGGAGCTACCAAGGCGGACTCCGAGCCGAGCATACCGTGGTGGAGACTATCCTCGTGGAGACCAACGAAACCAACCCAAGGGAATACACCAACTTCTTCCCTTCGGCCCACCTGACCTACAACGTCACCCAGGAAAACGCCTTCCAGCTCAGCTACAGCCGTCGCATCCGTCGTCCGGTGTACAACGACCTCAGCCCCTACGTGACCTTTTCCGACCAGCGAAACTTCTTCAGCGGAAACCCCGATCTAAACCCGGAGTACACCGACGCCTTTGAGCTGGGACACATCAAGTACTTTGACAAGGCCACGCTCTTTTCCACCGTCTATTTCCGCAATACCGTGGACAAGATCGAGCGGATACGCCAAGTCAACGAGGAGGGCTTTTCGGAGACTGCCCCCTACAATCTGACCGGCGAAAAATCCTTCGGGGTGGAGTTTAGCGGGGACTATCGCGTGAAGGACTGGTGGAAGCTGGACTTCAACGCCAACTTCTTCCATGCCCGCATCGACGCCAGCAACATCGGCCAGACCGAGCTGCGCAAGACCTACTCCTGGCTCTTCCGCCAGACCTCTAGGTTTACCTTTGGCGAGGGCTGGGACATCCAAGTCCGGGCAAACTACGAAGCCAAGCAAAAGACCGCACAAGGCTACAGAAAGGGCATTTTCTTCATGGACCTCTCCGCCAGCAAGCGCATCCTCGAAGACCGCGGCACGCTCGTGCTCAACGTCACCGACATCTTCAACTCCCGCATCAACCGCTACATCTCAGAGGGCTACAACTTCCACACCGAAGGGGAGTCGCAAATGATGCGAAGACAATCCAACCTGACCTTTGCCTACCGAATCAAGCAGTAACCCATTTTGCCCCGCGGGCCAAAAAACCACGCGGACCCCAGCTACCCATCCGTGATCCCATCTATCCGATTTCTGTTTCTTTCCCTACTGGCCTTTGCCTTCGCCTCTCCCCTGCTCGCGCAAAAGATCAACGCGGGATACCGGCTCGCGATCCGGGAAGCCTCCTCTCCGGTCTTGATCGATGGCGTCATGGACGAAAAGACCTGGGAAGATGCCGAGGTGGCGACGGACTTTTTCATGATCACGCCTATGGACACCAGCTTTGCCAGGGTGAAGACCGACGTGCGCATGAGCTACGATGCGGATCACCTCTACCTCCTCGTGGTCAACCACCACGCTGTGGAAGGCCCCTATATGGTGGAATCGCTGAGGAGGGATTTCAGTTTTGGGAAAAACGACAATTTTCTCCTCTTCATGGATCCCTTTGACGACCTGACCAACGGCTTTTCCTTTGGGGCAAATGCCGCCGGCGCGCAGTGGGACGGGCAGATGTACAACGGCGGCTCCGTGGACCTCAGCTGGGACAACAAGTGGACGTCCAAAGTCAAAAACTACGAGGACAAGTGGATCTTTGAAGCGGCCATCCCCTTCAAGTCCATCCGCTACAAAAAAGGCATCACCGAGTGGGGGATCAACTTCAGCCGACTGGACTTGAAGACCACCGAAAAGTCCGGTTGGGCTCCCGTGCCCAGGCAGTTCCCCTCCGCCTCCCTGGCCTACACCGGCACACTCGTCTGGGACAATCCCCCACCCGATCCCGGGGCCAACATCTCGATCATTCCCTATGCCCTGGGCGGGGTAAGCAAAGACTTCCAAAACGAAGGCGCGACCGAAAAAAGGGGCGAGGTGGGCGTCGATGCCAAGATTGCGCTGACGTCCTCCCTAAACCTAGACCTCACCGTCAACCCGGACTTTTCGCAGGTCGAGGTCGATCGGCAGGTCACCAACTTGGACCGCTTCGAGCTGTTTTTCCCGGAGAGAAGGCAGTTTTTTCTGGAAAACGGGGATTTGTTCGCCGGATTTGGCTACACGACCATCCGCCCTTTTTTCTCTCGGAGAATCGGCCTCAACGCCCCGATCCAGTTTGGCGCCAGACTGAGCGGCAAGCTCAACAAAGACTGGAGAATCGGCGCGATGAACATGCAAACCGGGGAAGTAGAGGAAGACGCTTTGCCATCGCAGAACTTCACCGTGATGGCACTCCAGCGCCAGGTCGGCGCTCGGTCCAACATCGGGGCTATCTTCGTGAACAAGCAGAGCCTAAACTATTCTCCCGATCCCAACTCCGAAAACCCGGTCTATTCCCAATTCAACCGCAACCTGGGGCTGGAGTACAACCTCGCCTCCGCCAACAACATCTGGACCGGAAAGGCCATGCTGCTGCAAAGCTTTGCTCCGGACAATACCGGGCAGGGCCTAGTCCACGCCGCCAACCTCAAGTATGCCGCGGGAAACCTCACCTGGAGCTGGCAGCATGAGTACGTATCGGAAAACTATACCGCCGAGGTGGGCTATGTGCCCAGGCGGGGATACTACAAGGTCAATCCTTTTGTAGGCTATCGCTGGTTTCCCAAAAGCGAAAAAATCCTCAGCCATGGGCCCGACGCCAGCTCCACGCTGTTTTACAACACCAAGGGCGTCCATACCGACAACAATTCCTTCATTTCCTACAATGTCCGCTTCCGGAGCCAAAGCAACCTGTCCACCTATTTCATCTATGATTTTGTGAAGCTTCAGGCGCCCTTTGACCCGACCAACTCCGGAAATGAAAAACTGCCGGTCGGCTCAGACCACTACGCCTTCAGCTGGAGGACCGAGTACGTGTCCAAGCCCCAGAGCGTCTTTACCTACGGCTTCTCAACCCGCTTGGGCGGCTACTATGCCGACGGGGAGCTGTACACCCTGACCACAGACTTGGGCTACCGCTTTCAGCCCTACGTGAGCTTCGCGCTGAGCACGACCTACAACAAAATCGTCCTTCCCGAGCCCTGGGGCACCACGGACTACCTGCTCGTGGGACCGAGGGTGGACGTCACGATGACCAACACGCTCTTTTTCACGGCCTTTGTCCAATACAACGAGCAGCTCGACAACGTCAACCTGAACACCCGCTTCCAGTGGCGCTTCAAGCCCGCCTCAGACATCTACCTCGTTTACACGGACAACTACCTCCCCGATCCCTTCCATGTGAAAAACCGCTCCCTGGTACTGAAGTTTACTTACTGGTGGAATATCTAGCAGGAGACAAGCTTTGAAAAAACAGGCTAGCTGGCCTTTGCTTTTCGTAGGGGAAAATAGCGAAGATAGGTGCCCATCCTCCACAGCCACTCGAGTGGGCCAAACTGGAAATGCCGCATCCAGAGATTGGAAAACAACACCTGCGCGACAAAGACCAGGATAGCGATAGGCAAAAAATAAGTCGGGCCGAGCCCTCCTCCCCAGCCGAGGCCGACGCCGTAAAACAGCCCAATCCCCAGCATCGTCTGCATGAGGTAGTTGGTAAGAGCCATCCTCCCGACCGGGACCAGCCACCTGAGCCAATTGCCGCCCTGGCTTTTTTCCCAACTGAGAAAAATCCACGCTCCGTAGGCCAAGCCCAACGGCACAACCCCCAAGGCATAGCAAATCCGCTCCAGCACGCCGCTCTCATCCCCGACCTGCTCCCCAAAGACCGTCAGCAGGGCAGTCGCCAGGCTAAAGGGAATCCCCAAGACCAGTCCTAGCTTCCGGATCTTCAGCAGAATCCACCTACGATCATGCACCTGCACAAACAGCCGATTGCGCCCCAGCCAATAGCCGATCAAAAAGCAGCCAAAAACCTTGGGCAAGCGATGGCTGCTCAGCAGATAGGAAAATCGATACAGCCAGCCAGACTCGGTCCAGTGCCTCCACTCCGCCCATCCCGCGCCGGGATTGTAAAGGTATTGGCTAAAGGACTCGTCAAAGGGAATCCCGTTTTGGCTGTCCACGGCCATTCCCATCGCCTCCAGTCCCGCGCCGGGACGCAGCCCCACCAGGTGGCAGACCGTCTGGATAGCGATAGGCGACAGGATCAACACCAGCGCCGAGACCAGCAGGGCACGGTTGGACAGCTTGCGAAAGAGGGGCAAAAACAAGCCCAAAAACCCATAGAGAAACAGGATGTCCCCATCCCAAAAATACCTCAGATGGATCCAGCCGACCAGCATCAAAATAGCCAAGCGCCGGTAAAACAGCGGCAAGGGAGACAGCCCTTTTCGCAGGGTCCGCTCCAGGATGATCGCAAAACCAAGCCCAAAGAGAATGGAAAACAAGGAATAGAACTTGCCGTTGACCAGGGTCAATTCGGCAAGGGAAAGGACGGAATCCAGCGGAAAGGTAGGCAGGCTCTCCCGGGAGGCGCTCGAGAAAAACAGGTAGCCCGAAAACCCAAAGACGTTGTCCAGAAAAATCCCCAAAATCGCAAATCCTCTCAGCGCGTCGATAGCCTGAACCCGGTCGTCCGCCAATACGGGGGAAACTGCAGCAACATTGCCCATGTGAAAAAGGTTGGAAAACCCAGAGGTCTGAAGTCCGGATTTTACACTGATTTACGAAATTTCCGGCGCTATCGAAAACCCGGTTTGCAAAGCTCCGCCAGCACCCTGTCCGGCCTGGAAACCAAAACTTTCCCCGAGACAAAAAAATCCCCGGCCTTGGTTCTGAAGCGCCCCCAACCAGTCTGTCACTTATTGGGGGCTGGTTCATTCCAAGCCGGGGATCTTGATTTTCAGCTCCCTCGCCGAAGCTACTTTTTCCAGCTGGTTTTGCCTCCTTTGGCTGAGTCCACGCTGATGCTGTAGTTGGACCCGGAAGACACGATCCACTTCACCTTCACCGCGCCCATGCCGGGCACGTTTTCGACGGCGATCTTTTCCGGAGAGTGTTTTTGCTCCGCAAATTTCCTCATGTCGGCATCCTCCACCACAAATCCAGCCACCACTTTGGCACCGGAGATGCTCACGTAGTCAGGGCGTTCGATCTTGTACTTGAGGTCCTGGCTGGCGTGGGTAGGCATCATGCGCTCGTTGAAGATCGTGGCGGTGATGGCCTTCAGCCCTCCGCCCAGATCCTCCTCCTTCACGTCCAGTACCGACAGTTTTGGGGTATGGTAGGCATGGTAGATGGTGAAGGCAGCATTGCGGTGCGCATCCTGCTCCAGCAGAAATCCCGGATGGGCCCGCCCAAAGGTCTTCTTAAAGCCACCGATCTCTACCTTGCCAAACTGCGGATGCTCAAACTCCTTAAAGTTCACATACGCATCGCCAAAGGTCAACAGCTCATCCACCTTGAACTGCTCGTCTTGACTTCCCCTGCCGCCGGATTGCTGGTGAAAGTACAGGTAGGAGACCATCAGCTCATTGGAATAGGTGAAGATCCCACGGTTGCCATAGAACCAGTCCAGCTCGCCGCCAAACACCGAGTACAGATCCTTGTACACCGTCAGGTAGCGGTAGCCGGGAATCATTTCTTCGCCCTTTTTGCCGATGGCGTCGTAGATGCGGATGTCTTCACGGTTGTAGGTGTTCACATCCTCCTCCGCTCCAGGACCTCTCAGGATCATCCCGCCGGAGTTGTGGAAGCTCTGCGCACCGGCAATGTTGGGATGCTTCATGACAAACTCCATCACAGAGCGGTTTTCAGGCAGGGTAAAAGGGTACTTGAGCGCACCCCGCTGGATGTAGTCCGGCTGCCAGTTCCAGCCCCAGTCGCGGTTGGGGTCATAGTAGCCCACGCCGTCGTCGTTGACCTGGCCATCCCCGTCATTGTCGAGGCCTTCCTGACCGAGCATCTCGTAGTCACCCACCTGGTTTGGCCCCACAGCCATGAGCCTGCGGGGATCCAGCGGATCTTTGATAAACCTGCCCGTGGGCGACTTGCGGATCATCATGGTGATATGGCCGTCTCCATCCAAGTCGTCCATCATATCCTCTCCGGCAAGTCCGTCCCCGTCGTTGTCCAGCACCATCATGCCTGAGCGTGGTGTGTTGGCGTTGTTGGGTTCCTTGAAAAAGTTGTTCCGGGCGTCCGGGTTGATAGTCGGCGTGATGTAGAAGGTCTTGTCCTTCAGCAGCTGCTTCACAAACTCGTTGTCCGCATGCATCTCCGTGAGGTACCAAGCGACATAAAGGGAAAATTCCCCTCCCTGGATTTCATTGGAGTGGATATTGCCGTCTATCCACATGGCGGGCTTTTCGGTGTCTTTTCCGGTGGAAAAATCCGTGATGGTCAGCGTGAGGATATCCCGGCCTTCCACCGACTTGCCGATGGCCTCCACCTTGGCAAGATCGGGATGGGCGGCGGCGATTTTTTTCATCCAGTCCCAGAGCCCCTCGGCGCTGTAGTATCGGTTCCAGGCGATCTCTACCTTGGGTTTGTGCGGGGTGCCGATGGCGCGGAAGTAGTTTTCCTGTTGGGCATGGGAGTCGATGCTGCCCAAACTCAATGCTCCCAAAGCCAGGGCTACGATCAGATTTTTGGTTTTCATAGTGTTCATGGCTTAGAGTTTTACAGATTGGGTGACAAATCCCGCATGCGGTGCGCCTGCCTTCACAGTGACGCTGCCGCCACCGCGGACGATCCAGCTCAGCGAGGTCTTCTCAAAAGCCCCCAGGGAATCGACCAGCTTGATCTTGTCTCCTGACACCAGCTTGTCGGCCGAAGCGTCCAGGTCGATGCGTATTTTTCGAAGCCATCTGGACTTTTCTCCCATCTCCGAATGGGTCGGCAGCGGGGAATTGTTGTACAGATCCAGGCTGATCCTGGTCAAGCCATTGCCCAGCTCCTCGGTCTTGAGGTTGTGGATCTCCAGCTTGGGCTGCATCTCGGCCAGCTTGAGGATGAAGGCCGTGTGCTCTTCGGCGATCCCGCCGACTTGGTCAAAGGCTGGATTGCTCGCCGCAAAGGGCTTGATCCCGCCGACTTCCACCTTTTTGCCGGGGAAATCCGGATGCTTCACCTCCGTCCAGGGCACAAAAGCGTCCCGACCCAGGGAATCAGACCAAGCCAGGAAATTCGCATCGGCATTGGTCTTTTCCTTCCACTCCGGCGTCCAATAGCCCGGCGTGGAGAAGCTCAGCCTGGCAAAATGGAAATAGGCCCACTGGAAAAAGTCCCCGTCGGTACCTTGGTTGCTTTGTTGGAAAGCCTTTTGGCTCACGGTCTCATTATAGATGCCGGACACCATCGCGTTGATGGCCTGGTCTTTTTCCAAAATGGAGGTGATCACGCGCTTCTTGGCGTCTCCCGCGCTGTACTTCAGCGGTGTACTGAGGTTGTTTGCGGGGGAAAAAGTCACGAAGGCAAAGATGTTCCACTGCTCAAAGAGGTAATCGAGCATGGCGCGGCTTTCCTTTTGCGACACCGCAAAGTCCCCAGCCAAAGGTTCAAACACGGGGAATTTGTAAGTTAGGGACTTGTTGAAGGCGATGCCTTCCTTCAGGTCCTCGGCAAACTTCCCGTCCTGATCCTCGTCCCTGCTTTCGCGGTAGAGGCTGTATTTTCCTGCCTCTCCTTTAGCCCGGTCGGCTTTCACGAGCACGCGTTCGTCTTCTTTGGAAAGCGTCCACTCGCCCATGGGGTCTTCCACGCGCATCCAGGTGATCAGGCCGTCCCCGTTGAGATCGGAGTACCCATTTTCCCCCGCAGCCCCATCGCGGTCGTGGTCCACGGCGACGGCATTGCCTCGGCGCTCGTACTTCAGCGACGCATGGTACTGCTCATAGGCGTCGGGCGACATGTTGGGAAAGATGTAAAAGGTCGTCTGCTCCAAGGCAGCCGCATGCTCGGCCACGAGCTTCTCGGCAAACTGCAGGGCCAGCTCCACGCTGAGCACCTGGTAGCCCTCGACTCCACCGACCACAGCGATGGCAGGCTTTTGGTCTTTGGCTCCCGTGCCGACCTTGAGCACGTAGATGTCTTTGCCGCCTTCGGTTTTGGTGAGGGATTTCAGCTCCACCGAGGCGTTGCCACCCAGTTTTTGGAGTCTTTGGGTGACCTGGCTCAGCGTGGGATAGTCTGACTGGGCGAGGAGCTCGCCTCCTATCAGGCTCCCCAGCAGTAGGCCGGTGAGTAAGATTTTCTTCATAGGATCATTGTTTCGGGTTTTTATCTGAATGGATAGATCAAGAATTCTAGGGGTAGTTTAGGAAAAAATCGGCAGGTTTTTCGGCTCCGTTTTTTTTGAAAAAGGAAATCAGCCTCAAGCGGATACCGCTTTGGATGAGTGGCGGGAATGCAAAGACACATTGGTGAATTGACAAAAAATGGCTTATTTGAGAGAGTTAGCCCAACGCCATGTACAAAAAAATAGCCTTAGCCATCGCCTTTTCCCCCAGAATGGAGGCCTTGGTAGCCGAGACCAAAAGGTTGGCACTGCGCTTTGAAAGCGAGCTCGTCCTGATCCATGTGGGGGAAAAAACCGACGAGCTGACCCAAAAGCTGGAAGCCCTGGTGACCAGGCTGGACCTGGACAGAGCCAAGACCAAAATCCTGTGGAAGGAAAAAGGCAAGCCCGTGAAGAAAATCCTGGAAGCCTGTGAGGAAGAGGAAGTGGACTTGCTGGTCTCCGGCGCGCTGAAGGAAGAAGGGCTGCTGATGTACTACCTCGGCTCGGTGGGCCGCAAGATCATCCGCAAGGCCAACTGCTCCGTCTTGACCCTCATCGACCCCAAGGTCGCCACCTCGGATTTTGGCAAAGTGGTGATCAACGGCACCCAGCTGCCGATCACTCCGCTGGTGATCCGGAGAGGGCTGGAGTTTTCGAAGAAGGTAGAATCCGCCCACATATCCATCCTCAACGAGATCAAGATGTACGGGCTGATGATGGGTACCGCCGCCGAGGATTCGGAGGAGGAAGCCTCCCAGACCCGCAGACTGCTCGTGCAGGACGAGGTGAAATATGTGGAAGACATCCTCAAGGACCTCGACCACCAGGGGCTGCGGATCAACATCAAGGTGACCGGCGGGCGATGGGCGGTGGAACTGGCGCGCTATTGCGAAAAAATCGAGGCGGACCTGCTCGTGGTCGGCGATGGCCGAAAGCTCACTTTCTTTGACCGCATCTTCCCCCATGACCTGGAAGACATCCTCAGCACCCTACCCTGCAACCTATTGATCGTAAAAAACTAAAACCTCCATGGAATCTCTCAATCACAAGGAGGTCATCAACCTACTCCTCCAACTGGCCACCATGTTGATCATGGCAAGAATATTTGCCGAGATCGCCAGGAAATTCAAACAGCCCGCGGTGGTCGGCGAAATCTTGGCCGGGATCATCATCGGCCCCACCATACTCGGCACCCTGATGCCGGACTTGCAGACCTACCTCTTTGGCTCCCACGCGATGTCCAACATCGCCCTGGATGGCTTTATCCAAATATCGGTGGTGCTGCTCCTCTTCATAGCCGGCCTGGAGGTCGAGCTGCAAGTGGTGTGGAACCAGGGAAAAAACGCCCTGAAGATCGCCGTGGCCTCGATGGTGCTGCCCATCATCGCGGGATTTGTGCTGGCCTATGCCTTTCCGGAATTTCTGGGGGTGAACATCAATGACCGCATCGTCGCCTCGACTTTCTTTGGCCTGACCATCTCCCTCACCGCCCTCGCGGTGGTAGCCCGGGTGCTGATGGATCTGGGGCTCTTCAAGACCTCGACCGGCCTGCTGATCATCGCCTCGGCCATGATCGTGGACATCCTGGGCTGGTTTGTCTTCTCGGTCATCCTGTCCATGTCCGAGTCGGGCAAAGAGGGACTGGGCATCTGGCAGACCATCGGGCTGACACTGGCTTTCACCCTGATCATGCTGACCATCGGCAAGGGACTGATCAACCGGGTGCTGCCCTGGATCAACAAGAAGCTCGCTTGGCCGGGCGGACTGCTGTCCCTATCGCTGGCGATCTGTTTCCTCGCGGCATCCTTCACGGAGTTTATCGGCATCCACGCCATCTTCGGCGCCTTTATCATCGGTGTGGCCCTGGGTGACTCGGAATACCTCACCGAGAAAGCCAAGGAAATCCTCCACCAGTTCATCAACAATATTTTCGCTCCGATCTTTTTCCTGAGCATAGGACTGAAGGTAAACTTCATCGAGGCCTTTGACCTGGGGATCGTCGGCGTGGTGGTGATCGTGGGTCTCCTGACCAAATACTTCGGGGCCTACTTCGGCGGACGCTGGGCAGGGATCAATCGACAGGAATCGATGGTCGTGGGATTTGGCATCAGCACCCGAGGCAGTATGGACATCATCCTGGGACTGATCGCGCTAGATGCGGGCCTGGTCTCGGACTCGCTCTTCATCGGCCTCGTGATCCTTGCGCTCATCTCCAGCATCGCCTCCGGACCGCTGATGGGCTGGGCGGGAAAGCAGAAGTCCTAAGGGATATCTCTATGCCCCATCAAGGAATTCGATTGGGCGGTCTTAACTTTCCACCCTAATTTTGGGTTGTCATTTCTTTCGAATTCCAACTTCAGACCAAATGGACACTATTAAGTCTCGGACAGGCGTACTGCTCGTCAATCTGGGAACCCCGGACAGCACCAACACCGGAGATGTGAGGCGATACCTCAGGGAGTTTTTGATGGATGGCAGGGTGATCGACATCCCCTTCCTCTCCAGATGGATGCTCGTAAACCTGATCATCGCGCCCTTTCGTGCACCCAAGTCCGCCGCGGAATACCGCAAAGTGTGGGAGGAACGGGGCTCGCCGCTGCTTTTCCACACCGAAGACCTCAAGGCCAAGCTCATCCAAAAACTAGATCCCGAGCGCTACGTGGTGGCCATGGGTATGCGCTACCAAAATCCCAGCATAGAGAAAGGCCTGGAAGAACTCATGAACCAAAAAGTCGGCAAGATCATCGTCGTGCCGCTTTTCCCCCAATATGCCTCGGCGACCAACGGCTCCGTGACGGACAAAGTGATGGAGATCGCCCGCGGCTGGCAGATCATCCCCGAGATCACCTTCATCAGCAACTACCTGGAGCATCCGCTATTCCTGGAAGCCTGGGCAGAGCTGGGGCGCGAGGCCTTGCAGGGCAAGGACTATGACAAGTATGTCTTTTCCTACCATGGCCTGCCCGAGCGGCAGATCCACAAAGGAAGCGTGGACGGCCACTGCCAGCTGGGCTCCTGCTGCGATCGGTATGGGGAGAAAAACCAGTTCTGCTACCGGGCCCAGTGTTTTCACACCACCCGCCTGCTGGCCGAGAAACTGGGACTGCCCGAAGACAAGGTCATGACCTGCTTCCAGTCCCGACTGGGCAAAGACCCCTGGATCAAACCCTACACCGAAGACACCGTCAAGGAACTCGCCTCCACCGGCAAGAAGCGCGTCCTGGTCTTCTCTCCGGCCTTTGTGGCCGACTGCCTGGAGACGACCGTGGAAGTCGGGCAGGAGTACAAAGAACAGTTTGAAGAGCTCGGCGGTGAGCACTGGGAGCTGGTGCCCAGCCTCAACTCCCGGGATACTTGGGTGGACTGCGTGAAAGATCTGGTGGAATCGAGGAATTGATCTGAGATTTGAGATTTGAAATTCGAGATTTGAGATTCGACATTTGAGATCGGAAATACTCCTCCCAAATTGCAGGCTAGCAGTGCATGACTGTCTAGCTACTTGATACCAGCTACTTGATACTCCATTGAACAAATCCTCCCAGCCTCTCCTTCTCCTCGGGATCATCCTGGTGTCCATCAACCTGCGGACATCAATCGCCTCGGTGGGGCCGCTGATCCCCTTTATCCGGGATGACCTGGGCATTTCTAACGGATTGGCGGGGTTTCTCACCACGCTTTCCCTGTTGACATTTGCGGTTTTTTCGCTTTTCTCCCCAGCCATCGGCAAGCGTCTTGGCCACGGCAAGGCGATCTTTCTGGGCATTGTCCTGCTGACGGTCGGCGTGCTCATCCGGGTCTTGGGGGGCATTGAGCTGCTGTACCTCGGGACGGCCATGACCGGTATCGGCATCGTCATCGCCAATGTGCTGATGATCCCTTTTTTCAAAGCCCGCCTGCCGGAAAAGATCGGTCTGCTCACGGCCATCCTCACCACGGGCATGTCCCTATTTGCCGCCGTCGCCTCGGGCATCAGCGTGCCGCTGGCCGTGGATCTGGGCTGGGGCTGGAGAGGCTCGCTGGCCTCCTGGAGTATGCTGATGGTCTTGGCTCTGATCGCCTGGGTTCCCCAGCTGAAACCCCACCAATCCGCCAACCAAACGAGCCTGCTTCCCGCCAAAAACGTCTGGGCTTCGCGGCTTGCCTGGCAGGTGACGCTCTTCATGGGCGCGCAGTCCGTGATGTATTTCACCCTGATCACCTGGCTGCCGGATATGCTCATCGCCCGCGGCATGAGTCCGGTCAAGGCTGGCATCTCCCTCTCCTACATGCAGCTGATCTCGCTGATCGGCACGTTTTTCATCCCCGGACTCCTGATCAGGCTGCGGGAGCAAAGCCGAGTGATCCTTGCGGTGGGCCTAAGCTACCTCGTCGGCTATGGAGCGCTCTTTGTGCAAAATGAGTGGGTGACTTTTGCCGCGCTGACCATCATCGGGATCGGCAGCGGAGCGAGCCTGAGCATTGCCTACACGCTGATCTCCCTGCGCTCCGCCGAGGACATGACCACTGCCAAGCTCTCCGGCATGGTGCAGTCTGCCGGGTACGTCCTCGCCGCCTTGGGTCCGCTCGTATTTGGGATCTCCATGGATCTTTTTGGCGACTGGGACATCCTGATTTGGTTTTTGCTGGCGGTCACCCTGCAATACCTGGCTTTTGGGATTCCTGCCGGAAAGGACAAAAAGATAGCCTAAGCGAATTTCCTCCCAACCCTCACGGGGAAAAGCCGTATTTTTGCCCAAGCTTTTACAAACTCATGCAAGACCTGTTTCACTCTCTCGGAATCTCAGACAACCTGCTCAACTACGTCCTGATGCCCCTGCTTATCTTTGTGGCCCGCATCGGCGACGTGTCGATCAACACGCTGCGCATCATGTTTATGATGAACGGAAAAAAGGGGATCGTGCCTATCTTGGGATTTTTTGAGGCCATGATCTGGCTCCTGGCGATAGGACAGATCTTCCAAAATGTGGACAACCCCATCTCCTACATCGCCTATGCTGGCGGTTTTGCGACGGGGACTTTTGTAGGGATGTCCCTGGAGGAAAAGCTGGCCATCGGCCGCGTCCTCGTGCGGGTGATCACGCCGACGCCGCATCCCGAGTTGCTGGAGTTTATGAAGGAGAAAAACTACCGCTTCACCAACGTGGGCGGAGAGGGCCGCTACGGCAAGGTGAATCTGCTCTTCACGGTGATGAAGCGGGATTCGCTGAAGGAATTCATCGCCAAGGTGAAGGAAGTGGACGAAAAGGCCTTCTACACCATCGAGAGTGTGAAGCGCGTCTCCGAAGACGACCTCAACACGATGGAAGACCGCGCGGGATTCCGCAGCCGTTTTTTCAGCAAAGCCCGCAATTGATGGGCAATTCCTGGTTTCAGTTTCAGCAGTTTCGCGTCCATCAGGATCGCTGCGCGATGAAGATCAGCACCGATGCGGTACTGCTGGGCACGCTGGCCGGGAAAGAAAATCCCACAAGCATCCTGGATATCGGAACGGGCACGGGCGTGGTCGCCCTGATGCTGGCGCAAAGATTTCCCAAAGCTTCGGTCACCGCGATCGAGATTGATATTGACGCTGCCGAGCAAGCGGGGGAAAATTTCCGTGAAAGCCCGTTTTCCGACCGGCTCTCCCTGGTACAGGGACGAGTCCAGGATTTTGCTTCGGGTGAGAAGTTTGACCTGATCGCCAGCAATCCGCCCTTTTTTCCCGACCACCTCAAGTCCTCCGACGCCAAGCGCAACCGCGCGCTGCATACCGACGAGCTGTCCTTCCGGGAATTGGTCGAAAAAGTCTCCCATCTGCTCGCTCCCAGCGGGACGTTTTGGGTGATCTTGCCACCCCGGCAGATGCGGGACTTGGAGATCCATGCCAACCAGTTCGGACTTAACCCTTTTCACAGAAGCCAAGTGCAAGACAGAGCTGACAAAGCCGTGTACCGGGAGATCGTCGGGTTTTCATTCCTCCGCAAGGAGGAAGCGGAAAATACCGTCATTCTCAAAAACGCCGACAATAGCTATACTGGGTCATATTCAGCGCTTCTTTCTGGTTTTTTGCTAGGCTATTGACAATCCTTGGTTTCGATTTTTTGATTTTTGTATAAAAATTCTGCCATATTTTGAACGGCAGGTTGTTATTGTTTGCGTTTTTATATTTTTGGATAAGCCGACCTTCAGCTGATGCGAGTTTCCTTTAGTCCTCTCTTTTTCAATACCCCGCTCCCGACCGGGCGGTGAAGTGCCGACCCTCCCTGCCTGCCTATGAATAGAATTTTACTCTTCTTGTTTTTGCTGCTGGGACAGGCCTCTTGGGCGCAGACCAGCCCTCCACCCAAACGGGAAGTCGTCGGCCGTGATATTGGACAGCTGAAGGGCATCAAGATCTCCGGCAGGATCATGGATGAGATCACCGGAGAGGCCCTCGTGGGAGCGACCGTCACGGTACCCGAGCTCAACCTGACCCGCATCACCGATGCCAACGGCGGCTTTGAGCTCACCCTGGACCGCGCGGAATACAATCTCCAGTTTCGATACGTGGGCTATGAGAGCATCGAGCACCGGATCACCGCCGTGGGAGATGGGAGGATGTCCATCCGGATGATCCAGGAGGATTTTCAGCTGGACGATGTGGTGATCTTTGGGCGTGATCCGGAGAAAAACATCCGATCCACGGACATGGGGGCGGTCACTCTGAGCATGAACACGATGCGGGAACTGCCGCCTTTCTTGGGAGAAGTGGACATCGTGCGTTCTCTGGCTACGCTCCCCGGAGTATCGCAGGTGGGTGAGGCCTCCTCCGGGCTCAACATCCGTGGAGGTGGCGTGGACCAAAACCTGATCCAATACGGCGGAGCCCCCATCTACAATCCCTCCCACATGTTTGGCCTCTTCACCGCCTTCAATGCCGACGTGGTCAACGACGTCACGCTCTACAAGGCTGCCGTCCCCGCGCGATACGGCGGCCGAAGCTCCGCCATCCTCGACATTCAGCCCAAAGCCGGAGCCATAGACCGGTGGGGTGCCGACCTTATGCTGAGCAACTATTCCGGCAAAATCTCCGTCAACGGCCCTCTGGTGAAAGACAAGGTTTCGATACTGGGCGGCTTCAGGATTTCCTACATCAACTGGTTTCTCCACGCGATGAACAACAGCACCCTGAGAAACTCCGAGGCCAACTTCTACGACGGCAACCTGGTCATCAGCGCGCCCGTCTCCGAAAACAACGAGCTCACCTACAGCTATTACACCAGCTACGACGACTTTGCCTTCTCCTCCGACACGACGATCTCCTGGAAAAATGTGGCTCATTCTCTCCAGTGGAAAAGCAGGCTCAGCGCAAAGCTCTCCCTCGAAGCACTGGGCTACCTGACCCGCTACAACTATGGGATCTTCAACGACTCAGGCATAAACGACTTCCAGATCAATTCCGACATCGAGGATCTGGGAGGAAAGCTCTTTGTCACCTACGAGCTGGGAGCGGCCAACAAAATCAGCCTGGGCGCGCTCTACAAGCAGGTAGCGATCCAGCCCGGGGAGCTCGTGCCTACCGGACAGGAGGACATTCTTCCCAAAAAAGTCCAGGACGAGCAGGGCAGGGAGTTGGCTGCGCACTTTCAGCATGAGTTTGAGCTGGGGGAAAAGCTGGGCTTCTCCTATGGCCTGAGGTACGATCTCTACCAATACCTCGGCCCGAGGACGGTCAGGGAATATGCCGAGGGGCAGCCTATCTCAGACGGGAACGCCATCGCCGAAACGCAATATGCGGATGGAGAGGTGATCCAGGACTTCAGCGGGCTCGGTCCACGTGCCTCTGTCCGCTATTCTTTTGACAAATCTTCCTCGGTGAAACTGGGCTACAACAAGATGTACCAGTTTATCCACCTGATCTCCAATACCGCCACCATAGCCCCCTCTGACGTGTGGAAGCTGAGCGATCCCTTTCTCAAGCCGCAGATCGCAGACCAGTATTCCCTCGGCTTCTACAAAAACCTGAAAGGAAACATCTTTGAGACGTCCCTGGAAGTCTACTACAAAGACCTGCAAAACGTGGTCGAATACAAGGACGGCGCCAGCCTGATCCTGCAAGACCATATCGAGACCGAGCTGATCCCCGCCGAGGGCAAGGCCTACGGGGTAGAGCTGTATGTGAAAAAGAACTTGGGACGGCTTACTGGCTGGGTTTCCTACACCTACTCCAGGGCCCTCCGGCGCGTGATGACGGACTTTGAGGAGGAAAAAATCAACGACGGCGCCTGGTACCCGAGCAATTTTGACAAACCGCACGACCTCACCCTGATCGGCAACTACAAGGTAAGCACCAACACCTCCGTGTCGGCGACCTTCGCCTACAGCAGCGGAAGACCGGTCACGCTGCCCGCGGCCAAGTTTGACTATTCGGGCAACAGCCTGGCCTACTTCGACAGCCGCAACCAGTCCCGCATTCCCGACTTTCATCGTTTGGACCTTGCCATCAACTTCAAGTTCAACGGAGAAGGACTTTTTTTTGAAGGCAATTGGACTTTCTCCCTCCTCAATGTCTATGCGAGGAAAAACCCCTTCTCGGTGTACTTCGACGACAAAGAGATGGCTCCGCCCCAATCCTTCCGCTTGGCCCTTTTGGGCGTACCCCTACCGAGTATGAGCTATGCGATCAAATTCTGAAAAGATGCTGAAAAGACTGATCTACCTCCTGCTACTCATTCCCCTGTCCTGCATCGATCCCTATCAGGTCGAGGTGCCCGAGGGCGAGCAGCTGCTGATCGTGGAGGGGACGATCACCTCCGGGCCGGGGCCGCATGCCATCACCCTGACCCGCAGCGCTACCTATGGCAGCGACTACGAGGGCTTCATCCGCCCGGTGCAGCGTGCGATAGTGAGCCTCAGGGATGACCAAGGAGGCACAGTCCTGCTGACCGAAAGCCAGACCGCCAAAGGCTCTTACTTCACCGATGCGGCTTTCCGAGCGGAAGTGGGCCGTACCTACACCCTGCTCATCCAGACCTCCGATGGAAAACTATACTCATCTGCACCCGAAAAAGTAGCTGCCGTTCCCGAACTGAAAAACCTTGGTTTCCGGACGGTAGTGATCGAGCAGGATGGAGGAGAAAATCCAAAATCAGGCATACAGCTGATCGCGGAAGTGGACGACCCCATAGAAGAAAACAACTTCTACTACTGGAGGACTGGACCAGCCGTGTACATCTTGGAAACCCGTCCGGACCTGTATACTCCTCCGATTTCTCCTACCAATCCGAATCCCATTCCCCAGCCCAAGCCATGCTGTGTCTACTG
Organism: Algoriphagus oliviformis; assembly: GCF_017254915.1. Taxonomy (GTDB): domain Bacteria; phylum Bacteroidota; class Bacteroidia; order Cytophagales; family Cyclobacteriaceae; genus Algoriphagus; species Algoriphagus oliviformis. The sequence continues at coordinate 990,613 of NZ_JAFKCT010000001.1, read as the reverse complement.
CTTTCGCACGGAAATCTCGGACAACCGAAGCATATTCGTGGAAACCGACGACAGTTTTAACGGGCTTACCACCTATCTGCCCGCAGCTTTTGTCGCCGATGACGGGATGCGCTTTGTGAACAAATTCAGGATAGATGTCAGGCAATTGGGGATCTCCCAGGACGCCTACCGATTCCTTCGGCTGGTCCAGCAGCAGACCGAGACCAGCGGATCGATCTTTGACCCGCCGCCTGCGACGATCCGCGGCAACATGTTCAGCTTGGATGACCCCAAGGAGGTCGTCTTGGGATATTTCATCGCTGCGGGAGAGTCAACCCAGAGAATATATGTGAACAAGTCTGAACTCACATTTCAACAAAACAGGGCGATTATCCCGGATGACTGCAGGGAGGTGGAAGGAGCGAATTTTGATCCCCCCGCCGACTGGAAACCCTGATCGTCCAGCAGGCTAGCCCAAGACCTCCTCAAAGCGAATCCCCCAACGCTCCAGTTCGGAGAGGATGGGCTCATATAGCTCTGGACAGGTTGGGATATGGAGCCCTCTGAGGGCTATTTTCCCATCCAAAAACAAATCGACAGCTACTGCCAAGGGTAGGCCAACCGTCTTGGCCATGGCGGTGTGGATGGAGTCTTCTCCCACACAGACCAGGCTAGAGCTGACCTTTCTCAGACCTTGGTTACTCTCCATCTCAAAAAGGTGCTTCATCACGATCATATCCCTATCCTCCGGCTGTAGCTCCCAATCTTCCTCAAGTACGGCTTGGAGCAGCTGCGCCGGACTGCCTTTGGTCCTGGGCAGCTTGCGCTTTCCGAAAAACCCAAGCCATTGGATCTTTTCAAACGTGGGAAAATCAAGCTCGGGAATCGCTTCTCCCAGCTTCTCCTCCACACTCAGCTGCTCGTGGTAAGGCAAAAACGCGTTGAGAAATTCCTTCAGCGTGGCTCCCTCGGGCAGGCCCAGCTGCACCGAGTCGTCAGTCATGCCTAGCTGGACAAAGACATCCCAGGCCTTGCAATATCCTGCCCGTCGCAGGGTCCCCCGCAGCATAGTCTGAATGCCCTCCAGCCCATACACGCCGCGGTAGCCTAGCGAATCCCGATTGGGGTAGCCTTCAAAATCCCCCAATCCGGGAAAGACCAGGGGCTCGACGCGCCGAAAAAGCCTATGGTAAGGCACGTACTTCAGGTCACCCTGCTCGATGTAGCTGGCGGTGGCCTGTCCCGCCAGCACGACGTTTCTGGGATTCCAGGTAAACTTGTACTTCCAGGGATTGTCTTCCGACTCGGGAGCCAAAAGCCCTCCACAGTAAGACTTGAAGGAGACGATCTCCTCCCCTCTGGCTTTGGCGGCATCGATGATCTTCATGGCGGACATGTGGTCGATGCCCGGATCCAGCCCGCATTCATTGAGGAAAAAGAGCCCCTTGTCGCGGATCTCCGAAGCCAAGGCCTTCATCTCGGCGGATTCGTAGGAGGCGGAGAAAAAGTGCTTGCCCAAGCTCAGGCAATCTTTGGCCACCACGGGATGCATGGCCGCCGGAAGCATGGAGATCACGAGGTCTGCCGAGGCTACCAGCGCTCTCCGCGCGGAGTCATCGGCAGAATCCAAGCGCACCGCCCGGGTGCTCGGACGGTTTCCCAGACGGAGTCGCGCCACATCCAGATCGAGGTCTGCCAAGATCAGCTCACGCTCCTTGTCCCGGCAGCTGTCTGCCAGGTAGTCGATCAGATATGTAGAGGATTTGCCCGCGCCGAGGAGTAGGATCGTGTTCATCTTTGGAAGTTTAAAGGTCTAAATTGGGAATATTTTCCGGCCGGAAAAGGCCATTTGGCGATTATCAGCCAACAATTCCTTACTTTGATCAGTTGGACTTGCCTAACCTGTTTTAAAAAAGTGAAAAAGATAAACCTGCACTCAGAGCTTGAGGAGCTGAGTCCCGAGGAGCTCAATCCCACCGAGCGCAGTCTGCTCTCGAAAGCACAAATCGTGTCCGAGCAGGCCTATGCGCCCTACTCCAATTTTCATGTCGGAGCGGCTGTTTTGCTCGAAAACGGCGAGGTGCTCCAGTCCTCCAACCAGGAAAATGTCAGCTTCCCGGCCGGCAGCTGTGCGGAGCGCCTTCTCCTCGGCTATGCCGGAGCCAACTTTCCCGACACGGCCCCGGTGATGCTGGCCATCGTCGCCCGCCGTGCGGGGGAAGAAACCTGGGCGGAGGTCTCGCCCTGCGGGATCTGCCGCCAGACCATCAACGAATCCGAGAAGCGCTTTGGCAAGCCAGTCACCCTCCTGATCCTGAGGTCCAACGGGAATGTCCTGCGGATAAAAGGGATCTCCGAGCTGCTGCCGCTGAAGTTCAACGATTTCGATCCGGAGTGACAATGGAGCGATAGTAATCAGTTGAGTCGACAGCTATGTTTTTCTTAGTTTCATACAGGGATCTTAGTAGATAATCCACTATATTCAGGAAACTCTTTGCAACCTCCTAAAAGCCAAATTCCATGATCGCCATCGCCATTCTTTTTATCGTCTTGGGAGCCTTGGTAAAGTACGGGAAGATGCACTTCCTGATCGCCGGGTACAGCAGCCTCTCCAGTTCCGAAAAAGACCGGATCGACGTCGACTCCGTCGCCAACGTGTTCCGCAATGGTTTTTTTGGAATGGCGGCGGTCATCCTTGCAGCGGAGGTCTACGGCAGATTTACCGGTGATTTGACCATTCAAAAACCGGCATTTTTCGCGGCCATCTTCATTGGTTTGCCCTATGTGATCATCGCTTCCAATCTGAAAAAGAACAGGTAAAGCAAATTCGATTACCTTGCCTTTCTTTTGGAACAAGTGAAGCAAACGATCCGATTCGAGTACGAAGCACAGTACCATCTCTCCCAAGAACCGACCTTCGACGAAGAGGAAATCTGGCTGGTCTTGCACGGATACGGTCAATTGGCCGAGTTTTTTGTCCGGAAGTTCCATCCCTTCTTTTCCCCAAAGAGGCTCTTTGTCGCCCCGGAAGCCACTAACCACCACTATCGGCAGGGTTTCCAAGGCAGAGTCGGCGCCAACTGGATGACCAGGCATGAGCGCGAAACGGCCATCGCCAACAACCACCGCTTTCTCGACGCCCTGCTGGGGCAAATCCTGGACAAGTACCCGTCCAAGCCTACGGTCCACGTGTTGGGCTTTTCCCAAGGCGCGGCGACTGCCACCCGCTGGGCCAGCCGATGGCAGGGCAAAATTGCCACGCTGGTGCTCTGGGCAGGGGGATTTGCCTTGGACATGAGCCTGGAGTGCGCCAAAGAAGCCTTTGCCGAGACGCAACTCATCCTCGCGCTGGGAGACCGGGACGAGCTGATCACGCCAGACCAACTGCAAAAACAGGAGGACTTGATCTCAAGCCTGAATAAGGAAATCCTCCGGTATTCCTTTGCCGGCGGACATGAGCTTGACGCCGAGCTTCTGGAAAAAATCATAAACCAAAAGAAATGAGGCTATTTTTTGGCCTCGGGATTGCTATGTTTGAAACAATTTGACGAAATTTTACCTTTCGTTATTTTTCGATAACTCTTGAAACCTATACATGCTTTCGCTTACTGAAAAAGAGGTAGATATCATTGCTACCCAACTGCTCAAAGGGATGATCTGCTTCTACCAGATAGACAAGAAGAAGGTCCATCAAATGCCCGACGACGAGGATTACTTCAACTATGACCTGACCCCCGAAGAGGAGGACATCCTGGACGAAATCGACGAGGATCCGGACAATTTCGCGGAATTCACCAGAATGGAGCCCGCACAGGAGCACCAGATGATGCAGGACTTCGTCGACCGCAAGGTCAAGGAGCGCAACCTCGCCGAGGATTTGGTCAATGCGCTGAGCAAGCCCAAAGCAGCCACCGGCTTCAAGTTTTTGATAGACGGGTCCAAATACAAAAACGAATGGGTCGAATACCGGAAGGACAAGTACCTCGACTGGGTAAAGGAGCAGGTCGACGCCTTCAACTTTGCAGAAGACTAAAACATGCCGCCTGGGAAAGCCCGGGCGGCATTCATTTTTTCCCACTTTTGGAAGCTTCCCGACATGTCCCCCATTTCCATCAGAAATACGCTGAAGCCCGGTGACCTAGGCCAGGTAGCCTACCTGCACGGCAAGATCTATGCGGAGGAGCAGGGCTTTGGGCAGGACTTTGAGGCTTATGTGATGGAGAGCCTGCTGGAGTTTTACCGCCAGTACGATCCGGCCAAAGACAAGGTCTGGGTGCTGGAGAAGGAGGAAAGGATGGTGGGCTTTCTCCTCCTGATGCACCGTCCCGACCGACAGGCCCAGCTGCGCTACTTCATCCTGGAAAAGGAGTGCCGGGGCAGCGGCTTGGGAAAGAGACTGGTGCAGGAATGGATGGCCTGCTTTCGCGAAAAAGGCTACGCAGGTGCGTATCTTTATACTACCAGTGGCCTGGATTCCGCCGTGCACCTGTACGAGAGCGTGGGCTTTCGCAAGGTATCCGAAAAACAATCCGAGGAATTTGGTGTTCCCCTCAACGAAATCCTTTACCGACTCCCCTAGCCTTTGCTTATGAAAAAGCAGCTTTTGATTTTGTTTTTGACCCTTTTAGCCCAGTTTGCTTTTGCCCAGGATTGGGACTGGGGCGGCCCGATGGATCCTTTGCAGCAAAAAATCCGGATACGCCACTACCGACTGGAGCTGGAGTTTTTTCCCGAAACGCAGCGCATCCAGGGCTCCAACACGATCACCTTCTCCGCCGAGGAAAAGCTGGATACCCTGCGGCTGAATCTCATTGACGAATACGAAGTACAGCAGGTGCTCATGGATGGCAAAGAGGTGAAATTCTCCCACAAGGGGGACATCCTGGACATCATCCCGGTGGACTGCACCTGCGACCAGGTCCAGGTTTTCTACGGAGGAAAGACTCCCATCGCGCCCAACCCTCCCTGGGAGGGGGGCTTCACTTGGGAAAAAGACCAGCTGGAAAACCACTGGATGGGCCTGTCCTCCCAGGGGGAGGGTTCGCAGATCTTCATGCCTGCCCTGGATCATCCCGCCAGTGAGCCCAGCGAAGGGGTCGACCTCCTACTCACTGCGCCCAAGCCCTACTTTGTCGCCTCCAACGGGAGGCTGCGCTCGACCCTAGAGGGGGAGGACAAGCTCACCTACCACTGGGCAACGGCCTACCCGATCAATGTGTACAACATCAACTTTACGATGGGGATTTTCCACGAGGAAAAACTAGACTTCACCTCCATATCCGGAGGCACGATCCCCATGCACGTGTGGGTCTTGCAGGAAAACCGCACCAAAGCCCCGGAGCTCCTCCAGCTGCTGAAGATCAGCACGGAGACGCAGGAGAAGTATTTTGGCCCATTTCCCTTTCCCGACGACAAAATCGCCGTGGTGGAGACGCCCTATCTCGGCATGGAGCACCAGACCATCAACGCGTATGGCAACAATTTCCAGTTTGTGCCCATGGGAGCCACCCAATACGACTGGCTGCTGCACCATGAGCTGGGCCATGAGTGGTTTGGCAACAAGATCTCCGTCGCGGACTTTGCCGACCTGTGGATTCACGAGGGCCTGACCGCCTATGGGGATTTTCTCTTCTACTGGGAGCATGGCGGACCAGAGGCCTATTTCGACAAAGTACGGGGAGACGCGAAGTACATTCCCCATATCAAGCCCGTGGTCAGCCCGGCCAACTCCACCGAAAACGAGGCCTACCATGGGGAGATCTATTCCAAGGGCGCGATGGTCATCCACTCCCTTCGGGGGATCCTGGGCGACGAGGTCTTTTTTCCCATGATCAAAGCCTTTGCCTCCGACGAGCGCTTCACCTACCAAAACCGGGTCAGCACCAAAGATTTCATGGAGTTTGTCCAAAGCTACTCGGGACAGGACCTCCGGGGATTTTTTGAGCTCTACCTCTACACCACGGACATCCCGCGGCTGAAGGTGGGCAAAAAAGGCAAATCGGGCTATGCCATCGCCCTTCAGGGGATCGACTTCACCATGCCGGTGGAGGTAGAGACCTCAGAGGGCCTGGTCAGGGTAGCCCTTGGCCCCAAGCCCACGCTCGTGCGCAGCTCCTCACCACCGGTGGTGGACCCCAGGGGCTGGATCATGATGGAGAGGTAGCAAAGGCAGCCCTTATTTGGGTCGTTTCCAGAGATTCCCCAGGCTTGGCTTGGATAGTTTTGCCGCTTTTAGTTTATTGAATTTACCCTATCGCTTAGTTTTTTTCACCAAACGAAAATCCAAATGGAAAAGCACCTATACGATTCCGGCCTGATCGGAAACTGCTCTTTTATCGCCCATATCCAACGAAACACCAATGTAGCCTGGCTCTGCATGCCCCGCTTCGACTCTGACTTTTTGTTTGGGGGGATTTTGGACAAGGAAAAAGGCGGGGAATTCACCATCCTCCCCGAGTCCGAGGAATTTGAATCCAGCCAGTCCTACCTGGAAAACACGAACATCCTGGAGACCATCGTACAGAGCGGGAAAGAGCGCTACAAGGTCACCGATTTTGCCCCGCGCTTCAAAAACTACGACCGATACTACCGCCCCCTGATGCTGATCCGAAAGATCCAGCCCATCTCGGGATTTCCCCGCATCCGCATCAAGTGCCAGCCCGTGGCCGAGCGGGGAAGCATGAAGCTCAAAGGCACGCAGGGCAGCAACCACATCCAGTTTATGAACTATGACCAGGAGGTGCGGCTGACCACCAACGCCCCCCTGAGCTTTATCATAGAGGAGAAAAGCTTTGTCCTGCAGCGGCCAATCTATCTGGTGTTTACCTACGGACGCCCACTGGAGGCGCCGATCGAGTCCACGGCGGAGCGGTTTCTCCAGTCCACCACAGAGTACTGGCACAGCTGGGTGAAGTCCACGAGTATCTACAACTTCCACCAGCGGCTCGTGCTACGATCCGCTTTGCTTCTGAAAATCCACCAGTATGAGGATACCGGGGCTATCATCGCGGCCTCCACGACCTCGCTGCCAGAGTCCCCCGGCTCCACGCGAAACTGGGACTACCGCTTCTGCTGGATCAGGGACAGCTACTATACGCTCACCTGCTTCAACAGCATCGGCCACTTCGAAGAGCTGGAGAAATACTTCGAGTACATCCAAAACCTCCCCACCGTACAGGACAACCGCTATCAGCCGCTGTACTCGATCACGGGCAATTGGTTTTTGACCGAGGAAATCTGTGAGCTCGACGGCTACCTGGGCAACAAGCCCGTACGCTTTGGCAACCTGGCCTATACCCACGTGCAAAATGACCTGTATGGCCAGGTGCTGGTGTCGCTTTTACCGCTCTATTCGGACAACCGCTTTACGGCCAAAGAACGCAGCTACTCCGAACCCATGATCATGAATCTGCTGGACAAGATCGAGCATACCATGGAGGAAAAGGATGCCGGCCTGTGGGAATTCCGCAACCTGGCGCAGGAGCATTGCTACACGTTCCTCTTCCACTGGGCCGGAGCCTCGGCGGCCATCAAAATCGCCGCGAGGCTGAAAAACGAGGAGATGCACAAAAAGGCTACCGAGCTCAAAGCCGCCGCCACCAAAAAGATCGAGGCGTGCTACCTCCCCGAGCGAAAGGCCTATGCCCAGGCCATCGGCGTGACACACATGGATGCCAGCACCCTGCAGCTGATCACCATGGGATACTTCGGCAATGATATCGAGCGGGCAAACAACCACCTGAAAGCCCTGGAAAGCGAGCTCTTGGCCAAAGACTACCTCTTCTACCGCTACAAGCACCGGGACGATTTCGGCGTTCCGGAGACCACCTTCCTCATTTGCGCATTTTGGTACATCGAAGCACTGGCCTGTGTCAACCGTCTGGATGAAGCAATCGAGGGATTTGAGACGCTGACCAAGTACTGCAACCACCTGCAGCTGTTTTCGGAGGACGTGGACCAAGCCACCGGCAGCCAGTGGGGCAACTTCCCCCAGGCTTACTCGCATGTGGGCTTGATGAATGCCGCTTTCCGCATCGGCAGAAAGCTGGACAGACCCAACTTCCTATAGACACGCGGTTTACTTTCGGCCCAAACGAAAAAACACAGCCGAGATCAAAAAGTCAGAAAGGCCTGCTTCCGGAGAAGCAGGCCTTTCTATTCTTTGTATCCAAGCGGATGAGTACGACTAGCTCCTAGCCTAGCAGCGACTTGAGAAGCTGCCTGACCTGCTTGTACGATTTGATGTTGTAGGTAGCCTGGGTGTAGCTGTATCCCACCCGGATGGTAAAGGCCCCCTTTGGCATGGCCTTGAAGGTGTCTTCGTCCGTCCAGTCGTCTCCGATGGCGAGGATAAAGTCATTTTCGAGGCCTTTCATCAGGTTGAGCGCGGCGCGGCCCTTGTTGATGTCGGGACGCTTGATCTCCAAGACCATGTTCCCTTCGAGCACCTGCAGGTTGTAGCCCCTTGCCATATATTTCAGATGGCTGAAAAGCTCCCGCATACGCAGGTCTCCCAGTCCGCTTTCCACCTTGCGGTAGTGCCACACCAGGGAGTGGTGTTTTTCCTCTATCAATGCACCCGGAGTACGGAGTACGTAGTATTCCATGATTTTGCGGATATCCTCCTTCCAATGGTCATCTACCTCGGCGTAAAGCTCCCAGCTGTCGGGCGCCTCCCTTTTCCGCATCCAGACGCCGTGCTCCGCGATCAGGTCTATGGGAAAACCTTCGAACCACTTGCCGAGAGTGTCCTTGTCACGGCCGGAGATGATGACCACTTGGGCCATTTGGCTGAGAGCTCGGACCAAGTCGCGCAGCTCCTCGTCCGGCACGGCGTCTTCCGGATGGGAGGTAAAGCCCGTGAGCGTCCCGTCGTAGTCGAGGAAAAGCACCGGGTTTTGGGAGGACTGAAAAGCCTGTCGAATGTCGGAGATGACCTTCTGGTCTACGTTTTTGGACTTGAACTCCGCCTGCTTGGCTTTCACGTGGCCCAAGCGGTCCATGAATACCTCCACCCATTGGAACACGTCGTATTTCCGCAGGCTTTTCTGCATGGAGCGGATGCGCTGCTCCTGCTCTTTGGGTTCCATGGTAAGCGCCTGATAGATGGCTTCCACTACCCCCCGCTTGTCGTTGGGATTGACCAAAAGCGCCTCGCGGAGCTCCTTGGAGGCACCGGCCATTTCCGACAGGATCAATACGCCCTTTTGGTCTATCTTGCTGGCGACAAACTCCTTGCACACCAAATTCATCCCGTCACGCAGCGGCGTCACCAGGGCGATGTCCGACATGCTGTAGAAGGCGCTCAGCTCCTCAAAAGGAAATCCTCTGTAGAAATAGTGTACAGGCACCCAGTTGAGCGTGGAGAAGGCGGAATTGATCCTGCCGACCAGCAGGTCGATCTCTTCCTTCAGTTCTTTATAGGACTGCACCATATCGCGGCTGGGCACCACGATCATGATCATGGACACTTTTCCATGCAGCTCCGGATAGTCCGTAAGCAGATCTTGGAACGCGTGGAGCCGCTGGGGAATACCCTTGGAATAGTCCAGGCGATCGATGGTGATGATCAGCTTCTGGTCTCCCAGCTGCTTGCGGTATTCTTTGACCAGGCTTTGGGTCTTTTTGCTCTTGGCCTGGTTTTCAAACTTCCCGTAGTCAATTCCCATCGGAAAGGAGTCCACGTTGATGATGCGGTTTTCCGCCTGGATGGTACCGCTTTCGGAGGAAAGCCCGATGATCCTGCTGACTGCGCTCATGAAGTGCCTCATATCGTCGTAGGTATGGAAACCGATCAGGTCGGCCCCGCAAATCCCCTCCAGGATCTCGCTTCTCCAGGGAATCATCCGGATGATCTCATAGGATGGGAAAGGAATGTGCTGGAAAAAACCGATAGTGGCATCAGGCAGCGCCTCGCGCAGCATTTTGGGCAGCAGCAGCAGCTGGTAGTCATGTACCCAAATCGTGTCGTCGGGCTGCGCACGCTTCAGGATCGCTTCGCAAAAAAGCTCGTTGACCCGGTAGTAGGCCTCCCAATGCTCGGGATTGTAAGCAATGTATTGGGTGAAATAGTGAAAGGCGGGCCAGAGCGTCTCATTGCTGAAGCCCTCGTAAAACTCCTCCACGTCCCTCTGGGACAGAAAGACGGGCACCATCTTGTGCTGGTGGAGATCCAGCATGATCTCCGCTCGTTTTTCCGGCTCATCCACGACGTTGCCGGGCCAGCCTATCCAGATGTTTTCACCCTCTTTGTAGATGGATCCCAGCCCGGTGGCCAGTCCGCCAGCGGAGGGTTTGTATTCATAATGTCCGTTTTTTTGACGGAGGGAGATAGGAAGTCTATTGGATACAATAATAGTCTTTGACATGGGAATAGATTAAAAACAGTGGACGACAAGAGTCCGATTACGTTCTGGTGACAGCATTGAAGTTAATCAATTGCGGCCAAGAACTTTGAAAAAAAGGCAATTTCCCTGCCCAAACAGTGGAAATCCGAAAACAAAAAAAGCCCCAGCTTGGAAACTGGGGCTCTCTGTGATTGGGATCGGATCAAAGTCCGAAGGCGGCCTTCACCTGGTCGACGTAGTCGAGTTTTTCCCAGGTAAACAATTCCACATCCAGGGAAATTTGGTCACGGTACGGAGAGTAGAAAGTCTTGGTCACGACCTCGTTCTTTCTGCCCATGTGGCCATAGGCGGCAGTCTCTTCGTAGATCGGATTTCTGAGCTTCAGTCTCTGCTCGATGGCATAGGGGCGCATGTCAAAGATGGCCTCCACTTTCTTGGCTATCTCGCCGTCGCTCAGCCCTACCTTGGCCGTGCCGTAAGTATTGACGTAGATTCCCATGGGCTTTGCCACGCCGATCGCATAGGACACCTGTACCAGGATCTCATCTGCGACGCCGGCAGCCACCATGTTTTTGGCAATGTGACGGGTAGCATAGGCTGCGGAGCGGTCTACTTTGGAAGGATCTTTTCCGGAGAAAGCCCCCCCTCCGTGCGCGCCTTTGCCACCGTAGGTATCCACGATGATCTTCCGCCCGGTCAGGCCGGTATCGCCATGAGGCCCACCGATCACAAACTTGCCGGTTGGGTTGATGTGATAGTTGATATCGGCTGTGAAAAGCTTCTGCAACTCCGGCTTCAGCTTCGCCTTCACCCTTGGAATCAGGATATTGATGATGTCGGATTTGATCTTGGCCAGCATGGCTTCCTCCTCATCAAAGTCGTCGTGCTGGGTGGAAACCACGATCGCGTCGATGCGCTGGGGCACGTTGTCGTCGCTGTATTCGATGGTCACCTGCGACTTGGAGTCCGGTCTGAGGTAGGTGATTTCCTTGTTTTCCCTTCTCAGCTCAGCCAGCTCCCGCAGGATCATGTGGGAGAGGTCCAGAGCCAGCGGCATGTAGTTTTCGGTCTCCGCGGTCGCGTAGCCAAACATCATTCCTTGGTCGCCTGCTCCCTGCTCTTCCGGAGTTTTGCGGTCTACGCCTTGGTTGATATCGGCTGACTGCTCGTGGATAGCGGAAAGCACCCCGCAGGAGTTGCCTTCAAACATGTATTCGCTTTTGGTGTAGCCGATGCGGTTGATCACGTCGCGGGCGATCTTCTGCACGTCCAGGTAGATGTCGGATTTCACTTCCCCTGCCAAAACGACCTGTCCAGTGGTCACGAGGGTTTCACAAGCTACTTTGGAATTGGGATCGAAGGCCAAAAAATTGTCAATCAGCGCGTCGGAAATCTGGTCAGCGATTTTGTCAGGATGACCCTCAGACACTGACTCTGAGGTAAATAGATATGCCATAAAATCTGGATTAATGCTACTTTTTTGAAGCCCCAAAAATAGGGGAAGTCGGGCAGATAAAAAAGCCCGGCGAGAGCGCCAAAACCAAAATCACCAGAGCCCCTCGTATTCCAGCTGTTCCTTGATTTTGCGGTGGTTATCCCAAAATTTCTTTTCCACTCCTGCCCATATCTTCTGAAACTCCGGCAGCTTCTTAAGCTCGTCCACCATGGGGTCTTGGGGCAAAAACAGGATCACCCAAACCTGGATATTGTCCTCCTCGGCAAAGAGCCTAAGGTACTCCAGCGCCTGGTCAAAGTTTCGCTCCCGGGCATGGATCATGGCCAGGCCGAGGTTTTTGTAGATGGTCTGGTCTTTCTCGATGTACGCCCGATAGCTGTCAAAAAAACGCTTCGCCTCGGCCTTTTTGCCGACTTTTTCATAGACCTCCCCGATGAGCTGGTTTTCGTGCACGTACACGTTCAGCTGCTGCTGTTCCCGTATCTGGTTGAATTTTTCGTAGTAGGAATACGCCGACTCATAGTCCCTGAGGTAGTAGCTCACCTTGGCGATATCCTGCAGGATGTCAAACCGGGTCGTGTCCCTGGCAAACTCCTCGATCAGCATCTCCTTGGTTTTCCCCAAGTCCTTGGTCTTGGCATAGTGCACAAAGGCCCGCACGTATCGGGAATAGGCGTTGCCGGAGAAATACTCCAAGGACAAGTCCAAGTTTTCCATGGCCTCATCGACAAATCCCGTCTGGATCAACGCATTGCCGAGGCGAAGGTAGAAATAGCTCGTAGCCACCGAGTCCGCCGGGGTGGACTCCAGCTTCATGCCCTTGAGGGCGTACTCCAGATACTTGCCCGTATTGGGGAGATGGTTGGCATAGAAGTCCGCCAGCAAGCCGATGACTTGGGAAGAGTTGGGCTTGTATTCCAGCGCTTTTTCCAAAAAGGGAAGTGCCTGGCTGTACTGCTTTTTGAGCAAATAGTACATGGCCTTGGCGATATGGCTCTCGGCGGAGGTGGGGTCGTGGAGCATGGCCTTGTCGGAGTAGGCCCCCAGCTGATCGAGGTATTCCTTTTCCGCCCGAAAAAGGTCATGGTAGTAAAATGCCATCCCGGCACAGGCATAGGCCAAGGCAAAACCCTCGTCCTGTCGGATGGCTTCGTCGAAATACACCACCGATTCGAGGAGGTCGTTGTCCGGCCCGGCATTGAGCAGGTCTAGCCCCTGGAGGAAGGAGTCATAGGCCTTGAGGTTTTCGGTAGGGATTTTCTCGATCCGGGACTTTTCCTCCGGGGTGATCACCGCCTGGATCTCGTGGGCGATGTCGCGGGAGATCTCCTGCTGCAGGGCAAAAATATCGCTTGCCTCCCTCCGGTATTGCTTGCTCCAGAGGTGGCGGTCCGTCGCCCCTTCTATCAGCTGGATATTGAGCACGATGCGTTCGCCCATTTTTTGTCCACTCCCCTCCACGAAATAGCTCACATCGAGCTCTTCGGCCATCTCTGGAATGGACTTGTGGCTATCCCGGTATTTCTCTGCGGAAGTGCGGCTGAGCACGCGGAGGTCTTTGATCTTTTGGAGGTTGTTTAGCGTAGCCTCCATCAGCCCGTTGATCAGGTAGAGGTTGGTGGAGTCGGCACTGTCATTTTTGAAGGGCAGGACCACGATGGATTTTTCGCGGGAAAGCTTTTCTTCCAAAGCCCCTCCGCCTGACAAAAACCATCCCGCTGCGAGCAATACGAGTAGCAGCACGCCGCCAATCACAAACACTTTCGGACTGGAGGGCCGCCGGGCGGATTCCTCCTTTTCCAGACTGGGGCTGGGTTCTGGATGCTTGCCTGCCTCCCCGGGAGGATAGCCGTAGTGCTCGCGAAAACACTTGATAAAGTAGGAAGGGCTGTTGAAGCCTACCTGATGGGACACCTCCGAGACGTTCATCGTGCCGGTAAGCAGGAGCTGCATCGCCCGCTCCAGACGGGTTTGGTTGATGAGCTGGGAGACGGAGAGGCTGGTCACCTTTTTCACCTTTCGGAGCAGGTTGGACCGGCTCATGTGCATGGCCTCCGCCAAACCAGAAACCCCAAAATCCTCCTCGCCCATGTGCGCATTGATCTTGTCGATCAGCTGATCCAAAAATTCCTTGTCTTGGGGGGAGGTGGCGGCCATGGGGTAAAACTAGGAGAAAAATGGGGAAGTTGGGAGGCAGGGAGGTCCCGAAGCTTGGAAGTTAGTTCCAGTGAGGTGCGGAGGTCTTCGGGATTGGATGCCTATCGATTGGAAAATTGAAAAATTGCAAGATTGGAAAATTGGTTCGACCTCCCCTAGACCTCGTAGATCGCAAATCAAAAGTCGCAAATTCCAGCTCGACGAGGCATACAGCACAAAGAGCCAAATCAACGTCCTTGAGCTTGTTTGCGTGATTTTTTATATCCCTGCGCCATAGTTTATATCGGCTTGCACAAGCCTTATGCTTTTGTGAGCAAGGCTGTTTAGTGTGGCGCAGGGCCCTGCGCTTACTTTGTCAGCATCATCACAAACCAAAAAAACTATGAAAACACCTGTCATGAAATCCCGCCTCATCACCTCCCTTTTCCTCTTCTTTATGGTCCTCTTGGCCGCGTGCAACACCTCGGCGCAGAAGAAAACCAAGGCACCGGAGGTCGATCTCCATACCGCCGTGATCACGGGCAACGTGGATGCGGTGAAGCAGCACATCGCCGCCGGCAGCAACCTCAATGAAAAGGATCCCTTTGGCGGCTCCAGCCCCCTCATCTCCTCCGCGCTTTTTGACCAAAAGGAAATCGCCACGCTGCTGCTCGACGCCGGAGCCGACATCAACTTCCAAAACAACGATGGCTCCACGGCGCTGATCACTGCAGCCTTCTTTGGAAGACCCGAAGTCGTCCAGCTCCTGCTCGACCGAAAGGCCGACAAAACCATCAAGAACAAATACGGCACCACTGCCTATGAAAATGTCGCGGCACCTTTTGACCAAGTGAAGGAAGTCTATGACATGATGGGAGGTATGCTGGCCCCCATGGGACTGAAGCTGGACTATGCCTATCTGGAAAAAGTCCGCCCACAGATCGCGGAGATGCTGAAATGAATGCTCCGGAACTAACCTTAACTCAGCGATTGGCCTCAAACCTTCTTCTGGCTGGACGGAAGACCGAAGACCGCAGACGGAAGAAAGCCAAGGCTTGTGGAAATTCTGACTTACAATCATGGAAACTCAAATAAAAGACCATCGACGCTACGACATCGACTGGCTGCGGGTGATTGCGATCGGCCTGCTGCTGATCTACCACGTGGCCATCGGTGTGCAGCCTTGGGGCCGGATGATCGGCTTCATCACTTCTGAAGATTCCTGGAGCACCCTTTGGATCCCGATGACGATGCTGAATGTATGGAGGATACCGCTGCTCTTCTTCGTGTCGGGCATGGGCGTGTACTTCGCCATGCGGAAAAGAAGCTGGAAATCGCTGATCGTCGAGCGCGGTCAGCGTATCCTGCTTCCCTATGTCTTTGGGATGTTTGCCATCGTGCCCATCCACCTCTGGCTGCTGCGGCACTACTACGGCATGAGCCAATCGTACACTTGGTCGCCGGGCCATCTCTGGTTTTTGGGAAATATCTTCTGCTACGTCTTATTGCTTTCGCCGCTGCTTTTTTACCTCAAGCAAAACGAAACCACCAAGCTGGCGACCTGGATCAAAAAGACTCTTAGCCAACCTTGGGGACTGCTGTTCGTCTTGGCAGCCTTCGTGGCTGAGGTCATGCTGCTCGACCCGGTTCCCTTTGAGCTCTATGCGCTTAACTGGCATGGCTTCGTCTTGGGCCTGTTGGCTTTCTTCTTTGGGTTTTGCTTCGTGCTCAGCGGCGAGCTTTTTTGGAAGATGATCCAAAAGTGGCGCTGGGCTTTCTTGGCAATCGCTGGCTTGCTCTATGGTTTTCGGATCGCCCAATATGGCAGCTCGATTCCCGGATATTTGCTGGCTGTAGAATCGCTCGCCTGGATCTTTGCTGTGCTGGCCTTTGGCAGCAAGCACCTGAACAAGCCCGGCAAAGCCCTGAACTACCTCAGTGAGGCTGCCTATCCGGTGTACATTCTGCATATGGCATTTCTGTATTTGGGGTCGGCATGGCTGTTTCCGCTGGCTATTCCAGTTCAGTTGCAGTTCTTCGGCGTGCTGGGGATCACCTTGGGTGGAAGTTTTGGGACTTTCGAGATTATTCGAAGGGTGGGATTTCTCAGGCCTTTGTTTGGACTGAAGCCCGTGAAGCGAAGCCCGGAGTCTCTGGTCCTCGCGAAGACCGCTAGCTAAAACGAAAGGCTGCCCAGATAGGGACAGCCTTTTCACAGATTATGTTCCGATTATGTGAAAAAAATCACGAAATCGGCAGATAAGATGTGATTTTGCAAATTGATTGTGCTGCTTCTGTAGAAGCAGCATAGCTGCGAGATAAGCCTATCCCTTCCTCACCAATCCCTCCGTGAGCTCGTTCATGGCTTTTACCTTTTGCTCAAAATCCCCTTTGAGCGTGTCGCGGTAAGCGTGGAGATTCTGGAGCAGGTCGTCGATTTCTTCTGGAAGTACATCTTCGAGCAGCTGGCGCAATCGCTTGGCTGTGGTGGGGGATTTTCCGTTGGTGCTGATGGCGATTTTTAGGTTGCCTTTGGTCACAATGCCACCCAGGTAAAAGTCACAGAGATCCGGCGTGTCGGCCACATTGACGAGGAGAAAGCGTTCCTTGGCCTCGTCCCGGATCTGGCGGTTGACCGCTTTGTCATCCGTGGCGGCGATCACGATGTGCTTTCCGCCAAGGTATTTCTCATCATAGGCATCCTCGATCATCGTGACCGTTTCGCTCCTGCCCGCTACTTCGAGAAAGCTTGGGCTAAACGCTTTGGCGACCGCCGTGACCTGCGCCCGAGGACTGGACTTGAGCAAAAATTCCAGCTTTTCCGTACCCACATTTCCCCCGCCGACCAAGAGGACGTTGAGTTCATGCACTTTGAGGAAGATGGGATAGAGCTGGTTCATTTTGTTTTAGTATCAAGAAGCTAGTATAAAGTATCAAGACGTTAGTAGCAAGATGGTAGATTCAAGAGTTAGAAAGTGGTAAGGTGGCAAAGTTGTAAAGTTAGCCCCATTCCTGGAGCTTACCACTCAAACTAACAAAAGCGCCGACTCCATGCCTACCGTCAGGCGTTTAGCCTGATGGAACCTTCATCTGAGCGACGGGAGTCGCAAAGTCGAAAGGGTTTCCACTGCTACTGCAAACTGCCCACTGCAAACTGAACAACTGCTTACTGCAGACTGCCCACCGCGATCCGATAGACCTCCGCCAGCTTTTGGCTTTCGCGCACGACCTCGCCAATGATGATGATCGCCGGAGCTTCCATATTGGAATCAAAAGCCTTTTGCTCGATATCTCCGACAAAGCCCGCCACAATGCGCTCCTCCCTGGTCGTCCCACTTTGGATGATGGCGATGGGGAGTTCGGACTTACCGCAGGCTTGGTAGACGCTTACAATTTCGCCAAGCTTCCTCGTGCCCATCAAGACCACTACGGTCGCAGTGGACTGCGCAGCCAACCCCAAATCCCGGGAAAGTTCACCGCTGCTCGTGGTACCGGTCACCACCCAGAAACTTTCGGAAGTTCCCCTTTTGGTCACTGGAATCCCAGCAGAAGCCGGAACCGCTATCGCTGAAGTGATGCCAGGCACCAGCTCCGTCGCAATCCCAAAGGACTCGATGTACTCGATCTCCTCCGCTCCCCGACCAAAGACAAAGGGGTCGCCGCCTTTCAGCCGAACCACATGGCCATGCTTTTTGGCGAGGCTGACACAAAGCTGGTTTGTATCCTCCTGAGCCGTGGAATGCTTGCCTACACGCTTTCCTACGAAAATCTTCAGAGCCGTCTCCGGGGCATGCTTCAGCAGCACCGGGTCGATCAGCGCATCATACAGCACCACGTCGGCTTTGTTGAGCGCCAAAACGGCCTTAAGCGTGATCAGCTCCGGATCCCCGGGCCCAGCACCTACGAGGGTGACTTTTGGATAGATGGGCGCTCTCATGCTTCCACCTCCGCCTCACGGTAAGACTTCAACAGGTTGTACACCTCCATGGCCTGGGCGGCGTAGGCATGTGCAAAAGCCTCGCTAGGTTCATGCTGGTTGATCTGGTAAACCTTGTCCGCAAATGAGCCTCCAAGGTTGATTTTGCCAGTCTCGACGTATTTCTCGTCAAAGAGGGAAATGATGTTTGCGTAGCTGTTGGTGCTGGTGTCGTCGCTGAGCAGAAGTGCCTTGGCGGCGTTGATCAGACCCGCATAGTGGTGGTAGATGCTGTCTGACCAGCGGCCTTCCTCCAGTGCAGTGCGACCAAGCTCCAGCTTTTCCAAAGCCTCCAAAAGCAAAGTCGCCACGAGGTCGATGACCACACCCGCGCATTCGCCCACACCCACAGCGACCTCATAGGCCTCTTGGTTGCCCCAATCGATGGCGTCCGCCTCGGAGGTGGTCGACGCATCGCTGAGTTCCTTGAGCAGCTCGTAGAAATAGATCTGCCCCTGCTGATCGTAGTAGCTGAGAAAGTCCTGACCGGCGGCATTTTTCTCAAAATCCTCCAGCAAAATACGCAAAGCCTGAGGACCTCTTCGGCTGGGGACTTTGGTCACCTTGTCGGCAAACCTTCCGCTGCCATCTCCCAAATTTCCCCCGCCTAGTAGGACCTGCAAGGCTGGAATGACTCTTTTGCCCGCCTTCATGGACATGCCCTGAAAGCCGATGTGGGCCATGTTGTGCTGCCCGCAGGCATTCATACATCCGGAGATCTTGATCACCAGATCTTTGTTTTGCAAGTATTGCGGATACTCGTCGAGGATCACTTTTTCCAGCTCGGCCGCGATACCGGTGGAGCTGGCGATGCCCAGATTACAGGTATCGGTGCCGGGGCATGCCGTGATGTCGCCGAGTGTATTGTAGCCGCGGTCGGCGAGTCGGATCTTTTTCAATTCTTGATAAAAGAAAGGAACCAAATCCTCCCGCACGTCACGGATCAGGATGTTTTGTCTCAAAGTAAAGCGAACCTCACCGGCCGCGTAGGTCTCCACCAAATCAGCCAAAGGTCGGGCTTGATCCAGATAGAAGTCCCCGAGAGAGACCTTGACCCCGATGGACACGTAGCCGTCCTGCTTTTGCGGAAGCACGTTGGTCAGCTTCCAAAGCTCAAAGTCCAGTCCCAGCTCCCCGTCCAGCGCAGGGCTGGGAGGATTTGGCAGGATTCTGCCAGCCTCGTAGTCTTCGAAGTCCAGCGGGAAAGTCTGGAACCTCAGCGCTTTACGCTCTTTTTCCACCAGTTCCAAAAAGGCCTCGATGCCCAAGTCCTTCACCAGAAACTTCATTCTGGCCTTGTTTCTCCGGGCTCTCTCTCCATGACGGTCAAAGATCCGAAGCACTGCCTCGATGAAAGGAATGATCTGGTCAGTCTCCACAAACTCGGAGATCACGTCGGCATGGCGCGGCTGGGAACCCAGACCTCCACCGAGAAGCACCTTAAAGCCTCTGACGGACTTGCCGTCGATTTCTTTGACCTTGGCGATAAAGCCCAAGTCGTGCAGGTAGCTCAGCGCATTGTCCTCGTCGGACGAGGAAAAGGACATCTTGAACTTCCGGCCCATCTCCTGGCAAACCGGGTTTCTGAGGAAATATCGGAACGTCGCATCCGCATAGGGAGTCACATCAAAAGGCTCCTTGGGATCGATACCGGCCGTCTCGGAAGCGGTGACGTTTCTGACCGTGTTGCCGCAGGCCTCACGCAGCGTCACATCATCCCGCTCCAGCTCCGCCCACAGCTCCGGCGTGCGGTCCAGACTCACAAAGTGGATCTGGATATCCTGGCGGGTCGTGATGTGCAGACGGCCGATGGAATACTCCTCGGACACCGCGCAGATCCTGCGCAGCTGGGCTGAGGTCGCCCGGCCATAGGGAAGCTTGATGCGGACCATCTGCACGCCCGGCTGGCGCTGGCCATAGACCCCACGCGCGAGGCGCAGGCTGCGGAATTTTTCCTCGTCTATCTTTCCCTCCCGAAAGAGGGCGATTTTGCGCTCCAACTCAAGAATATCTTTGGCTACAATCGGATTTTCAAGTTCGGTTCGAAAGCTTTGCATGGCTGTAATAGGTTTTTCCCAGAAAGGGGACTATGTTTTAAAGATTTCTTGAAAATCCCCCTTGCCCCCTTTGCAAGGGGGAGTGGGTCTCGGGATTTTCAATTGTCAATTCGGTTGCTTAGCGCAATTTTTCAATTTATGAAACCCACACTCACCGTATCATAGGTGCCCTCGTCGATGAGGATAAAGGCCCCGTTGGATTTGCTGGTCTCGTAGGAATCAAAATGGATAGGCTTGCTGAGGCGGAAATGCACCCGGCCGATGTCATTCAGTCGCAGTTGGTCCGCCTCTTCTCCTCCGCTGAAGTCCGTGTGGATGCGGGACTCGATCTGATCCACTTTGGCCAAGACACGGTTGACGCCGTGCTGGAGAATGTACTTTCCTCCTACCTTAAGCGCCTTGCTGTTGACTTGGCAAAGGGTGGCGGAGATGGCCTTTTCGCTCTTTGGCTCCTCGCCGGCCCGCACGATCATGTCGCCGCGGCTGCAGTCCACCTCGTCCTCGAGGGTGATCGTCACCGAGGCTCCAGCGGCTACCCATTCCAGTTTTTGGTCAAAAAACTCGATGCTCTTGATCTTGGATTTGTTTCCAGACGGAAGGACGGTCACTTCGTCGCCTACCTTCAGGCTGTGTCCGTGGAGCTTGCCGGAAAATCCGCGGAAGTCGTGGTAAGCTTCGGTCTTTGGACGGATCACGTACTGCACGGGGAATCTCGCCACCGAGCGTTCTTGGAGGTCTTCCGGCTCTAGGATCTCCAAATGATCCAAAAGCGTGTTGCCCACATACCAAGGCATGTGTTCAGACTTACGGGTCACATTTTCCCCCTTCAAGGCAGAGACAGGGATGAAGGTGATCTGGTCTTCGTGGAAGTTGCTTTTCTCCACCAGCGCATCGAAGTCGCTCTTGATTTTCAGGAACACATCCTCGCTGTAGTCCACGAGATCCATCTTGTTGATGGCAACTACCACGTGGGAGATGCGGAGGAGGTTGCTGATGAAAAAATGGCGATAGGTCTGCTCGATCACGCCTTTGCGGGCATCGATCAGGATCACCGCCACTTGGGAAGTGGAGGCTCCTGTGACCATGTTTCGGGTATATTCCACGTGGCCCGGAGTATCGGCTACGATGAAATTGGTCTTGTCGGTATTGAAATAGATGTGCGCCACATCGATGGTGATGCCCTGCTCGCGCTCAGCCACCAGTCCGTCGGTGGCGAGGGAAAAGTCCAGGTAGTCGTAGCCTCGCTGCTTAGAGTTGCGTTCGATGGCCTCTATCTTGTCCGTGGTCAGGGAGTTGGTGTCGTACAGCAAACGACCGATCAGGGTGCTTTTGCCGTCATCCACGGAACCTGCTGTGGCGATCTTGATGAGTTTTCTGCCTTGTATATCCATTGTTTGTTAAGTCGATAGTTGATGGACGATAGTCCATGGATGGTTTTAAAAGCTTTTTCGCTTGTTGCGCAGCTTCTGGAGAAGCGGCACAGCTTCTTGATACTAGCTACTTGTATCTTGATACTTAGAAGTATCCCACTTTCTTTCTCGTCTCCATTGCCGCCTCGGAGCGCTTGTCGTCGATACGGGCACCTCGCTCGGAGATGGTAGAAAGTCTGATTTCGGAAACCACGTCGTCCAGGGAGACCGCTTCGGAAAGTACCGCCGCAGTACAGGTCATGTCGCCCACGGTGCGGAAGCGGACCATTTTCTCCACCACTTCCTCATGTGCCTCGCGGAACACGTGTTCGTTGGCAGTCCAGATCATGCCGTCGCGGAAGAATACCTCCCGCTTGTGCGCGAAGTAGATGCTGGGGATGGCGATGTTTTCGGTGCGGATGTATTCCCACACGTCCAGCTCAGTCCAGTTGGAGATCGGAAAGCAGCGTACGTTTTGACCCACGTGGATCTTGCCATTGAGCATGTCAAAAAGCTCCGGACGCTGGTTTTTTTCATCCCACTGTCCAAAGTCGTCACGAACGGAAAACACGCGCTCTTTGGCCCGGGCCTTCTCCTCGTCCCTTCTCGCTCCCCCGATACAAGCGTCAAACTTGAACTCCTCAATGGCGTCGAGCAAAGTCGTCGTCTGCAGCGTGTTTCGGCTCGCATAGCGGCCGCGCTCCTCACGCACCTTGCCTTGGTCGATGGAGTCCTGCACGTTGCGCACGATCAGCTCCAGGCCAAGCTCTTTCACCAGGTTGTCACGAAACTCGATGGTCTCAGGGAAGTTGTGCCCTGTGTCCACGTGAAGGAGTGGGAAGGGGATTTTCGCAGGGAAAAAGGCCTTTTGAGCCAATCTGACCAAGGTGATCGAGTCTTTTCCTCCGGAAAAAAGCAGGACGGGTCGCTCAAACTGCGCCGCCACTTCCCTTAGGATTTGGATCGACTCTGCTTCTTTGGGGTTAGGTATGAATAGGTTCTCCATTTGCGATTTTGATTTAGGATTTACGAAGTACGATTTACGAGGCAAAAAGGACTTCTATCCGATTATTCTTATGTCTAGCGTCTTGTGTCTTGTATCTAGCCTCTCGCCTCTCACTTGGCATGCAGCCCACACTCCTTCTTGGAATCTTCCCACCACCAGCGGCCAGCGCGGGCATCTTCTCCGGGGAAAATCGCCCGCGTACAAGGAGCGCAGCCTATGCTGACGAAGCCTTGGTCGTGGAGCGGGTTGTAGGGGATTTTGTGCTCGTTGATATAGGCGATCATCTGGTCAAAAGTCCAGTCCAAAAGCGGATTGTATTTGAGGATTTGATTGGCCTCGTCCCATTCCACCCGCTTCATCCCGCCACGATTGGCACTCTGCTCCGCACGAAGGCCAGTGATCCAGACCTCGTTGCCGGCAAGAGCCCGCTTGAGCGGTTCCACCTTGCGGACATAGCAGCAGGACTTGCGGTTTTCGACCGACTCGTAGAAGCCGTTGATCCCGATCTCGCCCACCAGCTTTTCCACCGAGGAAGTTTCGGGATAGTAAACCTTTATTCGGGTTTTGTATTTGCTCTCGGTACGGGCCAGCAGCTCCAGTGTCTCCGGAAAAAGCCTTCCCGTGTCCAGGGAAAAGATCTGCACCGGCAGGTTTTGCGTAGCGATCAGCTGGGTGATGACCTGGTCTTCCTGGCCAAGAGAGGTGGAGAAGACCACCTTACCAGGGAACAGCTCGGCGATCAAGGCCAAGCCCTCTCCCGCACTCAGCGATTCGAGTCTCGACTCAAGATCGGATGTATTCAGGCTTTGGCTCATCGATTTTGTTTTTGGTTGCGTTTTCCCATACGCGCTCATGGAAATAGTAGAGGATGATCTTGGAGAAAACCTCCACCGATCCGATCGACACCGCCATGACCAGCTGTCCGGTGATAAAGTAGGATATCACGATGGTATCCAGCGTCCCCACGATCCTCCAAGAGATAGACTTTAGCAGGCTTTTGGCATTGCTGTCTTTTCCCGACTTGGGGGAAAAGAACTTCTTTGCTATTTGATCTAGTATCATGGCTTTCTTTACGGATGGGAAAAACAAAAGTATATAATCCCTATAAATTTTATAGAGTTTATGGATAAAAAATTTTATTCCCCGTCCAGAATATCCTGCAAAGACTTGTTTTCCAATATCTTAAGCGTCTCATCCCGCACCTGCACCATCACTTTATTGATCCCGCATTGGACCTCGCTTTTGCATTCTGCGCAGGGTTCATAGTAGTTGAGGCTGACGCAGGGGAGCAGGGCAATGGGGCCGTCGAGCAGTCTGATGATGCGGGAAAGGGGGATTTCTTTGGGCTCCTTGATGAGGTAGTAGCCTCCGCCTTTTCCCTTTTTGCTGCCGAGGTAGCCCGCCTTTCTCAGCTCGAGGAGGATGTTTTCCAAAAACTTGTGGGAAATCCCATGCTCCTCGGCGATATCCTGGATGAGGACGGTCTTGTTTTCCCGGTGCTTGCCGAGGTAGGTCAGGGCGTGGAGGGCGTATTTGGTCTTTTTGGAAAGCATGATCAAAAATACGATAAAAAGACGAATAGCCTAGTGCCGAAGTGGGGTATCGCTTTTGGAAAGATAAAGGATCAGGAAGGTACCAAATGCTGAAAAAGCTCCTTTTTATACGACCTCCCGATAGGGATGGAATGCTGGTCCAAGATGATCTGGTTTCCCTCGATGGTCTTGATCCTATCCAACGCCACAAGGTAGGATTTGTGGACACGCACCAGTTTTTTTAACCCCAGCAGCTGCTCAGCACTTTTCAGCGAGCCCTTCACGATGACCTGATCATCTTCAGTATAGACGATGGAGTAGTCCTTGAGGCCCTTGACATGGGTGACCGAGTCGAGGTCGACCCTGACCTGCTTGGTGCCGCTTTTCAGCATCACCTGCCTATCCACAGAATGGAGGCCAGCGGATAGCTCCACGTCCTGGCTTGTTTTTCCCTTTTCTCCATAGCGATCCAAGCTCAACTTCAGTCCCGCGGTGAGCGCCAGATACCACAGCGTGGTAAAAAAGTTGTAGGGAAAGGCGCTCCAAAAGTCCCTGCTCCGCACATCCCCGATCACAAATCCATAGAGGTAGATGTCATAGGCATTTTGCAGGCTGACGTAGATCCCGAGCGAAAGCAAGAGCAGCGGGGTGTACAATCCGTATTTCCGGGTTTGGAAATAACGCGGCACGAGCACATTCAGATGAAAATACACCAGCGAAATCAAGAGTCCCATCCTCACGACCACACAGGCAATGAAGTGCTCCGGCAGGCGAAACTTCATGATCAGGTATCGCCTGTCGTAAATAAAAATCAGCGTGATCACCGTCCAAAACAGCAGGTGAAGGAGCTGGGTGCGGGACAAAAGTTTGGAGCGAAAGGTTGCTGACATAGGCAGTGGAGGTCTAAGCATCAATTACGCACAAATCCGGCTTCCGATCCTAGGGAATAGACCAAAGGCGCATATAGTCGACCAACGAACCACCTATCCTCGCCTATCCTAAGTCTAGTATCCGAGCCGTTGGTCTACTTTCCGGGCTAGGCATTTTACCTTTTTTGAGGATCGGCGTAAGCTTACCCAAGGGCTTTCCCTCCGTCCTTTTTCAACCGGCTCTGAATGAGGGGATGGGAAGGCTTCTACACAAGTTAAAAAAACACAAACTCACTTCAACGAATCACACCATGAAAACTCTAAATGCAAAAACCACTCTCGCCAGCCTGCTGGCGGCACTCCTGATCGGCCTGACGACGATGGCCTTTTCTCCCAAGCTCGGCCTGGACAGCTATGAGATCTACCTGAACGACAAGCTGATCCTAAAGCAGTACATCAACCAACCCCTGAATCTACGCACGCTGCAACTGGACAAAGCTGCTCCCCAAGACCTGCTTTGGGTCAAGTACAACCACTGCACCGTCAAGTCCGGCTCGGGCAGCGAGCGCGTGATTGTACTGAAAGATGCCCAAGGCCATGAGCTCAAGCAGTGGAGCTTTGCCAACAGTCCCAGCGAAAACAAGCCTATGAAAGTTTCGGTAGCGGAGCTACGACAGCTCGAAAAAGCGCACGCAGACCACCAGATCAGCCTGTACTATAAGTCCAAGGAACTGGCTGATGCGGAGCTGCTGGCCTATTTGAGATAAGGTATCGAAAAGAAAAAACCCTCCAAGGACGAGCCTTTGGAGGGTTTCATTTGAGTCAGGAGAAACTTACAGCATCTCCACGCTTCTTCTTACGAATGCAGTCAATTCCTTGCCGGTCAGCAAGCCTTGGGAAAGCAAAGCCAAGTCAAAAGCCTGTTTGGCCAGTTTGGTTTGGGCTTCTTCTCCGTCCGCTTTGAGGATCTTGTCCACCACGGGATGGTTGCCGTTGATGGCGACTTTGTAGCTGTCAGGAAGGTTGCCGTAGAAGCTCATCGGACCGCCTCCGGTCTGCGCCATGTCCTTCATCCTGCGCATCCACTCTTCCATGGTGATGGTCACCGGAAGTTCCTCTGGGCTGAGGCCTTCCACCTCCACGGTGTAGGACTTGTTGTTGATCGCTTTTTCGAAAAGCTCCTTCACGGACTTGCTTTGCTCCTCTGTCAGGAGATTGGCGTAGCTGTCGTCTTTCTGGATCAGCTTCTCGGCCACGTCCGCGTCCACACGCTTGAGCTGGGTTTTCTCGAGCTTGGTTTCGATATGCTGGATGAAGTGGCTGTCGATCGGAGAGTCGAGCACGAGGACATCGTAGTCCTTCTTGTTGGCCGACTCGATGAAGCTGTCCTGCTTGTTGAGGTCAGTGGAGTAAAGGAAAACAGTCGTGTCGTTTTTGTCGGTTTGAATGGCTTTCACCTTCTCGCGGTACTCGTCCAAGGTGAAGTATTCGCCCTTGGTGTTTTTCAGCAACGTAAAGTCCTTGCCTTTCTCGTAGAATTTCTCCTCTGAGATCATGCCGTACTTCACAAAGAGACCGATGTCGTTCCACTTTTCTTCGTAGGCTTTTCTGTCTTTTTTATAAAGTTCAGCCAACTTGTCCGCCACCTTTTTGGTGATGTAGTTGTTGATTTTCTTTACGTTTCCATCCGCCTGCAAGAAGCTTCTTGATACGTTCAAAGGAATATCTGGAGAGTCGATCACGCCGTGGAGCAGCATGAGGAACTCAGGGACGATATCCTTCACTTCGTCGGTGATAAAGACTTGGCGGCTGAAAAGCTTGATCTTGTTACGCTGAAGCTCAAACTCGTTTTTCACTTTCGGGAAATAGAGCACCCCGGTCAAATTGAACGGGTAGTCCACGTTCAGGTGAATCCAGAACAGCGGATCCTCGCTCATCGGATAGAGCTCCTTGTAGAACTTCAGGTAATCCTCGTCAGTCAGCTCGCTTGGAGACTTGGTCCAGATCGGAGCGGTGGTGTTGATGATGTTGTCAACCTCAACGGACTTCCACTTTTTCTCGCCTTTGTCATCCACGCCGTCTTCTACAGACTCGGACTTGGTGCCAAACTTGATCGGAACTGGAAGGAATTTGGCGTATTTGTCCAAGATTCCTTGCAGCTTCCACTTATCGAGAAATTCCTCAGACTCCTCGTTGACATGGAGGATGATGTCCGTGCCACGGGTCTTTTTCTTGCCTTTTTTGATCTCAAACTCAGTGCTGCCGTCGCACACCCAAATGGCTGGCTCCGCTCCGTCTTGGTAAGAAAGGGTGTGGATTTCCACGTTTTTGGCCACCATAAAGGCGGAATAGAAGCCCAAACCAAACTTACCGATGATCTCATTGGCGTCTTTGGCGTCCTTGAACTTCTCCACAAACTCGGTTGCGCCGGAGAAAGCAATCTGGTTGATGTACTTTTTGATCTCCTCGGCGGTCATCCCGAGCCCTTTGTCGGAGATGGTGATGGTCTTCTTTTTCTCGTCAAAAGAAACCTCCACGGTCAGATCGCCCAGTTCGCCCTTGTACTGTCCCAAAGTCGCCAGACGCTTGATCTTCTGCGTCGCGTCGACTGCGTTGGATACGAGCTCGCGAAGGAAGATCTCGTGGTCAGAGTAAAGGAATTTCTTGATGATCGGGAAAATATTCTCGGTATGGATCGAGATGGTACCTTTTTCCTGCATGGTTATGAATCAGTTTAAATGGTTACAAAATTTTTACAAAAGGGGATTATCAATGCCCGTTCCACTTGAAAAAATGTGACAAGATGGCATTTATCAGCTGGCAGTGGGCAGTCTCAGTTGGCAGTACCGAAAAGTCAGAAGGTTAAAATCTGAAAGCTGAAGCGTGCGGCGTCCCTTTTTGGAATAACTCAATAACCATTTCCCAATAACTCTTATTTTGCCACAAAGGCACGAAGACGCGAATAAAGTTTACCAAAAAAAAACAACCCTTTGCGGCTTTCCGTCTCTGCGAGCCTTCGCTCCTTTTTCTCGCAAAGGCGCAGAGTTTCGCTGTCCTCCGTTTGAAAAAGAATTCATAATACCTTGGTGCCTTAGTGGCTAAACTACATAGGTAAAATCCAAAGGGTCCGGAAAATCAAACTCAAAACCTGTCGCCAAGATCTTTTCAGAGGAAATCAGTCGGTCATTGCCTTCGGGTTCGTTTTGGTAGCTGGCGGGAGGAGCCATGCCGGTCTCCCGGGACAGCTTTTCATAGATTTCGCGTCTCAGGGGATGCCGTGGTGCGACCCCGTTGAAGGTTTGGTTCCAAAGGCCTTTTTCCACGATCCAAGCGAGCATGCGCGCTGCATCTTGGCGATGGATAAAGTTCACTCGGGTATGTCCTGCCACATTTTCCTTCCCGGTGAAATACCGCAACGGAATCCTGTCGTCTCCCAGCAAACCTCCGAATCTGACGATGGTCAAATCGTAGTTTCGCTCGCCTGTGCTGAGCGTAGCCGAAGCTTCCAGTAGCTGCTCTGCACGAAAGATGGTATCGTGCCCCGTGTTTTCCAGACTGAGCGGAAAGTCTTCAGCATATTTCCCTTCGAGGTTTTCACTGGGATAGACTCCCGTGCTGGACACGAAGAGCACCTTTTTGACCGCTGAGTTGGCCAAAAGACTCTTCAGGTACTTCAGCTGCTCTAGGTGGAAAGTCCCATCGCCCGTGCGGGTCCGAGGTGGGATGTTGACGATAAGGATTTCGGATTGGAAAAGTGCGTTGAAGCCTAGGCCCTCCGGGTGGGGGCTCAGGGAAAAGCGGACAGCCTTGATTACTTCGGAGGCAAGTTTGGCTTGCTTTTCGGAACTGGTGGTGGAGCCTATCACTTGGCAGGAATCCTTTAGCAGGTGTGCCGTCGGCGTACCGATCCAGCCTAGGCCGATGATGGAGACAGTATTCATGTTGGATTTTGGTTTGCCACAATGGCACGAAGAAACTGATTACTGGGAATAGAACATGAAAAAACCCTCCAAGTTTTCCAACTTCTTGGAGGGCTGCAAAGACTGGATGGGATCGTCAATCTTTCTTTGGCATGGTACCCAGCAGGATATCCCAGAGCGGAGAGCTCACGCCAAAGGATACGTCCGGATCCTTGTAGTGGTGCACGGCATGGTTTACCCACAGCACCTTCAGGAAGTTTTTCGGAGGATTGAGGGCATGTACGAGGTAATGTACGCCGAGATAGGCCGCATATCCGATCAGAAATCCTGGCAGGAAATAGAGGGAATAAGCCCCCATAATCAGCTTGAACACCAGGTAAAATATCGCCGCATAGGCCGCACTCACGAAGGGAGGCATTGCCAAGCGGTCTTTGTCCTTGGGATAGTCATGGTGCACGCCATGCACGGTGTACTGCAGCTTGTCCTTGATCGGCGTGTCCGGCTCCATGTGGAAGAAGTGCTTGTGCATCATGTACTCCACAAACGTGAACACGAACAGCCCCGCAAACAGCACTGCAATCCCCACTCCCAGCCCGATCTCCGTGGTGGTCACCGCATAGTAAAACGACACCGCCGAGATGGCAAAAAACATGATGATCGGCACGAGGATGTTGGTCCTGGAGATTTTCTCCAAAAATGGATTAGAAAACATCTTGGCAGAACCGAAATTGTCTGGTTTGTCCAATCTCCCAATCTTTTTCATAAGTAGTATGGTGTAAGCTTAATTTACTGGCAAGTCAACTCCGCAAAGTTAAGGCTTTTGGCCTTTTGGGAGTCTTCACAGACAAATGATTTAGATCATTTTTAGACCGCGCTGAGGGCCTCGGCAATGGTTTTTTCGTAAAACGCCTCGTATTTGGGCATGATTTGATGTATGTCAAATTGCTTGGCGCGAGCCAAGGCCCGCTCCTTGAAGCCTGGCAGATTCTCCTCGGAAAGGATGTACTTGGCTTTTTCGGTCATTTCGCCCACATCGCCCACTTGGCAGGCAAAGCCCGTCACCCCGTCCAGGTTTAGCTCGGGGATCCCGCCTGCATTGGAGGACAGGACCGGCACTTCGCAGGCCATGGCTTCGAGCGCGGCGAGGCCAAAGCTCTCTTTTTCCGAAGGCATCAAAAACAAGTCCGCCACAGAAAGCACCTCTTCGACCGCTTCGAGTTTCCCCAGGAAACGCACGTCATCACAGGTGCCCAGCGTACGGCAGAGCCGTTCCATTTTGTCACGCTCCGGCCCATCGCCTACCAGCAGCAGCTTGGCGGGGATGGTTTTTCGCACTTCGTAAAAAACCTGGATCACATCCTCTACCCGCTTCACTTTTCTGAAGTTGGAAGTGTGGACCAGCAGTTTCTCGTCGTTTGGACAGATCGCCATCTTGAAATGCTCCTTGCGCTGCTTCTTGAAGCGCTCCAGATCGATGAAATTGGGAATGACCTCGATGTCCCGCTTGATGTCAAAATATTGGAAGGTCTCCTTTCTCAAGTCCTCGGACACCGCCGTGACCCCGTCGGACTGGTTGATGGAGAACGTGACCACCGGCTCGTAGCTCGGATCCTTGCCCACCAGGGTAATGTCCGTGCCGTGCAGCGTGGTGACTACCGGAATCTGTATGCCCTGAGTCCGGAGGATCTGCTTGGCCATGTAGGCCGAGGAGGCGTGGGGAATCGCATAGTGCACATGGAGCAGATCGAGGTTTTCGTACTTCACGACGCTCACCATTTTGCTGGCCAGAGCCAGCTCATAGGGCGCAAACTCAAACAAGGGATAGCTCTTGATGTCCACCTCGTGGTAGAAGAGGTTTTCGCTGAAAAAATCCAGCCTCATGGGCTGCTTGTACGTGATGAAGTGTACCTCGTGGCCCACTTTCGCCAAACCTTTTCCTAATTCGGTGGCCACCACGCCACTACCACCAAAGGTGGGATAACAGACGATTCCTATCTTCATTGGATGCCCAGCAGGGCCTTTTTGGATTTGCTTTTAAACACGCTATGAATGCGAATTTGTTCAAAATATAAGGTTTTTATCACTTTAAGATTGATATCCAATGAATTGCGTTGATGTAAAAACCTTTTTACCTCCGGAAAGTCGTGCTTAAATTCCGCCTTTACACCACCTTATGAGAAAACACCTCTGGATCTACCCCATCTTTGCCGTTTTGCTCGGCTGCCAGCCTTCCCAGCCCTCTTCCCAGCCCGCTGAAGCTACCCGTCCTGAGAATCTTTGGAGCGAAAATCCCTGGCCCGAAATCCGCAAAAAGCGGATCAACCAACTACTTCCCGACGCCCTCAAAAACGCGGGGGTAGACTGCTGGCTGGTCGTGTGCCGGGAAAACTACAATGATCCCATCGCTACCCATGTGGGGGGAGAAAACGCCAGCGGCACTGCGGCCTTTCTCTTTTTCAACGACGCCACCGGATTCCATTCCCTCGTCTTTTCCCCCGACGGAGAAGCCACCGCACTGGACGAACTCGACATCCATGAGAAAGTGGAGCGAGTGCCAAGAGGAGAATCATCCCTGGCCAAGGCGGTCGGGTTCATCAAAGAAAAAGGCTTCAAATCCATCGCCATCAACAGCTCCGAATCCAATGAAATGGCGGATGGCTTGACGCACAGCCAATACTCGGAACTGGCAAAACTCCTCGGAAGCGACGCATCCAAACTGGTGTCCTCCGAGGAACTGGTCTATGAATGGCTCTCGATCAAGCTTCCCGAAGAGATCGAAATCCTGACCCAGGCGGCCCAGTTGGCGGCGGACTTCCAGGCCGAGGCCTACGCCATGATCGAGCCCGGCAAGACCACTGATGCGGAAGTCGCCAAATTCCTCAAAGCCAAAATGGTCGAATACGGCGTCACCGACGCTTGGCATCCCGACCAAAACCCAAATGTCAACTCCGGCCCGGACCGCGGGCATTCCCATGCCACGGACAAAATCATCATGCCCGGAGATGTGATCCAGACGGATTTCGGTGTGAAGCTCTATGGGATCTGGGTGAGCGACATCCAGCGTTTCGCCTATGTACTCAAAGAAGGAGAAACGGCAGCACCTGCTGACATCCAAGGCTATTGGGAAAACGGAAAAGCGGGAAGCCGTGCCGCTCTCGCGGCCATGAAACCCGGTGTAAAAGGAGAAGACGTGGACCGCGCACAGCGGGACCTCATGGATGCAGCGGGCTCGCTTTATGTTCCATGGAGTACAGGCCACCCCGTCGGCTACGTGGCCCATGACGTGGGGCCCAATCTGGGCGGAGCAAGACTTCCCTCACCCAGACCGGCTGCGCAAAAGCTCCTGAAAGCGGGGATGGTCTTCGCTTTCGACGGCTTTCACTGCTGGAAGCAAGCGGACGGCACCGAAAAGACCATCTCCGTGGAAGAGATGGCAGTGGTCTCGGACTCAGGGGCCCACTACCTGATCACACCCCAGGAGGATTTGATCTTGGTGGGGAAAAAGTAGGAAGTGGATAAATGCCGGAAAAGCAAGGCACTTGTTTCGACTGAGCCTCGGTTTGAAAGTCCCTTGTAACGAAAAGCCCAGAAACTGCCTGCTGGCATGCTGCGGAGCAACCCCGGTACTGTGCAAACTGCAGCAGCAAAGCTGCCTTTAGTTGGCCTTGCAGGCGCTGGTGCTTTATTTGCGGAGCTTGCGGCGATTCCGGTCGGATTTTGACGAAGGATTTACCTCCACTCCACCTCCACCTGCCCGGTTGCTTTCAACTGGATTTCCAGACCGGCGGCAGAGGGGTAAAACCCATCTGGGACAATCTCCAAACCGACTACCCTCAGATCGCCATAGGGAGTCTGCAGAGCGAGGCGTTCCCGGATTCCGCTGAGGCTCTCCTCCAGCACCTCTCCCATTTCGAAGCGGAGCTTTTTGTCCAGTTGCCGGATGATTTTGCCCTTTTTGAGGGATGCAGCCATTTTTGCCTTTCGGCTGTCACTGTCCAGGTGAAAGTTGACTTGGTCAAAAATCAGCACGCGTTCCCTCGGATCGAACTTCGGAGAGCCCACCAAAAAAAGCTTTCCGTCGATTTCTTTGCCGTCTGTCTGAACCGCATGAAAGTCCATCCAAATCCCCAGCTGCTCACCGTAGGCCTGAGAGCGGAAGTTGCTCGGTCGAAAGACCGTGGTCTTGTTGACGCGGATTGCTTGGTTTTCAAAATTTTCGCTGAGCAGCTGATCGATCTCAGCGTAGCTCAAGCGCAGCGGGATGAGGATTTCGAGAAAGTTCTCTTCGCTGTGGTTTTCGGTCAGCTTGGGAAGGGGAAAAGGCCGGCTGGGCGCGGCATCCACAGGATGTGCATTTACTTTCCCCGACAGGCCCAAGCTGAGGTCATAGCTCTGGCCTGGGGTGAACTTTTCCGAAAGCTTGACCGAATCCGGCTGGATGGAAAAAGCCATCCTTTTTCCCTCAAACTCCACAAACACGGGCCGTCCCACCTGATTCCAAGCCTGATCGACGATGGGCTTGAGTCTCAAAAGGTCCGGTTTCGCAGTCAGGTTTTTGTCCGCATAGCGCTGGATTTCCTGCCGGATCATCTGGGTCAGATCCAGCTCCATCCCCAAGACGCTGAGACTCATCTTTCCCCCGAGATCCAACACTTCAAAATCCGAAATTCCCAAGGCCCAATTGGGGTTGATCTGGGGATCAAAGACCACTACTGGAGCGAAAGCCTGGTCAATCGGGACTTTGGACTGGAAAAGATTGCGCAGGCCGCCGGGCTTCAGGCCGAGTTCTCCCCTGACCCGGATGGGCAAGATGAGCTGCATCCGATGCTCGTCCAAAGCGGCTACGTTTACCATGCCGTTTCTGGCAAAATTCAAATCGCCAATGATGCCGTTGCCCATCTCCATGCCCTGCTCCTCGAAGAGCACAGGAGGGACACGCTGATTGACCAGGTTTTCCAAAGTCTGGACAGGGATCTCCAAGGGCAGATTCACTTTCGAATAGGCCTCGGGGATTCGCGCTAGTGGAGGTGTCGCTGCGGGGTTGAGGCTTTTGCAGGCAGTGATGGCACAAAAAATGATCAAACACAGATAGTCCAAAGGAACTAATCGGCTTTTGTTGGTTATTTTCATAGCAATACTAGGAAGGTCTAACGGAACTGAATCCCCTCGCAACAATTGCCCCAAAAGTAAGCAATCACCAAAATGAACTGGAAAAAACTCACCGAAGCTACCCAAATCGCTGAAATCAAAGAACTGAGCAATACCAAGCCCGTCTTGATCTTCAAGCACAGTACCCGCTGCTCGGTCAGCAGCATGTCGCTGGACCGACTCCTGCGAAACTGGAAAACAGAAGATGGGGAGAAAGTCATTCCCTACTTTTTGGACCTGATCTCCTTCCGCAACCTCTCCAACCAAATCGAAGCGGAGTTTGGCGTACCCCACGAGTCACCCCAGGTCATCATCGTGCGAGACGGACAGGCGGTGTACGACAACAGCCACTTTGGAATCTCCTATCCGGAGATCATGGCGCAGGTTTGATCGGCTTGGATTTTAAAAGGACATTTAGACCATCCATCCCCTAAAATGTCCATTCTAATTTTTCGGTCTGCCCGGATTAAACCGCCGGCTTAGTCTTTCGGTCAAAGGTGTGAACTTTAGATTTCTATGAGAAAGACATACCTTTTTATTGTACTGATTTTAAGCCTTTTGACCTCATTTTCGGCACAGGCCCAGCGACCGGGAGGACAAGCCCGTCCCGAGCGGAAATTTACCGGAAAGGTCACGGATGGGACTTCCAAACTGCCCATGATCGGTGCCAATGTGACCATCAAAACGGTCACCGATTCCCTGCTGAGGGGCACTGTCACCGGTGCAAACGGTGAATTTGAGATCGTCCGGCCGATGATTCCCGAGGTAAAATTGGAGATCTCTTTTTTGGGCTACGGCACCGTCACCAAGATCCACAGCTTCAGGGATCCGGTGGAATTGGGTGAAATTTTCATCTTGGAGGACACCAAGGTACTCGGGGAAGTGGTCATCGAAGGACAGGCACCAGTCGGCGAGCAGCGCGGTGACACGACTTCCTACAATGCGAACGCTTTCAAAACCCAGGCTAATGCCCAAGCCGAAGACCTGATCCGCAAAATGCCCGGAATGACCATGAGCGGGGGACAGCTCCAGGCGCAAGGCGAAAATGTGCAGAAAATCCTCGTGGATGGGCGGGAGTTTTTCGGAAGTGACCCCAGTATCGCGCTGAGAAACCTGCCTGCCGACGCCATCGATCGGGTAGAAGTGCTCGACCAGCGCTCGGATCAGAGCAGACTCACAGGCTTTGATGACGGCACCTATACCAAGACCATCAACATCATCCTGCGCGAAGACCGCAAAAACGGCTCCTTTGGAAGGGCTTATGGAGGGTTCGGTACCGATGAGCGCTACTCGGCTGGCGGCAGCATCAACATGTTCAAGGGCGACCAGCGGGTTTCGATCTTGGGACTTTTCAACAACATCAACCAGCAAAACTTTTCCAGCCAAGACCTCGCCGGTGTCTCAGCCAACTCCTCCGGCGGAGGCAGGGGCTTTGGCGGAGGCGGTGGCCGGTGGGGCGGCGGTGGCAACAACTTCTACGTTGGTAACTCCGGAGGCATCGTCACCACCAACGCACTGGGGCTAAACTATTCGGACAAGTGGGGAAAGAAGGTAAACTTCACCGGAAGCTACTTTTTCAACAACACGACCAACACGCTGCAGCAGATCACCAACCGTGAGACCGTGGTCAACGAAAATCTGAGACAATACTATCAGGAAAACCTCATCAACACGGTGGACAACTACAACCACCGGGCAAATGCGAGAATCGAGGCGGATTTGAATGAAAGGAACTCCATCATCCTGACGCCGAACATCTCTTTCCAAACCAACAAGACCTTCAGCGACCGTGACGCCTTGACCTCGGCCAGCACCGGAGACTCGCTCTCGGCGCTGAGATCCATCACCGATGCCGAAACCCAAGCCTACAACATCGCCAACAACCTGACCTATCGCTACAAGTTTGAGAAAAAAGGCAGGACACTCTCGACCGATATTTACACGGTATGGAACAACCGCGACCAAACCTCCGACCTGCTCGCCGCAAGCCGGGACTTTGGCAGAAGCCTGATAGACACCACGCTGCAGGAGACCGATGCGCTAAACGAGGGATTCAACTATCGCGTCAATGCGACCTTTACCGAGCCGGTGGGAAAAAACTCCATCGCCACTTTGGGCTATCAGATCGGCAACAACAAAACCGTAGCCGACCAAAAAACCTACATTCTGGACGCTGAGCGAAGACCCGTGCTGGACACGGCCCTTTCCAACGAGTTTGACAACAAGTTCATCACCCAACGCCTGCGGTCCGGCTATGCCTACAACAAGGAAGGCTACAGCATCAACCTGAACTTGGACTACCAGTTTGCGACGCTGGACAACGAGGCCTTTTTCCCGACTGAGGGAGTCTTCAACAGGGACTTTAGCAATGTCCTCCCCGGAGCGAGCATCAACTACCGCAACCGGCAGTCGGGCTTCAGCTGGAGATTCCGCTACAGGACAGACACTGACGAGCCAAGTGTATCCCAGCTGCAAAACGTGGTCAACAACCAAAACCCGCTCAACATGAGTGTGGGTAATCCCAGCCTAGCCCAGAGCTACAACCACAACATCTTTGCAAACATCAGCAAGGTGAACCTGGAAAAATCCCGCACGCTGTTTATGTTTATGAACTATTCGGCCACCAACAACTACATAGGCAACAATACCTTCATCACCGCCCAAGACACCCTGATCAATGGGGAAATCCTGCTCCGCTCCGGCGGTCAGATCTCCCAGCCGGTCAACTTGGACGGAAACTGGAGAACCAGCCTCTTCCTCACCTACGGCGCGCCGATCAAAAAGATCAAGACCCAGTTCAACACCAACAGCCGGGCAAGCTTCAACCGGACTCCGGGCATGATCAACGGGGACAGAAACCTCAACGACAACCTCGCCCTGAGCCAAGGTTTGACTTTCAGCTCCAACATCAGCCAAAACGTGGACTTCTCCATCCAGACCACCGGAACATATAATATCGTCAACTCCAGTCTCCAGCAGGACCTGGACAACAACTACTACCAGCAGGAGTCCACCATGCGCCTGTTCCTTTCTTCCAAAAACGGCAAAGTCTTCGTCGGAAACAATGTCGCACACACCCTCTACCGAGGACTTTCGGAGGGATTTGACCAGAACTTCTGGCTGTGGAATATCGAGGGGGGGTACCGCTTCGCAAAAAACAACAAGGCCGAGCTGAAAGTGGTCATCTTTGACCTGCTCAACCAAAACAACAGCATCAGCCGCACCATCTCCGACGTCTCCGTCACCGACACCTACACCAACGTCCTCACCCGCTACGGCATGCTGACCTTCACCTACATCATCGGCAACTTCAAGAAAGAAGAAGAACCGAGAGGTCCGAGCGGAATGCCGTTCAGGCCAGGGGGGCCACCTCCCGGAGGCAGAACCTGGTAGGCACAACAAACGAAAAAGCCGTCTGGATTCATTCCAGACGGCTTTTTCGTTACGAGGCATTTCTGTTTACATCTTTGGCAGCACCACCGTGTCCACAGAATGGATCACGCCATTGGACTGCCAAACATCGGCGATGGTGACTTTGGACTGGCCGCCGTTTTCATCTGTGATGTAAAGCTCCTTTCCCTTCATCCAAGCGGTCAACTTCCCGCCCTGGACTGTTGTGAGGGTTGCTTTTCCGCTGCCTTTCTTGATGGCAGCGGCGATTTCCTTGGATCCCATTTTCCCCGCTACCACGTGGTAGGTCAGGACAGCGACCAGCTGCGGCTTGTTTTCAGGCTTGAGCAAAGTTTCCACGGTGCCTTTTGGCAGCTTTTCAAAAGCCGCATTGTCTGGGGCAAAGACGGTGAAAGGCCCAGCTCCCTGCAAGGTCTCGACGAGGCCAGCAGCCTTCACTGCCGCGACCAGCGTCGTGTGGTCTGCGGAATTTACCGCGTTTTCCACAATGTTTTTGGAGGGGTACATGGGTGCGCCGCCCACTTCCACGGTTTTTTCCATTTGCGCGTAGGCCAGATTGGCTGACAAAAATACGAAGGCTGCAAAAGCCAGTTTCATTAATTTGTTCATGGTTTTGGTTGTTTAGGATTTCTGATTGATAGATGACAGCACTTACGAGGAGGGCCTTGGGCTTGGATTGGGGGCCGCAAAAAAAAACGGGAATACGCAAATGGACTCGGACTTCCTCTCCCTGCTTTTGCCCAAAAAACCCCAAAAATGGTAGCTTTGTGGCCGGATTAAATCCCAACCCCATGTACCAGGAGAAAATCGAAGCGATCAAGGCGGCCATAGCCGCGGCCGATGCCACCACCCCAGAGCAGCTGGAGAGCTACAGAATGGAGTTTATTTCCAAAAAGAGCGTCGTCGGTGAGCTTTTTGCCGCTATGGGCAAGATCCCCAATGAGGAAAAACGCGCCTATGGACAGGTCGTCAACAGCGTGAAGCAGCTGGCTGAGGAGAAATTCCAAGAGCTGATCGACAAGGTCAATTCGGCCAACAAGAAGTCCAAAGCGGCCGCCATAGACCTGACTTTGCCTCCTTCCAACTACCCGCTGGGAGGGATTCATCCGCTGACGGCTACTCGTCAACGCATCGTGGAGATCTTCGAGCGCATCGGATTCAACCTCTCCGAAGGGCCGGAGATCGAAGACGACTGGCACAACTTCACCGCGCTCAACTTTCCGGAAAACCATCCGGCGCGGGAAATGCAGGACACCTTTTTCATCGAGAAAAATCCCGATATCGCCCTCCGCACCCACACTTCCTCCGTGCAGGTGCGTGTGATGGAAAACCAAAAGCCGCCTATCCGTACGCTTTCTCCAGGACGCGTGTACCGAAACGAGGCGATCTCTGCACGCGCGCACTGCATCTTCCACCAAGTGGAGGGCTTGTACGTGGATGAAAACGTGGGCTTTGCGGATTTGAAAAACACGCTTTACCACTTCGCCAAGGAAATGTTTGGCAAGGAGACCAAGGTGAGGTTTAGACCCTCCTTTTTCCCTTTCACCGAGCCTAGCGCAGAGATAGACATCTCCTGCCTGATCTGCGGCGGCAAGGGCTGCAACGTCTGCAAAGGCAGCGGCTGGGTGGAGATCGGCGGCTCCGGCATGGTCGATCCAAACGTGCTGGAAAACTGTGGAATCGACTCCAAAAAATACACGGGCTTCGCCTTCGGGATGGGCATCGAGCGCATCGCGATGCTGAAATACCAAATCAAGGACCTGCGCCTCTTTACCGAAAATGACGTCCGGTTCCTGAGGCAGTTTAGGCCGATGCTATAGTATAAAAGGAAAGGCTGATCGGAAGATTGGCCTTTTTTGTTCCCCACAGATCAACACAGAAAAGATCACGGATTTTTCACAGAGAAAGTGGAAATTGAAAGATCTGTGCTGCTCTGTGAATTAATCCGTGAGCATCTGTGGGAAAAAATTAAAAGCAAGCTAGGCTAGACCGAAATCCTCTGACACCCAACTTCACCAAAAAAACATCCCCGCTTTGTGGGTATTTTTTCAGCTGTTCGGGAGAGAGGTTTTCTTGAGCCGTGGTGATCAAAAGTGTGTCCAGGTTTTCTCCTCCAAAGCAGCAGGAAGTGACGTGAGGGACGGGCAGGGTAATCTTGTCGACTAGTTCGCCGTTTTTTGGATTCCAGCGAAAAACCCCTGATCCGCCGTAATGCGCTACCCAGAGCATGCCTTCCTGGTCTATGCACATCCCATCGGGAAAGCCCAAGTCCTCTGGCACCTCCACAGCGACCCTGCGAAAGCGGATCTCGCCCGATTCCAGGTCGAAATCAAATTCCCGAATCTGCCGGGTTGGCGTATCAATAAAATAGAAAGTCCGATCGTCTTCAGTCCAGGCCATGCCATTGCTGATCGTCAGGTTTGGCAACTGAACGACCGGTTTCAAATCCTGCCTAACACGATATAGACTCCCTGCGCCTTCGGTAAATTTGGTACTGAGCGTGCCGATCCAGATCCGACCCGCAGGATCGACCTTTCCGTCGTTGAAGCGATGTAGTGGAAGGTTTTCCTCCACCCCACAGAGCCATTCCAGCTCTTCGGTTTCCAGGTCGAAGCGGGCCAGCTGCCTATCC
The DNA here is from genome assembly GCF_017254915.1 of Algoriphagus oliviformis. Taxonomy (GTDB): domain Bacteria; phylum Bacteroidota; class Bacteroidia; order Cytophagales; family Cyclobacteriaceae; genus Algoriphagus; species Algoriphagus oliviformis. The sequence goes on along the minus strand of NZ_JAFKCT010000001.1, from coordinate 950,736 downwards.
AGACCCAAGATCAGTTTGCCGTCCTTCCCTTCCAATACCACCGCCAGGCGATGGGGAAAATGCCGCGTCCTCGTGACAGAGGTAGCGAGGTGGTGTTCAAAGAGGTTGCCCTTTTCGATGTCCACCCAGAAAAAACTCTGCCGCCCAGTGTGCCAGAGTGGGCCTTCACCGAGGAAGCATTGGGAGGGGATGGTGGGAATGTTGGAAGGTTGCAAAGTGCTCAGAATTGAAAGATTTTAAAATTGGAAAATTGAAAGATTGAAAAGACGTCAAACCTCTTGATTAGGCATAGCTTAAATCAAGGGCGCCGCAATTCGTCCATCGTATCTCGTAAATCAATTCTGCCAGTACTGCGCGATCTTTTTCTTCAAAAAAGCCACACTGCGCTCCAGCTGGTCCATGCCATCAACCCCATCTTCGATACTGATCCAGGAGTCAAAACCGACCCGCTTCAGTTCTGCGAAAATCGCATCGTAGTCGTTCATTCCTTTGCCGATTTCTCCGTGGCTCAGGCGCTTGGCGTAGCCTACCGCTCCGCCCTCTTCTTTCCGAAGATCTTCGATGGTGCCATACTTCAGAAAGCGGTCGCTCGCATGCATGGTCACCACCCGCTCGGATACGTCGTAGAGCAAGTCCAGGGGATCTTCCCCGGCGAGGAAAGTATTGCTCGGATCGTAGTTCACCCCGAAGAAAGGATGGTGGATGCTGTCCACCAGCTTGGTGAAGATGGCCCGCTTCTGTGCAAACTCAGGGTATTCCCAAAAGTCGTCCTTGTAGTGGTTTTCGATGATCAGCGTGATCCCCAGGGATTGCGCATAGGGCAGGCAAGCCTCGATGCTGTCCTTGGCGAGCTTGATGCCCTCATCGATTGACAGCTCGGGACGGTATTGGCCCGAGAGCACTCGGCAATACTTCCCGCCCAGCACGTCGGTCATCTCGATCCAGCGCTTTTGCTTTTCGATTTCCTTTTCCCGGAAGGCCTTGTCCCGATGGGTAAAATCCGGCGAGCAGCACATCATGGGGATGACCATGCCGGCATCGGCCACCATTCGGCGAAACTGAGGCCAGTTTTTCTCGTTTTCCATCTCCAAAAAACCCGCATACCACTCCAGCCCGTCGATATCCAACGGTGCTGCCAACTTGATCCAGTCGGCGATCTTCATACTTCCGTCCTTGCAAAGGGCCTGCATAAAGGCCTTTGGAAACGCTGCTAATTTTGGCATGTTGAGTTTGGGGTTTTTGAGGGGTTATTTGATTGTGCTGGTGTCTTTGGGGGCATTCCTGCCGATCATGGGATATTGCTCGAGGTCGACGACTTGCCCGCTGATGGGGCCACTTTCGTCAGAAAGCCAGTAGATGGCTGCGGCGGCGATTTCCTCCGGCCAAAGAATGCGGCCCGCGGGAGCATAGATGGAGGGTAAGCCTTCGTACCAAGACTCGGAGAGGCCGTGTTCCTTTTTGCGCTCCCGTTCCCGCTCGGTCAAGACCCAGCCGGGATTGATCTGGTTGACGCGGACGCCAAAGTCGCGGATGAGAACATCGCCCAGGTTGCGGGTCATGGTCATCAGCCCGCCTTTGGACATGGAATAGGCCAAGAGGTTAGGCTCCCCGCTCCAGGCGTTGACCGAACCGATATTGAGCACACAGCCCTTGTTTTTTGCCAGTTCTGGTAGCGCTTCCTGGATGAGGAGAAAAGGCGAGATGGTGTTGACGTCTAGGATTTTTTGGAGAAAAGCCCGGTCCGTATTGTTCACGTTGGAGGTGACGACCCAGGCGGCATTGTTGACCACGGCATCCAGTCGGCCGAAAGCCTCCAAAGCCAGCCGGACCAGCGCTCTAGGGCAAGTCTCCGCCGAGATGTCTTCACAGTGAAACAGGGCGTTTTTCCCTCCAATCTCATCAAGAACCTCCCGGCCAAGCTCGTCCTCCAATCCATGAAGAACCACTTTGGCGCCCTCCTCCACACAGCGCTTGGCGATGGCTTTGCCTATCCCGGTGGTGCTGCCGGTGACGATGATGACTTTTCCTTTGAGACGCATGTCAGACAGGTTTCAGGACGGACTTGACGACTTGGCCGCTGTGCATTTTTTCAAAAGCCTCATGCCATTCCGTGATGGGCCATACGCCGCCGATGATGGGCTTCACGTTCAACGCGCCACTTGCCAAAAGTGCAATCACACGCTCCCAGATGGGCCAGTTGTGGCTGAAACTGCCCTGGAGACGGATGTTTTTCTGCACGATGGGATCGATGGAGAAGTTGAGCGGCTGAGGGCCCCAGCCCACTTTGGTGATTTGCCCGTTGGGTCGGACGATTTTCATGGCGATTTTCAGCGTGATGCTGTGCCCCGCCGCGTCGATGATCAGATCGGCGCCGAGGCCGTCGCGCTTTTTCGCCCAGGCTTCGGCGGCTTCCTCGCCGACAAGCGGCTCGCAGCCATAGGCTTGTTTGGCGATTTCCAGCCTTGCGCGATCCCCTTCCAGACCCAACACGCCCACTTCCGCTCCGCAGAGTCTCGCCATGGCTGCACAAAGTATCCCAATCGTCCCAGGGCCAATGACGATCACCCGGTCGCCCGGTTTGATGTTGGAATTGCCGACGACGGAATTGTAAGCCACGCAACAGGGTTCGGTGAGGCAGGCCTCTTCGAAAGAAAGGTTTGCAGGGACGTTGTGTAGGCACCTTGCCGGCACCCTGACGAAGCGGGTCATCGCTCCGTTGACCCCGTAGCCAAAGCCTTTCCGGGTGGGATCCAGGTTATAGAGTCCGACCTTGCTCATGGGATTTTGCTGGTCGATCACGGCGGCAGTCTCCGAGACCACGCGGTCGCCGACTTTCCAACCTGCGACTCTCGCTCCGAGGGCGGCGATTTTTCCCCCAAACTCATGCCCCAAGACGACCGGATAATTCACCGGCCAGCTGTGGTCGGAAGTCCACTGGTGGAGGTCGCTACCGCAGACCCCCACATTTTCCACTTCGAGGAGGATATCTTCCTCACCGATCTCAGGCACGGGGATTTCACGGATTTCGACGGAGTATTTTTGTTCGGAGTAGTTGACTACTGCCGCATTTTTGGTGCTGGACATGGGTTTTAGGCTTTTTGGGGTACGACAGTTTCTTGGGCGTGGATCGCTTGGCAGATCATCCGAAGTGAGTTCTCCAGGTTACCGTCGGCGGTTTTAAAAGAATCCGCATCGATCGTAAGCGGAGCTCCAAGTACGACGAGCGGGGCGCCGTATTGCGGACATTGGATGGCCTGCTCCAGGGAGAGGCCGCCTACTGCCTGCACGGGGATATCCACCGCCGAGACGACTTCGCGCAGCTGGTCGAGAGGGCTTGGCATGCGATGGCCTGCGGCGGCAATTCCACGGCGTTCGTCATAGCCGATGTGGTGGATGACGTAGTCGCAGCCCAGGTCTTCCAAAAACTTCGCGCCCTGGATCATATCGGGACAGATCATATTGTCGCCCATCACTTTGACGCCAAAGTCCCGCCCTGCCTTTACCACGCATTTGATCGTTTCGGCATGTGCGCGGGCCATCACCACCACGTGGGTGGCGCCAGCTTTGGCCATCATCTCTGCCTCGAGGTAGCCGCCATCCATGGTCTTGAGGTCAGCCACGATGGGCACGCCCGGAAAGGCCTCCCGAAGCTTCCTCACGCCATGAAGGCCTTCTGCCAAGATAAGCGGAGTGCCAGCCTCCAGCCAGTCCACGCCTGCCCTCATAGCAAGGGCGGCGGTTTCCAGCGCCTCGTCGATATTCGTCAGATCCAGGGAAATCTGTACTATAGGTTTCATGTTGTTTTTGGGTTTTGATTGAAAAATGGGCGGAAGTCAATTTATACATTATTCCTTCAGATAATACCCCGGTCTGTAGGGAAAGGACTAATGCCAAGGGCTCACACCGGCTGTTTTTCCGCAGCTTTTCCCCAGTAAAAAAAAGACGGCTGTCCCGAATGCTACCGACTTGGCCCCATCCAAAAAAGAAAAACCCCCAGCAGGAAACTGCCGGGGGTCATTGAGAGGGAGGGCCGTAGGGCCTTCCTTTAGTTTTGCAAGCGAGCCTGGATCTCTTGGATTAGGCCGTCGTATTTCTTCAGAATTCTCGCCCAATCTTGGAAGCGCTCGTCGTCTTTGACGGTCACTTGGTTTTTCCCATCCAGATACGCCTCCTGGCTGATGAGCTTCACTGCGTAGGCCAGCTGGTCGGAGTTGCCTCCGCTGGAGACGATCACGCGGGTACGGATGATGCTGGACTGGAAGTTTTGCACCTGCCAGGAAGTGGTCAGGTAGCCGGTATTGTAGTCCACCGTCTCCAAGATATCAAAGTAGCCGGTAATGATGGAGCTGAGGATTTTCCAGGCAGCCTCAGGAGAATGGGCGGTATTTACCGGGACGGTGATCCGTACGTTGGCCAAGTCGGAGGAGACGGAGGATGTATAGGCTTCGTCCACCACCATTTCCAGGAAGTCAGAAGCGGGCGGCTCCTGCATGTTGGCTTGGTTGCAGTAGTTTTTCACATAGCGGATGAAACCGTCTTTGCTCACGCGGATCTCCACGCAGGAGTTTTTGGCGACCTTCAGGTCATAGGAGCCATTGCCTACACGCTTGCCGCCGATCTCGATTGCCGCGTCATTTGGCGCTGTGGTGATCTTCACCAATCTGTCTTCCAATACCGCCTTGTCACGGACAGGAGGCTCTGGGTCGCCCTCTTTGTTGCAGAGTACTTTTTCGTAGTTCACAAAACCTTCTTTGGTCACGGTAACTGTCACGCAGTCCCCAAAAGGAACTCTGATATCTTGGTTCCCTTTGCCGAGGGTGATTCCGTTTGCGGACACGTTGGCGTCGGCAGGAAAAACCTCCAAACGAACCTGACGATCCTTCAGGACAAAGTGGTCTTTAAAAGGAGGCGTTTCCTTGTCCGGCTGGTTGTAGTAAACCTTGGTCACGGGCATGTAGCCTGGCTTTTTGACTTCAAGGGTGAGGAATCGATCCTTTTGGACGTAGAGGTAGATGGCCTTGCTGCCGATCACACGTCCATCCACGAGGATCTCCGCGTCAAAGGGCTCGGCGGTGATGTCCACCTGACGGGTAGTCAGGGCAATACGCTGCTCTTTGTCCCACTTGAGGTCTTTGTTGTACTCTTTGATCACGGCCTGGTAGCCGGGCTTGACGATTTTCACGCGGTTTTTGCTGTCTTTTTCCAGCTTCAGCTCCACGGTTCCGGTGCCCAGTTCCATCTTGTCGGAGTCGTCATAGTCGTTCAGCAAGATGAATTTTGCGTCGGATTGATCCGCGGTAAGCATTAGTTTTTGTGAAAAAGAAGTGAAAGCAATCAGGGTGAAAACAAAGAAAAGGAGTAGATTTTTTAAATTCATGGGTGGGGGGTTGGTGATACTAATGCGCAAATAATTCAATTAGAATTATTTATGCAAACGATAAGCAACGATACCACTCATTTATTTATTGCCTACACCCAAGCTCTTTTTAAAAAGCGTAGCCAGTTGCCGTGCATGACTTTTTCCACGTCCGACTCAGCGTAGCCTCTTTGACGAAGCAGGTCGGGGATTTTTTGCAAATCGGCGATGGTCTCCAAGTCGGCGGGACTTTGCTCCGTACCGAAGGCCCCATCGAGGTCTGAGCCGATGCCGATATGGTTGGCATTGCCGGCGATCTGGCAGATATGGTCGAGGTGATCCAAGACAGTAGAGATGGTGACGTTACGCTCTTTGGGAGTCGATTTTCCCCTGACCCAGCCGGGGCTGAGCATCCAGGCATCAAAGGCGCCACCTATCACCGCGCCGCGATCCACCAAGGCCTTGATCATCTCGTCGGAAAACTGCCGGTTGTGATCGACCAAAGCCCGAACGTTGTTGTGGCTGGCCCAGACCGGCCCCTGGTAGATCTCCAGCGCATCCCAAAAGGCCAAATCGCAGAGATGCGTTGCGTCCAGAATGATGCCGAGCTCATCCATTTTTTTGACCAACTCCTTTCCTTGCTGGCTTAGCGGAGCCGAGGCATCCGTGCCAAAGGCATACCGACCCGGTCCGTAGTGTGCCGGGCCCAAGGCCCGGAGGCCACTTTCGTAGGCTTTTTCCAGATAGTCCAGGTTCACGATCGAATCCGCTCCCTCGAGGGAAAGGATGAAGCCGACGGGTTTCGACCTGTTTTCATTTCCGTCATTCCAAAAAGCAACGTGCCTTTCCAGCTCCGCCAAATTGCGAATCTGGGTCATTTCGCCCTTTTCCACCATAGCCTGATACCAAGCGAGCTGCCCTTGCGTCTGCGCCCAAGCCTGTTCCGGGGAATGCCATCCCGGAAGTGGATTGTCGAGCGCGACGTAGCGTCCGATCTGGGTGGAGACGACCAAGCCGATGTTTCCTTTGCGCAGCTCGGGGAGGGACACCGTCGCTTTGCCACGATCCGGCTTGTCATTCAGCCCTTTCTCCCGGGCATTGATCTCGGCGACAGGTCTGGAAAGATCCCTGTTCCACTCGAGGGCATTCATACTCAGGTCAAGGTGGGCATCAAAGGTCAGCATGGCTTAGAAGCTTTGGAGGACAAAAACAGTGGGGATTTTATGCAGGTCGACAGGATGGTTTTTCCAATCGGCGATGGTTTTGGTTTGGATAAATTCGTCAGCCGCCGTGAGGTTTTTGGCGATGCACAGCTTGGTCTGCGGAGCGAGGTGGGCAAGGAGGTCTTCCAGCAGTTGGTTATTGCGGAAAGGGGTTTCCATGAAAATCTGGCTTCGTCTTTCCTTCAGAGATTCGGCTTCCAGTTTCTTTAGGGCCAAGGCTCTTTCCTTTTTGTCAATGGGCAGATAGCCATGAAAAGCAAAGGACTGCCCGGAAAATCCCGAGCCCATCAGCGCCAGAAACATGGAGCTGGGCCCCGAGATCGGTACGACTTGAATGCCTTTTTGGTGGGCGTAGTCCACGGCCAAAGCACCCGGATCGGCGATGCCAGGGCAACCCGCCTCAGAGATCACGCCTATGTCGGCCCCGTTCATCAGGGGCTGCATGAGTCGGTTGATGTATTCGGGCGGAGTCCCCTTGTCCAGGATTTCCATGTGAACCTCCTCGAGATTCACGCCCAGTTTGAGGCTGGAGATGTAGCGACGGGCGGAGCGGGGGTTTTCGACCAGGAAGATCTTGGTATGGGCGATGACTTCCTGTACTTGGGGTGAAATGACCCAATGGGCCGTGTTGTCGGCCAGAACATTGGGAATCAAGAAAAGCTTTCCTTTGGGCATGAGGCAAAATTCGTAAGAAAAATGGCATTGGGCAGGCCTACTATACTTCATTCGCTATAAAAAAAATTAAACAACTGAATATCAGGATGTTGAGAAATATATTCGGAAGTAAATTAGGTGATCTATTGCTTAGTTAAGTTTTTTTTTTTTTTTTTTTAGCTCAAACTATTTAATCTCACATACTTTTATGAAAACACAAATTTTAAAATTCAGCGGCTTTTTGCTGACTGCGGCAATTGTTGGGAGCTGTATTTCTGATCCCAGTGAATCCTTGTCCGATCACTCGACTGTAAACAAGTTAAAGATCAGGGACAATACCTTAAACTTTGCGGACTTCGAAGCGTATGAAGGCGCTATCCAGAATCCTAAGCAAATCACTGAGCTGGACTTCAGGTCAATTTCTAAGCTAGTACATAGTAGAGAAGCGACCGCAAATGCGAGAGTACTTTCTGACGATGAAGCAAATGCGCTAAAAGAGTACGAAGGCTCGCTAATCCTTGATATTCTAGACGAGGAAAAGACAGTTGTCATCGGTGAGCGATTGTTTTACTTGGATTTTGCTAGAAAACTGGTAGCAGTGACCGAGGATTTCTCTTTAAGAACCTCTTTGATTGAAGGTGACTATGACTCGGAGTTAGTCTATCTTTTTTCCTTCGAGGACGACGTAATCGGAATGTTGGAAGAGGGCTCGACTGGAACCATTCTTTCAAAGAAAAAAGCGGATTTAGAGAATAGAAGAATTGCGGCCGTGGGAACCAATTGCGACTGGGATGAATGCAGGTATGATAGTAATACTCCTGGTGACAATGGATACGAATATCGGGTTGAAGCCAAACATGTGTATCAGTCCGCAGGAGTCTATTTCAAGTTGTTCTCCCAAGCAAAACACATGAAGAGAAACTCCCCGCCTCTATATAGCGGAGAGCCCACGGACATTCAGATATCTTGGAACTATTGGTTCAAAAGCAAGAAAAACAGCATTGGTACTCAATCAGACATTGACAGTGACTCAAAATGGAGCGACGTTTATGAAGAGACTCATTATACTTCCTCAAGGGGCTTGGAATCCTATAGGCTAGATAGTCACTTTTATGTAGAAGTTGGAGGTAACCATGGTGATGGAGCTGGAGGATTTTCGTACTGGGATTTTGATTTATACAGAATTGACAAAGGGTTTTAACGTATGATTAAAACTATCGCTGTAGCCCTCTTTGTGTTTCTGGCAGTCCCCACCGGAGTATTTGCGCAGAAAGCGCTTAGCCTCTCTTTTGGTTTTCCGAGTATCACTTGGGACTATAGCGGCAACCTAGATGGATTGAGAACAGTGAATACCAGCGGATGGTCTATCACTGCTTCGGGGTTAACGATCAAGGACAATGGCTTGATCTACGGCATCGACCTCGGGGTAAATCGGTATGGAAACGGCTTTCAATTTGGTGTTGGTCGACATGGAATTGGGGAAATTCATCATTTCTCGATTTTACCCCTAATTGGCTATAACCACAATCCGAATGCCGCCAAGTTCTCTGTTCGAGCTAATTTGGCATTTGGAATTGGCTTCATGCCAAGCGACAATCTCACTTACGAAAATTCTAAATCATTTCAAACCATGCGAAATGACAAGAAGAATCCTGATGGAACCACCTCCAGTGTTCCGCTTTATGACCTCACATTTTCTGGATCGCAAATCGTGGAAAACCGTGTTTTCCCATTGGTGAAACCAAATGTTGAGCTTCACTATGCGGTAGGCGAAAAATCCACTATCTACTTGAAAGGCAGCCTTGGTGTCACACTCATGGACGCGGTGGTTGCACGCGATTTCCCTGAGGTCATCCTTGACGGGGAGCAATACCATGTAACCCATTCGACCAACCTGAATTTCTGGGCCTTGGAGTTGGGGTACTCCCTGAAGCTGAAAAACTAACAAGGGATTTAAAAGGGGGATTCACCAGTCCCCCTTTTTCTATTTCAAAAACTTCCGCATCTCCTCCACCACGGCGTGGGGCTGCTCGGCGTGAAGCCAGTGGCCCGCATTGGCGACGAATTCCAGCTGGTAATTCGGGAAGTGCTTTTCCAGGTCAGGCAAGTCCTTTTGCTGGATGTAGTTGGAATTGCCGCCCGCGAGGAAGAGGGTGGGCCCGTCAAACTGGCTTCCCTCGGCAAGTGCTTCGCCGACATTTTCGATGTTTTGGGTGATCACGGGTAGATTGATCTTCCAGGCAAAGCCTTCTCCGCCGCGAGTGAGGCTTTTGAGCAGAAACTGCCGCGTGCCGAGCTCCGGCACATATACGGCCAGCTGCTCGTCGGCCTCTTTTCTCGACTGGATGGCTTTCAGATCGAGTGAATTCAGGCCTTCCAAGATGGTCTGGTGATGGGGAGCGTAGTAGCGGGGAGCTATGTCGGCCACGATGAGCTTTTCGATGTACTCGGGATACTTCGCGGCAAAGTTCATCACCGTCTTCCCTCCCATGGAATGCCCCATGAGATAGATCTTATCCAGGCCCTCTGCATCCAGTAGCTCCTTCAGGTCCTCCACCATCACGTCGTAGTTCCAAGCATCCGCATGGGGGGAGTCGCCGTGGTTTCGCTGATCGACCAGGTAGAGGGTGTAGTGCTCCGTCAACTCCTTGGCGATGGAAAACCAATTGTCCAGCGAGCCAAAGAGCCCGTGCAGGATGACGAGGGGATGGCCAGAGCCGGTTTTTTTAAAGTTGAGTTTCATTGTTTTTGTCAACGGTCGACTGTCGACGGACGACAGCCGATTCCTGGTGAAATTAAGATTCGACTCGGTTCTAAAATGAGTTCTTCAGTGCTTGAATTTTTATAATCAATCCTTCAAAGGAAGCGTACAAACGCGTAAAGCCGTCCTCTGTGATGACGTTTCGTTTTCTACCCAAATGCAAACAGCTGACCACTTCAATGGCTGATCGATTGGCATATCCAAGAAACTTCTTGAATTCTGCATTTGACTGGCCCGTGGAGCCTTCGGCAATGTTCAGAGCGACAGAATCCGCCGCGCGCTGCATTTGCGTACTCAGCACAAATCGCTCTTCGGCTGGAAAGGTCTTGACCAACTTGCTTACTTCGGCCGACAGATCAATCGCCAACTCCCACACTCTTAAGTTCTCAAATTTGAATGCCATTTGAATGCCATTTGAATGCCATACGCTTTAGAGTTTCTTTTAGGGAGTGAAGTTCTTCAAAACAGGCGGTCGACCGTCGTCCGTCGACCGTTGACTAGATCTCCAACTGCCTCCTATACATCTGGATCGTGTTTTCCAGGCCATAGTAGAGCGCGTCGCAGACCAAGGCATGGCCGATGGAGACTTCCTCCAGATGGGGGATACTTTGCGCGAGGTAAGCCAGATTGTGCAAGTCCAAGTCGTGGCCGGCATTCAGGCCAAGGCCAAGTTCTTTGGCCAGCTGGGCTACTTCCACGTAGGGCTTCACGGCATTTTCCCTATCCTTCGGAAAAAGCGAGGCATAAGGCTCCGTGTAGAGCTCCACCCGATCCGTACCGGTCAGCTTGGCGGGCTCGAAGTATTTTGCCTCCGGATTGATGAAAATGGACACGCGGCAGCCATAAGACCGGAGCTCGGCGACGATGTCACGAAGCTGGCTCTGGTGCGCGATCGTGTCCCAACCGGTATTGGAAGTGATGGCATCCGGGGGATCTGGGACAAGCGTGGCCTGGGCAGGCTTCACCTCCCGGCACAGTTGCATATAGCGCTGATCGGGGTAGCCCTCGATGTTGAACTCTGTGGTCACGACCTGCGCGAGGTCCAGCACATCCTGGTAGCGGATGTGCCGCTCATCCGGACGGGGGTGTACTGTAATCCCCTGGGAACCAAATCGCTCACAGTCCAAAGCCACCTTTACCACGTCTGGATTGTTGCCCCCCCGGGCATTGCGCAGGGTGGCGATCTTGTTGATATTTACACTCAGCTTAGTCATATCTGCTGGGAAAAAGGGTATTTTTACCCAAAATTTTTGAAACACAAACTTAGGACTAATGGCTCTAAAGCAGAAAGTAGAAGGGGAAATTAAATCGGCAATGATCGCAAAAGACAAGGTGCGCCTCACCGCACTGCGTGCCATCAAATCCATGATCCTTTTGGAAGAAACCAAGGAAGGATTCAAAGGCGAGCTCACCGAGGACGAGGAAATGAAGCTGCTGACCAAAGCTGCCAAACAACGAAAAGACTCCGCCGACATCTACCAGCAGCAGGGCAGAGCCGATCTGCTGGACGTGGAAATGGCCGAGCTGGCCGTGATCCAGGAGTTTCTGCCAAAAGCGCTGACCGAAGAAGAACTGAAAGCCGAGGTCCAAGCCATCATCGCCGAAGTGGGTGCCGCTGGCCCCAAAGACATGGGCAAAGTGATGGGCGCTACCAAAAGACTGGCAGGAAAAGCCGACGGCAAGGCTATCGCAGACATGGTCAAAGCACTGCTAAACAACTGATTTGGCAACGGTCGACATCATACTGTTGATTTTGATTGGCCTGGGAGCTTTCGAAGGCTACAGGAAAGGATTGCTTCTCACCGTGATGGGACTCGTGGGCTTTGTCTTGGCGATCATTCTAGGTGTCTATTTTATGGAGCCAGTGAGTAAGTACCTCGCCGGCCATCTCAAGGAGCTGAACTTTGCCTTCCCGGTCATTTCCTTCCTGATTGTTTTCGGCATCACCATGGCCATCGTCGGGATCGCCGGATGGATGATGAAAAAGATGGTGAATATGGTCATGCTCGGCGGGCTGGACAGCGTGGGCGGCGCGATTCTCGGCATCGTCAAGAGCGCTTTTTTCATCAGTCTCTTTCTCTGGCTGGCCAATCTTTTTGACCTCCAGATGCCCAAGGACTGGAGTGCCAAAAGCGAGTATCTCGGCTACGTGGAGCCTCTGGCGCCAGCTGTGATCTGGGTGCTGGAGCCCATCGTGCCCAAGATTGGGGACTTGCAAAAGACGGTCGAAGAAATCGTGGACGGATTCCGGGATGCTGCTGCTGATTGACAATTTCGATTCCTTCAGTCATATTCTCGCGGATCTGATCCGCCAAAGCGGCGAGGAGCTGCTGATCCTCAGAAATGACATCAACCCCTCGGAGCTCGAAAAACTGGACTTCCGAGGCTTGATCCTTTCCCCCGGTCCCGGCATCCCCAGTCATTCAGGCCACCTGATGGCGATTTTGGAAAAATACCATGACCGAGTTCCTGTGCTAGGGGTTTGCCTAGGGCATCAGGCCATCGGGGAGTTTTTTGGGGCGGAGCTGGTGAAAAATGCCGTTCCGGTACATGGCAAAGTTCACGAGGTGCGGAAGACCAAGCCCCACTTTTTCACCGAAAGTCTTCCAGAGAAATTCAGCGTCACGCGCTATCACTCACTCCAGCTCAAAAACCTACCCGCCTGTCTCGAATCCATACTTGAAACTGAATCGGGAGAAATCATGGGAATGGCCCATCGGACACTTCCGATCTTGGGAATCCAATACCATCCAGAGGCCTATTTGACAGAGTATGGTTTGGAGCTGGTGAAGGGGTGGCTGAAAGGATTTGAAGACACCAAAATTACAAAGTTGAAAATTTGATTTTTTTTTGAGTTGGAGTCCGCTTCTGCGATCCAAAAAAAGAGCCCTTACTAAAGCTCTTCGTTAGCCAATATCCCAGTCTAAGGGCAAACCCGAAATTACCTCAAATCAATCACCTCGATTCCCGGATATTTTTTGGCATCAAAGACAAAGTAATCGGCTGGGAGGCTGGGTGCGGCTTTGAGATTTTTGAAGGAGTAGGCAAACATCCCGCCTTGTCCGTCAAACATCTCCCAACCCAACAAATCCTTGGTGCTTTTGTCCACCATGAGCTTCACTTCCTTGAAGGGCGCATTAGGCTTCTGGGCGATCAGCTCCACCACATGCACGGACTTGCCCTGGTAGGTTTTGTCCGCCAAGAGACGGTAGTTGAATCCGGATTGGTACATCTTATACACGTTGGACGGGGTCAGCTCGCCCTCCATCTGTGAGGCTTCATTGATCGTGACCTCCTTGTAGGTGGCCGTTTGGATAAAAGTCCAGACGGTCTTGCCGTCGTTGTAGATTTCCTGGTCGGGCAGCTTGAGTCGGTACTTTTCCCCACTGACCGCGATCTCGCCCGACTGGCGATCTCCGGTACCGGCGGCATCCTGATAGGTATAGTCGAAGCCCGCCGTGAAGCCCTTCATGCTTTGGTACTTCTTGCTCATGTCGTCGAGGACGGCCTTGGCTTTCGGGTCTTTTTGGGCAAAAGCCGTGATGGCACAAAAAAGAAAAATCAGAATCAGGGAAAGGGAACGAGACTTCATTGAATTTGGGCTGGTTGTACTGTGAAACAGCGATTACAGGCTGTTCAATAACCGTTCCAAACTAACCTCATCCTGTATCAGTACCTCTCTGGCTTTGGAACCCTCAAACGGGCCCACGACCCCAGCCGCTTCCAGCTGGTCCACGATCCTGCCGGCGCGGTTGTAGCCCAGCTTCAGCTTGCGCTGGATGAGCGAGGTGCTGCCCTGCTGGTGCAATACGATCAGCCGCGCCGCCTCGTCAAAAAGTGGATCCCGATCATCCAGATCCACTCCCGCGACGGAGCTTTCCCCGTCTTCCCCTACAAACTCAGGCAGAAGGTAGGCATCGGAGTAGCCCTTTTGCTCCCCGATCCAGTCGCAGATCGCGTCCACCTCCGGCGTATCCAGGAAGGCGCACTGGATTCGCGTCATCTCGGAGCCCAAGGACAGCAGCATATCTCCCATGCCGATCAGCTGATCCGCACCTCCTGCATCGAGGATGGTACGGGAGTCGATTTTGGAAGTCACGCGGAAGGAAAGACGAGCGGGGAAGTTCGCTTTAATGATACCCGTGATCACGTTGACGGAAGGCCTTTGCGTAGCTACCACCAAGTGGATGCCGATGGCTCGGGCCAGCTGGGCAAGACGGGCAATCGGTGCCTCGATCTCCTTGCCCGCAGTCATCATCAAGTCCGCCAACTCGTCGATTACCAACACGATGTAAGGCATGAAATAGTGGCCCTTTTCCGGGTTGAGCTTGCGGGCGATGAACTTGGCGTTGTATTCTTTCAGGTTTCTACATCCGGCATCCTTCAGGAGATTGTACCGATTGTCCATCTCGATACAGAGGGAATTGAGCGTGTAGATGACCTTCTTGGTGTCGGTGATGATGGCCTCTTCGGCTCCCGGCAGCTTGGCCAGAAAGTGGCGCTCGATCTTGTTGAAGAGCGTGAGTTCCACCTTTTTTGGATCGACGAGGACAAACTTCAGCTGGGAAGGGTGCTTCTTGTAGATCAGCGAGGCGAGGATCATGTTGAGCCCGACGGACTTTCCCTGTCCCGTCGCGCCCGCCATCAGCAGGTGGGGCATCTTGGCTAGATCCGCGACAAAAACCTCGTTGGAGATGGTTTTCCCCAAGGCTACCGGCAGATCCTTGTCTGACTTCAGGAACTTCTCAGTCCCCAAAACAGCCCTTGCCGGCACCAGCTCGCGGTTTTTGTTCGGTACTTCGATACCGATCGTACCTTTGCCGGGAATCGGTGCTATGATACGTATCCCCAGAGCCGCCAAGCTCAGGGCAATGTCATCCTCGAGGTTTTTGATCTTCGAGATCTTCACGCCAGGGTTTGGCACGATCTCATAGAGCGTCACAGTAGGCCCGATAGTGGCTTGGATTCCCTGGATTCCGATCTGGAAGTTTTCCAAAGTCGTGACGATCTTGTCCTTGTTCTCCTGCAATTCCTGCATCGAGACCGTGACCTTCTTGATGTCATACTCATTCATCAAGTCCAGTGTCGGATACTTGTACCTCGGCAGATCCAGGGTAGGGTCGTAGGGATCGAGGTTTTCGACTTCCTCGGCAGTCTTCTCTTCCTCGACGGCCTTGTTGATGGAGAAATTGCCGTCCCGGATCGGGCTGGTTTTCCCTGCCCCCTCTTCCAAGAGGTTCACCTGAGGCACGTCAAAAATATCTTCTTCCTCCTCCTGCAGTTCCTCCTCTTCAAAGCCGGGAATGTCAAAAGGAATCTCCGGTTGCTTCGGCGCTGGAGCTGGTGTAGGAGCCGCTGCCGCCACTGGCGCCGCCGTACTTTTCACCTCCCAGGTACTGCCATCGTCCTCAATGTCGTCCAGCGAGTCGGAGAATTCCTTCCCGCTGTCATCCGCGTCGAGGAAAGGATTGGATCGGGTGCTTTTTCCATCCATTTCGGCGAGCTGATCTTCGGCGGAAGCTGTCTTGGGAGAAAACCAATTCAACTGCTCCAAGCCAAAGAACAGTACCACGAAGATCAAAAAGGCTCCAACGATCAGGATGAATGTCCCCATCCCCAAGAAGTCGCTGGAGAGCTTGGCCAGCTCGTATCCAAATCCCCCCGAAAGAAAACTCCAATAGGAATAGCCCTCGACCAAGATCACGATGTAGCCCATCAGCAGTCCGAGCCAAGCGGTGAAAAAGAGCGCAAAAACGGAGTATCGCGTCAGGGATACCAATGAAAACTTGAACGTCCAGCGGAAGCCGAGCAAAAACAGGAAGGGTGGCAGCAAAAACGCCGCGATGCCAAACCAACGGTAAATCAGCCAATGCGAAGCTTGAGCACCTAGGTAGCCTACCCAGTTTTGTGACTCTCGGGCGGAGTCGCGAATGGCCTGGTCGGGATTGTTCATGACCAAGCTCTGGTCTGCGGGCCCGTTGATCAGGTAGCTGACAAAGGCGATAAAAAGAAAGACAGAGGCAGAGATAAGGACGATTCCCAGCGTCAGGCTCAGTTGCTTAAACTGGACCTTAGGAAGCGAAAAACCAGGCCCACTCGGTTTCTGAGGGGTCTTTTTGGTGTTTTCTGATTTCTTGCGAAAGGTATTTTTGCCGGGGGATGCTGATGCCATTTAAGCTTGAAAGTACAATTTTAATTTTAGCCTACTGGCTACTACAAAGACAACTTACCGGGAAAAATATGCCAGAAGTCCCTTTTTGATTTTTTTGATCAAGCTAGGGCCCTCATAAATCATGCCCGAGTACACCTGGACCAGACTCGCGCCGGCTTCCAGCTTTTCGATGGCATCCTCAGGGGAGAAGATGCCCCCTACTCCTACGATGGGAAACTCGCCCCCAGACTTCTGGTGCAGGTATCGGATGACCTCGGTACTCCGTTTTGCCAAGACTTTTCCGCTGACTCCTCCGGCTCCGATGGCTTCCACCTCCCCTTTCGGAGTGGTCAAAACCGAACGGTCTATGGTCGTATTGGTCGCGATCACCCCCGCGATGCCCGTCTCCCGCACGATCTCCACGATGTCGTCCAGCTGCCCATCGGTCAGGTCTGGAGCGATTTTCAGGAGGATGGGCTTGGGTTTTGCCTTCTGGTCGTTGGCTGACTTGACGGCGCTGAGAAGCTGCTTGAGCGGTTCCTTTTCCTGCAGGTCGCGCAGGTTGGGTGTATTGGGCGAGCTCACGTTGACCACGAAATAGTCCACATAGGGATGCAGCGCTTCCAGGCAGTAGAGGTAGTCATCCACCGCATTTTCGTTGGGCGTGACCTTGTTTTTGCCGATGTTGCCGCCCACGATCACGTCGGACTTGCGCTTTTTCAGTCGCTCCACAGCCGCGAGTACGCCGCCGTTGTTGAAGCCCATACGGTTGATCAGGGATTTGTCTTGCGGCAAGCGGAACAGGCGAGGAAGGGGATTGCCTTCCTGCGGTTTTGGGGTCAACGTCCCGATCTCGATAAAGCCGAAGCCCAGCATCGCCAGCTCGTCAATCAGCTTGGCATCCTTGTCCAATCCCGCGGCCAAGCCCACCGGGTTTTTGAATTTAAGCCCGAAAACTTCCCGCTCCAGCTTCGGATCATCCAGTGCAAAAGTCGACCTGACGATCGAACTGGCGACCGGCAGGTTGAAAGTCAGGTGGATCAGGTCGAAGGTGGTATGGTGTGCGCTTTCTGGGTTTTTGAGAAAAAGAAGCGGCTTGATCAGGGACTTGTACACGGCGGGTTGGGGGGATTTTGGTGGCCAAAGTTAGGAAATGCTGGGAGAAAAGCGGGAACGGAAGGCAAGATGACCCCGGTTTTTCCCCAATCAGGAATTGGCCTCCGTGATCAGCCGCAGTCCTTCCAGCGTCAGGTTGGGGTTCACCTCGTCAAAAGTCGTCTCCAGATTGGTCAGAATCGAAGCCAAGCCGCCAGTCGCGACGACTTTGAATTTCAGTTTTGCCTCAGCTCCCATCGTCTCGACCATGCCCTTCACCAGTCCGGTGTAACCGTAGAGCACTCCGGCCTGGATGGCGTGGATGGTATTTTGTCCCAAAGCCGACACCGGGAGCTTCAGCTCCACCTCGGGCAGCTTGGCGGTGTTGGCAAAAAGCGCCTTGATGGCCGTTCGGAGACCGGGAACGATGTTTACCCCCAGGATTTTCCCCTCGGCATCCACCGCAGTAAAAGTAAGCGCGGTGCCAAAGTCCACCACGATCACGGGACTTTGGAACTTGGAGTAGGCCGCCATCACGTTGCACATCAGATCCGAACCGATCTCGCTGGGGCGCAGTGATTTGACGGGAAGCTTTGCGTAGCTTTTCGCAGAAATCAGATAGGGAGAAAGCCCAAAATAGCTCTGGCAAAACTGCCCGATGATAGCATTGATCTCCGGGACGACGGAGCTGAAGCCGATTTTTTCGATCTGGGAAGGTTGGATTCCATGTTCCAGAAAGTACAGCGGCACCTTCTTGCCCAGCTGGGAGATCAGCCTCGGCGTGTGGGTTTCCAGCCGAAACTGGTTCGTCCACCTGTCCGCTTTATGGTCATAGAGTGCAAATACCACATTGGAATTGCCCGCATCGATGGCTAAAAACATTCTTTCTCAGGTTTTGACTAATTTAGGCCTTCACAAAAGTAATAACCAAATCTCTCCCCCCTTTCTGCTTATGTATTCCCTACGCGAAGGCAAAGTCGAAGACCTCCCCCGAGTCCTCGAACTGATCAAAGAACTGGCTCTCTACGAAAAAGCCCCCGAGCAGGTCACCAACACGCTCGAACTGATGAAAGAAGACGGCTTTGGCACCAATCCGGTCTATGGACTCTTTGTCTGCGAAAAGCAAAGCAGCGGAGAAATCATCGGGATCGCCATCTACTACTACCGCTACAGCACCTGGAAGGGAAAAAGGCTTTACCTCGAGGACATCGTGGTGACCGAGTCCGAGCGGGGCAATGGAGCGGGCAAGCTGCTTTTCGACCGCGTGATGGCCAAGTGCCTCGAAGCCAACTGCACCGGTATGATGTGGCAGGTGCTGGACTGGAACGAGCCGGCAATCAATTTTTACAAAAAATACGGCGCTGCACTCGAAGCCGGCTGGCTCAACGCGCATTTGCAGGATTACGAGATCAAAAAGCTGCTGGGTGCCTGAAGTCAGATGACCGATGCTTCCGACATCGGACATCGGGCATCCGACATATTCCCTACCTTTGTGATTCACTATGAGAAAGAAGCCATTCACCGTTGTCTATGAAGACAACCACCTCCTGATCGTCAACAAAGCGGCCGGCATCCTCGTGCAGGGCGACAAGACCGGGGACAAGACGCTCACCGACTACTGCAAGGACTACATCGCCGAGAAATACAACAAGCCTGGAGACGTTTTTCTCCATCCCGTACACCGCCTGGATCGCCCGGTGAGTGGACTGGTGGCCTTTGCCCGTACTTCCAAGGGCTTGGAGCGGATGATGGAGCTCTTCCGCAAGCGTGACATCCACAAGGTCTATTGGGCGATCGTGAAGCGTAAGCCAAGAGAAGAACAAGGCAAGCTCACCCACTACCTGGTCAAGGACGAAGTACGGAACGTCGTCACCGCCCATGACCGCGAAGTGCCCGGCTCGCAAAAGGCCGAACTGAACTACAAGACCCTGGGCTACATGAACGACCACTGGCTGCTGGAAGTCCGTCCGATCTCCGGCCGACCGCACCAGATTCGGGTGCAATTGGCCTCCATGGGTTGCCCGATCCGCGGCGACATCAAGTACGGCTTTGCCAAGCCAAATCCAGACGCCAGCATCAACCTGCACGCCTTCCACTTGATCTTTGTCCATCCGGTACGGAAGGAAAAGCTCTACATGCGTGCCGCCCTGCCCGAATCGGAGTTTTGGGAGCAATTCCTGGAGTTTGAGGAAGTCCGAGCCAAAGACCAGCATCTGGACAATACTTACTCCGGATAAAGGCATTGCCGGCGGCGGTCAGGGATTTTGGACAAGTTTGACCATTCTTGAAATGCAACCAATTGAGTACATTGGGGTATAAACAAGAAAGCATGAAAACTATTTCCGTTAAAATCAAGCAAAACGACCTCTCAAGATACGGACTGAGCGACGCAACCACCGTGGAATTCAGTGAATTGGTGGACAAGATCACGCGGGATTTTGCAATCCAAGCTCTCAAAAACACACAGGCCGCCGCAAAATCTGCCGGCCTGTCTAGCCTAACTAACCAGCAGATCAAAGGGGTATAATTTAACACCATGAAAAGCCTTTTTCTCCTTCTCTCTCTCGCGCTACTTTTTGCCTCCTGCACTTCCCAAAACAAGCCCAAGACGATCTACATCGTCCGCCATGCCGAAAAGCAGCTGGAGGGAAATGACCCGGAACTGCTCTACGTGGGTGGGGTGAGGGCGCAAAAGCTCGCCCAGATCGTCCAAGACCAAGAGATCAAACATGTATTCTCCACGGACTACAAGCGTACCCGCCTCACCGTGGAGCCCACAGCCAAGCAGGCCGGAGTCCCTATTCAATCCTACGATCCGAAAAACCACGACGCCCTGGTGGAGCAACTGAGAAACCTGGATGGCAATATTTTGGTAGTCGGCCACAGCAATACCGTCAGCCAATTGGCCAACTACTTTGTCGGAGACGGTGAAAAGTACGCCGACCTTACCGATTTGGAATATGAGTACATCTACATCGTCACGCTAGAGCCAAACGCCGCTTCGGTGATCCGAAAAGTTTACAAGGATTTTTAGCCTATCATTCCTTTGATGATCCAATTCTTCTATCTTGAAAAGACATTCTGATGGAAAAATGGATCGAAACGAAAACCTGAAGCAACTCGAAGATTCCGAAAAAGTATGGGACGTGGCCGTGATCGGGGGAGGAGCTTCGGGATTGGGAGTCGCTCTGGACGCCGTATCGAGGGGACTTTCCGTAGCACTTTTTGAAAAAGCAGATTTCGCCAAAGGCACCTCCAGCCGCAGCACCAAACTCCTCCACGGGGGCGTCCGCTACCTGGCCCAGGGAGATGTCTTTCTGGTGCTGGAAGCGCTGCGTGAGCGGGGCCGTCTGCTCAAAAACGCCCCCCACCTGACCGGAAACCAAGCTTTCATCATTCCAGTGTACACCCTTTGGGATCGGGTGCAGTTCAGCGCCGGTCTCAAGATGTACGACTACATGGCCGCCAACCTCAGCCTAGGGCCCTCGCGGCACATCTCGAAGGAAGAGACGCTAAAACGCATGCCCGGTATCGAGCCCAATGGACTCTTTGGCGGCATAGTCTATCACGACGGACAGTTTGACGACGCCCGCCTGGCGCTCTCCATCGCCCAGACTGCCGACCATGCCGGCGGCTGCATCCTCAACTACACCAAGGTCACCGCCCTCCAAAAAGACAAAGCCGGAAAAATCTCGGGCTTGGTCGTCCACGATCTTTTGTCCCAAAATACACATCAGGTCAAAGCCCGCATGGTCGTCAACGCTACGGGCGTCTTTGCCGACAAAATCCTACAAATGGACGATCCCGAAGCCCCTAAAACCATCCAGCCGAGCCAGGGCATCCACCTGGTTTTGGACAAGGAGTTTTTGGGAGGCAAAGACGCGCTCATGATTCCAAAAACCAAGGATGGGAGGGTGCTTTTTGCCGTGCCCTGGCATGGAAAGCTGGTCGTGGGCACGACCGATACCCTTCGCGAAAAAGCCAAGCTAGAACCGGAAGCCTTGCAAAAGGAAATCGACTTTGTGCTGGAAACCGCTGCGGGCTACCTCACGCGAAAGCCTACCCGAGCCGATGTGAAGGCGGTCTTTGCAGGCCTGCGCCCCCTAGCCCGCCCCAAGGAAGGCAGCACCAAAACCAAGGAAATCTCCCGTTCGCACAAAGTCATCGTCTCCGACAGCGGCCTAGTATCCCTCACCGGCGGCAAGTGGACGACCTTTCGCAAAATGGGCGAAGACACCATCGACTACTATCCCAAGGTCACCGGCCAAAAACTGTCCCCCTCGACTTCCAAGGACATTTTGTTGCACGGATTCACCAAGGCTATCCCGGAGGGGCACTGGTCGGTCTATGGCTCCAACGCAAAATTGATCCAGGATTTGGCCAAGGCTGACTCCAGCCTTTCGGAGAAAATCCATCCGGACTTTCCCCATATCCTGGCTGAGGTCGTCTGGGCCATCCGCCATGAGATGGCCGTGAAAATCGAGGACGTCCTCTCCCGACGCATCCGCATGCTGATCTTGGATGCCCAGGCGGCCCTCGATTCTGCCCCAAAAGTCGCCCAACTGATGGCCAAAGAGCTGGAAAAGGACCAGGTCTGGCTGGAAAAAGAGCTGGCGGACTTTCAGCTTACCGGAAAAAAATACCTGATCAAGCCCAGCTAAAAACGGCGCTGCCCCCAAGTACGCCACACTTCAAACATCTCAATAAACCCACAGTAATGACCCAAACGAAACCTTACCTCATGGCTCTCGACCAAGGGACGACCAGCTCCCGGGCCATCATTTTTGACAAAAAGGGACAAATCGTCTCCGTGGCGCAAAAGGAGTTCAAACAATTTTTCCCCAAACAAGGCTGGGTAGAACATGACGCCAACGAAATCTGGACCAGCCAATCCTCCGTGATGATAGAGGCTCTCGTCAACCAAGAAATCCGAGCCGACCAAATCGCCGCCATCGGCATCACCAACCAGCGGGAAACGACCATTGTCTGGAACCGCAAGACCGGAAAACCCATCCACAAAGCCATCGTCTGGCAGGATAGGCGCACGGCTGCTTTTTGCAACGAGCTGAAGGAAAAAGGCCTTGCGGAACAGGTAGCCGCAAAGACAGGCCTGATCATCGACGCCTACTTTTCAGCCACGAAGATCCGCTGGATTCTCGAAAATGTAAAGGGTGCCCGGGCCCAGGCCGAGGCGGGGGAACTGGCCTTTGGCACAGTGGACTCCTGGCTCATCTGGAAGCTCAGCTCCGGACGCGAGCACCTCACCGACATCACCAATGCCAGCCGCACCATGCTTTTCAACATCCACACCCAGGAGTGGGACGAGGAGCTGTTGGAGCTGTTTGGGGTTCCGAAGTCCATGCTCCCAGCCGTCAAATCCTGCAGCGAGCTCTTTTGCGAGACGACCGGGGATGTCTTGAGCGTAAAGATCCCGATTGCCGGAGTGGCCGGGGACCAGCAGGCGGCGCTCTTTGGGCAGCTCTGCACCGAGCCAGGCATGGCCAAGACGACTTACGGCACTGGCTGCTTTCTGGTGATGAACACCGGCAAAGAGGCCGTACGTTCGCAAAACCAGCTGCTGACGACCGTGGCATGGAAAGTCGGAGAGGAAATCAACTATGCGCTGGAAGGCTCCGTCTTCATCGGCGGCGCGGCCGTGCAGTGGCTTCGTGACGGACTGGAGCTGTTCAAGAAAGCCTCCGAAACTGAGAAACTCGCCACCAGCCTGGAAGACAACGACAAGGTGTACTTTGTGCCAGCCCTCTCTGGGATGGGCGCTCCCCACTGGGACGAGAATGCCCGGGGAGCCTTTTTTGGCATCACCCGGGGCACGACCATCGCCCACATGACGCGGGCGGCGCTGGAGGCCATCGCCTACCAGGTCTACGATGTGCTCAAGGCCATGGAAAAAGACAGCGGCAAGCCAACCCAGGAGCTTCGTGTGGACGGTGGAGCCACCGCAAACAATTTCCTGATGCAATTCCAGGCCGACCTGCTGGGCTGCGAGATCAAGCGGCCGAAGATCATAGAGACCACCGCGATCGGTGCGGCTTTTTTGGCAGGACTGGCGGTGGGTTTTTGGGAAAGCCGGGAAGAGCTGCAGGCGCTGTGGGCGGCTGACCGAAGCTTCCAGCCGGAAATGACCGAGGAAAAAAGAAAGGAGCTGATCCACTTTTGGCACAAAGCCGTGGAGCGCTCCAAAGACTGGGCGGAGTAAATCCTTTCGCCTAAAGACCACACTTCAACAACCCCAGAAAAACCATACATGAACCCATATATCGCAGAATTCATCGGAACCGGCGTCTTGCTCCTTTTGGGCTCCGGCGTGGTAGCCAACGTCATTTTACCCCAAACCAAAGGAAATGGAGGAGGCCTGATCGCCATCACCACGGCCTGGGCGCTCGCGGTCTTCTGCGGCGTGGTCGTCGCTGGCCCCTACAGCGGCGCCCATCTGAATCCGGCCGTGACCGTTGGGCTCGGGATTGCGGGAAAATTTGATTGGGCACTGGCTCCGGGCTATATCCTCGCACAAATCGGCGGAGCGATGCTCGGCTCGGCTTTGGCTTGGGTGATGTACCGCGACCACTTCGACTTGGCGACAGATCCTGGCCTGAAGCGGGCGCCTTTCTGTACCGATCCCGCTATCAGAAACTTCAGCACCAGCGTGATCTCCGAAGTGTTGGGCACCTTTGTTCTGATCTTTGTGATCCTATACATCGCTCCCGGCAAGATGGAAGACGCTACCGGCACCCCCATCGGTTTGGGTTCGGTCGGTGCGCTACCGGTGGCATTTTTGGTTTGGGTGATTGGATTGGCACTTGGAGGTACTACAGGCTATGCGATCAATCCAGCCCGGGATCTCGGCCCTCGGATCATGCACCAACTTTTACCGATCAAAGGTAAGGGAAGCTCCGACTGGGGCTATTCCTGGGTACCCATCGTCGGCCCGATCATCGGCTGCGCCTTGGCGGCGGGATTGTATTTGGTGGTAGGGAATTAGTGTTTATTTGTTTGTAAATTAGCCTCATGGAACTCGAGAAAAGAAAAGTAAGTCTAATCGCTTGGATCACCCAGCTCGAAAATGAGAAGGTGCTGGAAAAATTGGAACGGCTCAAAACGGATTCGATTGAAGAGAATGTTCCTGATGAGATTTTGGATCTCCTGAAGCTTTCTGAACAGTGTCCCGAAGACCGCCTTGTCAGACACACCCAAACGAAAGATTTGCTCTCAAGAAAATGATCCGTCCATCGATCTTTTGGACACCCAGTGCAATTCGATCACTTGAAGAGACCTCCAGCTTTCTTTTTAGAGTCTGGAATGATCGGATAGTAGATGAGTTTCTGTCTCTGGTAGACAGAAAAATCGAGCTGATTATCGAAAATCCTGAAATAGGTGTCAAGCTCAGGAAAACCAACTATCGAAAGATCCTGATCCATCGGAACGTCTCACTTTTTTATAAACATGTCCCCGAAAAATCCATGATCCAAATACTGCTACTTTGGGATAACCGCATGGATCCATCGCAGCTAAAGAAGCACTTTGAAAACGACGAAAAGTGAATATTCGAGGATTCCTCGCTTCTCGTCTCCAAATTCTTGATTCTAAAATCTATTTCTCCCCCAACATCTCCTCAATCAACTGGGTGTAAAACTCCTTCACCTCCATCCCAATCGCCCGCACCTGCTGAGAGATGAGGCTGGTTTCGGTTTGGCCCGGCACCGTGTTGATCTCGATGAAAAAGAACTTGCCGGTTTCGTGTTGTAGGAAATAGTCGATCCGAACTGCGCCTTTGCAGTTGAGCTTTTCATAGACCTTCGTGACGATGCGACCTACACGATCAACCTCCTCTTCGTTCATTCTACCGGGAGTGATCTCTTCTGTCACCCCAGGCACATACTTGGCCTCGTAATCGAAAAATTCCTTGCTGCTCACGATCTCCGTGGCAGGCAGGACGGTGATCTGCCCTTTTCCCTTGAACACGCCAATCGAAAACTCACGCCCGGACACAAACTCCTCCACGAGCACCTGGCTGTCCTCGGCAAAGGCATTTTCCAAAGCCTCCGCAAGCTCCTCCCAAGTCTTCACCTTGCTCATGCCGATGGAGCTGCCTCCATTGTTGGGTTTGATGAAGAGCGGCAAAGTCAATTCCTGCTGGATTCTGGCGGCATTTTCCGCACTGTTTTCGAAAAGCTGGATGGACTTGGCCACGTTCAGCTCTGGAATGTCCTGCACGATGGCTTTGGTGTAGCCCTTGTTCATGGTGATCGCCGAGGTCAGCTGATCGCAGGTGGTATAGGGGATGCCCAGCATATCAAAGTAGCCTGCCAGCTTGCCATCCTCGCCAGGCGAACCGTGGAGAATGTTGAACACGCCGTCGAAGGTGATCTTTTCGTCGCCCAGATTGATGCTGAAGTCGTTCAGGTTGACCGGAATCTTTTCTCCCCCAGCATTCAGATAGTGCCAATCCCCCGGATAGACGAAGATCTTGTACACCTCGTATTTCTCGCGGTCTATGGTCTTTTCGACCACGGCGGCGCTTTTGAGTGAGATCACGGACTCTCCGGTAAAACCGCCGGTGACCAGGGCAATGGTTTTCTTCATGGCTGGGAAAATTTGTACTGCGAAATAGGCTATTTTCTTCTAACCCTCCAAGGGTTCTGAACCCTTGGAGGGCTTTCTCCCAAGGTTTTTCCCTTGGAGGGTTCGCTGGCGGATTCCTATATTCGCTTCCTGAAATCCATGGTTTTACCCAAATAGACAACCCTATGATTAAAAGTTGGAAGGCGATCGGTCTCGGCTTGCTCTGCGCCGTCGGCCTGTCGCTGGCATCCCAGGCCCAAGCCCTGAAAAAAGTCACCGCAGAGGACGTGTTCAAACTCGGAACCTTCAGCCCCAAAACCGTCTCCGGGATCAACTGGATGAAAGACGGGCAATACTACAGCTCTCAGCTCGTCCGAAACGGTGCCCCGGTGGTGGTGAAAATGAACTTGGCAACTGGCGAAGAGGCAGGAGTCTTGCTGGACGGCCGCGCGCTTGGCGTGGACTTTTCCTCCTACTCCTTCAATGCGGACGAGTCCAAAGCGCTCATCGCCACCGACGTCGAGTCTATCTACCGCAGGTCTTCCAAAGGCATTTTCTATGTCGTGGACTTAGCCACTGGCCAAAAGCAGCAGCTGATGAACGGGGAAAAGATCTCTTATGCGACCCTTTCTCCGGACAACCACAAGGTCGCTTTTGTGCAGAGCAACAACCTTTTCCTCGTGGACTTGGCCAGCAATCAGCAAACCCAAATCACCACCGACGGGGAGTGGAACAAGATCATCAACGGCTCCGCGGACTGGGTGTACGAGGAGGAATTTTCCATGGCCCAGGCCTTCAAATGGTCGCCTGACGGCAAAAAGATCGCCTTTATCCGCTTTGACGAAAGTGAAGTCCCCGAGTTTAACATGCAGCTTTGGGGCGCTCTTTATCCAAAAGACTACAAGTTTAAATACCCAAAAGCTGGCGAAAAGAACTCCTTGGTCAGCATCCATGTCTATGACTTGGCCTCCGGCAAAACGCAGAAAATCGACGCAGGAAGCGAAACAGACATCTATCTCCCACGGATCTACTGGACGAGAGATGCCAACACCTTGGCTTTTCTCCGACTCAACCGACTGCAAAACAAGCTCGACCTTTTCCACGCCGATGCCAGCACGGGAGCCAGCAAGCTGATCCTCTCCGAGACCTCCAAAACCTACGTGGACCTGGACTACAACGACGACCTACAATACCTCAGCGACGGCAAGACCTTCATCCGCACCTCGGAGCAGGACGGATACAAGCACATCTACCACCACAACCTGGACGGCAGCCTGATCCGGCAGATCACCTCGGGCGATTGGGAAGTGACTGCGATGGTGGGCTTGGATGAGAAGGCCAAAAAGCTCTACTTCCTCTCTACCGAGGCTTCGCCGCTGGAGCGCAATTTCTACGTGATCGGTCTGGACGGGAAAGGCAAAAAAGCCCTTACCCCAGCCAAAGGCACCCACACGATCAACATGAGCCCAGACAGCAAATTCTACATCGACTACCACTCCACCGCCGATACGCCGGTGAAAGTCACGCTAAACGAAGCCTCCGGCAAAGAAGTCAAAGTCCTCGAAGACAATCAGGCGCTGAAGGAAAAGCTCAAGGGCTATGCCTTGGCAAAAAAGGAATTCTTCAGCTTCCCGACGGTGGACGGCACGGCACTGAACGGCTACCTGGTCAAGCCGGCCGACTTTGACCCCAACAAAAAATACCCTGTCCTCATGTATGTGTACGGCGGCCCTGGCTCCCAAAACGTGCTCAACGCCTGGGGTGGCCTGCGCGACTTTTGGCACCAGCAGCTCGCCGCTGAGGGCTTTGTCGTCGCCTGTATCGACAATCGCGGCACAGGAGGCCGAGGCCGCGACTTCAAGCACTCGACCTATGCCAACCTCGGCAAACTGGAAGTCATTGACCAGATCGAGGGAGCGAAGCACTTTGCCAAGATGCCTTTCGTAGATCCGAGCCGAATCGGCATCTGGGGCTGGTCCTATGGCGGCTACATGTCTTCCCTGTCCCTGATGATCGGCCATGACGTCTTCAAAACCGCTATCGCCGTGGCTCCCGTGACGACCTGGAGATATTACGACACGGTCTATACCGAGCGCTACCTACAGACTCCCCAGCTCAATGCCGCGGGCTATGATGACAACAGCCCGATCACGCATGTGAACAAGCTGAAGGGCAACTTCCTCCTCATTCACGGCACCGGCGATGACAACGTCCACTTCCAAAACTCCGTGGACCTAGTCAATGCCCTGATCACCGCCGACAAGCAGTTTGACAGCTTCTATTATCCCAACAAGGCCCACAGCATCTCCGGCGGCAACGCGACATGGCATATCTACACGCAGATGACAAACTACCTGAAGGAAAAGCTCTGAGAAGGGAAAATCCAAAACCATTGAAAAAGCCGCAGGATTGATTTTCTGCGGCTTTCTGCTTTTTGATATTTTTAATCGTCACCGCTTCGGGGATAATTTTCGTAATTTTCTAAAAAAGCTATGCCATGAAAGTGATCCTCGAACTACCGGAGAAACCTGAACTAAAAAACATGAATGTCACCGAGTATCTAGCGGCAAAGATGTATCAGGACGCATTGCTGTCGGCCGGTCAGGCTGCGCAGCTTTTGGGAATTCCTCAAGAGCAGTTTATCGATCTTCTCGGAGATTATGGTGTCTCGGTTTTCAGTGATGAAGTCGAGGATATTCGGAGAGATATCGACAATGCCTAAGGCGATCCCAGACACCAGCTGCTTGATTCTTTTGGGCAAAATTGATGCCTTGGAACTGTTAAATACTGCATACGAACAGGTTATTGTCACTGACATCGTCAGAGAAGAATTCAAAAAACAACTTCCGAAATTTCTGCTATCCGCAAAATGCTCAAAAGCGGATTTCTACGCCTCACTGTGTGGGGAAATAGATCCAGGAGAAGCTTCGGTAATTTGTCTGGGCAAGGAAATTAGCGATTCGATCTTGATACTGGACGACCTAAAGGCACGAAAAATCGCTGCGAGACTAGGAATGAAATTCACAGGAACATTGGGAGTTCTGGTAAAGGCTAAAAAGCAAGGCCTTGTCCCGGAAATCGGGCCGTACGTTAAAAAGCTACTGGAAGCCGGGATTAGAATTTCCCCGAAAATACTTGCAGAAATCCAAAAAGACTACCCTTAGCCTATCTTGATCTGATCGAGGTAAAATTTCATCCGGCTGTGGTCGCGGGGCAAAAAGTCGATCTTGTCGATGCGGTCCTCCTTATGGTTGTAAAAGACCTCCACGTAGTCATTTTCCAGCAAATACAGATTGATCTTATGCCGATAGTAGCGGATAGCCACCACAAAAGTCCCCTCGATGTAGAGGGTTTTGATCTTTTGGTGAAGGGGTAAACTGTGGAAATCCTCCCTGCTCATACGCTATTTTTTTCTCTGAAAAGCTGAATTTAAGGAAATAGGGCTGTAAACGTCAACCAGAACTCCAGAAAGGCAATCGGGCGCTTCGCCCCAACCCCGGAAAATTCACCAACGCATGGCCAAAACAATTGGTTTCCTGAGGCCCGCAGCGTAAACTTGGAAAACCAATCCTGTGTAGTCTTGGGCAAAAAAATCAGAATCCCATTTTTATTCCTGCTCATCCTCCTGGCTTTTGCCCCGGGGTGCAAGTCCAAAAAGAAAGTCGCCAAGGAATCCCCCGCCTTCACCGTGATCGAGACCGCGAGAACTTATCGTGGCACTCCCTACAAGTACGGCGGCACCACCCGTGCGGGCATGGACTGCTCCGCCTTGGTTTTCCACTCCTACTATTCCGTAGGCATCAACCTTCCGCGGATGTCGGCGGATCAAAGCAAAGTGGGGCAAAAGGTCAAGCTCGACCAGGTAGAGCCGGGCGACCTGCTCTTCTTTGCCACCGGCAAGCGCAAAAACCAAGTGACCCACTCCGGTATCGTGACCGAGGTCGAGCGCGACGATATCCGCTTTATCCACGCCTCCTCCTCCCTCGGCGTCACCGAGGACTTCATGAGCAACAATTATTGGAAAAAGGCATTCCTCTTTGCCACTCGACTTCTCGAGTAGATCACGGTGATGCTGCTTCTCGAGAAGCAGCATAGCGAGAAGCATAACAAAAACACCTGTTAGGTTTTGAAAACCTGACAGGTGTTTAGGTCATAAAAAAAGAGCGCTTCGGCGCTCTTTTCTGTTTTTGGGACAAAGTCCGGAATTAGTTTCCAGCCTCTACCAGTTCATATTCGAAGCTCGGCTTGCCTCTTTCTCCGTCTTTGGTCAAAGAAAGGAAGCGAACTTTGTACACGTTGGCGTTGGCATCCTTCACGACATAGTACACGTCGGTCTTCACGGCAGGCGCGCTAGTCGGACCGCCTCCACCTCTCCAGTTGGAGCCAATGGTCAGTCTATTGTCAGAGTTGAAAGTCAAGGTAGGCAGGTCCGTTTCGTCAAAGTCGTCGTAGGGAATAGTCGCTTCAGCCACTTGCACGGCCGAAGAACCGCCGTAGATATTGTGGTAAACTAGGTCTTGGTAGAAATAAGCCAAAGTCCCGTTGGAAGCTTGTGGATAGGGAGTGGAGGAAGTTCCGGCGGTCCAGGCGATATCCCACTCCTCTTTGGCAGGCTCCACGTCCACCACGCCATTCTCAAAACTTACATAGACAAAGTTGTCGTCAGTGTTTTTGGAGATGTTCAAAGAGCTGAAGGTCGTCGCGTCAGCGTCAGCATGCTGCAGGGTATAGCCCTGACCATTGCGGATCACGCGGATTTTTTTCCAAGGCTTGGCATCTACGCCGCTTGCCCCTCTTGACAACAGGTACACCATGTTGCTTGCCTCAGTAGCGCTTACGGCAGCAATTACAGGCTTACTCAGTGGATTAGCGGGGTCGTCCACGTGCTCGATACCCGCCAAATTGGTAAAGCTCAGGACAAGCTCCCCGCTCGCTTCGGCAGCTGCGATCTCGGCAGCGCCTACGGCATTGATATCCGTCTCAGTCGTAGCGGTAGCCATAGCGCCAGTCGTACCGTTGATCAGGACTTTGAAGTCAGACCCTGTAGAAAAGGCCAAATCCCAGGTGGTTCGGGCTACGGAAGTCTGCACGCCAGATCTGAGGGAGACGAAAACGGAATTGGGGTAAGTCGCTCCGCCGCCGTTGACTTCGATCAGGCCAGACTCATTGGGTGGCACTACGACCGGATCTGGGTCGTCGGAGCAGGAGGAAAATACGGATGCTGCAGCCAACAGGGCAGTCATTGGGAGGAAACGTAGCTGTTTCATACTAGTTTGGTTTGGTAAAATGTTATTTGTTGAGTTGATAGGTCAATCCGAGAAAGTAGGAGCGGCCATAGCCAATCGGTCGGCTCGAGCCTCCGCCATGTGCGTCTCCACCGGTCGCGGTTGAGTTGATCTGGGTCACGTTCAGCAGGTTTTTGATGCCCAGGTTGAGGTTAAGATTTGGAATCAGCTCCTTGCCCAACGTCAGATCCATCCAGTGATAGGCATCGGTTCTCACCTCTTGGGCGGTCACGTTTTCCCCATCGACCACGGTCTGATAGGCAGGAAGCTCGCCAGTGTACTTGTAGAAAAGGCTGACCGAAGCGTCCCATTTCTCGATTTCATAGATCGTATTCGCAGTGACCTCGGGCGTCCAGACCATCTGCGGCGTGTCCTCGATCTCCTCAGAGATCAGGTTGTAGCGACCGATGTAGGAAAATCCCAGGTTGGTTTCGAGTCCTTTGTAGCGGAAAGTCTGGCTGAGCGTTCCCCCGGTAGTCTTGTAGTTTTCCACATTGAAAAGCGTGGTAATCTGGATGTTTTCCGGGTCTTGGCCATAGGCGATCCGGTCTTCTACATCATTGTAAAAGAAGCCCAAGACCGAACTCGTCTTCAGCTCTCCTTTTGCCTTTGGCGACCAATTGAAAGAGCCGTTGAAGCTATCAGAGGTTTCGGCTTTCAGGTTAGGATTGCCCTGGATGGAGTGGCTGGCATCGAAGAAGTCAAAGTACAGCTCACGGATGGATGGGGCGCGAAAGCCCTTTGCGTAAGCCAAGCGCAGATCCAGCGATTTAGCCAAGCGGAATTTCGTATTGAGCGAAGGGATAACCCCCGGTGCGTCGTAGAGCGAGTTGTAGGCTTTTCTCAAACCCGGACGGATCTGAATCCAAGAGTTTGGCGTCCACTCCCCCGTCAAGAAGACCGCGTAGTCTTGCATGCCTTCGTTGTCTGTGATGCGCTCACCACTGCCGTTTTCCAAGTTCAGATCGACTCCCGGCTGGATTTTCAGTTTGGGGCCAAGCGTCCAGTTACCAATCGTCCTCCAGCTGAAGCCTTCGTACTTGATGGTCGCTTGGGCTCCCGGGGCGCTAGAGGGGTAGTGCTCGCCGGTGCGGACATTGCTCACCCAGGTCTCGCTGTCACGGGTATAGCTGGTGAGACCACCCTGCCAGTTCAGCGCAAACTTGGAAGAAAGATCCCACTGTCCCAGCAGGCGATGCATCCAGCGGTCGGTCACGAAGTGCTGGTCCAGCATTTCCAGCCGTGTCTCCGGCCCGTAGGAGAAGATCGTTTCGTGGAGAAAGTCCAGCTGATAGTCGAGGGAAATCGCGTCTTTTCCCCAGCCGATTCGCACGTTGGCAAAGTCCTGGTTTCGTGGCAGCCATTGGTATTGACGGCCGGTATAGTCCCCCTTCCATCCGCCAAAGCGGTTTTGGGAGTAGCCTAGCCCAAAGTCCCAGTTGTTGACCTTGCCTGTGCCAGAGATCCCGCGCTGGTGGTTGCCATCTCCGGTGAAAGGAGAATAAGAGCTTCCCACGCTTTCCTCCTGCACCCGAGCGCTCAGTCCCCAGGTATTGTCAGCGCTTTTCTTGGTGATGATATTGATCACGCCAGCCAAGGCGTCCGCGCCATAAACCACAGACATCGGGCCCTCGACGATCTCGACGTGCTCGATCTGGTTGACATCGATCTGGTTGATGTTGATTTCGTTGGAAGTCCCTTGTCTGCCGACCATCGGGACTCCATCTATCAGGATCTTCACGTTTTGGCCAGACATGCCGAGGAGTTCCATATTGCTCGCGCCGACGGCATTGTCTTGTGAAAAGCGGATCCCCACTTGGGTATTCAACACATCCTGGAGGATCATCGGCGCGCGCTTGCTGATCTCCGTCTCTCCGATGGTCCGCACCTGATAGACGGAGCTTCGCGCTGTCTGAGGCTCAAAGCTGCCCGTAACCACGACCTGCTCCAGATCCGAGGTGGACTGGGAAAGCGCGAAAACGCCCTCACTTTGCCCTGCTGGCCACTCGGTCAGGAGTGTCTCAAAGCCCACGGCGGAGATTTTCAGCTTGGCTCCCTTCGGCAGCTCCGCCAATTCGAAGCGCCCGCTTTCATCTGCTACTTTTCCTTTGGCATCAGCCAGCCACACCGTCGCATGGGCGATGGCTTCTCCACTTTCGGAGACGACCTTGCCTCGCAGTACCGCTTGGGCAAAGCCTTCCGAGGACATTCCCAGGACAACAAGGAATACCGGAAGGAGAAGCTTATTAAGACTAAATCTACGCTCTTGCATAAAATTTTTTGGAATGGAGGCTGCCTTGAAAGCGTCATTGCGACGAGGTACGAGGAAGCAATCTTTCTGTCGAATATCTCTCTGGACAGATTGCCGCGCGGCCTGAAAAAGGCCGCTCGCAATGACGTTTGTTCAAGACAGCCGCTAAGTACTTTAGAGGCTATCCACGAGGGTTTTCCACTCGGCTTTCTGAGGCAAGCCTGGCTTTCTCAAGCCAAAGAACTGCGCGACCATCTCGCCTTCTTTGTCGAAAAGCTCCACGGCAGACACGAGACCGTCTTCGGTGTTTTTGTGCACGACGAAGGCCTTGTCCACCACGTTTTCGTTCAGGTGCATATTGAAGTCCGGGTCAAGAACATTCAGCCAGTCGCCCATCTGACGCACGGTCTGGATCTTGCCTTGGTGGATCTGGATGTTTCCTTTGTTGCCCGCGAAAATCATGATCGGAAGCTTGGTCGCCGCGGCCACTTCGACGATTTTCCTTGCAGAAAGACGATCCACTTCATATGCCCAATTCTCATCGATCCACTTCACGGCATCGAGACGGTTGAGCTTGTATTTGCGCAGCATGCCAAAGAAATCGTGGGTATCCTTCATGTTTTCCCAGTCTTGGGTGAAAGCTGCGAAGTCCAGGTTTTCCTTGGACGTGTATTCCGGCTTCGGAAATGCTTCCAGTTCGAGCTGTGCATTTTGGTCTTCTGCGGTATTTTTGGCTACCAGCTCTTCGTACACCGACTCATTGGACTGCTCCTGAAGGTAGACCTTCATCACGGCCTCGCCTTCTTTGTCAAAGTACTGCAGGCTCTTCATGGTGCCTCTCGGAGTCTCGGTGGTCACCGCAAATCCGAATTTCCAACCCGCGAAAAATACGCGCTGCTCGATGGGACCGATCACGGTAGCGATCTTGTGAGGCCCCGCTTGATGCATCTCGATCTTTTGGAAGGGGCCCTTGTGCTCCAGCACGCAGCCTTCGCTACGGGTGAGGGACATCACACGACCCAGCTTCGGGAATTCGGTGAGCTGCTCCTCAAAGTTGTCCGTGAGTCGGATCACGTTCGCGCCGATTCCTGTGGCCAGGAGTTCGGCTTCGGACACGCCGAGTTTAGCGGCGGCGTCACGGATTCGGAGTGTAGGCTCGGATACTTTGAGGGCATCCCAGGCTTGCTTGAGGGATTGTACGGATTCTTGTAGCGTTTCCATATTAAGCTTGTTTAAATGTATGGGTCGGTATAGGTTGGCTGGCCAAAGAGGAGATGAATACCCCTCCGGTAGCCGGATTGGAGATCAATTGGATGGGATGGTCAAAGACCTGGGCGAGGATCCCTTCATCGAGGACTTCCTCCACCGTGCCGGCTTTGGCGACCATGCCGTTTTTCAGCAGGGCGATTTTGTCGGCATATTGGGCGGCAAGGTTTAGCTCGTGAAGGATCACCAGGATGCCGATATTGCGGGATTTTAGCGTTTTGAGAATCTTCAGGACCGCGTGCTGCTGGGCGATGTCAAGGCTCGACGTAGGCTCATCGAGCAAGAGATAGCGGGGAAAAGGCTTGGCCTCCCAGATCTGCACCAGCACTCGGGCGAGCTGCACGCGTTGTTTTTCACCTCCGGAAAGCGTGTTAAACACCTGTCCGCTCAAGTGAAGCGTATGGGTAGCTTCCAGCACTTCACGTATGAGCTTGGCGGGATCTTTGGCCCGGGTACTGATCAGCCCCAGCTCCACGACTTCCTGCACGGTAAAGGGGAAATTGACCTGCGTATGCTGCGGCATCACGGCGCGAACTTCGGCTAGCTCACGGCTTTTGAGTTTATGGATATCGTGGCCGTTGTAGCCGATGGCTCCGTGCTTGCATCGCACTTCGCCAGAAAGGATCTTGAAGAAAGTCGACTTACCAGCCCCGTTTGGCCCCAGGATCGCGAGGATCTCACCGGGATTGAGCTCTAGGCTGACCTCATCCACGATCGGACGTTGACGAATGCAGAAGTGTACGTTGGTGGCTTTCAGCATTAGTTTTTGGATTTATTCAGATTAAAGATCAGCCAGATGAAGAAGGGCGCGCCGATCAGCGCCGTGATCACCCCGATGGGCATCTCCGCCGGGATCACGATCACCCGGGCGATCAGGTCGGCGAAGTTGAGCAACAAGGCTCCCAGCAAAAAGGAACCGGGAAGCACCAATCTATGGTCAGCGCCGAACAGGATTCGGATCAAGTGAGGTACCACGAGGCCGACAAAGCCGATCATTCCCACCATGGAAACTCCCGCCCCTAAGATCAGTGCACTGAATACGAGCAATTGCAGCTTGACGCGCTGCACATTCACGCCCATGTGAAAGGCTTCCTGCTCGCCCAGCGCGAGTGCGTTGAGGTTGCGGTAGTTGAAGAGGAGCATGAGGGATGGAAAGGCGATCAAAA
This sequence comes from Algoriphagus oliviformis, assembly GCF_017254915.1. Lineage (GTDB taxonomy): Bacteria > Bacteroidota > Bacteroidia > Cytophagales > Cyclobacteriaceae > Algoriphagus > Algoriphagus oliviformis. Next base: position 914,948 of record NZ_JAFKCT010000001.1, on the reverse strand, counting down.
CCAAGCTCACGGGGATTTTGGCCCAAGTCGCTCCCGCCAGGTCGCCGAGGCTCCAGAAAGTGAAGCTGCGCAAAGCCGAATCGTCCGCGAAGAACAACACCAAACCGATCAAGGCTCCGGCAAGCGCGTTGATCGCCACACCGGCGAGGATCAGGGTAGCCGCGTCGGTTTTTCCCTGGGATTTGGAAAGTCGATACACCGCCAAGACGGCGATCAGGCCGCCGGCGAAAGCGAAGATGGGCAGACCTATCGGCCGAATCCATCCCAAGGCCGGGGTCATCGGCACCAAGACCATAAAGATCACCGCGAAAAGCGCACTTCCGCTGCTCACGCCGATCAGTCCCGGCTCCACCAAGGGATTGCGAAACATGCCCTGGAGCGCAGCTCCGGCGATGCCGAGTCCTCCGCCCACCAAGACTCCCATCAGCACCCGCGGCATGCGGATCTGCAGGAGGACATTGGCCTGCTGCACTTCGAAAGCGCCCACTTGCAGCCCGATCTGATCCAACAGGATCGCGAGCGTCTGCGGCAATGGGATACGATAGGCACCCATGGATAGGGAGACGACGAGCACCAGTGCGAGCATCAAGCCAAAGCCCAGAAGGATCTGGTTTTGCGTTTTGATCTTCGTATGTGCCACGGCGGTACTCATTGTTCCTTGTCTGTTGTCTCTTCCGATTAAGGTCTTGTGGCTTTTGCCAAGTCTAGAGCGGCTTTGCCTACTCTCGGGCCGAAACCAGAAAGGTACTGCCCGTCGAGGGCGACGATCTGGCCGTTTTTGAAAGCGTCGGTCTCTTCAATCCCTTGGATTTTGGTCAGGCCTTCCTTTCCGCCCAGGCTTTGGATACCCGACTCAAAAAAGACGAGGAATTCCGGATTCATCTGAACCAGCGACTCTGGAGTCAGCGGCGCAAACTCATCGAATCCCGTCGCGGTAGTTTCCAGACTTGCCATCTTGAAGATCTCGGTGGCGAAGGTCTTGTCTCCCGCCACGAATACCGTCTCTGGCCCGCGAGCCATGACGAAGATGGCCTTTGGCTTGGACGTTTTGCCTTCTAGAAAAGAGGCCAGCTCGGCCATGTCCGCATCGATGGCCTTGTTTATCTCAGCGCCTTTCTCAGACACTTCGAAGAAAGCCGCGAGCTCAGTCACCAGCGTTTTCGTTCCGTCCACTGTCAGGGGCTTTTTGAAAAGGTGGATATTCACTTGGGCGGCCTTGAGCTGCTCCACTACGTCCGGGGAGAGGTAGCCCTCCTCGATCAAGACCAAGTCGGGGCCCAGCGCCAAGATGCCCTCGGCCTTGATTTGGTTTCTATAGCCTATAGAAGGCAGGGACTTCATCGACTCTGGATAAGTGGACGTGATGTCCGTGGCGATGATTTGACCGCTGAAGCCGAGCGCGTCCATCACTTCGGTGATTGTCCCTCCGGCAGTGATGATTTTTCGGGATTGCTTCTCCGTGCTGTCTGTCGTGGCTTTGCCACAGGCGAAGAATAGGAGCAGGATCAGAGGCAAAAAACGTGTTGCCATTATTTAGATTAAGTTTAAATACAAGGCAAATGTAATCATATTAAGATTGAATCCAAATAAAGAAAGTCAGGAAAATGACGGAAGGCGGGAAGTGGGGAGGTATGGAAATTGGGGTGTCCGGTGAACCGTTCCGATGTTGAGGGCATTTCTCTTTGTCTAGATTGAAAAATTGTAAGATTGGAAAATTGAAAAATTCGTATCACCAAACTATGTCGAAAGGAAGAAGCGGCACGGTTGGAAAACGACAACATTATTAAAGTGTCCATCAACTTGGAGTTTTCTCCACATGGTCGTGGAGCTCTTAACCAGACTTAGGATTAAGCGCCGAGTGCTATAGGAGGGAAGCCTATGCAGCAATCCAGTAAATCTTAGAATCAAAAATCCAAAATGGGCACTTTCACCCCAAGCTTCCCTAGCCAGGCGTATTCCGTACGTGGTATCTCCCACCTACGCTCACGTAGCTATGTTTTTCACAAACAGAAATTTTGCTGGGATTTATTTTCCAAAGATCCTTTGGTATTAGGCTTTAATGCCTAATTTTGCGCTCGAATTAAAAAAGCGTATCCTTTTTACATTTCATTCTACAAATGGCAAATATTGGAAAGATAACACAGGTAATCGGCCCGGTTGTGGACGTTTCCTTCGAAGGCGGAAAACTGCCGAACATCCTTGACGCGCTGGAAGTGACCAAAGAAGACGGCCAGGTGGTCGTCATGGAGGTACAGCAGCACCTAGGCGAAGACAGAGTTCGTACCATCGCAATGGACGCTTCCGAAGGGATGGTCCGAGGCATGGAAGTGCGTGACTTGGGTCAGCCTATCTCTGTTCCTACCGGCGAAGCGATCAAGGGTCGTCTTTTCAATGTGGTAGGTGAGGCAATCGACGGACTTCCCCAAGTACCGGCCGGAAAAAGACTCCCTATCCACAGAGGTGCTCCCAAATTTGAAGATCTTTCTACCTCTACCGAAGTACTCTACACCGGTATCAAGGTCATCGACTTGGTCGAACCTTATGCAAAAGGTGGTAAGATCGGTCTTTTCGGTGGTGCCGGTGTAGGCAAGACCGTATTGATCCAGGAGCTGATCAACAACATCGCCAAGGCTTATTCCGGTTTGTCCGTATTTGCTGGTGTAGGTGAAAGAACCCGTGAAGGAAACGACCTTTTGAGAGAAATGATCGAGTCTGGCATCGTGACCTACGGTGAAGACTTCATCCATAGCCTGGAAGAAGAAGGCGGATGGGATCTATCCAAAGTAGACCTCAAGAAGCTGGAAGACTCCAAGGCAACCTTTGTGTTTGGTCAGATGAACGAACCTCCCGGAGCACGTGCTCGTGTGGCTTTGACCGGTTTGACTTTGGCAGAATACTACCGTGACGGTGACGGATCAGGACAGGGTAAAGACATCCTTTTCTTCATCGACAACATCTTCCGATTCACCCAGGCAGGTTCCGAAGTGTCCGCACTTCTCGGCCGTATGCCTTCCGCAGTAGGTTACCAGCCAACTCTGGCAACAGAAATGGGTACCATGCAAGAGCGAATCACCTCTACCAAAAACGGTTCAATTACCTCCGTACAGGCCGTTTACGTACCTGCGGATGACTTGACTGACCCGGCTCCTGCGACGACCTTCGCGCACTTGGATGCCACTACCGTACTTTCCCGTAAGATCGCCGAGCTGGGTATCTACCCTGCGGTGGATCCTCTGGACTCTACTTCCCGTATCCTCTCTCCAGACATCCTGGGTGATGCACACTACGGCTGTGCCCAGCGCGTGAAAGAGATCCTGCAGCGCTACAAAGAACTCCAGGATATCATCGCCATCCTCGGTATGGAAGAGCTTTCTGAAGAAGATAAGCAAGTCGTACACAGAGCCCGTCGTGTACAGCGTTTCCTTTCCCAGCCTTTCCACGTAGCCGAGCAATTCACCGGCTTGAAGGGTGTGCTGGTAGACATCAAGGATACCATCAAAGGCTTCAACATGATCATGGACGGTGAGCTGGATCACCTGCCTGAGGGAGCTTTCAACTTGGTAGGTAGCATCGAAGATGCCATCGCCAAGGGTGAGAAAATGCTTGCTGAGGTAAAATAAGGAAATTAGTTAGTGGTGATTGGTTATTGAAAGAACCTCATACGGCCAACCCAATAACTTTTAACCACTAACCTAATAACTAAAAATATGCAATTAGAAATCGTCACACCGGAGAAAAAAGTGTTTCAGGGAGAAGTCTCCGAGGCGAGCTTTCCCGGCGCATCCGGCTCATTTCAGGTATTGAACAACCACGCCCCTATCGTGTCCGCTCTGGCGAAGGGCACGGTGTCTTTCACAACCAAGGAAGGCGCTAAGCAGTCCCTGACCGTGGACGGCGGCGTGGTCGAAGTCAAAGACAACGTAATCGTGGTCTTGGCCGAAAAAGTGATCGGCTAATTCCTACGCAAACCTTATAGAAAAGGCCTCCTGTGCAAATGGGAGGCCTTTTTCGGTTTTTTCCGAGGGCTGAGCTTTTCCAAAGTTCCGAACTTTGGAAAAGTTGGACGGCAAGTCTCGGGACTACTCTTCAATCGGTCGGAGGACGGCTCGCTTGATGTACTTCTCGTCGTGCTTCATCAGACTGCCCTCATAGAAGTAAAGCGTGTCATTGACCACACCAGCCAGCATGCCGATGTCGACGACATTTCTGGGACTTATTGTTTCAGACCATTTTTTGGTGGCTTTGTCATAGATCAGGAGATGGGAATAGGTGGCGTAGTCTTTCCCTTCCTGATTGTTGGGCATCCAAGTCTCCAATAGGATCAGGTCACCACTACCCTGGATGGAATTGAAGTAGTGGCTGGTCGGAACATATACTTTGGATCCCTCACCTGATTTGAACATTTCATTGAAATCAACGATCTGATCGGCACCTCGAAGCGTGTAGTCGAAAAAGCGACTCTCAGGTAAGGCTACCGAATCGATTACCTGCCCCGCAGTGGAGTAAAAAGTCAGCTTTTTGCTGTGCGGAAGCGACAATGCGATCTCCTTCCCAAAGTCCCCGAGGATCAGATACGATACCGCCTTCAGCGACCCGGACACGGCCTTGTACTCATCCGAGTATTCAAACATGGAGCTTCGGACCATCCCGTCGGCTCCAAAAAAGTAAATCTGATCTCCCGATTTCCCATAAAAGTCCGGATGGAAGGTATCATACACCGAACTGATCAGTTCCACCAAAAACCCATCTTCCAATTTCTTAAATGCAGCACCTAAAAAACGGATATCCTTACCCTCTGGCAATTGAAGTTTAATTTTCGCGACCAACTCATTCGTTTCCACATTGAACACCAACACAGATTCACTCCGCTTGTCCAAAATATAGACGAGAGGATACTCAGAAATATCGAATGAAGCAGGTGAAAATGTACCAATCGGAAAGTCACCCGGGGCGATCTTGACCACCTGCTGGCCTTCCAGCGTCATGATGGCCACCATGGGAGAGCGATAAGAAGAAACGGCCAACAGGCTATCACCGATCAGCTTCACCTCAGCTTGGCTATTCAGGAAGAATTTGTCCTCCCTCACCAGAACCGAATCCACCACAGAAAGCTCCCAAAAATCAGGACTGGCTTCATTTTCCTTTCCGGCAGTACATGCAATAAAAGCAGAAAAGAATGCGATCAAAATCAACCAGCGGTGTTTCATAGAATGAGAGAGAAAAAGATATAGTTTTTTTTACAAATAAGGAGAATTACTGCGGAAATTCAATCGCGTACCTATATATATAATTTTCACACTAGCAATGTTGCTAATAATTTATTTTTTCGAAACGGAAATGGTGACGGCTACTCATTTACGGTCTGCAGTCGTTCGGACATTTGTTGATTTGCTACACAGATTATGGCGTACAAAAAAGTCCAAGCCTTTCGACTTGGACTTTCACCTTTCAGCCTAAGCTAAAAGCTATTTCAAGCTTCCGATCATATCCTCCGGCTTCACCCACTCGTCAAACTGCTCGGAAGTCAACAGACCCAAAGCGATAGCGGCTTCTCTGAGGCTGGTGCCTTCCTTGTGCGCTTTCTTGGCGATGGCGGCCGCATTTTCATAGCCGATATAGGGGTTGAGCGCCGTCACCAGCATCAGGGAGTTTTCCAGGTGTCGCTGGATCATCGGCGTGTTGGGCTCGATGCCGATGGCGCAGTTGTCGTTGAAGGACACGCAAGCATCACCGATCAGTCGGGCAGACTGCAGGAAGTTTGCTGCGATCAGGGGCTTGAACACGTTCAATTCGAAGTGACCGTTTGACCCACCGATGGAGATCGCCACGTCATTGCCCATGACCTGCGCGGCTACCATGGTCATGGCTTCCACTTGGGTTGGGTTGACTTTGCCCGGCATGATGGAGGAGCCGGGCTCATTTTCCGGGATGAGGATCTCGCCGATTCCCGATCTTGGGCCTGAGGAGAGCATGCGGATGTCGTTGGCGATCTTCATCAGGGAGACGGCCAACTGCTTCAGCGCTCCGTGCGCTTCCACCATGCCGTCGTGGGCTGCCAATGCCTCGAATTTGTTTGGCGCAGTCACAAAAGGATGACCGGAAAGCTCGGCGATCTTTTGCGCCACCAGCTCGGAATAACCCTGCGGCGTATTCAGGCCAGTTCCTACCGCCGTACCGCCGAGGGCAAGCTCAGAAATGTGGGAAAGCGTGTTTTTCAAAGCTCTCAATCCGTGATCCAGCTGGGCTACATAGCCACTGAATTCCTGTCCGAGGGTAAGCGGAGTCGCATCCATAAAGTGGGTACGGCCAATCTTCACCACGCTTTTGAAAGCTTCGGCTTTCGCAGCCAACGTGTCACGCAACTTCTGTACGCCGGGAATCGTCGTCTCCACGACCATCTGGTAAGCTGCCACGTGCATGGCAGTCGGGTAGGTATCGTTGGAGGACTGGGACTTGTTTACGTCATCGTTGGGGTGGATTTTCTTCTTGGCATCTTCCAGCGAACCTCCCAAAAGTACGTGGGCGCGGTAGGCGATCACCTCGTTGGAGTTCATGTTGGATTGGGTGCCGGAGCCGGTCTGCCACACCACGAGCGGGAACTGGTCGTCGTGCTGCCCGGCGAGGATCTCATCGCAGACGGTGGCGATGATGTCGGCCTTGGCCTGATCCAAGACGCCCAACTCGGCGTTGGTCAGCGCAGCGGCTTTCTTCAGGATGGCAAAAGCGCGGATGATCTCGATTGGCATGCGGTTTTTCTCGCCGCCGATCTTGAAGTTGTTGATGGAGCGCTGGGTCTGCGCACCCCAGTATTTGTCAGCAGGAACCTCCACCGGCCCCATGGTGTCTTTTTCGATACGGATTGACATGGTGTATTGCTAAATGGGTTTGATTTCGAGCCCAAATGTAAGACCTGAGCGTCTTTTTGCCTAAGATGTAGGATGATAGTTGTATGCTTTGGGTCAACGGTCGACGGCAAAGTATCAAGAAGCTAGTATCAAGAATCAAGAGCCTAGAATCAAGAATTTAGGATTTTTGAATTACGCCACTGCTCACTGCTCACTGCCTACTGCTATCTGCGCTGGACTGTAGAGGACTTATTCAAACCTTCGAGGTTTTTGAAACCTCAAAGGTTTCTGCCTACTGAAATCTCCCAACAGGGCCCTCCAAGTTGATCAGTTCGTGAAAGACCTGGCGGGAGAGCTTAACCTGACGCTGAAAGAGAAAGAGGCTCAGCGCGTAGTTTCCCACGGCCAAGGCCAAGCAAATGCAGCCGTAGCTGATGTTTTGCTGCGCAAAAAAGTAAAACGCGGAAAAAGCCAGCAGTACGATGCTCCAAAAGACCCAGAAGAAAACCGTGGCGGAAAACAGGCGATAGTTCAGAAAAATAATCGACCCACGGGCGGTCGACTCCACCTGCCCAGTAATTAGGGGAAGAAAGGAGTCACCCCGCTTGATCACCCGGGAAATCCTAAACCCCTTTTGCCCAACCATCCCGTTAAACCGGATCTGTGGATCGCGCTGCGTGCGTGCATCCATGAAGTTGACCTCCCGTGTCACCCGGATCAAATGCCCCAGCACCTCCTCCTTGGAGAGGATGCTGACGAGGGTTTCACTATGGACAGGCAGGAGGTTCAAAATCTTTTATTTCACGGCAATACAGGAAATTTCCACATTCACATTTTTGGGAAGCTTACTTACTTCTACGGTTTCTCGGGCCGGGGGATTTGACTTAAAGTACTGCCCATAGGCTTCGTTGATCGTTCCAAACTGCCCCATATCCCGGATGAAGATGGTACATTTCACCACGTCGGAAAAGGCAAAACCAGCGCTGCGCAGCACCGCTTCCAGGTTTTTCATCACGGCATGGGTCTCTTCGGTGATGTTCTCATTGACCAGCTCGCCGGTATCCGCATCCAAGGCGATCTGTCCGGAGATGTAAAGCGTACTTCCAGCAAGCACTGCCTGAGAATAAGGGCCAATCGGCGCCGGTGCTTCTGGGGTGAAAATGATTTGGTTGGGCATTGGAGGAAAGGAGTTGGTTATTGGTTATTGGTTATTGAAACTGATCATTGATCATTGGCAATTGCTTATTTGGTTGATAGTCCATAGTCCATGGAAGGCGATCGGATTTAGTGGTCATTGGTTATTGAAAATTGATCATTGTCTATTGACCATTGCATATTGAAAATTGAGCATTTACCTACTGCTTTTTCGCCTCGTTCCAGTACACATCCATCTCCGCCAAGGTCATTTCACTGAGGTTCTTACCGGCAGTTTTCGCGGCATTTTCCAAATATTGAAAACGCTTGATAAACTTCAAATTCGTCCGCTCCAGCGCCTCTTCGGGATCGATCTCGATGAAGCGGGCGTAATTGATCAGGGAAAACAGCATATCCCCAAACTCCGCTGTGGCCTTCTCCCGGTCGATGTCCTCGTTTTCGGCCACGTTGAATTCCGCCTTGAATTCCTGCATTTCCTCTTCGACTTTCTCCCAGACCTGGCTTTTTTCCTCCCAGTCAAACCCTACGCCTCGGGCTTTTTCCTGAATCCGCATGGCCTTGATCACGGCCGGAAGCGAGCGTGGCACACCGCCTAGGACGGACACATTGCCTTTTTCTTTCAGCTTGATCTTTTCCCAGTTTTGGCTCACCGTCTCGGCATCGTTGGCCTCGGTGTCCCCATAGATGTGGGGGTGGCGACGGATGAGTTTTTCGCAGAGGGAATTGATCATCGTGGTCACGTCGAAAGTGCCCTCTTCGGAGCCGATCTTGGCGTAGAAAACGATATGGAGCAGGAGATCGCCGAGTTCCTTTTTGACCTCGTCTGGATTGCCATCGAGGATGGCATCGGACAGCTCAAACGTCTCCTCAATCGTTAAGTGTCTGAGGCTCTCCGTGGTCTGTTTTTTGTCCCAAGGACACTGGGCACGGAGCTCGTCCATGATGGTCAACAAGCGGTCAAAAGCAGCCAACTGATCGGCACGGGTACTCAAATTAGACATGTGCAGGGAAACTAACCTAAAGGTGTGGACGTTTTCGAAGTAAAGCTTTAAATTTGCGCAAATTTATCCGTTATGACAACTGTATTGATTACCGTAGGATTCGTGGCATTGTTCTTCACTCTGATGTCGGTACGTCTCATCTTCCTCAAAAACGGTGAATTCAAAGGTACCTGTGCTTCGCAAAGCCCTTTTCTCAACAAGGAAGGCGTGACCTGCAGCCTCTGTGGCAAAACGGTGGATGCAGACAGCAGCTGTGCCAATCCCGACAACGAGGTGGACAAGGTGATGGCCAAGTTCAAGTAATCCCCTGTTACGGGTAATTTTTTATATTTTCTCTTATTAAACCAGTTTGTACGTGTCGCTTATCAAATCTATTTCCGGGATAAGAGGGACCATCGGAGGCAAATCCGGCGAAGGTCTTACTCCTATTGACATCGTGAAATTTACCGCAGCTTATGGCTCTTGGGTCCTCGAGACCACCCACAACCCCAAAGTAGTCATCGGGAGAGACGCCCGCCTGTCCGGCAAGATGATCTCAGGCCTGGTGTCGGCTACGCTGCAGGGCTTGGGCATACACGTGATCGACTTGGGCTTGAGCACCACTCCCACAGTGGAGCTGGCCGTGCCTGCCGAAGGCGCCGGGGGGGGAATCATCCTCACCGCCAGCCACAACCCCATCCAGTGGAATGCCCTAAAGCTGCTCAACTCGGTAGGTGAATTCATCTCTGACGCAGAGGGAAAAGCCATTTTGGAAAAGGCTGAAAAAGAAGCCTTCTCTTTTGCAGAAGTAAAAAAACTGGGCAAGTACACCCAGATCGACGACTACATTGACCGCCATATCGAGCACGTGCTCGGCCTGGACCTAGTGGATGTGGAAGCCATCAAGGCCCGAAACTTCAAGGTCGTGGTGGACGCGGTCAACTCCACTGGAGGGATTGCCATTCCAAAGCTACTTCGCGCGCTGGGCGTCACCGAGATCGAGGAGATGTACTGCACGCCAGACGGGCTGTTCCCCCACAATCCCGAGCCGCTTCCGGAAAACCTCCGGGACATTTCCAAAAAGCTCGAAAAAGGCAGCTTTGACTTGGGAATCGTGGTCGATCCAGACGTGGACCGACTCGCCTTCGTGAATGAAGACGGCTCCATGTTCGGAGAGGAATATACCTTGGTCGCCGTGGCAGACTATGTGCTGGCCAATACCCCTGGCAATACCGTATCCAACCTTTCCTCTACCCGCGCACTACGCGATGTGACGGAGAAAAGGGGCGGAAAATACACCGCAGCAGCGGTAGGCGAAGTCAACGTAGTCCAGCAGATCAAGGCCGTGGATGCCGTGATCGGTGGCGAAGGCAATGGGGGCATCATCTACCCCGCCTCCCACAACGGTCGCGACGCCCTCGTGGGCATCGGGCTTTTCCTGACCCACTTGGCAAAGTATGGCAAGTCCATCTCCAAGCTCCGCGCCAGCTATCCCAACTACTACATTTCCAAAAACAAGATCGAACTCACGCCAGAAATCAACGTGGACAAGATCCTGTTGGAAATCAAAAACAAGTACCAAAAACACCCGATCAACGACATCGATGGGGTGAAGATCGAGTTTGAAAAGGAGTGGGTGCACCTGAGAAAATCAAACACCGAACCCATCATCCGGATCTATTCCGAGTCGGATTCCGAGGCTACGGCCGAGCATTTGGCAAAGAAAATCATACAGGACATCAAGGAAGTGGTCAGCGCCTCCCTGATCTGATCCAGCAGTACGAGTACCCAAACCCAAATCGGATGGAATCAGGTATTTCATCCAGCAAACTAGAGATTAACAAGTGCCATGCGAAATCCCGCCTGCCTGAGGCAGACAGCTGTGGCCTTTGAAAAAATTAAACCTACACCCAGATGAAAGTTTACTTTGACAATGCCGCCACTACAGCGATGGACGATCGGGTGATCGACGCTATGCTGCCCTATATGAGAACCCACTTTGGCAACCCTTCCTCCGTACATAGCCATGGTCGTGAGGTACGTACAGCCATCGAACGCTCTAGAAAAAAAGTGGCGGAATTGCTCAATGCAAGCCCCTCGGAGATCTTTTTTACCTCGGGCGGCACGGAAGCGGACAATACCGCGCTGGTTTGCGGCATCGAAAGCCACGGCATACAGCACGCCATCACGTCCCCCCTGGAGCACCACGCCGTACTCCATACCCTGGAAGTGTTGGAGAAAAAGGGAAAGGTGAAACTCAGCATCCTGGATGTAAACGAGCAAGGCGAAATCGACCTCTTCCAAGTGGAGGATCTGCTCAAGGCTAATCCCAAAAGCCTGGTGTCTCTTATGCACGCCAACAACGAGATCGGAAACCTCAATGACCTCAACCAGATCGGAGAACTGGCCAAAAGCTATGAGGCCTTTTTCCACTCTGACACGGTGCAGACCATGGGCCACTACGTGCATGACCTGAAAACCCTCCCCATTGATGCCATCGTGGCTGGTGGGCACAAGTTTCACGGACCGAAGGGCTCGGGCTTCCTTTATGTGAGAAAGGACAAGAAAATCCATCCTTTCATCCATGGCGGTGCCCAGGAGCGCAACATGCGCGGCGGAACTGAAAACGTCATCGGGATCATCGGGATTGCAAAAGCGTTGGAATTGGCCTATGAGGACATGGCAGGTCATCAAGCGCACGTCGAAAAGATCAAAAAACACTTTATCGAAAAGCTGGTGCAGGACATACCCGGTGTCGAGTTCAACGGACTTTCCGCGGAGATGGACAAAAGCCTCTACACGGTTCTGAACGTAAGCCTCCCTCCTTCCCCAGCCAACCGCGGCATGCTGCTCTTTAATCTGGACATCGAAGGTATCTCCGCCTCCGGGGGCTCAGCCTGCAGCTCCGGAGCGACCGTCGGCTCTCACGTTTTGAGAGCCCTGAACCACAACCCAGAGCGGGATTCGGTTCGCTTCTCCTTCAGCAGGTTCAATACCCTGGAGGAAGTAGACTATGCGATAGACAAACTGAAAGAACTCTACCTCGTAGAGGCATAAAACAAAAGAGGAGCCTGATGAGGCTCCTCTTTTGTTTTACAGGCCATCTGGCGACCTATTTTACAGGCTTATACCCAATCGCATAGGGCGTCCAGATCTCATAGATGGGATTCCCTGTAGAGCTCAGGCCGCTGTGATGCCACTCCCCGTCGATCACCTCAAAGCCAAATCCAAGACTGGCTCCCACGCGGCTGTTGTCCCGGGAGAAGAAGGTGATGTTTTCGGTGTACTTCCCATCGACAGCGGTGTAGGTACCGCCTCCCGTGCCGGAAAATTCCTTGGTCTCCGAGTTGAAGGCCACCCATTGGAATCTGCCGCCGCTAAGGATCTTGATGGTTCGCCGGGCACCGGGTGTGGATCTGGAGATCTCCCCCTCGCGCTTGCGCCCCGTGATCACCCAATTGCCCGTGAGGGCATCCTCCGAGTCGGAGATTTTCTCCCAAGTCTCGACGAGCATGCCATCGTTGGTGTTTGCGGAGAGCGTCAGACGGTTTCCTTTTAGCTCAGCCTTGAAGGGAGTGGTCGTCCCCACTTGGAGGGGATTGAGGGTAAAAAAATCCAGCGTCTCCGAATACTTCCCATCGGCAAACACATACGGGCCTCCCCCTGCACCGATGAAGGCATTGTCAGCGGCATTTTTCACCCCAAAGGCAAAGTAGTCGTCCTGATAAATCTTGACATATTCCTGGTCGGTGACGGGTTTCCCATTTTGGAGGACCATCTTCCAGGCTCCATCCAGGCTCTGGGCTCCAGCCCAGCTCGCCAAAAAAAGAAGGGGTAAAAACAGGTATTTTCTCATGGTTCGTTCAGGTTAATTGTAGCTTTTGGGAATTTGGACAGGAATCCCCAAAAAAACAACGGCCTCTGGGTTAGTTGGTTAATTTGCGTTTCAAACGTGATTTGATGAAAGAATACAGCCTTGGCAGCAGCAAAGAACAGGTTTTGGGCTTTTTCCCCGAAAAGGTGATCAAGAAAATCCAGCTGGGTGACAAGCTACTCGGCGGAGTGAGAATTGGCAAGCGCATCTTCGTCTTTGCGGCTTCCTGTCCGCACCGGGGCGCAGCACTCACACAGGGGACGATCAATGGCCTGGGAGAGATCATCTGTCCCCTGCACGAGTACCGCTTTGACCTGGCCACGGGAGCGCTGCGGGCGGGCTCCTGCGGAGACTTGGAAGTCTATCCTGCCCGTATCGAGGACAGCGGACTGAAGATCACCCTGCCTTAGTGGAGCTTCTGGCCGTTTGGAACTGTCCTCTCGGCGGTAGCCAAGACGATCCCGCCATTCTCTGCGGTAAATCCCGTTACCAAGACTTCCGACATAAAATCGGCAATCTGTCGGGGCTTGAAATTGCAGACACAGAGCACCTGCATCCCGAGCAGCTGCTGCGGATCATAGAAGGAAGTCACCTGGGCGGAAGACTTTTTCACACCCAAGTCCGGGCCGAGGTCTATCCAAATTTTGTATGCCGGTTTGCGCGCTTTTTCAAACACTTCCGCCTGAATAATTGTACCTATCCTCAGGTCTATTTTGGTAAAATCTTCAATATCGATCGTTTGCATAGTGGATTTTTTTTCTAATTTTAGGAACCTATTGCCCTGACCCCAGTTATATAACTAGCCATCCGAAACTAAGCCATGTTGAAATTCTCAGGATTTCATTTCAAAAAACCAGTCCTACTCAGCGCAGCTGTATTGGGTTTGGCCTTGATTGCAGTGGATGCTTCGGCTCAGTCAGAGACCGAAAAGGTGGAGGAAAACAATCCCAAAGGCAATGATCGGGTGATTTTGGAGGACAATTCCCTACTTCAGGACAATATTTCTTCCCACATCAACGCCTCCAAAACTGCCAACACGGTAAAGGCCATCAATACCAATCCTGTCGTAAAGAGAGACTTGCCAGCCGGAGGAGTCGTAGTAGATAAAGATCCAAAGAAGATCGAGTCTCCGTCCACGCTTTCCTTCAACATTTTCCTCTACATCGTGGACAAGTTCAAAGCTGATTAATCCAACCTTATCATAAAAGAGAAAAGAGGCCTTCACGCCTCTTTTTTGTTTTAGTTCTCCGCCACAAATTTCTCCAACTCGCTGAGGCTGATCTTCCCTTCGTAGTAAGCCCGGCCAAAAACCGCCGCTTTCAGCCCCAAATCCCTCAGCTGCTTGAAGTCGTCCACTCCACGCACGCCGCCGGAGGCCGCCAGATGGATCGAAGGATATCGTTCCATTATCTGGGAGTAAAGCTCAAAATTAGGCCCCTCCATCACCCCATCGCGGGTGACATCAGAGCACTTGAGGTACTTCAATCCGCGCTCGTAGAAAAACTCGATATGGTCAAAGAGATCCGTCTCGGTCTTCTTCAGCCATCCCCGGATCTTGATCTTGTAGTCTTCAGGATTGGTGTCCGCGGCGAGGTTGATCTTTTCCCTGCCATAGGAGAGGATAAACTGGGCAAAACGCTCCGGAAAGTTGGCTGCTGCCGAGGCTACGGTAACGGTCTTCGCCCCAAATTCAAAACACTTGATCACGTCTCCGTCGGTAGACACGCCACCGGTAAAATCGACTTTGAGCTCCGTGTAGCCTGCAATCGCCTCGAGGATGTGGTAGTTTTTGGGCTCCCCTCTCCTAGCGCCGTCCAGATCCACCAAATGGAGCCTGCGGATACCGATGCCTTCAAAGGCCTGTGCTATTTCCAGCGGATTGGTTGAAATCACCTCCTGGGTCGCAAAATCGCCTCTCTTGAGACGGACACACTTACCATCAATAATCCAAATGGAGGGGATAATTTCAAACATGGGTCTTGGGTCTAGATTCGTATGGATAGGAATGGAATTCGGAAGAATTCCCTGCTTAAATATACTACGGACGGACTGGATAAAAAGGCTGACCAATCCAAAACTTGGTTTTTTCGGACAGCCCGCTGGGTAATTCCCTGCATTTGAGGCAAAAAATGTATCCTTGCCCTCAATAGGTTAAAATCCCAAGCCTTCCCCCGCTGCCACTTGCCCAAAGGGCCTTTCCGTCTCCCGAGACTTTCACCGCATGATAGCCCACTGGGGAAAAAGCCGCCCAATTCTCCCCCCCATCCAGTGAACAATCCGAGCCGGATGGGCCTACGGCGACTAATAGCTTCTTTTTCTTCCAAAAAGCAATCCCCGAGCGATAGCCGAAAGGAGCCGACACCGGAATGCCAAACGCGTCATTTTCGTAAAGCAAAGCATGCTTCTCCCGCTGCTCCAGCTTGGTATAGTCGCCGCCGACACCGACGATCTTTTTCCCTACCTGGACGATTGCAAAAATCCCTTCCGAAGGCTGCCCTTGGATCATCGGGGTCTTCTTTTTGCTCCATGACTGGGTGGCAAAATCGTAAAAATGCAGGTTCGATACCGAGCCTCCCGTCCCGAAGACCAAACCGTCTTTGGTCACTACGAGCGAAGACGCGCTGGCCGCAAAGGCCGCTTCCCCTGCCTCTGCATCGGGCAAAGCGTCCATGGACTTCCAAGTCGCCCCTCCATCCATGGTCTCCAAGATCATCCACTTTCCTACCACCGGATCACCGATCACGTAGCCCTTCTTCCTTCCTGAGAAGGCTATCCCGTCAAAAAATGCCTCCGGGGCACTTTCATGATGCACTTTTTCCCAAGAGCTCCCTCCGTCTCGCGTGAGATAGATCACAGCAGGCTGCCCGGCAGAAGCGACTACGGCCGTCTCGGCGTCAAAAGCCTGAATGGAGCGGAAATCCACCGTATCTAGACCCGCAATCACACCATGCGCCCAAGTCAGGCCTCCGTCCAGGGTCTTCAGCCAAGTCCCCCCGCTGCCGCTGGCCCAACAGACCTGGCCCGAAACGGGTGAAAGCCCCCTGATGGAGGCTTTCACTGGTGTATTGATCTCTTTCCACTGGGGATTTTGCGCTTGCGCGAGACAAGCCCAAAGCAGCCCGCAGGCCAAAAAAATCACTTTCTTCATTCCAAATCTACTTTTCTGTACGCTTCGATCAGGGCTTTTTCCCCCTCTACGCCCGGCAAGGCATTGCCGTGCTCCATGCCCATCACGCCTGTGAATCCCTTCGAAGCAATGTATTTGAAAACATTCTTGTAGTTGATCTCGCCGGTTCCGGGTTCCTTTCGGCCGGGGTTGTCTCCGATTTGGACATAGGCGATCTCGCTCCAGGTCTTCTCCATGGTAGCGATGAGGTTGCCCTCGTTGCGCTGCATGTGGTAGATATCATAGAGGATCTTGCAGCTGGGACTTCCCACGGCCTTGCAGATCATGTAGGTCTGGTCGGCATGGCGGAGAAAGAGGTCCGGATTGTCGCTGAGCGGCTCCAAGACCATGGTCAGACCAGCTGGCTCGAGGATCTCTGCACCACGCTTCAAGGCCTCGATCACATTGCCCGTCTGCACGCCCATGGGCAGGTTTCTTTCGAAATATCCTGGCACGACCGTCGCCCATTTGGCTCCCACGCGCTTGGCTACTTCTACCGACTCGCGGCAAGTCTTGAGGAAAACGTCAAGAAACTCCTGTTTTCCGGTGGTCAGGGACACTTTCCAGTTGTCGCCCCCATCGATCACAAAGACCCCCATACGCATGCCCAGATCGCTGAGCGTCTTGCCGATCAGCTCCTGGTCGGCCACAGACCGCTTCAGCATTCCATTGTCTTCCAGCGATCGGAAGCCCTGGTCAGCCATGAATTTCAGCTCATCGACAAAGCCCCCCGGGGCGGAATTTTTGAACATCCCAAAGTGCGGGGCAAAATCCATCTTGAAAGTGGGTGCCGCTGCGGAGCTTGTCTTTTCCGCTCCGAAAGCGGGCAAACTCATCGCTCCCGCCGTACCCAAAACCGCAGAGCCTAGGCCCATGCGCTTGATAAAACCTCTTCTTTCCATAGTTTAGATGACTTTGGTTTTGCCTGGAATCGCATGAGGATAGTAGCCGTCGGCACCAGGGAGGATCTTTGGCATCGCGTCCCAAGCCAGGGTCTCTGGGAAGAGATCGACGGTTCCGTTTAATGCTTCGTCCCAAGTCAGCACCTTGCCGGAATAGGTCGCATAACGGCCCATGATGGCGGTCATCGTGGACTTGGCCGCATTTTCCGCATCGGCAAATTTGTATTCTCCTTTGAACAGGGTCGCCCAAAGCTCATCGTGCTCGGTTTGGTAGGGGTTCGGCTGGTTTTCGCGATCATGCGTGTAGATCGGATTTCCCTTCCAGTCGGTCATCACGCCATGGTTGCCTGCGCTGAGGAAGACCTTTCCTTTGGTTCCTTGGAAAGTCTCATCCACGCGGTTAGCGGCTCCGGGGAAGTGACGGCACTCGGAGTGGATCACGGTACCGTCGTCGTAGGTGAAGGTCAGCACGTGGTGGTCAAAGATTTCTCCATTGTCCTTGCCAGTTCTCACCATTCTGCCTCCGGTACCTTCGGCTTTGACAGGATAGGAGTTTTTGGCCCAGTTGGCAATGTCGATGTTGTGCACGTGCTGCTCCACGATGTGGTCGCCGCAGAGCCAGTTGAAATAGTACCAGTTTCTCATTTGGTACTCCATCTCGGTCTGCTCCGGCTTGCGCTCGCGTACCCAGACGCCGCCGTCGTTCCAGTACACCTGGCCACCGACGATCTCGCCGAGGTCGCCGTTGTGGATGCGCTTCATCACCTCGCGGTAGTTGTTTTGGTAGTGGCGCTGCAGGCCCACCACCACGTTGAGTTTTTTGGCTTTGGCCACTTCGGCTGCCGCCAAAACCTTACGGATACCCGCCGCGTCGGTAGCCACGGGCTTTTCCATGAAAATCTGCTTGCCTTGGTTTACCGCTTCCTCAAAGTGGGAAGGGCGGAAGCCTGGAGGTGTGGCCAAGATCACCACGTCCGCCTCGGCGATGGCCTTCTTGTAGCCATCAAAGCCGACAAACTTCTTCTCCGCAGGGACGTCCACCTTGTCCTTGCCATACTTGTCAAAAATCGCCTTATAGCTATTGTCCAGACGGTCTTGGAAGGCGTCTGCCATTGCCACCAGCTTGATGGGATGGCCGGTTTCGAAAGCCTGGAATACCGCACCGGTACCGCGGCCACCGCAGCCGATGACAGCCAGCTTCAGTTCATTCGCAGGAGCAGCATAGGCTCCCGGCACCAAAAAAGACGGCGCCATCATCCCCCCGGTCACCAGGGCGGAAGTCTTGAGAAAGTCTCTTCTCGAATTTAGATTTTTCATAGACATGGGGTTATTTAGGTTCAATAATCAGCAATGGGTGCCTGCTCATAGTAGGCTTTGATCTCCTCAGGAGACGGAGGATTCAGCGGTCTCACCAGTCTCAGCCCGATAAAGGGCGCCTCGGGAAACCACCACTGGCTCTTTGGGATCTGGGGATCGATGCGCTTCCAGGCGGGGTCGGAGACACTGCGCACGGCAGAGCCGATTTGGTCCGCAGGAGTCTTGAAGCTTCCTCCACGCACCACGTGGGGATACAGCTTTTCCGCCGGATTGACCGGGTTTTCCTTGCCCGAGCGCTTGTAGAAATCGGCCTCATAGAGGTCTATCGTCCACTCCTGCACATTTCCATAGATATCGTACAGCCCCCAGGGATTCGCTTTCTTTTTGCCCACCGGGTGGGTTCCTCCCTCACTGTTGGCGGCAGTCCAGGCATAGTCGGCCAGCTGGGCCTCTTCGTTTCCGAAGAAAAAGCGGTCGCCAGATCCCGCGCGAGCGGCGTATTCCCATTCGGCTTCGGTAGGAATGCGGTAGAAAATGCCGGTTTTAAGATACAGCCAGTGGCAAAACTGCAAGGCTCCGTACTGGGTCATCCCCACGGCGGGCCGGCCTTCTTTTCCCATCCCAAAAGTCATATCCAGGTAGGGCAGGCTGGGACGGGTCAAGCCATCCACGCGCTCTGGCACGCCACCTTCGGTGACCGACTGCTCGTATTGCTTGTCGAGGAAAAGCTCAAAAGCATCCCAAGTCACCTCGTGGGTGCCCATCCAAAAGGCATCGATCTTCACTTCATGCACGGGCCCCTGGTCGGGAAATTTGGAGTCGTTCGAACCCATTTTAAAGGTTCCGGCTGGAATCGGCGCCAGGTCAAAGGTCACCTCCGTGCCGGGGATTTTTTGGGTATAGGCCTCAAAGACATCGCTTTCGTTCAGCTGAAAGCTCATGAGGATCAGGCCGGATACCGCTAGGTACTTTTTCATCTTATTCTGGGTAATTGGAAATTTTAAATTACGATAACGGTTTACTATTGACTTTCATCTTTTGATAAATGGTAGGTATAAAGCTGGATTCCATCGTCTTTGGTGTAAAAAAGAAGGCTATTTCCCAGCGCTTCCACCTTCCGGACTTCCCCTCGCAGCGAAATGCCGGAAACCGCGGAAGTCAGCGCCTGAAATCCTCCCTTGCCGTCTCCCAAAAACACCGAACCGTGGCTGGCATCGTAGCGGCCAAACTTCAGCTTGGTATCGAAGAGGTTCCCGCCAAAGACCAGGTCCAGATTCCCGTCTCCATCCACATCCGCAGATGCCGCCGCGAAGACAGGGGCAACCTGCGCCTGGATCGGAAGCGATTTTCTCTGGAACTTGCCGTCCGGACCGAGGGCAAAATAGCTTGTCTCCAAGGTATTTATCTGGATGGTCTTGGAGTCTTTTCGCTCTTCGGGAGTGAAGAGTTCGTCCATTTTCACTTCGGAAAAACTCTTGAAATCCAGGTATCTTTTCTTGAGAAAAAGCACCTGGCCCAATATCTCGTCGCGGCTGGAGGAAGGATATTTTTCTCCCTGTATGTAATAGCCCAAAATCGCATCGGTAGAACCGTTGGAGTCAAAATCCTTGTAGAGCAGCTCCAGAGGCTCGCTGTCGCTGGCATAAAGCTGGGAATTGCGCCCGTGGTTTCCGACAAAAAGCTCCGGCTTGCCGTCTCCATCCCAGTCGCTGATCAGCATATCCGACCAAAATCCGACTTGGGATTTGTCAAAGTGGGTGGAAGTCACCTCCTGCCAAGTATTGCCAGATTTGCCGAAAACCGTGATCGGCATGGCATCACCCACGACGATGAGTTCCGCCTGGCCGTCGCCGTTCAGGTCTGCCAAGCCGGAATCGGTCACCATACCCAGACTCTTGAAAGCCGGAGCTATTGCATCCGTCTGATCGGTGAAGTTTCCTTTGCCATCACCGATCCAGATCCGAGATCCCGGCGAGGTCGGATATTGGCCTGGGACGATACGCCCACCGGCGAAAACATCTGCGTAGCCATCGCCATTGAAATCCAGCGAAAGCAGGGAGCCGATGGCAAAACCCTCCTTAGGTAAGGCATCGGGAGAGAGCGTAAACTTGCCCTTGCCATCATTGAGGTAAAGTCTTGGAAATAGTCCCGAATCGCCCGGATTAAACTGGTACATGCCTCCACTGGCGACCAACAGGTCGGCGAAGCCATCTCCATTGGCGTCCAAGGCTAAGGCATCGGTATCCGCGCTCGCTGCCGCGGACGCAAAGGCGGTAGAGTCTGGCTTTCCAAACTGCCCGTTGGGCTGCGCAAAATAGACCCGGCCACTCGCTCCGGCATTTCCACCTACAAAAAGATCAGCCTTTCCATCCCCGTTGAAGTCTTCTACGACCATGGCTTTGCCGTTGCCGGAAATCTCAAAGTTCAGCAGGGGTTGGCGCTTGAAGTCGTTTACCTCCTGGCCTTTTGGCAAAGGCAGCTTTCCAGCCTGACTCAGCAAAACGGGCGCTTTCCCAGACTTTGGAGTAGGCAGCTTTCCAGCTTCCGCTTGCGAGACTGCATGGGATTGGTTTGCCGCCAACTCGGTCAATTTGGACACTTTTCCTCCCGGCCAGTTTACCTGCACCGAGTCGGCTTTGGAGCTTTCTCCCAAGCCAAAAACCAAGACCGGAGATACCGAGGACTGAAATCCACGGTAAAGATTTTGCTCCTGCACCTGCATTTTCCCTCCGGAATAGACCTTCACCAGCGCACCTTGGCCCAGGGTATTTTGCCCCTCGCCCTTCAGCTCGACTTTCAGGAAATTGCCTTTTGCTTTTTGCACCGCGAGATTTTCATAGATAAATGCCGGCGCGTTGATGTTGTTGATCACCAGATCGAGGTCACCGTCGTTGTCGAGGTCGGAGTAGGCCGCGCCGTTGGAGTTGCCGTTTTCTGCGATACCCCAGCTGGTGCCGATATTTTCAAAAGTCAAATCGCCGCGATTGCGG
The DNA here is from genome assembly GCF_017254915.1 of Algoriphagus oliviformis. Classification (GTDB taxonomy): domain Bacteria; phylum Bacteroidota; class Bacteroidia; order Cytophagales; family Cyclobacteriaceae; genus Algoriphagus; species Algoriphagus oliviformis. The sequence goes on along the minus strand of NZ_JAFKCT010000001.1, from coordinate 893,719 downwards.
TAGGTATAGTTTCGCAGGTTGGACGAACTCATGGACTTCACCAGGTTGAGCAGGTCCTCGCGCTTCAGTTGACCTCCGGCGGTACGGACGTAGTTGTCCATATACTTCAGAAAGTCCTGGTTGTTGTAGTCGCGCAGGTAGCCGTTGGTGACGAAGAGGTCTTTCCAGCCATCGAGATCCAAGTCCGAGAAGAGCGCGGCCCAGCTCCAGTCGGTGTTGGAGATGCCCGAGATTTGCCCCAGCTCCTGAAATCGCCCGTCTCCGGCATTCACATGGAGCATATTTCGCATGTATTGGTAGTAGAATCCCCGATCGAGATTCAGCTGGAAGAGCTCAAAATTGTCCGGTGAGAGCAGGAGCTTCTGTCTCAGGTTATCCTCCGGCAGCATGTCCAGCGTGAGGATGTCCAGCAGGCCGTCGTTGTTGATGTCGGCGATGTCATTGCCCATGGAAAAGTGGGAGACGTGATCCAGCATGGATTGGATTTCGTCTTTGAACTTGCCGTTTTTCTGGTTGATGTACAGGTAGTCTGGCATGGAGTAGTCGTTGCCGACGTAGATGTCCGGCCAGCCGTCCCCGTTGATATCCGCCACCGATACGCCCAAGCCATAGGAAAGGCTGGAGCTGGAGATGCCCGCCTTCTCGGTGACTTCGACAAACTTGCCGTTTTGGTTTTCAAAAAGCTGGGAACCCGCCTCGTGCTTGTCCTTCATCAGCGCCCGGGTCACCGCAGGATCGTGGTTTTGGATGGACTTGGTGTTGTGGTTGAGGAGAAAAAGATCCAAGTCCCCGTCGAGGTCAAAGTCAAAAAAAGCCGCGGAAGTAGTGGTCGATTCCGAGGCGATGCCGTATTCCTCCGCCATTTCCGTGAACTGCGGGATGCCGTCCGCATTGTTTCCCTGATTGACGAAAAGCTCGTTTTTCCGCTTCTCCAGCATCAGGGCACCCGAGTGGCAGAGGTAGATGTCCAGCTTGCCGTCGCCGTTGATATCGACGAGGACGACGCCGGTTTTCCAAGGCCCAGGACGGCCAGTGGCCCCAGAGGCTTGGGTAATGTCTTTGAATTTGAGGTTGCCCTCGTTGAGGTAAAGTTGGTTTTGGCCTACGTTGGCCGAAAAGTAGATGTCGTCCAGCCCGTCTTGGTTGAGATCGCCAAGGGCTACCCCTCCACCATTGTAGAGGTATTCATACATCAGGACGTTCAGGTTTAGATTTTCCTCTATGGGATTCAAAAAAGTCACTCCACTGGAGTCTGGGGAGACCAGCCTAAAGATCGGGTCTGCAGCCGGGGTGGCTTCAGCGGACTGTTCTTGGGCGGCTCGGTCGCATGAAAAAAAAAGCCAGCAAACGCTAACTAGGCTAATGGGTAATCGGAATCGTCTCATATAAATAAAATCTGAGCTACCCCCAGAGGGGATAGCTCAGACAAGTTAATCAGGATTTTATTGGGTATACCCAGGATTCTGAACCAGTTCTGAATTTCGGTTCATTTCGTCGCGGTGGATAGGCAGATAGTACATTTTGTCCAGCCACTTGCGGTTTTCCTTACCCGGATCCATATCGATCACTTTGTAGACGTAATTGTAGATCGTAGGATCATAGCGGTACACGCTCAGCGACTTACCCGGCTTGAAGGTACCAGTGATGCTGATTCCGTTTGCCTGTCTGTTGAATGCCACCGGGGCAATCATCCATCGGCGCACGTCATGGTAGCGCTGCTCTTCGTAGGCCATCTCGATTCTTCGCTCATTTCTATACCGCTGCTTCAGTGCATCGCCAGTCTCGGTGATGGCAGGCAAGCCCACACGATATCTGATCTGGTTGAGCCAAGCTTTTGCCTCGGCTTCCTGACCCAACTCGATGGATGCTTCCACATAGTTCAGCACTGCCTCGGTGTATCTCAGGACAGGCCAAGGCACTTGCTGCCAGGTGTTCTGATCCACGATGGCCGGGTTGGCATCGATAAACTTGCGGAAATAGTATCCGGTGTAGGAACCGTTCCAGTCTTCGATCGGGCTGTTTCGGGTATCCAATCCGAAGTGGGTACCGGTACCACCGGTGATCTCATAGGTTCCGGTCTGGATCTGGCCCAGTGGATCTCTTGGCTGGTTGGCGCTGGATCTCGGCTTCCACTGCGCTCCGTCATAGAGGACGGAAGCGTAGAATCGGGCTTCTCTATTGACATAAGGAGCCGAGGAATGCGCCGGATTGCTCCAAGAAAACTTGGTACCGTCCATCATCTCATAGTCATCGATCAGAGACTGTACCGGAGTGTTTCCAGCCCAGTTGTTGTATCCGTTTGGACCGTTGAAGAGGCCTTGGCGACCACCGTTTTCCTGCTTCAGGTTGATGAAATATCTGCCCAAAAGAATCTCAGCTTCTCCGCCGTTTCGGGCCATGGAGTTGTTGATGTAGTTTTGGACACCTGTGGCATGATCAACGGGAGCGGTCAGCCCCATTTGGTTTCCGGTGTGGGCGTCCAGTACCGCTTTGGCAGCAGCCTGGGCCTTCTGCCATCTTTCGGTTCTGTTGCCTGATGGGTAGGCCAAAAGATCCAAGTTGCCATAGGCAGCCAGATCAGCAGATTTGGCTTTTGCAGTAGGACCGTCGTGGAGGTCACTAGCCGCGTAGAGCAGCACTCTGGACTTTAGGGCCAGGGCAGACGTCTTTGTCGCACGTCCACGGATCGCAGACTGACCTGTGAGCAGGGTAGCCGCTTCATCCAGATCCTTCACGATGAAGTTCACGCACTCCTCGAAGGTATTTCTCGGAGCCAAGAAGGTCTCCGCATCCAAGGTGTAGGCATAGTCGATGATCGGGAAACCGCCATAGTACCGCAGTACTTGGTGGTAGTAATAGGCTCTCATAAACTTAGCCTCGCCGATCAGGCGATCAGTGCTGGCACCGGTGTGGGGAAACTTCTCGTCGGTCAGCTTCTCAATGGCGATGTTGGTCGCACGGATGCGGGAATACATGGAACTCCAAGCGAGTGTGCCATTGACCCAGCCGATGTCGGCCGGGTTAGAGCGGGCCTCGGTGATGGTGGTAATCCCTCTACCCGGGTGGGTAAACATGGACTCATCGGTCAGGGAAGCGAGCATCTGCTCGTCAAATCCCCCGTTTCCGAGTCCTTGGTAGATTCCTACTACAAATGCCTCTGCCAAGGCGATGTCTGTCCAGACACTGCTTTCATCCACCTCGCCCAGAGGCTTGGTGTTCAGAAAGTCGTCGTTACATGCGGTAAACGTGAAGCATGCAGCGAACAGAATAGCAAAATATTTATTGATTCTTTTCATGTTTCACAAGTTTTAGAAAGTGACGTTAAGTCCTGTGCTGATGATTCTAGCCTGAGGATAGTACTGGCCGGTAGAGTTGTCGGATTCCGGATCATACACCTTCAGCTTATCCCAAGTGAAGAGGTTGATCCCGTTGAAATACAGTCTCAGGTTTCTCACGCCCACCTTTTCGGTCAGGTGCGCAGGGAAGTTGTAACCCAGTTCGAAGTTTTTCAAGCGGATATAGTCGGACTTTCTAAACCAGTACGTGTTGCCGTTGGAGTAGTACTGGTCGCTTCTGTTGGCAATTCTTGGGTGTACGCTGCTCGGATTGTCGATGGTCCATCGGTTCTCGTAGATATCCAGGAGATAGTTACCGATGTTTCCGGATTCGCCCGCACTTACATACTGTCTTGCACCGGCAGCTCCTTGGAACAACACCGCCAAGTCAAAGTTTTTCCAAGCCATATTGAGGTTGATACCACCTTGGAACAACGGAATGTTGTTGTTGTCCATTCTCACTCGGTCTTCCGGAGTGATCTTGCCGTCACCGTTGTAGTCTTGGTACTTCATGTCACCAGGACGCAGGTTGTTGGTGATCGCGGAGTAGTCCAGCGTCTCGGAGTCGATATCTTCCTGGGTCGCAAATACGCCGTCGTATTGGTACACCAAGAACGTGTTCATCGGTCTGCCGGTGGACATCTGCCACTCGGGTGCTCCTGGCGCCTCATCCCAGAAAAGGATGGAGTTTTTGGCATAGCCCCCGTTGACGGAAGCGGAGAAAGTCACATCCCCGATGTTACCTCGGTAGCCTACATTCAAGTCGAAGCCTTTGTTTTCCACTTCCCCGATGTTTTCGGCTGGAAGGATCAAACCTGTAGTCTGCGGCACTGATGCGTTTTTCTGCCAAAGGATGTTTGTCCGCTTGTTGTAGAACAGGTCAAACTCGAAGAAAACCTTGCCCTGAAGGAACTGTCCTTCGAAACCCAAGTTGGAATTGTTGGCCACCTCCCAAGTAATGCGGGTGTTTGGCACACGGGTTTCGTACAGGGTTTTCACCTCTTGGCCATTGATGATGTAAGAGCTGAATCCGTAGGTGGAAAGGAACTGGTATTCCTGTAGGACACCGCCGAAATAGATCTGGTCGTTACCCAGCTGGCCCCAAGAACCTCTCACTTTGAAGAAATCAAAGGTTTTGCCCAGGGAGTTTTGCCAGAAATTTTCGTCAGACACGACCCATCCCAGCATGATGCCCGGGAAGAAGCCCCATCGGGTATCCTCAGGGAAGATGTACGAACCGTCATATCTCCAGAGGAACTCGGCCAGATACTTTTCCTTGTAGTTGTAGGAAGCACGGCCGAAATAGTTCAGACGGGCACGCTCGTAAGCTCCACCCCCGTTGTTTTTCTCCAAGTCACCCCCGGCAAACATCTGGTCAATGGCGGTAGAGAGAAAGTATCTTCTAAACGCATTGAAGTTGTTGCCTTGCTCGGTCTCCTTGTTGAAGCCCGCCAGGATGTTGATGGTGTGGTCTTCGCCGATCACTTTGTCATAGGATGCCACTGCACCCACCAGGATGTTCAGCTTGTTGGCATTTGCCTCTGAAAGACGTGGATCCGCAGGACCTCGACGAGAAGGAACGAGTTTAGGTGTCACACCGTCATCCTCGAAGCCAGTACCCATTTGGTACAAAGTCCAGGGGGTTTCCCATCTTTTGTTGAACTGCATGGTCTTATCCACTGCGGCAGTACCGGTCACTTTCAGGCCTTCTACACCTGGGATTTTGATCTCCAAGGTACCGTTGGTCTGGAAGTAGTCGCGGGTATCGCGGTCGTAGCCAGTAGCGTTGGTCGTGATCACGACAGGGTTTTCCCCGTTTTCGATGTCAGGTCCCGGAAGTCCGTTTGGCCAGTAGGCTGGCTGGTTTGGCTTTCCACGCATCTGCATACGGAAGATGGCCCCTGCACCGCGGGTAGGGTAGAATCTGCGCTCCTCACGGCCGAGGATACCCACGCCTACCTTGATGTACTTGTTGATGTTGGCATCCAAGTTCAGACGGATGTCATACTGCTTAAATCCGGTTGCGGAGTTTTTGTAGTATGCATCCTGATCCTGGAAGCCGATGGAAGTCATGTACTTGACGTTTTCGGTACCGCCCTGTAGCTGGGCATTGATTCGGGTCTGTGGAGACCAGTTTTTCAGCGTGGCATCGTACCAGTCGGTATTCGGATAGTTCCAAGGATCCGATCCGTTGCGGTACAGCTCCAGCTCGTCGGGGGAGTAGGGCGCAGTACGGACTTGTCCATTGGGACGGGTGTATTCGCCGGTAGATTTGTAGGCTTGGTTGGCAGCATCCCACTCGCTGACCGGAAGTGCATAGATATCCAGGTCATTGAGCATGGTCGCATACTGCTGTGCGTTGGCCAAATCAGGGATGACCGTAGGCTGGGCCCAGCCTTGATTGACTTGGAAAGTCAGCTCGGGCACGCCGCTTTTACCACGCTTGGTGGTCACCAGGATTACCCCGTTTGCAGCACGGGAACCGTAGATAGCCGCAGAGGCATCTTTCAGTACGGAGATGCTCTCGATGTCGTTGGGGTTGAGTCGATCGATACCACCCGAACGGGCAGGGATACCGTCGATTACGATGAGTGCATCGTTGTTACCCAAGGTATTGGATCCACGGATACGGATAGAAGATCCGTCATAGCCAGGCTCGCCGCTTCTGTTGACCGCTACCACACCTGGCATACGGCCAGCGATGGAGTTGGACAGGTTGACGGAGGGAGACTTGGCCAGCTCACCACCTTTGACGGTGGCTACGGAACCAGTGATGGTTTCCTTTTTCTGCTCGCCATAACCCACCACGATCACTTCCTCGAGAGACTTGGTATCAGGGGCGAGTCTGACGTCGAGCACGCTCTGTGCGCCGACGACCACCTCTTGGGTAGTAAAGCCGATAAAGGAGAATACCAGTACGGACTGGTCGGATTCTACACCGATTCGGAATTTACCATCCACGTCGGTGACCGTACCTGAAGTGGAGCCCTTGAGGAGAATGGAAACTCCCGGAAGTGGCAAATTATCCTCGCCGGATATAACAACTCCAGACACCTCCCGGGTCTGGGCCTGTGCAGTGCCCAAAAATAGAAGGCACATCATGAATGACAGGCAAAATAGCCTGGCATGAGTAGAGATTTTCATAGGCAGTTTTTGGGTTAATGAAAATTAAACCACAATGTCCCCCATTTTTTGCCTTATTCTCTAACTGTTTGTCGCCAAAAACCGACTGTTTTATGCTGTTTGTACAAACGGGCTTCGTATTCCCTGTCAATAATTGAGGAAGTTCAAAAAAAAACCATCCTCTCTAGGTCAAATCCTACATTGGGCAAAAGCCATTTGAAGCCAAATTCCCTTCGTTAGGTACCAGCAAAAACCGGAATTTTCACATTCCAGCCCGATTTGTCCGATCTAAAGCCTTTTTACGACTTCTTTTTTAGGAATCCTCAGCGACCACATTCCCCTCAGGTCTCCGACCTTGTGGTTTTTGGCCTTATCCTCCGGGTAGAGCTCGGCCAGTTTCTCGAGGGTAGGCGCATCGATTTCGGTGCCCGGCTCCCCATGGCAGCTGAGGCAGAAATTACCGGGGATGACGATGGGTTTGGTGTACAGAAATACCGTCCCGTTTTCCAGCTTTTGGATATTGGGATCACTCTTGCCGCCGGTCTCCGCATTGTATTCGTAGGCCTCCAGTAGGGGAGCCTCGTCGTCGTCAGGTCGATCCAGGGGATTGCGGCTGCGATTGGACACCCGGCGGATGCCTACCTGGTGCGCTTCCCCCACCGCCGCGAGCAAGGGCAAAGCCTGAACATTGCAAAACTCCAAGGCTCCGACCGTCCCCCCTTCGGCTATGGCCTGCTGGAGACTAGCCAGTAGCTGGCTTTGCGCCTCGGCCGTCAGCGAGTCCCCCCAGACCATGGCTTCTTCGAGGATTTCCGCTTCGGTCAGCCGCTTGATCTCCATGGATTCGTTCACCTGGTCAAGAGTCTCCTTGGATACTCTCTCCCGAGGGCCACAGGCCAGCAGGGTCAAGAGCGCGATAGAAAGGGTCGTATTTTTCATGGCAAAGTCATTAAACCATAAATTTACCAGCCTGATTAAGATTTCGGGTAAAAGCATTTGTTTATCTTAACGCTGTATCTAGTTTTATCGGGATCCCTGCTTGATATCACAAGCCAAAGATTCACCTGACTTTGTTTTCATCGAGCATGAGAAGACTCCTACCCATTTTCCTCTTCCTTACCCTGGTTGCATTGGAGGCAAGCAGCCAGACCATGACCCGAATGCAGGGCTGGGGGCTCGACCTTCATTCTTCACACTGGAGCAGCGCCCAGCAGGGAGTGGCAGTGGGAGAAAAGCTGATCATCCGAACCGAGGACGGTGGCACCACCTGGGAAGAGGTGCTTCAGCGCTTTGACCTGCGGTTTTACGATGTGCTTTTTCTGGATTCCAGCAGAGGTCTCGCCGTGGGCGAGGGCGGGGCGATTTTCCTCAGTACGGATGCGGGTAAGACTTGGCAGCAAAAGGAAGCCGGAACCGTCAATGATCTTTTTGCCTTAGCGCAAATCCCCGGCGGCCCGATAGTCGCCGCGGGAGAAAAGGGGGAGCTCATCCAGTCCCTGGATGGAGGAGAAACATGGAAGAAACTAGTCAGCGGTACGGCGCTAGACCTCTATGACGTGTATTTTGTGGGTGAAAGCACGGGCTTCATCGTCGCCTCGGACGGGAAAATCCTAAAATCCCAAGACAAGGGAAATACTTGGACGCTTGGCAGCGCTCCATCCAGCGCCGACCTCTATGGGGTCGCCTTCTCCAGTGAACTGATAGGCTACGCGGTAGGAGAAAACGGCACCTTTCTGAAAACCATCGATGGAGGAGCCTCCTGGAACGCGCTCAGCCCCGGTACCAGCAGCACACTCCGGGAGGTGGCCATCAGCCCCTTGGATGCGCGGATCGTGGTTGCCGTCGGCGACATGGCCACGGTCGTGCGGACAGCCAACTCGGGAACTACCTTTGCCAAGCCCAGCCTCGGAACGGGGAATGTCAGAAACCTTCATTCCATTGCCTTCAAGCCCACCAGTAACCTGGCCACCACTGTCGGTCAGGACGGCTACCTGATCAACTCCTCCAACTCCGGCGCCAGCTGGAGCCAAAAATTCGCGGGCATCAGGAATGATTTTACCGCAGCAGACTTCAAAGACCAAAACACGGGATTCATTGCTGGGCAAGACGGTGCATTCTTTGTCACCACCAATGGCGCCACCTCCCTTGTAAGCCGCCCCCTGCCGGAGCCTGTCACCATCAAAAGCCTTGCTTTTTGGAATACGGCTTTCGGGTATTCCGGATCTGACCAAGGCAAGATCTACCGCAGCTCCAATTCGGGAAGCAGCTGGGTTCCCGTCTTCACCGCCGCAGACCGCACCATCACGGGCTTCTATCTCTTTGCCCCCTCCGTCATTTACCTTAGCGGATCGCAAGGATACATTTCCAGGTCATTCGATTCGGGAGTGACCTGGGATCAGACCGTCTCATCCAATACTTTGGAAAACCTCAATGGGCTGATCTTTTTCGACTTTGGCTACGGGGTGGCGATTGGAGAAAAAGGGCAGATCAGCAGGACTTTCGGAGGGTCTATTTGGGAGACGGTGCCCAAGGTCACCGAGCAAAACCTGAACGCCCTGGCAAAGATTGACACCACCCGCGCCGTGGTGGTCGGGGACGGAGGCATTATCCTCAAAACAGAAGACAAGGCCAGTACCTGGAAAATAATCGCATCCGGCACGACCAAAAACCTCAAATCCATAGACTTCTTTGGGATGGAATACGGTTTTATCTCCGGTGAGGAGGGACTGGCCCTCGTCACCTCTGACGGGGGAGAGACTTGGAGAGAATTTGCCACCGGCACCCTCAGAGACCTCAACGCCGTCAGCGCCGGGACAGACCTTCGGGCCTACTTTGCCGGTGATGATGGCACCGTCCTTTCCTTTAGCTGCGTCCCTCCTACGGGTAACGTAGGCGAAATCTCCGGAGGCTTCCAGGCTTGCCTCGGCACTGCCAGCTACTCGATCTCGGCCGCGCCCCAGCTGGGGTCCGAAATCCTGTGGCGTGTGGACGGAGGAGAGATCCTCTCCGGGCAGGGTACTCCGCAAATCGAAGTAAGGTGGACCGAGACAGGCCGAAATGCAGTTCTGGTCAGCAGAACCAACTTCTGCGGAAGCGGGGAGACCTCCGCGCTCGAAGTATCGGTAGCCGCCAGCCCTCCCAGCACCCAGGCTATCGCCGGTGAGGGTGCCGTGTGCAGCGGAGCGAGCTACTCCTACTCCCTCCCCAGCCAAAACGGAATAAGCTACACTTGGGCAGTGACCGGAGGGGAAATCAAAAGCGGACAAGGCTCCCATCAAGTCGAAGTCGTCTGGGCCCAGCAAGGGGAGCAGCGCATCAGCGTCATCCAGGAAAACTACTGCGGGCCATCTCCTTCCCTCCAAAAAACCATCAGCGTTGCCTCCACTCCCTCGTCTCCATCCAGTATCGCGGGGGCGACGATGACCAGTCTAGTGGCGGAGATCTATAGCATAGACCCCATTCCTGGTCTCAACTATCGATGGAGTGTCAGCGGAGGCGGGGGAAAGATCCTTTCCGGGCAGGGCAGCGCCAGCGTGACGGTGGTGTGGGAAAAAGAAGGCGACTTTGAGCTGGCCGTCGAAGCACAAAATGCCTGCGGATACAGCACCAAAAGGATTCTATCCGTCAATGTGAACCTGATCACCGCGCTGGAGCCAACAGCCGATACAGACCTTAAACTCTACCCCAACCCCAGCCAAGGAACCGTCACCCTTACCTCCGACAGCCTCGACTCCTGGTCTAGCCTGACCGTCACCAATTCTCTCGGCCAGCCCCTTCTTGAGCTCAGGATATCGTCGGGACAGCGGGAAGTGTATTTGGAGAGCTTGCCCAAAGGACTTCTCCTCCTGCAGCTCAAAGGGAAAGACGGGCTAGTCACCAAAAAGCTGCTCGTGCGATGAGTGCGGAAAAAGCAGAAACCATCTGCCCCCCAAAACCCGGCAGTCAGCAAACCGACAAAAGGGTTCATACAAAAAAGACGAAGATTACTCCTCGTCTCTGATCATCACATATTGGAAAACATCCCCGATGATGCCCCGCTTGATGTAGGCCTTTTTCAGGATAGCCTCGGGTATGAAGCCGGCCTTTTCCAGCACATTCATGGATTCCCCATTGAAGTCATACACTTGGGCAAAGAGCCTTTGGATGTCGAATTTCTCGAAAATGTATTTGGTGTACAGCTTCACCGCCTCGGTGGCTACACCTTTTCCCCAGAAAGGCTCCCCTACCCAAAACCCCAATTCCATGTTGGTGCGGAGCTCGTCTTTTCCCCGGTCACAGCCTATGGAGCCCGCCAGCTTCCCCTCAAATTCGATGGCGAAGTTTTGCGGTGGGTTGAATTTTTGGTTGTGCTCGATCCAGTGGCGGGCATCGTGTATGGTATAGGGCTGGGGATAGCTATCCCGCAGGTTCATTGCGATCTTTGGGTTGTTGGCAAGGGGATAGAGTTGGTGAAAATGGGACTCACTCCATGTGACCAGATTGATTTCTCTTTCTCCTGCTATGATCATAAAAATGCGTGGGTTATTACTCCTCCTGGGCTTTTTGTTTGTTCAATATACCTTCTTAATTCAATCTTGCAAAGCCTGTTCCACTTACTCAATGCCTCCTGCTTGCATTTTTTCGAGGTTTTCGGCCAGACGCAGCGCGGATATGAATTCCTCTATATATCCGTTCATCACATCGGGGAGATTGTAGACGGTTTTGTTGATCCGATGGTCCGTCACCCGGGACTGGGGGTAGTTGTAGGTACGGATCTTGTCCGATCGGTCTCCGCTGCCTACCATGGATTTACGCTGAGCGCCAACGGCTTCGTTGTGCTTGGCCAGCTCGATCTCGTAGAGTCGGGAGCGCAGTACCTTCAGGGCTTTCTCGAAGTTTTTGATCTGGGACTTTTCATCCTGACAGGTCACCACCAAGCCGGTGGGATTGTGGGTAAGGCGCACCGCCGAGTAGGTGGTGTTGACCGACTGCCCGCCCGGACCGGAGGAGCAGTAGGTGTCTTTCCGGATGTCGTTCATGTCCAAATGCACCTCAACTTCGTCCATTTCGGGTAATACCGCCACAGAAGCAGCGGAGGTGTGGACACGGCCTTGGGACTCTGTCGCAGGTACGCGCTGGACGCGATGGACTCCGGACTCGTATTTGAGCATGCCGTAGACATCCGCTCCCGAGACGGTCGCGATGATTTCCTTGTAGCCACCTGCCGACCCAAAAGTCAAATCCAGCACGGTGAGCTTCCAATTTTGCATTTCGCAAAAGCGCTCATACATCCGGAATAGGTCGCCTGCAAAAATCGAGGCCTCATCGCCACCAGCTCCTCCACGGATTTCCAAGATACAGTCTTTGGAGTCGTTCGGGTCTTTGGGGATGAGTAGCTGCTTCAGTTCCTCCTCGAGGATTTCCTTTCGCTCTCGCAAATCGTCGAGCTCGAGCTTGGCCATCTCCCTGAACTCGGGATCTTTCTCCTTGTCCAGGATTTCTTTGGAACTGTCAATATTCTGTAGGACAAGGCTATATTCGTCGTAGGCAGAGACGATTTTCTCCAAGTCCTTGTACTCTTTGGTGAGCTTGGCGTACTTGCTCATGTCGGACATGGAGTCCGGCAAGATGATGAGTTGCCCTACTTCTTCGAATCGATCTTTGAGTGCCTGTAGTTTATCCAGCATGGTTTTTCCTTCGCTGCGCAAAAGTAGGGAATTTATCGGCAGGCAATGCGGAATCGCAGACTATAAAACCGGAAGCCGGTAGCGTTTTGATGGCGAATGCCGTTTCTATAGACATGAAGAAAACAGCTTTTTATCTTTTCGCACTCTTGGCATTTTCCCTACTCGGCTGTGAGGAAGAAGTGCCAAGGGCAGACTGCTTCGATCCGGAAAGGGTCAGAAACGGCGCCTGCACGTTGGACTACAGGCCTGTTTGCGGATGCGATGGCAAAACCTACGGCAATGCCTGCGCAGCCGACCTGGCCGGACTCAAATCCTGGACCGCCGGGGCTTGCAACTAAAAAGAGGCGGTCATATCTGACCGCCTCTTTTTGCTTATTCCACAGTGACCGATTTTGCGAGATTTCGGGGCTGATCCACATTACATCCCCTCATCACGGCGATATGGTACGACAGCAGCTGTAGCGGTACTACCGCCACCAGCGGCACAAAGGCCTCATGTAGTGCCGGAATCTCAATCACGTGATCCGCCATGGCCTTCACTTGGGTGTCGCCCTCCGTCACCACGGCAATGACTTTTCCTTTTCTGGCTTTCACCTCCTGGATATTGCTCACGACCTTCTCGTAGGAGCTGTCCTGCGTCGCGATGAAGACTACGGGCATCTCTTCGTCGATCAGGGCGATAGGCCCATGCTTCATCTCTGCGGCCGGATAGCCCTCGGCATGGATGTAGGAGATCTCCTTCAGCTTCAGTGCCCCCTCCAGCGCCACTGGGAAATTGTAGCCCCTGCCGAGATAGAGGGCGTTTCTTACGTCCTTGTATTCGGAGGAAATGTACTTGACAAGCTCGTTGGTTTCGAGTGCCTTTTCTACCTTGGCGGGCACCGCCGCCAGCTCATGCAGCAGCTGCACGTACTTGCTCTCCGGCAACGTACCCCTTTGGTAGCCCAGCTTCAGCGCCATCATCGCCAATACGGAGATCTGGGCGGTAAAGGCCTTGGTGGACGCTACGCCGATTTCCGGGCCGGCGTGGGTGTAGGATCCCGCATGCGTTGCCCTGGGGATGGATGAACCTACCACGTTGCAGACGCCGAAGATGGTCGCCCCCTTGGACTTTGCAAGCTCGATGGCCGCAAGGGTATCAGCCGTCTCACCTGACTGGGAGATCGCTATGACAAAGTCCTTCTCGTTGATGACCGGGTTGCGATACCGAAATTCGGAGGCATATTCTACCTCCACTGGGACTCTGGCAAATTCCTCAAACAGGTACTCCGCGACCAAACCGGCATGCCAAGACGTCCCGCAGGCGGTGATGATGATCCGCTCCGCATTTTGGAATTTGTTCATGTAGTCACGCAGACCGCCCAGCACCAAGCGTCCTGACTTGGCGTCGAGCCTTCCTCTGAGGCAGTCGGCGATGGACTTGGGCTGCTCGTAGATCTCTTTGAGCATGAAGTGCTCGTAGCCGCCTTTCTCTATGGCCTCGAGCTCCATTTCCAGCTGATTGATGTACGGGTGCGTCTCGACGTTTTCGATGGTCTTCACCTGTAGCTTGCCGTCGCGGATCACGGCTATTTCGTAGTCGTCGAGGTACACGACCTTGTTGGTGTACTCGATGATGGGGGTGGCGTCCGAGGCGAGGAAATATTCGTCCTCACCTACTCCTATTACCAGTGGAGAGCCTTTTCTCGCTGCGATGAGGGTATCAGGCTCCTCTTTGTTGATCAGCACGATGGCGTATGCACCCACGACTTTGTGCAAAGCCAAACGAAGTGCCTCCTCTAGGGTGCACTTGTTGTTGACGAAAATATCCTCGATAAACTTGACAAAGACCTCCGTGTCGGTATCGCTCTGGAACTTGTAGCCCTTCTGGAGCAGGTCTTTTTTCAGCACCTCGTAGTTTTCGATGATCCCGTTGTGGATCATTGCAAATTTCTCCGAAGACGAATAATGCGGGTGGGCGTTTACGTCATTGGGCTCGCCATGGGTAGCCCAGCGCGTATGGCCAATACCGATCCTGGACTCGATGGTTCCATTGGAACTGAGGTGTTTCTCCAGCTCAGAGACTTTCCCTTTCTTCTTATAGATACTCAGGCCCTGACTGTCCAAGACAGCCACTCCAGCCGAGTCGTAGCCCCGGTACTCTAGCCTCCGAAGCCCTTTGAGAATGATGGGAAGCGCCTCCTGCTGCCCCACGTATGCGACAATTCCACACATAATTAAAAATTATTAAAGTTGGTTTGAACTTCTACAAAGAAACACCTTTCCCTTAAAAAAAAACAATCCACTTCCCTAAAAACGGGAAGTGGATCGCTGAGACTTTCAGAAAACCGACAGGGCTACCTGGTCTTCGAATAGATGATTTGGATCTTTATTTTGTTTTTGTCCACCTTATATTGGCGGAGGGAGCGCTTGAAATCATCACCCGTTTGTGGCGTTGAAGCATACAGCAGCCAATTTTGGCGCAGGATGTCCCCTCTATAGATCGCGTTGATATGTGAGGTAATCCCTGCCAAGTAGAGCTCATCATCTGAGTCGTATGAAAGGATTGCCGAGGAAGAGTACGTATTGTTGGGCACCTTGTCCCCGTTGGAATCCAAAATGACCTGCGGCTGATTATCCCCCTGCACATACAGCGGGACGTTGTTGATGGTGCTCTTGATGGGCTCGTTTTCGTTGTCCACAAAGATCATGACCATTCCAGTGATGGGGTTGTTGTCTTCATCCTGGCTTTCGATCTCACCCATGGAGAAACTTACCTGGTTGAAAGTCACTCCGGAAAGGGTATCCAGAAACGCATCCAAGGGGCTGGTATCGATGCGCATAGCCATCGCCACGGTGGACTTCATCCCCACCTGCGGCCCCACATCGTAGGATTTGCCATATTCGGTGACGGATTCGGTCGGCGTACCGCTGCGATCGGCCTCGATTCCGTTGAAGTTTCTTGATGAAGAGGTGTTGATCTCATAGAGAAGCGGGATCGTATCTCCGGTATTGTGGTAGTACACTGCGATTCCCGTGTTTGCACCCAAGGCCACGCCGATGGTGGTATTGTCCCCCTCTCGGGCCCGCAAGGCTACTCCCTGTATGTATTTTCGGAAATTGATCAGATTGGAAAACTCGCTTCCTTCCTGAATCTTGCCGAAAAGCTCCTGTTGGAAAGCCTCGTTTACCGTAAGCTGCATGACCGTGTCCTTGACGTCGCCAAAAGTGATGTCGATGGAAGCAAAGGGATCAGCCTGATAGGAAAGCTTGTCAAAGTTGTAGTACAGGGTATCCAGGATAGGCTCGGTCAACTGGTGAACCGAGTACCTCTTGGGAGAATCCAAATTCGAGCCGTTTACGCTGACCACATCCACGTTGAAAAACATGGAATCCAACACCGCGGCGCCATCTGGTCTGGTATCGGTAGCATCGATGAAGAGACGGGAATAGCCCGTCGCCTGCGTTTTGCCAAAGAAAGCATCCGCCTCGTTGCCCACCACCAACACACCGGAATTGACGGTATTGAAGGAATCGAGCAACACCACTTGGGCATCGAGGGTCAACTCCTGGTAAAACACCCCGATCTGGTTGTTGCCGGGGGCCAATTCGATCCCGACGGTAGCGGGGTCACTGCAAGAACTAAGGAAAAGGATTGAAAGGGCGGCCAATCCGGCCAATTTAGCCCGCGAGGCTGTTGTATATTCCAAAAAGCTCGTCATGAGCTTGCTGTTCTTCTTGAATACTGATTTCAAACTTTTTGTCTTTTGAGAAATCCTCGATGAGTTGGTTTAATTCTGGGGAGACTGCCGAGCCTTTTACCACGAGGTCGGCGTATTCCATACCCATCTTGATAAAACCGGTGAAGTCTTTGGTCTTCAAAGGTGCTAAAATAGTGTCATCGATATCCACCATCTTAACCTTGTTTAACAAATCGTCGCCAAAGGTATGCGAAAATCCATTGTTATAGATCGCAAATACGGTTTTCGTGTCTTTAAAAAGCGGCTCGTTTTTGTAGGTAGTCTTGAGGTACATTGGGATGAGTGAGGTCATCCAGTCGTTGCAATGTACGATATCCGGAGCCCAGCCGAGCTTCTTCACGGTCTCGATCACGCCTTTGCAAAAGAAAATCGCGCGCTCGTCATTGTCTTCGTAAAACTTCTGCTGCTTGTCATGGAAGACGTGCTTTCGCTGGAAATAGTCCTCGTTGTCAATGAAATAAACCTGCAGCTTGGCGTTGGGGATAGAGGCCACCTTGATGATCAGGGGCTTCTCCTCGTCCCCTACCGCGATATTGATCCCGGAAAGACGGACTACCTCGTGGAGTCTGTTTTTCCGCTCATTGATCAGCCCAAATCTCGGCACCAAAATACGGATCTCCATGCCACGCTCTTGCATAGCTTGAGGCAGGGATCTTAGGAAATTGGCTACTTCGGATGTTTGTAGAAAAGGGTTGATTTCACTTGCAACGTAGAGGATACGCAGTTTGGACATGCTATAGGGATTTTAATGAACGTGATAAACAACGGGCACAAAGATAAATAAAAAAAGCCTAAAAGCATTGTAATTCTGGATATTAATCTACTTTTGCCCCAATTTAGCCGAAATACTACCCTGGCGTGAAGCTAATTCGTACCCTAGCCGAGTGGAACCCCCTCTGGCTCAATCACCTTCAAAACAAGCAGCAAATCGGTCTGGTCCCCACCATGGGAGCCCTTCATGAGGGCCACCTGGATTTGGTCAGAGCGTCCAAGCGACAAGCCGACCTCACGGTCGTCTCCATCTTTGTCAACCCCACGCAGTTCAACAACCCTGAGGACTTCGCCAAGTATCCCAGCACGCTGGATGCCGATTTGGAAAAATTGGATCGGGAGGGAGTGGACTACGTGTTTGTCCCGGAGGTGTCCGAGATGTATCCCCGGCCGACGGAGCTCAAATTTGACTTTGGCGACTTGGAGCGGGTCTTGGAAGGCAAATTTCGCCCCGGCCATTTCAATGGTGTCGGCGTCGTAGTCTCCAAGCTGTTCCACATCATCAAGCCGCAGGTCGCCTTTTTTGGACAGAAAGACCTACAGCAAGTAGCCATCGTACGCCGCCTGGTCTCCGACCTGAGCATTGACTTGAAGCTGGAAATCGTCCCAACCCGTAGGGAACCAAATGGCCTCGCAATGTCTTCTAGAAACGCCCGGCTCAATCCGGAGGAAAAAGAAAAGGCCCTGATCCTCTATCGAAGCTTGATCCACGCAAAATCCAGACTGGAACAGGGAGATTCATGGAACGATATCCAACAGGCCGTCGCACAGGTATTCCGTGAGGAACCAAGCGCCGAGCTGGAGTACTTCGAGCTGGTAGATCCGGAGACATTCCAAGTGTATTCGGAGTTTGACAAAACCCAAAAGACCTCAATCTGCGTTGCCTCCTACCTAGGAGACATCAGGCTGATTGACAACTTGGTGATTGTTTTCTAACTTAGTACCAATCACCATTTTTATACCCCCTAGAATAAATACAAATTTTGTCATGCAAATCCAACTATTAAAATCCAAAATACACAGAGTAAAAGTCACGCAAGCAGAACTTCACTATGTAGGGTCAATTACTATAGATGAAGATTTAATGGATGCGGCCAATCTCATCGAAAATGAAAAAGTACAGATCGTAAATATCAACAACGGAGAACGACTGGAAACCTATGTCATTAAGGGTGAGCGAGGTAGCGGCATGATCTGCCTCAATGGCCCGGCCTCCAGAAAGGTTGCCGTTGGGGATATTATTATAATAATAGCTTATGTAGGGATG
Organism: Algoriphagus oliviformis; assembly: GCF_017254915.1. Taxonomy (GTDB): domain Bacteria; phylum Bacteroidota; class Bacteroidia; order Cytophagales; family Cyclobacteriaceae; genus Algoriphagus; species Algoriphagus oliviformis. Next base: position 875,817 of record NZ_JAFKCT010000001.1, on the reverse strand, counting down.
GAGTTTGAAGAGGCAAAAAAATTCAAACCTGTTTTGATATTTCCTGATGAAAGGAACAAACTAAGCTAATGTTAAACATAAAATTTAAACAAGGCATCCAGATAGTAATATCACTAATTATTGCTATCTGGATTTTTTGGTTTTTATATAAAGACATAGAGCTGGCCAGCTTGATATCCCAAGTCCGATCGTCCCGGTGGACTTGGATTGTCTTTTCCCTTGCCATCTCGCTTTTTGGCTATTGGCTACGGGGCTGGAGATGGGCGTTGCTTATGAACTTCGAGGAGGGGGAAAAGGTCAGCCCTGGACGAGCCTATCACGCCGTGATGGTGGGCTACGTGGCCAATCTCCTCGTGCCGCGTGCCGGAGAAGTCGCCCGCTGTGGCGTGCTGGCCAGAACCAACGGCATCTCGGTGGGCCGCTTGCTGGGCACGGTCATCGTCGAGCGGAGCATTGACCTGCTCTTCTTGGTAGGCATTATTTTTCTCGCTTTTTTGGTGGAAAACCAGCTTTTTCTGGCCTTGGCCGGAGAAATGGTCGACCTGCAAGGCCTCGGCTCCAAACTGGCGGCAAACCTTCCGCTCTTGCTCGGAGGGGCGGCGGTTTTCGCCCTGTTTCTATACCTCCTCGGCAGGATGTTTCGCAACAGCGGCCTGATCAAAAAAGCCCAGGGCTTTGGTCGCCAGCTCCTCTCCGGCCTCCAAAGCATCTCAAACCTCAAGAACCCCATGGGCTTTTGGCTCAGCTCCGTCGTGATCTGGATAATCTATTTTTTCACCATGTACACCGTCTCGCTCGCCATCCAGAGCACTGCCAACTTGACACCCGGAGAGGTCTTGCTGGTAATGGTGATGGGCACTATTGGCATGGTAGCGCCGGTGCAGGGCGGCATTGGCACCTTCCACGCCCTCGTGGCGTATATTTTGATACAGTTTGGAATATCAGAGTCCGACGGGAAAATTTTCGCAGCCATCATCCACGGTACCCAATTGATCTTGGTACTGGTGGGAGGCTTGATCAGCTGGCTGGTCATGGTGAGGATCCCCGCTTGGAATAAACCTGACAAGGTCTAACTTCGTATTCACACCCAGCTAAACAATTTAAAAAATGATTATCGTAATCGTTGTCGTATTTGCAATCCTTGGATTTGCGGTCAGTAGCAGACTGAAGAGCAAATTCAGAAAATACTCCCAGACTGCCCTGCAGGCCAACCTCTCCGGCGCCGACATCGCCAAACTGATGCTGGCCGACCATAATATCCACGATGTACAAGTGGTATGCGTGGAAGGCCAACTCACCGACCACTACAACCCGATGAACAGAACCGTCAACCTGTCCCCGGATGTATACTACGGCCGCAATGCCGCCGCCACCGCCGTCGCAGCACACGAATGCGGCCACGCAGTGCAGCACGCCACTTCTTACACTTGGCTCAAGCTCCGATCCGCCATGGTGCCTGTCCAAAACGTGTCCGGCAAAATCCTCAACTTCGTCCTCATCGCTTCCCTTTTCGGGGGCCTGGCACTTGGGATGCCGGTACCCATGATGGGATACATCGTCGTGGGAGCGTACGGGGTGATGACCCTGTTTACGTTGGTCACCCTTCCTGTGGAATTTGACGCATCCAACAGAGCCTTAGCTTGGGTGCAAAATCGCAACATCGTGACCAAACCTGAATATGAAATGTCCAAAGACGCCCTGCACTGGGCTGCAATGACCTATGTGGTTGCGGCGCTGGCCTCTCTGGCCACGCTGGCTTACTACATCATGGTGTTCTTCGGCAACCGGGATTGATACAGGTCAAAATTTAGATTGAAAAGGGACAGGCAGCTGTCCCTTTTCTTTTTTTTGGGGTATATTTTCGGCAAGAAATCAAACCCAAAATATAATTCCCCATGCATTTTGAACTATCAGAGGAGCAGCTTGCCGTGCAGGAAGCCGCCAGAGAATTTGCCCAATCCGAACTGCTTCCCGGCGTCATCGAGCGCGACTCGCAAGCCATTTTCCCCAGAGAGCAAGTAAAAAAAATGGGGGAACTGGGTTTTCTCGGAATGATGGTTGACCCCAAGTACAATGGTGGCGGAATGGATACGGTGTCCTACACGATCGCCATGGAGGAACTTTCGAAAGTGGACGCCTCCGCCTCCGTCGCCATGTCGGTCAACAACTCCCTGGTCTGCTGGGGATTGGAAAAATACGGCACGGAGGAGCAAAAGCAGAAATACCTCACACGCTTGGCAAGCGGAGAAGTCTTGGGGGCGTTTTGCCTCTCGGAACCTGAGGCTGGCTCTGACGCCACCTCGCAGCGCACCACCGCCGAAAAAAACGGGGACCACTACCTGATCAACGGCGTCAAGAATTGGATCACCAATGGCTCCTCCGCCTCCATCTACCTGGTTTTTGCCCAGACAGATCCCGAAAAAGCACATAAAGGCATCTCTGTCTTTCTGGTTGAAAAAGGATGGAAAGGCTTTGTAGTCGGAAAAAAGGAAGACAAGCTCGGCATCCGGGGTTCTGACACGCATTCCCTGATCTTCACAGACGTCCAAGTCCCCGCCGAAAACCGCATCGGCGAGGAGGGGTTTGGATTCACCTTTGCCATGGAAACCCTCAACGGCGGCAGGATCGGCATCGCCTCCCAGGCGCTTGGCATCGCCGCCGGCGCCTACGAACTGGCCCTGGCCTATTCCAAGGAAAGAAAAACCTTCGGCAAGCCGATCAGCCAACACCAGGCAATCCAGTTTAAGCTCGCCGATATGGCCACCCAGATCGAAGCCGCCCGGCTTTTGGTCCGAAAAGCCGCCTGGCTCAAGGACCAGGGGGAAGACTACACCCAGGCTTCCGCGATGGCCAAAGTCTACGCTTCCGAGGTCGCGATGAATGTCACCATCGAGGCCGTGCAGATCCACGGGGGCTATGGCTACGTGAAGGAATACCATGTCGAAAGGCTGATGCGCGACGCCAAGATCACCCAGATCTACGAGGGCACCTCCGAAATCCAGCGCATCGTGATCTCCCGCGGAATACTCCGTTAGTTCAGCTCCATTCTTTCAAAAGGGTATAATTGCAAATTTTTATACCCGTTTTTTTATTTACCTCACAAATTTTAAAGAATATTCCTCTTTTGGCTTAGGAAAAATCATATTTTTGCGAATTAACTTTTACTCCGTTTTCATGGATTATTACAATAAAGTCATCGAATCAGTCCACGTCCGATTTTTGAAAGGCAACAACTTCAAGATTGAAAAGCCGGTAAGTGTAACGGGTTACGAGGAAAGCGAAAACAGCCTGATTCTGCTCCACCATGGCACCCTGAAATTTGGCGAGGACCAGGAGTTGGTCAATGAAGGGGAAGTTCTCTTTGTGCCAAAGGGCCAAAAGATCCAAATCACTTTCGGCACTGGCGCCAAGCGAAACGAGCTGGACATGGAGCAGTTTGGTGACAACAGAAGGAAATACCTCCAAAGCATCAGCTTCAAAGACATCAAAACCAGCGAAGACGACTGCATTTCCCTCGTCCAGTTTGAGTCCAAGGTTTTTGACGTCGTCAACTTCTTCAACTCCCTGGACATCCCCCCCTTCATCATTCGCTTCAACGACCGCATTGCCACGCTGGTCGAGGACGTCATCAAGGAGCTGGAGGCTGCCAATGTCGGCAAAGAACGGTCCCTCAAGGCCCAGACGGAAGTCTTGGTGATCGAGCTCCTGCGCCACATCCTGAAAAACCGACTCTTCACCGAAGAGCTCTCCACCAACTCGACCTATTTCAAAGACCCAAGGCTGATTGACCTGTTCAATTTCATCAAGGCCAATATCGGAGGCGACCTCTCCAACAAGGTTTTGGCCAAGGTCGCCAATGTATCGGAAGACTACGTGGGGCAGTACTTCAAAATGCTCACCGGGATCAACCCCCAAGACTACATCGAGTACCAGCGCATGGAGGCTGCCGTCGAGCTCCTGCGTACCACCAAAAAATCAATCCGCGACATCGGCAAGGAGGTCGGATACAAGGACACCGCCTACTTCTGCCGCCGCTTCAAGATGATGTACGGCGTACCGGCCGGCAAAATGCGCCGCAGGGAGTCCCTGATCAATATTCAATAAGATTGTAGGATTGCTTGATATCCAAGACCTCGGCCAAAAAGTCGGGGTCTTTTTCTGCCGCATTGCCGATGACGACCAGGTCGGCACCCGCTTCGAAGGCATTTTTTACCTTATCCCCGGAGCTAAGTCCCCCGCCGACGATCAGTGGGGAGGCTACCGCATCCTTCACCACCTCGATCACCTTGGCGCTCACCGGCGCAGCGGCACCGCTTCCCGCATCGAGGTAGAAAAATCTCATCCCCAGAAACTTGCCCGCCAAGGCCGTAGCACGAACCAGCTCAAGGTCATCGTTTGACAGGGGCAGGGTCTGACTCACGGCATGCACGCTGAGCAGCTCTCCCTGGTTCACCAGGAGATAGGCCGTGGGCAATACTTCAAGGTTCATCCGGGCCACTTCCGGGGCGGCAAGTACCTGATGGGAAATCAAAAATTCGGGATTGCGCCCAGAAATGAGGCTCATAAACAAGATCGCATCTGCTGAGTCGGATAGCTGGAGACCGGAACCTGGGAAAATGCAGACCGGGATATCGCCGGCCACCTTCTTGAGCTGCAAAACGGTATCCTCAAAAGCAGGGGAAGCAGAGACACTCCCCCCTACCAAAATCAGGTCCAAGCCCGACTTCGCCACCCAGGCAAACTGGCTGATGTCATCTACTTTCTCGGGATCCACCAGCCAAGCGACTCCCTTCCGGCGCTTTTTGGCGAGGCCCTTGAGCAGCCTACTGACCCTTTTCACTTTCCTTTGCTTCGGAAGGAGAGGAAAAAATATCGTTCATAAACCTGTCCTTGGCCAATGCGAGACCTAGGATAAACAGCTTTTGACTCAGACTGGGCCAAAAAGTAGTACGCTTCGGTTTGGTCAGGCGCTTTTTGATGTCCTCATTGAGGAGCCCTTCCCTTTCCAAGACTTCCAGTGCCTTGTCGGTAGGTTTTGTTTTTTTCTTTCGTGTAGCCTTTACGATGCCGTAGGTCAGGAGAGCTCCCACAGCCACCACGGCCCCCACTTTGATCCATTCCTCTGACTCCTTCTTCAATACTTCGAGCTGCTTGGCGAGTGTCTGCTCCAGTTCTTCCGGCGTCTTATCCAATTTCTTGCTCATTTTCTTCCTGCTCACGCTTTAGTTTGACCTTGAAAATAAAATTTTTGAGCATGCGCTCCACGCGCTGCTGGGTGCGGAGTGAGTCGCGGGTCACGATCATCGCCAAGACCACCAGGAAATACAGCAATGCCACGATCAGAAAGCCCATGTAGGGGCTCTTGGTGACCTGGCTGAGAAAAAACGCAAGCGACAGGGATAGAAACAGGAACACCAGCATCAGCATGCTGCCGATGACGACCAGCAAGATCAGGCGGGACAAAATCCCGACAAACTCGTCTTGGATTTCCTGCTTGACTATTCCGATACGGGCCTCGATGATCCCTTTTACTGTTTGGACGATTTCGCCGATTTTTAACATAATCCGGTTTTTATGGCTGCTTTTCCCCTAACATTTTCCGAATATACTGGAAAACGAAGGAGCAAAAAAATTGCCACAGCGGTCTTAGCCCGCCTCCTCGTAAAACTTAAACCTCAAAACCAGCTCCAGGGCTATCAAAATGGCCTGGTTGATCGGGTACTGGGTGGTGAGGGATTCGTCCACATCGTGGAGCCGAGTGTAGAACGCAGTCGCCATCGGCACGTCCAAGTCGGCATTGATCCGGGCATTGGCGGCAGCAAAGGCCTCCGGATCATCTTTCTTGAGAATCCTGCAGGTGATGAGTTCCTTTTGGCCGTATTTGGTCTTGCGGGCAGAGGCTCCAAACAGCCTGCAGATCAGGCCTCTTCCGGCATAGCTTCCGCAAAAGCCTTTGGTATGGTCCTCCGCCTTGGGGCGATAGACGATGCAGTTTTCGAGCTGGTCCTGGAGGGCAAGCTGGTTGGCGATATCCTCCGCAATGCCTTTTTCGTGCAGGTCAAAGGCCAGGGGCAAAAACTCCAAAGGCGAGGCGGGAATCTTGGGATTGGCGCAGCAATACCCACAGCCCGACAGGCAAGAGAGCCCACCCTCGGTCTGAAATTGGCTGGACTCGGATTCGAGCTGGCGAAAGACCTCCTTCACCGCTTCGGACTTCTCAAATAGATTCATTTCCTGAAATAAGGATGCAAAAGTAGAGCAAGAACAGCCCAAAAAAATTCGGTGACTCACCATTTTTTTTTCACTGATATTCAGAACTTTAATTTTTCACCCCTCCCAAAGGCCACCTATTGAGGCTGAGAATCGTTTTTTTGGGAGACTAAAGAGAGCACTATGAGCGATTTGGATGACAAAAAAGCCGAAGAACGTATTCGGAGAGCCTTCAAGGAAAGAGACTGGAGCGAGATACGCAGCGAAGATTCCTGGGCGATTTTTAAGGTAATGTCGGAGTTTGTCGAGGGCTACGAGAAGCTCGCCAAGATCGGGCCCTGCGTCTCGATCTTTGGCTCGGCACGTACACCCAGAGACCACGAATACTACCTGATGGCCGAGGAGATCGCCGCAAAACTGGTAAGACATGGCTATGGCGTCATCACCGGCGGTGGGCCCGGCATCATGGAGGCAGGCAACAAGGGGGCTTATTCCGAAGGGGGAAAGTCCGTCGGCCTGAATATCATGTTGCCTTTTGAGCAGTTTAACAACATCTACATCGACCGGGACAAGCTCATGAACTTCGACTACTTCTTTGTCCGCAAGGTCATGTTTATCCGCTATTCCCAGGGATTTGTCGTCCTCCCCGGAGGCTTTGGCACCCTGGACGAGTTTTTTGAGGCACTCACGCTGATCCAGACCAACAAAATCGGCCGCTTCCCCATCGTCTTGGTGGGTAAGTCCTATTGGGAGGGCTTGGTGGACTGGATCAAAAACACGCTGCTGTCCAGGCTAAACTACATCCTCGAGGACGATCTGGAGCTATTCACCGTCGTGGACAACGCCACCGATGCGGTGAAGGTCATCGACGACTTCTACAGCAAGTACCTGCTGAGCCCAAACTTCTGATCTGGAAACGGAAAAACTTGCCGAAAAAGGCGAAGGCTTTGGTCTGGGTGCTCAGGCGAGCTTCAGCTTGAGCTCCCCGTGCCGCTTCACCACCTTCAGGTCAAAATACTGGTTGATAAACGCCTTGCAGTGGTTTTCGGCCCAGTCTGCCCTCGTCTCGGTATCGTAGAGCAGGGTCATACGGAGCATGGTCTTCACATACTGCTCGTGCTGTCCCAGTTCTTGCAGCCAAGCGACCAGGGCATCCTCCCATTCTTCCTTGAACTTTTCGAAATGGGTGCGCCCGTCAAAAAGCAACTCCAGCTGGTTGTCACGGTTTTTGAAACGGTAGATCCCGCACAGCTGCCGATAGATCATCCGAAGCCTATCCACCGGAAACTCATAGGTATCCAGAATTTTGGCGTAGGTCTGGTCCATGAGCCGAAGGGGATTGTACAGGCAGGTGTAGGAACGCTTCAGCTCGCACACCATCTGATCCATCAATTGCTCCTCCAGGGCAAATTGGGCCTGTCGGAGGATGTAATTTTTGTCCAGCGGAAAAAGCTTGTCGATCATGCAGCGTAGGGATTCCGGCAAAAATACGATTAATCTTCTTTAAACCATTCCCCCAAACAACGAAAAGCGGTATCCGAACGACAAAGTCACCGGCCTTTCGCCATTTTTTCCGCCATGCCTACCAATCTGCCGGCCGCCGGGCCTGGTATGCGGCCATCCTGTCCAGCAGCTCCACGGGATCGTCTGAGATGATGAGCAGTTCCTCCTGCTCAGGATAGAGAAAGCCCGATTCCATCGCATGGTTAAGAAACTCGATCAGCTTATCGTAGTACCCGTTGACGTTGAAAAGTGCGAGCGGCTTTTGGATGTATTGCAGCTGGTTGAGCGTCATGATCTCAAAGAGCTCCTCCAGCGTGCCTATCCCGCCCGGCAAGGCGATGAAGCCGTCTCCCCGCTCGGCCATGAGCCACTTCCGGTCGCGCATCGTCTCCACGATGACCAGCTCGGTGCAGCCCTGATGGGCTACTTCCCGGTCGACCAGCTTTTGGGGAATGATCCCGAGGACTTCTTTGCCCGCGGCCAGCATCTCATCGGCAATGACGCCCATGAGGCCTACCCGGCCCGCACCATAGACCAGGGAAAGGTCCCGCTTGATCATCTCCTGGACCAAGGCCCTAGCCCCGGCCTCAAAAACGCCGCTGTTGCCCTTTCTCGAACCGCAGTAAATCGTGATCTTTTTCATACCCCCGAAAATAAGCCCTGGAAGCCAGTGTAGAAAACCCAAAGGCCGCAAATCCCATTTCTGCCCGTCGATTCCAATTCTCCGCGTCCTTTGCACTACCTTTGGCAGTCCCAACCCGAAAAACACCATCCATGAAAATCTGCTTTGCCACCAACAACCAGAAGAAAATAGAGGAGGTAAAGGCCGCGCTGTCGCCCGATTTTGAGATTGTCTCCCTACAGCAGATAGGCTGTCACGAGGAGCTGCCGGAGACCGGCGACACGCTGGAGCACAATGCCTTCCAAAAAGCCCGGTATGTCAAGGAGCATTACGGCATCGACTGCTTTGCCGATGACACGGGGCTGGAGGTCGCCGCCTTGGACGGTGCCCCCGGGGTGTATTCGGGCAGATTTGCCGGAGAGCCCCGCAGCGATGCGCGCAACATCGCCCTGCTGCTGGAGAAGATGGAGGGCAAGGCCGAGCGACAAGCCCGGTTTCGCACTGTCATTGCCCTGATCTGGCAGGGGGAAGAGTTTTCCTTTGAGGGCATCGCCGAGGGGGAAATCCTCCGGGAAAAAGTGGGACAGGGAGGCTTTGGCTACGATCCGGTCTTCCGACCGAGCGGCTTTGACAAGACCTTTGCGGAGTTGACTTTGGCCGAAAAAAACGCCATCAGCCACCGAGGGCAGGCCGTGCAGGCCCTGATTGCCTTTCTCCAAAGCCTCAAATGACTTACCTTTGTCAGCGATGAAAAAACCGTTTATTGTGGGAATCACCGGCGGATCGGCCTCGGGAAAAACCCTTTTTCTGGAGCGCCTGCTGAGCAGCTTTGAGCCCGGCGAGGTATGCCTCATCTCCCAGGACAACTACTACAAGCCCCGGCACCAGCAGCCCATAGACGGGCAGGGCGTCCACAATTTCGACACGCCGCACAGCATAGACTTCGAGCAATACGTCGAGGACATCCGCAAAATCCAGGACGGCGAGACCGTCCAGCGCGAGGAATACACCTTCAACAACGCCTCCAAAAAACCGAAAATGCTAACTTTTGCCCCGGCTCCGGTCGTCGTGGTGGAGGGGATTTTTGTGTTGTTTTATCCCGAGCTGGCGGAGCTCCTGGACCTGAAGGTATTCATCGACGCCAAAGACCACATCAAGCTCAAGCGCCGCATCATCCGAGACAAAGTGGAGCGGGGCTACGACCTGGACGACGTGCTCTACCGCTACGAGATGCACGTGATGCCCACCTATGAGAAGTACATCAAGCCCTTCAAGAACGAGGCCGACCTCATCATCCCCAACAATTCCAGCTTTGACATGGCACTGGATGTGATCCGTACCTACCTGAGAACCAAGTCGGCACGCTGACCTCAAAAAAAAGGAGTCAAAAAGCGTGTATTTCAAATAATGCCTATATTTGCGGCGCATGAAAACCCGGGAAACCCATAGCAGTCTATTCCAGCAGCGCTTTACGCTGTTGATGGCCTTGTTGCTATGCCTGTTTGTGTCCGGGGTGGAATACCTGCCCCAAGAGGGCAGAGTCGACCAGACCGAGCAATCCTCCGAAAACCCCGACCAGACCTTCCTCAACGTGGCGGTGGACGCCGTGGTGCCGTTTGTACTGCACGTCTCGCATACGGTCATGCATCTGATCTACCAGATTTTCAGCTTTGAAGTCAAGCTGCCAGCCACTCCGGTGATAGCGGCTTCTGCCCCCAATGAACTCATAGAGATACTTTTTGAGCGGATTATTTCGCCTCAGGGGCCCTGATTTCCGTTTTTTCCCGCCACCAACACCCGCTGGACCGCACTCGGCCCGGCCATTTCCCTGTATTTCTTAAACAATTAAATATCCAACCCTTATGCAAAACAAAGGTGTCATTGTGTTTTTGACAGTGATCATTACGGCGCTCTGCCTGTACTACCTGTCATTCACATTCGTCTCCAGCGGCATCCAGCAGAAAGCGGAAGCTTATGCCACCGATGCCTCCGGCAATATCGACTTTGCCAAAAGAAGAGCTTACCTGGATTCCATCTGGCGTGAGCCGGTTTACAACTTCCTGGGTGCCGACTTTACCTATCAGGAAATCAAAGAAACCGAACTTGGACTGGGCCTTGACCTCCAGGGCGGTATGCACGTGACCCTGGCCGTCTCCCCCGTGGAGATCGTCAAAGGCCTGGCTGGCAATCCCAAAGACGAAGGCTTCAACAAATCCATCGAGGAAGCCAGAGAGCAGGCCAAAACCTCGGACTCCAAGTATGTGGACCTCTTCTACGCTTCTTGGCAGAAAAACAACCCGGGCAAAAAGCTGAGCACCATCTTCGCCACCGCTGCCAACAGAGGAAGAATCTCCCTGGAATCTTCGGACGGCGAGATCCTCGACCTGATCAATACGGAAGTGGAAAACGCCATCGAGCGCTCCTTCAACATCCTGAGAACCCGTATCGACCGATTCGGTACTTCCCAGCCCAACATCCAGCGCATCGCCGGTTCCGGTAGAATCCAGATCGAGCTTCCGGGCGTGGACAACCAAGAGCGTGTGCGAAACATGCTGCAAGGTGTGGCCAAGCTGCAGTTTTGGGAAGTATTGGAGCTGAACGAGTACGGTGGATCCATCGAAACCATCAACTCTACCTGGGTAGCTGACCAAAAAGCCACCTCCACTCCAGCGGACACTGTCGCGGCCGAGCTGTCCTCCGAAGACTCCCTGAAGAATGCCCTGGAAAAACAGCTGGAGCAGATCGACCCGATGGGCAACACCACGGACGTATCTCCTCTGATCAGCGCCTTGAAGGCAAGCTACGGGCTGGTGTACGACGTGAAAGACACCGTCGCCATCAACCGTATCATCAAAAACGAGCGCTACAAGTCCTTCCTGCCTAGAGACCTCAAGCTCCTCTGGGGTGTGAAGCCTACCGTGGCCGAAGACGGCAGCGAGCTGCTGGAGCTCTACGCGATCAAGACGACCAGAGGCTCTGACCAGGCTCCTCTCGAAGGTGACGTGGTGACTGACGCCCGTCAGGCCCTTGACCAGACTTCCCGTCCGGCAGTCTCCATGCAGATGAATGCTGAGGGAGCCCGCAAGTGGAGAACCCTCACCTCCGAAAACGTAGGCAGAAGAATCGCCGTCGTACTCGATGACTATGTGTACACCGCCCCTGTGGTCAACGGAGAAATCCCCAACGGCCAATCAGAAATCTCCGGCAACTTCACCCTGGTGGAAGCCCAAGATTTGGCCAACATCCTGAAGTCAGGCTCCCTGCCTGCCCCTACCCAGATCGTAGAGGAAAGCATCATCGGCCCAACCCTGGGTAAAGAAGCCCAAAACCAAGGCGTGTTCTCCATGATCGCCGGTCTGTCGCTGGTGGTACTCTTCATGGTAGCCTACTATGCCAAAGGTGGTCTGGTGGCCATCGCCGCCCTGGTGTTCAACATCTTCTTTATCCTCGGCATCCTGGCCCAGCTGGGCACTGCCCTGACCCTGCCTGGCATCGCCGGTATAGTATTGACCATCGGTATGTCCATCGATGCCAACGTATTGATCTTTGAGCGTATCAAAGAAGAACTGCGCAACGGCGTAGGCCTCATGACCGCGATCAACGCCGGCTACAGCAAGGCCTTCTCCGCGATCCTTGACGGCAACGTCACCACCTTCCTAACCGGTGCCATCCTCTTCGCCCTGGGTCAAGGCCCTGTGAAAGGCTTCGCCATCGTCTTGATGATCGGTATCGCCTGCTCCTTCTTCTCTTCCGTATTCATCACCCGCGTGATCGTATCCTGGATGACCAAGAAAGGCGACAAGAGCAGCATCAACTTCACCGCTCCTTTTGCCAAAAACGCACTCAGCGGTCTCAACGTCGACTTCATGAGCAAGCGCAAGTTTGCCTACCTCATCTCCACCTCCATCATCGTGATCGGACTGGGCATCGCTGCGGTCAACGGCCTGAAATTCGGCGTGGACTTCACCGGTGGTCGCTCCTACATCGTGGCCTTCGAGGAGGCGGTAGTTCCTTCCGACCTGAAAGTCGGTCTCGACGGGGAATTTGACGGCTCCGTGGAGGTGAAAACCTACGGGTCAAACAACGTCCTGAAGGTGACGACCTCCTACCTGATCAACGAAGACGACGACGCTTCCAACAAAGAAGTGGAAGCCAAGGTCAAAGAAGGCATCGCCAACGTGACCGGATTCACCTTTGTGGAAAATGCCGAGCAAGTCTCTGCGGGACAGTTCTCCATCACCGGATCTTCCAAAGTAGGCGCTACCGTCGCAGACGACATCAAGGCTTCCTCTGCGGAAGCGATGATCGTGGCCCTGATCGCCATCTTCCTTTACATCTTGCTGAGATTCCGCAAGTGGCAGTTCTCCCTGGCTTCGATCGTGGCCTTGGTGCACGATACCCTTTTCGTGATCGCGGCATTCGCCATCGGCAGCGCCTTTGGAGCCACCTTTGAGATCGACCAGGTATTCATAGCGGCGGTACTGACCGTGATCGGTTACTCGATCAACGATACCGTGATCATCTTTGACCGTATCCGTGAAAACATCGACAGCCGCGGTACCCACAAGCTGGTGAAAGTCTTCAACGACTCCATCAACCAGACCCTGGGCAGAACGCTCATCACCTCCTTCACCACCCTGATCGTGGTGATCATCCTGCTGTTGTTTGGCGGGGAAGTATTGAGAGGATTCTCCTTCGCGCTTTTTGTGGGTATCATCGTGGGTACCTACTCCTCCATCTACATCGCCACTCCTATCGTGGTGGACTTGATGAAGAAAGAGCTCGAAAACGAGAACACTCCGAAAGAAGTCAAGAAAACGGCCTAAGGCCTAGGCTACTTTCCAAAAAATCAGGAGCGGGATACTTTCCCGCTCCTTTTTCTTTTATCGGGCTGGGATAAAACCTATATTTTCGGATTCTAATCGATTTTAGACAACTATCCTCTCAAACCGCAGCCGCATGAAAATAGAAAAGAAGGATTTCGAGAAAATGAGGGCCAAATACGCCCGGGAAATCGGATCCGGAAAACCCGCCACCAACAAAAAGGGCAAAATCAAAAAGCAAACGGACTGGATCTTTTTTGACCGCAAATCCCTCGAAGCCATCCTCGCGGAGACCGATCCGGAAAAAGGCGGCATCCGCTTCTACTTCACCGAGTACACCAGCCGAACCGCCAAAAAATACCATCCCAAGCAAGGAGAGCTATACAATGGCCTGATGACCCTGGTCTACGAAGCCGCTTCTTGTGAAGCTCTGGCAGAAGAACCCGGAGAAGACTTCGAAAACGTGGGCCATTCCTGTCCTCCTACCTGTCAAACTCCCGAGAAGAAAAGAAAGTGAAGCTCTTTCTTGATAGGATCAGCTACTACCTCATCTCAATCGACCTCATGTTTTTGGTGGGGTCGATCACTTTTTTCTTGCTGGATCGCCAGGATCGGGAAAAACCCCTTTACCGGCTTCTTTGGATAGCCCTGTCCCTGGTTTTTGTGTATGAAAACATCGCCTTCTACCTCGCAGTCAAAAAAACTTTCAATGCCTGGGTCTACAACATATTTTTCAGGCACTTCGCCACTTGGGTTAATCTGCTGATCATCCGAGCATTTGCCCTGACAGCCGGGTTCAAGAAAGCCATCCACGGCTTCATGATTTCCCTTTTGCTGTTTTCGGGGATTCCCTACCTCTTTGGCTTTATACCTTTCAATGATGCCGGAGAATACACTTCCCTGCTGAGCGGCTCATTCATCATCATCGCCTGCGGCCTGTTCTATTGCGAGCTGCTTTCCCACGATCGCTACCTCGAGACCGACCCCCTGAGGTTTCCGGGATTTTGGATCTGCACCTTGTTGCTGTTTTTCTATTCGGCATCCTTCATGATCCTGATTTCCTACGCCTACTTGATCCAGCGTCCCAACATCTACTACGCAGTCATCAAGATCGCGCAGCACTCCGCTTTGGCGCTGTACTTCGTGTTTCTGCTTACCCTGGTCCAACGGAAATTTTTCCCACAGACCTCATCCCTTCCTCGCCATGACTGAGACCGAAAGCCAGGTTTTGCTGATCCTGTTTGGCGGTATATTCTTCGCCATTCTGATGACGCTCTTTGTCGTGGGCGTGGTACTGATCCATCGCCAGCGCCAGGCCAAAAACCGCCAAAAGATAGCCCAATTGCAGGCCGAGTTTGAGAAAACCATACTCAATGTCGAAAACGAAATCCAGCAGGAAACCCTCGCCCAAGTCGGCCGCGAGCTCCACGACAACATCGGGCAGCTCCTCTCCCTGACCAAGCTCAACCTCAACTCCTCCAAACCCGAAAAACAGCAGGAGGCCAAGGGCTATGTCAACCAGGTCATCAAGGAAGTCCGCGCACTCTCCAAAACCCTCAACCTGGACTGGGTCGAGTCCCTCAGCCTGGACGAGTTCATCACCCAGCAGCTGGAGCGCGTCCAGGCCACGGGATTTTGCGAGACCTCCCTGCAGTCCGACCAGTCCTTTGCGGAGCTGAAAAAAGAGGAAAAACTGGTGCTCATCCGGGTGATCCAAGAATCCCTGAACAACGCCATCAAACACGCCGAGCCCAACCATATCCAGGTCCGCATCCACCGGCAGGGCCCTTCCCGCATCCTGGAGATCGCCGACGACGGACTGGGCTTTGACAGCTCCCAAAAGTCCTCCGGCAGCGGAATGCACAACCTCCACAAACGCATGGAAACCATCGGCGGCAAGTGCAGTGTCTCTTCCAGCCCAGGCGAGGGCACTTCCATCCGGATCGAACTGCCTGTTTAGCCCGGATTTAGCCCGCCTCGTGGCCAAACAGGGGTCGTTGGCATTCGGAAAAAACAGGAACGAACGGAGCGAGTTTTCGGGCCAAAACGCAAAATCGTAGCCCCAAATCCCAGAAATTCCTCCTAATTTGGTTGAAATTTAACCTATTCCAGATCCAAGCATGAAAATCACCAAGGGGGACTTTGAGTCCATGAGGGAGAAGTATGACAAAGAAGTAAAAAAAGGCAAGCCCGCCAAAGGCAAAAACGGCAAGGACAAAACCAACCAGACCAACTGGATTTTTTTGGATAGGGAAACGCTGGAAGGCCTACTGGCCAAAGCCGACCAAAATCCCAAAGTGGGAGGGGTTCAGTTTTATTTTACCGAATACACCGAAGAAACCGCGAAAGAACGCTATGCCGATGAAGCAGACAAATATGTCGGCCAGATGACCCTGGTCATGCGCGCGGCTAATCTCAAGGAAAACAAGCTTCATTCGGTCAGTCTCGGAGGGCTGGAAGACGAGTACCAATGCGACGGAACGGAGTGCCCCCATGTTTGTGAGCCGGAACCTACGGATACCTAACCATGGACAGTAGATTCTGGAGTGCCTTCGGGAATTGGCAAACGATTGTTTTAGACCTCGCCCTACTCCTAGGCACCTGTTTATTCTTAAAATTACCCAAGGAAAAAAAAGGCGATAGTGCCTACTGGCTTCCTTTTTTGATTTTATCGTACATTGCGATCTACCAAAATTTCGGTGCCTACACCAATTACAATTACGAGTTTAAAAAGGCCGTCAACGCTTATCTCGGAAATACGGAAAACCCCAAATTCAACCTGTGGCTTTTCAATATTGCAGAAAGGCAAATACTGGCCATCCTGTATCTGCTCTTGATCAAATCCTGGCTGGGGCCTTCCATGAAAAAATACGTCGATTGGATGATCATGATTTTTGTCGCGGTCGCCCTCACGCTACAGATCAGCGGAATTGAACTGATGTACACCGAGCAACCCATTATCTTTGCGATTGGTGCCAATATGATCCTGGTCGCCTGCGGCCTGTATTTTATCGGATTGATTACCAACGAAAACTACCTTCAGTCACAGCCTACCCGCCTGCTGTCATTTTGGGGCACCACCGTTCTGTTGTTCTACTTTTCGTTGACCTACATCTATGCCGTGACCTTGCTTTATCTCTACAGAGAAAACCTCACTTTGGGAAAAAGCCTGGCGAACATCAAGTATGTCATGCAGGTCATCAAACTCTGCATGTTGCTACTGCTGATCGCAGCCCCATTTCTTACCAAATTCTTTGACAGAGAGCCTCTCCATGATCCCGCCTGACAACCAAATTTACATCATCATATTCAGCACGATCTTTTTGGGAGGTTTGATGTCCACCTTCGTCGTGGCGATGGTCTTCATCCATCGCCAGCGCCAGGCCCAAAGCCGCCAAAAGATGGACCAGATGCAAGTGGAGTTTGAAAAGACCCTGCGCCATGTCGAAAACGAGATCCACCAAGAGACGCTGACCCAGATCGGCCGGGACCTCCATGACAACATCGGCCAGCTCCTCTCCCTGACCAAGCTCAACCTGAACTCCTCCAAGCCCGAAAAGCACCTGGAGGCCCGGGAATGCGTCAACGAAGCCATCAAGGAGGTCAGGGCCCTCTCCAAGACGCTGAACCTGGACTGGGTGGAGTCCCTGAGCCTGGACGAATACATTGCCCAGCAGCTCCAGCGCATCCAAGCCACCGGATTTTGCGAGACCTCGCTGCAGTCTGACCGGTCTTTTGCGGAGCTGAAAAAAGAGGAAAAGCTGGTGCTCATCCGCGTGGTGCAGGAATGCCTGAACAATGCCATCAAGCACGCCCAGCCAGACCGCATCGCCATCCGCATCTCCAAAAACGGCCGGGCGAGGCACATCGAAATCGAAGACAACGGGCAGGGCTTTGACACCTCGAAGCAATCCAACGGCAGCGGAATGTACAACCTGTCCAAGCGCATGGAGACCATCGGGGGCAAGTTTAGCCTGTCATCTGCCGTCGGAAAGGGCACGCTTGTCAATTTGGAGTTGCCTTTTTCGGTTTAGAATCCTAATTTCAGGCACTTTACGCTTCCTACCCTACTTTTCTTCCTACACACCCCAAACCAGAAATGATCCGGATCGCCCTGGCTGACGACCACAAACTATTTGCAAAAGGCATCGAAGGGCTCATCGAAGAGCACGAGGATTTGTTGGTGATCGGCCTGTTCCCCAACGGTAAAGAGCTGCTGGAGTTTGTAGATCGGGAGGAAGTGGACATCGTGCTCACCGACCTGAACATGCCCGTCCTCGACGGCTTTGGGGTCCTGAAGCACTGCAAGCTCCATCATCCCGAGGTGAAGGTCATCGTGCTGTCCATGTACGATGAGGAAAAGATCTTCAAGGAATGCATGATGCTGGATGCCGACGCCTTTATCCTCAAGGATGCCGATCCGGACGAGCTCATCTTCACGATCATCGAGGTGCACGAGGGCCGCTACGTGAAGGATTTCAAGCGGGTGATCCAGCAGGCAGACCTCGCCCCTTTCTTCGATGCTTTCCGCGAAAAATACCGCCTTTCCCGAAGGGAAACCCAAATCCTCAAACTCATCAGCGACGGTATGCTCAACCGGGACATTGCCGACGAGCTGAGCCTGAGCATACAGACCATCGAGACCCACCGCAAAAACATCCACCAAAAACTGCAGGTCTCTTCCCGCGTGGAGCTGATCAAAAAAGTCAGCGAAATGCACCTCTAACCCCTCCCCAAAACCATGACCCACCCTCTTCGCACGGCCCTGATCGGCTATGGATCGGTAGCCGAAAAGATGCACGCCCCCCTCATCGAAGCCTGCCCCGACCTGGATCTGGTGGCCGTAGTGGAACGGAACGGCAACAAGTGCGAGAAAAAATTCCCGAAGGTGCAGACCTTCCGGAGCCTGGAGGAGCTGCTCGCCGCAGACGCCGCAGACCTCATCTGCATCACCACGCCCAACGAGCACCACTTCCCCATGGCCAAGCAATGCCTCCTGGCCGGCAAGCACGTGGTGGTGGACAAGCCCGTGACCATCCACTCCCAGGAGGCCGAGGAGCTGGAGCGCATAGCCGGGGAAAGGGGATTGCTGTGCAGCGTATTCCAAAACCGGCGCTATGACGGGGACTTCCGCACTCTTCAAAAGCTCGTGGAGGAAGGGACGCTGGGAAGGCTGGTGTACCTCGAGTCGCACTTTGACCGCTACAGACCGGCTGTGTCGGAAAACTGGCGGGAAGCCGAAGTACCCGGAAACGGCATCACCTACGACCTCGGCTCCCACCTGATCGACCAGGTGGTCCTTCTTTTTGGCAAGCCCCAGGCGATCTTTGCCGACATCCAAAAACAGCGCAGCGGCGCTGTGGCCGACGACTATTTTGACATCGTCCTATACTATGGGGACTTCAAGGCCCGGGTCACCGCAGGCATGCTGGCTTTGGCCCCGAGTCCGAAGTTTCTGCTGCTGGGCGAAAAAGGCAGCTACGAGAAGTACCACCTCGACGTACAGGAGCAGGCCTTCAAGGACGGAATCAAGCCCGGCTCCCCAGGTTGGGGTGTGGATCCGCCAGAGAGATGGGGGAAAATTTTCCTCAACGAGGGGACAAGTCCCCTACAGACCGTGGATGGAGACTACAGGATTTTTTACCAAAATATAGCCGACGCCATCCTGCAGGGCAGCGCCCCGAAAGTGACTTTGGCACAGGCGATTTTGGTGCTGAAGCTGATCGAAGCGGCCTTTGTCTCCGCCCGTGAAGGGAGAAAACTCGCCCAAGAGGAAGGCAACTGGTAATTTGCTTGGCCTATGTTTTGCCAAGGGCAAAGCATACCAACGTTTATTGCCATGAAAAAATTGTTTTTCCTTTCGTTCGCCCTCTTTGGACTCATCTCGGTCGCCCAAGCCCAGGTGAGTGTGGGGATCAACTTCCAAACTTCCGACACCTTCATCACCGTGGGCACAGATGCCGACAAGGAGTTTTTCGGGGAAGCCCGACTGGGCATCGCCCACGACCTAGGCCTAGAGCTGATGGGTGGATACAACTTTGTGAGAAAGTCTGAGGTGAATGCCTACGTAGGCGCTGGGCTCGGACTGCTGGGAGACCATCACCACCACCACCATCACGACGACCACGATGACATCTATGTGGCTATTCCTGTAGGCATCCTGGTGAAGCCTTTCAGCAACACCCGCAATCTGGGCTTCCTTGTCGAAGCAGCCCCGGTGTTTTCCGGTCATGACCACAACTACCTCCGAGGAGGAATAGGGGTCAAGTATACTTTTAGATAGTAGTACCGGAAGCGACTGGGATACAGACCGGGAATGAAACCCGTCTTTCAAACAATTTTAGTCGCAGATAATTGCATCTGACACCGAGAAAAGAGCAGCGAAAGCTTGCTCTTTTCTGGTTTTATAGGTCGAACAAAACGCCTTTTCTCAATTAATCCGACTATTTTAGGCATTCTGTTAACCAAGCGCACCTATTTCATGAAAATTTCCAAAGAAGACTTCCAGCAGATGCGCGCCAAGTACACTGCCGAAGTCCGTCAGGGCAAACCTGCCCAAACGATGACTGGCGAAAACACCAACCAAACCAGCTGGCTTTTTTTCAACCGGGAAACGCTCGAAGGACTGCTGGCCCAAGTGGACAAAGATCCCAAAATCGGCGGAGTCCAGATTTTTCTCTCCGAATACACCGAAGAAGTAGCCAAAAAACTCTATCCCAAATCCTATGAGCAAGTCGTCGGCTCGCTGACACTGGTACTCTGCCCCGCCAATCTCAACGAGAGTAAGCTGACCCGCGTGGAACTGGAAGAGGGAGGCACCACCTACGAAAACCACGGGGAAATCTGCCCTCCTCATTGTCAACCTGACCCCACCGACGTCTAGTCCATGCGCACCGAGCTTCTTCCTTTTATGTTCAGGGATTGGATATCCGTATCCAATTATGTCTTTTTGGTTCTGCTCTGTATCGTCTTTTTCCGACTTCCTTCTGCTTTGCGAAAAAGGAGCGATTACCTACTGCCCTTTATCTATATCTTCATCTTTGTGACGATTGATCCGGTGGGCTTTGGGTTCCGTCTTTTCCAAAATGTCAACGGCCCGATCAATGAGTTCTTTGGGAACCATGAAAAGCCCTTCTACAATGCGTGGCTATATAACATTGTCCTGAAGATGGCAATGCCCGTAGTGGCCCTTTTGCTGGTCAAAAACTACCTGCCTGCCAAGCAACAAGTAAGCGTAAAATGGATACTGATCGCCTTTGTTTCGTTTGCCATCGTTTACCAGGCGCTACAGCTGGAGCCCATTTACCTTAACCAAGGAATCTTGTTTGCGGTAGGGGCACTCTGCATGCTATCCGCCTGCTTTATCTATTACCATGCCCTGATGACCCGGGAGGAATATGTGTTCACGAACATCCTGCTTTTGCCATCCTTTTGGCAAGTCACGTTCATCATGTTCTATACCTCGCTCACCTATTTCAACAATATTTCCGCAAACTTCCTTACCGAAAACCACAGTGCCTTTCTTGTTTCAATGTACAAAGTGAGTCGATTTACCGGTGTGGCCCAATCTCTGGTGTATTTCCTCTGCCTGGCTGCCCCACTACTGAAGCTCAAGGTGGAAAACCAGCCCAACTATGCTTGACCAAGAAAGCCAGGTCATCGCCATTGTCCTTTCGGGACTGTTCTTCGCTGGACTGATGTCGGTCTTTGTGGTGGCGATGGTATTCATCCACCGTCAACGTCAGGATCTCGCCAGACAAAAACTCAATCAGGTACAGGCTGAGCATGAGAAAACCCTGCTCAGCATCGAGAACGAAATCCAACAGGAGACCCTCGCACAGGTCGGAAGGGAACTCCATGACAACATCGGCCAGCTCCTTTCCCTCACGAAGCTCAACCTCAATTCTTCCAAGCCGGAAAAACAGGCCGAAGGCCGCAGCATGCTCGGCCAGGTCATCAAAGAGGTCAGAAGCCTCTCCAAAATACTAAACCTCGACTGGGTAGAATCTTTGACTTTGGAAGACTTTCTTGCCCAGCAGCTGGAAAAGATCCAGTCCACCGGCTTCTGCCAGACCGACTTGCGAAGCGATCAGAGCCTTCCGGAACTGCCGAAGGAAACAAAAATCGTCCTGTTTCGGGTCATCCAAGAATGCCTCAACAACGCCCTCAAGCATGCCGAACCGAAACAGATCTCAGTGCGCATATCGCTTCCATCTGTCGAAAAAGTCCTACTCGTGATCCAAGATGACGGCCTGGGTTTTGATTCATCCATTCCTTCCCAAGGCAGTGGCATGACCAATCTTGCGAATCGCATGAAGACCATTGGAGGATCTTTCCTATTGAACTCCAAGCCTGGCGCGGGCACAAAAATCATCTTGGATTTCCCGATCTGAGCCGCAAAAGCCAAAAGCATCCCAAGAATCCAGGCTCTCGGGATGCTTTGTTTTTTTCAGAAAAAGAAAGAAGCGCCGATCTGGAAGGAGGAGAAGAGCCCTCCATTCAATTCAGATCGCCTTTGCGTGTTTTCGTAACTTACGCCGGTCAATTTATAGAAATCGTACGCGATCAGGGTGCTTTGCAAATTAACCCCGAGAAAATCAGCCACCAAGTACTGCAGCCCGACGGATGCACTGGCATCGATCCCCTTCCGTTTGGAATGAACGGTACGCTCTGAGGTATCCAGGTCGATTGTACCTGAATTGCCCAAGTACCCTCCTACCCGAATATCTCCATAGAACGCCAGTTTATCAGAAACAGGACTATACCTTCTTGTAAAAACACCCAAGCCATAGCCCCGATAGTTGCCTTTGGCTATTACTTCGTCGTTTCTATCCAGGGACTTTCCGTTGACAATTTGGAAGTTCCCAGATAAGCCTAAGGCCCAATTCTCCTTTAGAAAGTAACCCACGCCCGGCTGAAGGTAAAAGTTTGCCCCTCGGTGTTGATCATATCCGGTACTGCCAAGTGAAGAACTCCGGCTTTCTTCGAGCATACTACGAGTGATCCCAGCCTGCCCGTCGAGCATCCAAGAGCCTTTTTGCATCTGGGCTTGGGTCGTTGACACAAAAGCCCAAACCAAAGAAAGAGTAAAAAACAGTCGCCTCATTTCTTGGCCAGGAAAAAGTTGACGCCCAAGGTGACCGCCGAGGTATCGATCCCAAAGCTAAAATTGCTGCTGTCTCCTTCGGGGTTCTCGGCGTAGCCAAAGTCCTCCCAAGACGTGCTGGTGTAGCTGAGCGGAGATACCGAAAGATTGATGCCAAGCCAAGTCTTTGGAAAATACGAGAGCCCCAGAGACGCCACCGCAGTGACGCCATTGACATCCTTGCCAGAGGCGGCGTCATCGTTTCCATTAGGGATGACTGTGGATGATGTCTGCGAATACCCGACTTGCACTTGCCCAAATGCGCTGATCTTTTCTCCGAATGGAAAATATCCCCTCACAAACGGAGCCACTCCCCAAGACGAGTTTTTGGACTCACTGGAGAGTTCTGTCGCTCCAGGCGAAGACAGCGAGCGGGAAGTTACGGTACTCCAAGTGAGAGGGAGGCTAATACCGATAACCCAATTGTCTTTAAAAAAGAAACCAGCGTCAGGACTGAAGTTGAAATTGCTGTTTTTCATTTCTGCGTAGAAAGCTCCCGCTTCGGACGATGAACTTGATGAGCCGAATCCCACTCCGCCTCCAAGGAGGATGGTTCCTTTTTCCAGCTGCGCAAAGGCCGTATAGGATAGCAGGAGCATCATAGGCAGCACTGCCAAAAATCGTTTTTTCATAAGGGTTTGGTTAGGTAAGGTTTGGATGTTTGGACGGATTTCTGAAAGATTAGTTTTTCGCCTTAAGCGAAATAGAACGCTTGGATTTTTATTTATTTGGTTTAAAACCACTTGCGTTTCTGTAAGCTTTCGGAAAAAGTGCGGAATCCCTCCTGGAAGGCATGCCTTGACTTTACCCAAATCAATTTGTTTCCCTATTTTTGCGGCCTATGGCAAAAACTGAAACTCCGGGCGAAAACGCCCAACTGAAAGATATCATCTCCCACGCCAAAGAGTACGGCTTTGTGTACCCCAGTTCCGAGATCTACGACGGCCTGCAGGCGGTCTACGACTACGGAGCCTATGGCGTGGAACTGAAAAACAACCTCAAGCGCCTGTGGTGGGAGACCATGACCCGAGTGCAGGAAAACATCGTCGGCATCGACGCGGCGATCTTCATGCACCCGACCACCTGGAAAGCTTCCGGCCACGTGGACAGCTTCAACGATCCCATGATCGACAACAAGGACAGCAAGAAGCGCTACCGTGCCGACGTGCTCGTGGAAGAGCATGCGGCGACCTTTGAGCGGGCTGGAGATATCGAGAAAGCAAACTCCCTCACCGGAGCCCTAGCCAGACTGCTGGAAGCCGAGGATCTCGCAGGAGTCCGCGACCTGATCGTCAATGAAGGCATCAAGTGTCCGATCAGCGGCACTAGCAACTGGACTGACGTGCGCCAGTTTAACCTGATGTTTTCCACCCAGGTGGGTTCGGTAGCCGAAGACGCTTCCACCATCTACCTGCGTCCGGAGACGGCTCAGGGGATTTTTGTCAACTTCCTCAATGTGCAGAAGACTGCGCGCATGAAGGTGCCTTTTGGGATCGCCCAGATCGGAAAAGCCTTCCGAAACGAGATCGTCGCCCGTCAGTTTATCTTCCGTATGCGGGAATTTGAGCAGATGGAGATGCAGTTTTTTGTGCGTCCTGGCACCGAGCTGGACTGGTACCAAAAGTGGGCTGAGACCCGCATGAAGTGGCATTTGGCGCTGGGCACTCCCGCGGCTAAGCTCCGCAAGCACGACCACGAAAAGCTGGCCCACTATGCCAATGCCGCCATGGACATCGAGTTTGAATTCCCGTTCGGCTTCAAAGAAGTGGAAGGCATCCACTCCAGAACCGATTTTGACCTCAAGTCCCACCAGGAATACTCCAAGAAAAAGCAGCAGTACTTCGATCCGGAGATCAACCAAAACTACATCCCCTATGTGATCGAGACCTCCATCGGGGCGGATCGCTTGTTCCTCTTGACCCTCTGCAATGCCTACACCGAGGAGAAGTCCGAGGAAAAGAGCCGAACCTACCTGAAGTTTCACCCGGCCATCGCTCCGGTGAAAGCCGCCATCCTTCCTTTGACCAAAAAGGACGGCTTGCCCGAAAAGGCCCAGGAGATCGTGGACTTGCTCAAGTACGACTTCAACATCATCTATGAAGATGCGGCGTCGATTGGCAAGCGTTATGCCCGCCAGGATTTGATCGGAACTCCTTTCTGTATTGCCGTGGATCACCAGACGCTGGAGGACAATACCGTCACCATCCGTCACCGCGACAGCACCGAGCAGGAGCGCGTGGCCATCTCCGAGCTTCATGGCCGAATCGCCGAGGCGACCAGCTTCAGAAGGATTTTTGAGAAAATGTAAGAAGTAGGAGGTTGGAAGTCGGATGTCCATTGTCAGACTGAGCGGAGTCGAAGTCTAAAATCTGAAGTCAAAAGTCTCAAACCATAAAAAAGCCGCTGGAATTAGCTTTCCAGCGGCTTTTCTTTTGTCTAACGTCTAAAACTCCACTTTCCCTTTTTCTTGGCCCTTCCCCAGCAGCATGCTCCGGGGTGACTTGCTCTGGAAATAGACATGGACGATGTTTTGCTGGCCGTCAAAATCCCCCAGCAAAATCGTTGTCTTCACCTCCACCGTCTCGGGAATATCGGCTGCCGCGGACTCCAGATAAAACCAGGCCGCATCTTCCTCCACTTCATAGCCCAGATAGTTCAGAGCCACGGGCTTTCCGTTGACCCAGAGCTGGTTGTGCCGGAGAAGGTAGGCCTTGAGCTGCTGGTCGAGCTTGGCTTGGTCCTTGGGATTGAGAAAATCCACTGACTGTCCAAACTCCTTTCCCAAAGAGACCTCTAGGTCATCCCAAAAGATCTTCTGGGCCACTTCCATCTTCTTCGAGTTGGGATTGTATCT
The DNA here is from genome assembly GCF_017254915.1 of Algoriphagus oliviformis. Classification (GTDB taxonomy): domain Bacteria; phylum Bacteroidota; class Bacteroidia; order Cytophagales; family Cyclobacteriaceae; genus Algoriphagus; species Algoriphagus oliviformis. Next base: position 850,660 of record NZ_JAFKCT010000001.1, on the reverse strand, counting down.
CATCTCGGTCAGGCTGATGAAGAAAGGATGGGCCCAAATCATCCACAGGGAGGCCAAAACAGACAACAGCGGTAGCTTCATTTAGTGACGAGGGGTTCAGTTCTTAGCAAACAATGCCGTATTATTGCCTGCAAGTTAGCCCATTCATCAGCTTTTCTCCCAAGTATGTCCTCCTTTCAACTTTATTTCAAACTCGGACTCCAGCACATCCTAGACCTCAATGGCTTTGACCACATCCTCTTCGTCCTGGCGCTCTGTGCGGTATATGTGGCCCGGGATTGGAAAAGAATCCTCATTCTCGTCACCGCTTTTACCATTGGCCACTCCCTTACCTTGGCCTTGGCTACCTTCAACATCGTCCAGTTTCGCTCCGAGTTCATCGAATTTCTGATCCCGGTGACCATCGCCATCACGGCCTTGGTCAACCTGTTCAAAAACAGGCCTTCCAACGGAAAAGGCCTCAACCTAAACTACTTCTTTGCGGGATTCTTTGGACTGATCCACGGGCTGGGCTTCTCCAATTATCTGAAGGAGCTCCTGGGCCGGGAAGCCAGCATCTGGCAGCCGCTGTTGGCCTTCAACCTGGGTCTGGAAGTAGGACAGATAGTGATCGTCGCCGCATTTCTGCTTTTGACCTCCCTGCTCCACCTGGCAGGCGTCAACCGCAAGGATTGGACGCTGATCGTCTCGGCATTTGTCCTCGGAGTCGACTGCATGCTGCTCCTGGAAACCAAATTTTGGTAAAAATCTACCGCCAAAAACAGAATTCTTTTCTGTTTGACAATCAATCTATTTATTCGCATACCAATACCCAACTACCCCTATGATGAAAAGACTTATCGCCTTGGCGAGCTTTGGGCTAGCCACGGTCCTTCCCAGCTTTGCCCAGCATACCGAACAAAACCACGGCTACCGTTTTGAGCAATTGGGCACCATGCTCCGCACGCCCAACGTCTATCGTACCGCCTCCGGTGCTCCGGGACACATGTACTGGCAGCAGCAGGCCAACTACGTGATCGACGTCGAGCTCAATGACGACAACCAATCCATCAAAGGCTCCGAGACGGTCACCTACATCAACAACTCCCCCGACCAGCTGACCTACCTGTGGCTCCAGCTGGACCAAAACAACCGGAGCAAGGATTCGGACACGCCAAAAGTGACCGAATCGAGCATAGGCCCAAGAATGTCCATGCGCGCCCTTGAGGGGATTCTCTGGCACTCGGATGACCACGACGTGAAAATCCACAGCATCAAAGACGCCAGCGGAAACCCGCTGCACGTCGCCATCAACAAGACCATGATGCGGGTGGACCTTCCCCAGCCGCTGAAGGCTGGCGAAACCTTCACTTTTTCCATCGATTGGAGCTTCAACATCACCGACCGCGTAGGCTTCATCGGCGGCCGCCCGGGCTATGAGCTTTTTCCCAAAGACGGAAACTACCTCTACACCATGTCCGAGTGGTTCCCAAGAATGGCCGTCTACTCCGACTTCGAAGGCTGGCAAAACAAGCAATTCCTGGGTTCGGGGGAATTTGCACTTACTTTTGGCAACTACGAAGTGAGAATCACCGTGCCGGCAGACCACATGGTCGGTGCTACAGGAGAGCTCCAAAACCCGGAGGAGGTCCTCTCATCCACCGAGCTGGAAAGATGGAAAAAAGCCACCCAGACCTACGACAATCCTGTCATCATCCGCACCCAAGCTGAAGCAGAAGCTCTGGAGAAGAAGAAAGCCAGTGGCAAAAAAACCTGGATCTACAAAGCGGAAAATGTCCGCGACTTCGCCTGGACCTCTTCCAGAAAGTTCATTTGGGATGCGATGGCGGTGAAACTGGGCGGCAAAGACGTCATGGCGATGTCTTACTACGCCAAGGAAGCCAACCCGCTTTGGGAGCAATATTCTACCCGAGTGGTGGCGCATACCCTGAAGTCCTACTCCGCACACACCTTTGATTATCCCTATCCGGTTGCCATCTCCGTAGAGGCAGCCAACGGCATGGAATACCCGATGATCTGCTTCAACTACGGCAGACCGGACGCGGACGGCACCTACTCCGAAGCGATCAAAAATGGCATGATCGGCGTGATCATCCATGAAGTGGGCCACAACTTCTTCCCCATGATCGTCAATTCCGACGAGCGCCAGTGGACATGGATGGACGAGGGCTTGAATACCTTCATGCAGTTCATGGCGGAGCAGGAGTGGGACCGAAACTTCCCCTCACGCAGAGGCCCTGCGCATGCCATTGTCCCCTACATGAGGAGCGAAAAGAAATACTTGGAGCCGATCATGACCAATTCGGAAAACATCATCCAGTTTGGCCCCAACGCCTACGCCAAACCGGCAACCGCCCTGAATATCCTACGGGAGACGGTGATGGGGAGAGAGCTGTTTGACTATGCCTTCAAGGAATATTCCAGAAGATGGATGTTTAAGCACCCGACCCCCGATGATTTGTTCAGAACCTTGGAAGATGCTTCCGCAGTGGACCTGGACTGGTTCTGGAGAGGCTGGTTTTACGGCACCGAGCCGGTGGATATTTCCATCGAAAACGTCAGCTGGTACAAGCTGGACAACCGCACTCCAAAGGAGAAAAAAGCCGCGGCCCAGGCAGAAGCAGAACGGGATGAAACCTACGTCAGCAAGGAGTACAACAAAAAAGACGTACCACAGACCGTGATCGAAGCCGATCCAGCCACCCGCGACTTCTATACCACCTACAATCCTTTCACGGTGACCCCGGAGGACGAGGAAGCCTACAAGAAATTCATGGCGAGCCTTTCCGACAAGGAAAAAGCAATCCTAAACAAAGACCTGAACTTCTACGAAATGACTTTCGAAAACGTGGGAGGCCTGGTCATGCCGTTGATCATCGAGTTCCAGTATGCGGATGGCACGTCCGAAGTCGAGCGCATACCGGCTGAGATCTGGAGAAAAAGCGAATCCCAGGTCACCAAGGTGTTTGTGAAGGAAAAAGAAGTGGTTCGCTTTGTATTGGATCCAAAGCGCGAAACCGCCGACATCGACGAAAGCAGCAACTACTGGCCGAGGCAGTACCAGCCGACCCGCTTCGAACTGTTCAAAGGCGCCGGCGGAGTACGGGGAGCCTCCACAGGAGACAACCCGATGAAAAAAGCGCAGAAAAAGTAGGCAATAGCCGTTACAGAATTTTAGACTTACAGCCCCGAGGCAATGTCCTTTGGGGCTTTTTTATGGCCTAACCGGAAGCTACAGGATGAAGGCTAACCGATAAAGCCTAAATTATCGCCCAATACCCATCAATAAACCTTCAGCCTATCATCATGAAAAACAAGATTTTCCTGCCTATCCTCTTTTTTGCCTTTCTCGCCATCCAGGCCTTTGCGCAAAAACGGGACTTCTATGAATTGAGGATCTACCACATCGAAAATGCCGATCAGGAAAGTCAAATCGACACCTACCTGGAGAAAGCCCTCCTCCCGGCACTACATCGAAATGGAATACCCAAGGCTGGAGTCTTCAAACCCATCGCATCCCAAGCCGATGCGGGCAAAAAAATCTACCTACTCATTCCTTATTCGTCTATGAAAGCCTATTCGGAATTGGAAAGCAAGCTGGCTAAAGATCAAAGCTATCAAATGGCTGGAACTGCCTACATCAACGCGCCATTTGAAAACCCTCCATACACTCGAATCGAGACAGCCTTTCTTCAAGCCTTCACCGGACATCCGAGATTTGCAGAATCCAAGGTCACTGGACCAAAAAAAGACCGCGTGTACGAATTGAGGAGCTATGAAAGCCCCACCGAGAAGCTTTACAAGCAGAAAGTGAAAATGTTCAACGAAGGAGAAATGGACATTTTCACAAAATTGGAATTCAATCCGATATTCTATGGGGAAGTGATCGCGGGAGCCAATATGCCGAACCTGATGTACATGACGACCTTTTCGGATATCGAGTCCAGAGATGCACATTGGAAGGCCTTCGGCGCTGATCCCGATTGGAATCGGATGAAAGTATTGCCGGAATATCAAAACATCATGACTAAAAACGACCAGCGGCTTCTTTATCCCACAGATTACTCTGACTTCTAAACAGCTAAAAGCCGACTTCCGTCGGCTTTTTCAGTCCTTGGATAAAATCAGTTCCGATAATTCTTCAAAAACCCCCACGCCAGTCCCAATCAACTCATCCGGAAAATCATAGGCTCCTTCATGCAGTTGGGGGCAGTTTTCCCCCGCACCCAGGCCAAACAAAAAGGCCGGGCAAATCTGGGAAAAAAGCCCAAAATCCTCTGACCATCGGAAGGGATCGGGCTTTTCCACGACGGAAAGCCCGAGATTATTGGCGGCCTGCTCCACCATGGGATAGAGGTCGGGATCGTTTTTGGAAACTGCAAAGCTTTCGACAAAGTGAAAGTCCAGCTTCAGGCCTGCCTTTTCGGCCTCAATCTTGGCCTCCCTTTTCACCAAAGCGATCAAGCGCTCCAATTCAGCCTGGTCAAAAGCGCGCAGGGTCATGCTTAGGCCTGCCTTTCCGGCACTCGTGCCAAAGGCCAGACTTCCCAACTCAGCATGGATCAGGGTGAGCAGCGCATAGCCGGGCAAGTCCTGTGGCAGCCGCGGAAGCCTCTGGATCAAGTTGGCGAGTGCCTGGGCAGGGTTGATTCCGGCTTCAGGATGGGCGGAGTGGGAAGTTTTTCCCGTCAGCGAGACCGTCATCCCGGTACTGCCTGCCGCGAAAGTCCCCGCTCTCATGACGATCTGATGAAGGGGATATCCCGGCAGATTATGCAGCGCAAAGGCCGCATCGGGACGGATCTCGGCAAACCGGGGATCATCCAAAATGGCCTTCGCTCCATCCCCTGTTTCTTCGGCAGGCTGAAAAAGCAAGACTACTTCCCCCGATTCGGGTCGGCTTTTGGAAAGGGTTTCCCCCAAGCCACAGACTATCGCCATATGCCCATCGTGTCCGCAGAGATGGCCCTTCCCGGGGATTTGGCTTTGGTGATCGCTGGGCTTCAGGTCCTCGATGGGCAAGGCGTCCAATTCGCAACGGAAGAGCAGCCGCTTTCCGGGCTTTTTGCCTCTAAACACAAAGGCCAATCCTGTACCTCCCAGGCCTTTGATCGTCCGGTCTGCTCCGAGCGGGGCAAAAAAATCCAGAATCCGCCTGGCAGTCTTCCCCTCCTCCAAGGCGATCTCGGGAAACTGATGAAGGGTATGTCTGAGCTGGATGAGATGGTTCATGGCTGGGGCGTTGGACTTTTCCTAAGCCTCGAACTTTGGAAAAGTTCGCCTCAAAAGCTAATCAGATCAGGTTTATCTCGTACCGCACACTTCTCCCACCTCCCCCGGCGATCAAAATCCCCAAATCACGCAAACGCTGCAAGTCCCGGGTCGCCGTGGCCTTGGAAGCCCCCGTGATCGACATGTACTTCTTGGCATTCATACCGCCTTCAAAGCCGTCTGGGCCTTCGTCCAGCATCCGGCTGAGCGCTTTCAGTTCCCGTTCATTCAGCTGGGCACGATAGGTATCGAAAAGCCGTGTTTTCTTCAGTGAAAACTCGATCAATTCCTCCACCTTTTCCTGGGCCTTGAGCACCACTTCCCCAAAGTACGTCAGCCAACGGTCTATCTGAAGGCTGCTTTGGGCTTCTTTCAGCTTTTCGTAATAAAGATTGCGATCTGCCTCGATCACCTGGGAGAGACTGATCAAAATCGGGTGCTCCACACCTTGGTGCAGGGCTTTTTCCGCCAAAGCACGGCCAATCCGGCCATTTCCATCCTCAAAGGGGTGGATACTCTCAAAGTAAATATGGATCCACGCGGATCGCAACACCGGGTTCAAAATCGCCTGCTTTCCTCCTGGCGCCGTGGCATTAAACCAAGCGATAAAGCGCACCATCTCCTGCGGAACCTGATCGGAAGGAGGCGCCTCGAAATGCACCACTTCCTTTCCCATCGCTCCCGAGACCACCTGCATGGGCTCCGTCCCCGCTCTCCATTTTCCGGCCTGGATGAAGCGATTGCCCTCCATGAGCATCTCATGCCAGGAAAAGAGCATCGCATCGCTCAGCGGCTCCTGCCAAGACTGCCGCACGGCCACCATCAGCTTGGCAATGCCTTTGGCTCGATGGTCCTTGACCAATCGGGGCCGCTCCTCATGGATGCCAAGGCACTTTTTGAGGGAAGACATCACATCGACTCGGCTGAGAAACTCCCCCTCGATGGCGGAGGTCTTGATCGCCTCGGACAACAGGATATCTACGAGAAGCTGGTCTTTCTTCTCGGGGGAAATGCCGGAATATTGCCCGTTGGATTTTCCGGACTTCAGCAGAAATTTCAGCTGAAAATCGTCCAGCAAACCCGGGGAAAACTGAAACTCCGGCCAGCCAGCTAGTTGCCAATTATACGTCATGAGCCAATTGTGGATCCTATTCGGCTCAAATATACTCAATATCTGAGCCGATTAATCAATTTATTCGGCTCATAATTTCAAAAAAAATGAGCCGATTAGCTTCTCTAATCGGCTCAAGGCATTCTTAAGTCCGTTTTATGATCCAAACTGAAACCCCATCCAAGCCCCCAGCCCCATCAAGGCCAAGGTAATGGCGATCAGCATGATCAGAACGTTCAGGGGCATTTCCCAGTCCTCCGAACCGATCTTGAATTTGATGGGCTTTTTCCAATCCATGGGGGAGAATTTGAAATTACAGGTTTGAGATTTGAAATTTTGGTCGACCCGAATTTCGAATCCCAAATTTCAAATCATTTCTTCAGTACCGCTTTCCAGCCTTTTTCCTCCAGCTGTGCGGCGGAATCTTCGACTTTCTGGCGAAGGCCGGCCTTGAATGAGTCCATCTTGTTCCCGACTTCCGCATCGTAGGCTCCGACGATGGAAGCTGCCAAAATACCGGCGTTTTTGCCTCCGTTCAGCGCCACAGTAGCGACGGGAATCCCGCTCGGCATCTGCAGAATGGACAAAATACTATCCCAGCCATCGATGGAATTGGAGCTCAGCACGGGTACGCCGATCACGGGCAGGCTAGTTAGTGACGCGACCATTCCTGGCAAATGCGCCGCTCCGCCAGCTCCCGCCACGATCACTTTGATCCCACGCTCACGGGCAGAGCCCGCATAGTCGATCATGCGCTGAGGCGTGCGGTGCGCGGATACGACGGTCAGCTCATAGGCGATTCCGAGTTCTTCCAGAAACTGGGCGGCTTCCGCCATGATAGGAAGGTCCGACTGACTTCCCATGATGATTCCTACCTGTGGGTTCATGCGTTGGATTTGATTTTGATGAGTTCTTTGATTCGGTTGGCCTTGGCCTTGAGGCTGGAGACACTTTCGTCCAGCAGGGTCACGTGGCCCATTTTTCGGAAAGGCTTCGTGAGTTTTTTGCCGTAAAGATGGATATACACGCCCTTTTCGGCCATGGCTTCTTCTTTTCCCTCCACTATCGCCTCTCCGCTGTAGCCGTCTTCGCCCAGCAGGTTGATCATGGCGGCGGGACAGCGCAGGCTGGGGTCACCCAGCGGCCAGTTCATCACCGCACGCAGATGCTGCTCAAACTGGGAGGTAAAATTGGCTTCGATGGTATGGTGTCCGCTGTTGTGGGGACGGGGCGCGATCTCGTTGACGAGCACTTCGCCGGACTTGGTGACAAATAGCTCCACGGCCAGGATGCCGACCATGTCCAGTTTCAGGATCACGTCTTTGGCGATTTCCTGGGCTTTGGCTTCTATTTCGGGTGAGATTTCCGCTGGCGCAAAAAGAAACTCCACCAGATTGGCGGTGGGGTGGAAGGCGCACTCGACGGCAGGATAGGCGATCAGCTCCCCCTTTTCGTTGCGGGCTACGGTGACGGCTATTTCCTTGTCAAAATCGATGAGTTTTTCGAGCAAACCCGGTGCGTCAAAAGCTTGCTCCAGATCGGCTTCGCTGCGCAGGATCTGCACCCCGCGTCCGTCGTAGCCTTCCTTGCCGAGTTTGTTGACGGCAGGCAAAAAATCCTTTTTTGAGACGACATCCGCCTTGTCGGCCGTCAGCACAAAGTCAGCGGTGGGAATCCCATGCTGCTGGTAAAACTGCTTTTGCTCCCGCTTGTCCTGGATGAGCTTGAGGATGTGGGGTTGGGGAAAAACCTTTTTCCCCTCGTCCGCCAGCTTCTGCAGCGCTTCGGTGTTGACCGCTTCGATCTCCACCGTGATCACGTCGCATTTTTTCCCAAACGCCAGGACCGTGTCAAAGTCCTTGAGAGACCCCACCTCGAACGCCTGAGCAATGTCCTTGCAGGGAGCATTGGCATCAGGGTCGAGAATGTGGATATCTTGATTGTAATTGATGGCGGCTTGGATCACCATTCGTCCAAGCTGCCCTCCTCCGAGAATTCCGAGAATCTGGTTTTGTGCAGGATTAGTCATAAGCACGCCAAAATTAACAGATTCTCAGAGAATAGGCGTAGAAATAAAAGTCGGATCCGATCCTCTGCCTTCTCAGACGGCCCTACCGCCACCGATTAGGCGGAGCAAGATGGCAACAACAGCCAACACCAACAGGATGTGGATCAATCCTCCCACACTATAAACGAACACTCCCAACAGCCACCCAATGATCAACACCAACGCGATAAGATACAATAAAGAGCTCATGATAAATTTGGTTTAGGTAAACAATTCATTTTCGAATCACCCTACCCAATCCAAGTGCCACATGCGCTCAGCCCTCGAAGCGGATCCCCATCAATTCCATCAATTTATGTGCGTTGAAACTCGGGCAAGGCCCTTTTTTGATCTTGTAGTCGAAGTCGATGGAGCGGTCCAGGATCTCCGAGTGGAAGGAATAATTGTGAATATTTTCCACAGTCTGTGCCAGTGAAGACAGCTCAATGTCGTGTGTACTGATGATCCCAAAGCCCCGGAGGCGGAGCGTTTGCCTGATCAGTGCCTCCGAGCCAGAGATTCTATCTTGGGTATTGGTACCTTTTAATATTTCGTCCAAAAGAAAAAACAGCTCCTCGCCTGCCTCCAGCCGCTCGATCAGGGTATGGATGCGCTTGAGCTCGGCGTAGAAAGAGCTGACGCTTTCCCCCAGGTTGTCGGAATTGCGCATGCTGGTGTAGAGCTGGAAATCCCCCATGACCAGGCTCTTGCCAAAAGGGCTCAGGCCCAGGTTGGCCAGGACGCAGTTGATCCCAAGGGTGCGCATGAAGGTCGTCTTGCCGCTCATGTTGGCACCAGTGAGCAGCGCCAGTCTATGGCTGGAGTCAAACTGGATGGAATTTGGCACCGCCTTCCCCGGCAAGATCATCGGATGGGAGACCTCTGTGGCGATCAGCTGGCTGTCATCCGTCCAGCGAAACTCCCCGCAGCCCTCCATCTCCGCCTCAAAGGCTCCGAGAGAAGCCCACACTTCCCATCTTTCAAGATTTTCAGGCAAATGGCTGAGGGACTGGCCGACCCTGTTTTTCCAGGAGACCAGCTGGGTAAAAAGCAGAAAATCCGTCCAAAACAGGAGGTTGATCGGCAAGTAGAGCAGGTTGAGGCGGTTTTGCACCCAAAGGCCCAGCCTATCCAAGTCCCGCAGCAAGGCCGACGGAGACGCGCCATCGGGACAGAGGGCTTTTTGCGCAGCGAGCAGCTGGGCGGAAGCAAAGACCTCTTTCTCGATTTGCTCGGCTCTGACCCGGTAGGACTTGAGCGTGGAGGCAAAGGGAATGGACTCATCGGCCTTCTTCAGGGGCTGAAAGACCGTCCCCAAAACAGCCACGCCGATCAAGACCCAAACCCCAAGCAAGGCAGGGGGAATAATTCCCACATAGATCAAGGCCAGCATCGTGATGCCCCCCAAGGGGCCGACAATGGCCAGAATCCTGGCAAAGACCGAAAGCTTCTCCGCCGATCCCAGCCAAGCGATCCACTTTGCATCCTCTTTGCCTTCCTTTTTGAGGGCAAGTCCGGCAGCTTCCAGAGCCTGAAGCAGGAGACGCTTGGAGCCCAGCTCCACCACCGCCTCTGCCCTCTCTTCAGATTCTTTTCTGGAAAAACTACTTTTCATCAAGGCGGCCAGCCGTGCCTTCCCGCCCGGGGAGACCGTATGATTGAGCAGCTGGAATAGGCTATGCTCGCCAAACAGATCCAGATCGTTGCAAAAGGGATGGGCTTTGTCCAAAAAATCCGTCCCCGGATCAAATCCCGCCAACTGCCGCTGGCTCCGCTTTTCCTTTCGAGCAGCCATCTGCTCCAGGGCAAGGTAGATGGCTTCTTGGTCTTTTTGGAAATTGTAGGACGCCACCGACCGAACAAAGAGATAGGCTACGACCAACGCCGGAATCAGAAATATCGGGTGCTCTGCTAGGCCGAGGACGAACAGCGTGCCGATTGCAAAAAACAAGACCAGGCGCAGAAGGGAAAGCTGGGAGGCCTTCTTTCGCACCGATCCCAACTTGCCCTCCAGACCCTCCTGCCGAAAATCAAAAATATCCATCTCCAAATATAGAGATAGCCTACCTCGTTCATAAGAAAATCAAGCGGCTAGTCTGATATCCCGTCAAAAAAGGCGATTTTAGCTATCCGTCACCAGCACCTAGGCCATGAAAAAGAAAAAAGAGGAGAATACTGCCGCCGAATGGGATCTCAGCCAAGGCATGGGGATCCTGCCAGATGACATTTCCTTCACTCAGAATATCGGCTGTGTGGGAGGCAAAGCTGCCAAGCCCGAAAAGCCGGAAGACAAAAAGAAAAAATAAGCCAAATCGTCCTTCAAAATGAAATCCTATTCCCTAAACCTGATCAAGTTTGCGCTGTCAGCGCTCCCAGTCCTGTTGTTTTCCTGCGGTGAGGACGGCGACCCCGTCGATCCAGAGCCGAAGCTAGCCGTGGTGGAGGAGCAGTTTGAGGTCAATGCGACCTACGAAGACACAGACCTACTGACCTTGGACATCCTACAGTCCAGCGGATTGGGGCTGCGCACCCAGACGAATGCCGACATCTGCGCCAACACGGTCGTCAGCCACAACGAATCCGGCAAAAAGATCACCGTTGACTTTGGCACAGGATGCACCAGCCCGAGTGGCAGACAAAGAAAAGGAAAGCTCATCCTGACCTATTCCAGCAAGAATTTTCTGCTCCCCACCACCTCCGTCGTCACCACCTTTGAGGGCTATGAAGTGGACGGCATCAAGATCGAAGGCACCCGCACCCTCACCAATGCCGGCGTCAACCTCAGCACGAGCAGCATCACCCTGAGCGTGAAAGTCGAAAATGGTAAGCTCACCTGGCCGGACAACTCCTCTGCCACCTATACCAGCACGCAGAGTCGGGTGCTGACCCTCGGCTCCAGCGGCTACAAGATCGCCGTCACCGGCACCTCTGCGGGAAAAAGCCGGGAAGGCGTAGACTACACCGCCCTAGTGACCGATGCCCTGATCATCAACCAGGAATGCGTGAGAACCGGAGTCTATATGCCAAGTGCCGGCAAGTTGGACTTCGTAGTCCAGGGAATCACCATCTCCGCCGACCTTGGTCAAGGGGCTTGCGACAAAAACGCCACCTTGACCTACCCCGGTGGCTCCAAGGAAATCACGCTGGACTAAGGGATATCCACTACTCTTTCAAAAACGGTTAACTTTCGGGCTAACCGTTTTTTTATGGACAAAAAACTGATCAGTGGCTTTGAGCACATCGCCTACAGCCGCCCCGAGCTCAGCCTGGAACAACTGGAAGACAACGCGCGGGCCTTCTACGAATCCATGGCCCAGCGGCGGACGGTGAGGGAGTTTGACACCCGGCCCATCCCCAGGGAGGTGATAGACCATATCGTCCTCACGGCCGGGACGGCACCCTCTGGAGCCCACAAGCAGCCTTGGACCTTTTGCGTGGTAGAAAATCCGGAAATCAAGCGGCAGATCCGGCTAGCGGCCGAGGAGGAGGAAAAGATAAGCTACGGCTCACGGATGCCCGACGGCTGGAAAGAGGATCTGAAGCCTCTTGGCACGGACTGGCGAAAGCCGTTTCTGGAAGAAGCACCCTACCTCATCGTGGTCTTCAAGCAGTCCTACGGGATGAAGGAAGGAGAGAAAACCCAACACTACTACGTCTCCGAGTCCGTGGGTATCGCCTGCGGCTTTCTCATCGCGGCCATACACCAGGCAGGTCTGGCCACGGTCACCCATACGCCGAGTCCAATGAATTTTCTCAGTGAAATCCTCGCTCGGCCTGCCCACGAAAAGCCTTTTCTCCTGCTGCCGGTAGGCTTCGCCAAGGCAGAGACCTTTGTGCCTGCGATCACCAGAAAGCCCCTCGACGAAATTCTCATCCGCTACTAACAAAAATCCCCCAATCGGCAGCCTGCCAATTGGGGGATCTAGGGCATCAGAGCGATTTAGTCGTTTTTGGTATAGACGACCCGCTGCGGGAATGGGATCTCGATCTCATTCGCGTCGAAGGCCAACTTGATTTTTTCCATGGTCTCGAAGTACACCGGCCAAAGGTCGCCACTGTCGGTCCAGGCCCGGACGATCAGATCCAGAGAGCTGTCCCCAAAGTTTTGTAGGAAGACTACCGGAGCTGGTTCGGCATGCACGCGCTCGTCCTTTTTCAGGATATCAAGAATGACTTCCCTCGCCCGGTTTACATCGGTGGTGTAGGATACCCCCACCTTGATTTCGGTCCGGCGAGTTGGCTGGGAGCTGTAGTTGATCACCTCGGAGTTGGCCAGGTTGCCATTGGGGATCACGACTTCCTTGTTGTCAAAAGTATGGAGGTGGGTGTAGAGGATGTCGATCTTGGTCACCGTACCGGTATTGCCTTGGCCCTCGATCACGTCGCCGACTTTGAAGGGTTTGAAAAGCAGGATCAGTACCCCGCCTGCAAAATTGGACAGGGAACCCTGCAGCGCCAGGCCTATGGCCAAGCCCGCAGCACCCAGTATGGCCAAAAACGAGGACATCGGCACCCCGAGGATCGTGGCAATCCCGATGAATAGGGAGACATAGAGCAGGGCCTTTACCAAGCCGACCAGAAAGGTGTTCAGCGAGGGATTGGCTTCACGGGCGTTGAGGACTTTTCTGAACCCATTGACCAGCTTGTTGACAATAAACCGCCCAACGATGTAAAAAAGCAGGGCATAGATCAGCGAAGGCACGATCCGGTAGAGCAAGGCAACACCCTGGTTTAAAAGTGATTCGATAGTTTCCGGAGAAAGTTCCATAGTAAAATATTAGGTTGGTTGATGAAAATATGGGCACTGCCAGTCGGCAGCGCAAAATATGCTTGGCAAAGGCCTGATTGAAAATGACAATTTACGGGGAATAGCCCATTAATCCTGTCCAGACAGGCGATCCAACATGGAAATAATCCTACTTGCCGTATGCGAAGCCCACGGAGGGGGCTTGGGATTTTTTCGCGAAAGGGCATCACGCTACATGCCAGATGGAGCGCGACAAGGCCAAGCTACTAACCCTCCCTTTCGGCAAATTGTTCCGCCCACGCGATATTGGGCCACGTTGGGCTCCCGAGTCGCGCCTTTTTGCCATGGGTTTTAGCCGCTTATCAAAAAAAGCCCCTGCCAGCCTCGCCATCCCGTCGTTTGGAGGTTATTTTAATTCCAAATTCCAACTTTACCTAAAATGAACAGAACACTACCCAAATTGCTGAGGAGAACTGCTTTTGTTTTGGCCGTAATGGGGTCTCTGTTTTCCGCAGAGGACTCTTTTGCCCAGAAGAAAAAGAAAAAAGAAAAGGAGCAGCCCGCCCCGACGGCGCCTGCGAGGCCTCAGCCCAGTGCTCCCAGCAATGGACCCAAACCCTACAAAGAGGTCATCACGGCCAAGGCCAAGACCAAAGAAGGGCTCTTCAACGTCCATCAGATCGATGACAAATACTACTATGAAATCCCCGATTCCCTCCTAGGCAGAGACATGCTGATGGTGGTGAGGGTGGCCAAGACCGCCGACGGCATCGGGTATGGCGGAGAAAACACCAACAACCTGATGGTACGCTGGGACAAAAACGGCGACGACATCCTGCTGAAGGTCGTCTCTGTCAACAACTACGCGGCCGATTCGCTGCCTATCTCCCTGGCGGTGAAAGCCTCCAACCTGGAGCCTATCCTCCAAAAGTTTTCCGTGAAGTCCCGAGCGACCGACTCCACCGGCACGGTGATCGAGGTGACCGACTTGTTTAACAAGGACACCCCGGCTCTGGGCCTCCAGCGCAACAGGAGAACCCAATACAAGGTGACCCGTCTGGACACCGACCGCACCTACATCTCGCACATCAATTCCTACCCGATCAACATCGAGTCGCGCTATGTGCTGACCTATTCCGCCTCTGAGCCGCCGTCAAACAGCTCCACCGGACTGATCACCTTGGAGATGAACGCCTCCATGATCCTCCTGCCCAAGGAGCCTATGAAGCAGCGACTGGCTGACCGCCGTGTGGGCTGGTTTGCCAGATCCTACGTGGACTACGGTTCCGACCAGCAAAAAGCCGCCTCCCGTCGCTACCTGGATCGCTGGAGACTGGAAGTGAAGCCAGAAGACATGGAAAAATTCAAGCGTGGCGAACTCGTGGAGCCGGTGAAACCGATCGTGTTCTACATCGATCCGGCTACTCCAAAGCAGTGGGTGCCCTACCTGATCGCCGGTGTGGAAGACTGGCAGGTAGCCTTTGAAGAGGCTGGTTTCAAAAATGCCATCTTGGCCAAGGAAGCCCCAAGCCCCGAGGAAGATCCCACCTGGAGTGCCGAAGATGCCCGATTCTCCGTGATCCGCTATTTTGCCTCCGACATCCAAAACGCCTACGGGCCACACGTATCTGACCCGAGATCCGGAGAAATCCTGGAATCCCACATCGGCTGGTACCACAACGTCATGAACCTGCTGAGAAACTGGTTTTTCATCCAGACCGCTGCCATCAATCCAGATGCGAGAGGGGTCAACTTCTCCGAGGAAACCATGGGTCGCTTGATCCGATTCGTCTCCTCCCACGAAGTAGGCCACACCCTGGGCTTGCCACACAACTTTGCCTCATCCGTAGCCTATCCGGTGGAAAAGCTTCGCGACGCGGCGTTTACGCAGGAATTTGGCACTGCGCCATCCATCATGGACTACGCACGCTTCAACTATATTGCGCAGCCTGAGGACAAGGGCGTGAGCCTGATGCCAAACGTCGGCCCTTATGACAAGTATGCCGTGATGTGGGGCTACCGACCTATCCCGGATGCCAAGACTCCCGAGGACGAGCAGGCCACGCTGAACGAGTGGATTGTGGCGAAAAATGGCGATCCTATCTACCGCTATGGCCGACAAGGCAACAGCTATGACCCGACCACCCAGTCCGAAGACTTGGGAGACAACGCCGTGAAAGCCTCCGAATACGGCATCCAAAACCTCAAGCGCATCATGCCTAACCTGCGTGAATGGACCGCTGAGGAAAACAAGCCTTTCAAAGACTACTCCGACCTGGAAGAAATGTACGGTCAGGTCATCACCCAGTTTAACCGCTACATGGGCCACGTCCGCACCAACGTCGGCGGCGTGGAGGAAGTGTACAAATCCTCCGGAGAGGGCACACCTGTGTACACACACACGTCCAAGGCTATGCAAAAGTCGGCCGTGGACTTCCTCAACAAGCAGCTGTTTGCCACTCCTACCTGGATGATGGATGATGAGATCATTTCCCGAATCGGTGATTTCGGCGCATTGGAGAGAATCAGAGGGATCCAAGTGACCTCCCTCAACGGCTTGCTCGACTGGGGTCGTCTGGGCCGCGTGATCGAAAACGAAGCACTCAACGGTGCCGACGCCTATAAGATCACCGAGCTTTTTGACGATCTGAGAAAGGGCATCTGGACCGAACTCGCCTCCGGCAAAACCATCGACGTGCACCGCAGAGCCCTGCAGCGTGCGCACATCGAAAAGCTGGAAGAGCTGCTCACCGAGAGCCCAAGCCCTGTCCCGGCACAGTTTCGCCAGTATGTAGGCCCGCAGATCAATGCTTCCCAGTCGGACATCCGTCCTATGGCGAGGGGAGAATTGAAGACACTCCTGGCACAGATCAAGTCTGCTGCCGGACGCACTTCGGACCGAATGTCCAAGCTGCACCTCGAAGATGCCCAGGCGCGGATCGAAAAGATCCTCGCCGAGGAATCGGGAAAGTAAACGACAAATGGCGCCGAAATCGGCGCCATTTTTTTAACCTCCTTTTTTTGAGTTAATTTGACCATCAAAGCTGACTCATGCCAAGCCCCACATCCATACTACAGTCCCACAAGCTCAGGATCACCGACTGCCGGCTGGAGATCATCCAGGAGTTTTTGGACAAGAACATCGCCCTGTCGCACTCGGATCTCGAAGACACGCTCAACCAGCAGTTTGACCGGGTGACGATCTACCGCACGCTCAAGACTTTCCTGGACAAAGACCTCATCCACAAAGTCCTAGACGACAGCGGAGCGACCAAGTATGCACTCTGCGCGCATGGAGAAGTGGAGCACGACCACAGCCACGAGCATGTACACTTCAAGTGTGAAAATTGCGGGGAGACGACTTGCCTGGAGGATATTGTCTTGCCGCAGGTCAAGCTTCCGCAGGGCTTTGAAAAAAAGGAAATGAGCCTATTGGTGCAGGGAATCTGCGAAAAGTGCCACTAGAAGTCGGCAGGCTCGGGTGTCTTGGATTTTTTGGGCACATCCGAAGGCCAGATCACGCCGGGAGGAAGGTCGATCTTGGGAGGGGTGAGGTTTTCGACTCCCCCGTCTCCATCGTCGTTGTTGCTGTTGCCCCGCTTGAGGGAGTTTTTAGTCATGGTGGCCACAAAATAGATCAAGATGACGTAAGCCACACCGCACATAAAGAGATCGATCACGAGACTGTTCATGGCCAAAAATTTTCAGATAAGATAGTCGAATGCCCCTTCTAAATCAATTGAATAGTCCATTTGTTTTCACCCCCTTGCGGGATTTATGATTTTTTTCGGCTTGCTAAATCAATCGGATAGGCGGATATTTGCGCTCGCTAATACCTGACCGATGATTATCAAAACCAAAAAATACCAGCTCGAAACCGGCACCTACATCAAAATGGGACTCATCTCCATCCTCAAGGAGCAGTGGTGGGTGATCCTGATCGCCCTGGCGATCTGCTGCGGCTACTTCTGGATCGCGTCCATCTGGTGGATCATTGGCGCCCTGATCGCCTACGCGCTGTACGTGTTGTTTTGGGCTATCCAGTTCACCGGCATTACGCAGATGGAGCAAAACAAAGCCATCTTCCAAAAAATGGCCTACGAGATCGACAGCCGCCAGATCCTGATGAAGCTCAACGCCCGCGAAGGCATGCCAGTGCAGTGGAACATGATCAAGCGCGTGGAGCTCACTAAGGACGCCTTCGTGCTGTACATGTCCAAGGCGCAGTTTATCCACCTGCCCTTCCGGATCTTCAATACCGAAAACGAAAAGAAGTTCATGGAGACGATCCTGAAACGCAAGGAGCTGATCAAGTAAATTCCAAAGGCAAAAAGCGAAAGCCACCCCAAAAATGGGGTGGCTTTCGCTTTTCTACAGACCGAGATAGCATTTGGATTTTCCCAGGCTTACAACTCCTTAAACCCGTCCTCAATCTCTTCTATTTGAGGAAGTTCAGACTTCAACTCGTCGGGTATTGCTCGGGAAATCTGGTAGTCTGTCACTCCCATCGCATTGGAAAATCCCTTTAGACTGTATTCTGCAACCATTTCATTTTTCCCCTTACACAGTAAAAGTCCGATAGTTTCATTATCCCCTTCCGACTTCAGTTTATCGTTGGCAAGATTGACATAAAAATTAAGCTGGCTGGCATCGCCTGGCCGAAATTCCCTTGCCTTCAATTCGACGATGACATAGCATTTCAATTTGATGTGATAAAAGACCAAGTCCGCATAAAAGCTGTCTCCTCCCACCTCGAATGGCATTTGCCTAGCTACAAAGGCAAAGCCTTTTCCAAGTTCAAGCAGAAATTTAGTCACGTGGCTAGCCAGCTGGGCTTCGACATTTCGTTCATCTGCGGCCTCTTTGGCTTGGACAAAATCAAATATGTAGGGGTCTTTTATCAGATAGGTTGCGAAATCCGATCGTTGAGGAGGTAGAACACGGCTAAAATTGGCAACCTTCTTTGCTACCACCTGCCTTTCAAACAGGCTGCTTTCGATTTGCATGGCGAGTATATTTCTGCTGATACCAAACTCAATGGCGTGATGCATGTACCACAATCGTTTGCCCATATGGGGGACTTTGTCCAAAAGAATGACATGATGTGACCAAGAAACCCCTCCCAAGACGGAGTGGTAGAACTCTTGCTGATCCAATTGTGCAACAGGCTGTTGCACAATTGGGAATGTCCTTCTTTCCTGATCTTCTGTCTGTGCATCCACCTGTTGCACAATTTCTGAAACTATCTTTTGCACCGTTGCCTGGGAAGTATCCTGTCGAAGAATTTCCTCGGAGGCTTGGTTGAGCCTCCGGATGGTCAGGAGCGGATACTCCAAGGCAAATTTCCGCATGTATTTCAGGTTCCGAACCGAAAACCCTTTTTGTCCCGGCAACTCTTTTTTCAAGTCTCTACTCAACAGGTCGATTACCTTCGCTCCCCAGCCTTTGGCGGACTGATGCGCGAGCAGCATTTGGCCCAGCGTCCAATAGAGCAATAGCATTTCTTTGTTGGCAGCGCTTACCGCTTTCACCTGAGCCGTACCGATCTGCTCCTTTACCATTGAAAGAAAGCTCTTGTAGTCGATATCCATGAGTCGCCAAAAGATCGAAATTATACCAAAATCGCAGTTTCCACTGAAACAAGTAGGCAGACCTACCTCAACTTCTCCAAGATCACCTCGATGGCCTTGTCCAGCTGCTTTTGCTCCCCTTCCAGCCGGTCGACAAATCCCTCATCCATGCGGATATCCGGCTCGACGCCGTCCTTCTCCAGGTTGCGTCCGTCCAAGGTATAGCAACCCCATGCAGGCAGACGATAGAAGGAACCGTCCACCAGGCCCTGTCCCGAAGTAAAGATGATCCAGCGGTAAGTCTCCGTCCCGATGATCGTACCCAGCCCCAGATGCATAAAACCCTGCGCGGTCATCTCGGCGTCGGAGAGGGACTGCTCGTTGATCAGCAGGACGATCGGCTTGTCGGCCGGGGCGAAATTAGGCTGCTTGGTCAGCTGGCCGTCCCGGTATTTCCACTGGAGGTAGCTTCGCTGGCTGAGAAACTGCAACACCGGGTCATGGACGTTGCCACCGGTATTGTAGCGAAGGTCGAGGATAAGGGCTTCGCGGTCGGCCTTGTTGGACACCATGTACTCTAGGAAGTGCTGCAGCTCGCCCCCGCCCATGTTTTTCATGTGGACGTAGGAGATTCGGTTGTCGGACTTTTCGTCCACATAGGCTTCGTTTTCGTCCATCCACTCGTCATAGAGCCAGTTTTTCAGCTGTCCGCTGGAAGCCGGATGCACTTTGAGGGTGACTTCCTTTCCTTTTCTGTCAAAGGTCAGGTGCAGCTCCTCGGCCATGGTGGGGGCGGCAAAGTACAGCTCCCGGTTTTTGGCTGAGTCCACCTTCGCGCCATTGACGGCGACCAGGCGGTCTCCTGGCTGCACCGGAGCAGGCTCGAGATCCGCAGGGCTGTGCTTGAGAACGCGGTCGACCAGGAAGGGATTTTCCTCGTCAAAGACAATCCCGGCATTCATGGATCGGGTGCCAAAGTAGCCCTCCTCCTCCTCGCCATAGGAGCTAAAGCCAAAATGCGAGGTGTTCAGCTCACCCAGCATGTCGTTGAAGATCGTGCGGAGATGCTCGCGGCTGTGCACGTAGGGCAAAAAATTGGCGTAGCGGTCGCGCAATTCCTGCCAGCTCTCGCCATGAAAGTCCCCGTCGTAGAAGTTTTGCTCCATGCCCGCCCAAGCCTCGTAGTACATCTGCTCGAACTCATCCCGGAGGTTTTTGCTGAAAGCCTGCGAAATCTTGACCTCTTCGGTTTTGTTTCCAGCCGGATCGAGTGTGTGGACCTTGCCTCCCGCCAGCAGATAAACTTTGTCCTTGGCCTGTACCAACTCAAAGCCGCCGACCCTCTCGTCGCCCACCTTCTCGGTTTTGGTCTTCTCAAAATCCTCAAAAGTGGTCTTCCACAGCTTGGGCGTGCCCTGGTCGTGGTTGGAGACGTAAAACACCCAAGTCTTCCCGTTCTTCTGCAACACGACCGGACTGTCCTGCTCGCCAAAGGACGGCCCGACCAGCTCCAGCCTGTCCATCAGGTCGCCGGGCGTGATTTTGACGGTCACGGGGGATTTTTCCTCCTTCGGCTCCTTTTTATCCTTGTCTTCCTTAGGCTCTTCCTTGAAAAGCTCCGCGACTTTGTCCGACTCGAAAAGCTCCGCAAACTTGTCCAGCTTCATGCGGTACACATGCGCGTCCGTGGTGCCGTAAGGATAGCTCGCGTGCGTGCGGTCGGAGGAAAAGTAGAGGTACTTCCCATCAGGAGACCAATAAGGCGAGGTTTCCGTGACCAAGGTCTCGGTCAGGTTGAGCGTCTTTTGGCTGGGGCGGTGGTACAGCATCACCTCCCGCTCGAAATTGCGGATCGGGCTAAACACCACGTAGGCATCATCCGGCGAGAAGTAGGGCTGGGGCGTATAAAGCCCCCAAAACTCGTCTTCCGCGAGGGTTTTGCTTTGCAACGTCTTCAGGTCAATCTCCCGCAGGAGGTTTCTGCCCCCGATGTACACTCCCAGCGTGCGATCCTTGTTCAGCGACAGGAGCCGGTTTTTGAACAGGTCGTTGGTCAGCTGCTTTTCCTCGCCGGGATTCTGTGCGGAGATGGTAAACCAGTTGTGATAGCCCTTCACGGTGCGGGAATAGATCAGGGTTTTGTTGTCCGCCAGCCACTTCACTTCCTCCACGGCTTCCTTGGGATCGGTGGGGATTTGCTTGACGAATTTCCCCTTCACGTCAGAGATGAAAAGGATGCCCCGGCTCACAAAGGCCATCTTCGTACCGTCAGGCGACACATCGAGCTGGCGTATGCTCCCCGCCACGTTGCGGTTGATCTCCCGCTCTAGGGTCTGGTTTTGAAAAAGGGAAATGCTGGGCTGCGTGGTCTGTCCGGAGGCCACGTCGTAGACGAAGACCTGGTAATCCTTGCGGAAAACGATCTTTTCTCCGTTTGCGCTCACCTTGGGCCACATGATCGAGGAGGCAAAGTCAGTGAGTTGTGTCTTTGCGCCAGCCTTAAGCGTGTAGAGGTTGTACTCTCCGTTGGCTTCGTCGGATTGGAAAAAGACGTTTCCGCTTTGGTCTATCGTCGCGCCAAAGTCCTTGCCCTCGTAGTCGGTGTACTGGGTGAATTTCTTCGTAGCCGGATTATAGGACTGGATGTCGGGATTGTACTCGCCCTTGTAGCGCTTGCGGTGGGCGAAGGTCTTGCTTTCCCAGGTCTCGTTGAAAAAAATCTCGCCGGTCTTGGGCTGCACCACAGCTCCGTGGATGGTATTGAAGTAGTGGTCAAAGAGCCGCTTGGGCGTAGCCCCGCTGAGACCTACTTCATAGGCCGCAAAGCGGTTGTAGCGGTCGGAGGTGAAATACACCTTGTCGCTCTCCCAGCTCCACGACTCCACCTCGTCGGCACCTTCGTGGAAGGTCAGCTGTCGGATTTCCCCTCCAGCCATCGGCATGAGGAAAATGTCTTTGTTGCCATATTGCTCGGCTGTGAAGGCCAGCCACTTTCCATCTGGCGAGACGGCGGGGCGGCTTTCGATCCCTTCCATGGCCGTGAGTCGCAGTGCGGCTCCACCGGCCGTGGGCACTTTCCACAGGTCTCCGTCATAGCTGAAGACGATCTCCCCCGCATCGGGAGTCAGCGTGGGATCGAGGACAAAATAGGGAGCCGTAGACTGGGCAAACGCGAGGTTTGCGGCGCAAAAAAATCCGAGGGCAGCGAGTGTCTTTCTCATACGTCTGGGTTCTGGAAGTTATGAGAAGGAAAGTAAGTTTATTCCCCGAGTTTGGAAAGGGAAAAGGGTCGAGTGGAACTTCTACCCTGACAGGGATCAGTCCCGCTTGTTTCACAGGCGGTGGACTGTCGTCTGTCGACCCTGCCTACCACAGGCAGGCGTGGACAGGTGTCTGCAACAATTTCCGATATAGGAAATACGCTAGACATTATAGCGGATACCGATATTTCCTAGATTTGTGCATGACCATCAAGCTCATCGCCATCGGCAAGACAGACCACAAAGCCATCATCGCCCTGATCGAGGAGTACAGCAAGCGTCTGAATTTTTATATCAAGTTTGAGCTGGAGATCATCCCCGACCTGAAAAACACCAAGTCCCTCTCCGAAGTCCTCCAGAAGGAAAAGGAGGGCGAGCTGATCCTGAAAAACGTCCTTTCCTCCGACGATCTCGTGCTCCTGGACGAGCGGGGCAAAAGCTACACTTCGGTGGACTTTTCGGACTATCTCCAGAATAAGATGAATTCCGGCCTGAAGCAGTTGATCTTCGTGATCGGCGGTCCGTATGGCTTTTCCGAGCAGGTCTACAGCCGTGCCAATGGGAAAATCTCCATTTCCAAGATGACTTTTTCGCATCAGATGATCCGGCCTTTTTTCATCGAGCAGCTTTACCGGGCCATGACCATCCTCCGCAACGAGCCCTACCATCATCAGTAGGCTTTTTCTCAGGGGGCAGCTAGCAGTCGCAGTTGGCAGCATTCAGTATGCCAAGGCAGCGTTTTTTCACGAAGGGTTGGCCAAACCACCATTCGACTGATTTCAAAGCCCTTGCTGATCACCGAGACCGCCTACTGCCACTCTGCCTCCTGGCCATTGGGCTCCAATGTTAAGTTTTCGATTATATTTTTTCCAATGTTAACAAATTGTTAACTTTGAGTTAATCGATTAACATTGGCTTCATATCCATGAAAAAAGTGCTATTCATACTCTTGATCTTGGCTGGACTGGTCCCTGTGACCTTGTCCCAGACGAGTCTTGCTACGTATGAGACGCTGACTTTTGACTCAGAAATGGAGAAGGACATCTGGAATCGAGGCAAGGACAGCCCCTTCCTGCTGTTTCGTGCGGTACAGGCAGAGACCTCAGGACCGGAGGACACTTGGGCAAGCCTGGTAAGCGAGCTGGACTCCAAGGCAGCAAAAAACAACGCCGACCTCAACCTGCTTCGGCAGATTTTCCAGAAATCATCGCAGCGTCTTTTCAAGAAATACGAACAACACTCCACCTTCAACACGATGCTCTCCGAGGGCCGCTTTGACTGCGTGAGCGGATCGGCTGCACTCGGCATGCTCCTCGAGCGATATGGCTACTCTTACGATATTGTCGAGACGGACTACCATGTGTTCATCGTGGTGGGCTTGGACGGAAAGGAAATCGTCCTGGAAAGCACCTTGCCGGTGGGCGGTATGATCACTACGCCCTCGGAAGTCGAAAAGTACCTCGACGCCTACAAGCCATCCGAGTTTGTGTCGGCAAAGGCCGTGGGCCAACGACTCGCCGGGCCGGATATCGACTACAGCGACAATTCCATCTTTAGAAAAGTAAGTCTCACGCAGCTGGCGGGACTTCAATACTACAACGATGCCATCGTGCATTTCAACGCGCAGGCCTTCGGCCAGGCAGTTGAGCAGCTATCCAAAGCGTATTTGCTGTACCCTTCGGATCGGATTTTGGGCCTTCGTGAGCTGAGCATTGACTTGGCTTACAAGAATTATGGCTACGAACTGAAAAAGTGAACAAGGGCTTCTGAAATTCAGAAGCCCATTTTTTTCCTTCCACTACTCCCTAAAATCAAAAAGCCCTCTTCAGTATGAAAAGGGCTTTGCTTAGACTAGTCCGGAAGTACTGAGCTCCTAGTGATGGTGGTGTCCATCCGGCCCATGTACATGTCCATGTTCGATCTCCACAGGCTGCGCTTCACGGATGGCGATGATCTTTCCCTCAAAAAACAGGTCATAGCCCGCCAAGGGAGGATTGAAATCCATGTGGACGCCGCGGTAGTCCACTTTGGTGATTTCCCCGCGCATCTGGTTTCCCTTGTCGTCCTGCATCGGGATCACGTTGCCGACCTTGAGCAGGTCTCTGTTTTTCTTGCCGTCTTCCTTGAAGTTCGCTTTCGGGATGATGGTCTTTTTGGCATCGTCGTAGTCTCCGTAGGCATTTTCGAAGTCTATCGACACGGAGAAAGTCTCTCCTGCCGCCTTTCCGGCGATGGCTTCCTCAAACTTGGGCAACACGTTTTGGTGCCCAAAAAGGAAATAAAACGGCGAGTCCTCGCCCACGGTCTCGTATAGCTCTTGGCCGCTTTCCCCATCATCCACTTTGAGGATGTAGGCTACCGCGACGACTTTGTCTTTTTCGGCTTTCATTGCTGTCTTTTACTTTCAGGTTGAGCTTCAAAGATCGGGCTTTTCCCCATCCCCGCCTCAAAAAAACAAAGGAAGAAGCCGGAATTGTTGAACATTTGAAGTTCTCCTTGCTATCTTCTGACCCAAGATTTTCGCCCAAATGAATACCTATCCCAAAGTCGTCGGTTTTGTCCCAGCCTATCGCGCCGAAAAGTTCATCCTCAAAACACTCGAGGCTCTCGCAGGGCAGGATTACCCCAACTTCGAGATCATCGTCTGTGACGACTGCTCGCCGGATCGCACCGCCGCGGTCTGCGAGGACTTCTGCAAGCGGGATCCCAGGTTTCGCTTTGTGAAAAACGATCGAAATCTGGGCTGGGCAAAGACCACCGAACTGCTTTGGCTGCAAGCCGCCCAAGACAGCGCCTATTGCTTTACCAACTCCCACGACGACCAGCGCTATCCGGAATACATTTCGACCTTGGTGCCCCTCCTGGAAGCTCGTCCGCATGCGTGCCTTGCCATCCCCGGAATGGAAAACTCCTACGTGGACAGGAGCCTGAGCTCCTTCTACCGCGAGGCGTCCGATATCACCGACCCCGTGGAGCGCTGTTTCCATATCGCAAAAAAAGACAAAGACCACTGGTGGGCGGGGTACCAAGGCCTACACCGAAGCGAGGCGGTACGGAAGGTTTTTCCAATAAAAAGGTTGCCGTTTGGCGAAAGGGAATTTTCCCTTGACCTGATCCTAATGCTCAAAATGGCCTTCCATGGCTCATTTGTCACTTCTGACCGGGTGCTTTTCAAGAAAGTGTACCTGCAGTCCTCCGTATCCAGTGGCTGGAAGCATGGTGCCAAAAACCGTGCGGCGCTCTGGGCGGCCATCTTCAGGGAAATCAGAAACGCTCCCCTGACCAAGGCTCAGAGACGCACCCTACAAACCAAACTTCTTTCGCTTCTATTTGCCAGACTGAGCCGCAGGATCACGCCCCTATCTAAATAGGTATGTCAAGCCGAGTTGCCCGACGAAGTTTTGCCGATCCCAACCCGGCACAAAATACTGCCCGCTCGGGTCGTTTTCGAGGTACCACTTATAGTTGAGCGTACTCACATACTGGAACTTGCCGGAAAGCAGCAGATCCCCAAACTGCCATTCTGGTGCCAGGGTAAAGACCAGATCGACGTACTTGTTTCTCCAGTCCTTGGAGGCTTCGTATCGGTAGTAGTAAAAGTCCGTGTTGTACTCGATCCGCTCAAACTGGAGCCCGATTTTCTTCAGACCCTCCACCCAGGCCGCGCCGACGAACAGCTGGTTGGAAGCAGGGCCATTGCCTACGCCCAGGACTTCGCCCTGGTGGGTATAGCCGTGTCGGACATGGTCGTGGATGTACCAAGTGCGGAGCTGGCGGATCTCTTCCCGTACGGTCTGGCCAGAGAGGGTCATCTCCGAGCTGAGCTCCAGGTACCTGCCCTGCTTCTTAAGATTCATGAGGTGGGCAAAACCCAATACCACCGCCCGTCCTGTCTCGGGGCTAGTGGCAAATTCCTCAAATTTCCGGCTGTTTCCGCGGGTGCCATACTCCCCATAAAACTCGAATCGGCCCGCCGGAGCCAGCCATCGGAAAAAGCCCGAGCTAAACTGCTGGCGCTTGTCCCGCACGGGATCAAAGACGTTGGAAGGACCCTTCCTGCCGTTGAAGATCGGGAGCAGGTCGCTGAAGGTCGACACATCCTCGCGATACATGTGGTTGACCGAGCCATAGCCCAAAAACAAGCCCGGAACCCACTTGGGCTGATAGGTCAGCACCAAGCCCGACATATAGCGATTTCCGTTTGCCGGCTTGGGGATATAGACTGGGTTTTGCTGGATGGTATAGTCCGGCCATGGAGGCAAAAACTCGGTGGACTTCAGAAAACCGGCAATCGCCTGCCCCTCTACCGAACCGATGGGCGTGCTTACCGGCTTGCGTGTATTGAGCGTAAAATGGAGAAATCCGGGGGCATTGTTGCCCATCAGCAGGGAACTTCTCCTGCCGGGTCCCCACCAGAGATTTTCGGTAGAAATCCCCAAGGAATACTCCGCGAGGTTAAATCTGAAGCTCGACTGTCCGAGATAGACGCGATTGTATGCCTTTTCGCCAAAGCGCTCCGGCATATCGATCCGATTCATAAACTCATAGTAGAACAGTATCGTCGCTTGATGCTCGATGGGAAATCCTTCATAGTCCTTGTTTTGCGCCAGCAAAAGCTCCGGCTGCAGCTGCAGGCTGAAATTGCCGTACTCCGCGTAGATTCCCGGGCTGAATACCTGCTGAATGCCCCTGTTGGGTATGAAGGCGCCCTCGTTGGACTCCGAGGCGTAGGTGGAGTTGTACTTCGCCTTGTACACTCCGGGCATCATCAGAAACTTGCCCTTGGTGCCGATCCTGCTGTGAAGTTCCGAATTGTCCAGATCGACCAGAGAGCTGTCCAGGTCAAAGCCATGCTCCACTCCAAAGGCCTCGGCAGGATAGATCGGCCGGATCATCCAGGAGGACGCGGAATCCACCTGCCCCAAAAGCTGCATCCTTCTCAGATACTCGTCCAAAACAGGTGTGCCAACCGGAATAGTCTGGGAAAAGGCCAAAGGCTTGACTGCCATCAACAAACAAACCAAGGCGGCTTTTAGAAGTTTTATCTTTTTTCTCATTCCTTAGTTTGTTTGAATGGCTACCACTTCCACTTTGGCAAGTGACCAAGATTCGTCACAGATGGGGCTCGGCGCATTGACCGCAGTGAGGTCTCCTCCCATGTACACTTTCACGCTGGGGTTGGAGTGCTCGATCAATTTCGAAATGCTATACCGAGTGGTATAGTTTGGGGCTGTGGGTCCAAAAATGCAAAGCCCTGGCAGGTTGGTCTGGATGGCACCTGACTTGGGGACGTTTTGCCTGAAATAGTCGTTGGGATAGGACTGGTAAAGGCAGTACGTGGACGCACAGGGCGTGTTGGAAAAGGTGGTCCGAAAGACCTCAATCCCATCGTATCCCATGTACCAGTAGTCCGGGCCGCCCAGGCCATCGTCGGAGTTGCCGTCCCAGCTATCGTGGACCAGTATCTCGAGGGTTACCTTCAGGTAATTGTGGGACGGGAGGTCTTTGATGTTGACCGCCACTTCATCGTTGTGGTAGATGCCCACCACCGTGTCGTTGTTGTAGACGTAGAGCTTGGCATTTTCAAAACCGGCGAGATCCAAATCCGAGAAATCATTGGAATAGGCTACCTGTTCGTTTTCCACCGTAGGCAGACAGGAAGTGATCAAAAAAGCCAGCCCCAAAAACAGGCAAAGTCCCGGGCCAGTCCACCAACTAAGTTTTCTCATTTATTCTCGATTATCCCAAAAAACACGGGCAAAGAAACAAAAATCTAACCAAACCCTTGGCATGAATATGACGAAAGCCCCGCCCTTCTGGAGGGATTGCCTATTTTTGTCCAAACTATCCGAATCGTCCATGCCCACGTTTACCATTGTCGCCGGTGCCAGGCCCAACTTCATGAAAATCGCCCCTATCATCCACGCTTTTCAGCAGTGCCAAAAAGAAGGCGTCGACGTGGGATACCGGCTGGTGCATACGGGGCAGCACTACGACAAAAAGATGTCCGGGGACTTTTTTGACCAACTCAACATCCCCGAGCCGGATGCCAACCTCGGCGGAGGCGGTGGCACCCAAGCCGAGCAGACGGCAGCGATCATGGTGGCTTTCGAAAAGGAACTCATGGAAAACCGTCCGGACTTGGTCATCGTCGTAGGAGACGTGACCAGCACCCTGGCCTGCTCCATCGCCGCAAAAAAGCTCCAGATCGACGTGGCCCATGTGGAAGGAGGCATTCGCTCCGGTGACCTCTCCATGCCCGAGGAGATCAACCGCATGGTGACGGATTCGATCACGGACCATTTTTTCACCACCTCGGAGATCGCCAATACGAACCTCCGCAAGGCTGGGGTCGCGGAGGAGAAAATCCACTTTGTGGGCAATACCATGATCGACACGCTGATGGCTCAGCTCCCCAATTTCAAAAAGCCCGAGGGAGAAGTCTTTGACAGCCTCAGCGCCGGAAACTACTTCGTGATGACCATGCACCGGCCCGCAAACGTGGACCAGGAGCAGTCGCTCAAGGCGATGATCGATGCCATACTAGAGGGTACCGGCGGTCTGCCCATCGTCTTCCCGGTGCATCCCCGCACCGCCAAAAACCTCCAAAACCTCGGCATAGACGCCACGAATCTCCTGCTCTGCGAGCCTTTGGGCTACTTGGAGTTTAACTATCTGGTGAAAAATGCCAAGGGCGTGATCACCGACTCCGGAGGCGTGACCGAGGAAACTTCCGTGATGGACGTGCCCTGCATCACCCTGCGTGACAATACGGAAAGGCCCGAAACCATCCATCTCGGCACCAACGAGCTGGTGGGCACCGATCCCAAAAAGCTCCGTCCCTACCTGGACAAAATCATGAAAGGGGAGTGGAAGCACTACCAGGGCATCCCGCATTGGGATGGAAAGACTGCCGAAAGAATCGTGGCCATCTTGATCCAGGCCTATTCATGACAACGGGACGTATCCAAGAGCTGGTAGAAAAACTGAATCTGCAGCCCCACCCCGAGGGAGGCTTCTACTCGGAAACCTATCGCGCTGAGGAAAACCTGGACACCAGACAGGGCGAAAGAAGCCTGGCAACCTCGATTTTTTTCCTCCTTCGCTCCGAGGACGTGTCCCATTTTCACCGGATCAAGAGCGACGAGCTGTGGTTTTGGCATGAGGGAAGTCCGCTCACGGTTCATGTTCTTGGGGAAAGCGGCCATCAGATCCTCAAGCTAGGGCCTGCGGATGCGTCCGGCACGTCCCCGCAGCAAGTGGTCAAGGCAAATTCGATTTTTGGAAGCACGGTAGACCAGCCCGACAGCTTTGCGCTGGTATCCTGCGTGGTGGCTCCCGGTTTTGACTTCCGGGATTTTGAGCTTTTCACAGCAGGCGACTTGCTTCCTCGCTATCCCGACTCCGCGGCAATCATCCACAGACTGACCTAAAACAAGCCGACGCGGCTTTGGCGCTCGCTGCTCGCAAGCGCTTTTCCCAAATACCCCAAAAACGAAAAAGGCTGCCCCGATTGGGACAGCCTTTGGTTTTATGGTAAGCGGTAGTTGTTTAGAATGAAAATCCTACGTTGAAGCTGATCTTGGTGCCTGGGGCCAGGCTGGTGAAGATCTGATCTTGGGCTTCGAAAGATTTGAAGACCATCTCACGCTTTTGGTTGAGGATGTTTTGCACGCCCAGGCCAGCCTGGATTCTCTCGTCTGCACCGAAAGACTTGTTCAGGTTGAAGTTCAGCGAGTGGAAAGGCACGGAGAAGGTGTCGGTTCTGTTGCCAAAGCCCACATAGGTAAGGGTAGGGCCCTGTACGTTGTAGAACAAACCTGCTTCCAATCCTGTAGCGAAGTTGTTGAAGGACAAGCCGGTATTGATGATGAATGGCGCTTGACCAGCCATCTCACGGGTATCCTTGATCACTTCTCCCTCTTTGGCAGAGTTGGTTCTGGATCTCAGTTCAGACTCGGACATTTTGATCTGGGACTCAGTCAGGGTCACGTTGGTATTCCAAGCGAAGCTCTCCAGAGAAGGCGAGATAAACTTCAGGGACTTTCTGAATTCAAATTCCAAACCGGCTACGGAACCATTGCCCACGTTTCTAGGCTGGAAAGTACCTGGATCGGAAAGGAACTGTACCATTTCGATCGGTCTGTCAAAGCTCTTGTAGAAGGCGCTCACGGAGAACATCTCACCCCGCTGCTGGAACAGCTCCCATCTCAAGTCAAAGTTGTTGATGCGGGTAGAGGTCAAGTTGCCATCCCACAGTACCTCGGTGCCACCGTTGGTCGTCTCCTGATAGAGTCCACCGATGAAGGTACGGCCGGAGATCGGGTCAAGAATTTCCGCGTAGGAAAGCTCCTTGAAAGAAGGTCTAGCGGTGGTTCTGGTCGCGGAAAGTCTCAGGTTTTGGTTTTCCTTCAGGTTGTAGATCAAGTTGACGGTAGGGAAGAAATCCAGGTCATCCAGCATCTCCACCAAGTCATAGACGATGTCGCCAGTCTGGTTGGTACCGGTGTAGAACTGGTTAAACTGCTCCACTCTCAAGCCCACTACCGCTTTCAGCCTGTCTGCAGGGTTCATCTCCATGGAAGCGTATCCACCCATGGTCGTGGCATAAGCCTCGTATTCGTTGGGGTTGGTCGGGATAAAGTCCGGGTTGTAACGAACGCCGTTTCTGTTGTCCGCGGAGAAGAGGTTCTCCTCGTTCAGGATCTGGTTTGGATCGCCAGTCAGCTCGGTGTCGCCTGTTGGGAACTGGAAGCTTTGGATGTTGAACAGTCTGTGCTTGAACGAGTAGCTTCCACCGAACTTCAGCTTGGCATCTCTCTGGAACAGGGACATGTTTCTGGTAATGTCACCCTTACCGTTGATGTTTTCCTCCTGCAGTGATCTCCAGATACGGGCTGGAAGACCTACCTCAGTAGATATATTGTTGGTAGGCAGTCTGAATCTGGTAAATCTGATATCCGGATCGTCGATGGTGGAGAGGGTAGGAGCCACTTTCCAGCTCAGTTCCCAGTCACGTCCATTAAAGAAGTGTGTACCGGACAGCAGGACGCTGGTCAGCGCTCTCTGGCTGTATTCCAGGTTGTACTGCTTGGCTTCGAAGTTTGCACCCAGGTTGGTGTTGACAAAGTCGAAGATACCGGCTTTGGATTCCCCGTTTTGGAGATGGAGAATGTTGAGTTTGTATTTGGAAGCGTTGGTCTTCAGCGCGATTCCGGCCATACCGCCGAGCAGGACGTTGTTGACGCCATAGTCGCCACGCTGTCTTTCCAGGGGCTCCAGCTCAGTCTCGGTCTCGCCGATCGGCTTACCGTACAGGTTGAATTCCGCGCCTTGGTAGTATTCTGTTTCGTTTTTGTAAGTCACCGCGGCATTGTAGCCCCAGGTTACTTTTGGTCTTGCGATCTGGTTGCCGAGGGAGAAGGACAGTCCAAAGTCCATCAAGCTGTTTTGGCGATGTCCGCCGAGGGTCTTGTTGAAGTCACCTAGGATCTGCTGGTATTCCAGTCCGGCTGGGCTGTTGGGGTTGCCCACCACTTGTCCATACTGGGGGATGTCGGTACGGCCGCCAGTCGGAATGGCACGGGTACCATCGTCAAATCCCAACCAGTCGGTCTTGCCACCTTCGTAGGTGACGTAGTTTTTGTTGAAGTGCATGGAAGGGTTCACACCGCCTGAGATACCCAGCTTCATGGTTTTCTCTTCAGGAAAATCTTTGGTTTCGATATCCACCACACCTCCGGTGAAATCTGCAGGCAGATCAGAGGTGAAAGACTTGGATACGATGATGTTGTCGATCACATTGGTAGGAAAGATATCCATCTGGATCGTGTTGCGGTCTGGATCCAGACCAGGTACGTCCATGCCGTTGAGGACGGTTTTGGTATAGCGGTCACCCAGACCACGTACGTAGACGTATTTGCCTCCTTCGATGGAGACACCCGTCACGCGCTTCACTGCGGAAGCAGCGTCACCGTCGCCGATCTGGCGGAAGGTGCTGGCGGAGATTCCGTCCAGAAGGTTGGGAGCGCCTCTTTTCACAGACATCAGCGCGGATTCCGTGGTTCGGATTACCGATGCCTGCACAGTTACGGTTTCCAGTTCGGAAGCCTCTTCTTTCATCAGGATATCCTGGAGTACATTGACCTGACCAGCCTCCACAGCCACAGAAGTGAGCTCGAAGGTCGTGTAGGAAAGGTAGGAAACCTGGATGGTATAGGTGCCAGGGGCCACCTGAACCTCAAACTTGCCGTCAAAGTCGGTGACGGCACCGGTAGACAATTCCTTGACCAGTACAGAGACACCGAACAGTGGCTCTCCGGTGGCTTCTTCGAAGACTGCTCCTCGAATAGTCCCGTTTTGGGCAAAGGCGAATCCTGTGAGCAGCTGGAAGAGCACTACGAGTACAATCGCTACTGAGGTTTTCATGAGGGTTTTGGATGCTTTGGTTTTCATACAGCAATAGAAATAGTATCAGCAAGGGGGGAATCCTGAAAAGAAGGGTCCTTGCAAGACCTTCTTTTCAGGATATCCCGTTTTTTGTTATTTGAAGTCAGCCAGTGCGTTGGCAGCGGCAGCCCAAGTCCAGTTGGCAAATGCAGCCTTGTCAGCACCTACGGTGTTGGCTTTGGCAGCCACAGTGCTGGCGTGGGCGGAAGTACCGTTTCTGAAGGCCTGATCCAAGGTCACACCCGCAGCAAGGGTAGCTTCCAGTTTGGAGAAGGTCAGGACGCCGTTGGCAAAGTTTGCGATGGTAGCGTCGCCGCTAAGGGACAAGTCGCCTTTACCAGCGTTGTTGTTGTCAGATGGAGCGGGGAAGTTGAAGAAGTAGATGTTGGAGAATGCACCTCTAGCACCTGCTCTGAAGTCGCCAAACTCGGAGTTTGGATGACCTTTGACAGAGCCGTTTTTCACGGTGTGGCCAGCGTTGTAAGAACCTTCCGGACCGTCGATTTCCAGTGCGTGGTCCGTATTGACACCGCAGATCACGATGAAATTGTCCAAGGTACCTGCCCAAGCCTGGTCAGTGTCCAGAGCATCATCGCCAGAGTTCCAGATCAAGGCATTTTTCACGGATACAGTACCGCCAAACCACTCGATTCCATCGTCTTGGTTAGCGACTACCTCAACGTTTTCGATCACAGTACCGGAACCTACACCACCCAGGGTCAGGCCGTTGATTTCGTTGCCTTCGCCGATGTTGGCACCACCGTGACGGATGGAGATGTATTTCAATACGCCTGAGTTGTCAGCATCGTCGTTGCCGCCATACAGACCGTTGATGTCAGAGGCAGGGATGCCTTCGATCTGGGTTTCGGTGATATCGCCGGCAAAAGATCCCTTTGCCTTGCCCAAAACAATCAGACCTCCCCAAAGACCTTCCAGCGTAGGATCCATGTTTGGAGAAGCTACCTGTCCTGGCATGATTTCGTCAGCTACGGAAGTGAAGATGATAGGCTGGGAGGAAGTACCTTCTGCCATGATTTTAGCACCTCGGGCGATGATGAGTGCCGTAGCGTTAGCTCCGGAACCTACTTCGCCTTTCACGACTACACCTGGCTGGATGGTCAAAGTGACACCAGAAGTCACCGCGATTCTGCCACCGAGAACGTAAGTCTTTCCAGTTTCCCAAGTGGTGTTGGTAGTGATGTTGGAAGTGATCTTGACGCTGGAGTTGTCATCACCGCCGTCACCTGGTTTGTCGTTTCCTTCAATACAGCTGGTCAGGCCCAAAAGGGAAGCTGTGATGAGTGCTAACAGGTAGTTGTACTTTTTCATTTGGTATAAATTGAATTATGGTTCTGCGTTTTACCGATGCAAAACTGCCTTCAATTTTCCCCGCAAGAGAATTTTGCTGTTTATCCTTTTTTTAAAAAACCAGACAGAATTTAATATTGGATTAACAGTGAAAACAAAAAAAAAGGCTTTCCACTTGGAAAGCCTCTGCGTGCCTAATTCTATGTTACTTCAATGTTACCGACTTGTTAATCGGCACTTTTTCCAAAAGGGTTCTCACAAGGCTTCGGGTGCTGACATTGTCCGCTTCTGCCTCATAATTAAGCAAAATCCTGTGGTTCAGCACGTCCTCGGCGATGTCCTTGATGTCCTCTGGAAGCACGTAGTCGCGCCCATCCATGAAGGCCACGGCCTTGGCGGC
Organism: Algoriphagus oliviformis; assembly: GCF_017254915.1. Taxonomy (GTDB): domain Bacteria; phylum Bacteroidota; class Bacteroidia; order Cytophagales; family Cyclobacteriaceae; genus Algoriphagus; species Algoriphagus oliviformis. Next base: position 816,497 of record NZ_JAFKCT010000001.1, on the reverse strand, counting down.
CAGGTTGAGATTGATGCTCGCCCGCGGTGATACGCCAAACATGATGTATTTCGCCTCGTCCCGCAGGCCATACTGCTGCGGGAATCTGGTGGCAAAGACCAGCTCGATGATGTAGTGCTCCAGGGGCTCGGCCATGTTGACCGCATTGATCTGGTTTCGGATGTCGAAGATATCCTGCTTGGAGAGGATAGGCCGTACTTCGGAGGAGTACTGCATGTTGGACATGCGGCGCATGACCTCCATTTCGTCGGCTTTGCTCGGATAGTCGATGTGGACCTTCATCATGAATCGGTCCACCTGCGCCTCCGGCAGCGGGTAGGTACCCTCTTGGTCGACGGGGTTTTGGGTAGCCAAAACCAGAAAAGGACGATCCAGTGAGAAAGTCGTCTCCCCGATGGTCACCTGCTTCTCCTGCATGGCCTCCAGCAGGGCCGACTGCACCTTGGCCGGGGAGCGGTTCACCTCATCCGCGAGGATCACGTTGGAAAAGATCGGCCCCTTCTTCACCTCAAAGCTGGAGGTCTGCTGGTTGTAGATCATCGTACCGATGAGGTCGGAGGGAAGGAGATCCGGGGTAAACTGGATTCGGTTGAAGTCCAGGTGGAGGACCTTGGCCAGGGTGTTTACCGTGAGGGTCTTTGCCAGACCCGGCACGCCCTCTAGCAGGATATGTCCGTTGGTGAAGAGTCCGATCAAGAGGCGGTTGACCATCTTGTCCTGTCCCACTACTACCTTTTTTACTTCCTGGATTACTTCGGCGATTTTTTCCTGATGCATGAACTATATGGTATTAGATGCCTGATATGGCCGGGCTAAAATAGGGGAAATTGTCCCAAAGGACAATCTTAAAACGGATAAGTGGAAATGTCTCGGCGCCTCGGGGATTTTAGGAAAATTTAAGACCTCCGCGGCTTACCCTTGCCCTGAGTGGCTCCGGTTTTTGCGAAGCCCGTCAATCCCAACTGATGGTAAACGGTCTTCTCGTCCAGCTCCAGGACCTCTCCCACCTCCATACCGGCGATGTTGATTTTCTCCATGGAAAAACGCACCAGCCGGAGCGTGGGAAATCCTACCGCGGCGGTCATCTTCCTCACCTGGCGGTTTTTGCCCTCGATCAGCGTCAATTCGATCCAGGTATCGGGGATGGAAGCGCGATAGCGGATGGGGGGATTCCGCTCGGGAAGCTGGGGCGCGGGTTCCAGGATTTTCGCCAGGGCAGGCTTGGTGTGGTAGTCTTTGCCATCCACATTGATGGTGACTCCGGCACGCAGCTGCTTCAGGGCCTCGGGAGTCGGGATGCCCTCCACCTGGGCGTAGTAGGTACGCTGGTGGCCAAAGCGCGGATTGAGCAGGTGGTGGTTGAGCCACTTGTCGTCCGTGATGAGCAGGAGCCCCTCGCTGTCCTTGTCCAAGCGGCCCACGGGATAGACCTCCCGGGGAAAAGCACCGAGAGAGGCCAGCGTGGGCCCCTCTCCGGTGAATTGCGTCAGTACCCCAAAGGGCTTGTAAATGATAAAGTATCTGGCCAAAACGGAACGGGTTAGCTTCCGCAGCCGATGCAGTCAAAATGCGAGTCCATAGGCTTCACACCTTTCAGCTGCATCTCCAGGTTGTGGATCTCGTCACGGGTTTCCATGTCGGCAAACATGTCGCCGGTCAGTTTGCCTTTCAGTGCCGCAATGGCCTCTTCGAGCGCTTGTTTTTGTTGTTCGGTCATAAAAGTGCTTGGATTAAGTGATGATTGAGAGGAATGAAAATAGCCAAATCGGTGAAATTGATTCCTGCCGACTATGTATTTTTTTGGCTCAAAAATAAAGCCAAGCCCCTCAGACCCGCTAAACCCTTGGCTTCTAATTTCATTCGTGCTTTAAGCTGTCAAAAACATAAAGCATCTCCGAGGCGATCTGCAGGGATCGCTCATCGTACTTTTCGGACTCCAGCTCCGTGTCGTCAAAGGCCTTTGGATCCTCGTAGCGCACCGCGATGCGCTGCTCCGTGCCGGGGATGAAGGGGCAGTTTTCGTCCGCATGGCCGCAGGTCATCACCGCGGCAAACTGCGAGGCTTTGTTTGCCGGGTCGTCAAACAGCTTGGAAAAAGCCACGATGGGATCGGCGGTATCCGAGTGAAAAAGGAAGTAGGTCGGGTTTGACCCGTTTTCTTTGGAACTGACCCGAAAGCCGCTCCGCTTCAGGGACTCCAGCGCTCTGGAATTGAAGGCCGTCACCTCCACGCCGCCGGAGTAGCTGTTGATGGCAAGTCCATGGAACTCGGCGGCAGTCTTGGCCCACACTTGGGAAAACTGGCTGCGGCGGGAGTTGTGTGTGCAGATGAAGTTCAGGTTGATCTCCTGCCCTTGGTCGATCTTCTCTTGGATGTATTGGATCAAAGGACCCAAAACAGTCTTTCTTTCCTCGGAAATAGGCAATAGCTGGGCTTTGCGGAGCGTCTCTGCAAGCTGGGGAGTGCAGGTCTGGAATTGGTCTAGCATGGTAATACTGGCGTGGGATTGAGAGTAAAAAGCAGTGAGACCGGTCAGGTATCTAAACCTGGCCGGTCTGGCTTGATTGCCTAGTTGCAGCAGCCGGAGCCGGGGGCACAGCTGGATTGGGCATTGAGCTGGGAAAGGCGGATTTTCGGCTTCTCCGCGGGAATCCCGCATTGGTCCTTGGCCAGGCAGTCGGTCATCTTGGTGGTCAGGAGGAAGGCGCTGCCATCATGGCCCAGGCCATATTTGCCGATGGTGTCTCCCTGATACTCCACCTCGATCTCCAGATCGGGGATATTCAGCACGCGCTCGGAGAGCTCGATGATGTGTACCAGCTTCTCGGGATGGAGGCGGTGGTCGTAGTCATCCGCATTCCAAAGTTGGAAATTGACCTTTTGCTCTTTGCGGACCGTACCTCCGCAGTCGATGAAGTGTTTGTCCACCAGCCCGATCTCGGTCACGTGGAAGTGGGAGGGCACGAGTTGGCCATTGGGAAGCTGAAAGGAAATCGTTTCGGCTCCGGCCAGGATTTGTTTTGCTTCGGATAGCTTCATGATTTATTGCTTTATTACGATGAATGGGTTCAAATTTTTTAGCAGGAAGAGTCGCAGCAGGCGCTATAGCTCTCAAAGAAGTTTTGAAACAGGCTTTTGAGCTCGTTCCACTTTTCGGGATGGATGCAGTAGTTGATTTTGGTTCCCTCGATGGTCCCCTGGATGATCCCCACCTCCTTCAGCTCCCGGAGGTGCTGGCTGATCGTCGCCTGCGCCAACCCGATCTCGGACACCAGATCCCCATTGATGCAGGACTTGGTCTTGATCAGGTGCTGGATGATGGCAATGCGCGCCGGGTGGGCGATGGCTTTGGCGATCAGGGCCAGCTGGTTTTGATCCTCGGTGAAAAGATGCGATTGGGTTACTCCCATGGTCAGATTTATTTATTGCAATATTACGATACAAAGATCCAAATTTCCAAACCGATCCCGAAATTTTAGGGAACAAGCGCCTCAATACGTACTACCACGGATAGCAATTGCCCGAAAATGGGTATTTCACCAGGCCTGGAAATGCAGGAATTTTATCCTCAACTAACCAGACTGAATTATGAAAAGCATACTTCTAGTATTTCTTCTCCTGTTTTTGGAGATGGCACCCGGCACCGTGTTGACTGAGAAGGACATGAAAGTCACCAGCTACAACAAAAAGAACCAAGGCTCAAAAGCACCCAAAAAAGTCTTCATCAAAAGCTTCAACGCCTACTTCGAAGTCTATGAGGAAGCTTCCGCCAAAACTTCGAGCTCAAAATCCGAACGCGCCAACCGCACCACTTTCACCTCCGGCACCATGACCAAAATGGGCGTTCAGATCCAAGGCGTGGACGTACCGGACTTCCAAAAGATGATCGACGAGGCCTACCAGTCGTTTGTGAGCCAAATCACCAGCCAAGGCTTTGAGATCATGAGCCCGGACGAAGCGGCCAAGTTCGAGTACTTCCAGGACTGGACCAAAGTAAAGGGAGGAGCCTCTTCCGATGAGCAGGCCCAGGGTTTTGTGATGGTGACGCCGACAGGCTATGACTACCTCGTGAAGTCCATCACCAAAAGCGGCAAGCAAAAAATGGGCGGCGGATTGGTAGATCCGACTCCAAAAATCTCCAAGGAAATGGACAATGTCTTCATCGCCGACGTCACCTTCGTGTTCCCGTTTGTCAACCTGGACGCTGACGCCTCCGCCTTCACCAACAGCACTTCGGTCAAGGCAGACATCAACTACCGCATCGATCCCAACTTTGACGCAAGCGAAAACAACAGAAACCTGGCCAGTTTCGGAGCTGCCATCATCCCTACCCGCGTGCAGTTTATCTCAGGCTTGGACATAGGAGGAAGCCCACTGTTTCATGCCAAGGCAGAACCCAAGAAAGCGGTTTCTTTTGAGGGGGTTTTCAAGGACAAAAAACTCAGGGAGACGACCGCTGCCCAGTCGGACATGTTTTCCAAAACAGGCTACACCCAGCTCGTGATGACTTCTGGAGATCAGGTGACCGTGGCGTCGCACTTTGCGGAATGCGACCATGATGCCTACGTGAGCGCTGCCTCCGGTGCCATGAAAGACCTCATCGATACCGGAGTGGCCAACTTCGTCGAACTGTCCAAGGACTAGTTGAGTCCAGACACCAGATTATTTTCCAAGGCAAACTTCAAAAGACCAACCAGCGAGTTGGTCTTTGTTTTTTGGTAGATATTCTTCCGATGGGTCTCCACCGTGCGCTCGGAGATGTGCAGTTGCTCGCCGATCTCCCTGTTGGAAAGCTCCTCAAAAATCAGGTTTAGGACTTCCTTTTCCCGCTGGCTCAGGATTTTTTCATCTTCGGGAAAGCGCAGGCGCTGCACGAGTATCTTGTGGATTTCATTGCTGAAATAAAGCGCACCTCCCATCACTTCCTTCACGGCTTTGAGCAGCTCCTCGTGGGCTGACTTTTTCAGCACGTAGCCTTCCGCTCCCGTGGCAAGGGCCTCCCGCACCAGGTGGGGCTGCTCGTGCATGCTGAGGAAGATCACCTTGATCAGGGGATAGTGCTCCCTCACCTGCTTGGCAAAGGCAATGCCTCCTACCTTTGGCACAGAGATATCCGAGATGACCAATTCCGGCGGGTCTTTGCGCAGCATATCCCAAGCCTCCTCCACGGAGCTGGCCGTGCTTACCTCGGCTTCTTCCTCCCCGGACTGGAGCAAAAACCGCAGCCCATCCAACAGAATCCTATGATCGTCTACTAGCAAAATCTTCATCTACCGAAAAATTGGTCAATTGACGCGATAAACATAAGGAAATCGCACAAAAAGTTCGGTGCCTCGCCTACCCTTCTCGGTGTGCAGGCTGAGCTCGGCACTGAGCAGTCCCGCCCGGGTGTTGATGTTTTTCCAGCCGTTTCGCTTGCTGTGGACAAACACCGACTGGTCAAACCCGAGTCCGTCATCCTTTATTCCCAAGGTGACCCGCCCGGACTCCTCGCTGAGTGAGAGGAGGATATGCGTCGCACCGGAGTATTTCAGGACATTGTTGACCCACTCCTGGCAGATGCGAAAGAGGTTGATCTCCACCAGCTCGTCCATCCTGCCCAGCGTCTTCCCAAAGTCCAGCTCCAAGTGGACTTTTTGCCCGGCATTGATGCGATGGGCAAGATCCTCCAGGGCGCTCTTCAGCCCAAAGCGGATCAGCGTGGCCGGCATGAGGTCGTAGACCACGTTGCTGATTTCCCTGGACATCTCATCCAGCACCGAGTCGGTACGGCTGACCAGCTCGGACTTCAGTTCTTCCTTGGCTTTTCCGCTCTTCAGCTGGGTGACGTACATCCTCAGGGCGGAGATGTACTGCCCAAACCCATCGTGCAGATCCTGGGCCATCCTACGGCGCTCCTGTTCTTGGGATTCGAGGGAAGCCTGGATATAGGCCTCTTTCACCTTGAGCTCACGGTCCTTGACCAGCAGCTCTTGCTTTCGTTTTGCACGGTTTTGATAGTAGACAAAGGTACCCAGACCCAAAAGAAAGAGCAGGCCCAGTGCCGCAAAGGCAAAGTAGTTCCGCTGTAGGATGGCATTCTTCTCCTGCAGCTCGGCATTTTGGAGGGCAATCTGGCTTTCCTTTTTCTCCAGATCGTACTTCACCTGCAGGTCCGTCAGCAGCTCGGCGTTTTCCTCGTTGAATACCAGCTTGCTGACGTCCTGATATTTCTCCAGGTAGGCGTTTCCTTTGTCAAAATCGCCTTTTCTGAAATGGATTTTGGCAAGGGAGTTTGTGAGCGTCAGGGAATAGTTGACCAAGTGGGGGTAGTCTTGGAGGATCTTTTCACCCCGGTTTGCGAAGCCCAGGGCCTCATCCACACGTCCTATCGCCACCAGGGCCGCGGCTGAATTGCTCACGATGCTCAATTCCATCTTGGGATCCATCACAAAGCCGTCCGAGGTATCCAGCGCGATCTTCAGCATCTCCAGACCTTTGGCGTATTCGTTCATCCCGATGTACAGGCTGCCGAGGTTGTCATGCACCCGATGGTAGAGCACCTTGTTGCCGGCGAGCTGGGCGTGGTGGATCGCCTTTTGGAAATAGGCAATAGCCTGGGACTCTTCCTGCATGAGGTTGTAGCAGATTCCCAGATTGGCGCAGGAGATGGCAATGCCATTGGAGTCGGCGCTGCGCTCGCGTATCGCCAGCGCCTCCAGATGGTACTTGATGGCTTGGTCGTAGAGCAGGAGCTCCTGATTGGCCAGACCGAGGTTAGAGAGGTAGTTGACCCAGTCCGTCTCCTTGGCTGCCGGGTTTTTCCGGGCGAGGGACAGGGCCTCCGAGAAGTATTCGATGGCGTTTCTATAGTCGGAGGAGTTGAGACTGCTCATGCCGAGGTTGTTGTTGGAGCGCTGCTCCATCGCCCGCCAGCCTTTCTCCCGGCTTTTTTCCAAAATCTCCGAAAAGATGGTAAAGGAGCTGTCTGTCTGCTGGTTGACATCATAGTAGATCCCCAGGTTTTGGTAGAGCTCCCAGTAGGACTTGGAGTCCGGGGCCTCCTTTTGCGCCTGCCCCATCGCTTTCAAAATCAAGGATTTGGCCCTAGGCCCGTCGGAAAAAATCAGGGAAAAGCTCAGCTCCTGGGCCGCCTTGTACCGGATGGAATCCGGCCGGGCCATATCCCGGTACACCGCATCCAGGCTGTCCAGCCGGTCTTGGCCATACGCCGGCCCTCCCAGCGCCTGGGCGAGCAGCACAAAAAGCATGGAAATGACGGCAATCTTGGGCAAGGGGGTGATCATTAATCGCTCAAAATAAAGTCAATAGTCGGCTTTTCAAACCTCCCCGCCTTGCGGATTGCTTTTTTTCATCCGCTTTTTTGGATAAAAAATACCCACCAGCACGGATATCATTTACCAAAAGCAGGGGATCGCGCATATGGAGGAGAAGGGAGAACTTGCCAAGAAAAACATGAAAATCAAATCTCTACTTTTGGCTCTTTTGGCCTTTGTCTTTTTCGCCTGTCCGGACAAGGAGGATGAAATCCCCGCTGGCTCCCTGAATGTAGAAGCTAGCGTGGACGGAAAAGCCTGGCAAGGCTCGGGCAACAGCCAGCTTACCAAGGTGGCGGGCTTTACCGTCTGGGCAATCGGAGCCGGAGCCACCGACCGCTCCAACATGGCTTTGACGCTGGACGCCGAACGTACCGGCAACTTTGACCTCAAGGGGAATGCCATCTGGACCACTGCGGACCAAGTCGTCCACAGCGCCACTTCCGGCACCTTGGTCATCACCAAACTGGACGGCAACAAGGCCTCGGGCACCTTTTCGTTCAAGGCGAAACCCATGAGCGGCTCCGGTCCGGAGGTCAGTATCACCAACGGCACCTTTACCGACGTCAACATCGCCCGCTAAGGGCAACTATCCAGAAAAGGGATTTTTTGATTGGATATCCTCTGCTGGATGCTAGGGAGCGGCGAAAACCGCTCCCATTTTTCGTCCGCAAAATTCCCCGCTGCCAATCTTCCCGGCTGTGTTTGCAAATTCCTTCCCCAGAAACCCAAATCTGCTATCTTTGTGGCTTGTTTTGAGCGGGATGGCAGTACTGCCCTCCCCTTTTCTTCACCTACTTGCCCTTAAGAAAGGAAATTGTGAAAACGTACCAGGAATTTAAACAGGTGGATTATCCCCAAATCGGAGAATCCGTCCTTCAGTATTGGAAAGAAAACCAGATTTTCGAAAAGTCCATCGCCAACCGCGACGGCGCCGAAACCTTCACCTTTTTTGAAGGCCCGCCTTCGGCCAACGGTACCCCAGGCATTCACCACGTGATGGCCCGGGCGCTGAAGGACATTTTCTGCCGATACAAGACCCTGAGAGGTTTTCAGGTGAAGCGAAAAGGCGGCTGGGATACCCACGGACTTCCTGTGGAGCTTCAGGTGGAAAAGGAGCTCGGCATCACCAAGGAGGACATCGGCAAAAAAATCACCGTCGAGGAATACAACCGCAAGTGCCGAGAGACGGTCATGCGCTTCAAAAACGAGTGGGATGACCTGACTGAAAAAATCGGCTACTGGGTCGATCTGGACGATCCCTATATCACCTTTGACTCCAAGTACATCGAGACGCTTTGGAATCTGCTCAAGCAGCTTTACGACAAAGATCTCTTATACAAAGGCTACACCATACAGCCTTATTCTCCGGCGGCTGGTACGGGCCTCTCTTCCCACGAGCTCAACCAGCCTGGTACCTATAAAGATGTCAAGGATACTTCCATCACGGCCCAGTTTAAGCTGAAGGGGGAGAAAAACACCTACATCCTGGCTTGGACAACGACGCCATGGACTTTGCCTTCCAACTCGGCCCTGGCCATCGGCGAGAACCTGGACTATGTGAAAGTGAAGACTTTCAACCCCTATACCCACGAGCCGGTGACGGTAGTCTTGGCCAAAGCCAGAATGTCCGCCTACCTCAATGCCAAAGCGGCCGAACTGAAGCTGGAAGACTACAAAGCGGGTGACAAGCTCATCCCCTACGAGGTCATCGAGGAGTTCAAAGGCAAAGCGATGCTGGGCTGGGAGTACGAGCAATTGTTCCCGATCGATGCCTTGGCATTGCCAAATCCAGCCTTCACCGTCGTATCCGGAGACTACGTGACCACCGAAGACGGTACCGGAATCGTGCACCTGGCCAAAGCCTTTGGTGCGGATGACTTTCGGACTTTGGTGCAAAACAACGTTCCTGGAGTATTTGTCAAAGACGAGCTGGGCAACGACATCCCGGTAGTGGACAAGCGCGGAAAATTTCTGCCAGTAGTCGGAGAATACCTCGCTGCCAAAATGCAGGAGCATGGCATCACCGCGCATAAAGAGTACGGCGTGGATGATTTCTATGTAAAAAACTACACCGAGGACGATGAATCCGCGGCGGACTACAAAAACACCGACGTAATCATCTCCATCATCCTGAAAAATGAAAACAAGGCCTTCAAGGTCGAAAAATACGAGCACACTTATCCACACTGCTGGAGAACGGACAAGCCGGTGCTCTACTATCCGCTGGAAAGCTGGTTTATCAAAACCACCGCTTACAAGGACCGCATGGTGGAGCTCAACAAAACCATCAACTGGAAGCCTGAGGCGACCGGCACGGGCCGCTTTGGCAACTGGCTGGAAAACCTCGTGGACTGGAACCTCAGCCGCTCCAGATTCTGGGGTACGCCGCTTCCTATCTGGAGAACTTCGGACGGGACAGAAGAAAAATGCATAGGCTCCATCGCTGAGCTGAACGCAGAGATCGAAAAATCCATCGCCGCGGGCTTTATGGAAAAATCACCTTACGAAGGCAAGGAACTGGACCTACACAGACCTTATGTGGACGACGTGGTGTTGGTGTCGGACAAGGGCGAAAAAATGTTCCGCGAGCCGGATCTGATCGACGTTTGGTTTGACTCCGGAGCCATGCCCTATGCGCAGTGGCATTTTCCTTTCGAAAACGAGGACATCTTCAAAGCCAACTATCCAGCCGACTACATCGCCGAGGGCGTGGATCAGACCCGTGGCTGGTTCTTTACCCTGCATGCCATCGCCGTGATGCTCTTTGACAGCGTGGCTTTCAAAAACGTCATCGCCAACGGCCTCGTGCTGGACAAAAACGGCAACAAGATGTCCAAGCGATTGGGCAACGCCGTCGATCCTTTCAAAACCCTGAAAGAATACGGCCCAGACGCCCTGCGCTGGTACATGCTCAGCAATGCCAATCCTTGGGACAACCTGAAATTCAACCTGGACGGAGTCACCGAAGTGCAGCGTCGCTTCTTTGGCACCCTTCAAAACACCTATAACTTCTTCGCGCTCTACGCCAACCTGGATGCCTTTGTCTATGACAAATCCAAGTCCGTACCGGTGAGCGAGCGTGCAGAGCTCGATCAGTGGATCATCTCCAAGCTGCAGTCCCTCATCGCCGAGGTGGAAGCCGCCATGGACAATTACGACGGCACCAAGGCCACTCGCGCCATCATGAACTTCACCGTGGACCAGCTGTCCAACTGGTACGTGCGTCTGGCCAGAAAGCGATTCTGGAGAGGCGACATGAACCCGGACAAGCAGGCCGCCTACGAGACGCTCTTCGAGTGCCTAATGACACTGAGCCAGCTGATGTCTTCCTTTGCGCCGTTCTACGCGGACTGGATGTACAAAAACCTGAACGAAGCCAGCGACGCCGGCAAGGAATCCGTCCACCTGACCGACTGGGTCTCTGCCGACTCCGCCCTGATCAATACCGACCTGGAAGAAAGCATGGATCTGGCACAGAACATTTCTTCTTTGGTACACTCGCTGCGAAAGAAAGAAAAGCTGAAAGTACGCCAGCCGCTCCAGCGTATCCTGATCCCGGTGCTTTCCGCCAAAACCAAAGCCCAGATCGAGCACGTGGCCGAGCTGATCAAGTCCGAAGTGAACATCAAGACCATCGAGTTTTTGGACGATGCATCGGGTATTTTGGTGAAAAACGTAAAGCCCAACCTGCCTCTTTTGGGCAAAAAGCTGGGGCCGAAAATGCGCTTCGTAGTTGCCGCGATCAATGCCTGGAGCCAGGAGGAAATCGCCCAGATCGAGCGCGAAGGCAAGATCGCCGTACAGCTCGAAGGGGAATCCATCGAACTGCTGCTGGAAGAGGTGCTCATCACCTCCCAGGACATCCCGGGCTGGTCTGTCGCTACCGACGCGGGCGTGACCGTGGCGCTGGACGTGACCCTCACCGAGGAGCTGAAGCAGGAGGGCATCGCCCGCGATCTGGTCAACCGCATCCAGAATCTGCGAAAAGAAATGGGATTGGAAGTACAGGATAAGATCAACATCTTGGTGTCCGAGGACAACGAACTGGTAAATGCCGCCGTTTCGGCCTTTGGCCCCTACATCCAGTCGGAGACGCAAGCCTTGGCCTTGAGCCTGGCCGAAGTCGCCGAGGGGACCTTGTTGGACATGGATGAGTTTGAGTTGGCCGTAAAAGTAGAAAAGGCCTAAGCCTGTAGCAGATGAATAAATACGTGAAATATTTCGGCATCGCCCTGCTGGTGATCGCTATCGACCAAGTGGTGAAGATGCTGGTACACTTCCAGATGGATTTTGGCACGCCGGGCCAGATCCCGATCTTCGGAGACTGGTTTAAGCTCCACTACACCACCAATCCCGGGATGGCCTTTGGCATGGAGCTGGGGTCGGAGTACGGCAAGATGATCCTGACCTCCTTTCGCCTCGTGGCGATGGTCGGGATAGGATACTATCTGGCCCACATCATCGAAAAGAAAAACCATCCAGTCTACATCCTCTGCATAGCCATGATCCTGGGCGGCGCGATCGGCAACTTGGTCGACTCGATCTTCTACGGAGTGTGGCTGGACAATGCCCCCTACAACGCCCCCACGGCCTGGTTTCATGGACAGGTGGTGGACATGTTCTATTTTGATATTTGGGAAGGATATGTGCCGGAGTGGATTCCGCTTTGGGGCGGTAGCTACACCGCGCTGTGGCCTATCTTCAACGTAGCCGACGCTTCCATCTTCATCGGAGTGGCTATCATCCTGATCTTCCAAAACCGTTTTTTCCCCGACAAGAAGGAAGAACACAGTCCCGAGGAAGTGGAAACCCTCAAGTAGAAATCAAAAATAATCCAATTGAAGGTCCGAATTTTTAAATTTCGGGCCTTTTTCATGGTATTTTTTCAAAAAACGAGGCTACTTTTTCAAATCAAAGCTCATTTTGAGTAATTTTCAATTTGTATATCCATACACCAACCTTAATCCCCTGATATGTCGCAGTAGGTATTTGGCTATTGCTATATATTATAATACCCTGTTATGATAGTTCATTCTGATCAACCTTTTCAGATAGTATATTCCATTTTCAGTCATGAGTATTTGGGTTTACTGTTCGAATCTTTCGCTATTCAACTAGACGAAAAAGGCAGGCTCTCATTGGCCTATCAAAACATCAGTTCTGCCAATGCGGCGGACTTTGACGCGGGAATGAACAAGGCAGACTATGACCTGATCAAGCTCATGGACTCCATGCAGCCTGAAGTGGTCATCAAGCCTTACATGAAAAAGGGGAACATCCGACCCAAGGATTTTTTGCAGAAGGTCTTTGATTCCAAGACCACCGACAAGACGATACAGGAGCTCCTCTTCAAAAACCTGGAGATCAAGCGGGCCAAGATCCTGCCGTTGCTGATCGGCAAGCGCCTGTTTGAGATGGGCTCCGACGGCAATCCCACCTGGAAGGAGATCACCGTCAATGCCGAGCCGGCTACGGTCATTTTCCACTTCGAAAAAGGCGAATACAATACACAATACTATCCCAAGGTACGATTCCAGGGCAGCCAGCTAGACTGGCAGCACCAGGGCGGCTATCTGATCTGCAAGGATCCGGCCTGGCTGATCGTCAACCAAAACCTCTACCACTTCAAAAATGACGTGGATGGCAAAAAACTGCAGCCATTTCTCGCCAAGAGCCGCATCATGGTCGAGCGCAAGTTTGAGCTGGAATACTACCGGAAGTTTGTCGCGGCGCTGATCACGCAGTTTGACGTGGTCGCCAAGGGATTTGAAATCCACACCGAGCAGGGCAGTCCCGAGACCCTGCTTACTTTCAACGAGCTGCCGGGCGGCTCGGGCGCGGACCTCTTTGGGGGAGAAACCGAAAACCTCAACGAAGACATCATCGTCTTCCAACTCCGCTTCAAGTATGGGGATTTTGACTTTGGCATCATGGCCAAGGACAAGGAAGGCAGCGGAAACTCCTGTCGATTTGAGGAGCATGAGGGGAACTTCACCTTCTGGAAAACCGTCCGCGCCGAGCAGGTGGAAAAGAAGTTTGAGACCATCCTGAAGAAAAAACAGATGGTGTTCTCCCACGGCAAGTTTGCCCTGCCCAAGACCAAGGCCTTTGAGTGGCTGGGCAACAACGAGGACTACCTGCGGGAAAACAAGATCAAGATCGAGCAGCGCGGCAGCCTGAGCGGCAAAACCTTCCATATCGGCCGGGCACAGATCTCCATCGAGGTCAATGAAAACATCGACTGGTTTGACGTCAAAGCGCAAATCAAGTTTGGCGTTTACCTCGTGCCCTTTGCAAAAATCCGCAAGCTGATCATCCAGGGCAAAACCGAATTTGAGCTGCCCAACGGCGAGACCGCAGTGATTCCGTCCTCTTGGTTTGTCAACTACTCGGAGCTCTTCAATTTCATCGAAGAGCGCTCCACCGAAGAATTGGTGCTGCGAAAGCACCATCTGGCCTTTGCGCGCGAGCTGCAAAATGGCGAACTCATCCGACTCAACCTCAGCCTGAAGCTGGAGCGCCTGCGCAATTTCGACTCCATCGACGACTACGACTTGCCGGAAAACTTCGACGGCATCCTGCGCCCCTACCAGCACGCGGGCTACAATTGGCTCCGTTTCCTCAACGAATACCAGTTTGGCGGCTGCCTGGCTGACGACATGGGTCTGGGTAAGACCGTGCAGACTTTGGCACTCCTGGCCCACGAAAAGATGGAAAACCCGGGCTTCACCTCCTTGCTGGTCATGCCTACCTCCCTGATCTACAACTGGGAACTGGAAGCAAGAAAATTCACACCAGACCTGAAAATCCTCGTCTACTCCGGCACGCAGCGACTGAAAGATCCCTGGAAGTTTCGCGGCTACGACATCGTGCTGACCTCCTATGGGATTGTGAGGCTGGACGTGGACATCCTCAAGGACTTTTATTTCAACTACGTCATCCTGGACGAGTCCCAGGCGATCAAAAACCCGACCTCCAACATCGCCATGGCGGTAAACAAGCTGAAAAGCAAGCGCCGTCTCATCCTCACGGGCACGCCTGTGGAGAACGGCACCATGGATCTCTGGTCCCAGATGAACTTTGTCAATCCGGGACTTTTGGGCAACCAAAACCTGTTCAAAAAGCAGTACCTGCAGCCTATCGAGAAGCAAAACGACAAGGACAAGGCCAGCCGCCTCCATGCGATGATCAAGCCCTTCATCCTGCGTCGACTCAAGTCCCAGGTGGCCAAAGACCTGCCGGAAAAAGTCACCAACGTGAAGTACTCGGACATGACCGCCGAGCAGGAAAAGGTCTATGAGGAGGTAAAAAGCTATTACCGCGAGAAAATCATCGGCGAGCTGGCCGGAGGCGGACGAGGCTCCCAGCAGTTTACCCTGCTGCGCGGCCTGACGCAGCTCAGGCAAATCGCCAACCACCCCAAGCTAGTCCGCGAGGACTACCAAGACGAATCCGGCAAGCTGGAGGACATCACCTACATGCTCCAGGAGACCATCTCCGAAAACCACAAGGTGCTTGTCTTTAGCCAATTCGTGCGGCATCTGAGCATCGTCCGCGAGTACCTCGATGAGCAGGGCATCCCCTACGCCTACCTGGACGGCGCGACCAAAGACCGTCAGGCGCAAGTAGAGCGATTCCAGACGGATGAAAACGTGAAGGTCTTCCTCATCTCCCTCAAGGCGGGTGGCGTCGGGCTCAACCTCACCAAAGCGGAGTATGTCTTTCTCCTCGATCCCTGGTGGAATCCCGCCGTCGAGGCGCAAGCCATCGACCGGGCACACCGCATCGGACAGGAAAACAAGGTCATCATCTACAAATTCATCACCCGCGGATCTGTGGAGGAAAAGATCATGGCCCTGCAGGATCGGAAGCTGGCCCTCGCCGGCGAGCTCATCAGCAACGAGGAAAGCTTCATGAAGAGCCTGGACAACGACGACATCCGGGCGCTTCTGGATTAAGGTAAAAAAGTGCTAAGGTGGCAAGGTGGTAAAGTCGAGATCAATCGTGAATCACTTTGCCACATTGCAACCTTCACACTTTCCAACTTGTCATTTTTATCCTTATGATTGTCAACGGACTACCGGCTACTTGACAATTCTTAACCATAATTTTTCCCGGCATAGTGGCTTTTCACGGAGATAATTCTTTAAATTATTTCAACACATTACCACTACAATTTTCCTGCGCATGCCTAGAGCCAAGTCCGATAAAGATCGGAAAATCTTTGTGCTGGATACTTCCGTGATCCTGTACGCACACAACTCCATCATGAATTTTGCCGAGCACGACGTGGTGATCCCCATTACGGTGCTGGAGGAACTGGACCAGTTCAAAAAGGGCAATGACACCAAAAACTTCGAGGCGCGTGAGTTTATCCGATTGCTAGACAAGCTCTCCGCCGACCACATGATCCACGAGTGGACCCCGCTCAACGGGAAGACCAAGGGCAACTTCAAGGTGATGATGCACCATCCCAAAAACGAGCGCAACGCCGTGGAGATCTTTGGCGAGGACAAAAACGACAACAAAATCCTCAATGTCGCCGTCCACCTCATGGAAACCGAGAAGACCCGCCGGGTCATCCTCGTATCCAAGGACATCAACCTGCGCCTCAAGGCCAAATCCCTCAACGTGAACGCTGAGGACTATGAGACCGGTAAAATCAAAAACATCACCGAGCTCGAAAACACGGGCAAATACGTGATGGACGAGGTGGATCCCGAGGCGATCAACAAGCTCTATGAGCAGGGCTACATCGAGGCCAAAACTGTCTTGGGTACCAGAAAGCGAAAGTCAAACGCCTACTACATCCTCAAAAGCGAGAAAAACTCCGTCTTGGCCTTCTACAACTCGGAGGAAAACGTCCTGGAAAGAGTGGATAAGCGCCTAGCTTACAACATCAAACCGAAAAACGCCGAGCAGACTTTTGCACTGCACGCGATCACCAACCCCGCCATCAAGCTGGTATCCATACAGGGTGTGGCAGGCACGGGCAAAACCCTGCTTGCACTCGCAGGAGCACTGGAGCAAAGACGGGAGTACAAGCAGATCTTCCTTGCCCGGCCGATCGTGCCCCTGTCCAACAAGGACATCGGCTACCTGCCCGGCGACATCAAGTCCAAGCTAAATCCCTACATGGAGCCGCTTTGGGACAACCTGAAGTTTATCCAAAACCAATACAAGGAGACCGACAAGGAGTTCCAAAAGATCACCGAGCTGGTCAACCAGGAAAAACTGGTCATCCAGCCCCTGGCCTACATTCGGGGCAGGTCGCTTTCCAACATCTTCTTCATCGTGGACGAGGCGCAAAACCTTACGCCACACGAGATCAAGACCATCATCTCCCGGGCCGGCGAAAACACCAAGATCATCTTCACCGGGGACGTCTTCCAAATCGATACGCCCTACCTGGACTCCCAGTCCAACGGCCTGTCCTATCTGATCGACCGGGTCAAAGACCACCCGCTCTATGCCCACATCAAGCTGGAGAAAGGCGAAAGATCCGAGCTGGCCAACCTGGCAAACGAACTGCTCTGACACGCCATCCCGTAAAGAAAAAGCTGCCCGATTGGGCAGCTTTTTTTATGCCGGGGAATCTATCTGGAGCATTGGCTGTTTTTGAACTTTGAATTTTACAACTGGAAAGATGCGAGATCTGAGCGAGTTCTACAGGGAGATCAACCAAGAGCCACCCACAGCGCTGCAAAAGAACGTGGGCCATTTCAATATTTTTGACGTGAGCGAGCTCTATCGGCAGGCCAAAGGCAAACCTCCCATGTCCTACAATCGGCGGACTTACCATAAAATCAGCCTGATCCACGGAAAAAACAAAGTGGAATACGCCGATGAGGTAATCGAGGTGCAGGAATACGCTTTGCTTTTCTCCACCCCCAGAGTGCCCTACCACTACCTTCCGCAAGACTTGGATCAGGAAGGTTTTTTCTGTGTATTTACCGACAGCTTTCTCCCCAGAAACGGCGATGGAAGTGGCTTTGACGAGCTCCCTCTCTTTCACTCTGACTTCCATCCGGTGTTTTTGCTGGACGGAAAGCAGTATGGGCAGCTGCGCGCGCACTTTGAAAAAATGAACGCCGAGCTCAACTCGGACTACCCTTTCAAATACGATCTGATCAAAAACTACGTCATGGAGCTGATCCATTTTGGACAAAAACTCCAGCCTGTCCCGAGCCAGCACAGCCCACAAAATGCCTCCAAGAGGATCACCGCGCTGTTTTTGGAGTTGCTGGAAAGGCAGTTTACGCTGGAGAGTCCCGAGCAGAAGATCCGGCTACGCTCGCCCAGGGACTTTGCGGATAGACTCTCTCTGCATGTCAACTACCTGAACAAGGCCCTAAAAGAGTCCACCGAGCTGACCACCTCCTCGATTATCAACGGGAGGATCGCCAAGGAGGCACAGTACCTGCTCAAGGAGACGCCTTGGAACATCTCGGAGATCTCCGCCAGCTTGGGCTTCGAGGAGACCGCCCACTTTTCCAATTTTTTCAAAAAACACACGGGCTCTTCGCCTCTCCAATACCGCAGCCGAGTCCTGATTTGATTTTCGCAAAAATTGGATTGATCCCCGCAAACAGCCATGCCTCGGAAAACCCCAGTTTTGTACCGATCAAAAGACAAGCTACTATGAAAAAGAAAATTGCGCTGGTGACGGGCGGAAGCCGAGGCCTGGGAAAAGACATGACTTTGAGATTGGCTGAAAAAGGACTCGATGTGATCCTTACCTATCAAAGCAACCAAGGCTTGGCCGACGCTACCGTACAAGAAATCGAGGCACTTGGAGGAAAGGCCCGAGCGATTCCGCTGGACCTAAGCCATCTGAGCGGATTGGATGAATTTGCAAAAAGACTACAAACGGTGCTCGCGGCGGAATTTGACGCTTCCGGGATTGACTTCCTCATACACAATGCGGGAATGGGCGGCACGATTCCCTTCGAGCAGGCGACGGAAGAGCAGTTTGACCTCTTTATGAATGCCCACTATAAAGGTGTGTTCTTCCTTACCCAAAAGCTCCTTCCAAGCCTCAACAACGACGGAGGGATAGTCACCATCTCAAGCGGCACCACCCGCTTCGTCAACCCCGGCTATTCCATCTACGCCTCCATGAAAGGAGCCATCGAAACGCTCACCAAGTACCTGGCCAAGGAGCTCGGCTCCCGGGGCATCCGGGCAAACGTGGTCGCACCAGGCCCGATCGAGACCGACTTCAACAATGCCGCTATCCGAAGCAATCCCCAGCTCAAAGAAAGGCTCAGCAGCCTCTCTCCTCTCGGCAGGGTCGGCAACGCCGAGGATATAGGAGGGGTAGTCGCCTTCCTCTGCAGCGAAGACGCCAGATGGATCAGCGGTCAGAGGATCGAAGTCAGCGGCGGAATCAACATCTGACAGCCCCGACAAAAAATAAGCTGCCCCATGGCAGCTTATTCTCATTTTGGACAGATCGTCCCCGATGAAGACAATTTTTTGGTCAAATCATACAATGGCCAGATACCGAATTTTGTTCGGTTTTTTGTCCGTACTTGGCGAAACAGTGTACGCAGGCGAACAGGCCAAAAACCCCAAAAGGCCAAATGCAGCCAAACAAGCCATTTTTTAAAGTTTGGTCGCCTTTTGGCATTAAGGCTATCACGAAAACAAACCAACATTATTTACTGCCATGACTACTGCAATCTTTTCTCAAAAAAACGTCTGTGCGGCCCTGGGATTTGCAATGGCAATCACCATCGTCGTCAAAGCCAAGGTTGAAACCAACCTCGAAAGACAAACTGCCCGATTTGAAACAACTAAACCAACTACACAAATCGGATTGGAAACTGACAAAAACCCTGAACTCCATCAGGTCAGCATCTACAAAATCGAAAAATCCCGATCACTCGGGATTTCCTGAAAAACATACTCGTAAGGGTTAATTTGGTTGATTGTTTGGTTAATCTAAAGAGGCGGGTTTTGCCCGCCTTTTTGTTTGCCCTCTGTCGAAAAACCCTCCAGGGGTCTATTAACTTTCAGTGATGGTATTGAGCTTGGCCAGGAAGCTGTTGTAGTACTGGCGACCGACCTGGATCACGCTGTTTTGCTTGAGCGTGATCTCTTTGGTATTGAAGCTCTCGATCTGCCCCAGGTGTACGATGTAGGATTTCTGCACGCGTAGGAAGAGGTGGGACGGCAGGATGTCCTCGATCTCCTTCATGGATTTCCGTATGCTGTAGTCCCTGTTTTTGGTGAAAATGGTGACCATGTTGCCATTGGCCTCCACGTAGTAGATGTCGTCGTACTGCACGCGCTCAAAGGCATTGTCGGCCTTGATGAAGACAGCGTCATTGACCAGAAATGGACTCTCGTTGCCAGACTTGACCACTGCGGCCTCTGGAGCGGGCTTTGTACGCTTGTTGTAGAGCACGATCTCTACGATCGCATGGATATCGTTGGTATTGAAAGGCTTCACGATAAAACCCGCGGGGGCGATACGCTTGGCCCGCTCGATGATGGTCGGGTCACTGTAGGAAGTGACGAAGACCAAAGGGGCGTCCACCATCTGCTTTACAATCTCCCCGAGCTCGATTCCGTCCTTGTCGCCCTTCAGCTTGATATCCATGAATATCAAGTCCGGTCTGTATTTTTTGATGACCTTGATGCACTGGTTGGCCGAATTGGCGATGTCGATATTCACATAGCCCAAGAGTTCAAGTATCTCCTGGATGTTCTCGGCGATACTCAAGTCGTCTTCGACTATCAGGATACGTTCTTCTTTCATAACGGGAGCGATTGAGTGGTTTTAAGTGTGAAAAATCTTCTTTTGATGTACTCTTACCAAATAAGTCCCCTAATGTCAAATTTTTCTTCCGGAAATCAAATGCTTTTTTTTGCCTATGAAAAAATCAAAGGCTCATCATCTCCTTGAATCTGGCAGCCTGTCTGCGGCTGACCTCGATACGATCGCCGCCTTTGAGCGTCACGACCAGGCCGCCGTTAAACCAAGGCTCGATGGCCTCCACCCAGCCTAGGTTGATGATGTGCTTGCGGCTGGCGCGAAAGAACGACTTCTCGTCCAAGCGCTCGTCCAAGGCATTCAGCGACTTGTGGATCATGGGCTTGAAGTTGTCAAAATACACCTTGATGTAGTTGCCGTCGGACTCAAAAAGACGCACATTGGACAGTCTCACAAACCAGCATCTGTCGCCGTCCTTCACAAACACCTGGTCTTCCAAGGTCAGCTTCTTTTGGTTGGAGGCGTGCTCTTCCTCTTTTTTGGACACCTCGTCGATCTTGCCCAGCAGCTTGTTGATGGAGTCTTCCAGCCTCTTGGGCTCGATGGGCTTCAGCAGGTAGTCGAGGGCATTCACTTGGAATGCCTTGAGTGCGTATTCGTCGTAGGCGGTGGTAAAAATGACATGGGGCACGTGGTCCAGCTCCTCCAGCAGGTCAAAGCCTGTCTTTTCCGGCATCTGGATGTCGAGGAAAATCACATCGGGCTGAAGTTGGTCTATTTTCTCTTTTGCATCATCCACATTGACTGCCTCTCCAACGACCTCCACCGTCTCCAATTGATTGAGAAGGTTGATCAGTTCCTTGCGTGCAAGCCTTTCGTCATCTATTACAATGGCTCTCATATTTATTGGGTTTGATATTCTAAAGTAACTCTTTGTTTCGGAATTTTGATTTCGGTGATTACGAATTGGCTTCCCGAGTTGAAAATCCGGAAGCTGGCCTGGTCTCCGTAGAGCAGCTTGAGGCGCTGCCGGGTGTTTTCCAAACCATGCCCCCCGTCTTCCTTGCGGCTTTTGGAGGAGTTGGGATTGAGGTAGCCGCTGTTTTTCACCTGGATATACAGTTCGTTTTCCAGCCCCTCGCGGCATTTGATCTCGATGAGGCCTCCTTTGACCAGATTGGAGATCCCATGCTTGATGGCATTCTCCACGATAGTCTGCAGCATCATTGGGGGGATTTTGTAGCTAAACGACTCGTCCTCTATCTGGTACACCACCTCCAGCCGCTCCTCAAAACGGATCGACTCCAAGGCGAGGTAGTCCTTCACCGTGGCTAGCTCGTCGGCAAAGTCGATGACCTGCTTTTTGTCCATCATCAGCGAAAAGCGCAGCATGTTGGATATGCGGGTGATGGCGGACTTGGCCTTGTCTGGGTCTTCGTCCACCAGCGCGCGGACGGAGTTGAGCGCGTTGAAGATGAAGTGTGGGTTCAGCTGGCTTTTGAGGTGGTTGAGTCGGATCTCGTTGATCTTGGCCTCATACCGGAGGCTGCTGTTGTAGTTGTCCAGGAAATGGAAAAGAAAATACAGCAGAAACCAAAAGGCGTAGTAGAGGAAGCTGACGAACAGGTTGACCGTGATGACCAGCGAGCGAAAGTCCTCCTCGGGCTTCAGGGTGCCAAATGCCAGGTTGATCAGGATCTGCGCCAGCACGTTGGCCACAGCCAGCGCCAGCAGCGCGAGAATCGTCTGGATCAAAAGCCTGAAAATCCCCAGCCTAAACCAGCCGTAAGCCTTGACCACATGGCGAAGCGCATGGGTAGAGAGGAGGTAAAACGCCGCCAGCACCACAAAGGCCCAGAGCTGCACAGCCGTGATTCCGCGGGAGAGGGAGGCAAAAAAGATGTTGACAAAGGCGAAACTCCCCCATCCCAAAATTTGCAAAATCCAATAAAGCCTAACTCTGTTCATAACCGACCCAAAGTTAGCCACAGTCGAGGAATGCGGACTTTTATTTTGATGGAAGGGCGATGCGCTTGATTTTCGTATCAATTTCAGGAGTTTAGCTCGGCCTTCAGGAATCGTCCCGTATGGCTTTTGGGATGCGCCGCTACCTCCTCAGGCGTACCTTGGACGACGATGGTTCCCCCTTTGTTTCCGCCTTCGGGCCCGAGGTCTATCACCCGATCGGCGACTTTGATCACGTCCAGGTTGTGCTCGATGATCAGCACGGTATTCCCCTTGTCCACCAGCTTTTGCAATACGCCCATCAGCAAGTCTATGTCTTGGAAATGGAGGCCCGTAGTCGGCTCGTCGAGGATGTAGAAGGTCTTGCCGGTGTCTTTTTTGGACAGCTCCGTGGCCAGCTTCACCCGCTGTGCCTCGCCGCCAGAGAGGGTAGTCGCGTGCTGTCCCAGGGTGATGTAGCCCAGGCCAACCTCGTTGAGGGTTTTGATTTTCCGGAGGATCTTTGGCTGAAACTCAAAGAACTCCACCGCCTGCTCCACGGTCATGTCCAGTACGTCGGAGATGGATTTCCCTTTGAACCGTACTTCCAACGTCTCCCTGTTGTAGCGCTTGCCCTTGCAGGTCTCGCAGGGGATGTGCACATCGGGAAGAAAGTCCATCTCGATCAGCTTCATGCCCGCACCCTCGCAGTCTTCACAGCGACCGCCTTTGACGTTGAAAGAGAAGCGGCCGGGCTTGTATCCCCGGATTTTTGCTTCCGGCAGCTCGGTGAAGAGCGTGCGGATGTCGGAGAACACGCCCGTATAGGTTGCCGGATTGGACCGCGGCGTACGCCCGATGGGCGACTGATCCACTTCGATCACCTTGTCCAGCTCCTTGAGTCCATCGATGCTTTCGAAAGGCATCGGCTCCTTTTTGGAGTTGTAAAATTCCCGGTTCAAAATCGGATACAGCGTCTCGTGGATCAGCGTACTTTTTCCGCTTCCAGACACGCCCGTGATCAGGATCAAGGTACCCAAAGGCAGCTCCAGAGTCACGTTTTTGAGGTTGTTGCCCGTCGCGCCCTTTAGAATCAGGCTCTTGCCTTTCCCTTTTCTCCGCTCGGCGGGAATCGGCAGGCCGATCTTTCCGCTCAGGTACTTTGCCGTCACCGAGCCATTGTTGAAGATTTCTTGGGGCTTGCCAGCCGCCACGACCTGTCCGCCATGCCTTCCGGCCCCCGGCCCCATGTCCAAGACAAAGTCCGAGGCCAGCATCATGTCCTTGTCATGCTCCACTACCAGCACCGAGTTGCCAAGGTCGCGGAGACTCTGGAGCGCCTTGATGAGCTTTTCGTTGTCGCGCTGGTGCAGCCCGATGCTCGGCTCGTCGAGGATGTAAAGCACGCCCACGAGCTGTGTACCAATTTGTGTTGCCAAACGGATTCGCTGGGCTTCCCCTCCGGAAAGCGTCCGCAGCGGTCTGTTGAGCGAAAGGTAGTCCAGCCCGATGTCCACGAGGAAGCCAATCCGCTTGCGGATTTCTTTCAGGACTTCCGCTCCGATGATATTCTGCTTTTCGGTGATGCGCTCTTCCAAGCCTTCAAACCAATCGGATAGACTTCTGATGTCCATCACGGCCAGCTCGCCGATGTGCCGCTCGGCAATCTTGAAGTGCAAGGCCTCCTTTTTCAATCTGTAGCCCTCGCAGTCCGGACAGGTCTGCGTGACCGTAAACTCGCTCACCCAGTCCTGGATCTTGTCGGAGGAGCCCTCTTGGTATTTTTGGAGGAAATTGACGATTCCCTCAAAGGTCGTATTCCACTGTGTGCCGGGGTATTTCACCGAGTCCACGGCCACTTCGATTTTGTCCCCAAAGAGCAAAACCTCCACCACCTCTTCCGGCAGATCCTTGATCGGGGTGCTGATGCTGCATTTGTAGTGCTTGAGGATGGCTTGGATTTTTTTGAAAATCCAGATGTCGCGATATTCTCCCAGCGGGGCGATCCCCCCTCGGGTGATGCTCAGACTCGGATCGGGAATGATGCTTTCCCGGGTAATCTCCTCCGTGATGCCCAAGCCATTGCAAGTCGGGCAAGCGCCATAGGGGGAATTGAAGGAGAAGAGATTCGGGGCAGGCTCGTCGTAGGAAAGGCCTGTCTCCGGATCCATCAGGTACTTGGAGAAGTGGTGGATTTCGCCGCTTTCCTCCCGCACCATGATCACGCCCTTGCCGTGCTGGAGGCCAGACTTGAGGGATTGCGTGATGCGGAAGCGGTCCGACTCGTCCGCCACGATGCGGTCGATTACGATCTCGATGTCGTGGATCTTGTATCGGTCGAGCTGCATCTTGGGCACGATCTCCATGACCACATTGTCCACGCGGACTTTGGAAAAGCCCATCTTGCGGATCTGCTCAAAGAGCTCCCGGTAGTGTCCTTTTCTCCCCCGCACCACCGGAGCGAGGAGGTAGAGTTTTTTGTCCTGAAATCTAGAAAACAGCTGCTCGATGATCTGGTCCTCCGTCTGTCGGATCATCTTGTTGCCCGTCAGATAGGAATAGGCCTCTCCGGCGCGGGCATAGAGCAGACGCATGAAATCGTAGATCTCCGTCACCGTGCCGACCGTGGATCGGGGGTTTTTGGAAGTGGTCTTTTGCTCGATGGCGATCACCGGCGAGAGCCCGTTGATCTTGTCCACATCGGGACGCTCCATGCCGCCGAGGAAGGACCTCGCATAGGCCGAAAAGCTCTCCATGTAGCGGCGCTGCCCCTCGGCATAGATGGTGTCAAAGGCAAGGGAACTCTTGCCGCTGCCCGAAAGTCCCGTCACCACCACCAGCTGGTTGCGTGGGATCTTGATGTCCAGATTCTTCAGGTTGTGCTCTCTGGCACCAAAAATTTCAATAAATTCTTCCTGTGAAGCAGGGGATTGACTCATCGGAGGGGGAATTTGACTAAGCAGCGAAGGTACAATATTTTAAGCGGAAGGGTAAGCCAATCGCAAAGATTACTCCCGCAATGGACAGGGCTTTTGCATGTACGTCAGATCAGTGACTTTTCCCCGACCGCGTGAAATGGGCAGCCCGATGCCTTTGCAGGATATTCGGTGTCCAAGGCTTTCCAAGCCGGATCAGCGTAGAAGAAATTGGGTTCAAGGACCTCATTTTTCCATTCCCGGTGAAAAACCCCCGTCGTCGATCCGGCTGTCGGCGGCACGATCCATGTCCAGTCCGCCTGGACTTCGCGGCCTTTTTCCGCTTCGATTCTACAAAACTCGAGAAACTGCTCCGAAGCCTCATGATGGTCCACCAGCGTCACTCCCGCAGTTTCGAAGGAATGCAGCACCGCTTCCTGCAGCACCAGCAGCGCCCTGTCTTTCCAAAGCGCCCTTTTAGAACCGGTATCCAAGCCCAATCGCTCAGCGACTACCGGAAGGAGATCGTACCTGAACGAGTCCGCAAGATTCCTCGCCGCGATCTCGGTCAGCATGTACCAGCCGTTAAAAGGGGCGCAGGAATACACCACCCCTCCTATCTCCAAAACCATGTCCGAAATCACCGGCACCGCATACCACTGCAAGCCCAGCTCATCCAGGCAATCACTGGCCGGATGGCTGATCGGGACGATCTTCACCTTGTCCTTTGGGATCTCAAACCATTCCGGCCTCTGATTCCCGACCTGTATGACGATGGGCAACACGTCGAAAGCCGTGTTCTTTCCCTCCCAACCCAGCGACTCGCACAGCTCGGTGAATGCGACACTTTCCGGATCTCCCAGTATCTTTCCGTCGTATTGTCGGTACGCGGCAAAGCGTATCAACTGCTTATTCCAAATCCGCACAGTCTGCGTTGGCTCTGTGCTGGGCGAAAAGACCGTGAGGACAGGGCGGATTTTCCCGTCGTTGGTGGCAAAGTCAAGATGCTCCATCAGGTCTTCAAAAATGGCAGAGGGATCGGATAGCTCCCTGCGGTCTCGGACTTTCAAGCTCTTCCAAAAAAGCCTCCCGATACACCGATTGCTGTTTCGCCAAGCGACTTTGGCTCCATAGCTGAGCTCATCCGGCCTGTGATCGTAGGTTCCTCGGTCCAAAATCTGCTTTTCGACTTCCTCCAATCGATCGGACACGCCCTCCAATTGACTCTCTTGGTAATATTGCCTGATAAAGGCTTCAGCCTTTTCCCTCATAGTAGAATAAATCTTGAGCAAAACCCTTTCTCCCTTGCCATCTGCACATGCGCGCAAAAAAAGGATGGATTTCACGGAAAACCGAAAATCCATCCTTGAAGTTCAGACGATTGGCAACCTTGCTCGCATAGGTTGGTCAGCGACTCGGACCGACTTAGTTCATACTAAGCAAAAGGCTGGGAAATCGAGGGGCTGGGCTGGGAAAACCACACGGGCCCCTCGGCAGTCATGTACACGCAGTCTTCATGCCGCACGCCAAACTCGCCCACGATGGAAATGTTTGGTTCGATGCTGAAGCACATGCCGGGTTCGAGGAGCTGCTTGTTGCCACGCACGGCATTGCCCCACTCGTGTCCGTCCATGCCGATGCCATGTCCGGTACGATGCGGCAGGCCCGGCAGCTTGTAGTCCGGCCCAAAACCCGCATCGGTAAGCACTTTTCGCGCCGCGGCATCGACTGCCTCCAGCGGAGCTCCGAGCTGTGCGGCCTTGTAGCCCGCAGCTTGGGCTTCTTTTTCCAGATTCCAAATGTCCAGCTGGCGCTGCGTCGGCTCCGCACCAAAGACGATGGTACGGCTGATGTCGGAGTTGTAGCCTTGTACCAAAGCCCCGCAGTCCACTAGCACCACGTCCCCTTTCTTCAGGATTTGGGGCTGGGAGCTGCCGTGTGGAAAAGCCGAGGCCGGGCCGGAGTTCGCCAGCGCAAAGGCATGGCGCGCACCCATCTTTTGGTGGGCTTGGGCCACGGCCGAAGAAAAGAGGGAAGGAGCCTCGCCTTCCTTGAGCGCGGCAAAACCCAGCTTCATCGCTTCGATCGTGATATCCGTCGCTCGCTGCATCAATGCGATTTCCGCCGGGGACTTGATGATCCGACAAGGGATCGTGATCGGATCGGCACTCACGACTTCGAAACTAGAAGACACTTTTCTTACGCCATCCGCGATGAAAAAGCGGACCCGCTCCTCCATCCCGATCTTGCCGGATGTCACTCCAGAATCCAAAATCGCCTTTTTCACCTGCTCGTAGGGGCTTTCGTCCTCCTCCCAAGGATAGATCTTGTCGCCGAGCTTCGTGCCTGAGGCGAGCATCTCTTCGAGCCGGCCTTGCTCAAATTTGGGACAGACAAAGCTCACCTCGCCTTTGGCGGGGATCACCGCCACCATGGGACGCTCGCTTTGGCCCCAAGTCATGGCCGTGAAGTAGTTCATGGTCGTGCCCGAGTCGAGGACGATGGCGGCAAAGCCGTTTTTGGCCATCAAGTCCTGGGCTTTGGCTACACGGGCTTTCCGCTCCTCCATGGAGATGGGCACTACGTCCGCGACTCGGGAGGCCAGTTGTTCGAGTTTGGTTTCGATGGGGTCGGACTTGCTGGCGCCAAAGGCTGAGCCGGCAGCCAAAAGGGAGCTTCCTGCGCCGAGTGCTGACATATGGATAAAATTTCTTCGTTTCATGGGTTAAAAGGATGCTGTATTGGAATAGAAATAGTCGGTTCTGACAAGGTTTGAAGTCCTGATTGCGCCACTCCCCCTTTTCAAAAGGGACTGGGGGATTCTATGGATAATTCCCTATTCAGGCAAAAGGATATCGTAGGACTTACCGCGGCGCACGTTGAGGTTGCGATCGCGAAGCCATGGATTGTAGAGTTTGAGGTCTTTGTAGTTGCTGCCGTTGTTTTTGGCCCATTGGGGCAGGTTCTTGATGTCCTCATCCACCCGGATCGTCCTGAGGCTGGGATTTTTGTAGTAGTCCCCTTCCCTGAGGTAGAAGCCATAGGCGCCGGGATTTTCGAATATCACCTTGAAAGCGAGGATACGAAAGAGGTAGCGACTGGTCTCGTCGTTGAGGTAGAGCTCGTAGTAGTTGCTGTTGAGCTGCTCGTCCTGTCGGCGGCTGAAGCCGCTCTGGCCCATATTGTAGCTGGCCGCTACGGCCGTCCAGTCACCAAACCGGGCATGGGCCTTTTTGAGATATTTGGCAGCAGCCCTGGTGGACTTTTCAAAATGATAGCGCTCGTCCACGTCCTTATTGATCTCCAGGCCATACTCCTTGCCCGTGGATTCCATGATCTGCCAAAATCCCCTGGCTCCGGCCGGCGAACCCACGTTCATCAAAGCGCTCTCGGCAATGGCCAAATACTTGAAATCGTCGGGGATGCCCTCTTCCTTCAGCATGCGCTCGATGTCCGGCAGGTATTTCGCGGAGCGCTTGAGCAACAAAATCATGTTGGACTCCCAGTAGGCATTCACGTAGATCTCCCGCTCCAGTCGCTCGAGGATGTCACCCCGCTCCAGCGGGACTTTTTCCCCGGCAAAATCCAGCGCTTTGGGCAAATCAAACAGGCGGATGGAGTCCCGGAAGGAAATCTGCGGGGGAAGGTTTAGCGGCTCCGCAGCAAGGTAATCGGTGCTCACGGCCATGGCAGGTGTCTTCCAATAGGCCAAAGCGGCCAGGGTAAGGCATGCCAGCAGGAGGAAATAAATCAGGAAAAGATGGATTTTGGGCATTCGGATGACTCAATTCTGAATTTGGAACCCCTCAAAGTACGGCTAAACCCAAAAA
Organism: Algoriphagus oliviformis; assembly: GCF_017254915.1. Classification (GTDB taxonomy): domain Bacteria; phylum Bacteroidota; class Bacteroidia; order Cytophagales; family Cyclobacteriaceae; genus Algoriphagus; species Algoriphagus oliviformis. The sequence goes on along the minus strand of NZ_JAFKCT010000001.1, from coordinate 787,767 downwards.
CATCCGAACGGATTTCCCCAAATGGTAAGGAAGTGGCTAAATCCCACAATCCTGGTCTATGGACTGATCGCTACCACCTACCCCATCATCCCAAAAATCTCATCGATGTATTCCCGGGTGTTGGACAGTCTCGGCACTTTGTGCTGTCCGCCAAGCTTGCCTTTTTTGCGAAGCCAAGACTCAAAAAGACCCTGGGGAGCCTGATGGACTATGGGAAGCTTCAGGGCGATGTCCTTGTGGCGCTTGGCGTCGTAGTCGGAGTTGACCTCGCGGAGCTTTTGGTCCAAAAGCCGGGTAAACTGCGCCAAATCGCCCGGGGCAGTCTGGAATTCGACGATCCACTCGTGAGCGCCATTTGACCCATTCCCCTCAAAATAGAGCGGCGCAGCGGTGAAGTTGGCGATGGTAGCACCGGTCTGCTCAGCGGCAAACTGGATGGCTGTCTCGGCGTTTTCCACGATCACCTCCTCGCCAAAGGCATTGATAAAGTGCTTCGTGCGGCCGGAAATGCGGAAACGGTAGGGCAGTGTCGAGGTAAACTTGACCGTGTCGCCGATCTTATACCTCCACAGGCCACCGTTGGTAGAGATGACCATGGCGTAGTTTTTCCCTGCCTCCACTTCCCGAAGCGGGATGACCTTGGGCTTTTCGCTTTCCCACTCTTCCATCGGGATAAACTCGTAGAAAATCCCGTAGTCGAGCAGGAGCAAAAGTTCGTCGGAATGCGGCCGGTCTTGGATGCCAAAAAAGCCTTCGGAGGCATTGTAGGTCTCCATGTAGTGCATCTTTTCGGAGGGAATCAGTTCCTTGAACAGGCTGCGGTAGGGGCCAAAAGCCACGGCTCCATGGAAAAACACCTCCAGATTGGGCCAGACTTCGAGGATGTGTTTTGCTTTTTTCAATTCGAGGATGCGGCGGAGCAAGACCACCGTCCAGGTAGGGACGCCTGCGATGCTGGTGACGTTTTCGTTCATGGTCTCGCGGGCCATCTTCTCGATCTTGGCCTCCCAGTCGCCCATAAGCGCCGTCTCCAAGGCTGGCGTGCGGGCAAACTGCGCCCAGATCGGGAGGTTTTGCATGATGACTGCGGAGACGTCGCCGGCTTTGGCCGTGCCCTCTGGATTCAGGGGATTTTTCTCCAAAGTCCCTCCTATGGAAAGGCTCTTGCCGGTAAAAAGCTTGGACTCGGGATAGGTGGACACGTAGAGGGACACCATGTCCTTGCCGCCCTTGTAGTGGCATTCCTCGAGGCTCTCCTCGGACACCGGAATGTACTTGCTGCGGCTGCCGGTGGTGCCGGAGGACTTGGCAAACCACTCGATCTCGGTATTCCAGATCACCTCCTGCTCGCCCTGCATGGTCTTTTCGATATACGGCTTGAAAGACTCATAGTCAAAGACCGGTACCTTGGCCGCGAAATCCGCATAGGCCCTGATCTCCCCAAAACCATGCTCCCGGCCAAATTCCGTCCACTTTCCCGCCTCGATCAATTCCCAAAAGGTGGCTTCCTGAACGATGATGGGGTTTTTCTTGAAATTTTCGATCTGGCCCAGACGGTTCTTGAAGATCCAGGACAAAAAACTGTTGATCACTTCCACTAGTTAAAAACTTTGCGTTTGAGCTCAAATTGGCTTCCGAGATAGACCTTCCTCACCTGTTCGTCGGCGGCGAGCTCTTCGGCACTGCCGGCTTTGAGGAGCTTTCCCTCAAACATCAGATAAGCGCGGTCGGTGATGGAAAGCGTCTCGTTGACATTGTGATCGGTGATCAGAATGCCGATATTTTTGGTTTTGAGTTTGGCGACGATGGTCTGGATCTCCTCAACGGCGATGGGATCCACGCCGGCAAAGGGCTCATCCAGCAGGACAAATTTGGGATCTACCGCCAAGGCACGGGCGATCTCGGTGCGCCGTCTTTCCCCTCCGGAGAGTACCATCCCGAGGTTTTTGCGCACGTGGGTAAGGCTGAATTCCTCCAGCAGGCCTTCCATTTTCTCCTTTTGCTGGGCTTTGGAGAGCTTGGTCATCTCCAGGACGGCGAGGATATTTTCCTCTACGGAAAGCTTTCTGAATACCGAAGCCTCCTGTGCCAGGTAGCCGATCCCGAGCTGTGCGCGCTTGTACATGGGCAGCGCTGTGATGTCTTCGTCCTCCAGGAAGATCTTGCCCTCATTGGGCTGGATCAGGCCAACGGTCATGTAAAAGGAGGTGGTCTTTCCGGCACCGTTTGGCCCCAAAAGCCCCACGATCTCGCCCTGCTCCACCTGCACGGAGATGTCGTTGACCACGCGGCGGCCTTTGTAGATTTTGACGAGGTGTTCGGCTCTGAGCATCATATCAGTCAAATTTGATGTCTTTCACGTAGAGTTGCAAGCTGCTTTTGTCGCGGAAAAAATTCTCCCGCATCTCGGCCACGATGTCGAAGCGCATCTTGCCGCGCAGCATGTTCACGGTGGTGAGGTCGGGATCCTTCGCGCGGTCAGCCATCCCAAAACCCAGGCAAACCGGTGTGGTCACCTGACCGTCCTGCACGATCTTAAAGCGCAAATGCTTGTCTTTCAGCACGGTCACTTCGTCCGCATAGACGTTGGAAATCCGGAAGATCGGCTCGGTATTGCCCGGTCCAAAAGGCGCCATCTGCTTCAGGATGCTGTGAAACTTATAGTTGATCTGATCCAGCAGCAGCACATCGTCGATCTCGATCACCGGCTTGCGGTGTACCTCCTCGATGCGGTGGCGTACCACTTGCTCAAACTTGGCCTGAAATGCCGGGACGTTTTCCACCGAGAGGGTCAGCCCCGCGGCGTATTTGTGTCCACCAAACTGGTCCAAAAGATCCGCGCACTCGGCGATGGCTTCGTAGATGTCAAAGTCCACCACGGAGCGGGCGCTGCCGGTAGCCTTACCGTTGGACTCGGTGAGGATGATGGTGGGGCGGTAATATTTTTCAATGCATCGGCTGGCCACGATCCCGATCACGCCCTTGTGCCAGTCTTCCTTGAAGAGCACGGTGGAGTTCCATTCGGTCTCCTCTTCCATCAGGGCTAGCATTTCGAAGGCTTCCTTGGTGATGTTTTCGTCAAAATTGCGCCGTGTCGCATTCACCTCATCCACGAGCTTGGCGCGCTCGATGGCCTCGTCTAGATTGGAGGAGATGAGCAGCTCCACGGAGGCCTTGGCGTGCTCCAGACGTCCGGAGGCGTTGATGCGAGGGCCGATCTTGAAGACGATGTCCGAGATCTGGATTTCCTTTTCGACTTTGGCCTGGAGGATCAGGGCTTTGAGTCCCGCCCGGGGGTTGTTGTTGATGCGGTCGAGGCCGTAAAAGGCCAGGAGACGATTTTCCCCCGTGATCGGCACGATATCCGCCGCGATGCTGACCACCACCAGGTCGAGATAGCCGTAGAGGCTGGACTCCTCGATCCCATGGGTTTTGGCGAAAGCCTGGATCAGCTTGAAGCCCACCCCACAGCCGCTGAGCTCCTTGTAGGGATAGTTGCAGTCGTCGCGCTTGGAGTCGAGCACGGCCACGGCGGCAGGCAGGCGATCGCCCGGAGTATGGTGGTCGCAGATGATGAAGTCCACGCCCAGCTGGGAAGCCAGGGCGACCTTGTCGATGGCTTTGATGCCGCAGTCCAGCGCGATGATGAGGGTGAAGCCGTTTTCGGCGGCAAAGCGCACCCCCCGCTCGGAGATACCGTAGCCCTCCTTGTATCGGTCAGGGATGTAAAAGTCAACCTCTGGGTAGAAGCCCTTCAGAAAGCTGTACATCAAGGCTACCGCCGTGGTGCCGTCTACGTCGTAGTCGCCATAGACGAGGATGCGCTCTCCGCTGCGAACCGCCTGGTCTATCCTGCGGACGGCAGCCTCCATATCCTGCATGAGAAAGGGGTCGTGGAGCTGGCTGAGGCTGGGACGGAAATAGTCCTTGGCTTGCTCAAAGCTCTCTACGCCCCGGTTGATCAGCATGTTGGCCAGGGTAGGATTCACGTTGATTTCCTTGCCGAGCTTCTCGATGGTGGCTTGTGAGGCTTTGGGTTTTTGCTTCCAGACGTACTCCATGGGTTGGTTTTATGAAAGAAGAGAGGATCAAAAAATCCCCTCGTAATATAGCTTGGGTAAACTCCTATTAGCGGAGCTTTTAGCCAAAAGGTTTTTAAAGCTGCGGATTTCTGCGCTTTTTTTCCTGCTTGTAATAGTACCAAAATAGCGCAGGAGAGATCAAGGCTCTGAGTCTCCAGGAGTTTTTCTCCTTGATGGAGAGGCCCGTATCGGCATTGACTGCCCGGTACATCAGCACTCCGGCGAGGCAATGCCCGAGGATCGAGACAAACAATATCGCGTAAATCCAGAGCTCTGTCATGTCAGTTCTTTTGTAGTATCAAGGCCGCCCAGTTGTCCTTGGACGATTTTTTGACCAGCTCCAGGCCAAAAGGCTTAGCCGCGTCCAGCAGGTCGGGGATGTCCTCGGTGTAGAAGCCACTGAGGAGCAGAAATCCTTTGGCAGGCAAGAGTCCGGCATAGATCTCCATCTCGTCCAGCAGCACGTTTTTGTTGATGTTGGCCAGGACGATGTCAAAAGGGCCCTGAGGATTCACCTCTCGGATGGTTCCCAGGCCCATGCGGGTGCTGAGTCCGTTTAGGTCAAAATTCTCGTTGCCGTTGTCCACGCACCAGTCGTCGATGTCAAAGGCTTCCACGGACTTTGCGCCCAGCAGGTGGGCCATGATGGCCAAAATGCCGGTGCCCGAGCCCACGTCGAGGACTCTCTTCCCCGCATGATCCAAGTCCCCCTGATGCCGCAGCATCTGAAAGGTCGTTGCATGATGCCCCGTGCCAAAGGACATTTTGGGATTGATCACGATCTCGTACTTGAAATCCGGCTGGGGCTGGTGAAAGGAGGCCCGCACGTAGACCAGCTGATCTACCGCGATGGGATCGTAGTTTTTCTCCCACTCCTCATTCCAGTTGACCCGAGGCATGACTCCCTCGGTTAGGGAAATCTGCGCCTCTTCTTGGTAGGAGGCGATGAGCTCGTCAAACTTCGCACGGTCAAACTCTGACTCGGCTGCATAGGCATCGATTCCGTCCTCGGTCTCGAGAAAAGAATCGAAGCCGATTTCCGCCAGTTCGGCGATGAGGATTTCCCGGAATTCTTCCAGGCACTTGATCTTAAACTCCAGGTAATCCATGGCTTTCACTAAGATAATTTGGTAAAGAAGAGGTCTGTGATGACACAGACCTCTTGGGAATTTCCCTCACCCTGAGCGGGAGGGTGAAGTGGTGAATCCGCTAAAAAACTTTCAGCGATCTCAGAATGACTTGATGATGTCGATGAAGTCCCTGGACTTGAGGGAAGCTCCACCGATCAGTCCGCCGTCCACATCAGGCTTGGAGAAGAGCTCCTTGGCGTTGCCGGGATTGGCGCTGCCGCCGTAGAGGATAGAAGTCTCGGAGGCGATTTCTTTCCCGTACTTGGAGGCGATGTGTCTTCTCAGTGCCGCGTGCATTTCCTGCGCCTGGTCAGCGGTGGCGGTTTTGCCGGTGCCGATAGCCCAGATGGGCTCGTAGGCGATCACGACTTTGGAGAAGTCCTCGGGGCTGAGGCCGAAAAGGCTCTCGGTCAACTGGAATTTCACATTGGGCTCATGGGTACCTGCGGTACGGATTTCCAGCGACTCACCGCAGCAGAAGATGGGAGTCAGGCCGTTGGCCAGCGCCTGCTTCACCTTCTCGGCCAGCAATTCGTTATTTTCCTTGAAATATTCCCGGCGCTCGGAGTGTCCGAGGATGACGTACTGCACGCCAAAGGAAGCCAAGATCTTGGCCGACACCTCGCCCGTGTAGGCACCGGCATCCTTGTCAGAGCAGTTTTGGGAGCCCAGGGCAATCCCTTCGGTAGCGCCGATCAGTTTTTTTACCGGGAAAATATGCGGAAATGGGGGATTCAGCACTGCGATGACGTCTTTGACCGCCTCGTCTTTGTACATGTTTACGATCTCGGAAGTCAGCTTCTGGCCTTCGTCGAAGGTCATATTCATCTTCCAGTTACCGGCAACTATTTTCTTTCTCATTGGGGAATTAAAATTTGAGGTGTTTGAAAAAAAGATTAAGCAAGGGTATTTTGGCTTAAAATTACCAAAAATGTCCAGCTGGGGAAAAAATAACCCGGATCATGCTCCAAAAAAGTACTGGTCTCTCGGGGAGGCCAAAGGAAAACTGGAGACCTATTGTGCTTATCAAGAGCGCTGTCAGTGGGAGGTCCGCCGCAAGCTCCACGAAAAAGGCATCTACGGCGAGCAGGCCGAAGCGCTGATCGCAGAGCTGATCGCGCACAATTTTTTGAACGAGGAACGCTTCGCCAGGTCCTTTGCCCGGGGCAAGTTTCGCCTGCGCCACTGGGGCAAAAGCCGCATCACCCGCGAGCTCAAGCTTCGACAGATCAGCCCACGCTGCATCCAATACGGCCTCTCGGAGATCGACCCGGAGGAATACTGGGACACGCTCCTCAGCCAAGCCGAAAAGAAGTGGGAAAAAACCAGCGAAAAGGATTCCTTCAAGAAAAACTACAAGGTCATCAGCTACCTGATCGGAAGGGGCTTTGAGCAAGACCTGGTGCAGGAGGCGGTGGCTTCAGTGAGCAGTCGGCAGTCGCAGTAGGCAGTTGTTGGTCAACAGTCCACAGTCGACAGCTTGTACCGTGATCGTCTCTTGCCTCTTGATTCTCGGCTCTGGTGTCTTGATACTAGCTACTTGATACTCCTTAGTCCACCATTCCACGCACAATCCTCAAGGAATTCAGTGTCCAGTCTCTTGCCTCTTGATTCTTGGCTCTAGCGTCTTGATACTTGATACTTGATACTAGCTACTCACTACTCTCTACTTGCTACTCTCTACCATTCCACACGCGATCTTCGCCGACAGCAGTGACAGTGGAATCCCACCTCCGGGATGCACCGAGCCACCACAGAAGTACAGGTTTTTGATTTCCGAAGAAAAGTTGGCGTGGCGGAGAAAGGCCGCAAAGCGGTTGTTGGAGCTGTTGCCGTACAGCGCGCCCTGGGCAGAGGACGTGCGGGATTCGATCGTCCTCGGATCGAGGACTTGCTCCAATTCGATCAGCGGCTCCAGGTCGGTTTTCAGGATGCGGTGGATTTTCGCCAGGATGTTTTTCCGCGCCTCCGTGATCAGCGCATCCCAGTTCTGTCCCTGGTTGTTGGGGACGTTGATCATGGTAAACCAGTTCATGCAGCCCGCCGGAGCGTCGTCCGGCTTCATGACCGAGGTGATGTTGATGTAGACGGTCGGATCGTGGTGGATGGTTCCTTTTTTGAAAATATGCCCAAACTCCTCCCGATAGTCCTCCGAAAAGAGGATGTTGTGCAGGTCCAGCTCGGGAAAGACTTTTTTCACTCCCCAATAGAAAATCAGCGCCGAACTGGACTTGGGCTGGCTGAGCAGGCGCTTGGGCTGCTTTTGCTTTCGCAGGAGCGTCCGGTAGGCATTGACCATGTCCATGTTGTTCACGACGAGCTCGGCGGGAAACTTCTTTCCTCCACTCACCAAGCCCACGGCCTGGCCTTTTTCCACCAAAATCTCCTCCACCCGAGAGTCAAAATGAAAAACCACCCCCAGCGACTTGGCCAGTTCAACTAGGCTGAGCGTGATGTCGTGCATGCCCTTTTCCGGAAAATAGGCACCTCGGCCAAACTCGAGATGGGGAATGATATTCAGTGTAGCCGGAGTCTGATAGGGATCAGAGCCGTTGTAGGTCGCGTAGCGGTTGAAAAGCTGGATGAGTTTGGGGCTGTCGAAGCGCTGCTCGTTTGCCTGGCTCATGGTGGAAAAAAGCCCTAGCTGGCCCATCTTGAGATAGGTTCGCAGCGCCTTTGAACTGGTCCAGGTGGAAAGCCGATGAAGCGAGCGCTCCAAGAAAAGCGGCGCAAGATGCTTGTAGATAAAGGCCGAGCCTTTCAGCGCCTCGCGGACTTTGCCTGCGGGTTCGCCGAGCTTGGTTTCCACTTCCTCTGCAAACCTGTCCACATCAGACCAAGCGCTGAGCCGCTTTCCGTCCTCCCAAAAATACCGGCAGACCGTGTCCAGCTTTTGGTAGCGGAAGAAGTCCCCCGGATTCTTTCCCGCCAGGCTAAAGAGCTCCTCCACCAGCTGTGGCTCGGTGAAGAGGGATGGCCCTGCATCAAAACGGTAGCCGAATGCCTCGATCTGGGAAAGCTTGCCGCCGGGGTAGGCATTCGCCTCGAAGACGGCCACCTCGTAGCCTTTCACCGCCAAGCGGATGGAAGCGGCGAGCCCCGCGATCCCCGAACCAATGATCAGTGCTTTTTTACCCATAGTACAAGCCTCCTCAAAATACCGATTTCGCCGGAAATTGTTTAAGGCTTGGAATTCAAAACACCTCTTATTTGCACCTTGGTGATCCGGCAAAAGCACATACCAGAAGCAAACATCTGACTGGCTACCAACCACTTCATATCGGATGGCAGATGAATTTTGCGTGATTTTTTTTTGCAAAAATACTAAAGGCTCAAACCGGCGAATTTTTTAGTAAAAACTAATAAACAAACTGCGTTTTATAAGAGTCAAACAGCGTTTTACTGGCATTAAATCGCTTCTGTTTTTCTAATTTCATTTTACCAGAATAACCGAAGTTTTATGCAACCCAAACTAACAGCCAGGAACCTCATCGGGTTATGGGGACTGGCAATTGTACTTTTGGTATCAAGCTGTACGCAGTTTGAAGGTATCGATCCTTCACAGGATGAAAGTGAGGATCTGTTGGCTGTAAATGCCGATGGCAATTTGATCAATGCGATGGTCGGCGGACCGGTGGTGAACCCCATCCTGTGGACGGCAGAAGAGCACGGCAATGGAGGCAATGCGACTTGCGCAGACGTATGTGAGTATGACCAAAGCTCCGGAAGAAACAACTTCGAGTACGGAGCCTTTGCCAACAGCTGGCCGGAAGGCCTCGAAGTGATGGTATCGCCGGACGGAAAATACATCACTTGGTCCTTCACTCCTCCGGAAGGCAAGTGTCTGGAAGGAATGGCCGTGATCGTCAAGGGAAGCAACGCCTCCCACATCTACGTCTATCCCCAAGGAGTGAACGGCGACTCGGGGCTGCACTCGCCCTATACCGGCGGGAAAAAGCCGAATATTGCGCAGCTGAGCAACCTGACGTTCTGCTACAGCCTGTCCGACGCTCCCGAAGCACCCGAGGCAGAGGATAAGTTTGCCGAATACTGCGAGGGCGATGCCATCGCTCCGCTATGCGCAGAAGCCACCGCTCCAGAAGGATCGATGGTAGTGTGGTACACCTCTGAGACGGGTGACGAGCTCGCAACAGAAACCTGCCTCACTGACTTCGGCTCTTTGGAACTATGGGCCGCCTCCGTGAAATATGCCGGCTGCGAAAGTGCCGAGAGAACCAAAGTATCCCTTCTCATCGACAAAAAAGGGGACTGCGGAACCGTCTATGAAGAAGAAATGTGCTACAAGACCGAAACTGCTTGGGGAGGAAACAGCAGTGGAGGAGGTAAAGCCTGGTGGTTCTACTTTGACGCAGAAGCCGGTCCAGCCACGCAAACCATCTACGCTGGGCAAAAAGCCACCGATGGTACTGTCACCTATGACGGCAGCAAGATCACCATCAACTTGGGATCATGGTCACTCCAAAATGACAGCGAAGCGGTGAAGATCCAAGGCTACAATGAGATTCCAAGTACCAGACCCGCAGCAGGCCCATTCACTACCTACAAAGGCACGGCGCTCGAGATCCAAGTCAGTGGATTCAGATACTATGCCATCCATTTGGACGTGAAGCAGGCGGTAGCCTGCGGGCAATAGTAGCAAAAGCTTAAGCAAAGCCCCTGTTCGGCAGTCGGACAGGGGCTTATTTTTTTTGGGAAGTCCAGCAGTGGCGAAACGGAAGGTCCAAGACTCCAGAGACGCGCATCACACAATAAAACTGCTCCCGCCGCCGACCTTGGAAAGACCGCTGGGATAACCGCCAAGAATGGGGATTTTTACACAAAGTGGCGGTTCTTCAATTTTTTCCGAAAATAAAATAAATTTTATGGGGTCATCCGGGGCACTTCCTGACTCTATTAATTGAATACCCGCGGAATTCGGAATTTTAATGAACAAAAACCCAAAATCATCTGCCGAAAAGACTGTAGTCCCCCTGAGGCATTTCGAGACCATCAAGATCTACGAGGACAAATCGGATCAGGAAATCTGGAAATCCTTCAATCTGGGCGATGAGACGGCTTTCAACTACATCTATAGAACCTATGTCAAGGATCTGTATCGGTACGGTTGGCAGTATTCCAAAGACGGGGATTTGGTAAAAGACTGCATCCAAAACCTCTTCATCTACCTGAGACGAAAGCGGGGCGAACTCTCCGAGGTCGCCAATATCCGCGCCTACCTCTACCGCTGCATTCAGGCCGAAATCTCGAAAAACCGCAAAAACGAGGCGCGGTTTCGCCACGCGGAAGCCGACTACCACGAGGGAACTTTTGCCATGGAAGTGTCGCCGGAGACAAGCCTCATCGACAGCGAATCCGCCCTGAGCCGCCACGAGCTCCTGGCCAAGTCGCTCAACCAGCTCACCCCCAAGCAGCGAAAAGCCCTGTTGCTCTTCTACGAAGACGGCCTGAGCTACCGGGAGATCTCCGCGCTGATGGAATTTTCCGAAGTAAAAACGGCCCGCAAGCTCATCTACCGCGCCATCGCAAGCCTCAAAGACCTACTCAAACCAACGACCAACAGGTAACCACATGTCCAGTAAGGAAAATATCAAACGATTTGAAGACTACGAAATCGAGGAATTTCTCTCGGATGAGTTCTTTGTCCAATGGGTGAAAAACCCGGACGAAAACACGACGCACTTTTGGGAAAAGTGGCTCGTCGCCAATCCTGGGAAACGTCCTCTGGTCACCGAAGCGGCGGCAGTGGTCCGCTCCATCCGGTACAGTCCCGAATCGGCCCTGAGCGACGAGGATTATGTGGAGCTGTTCGAAAACATCATCCGCGCCGAAGAAGGCCTGCGTGAAGAGCCCGGAAACAGGGGAGAAAAAGAGGGGAAGTGGTACTCTTTTTTTTCCGTGCGCCGAGCCGCGGCTTTTTTCCTGCTTGGCTTGGCTGCCTGGGCGATCTATGCCTCCTGGCCCAGGTCTGAGACTGTCCAGCCGGAAGTGCGCTGGATCACCAAAGTCAATCCCAAGGGACAAAAGACCAGCGTGCGACTCAAAGACGGAACCCTGATCCACCTCAACTCCAAGACCATTTTAGCCTACCCGGAGGACTTCTCCGAGACCCAGCGCGAGGTCAGGCTCCTGTCCGGAGAGGCTTTCTTTGACGTGGAAAAAGAATCCAGGCCCTTCAAGGTCTTACTCCCCAGCGCGGAAGTGGAAGTATTGGGCACCGACTTCAACGTGAAGCAAAACGGCGACAGGCAGCTCTCCGTCGCGCTGGTCGAAGGCTCGGTCAAGGTCAAGGACACGCTTGGCAACCAAGTCATGCTCGTACCCTCCGAAATGCTGCAAATCGACGAAAACGGAAACCTGAACAAATCCAACTTTGACGTTCGGGAGATCACTGGCTGGAAGGACAAATACCTGGTCTTCAAAAACGACGACTTCGCCGCTGTGGTGCAGAAGCTGGAAAACTGGTACGGGGTAGACATCCGATTCGAGGGGGAGCTGCCCAAGGGCTGGGCCTACTCGGGGATCTATTTTGACGAAAGCCTTGCCAACACACTGGAAGGCATCAGCCAGACTTCCCAGATCAAATACTCCATCCAGGAAAAACAGGTGAAAATCACCGGAAAAAAATAATATCATACTTTATTGGTATGATTTACATGATATCTGATTGTTGACCTTTATATTCACACAATAACCCCAAAACGATTTTTATGAAAACCCTCAAAGAAAGTCCTTAGCCAGCCTGAAGCAGTCCCCTGTAGAGACGGGAGTCCACCGTCTCCCCCGTTTTTGGTATTGCGGTGCCGAGGTTTTTTCCCTCCGCCATCCGCAATAAAAAAGCAGCAGCAGTTCGGCCAGGAACATGCTGCTGCCAGTACTCTCGCCTTTGAGCCCTAATGCTTTCAAAGGCGAGCCGATTAAGTATTTGCACACATTAATCTTCACAATTGTATGAAAAAACCAATACTTGGACAATTGCTTATGCTGTCTAAAAGAATACTGTACGCCTTTGCTCTCCAGCTGTTCTTTGTGACTTTCCTGCTCGCCAACGAGGGGAATGCCCAGAGAAAAACCGTGGAGCAGGTGGCCGTCACCGTACAGCTCACCGACGCGGAACTCACGTCGGTATTTTCGGCGATCGAAAAACAGACAAACTTCAAGTTTACCTACAATACCGGAAAAGTGGACCTGTCCCAAAAGGTCTCCCTAGACCGCAGGAAAACCATCCTTTATGAGGTTTTGACCGACCTGATCAAGCAGACGGGACTTTCTTTTATCCAGATCAACGAAAACATCCACGTCCGCCCCGGGACCTCGGGCATCCCCGCAGGCATCAGCATAGCAAAGCCCGAAGCAAAGGAAATATCGGGTACGGTGACCGACCCAAGCGGCTTTGGCCTCCCCGGAGTGACCATCATCGTCGAGGGTACCACCAAAGGCACCGTGACTGATGTGGACGGGAAATTTTCTCTTGATGTAGAGCCAGGCGAGGTACTGGTGTTCTCTTTTATCGGCTACAAAAGCCAAAAAGTGACGGTACAAAGCCAGTCCACCGTCGATGTGGTCATGGCTGAGGACGAAAAAGCCCTGGACGAAATCGTCGTGGTAGGCTACGGTGAGCAAAAGAAGGCAGACGTGATCGGCGCGGTATCGCAGCTTTCGGCGGACAACATCGACAACCGCCAGGTCACCAACGTCTCCAACATCCTGACCGGCCAAATCCCGGGCGTCACTGTGATCCAACGAGGCGGAAGACCCGGCGCAAGTGGTGGTCAGATCAGCATCAGGGGCGTGGGCTCCTTTGGCGCGGGCACCAATCCCCTCATCCTGGTGGACGGCATTCCCACCAACGCCTTCAATGAAATCGACCCCAACGACATCGAATCCATCTCCGTGCTCAAAGACGCCTCTTCCGCCGCCATCTACGGAGCAAGGGCTGCCAACGGCGTGATCCTCGTGACCACCAAAACCGGCTCCAGCGAGCAGGTGAAGGTGAGCTACAGCGGCTACGTGGGCTTCCAGCAAGCAACCGAATATCCGGAATTTGTGAACTCTTGGGAATTTGCCGAGCTCTTCAACGAGGCGGACGGAAGCGAGGTCTACACCGCCGAAGACATCCAGAAATACCGGGACGGAACGGATCGGGACAACTATCCAAATTCCGACTTCATCGGCCAGGTTTTGACCAAGAAGCCGGTTCAGACACAAAGCAACCTGACCATCAATGGAGGCTCCAAAACCAGCAAATACAACCTCTCCTTTGGCTACCTCTTCCAGGACGGTCTGGTCATCAAAAACAACTATTCCCGCTACAACGTCCGCCTCAACCTGGAAAACGACCTGAATTCCAAGCTTAAGCTGACCACGAGATTGGCGCTGATCAACTCGGTGACCAACGAGCCCTCCGCCCCGGCAACGCTGGACTTCACGGACATGCTCGGGATCATCGGCCAGTCCGTCCGCTTTCCGGCGATCTACGTGGACAGGTATTCCAACGGTGACTACGGTCTCGGCGTGGTCGGCAAAGGAACGCCCGTCTCCTACCTGAACAATGACTCCTTCTTCAAATCAAAGGGGCTGGATCTCAACTCCAACCTCAAGCTGGACTACCAGCTTACCAAAGACCTGAAACTGTCGCTCATCGGCGCATTCAACCAGTCTTTCTTGGACGAAAAAAGACTCCTCGCCACCCAGGTACTGAATCCTAACATCACCCTCGGACCAAACGAACTGAGGCTGAACGACGAGCAAAACACCTACAAGACCTTCCAGGCGGTAGCCAACTACTCCAAGATCCTCGGGATGCACAAACTGGACATACTCGGCGGCTATTCCTTTGAGGACAACCTGTACGAGTTTACGACCGCCTCTAGGGACAAGCTGGCCAACAACGACCTTACCCAACTGAACGTCGGCGCACCGGACAACCAAAAAAACTCCGGCAGCGCGGAGGAATGGGCCCTGATGTCCTTCTTTGGCAGGGTCAAGTACGACTATCTGGAAAAGTACCTCTTCGAGACCACCATGCGCTACGACGGCTCGTCCCGCTTCCCGACAGACGAGAAGTTTGCCTTTTTCCCTTCCGCCGCCGTGGGCTGGAGAATCTCCGAGGAGCCGTTTTTGAAGGACAAAACCAACTGGCTGGATGACCTGAAAGTGAAAGCTTCCTACGGTATCCTAGGCAACCAAAATATTGGCAACTATCCCTACCAAAACACGCTCAACCTCGGCCAAAACTATTCCTTTGGAGGAAACATCAGCACCGGACTCACCCGCAACGTGATCACGGACTCCACCCTGCACTGGGAAAGCACCCGCACGATGGACATCGGCATGGATGTGAGTTTGCTTCAAGGCAAAATCAACTTTGGCGCGACCTACTTCAACCGATTCACCTATGACATCCTCAACAGCCCAGCCTCCAGCGTATCCACCATCGTGGGCTTTGGCCTTTCCCAGCAAAACTCCGGCGAGCTGAGAAACTCGGGCGTCGAACTGGTCATGGACTACCGCCACACCGGCCAGGCATTCAATTTCCGCGCTGGCGGCAATCTGACCATCATCAACAACGAGGTGCTGGATCTGGGCGTCGGCAATGTACAGCAGCCCAATGGCATGGTCGGCAACGGCAGCAGCTTGTTCATCGGCTATCCCATGAACATCTACTTCGGCTATGAAGCGGACGGGCTTTTTGTGGATCAGGAGGATGTGAACAGCTGGCCGACCATGACGGCCATCAATCCAAATCCCAAGCCTGGGGACATCCGCTACAAGGACATCAGCGGCCCGGACGGCGTGCCCGACGGAAAGGTAGATCCTACCTATGACCGGGTGGTGCTGGGCAGCCAGATCCCCAAGTTCAATTTTGGCCTCAATCTCGGAGCCGACTACAAAGGTTTTGACTTCAGCATGCTCATCCAGGGCGTAGCGGGGGTAAAAGGCAACCTTACCGGCGACGCGGGTTTCGCATTCAACAACCAAGGCGGGGTGCAGAGATGGCAAATGGAAGAGCGATGGACTCCCGAAAACCCCGACCGAAACGCCGGCTACCCCCGATTGGAGTTCATCTCCAACTCCGGCACGCCCAATACCCTGACTTCCTCCTTCTGGACGCTCGATGGCTCCTATGTGAAGCTCCGCAATGTCCAGCTGGGCTACAGTCTCTCTCCGGCAGCACTTGAAAAGCTGAAAGTGGCCCGGCTGAGAATGTATGTAAGTGCCGAAAACATCGCGACTTGGAGCAACTACCGCCAAGGCTGGGATCCTGAGGTCAACACCGCAAGGGCCTACTACCCCATCCTCGGGAACTACACCTTCGGTGTCAACCTCCAGTTTTAATTCACTCCCCAACCATGACTAGAATGAATAAGCTATATAAATTCCTAAGCGCCGCACTCTTGTCCACCACGTTGCTTTCCTGTGTGGACCAACTCGACAAATCGCCCTTGGACAGCTTTGACAACGCCACCTTCTGGAGCAGCGAGGGCAACGCCCAGCTGGCTCTCACCGGCGTGTACCGGGGTGGCATCATCCAAAACGGCACCACCGTCAACCCCTCCAACTGGTGGGCTTACGACGGCCTGCTGTTTCTCGAATTTGCCTCGGACAATGCCTACGATCGCCGCGGCGACAATTCGGCCTTCCACCGGCTATCCAACGGCACCTTGACGCCGAGCATCAACATCCTCGGCTCCTACTGGTCTTCTTCCTACAAGAACATCGCAAACGCGAACTTCTTCCTGGAAAACATCGACAAGGTCACCATGGACGAGTCCCGAAAAGCGCGGATGAAATCCGAAGTGCGATTCCTTCGCGCCGCGCAGTACTTCTACATGTCCCAGTTTTGGGGCAGCGTTCCATTGGTTCTCCGCACGCTCAGCCCTGAGGAGGCAAACGTGGTGACCAAAGCCTCGAAAGAGGAGATCGTGTCCTTTCTCCTGAGCGAGTTTGACGAAATCGTGGATTTTCTTCCAAGCCACAAAAGCCTGCCCAATACCGAGCGGGGTCGGGTGACGAAACAAACCGTACTGGCCTTCAAGGGTCGCCTGCTGCTTTCGGAGAAAAAGTGGGCAGACGCCGAAAGCACCTATGCGGAGATCATCGCCATGGGCGAAAACATCATCGATCCGGACTACGCGGGCCTTTTCCTGAAATCCAACGAAAACAGCAACGAGATCATCTTCAGTACTCAATACATCGACAACCTGGGCGCAAATGGGATGCTGCAGCATTTCTTCCCGGCTTTGGCGGGAGGATGGCACATCTTCAATCCGCTGGGAAGCCTGGTGGAGTCCTATGATTTCACGGACGGCAGCGCCTTCAGCTATGACAGCCCGCTGTATGATCCCAAAGACTTGGGAAAAAACCGCGATCCGAGACTGAAGGCCACCATCCTCTACAATGGATCAACCTTCAAAGGCACCTACATCACGCATCCCGATTCCGCATCCTCTCCGGACCAGCTTGGCGCCGGCAAGCAGACCACGCAAAGCGGTTTTGGCCTCAAGAAGTTTGTGGACGAAACCTTCTCCGGCAACCTCACCAACTATGGCGGCAACACCCCGGTCATCCGCTACGCCGAAGTATTGCTCAGCTACCTGGAGGCAAAGCTGGAGGCCGGAAAACCCATCTCCCAAGCCGATCTGGACGCGACCATCAACCTCGTCCGCGGTAGGGCCTCCGTGGGCATGCCTCCGATCACCACCACCTCTTCGACCGAGCTGCGGCAGATTTTGAGAAAAGAGCGTCGGGTAGAGATGGCCTGCGAGGGAACGAGGTATTGGGATATCCTGCGCTGGGGGATCGCCAAGGACGTGCTCAATGCCGATTTCTATGGGGCCTCTTTCCCAGGCGCAGTCAAAAAACGACTGAAAAACGGGCAGCCTGACCCCTATAGCCGATGGTATGTCACCTCCAGAAAATTCCGCGAGGGCACGGACAACTACTGGCCAGTGCCCCAAAGCGAAGTGAACATTAACCCTGGCCTACAATAACCAGTAATCATTTTGCTTTTTCTCCTTCCTCCAGTCCGGCCTATATTGGTCCGGCTGGAGGAAATACCTCCCTTACCCACCTTTTGAATTGCACATTATGAAGCGACGATCGGCCGTCAAGGCCATGGCCTTGGGCTCTTTTTCCACTCCTTTTCTCTTTAGCCAGGGCTTCACCGGCATCCGCGAACTCTTTGCCAGCCCTGCGCCGGCCTACCAAAGTACCTGGGAATACTGGCCCGACCTCCACTGGATCGGCCCGGAATACTGGGGAAACAGACTCCAGGACTGGGAAATCCAAGACGGCAAGGCCGCTTGTGTAATCTCTGCCCCCAACCGTGCCCTGCACATTCTCACCCATCAGCTGCAGGATGGCAAGCAGGATTTTGAGCAGTCGATCACGCTACACTGGAAAAACGCCAGCCTGAAAGGAAAGCCCGAGGCCTATGCAGGTTTCCGTATCGGAGCCAAGGGGAAGTTTGCCGACTACCGCTCCGCAGCGGTCTTCGGCAAAGGACTGGACTTGGGAATCAACGGCGCGGGCCAGCTTCTGATCGGGGAAAAAACCTCCAACACCACCCTCAACCTCGATCAACCCATCCACCTGCGCATGCAGGCGAAGTCGAGCGGCGGCTCCTATTCGCTCACGCTTTCGGGCTCAAATGACCCCGGATTTGCAAAGCCGATCCAGCTGCAGTCCGAAGGCATCGAGGCCAAAGACCTCGTCGGAAACCTGGCCATCGTAGCCCATGCCACCAAGGAAAACCAAAGCGACTCGCCTTTGGTGGCTTTCGCCGACTGGAAATTTTCCGGTGAAAAGATCGCCGTTGACAGCAAGCAGATTTTTGGGCCCATCGTCTTTGCGCAGTACACCCTGCACAGAAATACGCTCAAGCTCACTGCCCAGCTCGCTCCGGTGGAAAAAGTGCCCGGCCTCCAAGTCCAGCTTCAGATCCTGGAGGGTGCCCAATGGAAAACCATCGCAACTTCGGCCGTCGATCCGGAAGGCAGGTACGCCCACTTTCGGGTGGAAAACTGGGACAAAAAAGCTATGGTGCCATATCGTGTTTTCCTCGACTTCCCGCTCAAAAGCGGCAAGCAGGACTTTTTCTACACCGGCCAAATCGCCAGGCAGCCCGATTCCCATGAAAACCTCAAGGTGGCCGTCTTCAGCTGCAATGCGGACTACGGCTTTCCCGACCAGGAAGTCAGCGACCATGTCAACCTCCACAAACCGGACGTAGCCCTTTTCCTCGGGGACCAGTTTTACGAGGGCACCGGGGGCTTTGGCATACAGACCAGCCCGATGGAAAAAGCCTACCTCGACTACCTCCACAAGTGGTACATGTTTGGCTGGTCTTACCGGGATATTTTCCGCAACATTCCCGCCGCGATCATCCCCGACGACCACGACGTCTATCACGGCAACGTCTGGGGCGAAGGCGGGGAGCATGCTCCTACCGACGAAGGCTGGGGCTACGTGGCCCAGGACCAAGGCGGCTACAAGATGCCCGCCCAGTGGGTCAACATGATCCAACGCACGCAGACCTGCCACCTTCCCGATGCCTACGACCCCACTCCGGTGAAGCAGGGGATCAACGTGTACTACACCGACTGGGTGTACGGAGGGGTGAGTTTTGCGATTTTGGAAGACCGAAAATTCAAGACCGCACCAAAAAACGTCCTGCCCGAAGAAGCCAAAGTCACCAACGGCTTCATCCAAAACCTGGATTTTGACATCAAGAAATACTACGACATCGAGGCTGACCTATTGGGAAAGCGGCAGATGGACTTTCTGGAAGACTGGATCCAAGACTGGGATGCCGACATCCAGATGAAGTCCGTCCTTTCCCAGACCAATTTCTGCACTGTCGCCACCTTGCCCGAAGGCAGCATCATCGACAGCATGGTGCCGAGCCTGCCCATTCCCAAGCTCGGCGAGTACGTGAGCGGCGACGCGCCGACCACCGACATGGACTCCAACGGCTGGCCGCAAAAAGGCCGTGACCAGGCCGTTCGGGTGATCCGAAAATCCTTTGCCCTCCACATCGCTGGAGATCAGCATTTGCCGAGCACCGTGCAGTACGGGGTGGAGGAATTTGGCGACTCGGGCTTCGCCTTTGCAGGTCCGGCGCTCAACAATCTTTTCCCCCGCCGATGGTGGCCCAAAGTGCCGGAAGGCCATCAGCCCATCCCTGGAAAAACTCCGAATACCGGAAACTATCACGACGGCTTTGGCAACAAAATGACCATCCACGCAGTCGGCAATCCCCATCAAACCGGCGTGGCCCCCGCCCTCATCCATGACCGCAGCACGGGCTACGGCATCATTACTTTTGACAAAAGCAAGAAGTCTATGGAGATCGCATGCTGGCCGAGGTATGTCAATCCGGTTGAAAACCCGGCCGGACAGTTTGCCGGCTGGCCCATCCAGATCACCGAGGCGGACAACTACGGCAGGAAAGCAACTGCCTACCTGGACAAGTTCAGGTTTCAGGGGGTGGAAAGCCCCTTGGTATCGGTGTTTGAAGAGGCCAGCGGGGAACTGCAGTACAATCTCCGGCCTGTGGGCGGGCTGTTTCAGCCCAAGGTCTTCTCCAGCGCCACCCATCGCGTGGAGGTCAAAAACCTGCAAACGGGGGAAACCAAAACCTTTCCCAAGCTAACCCCCAACCCAAAAAACGAAAAGGAAATCCTGGTGATTTTCTCCTAGACCAAATCAGAAATTATCCAAATCCCATGCATACCAGAATTCTCAGCCTTGCCCTCGCAGCCTGCCTCGCCTGGGCCTGCAGCTCGCCCAAATCGGAACAAGAGCAGGCCTCCGCATCGTCCAAGCCAAATATCGTGATCATCTACCTCGACGACCTCGGGTACGGCGACATGAGCGCCTACGGTGCCAGCCAGCTCTCCACCCCCCACATGGATCGGCTCGCCAACGAGGGCATCCGCTTCACCAGCGGCTACGCCACCTCGGCCACCTGCACGCCGAGCCGCTACGCCCTACTCACCGGCGTGTATCCCTGGAGAAACAAGGACGCCAAAATCCTCCCCGGCACGGCTCCACTCCTGATCGACACCGCCCAGATGACCGTACCCAAGATGCTCAAAGCACAGGGCTACCACACCGGCATCGTCGGCAAGTGGCACCTCGGCCTGGGCGACGGAGAGACCGACTGGAATGCCAGCATCAGCCCCGGGCCAAACCAGGTTGGCTTTGACTACAGCTACATCCTGGCGGCGACCCAAGACCGTGTCCCCACCGTCTACATCCACAACGACCGCGTGGACAAGCTCGACCCCGCTGATCCCATCCAGGTGGACTACCAAAAAAACTTCGAGGGCGAGCCTACCGGCAAAGACAACCCCGAACTCACCACGATGAAGTGGCATCACGGCCACAACAACAGCATCGTCAACGGCATCCCCAGAATCGGATATATGAAAGGCGGAAAGGCTGCCCTCTGGAACGATACCACCATGGCGGATCACTTCCTGGCCAAGGCACAGGCCTTTGTGAAGGAAAACAGGGAAAAGCCTTTTTTCCTCTACTACGCCCTGCAGCAGCCCCATGTACCCCGCACGCCCAATCCTAGGTTTGTCGGCAAATCCGGGCTGGGCCCCCGGGGCGACGTGATCCTGGAGGCGGACTGGGCGATTGGGGAGTTTATGAAAACCCTGGAGGAGGAAGGCATCCTGGAAAATACCCTGGTGATCTTCAGCAGTGACAACGGACCGGTGCTGAACGACGGCTATTACGACGACGCAGTAGAGAAAAACGGCTCCCACACGCCTGCAGGCCCACTGCGGGGAGGCAAATACAGCCTGCTGGAAGCTGGGACGCGCGTGCCTTTTATGGTTTATTGGAAAGGGACGGTGCAGCCCCAAGTCTCCGATGCCCTGGTCTGCCAGGTGGACTTTTTGAGTTCGCTTGCCGCGCTGACCGGCAGCAGCATCCAAGGCCAAGACAGCGAAAACATCCTGGACGCCTTCCTCGGCAAAAGCCAGACTGGACGGGAAAGCCTCATCTTGGAAGCCACCGGCCGTACGGCCCTGCGCAAGGGCGACTGGGTGATGATCCCGCCGCACAAGGGCGCCCCGGTGCTCCAGGCTGTCAACATCGAAACCGGCAACCTTCCGGAATACCAGCTTTACCATCTAGCGGAGGACCTCTCCCAGGCGAAAAACCTCGCCGGAGACCAACCCGAAAAGCTGGAGGAAATGGTTCGGTTTTACGAAGGAATCGTGGGAAACAAAGTCCCGGAGACCGGCGAGATCGAGTTGAAGTGAGGGAGACGCTAGACGTAAGTATCAAAAAGCTAGACGCAGCTTCAATGAAGTTAGACCGAGTCCCAATAATTCAAGAATTTACAAAAAAGTAGCCGACAGCTTTGAATAGAAGACCGTCAAAGTGTGATTTCACATTAGAATTCCGTCCGCCTAGCACCCAATATAGTTCGGATAGGTGCGGTGGGAGGATTTGCCAGCGAGCCAGCGTTTGGCCTAGTGCGGTGGGAGCTTTGGCAAATCTTGACCTTTTGGTTCTTTTGGGTCAAGCCAAAAGAACAAAGAAGCAGCATGCCAAATGAGTGCCCACACCCACTCATCCTATTTCTTGACCAAAAAATCTGTAAGTGACAACACTCATAGGTACTAAAAATATCTACAGACAACCAATGAAAACACTACCCCTCAATGCTTTTCTGCTAGTCCTGGCTTTCGCCTGCAAGCCTGCCGAGACCACCAGCACCGCAGCAAACCCTCAAAAACCCAACATCATCTACATCCTCGCCGATGACCTGGGCTATGGCGATCTGGGCGCTTTTGGCAGCACCAAGATCGAGACCCCCAACATCGACGCGCTGGCCAGAGGCGGCATGATCTTTACCCAACACTACTCTGGAGCACCGGTCTGCGCCCCGGCCAGATACATGCTCATGACCGGGCAGCACTCCGGCCATGCCTACATCCGGGGCAATGACGAGTGGCGTGAGCGGGATTCCCCCTCGGGTGGAGACGTCTGGAACTTTGCCGATATGGAAGCCGACTCCACGCTCGAAGGCCAGCGTCCACTCCCAGAAGGCACCGTGCTTTTCCCCAAAAGACTGCAATCCGTCGGCTACAAGACCGGGAGCGTAGGAAAATGGGGCCTGGGTGCGCCGCAGACCCAGTCCATCCCGACGAAGATGGGCTTTGACTTCTTCTACGGGTACAACTGCCAGCGTCAGGCCCATACCTACTACCCCGTCCACCTCTACAAAAACGAAAACCGCGTCCCCCTCCGCAACAAGCTCGTGGCTCCCAGCACCAAGCTGGCCGAAGGGGCCGATCCCAAGCGGGCAGAGAGCTATGCGGACTTCAACCAGGTGGACTACGCCCCAGACCTCATGTTTGCCGAGATGGTGAACTTCATCTCCGAAAACAAAAACCAGCCTTTCTACTTCTACTGGGCCACGCCGATCCCCCACGTGGCGCTACAGGCTCCGCAGCGCTGGGTGGATTATTACGAGAAAAAGTTTGGAAACGAAACTCCCTACTTGGGCAACAAGGGCTATTTCCCGCATAAAAACCCCCGAGCCGCCTACGCCGCCATGGTCTCTTACCTGGACGAAAACGTCGGCAAGCTCGTCGAGCACCTGAAAAGCGAAGGACTGTACGAAAACACGCTGATCATCTTCACCTCCGACAACGGGCCGACCTTCAATGGAGGCACCGACTCGGAGTGGTTTAACTCCGCCGGGCCCTTCACCGAAGACCCTGCCAAAATCAAGGGCCATGTACACGAAGGGGGCATACGCGTGCCGATGATCGCCAGCTGGCCTGGCAAAATCGCCGCCGGGACAAAATCCGACCTGCTCTCCTCCCACATCGACATGATGGCGACGTTCGGGGAAATCGCCGGTTTCGATGTCCCTGCAAACGACGGCCTGAGTATCCTGCCCACTTTGCTTGGCAAGGGAGAACAGAAGCAGCACGAATACCTGTACTGGGAGTTTCCGGAGTATGGGGGGCAGGTGGCCATACGATTTGGAGACTGGAAGCTGATCCGCCAGCACCTCAGCGACAAGCAAGCTCCTACGCTGGAGCTGTACCAACTCGCCACTGATCCTACCGAAACGACCAATGTGGCCTCCGTTCATCCCGAGATTTTGGCCCAGGCCGAGGCCATCTTCAAGCAAGCCCACCAGCCTTCTGAGTTGGAAAAGTTTAGGATTCCGCTTTTGGAAAAGGGATTGCTGGCGGGGAAGGACTAACCCAACAAAAAACCCGCGGTTTGGATGTCGCGGGTTTTCTTGTCTTTTGGGATTCCTTTTAGTTTGTCAGCTCCGAGGGGGCGGACTCTTGGATGCGGTCGTATTCTTCCTTGCCCGCTGGCGTGAGGTAGGGCAGGATGGTATTCCAGACCAGCCGCACCATCTCTCCCTTTTGCCTAAACTTGTATGGAGAGATCACCTCTAGCTGGGACAGCCAAAAGGTGATCACAATGCGGATCGTATGCTGTATGCGCTCCATCACGTCCTCGTCGGGAAAGCTCACATAGCCATCTTTCAAAAACTCCTCAAAGAGCTGCTGCGCCTGCTGCTTGCGGAGAATCAGCGTTTCCTGGATTTTTTTGTTCACCTCCGGGAAAGACCGGCTGATCTCCAGGACGTCCAGATTGAAAAAGCGGTACCGGTACTGAAACTCCTCCAACCCAGCGACCATGCGCTGGAAGTGCATCAGCGAGGAAATATTGGACTCCCTGATGGTGTACGCCTCAGAGGCCTCAGCCCGCATCTTGTCGTAGATCGCCAGGAGGAGGTCTTCCTTGGTGTGGTAGTGATAGTCGAGATTTCCGTGGCTGATGCCCATCTCTGCCGCGATATGCCGAGAGGTAACCCCCTGGATTCCAGACTCATTAAACATGCGGATCGCTACGGAGAGGATTTTGTCTTTGGTCTTGATTTTAGCCATGTTTTTCTAGTCTCTGTCCTGTCGGAAAAATTGATTTGGAAAATTAAACGCTTGAAAATGAAAAAGGGGGATTTTGGCCCCCTTTTTTTAACCGGCTCTCGTCCTGGCGCTACTCCCAGCCTGGGGTTTGGTTCAGGTTTGGATTGAGCGAAAGCTCATTGAGAGGCACCGGGAAGTAATAGTTTTTGCTCTCGTCGAAAGCATAGCTGTTCGGTGACAAGATGTAGCCGTTTTCATCCAGCTGGATATGCTGGCCAATCACGAATTTGCTCGCATTGGTGATGTCGTCGGCATTGAATTTCAGGCCAATCACCGGCTCGGAGAGCTGGGCTCCTTCTTTCCATCGGATCAGATCGTCGTAGCGGAAGCCTTCGAAAGCCAACTCCACCCTGCGCTCCCGGCGTACCTCCTGCAGCAGGGAAGCATGGGTCGCTGCCAACGGAGCCACTCCGGCTTTCTTTCTCAGGACGTTGATCGTCAGGTCCAGGTCCGCCTGGGTCAAGGTATTGAGTTCGGCCTTGGCTTCTGCGAGGATCAGGAGGATTTCCGCATAGCGGATCAACGGCGCATCGGCAAAGGCTCGGTCCCAAGCCTGGTTGTCCTGGGAGGCGTTGAAGTACTTGGCAATCTGGTACCCGGAAGGCGTAGCGGTCACTGCGAACCCGCCCGGAACGGAATTGAGATTGATCTTGCCGGTGACAAAATAGGTTCCTGGCTTGGCAAAAGTCTCCGCCAAACGCTTGTCACGGTTGGTAAACTCGTTGGTGATGTTGTCATCCCCTTTGTAAAGCGGGCTTTCGTCGATAGGAAGACCGTCCACGCAGAGGTAGTCCTGCACGAGGTCTTTGGTGCCGCCCATGATCGCTCCGTTGACGTGGGTGATCAGGTTGCTCAGGTTGTGGTACAGCTGCAGGGCATCGTCATAGTCGCGGTAGAAGATCACTTCTTTGTTGCCCGACAGGTTCAGCTGGGAAAACAGCGCACCATAGGCCCCCGTGACATTGATCGCATACTTGCCGGAGTTCATCACTTCCTGCGCAGACTTTACGGCTTCCTGTAGGAAAGTCGTCTCGTTGCCCAGGCCGTGGTATTTTCTGAAAGTACCCTCGTGGAGCAAAATCCTGGCGCGGTAGGACTGCGCGATCATCTTGTCAAAGCGGTTGGCTTCAGCCGTGCTGACCATGTTTGCGACAGCAAAATCCAGGTCTGAAAGGATAAACGCCATCACCTCGTCGCGGCTGGACTGTGGGGCGTAGAGCAGCTCGTCATCCACCTCCAAAACGCGGTCTACGATAGGCAGCTGCCCGTAGAGCTTCAGCTTGTCGTAGTAGTCCAAGGCACGGATCAGGCGGGCCTCAGCCATGTATTGGTTTTTGATGCTCTGCTCGATAGGGGATGCCTCCGCTTTTTCCAACATCAGGTTGATGTTTCTCACCAAGCTCCAGCTCCAGTTGCTCAGGCCGGGGGAGTTGGAGGTGTTGATCCCCATCCGTACTGCGGAAGGGGTCTCGGAAAAGGCGTTGTCGCTCAGCATATCATCGGTGTACATGCCTGCGGTAAACCCGCCCCGACCGTAGCCCAGCCCATTCAGATAGACCGAATAGAGCTGGTTGTTGTAGATCTTCAGATCGGACGGCGACTTCCAAAAGGTTGCGTCGTTGATCTGGGTGGTGGGTTCTGTATCTAGAAACTCGTCGTTGCAGGACATCAACAGTCCCGAAAGCGCGAAAAGGTAATATTTCAAATTTTTCATAATCGGATCGTTTGGGGATTAGAAGCCTACGGATACACCGAAAGAAACTCTCTTCGACAGCGGATAGAGCTTACCGGACTGGCCTCCACCGTTGGAGAAGCTGGTACCGCCCAGGTTGTCCTGGCCTGGATCCAACACTTCAGGGTCAAAGTTTGGATTGAGCTTGGTGAAGGTGACGAGGTTTTCGCCAGAGACAAACACCCTTGCGGACGTGAGGTTGATCTTGCTCAGGAGCTCATTGGAGAAGGTATATCCCACGGTCAGGTTTTTCAGTCGCAGATAGCTCGCATCCTGCAGGTATCGCGTCTGCACCAGGGTGTTTCGGTCCACTACGGAAGTCTGGCTCGGTCTGAAGTAGTAGGCGTCGGTGTTGACCGGCAGTCCATCAGACCCATCGCTCCAGACATTGTCATAGAGGTAGTTGGTGACGATCATGTTGCCGATACCGCCGTCTCCACCAAACATGATTGGCCCGTCAATCCAGAAGTCGCGCTTGGCTACTCCTTGGAAGAATACGCTCAGGTCAAAGCCTTTGTAGCCCACTCCCCCGCGGATACCATAGGTGTATCTTGGGGAGGCGTTTCCGATGACTCTTCTGTCTCCCGGATCTTCCAAGGTGTTCTTTCCGTTGTTGATGACGCCGTCGCCATTGAGGTCGGCATAGCGCACATCGCCTGGACGGATCAGGTTGCCACCGCTCAGGGTACCGTGGTTGGGTGCGTCGTTGATTTCCTCTTGGGATTGGAAAAGACCCACCGTCTCAAAGCCCCAGATCTCCCCGATGGTTTTGCCAGTGTAGTAGGCTACCGCAAGGGAATTGTTGGGGTTGTCGTATTTGGTGATCTCGCCTTTGCTGTCAGCAAGGACCAGGTTCACGTTGTATCGCAAGCCAGAGCTGAACTCGTCCATCCAGCCAATCGCGGTCTCCCAGCCATTCACCCGGAGGTCGGCTGCGTTTGCTTGGGGAGCCGGTGCGCCGAAGATTCCCGGCAGCGCCTGTCCCGGCACGAGCATGCCTTTGGTATCACGTCTGTACACGTCGAAGGTCAGGTCCATCCTGCCCTTGAAGAACATCATGTCCGCACCGAAGTTGACGGAGGAAACGGTCTCCCAAGTTCTGCTGGCAGAGATGGGGTTTTGTGGACTGAGGCCGATAGGACGGGTGCCATTGGTGATCCAGTTGGTCTGCAGCGTGGTGTTGTATCCCACAAATGGATAGAGGAAAGCGGAGTTTTGGTTGCCCAGGTCACCGTAGGAGCCTCTTACTTTCAGGAGGTTGATCCAGGTGGCATCTTTCAAAAATGCCTCATCGGACACTTTCCAGCCTGCCGATACAGACGGGAAGAAGCCGTAGCGGCTGTCCTTGGCAAATCGGGAAGAGCCGTCATAGCGCCCGTTGAACTCGAGCAGATATTTTTCTTTGTAGTTGTAGTTCACACGGGCAAACACGCTGCGCAAAGCCCACTCGTCGTGGTCATCAGACACCAGCGGAGTACCCAAGGTATTGGATAGGGAGGGCACGTCGTCGCTGATCAGCAGGGTGTTGTAGCCACGCTCGTAGGTGCTGATCATATTCTCTTGGTTGAAGCCCAAGGTAGCCTGTACCTGGTGGACTTCGGCGAAGGTCTTGGCGTATTTCCCATAGATATCAAAGGCATAGTAATAGCTATTGTTGTGGGTACGCTCGATGTAGGAAGCCTCACTTTCAGGGCTTACAGTCAGGTTGTTCCAAGGCTGGATGGAATAGAACTGCTTGTGGTTACGCTGTCCCTCTCTGAAGATGGGGTTGAAAGTGTAGTTGGAAAACACCTGGAAGTCTTCGAAGGTCATTTCTACACCAGCCTTGGTATTCAGGTTGTAAGTCTTGTCGAGATCCCGTCCGCCCTTCTCAATGGTAGCGAGGGGATTCAGTCGGCTGAAGGTCTGATAAGGCACACCATCGACGTCGTAGTAGGGAGTCCATGTCGGTCTCGCTCTCCAGATGACGTGGAAGATGGATGGACCAAAGTTGCCGCCGGGGAGGTTGTGGAGGTCGGTCTCCGCAGAGGTAAAGTTGACCTGGGCTTTTGCCACCAGCCACTTCCGCACCTCGGTGCTCATGTTGGTGTTGAAGTTGTAGCGCTCGTACTTGTCGTTGCCCACCTTCACGATGCCACCGTCTTTTGCGTAGGCGAAAGAGGCGCGATAGGTGGTTTTTTCGGTACCGCCAGAGACGGACAGGTTATGGTTTTGTCCCACAGCTGCATCATCGTACATCAGGTCTTCCCACTTGGTGTTGGCATGCTCGTAGTAGGAGGTGCCATTGGCCTTCAGCGTATAGTCGTTGGTGATCACGCCATCTACCCGGTCTTTGATCAGGGCCAGATGCTCGTCGTTGAAGTACTTCGCGGAGTTGGTGCTGGTCAGCATGCTGTTGGCGTACAAGGCATACTTGTAGCTATCCACCTTGTCAGGGATGATCGTAGGACTTGCGGAGTAGAAATTACCCGAGTAGCTGATCTGCGGCTTGGTGTTTCTTGCACCTTTCTTGGTCGTGATCAGAATCACACCAAAGGCGGCCCGAGAACCGTAGATCGCAGCGGATGCCGCATCCTTCAGCACCGTGACGCTTTCGACATCCTGTGGGTTGATGTTGTTGATGTTCATCTGGGTACCGTCTACCAAGACCAAAGGCTGGCCACCGTTGATGCTGGTAGCGCCTCGGATGTTGATGCTGGGATTTTGGCCTGGCGTACCGCTGTTGCTGGCGATGTTGAGGCCAGGCACGGCTCCTTGGAGTCCTTGGGTCAGGTTGGTGATCGGCCGGTCAGCCACCACGGCCATGTCGGCATTTGCTACCGAGCCGGTCAGGTTGGCTTTCTTTTGGGTACCATATCCCACCACGACCACCTCATCAAGTGAGGAGACATCCTGCCCCATGGTGACGTTGATCTGGGTTTGGTTGCCCACCAGGATTTCCTGGGTGGCGTAGCCGATGTAGCTAAAGACCAAGGTGGAGCTGGTGGAAGGAACACGAATGGAATACTTTCCATTGGCATCGGTGACAGTACCTGTGGTGGTACCTTTTACCATGACGGTCAGACCTGGCAGCGGAAGCTGCGCCTCCTGGTCTATCACCGTACCGGAAACTGAAAGAGCCTCTTGTGCTCGTGCTTGCTGTCCCATCATCAGGAAAAGCAGCGCCACGCAGCAGGTGAAGAGCCTCCAAGGTGGAGAGATGATTCCGGCCGCTTTCGTGGATTTTGGCCGGGTCACAATCGTAGAGTCAATCATACGAAACATGAGGTTAGGGATGGATTATGA
This sequence comes from Algoriphagus oliviformis, assembly GCF_017254915.1. Taxonomy (GTDB): domain Bacteria; phylum Bacteroidota; class Bacteroidia; order Cytophagales; family Cyclobacteriaceae; genus Algoriphagus; species Algoriphagus oliviformis. The sequence goes on along the minus strand of NZ_JAFKCT010000001.1, from coordinate 758,537 downwards.
AAAGCCGGATCTCCATTCAGCTACAGTCTGGAACTGAATATTCTGAATATCCGAAGGGAAGGTATCCATAATAGGGCAAAAGCCCTATTGATCGGTTAAAAAAATTGGCCTATTGCCCTAATAAAAAATATAACCGGCTGATTTTTAGCAATAAATAAATTTAGCCTCGGCTTCCTATTGTCTCAAAATCAGGCTGGATGGAGAACAAAACCGAGACGAATTCCAGTCTGACTCCCTGATTTTTTAAGGATTCCCATCACCTCCCGCTAAACACAAGCACCTCACCTGCTTGGGTTTGGATGAAATACTCGTAAGACCGCTCGGAGTCCTCGACGTCAAGCTTCTCAGGATGGTGGACGAGGGGAGCACCGGGATCGATGGGCTGCAGCAAGGAGTTTTCCCCGCCCTTTACCAGACGGACTTCTTTTCCAAACCTCAGCGGAGTCTTTGACCGGATAGGCAGCAGCCCGCCCTTCTGCGAGAGGATTTGGCCTTGCTTCAGCTTCCCTTTTTCCCACTCCATATCCACTTCGAAGCCTCCTCTGGCCTTGAGTCCGGTGATTTTTCCCTCCGCCCATGCCTCGGGCAATGCAGGAAGGAGCTCGACCTTGCCGGCATGGCTCTGCAAAAGCATCTCTGCCACGCCTGCCGTAGCACCAAAGTTCCCGTCGATCTGGAAGGGTGGATGCGCGTCAAAAAGATTGGTGTAGGTACCGCTCCTGCTGGTGCCAGCCTCACCTTCCCTGACCAGATGCAGGAGGTCGGTCAGCAGCTTCAGCGCCCGGTCTCCGTCGTGGAGCCTAGCCCAGACGTTCACCTTCCAGCCCATAGACCAGCCGGTCGCCTGGTCAGTCCGCCGCTCCATGCTTTGCCTCACTGCGGCGCTCAGCGCTGGATTTTGCTCCAAATTGATCTGGTTGCCGGGATGAAAGCCATAGAGATGGGAAATATGCCGATGCTCAGGATCCTGCTCGTCAAAGTCAAACTGCCACTCCTGCAGCTGTCCATGCTTGCCGATCTGATAGGGCAGGAGTCTTTCCAGCTTCTCGGCAATTTCTGCAGTCAATCCGGTCTCATACCCCAAAAGCCTGCTGGCATCCAAATAACGCGCAAATGACTCCCGAATGATGGCCATATCCATGGTGGGTCCGGGGCTTTGGGTGGAAGTCTCTTTTTCTCGGAAGACAAACTGGTTTTCGGGACTGTGGCCTACGGGCGTCACGAGGTAACCCGAGTCATTGGCCACCAGCCAATCTTTGTAAAACATCACCGCGCCCTCCAAAAGTGGGAAAAGTTCCGCACGCAAAAACTCCACGTCCCCGGTGAAAAGATAGTGCTCCCAGAGGTGACTGGTGAGCCAGCCCGCCACCATGGGCCAAAAGGAACAGGCGCAAAAATCCACCGGCTCGGTCTGCCTCCAGATGGACATGTTGTGGTTGCCTGTCCAGCCTTGGCTGCCAAACATGTCCTTGGCCGTGGCCTTCCCATTGACCGCCAGCTCTTTGATTGCGGCAAAAAGCGGCTCGTGGCACTCGGAGAGGTTGGTCACTTCCGCCGGCCAATAGTTCATCTCCAGATTGATGTTCATGGTGTAGGCACTGGCCCAGGGCGGGATGACCTGCTCGTTCCAGATTCCCTGCAGGTTGAGCGGCTGCCCTCCGGGACGGGAACCCGCGATCATCAGGTACCGCCCAAACTGGAAGTACAGGCCGACCAAGGATGGATCTTTGCCGTTTTCGAAGAATTTCACCCGCTGGTCGGTAGGGAGCGCCGACTGGCTGGACTTTTTCGCCAGGCTGATTTTCACTCGACCGAATAGGTTTTGATAGTCCTCCACGTGGCTTTGGCGCAGGTTTTCATAGCTCTTGGAGTGCGCTTGCCCCAGCAAAGCTTTTACTTTGGCCTCCTCATCCACTCCCTCGAAAGCCGGAGATTTGTCAAATCCATTGAAGCTGGTCGCAGCTGAGAGAATAAAAACCACCTCATCTGCCCGGCTCACCGAGACGGAAGCTTCGCCATACTCGAGCTTTCCTCCCTGTACTCGTGTCTCCACACGCGTGTCGAATGCCATGCCAAGGCCAAAGACCTGGTCGTCGTACATCACTTCGCTGGCTCCGGGCCTGACGCTCCCGTCCAGGTCAAAAATCTCCGGATACTTGTACTGATCCCCTCTCGCCATCACCGACTTGAGGTCACGCCTCAGCGCGATCCCGGGGGCCTTTCCCTTTAGCACAAGCTGTTCTTTTTCTACAAATGTCTTTTCCGTGGGCTCATGGGGCGTGGAGAGACTCAGCTTGCAATCGACTTGGCCGGGACGGTCCGCGCTGACCCGCACAGCGATCAGACGATCGGGATAGCTGGCAAAATACTCCCGGGTATAGGTGACCTCGCCCACTTTGTAGCTGACCTTTACCACGGCCGTCTCCAGATCGAGGCTTCTTTTGTATTCTTTCACCGTAGCCTCTTCGTGCCCAAAATCCATCCACAAATCACCCAAAGGCTGAAAGCACTCCTGTGCCCGTCCCAGCCAATCGGCCTGGATGACATCCTGCGCCTGTTTGTATTCCCCAGCCTCCAGCAGCGCCATCACTTCGGGATACTGCTTGCGCACATTCATCCCCTTGTAGGTGTAATCCGGGTCGCCGGAGTACAGCGTGCCCTCATTGAGCTGGATGCGTTCTCTTCCTATCCCGCCAAACACCATGGCACCCATGTAGCCATTGCCGATGGGGATGGCTTCCGTCCAGGCCTCCGCAGGCCGGTCGTACCAGACCTGCGTGTCCAGTTCTTTGGGAGCTACTGCTACTTTGTCCTGCGCCAGGGAGGGGGTGTAGCCTAGCAGCAGGCAGAGGCTGGCTAGAAGGTAAAGCGTATGGTTCTTGTGCATGGTATCCTGAAAAATGGGTTGGGCGGGGGCTCTCCTCCGCATAGCCTTTGGTTCTTTCTTCTTTGGGAAAATAGCCAAGCTTTTTGGCTTTGGCCCCAATCAGATCAAATCCGCGCTCATGCCCGGCTGCTGGGGCGTGATGTATTTGCCGTCCACGATGGTGACCGGAAACTTGAAATAGTCCCTCAAATGGGGAATATGCTCCAGCAGGAGCGCCGGGTGCCCCACGGAGATATGGTTAAACAACACCAAATGCTGGTGGATCTGTCCCATGTCGCCCACATGGGGTACGACCGGCACGTTCATTTTCTTCGAAAGCAGGCTGATCAGGATAAACTCCGATACGCCGCCTACCCGCACGGCATCGACTTGGTTAAACGACATGCAGCCCGACTGGAGGAAGTTTTTGAAAATGATCTTGTTGGGCACATGCTCGCCCAGCGCCAAAGGCACTTTCACCGTCTCGGCCAGCCTAACATGGGCCAGCACGTCGTCGGGATGGGTCGGCTCCTCGATCCAAAAGGGGTTGAGCTCCTTCAGCTGCCTACAGATCTCTATAGCCTGGGGCAGATTCCACTGCTGGTTGGCGTCAAACATGATCGTCGCATCCTCACCCGCAGCTTTCCGCACGATCCGCGCCCTCCGGATGTCCCGCTCGGCGCTCTTGGAGCCGACTTTCAGCTTCATGGCGGTGAAGCCCTGCTCCATGGCCTCCTGTACGTTGCGCAGCACCTGCTCATCGGAGTAGTTAAACCAACCCACGGAGGTGTCGTAGCCGGGATAGCCGGTCTCCACGATCAGCTCCCGTTCGAGCCGGGTTTCCTTTTGGCTCTGGAGTAGCTGCATGGCTTCGGCTCGGGTCAGGATGTCTTCGTAGTAGGAAAAGTCCAGCGTGTTGACCAGCGCCTCGGGGCTCAGGTCGGTGAGCAACTTCCAGAGCGGCACTTCTTCGGCTTTCGCCCAGAGGTCATAGCAAGCGTTCACCACGGCGGCAAGCGCGAGCTGCACGACCCCTTTGTGCGGGCCAAGCCAGCGGAAATTGGGGTCGTCGGCCATCTTCTTGTACACCGTACCAAAGTCCGCCATCAGCTCGTGGATTTCCCTTCCCTCGATATGCTTGACGAGGTAGTCGATGGCATCGCACACGATTCGGTTGCCCGCGCCGAGGGTGAAGGCCAGCCCTATTCCCTCGATGGGGCTGTCGGTCTGTAGCTTGCACACCGCGTAGGCATAGACTGGATTGACATGAACCGCATCGGAGCCGGCACCGTTTTTCAGGTCAAAACGCATGTCGCTCGATAGTCCCCTTTTGATTACCAGTGTTTTTTTCATTTAGGTTAATAGGCTAGGTATGCGGGATCGATGCCCGCATTTTGGTTGATTGCTTAGTTGATTTTCAGGGGAATGTGGACGTTGAAGGAGCTTCCGTCCTTCTTGCCGTTGACATTGTCCACCGCCGCGGCGGCGTAGAGGTAGCGGGGGATGCCCTTCTTGTCCAGCAAAAGCTGGGGGCGCTCTAGGCGGCTCAGCTTCTGCAGCGACCCATCGGCCAAAGTGATCTCCGGCTTGAGAAACTGGGGATATTCGCCCAGCTTCCAGTCTATCCCATCTTGGGACTCCAGGATCGCCAAATCCTTGGGATTGCCTCCGGAAATCCTCCCGGTGAAGTCCTTGACCACGGCAAAAAAGCGGCCATAGGCCTTGGAGTACCAGACATAGGGATCCTCCGCGCTGGCAAAGGAGCCGTCCGGCATCTTCACGTCAAAGATGAAGTTGTCCTTGGGAACGAAAGGCCCCGTGGGGCTCTTGCTCGTGGCCACGCCATGCACCCCTTTCCAGTGCGGCTCGTAGATGTTGCCTTTGAAAAACAGCATGTACTCGCCGGTATTCGGATTGTAGTCCACGGAGGGATTCACCACGATGAGGTTGTCCGGCTTCACTTCCGTGCCGGGAGCTGAGGGCAGCAGGACTTGGTCTGCTTTGACACGGGTGCGTGGACTGAGCAGCGGCTCGGTAGGCCGTTCAAATTTTCCCGCCAGCAAATCCTCAAAGGAGGAAAATTCGATCACGCCGATCTGGAGGCTCTGCTGCACACGGGATCTCCGGTCGAGGTCGGGAGCGACTTCTTCCCCAGCATCCCTGCCTCCGATATAGTAGAGGTAGTATTTGTCCCCAAACTGGCGCAGGTGGGGATTGTGGACGGTCTGCGCATCCCAGGATGCTTGGTCTCCATCGTGGAGAGCGCCCGTCAGGATGATTTTTTGAAACTTGAAATCCCGGTCAGGATAGTCCGACACCGCATAGCCCAGCTTGCTCTCCAGCACCCAGCTGTTGTTGAAGACATCCCGCTCGGGGCCGCTTTCCCAGAGGGAAAAAACCATGTGGTACTTCCCGTCTCTGCCTTGCAGGACACTTGCCCCCCAGACAAAATAGCCATCAAGCTTCAGCACCGCGGGGCCTTCGAGGTATTGGCTTTCGCCTTTCGCCAGGGAGGCAGCCACGGGCTTTGACTCCACACGAAGTTGTTTTTTAGGCGTGCTCGCTCCTAAACATCCCAGCAAAAGGACAGTCAGAAGGAATTGAAAGGGCTTGATGGAAAAGGAAAACTTCATTTCGCGCTGCGATAGGTTTTGTTCAGGTCATTGTCTCGTACTTCGGCGAGCTTGTCGCGCAGGCGCTGCTGCATCTCGGCAAGCGTGTCGGCGTATTCAGGCAGACCGGCAAGGTTGGTAAACTGCTTCGGATCTTGATACATGTCAAAGAGCTCCATGCCGGACTTGGCGTCTTCGTCGTATTGGATGTAGGCCCAACGATCGGTGCGAACCAGGTAAGTGTTCCCGTTTTGGGTCACGGAGAAAGCCATATCCCGCACTTGGGCTTGGGTATCTTTCAGCACCGGCACCAGGCTTTTGCCTTGGATGTTGCCGGGGATTTTTCCTCCCACGAGATCCACGAGTGTGGGATAGAGGTCTACCAGCTCTGTAAATGACAGGGAAGTACCGGCCTTCATTCCCGGTGCCTTGATCAGGAAAGGCACCTGCACCGACTCCTCGTGAAGGCTCACCTTCATCCAGAAGTCATGCTCGCCCAGATGGAAGCCATGGTCAGAGGCAAAGACGACGATGGTATTCTCCTCCAATCCCTCTTCCTTCAGCGTTTGCAGAATCTTGCCGACCTGCGCGTCCATGAAGGACACCGAGGCGTAGTAGCCCGCAATGGCCTTTTGCTTTTGGGCATAGGACATCTGCCCGTTTTTGGTAGTCACATAGTTGATCCCGCGCTCCGGAATGTCCGCCCAGTCATTTTCCACCACGGGCGGAGGCACGATCTGCTGCCAGGGATAGGGGATAAAATACTTCTCCGGCGCGACGAAGGGCACATGGGGGCGCACCAGGCCTACCGCTAAAAAGAAAGGCTCCTTCTTGTGCTGGCGGATCAGCTCGGTGGCTTTGGCCGCGGCCATTCCATCGGCATGGTCCAGCTCGCTGTCCGAAGCCTGCACGATGGTCATCACGTTGCCACCCTTGCGGGCTGTGCTGCCATCGGGATTGCCCTGGACTAGCTCGGCCTTGCCGGGAGCTTGCCACTCGGGCGCTTTTACGTTGAACTTTTCCGTCCAGGAGGCGGCATCGTCTGCCCCATCTACCCCTTTCTCGATATCCCCAGGCACACCCATGTGATAGATCTTGCTGACCCGCGCGGTATAGTAGCCTTGGTTTTTAAACCATTGCGCGAGCGAAAGGCGATCCGGGCCCACCTGCTCCCTGCCACTCACGTAGCCATAGGTCTCCGTGGCGCTGGGGTAATAGCCAAACATCATGGATGCCCTCGACGGACCACAAACCGGAAACTGCGCATAGGCCCGGTCAAACTGGACCGATTCAGCCGCCAATTGATCCAGGTAGGGAGTCTGCACGACTTGGTTGCCATAGCTGCCCAGGGCAGTGGTCGTCAGGTCGTCTGACAGGATGAGCAAGACGTTGGGCTTGGATTTTTTCCCCTGGGAAAAAGAAAAAAGCGGACTCAGGGCGAGCAAAAGGATGAGGATATATCGGATCTGTCTCATAGGCTAAAATGTGGAACTCAGGTACACCCGCTCGACCAGCTCCATGGTCTGAAGCGCGTCTGCTACCGAGTGGATCAGTGGAAAATCAGGGTCTTGAAGGTGGTTTTGGAGTACGGCCATGCTGCCGACGAAGGCCTCGGGAAACCAATCCCCCTGCAGTGGAATCTCCTGCCAACCGGCGTCGGAGCCGCTTTGGAAATACTCCATGGAAGAGGGCCGACCCTTTGGATAGTCGAGGGAAAGGCCAAGAAGGATAAAGACCGCCCCTTCGGTTCCTTCCACTTTGAGGTAGGATTGCTGGTGTTTTCCTCCAAAGGAATGGCCGTGGTTGGTGAGAATGCGGGCTTGCTTTGCGCCCTCATACTCCAGCAGGATGCTGCTGCGGGCATCCGCCAGCTCCGGTGTCTTGGGATGCCGCGCGAGGGAAGCGCTTACCCGGGTTGGGTTGCCGGCCAGGGCGCGGACGAGGTCCAGGTAGTGGATGCTGTGGTAGAGCACCTCCATTCTGGGTTTGGTTTTGAGAAAATCCCAAAGCTCCCATGGCGTGTGCACACAGACTTTCAGCTCAATGTCATAGACCTCACCCAGCGCGCCCCGCTCCATCAAGTCCTGAAGGGCGAGCATGTAGGGGGCAAATTTCAGCTGGAAGTTCACGGCTGCGACCAGTTGCTTTTCCTCGCACAGGGCCTGGATCTGCCGGGCTTCTTCGAGGGTCTCGCCCATGGGCTTTTGGATCAAAACAGCCGAACGCTCGGGGATTTTATCCAAAACGGCAAGGATCTGATCCGCCGGGACTGCCAAGTCAAAGATGGCCGAGGAAGCCACCGCCGTCTCGATGAGCTCGTCTAGGCTGCTGCAGGCTTTTTCCACCAGGGGAAAAGCTGCTTTCGCTGCCGATGCTCTGTCCAGACTCCGGTCGTAGATCCCGACTACCCGCCATCCCGCCTGCCTGTAGGCCGGCAGGTGGGCATCGCATACGATCCCGCCCGCGCCGATGATCGCGATCGGTTTGGGGTTTGGAAGGGGGGAAATGGATTGGCGGAGGTGCATGAGGCTGGGCTTTTACGATCAGTAGAAGATGAAATAAACGAGCGCCATACAGGCCATCAGCAAGACGCTGAGGACGATGACCAGTGGAGAACTGCCCGAAAGGCTCAGGCTGGACACCGCCGGATTGGCGGCGGGCTTGGACCCAGCAAGGCTCGTGGCCCAATAGATGGCCGTGGAGACGAGGAAGAAGTACACCGTCTGGCTCATCCAGTTGATGCCAAGTCCATCGGGAGAGGAAATGAAGTTTTGGACGCCGCCTATCGTGAGGTATTTCTCGGTCAAAAAGACGCCCGCGGCTATTCCGCTTCCCAAGAGCAGGGTGAGGAAAGAAGCCTGGGAGGTACCTCTTTTGGAAAGTATCCCGAAAAGAAAAACCACGACAATGGAAGGGGCGAAGATGGAAAACATCTGGTTGATCAGCTCGAAGATGGCGCCGAGGTTTCCCAAAAACGGGGACCAAAGCACCGCCAGCACCAGCACCAGCCCGGCGGTGATGCGGCCGATTTGGATCTTTTTCCCATCGCTGAGGCCAGGCTTCAGCCGGTCAAATACGTCATAGACCACAAGCGTAGAGCAGCTGGTGAGGGCCGCAGCCACACTGCTCATCACCGCTGCCAGGAGGGCAGCCACCATCAGCCCCTTCAGGCCTACGGGCAGCAGCTGCATGATCAGGACGGGCAGCACGCTTTTGGTATCCTCTCCGATCTCGCTGCGAAACAGGGCAAAGGCCAAGACTCCGGGCAGGATCATGATAAAAGGAGGGAGTATCTTCAGAAATCCCGCGAAGACCGCGCCGAGACGGGCTTGGTTTTCGTCCTTGGCACCGAGGATACGCTGCACGATGGTCTGGTCGGTACACCAGTACCAAATCCCCAAAATCAAATGGCTAAAGAGCATGTCCCGAAAGGAAAAGCCCTTGGCTTGCGCATCGAAATCTACCGCGCTCAGGCGATCCGGAGTCACGGCAGCCTTCAGGTCAGCCAGAGAATGGATGCCGATCTCCGGCAGGGCAAAAATCGCCAGCAGGGTGATCAGCAGTGAACCGAGAATCAGGATCACCGTCTGGATGGACTCGGTCAAGACCACGGAAGAGAGCCCACCGATGATGGTATAGACCCCGGTCGCCACGGCGATGAGGCAGACGGAAAACCAAATGTTCCAGCCGAAGATGGCCTCAAATACCACCGCCCCGGCAAAGAAGCTGATCCCGATGTGCATAAACAAGGCCGCCAGAATGCTGAACAGCGCCAAGATCATCCTGGAGCGGGAGTCGTACCTTTTTTCCAAAAATTCCGGCAGCGTGACCACCTTGCTTTTGAGAAAAAAGGGAACGAAGACAAAGGCCAAGATCAGGAGCTCGACCGTGGAAAACCACTCAAAATTTCCCCAAAGCATCCCGTCCTTGAAGCCGGACTCCGCCAGCCCCACCAGATGCACCGTGGAGATGTTGGAGGCGAAGAGGGAGGCCCCGATGACCTTCCAGTCCAGGGACTTTCCCGCCAGGAAATAGCCTTCACTCGTCGCCCGCTTCTTCCGCGCATAGGCAATCCCCACCCAGACTATGCCGATGAGGTAGGTAAAAATGGCGACGGCGTCGAGTAAATGCAGGTTCATAGGGTCTTTAAAGCTAGCCAAAATTGACTTTGCTGGAGCCAAATTAAAATTATTAGGGCAAAAGCACTAAATTAGTGGCAAATTATTTTTGCCCGCTTGCCAGTTTGGGTAGATCTCCGGCCTTTTGGCGGAAATCTCTCGCAAAGGAAGCGGCAAAAGCCTAATTTCAGCCGAGCATACCCTAACCCGATTTACCATGCCAAAGATTTTTGCCTTCGTCTTGATCTGCCTCTGCAGCGCCCAGCTGGGATTTTCCCAGGGAAGCAAGCAGGCCTCCAAGCGACCCAACATCATCTTCATCATGTCCGATGACCACGCCTACCAGGCGATCTCGGCCTACGACGACCGTCTCATCGAGACGCCCAACATCGACCGCATCGCCGACATGGGGATTCTTTTCACCCAGGCCAGCGTGACCAACTCCATCTGCGCGCCCTCCCGGGCCACCATCCTGACCGGCAAACACTCCCATCTCAACGGCAAGGTGGACAACCATTTCGCCTTTGACACCACCAACGTGACCTTCCCACAGCTTCTGCAGGACGCAGGCTATCAGACGGCCATGTTTGGCAAGCTGCACTTTGGCAACAACCCGAAGGGATTTGACGAATTCAAGATCCTCCCGGGACAAGGCTCCTATTACAATCCGGAGTTTATCACCAAAAAGGAGGGAAATATCAAGGTGGAAGGCTACGTGACCGACATCGTGACCGACATGACCCTGGACTGGCTGGAGAAAGACCGGGAAGAGGAAAAGCCCTTTATGCTCATGTACCTGCACAAGTCTCCGCATCGCCCTTGGCTGATGGCCGAGCGCCACATGGAGGAATATACCAACAAGACCTTCCCGGAGCCCAAGACGCTTTTTGACGACTACGCCGAGCGCCCTGCCGCCGCGGAGGCCGAGATGAATATCCTGGAACACATGAGCTGGGCGGGAGACAACAAGCTTTTCCCCGAAACCATGGACGAACTGGGCCTGTCCGAGATCGGTCCGGACAAAGGCCGATTCAAAAACGAACTGGCGCGATTTACCCCCTCGCAGCGGGAGACTTTCCTGAAGTACTACACGAAAGTAAACGAGGACTTCAAAAAGCGATACCCCTCCATGTCCGAAGAGGACATCATGAAGTGGAAATACCAGCGCTACATGCAGGACTACCTGGGCACCATCAAGGCCGTGGACGAAAACGTGGGCCGACTGCTGGACTACCTGGAAGCCAATGACCTGATGGAAAACACCATCATCGTCTATACCTCGGACCAGGGCTTTTACCTAGGCGAGCATGGCTGGTACGACAAGCGCTTCGTGTACGACGAGTCCTTCAAGACTCCCCTCCTCATGGCTTGGCCTGGCCGCACCCAAGGCGGTGCTACTTCCGACGCGCTGGTACAAAACCTCGACTTTGCGCAGACCTTCCTCGACGCTGCGGGCGTGAAGGCACCAAAGGACATGCAGGGAGAAAGCATGGTGCCACTGCTGACCGGAAACGAAAAGAAATGGACGCGCGAGGAGGTCTACTACCACTACTATGAGTATCCTGCCGAGCACATGGTGCAGCGCCACTACGCCATCATCACCCAAGAGTACAAGCTCGTCCACTTCTACTTCCCCGAAGGCAGATGGGAGCTCATCGACCGCAAAAAAGACCCGCTGGAGCTTCACAACTACTACGACGATCCAGCCTATGCCCAAATCCGAAAAGAGCTGCACGCCCAGCTGGACAAGCTGCGCAAAAAGTACAAGGACAGCGCGGAGATCAGCCAAGGCTATATCGACCGCCTGATCGAGGATGCCGAAAACGGAAAAGTCTATGGAGCCTCCAAGGCAAAAGTGGACGCGGTCATCCAGCGCAGCCGTGAGAACAAACAGTAGGGGAGCCTTCTCTATTTAAGCGCAAAGACCTGCCAAGTTTTGAAACCTGGCAGGTCTTTTTTTGCGCCTTGGCCGGGAGGAAAAACAAACTTCCCGCAAACCGGCCTAGGCGAATCCAGATCGCGCTACCCGTGCATGACCAAAAGGGGATATTCGGTGATGGACGCCATCTCATGGGTGAAATGGCGCTGAAACAGGCCTCCTGTATCCCTGGCGACCATAGCCAGCAGGCCGGTGTCATCATGCTTGTGCAGATAAAACTTGATCCCGTCCATCACGTTGCTGTCAAACACCGTGATGCGCTCCGTTTCGATGTTTTCTCGGAATCGGGTCAGCAGGGCTGAGCGCTCCATTGCCTGCTCAAAACCCAAACTAGTGTTTTTAGGCCTTACGTTGAGTATTCGGAGCTTGGGCTCGATCATCAGGGAGGTGATCTCCGCCAGTACATCCAGCGCTTGGTCTTCTCCCACTTCCATCAGGTCAGTCGCCAGCACGACACGGCTTTTACCCGTCCGGTTGAAGGCCTCGAACCTGGCTGTCTCAGGCACGACCAAAACCGGGGACTTGAGGTGGGCAAGGACTTTGACGGTATTGCTGCCGATGAAAATCCGCTTCAGGCCCGTCGCTCCTTTGGTCCCCATCACGACCAGATCAGCGTTTTGGCTTTTCACCTGGGATTCCAATGCCGGGATCAAGCCGTCCCGCAGCAGCAGGGAGGAACATTGAAGCTCCGACCCAAAGGAATCTTTGAGCCTGCGTTCCAAAGCTTCGAGCTGGCTCAGGGCTGCCGCCTCGCTGTCTTCATCAGACAGGACATGGAGGATACTCAGACGGCCGTCCGTCCTTTTGCACAGCTCCGCTGCAAAAAGCAAGGCATTGCCAGCCTCGTCAGAAAAGTCCACAGGGACAATAATAGTCTTTAGCATAAAAATGATTTGGTTAGGTGGAGTCTCAAGATATGCATTTTAGCCCATGGTCTAAAGTTGGCCGCCTGAGGCACACAAAATTTCCCGCGGAAAAACCCAGCGGCTTTCCGAGAACTCAGCTAAACAAAAAAAGTCCGACTCTCACGAGTCGGACTTTTGAAAATAGTGCTACCAGAGAATCAATAACCTGGGTTCTGCGCGATTGGAGCAGATGTGTTGTTTTGGATTTCATCCAAAGGGATTGGCCAGATGAAGCGGTAGTCGTCGTATGGAAGGTCGTGGCTAGTCACGATCGCACGGCTAGTGGTATAGAAATCCACGTTGTTCACGGATCTGGACTGGGCTTTCAAAGGAATGCCGTTCATGACACCAGCACCAGAGAGTCTGTGGATATCAGCCCATCTGCGGCCTTCAGCCAAGAATTCGATTCTACGCTCCTGATAGATAGCTGTCAAAACGCCAGCCTGCCCTCCCAGACCTGCAGCTGTGAAAGCTGGAATGGATGCAGGAAGTGCACGGCTTCTTACGGTGTTCAACAGGGCTACAGCAGCATCCAAGTTGCCCAGCTGTGCGTTTGCCTCAGCCGCGTTCAATACTACCTCTGAGAATCTCAGGATCACGTTTGGATCCGTACGGGTTACGGGATCGATATATTTGGCGCTGTAGATACCCGCAGCGTTTCTGCTGGTCAGGTCTACACGGCGGGTATCTTCGGCAAGCCAGAAGGAAGATCTCCAGATCAGTGGAGAAATCTTCACCAGACCACGGCCACCGTTGGCTGGGTTGCCATACATTGCTGGCAAAGCGCCGTTTACAGTACCGTTGGAAGCATCTGAGTTGAGGAAAGAGAAGATGTTGTCAGAGCTGGTTCCGCCTCTGAAAGGAGTGGCGGGGTTAGGAGTCACTGCGTACAGAGACTTGATTTTCTCATACTCTGCCAATACACCAGCCCAATCTTCTTTGTGAAGAAGGACACGGGTCTTGAGGGCGACTACCGCTCCGTAGCTTACTCTGGATACAGTGCCTTTGCCTGAACCCAAGGCAGTAGCGGCAGCATCCAAGTCAGCCAAAAGCTGGGTATAGTCTTCCCCAACTGTACCACGGGGAACTGCCTCTCCGTCTGGAACTTTAGGCACATCGTTGATGGCGAAAGTTCTGTAAGGAACGCCAGCGGTCTCGGGATCGTCAGAATAAGGTCTGGCGAAGTGGATCAGGAGCTCATGATGAGCCAAAGCTCTCATGAACAGCATTTCACCTTTGTACGCATTGGCTTTCTCAGCAGTCAGCACACCGCTTGCTACAGCAGGATCGATGTTTTCAAGGATGATGTTCGCCCGGTTGATCAATCGATACAGGGAGATCCACATTCCGTTGTTGTTTGCAGACTGCGGGTTGTAGGAGTTGTTGTAGGTGATTTCGTAGAAGGCCTGGTCATTGTACATGTCCTCGCCTCTCATGTCACCCTGCTCCACGTTGGCAGCTCCGAAAGGATAGCCACGACCGTTGGTCACGGAACCGTTGTAGTACCCGCGCTGTGCGGATTCGTACACGCCCAGTACCGCAGACTCGATTCGAGCGGCAGTAGCAAATGCTTCCTGATCTGGGATCAAGTTGGCAGGGGTCAGTTCAGTTACCTCGCAGGCACTGACCACTCCCATCATAGCCGCACCGGCTAGGATAAGCTTGAAGTTTTTTATCGAAAATTTTGTCATTGTAATGCTTCGTTTAGGAGTTTGAAATTAGAACCCTACGTTCAGACCCAAAGTGTAAGTGCGGATCACAGGAGCTACGTTCCAGTCCACACCAAACGACTGCTGGCCAGAATACTGGTTGGACTCAGGATCAAGACCGCTGTATCCGGTAAAAGTGAACGGATTCTGTACCTGAGCAAAGAATCTTGCGTTGGTGATCGCACCGTTGAACGCTGAAGTCAAAGCAGCAGCAGGAACGGTATAACCCACTACGATATTCTGGATTCTTACGAAGTCGCCTTTCTCAACGAATCTGCTGTTGGAAGCAGAGTTTTGCCAAGTGTTTTGATCCTGTCCGGAGTACAGCTTAGGCACGTCGGTCACTTGACCGCTTTCAGTCCATCTGTTCAGGATAGAAGCGTGGTTGTTGGAGAATCCAAGACCCATCAGGCCTCTTACAGATTCGTTCATGATGTAGTTGCCACCGGAGAATCTGGTGAAGATCTCAGCATCCCAGTTGCCAAATTTGAAGCTGTTGCTCCATCCACCTTGCCACTTTGGAAGGGTGTTGCCAAGGAAGCTCTGAGTAGGAGCTGCACCGTTGACAGACACGTCTGCAGGATTGTTGGCATCGTAAGCTTTGAATCTCAGACCGCCTTGGCCACTAGGACGCAGGTCGTACTGCACGATGTTTTCGCCGCTGTAGTACATCGGGTTACCGTTAGCTGGGTTGACACCAGCCCAAGTGAATCCATACAACTGGGCGATAGGACCGCCAACCGCAGTTCTGTTGTAGGTACCGGTCAAGGTCTGAACCAGTTCAGTCACTTCGTTTTCGATGAACGTGATGTTGAAGTCGGTGTTCCAGGAGAATTTGCCTCTGTTGATCACGTTTGCAAAAGCTCTCAGTTCCAGACCGGAGTTTACCATCGCACCTACGTTTTGGCTGATGCTGTTGCCCGGTACACCCAAAGATGGAGCAGTAGGAGCGTCAAGGATCAAACCATCCACGTCGTTGTTGAAGTAGTCAGCAGAGAAAGTCACTTTGCCGATAGTCATGTCCAAACCAATGTTAAACTTCTTGGAAGTTTCCCACTGGAGGCCACCGTTTGCTACCTGAGAGTAGCCGATACCTGCACCGGCACCACCCAATACTGGGGAATAGCCACCGAATGCGGCAAATGCACCGATTCCGGTGTTACCTACTTCAGCATAAGATGCTCTGAATTTCAGGTCGGAGATCAGCTCAGAGTTGAAGAAGGCCTCGTCAGAAACTCTCCATCCCACAGATCCACCGAAGAAGGTACCGCGCTTGTTGTCACCGATCAGGTCAGAGATACCGTCATTTCTTACGGTGAAGGAAGCCAAGTATCTGCCTTTGAAGCTGTAGTTGAATCTACCGAAGTAAGAGTCAAAGCCACGCTCGGAGTATCCACCACCAGAGAACTGGTTGTTGTAAGAACCAGAGATCAGGTTCTGCAATCTGTAGAAGTTGTCAGAGATGTCGGTACCCTGAGCGTTGAAGTTGTAATAGTTGGTCATCTGATACTCCAGACCACCGGTTACGTTGATGTTATGGTCATCAGCGATCACGGTCTGGTAGTTCAGGGTGTTCTGCCAGTTCCAACGGTACGCTGGGTTGTAAGCCATGTACACGGAACCGTTAGAGCTACGGCCGTCACCGTGTCTTGGGTCCAAAGACTGGAAGTCGTCAGCCAAGGTCAAGTCGATACCGATTTGGGTTCTTGCAGTCAAGCCGGTGATGATGTCCACTTCTGCATAGGCAGAGCCCAACAGTCTGTGTGCACGGCTTCTGTAGATGTTGTTGTCCAGTACAAAGCCGATGTTCGGGATGTTGTTGTCAGGACCGGCAAGGTTGTTGCCCCATCCAGTAGTAGAGCCGTCAGGCTGTACGTTGTATCCGTCAAATGCAGTGTTGGCCGGATCGTAGATCGCCACGTTTGGAAGCGCACGGGTAGCGTTGTAGATCGCACCGGACAGGGAGTTTGCTCCGTTGTTTAGACCGTTGATCTCAGTCATGGAGTAGGAAAGGGAGTTTCCGATTCTCACGGCCTTGGAGATGCTGTGGTCTACGTTTGCTCTGAAAGAGTAACGCTTCAGGTCGTTGGCCACGATAGGGGACTCCTGGTCGGTGAAGCCCAGGGAGAAGAAGTACTTGGTAGCCTCAGATCCACCAGAGATGGACAGGTTGTGCTGCTGGGTAAAACCGTTTCTGAACACGATGTCCTGCCAGTCGTTGTTTTCGCCTGGTCTGGCGTTACCGGTAGCATTTGGGTTGGTGTTGGTTACTTTCTCGTTTGCGATGGTCACAAACTCGTCACCAGTCAACAGGTCGAATCTGTCCACTTCCTCGTTGACACCCATAGCCATGCTGTAGTTCACTTTAGCCTTGCCGGTGGAGCCTCTCTTGGTGGTGATCAGGATCACACCGTTGGCAGCTCTGGAACCGTAGATCGCCGTAGCAGAACCGTCCTTCAATACTTCGTAAGACTGGATGTCAGCAGGGTTGATGTTGGCAAGCGGGTTGGAAGCGTTGACGGCAGATCTGTCGTCGTCCACTACAGGCACCCCGTCGATGATGATCAGTGGGCTGGCACTGGAGCTGATGGAGTTCACACCGCGGATACGGATGATAGGTCTAGAACCCAATACCCCACTAGGAGTGGTCACCTGTACACCAGGAGCACGGCCAGCAAGCTGGGACTCAAAGGAAGGAGCCACCAGGTTTTCGATATCGGCAGAGTTGATGGAAGTCACCGAGCCGGTGATCTCTCTTCTCTCCTGGGTACCGTAGCCAGTTACTACTACCTCATTGAGGACCTTCACGTCGGTATCCATCACCACGTTGATCACGGAGCTGGATCCGATAGGCATTTCTTTGGTCAGGTAGCCAACGAAGCTGAACACGAGTGTTGCAGCATTGTCCGGAACGGAGATCGAGTAGGATCCGTCCAGATCGGTGATCGTACCTTGGGTGGTGCCTTTTACCACCACACTGGCTCCTGGTACGCCTTCTGGCTCTTCAGCCGAAGTAACCCGCCCAGTGATCGTTTTGGACTGCGCGAGTACTGACACGATGGTCAGAAAACTCAATGCAAAGCCTAATAAAACTTTCTTCATAGGTGTTTGATTTGGTGTTTTTTACATTCAGGGCGCTAATATGACATCTTCTAATGCTTGTAAACAAATTCAAAAAAACACTACCATTCCCCGTATCCCGACATTTTATTTTGCAAATACACTGTTTTAACAAATATTAATAATTTAAAAAAGCAGTCAAACCAGACCAAGCCTCAAAACAATGCCTTTGGAAGAAAAGGGAAGAATAAAATTTCTCCTTTAAATCCATAGTATTATTTAAATTCTGACTATTCAAAAAGTCCAATTTTTATGCTCAGAACCTTTCAAATTAATGTTAAAATAATATTTGGATAATATCCTGTTTTATCGCTCCAAACAGTTTATTCTTCTGAATAGGTAAAAGTGAAGGTCGCGAATATCGAAATGTTTATGACAGGAACGTGAATTTCCCCAAATTTCCTGAAACTTGATTTTTTTTGAAAAATCTTCATTTTTCTAGTGTGATCGGCGGTAAAAAATAGGATATTCCTAAAAATCAGCCTCCAAACGGCACCCGTCGATGCGGAAACCAGGCCCCGTCAATTCGCTTGAGCAGGGTGAGTTCTCCAGTAGAATATTCTGTATCGGCCGCCAGCTCCTTCACCCTATCCAAGACTTCGTAAAAATGGCCTTCCTTGAGGTCCTTGAAAGCGACCGTCATGTGGGGATGGAAGTTGCGGTCGCTCAGCTCGTCGACCAGGTGGAGCTCCCGCTTGCAAAACACCTTGAGCCGCTCCTGCAAAAGCAGCAGGGGCTCCGAGCGCCCCACCGAGAGGAAGATCACCCGCTTGCCAAACGTGTCCACTCCGGTGAGCTTGAGATCAAAAGGCCGCTGCTCCTGCATCTGCTCCGCCAGCCGCTCCAGCAGCAGCGTTTCCTTGGCCTGGTTGTAGCTGAAGGGCATTTTCAGCGTGATGTGAGCAGGTGACTTCAGCGCGTACTTGATGCCAAACTCCTCGCGCAGCTGCAGCTTGATCCCCTGGACTCGGTCGAGGATCTCGGGAGGAGGGACGAGGGCCAGGAAATATTTCTGCAGTACTTTCATGAGCTGATTGCTAGTTTGGAAAGCCACACTTGCCTAACCTTGGACAGGTGGAGTCTCTTGGGCTTGAAAACGGTCACACGTTGGCTCCACCGGCCCGATTTTATCCCCGCAAATCTACCCCCAAAAGACTCTCTTTTCCCCATTCTAAAAATTCTGTTCGATTTACTCAATCTATCTTTTAACTTAAGGCTGAATAAACCCCCAAACTATGAAATTCTTTTCCAAAGCCATGATTGGTCTGGACCTCACCGAGATGGACGACAACCTGATCAAGAAGACGGCAGTTTTTATCAAGTTTTTAGGAATAGAAAAATGCTATTTTCTCCATGTCTCCAAAAACCTGGAGATTCCTGGAGAAATCCTCGACAAATACCCCAACTTGGTGGCTCCTACCGACGAGTCCGTCGAAAAACTCATCAGTGACAAGCTGAAAGAATACAATTTTCCCGAGGAGATCGAGACAGAAGTTTTCGTGGAGGAGGGCAGCCATCCCCTGGACACCTTCCTGCGCTGGGCTAAGCTCAAGGATGTGGACTTGGTGATCATGGGCCGCAAGGACACCCTCCCCGGCAATGGCGTCTTGGCAGATGGCGTGGCCAAAAAAGCCCCCTGCTCCGTGCTGCTGATTCAGGAAAGACGGCCGATCAAGTTTCCAAAGAAGATCCTCATCCCGACCGACTTCTCCTCGCACAACCATATGATCTATGAGTTTGGTGAGCGAATCGCCGAAAAGCTGGATGCGGAGCTCGTTCCCCTGCACCTGTACGAAGTGCCCCACGGCTACTCCAAGACCGGAAAGTCCTTTGAGGAGTTTTCGGAGATCATGAAGGAAAACGCACAAGCGGACTTCAAAAAATTCGTCAGCAAACACAACCACAGCGAGCTGGAGTGTGAACTGGTGCTCAGCGACGGCAAGAATCCCGGCGCTCTGATCCTGGAATTTGCGCAGCAGATCGACGCCGACATGATCCTCCTCGGCTCCAGGGGACGCACGCGATCCGCCGCCATCTTGCTCGGCAGCACCGCCGAAAAACTCATCCATGTCAACAAATTCCTTCCTATGCTGATCTTCAAAAAGAAAGGCGAAACGATGGGTTTCTTCGACGCGCTGTTCAGAATCTGATCCCTCTCCAGCCCAGCAAATCCCCAAAAGGCCCTTCCCATACAGGAGAGGGCTTTTTACTTCGTGTCGGCCATGGCCTCCGATTTTCAAACTGCCAGCAGGAGATACGACTCGCCAAATCCAAAAAACCGGGAAAAACCGGCGGCCAACTTCCAAGTCTCCAGAAAATTTCTGCCTAAATGCTCCCTTTGCTCAACTAAATCGGGCAACTTTGGGCTTCGCTTAAAGTTTTGCGGCTTAAAAACAAGAAAGAAATCCTGTGGGCTGATTACTTTTGGATTTATTTGTACCCCCAACTGCCTCAAGGCTTCTAATGAGTATTCTAAACGATCTCTTTGCACCGTCGGACAATCCCAAGTCAATCGGTGCCAAATTCAGAGCAAGACGACTTAAAAGATTTGAAAAACTTTTTTTCAGAAATTTCAATCCAGAAAAGACCATTGAAATTCTCGATGTAGGCGGAACGGACTACTTCTGGAAATGCAGCCAAGTACCCAATATCCCGGGCGTCACCATCACCCTGCTCAACCTCCACCGCGAAAAAACCACCCATCCCCACATCCAAGCCGTGGTCGGCGACGCTACCTCCATGCCGGAATTTGCCGACAAAAAATTTGACCTGGTCTTTTCCAACTCAGTCATCGAGCACGTGTACACCTATGACAATCAGGTAAAAATGGCCGATGAGATCCAGCGGGTGGGCAAGCGCTTTTTTATCCAAACGCCCAACAAGTACTTCCCGGTGGAAGCCCACTATGCCATCCCTTTCGCGCAATACATGCCCAAAGGCCTGCTGTTTTTCCTGCTTACCAAGACCCGCCTCAGTCGGATGACCAAGTGGAAAAAGTCCGACGCCCAGCAATACCTGGACGAAATCCGCCTGCTCAACGAAAAAGAAATGAAAAGGCTGTTTCCGGGCGCGAAAATCCTAAAGGAAAAGACACTGGGGATGGTCAAGTCCCTCACCGCCCACAACCTGCGCTAGTCCGCAAACTGTAACCTTACCAGGTTGGCGTAGAATCCTCCCTCGTTTTCCACGAGTTCTTTGTGGCTGCCCTGCTCCACGATCCTGCCATCGCTCAGCGCATAGATGCGGTCCACCTTGCGGATCGTGGCCAGTCGATGCGCGATGATGAGCGTGGTTCGCCCCTTCATCAGCTCGTCCAGAGCCTGCTGCACCAGAGACTCCGATTCTGCATCGAGAGAGGACGTAGCCTCGTCGAGGATCAAGATCGCAGGATCCTTGAGGATTGCCCGGGCGATGGCGACTCGCTGGCGCTGCCCTCCGGAGAGCTTCACACCCCGCTCGCCGACAAGGGTATCCAAGCCCTCCGGAAACTGGGAAATAAACTGCCAGGCGTTGGCCTTCTTAGCTGCCAAAATGATTTCTTCCTCAGTGGCATCAGGCTTGGCGTAGGCGATGTTTTCACGGATAGAGCCGCCGAAAAGCAAAACTTCTTGGGGCACGATGCCCACCTTGCTCCGCAAAGCACGAAGATCCCAGTCCTTCACGTCACGTCCATCCACCAGGATGTTTCCCTTTTGGGTTTCGTAAAACCGGAGCAAAAGCTGGATGACGGTGGACTTGCCCGCACCGGAGTGCCCCGCCAGGGCGACTTTTTCCCCAGGCTGTATCTGGAAAGAAACCTGCTTTAGCACTTCCACCTCAGGACGGGTGGGATAGCTAAACCCGACTTGGTCAAATTCGATCTTGCCCAAAAACTTGTCAGCCTGTGTGCCAGAGGCAGATTCCGCCTCCTCGTCCAAAATCTCCAACACCCGCTCCGAGCTGCCTATGGCCTTTTGTACTTGGGAGTAGATGTCGCCCAGCCCGGCGATCGAGCCCCCGATGAAAGTCGTGTACAACACGAAGGACACCAGTTCGCCTACGCTCATGCTACCCTCCGCGACCAGACTGGCCCCGTACCACATCACTGCGACGATCCCGCCAAAAAGCGCAAAAATGATAAAGGAGATGAAGGCACCCCGGTATTTGGCGGTCGTCAGCGCGACACCAACCACCGAATGAAGCCCCTTGCCATATCTGGCGGACTCATAGGCCTCACCCACAAAGGACTTCACCGTGCTGATGGACTGGAGGGTCTCCTCCACGATCACGTTGGCCGCGGCGAGCTCGTCTTGGGTTTTCTTCGAGAGATTTCTGATAAACCTGCCAAACACCATCGCGATCAAGACCAGCACGGGAAAGGTACCCAGCATGAACAGGGTCAGCTTTGGTGTATTATATAGGAGAAAGCCTATCCCCGCCACCAGCGTCACCACCTGCCTGAAGAGCTCCGCCAAGGTCGTAGAAAAGGTGTCCTGCAGCTGGCTGACGTCCGAGGTGATCCGGCTGATGAGCTCTCCCGTACGGCGCTTGTCAAAAAAGGACATGGGCAGACGCACCAGCTTGGAATACACGGCGAGGCGGATATCCCGCATCGACCGCTCTGACACCAGCGCAAAGAGCCAGACCCGGAAGAAGGAAAAGATGCTCTGGACTGCCAAAATACCGATCAAAATCCAGGCGATGGAGTTCACGTCGCCTACGATCCAGCCCGTGCCCTGTGCCGTATCGATCAGCTTGCCGGCCACGTAGGGGAAGGTCAGCAAAGTCAGGGAGGAAAACAGCAAAAACACCAAGCCGGAGAAAAAGGCCCACTTGTACGGAAGCAGAAACCTGAAAATCCCGCCGAGCTTGCCCAGGTTTTGCTTGTTCAACTTTCTTTTTTCTTCCGGATCCAGGGCGCTGCCTCTTTTCTTGGCCATGATGGTTTTTTGGTAATCAGTCGGCAAAAGTAGGCGTTTAGCAAGAAAAATGACAGGAAAAAGAATAGACTTCGCCTATCGCCCCTGGAGCAGTTGCTTGGCAATCCGCTCGCCCAATGCCGCCGAATGCTTAAATCCATGCCCCGAACAGGCCGAGACCAAAAGCACATTCTCCATGCCCTCCATCGCCTTCGTCACAAATCTCGCATCGGAGGTCACGGTATAAAAACAGACCTCCGAGCGTGCGAACACCGGCCTTAAGCCCGCGATCCTTCCTTCCACCTTTTCCTTCCAAAAAAGTTTTTGCTCGGCCTCCGTCACCTCCCGGATTAAGGCGTCGGGATGCCCGGCGTCGACAAAGGACTCCGTGGCCATCTTGACCGTCCTGCCATCCAGAGAGGGAAAGCCGTAGAGAAAATCCTCCGGCCTCGGTCCGAATCCCCACATCCAAACAGGGTATCGAGTCCACTCCCCAGCACCTTCGCCGATTTCCAGCCAATGCAGTACTTGACGGCAGATCTTATAGTTCTTCTTCTCCGACGCAGGCAAAAAGTCTCCGATCCAGCCCCCTGCACTCAGCAGCACCCGATCCGCCAAAAATCGCCCTCCATCCGTGGCGACATTGATCGACTCCCCTTCGCTGCGAACTTGCAAAACAGGGCAATTGCGGCGAATCTCCGCTCCGTTTTGGGCAGCCAGCTCCAGCTGGCTTTGGATGCACAGCTCCGGGCGTAGGTATCCGGCCTCGTGCTCAAGGTACACCTTGCCGGACCGCTCCAGCATGAACGCAGGATATCGGTCTCTAAGATCGCGTGGATCAAGCAGCTCATGGCCAATCCCATGACCCTCGGCAAAGGAGACGGTCTGCTGCCAAAAACCGGCCGTCCCGTGCTTTTCCCAGGCCTGCACCCCCGAATCCAGCAGGATACCGGAGGTTCTGGTCAGCAGGGTACGGCCCGACTCTGCTTCTATTTCCCGCCAGATCTCGTGGGAGCGCTTTGCCAAGGCAATGTAGTCCTCGCCTTCCCCCACCGCGAGGCGCGTGATCCGGGACTCCCCATGGCTGGAGCCCATGCCGTGCGGGGGATCATAGCGGTCTATTCCCAGCGCCCTGATGCCGGGTGCTTTGCTCAGTTGAAAAAGGGCAGCACTTCCCACGGCTCCCAAGCCGATCACCACCACATCGTATTTTTTTGGCTGATCCACGCACGCAAGATAGGCCTACCAAAAGAGACTTGGAAGGCTTGGGAAAATTTGAAAGGCTGGCAAAGGGGGATGATTTCAGTCTTTTGAAAGCCACAGGATGGATAATGCAAATCCACCCGCTGGCGAGTAATTGGGAATTGTCTTTCCTTTCAGAAAAAAAGCCGAAGAAGATCTCCGGCCCAAGTAGTGTTTTTTGCTCAGCTTCTGCCCATCTGGGCATCTATCAGCTCGCGCTTGAGCTTTCGCTCCCGGTCCAGGGTGTTTTTCCGATGCTGGTCAAACTCCTCCTGCATTTCCACAAAATCCCGCTCGGCCTTTTTGATCCTGCCAAAGCTCTTGAAGTACTGCACGGCAAAAAACGCCAAAGCGGCGGAGAGAATCGCCACCAGTGTCCACATGAGCGAGGAGTAGACGGTTTTCTGGATTCCCATTCCCAGAAAGTTGAAATTGTCCCGGTCGGCGATGGCCTGGTTCTTTTCCTCCATCTCGGCCGAGAGGCGCTGCTTCACGGTCACCACGGAGTCGTCAAGGCTGGCCATTTGGGTATTCAGGTCGGATACCTTTTTGGAGAGGGTTCTCACGGAATCCAGCACATTCGACTTCAACTGCTCCAAATGGGCTTTTTTGACCACCTCGTATTCCTGAAATCCATTGGAAACGCGGTAGATGTAGTCAAACTGGCTGGTGATGGTGCCGGAGCGGAGGGAATTTTGGGCACTGTCCTGGGCAAAAGCCAGGGAAAGTCCGGAAAAAAGGAAAAATACAAAAAGGGTATACTCTTTCATCGGCGGTGTTTTTGGTTTCGCTTGCTTTCAATAAACGTGCCTTAAATCAACAGAATATAATTTTTTCCGCAAAAAACCCCCGCAAAGACAAAATCTTATTCTGATTGATTATCAATCGATTAATATTATATTTAATAGCTGTCCAGACAGAATTTTCTCTTGGCTTTTGCCGACCCCACTTGGCCCAAGAGCCTTCAGCCCCCAGGTTTTTGGCTTGACCTCCACCGGTCATAGCGGCACGTAGGGCTCCCTGGCAATTCTAGCCTTTTTTTGACTATGAAACTTCGGACTTTTAAAATATGGCTCTTTCTCCTGCCCATCGTGGCCATCATCGGTGTGATGCTTTTTGTCCAATCCACCAACAACCAGGAAGAACTGGAACAACAGCATATCCGGAGTATCGCGAGCCTGAGCAAGGATATCCAAACCGCCCTGCCGGACTACCTCAAGCGGGTGGATGCCTACCTGCACCGTACTGGATACGTCGGCTCGGGCATACAGCCGCTGGATGGCTACGCCGCCGAAATCCAGGAACTGCTCAAAGGATTCCAACCCCGGGTGAGCAACGTCCGGTACGAGCGGTCAGACGAAGCACCCGAGCTCCAACTGACACTGGACAGCACCATCATCCAGATCAAAAACCAGCCGGTAGACATCCCCGCGCCCTACGAGCGGACCTTCCGGCGGGCGGTGGCAACCAATCCCCGCTTCCCCGGCCCGAAAACCGGAAACTCGGTGCTGCTGATGGACATCGACATCCCGATCCGGGATCTCTTCGAAAAGCTCCTGGCCAACGATTTTATCTTCGAAAAATTCTACCTGACCAACGAATCCGGCACCGTGCTGTATCCGGAAGAATCGGTCGGCAACCGCCTCTTTGAGCCCGATCCGCTCAGGCAAGACTCCGTCGGGCTGACCCATGCCGGAATCACCTTTTCCCGCATCGTCCTGGACGAAAACGAATACCATGCCTATGCAAACCCCATCTACCTGGGATCCAACCGCCTGTACTTTGTCGGGCTATACGACTCGGACTATTTCCTGAAAGTCGGCCTCCGCATCAACTACAACCTACTGAGTACCCTATTGCTGATCCTGACCCTGCTGATCGCCTCCATTCCGATCCTCGGAGTGGTGAAGATGGGAAGGGGGGACAACATGACCCAAAGCCGGATCATCCAGGTCGGCGTCTCGCTGATGACCATCGCCGTGGTCGTCGGGTTTTCGCTCTCTTTTTCCAAAAACAGACCCGTCCCCACCGAGCTGCTGAACGAAGACATCAACGCCTCAGGCCAGATCCTCGCCTCCAATCTGGAGCGCTTCGAGACCCTGCTGAAAAACTGGGTAGACCGCGAGGGCAGCGCTATCCCCGATGACGCCAACGAGCTACTCCAGGTCAACTCCCAGACCGGCTACGTCAAGGAGATCATTTTCAACCAAAAGGGCGACAAACCCCCACTCACCTTTGCTTTCGCATACGACACCTCCTTCATCAGCCTTGAGAGCCGACCCTACATCCGCTACTTTGCCCGCAGGCAAAAAAATCCGACCTTCCTCGGCTCCCACTACAGCCGTAGCACCGGTGAGCTGGAGAGCGTGATTTCTTTCCAAGACCCCGTATCGCCCAACAGCAGTATCAGTGCGGTGACTTTTTCACTGGAGCTGGATGAGCCATACAGCAAAAACTACCGCATCCTCCTGATCAAGGAGGATGGCAAGGTGATCTTCAAAAGCAAAAAGGTGGAATCCTCCATCTCCAACCTCAGCGAATCCATCAGCTCCGACAAATGGAAAGAGGTCTCCAGCCTGCTCAAAAACAACCGGGACATCGACCGCTCCATCCCGCTGCATGTCCCGCTATACCTCAACGGACACCAATACCTGGCCCTGTTTCAGAGAGTCGGCGCCACCGGCTATGACTCCGAGCTATGGCAGGTTTTTCTGGTCAACACCAATATCTATCACGCATTCTCTGCCCTGACTTCCTTTGAGGGTATGATCCTGCTGGGGATCTATTTCGGCTTCCTGATAGCGACGCTTTTTGGCCAATGGGCCACACGCACAGGATCCAACACCAAGGGGTTCAAGTCCTTCCTCTTCGAATGGCTGGTTCCCAACGAGAAAAACCAAGCCCGGCTCAACTACCTGATTGCCGGGTACCTGTTCTTTTCCCTGGTGCTGATGACCATCCTATGGGCGAGCTCTCTCAACCCCTTTTCCAACCTGGCTCTGCTTACTTTTTCCTCCCTGTGCATCTCCGCGATCAACCTGGGAAGTGCGCAGATAGGCGCGGTCAGCGAGGGAAAAAAGCTTACCACGGAGTCGCTGGTACTGGGGGGAATCCTGATGGCCACCGGACTGGTGATCTCCGTAGCGCTGCCGAGGCTGATCCCCGCCCTAGTCGGGCTCTTCCTCGTCAGCCTGCTGATCGTCTACGGCTGGTACAGACTCCGTCCCAAGAAGAAGGTCCTCCCCGCGCTGAAGTACATCAGCTCCTCCAAAAACACGCTCAGCGCTTACCTGGTATTCTGGTTTTTTCTGATCGGGTTTTTGCCGGGCTACCTGATCCAGTCCAAGACCCAGCAGTTTGAGTCGAAGATCTGGGAAAAAGCTTCCCAGGCCCAAGCCCCCGGAGACGCTGCGGAAGTCAGTCCGCTGATCTTTGAGTTTGAAAAAGTGCGGCGAAACGTCATGTCCACCGTCGGCGACTCCTTTGACTCCAAGATCCAGGACTTCATCGCTCCCAGCTACCGGACACTGGCCGAAGCCTGGCGAGGCTCAGAGACCCACTTCAGCACCAAGCCCAGCCTCTATCTGGGATTTGGGCTGCTCATCCTTGCGACCTTTCTGGTCATCAGATGGATCCAAGACAGTGTCTTTTTTGACCTACACCCCGCGGCAGAGACCTTCACGGAATCCGATCTGGCGCCCAACTTCATCTGCTGCGTCAACTCCAACCAGATACCCGATCCCGAGGAAGAGACGGAGACCATCGACCTGAAATATCGCGGCTTCCCCGAGGATTTTGTCCCCAGGGCGAAGTCTTACCGCCTGATCAACTTCCACTGTGTCGACAACCCGATGACGCTCGTGGGACCCATTTCCCTGATCAAAAACTCCCCCAGTCGCCTCACCATCTATTCGGGAGCGCTGTGGAAAAGCATCTTCAAGGAACTCAAGTCCGATCTGGACAAAAACATCTTTTCGGAGCTGTTTTCCGACTTCAAGTTTAGCGTGATCAAGATAGAGGATATTGTGAAGGGCCCCTTCCGAAACGAAGACGAGGTCCTGGCCCGCCTGAAAAGAAACAAGGCATTCTACACCAACATCTGGTCTGACCTCAGCTTTGAGGAAAAGCTCGTCTGCCACTCCTACGCCAAAGAGGGGTTTTACAATCCCGCCAGGAGGGATACCATGCTGGACCTCGCCCAAAAGGGCATCATCGTCCCCAAGGCCTACTCCGAGACCAGCGACAGCTGGATAGAATGGAGGCTTTTCAGCTCGGTGTTCAGGCGCTACGTCCTGTCGGACTCCTCCGAAGAGGAGGCGGCCAGCTTTGGCGCCTACGAAAAAAAACACGGAAACGTCCGGACCATACAGACGGCCGTCATCAGCTTTGTCCTGATCTGCGTAGCCCTGGTGGGCATCTTCGACAAAACCTTCTTCAATGAAGCCTACGCCTACCTCACGGGCGGCCTGGGCGTCTTGGGCACGCTCTATTCTTTTCTCAACCAAGGCTTTGCCGGACTTCGGGGCTCCAAAAAAGAAGGCTAGTCCAACTAGTCAACCCGGCCCTCTGACAAACCGACTAAATCCATAAATTTGGAAACCTATTTCCCGCTGACGTCATCCCCGCCACCTTGAAAACACTCCGTGTACTCCTCATCCTGCTTTGCATTGGTTTCGACGCTTTTTCCCAACAGGCTGAGCCCAGCCCTTTTCAGCTCGCGCAAGAGGCCTTTGGGCAGCAGCGCTGGGAGGAGGCCCTGCCTCTGCTGGATCTCTGGATACAGGGCCACCCCACCGACCAGGAGGCCTACTGGATGCGCGGCCAAGCCCACCAAAACGAATCCAAGCTGGAAGAGGCGCTGGGGGACTTCAGCAGCCTGCTGACGCTGAACCCACAGTTTGCCGAGGCCTACTTCGAGCGGGGTAGAGTGCGCTACCAGCTCGGACACTACGAGCCGGCAATAGAAGACTTCGAAAACTTCCTCAAAACCCCGCCAGGAGAAACCAACCGCGTCCTCTACAAAGTCACCCCCGGCTCCAAGGGCGTCTCGGAAGTCACCACGCTCCAGACCGTCAGCGCGGAGCAGGCCTATTACCATCTGGGTCTGTGCAGCATCGAGCTGGGAGAGTATGATTTCGCCATCCTTTACCTGGACGAGGCCATCGCCCTCGATCCCGAAGAGCCGGACTTCTATGCGGAAAAAGGCCGGGCACTTGCCAGGCTGGGGGACAATGTACCGGCCATAGAAGCTTACGAACTCGCCTTGTCTTTAAATCCCGACCACCTTCCCGCCAAGCAAGGCCTGGCCCTGGTGAAAACCGGGGGAGATGAGGTGCTGCTGGGCCAGCTGGATCAGGTGGTCGCCGAGGGCTCGGGCAATGCCCAGACCTACAAGCAACGCGGATTCTACCGGATGAGCCACGACCAAGACCAGGGGGCCATATCGGATTTTGGCTTGGCCATCAGCCTGGATCCGGACGATTCCGAGTCCTATTTCTACCGGGGCAAAACCTACTCCCGCCAGAAAAAATGGAAAGAGGCCGAAGCCGACTATTCCGCGGCGATCTCCCTGGAGCCCGAAAATCCCGAATACCTTCTGGCACGGGGCCAGTCCAGGTATGTCAGCGGGCAACTTGAGGAGGCATTGGCGGATTTTACCCAAACGGTCGTGCTCGATCCGGACTTCGCCTCCGGCTATTATCACCGGGGCATCACCTATCAGCGCATGAACCGCAAGCCCGAAGCCTGCAGGGAGCTGCAAAAAGCAATCGATCTGGGAATGGAAGCGGCTGTGGGTGTTTGGGAAAAAGTGTGCAAGCAGGACTAAAGCTCCCGGACCGTCTCCACCTGCGAGGCGATGATCGCAGGCCTCCACGAAGCCAGCAGGGTGATCGAAATCACCGCCACACTGATCCAGGCAAAGTCAGACCACACGATACGCACCGGATAGGCATCGACCACTGCCGAGGAAATCCCCAGGGACACCAAACCAAAAGTGTCCTGCGCCAAAACCGTCAAATACCCCAACACCAAACCAATCACCGCTCCGCTCAGCGCAATCAGCGCGCCTTGCTTCAAAAATATCCTCCTGATCATGCTGTCCCGTGCACCCATGGCCTTGAGCACGGCGATGTCCTTTTTCTTTTCTATGGCCAGCATGCTCAGCGAGAAAAAGATATTGAACGAGGCGATAGCCAGGATAAAGGTAAGCGTGAGGAAAACGAACAGCTTTTCCAGCTTCACGGTACGGATCAGGCCTGCATGCTGCTCATCTGCGTTTTTCACCAAAAAATCCTGTCCCAAATGCGCCTTCAGCCGCTTTTGCACGTCGGCAACGGAAGCGCCCTCCTTCACCTTGATTTCCAGCGCGGTGCGCTTTTCCCCATAGTTGAGCAGGTCGCGGGTGAAATGCAGCGGGGCGATGACGTACTCGTCGTCAAACTGCTGCTCTATGCTGAAAAACGCCCGGGGTTCCAGCTGTGCGCTGTTGTAGAGCTGGGTAGGGTCTATGCTTCCCGCCGAGCGTGGGGCTTTGGGATAGAAAACCTTGAGGCTGGAGTTGGGCTCGTTCAGATGGATGGAAAGGAAAAAACCGACTCCCCTACCGAGGATGGCCCCGGGGCGCAGCTCGGTTCCCAGCGTGGTGTCTCCCCAAAAGTAGCCGTTGGCGAATCTGCCCTGATCCAGGAAATTGTCCGAAACGCCCTTGATCTTGGCCACCAGCTGGTTGTCGTCATGCTCGTAGAGGACATTGTCCTCGATGACCTCGGTCAGCACCTCCACGCCTTCGATGTCCCGGATCTCCGCCAGCCAGGCTTCGGGTGCCAAGAAGCTCTTGCCCTTGGCAGGCTCTATCTTCAGCTCTGCATCGAAGCTCGCAAACAGGCTCCGGATCAGGTCCTCCAGCCCGTTGAACACCGACATGACGACCACCAACGCAATCGTCCCCACGGCTACTCCCACCATGGAGATGATGGAGAGCACCGTGATGAAATTCCGCTTTTTCTTGCTGCGAAAGTACCTGCCGGCAATGAAGGAGCTGGTATTCAAGGGAATGGGTGGATTAGTCTTCTTCCTCCTCGTCCTCTTCAGGAGCAGGGGGGATGTTGAGGTCAGAGATCACTTTGTCCATGTGCTGGGCGTAGGTCGCCGAGTCGTCGGGGAAGAAGGCGATTTCGGGGATGACCCGCACGGACTTGCCTATCCTTTTGGAGAGGTGATGGCGGATTTCCTTTTTGTGCTCGTTGATCAGCTCGTAGGTGGCCTTTGGATCGGTGAGCAAAAAACTCACATACACCTTGGCAAAGCCCAGGTCGGGACTCACGCCCACCCGGGTGATGGTGATCATCGACTTGCCGACCAGATGCTTTGCTTCCTTCTGAAAAATATCCCCAAGCTCTTTCTGGAGCAGCTTGGCGTGTTTTTGTTGTCTTTTGCTTTCCATGTGAAGTATTTGTGGTACAAATTTAGCGAAATACTTGGGCAAGCTTTAATTTCGGCCCAATCCAACCCAATCCCTCCTGCGCCTTGCTCAGTTTTTTCAAAGTAAACGACCCCTTTCGCCTTATTGGGATAGCAATATATCTGATTCTTCTGGCTGTGGTCATGCTTGTGGTGTTCTCATTTCCACTCACGGAGCCGAGGCTGGTATGGATGGTTTTGGGAGAGCGGCTGAGTGACGGATACTTCCTGTATCAGGACGTGATCGACGATACGGGGCCGCTGTCGGCGGGTTTCTTCACCTTTATCCACACGCTTTTTGGCAGGAGCGAACTGGCCTATGAGCTCCTCGGGCGGGTTTTGGTGCTCTTCCAGATCGTCTATTGGAACACCGTCCTGATCCGGTACCGTGTGTTTGAGGAAAACACCTACCTCCCGGCCATCGTCATGGCGGCGCTTTTCCACCTCTCATTTGACATGGTCGGCCTGTCGCCTGCCCTGCTCGGAAGTACCTTTCTGGTGCTGGCCCTTGGCCAGCTTTTCTCCCAAACCGTCCTGCAAAAGGAAACCAGCGAATCCACACTTTTGATCGGGATCTATGGCGGTATCGCCACTGGCTTTCATCTGAATTTCGCCATTTTCCTCCCCTACATGATCTTTGCCGGCATCGCCGTCAGCGGGTTTTCCTTCCGGCAGTTGGTCTTGTCCCTGGTGGGATTTTTCCTTCCCATCCTGCTTTTGCTGATGTTCTACTTCTGGAACAACGGGCTCATGGAGACCCTGGAGGTCTGGCCTTTGGTCTTTACCTACGAAAAGTACCGCTACCAATCCCTGCTGGTTTGGGCGATTCTGGGCGCATTCCCGGTGATTCTCGGACTGGTGGGCTATTTCTACAGCGCCGTGCTGAGAGGCTCCACGATCAACCAGCAAAAGCAGCGTCAGCTGATCCAGGTTTGGCTGCTGTTTTCCCTGTTGGAGTTTATGCTCATCAAAAGACAGGCGACCTACCAGCTGCTGATCTTCATCCCGGGGCTCACGTTTCTGATCACGCAGTTTTTCCTCAACACGGGAAAAGGCATAGTCGGCAAACTGGCCTTCTTGCTCTTGCTTTTTGGGCTGCCGGCCGCAGGCTGGTGGTATTGGCAAGACCAGGCAAGGGAAGGATCTCCCTACTTCGTCAGCCAATCCCACAGTGGCAGCTTTGGGCCCGGGGAAAAAATCATGGTCTTGGCAGAAGACTCCTCGCCCTATCTGGAGAATCCGCTCGGGGGCCCGTTTCTCAACTTCCACCTGACCAAGGCCTACCTGGAAACCGAAAAAACCCTGGAGCAAAAAGCCAAGATCTACCAAAACCTCCACACCCAAAAGCCCGGCGTGGTGGTGGATCCGGAGGGTATATTCCGCCAGCTCCTCCAGGAACTGCCCGCTCTGAAAAACCTCTACTCCGAGACTGAGCCGGGAGTCTTCCGGCTGAAATAATCGCCCCAACTTTTTGACTTTGAGACGGGTAGGCTTACCTTTAAAAAGCTATAATGTCCACTAGTGGATGATTTTTGGCTTTTACCCCATTTTTTATGAACCCGATTTTTCAGATTCTATCCGCCTGCACCGCGGGCGAAAAAAACCAGCTGCTGGAGTTCTGCGCCACGCGCCACTCGAGCAGCTCAAAAAAGTACAGGCTTCTCAAACTGTTTGTGGAAAAACCCGGCCTGCAGGACCGGGAGTTTAGCCGCCTCGTGTACGGATCGGGCGACAGCGCGGCCTATTTTCAGCTCAAAAAGAGAGTGAAGGAGGAGCTGGAAGAGCTCTTGCCCTTGCTGAGGTCCAGCGCCTTCCCCGAAGAGGTGCGGACGAGGATACTCTGCAGCGAGCTCCTGCTCCAAAGCCAGGTCATGCTGGCGCGAGGCCTGCAGGCGGAGGGCGCCAAGCTCCTGGAGAAAAGCCTAAAGAAAGCCATCGAGGGCGAATTCCCAGACCTGATCCTCTCGATCTTCGACATCTCCCAGCGCTTTGGAGTCAATGAGGTCATCCGAAAAGAAGACCTGCCGGAGCTGGAGCTCGTCATCAAAAGCCACCTGCAAATCCTGGTCAACCAGCATCATCCCAATCCCGAGGAGCAGCCCAAGTGCGAAAAAAACGCCTACCTCGGTCGCATCCTGCGCCAGCTCAACTCCGAGCGCAAAGACTGGGGGCTGGTCGCCAACATCCGCCAGTCCCTCGCCGAGCAGAACTTTGAAGAGGCCAAAAGCCTCATCTCCGAGTCCGAACAGAGCTTTTCCAAGCAGGGTGAGGACAGGGAGGTGTACGAGGAGTTTTTGCTCACCAAGCAGAAGTTTCTCCTCCAAACGGGGCAATACAAGGAAGTCATCCAAAACTGCAAACAGCAGGATTTCACGCTGATGCAGTCCAAGGAAAACAACCTAGAGCTGGCCCAATACCAATGGTATGCGCTGTTTCATCAAGACCGGATAGAGGAGGCGACTGCTTTGCTCAAGAAAAACCTGATGCGCAACTGTCCCGAGCTGGCCCCAAAATGGAAGTATTGGGAAGCCTTTCTCTTGTTTAGGCAAAAGTCCTTCAAGGGCTCCCTCAGGCTGGTCCACGAGTGCCAGCTGGAGCTGAAATCCCTGCCCAACTACTACCTCGGCTCCAAGATGCTGGAGCTGATGATCCTCTTTGACCAAAATGAGGCCGACTGGCTGGACTACAAGGTGGAAAACCTCCGCAAGCTGCTCCGGCGCTGGAGGGGAAAATTCAACGCCCGCATAGACAGTGCCTTTCATATCCTGCGGAGCATCCAAACCAAAGTGCCCGTCAATTTCATGGAGGACTTGGGGGAAAACGAACACCTGCAGAAGCTCCGCGACGGCAAGGGCGCCTACAACTGGAACCCGATCGATTTTGAACTGATCCGCTACGATGGCTGGATTGCCGGCCGACTCAACTAGCGAGGGCCACAACGGGCTTTTTTAGCGGCCTTTCGTCGGCAAAAATGTCCAGTTTCGGACTGTCTGAGGGCTGAAGTTCCTGTCAAAGAGACGATCTTATTTTTGGCTTAAAACACTATTTTTCATGGAGTTAATCAGATTAAAGCTCTAGGAAAAAGGTCATAGTACGTTATTTTTTCCTGTCATTCCGTGGAGGGCTTCGATAATTTATAAGCCCAGAAAATCTGAATTTTTAATTGACCACGACTTTTCAACATGATCCATTCCGCATTGGAATTTTTGACCCAGGAGCTCAACGGGTTTATCAAGCTCAAAGTGGGCGATCCGCTCACGACCAGGATTTTTTTGTCTGGTGTGACCAATGAGCAGGGCATCGCGATCCCCGACCAAAGTCTGGGCATCTCGCTGATCAACATCGAAGAAGAACGGACCAACAAGGAGCAGCAAAGCCGCTTCATCAACGCCGTAGGCAAGATGGAAAAACGAAACCCCGAGATCCAGCTCAACCTCTACGTGCTGATCACGGCCAATTTCCAAAACAAGCAGGCTAACAACTCCTCCGACGACTATGTGGAGGGACTCAAGCAGCTGAGCTATGCCATCGCTTTTTTCCAAAGCAAAAGCGTCTTCACACCCGAAAACAGCCCTGCGCTCTCGGGTTTTGACCCGAATCTGAGCAAGATCGTGGTGGAGCTGTACAGCTATTCCTTTGAGCAGCTGTACAACTTCTGGTCGGTGGTAGGCGCCAAGTATCTGCCCAGTGTGCTGTATAAGGTGAAGACGCTCCGAATCCAGGAAAATGCCATCCAGGAAAGCGGCGAACCGATCGAGCAGATTTTTCTTACCTCCAAGCACAAGTCATGAACCTCATCTACTCCCGGCTGCTCGAAGTGAGCGTACTCCACGACTATTTCCGCAACGGCATCGCCCGGGACATCAAGCTCATCCCGACACGGGAAACCCAGGAAAAGCTGAAAAGAGGGCGCATGCTCTGGAGAGAGACACCACAGGGCATCGTCCTGCTCTACCGAGCCGAAGACGACCTGAGCACGCCTGAGGTAGCGCTCAGTCCGCCCATAGACCTTTGCTTTTTCTTCCAAAGCAACAATCCCACGGAGTTTTTCACGGTCACCGAACTGAAAAAAGGAAGCAGAAGCTATCAGGCGGGCGATATCCTGGCGTTCCAAAACATTCCCGCAAACGCCTCCTCCGATCCCTTAAATCCCGAGAAACTGGCGGTGGACATCTGGGACGGAGCTAGGCCCAAGACTTTCAGCGAGCGGGTCAAGCTCAATCCTATACCATCCAAGGTAATCCTCCAAGTGCGGGACGCCTCGGGCAACAAAATCGCCCCGGGCTTGGACGATAATGGAAATCCCCTGCCTTTGGACTTGCCGCTCAGCCCGGACGACACGGGAGCTTTTCTGCTCAAGCTCGATCTGAAGGGGAAAGCAGAGGGCAATTACTCCTTCGTACTGAGAAACGAGGCGGACACACAGGACCTCTGGACCAGGACTTACTTCCTGACCCAAGACTCCGAGGTAAACAAGTCCTTGGGCATCCTGAGCCTGGGCTATCGCGCATCGCCAGCGCGGCTGTATGGAGACAGGGAGTACTTTGCCATCGACCTGAAGCGGAAAGCCACCAAGTGGACCTACATCATCGTCAGCCAAAACAACAAGGTCGATCTGGCCGCTGCCCAGCTGTCGATCCTGGACAAGGGTAACCCTCCCGGCTCTCCCTATGCCACCTACACCTTTCAGCAGCAGGGCGCAGCTCCCCACGCCGACATCCGGATCAACAATGCCGAGACGGTCATCTTCAAATCACAGGTACCGATTCCCTTCTTCGAAAATCCCAAGCTCAACCTGGAGCTCAGGAGAAAGCCGGGCAATCGGGTTCTTTTTGGTCATCTACCCAATCCCAGCCGATCCGGGGCAGTCAAGGTCAGCCCCGGTGAAGAAATCTCAGAAATCTATGTATTCATCTAATCCCAACTGATATGGCAGAATTCAAAACCCCGGGGGTGTACATCCAGGAAATCTCCACCCTTCCCGCATCGATCGTACCGGTGGCCACTGCCATCCCGGCCTTTGTGGGCTACACCGCCCAGCGAATCCGCAACGGAGAAGCCTTCGACATCAACATCCCCACCCGGGTCACTTCCTTCCTTGAGTACAAGGAGATCTTCGGGGAGTCCTTTGCCGAGAGCTATACGATCACGATCACCGACGGCCCGACTGTGGCCATCGCCGATCCGGCCAACTTTTCCCAGTACCTGATGACCTATCAGGTGTACATGTACTTCTCCAATGGGGGCGGCCCCTGCTGGATCGTCTCCGTGGGGGACTACGTAGCCGCCCCCACAGGCGACGACATAGACATCGACGAGCTCCTCGCCGGCCTCAAGGTGCTGGAGGAGGAAGACGAGCCTACGCTGCTGGTGGTACCCGAGGCCGCCAAGCTCAGCGACGTCAACCGCAAGACCCTCCACGATCAGATGCTTGCCCAATGCGCCAAGCTCCAGGATCGCTTTGCGCTCATGGACGCCCTGCACTATCCCAACCAAACGGTGGCGGAGGACGGGGCCGACTTCCGCGCCGAAGTGGGCAACTCCGACCTCAAGTACGGAGCGGCCTACTATCCAGGACTGAAGACCATCCTGTATCGAAATTTCAACCCCGCCGTATTGACTGTGCTGGACAACCGCGGCGGCGTGGGGCTGGGGCCTTTCAATGGCCTCACCATCGCCCAGATCACCGGAGGGCAGACCTTTGCCAGTGCGACGATCCGGATCACGACCAATGCAAACATCGCGGGGGACGCCTTCACCATCGGCGGGGATACCTTCACCGAGGGGGCTGAGTTTGCCGCCGGTGCCGGAAACGCCACCACTGCGCAAAATCTCCTCACCGCCATCCAAGCCGCAGCCAACCCGGCATACAATGCAAGCCGTCAGGGAGAGACCATCACCCTGGTGTCCACCACGCCGGGGGAAGCCGGAGCGGCCACCGTGCTGACCTACGATGGGGGCGGAAATGGCGGGGCGGTGGTCTCAGGCACCGGCACCTTTTCTTGGGCACTTCCCGACAAAACCCTCTACAACACCATCATCGCCGCCCTCCAGTCCAAGCTCCTCGAGCTCTACCCTGCCGCGGCCATGGCGGGCGTCTATGCCCGGGTGGACAGCCAGAGAGGGGTGTGGAAAGCGCCGGCCAATGTGGACATCCGGTCCATGCTCCATCCTACCGTGACGGTCAGCCATGACGAACAGGCCCTCCTGAATGTGGACGCGACCTCCGGAAAGTCCATCAATGCGATCCGCTTCTTCCAGGGAAAAGGAAACCTCGTCTGGGGTGCCCGCACCCTCGCCGGCAACGACAACGAATGGCGCTACGTGCCTGTCCGACGCCTGTACATCTTCATCGAGGAGTCGGTGAAAAAAGCCACTGAATTCGTCGTCTTCGAACCCAACGATGCCAAGACCTGGCTCCGGGTGAAGACCATGATCGAAAACTTCCTCAGCAATCTCTGGCGGGAGGGAGCCCTGGCAGGAGCCAAAGCCGAAGACGCCTTTTTTGTAAGGGTGGGGCTGGGGCAAACCATG
Organism: Algoriphagus oliviformis; assembly: GCF_017254915.1. Classification (GTDB taxonomy): domain Bacteria; phylum Bacteroidota; class Bacteroidia; order Cytophagales; family Cyclobacteriaceae; genus Algoriphagus; species Algoriphagus oliviformis. Next base: position 721,133 of record NZ_JAFKCT010000001.1, on the reverse strand, counting down.
ACCGCCCTGGATATTCTGGAGGGCAGGATGAACGTAGAAATCGGACTGGCGGCAGTGAGACCGGCAGAATTTATCATCCTGAAGTTTTCCCACAAGCTCCAGGAGTCCTAATCTCTTTTATGATTATCCGCTTTTATGCCAGTAGGCAGCTGCGACAATCCAAAAGAACCCTAAAAATTGGGGCTTTGCCCTAATTCGGTCTTCGGTCATCGGTCTTCCTACCCGATTGAAGAAGCAACTTCGCTTACTGGCAAGATTGCCGATAGTCATGATCACTTTTAACCCAAAACGCTATTCCTATGTCAACTTACGCCACACCGGGAGTCTACATCAAAGAAATCTCCACGCTGCCAGCATCCATCGCGGCGGTGGAGACCGCGATACCCGCATTCATCGGGCATACCAACTTGGCCACCAAAAACGGAGAATCCGTCCGGGGCATTCCCACTCGCATCACCTCCATGCTGGAGTATGAGTCCATTTTTGGCTTTGCGCAGCCCGAAGCCATCGCCGTCGCGATCCAAGACACCTATACCGGGGAAAATGGCCAGCCCGCCAAGCTCAGCGCCCGGGTCGTCAAAGCAACCCCTCCCGCCACGCCCAGCGTCTACAAGATGTACTACAGCCTGCGACTCTTCTTCGACAATGGCGGCGGCCCCTGCTACATCGTCTCGGTCAACGACTTTGGCACCGCGCCTACCGTCGGTGACAGCACCACGGCGACCAGCTTGCTCGGCGGATTGGCTGCGGTGGAAAAAGTGGATGAACCCACGCTGATTCTTTTTCCGGACGACCTTTCACTCGCCAATGGAAAGTCAGTCTACGAGGCTGCTTTGGCACAATGCGAAAAACTGAAAGACCGATTCGTCATCCTTGACGTCAAGGCCAACACCACCGATCCCTTTGCCGACGCGGAAAATTTCAGGAATACCGGCATCGGCTCGGGTGACCTCAAGTACGGAGCGGTCTACTATCCCAACCTCAGGAGCGCCCTGAACTTTGGCTACGACTCCGCCTCCGTCACCATCACCCAGACCAGCAACTACATCGGTGCCGGTGCGCCCAATCCAGCCATCGTCAACGCGGCAAACGGCTCCAACCTCAACGCGCTGTTGGCCGCAGATCCTTCTTTGCACCGCGCCATCCTGTCGGAGATCAGCAAGCTCTACATCACCGTGCCGCCTTCGGGAGCAATAGCCGGGGTGTACGCCCGGGTGGACAGCCAGCGGGGCGTATGGAAAGCCCCCGCAAACGTGGACATCCGATCCATCATCGGCCCGGCCGTGAAGGTTTCCCACGAGCAGCAGGCCTCGCTCAACGTGGACGCCTCCTCCGGCAAGTCCATCAACGTGATCCGGGCTTTCACCGGAAAAGGAACCCTGGTCTGGGGTGCCCGCACCCTGGCCGGCAACGACAACGAGTGGCGCTACGTGCCGGTCCGTCGCCTGTACATCTTCATCGAGGAGTCGGTGAAAAAAGCCACCGAATTTGTGGTCTTCGAGCCAAACGACGCCAATACCTGGCTCCGGGTAAAAACCATGATCGAAAACTTCCTCTCCAAGCTCTGGCGGGACGGAGCCCTAGCGGGAGCCAAGCCCGAGGAGGCCTTTTTCGTCAAGGTCGGCCTCGGGGTCACTATGACCTCCCAAGACATACTCGAAGGCAGGATGAACGTGGAAATCGGCCTCGCCGCCGTCCGTCCGGCAGAATTCATCATCCTGAAGTTTTCCCACAAGCTCCAGGAATCCTAATCAACCCATCCGCAAACTTTTAAATCCTACATACCATGGCAGTAGCATATCCAGTATCCGTCTTTCATTTTCAGGTAGAATGGGGCGGCACACGCATCGGTTTCACCGAGGTATCCGGCCTCACCATCGAGCTCCAGTCCATAGACTATCGGGAAGGCAGCTCCCTGGAGTACCACGTCACCAAGATGCCCGGCATACCGCAGTTTAGCAACATCGTCCTCAAAAGAGGCGTTTTCCGCGCCGACAACGAGTTTTTTCAATGGCTCAACACCGTAAAGAAAAACAACATCGAGCGCCGTGACCTCACCATCAGCCTGCTCAATGAGGAGCACGAGCCAGTGATGGTCTGGAAGGTCAAAGAGGCCTGGCCCTGCAAAGTGGAAGGCCCCACGCTCAACTCCACCGGCAACGAAGTGGCCATCGAGACCATCGAGCTCTGCCACGAAGGACTGGCTATAGAAACCCCGTAATCCATGGCTTTTCTCTATCCTCCCACGGGTTTTCACTTTCTGGTCAGGTTTGAAGGGCTGCTGCTGAAATATCCCGGCCTGCCGGACATCGGCTTCCAGGAAGTCGGCGGACTCAGCGTCGAGATCGGAGTGGAGGAGTATGCCGAAGGGGGAGAAAACCGCTACAAGCATCGCATGCCGGGACCGGTCTCCTATCCAAACCTGACCATGAAGCGTGGCATGCTGATCGGCTCCCAGGCTTCCAAGTGGTTTAAGGACGCCGTCGAAGGCTTTCAGTTTGAAGCCAATGACATCACCGTCATCCTGCTCAACGAGCAACACCTGCCCTTGCAGGCCTGGAATTTCATCAATGCCTGGCCCGTGAAGTGGAGCATGGAGGGGCTCAACGCGATGGAAAACAGCCTCATGATCGAGTCCATCGAGTTTGCCTACCAGTATTTCCGAAGGATTTCACCTGACGACCTCATCCCTGTCTGACTATGCCTATAGAGATCAAAGAACTCATTATCCGCACCACCGTGGACACCGCCGAGGAAAAGCCCACCGGAAAGTCCAAACCCCAGCCCGGCACGGAGTCCCTGCTGCAGGGCATGCGGGAGCTGGCCCGGATGATCAAGGAAAAAAACGAACGCTAAACCTGAAGCCATGGCCCTGAAAGACATTTTTTCTCCCTTGGGAGGCTTGGAAAAACTGAAGATAACCGCCTTCTCGGATGACACCTACGAGACATCCAAGGAGACCTACGTGGTGATGTACAATCCCACGGCCTTCAGCCAGGAGTTTAAGTCCAAGTGGATTCCCGAGGAAGGCCTCACCGACGGCAAGCAGTACCAATTCCGCACCTTGGAGTCCGATAGCGTGTCCTTCGAGTTTCTCTTTGATGCCACGGCCGCTTCGCCTCCGGGCAAAGACGTACCCGGCGACATCAACCTGGACTACCTCGGCAGCAACAAGCCCAACCTGGATCGGATCAGCGGCTCCAAAGTCTCCGCCATCGACCTGATCAACGAGGACAAACATGTGGACAGGGCCATCCGCAAGTTTCTCGACATCACGCAAAACATCCAGTCCGACTCCCACAAGCCCAACTACCTCCAGATCAACTGGGGCGCCTTTCAGTTTCGGGGTGTGCTGGGCAGCGCGACGGTGAACTACAAGCTCTTCAACTCGGCGGGCTTGCCCATTCGGGCGACGGTCACCGCAAACTTTGACCAGTCCCTGTCCCGACAGGAGCAAGCCGCCGAAACGGGCCGAAACTCCCCTGACCTCACCCACATCCGGGTGGTCAACGCGGGAGATACCCTTCCCCTGATGTGCAAGCGGATCTACGGATCCACCGCCTTCTACCTGGAGGTCGCCCGCGTCAACAGCCTGAAAAACTTCCGCAAACTGGAGGTCGGCCAAGAACTCTTTTTTCCACCCCTAGCCAAAGCCTAAGCCATGCCCCTCGTACCCGTCAGCACCGAAGACAACCAAAGCCTCGCTACCTACAAGATCCTGTCGGACGGCACCGAGCTGCCCGCATCCGTGGGCGTGGCGATGATTGCGATCCAAAAGGCGGTCAACAAGGTGCCGGCAGCCCGGCTCGTCCTCTACGATGGGGACGTGGCCGCGGGGGACTTCTCCCTGAGCGGAGGGGAGCTTTTTGTGCCGGGAAAAGAAATCGAAATCCAAGCCGGCTACAACAGCCAAGAGGAAAGCATCTTCAAAGGAATCATCATCCGGCATGGTCTGGACGTCTCCGAAAAGGCCTCCAAACTCATCCTGGAGCTCAAAGATCCGGTCGTGAAAATGACCGTGGGGAGAAAGAACAAGTACTTCTTTGAGTCCAAGGACTCGGACATCATCGAGGAGGTGATCGGTGCCTACAGCGGACTGACTGCCGATGTGGAGGCCACCACCGCCACCCATCCCGAGATGGTGCAGTACTACGTCACCGACTGGGACTTCGTCCTCACCCGCGCCGAGGTCAACGGCAAGCTGGCCCTCGTGGAGGATGGAAAAGTGAGCATTCTCAAGCCAGCGACCAGTGCCGAAGCCAAGGCCGAACTGCAATGCGGCACCAACGTGGTCGAATTCCAGGCAGAGATGGACGCCCGCACCCAGTACTCCGCCAGCAAAAGCACCAGCTGGGACTTGGCCAACCAAGAGCTCAAAGAAGTCGAGGCCAGCGATCCCGGCATGGACTTCCAGAGCAACCTGAGCGGCTCCGAGCTCGCTGACGTGATCGGGCTCAGCGACTACCGACTGCAGCATAGCGGGGGGCTGGACGATCAGGAGCTCCAGGCTTGGGCCGATGCCAAGCTGATGCGCAGCCGCCTCTCCAAGATACAGGGCCAAGTCAAGATCCTCGGCGACCCCGCCATCAAGCCCGGAGACATGGTCTCCCTGCTGGGTTTTGGGGACAGGTTCAATGGAAAAGCCTTTGTCTCCTCGGTGTACCACGAGATCTCGCCCAACAGCAAGTGGTTTACGCATTTGGGACTGGGGCTGGACTCACGCTTCATTTCCAGTCTCTACGATGACTTTCTGGATGTGCCCGCGGCTGGCCTCCTTCCTGCCATCCGGGGTCTCCACGTGGGAGTCGTCACGAGCCTGGACGACCCGCTGGGCGAGCATCGGGTGAGGATCTATATTCCGGTGATCGATCCGGGATCGGAGGGCACTTGGGCGAGAATGGCCTCTCCGGATGCCGGGGAGGGTGAGGCCGCCCGGGGTATTTTCTTCCTTCCGGAGGTGGGAGACGAAGTCATCGTCGGCTATATCAATGAAAACCCCAGAGACCCGGTCATCCTCGGCAAGCTCTACAGCTCCGCAAAGCCCGCGCCGTTTGCCCAGGACGAGGACAATTTCCAGAAGGGAATCGTCACCAAAACCCAGCTCAAACTGGTCTTTGACGACGACAAAAAGTCCATCTCCATCGAGACGCCAAACGGAAACAAAATCGTCCTCAGCGACGACGAGGGAAGCATACTCCTGGAGGACGAAAACGGCAACAAAGCCACCCTCAACTCGGACGGGATCACCTTGGAATCCGCCAAAGACATCATCCTCAAGGCCTCCGGGGATGTCAAGATCGAAGGGACCAACGTCGAGGCCAAAGCCTCCGCCCAGCTGACTGCGGACGGCAGCGCCGGGGCGGAATTCACCTCCTCTGGCAGCACCACGGTCAAAGGTTCCATAGTCCAAATCAACTGATCATGAACGCAAACCCTGAACATAATGGCTGAGAAAAATACCTTTCTGGGACGTGGATGGGCTTTTCCGGTGACTTTCCTTCCGGAAGCAAGCCAGGTCAACCTCGTGGAAAACGAGGAGGACATCCGCCAGAGCCTGATCATCCTGCTCAATACCACCATCGGTGAGCGGGTGCTTCGTCCGGACTACGGCGCCAACATGGAGGATTTGCTTTTCGAAGCACTCAACGTGACCACTGCCACCATGATCACCAACCGGATCAAGCGGGCCATCCTCTTCCACGAGCCCAGGGTAAAAGTGGAGGAAATAGACATGAGGCCGGACTTCCAGGAGGGCAGGGTCGAGGTGCTCATCAGCTATTTTATCATCTCCACCAACAACCGCCAAAATCTCGTCTATCCCTACCTCTTCATCGAAGCCACTGACGTATCCAAATGAGCACCGACAGCTGCCATAGCACCCAAGTTCCCGGAAGCGGCACCAACCGCGCCAACAGACTACTGGAAAGTCTGCTGCCCGACTATGTGGCAGTGGATGGCCGGCAGCTGGAGGAGCTGAAGGCCTATGCCAAGGGGATCGCCGCCCAGCTCAGATTCCGAAGTTCTGCCGATACCTGGGACGGGGATTGGGCTGCTTTTTTTGAGAAAGAAATCGCCGCCGACCAGCGTACCGATCCCCACTACGCGCTTTTTCTCGCTTTCCTACAAAACTTCCTCCTCGCCCAAGACGACCTGAACGGCCTGACCAAAAAGCATCTGGACTTTTTCTACCGGGATATCCTGAGGCTGAAGGAAAAGCCTGCGGAAGCCGACCAGGCCTATCTCATCCTCCAGCTCGCCAAGCATGTAGGCGAGCATCTCCTGCCAAAAAACTCGGGCTTCAAAGCCGGAAAAGACGACCTGGGCAAGGAAGTGATCTTCAAAAACGGGGCTGACCAAGCCTTCAACAAAGCCGAAGTGGCCGCGCTCAAGTCCCTCTACCGGGATGCCAATGGAAGGTTTTACGCTTCTCCCGTCGCCAACTCGGCCGATGGAAAGGGCGCTGAAATCCTCCACCCGGACGGACGCTGGAAGCCCTTTGGCACGCCAAAGACACTCTTTCCCGAGGCCGACCGCAGCGCCGCGGTACTGGGCTTTGCGATTGGCTCTCCTGCTTTGGCTCTGGGCGAGGGGCTCCGCAAAATCACCCTTACGCTGCTGCTCAAGCCCCAGGCAGGCCTTTTGGAAAAGCTCAAATCCCTCCACCTGAACGCTACCTTTCGCTTTCTGCTGAGTGGGGAAAAAGAGTGGATCGAAGCCGCCGTGGGATTTCCCAACTCGGAGGAAGAAGTGCTGGATCAGGTGCTCACCTTTCTCAACGACGCCAAAACCTGGCAGGACATCGCGGGGGTGGAGCCCCAGGCCGGGCCGGTTTTTGACAACCCCGAGCTGGGCGTTCACCGCCCATTTCGGGGCTATGACATCGGCGAGGTCACCGCCAAAAACATCCTGGCGGCACGGGATGCCATCCTACCGGGCAAAAAATTCACTTCCCTGGCCCAAGTCGATGCCGTGAGAGGCATGGGGCCGGACAAGATCGCAGACCTGATTTTCAGTTTCCAAACCCAAAAACATGAGTTAAAAGACCTCGGCGCGGCAGGTGTCGAGCTGATCCTCCACTGCCACCTCATCCCCGACCAGGATGCGGTGATAGGCTATGACGGGGAAGTCCTTTTGCAAAAATTCCTCACCGACCAGCCGCTCATCAAGGTGGAGCTGGCGGATACAGTCCAGAGCTACGCCTACCCCGTCTTGCAGGGGATGGAGCTCAGCTCGGTCAAAATCCACGTGGATGTGGAGGGGGTGGAGAACCTGGTTTTGCAAAATGACCAAAGCACCCTGCCCGTAGGCAAAAACATCCATCCTTTCGGCTTTAGGCCGGTGCTGGGATCCAATTTCTATGTCGGCAACCGGGAGGTTTTCAGCAAAGGCCTGGAAAGCCTGAAGATCCATTTGGAATGGCATGGGCTTCCCACAGTCGATTTTTCCAGCCACTACAGCGGCTACACTCCAGCCCGATCCAATGCCACCTTTCAGGCCAAGGCCTACTTCCTCGACGACCGTACTTGGGGGGATGCCAAAAAGACCCTTTCCCTCTTCAACACCTCCGGCACACCGACCACGCTCCAGAGCTACACTTTGGAAAGCGGTGAGCTGGATACGATCCAGCCGGAACCCGAGCTGGGTGACTTCATCTCCTGGACACCGGCTTCCAAGCGGGGTTTTCTGAAGCTTTCCCTCGCCGGCACCGATTTCGGGCATACCGGTTTCCCCAAACTTTTTGCGGACAAAGCCATCCTGAAAGCCACAGCGACCGATCCCAACTCGGTCACGCTGCCCAATGAGCCCTATCTTCCGGAGGTAAAAAGCGTCAAGCTCGACTACGAGGCCAGCGATTCCTTTGTCCCCGGCCAGAGCAAGTGGAACTCGTTTTTCCACATCGGGGCTTTTGGCGAGGCAAAAAAAGAAACCAACCCCAGCCTACTCCTGCCCGACTATCCGGACGAAGGCCATCTCCTGATCGGCCTGAAAAACCACCTCCCCGGACAGTCCCTGCAACTGCTGATCCATGTCTTGGACGGCAGCGCAAATCCGGACAAGGTCGTGCCTACGGTGGTCTGGAAGTATCTCGCCGGAAACGACTGGAAAACCTTTGACAAGCTGGATCTGGTCCTGGACGAAACCAATGGCCTGATCCAAACCGGCTTGGTGGGATTTACTATGCCGAGGGCGGCAAACAACGCCCATACCCTGCTGGACGATGGGCTGACCTGGCTCATGGCCACGGTCGCCGAAAACAGCGATGCGATTCCGGATTTCACCCAGATCATCGCGCAGGCGATCCGGGTGACCTTTGACGACCAGGACAACGACCCCAATCGCCTGGCCGCCGCACTTCCCGCCAAGACCATCGCCAAGCTGAAGATTTCCCAGGCCCAGGTCAGCAAGATCGACCAGCCCTTTGCCTCCTTTGGGGGAAAAACGGCAGAGGCTTCCGAGGACTTTTACACCCGGATATCCGAGCGACTACGCCACAAGCAGCGGGCGGTCACCCGCTGGGACTATGAGCATCTGGTGCTGGGACAGTTTCCCGAGATCTACCAGGTCAAAGTCCAAAACCACACCGAGTTTGACGGCAACCTGGAAAATTACCGGGCTTTGGCACCCCGCCACGTCACCGTGGTGCTGGTCGCCAACGTGCAAAACAAGAATGCCATTGACCCGCTTCGCCCCAAGGCCAGCGTCGCACTGATCGCCCAAGTGAAGGCATTTCTTGCCGACATCACTTCCGCCGGCGTCTTTCTCCACGTGGTCAATCCGGTCTATGAGGAGCTTCAGGTCAAAACCAACGTGCGCTTCCTGGCTGGCGTGGATCGCTCCCTTTTTGCAAAAAAACTGGAAGACGACCTCAAGGCTTTCCTTTCCCCCTGGGCATTCCAGAGCCCGGAGGCCTTCACCTTTACCGGGGAAATCCACAGCTCCGTAGTCCTCCACTTCGTCGAAAAGCTGCCCTACGTGGACTACGTGACCTGTTTTGAACTCTATCACCTCATCAAAAATCCGGTGGATGGGGAGATCCTCTCCCGCAGCCGCGTGGAGGAAGCCAAGGGAAGCACGGGCGTATCGCTGCTGGGCTCGGTCGGCACAGTGGACAGCTATGGGGATCACCTGATCACGATTTTGGAGACGGAGGACTGTGAATGTGCCGACAACGAAGTCCCTGCGATCATCTCCATCGCCTCCACGGAAAGTTCGGACATGGATGAAGCTTTTGAAACCTAAGACATGCAGGACACCATCACCATATCGAAAGCAAAACCAGAGCGTCCCGCCATGGATTTTGAGCTGCTCCGCAAAGAGGCCATCGCCTACATCCAGCGGATCTCCGGCAAAATCTGGACGGACTACAACGCGCACGACCCTGGCATCACCATCCTGGAGGTGCTTTGCTATGCGATCACCGACCTGAGCTATCGCGCCAACAAACCCATCCAAGACCTCTTGGCCCTGGATACAGGTTCGCTGGCGGGGCAGTTTTTCAAGGCTTCGCAAATCCTTCCCGGCAAGGCGCTCACCCTGGAAGACTATCGCAAACTGCTGATGGACGTGGAAGTGGTCGAGGAGGGCGGCATCGCCGATTTTGCAGGGGTGAAAAATGCCTGGCTCACCCTGCGGGAAAGCAACGAGATCGCCATTTTCCCAGACAGAAAGGCCAATAAACTGGCCTATCTGCCTTTTCCAAAAACCGAAAAAGCACTGCAGCTGGGCATCCTGTACGACGTGCTGCTGGAGTTTGACACGACCGAGGAGCTGGGCGATCTCAACGAAAACAAGCTCAGCATGGAAATCTCCATCGATGAGCATCCCGATCTGGCTGGCGTGGTGGTGGACGTACAGGTGGAGTTCCCCAGATGGGACGAGGCCATTGACTGGGAGGACAAAAGCGCCATCCGAAAAGCTATTCAGGGCATTTCCATCCAGTTTCAAAACATGCCCTCTGGCTTCGAGCTGACGTTTGAGCTTTCGCCCAGCAACTACATCGAGCTAAGCGGCACAGAGCTCACCCCCAGCGGACTGGAGGAAATCGAAGGAATCGCCGAGCTGAACACCCTGGTCAACGACTTTGTCTTCAACGACCCTGACGGCATCCTGTCCTTTTACCTAGTCAAGATCTCCAAAGTCGCCGAGATCCTGGCGGAGGTCAAGCGAACCCTCCATGCCAACCGCAACCTCTGCGAGGACTTTGTGGAGTTTCACGCGCTGCGGGTGGAGGAGATCTTGGTCTGCGCCGACATCGAGCTCAGCCAGGAAGCTGACGTGGAGCTGACCGAGGCGCGCATCTTATCTGCCATTGGGGATTTTCTCTCCCCCCAAGTCAACTTTTACTCCCTGGACGAGATGCTCCACCGCTGCAAGTCCGGCACCCTACCCATGACGCGCATCCAGCAAAACCCGGCCAAAATCTGGATGGAGCTGGCCCCAGACGCCTTTCCGAAGGCTGGCTCTACCCTGAGCATCATCGGCTCCGGCAACAACGCCGGCACCTACGAAATCCTGGAAATCAAGGTCGCCCCCAAGGAACCCGGCCTGGCGGAGATCCTCGTCTCGCCCAATTTCACCAGCCCCCTGATCCGGGAGGATGACCGGATATATTTCGGCGATTGGGATGCGGAGCAATGCCTGCCCACCGAGGAGATCTTCGAAGGGCCCCTGCTGAAGCATGGCTTCATCGACGAGTCCGAGCTGGCCAAGGCCGACCGCAAGGCCAAGCTCCATGTCTCCGACCTGATCCACCTGATCATGGACATCGAGGGCGTTTTGGCTGTGAAAAGCATCCAAATCGCCAACCTGCCCCAAGACGACCCAGAGGGAAAAATCCCTTCTAAAAGCGTTCGCTGGTGCCTGGACTTGGCCTTTGCGCAAAACTACGTGCCCCGCCTGAACTCCGAGCGGAGCAAGCTCATCTACTACAAGGAGGGGCTGCCCTTCAAAGCCGACCGGGAGGAAGTGGAGGACTTGCTGGAAGAGATCCAAGAGGCTAAGCGTCCCCAAAAAATCCGATATCCCCAGCTGGATTTTGACGAGATCACCGGGGAGTTTACGGACTCGGGCGACTACTATTCTATCCAAAACGACTTCCCGCTGGTGTATGGAGTGGGGGAAGAGGGCATGCTGCCGAGGGGAGAAAGCCGTCCCGAGGCCTACCAGGTGAAGCAGCTGAAGGCCTACCTGCTCGTCTTTGAGCAGTTTTTGGGCAACTACCTCAACCAGCTCTCCCACGTGCGAGACCTTTTCTCCATTTCCTTGGAAAAAGACGCCTTTGGCAACCCGAAGATCACCCAGACCTTTTTCTCCCAAAACCTCGAAACCCTCGTGCCTGACGCATCGGACATCTGGAAAGACCTGGTGGGCTTGCAGGAAATCCTCGATTCCCTGGCAGAGCCCAAGGAAGTCTACCTCGAGCGGAGAAACCAATTCCTAAACCATCTCCTCGCGCGATTTGCCGAGCAGCTGACGGACTACGCCCTGCTGACCGTCCGCATCAGCCCGGACAAAGGCAAGGAGCGCCTCATCGAGGACAAGCTCCAATTCCTGAACCGCTATCCCCAGCTGAGTGCCGAGCGGGGACAGGGTTTTGACTACGCGATCGCGAATGGATTTTACCATATCGACAATCTCTCCGGTCTGGAAAACCGGGTGGCTGGCCTGTACGGCATTCGGCACAAGGAAGCCGATTGGCTGGTTTTCCGCCCGCGGTTTGAGTTTGCCGAGAGCGGGGGAAGCTGGGCGATCACGGTGCTGGACAGCGCAGATCAGCCCCTGTTTGAGATTTTCGAGGCATTTGCAAGTCTGGAAGCGGCAAAATTGGCTTTGGAAAAAATCCTGCTGATCGCCTCAGACCCCAGCAATTGGGGCATTTCGGGCTCGCCCGGAAGCCTGGTGTTGGAGCTGGTCTTCGAAGAAGAAATCCTCGGGGAAAGCGTCAAAAAAGACTTCGCCTCCCTGGCAGCGGGTGGCGACGCTGCACTTGCCTTGGAGGAGATCCAAGGGATTTTCCGACAGGAATTCCTCGACAACCCCCGCGCCAACCGCAAAAACCTCAGCCTGGGCTTGGGCGACTGGTACGAATACAGCATCTCTACCGCGATGGCTCCCGCGCCTCCGAAATACGAAATCGAGTTTGAGTTCTTTGACGCTCCCTTCGGCCTTGGCAGCCCAATTTTGTCCGGCAAAATCGAGCAGGAAGTACCCGATGCCGTTTCCGAGGCAGAGCTTTTGGACTTGGCCGAAGCGCGGATCAAAGAACATATCTGGGAAATGATCGCCGCGGCGTCCCGAGCCAGCGGATACCAAGCCGATCCGGACACGGAGACGCCTTATCAGTTTTCGGTGATTGACCCGATCCGCGGGGGACTGTTGGCAAAAAGCGTGGAAACCAACTTCAACGCAGCGCTTGCCGCCCAGCTGCTGGACGGCACCTGGGGCGACTGCTGGCTGGCGCAAAGCGGCTTTGCCCCGCTGCCCCTTACTTTGGCTACCTCGGTAGCCCAAGGCTCCAAGATCAAGCTTACCGCCGACCAAAATCCCACCAAAGGAGACCTGATCCACTTCGAGCAGTCCTTGGAGATCCTCGACCTCGATGCGGACAGCCATCAGCTGACCGTCGCCGACGACCACTTGGCTGTCCTTTCCAAAGCCTCGGAAATCACGGTCAGCACGGTGCTGAACGGGGAAGATTTTCTCGTTTCCTACCCGATTTTCAAACTGGAACTGGTAGATGGAGACACCGTCATCACCACCCAAACCCGGCCGAGGGAAGACCTGATCGGCGGGGAGATCCTGCTTTCGCGCAGCTTTGAGGTACTTTCCGTCAGCGGGAGCGAGTTTCTGATCGCGGGGGGCGAGGAAGTCAAAGCCATGGAAAAGATGCAAGCCTTCGTCTTGCAGGCCTTTTTCAGCCACGAAGGCAGCCACCTGCTGGAGCACATTCTGCTGCGGCCGAGGCACAGCGGAAAATTCAAATTTGCGGATGAATCAGGTGTGCCAGTCACCGAGCTGCTCGAAGACCGGCTACTCGATCCGCACTTCCAGGAGGAGTGCCAATGCACGCTGGACGATCCCTATACCAGCATCGCGCACGTCTTGCTGCCGTTTTGGCCGGGCAGGTTTATCAACCGGGATTTCCGCAAATTCCTGGAAAACAAGCTAAAAACCGAGGCTCCTTCGCAGGTCTTTCTGACGATCTGCTGGATCAGCCCCGAGCACATGGAGGAGCTGGAGCGCGCCTGGAAGTCCTGGCTGCTCGAATCGCTCACAAACCCACAGCATCCAAAAAAACTATCTACAGCACTTTCCCAGCTGATCGAGGTTTTGGAAAAAGTCCGCAACGTCTATCCCTCCGGCTCCCTGCACGACTGCGCCGAGGACGACAGCCTGGCCAATGCCATCATCCTCAATTTTTCGTCATTGGGAGAATTTTAAACCCACAGTCCTATGAGCCAGATCATTCCATCCTATCCACTCTTCGAAGGCAGCCAGGTCCTCACCAGTGACCAGCTCAACCAGCTGGGCGCCTATCTGGATCAGCAAAACCGGCTCACCCGATCCAAGCTGATCGGCATCGGGATAGTCTGTGGCCTGCAGATCCAGCCCCTGACCGCCGGGCTGAAAGTCACCAAGGGCCTCGGCATCACCTCTGAGGGCTTTTTGATCCAGATCGGCACAGACTTCAATGCCACCCACTACCGCCCCTACAGCCTGCCGGTGGGTGTGAGCTACAAGCCATTCGGATTTCCCGAGCAGGATGCCACGCTCTGGGAGATGCTCTCCGAAAAGCCCGAGGATGATGCAGACGTCAAGAAACTGAACGATCCGGCCAGCTTCCTCAACGAAAAATTCGTCCTGCTTTTCATCGAGATCTTTGACCGGGATCTGAAGTCCTGCCTGGGCAATGCCTGCGACGACAAGGGCAAAGACCGGATCTTTTCCCTGCGAAGGCTGCTGGTGGGCAAGGCTGACCTCGACCTGATCCTCACCCGCTCGTCCAACGTCCCCAACCCTTTTCCCAGCGCTCCCGACCTGAAGCATTTCGCCCTCAGAAAGCCCCTGTTCAAACCCGCAGCCCCCGAGTCCAACCAAATCGGGGCATTCATCAACCACTACCAAAAAACCATCCAAGCGACGGTCGATGCGTCTTTCTGGGAAAACCTAAAAGCGGGCTACAACACTTTCGAGCCGCTTTTGGCCAAAAGCTTTGAGTTCAAAAATCCCTTTGACCAGGCCGCCCTGACTGCCAAAATCACCCAGATCAACCAAAGCCTGAGCGATGCCCCCGCCACGGTGAGGGGCGCGCAGTACCTCTACGACTTCTTCAAGGAGCTTAACCTGGCCTGGGAGGAGTTTCTCGAAAGCGGCCTCGCGCTCTGGTACTCCTGCCCGACCGACCCCTCGCTTTTTCCGCTCCATTTGCTTTTGGGAAAAGCGATGCCTTCCAGCGAGTCGGCTGAGGAATTTTACAAATACCGCCATGGCTTGATCCAGCCGCCGATCTTCAACGGGCAAAGGCTCCAGAAGGAGACGCTCGCCCAGCGCTACCGCAGGCTGGTACTGATGATCGAGACCTTTGAGCTGGACCTTCTGAGAAACCCCAAGCCGGATCAATTCCCTATCAAAATCACCCCCAGCAAGGAAAAATACGGCCGGCTCGGGCAGCGCAGCCTGCCTTACTACTACAGCATCAAGTCCAAAGGCGGCCTGGGCAACTGGTTTTCCCTGGAAAAAAACTGGGCCGATCCCGAGCAGCAGCAGCTTTGGTCCTCGGCTCGGGGAAGCGTGCTGGGCTACGACAACCAGCCCGATACCCCGGTCGCCAATCCGGACTTTCTGCAGTCCCCGCTTTCCTACGACTGGGAGGCCTACCCGTTTTTGAGGATAGAGGGGCATCTGGATCAGGATATCGCAAAAGCAAAGGATGCCATCCTGAAGCTCATCAGCGACTTCAACCTCCCCGTCCACCTGGAAGCGCTTCACCTGGATGCAGCTGGGGTAGCCGAGGACAAAAACTGCGGCTGGAACGACCTGCAAGAGGAATACATGCACCATCGCCTGCTGCTCGTCGGCCTGATCCGTGACCTTCGGGAGATCCTGGATTTCCTTCGAAAGTTCAACGAAGAGCATGGCAGCGAAGAAGAGCTCTTCGACGACGATGCCGAAAAACAGGTGCTCAAGGCATTTGAGCTCTTCGAAAACTGGGTGGAGGCCCTAGCGGAGTGCATGGAGGATCTGGACTGGGACAAGTTTCAGGAGTCTTACAAAAAGATCCTACAGACGCTCCTCGACTTCCTACTGATCCAAATGAAGCTCCTGGACCAGATCGACATCGACGAAAAAGAACAGGATATGCGGCTGGAGCTGTACAACGGACTGATGGCTAGGGTCTCTCCTTTGGTCTACCGCATCCTCGACCTTTTCTATTTCACCAAGATCCAGCGCCTCTACCTCAGCTACCTGCAGCGCAAGGCCAAGCTGCACAATTCCAGGAAGTTTTCGGAGTACCTCATCCAAAATCCAGGCCTGACCCACGAAGCCGGCGTGTACAAAGGGGGCACCTTTATCCTGCTGTACATGCAGAGTTCGGGCAAGGTCATCGGCGACTTCAGCCTGCCGGGCGCGGCCTGTGACTGTCTTTGTCTGGATGCCTGCGAAGGAGAGGACTGGGGACTGCTGCCACCCTTTGCGCGGCCTGACTTTGCGATCACCCTGCAAAACAAGGGCATCCGCATCGAAATCATGGTCAACGACCGCCTGGCCGTGGACAGAAAATACACCGTCAAACCCATACAGGACGGCAGCGAAAAGGGCGGCACCGTCAAGCAGGATGGGGAAAGCCCCGCATTCCTGTACGAACCTCCGAAGGACTTCACCGGTGACGATGCCTTCTCCTACCAGCTGCTGGACGAGGAGAGCGGCCTCTCCGATGTAGGCAGGGTCACGATCTGGGTGAAAGGGCCTAAGCATACCGGCTGCTACACCGTGGAAATTCTGACCTGTTGGGGTGAAAAATTCGTGCGTGCGGCGCTCTCCGCCCGAGATCTTCCCCAGGAAAACAGCCTGGAACAGGCCGTGCAATCCCTCCTCAACAGTCTTCAGGAAACCAAAGGCTTTACGCCGGAGGAGATCGAATTCAGCATCCTGGAAGGAGAAGATGAAAGAACCCAGCTTGTAACTTGCCTGGGGCTACTCCAAGACGGTATGGACTATGACGCACTGGGCCAGGCCATCTTGGACTACCAGGCCGAAAACTGCGGCGCGCAAAATCCGCCTCCACCCCAATGCACCTCCACCAAGGTAGTGGGTACGCTGATGGGGCCTACGGGAGGATCGATCACCGGGGCGAAAATCTCCGTTGAGGGCACCAACATCACCACTACGACGGACGACAAAGGCAATTTCTCCGTCGAATTCCCCAATCCGGGACAGACCCTGATCTTTGAGGCGCCGCGATTCATCCGAACTTCCCGTGCGATCTGCAATGAAACCGTCATCACGGTAGTCATGACTCCGCAGACCCTCGGCGAGGTGGTGGTCCCAGGACTCACCATCGGCATCAACACACTTGCGGACGACGATCTCATCCGCGTAGCCTCCTTCCGAGGCTTGCTTGCCGCGGAGAATCCCACCAAGGACAGAAATGAACTGATCAAACTGGTCGAAAACGACAAGCAGGAGGTGGTGCTCGATACCGAAGAGCTGGGTATGCTGAAAAACGACACGCTCAAAACCATCGCCGACGAGCGGGACCTGAAGTATCGCAGCAATACCACCAAAGCGGCGCTGGTGAAACTGATCGGAGGTAAATAATGGGACGACACCTGATCCATAGCCAAACTCTCGACCTGCGCTACGGCGACGAGCGGCAGGCCAAAGCCGACATGGATCAGTGGGGATCCTGGTATCAGCGGGAGCTGCTGCCGGTGATCGCCAGCGTGCTGGACGAGGTGGAGATCCCCGGGAAAACCATCCGTCTGGAAAGGTTGGAGATAGACCTGGGCCACATCGCCGGCAAGCCCGATCCGGATAGTCTCCGGAGAAAGCTCCGCGAAATGCTCAAAACCCAGATTTTGCGCCAAAGCCCAGAACTGCTACATCCCCGTCCAAAACCCGTCACTGGCCCACAGAAAACGAATGTGACAGCCAGACCAAAACCCAGCCCGGAGCTGGAGCAGCTGATCTTTTTGCTGGAAAAAGGACGCGCAGCCTGGTGGTCGTCAGCCACTGCAAAAACCGGAATCCGTCGCCTGCTCAAAACCCTCTTTTGGGAGGAGAAAAACCCAGCACTTCAGGCCTGGCTGTCCGAGCAGCCGCTTTCGCCACAGGCGGTCCAAAGACTAGTCCATCACCTCGACTATTCCCAGCTCCTGGAATTGGCTAAGTGGGTCTCTCCGAAAGGCGCAAAGGCTTGGGAGCAACTGGACTTCAGTCTGAAAAAAGTATGGGTGCCGTCTTTTTTCTCCTCTCCAGAGCTGGAGAAAAGGCTTGCGCCTGTCCTGGTCGAGGTCTTTTTCGCAAAAGAAGCGGCTGGGCTATCGGCTGTGGGGCTGGAGCTGAGGGCTGTTTTCTTTGCTGCGCAAAAAGCCAAGATCAGCGACGAAAGGATATTCATGCCCTTGCTCGGGCTTTTTCCCGAGGAGAAAATCAAAGGACTAAAGCGGTCGGGAGCATTGGAGGAATTGAGGGAAAAATGGCTTCAAAGCAGTTTTGTGCGCGCCAATTTCGAAGGCGACCCAGAGAAACCCAAAGCCGGGCATCGACGCTTGCCCAGCCAAATCCTCCAACAGCCGGTCGAAAAAAGTCCAGCAAAAGGGACGGCGAAATCCGACCGGCAAGCCCAGGTCCAGGACAGAAAAAAGACACCGCCTGGCCTGGACAAAGACGAAACCGTCCTGATCGCCAATGCCGGCTTGGTGTTGACCGCGCCTTTTTTGCCCTATTTTTTCCGCGGGCTCGGGCTGGTGGACAAAACCGCTTTTGTCTCCACCGCAGCCCAGCATCGGGCCGCCCTGCTGATCCAGGCACTGCTGGACGAAAGCCACGAGTACGAAGAGTCGGACCTTTTGCTCAACAAGATCCTCTGCGGCATAGCTCCCGAGGAAGCCATCCCGGTGGCCTTTGCTGCCTCGGCTCTGGAAAAAGAGGAAATCCCCAACCTGCTCGACGCGATGGCCGCGCAATGGACCGTCCTGAAGTGCACCTCGGGGCAAGCGATGGCCCAGGGCTTTTTCCCCAGAGAGGGAAGTCTAAGGCAAACTGACAAAGGCTACCTGCTCCACATTCCCAGGACCTCGATCGACATCCTGCTCAATCGCCTGCCCTGGACCCTCAGCATCATCAAACTTCCCTGGATGAACGAAACCCTTTTTGTAGAATGGTAAGCAAAGCACACGATAACGCCCAAACCATACAGCTCGAGCTGGACTGGCTGCAGCAGATCCTCAAGGCCCGCTCCGCACTCAACGGCAATCCGGCATCAGGCCCCTCCGACCTGCTCCAAATCCCCGCACCCGAGCTCCAAGGCCTGGATTCCGCCTATTCGGACTTGGTGCGAAAACTGCGCCTCGGGCCGGAAGAGCGCTTCCTGCTCATCTTGGCCGCGGTGCCCCACATCCGACCCCAGCTGCTGGACATGTTCATGAGCCGCAACCAGCTCACCCAGCAGATTTACACCGAGTTTGGGGGGAGAAAGGGGAAAAGCCACAACGGCTTCATCCCCACAGGCGAAACCGTGCTCTTCATACTTGCCGGAAACGACCTGAAAAAGCGCTTCCAGTACCAGAACCTCCTCGACTCCACGGGGGTCTTGTTTCGCGAAAACCTACTCAGGCTGGGCGAAGTAGAGCCGGAAGAGTCTTTCCTCAACGGTACGCTGACCATCTCACGGGAAGTCCTGGACCAGATCACCACGGGCAAAGTCCAAAAACCCGCCTTCAACTCCGAATTTCCCGCACAGCGCCTCCAGACTCCCCTGAGCTGGGAGGACCTGGTGCTGCCCGAGGAAACATGGATGCAGCTGCGGGAGCTGGAGGTCTGGCTGAAGCACAAGGACTTTCTGATGAAAGAATGGAAGATGTCCCGAATCCTGAAGCCCGGCTACAAGGCCTTGTTTTTTGGCCCTCCAGGAACCGGCAAGACCCTGACCGCCGCCCTCCTCGGAAAAAAAATGGGCGTGGACGTGTACCGCATAGACCTGTCCAGACTGGTGTCCAAGTACATCGGCGAGACGGAAAAAAACCTCTCCAAGGTCTTTGACCGGGCGGAGCGTCAGGGCTGGATTCTGTTTTTTGACGAAGCGGACGCACTATTTGGGAAGCGGACTTCCGTGAGCGACGCCCACGACCGCTACGCCAACCAGGAGGTCTCCTACCTGCTCCAGCGCATCGAGGACTACGACGGCCTGGTGATCCTCGCCACCAATTTGAAAAACAACTTGGACGATGCCTTTATGCGCCGATTCCAGGCGAGCATCTTTTTCCCCATGCCCCAGTCAGAAGAGCGCCTGATTCTCTGGGAGAAGGGTTTTCCGGAACAGGCCAAGCTCGAACCCAAAATAGACCTGCCAACCATCGCTGCCTCCCACGAGCTCAGCGGGGGCGGCATCGTCAACGTGATCCAGCACAGCCTGCTGATGGCTTTGGAAAATGAGGACAAGGTCATCCGGCTCGAAGATATCCGGGAGGGAATCCGACGGGAGTACCAGAAAGTAGGCAGAACCATCTAACAGCGCAGCCATGAAGAAGAAAGTCAGAAAAAAGCCCGAACAGGAGGAAGAAACCGAACCCGTCGTAGTGGTGGTGGACAAGGAGAAAGCCGCCGATTCGAAGAAAAAGGAGGAAAAAATGAGCCCTGTGGAACAGGAACGCCACGGCATGAAGACCCTGGAGCCTGGTGAAGTCATGAGTCCGATCAAAGCCTAGACCGAAGTATGGGAGCCGCAGCAGAAAAGATCGCCCCGCCCAAAGCCCGGATGCCCCGGCCAGGGACAGCTGTGGTCCAGCCTGCGCTCAAAGTCGGCAAGCCAAACGACAAATACGAAAAAGAAGCCGAGTCTGTCGCCGACCGGGTGATGATGTCCCCAGCCCCGGCGGTGCCCCTGATGCAGGCGAGTGCCGGAGGGCTACAAATGCTGCCCGCAGAAGAGGAGGAAATCCAGATGCACCCCCTGTCGGAGGGGATTTCCATGATCCAAAGGAGCGAGGAGGAAGAAGAACAACTCCAGCTCAGCGTGGATGAAGAAGCCTCCGAAGTACAGCTTTTTGCGGAGCCAAACCCAAGGCTGCAGCGGAGCGAGGAAGAGGAGGAAGTACAGCTCAGCACCGAAACAGGGGGTTCACTTCAGCTGTTTGGGGAAAATGGAGGAGCCGTATCCCCCCAGCTTTCCACCCAAATCCAGCAGAGCAGCGGCTCGGGGACGGCTTTGCCTCCTCCCGTGCAGCAGGACATGGGACATCGGATAGGAGCGGACTTTTCGGGTGTGAAGGTACATACCGGGCCCCAAGCAGCGTCCATGAGCTCCGCGCTGGGCGCACAGGCTTTCACCCATGGCAGCGACATCTACTTCAACGAGGGAAAGTACCAGCCCGAAACCGCCGAGGGCAAGCATCTCCTGGCCCATGAGCTGACCCACACCGTGCAGCAGGGCGCAGGGGTGAAGCGCTCCCCCGATCCGCAGATCTCCTCCGCCCAGCCCCAAGTCCAGCGCCTTCCCTGGGCGATACGCGAAGGACTGGCGGAGTTTGCCAGCTACATCCCCGGATACAGCCTGCTCTGCGTGATCATCGGCTACAATCCCCTCCTGGGCGAGGCCGTCGAGCGCAACGCCACCAATCTCATCGGCGGGCTTCTCGGCCTGATTCCGGTCTTTGGCACCCTGCTCTTCAACAAGCTCAACGAGCTGGGCATCATCGAATCCGCACTGACTTGGGTGGAGTCGGAGATGGCCGCGCTGAATCTCTCCACCCAACGCTTGGAGAGCACCCTGGAGCAGGCTTGGGATGAGGTGAGTCTGCTGTCGGGCTGGGACGCAAATATGGCCGTATTGGACCGGACCTTTGGACAGCTGTACCGGGATGTGGTCACCTTTGCCGGAAGGGTGAAGGACAAGGTCTTTGAGCTGATCAAGGAGGCGCTGATGACCGCCCTGAAAGCGCTGGCGGATGCCTTTCCCGGCTACCCGCTCCTGACCAAGCTGCTCGGCCATGATCCACTGACGGGCGAGGAAGTCGTCTCCACCACGGCGGAAAAAATCGAAGCTTTCCTCCTGCTGATCGGCAAGGAGCAGGAGCTGGAGCGCATGCAGGCGGAGGGCACCATCCAAGAGACCGCTGACTGGATTGATGGGGAGCTGGCGGCCCTAAACTTCAGCTTTGCGGAAGTCCGTGGCTTGTTTGAGGAGGCCTGGAATGCCTTCTCCCTGGAAGACCTGAGAAACCCCGTCGCGGCCTTTCAGAGGACAGTGGCCATTTTCACCCCCTTCACCACCCGAGTCTTCACCTTCGCGGCCAATGTGGCGATCAAGGTCTTGGAATTCATCAAAAACGCCCTTTTGGCGCAGCTATCGGCCTACGCCAGGGAGCAGCAGGGATTCCATCTGGTGACGGTGATCCTAGGCAAAGACCCCTTCACCGGAGAGGAAGTACCACGCAGCACGGAAAACATCATCCGGGGCTTCATGGGGCTCCTGCCCGGCGGAGAGGAGCAGTTTCAGCAGATGAAGGAGACCGGGGCCATCGAGCAGACCGTGGCAAGGATAGACGCGGCCGTGGCTACGCTGAATTTCACCTGGGCCTTTATCACGGGATTGTTCCTCGACCTCTGGAACAGCTTCAGCATCGCCGATGTGTTTCATCCCCTGGATGCCTTTGTGAGGATAGTGCAGACCTTGGCCGAGCCCATACAGCGGCTTTTCGCTTTCGTAGTCACCATCGTCCGAATCATCGTGGAGGTGCTGCTGGTGGTGATGAATTTCCCTATCGACACGGTAAACCAGATCATCGCCAACGCCCGCTCGGCCTTCGAGGACATCAAGCGCGACCCCATCGGCTTCCTCAAAAACCTGCTTTCGGCAGTCAAGCAGGGGTTTGTCCAGTTTTTTGACAACATCGTCACCCACCTCCTGGGAGGCCTGCGGGACTGGCTCTTTGGAGAGCTCGCCTCTGCGGGCATCAGTCCTCCGGCAGATCTGAGCTTCCAATCCATACTCGGATTCGTCCTCGATGTGCTTGGATTGACCATTGACAACGTGTGGGAAAGGCTGGCCCTCAAGATCGGCCCCGAGCGGGTGGCGCAGATCCGTGCGGCGATCGACACGCTTTCCGGCATCTGGACCTTCATCAAGGACGTGTGGGAGCGGGGCCCCATCGCCATCTGGGAGTATGTGCAGGAGCAGCTGAGCAACCTCTGGACAATGGTGCTGGAGCAGGTGCAAAACTGGATCATGACCCGCATCGTGCAGCAGGTGACCGTGAAACTCCTTTCCATGCTCGATCCCACTGGCATCATGGCCGTGGTCAACAGCTTCATAGCCTTCTACCGTGCGGTGCAGTCTTTTATAGAAAAGCTGCGCGAGATGCTGGAAATCGTCAATTCCTTCGTCGCTGGCGTGGCCAACATCGCCCGGGGAAGCATCGCCGATGCGGCCAACTTCCTGGAGGCAGCCCTGGCGCGGGCCGTGCCAGTGGCTATCGGATTCTTGGCAAACCAAGTGGGGCTGCGGGGCCTGGGCACGCGCATCGCTGAGATGATCGGGGGATTGAGGGAAAAAGTAAACGCCGCCATAGACTGGCTGATCGACAAAGCGATGGCCGTGGGCGGAGCGATACTCAATGCCGGACGCAGCGCGGTCAATACCGTGATGGGATGGCTGGGATTCAGAAAGCCTTTCACCCTTCCCAACGGCGAGAGACACGAGGCCTATTTCGAAGACTCCAGCCCTCAAGCCAAGCTCATCATCGCCAGCGGAGATCCCAAAACCATCAACCAGATCATCACCGCCAAGTCTTGGAACGGAAAAGACATTCCCGACGACAAGGTCGCCGAGCTGCAGACCTCCGCGTCCAAGATCGACGCAAACCGTGAAGGACAGGGAGTGGAAAAAGGCCAGATCATCATGGAGGAGTTTGAAAAGATCGTGGCCATCCTCAACGCCATCGGAGGCCCACCCATCCCCAGTACCACCATCACCCGACAGGACAAAGTCACCGGCGCGGGCATGGAAATGGGGAAACACCTCGTCGTCTCTCCCCTGAGTCTAGACCCCGGAGGGCTGGCGGGAAGCCAACCCACCTACACCACCGGGCTGGGCGCACTTCTGAAGCTCAACTATCCCGACTACATCGTGGAGGGGCACCTGCTCAACCACAAGCTCCACGGGCCCGGCAACGTCTCCTGGAACCTTACCCCCATTGCGAAGCAAACCAACTCCGACATGAACGCCAAGTTTGAGCGCTTCGCAAAGCAGCACATTCTCGACGGGGGAAAAGTGGTCAAATACGAAGTGGAAGTGGAATATGGAAAAAACCTGGACGCCGGCATCTACTCCGACCCCGATGCCTACGTGGCGGAAAACCTCAATTTTTCCCTGACAGAGCTGGAGTACAAAGACAACAAATGGGACACCGCCACCTCTCAGCCCAGCAACTGGGACATTCCAGCCTCTCTGCCCCACGCAAAAACCTCCATTCCGGGATTCGGTACCGGCAGGCTAAACTTCATGGTCAACCTCAATACAGCCGACGTCAGGGCTATCCAACGGATCAAAGGGGTAGGGCCGACCAAAGCCCAAGCCATCATCGACTACAGGGAGGACAAAAAATCGGAAAAAGGAACGCAGATCGGCAGCTACGCCGAGCTGGAGGCAGCTCCCGGCGTGGGACCTTCCACGGTCGAGCTGCTGAAAGCGGAGCCCATGGTCCGGATCAGGTGAGAAGCACTTCACCATTTTTAACAGGGATTAATGGCTTCTTGTATTAATTTGATCGTTATTTTGGCTCTATGAATAAATCCCTTTTCAATTCGCTGGCAAGTCTGAGTCTCGGACTGCTGGTCATGGGTTGCAGCTCCTCCGCTGTGATTACCGCTCCCCCGATCTCCTACGGCAATACTTCCCCGAGAGTCTCGGAGCTCTCCGACTCCCAGGCAATGCACTGGGGCCATCTGGATTTGGCCAAAGACACCGTGCCCGGCATGAGCGTGGATCGTGCCTACGAGGAGCTTTTGAAAAAGAAAAAAGGCCAGCCCGTGATCGTCGCGGTGGTAGACTCGGGCATCGACCTGGACCATGAGGACATCAAAGACGTCCTCTGGGTCAACAAAGGCGAGACTCCCGGCGATGGCATCGACAACGACGGCAACGGCTACGTGGACGATGTGCACGGCTACAATTTCCTCGGCGAATCCTACCACGAGCAGATGGAACTGGCCCGGATCATTCGCCTGAAGCTGGGCGATGAAGCCCTTCAAACCGAAGCCCAGGCAGCTTTGCAAGAGGAGCTCCCCGAAGCCAAGGAAACCCTCCCCCAGCTGGAGCAGATCGAGCAGTTTGTGAAAATGGCCCACGAAAACATCCAAAAAGAGCTGGGAAAAGAATACTACTCCCTGGCAGATCTGGAGAAATATCAGCCAAAATCCCCGCAGCAGGAGCAGTTTGTGGGTCTACTGAAGCAGGTCATGGGCATGGGCCAGGATATACCCACGGCCCTCAAAGACCTCAACGACGGCATCACTTATTACAAAGGCCAGTTGGAATACCACCTCAATGTCAACTTTGACGGCCGAACCGCTGTCGGAGACGACCCCTATGACTACAGCGACCAAAAGTACGGCAACGGCAATCCTGATATCCGTGACCCGGAGGAAAGCCACGGCACACACGTGGCAGGCATCATCGCTGCCGCCCGTGGCAACAAGAAAGGCGTAGATGGGGTGGCCAAAAACGTCTCTATCATGAGCGTCCGCACCGTGCCTGACGGAGATGAATACGACAAAGACGTCGCCCTGGCCATCCGCTATGCGGTGGACAACGGCGCCAAGGTCATCAACGCCAGCTTTGGTAAAGCTTTCTCTCCAAACGCAGAATGGGTTTACGAGGCCTTGGAATACGCCGCCTCCAAAGACGTGCTCTTTGTGCAGGCAGCCGGCAACGACGGGAAGGACCTCGACGATCCGGAAAACAAGAATTTCCCAAATGACAACAAGCTAAACACGGTGCCGGAATTTGTCGACAATGTCATCACCATCGGGGCACTCACCTCAAACTTCGACTCCGGCATGATCGCTTCTTTTTCCAACTATGGAAAGAAAAACGTGGACATCTTCGCACCAGGGGACAAAATCTACTCCACCATGCCCAATGACGGCTACGAGTTTCAGGGAGGCACGTCCATGGCGGCTCCGGCGGTGGCGGGTATCGCTGCGATGATCCGATCTTACTATCCCGAGCTTTCCGCGGCACAGGTGAAGCAGATCATCATGCAGTCCGGCATCGCCCCACAGATCAAGGTAAACGTGGGCGGAATAGAAGGCGATGAAAAAGCCCTTTCCGAAATCTCCAAGACCGGAAAAATCGCCAACCTCTACAATGCGATCATCTTGGCAGACCAGGTAGCCAAAGGCCGTGTAAGCCTCTAAATCAGGAAAAAACGGGCAACTATCCGATCAAGGTCTTAACTTGTCCACGTCAAAAACCTTCCGCTATGAAAAAGATCCTCCTCCCCGCACTGCTGATGGGCCTATTGTTTTCGCTCGACGGCTGCTCCATCGAGACCACCAAAAAGAAGGATGGCATCAAGATCGAGATTACCACCAGCGATGACCTGATCATCAACGGGGAAAAGATCAACGACAAAAAGCTGGACAGGGAGATCAAAAGACTGATCCGGGATTTGGAAAAAGAAGGCCTGAGCAAGGATGAGATCAGAAAGTCCATCAGCGAGGGAAAGAGCTCCGTGAGCGAGGCCCTCGAGGAACTGAAGCAGGAACTCGAGGAACTCAAGTCCCATTCCAAGCAACGTAAGGAACTGAACTAAGACAAAAGCCAGGATGTTCGTCCTGGCTTTTGTCTTGTATAGCCTTTGGCAGGCTCAGCCGATCCGGCCGCCCATGGGCTTTCGGCAAGAAAAAGGCTGGCCGACGCTTTTCTACTTGGTGGAGTTTAGCCAGGCAGCGCCAAACTTGTATCCTACCGTCAGCACAATTGCACCGGTAAACAAGCCGATAAAACCAGAGTAGAGAAAGCCCCCAATTGCCCCCAGAAAGACCACCAGCATTGGCACGGAGGCCCCTTTTCCCAAGAAGATCGGCTTCAGCACATTGTCGATGAGGCCCACGAGCAGCATCCAGATGGTCAGCGCGACGGCAATGGCTCCGCCGTCCGTACTCCAGATGTAGATGATCACCCCGATGGAGATGGGAAGGATACCGATCTGTATGATCGCTAGGATGAGGGAAAGAATGATCCAAAGCCCCGCAAAGGGGATTCCCGCTACGACCAGGCCTATGCCGACCAGCGTAGTCTGGATCGCCGCTACCCCGAGGATGCCCTTCACCACGTTTTGGACGGTCTGCTTGGCCACTCCGGCCAGCTGCTCGCCCTCTCGACCGCCGAGCTTTCCAAACAGCCGTCTGGCAAAGTGGCTCTCTTCCTTTTCGTAAGCCAGCATCACCCCGCTGATGATGATCGACAGCATCAGCAGGAGAATGCCGGAGGCCGTATTTCTCAAAAGGCCCACCAGCCGCAGCAGGATAGGCTTCAGCTGTTCGGAGTGCTCCTGCAGGGTCAGGGTAAGATTGCTGGAGGCATGCGCCCAAAAATCAAACAGTCGCTCGCCCACCAGCGGCCAATCCTTGATTTTTTCATTGGGAGAGGGAATCTCCAGCTCATGGTCCCGGACATTTTGAAACAGCTCCTTGAGCTCCCCAGCTCCCGCGATGATAAAAAACACCGCCGGCACGATCATCACCATGAGCGCCGCCACGGTGATGGCCGTCGCCGAGAGCCCGTTTTTCCATCCGTATTTTCCAGTGAGCTTTTCATGGATGGGGAAAAAAGAGGAGGCAAAGACCGCCGCCCAAATCAGCGGGATCAGAAAGGGCTCCAGGATATTAAAACACCAAACCAACAAAACGGCCAAGGCCAACAACTGCAAAGCGTAGTGGATTACTTGGTTGGAGGCGGGGGCAGGACTGGGATTTGGATTCATGGGTGTGTGGGTTGCTCCGCAAAATTTACGGCATAATTCCTAGCTATGCATTGGCTAAAACCCTGATAAAAGTCAGGAAAAGCCATGCCGCCCTATTCCCATGCAGCCCACTATTTCCCTGAAAAAAGGACTGTTCAATGCAGCCTAGCCTCAATATTCCAAGGCAAGTTCCGCCATCAGCCGGACAAGCGCGGTGGGAGAATTGCAGTCACAGTTGCTCAACCCAACCACGTAGATGTCCGCCTCCGGAAGGTAAACCCCCATGGACTTGAAGCCAAAGATACTTCCTCCATGCTCGTAGCTCAGCTGCTTCCCGACTTTCGAAATATGCCAGCCGTAGCCATAGTCGATGTTTTCCCCGGTATCCAGCGCGTAGTTTTGAAAAAGCTTGGCCCTGCCCTCGGCCGAAATCAGCTGGTCGCTGTGCAGCGCCCCATTCCACCGCAGCATGTCGTCGACCGTGGACATCAGCGATCCCGAGGCATAGGGAAGACTGGTACTGACGAAGGTTTTGTTGACATACTCTTCCTTTTGATGATAGCCATAGGCCCGGTGGGGAATGAGCTCTGAATGGCTGGCGTATCGGGACGCGTGCATCCCCAGCTTTTGGAAAATATGGGTCTGGACAAAATCCGCATAGCTCTGGCCGGAAACCTGCTCGATAAGGTAGCCGAGGATCACATAGCCAGAATTGTTGTATTTGAATTGCGCTCCCGGATCAAAATCCATGGGCTCGTCCTTGAAAAAATCAAGCAGCTCGCTCGATGAGAGATCCTGCCGCTCGATTGTCCGAAGCGACTTCATGCTGGTAAAGCTTTTGATGCCCGAGGTATGCGTGAGCAGGTGATGGACCGTGATGGTTTTGCCCTGCACGGGATAATCGGGAATGTACTTGGTGATGGACTCATCCAGGCTGAGCTTTCCCTGCTCCTCCAGCAGCAGCACGGCCATGGCGGTAAACTGCTTGGTCATCGAGCCGATTTCAAAGACCATCTCCGTATCCATCGGGACTTGAAGTTCCAAGTTGGCCATGCCGAAGGCTTTCCGGTATACTGGCTCCCCGGCTTTGGCCACCAAAAACACAGCGCCCGGCCCCTCGTCTGTGAAGGTGCCTTCCAATAGCGAATCCAGTCGGTTCTCCAGCGATTGGGGAAAGGCAGCTTGGGAAAAGAGTAGGGTCAGGAAGATCGCTACCAGCAAGGCAGCTCTGTGGGAATGGGGCAAGTTCATGTTGCGAAGCATATTCCCCTAGGATGCCCCACTTCCCAAAAAGGTTACAGCGGGATCAGTTAGCAAAAAAAAAGCCCCGGAAAACTCCGAGGCTTTGGATGTGTAGCTTTTAGCTGCAAGCTATCTTGTTGACCCGATTTTGGTGTCTTCCCCCTTCAAAGTCTGTGGTCAGGAAGATCTCGGTGAGTCGCTCCGCTGCCTCATAGGAGATGAAGCGGGCGGGAAGGGCGATGACGTTGGCGTTGTTGTGCTGGCGGGCCAGCGCTGCCAAGTCCTCGTTCCAGCACAGCGCCGCACGGATGCCTTGGTGTTTGTTTGCCGTGATGGCTACCCCGTTGCCGCTGCCGCAGATCACGATACCCAGCTCGTACTCGCCAGCTTCGATGGCGCTGCACAGCGGATGGACGTAGTCCGGATAGTCAACGGAAGCCGTGGAAAAAGGACCGAAATCCTTTACCTCATAGCCAAGGCCCGCGAGTTTCTCGATCAGCTTGCCTTTGTATTCAAACCCGGCGTGATCTCCGCCGATTGCGATTTTCTTTGCCATAGTCTCAGTCTTCAAATTCTGCCCTTCTTTGGTCTTCTTTCTCTTCCTCGGCCCGCTTCAGCGCACGCTTCTTTTCCAGTCGCTTGGCGATGCCGATCCCCACTTCATACAGCACTAAGATAGGCATTGCGATCAACAACTGGCTGATCACATCCGGCGGAGTGATGATGGCAGAGAGTACCAAAATCACCACCACGGAGTGCCTTCTGTAGTCCTTCAGCATCTTGGAGGTCACCAGACCAGACATGGACAGAAAGTACACGACCACCGGCAGCTGGAACATGATCGCAGAGGCGAGCACCAGCATGGTCAGCGTGGTCACATAGGAGGTGATGTCAAACTCGTTGAGGATCGAGGGATCCAGCTGGTAGTTTGCCAGGAAGTTGATCGACAGTGGAGACAGCACATAGTAGCCAAACGCCGCTCCCAAAAGAAACAGCAAGCTCACGAATGCCACGGCGCCTTGGGCGGCATTTTTCTCCTTGTCATACAGCCCCGGGCTGATGAATCTCCAGATTTCCCAGAAAACGTAAGGGAAAGCCGCGATGAAGCCCACCACGATACTGGAGGTCATGTGCATGGTAAACTGCCCGGTCATCTGCCGGCTCTGGATCGTAAAGGGCAGCTCGTCGATGCAGAGGGCGGATATCCCCATCGAGTTACCCAGCTTGCACAGCATGCGGTAAGTGAAGAAGTCCACCTTGGACGGGCCGAGAATGATCTCGCCGAATACGATACTTTTAGCCAGGAAGGCGATGACGGACAGGATCAGGATCGCCGCAATGGATCGGAGCAAGTGGAAGCGCAAGGCCTCCAAATGGTCCAAAAACGACATTCCCTCTTCTTCTTCCTCGTCTTGATATTGGTCTAGGGCCACTTTGGGAAATCAGTAATTAGTACAAAGGAAATTGAACCATCCATTCGTTGACCTCGGCCTTGATCTTGGCGAGCTCAGCCTCGTCGGAATGGTGCGTCAGGGCGCGGTCGATCAGGGCGACGATCTTTTTCATATCATCTTCCTTCAGACCACGGGTGGTGACGGCTGCGGTACCCACGCGCATACCGGAAGTCACAAAAGGCGACTTGGTATCGAAAGGCACCATGTTTTTGTTGATGGTGATGTCCACTTTTCCGAGGGTTTCTTCGGCAAGCTTTCCGGTCAGCTCTTTGTTTCTCAGGTCGATCAGCATCAGGTGGTTGTCAGTGCCTCCAGAGATAATCTGGTATCCACGACTTACGAACTCTTCTGCCATTATGGATGCATTCTTTTTCACCTGAAGCACATATTCCATGTATTCGTCGGAGAGGGCTTCTTCGAAAGCTACTGCCTTAGCGGCGATGATGTGCTCCAAAGGTCCACCTTGGGTGCCTGGGAATACGCCCATATCGAGCAGGGAGGACATTTTTCTGACCTCGCCTTTTGGAGTGGTCAAGCCCCAAGGGTTGTCAAAGTCTTCTCTCATCACGATCAAGCCACCTCTTGGACCTCTCAAGGTCTTGTGCGTGGTGGTGGTCACGATATGGCAATGCTCCAGCGGATCGTTCAGCAATCCTCGGGCAATCAGTCCGGATGGGTGGGAAATGTCGGCCAACAAGATTGCGCCTACTTCGTCGGCGATCTCTCTCAGTCTTTCGTAGTCCCAGTCTCTGGAGTAGGCAGAGGCTCCGCAGATGATCATCTTGGGCTTCACTTCCAACGCTTTCTCTTCCACCTTGTCGTAGTCGATCATGCCAGTCTCCTCTTCCACGCCGTAGAAATGCGGCTGGTAAAGCTTACCGGAGAAGTTTACCGGAGACCCGTGGGTGAGGTGTCCACCGTGGGAAAGGTCAAAACCCAGGATGGGGTCGCCGGCCTTCAGGCAAGCCAGCATCACCGCGGCATTGGCCTGCGCACCGGAGTGCGGCTGCACGTTGGCCCAAGTGGCGCCAAAAAGCTCCTTGGCACGATCGATGGCGATTTGCTCGATATCGTCCACCACCTCGCAGCCTCCGTAATAGCGCTTGCCGGGGAGACCCTCAGCGTATTTGTTGGTCAGGACGCTGCCTGCAGCCTCCATCACTTGCTTGCTAGTGAAGTTTTCGGAAGCGATCAGCTCGATGCCTCTCTTTTGTCTGTCTTCTTCTTTGGCGATTAGGTCGAAAACAAGCGAATCTCTTTTCATGATCAGGGGTTTGAAAGCAAAGAAATATTCCCGGAGCAATTCCGGCCGTTTTGAAAACGAGCCCAAAAATAGCCTTAAAGTCCTTATTATCCAATGTGAAAAAGTGCAGGAAATGGGCTTGCCGGTCAAACTTGCCAAGACCTGCCTCCCCTGCTTTTGGGAGAGAGGAAAAGAAGCTCGCCTCTAGGCCCAACCGCAACTCTTTTTTGCCAAAACAGGGCAGGCCTTCGTCTCACTTCCGCCAAAAAACGGATCAAGGGCTCCTTTCTCTCCAAAAAAACAAAGGATTGCTGCGAATCGACCCGGCACTTCCTAACTTTGGACTATGCCCGACTTCAAGTTTCAGCCGGAAAGCTATTTTGCCGGGGAGGCCACTTCCGCACTTTTGGTGCGCCTGCATTTCCCCGAAAGCACCTGGGGAGAGCAGATCAGTATCTATGCGCACCAGATCGAGGGCAAGATCCAGTTTGAGGCCGTGGACTTCTATGGCAACGAGTACCTGCTCTATCCCGGCAGCGCGTGGGAGCCGCTGTCTTTCGAAGACCTCGTGTACCTGATCGAGGGGATGCAGGTCAACCAAGACAGTCTGGAGGGAAATATCGAATTGGTGCTGGACGGCATACCGCAGGCCGAGAGCGAGTTTTACCCGGAGCTGACGGACTATTTTGCGGAGAAAAGAAAGAGCTTTGGGCTGGACTAAAAATCCAGCATCGCCTCAGCCTGGCTGGGGATCTGCTGGCTTTTGAACCAGTACTCGTAGGTGTCAAAGTCCAGGCAATCGCTGAGCTCTATCCCTTGGAAAAATATTTTCTTCAGGCTCACAAACGGCAAATAGGACTTGAGCGAGCGGGCTTGGTCCAACGAGAGCTGTGAAAGTTGGATCCATTTTTTACCCTCAATAGAAATCGGTATCAGTTTCGTCATGGGAAAATCCTTGGTTCTGCACAAAAGTATCCTGATATTCAAAGCCATACAAGGCCGCGAAATTATATTTATGTTATCTAAAAATAAGTTTGAACATATTCGGGAATGACCGGAGCCATCATCGCCACCTGCTTTCTTTTTTTGGGCCTGATCTTTCAGAAAATCCCCGGCTTCCCGATCGCAAGGCTGACAAAATGGGTGCAGGCTTACCTGATCCAGATCGTCCTTCCGGCCCTTGCCCTTCTCTACATCCCGGAGATCAAGCCGACTTGGGGACTGCTGATCCCGATCTCATCGGCCTGGCTGACTTTCCTGCTTTCTTGGCTGCTATTCGGATGGCTGGGCAAAAAATTCGACTGGGGCAAAAACACCACCGGCTGCCTGATCATCGTCTCCGGCTTGGCCAATACGTCTTTTCTGGGATTTCCCGTGATCGAAGGGCTCTATGGCAAGGCAGGCTTGCCCACCGCGCTGCTGATCGACCAAGGCGGGTCTTTCCTGATCGTCTCCTCACTCTCCATCCTGGTGGGATCCCTCTACGGCAACCACAGCGAGAGCCTGGCCAAGGTGCCGATGAAGATCCTCAAATTCCCTCCCTTCGGCTTTTTGGTCGGCACGCTGCTCATGAGCCTCTTCGAGCTGAAGACTCCCGAGTTTCTCATTCCCCTGCTACAGCTGGTCGGCAAGACCATGCCGCCGATGGCCTTGCTGGCCATAGGATTGAAGTTTTCGGTGGACATGGACTCCCTGGCTTCCCGTTTTTTTTGGTACGGTCTGGGCTACCGGCTCATCCTGGCTCCGGCGGTGGTGTGGCTGATCTATAGAAACTGGCTCCCTGCCGACTCACTGGATCTCAAAGTGACCGTGCTGGAAAGCGGCATGGCTCCAATGATCACCGGCTCAATCGTCGCCATGCAGTTTGGTCTTAATCCAAAACTGGCCTCCCTGCTGTCTGGGCTGGGAATGCCCATCTCGGCGGGGAGTCTGGTCGTGTGGTATTACCTCTTGGGCTGATTACTTCCAAAACTCGTCCAAGATCGACAGGAAGTCCCCGTGGATTTTTCCGTTGCTGGCGACGATTCTTCGCCCGAAGACAAAGTCATTGCCCCCCGCAAAATCGGTGACTGCACCGCCCGCCTCCAGCACGATCAAGGCTCCGGCGGCGACGTCATAGGAATTGAGGTTGTATTCAAAAAATCCCTCGGTACGCCCAGAGGCCACATAGCAGAGATCCACTGCCGCAGAACCCATCCTCCGTAGGCCATGCGTCTTCTGCATGAGCATCTTCATCGAATTGAGGTAGCGGTCGATCAGGTCAAAGTTGTAGTAGGGAAAACCGGTGGAAACCAGCGAAGCGGACAGATCGGGCGCCGCGCTTACCTTGATCCTGGTATCGTTGCAAAAAGCCCCACCGCCTTTCTTCGCATAAAAACATTCGTGGCGGTTGACCTCATAGACGACCCCAAGGACGAGTTCGTCCTTTTCCATCAGGGCGATGCTCACGGCAAAAACCGGGATTCCATGGACAAAATTGGTCGTGCCATCCAAGGGATCGATCACCCAGTTGTACACCTCGCCCTTGGTCGAGCGGGTGCCCTCCTCAGTGATGAAGCCCGCCTCCGGCAAAATCTGGCTCAGACTATCCACGATCTGGCGCTCCGCCTCCTTGTCCACATAGGAAACCAGATCATTGAACCCCTTGTGCTCCACTCTCCCGACATCAAAATGCTGTCTTTCCTTGCGGATAAACGCGCCTACTCTTTTTGCGACTTCCTGGGTCGCCTCCAAGACCGTACTGAGTTGTTCTGTCGAAAGCATGAAATGGTTAATGGTTAATGGTTAATGGTTAATGGTTAATGGTTAATGGTTAATGGTTAATGGTTAATGGTTAATAAAAATCTAAAACTGAAGATCGGGAAAGCAAAATCGTTTTTAATCCCCAGAGTTCCACTTTTGTTTTTTCAAAGCCTGCCTTTCTTCGCGAGTCTCCCGCTTTTCGGGCTTGCCGGCGACTACCAGGACGATCTCGCCCTTGAGCGGATTGGTCTCGTAGTACTCGATCAGCTCTGTCAGGGTACCTCGCACATTCTCCTCGTGCAGCTTGGTCAATTCCCTGGATACGCAAGCCTGCCGATCCGCGCCAAAGACTTCGGCCAACTGCTCCAAGGTCTTGATCAGGCGGTGGGGGGACTCGTAGAAAAGGATGGTTCGGGTCTCCTCTGCCAGCGCGTCGATACGGGTCTTCCGGCCCTTTTTGTGCGGCAAAAACCCCTCAAAAACGAAGCGGTCATTGGGCAGGCCGCTATTGACCAGGGCGGGTACAAAAGCCGTGGGGCCAGGCAGGCACTGCACCTCCAGCCCGGCGGCGATCACTTCCCTGACTAGCAAAAACCCGGGATCCGAGATGGCCGGCGTTCCCGCATCGCTCACGAGGGCAAAAGCTTCGCCTTTGTGCATGCGCTCGACGAGCTTCTCCACCGCTTTGTGCTCATTGAAAATATGATAGCTCTGGAGCGGACGTGTGATCTCCAGGTGCTTCAGCAGTGTGCCGCTCGTGCGGGTATCCTCGGCGAGGATGACGTCCACGGTCTTGAGCACCTCCACCGCACGGAGGGTGATGTCCTTCAGATTGCCGATAGGCGTGGGTACCAGAAAAAGGCTGACGCGGGTTTCGCTCATTGGAGGATTTTGTCGATTGCCTGGGCCAGCTTATGGTCCTTCTCGGTCACGATATCGCCCGCATCGTGGGTATTCAGTTCGATCTCCACGGTGTTGTACACGTTCGACCAGTTGGGATGGTGGTTTTGTTTTTCCGCCAAAAAGGCCACCCGGGTCATAAAGGCAAAGGCTTCCTGAAAATCGGAAAATTCAAAAGTCTTTTTCAGTCGGTTGTTTTCTTCCTTCCACATAGTTTGTTGGGTTTAGATCATATTCGCTTTTGCGCCGGTAGCTGAGCAAGTCTATTCGAAGCAATGGCAAACTCTTGTTTGATGTCCCTTCGGCTTTTCGCCTTTGCTGTTCCGCTCCGTCTGATCGGAAGTCGCTCCACCGGCGTGATTGCGGATCGACTCGCCTACATAGAGATCACTCCTTCGATCTCAGCCGCCTTCTCATAGATATCGATGATCTGATCGGCACTGTCCATCATGGCCTGGATCGTGGTACTGACGTATTTCCCGCCGGAACTTGGCTTGAGAACCATCTCGTTTTTGGGAAAAAGCACGCCTACCTCGTTTTCCCGGCCCATCGGCACTATAAACTTGAACATGTAGAGCATGGGAAACTGTCCGACAGCCTCCAGCTTCTCTTTAAACGCAGCTTTGTCAAACTTCTTTTCCATCAGGTAAACTTACTCCTTTCTCCCCAGAGTTTAAACCAAAAAAACCCATGCCTTAGACATGGGTTTCTCTGGTCCAAAAGGTTTTGGATTAATAGTACTTGTATCTGAAGTCCTTCACGTCAGCCAGATCCTGAAGCGCCATCATGATGGTGTAGGTCATTCTTTGGCCACCGGCCATAGTCAGCTGGGACTGGTAAGCGGTATAGTCTCCCACCTCGGCCGCTGGGGTCAGGGTGTTGAGTCTTCCGACCACTACGCCAATATCTTCCTGGATAGGCTTGGTGATCTGCCCAGAAGCGCCCAGTCCGAAGATGGATCCGATCGCTTTTGGTGCAAAGCCGATTCCGGCGATCACGGAAGAGTTCAGCTTCAGGTCCGGAATCTCGTTGATAGCCGCGTCGGTAAATACCGCCTTCATCTCTTCCAGCGTAGTCTTACCAGCCAGCTTTTCAGCGATCATGGCGGCTTTCTTGTCGTTGCGAACCTGCTGCTCTACCTGCTCTCTGACATCGTCCAGCTTGGCTTCGCCTTCTTCCTTCTTGCTGACCAAAGTAGCCACCACGTAGGAGTTGTTCAGTTCATATACCTCGGACACCTCTCCTTGGGATGCCTCGCTGAAGGCCCAGATGATCACCTCGCGGGCATTTTGCAGGTTGTTCAGGTTTCGGGAAGTCGCGTCCACGTTGTTGGCCTGCAGGATTCTGTAGCCGTTGTCGGTCGCATTCTCGGTAAACTCGTTTCTGTTTCCGCTCTCGGCGGCAAAGGAATCGGCATTTCTGAAGGCCTCGTTGCGGGTAGCGTCAGAAGCCACCAGCTCCAGCTCTAGCGTAGCGAGCTTGGTGTAGGTAGACTTGGGAAGCTCGGTCACTTCGATGATGTGATAGCCGTAGTCGGTCTCCACCAATCCTGGCAGCAAGCCGGTAGATTTTGCCGCATAGGTAGCATTGGCAAATGGCTCCACGAAGTCTTCCTTGGCAAACCAGCCCAGGTCGCCGCCATTCTGCGCGGTACCGTCCTGTCCGTACTGTCTTGCCGCCATGGCAAAGTTGCCGTTGGCTTTGATGTCCGCCAAGACTGTCTCTGCCTGGGCTTTCACGGAAGCCTTGCCAGTCTCATCCATTCCTTCGGTGCTGAAGAGGATGTGGGAAGCTCTCATTCGAGGAGTGCCTTCGTACTGGTCAGAGACTTTGTAGGTGACGTAGGTGGAGTTGACGGTGACATAAGGGCCATAAGTCTGTCCCTCTACGATCTCGCCGGCATTGCCAGTGAGGCTAGCGGGAAGCTGGTCACCCGGTCTGTAGGTCACAAATGGATTTTGAACCTCGGAGTTGCGGCTCACCAAAGCAGAGTCGTTTTCGGAAGTCCTGAGTTCCTCGGTCAGCTCGTTGATTCTGGAGATCACGGTAGCAGAGTCTTGGCCGCTTGGCAAGATGCTGAACGACACGTATTCCAGATTGGCGGTGTTGCCGACTTTGTATTTCTCCTTGTTTTTGTTCAGATAGGCGGTCAGTTCACTTTCTTCCACCTTGACGTCACCGTCAGGGATCACGTAGTAGGGAACAAAAAGGACAGAGGCGTCCGCGATGGTATTGGCGGCTTTGTACTCCATCTTAGCCTCGGCAGTAGTTGCATACTCGGAGGTAGCCAGGAGGTTGTCGTATTTGATGCGGAGTCTGGACTGCGCAAAAAGCTTCTCCTGCTGCGCCCAAGCGGCCTGCTGTGCAGGATCGGCAGTTTCCAGGGTCTGGAGGAAAGTGATCAGTTGGTTTTTGTCAAACTGTCCAGTCTGCGGATTCACCAGCTGGGCTCTGAGCTCAGGCACGATGTTTTTGCCCTGCACCATATCCACCAGCTCAGCGCTGGAGACGGTAAGTCCGAGCTTCTCGTACTCTTCGTCAAAAACCTGCTCGACGATCATCGCCTGCCAAGCCTGTTCTCTCACAGACACCATCTCGGCCTCGGAAGGCACGCGGCCGGTCCGCTGCTGAAACATGGACTTGAACTCCTCCACTCTCATGGAATATTCTTCCAGCGTGATTTCCTCACCTGCGATCTCACCCACGATGTTTTTGTTGGAATTGAGAAGGGAGGAATTTGGACTCAAAAGGTCCCCGCCGAGAAGGAATAAAATCAACCCGCCGGCGATTACACCGATTGCGAGACCTGTCCGCTGTCTTATTTGCTTAATTAACGCCATTATTGATACTACGCTTTTTTAGAAGTGTCGCAAAATAATAGCATTGGTGGCGAAATTCAAAATTTCCCCAAGAACAAAGTCTGGACTAGAAATTCCCTGATTCGCTGATTTTCAGCCGGACAGTTTCGATGCGGTGCGCCTGCTTGGTCACCACGGTGAAGG
Source organism: Algoriphagus oliviformis (assembly GCF_017254915.1). Lineage (GTDB taxonomy): Bacteria > Bacteroidota > Bacteroidia > Cytophagales > Cyclobacteriaceae > Algoriphagus > Algoriphagus oliviformis. The sequence goes on along the minus strand of NZ_JAFKCT010000001.1, from coordinate 683,362 downwards.
TATATTTGCCAAAAGTCACGTTTTCCCCCTTGCTCGGCAGATTCTCGGTCAGCGAGAGGATCAGCCCAGACAGGGTCTCAAAGTCCCCACAAGGCAGATCCCAGCCGTACTTGTCGTTGAGGTAGTCGATCTCGTGCCTCGCACTGAGGAGGTATTCGTCCGCATCCACCTTTTGCTCGATCAGGTCGTCCTGGTCGTACTCATCGTCGATCTCCCCAAAAATCTCCTCTATGATATCCTCCATGGACACGATCCCGCTCGTGCCGCCAAACTCGTCCACCACCAAGGCCAGGCTTTTTCTCTCCTGGATAAACTGGATCAGGAGCTCATTGGCCAGCGCGGACTCGGGGGCGATGATGATCGGTGTCAGGATCTCGCCGATGGTTTTGGGCTTCTTGAACAGCTCCAGCTGGTGGCAATAGCCGATCACCTCGTCGATGGTCTCGCGATACACGATCACCTTGGAGTGCCCGCTCTCCTCAAAGACCGTCCTGATATCCTCAATGGTGTCGTCCACCTCTACCGCGACGATGTCGGTACGGGGGATCATGCACTCCCGGATCCGCACGGACTTAAACTCGATCGCGTTGTCAAAAATCTTCGAATCGATCTCCATCTTTTTGTTGCTGGAGCTGGCCTGGCGAAAATGCTCCTTGATGAAGGAATTGAGATCCGTGATCGTGAAAGCCGGCTTTTCCTCGTTGTATTCCAGCCGGAGCACCTTGGTGATAAACAGCTTGGACAGCCCAACGATCAGCCAAACAATGGGATACATGAGGTAGTAGATCGCAAAAAAAGGCAGGGCGAAAAAAGTCATCATGCTGTTGGGATTCAGCATGAAAAAGCTTTTGGGCAGGAACTCGCCGGTGATGAGGACGATGATCGTAGAGAGCACAGTCTGGGTTACCAAGATCACCGCATCGTTGTTGAAAGGCTCGGGAAGGATATTCTCCAGGGGCTTTTCCAGCAAAAAGGCCATGAAGGTACCGTAGAGCACGAGCATGATGGTATTGCCGATGAGGGTAGTGCCGATAAACTGCCCCGGCTTCTGGACAAACTGGCTCAAAATCCTGCCGCTGAGCTGTCCCTGTTTGTTTTGCAGTTCAATCTGGAGCTTGTTGGCAGAGATGTAGGCGATCTCCATTCCGGAGAAAAACGCCGAAAAAACCAGGGTTACGATGACGTAAAAAAGATAGGTCGTCTCCATGTTCAGTTTTTCTTTTTCCTCCTTGGCTTTTGCGGAGCCTCGTCTTTTTCCTCAGGCTGGGCGGCCTTGTTTCGTCTCAGCTGAAACCAAAACAGCAGTCCCACCGCAAACATAAAGATCGGATAGGATGCCCCTATCCCTGCAGTGAGGCTCTGGTGGATACCTATGATGACCAAGGCCAAAGCCAAGGAAAGAATCAGCACATCTCCTAGTTTCATATTCCTTCGCCGGGCAGCTCGGTCTGTCCCTTTGGTGATTTGAGTTTGTAGTCGGAAAAGCTGTCGTCAGACTCCAGGCCTGTGCCGCTGAACAGCGTCCCCTTGTCCTGGATCGTCACAAACTTCTCGGTGTAGATCTTCTTTTGCGCCTGGTTCCAGAATATCTCCTCGGACTTCAGGCTCTGGTCTTTGATCAGATTTTTGATCTGCACGTTGCCCTCACCCCGGTAGAGGTTTTCGTTTTTCATAAAATAGCCCCGGTCCGCCACCATCGTGGTCTCCAGCTCCCCGTCCACCGTGTAAAACTTGATGTCTATCCCCTCTGGGAACTCCTGGTTGCCGTTTTGAAACTCCAGCTGCTTGGCCGCCCGGATTTCCGTCCGCACTACCGCAGAGTCGCTGTGTACCATAAAGATGTTGGTCGCCGAATTGATCGGCCCGTCGTAAACCTTCAGCTCACTGGGGTCCACACTCTCCCTGCAGGCGCCGAAAAAGGGGAGGACCAGAAGCAAAACATACAAAAACCTACTCTTCATTGGGGTCAAAGATAAGCGAATCCTCCTAAATCAGCCCAACGAAAAAAGGCAGCCTTACCGACTGCCTTTCTTCTATAGGGGCTCAAATTAGTCTCTGGTCGCCAGGGTCACAGTCTCCCCAACCCAGCACCCTGTGCTGATGGAGGAGCCCACCTGAAGGCCTTCGGTAAAAAGCTCTTCCTTGGATGGGAATCTCGCTCTCGCGTTGCCCATTCCTTTGGAATCGCCCGCTTTCTGATATGCACCATAGGCAGCGATAAAGATGGAGTAATCTTTTGCTCGGCTCTCTCCGCTTTTGCAGTCGTTGAACGCAGACATGTACAAGTCGCCGATCAAGCCATAGGCAGATGCAGTCAACTCAGCGTCCATAGCAGCAGCTTCTTTCGCAGAAGTTCTAGCTTGGGACTTTCTGCCAGCTTGAGCATGCACCTTGGCCAGTTCCATGTGGATTTCACCTTTTTGCTTGTTGTTTTCTGCAAGCGTCAAGGCCTTCTCCAACACCGGCTGGGCTTTGTCGAAGTCCCCGGAAGCCATGTAGCGCATCGCTCTCACCTGGGAGGTAGCGAAAGTAGGCTTTTTGGAGTCGATCAGTTCCAATGCGCTCAGGAAGGAATTGGAAGAGAAGCACTTGTACTGTACAGAATACTTGAAGATCTGGTTTGCCAATTCTTCGTTGGTCGGATCTGCCGCCAGCTTAGGCCCCATGGTGTTTTCGATGAAATCGCAATCGATCAGCTCCATGTTGACCAAAACCTGCTCCAGGAGATTTCTTGAGCTAGTGACATCCTTACCTTCTGCTTCTGATTTGTTCAAAAGCCCATTTGCCATTTCGTATTTCGCCAATACCTGCTCACCCGTGTAGGCTTTGTTGTAGGCGTTGTTTCTGTAGATGAGGTCGAAATAAGCTCCCACCAGCTGATGGTTGATGTTTCCGTTCATCTCGATGGCTTTTTCGAAATCTTCGATGGCTCCAGGAATCTTGTCCTTGTCGGACTTGTAAAACAGGTATCCGTAATAGGCCTTGTTTTCGATCCATTTCGCTTCGTTGTCGTATAGCTCACCTCTCTTCACATAGACAGACATCACGCTATCCTGATACACTCCTTTTTTCGCTTCGTCTGTGGTCTTATCCGCGGCACCTTTATAGACGGTCACGCCATTGATATAGATCGATTCGTTAAGCTCGGGGGTATTCACCAAAAGCCAGTTCAAAGGCTTGGTAGCCTCCACAAATTGCTCGGACTTCATGTAGTCCACGTAGGCGGCGTTGAGCTCTCTCGCCTTTGCTTCCTGTGCAGGGTCAGCTGGCCAATTCCAGCCATCCTGCGCCTGAACCAACCCGGAAAGTAGCAATGCCCCCAATCCCAGAAGTGTTGATTTGATTTTCATATTCAGTAAGGTTTATTTCGATATTTGGTTTGATCTAGTTTTGTCAATGCAAGATTTGGGCCTCGCTTTTCTGCGATTTCTTAATTTTTGTTATTCGAATACTCTTTTGTAGAACCAGCTGTTGTCATTCAGGGAGAAGCCTAGGGTAAAGTTAACATAGTTTTCTCGAATGAGCCCGTTGTCCAAGGTTCCGCGGCGACCGGCTTTGAAGGCCAAGTTGACCAATGACAGCTGGTTGACCGGAATCGACGCACCCAGCGTAAGGCCGATGTCGTCGATGTTGGTCTGGTTGAGGTAGTAGGGTGTCTGCATCCACTCCAGCCCCACCCGGTAGGTCGCCCTCATCAGCAGATTGTCAAAGGACAGATAGTTTGGCACTATCTGAAATCCCAAAGCCACTTTTTTGGTTTCTTGGAGATCCAGCTCTTCGCCAAAGAAGTTTTGGTATTGCGCAAAATCCTGAAACTGACCTTCAAGAGCGAGCGCAAATTTATTCATTTTCTCATACGTCACTCCGAATCCATAGCGATTGGGGATATAAATGCTTCCCTTCACGTCGTTGGCGATCAGGTCTCCGTCCGTATCCGGGTCGCTAGCTTGGCCAATCGCGGCAAGTTTTGCAAATCCAGTTCCATTAACGTCCCCTAATTTCTGATAAATGGCACCGAAATGCAGATTTCCCTTCTCAGAAACCTTGAGCTGGTAGTGTCCCCCCACTTTGAATCCCACGTCGGACACGGTCAGTCGCTCGTAGTATTCCGATGGGCTGCCGACGGTCACGCCGTTTTCGTTGGTCACGATCAGCTGGTTAGACCGGATGGTGGAGCCAAAGAGGTAAGAACCGTGAAAACCTATGCTCAGGTTTTTGGCCAGGAGGTAGCCAAAGTTGACGTAGGCCTCAGAGATCCCCCCGTCACCACGCAGAAAATTGTTGGCGGTGAAGTCGGAGTTGGTCACCTGGCTTTCGACCCTCAGGCGATAGTTGACGCTGGTGATCTGCCCCAGTCCCAGGCCTGAGGTGAACTTGCCGGACTTGATCGGCAGGGAGATGGCGATGTAGGAGAGACCTCCACCGTCCACCTTGGAGGCTTCCGTCCCGTTGTCCACGTTGATGCTCTTGTAGTTCAGGGCAGCCTGAAAGTTGAAGATAGTGTTCTTGGTGGTGATGGCGGGGTTCACGTTGTTGGCTTGCCAGCCGGTACCGTAGCTGATGCCCATGCCGCCCATGCCTTGGTTTTGGGTGAGGCCGGAGTAGTTGAATTCCCCGATGCCCAAGGCACTGTAGGTGGAGGAGCTGGTCTGCGCTCCTACCTTTGTGATAAATAAAAGGGTGCATAGGACACCCATCGATTTCAACCAGTTTTTACTCGACATTGTGGTTTAGAATACAATTCAGTCCGTGCAGGACCAAATTTGGGACTACAAATATGTGGTCTTTTGCCAATGATTCAAAAGATTGAGAATCACCGCCGCAGATATAAACCTTTATTTCGGGATTTTTAAGACGGTAGGATTCGATTTGGCCGACCAATTCAAATTCCACTCCGTACCAGATGCCAGCCTGCATGCAGGTGACCGTGGAGTTCCCGAGGGGCTGATCGGGTTTTTGGCCCAGGTCCACCAGGGGAAGCCTCGCAGTAAAGGAATGCATGGCGCTCGCCCGCATCTTCAGTCCGGGACTGATCGCCCCGCCCCGATATACCGCCAGCTCGTCCACAAACTCAAAGGTAATGCAACTGCCCATATCGATGGCCAGCACCGATTGCCTGCCCGCAAGGTGCCAGGCACCCACCGCCGCGGCCATGCGGTCCAGGCCCAGGGTACGTGGTGTCGCGTAGCCGTTGACAAGAGGCAGGGGGGAATGGGCGCTGAGGAAATGGAAAGGAAAGGCGATCCTTGCCCCCAGCTCCTCTTCGCCATACTTCACCGAGCTGACCAGACAGGAGTCAAAGGCCATGCTGCCCCAAAAGGACAGCGCTTCCTCCAGCTCCCCAAAACTGTGGTCGCCCAGCAGGCGGTCGCCTTCGAAAAGCGCCGACTTGACCCGGGTGTTGCCGATGTCTATGACCAGATTCCTCATTGCTCCGGCAAATTAGACATTATTAAAAAATGGACTTTTCAACCACTAAAATTATCTTTGGACTGAGACCCTACTTAACAATCTTTAACCCATGAGCCTGGAAAAATACAGTTTGATAGGTCTGATGTCCGGCACCTCGGGCGACGGACTGGATCTCGCCTACGTCCATTTTGAGCGGCAGCAGTCCTGGAGCTTTGAGATCGAGCAGGCCAGAACCTGTCCCTTTCCAGGGGACTTGGGCAAAAACCTGTCCCGTGCCCACTCCCTCACAGGCCTGGAGCTGGCGCAGCTGGACGTGGACTTTGGGCGATGGATGGGTGAGCAGGTGCTGGACTTCTGCAGAGAGTTTCAGGTCAAGCCCCTGGCGGTCGCCTCCCACGGCCACACGGTCTTTCACCAGCCGGGAATAGGCCTGACCCTCCAGATCGGCAACGGCTGGGCACTCCACCAAGCCTCCGGAGAGCGGGTGATCAACGATTTCCGCATGCTCGACGTGCAGCTCGGCGGCCAAGGAGCTCCCTTGGTGCCCATCGGGGACAAGCTGCTGTTTCCCCAAGTGGACTTTTGTCTGAACCTCGGGGGAATCGCCAATATCTCCATGGAACGGGAAGGCCAGCGCCTCGCCTTCGATTGCTGTCCTTTTAACCTGCTGCTGAATGCCGAAGCGAACAAACTCGGCAAGGCCTACGATTCGGAAGGGAAAACCGCCCGGACAGGCGAGATCAGCCTGACTCTTTTTGAGGAGCTAAACCGGCTGCCTTTCTATGCGGCCAAGTCGGCCAAGTCCCTAGGCAGGGAGGAAATGGGAGCCGACTTTCTCCCGCTCATCGGACGCTTTGGATTGAGTCCGGCGGATGCCATGCGTACACTGGTGGAGCATTATGCCTTCCAGATCGCATCGGTGGTCCGCTCCCATTCCGACAAGGAATCCCCCCTGGTCCTGATCACGGGCGGTGGGGCGTATCATGCCTTTTTCATCGAGCGTCTCGATCACCATCTGGGCAAGCGATGGAAGCAGTTTGACGCCCACCCCCAACTGGTCGAATTCAAAGAGGCGTTGATATTCGCATTTTTGGGAGTCTTGCGCCTCCGTGGCGAAGCGAACTGTCTGGCCTCGGTCACCGGTGCCTCGATGGACAGCAGCGGGGGCACGATCTACGGCTGACCGGCCATACCAAGTCCCTTGTTGGCGGATCGGTAATTTTTCTATTTTTGGGCGAATATAAACCCAAGGAAATGCAGGATCTGCTTCAAAAATTTGAGAATAAAAAGCCGGAGATCGTCTTTGAGTGGAGTGACTCCGAGACCGAAGCCAAAGGCTGGGTAGTGATCAATTCCCTCCGGGGCGGAGCGGCAGGCGGGGGGACCCGGATGCGCAAAGGCCTGGACAAGCGGGAGGTCGAATCCCTCGCCAAAACCATGGAGGTGAAGTTTACCGTGTCCGGCCCGGCTATCGGCGGCGCCAAGTCCGGAATCAACTTTGACCCCGCTGACCCCAGAAAGCATGGAGTGCTGGAGCGCTGGTACAAGGCTGTCATGCCCCTGCTGAAAAACTACTACGGCACCGGAGGCGACCTCAATGTAGACGAAATCCACGAGGTCATTCCCATCACGGAAGCGTACGGGCTTTGGCACCCGCAGGAAGGCATCGTCAATGGGCACTTCCACGCCAACGAACCCCAAAAAATCCGAAAACTAGGACAGCTCCGCCAGGGCGTCTCCAAGGTGCTGGAGGATCCGCATTTCACACCAAACGGACCAAAGAAATACACCGTCGCCGACATGATCACCGGCTACGGCGTGGCCGAAGCCGTGGCGCACTACTATGCCATCTGGGGAGGGGACATCAGCTCCAAGCGGGCCATCATCCAAGGCTGGGGAAACGTCGGCGCCGCTGCGGCCTGCTTCTTGGCAGTGTCCGGGGTGAAAGTCGTCGGAATCATCGACCGTGAGGGTGGGCTGATCAAGGAGGAGGGCTTTGGCCTGGACGAGATCCGCGAGCTTTTCCTCAAGCGTACCGGCAACAAGCTGGTCTCCGGCGAGCTCATTCCCTTTGACGAGGTCGACGCAAAGATCTGGGATATGCCCCATGAGATCTTCATCCCCGCCGCCGCCTCCAGGCTGGTCACCCAAAACCAGGTATCCCGTATGGTCAACGCTGGGCTGGAGGTCATCTCCTGCGGAGCCAATGTGCCCTTTGCCGATCCGGAGATCTTCTTTGGGCCGACGGGACTATGGGCTGACGAAAAAATCGCCGTGATCCCGGATTTCATCGCCAATTGCGGCATGGCACGCGTATTTGCCTACCTGATGAGCGAGAACGCCGAAGTCACCGACCAGGCGATTTTCGCGGATGTATCCCGCACCATACAGACAGCCTTGCAGAAGACATTTTCCGAAAATCCCGGAAAAACCAAACTGGCCCAAATCTCCTTTAAAATAGCATTGACACAACTCGTGTAAAACCGCACAGGAAGATTCGGACCCAGAGTTAATTTTTGATGAAATCCTGTTCCGGCCCTTTTAGTAGTTGGACAGTTTCCATCAAAATCAGTAGTTTAGCGACGGGCTAATCCGAAAAAAAGCCGACAATAATTTGCCCAAACTTCCGAAAAGTAAGCCCAATACCATCAAATCGACCAAATGAAGAAATATCTTATAAGTTTATCCATACTTTTCGGAATATTGTTTTTTGGCCTTCTTGAACCAGCGGATTCCTATGCCTTTTCGGTAGAAAATACTGCGGAATTGCTGGCCCAGGCGGACGCTTCCCATGCCGAAATGGACGCTGCCGGAGACCATGGAAGCGCCGAAGCCCATCATTCCGCGCCTACTTGGCTGGTCATTCCCTTTGTCACGCTGCTGCTGATGATAGCCACAGGTCCGCTCTTTTACGAGCACTTTTGGCACCACAACTACCCCAAGGTCGCCATCGGCTTTTCGATAGTGGTAGTGCTCTACTACCTGTTTGTCCTCGACAATGTCCACGCTCCCGTCCACGCACTGGCGGAGTACATCCAGTTTATCGCACTCCTGGCCTCGCTCTTTGTGGCCTCTGGCGGCATCCTGATAGAGATTGACAAGAAGGCCACGCCTTTGGCCAACGTGTCCCTGCTGCTGATCGGCGCGGTAGTGTCCAACCTGATCGGTACCACAGGGGCTTCCATGCTCTTGATCCGTCCCTTTATCCGACTCAACAAAGGCAATATCCAGCCTTACCACATTGTGTTCTTCATCCTGATGGTGAGCAACGTGGGAGGGTCTTTGACTCCAATCGGTGACCCGCCTTTGTTTTTGGGTTTCCTGAAAGGCGTGCCGTTCTTCTGGACCATCGAGCATAACTGGCCAGCTTGGGCCATGGCTTTGGCTCTGCTTGCAGGGATCTTCTACCTCGTAGACCGCAAGTTTGGCAAGGCAAACGAGGATGAATATGCGGAGGAAATCACCTACACCAACAAGTTTACGCTGATCGGTGCCAAAAACTTCGGCTGGCTTCTCATCGTCATCTGCGCCGTTTTCCTGGATCCCAACGTGATCGACGGCGTGCCTGCGATCGTCTATGATGGGCAAAAATTCTCCTTCTTGAGGGAAATCATCATGCTCTCGGTAGCCTTCTTTTCGTACAGATTTGCCGACCAAAGAGCCCTCAAGGGCAACGAGTTCAACTTTGAACCGATCCGGGAAGTGGCGTTCATTTTCGTGGGAATCTTTGGCACCATGATGCCGGCATTGGAGCTGGTGGGCAACTTTGCCAAATCGCCTGAAGGTGCCGCGCTCATCACCCCAAACACCCTCTATTGGGGTACGGGCACGCTCTCGGCCGTCTTGGACAATGCGCCGACCTATCTCAACTTCCTCGCTGCCGCCATGGCCTCCGAGGGATCGGACATCGGCAACATCGCCCAGGTAAGGGAGTTTGCAGCCAACACGATGAACGACAGCGACACCACTTTCCAGCTGCTGGCGATCTCGATTGCCTCCGTGTTCTTTGGTGCCATGACCTACATCGGCAATGGCCCCAACTTCATGGTGAAATCCATCGCCGAGCAAAGTGGGATCAAGATGCCTTCCTTCTTCGGCTACATCATCCGATTCACGATCCCGATCCTGCTGCCTATCCTATTCCTGGTGTGGCTGGTCTTTATCGCCTTCGTCTAGGACTTCACTTCCTCGTACCTGAAGCAATCCACCAGGTGATCATTCACCAATCCGGTCGCCTGCATGTGGGCGTAGATAGTCGTACTGCCTAGGAACTTAAAGCCGCGCTTCTTGAGGTCTTTGGCCAGCAGGTCTGACTCCGGCGTGGTAGCTTTTGCATCCTTGGTGGATTCGAGGCTGTTTTGGATGGGCTTTCCCCCGACAAATCCCCAGATGTAGTTGGAAAAGGAGCCAAACTCCTGCTGCACTTCCATGAAACGTCGGGCATTGTTGATCGCAGCGCGGATCTTCAGCTTGTTGCGGATGATCCCGGGATCCTGCATCAGCTCGTCCACGTAGCTCTCGGGAAACTCCGCGACGACTTGGTAGTCAAAGTCTGCAAACGCCTTGCGGTAGCCTTCCCGCTTCTTCAGGATCGTCGCCCAGCTCAGCCCGGCTTGGGCGCTCTCCAGCACCAAAAATTCAAAATGGACACGGTCGTCAAAGACCGGAACTCCCCACTCGGTGTCATGATAGGTCACATACTCCGGAAAGCCCAGACACCAGGGGCAACGGGATTTTTGTTCGTTGGCATTCATCGTATTAAAAATAGGCAAGAACTGGGAAAAGAGTCCGCCAGGCTTTAAATTTTGCGTTTTGACCCTATCCGATTCCATGCACCACACCTCCCGTCTGGAGATCAGCGCAGCCGCCTATCGCCAAAACATCACCTTCATCCGCAGCCTGATCGGCCCAAAGCCGACGATCTCCGCCGTCGTCAAGGGCAACGCCTACGGCCACGGCATCGCCCAGCTGGTTCCTATAGCCGAAAAATCCGGCGTCAACCACTTCAGCACCTTCAGCTCTGACGAAGCCCGCGAAGTATTGGCCAGCAGCTCTGGAAAGGCCGAAGTCATGATCATGGGCATGCTTCATCTCGAGGAAATCCCCGACCTGATCCGACTGGGCATCCAGTTTTATGTCTTTGACCTGGAGCGGCTGGAGGCTGCCATCCAGGCGGCGAAAGCAGTCGGAATCCAAGCACAAATCCACATCGAGGTGGAGACAGGCTTTCACCGCACGGGCTTTGACTGGGAGGAAAGGCAGCGCGTGCTGGAGCTGCTGCGCAAAAATGCCCCATTTTTGGAGCTGAAAGGTCTTTGCACCCATTTTGCCGGCGCGGAAAGCGCACAAAACCATCCCAGAATCCGGCAGCAGATCCTGCGCTTCGGGGATTTTGCGGACTTTTTCAGGGAAAATGGACTGACCTTCGAGCGAAGTCATGCCGCCTGCTCTGCCGCAACACTGCTTTTTCCCGAAACCCAACTCGACCTGGTGCGAATCGGGATCGCGGGCTATGGCTTTTGGCCCACCCGGGAGACCTTTCAGATGATGAAGTCCAGGCTTTCGCCAGACAACCCCAACCCCTTGCGCCGCCTCCTCACCTGGAAAACCCAGATCATGAGTTTCAAAAAAATCGGGCAAGGCGACTTCGTCGGCTATGGCAAGGGCTTCGAGGCTCCGGAGGAGATGAGCCTGGCTATCATTCCAGTTGGCTACTCCCATGGCTATGGGCGCAACCTGAGCAATATCGGCAAAGTGTTGATCTCCGGAGCGTTCTGCCCCGTGGTCGGCATCGTCAATATGAATGCGATCGCGGTCGACGTCAGCCACCTTGCTGATCCCAAGCAGGGCGACGAGGTGATCCTCATCGGCAACCAAGGCGACAACGAGATCACCGTGGGGTCCTTTGCGGAGACTTCCGACCTGATCAACTACGAGATGCTCACCCGTCTGCCGTCCCAGATTCCGCGTCTTATCGTGGACTAATAGAAGATGACGGTTTTGTTTTTGAAGGCCAGTACCTTGCGCTCCACATGGTATTTGATCGCCTTGGACAGCGTGACTTTTTCCACATCCTGCCCGATCTGCACCAGCTCGGCGATGGTATTGTGATGGCGGACGCGCGCCACTTCCTGCTCGATGATCGGTCCCGCATCCAGCTCCTCGGTGACATAGTGCGCGGTCGCCCCGATGATCTTTACCCCCCGCTCAAACGCCGCATGATAGGGTCTAGCCCCCACAAAGGCCGGCAAAAAGGAGTGGTGAATGTTGATGATTCGGTTGGGAAAATGGCGGATAAAGTCTCCTGACAGGATCTGCATGTAGCGGGCCAGGACGATGAAGTCCACCTGATGCTCGGCCAAGAGGTCCAATTGTCGGGCTTCCGCGGATTCCTTGTTGGCGGCGCTGAGGGGAATGTGGAAAAAAGGAATGCCAAAGGCCTCCACGATGCCCTGAAGATCGGAATGGTTGGACACCACCATCGGGATCTCCACATCCAGCTGCCCAGCATGGTGCCTGCCCAGAATGTCAAACAGGCAATGGGAAAGCTTGCTCACAAAGATGGCCATCCGAGGCTTTGGATCGCTAAAGTGCAGCTTGGTCTCCATGCTGAACCTTTCACCTACCTCTGCCTCAAAGCGGGGGAGGATCTCTTCTTTTCCCAGGGAAAAAGTGTCCAACTCCCAGGCCGCCCGCATGAAAAACATGCCCATCTCCACATCCACGTGCTGGTCAACCTCGAGGATGTTGCCATGGTAGGAGTACAAAAAGCGCGAGACTTCCGCGACGATTCCCTTCTGGTCAGGGCATTGAACGATCAAAATGGCCTTTTTCATAGCGTTTCGTTAGGAGTTCCAGATCACCCAGTTGGCTTCCGCCTGTAGGGCCAGCATATCCATCCCGTTTTTGGCCTTGCCGCCCTTGGACAGACAAGCCTTCATCAGCATGGTCTCGGCCGGATTGTACACGAGGTCATAGACCAGACTTGCTTCGCTCAGCTGCTCCACAGGGATGGCGGGCATGGCCTCCGTTTTGGGATAGGTGCCAAGGGGAGTGGTGTTGATGATCAGGGGAAAATCGCGAAGGTATTCGGGTTTGCTAGCCAGGTCTTCGTAGGTGATTTGGCCGTTGCCAGTGGATCGGGATACCGAAAGGAAAGCAATTCCCAGGTCCCGCAAAGCCACTTTCACCGCCTTGGAAGCGCCACCGGTGCCCAAGACCAGTGTCTGCGGCCGTGCCTTTCCGAGCCAGCTTTCCAGCGAATGCTTAAAGCCTAGGTAGTCGGTGTTGAAGCCCTTTCGCTTTCCTCCGCGGATCTGGATGCAGTTGACCGCGCCGATTTCGCGGCAGGCAGGATCCAGCTCGTCCAAAAAGGGCATCACCTGCTCCTTGTAGGGGATCGTCACTGCCATGCCTTCCAGCTCGGGATTTTCTCCCAAAACCTGCTCAAAATCCCCGATTCGGGGGATTTCATAGGAGTCAAACTGGCAACCTTGGATGCCTTCCTTTTCAAACTTCTCCGTGAAGTATTTCTTGGAGAACGAGTGCGTGAGCGGATAGCCTATCAGTCCAAATTTTCTCATCAATCCAAAAGTTTAGCCGCCAGCCACTCGATCAGCAGCACGAGGACAATCCCAAAGGCAAAAGCGGCAACCGCTGCCATGAGCTGGGGCTCTTTCCCCACCAGTTCCATATAGTTTCCCGGGAGGACATTCTCATCCAAAAAGGGCTTCTGCTCTCCCGAGGAGCTCGTCCTCCAGGCGGTGACCAGCTTCCAAGGCCAGAGTTCATTGACGGAACCCAGCATAAAGCCCGAAAGCAGGCCGATGGTGGCGGAGTGGTATTTTTTCAAAAGCCAAGAAACCACCCGGCTGAAGGTGAGTATCCCCACGGCGCATCCCGCGGCAAATACCGCCAGCTTGAAGATGTTGCGGTCTTTGACTGCCTCCAAGATCGGCTCGTATTGTCCCAGGATCAGGAGGATAAAGCTGCCGCTGATGCCCGGCAGGATCATCGCGCAGATGGCGATGGAGCCGGAGAGAAAGGTAAACCAGATCGCGTTTGGCGTAGTGGTCGGAGGGAGATTGGTCACCCACCAGGCGATCGCCGCACCGACGATGACAGCGGGCACCACGCCCAGATGCCAGCGCTTGATGTCTTTCAATATCAGGAATGCACTCACGAGGATCAACCCTGAGAAAAAAGACCAAAGCGGGATGGGATGCTCGCGCATGAGAAAGGTGATCACGCTCGACAGCGCAAAGACACTGGTCAGGATTCCCAAGAAGAGACTGAGCAAAAACTTCCCGTTGACAGCCTTGAAAAACCGCGCAAACTCAAAGCGGGTCAAGAGCTTGACATTGTCCAGGGTGAAGGAATTGATGCTGTTTAGCAGCTCTTGGTAGATGCCTGCAATCAGGGCGATCGAGCCTCCGGATACTCCGGGGACGATGTCTGCGGCTCCCATGGCCATTCCCTTAAAATAGGTGAGGGCGTATTTTTTTGTCGATCTCATGTGCTTAAAATCTGACTTCGCAAGGTGTAACGCTTGAGTCTTGCCTGTCTGCCTCAGGCAGGCTCGATCTCATAGAAAAAAGGCTGACCGATGAATCGATCAGCCTGATGGGAAAGTGTCTGTCAAAGTTTGATTTCACCGAGGAAGTGGTCGAAGGTATCGCCTCTCAGCCCCAGTCGGATGGTCTCCAAAGGAATCACTTCGGAAGGGCTGATGTTGCCCAGGTTCACGTTGGCGCCGAGGAGCTTGATAAACCAGACCTGCTGGGACTTTTGGGGAGCTTCCCAAATGATCCTTTCCTCCGGCACTTGGGTCAAAATCTCCTCCACGAGGCCTTGGCGCACTTCGCCCGAGTCGCGGAACAAGCCGACGTTGCCACCCTCGCGGGCTTCGCCGATCACCTTCCAGGCACCGGCGCTGAGCTCGGTCTGCATCTGCTCGATCCACTTATAAGGAGGGATGATTTTGGCGGCGTCTTTGGAACCGACCTCGGAGAGTACGGTCACCTGCTGGGAAAGCGTGGAGATGAACTCGCACTTTTTGTCATGGTTGAGGGAAATGGAGCCGTCGGATACTTCGGCAAACTCCAGCTCGTACTTGTCGAGCACCCTTCTGTAGTCTTCAAACTGCCCTCTGACGATGAAGGCTTCAAAAAGTGTCCCCCCAAAATAGACGGGGATGCCGGCGGCTTTGTAGACCGCGATTTTCTCGGTGAGATGCTTGGTGACAAAGGAAGTAGCCCATCCCAATTTGACTATATCCACGTAATCTGAGCAGCTGTCTACAAAATCTTCGGTTTCCCGAAGGCTAAGACCCTTGTCCATAGCCATAGTGAATCCCGTGGTACGTGGCTTCTCAGTCCGTACAGGAATATTCTTCAGCACATAATTCATGTGTTTTTTGTTTGATTTTTAATGGCCACCTGGAATCTCGCATGAGGGATACTCATCACAGTGTGTGACTTTACTATCATGCTCGATTTCATTGGCTAGGTTTTAAAGTTTAGAGCTGGGACTGGTCATCCCGATACTGGGCGATGATCTTGTAGATGGCCTGTTGTTGCTTCAGCTCCGGCATCAATTCGTACAAGATGGTATGCCTGTCAAAGTCCAAAGTTAACGCATTTTCCAAATATGAAAACGCTTCCTTGTATTTGCCCATCTTGATGAGGTAAACGACCATGCGATAGTACAGCTCCGGCTCTTCGGGAGCTTCCTCGATTCCTTCCTTGACCACGTCGATGGCTTCCTCGAAGCGGTTTTGCTCAAAATAGATCACAGAGAGGTTCACATAGGTCTCCATGATCCCTGGCTCTAAGTTGATTGCCTCCTCATACGCTTCCGAGCTGGCCTGCATGTTTCCGAGGTTAAATTCGGCGTCGGCAAGGCCTACCCAGTAGTTGGGATTGTCCTTGTTGAGGTTCAGCGCTTTTTTGAAATAGTGGATCGCCTCGAAAAACTTTTCGTTTTTCAGCATGCACATCCCCAGCCCAAACCAAGCGTCGTCATACTCTTCGTCCAGCTTGGCCGATTTCTTAAAATACTTGAAGGCCTCGTCGATCTTACCCAGCTTTTCATAGGCAGCGCCCATGTAGCAGCAGTTTTCGGCATTGGCGCCTTCACAGTTGATGGTATTTTGGTAGGCCTCCAGCGCCGCCTCGTAGTTTTGGGTGTTCATCAGGGAGTTGCCCATGTTGAAATAGGCCGAGGCAAAAGAGTCGTCGATGATCAGCGCATACTCGTAGGCCGAGATGGCGTCTTCGAAGCGACCGAGGCGATTGTACACCACGCCGAGGTTGTACCAGGCTCCGGCGGAGTAGGGATCTTGGTCGATAAATTCCTGATAAAACTGGAGGATCTCGTCAAAGGAACCTTCCTCCTCGGTGATCATGGCCAGCTGAAAGAGCGCGTCCTCGTGGTTGATGCGGTTTTTGACCGCCTCCTTGAAGTAGTCGCTCGCTTTGGTATTGTCACCTTTGGCGCGGTAGAGATTGCCCAGGGAATAAAACACCTCTGCCTTATCCTCCGCCATAGGCAAATAGTTTTCCAGCAGCTCTATGCCTTCCTGATGGTTGCCCGCCAGGATCTGCGCATTGGCCAAGGCCAAGACGATGTCCTCGTTGTTTGGGGACAGGTTGTTGAGGTTCTCGAGGATGCTCAGCCCTTCGTCCAGCTCATCGTTGAAGATGAGACACTGGGCTTTGAGCAGACGGATTTCCACTGAAAAAGGAAACTTTTCCAGGGAGTACTCGGAGGCTCTAAGTGCTTTGAGGAATTTCTGTTGGTCAAAGTAAAACCGGATGATGTCTTCCAGCTCTTCTTCTTCGAAATAGAGGTCGAGGTTTGATTTCAGGGAATTCTCAAAACGCTCCACGAGCTTTTTATCCTCTTCCCAGTCGTGATCGTGATCTCCGGTCATTCGATGGTGTTATGGTTTATTTAAGATACCAATAAAACAGGGATCTCAAAATTCGCTTTTGTTAAATTTTCCGATCCGGGATAGATTTCCTCGGCCTTGAAAAACGGGTGATTTTTGGGCTTATGAATGGGTAAACGCATGCGTCAAAAAATAAGTTTGCTTCAGGGTATCTTGGCCCAGTCCAGGCTTTCCCTCAAGGTGTAGTAGCGGTAGTCCAGAAAACGCTGGACCTTGGCATTGTCAAAACGGATACGTTGCTGGGAGAGCATTGCGCTTTTTTTGTTGAGGGGGATGTTTTTCATTCCGAAAAGCTGAAGGACGGATACGAGGGAGGAAAAGAGCGACACCTGCCAGGTACTCAGCGGAATCGTCGGGGCTTTCTTCCCAAACACGGCGGCGATCTCGGCAAAGAACTGACGAAAGGGTATAGCCTCACGGTTGAGCACAAAGCGCTCACCCCAGGCTTTCCTTTCCACGAGCTGTCGGGTGATCTTGGCGGCGTCCCGCACGTCGATGTAGTTTAGGTCGCCCTTCGGGAAAAACCTGTTTTCATCCAGCACATAGGAATAGATGCTGGTGCTGCTTCTCCCGGAGCTGGCCTTCCCCAGCAGCACGGATGGGTTTACTACGATCAGGTCTATCCCCTCCTGCTCTCCCCTCCAGGCTTCCAGCTCAGCCCAGTATTTTGAGACGGCGTATTCTGTGTTCAAATCTGACTCCACCCATTTGGACTTTTCGTCGACCTCCCGGACTTCGGGACTTCGGCCGAGCGCCGCCACCGAACTCACATGCACCAGCTTGCCCACTCCAGCGGTCAGCATGGCATTCACCAGATTGGCAGTGCCCTGCGCGTTGACTTCGTAGAGCCGCTCTTTGTCTTTGGACAAAAAGGAAACCAAGCCCGCCGAGTGGATCACCAGGTCTATGCCCTGCATGGCTTCCACCAGCGACTCAAAATCCGACAGCTCGCCCTGATGCCACTGGATCGGAAAATCGAAACCCGCCAGAAGCTCGATGCTGGAGTCCTTTTTCTTCAGTCCGTGGATGCTTCCGAGCTGACTAAACTCCCTGGCCAGCTGACTGCCAAACAGTCCCGTAATCCCTGTGATCAGAATATTCATGCTCCGGGAATTATAGTCTTGTGTTGATTAGGTCTAGGGCTTGGATTTTCTCATAGGTCTTTTGGTGGCGGGGCAGGGTCTCCAGCATGTCCAGGTAGCGGGCATTGTGGCAGTCCGTGCCCAGCAGGGAGACCACGCCCCTGTCCACGAGCATTTCCGCAAAGTCCTTGACCTGCTTGGAATAAAAGCCGGTGAGGGACAGCAGGTTTACCTGAAAGAGCAGCTTTCGCTCGATGAGCTCTTCCTGGAGCTTCTTGTCCGCAATCAGGTACTGGTAGCGCTCGGGGTGGGCGAGAATAGGCTTGTAGCCGGCCATTTCCAGATTGAAGATGATGTCCAGCAGCATTTGGGGCTTGTTGATAAAGCCCGTCTCGACCAAAATATAGTTGTCTCCAAAGGTGAGCATGGGCTCTTCGGCCTTCACCTTTTCGAGGAAAATCTCATCCATGTAATACTCCGCGGCAGCTTCCAGCTGAAGGCTGATTCCTTCGGCCTTTGCGGCTTTCCGCAGGTCTTCCAGCCCCATGCCGATGATCTCGGGCGTGTTGCGGTAGTATTCCGACATGATGTGGGGCGTGGTGATGACCTTTTTCAAGCCAAAGCCCTCCAACCTCCTGAGCAGTTCGAGCGACTCCTCCATGGACTTGCTGCCGTCGTCTATGCCTGGGATCAGGTGGGAATGCATGTCAGCCCCCAGCCAGCCGAGATCAAGAGGGGGAATTTCCTCCGGTTTCCTTCTAAACAGATCAAGCCATCCCATTACAAACCTCCTCCACTCTGTTGATAAAATTCCCCAAGACATGGACATTGTTCGTCTCTCTCCGAAATGATCCCCTCGGCAACTTGCCAATCCTGGCGAAAAGATTCGAAGAAATAGCCGCTGCTGTCAGGAAATAGTTTGGGAAAAATCTCAAGAAGACCCGAAATCGGCGTGCGTAGCAGTTCTGGCATTTTGGGGATGATTTCTAATACTTGAAGTAGTAAAATAACCACTCCGCCAGAGACTATCCTAATCTATTCTAAGGAATTATGCCCAAATTTGCTTTCCAAATACTCCAGTCTGAGCCCGCGACTGACTTGGCTGCACTGCCATTTTCCGAAATACGGAACAAAATTCGCCCAATTGCGCTTAGACTACCCGAATAGAACCCGATATGAACAAATTTTCAAGGAAGCTCCAAAAACTACACGATACCGCACCCAAGCAGGAAACGGCCGTCCTGGTCACCCTGATCCGGCAGCATCAGAGCGAGCAGTCCGTGGAGGAGCACTTGGACGAGTTGGCTTTCCTCGCCGAGACGCTTGGCGCCAAGACCGTCTACCGATTCACGCAGCGAATGGAAAAGCCGGACATCCGGACCTTTGTCGGCTCGGGTAAGCTGGAGGAGATCAGAGCCTACGTCGAGCATTTTGAGGTGGACATGGTGATCTTTGACGACGACCTCACCCCCTCCCAGATGCGCAACCTGGAAAACGAGATCAAGGTAAAGATCTATGACCGCTCCCTGCTGATCCTGGATATCTTTCTGAAAAGAGCGCAAACCGCCCAGGCCAAAACCCAGGTGGAGCTGGCCCGCTTCCAATACCTCCTTCCCCGCCTGACCAACATGTGGACCCACTTGGAGCGGCAGCGCGGGGGAACCGGAACCCGGGGTGGTGCCGGTGAAAAAGAGATCGAAACGGATAAGCGGGACATCCGAGCCAAGATCAGCCTGCTGAAAGACAAGCTGCTGGAGATAGACAAACAGGGCATTACCCAGCGCAAAGGACGAAAAGGAATCGTCAGGGTGGCGCTGGTCGGCTATACCAACGTGGGCAAGTCCACGCTGATGAACCTGATCACCAAAACCGATATCCTGGCGGAAAACAAACTCTTTGCGACGGTGGACTCCACCGTGAGGAAGGTCGTCTTGGACACCATCCCCTTCCTCCTGTCCGATACGGTAGGCTTTATCCGCAAGCTGCCCACCCACCTGATCGAGTCCTTCAAGTCCACCCTCGATGAGATCCGCGAGGCAGACCTGCTCGTCCATGTGGTGGATATTTCCCACCATGCCTTTGAGGACCACATCGCCGTGGTCACCCAGACCCTGAATGAGATCAAAGCAGGCGACAAACCTGTCCTGCTGGTCTTCAACAAGATAGACCTCGTCCAGCAGATGCCCTCCGAGGAAGAATCCCAGCACATCAGCGAGCATGAACTGCAGGAGACCCGCTACGTGGACTTCAAGGCGCTCAGCGATGCCTACGAAAAGAAAAACGGCATCAAGCCGGTTTTCATGGCAGCGGCCTCGGCCGAGAACGTGGAGGAGTTTCGCGATTCGCTTTTGGCAGAGGTGAAAAAGCAGCACAGAAAGATCTATCCCCACTACCTGGAAGACGAAGTCATCGACTGGACGGAAAAGGGCGACCAAGACTAACGCCGGTTTTGTAGAAAACCCATTCTTTCAAAAAAGATGGCAATGGATTGAAAATATGTTTGTTTTCAATCCATTTTTTTTAATTTTAACTAGAGTTTTGCCCATTTGGGTAGAAATATTTCAACCAAACCACCTTTCACCATGATCACAAAAACATTAAAAACAGTATCCCTGATGGTATTTGCTGTAGGTTTTACTGTGGCAACCTTGGCTTCTTGCGGATCCAAAAAAGAAGAAGTCGTCGAAGAGGAAACGATTGAAGAAGTAGTGCCGCCTGTAGAAGAGATGCCGGCAGACACTACGATGATGGACTCCACGGTCGTGGACAGCGTCGCAACCAACTAAGCGAAGAAACTGAAAAACGAAGCCGGTGCAGGGGACTCTGCACCGGCTTTTCTGTTTATATCCGGATCGGCATCCCAGCGAAGCAGGCTAGATTCCCGGAAAAGAGATCCCGTTGACCTTGCGGTAGAGGTTCAGTGCATATTTGTCCGTCATGCCCGAGATGTGGTCCACCAGTGCCCGCAGCATGGGGTAGGGATTCACTTCGGATCCCCAGCCCTTCATGGGAAAGTCCTCGGGGAGGAGTCGAAGCACGCTTTTGTCCTGACCGGAAAAGGAATCCGGCTGGTAGAAGTGGTGGTAGAGCGCCCGAGAGAAGATGGACAGGAGTCCTTCCAAGACCTGGAAGCCCGCCGCTTCCTTTTCCAGGACGACCTTGCTTCGGTAGATTCTTTGGATGGACACCGCCGAGATCTCCGCCAGGGCTTTCGCAGAAGGAATGATGTCGGTCAGCGCCTTGTCAAAGTTTCCTTTGCGCATGTTCTCCTCATATTGCCCAAAAACCCCCACAGTCTCCTGAATGAGCTGCCCGATGGCCATTGCCCGGAGCGCGCCGAGATTCTGGGCGTTGGTGCGGTTCTTTAGTTTTTCGGGATCAAACTTCCCTTTCAAAATAGGCTTCAACAACTCCAGCGTCTCCTCAAAGCTCACCAGGCCCAGCGTACAGCCATCCTCCAGGTCGATGATGCTGTAGCAGATGTCGTCGGCAGCCTCCACCAAAAAGGCCAAAGGATGCCGCACCCAGCAGTCCGAGCTGCACTTCTCTATTCCCAGCACGCTGCACATCTGCTCAAAGTCCGTCAGCTGGTTGATGAAGAAGCCGAACTTCTTCTGGCTCTTGCGGGCGATGTCCCGCTGTACGATCAGGCTTGGTCTGGGATATTTGGTAAAAGCCGCCAGCGTGGCATAGGTGAGCTTTAGCCCAAACTGCTTGGAAACCAGCATGCGAAAGCCCTGCGCATTTCCTTCAAAATTCACCAAATCGGCCCACTGGTCGATTCTGACGTGTTTTTCCCACAGTCTTCCGTCCGGATGCAGCCGGAAAAAATCCGAGATTGCCTCCTCCCCGGCATGGCCAAAGGGCGGGTTGCCGATGTCGTGAGTCAGGGCTGCCGCAGCCACGATGGATCCCACGGCCGAGGCGGTGATGCCCTGACTGCGCAGGTTGGGAAACTTGTCCAGCAGAAATTCACCGGCACCCTTGCCCAGGGATCTGCCTACACTGGACACCTCCAGGCTGTGCGTAAGACGGGTGTGGACAAAAGCCTGGTCGGGGAGGGGAAAAACCTGGGTCTTGTCCTGCAGATTCCGGAAAGGCGCCGAAAAAATGACCCGATCATAGTCAATTTCAAATTCGCTTCTGGCCGTGTCCGAGCTCAAGGCCCTCCTGTTTTCTCCAAATCTTCCGTCTGCCAGAAGTGTTTCCCATTTCATCATCCCCAAAATTATAAATCTCCCCAGAATTTCTCCCGCGAAAGTTCAGGCTTATCGCTTGGCATGGTTGTGGAATGCCTCCTTACGACACCTAAATAAAAATAACCCGATGAAGACCCTCTCCACTATTTTTGGCCTTTTTGCCATTCTCCTGCTCGCAGCCAGCTGCGACGCTTTCGACGACAGCCCTTCCTCTTCCGAAGCAAAGGTCAACTTCCACCTGGTCGATGCGCCGGGTGACTATGACGAAGTCTGGATAGAAGTATTGGCACTGCGGGTGAAAGTCGACTACGATGGCGGAGAAATGGACGAGGATGAAGAAAGCTGGGAAGAGATCACCTACGAAGGTCCCCAAATGGTAAACCTGCTGGATCTGACCGGTGGCCACTCGATTTTGCTGGGCTCAGAGGACTTTCCGGAAGGGGAAATAGACCAGATCCGATTGATCTTGGGTGACAACAACTACCTCGTCCAAGACGGAAAAGAAATCGACCTGAAAACCCCAAGTGCGCAGCAAAGCGGATTGAAAATCAAAGTGGACCAAGAAATCCACGGAGGGGAGACCTATGATCTGGTCATTGACTTTGATGTGGCAAAGTCCATCGTCACCGCCGGAAATTCCGGAAACGTAATCCTCAAGCCTGTTTTGAGGGCTTATCTGGATGAGACCCAAGGTATCCAAGGACAGGTATTTCCGCTGGAAGCTCAGCCGGTGCAGGTCACCGTCTCCGCTCAGGGAGTCGAAATCAGCACTTTCGCAGACGCATCGGGCAACTACGCTGTGATGGGTCTGGCTCCGGGGAGCTATTCGGTCTCTTTTACACCCCAAGCCCCCTATACTGCGGAAAGTGTGAGCGGTGTCGTAGTGATAGATGACGAAGTCACGACGCCAGAAGTGATCACTTTGGAAGCCAAACCTTAAGCTAGATTGCCGGTAAATCCGGCAATTTTTGTTTCCTCCTGCCTCGAAGTGGACAGGCTATGAAAAGTTTTGGGCTAAATTTAGGCCGTGAAGCGACTTTATTTTCTCCTCTCTTTTGTTCTACTCCTCCTGATTGCCTCCTGCAAGGGCTTTGACGACAGCCCAAAAGCACTGGTCAATGTCCTGCTCATCGATGCTCCGGCCGAGTGGGATTCGGTGATTGTGGAGATCCGGGGTGTGGAGCTGGACTTTGTCCCGGATGCCCGAGAAGGCACGGTGGAAAAGATCTTTCTTCCCTACGAGCCTGGGGACAAGGAAGTGGACATCTCCCAGCTGGTAGGCGGCACGGCCCTGCCTGTGGCCCGCTCGGAGATGCACATGGGACAAATCTCGGGCATCACTTTGCGTCTCGGTACCAAGAATGCCCTCTATCTCGATGAGGACCGCTACCCGCTCGACCTCCCCGGGGGGAATACCGACTACGCCCTGCCGCTCAGTCTCGACTTGGAGCAGGGTATTTCCTATGACCTGATTTTGGATTTTGACCTGGAAAAATCCATCCAGGTCGTCAACTCCAGTCCCTTGGAATTGGACTTTAACCCCACGCTCAGCGCCTTTTCCGGTGTGGGCAGAGGGGATATCTCCGGGACTACCAGCCCCACGAGCATCAAACCGGCGATCTACGCCATCCAAGCCGACGACTCGACCAGCACCCATACCAACAGCTCCGGCACCTTTCTTTTTCGCTTGGAAGCAGGTACCTACAAGGTCTATCTCGATCCCAAAAACAGCAGCTACAAGGACACCCTGCTCAACGTCGAAGTCAAGGCCGGAACGACCACTACCCTAGACCGCATCACCTTTTCCAAAAAATGACCACGCTAGACCCTTCCTTCATGCGACGTGCCCTCGAGCTTGCAGCCTTGGGAATAGGGAGGGTCAGTCCCAATCCCATGGTGGGATGTGTGATCGTACACGAGGGAAAAATCATCGGTGAGGGCTACCATCAGGCCTATGGCGGCCCCCACGCAGAGGTCCATGCGGTCGATGCCGTGGCGGATCAGCGACTGCTGAAGGAGGCCACTGCCTACGTCACCCTGGAGCCCTGCGCGCACTGGGGCAAGACACCGCCCTGTGCAAATCTCTTGGTCGAAAAAGGCCTAAAAAAAGTGGTCATCGCCGCCGTCGACTCCAATCCCCTAGTCGGTGGCAAAGGCATAGCGATACTGCGAGATGCCGGCATTGAAGTGGTAACCGGCCTTTTGGAGAGAGAAGCCCGCTGGCAAAACCGCCGTTTTTTCACCCAAATCGAAAAGAAAAGACCCTACGTGATCTTGAAATGGGCGCAGACTCAGGATGGCTTTGTGGCCCGTAAGGACTTCAGCTCCAAGTGGATCTCAGGCTCCCTCAGCCGCCAGCTGGTGCACAAGTGGCGGACAGAAGAGGATTCGATTTTTGTCGGAAAAAACACGGCGCTCTATGATAATCCGCAATTGGATGCCAGAGACTGGGTGGGCAAAAATCCCCTCCGGATCGTGCTGGACTCCCGGCTCGAACTGCCGGAAACGCTAAACCTCTTTGACCGGTCCGCCCCGACGCTGTGCTTCAACAGCAAAAAGTCCCATGTCGAAGACAACCTGGAACTGGTGGAGGTGGAGCACGAATTTACCGTGGCTGTACTTCTGAAGGAGCTGCAATCCCGAAAGATCCAAAGCCTGATCGTAGAGGGCGGCAGCCACGTCTTGGGCCAGTTTATTTCCTCAGGACTATGGGACGAGGCTCGGGTGTTTACCAGCCAAACCAAATTTGGGGATGGTATTCCCGCCCCGCATCTGAACCAAAATCCTGACGAAACGCTTACCATCGGCGAAAACCTCCTGAATATCTACTACCATGGCTGAATCACTCTACATCCCCCACACCGCTACCAAGTCAGAAAAGTACGAGGCCGTAGTCCCGCAGATAGAAGCATTGATCACGGGGGAGCCGGACCTCTACGCCAACCTGTCCAACATCGCCGCGGCTTTGCGGGAAGCGTTTGGGTTCTTCTGGGTGGGATTTTATCTGGTGAAAGGCGAACAGCTGGTACTCGGCCCCTTCCAAGGACCGATCGCCTGTACACGGATCAATTTTGGGAAAGGCGTCTGCGGCACCGCCTGGAAAGAAGCCAAGACCCAGCTCGTGCCGGATGTGGACGCGTTTCCCGGTCACATCGCCTGCAGCTCCGCCTCCAAGTCTGAGATCGTGGTTCCGGTACTCAAGGGAGAGGAAGTGGCGATGGTCTTGGATGTGGACAGCGATCAGCTGGCCGACTTTGACGAAACGGATCAGAGATACCTGGAAGAGTTGATGGCGATTTTGGCAAAGACGCTTTAAGAAACGCCTGTTGGAATTTCTTATATTTAACCATGAGGAAATCTGCAATCCTAGACGAAATAACCAACTTGGCCGCTGAAAAGTATCCCAATGCAGAACTTGTTTTGTTTGGTTCACACGCTACTGGTGCTGCTAGACCCGACTCAGATTGGGATATCCTGCTTCTCCTGGACCAGGAGACGGTCGATCCTGAGACCGAAAAGTCCATCATGAATGATTTCTATGAGTTGGAGCTGGCGACAGGAGCGGTGATTTCCCCTTTGATCTACAGCAAGCGACTCTGGAACCAAAGTCGTCCCGTCACCCCGCTTTTCAAGTCCATCCGGAAAGAGGGCATTCTACTTCGATGAGCACCTCGAAAAAGGACCTCGTTTCATATCGGGTTCAGCGAGCGTTTGGTACTCTTGATGACGCCAAGCTTTTGATAGAAAACAAGAAGTGGAACTCTGCGATCAATCGGCTCTACTATTCCGTCTTCTATGCGGCATCTGCGTTGATTCTATTGGAAGACCAGGCCGCTTTCACCCACAACGGCGTGAAAACGTCTTTTTCCGAAAAGTTTGTGAAAACAGGTAAAATGGACCTTTCCGAAGGCAAACTATACTCACAACTTTTTTTCCTGGAGACAAAAGGGAGACTATGATGACCTTTTTGATTTTGATGAGGCGACAGTCGCCCCCTACATTGAACCTGTAGAAAAATTCATCCAAAAAGTCGCGCTGCTTGTCAAAGCTGGGCTCGAGCAAACTCCCGGATCAAATTGATCGTCTCCTCCTTTTTCTCCACCATTCCCATATGTCCCACGCCTTCCAGCTCGACATAGTGGGTGAAAGCGTCTTTTTGGGCGCGACTGGCCTCGATCTTCACAGCCCCGTCTTCGGTGCCGGCGATGAGAAGTTTTGGCCCTGAAAAGTTTTTGAGGACATCAATTCGCTCTTTCCTGTCCCGCATCGCACCGGTAAAGGCCACCAGCCCGTCCAAGCTGGAGCGCTTTCCGTCCTCGATGGCCCGCTCGATTTCGGCTTTCAGTTCCTCGCTTTTGTCTTCGGGAAAAAGCGGCGGCACAAAGGAGGTCACAAACTTATCCACACCATGTTTTTTCAGAAAAACTATGGCGCGGTTGCGGGTTTCTTTCTTGTCGGCAGCATCCGCAAATGCGGAGGAGTGGAAAAGTCCCACGGCCTTGAGCCTGCTTCCCATGAGCTCCAGCAGCGCCAGCGTGACATAGCCACCCAGCGAATGACCAACGACTATGGGATTTTTGATTTGGTTTTCGTCCATCCATTCTTCCAGACTGACGGCTACCTCTTCCAGGGAAATCTGGTCACCGGCGATAGGCGAGTCGCCGATTCCGGGCAAATCCGGGCAAATGACGCGGAAGTCAGTGGACAGCTCTTCGGCAAAATCCGTCCACATCCTCGAAGTCTCACAAAAACCATGGATCAGCACCAGTGGTTGGCCTTTTCCTTTTTCAAAAAAATGTATCGCGGACATGGAGGACAGTTTAGACGGTTCGGGCTACCTCGGAGAGACTTCTGACGGTGGCGGCAATGCCCTCGGGGTCAAAGCCGCACTCGCGGTGCAGCTCGATCTGCTCACCATGCTCGATGACTTCGTCCGGGATGCCAAGGCGCTTGACCTGAGCGGTATAGCCTTGATCCATCATCCACTCCAGCACAGCCGAGCCAAATCCGCCCATCAGGCAGCCGTCCTCTACGGTCACCACCTTTTTGAACTTGCCAAAAACCTCGTGCAGCAGCTCTTCATCCAGCGGCTTCACGAAGCGCATGTCGTAGTGGGCGGGATTCAGGCCCTCTTTGGCCAGCACCTCACAAGCCTCCACGGCATAGTTGCCGATGTGGCCGATGGTGAGGATAGCGACTTCCTCGCCCTCTCGGACGATGCGGCCTTGGCCGACAGGAATCTCACGGAATGGAGTCTTCCACTCCGGCATCACGCCCGCTCCGCGTGGATAGCGGATAGAGAAGGGGCCATTGTAGATGCTGCCGGTGTACATCAGGTTTCGCAGCTCCTCTTCATTCATCGGAGCCGATACGACCAGATTGGGTACGCAGCGGAAATAGGCAATGTCATACGCGCCATGGTGGGTAGGCCCATCTGCTCCCGCAAATCCCGCTCTATCCATGCATAGGACTACGGGCAGATTTTGCAGGCAAACGTCGTGGACCACTTGGTCATAGGCGCGCTGCATAAAAGTCGAGTAGATATTGCAAAAGGGAACCAGTCCCTGAGTAGCCAATCCCGCTGAGAAAGTCACCGCATGCTGCTCGGCGATCCCCACGTCAAAAGCCCGGTCCGGCATGGCTTTCATCATGATGTTCATCGAAGAGCCGGAAGGCATGGCCGGCGTCACACCCATGATGCGGCTGTCCTTCTCGGCCAGCTCGACCAAGGTATGCCCAAAGACATCCTGGTACTTTGGAGCTTGGGGAGTGCTGGGGACTTTTTTGAAAATCTCCCCGGTGACCTTGTCAAAGGTACCCGGCGCATGCCAGGTGGTTTTGTTGCCTTTTTCGGCAGGCTCGTAGCCTTTGCCCTTCACCGTGATGCAGTGGAGGATTTTGGGACCTGGGATATCCTTGAGATCTCGGAGGATCTCCACGAGATGGTCTACGTCGTGGCCGTCCACGGGTCCGAAATAGCGGAGGTTGAGCGACTCAAAAAGATTGCTTTGCTTCAGCACCGCAGACTTGATCGCGCCTTCCACTTTGGAGATCACCTCCTGTGCGCTGGAGCCAAACTTGCTCAGTTTGCCCAGCATTTTCCACACTTCGTCCTTCACCTTGTTGTAGGTGTGGGAGGTGGTGATGTCGGTGAGGTAGTCCTTCAGCGCCCCTACGTTGGGGTCGATGGACATGCAGTTGTCGTTGAGGATAATCAGCAGGTTGGAGTCGCTGACCCCGGCGTGGTTCATGGCTTCGAAAGCCATCCCACCGGTCATCGACCCATCGCCGATCACGGCGACATGCTGGATATTGGAGCCTTTGTATTTGGAGGCTACGGCCATTCCCAAAGCCGCCGAGATCGACGTACTGGAGTGGCCTACGCCAAAGGTGTCGTATTCGCTTTCCTTTCTTTTGGGAAAACCGGAAATGCCCCCATAAACCCGGTTGGTGTGGAATCGGCCTTTTCTCCCGGTCAGGATTTTGTGCCCATAGGCTTGGTGACCCACATCCCACACGAGCTGGTCAGTAGGCGTATTGAGCACGTAGTGCAAAGCAACTGTCAGCTCCACCACACCCAGGCTTGCCCCGAAGTGCCCCCCATAAACGGAGACGTTGTCCACGATAAACTGCCTCAACTCCTCGCAGACCTGAACCAGCTTGTCTTTGGAAAATTTCTTGAGATCCTCGGGAGTATCTATCTGGGCTAGGAGCGGTCCGGGAGTAATTTGCATTTTCTGAAATGTTGGTGTCAAAGTAGAATAACTCAAAGCGAATCAGTTTGTTTACTCATGCCAGAAGCAAGCCAATTTCACGCTTTTGCTTTATTTCCATCCATTCTAATTAATTTGCTTAATTGAATATCTTTGGCTACGAAAAGGCAAAGTTAACCAATAAATTCTGCTATCCGGTGAGTTTCGAGATCAAATTACCATTGTTCGAAGGCCCCTTTGATCTGATGTTGTTTTTCATCGAGCGGGACGAGCTGGACATCTACGACATTCCCATCTCCAAGATTACCAACGACTTCCTCGACTACATCCATCAGCTCGAAAAAATGGAGATCGAGGTGGCCAGCGACTTCATCCTCTTTGTGGCCACCCTGATGAAGATCAAGTCGCGCATGCTGCTACCCCGTCCAGAGCTCAACGAAAAAGGGGAGGAAATCGACCCCCGAGAGGAGCTCGTGCGCAATCTTTTGGAGTACAAAAAATACAAATCCGTGGTCGAAGAACTGGCCCAAATGGAAGGGGAGCGGCTTTCGAAGGAAAAAAGGGGCAACCTCGCCAAGGAGCTCGTCGAACTTAGCAAAGCTGAGGACGTAGATGCAGAGATGCAGCACGTAGACCTCTACAAGCTGCTCAGGGTATTCCAACGATGCATGGGCAAGATGGCCGCCAGATCGGAGGAGACCAAGCACACCGTAATCCAATATCCCTACACCATCGAGCAGCAAAAAGACTTCGTGCTGGAAAAGATAAGCTTCAAAAAACAAGTACCTTTCACCGATTTCATCGAGTACAAACCAGATAAAATTTTCGTGATTTACACCTTTTTGGCAATTTTAGAACTTCTTCAGCTCTCACAGGTGACTATCCTGATCGGTGAGGGATACAACAATTTTTGGGTAGAAAAGACGGAGCCAATCGCCGCCTGACGATGAAGCTGGACAACAAAAAAATCTTCCAAACCCTCAATCCCAACAAGGTTTGGGTGCCAATCCTGATCGGGCTGGGCATCATCCTCGCCATGTTTTACATGGATCCCAATGTCTCGATCGAAAACCTGAAAGTCGCTTCCGACGCCTCCATTCCCTGGCTCTTTTTCGCCGTCCTCGTTCTTTTTTTCCGCGATTTTGGATATGTCTATCGTATCCGGGAGCTGACCGACCAGCACCTCAGCTGGACGCGCGCGATCTATGTGATCATCCTATGGGAGTTTGCCTCCGCGGTCACGCCCTCCGTCGTCGGCGGCACGGCTGTGGCGATGTTTATCCTCAACAAGGAGGGCATGAAAATGGGCAAAGCCATCGCCATCGTGATGGTCACCGCCATCATGGACAACCTGTTCTTTGTGATCGGGGCGCCGGTGATCCTCTTCCTGGCCAAAGGCAACATTTTTCCGGACAGCAAACTGCTGGAGAGCCAGCTCGAAAACAGCCTACAGGCGATCTTTTGGATCAGCTACAGCCTCTATGCCACCTACAGTCTGGTCATGGCCTTGGCGCTTTTTTACCGCCCAAGGGTCTTCAAGTGGATTTTGATCAAGATCTGCTCCATCAAGTTTTTGCGAAAGTGGAAACACAACGCGCAGGAGTTTGGCGACCAGATCATCGTCGCGTCCAGGCAACTTTCGGGCAAGAGCTTTTCCTTTTGGCTGAAGATCGTCTCGGTCACGATCTTCATCTGGACCTCCCGATATCTCATGCTCAATGCGCTTGTGTCGGCATTTGTCCCGCTGAATCTGGAGGAGGAGATCATCGTCTTTGCCCGGCAAGTGATCATGTGGATCGTGATGATGCTGTCTCCGACCCCTGGCAGCAGTGGGACAGCCGAGTTTTTCTACGGGCAGTTTTTCGCGCAGTTTCTGGGCCAATACACCTTTGTCACCAGCATTATCTGGAGGCTGTTCTCTTACTACCCATACCTGTTTTTGGGAGCGATATTCCTTCCGCGATGGATCAAGCAGGTCTTTTTCAAAAAGAAACAGCTAGCGGAAGAGTAAGATGCTAAGCCCGTTGACCATAGCCCGGCTTTTGGAAATCACCGGTGGGAAAGTCCAAGGCAGGGATTTCTCCGGACAGATTTCCCATGTAGGCATTGACTCCCGCCAGGTGATCCAGCCAGACCAGACGCTCTTTGTGGCACTTCGTGGTGCCAAAGCCGACGGAGCCGCCTACATCCCCGTCTTGGTGGAGGAGGGCGTGACCTGCTTTTTGGTACATTGGGATTGGAAAATACCTGCGGAACTGGAGAGAGAAGCTACCTTCATCCAGGTAGAAGATACCCGGGCGGCTTTGCAGGCGATTGCGGCATACGAGCGCAGCCTTTTTGCAAAACCCCTCGTCGGCATCACCGGCAGCAACGGCAAAACCATCGTGAAGGAATGGCTCGGCCAGGTGCTCAGCCAAAGCTACACGGTCGCCAAAAGCCCCAAAAGCTACAATTCCCAAGTGGGCGTGCCGCTCTCCATCTTTGGCATCCAGCCCTACCACCAAGTGGCTTTGCTGGAAGCCGGCATCTCCAAAACCGGGGAAATGGCCAAGCTGGAGCAGATGACCCACCCCGACCTGGGCATCTTCACCAACATCGGCAGCGCGCATGAAGAGGGCTTTGCCAGTAGGGAGGAAAAAATACGGGAAAAGCTCCTGCTCTTCGCCCACTCCAAACTGCTGATCTACTGCCGCGACCAAGAGCCCGTGCGGGAGCAGGTCGAAAGCCAATTTGACCGCGAGCGGCTGATCTCCTGGTCTGCGAGGCCGGCTGCGGATTTTTCCATCTCTGTGAAAAAGCAGGAATCGCTTTCTAAGCTCATGCTGATGAAAAGCGACCTGAGCACGTTCACCTTTCAGGTTCCCTTTACCGACACGGCTTCCCTGGAAAACATCACCCATGTGATCATCGCGGCACTGACGCTGGGGCAGGACTTTCCCGCCATCCAGGCGGGCCTCGACCAGCTCAAGCCGGTGGACATGCGGCTTACGCTCAAGCCGGGGCTAAGCGACTCCCTGCTCATAGACGACACCTACAACAACGACCTCGCCGGGCTGAAGGTCGCGCTAGAATTTATGAGCCAGCAGCGGCCCAAGCGGTCCAAAGTCCTGATTCTCTCCGACCTGCTCCAGCAGGGCCTGCCGGAAAAGATCTACACCGAAGTAGCCGAGCTGATCCGCTCCTACGGCCTAGACCAGATCATCGGCGTGGGCAAGGAGGTGAAGCGATTGGAATACTATTTCCCAGACCGCTTCGAAAACTATCCCTCCACGGAGCTGCTGCTCGCGGCCTTGGATCCCGATGCATTTCAAAATGACCTGATCCTGGTCACCGGAGCACGGCCCTTTGCATTCGAACGGGTGGTGAATCGCCTCCAGCAGCGCATCCACGGCACTACGCTGGAGATCAACCTCAACGCACTGACGCACAACTTCAACTTCTACAAGCGCCAGCTCAAGCCGGAGACCAAGATGATGGTGATGGTGAAGGCCTTTGCCTATGGCGGCGGGGCGGCCGAGATCGCCAACCACCTCCAGACCATGGGTGCGGACTACCTCGCGGTGGCTTTTTCCGACGAGGGCGTGTCGCTGCGAAAGCAGGGCATCCGCCTCCCTATCCTGGTGCTCAACCCCGTCGAGGAATCCTTTGACCTGCTCCGAGAGTATCAGCTGGAGCCCGTCGTCTTCAGTCCGGAGTTTTTCAAAAAGCTCGGCAGCTACGCCCAAAACCACGACTTGCAGCTGTCCATCCACTTGGACTTGGACACAGGTATGCACCGCTTGGGCTTCGAGCAGAGCCATCTCGACGAACTAAAAGACTTGATCGTCACCTTTCCGGAATTGAAAATTGCCAGCCTCTACACGCATCTGGTCGGTGCCGATGAAGAAGAGCACGAGGAATTTTCAAGATTCCAGCTTCGGGAATTCATGGAAATGAAGACCAAAATCGAGGCTATCCTTCCCTACAAGCCGCTGGTCCACGCGCTGAATTCCGCCGGGATCGTCCGCTACCCCGAGTTTCAGCTGGACATGGTGCGCTTGGGCATAGGCCTGTATGGGGTGGAGGTGACTGGAAAATACGATGCCGCACTCAAGCCGGTCAGCACGCTGAAGACTTCCATTTCTCAAGTGAAAACCTTGGCTCCAGGCGCGACGGTCGGCTACTCCAGAAAGGGGCAGCTTCCCGAGGGCGGCAAGATCGCCACTTTGGCCATAGGCTATGCGGACGGCTATGACCGGCGCTTTTCGCAGGGAAAAGGCTACGTGCTAATCCAAGGCCAGAAAGCCCCCGTCATCGGCAACGTCTGCATGGATATGGTGATGGTGGATGTCAGCGGGATCGAGGCCAGAGCCGGGGACGAAGCCGTCATCTATGGGGAGGGCATTTCGCTCAAGGAGCTGGCCGATCGGATCGGTACCATTCCCTACGAGCTGCTGACCAACATCAGCGCGCGGGTGAAGCGCGTTTACTACTTGGATTAAGGTATTTTTCTTTAAATTCCTGCATGTTTCTTTCCAAAAAAAGACTGGCCCATATTGTCTTTGAGTCTGATGACCGGGCTTCCAAGACCTTTGATCTCGTCCTCCTTTTATTGATTTTCGGTTCTATCATCGTCGCCATCCTGGACTCCGTCGCAGAGCTGAAGATCAAGTATGGAGACTTGTTTTTTTTCCTCGAGCTGGCCTTCACCTTTCTTTTTACCCTGGAATATTTCCTCCGCGTGTGGCTTACCAGCAAGACCTGGAAATACGTCTCCAGCTTCTACGGCATCGTGGATCTGCTGGCCATCTTGCCGGTCTATCTCAGCTTCTTCATCGCCAACACCCACCTTCTCTCGGTGGTGCGCGCCCTGAGGCTCTTGCGGGTGATCCGCATCCTGAAGCTAGGCCGCTACCTTGCCGAGGCCGATTTCCTCAGAGAGTCCCTGAAGGCCAGTGCCGCCAAAATCCAGATTTTCCTTTTTTCCGTGCTCACCATCGTACTGATCATGGGCACGCTCATGTTTGTGGTGGAGGGCCCGGAGCATGGATTTACCAGCATTCCGGTAGGCATGTATTGGGCTATCGTGACCTTGACCACGGTGGGTTTCGGAGACATCACTCCGGCTACGGCGCTGGGACAGCTGCTGGCGTCCCTGATCATGCTCATGGGCTATGCGATCATCGCGGTGCCCACCGGGATCGTGACTTCGGAAATGGCCAAACGGCGGAAACCGGAAAGCTTCGAGTCACACAAGTCCTGCACCCATTGCGGATTTGACGCCTTGGATCCGGGAGACCACTTTTGCCGAAAATGCGGCAGCCGCACGGACTAGCTGTCGAGGTTGAGGAACTCCTGGATGTTTTTTATCCTTCCAAAAATGAGGAGAATGTCGTCCTCTTCGAAGACATAATCCGCCGAGATCACGCCGGCGACTTCGCGGTGTGGTAGCTTGAGCCCGAGCAGGTTGGTCTTTTCCTTCTCCCGGATGGTCGTCATGATGTTTAGGGAAAATTCCCTCCTGATGTTGGCCTCTGCCACCGTCATTCCCAAGTAGCGCTTGGGGACTTTCACTTCCACGATGTTGTAGTCATCGGAGATTTCCAGGGAGTCGATCACTCCCTTGAGCTGCAGGCGCTTGGCCAGTCGCTCAGCGGTCTCCTCCTCTGGATGGATGATCTCGTCCACACCGATCGCCCGGATCACGGTCTCGTGCAGGGCATTGATGGCGCGGCCGATGATTCGCTTGGCTTTCAACTGTTTGAAAATCGCCGTGGCAAGGATCGAAGCCCCCACGTCCTCACCTATCGCGATCACGATCACATCCGAATCTTTCATGGGCAGGGTGTTCACCGCATGCTGGTCGGTCGCATTGAGCATCACGGCGTAGGTCACGTGGTCCTTGATCTGGTCGATTTTGGTTTCACTGTTGTCCACCCCCACGACCTCGTGCCCCAGGTCGGTCAGCCGCTTGGCCAAGTAGGAGCCGAAATTGCCCATTCCCACGATGATGTATTTCATAGCTAGTGTTTTTTAAGTGATGAAGACGGTTTCTTCCGGGTATTTGTAGCGCAGTTCGGCGGTTTTTCTGGTGATCGCCACCAGGATAGTCAGCGTCCCCACCCTGCCGAGGAACATGACCACGGCCACCACCAGTTTGCTCCCCGTGGTCAAGCTGGAAGTGATGCCAAGGCTCAGCCCCACGGTGGAGAAGGCCGAGAAAATCTCAAAGGCTACGTCGATCAGCGCAAGCTCGGGATTGAAAAGGGTCACCAAAAACACGCCCATCCCAATGGTCAGGAAAGAAAGCGCGATGACGGCAAAAGCCTTCCGGAGCGTCTCGGCAGTGATCTGCCTGCCAAAAACCTCCACCCGCATCTTGCCCGTGGCCACGCTCCAGGTGTTGAGCAGCGCGACCGCAAAGGTGGTGGTCTTCAGCCCTCCGCCCGTAGATCCGGGCGAGGCTCCGATCCACATCAATATGAGGTAGATCAGGATCGTGGGCATCGACATCGCCGTCATGTCCACCGAATTGAATCCCGCGGTCCGCGGGGTCACCGAACCGAAAAACGCCGTCACCAGCTTGCCGTAGGGACTGAGTCCGCTCAGGGTGTGGTTTCTCTCAAAGTACCAATAGCATACAAAGCCCACCAGCAGCAGCGCTCCGGTCGTGTACAGCGCGAGTCGGGTGTTGATATTGGACACCCTGGGGGTATGCCTGTATTTTTCCCCGTAGATCGCAGAGCGCACAGCTCCGCGGAGTACGCGATAGGCGTAGTTGTAATAGTTGATAAACACAGGAAAGCCGATGCCGCCCAAGATGATCGTCACCGCCACGACCAGATGCATGTGATAGAGGTAGCGGAATCCCGGCTCGTACAGGCCCGAGCTGAGCGTGGAAAAGCCCGCGTTGCAAAAGGCCGAAACGGCATGGAATGCCGCAAAAAACCATCTGCCGCTGTCATTGGCAAAAAGCGCCGGCTCTGTCCAGACAAAGATCAAAACTGCGGCGACCAGCTCCACCAAAACGGTGAAGATGATGATCTTGATCAGCGTCGAGGTGATTTCCCCCACGTTGTTTTCGTTGATGTAGTCCCGGAGAAAAAGGCTGTTTTCTATCGAAAGACTCCCTTTGAAAAAAAATCCAAAGAAGGTCGTAAAGGTCATGATGCCCAAGCCGCCGACCTGAAACAGCGTCATGATGATCACTTGCCCAAAATGAGTGAAGGCTACCGAGGTATCCACCACGATCAGTCCGGTGACGCAGACGGCAGACGTAGCGGTGAAGAACGCGTCGATCAGACTGATGCCCGAAGTGGTGGCCAAAGGCAGATAAAGGAGTGCCGTACCGATAAAGATCAGGATGGAAAAACTGAGGATAAAGACCAGGGAAGGGCTGAGCTTCAGACGGTTGACCAAGAGGCTGAATTTTCCCAGCTCCTGCACAAAGATCAGAAAAACCAGTGCGTTTAGGATAAAGTACTTTCGGGTAAAAAGCAGCGCGTCCTCCGAAAAATCCCCGAAGACCTTCCATCTCAGCAGTGCGGAAAAAATCAGGAATATAGCCACCAGCAGCTCAAAAACGAGCTTTTTGTACCGCTGTGCAGGATTGGAAAAGAGGTTCTTCACCAGAATCACCCAGCCCAGCAGGAATACCATGACTTCAAAAAGCCTGGAGGTGAGGAGGACTTTGGCCGGATCGGTGGTGTAGCCCATCTGGTAGATGAGCACCGCAAACGTCCCAAAACTCAGATAGCGCATCGTCCGCCCGAGGATCAAAACCAGCCTTTTGATGAACTGGAGGTTTTGGTCGGGATTGGAAAAAAACTGGAAGTTAAACCTCATATTTTGCCCTTAGATCTGGATCAAAATGATTAGTGAATGGCTCCAAAACAGCCCGAAAGGTACTCCATTTTACCATCGCCAAAGATATTTTGCCTCTAAATTTTGAGAAGCGTAGATGCTGCCCCGTCCGCTGAAAAAATACGCCACCAGACAGGCTATGCCCAGAAAAACCCCAGCCTCATAGCCGAAAAGCTCCATCCCCATCACGGTGCAGGCCAGGGGTGTATTGGTGGCTCCCGAAAACACGCCAACGAAGCCCATTCCGGCCAGCAGGGCCAGGGGAAGCGGAATCCAAGCCGAAAGCGCATTGCCTAGTGTCGCACCGGTAAAGAACAGCGGGGTCACCTCGCCGCCCTTGAAGCCTGAGCCCAGGGTCAGACCGGTGAGGCCGGTCTTTGCCAGCCAATCATACCAGGGCAGCGGCGTCTCAAATGCCTCCACGATCCTGGGCACCCCCAGTCCGATATAGGTAGTGGTTCCGGAAAAGTATACCAGCAACGCGATGATCACCCCTCCCACAAAAGGCCGCAGGGGAGGGTAGGCAAGAGCCTTCTTGAAGACCGCCGAGACCGCATGCCCCGTCTCGGCAAAAAGCCTGGCGGACAGCCCAAAGGCAATTCCGGCCGGGATCACCCAAGCCAAATTGGCCAGCGAATGGACGGGAACTTCAGGGATAGAGTAGCCCGTATGCCCCACGCCCCAAGCCAATTCGCAAACCCAGTCCGCGACAAAGGCCGCAAAGAAAGCCGGGACGAAGGACCCCCAGCGAATCTTTCGCACCAGCATCCACTCCAGGGAAAACACCGCTCCGGCAAGGGGAGTCCCAAATACCGACGCAAAGCCTCCCGCGACTCCACAGATAATGATGATTCTTCGGTCGGCTTTGTGGAGGGAAAACCACTTCGTCAGCTGGTCAGCCAGCGAGCCGCCCATCTGCACCGCGGTGCCCTCCCTTCCAGCCGAGCCTCCAAAAAGATGGGTAAAAATCGTCCCAAACAGCACCAAGGGAGTCATTCTCAGCGGAATGGGTTCCTTCCCATGATACAGTGCATCCAGCAGAAGATTGTTGCCTTGGGAGGATTTGGCCCCAAAATGGTGATATACATAGCCGATGCCAAAGCCAGCGAGCGGCAGCAGTGCAATCAGCCAAAGGTTTGCTTCCCTCAGCTCGGTGGCCAGGTCGAGGGATAGGAGAAAAACCGCCGAAGCGGAGCCCGACAAGAGGCCCACCAATGCGGCCAAAAAGAGCCATCGGATGGTATTCGAAGCTATTTCTCTTAGATTCACGATCAGGGTTTGAAGCAAAACTAAGCCGATACCCGATAAAATAAATTGTCGGCTGGATAAATTAAGCGAAACAAATTGCTCGGTCGACTGTCTTGAAAGCGTACATTTCGGCCAATCGCGAGCGAAGATCAGCGTATAGAAATTAGCACCCATGCACAATATTTTAATCACAGGTGGATCAGGATTGATAGGTCAGCGGATCACTGGGCTATTGGAAAAGAAGGGCTATGAGGTCGCCTGGCTGAGTAGAAGCTCGCAGTCCGGGCGAAAAACTTTTCTCTGGGACATAGAAAGGCAGCAGCTCGACCCAGAGGCGATGGAGTGGGCGGATGCCGTCATCCACCTCGCGGGGGCTGGCGTGGCGGAAAAGCGCTGGACGCCCGAGCGCAAAAAGCTCATCCTCGAGTCCCGAACGAAAAGCACACAACTTCTTTTTTCAGCTTTGGAAACGGCCGAAAATCGTCCCAGCACCTTTATCTCCGCCTCCGCAGTGGGCTTTTACGGCTTTGACACGGGCACAGCGCTGGTAGACGAGGGCAGCCCCGCCGGAAGCGACTTCCTCGCA
Source organism: Algoriphagus oliviformis (assembly GCF_017254915.1). Lineage (GTDB taxonomy): Bacteria > Bacteroidota > Bacteroidia > Cytophagales > Cyclobacteriaceae > Algoriphagus > Algoriphagus oliviformis. The sequence goes on along the minus strand of NZ_JAFKCT010000001.1, from coordinate 645,329 downwards.
GAAGTGGTGCTGGCCTGGGAAAACGAAGTCAAAAACATCGAAAGCCTCCACCTGCGCACGGTCATCTTCCGTACGGGTATCGTCTTGGATGCGGATGGAGGAGCTCTGGACGAAATGCTCAAACCCCCGGTAGCCGCTCCCCTCGGCTCGGGCGACCAGTGGATGAGCTGGATCCATCTGGACGACCTTGCAAGGATGTATGCCTACGCCTTGGAAAAAACCACGCTGCAGGGGATTTTCAACGCAGTCGGCCCCAACCCAGCTACCAATCAGCAACTGACACGGGAAGCGGCCAGGGCGAAAGGGAAGCCCTTCGTCAATATCGGCGTACCGGGATTTGTCCTCCGGTTGGTTCTAGGCGAAATGGCCGCCATGGTACTGGGAGGTAATCGCGTCTCCAGCCAAAAAATCCAGAAAGCAGGCTTTCAGTTTGAGTTTGAGGAGCTGCCGGCGGCATTGAAGAACATCTATCATAGGTAACTAAAGCCGCTTTTCCCTCCCGACCAAAAACCACAGCAGGGTTCCCAAGAAGGGCAGCAGCACGACCACGATGATCCAGATCAACTTGTCGTTTTGGTTGGCAAAGCGGCTAGTCACCACATCGTAGATCGTGAAGGCGTAAACGGCAAGTCCGAGGAGTTTCAGCATGGCCGATGGATTTTTCTTGATGGAAAGGTTAAGACAAAAAATCGTCATTTCTGCCGACATAGACAAAAATGCTGATGGATCTTCTCTTTTTTTGACTCCTACCACACTGAAGTTCAATCCTTTTCAAATTTTCCCCAAGACTTCCCTTCCCAAACACAAAAAAGGCCTAAAACTTGATTATAGGTGAGGCCGCGTGAAACTTTCCCGTTTCGCTTCACTACTCCACTAATTTGACCATCTGTCCAAAATTGCTTTTTTTGATTGCTCAAAACCGGAATTTCGTCGAAAATATTACCTCCCAATCTACCAAATCATGCATGAGCCACGAGTCACAGAGGGACTGGTCGGACGTGCGGGATTTTCCATGGCCTAAAAAACAAGCTACAATCCTATGAAAAAGTACACGCTTGCAGTGCTTTTAGCTCTTTTCACCACGCTCACGTTTGCCCAAGACCTGAGTTACTACCTTCCCAAAGGCTATACCTACAACCCCGCCGTTCCGACTCCCAAGCAGGTCTTGGGCTATGAGGTGGGGGAATGGCACGTGACCCACGATCAGTTGGTCATGTACATGAAAGCCGTGGCGGAAGCCTCCGACCGCGTGATTTTCGAAGAAACCGGTAGATCCTACGAGAAGCGCCCTCAAACGCTCTTGACCATCACCTCGCCCGCTAACCTCGGCAAGCTCGACCAGATCAAAGCCGAGCGACACAAGCTCCGCACTCCCGGAGCCTCGGTCAACATCCAAAATATGCCCGTAGTCATGTACATGGGCTACTCCGTCCATGGCAATGAGCCCAGCGGTGCCAATGCCTCGCTGATCGCCGCCTACCATTTTGCGGCAGCAAACGAAATTGCGGCTGACCTTGAAAACATCGTGCTTTTGCTCGATCCTGCTATCAATCCCGATGGCTTGAACCGGTTTGCCTCCTGGGTCAACTCCCACAAGGCCTACATCCTAAACGGCGATCCCGCCCAGCGCGAGCTCAATGAAGCTTGGCCGCGTGGACGAACCAACCACTACTGGTTTGACCTCAACCGGGACTGGCTGCCTGTGCAGCATCCTGAGTCCCGCAACCGCGTGAAGGTCTTCCAGGCTTGGCTGCCAAATATCCACCTGGACTTCCACGAGATGGGCACCAACAGCACTTTCTTTTTCCAGCCCGGCGTGCCGGCTCGTATGCACCCGCTCACCCCAGCCAAAAACTTTGAGCTGACCGCAAAAATCGGCACCTACCACGCCAAAGCCCTTGACCAGATCGGCTCGCTCTACTACAACCAGGAAAACTACGACGACTTCTACTACGGCAAAGGCTCGACCTATCCGGATGTGCAGGGATCGATCGGGATTCTCTTCGAGCAGGCGAGCTCCAGAGGACACCTACAGGAAAGCGCCAACGGCATGCTGAGCTTTCCTTTCACGATCAGAAACCAGTTTACCGCCAACCTTTCTTCCTTCCAAGCGGCCAAAGAGATGCGCGTGGAGCTCAACCAGTGGATGAAGGATTTTTACACCGAAATCAAAAACGAAACCACCGCCGATGTCAACAAGGCCTACATCTTTGGAGCCAAAGACGACGACGCGAAAAGCTTCCACCTGGCGGATTTGATCCTGCAGCACGACATCAAGGTCTTTTCTCTGAACGAAGACATCACCGTCAATGGCCAGCAGTTCAAAAAGGAATCCTCCTACATCGTGCCCGCCGATCAGCCGCAATACCGCCTGATCAAGGCCATGTTTGAGACGAGGACGACCTTCCAGGACAGCTTGTTCTACGACATTTCGGCCTGGACTTACCCGATGGCTTTCCATCTGGACTTCATGGCGCTGAACAGCAAGATCCTGAATCTCGCCAGCGTCAGCGAGGTGGACAAGACGAACTTTGCCCTCGCTCCCGGCCAAGTGATCGGCAGTGCAGGCGCCTATCAGTATGCGCTGGAGTGGTCTGACTACTATGCTCCCAAAGCCGCCTATCAATTGCTGAAGGCTGGATTTTTGGTTCGGGTGTCCAATGCGGAGTTTTCTACACCGGAAGGAAAGACCTTCAAGCGAGGCACGATCCTGATCGACAAGGGCGAGTCCGGATTGGACAACGCGGCCTTTTTCTCCAAACTCCAAGAAATCGCCTCTACAGCCCATGTGGATATCCACGCGATCAGCACAGGCTACACCGGTGGAGCGAATATGGGCTCGACCTTTATGGTTCCGCTGAAAACGCCACAAATCGCCCTTTTGGTTGACGGAGGTGTGGACAGCGGCGAGGCGGGTGAGATCTGGCACCTGCTCGACCAGCGCATGCAAATGCCGGTGACCCTGCTGCCTGTCAGCTCTGTGGGCATGGCAAACCTGGATCGCTACAACGTCATCCTCATGGCTGACGGCAACTACGGTTCGCTGGGCAAGTCTGGGGCAGAGAAAATCAAGGAATGGACGTCCAAAGGGGGTACGCTGGTAGCCAAAGGCGGGGCAATCCGCTGGCTGGCGCAAAATGAGATCGGCAACTTCTCCTTCCGCTCCGTGGACAACGCAGAAAAAGGCGTGCAAAAAAGCTATGCCAACTATGACAATGCCACAGGCGCGAAGGGGACTTTCGGTGCCATCTTCAAAGCCAACCTCGACATCACGCATCCCATCGGCTATGGCTATGCCGAAAAGGAAATCTACACCTTCCGAAACGACAATTTCTTCCTGGAAGTATCGCCAAATCCCTATGCGAATCCGCTGGTTTACACCGCTGATCCGCTTGCCTCGGGCTATTTGCACCCAAGCAATCTGCCGGGCATCCAAAATGGCAGCGTGATTCGTGTCTCCGGAGTGGGACGGGGAAGGATCATCGGCTTTGCCGACAACCCCAACTTCCGCGCGTTCTGGTTTGGCACCAACAAGCTCTACATGAACTCCATCTTCTTCGGTCAAGTCATCGACGGAGGCACAGCCAGATAGCACCTTTGAATCCCGATTTTCCATCGGGATTTCTTTTTTTCCGCCCAAGTAAAAACCAAACCCATCATACCGACAATCCAGTTTAATCGCTCATGAAGAAACTTCTACTCCACATCCCCCTTTCCGTACTTGCTTTGGGCCTGGCCATGGTCCATTCGGTAGCTCAGGAGATGAGCTTTGAAAATTACAATCCCCCCTCTACGCTGAAGGTACCCGAGCATCCGGTCACCCGGGCCAAGTTTCCCTTCATCGATATCCACAGCCACCAGGGCGGGGTAAACAAGGAGAAAATCGACCAGCTCACCTCCGAGATGGACGAGATCAACATGGGCATCATGATCAACCTGAGTGGCCGGGGCTTTGGCCAAGGCAACAGCAACGCCCAGCAGGAGTACATCAAGGGCATGATGAACGAGTTTAAAACCCATGCGCCGGGCAGGTTTATGGTGTTCACCAACCTCAACTTCAACGGATTTGGCGATCCCAGCTGGACGGCGTTGGCGGTAAAGGAACTTGAAGAGGACGTACAGGCGGGAGCGGTAGGATTAAAAATCTACAAAAGCCTTGGGCTCAATAGCAAAGACAAAGACGGAAACCGAATCCCCGTGGATCATCCCGATTTGGATCCGATTTGGGCCAAAGCCGGGGAGCTAGGCATTCCCGTCCTGATCCACTCCGCCGACCCGGCGCAGTTTTGGCAGCCCATGGACTCCACCAACGAGCGCTGGCTGGAGCTGAAACTCAACCCCAACCGCAAGCGGTCGGACACGGACCCGGCACCGTTTGAGCAGATCATCGCCGAGCAACATCACGTTTTTGCGAAGCATCCCAAGACCACCTTCATCAATGCCCACCTCGGCTGGATGGCCAACGATCTGGATGCCGCCGGAGCCCATCTAGACAAATATCCCAATGTCAATTACGAGATTGGCGCCATCATCGCGGAGCTGGGCCGTCAGCCACGCCGCGCCAGGGAGTTTTTCACCCAATACCAAGACCGGATTCTTTTTGGGAAAGATGCCTACCACAAGGAGGAGTTTTACACCTACTTCCGCGTACTGGAGACCGATGACGAGTATTTTCCCTACTACAAAAAGTACCACGCATTCTGGTCCATGTACGGCCTCGGTCTGCCTGACGAGGTGCTGAAAAAGGTGTACTACAAAAACGCGCTGCGCATCGTGCCGGGACTGGACAAGACGCTTTTTCCGGATTGATTTTCTTATTTCCCACAGATTACCACAGAAAAGGCCACAGAAACTCCGTGAAAATCTGTGCTTTTTATCCGTGGGGATCTGTGGGAAAGAACTAGGGGTAAATAAAAGTACAGTGCTTCAAAGTATGATTTCGACTTCGCTAGGTAAAGCCGCTTTACATAAGTCACCAGGTATGTAAAGAAAACTCGATTTTCTTTACATATAGCCTTTGATCTGTAAAGCAAATGTTTGTTTTCTTTACATAGTCATTTACCTTTGTAAAGAAAACTTAGAAATCTTTACATATGGTCTGGAAGCTGATCCCTTTGCCTTACGATGTGGAGCTGGAGACTCGGACGATTCTCAAGCAGCTTCCAGCGGCCCATGCGGCACTCGCAGAGCTGAAGGGCTTGGCTTATTCCATTCCCAACCATGAGATCCTGCTCAACACCCTTGCAATCCAGGAGGCCAAGGACAGCTCGGCCGTGGAGAACATCATCACCACGCATGACGAGCTCTTCAAGTCCGACCTGGAATTTGAGACGCTCTCACCAGCGATCAAAGAGGTGCAAAACTACGTGGCGGCCATGAAGCGGGGATTTGCCCTGCTGGAGGAGCGAGGCATGGTGACCAACAAGACCATCCTGGAAATCCAGGCCACCCTCGAGGGCAACAATGCGGGCTTTCGAAAACTTCCCGGCACGGCGCTGAAAAACGCCCAAACCGGCGAAACCGTCTATCTCCCGCCCCAAGACGCCAACGAGATCCTCGCGCTGATGGGCAATCTGGAAGAATTCATCAACCGACCCGAGCTCAGCGACTACGATCCGCTGGTGAAGATGGCGCTGATCCACTTCCAGTTTGAGAGCATACACCCCTTCTACGACGGCAACGGCCGGACGGGACGGATTCTGAACATCCTCTACCTCATCCAGCACGGGCTGCTAAAGCTGCCCATCCTGTACCTGAGCAGCCACATCATCCAAAACAAGGCGGATTACTATCGTTTGCTGCAAGGAGTGAGGGAAAATGGGGACTGGGAAAACTGGATCTCCTACATGATCCGAGGCGTGGAGAATACCGCCCGGGAGACCATCGTCCTGATCGAAAACCTGAAGGTCTTGCTGGCAGACATGAAAAACCTCCTGCGGGACAACTACAAGTTCTACTCCCAAGAGCTGCTGAACAACCTCTTCAAGCATCCCTACACGAAGATCGAGTTTGTGGTGCGGGACCTGGGCGTGTCACGCATCACCGCGGCCAACTATCTGAACAAGCTGGCGGATGACGGCGTGCTGCGCAAGGAAAAGCTAGGCACGGGCAACTACTATGTGAACGAGCGGCTATTTTCCCTGCTTTCCCAAAAAGGCTAGCGTATGAAAAGACCCGAATTAAGGCCGCGAGAAATAGCTGGCGGTCTATTTTCGAACCAGCCTAAGCCCCTTCTTCCTTCGATTCTGCGTAACTTATCCGGATGCCACCCCAAGTAGATCCAAAGAGAAATCTTGCCCAACAACGGCTGGGAAAAACCAAGCAGGCGAAGCCTTTGATATGGATTTTGCTGGCTGTGCTGGCCATCACAATCCTGCAAGACTGGCTCAAGTCAAGCCTCCAATCCCAGTCTTTCTATCTTTCTGAGTCGTTTTTATTCAGCCTGTATTGGGTGTTGATTCCTCCGATTGCATTTGGACTCAAGTATGCTTTTGACAAGCTGGGCCTGCCCAAATCGAGTCAGGGCGTATGGGCGAGAAGGATCTATTTTGTACTTGCGGCGATGGCCCTGCAAATTCTTCTTTTCCCCTTGCTGGTATGGCTGATCTCTGCGCTTTTCTATGGGCACACTTTCGCCTATTCCCAGACCTTGTTCTATTCCATATCAGAGGATTTGTACAAGTTTTTGCTCGTCTATGCGGTCATCTCTCTCTTGGTTTTTCCCAGGAAAAACCCAAAGCCTCCAAAGTCAAGCGGGCAGCTTCTGATCCAATCCGGCCGGAAAACCCAGATCTTGTCCCTAGCGGAGATCCTCTGTGTGGTCTCCGCCACGCCCTATGTGGAGATTCACACGGCGACAAAAAAGTACCTCCATCAGGAATCCTTGAAGTCTTTTGCCGAAAAGCTGGATCCTGCTTTTTTCCAAAGAACCCACAAATCCTCGCTCGTCAATCTCAAGGCCGTGCAAGAAATGAAATCCCGCCTCAATGGGGATTATGATTTGACCCTGAGCAATGGGATGCAGGTGCGTCTTTCCAGAAACTTCGCCGCAGCCTTCAAGCAGGCGATGGATGTCACCTCCTCAGCTTAGGACGAAAACTCCTCCACTTGCCTCATTCGATTTTTTTGGCAGCTTTCGCTTGGCCAGTTTTGGAAAAAATCCCACAACTATGCCCCGATTCCTTCTTTGCTCCTTTCTTTATTTATCCATCACCATCAGCGCCTGTCAGTCCCAAACCAACACCGACTCCCAGGTAGGGGGTGCCTGTGAAGGATGCGAGGCGCTCTATGAATACGGCGACAAAGTCCTCTCCCCGGTGGATACCCTGCCCTTGTTTGCCAGCTCCGAACCGAAACTGAAGCTATGGGGAAAAGTCTACCAAAAAGACGGCGAAACTCCCGCGGCGGGCGTCATCCTGTACATCTATCACACCGACCGAACGGGCATCTATGCCACACGTGGGGGCGAAAAAGGCTGGGGTAAGCGTCATGGATTTATCCGCGGCTGGGTGAAAACCGACGACAGGGGAGACTATGCGTTCTACACCTTTAGGCCCTCCGCCTATCCCGATGGGACTGAGCCGGAGCACATCCATCTGACGGTAAAGGAACCCAATACCAATGCCTATTATCTGGATAATTTTGTGTTTGAAGATGATCCGATTCTGGATCAAAAGAAACGGTCCGTCCTCAGCAATCGAGGTGGGTCGGGACTTGCTTTGCCTGTCTTGAAGAATGGAATACTGGAGGTAAACCGGGACATCATTTTGGGGCTTAACATTCCAGATTATGACTAGAATGATGCTCTTTGCGCTTCTGCTAGCCGTTGCCTGCCGGGAAAAGCAGCCGGACTTTGCTCCGCAAACCGAACCTATCCACAGTCCTATTCTTTTGGCAAATGGCGTCACGGACACCCTCGGGATCGATCTGGCGCAAAGTAAAATCTTTTGGAAAGGGACCAAGATGCGCGGCCTGGGCAAGCATGAAGGGGAAGTCCCAATCAAAAAGGGCTTTATCCTCGAAAACCAAGGACGATGGCTAGGTGGCTATTTCGAAATCGACATGGAAAAAATCCAGGTGACCGACATTCCCGAATCGGACCCCATCCCACGTAGGAATCTGACCAATCACCTCAAAAACGAAGACTTCTTCGATGTGGACAAGTATCCCGTGTCCAAGTTTACCCTTTTGGAGATCAACAGAGTCAGTCCTACCAAACTCCTGCTGCGAGGCAATCTCGAAATCAAAGGAATCACCAAAGAGATCAGCTTTGAGGGAAGCCAACACCGCGACCAGGTCTTGGCTAAGTTTTCCATCGACCGTTTTGACTGGGACATCGCCTTTGAGGGATCTTGGGCCGACCGGACGCTGGTAGACCGCGATATCGAATTTCAAGTCGATCTGCTACTCCAAGGTGTCGATTGAAAAAAGCTCACTCGGCATGCCCCTAGGCAATTGCCAGCGCTTTTTGTCCATGACATGCACAGCCAAATCTATCTTACCAGCTAAGCCGTCAGTAGTGTTAACTATTCCTTTTGAAATGATGGATGGGTGAAAAAATTTAGGCTGTTCCTAGCCTACCTTGCCTCGGAGCTCCTGTACCAGTATCTTATGGTCTATTCGGTGGTAGCCGGGATGCTGGCAAAAAAGAAAAAAGGCAGACTTTGGCTCCCAATGAAAGACAAGCCATGAACGTTTTCATCCATAAAAACAGGACACTTTGGGAAGGTTTTCACCTAATGGGGATGATCCTGATCGCCGTCGCCGTAGCGCTCCTGCTTTTCTACTTGTTCTCGGATTTCCCTACCGACCAAGATACTCTGGCGACTTTGGTAGGGGCCTTGCTACTCTTTGGGCTTATCGCCGTTTCATCCTATTCGGGGACTGTCCTTGATTTCGAACATCACCGCTACAAGTCTTTTCAAAGCCTCCTTTGGATCAAGCTCGGCTCATGGAAAACCCTACCGGAAATCGACCACGCCGAGATGATCATCCACACATTTCGCAGCGAAAACTTCCGCAACGGAATTACTCCCACGCTTTCCAGTGAGACTACGGTTTACAAATGTGTGCTGCTCTCAGGCGGGACGAAATTTCTTGCTTTTGACTTTGCGAAAGAGAAAGACGCCATCCGCGCGCTGCTGGAGATAAAAAAGAGGTTGGGTTTCTAGTAAAAAGTATAGTTTTGCCAAAATTCAAACATGGAAAAGTTACTCCGACTTCCCGCTTGGGCTATTTTCATTTACCTTCTCACTTCGTTGTTGCTGGTCGAGATTAATCTAACCGATGACGCGTTCATTAACTCATTGGTGAAAGTCTTCGGCCTACTGTTGTTCGGGCTATATCCGCTGAGTTTGGGCTATATTCTTCCAGACTATCTCCCAAAGAAAATCTCAATCGGTACTACCTTTTTCCTAGTAAATTGGATCGTATGGATTGGGGTCATGATTATCATGTTTATTCTTTTTGGAGGCATGACAGTAAACCTTACTGGTTTATATGCACTACCAGGTTTCTATCTGTTTTTTGCAGTATTTCATGTTTTCGCTTTCCCCATAAAAGTGCTAAAATCGATACAAACTAGACAAGAAAGAAGCCTTTCGGAAAGTATGGGGAAAGGACTTCTTCTTTTGTTTTGGCCAATAGGAGTGTGGATCATCCAACCCGAGATAAAGAGAATATTTGATACTCAAGTACCCACTGCCGAACTCCCTGCATAAAAAATGCCGCTCCAAGCGAAGCGGCATTTTAAAATCAAGCGTCAGAACTTCAAACTCAGGCCAAGCAGGAAGTTGGTTCCGGCTTGTGGGTAGTAGAAGTTTTCTGTCACCAAGTCCTTTCCGGAAGCACCCTCGCCTGGCACGAAGTAGCTGAAGGTGTAGCCATTCGGCTCGTACATCTGATTGAAGATGTTGTTCACCATCAGGTTTAGCTCAAGGCCTTTGAAGAATCGCGGCTGCGCGGCGTAGCTGATGCGGAAGTCGCTGGTGAAGAAGGCATCCAGCGCACGACCGTCGTTTGCGGTATTGTCCAGATACTGCTTGCCCACATACTTGTTGAGCAGGTTTAGAGAAAGGCTTTTTACCGGCTTCCACTCGATGATCGCCGAGCCCACGACATTCGGAGAAAAGGCGATGTCCGTATCCGTGTAGGTGAAGGCCTCCTGCTGGAATTCCTCTGTACTGTAGTCATCCACATACTCGGTGAATTCCTTAATCTTGTTTTGGCTCAGGGCGATATTTCCCCCCAAAGTCCAAGCTTTGTTCAGCTGAAAAGCCGCGTCCAGCTCGATTCCCGCACGGTAAGAGGAGGCGACATTTTCACGGATATAGGCTCCCACATCGTTGATCTGCCCGGTGAGGATCAGTTGGTCTTTGTAGTCCATGTAGTAGAAGTTGGCATTGTAGCTCAGGCGACCGGCGCGTGCGCGGAGCCCGGCTTCGATATTGTTCAGGCGCTCGGGACGAGGCACTTCCGTGATCGGATTGTCAGTGAAGTCCGAGCGGGTAGGCTCACGGTTGGCCACGGCATAGCTCGCATACCAGGTGTTGCCGCCCGATTCGTAGGAGAAGCCAAACTTGGGGTTGAAAAAGGTGTAGCTCTCCTGACCGTCCACGATGCGCTGGTCGTCATTTACCCCGGCAAAAGAGTAGTCGATGCCGCGCACCTGCAGGTCGCCAAAGAGATTCAAGCCCGGCTTCACCTCGTAAGTGGCTTTGGCGTAGATATTCCGGTCGTCTTTGACGGCATTGTTGTCATAGTATCGGTCGCGGATCTCGGTGTCACCGGCGATCCTCGCCCAGATGATTTCCCCAAAATGATCTCCATCGTATCGGTTAGCCCCACCGCCGAGGACCAGATCGAGCTGCCCATTGTCAGAGAGATAATTCACCGAGCCGACGAATCCAAAGAAGTCATTGTCCAGCCAGCGACGGCGGATGATGTCCGTGCTCTCGATGGTTTCGTCCCCGATCGTCACCGGAGGCAGACCATAGCTCGCGAAGTCATCGTCTTCGCGATACTGCTCGTAGTAGCCGCGCCCGTAGGTGTAGTGCAGCGCGAGATTGGTTTTCCAGTTCGTGCCGACTTTGCCGGTATAGATAAACTGGTAGTGGTCTTGCTGGTAATTGTCCGTCTCGTTGTCGTACGTGTAGTAGTTCCAGGTGCGGTCGTCTTCCAGTTTGGACTCAGGCAGGCCCCACCAGCTTTGGTAGGTTTGTTCTTTTCCGGAGAAAGCAATGAGCTTGATCACGCTGTTTTCCCCATAGTAGCCACCGGAGACAAACCAGCTGCTGAGGTCAGAAAATGCCCGATCCACATAGCCGTCGGAGGTGATTTTGGAAAGCCGGGCATCCACCGCAAAGCGCTCATTTAGCAATCCCGTTCCGGCCTTGACAGTATGTCTCCAGGTATTGAAGGAACCAAAACTGTTGTCGATCTGTGCGTAGGGATCGTCTTGGCGGGTGTCGGTCTGGAAGTTGAGGCTGGCGCCAAAAGTCGCCGCACCGTTGGTCGAGGTGCCGACTCCGCGCTGGATCTGCACGTTGTCCACGGATGAGGCAAAGTCCGGCATATTCACCCAAAAGACGCCATGCGACTCGGCATCGTTCATCGGAATCCCGTTCACTGTCGCGTTGATCCGCGTTTGGTCCGAGCCTCGGATCCGCAAACCGGTATAGCCCACGCCAGCTCCAGCGTCGGAGTAGCTGACCACCGAGGGGGTGTATTGCAGGAGGATGGGAATGTCCTGTCCCAAATTTCGTTTGGCGATTTCGGACTTATCCACATTCGTGAAAGTCGTCGGCGTATGGGAGGAAGCCCGTGTCGCCGACACAACAAACTCTTCGGAAAGGAATTCTTTGGCGACTAATTTGAATATCAAATCACCGCTGTACGGCAACGAGACCGTTTGGTTGACAGTTTCGAAACCGAGGAAGGAGACGCTCAGCTCGACCAAACCGGACGGGAGTTTCGTCAGGGTAAATTCCCCCTGGGCATCGGTGACGGTGCCGCGGCCCACTTTCGCAGTCCAAACCGACGCGCCTACCAAAGCCTCTCCCGTGGAGGCATCGACGACTTTGCCGCTCAGGCTCTGCTGCGCCCAGGCGGAGATGCTGGCCAGGCACAAAGCGAGGCCAAATACTAACTTTTTCATGTTTGTGTGTGACCCTCTCGGGTCGTTGAGTGAAACATAAGAAAACCCAGGGGAGGTTTTCTGTGACAGTTTACCCGCTTTGCAAAACGAAATGCCAACAATGGCCCGAAGGGTACCGCTTCGGAAGTTTACTGTACAGCTACGTTTTACTTTCTCATTTCCCTTCGCCGGCATTACCCGGATCAGGTCTTATGGGTATGATCTCAGCCCGTTTTGTTAAGGCACCCCTTATGATCTACCACAAAGGTAGGAGCGAAAAATTGGTTTCAAATGATTCCAGGCAAAATTAAACGCGTCAACTAGCCCGATTCAGAGCCTTGGGAGTAGGTTTATGGACAGGCCGACCTAGCTTCCGGGCATTTCGGGATTTTGACAATTTCTTGATGTCCAATCCATCTCCTCTTAGGGCGGCTGGAATATTTCCATAAATTCACCAAGGCAAAAAGACCCACGAAACCTATGAAACTCTACAAACTGACCGCTGCTACGCTTCTGGAATCCGACAATGGTATTTTTTTGGGCCCCGAGCTTGACTGGGACCAACTCCTAGGCCGGGAGCACCTGCCGCAGCTGCTCAAGTCCGAATCTTCCCACTGGGAAAAGATCGATGCCGAAAAAGCCGAAGAACTGAAGGCGGAGGGACTGCTCTCGCCCATGGGAAACCAGGAAATCTGGGCGGCGGGTGTCACCTACTACCGCAGCCGCACCGCCAGGATGGAAGAGTCCCAGGATGCCGGTGGCGCCGACTTCTACGACAAAGTCTACGGAGCCGACCGCCCCGAGCTCTTTTTCAAAGCCACCGCCAGTCGCGTCTCCAACCCCGGCGAGACGGTCAACATCCGCAAGGACTCCACCTGGGATGTGCCGGAGCCCGAGCTGACGCTTTTGATCTGCCCTTCGGGAAAAGTGCAGGGATTCACCGTAGGCAATGACATGAGCAGCCGGAGCATCGAGGGGGAAAACCCGCTCTATTTGCCGCAGGCGAAAGTCTATCAAGGCTGTGCTTCCATCGGCCCCTGCATCCTCGTACAGGAAGAGCCCCTCTCGGACGATACCAAAATCTCTTTGGAAATCGTCAGAGCAGGCAAAATCGAGGCTTCTGGCGAAACTTCCCTCGCCCAAATGAAACGCAAGCCCCAGGAGCTGGCCGACTGGCTTTTCCGCGCCAATACCTTTCCGATCGGCTGCTTTATGATGACAGGCACGGGCATTGTCCCGGACGACTTCACCCTGGCCAAGGGCGACGTGGTGAAGATCAGCATTGACGGGATCGGGACTTTGGAAAACAAGGTGGGAAAAATATAAAGGCTGTAGCGGTAGACTCAAAACTTACGTTTTGACAAAAAACCAAATTTATCCCAATGAAACGCACGCTATGCATTCTTTTCCTATCGCTCGTTTTCTTTTCATGTAAAGAAACTGAAACCCCAGATATCTTGGAAATGCCCCAAGAATGGCATTTGATCGGATACAAGGGAGGCTGGATTCCCCAAGAAGATATTACTCCCATCGAGGACTCCACCTACCACTACCGACTCGAAGCCGACGGGTCTTTTGTAAAAACAATCGGCCAATACCAGTTGGCGGGGACTTACAATTTTGAAGACTTCGAGGGTAAAACGTATGTAACGCTTAACTTCGACGAAACCTCGATTCAACTGGACGCAGAAAAGAATTTAATCCATTATTGCGGCCAGGACTATGAATACTTCACGGTGAAGGACGCCAAGACTATAGCCGGCAACTGGAGTGAATGTGACGGGCCAAACTTATATTTTGAAAGGAGATAGAGAGAAGCCTTCGGGCTTCTTTTTATTTTTACCCCATGTCACTTTTCTTCCAAAAGCAACTCCGGCTACAAAGCTTCCCCCAAGGCTACCACTTGGTCACTTCGGAGATCGAGCGGGCCATCCCCGATATACGGCAGATCCGCATCGGTTTTTTACAGGTCTTTCTCCAGCATACTTCCGCCGGGCTGTGTATCAACGAAAACGCCGATCCGACGGTGAGAAAAGACTTTCAAACCTTTGTAAACGAATTGGTTTCCGAGGATTATCCACGGTTTATCCACACTTACGAAGGCCCAGATGATATGCCTGCGCACATTAAAAGCGCTTTTTTCGGTTGCAGCCTCCAAATCCCCATTTCCGGTGGAAAACTCGCGCTTGGAATCTGGCAAGGAATTTACCTCTGCGAATTCCGCCGAAGCGGCGGCAGAAGGAGCCTGATTCTTACCGCTTTTGGCACGGAATGATGACCTCCAAAATCCCATCTTGCCTTTGATAAAATTCTGTTTCTGATAAAGTCAGTGTCTTTTACATTTGTGACAACGACCTTACATGAAACTTCGCTTACTCCTCCCGGCAGTCTTTTGCCTTGCACTGCCAGTTTTGGTATTTGCCCAGTCGGGTTTGGAAACCAATGCCTTTGCTTTCAAGCTCAAAGAACCCCTAGTGCTCGACGGTGAGCTCGACGATGCCATCTGGATGGACCCCGAGGGCTGGAACGGCAACTTTCGCCAATATTTCCCCTCAGACACCTCCGAATCCAGAGTCCGCACGCGGGTAAAGATTGCCTTTGACGAGCAAAACCTCTACATCGCCGCCGTGATGGAAAACCTCGGCCCCCGCAAGTACGTGTCCACCTCGCTGCGGCGGGATTTCAGGGGCGAGCAAAACGATGCCATCGTCTTTGTCCTGGACACCTTCAACGACAAGACCAACGCCTTTTCCTTTGGCATCAATCCCTATGGCGTACAGCGCGAGGGACTGATCTCCAATGGAGGCTCACGCTCCGAGGACCTCAGCCTGGCCTGGGACAACAAGTGGTTTTCGGAAGCCAAAATCTACGAAAACCACTGGCAAGCCGAGCTGGTCATCCCGCTCTCCACGATCCGATTCAGCGAAGGGGCGCAAAACTGGAACGTCAACTTCTACCGCATCGACAGCGAGTATGGGGAGCGAAGCACTTGGACGCCGATCCCGAGAAACTTCTCCCTCCTGACCCTGGCCTACAGCCGAAAGCTCATCTTTGAGGAGCCGCTGGAAAAGAACTCCGCCAACATATCGCTCATTCCCTACGCCGCCGCCCGCACGTCCAAAAACTTCCTCGAAGGGACTGAAGAAAGCCTGACACCCTCATTTGGCGGAGACGCCAAGATCGGGATAGGGCCCGCGCTCAACCTCGACCTGACCTTCAATCCGGACTTTTCCCAAGTGGAAGTGGACCAGCAGGTGACCAACTTGGATCGTTTTGAGATCTTTTTTCCGGAGCGGAGACAGTTTTTCCTGGAAAATGCCGATCTCTTTGACAGCTTTGGGCAGACGCGCTCCCGGCCTTTTTTCTCCCGAAGGATAGGCGTGGACATCGACTCGGCCACCGGACAAAATGTGCAGAGCAAAATCATCTACGGTGCGAGGCTGAGCGGCAAAATCACCGAAGATTGGCGGGTGGGTCTGATGAACATGCAGACGGCAACGGACGAAGAGGCGGGCATTTCCGGCAAAAATTTCACGGTGATGGCCTTGCAGAAGAAGATTTTCACCCGGTCCAATGTCGGTCTGATCTTCGTAGACCGCGAGTCCCTTGCCGTGGACGAGTACCAGCAGCTTTTTGACCCGACGGCCTACAACCGCCTGATCGGCTTGGACTACAACCTCAACTCCGCGGATGGCAAGTGGACCGGAAAGGTCTTCTACCACCGAACTTTCGAGTCCCGCGAGACGGTGTCTCCCTATTCCTTCAACGCCTACATGCTCTACAGCGACATCCACTGGTCCTGGAGCGTCAGCTACCAAGACATCGGGCAAGACTTCAACCCGGTCGTCGGCTTCGTGCCGAGGGTGAACTTCAAGCGGCTCAACCCGGATCTGGCCTACCTTTTCTACCCAAAATCCAACCTCATCAACCGACACGGGCCCAAGGTTGAGTTTGAAGGCTACTGGAACGAAGACATCGGACAGACCGACCGGGACATCAACCTGGGCTACCTGATCCGCTTCAATTCCTTTGCGGAGCTGGAGATTACCCAGAAAAACCGCTACCTCTACCTCTTTCAGGACTTCGATCCCACCCGCACCGGCGGAGTGCCCCTCCCGGCGGGAACGGACTATTACAATAAAACCGTGCAGCTGGAGTACAAAAGCAATCCGCGGAATCCAGTCAATCTCGAACTGGACGCCGAAGCCGGCCAATACTACACGGGGAATTTCCAACGGGTCACCGGACAGATGGGCCTCCGCATGGGCTACCTGGCCAATGTCTCCATGAATTTCAACTACGCGAGGATACGGCTGCCCGAGCTCCAAAGCGATGCCGACCTGATCCTGGTGGGGCCTAGGATAGACCTCACGTTTACCAAAAAGCTGTTTTGGACGACTTTCATCCAGTACAACAACCAGATCGACAACATCAATATCAACACCCGCTTCCAATGGCGATACGCCCCGGTCTCCGACTTTTTCCTGGTGTACACGGACAACTACTTCCCCGGCGACTTTGCACCCAAACAGCGCTCCCTGGTACTGAAGCTGAACTACTGGCTAAATATTTAAGAAAAATGGCTTTATTGGTTCAAGTTTTTGATGCCTATGAAAACGGAAACCATTGCCTTGATTGAGGCAATACTTGAAAAATGCGTTAGGGGAGCGCTTATAAGGACTAGATCGAATAAGACTTCCCGGCCCTTTCACGAAGCGCTGCTCACCAAAGAAATGGTGAACGCTTCAAGTTTTGAAAGGTCTTTTTCCACTTCTTTTGGGCAAGGGCCTGTGGAGGAGATTTCCAGAATTGTCGCAATCGATGCTGGATTTACCGTTACCCGTCAGCGCCAAACACTCGTCAATGTTTTTAAGGGGGCAATCGACGAGATTGAGCGAATTTCGAGTGGACTTCGTAGCGGAGAGCTTAAGCCCAATTGGGAGCGGGAAATCGCCAATATCCTCGCTTTCCAAAAAGGCGATACCGTCGTGAGAAGGGTGCTTTCTGATTTGCATTTGGAGAAGGACGGAAAAGAAATCTTTATATCGATCAAAACCGTAAAGCCCAACTTGGACCAAACGGAAAAGGCGAAAAAAGACCTTTTGCTACTGAAGGCACATGATCCCAACTTCGAAACCTACTTTGGCCTGTACTACAATCCGGGAGGCCCGCGAAAGGCAGACTACAATTGGTCACTGCCCTCCAAGATTTTTGATATGAGGCATGATCCGGTCGTTCTGATCGGCGACGAATATTGGGACAAGTTGGGCGGACCGGACACGTACACCAAGCTTCTGGAGATATTTGCAAGAGTCGGAGAAAAGACCCGAAATGAAATTCTAAGCCTCTAGCATCAGCTTTTCCAGTCGGCCCAAAAACTCCCGCTCCCAACTCACTTCGTCCGTGTTGGAATATCTCGAATACCGAAATCCGGGATAGCTGCGAATCTCCTCCCCCTTGATCACTTTGAGCAGGTGCCGGCCCACAGCGAGACCTAAACCCACCGGGACGGCGTTGCCAATCTGCTTGTATTTCTCCAGCAACGTCCCCGTGATCTCCCAGTCGTCGGGAAACTGCTGCACCCGCTTGTATTCCTGTACGCTGAGGGGTCTGTTTTGCTCGGGATGACAGAGGTCTGTCGCTGGCATCGCAGGATGGGTAACCAACGTAGGACTGGGCTCGTCCCAGTTGATTCTTCGTAGAAACCCGGTCTTTCCCCCACCTGAATAGTAGGAGGCACCCATCGCTTCCTTTTGCAGCTCGGTGGGCAGATTTCTCCAGTTTTGTCCCGCAGACAATCTTCGATAGTATCTTAGCCGTTTTTCTGGAAAATTCAAATGCTCCTGCTCTTCCTCCCGAAGGTCGCTGACCGCCGCCCTGAAAGTATTCCAAGCCTCGAGTCCGGCTTCCGCATCCTCCGAATGCGTTGGCTCCAAGTAGGGCAACTTCTCAGTATCTCTGGAACATAGGATTATTACACGCTCCCGCTTTTGGGGAGTGCCAAAATTAGCGGCATTGTAAAGGTTGAAATTCAGGGAATAGCCAGCGGATTTCAGCTTGTCGATGGCAAACTTGAGCGCTCCCCCAGCGAGATTTCGTTCATCGAAAAAAAGACTTTCCGCATTCCGGTCTTTGTGGGGAATGTGGGTCAGCGGAGCCGAAAGCAGTCCCCGCACGTTTTCGATGACCGCAAAGCGGGGATTGAGGCCAATTACCATGTCGATAAAAGTGAGGAAGACATTGCCTCTCTCGTCCTCAAAGCCCTTTCTTTTTCCCGCTGTGCTGAATGCCTGGCAAGGAGGTCCGCCTACCACAAGATCTATTTCTTCCTTGGGATCCAGACCGGCTACAAAGCGGATTTGCGAAGGTGAGTAATTGCTGATATCGCCCACCAAGGCGATGTTGGGCCGGTTTTTTAAAATAGTCTTACGGCAGGCCTTGTCTATCTCAGAAGCGAGCAAAGTCTGAAAACCAGCCTTCTCCAGCCCGATGTCCAACCCCATCGCTCCACTGAAAAAACTCAAGGCAATGGGCTTTCCTTTTTCTCGGGGCTGAAAGCCATAAAAGGCCCTGTCCTCTGCCACGCCGCAATTGGAATTGTCGATAAACTTCTCCAATGATTTCTCGTCGATGATCCAAGTCGAGCCGATCTTCTCGGACTTCACTTTGCCGTCCCGGCACAGGTTTCTTACCTGCTGGACACTTAGGTTCAACTTTAGCGCTGCCTCTGAAACACTTAGCATAGGTACTTTCGGGATTTTCTTAGAGGAAAATTTTTAAAGTACCAAAATAGATAAAATCCCGGCAATAATCCACTGCGCAGTACTTCAAAATATTTCTCTGTCTTACCTGAAATCCACCGCAGTCAAATCCGCCGGAATTTGCTTTTCGCGCTTGAGTTCCAGCTGGTAAAGGTAGTCCCCAAGCTCGGCAAAAAAGGGCTTGGCGATCTCCTCCGTTTCGTAGTTCCCGTCATTCATTGTCTGGTTTTCGTTGGTGTACACGACTGCCGAGACGAAAAACTCGACTCCATTCTCAAAATCCACAAAGTAGCTCCCGTCGATCAGGTAGCCATAGGACCAGCCGGTCTTGTTGAAGATCCGGAATTGCTTTGGAATGGGATCCTTGCTGGACCCAAACTTGAAAAACTTGGAATAGCCATCGTAAAACTCCGTGGTGTCATAGGTTGGATACGCGCTTTCCCCAGGTAGCATGCCCATATACTTCAAGACAAAGTCCCGATGCTCCGCCGAAAGATTGAAGCGTTGGCTTTCGAAAAAAGCCTGGGGAAAGATCGTCCGCTGCAACACACCGTGAAGATCCGAGAGAGCAAACTTGTTTTTGAAGGAAAAGTCCATCCCGCCTTGAAACAGGCTGTCGTTTCGGTAGAAAGCCTTGCCAAGCTTTGGGCTTCCGGGCACCACATAGATGCTGTCGGTATGCCTTGCAGGTAGCTCCAGCAGGGTTTTGCCTTCCTTATCCACAAATCGGATAGGATTAAATTGCCGGTTTTCCTCCGGGGAAATGGGAAAGCTCAGCCGCTGCGTGATCACGGTATGGTCTAGGCCTTTCTCCTTCAGCTTGCCGTTGATGTAATCCAAGCCAAGCAGCTCGTAGAGGCGATTGGCCGCGTCATTGTCGGAGACGAGCAGGATCTTTTTGATGTAGTGGCCGATGCTGGGAAGGCCGTTTTGCGAAGTCGAATCCAAGTAGGCAGGAATCTGTGAGGGCCTGACCGAATCGGTCAGCATGGTCGTCTCCAGCGTCAAGCCTTCCACGTCCTGCTCTTCCAGCCACTCCAGCGCCAGCAGGGCTATGGGCAGCTTCACCGTGGAAGCCGGATAGAAATAGCGTTCGTCATCGAGGTGAAAAGCAAAATCCGTGAAGAGGGGATTGCCGTGTTCGTTGCGGTCGATGCGTGTGTACAGGATCTGCACCTGATACTTATCCACATTTCCAAAAACCTCCCTCAAAGTCGGATAATCCGCAAAATCTGCTTCAAAAGGCCCTTTTTGCGTCTGCTGACATGCGGAAAGAAAACCGGAGAAAAACAAAATCAGCGCAAAATATCTCATCATTTAAGCAGGTTGTGGATAATGTCATTCAGGTACATGAGGTCCTCCAGCTCATGGAAACCCGAAATTACAATCCGGTTGACACGGGGACTTCTCGGGGTGGGATAGGGGAAGGAGGAGGTGATGATGCCCGCTTTTTCAAACTCCCTGAGCCAAGCATCTTCCGTGTACCGGAATACAGGAAAATTCCGGCTTCCCTTGATTTGCTTGACTTCTGCGGTGGCTTGGGCAAAAATCCCACAGGCATCCTCCAGCCAGCTTTTTTTTTCGAGGTAGCGATCCTCCATCTGCAAAAAGGTACAAAGATGCGCAGGCGAACCCGGGGAGGCCCCTCCAAAAAGCGGAGTTTCCTTGATCCGGCTCAGCTGCGTTTCACTTCCCAGCACGATTCCGGCGGGCAAGCCGAGGCCCTTGCCCAGCGACCCCGTCACCAAAAGGTTGACGATAGGGGACTTCCATTGCTGATAGGTTCCATAGAGGCCATTCCCCACTGTCCCAAAGGCATGGCTGTCGTCAACCAATTGGCTTACGTGGTGCTTTTCAGCGATGTCCCGAACCCAGGTATAGTCATGGATCTCTCCTGAAAGCGAATCGAGCGCATTGCCGATGATCAAAACTCTCCGGGCAGAAAGCTCCTCAGCACGCTCCAGACAATGTTTTTTCCATTGTATAAAATTAAATTTAATCGGAGGAGTCTTGCCGTCGGGGATGATGGCTGGATGGGCATCGGGTGCGATCCATACTTCATCAGCTTCGTCGACGAGGGACTTCCAAGCCGCAATCCCGGCGAGGTAACCCGAGCTGAAAACCGCCGCCTGCTCAGCGCCGGCAGACTCGGCAAAGGTCTCCTCAAAATCGTCAAAGACGTGCAGGCGCGTGTTGTTGATCCTGCTTTGCCCGTGGCTAGCGCCAAACTCGAAGAGATTGTTGGCCAAGAGCTCCAAAAAGTCCCTGTCCTGGGCGATCCCCAGGTAGGAGGTACCGCTGAAGTACAGATAGTCCTTTCCTTCTATCTGGACCATGCGGCCAACTCCAGAATCCAAATAGTGCGCTTTCACGGCCTTAGGATTTACTTTGCGAAAATCTGGCTGGGATCCTGGAAGGATTTAAACTCGAGGGCGTTGCCGCACGGGTCCAGGAAAAACATCGTGGCCTGCTCGCCCACCTCTCCCTTGAAGCGGATGTATGGCTCGATGACGAATTCAATTCCGTGCCCTTTGAGCTTATCGGCGAGTGCATGCCACTCATCCCAGTCCAAGATGGCTCCAAAGTGCCTCACCGGCACGTTTTTCCCATCGACCGCATTGGTCTTGGCGTTTGCCAGCTCCTCCGGCTTGATATGGGCCGAGAGTTGGTGCCCAAAGAAGTTGAAATCTATCCACTTGTCAGTGCTGCGACCGATGCCACAGCCGAGAAGCTCTCCATAGAAGGCGCGTGTTTCCTCGATATCGCGAATCGGAAATGCCAGGTGAAAAGGCTTAAATTGGCTCATATTGCTTAATTTCGTCGGTGATGTAGATCGAATAAATCCTCTTGGTATCCCTAAAGATATGTCAAAAAAGAAAACAGTTTCATTGGTTTTGAGCAGCGGCGGAGCAAGGGGATTGGCGCATGTGGGAGTGATCGAAGAGCTGGAACGCCGCGGCTATGAAATCGCGGAAATCGCCGGCTGCTCCATCGGAGCCCTCGTCGGCGGCATGTATGCAGCGGGGAAAATGCCCGAGTTCAAGGACTGGATCTGCAACCTCGACCGGGTGGACGTCTTCTCGCTGATGGATTTCACCTTTTCCAGCAGGGGATTTATCAAAGGCGACAAGGTGTACAACTCCCTCAAAAACGTGGTCAAAGACTGCCAGATCGAGGATTTGCAGATTCCGTTTTCCTGCAACGCAGTAGATTACCGCAGCGGCAAGGAGTATGTGTTTCGCGAAGGGAGTCTCTACTCCGCCATCCGGGCCTCAGGCAGCATCCCCACGGTCTTTCAGCCCGCACAGCATCCAAGCTTTGAATTCATCGACGGCGGAGTCTTGAATCCCGTCCCCATTTCCTTGATCACCAACCACGAAGACCGGCTTTTGGTAGTCGTGGAGGTCAATGGCCCCCAGCACCTCTACCTCGCCCCTCCAAAGCGCGACCAAAAGGGCCGCAGTCTGATCTCCATCCCCAAATGGCTGCAGGACTACCGAAGAAAGATGACGCACTACTTTCCCGAGGAAGTGAAGGAGGACAAACCCAGCTCCCTAAGCGCCTTCAGCCTGATCACGAGGTCGTTTGACCTCTTGCAGGACAAGTTTTGCGAGCTACTGATCGAAAAATATCCGGTAGATGTGACGGTGAGGATATCCAGAAAGCAAGCCGGCACGCTGGAGTTTCACCGTGCGGCCGAGCTGATAGAAATCGGCCGAAAAAAGGCCGTCGAAGCCCTTGACCTCTTGGAAAATGGAGATCACTGAGCTCAACCGACTCCTAGGCAATGTGGACATCTACCTGCTGGACCAGATCCTGAAGGGCAGATTCAGCAGGGACATGAAAATCCTCGATGCGGGCTGCGGAGAGGGAAGAAATGCCGTCTATTTTATCCAAAAAGACTACCAGCTCTTTGGGATCGACCCCAATGAAACCGCCATCCAATACTGTCGCTATCTTGCGAAAAGCCTAAACCCCAACTACGACAGCCATCGCTTCCAAACCGGCCGACTGGAGGAAATTCCCTTCCACGCGGAGGCCTTTGACGCGGTCATCTGCTCGGCGGTCCTGCACTTTGCCAAAAATGTGGACAACTTCATGGAAATGGCGCGGGAAATCCATCGTGTGCTGCGGCCAGGAGGGATTTTCTGGTTTCGCGCCTGCACCGCTTTTGGAGGCATTTTGGCCCAAAGCGAAGCGCTAGGCGGTGGAAGATACTTCCTTCCCGACGGCTCGGAGCGCTTTCTGATCCAAGCCAAGGATGTGGATAACTTGGAAAAAATCGGCTTCCGATTCCTGGAAGACCCCAAAACCGTCCTGGTCTTGGGACAGCGGGAGATGGGTGTTTTTTTGATGGAAAAAGTCTAATATCGCTGGAATGGATCTTCAATATGCTTTTGAACTTATAGGCACCTTTGTCTTTGCGATCTCCGGAGCGCTGGCTATCCGGGAAAAGGAACACGACCTCTTCGGCGCGGGCTTTACCGGGTTCATCACCGCCATCGGAGGCGGTACCTTGCGCGACATACTCCTAGACGCCTATCCGCTGGTCTGGATCGGCGACATCCATGTGCTCTATGCCATCCTGGCCGGTATTCTGGCAGCCTTTGTCTTTCCCAACCTGCTGAGCAAACTCAGACGCACTTTCTTCCTCTTCGACACGATAGGGATAGGCTTTTTCACCGTGCTGGGCGTGGAAAAGGCGCTCAGTCTGGGCGTCCGACCGGAAATCGCCGCCATCATGGGAATGTTTTCGGCCGTGATGGGCGGAGTGATCCGCGATACGCTGACCAATGAAATCCCCATTCTTTTCCGCAAGGAAATCTATGCCTCCGCCTGCCTCGTCGGCGCGATCTTCTACGCTACCATGGAGTACCTGGGCCTAGAGCGCAACTACAACCTGCTCATCTCCATGTCCCTGATCATCGCCATCCGACTGATTGCCATGAAGTACAAGCTGAGCCTTCCCCGTCTGGACTGAAGGGTGAAGCCTCGCCCACAAATGCCTTCGCAAACTGCTTTTCTTGACCAATTCTCGGATCCATGCTTGGGCGGCTTGGCTTTTTGTTTAAATTTTAAAGAAATTATCTTCCCACTAAGATTTCGGTTTTAAGAGTTCCTGAATGAGCAGTTTCAAACAAAAGATTGACTGGCGGGCAGTCGTCGATCCCATTTCCATTTTTTACCTGGTCGCCGGAGTCTTCTGCGCTGCGCTCTCGCTGAAGTATTTCCTGCTTCCCAATGCCTTCCTCGACGGAGGCGTGACGGGCATTGCCATCATCGTCAACCTCCACTTTGGCATCAACCTCAACCTGCTCCTCGTGGTGATCAACATGCCCTTTCTGATCTTGGGCTGGCAAAAAATAGGGAAGACCTTTGCGGTACAGTCCACCTTTTCGATCTTTTTGCTGGTGGTCGTGCTGGAGCTCTTGCCCCTGCGCGATGCCGTGACCAAGGATTTGGTCTTGACGGCCGTCTTTGGAGGCATACTCATGGGCGTGGGGATTGGCCTGATTATCCGGGGCGGGGGGTTGATCGACGGATTTGAAGTGATCACGGAGTTTGTGCAGAAAAACTCCCCCCTGTCCGCCGGAGAGATCACCGTCTTTCTCAATTCGCTCATCTTCCTGTTTGCGGCGGTCTTTTTTGGCATAGAACCTGCCATGTATTCCATCCTGACCTACTATACGGCGATCAAGATGACCGACTACGTGGTGGAGGGCTTTGAGGAATACACCGCGCTGACGGTGATTTCCCGCGAGGAGGAGAAGGTGAAAGAGCTGATCGTGAAGGAATTTGGCAAGGCGATCTCTGTATATAAGGGCGAAAGGGGCTATCTTCCCGATACGTTCCACATCAAGCATCCCTGCGACATCATCATGACGGTGGTCACCAGGCTGGAAGTACACCGAATGAAAGAGGCAATCCAACACATAGACCCTAAGGCCTTCTTTTACGTGCAGACGATCAAGGAAGTGAAGGGAGGGGTAATCAAGAGGGTCGGTAAAAAGCACAGCTGATGGTTTTTGAAGAAATCCAACACACGGTCTATCGGGACATCCTGGCAAAACTGCCGCAGCACCTCACCTACCACAATCTGGGACACACCGCCTACGTATTGGACCAGGCGATCTTTCTGGCCATGCAGTCCGAGGTCGGGGAAAAAGACCTGGAGCTCCTGAAACTCGCTGCGCTTTTCCACGACACGGGATTCATAGACAATCCCAAGGACCATGAGGAAAAGGGCTGCAAAATCGCCGAATCCTATCTTTCCCAAGACTACAGTGCCGACAAGCTGGACAAGATCTACGGCATGATCCTAGCCACCAAGATCCCCCAAAGCCCCAAAACCCATCTGGAAAATATCCTGGCGGACGCCGACCTGGAGTACTTGGGCACCGAACTTTTTGACCAGATCGGACACACGCTCTTCCAAGAGCTGAAGCACTTCAACCCGGACTTTACCGAGCAGGCTTGGGATGAGCTGCAGCTGGTCTTTATGCAAAAGCACCACTACCACACCGAATACTGTCGCATCCACCGCGAACCCAAAAAACAGGAAAACCTGCTCAAGGTGAAGAAACGACTGGGGCTGGCCTAAGAACCAAACTCCGGGATAATCCGCACAAAGGCCACTTCATCCTCTTCATTCAAAAAGGTATAGATCATCCCATTTCGGACGAAATATTTGGAGGGAAGGACAAAGTCTTCCGAAAGCAGCTTTTCCGACAGTTGGTTGAAGTCGGGATCAAAAGCCGTCAAGACAGTCTTATACACCTCCGAGTCCCCGGTCATTCGATCCATCTCCTTGGCAAAGCGCCAGTAAACTTGGTTTTGCTCGTCGAAAAAGAAGCGGCCGTAGGTCACGTCCTGGTTGGTTTTTTTGAGCAGTTGCTCGTACTCCTGATCGGTCTCCACCCGATTGCTGGCGTTTGGAGTAGCTTCCGAGCTGGTGTATTGACTCGAAAAGCGCTTTTTGGAAAGCGAGTCGGCCTTCAAATCATAAAATCCGACCTCGTTTTTGGCACTGTTCGAGAATATCAGGCTGTCGTTTTTCAACATTAATCTGATCGCGGCAAACTTTCCACCCACTGCCATCCCATCACGATAGATACTGACCCGGTAGGGATCCAATTCCCTGAAAACATCCAGTGGCGTATAAGTGAACTGTCGCTTTTCAAGATCAAACACAGCCACTCCGAAGGGAGACTTCTCCAAAGCCTGATCGCCGTAGAGGGTGACTAGGGTCTCTCCGTCGGACGAAAGGGTCTCTTGGAGTGTAATCCGCATGTCTGCAGGCAGCTTTTCCCCCTCAAAATCATGCTCGGCATAGCTTAGCGCAAAGAGTTTGGTACCCGCCTGGTCAAAAAGGCAAAGCTCATAGCCATCAGACAGAAAGAAGTTCCCGTCATCCTGCGGATAAACCTGACTTATGTAGGGCGAACGGATGCGATTTGGCCCATCGAGGGAGATGGGAATGACCTTTTCCAACTTGCCACTTTCCAGATTGATGAGTTCCAGTGCAGGTTCGCTGGCACCGGTGCGGAAGTTGTAGAGGTACCGGCCGTCCGAGGTGAGATCCGACGCCATTAGGTTCCAATTGACATGGATGAAGTCCTCACCGGCATCAATCCTGACGGTATCCAGGGAGAAAGAAAAGTCCCGAGTTTGGCTAGCTCCATCAGACTGCTTTTTGGAACCGCAAGCGGCGACGGCTAGGACAATGGAGAAAATCAGTAGCTTATTCATAGAAGAAATGGTTTTAAAAATCAAAGTCGATGACAGCAAAGCCCAGCTCGTCGTCCACATTCACATAGCTCCAGAGCTTGCCGTCTTTGAAAAAATAGTCCCTTGGCGGAGTCAAAAGCTCTGGAATCAACGCCTCCCCGATCAAATCAAAATCCCCATCATAGGCATACATAAATACTTCACTTGAAACTATTTGGAAAGGCCCAGCTATGGAAATCGGTTTTCTGCCTAGGCGAAAATAAACGGAGCGGGTTTCATCCCACATGAGTGGGCCGAAACTTATCCCCATCGTGTAGCGTCTTAGTTCTTCTCGATACTCTTCGTCAGATTCTACTATATTTTTCAGCTTCACATCATTAACTATCGGGCTGAGCTCATGAGTGAAGGAATGATAGGTCAGGGAATCTGTCTCCAAATCATAGCGATAAAATGCACTGCTGGGAGGAGACAAAACCAAAACTTGTCCATTGAGCTCCCTTAGATACATGTATTCGTCAAAGACAGGGTGGGTAGATGTGCCCACCTTCAAATCGAGAATCCAATCCATCTCCTTGATCGGAAAATTGGCAATTTCATGAGTTTGCAAATCGATCTTTGCTAGCGTACGGGGTTCGAAATTCCGAACACCAGGAAGAGAAAAGAGGCTAGTCTGATCCTTGGTAAGGATAAGACCATAATCCAGCTCTTCCGACTCTGACGTAATGGGAAGGGAGCCGATAGAATAATCTTTCAGCTTCACTCCCTTCTCATCAAAAACACCCATTTTTCGATAGGAAGTGATCAGGAATTTTCCTCCTCCGAGGGCTTGGGTATTTGAAACAGCGTCTCCCGTACCGTCTGGTCCTTCTACCTCAAAGTCGATGTTCCTTTCCCATTCCAGCTTATCCAAATTGATCTGCTGTATCTGATTGAATTTCGAATTGTATAGGAAAAGATAACGACCGTCCTCAGAAACCGAAGAGGAGCGAGGACCCCAGCTTAATTCAAAAAGGCTCTCTTTGGAGTCCACCATCACCGTATCCACTGAGAAAGTAAGGCCGTCAAGGATATTTTTAGATCCTGCCTTTTCTGAATTGCCTGTTTCGCCACAAGCAGCCAAAAGCAGTAGGCTCAAGGCGGGGAGCATTTTTTTCATTAATTCTCAAAAATCAAGAGTCATCACCGCGAAGCCCAACTCGTCCTCCACATTCACGTAGCTCCAGAGCTTGCCGTCTTTGAAAAAGCTATACCAAAGCGAGTGTTCTACCCCTTCCAGTTTGGTCTCTCCCACCACATTGAAATCCCTATCGTAGGCAAACAAGTAATACTCCACCGAGGGCGGACCGGGCTGCTCCGGCATGGTCGCTGTGATTCCCATCCGAAAATAAAGCTGCCGAGTATCGTCCCAGAGCAGCTCCATATAGTTGATATGCTCCCATATTTTCTTCTGGATTTCAAACATCTCCTCCGGTCCACTCGGATTTTGGATGATGTCGATATCCATCGAGTTGGGAAAATTTTGGTGTTGGATGTCAATAAATTCCAGCTTTTCGGTCTGGAGATCCAGTCGATAAAAGCCGCTCATCGCTCCCGTCGATAGGATCACCTCTCCAGGAAGCAAGGTGATGTCACTCCCCACGCTGTAGAAAGACATGTTCGTCCCACTCTCGCTTTCAAAAGACTGCGTTTTGCTGTAGTCATCCACGATTTTCATCTTGGGAACCGGCAGGGAAGTGGCGGACCGCGTCTCCGGATCCAAGATCAGCAAAACATACTCGCCAGCATCGGTGAAATTGGGATGGGCATAGATTTTTCGGGTGCCAAAGTCGAAGACGGATTTGTCAAAAAGGGCATAGCTGTCTCGCGCCAAACTGGAGTCTATCCCCGAGGGGACAAACCTCATATTTTGAAGCAGTTTGCTGTTTGGCCCAAAAAGCCCAACCGTCCTGTTGCTTTTCAAATACAGTTCTCCCTGTGCTCCTATTTTCAGATCCGAGATACCACTCCCAACTCCATCTGGCCCTTCCTCCTCAAACCCGGTCTTTTTCAAAACCTTCAACTGATCCAAGTCTACATAAACCAGTTTGAGGGGCTCCCTTTCAAAAAACCAAAGTTGGCTTTTGTCCTCATTCAGACCGTAGGGCCAAATCGGCATGAATAGATTTACAAAATCCCCACCAGCATCCACGACCACTGTATCCACCGTGAAGCTGAGATTTTCGAGGATGTTGGTATTGGCCTTTTCCTCCTTTGCGGAGCAGGAAAACAGGGCGGAGGCCGCTAGAGCCAAGATCAGTTTTTTCATATAGGCTGTTTCGGGTTTAAAAATCAAGAGTCATCACCGTAAAGCCCGGAACTTCTTCCCACAGCACGGAACCATACAGTTTTCCCCCGCTGAAAAAGGGATCGATCGGGAACCCCACGATACCCTCAATCTGACGCTCGCCAATCAGTCGTAAATCCGAGTCATACACTAAAAGCCAAACTTCGTCACTTCGTTTATTCCCGTTAACGTCATGTGCTGCATTCTGAGTAGCGAGTCGAAAATACTGCTGCCGAGAAGGATCAAACAGTAGCTCCCGATAGTTGACCATCTTACCCAGCCTTTTGGAAACCTCCCTCCACTCCGCCTCTGATCCTAGGTTGTTGGGGATCGAGCCTGTTTTGGTTTTCGGAAGGGATCGGGCTTCATTTTCCACCAACAGCAGCGAATCCGTCTTCCAGTCAAAACAATAAAAGTCGGCTGTAGAGCTGCTCCCGAGGATCAGCTGGTCATTCATCAAAAACCCACTCACAAAGTCTCCCCCTTGATACTGCACCCCGTTTTCCTCCCAGCGTACTTGGTAGCCTTTCGTCATTTCCAAGGCGGGCAATTCCAGTATCTTCCCGGTTTTGGCAGGCAAGTCGACCACCACCAGTCTCAAAAACCATCCATCATGCTTGTAGGGGATGGCCATCAGCTTAGTTCCGTCGGGACTGAGCCAGACTTTAGGGAAATAGCCAATCCCTTCCAAGGTCTCCAGTTCCGGAAGTTCGGCAAGACGGGTGGAGATGGATTGCTCCTTTTTTCCATCCAAACCATAGATTCCGGCGATACCTTGGGAAAAAAGAAAAAACCGATCATTAGGCAACCACTGAAATGCCGTTCCAAACCTTGGCACGCGATCCGGCCCGTCTTCGGCCAAACCATGGCGCTGAATCAAACGCATATCCTTTAGGTTGATCTCGTGAATTTCGGGCTTGGAACCCTCCGACTCAAAAAAGATTCGCGTACCGTCCCTACTCAGCGTTCGTTTCTTGTAGGATGCCGGATCAAACAGCTCTTCTCCAACATCTACGCTTACGGTATCCATTGTGATCCGAAGATTTTCGAGGATGTTGGTATTGGCCGTTTCCTCCTTTGCGGAGCAGGAAAACTGGGCGAGAACCAGAAGAATAAGCGAAAGGTTTTTCATACGTAAGTTGCTCAAAACTGGAATTCTGGTTTAATCCTCACGAAATACAGTTCATCGTTTAGATTGATGGGATGATGGAGGTAGCCTTGGTGGAAGAAAGCACTGGACCTGGTTCTTGGAAAATCCTTCTGCTCTAAAACCACTTGAAAATCAGGATCTGCTATGGTCACATAGACCTGAAATTCGGGCGGGTCAAAGCCCGATTGATACTGACTGATCCGAAAATAGTGCTGGCTGCTCGCGTCCCAAATCCACGGCCCGAAGCTGACTTCTTTCGCTTTGTCTAAGAGAGATGCCTTCATTTGATCAAGTGAGGTGACCTTTTTCTCAAAGTTTCCGGGTTTTTTGTCGGGTAAAAGTTCAGATGAAAAATCAACCTGATAGAGAGAGTCTTTACAGATATCATAGACTGCCAATGAATTATGGGCCTCAGTACTGATCAAAATTTTTTCATTCTCCAGCTGAAGAAAAAAGCTTTCAAGGCTGATCGTTTTGACTTCTCCGTCCAGTTCGATCCTATAGTCGGCCAGTGATTTGAGCAAGGGGATTTCCTTGGTTTGGATTGCCCGGTTTGGAATATCCAAAATCCCCAAGCCATCTCCATTGCTATTTCCCCCTCTTTCTCTCCCATAGATGCCATAGAATATGTTTCCTGTCGGGTCATACTCGCCGTCAAAACTCAGGATAGTTCCTTGGGGTATTTGACCGGATTGGTAGTTTAGGCTTTCCCAATTGTAGCTGTCTATTTTATTGCCCAATGAGTCCATTTTGCGGATGGCATCAAATGAGGCGATGATGATCTCGCCCCCCTCGGTGATTTCAAATCCGTAAGGGGAAATGCCTCCGACTCCATTAGGCCCGTCTGAGCTGAAAGAAATCGACCGATTGATCTGATAAGAATTCAAGTCAATCAAGTCCAGCCTTTTTTCGGAAGTATTGTAAAAGTAGAGTGTTTGGCCATCGGGTGAGATTGCCATCCGGTTGAGCCCTCCTTGGACATTGAGAAGCAGCTCGTGGCTTTCTACCTTGACCGTGTCTATGGAATAGGAAAAATGTGCCTCTGAGACTGTGCCGGCTTGGTCTGCACAGGAAAAAATCAGTGGAATCAAAAGCATATTTACCGCTTTCTTCATAAAAATTCATTTTTCTATGAAAAAAGCAGATTTTAACTAAACAACAAAGCTTGTTGACTTATTTTAACCTTGTACTGCCTTGACGATAAGATCAAAAACGGCCGTTGGCTGGATCCTTTCAGCGGGGTTGATATCGGTCTTTGACACGAAAAGTGGCTTGTCCAAGTCAGATTCGGGGATTCGACCATGCGCACCCTTGACCAAGGTGGCATCCAAGGGAATCACGTCCATGAGGTAGCGGAAGCCCAGTTTTTTCTTAAGGACTTTGGAGCCGACGGTGAGCAACGGAACTTTGATTTCAGGATTCAGAAAGAGCTCGACCGGATCGTAGCCAGGCTTGCGGTGGATATCCACGCAGCGGGCATAGTCCGGAGCCTTGGCATCGTCCAGCCAAAAATAGTAGGTAAACCAAGCATCGGCCTCCGCGATCACCACCAGATCTCCTGCGCGCTCGTGGCCAATGTGGTACTCCTTTTTGCCGGTTTCGTCCAGGACTTTTTCCACGCCGGGAGTCTTTTCCAGCAAGGCTTTGATCTCGGAAAGCTTCGACTTGTCGTTCACGTGCACATGGGCGACCTGGTGGTCTGCTATCGCAAAGGCCGCCGAAGTGCCCGCGTCCAAGGTTTCTAGTCCACGTTCATCTTTCACCTGAATCCAGCCTTTTTCGCGAAAAACCCGGTTGAGGTGCACCGGCTTGCTCACGGAAGTGATACCGTACTCGGAGAGAAGGAGGACTTGGGCTCCCTGCTTTTCGAAATAGGTGATCAGGTCCTCCGCCAGGGCATCGACCTCGCGGAGATCCTTGCCGATCTTTTCGAAGTCAATCCCATACTTCTGCAAGCCATAGTCGAGGTGGGGGATGTAGATCAGGTTCAGCGTGGGATTGTGCCATTCGTCGACCTTTTTGGAGGCCTCGGCGATCCACTTGCTGGAAGCGATGCTCGTATTTGGCCCCCAAAAGGAAAAGAGGGGAAACTGTCCGAGTTCTTTTTGCAGCCGGTCCCGCAGCTCCATGGGCTGGGAGTGGCAGTCCGGCTCCTTGCGCCCGTCTTGCAGATACAGCGGTCGCGGAGTCACCGCATAGTCTGCGCTGGAGTACATATTATACCACCAAAACATGTTGGCGACGGTGAAGCCGGGATTGTCTCGGCGCAGCACTTCCCATACTTTTTCGGCCTGCACCAGCTTGTTGGATTGACGCCAAAGCTTGATTTCGCATTCGTCCTGGAAGTACCAACCGTTGCCCACAATGCCATGATCAGATGGCCACTTTCCGGTCAGATAGACGGATTGGGCCGAGCAGGTCACGGCTGGAAGTACCGGCTCCACCACCGCTCGCTGGTTCTCTTCAATCCATTTTTTTAGAAAAGGGGTATGCTCACCGATCACCCGGGGAGAAAGTGCAACGATATTGAGGACTACTGTTTTTTTCATTTGTGTTCATTTTTTGCGGACCAACAGACCAAATTTCAGGACTGTCGATCAACAAGCGGATCGACGCGATTCCCCCTTCTTAAGGGGATTAGGGGGATTTTCTAAAACTGATACAAATCCCCCCGGCCCCCTTTGCAAGGGGGAGTTCGCCCTTGGGGACTTCAATCCTTGTGACTAGCATTTGAGCAGATAACTATCAAGGGTCAACCGATTGATCCAGCCTTTGGCCAATTTCAAATTTCAAACCTGCTATAACGAATCATCTTTCACCCCTACAGGGTTCTGGTTTTGCACGGCAGCAATCGCTACCAAGCTGTCGCCCCGCTGGGGCTGGGGCCTCCTACTTCCATACCTCCCGACATCCTACTCTATAACGACTTACTTCTCACCGCTCACAACTTCCCTCCCCGGCCAATCTCAAATTTCAAACCTGCAATCACAAATTATCTTTCACACTTACAGGGTTCTGGTTGTGCACGGCAGCAATCGCTACCAAGCTGTCGCCCCGCTGGGGCTGGTGCCTCCTACTTCCATACCTCCCGACCCCTTTATCTTAAAACCACTTACTACTAACCACTTAGAGAAACTTACCCTCCAACCTACATCAAACCTCAAATCACACCATCTTTCCCCTCACCCAAGCAAGCTCCCGGGCAATGGACTCGCCGAGGCTTTGACGGGTGTCCTCGGGAAGCACTTCCCAAGTATAGGTCTCGACTTCCAGATGCTGCGTGATATCCGGATTGGATAAAATTTCCTTGAGTACAATCGAAATGGTCTCCTGGGTCGAAGAGAACGAGCCGTAGTTTTCCAGAAAAACCGGCACGTGAAAGTGGATGCGCCATTCTTTTTCCTTGGTCGCAGGAAGTGTCTCTAGAGCCTCCGGCAGGTCGGAATAGGATTTCAGCGTCCCGTCGTCCAATCGTGCCACTACCTGATGGAGATAGGTCGACTCCGCAAAGGCTTGGAGCTTTTTGCCCAAGCTGAATTTGCCATTGGCGGTCTCGGGAATCAGCGCCTTCAGCGCCGCAGAGATCTGGATCTTGCCCACACGCAGTCCGGCTGCCTCGAATTTGGCAAAAGTCTCCGCCGGCTCCTCATACACGATGGCAAAGTGGCAGACGTCGTAACAGACTTGGATATGGGTCTTGATCAGTTCCTCGGCCTCAGCCTCCGAGAGGCCAAGTTTTTGGGAAAGAAGCGGTATGCCTTTTGGCAAAAGCCAATCGGTAAAGAGCCAAATCATCTCGTCGGAGTTTTCGAGGATCCCGTCCGGCTCCGGTTCTATGTCCAGATGAAGCAGCTTCCCGCTTTTCTTGTGGATTTTTGCAAGCTCCTCCACGACCTCCAGGAGGTGGGCGGTGGCAGTCTCCATCCCCGATTTCAGGGCAGCATCGGTTTTAAACCAATGGCGGTAGGAAATCGGCGAGGTGGAGATCCCGCCCTGCATTCCCGGAGGCAGGAGCTGGGAGAGGATCTGAAAGGAGCGCAGCGTGTAGTCCTTCCGCTCGGTCGTGGTCCAGTCCGGAAAATGGACTTTCTCCTTCACTATCTGGCGGTGAAAATCCCCGTAGGGAAAGCCGTTGAGCGTGAAAACGTAGGCATTGGCCTGACGAAGCCAAACCTGGAATTCCTTAAGTTTCTCGGGCTTTTCCAACATCAAGGAAGCCTGATTGGAAAGCCTCAAGCCAATCCCAAAAGGCCCTTCAACCTTGAGTCGCTGCCGTACTTCGGGAATGTATATTTTGAGGTTTTGGAAAGTAGCATCCCAACTTTCACCGGGATGTATATTGCTGCAATAGCTGAGATGAAAGCCCTTGACGTCCATAGTGCGGGGTTAAAAAATCAGGAAGTGATAAGGTCGGATTTTTCCTGAAAAGATCGCAGCAAATCTACGGATTGGTGGATCAAATCCTCGTCCATCTCATGCACTTCGACACCCTTTCCGAGTTTTTCCAAAAGCATGATCGTGAGCTGTCCGCCCAGATGCTCCTGAAATTCCCTGAGTCCCTGGATCAGGCTATCCCCCTGTAGCTCCGGCGCAAACAAGTCAAACCCCAGCGTCTTCATCACTTGGATGATCCGCGCGAGATCCTCCTCCGTGATCCTCCCCTGAAGGAAAGAATAGGCCGAATCTAGCGCAATGCCTATCCCAACGGCCTCCCCATGGCGAATGCGAAATTCCGTGAGCTTCTCCAGCTTGTGTGCCGCCCAGTGTCCAAAGTCCAGCGGCCTAGATGAGCCAAACTCAAAGGGATCCCGCCCGGCGATGTGGGCCATGTGCATCTGGGCACTGCGGATGATATGGGCCTTCATCGGCTCCATCTCCCGCTTGGCCAAGGCTTCGGCATTTTCTTCCAGCCACTCGAAGAAGCTCAAATCCTTGATCAGCGCCACTTTGATGGCCTCCGAGATTCCGGCTCGCCAGTCCCGGTCATCGAGGGTTTTCAGGAACTCAAAATCGTTGAGGACCGCATTCGGCGGGGTGAAGGTGCCGAGGTAGTTCTTTTTGCCGTAGGCGTTGATGCTGTTTTTGACACCCACGGCGGAGTCGTTTTGGGACAAAACGGTCGTCGGAATGCGGATCAGCCGAATACCCCGATGGGAGATCGCTGCCGCAAAACCCACCATATCCAGCACCGCGCCGCCACCTATCACGGCGATGTAGGAGTGCCGGTCGATCCCATAGAGATGCGTGGCTTCGACCACTTTTTGATATAGCTCGGGATCGTTTTTGCAGGCCTCGCCGCCCACTACGATCATGGGCTCAGCCGCCATGGTGAATACGTCACTGTATCGGGCAGCGTAGGCTTTCAGTCCATCCACTAGCGCTGGATGGCTGTCCGCGACTCCACTGTCCAGCACAAAGAGTACTTTGGGAACCCGCTCGCCCCGCAGGACATCCGCCAGCATGGGGTTTTTGGGATCAAATAGACCCTCGGTGAAGCACACCGGATATCGGAAAGGGACTGAAAAGGTCTGTTCGAGAATCGTATTCATGGGTATTCGTAAAGGATAATTCGGGCAATTGCCGTCTTGAAGACAATTTTGGGAAGAAATTGGTTTATTGCCGCCTCAGGTTACGGCAAATTTTTTGGCTAACCAAAGGGAAACCGGAAGAAGGGTCATTACCATGGCACCAAAGATCCAGCCAAGCGCCGCAGCTGCGAGAGAAGCATTCACGATGATCAGAGATAAGACAGCAGCTTTTACGGATTTGCCTATGTATTTAGGTTCTTGGGTACGTATGGCTTTTACCAAAGGCGGGAAAATCATCAACCCCAACAAAACCAAAAAGGGAACCACTTGCCAATTGGGGTCTCTTCCGATGAAGGAAAAACACATGATAGCTACGAAAATGGATGCATACATGGCGGCACCCGCATAGAGTGCATTCCGGTTTTTGCCATGCACTTCCCCCCGGCTGATCATGGTGATCGCAGCGACATAAATCAGTGGCAGCAAGCCAATCGGCCAATAATCCCCCAGCACTCCCGGCACTGCACTGATTCCCAAAAGCAAGTTTAAAGCACGACAGAGCCCCATATTGATAGGCCCAAGGATCTGTTGGTGCTTGCCCCAGTAGTCATACCCCACCGCACAAACTCCGATTCCGATGGCCAAAATCCCGGAGATCCAATTAACCATGAATGCGAATAAAATGCCGATTGCCAGGAGAGCTACGGCCATGAAAGTCGCTGTTGACTTAGAGGCTCTGCCACTGGGAATGGGTCTTTCGGGACGCTCGATGGCATCCAGCTCAGCATCCGCCACGTCATTGAAGGCTACTCCTCCCGCATACAATCCGATTGTACTCAATGAAATAAACAGAAACTTCAGCCATGGATAGTCAGCGCCAGTGTCCTGGACAATCGAATAGTAAATCCAGCCACCTCCTATGGTAAAACCGGCCCAGATATCCGCAACCGCCGTGACTACATTGGCAGGGCGGGTCAGTTGCAGGTAAGCGAAAACTCGGCTCTTTCCCATGAATCAGTTTTCAACACGGTCGGCAGGGCCTTCCACTCGGGGCACCTGTCCGCCACGCAACACGGAGTTTCCTCCCAATTTCTTGGTCTGGTCGATAGGAGCGGCATTCAGCCAGTCATTCTCGTCCATTTGGCCGCTCAGACCGAAAACGGTGAGGGCGTTTTGATAGGTGGTCAGGCGCACGTGCTCCTCTGGGATGCCCATTTTGCGCATGAGATTCGCGGTCTTTGGCACTGCAATGGGATCGGAAATCCCCCAGTCCGCGGCGGAATTGACAATGATGCGCTCCGGGCCGTATTGCTTCACGATCTCCACCATGCGCTCTGAGCCCATCTTGGTATGCGGATAGATGGTAAACGCCGCCCAGTAGCCGCGATCCAGCACTTCCTTGACCGTCTCTTCGTTGTTGTGGTCCACGACCACCCATCCCGGATCCATGCCATGCTCATCGGCCACATCCATGGAGCGGGTTGTGCCCTTCTTTTTATCGCGGTGCGGCGTGTGGATAAGTACTGGCAGCTCCACGTCTTTGGCGAGTTCCAATTGCAATCTGTAGAATCGGTCTTCGGCCTCCGTCTGGTCATCGTAGCCGATCTCACCGATGGCCACCACGCCTTCTTTTCCTGCATAAAGCGGCAACAGCTCCATCACCTGCTCTGCCAAAGCCACGTTGTTAGCCTCCTTGGAGTTCAAACCCATGGTGCAATAATGCACAATGCCAAACTGGCTGGCGCGGAATCGCTCCCAACCAACCAGGGTGCTGAAGTAATCTTTGAAGGAACCCACTTCGGTACGGGGCTGGCCCAGCCAAAAGGCCGGCTCAATGGTCGCCACGATGCCCGCTTTGCGCATCGCCTCGTAATCGTCCGTGGTGCGGGACACCAAGTGGATATGGGGATCTATGTACATTTCCATTTTCTCAGAATTTAGAATTTACAAAGTTAAGGGATTTGCCAAGACAGCTATGCTAGCCTGTCCTGTGGTGCTACGCGCGCTTTTCCTGAAAGTCTGCGCCAAGCTTTTCCCAGGTGATCTCTCCGTACTCGATGGCCATCACTTCCTCGGAGCGGGACTGGAGCAGCTGTTTGGCAGCTTCGGATTGGCACTGATAGAGCGCCAAAATCCCGGCCTCCACTTCCATTTGGTCGTCAGATTTCAGCACTTTCTTGAGGTCTGCGAAAAAGCGGTCGTTGAGATAGGGGACGACCAGTCGCCAAAGTTCCGGCATGACCGGCCTGCCGGCAGCCCATCGCTCGTGGGCAAAGTCCGAGGCGATGTCCGCCAAGGCGGGATTGCGGCGCTCATCCAGCTTTTGGATGCGGTAGAGCGGGCGCTGCATGAAGATGGACTTCAGCACGAGCTGGTTCCAGTTGGCTTCGGGGAAATAGCGGGGAGGAAAAGGATTGTTTAGCGCGATGGCGTCAAAGATCAGGGTCATGTTGGTCCGACAGCCGTCAATCGCCCTTGCGAGCAAATCCTCCGGGAAAGGCATCAGGGGCAGGGCAGCGTACAAGGCCTGCTGCTCGTACATATCGCCGGTCTCAAAAAGCTGATTGACTACCTCCAGCCACTTTGCTTTTTCCTGTGGGTAGCTTAGCAACAGCACCGTGCGGGCAGCTTGTAACTCGTTCCAAAAGGCCGGTTCAAAGCCCTCCACGAGCGAGGCGGCTTTGGCTTTGTCAGCATCGCTGAGTGCCAAAGCTTCCTTTTTGAAATGTCGGGAAGCCTGGGAAAAAGCCAGGAAAAACTTGGCTGGAACGGGCTCTGTCGCCAGCTTTTCCATTTGGCCTTGCAGCCAAGATAGGGATTTTTGCGCAGCGCTGCGTCCCAATACTTCCAGCAAAAACGCCTTGGATTCCATTTGTACACTCATGTCTCTACTACTTTCCATACTGGCATTAAAGTAAATCCAAAACTCCCACAAAAGCCAAGGGCAATTGGACTGACTGGTGCAAAACGGCCTTTTCCTGAGCAAAATCAGGGTTGGGCTTGGAGGGAGGGTTGGTTTTTCTGTTAAGGTCTGGAATATGTACCTTTTGTTATCTAAAACAAAAAGCTATGAGAACCACGATTGATATTCCTGAGGTGTTACTTTCCGAGGTCATTAAAATCACAGGTGCTGAGACGAAAAGAAAGGCTGTCATTCTTGCGCTCGAAAATTTGGTTGCCGCTACCAAGCGAAAAAGACTCATTACGATGAAGGGCACGATTGATCTGGGTCTCGATTTGGACTCTTTGAGAAAAAGAAAGTAAAAAGCCATTAGCCCTCAATTTTCCCAATGCCTTAATGGTTGAAAAAAGAATGAAAACCAACCTCGAAAAAATGCTCGCCGGGGAAATCTACGACACCCGCGATCCCGAACTTTTGAAACTTTACCACCAAGCCCGTCGGCTGACCCAAGAATACAACAGTTCCGACAGCAGCGACCGTGAAAACCGCGAGCGGATTATGACAGAACTTCTGGGCAAAAAAGGAGCCGGCGTGTGGATCGAATCGCCGTTCTTCTGCGACTTTGGCAAAAACATCGAGATCGGCGAAAACACCTTTGTCAACATCAACTGCATGTTTTTGGATGACAACCTGATCCGAATCGGTCGGGATGGCCTCATCGCTCCTTACGTGCAGATCTACACGGCCGTTCATCCGCTGAAGGCTTCCGAGCGCATCTACCACGACGGCAACACCACCCGCTTTCACACCTCCTCCAAGCCCGTCATCATCGGCGACAACGTTTGGATCGGCGGCAACGCAGTCATCTGCCCCGGCGTGACGATTGGCAACAACGTCACCATCGGCGCGGGATCTGTCGTCACCAAGGACATCCCAGACGACGTGCTGGCCTTTGGCAATCCCTGCAAGGTGATCAAGGCCATTTGAAAGGCGGAATGCCCCATTTCTCCACCAGCGGTTACGGATTTGGTCGCGACTGTCCTAATTTTATCTTTCAAACTGAACTACTATGAAAAAAATCTTACTCTATGGCTCGGCGCTCATGCTTTTGCTTGCCGGCAGAGTCCAGGCCCAAAATGAGGTAATCGACGCCATCATCAAAGAAGCCAACGACAATTCCCAACTGGAGACTTTGGCCCACGAACTACTGGACGGCATCGGCCCGAGACTGGTCGGCTCTCCCCAAATGCAAAAGGCCCACGACTGGGCTGTGCAGCAGTACGGCACCTGGGGCATCGAGGCGCACAACGAAAAGTGGGGCGAATGGAGAGGCTGGGAGCGTGGCATCACCCACATCGACATGGTCGCTCCTTGGACTCGCTCGCTTTCCGGCATGCAGCTGGCTTGGAGCCCGGCTTCGCCAAAAGGCGGCGTGACCGGCGAAGTGGTCGTCCTTCCTGAGTTTTCGGACTCTTTGGCTTTCCAAAAATGGCTTCCTTCCGTGAAGGGCAAGTATGTCATGATCTCCGCTCCCCAGCTGACTGGCCGTCCTGACTACAACTGGGAAAAATGGGCCACCGAATCTTCTTTCGAAGCGATGAAAGAAGAACGCACCGCACTGGAAAGAGCCTGGATGGAAAGGACCCAAAAGACGGGCAAAAACCGCAGCTCTCTCCCGGTAGCACTCGAAAATGCCGGTGCG
Source organism: Algoriphagus oliviformis (assembly GCF_017254915.1). GTDB lineage: Bacteria > Bacteroidota > Bacteroidia > Cytophagales > Cyclobacteriaceae > Algoriphagus > Algoriphagus oliviformis. The sequence goes on along the minus strand of NZ_JAFKCT010000001.1, from coordinate 605,102 downwards.
GCCGGTGTGATCACTTCCTACTGGTCCAGAGCTTTTGGGGCAAACAAAATCTTCTCCGCAGCGACCAAGAAAGTCCCTACCATCGACCTGTCCCTAGAGGACTATGGCATGCTTTTCCGCTTGGCGGAAAGTGGCAAAAAGCCGCAAATCCACCTGAACGCGCAGTCCAAAGAGACTGGCGTACAACCTACCCAAAACACCATCGCTCAGATCAAAGGCACCGAAAAACCTGAGGAATACGTGATGCTTTCTGCCCACTTTGACTCTTGGGACGGCGGCACCGGCGCGACTGACAACGGTACCGGTACCATCCTCATGATGGAAGTGATGCGCATCCTGAAGAAGGTGTATCCAAACCCAAAAAGAACCATCCTCGTCGGCCACTGGGGCTCTGAGGAGCAAGGTCTGAACGGTTCCCGTGCTTTCGTGGAAGACCATCCCGAAATGATGGAGAAAATCCAAGTGCTTTTCAATCAAGACAACGGCACCGGCCGCGTAGCCAACCTGTCCGGTCAGGGCTTTGTGGACAGCTACGAGTACCTCGGTCGCTGGATGAACAAAGTACCTCGTGAAATCACCAAAGACATCGAGACTTCCTTCCCAGGCAATCCCGGCGGCGGAGGTTCTGACTATGCTTCCTTCGTGGCAGCTGGCGTACCGGCCTTCAACCTAAGCTCCCTGAGCTGGGACTACGGCACCCAGACTTGGCACACCAACATGGACACCTACGACAAGGTGGTATTCGAGGACGTGAAAAACAACGCCATCTTAGCTGCAATCATGGTCTACATGGCTTGCGAGGAGGAAAACTTGGTATCCCGCGAAGTACGGGTGCCGCTTGACTTCCGCAGCGGCGAGCCAACCTCTTGGCCAACACCCCGCTCTCCAAACAGAAAGGGCGGCTTGGACTAAGCCAATCTCCATTCGCAATATTGAAAAGTCCCGCCGAAGCGGGACTTTTTCGTTTTGGAATAGTTGGTTAACTTTCAGTATGCTTTCGATTTCTGAAAAGAACATCATTCTCAAAACACTAAGGCCTTATAAGTTGCGAAGCTTGGGGGTTTTTGGATCCTATTCCAGGAATGAGGAGAAGGCTGCCAGTGATATAGATTTGTTAATCGAATTTGAGGAAAGTCCGAACCTTTTAGAGCTGATCGGTATAGAACAGGATCTATCGGATTCTCTGAATCGCAAAGTAGAGCTGATTACCACAAAGTCTCTTTCTCCATTGATAGGTGGCTTTGTGCAAAAGGATTTGATATCGCTGATCTGATGGAAAAGCAGCCTCGCATTTTTCTTCTGCATATCCTAAATTCTATCGACAGAATCCACTCCTATCTTGAGACAATTGAAAATGAGAATAGTTTCAACAACAATTTCTTGGTTCAGGATGCAGTCATAAGAAATCTTCAAATTATTGGTGAAGCGACGAAGAAGCTAGATCAGAACTTCAGATCTAGACATCCGCACATCGAGTGGCGGAAAATCGCAGGAATGAGAGATAAGCTCGTACATGACTATTTTGGAATTGATCTACTGTCCGTATGGAAAGTGTGCAAGGACATCCTTCCTTTTTTGAAAAAAGATCTAATTCAAATTTTGAAAAAAGAAGGCTTGCTGTGAAAGATAAACTCACTTCCGGAATTTTCTGTAACTGTCCTAGTCCAGATACCGATTCGCCCACTCGATGAAATAAGGCCAATTTGGGCCAACGGTATGACCGCCTTCGTGCTGACGAAACGCCAAATCCCCCTCCACCAAAGTTTGGATAGGCGGAAACTCGGTGACAGACAGCGGCTTTTTGCCCAACAAGTCATAAACCGGCCCAGCCAGCACAGCCGCGTCAAACATCCCCTTGCCGTCAATCCACTGCCCCTCCACGGTGGGAGAACCCACGGAAATAAACATCGGCCTAGGCGCACAGAGCGCGATCAGCTCATGCGCATCCACAGGCAGGTCGTCCTGATCCAGCGGCCCGGCATAGTTGATGAAGTTTGGAGCAAACCAATGGTACTCCCCGGAGGAAGCGAGGTTTTCGATCTGCTCCCCAAAAACCCGGTGCAGCAGCTTGGCCCCACCGGCACCGGATGAACCGATCAGCCCCACGGCAAAGCGCGGATCATAGGCGAGCGTCACCAAAGCGGCCTTTCCATATCGGGACAAGCCCTCGATCACGACCTTCTTCGCATCGACTTTGGGGTCCTTTTCCAGCAAATCCAAAGCCCGGCTGGCTCCCCAGCCCCAAGCCTTCAGCGTACCCCAGTCGTCCAGTTTTCTCGGCTCGCCCTGGTTGACCAGCCCGATGATTCCCGAGCGCAAGCCTGCACCGTTGTCTGCTTGATAGCTCGTGGGGATGATCACGCCAAATCCCCAACCGGCGGCAAGTACCTGTTCCTGCCAAGTAGGCTCCGGAGGAGTAGACGGTCTTTGCATTCCTGCCGGCCAGATCCAGCCAAACTCCATCACCACTGGAACGGACTTATCCACATTTTTGGGAACGGCGTAGTCGAAGTCAATCGCGACGGAAATGCGCGGAAACGAAGAGTTATCCACAATTCCTTTCATCTTTTTGTAGGTGGCCAAGACTCCGCCAATCAGGCTGTCTTTCTCCCAAACCAGCTCCCATTTCACGGATGGAAGGTTTTCTGGAGTTCTCCCGTACATTTCTTCGTCAAAAAGCTCGAACAGCTCCCTCTTCCGCTTCTCCCAATCCTTCGCATTTTTGACGGGTTTTCCACTTTCAAAAACCAACGGTTCGGGCATGTTTTCCAGCCGCACTTTGCTCTCGTCTGCATTGGCGGCATTGGGCGCCTGGGGGTTGCCGGAGGGGCCGGCGCGAAGGGCATCGATGCCCAATCTCTCCAGCATCAGCTGGTGGTCGGCTTGGGTGAGTGTATTGAGGCTATCCCTTTGCTGTTGCGACATCTGAGACTTGGCGGGAAAAGCAAGAAACAGGCTCAAAAAAAGAAAAATCGTAGGTTTCATAGTTTTGGGTTTCCCAAAATATAAACATTTGATTTCCAGAAACCCACAGTTCCCTGGAAAACAGAAAAGACGAAATCCTGGAGCCACTTATCCACAATAAACGGTTTGGCTGAAATAATAGAGACCTGCCAGGTATTGAAAGCCTGGCAGGTCTTAGAACTGTCATTTTGAACGCCTATTTCACCAAAAACTTGTAAACACAGGTTTGGGTATATTTCTCTCCAGGCTGCAAAATAGTCGACGGGAAAGCTGGTTGGTTCGGGGAGTCAGGAAAATGCTGCGTTTCCAGGCAAAAAGCAGCACGGTGGTTATATGGTTTCCCACCCTTTCCCTTGATAGATCCATCGAGGAAATTGCCCGAGTAAAACTGAATCCCCGGTTCGGTCGTCCAGACTTCCATTCCTATGCCTGTCTGTGGAGCGAAAACCGTCGCAGCAAGCTCCAACTCACCCTCCTTTTTTTTGTCCAACACCCAGTTGTGGTCATATCCGCCTCCGAACTTTAATTGCTCTGTAACTTGGGAGATATCCCGACCAATAGCTTTGGCAGACTTGAAATCCATCGGTGTGCCAGCCACCGGATCGTTCGTTCCTAAAGGAATCAAGGTGCTATCCACGGGAGTGAATTTGCTTGCGACGAGCTGAAGCTCGTGATCTAGGACATCGCCCACTCCCTCGCCATTCAGGTTGAAAAAGGAGTGATGGGTCAGATTCACCGGCGTGGCCTGATCCGTCTCGGCCTCATAGGTGATTTTGAATTCATTTTCCGCGGTCAGGAAATAGGTCATTATCACCGACAGATTTCCCGGAAAGCCCTCTTCTCCGTCTTTGGAGACGTACTGGAAGACAATGTGTGAATCGTCGGACTCCACGACCGTCCAGTTGACATTGTGAAAGCCGCCCGGGCCTCCATGCAATGTGTTTTGGCCGTTGTTGATCGGCAGGGAATAGGTCTTGCCATTCAGGTCAAATTTCCCTTTGGCAATCCGGTTGCCGTATCTCCCGATGGCAGTGCCGAAAAACGGCTCCGCGGAAGCCAGGTATTCCTCCGGCGTGTCAAAACCCAGGACGACGTCCAGTGAATTGCCAGCCTTATCCGGCACCCAAAGGTTCATCACGCGCGCCCCGAGCGAGGTCACTTGGATTTTCATGCCGTTGGCATTGGACAAGGCGAGGGTCTTATAGGGGCTTTGAAGCGCTGGGATCAGTTCGGGTTCGGCCTTTTCTTGGCTCTTTTGTGTACAGGCCCCTGCAACTAACAGCGCTGAAAAGGCCAGGGCAGGAAGGATTCTTTTGGTCATGATGAATAGGTTTGGTGAAGGAAAGCAGCAGTTTTTGGCGCTAGTTTTCGATTTATGAGTTTGCTAACTCAGAATAGTTGTCAGAATCCAGATAGACTCCGCAACTAACTGTACGAGATAATTTCTATTAAATGATCCCTATAATCATCATTCAAAATCACTACCACTTGGTACAGATATATGAAACTGTAGATGATCCAACTTGATATAAAAGCCATGGAGTTTTTTATTTTGTCAACTCTAACTGCAGACTCGCTTGTTTGTCCAAACAAAGCTTTAAGAGCAAAGATATTTAACCTCATCATTTGCTTAAGCAATAGTGGAGCTGCACTGAACTGAATCAAATCCCACATCAACGCCATTGGAAAAAGTCCAAGCGAGGAAGAAGACATCGAATGGACGACCAACACCGTAGACACTATCGCTACTGCTACAAGCACCGTCTGAAATGAATAGCCGCCTCGCTCTGAATTCAACCTGAATACAAAAGCATTAAGGCAGAAAAAAAGCAAAATGTAAACTATCTTCATTTCCTGATTGAGAATAAGTTCGCAATAGACAAAAGGCAAACCATTTTTGGCCAAATCTAGCCACTTACTTTTTATCCTTCATTTCAGACTTCGAAAATGGAGTACTAAATCCCGCTTCAATAGTTGATCTTGACGGATTGGAAATGGCCAAACGAGCCGGCGGGGCCTTTTGAGACCAGTCCCAGCCGGAACCCCATGCCCCAAGGCACCAAGTGCCGCACGTCCTGCTCGCCGCCGATATCTTCCAGCTTTCCGCCAATCTCCGCTTTTGCCTGCAGACGGTAGCCGTCCTTGATCTCCAAGATCAGACCGATGGCCTCAGCGGGGATTTCTTTGCTGGCGATTTCCCGGCGCTGACGGTTGCTGCTTTCCCAGAGCACGAGTTGGTTTCCTTTGACCGAAACTCCCATCCCCGCCACCGGAGCGCCAAAACCATTGTTTGCGCCACCGATCAGCGCGAGACCGGCTTCGGCCTGCGCGTCGGGAACTACCACGACCTCGTAGCGATAGTCGAGAGACTTGGTTCCCTGCACAAGCAAGGTGCCCAGCTCCTCATTTTCCTCGGAAGCCTGAAGATGCAATCCCTTTTCATCGGTGCTGTAGGCTATCTTTTGCGTCACACGCCATTGCCAGATGGGATCTAGTCCTTTGCTAAAGTCGTCCTGAAAATCCAAGCTACTCATCTTCCGGTCATAGGCTGCCTCATCTGGCAGAATCGGCCAGAGATCGGCTGTCCAATGCATCTTTTCCAGCACGCCCTGCCGCCCGACGTACACACTGCCCTCGGTATTGTAGGCATGATAGAGCAGGTAAAAGTCGCCGTCCTGCTCGATCACCGTCCCGTGGCCGGGACATTTCCAGCTGGCATTGTCCACCTGGATGGGATTTTGGTCAAACTTTTCCCAAGGCCCCAGCAGGCTTTTGCTTCGCGCCACTCCCGTCACATAGTCGCAGTCGATCTCGCAGCAGCCCCGCGCGGAGTAGGTCGCGTAGAAGTAGCCGTTTTTCCGAAAAATGGCCACTCCCTCCACCAGCCCCCCTTCCCATGGCTGGTCATTTTCAAAAAGTTTGGTCTTTTCCCCGATCAGCCCACTGCGATCCTCTTTGATCTCTTGGGCCCAGATCGGCGTCTTTTGCCCTCGGGAATTGCCGTCTTCCTTCCACAGCAGGTAGAGCTTTCCGTTTTCATCCCGGGTCTCAAAGGCATCGATGGAACCGAGCTCCTGAGCGACAAGGGGGCCATGGTCGCGGAATTTCCCCGTCGGCGAATCGGCGCTCGCCACGGCCACACTCAGACGATTGCTGCTTTTGTCGCGGGCGGTATAGTAGGCGTAGAGCCTGCCCTGCTTTTCATCATAAGACAGCTCCGGCGCCCAAAAGTTGTTTTTTGCCCAGGTCGGAGCCCCGTCAGGAAAGACATAGTTGACCACCTCCCAGTTGACCATATCGCGGGAGCGGAAGATGGGAAAAAGGGGCGCCCACTCGTTGGAAGTGGCGGATGCGTAGTAGTAATCGCCCACTTTGATCAGGGTCGGGTCGGGCCGATCACCAGCAAGGACAGGGTTGAGGATGGTTTGCTGGGCGAGCAGCGGAGCTTGGAACAAAAGCAGCAAAAGCGCAAGCAGCGAGGCAAATCGGGTCATGGGGATTATTGTTAAGGTGTTGGGGTCAATTTATTTCTGAAAGACGGGTGCCGGGCTTTCTCCCTTTCCCGGAACTTGGCCAGCGACCGAGGGCCAACCCTCGATCCATAGCAGCGGGTCCAGAAGCAGTGCCCGCCGATTGGTACCGTTGGCGAGCTTGGGCTTTGCCAGGTACATGCCGTGGTACAGCAGCCAGTCCTGCCCTTGCTCATCGCGGATGATTTCCGCGTTGTGGCCAGGACCCGCCACCCCCTCGGCGCCAGAGCTTCCTTTCAGTACCAATTCGCCAGATTTTCCGTCCAGCAGTTCATTTCCAGACTTATCCACATAGGGGCCAGCTAGGTTTTTGGATCTTCCCACCAGCACACGATAGGTGGAGTTGGCTCCCTCGCAGCAGGTACCAGCCGAACCGAAGAGATAGTAAAATCCGTCTTTTTGGTGAATGTAGGCCGCTTCGAGATGGTTGCCCGCGAGTTGGATTTTGTCGCCTACGGCTTTTTTACCATCTGCGGAAAGCTCCGTCAGAAACAATCCATGAAAACTTCCCCAAGCCAGGTATTTCTTGTCCTGCTCTTCGAGAAAGAATGGATCGATGGAGTTCTTTACCCCGATTTCTTCAGAGAAAAAGACCGCTCCCTGATCGACAAAAGGCCCCTCGGGAGCCTTGGCGATGGCGAGACCGATTCCAGGGTTGGGATCGCCCCAAGTGGAAAAGGAATAATACATCCAAAACTCGTCCCCGACCTGCGTCACATCCGGCGCCCAAATACCGCCCTTGGGCTTCCAATTGGGCTTCCGGTCAAAGGCATCCCGCTGATACTCCCAGTGTACGAGGTCGTCGGACTTCAGCACCGACACGAGGTGATAGCCACCTTCCTCGCCCCAATTGTCCTCCGTACCGTAGGCATAAAAACTCTCGCCCACTTGGATCACCGAGGGATCAGCGAGGACGGGTTCGAAAACGGGATTTTGGTAGAAAGTCGTGTCCGAAGCGACGGGAATTTCCACTGGCGAAGGACTTGTTTTTGTAAAAAAGAGGGCAAAAATCCAGGGGATAAGCCAAGCAAAAAGATACATTTCCGAGGGTTTACGTTAACTGTGGCGCGTTGCAAATCGCAGTAATTTATAAAAACCGAGGGGACTTTTTCGGAATAGCCAGGCAACAATGGTATCTTTTTGTACTCAACCCTGTGGTCTGTCCCATGAAAACTTACCGGCCTTTTGTTCTTTCGCTCGCGGCGTGTTTGGTAGCGCTGTCGGCCTTTTGCCAGGAAAAAATCCTCCAAAACGCACTCAGCCAAGCCGAGGCTAATGGCTTCTCCGGAGTCATCTTGGTGGCGGAAAACGGGGAAATCCTGCTTGAAAAGGCGATGGGCTACCGCTCTTTTGAGGAAAAAGTCCCGCTGAAAACCGACGACATTTTCGAGTTGGCTTCCGTTTCCAAGCAGTTTACCGCCATGGTCATCATGATCTGCAAGGAAAAAGGAATGCTGGACTTTGACGATCCGGTGGAAAAATACCTGGACATTCCCTACACCGGCATCACGATCCGCCACCTGCTGACGCACACCAGCGGCCTGCCTGACTATCAGGCGATCATGGACGCACATTGGGACAAAAGCAAAGTCGCCGGCAATCCCGAAATCCTAGAGTATCTCAACCAATACGCTCCGCCCAAGCTCTTCGAACCTGGAGAGAAATACCAATACAGCAACACGGGCTATGTTCTGCTGGGAAGTATCGCGGAGAAAGCCAGCGGAAAAGACTTTGTAGAGCTGGCACAGGACTGGATATTCAAGCCTCTGAAAATGAAATCCACCGACATCCGAAGCCTGAGGGCGAAGGTATCGGTCATCAACTTTGCCGCAGGCCATCTTAGAGACAGCCTCGGAAACTACGTCAACGCCAATAAATTCCACGACTCGGACTACACTGTCTGGCTGGGAAACCGGAAAGGCCCGGGCCGGGTGAGCAGCAATGCCGGAGACCTGCTGAAGTGGGATCAGGCGCTGTATTCGGAGAAATTGGTCAAGCAGGCCACACTGGATGAGGCTTTTGCCCCCTATATCCTGAACGACGGGACGCGCAGCTACTACGGTTTTGGCTGGGAGATCGAGCCCAAGAGCCCTTTTGGAAAAATGGTCATGCACACCGGAGACAACCCAGGCTACAAGACCATCATCGTCCGATTCATCGAAGACCGCAAGACCATCATCCTGCTCAACAACAATTACCATCCCGATCAGATGCGGATCGTGGAAGCTGCGACGCTTGCGCTGGGGAAATGGTGAGGAAAAACTAAGATCTGATAATGAAATGAAACTATTCTACCTCTTATCATTAGCTATTTCATCTATTATATATTCTTGTAAAAATGGCGGAGAAAAGAAACATCCAGATCTTACAGAGACAATTGAAGTTATAAAAGCGGTTATACTGGAAGATTCTCTTCAGGAAGATTTTGTTGATCTTGAGATTTACCCCGTTTTAACTAAATATGTTTCACGTGCCAAAAAAGAACAGTTTACATTAGGGCCTCCACCAGGATCAGCTCGGCTTTTTCCTAAAATTGAGGAAATTTTGAAATCTGATTTACCCGAAATTACGATTTCAGTAGAAGATTCACTCTTTTTTAAAGAACAAGAGGAAAATAGCTCGGAGATTTGGCTGAACCAACTAAACTTCCCAGAATACAGGCTAAGCAAAAAAACCAGTCCTTTTCCTAAAGCCTACATATATTTTAGCTCTCCTATTTTTACCGATACTAAAAATATAGCTTTTGTAGAGGTTGGGTTCTTTTGTGGAGGAGAGTGCGGTTGGGGCGGCTACAGGATTTTGAAAAAATTCGAGAATAAATGGAGAGTTGTAAAAGAAAAAACATATTGGGTTAGTTGATCAACTCATTAAAGTCCATTTACTATCTTAATTGCGATCTTTTTTCTAGCTCGCCTATTTCCAGAAATAACCAGAAACGGCACTCCGCTTTCCTGAGCCAGATTCAGGTATTTGTCGAAAAAATACTGGCGCATCTCCAGCTCCGGATATTCCCGCAAAGGATCGGGAGCCCAGGGCAAATCGGTATCGGTGAGCAGAATCAAATCGTAGCTTCTTTGCGCCAGCTGCTCCATCACCCAGGGGTCTGTCTTCCCAAACCGATGCTCCGACCAGATGTGAATCACTCTCAAATCGGTATCGACAAAAAGGAACTTTTCAGCCTGCTCAGCAAGCAATTCCTCCGAAGCCACCTGTCCCTTTCCGATCTCCAACAGATCCTCGTAGCGATACGGCCGGTCGATCTGCTCCAAATACTCCCTTGCAAACTCGGGTACCCAGGGTTCGCCAAAGTGGCTGGCCAGATCCTCTGCCAGCGTGCTCTTGCCGGTGGACTCGGGGCCGAGGATGAGGATTCGCTTAGGCTTGGACATGGCTTCGGGAGGATTTGACCCAGGCGATCAGGCCCATGGTCGCAAGAACGGTAAACACCAGGTATTGGAAAGAAGTGAGCACAAGTCCCTTGTAGAAGTACAGCGGCATGGAAACCAGGTCGGTGAGTAGCCAAAAGTACCAGTTTTCCACCTTTTTCTTTGCCATCAGCCACATGCCCACAAAGGCCGATGCCGTCGTAAACGAATCCCAATAGGGCACGTCGCTATCGGTGAAACGAGCCAAAACCTGGGAAAGTACGGCATAGGAAGCGGCAAAGAGAAGCGCTGAATAGCCCCAACCCTTGCCGGAAAGCCAGGTCACGGGCAAGACCGGTTGGTCTTCCCTAGGATGCGTCCAGACGTACCAGCCGTAGATCGACATGCCAAAATAGTAGGCGTTGATCCCCATGTCCGCGTAGAGCTTGTATTCAAAACAGATCCACACGTAGATCGAAGTGGAAATCAAGCCGGTCGGATACACCCAGATATGCTCCCGCATGGAGTAAAAAACCGAGGCTATCCCGAAAAAAACGGCAATTCCCTCCAACCAGGTCATGTTGCGCAGCCCCTCGGCCAATCCGTCCAGGAGAAATTGGAGATCCATGTTGCGAATAAAAGTTGTAAAGTGGGAAGGAGCAAAAGTCGCAAAGTTTTTTGTAGTTAGAGTCCTAGCTAGCTTCTTGGGTCTTGACTCTCGCATCTTGATACTTGCTACTAGCGTCTGACATTTCCTGACTAGATTCCAACTTTTCTCCCAGAAGCGGTGTTTGATCCTTAACTTTGCCAGCTATGACTTTGAGCACTTTACCAGCCCTGCAGGACATCGATTCCCTGGATCCCAAAGAATTCATCATCATCAAAAATGCCCGCGTCAACAACCTCAAGAGCCTGAGCGTGGCAATTCCCAGAAATCAGTTTGTCGTGGTGACCGGGCTCTCGGGTTCTGGAAAGTCCTCTCTCGCCTTTGATACGCTTTTTGCCGAAGGCCAGCGCATGTACGTGGAGAGCTTGAGCTCCTACGCGCGCCAATTCCTCGGCCGGATGGAAAAGCCCGACGTGGAATACATCAAAGGCGTGGCTCCGGCCATCGCCATCCAGCAGAAAGTCAGCACCAAAAACCCCCGCTCCACCGTCGGCACCACCACGGAGATCTACGACTACCTGAAGCTGCTCTTTGCCCGGGTGGGAAAGACCTTTTCGCCCATCTCCGGCAAGGAGGTGAAGCATCACACGGTCACCGATATCGTGGATTACATCCTTTCCTTTGACGAGGGCACCAAAGTCATGATCTCCTGCCCGCTCCAAGTGGCTCGGGGGAGAAAAGTCGAGCAGGAACTGGAACTCTTGCTTCAAAAAGGCTACACCCGCATCCTGATCGATGGGGAAGTATTCTTCGTCGAGGAGCTTTTGGGTGAAAAGAAAGTCAAAAAAGGCGACTACGAAATCCTGATCGACCGCGCCTCGGTGATCAAGGACGACGAAGACAACCAGTTTCGCATCGCGGACTCCGTGCAGACGGCGCTTTTCGAAGGTCACGGCGACTGCAAAATCACCGTGCCGGACGTGGAGACGCGCGCATTTTCCGACCGCTTTGAGCTGGACGGCATGACCTTCGAGCTGCCTTCGGTCAACTTTTTCTCCTTCAACAATCCCTATGGAGCTTGCAAGCGCTGCGAGGGTTTTGGCAATGTGCTGGGCATCGACCGAGACTTGGTCATCCCTGACAAAGACCTCTCCGTCTACGAAGGCGCAATCGCTCCCTGGCGGGGAGAAAGCGGCAAAAACTGGCTGGAGCCGCTGTTGAAAAAAGGCATCGAATTCGACTTTCCAATCCATAGATCTTACAGCGAGTTGACCGAAAAGCAGCAAGAGCTTCTCTGGACGGGCAACAAGTACTTCAAAGGCTTGGATGCCTTTTTCGAAGACCTCGAAAGCAAGACCTACAAAATCCAGTACCGCGTCATGCTTTCCCGCTTCCGCGGCCGCACGGTTTGTCCGGACTGCCGGGGCACTCGACTGCGAAAAGACGCTTCCTACGTCAAAATCGCCGGAAAATCCATCACCGACCTGGTGCTGATGCCGATAGACGAGGCTTTGGTTTTCTTCCAAAAACTCGACCTGCCCGATCACGAAGCCAAAGTCGCCAACCGACTCCTCAAGGAAATCACCAGCCGATTGGAATTTATGGATCAGGTGGGCTTGGGCTATCTGACGCTGAACCGACTGAGTTCCACTCTTTCCGGTGGAGAATACCAGCGCATCAGGCTGGCCACCTCACTGGGATCTGCACTCGTGGGATCTATGTACATCCTCGACGAACCCAGCATCGGCCTCCATCCCCGCGACACCGACCGTCTGGTAGGCGTGCTCAAAACCCTCAAAAACCTCGGCAACACGGTCATCGTCGTGGAGCACGAGGAGAAAGTGATGAAAGCCTCCGACCAGATCATCGACATCGGGCCGGATGCGGGCGTGCATGGGGGAGAGCTGCTTTTCCAGGGGAAAATCGAAGACCTCATCACCTCAGCCAAGACCTATACCGCCAAGTATCTGCGCGGGGAGGAGAAGATTTTTGAAAAGTCCGGCAACCGCAAATGGAAGGACAGCATCACGGTGAAGGGAGCTCGGGAAAACAACCTGAAAAATCTCACCGTCCAGTTCCCACTCAACACGCTCACTTGCGTCACGGGTGTATCGGGCTCTGGAAAGTCAACCTTGATCAAAAAAGTCCTTTATCCGGCCTTGGGCAAAATGCTCGGCACGGTGATCGACGAAGGCGGCAAATACGACCGGATCGAGGGCGACTACAAGCGTATCACCCAGGTGGAATTTGTCGACCAAGATCCCATCGGCAAGTCCTCCCGTTCCAATCCGGTGACCTATGTAAAGGCCTATGACGCGATCCGAAACCTATTTTCCGAGCAATCGCTCAGCAAGCAGCGCGGCTACAAACCGGCCTTTTTCTCCTTCAACGTGGACGGCGGACGCTGCGAAGCCTGCCAGGGCGAGGGCACGACGACGGTGGAGATGCAGTTTATGGCGGATATCCACCTGACTTGCGAATCCTGCAAAGGAAAACGCTTCAAGAATGAGATCCTGGAGGTCAAATACAAGGAAAAGGACATCTCCGAAGTCTTGGACATGACGATAGACGAGGCGCTGGAGTTTTTCAAGGGAAAAACCCAGATCATCAACCGCCTCCAGCCCCTGCAGGAAGTAGGTCTCGGCTACATCGGGATGGGCCAAAGCTCCAACACGCTCTCAGGCGGGGAAGCCCAGCGGGTGAAGCTGGCTTCTTTTCTCGGAAAAGGTGGAACAAAATCAGGAGACCACATCCTCTTTATTTTCGACGAACCGACTACAGGATTGCATTTCCATGACATCAGCAAGCTCCTCCACAGCATCAACGCACTGATCGACCAAGGCCACTCCGTGATCATCATCGAGCACAATACCGAGGTGATCAAGTCCGCCGACTGGGTCATTGACTTGGGGCCTGAGGGGGGAAACAAAGGCGGTCACCTGACCTTTGCCGGGACACCGGAGGACATGGCCAAGGAGGAAGAGAACTACACGGCGAAGTACCTGCGGGAAAGTTTTCTTTGATCTGCGCAAACCCTCCAAGGGTTTATGAACCCTTGGAGGGTTTGAAGGCGGCCAATCAAGGCTAGTTCAGTTTTGGGGGTCAAGCATAACTGAAAATAAAGCGTTATTTTAGCTTAAACCCGAAAGAGATCAGGATCAAATGTTTGACGATGACATACGCTGGATTCAACGCTTTGACAACTTCAGCAAAGCGATAGGCCATTTGGAAAACGCACTCCACATTCCAAGCCCTGACCTCGTACAGAAAGCTGGAATCATCCAGTTCTTTGAAATGAGTTTTGAATTGGCCTGGAACATGCTGAAAGACTATCTTGAGGAGCAGGGTTTTGTGGATATCAAATCACCCAGAAGCGCGATTAAGAAAGCATTCGAAATGAACATTCTGGAAGATGGACATGACTGGATGGACTTGTTACAGGATAGGAACCTGACCGCGCATACCTATGATGAGCAAAAAGCTACCGAGATGGAGCTATTGATTAGGGACAAATACTTCCCCGTTATGAAGGCGCTGCATGACAGCTTTAGAGACAGACGAGATGGAAAATAGATTTGGACTTTCGGATGCGGATCTTGAAGAAATCCTGGACATTTTGAGCAAAGAGGCTCAGGTGGAGCAGGCTTTTATTTTTGGAAGCCGGGCCAAAGGCAATTTTAAGACAGGGAGTGACGTGGATATAGCGCTTAAAGGAGAGGCTTTGGATTTTGACACCCTTAGTCAAATCAGTTACCTGTTGAACGAAGAAACCAATATGCCCTACAAATTTGACGTGCTGAACTATCATACGATCAAGGAGCCTGCGTTGCTTGCACATATTGACCGAGTAGGAGTTCAGGTCTTTCAACGAACCAAGGTCGGGGTAGGCTAGTCAGAGCAATCCTGCGAAAGTTTTCTTTGAGTTGCGCCAACCCTCCAAGGGTTTTTGAACCCTTGGAGGGTTTGAAGCTTTCAATCGCTGTCAGAATTCCTCTCGCCCAATAATTCGGACAATCTCGCAACCTATATTGGGGATCATCCTGAAGTAAATAGTATGGGATAGATACACGCTGTATCTATAGCCCTCCCTCACATGAGCAGCAGAGGGAAATTGGAGAGGGCTTTGGGAGATTCTCTCAAATGAATCATACAATCCGTCGAAATAGTGGTCGGCCTGCGTCTCTCCAAAATTGAAATATCCATAGCGGTAAATACGCGAGAGATCCTCGATGGCCTCTTGACTGAGCACGAAGCTCATTTCAGGCCCGCCTTGATTTGAGCCAACACTTGTTCCTTGGTTTTGCTGGAGTGGCCGCTTTCTTCGCCTTTGATCAATTCCCCGCGTAATGCTTCCAACTGGTCTGCACGCCTCCTCTCCTGACGGATCAGGTCGTTTACCAATTCGCTCTTGCTGCTGTATTCCTTACTGGCAACTTTTTCTTGCAGCCATTTGTCGTTGGGTTCGGTCAGGGAAATACTCTGTCTAGTCATTCCTCTCAGGATCAAGGTGGTGTAAATTTACATCAATTATACGAAAGATTTTCACGACAGACCACAAGTCATTCTCATCTCGACGATTGCAAAAGAACTCGTTCTGCTACAATTTCAGATTTTGAAACTTGCTTCCTTTGCCTATATTCGCAACCACAAACCGGGATCTCGGCTCATCCGCGATAGCTATCGGGAGGTTTTAGAGTACTGGTCATATTGGGATCTTAGCTCAGTTGGTTTAGAGCGCTGCTTTGACAGAGCAGAGGTCATGGGTTCGAATCCCTTAGATCCCACACCGTTAGCTGAAAAAGGCGCAATTTCTAAATAGATCTTGCGCCTTTTTGGTAAACCGGTAAATTTGATACAAAAGCGGGTGTAGCTCAGTTGGTAGAGCGTCAGCTTCCCAAGCTGAAGGCCGTGAGTTCGAGACTCATTACCCGCTCCATGTAACAGGAAGGCGCAAAATGGCACTGCCTTGCGCCTTTTTACTTTCTTCCCAAAAACTCCCGCAAGCCGACCGCTTTTACTTTTTCCGACAGGGGAAAACCCTGATCAACCCTACAAACCACAAAACCTTCTTCGGCCCCCGTGTCCTCCATGCTGATCTGCATGCCTTTGCTCAGCTTGGGAGACAGCGTGTTTTTGATTTCGATGGCCGTCTTGACCACCCCGTTTTTCACCAAAAGCAAGTCACATTCCGCGCCCTGATGCGTTCGGTAGAAGAAGTACTCATAAGCCTCACCGTAGGTAGCCGCAATCTGCTCGATCACAAAGCCCTCCCAAGAGGCACCGATCAGCAGCAGATTTTGCAAAGCCGCCATCGAATCGACTCCGGTCAGCGCATGCAATAGTCCCGTGTCCCGGATGAAAACCTTGGGGGATTTGACCAGCCGCTTTTTGATGTTGTGGTGATAGGGAACCAGCACACGCACCATGAAGGAACCTTCCAGATACTCCAGGTAGCGGTTGACCGTAGGCCGTGTGATGCCCAGCGCCTTGGCAAAGCTCTCCGCGTTCCACAGCCCCCCTTGAGCATTGGCCAGCATCATCCAGAATCGCTCCACCAGCCTCGGATCGGTACTCAGACCGATCTGGGCGAGATCCCGCTCCAGGTAGGTCTTGATGAAGTTTTGCCTCCAGAGCTGGCTTTCCCGTTCGGTTCTTGCCAAAAAGGACAAAGGAAAACCGCCTCGAATCCAGAGTTTCTCGGTTTCGTCCGGCTCGACTTCCCCGAGGAAAAAGGGGGTTAGTTCCAAATAGCCTATCCTGCCAGCCAGCGAATCCGCGCTCTTTCGGATCAAATCCGGCGAGGCCGATCCCAAAAGAATAAACCTTCCCGGCTGCCGCAGCTCGTCGATCAGGCTACGCAGCTCGGCAAACAATTCCGGCATGAGTTGGATCTCATCGAGGATTACGGTCTTGTCCGTGTGGCTTTTGAGGAAAAGCTCGGGATCGACGAGCTTGGCTCGGTCAGAGGCTTTTTCCAGATCGATGTAAAGGCTCTCCCTATCCAGTTTCAGGTTTTTGACCAGCGTAGTTTTCCCCACCTGTCGAGGCCCTAAAAGCCCTACCGCCGGAAAAATCGAGAGATATTCCTGAATCAGGGGAAATATAAGCCTATCCTTTACCATGAAAATCGAAAGTATAATTTACGTATTTCATGGTAAAATAAATCAGATATCTACTCAAAGTCAAGAAGATAGTAGAAAAATACCGCAATATTCACCATGAAAATCGAAAGTTTCATATTCGATTTTCATGGTAAAATCAGATCAGCACCACTCCCTTTCCGACAGCTTCCCGATCCAAAATTGCCTGCAAAGCAGCTGGCGTCTCTTCCAATGAATAGGTCTTGCCCGCGGCGGGAGCCAGCTTTCCCTCCTCGATCCAATCCATGAGTTGCTGGAGATTGGCTTGGTTGGCGGCTTTTTCCATGCGGGAAAAATTCCCCCAAAAAACGCCCACAATTGAGCAGCCCTTGAGCAAAGGAAGATTCATCGGAATCTGCGGAACTGTCCCATTGGCAAAGCCAACGACCAAGTACCGCCCCTTCCAAGCCATACCCCGAATCGCAGTTTCGGTGTAATCGCCACCTACCGGATCAAAGACGACGTCCACGCCTTTGCCGTCAGTCAGTTCCTTGATTCGCGACTTGAGATCCTCTTCAGAATAGTTGATCGCCAGATCGGCACCTTTTTGCTTGCACAGCTCCAGCTTTTCCGCTGAGGATGCCGCAGCGATGACGGTGGCTCCCATGACTTTTCCCAACTCGACAGCCGCCAAACCCACGCCGCCGGCAGCTCCAAGAACTAGGAGAGTTTCTCCGGCTTGGAGATTGGCTCGATCCTTCAGCGCATGAAAAGAAGTGCTGTACGTGTACAGGCTCGCTGCGGCGAGCTGGGCGGAAATTCCATCCGGCAAAGCGAAAACCCGATCCGCGTCCACAGCCACCTTTTCCGCAAAGCCTCCCCATCCGCAAAGCGCCAGCACGCGCTGCCCAACTTGGAATCCTCCCACCTCCGCGCCGAGAGCGATGATTTTTCCAGCCACTTCCCCACCGGGAGAAAAGGGCAATTCGGGCTTGAACTGATACTTGTTTTGGATGAGCAGCAGGTCGGGAAAATTAACCCCACAGGCCTCCACGGCCATCAACACCTGGTCGGGAAGAGGAATAGGATCTGGCGTCTCTTCAAAAACCAAGCACTCCGGAAGTCCGTACGATTTGCAAATAATAGCCTTCATTTTCTAATTGCCACTAAGACCCTAAGGCACAAAGATTTTTTTAAATTATTGGTTTCATTGTCAACGCAAACTATACGATGAACTACGGAAAACCCTCAGATTTCGAAGAAGAAATCGGAAAAGCTGTCGTACATGCGGCTTTCAGAATTCACAAAGAGTTGGGCCCTGGACTTTTGGAACGTGTTTACGAGGTCTGCATGGAGCATGAGCTCAAAAAAGCCGGGTTTGAGGTAGAAAGGCAAGTTGATATCCCAATTCGCTACGATGGTCTATGGTTTCATGAAGGCCTTCGGCTGGACTTGTTGGTAAATGATCGTGTCATCATATAACTCAAAGCCGTGGATACCGTCAATCCAGTTTGGCAAGCCCAAATCATCAGCCACCTTAAGCTCACTAGTTTAAATCTCGGCTACCTGATCAACTTCAACGTACCACTGATTAAAAACGGAATTCAACGCTTCGTCAGCACTTAACCTGATTCAAATTTTTCTTTGTGCCTTCGCGTCTTTGTAGCCTTATTGACAGAAACGCTAGGCAAATCCTTCTGAAAGGGATAATTTTGAGGCCTTTAGAATCATCAAAACACCCAAATATGTCTGCAGCTGCCTTTATCGAAAAAAACAAAGACCGTTTCCTCAACGAACTCCTGGACTTGCTCCGGATTCCCTCCGTGAGTGCCGACCCGAAGTTTAAAAACGACGTCTTTGCCGCAGCCAATTTTGTCAAAGAATCCCTGGAAAAAGCCGGAGCCGATGTCGCCGAGATCTGCGAGACGGCGGGCTATCCTATCGTGTACGGGGAAAAAATCATCGATCCCAGCCTCCCGACCGTTTTGGTGTACGGGCACTACGACGTGCAGCCAGCCGATCCCTATGAGCTTTGGGATTCGCCGCCCTTTGAGCCGGTGATCAAAAAGACCGCCGCCCATCCCGAGGGAGCGATTTTTGCCCGCGGATCGGCAGACGACAAAGGACAGTTTTACATGCACGTGAAAGCTTTCGAAGCTATGATGGCTACCGGCGAACTCACCTGCAACGTCAAGTTTATGATCGAGGGCGAAGAAGAAGTCGGCTCCGACAACTTGGACGCTTTCGTCATCGCCAACAAGGAGCGACTGAAGGCGGACGTGATCCTGATCTCCGACACCCACATGATCAGCATGCAGGATCCTTCGATCACCGTCGGTCTTCGTGGGATGGCCTATATGGAAGTGGAAGTGACGGGTGCCAACAGAGACCTTCACTCCGGCACCTACGGCGGCGCGGTCGCCAATCCGATCAACGTACTCTGCAAAATGATCGCTTCCCTCAAGGATGAAAATGAACATATCACCATTCCGGGCTTTTATGACAAAGTCCAAGAGCTGGCCGAGGAGCAGAGGAAACGTCTCAACGAGGCACCCTTTGAGCTGAAGGAATACCAAGACAAACTCGACATCGAGTCCGTGCATGGAGAAAAGGACTATACGACCATCGAACGCGTGGGCATCCGGCCTACCTTGGATGTAAACGGCATTTGGGGAGGGTATACCGGCGAAGGAGCGAAGACCGTGCTCCCTTCCAAGGCTTTTGCAAAGATCTCCATGAGGCTGGTTCCCGACCAGGATTGGCATGAAATCGCGAAGCTTTTCGAGGACCATTTCAAGTCCATCGCTCCGAAATCCGTGAAAGTAAAGGTGAAAAAGCACCACGGCGGCGCACCAGCGGTCGTGTCTGACAGCTCTGTCGGCTACCGTGCGGCGGAAGCTGCCATGGAGGAGACTTTTGGAAAAAGACCGATCCCGACCCGCGAAGGTGGCTCGATCCCCATCGTGGCTTTGTTCCAAAAGGAACTCGGATCCGACCCGATTTTGTTTGGCTTTGGACTGGATACTGACGCGCTGCACTCGCCAAACGAGCACTATGGGGTGAAAAACTACTTCATCGGCATCGAGACCATCGCGGCTTTCTTCAGACACTTCCGAAACCTCAACCAGCAGTAAGCCATTTTCTTTTGGCAGTCCAAAGAAACCGCTTATCCTTCGACCACTAGAGCTTTGACCGCAATTACCCGATTTTATTCCCCGAGTATCAAGACCGGAGGCCTTTGGCTTCTGGTTTTTCTGTTGAATGCATTTGCCGCCCAGGCCCAGCTCGTCAAGCCGCCGAAGTGGACCTTTACGCTAGAGCCAAAAGCGCTACAAGTAGGCGAGCCCGCCACGCTGATCCTGGAAGCGGAGATCCCCATGGGCTGGTACGTCTATTCCAATGACTTCGACAAAGATCTGGGACCTCTGCTGACGGAGTTCGTACCCGAGGTGTCGGAGGATTTTGCCCTTGCCGGAAAGCTGAAAGCGATCAATCCGAAAAAGAAGTACGAAGATGTGTGGGAGGGGGATGTGACCTATTTCATGGGAAAAGGGCGTTTTGAGCAGCCCGTAACTGTAAAAACCACCAAAGGAACGATCAAGGCAAGCTTGGAATACCAGATGTGCTCTGACCTTACGGGCCAGTGTATCAACTACCAAGAAGACGTAGAGATCGCGTTTACCGCAAGCCCGGCAAAAGTAACTGCCGTCGTTTCTGAGCCTGCCGCTTCTGGATCAGCCACAGAAACTAGTCCAGCTGCTGGAGAAGCAGGACAACAGGAAACGAACACTGACTCGCCCTTTGCCTTGGCAGAGGTATCGGAGGATTCTCTAAGCCAAAGTGTTGACAAATCAGCAATAGATCAAGCAAAGCCTACTTCTTCTGAAAAAACGGACACCGGAGAAGACTTCACAGCCGATGGCGAAAACGAGTCCCTTTGGGGTTTTATGGTCTTGGCCTTCCTGGCAGGATTGGCGGCATTGCTGACACCCTGCGTGTTTCCGATGATCCCGATGACAGTGAGCTTCTTCACGGGTCGGGCCAAATCCAAGGCTCAAGGAATCCGACAAGCAGTCCTCTATGGCGTCTCCATCATCGGAATTTACACCATCGCCGGCACCGCAGTGGCTGCCATCCAAGGCCCCGAGTTCGCCAACTGGCTGGCCACCCACTGGCTACCCAACCTCTTTTTCTTCGGAATCTTCATCTTCTTCGCCTTGGCATTTCTCGGCATGTTTGAGCTGAACCTGCCGTCTAGCTTTGTGAACAAGATCGATGCAAAAGCAGAAAAAGGTGGCTTGGCTGGTGTCTTCTTCATGGCCTTTACGTTGGTTTTGATTTCATTTTCCTGCACAGGCCCCATAGTAGGATCGATCCTCATTTCCTCGGCAGGAGGGGAGCTGGTCAAGCCGGTCTTGGGCATGTTTGCCTTCGGCTTCGCCTTCGCGATCCCGTTCACGCTCTTTGCCATCTTCCCCGAGTGGATGAACCGACTGCCTAAGTCCGGCGGCTGGCTCAACTCAGTAAAGGTCGTTTTGGGCTTCTTGGAGCTCGCATTGGCTTTCAAATTCCTCTCCATCGCTGATCTAGTCTATCACTGGGGTATCCTGGATCGGGACGTTTTCCTCGTGATTTGGATCGTGATTTTTGCGGGCTTGGGACTCTATCTTTTGGGAAAAATCCGCCTGCCGCACGACAGCCCGCTGGAGAGTATCGGTGTTCCCAGGCTGCTTTTGGCCCTGCTCACGTTCATGTTTGTGGTGTACATGATTCCCGGCCTCTTTGGAGCGCCGCTCAAGTACCTCAGCGGATATCTGCCTCCTTTGACCACCCAGCAGTTTAAGATCGGCGAGAGCAGCGCAGATGCGTCTGTGAGCACGAAACCAGTAAAATACGGAGACCTCCTCCACATTCCTTTTGGCATCGAAGGTTACTTTGACTACGAGGAGGCTTTGGCTGCCGCCAAAAAAGAAGGCAAACCCCTCCTGATCGACTTCACCGGACACGGCTGTGTCAACTGCCGCAAGATGGAGGAAAACGTCTGGTCAGATCCTCAAGTGTTGGCGCGATTGAAAAATGATTTCGTCATGGTCGCCCTCTACATCGACGAGCGTCTGGAACTCCCGGAGAGCGAATGGTACACCTCCAGCTACGACGGCAAAGTCAAAAAGACCCTCGGCAAGCAAAACGCCGACTTCCAGATCACCCGCTTCAACAACAACGCCCAGCCGTACTATGTGATCCTCGACCATGAGGAAAAGCTCTTGGCCAAGCCCAGAGGCTACGATGCGAATATTGCGGAGTTTGTCGAGTTTTTGGACGGAGCTAAGAAAGTTTTCAATAACCAATGATCAATTCTCAATGCTCAAGGACCTCATTAGTCGATGAACATTGAGATTTGTATTTGGACATTTAAAGACTAGTACTCACTTTCCAAAAATCCTGGTGTCAAAAGGAAAGTCCACTTGATCTACAATCCTAATCTGCGAAAAGTGCGGATGCTGTGGGTTGATGAGGTAATTGAAATCACCCGGTACGACTGCCGAAGGGACTTTCAGCAGCGCTGACTTTTGCTCCAGGACAAAGACATCACCGATCTTCTGGGTATCGGCAAGGTGTGGAAAGCTGTTCCACCCTCGAGGCAGCCTATCTTTTTCCATTTCGGAAACCGAAACACCTGCAGGGACGTCAATCTCCAGCATTACAAAGTCATTGGGCAGCGTAGCCAGAGAGAGATGCACCACGACCTCAGCCATCGCCAAGGCCCGGCTTTCGGCGCAATAGATGACCTCTGTACCTTTTGAATTCCAGCGGTTGCCAGACATGGCCGCACCCTTACCACTCAGCTCAATGGGATACCTCTTGCGAGCAAGCCGAAAAATCCGCATCAGACAAAAACCCCCTGATCGATGCGATGAAGCTCACTGAGGACGATCTCCTTGCCATAGGAATCACGCAGCAGCTCCAGTGGCTTCATGCCTCCCAGCGCATGGCTAGGCGTGGCCAGCCAAGTAGCAAACTGGTCTTTGGAATCAAAGACATCCATACCCACCGAGGTCACCTCAGCCAGCTCGATGATCTTTTCGGAGTGGATAGTCTTGAAGACATGCTCGGTATCCGCCTTGTAGCGCTGCAGGGACTTGAGGGAAATGTCCAAAAAATCCGACCAGTCTTGGTCCGAAAAAGGCGTGATATCCTTCAAAGACATAAAAAGTGCCTGCGGAATCCCTCTGCGGATGACATTGACGAGAAGCATCTTGTCAGAGAAGAAGTCCCGCCCAGAAAGCTCCCGAGGCATCCTATCCTTGACGAAATATTTGGGAAGACCGACTATGTACTCCGCCATAGCCTCCTCTACCACCATTGTCTTGTCGTCACCTGTCAGCATTTCTCAGAAATTTGTCCTTTAATTTACGACAATTTTCCAAAAACAGTTCATCGTTATCTATTCTTTTTCGCTCAAATCCCTCAATAAATTTCTTCCAAGATTTGTGCTAGCCTCACGCTTGCCGCCAACAGTCGCTCCTCCACGGCATCCCGGGTATCATAGCCGTAGTTGTAGGATAGTTTCTTGTTTTCGGGAAGCTTGTACACCAAAGTGCGCAAGTCCACGGCTTCCTTCAGCCAATCGTCGATAGTCGCATCCTGATAGGCAGCGATCATCGCCGGAGTCAGCCGACGAGACAGCTCGTCCCCGATCTCCGTGTAGCTCATATTCCAGCCCTCGATCATCTCGGTATCCCACACGGAATGAAGATTGGAGTTCCTCCCGAAATACTCCACCCTGACTTCATTACCACCCTTGTCTGTACCCGTGCCCACATGCAGGGGCTGATGGACATCCTCCACGATATGGATGAGCATCTTCAGCTTCTTGGACTCTTCCTCGGCGCTCATATTTCCCTCCTTTAGCTCGGCCTTCAGCTGATTGATCGCCTCATAGGCATTTCCCCCTTTTTCCTGGATAGCGGCATTATATTCCCCGTGCTCACTTGTCAGGTAGTGCCAGGAATACAGGTGGTCGTAGGCTCGATCTGACTTGATCTCGTCCATCCAGGTCCCGCTTCGGCCGAGAGACATAGGACCTAGCACTTGGTTCACCCGCTTCAGCGTGGATCTTTTAAGCTGCTTTTGGGCCATATAGCCGACCACATAGTGGCCTAGCTGACCCCAGGCAAATACACTTTGGGAAAAGGAAAGACCCAGAACCAGGGCAAGGGCGAGCGTGACGGTTTTTTTCATATCGGAAAATAAAAAAGCGAAGATAAATCTCCGCTGTCAGTTACGAGTTAAGGCTAGGTTACGCTTTGGAGAGTTCCGACACGGCGAGCCAAGCCATCAGTCCGCAGCCAATCTCCAGGGCATCCTCTTCGATGTCGAAGGTCGGGGTATGGACTCCGGACACGATCCCCTTGGCTTCGTTTCGGGTGCCTAGGCGATAGAAGCAACCATCGATCTCTTGGGAATAAAAGGCGAAATCTTCCGCCGCCATCCAGATATCCAGATCGAGGACATTTTCCTCACCCAGGTATTCCTTGGCCGCTTCCATGGACCGAGCCGTCAATTCGGGATCGTTCTTGAGAAAAGGATAACCTTTGCGAATCTCAAAGTCCAGCTCGCCTCCCATACCCTCCACTATTCCGTGCGCGATTTGGAGCATCTTCTCATGGGCCTTGGCTCTCCAGGGTTCATCCAAGGTTCGGAAGGTCCCCTGGATCTTCACCTCGTTTGGGATCACGTTCGTAGCGCCCAGAGCCTCAACCCGTCCAAAAGACAGAACCGAAGGGATCTTGGGATTGGCCACGCGGCTCACGATCTGCTGTAAAGCGACGATCATGTGGGATGCGATCAGCACTGGATCTATAAAAGTCTCTGGCATGGCGCCATGGCCACCCTTTCCCTTGACGGTGATATAGAGCTCATCGGTGCTCGCCATGTAGATGCCGGGGCGAAATCCCACTTTTCCCGCAGGGATAAAAGGCATCACATGCTGGCCGATGATACTTGCTGGTCGCGGGTTTTCGAGGACTTTGTCCTTGATCATCAGCGACGCCCCACCCGGCACGAGCTCTTCCCCGGGTTGGAAAATAAGCTTGATCGTCCCTTCAAAGTCGTCTCTCACTTCATTCAAAATCTTGGCTGCCCCCAGCAAAGACGCCGTGTGTGCGTCATGTCCGCAGGCATGCATCACCCCTGGATTTTGGGACTTATAGGGCACTTCGTTTGCCTCGATGATAGGCAGCGCATCCATGTCTGCCCGGAGTGCGATGACTTTTTTGTCGGGATTTTTTCCCTTGATCAAAGCCGCCCATCCCGTCGTCGCCTTCTTCTCGATTTCGGTGATCCCGACTTCCTTCAGCTTTGACTCGACAAATTCGGCGGTCTTAAACTCCTGAAAGGAAAGCTCCGGATTGGCGTGGATATGCCGCCGGTTGGCGATGACTTCTTCTTTGTAGGCGTTGGCGAGGGACTTAATTTTGGATAGGAGCATTGGGGTCTGTGGTAGGGGCGACGTATTCTTTTCGCTGAAATCTATCTTGGATGATTCGGGCGGAGGGAAACTGGCCTTTGATCTGCGAAAAAACCTTCTGCGCCTCGATCTTATAGGTGTATTGGCCGATTTTCACCAGGTAGCGGGGCTGATGGTACTGCATTTCCGGATTAAGCTCCGGAAAATACATCTTTAGATCATCTTGCGTTTTGAATGCCTGGTTCCTGTCGATTCCCGAAAAAACCAACACAGTGTAGCCGCTGAAATAGGGCTCGGAGAGGTTTTTCTCGGTCAGCCTGCGCTGCACTTCGTCCAGCTGTCCATCCACTGCCTGCACGGAGCTGACGTTCGTCTGGGCGGGGCCTTCTTCCTGTCGGGCGTTGAAATCGGGATACTGGGGCAGAGAACCACTGAGATCCTCCTGATAGGTAGAATAGGCAGCGCCGCCACCATCCGATGAGGAGCGCACCAGGCTTTTACAAGAGAAGACTGCCAACAACACCCCAAGTACCCAGCTGTTTTTCATTGCTTTTTAGTTATCGATTACCACACATTTCCCCTCTGCCAGATCCTGCTCCACACTCTTGAACTTGACGTCGGACTTGGTAGTACCGTCAGTATATTGTACGGTGACTTTGTCATTTCTTCCAAAAGTCTTCTCCACCTTTCTCGGTGCCACCGGCTGAGGGGCTGGTCTGCCGGCGCTGGCTGCGGCGACTGCCGCGCGTCCCGCTCCTGGGTTCAAAGAGCTTGCCACTTCCTCCTTGGAGGTCTGGACTTTGGGCTCCGCGGGACGCTGGGTCTGCGCCTGCTGCACCTGACCCGGATCCTGCCTTGGCAGATCGGCTCTGGAAAGGAAGGTGATCATGTCCTCGTTGAGCTTGCCTATGAAGCGCTTGAACATCTCAAATGCCTCAAACTTGTAGATCAAAAGCGGATCCTTCTGTTCGTAAACGGCGTTTTGCACCGACTGCTTCAGGTCGTCCATGTCGCGGAGATGCTCTTTCCAGTTTTGGTCGATGATCGCCAGCGAAACGTTCTTTTCGATGGACCTGATCAGTTCTCGGCCTTCTGAGCTGATGGTCGTCTCCAAATTGGTGACGACTCCGATCTGCTTCACTCCATCAGAGATCGGCACCATGATATCCTTGACGGTAGCTCCGCGCTCCTCCTGCACCCGCTTGAAAATCGGAAGTGCGGTAGAGGCTATGAGTTCGTTCTTTTTCACATAGTTTTCAAAAGTCACCGCATACAGCTCTTGCGTCAGCTTGGCTGCATCTTTGGACTTCAGGTCACCGTCTGAGATGTGGTAGTCCACACCCAAAGTGGTGAAGATGTTCATACGCAGGTCCTCCGCATTGTCGGTGGATTTGCCCATTTCGATGAGGCTTTCGCAGACATCGTAGAGGATATTGAGGATATCCAGCTCGAGTCGGTCGCCTTTGAGCGCGTTGCGGCGGCGCTTGTAGACCACCTCCCGCTGGGAGTTCATCACGTCATCGTACTCCAGCAGTCGCTTACGGGTGCCAAAGTTGTTTTCCTCCACCTTGCGCTGCGCGCGCTCGATAGACTTCGTGATCATGCTGTGCTGGATCACTTCGCCCTCTTCCAGACCCATGCGGTCCATCAGCTTGGCAATACGGTCTGAACCAAAGAGACGCATCAAGCTGTCCTCCAAGGAAACAAAGAACTGGGAAGAACCCACGTCCCCCTGACGACCGGAACGGCCCCTAAGCTGTCTATCCACACGACGGGACTCGTGGCGCTCGGTACCGATGATCGCCAGACCGCCGGCCTTTCTGGACTCTGCGGTCAGCTTGATATCCGTACCCCGACCCGCCATGTTGGTAGCGATGGTCACGGTGCCAGGCTTACCAGCCTCGGCGACGATCTCGGCCTCGCGGGCGTGTTGCTTCGCGTTGAGAACCTGATGCGGGATTCTTTTCAGCGTCAGCATACGGCTGAGTACTTCGGAGATTTCTACCGAAGTAGTACCCACCAACACTGGTCTGCCTGCGGCCACGAGTTCGTTGATCTCGTCGGTCACGGCGTTGAATTTCTCACGGACGGTCTTATAGACCTTGTCCTCTCGGTCAGCTCGGATGATTGGCTTGTTTGTAGGAATGACTACTACGTCAAGCTTATAAATTTCCCAGAATTCACCCGCCTCAGTTTCCGCTGTACCGGTCATACCAGCCAGCTTGTGGTACATTCTGAAGTAGTTTTGCAGGGTAATCGTCGCGTAGGTCTGGGTAGCGTCCTCCACTTTGACGTTTTCCTTGGCTTCGATCGCCTGGTGCAAACCGTCGGAATAGCGGCGACCTTCCATCACACGGCCGGTCTGCTCGTCGACGATCTTCACTTTGCCATCCACGATGATGTATTCCGTATCGCGCTCAAACATGCAATAAGCTTTGAGCAGCTGGTTGACGGTGTGGATACGCTGGGCTTTCACCCCGTAGTCTTTGATGACTTCCTCCTTGCGGACGAGTTTCTCTTTGTCGTCGATTTCGGTGCTTTTTTCCAACTCGGCAATCTCCACGCCGATATCCGGCAGGATGAAGAAGCTCGGATCCTCGTTTTTGGAAGTCATGGTCTCGATGCCGCGGTCGGTGAGATCCACCACGTTGGTCTTCTCATCGATGGTGAACAGCAGCGGCTCGTCTGCCTCCGGCATGTTGCGCTTGTTGTCCTGGAGGTAAAAGTTTTCCGTTTTTTGCAGAATCACGCGGATGCCCGGCTCGGAAAGGTACTTGATCAAAGGCTTGTACTTAGGCATCCCGCGATAAGCGCGGAAGAGCGCCAAGCCTCCATCTTTGTCGTTTCCGTCGGCGATTTGCTTTTTAGCCGTGGCCAAAAAGCCCTGGATCAGCTTACGCTGCTCATCGACCAAGGTCGCCACTCGCGGCTTCATCTGGTCAAACTCATGCACGTCGCCTCTCGGCACTGGGCCGGAGATGATCAGTGGGGTCCTTGCGTCATCGATCAACACGGAGTCCACCTCATCGACCATGGCGAAATGGTGCTTGCCCTGCACGAGGTCTCCCGCGTCACGGGCCATGTTGTCTCGGAGGTAGTCAAAGCCAAACTCGTTGTTGGTGCCATACACGATGTCGGAGGCGTAGGCTTTCTTTCTGCCAAAAGAATTAGGCTGGTACTTGTCGATGCAATCCACCGTCAAGCCGTGGAATTCAAAAAGTGGGGCATTCCACTCGGAGTCACGCTTGGCGAGGTAGTCGTTGACCGTCACCACGTGGACGCCACGGCCGGCGAGCGCATTCAGGAAAGCGGGTAGGGTAGAGACCAAGGTCTTACCTTCACCGGTCGCCATTTCGGCAATTTTCCCTTTGTGGAGCACCATACCACCGATCAGCTGCACATCGTAGTGAACCATATCCCACACGACTTCAGTCCCCGCGGCCATCCACTTGTTGTGCCAGATGGCTTGTTCGCCGTCTATTTCGACGTTTGGCTTGGTGGCCGAAAGCTCCCGGTCACGCATGGTCGCAGTGACGACCAGCTTGCCGTTTTCCTTGAAGCGACGGGCGGTCTCTTTTACCACTGCAAAAGCCTGGGGCATCACCTCCTCCAGCACCTTCTCCAGCTCGGTGTCCCTATCCTTCTCCAGCTTGTCGATTTCGTTGAAAAGCTGGTCTTTTTCATGGATGGACTGGGCTGGAAGCGCCTCGATTTTTGCGCGAAGCTCGGTGATATTTTCGTCGATGGACTTCAGCCGAGCGTTGATCACGTCTTTGATCTCGTAGGTCTTAGCCCGCAGACCGTCATCGTCAAGGCTTTTCAGGTTTTGAAAAGCCTGGTTGATTTCGGTCACTTTCGGAAGGAGCTCTTTGATATCTCTGTCGGACTTGGTGCCAAAAACCTTGGCCAATCCTTTTGCAATAAAATCTAGCATGTCTGTATATGGATTCCCGATTAGGGGGCTTAAAAGTAAGCCGTTTTTGTTAGAATTGGTAATGGATTCCCCTCCGGCAAGCTTGCCGAAAAGGGAGAATTCAGATCGTTATTTTCCCGGAGAAAACCTGCTCAGCTGGCCCTATGAGCCAAATTTTGCTGAAACTGCCATCGGGATTGGAGGCAAATTTCACGGACAGGTCACCGCCGAGTGTGTTGATTTTCACCCTACTTTGCCCCTGCCGCAGGCCGAATACCAGCGCTGCCGCCGTGACTCCAGTGCCGCAGGAAAGGGTCTCGTTTTCCACCCCACGCTCATAGGTGCGGACAAATATCCTGTCGTCTGCCTGGGCCTGGACAAAATTCACGTTGGTGCCGCCGGGAGCGTAGCCTGCGTCGTAGCGGATGGCTTTTCCCTCGTCAAAGACCGGATACTCCGCCACCTGCTCCACAAAGCGGACATGGTGCGGCGAGCCCGTGTTGACGAAAAAGTCGCCGGACTTCTCCTCGATACCGGCCACGTCGCCCATCAGCAGCTCCACCTGGCCTCCCGACAAAATCGCCTCATGCGGCCCATCGATCGCCAGAAAGTGGGTCTTGCCCTCGATGATTCCCAGAAAAGCCGAAAAGGCAACCGCGCATCTCGCACCGTTGCCACACATGCTCTGACTTCCGTCAGCATTGAAATAAACCATCTCAAAGTCGTAATCCCGATGGTTTTGGATCGCGATCAGTCCATCCGACCCGACGCCAAACTTGCGGTCGCAGAGTCTCCTGACCAAATCCAGGTTGCTCAGATCAAGGCTTCGGTCACGGTTGTCCACCATCACAAAGTCATTGCCCGTACCCTGGTATTTATAGAAATTGATTTCCATTCCCAACTATTTTCCCTTCTCTTGGCAAAAACTTCTCCAAGAGCCGATTGAACTGCAAACATAACCAAGTTGTCAGGAATTCGGACGGAATGTCTGATTATCAATTTTTAATCCGAGTCGGATTGGCTAATTTCAAAAATTGAACGGAAACGTAAACCAAAGAACCAACACCATGAAAAGTCTTGAA
Organism: Algoriphagus oliviformis; assembly: GCF_017254915.1. Classification (GTDB taxonomy): domain Bacteria; phylum Bacteroidota; class Bacteroidia; order Cytophagales; family Cyclobacteriaceae; genus Algoriphagus; species Algoriphagus oliviformis. The sequence continues at coordinate 575,091 of NZ_JAFKCT010000001.1, read as the reverse complement.
AACGGATTATCAAGAAGGGAATTTTTATCCAACACCTCCAAGGCGAGCCTGGCAGTAGGCTTGGTCGGCACGGGCATTTTAAGCGCCTGCTCCGGCGAGGTGAAAGGCGACGAGAAAGCCATTTTGGCCACCAGCTTTACCCAAACTCCACTCGCTTTTGATTTCGCAGCTCTGGAGCCGCACATCGATGCGCAGACCATGGAGATCCACTACACCAAGCATGCCGCAGGCTACGCCAAAAACCTGGGCGACGCGATCAGCGAAGAGACCGTAGACACCAACAAACCCCTCGAAGACGTGCTCGCCGAGGTATCCAAATACTCCACCAAAATGAGAAACAACGGCGGGGGACACTACAATCACGAACTGTTTTGGAAAGTGATGGGACCAAACGCTGGAGGCAAGCCTACGGGCGAGCTCGCAGCCGCCATCGATTCCTCTTTCGGAAGCTTCGAGGAGTTCGTCAGCAAGTTTGACGAGGCCGCAAAGACCCGGTTTGGCTCGGGCTGGGCTTGGCTGGTAGTCGGTGCCGACAAAAAGCTGGCCGTCGGCTCTACGCCAAACCAGGACAACCCGCTGATGGATATTTCCGAATTCAAGGGAACCCCACTGCTCGGACTGGACGTGTGGGAGCACGCCTACTACCTGCACTACCAAAACCGCCGTCCTGAGTACGTGACCGCCTTCTGGAATGTGGTCAATTGGAACACCGTCTCAGAGCGCTACGCTGCGGCATTGGTCTAAGCACCCTTTCAAATCAACCCACAAAAGGCCGGAGATTCCGGTCTTTTTGGTTTATTTTCGGCCCAAAATCAGAATTTCTTTTCCCATGCAAGATCCCAAGTCCCTTACTTCCGTCGCCTTGTTTCACGAGACGTTTAAGCATCCCGTTCTGCCTGAGCCGACCATCCCCTCCGAAAGCAGGTGCAATCTCCGCGTTTCGCTTTTGGCCGAGGAGCTGAAAGAACTCGAGGAAGGGATCAAAAACAAGGACATCGTGGAAATCGCCGATGCGCTCTGCGACCTGCAGTACGTGCTTTCGGGAGCCATTTTGGAATTTGGGCTGGGGGAAAAGTTCAAAGCCCTCTTTGACGAAGTGCAGCGCTCCAACATGAGCAAAGCCTGCGAGACCGAAGAGGAAGCCAAAGCCACCGTGGCCCACTATCAGGCCAAAGGCACGGCCTGTTTTTACGAAAAAGAAGGCGAGCTATTTCTGGTATTCCGGGAGGGCGACCGCAAGACCCTGAAGTCCGTCAACTACTCGCCCGCCGATCTGAAGGGGATAGTGGAAAAATAAGCTATTACGTCCATACGCAATCTTGCAAGTGAGCGAATCTGCTACTTCATCCGGGCTAGCCTGCTCAGGCAGGAGGGGATACCGATGACGGAAGACCGAAGCAGGGCAAAGCCTAAAGTTTAGCGTTCTTTCGGATAGGCTAGGCCACCTATTGGCGCAAAAGCAGATAATCCTATAAGCTATTTCTATAATTTGAATGAAAACCCGCTGCATACAGCGGGTTTTTTATTGGAAAAGGCAGAAAAGCAAAAAAGCCCCGCCCCGATGGCTATCGAGGCGAGGCTTCTGTACCAGGAACGGGAATCGAACCCGTACGGGGTTTCCCCCACAAGATTTTAAGTCTTGCGTGTCTACCTATTCCACCATCCCGGCTTACTCTACCTCCGTAGAGCCCTGCATCCCAAAATAGGATTGACCGGAAAATAAAAAAGCCCTTTTGCAAGGGCTTTTTTGGAGCGAGAGACGAGATTCGAACTCGCGACCCCGACCTTGGCAAGGTCGTGCTCTACCAACTGAGCTACTCTCGCTTATTTTGATTCTCCAGACGTGTTCTGGGCGAATTGTGGATGCAAAGGTAAGCCCCAAATGTAATTTTACAAGCCTCACCCAAATAAATTTTTCAACACTTTCGTCGAAAAACACCCTACAGACTGATTTTCAGAACTTTTCAAAAATCGTAGGATGCGAGGATTTTGACCATCTCCACCACATTTCTCGCCCCTAGCTTTCTCAGGATGTTCTTTCGGTGGGTCGCCACGGTATTGATCGAGATCGCCAGGATCTCGCCGATCTCCTTGGATTCCTTGCCTTCCAGCATGTATTCCACGATTTGCCGCTCCTTGCTGGTCAGCTTGACTGCGCGGTCGACGGGGGAGTTTTTGCTGACGAAGATTTTGGCTCCTCCGTCACTTGTAAAGGTATAGTTCCAGTCATAACCCTTGGACTTGGGCGGAGCGGACAGCTGCACGATTATATGCAGGTCCATGATGAAATTGCCCGCTTCGTCGATCACATAGGGCCGCACTTTGGAAGTCATCCAGATTATCTCCTTGGTGCTGCGGTGCACCCAGCGGGTCGTGTAGGAAAACTCAAAGGTGTGGCGCTCGGGTAGGGAAAGATTGTGAAACACCTCAAATACGATCTGCTGAAAGCGAAAAAGCTCAGGCCTGTCGTCAGGATGGATCATTGCCATGGAAGTCTCCATCCCCTGATTGCGAAACATCGCCTCCGGGTAGCCGGTCAATTCTTCCACGTTTCCCGTGAAAAAAGCCAGGTTCAGATTCCGATAGTCGAAACAGGCCAAAACCAGGCCTTCCTTCATCCCTATGGATTTTCCAAGAGCTTCCAGCTCCATCTTGAGCTTCTGCTCGTCGATGTGACCCTGGAACTCCTGCTCCTTCCACTGCTTAAAAAACTTGGTATACTTATCCTGCTTCTTCAGGTCCCTGAGTAATACCCTATCCATGTAAAAACAACGCCCTAGTTTTAACTAAATCGTAGTTAAGATAGGAGAAACACCGAATCAATCCAATTTCTTTTTTATCTCGTGAAGTTTTAATAGCGCCTCGATCGGTGAGATGGAGTTGATATCGATCTGGTCCAAAAGCTCTTTGGCTTGGGTAAATTTCGGATCCATCTCAAACAGACTGAGTTGGAAATTGTTTTTGGGGATGGATTTCATGCTTTCCTTCTTCTCAGTCACTGCCTTGTCTTTTTCCAGATGTCCCATGATCTCCGCAGCACGCAAGACGACCGGATTGGGCATGCCCGCCATCTGGGCGACGTGGATACCAAAGCTGTGCTCGCTGCCGCCTTCTTTTAGCTTGCGCATGAAGATCACCTTGTTGCCGACTTCTTTGACGGCCACGTTGAAGTTTTTGATGCGGGGAAAATCCTCCGCGAGCTGATTGAGCTCATGATAGTGGGTGGCAAAAAGCGTCTTGGCCTTGAAGGTCGGATGGCTGTGCAAAAACTCCACGATGGACCAGGCTATCGAGATCCCGTCATAGGTCGAGGTACCGCGCCCGATCTCGTCCATCAGCACGAGGCTTCGATCCGAGAGATTGTTGAGGATGCTGGCCGTCTCGGTCATCTCCACCATGAAGGTGGATTCGCCCTTGGACAGGTTGTCCGAAGCGCCCACGCGGGTGAACACTTTGTCGATGATCCCTACCCGGGCAAAAGACGCCGGCACAAAGCTGCCCATTTGGGCCATCAGCACGATCAGCGCCGTCTGCCGCAGCAACGCCGACTTACCGGCCATGTTGGGCCCGGTGATGATGATGATCTGCTGGCTGTCGTGGTCGAGGTAGATGTCATTCGGCACGTAGTGCTCCCCGGGAGGGAGCTGTTTCTCGATCACCGGATGGCGCCCATCTTTGATTTCCAAGGTTTCCGTTTCGGAGACTTTTGGACGGCAGTAGCCATTGCTCAGTGCCACTTGGGCAAAGGAGATCAAGGCATCCAGCGTCCCGAGTACACGGGCATTTTGCTGGATCTGAGTGACGAACTGTGCTGCCTCCTGCACCAAGGCGATGAAATACTTTTGCTCCAAGGCTATCATGCGCTCCTCGGCATGGAGGATTTTTTCCTCGTAGTCCTTGAGCTCTGGCGTGATGTAGCGCTCGGCATTCACGAGCGTCTGCTTGCGGATCCATTCCTGGGGCACCTTGTCCTTGTGGGCATGGGTGACTTCCAAGTAGTAGCCGAAGACCTTGTTGTAGGAGATTTTCAGCGAGGAGATTCCCGTTTGCTGGATTTCACGCTGCTGAATCTGCACGAGGAAATCCTTGCCCTTATTGGCCAGGCCTCGGTATTCGTCCAGCTCAGGATCCACTCCGTCCTTGATCACGCCCCCTTGGTGCACCAGCATGGGCGCATCTTCCTGTAGCTCGTTTTCGATCTTTTCGAGCAAAAACTCGCAGGGATGGATCTGGTCAGACAGGCGCTTGAGCGTGGGATTTTTCTGTTCTTTGAGGAGTTCCTTGATCGGCAAGGTGGCTTTCAGCGCCCGCTTGATCTGGTTCATCTCACGGGGATTGGCGCGGCCCACCACGACTTTGGAAATGAGTCGCTCCAAGTCCCCAACGTGCCGCAATTGGGGAAGTATTTGATCCAAGAGGGCGGAGTTTTGGAAGAAAAACTCGACCACATTTTGCCGCTCCTCGATGGGCTGCTTTTCCTTCAGGGGCAGCACCATCCACTTTTTCATCATTCTGGAGCCCATCGGTGTCACAGTCTGATCCAAAATCTGGATCAGGGGCACGCCACCCTCGTGCTGGGGAAAAACCAGCTCCAGGTTTCGGATGGTAAACTTGTCCAGCCAAACGTATTTCTCCTCGGCAATCCTCGAAATCGCCGCAATGTGCTGGACTTCCCTGTGCTCGGTTTCCTCCAGATAGTATAGAATCGCCCCAGCTGCGACGATACCAGCGGGAAGATCTTCGATGCCAAAACCCTTGAGGTTGGCTGTGCCAAAGTGGTTTTTCAGCTTTTCGTAAGTGAAATCGTACTGGAAAACCCAATCCTCGCAATGGAAGGTGATGAAGTCGTTTTTGATCAGCTCAGCGGCGGTGCTTTTGGCGGCTTTGGAAAAGATGATTTCCGAAGGGGCAAAGCTTTGCAAAAGCTTGTCCAGGTAGGCCGCATTGCCCTCCGCACACATAAATTCCCCCGTAGACACGTCCAAAAAGGCGATTCCGTGCTTTTCCTTGCCAAAATGGATAGCCGCCAAAAAGTTGTTTTTTCGGGTGTCCAGCACCTGGTCGTTGTAGGAGAGACCGGGTGTCACCAGCTCGGTGACGCCGCGCTTGACGATGCCTTTGACCGATTTGGGGTCTTCCAGCTGGTCGCAGATGGCCACGCGGTTTCCCGCCCGAACGAGCTTCGGAAGGTAGTTGTCCAGGGAATGGTGGGGAAAACCCGCCAACTCGATGTGCGAAGCGGATCCGTTGGCGCGCTTGGTGAGCACGATGTCCAGCACCTTGCTCGCCACGACGGCATCCTCGCCAAAAGTCTCGTAAAAATCCCCCACGCGAAAGAGCAACAAAGCTCCGGGATGCTTGGCCTTGATGGCATTGTATTGCTTCATCAGGGGCGTTTCCTGACCATCTTTGGATCTACTCATGGGGTGAAAAAGGGATTTGTGTTACTTTTGGACTTCAAAATCAGGCCTGAAAATAGGCGATTAGCCAAGGAGATCAAAAACGATGAAGAAATTAAGCATGGAGGAATTGGACCGGATTTCGGTCGGGGAATTCAAGGAAACCGAGAAATCCCCCATCGTCCTGGTCCTGGACAACGTACGAAGCCTAAACAATGTCGGCTCGGCTTTTCGTACCGCGGATGCCTTTCGCATAGCCAAAATCTACCTCTGCGGCATCACCGGCACGCCTCCCCATCGCGACATCCAAAAAACCGCCCTCGGTGCCACCGAATCCGTGGAATGGGAATACTGTCTCAATACCGGCATTGCAGTCGAAAAACTCAAATCCAGTGGCTATCGGCTTTGCGCACTGGAGCAGGTCGAAAACTCCACCATGCTCAATGAATTTACCCCGGAAAAAGGGGGAAAATATGCCCTGATCTTCGGAAACGAGGTTTTCGGAGTGGAAGAGGACGTGCTCAAAGCCTGCGACCAAGTCCTGGAAATCCCCCAACTGGGAACCAAGCATTCGCTCAATATCTCCGTGTCGCTGGGGATCGCCGTGTGGGACCTGATGGTGAAGCTGGAGCAGTTTTAGTCTTTGCTAAAACGGTACCTAATGCCAAATGAGCCTCGCAGAATACTGGATTCTCCAACTATTCCAGCTGCTTCCATTTGGAAACCGAAGTCTTTTTGCTCAAAGGGATAAATATTTAAACCGACAGGAACCACTACGCCAGAGAAATTTCCAACACGCCCTCCCACACCAGCATAAAACTCATACCGATCTGTTCTTTTCAACATATAGTTTGCAGCAATTTCGGCAGACAAATCTTCAAAATACTGATCTGTTCCTATCCTCAATTCAGGAATAAACTTTTCGCCGAACTGATGATTGACTCCGACAAAAGGCAGGTTGCTTTGGTGAAAAGCTACAGTAGTCTGTGAATAGGCAGCTATAGAAAATAGCGCAAAACAAGCAATCAAAAGGTGATTTCTCATTTTGCGAATTTACCATACTTTAATTAAAAACCTAATTCACTAAGCTTGACATGGGTCTTGATCAGGTTGGAGCTGGCTTTGGCGACGATTTTTCCCGAGTCCTTTCGGATGACTGCTTCCCAGTGATTCAGGTTTGACCCCGAGCGGACGAGCTTCGCGCCGACTTCCAGGGTTTCTCCGATTTGCGCAGCGGAGAGGAAATCCACATTCAGGTTGATGCTGGTCATCAGATATTCCGATCCAGCGATAAAATTGCCCAACCCGATCACCTCGTCCAGCATCAGGGAGGCCACGCCTCCATGGAGGATTCGACCAGGATTGCACATATCGGCCCTCACGACATAGGAAACCTGGATATGATGGCTATCCACGTGGAGCAGTTTGCCTCCAAGCCAATTGCCTGCTGCCGAGGGAGTCTTGTTGAGTGTTTTTCCGATCTGACTCTTAAATAGTTCCAATAGTTGGTTTGCAGTGTTTTCCATGTTAGTTGGTTTTCGCCAAAAGCCGAAGATAGTCTTCGGCGATGGTTTTCAGAGCCTCTTTTTCTTCCTCACCCGCCCAAAGCGGAAAAGATTTTTCCCCTACGATGAGTTTAAATTCCGCATCTCCCTTTATGGCCGGTAGCAACTTTTTGAACAGCTCCAAGTGCGCGTGGTTGTTGCCATTGGCAAAATCAAAAATCTCTTGGTTTCCGGACAGGCTCGTTTGGATCCGAACCGGCCAATCGGCATTTGCAAGCTCAAAATAAACGTAGGCTTCGTCTTTGCTCGGGTTTAGGAGAATCACCAGGTCCAGCGTGGGTCTGGTGTCCGTTTCCAGCCGGTTTCGATGGCGAAAGAGCGTCATACCGGCATCCCGCCTGATTTCCCGCTCGTAGTTGATCGCCCGCACATTCTGAAAATAGATGCGATCTGAGTCGGCGACTTTGAAACTGCGGTCTTCACCGGTATTGTCAGCACGATACTCATTGAAAAATGAAAGGACCAAAACCAACGCCAAGGCCGAAAAAATGAAGATTTTGAGGACCTTGACCAGTTCCGGAGTCAGTATGGAATCACGTCCTGCCATTTATTTTTGATCAAAGTGCTAGACTTTACCTCACATAGGAGCCCGCATTCATATCTATGGAAGTGCCCGTCGCATGATCCGCCAGACCCGAGCAGAGCAGCGTCACCATGGGAGCAATGTCCTCTGGGCGCGTCAGCTCGTTGAGTGCGATATCCTTCAGCGCGAAATCCTCCCCGTATTCTGCCAAAATCTCGTTTGCCATGTCCGTGCGGGTAAACCCGGGAGCGATGAGGAAAGCCTTGATACCCTGCTTGCCGTAGTGTCGGGCAATAGATCGAGTCAGGCTGACCAGCGCCCCTTTGGAGGCGGCGTAGGCCAAATAATCGGGCGTATCTCCACGAAATGCCGCCCGCGAAGAGATCGTCACAATCCTCCCGTTTTCTTGGCTTTTCGCTTGCTCGATAAACTCCTTGGACAAAATCCCAACTGCCGTCGCGTTTACCGCCATGGTTTTCTCCCAAACCTGAAGCCATTCCGTCGAAAGCATCGAATCCGGCGCGGAAAGGGCGATTCCGGCATTGTTGACCAAGCCTGTCAGCGGGCCGTATTTTTCCACCAGTCCTGGGACAAAGCCGATCACTTGTTCAGGATGGGAGAGGTCGCAGGATTCCAAATGGGCGGTGTTTTTCAGCTCACTCAGCAAGCTTTCGGCCTCGGCCTTGTTGGAATTGAAGTGGATGATCACCTCTGCGCCCGAGTCAGAGAGCTGTCTGGCGATCGCCCTCCCAATGCCCCGGGAGGCGCCTGTGACCAAAATCCTCTGGTTTTTTAGCGAGATATTCATAGAAAAGGGAGTCTTCTCACCACTTTTCCCTTAAGACCAAAGACTGGACGTGGGACAGGTGATGGGTGGAGTGCCAGGCATACATGAGCGTGATTTCGCCCAGATCCTGGCTTCGCTGCTTCTCGGGATGGAAATAGGTTTTGTCAAAGTCCTCCTTTCCCATAGCGTCCAGGACTACGCCCCACTTCAGGTGGGTGGCTTTGAGTATAGCCAGCGAAGGCTCAATGGGAAGCTGGGAGTCAGCCAGTTTTGCCCATTCCGCTTCTTCGTAGGGCTTGATGGTAGGATTTTGCTCGGTCAGCGCCAGCTTGAAGCGGACAAAGGCATTCATGTGGCTATCGGCGCAGTGATGGACCAGCTGACGGACAGTCCAGCCACCAGGTCGGTAGGGGGTGTCCAGCTGGGCGAGGGACAAGGGGCTGACCGCGGTGAAAAGATGGGCAGGAAAGGCCTTGATCGTGGCGACAGCCTCTTGGATCAAGCTTTCAGTGATGTTTTCCGGCGCTTTAAATTTGCCGATGGGGTACTTCAGCAGTTCGATATCTATATCCATGGTAAAAGTCTATTTTTGATATACGCTACTTTGCCAGTAATAACCTTAGACTAGTATTAGAAGCGGGAAACCATGTCGAAAACGCTACATCGGTCTTCGCCTGCCCGACGGGTCGGGGTCATCGGTCTTCCAGCCCGATTGTTATTGAAAATTCGCTGACTGGCAGAAAAGCGTATATACAGTAAATCTATTGGCCACCGGCGGCGATGGTAGCCAAATCTACATGTTTTGCCCCACAGTCCAAAAGCACATTGGCGCAGGCGCAGAGCGTCGCTCCGGTCGTAATCACGTCATCCACGAGCAGGATCCTGAGTCCCTGGATTGCTTCTCCCTTTTTCAGCTCAAAGACTTCTTCCACATTCTCCAGACGCTGAAGCCTACTCTTTTTGGTCTGGGTTTCGGTGAACTTTCTTCGATCCAAAAGACTGTTCATACTGATATCCAGTGATTTAGCCAGTCCTTTGGCGAATTCCTCACTTTGGTTGAATCCCCTTCGCTTCTGCTTCAGCGGATGTAGGGGTACAGGCACGATCACATCCCACTCGGATCTAAAACCCTCTTTGTCAAGAGACTGGCCAAAAAGCCGGCCCATTTCAACGCCTATTTCCGGCATGTGACGATACTTGAGCTGGTGGAGCAGCTTTTGGCTTTTTCCCTTTTTGGTAAACCTCAGAAAAGCCATAGCTCTGTGAACTGGCATCAGACCTCGGATCTTGGAGGTCAGCTCATTGTCAAAAGGCCTGAGGTGAAAATTGGCCACAGGGAGCGTTCCCTGGCATACCGTGCAGAGGCAGGGCTCAAAGTCAAACAGTGCACGTCCACACTGGGGACAGTTTCTGGGAAAAATGAGATCCAAAAAATCTTGCAGAAAAAGTAAACGCATCAGTAAAAAGTTCTGTTGTTAGCCCTCAGGGTCGAATATGCCGTATATTTGCCTTTTATAAAGTATTAATCCTTAAGTTAATGAATCTGATAGAGGAATTCAACGCCTACAGAGCCAAGATGAACGAAAAAATCCTGGCTGAGGACAACAAGGTCATCAAGCGGTTTTTCAACTTGGACACCAACACTTACGCTGAAGGCGAGTTGGATATCAAGACCAAGGAAATGATCGGCTTGGCCTGCTCCATGGTACTGCGCTGCGACGACTGCATCAAGTACCACTTGGGGAAAAGCCATGAGGCGGGACTGAAAAAGGAGGAAATCTTTGAGGTGTTTTCGATTGCCATGGTGATCGGCGGTTCTATTGTGATCCCCCACCTCCGTAGAGCCGTGGAATACTGGGAAGAACTTGAAAATCAGTAAGTTAAGATATGTTTAAGCGAGATCTAGACCTGGAAAAGCGCTGGTCCAAACTGCTGGACGGCCTGAAGGAGACCATTGGCAAAAAACCAAACGACCTGAATGGCGTTCTCTTTCTAATAGGCGTGCAGGAGCTCGGCAAAGGAACCCGTGCGTTCTCCAAGGAGCAAAAGCAAGATCTCATGCATATTGCCATCTGCAAGGTGCTCAGCTATGCGGGCTTTTATGAGTTGGATTTCGTAGACCAAGACGGATGGCCGCACTGGAATCTGGTGAAAGAATTGCCGCATTTTGACCTTCTTGCTCAGGAAAAACTCCTTAAACTCCATGTATTGGAGTATTTTGAAAAAGAATACGAAATAGAAATCTGAATGAAACTGATCTCCTATAACGTCAACGGAATTCGGGCAGCCATCAACAAAGGCTTTGTGCAATGGCTGAAAGACGAAAACCCTGATGTCATCGGCCTTCAGGAAATCAAGGCTCAGGAAAAGGACGTGGATGCGTCCATTTTCCAGGATCTGGGCTATCATCTGTATTGGTACCCAGCCGTCAAAAAGGGCTACAGCGGTGTGGCTATTTTCTCCAAAGTCAAACCGAAATCCGTCAAATATGGGATGGGCCTAGATCGGTATGACGACGAGGGGAGAATGATCCAGGCAGATTTTGGGGATTTTTCCTTCATCTCTTCCTACTTTCCATCGGGTACGACCGGGGACATCCGCCAAAAATTCAAGTACGGTTTTCTCGATGACATCTTTGGCTACATGCAGGATATGAGAAGGGAAAACCAAAACCTCATCCTGAGCGGAGACTACAACATCTGCCATAAGGCTATAGACATCCACAATCCCGTCGCCAACAAAAACACTTCGGGATTCTTGCCTGAGGAGCGAGCCTGGATGGACAAGTTTACGGAGTCTGGATTTATAGACAGCTTTCGCCACTTCAATCCCGATCCGCACCACTACAGCTGGTGGAGCTACCGAGCCAATTCGAGGGCCAAAAATCTCGGCTGGCGCATAGATTATCACATGGCTACCAATGAATTGCAAAACAGACTGAAAAGTGCCGTAATTTTGCCAGACGTTATCCATTCCGACCATTGCCCCATCAAGCTGGAAATCGCGTAAGAAAAATCAACAAGAACTGAATCATAGAATATTTCCCAGATGAAGTCCATTAAAATTTCAATCCCTTCCCTGATAGAGAACATCAAGGTCATCGAAAGCTTTATCGACAACGCAAAAGATAAATTTGAGATTAACGATGACATCTATGGGAATATCATGATCTCCGTGACTGAGTGCATCAGCAATGCCATTCTTCACGGAAACAGAAGCGACAAAAACAAACTCGTCCACCTAGAGCTGATGATGGAAGAAGACCAGCTCAAGTTCATCATTGAGGACGAAGGCGAGGGTTTCGACCTGCAGGAGCTTCAAGATCCGACGGCGCCTGAAAACATCGAAAAACCGGGAGGAAGGGGAATTTTCCTTATCCGCCATCTCAGCGACGATGTAAAGTTTGAAGAGGGCGGAAAGAAAACAGTCCTTTCTTTTTACATGGAATAGGCATGGCGATCAATTTCTTTTCCGAAGCGATCAAATTCAGTCTGCCGGAGAAAAACCGAAGAAAAGCCTGGCTAAAACAACTAGCCAAGTCCGAGGATTTCAAGATAGGGGAGCTCAATTACATCTTTTGCTCCGATGAATACCTATACGACATCAACGTCGAGTACTTGGATCACGACACCTACACGGACATCATCACCTTTGACAATTCAGAGGAGGAAAAGCAACTAGAAGGGGACATCTTCATCAGCATTGACCGTGTAAGGGAAAACGCAACGAAGCATGGACAAGATGAAGCCTCAGAACTCAGCAGAGTGATCAGTCACGGACTCTTCCACCTGATGGGCTATAAAGACAAATCCAAGGAACAGTCTGCCGCAATGAGATCCCAAGAGGAACTCGCCATCAAATTATACGAGAATATTTAACTGTTCCACGTGGAACATGAGCAACGACACTAGCACCCGCTCAGTAACTGTTTCACGTGGAACACAACACCAATTACCATGTTTCCAACGTACGACGTCATTGTAGTAGGAGCGGGGCACGCAGGCTGCGAAGCCGCTCATGCCGCCGCCACAATGGGATCCAAAGTCCTCTTGTGTACCATGAACATGAATACCATCGCCCAGATGTCCTGCAATCCGGCAATGGGCGGGGTAGCAAAGGGACAGATCGTCCGCGAAATCGACGCACTGGGAGGGATGTCAGGGATCATCTCTGACAAGTCGATGATCCAATTCCGGATGCTTAACCGCTCCAAAGGCCCGGCCATGTGGTCACCACGCACCCAAAACGACCGGATGCGGTTCGCCGAAGAGTGGCGGCTTGCATTGGAAAATACACCCAACGTCGATTTCTGGCAGGAAATGATTTCCGGCCTCCTGGTCAAAGATGGACGTGTATGCGGTGTAAAAACCGGTATTGGAATAGAAATCCCATCAAAAGCAGTCGTCCTTACCAACGGAACCTTCCTGAACGGCGTAATCCATATCGGTGAAAAGCAATTTGGCGGAGGTAGGACAGGAGAGTCGGCGGCAAAAGGAATTACAGAGCAATTGGTTCAACTCGGCTTTGAAGCTGGCAGGATGAAAACCGGTACGCCACCAAGGGTGGACGGAAGAAGCTTGGACTATTCCAAAATGGAGGAGCAGTTTGGCGATGAAAAGCCTGAAAAATTCTCCTACATGGATTCCACAGCACCCTTGGAAACCCAAAGAAGCTGCTGGATCACCTATACCAACAAGGAAGTACACCAGTCTTTGGAGACCGGTTTTGACCGCTCGCCCATGTTCAATGGACGCATTCAAGGCCTAGGGCCAAGGTATTGTCCAAGTATAGAGGACAAAATCAACCGTTTCGCCGAGCGGGAAAGGCACCAAATCTTTGTAGAACCGGAAGGATGGAACACCGTGGAAATCTACGTAAACGGATTTTCTACCTCGCTACCGGAAGATGTGCAGTACAAGGCATTGAGACTGATTCCTGGCTTTGAAAATGCCAAAATGTTCCGTCCTGGCTATGCCATTGAATACGACTTTTTCCCGCCGACCCAGCTCAAACTGACCCTTGAAACGCATCTGATTGAAAACCTCTTTTTCGCAGGACAGATCAACGGTACCACCGGATATGAAGAAGCTGCCTCGCAAGGTCTGATTGCGGGAATGAATGCGAGCCTCAAAGTCCAGGAAAAAGACCCGTTCGTACTGAAGAGATCCGATGCCTACATAGGCGTATTGGTTGATGACCTGATCAACAAAGGCACCGAGGAACCCTACCGCATGTTTACCTCCAGAGCGGAGTTCCGATTGTTGCTTCGTCAAGACAACGCCGACCTCCGTCTGACCAAACTCGGCCATGATGTAGGGCTAGCATCTGACGAGCGATACCAGAAAATGCTCGACAAAAAGTCTGCTACAGCCGGACTGATCAACGAGCTAAAGCAAAAAAAAGTAAGCCCAGAGGCAATCAATGAAGGCTTACAGGCCATCGGCACAGCGACTATCCAGGAAAAAACCAATGCCGAAAAACTGCTCAAGCGACCACAGATCGGCGTAGCGGAACTGATGGCCATAGATCCAGATCTCAGCCAAACCCTGGCAAAATATCCGAAAGAAGTCCAAGAGCAAGCCGAGATCCAGATCAAGTATGACAGCTACATCGAAAAAGAGCAACAAATGGTGGAAAAGCTTTCCAACATGGAAAACTTCAAGATCCCTGTCCGCTTCGACTACCTGTCCATTACCGCACTCTCCAATGAGGGACGTCAAAAGCTGAACAAAATCCGACCGGAAACGCTCGGCCAAGCTTCACGCATCAGCGGTGTTTCACCAGCCGATTTGTCTATCTTAACGGTCTATTTGGGACGATAACATGATAGAACGACTCAGTAAATGCCCACTCTGCAAAAGTGGGCTTTTTCTTAACCATACAGAGATCACAGACCATGCGGTCAGCCGGGAGTCCTTCATTCTCTGCAAATGCTCCAATTGCCAACTTCTCTTTACCAATCCACGGCCAACCCAAGAGACCATCGGGCCTTACTACAATTTTCCTGAGTACTACTCTCACGAAGACAAGGCGAAGAACATTACCCAGTGGATCTACCAAAAAGTCCGAAACTACAACATCTCCAAAAAGGTAACCTCCATAGAGCAGTTAGTTTCTAAAGGAAGCCTACTGGACTATGGCTGCGGTACCGGCGAGTTCCTAAACACTGCCAAACAGCATGGCTGGAAGGTCGCTGGCGTAGAACCCAATGAAAAAGCAAGGACACTGGCGAGTGAAAAGCTCAACAAAAAGATCAAGCCCTCCATTGACGAATTGAAGAAAAGCGCCCGTTTCGACGTCATTACGCTTTACCATGTGCTAGAGCATATTCACGATCTGAGAAAAACGGTAAAAAAGATCATAAAACACTTAAATTCAGAAGGTTATATAGTAATAGCTGTACCAAACCACCAAAGCTGGGATGGGCGAAAATATGGCAAATTCTGGGCGGGATGGGATGTGCCCAGACACCTATACCATTTCAGCCAGGAATCGATGCAAAAGTTCCAAGAAGAGTTTGGTTTGGAATTGCAAGAAACCAAACCCATGAAGTTTGACAGCTTCTATGTCTCCTTGCTTTCAGAAGGGTATATGGACAAAAACTCAGGCCTGCTTTCGAAATACACCAAAGCACTCCGAGCGGGCCTCCTTTCCAACCGGGCTGCAAAAACACCTGGTCAATTTTCCAGCAACATTTTCGTTTTCCAAAAGAAGTGAAAAAACTAAGACTACTGTTTTACGGGCTTTCCATTATACTACTGGCATCCTGTGCCAAGCAAAGTACCCCTACCGGTGGACCAAGGGACGAGGATCCACCCATACTCCAACAAGCCAATCCGACCGATCAAAGCCTAAACACCAAGCCAGAGACCATCACACTGACTTTTGACGAGTACGTCAAACTGGAAAACCCATCCAAGGGAATCGTGATCACGCCGAGGATCAACAAAGACGAGGTCGAATTCACCGCGCTAAAAAACGTCGTCACCGTGAAGCTCAACCAAGAGCTGGAGGACAGCACCACGTATGTCTTTGACTTTCAAAAATCAGTAGTCGATATTTCCGAAGAAAATCCAGCAGAGAACCTTAAAATCGTCTTTTCCACAGGAAACTCCATCGACAGTCTAAGCCTCTCCGGTAAGGTAAACTTCTACTTTCCTGCCTCGAAAACCGACTTCAAAGACGTATTGGTAGGCATCTATCCAGTCGGCGATACCACGGACGTACTCACCGCACAGCCCTACTACCTCAGCCAAGTGGACACTGCGGGAAACTTCACCATCACCAACATCAAAAACGGCAAATACATGGCTTATGCCTGGAAGGATGCCAACGGGACGCTAAAAGCAGAGCACAAATCGGAAGACTATGACTTCGTCCTGGATACACTTCACCTCAACGAAAACATCCCCGGCCTAACATTCAATTTGTCCAAGGCAGACATCACACCGATCCGCATTCTGCGCTCAGCCACCTTCGGCCAAAACTATGACATCGTCCTCAGCAGGCCAGCTGTCAGTACCAAACTGGAAAACGAACAGCTCGGTAACAGGTATTTCTACACCAGCAACGACACCCGCATCCGAATATACTCCGACGAAGCTCAAAGTGACAGCATCCCCTTCCAAGTGACGCTGTCGGATTCTGTCGGTTTCAGCAAAGACTCTTTGATCTGGGCTAAGTTTCCCGAGTCCGAACGAACACCGGAAAAGCTTACTGTCTCTGCCAACTCAGGCAAGAACTTCTTCCAAAACCTCGAAGCCGAGCTCAAATTCAACAAACCTCTTAAATCCGTCAATACGGATTCGCTCTACATCGCTTACGATACGGCCTCTGTTATCCCCATTACTAGAGAAATGATGTCGCTACCCGACTCCTCGCGCCGGGACATTCTCCATATTCGGTTCTCCGTACCAGACTCGCTGAGCCAGGAAATATTCACCGTTAAAGCCGCAGACTCCACCTTCACGGACGTGGAAAACCAAATCAATGAGACCTCGCTGACCGCCAATTACCGAAAACTAAAACGGGAAGGCCTCGCAGACGAGATCTCCGGGGCGATCACCGGTGCACAGCCACCCTTTATAGTACAGCTGGTGAACTCCAAAAATGAGCTCGCTCATGAACAATTCTTGGACAGCTCAACTACCTTTTCCTTCAAAATGGTCGAGCCAGGCACATTCAAGATACGCGTGATAGAAGACCTAAACGGCAACAAGCGCTGGGATCCTTCCAACTTTACCGAGCGAAGACTGGCAGAACGGGTCTTTTATTTCTCCAACGCCGAGGGCCAGCCCAACCTAGTCATCCGCAGCGGCTGGTCGCTACAGGATCAAAATATCCAAGCTTCTCCACCCACTGGCCTCCCGAAAACCGAAAATTCGGCTGTGGAAAAGCCCTGAATAGCTGTAGATAACTTCCCGAACAACTTTGGATAAAATCATAGAAATCAACAAAGCGGAGAAATTCCATCCCCGAAAAAAAACTGCCGGGGAAAACTGCCCCGATATCCACACAGCGTTTCAAAGGTTTCCACAGGCAATTTAGCCACATCGATGTCAACGCAAGTAATCCACCAAAAACAGCCTTTCCGGATAAGTCACAGACTCCCAGTAGCAAGCAAGTGGACAAACGGTTGATAACATGTCAAGACAGTTGCTTTTCGGGTATAGAGGATGTGGCCAACATTTCCGCAGGGGATTATCAACAAATCCACAGCCTTAATAACCTTAATAGTTTTTATTTAAATAAATAAGATAATAGAGTTATTACCCGGTGGATTCTGTGGATAGCTTTTGTGATTCAGTTTTGGATTGGGTAATATTAAAATAGTGAAACCCAAATGACCAATGGATCTCGACCGGCTCTTTGACCTGATTCCCTACCAGATTTCCCATTACAACAAAGAAGTGGCTTTCGCCAAAAAAGAGAATGGAAGCTGGAAAACCTACTCTTCCAAAGACCTAAAGGAAATAGTCGACAACCTGAGCTTGGGACTTTTGGCTTCTGGGATTTCCGCTGGGGACAAGGTGGCCATCGTTTCGGAAAACCGGCCTGAATGGAATTTCGTCGATTTTGCACTGCAACAGATTGGTGCGGTCTCCGTGCCGATGTATCCGACCATTACCACGGAGGACTACGCCTATATTTTCGACCATGCCGAAGTGAAGCTGATTTTTGTCGGCGATCAGACCATTTATGCGAAGGCCGCCGAAGTGGCCGGCGATCGGAAGATTTTTTCCTTTGACGACTTGGTCGGGGTAGAAAGCTGGCAAACCTTAGCCCAACTGGGAGAATCGGGCGATCTTGCCAAGTTGGAAGAAAGCAAAGCCAAAATCAAGGCAGGCGACCTATTCACGATCATCTACACTTCCGGCACTACCGGCCGACCAAAAGGCGTGATGCTCACCCATGCCAACATCCTGTCCAACGTGCTGGCCGTAGCCGATCGCATGACGCCGCCTGCGGGAGTTTCCACGGCACTGAGCTTTTTGCCACTCTGCCACATCTATGAGCGCACAGGTTCCTTTTGCTTTATCTACCTCGGATTTTCGGTGTACTATGCGGAGAGCATGGAGAAGATCGGTGAAAATCTCAAGGAGGTACAGCCGCACGTCTTCAACACGGTTCCGCGCCTGTTGGAAAAAGTCTACGACAAGATCGTGGCGAAGGGCTACGAACTGAGCGGACTGAAGAAAAGCCTGTTCTTTTGGGCCCTGAATCTGGGCTTGGCCTACGATCCCTCCCGGGATATGGGCAAATGGTACGATTTTCAGCTGAAGATCGCCAACAAACTCATCTTTTCGAAGTGGAGAGAGGCTCTCGGTGGCAACATCATGCAGATCAACTCAGGCGCTTCGGCGCTGCAGCCACGCTTGGCGCGCGTCTTTTGGGCGGCCGGCATCCGCGTCTGCGAAGGCTATGGCCTGACGGAGACTTCGCCGGTGGTGTCGGCATCCATCGGAAGCCTCGATGGCATCCGCATCGGCTATGTCGGTAAGGTGATGAAGGACGTGCAGGTCAAAATCGCCTCAGACGGCGAGATCCTCGTCAAAGGTCCCAATGTGATGTCAGGATACTACAGAGACCCCGAAAGGACGGCAGAGGTACTCCAAAACGGCTGGTTTCACACCGGAGACATCGGGGAGCTGGAGGGAGATTACCTCCGGATCACCGACCGCAAAAAGGAAATGTTCAAAACCTCGGGCGGGAAGTACATCGCTCCGCAGGTCATGGAAAACAAATTCAAGGAGTCTCCCCTGATCGAGCAGCTGATGGTCGTGGGAGATGGGAAAAACTATCCGGCGGCCTTGGTAGTACCCAACTTCGAAGGTCTGCGTGACTACTGCCGCCGCAAGGAAATCCCCTATTCCAGTGATGAAGAGATGGTGCAAAAGCCGGAAATCGTCGACAAATACCAGTCCGAGATCGATCAGCTCAACAAATATTTTGCGCGCTGGGAGCAGGTGAAGCGCTTCAGACTTTTGGATCGCCCTTGGGGAATCGAGTCAGGCGAGCTCACTCCTACCATGAAGCTGAAGCGAAAAGTGATTTCAGGCAAGTTTTCCAAGGAGATCGAAGGCATCTACCAAGGCTAAGTCCCTGCCTTTTTGTGCTTTTGATTTGTTGACAAAAGGATAATCTCAGAATTAGTTATTGGAATATTGATTTTTTGACTGTTTTTATTCTGATTATACGTGGGAGAAGATAGTTTTTCGGCTTTTTATTTTATCAACCTGCGAAATCACAGTCGATAATTTGTGATGCATGCATAACTTTTTTGAAAATAGTATGCATGCATACAAAATATATCCTAAATTAGGTCTGCCCAAATTCAGCTTTTTGTACCCATGAAAAGAGAAGAGACCGTTGACTACCACATCAAGAGTGCCTGGCATGCCATCTCCCGCATGTACAACCAGCAGGCAGCAGAAGAGGGCTTCACCACCGCCATCGGCTTTGTCCTGATCAATATCCACTCCAAGGATGGCACTCCGGCGACCAAAATCGCCCCCCTGATCGGCCTGGAGACCCGCAGCCTCACCCGCATGCTGAAGACTATGGAGGAAAAAGGCCTAATCTACAAGAAGGCCGACCCCCAAGACAAGCGCTCCGTGAGGATTTTTCTCACCGAAGAGGGCAAGGAAAAAAAGGAACGCTCGGTGAAAACCATCATGGACTTCAACGAGCAGATCCGAGAGGTTGTCAGTGAAAAGGAACTGGAGACCTTTTTTGGCGTATTTGAAAAGATCCAACTGGTCATCGACCAGGTCAACGGCAACGAGATCAACAAACCGGTATTCGAATTATAAACAATATGATTATCCACTCTTATGCCATTAGGCAGCCGCGACAATCCGAAAGAACGCTAAAATTGGGGCTTTGCCCTACTTCGGTCTTCGGTCATCGCCTGCCCGACGTGTCGGGGTCTTCCGACCAGATTGAAGAAGCAAATTCGCTTACTGGTAAGATTGCGTATAATGATGTAAAACAATAGCCCTCAGGCTCCGGCCTGACAAAACATAACACAATGAACAGAACCATTAAGAAAGTAGCCATTTTGGGTTCAGGGGTGATGGGTTCGCGCATTGCCTGCCACTTCGCCAACATCGGCGTGCAGGTACTTTTGCTGGACATTGTCCCTTTTGAGCTCTCGGAAGAGGAGCAGAAAAAAGGACTGACCAAAGAGCATCCCGCCGTGCGCAACCGGGTGGTGAACACCGCCCTGCAAAGTACCCTCAAGTCCAACCCGTCCCCGATCTACGACAAGGCTTTTGCAAGCCAGATCACCACGGGAAATTTTGACGACGACCTGCCCAAGATCAAAGACTACGACTGGGTGATGGAGGTCGTGGTGGAGCGGCTCGACATCAAGCAGTCGCTTTATGAAAAAGTGGAAAAGTACCGAAAGCCAGGTACGCTGATCACGTCCAATACCTCCGGCATTCCCATGCACATGATGTGCGAAGGCCGCAGCGAGGACTTTCAGGCCAACTTTGCCGGGACGCACTTTTTCAACCCGCCCAGATATCTCAGATTGCTAGAGATCATCCCCGGGCCGAAGACCAAGCCTGAGATCATCGACTTCCTGATGGAATACGGCGACCGCTTTCTCGGAAAGGAAACCGTGCTCTGCAAAGACACTCCGGCTTTCATCGCCAATAGAATCGGCGTCTATGCCATCATCTCGGGCATGCATGCCATCGAGAAAATGGGGCTGAGCGTCTCCGAAGTGGATAAGCTCACCGGCCCGGTGATCGGACGCGCCAAGTCGGCGACCTTCCGTACCATGGACGTGGTCGGACTCGACACCACTGTCAATGTGGCCAACAACCTCTACAAAGCCCTTCCCCACGACGAATCCCGGGACAAGTTCAAGCTTCCGCATATCGTCGAGGTGCTTTACAACAACAAATGGTTTGGTGACAAGACCGGCCAAGGCTACTTCAAGATGATCCGCCACAAGGACGGGACGAAAGAGCTGAAGGAGCTAGACCTGAAGACGTTTGAATACAAAGACGTAGAAAAGCCCAAATTCAAAGCTTTGGAGGCTTCCAAGGACATCGAAGACCTGAAGAAGCGCATCAAGTTTCTGGTCAACTTTGACGACCGGGCGGGTGAGTTTTACCGCGCGTCGTTCTACGATCTATTCCGCTACTGTTCCAATCGGATTCCCGAGATCTCCGACGAGCTCTATCGCATCGACCAGGCGGTCTGTGCGGGCTTCGGTTGGGAGCTGGGGCCATTTGAGACCTGGGATGTGCTGGGCGTGAAAGAGACTCTGGAGAAAATGGAAGCCGCTGGCGAGGCTCCGGCAGCTTGGGTAAGGGAAATGCTCGATGCCGGAAACGAGTCCTTCTACAAGGTCGAGAATGGCAAGAAGCTTTTCTACGACATTCCGAGCAAGAGCTATCAGGAAATCCCCGGAACGAAGGATTTTATCATCCTGGACACGCTGAAGTCCGCAGGCAAAAAAGTCTGGGGCAATGCCGGTTCCACGGTCTACGACTTGGGTGACGACGTGATTGGCTTGGAATTCCACACCAAGATGAATTCCATGGGTGCGGAGGTCATCGAGGGCATCAATACGGCCATCGGCATGGCGGAAAAGTCCTACAAAGGGCTGGTGATCGGCAACGAAGGGGCCAATTTCTCCGCAGGAGCCAATTTGGCCATGCTCTTCATGTTTGCCGGTGATCAGGATTTTGACGAGATCAACCTGATGATTGCGCAGTTCCAAAACACCATGATGCGGGCGCGCTACTCTTCTATCCCGGTGGTCCTTGCACCCCACAACATGGCCTTGGGTGGCGGTTGCGAGCTTTCGCTCCACTCCGACCATATCCAGGCGCATGCGGAGCTCTACATGGGCTTGGTGGAAGTAGGCGTCGGACTGATCCCGGCTGGTGGCGGCACCAAGGAGATGACGCTGCGATTCTCCAACGCCATCCACAGCGGAGACGTGGAGCTGAACCGACTGCAGGAATATTTCATGAACATCGCCACTGCCAAAGTCTCCACTTCCGCCGAGGAAGCTCGGGGATTGGGCTATCTGAGAAAGAGCGACGGCATTTCCCTCAACCGCAAGCGCCAATTGGCCGATGCCAAGGGGAAAGTATTGAGCCTGAGCGATGCCGGATATACCCAGCCTGTGCAGCAGACCGATATCAAGGTGCAGGGCAAAGCCTCTCTGGCACTCTTCGAAGCGGGGATCACCGGCATGCAGTACGGTGCCTATATCTCCGAGCATGACGCGAAGATCGCCCGCAAGCTGGCCTGGGTGATGTCTGGAGGTGATCTTTCCTCCCCTACCGAGGTGAGCGAACAGTACCTTTTGGACTTGGAGCGCGAGGCGTTTTTGAGCTTGACTGGGGAGAAAAAGACCCTAGAGCGGATCCACAGCATACTGTTTAAGGGAAAACCGCTAAGAAATTAAAAGTATAAAGTACACAGTATCAAGTAGCTAGTACGAAGTATCAAGAGATCTTAAACCCATCTAATCATGCACAACTTCAAAGAACTCAAAGTATGGCAGAAAGCTGTCGACTTCGCAGTGAAGATCTATTCTGTGACCAAGCTTTTTCCCAATGAGGAGAAGTTCGGCTTGGTTTCGCAGATGAGAAGAGCTGGAGTCTCGATTCCCTCCAATATTGCCGAGGGCTGTGCCAAAACTTCCGGAAAGTCGCTTGTAAACTCATTGGAGATCAGTCTGGGAGAAAGTTTTGAACTGGAGACACAGATGATCATCTCAGAGCGAGTCGGGATATTGGATTCTGAAACTGCAAGAGAAATGGAATCGGATCTAACTGAAGTGCAGCGAATGATCATGGGTTTAAAGACCTCAATTGAGGCAAAGTCTTGATACCAGCTACTCGATACTAGATACTCTCAACTAAAAACAACCATGGAAGCATACATAATCAACGGATATAGATCAGCGGTAGGAAAGGCAAAAAAAGGCGGGTTTAGGTTTTACCGCCCGGATGACTTGGCCGCAGACGTGATCAAACACCTGGTGGCCAATACACCCGGTTTGGAAACCAAAATGGTCGACGACCTCATCGTCGGCAACGCCGTCCCCGAGGCCGAGCAAGGCATGCAGATGGGCCGGATGATCTCCCTTTTGGCGCTGGGAATCGAGAATCCCGGCTTTATCATCAACCGATACTGCGGATCTGGTCTGGAGGCGATTGCCCTGGCTGTAGGCAAAATCAAAGCGGGAATGGCCGACTGCATCATCGCGGGCGGCACGGAATCCATGTCTTTGGTACCCATGATGGGCTACAAGACCGTGCTCAACTACAAGATCGCCACCGAGCACCCCTCCTACTACATCAGCATGGGCTTGACTGCCGAGGAGCTGGCCAAGGAATACAGCATCACCCGCGAGGAGTCGGATGCCTTCTCCGTCCGATCCCATGAGAAAGCCTTGGCGGCCATCGCTGCGGGCAAGTTCAAGGACGAAATCGTCCCCGTGGAAGTCGAGGAAACCTACCTCGACGAGAAGGGGAAAAAGAAAACCCGAAAGTTCGTCGTGGATACCGATGAGGGGCCACGAGCGGGTACCACGCAGGAGGTGTTGGCTGGATTGAAGCCTGCCTTCAAAAACGGCGGCCAAGTGACCGCCGGCAACTCCTCCCAGACCTCTGACGGAGCGGCCTTCGTGGTCGTGATGTCCGAGCGGCTGATGAAATCGCTGGGCTTGGATCCCGTAGCGAGACTGGCTTCCTATTCCGTAGCCGGCGTAGATCCCCGAATCATGGGTATTGGCCCGAGGGAGGCAGTTCCGAAGGCTTTGAAGCAGGCAGGCCTCACGCTAAACGACATCGACTTGGTCGAGTTGAATGAAGCTTTCGCCGCCCAAGGCCTTGCCGTGATGAAGTCACTGGACATGAATCCGGACATCGTCAACGTCAACGGTGGAGCGGTGGCACTCGGTCACCCGCTGGGATGTACCGGAGCGAAGCTTTCCGTACAGATCTTCAATGAATTGAGGAGACAAAACAAGAAATATGGCCTCGTCACTGCCTGCGTTGGTGGCGGACAGGGCGTCGCCGGAGTGTATGAGTTGCTGAAATAGTAAGAAGTAAGACGCTAGACGCTAGAAATAAGACCAAATCCATTTCAAATTTATCTCCTATGCACAACTACAAAGAATTGATTGTTTGGAAGCGGGCCATAAAACTTTGCGCTCAGGTGTATAAGTTGACGGCTAATTTTCCAAGTGAGGAAAGGTTTGGATTGATATCGCAAATGAGGCGGGCGTCGGTCTCTGTTCCTTCCAACATTGCAGAGGGTGGCGGAAGAAGGACAGACAGGGAGTTTGCACACTTCCTGGGAATTGCCCATGGATCAATTTGTGAACTGGAGACCCAAATCTATGTCTGCGTCGAACTTGAAATTACTGACTTTGAAAAAACCGATTTCATTACCTCTGAAATCACCGAAATACAAAAAATGCTTTACGCGCTAATTCTGAAAATTGAATCTAAAAACCACTAGGTCTTAAGTCTTGCGTCTAATGTCTCAAGTCTAGAGTAATGTGTCACGTCTAAAATCTCAAAAACATATGTCCACAGTAACCAAATCAATACAAGGAGGCGAATTCCTGATCAGGGAAACCTCCGCACAGGATATCTTCATTCCCGAGGAGTTCAGCGAAGAGCAAAAAATGATGGTACAGGCCTGCCAGGATTTCATCGATACGGAGATCACGCCGCGGATCGAGGAGATCGACAGCATGAAGCACCCGGAGCTGGTGCCGGAGATCCTGAGAAAGGCCGGCGAGCTGGGCCTCCTTGGCGTTTCCATCCCCGAGGAGTATGGGGGGCTCGGTATGAGCGTGAACACCGCCATGCTGATCGCCGACATTATTGGCGCGGCCGGTTCCTTCTCCACCACCTACGGAGCCCATACAGGCATCGGCACACTGCCCATCCTCTACTATGGTACTGCGGAGCAAAAGCAAAAATACCTGCCCAAGCTCGCCACCGGCGAGTGGGCATCCTGCTATTGCCTGACCGAGCCGGACGCAGGCTCTGATGCGAATAGCGGCAAGACCAAGGCGGTGCTTTCCGCCGATGGCAGCCACTACCTCATCACCGGTCAGAAGATGTGGATCTCCAATGCCGGATTTGCCGATTTGTTCATCGTTTTCGCCAAGATAGAAGATGACAAAAACCTGACGGCCTTCATCGTGGAGAAGACCTTCGGTGGGATCACGATGAACGAGGAGGAGAAAAAGATGGGCATCAAGGGTTCGTCCACCCGCCAGGTCTTTTTCAACGACTGCCCCGTCCCGGTGGAAAATATGCTTTCCGAACGCCAAAACGGCTTCAAGATCGCCGTCAACGTGCTCAACATCGGCCGAATCAAATTGGGTTCTGGGGTATTGGGTGGGGTGCGCACCGTCATCAGCCGCTGCATCGCCTACTCCACGGAGCGCAAGCAATTTGGCGTCAGCATCAACACCTTTGGAGCCATCAAGTCCAAACTGGCAGAGATGGCGATCCGAACCTATGTTTCCGAGTCGCTCTGCTATCGTGCCGGTCAGGACATCGACGACCGCATCGATGCGCTGGTCGCCGAGGGGATGAGCGATGCCGAGGCCAAGCTGAAAGGCGTCGAGGCTTTTGCCATCGAGTGCGCCATCGCCAAGATCCACGGCTCCGAAGTCCTCGACTATGCGGTGGACCAAGGCGTGCAGATCTACGGTGGAATGGGCTATTCCGCGGAGGCTCCTATGGAGCGCGCCTACAGGGATGCCCGCATCGCCCGCATCTATGAGGGTACCAACGAGATCAACCGAATGCTGATGGTGGGAATGGTGCTGAAAAGAGCCATGAAGGGAGAAATCAACCTTTTCGAACCGGCCATGGCCGTGTCCGCGGAGTTGACTTCCGTTCCTTCTTTTGAGACCATCGATACCTCGGAGCTTTTCGCGGCGGAAAAAGAAGTCCTCAAAAAGCTCAAGAAGGTATTCCTCATGGTCGGTGGCAAAGCTGCGATGGCCCTGCAGGACAAGATCGAAGACGAGCAGGAGATCATGATGAACCTGGCCGATGTGATGATCGAGATCTATGCCGCCGAGTCGGCTATCCTTCGGGCTGAAAAACTGGCCAATCAAAACGGGCAGGAGGCGAGCGCGCACCAGATTGCGATGGCACAAGTCTATCTTTCCGAAGCCGTGGACAGGATCAATTCCGCAGCGAAAGAGGCCATCGGATCTTTCACCAAAGGCGACGAGCAAAAGGTGATGCTGATGGGCCTGAAGCGTTTTACCAAGTCCGATCTGGTCAACACCAAAGAGCTGAGAAGACAAATAGCCGATCACATGATCGCCGAAGGAAAGTATCCCTTCTGATTTTATTGGCAAATAGACCTCAAGCCTCCGGTAGGAATTCCTCCGGAGGCTTGTTATTTTTCACCTGACAAACCTTATTTTCCGCAGGGCCCATGCCGGTTTCCCTGTTCTCCTACCTCAAATCGCCGATTTTTATGAGAAAGAAAATACTGCTTTTTTTAGCGCTGTTCGTTTTTTCGACTTTCGCCTTTGCCCAGAGACAGAAAGTGTCCTTCAAGGATTCCCTAGACCAAAAGCTGGATCTCAGTGACTGGGTTTTGACCGCAAACGGCTTTATTCCGTTTCCCTCGATCATTACCGAGCCAGCCTTGGGCGGTTTTGGGGGAGCGCTTTTTGGCGTGTTTGTCGATCCGAATCCCCCCTATCGGGACAGCGTGGATGGCAAGGAAGTGCTCACCCGGGTCAAGCCAAACATCTACGGTGGCGGCGCAGCCATGACCGTCAATGGGACTTGGGTGGTCGGGGCGGCTGCGATTGGCGTCATCAAAAAGTGGCGCTCCAACTATCGCCTGGCCACCGGCTATGCCGATGTCAATCTGGAGTTTTACCGGACTTTCCCGCTGGTCGGGGAAAAGAAATTTGAATTCAACATACGCACCATCCCCATCACGGGCCAGCTGACCAAGCAGATCGGAAAGAGCGACTGGTACGCAGGCCTGAATTACCTCTTTTTGAAGACCGACCTCGGCCTAGCCAACTACGAGTTTCATGACGAAAAGGCCGTCAATACCATCATCAGCCGGCCCAGTATCCTAGTCGAGTACGACGGGCGGGACAATATCTTCTCCCCCGACCGCGGCTTGCATTGGATCAACCTGATCGGTACTTCCGCCGAGTGGCTGGGCAGCGACTATTCTTATGGCTTGGTGAGTACCACGGCATTTTATTGGTTGCCTGTGACTCCGTCGCTGATCTCGGGATTCCGGGCGGAAGTACAGCATCTCTGGGGAGATGCGCCCTTTTACATGTTGCCCTTTGTCAACCTTCGGGGGATACCGGTGGCGCGCTATCAGGGCAATATGGTCGCCACGGCCGAGACGGAGTGGCGGTGGGATTTCAGCCCCCGCTTTAGCGTGGTGGGATTTGTAGGCTCGGGCAAGGCGGTGATGGCAGAGGACTCTTGGGGCGATGAGTCCTGGAAGACTTCCGGAGGTGCCGGCGGACGCTACCTGATCGCCCGCAAGCTCAAGCTGAGGATGGGCCTAGACATCGCCCGAGGTCCGGAGGAATGGGCCTACTACTTTGTCTTTGGGACTTCCTGGAGAAAGTGACGCAAACCAGCCGCAAGGAATGACCTTTCTTTCGAAAGGATTTTGCCAAATCACCCCGGCTAGCTGAGAGACAGGGGAAGCTACAATCGAGCCCGGCCGTCATTATTTCCCAAATCTTGTTTGGGTTTCGACTTTTCCTCCTAATTTTGGCCAGGACCTTAGCGCACATCCTGGCTAATAATTTTTTCTCGACAATCCCGCATTTCTTTCTTCACGCTAATCAAAACGTTCATTTTGATGAAAAAACGTATCATTACGCTTGGCGAGGTCATGTTGAGACTTTCCACGCCAGGCCATCAGCGCTTTGTCACCGCCACCGGATTTGAGGCAGTCTATGGAGGCGCCGAGGCCAATGTAGGTGTATCCCTGGCCAATTGGGGATGTTCCGTCGCCCATGTCACCGCACTGCCCAGCCACGAGATCGGCCAAGCTGCAAAAAATTCCCTTCAATTTGCCGGATTGGACACCAGCCACATCCAAACCGCCCCGGGCAGGATGGGAAGCTACTTTGTGGAGCATGGCGCGATGCAGCGCAGCTCCCGTATTATCTACGACCGTTTCGACTCGGTTTTCGCGGGTTTTGACTTCTCGGACTTGGATTGGGAAGAGATCTTTGACGGTGCGGACTGGTTTCACTGGACGGGCATCACGCCGGCCATCTCCGCCTCGGCTGCTAGAGTCTGTCAAGAAGCCGTTGATGCCGCCGCAAAGCTCGGGGTCAAAATCAGCGCTGACATCAACTATCGCAGGAATCTCTGGCAGTATGGCAAGCAGCCCCTGGAAATCATGCCAGAGCTTATCCGTCCCTCGCACCTGATCGTCGCGGGATTGACTGACTTCGAAAACTGCCTGGGAATCAAAGCAAGTCGCTATTCGGAGGCTTGCGAAGAGGCGAAATCCTTTTGCCCTAATCTCGCCTACGTCGCCACGACCACTAGGAAATCCATTAGCGCCTCGGAAAACCGACTCAAGGGCAAACTCTGGAATACCCAGACCCTCCTCAAGTCAAAATCCTATCCCATGACCCATATCGTGGACAGAATCGGCGGTGGGGATGCGTTCATGGCGGGCTTGATCTACGGACTCCTGCATAGAGGAGACCAAGAGGCGCTCGACTTTGCAGTGGCGGCTTCAGTACTGAAGCACAGCGTGCCCGGAGATGCCAACTTTGTCTCCTTGGAGGAAGTGGACTTCCTGCTCGATGGAGAAAACGTCGGAAAATTATTGCGGTAACCTACCTTATCATGAAAGACATCAAGACAGCTTTACTCCAAGCCATGGAGTCTACCGGAATGATTCCGGTGTTTAACCATTCCGATACCGAGGTGGCCAAGTCGGTACTCGCAGCCTGCTATGCCGCGGGCGTTCGGGTGTTTGAGTTTACCAACCGAAATGCCAACTCCCTGGAGGTTTTCATGGACTTGAAGGCCTATGCGGCGTCCTTTCCCGGCTTGTATTTGGGAATAGGCACCATTTTCACCCAAGTGCAGGCCGAGCGCTTTGTAGCGGTAGGAGCGGACTTTATCGTGTCTCCGGCTCTCATTCCCGAGGTGGCAGCGCTGTGCAAGGCCAAAGGGGTCTTTTGGGTACCGGGCTGCGGGACGATCACGGAGATCAACGAAGCCCGAAAACTCGGAGCAACTTTGGTAAAGGCTTTTCCGGGAAATGTCCTCGGACCGGAGTTTATCGCGGCGGCGAAGTCCGTGATACCGGAGCTTCGATACATGCCCACGGGCGGGGTGGAGCCCTCCCGAGAAAACCTGAAAAAATGGTTTGACTCAGGCGTGACCTGTGTGGGAATGGGCTCGCAACTGTTCAGAAAACAGTGGATCAACGACCGCAAGTTTGGAAAAATAGAATATGCTGTGGCTGAAGCCCTTGCGGTGATCAAAAATTTTATCGACTAAAAACCGCTTCTATTTGCAGCTCAGGGCAGTTTCTTCGGGAGCTGCCCAATTTTTTTGAGATCAATTACCAAAAAAGTTTGGAGTGAAAAATTTTTTTCCTAAAATTGGTCAACCAAAAATTGGTCAACCAATTTAAATATGGAAACCCTCAATAACTTCAAAGAGATAAAAATCGAGAATCCCGTAGATCGCATCATCGGGCAGATCCGGGACTTGATCATTTCCGGAGAACTGGTGGCCGGGGACAAGCTGCCCCCGGAGCGCAAGCTTTCCGAGAAGCTCGGCATCAGCCGCACCTACGTGAGGGAAGCGATCAAGAAGCTGGAATTTTACGGCATCGTGAAAACACATCCCCAAAGCGGCACCGTGATCGCCGGGCTGGGAGTCACCGCGCTGGAGGGCCTGATCACAGACGTGCTCAAGATGGAGGGAAGCGATTTTCACTCCCTGATCGAGACAAGACTGATCCTGGAGGCACAGACGGCCAAGCTGGCCGCGATGCGACGTACGGACGAAGACATCGCTGCCCTGGAGGAAGCATTGGAGCTCTATGAGGCCAAGGTCAAGGTAGGCGAACAGGCGATAGACGAGGACTTGCTGTTTCACATCAAGATCGCCGAATCCAGCAAAAACAACGTCCTGAAGTCACTCATGCTGGTCGTGACTCCGGACATTCTTACCCATTTCACCAAGCACAATGTATGTGGGGGAGGCAAGCCATTTGGTGCCCTCATCGAGCATAAAGAGATCCTGGCTCACATCAAAAACCAAGATCCTGCCCAAGCAGAGGCAGCCATGATCAATCATCTATCGGACATCATCAATAAAAAGTGACCTGCCTATGCCAAAAAAAAATGGTGGATAGAATCCACCAAATTCAACATCAGGATTTAAATACTACCCATTCAAGATTGTCGAGGTCCTTTTTGTGTAGCCGCCCAATGTCTCCTCAAAATTAGGAAATTTTTTGGAGCCGTTGAAGCCCGTTTATCTCCCTGATCCCTTTTCTCAACTTCAACTTTAACAACATTACCCAAAATGAAGCAACTATTACCAAACCAATTTTGGCTTGGGGTGGTGGATTATGCCAAAGTAATTTCGCTATGCATCTGCCTTTTGCTAGGCAATGCCGCCCAAGTTTCAGCATTTCAGGGAGAGACGGCCTCGGTCATTGAGGGGCAGGTTTTAGACAACCAGGGCCTAGAGATCCCCGGCGTCAACATACTCGTAAAGGGAACCGTCAACGCTACTGTCTCAGACATCGATGGCAAATTCAAGATATCGGCCAAGCCTACCGACACGCTGATCTTTTCCTTCATCGGCTACACTACCCAAGAGATCCTCGTGGGCAATCAGAAAATCCTATCCATTACCATGGGTGAGGATCTGACCCAGCTGGACGAAGTGGTCGTGGTAGGCTACGGCACGCAGAAGAAATCCCACCTGACCGGAGCGGTGTCCAAGTTTGAAAACAGCAATCTAGGAGATCTGCCCACCGTCCGTGCCGACCAGGCACTGCAAGGCAAAATCGCCGGGGTGCAGATCCAAAACACCACCTCCGAAGCAGGCGTGTCTCCATCCATCCGAATCCGTGGAAACAGCTCCATCGGTGCCAACAACGAGCCACTGGTGGTAGTCGACGGCTTTCCGACACCGGACGGGCTATCTTTTATCAACCCCAATGACATCGAATCCATCGAGGTCCTGAAGGATGCCGCCTCAGCCGCCATCTATGGCTCCAGAGGCGCCAACGGCGTGATCATCGTGACCACCAAAAACGGCATCCCTGATAAGCCTACTTTCACGTTCAAGATGTTTTCGGGGCTAAACAACCCCTACAAAGTCCACGACATGCTGACCTCCCAAGAATATGCGGAGATGCTCTGGGAAGAGCAGACGCGCGGAGGAGCCGGACCTACGATCCATGAGCAGGCAGCCTGGTCTGTGGACAATGTCACCGATTGGCAGGAGGAAGGACTTCGCACTGGCGTCATCAGCAGCTACCAGCTGGGTGTATCCGGGGGCAAAAAAGACCTGACCTACCTGATCTCTGCCGGATACAACGACGAAAAGGGCATGCTGATCAACAACGATTTCCAGCGCTTTAACTTCCGCGCCAAGCTCGATGCCAAGCTGGGCAAAATGCTCAAAGTGGGCGTCAACTTCAACCCCTCCTACACCAAGAAAGTACTGCCAGCCGCCAACTTTACGGACTACTTCCGCACCCCATCATTCATGCCGGTGAAGCACACCGAGGAGACTTCAGCCCTGACGGGCATCCCCGTGGGCGAGTGGGCACACGGACGCCACTTCAGCAATGTGCTCTATGAGTTCACCACACCTGCCGGTACACCTGTATCCACGACTTCGGCGAGACCTTGGAGCACTTCCAACAATAACCCCAAGTTTATCAGCGACAACGACCACCGGGTGGACAACCAATACCGCATGTTGGCATCGACCTACTTCCAGGTCGACCTGAGCAAAAACCTCTTCCTCAAGTTTTCGCAGGGAGCCTACTTCACCAACCGCGTGCAGGAGGAATACCGCAACACCAACACCAACCGCGAAGGAGATCCCAACCGGGGTTCCTATGCCAACAACCTGCGGGTAGATCTACTTTCGGAGAATATCATCAGCTACAGCAAGTCCTTTGAGGACCACGACATCTCCGCGGTGGGTGGATTTACCGCCCAAAAGGTCACCAACAGCTACGCCAACATCGTGGGGACCAACTTTCCGACGGACTATGTACCTACGCTCAACGGCGCGACGGTGATCGATCTGGAAGGCACCAACACGCTGAAAGACGAAACCCTGCTCCTGTCTTACTTGGCAAGGGTGAGCTATGCCTACCGCAACAAGTACCTGTTTTCTGCAAGTGCGAGGACAGACGGCAGCTCGCTCTTTGGCCCGGAAAACAAGTGGGGATGGTTCCCTTCCGTGTCTGCGGGCTGGGTGATGTCTGAAGAGGAATTTATGAAGGGAAGCCGCGTGGTGGATATGCTGAAACTGAGAGCCAGCTACGGTGTGACAGGAAACAACGATATCGAAAACTACGCCTACGTCAACCGACTTTATCCCGAAAACTACCCCCTAGGCGCTGGCACAGGCACTTTGACCCCTGGCCTCGCTCAGTCTGGCACCACCTTGGCCAACAAGGCAATCGCCTGGGAGCGTACCTTTTCTGGCAACGTGGGTGTCGATATCGGATTTTTGGAAAACCGGATCAACCTTTCCCTGGAAGCCTATCGCTCAGAGACCGACCAGCTGCTGCTGAGACAGCCCACCTTGGCCATCACGGGCTTTACCGAATACTGGAACAACATCGGCAAAATCCAAAACAAGGGTTTTGAGATGGAGCTGCACTCCAACAACATCAACAAGACGAAGTTTCAATGGACTACCTCCCTCAACCTTTCTACGGTCAGAAACAAGCTCGTGGAATTCAGTGGAGAGGAACGCGTCCTGTCCTATGGGGAAAGAAGCGAAATCTACCTCGCTGAGGTAGGACAGCCCTACATCCAGTTCTTCGGATACAAGGCCATCGGCGTGTGGAATACCCAAGAGGAAATCAACAACAACCCAAGCAACAGCCTTGACCGTCCAGGAGGACTGCGCCTGATGGATGCCAACAACGACGGCCAGATCGACGACGACGACCGCGTGGTGTTGGGCAATCCCTTCCCAGACTTCACCTGGGGTATTACCAACAACTTCACCTTTGGCAACTTTGACCTCAGCATCCTCCTGCAGGGAGTACAGGGCATCGATGTGTTCAACGGCGACGGGCACTATAACGAGACCAAGCGTACCAACCGCAAGTATGTGGAAAACCGCTGGGTGTCGCCTGAGTCTCCGGGTGACGGCATGACTCCCTACAGTACCAACGGCATGGGCTGGCAGTTTACCGACTACATGATCGAGGACGGCTCCTATGTCTCGGTGCGCGACATCGTGCTGGGCTACAATCTCCCCGCGGCACTCTGTGAGCGGATCAAGACCAAGAGCCTCCGGGTGTATGGTTCCGCGCAAAATGCCTTCTACTTCATGTCCAAAGACTATCGGGGCATCAACCCAGAAGCCAGATCTACTTCTAGCCAGTACGCGTCTCCGCTGATCACTGGATACCAGCGAGGTGCCTTCCCTGTGCCAAGAGCCTTTGTATTCGGTGTGGACGTAAGCTTTTAAACCCAAAAACCATGAAAAAACTAAGCAGAAACATACTTGCCGGACTGCTGTCCCTCGGGCTGCTGACCGGCTGCGAACTGGACCTTCAGCCTATTTCGGAGATTGGCGAGGGTACATTCTACCAAAGCGATGCGGACTTCAACACTGCGATCATCGCCGCCTACTCTGGTCTCCAGGCGCCCATTCTCAACGAGTGGGCACTCACGGAGCTGAGATCGGACAATACCCGACTGCACAACTCCCAGACGGCGAGCAATATCTATATCCCACTGCGTGAGCTGGACCTCATGACCTACACTGCCGAGCAGGCCAATATCTACACCTATTGGGCGGATACCTATCACAATATCTCCCGGGTAAACACCGTCATGGACAGGCTGGATGACATCCAGAGCCAAGCGCTGCGCGACCAGATCGAGGGTGAGGGAGCCTTCATCCGAGCCTACCACTATTTCAATTTGGTGCGTCTGTTTGAAGAGGTGTTTTTGATAGACCGTCGCATCAGTGCCGCAGAGGCAGAGGCGATGTCTCCGGCATCTACGGAGGAGCTTTACCAGTTCATCGTCTCTGACTTGACGATTGCTGCTGCCCAGCTGCCAAAAGTCTACCCAGTGGCGAGCACCGGAAGGGCTACGTCTTGGGCTGCCAAAGCCCTGCTGGCCAAAGTCTACCGCACCCAACGCAAGTACACGGAAGCGGAGGCACTCTTGGCAGAGATCGTCACTGGCAGTGGAGCTACGCTGCTGACGGGGACCACCGGCTACCAGCAGGTATTCTCCATCAACAATGAGATGAACAAGGAAATCCTCTTTGCGGTAAGGTTCAAGGCCGGAGGATTGGGACTGGGATCACCTTTGGCCAACTACTTTGCTCCGCAAAACAGCGGCGCCTACGTGGTCAACGGGGACGGCAACCACTTCAACAAGCCTACCGATGAGCTGGTCAACCTGTACGCTGCCAAAGATCTGCGCCAAACGACTGCCTTCCGTACCGGATACATCGGTGCCGGGGGAAAATTCGTGCCGGACAACTACGTCTACAAGTTCTACTCCAATCCTGCCATCAGCCAAGATTCCGAAAACGACTTTCCTATCATCAGGTATGCGGATGTCCTGCTGCTCTACGCCGAGGCGCTCAACGAAAACGGCAAAACCGCCACAGCCCTCACCTACCTCAACCAAGTGAGACAGCGGGCTGGACTGGATGCCTACACCATGAACGACGTGGCCACCAAGCAAGAGTTTGTGGACAAACTCCTGCTGGAGAGAAGACTGGAGCTGGCGTTTGAAAACCAGCGTTGGTTTGACCTGGTGCACTTTGGGCTGGTGAAAGAGACTCTAGACCGGCAGTTTGAGACCGAGCTGTTCTACCAAGAGTACACCTTCGGCGTGGAGCCGGTGTCGCCCGACAAGATCCTGATCCCAATCCCGCAGCGGGAAGTGGACATTTTCAATCAATAAAGACAACCAAACCTAATTGTAGATAGAGTGGGTGGGGGCGATCAAGCAGGTTTTTGGGTTTAACCAGATCGCCCCCTATTCCCTCTTAGATATCCCCAAAGCCATTTTGGACTGGGGTGCTGCTGGCCAAATGGCGAATAATTTTATGCGTAGATTCAGAGACTTTCTGGTTTTCATTCTTTTCACGGTTTGCACGGGTGCCCTGGCCCAAAGCGAGACTGGGCTGTATCCCCTGTCGGAGGAAAAGGATTTTTTTGCGCAGCTGCCCCAGAGCATCCCCCATGTGGACAGGATCAAGGCGAACTATGCCCAGGGAAATACCGCAGAAGCACGCCGGGAATTGGCGGCTTACTTCCGGGAAAAAGCCAAAAACAGATTTTATTTTAACTGGGAAAACATTCCCGTAAGGCTCAAAGAATACCAGCAGCTCTATCCCAACGCAGCCAAAAACCATCTCAAAGACGCTGATTCGCACACGGAGCTGTACCACGCGGAGACGGACTGGAAGCTTCCCTTCACCAACAAGCAGGGAAAGGAGGTCACCGCCTACGAGATCCGCCACCTCTTTCGCCAGCACAAGGCCGGAGATTTTGCCTTCAGCTATTTCCTTTTGGACAAAAAAGAACTGCTGCCCTACTTCACTTCCCAGGCCAAGAGCCTGAATCAAGCCTATCAAAACGGAGCCGTCGAGTTGATTGCTGACGGAAATGGGGCTTATGAAAGCTTCCGCGGAGGCAACCGCATGGAAAACTGGGTGCTCACCCACCACCTCTTTCTGGCTTCTCCCGAGTATAGCGACGAGGACCAGATCACGTTGCTCCGCACTTTTCTCCACCACGCGGAAGTGCTCTACCAGACCAACCAGAAATTCCAGTTTGGCAACCACCAGACCAAAGGCATGGTCGCCCTGGCCGTGATCGCCATGATGTATCCGGAATTTGAGGCGACCAAAACATACTACGACTTCGCCCTCGCAAACCTTGGACAGCACTTGGACCTCGAGGTCAATGCAGACGGTTTCCAGTTTGAGCGCTCGTTCCACTACCATGTCGGCGATATCGACAACTATTTCCGGGTTTTCAAATTGGCCCAAATCACGGGCAATCCTATCCCCAAAGCGTGGGAGGGAAAGCTCCGGGGCATGTTTGAGGCGATGGTGACTCTGGCCCTGCCAAACAAGATGGCGCCGGTGATCCAAGACGATACCGACCAGCCCATGGCTACCATGAACCAGCTGGATGAGGTCATGGCCTTGGGATATGCGCTTTTTTCCGACCCTGAGTTTGGATTTTTCGCAAGCTCCAACCCTTCCGAGGAATACTACTGGCTGCTTTCCCAAGTCGATTTGGGCAGGCTTCGCGCAAAGACGGAGACCAAGCCGACTGGGAAATCCACTGCACTGGAGGCCACAGGATATTACGTTTTCCGTGAAGGCTGGAAGGAAAGCGACCAATACCTCCTCATCAGCACCGGGGTGTCCAAGGAAAAGCCCGACCACCAGCACGGGGACGTGTTGGGGCTTCAGCTTTTCGCAAACGGGGAAATGCTCGTGCCCAACTATCAGGTGCGCTACCCTGAGCCTGAGTTTCCCTTTTTCAAAAACTCCTGGGCCAAAAACGTCGCCTTGGTGGACTCCATTCCCCAAGGTCAGGAATGGACCGGCAATCAAGGGGGAAGCGGTTTTGGGAAATTTGGCAAGCTGCCGAAAGCCGAGGTGTTGCTCTGGGAGCCAAAGGGAAAAATCCAGGCCTTCCGGGGCACCCATGACGGATACCAAGATCTTGGCGTCGGCTACGAGCGAAGCGTTTACTTCTTCCCCGGCGAGTTTTGGCTGGTACGGGACCGCTTTTCCGGTGATCAAAACCACGTGTATTATCAAAACTTCCAAGGCAACTATTCCCTGGAGTCTGGGCCGATTTTGGCCAGATCCAGTCAGGCGGACGGCTCAGGCATGGACCTGATCCAATTGGGATCCCAGCTAGCTGGGGCCGACGTCGCCGGAATAAACGGGAAAAACCGGGTGACTTTCCGTTCCGAGCCCACGCCGTCCTTGGACTTTGTGACCCTACTCAGGCCTTATGATTCCTTTCAGGACAGGACTTCCGCGGTGGACGCTGCCGCAAAAATCCTCCTTGGGGACTGGGAAGTCCATCGCCAAAGTCTGGAGCTGAAGGGCTCCAAGTTCCTGGCAGACCAGATCCTGAGAAAGGGAGACCTCCTGCTTCTCCTGGGCATGCGTGGCATCCAGTCCGAAAACCTGAGCCTTCAATCCTCCAAGCCGGTAGATATCCAAGTGGTCTTAGGCGAAAAGGGAATGGAGCTAAAATCCTTTGAGCCAAACCCGATCCCGCTGGAAAGCAGCACCGGAACGCTGACGCTGAGTACCCAACCGACCCAAATTAACCATGAAAACTAAAGCCACACATTTGTTTTTCCCCCTACTGATCCTACTGTTTCTGGTCAGTGGTGGAGCTTTTGCCGGGGAAAAACCCGTCCTAGTTCGAACTCTCGAAGAGTACCACCAAGCCCTGAAAAGTCTCCAGCCGGGCGACACGCTGATGCTGGCCAACGGCATTTGGAAGGACGCTGAGTTGGTTTTCAAGGGAAAGGGAACGCAAGAGGCTCCCATCGTGCTGATCGCCGAGACTCCGGGAAAGGTCTTTTTGGAAGGCAGGTCCAACCTGCGAATCGGGGGCGAATACCTGGTGGTGAAAGGCTTGGTTTTCCAGAATGGCTGGACTCCCTCTTCTGAGGTGATTTCCTTCAGCATCGACAGCAAAACCCTCGCTTACAATTCCAGGGTGACCGAGTGCGTCATCGACAACTTCAACAATCCCGACAGAAATGCCCAAGATTCTTGGGTGATGATGTTTGGGAAAAACAACCGCTTTGACCACAATCATATCGAAGGCAAGAGAAACGTGGGCGTGACCATGGCGGTGAGGCTGAATTCCGAAGAAAGCCAAGACAACCGCCATCAAATCGACCACAACTACTTCGGCCCCCGTCCTGTCCTCGGCTCCAATGGAGGAGAGACGCTCCGCGTGGGCACGAGCACCTACTCCCTGACCAATTCCAATACGGTCATCGAAAACAACTTCTTCGACAAGTGTAATGGAGAGACGGAAATTATCTCGATCAAGTCCGGAGGAAATATCATCCGAGGCAATGTCTTCTTTGAATCCAAAGGCTCCCTCACCCTCCGCCATGGCAACGGAAACGTGGTGGAAAGGAACGTCTTCTTGGGAAATGGCAAGTCCGAAACCGGAGGCGTACGCGTGATCAATGCCGACCAAAAGATCGTCGGCAACTATTTTCAGGAGCTGCGCGGAGAGGAGTTTAGGGCTGGGATCGCCGTCATGAACGGGGTGCCCAATTCCTCCATCAACCGATACCACCAGGTCAAAAACGCCCAAATCTCCCACAACACCTTGGTGAACGTGGCGAAGATCGAGCTGGCAGTCGGAAGCGACGCAGAAAGGACTGCCGTACCTGTCGAGAGCTCCTTTGCCGACAATCTGCTTTATTCCGCGGACGGAGTAGACCTTTTCAAAGTTTACGACCAAATCGACGGGATCAGCTTTCAGGGAAACCTGGCCAACTTCAAGGCCTCCGCGGGGGGAAAGGGTGTAGTCACCCAAAAAATCAAGATGGAAAAGGGCTCTAATGGCCTGCTCTATCCAAGCGACCTCAGCATCCAAGCCGGAGCGCCAAGGGACTTGAAGGTCTTGGCTATTTCCGAGACCGGCCCGACGTGGTATCCTAAGTCATCCAAGGAGGTCGTGTTTGGCACGGGGAAAAGTATTCCGGTCGCTCCAGGCCTGAACACGCTCTCCGAAGCGCTGAATTCGGCCAAAGCTGGAGACGTGATCCTCTTGGACGAAGGCGTTTTCGAGCAGACCAAGGTCTTGGACATCACGTTTCCGATCAGCTTTCGCTCGGAGAAAAAGGTAGAGATCAGCTTCGTGGGAACCCATCTTTTCGAACTCTACGACGGGGGCTCCCTGAGCTTGGAAGGCATCGAAGTCACAGGGGAAAAATCTGCCGATGCCGCCGGGAATGCCGTCATCAAAATCAACCGCTCCGGCACCCTGCACAACTACAAGCTGAAAGTCCTCAACTCCAGATTCAGCGAGATGAACGTCAACCATTCCTTCAACTTTCTGGAAGCGTCTCCGGCGAGCTTCGCCGACACCGTCGAAATCAGGAATTCGGAGTTCCGACAGTTTACCGGCTCGGTACTTTCCCTGCGCAAGGAGATCGAGGACCTCGGCAAATACAACGCGGAGTATGTGATCCTCACCGGCAATCAGTTTGAAGATGTCGGGGGCATGGTCGCGGATGTCTATCGCGGCGGAACGGACGAAAGCACCTTTGGACCCTACTTCATCGCCGAAAACAACGCGGTGAAAAACTCTGGAAAGAGCAGCCGAAACAAGGAATCCGCCTCCTTTAGCCTGGTCGGCGTGCAGTGGTTGGTCTTTTCCAAAAACAACCTAGCCGCCTCTGCTCCGGTCAAAGTCACCGAGCTGGTGGGCAAGCCTTTTACCTGCTTTTCAGAAAACAACTACCAGGATACTCCTGCCCTCATCCATGCCAAAAAACAGAACCAGAAATGAATAGCCTACGAATCATAGCCTTGGTTTTTTGGATGGGAATGGGCGCTGCCTTTGCCCAGCAAGTGACACCCACTTCCCAGAGCAATCTCCTGCTGACTGACAAGGGGGTGAAGGACTACACCCGCCTGCTGGCCGAAAAACCAACCTCTGTGCAGGAAATCGCACAGATCAAGCAGAAAATCGACGCCGAACTCGGGCAGCCTATCCAGGTGCCGATGCCCAAGGATGCCGGTGGAGGCTACACGCACGAGCAGCACAAGGCCAACCAGCTTTCCATCTTTTACGGAGGGATTCTTTACCAGCTGACTGACGACAGCAAGTACGCCGAGCACGCCAAAAACCTGCTTTTTGCCTATGCCAAGATCTACAGGACTCTGCCGCTCCACCCCGAGAAAAAGGAACAGACTCCCGGCAAGCTCTTCTGGCAAAGCCTGAACGAGGCCGTTTGGCTGGTGTACAGCATCCAGGGATTCGATGCCATCAAGCCCTACCTCAGCGAGGAGGATAGGAGATACCTCAAGGCGGACCTGTTCCAGCCCTACGTGGACTTCCTCAGCGTGGACGGAGCCGAGACCTTCAACAAAATCCACAACCACGGTACCTGGGCGGTAGCCGCCGTGGGCATGGCCGGCTATAGTCTGGAGGATGAAAATTGGGTGAAAATGGCCCTCTACGGTACTGCCAAAGATCAATCCGGAGGCTTTATCAAGCAGTTGGACCAGCTCTTTTCCCCGGATGGATACTACTCCGAGGGTCCCTATTACCAGCGCTATGCCTTGCTTCCCTTCGTGGTTTTCGCGCAGGCAGTGGCGATCAACAATCCTGAGTTGAAAATCTTTGATTATCGGGATTCCATCCTGATCAAGGCCATCTACGCGGCCATTGACCTGACGTATGGGGGATTCTTTTTCCCCATCAATGATGCGCTGAAGGAGAAAAACCTCAAGACCTCTGAAATGGTCTTTGGGGTGGACATCGCCTATAGCATCACCCAAGATCCCCGCCTGCTCTCCTTCGCCAAGTACCAGGGGAATTTTGCTCCGATAGATGCCGGATTTGAGGTGGCCCAGGCTTTAAGCGAGGGAAAGGAAAAGCCCTTTGCATTCCAGTCCAAGCGGTTTCGTGACGGGGAAAAAGGAGATCAGGGCGGCTTGGCCATTTTCCGTGCGGAGTCCGAAAAAAGCAATTCTGCCTTGGTCTACAAATACACCGCCCAAGGCATGGGACATGGGCACTACGATAAGTTGACCTGGCTGTTCTACGACAATGGGGAAGAGGTGATCCGGGACTATGGGGCTGCGCGCTTTTTGAACATTGAGGCGAAGTATGGCGGGCACTACCTGCCGGAAAACAACTCCTGGGCCAAGCAGTCCATCGCCCACAACACGGTGGTCGTGGACGAGAAATCGCACTTCAACGGCAAGTATTCCATTGCGGAAAACGCCTTTCCGACGGAGTTGAGTTTTGACATTTCCAATCCGGATTTCCAGTGGGCCAGTGCAGTGCTCAAGGAGGTCTATCCGGGGGTGGCCTTCAAGCGAACGATGTTTCAGATCCAAGATCCGGCCTTTGAGTACCCGCTGATCCTAGACCTTTTCGAAGTCCAAAGCGAAGAGCAGCACCAATACGACCTGCCTTTGCACTTCAATGGCCAGATCATCTACCTCAACACGCCCTTGGCTGCAAACAAGAGCCAGTTGCTCCCTCTGGGAAAAAGCAACGGCTACGAGCACCTTTGGAATCTGGCCCAAGGCAAGGCCCATGAAAAACTCAGCCAATTTACCTGGCTTCTAAAAGACCGCTTTTACACCTGGAGCACCAAGACCAGCGCTTCGGACGAGCTGATCATGGTGGAGCTGGGAGCCAATGATCCTGATTTCAACCTGCGATCTGAGCGGGCTTTGATCCTCAGGAGCCAAGGCAGAGGCAATCACTATTTCCTGTCTGCCCTAGAGACCCACGGGTCATTTGACTCCAAAAACGAGCTGACGGTAAACGCCTCCAACCAAATCCAAAGCCTCGAACTCATCGAGAAAGGCGGCAAAAAATACATCGAAATTACCACCAAGGACGCTGGCAGCAGATCCTATCCGGTGGAGTAAGCAAATCATTAATCCTAAAAAACGAGCAGATGAAATTTCAAAGTGAGGTATTCCAGAACGGGGAAGAAATCCAATGGGAAGTCGTGGGCGAGGGGGTCAAAAGACAGATCCTGGGCCATGATGACCACATTTTAATCGTAAAAGTGTCCTTCGAAAAAGGCAGTATCGGACCTATACACGACCATTTTCACAGCCAGGCGACCTATGTGGAGTCGGGGGCTTTTGAAGTCCAAGTCAATGGAGTCAAAAAAGTCCTCAAGGCGGGTGATGGATTTTACATCCCTCCCCACGCTCCCCACGGGGCGGTTTGCCTGGAGCCGGGCGTATTGATCGATGTGTTCAGTCCTATCCGCGAGGACTTCTTTGCTACAGAAAAGAAGTGAGTATGAAAAAGGTAAAAGGACTTCGGTGGCTGGTCGTCAGCTTGGTCGGCTTGGCCACCGTCATCAACTACATTGACAGAAATGCCCTGGCGGTCATGTGGCCGGGCATAGCCGAGGACTTGGGCATGGGCAAGGAAGACTACGCCCTGATCCTCTCCTTCTTCATGATCGCCTATGCGATCGGGCAGACTGCCTTCGGCAAAATCTTCGACCAGGTGGGTACCCGCGTGGGCTTTCTCCTGTCGATCTTGATCTGGTCAGCCTCGATTGCCTTGCATGCGGTGGCCAAATCGGTGCTTTCCTTCGGGATCTTCCGCTTCACCTTGGGTTTTGGCGAAGCCGGCAACTGGCCCGGTGCCACCAAAAGCAACGCGGAGTGGTTTCCGGTGAAAGAACGGGCGTTGGCACAGGGGATCTTCAACTCAGGCGCTTCTTTGGGCGCGGTGATTTCTGCGCCGATCATCGCTTGGCTGTATGTGAGCATTGGTTGGCAGGCCACCTTTGTCCTCGTAGCGGCCTTGGGTCTGATCTGGATTATTCCTTGGCTGATCGTGTACAAATCTTCCCCGGACACCCACCCATGGATCACCGAGGAGGAGCGTGCCTATATTCTCAAAGGGCAAAAGCCGGAACAGGAAGCGAGCGTTTCGGCCAAGGACGACTATGCCCCCAGCCTTTCCCAATTGCTAAAGCATAGGCAGAGCTGGGCCGTCATCCTGATGCGCTTTTTCATCGATCCGGTCTGGTGGCTTTTTGTGTCTTGGCTGCCGATCTATCTGGCAGACCAGTTTGGCTTTGACGTGAAGCAGATCGGTTTGTTTGCCTGGGTGCCTTACGTGGGTGCCGCCATGGGCAGCCTCTTTGGAGGATGGCTGGTGGGAGTCTGGCTGCGCAAAGGCTGGTCGGTCAACAAAGCCCGAAAGTCCATCATCTACCTCGGCTGTCTGATCATGCTACCTCCTTTGGTGATGACGGCCTATGCGGCGACGCCTTTGATAGCCGTGCTGCTGATTGCCGTGATCCTGTTTGGGTTTCAGGTCGCCATCGGCAATATCCAGACGCTTCCCAGTGACTATTTCTCGGGAAAATCCGTCGGCTCGCTTGCCGGTGTCAGCGGCTCTGCGGCAGTGCTCGGCGTATTGATCACCACCTGGATTGTACCGGTGATCACGGTCACCTCCTATGTACCATTCTTTGTTTTGGGAGCCGCTTTGGTTCCTATGGCCTTGCTTTCCTTGGGATTGCTGGGCGGAAAAATTACCCCAATCAAAAAATCAGTTTCTCAATAATATTAAATCTAGTTAGTTATGAACCTATCAGGAAAAGTAGCAATCGTAACCGGTGGCGGAAGAGACATCGGCAAAGAAGTATCTAAAAAATTGGCCGCTCTCGGAGCGAAAGTCGTCATCAATTACTTTGACAACGCAGACCAAGCAGAGGAAACCCTCGAAGAGGTCAAGTCGGCCGGTGGCGATGCCATCCTCGTGCAGGGAGACATGACCAGCGAGGCGGCGGTGGCAAATCTCGTGGCTAAGGCCAAAGAAGCCTACGGAGAGGAAGTC
Organism: Algoriphagus oliviformis; assembly: GCF_017254915.1. GTDB lineage: Bacteria > Bacteroidota > Bacteroidia > Cytophagales > Cyclobacteriaceae > Algoriphagus > Algoriphagus oliviformis. The sequence goes on along the minus strand of NZ_JAFKCT010000001.1, from coordinate 531,459 downwards.
CATATTTTGGTAAACGTGGCCGGAGGCCTAGTTGCCCGCAAAACCCTGGAAGAAATGGATCTGGACTTTTTCAACTTCCTGATCAAGCTAAACCTGACTTCCAACTTCCTGGTGACCAAGGCGGTAGTTCCTTTGATGAAAAGCGGAGCGTCCATCGTCAACTTTGCCTCCCAGGCGGGTAGAGACGGTGGAGGACCTGGCGCATCCGCCTATTCTACTGCCAAGGGCGGCGTGATTACCTTCACCCGAGCGATGGCCAAGGAGTTGGGACCGAAAAACATCCGCGTGAATTCCCTTTGTCCGGGTATGATCGCCACGACTTTCCACGACACCTTCACCAAGGACGAGGTAAGGGAAAAAGTAGCCATGGGCACGCCGCTGCGCAGAGAAGGCAAAGCCTATGAAGTCGCGGACTTGGTCGCCTACCTGGCATCGTCGGAGTCGTCTTTCCTCACCGGAACCAACATCGACATCAACGGGGGACTGTTGTTTTCATAAATCCACGGGCAGACTTGGCCGGATAGCATCTCTTTTGCTATTCGGCTGTTTGCTGCCGATTTTCGAGGGGAAGAGGCAAGTTTCGGGTGATTTGTTTCGTATGCTTCGCATTTAGAGTAAGTATTTGCATATTGGGAGCCAAATTTTAGCGCATCCTTTGCAGCGATTTCCCTTGATATGATCTCCAAATACGCCCTTGTCCCACTTTTTTGTGGGCTTATCCTAGCCTGCTCAGCCCCAGAAAAAGAATTCGGAAAAGATATTTCCACCTCTCCCGACCAGATTCGTTTGGGAAAGGAGCTTTTCAAGCAACAATGCAGTAACTGCCACAACTTTGAGCAAGACGGCATCGGGCCCAATCTGAGTGGGCTCACGCGCACGGTGGAGACCGAATGGATCGTCGAGTTTATCAACAATCCCCAGGCGAAAATCGACGCCAAGGATCCCCGGGCCCTCGCGCTGCTGGAGAAATTCAAGGTAGCCATGCCTCCCTTCCATGCCTTGGGGGAGGAAAAGATCAACTCGCTCCTCAGCTATCTCCACACTTATGAGACCGTGCAGGCAGGCGAGCCGGATTCGGTGGTCAACCTGATCGAAGCGGGGATACCGGATTCGGGAATCAGGCTGGAACTGGAGCTTTTTGCGCAGCTGCCGGCATCCGACTCCGTGCCTCCCATGGCCAAAATGACCAAGATGGAGCCCATTCCCGGCACGGATCGCCTGATGATCAATGACCAGCGGGTGGGCATCTACCAGCTAGTCAACCAAAAGCCGGAGCTTTATCTCAACCTGGCCGAGCAAAGACCGGACCTGGTCAGCAAACCGGGCTGGGCGACCGGCTTGGGAAGTTTTGTCTTTCATCCTGACTTTGTGGAAAACGGGCTTTTCTACACCGCCCATACCGAGCCGGGAGGCACGCGTCCCTCCGATATCGGCTACACGGACAGTCTGGACGTGTTTATGCAGTGGATTTTGACCGAGTGGCAAGCCAAAGATCCGGCGAGTCTGAAGTTTGAGGGAAGCAGCAGGGAAATGCTCCGCATCGACAATCCCTCCCAAGCACACGGCATGCAGGAGCTGGCCTTCAATCCCAATTCCAAAAAAGGGGATGAAGACTACGGCCTGCTGTACATCGGCTATGGGGACGGGGCGTCTGTGGAGCGGGGTTTTCCGGCCATTTCGCACAATGACGCCCAAGAGGTCTATTCCAGTATCCTGAGAATCGACCCCGCCGGGCGAAACAGCCGAAATGGGAAGTACGGCATTCCGGCCTCCAACCCTTTTGCCAATACCCCAGGCAAGGCTGGAGAAGTCTATGCGAACGGCTTCCGAAATCCGAACCGGATTTTTTGGGACGAGCAGGGCAACTTCTACGCCACCGACATCGGCCAACATACCATCGAGGAGCTTAACCGCGTGGAAGCGGGGAAATTCTACGGCTGGCCAATCCGTGAGGGGGCATTTGTGATCAATCCCTACGGCAGGCTGCGCAGACTGTTTCCTTTGCCCGCCGACGACGAAAAGTACGGCATCACCTATCCGCTCATCCAGCTCGAGCACGACGAATTGGCGGCGATATTCGCAGGCTACATCATGGGCTACGGGGAGCTGAAAGGCAAGTTCCTGTTTGGAGACATCCTGTCCGGCAGGCTGTTCGTGTCGGATCTTTCGGCTGGGCCATCTCCGAAGGTGGAGAGCCTCCTGGTGGTCTATGAGGGGAAAGAGATGACGCTCGAAGAGCTGGTCGGCGGTCGGGTGGACCTCAAGTTTGGCATCGATGCCGACAAGCGGGTATTCATCATGAGCAAAAACGAAGGGAAGGTCTTCTTGATCAAATAGCCCTCGGTCGATAGGCCGGATGGTCGCGAAAAAGCCCCAAGAGATCATTCTCTTGGGGCTTTTTGCATTGCCATGGGATGCTTCTCTATCAGGTATAGAGCAGCTTATAGTACTCATCCGCCATCCTGTTGCTGTCAAACTCGTGGCGTACGTCGTGCATCCCGGCCTGGACGATGTCCCGCCATTTGCGCTTGTTGCCGTAGTAGGTGGGCAGGATTTCGTTTTGGAGAATTTCGAAGAGATGGTCGAGGTCTTGGTTGTCCTGATCCTGGATGCTGAGATTGTGGTAGTCGGCTTGGGGGACGATGAAGCAGTTTTCCCCATGCTTGGCAAACTCGCAGATCCAGCCGTCAAAGGTGCTGAAGTTGACCGAGCCGTTCATCGCGGCGCTCATACCGCTGGTGCCGGAAGCTTCGCGCGGCACGCGGGGATTGTTGAGCCAGAGGTCGGAGGCCTGCTTGAGGCGCTTGCTGAGGGACAGCTCGTAGTCCACGCACACGGCCACATTGTGAAAGCGCTTGCTGAGGTGCACCAGGGAGTTGAAGACGCTGATCGCCCCATAGTCCATGGGATAGGGCTTGCCTGCCCAGATGATCTGTACGGGATGTTCGGTGTTTTCCATCAGCGCCTGGAATCGGGCGAGGTCCTGCGTGATCAGATCCGCGCGCTTGTAGGCGGCGAAGCGACGAGCCCAGACGATGGTAAGCACCTCAGGGTCAAAGAGCTTCCCGGTCTGGTCGGCCACGATCTCAAAAGCCCGTTTTTTCAGGAAACGCTTGCGGTCGTCGAAGGACTCGTTGTCCGCGTCTTCCATGTAGCGGTAGAGCTGCTTGTCCGCCCAGTATTTCCAGTTTTGGGCGTTGGTGATGGATTGGATCTCGGGGATGTTGGGGTAGTGTCCCCACATTTTTCGGCTCACCTCTCCATGGAGCTTGCTCACGCCGTTGGACGCACGGGCAAACCGCAGCGCAGCCAGGCTGTGGTTGTACACACTGCCGTCCATCTCGGTCAGTGACTGGACTTCGGAGATCGAGTGTCCGTAGAAGAAGCTCATCTTGTTTAGCAGGTAGTAGTCGTGCTTCTCGTTTCCGGCTTCTTCCGGCGTATGGGTAGTGAAGACCAGGTGTTTTTTTACTTCCTCTTTGCTGCCAAACTTCTTCATCAGGTAGTAGACGCTGCTGCCCGCATGGGCTTCGTTGAGGTGGTAGAGCTCGGGATTGAAGTTGAGCTGGTCGATGAGCATCGCCCCGCCAATGCCCAAGATCATCATTTGGGCGATCTTGGCCGCGGTGTCGGCGTCATAGAGCTTATGCGTAATGGTTTGGCTGAGGTAGTCGTTTTCCGGCAGGTCGGTACTGAGGAGAAAAAGCGGTGCGCTTTCGAAGGTCTCCGGGGGAAGGTACCAGGCTTTGACCCAAACAGGCTGGTTGTGTACCGGCACCTGGATCTTGATGCCCGTGTCCACGAGGAAGCTGTAGGTTTTTTCGTACCATTCGGCCTTCAGGGTCTGGTCTTGGTTTCGGCCTTGGTCATAGTAGCCATACTTCCAGAGGATGCCGATGCCGATCAGGTTTTGCTTGAGCTCATAGGCGCTTCTCAGGTGCGAGCCTGACAGGAAGCCCAGCCCACCACTATAGATTTTCAGCGGTTGGTGGACGGCAAATTCCATGGAGAAATAGGCTACCGCTTTGGAATATTCGGGTGCAAGTTCGTAGGGAACTTTGTAGCTTTTAAAGTCGGTCATGGAGAACGTGGTTAAAATCAGGAAAGAAATCTAAAAACGGGGGGTTACTTGGGTGGCAGAAAACTGTTCTGTAGAAAAATACTTCTTTCCGATAAGGTAAAAAATGGCTTGGCCCAAAAAAAGGGATACGTATTTTTTTTGGGTTAAATGTCAAAAAAAGGGTTTCGAAGGAAGAACCTCCGAAACCCTGGAAAAGCGTGCTGAAAGTATGCCTTAGGACTGCGGAAGCGTCATTCGTGCTGCGCGATCCGGATCGTTTTTCACCTCGCTTATGTCGTTGAGCACCATGGTTTCCCCGTTTTGGGCCGTGAACTTGGGCCATTCGGGAAGGGCTCCCGCATTGGGATTGCCTGTCTTCATGAAGGCCAGCAGGGAGGCGGACATTTTTTCGGAAAGCATGCGCGGCCGCCTGCCCCCGCCGGTGTGGGTGTACATGCGGTCGGTATTGTCATACCAAAAGCAGATGTCTATGCAGTGGAAGGCCCGCATCCGACCGTCGTAGAGCTTGGGCTCCCAGCCGAACCAAGCCATGTACACGGGTGCTTTTTGACTGGCTTTCGCGTTGCCGCAGTTGACCGCAGCCTGTCGGCTCGAGGACACCAGTGCCCAGATCTCAGCAGGCTTCTTGCCGGGGAAGGCGCTGTTGTAGGCATTCACGATCTCGGCCGTTTTGTCGCCAAACCTGGGGCTGAGGCGCTCTATGACACCGTTGAGGTCTATTTGGTCGAGCTGGGCATCGGTCCTGGTGGCGTTCCATTCGTGGAAGGTCGTGCAGATCAGGAGAGGCATGTCGGCGGTGTGGTCGTTTGGATTGCTGAAAAACTGTCCCTTGGGCACGTTGACCCCATCGGCCACCGGACCAAAACCACCCCTGAATCCTGGCTGGGGGTTTTCCTTGCGCATGCGATCCAGGGCCTTGTTGGCCAGATCGATGTATTCCCTCCAGGGAATCTCCTGCAGTTGGTCGAGCGTTTGGGGACTGAGCCCCGCCTCCTCCATCACGTATTGTCCGAGTTTTTGGCTGTAATCTTGGGAGTTGGCGGTGAGCATGGACCCACTCAGGGCGACGCCCTTGTGCACCAGGCCCTTGGAAGCAGGCATGGCCATGGTGCAGGTGACTTTGGCCCCGCCTCCAGATTGGCCCATGATGGTGACGTTGCCGGGATCACCGCCAAAGCCGGCGATGTTGTCCCTCACCCATTCCAGCGCAGCGATGATGTCCAGCTGGCTTGCGTTGCCAGAACCGGCATACTTTGCTCCCCCTACTCCCGAGAGATCGGTGAAGCCGATGGGGCCGAGACGATGGTTGATCGACACGAAAACGACGTCGCCTTTTCGGGAGAAGTTTTCCCCGTGATAGCCGTCCTGCTCGATGCCATTGCCGTTGGTGAAGCCACCTCCGTGCAGCCAGACCATCACCGGGCGCTTTTTGCCATCGGCAATCGCGGGCGTCCAGACGTTGAGCCGGAGACAGTCTTCACTCACGTCGTCATAGTTCCAGTGGTCGGCAAAGGAGTAGTGCACGTTGGCGTAGCGACGGTCCATGATCTGGGGCGCGGTATTGCCCCACCAGATGGTCTCTTTGACTCCGTCCCATTTTTCGGGCTTTTGGGGAGGCATGAAGCGGTTTTTGCCGGAGGTGTCCGCACCGTAGGGCACGCCAAGGAAAGTGAATATCCCGTGCAGTTTGTAGCCCCGGATTTTGCCGTAGGCGGTATTGGCCACCGCGATGTCATCACCGATCTGGAGATACTGCTCGTCTTCTGCATCGTGCGCTTCGACGCTGCTACTGTGGGCGTGGCCTGCGAAAGGAACCGCCGCGATGCCGGCAGTCCCCAGTCCGATTTTTTGCAAAAAATCTCGCCGGTTGTTTTTCATGGGAATTGGGTTTATGGTCAATTTCTATTGTCTCAATTTGTGTATATAGAGACAAAAATCAAAACCGCCCATCCGGTTTTTTCCCTGAAAGTCAATACTGTAAGATTGATGGAAGTAGGCTGGAAGGAAAGGAGAAAACGGGGCTCTGGCCCAGGCTCCCGTTTTCGAACAGACTAAAATTCATTCGTTTTTCTTGTACATGAGCGGCCCAACGTCCTTTTCCACCGGATCCAGGCTGTGGAGGTACAGGTAGAGTGCCTCCAGGTCTTCATCGGAAAGTCGGGAGAACGGACCCCAGTGCATGGGCGAGATATTGATCTGCCGACCTTGCCTGAATCGGGCCTTCCACTCGTCCAGGTTCTTGAATTTGGAAAGGGCGCTCTGGGGATGGGGAGTGATGTTGGGCGTACGCATCCATAGATCGGGATCTTCTCCCGCAGCGATATTCAGCTCTGGGTAGGGCTCAAACTCCATTCCCCCGGCATACTCCGCATCGATGGCTTCGAAAGTCATGGGATCACGCTCGGTATGGCATCCGACACAGTTGGCGACGTACCGGGCGAGGTACTCTCCCCTCTCAATGGTCGGAGCCATAGGTGGAGCGGATTTGGCGGGAGTGGGGTTTTGGATGGGATGAAACGAAGGGACAAACACCCGCACTGCCTTGCCTAAAAAAGACCATTCGGCAGCAGGAACGTTATTTTCGATCGGCTCCATACTTCTGAGGTAGGAGACGACGGCAATTAGATCTTCATCGGCCATATTCCAGAAAGGCATTAAAAGGGAAATGGATGCAATTCCGCTCGGCCTCACGGCATGCCGCATCATCCGGAAGATCTGCTGGTCAGAGTAGCGCCCTATGCCCGTAGTCGGATCTGGAGTCAGGTTGGGCACGTAGAGCACGCCCAAGGGCCCCATCGGAAAGGGTGCGCCGCCCTTGAGCGGAACAGCCTCGCCAGCATCTGCGGCGATCATATCCGGAATGCTGGACACATGGCAGTTGGAGCAATGGGCCGGCCCATGGACCAGATACTTTCCCCTAGCGATGGTCGCCGAGTCGGTACTGGTCTGCAGTGCAGGGTAAGGAATATCATACTGCTTGTCCCAGTTGACCTGCACATAGAAATAGATTCCCAATCCTGCTACGAGCAGCAGGGAAAGGAACAGCAAAAGAAGTCTCTTGAGCATTTTTTCGGTGTTTTGGGTTTTTGGAAAAAGAAAGGGACGATTGACGCCCTCATCTATTTCTGCTCCGGTCTAGTCTGGGATAGAGTCGGAGGCGCTCTGCTGGCTGGCCTGGTAGTCCATGAATGCCCGTACGAGAGGCGCATTGTCCCAGTAGCCAAATTACTTCACGACCTTTCCGTCGACAAACTGCAGCGTTTCATGGATAGGGATGACAAATTTTTGGCCTGTGGCTTTCATGGTGCCGTGCCATTCACCCCAGAAGTTGACCCAGGTCTCGCCCTTGTCGGTGACGACCATCTCGATGCCGTCGTCATCGAACGTGATGGAAAAGTCAGAAAACTCGGCCATTTCCTCGGCCTGTTTGGCCAGGATCTCATCCAAGGTGGAGGGCTCGGACTCGGGCGCATTGTAGAAAATCTGGGCGTTTTCGGCATAGAAAGGCCGCTGGGATTCCAGAACGCCAGATTCGTAGGCGGCAAATAGGGATTTGACGGCCTCTATCTCCGCGGATTGCTGGGTGTACCTCTTGCTTTCTTGGCAGGCAGTGAAGGCCAGGGCCAAAAAGAAGGCTAGCATAGATCTTTTCATGGTGTATTTGGGTTTTTGGATTGGGGATACGCGTGGAGGATTTTTGCGGGAAGGCGAAAGCCATGCTTCCGTCGTGGATTGCCACAGGGGACAATTCCCTACCAACTGGCGAAAGTCCATGGCAGGGCATCGAGGCAATGAACCCGAGAGCAAATACGCGGGAAGAAGGGGCTCGGGTCGGGAAGCTAAAAATAGGTGGCTGTACTAGGCCTGCACTCAGATCGCTGGACAGGCTATCTTAAATTTCCGACAATATCAGGATCAATTCAAATCGAATTTTTGCACAAACTGCTGATAGCGCCGGGACTCCCGATCCGCCCCAAAGGCCCAAAAAAAATCAGCGCAGCTGAAAACCGGAGTCCCCGGCATCAGCTTTCGCAAATTCAAAGTCATGAAAAGGGAATCCTGAGGTAAAAGGTGGAGCCTTTCCCTTTTTCCGAATCCACCAGCAGCTCGCCCCCATGGGCTTTGACGATGTCATAGCTCAGTGAGAGACCCAGACCAGTACCGGATCCGGTAGGTTTGGTGGTGAAGAAAGGTTGGAAGATTTTGTCCTTGATCGAGTCGGGAATGCCCGTGCCGTTGTCCTGGATGGAAATCTCCACGCCGGAGCCGACTCTCCTGCTGCCGATCCTCACTTCCGGTCTGAAGCCCTCACTTCCGGATTTAGCTTTTTCATTGACCGCGTAAAAAGCGTTGTTCACCAGATTGAGGATTACCCTGCCCAGATCCCCGGCTACGACCTCGGCTTTTGGCAAAGCTGGATCTAGATCCAGCTTGAAATCGGCGTTGAAGGATTTGTCCTTGGCCCTCAGCCCGTGGTAGGAAAGACGCACAAACTCCTCGACCAGGCCATTGATATCGGTGGGAGTTTTGTCACTTTGGTTTGTTCTGCTGTGTTCCAGCATGCCCTTGACGATGGCATCGGCCCGCTTGCCGTGAAGCATGATCCTGGTCAGGTTTTGCTTCAGTTCGTCCCCCAGGGCTTTCGCCTCGTCATAGGCGCCTTTTTCCAATTCCTCCTTCATCTCATCGACCAGCTCCTCGCTGACTTCCGAAAAGTTCTTCACGAAGTTGAGCGGGTTTTGGATCTCGTGGGCGATACCGGCGGTGAGTTCTCCGAGTGAAGCCATTTTTTCGGCTTGGATCAGCTGCGCCTGGGTGGATTTCAATTGGTCGTAGGCATTGACCACATTTTCCCTCTGGGTTCGGATTTCCTCTTTTTGGATTTGCAGGAGGCGGTTTGCCTTTTGCTTGCTGAGGTTGTTTCGAAAAAGGGAAATACTGATGACCACAAACATCGCCAAGCCTCCCAAAGAGGCGAAAATGATGATCCGTTGGTTGAAGACGGCTGCGTTTTTCAGCTCGGTGTCTTTCTGGAGAAGCTCGATCTCCGCCTCTTTTTTGTCCAGTTCATATTCAAACTGGATTTGCTGGATTCGCTGTTCGGTGCTTGATTTTGCGATTTCCTCCTTGACGGATTTTGCGCTGATTTCATTTTCATACGCAGCCTTGTAGTTTCCGATTTGGGCCTGCGTTTCGGCCAGGTTTTGGTACACATCCACGAGCTCGCTTTTCGCATCAAGGGAGATCGCCAGCAGCTTGGCCTGATCAAAACTTCGAATGGCGCCTCCAAAGTCTTTTTGTTTGATCTGGGTTTTTGCCAAGCCGATCAGACTTTGCGTCAGTTCAAACTTCGCGTCCGAGTCCTCAGAGATCTTCAGGGCCCGTTCGTGATAGCCGTGCGCCTCCCGAAACTTGCCCAGTTCGGAGTTGATCTCCCCCAGCTGGGTCAGGGGAAAGGTGGCGTCGAGCGTTCCATCGCATAGCTCCAGCGCCAGTTGATGGAAATAGATGGCCGAGTCGTAGTTGGAGTCCAGAAAATAGACCTCTCCGATATTCATGGCTGCGATGGCCTCTCCGGATTCCAAACCGATATTCTGAAAGACGGCCAAAGACCGTTTGAAATAGGTCAGGGCCTCTTTGCTGGTGCTGCGGTTTTTGCTGTAGACGGTGCCGATGTTGTTGTAGGAGGTGCCGATCCGCAGCTTGTTGTCCACCTGTTCGGAGATCTTCAGAGACTCAAAGTGCAGCTCCAGGGCTTTGCTGTTGTTGCCCAGCAGGTAGTAGATCGAGCCGAGATTGCTGAGGATATTGGCCTCGCCGGTTTTGTCCCCGGTTTCCCGAAAGAAGACCAGTGCTTCCTGGAAGGAGAGAATTGCTTCGTGAAAATCCCCTTGCTGGGCATAAGTCCTTCCCTTTGCATTGTGGGCTTTGGCCAAGCCTTCCTTGTGTCCAAGCTTGGTTCCCAAATCGATGGCTTGGTCTAAGTACCCTAGGGCTGACGCGACATCAGACCCCATCAGCTCAAGCCCCAAATCCACGTAGGTGCTGACCTTCGCAGTGTCTTCCTCTAGGCTGCTCAAGACTTTGGACAGGCTGTCAGCCTTTGTGCTTTGCGCCAAGCTGGTATTCAGCAGGGGAAAAGACCACAGAAGTGCAATGAACAGGAATTTTTTAACAATCATAAGTGAGTCCTAAGGCCTTGATTTTCATGCGAAGAGCTTTGTCCATCAATTTGACGATTTTTCGGCTATTTGAAATCAATTCATGGTCAAGGATTTTTGATTATATGGATGGTTTTGACCCCTTTGAGGGTGTTGATGTTGATGACGTAGAAGCCGCCGTGCATGCGGGAGAAGTCCAGTTCCAGTCGGCTCTCAGCTCCATACCAGGTTTTGGGCAATTGATGGATTCGTCCCATAGCGTCCAAGACCACCAGCTCGTGCTCGCTTGGCGCGGCATTTACCAGCCCTTTCAGACTCAGACTTAGGATGTCCCTCACTGGGTTAGGGTAGGCGACTAGCTCGCTCTCACTTGCTTCTTGTTCCTGTGCGCTCGAAGCGTCGGAAACAGCCATTTCATCGAACGATTCATTTGAAATAGTTCTTGCATTGACGGACTCCTCGCCGGGAGCGATTGGGCGTATCGCGATTGCCTGGGCAACCCACTGCTCGCTCAGGTTTGCTTTGGCGCTGAGGTCACCGGTTTCCCCGGCTTCACTTTGCACAAAATAGGACATCATGTTTGAAGTGAGGCCTTGTTGCAGATTTGGCTCGTCATATACCTCAATGGTGCCGGACGGAGGAGTCCAAGTAGCCTTGGTCTTGTTGGTATAGAAGAGCATCACCATGGAATTGCACGCCGAAGTGGTCAATGAAGGCGCTGTGGCGGTGAAGCTTTGGCTGCCTGAAGCACCGCTGGAGGTGACGATTGGTCCATCGGGATGGTGGATATCCGCGCCGGTTACCCTGGTGATTCCCATAGTCCACTTCGGAGCCTGCTTGATGGAAAACTCGTAGGTATTTGGCTCGTTTGCACTTTGCACCACCTTGTAGTAAGTGAGCATGGCGACTTGGTTTCGCTGGTTGACACGACGGATGAGTTGCCAGCCTTTGTCCAGAGGGGTGACGACCGGACCGTCCCCTTTCTCGATCATCAGCGCCACGATCAGCAAGTCACCGATTTGGGTGTTTGCCGGTTTCAAGATCCTCGCGGGGTTGGTGTTGTTGCCAGCACCCATTGCGGTCTGAAATCCGCCGATTTCCGGAGCTTCGTTGGCACAACCCACGATCAGCAGAGAGCCGTATTCCGAAGTGGCAGGGAGGTAGTTCCCATTCCCCAGGAAAGTGGCTTTGACGCGATAGGTGCCGGGATACGTTGGAGGCGTGCCCGTCGGACCGTAGCTGGTCTCGCCTACTCCCTGGTACTCGAGAGTGATAAGCCCCTGATCCAACATGTCATCGATTCCTCCTATGCCGTAGGCAAATGCCGTGGCTTCTTTTGGTTCGCCGTCGTATTCAAACCTGCCTCCTGTGACGGACACCGTTGGGATGGCTTTGCCCACGGTCAAGGCACCCCTTGTGATCGTGCCGAGCTCGTAGTTTGAGGGTTCAAACAAAGTGATAGTCGGGTTGATTTCGTAGGTGCCGGCAGGGATGATACCCATGCTCGGGAAGGCAGTCTGGTCTCTCAGCAGCGAGTAGGAGATGGATGCTACCACCGACTCTGCGTCCTCGTCCAGCGTGACTTGGTGCCCTTCCGGATCCAGGAAGTTGGTGCTTATTTTAAACCCATCAAACTCGGTCACATAGGCCGGTGCGGTGCCGCCATAGACCACAAGCTCGGGGCTGGCGGAAGTTTCTGCGGAGAGCTTGGCTGGGGTGATGGTGAGGTCTGCCGGGAGGTAGGAAGAGATGAAGTTACGGGATTCGAAAGTCCCTGGGATGATGAGGTGTTGGCCTACATCCGTTCCGGTGACCATGTTGATGGAGAAAAACTCCAGATTGAAGTCTTCCCCATTTTCATCGATTTCTTCCCCGAAGTCATAGTATTTGCCCACGTCCGCATTTTCGCCTACTGTGGCCAGCTCCAGGTCTTTTTCCCCAAAAATCACCAAACTATTGTCTTCAGCCGATTCCCCACTTCCCCCGGTGCTGTTGATGATCGTTCGGGAATTGATGATCACGCGGCCATTGATCAGGGTTCGGGCATTGATGATCGTGCGCCCGTTGATGATGATGCGTCCGTTGACGATGGTGCGCGCATTGATCATGGTTCTTGCATTGATCATCGGCCTGCCATTGATGCTTACTGTTTTGAGTTCCTGATTTTCTGGATCGTTTAGGTAGTCGAGAAACGAGGCTTCTGGCACGTCAAAGGCGGAATTGACAATCGGCCGTCCGTTGATGATGGTTCGTCCGTTGATCATTGTTCTCGCATTGATCATCGTGCGGGCACTGACCATGAAGCTTTTGTTTATAAAATTGTCCTTGTTGATGATGGTTCGCCCGTTGAAGATTCCCAGAGGAAGGCTGGTGTCGTCGGGTCGTTTGGCCAGCTGAAGGTCAAGCATGTATTGGGCTAGAATGCCGTTTTTCAACGCTTGTACGTCGGCGATTTTCACCACTCCCTCCAGCTCGACGAATTCCTCCGGTATGGTCACTTCAAACGCCAGCGCGTCTCCGATGGACTCTCCATACTCCACCGCATTTTGGCCGCTCAGGTCTTGAGGCTTGATGGTGATCGGCAATGCCTCCACCCGGATGATACCAGGGCCGTAATTTCCAAAGACATCGCTTGTCCCGTCATAGTAGATGCTCTCATCCTCCTGGGTCAGTCCTATGTAGTTGAAAAAATCAGAGAAAGCAAAGGTGGTCTGAGGATGGGAAGCGGTGATGATGTAGGTGCCCACGTCAGCCAAATCGCCTGGGATCGTGCTGTTCAGCGAAAGCCGCTTCAGCGCGGGATTTTGGCTTTCAGGATCCAAGGTCAGGCCGACATCCTCCAGCGTGAGCCCGCTGGCGACCCAGCTGTTGTCGATTCTCTCCAATACCCTCGCGGTGAAAGGCTCGATGACCTGGGCGTATTTCTTGAACACATCGTCAGCTCTGATGGCAATGGTTCTCTTGACCACGTCAAAGAAGTGTACGGGCCCTGCGGCGCCTCCATCCTGGCCACTGTCGGAGATCGAGTTGTTGACTACAGTGATGCCGGGATTTCCCTCGAAAGGCGGCACGGTCACTTCCAGATAGCCAAATCCCAGTTCATCTATCCCATAGATGGCGTTCAGTTGCTCTTCCCTCAGGTAGACATTTGAGCCCTCATAGAGATTCGTTCCCCTGATGACCAGCCTGAAATCGGCCTCTCCAGGGTTCACTTCCTCGTCGTACACCAATTCGATATTGTCAGGATTGGGCGTGGCGAGGGAAAGCAAAGCACGATCCGCCCGGATGAGACCAGCTCCGGATTTGAAGTCCTCGCCTGGCTCGTGCATGTCCTGCGCGGTAGTTTTGAGCGTCCTGCGGATGTCTTCCGGCAAGCTCGCGCCGATTCCTCCCAGCCAGCCATCGGGATTGGATTCGGGGTAGTATTTGATGCGGGCCTGCTTGATCAGAGCTGCCACGGCCGCCGCGTGGGGAGCGGCGGCGGAGGTGCCATAGAAGTTCGGGAAATCGTCCCCTTCCAAGTTTGGCGCGCCAAAGCTCACGGTGGTGTTTGCGCCATTTGGAGCGGTAAAGTCCGGCTTGGCCCTGATCTCGCCGTTGGTCTGCGTTCCGCCTCTTGACGAAAATGAGGCCACGGTAAATGGTTCCGTTCCGCTTGGTACCAAGGCCGGATCAAAGCCAAAAACGGAAGTGTTGGCATACAGCACCGCTCCCACCGTCATGGCCCCATCCGAATTGGCGTGTCCTACGATGGTGGAGGCGTTGATGCCGTTTTGGTCGCCCGGATCTAGCTCACCTCGGAATACCACGTATTTGAAATTGATGCCCGTATTGCTGTCCAGATCGGTACACGTTTCGCATTCCCTGGCGATGACAAGCTCGATGGTCGTCTCCTCGGTGACGGTGAACGAAAGAATCTCCAGGGGGTCTCCATTGGCGTTGTCGCGATTGAACCCAAACAGTGGCACGCCAAAATCTTTCAGGTAAATATCCAAGTCATACAGGCTGCCTACCTGATCAACAGAGTAAAGCGGGTCATCCCACTGGAGCGCGATCATGTACACCGCGGGGCCGTTTTGACCGGGGAAGACCCGGATGGACTGGGTGGTGTTGCCATTGGCAAATCGATGCACGCGGCCGAGTCCGTCCCATGCGCCTTGATTCAGGGGAAGCTCGATTGCCGGATCGACAGTTGGAGTGAATGTGCCCTCAAAGGACTTGCTGCCAAAGTTCCCCGCTGATGTGAAGTACGCCACGCCGTTTTCGGTGACCTCGTTGATTGCCTTGGCTACTTTTCCGTCGCTGAATGAGGGTTCGGTCACGTAGGTGATGTCATCTACCAAGATGTCGCTTCCCGCCGCAGCCAGGTCACGGATTCCTTGGGCGAAATCCCCCGCTGTGACGATGCCTGTGCGGAAGGCAAGCTCGGCCCCGGGAGCGACATCGTGCAGGATCTGCATCATCGCGCGGCCTTCATCCGTGCCTGTGCCAAACCGGCTCGGGAGATCCCTCAAAAAGTAGGTACTCGCGGGCAAGTCGCCATTGGCTATATCCGCTTCCAGGGTGTTGACCCCTGAGTCTGACCGTCGGGCATAGCTGTCGGAAAGTACTCCGATCTTGATTCCGGTCCCGTCGATGGGCTGATCCCCTTCGAAGTGGGAGTATCCCGCCCTCACCAAGTTTGACCGCATCACCCGATCCCCTTGGGAAGTCGTAGCGCCCTTGTTGGCAACTGGAGGAATTGCTGGCCTAACGTGGTTCAGGACTTCTGGATAGAGGTTTAGCTCCGTTAGTCTCTCGATGGGGAAAAAACCCGCGATAATCAGTGAATTGGGGTCTTGCTTAAGCTCTTCCTCATTGGGAGTCACGAATCCCAGATTTTCCAAAATGGCTTTGGCTTCGGCAAACCTGTCCTTCATGTAAACCACTTCAATGAGCACCTCGTCCCCATCGATGTAGAAGATTTCGTTGGATTCGACCGTCTGACCGCGGCTGAAGATTTCCTGCAAGGCGAGCAGCTCAGACCCGATGAGGTCATACACTTTGCCCTGTGCACAAATGCCAAAAATCTGCCGATCGTTGACCGTCACCTTCATCGTCTGCGTAGTGGCACAGGTTCCCGTGGTGGAGACTTCTATTTGGTCGCCGTTGGTGACGAGGATGGATTCCGGAGTGGTGATTGTTTGGCCGTTTCGGACAAAAACCAGCTCCCCGCTATCCGTGGAGGCAAAGTCAAAGAGGTTGGCGATGGCGGTGGTGCCCCCGTTTTCGCGGCTGCACAGGACCGCATCGACTACGTAGAGGCTGGGTGCCGAGTAGAGTGTGACGTCTAGGCTACACTCGCTTGGGCTACAGGAGTTCCCGTTTTCTGTCTTCAGAGAAACCTTTCCGGCAGCGGTCCACACTACCGTGATCGAATGTGTTCCCTGACCCGAAGTGATTTTTCCCCCTTCCGTCACGGTCCAGATATAAGAGAGCGCACCTAGGGGGGCAGTATAAATAGTGGACGAACCCGCACACACATCGGCATCACCATCGATGTGGCAGCCTAGGTTTTCGTCTATCACCTCAGAGGCAGCCTGCACAGAAGTGCTTTGGCTTCCCAAGGACTTTCCGTCCAGGGACACCAGACGGGTGTGGTAGGGAGATCCGTTGATATGCGAGGCCGAGTTGCCTTCGCCCCAGTCCTGTGCGTTGGCTATGTGGCCCCCCCAGGCGATCACCACAGTGTTGTTGCCGCCCTTGCTGCCGATAGCGGTGAAGGAAATGCTGAGTCGTGTGGCGGAGTTTTTTGCCGAAGAATTTCCCTGAAATACATATTGGATCTTGTCTATCGTGCCTCCATAGATTGCGATTTTCCGCTCTGCGGCAGGAAGTTGACCGAAACTGGCAGAGGGTTGGGGATTTCCGCTTGGTGCAGGGATCAGACCGAAATTTGGGCTGCCGGCAGCGGGAGTTACTGTCTCGCAGATTCTGTCAAAACTTGTGATGTAGTCGATTGCGTTCTTGCCGTCTTTTTGGGTGTCCCACTCTATTTCGAGGGTGTGGCTTCCGGTCTGGAGCTTGGAGATCGTGACGCGATACGGGATGGACTGCCCCTCAAAAAAATGGCTGTTGGCCGAGTTGGAATTGCCCTTGCTCCAGGCGACGGGGTTTGTAGGAGTTTTGCCCACTCCGCCGTTTTGCCCTTGTTCTAGTTTGGCATTTTGGGCTTGCGAAAAATTCGATGCAGTCAACAGGACAAGCACCAGCAGTCCCCAGTAGCGTGTAAGTACTTTTTGCATAACAAAACCTTAGGTTGAAGAGTCTATTTAATCTGAACTGAAAAAGGCGGCTGGTCAAGCCATCAAAAAATAGAAAGCGCAAATATGTAGTGTTAAAATACAAAGTAAATCATGCAAAACGCATCTAACGCTTCGAAAAAAGTTTATTAAAACACTATAAACCAGCAGTTTATTCGGGCTTTTCGGTGTGTGGTAGCCCGAGAAACAAGACTTATCCACTAAAAAATTTAACTATTCTGTATTTAATTTCAATTTTTAGAAAAATATCGGTAAAGAGATTTTTCTTCTCTCCTGATACCCGCGGTGTGGATACCAATATGCATTCTCAGAACTTGCTGTAACCCAGATGACACAAGGAGAAAAGAATCAAGTGTGGATGGCAAGGCCTTTTTCGAATTTTTAAGCAATCGAAGCTTCCGTAAATCACGGAGGCATCCCATGAAATGCCAGGCCTGGTTTTTTAAGGAGCTGCATCAATCCGGTGAGATTAGACGCGAGAAACAGCCTGATGCCCGAGGAGTCCATGATTTCCGCGATGTTGGCGGGCAAGACAAAAAGATTCCAGCAAAGAAGATAGGTTTGGCAATGTTGGCAAAAAGGCTCCAAATGCCGATTTCCATTTTTAACTGACTTTCATTTCCTACAGGTATTTGTTTATGATTTTAGGACAAAACTCGTTTTCCCATGTCAAGGAGGGCTTCAAGTGGTCCTCACCCCGGTTTGTATTGAACACTGAGGCAGTACACTGATTACTGAATTAATATGCTCTCGCAGCTCCGTCTTCGCTCGAGGAATCTGCCGCTCCTACATAGACTCCCAAAGCAGCGTCATAGGTGATTCCCATCAGGACACCCAGGTTGGTAGTCGGCCTCAAGGTATGGCCCATTTGTTCCAGGGCTTTCCTGGTATCGGGGGACAAAAGATTCCTTTCGTAGGTGATTTGATCCGGGAGCCATTGGTGGTGGATTTTCATCGCCTCGATCGCCCGGTCGATACGCATGTCATAGACCAATACATTGAGTACCGTCTGGAAAACCGTGTTGATGATGGTTCTGCCTCCAGGGCTTCCGATGACCAGATAGGGCTTGCCATCTTTGGCTACGATGGTGGGAGTCATGCTGGAAAGCATGCGTTTTTCCGGAGCGACCAAGTTGGGATCAGAGCCGATCAAACCCGTGGAAGTGGTGACTCCGGGAATCGGGTTAAAGTCGCCCATTTCATTGTTGAAAATGAAGCCCAGTTTGGAAGAGCCCATTTTCACTCCATAGGAATTTTCCAGCGTGTAGGTCATGGAGATGGCATTGCCATCCTTGTCAACCACAGAAAAATGCGTGGTATGGTCTCCTCCATAAAGCTGTCCGTAGCGGGAAGAGTCACTTTTGGAAGCTTTGGTCAAATCCAGAGTTTTGAATCGCGCTTTCGCAAATTCTTTGGAAATCAGTTTATCCACGGGCATTTCGGGGTTGAAGTCAGGATCTCCCAAAAACTCCGCCCGATCGGCAAAAGCTCTTCGCATCGCCTCGGCTACCAAATGCACGTAGGCGGTGGAGTTGAATTCTACTTTCGAAATATCCGCGGCCTCCATCAGATTCATCATCTCGATCAGCGCTACTCCCCCGGAGCTGGGTGGAGGCATGGAGAAAATCTCAAAATCATTGAAAGTGGATTTGACAGGCCTTCGCTCCACCGCCTCATACCTCTCCAAGTCGGCTTTGGTGATAATGCCCCCATTGGCTTTCATGTAGGACTCGATTTCCTCGGCGACTTTTCCTTTGTAAAATCCATCCCGGCCATGATCCCGGATTTCTTGCAATGTCTTTGCAAGGGCTGCCTGTTTCCAGAGCTCTCCCGGTGCGACGATTTCTCCGTCAGCCCCCCTGAAATAGTCTCTCATGATGTCCCAAGACTCGTTTCCGCCAGCCAGTCGAGTTGCGGCGCGATAGAGTCCCCAAGACATTGGGAAGCCTTTTTTTGCCAGTTTGATGGCCGGATTGACCAAGTCTTTCCAAGGAAGCTTCCCGTATTTTTGGTGGGCTTGGTATAGTCCCGCCACGGTGCCAGGGACTCCTACAGACAGTAGTCCTGAGTGATTGGAGTTGTCCTTGATTTTTCCGTTTTCATCCAAAAACATGCTTGGACTCGCTCCCAAGGGAGCTTTTTCCCGGAAATCAAAGGTGGTGACCTCCCCGTCCGATTTCATCAACACGATGAAGCCGCCCCCGCCGATATTGCCGGCTTCGGGATGCGTGACCGCCAGGGCAAAGGCCGTCGCTACCGTCGCGTCGACAGCATTACCACCTTTTTTCAAAATCTCCACACCGACCTCGGATGCCAAATAGTGATCCGAGACGACCATTCCGTTTTTACCGTAGGTTTGGCTAAAAGACGGATTTTGAAACCCAATGCTGATTAAAAGGAAAGCAAGAAGGTAGTTGGTAAATTTCATGAATTGGAAGGGTTGATTCTATGGATTAAAAAGGAGCTTAAAATTTGATAGTGAGGTTATTCGGGCCCTTCTGTAAGAATTTAAAGTTGTGAGATTGCTTTCTGCAAGCATAAAAACGGTATCGGTGGCAGGTATCGGAGTTCGCGTGGGTTAATTGTGGCTATGCTCCATGCGGTGCTTTTTCAAAATGTCCTCACCGAAATTGTTTCCTTTTTCCCTCCAAATCGTGTGGATATGGTTGGCGTTGTCCAAGAACCCGACATTGTCGTATTCGATCAGAAAATCGGGAGAGTGAATGACATAGTAGTGGGGCTTCATCGGTTCATAGCTCCCAATCCACGCAAAATAAACCTCACCCATCCCCCTTGCGTGAAGCTTGGCCAGATATTCCTCCGCTTTGGAGGGATGTAGATTGCCGATGTATTCTTCGATCAGGTAGTGGAGGATTTTCTGTTGGCCCTCGTCGAGTTCGGCGCCTTTGATGCCCTGGAATTCTTCCAGCCATTGCGGACGCTCTGGGCTGGTGATAATGTCCCCAGGGACTTTTCCCTCCAAAGTTGCCTTCGCCTTTTGTCCTTCGTCTAGCGCGTGGATCAGCCAAAAGCCGTAGTCTTCCTCTTTGCTCAAAGGGCGTAGTCCGGCATATTGGGTATCCTCTACCACGGCAGGATCCGAGCCCAGGAAAAAGGGAGTCATGGTGAATTCATCTCCTGCGCCGGTCAAGTTTATCGAGATGTGGTGACCTTCAAATTTCAATCCCCATTCGCCCTCGGGATTTCCGGCAAGCGCGATATAGTAGTTTCCATAGTCCCAATTGAGGCCTCGGATCATTTTGATGGAGTTTTCATTGATCTGTCCCCGCTGGAATTGGATCTCAAAGAGCTCATGGAGTATGTCGTCCACCTGCATGATGGCAAAGGTCTTCAAATAGCCCTGGGAGCTGAGCAGGGCACTCAAGACTTGGTGAAAGGCGATTTTGCTTTTCTCCGAAAGATCGCCGTACCTCACTCCGACCCGAGGAGCCAGGCCCAAAGGCAAGTTGGTCCATTCCGTCCGAGAGCTGTCGTCCATGGCTAGGTGAATTTGACTTTGTTGCTCTTCCTCTAGAGACTGGAGAAAAGTGAGGGTTTTTGCCCTGACTTGGTCAAGGGACTGAGCCTGGACTGGTGCCATGCAGACAAAAAGAACCAGGGAAGACAGGAAAAGGGATTTCATGGAGCGTTGCGTTAATCGGAACTGGGCTAAAACAAAGCTTCCGGCGGGATAGTCGGCGACAGAATTGCAGCAAGGGGCCGGAACTAACGGTAATCGTACTTGTTTCAGGCTCCGGGAGCTTAGGCTTTGACAAAGTGAAGCAACGGCCTCGTGGTCCTGAACAACGAAAGGCAAGTCTTGGCGACACTGCCTTTGTGAAAAATAGGAAAAAAACAGGAAGTTACAACTGAATCAGGGGGCCAAACCGGGTAAGATGAGTTGGTATATTTCGAAAAAGGGCTTGATTTTGCTCAGTTGGCCTAGCGTAAAAAAACTTGGGCCTCGGAGAAGAGGGGCTGTTTGGGAGCGCAAAAAAGGATAGGGAGCCGCATCCCCGCAGCTCCCGGTGAATGTCAAATCGACTCCAAGAGGGTTCGGAAGGCCACGGCCTTGTCCCGATATCTTTCCTGGGTCTTCGCTCTCAGCAGCGCGGCATGCTTCTTCTCATACTCCATCATCTGCTCCATGCTGTTGGTGAAATACTGGATGCAGTAGTTGGTAGATCCGTCTTCGGACTCATGGAGGAGGCGGAAAAACTTGTGCTCGGAGAAGATGCCGGTGCTGAGGACCTCGGGAATGTGCGTGTCCCTCATCCAGGAAATAAAGTCCTCTTCGATGTCGGGGGTGACGTTTATGGTGATATTGTACAGAATCATAAGGGAGAAAAGGGGTTTTGGTTACTTTTGTTGCCAACAAAAACCGGCACCCAAAGTTAAGCATCCCTAGACGAAACTTTGGCTTTCGATCCCATTATGCACAAATATGTCCCATCGCGGGGGGAACCCCGAGTTTCCAGATTGTTGATCGGCAAAATCGTAGTGGTTGCGCTCTACCTCGTCGGAGTGGTGGGCTTGAGTCTCCCGGAGTACAGGGAGCTGTTTCTGAGCCTCACGCCGGCGCAGCTGTTGGCGACGCTGTTTCTGGTGCTGTTTTACCACAAGGGATGGAACGACGCCTTCCCCATCTATGCCGCGGCGGCATTCTGGCTGGGATTTGGCTCCGAGCTGGTCGGCATCCATACGGGCTACCTCTACGGAGACTATGTGTATGGGCAGACACTGGGGCCAAAGCTTTGGGAGGTGCCCATCGTCATCGGAGTCAACTGGTTTGTCCTCAGCTACCTCACGGGTACCGTTTTCCACAAAATCCCGAATGACTACTATGCGGCATTCCTGGGCGCTTTGGCCATGACCTCCCTGGACTACATCATCGAGCCCGTGGCCGTGGCCTTGGACTTCTGGGTGTGGAAGTTTGACATCATCCCTCCGGGCAACTACGCGGGCTGGTTTGGGGTGTCGTTTCTGATCCACCTGATCTACCGCAAGGCGAATTTTGAGAAATCCAACCCGCTGGCGGTGTGGCTGCTGATGGCGATGATTCTTTTCTTTACGATATTGAATTTCACGCTGGAGGTCTGATCTCCGGATCCATTTCGGCTTGTGGGCGGGAGCCCAACCCTCCAGGACGCATCCGGGAAACAATTCTCGATGGGACTTCTAACAAATCGCCGGGATTCTGGTTGTTTCGATAATGGTCAACGCGATACTGTTCATAGCGATAGGATTTGCCGCAATGGAACTTGCGGGCTGGTGGATACACAAGTACCTCATGCATGGGCCACTGTGGATGATCCACAAGACGCACCATCAGCCCTCGAAGTCTTTCTTTGAGCTGAATGACCTGTTTTCCCTGCTTTTTGGGAGCGTAGCGGTAGTGCTCATCCTTTTGGGGGTAGAGGCTCTGGACTATAGGTTTTGGATCGGAATCGGGATCAGCGTGTACGGACTATTGTATTTTGTCCTTCATGATGTCTGGGTTCATCGGCGTCTGAAGTGGTTTGGAAAACCGCGGAATCCCTTCATGCGGGGGATTTTCAAAGCCCATCAGGCACATCACCGCAGCAACCAAAAGGACGATGCGGTTTCGTTTGGACTGTTTTTGGTCCCCAGGAAATACTTTAAAAGAGACGAGGAGTGAGCAACTATTCGATCAAGGATCTGGAACAGCTGTCAGGCATCAAGGCCCATACCCTGCGGATATGGGAGCAGCGCTACAATCTGCTCAATCCAAAGCGGACTGAGACCAATATCCGGTATTACGACGATGGGGACTTGAAGCTGATTTTGAATGTGGCCTTTCTCAACGAAAACGGCTTTAAGATCAGCAAGATCGTGGCTATGTCGCGCGAGGAGATACGCACGGTGGTGCTGGATATGGCCGAGGCCTCCATGGCCCAGCATGACATGATCCATGGCTTGACCTTTTGCATGATAGACATGGATGAGGAGGGCTTCGAAAGGTTCCTCTCCACGAGCATCCAAAAGCTTGGGTTTGAGCAGACGATGTTTGATGTCATCTATCCCTTCATGGCCAAGATCGGAATCCTGTGGCAGACAGGCGCGATCACGCCGGCGCAGGAGCACTTCATTTCCAATCTGGTCCGCCAAAAGCTGATTGTCGCCATTGACTGTGTCAATTGGTCCCACGGAGGAAAGAAGTTTTTGCTCTTTCTCCCAGAGGGCGAGCTGCACGAGATTTCACTGCTTTTTTCCAGCTACCTGATCAAGGTCAACGGACACAGGGTCATCTACTTGGGTCAAAGCACCCCTTTTGGAGACCTGCTTTCGGTGTATAGGCTGCATCAGCCCGATTATCTGCTGACTGTACTGACCTCCCAGCCCGCCAATGACGAGGCGCAAGCCTACCTCGATTCCCTTTCGAAGCAGTTTCCCGAGGCACAGATCCTTACCTCCGGATACCAGGTCATCGACAAGGGGCTGACCATTCCCTCCAATGTCCGCCTGATGAAGGATTTCGGGGACTTCAAGGAGATCCTCGGAGAGATCAGCCCGGTGATGCAGGAAAAGTAATCCGGTATCAGTCGTTTTTTAGGCTTTTTACGGGGTCGGTAAGCGCAGCCTTGATCGTCTGGGTGCCGATCGTACCTAGGGCGACGGCCAATACCGCGATCCCAATTCCCACATAGAACCACCATTCCAACAGGACGTGATAGGCAAATCCTTCCAGCCACGCCTCGGTAAACCAATACCCCAGGGGTATGGACAGCACGATGGCCAGCACCACAATCAGCGTGAAGTCAGCCGAGAGCAGCCTGACGACATGGAACGCACTCGCGCCAAGTGTCTTCCGGATTCCGATTTCCTTCGTCCTCCGCTCCGCAGTGAATGCGGCCATCCCGATCAGTCCCAAGCAAGAAATGAAGATCGCCACGGCTGCGAAGTACTTGGACAGGAGCGCCACTTTCAGCTCGGCGGTGTAGAGCGACTCATACGCATCGTCGACGAAGTCAATCTCAAAAGGGATGTCTGGATTGTGCTTTTGGAAGAGATTTTCCAACCGTTCTATCGTAGCCGATTCCACGCCTGACTGCAGCCTGATCAGCACATTGTCGGTATGGGGTGGATTGAGTAGGATAAACAACGGGCGGATCTTCTGGTGCATGCGTGGACCGAAATGGGCGGTGGAGGACGATTCTGATTTGGAGCTCCGGAGTTTTGGTTTGGACCCCTCTCGTCCGGTATCCCAGCTATTTCTGAAAGGCGGAGAAATTTTTTTTGGGATACATCCCTCTTGGAATCAAAGCTTCGAGAAGGTCAGAAAAGTGCCTCTGGAAGCTTTCAGGGCATAAAATCACGCTTTTTTCCACCCGAAAGTATTGATAGTCAAGGAAACAAGCTGCTTGGAATCCCGCCAGTCCAATCCATTTTTTCCGGAAAAGTTTGTCTTTTTGTTTAACGTTTACTACATTTCGTTAAACAAAACAATGCCACAATGACCACTTTAGAATTTAGCTACTCACTTGACAAGGCATCGGGCTCTCTGAAGCCCTTTGCCTTGCGATTGACCAAGGACGTAGACGACGCCAAGGACCTGCTGCAGGACACCATCCTGAAGGCTTTTTCCAACAAGGAGAAGTTTGCCGAAGGCACCAACCTCAAAGCCTGGCTCTACACAATCATGCGGAATACCTTCATCACCAACTACCAACGGGCGGCTCGGAGAGGGACTTTCGTGGACACCACCGAAAACCACTTCTACCTCAACTCGGGAAAGGAGACCATAGAAAACGGCGCCTTCGGTTCCTTTGCGCTGCGAGATATCCGCATTGCCATCGATAGGCTGGACGATTCGCACAAGGTTCCTTTTGAGATGTTTTTCAGGGGTTTTAAGTATCACGAGATCGCCGAGGAGCTCCAAATCCCCATAGGAACTGTAAAAAATAGAATCCATATTGCCCGTAAGCAGCTCAAGGAGTCCCTCGAGGTGTATATGCATAAAAACTGATCCAATGCCCCAGAAACACGTGGTGGTGATCGGGTCTGGCTTTGCCGGGCTCTCAGCAGCTACACACCTCGCCCACAGCGGAGGGTGTAGCGTCACCTTGCTGGAAAAAAACGATTCCCCTGGCGGAAGAGCCCGAAAATTTGAGGCGGAAGGATTTACCTTCGACATGGGGCCCAGCTGGTATTGGATGCCAGACGTCTTTGAGCGGTATTTTGCCGCCTTTGGCAAGAAAGTCTCCGACTACTACGACCTCATCCGCCTGGATCCTTCCTACGCCGTGGTTTTCGGAGAAAAGGATACCCTGGATATTCCGGCCGACCTGGGCCAGTTCAAGGCGATGCTGGAAAAGCTGGAGCCCGGGGCAGGAGACCAGCTGGATAGCTTTCTAGCCCAAGCCAGATACAAATACCAAGTCGGAATCCACGATTTGGTGCAAAGACCCAGCCGATCCATTCTGGAGTTTGCCTCTCCCGGCCTCCTGCTCGACGTCCTGCGGCTGGACATCTTCCAGTCCATGGCCAAGCATGTGCGGAAGTTTTTTTCCAACGAGAAAATCATCCGCCTGATGGAATTCCCGGTGCTCTTTCTCGGCGAAACCGCCGAAAATATCCCCGCCCTGTACAGTCTGATGAACTATGCCGACATCGCTTTGGGCACTTGGTATCCCAAAAAAGGCATGCACGAGATCATCCGTGCGATGGTCAGCTTGGCAGAGGAAAAAGGCGTGAAGATGCGCTATTCCGCCGAAGTGGAGGAAATCGAAGTAGCCGACGGGAAGGTCAAGCAGCTGCGTCTGGTGAGTGGAGAGCGGATAGCCGCCGATGTGGTCATAGCCGGAGCAGACTACCACCATGTGGACCGACAGCTGCTGAACCCAAACTACAGCAACTACTCCGAGGAGAATTGGGACAAGCGCGTCTTGGCCCCGTCTTGCTTGCTTTTCTATCTGGGAGTGGACAAGAGGCTGACAGGCCTCCGCCATCACAACCTGTTTTTTGACGAGCCGCTGGGGCCGCATGCGGATGCGATCTATACCCACCCGAGATGGCCGGAGCGCCCGCTTTTCTATGCTTCTGTCCCCTCTGTCACCGACCCGACGGTCGCGCCCGACGGAATGGAAAACCTCTTTCTCCTCATTCCCTTGGCTCCGGGCTTGGAAGATTCGGAGGAGCTGCGCGAAAAATACTACCACCTCATCCTCGATAGACTGGAGCGCATCACCGGTCAGGAGGTGAGATCGCACGTGATTTTCAAGAGATCCTATGCCCACAGCGATTTCCAGGCCGACTACCATGCCTACAAGGGCAATGCATACGGATTGGCGAATACGTTGAGGCAGACAGCCCTGCTGAAGCCCAGCCTGAAAAACAAAAGGCTTAAAAATTTGTATTACACTGGACAGCTGACCGTGCCGGGGCCTGGAGTACCTCCCTCACTCATATCAGGAGAGGTGGTCGCCCGGGAGGTAGTCAAGGATCATCATTTATAGATAATTAAGTATATTGAAACTATGGACTCTGTAGCGCTTTTTGACCAGACTTCCCTTGAGTGCGCCCGCTTGATCACCCATCGGTACAGCACCAGCTTCACGCTTGGCATCAAGACCATGGACCGGAAGTTCCACATGCCGATCTACGCCATCTATGGCTTTGTGAGGTATGCGGACGAGATTGTCGATACGTTTCACGACAAAAACAAGAAAGAACTCTTGGCCCGGTTTAAAACTGACACTTACCATGCCATAGAGAGTGGGGTATCGCTCAATCCGGTACTCCACGCCTTTCAGCTCATCGTAAACCAGTACCAGATAGACCTTGGTCTGATCGATGCTTTTCTCCATAGCATGGAAATGGACCTGGACTTCCAGATCTACGACGACTCAAAGTACAACGAGTACATCTATGGCTCAGCCGAAGTGGTGGGTCTGATGTGCCTGAAGGTCTTCTGCGAAGGGGATGAGGAGCAATACGAGCGTCTGCGGGTGCCTGCTTGCAAGCTGGGATCGGCTTTCCAAAAAGTCAACTTCCTACGCGACATCAAGAGTGACTACGAAGAGCGTGGTCGGGTATATTTTCCCGGTGTGGACTACCGGATCTTTGACAACGCGATGAAAGCCGAGATCGAAGAGGATATCCGTCGGGATTTTGCTGCCTCGCTCATCGGCATAGAGCAGCTGCCCTCCGGGGCCAAGCTGGGCGTGCGCATCGCATACCTTTATTATCAAAAGCTGTTTGAGAAAATCAAGGGCATGCCCGCCGAGACGATTACCGAAAAGCGCGTCCGCATCCCCAATTCCCAAAAGCTTTCCCTGCTGCTGGGAACCTATTTTGAGACCAAACTCGGCATGCTCTGATGGAAAACTACCTGTATGCAGGTTTGTTGCTGTTTGCCATTTCCTATCCCCTGGCGCAGTCTTTTGAGCATCGGATCCGTTACTCTTCCCAGTGGTATGCGTTGTTTCCGGCTCTGCTGGTGTCGGCGCTGGTGTTTTTGGTATGGGACTGGTGGTTTACCGAAGTGGGCGTGTGGGAGTTTAACCCCCGATATGTCTTGGGCATTTTCATCTTTGGCCTTCCGCTGGAGGAAGTCCTGTTCTTTTTCGTGATTCCATTTGCCTGCGTTTTCATCTACGAGGTGCTCATCTATTTTTTCCCAAAGGATTTCCTGCAACCATTGGCCAAGCCCTTGGTCTATGTCATGGTGCCTGTCCTCTTGGGTTTTGGATTCCTTCATCTGGACAAGCTCTACACCTCGGTCAATTTTCTTTTTGGCGCAGCCGTCCTGTTGATCCACTTTCTGGTCTTTGGTGACCGATACCTTGGGCGCTTTCTGTTTGCCTATGCGGTCCATCTCATGCCTTTTCTCCTCTGCAATGGCATCCTCACTGGGGGATTGACCGAGGAGCCAGTAGTGATCTACAACGATGCGGAGAATCTGGGCATCCGGATTTGGACTGTCCCCGTGGAGGATACCATCTACTCCATGTCGCTCTTTCTGCTGAATATCAGCCTGTTCGAAAAGATTCGAAGCCAAAAAACAATTGCCAAACTCGGGAGTTTATAAGATATGAAAGATCTCCAGGTACAAATAGACACGCATTCGGGATTCTGCTTTGGAGTAGTCTATGCAGTCGAGATGGCCGAAGAGATCCTCGACGAGCAGGGCTATCTCTATTGCCTGGGCGACATCGTGCACAACGACGAAGAAGTGGCCCGACTCAGCCGAAAGGGACTGAAGATCATCGACCATGGAGACCTGTATGGGCTTCGGGACGAAAAAGTCCTGATCCGTGCCCATGGCGAGCCGCCCGCTACCTATGAGCTCGCACTGCGCAACAATCTCACGCTGATCGATGCGAGCTGCCCTGTAGTGCTGAAGCTGCAAAACCGCATCAAAAACTCCTTTGACAAAGGCGAACCCATCTACATCTATGGCAAACACGGCCATGCGGAAGTCGTCGGTCTGCTCGGCCAGACCAACAACCAGGCGGTGGTGTTTCAGGATATTTCGGAGTTGGAGCTTTCCAAATTGCCCAAAAACTTGACGCTGTACAGCCAGACTACGAAGAGCACGGACAAATTTTATGAAATCAACCAGACGCTCAGCGAGGCGGGCATCACGGTGAGCACCAACGATACCATCTGCCGCCAAGTGTCCAACCGGGACAAGGAGCTGAGGGACTTCGCCAGAAAGTTTGACAAGGTCGTGTTCGTAGCGGGATCCAAATCCTCCAATGGCAAGGTGCTCTTCAAAGCCTGCACCGAGAGCAATCCCCATACGTTTTTCGTATCCAATCCTGAGCAGGTCGAGCAGGACTGGTTTGGCCAAAACGAGTCCGTGGGAATCTGCGGCGCCACCTCCACGCCCATGTGGCTGATGGAGCAGGTGCGCGAGCGGATTTTGACCTTTTGAGCCCCATGCAAAGTGCATCTACCCATAGTACCTCCGCCTCCGATCCCAAGGGTCTCCTGATCGGCTGGTCGATCATTTTGCTATGGGTTTTGTCACTTGCTTTTCTGCTCAGCTATCCGATTTCTTGGACTAATCCACTGGTGTATTTGGCGGTGCTGGTACAGATGCACTTGTACACCGGCCTCTTTATCACGGCACACGACGCAATGCACGGAGGCGTTTCGGCCAATAAGACACTCAACCATCTCACCGGCTGGGTGGCGGCAATCCTCTTCTCATTCAATTTCTACTGGAGGCTTTTTCCCCGGCATCATGCCCATCATCGGCACGTCGCTACGGAGGAGGATCCGGACTATCACCTTTCGGGAAAGTTTTGGATTTGGTACCTGAGCTTCATCCGCCAGTATGTGACCTGGTTGCAGATTTTGCTGATGGCGGTGGCATTCAATATCCTGAAGCTGTTTTTTCCGGTGGAAAACCTCATTCTTTTTTGGATGCTGCCGGCGGTCCTGTCCACCTTTCAGCTCTTTTACTTTGGCACCTACCTACCGCATCAGGGAGAAATCGAAAACAAACATCATTCGCACACACAGCGCAAAAACCACATTTGGGCCTTCTTCAGCTGTTATTTTTTTGGATACCACTACGAGCACCACGACTCCCCGGGCACGCCTTGGTGGAGACTTTGGCGGCTAAAGGAAAAATAGGACCGACTTTTCCCTGTCTTGGATCAAAAAAGGCGAGCTTCCTAAACAATCCTCGACTAATATTGCTTTACTGGAAAACACCAACCCCGTGAACTTTAGAATTACCCTCCTGCTACTTTTCATCTTCCCCGTTCAGCTTTTTGCACAAGGCATCTTGAAAGGAAGAATTTTCAACCCCGTAAACAACGAGCCTGTCCCCTTTGCCAACGTGCTGATCCTGGACACGGAGCTGGGCGGCATCTCTGACGAGGACGGCAACTATGAAATCTCCGGCATCCCCCCGGGGCTGTACAACGTCCGCGCGAGCTTTGTCGGCTTCAAACCCGTCACCCAATATGAGGTGCAGGTCACGCTGGCCCGCTCGGTGCAGCTCGATTTTGCACTGCAAGAGGAGGCATCGGAGCTGGGAGAGGTCGTGGTGAGTTCGGAGTTTGTCCGCTCGGAGGAGACGCCGATCTCCGCACGCAAGCTCAATACCAACGAGATCGAGCGCTATCCCGGTGGCAACCGGGACATCTCCAAGGTCATCCAGTCCCTGCCAGGGGTGGCTTCCACGGCGAGCTTCCGAAACGACATCATCATCCGAGGCGGCGCACCCAACGAAAACAAGTTCTACGTGGACGAGATCGAGGTGCCCGTGATCAACCACTTTGCCACGCAGGGTTCCTCCGGGGGCCCGGTGGGTATCCTGAATGTAAACCTCATCAAGGATGTGGAGGTGGTGACTGGAGGATTTCCGGCGGACCGCATGGACGCGATGAGTTCGTTTTTTGAGTTTCAGCTGAAGGATGGGCGAAGGGATCGCATGGCTACCCAGCTCACGCTCGGCGCCTCCGAGCTGACCCTGTCCAACGAAGGGCCGCTGGGCGAAAAGACCACCTACCTGCTTTCGGCAAGAAGATCCTACCTCCAAGGGCTCTTCAAGCTGCTCCAGTTGCCGTTTTTGCCGACTTTCAACGACTTCCAGCTCAAGACTACGACCAAGCTCAACGACAAGACCGAGCTGACCTTCATCGGCGTGGGCGCGATCGACAAGTTTGTGCTCAACGAGGAGATTCCTGATGGGGAATCGGAGGAGGAGCTGGAGAACAGACTTTATCTCCTGGATGTGCTTCCTGTCCAAAACCAATGGAACTACGCCACGGGTGTCAAGCTGAAGCGCTTCCGGGAAAACGGCTTTTGGACGTTTGTCCTCAGCCGAAACATGCTGAACAACCAGTCCTACAAGTACTCCGGCAACGACGAAAGCGCTGCGGAAAACCTGCTGTTTGACTACGCTTCCCAGGAGTCGGAGAATAAATTCCGCGCCGAAAACAGCATCTTTGGAAACGGCTTTACGGTCAAGTATGGCGTCAATTACCAATATTCCCGCTATTTCATCAGCAACTACGACCGATCCACGCTGGCCTCCAGCGGCGAGGTGATCGACGTGGAGTCCACGGCCTTTTTCAACCAATATGGAGCCTTTATCTCCGGCAGCAAAAACCTGCTAGACGACCGGCTTTTGGTGAGTGGGGGCATTCGCATGGACGGGGCAGACTTTGGCGAGACGGCCTCCAATCCCCTGAACCAGCTCAGTCCCCGCATTACGTTTTCCTACCAGCTCAAGCCCAATCTATTTGCCACTGCCAATGCGGGGATCTACTACCAGAAGCCTCCCTACACCGTACTGGGCTATCGAAATACTGCCGGAGAGCTGGAAAACCAGGACAACGACGTGCGCTTCATCCGCAACTCCCAGCTCATCGCGGGCCTGGAGTGGATGCTGCCCGACAAAAACCGGAGATTTACCCTCGAGGCCTTTTACAAAAAGTACCAAAACTACCCTTCCTCGGTTCGCAATGGGATTTCCCTGGCCAATCTCGGCGCAGACTTTGGCACCATAGGCAACGAGCCGGTGCTGTCAAATTCAGATGGTCGGGCGTATGGACTGGAGTTTTTGGCGCAGCAGCGCCTGTTCAACGACTTTTACGGCATCGCTTCACTCACGCTGGTCAGAAGTGAATTTACCAATCCCAACACCGAGGGATACGCCCCTTCCTCCTGGGACAACCGCTTCATCGTGAGCCTGACGGCAGGCAAGCGCTTCGGCAAAAACTGGGAAGCCGGTGCTCGCTGGAGGTTCCTTGGCGGGACGCCATACACGCCCTACGACCTGGAGGAGTCTAGCCTGATCTCCAATTGGGATCTCAGAAACGCCGGCATTCTGGACTACTCCCAGATCAATGCGGTTCGTCTGTCTCCCTTTCACCAGCTGGATATCCGGATTGACAAAAAGTACTACTTCCAACGCTGGAATCTGAACTGGTACGTGGACATCCAAAACCTGTACAACTTCCAGGCGGAGCAGCCGCCGGTCCTGGTGCCGATCCGGGACGATGCGGGAAACATCCTCATCGATCCCAGCGACCCCAGCCGCTACCTGCTGAAGCTGCTGGAAAATCCCGCAGGCAATGTGCTGCCGACGGTGGGGATCATCGTGGAATTTTAGGAGATAGGCTTGAGCTCGGTGAGCAGCTTGACGATGCGGTCTGCTTTGGTCTGCTCGCTGTCGGTGCTGTAGATGAACTCGATCCAGTGCTTTTGCTCGGACTCGGATAGCTGCTGGAAAAGTGGCAGCGTGCCGGGATCGTCCTCCAGGCAAGCGATGAGCTCCGCCGGGATGGAGTCGGGAATGTCTTTGCGAAAGAGCCTCAGCCGTACCACATCGCCCTCCTCTTTTTTGATTTGGCTGCGGATGGGCTTGGAGACGGGGAGAAAAAGTATGCCTTTCTTCATGGGCATGAGGTGTTTGCCGACAAACTCAACCTCATCGATGGAACCGTCAAGCTTGACCATGCCGAAAGCTTTTCCCCCGGAAAGGGAAGTGACCGGCACGCGGACAAAAGTCCACCCGCCCTTACCGGGAAACCTTTCCAAAAGAAAATCGCCTTCGAGTATCAGTTCCATCGCAAAAAAAAGGAGCGGGTCTCCCCGCTCCGGTCATCAGTGGTAAGTAATCAGGGAAATCTCCAGCGAATGTTGAGGCCAAAACCTCCCGCATCAAAGCTGGTGTCTTCGACAATGATAAAGTAAGGTCTCCAGTCCAAACCAACCGTGATGGGCACGTCCGCAAAGGGGTATTCTGCACCGATCTCCCCGGCGACTCCAAACTTGAAGTTGTCCGACAGGAAGAGTGAAGGGCCAAAGCCGGCGTACCACTTGAAATCCGAGGTGGAAATGTCGTCATAGATAGGGTTCCAGAGTGCGTCAATGCCGACTCCGTCATTGCCAAAGCTGACATCGGCGTGTACCCTGCTGAAATCGCCCAAGGCAAACACCCCGTCCACTGCGACGTTGTTGCCGTTGACGTTGCCAAATCGGATACCGAGTTCCTGGGCTTGGGATTCCAAAGAGGCGAAAAGTCCCAAGAAAAGGACAAGGGAGAGAACTTTTAAAAGTTTCATGGACAAATAAGTTTGTATTGTGATGTGTTGGTTTGCAAAAAAGCCTCCCCTAGTCCGCAGGGGAGAGATTTTTGTAAACCACCCCAGCCAAAATTGCGCCAATTATCGGGGCAATCCAGAAAAGCCAGAGCTGTTGCAGGTAAATTCCCCCGGCAAAAATCGCCTGGGAGGTGCTTCGTGCAGGGTTTACCGAAGTATTGGTCACTGGGATGCTGATCAAGTGGATCAAAACCAGACAAAGTCCTATGGCCAAGCCGCCGAATCCCACGGGGGCTTTGGGATGGGTAGCGCCCAAGATCACAAACAAGAATATGAAGGTCATGACCACCTCTGTGAGGAAAGCCGCGGTCATGGAGTAGCCTCCTGGCGATGCCTCCGCAAAACCGTTGGAAGCAAATCCCCCAAGTTCAAAGCCTGCCTTACCCGTCGCAATGACATATAGGATAGCAGCTCCGCAGATTCCTCCCAAAACCTGGGCGACGATGTAAGGAAGTAGCTCTTTGGTCTCAAATCTCCCTCCGATCCACAAACCCACCGACACCGCGGGATTCAGATGGCAACCCGATATGTGGCCAATCCCATAGGCCATGGTGACTACCGTCAGTCCAAAAGCCAGCGATACCCCGACAAAACCGATCCCAAGTTCTGGAAAACCCGCCGCCAAAACGGCGCTACCGCATCCACCCAGGACCAGCCATAATGTCCCGACAAACTCTGCTACAAATTTTTTCATGGTAAAAGTATTAAGGTTGTTTAAAAATTGATTCGTCAAAAATGAAATCGAAAACCGCTAATCCACCGATGATCAGTCTTGGATTTTGTCCACGAAAACCGGTGCAAGCTGGGTCCGGATCAGCGTGTCTGTCAATATCCTCGTCTCTTTGCTCTTCCAGTCCATCAGTACGATATGGTACTGATGGCTCACCGTGTCCTGGTACTGGTCAAAGGCCAACCACCGTCCGTCGGGGCTCCAGTCATGGTACACTTCATCTTTTCCACTCTGGGAGATCTGCCGGTTTCCGCTGCCGTCAGGATTCACCGCGAATATGAAGGTGTGGTCTCCACGGGAGCTGGCGTAAGAGATGAAGTTTTCCGTGGGATGCCATCTCAGTGCACCTGCCTTGTAGCCGTGGCTGAGCGCCGCGGGGTCGTCTGCCGGGAAATAGGTCAGGCGCTTTTCGCCGCTGCCATCCCGATTGACCAAGAAAACATCGGGAAAGATACCTTCGGTCTTGGCTGTCGGACTTTTGACAAAGGCTATCTGCGAGCCATCCGGAGAGAATACAGGATCCTGGTAGCGATAGGCCGTGTCGGCCAGCAAAGGCTTGAAGCTGCCGTCCTGTAGATCAATGAGAAAGAGCTGATGGCGGACGTTGGGCTCGGGGCGCGCCGAGACGATCATCTCCTGGGTATTGGGGTCTAGGTCCATCCAGCTGTCCTCCAGCCGGAGCCCGCTGAGCTTTCTTACGCCGGAGCCGTCTCCGTCCATTTCATAGAGGAAAAAATTGCGGTAGGCAGTGTCCCGGTCGCTGATGAAGTAGATCTTGTCCTTATGGGCGAGGTAGGTCCAGGCGACATCGGGATGCTTGGTCAGGTTGGTGGAGGAGCTGCTGGAGTCTTGGCCCATGATCCTGATTTCCCAATTGTCCTCCGCAAGGGAATCCGGCTCAAAGGTGTTGTAAGCGATCAGACAGCTTTTTTCCGGGATGGACTCGGACTTTGGAGTACAGGCAAAAACCCAAAAAAATGCTGCCAAAGGATAGGGAAACGATCTCATTGGAATCGGTTTTCGGAATTTAGGCATTTTCACCGATCAATCTAGCTGGAAACCAGTATTTTCAGGTTGGTTGCCCAAAAAATGCAGCTGATACCTAGCCTATCTCTAGAGAAGCCTATTTTTTGAAAATAAAATAGACCGCGAGTACCAAGAATACCGCCCCCAGGGCATGGTTCCAGCGCAGGGTCTCATTTTTGAAAGCGATCAGCGTAAAAGCCATAAACACGATCAGCGTGATGACCTCCTGCAAGACTTTGAGCTGCACGAGCGTGAAGGGGCCTCCATTGCCGGCAAAACCGATCTTGTTGGCGGGAACCTGAAAGCAGTACTCGAAGAGCGCAATTCCCCAGCTGATCAGGATGACCGAGACCAGTCCCAGTTTGCCAAACCATTTCCACTCGGCAAACTTCAGGTGGCCGTACCAGGCCAAAGTCATAAAGGTGTTGGAGAGGACGAGTAGTCCAACGGTGAGGAGCGCTTTCATGGTGGCCTGGATTTTCAGCGAAAGTGCGAAAAAAATAGGGCGGTACGTCTCGGCTGCGCTGGAAAAACTAACCCAAGCCGGTGTCTTTTCGGATCTTTTTGATCAGTCCACCCTTGCCTCCCCAGCCCCTCAGGTAGCGCAGCGACGAAGGGTGGATGCCCAGGCGCTTCAGCACCCAGTCGAGCGGAAGCCCCATCACTCTCCTGACGAGCGTTTTGGGCTCGAAAAACAGCAGCGACTGGTTTCGCTTGTAGGCATAGATGGCGGCTTTTTCCAGCAGCTGGGCCTTCAGCTCGGCATCTTGCAGGTGGGTGGAAAAATACTCGTGCTCAAAGCTGTGCTTGGTCTTGTACGAGTTTTTGCGCTCTCCGCTGAGGATGATCAGCACACCGACGCGGGATGGAAAATGGAAGGTCAGCCCCAGCTGGGACGCACGAAAAAGCCACTCTTGGGAGGGAGTGACGTACAGGTCTTTTTCCATCTTCCATGGTCCGAGCCTGTCTGCGGAGCTTTTCTTCAAAAACCAGGTGGAGGCGACGCTGAATACATTGCTGGAGTAGTGGCCATCCGGATGTACGCTCCAGAGCTGGACGCCATAGTTTCCCCGCTCAAAATCCTCGCGCTTGGAGCTCAGCACGTTGATACCCGGGATCACCATGAAGTCTGCCCGGGAGGCTTCCAGCTCGGAGAGGCAGCGACCGAGGTGGTCGGGATAGTAGAAGTCGTCTTGGTTGAGAAAGGCGATGTACTTGCCCCGGGCTTTGCCAAGGCCGAAGTTGTTGGGCGTGGCCTGTTGGCCGCTGTTTTTCTCCAGGTTGTAAAACGAGATCCTGGCATCGCCAAACCCCAATACCGTCGCCTCGGTGTCGTCTGTACAGCAGTCCCCTACCACGATCAGCTCCCAATCCTGAAAGTCGGAGTCGATCACGGACCGGATGGCGTGCTTGAGCAGATGGCTGCTGTTGTAGGTGGCGGTGATGATGGAGACGGTAGGATTGGTCATACTTGGCTCAGGATATGCCCTCCAGCCTATCGGCGGTTTTCACGGCGAGATAGGGGATCAGGGTGTATTTGCCGGTATTGACCGTGTGATATCCGTCAAAGGACCGGATGCCCACCTCATGTCGGGTGTGGAGCTTGCTGTCTGCATCTTCCACGTCGGTATTGCCGAGGGCAAAGATCACCCCGCCGGCCGGGTCGACACTTTCCGCGGGGAAACTCAGGCTTCTCAGTGCCGGGACTCGGTGCCGCAGCTGCTCAAAGCTCGCCTGGAAAATCTCCTCCCGGTATTCGGGGGAATAGGTCCCGTCCCAATCTGGCGGAAGCCTCTCCTCCGACCAGCCGGTGCGACCTATGGGATACCAGGAGAAAAAGCCCCCCCTGTCGCGGAAGTTTACCGAGTCGCCAAAAGGCCCCTGCACCATGGTGCAGGAGGGAAAGTCCGATGCCTCAAAGGGGATCAGGATCTTGTTGCCAAACTTGTATCGGAAGGACCAGGAGCCGTGGAGGGGTTCGATACCCAGCGTCTGGTCTATGGCCAGCAGGCTGTTCCAGGTGCAGTTGACCACCTCGTCAAAAGAGTCGCGGTGCTCCAGCCCGTTTTGGTCAAAACGGACTTCCAATCTTCCCTCCCTGCGCACTACGGCCTTCACCCATGCTCCGGTGAGCAGCTGGATGGCGGCCTCCTGTCCGAGGGACTTTCTGAGCTGCTCGGCCACTGCCCTAGGCTCCACGGCGTACTCGGAAGTCAGAAACACATCCTCGAAATACTCGGGGTTGACGATGGTTTCGATCTTTGATTTGGGCAGTCGCTCGGTATAGACCTTGTCAAAAAGCCCCAGGTATTTTTTGTCAAAACGTCGACTGACCTCGCCGAAAACCTGTGCACACTGCGCATAGTGGGGTTCTAGCTGGTCTCCCGACGCCAGCGATCCTTTGTGGATGCAGTAGTGAAAGGGGGTGGAGATGACCTCCTCGGCTTCGATGGAAATCCAGCGCTTCAGATAGTCCATGAAGTGGACCGCGCCAATGATCATCTGCTGGGAGGTATGAAAGTCGCGATCCATGGCGTAGATGAATCCGAGATGGATCTTGCCTTCGTTGACAAAGCTCGCTTTGCGCACAGCCTCCGAGTGGGCTTCAAAAAGTGTCACTTGGTAGCCTCTCTGGGCTAGCTCCAGAGCCAGACAGGCCCCCAGTCCGCCTGCTCCCAGGACGGCAATTCGTTTGTTTTTTGGCATTGGTTTGCGGAAATAGGAGGGTTAAAAATAAGGGCTATCCCGAAACCCCCAAGCCCGTACATCATTCTCCTTGCCGGGCTTGGCGATTTTTTGGATAGCCGTGGGAAAGTCCAGCAGGGGGGCTCAGTCGAGCTTTTCCCCATTGACGACCACGTTGCTCACCGAGAAGCCGTCCACGACCTGGGGGTTGAAGGTTGGCTTTGCGGCCTGGATTTTCAGGTTTTCAAAGGCAAAATCCGACAGGCGGTCGTGCTCGGTGATCGCCACGTCAAAGAAAATCTCGCAGTCCAAGTCGATGTTTTTCATGGTGATGTGGCGCGACTCGGAGATGGGGACGTCTTTTCTGCCTTTCAGGTCAAAAAACTGCGTCCAGGGCTTCACATAGATAAAGCTGCGCGCCTGTCCGCTGATGTTTTCCACGGAGATGTGCTCGTAGAGCTGGGGCGTGTCGGGACGCATCTTCAGCCAAAGCAGCCGGACCGCATCCTGCACTTTGATGTTGCGCATGACCACGTTTTTGTTGTGGATGGCTTCGCTGCCGCAGGTGAGTGCGGCATGGCAAAAGCCAAACTCGCTGTCCTCGATCAGGATATTGGTGTTTTCCCCGTTGTTGGGGTCTTGGTCGGCCCAAGGGCCTTTGCCGCCCTTCAGTGCGATGGCATCGTCGTTGACTGCCAGGTAGCAGCCCTTGATCAGGACATTGTTTACCACGTCCAGGTCGATGGCATCCGTGCTCGGCGCCTTGACCGGGGCGTGGGGAGAGGTGATGGTGAGGTCGAGGATTTTGACGTTTTCGCATTGGTAGTAGTGGCTGCTCCAGAAGCCCGCGTTGATGAGCTTCACGTCTTGGAGCTGTACGTCCTTGCTATTCCAGACAAAGACCAAGCGGGGTCGTGACACTTCCAGATTGGTACAGTTCGGATCCTCCGCTCTTCGCTGCCAAAACGCCTCCCAAAACTTCAGCCCGTTGCCGTCTATCGTGCCAGTCCCGCTGATGGTAAACCCGTCCACGCCGTAGGCATTGACCAAGGCGGCGTAGTAGTCGAGGTTTTGGCCCTCCATGCGGGAAGGGAGCAGCGGGTAGTGGGCAATGTCGTCGGAGCCCTTGAGCACGGCTCCTTCCTCCAGGTGGAGGTGGGTTTTGGGTTTGAAAAAAAGCGCGCCGCTCAAAAAAGTGCCTTTTGGAACCACGATCACGCCGCCGCCGAAGTCCGCTGCGTGGTTGATGACTGCCTGGATCCGCTCCGTCTGGAGGACGCTGGAGTCATTCTTGACCCCATGCGCTGTCAGTCTATAGACCTTGCCGAGGTCTTGTAGTTTGACCTTGCTGTAGTCGCGAAACCAGTCCGACATGGGGCTGCCATCCGGCCAGGTATCGTTTTGCGCTTGGGCAAGATTGCCGAGGGCAAAGGCTAGCAAAAAGACGGTGGCGAGGGGCAGAAGGTATTTTTTCATGGAATTGCGGTCTGGTCAATGGGCTTGAACCGCTAAATATAAGCAGATAGGCGACTTTGGCCCGTCAAGCACTGTCCTGTTTGGAAGCGCATGGCCGAAGACCGGACTGATGAGCCAAGGAAAAGCTTGGGGCTCTGCCTTTGGCTGGACTAGAGGGAGGAGGCTGCTTGCTTCTTCTTGAAGATTTTTCGCAACCGTTTCCAGTTGGTGAATAGAGCGGCGAAAAGACTTTCCAAAAGTATGGCTTCCATGGTTTGCTGGCAGGCTTGTGAAGAGGGAAGATACAAAAGCTAAAACTTTAATACCTAGCACATTCCTGACTTGATCAGGGGAAAGTGATCTCGCTTCGACTAAAGGCATCTCTATCCCATGCTGCAGAGGGCGAGCTTATTTTAGGCCAATTGGCCGAATATAATTTTGAGATTTTTAAAAAAATAGATGAATTGCTAGTATTTAATCGAAAAATCTGTAAAAGTGGTTTTGTTCCAAACAAAAAATAATATTATTGGGCAGGGCTTTGTGTAAAGTTGTCCTTGCGGCAGCCCAAAAGAGGCCTTCGCAAAGCCGCGTTTTTTGGCGCAAAAGCACATTTTAAATCGAGTCTTGTAGTTTAGTTGATATGGCAAGTGCATATGCAAAACAATCTGATAGGCAACTAATCTCCTCTATACAGCAGGGGGAGCTTAGGGCTTTTGATGAATTGTATGGAAGATATGCGAGGAAAGTGCTGGCCTATGCCAAGACTTTTTTTTGGGACAAGGCCGAGGCCGAGGAAGTCGTGCAGGAGGTCTTTGTGAAAGTGTGGGAAACCCGCGCCAAACTCGACCCCGAGCTGAATTTCAGCGCTTTTCTCTACACCTGCGTCAAAAACAAGATCTACAACAAGCTCAAAGCCCAGAAAAAGAGGGTTTTCGTCCCCGACACGGAGCTCGAGACGCTCGCCGACGAGGCTGCGGAAGAGGAGCAGGGCTATAGGGAAAGCCGCAGACAGGTGGCGTTTCAGCTCTTGGGCCTCCTGCCGCCGGTGCAGCAAAACATTTTTACGCTGAGCAAGCTGGAAGGCCGCTCCCATCAGGAGATCGCCGACATGCTCAACATCTCGATCCGCACGGTGGAGCATCACATCTATTTGGCCAAGAAGCAGCTGAAAACCCAGCTTTTGGAGCAGAGTCCCTACGCGCTCGTGGTGGGATTGTCGCTGCTGGCCTAAGTTTCTGATCTTTTTCTCCAAAAAAAAGTACCTCTCAAGTTGCTGGTACATTGGTGATTACATCGATTGCCCAAAAAAATCCGACTTTTTTTCACCAAACCATTAAGTACTTGGAGCTGTCGCGCTGTACTACCTGAAAAGGACAGCCAACAGTGGATAAGAAGACGCTCATCAAATTTTTGAACGAAGCTTGCACGCCGGAAGAGCACGCGCAGGTCAAGAAGTGGCTGGATCTCCCCGGATCCCGGGAGGAGCTGGATCAGATCCTCCTCGAAAGCTGGGAGGCCAGTCCCGACGATTCGGAAGACGAAGCGGTGGACCGGATGCTGGACAATATCCACCGGGAAATCAGACCGAGCCACAAAATCAGACCCTGGAAGCCCAGCGCGGGCCTGCTCAAGATCGCCGCCTCCTTCATCCTTCTCGGGCTGGTCTCCCTGGGCCTGTTTAGATACAGCCAGCAAGAGGAACCGGTCGTCGAGGAGACCCTGACGGTCTACACCAAAGAAACCCGCGTGGGGGAAAAGCTGCGGATCAGGCTCCCTGACCAGACTTACGTGGTGCTCAACGCCAACTCCAAAATCGAGTTTGACTCCGACTACGGCAAGGCCAAGCGCATGATCAAGGTGTCGGGAGAGGCCTTTTTCGACGTCGCTTCCAATGAGAAAGTCCCCTTCATCGTGGACTCAGGCGAGCTGCAGACCACTGCTTTGGGGACGGAGTTCAATGTTTTCTCCCGCGATGGCTTGGAAAAGATAGCCCTGACCGAAGGCAAGGTGAAAGTGGAAATCGAAGACCTTCCCGCCGCCGAGACCAAATTTTTGGAACCGGGACAGATGGCCACGCTCAAGGAAAATGCTGGGGAAATCAGCGCTGCGTCCTTTGATCCCCTCATCCTGACTGCCTGGAAGGAAGGCCGCATCCGATTCAAGAGAAGCAGCCTAAAGGACATCGTCGCCAATCTCCAAACCTGGTACGGGGTGGAGATCCAGGTACAAAAGTCCATCAACCTCAACCGCAAAGTCTCTGGGGAATTCAACAACGAAAGCCTGGAAAACATACTCGAAGGACTCTCATTCTCCATGGGTTTCCAGTTTGAGATCAACGAAAACCAAGTGTCCATCACCAATTAAAAACCCAAATGCCAAAAAACTACCCAGTCTCCATGCCCTGGCAGCTGGAGGCTTTTTCAAGTGATTCTACCAACCCTACAACGCTATGAAACAAAAACTACTGTACCTGGGCAAGGCCTTGTCTAAGAATGTCCTCATGGGGATCTTCATTCAGTGCCTCTGCCTGACCACGCTGATGGCCGGCGAAAGCACGGCCCAGATCAAGCCCATAGACAAGGCGACGATCCAAGTCGAGAAAAAGTCCTGGAGGGCAACGGAGCTTTTTGACTACATCGAGTCCAATACCGAGTACCTCTTTGTCTATCCGGAGGACGTGGTGGCAAACCTGCCCTCCGTCGAGCTCACTGGCCAGCACAAGACCGTGGAGGATGTCCTGAAGCTTTTTGCACAAGGGACGGGATTGAAATTCAAGCAGGTAAACAACAGCATCTACGTAGGCGGTAGCCAAAGACAGGACGTGGTGATCGAGACGGCTGTGGCCGACATCGCCGTGTCTGGAGTAGTCATGGACGACACCGACTTTCCCATGCCGGGGGTGACGGTGATCGAGAAGGGCACTACCAACGGTACGGTCACCGACGTGGATGGCAAGTACGCGCTGACGGTGAAAGAAGGAGCGGACTTGGTGTTCTCCTTTGTGGGGTACCTCGCCCAGACCGTTCCGGTACAAGGCAGATCCCTGATCGACGTGGTCTTGCTGGAAGACATCGGCCAGCTGGAGGAAGTAGTCGTGGTAGGCT
Source organism: Algoriphagus oliviformis (assembly GCF_017254915.1). Classification (GTDB taxonomy): domain Bacteria; phylum Bacteroidota; class Bacteroidia; order Cytophagales; family Cyclobacteriaceae; genus Algoriphagus; species Algoriphagus oliviformis. Next base: position 489,824 of record NZ_JAFKCT010000001.1, on the reverse strand, counting down.
ACGGTACGCAGAAGAAGAGCAACCTCACCGGTGCGGTAACGGACCTCAAGGCCGACAAACTGGTGCAGACGCCCGTGACCAATGTCAAGGGACTATTGATCGGGCAGATCCCTGGCTTGATCTCCAACCAAAACCCAGGCTTGCCAGGTGAGGACAACGCGACTCTGAGCATCCGCGGCTTCGGTGCGCCACTCGTGATCGTGGACGGCATCGAGTCCTATCTGGACCGAATCGACCCCAATGACATCGAGACCGTGACGGTGCTGAAGGATGCCTCTGCGGCGATCTACGGCGCAAGAGCGGGTAACGGGGTGATTTTGGTGACTACCAAGCGGGGTAAAGAAGGCACCATGGCGGTCAATTACCATGGCTACGTCGCTACCCAGAAGAGACTGACTTTTGCCAACCAAGTGGATGCGGCAGGCTTTATCAAGCTGGGACGGGACGCGGTCTTCAACACCCAGTTTGACCCTCTGAATCCAGACGGGGATATCAGCTACGGGACGCTTTTCACCGAGGAAAATCTCCAAAAGTACCAATCCGGCGAGGAGCCAAGCTACGACTGGGTGGATGCCGTGCTGAAGGATACCGGATCTCCGCTGATGAACCACAACCTGAGCATTCGGGGCGGTACGGAAAAAATCCGATACTACTCCTCCGTGGGCTACAGCAGCCAGTCGGGTATTTTCAAAGGTGACTACAAATACAAAAAGCTCACCCTGACCAACAACCTGGACATCGACCTCGGCAAAAACCTCGCCCTGACCCTCAATGGCCAGTACATCAACGAAACCAAGGACTACTCCATCGTGGAGCCTTCCCAGATCTGGAACGATCTCCAGACTTCGCAGCCTATCTACAATCCAAACCTGCCCGATCCGGACAAGGCCCCCTACTCGGGCTTCAACGAGCGCTCCCCTGTGGCTAGGATCAACCAGCGCTTCTCCGGATACAGCAAGACCTACATGCACACGCTCACCGGATCGGCCGAGCTGAAGTACACCGTGCCCTTCGTCAAAGGCCTGGCCATTGGCGGCAAGGTTAACGTGCGGGCTAGAAACCTGCAAAATGCCTCTCTCTCCACCCCATACGATGTGTGGACCTACGATCCGGATGCGGTCACCGCGGATTTTGACGGATATACACTCCAGGGCTCCATCCTCGGAAATTCCTTCACCCGATCCTATTTCTACGGCGGGGCGGATGATCCCAACAGTCGGGTGCTGTCCAGAGCCTATGCTTCCTACGACAAGCAGATCGACAAGCATGAGTTTGGCTTTTTGGCCTTCGGCGAAATAGAAAACAATGTCTATCGCTCCCTGACCGTGAGAAGAAGAGACCTTCTTTCTACGGAGGTTCCGCAGATCGGCGGCACCGATGAGCTGACCCGCTCCTCCGGTACCGGCAGGGATATCCAATATACCCGCGTGAGTTTCGCCGGGCGATTCAACTATGCCTACGACACCAAGTACCTCCTGGAGGCTACGCTCCGAGCGGATGCCAGCTCCAAGTTTGGTTCAAACGCCTGGGGCTACTTCCCGTCCATCTCCGTGGGCTGGAACATCGCCCGGGAGGAGTTTCTCGCCAATTCCTCCGTCCTGGATCAGCTGAAGCTGAGACTTTCCTACAGCCAGACCGGTGTGGATAGCAACGTGGGCAATACCTCCTTCGAGTTCCTTTCCGGATACGAGGAGGCGGTAGGCTCCGTGTATTACTTGGACGGAGCTGCCAATCCCATCATCGCCACCACTGGCCTTGCCAACCCAAACATCACTTGGGAAGAGACCACGCTCTACAACGCCGGTATCGACCTCACCATGCTGAGCGGAAAGCTGTATGCGACCTTGGACGGATTCTACCGATACCGGGACGGACTGCTGAGAATCCCGCTGGAAGCCTTGCCAAGCACTTTTGGAGCTACTTTGCCCCAGGTCAACCTGGATTCCCGAAGCAACCGCGGATTTGAGCTTTCCATAGGAAACCAAGGAACCGTCGGCGACTTCAAGTATGACATCAGCGCCGGTGTGGCCTATGCCAGAGAGCGCTACGAAAGCTACCAGGAAGACATCAACGAAGAGGATCCTATCCAGGTCCAGTTTGACCAGCGCAGCGGAAGATGGGTAAACGTCACCTTTGGATACAAGGCTGATGGATTGTTTAACACCCAAGCCGAAGTGGACCAATACCTGGAGACCTACACCATCGAGGACATCAATACCCGACCTAAGCCGGGCGATATCCGCTACGTGGACCTGAACGGCGACGGCGTCATCAACCGAGCCGACCGCTACCAGATCGGCTACGGCAACAACCCGGACATCACCTATTCCCTGTCCCCACGGGTGTCCTACAAAAACTTCAGCCTGGCGATGCTGTGGCAGGGAGGTACCCGCTTCAACGTGAACATTACCGGTGCCTTCAGAGGCGCGTTTAACAACGAGCAGGTACCCCTCGAACTGCACGAGCAGTACACCTGGACCCAAGACCCGGCCAATCCCGGCATCGGCTCCAACCCGAACGCCCAGTTGCCAGCCTTCGAAAGAAGCGGCACCCGGCCTTGGAACAACATCCAGTCCGACTTTTGGATGTACAACGGCACCTACCTCCGTCTGAAGACCGCGACATTGACCTATGCGGTACCGGCAGCTTTTCTGACCAAGATAAAGATGAACAGTGCCAACGTGTACGTGTCTGGCGACAACCTGCTGTCCTTTAACAACATGGGGATCTTCAAGGACGCCGTCGATCCGGAAGAGGCCACCAGTGCCAATGCCTACAAGTTGCCGCTCCTGCGGACGATTTCCTTCGGTGTGCAGCTTGGATTCTAATGGGGAAAACTAAAAACAAGAACGTCATGAAATCAAAAATAATAGCAGCAATACTCGGCCTTTCCGTTTTGGCTTCCTGCGAAAGCCAGCTGACCAAAACACCCGATTTTATCTCCGAAGAGGTGGTCTTTGAGGACAAAAACCTCACGGAGGCCTACCTGTCCAATATCTACCAGGACATGCTTTTCATCCATACCACGGGGGAGGGCAACCTGGACATGGGAATGATCCCAGCAGCCGGAGCAGAGCACATCAACTTTGCCGACTGGCAGACGCCCAACACCACCTACCGCAGGGCCTACACCGCGGCTTCCGGCCCAGGCCCGCTGAACTACTGGGGGTACAATTCCATCCGGGACATCAATTTCCTGCTGGAAAACATCGGCTCCAGCCAGTCCCTGGACGAGGACTACATCCTCCAAAAGACCAACGAGGCGAGATTCCTGAGAGCCTATGCCTACTTCCAGATGGTGATCCGCTTTGGCGGCGTGCCGCTGATCACGCGGGTGCAAAACATCGACGACCCAGAAGAAGAGCTCTACCCGGCGCGAGCCACGGAGCAGGAGATTTACGAGTTTATCCAGTCTGAGCTGGAAGATATCCTCCTCACCATGCCGGACAAGAAAACCGGCGCCGCAGGACGTGTGGACAAGTACACCGCCCTGTCCCTGCTGTCCCGCGCTTCCCTCTATGCGGCTAGCATCGGCAAGTTTGGCCAGGTGCAGGCAGATGGCCTGGTGGGCATCGCTCCGGGAGAAGTCCAGGACTACTACCAGACCTCCTACAATGCCTCCAAGGAAATCATGGACTCCGGGCTTTTCTCCCTGTACAACAAGCATCAGGACAAGGTGACCAACTTCACCCAGCTTTTTCTCGACGAGGGCAATAGCGAGGTGATTTTCGCGGAGGTCTTTGAGCCGGTCATCAAGGGCCACTCCTTGGACAACCTCGGTACTCCGGCGGGCTTTTTGGCCACTTGGAACTCCAACTATCCCGTGCTTTACGACATGGTGGAGCTTTTTGACTTTGTGGATGGACGAAAGGGTACCGACATCTCCCGCAGCGACCTGGTGGCTTCCAAGTCTTGGGACATCGATGATTTCTTCGGAAAAAGAGATCCCCGTTTCCGCGCTTCCGTCTTCTACCCAGAGTCTGAGTGGCAGGGAGGGCAGGTATATTTCCATACCAGCACCACCTACACCAACAGCTCCGGCAAGCGGGTGACCGCTACCAGCGGGACTCTGAGCAGAAACGGTGAAAGCTGGCCTGCTGCCTGCCCGGCCAGAAATGCCCGAAACACCGCCCTGCTCCTGCGCAAGAAACTGGACGAGTCCAACACCGAGCCGATCTCGGGACGCTCCGGCCAAGACTTCTACGTCTTCAGATATGCCGAGACCCTGCTCAACTTTGCCGAGGCGGCCTTCTACCTGGGCAAAACCGGTGAGGCGCTGGATGCGCTGAACCAGCTCCGGGATCGCGCCGGTATGCCCTTGCTGACCGAAGCCACCCAGGACAACATCCGGCAGGAGCGCCAGGTGGAGTTGGCCTTCGAAAGCCAGCGCTTCTGGGACCTCATCCGCTGGAGAATCGCTCCGCAATACCTGGACAAGGTGCGTACCAAGGGGCTCGTGTTCAACTATGACCTGGACGCTGACCGCTACGTGATCACGCTGAAAAACGCCGAGAGCCAGGAGCGGACCTTCGGACCGGAGCGCTTCTACCTGCCTATCTCTCTGGACCTGATCGCCGATAACCCCAACTTGGCCCAGAACCCAGGCTATTAAAAAAACATGATTATCCGGAATCTTACCAGTAAGCGATTTTGATTCTTCAATCGGGCTGGAAGACCGATGACCGAAGACCGAAGTAGGGCAAAGCCCCAATTTTAGCGTTCTTTCGGATTGTCACGGCTACCTTCTGGCATAAAACCGGATAATCATATAAAAAATGTTTTCATAAGGTGTGTTGAGGGGCCGGAGTGATCTGGCCCTTTGACTTAACTGCTAGTTTTTAGATATGCTTCACTTTTCAAAAATCGCCCTCGGCGGCATCGCCTGCCTGGCCCTTTCCCTGCTGGCTTCCTGCCAGTCGGGATCCTCGCAGCAGATCCCCGCCACCAAGCCCAATATCGTCCTCATCTACACCGACGACGTGGGCTACGGGGACATCTCCGCCTATGGAGGCAAGATTCCCACACCCAACATCGACCGCATTGCCGAGAATGGCCTGCGCTTTACCAATGCCTATGCCACTGCGGCTACCTGCACCCCTTCACGCTATTCCCTGCTCACGGGGGAATACGCCTGGCGGGCCAAGGGCCGGGGCGTAGCGCCGGGTGACGCTTCGGCACTGATCCGTCCGGGAGTGGAGACGCTGCCGCTGGTCTTGCAGCGCAGCGGCTACCGCACGGCGGTGGTGGGCAAGTGGCACCTCGGCCTCGGGGGAGACGAGGGGCCCGATTGGAACGGGGTGCTGAAGCCGGGACCACTGGAGATCGGCTTTGACTATTCCTTCATCATTCCCGCCACCGGGGATCGCGTGCCGACGGTTTTTGTGGAAAACCACCGCGTCGTCGGCCTCGACCCCAGCGACCCCATCGAGGTGAGCTACCGCAAAAAGGTGGGCGACCGGCCTACGGGCAAGGACAATCCCGAGCAGCTCCAGATGATGTGGTCCCATGGCCACGACCAGACCATCGTCAACGGCGTGAGCCGGATTGGCTACATGGCCGGAGGCGAAGCGGCGCTGTGGAGGGACGAGGACTTTGCCCAGACCTTTGTGAACAAGGCCACCGAGTTCGTCACGGCGGAGTCGGAGCAGCCCTTTTTCCTCTATTTTTCCACCCATGACATCCATGTGCCCCGCATCGCGCACGAGCAGTTTCAGGGAGCGACCGAGTTTGGGCCGAGGGGGGATGTGATCGTGCAGCTGGACTGGACGGTGGGCGAGCTGATGAAGCTGCTCAAGGAGAAAGGACTGGAGGAAAACACCATCGTGATCTTCACCAGCGACAACGGCCCGGTCTGGGACGACGGCTACGTGGACCAGGCCAAGGAACTGATCGGCACGCACGATGCGGCGGGAGGCCTGCGTGGAGGCAAATACAGCGGATTTGAGGCGGGGACGCGCGTGCCCTTCATCGTCCACTGGCCGGGCTCTATCCGGGAAGGCGCCAATCAGGCGGCACTCTTCAGCCAAGTGGACTTGCTGGGTTCCTTCGCCGCGGCCAACCAGGTGTCCTATGACAGCACCCAGGCCATAGACAGCCAAAACCAATGGGCGGCCTTGATCGGCAAGTCGGAGCAGGGCCGACATAGCCTCGTGCAGGAGGCCCTCTTCAGCAACCTCGCCTATGTGCGTGCGGATGGCTACAAGCTGATCCCGGGCAACGAAGGCCCACAGATCGTGCCTTGGGGCACGGAGATAGAGACGGGGTTTGATAAAAAAGACCAACTTTTCGACCTCAACACCGACCCCCGGGAAAAAAGCGATATCTCCGCCTCCAAACCGGAAATCCTCCAGGAAATGAAGGACGAGCTGATCGGGATTATGATCAAGAAATAAAGAATCAACTGCCTAAGACAGGATTAAAAATGCAAAATCCACCGTGTCGCAGCAGAAAGCGTTGACGGTGGATTTTGGATTTTATTTCAAATGGAAGGTAACGGACAGCTATGATGAGTTGGGATTAGAATGCACTAATCTCCCGTTTCGCACATAGCCACGTCTTCATTTAATCTAATACGCTTGGAGGAATTTCCAACCTCCACAAAACTACATTGTTCGATGAAATCCCATTAATTCATGGCATGTGTTAGCGAAAGTCATTTACTTTCTGCTTGAGTTGTTCGTCAGATAAAAAGTTCTTAACCCACATTGGCAAGAAAATTTCCTTGTCATTTTCCTCAAGTTTATCGCCGATGACAGATTCTATGTTGACTAGAAAAGCTTGATTGGCAAAGCTAACGGCTTGCCTAAATTGATTGTTCCTCACACTAAGTTTGCTAACAGCTTCTTCGGGAATAAACGGGATTAATTTGTTAAATGCGTCTTGCCCGAAATCAAATGATGCAACATAAGATTCTCCATTGTCTTTTACCGAACCTGCTAATGTGAATAGGTTGTGGTCTAGTTGGCCAATTTGTGTTATCGGCACATTTGGAAAAAATAAGCTTTCGAATTGGTCAAACCCTAGTCTTTTTAAGTGTAATCCAAAATCTTTCTTGAATATCAATTGGCTTTGGTCAAATACTGTTGAAGGAGAAAGTAGCCTTCTTAAATCACCCATGTAAAGTGGCAAAGCTTCAATTTCAAATTGTATAACTGGCTCTATTTGTTCAATGTTGTAAAGGACAAATTCTTTACCGTTACAAAGAGCGAAGAACTTTACCCTTACTTCTGGGTGAATTGCATATGAATAAGCTTGTTCTACGTGCTTCGATTTGGTAATTGTCTCGCCGGGAGATTTTGCGTCAAGTATCCAAGCGGGTTTGGCCTCGATCTCAAACAGATAATCTGGAACTATATAAATTTCCTTTCGCTTAGAGCCAATTGAAACATACGGATGTAGTAAGTTTCGACTTCTAATTATTTGATGAGGTTTCTGAGCTGAATATCCTAGTTCTTTAATTATTGGCAGAATGATTTCTTCACGTACTGAGTCTTCTTTGAATTCAGGGTTGTCAAGAAGTTCGAAATCAAAGCCTTCAAGAGGATTTTGTAGATTATACGATTTCATATTGTTCTCTCGTCTAAGGAGTTTCCACGCTAACACGAGATAATAAAAATTAGGCAATTTAAAACACCCTCCTAAAAAATCAGCTGGTACATCTCCTCCAGCTTGGTGACTTGGATGATTTCGATCTTGAATTTCTTGAGGTCTATGCCCTTCACGGCGTATTTGGAGACGACGATCTTTTTGAAGCCCAGCTTCTCGGCCTCGGCGATGCGGTTTTCGATGCGGGACACGGCGCGAATCTCTCCGCCCAAGCCCACCTCTCCGGCAAAGGAAATCTGCTCGGACACCGGCGTGTCCTCGTAGCTGGAGATCAGGCTGGCGCATACCGCCAAGTCCAATCCCGGATCGTCCACGCGCAGGCCTCCTGCTACGTTCAGGAATACATCTTGCTGTCCGAGCCGCATGCCGCCACGCTTTTCCAGTACAGCCAAAAGCATATTGAGTCGCTTGGCGTCGTGCCCGGTGCTGCTGCGCTGGGGCGTACCATAGGTCGCCGGGCTGACGAGCGATTGGATCTCGATGAGCAAGGGGCGGTTGCCCTCCATCATCGCACCGATGGCGACACCGTTGAGCACTTCTTCGCGTTGGGTCAGCAGGATCTCCGAAGGATTGGACACCGCGCGTAGGCCCTCGGCGCGCATCTCGTAGATGCCCAGCTCGTGGGTAGAGCCAAAGCGGTTTTTGGAAGTCCGGAGGATGCGGTAGGTCAGGTGCCGGTCGCCCTCAAACTGCAAGACCGTATCCACCATGTGCTCCAGGACTTTGGGACCGGCGATGGAGCCGTCCTTGGTGATATGTCCGATGAGAAACACCGGCGTGCCGGTCTCCTTGGCAAACTTCATCAGCTCGGCGGTACACTCCCGCACCTGGGAAACCGAGCCTGCTGCCGACTCCACATGCTGGCTGCTGAGCGTCTGGATGGAGTCGATGATCAGGAAGTCCGGTTTGAGGATTTCGATCTGCTGAAAAATCTGCTGCGTGTTCGTCTCGGAGAGTACGTAGCAGTCTGGGTTTTTGGCTTCCATGCGGTCTGCCCGCATCTTGATCTGGGCTTCGCTCTCTTCGCCGGAAACGTAGAGGATGGTTTTTCCTTTCAATATCAAAGCAATCTGCAGCATCAGCGTGGACTTGCCGATGCCCGGTTCGCCCCCGATCAGCACTAGGGAACCCGGCACGATCCCGCCTCCCAGCACACGATCCAGCTCCGGGTCGCCGGTGATCCAGCGCGCTTGTTCCTCGTACTTGACCTCCCCGATTTTCTGCGGTGTGCTGGCCTTTTTCAGTCCCGAACCGCTGGGTTTCCAGCTGCCTTTTCCGCTTTCCTCCTTTTGGATGATCTCTTCCACGTAGGTGTTCCACTCCCCGCAGGCGGGGCATCGACCGATCCACTTGGGGCTTTGCGCGCCGCAGTTTTGGCAGAAAAAGGAGGTTTTGGTTTTAGCCATTTGGATTTGGGATTTATGAGGTACGATTTACGGGGCGAAGACTAGTCTAAAGGCAAAGTGCATTTTTGGCCACTAATGTCGGTGTCGGACTGAGCGGAGTCGAAGTCCACATCTTCCCATTCCCCGATTTTTCAATAAAGAAGAAAGACTGCTTCCCCGATAAAAATCGGGGCTGGCTGTGCCTCGCAGTGACGCAACTACTGTCAGGCTGAGTATTAAATATTCTGGTAACATACAAAGAGGAAATGACTGTGACTTGATTTCAAAGCAGGGTACTGTCACCTTGAGCGGAGTCGAAAGGTCCTCGACTCCGCTCGGACTGACACAATTTTGCTGCCTTATTGTGAAATCCGTCATTGGTAGCGGAGTCGAAGTCCACATTTTCCCATTCCCCCGATTTTCAAATTCTTGCACTGAGCTTGTCGAAGTGTTTCAATCTTCCAATTTTTCAAAATGTAAGAAAGACTGCTTCCCCGATAGAAATCGGGGCTGGCTGTGCCTCGCAGTGGCGCAGCTACTGTCAGGCTGAGCGGAGTCGAAGCCTTCTTGCCTGAGATTCCGAAACATCACCCTTCTACTTCGCGACTCTCGTCGCTCAGGTGCTCAGGGTGACACGAGTATCTCGTGTCTTGATACTAAAATCTAACTACTTGATACTCCATATCAGTGCGCCTGCAGCCAATCCGTCCCCACGCCGACTTCGACCTCGATGGGTACGTTGAGTTTGATGGCATTGGACATCAGGGCGGGGATATGTTTTTTGAGCAGCTCGACCTCGTCCTTGTGCGCGTCAAAGACCAATTCATCGTGAACCTGCAGGATCATCTTGGAACGTAGCTTTTCCTTTTTCATCCACTCGTGCACATGGATCATGGCGACCTTGATCAGGTCGGCAGCCGAACCCTGAAGCGGGGCGTTGATCGCGTTGCGCTCGGCAAAGCCCCGAGTGGTGATGTTGCGGCTGTTGATGTCGCGGAGGTAGCGGCGACGACCGAGTACCGTCTCGACAAACTCGGTCTGCTGAGCCTTCTGGATGGCGCCATCCATGTAGTCCTTTACCGCCGGGAACTCCATAAAATAGGCGTCGATGATCTCCTTGGCCTCAGTTCTTGGGATGGACAGGCGCTGCGAAAGTCCAAAGGCCGAAATCCCGTAAATAATCCCAAAATTGGCCGTTTTTGCTTTTCTTCTCATGTCCGAAGTCACCTCCTCCAAGGGAACTTTGAAGATCTTGGCAGCGGTGGTGGAGTGGATGTCGCGGCCGTTTTTGAAGGCATCCAGCATGGACTCGTCTCCGGAAAACTCAGCCATCAGGCGCAACTCGATCTGGGAATAATCCGCTGAGAGCAAGAGGTGGTTTTCGTCGCGCGGTACAAAGGCCTTGCGGATCTCGCGGCCTCGGGCGGTGCGGATGGGGATGTTTTGCAGGTTGGGATTGATGGAGGAAAGCCGGCCGGTTGCGGCCACAAACTGGTTGTAGGTCGTGTGGATACGGCCGGTTTTCGGGTTGATCATGGTCGGAAGCGCATCCACATAGGTGGACTTCAGCTTCACCATCTGGCGGAAATCGAGGATGGCCTCGGCAATCGGATGCTCGTTGGCCAGCCTGCTGAGGATCTCCTCTCCCGTAGCATATTGGCCGGTTTTGGTCTTTTTTGCTTTGGGATCGAGTTTCATTTTTTCGAAAAGCACGTCGCCCAGCTGCTTGGGAGAAGCAAGGTTGAAGCGCACGCCGGCAAGCTCATAGACCTGCTTTTCGATCTCCTTGCTTTCTGTCTCCAGGGAAAGGGAAAGCTCCGCCAGGCTCTCCGTGTCGATACGAACGCCCTCAAACTCCATGGCGGTCAGCACCTCGATGAGCGGGTTTTCCACCTCGTCAAAGAGCTTGGTCAGGTTGTTTGTGGTCAGGATCGGGTCGAATTTCTCCTTTAGCTGCAAGGTAATATCCGCATCCTCGGAGGCGTAGGCGGTGACTTCGTCCTCATCCACGTCCCGCATGTTGCCTTGGGCTTTGCCCTTCTTCCCGATCAGCTCAGTGATGGACACGGGCTTGTAGTGGAGGTACTGCTGGGCCAGCCAGTCCATGCCGTGCTTGCCATCAGGATCGATGAGGTAGTGGGCGAGCATGGTGTCGTAGATCTTGCCCTTGACGTCGATTCCGTAGTTTTTCAGCACCAGCAGGTCGTATTTGATGTTTTGGCCGATCTTCAGGATGGCTTCGTTTTCGAAGAAAGGCCGAAGCAGTTCGAGGACTTCCTGCACCTCTTTTTGGTCTTCGGAGACGGGAATATAATAAGCTTCGCCGGGGACGTAGGCAAAGGATAGCCCGACCAGCTCCGCCCGCATAGGGTCGAGGTCGGTGGTCTCGGTGTCAAAGCAGACTTCCGTTTGCAGCATCAGGTAGGCGACCAGTTCCTGGATTTGCTCGGTTCCTTTGATTTTATGGTAATGGTGGACATTGCCCCAAATGTTGCCCAAAACCGGCGGAGGGCCGATTTCCAGGGTAGTGTCGGCAGCCTCGCCATCGCTCTCCACGACGACGGTCGCGACCGGAGCTGCCGGAGCGCCAAAGAGATCCATCTGGGCGGGTGCATTGATGGCCGCTTTTTTGGAGCTGGGTTCTTTGAAAATCCTCGCGGCTAGCGTGCGAAACTCCAGCTCGGTGAAGATCGCCCGGACTTTTTCCTCATCAAATCCCTCATACCGCAGGTCCGCCTCGTCGAAATCTATCGGCACGTCAATCTTGATCGTGGCGAGCTCCTTGGAGAGCAGGCCTTGCTGGGCAAAGTTTTCCACGTTTTCCTTTTGCTTGCCCTTCAGCTTGTCCACGTTGGCGATGAGGCCCTCGACTGTACCATATTCCTTGAGGAGCTTGACGGCGGTCTTTTCCCCGATGCCCGGAATGCCGGGAATGTTGTCCACCGCGTCGCCCATGAGGCCGAGGATGTCGCGCACCTTGTCCACATCGTCGATGTCCCACTTGGCGCAGACTTGCTTGGGCCCCATCACGTCCACGCCGCCACCGAGGAAGGCGGGCTTGTAGAGGAAAATATGCTCGTCCACCAGCTGCCCGTAGTCCTTGTCGGGGGTCATCATGTACACGGTAAACTGCTCGCGCTCGGCTTTTTTGGCCAGGGTGCCGATCACGTCGTCGGCTTCAAAGCCGTCCAGCTCGAGAATGGGAATCTTAAAAGCCTTCACGATCTCTTTCACCCAGGGGATCGCCGTGGTGATGTCCTCGGGCTGCTCCTGGCGGTTTGCCTTGTAGGCTTCAAACTGCACGTGGCGAAAAGTTGGGGCTTTGGTATCAAAGGCGACCCCAATGTGTGTAGGTTTTTCCTTATCCAATACCTCCAGCATGGTGTTGGTAAAGCCCAACATGACCCCGGTGTTCAGGCCTTTGGAGTTGATTCGCGGATTTTTGCTGAAGGCAAAATGGGCCCGGTAGATCAGGGCCATGGCATCTAGTAAAAATAGCTTACAGGCTTGTTTTTGGGACATTTTCGGGCTGGATTTTAAGATTTGGAAAGGCCGGATTGAGGGGTCTAAGTTACGATTTTTCCGACACCGGCTGCCCGGGCATCGGTTTTCGGACAGGAGATGGCGGAGCCTTGGAATCGATTTTGATTCAGTGCCATCACACTACCAAATAATCAACATGAAAAACTTTATTCTTTTGCTCGCACTTTTCTTCACCGTCAACGCCACCGAGGCAAGACCTGAGAATAAACCAAACAAGGAACTCACCGAAGCCCAGCAGATCCGAAAGGCCGAGATGGAGGCACGCCTAGCCGAGATCAAAGCGATGGACTTCAAGTCTATGAGCAAGTCCGAGATCAAGGAGATCAAAGAAGAGATGAAAATGATGAAAGAAGAGGCGAGAGCCACTGGAGGCGGAATTTACCTCTCTGTAGGAGCCATCATTATCATCATTTTGTTGCTGATTTTGCTGCTGTAAGAAAAGGCGCTTATTCCGAAGCTTCGGTCTCGTTGAGGTAGTTTTTCACCTGGAGGGCTCGGAGAAAAGTCAGGATCAAGGGGATCTGCCAAAGCAGTTCGTTAAACGCCAAGTGGAAGATGCTGCGCTTGTTCCAGCCGAGATCCGGCGCAAACCCGAGTGTAAACCAAATGGCGGAGATCAGCTTGCCGGTGATGCCCGCCAGGATCAGCCATACCCAGCTGACCGGGTAGAATGCGGAGGCAAAGATCACCAGGCCGATGACTATCCCCAGACTGCCAAAATAGTTGCTCGGTAGGGAGACGAACTCGGGACTGCCCATCGCCATCCACTTCAGCAGCTCCGGCCCAAACCATTTGTAAAAAGCCGACCAGGCAATCGTGTAGATGCCCGCCAAAAGCAGCAGGCCACGGAAATGCATGGGGAAAATGGGAAAGGGGGATTTTTGATCCATGGGTTATTTGATTTGTTGGGCGATTTCGAGACCTTAAAGCAGTTGATTTTTGGTATCGTTACAAAACTATCCAATGAAACTTAAAAACCGCCTGCGATCCCGCGCTTTTATGGGTTTGGCCGCCTTGGCCTTTGTGGCCTTGGGATTTACCCTCGGAAGAAACAGCGGCGAGATCACCCCCGCGACCATCGACTCCGCCGCTGAGCTGATCGGATTGTCTTTTTCCGCACAGGAAAAAGACAGCATGGTCAACACCCTAAATACCCAGCGAAACAACTTTGAAATCCTGAGGAAAACCAAGCTGGACAACTCCGTTGGCCCGGCCTTGGTTTTCAATCCCCTGCCGCAGGGCTTTTTCCCAGACCAAAGCCAGCAAGCCCATGACTGGGGCCTGCCCAAATCCGTGATCCTGCCGGAAAAGGAAAGCGACATCGCCTACCTGCCGGTACACGAGCTTGCCGTCCTGATCAAGAACAAGCAGCTCAGTTCGGAGCGTCTCACGAGGATCTACCTGGATCGAATCAAGACTTATGCGGACACGCTACAGTGCCTGATCACGCGGCTGGAGGAGCCTGCGCTGGAAAAGGCGCGGGCGATGGATACGGAGCTGGCAGCCGGAAAATACCGCGGCCCGCTGCACGGGATCCCCTATGGAATCAAGGATCTCCTGGCCGTCAAAGGCACCAAGACCACTTGGGGAGCCAATCCCTACAAGGATCAAGCGATAGACGAGACCGCCACGGTCGTGCAAAAGCTGGACGAGGCCGGCGGGGTGTTGGTAGGAAAGTTTACCCTCGGGGCCTTGGCTATGGGTGACGTGTGGTATGGCGGGGTGACCAAAAATCCCTGGAATCTCAAGCAGGGCTCCAGCGGTTCTTCCGCGGGGTCGGCCTCGGCGGTCAGCGCGGGCTTGGTTCCGTTTGCGATCGGGACCGAGACGCTCGGCTCGATTGTTTCCCCCTCCACCCGGAATGGGGTGACGGGCCTCAGACCTACTTTTGGAAGGGTGAGCCGGCATGGAGCCATGGCGCTGAGCTGGTCTATGGACAAGATCGGGCCCATCTCCAGATCCGCCTTGGACAATGCCATCGTATTGGCCGTCATCAATGGAATGGACGACAAAGATCCCTCGACCATTCCCGCGGCTTTCAACTATTCCGCGAGAAAGGAGACAAAACAGCTCAAAGTCGCCTACTTCAAGTCCTTTTTCGAAGGGGATAGGGCAAACATCAAAAACGACCAAGCCGTACTCGAAGTGCTCCGGGCGCAGGGAATCGAGCTCCACCCGCTCGAGCTAAAGCCCAGCGTCAATCCCGGTCCCATTGTAAACATGCTGCTGGTAGAAGGGGCCGCGGCTTTTGATGAGTTGACAAGATTGAACCTGGACGATCAGCTGGTGGCCCAGCATCGCAATGCCTGGCCTAACATTTTCCGCTCGGCGCGCTTTATCCCCGCCGTGGAATATGTGCAGATGAGCCGACAGCGAACGGTTTTGATCCAGGAGATGCATGCGCTGATGAAGGACTATGATGTGATCGTCACGCCGTCCTTTGCCGGACAGCAGCTACAGATCACCAATCTCACGGGACATCCGGCCCTTTGCCTTCCCAACGGGTTTGGCGAAAACGGCAGCCCCACGTCCATCACCTTGCTGGCCAATCTTTTTGAGGAGGAAAAACTCATTATGCTGGGCCGGCTGATCCAGGAAAATACCGACTGGCAGGCTCAGCGTCCTGCGATGTTTGACCGGTAAAAGCTTGATCCGGTCTAGCTTTCGACAGAAGGGACTGGAACAAAAAAGATCCGCCAAACCATCTGGCGGATCTTTTTTGTCTCTTCAAATCGGTAGCCTTACTTGACCGCTCCGGAGATCTTGATGTGGGTAGGCTCCAGAAACCAGACCTTTTGGGAGGTCTCTATGGAGTAGTGGTCTATCTTTTCGGTGGCCAGGTTCATGTAAAACTCCGCCAGGGTAGAGCTGGAGAAAAAGAGGTTCTTTTCGGTCATCCGGACGCTGATCGAGTTGGGGTACTCCTTGAGGTATTTGATTTTGATCTCCTTCACCTTCCCCTTAGCCTCTGGCAAAAGCCTGTGGATGAGGTATTCGCCCTCGGTCTCCGTGGAATAGGAAGCCGCCAGAGCAGGAGAGTTGATGTCCGCGCTGTAAAACGCCTCAAATTCTTCCTTCCATTCCTGGAGGCTGTAGGCCTTTTCGGAGTTGCTTTCCTCCCCGTTGACCTCGGAGATTTTGGTGACCTTGGTGCCGTCCAGCTTAGCGAGCTCCAAGTCCAAAAAGCCGCTCAGGTTGAAGTAGGGCAGCTTTTCCATCTTTTTGTCGGCTTGGCCGGATGTACAGGAAAAGGCTGCCCAGATGAGCAGCCCGAATAGCAAATAGTTTTTCAATGTCATCATTTCAGGAGGATGTCTCCGGTCATTTCTTCCGGGATGGCGACACCCATCAATTTGAGGATAGTAGGCGCCAAGTCTCCCAGCTTTCCATCTTTCACTGCCAGCTGATCCTGGTCATCGACCATGATCACGGGGACGAGATTGGTGGTGTGGGCAGTGTTTGGTGTGCCGTCTTCGTTGATCATCATGTCGGAGTTGCCGTGGTCGGCGATCACGATGGTGGTGTAGCCATTGGCCAGCGCGTTGGTGATCACGCTTTGGGCGCATTCGTCGACCGCTTCGCAGGCTTTGACCGCCGCGTCGAAGTCACCGGTATGGCCTACCATGTCGGCGTTCGCAAAGTTGAGGCAGATGAAGTCCGCGCTTTTCTTTTTCAGCTCGGTATTGATCTTGGACGCGATCTCAAAGGCGCTCATCTCAGGCTTGAGGTCGTAGGTCGCCACTTTCGGGGATGGGCAGAGGATTCGGCTTTCCCCGTCAAACTCGGTCTCGCGTCCTCCTGAGAAAAAGAAGGTCACGTGCGGATATTTCTCGGTTTCGGCGATGCGGATCTGCTTTTTGGCAGCTTTTTCCAGCACTTCCCCGAGGGTGTTGTTGAGGTTGTCTTTTTCGAAAAGCACCTGTACTCCCTGGAAGGTATCGTCGTAGTTGGTGAAGGTGACGTAGTCCAGGTTGAGTTTTTTCATGTTGTAGTCCTCAAAGTCCCTTTGGGTGAGGACTTGGGTGATTTCTCTGCCGCGGTCGGTTCGGAAGTTGAAGCAGATCACCAGGTCGCCCTCCTCGATGGTGGCGAGGGGCTTGTTGTTTGGGCCCACGTGTATGATGGGTCGGATGAATTCGTCGGTGACGTTGTTGTCATAGGACTTTTTGATCGCCACCAGGATGTCTTTGGACTTTTCGCCTTCGCCTTTGACCAGGGCATCGTAGGCAAGTTTCACGCGCTCCCATCGGTTGTCGCGGTCCATGGCATAGTATCTGCCGACCACGGAGGCGATTTGGCCGGTGGAGTTTTGAAGATGATCCTGGAGGTCTGCCAAATACTTGATACCTCCTTTTGGATCGGTGTCGCGTCCATCGGTAAAGGCATGGATGAAGACATTTTCCATGTCATGGAATTTGGCGGCATCGCAGAGTCCCTTCAGGTGGTCGATGTGGGCATGCACGCCGCCGTCGGACACCAGGCCGATGAAATGGGCTTTTTTGCCCGCAGCTTTGGCTTTGGCAAATGCCGCGGCCAGGACGGGATGGCTGTTGAGTTCGCCGTTAGCTACGGCCAGGTTGATTTTGACCAGGTCCTGAAAAACAATCCTGCCTGCACCGATGTTCATGTGGCCTACTTCGGAATTGCCCATCTGTCCTTCGGGCAGACCCACCGCCAGCCCGGAGGCTTCCAGCTTGGCGTGCGGATATTTGGTGTAAAGGCTGTCCACAAATGGTGTTTTGGCTTTGTCAATTGCAGAAACCGCCGGGTTGGTGGCAATGCCCCAACCATCCAAAATCATCAATAAAACTTTCTTGTCCATGCGGCAAATATATTACTTTTCAATCCAAACTTCCCCCAGAAATCACTTGCCGGAGCCCATATCCTGGTTTCTTTTCCCCTGAGGAAATAAGATCTGCCTCGGATTTTTTTGGCTTGGAATTTGCCAACTAAGGCTGATGCAAGTGCTAAGTCTTATTTTATCGGTTTTCCTCTGGATCGCCATCCCTGGTCCGGTGGCCAACCCAGACGCCAACATAGAGCCGGTGGTCTCGGCCATAGAAAGCGGCTCCAGCAGCGATTTGGCGCGTTTTTTTGACTCCAGCATCTCCATGAACGTCAACGGGCAGCAAGGCGAATACTCCAAAAACCAAGCGGAGATCGTCCTCCGGGACTTTTTCAAGAAAAACCCTTCCCGTGGATTTGTCCTGGTATTCCAAAACGAAAACCCCGGCAGCCTCAGTACCTACATCGGAGAATATTCCAGTAATCAGGGGAAATTCCAGGTTTTTATCAAGGTCTCCCAAAACAGCAACGCCTTTCGCATTTACAGCCTCGATTTCGTAAAAAGCTAATTTGGAACCCTCAAGCCGATAGTTTTGGCTATTTTTGCGGCATGAAGCCAAGCTACCTGACTCCCGAAGCGATCCAGAATTTTATCCAAACCGCACTTTTGGAAGATATCGGACCGGGAGATTACTCTTCTTTGGCTTCGATTCCCGCGGATAAATTTGGCAAAGCCCAACTCCTCATCAAGGACGAGGGGATCCTGGCCGGGATGGAGCTGGCCGGGGAAATCTTCAAAGCCGTGGATCCCAGGCTTGAAGTGGATTTTTTGAAAAAGGACGGAGAGGAGATCCAGGTCGGCGATGTGGGATTGACGGTGACGGGCCCCTCTGCCTCCATTCTCTCAGCGGAGCGGCTGGTCCTCAATTGCATGCAGCGTATGAGCGGCATTGCCACCAAAACCCACCGACTCACCCAGCTGATTTCCCATACCAAAGCGCGCCTGATGGACACCCGCAAGACCACGCCCAACTTCCGCATGATGGAAAAGTGGGCCGTGTATATCGGTGGAGGCGTCAACCATCGCTTTGCGCTCTACGATATGGTCATGCTCAAGGATAACCACGTGGATTTTGCCGGAGGAATCCGCCAGGCTATAGAAGGAACGCGTAGCTATCTGGCGGCCAAAAAGCTGGATCTCAAGATCGAGATCGAGACCCGCAATCTGGACGAGGTGCGGCAGGTGCTGGAGGTCGGCGGCATAGACTATATCATGCTGGACAACATGGACTATGCGACCATGCGCGAAGCGGTGCGGATGATCGATGGGCGATATCCTACCGAGGCTTCGGGCGGCATTACCGAAGAGACACTCGCTCCGGTGGCTGAATGCGGCGTGGACTACATCTCCATGGGTGCCTTGACCTACTCAGTCACGGCTCTGGACATGAGCCTGAAGGCGGTGTGAGAAAAATACCAGAGACAGAAGTAGGGGTAAAGCGGATATTGCCCTACCTATATCCTGCTTGCGCAGAAGCTGGGCTTACATGCTCTATGCACCGACTGGTTGGGTAAAAAACCAAAACTGCCCCGAAGGTCATCCGGGGCAGTTTGTCATGATTTTTTTTATCAGACCCTAGAACTTGATCTTCGCTTCCACTTTCTGGCCCTCCCTTTCGACGGTCACCTGGGTGGAATCGCCTTTTTGGAACACACTCAAAGCACGCATGTAGCTCATCATGTCAGTGACGGTCGAGTCTCCCAGCTGCACGACCACGTCGCCTTTTTGCAAGCCTGCAGCCTGGGCGGGCTTGTCTTCGGACACGCCATCGATGCGCATGCCTTTGCCGTCAAACATATAGTCCGGCACCACGCCCATGGAAACGGTAAATCTTGGATTGTCGCTGGAGTCCTTGGTCTTAGTGAAGGCCAGCTTCTCCTCGGGATTCAAGGCCAAAACCACTCTCGAAATGTAGCGCACCACCTTCACCAAGCCTTCGTAGTTGATCAGCTCGGAGTCGTCGCTGGGCTTGTGGTAGTCCTCGTGCTGTCCGGTGAAGAAATGCAGCACAGGAAGGTCCTGGAGGTAAAATGAGGTATGATCCGATGGGCCGGTACCCGACTCGGAAGTCACCAGCTTCAGGCTGTCGGCATTGATGGTGTCAAAAACAGGGGGAAAGCTAGGGCTGGTTCCCACCCCGTTGATTGCGAGGGATTTGTCCTCCTTGAGTCTGCCGACCATGTCCATGTTGATCATATAGTTGACGGTCTTCAGGTCGATGGTCGGGTTTTTCACATAGTAGTTGGAGCCCCAGAGGCCATTTTCCTCCCCTGAGAAGGCGATGAAAAGGACGTTGCTCTGCAGCTCCTCGTGCTTCAGGATCTTGGCCAAAGCCAGCAATGCAGCAGTGCCCGAAGCATTGTCATCGGCGCCGTTGTGGATGGCGGAATCTCCACGGTGGAGTGATCCTTGGCCTCCCATGCCGAGGTGGTCAAAGTGCGCTCCGATTACGATAGTCTTGTCGGATTTTTTGTCCAAAAAACCCACCACGTTGCGGCCCGTCACGCCCTCTCCATCCGTGCCGATCACGGCTTCCTCGTGCGGATTGCTGGGTTTGGAAACGGTGAAAGGCTGGAAATATCCCTCGGTTCCCTTTGGCTCCAAGCCGATTTTTTCGAATTCCTTGGCCAAATACTCGGAAGCCTTCTGCTCTCCCTCGGTACCGATAGCCCTTCCCCCAAGCTCATCGGCCGCCAAAAAAGTGACGTCCGTCTTCAATCCCGCAAGCAGGGACTCGTCGGTCGGAGCGGTAGTACAGCTGGAGGAAAGCACCCCGGCCACGGCCAGAATCGCATAGTATTTCAAGTGGTTTCTCATGACTAAGTTTAAATTCGGCCCAAAGATAATAATTGGTATCTTCGTCCTGCAATTTATACCCATTCTAAAGAAACAAATGAGATCATTGCTTGCCATCGCCCTGCTTGCCGCTTTTGCGTGCAGCCCAAAGAGCGAAACCTCCGAAGCAGCGGCACCCGAAGCCCACTCCGCGTCCGATTCCCTGCTCCTCCATCCCGAGGAAATGAAGTACCTCAAAAACATCAAGCAGATCACGTTTGGAGGCAACAATGCGGAGGCTTATTGGTCTTTTGACGACTCCATGCTGGTCTTCCAGTCAGACTTTGCCGGCTGGGGCAATGAGTGCGACCAGATGTTTTATGTGAATTGGCAATCGGATGATCTGAAAGCCAACGCTCCGAAGAAGATCAGCACCGGCCTGGGCCGAACCACCTGCTCTTACTTTCTCCCGGGAGACAAGACCTTCGTCTATGCTTCCACCCACTTGGCGGGCGAGTCTTGTCCTCCAGTGCCCGAGCGACGCGCCGACGGCAAGTACGTGTGGCCGATCTACGACAGCTTTGACATCTTCACCGCCGACCTGGACGGAAATCTCCTCTCCCAGCTGACCACCGAGCCGGGCTACGACGCCGAGGCGACCGTCTCTCCAAAAGGCGACAAGATCGTCTTCACCTCCATGCGAACCGGCGATCTGGAACTCTACACCATGAACATCGACGGCACGGACGTCAAGCAGATCACTTCCGACCTGGGCTACGACGGCGGGGCATTTTTCTCCCCTGACGGAAGCAAACTCGTGTGGAGAGCCTCCCGACCGCAGACCGAGGAGGAGATCAAGGAATACCAAGACCTGCTCAAAGAAGGCCTGGTGAAGCCTACCGACATGGAGCTCTATGTCGCCAATGCCGACGGCACGGACATCAAAAAAATCACTAGCCTCGGAAAAGCCAACTGGGCGCCATTTTTCCACCCTTCTGGAGAAAAGCTGATCTTCGCTTCCAATCACCAGACTGAGCGCGGCTTTCCTTTCAATCTGTTCATGATCAACTTGGACGGATCGGGCTTGACGCGAATCACCCATGACGGCACTTTCGATGCCTTCCCGGTTTTCTCCAACGACGGCAAACACCTCGTTTTTGCCTCCAACCGCAACAATGGCGGCACCCGCGACACCAACCTGTTTGTCGCCGAGTGGATCGGGGACTGATAGAGGGACTCGCGAACACCGACTTCCAAAAGCCGCCTCTTTGGCGGTTTTTTTGTACCCTATATGCTGTAACCAACTGAATTAGCCATGAAAGCATCCTATCTACTGGTTGCGGCGATTCTAGCCGCAGCAGCCTGCAAGGGGCCAAAAGAAGATTCCCCAATTGATGTCCATTTTTCCCCAGACAGCGTGGCCACAGCGGAGATCCGCGAGGGCTGTTTCCAATATGTCAATGGAAAAGACACCGTCCGACTCAGAATCCAGCCGGATGAGGTCAACGTCACCGGTGAGCTGGCCTATCTTTTCCATGAAAAAGACAAGAGCTGGGGGCAGATCAACGGGACGCTGAAGGACTCCCTCTTGGTCGCGGAGTACACGTTTTTGGCGGAGGGCGATACCAGCACACGTCAAGTCGTGTTCAAGCGCTTCGAAGACGGATGGCGAGAGGGCTATGGGGAAATCCAAGAGGCCGACGGCGTAGCGGTATACCAAAACATCGACTCTCTGGACTACGGAATGGGGGTAAATCTGGTGCCGATTCCCTGCGACCAATTCCAGTCCAAGCTTGACTAAGTGGCGGCTAATGCCTACTTTCTCATCCCATGCCCAAAATCAGCCGACGATAGCCATCGGTGTGCCCGATGATTTTTGACCCTGCCATCCGATGTATCGAAAAAAATATACGCGACTGATTCTTCCCCTCTTGGCGACCCTGCTGCTCGCCTCCGCCAAAATCTACTTTCACGAGGACGCCAAGTCCTGGGAGGGGGTGTTTTCTTGGCTGCCACACATCAATACCGTGCTGATCATCTCCGGATTTACCTGGTGTCTCCTGGTCATCTCGGGTATTGCCAAGCGCACCATCCTGCGCCAGTTTGACATCAGTCAGGAAGACAATCTCCGGGCGAGAAAGTTCTACACCCAGCTCAACATCCTCCAAAAGATCGTCAACTTCGTGATCGTGCTGCTCGGCATCGGCCTGATCTTGGTCTCTTTTGAATCGATTCGGCAGATCGGTCTTGGGGTCTTTGCCTCCGCTGGGGTAGCTGGGGTGATCTTGGGTTTTTCGGCCCAGAAGGCACTCGGCACTCTGATCGCCGGGATACAGATCGCCTTTGCGCAACCCTTCAGGCTGGAGGACGCCGTGGTCGTGGAGGGAGAGTGGGGCTGGATCGAGGAGATCAACCTGACCTACGTCGTGGTGCGGATCTGGGACCAAAGACGGCTGGTGTTGCCCACGACCTACTTTCTGGACAAACCCTTCCAAAACTGGACCCGCACCTCGGCGGACATCATCGGATCGGTGTTTCTCTACACGGACTATGCGGTGCCATTTGACGAGCTGCGCAAAGAGCTGGATAGAGTGCTGTCCGAGACTGAGCTTTGGGACAAAAAGGTCAAAGTCCTCCAAGTCACCAACGCCACGGAAAAAACCGTCGAAAGCCGCATCCTTGTTTCCGCCAAAAACTCGCCCACGGCTTGGGATCTGCGCGTGCACGTGAGGGAAAAGATGGTGGAATTCCTTCAGAAGAACTACCCGCAAAGCCTGCCGAAAATGAGGGTGACGCTGGATCAGACCCCAGAATCCTAGCCAATGAAAAGATGGGCTTGGACACTGGTAGCCCTTTGGCTTCCGCTTCTCTCCTTTGGCCAGGAGGAGGAAAACCAGTCCGAAAAATTCACGTTTTCCGGCTTTCTGGACCTCTACTACGGCTACGATTTCAACGAACCCACATCGGAAAAGCGCTTCGACTTCCTTTACAACCACACCCGGCACAACAAGCCCTCGGTCAATCTAGCCCTCGTCTCGGCCTCCTACCAGTCGGATCGCTTCAGGGCAAATCTTGGCCTCCAGCAAGGCAGCTACGTGCAGGACAACTATGCCGCCGAGCCAAAAGCCCTTCGCTGGATCAATGAGGCGAACTTGGGACTGGCTCTCGATACGGAGGGAAAAGTATGGCTGGACGCCGGAGTACTGCCTTCCCACATCGGCTTTGAAAGCGCCGTCTCCAAAGACAACCTCACGCTCTCCCGCTCACTGATTGCCGAAAACAGCCCCTACTTTGAGACCGGCATTCGGCTCGGCTGGGAAAAAAGCGAGCAGTGGTATTTTGCCCTGCTCTACCTGAATGGATGGCAACGCATCCAAGCTATTCCGGGGAAAAACAAACCTTCCTTTGGCACCCAGGCCACCTTCTCCCCAACTGAAAACACGACACTGAACTGGAGTACCTTTCTAGGCACAGACCAGAGCATCGAAGCCCAAACCTCGATCTACTTCAGCAATATGTACGGGACCTTTTCGCTGGGAGAGCGATGGAAAGTCATCGGCGGGCTGGATGTCGGAAAAAGAGTGACGGAGGGCACTTCCGACCGAAACTGGTGGGGAATAGCCCTCATCGCGCAGTACAGGCTTTCCGAGCGGCTCTTCTCCGGGATACGGTATGAATATTTTGACGACCCATTTCAGGGCATCAGCGTCGCAACTTTCGATGGAGGCTTGGAAGCGGGCGGCTTTTCCTTGAATCTCGACCACCGCTTTGGCGATTGGGGATGGCTGAGGCTAGAGGGCAGATGGCTGGATTCACAAGTCCCGA
The DNA here is from genome assembly GCF_017254915.1 of Algoriphagus oliviformis. Lineage (GTDB taxonomy): Bacteria > Bacteroidota > Bacteroidia > Cytophagales > Cyclobacteriaceae > Algoriphagus > Algoriphagus oliviformis. The sequence continues at coordinate 465,845 of NZ_JAFKCT010000001.1, read as the reverse complement.
TCCATCAGGGCACCACTCCTGCCAAGGCAGAAGACTTTTTCCTCCTCGCCTCGCTGGCAGTATCGCTCGACTAAAAACCGTCTACAAACCAGCCCACTTTTCCCGACAAGGGCACAAAGAAGGCTTGATTGTAGCGGCTGGTTTGGTTTGCGGAGCAGATATCAAAAAAATAGGAGAGGCAAAGCTGTGGTATTGAACATCCTGAGCCCAGCGGCTCAGGAATGCTCAATACAGGGTGATAAACAGCAGGGTGACAAACTCGTACTTTGCTCTTTTGGACTATCTGACCAGGGCGATCCCTCCTTTTCGACTGACCGTCTGTCCATCGGGAGTGGTATAGGTGACTTGATATAGAAAATTGCCGGCAGGCAGCAATTGGCCCTTGTAAGTACCATCCCAGCCCTCGTTTTCCAGGCTGGAGGTATGGAAAAGCACCTCTCCCCAAGCGTCGACTACCTCCATACTATAGGAGGAGATCCCTAGGAGTTTTGGCTTGAAAGTATCGTTGAACTGATCGCCGTTTGGAGAAAAGGCAGCGGGAATCACCACCAGCTCGGCGGCATCGACTTCGTCGCCCATCGATAGCTTGCGGTAGTCAAAATCCGTCCAGCACTCCCCGTCTCCCTTGATGAGGCCTTGCCCATACTCCGCGGGTATTCCTTTTTTGGCCGGATCAAGCAGGGGGGAAAAGGGCGGCTGAATCTCCACACGCTGCGTGAATTCCAATCCCTCTGAATCGGTGATCAATACCGTATAGGTGCCTGCATTGAGATTGGTTCGGTCTTTACTGGTCTCGCCGCTGCTCCACCTGAACGAGTAGGGTGGGACACCACCGGCCACATCCAATAAAATGCTTCCCTTGTCGCTTGAGGAATTGAGTGCAAGCTTTCCTCCCACTTTCACGTAGATCGCAGAGTAGCTCTCCACAGGCTCATTTTCCCGGCTGGGGATGTTGAAGGCAAACTGCGCCCATGCCGAACCTTGGACCAGCAGGCCGACGCTCAGCAGGAGGATCTTTAGATGGGACGCTTTGTTTTCCATTTCTTCACCGAATCCTATTGTCTCGCCATTTAGGCTATAGGTTTTTGCTTTACAAAAAGAATTTTCTGCGGCTCGTTATTGAGAATATTATTTCTTGCACTACGAATGCAGCAAAATGATATTCTATCCAGCAGGCTACTTTTCGAAAATAGCGTTCAATAATTCTATTTTCCAAGCAGGGTGTTCTGAGTTGTAAACAAAATGCAGAACTTGGAAAAGTCTAATTTTTCTTCAAATTGTCTTATAATTAAAAAAACTGTCGGGGTGATGCTTTTTTCAGGATATAAAATGAAACCAGCCCATCTGAAGGGGAGCAAAAAAAAAATCCGGATTTTTTTTTCTGTGGAGGAATACTGGCCCCAGAATCAATACCTAAAGCAGGGAATCACCCTAGAGCGCTGATTTCTGGATCGGGGGTCGCCCCACAAAAACGTGTACCGGATGGAGATCTCATGGGCTCCGCCGCTGTTTTTCTGGCCTAGCTTGGACGTGGTCACGTCATACGAGTAGCCGATGTCCAGCCCACTGTCGAGGGCCATCCCGACGAGCGCGATGACCGCCTCGTTGTTGGGGAGGTTGTTTTTGGTGGGGAGTCCGCGGTACCAAAGACCCAAAACCAACGGCTGCACAAATAGCTGTGCTCCCACATCCAGCTGGTTGAAGGGGTCTTGCTGCTTGTAGTTGAAGGCAAAAGAGACCGACCGCTCTTGGTAGGCATGGGTGAAATAGTCTCGCCGGCCCGGGGCAAGATCGACCTTATATCCGCCCTGGAGGGAAACTTTCATTGGCAAGACACTGGTCTGGTCATCTACGAAGGAGATGTTGGGTTCGGTGAGGTGGTGGGCAGAGGCGCCAAGCCAAAACTTGTCATTGTAAAACATTCCCCCTACCGCATAGTCCACGAAAGAGTGTCGGCTGTCCAGCGGCACGCCGTTGAGCTCGTCGGTGATGCTCCCCACGCTCCCATTGACGATATCGATCATGGAGCCAAATACCAGGTCCGAAAAGAAGGCGTCGCGCTGCATGTAGCTGACTTGGCCACCAACGCGAAAGAAAAACTGTTCGCCCAACCGCAGCCGATACGAATAGCTCAGGCCGATTTCGTTGGTGGACAGGTTGGCCATGCTTTCCTGGTTGCCATTGAAAATAAGGCCGATGCCACTGTTGTAGTCAAAAATGTAATGGTCGATGTAGGCCGAGTAGGAATTGAAGCTATGGTCCAGCCCCGGCCATTGGTTTCGGTAGTTGACGCCGATGCGGGTGAGCTCAGAAGCGCCGGTCAGTGCGGGATTGAGATAGAGTGGGGCGGCGTAGAATTGGGAGTACTGCACGTCCTGGGCACTCAGCTGGGTAGTACCCAAGAGCCCGATCAACAATACCCATATCCCTACGATTCTATTTGGCATAGACCAATCCTCAATCCGGGAACAAAGTTATAATCAATACTTTATACCCGACTTGATTTTTATTAAATAAGAAGATGAAACTACCAGGGCTTAGGATTGGGGCTAGCAATCAACGGTTTCATTTCCAGTCTCAACGAAAAAGTTCGATTTTTCGCTACTCGATGCAGACCAAAACTCAATAATTATACCAAAGGCGCCTTGGTGGGCGCCTCTGTATCAAAATTCAAGTATTTCTTGGTTTCGGATCAAGTCCTCAAAACTTTCTCTTTTTCGGATCAGCTGGGCCTTTCCATCCCATACCAGCACTTCGGCCGGTCTCAGCCGTGAATTGTAGTTGGAAGCCATGCTGAAGCCATAGGCTCCGGCATTTTTGATCACCAACAAGTCTCCGGCATTCACCTCGCTCAGCTCTCGATGGGACGCGATTGTATCCGTCTCGCAGATGTAGCCCACGATGTTGTATTTGGCCTTTTTCCCCTCGGGATTGCTCAGATTGTAAAGGCTGTGGTATGCATCGTACATCATCGGGCGGATGAGGTGGTTGAGCCCGGTATCCACGCCGACAAAGGTCACCGCGGGAGATTCCTTCACGACGTTAGCCTTGACAAGCAGGTAGCCAGCCTCGCTGACAAGAAACTTGCCCGGCTCCAGCCAAAGCTCCAGCTGTCTGCCATAGCGCCCACAGAAAGCCTGGAATGCTTCGCCAACCTTTTTGCCCACTTCCATCACATCCGTCGCGATGTCATTGGGCTTGTAGGCTACTTTGAATCCACCTCCGAAGTCCAAGAATTTCAGATCCGGAAACTGGATCGCAGCCTCAAACAGCACATTTCCTCCCCTCAAAAACACCTCCGCATCCAGGATGTCCGATCCCGTATGGATATGTAGCCCGACGATCTGCAGCTGGTATTTTTTCACCACCTCCAGGATCTGCGGAAGCTGCTCGATGGAGATTCCAAACTTGCTTTCCTTGTGTCCCACGGAGATTTTCAGGTTTCCGCCGGCCATGATGTGGGGATTGATGCGGATGCACGCCGGCACGCTGCCGCCGTAAGTCTGCCCAAACTGCTCCATCAGGGGCAGGCTGTCCAGGTTGATCATGATCCCCAGCTCCACGGCCTCCTGGATTTCCTCAAATGCCACACCGCTCGGCGTGTACATGATCTCCGCCGCAGTGTAGCCCGCCATCATTCCGAGCTTTACCTCTTCGATGGACACGGCGTCCACACCTGCTCCGGCTTTTCGGATCAGCTTGAGGACGTTGATGTTGGAGAGCGCCTTGGTCGCATATTTGATTTTCAGGGGAACGGCCGAAAAAGCCTCCTGAAGGGTCTTGACCTGAGAGGTGATCTTCTCCCCATCGTAGATGTAGAGCGGGGTTCCGAATTCATCGGCAAGCGAGGCGATCGACACGCCTTGGATGTGCGTAGGATTGGGCACGGCAAATAGGTTTTTGAATTTGAGGGCGCAAGTTACCTATTCAATAAAAAAGGGAAGCAAGAAGCCTCCCTTTTTTTGGATATAGTGTAATTAAGAAAACTAGTAACTCTACCACAAGAATACGCTGATTGTTTGGATTTTACCCCAGGGCTAATGAGGGCCTGAGTTAAAACATGTTAAGCAATGCGCCTGCCCTCCGAATCGCCCTAAATTTGTACCATGACCAAAGGAAGTATCACCCTGATCGTAGTCCTGATGTCCCTGGCGAGCTTTGGCTTGATGGCTTTCCAATCCTACTGGATCACCAATGCCATCCGGATCAACCAGGAGCGCTTTGACCAAAACGTCCTGCAGGCCCTGTCCGGTACCATTGCGGAGCTGGAAAAGGGTGAAACCAGCGACCTGGTGCTCAGCAAGCTCATCCAGGACTCCGCGCTGCAGGAGACGGTTTTCAAAAAAATCGATCCCATCGAGCTCACCATCGAGCCGGTGACTTCCTTTACGCGGCCGTCCCTGGTCGACACCATGCTCTCCGACCCGAGGCCCCAGGTCAGCCCCACGTTTCGCAGGATACTCCAGTCCAGGGGCTTGGACACTTCCATCCTTTCGGAGCTGGAGACCTTCTTCGCCTACATGACTCCGGAGATTGCCTCGACGATGTTTACCCCAGACGAGATGCAGATCCTGCTGGAGGAGAAGGAGCGGCTGCTGGCCTATATGAGCCGGCCAGAGCGAGCGTCGCAGCGTAGCTATCCGACCCAGGCCAATATCGGTGTCTTGGCAGAAGTGAACATCAGCGACGATGCATTGGACAAGATCCTCAAGACCAACCTGAAGATCGAGCTTTGGAACCAAGCCTTTGCGGAGCTCGCAGAGGGACAGCAGGCGATTTTGGACCGACTGGACACCGGATATGTGAAGAAGCTTTTGAAAAAACAACTGATCGAGAAAGGCATCTCCCAGGATTTCGAGCTGGGTCTGCTCAATGACAAGGAGGAGGTCCTGCCCATTGGAAAAGTCGCCGACCCCGTTCGGCTCAAAAGCCAGGGCGTGCAGGCAAAGCTTTTTCCCAACGACATCCTTGGCAAGGAAAACTTCCTGTTCGTCTTTTTCCCGGACAAAAACAGTCACGTCATACGCCAAGTCTGGCTGCCCATCTCGAGCTCCATCGTTTTCATCCTGGTCATCATAGCCTGCTTCATCTATGCCATCCAGGTCATCCTCCGGCAAAAAGCGCTCTCGGATACCAAAAACGACTTTATCAACAACATGACCCACGAGTTTAAAACTCCGCTCGCGACGGTCAGTCTGGCGGTGGAGGCACTGCAGGATCCGGAGCTATCCGCCCAGGACAGATTCCGGGCCCGCTACCTGGGCATCATCAAAGACGAAAACAAGAGGCTCGTGACCCAGGTGGAAAAAGTCCTGCAGGCCGCAGCCTTGGACAAAAAAGACTTTAACCTCAAGCTGGAGCCCATCAACCTCACCGAACTGCTGGAGAGCACCGTGGACCACATCAGCCTGCAGATCGAGAAGCGCGGGGGCAAGATCGACTTCATCAACAAGCTGCGAAACCCGCAGATTGAGGGAGACTCCTTCCACCTCACCCACATCTTCAACAACCTGATGGACAACGCCAACAAGTACTCCCGGGAAAATCCGCTCATCCGCGTGGAAGCCTGGGATGACGCTGACCAGGTCGTGGTGACGATCCAAGATCAGGGCATCGGCATGAGCAAGGACGCGATCAAGAAAATTTTCGATAAATTCTACCGTGTGCCGACGGGCAACGTGCACGACGTGAAAGGCTTTGGACTGGGGCTATCCTATGTGAAAACCATGCTGGAAGCCCACAAAGGCGAGATTCACGTGCAATCAGAACTGGGAAAAGGAAGTACCTTTACCATCAACCTACCCAAAAAACAATGAGCAAGGCAAGACTACTAGTCGTAGAAGACGACCCCAACCTAGGCGATATCCTGAAAGAATACCTGGAAATGAAGGGCTACGAACCTACCCTCTGCCGGGATGGAGAAGAGGGCTGGAACAAATTCAAAAAGGACAAATACGACCTCTGCCTGCTGGACATCATGATGCCGAAAAAAGACGGCTTCACCCTCGCCAGGGAGATCAAAAAGGTACAGGAAGACCTTCCTGTCCTGTTTTTGACTGCGAAAAACCAAAAGGACGACATCATCGAAGGACTCAAGATCGGCGCGGACGACTACCTTACCAAGCCCTTCAGCATGGAGGAGCTGCTGCTCCGCATCACCGCAATCCTGCGACGCACCCAAAAGTCCTCCGAAGTCAGCGCGCTGAAAACCTACACGTTCGGTGACTTTGTCCTGCACTACGACGAGCAGTTTATCGAAGGCCCCGAGGGAAAGCATAAACTCACCTCCAAGGAAAACGAGCTGATCCGACTCCTCGCCTCAGAGATCAACAAGCTGGTGAACCGCAGCCATGCCCTGAAGCAAATTTGGGGAGACGACAGCTACTTCAACGCCCGCTCTATGGACGTCTATCTCAGTAAAATCCGCAAAATCCTCAAGGACGACCCCAAAGTGCAGATCATCACCGTGCACGGAGAAGGATTCAAGCTGATCGTGGGAGAAGGATGATTGAAGTAGCTAGTAGCTAGACACAAGTATCAAGATGCTAGACCAAAGATTTTTGAAAGTCCTGCGGCAAGAATGTCGCGGGATTTTTTTTGTCACACCAGCTCCGCTCCGATGCCGTTTCCCTCGGGAAAGGTCACCTTCTCCGGCGTGATCACTACTCCCTTTGCGGGGTCTTTAGCCAAAAGCATGGCTCCATCCATATCCACATAGTCCAGGAGCGGCGCGATGTGCGCGATAGCCGTGATGCCGACGGAGGACTCCGTCATGCAGCCCACCATGGTTTTCATGCCCAATGATTTGGCCTCCTTGATCATGCGGAGCCCCGGGGTGATGCCTCCCGCCTTGACCAGCTTCACGTTGATGGCATGGAAGAGCCCCAGGCATTTTTTGACATCGTTTTCCACGATGCAGCTTTCATCAGCCATCACCGGCAGCTTAGAGTGCTTGTACACTTCCTTCATTCCTTCCAGGTCGTCTTTGCCCAAGGGCTGCTCCATAAATTCCACCCCAAGCTTGACCAACTCCTCGGAGTTGCGGATGGCCTGCTCGGCAGTCCAGGCGCAGTTGGCATCGATACGGAAGACCGCATCCGTGTACTTTCTCAGCTCCCGCACGATGGCCAGGTCGTCCTCCGTACCCAGCTTGATCTTGTAGATCGGCCAGTGTACCTCCTTCATTTTGGACACCATCTTTTCCACACGGTCTATGCCAATGGTGAAGTTGGTGGTCGGGATGTCCCTCGGATCGAGGTTCAGGTATTCGTAGAGTTTCTGTCCTTTTCGCTTCGCAAACCAATCCCAAGCGGCCATATCCAAAGCACACTGCGCAAAGGGATTTTCCCGAAAGACCTCCCTGCCCAGCTCCCAAAGCTCTTCCGGGCTTTTCCAAGTCCCGCGCTCCACGACCGGCCGGATTTGCTCCAGGCATGCCGTCATGTTGTCGATAGTCATGCCGTAAAAAGGATTCGTCGTGGACTCCCCCAAGCCATAGCAGCCATCCCCTTCCAGACGGACGACGAGCGTATCCTGCACGTCACGGCTTTGGTGGGCGATGGTGAAGGTATGCTTGAGTGGCAGGTCGAAAACGTGATAGCTGAGGTTCATGGCATGATTTTTCAAGGATTGTCAAAAATACAACCATTCATTTCTATCGAATGCCTAGTTTTAATACAATTTGACTGAATTGCCCTATGAATCTTTCCCTTCTGAACAAACGCATTGCCCAGATTTTTCTCCTTCTCGCGCTCAGCACAAGCGCGCTCTTTGCCCAAAACGGCTATACCAAAATGCCGCTTGACCAGCTGGAGTCGGCTTTTGAGCAATACAAAGAGCCCGCGCTGACCCATCGCCGCTTCAAGCATGCGGACCTGCAGCCACTGATCCAGAGGCACGCTTCGGCCTTTGAAGTCGAGAAACTCGGCGAGTCTGTAGACCGCCGCAGCATCTCGGCGATGGACTGGGGAAAAGGAAAAACCAAGGTGATGCTGTGGTCCCAGATGCATGGCAACGAGAGCACCGCGACCATGGCGCTCTTTGACCTGTTCAACTTCCTGGAGGGAAAAGGCGACGGCTTTGACGAGCTGAGAAATCTCCTGAACTCCGAGTTGAGCCTGAAGTTTATCCCCATGATCAACCCGGATGGAGCGGAGGCTTTCAAGCGGAGAAACTCCCTGGACATAGACCTAAACCGCGATGCCATCTCTCAGATCTCGCCGGAGGCGGTGATTTTGAAAAAAGCCAGGGACGACTTTGAGCCGGAATTTGGCTTCAATCTCCACGACCAGCAGACCTACTACAACGTGGTCAACACGCCCAAGCAGGCGACCATTTCGCTTTTGGCACCTGCCTACAACTACGAGACCGACATCAACGAGGTGAGGGGCCGCGCCATGAAGACCATCGCGGGCATGAACGAGCTGCTGCAGCAGGTGATTCCCGGAGGCGTGGGCAAGTACGACGATGCCTTTGAGCCGCGGGCCTTTGGCGACAACATTCAAAAATGGGGTACCAGCACCATCCTGATCGAGTCCGGCGGCTATCCCAACGATCCGGAAAAGCAGGAAATCCGCAAGATCAACTTCATGATCATCCTCAACGCCCTGCACCAAATCGCCACCAAGGGATACGAAAACTACACGACCGAGCAATACTTTGCTATCCCGGACAACGGTCTCCAGCTGGTCGATCTGATGATCAACGAGATGCAGGTCAAAGTCAACGGAAAGAACTATCCTGTCGATCTGGTGATCCGGAGACGGGAATCCGAGGCTGCTGAGGGCTACTATGTCTCCGGCGCGATCGACGATCTGGGCGACATGCAGGTGTATTTTGGATTTGAGACCCTGGACGCCACGGGCCTGGAGTTCACCTTGGGGAAAGTCTATCCCGAGGCATTCGAGAGCGTGGAAAGCATCTCCGAAGAGAAAGCCCTGGAGCTGCTCAAAGAGGGCTTTTTGGCAGTCAAAGTCAAAAATGGCACTGCCCGTCAGCTCCACGGACTGCCCGTCCAAGTCCTGAAAAGCACCGAGAAAATCTCAGGCGGCTGGATGACGGGTTCGTCTCCCAATTTCTTCCTCGCCAAAGAAGGCCAGCTGAAATATGCCATCGTCAATGGCTACCTGATCGATCTTGCGAATCCGAAGAAACAGGAGTTTAAGAACAGGATCTTGTAAGAAGGTAAATTTTTATTTACCTTCTTGAATTATTTTTCTATCTATTCCTGTTTCAAATGAAGTGTTCAGAACTTTTGCGAATGCTGACTCGTGATGGGTGGATAATGATCTCCCAATCCGGCTCGCACCTGAAGCTCAAGCACCCTGTGAAGCCTGGGACAATCATATTTCCCAACCATGGAAGCAAGGAAATGGGCAAGGGATTGGAAAACAAAATTCTGAAGGATGCCGGAATCAAACCGTAAGAAGCCATGAAGAAATATCGAATGATTTTGGAGAAAACGGATACGGGCTTTTCGGCCTATTCTCCCGACTTTCCGGTGTTCACCACAGGGGACAACATGAATGAGGTGCTGGAAAACTCGCTCGAAGCGTTCCAATTGCATTTTGAAGATAGCCAAACCTCCATCAATGCTGGGCAAATCAAACTTGAGCTGGATTTTCAGCAATTTTTCCAGTACTACAGCGTAATCAATTCTCGGGTATTGGCCGAAAAGATCGGTATGAATCCCACCCTGCTCTCGCAGTATGTCAGCGGAAAAAAGAAGCCCTCCGAGGCGCAGTGCCAACGCATCGTCTCCGGCATCAACCAAATCGGAAGAGAACTTTCCGAGCTGAAACTTACTTTGAATTGACCGATCTCCTAAATTTTTCTACCCAATGAAGACAAACCTCTCCTCCATTCTTTTTTCCATCGCCATCGTCGTTGCGGCCTTCGTGCTCGGCAATGCCGTCATCCACCGCAACCGCCCCCAAGGCACCGTCAACGTCACCGGCCTGGGTGAGCAAAACTTCACGTCCGACCTGATCGTGTGGGAGGGCAACTTCTCCAGGGAAAGCAAAGACCTCAAATCGGCCTATGCAGATCTGGAGCGGGATCGCTCGGCGGTCACCCAATACCTCCAGTCTAAGGGCATCCCGGCAGACCAGCTGGTCTTCAACGCCGTGACGACCCTCCCCATATACCAGCAAAACTACACCGCCTCCGGAAACTACGCCGGTCAGACCTTTACCGGATACCAGCTCAGCCAGACCCTGGTCATAGAATCCAAAGAGGTGGAAAAGGTCGAGAAAGTCAGCCGTGAAATCACCGAGTTGCTCAACCAAGGCATCACCTTCTACTCCCAGCCTCCCCGCTACTACTACACCCAGCTGGAGTCGCTGAAGCTCGAGATGGTCGCCAAGGCCACCGAGGACGGCCGCATCCGTGCCGAGCGCATCGCCGAAAACTCCAAAGCCAAGCTAGGCGACCTCATCACGGCCAACATGGGCATCTTCCAGATCACCGGGCAAAACTCCGGCGAAGACTACTCCTGGGGCGGCACTTTCAATACCTCCGCCAAGAACAAAACCGCCTCCATTACCATGAAGCTGGTGTTTGAAGTGGATTGATTGGTAACTTTGGGGATGAAGAAGCCGGAAAAAGCAGGACTCCATCCCCGCAATCCCCACCAGGGCCGCTATGATCTGGATGCGCTCATGCAATCAAGCCCCGAGCTCCGCGCTTTTGTTTTCGAAAATGAATTCGGTGGCCAGACGGTGGACTTTGCCGATCCAGCCGCGGTCAAAGCCTTGAACCGCGCTTTGCTAAAGCATCACTACCACATCGATTTTTGGGATATTCCAGCGGGGTTTCTATGTCCGCCTATCCCCGGACGGGCGGACTATATCCACCATCTTGCCGATGTTTTGGCAGGATCCAATTTGGGTAAAATCCCTTCGGGGGAAAAAATCCACGTGCTGGACATCGGCACAGGTGCCAATCTGATTTACCCGATTCTGGGAAATGCCAGCTATGGATGGCATTTCGTCGGTTCGGAATTGAATCCGAAAGCCTTGGATTCAGCCAGGCTTATCTTGGAGAAAAATCCACATTTGTCCGAAAAAATCGAGCTTCGGCATCAGAACCAGGCGGATTCGATTTTTCCGGGAATCGTCCAGAAAGAGGAGTTGTATGACCTGACGCTCTGCAATCCGCCCTTTCACGAATCAGCCGAAGCCGCCGCGGCGGGCAGCAGGCGCAAGATCCAAAACCTGACCGGAAAGGCCGTTTCAAAAGCAAAACTGAACTTTGGGGGGCAAGCGGCGGAGCTCTGGACAGCTGGCGGCGAGCTGGAGTTTATCCGAAAAATGATCCTGGAAAGCAGCCGGTTCAAGGGGCAGGTGTTTTGGTTTACGACCTTGGTGTCCAAGTCCGAAAACCTCAAGGCCATCGAAGGCTTGCTTCGCTCCGTGGGAGTCGTCGCCCAAAAAACCATCTCCATGGCCCAAGGCAACAAACATAGCCGCTTCGTGGCCTGGACTTTTCTCAGTCCCAAGCAGCAGGAGGCCTGGCAAAACTATCGGTGGAAATAAAAACTCTCCAAGGGTTCAAAACCCTTGGAGAGTTGGATACTAGCCGCGGTCGGTGGAGACACGGACCGGAAAGCTTGAGACTATGCGTTCAGCGTATATTCGGTGCTGATTTCCATATTGAGCGCTTTGGATATCGGGCAGTTTTCCTCGGCATCCTTCACCAGCTCGGCAAATTTTTCCTCGGTGATGCCCTCTACGGAGGCCTTGAGCACGAGGTGGGATTTTTTCAGGGTGCCGTCTTCGAAGGTGATGTTGGAAGTCACTTCAAGTTCCTTCGGGGGAAAATTGGCTCCGGAGAGGTTGAAGCTGAGCTTCATGGCAAAGCAGCCGGCGTGCGCTGCTGCCACCAATTCCTCGGGATTGGTGCCCACGCCATCCTCAAATCGGGTGTTGAAGGAATACTGGGTTTTGTTGAGAACCGTACTGGCGGTGGTGAGGTGGCCTTTGCCTTCTTTGCCGCTACCGTTCCATACGGCGGTTGCTTTTCTGATCATGTGATTAAAGAGTTTAGAGGTTAAAAGATAAGGTTTAAAGTCTATTTCGGGGATTAAGGTTTCGGTTCCCAAGATGAAATTAAGACTCTACGCTTCAATAAAAAAGCATTTTGCCAAGTCGGACTTCCGCCGACTCCAGTTTGGGGACTGATCTAGGCGCAGAGTGGGCCTGTTGCAAACCGAAAAAGAAAGGGTGATGTACACTTAGCCTCGGCGATGGCGATTCAGGGAAGCATTTTTTCCACCTTGCCCTCTTCGGCAGACGGCGCTTCCACTTTGAATCCCGCCAAATCCTGAAATACCTCCAGGTATTGCTCGGTGACGTAGTCCCAGTTGTATTTTTTCACCAAGCCGCTGCGCGCAGTAGACCGGAAATAATCCATCCGCTTTGGGGTGCTCTCTGCCGCCTCGGTGATATCCTTCACGGACTGGGCATCCTTCTGGAAATACCAGCCATGCTTGCCGTTTTGAAGCATCTCCTGATTGAAAGGGGTATCCAAGGCCAAGATGGCACATCCATAGCCCAGCGCCTTGAGCATGGCGGGGTTGGTCCCGCCAAATTCATGCCCGTGGAAATAGGCGTAGCAGTGGGAGTACCAGGCTGCCAGTTCGTTTCCATCGGTGATATAGCCCAAGAACAGCAGGCGGTCATCGTCGATGTTTTTCAGAAGGGTCGCATAGTCGTCCAGGTAGGGCACGTCGCCCACGATGACCAGCTTTCTTTTGGAGTCTGACTGGAGAAATCCCCGGATGATGATGTCGGCATTGTTGTCCGGTATGAGGCGCCCTACGATCAGGAAGTATTCCTGGGAACTGATTCCCCATTTTTCTATGTAGGACGGATCCGCGTCCTCCACGGGGTTGGCGCCATAGGCGATGACCTTGGACTGGGCGTTGAAGAGCTCCTTGTACACCCGCTCCATTTCTACCGAATCATTGATGACTTGGTCGTAAAACCTGGTTGCCATGCGCGAAGCCCAGAAAAAGTACCGGGATCCGAATCCCCGCCATTTGGGCCGGAGCCACTCCAAGCCGTCCACGTTGATCAGCGTCGGCTTTCTAAAAAAGCGGGAGATCATCCCAAAGGGGCCATTGGCACTGTTCACCACAAAAATGACATCCACGTCCGACAGGCAGGCATGGATCATCGAGAAGAAGGTATGGGAAAGCTGGGTCAGGTATTTGGACTCGATGGCGGGCGTATAGATGCATTCTATCCCGTTGACATATCTGGGTTTTTGGGGAAAAAGCGCCCGGTGGTTGTAGACTCTGACATGCACTCCCTTGTGCACCAGCCGCTCTCCCAACTCCCTGACCATGGTATCATATCCTCCATACACATAGGGATAGCCCTTAGCACCCATGATGGCTACTTTCAGTTTCTTCTTAGATTTCGCCATAGACGGATTTTATTTTTTCCTCGAAAGCCTCCAAACTGTATTCCAAAAAAACCCTAGCTCTTCCGGCTTCGCCAAGTTCCCTTCGCAATTCGGGACTTACTATCAGTTTCTCAAGGGTGTCAACGCCTCTTTCTATATTTCCCACAGGTATCAAAAATCCGGTTTGTCCATCTACCACCATTTCCGCGGCCCCTCCTGAAAATGTCGCCACTACGGGTTTGGCAGAGGCCATCGCCTCCAAAATTACGGTAGGAAATGAATCTGGCAAAACCGAAGGTAAAACAAAGATATCGAGCGCCTTCAATATCCGGGGAATATCGCTGCGAAAACCCAAATAAGTCACCCGCCGCGAAAGTCCTTTTTCGTCGATCTTGCTCTGAATCTCCTCCAAAATGGGCTCGTACCCCGGAAAGGGATCGCCCACCAGCACAAAATGGCTGTTCGGAAATTTCTGGGCAATGCGCTCCGCCATTTCCAGAAAGAAGAGCTGCCCCTTTCCCGGATTGATCCGGCCCACCATCCCGATCACCACCTGGTCCCCTGGAAGGCCCAGCTTCGCTTTGGCCTCGGGATGCTCCTCCAGAAACTCCCCATAGGGAATCCCGTTGTGGATGACTTGGATTTTGGATTTTTTCAAAAGCGGCTGCCAATGGCGGGCTACGGCCTCGGAGACCGCGATGGGCTTTGGCGTGGTATGGTCGAGCATGCTGGCAAGCATCTTCACCAGAGGGGCGGGCCCGGGCAGGATTTCATGGATGTGCCATTGGTGGGGCAGCTGGTTTCGCTTGGCCCAATACGCGCCCACGATGACCGCCAGGGTATTGGAGTACACCGACCTGAAGCGGTACTTTTCGTGCAGCCCACTCAGAAAGCGGTAGGCCTTGAGGTTTTTGTTGAGCCGGTTGATCAGGCCAGAGGGGTTGACATACCTTCTTCGCAGGATACCGAGATTTTGGATGTACACGGGAAAGCCCTCGGCACGAAGAAGCTCCTCCAGGGCCCCCGGGCCGGTCAGCACGACGACGGGATGGTACCCTTCGCGCCGATACAGCCTCAAAACCTGCAGAATGATCTTGCCCGAGCCATAGAGCTCGGAGGAGCTCTGCAAAAAAAGTACGTTGCCTCCTTTAGCCATTTCTTTTCAGATAAATCCCGACCACACCAGACCTAGCGACCAACGAAGAAAGTCCCTCAAGCGTTGCCGCGAGCGGCAGCACCAAGGCCAGGGACAGCATCAACCCAAGCGACTTTTTCTGCTTTAGCCTCAGGATGAGATTCTGCCGGTATCCCAGCTTTGAGAGCAAAGCCTGAACCATCCCCAAGACACCCAAATGAACCGAAACGCTACGGAATCCTACCGGGTGATAGCCCATTTTGGAAAATTCCCTGACAAGGTCGGGCTGCGTCCAGTGGGTCAGGTGCTTGGGGATGTCCCAATGCATCCAGTTTTTCCCAGCCAGCGAGGCCTGCCAAGAGTCGGCGCGGGGCACTTCGATATAGACCAATCCCGCCGGCGAAAGGTTTTTCCCCAAGAGTTCGCCCATGAAGGCCATGGGATCCGGCAGATGCTCCAGCACATGGTTGAGGCTGATGAAGTCAAAGTCGCCCGCTTTGATCACGCCGCCCTGGTAGTATTCGTCCAGGACGTCCACCCGATACTTCTCCCGGGCAAAATCACTTCGTTCCCTTGCCGTCTCGACTCCCAGCCCAACCCAGTCCAGCCCCTTGGCCACGGCCAGAAACTGCCCTTTTCCCGAACCAAAGTCGAGAAGCTTTCTGGCTGACGGGCTGATTTTGCGGGCTTGGCGCAGGACTTTTTTGGCTTCGGAAAAGATGATCCGCTCAAAGAGGCTCTTCCTGTTGTCCACCACGGCATAGACTTCATCCGAATAGAGCGCTGCGGCATCCACATCCTGCGGCAGGTAAGTCCAGCGGAGCCCGCAGGAATCACAACGGCAAATGGACTGGGGTTCCGGATGGTTTTCGGGGGAAGTCCTACAAACGGGACAGGTAATTTGCCTCATGAAGCGAGTGGCGAGCGGAGGATAAGCTCCTGAAAAGCTGTGATAAATTTCTTTGTTGAAAAGTCTTGGGATCGGGCATGGCCAGCGTGGACTAGACTGGCTACCCTGTCTTTTTCACGCTCCAAAAGTACCATTTTTTCCGTCAAGTCGGACTGGACCCCAGCGGAGAAGGATAGTCCCGCCCCACCGGCTACCTCCATCAGCGCTGGCTGGTCGGAGTGGATCACGGGTAGGCCACTGGCCATTGCCTCCAAGATGGGAATGCCAAAACCCTCGTTTTCGGAAGGGAAAACATAGGCAAAAGCGCCCTCGTAGAGCGCCTTGACCTCTTCGTCGGAGAGATATCCCGGGAGGAGTATGCGATCTTCCATCCCCATCTCCCGGATCATCTCCTCCACGATAGGCAGGTCGTTCATCACTTTGCTCTGGCCGGGGCCACCTGCCAGTACCAGCTTTTTCCCCGACGGGCTCTTTGCCATATAATCCGCATAGGCCCTGACGAGCAAAGGCAGGTTTTTCCGCTTGTCAAATGTGCCGATATGGAGGAAGTAATCTCTTTTTTCCAAGTGGTTTTGGGCCAGGAAGTCGGGAGAAAAGCTCCCGTTCAGATGCTTGGGAGCTTGATAGACCACGGATATGGGGTTTGTGGAGCCCAGATGCTGGAGGAGTGAATTTTTGGAGTATTCGGTAGTGGTGACGATCTCGGTATCTTCTTTTAGGCCTTTGCGGATGAGGCTAAGGAAGTATTTTCTCCACCATTTGGGATAGTTTTGGGGCATCTGCCAAAAGAAGGCGTCGTGGATCACCGTCAGGCGCCTACAGGACAGGCTTGCCGCAGGAGACACAAAATCCGGGCAGACCAGCACATCCGGCTGGTGCTTTTTTACGAGGTCGGGCAGCTGAAACTCCTTCCACCGAAAATAATCCAGGTGGTAGTTCAGCTTTTGGATTTTGCTCTGGGGGCCTTTGTAGGTCTGGTCTTTGGCCTGCTCCTCGGGCTGATGGGTAAAAATCCACTCGATCTCCGGATGGGGGTAATCCCTCACTCCCTGGGCTAGCTCCAGCATGTAGGTTTTGATCCCTGTGGTGGCAACGTTGAGGTATTGGAGGTCGAGTAAAACTTTCAAACCGGTGGATTTTGGCCAAAGATACGGAGATTCAACCAAAGACATTGCCAGTCTATTCCAGCGTCAAATTACAGGCTTCCTAGCACAGGATTGTGGCTTTGTCCTTCAAAATTTCTCCTAGTCGCCGTCAATACTCCGGCTCCTGGATAGCCCACTGGGATTTTTGGGCGAGCCGCACGACCACTTCCAGATCGTCGGCAAAGGTCTTGGTGGTATTGCCTATCCGAGACAAAAGCTTGAACATCAGATAGGGCGATTTCAGTTCGTGGTTTTTGTAGTGATAGGGGTGGATCTCCACCTCAAAATCCGGGGAAAGCGCCTGGAAATAGCCACGGATCTCCTTGGCTGAGTATTCCTTCCAGTGGTGGCCATAGGTCACCTTGGAAAGGATATCGTCCACGGTAATCCCAATAGATCTCATCAGAATCGCATTTTTGAGATTGCGTATATAGTTGGGCAGGGCAAAGGCGTTGGGCGTGGAGATATAGATCATCCCCCCCGGCTTCAGGAGCTGGTAGATCCGCTTCCAGAAGACAATGGGATTGAATGTAATGTGCTCCATGATCTCGGTAAAGACCACCAAATCGTATCTATCCACAACCTCGGCAAATCGCTCTAGCTTGGAAAGCTCATTGTTGACAATAGGATTCAGGCCAAACTTTTCCCCCCTTGCCTTGACAAAGGGCAGATCCCAAAATTCAGCGACATCCATCGCATCGACTTGAAAGCCACGGGATGCCAACAATATCGACGTATGCAGGTAGTGGCTACCGATCTCCAGCACGCGACGGTCGGTGCCCGCTGCAACATTCCCTTCCAAAAATCTGTCGAAACGTCTAAAGCGCTCTCGATGAAAGTCGAAATAGGCTTTCTCGTTGGCACCGGACTCTGGAGTGCTGTCGATCTCCGCCTCCAATTTTTTTATCGCATCCATTGGTTTAATACTCATCTCGGCGGGCTCAGCCCGGCCTTTTGGTTTTACTAGTTAGCATGGTCGCCGGAGTGGGCGACTACTTTTTACACACAATCCATTGATTTACCTGGAAAAAATTCTGGACCAGCCGGTTTACCTTTTTGCCCAGAGGCATGTCATAGCGGATCAGGTTGCCCAGTTTTTCCCCCAAGGAATGGGTGAAATGGTCTACAACTACCAATCCTTCCTCCTCGCAAAGCGATTTCAAGACAGCTTTTGGAAAAATAAACGTATGCTCCAATCCGTCGATCACGTCTGGCACGTTCATCCGGACCAGCTTTGCCCACCTGTGAAACCGATACAAGTTGCTGGAAATATCGGGAGTACCTATGGCTATCAAGCCTCCGGGCTTAACGATACGTCGCATTTCTTTGACATAAGCCCGAGGATCGAGGACATGTTCGATCACATGCGAAATATGTACAAAGTCGAAGAAATCATCCGGAAAGGCTGCCGACCATACGTCCCCCCGAAAGGTGTTTACCTCGAAATGCTCCGAAACGAAATCAAGAGCGCCCTGGTCAAACTCGGTAGCATACAGCTCGCAACCCAGCCGATTTGCGTAGGCCAAGCCTAAACCTAGGCCACAGCCCACGTCCAAAAATTTCATCCCACCAGCCAAGCCATCCAGGTACCTTGCTTCCCTTTTTATTGTTTCGGGGGAAATAGTCTTGATCCTGGCAAAGTGCTCCAGCATAAGCGCCTTGTAGCTCATGGCCTCATAGTGGTCCTTCTCGTAGTAGTCGGTATAGTAGGACGCAAGCTCTGCCTCATCTGCCATAGGATTGGCAAACACCAACTTGCAGGCATTGCACTGTACTCTGGAGATGTGGGGGCCCTTGCGTATGGTGTCTATCGCATAGCCACGCAGACTTTCCGAATGGCATATCGGACATTTTCTATGAAGGATCATCTAGTTTGTTTTCCGTTTTCTTTAGAAGAGAATATTCATTCACCGCGACCCCGATCATCCACCAAGAGATCCAAGACACGTAGGTATATATTTCCACATTGGCCGTGAAAAGGGGCAAAAGCAACCCTACTTTGACCACTGCTCCGGTAAAGGCAATTCTGGCGACGCCGAGTTTTTCCGTATCGTGAAACACGCTGACGGAGTTTTTCACACCGGATGCCAAGAGAAAAATATAGAGCAACATGCCCAGCCAGCCCAACTGCACCCCATAGATCAAAAATTGATTTTCGCCGCCTACCCGCAGCTCGTCGGACACGCTTCCAAAATTACCGCTCATGGCCAGACCTATGCCCAAGGGGTTGGCAAACATTGAGTCAAGGGCCAGCAGCCACTCGACCACGTGTCCCGCGCTGGAGTCGCTCTCGAAGGTCAGCGTGTCCAAGACAAAGTAGTAAAAATCTTCCGACGCAAACAGCAGCACATACCCCACAAAAGCCAGCAACACGGCAAAACCCAAGCCGATCAGCTTGTAGAGCCGGAAGACCAGTGCCACAAAAAAAAGCATGATGAAAAATGCCCCAAAAGCAGCGCGGGAAGATGAAAATACCAAACTGCCCAGCGAGCAGCCCATCACCAATAGATAGGGCCAGCCATACTCTCGCTTTGAGGTCAAAAACCATATCAGTCCCGCTGCAAAACCCATCAGCACGGAGCTGGCCAGCTCCAGAGGGTCGGAGAAAAACCCAGCCAAACGCTTGGTCACCGCCTGGGTCTCAAAGGTCCACGTCAGTCCAAAATGCCCCGAAGGCTCGATGTCATTGATCACCTGATTGTAAAGTGCGTAGCCGCTGAACTGCTGCAAATGGGCACCGAGGACAAAGTGCTCGATGCAGTTGACCACAAAAGCACCGATTGCCACCAAGAAAACAATCCTGAAAAACCAGCCCACCTCTTCCTCGTCAAACTGTGTATTCCTTCCCAAAAAATAAACCAAGCCGGGGATCAGCATAGCCTTGAAATAAAGTGCCTTGCCTATGAAGGACGTCTCTCCCAAAGGCAGTAGAAGGTACAAAAATGCCAAAGCCAGCAAAGCCAGCATGAGCCAGTCCGTGGACTGAAGGCGGAGAGGGTAGTCAAAAATCTTCCTTTGGTAGAAAATGAACACCAAGACGGCCACCAAGACCACGACTTCCTTTAGCACCTGGAAGATCCCCAATACCTCCGGAGATCCAGTGGCCAAAAAAACAACGCTGAGGCTTGTGATATAGAATGGCAGGAAGGCTGCGAGGAAAAACACAAACCAAGACCACCTTCTCTTAAAGACCATCTCCTGCATGACCCACAGAAATCCTATACCCACTGTCAGGGCAATCGCTATGAAGAAAATCAGGGCCATTTGGGTGCGGATTTTAGAGGTTCGGTCAGCCCGTCGACCATTCCCTTGGCTACGGACTTCATTTTCTCAAATCTGCCACGGGCCAAAAAATAGCCCAGCCAGAGTACAAACCGAAGGCTGTGGTAAGCGAAGCCTACCGGAACATAGATCCCTTTGAGGCTTTTCCTCAGGAGGAAAAATTGATTTCTGACGTGCAGGTAAAAAACCCTCGGACTCAAAACTCCTTCAGCATGTTTTTTCTTGGATGCAGCACCTGCTTCATGATAGATCACCGCCCGCTCCGCCAGACCTAAGAAGAAGCCCGCCGCCCGGAAACGCAGCGACCATTCCACGTCCTCAAAGTAGGCGAAATACTGCTCGTTGAGCAGCCCAACCTCCAGCAAGGCCTCTCTCGAGATCAGCATACAGCAGCCCGTAGCCCAATCCAGATCCTTCGCAAACCTGAATCCGGCGAGGGGCTCTCTGTCCCCCAGCGTCACGGCGCGCCCCAGTGAAGGAATCCATTTGCCTCCGGCACTCCATATCTTCTTTTTTTCTCCCAGAAAAAGGATCAATGGCTGTACCAGTCCCAGCCGAGGCTGCTGACGGATGCGCAGCATCATCTCCCCCAAAAAGTCCGGCTCTACTTCGGTATCATTGTTCAAAAGGAGCACATGGCTAAATCCTTGGACCAGGGCAGCCCGAATGCCCATATTATTTCCCCCGGCGAAACCGAGGTTTTCTTCGTTTTGGATCAGCTCCAGCTCAGGAAAGAGGCTTTTCAGTTTTTGCCCCTCCTGGTTTTGGGAGGCGTTGTCGACCAGAAAGATCTTGTAGCTTGGGAAGTCCACCTGCCTCAGCGAGGAAAGACAGGCTTTGGTAAAGTCCAAGCCATTCCAATTGACCAAAATGATCGCGACCGATGCCTCAGGAATAAAAACCATGGAAAAGGCTACGCTTATACCGGTACAGCAGCACCAGGCAGATTAAAAACACCACGATCTCGGTAGAGATGATCCCTATGCACAGACCAATGCCCCCCATCAGGGAGGTCAGTAGTGCCGTGACACCCAGCATATATACGCACATCATCCAGCTTGCTTTGAAGAGCAGCTCCTTCAAGTCAGAGACCAGCATGATGGTCACATTACCGATGTTTAGGCAAGCTAGAAACGGAACTGCCGAGAGCATCTGCAGGTAGGTGACCGACTCCTGCAGCTCCGATTTGGAAAGCACGCTGATGATGAACGGTGCCGCCAAGTAAGTACCGCCGGCAATCAGGGCCCCTGAGAGCAGCACACGCAGATACACCCCCCGCAGAAAGAGGAAGAACTTGCGCTCGTCTTCCTTATACAGTTTGGACGCATTGGGAAAAATCGCCTGCACCACCATCGCCGGAAAAAGGCGAAGGACCATAACCACCCGCTCGGCCAGGCTGTACATTCCCAGCGTCGCGGCCGTGGAAAAGAAACTCAAAATAATCAGCCCTCCGTTGATCGACAGGTGGCTGGCTAGACTGCTGAAAAACAACAGCACATTGTCCTTTAGGCTTTTCCATATCGCAGCAAACTCAGGCCGAAAGAACTTGATCCCCAAAAAGGAATGGATGTAGCCCAGCAATAGCAGATTGACTCCCAAACCCAGAAAGCCCATCATGAAATTGACCCATTTGCTCTGCTCGGGATCGTGGATAAACAGGACGATACCCATCAGAAAAAGAAGCTTGGAAAAGACATTGGCCACGGAGACCAGTTTCATCTTTTCCATCCCCTGAAAAAACCACAGTGGCAAGGCGGCCTCCGAAAACAACAGCAACAACGAAAATACGAGGATGGTGCCGTACTCGCTGAAGAGCCCCAAGCCAAAGACTCCTATCAAAATAACCAGCGATGCCATGCTGGCCAACAAAAACTTGGCGGAAAATACGTTGGAAACGATGTGGGATAGGGCCGTCTTGTCCTCGCTGTTCAGCGCCACTTCCCGGGGAGCGGCCAGATTGTAGCCAAAGACCACCAGGATATTCAGCAGCACGATCACCGACAGGGCCAGGTTGACCAGTCCAAACTGATCCACGCCTATGCTCTGGATCAGCAGGGGCATGGAGATGATGGAGATCAGGACGTTGGAGGACTGGATAAAGGACAGGAAGAGGAAATTCTGGATGGACTTGTTCCGGATGAAATTTCCAAGGGGGATGAGGAGGTTTAGCTTTTCCAACATGGCAGCTCAGGGCTTAGCTTTCCTGCACATGCTTGTGGTACAGTCTTCGAAAATACAATCCAAAAAACACCAGCAAGCCCGCTATCACCGCTCCCAGCACCATCCCTTTCACCAGCCGGATCTCGGAGCGCTCCAGCGGAAGCCTCGGGGAATCGATGATCTGGATGAGGGGGGAGTTGTTGCGGTGGTTGACCTTGGCGATTTCCAGGTTTTTGACGATCTCCTGATACACCGCTCCGGTGGCCTGCACGTCGATCTGCCGCTTCCTGCTCTCCACCGTCGCCGAACTCAACAGCGGGTTGGCGTTGGGCACCCGGTCGGTTGCGCTGGCATAGGCTCCGATGCTTTCGTCGAGGATCGCCCTCACGCTGTCCGCTTGGGTTTGGAGTATGGCCAGGTTTTCGCCGGTCTTCTTGGTCTTGGTCTCAAAGTAAAAGGTGTTCACCTTCTCCACCAGCTTTTCATTAAAGGCCTTGGCAAAGAGCTCATCCTTCGAGGAGATGCTCACTTGGATGATGCTCAGCTTGCGGTCGGGTTTGGCCACGTTGAGCTGGTTTTCGCGGATCAGCTTAGCGACCTCCTTGACCACGGAGTCTTGAGTCACGGTGAAGTCCTCCCTCGGAATGCCAAAGTCCAAGCCCGCAAAATCCACCTTGGAGGCCCACTTTTGATCCAGCTTCTGAAAGGCCACATAGCGGTCGATCAACAGCTGCCCCTCGCCAAAGGGACTCAGCAAGGTCTCGCCCAGCATGCGGTCGGAGCGGTAGAGCTCCATGATGTTGTCCCCTTGGAATAGGCCACTGGTGCTTCCCAGAGACCCGAGGTTTACGCCGACGAGCGAAGCAAGTCCTGACATTTGGCTGATTCCCCCGCTGTCGCCCTCTTCGAGCACAAAAGACGTTTCTGCATGGAACACGGGCTTTTTGAAAACCGAAACGACCGCTCCCAAGCCAAGGCCCACCAATGCTGCCAAAAGAAGTATTTTCCATTGGGAAAGGAAAAAAGCCAACCACTCCCGCAGGTTTTGGATCACCTCGCTGAGCGTAAACTGACTGTCGGAAAAGTGCTTGGATCCTGCCATTACTCCCAGTTGATTTGTGAAATGACCAAAGCCAAAGTGGCCAAGCCGGTGGTGATGCCCACGATTTCCCCGAGTCTCAGGGGAACTTTAGGACCTTTGGTCGGTACGATAACTTCGGCTCCCGGCTCTACAGGAGGGAAGTTTTTGATGCCAAAAAGTCCCTTGGTGCGTTTGACGGCACCATTTGCATAGACCACGTAGGTTTGCTTTCTGTTGGCCCGGCGCTCAAATCCTCCGGCACCGTTGATGTAGTGCTTCAGGCTGCGGCCGCCTTCGTAGCGCAGGGTAGTCGGATAGACCACGTCCCCGCGCATCCTCACGGTCTGCAGCAGCTTGGGTACGGAGAGGATGTCGCCCTCTTCCAAAATCAAATCCTCGTCCGACCCGGGATTCTGGATGATCTTGGCCAAGTCTATTGCGACCGCTTCGGCTTCCTTGAGCTTCACGGCGACTCCTGGCGTACCGGCGGCGATCTGGTCCAGCGATTCTTTCTTCGCATTGGCCAAAAGGGTATCGACCGGGTTTACTTTCTCCCTTGGAAGATCCCTGAACAGTCGCTGCAGCAGCTCTTCTTGGGCTTCGGAATTGTTGGGATCCTCCATCAGGCGCATTTTCAGGCCCTCCAGGTTGCGCTGTCGGCGGATCTGCTCAGACTCGGTATTGAAAAACTCCGTTCGGCGGATCAAGGTCGCCCCCTTTGCATAGGCAAACTGGTTGAGTCCGCCTGCTCTTTTCACCAAGTCGGAGATGCGCTCCACACTGTTTTGGATGGCAAAGATCCCAGGGGCATTCACCTGGCCTTCCACTGCCACGAGACGCTGCATGGTGAAATTGGCCCTTTTCCGCACGATCACCTGATCAAAAGGCTGGAGGGAAGGCGATCCGGCGCTGATCGAGAGGTCAGCATTGACCTGGCTAGGGATGATATCCGAAAGCGTCCCCAGATCTGAATCCTCCAACCTTCTGGCAATTTCTATGTCCTGGGGGTTGGCCGACTCCTGAAAGCCGCCCGCCAAGATGATCAGCTCCTCGATCTTCATGGATTCCGAGTAGGGGTAAGTCCCCGGCTTTTTCACCTCCCCGAGGATCTGGACGTAGCGCTCGTTTTGGATGTCGTAGATGCTGGAGATGCGCACGACGTCCTCGCGCTTGAGCACGATGTCGGGCGCGGTACCGGCGAGGACGTCCCGAAGGTTGACCTCGATCATCTCGGTGCTGAGGTCGGCTTTGGTACGCAGGATGCTGGCCCGCTCGGTATAGGCATCGCCTCGTAGTCCCTCGGCGTTTTTGACCAGCTGGGAAAGTGTCAGTCCCTCGCTGAGCGCAAAAACACCCTGGCGGTACACGGCTCCCTTGATCTGCACGCGGTTGCTGTAGCGATCAAGGATACGGCTGACGGTGATCTCATCCCCGCCTTTGAGGATAAACATGCCGAATTGGTTTTGGTACACATCCGACACCGAGCGCTGGTTGCCGGTGATGCGGGAGATGGCGATGCGGTCCTGAAAAGCCAGATCGGTAAATCCCCCCGCGTAGCCCAGCAGGTCTTCGAAAGTGTCGTCTTTTCCGATCTCAAACGTCATAGGGCGCTTCACCTCTCCTTTGACTTTCACCCTGGAAAGGAAAGGCGAGACCAACACCACATCCTGGTCCTGAAGCTGCAGGTCGAGATTTGCCGTGCCTTTGACCAAGAGGTCGTAGAGGTCGATTTCCGCGATGGTCTTTTTGTCCCGCACCAACTTGATCGCCCGCATCGTCCCGTTTTCGCTGGGACCTCCGGCGGCATAGAGCGCGTTGAAAACCGTGGAAAAGGCGCTGAGCGTAAACGTGCCCGGCAGTCTCACTTCCCCGAGGATGTGGACTTTGATGGTGCGCACATTTCCCAAAGTCACCTGGAGAAAGGTACTGGGATTGCTGCCCGAAAGCCCAGGATAAAACCTGCCCACGCGGTTTTTGATGATGTCGGTAGCGGCTTCTATGCTTTTGCCGGACACCGAGATCGGGCCGATGTTGTCCAAGAGGATAAAGCCGTCCGGGTTGACCGTGGCCTCGTAGTACTGCTCCGACTGCCCATAGATATCCACAAACACCACATCACCCGGGCCGAGAATGTAGCCTTTGGGAGTGGCTTGGTTGAGACTCGGCTCAAAGCTGAGGCGGCGGTTTTTTTGGTAAAACAAGGAAGTACCAAAGATCTCTCCCGCTCCGTCGCCTGGAAGGATTTCGGCTTGGGGCTGGTAGATGCCTCGGGTGATTTCGTTGATGTCGAGCTGCTGCCGGGGATCTCTACGGGACGCGTTGGTGCTGCGCTTGGCCGAGCCGCCCATATCCAAGTCCTCGATGCGGTTTCGGAGCTTTTCGACCTCGGAGGAAGGCATGCCACGGAGCTGGGCCATCTGGAGAAAGTCGTCGACGCCCAAACCCGCCTCATTGGCACGCTTCACGAGCTCGGAGACCTGCTCATCGGAGAGCTCGTCCACTTTGATGGTCGTCAGGTCGGTGTTTTGCTGGGCGATCGTCTGGGGAACTGAGGCGATCAGCAAGATCACCAAGGCAAAAAAATACCAGATTCTTGAGTATAAAATCATGTTATAAAAGACTGTTCCGGGTGAATATCGGGCAATTTGGGAGTTAAAAATCCGTGAATTTCTTAATTCTACCAAATATAGCTCCAAAATCTAGGCTTTGCCTCGGTTAGCCGACCAGCTATTCACTGCAGTTCCTACAGATCTCAATCTCGCTTCGGTCACCCAGCAGCTGCTTTCGAAAAGCGAAATAAACGTCTGATTTCCAGATGGAATCCATACTGCTTTGCTTCAGCTCGCCCATCACATGGCTGGCGTCTTTGTCAAAGCAACAGGGGACGACCTTGCCGTCCCAAGTCACCACGGCCCCCTGCCACATGCGCCAGCACTTGTTTTCGGGCTTTTTTTTCAACTTCCACTTTCCCTCTCCAGCCGGGATGTAGCGGGAAAAAGCCAGATCCGAAGGGATCAGCTCCGAGCCGTTTTCATAGTCGTAGATCTGGGTGGTCTTGAGCTGGAGCTCGTCCACGCCGACTTCTTTGGCCCAGGTTTTCAGCGCGGGAACTTGCTGTTCGTTTTGCCCGGTGACCAGGAATTGTAGGACGATCCTCGGGAAATGCTGACGAGACTTTTTTCGCTCCGCCACCAAGAGCTGGAGTCCCTCCTGCACTTTGGCCAGCTTTCCCCCGACGCGATAGCTTTCATAGACCTCTTGGGTGATGCCGTCCATCGAGACGATGAGCTGCTTCAGGCCGCTGGCGAGGATGCCTTTTACCTGTTTTTCTCCTAGAAAGTGAGCATTCGTAGAAGTAGAGGTGAAGATGCCCCGGCGGTCGGCGTAGCTGACCATGTCCAGGAAGCGTGGGTTGAGAAAAGGCTCGCCCTGGAAATACAGATGGAGCCAGGTCAGGTGGCCTTTGACCTGGTCGATCACCTGCTCGAAAAGCCTGTCCTGAAGCATGCCTGTAGGCCGGGTGAAGGAGCGAAGTCCGGATGGGCACTCCGGACAGCGCAGATTGCAGCTGGTCGTGGGCTCGATGCTCAGGGTGGTGGGCCGACCCCACATGAGGGGACGAGCGAGGATTTGGCTGAGGTGAAAGGAACTTCGCAAAAGCGCATAGTTGACCACTTTCGCCAAAGTCAATTGCCGCAAAAAAGCCCATCCGGTGATCCATTGGTTTTTCACGGGGGGAAAATACAGATTATGTGGTTGGATAGTGTGATTTCTTTCGACATCGGGACTTTGACCCTTCCCTGCCTCCTGACTTCCCACATCCTTCCTTTTTCCTTACTTTTGAGCCCAAACCCTGAACCCATGAGGCTTCGACCACTAGCTTTTTTGATTCCCGTGTTGCTCTTTGCTTTTGCCTGCGGCAAAAAGGACGAGACCTGCGAGCTCGATCCTGAGATCTTGGCCCAGGATTTGGACTTTGGCATCACCCGGCTGGAGGACGAGTTTTTCGCAGCCAAGACCACCGAAGATTTCGGCTTTCTCTTGGAAAAATACCCGGATTTCGCAGAAGTCTATCTGGAGAAAAACACCTATCCCTCTGCCGATTCCCTGGCCTCCAGCCTGCTGGCCATTCACCAGGACTCGGCGATGCGTGTGCTCTATGACTCGGTCAAGGTGGAATATCCTGACATTTCGGACATAGAAAAAGATCTCGAAAACGCCTTCAAATACATCAAGCATTTTTTCCCTGAGTTTAAAGTTCCGAAGGTCTACACCTTTGTCTCCGGTCTCAATTCTGACCTCGTCGTCACCGAGGAGATGATCGTCATTGGCTTGGACTATTTTCTTCCAGCCGACCATGCCTTCCAGCCGGATATCGCCCGTTACATGGCAGAGCGCTATGAGAAACCCTACCTCGTCCCGATGATCGTGCTGGCGATCTCTTCCCAATTCAATACGGTAAACCCGAAGGACAACACGCTCCTGTCCGAGATGATCTACTATGGCAAGGCCTACCACTTTGTGAAGGCCATCCTGCCCTGCACCTCTGACCAATACATCATCGGCTACAGCCCTGCTGAGATCGCCGAGTGCTATGACAACGAGGAGTTTATCTGGTCGCACTTCGTGGAAAACGAGCTGCTCTACGAGACGAATCCATTCGAGATCCGCAAGTACATCGGCGAGGCGCCCTTTACAGATGCGATCTCCACCAAGGCACCCGGAAGGCTCGGAAGATGGCTGGGCTGGAACATCGTGGACGATTATCAAGTCAATCGTGCCGTGACGCTACCCGAGCTGATGAAGGAGTCTGATGCCGAGACCATCTTCAGGCAGTCCGGATATCGGCCTCGCCGCCCGGAGTAGGCCTGGATTCGGGGGCGATGACCTCCAAAAGCCGACTCACCGCCAGCTCCTTTGAAAAATAGGTTTCGGCCAGTTTCCTGGAGTTTTGCGCCATTTGGCGGAATTTGCTTGGGTTTTGTTCCAGCTGTTCCAGATTTGAAAAAGCCCTCTCCATCTTGCCGGGTAGGCAGGAGATTCCCAGTTCGTGGGTTTTCACCAGCTCATAGACCCAGCCCTTATGGTTGACCAAAATGGCCTTTCCGGCGGCCAAAGCGTCAAAAAACTTGTTGGGGCTGTTGGTCTTCAAGACCGGCAGATGGGCGAAGGAAATCCAAGCCAAATCGGCAAGACCCAACACGTCGTTGACTTGTTCTTTGGGGCCAAAGGGGATAAAGTGCAGGTTTCTGAGCTGTCTTTCCTCGACGGACTTTTTCAGCTTTTCGGCATGGCTGCCAGCTCCCATGATGAGGAAATTCCAGTTCTTTCCCTGCTTTTTCGCCATTTCCGCCAAGTCCAGGAGCTCCTCCACCGCATTCACCTTCCCCAAAGCGCCCGTGTAGGCGATGGTCAGGCCTGCGCTAAGCCCGAGTCTGTCGGCGAGTTTTTGGTTTCTCTCTTTTGGGAAGAAAGTCTCCAAGTCCGAAAAGTTGGGAATCAGTGCGACGGATTGGTCTGGGCTGGTCTTTTGCAAGTGGGCTGCAATACCGGGAGAAAGGGCGACCAGGCTCAGGGCTTGGTCATAGATCTTCCTTTCCAGCGCGTAAAGCCACTTTTTCAACATGGGATTTCGGATCGCTCCAACTTGGATCGGCGCTTCTGGCCAGAGGTCCCGCACTTCGAAAACGTAGGGCAGAGCTAGTTCTTTTTTTGCCCAAAGCCCAATCCATCCCGTAGTCAGCGGCGTGGAGGTGATGTATAGCAAATCTGGCCTTCGAAGCTTAGGAAGCAGTTTTTTTGCTTTGGCCACAAAGCTCCAAAAAGCCAAAATCCGCCTTACGAACCCGAAATCCTGCTCGTAGGGCACGGGCAGGTAGTGCACGCGAATCCCGTCCACCCAGCGCTGGTCGTAGCCCCTGCCGTCATGGGCCGTGATCAGGTCCACCTGGATACCGGCCTGCACCAAGCCCCTGCCCAAATGGTAGGACCTGACCGCCCCGCCCTGCTCGGGGGTGCGAAAGTACTGATGCACATAGACTATCCTCATAGACGGTGCAATTTCACCCATTCTGCGAGAAGAAACAGATTGTAGAGAGCCAAAAAGTTGGTCTTGGCCTGCTGCTCGGGTTTTTTCAGGGTTTGCCTGATGAGCTGTGAAAAATGATCCCCGTGGCTTTGGTCAAAACTTCGAAGGGAATCAAAGACCCGGGTGGAAAAAGTGTTTTTCCCCGCCAGCCACTCTTTCAGCGGCAAGCCAAAGCCGAATTTCCTGCGGTCTGCCACCCAGGCGAGGCCGTTTTCCCGAAGCATATTCTTGATCCAGGGCTTGCCGCTCAGCAAGGCCGGATCCTCCACCCTATGCCACAGGCCGAGAAGGGAAGCATCCAGATAGGGCGAGCGTCCCTCGACACCATGCGCCATAAGGGCGTTGTCGTGGATTTTTAGCACGTCCTGCACGAGATATACCTGCCGGTCAAAATCCAACATGCGCTTGTACTCCGGCAGTTTGGGGTTGAAAATCCGAGAATAGTCGGCCCGCATATCCGCCGGGGGATTTTGCAGGGCGGAAAAGTTGAGAAAGGTCTGGTTGGGGTCTGGGGCTATCCCGCCCATGTATTTTTTCCAAGCCCTGCCAAAAGGGAATCTGCCTAGAAGTCCCGCCCACTTGCCCCAAAAGGCCTGCTGCTCCATGTACCTGCCAAAGGCTGCGTGGCGCTGATAGCCTCCCCAAAGCTCGTCTGCGCCCGCACCGGAGATCAAGACCCGGGTTTCGGCTTTTGCCGTTTTCCCGATCATCCAGGTCAGGAAGCCTGCGGAATCGCCGATCGGGAGATCCACGCTTCGCAGGTAGTCTTCCCAGTTGTCAAAAAAAACGCCTTGGTCCACATACACCAGACGGTGGTCTGCCGGAACCTGCTTGGTCAATCGGATGGCGGCGTCTGCGTCGGCGTATTTTGCCCGGTATTTCGGCTCCAGCTGTATGGTGTAGGCGGGGAGCTGGGTTCCTGTTTTTTGGTACCAAAGTGAATAAAGCAGGGAGCTGTCCGCACCTCCGCTGAGCAGCATGCCTACCGGCACGTCTGCCCTGAACTGCCGGAGCACCGCATCCTCCAGCAAATCCCGAAAGACTGCCTGCGAAGGCATGCCCTCAGGGCCTTTTGGCAGGGGCAGGGTGTCCCATCGGAATGTATGGTGGCTGAAGATGAGGCTGTGGCGGCCGGGTTTCCAAGCACGGATGCCCCGGAACAGGCTCTTTCCCGGCAGGACCGTCCTGAAGTAAAAGTAATGCTTTACCTGCTCCCAGTCTGGCGTGAAGTCATGAAGTCCCGCAATTCCGCGAAGCTCCGAGGAAATCATCAGCGTATCCTGGCTCTGTGCATAGTACAGCGGTTTTTCCCCGTTTCTGTCCATGGCCACCAGCACAGACTTGGCGATCAGATCGATATAGATGAGGGCAAACATGCCTTCCAGCTTTTTCAAGCCTTCCTGTCCAAAATGCCTGAGGTAGTGCAGCAGCACTTCGGTGTCGGAACCGGTACTGAATTCCACCCCCATTTTGCGAAGCAAGCTGCGCAGGCGCTCAAAATTGTAGATCTCCCCATTGAAGATAAGTAGGCTCTTGCCATCCGGAGCCCAAAAAGGCTGGCTGGCGTCCACACCGGGATGCAACACTTCCAGCCTGTTGACCCCTATCCACAGTCCCGTCCAGGGAGAATAGATGGCCGACTGGTCTGGGCCACGATGATGGGATGCATCGACGAGACGCTGCACCGCCGCTCGGTTGGCTCCCTTACCCCAAATCAGATGGATTCCGCACATCAGAGCTCGCTTTCGTCTAGGATAGCCTTGCCTTGGTTCTTCTCAAAGTACTTGCAGAAGTGGGTGATCGTACATTCCTCGCACTTGGGCCGGCGTGCCAGACAGACGTAGCGTCCGTGCAGGATCAGCCAGTGGTGGGCGACGTGGATATACTGCTTGGGGATGTGCTTGACGAGCTGCTTTTCGACTTCGAGCGGGGTCTTGGCAGTCATCGGGACGAGGCCGAGCCGCCTGGAAACGCGAAAAACGTGGGTATCCACCGCCATATTGGGCTGATTCCAGACTACGGAAGTGATGACATTGGCGGTCTTGCGGCCCACGCCGGGCAGCTTGATCAGCTCGTTGACCGTGTCGGGGATCTCGCTGGCAAAGTCCTCCACCAGCATTTTCCCCAAACCCAACAGGTGCTTGGTCTTGTTGCTGGGGTAGGAGACCGACTTGATGTAGGGATAGAGTTCGTCGAAATGCGAGGCCGCCAAATGCTCCGGAGTCGGGAAATCCCTAAAAAGCGCCGGCGTGACCATGTTGATCCGCTTGTCGGTACACTGGGCAGAGAGCACCACGGCGACGAGGAGTTGAAAAGGGTTTTCGTAGTGCAGCTCCGTCTCGGCGGCGGGCATAGCGGATGAAAAATGGGAAATAAAGGCCTCGAAGCGCTGTTTTTTGAGCATGCGTGGGGTTGGTATTTGGAAGGGAAAGTTAAGGAGAAAGGGCTTGTGGGGCAAAAAGTTTCCCAACTCGACTATATTTACCGCTAAGCACAAGCTAGAGGACTGTCCTCTGCAAAAAAACCACTAAAACTATGCTATTCGAACTAATGGGCTGGCTGGGTGCCGTACTGTATATTATCTCCTACTTCCTATTGGCCAGGGGCATATGGAAGCAGAATCAGGCCAGATACCACGCGATGAACCTATCGGGTGCGGCCTGCCTGATCATCCACGCCATCTACCTTCATGATATGGCCAATATTTTGGTCAATGCGGTATGGGCAGGGATCGCACTGGTGTCGATCTACAACTTTTCCACTTCACTGCTGCGCAGTAAGGCATAAACCTGATTTTTGAAATAAGCCACCTTGGTGTCGTAGTCAGCCGGGTCATCTACCATGGAGAGGTAGAAATAGGCGCCCTCCACGACTACAAACACCTGCTCGGCCAGCATGGCCGTGTCTTTCCCTTCCATCTCGGGACTCCCGTCCAAAATATCCTTCAATGACTCTCGAAGCTTGTAGTGCAAAATCCGATATTCGGTTTTGATCTTTTCGTTTCGGAATATGAGCGCAAAGCAGCTGTAGTACACCCCGTCGTCAAAGAGCAGGTTCCAATTTCGGGAGAAAAGCGTCTCCACGATCACCGTGAGATCGACTTGGCCCAGCTCTTCCAGCTGCTTGGTAATCGGCTGATAGATCAGCAGGTATTTCTCCAAAATGTAATCGATCAGATTGGAAATCAGGATCTCCCGCGTGGGAAAGTAGTGCATGATCAGGCTCGGCGGCATGTCCAGATGTTTGCCGATCTTGGCAATGGACGTGTTTTCCAGACCGTTGATGACCGACAGTTGATAGAAGCCTTCGATGATTTCCTTTTTCCTAGACGTAGAGATTTTCTCTTTCATGGATTTCAATTTGTTAATGCAAGAATAATCCTGATTTCTTGTTTTTCTAAGTTTAGCGACCTTATATTTCGAAATATAATATTGAATGAATGTTCAATATAAAGTACAAACGCCGCTTCTCACGCCCGCGGACAAATGTTTCTCAACATTAATCTCTGAGTAACAGCACATCGTGCCCGTAAGCGGTGGGAGCAAAAAAGGATTCACTCTCGCACCACCAAAAAACATGAAAAGAAGAGCATTTTTCGGAAAAGCCGGCCTCGCCGCCGGTACACTTTTGACCAGCGGAGCGGCCTATGCCGAGACAGAAGGCAAGAAGGCCTCGCTGAAAGTCGCCCACATCACCGACGTACACATCCGCCCCGAGGAGAATGTCCCCCAGCGCGCCATCGCTTGGCTGGAAAAAGTAAAAGCACACCAGCCCGACTTTTTCCTCAACGGCGGCGACACCATCAATGACGCCTCCTACGACGGTGTGAGCCGTGAGCGAACGCTGGAGCAATGGGAAGCTTGGGACGAGTTTCGCAGCAAGATTTCCGACTACAAGGTCTATAGCTGCATCGGCAATCACGACTCTTGGTGGGATGTGGAAGACAAAGCCGATGAGATGTACGGCAAGCCCTATGTGGTCAGGCGGCTCGACATCCCATCCACCTACTATAGCTTTGACAAGGGCAATTGGCACTTCATCATCCTCGATGGGAACCATGAGGGGATCAGCTTGGGCGAAGAACAGATGACCTGGCTCAAGGCCGATCTGAAGGCTTTGGCACCGAATACACCGACGCTGATCATGTCCCACTTCCCCATCACCTCGGTCACTGACGCGCTCGTGGGAGGACAGCACAAGGATCACCGGGAGCTCAAGGCGCTATTTTACAAGCACCGGGACAAAGTGAAAGTCTGCCTCAGCGGACACCAGCACATGCTGGATCGCGCTTGGTACAATGGCGTACACTATTTCTGCAACGGCTCCCTGAGCGGTTTCTGGTGGGGAGAGGGCGATGAGCAGTCCGCGGGCAAGCAGTATTATCTGGAGACCCCTCCAGGTTATGCGATTTTGGAACTGTTTGACGATGGTGAAGTGAAAAACACCTACTATCCTTTGGCGTAGTCCATTTTTTTGGACAAAATTCCCGGCGATTACCAGCGATTAGTGTGATGTTTTTTGGAAAAATGAAGAAAGATAGCCTAAGCCTCTACCTGACAGGATCAGTGTGGTTTGTTTGCATCAGCTTGCTCGGAGCCTGCTCATCAAAGCAGGGGCTGGAGCTGAGCACCGAATACTTCAAAATCAAGGTGGATGGGCGTGGCTACATCACTTCCATGCAAAACATCACCGTATCGCCAGCTCGGGAATTCAGTCCGGAGGAAAAGCCCTCGCCTCTTCTGAGGCTGTATGACGAAGAGGAAGGAAAGTACTTTGAGCCAATCAAAGCAGAGTTTGGTCAGGAAGACTCCCAGCTCAAGCTAAGCTATGGGAATGGTGCGGTAGCGACGGTCTTGGTCGAGGAAAAGGAAAAATACCTCAAAATGACACTCAACGCTCTCGCCGGCGGCGAAGAGATAGACGACGTCCAATGGGGCAGCTATCACACCTCGATCACCAATTTGATGGGCGAGATCATCGGGGTAGCTAGGGACACCAGCGAAATGGTGAACTATGCCATCGGAATGCTCGCACTAGACGATAATACCTTGGGGGGCTTGTCCAAGACTGTAGGTGACGCGGCTCCTTTCCAATACATCATCCATTCCCCTGATTCGGCGAGCTATCCGCTGCCAGACCATCTGCACGAAGGCCAAGTCTTCACGCTCGGCGGCGATGGAGTCAATGATGTCGCCTTCTACGCGCACAAGGAGCCCTACTACCGGATCATGTATGGCAATGCCGCCCAGGTGGACGACCAGGGAAGGATTTCGATTGCCTACCATTCCCGAAATCGGGATAGAGCGCGGGAAGTCCTGTTTTCCCTCATTCCCAACATGGAAGCCAATATCCCCAACCACCTGGAAGTGCAGCCCGTGCCTGGAGTAGGATTTATCGGTTCGTCGGTGGCGCTATGGGGAAGTCCCGACGATCTGGCCTTGATGGAAGTGATTCAGAGCATCGTGCTCGACGAAGGGCTGCCTTATCCGACTTTTGAGGGAAAATGGGTAAAAGACCCCACGGCTTTCAGGCCGGATGCCTGGGCTGATGGGGGCGTGTACGACAGCTTGATTTCCTACACGGAGCGCCTGGGCTTCAAGACGATCAGCCTCTACGACCAGGGCTTTTTGAAGCCGGATCGGGGAAATGATGGATATCTCGATGGAAAGGACTTTGGCAACAAGCCGATTAAGCTGAAATCCGGAAATCTTTCACATAAAGAATATGCGGATTTAGCTGCACAATCTGGCATTTCCATTGGCAGAACCAGCATCACCACTTCTTTGGCGCAGGGTACAAAAGACGCCAGTCCCATCCCCAGCGACAGCATCTGGTATCAGCAGAAGCGACTGCTGGCGAAGGCTGTCACCGCGGATGACTCCTTGATCTTTGTCGATGACCCCACCTATCTGGACGAAATCGGCAGCTGGGAAGGGCACACCAAAGAGCTGAATATCATAAAGATCGGGAAGGAACTGATCCACTACTTGGGTGTGTCTGAGACTGCTCCCTATCGCTTGCTGAATGTCACGCGTGGGTATTGGGACACCGAAAAAGCCAATCACGCCCAAAACGACACGATCTACAAGCTACAGGTGACCGTGGGATGGGGATACGCTGGGCTGGTGCCCAATCTCCAGCTCCAGGATGAGATCGCCAAGCACTATGCGGATATCTGCGCGGTCAACGGGCTGGGCTACTATGATTTTGACGGACAGGAGTTTTTGTTTCACAACGGGCACGGGTATTATTCGGCCAAGCGCTTTTTCCGGGGGATGTTTGAGCAGGCCAAAAAGCATGGACTTCCGCATATCCGCTTCACCGGAGCGACCCTTTCGGAGGGATCTTGGCACTACCAAAGCATCTGGAATGTCGGCGGAGGCACCAACCTCTACGATGCCAAGACGCGAGAGTGGGGCAGCAGCACCAGCCAGGGCAAAGACCTCCGGGACGTGACCTACGCCAACTTCTTCCCCGTGGGGATGGGCGTCAATTTTAGGATTCAGAAAGATTCCAAAGTCGAGGAGTACGAGCACATCCAGGCCGTCTCCGTAGGCATCGGCTCTACCTATAGCCTAATCCTCAACCAAAAAGACGTGGAAAGCTGCCCCCAGAAGGAAGCGATTTTTAGGGTAATCCGGACTTGGGAAAACGCCCGCTCGGCGGATGCTTTTCCTAGCGAAGTCAAAAAAATGCTGGTCGATCCCCAAAGGAGCTGGCGACTGGTGGAAAAGGATAAGGACCATTGGGAACTGCTGGAACTCGTCGGAAGCGAATGGATTCTAAAACAGGCTTTGGCGCGGAAGCAAAAAGGCTGATCAAGTTCTTGGCAGATCAACAAGCCTAAGAACGCCCTTTTCCCTCACCCCAACCTATTTTTTCTCCAGGCAAATGATGTCTGGAATTGAACGCTGTTTCCCTCAAATCCCATCGGGGGAAAAAGTGCGCCCCATAGACATCCCCCACCTTATGTTTTCCAAAATCGACGATTTGAAGCGCAGCTTTATTTTTTCATGAAGATTTGAAAACGAATTTTATTCAAAAATTACCGAAGTATTATCCTAATAATATGCACAAAAATTTTTTTGTATAATCAAATCCTGTTATTTAATATTGAATGAATGTTCAATAAACAAATTTTTCCGCCTTTTGCTTTTTGAAATCGAAAAGACGAAGAAAAACCATAACCCAAACCATCATGAAACAAAATGTACAAAGACAAAGGCCATGGCTTACTGGGCTCAGGGAGCTGGGACTGCTGCTGTTGCTATCCTTGCTGCTGGCCCTTCCGTCTCTGGCGCAGTCCGTGATCAAAGGCGTGGTCACCGATCCCTCTGGGCTGGGCATGCCGGGCGTATCGGTCTTGGAAAAAGGCACGCAAAACGGAACCATCACCGATTTGAACGGGGAGTTTACCCTCCGGGCTTATTCGGCTGATGCGGCGCTTGTATTCTCCTTCATCGGATACCAGACCACTGAGCTGCTCTTGGACGGTCGCACTACGGTGAGCGTACAGCTGGAGGAAGAGGACACCCTGCTGGAGCAGGTGGTCGTAGTCGGCTACGGAACCCAGAAAAAAATCAACGTGACGGGAGCCGTGGACCAGATCTCCGGTGACCAGCTGATCGACCGGCCCATCGCCAACGTGGTGCAAGGCCTGCAGGGGGCCAGTCCGGGATTGAACATCACGTATCTGGGCGGCAAGCCGGGTACCGTGCCGAATATCAACATCCGCGGCTTCACCTCCATCAACGGCGGCGGCCCGCTGATCGTGATCGATGGGGTCGCAGGTAGCAACGACGACCTGCTGCGTCTCAATCCCTCCGATATCGAGTCCTACTCCGTACTTCGGGATGCGGCATCTGCGGCCATCTATGGCGCGAGGGCTGCTTTTGGTGTGATTCTGATTACCACCAAAAAAGGACAGGAAGGCAAGCAAAAGATCAGCTACAACAACTATTTCGCCTGGGGAAGACCCACGCTGCTTCCTGAGCCGGTGACCGACCCGTACATTTTCTCCCGGGTATTAGAGACGTCTACCAATAATACCCCTTGGGACTATGTGAACTATTCCGACGCGCACTACCAGTGGGCGAAAGAGCGCTCCGAGAATCCCTCAGTGGAAGACACCCGTCTCGACCCAAACAACCCCAACCTCTGGGCCTACATGGGCAGTAACGACTGGTACGGTTATTTTTTCAACGACGCCTCCTTCTCCATGAACCACAGCCTCTCCATCAGCGGGAGCAGTGGTGGCAAGGCCCCGGTCGGCTACTACATCTCCGGTGACTATACCAACGAAAACGGGATGAACAAGCTCGCGGAGGACTACTGGGATCGCTACTCCATGCGGGCCAGAATCACCGTAAACCCGCTCAAGTGGCTCAATGTGGACAACAACCTCAACGTCTATCAAACCGAGCGTGCCGATCCCGCTGCCAGCTTGACCGATATCTACTACCTCAAGCCTACGGATGTAGCGGTAAACCCAGACGGAACCTGGGCAAATACCGGTGCGGGGCGACTCGCCGGGCGACTGACCGATGGGGGCAAAAACAAGGAGGTCATGTTTGGCTTCCAAAATATCCTGAGAAACACCGCCACCTTCCTCAATGGCGACCTGAGCTTCCACGCCAACGCCAGCTTCAAGCGCGAGCAGTGGAAATACCACTGGGATCGAACCAAATTTGAAATTGGCTACGGACCGGAAGACATCCGAATAGAAGGCGGAGACGGCTCCGTCACCGAGCGAAACGGAGACCTCTCTGACATCATCTTCGACCTCTATGGCCGCTATGGCAAGACCATCGGTGACCACAGCTTTGGCATACTCGGTGGATATAACCAGCAGAGCTATGTGTACAGCTCCATCCAAGCAGAGCGAAGAGTCCTGATCTCTTCTTCCCTTCCGTACATCGGACTGACCACTGGTGATGCCTACATCACGCCAACCTATAGCACCTACGCGACCCGCAGTGTCTTTGGCCGCGCTAACTATACCTTCAAAAACCGCTACATCTTTGAGCTAAACGGCAGATACGACGGTTCGTCCCGCTTCCCATCCGACTCCCGCTGGGGCTTTTTCCCTTCCGTGTCGGGCTCCTGGCTGATGATGGACGAGGAGTTTTTCTCCGGCCTCACCCATGTCGTCTCCACCTTCAAGCTCCGAGCTTCCTACGGTGCGCTGGGTAACCAAAACGTAAGCGACTTTGGCTACCTCCAATCGCTGCCTACCGGGCTTTCCAGCTACCTGATCAACGGAGACCGACAGACCGTCATCACTTCCTCTCCTTCGCTCGCGGTAGATCCCAACTTCTACACATGGGAAGAAGTCGTGACCAGCAACTTCGGCTTGGACTTTGGTCTGGCCAATGACAAAATCATCGGTGCTGTCGACTACTTCATCCGCGACACGAAAGGTATGCTGACCGACCCGGTCGAGCTACCCGGCGTGTTGGGCACCAGCCCGCCCAAGCAAAATGCCGCCGATCTTCGCACCAAAGGCTTTGAGCTCTCGCTGGAGTATCGGGATAATTTTGGAAGCACTTCCAATCCGATCAACTTCGGCGCGAAAGTCATCCTGTCCGACTCCAGATCGCAGATTACCAAATTCCAAAACGAGCAGAATCTCTTCTCCAACTATCGCGTAGGCCAGTACACGGGTGACCTGTGGGGCTTGGTGAGTGACGGGCTTTTCCAAAACGAAGACGAAATCGCCGCCCTCGACCAGTCGGCCATCGTGCCTTGGGGAGCATTGGACATCGTGCCTGGCTGGCCGAAATACGTAGATCTCAACGGTGACGGCAAGATCGAAAGAGGCCTCTCAGAAGATGACCCTAAAGACCTACAGCGCATCGGAAATACCACGGCGAGATACCGCTATGGCGCCAATTTCGACGTGTCTTGGAAAGGAATCGACCTGTCTCTCTTCCTGCAGGGCGTGGGCAAAAGAGACTACTATCCGAAGCACTACCTCTTCTGGGGCCCGTATCAGCAGCCTTATGCCAACGTCTATCCTTGGAACCTCGACTTCTACCGAGCCGAAGCTGACGACGCAGTGCTGATGGCACAGCACTCCCAGTCCTACATTGACGCGGGCTTGGCCGATGCCAATCTCGATTCCTCCTTCCCGGTGCTTCAG
Source organism: Algoriphagus oliviformis (assembly GCF_017254915.1). GTDB lineage: Bacteria > Bacteroidota > Bacteroidia > Cytophagales > Cyclobacteriaceae > Algoriphagus > Algoriphagus oliviformis. The sequence goes on along the minus strand of NZ_JAFKCT010000001.1, from coordinate 426,496 downwards.
TCTTGGCTGGCCGATGCCAACTACGGCGGTGGTCTCGACATCCCGCAGACCGGCTACCTGCTCAACGGTGCCTACCTGCGGATCAAAAACGTAACGCTCGGCTATACTTTCCCGGAAGCGATGGTCAACAAGATCAATGTGCAGCGTGTACGGGTGTTTTTCTCCGGTGAAAACCTGTTTGAGTTTTCCTCTATCAAGAAGTTCGTGGATCCAGAGGCAATCAACGACGGCTATGGCTGGGCTTATCCCTTCCAGCGCAAATTTTCCTTTGGGGTAAATATTGATCTCTAAATCTAAGACGACACTAACATGAAAAAATATATTGCAATCATCGGAGCAGTTCTCGCGCTCTCATCTTGCCAAGAGGACTTCATGGATAGATATCCACAGACCTCCATCGCACCTGAGGCATTCTTCAAGACGGAGGAAGATCTCGAACTCTACGTAAACGGCCTCATCTCCATGTCCGGAATGGGAAGCTACCTAGGCGACCAAAGCAGCGACAACATGGCAACAACAGCGGCGGTCGAGATCAAAAATATCATGACTGGCTCGCCATCTTCGCAAACCCTTACTTCGGGCTGGGACTGGGCACGATTGAGAAACATCAACTATTTTCTCGACAACTACGGGAAAGCCAATGCAGGCGAAGAAGCAGTGGCTCACTACGTCGGACTTGCGAGATACTATCGCGCACAGTTCTATTTTGGCATGGTCAAGCGCTACTCCAATGTGCCTTGGTACGAGACTACACTCAACCCCGGCGATGAAGACCTGTACAAAACCCAGGACTCCCGCGAGATGGTCATGGGCAAAGTCATGGAAGATCTCGAGTATGCAGCCGAGCATGTGCGCGAAAACGTGCCCCAAGGCACTCCAAACGTCTGGGCGGTGAAGGCTTTCTACTCCCGGCTCGCACTCTACGAAGGAACTTACCGAAAATACCACACCGAGCTCGGACTCCAAAGTAGCGTGAATGAGTGGCTGCAAAAGGCAGTGGGGCAGGCCAACGACTTGATCAATTCAGGGAAATTTTCCATCCACTCTACCGGAAACCCGTCACGAGACTACGCCTCACTCTTTGACAACACCAATCTCGCCGGCAACCCAGAAGTGATTTTGGTAAACGCCTACGACGTGAACAAAGACCGTGGCAGCGACAACAACACCGGCATCTTTGGCGACTACGAGCAGTCTCCCTCCCGGGATATGATCATGACCTACCTGATGGCCGACGGCACGTCCTATACTGACCAGGCGAACTACAAAGCCAAGGGCTTCGTGGAGGAGTTTGAGGATCGGGATCCCCGTCTGATGCAGACGATGGCGTATCCGGGCTGGATCAGGGAGCCAAATGCGACTCCATACGTCCAGTCACTCAACAAAAACTTCACGGGCTACCATCAGATCAAAGGCTACAAAAACACCACAAACAACATCGACCGAGCCAGCGTGGACTTTCCGGTTTACCGCTATGCGGAGGTGTTGCTGACTTTGGCGGAAGCCAAGGCGGAACTGGGAGAATTGAGCCAAGGCGACTTGGATGCGACGATCAACCTCCTGAGGGCAAGAGCCGGGATGCCGTCTCTCGTTATGGCGGAGGCCAATGCCAATCCGGACGAATTTCAAGCGGCGAAATACAGCAATCTCGGCGGAGCAAACCTCGGAGTTTTGCTCGAAATCAGAAGAGAGCGAAGAGTGGAGCTGGCCATGGAAGGCTATCGCTACGATGACCTGATGCGCTGGCATGCCGGCAAGCTGCTCGAAGAGGTTCCCCAAGGAATGTACTTCTCCGGCTTGGGCAAATACGACCTGACTGGCGATGGTGTCGAGGACATTATCTTGGTGGACAAAGATACCTCTATTCCCGTAGGCGATGCCAAGGAAAAAAACAGCCTGGGCATGGCGCTCATCTACTACAAAGCCGGATTGATCACGGACAACGTCGATGTCTTCTTGGAAAATGGCGCAAACGGCGGCAATATGGTCACCGAAACCAAAGCCCGCGACTTTCAGGAACCCAAATATTACTACCGCCCCGTGCCGATGCAGCAGATGGTGCTGAATCCAAACTTGGTGCAGGTTTTTGGCTGGCAATAGGCAAAGCAGCTAAATTCAGGCCGGCGGTCTTGTCCTAGACAGGCCCGCCGGTTTTGATTTTTCACTTAATCTACCGAACAACCCGTCATCTCCCATTAGGGATTTCTTTTCAAAAACAGTCATGAAAAAAACAATACTTGCCCTGCTTCTGGGGTGCATTCTTTTCCCAGCGCTGGCGCAGCAAAAAACCAAAAAGGCCATTTTGATCATCGTGGACGGTATTCCCGCCGATGTGATTGATTCCGTCCCCACCCCTTTCATCGACCAGATCAGCAAGGTCGGCGGATTTACCAAAGCCATCATGGGCGGCGATCCGGGCACTTACAGCCAGACTCCCACCATCTCGGCGGTGGGCTACAACTCGATGTTGACCGGAGTCTGGGCCAACAAGCACAATGTCTGGGGAAACGGCATCGAGGATCCGAACTACCACTACTGGACAATCTTTCGTGCTTTCAAAGAAGCCAATCCAGCGCGCAAAACCGCCATTTTCTCTACCTGGCTGGATAACCGTACCAAGCTGCTGGGAGACAACTTACCCCAAACCAGCCACTTCCAGCCGGATTACTTTTTTGACGGGTTTGAGCTGGACACGGTGAATCTTCCCCATGGAAAAGACCGCCTTTTCATTCATCAAATCGACGAACTGGTCTCCAAGGAAGCGGCCCGCTATCTCAGCGAATCGGCGCCAGACCTGTCCTGGATGTACCTCGAATATTCTGATGACATGGGCCACACCTTTGGCAACAGCCCACAAATGGTCGATGGGGTGAAGAAAGCCGACGCGCAGATCGGACGCGTCTGGGAAGCCATCCAGCATCGGGAGAAAAACTTCAACGAGGACTGGCTGATCGTCATCACCACCGACCACGGCCGCACCGCCAACGGTTTTGGACACGGCGGCCACAGCGAGCGCGAGCGTACGATCTGGATCGCCACTAACTCCAATGACCTGAATCCGCATTTCAAAGACTCCCCCGAGATGGTGGATATCTTTCCAAGCGTGGCCACTCACCTAGGTTTGGCAATTCCCAAATCCAATGCCCTGGAGTTGGACGGTAGCTCCTTCATCGGCGTGGTGGACGCCGCCGACTTCAAGGCGGAGCTGGCTGGTGAAAACTTCCAACTGACCTGGAAAGCCTACTCAAAAGGGAAAAAAGGACGGGTCTGGATCAGCACGACGAACGAGTTCAAGACCGGCGGCTTGGACAACTATTGGCTCATAGGCGAGGTGGATCTGGAGAGCGGGAGTGCGACTCTTCCCACCAAAGACATCCAGTCCGATATACTCAAAGTGGTGCTGGAGACGCCTAGTGGCTATCTCAACTATTGGATTGTAAAGGAATAGGCCCAAAAGCGGCTTATACAAAAAAGCGGCGAAAGCATTCGGCCGGATAAAATTTTGCGCAAATTGCCAGTCTCGAAGACTGGCTTTTGTTTTTTGTGAAAGGCCTTAAAGCACGAAATCGAATTATATGGTTTTTTATCCCGCAGACGCTTCTAGACGGCTTTTCCTTTTTTGTTTTTTGACGCTGATTACCCTTGGCATCGGCATCGCCCAGTCAAGGCCCAGAGAATTGGGAGTTCCTTTTGGCGTCCTGCCCACCGGTCCGCTCAATGCGATCACGGATGTGGCAGGGCTGAAAGTCGGGCATTTTACCAAGATCGAAGGGGAAAACATCCGAACCGGCGTGACGGCCATCCTTCCGCATGGCGGCAACCTTTTCCAGGAAAAAGTCCCCGGTGCCATCTTCGTCGGCAACGGCTTTGGCAAGCTGGCAGGCGTCACCCAAGTGCAGGAGCTGGGAACTATCGAGTCGCCCATCATCCTCACCAACACGCTAAGCGTGGCGGCGGGCATCGAGGGAGCGGCTCGCTATTCTTTGTCCCAGCCTGGAAATGAAAGCGTCCAATCCGTCAATGCGCTCGTCGGAGAAACCAACGACGGCTACCTGAATGACATCCGGGGCATGCACATTTCTCCCGCCGAGGTGATCCAAGCCATAGCCTCCGCCAAATTAGGGGCTGTCGCCGAGGGAAATGTAGGAGCAGGCACGGGCACGGTTTGCTTTGGCTGGAAAGGCGGGATCGGCACTTCTTCCCGCAAGCTTCCCGAGGCGCTGGGCGGCTACACGGTGGGCGTGCTGGTGCAAACGAATTTCGGAGGCAATCTCCAGATCGCCGGGGTGCCAGTCGGCGAAAAGCTCGGGAAATATCCCTTCAAAGACGCGCTGGAAAAGTCCGACGGCAGCTGCATGATCGTGGTAGCGACGGACGCGCCAGTGCTTGAGCGCAATCTGGAACGCATGGCCCAGCGGGCGATGATGGGCTTGGCCAAGACAGGCGGCATCGCATCCAACGGTTCGGGCGATTACGTCATCGCTTTTTCCACCCATGAAAAACTTAGAATCCCTTATTCCAATCCCTCCCAAAAACTGCTAACTGCTGAATATTTGGCCAATGACGACATGACCGCACTTTTCCTAGCAGTCATCGAAGCTACTGAGGAGGCGATTGTCAATTCACTTTTCGCAGCGGAAAGCCTGACCGGCAAAGACGGCCACCGCATCGAAGCCCTGCCCAAGGAGCAAGTGCTCGAATGGATCAAAGACAATAATTAATTCCCAATTGATGGAAGATTCCCCTATCAAAAAGCAGCAGGACATGACCTGGCTGGAAAACCTGCAGAAAAACAGCTGGGAACCCGAAGTGATCATCTCGGGTATTTCCCTGGCCTTTCTGTTTGTGATTCCCTCCCGATTGTTCGATTTCTCCGTGATCCTGATCCAAGACTATGGGCTGGAGCAGATTCCAGCCAGTTTGGTGCTGGTGTATTTTTCGGTGATCATTTCCGTGTTCAAGATCTTTTTGGTCACACATCTGCTGATGCGGTTTGTCTGGGCAGGGATGTTGGGAATCACCTATGCTTTCCCGGATGGGATTGTGAAAGAAAAACTGTTTAAGATGTCCCAATCGGTGGACTATCATCCGCCGCAATACTACCTGCTCAAGCTCGAGCGCTGGTGCAGCATGCTTTACGGGGCGCCACTCATGGTTGCCATTCCTATCTTCACCTTTACAGCTTACCTCATCGGACTGATTGGGATCTACCTGGCCTTCAACCTTGATTTCGAGATCATCTATGTGATTTTCATGGCGACTCTGATTGGCTTTTCAATCGCGACGCTGGTGTGGAGCAAGACCAAGACTATGGTGGGAAAAAGTATGAGTGGGACGGTCGGGGCGGTCTATCAGAGCAATCTTGGGAAATGGTTCTTCGTATCGTTTTCCCTGGCATTGCTCGTGCTGGCTATGCCTTTTATCGCTCAAGACCTCAAAGGGTTTTCTTCCTATTATGCAAATATCAATACCGGCGATTCAGACTACGAATGGCCGGATGATCGCAGGTATTTTGAGGAGTACAATCCAGACGGCAAGCGCTTTGCAAGGATGTGGACACCGCACAAGCGGGTCTCCAGCGAGGTTTTGGATCTATACCTCGCCCGCTATGAGCGGGAAGAAAATTCGATTCCGCAGATGAACGCCCTGTTGCCGGAGAGCGACTCCATCCAGTGGAAAAAGGTGGAATCTCTGGCGGATCAGTACCGGGTCTACCTCAACGATTCCCTGGTCAATGCCGAAAAATGGGTGAAGGTGAAAGCCGGACTTGCCGGCCAAAAGGCCTTGCTGGGTCAGATCCCCATCGACCATCTCCCGTCCGGAATTCACGAAGTCCGCCTGGAAAAGCTGACCTATTTACCTCCGTTTTTGGGAGGGGGGAATGAACTCCGGCATCGCAAGAAATGGGCGAGGTTTGAGTTTGTGAAGGAGTAGGAAGAAAGGAAGTAGGAGGTCGGGAAGTAGGAGGTATCTTCACTCATGCGTTGAGAGTTTCCCAATATTTGAGCGACACGAAAGCGTTATTTTCCCCACAGATCAACACAGATTGTTACACTGATACCCACTGATCGTTTCTGTGCTATTCTGTGTGTTTTTCTGTGAGAATCTGTGGGAAAAGAAAACGCAGGTATCTGTCTAAATCCTAATCCTCCACTCTTTCGGATAGTAATTGTTCAGGCGGTTGCCGAGGTTTTTGACCCAGCCGAGAGACAGGTCTTGGTAAGTCATCAGCACCCAGCCGACGGGTAATCCTTCGAGCTCCAGCTCATTTTTCCGCAGGAAATCCAAGGCTTGTGCTAGGCTGAGTTCCTGGCTGGGAAATTGGTTTTTTGGCAAAAGGGAAAGCGCCCACTCGTGGGAAGGAATCCAGTCCTTTTTCTGCTTTTTGCCCAGCTCCACGCCAAAGTAGCGCAGGCTAAGGACTTGGCTGAGCTTCTCGAAGTGACGGAAATAATCTCGGTTGATGCGGAAATAGGAATCGTTGAGCGTGTAGTATTTCCCGCTGCCGTCCAGGCCGAGCTCGGATTCCAGCGCTTCGGATTCCCTTTCGGAAACCGCCTTGAGCACGGGGTGTTTGAAGTCCTTGATCTTGCCGGGCCCCTGGGTGGAAGCCGAGTCTGGCCGCTTCAGCACGGTGACAAAAAAGCCCTCACCCTGCACCCGATGCGGGAAAAAGCGGTAGCCAAAGAAGGTACCCTCCTCGGTTTCCACAGCGCTCTCGACGATGTTCCAGTCCGGATCTAGCGGAATCCGTACGGGCTCAAAGGCAAACTCCTCGGTGAGGAAACGGATCATGTCCTCGTTTTCAGACTCGTTGAAGGTGCAGGTGGAGTAGACCAGGTAGCCGCCGCCTTTGACGAGGGCGCCGGCCTTGTCCATGATGCGCTTTTGGCGGGCGGAGCAGAGCTGCACATTGTCTGGCGACCACTCTTCACGGGCTTGCGGATCCTTGCGAAACATGCCCTCGCCGGAGCAGGGCGCATCGACGAGCACCAGGTCAAAGAATCCCTCCAGCGGCTCAAAGTGATCCGGATCGTTGTTGGTGACTACGGCATTGCCGAGGCCCCATTTTACGAGGTTTTCCTTCAGGATCTGCGCGCGGGCTTGGATGACTTCATTGGCGACCAGAAGGCCTTCAGCGCCCAAATAGCTGGAAAGAAGGGTGCTTTTTCCCCCCGGAGCTGCGGATAGATCTAGAAAAAGACCTTTGGGAACCCGCAGGGAATTCAGGATCTGTTCGATAAAAATCGAGGAGGCCTCCTGCACGTAGTAGGCTCCGGCGTGGATGGCGGGATCGAGGGTGAAGCTGGGTCTTTCTTCCAGAAAAAATCCTTGCGTAGTCCAGGGAATCGGGCTTTTTGCCCAGGGAGATGAAAAAGGCTTGGCGGGATTGAGGCGGATCGAGGTGCGCGAGGGCTGGTCGATTGCATTTTTGAATTGCTCAAATTCGGCATCGCCGAGTAGCTTGAGCATCTGGGACTCAAAGGCCGGAGGAAGCTGGATGTCTGGCATGGGGCAAATATAAGTGATCAGAAGGCAGTCTCAGTTGGCGGAAACAGGCTGCGCGCTCAAATCTCTGACGACTGAGACTGAACACTGACTACTAATTCTTATCTTTTTTTCTCAAAACCCCACACATGAGCCTACTCGCTGACATCTTAATCGGCGCGATCGCCGCGCTGCATCTGTACTTTCTCTACTTCGAAATGTTTGCCTGGGACACCATCGGGCGAAAGACCTTCAAGCAAATTCCGCCGGAGGTTTTTCCCAAAACCAAAATCCTGGCAGCCAACCAGGGACTTTACAACGGCTTTTTGGCGGCGGGTCTGATTTGGGCTCTGTTGATCGAGGATCACCACTGGTCGTTTTACGTAGCGGTATTCTTCCTGACCTGCGTGCTGATCGCCGGTCTCTATGGAGCGTTGACAGCGAGCAAAAAGATCTTTTTCGTCCAAGGACTTCCGGCGCTGATAGCCTTGATCTTGCTGCACATCAGATAATTCCAAACAATTTTTCTACCCCTTCGCGGAAAAAAGGCTGATTCCGCCTTTCTATCGGTTTACCTTGGCGCGAAAGCCTCCAGCCTATTTCGATCATGAACCTATTTGCCAAGCCAAACCCTTTTGCCCTTGTCTTTAGCTTTTGCCTGCTTTTGGCATTCTTCCCAGGCAAGCTTTCTGCCCAATCCGAGACGGCAAGCATGCACTATGAAGTCGGGCCAAAAGATGCCGCCAGCCACCTCTTCGCGGTGAGTCTCCACACGGAGGGCTGGGATCGGGACACGTTGGACTTCAAGCTGCCCAACTGGACACCGGGCTACTACCAGCTGATGAATTATTCCGAGAAAGTCAGTGGGTTTAAAGTGGTCGATGCTGCGGGCAAGGCTATTCCTTTCTCAAAGCCGACTGCCAATACCTGGCGGGTGATCGCGCCTCGGGGCAGCGAGATCCGGATCGAGTATGCGGTCTTGGCCGACCGGAAGTTTGTCGCTACGAGCTTCTTGGACGAGACGCACATGTACATCGTTCCCGCGGCTCTCTTTCTGTACGTGGACGGAGCGATTGACCAGCCGGTCTCTTTGAGGGTGGACAAAGGCAAATGGCGGGACATCGCCACCAGTTTGGAAGCGGTGGCGGGAAGAGCGGATACCTTCGAGGCTTCGGATTTCGACCTTTTCTACGACAGCCCCCTACTCGTCGGGGACTTGGAGACGTTGGAACCCTTCAGGGTTGGAGGCGCAAATCACCGATTCATTGGCTATGGGTTTTCGGATTTTGACAGAAAAACCTTCATGGCCAATCTCAAAAAGGTGGTCGAAGAGTCGGTGAAGATCATCGGCGATGTGCCTTTTTCGGAGTACACGTTCATCGGCATTGGCCCGGGTAGAGGTGGCATCGAGCACCTGAACAACACCACGGTGAGCTTTGACGGAAAAGGCCTGGACACGCCCGAAGGCATGAACACGACGCTGAACTTCCTGGCGCACGAATACTTTCACCACTACAACGTGAAGCGGATTCGACCGTTCGAGCTCGGGCCATTTGACTACGACAAGGGCACCAAAACCAACCTGCTCTGGGTGAGCGAAGGGCTCACTGTGTACTACGAATACCTGATCTTGCAGCGTGGAGGACTTGCGGACGAAGAAATGACGCTGAAGAATCTGGCGAAAAATATCCGAGCTACCGAAAACAATCCCGGCCGACTGCACCAGAGTTTGGCCCAAGCGAGCTTTGCCACTTGGAAGGACGGGCCTTTTGGCACGGACGGAACCGAGCCTGGCAAAGCGATCTCCTACTACGACAAAGGCCCGGTGGTCGGCCTCCTTTTGGACTTTGCGATCCGCCAAGCCACCGCAAACGCCAAGTCCCTCGACGACGTGATGCGCAAGCTATACTGGGAGTATTACAAAAATCGGAATCGTGGCTTCACCGACGCGGAGTTTCAGCAGATTTGCGAAGAGACGGCCGGAAAAGCGCTGACGGAAGTCTTTGAATATGTCTCTACGACAAAAGAACTGGACTACGACAAGTACTTGGAGTATGCAGGTTTGGAACTGGTGCGGAATACGACCACCAATGCCGAGGGCACGGAAAGTGTGGCTTTTGAGCTTAAGCGAAAAGCGAATATGACTGCTGAGCAAAAGGAGATCCTGGAGTCTTGGTTGGGGAAAAAAGACTGACTGTTCAGATGGTCTTCTTTTTTGGATCCATTCTAGTATCAAAGACCCTTGCTACCAAAATCGTTGTTTGATCTATGATACGATAGATGATCTTGTAATTTCCTTCGATTAAAGAACGGTACTCAAAGGGGAGCTCTATGCCCCAACTCTCCGCAATTCCTACTTCTGGATAGGAAGTCAAGATCCTCACTCGATTGAGAATCTTACCTGTCAGTTTCTGGGCGACATCCGTCGAGGCAATCAATGAGTAGAATTGAAAAATGTCATCGAGGTCGACAAGTGCTCGGTTAGACCATACGATTTTCATAAAACCCTGCCGGCCTTGATCCGCTGCTCCAACTCATCTTGGCTGAGAAATCTTCCTTGGGCATAGTCCCGTTCGGCTTCGGATAGGCTATCTCGAAACTCGCCCAAACTCATGGGTTTAAGGGAATTCTCATACCGTTGTTTCAAGAATTCCTCCTTGATTTCGGCCACCTGGCTCAGCGTCGCTGGATCTTCCAATCTGGAAAGCCAAGAGATCAAATCCAGCTTTTTTTCAGCAATATCCATAACCACGAGTTTTAAGTCCTTTCTAATTTACCGAAAAAATATAGACCAAATGAAGAAAACCAAGGAGTCCAAACTCCCACGGCTCTCTTCACTCTAGTTGTACGATTTGCGCCAGTTCATCCGGCGTAGATCGTATATCCTAATTCCAAAATATGAATGTCCGCTTTGTACCAGTAGTCAACGGTGACTATCCAAAGTAAGGCTAAACTCTAGGCTTTGCCCTACTTCGGTCTTCCCGCCCGAGTGAAGAAGCAAATTCGCATACTGGCAAAATTGCGGATATACATGTTCCAAAATCAACTCACAAATCGTCCTCCTCCAATTCCTCGTCTCCGCCCATATCAAACATCGAGCTGAACAAGTCCTTGAACAGCAAGCCTGTGTCCAACAGCTTCTTGCTGAGCTGGGAGTACTCGGCTAGGCCATGGAGGGCAAATTCCATAAAGAACTCTTTCTCCTTTTCCGGCAGGTTTTTCACCAATTGGGTCACCACTTCCTCCAAACCCGGAACGGAGTGAAGCAGGCTTTTGTACTCCTTGTCTGACTGGGAAGCTAAAATATCCAGGGCATTTCCCTCGCCAAACCAGGCCAGCGGGATCACATAAGGATTGCCGTTTTTGTCCTTTTTCTTTTGCTCCGGCGAAGGGAAATAATTCACAAACTGCGTGCGGATGGCTTTTCCGATCAAATTGTACGCAACCAAACCAGCACCTTCCTGCTCGCCTTCGTAAACGAGCTCCACCTTACCGGTGATCGCCGGAATCACGCCGATCAGGTCGGCAATGCGTACGATGGTGTTCGGTTCCCCGTTGAGATAAAGACGTCTTTCCGCAGCGGAAATCAGGTTTTCGTAAGCGGAAATAGTCAATCGGGCCGACACACCGCTTTTTTCGTCCACATACTCCGAGCCTCTCGCTTCGATGGCAATCTGCTCGATGAGGTCTTTCATCAGCTCAGGCACATGGATATTTTCCACGGGTTTGCCGGCAAGATTGGCCTCCTGCGCAGTGATGCGGCGGCCGATCTCGATGGATTTCGGATAGTGGGTGATGATCTGGCTTTCGATCCTGTCCTTCAGCGGAGTCACGATACTGCCGCGGTTGGTGTAGTCCTCGGGATTGGCGGTGAAGACAAACTGGATGTCCAGCGGAAGACGGAGCTTGAAGCCGCGGATCTGGATATCGCCCTCCTGCAGGATGTTGAACAGTGCCACCTGAATCCTGGCCTGCAAGTCGGGAAGCTCGTTGATCACGAAGATGCAGCGGTTGGAGCGGGGCACGAGCCCGTAGTGGATCACGCGCTCGTCGTTGTAGCTGAGCTTCATGGTTGCGGCCTTGATGGGATCCACGTCGCCGATCAGATCGGCCACGGATACGTCGGGCGTGGCGAGCTTTTCCGCGTAGCGTTCCTCCCGATGCATCCAGGTGATTGCTGTGTCATCGCCTTTTTCCTCGATGAGATTCTTTGCAAAAGAGGAAAGCGGATGCATGGGGTCATCGTTCAGCTCCGAACCGAAAACCACCGGTACGTATTCGTCCAAAAGTTGGGTCATCATCCGCGCAATGCGGGTTTTGGCCTGGCCGCGAAGACCCAGGAGGTTGATATTGTGCCGGGAAAGGATCGCCCGCTCGATGTCGGGAATGACCGTGTCCTCATAGCCCCAGATTCCTTCGAAGACGTTTTCCTTCCGCTTGATCTTCAGGATCAGGTTGTCGCGAAGCTCTTCTTTGATGGATTTGGGTTGGTAGCCGGAGGCCTTGAGTTGGCCCAGGGTTTTGATGTGGGTAAGTTCTTTTCCGCTCAGTCTTTGGTAGTCCATGTGGGTTAGAAGCGTTTGGTTCGGTTTCGTCTATAGTCTTCGAAAATCAGGTCGCCAAGCCCCTTGAGGCTGCTGTAGTAGGCGTTTCCGTTGTTCACTTTGGTAAATTCTTTCACAAATTCCTTCAGATAGGGATCCGAGGCGATCATGAACGTCGTCACGGGAATCTTGAGTTTGCGGCATTGGGCAGCAAGCTTCAGCGTCTCGCCGAGGATCTTGCTGTCTATGCCAAAGGCGTTTTTGTAGTATTTGATGCCGACTTTCAGGCAGGTAGGTTTGCCGTCGGTGATCATGAAGATCTGCTTGTTTGGGTTTTTCCTCCTGCGGAGCAAATCCATCGCCAGCTCGAGTCCGGCGACCGTATTGGTGTGGTAGGGGCCGACTTGGAGGTAAGGCAAGTCCTTGATCTCGATCTGCCAGGCATCGTTGCCGAAGACGATCACGTCCAGCGTGTCCTTGGGATAGCGGGTCTTGATCAGCTCGGCCAGCGCCATGGCGACTTTCTTCGCAGGAGTGATTCGATCCTCGCCGTAAAGGATCATGGAGTGGGAGATGTCGATCATCAGCACGGTAGAGGTCTGGGAGCGCTGCTCGTTTTCCATCACCTCCAGATCATCTTCGGTCAGCAGGTAGTCTCCGGAGAAGCCGTGGTTAGCCTGGGCGTTTCTCAGTGAATCCGTCAATGCGATCTGATCCAGATTGTCCCCGAACTCAAAAGCCCTTCGATCCGTCCCACGCTCGTCTCCAATGCCGGAATGGGTGGTTTTGTGTTGGCCGGATTTGCCGCGCTTGAGCTTGCCAAAGATCTCTTCGAGTGCTGATTTTCTGATGGTCTGCTCGGACTTGCCGGTGATCTTAAACTCGCCCTTTTGGTTTTCTTCCGTGAGATAGCCCTTGGTCTTGAGGTCTTCGATGAAGTCGCCGATGCCGTAGTTGGGGTTGGTGAGGCCGTAGCGGTTGTCCAGATTGGTCAGCCAGCTGAGTGCCTCGGCCACGTCGCCACCGGTCATCGTCACCAGCTGAAGGAAAATGTTCAGTAGGTTTTCGAAGGTGTTTTTCTCCGGATCTTGGGGCGGGACGTATTGGGTGAAGCGGAAGCCTTTCATGGGTAGATTTTAGACGCAAGATTCAAGACACAAGACTTTGGCAGCTTTCCGAAAGTCTATTGTCTCAGTCACCGACCGTTGTCTTGTCAATGAGGGAATAACAAGCCGATGCTGTTTGGAGTTTAATATAACAGAGAAAAACTCCGAAAAGATGAAGAACTATCTGACATCGGTGGGGATCGTGACGGGAATTTTGATCGTCTTTGTCACGCTGATCCAGCTCCATGTGGCGCAGGTGCTGGTTTGGGGGATTTTTTTGGCCAGCCCGATTCTGCTGATCTGGATGGTCTGGAGCGTGCTCACCGCCCCAGTGGATATCCCGGAGACTTTTGACGAGCAGTGGTATCAGGACAGGCCGGATTTGAAGCGGAAAGCCTAAGTGATGCTAGGATGAGAAAAATTCCTGGGGTGTCATCACCGGAATATGGACAGCATGCTTGAAGTCTTTTTTGTCTCGGGTGATTATAAAATCGGACTTGTTGGCCAAAGCGGTATAGTATTGCAAGGCGTCTTCTTTGTCTTTAAAGTTTGAGCTTAACGAACTATAAATCACCTGCTTTCCTCCCGAAAGAATCTCGCAGGCCTTAATGAACTCACCTAGTGCGAACTCGGCATAGGGAAGCTTGTAGACATTGAAGGCCAGATAGTAGAGATTACCCAGACTGCATTCCGCGATTTGAAGCCTCGCCAGTCCGTTGGAGTGGAGGCCCAAAAACAATTTGGCATCCGCGTAAAAAGGCTGTCTTTTTGCCAAGAGGTCCAAGACCACATTGGTGTCCAAAAAAATCCTAACCATATTTTTCCTTCAAGTATCTGGTTAAGGCGACTTTGTCGGATTCTTCGGGTGCCTGAGTGGACTCCATTTCCTCCAATCTTTGCAATAGCCTTCTGGCGGCGAATTGTGATTCTGAAGTTTGGAGATCGGTATCATCTTTTTCAAAAATCTCCTCAATCAGCCGAGAAAGTGAGATTCCCTGGTTGGCGGCTTTTCGTTTGGCCTTTTCTACAATTTCCTTTTTTACGGTAAGGGTTAGCTTCGTTTTCATGGGTACACGTGTTTCAAATAAAGGTACGTGTAAATTTAGAAGAGGGGTTCCCTCTTGGCATCCTTTTGCAATAGTTTTTACTCAGAAAAGCAAATAGGTTGGCCCTTTCCCCAAGGAAAGCTCTCGATCAGGTAGCCCGAAAAATTACTTTTGCGGTAAGTACTTCAGGGCAAAAAGGGCTATTTTGGCGCCTTTCAAAAATCCGAAAGACCAGAACAGCAAATCTTTCGCCTAGTACCTGACCCCATTGTAGATGCATTTGTCCAAAAAACTCCTCGCGCTCTCCTGTGCTTCCCTGGCCGCTCTTGCCAGCTGCACACCCGAGCGATCCCCCTTTGACGTCTCTCCTGCCGAAAGCATGGACCCCAAACGTGCCGAAGCCCCTTACCCAGCCATCGAAATCCCTGCCGATGCGGACATGGAATCGCCCCGTTGGAAAGGAATCGACCTCACGCCAGCTCCTCCGGTGATCCCGGTCTCCGCCAACGAGGAGGCGAAGTCTTTTGTGCTAAAGCCTGGCTACAAGATGGAATCCATCCTCTCCGAGCCGCAAATCCGCGAACCGGCGGCCATCCAGTTTGACGGCAATGGGCGCATGTACGTGCTGGAGCTGCGAAGCTACATGCAGGATATCGACGCCAATGGGGAGCTTTTTGCCACCTCACGCATCTCCCGCTGGGAAGACGAGGACAATGACGGCGTGTACGAAACCGGCGTTGTCTTCTTGGATAGCTTGGTGTTTCCGAGATTTGTTGTGCCTTTTGGCCCGAATACCATCCTTTCCATGGAGTCCAACGAGGATCACGTGTACAAATACACCGACACGGATGGTGATGGAAAGGCGGACAAAAAGGAGCTTTTCGCCACCGGCCTAGGTCGCTCCGGCAATGTGGAGCACCAGACCTCCTTTCTCACCTGGACTATGGACAACTGGATGTACAGCACCTACAACTCCCGACGCATCCGCTGGACTCCCGACGGAGTCATCCAGGAGCCGACGGGAAATCCCTGGGGACAGTGGGGCGTGACGCAAGACAACTACGGCCAGATGTGGTTCCAAGACGGGGCCGGCGGCGTGCCGCAAAGCTTCCAGTTCCCGCTGGTCTATGGCAACTTCCGCGTGGAAGGCCAGTTCCAAGAGGGCTTCCGCGTTCCCTACAGCTTGGTGAAGCTGGCCGACTTCGAGCCGGGCATGCGCGAAACCAAACCTGACGGCTCGCTCAACAATGTGACCGGTTCGGCTGGAAACGACGTCTTCCGTGGAGACAAGCTGCCCAAAGAACTGATCGGGCAATACTTCTATGGAGAGCCTGTAGGCCGCATCGTCCGCCAAGTACGATCCGACAAGAAAGAAGGCCTCACCTACATCCAAAACCAATACAAGGACTCCGAATCGGAATTTATCCAATCCACCGATCCGCTCTTCCGCCCCGTGGACATGGCCACCGCGCCGGATGGCACGATGTACATCGTCGATATGTACCGCGGCATCATCCAGCAGGGCAACTGGACGCAGGACGGCAGCTACCTCCGCACCAAGATCCAACAATACCAGATGGATGACGTGGTCGGCAACGGTCGTATCTGGAGATTGACTTATGACGGCATGCCGCGAAGCACCGAAAAGCCGCGCATGTACGACGAGACGACCGCGGAGCTGGTGAAGCACCTCGAGCATCCCAACGGATGGTGGAGAGACCAGGCCCAGCAAAACATCATCCTCCGTCAGGACAAGTCGGTAGCCGCTGAATTGGAAAAAATGGCCAACTCCTCCAGCAATGAACTGGCGAGAATCCACGCGCTTTGGACGCTGGAAGGGCTCGGGGTACTGAAAGTGGACTTGGTCAGAAAACTGATGGGCGACGCGAGCCCCGCGATCCGCATCCAAGCGATCCGCGCCAGCGAAACGCTTTACAAATACGGGGAGAAGTCCCTCGCCGCCGACTATCGCAAGCTGGCGACGGACTCGGATGTCGATGTGGCTGTGCAGGCTACCCTTAGCGCTGACTTACTGAAAATCGAAGATGTGGAAAAGCTGCTGCAATCCACCCTGAAAAGCAATCCCGCAAAAGGCATCCAAACGGTGGCCTCCCAGCTGCTGGAGCGGGCCGAAGAGGCCAAAAAAGCTGCCGCCACCAAGTACAGCCCTCAGGAGCAGGCACTTTTCGCCCAAGGCAAGTCCATCTTTGACAGCTATTGCGCTACCTGCCACGGGCCAAAAGGCCTCGGCACCCCGACCGGCGGAGGCGAACTGATCGCACCGGCGTTTTCGGGTTCGCCCCGCGTGATGGGACACCCAGAGTACGCGGTGAAAACCCTCCTCCATGGACTCACCGGAGCCATCGAAGGCAAGGAATACGAGGGCGTGATGATCGCGATGAGCAGCAACGACGACCAGTGGATCGCCTCGGTGGTGTCTTATATCCGCAATGAATTTGGCAACAAAGGCAGTTTCGTGGACGCAGACTACGTGGCACAGATCCGCAAGGAGACCGCCAGCCGGGAGTCCAACTATGGCTACGACGAGCTGGTAGGTGAGATTCCAAAGGCGCTTTTTCCCCAAGACAACTGGAAAGTGACCGCAAGCAGCACGGCACTTCAGGGCGTAGGCTCGACCAAAGATCCGTCCTACGTCTTCAGCTTCAAGGGCTGGGAGACGGAGACCGCACAGGAGCCGGGCAACTGGTTCCAAGTGGAAGTGCCCCAGGATCAGCTCTTCGCAGAAGTGGAATTTGAGGTGCCTGGGGAGAAGCTTCCCAAGAAATACACCGTCTCGGTATCCGCCGACGGCAAGAGCTGGACGGAAGTCGGCAGCGCAGCTGGCGTAAAAGGCTTCAACACCCTCCGACTCCACGCACAGGCAAAAGGCCGATTCCTCAAAATCCAAACCACGGAAAAAGGTGATCAGCCTTGGGCAATGAAACAGCTGAAAATCTACGCGAGGTAAGTCTCTGCCCCAGTCTGTGTCCCCACAGACTGGATTGGATACTCCCTAAAAAAAAGAGCCCGAGAACTCACGTCTCGGGCTCCTTTGCTTTACTTGGTGGCTATTCAAGTCTCAATAAAACTCAGCCTCCTTAACAATTGCAGAAACAGACCTCAACAAAATTGAGATTTCTTCCCTCCACATCTTAGCTATCGCTTAGGAGGATAAATCTTGACGAGCATAGGCTGATGAACAATTACCCTTTCTTCGCCAACATCATCTGAATCCGGAATGGTCTTTTTTAATTCAGGTTCCAAGTTGTTTTGAAGTTCCATTTTGGGTATTGGAACCATCTCGCAGACAATTGGAAAAACATGAAGTCCATCTTGTAAGCCGGCTAGACCGTTTTTGGTAATGGAAGAGTTGATTTTTGACAACAACTCACCATTGTTCTCAACAACTTTCGGCGGAGTGTCGTCTGAAAAATCAAGACCAGCCACTCTTCCATGCTCAAAATTCAGTTGGATATAGTATCCTAGATAGGAATTTTTGTTTTGACTCCATTCCAGTGAGGTCATCGGGAACCAAAGTGTTTCCCTCAATAAGACTTCGTTAATTGTTGCCTCAGTGTTGCTGTTTTGTGAATAACCGCCTAAGAGAAAGAGGCTACACATCATATATAGGTTTATTATGCTATGTATCATAATTGTTACTTAGTTACATTTTACTCCTTTGTTACCTGATCTATACAAACTAGCATCAACATCATCCCACATGCAAGTAGCGTGTTCCGCCAACCTCTAAATCCAATCAACTTCATACAAGACGCATTCATTTTTTCGCTTCAAGACTAAATTGATTTTCAATACCATGTGCCTAATCGGAGGAACTGGGCGGAATCCTTTTTCTTCCTCGACCTTGTCCAGCTGCTTTTTGATTTCAATCTCCTCCATTCGATAAAGCTCGGTAATGCTCGTGCACACTGTTTTTGGGAGCTCAACACAATCAGCTCGTCTACCGTCGAATATACTTTTGAAAGAGTTGCCTTTGTAGTTGAAAAGCTTTTCGCTCCCTTCTTCGATGATTTGTACAGAGTCCGCATCCAGAAAGAGAAAGGTCTCTTTTTGCTGAATCGAATTCCCTCCTTTGTACAGAACATACCTGCCTCCAGGACTTTGTCCTGAGGCAATACCGACTGTGAAAAACATGAGCGAAATGAACAGACTGAGCCGGAAAAATTCCTTTACTCGTTCTTTTCTAATGACTGAGTCTATTTCTCTGATGTTCGCCATAAATCCTTAAAGTCCAACCACCAAAATCAAGTCTCAACAAAACTTAGCTTTTCAAGCTTCCAGCCTTCTCCCGATCGCAGAAACCAAGCATCGACCAAAAGCTTGTAATCTTTCATAGAAGCAAACTGAAAAGCCTTACTTTACTCTCGTCTGGTTCTTAGCATAAAGTGGAGTTGTGCAAACTTTCCCTCTGGAACCGAACAAAACTTCGTAGATACCTTACCTTGTTCCGAATATATACTATCGATTTTTCCTATAAGAGATAGTATCTTACATGGATTTTGGGTTGTAGTAAAATCAATTTGTTCAACGCCTCCTAAGCTATTGATAACAATATTTATATTAACTCGATATTCAGTCATCAATGCAATTTCTTGATCCGAAAAAAGGTGAGAAAAATTTTCTTCAAACTTGAAATTTCTGTTCATTTCACTGCCGCATAGTTCATCTATGAATACAGTGTTTGAATTCGTTAACTCAATATTGGATCGTCTATGAGTCTTATAAAGACGATCAAAATCTGGATCTTTACTTATAATATATTCCTGCTCTTGAGAAATCGAAAAAGCTAGAAACAAAAATATGTAGTTTGAAATAGTCATGTCAATTGCAGCTTGAATTGTGGAACAAATTAAATGCATTTATCGGATCTAACTGAGGGTCGGTAGGATAATTGTACAAAGGAAATTCGCTCTTAAAAATTTCAAGGTAGTAATAATATTGATTTCTAATTTGAGAGATTGAAACAGGAAAACTAGTTCCATCATTTGTTATTTCCAGTAGCCAGTAATAGTAGGCGTTCCCCTCAGCACCTTGTATTGTAAGACAACATCCTTGATCGCTTTTCACATATAGAATGTCTCTATAAAACTTGGATTCAAATTCGATATTTGACCTTCCGTAGTTATTATCATTCAGTATTGAATTTAGCTTATTATTGTTTGATTTGTCCTGATATCCATGAAATAGTTCTTCTTGAAGAACTTGCGTGGTTATATTGTCAATTCCATCGAACGTGATAACACCTGTCAATGGATTGTATCCTCCTGGATTCGTTGAGGAAACATTTGAGCTAAAACCAAATTTAATGTTGTTAGATTTGAAATAGTTGTACATTTGCTCGTTCGTACAATCTTGCCTGAATTGAGCAAAAACATTTACCAAAATCTCCTTTTCTGCATTTGTTAAGTCCAAAAAGGTGGCGATTTCATTTAGCGCTTGGTTATTCACGTAGTTTGTATGATAGCTGCTACCACCACCACCTCCTCCTCCGTTACAGACTTCATATGAATCCATTAACTCCCATGCAGTACACCCTACTAGGCTCGAGCCATTGTAGTAACAAGTTCTTTCATAATAGTACATTGTTGTACAATTCCCTTCGTCCATTTTCATGTTCTGGTTTCCATAGGTATTGAATTTGTGAAAGCCAAGGCTATTGTATTCTTTGTCCAACTCTATCCAAGCGATAATTCTGTTTCTACCGTTTTCCGACATAATCTCTTTAAAACCAACACTTTGCAAATCAAAGTTCGCCTCCAAACTTACAAAAGTATATTTCTCTGGAGATTCTCTTGGAATAATAAGTCTTGATTCAAAACTTAATGATTGTAATTTAAACGCGACAATAGGAGTTACCAGGGGCACTTCTATAAAGTGTTCTCCTGAGTACGCTCGATCCCAATCTAATTCTATGGGTATATTTTCAAAAGTCGTCTTATTAGCTAACTCTTTTCCAAAATACGATTGAAGAGTTGCTATCTGGCTGATCCCAGGAAGATTCTGTTCTTCCGTACAGGATATCGACAATAATGCGAAAAAAAATATTCCAAGAAGATTCCCCCCTTTTTTCCATTTCAGAAAATTGTAATTAGGGGGGGGCAAAATTGTTTTTCATAAAATATTAGGTAAGTGTGGTTGATAATTTTTTGAGTCTAATGATTTCGGAATAAAAACACAAACTTAGGCATTACTTTTCCTCCGATTTTCTTTCAATTGACAGAGAAGCCAAGTCCTCTATCTTTGTCCCGTGAGCTCTGCCGAAAAACACGCCGCTATTCTCAAGTCCACCGCCAAGCGGCTGGGGTTTGACTTTTGCGGGATCGCTAAGGCGGAATTTTTGGAGTCAGAGGCCCCCCGTTTGGAAAATTGGCTCAGCCAAAACTACCAGGGCAAGATGGGCTACCTCGCCAACCACTTTGACAAGCGACTCGACCCCACCCTGCTTGTCGAAGGCGCCAAGACCGTCGTCTCCCTGATATACAATTACTATCCAGGCCACAAGCTTTCCGAAGGAAAATCCGACATCAAGCTGGCCAAGTATGCCTACGGCGAGGACTATCATCTCGTGATCCGGGAGAAATTGACCGAATTTCTCGAAAATCTCCGAGAGGAAATCGGGGAGATCAATGGGCGCTCCTTCGTCGACTCCGCGCCGGTCATGGAGCGGCAGTGGGCCCAGAAAGCAGGTTTGGGTTGGCTGGGAAAAAACAGCTTGCTGCTTAACCGGGAAATGGGCAGCTTTTTCTTTCTCGCGGAGCTGATCATCGATCTGGAAGCTACGCCCGATACCCCCCTGGCCAAGGACTACTGCGGCACCTGCACGGCCTGTATCGACGCCTGCCCGACCGATGCCATCGTAAATCCCGGTACAGTGGACGGCTCACGCTGCATCTCCTACCTGACCATCGAGCTGAAGGATGCCATCCCCGAGGAGTTCAAGGGGAAAATGGAAAACTGGGCCTTTGGCTGTGACATCTGTCAGGACGTGTGTCCTTGGAATCGTTTTTCCCGACCACACCAAGAGCCTCGATTCCAGCCCGATCCCGAACTGCTGGACTTTTCACAGAACGAATGGGTAGAAATGACCGAAGAAACCTTCAAGCGGGTCTTTGCCAAGTCCGCCGTGAAGCGGGCAAAATATGCCGGACTAAAGCGAAATGTGGATTTTCTTGAAAGGTAGGACGCTTCGCTTTTTCTTTTGCACCGCAGAGGCTCGGAGGGCTGGGAGATTAGCTTCGCGCCTTTGCGAGAGAATTAGTATTGCTAAATAGGAGAACTTTTCTGTCCGCGCTCTTTGCGATAAAAAAGACAGGCTTCAAGAGCCGCAGTAGCCGTTCCAGTCGGTGGAGACACCGATCGGGGCGGGAGAGGTTTTTTCTTTGTAGCGCATGGCAGCGCTTTCCCGTTTCGATAATATCTTTTGACCAAAAACCTGTTCTTATGAATCGTGTGTGCTGCTTCCTAGTTTTTGCCATTTTTTTGATCACTTCCTGCAGAGAGGATGAATCTCCCCAAAGCTATCTGAACGGAACCTATGAAAATACCGGAACCAATGCCGAGACTGGAATTTCCTATGTGAGTCAGTACATTTTCAAAGGGGATGGGACATTTGAGCGGATTGGTCTGATTAGAGAGGAAGGACAGCTGCTCGGGTATAATTTCTATTCCAAAGGCACCTACTCGCTTCGCGGGGAGGAGTTCACCATAAGCGACGGGCAGATGGCCGGCGTGAACTATGGGGACTATCCGGAGGGATATGTCGCGAGCCTGGAGCTGCTGGAGGACTATGCTATCGAGCCCCTGGAGTCAAAAGGCACGTTGCGGCAGCTCGACGGTGGCGATAGGATAGGGATTCTGCTCGAATGCAATGACATGATCGGCTATGCCGCCATGTGTATGGGCGAGCAGATCTACGAAATGGTGGATTGACTTGGTCAAAAAGACAACAGGTAAGCCCCGTGGTTTCCTGTTGTTTTATTTTTTGAGCAAAAAGTAAAATAGCAGAAATCTTATTTTACTTTCCTACCTCTGAACTTGCACAAGACGGCTTACTACTTACCACTAGCCTAATCTCCTGTACTTTCCCCCGAGCTTCCTACTTCCTACTTCCAACTTCCCGACTTCTTACTTCACTGGATTTGCCGCCACGCCCTCAAAGGTCATCTGGACAGGCTTGATGGTCCCGTCTTCATTGAACTCCATCACGTCGATGCAGGTCACCCGGTGGTCGCGTCCTTCGTTTGGAATCGGGCGACGGTGATAGACCATGTACCATTCGTCGGTGCCGGGTTTTTGGATCACCGAGTTGTGGCCAGCTCCGGTGGCGATGGTGGTGTCGGCCTCCAGGATGGTGCCGATGCGGCGGTAGGGGCCTGTAGCTTTTTCGGCCATGGCATAGGCGACTTTGTAGCTGTCATTGGTCCAGCCACCCTCTGACCACATGAGGTAGTAGGTGCCGTTTCTCAAAAACATAAAAGGTCCCTCTACATAGCCTTCTGGAGTGATTTCGTGGAAAAGCTGGCCATCTTCCCAAGGCTCGAAACCCGTGAAATCGGCATTCAGCTTGCCGATGTTGCAATGGCTCCAGCCTCCATAGAAGAAGTAGTGCGTGCCGTCTGTATCCCTAAACACAAACTGGTCGATAGGCTGGGCGCCGTTGTGGAAATCCGAAAGCAGGGGTTTGCCGAGGTAGTCCTTGAAAGGCCCTCCCGGGCTATCCGCCACAGCCACGCCAATACCGCCAAAATGGTTGATGTCGTTGTCCGGATCGTAACCGGGACGCTCTGGCGTGAGCGGATCGTTGGCTGCGAAAAAGAGGTAGTATTTGCCGTCTTTTTCGATGGCGGCCGGAGCCCACATGGCCTGTCTCGCCCACTTGACCGCTGATGAGTCCAGGATGCGCTCGTGCTTTTGCCAAGTCACCAAGTCTTTGGAGGAAAAGGCATCAAAGTGCATCTGCTCTTCAAATGCAGCCGAAAAGGTCGGATAGACCCAATATTCATCCCCGAAGACTATCCCCTCCGGATCGGCATACCAGCCTTCAAAGATGGGGTTGCCAGAGAGTGGGGCATCTTGCGAGCTCTCGGTCTTGGGAGAGCTGCAGGCAAAAGACAGGGCTAGGAGTGGGGCTAGGAAATTGATTTTCATGCGGGGATCGTTTGCTTCCAAAAAAAGACAGCCTAAAGAAATGCAATCTTTCCCAATAGATTGGCCAAATGGGCCTCTATTTCCAGAAGCGGCGCCCTGTCGCCTCGCGCCTGGCTCGGCGGGACTAATGTTCGCCTTTGTTTTTTTAATAGGCGAAGAATCAATAACTTCTAAAGTAGATGTGTCTAAGATTGGCTGGGACGGATTCCATGTGTATCCGGGGGTGTTGGCAAGAGGGGTGGAATCGTCCGATTGACCTGTACTCCCTGTTTGCCTATGAAAACGATCCGGATTTTTATTGCTTCTTCTTCAGAGCTGAAAGAGGATAGGGATCAGTTTAGGCTGTTTATCAGCACAGAAAACGACCGGTTGCACAAAAAAGGGCTGTATCTCGAGCTGGTGCAATGGGAGTATTTCTTGGATGCGATCTCGGACACCCGACTGCAAAGCGAATACAATGCGGCGATCAGAAGCTGTGACATCGTCCTTTGCCTGTTTTTTACCAAAGTCGGAAAGTACACCGCCGAGGAGTTTGATACCGCCTACGAGATTTTCAAGGACCAGGGCAAACCACGCATCTGGACATACTTCAAGAATGCCCAGATCAACACCGGCGCCATCACCGAGGAGATCAATACCCTGCTGGCGTTTAAGAAAAAGATCGGCGATTTGGGCCATTTCCATACGGAGTATTCCAACATCGACAATCTCATCAACAAATATCGGAGCCAGCTGGACTTGCTTTTGCCAAGCTTTGAGGCCGAGGCGACTGCCGGCACGCTGGATACCAAGCCGGCAGACAACGGAGGAGAGGCTACAGCTCCTCCCGCCAACCACTTCAACGAGCTGCTGACTTCCCGGCTACTGCTGGCCATACGTCCCCACCATCGCAAGGCGGAGGATTTTTTGGCATACAATGGCGACTGGGCAGAAAATGATACCCTGGTCCGCACGGCCAAACAGATCATCATCAACGCCTACGTGGGTGTGGTGGGCGTGCAGATCCGCAAGCTGATGTCCATCGGGGAAGAGGATTTCTCCAGAAGCAAGATGGAGCGCTACCTCGAAAACTGCCATATCACGGCAAAAAGAAGCATTCAGCTGCTCTGCTATGCGCTGCTGTCCAAGCTCTGGGATCATCAGGTGCTCAGCAAAATCGACTTCTCTCGGGCACAGTCGGAGGGATTGACCAAGTTTTTCAGAAACGCCGCCGAAGAGGATCTGCTTGGCTTTTTGGATTTGCTCCGGCTGCTCCTGGACATTTTCTCCGGCAAAAAGCTGGATATACTTCTTTCCGAATCTCTGGCCCTTTTGCCAAAGCTCAGCGAAGGGAGTCAGCTCTTCGGCGCCTGCGCAAAGCTCGCCGAAATTCCCCAGCTTCTGGAGAGCCGAAGCTACGGCCCGGCAGATTGCCTGGAGGCGGAGACCAACCTGGCGACCGTCTTGGAGGAGCTGGCATTTTTGGCGGAGTATCGGATGATTTCCATCAACGAGATAGATTTCAACCAACAGCGAAACGATCAGCAAGGCCTCTACCTGCACAATTACACCCTGCTGGTAGGCGAGAGCCAGGCCAAAAACGGCAGCCAAAACAAAGTCCGGAGGGAGTCTTCGCCCGTGATATCCCATGCGGTGATCTTGTTCAAGGACAACTATCGGGACAACATCAACCTGGACCCTTTTATCATCGACTTCAATGGCCTCGCCCTCTCTGGAGGCTCCAAAATCTGCTTTTATTCCCATTGCAATACCTTCGGCAACCTCGATTTGAACTTCAGCTTCATCGAAGACAACAGTCTGGAGTCTATCCGAAAATCAAACAATCCGAAACCGGACGAGGCCAACCTAAACTCCCTGAATGCCTGGCTTTCCAAAAGGGAAAATCGGCGGGACATGAACTTCGACAAGGTCTATAGCTTGTTTTTCGAAGCGAAAAGAGCGCTCACGGGAGTAGAGGAGGAAGTTGACGACGATTCCTTTTAAAGTATCGACCATCCGATAAAGACCAACCCTATGAAAACGTATCCCTTCAAATTTTTGGACTCGTACGAGCGCAAGGACAGGAAGGTGTTTTTCGGGAGAGACGAGGAGATACGCAGCTTGTATGAGATGGTGTTCCAGTCTTCGGTGGTGTTGGTGTACGGCGCGTCGGGTACGGGCAAGACCAGCCTGATCAACTGTGGCTTGGCGGGCGAGTTTCAGCCCCATGATTGGCTGGCGCTCATGGTCAGGCGGGGGAGCGACATCAACAGATCCCTCGAGGCGGCACTGGAGCAGGCAGGCGGCAAAGTCGATCCCGATGCCGTCGAGTCCAAGTGGCTGGATGAATGGGAGGAGGAGCCGAGCGCGCCCTCTGTCGCACTGACGTCCATCGCCAAGTCCATCAAGGCGGTGTACCGCAAGTCTTTCCGACCGGTCTATTTGATTTTTGACCAGTTTGAGGAGCTTTTCATCCTTGGCACGGCCGCTGAGCAACAGGAATTCATCGAGACGCTGAAGGGGATTTTGCAGTCAGGTTTGCCGGTGAAAGTCCTTCTTTCGATCCGGGAGGAATACCTCGGCCATTTGTTTGAGTTTGAGCGGGCTATTCCCCAGCTCCTTCGGAAAAAGCTGCGCGTGGAGCCGATGAACCTGGCCAAGGTGAAAGATGTCGTCACTGGCGTCGCAGCCCATGAAGACTCCAATGTCAGCATCAAAGCGGGAGAAGAGGATGCCGTCGCGGAGGCTATTTTCCAAAAAATCAAAGGGGACAAAAAGTCCCTGACCATCCAGTTGCCTTTTTTGCAGGTCTTTTTGGACAAGCTCTACCTGAACATCACCGGAGACCGGAGTCGGGAAGCGGCGGCGGAGTTTTCCTTGGAAAAGGTGCGGGAAATGGGCCAGATCGGCGACATTCTGAGCAACTTTTTGGAAGAGCAGGTGGCTGAGATTTCCAGCGGCTTGAAGCAGCAACATCCCCAGCTCCACCCAGAGCTCACTTGGAAAATCCTCTCGCCCTTTGCCACCCTGGAGGGTACCAAAGACCCGATTACCAAAAAGGAATTGCTGGATCGCCTGCCAAATCTGGATCCCAGCATGGTGGAGGACGTGGTGGATGCTTTTTCCAACAGCCGCCTTCTGAGGTTTAACGAGAATACCGGCACCTACGAGATCTCCCATGACTCCCTGGCAAAGCCCATCGCCGAAAAGCGCAGCGTGGAAGAAACCGCCCTGCTGGAGGTGAAGCGCCTGATCAAAAGCCAGATCGGAGTGAAGAAGGAAGCGCGGGAATATTTTTCCGAAAAGCAGCTGGTGTACATCGAGCCCTACTTGGACAAATTCAAGCAGACGGAAGAGGAGCGGGACTGGATCGAAAGGAGCCGGGAGTTTTTGCGGGCGGAGAAGCAGCGGGAAGCCAAGCAGAAATACGATGACCTGGTCAAAAGCAAAAAGTCCATGTTTTTGAAAATAGCGGTGGGTGTTTTCGTGGTTTTGGCGGGACTGTTCATTTTTATCGCTTTTCGCGCGCAGCGGAATGCCCTGGCGGCACAGCAAGCGGCGATCAGTGCCGAGAGCGCCAATGCTACCTCCACCGAATTGCTGAATGAGGTGCTGGGCAGCTCTGGGGAGAAATACGAAAACCTGACCAACGAAGAAATCCAGGCCATCATCCATCGGGAAAAGACCTATCCCCTGGACAGCCTGATCGAGGTGAGAGCCTCCGTCAGCCCTTCCAACGCCGGGGGAAACAACCGGAACTACACCATGTGGCTGGACTTTCCGCTCCTCAGAAAAGACGAAATCAAAGAAGTCCACTACAATTTCTGCGAAGGCTTTATCGACCAAAAGCGTATTTCAAACGACCCCAGCTCTTCCTTTTCCATAGGCTACTTGGGCTATGGCTATTGCCCGGAGATGAAGATCGATATTGTCCGCTTTCAGGGAGACACCATCCATCGCTACTTTTCCTTTGAAGACTATTTCCGCGAAAATCCCCCAACTGACTGAGCCCTTTTCCTATTGGATGATGCCGATCAGTCCGGCCTTGCGTAGATACTCCTGCGCCGAGATCTCCCCGGAAAGATCCAGCTCCACAGTGCCGCTGCCCAGGTTGAGATGGAAATGGTAGACGAAAACGGACAGCGTTTTGTCGCTTAGGGTTTTGTTTTGGAGGTCAGTCGGGAGCTGGTCGTAGCTGTTTGCTATGAGATTCTCTGCAAACTGGGGCGTCATGCCGTTGCGGCTCATGACCGTGGCCTTGGATGACACGACCAGCGCAAACATGCGGTAGTCGAATTCCAGGTCGAAAAACATGGATTTGAAAATCTCATAGTAGGAGAGCTTCTGTTCTCCGGCAAGGCTTTTCACGAAGCGCTTGTCAGCCGCCACCGCTGATCCGTCCAGGTTAAACTTTTCCAGACTGGTCGTCATCGCATAGCCGTCTGAGGCATAGTAGTAGTGGAGCTGCTGCCCGTAGCCGGCGGCGAGGAATTTGCTCCGAAGGAAGCCATCCACCTGCCCAAGCGTACGCAGCTCAGGCTTGAAGTTCCTTTTAATCAAGCTTGCCGAAGCCAGTGGGGCCAGCTCTGGGAAAAAGAGAGCACTACGTACGGGCGCGGCCTGCATATTTTCCAAGAAATCAACAACTCCGTCACTTTCAGATTCCGAGAGTACCAATTCTCTCGAAAAAGGAAACGGAAATTTTTCCTGCAGTTGCGAAAACAGAACCTCGATCGCTTCCGGATTGAGCTCTCTCATGACAAACGCGTCGTTTTCTTGACCGAGAGAAAAGAGGAAATCGTCGTAGCTGTCGTAAAGCTGCTTCACGTCAAATCCTGTAGGGATAGAGAATTGGTCGGAGGCGAGGTATTTGAACTGGATAAACTTCGAAACCAGATCCAGCTTTGGAAGCATTTCATAGGTCTGAGTGATTTTGTCAAATTCCCAGTTTGGCGGTTCGGGCCCTCGATTCTCCAATACCGACAAGTCCAAGCGGATGGAATAGAGCTCGGAAAGTCTTTTAAGTCCCTCGAAATCATATTCTCCGGCGTTTTTTGCTTTGTAGAATATGCGCTGAAAATCTGGGTAAATATCCTCGTTGAAGTAGGGCGTGAATGCCGACTTCAGACCGTTGATCCTGCTGTCCAGCACATGGATGTCCTCGGAATCGAACTGGATAAGCTCGTGGAAATGGCGCTTTTCTTCGCTCCAGCCGCTATCTGTTTGGGAAAGGTTGAAGTGGTCGATGCCCTTTTCCAGCGCCTCTTTCCATTCGACCAGTGTTTGTCGGAGGATGTTTTTTCGCGATCGGTAGAGGAGGCGGCTTAGGTTTTCGTACAGCAAGGCCTGGGTGAAATGGCTGAGCTCGGGATTTTGCTCCGCAAAGTCCGAATTCCAGCTTTCCCTGAGTTCTTTCTCGTGAAACTCAAGCACGGAGGCAATCTGGCTGTTGCTTTGGCTTTCAAAATTCGCCTGAATGATGGACAGGTTGATATAGGCCTGGGCGGTGGCGTAGGACGCATAGGGGAATTTTGCCCTAAGGTCCGCATAGACTCGATCTAGCTCCTCCTGGTCGAGCTCCCCGGCGAGGAAGGCGTCGCTGTCGTCGGTGAGCTGGTCGAGGAAAAGCCTGTCCTCGATATCATCTCTGAAGATGTGAAAGGAGTTGTAGAGCCTGTAGCTCTGAAACGGGGAAAGCGCGTCGGCGTGGCTCGTCGAAGCGAGGCGTTTCAGCTGGACATAGCGGGAGATCAGGTCCAGCCTATCGTCGAGGAGATAGCTCGTCCCGACGGGGTTTTCGTAGGCGGAGTAGTCATAGTTGCGCTCGGCATGGCTGTAGCGCGAAGGGATGGGAAGGGTGTTCGGTCCAAAATCGTAGCTGTATTCGCTGTAGTCATTTTCGACGATGGACGAGTTGAATTCTATCGAGAAAATGGCCGCCAGATAGGCTAGGGAGTCGATTTCGAAGCTGTCCGAGTTTTTTGCCTTCAAGAATATCCGCTTGAAATCCGGGTAGATGTCCTCGTTGAAGTAGGGTGTAAACAGGCTTTTCAGCTCAAACAACTCCCGATGCAAGATCGAATAGGACGCCTCCTCAAACTTGATCAGTTCAAAAAAGGGGTTTTGCTCAAAGTCCGGTAACCTGGACTTGGAGCGGTTGAAATAGTCGATGGACTTTTCCAGGCTTTCCTTCCATGTCAAGAGCCTGTCTCGGCTGATCTCGGACTTCGTACGGAAGAAAAACTTGGCCTGGACGTAGTACAGGAGGGAATACGAAAAATTGTACAAGGCGGCATTGTCGTCCAAAAAGGCCGGATCGGTGATCGAGCCCAACTCCTCCATCTCAAAGGCCAGAATCCGGTTGATACGCTCTTCGGGCATTCCCTCAAAAAACTCCTTGGTGAGCGTCAGGTTGATGTAGGCCTGCGCCAAGACGATGGAATCGTTTTTTACCGGCGGAGGGGATTCTTGGGAAAAAGCCCCTCCCGTCGACAGTGCGAACCAAAGGAAGAAAAGAATGCCTTTAAAAGGTCTCATTTCATAGCATTGCGAAAAGTTCAGGTGGAATAAACGATGGCAAAATGCCGATTCCATTTCTTAATATATGGCTAATTGTTCTTTTTGGCTTTATAAAATCGGCATTATTCTGCATTTAGTCTATGAAAAAATGGACTTATGGTTTTTTCGGGAATTGGGGTACGCGGCCATTTTTGGAGAAAAAACCGGCGACTTCCCATTTTTCATCCGGAGGCTTTGAAAGCAGGGAAGTCAAAAAAAGCTTCCATTTTGGCTGATCTGGGGTGGATAGGCCTAGAAAGTGTTTCGCAGAGGAAATGTTCAGTCAGCGGAGCCTGCATTTCAGTCCCACTTTATGACACTTCAGTCACCTTCGGTTTTTAGACTGGGCTAGCTTGGGCAGGTTTGGTTCAAATACGAACCGAAATGAAAATCCGACTGATACTTTTCCTCTACTTTTTCCTCAGCCAAACCTTTGTTTTTGCCCAGTCCATTCTTTCCGGAGCCGTGCTGGACGAAAAATCCAAGCCTCTTCCCGGAGTCAATGTGTATATTAAAGGAAGCTTTGACGGGGGCAGCTCAGACAGCAACGGCGCTTTCCGCTTCGAAACCAGCGAATCCGGCAAGCAGATGCTGATCTTCAGCATGCTGGGGTTTGAGTCCCAAGAGCTGGAAGTCGAGCTCAGCGGATCAGAGCTGAAGCTGCCAAGCCTGCAGCTGCGGGAAGAATTCAACGAGCTCAACACCGTGACCATCTCCGCAGGGGCCATGGAGGCATCGGATGAGAAAAAGTCCGTGATCCTTCGCCCCCTCGACATCGTGACCACGCCCTCTGCCAATGGCGATATCATCGGAGCCTTCCAGACCTTGCCGGGTACCAGCACTGTGGGAAACGACGGACGCCTTTTTGTGAGGGGTGGCGATGCCAGTGAGGTGGGGATCTACATCGACGGCCTGAAGGTCGCCAACTCCTACGGCACCACCGCCGCCAACGTCCCCACCCGCAATCGCTTCAACCCAAATCTTTTCAAGGGAACCTTCTTCTCCACCGGCGGCTATTCGGCCGAGTATGGCCAGGCCCTTTCCTCCGCTTTGGCGATGAATACCAAGGATGTCGCCGCCCGGAGCCAAGGCGATCTTTCGGTGCTTTCCGTGGGCGCGGGCTATTCCCACACCCTGGCCAGCGACAAGCAGAGCATCTCCCTGAGCGGGAATATCCTCGACCTGGCTCCTTACCAGTCCTTGGTCAAGCAGAATTTTGAGTGGGAGCGGGCACCGCATGGCTGGGATCTGGAGCTTGCCGCCCAGAGCAAGCTGAAAAAGGGCGGCCTGCTGAAAGTCCTCGCGCGCACCGAGGCCGGCGCGATGGAACTCTGGCAGGCCATGCCGGGAATCGACGGAAAAGGCGTCTTGGTCAACCTGAAAAACAGCTATTCCTACGCCCAGACCAACTGGAGAAAGGCCTACGAGCAGGGTTGGACGCTATTTGCGGGCGCATCCTATTCCCACAATAGAGACCAGGTAAGCTATGACTCGGTAGCCGTGGATCGAAGAAACGACCTCAGCCATTTCAAATTCACCGCCGTCAAGGACTTTTCCGGTCGGCTTTCCGCCAAAAGCGGGGCAGAGCTTTTCGCCCACTCCTACTCTGAAAAGCTGGTCCGATCCGAACTCAGCCGGAGTTTTGACGACAGGGAAAGCTACCTCTTCACCGAGTGGGATTGGTACCTGAGCCGGAAGTTTGTCCTTCGTGGCGGACTGCGTGGCGGCTATTCTTCCCTGGCGGAAAAGAGCTGGCTCGATCCCCGGGCTTCCTTGGCCTACCAGGTTTCGGAAAACGGGACGCTCTCGCTTGCGGCCGGTAGCTTCCACCAATTGCCTGTGGATAACTTCCGTGTTTTGAATCCGAATCTGCAAAACTCCCAGGCCAAGCACCTGATATTGAACTACCTGCTGCAAGCTGAGGGCATCACCTTTCGTGCCGAGACCTTTTATAAATCTTATGAGGATCTGGTTCTTTTCGAGGGAAATCCACAAAGTCCCAGCCTGCTGCAAAATGGCGGCGAGGGCTATGCGAAGGGTTTTGATGTCTTTTTTCGTGACCGAAAAAGCCTGAAAAACACCGACTACTGGATCACCTACAGCTTTGTGGACAGCAAACGCAGCTACCACCAATACGTGACCCAGGTCCAGCCGGACTTTGCGCCCAAGCACAACTTCTCGGTGGTGGTGAAGCACTTCGTCTCCTCGCTGAAGTCCCAGATCGGTGCCTCCTTTTCCTTCAATGACGGCTATGCCTACACCAACCCCAATCTGTCCGGTGAGATGAACTCCAAGACACAAGCCTACCAAAACCTCAGCCTCAGCTGGAGCTACCTTCCCAAGCCCAACCTGATCATCCACGGCGCAGTCACCAATGTGCTCGGTGCCGACAATATTTTCGGATACACCTACACGGCACGACCCGACGAGGTCGGACACTACGCTTCCCTGCCTATCCAGCAGTCCGCACCGCGCTTCATCGTGCTCGGTGTATTCCTGACCCTCTCCAAAGACAAAAACGCAAACATGCTAAACAACCTCTAATCTCCATACCATGAAAAAGTTATCCACAACCCTCGCCTTGGCTTTTGCCTTCATCTTCTCCGCTTTCTGCTCCGATCCGGCCTATGAAAACGCCATGAAAAAACAGGTCAATGCCATGAAAACCATCCGCACGCTGGAGGAGTCCCAGGCCGTGACCAACGCCTTTCTCCGCATCGCCGAGGCCAAGCCCGAAGAGTGGCTGCCACTCTACTACGCCGCCTATTTGCAGACTACGGCTGCTTTCCGATTTGATGTCAGCAAAGACCAATACCTCGACCAGGCAATGGCTTTGGTAGAAAAAGCCGAGAAAATCGCTGTGGATAATTCCGAAATCACCGCCATGAAAGGCTACGTGGTCATGGGAAAAATTTCGATCGACCCAGCCTCCCGCGGCCAGAGCATGAGTCCCCAAGCGATGCAGCTTTTCGGCAAAGCCATCAACCTGGATCGGGAAAATCCCCGTGCCCTGATGCTCATGTCGCAGATGGAGCAGGGCATGGCCCGCTTCTTTGGCTCTGGGCCGGAGAAAGCCTGCGGCCTGGCAAGAAATGCCCTCGATCTCTATGCCAAGGAAGAGACCAAGGTAGGCGAAGACTACATCCTTCCTACCTGGGGCAAAGGCCAAGCCGAGCAGGTGGCCGGTGCCTGCAAGTGATTGCTTCAGCTCACTAGGCCAACTCCAGTCTCCTGCACCGGCCTGGGACTGGAGTTGTTGTCTAATCCGTGGACAGTGGTCTGTCGACCGTTGACAATTTTGAAAACCCTTTTTCCTATCTTCCGACATGACTGCAACGACCGTTGACCCAGCCTGCCGAGGGCAGAGCGATTTCTGGTACGATACCAAGAAGTTTATCCTGATCAACCTCGGCATCGCCCTCAGCCTCCAATTGGTGTTCTGTGCTCCCTGCTTCTTGTCTTGGGAAGGTATCAAGGGAATGGTTCCCGACTTCCTGTTTTCATTCACCATCTCTTCCCTGTTGAGCTTTGGCGGCAGCCGGGTAGAGCATTTTCTGGATGCCAGGATGTCTTGGGTGCACAGTCCGGTGAGGCGTCTCTTGCTCACCACTGGCTTGTACCTAGCCTATGCTTTTGCCGTCAGCTTTGTGGTGGTCTTTGTCTACTACTGGCTGCTCACGAGATTTTCCCTAGACCAGATCCCCTGGGACTACCTCTTGCGATTTAGTCTCACGCCCATGTACATCGCGTTGGTGTTTATGGCGATCTTCACCAGCAGGTCTTGGCTTTTGGAGTGGAGAAAGTCCGCCATCGAGGCAGAGCAGCTGCGCTCCGAAAAGCTCGCCAGCCAAAACCAAAGCCTCAAAGACCAGCTCAATCCGCATTTTCTCTTCAATTCCCTGAACACGCTTTCCAATCTCGTCTATGAGGACGCCGACCGCTCGGCGGCTTTTATCCAAAAACTCTCCCGCATCTACCGCTATGTGCTGGAGGTGCAGCAGGAGGAGCTGGTCAGCTTGGATAGGGAGCTGGACTTCGCGCGCAACTTTCTGGAGCTTCAGAAAATCCGTTTTGGCGAAAACCTGAACTTCGCCATCAAGGTACCTTCGCCGCAGGGCTTCTTTTTGCCGCCGCTCTCCCTGCAGCTTTTGCTCGAAAACGCCATCAAGCATAACATCGCCTCGACCGACAATCCGCTCTTTATCCACATCCTCCAAAAAGAAGGGGAGCTGTGGATAAGCAACACGTTCCAGCCCAAATCCAGCCAGAGTGAGCCCTCGACCGGCGTCGGGCTGAACAATATCCGCTCACGCTACCTCCTTCTCAGCAAGGCCCAGCCGGAGGTGATCCAGGCCGAACACGAGTACCTCGTCAAACTGCCCCTACTCATCCTACAGCAATGAAGATCCTGATCATCGAAGACGAAAAACCAGCCGCGACCCGATTGGAAAGGCTGCTCGCCGGCCATTTTCCGGAGGTGCATTTTGGGGAAAACCTCGACACGGTCACCAAGGCTTTGCGCTGGTTTGGGGAAAATGCCGCGCCCGACCTCATCTTTTGCGACATACAGCTCGCGGATGGGATCAGCTTCGAGATTTTTGAGAAAGTGAACGTTTCGGCTCCGGTGATCTTCACCACCGCCTATGACCAATACGCGATCCGGGCCTTCCAAGTCAACGCCATCGACTACCTGCTCAAGCCCATCGATCCCGTCGACTTGGAACGGGCTGTGGATAAGTTTAAGTCCCGGCAGGTGAAGCCGGTGCTGGATTTGGACTTGCTAAAGGGACTGCTCCAGCCGGAGAGGAAGGTGTTCAAAAACCGCTTTCTGGTGCGCTTCGGCGAAAAGATCCAAAGCGTCCCGGTGGAGGAGGTGGCTTTCTTCCACAGCGAGGAGCGGGTGACTTTTTTGCAGACTTTTGCCGGGAAAAAATACGTCCTAGACTCCACGCTGGAGCAGGTCGAGAGCCAGGTGGACCCTGCGCTTTTCTTCCGTCTCAACCGAAAGTACCTCGCCAAAGTCGATGCCGTCGAGGAAGTCCTGACCTACTCCAACAGCCGCCTGAAGGTCAAGCTCAGCAACTGTGCAGACCATGACATCCTGGTCAGCCGCGAGAAGGTGGGTGATCTGAAAGGGTGGCTGGATCGGTGACCCGTTAAATTTTATCTCCTTCTCGTCACAAACCCCCGTCTTTGGCGTTTTACTTTTTTATAGATTCCGGCTATGAAACTCCTTTTGCTCAAGCTACCCATCCTTTTCGGATTTATTGTCGCTGCGTGCGGCACGCAAAACAGCACCGATCTAGCGGTGGAATCGGTTGCTTCTTTTGAAGAGGTGGCAGATCCGGCCCAGTCAGGTCAGTCTGGTGAAGAGATGCCGCTCGCGGAGCGGAAGGTGATCAGGGAAGGGGAGATCTACTTTGAGTGCAGCGATATCCAAGAGACGAGCACTTTTCTTCGAAACGAGGTGTCCGCATCCAAAGGCTATATCTCAAACGAGTCATCCGACAGCTACGGGGAGCGAACCGAACGGCGCATGAGCGTGCGTATTCCCTCCGATCAGCTCGATGGACTGCTGCAAAAGATCCAGTCCCACGCAGTCCACATAGAGAGTATGAACATCCGTAGCGAAGACGTGACGGAGCAGTACATCGATGTGGAAGCCCGGCTGAAGACCAAAAAAGAGCTGGAAACCCGGTACATGGAGCTGCTGAAGCAGGCTCGCAACGTGGAGGAGATCCTTGGCCTGGAGCGTGAGCTGGCCAATGTGCGAGGGGAAGTCGAATCCATGCAGGGACGGCTCAACTACCTGGGAGATCGGGTGGCGCTCAGTACGCTCACCGTTTCGTTTTATGTGGAGGAAGCTAGGGAGTTTGGCTTTCTGAAAAAGGCAACCGAGGGAATCGGAGCCGGCTGGGAAAACCTGCAATGGTTTGTGGTGTTTCTGATCAATCTCTGGCCCTTTGTGCTCTTTTTTGGGGTCTTGCTTTTTTGGCTCTTGAGGAGAAAAAAGACCCCGCCGCCTCCTATGCGGTAGATTTTGCCGCTGGTATTTTGAGTATTCGGAAAAAACCAACGCTCCAAGAAGTCATCAGCGATAACCCTCCAAGGGTTCGAAACCCTTGGAGGGTTCTTCGTAAGTTAAACCCTCCTTCTGCAATGCGGGTGCAGAAATCGGCTGGTTTTGAAAAGGCGCTATCTTTAGAATCATGTCGCATGACCATCACCACCATCATCACCACGATTCGGGAAAGAGCCTGAAGACGGCCTTCTTTCTCAATCTGGCCTTTACCATCATCGAACTGGTAGGGGGCTGGTATGTGAACAGTGTCTCCATCGTATCCGACGCGGTGCATGACCTGGGGGACTCGCTCTCGCTGGGCACATCTTGGTACCTGGATCGTCTCTCTAAGAAAAAGGCCACCGATTCCTATTCCTTTGGCTACCGCCGGTTTTCCCTGTTGGGTGCGCTGATCAACGCGATCGTGCTGATTTTGGGGTCGGTCTTTGTGATCAGGGAAGCCATTTTGAGAATACTGAGCCCCGAAGAATCCGATGCGCAGGGGATGCTCTACTTCGCCATCCTCGGCGTGGCGGTCAATGGCTACGCGGCTTGGAAGCTGAGCAAGGGCAAGACGCTGAACGAGCGGGTGATCTCTTGGCATTTGGTCGAGGACGTGCTGGGCTGGGTGGCTGTGTTGATCGTGTCAGTCGTGCTGCTTTTTTACCCCAGCCCCTACCTTGACCCGGCGCTTTCGCTGCTGATCTCGGTCTATATCCTCTGGAATGTGGCCAAAAGGCTGCAGGAGACGGTTTTTCTTTTCCTCCAAGGCCAGCCTACAGATGTGGATAAGTCAGGCATCGAAGCCGAAATCCGCCAGATCCCCCATGTGGGATCGACCCATCACACGCACATCTGGTCACTGGACGGAGAGCATCATGTCTTCACCACCCACGTGAAGCTGAAACCGATTGCCTCCTTGGATGACTTGCTGGAGGTGAAAAACGAACTCAAGCGGATCATGAAAAAGCATCCTTTCGAGCACTACACCATCGAGACGGAAATCGACCGGGAAGACTGCGTCCTGCTCAAGGGAGAGCACCACACCCACCACTGAGGCGAAGGGCCTTATTTGATGAACCCGGTGTAGGACATGGGCTCCTTGCTGTTGCTGGTCACCCTGAGGGAAGCGTTGCCTTTGGACTGGATGGTGAGGAAGACGGAGCGTACGTCGCTGGACTCCTTGGGCTCGATGGTGATGTCCCAGCCTCCCTTTTTTCGCGGTTTTACACTGTAGTCAAATTCGGAAAAATCAAACTTCAGGCCGATGTCCGTACTTCCGGGAGTGCCTTGATAGGACCTGCCAAAGAAGGGCAGGTTTCCGGTCACTTTTTCCGGGCTCACCTCCAGCGTATAGCCCGGGTCGAGCTGGATCATCCTTCCCCGCACGCCCGACGCTTGCCGTCCCTCAAATACGAAGGTTTTGGTGTCTACTGCCTGCTGTAGCTTTTCGGGGTCGGTCTGCTGTGCGCTGGCAGCAGCCATGATGCTGAGGCAAAAAAGGAAGAGGAATGCTGGCTTTTTCATACATCGGGGAAGTTTGATGGTAGCTTTAAGTTAAAGAGATTTTGTCAAAATCGGTTTTTGCCCTGCCCAGTCCAAAGGCTCAAAAGGCGGTCAGAAAGCCAAAATTTCATCGATTTCACAGATTTCAAAAATGACTTTCGTCATGAATTATGGCAACGAGCCGATATACCTTTGGTTTGGTCTATATTGTTTACTGCCAACTAAATCTACACACCGCTTATGAGACGAATACTTTTACTCGGATTTGTTCTTGCATTTTTCTTGGGCAGCGCCCGGGCTCAGGTTTTTTCCAACAGGGAGGTTGGGGAGAAAAAGGAAAGAATCATAGACAGCGTCAAGATGGCCGAGTACCCCTACGCCCTGCCTATTCTGGGGGACAAGGCTGCCGGCTTGGGCTTTGAGTTGCCCTACTCCGCAGGGGTCAGCATGCAGGTTTTTTGGCAGGAATCCGACCTGATCATTGACAACATGTCCATAGGCTTCAACGGAAGCCAGATGGTAAACGTGGACGAGATCGTGCGTTTTGACGTGGCCAGGGCTAGGGCGAGCTCGGTCACCGTGCGTCCGGATGTGTGGCTTTTCCCTTTCCTCAACGTGTACGGCATCCTCGGCAAATCCCAGGCATCCACCGAAGTTGGCTTTGGGGTTTATCTGCCGGATGCTGAAAATAACTTCAATGAAGTCCTCTCGGCGAACACCCTGATCGAGTTCAACGCAACCAGTTTTGGCTTGGGAATGACCCCGACGATTGGTATTGGCGGGGGATTTATGGCTTTGGATATGAACGTGGCTTGGACCGACGTGCCCCAGCTGAACAAGCCCGCCAAGACTTTTGTCTTCGGGCCGAGATTTGGAAAGCGCTTTAACCTGAAAAAGCCAGAGCAGAACATCGCGGTTTGGGTGGGTGGATTCCGTGTGAAGCTCAATTCCGAAACCGTCGGATCAATTGCCTTGGATGAGGTGTTTGACACCTCGGGCTGGGGTAGCCGAGTGGAGAGTGGCATGGAAAAGGTGGAGACCGCCCAAGGAAACGTGGATGCGTGGTGGAACGGCCTCAGCGATGCCCAGCAAAACAACCCGATCAACAAGGCCAAATACAACAAGGCCAACCAAGTCCTGGGAACTGCCAGCGAGTTTTTGGTCGCCGCGGACGGTGCGCTCAGCAACGTTGCCAACTCTACCGTGCAGTATTCCATGGACAAGCGGCCTGCCGATATGTGGAACTTCATCGTCGGAAGCCAGTATCAGCTCAATAAGCATTTTATGCTGCGTGCCGAATATGGCTTTCTCGCTTCGCGCGTCCAGTTCATCGGAGGGTTGCAGTATAGATTTGGACTGTAGGTTCCCCCTGACAGAGTCGTCTCTTGCCTTCCAAATAGAAAGAGGCTGCCCCAGATCGGGGCAGCCTCTATTTTTTGCATTTGGCTAGCTCGGGATCAATCCATCACAGCGGTATTGACCGTTGGGGCTTCTTTCGTCCAGGAGCTCACATCCAGCTTGCGGGGAGTGGGCAGGATTTCATCCAGGGTATTTCCGTCATACACCCGGCCGTTTTTCACGACATGGGTGATGGAGTTGGTATTTCGGATATTTTCCAGCGGGTTTCTTTCCATGATCACGAGGTCGGCGAGTTTCCCCGCTTCGATGCTGCCCAGCTCCTGATCCAGTCCCAAGGCTTCCGCTCCGAGAATGGTAGCGGTCTTGATCGCGTCCAGGTTGCTCATGCCGCCGCTGGCCACAGACCAAAGTTCCCAGTGATAGCCCAGTCCCTGTAGCTGTCCATGGGAGCCCACTCCAGCCAGTCCTCCTTGGGATACGACGGAATTGACACCTTTCGCATGCTTTTGGAAGACATGGTCCTCGGGTGCAAACCAGCCGCCTAGGCTTCCTGCGCGACGTCGGGCTTTGGAGTTCATCTCGTTGTAGGGAGTGAAGCGGTTCAGCTTGGGATCGTGGAGTGGACTTTCGGTGGTGTAGTAGAAGTTTTCGGCCCATGGGCCGCCGTAGGCTACCAGCAGGGTCGGGGTGTAGGCCATCTTGCTTTCCGCAATGGTCTGGGTCACGTCGCTGTACAGCGGGTAGATGGGGATGGCATGCTCATGGCCAGGATAGCCGTCAAAGAGCTGGGTCATATTCAGCTTGTAATCCAATCCACCTTCTGTCGTAGGCATGAGTTCTTGCTCCTTGGCAGCCATGATGACCCACTGGCGATGCTGGCGGTTGCCGACCAGGTACATTTTGATGTACTGGGTGTTGTAATACTTGCTGTACTGCTTGAGGACATTTTTGGTCTGGTCGAGCGACTTCATGTTGTACATCCAGTAGCCTACACCGGGACCGGTGGAGTAGACACGTGGGCCGGGTACCATGCCAGCCTCGACCATGTCGCCATAGGTCAGGACATCGGTAGTGGCAGTCTGCGGATCACGGGTGGTGGTCACGCCGTAGGCTAGGTTGGCTGCATAGATCCACACGGTGTTCTTGTGCAGACCCCAGGTCGGCCACATGTGTGCATGGGTATCGATGAAGCCTGGGGTGATCGTCTTGCCGGAAGCGTCGATGACCTTGGCATTGCCCGCGTCTAGGGAGCCGGTGGCACCGACTGCCTTGATTCGGTTGTTTTCGATGAGGATGTCGCCATTCTCTATGACTTCCGCCCCCTTCATGGTGACGATTCGGGCGTTTTTCAGCAAGATGCTCCCCGCAGGGGTGTCTTTGGCAAAGTACACTTTGACCTGCTTTTCATCGGGCTTGTAGCTTTCCTTTTCCTTCAGCTTGGCCTTGTGAATGCTGTCGGCCTTGAATTTTTCCTTGTCCGCTTTGAAGAGGGAGTCAATGCGCTTTTTATCCGCTTTGGCCAGCGAGTCAGCGAGCTTTACCGCATCCTCTCCCTTGGCTTTCAAAGTCGCCACACTGTCTGCGTCGGCAAGGGTCTTGGCTTTTTTCGCAGCCTTCACAGAGTCTTCGATGTACTGTGCCCGGTCGATGTCATAGACCCAGTGTCCATTTCCCAGTGACCAGTGGACTTTTTTTCCATCTGCCTCCCAAGCTGGCCATTCTCCTCCGATCTCGGTGAGCTGGCGGGAAGGGAAATTGCTGCTGGAGGGATCGGCGACGTTGATGGTCGGTACTTTGCCGGCGACCGGGATGGTCACTACGTAGACGTTGTTGTTGACTTGGGCCAAAGCCTTGTTGCCGACTGGGGCCATGTAGATGGTGCTGGCGCTTGCCGGCATCATTTGGGGCTCTTGGGCACCGGCGCTTTGCGGCAGCATGCAATAGTTCACCGCGTCTGCATTGGAGATCGGCTTGCCCATCACGTAGCGGACGGTGGAAAACTCTTCTGCGTTCGCATGGTCATGGCCTGCATGGGGATCGGCGACCGAGCCAAAGGGCGTGATGCCGGTGATTTTGGCGTAGACCTTCTCGTCCGTGCCGTCCCACTTCACACTCAGCAGGGCACCGCCTGGGCCGTTTAGGAAAATTCTGCTGGAGTCGTTGGTGAAATGCGGATTGCCGTAGTTGCCTGCGTCCATGACTTTTCTGAAAGAACCTCCCGAGGCCGGGATCCAAGCCAAAATGGCTTCCGCTCCACTTATACCAGGCCCCTCAGCCTCTTGCAGCAGCCGGTTTGAACCCTTGTAAACCAGGATTCTGTTGTTTGGCCCCCAGATCGGAGAGTAGTACAGGGAAGACTCGTTGGTCAATCGGCTGACCGAGCCTCTGCCCGCAAGCGAGGCCTTGTAGAGATGCCCGCCGTTTTTTTCCTCCCAGGTGGTGAAGACCAGCTGGGTGCCGTCAGGACTCCAGGATGGCATCGCCTCGGTAAATTCGTTGGTGGTGACACGCTTGGGGGCACCGTCTGGATAGTCCATCACGTAAAGCCTGTTAAGCGCGGTGAAGGCCAGTTTTTTCCCGTCAGGAGAAGGGACAGCGTCACGGATCTGCGTGGCCAGCCTGGCAGTGGTGTCTTTGATCTCGTAGTTGAAGTAGAGTCGCGGGCCCATGGCCAGCTTGACGTCGGCTTCGAAGGGGATCTCGGCTGGCGCTGTTCCGTCCACGGAGAGTTTCCAGATTTTGCCCCCGTAGGAGGCGATGATGTTTTTGCTGTCGGGTGTGAAAGCCATCGCGGGAAGCACGCCTTGGGGGGCGATGGATTCCTGCTCGTCACGCTGGACGGGATAGGCCAGCCATTTTTCCTCGCCGGTTTTCAGGTTTCTGAGCACCAGGCCGGTCTTGTCTTCCCAGCGGGTGCCATAGACCATCCATTGTCCGTCTTTGCTCAGCGTAGGGGTGAAAGCCGAGCCATAGCGGGAGGTGATGGTCGAGAGCTCTCCTTTTTCAAAATCATAGGTGCCGATCTGATACTGGGGCAAGAGGGCATTGTAGTTCCAGGAGCCGTTTCGCTGCGAAAAGTAGATTTTCTTTCCATCCGGACTCACGAAAGGATCGATGGTCTTCATCGAGCTCGGGTTTTCGTTGAGCTGGATCCCGCCGCCGCCGTCCTTGTGGTACATCCAGAGCTTGGTGATTCGTCTGCCTTTTGCGACGATGATGTACTCGCCGTCAGGAGTCCAGTGGGCTCCGGGCACGTCGCCGTTTTTGTCCTTGGTGACCTGGACGGTGTCCTTTTTTGCCTGGTCTATGTACCAGAGGTTGTCGCTGCCGGCGCGGTCGGAGGTGAAGAGGATCTTGTCTCCGTCAGGTGAAAATCTGGGATGCGTTTCATAGGCGATTCCCGTCGTGATCGGTGTGGCTTTGCCGCCCTCGATGGGGATGGTGTAGATGTCGCCCATGAGGTCAAAGGCCAGCGTCTTGCCGTCGGGACTCACGTCGATGCTCATCCAGGTGCCTTCTTTGGCCGTAAACTTCACCTCCCGCTCCGGCTTGAGGGGAAGGTCTTTGAATTTGGGATAGTTGAGGCTGTCTTTTTTTAGGGTATCAGCAAGCGGAATGGCTTTGCGGGAGAGGGGGAGCAGCTCTTCTCCGTCCTTGGGCACCATCGCCGCAAAACTGACCGAGACACCTAGCGCTACCAAAAGTGCGGGTTGGGTTAGTTTTCTCATATGAGTTGGGTTTGGGCAATTAATCTACTCGGAATCTTTGGTTTTATGCAAGCGCTGGGACGCGGCGCATGAAAATAGATCGGATTCGGACAATTTTCGAAATTATATTCGCTATCGGGAGCTTGCCCGATGCGTAAAAACGGATCTGCCTTGTGGCTGAATCTTTGGCTTTAATCCGGTCTCGAAAAAAAATGATTCTTAGCCTCAGCAATGCTGCCTAGCCCAATACCTCAAACACCTTGACGGCATTTGCTTTGTTTTTTAGCCTCATCTCCCCGACTGGCTGCACGTCGAAGGTTTCTCTTATCTTTTCCGCACAGCGGTCCAGCATGAGGATCTGGCTGGGGCTGGCGGCGCTTTGCAGGCGGGAGGCGATGTTGACC
The DNA here is from genome assembly GCF_017254915.1 of Algoriphagus oliviformis. Lineage (GTDB taxonomy): Bacteria > Bacteroidota > Bacteroidia > Cytophagales > Cyclobacteriaceae > Algoriphagus > Algoriphagus oliviformis. The sequence goes on along the minus strand of NZ_JAFKCT010000001.1, from coordinate 383,570 downwards.
GCATCGCCGATGACGGTGTAGTCCAATCGTTTGAGCGACTTGGAGCCGATGTTGCCGGATACCATTTCACCGGCATTGATCCCGATCGATACCTGGGGCTTGAAGTGGGATTTTTCGGAATATTCGGGGATAGCGTCCATTTTGTTGCGGATGGCCAGACAGGCCTTGACCGCTCTGGAGAGGTGGTCGGGCCCTTGGAATACTGCCATCACGGCATCGCCGATGAATTTGTCCACACTTCCCTTTTGGTCGATGATCTCCCGCACCATGAGGTCAAAGTACTCGTTGAGCAGGCCCACGACGACGTTTGGCTCTTCGTTTTCGGAGATTTTGGTAAAACCCACCAGATCGATAAAGGCCACTGAGGCTTCGATGGTGTCGTTTTCCATCAAGGCGGTTTCGATTTCTTTTCCCCCCATGAAGCTCAGCACCGTCTCGTCCACATACATTTTGAGGATGTTGTTTTCACGCATGGCCTGGAGCGTGCCCTTGATTTGGTTGATGTAGCCGAGGGTTTTTTCGATGGTGATCTCCAAGTCCTGGAAGTCCACCGGCTTGGTCACAAAGTCGAAGGCGCCCAGGTTCATCGCCTTGCGGATGTTTTCCATGTCCCCGTAGGCGGAGATGATGATGGTCTTGACCAGGGGGTTTTTCTCCTTGGTATTGGACAGGAGCGTGAGTCCGTCCATCACGGGCATGTTGATGTCGCTCAGGATCATGTCCACGTCGGGATGATCCCTGAGCGTTTCCATTGCCAGTTGGCCATTGAGCGCAAACAGCATTTCGTACTCTCCGGCCCGGATTTTCTGGCGATACTTCTGGCGGAAAAGCATCTCCAAATCTTCCTCGTCATCGACTACCAGTATTTTCGCCATATCATTGGTTGGTTAGCAATTCAGCGATTTCGATTTTCAGGGAGTCAAAATCCACCGGTTTGGTAAAAAATCCCTTTGCGCCGGAGCTGATCGCCCTGTTGTAGTTGTCCCTGTCTCCATACGCCGAAATCATGCTTACTAATATATGGGGAAATCTGCTTTTGATGGCGGACAAAAGTTCCAGGCCGCTCATCCCGGGCATATTGATGTCGGAAAATACGTACACGACGTCCGGAGAGCCCGAGTTGCCGAGCATGGCCAAGGCCTGTTCGCCGGAGAAGGCAAAGGATACCTCCAGTCGCTTGCTTTTGATCTCCTTTCGGAATTTTTGGAGAAACATGATTTCTACATCCTGTTCGTCGTCTACGATTAATATTTTCATTGCAAAAAAGTTGGTTGTGGGCTCGTAAATCCTTCAATCCATTCCTTTGTCGGCCAGGATCCGCAGGGGTGGCGATGGCAAAAGCTTCTTCCGTCTGGCTGGCTCTATCGCTTTCCCCGATCGTTTCTCCCAAGACACTAAGTTAGCTTTTTGTTCCGATCCTGCATCTGGTTTTTTGACGTGTGTATCGCCAAAAGTGCTTTACAGCGAGGTGGTTGCCTTTTCTCCGGTACGGCTTGTCCACTCAGTCCCGGTCTTCGATCAGGCTGGAGATTTCCTTTTTCAGGCTGTCAAAATCCACCGGCTTGGTAAAAAATCCCTTTGCGCCGGAGCTCATGGCTTTGTCGTAGTTTTCCTGGTCGCCATAGGCGGAGATCATGCTTACTTGGATGAGGGGAAAGCGGCTTTTGATCTCTTCCAAAAGCTCGAGTCCGCTCATCCCAGGCATATTGATGTCGGAGAAGACATAGACGAATTTGGGGGGATTGTCGGTGCTGAGGAGCTCCAGGGCCTCCTGTCCCGAAAAGGCGAAGGCCAGCTCCAGCTTGCCGCTTCGGATCTCCTTTCTGAATTTCTGGCGAAAGAGGTCTTCCACGTCCCGCTCGTCGTCAACAAATAGAATTTTCATAGGTCAGTTAAGTTTTCCAAAAATAGAATGCTGTCCGCGTCGTCCCTTTTGCTTTGCGGGTCAGCGTTTGGGCAGCAGAATGGTAAAGCGGGTAAATTTCCCTTCCTCGGTGCTGATCTCGAGCGTACCCTCGTGGGAATTGACGATGTCGTGGGTGATGCTGAGTCCCAAGCCGGTACCCTCAGTTCCCTTTTTGGTAGTAAAAAACGGCATCAACAGCTTGTCTTTGATGTGGTCGGGTACTCCGGGGCCATTGTCTTCCACTTCCACCAGTACCTTGTCGCCCAGGTCCTGTGTGCGGACTTCCACTCGGGCCTTGTAGTCTGAGCCGGCCGTGGCGAGCTTGTCCCTCATGGCGTCAAAGGCATTTTTGAGCAGGTTGAGGATCACGCGGCTGAAGTCTTCCGCATTGAGCTTGACCTTAGGCAGGGTTTCGTCAAGGGAGAGTTGGATGTCGACATTGATGGGATTGGGATTGGCCCGCATGCCGTGAAAGGCGAGGTTGGAATACTCCCGGATGAGCGCGTTGAGATCCGTCGGATCCATCGTGCCGGAGCCGCCCCGGGAATGCATGAGCATGGACCGGACGATGCTGTCCGCACGGGAGCCGTGGTGCCGGATTTTGCCAAGGTTGGACTTGACGTTTTCGAGCAGGTCGAGGATGTTTTCCTTTTCCGGACTGTCCGGGATTTTGGGCATTTCCTCGCTGATTTCCTGGAGAAAGTCCACGCTGAGCTCCGAGAAGTTGTTGACGAAGTTGAGGGGATTTTTGATCTCGTGGGCGATGCCGGCGGTGAGCTGGCCGAGGGAGGCGAGTTTTTCCTGCTGGATGAGCTGCTCTTGGGTAGAGCGGAGGTGGTCCAGGGCATACTGCAGCTCCTCTTTTTGGCTGAGAATTTCCTTGGTCCTCTCCGCCACCAGCGTCTCGAGTTGGTTCTTTTGCTCTTCGGTGGTGCGGAGCTGTCTTTCTTGTTCCTTGGTGATGATGCGCTCGATCTCGATCTCCTTCATCTGCTTGCGGTGGTTGAGCCACATGGTCACCGCCCAGATGAAGGCAAACACCCCGGCTGCGTCCAGGTAATTTTCTACGATGTCAAAGATCGCCGGGCTGAGGGTCTTGATGACATACTCCAGGAGCCTGACCCCGATGATGGGGAGAGGCGTGATGGCTAGAGTCTTCAGGTAGCTGAGCTCGGGGGTGTTCAGCATCAGGTAGACCACTGCCCCGACCAGTACAAAAGACAGCAGTTCGAAGAGGATCTCCGGCGGGGCGTGGACGATTCCCAAGGCAATGAGCACCCCGGCGGCGATCATGCCATACTTGAAGTACCGGTGCAGATGCTCGGGAAACTCCCGCGCGCCGGAGCTTTTCTTCAGGTAGTAGAGTAAGGAAAGCGAGATCAGGTTGATCAGAATCATAAGGCTCGGTGGCTTTGCTTAAGGTTAGCTTGGGGTGGTCTGGAGATAAAAGTCGGATCCAAAATAAGCCTAGCTTTTTGAGATATCCCTGATTTCTTTTTTCAGCGAATCAAAATCCACCGGCTTGGCGAAAAAGCCCTTGGCGCCGGAATTCATGGCCTTTTGGTAATTGTCGGCGTCGCCATAGGCGGAGATCATGCTCACTTGGAGCTTGGGAAATCGGTCTTTGATGATGCCCAGCATCTCCAGCCCGCTCATGCCGGGCATGTTGATGTCGGAAAAGACGGTCGCTACCTGTGGGGGGCGGTTTTTCTCGAGGATTTCCAGGGCCTCTTTTCCGGAAAAAGCAAAGAGCAGCTCCAAGCCCTCGTTTCGGATTTCTTTGCGGAATTTCTGACGAAAGAGATCCTCCACATCCCGTTCGTCATCTACAACAAGGATTTTCATAGGCTAAAAGTTAGGTTTTTTACACCGGTAAAAAAACGGTGAATGTCGTAAACTCTCCCGGCACGGACTGGACGGTGAGCTCGCCACCGTGGGCTTTGGCGATGTCGTAGCTCAGCGAGAGTCCCAAGCCCGTGCCATGGCCGGTGGGCTTGGTGGTGAAAAAGGGCTGGAAGATCTTGTCGATGATCTCCGGGGGAATGCCCGGTCCGTTGTCGGTGACACTGATCTTGAGCCGGGCTTTGGGGCTGCCTTTGGCGATGCAGGAAGCCGAGACGGTGACCAGTGGCTTGAGGTCTGGATTTTCCTTTCGAAAGTCCGCATTGGCACAGGCGTAGAAGGCATTGTTGAGCAGGTTGAGCAGCAGTCGGGAGATGTCCTGAGGTACCAGCTGCGCCTGGGGAAGATCTGGCTCCACCTCCGTGCTAAAGTCGGCGGAAAAGGACTTGTCCCGAGCCCTCAGCCCATGGAAAGAGAGACGAAGGCATTCATTGATCAAGCTTTTGATATCGGTTTGGACTTTTTCTCCGGTGCTGGCGCGGCTGTGCTCCAGCATGCCTTTGACTATGGAGTCGGCCCGTTTTCCGTGCTGGTTGATCTTGCCGAGGTTGAGCTGGAGGTCTGAGAGGATTTCGTCCAGAAGGTCTGGGTCTTGTTCCTCGGGTTTTTTGGCACGCTCCTCGGACAGCTCTTGGATCAGCTCGGCGCTGAGTTGGGAAAAGTTGGTGACGAAGTTGAGCGGATTCTGGATCTCGTGCGCAATGCCTGCGGTGAGCTCTCCGAGAGAGGCCATTTTTTCGGCTTGGATCAGCTGGGCTTGGGCGGCCTTGAGCTGGCTGAGCGCTTTCTCCAAGGCTTCGTTTTTGGAAGCGATCTCATTGTTCTTATCCTGGAGGCTGTGATAGGCCTTGTCGAGGTTCTTTTTGTTTCTATACTCCACAAACAGGATGATCAGGAACGCAAGCAGGCCGGCGCAGGCAGAGAAGATGATCCAGCGCTGCCGCGAGCTGGCCCGCTCGTATTCCATTTCCTTTTTGGAAAACTCATACTCCGCCTCCAAGGTGGCGGTGAGGCGCTGGGAATGGGAGGTGTTGATGCTGTCATTGTAAAACTTGAACAGCTGGAAGCTTCGCAGTGCTGCTTGGAAGTCGCCCTGGTCTTCGTAGATCCGGGAGAGGAGTTCGTTGGCGTTTCGCATCTGCATGGGCTGGGCCATGGTTTCGGCCTGCGCGAGCCCTTCTTTTGCGAGATCCGTAGCCTGCTGGAGTTCTCCCTTTTGGTAGTAGAGCTCCGCCAACCCGATGAGGGAGTGGGCATAGGGGACGCCGTAGCCGTTTTCCCGGGACAGGGCGATGGATTGCAGGTATAGCTCCTCGGCCCGATCCGCGCTGTCCAGTGCGGCGTAGATGTCCGCCAGGGTCCGGGACGTCATCTCGACAAATTCGGGGCTGTTGAGCTCGGTGGCCGACTGGTAGGCCACTTGGAGGTTTTTCAGCGCCTCCAGAGGCTTGTTTTGCTTGAGCTCCACGTCTCCGATGTTGTTGTAGGCGAGGATGACCCTGCCTTTGTTGCCGGTTTCCTGGTAGATGGCGAGCATCTCCCGGTACTTTTCCTTGGCCTCTTCGAGCTTGTCCTGTTCGAAATAGATCAGCGCCACGTTGTTGAGCGCCGCGGCTTTGACATTGGCGTCTTTGGTGAGGTCTGCTCCCTTGATGGCCTCGTAGAAGCTGTTGAGGGCTTCGGCGTAGTTGCCGAGGTTGTAGTTGACCAGACCGATGTTGTTGAGGATGCCTGGGACGAGTTTTTCACCGTCCAGACGCTTGGCGATTTCCAAAGCCTCGCTGTAGTAGGAGATGGAGCCACGGAAGTCCCCTTTGTTTTGGAGTGCGTTGCCATAGATCTTCAGCGCTTCGGCTTCTCCTTTTTCATAGCGGGCCTCCCGACAGCGCTGCAGCTGTAGGTCCAGATAGCTCACCGCGCTGTCGGGACTGCTCTCAGCGAGGATAAATCCCAGTTCATTTGCGAGATTGAGGTAGGCGGTGTCTGTGGCAAAACCGGCTCCTGCTTCCATCCTTTTCATCTCGGCTTGTAGCTGCTCGGCGGTCTGGGCAGAGGCGGAAAGCAAAACCAGGAAATACAGGCATGCACCCCAAAAGGCGGCTGAGGGTGCTGATGGTCTGTGATTTCCGATACGAGCTGCCATGGTGGAGAATGGAGGGCTGGTTGTGTTGTGATAAGGTGGCGACAGCCCAATTAAAAAGCAATATAATTTGGATTTATATGCATAAAAATTATATTTAGCATATAAAATTTGCATTTTATGTACACTAGCAGTCCGATTTCCCAACAAAAGAGCCTGTTCTCCCCTATCTTATTCCTTGCCTTGGCGGCCAAAGCCTCAAGGCCTGACCCTGAGGAATCAGAAGATGCCCGGGAAGAGTCCGCGGCAGATGAGGAAAACCAGCAGGAAGAGGAGGATTCCGAAAACCAGACCCGAGGGGGCGGTGATTCTTCGTCTTTCTCGGTTGATCCGGCCAGGACAGACCTCGTCGATCCGGCCCGTACACGCGGAGTAGATCCTGCACGTACCTAAGAATAGGCGTTTGATTTTCATCTTTTTCTAAGCCACTTGTTTGGCTGGGGTGATTCCTATGCGGAAAAAGGGGATTCTGCTCGCCCCGATTATCGGTATTGGATTTTGCTTGTTTGGCGCATTTTTTACCCGCGCTATTTTTTCAAGGCTCAGCTCTGTAGCAATGTTTTCTCCCAAGCGCACTTTTTGACCATCGAAATAGGGCAGGTTGTCCCAAAGTCTGTCAGCAATCTTTTTTGCAGAATTATGGATTATTTTAAAGGTGATATACCTATATTATATTCTGAGTTTTTTAGGATTAAAGTAGCCCAAGATAACTATGAAACCCACCGATGTCCGGAACCCGGAATATTATCACAAAGTCGTGGACTGCCAATACGCCTGTCCCGCCCACACTCCGGTGCCGGAGTACATCCGCCTGATCGCCGCAGAGAAATACACGGAAGCCTACATGATCAACTGGGAGTCCAACGTGTTTCCGGGTATCCTCGGTCGTACCTGCGATCGCCCCTGCGAACCCGCCTGCCGGCGGGTGCGGGTCGAGGAGGAGCCTGTGGCGATCTGCAGACTGAAGCGCGTCGCAGCCGACCAAAAGGGAGAGGTGAAGCAGCTGATGCCTCAGGCCCCTTTTCCCCAAAACGGAAAGAAAATCGCCCTCATCGGCGGAGGCCCTGCCTCGCTCACGGTGGCGCGGGACTTGGCTCCGCTGGGGTACGAGGTGCATCTCTTTGACGAGCAGATCGCCGGTGGGGGGATGATGCGCAGCCAAATCCCATCTTTTCGCCTGCCGGAGACGGTTTTGAACGAGGAGGTGGACTACATCCTCGACCTCGGGATCCACACGCAGTTTCTGACCTACGTGGAGAGCCTGCGGGAGGTGCTGTCGAGGGGCTACGATGCCGTGTTTGTCGGTACGGGCGCTCCCCGGGGAAAAGACTTGCCCAAGCTGCCCGGCCGGCAGGAAGGGGCGGCGTCCATCCACATCGGGATCGAATGGCTCGCGAGTGTAGCCTTTGAGCATACCAAGTCCATTTCCAAGAAGGTCATCGTCTTGGGCGGCGGCAATACGGCCATGGACTGCTGCCGGACCGCCCGAAGGCTGGGGGGAAAGGAAGTGAAGGTGGTCGTACGGAGCCCCTTTGCCGAGATGAAGGCGTCCCCATGGGAAAAGGAGGATGCCATGCACGAGGATATCGAGATTTTTGACAACCATGTGCCGGTGAGCTTTGAGCTGGAGGATGGGCGACTGATAGGGATGAAATTCCAAAAGGTACGCGCTGTGTACGACGAGAAGGGGAAAAGACAGCTGCTGCCGATCGGTGAGCCGGACGTGTTTATCGAGGCGGATGAGGTGCTGATGGCGATAGGCCAGCAAAACAGTTTCCCTTGGATCGAGCGGGATTTGGGGCTGGAGTTTGACGAGTGGGACATGCCCGTGGTGGATCGCAAGACCTTTCAGTCCACGCTGTCCAATGTGTTTTTCGGAGGCGATGCGGCCTTCGGACCGGAAAATGTCATCACCGCCGTCGCACACGGACACCAGGCTGCCGTCTCCATCCACTTGTTTTGCCAAGGCAAGGATCTGCAGGATAGACCCGATCCGTACACCAACCTGGTCAGCCAGAAGATGGGCATCCACGAGTGGAGCTACGACAGCCAGATCGCAGCAGACCATCGCTACATCGTGCCCCAAGCCAAGAAGTCCCTCACGCTTAACGACAGAAAACAGGAGGTAGAGTTGGGGTTTGACATACAGGTCGCCCACAAGGAAACCCAGCGCTGCCTCAACTGTGATGTGCAGACGGTCTTCACCGAGGATCGCTGCATCGAGTGCGATGCTTGCATGGACGTGTGTCCGACCTCGTGCATCACTTTCACCGCCAACGAGGATGAGCCGGAGCTGAGAAAAAACCTTCTCGTGCCCGCAGAGAACACTTCCCAAGATCTTCTGGTGTCCGACACGCTGAAGACCGGGCGTGTGATGGTCAAGGACGAGGACGTCTGCCTCCATTGCGGACTTTGCGCAGAGCGCTGCCCCACCTCGGCCTGGGACATGCAGCGCTACTTCTATAGCGTCACCAAAGCCTATCAAGTCCCCGCCCCTTTTCCCGCCCTGAAATGAACCCAAGAATCAACGACTTCATCGTCCGGTTCGCCAATGTGAACGGGACAGGCTCCGCAAGCGCCAACTACCTCTTTGCCAAGACTGTCTTCCGCATGGGAGTCCCGGTGACGCCAAAGAACATTTTCCCCTCCAATATCCAAGGACTGCCCACCTGGTACGAGGTTCGCGTGAGTGAGAGGGGCTATCTCGGCCGTAGGGAAGGGATCGATCTGATGGTCAGTGTCAATCCCCAGAGTATGGCCAAAGACGTGCTCAATGTAAAAGCGGGGGGCTACTTCATCTACGACAGTACCAAAAAGCTCAATCCCGACTACCTCCGCGAGGATATCCACTACCTCGGCATTCCCATGATGGAAATGGCGAACGGGGCTTTTGAGGATCCGCGCAAAAGACAGCTTCTGAAAAACATCATCTACGTCGGCGCGCTAGCCAGGCTGCTGGCCATGGACGAGGCGGTGGTCCGGACACTGATCGAGGAGCAGTTTCATGGAAAAAAATCACTCGTGGAGGCCAATTACAAAGCGCTGGATCTGGGTATGGACTATGTGGAAAAGCACTATTCCTATCCGCTCGACTTCCGACTGGAAAAGCGGGATCTCCTGAAGGGCAAAATCTTGGTGGACGGAAATACCGCCTGCGGCCTTGGAGCCGTGTACGGTGGAGCCACGGTCATGGCCTGGTACCCCATCACTCCCTCTACCTCGGTGGCCGAGGCTTTTGAGGGCTTCTGCAAGCAATACCGAAAGGGCGAAGGAGGGGAAAACAACTACGCCATCGTGCAGGCAGAGGACGAGCTCGCGGCGATGGGCATGGTCATCGGCGCCAATTGGAACGGGGCGAGGGGATTTACTGCCACTTCCGGGCCGGGGGTCTCGCTGATGAGTGAGTTTTTGGGACTGGCGTACTTCGCGGAGGTGCCTGCCGTACTGATTGATGTGCAGCGCGCGGGGCCTAGCACCGGGATGCCCACTAGGACCCAGCAGTCGGATCTTTTGGCGGCGGCTTTTGCCTCGCATGGGGATACCAAGCATGTCCTGCTTTTTCCCGCCACGCCCAAGGAATGCTTCGAGATGACGGCGGAGAGTTTTGACCTGGCCGAGCAGCTGCAGACTCCGGTCATTCTCCTCACCGATTTGGACTTGGGAATGAATGACCATGTGAGCGATCCTTTTTACTGGGATGTCAAGCGGAAGTACAAAAGGGGCAAGGTGCTGACTGCGGAGGAGCTGGAAGGGATAGGCAAGTTTGGGCGCTATCTGGACTCGGATGGGGATGGCATTCCCTATCGAACCTATCCCGGCACACACCCGACCAAAGGTTCTTTTTTCACCCGGGGGACTTCCAAAGACGAGTATGCAGCCTATACGGAGGACGGCGCAGCCTACAAGCGGAATATGGACCGCCTGACCCGAAAATGGGACACTGCCAAGGGCATGGTGCCTGCGGCAGAGGTCAACCTCTCTTCCCAATCAGGAGCGGTGGGAATGCTGTATTTTGGCACTTCTACTTTTTCTTCCGAGGAAGCCAAAGACTTGCTGGAAGGAGATGGCGTCGCCGTAGACTCGATCCGGATCAAGGCCTTCCCCTTCGGGAAAGAAGTGGTGGATTTTGTCGAAAGCCACGAAAAGCTCTTTGTCATCGAGCAAAACCGGGACGCACAGATGCGCAAAATGCTGATCATGGAGCTGGACTGCCCTCCCAAAAAGCTCGTGCCTGTGCTCAACTATGACGGCATGCCCATCACCGCAGACTCGATCCGCCAGCAGATCATCCAATCCTTAGACCCCAAAAAAACCTCGAATCATGAGCTATCTAAAACCGCTGTTTAGCCACCCCAAGCTCCCCAAAAACAAACTGGGATACACGCTCAAAGAATACGAAGGAAGCCTGTCCACCCTCTGTGCCGGCTGCGGCCATGACAGCATCAGCGCGGCGATCGCCAGAGCCTGCTTTGAGCTGTCCATCGAGCCTCATCTGGTTGCCAAGATCTCCGGGATAGGCTGCTCCTCCAAGACGCCTACCTACTTTTTGGGCAACTCCCATGGCTTCAACTCGGTGCATGGACGCATGCCCTCCGTGGCGACGGGCGCCAACATGGCCAACCGTGACTTGGTCTATTTTGGGGTTTCCGGAGATGGGGATTCGGCATCGATAGGCATGGGGCAGTTTGTGCACGTGATCAGAAGAAATCTCAACATGGTCTATGTCGTCATGAACAATGGCTGCTACGGGCTGACGAAGGGACAGGATTCCGCCACGGCCGACCAAGGCTCAAAGAACAAGTCGGGATCGATTAATCCCTTTCAGGCCATTGACCTGGCCAGCATGGCCATAGAGCTCGGAGCTTCCTTCGTTGCCCAGAGCTTCAGTGGAGACAAGCAGCAGCTTATCCCCTTGCTCAAAGCGGCGATTAAGCACCCAGGTTTCGCCTTTCTCAACGTGATCTCTCCCTGCGTCACGTTCAACAACAACCCCGGCTCCACCAAGTCCTACGACTACGTGCGGGAGCATATCGAGGCCACCTCCGCCAGGGATTTGGTGCCAGGCAAAGAGGAGATCAACGTGAGCTATGATGCGGGCAAGTCCACCCACGTAGAGCTGCACGACGGCTCGGAGATCCAGCTGAACAAGCTGGCCTTGGACTGGGATCCCGAAGACCGGAATTCCGCCGTCAATGCCCTCCAAAAAGCCAGGGCGAAAGAGGAGATATTGACGGGTTTGCTCTATGTCAACACCGATTGGAAGGATCTCCATCGGACGCTGAATACCACCAAAACTCCCCTCAACCAGCTGAAAGAAAACACGCTCTGCCCCGGCGTCAAGACGCTCGGACAAATCAATGAGGGATTCAGATAAGTCCGGGCGCTGTCTGCTTGGATAACCCTCCGTTCTCCTGTCCATCGGGATGAGGAGAAATCATTTCGTGTCGCGCTCGCTTAACCAGCATGGCGGTTTTTGGCCATCAAGCAAGAGATTGGATGTTGCGACGAATGGGTGTCTCGTGGCTCGGAACTTGGATGCAGAAGAAACGAAAAGGCCGACCTCGCAAAACGTGGTCGGCCTTTGATTGGATGTGGAAAGTTTTTACTGCCCCGCCAGAAATATTGCGTTGCTCAGCACGAGTTTTCCGCTCTCCCAGAATCCCCGGAAGATGGGGTTGTCCACAAAGTAGATGAGCTGCCCTCTACCCTGTGACTCCACGCCGATAGCCAGAGATTGGCCCATCTTGGACTTGATCTTGTAGCCGATGTATCCGGTGCGATAGGAGTCGTTTGCGGCGATGATGCCCGCATTTGCCCCGCCGGACAGGTAGGCAAAGTGATTGGAGTTGTTTTTCAGCGTATAAAATTTCCCGCCTGTGCCATAACCCAGCGGGTGGGTCTGGTCCATCTTCACTTCGTAGATCGCGCCAGCCGTACCCGCAGAGATCTCCAGTCGTTCGCCGTCCATGTAGGGCTCCAGTCTTTCTTTCTTGCTGAGTTCGGTAGCCGCTTTCTCGGCCGCCTTTTTTTCCTCCTCGGAGTCAAAAGTCTTTAGCGCAAAACCCTCTTTGTTGGCAAAGAGGTTGAGCGCCGCGTCTAGGGCGATCAGCTTTCCTCCAGCTTTGACCCAATCGGTGATTTTTTGCTGTGAATTGGCGTTGAGGGCCGATCCGTAAACGGATGGTAGGATGATCACGTCGTATTTGGCCAGGTCGTAGCCGCCCATAGCGCTGGCGTCCAGGGTGACAAGCGGGTAGTTGAGATCCTTTTCGAAGAAGTGCCAGATCTCTCCAAAGCTTAATGAAGAGGTGCCGTTGCCTCCGACCAGGGCTACCTTGGGAGATTTGATCGCCTTGATGTTTGGGGAGCCAAAGTCCTTGCCCTTGTCCATGTAGCCGGTCTGGGTGGTAGCCAGTTTCACCCCAAATTTGTTGGCCGCGTCTGTGACTTTTTTGTCAAAGTCATGCACATATTCATTGCCCCCCTTGGTGATGATCAGGGAGCCTGCCGGGAAGCTTTTACCCTCCACCTCAAAGGCATACTCGGCATACTTCACGCGTACTTTGGCATTGAGCAGGGCCGCCAAGAAAGCGACATCCCGGGTGCCCTGCCACTGGGCGAGGTAAGCGACCGGCGTTTTGCCGACCGGGTTGGAGGCTGGGGCGGGCTTCTCGTAGGCTCCGGCGGCATCCAGCCTTGTCTCCATCGCATAGGCGCTCAGGCCGTAGGCATAGGGCAGTGCCCAGCTGGTGATGTCGTAGGTGATGGAGTCGTTGAGGACGGGATTTGGTTCAAAGAATACCTGCGCCAAGACAGATTTGGGCTGGTAGGCGTTGACGACGATGTCGTTTTCGGAGGTCGAAAAGGAAATCCCGGCTTTGCCGCTTTGGTACTCGAAGCCTTTTAGGCCGGATTTGGCTCCTGCTTTCCCGTATTTGATTCCGTTTTTGTCCAAAAGCTCGAGCAGCTTGGCGACTTGGGCGGGGTTGCTGTCGCCCTTGATTACAAAGCTCTTGTATTTCGCTTTGGGGCTGGAGGAGTTTGACTTGAAGTAGGCGGCAAATTCATCCACCAGTTTTTTCGCGTTTTGGCTGGTCACTTCGGCGGCGGACATGGCAGCCGTGTAGTGTCCCGCAATGCGGCTGCTCAGGGTGACGGTATCGCCCAGGGAGTTGTAGCCACCGATGCCGACCCGGCCGCCTCCGCCCTGCTCGATGGTCATACCGATCGCGCCGTTGTACATGGGATAGGTGTCGCCGTAGGAGGGGTAGAGCAGGTCAAAACGCTCCTTGGTGAAGTAGAACCGGCCCATCTCGTCAAAGTACCGGGCGGTGTTTCTTCCGAAGATGTCCTGAAATTCATGCTGGAATGGGGTCAGTTGCTCGTGTAGTGGTTCGGCCGCCGGAGCCATGTAGAATGGCTGGTCGATTCCCTGCTCGTGGAAGTCCAGGTGCAGCTGCGGCATCCACTCTTGGTAGATTTTCAAGCGCTGCTGGGACTCCACCTGTACCTGCCAAGCCCAGTCCCTGTTTAGGTCAAAAAGGTAATGGTTGGCGCGGCCGCCTGGCCAAGGCTCGCTGTGCTCCATGGACTGCAGGTCTGGCTGCAGGGTGGTGTTCATTTTCTGGTTGTACCAGTTGGAGTAGCGGTCACGGCCGTCCGGGTTGATGCAGGGGTCGAGGATGACCACTTGGTTTTTCAGCCATTCTTGGGATTTGGCATTTTCGGGGTTGGCGAGCGTGTAGAAGGAGGAAATAGCCGCCTCCATACCCACGGACTCGTTGCCATGGACGTTGAAAGACATCCAGTTGATCGGAATCTCGGTGCCCGGCGTGCCTTCCATCATGCCAGCACGCTTCAGGTTGTCGGTACGGATCTGCTCCAGCTTGGCCATGTTTTCGGGGCTGGAGAGGATGGCGACGATCAGCGGGCGCTTCTCGTTGGTCTCTCCGTATTGGATCAGTTTGACGTTGGGATTTTGCGCGGCGACATGCTCAAAGTAGTCCACCATGCGATGATGCGGTGTGAAGCGATCACCCGGCTTGTAACCCAAAAACTGCTCAGGAGTCTGGATTTGGGCGAAAGCCGCCCAGATAAAGGACGTAGCTAAGGCAAATGAGAGTAGAATTTTCTTCATAGGGGTAAGTTGGATTCCAATGGGAAGATAAAAGCTTTTTGGGCTTGGTGCCTCACCGGTCGGGGAAAAACGTTTTTTCGAAGGTGGAAAGCCGCTAGTCCAGCGTCTGTAGCTTTTCCAAAAATGCTTCGGAAAGGGCGTTGAGCTGGTTGAGGTTAGTTCCCAGCTCGACTTCCAGCTCCTGCTCCAGCTGAAGAACAGCGTCCATGACCTTGTTTTGGAGAGATTTTCCAGGATAGCTGAGATGTATGAATACGGTTCGCTCGTCCGTTTCGCCCCGCTTGCGTCGGAGCAGGTTTTGGCTTTCCAGCTTTTTCAAAAGAGGGGTCAAGGTCCCAGAGTCCAAATCCAGCTGCTTGCCCAGCTCATATACTTTTAGGCCGTCCTCTTTCCATAAAATGCGGAGGACGAGAAATTGTGGATAAGTCAGATTAAACTCGTTGAGCGCCTTTTGGATCCGCTGGATGAGCAGCCGTGAAGACGAGTAAAGCATCTGCGAAAGCCGCAGCAAGGGAAAGTCAGAATCAGCCATTGCATAAAAAAAGGATTGGATACAATCTACTTGTTTCCAATCCCAAAGTCAAGAAAGCCTTGCTCAATAGTACCTTCCTATCATGGGATGGTCCACGATGGCCTTTTTCAATGCCAAGGCGTCTATCGTTCCCGGGGCTTTGTAGGCGATTTTTCCGCCGGGCTCTATGAGCAAAGTAATGGGCAGGCTGCCGTCCCAGTCTTCGCCCACGACCTGGATCACCTCATACTTGTCTTCGGTATCCATCAGGTAGTTGGGAAGCGCAGAGGCCTTGCCGTCCAGGAATTTCAGGGCTTTGTCAAACTGCTCCGGTGTGTCCATGCTCACCGAGACAAACTGGAAATCCCGCTCGCCATACATGCGCTGCATGGTGACAAACTCCGGATATTCGATGATGCAAGGGCCGCACCAGGTCGCCCAGAAATTGACCAAAAGCAGTTCGTCCGTATTGTTTTGGAGCAATTCCGCCAGTCCCGCCGGGGACAGCTTTTCCAAGGTGACTGCTTTTTCCTCCCAGGCCTTGTTGGTCTTGATGGTGTACTCGTTTTTCCAGGCCCACTTCATCGAGCAGCCAAAAGCAGGAGTCTGCGCGGATTCGGCGGGAAGGGCCTCTCCCCTGAGCGTGGCTTCGATGGCATTTCGCAGGTCTTCCGCATTGCCGGTTCCCGGTTTCTCCTTCGCATCGATGCGGCCGGAGTAGGCCAGCTTTCTGTCCTTGTCAAAAACAAAGACGTGCGGCGTGGCCGTCGGACCATATGCAAGCGAAAATTCATGCGTGTCGCCATCGTAGAGGTAGGGGAAATTGTAGGACTTATCCACAGCGCGGATTTTCATCTCCTCGTAGTAGTCGCCCAGATCGGTGTAGCCCAGCTCTTCGGGCAGAACGGCAATGGGACTGTTGGTGGAGATGGCGAGGAAGGCCACGGATTTGCCCTCGTATTCATCCACCAGGCTGATAAAGCGATCCTCGTAGGCCTGGGCAGTCGGACAGTGGTTGCAGGTAAAGTTCACCACCAAGACCTCAGAGTCCGCATAGTCCTCGAGGCTATGGTATTTCCCATCCAAATCCGGGAGCCGGAAAGGCGGTGCCGCATCGCCTATCGCCAGCTTGGCGATAGGCTGCTCGGCGACGACCTGCGGATTTGGGATGAACTGCTCCGTGGATAGGGGCTGCTCGGCGGTGGAGCTTTCCGTGCTTTTGCCGCACTGGAAAAATAGACAGGCTGTGGATAAGTACAGCAGACCTAGCTTGGTATTTTTCGGGACAGTGTGCATCGGCAGTGTGGATAAGTCTGGATTTTAGATCAGGGAATACCCGTTTTGATAGGCGTAGTGGAGCTTGGTGTTGGCATCCGGGTCGGAAAATTCCTGGGCGATGGGATCCCATTTCAGCGGTCGGTTCATCTCATGGGCGATGTTGCCAATGGTACAGACCGTACAGGTACTGTGGCCGACTTCCACTGGGACGATGGGGTCTTTCCTTTTTCTCACACAGTCGATAAAATCCACATGATGCGCTCCAAACGTGAAGTTTTCCGGCTCTTTGCCGATCTGGAGCTCTTGGATCGAGGTGTCGTAGTTGCCTCTGGATACGTTGATCCAGCCCTTTTCCCCGACAAACTTGACTCCCGCCCTGGCCTCATCGTACTTGGTGAGCAGCATCTCGGTGCCATTGGCGTACTTGTAGGTGAGCGGGGCAGTTCCCGATGCCGGGATTACCTCTATCGGGCCGTTTCTATCCATCCCGAGTCCCCACTGGGCGATGTCAAACATGTGTGCACCCCAGTCTGTCATCAATCCTCCGCCGGTTTCCTTGTACCAGCGCCAGGCTCCCCAGGCCGCCTCGTTTTTTTCCGGATCGAGCGTGATGCCCGGATTGAGCAGGTCGTTGAAGTGAAGCTTTGGCAGCGGACCGAGCCAAGCCTGCCAATCCAGCCCCGCCGGAAGTGCCTCCTGAGCGAGATCGTAGGGCTTCGGATGGGGATTTTCCCCGACATACACCAAGACTTGGTTGATCTCGCCCAGACGGCCTTTTTGCACATGCAGGGCGGCGGTTTGGAAATTGACCGCGGCGCGCTGCATGCTGCCCACCGCGAGGACTACACCATTGGCACGGACAGACTTGACCAGCTCTTGGCCTTCCTTGATGGTAAAAGTCAGGGGCTTTTCCAGGTAGATGTCCTTTTTGGCGCGACAGGCATCGATGGCCATCAGTGCATGCCAATGGTCGGGCGAGGCAATGACGACCGCGTCCACTTCGGGATTGGCCAGCAGCTCCCGATAGTCTGCATAGAGTTTGGGCGCGACATTGGGCTTACCGGCTTCGCTTTGGTTTTTTTTCACCCGCAGCGCAAAGCGGTCACGCTTCACCGCATAGACGTCGGCACCGGCCACGACCTCGACTCCGGGGATTTTCATGAAATTGTTCAGCAAGCCCATGGCCTGTCTGCCGACCCCGATGAAGCCCAGGCGTACGCGCTCGTGGGCGGTCTGGAAAAGAGGCTGGGCAGAGGATGCGAAGCCCAGCTGGGGAAGTAGGCTCATGCCAGCACCGGTGAGCAGGCTGGCGCCCAGAAATTTTCTTCTGGAAAAAGAGGATTTACTCATTTGGAAGGTTTTTGGGTTTTGATCAAATAGTGGGAATAAATTAGCTTTTTTGGGTTCGGAAAGGAAATTTCGAGATCGCTAATTGTCAGATTTCCTTGCTGTAGCGGGATTTTGGGGCAAAAATCCCGAGGGGAGCGGAACTCATCTTTCTATTTCAATGCTTAGTTTCATAGATTATCTCTATTGCTATGACCATCCAACAACTCGAGTACCTCATCGCCGTCGACAAACAACGGCACTTTGGAAATGCGGCAGAGTCCTGCTATGTCACCCAACCTACGCTCAGCGCGCAGCTCGGTAAGCTGGAAAAAGAGCTGGGCGTGATCCTCTTTGACCGAAGCAAGATGCCGGTGATCCCGACGGAGATTGGCGTGCAGATCATCGCCCAGGCAAAGAAGGTGGTATCCGAAAGTAAAGGCATCCTGGAGCTGGTGGCTCAGCTCAAGGGCGACATCTCCGGCACGATCAAGCTGGCCATCATTCCCACGCTCGCGCCCTATCTGCTGCACTTGTTTGTCAGGAAGTTTTTGGAGAAATACCCCAACGTGAAGCTCGAGGTACAGGAAATGGTCACCGAGGAGATCGTCCGTAGGCTGAAAAACGACGAGCTGGATCTGGGCATCATTGTGACTCCTCTTGCTGAACCGGGAGTGGTGGAAAAGCCGATGTTTTACGAGAAATTTTATGCCTATCTCTCCCAGAACCATCCGCTGCTGCGGGAGCGGGAGATCAAAGTCGGCGATGTGAAAGCCGAGGACCTGTGGATTCTCCAGCAGGGACACTGCTTTCGGGATCAGGTGCTCAACTTTTGCGACCAGACGAGCTCAGGCCACAAAAACTTCCACTACGAAAGCGGCTCGCTGGAGGGGTTGAAAAATATGGTCAACCGCTATCAGGGCATGACCCTGCTGCCGGAGCTGGCGACGCATGACCTTTCTCCGGAGGAAAAGACCCGGCTCAGGCCTTTTGTAGGGGCGCCCACGCGCGAGGTGAGCATCATCCTGAACCGCAGCTTTCTCAAGCAAAAGCTCGTAGAACTGCTCTACAAGGAAATCACCGAGGCGATCCCCGAGGAAATGACCTCCAAGGCGCACGGGAAGATTGTGAGGTTTAAATAAGCTTTTTGGTCAACAGTCTACAGTCGACAGTCCACCGCAGTTCCATCGTCTGGCCAGAGATCAATTTAGTACTTACCCAGGCTATCCAAACTAACGGCAGACTCTAGCTTTGCCAAAACTTCGGTCTTCCGTCATCGCCTGCCCGACGTGTCGGGGTCTTCCAGCCCGCCTGAGCAGACAGGCCCAAATGAAGTGGCAAATTCGCTCACTGGCAAGATTGTGGGCATCCCTCAAAATCAATACTGCTTGACCAAAATGTAGCGATCAGCGAGGTCGCCCTCGATTTTGTTTCCGTTTTTGTCCAAGTGCCAGATGCGGTTTTCGCCCACCTTGTATTTACCTGGGGCGGAGCCGATCAGCCCGTGAAAGGTCACCATGGAGCCACTTTCGTCCCAGGTAAACTTGCCCGTAAAAATCTCCTCGAGGTCGTCATTGAGGCCCATGTGGTGGGTTTTCAGCACAAAGGTGCCGTCCTGGTTTAGCGTCACCCAAGTCTCGATGCCTTCACAGCTCGCGCAAGGCAGGGTGGCAAAGTAGGTGCCGGGCCAATCAAGCGCGTTTTGCGAATTGTCGCCGGTCGGGAGGGATTGCACGATTTCCTGGTCCAGGCTGAGTTCTGCAGTGGTGTCCTCGAGCTCCAGCGTTTCGGCCGGCTTGGAGCAAGAAGAGAGAAGGGCGATAAACAGGGATAGCAGTAGGGTACTTTTAGTCATAGAGGTACTGTTGGACTGGCCGGATGGAACAATGCTACGCTTTCGGCCGGTCGGTTACAAATGCAGGGACGTCTCCACGCGGCGGGTGACTTGCCCATAGACCACCACGTCAAACTCCGACAGCACTTTCTTTTTGGTCAGGCGGGAGTTCATGTAGTCCTTCTGGGCAAGTTCCGTGTTTCCCAGCTGGCGATGGGTTTCGGATCGTAGTTCGTAGTTTTTGTAGCTGTAGGGTTGCTTTTCGATCAGTTGGTCAAGGATCTTCAGGGCTTTTTCCGGCTTTCCTTTTTCGATGTAGTCCTTGGCCATTTTCTGCCGGTTCGCAGGCGGCCCATTTGTCCCACCAAATTCGAAATTGAAGCAGATCAGGTATCGTGCGTCGGCTGGGCGACTTTCAAGAATAGCCTTGTTCCAAAGTGAGGTGCCAAGCGAGAAAACCTCCATCACGTGGTCTTGGAAATACTCCGGCGCATCTTCCACCAAAAACAGACTGTCCAGGTTTCCTTCTGGGCCGATTTTGACCGAGAGGACGATCCTGGCACTCTCCTGAGCCCTGATAGCCTCGGCTGGGTATCGCAGGTTTTTTGCAAAAAACTCTTCCCATATTTTGCGTTCGGTGAGGATGGAATCCTCCAGACTTGGGTTGGCCGCAAAAAGGGGCGGAAGAAAGGTCAAAAAGGCAAGTACGGTGATCGAGAGCAATCGCATAGGCCTGGCGGTTGATATTTGCTAAGCTAAAACCCGCTCCCTGTTTTTCAAAATCGGAATAGGAAAGTCCGCCCTTCGCCAACTGTGGTTTGGGGGTAGAGGTGTCAGGGATTGGCTTGGAGCAGGCAGTAGGGGAAAAGGGCGTTTTTCCAGCTTCTGGGCAAGAAAGGATCTACCCGACGCTTTCTTTGTTAAAGGTCCCGATATGCCAGAGCACCCCGGCAGGCTCGATGATGAAAAACTCGGCTCCCCAGATTTGCTGCTTGATGGGCATGATTTTCACGCCGGGAAACTTCCCGGGAAGGTCAAGCTCGATGATTTTGTCAAAATAGGCCGGAAGATCCTCTACCTCGAGGAAGAGCATGGAGTTTTCGCACCAATCCTTCACGTAGTAATCCTGCAGGTAAAAGCCAATCTCGGGAGAGATGGACACATAGGCAAAGCCTTTTCCATGGTGGTGTAGCTCAAACTCCAGGGTTTCATAGAAGCGGCAACTCTCCTCGAAGTCCTTGGAACCTACGAAGGTTCGGATGGATTTTCCTGCCTGTATCATACACCAAACTGGGTCAGGTGATGGTCAAGATGCTTGTAGAAGAGGTTGTTCCACTCCTGGGCGGTCATTTTTCCGAAGGAAAGGGACTCTTTGCCCTCAAAATGGTCCCTTCCCAAAGACAGGGTATGCTCGAGGTACTTGACCAGCTTGTCTTTTTCCTCCTCAAAATTCCGGCGGTCTGCGATGATGAAGGCAGGAGCCGTTCGGATGTTTTTGGGATAGGGCACCTCGTTGACCACGCCCTTTTTGACAAAAGCCTTCAGCAGGAAGCGCATCAGCGCATTGGGCTTGGGGTGCTTTTTGGTGTAGGCCATTTCGTAGGCCACCGAGCAGTGGGCAAGCATCTGGTCGACGGCCATTTTGCCCCAGAGGCCGGGACTGTCGGGTTTCAGCTGTCCGATTCTGGTGATCAGTTCTTTGGTGACGAGGGGATCAAAGATGTCTTTCATGGGCTTGGGCTTCAGGATGATCCAAGGTAAGGATCATTTTTCCGCAGGAATAAAAAAATCTGATATAAAATGGTTTATAATGTAAACCTATTTATATTTGATTCGTTCTGGAAAGAAAACAGATATGACTATGGAAAAAGAACTGAGTAACAAGGAGTCCTTGGCGCTGATCACGGAGATGATCAACAGGGCAAAGCGGGAGACGGCGGGGGACGGCGGCTTTCAGATGCGGCTGTGGGGCTGGGTGATCGCGATCTGCAATTTTGGACACTTCACCCTGTACCAGCTGGGGTATGAGCATCCCTACTATGTGTGGATTCTGGTGGCTCCGGCGGCGGCGGTGAGCTTTTGGAAAGGCTTCCAAATCGCCAAAAAGGCCCGCGTCAAGTCCCACGTAAGCCAAGTGATCAACCAGGTGTGGATCATGGTGTTTGCCGGGATAGTGATCACGCTGGCCTTCATGCCGGTGATCGGCTACAACCAAAACCCGATCATCCTCATTTTGGCGGGGATAGGCATGTGGACGACCGGCTCGCTGATCCGGGTGAATTTGGTTCGTGGAGGTGGAGTGTTACTTTTGCTCGCCGCCGTGATCGGCTTTATGCTGCCAGTACCTGCGCAGTACCTCCTTTCTGGCGTGGCCATGGTGCTGGGCTACCTGATGCCAGGATATTATCTCAATAAAAACTATCGTGAGCGTGTTCAAGCCTCTTGATCCCCTATTGCACTCCCAACTCCGCCTGGCGGTGATGTCGCTGCTGATCAGCGTGGAGGAAGCGGAGTTTACCTTTCTCAAGGAAAAGACCGAATCCACCGCAGGCAATCTCAGCGTGCAGCTGGACAAGCTGGAGAAGGCGGGCTATATCGGGATCGAAAAGTCCTTCAAGGGAAAGCGTCCGCTCACCACCTGCAAGATCACGCAGGTGGGGGTGAAAGCCTTTGAGGCCTATGTGGAAAACCTCAGAAACTACATCGAGTAAAAAATTTTGAATTTTAAGTTTATAACATAAACCAATTTACACTATGAAAAATCTAATCCAATTTCTGCTCGTCCTGATCCTCTTTGCCGGATCTCCTGTGCTGGCGCTGGCCCAGCCCTCCTATGACCTGAATGAAGCCGCCCAAAAGAAGCTGTCCGCGCTTTCCTTTTTGGAAGGGAAGTGGAAAGGCAGCGGCTGGATGATGGGGCAAGACCGCGTCCGCTCGACCTTTGAGCAGGAGGAAAATGTGCAATTCAAACTCAGTGGAACTCTGATGGAAGTGGAAGGGATCGGGAAGTCCGAGGGCAAAGTCGTCCATCATGCGCTGGCCATCATCAGCGTCGGGGAAGGCGAGGGGAAGTTTGACTTTACGTCTTTTCTCCAAAGTGGGGAAAAAGGAACCTATCCCGCTGAGCTGATCGACGGCAAGCTCTACTGGTATCCGGTGAAGGAGGTGCGCTACTTGATCGAGATCAACGCGCAGGGGCAGTGGTTTGAGGTGGGCGAATACAACGCCGGGAACGCATGGTATAAGTTTTTTGAGATGACGCTGGAGAAGCAGAATTAGTCAACAGTCCACACCTGCCTGCCGGTAGGCAGGGACGACGGTCAACAGCCTCATCAAAGCAAATAGGTCTACCTCAAGAGGATGCCATTTGTCACATTGAGCGGAGTCGAAATGTGTTATTTCCAAATCGCCTTCGACTCCGCTCAGGCTGACAAACAACTCGTTTTCACCACAGTCCCTCGTTAGTTTGTCGAAATGATGGACTGTCGACCGTGGACCGTGGACCAACAACTCAATCCAATATTACCCGTTCGTTTTTGGGGTATTTGACCTCGTACTGCAGGGAGAGTTTCTTTTGCTCGCCGGGAGCCAAGGTGATTTCCCAGGTGACTTTGCCGGTCTGGGGATCGAGGGAACCGCTGGAAAGCTGGATTGGACTCACGGAGATGGATGAATTCACCGAGACGGGGATCTGGTCTTCGACTTTGAGCGTGACGGGCTGGGATTTGTTGTTGCGAAGGCTGATCTCGTAGCCCCGGCTTTCGGTGATGTTGGAGCCGATGCTTCGCTTCTTGGAGTATTCTTCGATCTTTTCCCGCTGAATCGCTATAGAGCGGTCACGTCCCATGGACACCAGCAGCGTGTCTTCCAGGGCGGAGGCGTTTAGGATGGATCGGCCGACAAATCCGTCTTCGAAATAGAGGTTGCTTTCCCCCTCCAGCAGGCTGTATTGGCTCCAGTCGGCGATCTCGGCGATGAGGAAGGCATCGCTGTCCAGCTTGGGTATGACGGCATAGCGGTAGACAGCCGGTACGCCATAGGCCTTGAGGTCAACCAGCGTCTTCTCCCCGTTCGACTTGATGCTGTACGGCTCGGTGACCTCGATCTCGACCGTGGTTTGGTTTTCGATGACCTCGGTGGCGATAGCGCTAGCAACCATTACAGTCTCTGCCGGGCTATTCATTCTCCGTTCCCTTCCCGATATATTAATACCAGCTACTTTACCTTGTAGCGCTCTTTCCAATTCAACGTCATATCCAACTACAACCTCGTCAGACACGGCGATTAGGTTTTCATTTAAGGAAATGTTGATAGTGGAGGAATTGATCGGCATCGTTCTCGTCTGATAGCCGATGAAGGACGCTACCAATTGGTTTGCTCCGCCGGGAAGCGTGAGCGAATAGTTTCCATTCGTATCCGTCACGGTGCCGATGGTGGTACCCTCTACCATGACGGTAGCACCAGGAAGAGGAGAGCCATCGAACGAACTGGTCAAGCGGCCTGCTACCGAGCCGAAGACTTGTGTTCGGGGATTGAAAGTCGTGAGTCTCGCATAGTTCAGCTCCCACTTCTCGAGCTGGGGAGCCTGCCCGCTTTGGTTTGGATTGGCATTGGAAAATCGCAGTTTGACGTTTTTCCAGTCGACTCCGGTGTTTTGGTAGACTTCGGCCTTGTAGTTTAGGGCAAGTGGGGAGCTGACGTTTTTCACCCGCACGTCGTACTTCGGATACCAACCGGCATTGGCCACGAGGTAGTTGAGCTCAAAGCTGGCCGTGCCCGCGGCTGGAGCCTTCACGCGGATGCGGATCTCAGAGGTGGATTTGTTTTCGCTCTCCAGCATGGCGCGGATCTGGTTCTGCAGGCGGATGATTTCCTCGTTCTCTTTTTGCAGACTGGCGTTGATTTGCGCGCGCTCGGTGGAGATTTTCGTCAGTTCGGTTTCGTAAAAATCCATTGCCGCGCGTAGCTCCGCCACGTTGGTGCCGGCTTGGGTGCCACCGAGGTTTTTGTTGGCGTCGAGCAGACTGGCCTTTTCCGCCAGGATCTCCAGCCGCGTGTTTTCCTTGGTCTGGTTGGTCTGGATCGCCTTGATCTGGTCTTCGAGCGCTTTGACCTTGGTGTTGACTTCCTTTTCGCTCAGGAAGTCCAGCCGCTTGTTGACCGCCTGGATGGTGAAGTTTCCGCTTCCCTTGGCTTGGATGCTCTTCTCGTCCAGGTAGGGGGAAAGTCCCTTGATGAGGATGAGCGACTCGCCTGCGGGGATGCTGCCTTGGGCTTTTTCAAAAACCTGCGCACCGGAGAGGAAAAGCGTCACTTCTTGGATACTGCTGGTGAAGGTGGTTTCCGTGAGGTCCTGGGCGAGGACGAGGCCTGAAAAAAACAGACAGGCGAGGGCAATGATAGCGGTTTTCATTTCGTAAGGATTTAGGTGAATAAAGGGAAAATGGACAGCATGTCAAAGCGGCATGTTAAAATCTCTTTGTCATTGACGGACGGAGGCTTGCCTTCCGCTACGGAATGTTAGTTTTGCAGCAGTTAAAAAAACCTTATCCATGACCCTTTTTCAGAGTATCATTATTGCGATTATCGAAGGCCTTACCGAGTTTTTGCCGATTTCTTCCACAGGACACATGATCTTGGCCTCCGCGGCGATGGGCATACATGAGGATGAGTTTGTGAAGACCTTCGAAGTTTTTATCCAATTGGGGGCGATCTTGGCGATCGCATTGATGTACATCAAGCGTTTTTTCCGTGGGCTCAACATCTACTTCAAGCTTTTTGCGGCTTTCCTGCCGACCGCTGTCGTGGGCCTCTTGGCCTACGACTACATCAAAGCCTACCTCTTCAATCCGGTCGTGGTGTCGGTGTCGCTGATTCTGGGTGGGATCGTGTTGATTTTCATTGACAAAAAAGTCATCAACCAGGAGACGACTCTCGCCGACGTGGAGGACATTTCCTACAAAAACGCCTTTTTCATCGGCCTCTGCCAGTGTCTCTCCATGGTGCCGGGCACTTCCCGTGCCGCGGCCACGATCATCGGCGGCGTGTTCAACGGGCTGGACAAAAAGCAGGCGACCGAGTTTTCCTTCCTCTTGGCTGTGCCGACGATGATGGCAGCGGGTGGCTATGACCTGATCAAGTCGGATCTGGTATTTGACCAAGCGCAACTGATCATGCTGGCGGTAGGCTTTGTGGTGGCCTTCATCTCCGCCTGGATCGCGGTGAAGCTGTTCCTGAAATACGTCTCCAGTAACGGATTCACGGCTTTCGGCTGGTATCGGATCGTGTTGGGAATCCTGTTTTTGGTCTTTATGTGGGGAGCGGATCTTGCCTGATTGTAAAATAGGTTTTACATTTTGTTATCTTTTTTGTTAAATACATTTTACATATATTCGTTTGGAATGTAAAATGTGTTTAACAAATGGAGAAGCTTTTGCTCAATTCCCAGGCCAAGATCCAGCGGGTACCAGTGGCGTTCCGTCGATTTCTTTTGCAAAAAATCGACTGGGGCCAGCGTCTGATCGCGATCAACGGAGCCAGAGGCTCGGGCAAAACCACCCTGTTGCTCCAATACGCCAAAACACAGCTTGTGGCTGATGGCACGAGCCTGTATATCTCCCTGGATGACTTGTACTTTTCGGAGCATTCTATGCGCGATCTAGCGGAGGAGTTCTACCTCGGTGGAGGAAAAGTGCTGCTGCTCGACGAGATCCATAAGTACCCCAATTGGTCTAGGGAACTGAAGCTGATCTACGATGACTTTCCGGATTTGCGGGTGGTCTTCACCTCTTCCTCGATCTTGGAAATCTATAAGGGTGAATCTGATCTGAGCCGACGCGCCGTCAGCTACCTTCTGCCTGAGTTGTCCTTTCGGGAGTTTGTGGAGCTGGAGACGGGTAGTTTACTTCCTGTTTTGACTTTGGAAGAGATTCTGAAAGGCCACGTGGAGATTGCCTCGGATTTGCTCGGATTGATCCAACCGGTCGCGCTGTTCCACCAATATGTGAAATGGGGCAGTTATCCCTTTTTCAAAGAAGGCAAGGAAGCCTATCTGGAAAAGCTCCGAAAGACCGTACAACTGATCTTGGAGGTCGACTTGATGGCTGTGGAAAACATGGACTACGAGATGATCTTCAAGCTGAAAAAACTGATCCGGTTGATCGCTACCTCGGTTCCTTTCACGCCAAATGTCAGCGAACTCTCCCAGAAATCGGGAATTTCGAGACCAAGTCTGCTCCGCGCGATAGAACTTCTCGATCGGGCACGTATCCTCCAGATACTACATAAGCCTAACTCGGGAGTTGGCGCGCTTACCAAACCCGAAAAGCTCTACCTCGGCAACCCAAACCTGCTTTTAGCGCTAGCCGAGGAAAACGCCAATGCCGGGACGATCCGGGAAACCTTCTTTTCCAACCAGCTCAAGGCGGTAGCCCAAACCAACCTGGCGGTAAAGGGCGATTTTTTGGTCAATGAAAAATGGGTTTTCGAAGTAGGAGGAAGAAGCAAAACCTCCAGCCAAATCAAGGACATCCCGAATTCTTTTGTGGCAAAAGACGACATCGAGATTGGGGTGAAAAATACGATCCCCCTTTGGATGTTTGGATTGCTGTATTGAAAAAGAGCTCTGCCGATCCGATGACGACAGAGCTCCTTTGAGGCTATTTCCTATTCTTCACATATTTTTCCAGCCAAGTATCCATCTCCCAGAGGGTATGCAGGATGGACTCTTTGGCAGCGTAGCCGTGGCTTTCGCTAGGAAGAAAAACCAATCGCGTGGTCGCTCCGTGGCCTTTCAGCGCGTTGTAGTAGCGCTCGGACTGGATGGGGAAAGTGCCGGAGTTGTTGTCCGCCTCTCCATGGATCAAAAGGATCGGAGTTTTCACCTGGTCGGCAAAGGAAAACGGAGACATGTTGAAGTACACCTCTGGCGCCTCCCAATAGGTGCGCTGCTCGTATTGGAAGCCAAATGGAGTCAGGGTACGGTTGTAGGCCCCACTTCTCGCAATGCCTGCGGCAAAGAGATTGGTGTGGGAAAGCAGGTTGGCGGTCATAAATGCCCCATAGGAATGGCCTCCGACGCCGACACGGTTTCTATCGCCTATGCCCATCTCCACGATGTGGTCGATGGCAGCTTCCGCATTGGCAACCAATTGCTCGATAAAGAAGTCATTGGGTTCCTTGTCCCCTTCGCCCACGATGGGCATCTCGGTCTGGTCCATGATGGCATAGCCTCTCGTCACCCAGTAAATAGGCGATCCCCAGCTGATGCGGGTAAAGGTGTACTTGGATCCCCTCACCTGCGCAGCGTCTGCGGCGGACTTATACTCGCGGGGATAGGCCCACATCAGGACTGGCAGCCTTCCGTCTTTGGCTGGATCGTATCCTTCCGGAGTGTAGACGACAGCCGAAAGGTTGAGGCCGTCTTTCCGCTTGTAAGTGACTAGCTCCTTTTTGATGCCTTTGATGGATTCGTAAGGATGGGCAAAATTGGTCAGCTGAAGCGGTGCGATGCGCTTTTTGGTGTTGACTAGCCAGTAGTTGGGCTGGATGTCGGTACTTTCTTTGAGTGTGACAAACTCGCTCGCATCCGCGTTCAGGACTTTGGCTACGCGCTCGTAGTAGGGTGCCTGTGACCTCCAGAGTATTTTTTGCTCCTTGGTTTTTGTGTTGAAAGTCGAAAGGAAAGGCATGCTGCCTTCCGCGCTGCCACCCTCGGAGCGCATGAAGATCAGGTCTCCCTTGCGAAGGAGCACGTTTCTGCCAAATTGGTTTTCCGTCATCACAGGATCTCCGGGATCGTTGTAAAGGTCGTCCGAGGATCGCTCGATGATGACGCGGGGAGCCTGGGAAGAACTTGCAGGATTGATGACCGATCGCTTTTCCGTTCTGCTGGCAAACCAGCGCTCGTTGAGGATGGCAAAGGAATCATCC
The DNA here is from genome assembly GCF_017254915.1 of Algoriphagus oliviformis. Taxonomy (GTDB): domain Bacteria; phylum Bacteroidota; class Bacteroidia; order Cytophagales; family Cyclobacteriaceae; genus Algoriphagus; species Algoriphagus oliviformis. The sequence goes on along the minus strand of NZ_JAFKCT010000001.1, from coordinate 355,605 downwards.
GACCAGTCTATTCCGCCAAAACGCAGGGAAGTCGAAGCCAGCTTGCTTTTTTCCCCTGAAAACGGAGCCGAAAGCGTATAGACAATGTCCCGCTCCGCTACTTCGGTGCGCGGATTTCCTCCATCCATGGCTTCCGCCCAATACAGTGTCGCAGGCTGGTCGGCTCGCCAGTTGATGTTTCTTGGGCCGGTGACCGTGGCGTCAAAGCCAGTAGGGCGTACCTCGTCCAGGGGGATTTCGGCCAGTGTTTTGACTTTTTCTCCAGAAGACTTCCAGATCTCGACATCGTAGGGGAAGCGGCTGCCTGGCACCAGATAGGAAAAGGGCTTTTTGATGGTTTCGATCAGCAGGTAGGCGCCGTCAGGGCTTAGGTCCATGGACTTGATCATGCCGGGCTGGCCCACTGCAGTCTTGCTGCCATCGAGGGAGAACTTCATCAGCTGGGAATCCATGAAATAGGCGAAGAGCGCCTCGTCGTAGGGATTGCTCAGCAGATCTTGGTAGGTGCGGCTGGGAGCGGCATTGCCCGAGGTCTCTTGTATCACGGGACCAGCGGGAGCTGCCGGAGCTTTGGGCATGGCGCCCCGAGCCGGATTGGCGGTCTTTACCAAGAGGCTGTTGTCCGGCATCCAAACTACCGAGTTGCCAAAAACCTGGTTTACGACGGCATCACTTAGTTTTTTGGCTTCGAAAGTGGTGAGATCGGCTATCCACAGACTGATGCCGTTGCTTTCGGTGTGGGTGAAGGCTAGGAACTTCTCATCTGGGGAAAATGCAAATCCATTCAGCTTTGGCTGTGCAGGAAGACCTTTGATCTGGAACTCTTCGCCCGATCTGGTTTTTTTCAGTTTCACGTTGTGAAAGCTGCCTGCCCGGCTTTGGCCGGAAATGGCCGGGTTGATGCGGATGCCGGCAATGCGCAGCTCGGGCTGGGAGAGATCCTCGATGGAGGGAGCTCCCGCCCGCTCCAACACGAGCATGAGGCCGCCGTCCTTGCTGAAAGAGACGCTTGGCGTGGGGTCGGCATTGAACAGGTCTGCGATGGACTGGGGGGGGCTTTGGTAGCCAGTCTGTGCGAGCGAGGCCTCTCCCGCAGACAGAAGCAGGCCGAGCAAGACGATTTTAAACTTGTTTTTCAGGTTCATATTCTTGGGATTGAAAGGGGAAATTTAGCCAGAGGGCAGCCAAATTCCCCGAAAATCTCAATGAACGGTCAAAGTGATAGACCAATCAAGCATTCCTCTGTCGGAGTACAGCCTTATTCACTTTCCTCCCAAAAAGTGAAACCAAAAAAAAGCCCGACAGAACTGTCGGGCTTATGATATCATGCGATTCGCTTATTACTTTCCTTTTTCTCCAATGGAGATCATCGCGCAGCGGAAACCGATGTTGTTGGTTGCCGAGTCCTGATGCATAAATCTTCTGGTACCTGGAGCGAGCCAGTAGGCTACGTCTTTCCAAGAGCCGCCTTTGTACACCCGGATCTCGTCGGTAAACATGGAGGTCTCATAGTTTTCCTCCTCGTCGTAGATGCCGTCTTTTCTCATCGGGTTCAGGTCATCCGCATCTTGGAAAGTCAGAGGACGGTAGATGTCATACACCCACTCGTTCATGTTTCCAGCCATGTGGTAGAGTCCAAAATCGTTGGGTGCCATGTCGTACACGTTGGTAGGAAGGATGTCGCCATCATTTCTCTGGTTTCCGGAGATACCGGCGTAGTCACCTCGGCCTCTTTTGAAGTTAGCCAAGAAATCGCCCTGCTTGCCTTTTCTCTTGACGTTGTAGGGGTTACGCACGCCGCGGCCATCCCATGGATAGATTCGGCCATATTCTTGGTTTTCATCCAGGTACTGGGTACCGATCATCGCTTTGGCTGCGTATTCCCACTCCGCTTCGTTTGGAAGTCGGAAATCAGCCATGGCCACGCCACGCTCGATCAGCTGGTTTTTGGTAAAGGAGGAATCGAGTCCGCGCTCTTCCCGCACGAGCTCCTGCACAAAATCAGTTCTCCATTTTGCATAGACACTTGCCTGAGTCCAAGAGACGCCAGCGACCGGATAGAAGTTGAAGCCTGGGAATCTGAAGTAGTAGGACTGATAGAGGTCGTTGAAGGACATGGCGCCAGACCATACGTTTTCGGAAGGCTCCAGCTTCAAAAGCGAGTCTGCGCTCACTTTTTTCTTCATGTCAAAAAGGAATTCTCGGTAATCGTTGTTGGTGATTTCCGTCTCATCCATGTAGAAGTTGGCGATGGATACGGTTCTTTCCAGGTTGTCCCGGAAGGCCATCACGTCTTCTTCCTGAGATCCGAGGACGGTACGCCCACCTTGGATAAATTTCAGGTTTGGTCCTGGAATCTGCTCAGCACGCTTGGAAACAAAGAAATTGGTAGAATCCTGCTCATCGAAGGAAAACTCAGCGCCGGTGGTGGCACTTCTTTTCCCGGGATTGTTCGCCGTGCGGCGGCCGTAGCCGGGAGTTTTGTTACAAGAGGACAAAACAGAGGCAGAGGCCAGCAAAATCGCCGTTGCCCACAATCCCCAAGATTTGTTGTTCAGACTCATATGGTAATGTTTTAGTCTATTTCAGAGTGCTAATATAGATGCATTGGAATGCACTTCCAATGAAATTCAATTTTCCGGGATTTCCAAAATGGCCCCAAATCACGCTATTGGGCCAAATTATGCAAAACCGGTTATCGAAAACGCAATTTTTATGCCAGTTAAATTTCAGAAAAACCTCAGGAATTCATCTCCAAAAGCACCTTTTGCGCCTTGCGGACGGTCGGCACTCCCTCGATTGTAAGTATCAAACGATTCTTGTGTTCTTTTATTTTACACTCCTTGGGATGTGTCTGGGCATACCTCATGATTTGCCCAAAAACCGCCGATGAATAGAAGTCTTCCCGATTGGCGGGCAAAAGATAGCACTTCATTTGCCTTCCTTTCAAGACAAGCTTCTCTATTCCAAGCTTTTCTGCCAACCAACGTAAACGAACGGTCTCCATCAAGTCGCCGACTGCCTTGGGCAGCGGGCCAAACCGGTCCTGAAGCATCTTGGAGAATTTCCCCAGTTCTTCCTCGTTTTTGATCGCGTCGAGCTTGGAGTAAAGGCCGAGGCGCTCGCTGATGTTGCTGACGTATTCCTCCGGAATCAGGAGTTCCAGATCCGTCTCTATCGTACAGTCCTGGACGAGCACTTTGACTTTTTCGGCCAGGTCGGTTTCGAAGAGCGCCGCAAACTCGTTTTCCTTCAGTTCCTGAACCGCCTCGTCGAGGATCTTGTGGTACATCTCAAAGCCCAAGTCGGTGATGAAGCCGCTTTGCTCGGCGCCCAGAAGATTGCCGGCTCCGCGGATATCGAGGTCTTTCATTGCCACCTTGAAGCCGTCGCCTAAGTCGGAAAACTCCTCCAAAGTCTGCAGGCGCTTTCTCGCCTCGGCAGTCAGGCCGGACATGGGACTGGTCAGCAGGTAGCAAAAGGCCTTTTTGTTGCTTCTGCCCACCCGGCCGCGCATCTGGTGCAGGTCACTCAGGCCAAACATGTGGGCTCGGTTGATCAGAATCGTGTTGGCGTTGGGGATGTCCAGGCCTGACTCGATGATGTTGGTGGAGACCAGGACGTCGTACTCATGGTTGATGAAATCCACCATGATTTTCTCCAGCTTTTTGCCGTCCATCTGTCCGTGGGCACCGATGACCCGGGCATCAGGTACCAGCTTCATGATCAGGTTGGCGATGCTGTCGATCTCGCCGACGCGGTTGTGGACAAAAAACGCCTGACCGCCACGTCGCAGTTCGTAGGAGATGGCATCGCGGATGACTTCCTCCTGGAAAGTCTGTACCTCAGTCGTCACTGGCTGCCGGTTGGGTGGAGGCGTGGCGATCACCGAGAGGTCGCGGGCACCCATAAGGGAAAAGTGCAGCGTCCTCGGAATCGGCGTGGCGGTCAGCGTCAGCACGTCCACGTTCACCCGCAGGTTTTTGAGCTGGTCTTTGACCTTGACTCCAAACTTCTGCTCCTCGTCTATGATCAGGAGCCCGAGGTCTTTGAAGGCGATGTCCTTGTTCACGATCTTGTGCGTGCCGACGAGGATGTCGATTTCTCCGGTCTTGACTTGGGCGACGATTTCCTTGATTTCCTTTGCAGTGCGAAAGCGGTTGATGTAGTCAACTTTTACCGGGAAGTTTTCCAGACGCTCGCTGAAAGTCTGGTAGTGCTGCATGGCCAGGATGGTCGTAGGCACGAGGACGGCGACTTGCTTGCGGTCGTTCACCGCCTTGAAGGCCGCCCGGATGGCCACTTCGGTTTTCCCAAAGCCCACATCCCCGCAGACGAGGCGGTCCATGGGATAGGACTTTTCCATATCAGACTTCACATCGGAGGTGGCGAGGGCCTGGTCTGGCGTGTCCTCGTAGATAAAGGACGATTCCAGCTCCACCTGCAGTACCGAGTCTCTGGTAAAGGAAAAACCTGGGGCATTTCGGCGCTTCGCATAGAGGTTGATCAGGTCCTTGGCGATGTCCTTGACCTGCTTTTTTACGCGGGATTTCTTGTTGTCCCAGTCTGGAGAGCCCAGCTTGGACATGGAGGGAAGCTGGCCTTCCTGCCCGGAATATTTGGAGATCTTGTGCAGGGAGTGGATGTTGACATACAGGAGGTCGTCGTCCCGGAAGACCAGCCGGATGGCTTCCTGCATTTTGCCGTTGATGTCGACTTTTTCCAAGCCAGCAAAGCGGCCCACGCCGTAGTCTACGTGCACGATGTAGTCTCCGGGGTGAAGCGCCTTGAGTTCCTTGATCGTCAGCGCTTTGGATTTGCTGGCTTTTGCCCGTGACTTGTATCTGTGGTAGCGCTCAAAAAGCTGGTGGTCGGTGTAGCAGACCAGTTTGGCCTGCTTGTCCACAAAGCCCTCCCGCAGTCCCAGGAGCATGCTCTGCACATGAAGGGTGGGATCCAGCTCTTGGAAAATGCCCAGCAGGCGGTCGATCTGCTTCTCGTTTTCGGCCGTGATCAGGTTAGTGAATCCCAGCTTTTCGTTGTCTGAGAGGTTGGTGACCAGCAGGTCGAAGTTTTTGTTGAAAGAAGGCTGGGGCTGGCTTTCCCAGGTGATCTTTTGGTCGGTCTTGAGGTAAAACTGCCTTCCAAACTCGATGGTGGAAAAGCCCGAGATGTGCTCCGAAAAGTCCTTGCCCTTGTCAAAGAGGTCCGACGGCTTGAGCAGTAGCTTTTCGGTCTGGCTTTGGGCCACGATCTGGGTGAAGGCCTGTTCGGCTTTGTGAAAAGACTCGTCCATCACGTCCACGGTTAGCTGGTAGTCCTTGATCCAAATAGTCGTCCCTTCGGGCAGAAAACCGAGAAAGGACTGCCTTTGCTCCTGGAGCAGCTTGGTCTGTACGTTTGGGATCAGGGAGATCAGCTCGACGTTGGCGATGGAGAGCTGGCTCTCAGGGTCAAAAGTCCGGATGCTCTCGATCTCCTTGCCAAAAAGCTCCAGACGATAGGGGTGCTCGTTGCTGAAGGAAAACACGTCCAAAATACCTCCGCGGATGGCAAACTGTCCCGGCTCATAGACGAAGTCCGTCCTTTCGAAATCGTAGCTGGTGAGCACTTCGGTGACAAACTCCATGTCCACCGACTCTCCGACGCGCGCCGTGAAGGTGTTGTCCACGAGGGAGCGCTTGTTGATGACCTTTTCGTACAGGGCCTCGGGATAGGTGATCACGATGCGTGATTCGCCCTTGGATTCCAGGATGCGGTTGAGGATTTCGGCTCGGGTGAGGACGTTGGCGTTGTCCACCTCGTCGTATTGGTAGGGGCGCTTGAAGCTTCCGGGAAAGATGAGGTAGTCTTCAGTGCCGAGGAGGTTTTGAAGGTCGGAGTTGAGGTAGGCGGCCTCTTCCTTGTCCTGGGCGACGATCAGGTGAAAGCCGCCTTTTTTTTCGAAGTAGGAAGCAAAAAGCACCATATCCAAGCTCCCGGAGAGGCCCCGGAGCTGGAGCCGGAATTTTTCCTTGGAGGCCAGCTGCAGCGCCAGCGTCTGAAAAATCGGGTCGGACTGGTAGATGGTAAGGAAGGACGGTCGATCCAAAACAGAGTGGTTAGGAGAAACAGGAAAGGCCAAATTTAGGTTTTTTTGGCCTTTACGAAGCTCAAATTCGAGTAATTGGTATTTTTCTGAACCCTTGCCCTGCCAAAATGTTTTGGAACTATGCACCCTACGAAGGAACACAAAACCTGGCTTCAGCGACTTGAGAGCCTGCATCCCTACGAGACCCTGCTCTATCTCGGGATGATCGGGAGTGGGCTGATCTTTGTTTTCATGGTCGTCGCGTTTCTCTATTCCGGCATGGATCAGCTGGCCGGGGCGGGTCACCGCGTGCCCGTGGCCTTTTTGGTGTCCACGCTGATGCTCATCCTGTCCGGCTACACCGCCACGCAGATGCGCCTCCATTTCCAAGAGGAGGACATTCCGAGGCTGGAGGCCTCCCTTCGCAACACCTTCATGTTGGGGGTGGTGTTCACGGTACTTCAGTTTGCCGGATGGCAGGAGCTGGCTGCGATGGGGATCAGCTTCACCGGACTGCCCAGCGGGAGCTTCCTGTACGTGCTCTCCGGCATCCATCTTTTCCACCTGTTGGGTGCATTGGTCTTTGCGCTGATCCTGCTGCTGCAGCTGCGCAGGACCCAGGGGGATGGCGTGCGGAAGCTCGTCCTCGTGACCAATCCCTACGAAAAAATGCGGATCAGGCTTTTTACCGTCTATTGGCACTTTATGGACCTGATCTGGCTGGTGTTGTTTCTTCTATTTGTACTCAGCTTCTGATGAAAATAGCCATCGAAACCCGTGTAGAACAGGGCTACCTGGACGTGAAGGCAGGCTTTGACGAGTCGCTGTTCCTGCGGCTGAATCCTCCCTTTCCCCCCGTGAAGCTCCTGCGCTTTGATGGCTGCGAAAAGGGTGACGTGGTGAGCTTGGAGCTGGATTTTTTGGCTTTCAGGCAAAAATGGACGAGCGTGATCACCGATTCGCTGACGACCGAGCTGGAGTTTTCCTTTGTAGATGAAGGGGAGGAGCTGCCTTTTTTCCTGAAAAAATGGAAACACCGGCATCGCGTGATCTCTCTGGGCATAGGCTCCAAGATCCGGGACGAGATCGAGTTCCACTCGCCTTTTGTCCTCCTGGACTACCTGTTGTTGCCGGTGCTTTGGCTGCAGTTTGCCTATCGAAAGCCTGTTTACCAGAAGGTGTTCAGAAGAGCTGCTGGCCGATGAGGCTTTCGCAGTTTTCGATCTGGCAGTCTCCGTAGAGCACGAGGGAATGGCTGGTGATGGCCGATTGGAAGGTTTTCCCCATGGCTTCCTTGATCTCGTTGATCTTGGGGTCGGAAAACTCCCGGATCTTGCGGCACTGGTTGCAGACGTGGTGGTCGTGGTGCTTGTAGGTCAGTGCCTGCTCGTAGAGGGCGACTTTGTCCTTGAATTGGTGCTTGACGGCCAACCCGCTCTCTACCAGGAGGTCGAGGGTATTGTAGATCGTAGCGCGGCTGATGGTGTAGCCCTTGTTTCGCATCTTTAGAAACAGGCCCTCGACATCAATGTGCTCGTCTTCGGGTAGGAGATACAGCTCGTCGATGACGGAAAACCGCTCGGGCGTTTTTCTGCTTCCTTGTTTGACGAGGAAATTTTCAAAAATCTTTTTCGCTTTCTCTATCAGGGCCGTATCTGCCATGCGCTTCACATGATTAGAAAATAAAGATGAAGCATTCCGTTTTTTTTGGCAAACCAGCAAAGGCGGGAGGGGGTAATTTGGGTTTAATCTAAATTATAACTCAAGGTTTTGGCGGTGCAATTCAGCCTTTTGAAGTAGATTTTGAGTTAAAGAAAGGAGAAGCTATGATAATTCTGTTTAACTTTTAAAAGAACGACCCAGCTCAGATGACTTATAAAAAGGCGCTACTCCTTTTATTATATACCCTGTTCTCCGCTGCCACCTGTTGGGCACAAGTTCCGGGCTTTTTCATGAAAGAGGAAGCCCGAAAAGTGAGGCTGCCCTTCTACTCTTCCAACAGCCTGATCATCCTTCCCGTCTCTATCAACGGCTCCGAGGCCATCAATTTTTTGGTGGACACCGGCGTGCGCTCCAATATCCTGTTTAGCAAAACCCTGGGCGATGCGCTGGGTCTGGAATATACCCGTAGGCTGAGTATCGCGGGAGCGGATGGATCTACGGTGATCATGGCCCAGGTCTCGCCGGTGAACACGCTGGACATGGGTCCCGTGCAGGGGGAGCTGCAAAGCCTGCTGGTGCTGGAGGAGGATTTTTTCGAACTGGAATCCGTCATCGGCGTCCCCGTCTATGGGATCATCGGCTATGAGTTTTTCAAGTTTAATCCCGTCAAGATCAACTATGACGAGGGCTTTCTGGATTTTTACAGGGAGGGAGGGCTGAAGTGGAAACCTCCTTTTTACCGCAAATTTGAGCTGAACATCGAGGATAGCAAAGCCTATATTTCCGCCAAGGTCAACCAGAAAAACGGGCCGAAGCTCGACGCTAAGCTGCTGATCGACACCGGGGCAAACCATGGCCTGCTGCTCAACCAAGAGACGACCGAGGACATCAAGATGCCGATGGTCTTTATCGAATCCCAGCTCGGGCAGTCGCTGGGCGGGATTTTGTACGGGTTCATTGGCCGCGTGAATTCGCTTAATCTCAACGGGATCGTCTTGAAAGAGGTGCTTACTTCCTATCCGGACAAAAACACCTTCAGCGACCTGATCGTCGCCACAGGTCGCCATGGGAGCTTGGGTTCCGAGGTCTTGGGGAGGACGCGCTTGATCCTCGACTATCCGCGGAAGCGGGCCATGATCCGCAAGGGAGAGAATTTTTATGCCCCTTTTGAATTTGACATGAGCGGGTTGATTGTCAAGAAAGTACCGATAGACGAGACCAGGTACTACGTGAGCGAGGTGAGGGAAGACTCGCCTGCTTACCGCACGGGCATCTTGCCCTTTGACGAGATCCTTTCCATCAACCGCGTCCCCACCTTCATGTGGGAGCTCTCGGAGATCTTCAAGCTGCTGCGCTCGGAAGAGGGGCGGGAGATCGAGTTTGAGATGCGGCGATACATAGGCGATGACCTCAGCCAATACTCCGACTACAAGGTGAGCATCTATCTGAAAAAGCAGATTTGACGCGCCACAAAGTGGACGTCCGGCACCTCTCCCAAATGCCGAAAAAGGCGCCGCAGACAATCAATCCGGATATTTCCCCCTCCAAGCGATTATTTGGATAACTTTGGGCTGCCATCTAAACACCAACGGTGGAATTTCGTGTAAAAAGTCGTTTTTAAACACAACCAACACACTATGAAAAAATTTCTCATCCCCATTGCCATTGTAGCTGTATTAGGCATTTACCTCTATACCAAAGCCGTGGGCAGCTACAACCAGTTTGTCCAGACGGAGGAGCAAGTCAATGGACAATGGGCCGAAGTGGAAACTCAGTACCAGCGCCGCGCGGACCTGATTCCAAACCTGGTCAACACGGTCAAAGGCTATGCGGAATTTGAGCAGGAGACCCTCACCGGCGTGGTGGAGGCCAGAGCCAAAGCCACTTCCATGACGATAGATCCTACCAATCTGACTCCCGAGAGCCTGCAGCAGTTTCAGCAGGCCCAAGACCAGCTCTCCGGTGCCCTGAGCCGACTGCTTGTGACCGTGGAGAAATATCCCGATCTGAAGGCCAACCAAAACTTCCTGGAACTCCAGGCCCAGCTGGAAGGCACGGAAAACCGCATCGCCGTGGCCCGAAGAAACTTCAACGAGTCGGTGGTATCCTACAATTCCAACATCCGGACCTTCCCAAACAATATCTTTGCGGGCTGGTATGGATTTGAGACCAAAGGCACCTTCCAGGCTTCCGAGGGAGCCGAAAACGCCCCAACCGTACAGTTTTAACCATGGCTGATAAATTATTTTCCCCGGAGGAAAAGGCCCAGATCACCGCTGCGATCCAGTCGGCTGAGACCCGTACCTCCGGGGAGATCCAGGTTCATATCGAAAACCACTGCCGAGGCGACGTCCTCGACCGCGCGGCGGAGGTTTTCGAAACCCTCAAGATGTACCAGACCAAAGACCGTAATGGCGTCTTGGTCTACCTGGCCGTCTTGGACCACAAGTTTGCCATCCTTGGCGACAAGGGCATCAATGCCGTGGTTCCCAAGGGTTTTTGGGAAAGCACCAAGGAGCTGATGCTCTCCCATTTCCGCCAGGGAAAATTTACCCAGGGCCTCATCGAAGGCATTCACCTCGCCGGCGAGCAGCTGTCGGCGCATTTCCCCTACGATCAAGATGGGGATGTAAACGAACTCTCGGATGACATATCTTTTGGCTAAAAAGCCCCTGCTCCTGCTTTGGTTTGTCCTGCTGATCGGACAGCTCCAGGCCCAGGATTTTCCGCCTGTGCCCAATCCCCCCCGCTTGGTGACCGACTTTACCGGCACCCTGTCGACCGAGGAGATGGCCAAGCTGGAGCAGAAGCTCGTCGCCTACAATGACAGTACCTCGACCCAGATCGCCATCGTGATGATGCGGTCTACGGGCGACTATGAGATCGCGGACTACAGCCAGCGGCTGGCCCAGGCCTGGGGCATAGGCGGGGAAAAAAACGACAACGGCATCCTGATCCTCGCAGCGATGGAGGACAGAAACGTCTTTATCGCCACTGGCTACGGAATGGAAGGAGCGGTGCCTGACGCACTGGCCAAGCGCATCGTCACGAACCTGATCATTCCCAGCTTCAAAATGGAGGCCTACTACCAAGGTCTGGATCAGGCCACGGACATGATCATCAAGCTGGCCTCTGGTGAGTACAAGGCCGAAGATGTGGAATCCGACGGCAACCATGGCGGCGCGATCTTCATCATTCTGCTCTTCATTATCATTTTTGTGATCATCCCGTTGATCAAAAACCGCAATGACAACGACAACCACATGGGGGGTCGGGGCGGAGGCATAGACCTCTGGACGACCATCATGCTAGCCAACATGCTCAAGGGCGGCGGCGGCAAGTTTGGCGACTTCTCCTCGGGTCGTGGTTCTTTTGGCGGGGGCGGCTTCGGTGGAGGCGGTGGATTTGGAGGCTTCGGCGGCGGCGGTTTCGGCGGTGGCGGGGCCGGCGGGAGCTGGTAGCCCACCTGCTTCCCTTTGACAAAAGGCAAAAAATCAGAAACTTACCCAAATAAAAAATGCGCCTCGAAGGGCGCATTTTTTATTTCTGAGATTCTTTGATCCGAGGACTCCGCCACAGCGGACAGGTGTCCTCCGTCGACTGTTGACCAAAAATCAGATCACTCGCTCAAACTGGGAGAAGTAGAAGTTGCCCTCGATGGCGGCGTTTTCGTCGGAGTCAGATCCGTGAACGGCGTTGGCTTCGATGGACTTGGCGAAGATCTTACGGATGGTTCCTTCGGCCGCATTGGCTGGGTTGGTAGCTCCGATCAGGGTACGGAAGTCCTCCACTGCGTTGTCCTTTTCGAGGATGGCGGCGATGATGGGGCCAGAGGACATGTACTTGCAGAGATCGCCGTAGAAAGGTCTTTCCTTGTGCACTTCATAGAACTTGCCAGCCATCTCTGGGCTGAGCTGGGTAGCTTTCATGGCCACGATCTTGAAGCCTGCTTCTTCGATCATCTTGAGGATAGCGCCTGAGTTTCCCGCTTCGAAAGCGTCCGGCTTGATCATGGTGAATGTTCTGTTACTTGCCATGGGATGTTGTTTTGTCTTGGTTTAATTCGGCCGCAAAAATAGGGTTTTTCCCTTCAAATAATCGCTAAGGACGACTAATTCTAGCCTACGGCGCTTAGGATCAGGGGGCTGTCTACTTTGGGATTTCTCAAAAAATTCGTGACCTTTGCACGCTACAAGGGCCAAAAGTGCCGCTGAATTGATATTAATGGAAGCTTTAGCCTCGTTTAAAAAAGAACTGTCCACACCCAAGAAAATATTCATCACCACCCACGTGAAGCCCGATGCGGACGCCTTGGGCTCCTCCCTGGGCTTGGCCAACTACCTCCTCAAGAAGGGGCACGAAGTGTCGGTGGTGACTCCCTCGGACTATCCCTCCTTCCTGGCCTGGATGAAAGGCAACGACTCGGTGCTCGATTTTAGCAAGCCGGATGACCGCAAGGTGGCCACCCAGAGACTTGAGGAAGCCGACCTGATCTTTTGCCTGGATTTTTCTGTCCTCGGTAGGGTCAATGAGCTCGGCGAGCTGATCCGCAAGTCGGAGGCCTTTGTGGTGAACATCGACCACCACCAGGATCCGGAGGATTTTGCCGACTTCAGGTACTGGAGCACCCAGGCCGCGGCGACCTGCGAGCTGGTGTATGAGCTGATCGTCAACGAGCTGGGTGACAAGGACGCCATAGACAAGGACATCGCCGAATGCCTCTATGCCGGCATCATGACCGACACGGGGGGATTTCGCCATCCCAACACCACCAAAAACGTCCATCTCGTGGTGGCCGAGCTGATCGACAAGGGAGCGGACGCCTCCCAGATCTCCAACTGGATCTACGACTCCAACTCGGTCAACCGGCTGAAATTTATCGGCTTTGCCATCACCCGCAGGCTGGTCGTGCGCGAGGACCTGCACATGGCCTATTTCGTCATCAGCAAAAAAGATCTTAAAAAATATCAAAGCCAAACCGGCGACACCGAAGGTTTGGTCAATTATGCTTTATCTTTGGACGGGATCAAGCTCGCCGCGTTGTTTTCCGAGCGGGAAGACGGCATCAAGATCTCTTTTCGCTCCAGCAGCGATGTGGCGGTCAACAAGTTTGCCGCGGCCCACTTCAACGGGGGCGGACATAAAAACGCTGCCGGCGGAAAATCCACCCTTAGCCTGAAGGAAACCGTTGACCAGTTTGAATCCCTCGTCGAAAAATACCAGGATGAACTCTTTCACTCCGTGTCCCTGACCGCAGACTAGGGATTCTCTCAAAAAGCTTACTCCAAAAAATTCACTTAATACTTTATGAAAAACAAAAAAAGCCTTTTGGCCATCCTCGTTCTGATGTTTGGGGCGAGCACCATGTCTTCTTGCCAGAAAACCAAGACTACGGAAAAGGACGGCATCGAGTACACCTATATCAAGGAGGGTTCCGAAAAGGCGCCTAACGGGCAGTTTGTGCTCTACAACCTGGAGATTGCCACGGCTTCCGACTCGGTGATCTACACCACGGTAGACCAGCCTTTCCCAGGATACCTGATGGCCAACGATTCCATCACGCCACAAAACGGCATGGATGAGATCTTCCTTTCCCTCAGAAAGGGCGACTCCATCAACTTCCAGTCCACTGCCAAGATCATCTTCAACGGCAACCACCCTCCTTTCCTGAAGGAAGAGGACATCGTCAAGGTAAAGCTGGGAGCATTTGACGTGAAAAGCGACTCCGCAATGCAGGCTTTCTATCAGGAAGTGATGATGGCCGAGCAGGCCAAAAGCGCCGAGCGAGCCAAAAACCTCCTGGTGGAAGAAGCAAAAACTATCGAAGCCTATGTAGCGGAGAAGGGACTGACTGCGTCCAAGACTGAAAACGGTCTCTACTACGTCATCGAAAAAGAGGGAACCGGCGAGGCAACCACTCCTGGCACCACCATGCACGTGAACTATGCAGGCTACCTGCTGGACGGTACCATGTTTGACACATCTTTGCCAGAGCTGGCCAAGGCCAACAACATCTTCAACGAAGGCAGACCTTATGAGCCACTTCCGGTCAATGTCGGAATGGGCCAGGTGATCCCAGGATGGGACGAAGGGCTGATGCTGCTGAAGAAGGGCTCCAAGGCGAAGTTTATCATTCCTTCTCCTTTGGCTTATGGCGAGAGCGGAGCTGGCGCGCTGATCCCGGGCAACTCCATCCTTGTCTTTGACGTGGAAGTGACCGACGTACAGAAATAGTCGTCGCATCACATCTTAAAACAAACCAATACACATGAATTACCGATTTTCCGCTTTCGCTTCCCTGCTTCTGGCAGTAGTCTCCCTGGTCTCCTGTATCGACCCGGATCAGAGCCAAGAGATCATTTTCCAAAATGACCTCAAGGCCATAGAGGAATATCTGGAGGACAACACATTGCCTACCGCAAAGGAATTCTCTGTGCCTTCTGACGGGATTTACATGTTTTGGGAAACTTCGGTCGCCCCGACGGTCAACGACCAGATCCTTCGATTGGACACTGTCAAGGTCAACTATACAGGCAGGCTGCTGACCAACAAAGTCTTTGACAGCTCCATCGAGCAGGTGGCCAAGGACAATGGCGTCTACAATTCCCAAAGAAACTATGCCCCAATGCGGACTGCGCTGGGAGTTGGTCTGATCTCCGGCTTCGAATACGCCACTTCGCTGATGCGGGTGGGGGAAAAGGCGACGGTGATCTTCCCTTCCCATCTGGGCTATGGCTCTTCCGGCCAAAACAACATCCCACCAAACAGTCCGTTGATTTTCGAAATTGAGCTGTTGGAAGTGACCAACGGGCCAAACCACCAATAAGGAATGCGAAACCTAATCCTCTTATTTTTCATTGCCCTGATCGGCATCTCTGCCTGCGAGCCAAGCAATCCCTACAACATCGGTCCCGCCTATGACGAGGCCGGAAACCTGGCCGCAGACAGCGTGAAGATCGTGGCCTACTTGGACACCGCCGAGATCGACAGCCTCTATCGGATCCACGATCCCAGCGGGGTGGTGGTGATCGTGCAGGAAGAGGGAGCAGGCACCAGGCCCACGACCAACACGATAGTCTACACCGACTACGTCGGCTCGCTGATCACCGACGGAAGCGTCTTTGATACCTCTATCGAAAGTGTGGCCCGAGAAAACGACCTGTATGTGGAAGGCAGATCTTACCGTCCTTATAGCTTTGCCCTGAATCTCGGCAACGTGATCACGGGATGGCATATCGGATTTGCGAGGTTGAGGCCGGGATCCAAGGCGGTTTTGATCATCCCTTCGCCCTGGGCCTACCGAGATCAGGTGAACAATGCGAGGATACCCGCCAACTCCGTCCTTCGGTTTGACGTGGACTTTCTCGGGATAGATTGATACTAAAAAGGGGCTTAGGCCCCTTTTTTAATGCCCAATCGGCGAGAGTGGCTGCCGCCCCTACAAAAATCTTTTTATCTTGGATGGAGTAAGACACCTTGGACAAGAACGCAAGAGCTAGCCAAGGCTCTGTCTCCACAATTAAGCTAACCCCCCGCCCAAAGATACTTTTATGAAAATCGGAATCATCCGCGAAGGCAAAATCCCGTCAGACCGAAGAGTTCCCTTTTCACCGGAACAGCTGCAGGCGCTGCAGCAGAGCCATAGCGGAAAATTGAGTTTTTTGGTTGAGTCCAGCGAGCTTCGCTGTTTTTCGGACGAGGAATACCGGGCTGCGGGCATTGCAGTGACGGAGGATATTTCCGAGGCGGACTGGCTGTTTGGCATCAAGGAAGTCCCCGTTTCGGACTTGATTGCCGACAAGACCTACTTCTTTTTCTCCCACACCATCAAGCAGCAGGCGAGAAACCGAAAGCTCCTGCGGACGATCTTGGAAAAGAACATCCGGCTGATCGATTACGAGGTGCTCCGGGACGACGCCGGGCAGCGGGTGGTCGCCTTTGGGCGCTGGGCCGGGATAGTGGGCGCCTATAATGCGCTGTGGACCTACGGCCAAAAGACCGGACTGTATGATATCAAGCGGGCTTGGGAGTGCAGCGATTTGCAGGGACTCAGGACGGAGCTGGAGCAAGTACAGCTGCCGCCCATCAAGATCGTGGTGACGGGTACCGGCCGAGTGGGAAAGGGCGTGAAGGAAATCCTGGATGCCCTTGGTCTGATGGAAGTAGATGCACACGACTTTTTGCACCTGTACTTTGAGGAGCCCGTGTACACCGTGCTGGAGTCCTCGCACTTCAACCGCCGCAAATCGGATGGAGGCTTTGACCGGGAGGAGTTTTATACCCATCCCGAGAAGTACGAGAGCCATTTCCTGAAATTTGCCGAGGCAGGCGAAGTCCTGATCGCGGGGGCTTTTTGGAATCCAGGAGCCCCGCGTCTCTTCAGCCTCGAGGACATCCAATCCCCGGATTTCGGGCTGTCCGTGATCGCGGATATCACCTGTGACATCGGAGGTGCGATCCCCACTACCCTGAGGTCTTCGACGATCTCCGATCCGGTCTATGACGTGGACAGGAAGGATGGAGCCGAGCTTCCCGCGTTTGGAAGCCAGACCAGCATCTCGGTCATGGCGATAGACAATCTGCCCTGCGAGCTGGCCAGGGAGTCTTCGGTGGAGTTTGGGAAGCAGCTGCAGCACTGGGTGATCCCTGCCCTTTTGGAAGAAAATGCGCCCATCCTGGAGCGAGCCACGATCGCCCGTGACGGAGACCTGACGCTGGAGTATATGTATTTGATGGACTTTGTCAATTCCACAGACTAACAAGCTACTATGGTGAAGCTAAACCGCTATCTGGAATCTACGCTGCTCAAGCCGACGATGACGGCCAAGGATCTGGACCTCCTGCTCGCAGATGCGATAGACGAGCAGTTTGTCGGGGTTTGTGTGCCTTCTTTTTGGCTGAAAAAAGCGCGACGTGAGCTCCAGGACCAGGATATCCAGCTGGTGACGGTGATCGGTTTTCCCTTTGGCTTTGAGGACACGGCGACCAAAGTGGCCGAGGCACAGGAGGCGATCCGCCAAGGGGCGGACGAACTGGACTTGGTCTGGTCCCAGACGGCCTACCACTCGGGCATGAACTGGCCCAAGATCGAGATCGCCCAGCTGGCAAAGCTGTGCCATGCGGAAGAGCGGGTGCTCAAGGTGATCATCGAAACGGCCTATCTCTCGGCGGAGCAGATCCGTGAGGCTTGTCTGATCTGCCAAGATGCTGGGGCGGACTACGTGAAGACATCTACCGGCTACGCGCCCAGCGGAGCGAAGGTCGAAGACATCCAGCTGATGCGGGAGACCCTGCCATCCACAGTGGGGATCAAGGCCAGCGGGGGGATCAAAAGTCTGGATTTTGCCCTAGAGCTCATCGCCGCGGGAGCCGACCGCATAGGCACCAGCTCTGCCAAGGTGATCATGGAAGCCTACCGGCTGAGGACAAAGCCTAATCTCGGCTAAAGTAGATCAGCAGGAATGGGATAATGAAAAAAGTCAGCAGGATGTAGGCGAAGCCAAAGACACGATGCTTGACGGAGGTTCTGCCCATGTACTCCGCGAGCTTCACCGGAATGCGGCGGATCTCGGGGAAGGGCAGAAAGATCAACGCCCCCAGGGAATTGAACAAGACGTGGACGACTGCCAGGGCGATGGCCGCTTCGGTCTTGTACATGGCGGCGATCACCGCCGTGATGGTTGTGCCGATGTTTGCGCCGATGATGAAGGGGAAAGATTTGGCAAGGCTTACCCGCCGGTTTGCCACCAGGGGTACGACCAGACAAGTGGTGACGGTGCTGGACTGGATGGCCGCAGTGAAAAAGACCCCATACAGAAAGGAAATGCCTGTATTTTTGAAAATGGCCTTGCTGATATCCTGAAACGCATCCAGTACGAAGGTCTTGTACACCGAGGTGGTGAGGATCTTGATCGAGAAAAACACGAGGAAAACCGCCAGGATGGTGGACAGAAAAGGAATGTCGATGTGGCCTACGATCCACTCGGTGGCCTCTCGGGTGAAGATCCTGTTGTACTCAAAAGCACCAGCCGAGTCGTCCCCCGAGGCAAAGAGCTTGGCTATTTTCTCCGAGCCCTTCGACAGCAGGTTAAACTGCAGCTCCAGCGGAAAGAGGATGATCACGTTCATGATGTTGAAGAGGTCATGGGTGATGCCCGAGGAGAGCGCCCTCCGGAATTCCTTTTTCTTGGTGATGAAGGTGAACGAGACGAGCGTGGAGGTGAGGGTAGTCCCGATATTGGCACCCAGCACCATGGGCACGGCCTGCTGCAGGGTCATGTTGCCCGAGGCGACGATGGCGACGATACTGGCGGTGACCATGGAGCTGCTTTGGATCAGCGCGGTCACCAGCAGTCCCACAAAAAGGCTGATGAAAGGATTGCGGGTGGCTTGGATCATTTCCCGGGCCACCTCACTGTTGAGCCGGCCCATGGCTACGGTCAGCAGATCGATGGCAAAAATGAACAGCAAGATCGACAGGACTACGATGAAGTAGCTTTTGATTTTGGTTGCAGCTGATTTTTCGGTTGCTATTTCTTCCATTCGAGATACTTGCGAAGGCCTTCCCAGGAGGATTTTGTGCCGGGTGTGGTGTTTTTGGCAGGCAAAATGACCCGGTGTGAAACTCAGAATTTTTATTAGAAGTTTAGCAAAAAGTTAAAGTTTTTTTGGGCAAAGCATTCCATTTAAAACTTCCTAAAATCTGTTTTCCTCTTAGTTAACAATTTGTTAACATTGGTTGCTAATAACTTATCTATTTTTGCAGCCGATCTCCCATAAGCCTTATCATGGCCAAGAAAAAAGCAATTGACCAAAACATCAACCAGGAAAAGCTTTCCAAAAAAACCTACTCCATTTTTGATTTTACCAAGAGTGAGAGGCCTTTCCTGATCACCGTCTGTATCCTGATTTCCATTGCCGGGCTGATTACTCCCTATACCTATGCGGCGATGTGGTTTGGCTTTGCGCTGGCTGCCTACTCTGCCATCGCCAATGACAGTATCCAGACCATCGGTACCTTTATCGCCTCCAACAACAAGCGCCCTTGGTACCTCCTTTGGCTTTTTATGGGCTTGATTTGGCTGGGCACGGTCGGCTATAGCTGGTTTCACTATTCGGGTGACGTCACCTACCAGCGCCTGAGCGTACCGGGCTTGGAAAAAGCCCCGGACAGCTTTGTGTTTCTCCAGCTGGCAGCGCCTATCGTCCTGCTGGTCATGACCCGTCTCCGCATGCCGGTGTCCACGACCTTCCTCCTGCTCAACGTGTTTACTTACAAGGCAGGAACCATCGTGGACGTAATGTTCAAGAGCTTTGTAGGCTACATTTTGGCTTTTGTTTTGGCGATCATCGTTTGGTTTTTGCTGGAGCGATTTGTCAAAAACTACCTCAAGGGACAGGCTAAGTCCTATTGGATCTACCTGCAGTGGATTACCTCCGGAGTCCTCTGGTCTGTATGGATCATGCAGGATGCCGCCAACATCGCCGTTTTCCTTCCCCGACAGCTCAATCCCGTCGAATTCTCGATCTACGCTGGCTTCGTGTTTATAGGACTGGGCTTCCTCTTCTACATGAAAGGGGATAAAATCCAGGAGATCGTCAACGAAAAATCAAACGTCACGGACGTCCGGGCGGCGACCATCGTGGACTTGGTGTATGCCGTGATCCTCTTCTATTTCAAGATGTACAACAACGTGCCAATGAGTACCACCTGGGTATTCATCGGTTTGCTGGCAGGACGTGAACTGGCGATAGCGCTGGGCAAGCACGGCAAGGCCAAGAAGAGAAACGCCTGGCTGGTCAGAGCGTTCCGACTGGCTAGAAAAGACGTCTTGAAGGCACTGGCGGGTTTGCTGGTCTCCCTGATCCTGGCGATCATCATCAACAAAGGCGTCCGCGACGAGATCATCGCCTTCTTCCAATAGCGCGACATAATTTTGGAACTGTACACCCACGAGTATTTCATGAACGAGGCCCTGAAGCAGGCCAAGTTGGCCTTCGAGGAAGGGGAGATACCCGTGGGTGCGGTCATTGTGTCCAAAAATCGAGTCATCGCCAGAGCCTATAACCAGACCGAGCGGCTGGGCGATGTCACTGCCCATGCGGAGATGCTGGCCATCACCGCGGCTGCCAACCATCTGGGAGCCAAATATCTGAGTGATTGTCGTATCTACATCACGCTAGAACCTTGTCCCATGTGTGCGGGAGCTTTGTTTTGGTCTCAGATCGGAGAAGTGCATTTTGGCGCGTCAGATCCCAAGCGGGGCTTTCGCCAAAGCAACCCAGCCATGCTTCATCCCAAAACGAAGGTGTTTTCCGGGCTGCTGGAGGAGGAAGCGGGAAAACTGATGCTTGATTTTTTCAAAAAACTGCGGGATTAAGGCATTTTTCGATCTTGGAGAACCTTTTCTTGATAAGACTGGTTGACAAATCGTAGTTTACGGACTCATTTGAAACTAATGTTTAACTCAAAATTTCTTTAAAATGGCTTTTACACTTCCCGCTCTGCCTTATGCTTTTGATGCGCTGGAGCCGCATATCGATGCCCGCACCATGGAGATCCATCATGGCAAGCACCACAACGCCTACGTCACCAACCTCAACAATGCAATTGCAGGCACAGACCTGGAGGGCAAATCCCTCGAGGAGCTGATGAAGGTGGCCGGTTCCAACGCTGCGGTGAGAAACAATGGCGGTGGTCACTGGAACCACAGCTTTTTCTGGACTATCCTTTCTCCAAACGGAGGCGGTGCTCCTTCCGGTGACTTGGCTGCTGCGATCGATGCCAAATTTGGCTCCTTTGATGCACTGAAAGAAGCCTTCAACAAGGCGGGCGCTACCCGTTTTGGTTCCGGCTGGGCTTGGCTATGCGTCGATGCGAAAAAAGAACTCTGCGTATGTTCGTCCCCGAATCAGGACAACCCCCTGATGGACGTGGCTGAATGTCCAGGAACTCCCATCCTGGGTCTGGACGTATGGGAGCATGCTTACTACCTGAACTACCAAAACAGAAGACCTGACTACATCTCCGCTTTCTGGAATTTGGTCAACTGGGACGAGGTCAGCAAGCTGTACGCTGCGGCCAAGTAAGAGCGGGCCAACTCATGATATCCATCCCCGGAAGCAATCCTTCCGGGGATATTTTTTTGTCCTAAACCGAATAAAATACTGTACGGTATTGAGACAGTCCTTTGGGGAGGCAGGCGTAGATGTGCTCTTTTTGGCGAATTTGGGCCGATTCTGGCCCTTGGCATTTCATTTTCTTAGCGTATGGCATCACAATCGAAAACAAGCCAACTCTATTTACCCAATGAAAACTGCCAACTTTCCCTTTCTAGCTTTACTTGTCTACTTTTTGGGGATAAGTAATCTAGCCGCCAACCCCAAGGAGGTATCCAAACTCAGCGGCAAAATCTTTGACCAGTCGGGAGAAGCCGTTCCCTATGCCAACGTCGCCCTGATCCGTCTCGATGGTGGGCTAGTGGACGGGGCTGTTTCTGACGAAAACGGAAACTTCCTGATCGAATCCACCAAAACCGCCAAGGTGAAACTGGTGGTGTCTTCTATCGGCTACCAGACCTATTCCTCGGAGGCGTTTGAGCTTGCTCCTGGAATGATCAAAGACTTTGGAGACCTCGCTATCGTGGACGAAGCGACCGGTCTGGACGAGGTGACGGTGAAGGCTGCAAGGCCGGAGATCACCATCGAGCCGGACAAGACCACGGTCAACGTCGAGGGTACCGTGATGGCGGAGGGCTCAAACGCACTCGATGTCATCGGACGCTCTCCCGGCATCTACGTCGATCAGGACGGAATCATCAACCTAAACGGCCGCACTGGAGTCACCGTCATGATCAATGACAAGCTGACCTATATGAGCGCGACGGACTTGGCCAATTTTCTCCGCGCTATGCCTGCCGAAAACATCAAAAGCATCGAGGTGATCAACAACCCCTCCGCGCGGTTTGACGCAGAGGGCTCGGCCGGGGTGATCAACATCGTGTTGAAAAAGAATACCGTCGACGGCATGTTTGGCAATGTGCAGCTCGGCTCTCTGTACAATGGCCAATGGATTCCCAATGCGGGTGTGGCGCTCAACGTGAAAAAAGGCAAATGGAGCACCAACGCCAACCTGAACTACAACTATTGGGGAAATTTCAACGACCTGGAGATCAACAGAAATTTTGAGGTGGAAAATGGCGTGTCCAATTTTGCCCAGGATTCGCGCATCACGACGAAAAACAAGAACCTGTTTTTCAACGGGGCTGCCAACTATGAGGTGGACGAGACCCAATCCCTATCGATCAACGTCCAGGCTTCCAGCTTTGACGACAACAACAACAACGTCTCCCTGACCGAAATCACCAATCCCGGTGTAGAGGACAAGAGCTACTTGGATGCGGACAACCTTGCCTCTGGAGATGGCGCGAGGCTTTTTGGCAACTTCCACTACGAAAAAAAGCTGGATACCCTGGGCACCAAGCTCAGCACCGACGTTGACTACACCCACATGAACTCCAACAGCGAGTCCATGCTGACCAACCATACCTGGACGGGCGACAACGAAGCCAGCGCCGCCATGGCAAGGAGGCTGACGCTGAATGAGATGTATTATAATATCTTCACTGCCAAGGTGGACTTTGTGAAGCCGGTGGGAAAAGGGAACACCATCGAGACGGGCCTGAAAGGAAGCTGGGTCAAATCCGACAACAACCTCGACATGAGTGACTCGCAGGAGGATGGGCCTTTTGTGCCTAACAACGCCAGCAACCGCTTCATCTACCACGAAAATGTGTTGGCGGGCTATGCTTCTTACAAGGGCAAGTTTTCTGAGAAATTGTCCTATCAGCTGGGCCTGAGAGGAGAATACTCCGATATCCAGGGCAATTCGGTGACGCTAAACCACGTCAACAACCAGAATTACTTTAACCTCTTCCCGAGTGCCTTTCTCCAGCAGAAAGTCTCCGACAACTACCAAATCGTCTACAACGTAAACCGTCGGATCACTCGTCCAAACTACCGACTGCTCAACCCCTTTGTCTACTACATCGATCCGCTGACCGCGGAGACCGGCAACCCAAACCTCAAACCGCAGTACTCCAACAACTTTGAGATGAATCATGTGGTAAAAGGTGCTTACCAGTTTACACTCGGCTATAGCGAGACGGAAGATGCCTTTATGCAGGTCTTTGTGCAGGATGACGAGAAGCGCACGACCGTCACCTACACGGACAATTTTGACAAGACACGCAATGCCAACTTCCGCTCCATCATCCCAGTGGACATCCGTAAGTGGTGGACCAGCTCCAACATGGTACAGGTGAACTACAACCGCTTCAAATCACAGATCGGAGATGACTACTTGGACAATGCCCAGACCTCGTTCATGGTGCGCAGCCAGCACAACCTCACCTTGCCCAAAGGCTTCAAGGTGGAGGTCATGGGAATTTACCTCGGCCCCCAGATCTGGGGGCAGGGTGAGATCGAAGGTTTCGGCTGGGTGGACGCCGGGGTGACCAAGTCCCTGCTGAAGGACAAGTTGACGCTGTCTGTGAACGGGACGGACATTTTCCGCACGCAGGTGATCCGCGCGAAAATCGACTTTGCCGACATCGACACCAACTTCCGCCAGTACCGAAGCAATCAGGGCATCCGCTTCACGCTGAAGTACAACTTTGCCAAAGGCGAAAGCTTCCGTGTGAAGTCGAACAGCGGCAGCTCCGAGGAACGAAATAGATTGGACTAACAGGAAAGCCTCTCCGGACTTCCGGAGGGGGTTTTTCCGATACGTTCAGCCCATCAGTCCAGCTGGGGCAAATGCAAAAAGACCTGTCGGGTTTCTAATCCGACAGGTCTTTTTTGTGCTTCTTTTTGGAACAAAGCCGCCGAATCCGGCCTACAGGAAATGGTACAAAAACACCAAGACTCCGGTGAAGGCCGGTTTTTTCTGGTCTTTGATCTCCAGCTTGACCTCCACTTCGGCCTTGACGGTGCCGCGGAGGTTGGCGACGTTTTTCAGCTTGGCCACCAGGCGTACTTCGCTGTCTACGGTCACGGCCTGTGCAAAACGCAGGCTTTCGATCCCATAGTTGATCATCATTTTCAGGTTTTGCACGCGTACGATTTGATCCCAAAGGTGGGGTACGATGCTCAGTGTCAGATAACCATGGGCGATGGTATTGCCAAAGGCTCCCTCGGACTTGGCCCGTTCGGGATCGGTGTGGATCCATTGGTGGTCGTAGGTCGCGTCCGCAAAGAGGTTGATCTGGGACTGGTTGATTTTGAAATAGTCAGAGGTGCCGAGCTCTTGGCCATTGTATTTTTCAAAGTCCTCAAAGCTCTGGATTACCGTTGGGTTCATGATAAAAAGGGAAATGGAAAAAGCCAAAATAGCAGAGATTATCTTGGAAATCCAAAAGACCATCGGCCTTGGCAGCTTGCGGAAACAGGTATGAGTCGATGCCCTATGCTTAAAAATGAAATAAACTTTTTGTAACAATCGGTATTAGTTTTATTGCGAGGTTCTTCTATCTTGCTGCCGATTTATTACCCACTCCATATGTTGAAATTACTTTTTGGGATTTTTTTGGTCTCGGGAAGTATCCTCGCCCAGACTGGGGATACTTTGTCGGCGGCCAAGGAAGTGCCCGTCTATTCCATTCTGAAAGAGTCGCAGACGCTTACCGTGCTCCCGGATTTCTCCTACACCCATCAGGTGGACCGCCATATTGTGGTGACTTCTTCCGATGGACTCGACCACGCATTTACTCGGCTGTTCTATGACAAGCTCAACTCCGCGGATGCCTTTGAGCTGGAGGTCACGGATCTGAACACCGGAAAAACGCTCAAAAAAGCCCGCCTGAAAGACATGGGTGACGCGGCATACTATTCGAGCTCCACGGTTTTCGACGACAACAGGTTGAAGTACTTTGAAGTCTCCGCAGCCAGATTTCCCATCGAGGTGAAGATCAAAACGCAAGTGTCATCCAAGACGAACTTTTTTCTTCCCAGATGGTCGCCCGTACCGAACTACAACCAAAAAGTGACGGAGTCCACGTTCACCGTAATCTATCCCACCGCTCTAGGCTTGAAATACAAGGAGCTCAATCTGGGAGGGGAGCGGAAGCAAGAGGAGTTGGGAGCCAACACCTCGATCACCTGGACGGAAAGGGACCTCGCGGTTCAGGCCAGGGATTTTGATTCCGATGAGGATGCCAAGGTCTTGCTTGCTCCCGTGAAGTTTGCCCTCGATCAATATGGAGGGGAAATGGACAGCTGGTCGGGCTTGGCTGTCTGGCAATATGCGCTCAACAAGGGGCGGGATGAGCTGCCGGAGGACTTTAAGGCAAAAATCCTCAGCCTGGTGGCCGGAGTGGAAGACCCCTACGAAAAGGTAAAAATCCTCTACGGATACCTTCAAAAAAACTTTCGCTATGTCAGCATACAGCTCGGCATAGGCGGCTGGCAGACCATGACTGCGGCTGATGTGGTCAAATATTCCTACGGAGACTGCAAGGGCCTCACCAACCTGATGAAGGCCATGCTGGATGCGGCGGGTATTCCTTCCAACTACACCCTGGTCTTTGCCGGCGCCAATGCAGATGACATCGAGGTGGATCTGCCCTCCAACCAGTTTAACCATGTGATCCTGCAAGTGCCCACGGAAACCGAGCCGATAT
Source organism: Algoriphagus oliviformis (assembly GCF_017254915.1). Lineage (GTDB taxonomy): Bacteria > Bacteroidota > Bacteroidia > Cytophagales > Cyclobacteriaceae > Algoriphagus > Algoriphagus oliviformis. Next base: position 330,195 of record NZ_JAFKCT010000001.1, on the reverse strand, counting down.
GGCTGGAATGCACTTCCAATCTGCTGCCGGCGGGGTACCTGGGGGATTTCACGCGAGACCGCCACGTGCTGGTCACCAAGCCCGACGGAGGCTACCTGGCCAAGACTCCCGCCTACGACACGGAGGAGTGGAATGAGATCCGCTCCGTTTCCCAGGTGGTGGTCGATGCGCAGGGAAATGCCAAAATAAACACCGAACAGCAGTTCTTTGGGAACTTTGCGGCCGACATCCTATACGTCAAAAACAATCTGGATGAGCGCCAGCAGCGCGACTTTCTCAACAGGAACTCTTCCGTCTCCGGCCTGATCGTGCAGGATTTCAGCATCGACGTGGCCAGCCAAGATTCCCTGCCGATCACCGGACTGAAGTTTGGCGGGGTCGTGCTGAAGTTTTCGCAAATGACGGCAAAGCGCGTGATGCTCCGTCCTTTTCTCGGTAAGCTGGGGCCTTCGCATTTGGCAAACAAGTCCCTGAAGCAGCTGGACGAGTACGAGATCGAGCTTCCGGAGGCTTGGCAGCCGGACGGGACGCTCCCCCGCGTCGTGGTCGACGAGGAATATTTCAAGGGTCTTTTGGAGATGGAGCTCGAGGGCAAAAAGCTCCGTATCAGACGCGAGCTGAGCCTGAAGGTCCCCGCCGACCTGGAGAAAACCGAAGAGACTGACCTTCTTAGAAAAATCAACACGGCCTTTGACCGTACCATCCTTTTTGCAAATACCCCCACACCTTCAACAAGTTCAGCATATGAGTAAGCCGCTTTTCCTTGCCCTGGCAATGCTTTTACCATTTTTGTCCCATGCCCAGTCGACCAAGATGGGCGAGATCAGCCAAGAGGAGTTTGATCTAGCCGAGATCTCCTACGAGCCCGGAGCGGCGGCGGCCTATCTGGTTTCTTTTGGAGATTCCCGAATCTACAATGGCACGCTGGAGACCCAGTATTTCCATCGGATCAAGATCCTGTCCGAGGCAGGCAAAGAACAGGCGGACATCCGGATCCGATACTATGCGGGTACCAATAATGTGGAAAACATCTCCGGTATGAAAGCCCAAATCACCCATCTGGAAGGTGGAAAACCTGTCGTGACCAAGCTCGGCAAAGATGATTTCTTCGATGTGGATCTCGGAGACGGTGTCAAGGAATTCAGGATTTCGTTTCCAAACGCACAGGTAGGTTCGATCTTGGAGTATACCTACAAAAAGGGGGACAAGAACATCGAGTTTCTGGACGGGTGGACTTTTCAGAAAACAATGCCGGTGGTGTATTCGGAGTACCAGATCAAAATCCCCGAGCACCTGGAATACAAAACCATAGGCCAAGGCGCGAATCTCTACTCCCGCTCCGAGCGGAAGAGTGACTATGGCTACTTCAGCTGGATACTCCGGGATCTCTACGGTCTCAAAGAGGAGCCCTTCATGCGCAACTACCGGGACTATGTGGATCGGGTGGAGTTTCAGCTTTCCAGGTACATGTCCGGGTCAGGCAATGGTTATTCGGGGGCGGCCCAATGGACTGATTTTCTCCACAACTGGGAAAAGCTGGGCGATGAGCTCATCGACTATTATTCTACCAAGGGCTTCTATCGTAGCAATCCGATCGAGCGGGAGATGCTTTCTCTTGACCTGACGGCGGGCTCGCAAAAGGATAAGGCCAAAGCAGCCTATTACTACGTTCGGGACAACTTTATCAACGAAGGGGCGGATTGGATCTATACCAATCAGACACTGCCCCAGCTGCTCAAGTCCAAGAAGGGCGCCCCGGGCGAGCTCATCCTCGCCTACATGGGCATCCTCAAGTCGCTCGGTATCGAGTGCAATCCAGTCTTGATCGGAAGCAAGGGCTACGGCCGGAGCCAGATCGTTCCCTTTCCGTTTTTGAACCAGTTTGACGAGATCTTGCTCATCGCCAACCTGGACGGGGAGCAGCAGTTTTTGGATTTGAGCGATCCCATGGCGCCATTTGGCTACGTGGATCTGGACAAGCATGTGAGCGCGGGACTGATGCTGCAGCGAAACGCCAGCAAGCTCATCCCCATCGATATCAGACATGCTTCCAACAAGCTGGTTTTTTCCTCGATTTCCCTCAATGCAGAGACAGGGGAGCTGGTGATGGACAATGCGATCCGCAATTCCTACTATGAAGGGCTGGCCTATGCCCATCGGGTGAAAAACCTCACCGATGGCAGCAAGCCCATGGAGGACCTTTTTAAGGAACGCTATGAAGCCTTCGAGATCCGGAATGTCACCGTCTCTGACCAGCTGGAGGAAAGGAACAATTTCAGTGTGCAGTTTCAGTCCGTGATGAAGGACGCGGCAGCTCAGGACCTGTTGGTCTTCAATCCGCTGCAGATTTCTGATTTCGCGAAAAATCCCTTCACCCAGGACTTCCGTGTCTTTCCGGTGGATTTCGAGTATTCATTTAGAGAGACCTACACGGCCAATATCGTCATGCCGGCAGGCTATGAGCTGGACGACTATCCTACCGATGAGATGATCACCATTCCGGGCTCTCCAATCGGATTCACCTACCAGACGGAGAATCTCGGCGAGATCGTGAAGATCACTGCGAAGTTTGAGGTGAGGGACCCCATGATCCAGCCCGATAGCTATGGTGATCTGAAGTTTTTCATGGAAAGTGTCGCCGCCAAGCTGACCGCTCCGGTGATCCTGAAGAGGACTGCGCAATAGGTTCTGGACGGGAGCTTGGTCTAGTTTTTCCTTCCGCTTGCATTCTTGGCTATCCTCCGCTTAATTTTCGGAAAAACAAACATGGCCAACTACCTACACGGCTACGACAGCCAGGAACAGCAGCGTCTGATAGACCAGGCGGGATTTCTGGGGCCTCTGATCTACCCTTTCGTCGACTATTCCGGCTGCAAAAAGCTGCTGGAAGTCGGAAGCGGCGTGGGGGCACAGACCGCAGTGCTTCTGGGGCTTTTTCCCGAGCTGCAGATCACGTCCGTGGACTACTCGGAAGCACAGCTGGCAAAGGCGAGGGAGAACCTTGCGGCCTATTCCGACCGGGTGAGGTTTGTCAGCCAAGATGCCCAAGAGCTGGATTTGGGGGAAAAGTTTGACTCGGCCTTCTTTTGCTGGGCGCTGGAGCACATTCCCGATCCGCAGGTGGTCATGCATCGCGTCAAAGCCCACCTCGTGCCAGGGGCGAAAATCCATCTCACGGAGGTGTTCAATTCCACTTTTTATTACGAGCCGGAGCTGCCTGCGCTCACGCATTACTATCGCGTGTACAACCAGCAGCAGCGCGACTTTGGAGGAAATCCCGACGTGGGGGCCCAGCTCGGCAATCTGCTGGCCCATGCCGGGTTTAGGGAGATCGAGCTTTCACGAAGTGGATTCCATCTAGACCAAAGCCAGCCAGAGGAGCTGCGGCGTTTTGTGGAGTTTTGGAAGATCCTCATGAAAAGCGGCGCCCCAGGCTTGATCGAGTCCGGGCTGCTGAGGCCAGATGAGGTAAAGGCGATGGAAACTGACCTGGATAGACTCTTGGAGGATGAAAATGCGGTATTTTTCTACCAATTTGTGCAGGCAAAAGCAACGGTATAAAAGGGCATGAAGATAATTCGCTGGATTTGGAGACTGATATGGAAGACAAGTCTCTGGTTTTTGGGGCTTTCGATAGGGTTGGTGATTGTGTATCGGTTTGTACCCGTGCCTCTCACGCCTCTCATGGTGATCCGGGTAGTTGAGCAGGCTTTTGACAAAGAGAAAGAAATGCGGCTCTACAAGGACTGGGTGCCGATCTCCGAGATATCCAAAAATGCCCCCCAAGCGGTGATAGCAGCGGAAGACCAGAAGTTTTTGGACCACAATGGCTTTGACTTCGAGGCCATGGAGAAGGCTTGGGAAAACAACAAAAAGGGGAAACGCATCAAAGGCGCCAGCACCATCACCCAGCAGACGGTGAAAAACGTGTTCCTTTGGCCCAGCCGCAGCTATATCAGGAAGGGACTGGAGGCCTATTTCACGGTATTGGTGGAACTGATCTGGTCAAAGGAGCGGATCGTCGAGGTCTATCTCAACGTCATCGAGATGGGCGAAGGCATCTATGGCATCGAAGCAGCCTCCCAGGCATACTACAAAAAGCCAGCCTCCAAACTCAGCCGCAGCCAGGCGGCGATGATCGCGGCTGTACTTCCCAATCCGAGACGCTGGACGCCGACAAGGCCTACCGGTTACATTCAAGGTAGACAAGCCTGGATCTTGAGACAGATGAACAATCTTGCCCCTGTTGGCTTCGGGATTTAGGATTGGATTCTAGTTGTTAAAATGTAAAGATTCTGATTTTCCCCCTCTCGCCTCCCCTACGTTGGGCCAAATCGATGTCGGCCATGACTGCCGGATACCTCGAATTCCGAACAATATTTTAAAACTGGGGTTTGTCCCTCCTAAAATGCCGCTTGTATCGCGCGGTAGCAGGAGATAAAAAATGCAGCCGGAGAGGCTGGTTTCGGCATCAAACTTTACAAGAAAAATTTATCCACAAATTCAATTATTTATCCACACTTATCCACGCGATACGCGTAAATCATTGAAAAACAACTGGTTAGATTGAAGTGGGAAAAGGTGATTTTGTGGATAATCTTAGCTAACAGCAAGGGAATCAGCGCTTAAACATCCCTGTTTGGTGGATAAATTCCAATTCCAAATTTTATTCTTTTTGAAGCCTAATCCTGCTTCTGACTGATGAGCCTTTTGCGGTAGGTATTGAAGATTCTGGACTTCGAAACAAAGCCCAAATAGCGTCCGCTCTCCACTACGGGAAGATTCCACGCGCCCGATTTTTCAAATTTTTCCATCGCGGATTGCATATTATCGGTAGCCAGTAGGATTTCAGGCGGACTGTGCATGAGCTGGCGGATGAGCACTTTCTCCTGTTTCTCAGGGTCAAACATGATTCCGCGGAAGTCGTCCAGTGTGATGATGCCCCGGAGGGTTTGGTGTTCATCCACGACCGGAAAGATGTTTCTCTTGGAAATTTTGACCAGGTCTATGAGGTTTTTCAGCTGGGCTTCGGGGTGGATTGGCAGCAGGTCCCGCTCGATGACGTGGGAGATATTGATGGTGTCCAGGAGCTCCTGGTCTTTGGTCTCGGGCAGGAGTTTTCCCTGGTCTTTGAGCTGAAGTTTATAGATGCTGTCCTTTTCGAAGTGGGCGGAGGTGGTGTAGGCGATCGCCGATACAAACATCAGGGGTACGAACAGCTCATATCCTCCCGTGATCTCAGCGATCAAGAATATCGCGGAAAGGGGGGAGTGCTGCACGCCAGCCATCAAACCGCACATTGCAACCAGGGTAAAGTGTGCAGTAGGCAGGGAAATATGAAAACCCAGCATGTTGTTGGCGTAGGAGAAGATAAACCCGACGATACCGCCCACAAACAGGGAAGGAGCGAATATCCCTCCGCTACCCCCCGAGCCGATCGTGACAGCAGAGGCGATAGGTTTTACCAAGACTATCATCACGAGGAATACAATGATCATGGCCGGATTCTCGATGGTCGAAAAGAAAATGCTGTTGTCCAGGATTTGGGAATGGTTTCCTTCGATCAGGATATTCAGTGTGCTGTATCCCTCCCCGTAGATGGGAGGCAAAAAGAACACCATCACCCCAAGCAATGCACCACCATACATGGTTCGCATCCATTGGTCTCCGATGTCGTCGAGGATTTTTTCGGTGCCCCTTACCATCTTGTTGAAGTAGAGCGACACCACTCCGCAGACCATTCCCAGCAGGAGATAGTATGGCAGATGGCTTGCGACAAAAGACTCTTTCAACTGGAAATTGAAAAGCGACTCTTCGCCGATCAAGACCATGGATGTCACCGAGCCCATCACGGATGCAATGAGCAGGGGGATGAAGCTGGCTGTACTGATTTCTAGCAGGATAACCTCGATGGCAAAAATCACCGCGCCGATGGGCGCGCCGAATATGGCCGAGATCGCCCCGGCAGCACCGCACCCAATTAGCAGCGTCCGTTTTTTGGGATTGAGGTGCATCAGCACGCCGACATTGGAGCCGATCGCTGAGCCGGTCACCACCATGGGGGCTTCCAATCCCACAGAGCCTCCAAAGCCAACAGTAAACGCGGAGGTAATGACCCGGCTAAAAACCTTGATTCTCGGAATCAGGCTGGACTTTTTGGAAATGTTGAACAGCACATCGGGAATGCCGTGTCCCCCCACATCTTTTAGGATATAGCGGCCCAGCAGATAAGCCGCCGAAATACCGATCAGGGGGTAGATGATATACATGAAATTGGCGTACTCCTTGTAAAAGCCGTCCGTCAAAAAACCCTGGATGCTGTGCACCAGTGACTTGAGGATGACGGCTGCCAAACCCGAAAAAATGCCGATCAAGCCGCTGAGGATCAGGATAAATCCCTTGTTGCTGATGTGGCGGAGCCTCCAGATCAAAAATCGCGTTATCAGATCGTGTTTAGCCAAAACAAATTCTTGGTTTCATGCGGATGTCTACAAACTGGGGTAATTGGGTCTACTGCTTGCTCAATTCCGTGTCCAAGGCCAGGATACACTTTAGGATCAAATTTACCGCACCTGTGTAGAATTCGGGCTGGATGTTTTTGAATTCGTCCGAAGGCTTGTGGTAGTCGACATGATCCTCTACCCCAAAATAGACATGGGGTACCTTTTTGGCATGAAAGGCTCCCTGGTCGGATTGGTTGGTCCAGTCGTCGCTTCCGGTGCCGGGCAGGTCGTGCCCAAATCGCAAGGTCGGGCTGGATCCGGCGGATGCCTTTTCCAAAATCGTTCTAAACTCGGGATAGAAGTACGTCCCGGAGGCGTAGAGTTCGTTTTTGTCGCTTCTGCCGACCATGTCCATATTGACGTTGAGCAGGATTTGCTCGAGGGGATAGGGGAAGTCCGCCACCAGGGCTTTGGCTCCCTGCAAGCCCATCTCCTCGGCGTCCAAGGCTACGAACATCATGCTGTGGATCGGCCTGTTTTTGGAGAAATACTCTGCCAGTACCAGCATAGCCGCAGTGCCCGAGGCGTTGTCGTCCGCGCCGTTGTATATGGAGTCGCCCGCGGCGTTTGGCTTGCCTATGCCTACGTGGTCATAGTGGGCGGTGACGACGATCACCTTGCTCGACTCGCTTCCGGGGATGAAAGCGACAAGGTTGGCGGTGTCCTCGTATTTGACCCGATTGCGGCCGGTGAAGGAAAAGGTCTGGGTAAAATCGGGATACAGCGGCTCTACCTTGTCATAGCTGGTGAGCTCTCCCAGGATGTATTTTCGCGCCTCCATGCTGCCTTCGCTGAGGGGTTTTCTCCCGGCCAGTTGGTCCGAGGACAGGAATTCAATGTGCTTCAGCAGCTTTTCGGAGTTGATACTTTGGGAAAATGAAAACGTGGAAGTGAGTAGAGCAAGGGTAAAAAAGAGGGTTTTGCTGAAATTGAAATGCATCTGGTGATCCGTTTTCCGTTATGTATATTCGTAAAAATACTAGGCTTACGCTCACTACGTCTGAATTTGATGAAATATATCAGTTGCGCCCTCCTTTTTTTTCTTTCCTTCCAGACCGTACTAGCCCAAGGTGCCCTTCCGGAGAGCTTCTTGGATGGGAAATCAATCGTGCTCATTTCCACAGATCCGAGTTCGCGCCCTGCACTTGGTTGGAAGCAATTGGCTGACAGTGTGCACACTCATCTGGTGGAGGCCGGCGGGGATCCCGTAGCCTACTTCGAGCTGGAGCAGGTGGCGCTTTCCGAAGCGAGGCAGGCAGATTTTGCCAGAGCCTTCGCCGCGAGACAAGTGAAAAACATCGTTTTTGTGACCCGAAAACGGGAGAGCCTGAGCATCCACGTGGGTCCATTCAGCGGGGACGGAAGGGTGGTTGCCACTACGGCGCTTTTTGGTGTCAGCGGCAAGGACTGGCGGGACGCGGGGGCACAGCTGGCCGAGGCGGGGCGAGGCAAGACTTCAAAAAACCTCCTTGTGATCGACGTGGCGGAGTTTCCGCAGATCAGCAGCGAGGAAGTAGCCCAGTCGGAGCAGAAGTTTTTGCCGAGAAACCCGCTGAACCTTGAGGTGTTCAAGTTGGGAATTCCGCTGGAGGGATCTTCGGCAGAGACTGGGGCGCTTAGTTATTTCAGGTACGATCTCTTGGGCAAGTCGCAGGAGGCAATCCTGGCGGAGCAGGCTGCGCAGAAGTCCCAGATCCAAGCAATCATGGAAAACCATTATCCACATCAGGTAGAATGGCTCACCGAATCAAAGCCAAACGAAGAGCTGGTACGTGATCGGGTACAGTTTCTTCTGGTAAAAGTGGAAGGCCGGCAGTCCGATTTGATGGAAAGTATGGGGCTTGAGCCGATTGGCGGCGAAGAGGGGATGAAGACCGTCGTGAAGTACTACATCAAGCTGATCGTGCGAGATGAGCTTTATATCGGGCCAGTTTGGGATGCGGATACGGATTGGGAAGTCGCCCTGACCCACTTTTTGGAGAACTTAAAAAAGTAAACCTCCCGAGGGAGGTTTACGATTGATTTAGGGACGGGGTGACTGATACAACTTCTGCTTAAGAAAATCGATATTCAGACTTAGCGCCTCTAAAAAACCAAGATTATTCTGAAAATACAATAAGTGGCAAATTTTTTTTGATTCGCCTGTGATTAATGTAATTTTTCGAAGAACTGCTTTTCTTTAAAATAGATTTTCATTCACAAAAGGTATCAGTGCCAAAATGATGGCCTGCCGATAGTATTCCGACCGGTCTACCACCCCGTGGGTAAGAATGCCCACAGAGCCTCCTTGCTGCTTGGAATTCTCTTGATCGAAGACCAAATCGTCCGCTTTGCCCAGTTCCACTCCCTGCTTCACCAGCTTGGCTACCGCCTTGGGCAGGTAGAAGGTGCCGGTTCGGGATTGGCTGTTTTTGCCGTTTTTCGCCAGGACGTAGATCCAGGCAAAAGCAAACATGCCGGACGCATCCTCATCCACGCCTCCCTCGATTCCTACCCAAAAATTGGCCTCGGGAAAAACCTGCTGGGAATTGTGTGCCCTGTTTTTTGCGCCAAGGAGCGTTTCGTCGTCGCCCTTGGGCTGGTCGGGAACGCCCGATGGCGCATTGATCCCGTCTACCAAAAAGCTCTTGTTGAATGCTCGGGTAAAGGCGTCCTCGGTACAGGAGATCTTGACAGGATTTTTGCTGCCGACCAAGACGAGCAGTGTGTCTGAAGCTTGAAAATTCTCTCTTTTTTTGAAACTCATAGAAGGGTAACCGCCGATCAGGCCATGTTGGTGAAGACTTGGTTGACATCGTCGTCCTCTTCCAGTCTGTCGATGAGTTTGTGGATGATTTCCTCCTGCTCTTCGGTGAGCTCAGTCAGCGTGCTGGGGAATCGCTGGAAGTCTGCGGAGATCACTTCGATGCCGCGGTCTTCCAGGGCTTTCTGCATGGTGCCAAAGTCCTCAAATTCGGTGTAGGCGAAGATTTCTCCTTCGTTTTCGGCGATCTCGGTCAGTCCATAGTCGATCAGCTCCAGCTCCAGCTCGTCCAGGTCATGCTCGGCCTGCGCAAATCTGAACACCGCCTTGCGGTCAAACATGAAGCTCACCGAGCCCGAGGTGCCCAGGGATCCGCCTGCCTTCGTGAAGTAGGAGCGCACGTTGGCCACGGTACGGTTGGTATTGTCCGTGGAGGTTTCCACGATGACGGCGATGCCAAAGGGGCCATAGCCTTCATACACGATTTCCTCGTAGTCTTTTTCGTCTTTGTTGGAAGCGCGCTTGATGGCGGCCTCGATGCGGTCTTTGGGCATCTGGGCGCCTTTGGCGTTTTGAATGACCGTTCTTAGTTTGGCGTTGGAAGTGGGATCGGGGCCGCCGGCTTTCACCGCCATCACGATTTCCTTGCCCAGTCGGGTAAATACCTTGGACATTTTGTCCCAGCGCTTAAACTTTCTTTCTTTTCGGAATTCAAATGCTCTTCCCATAGTTATACTGAATATTAGAGGTGGGCAAAAATAACAAATCTTTTCACTAAGGAGAACCTCCGTCCTTTTTATCAAACCGAGCAATTTCCAAGGAAATCAGTGTCTTCGACATCCCTCGAATCCGTATCAGATAAAACCCCCGATGAAATGAACTACTCAAACCATCAACCCATTCCCAACCTCCCCAAGCTGGAGCTGCCCAAGGTAGTGATCGTGGGGGGAGGCTTTGCCGGATTGAAGCTCGCGATGAGCCTCCGACACAGCCTTTTTCAAGTTGTGCTGTTGGACAAAAACAACTACCATCAGTTTCAACCCCTTTTCTATCAGGTGGCTACGGCGGGGCTGGAGCCGAGCGCGATTTCTTTTCCCCTGAGAAAAATCTTCCATGGAGCGTCCAACATGAGTTTTCGCATGGCCGAGGCGGAAAGCGTGGATACCGCAGCCAAAAGGCTCTATACCGACATCGGCTACATAGATTACGACTTTTTGGTCTTGTCCATGGGGGCGGACACCAACTACTTCGGGGCGAAAAACATCGAATACTTTGCTTCGCCTATGAAGACGGTTTCCGAGGCGCTGTACATCCGAAACAAGATCATCTCCAACTATGAGCGAGCGATCACGCTGCCGACCGTGGAGGAGCGAAAGTCGCTCATGAATATGGTGATCGTAGGAGGTGGACCCACGGGCGTCGAGCTGGCGGGAGCGATGGCGGAGCTACGAAACAACGTTTTCCCCAAAGACTACCCCGAGCTGAGCTTCAAAAACATGAAAGTCGTACTGATAGAGGCCGGCCCCAAACTGCTCGGTGCGATGTCCGAGGAGGCCCAGAGCCACGCCCAGCGCTATCTCGAGGACCTGGGAGTGGAGGTCCTGCTCTCCACCAAAGTGCTCGACTACGACGGAAAGGCCGTGTCCCTGGACGGGAAAGATGCCATCGAGACCCAAACCCTGCTCTGGGCTGCCGGCATCAAGCCAAACCGTATCGATGGCTTTGACGCAAGTCAATATGCGGGCAACGGAAGGATGCTGGTCGACGAGTACAATCAACTCATAGGTTCTGAGGGGGTGTTTGTGCTGGGCGACCAGAGTCTGTTGCCCGGAGGTGACTATCCCAAAGGCCATCCCCAAGTCGCCCAGGTCGCGATCCAGCAGGCAAAAAACCTGTCCAAAAACCTGTTCCGAATAAAAAAGGGCGAGAGCCTGAGCCCATTCCGCTACAAAGACCTGGGCTCCATGGCGACAGTGGGGAGAAAGCTCGCCGTGGTGGATTTGCCCTTTGTGAAATTCCAGGGGCTGCTGGCCTGGCTGACTTGGCTGTTTGTCCACCTGATGGCCATCTTGGGGGTGAAAAACAAACTGTTCATTTTTCTGGACTGGTCTTGGAACTACCTGAGCTTTGATCCCAGTTTGCGGCTTTTGATCAAGCCTAAGGCCGTGAGGGCTTCCGAGCGCAAGGAGCTCATCGAGGAGAAGAGCTCCTGATTAAGATTCCTTAACATCCCTTTTTCGCGGGGCGTTAAACCGGCTTTGCTTCCATGGGTCTAACCATCGAAACAAAACCAATAACAACATGAAAAAATGGATGATTGCAGCCGCGCTGATGGCATTTACCAGTTTGCAGCTTGCTGCCCAGCAGGAAAAGAGACCCCAGCCAAATCCTGAGGAACGTGCCAAGAAGGCGACAGAAAGAATGGCTGCCGAGCTAGACCTATCCGAGGAGCAGAAAAACCAAATCCTCGCTCTCAACCTGGACCAAGCCAAAAAGCGCCAGGCAGAAATGGAAGCGCAGGCCGCTGAGCGTAAGGCCAAGATGCAGGAAATGAAAGCCCATCAGGAAAAAGTCGATGCGATCCTGACCGAGGAGCAGCGCAGCAAGTGGGAAGAAATCAAGATGGAAGAGCGCGACAAGCGCCGACCCCGAGGCGAAGTCCATCGTCGTGGGGACATGCCGAGGCGAAAAAGCGAAAACTAAACCAAGCGAAGAAAGCCGGTCTAGCTGGGACTGGCTTTCTTCGTTTGGTTGAAAAAGAGGGAGATATTCTCAATCAACTCAGGAATAGGCATTAAGTCGATCTCTTCGTTTGCCATTTCGGTTGCGATAGTTTCTGGAAACTCTGGGAAATACTTGCCGAATTTCAGGTCAAAAATCTTTTGGTTAAACTCATTGAATTGAAACCATATTTTTTTGCCCGTGTCCAAATTCCTCAATTTGCCTGTGGTGATGAGCCAAGAACGAACGGAGTTTATCAGGTTTTGCGGACTATTGGCATGGGATTTAATATCGAATCCACTAAAATCCGACAACGCTTTCATGTAGTTGTAGTCTGATGCTTCCAAAACGAGGAACTTTTTCCCGGAGAGGCTTTTGTCAAAATTTCTGGATCCAAAATCGATACCGAGCTCAAATGGCATATTAAGTCGGTAGAATTCTTTTTTGCCTTTGGATTGAAGTCGGGAAAGATCGTGGATACTGTATTTTGACTCTTTGATCATTGCGAGGATTTTGTCTATCCGCAGTTGGCCGGAATCAGAGTTTTCCAATGCAATACGAGGATGAAGGCCAAACTTGACCAACGTGAAAAGCAGAACGTCCAGAAGTGGCTTGTATTCTCGGTCAAATGGACAATTGATGAATACGGAGTTTTCAAAAATAGATGGGTGAGAGGCCATCTTTATTCTTTGTCTAGCGGCTGGTCTTCTGGGGAGTAGGAATGCCTCGCTTCGATACGCCCATCGCTCTTATGTACATACAGTCTGCTCTGCTCCGTTTTGCTTAGTTCATTGCCAAAACTGATTGCTTCCGTTTTTGATTTAAACCGCCTAAAAGGTTTTTCGGCCCCCGATTTCACCAAGACCCACTCTGAGTTTTGTATGGGAATGACGTGGTTTGAGCGTTTCTTCTTCATGGAACCTTAATTTAATTTTCTAAACGAAATATATCAATCTTCGAACAGGTTTTGGTTGATATATAGAAGGATGGCTCTCTTAGACGAAGAAAGCCACCCAATGGGTGGCTTTCTGTATCGCAGGTGGGTCAACTAAACAGGGTACTATTGGACGTCAGGGCAAACCCAGAGGGGATAGCCTTGACATTATCCCGCGATATGCTCTTCAACCTGGAAGAAGGACTCGTCCTTCTGAGGTAGGGAGGATGAGCCCATCAGGTACTCGTCCACTTTGACAGCGGTCTCTCGTCCTTCAGAAATTGCCCATACTACCAGTGATTGGCCTCTTCGCATATCCCCAGCTAAAAATACCTTAGGATTAGTGCTTTGATAATTTTTTGATTTTGGCAGGCTGTTTTCCATGGTCTCTGCGCCAAAGGCCTGCAACAGTCCGTTTTGCGCAGGGCCCATGTAGCCGATTGCGATAAACGCCAAGTCACAAGGAACAGTCCGCTCTGTACCGGCGATTTCCTCGAAGGTCATTCGGCCGCCCTTCTCTTTCCACTCGATGTCCACCAGCGTCAGTCCCGTCACTTCACCGGCTTCATTTCCGGTAAATTCCTTGGTGAGGATGGAGAACATGCGCTCAGCGCCTTCCTCGTGGGAGCTGGACGTCTTCAGCGTCATCGGCCACTCTGGCCAAGGATTCAGGACGTTTCTTTGCTTGGGTGGCTTTGGCAAAAGCTCCAGCTGCGTGATCGATGCCGCGCCATGTCTGTTGGAAGTTCCGATACAGTCACTGCCGGTGTCTCCACCGCCGATGACGATCACGTGTTTCCCCTTGGCGGAAATAGGGTTTTCGCCGATCTCGCTTCCGATTACCCGGTTTTGCTGGCCGAGAAACTCCATCGCAAAGTGAACGCCTTTCAGTTTGTCGCCCTTGATGTTCAACCCTCGGGGCTGCTGGGCACCGGTGGAGAGCACGACGGCGTCAAAAGATTTCAAGACTTCTTCTGCAGTGGTGCTGCTGCCGATTTCGGTATTGGTGGCGAAGATCACGCCCTCTTCCTCCATCAGCTTCACACGACGGTCGATGACCCACTTTTCCAGCTTGAAGTCCGGAATGCCGTAGCGCAGCAGGCCGCCTACTTTGGCGTCTTTCTCAAACAAGGTCACTTCATGGCCTGCCTGGTTCAGCTGATCGGCTGCGGCTAGGCCTGCGGGACCCGAACCGACGACCGCCACTTTTTTGCCTGTGCGGGTTGCCGGAGGATTCGCTTGGATCAGCCCCAGCTCGTAAGCCTTCTCGGCGATATTTTTCTCGATCAGCTCGATGGCCACGGGATCCTTGTTGATGCCGAGGACACAGCTGGCCTCGCAGGGAGCGGGGCAGATGCGGCCGGTAAACTCAGGGAAGTTGTTGGTGCTGCGCAAAATGCTGATCGCTTGGCCCCATTCCTTGTTGTACACCGCGTCGTTGAACTCGGGGATCACGTTGCCCAGCGGGCAGCCATTGTGGCAAAACGGTACTCCGCAGTCCATGCAGCGTGCGGCTTGGTTGTTCAGTTTTTCGCCGGAAAACGGCTCGTATATTTCTCTGTAGTCGCCAATCCGCTCTTTTGGATCGCGGCTCACAGGGGTTTCTCTTTTAAATTGGATAAATCCTTCTTTCGCTCCCATCTTACACCAGTGATTTAGCTTGTTCTTGTGCTCTTTTTTGCAATACGGCCTTGTAGTCCCGAGGCATTACCTTGATAAACTGCTCCTTGGCCTTGTCCCAATCCTCCAGGAACCGCTGTCCCAGCTGGCTGTTGGTCAGCTTGACGTGGCGCTTGAGGAAGGATTTCACCGTGGCAAAATCCTCTTCTTCCAAGAGGTCGATGTCCACCATTTCGGTGTTGATCTCGGTGATGTAGTCCTTGAGGATGTAGGCAAAGCCGCCGCTCATCCCGGCAGCGAAGTTTCTGCCGATTTCTCCTAGGTTGATCACCATGCCGCCGGTCATGTACTCGCAGCCGTGGTCTCCGATGCCCTCGACGACCGTCTTCACGCCTGAGTTTCTCACGCAGAATCGCTCGCCGCCCTTGCCGTTGATGTAGGCTTCGCCGGAGGTAGCCCCGTAGAAGGCCACGTTGCCGATGATGATGTTTTCCTCATGTACAAAGCGGGCATTTCTGCTGGGATAGATGACCAGCTTGCCGCCGGAGAGTCCTTTGCCGAAGTAGTCATTGGCTTCGCCTTCGAGCTCAAAGTTGATACCTTTGGCCAGGAATCCGCCGAAAGTCTGGCCGGCAGAGCCGTTGAATTTGAAATGGACGGTGTCCTCCGGGAGGCCCATGCCACCGTAGATCTTCGAGATTTCGTTGGAAAGCATCGCGCCGACTGAGCGGTCGATACTCTTGATCTGGAAGCTTCCGGTCACTGGGATGGCCTGCTCAAGCGCCGGAGTGGCAGCCTTGATCAGCTGGCGATCCAGTACTTTTTTCAGCTCAAATTCCTGGTCGATCTGCTTGTGCACGCCGACGTGATCCGGTACTTCGACTTTGTGGAAGATCGGGGAAAGGTCGATTTTGTCCCACTTCCAGTGATTGAGGTGGCCGGTGGACTGCAACACTTGGCTCTGTCCGACCATCTCGTCGATGGTACGGAAACCAAGGGATGCCATGATTTCCCTCAGATCCTGCACGAGGAATTTGAAGTAGTTCACCACGTGGTCAGGATCGCCGGTGAAGAGCTTTCTCAATTCTGGATCCTGGGTAGCGATACCTACCGGGCAGGTGTTGAGGTGACACTTACGCATCATGATACAGCCCTCGACGACCAAGGCTCCAGTAGCGATGCCCCACTCCTCAGCGCCCAAAAGGGTGGCGATGGCGAGGTCACGGCCGGTTCTCAGCTGGCCGTCCGTCTGGAGGACGACGCGGCTGCGGAGGTTGTTTTTCACCAATGTCTGGTGGGCTTCGGAGAGCCCAAGCTCCCAAGGCAATCCCGCATGTCGGACGGAGCTCAAAGGCGATGCTCCGGTACCACCGTCTGCCCCTGCGATGAGGATCACATCGGCGGAAGCTTTGGCCACGCCTGCGGCCACGGTGCCTACACCTGCCTGCGACACCAGCTTGACATTGATTCTTGCTTTTCGATTTGCGTTTTTCAGATCGTAGATCAGCTGCGCCAAATCCTCAATGGAATAGATGTCGTGGTGGGGTGGAGGGGAAATCAAGCCCACTCCCGGAGTAGAATGTCTCACCCGTCCGATCCAGTCGTCTACTTTATGGCCTGGCAGCTGCCCGCCTTCTCCTGGCTTGGCACCTTGCGCCATTTTGATCTGGAGCTCGGCGGCATTGGTCAGGTAGTGACTGGTGACGCCAAATCGCCCGGAAGCGACCTGCTTGATGGCGGAGCGTTCCCAGTCGCCGTTGGATTTTTTGTCAAAGCGGATCTCGTCCTCTCCACCCTCGCCGGAGTTGCTTTTTGCCCCGATGCGGTTCATGGCAATGGCCAAGGTGCTGTGGGCTTCGTGGGAGATAGAGCCAAAGGACATAGCTCCAGTGGCAAAACGCTTGAGGATATTCTCTGCGGGCTCTACCTCGTCGATAGGCACGCTGATTCGTTTTTTGAATTCAAAGAGCCCGCGGAGAGTCAGCGCATCTTTGGTCTGCTCGTTGATCTTGGCGGCAAACTTTTTATAAAGTGCATAGTCATCCAAGCGGGTCGATTTCTGAAGCAGGTGGATGGTTTCTGGGTTGAACATGTGCTTTTCACCCCTTCTTTTCCACTGATAGATGCCGCCTGTCTCGAGTACGGAAGAGTTGGCTTCGTAGGCAGCGTGGTTGCGGGCGAGGACTTCCTCGGCGAGCTCGTCAAAAGACACCCCGCTGATACGGGAGATGGTGCCCTTGAAGCATCGGTCGATCACATCCGGTCCGAGTCCAAGCGCCTCAAATATCTGGGCACCCTGATAAGACTGGAGTGTGGAGATTCCCATTTTGGAAAGCACCTTCAGAAGGCCTTTGCCGACGGCGTCTTGGTAGTTGGAGAACAGCGTCTTTTTGTCTTTGACTTTCGCCAGCTGGCCCTTCTCGAACATGTCCACCAGTGACTCCAGCGCCAGATAAGGGTTGATCGCGGATACACCGTATCCGATCGCGGTGGCGAAGTGGTGCACCTCTCGGATATCGGCAGATTCCAACACCAGGCCGGCGCGGGTCCTGATTTTCTTTTTGACCAAGTGCTGGTGTACAGCACCGATGGCGAGCAGGGATGGGATTGGAGCCAATTCCTCCGTGCTGTTTCGGTCAGATAGGATGAGGACATTCTTGCCCTCATGGATGGCATCTTCTGCTTCTTGGCACAGCTTGTCCAGCGCTTCCAGCAGTCTTCCCGGCTTGTGGTCAGCCACAAAAAGCCCGTAGAGCTTCGTGGCTCTGTAGCCCAGGTGCTCCATTCGGGTCACCTTGTCCAGGTCTTCGTTGAGAAGGACAGGCTGGGAAATGTGGATCTGCTTGGTATGCTGCGGGCTTTCCTCCAGGATGTTGTGGCCTTCACCGATTCTGGTGAAAAGCGACATCACCAGACGCTCCCTGATCGGGTCGATCGGTGGGTTACTTACCTGGGCGAAAAGCTGCTTGAAGTAGTTGGCGATATGCTGGCTTTGCTTGGAAAGTACAGCCAGCGGCGTATCGGCGCCCATTGACCCTACGGCCTCATAGCCGGTGTCGCCCATGGGAGCCAAGATTACCTTCAGTTCTTCGGAAGTGTAACCGAAGACCGTCTGGCATTTCTTGATGTTTTCTGTGGAATAAGGATGCGTCAGCTCTTCGGGATCCGGGACGAATCGGAGCTTGGTTCTGTGCTCGTTGACCCATTTTTCGTAAGGTTGACGGCTGCAGATTTCACCTTTCACTTCCTCGTCAAAGAGCACTCGGCCTTTTTCCAGGTCGGCCCACATCATCTTGCCGGGGCTGATACGTCCCTTTTCGGTGATGGTGGCTTCACGGATAGGAAGGGCGCCCGCTTCGGAGGAGAGGATCAGTCTATTGTCGCGGGTGATGAAATAGCGCAGGGGACGGAGACCGTTTCGGTCTAGGGTCGCACCCACGGATTTTCCGTCAGTGAAAAGCAGCGCCGCAGGCCCGTCCCAAGGCTCTACCAGAGACGCGTGGAACTTGTAGAAGGCTTTTCTTTCCCGATCCATCACCTGGTTGTCCTGCCAAGCCTCCGGCACCAGCATCATCATGGCATGCGGAAGGGATCGGCCGCTCAGGGTGAGCAGCTCCACCATCGCATCGAGGTTTGCGGAGTCGGAGTTGAGCTTGTTGGTGATCGGCATCAGCTTCGCCAGCTCTTCTTCGGAGAAGAATTTCGACTTCATCAGCGCCTCCTTGGACTTCATCTTGTTGAGGTTGCCTCGGATGGTGTTGATCTCGCCGTTGTGGGAAAGGAAGCGGAATGGCTGTGCCAGTCTCCAGTTGGGGAACGTATTGGTAGAGAATCGGGAGTGCACGATGGCCAGTGCCGATTCTATCCTTGGGTTTTGGAGATCTTTGTAGAAAGCCAGCACTTGGTCCGTCCGCAGCTGTCCCTTATATACTAAGGTGCGGCTGCTCAGGCTGGCGAAATAAAAGGAGTGGTTGACACCTGGCACCTTGGAGTTGATCTCCGAAGTTGCGAAGTTTCTCAGCACGTATAGCTTTCGCTCCAGCTCGATGCCGGTCAGCCCCTGTTTGTGGCTGACAAACAGCTGCTCGATGTTGGGCATCACCTCCAGGGCTCCGGATCCAGGGACGGTTTCATCCACCGGTACCACACGGTAGCCGATCAGGTTGAAGCCCATTTCCTCGATGAGCTGGTTGAGAAGCTCTTTGGAGCGCTGATAGAGCTGCTTGTTTTTTGGGAAAAAGGTCATGCCCACGCCGTAGTAGCCTGGCTCTGGCAGGTCTATTTCCGTGCGCGCGGTCACATCCTTGAGAAATTGGTGCGGGACCTGGATAGAAATACCGGCACCGTCGCCGGTTTTGGGATCGGATCCCCTACCGCCGCGATGCTCCATATTGCTAAGCATGTATAAGGCATCGCTGATAGTCTCATGAGTGGGTATGTTGCTCAGATCCACCACAGCACCTATACCGCAGGAGTCATGCTCAAACTCCGATCGATACAAACCTTCTTGCATTCTAATTTGATTTAATAGGTTCAAAATTTCCAAAAATTACAAAAAAAAAATCCTTTGTTAAAATTTAGGCAATAAAGTACCTGTAAAAATGAAGTATTAACGATAATGAAGGGCTTTATTAGGTTTTTGGCAAAACAGAAATATGGTTGAATTATTCCATTCTTTTCGTCTTATCGACCGTGTAAACCGGTTTTTGACCCAAAAAACAGCCCAATACTTTTAAAAATTACACAAAAAAATCGGAAAATGGATTTTTGAAAAAAATTAGAATTTTTTTTGATCTTTTTTATTCCAGGAAAATTTGGACTATCGACCGGATCGAATACTTATTCTTGAAAAGCAAAATAATATTCTTGGAAATACGGTATTTTCAGAATATTGTGAATTCAGGTTTTAGTCGGAAAAATGGCTTGCCCCATCCTTTTCCCTATCAAAAAACTGGACCTTCACCTTCTTGATCTTTCGGGTGTCCACTGCCAATACGGTAAACTCAAAGTCGCCAAACTGGATCTTTGTGCCGTTTTTGGGCAGTTTTGAGTTGAGCTCCAGCAGGAGTCCACCCAGGGATTCGCTCTCGCCCTTCACCTCTTCGAAGAGCTGGGAGTCCAGTTCGAGCTTTTTGCAGAAGTCGTTGAGGGACACCTTGCCTTCAAAGATATAGGTGTCGTTGTCCAGTTCTTGGAAGAAAATATCGTCTGTGTCGTCAAACTCGTCATTGATCTCACCGATGATTTCCTCGATCAGATCCTCCAGCGTCACCAGGCCTGAAGTGCCTCCGTACTCATCCACCACAATGGCGATATGCACGCGCATTTTTTGGAAGTCCTTTAATAAGGCGTCTGCCTTCTTGGTCTCGGGGACGTAAAAGCTTTTGCGGATGAGTTCCTTCCAGGGGAAGTCCTCGTCTTTTTCGATATGGGGTAGGAGGTCTTTGATGTAGAGCACCCCGAGGATGTTGTCGATGGTTTCCTCATAGACGGGAATCCGCGAATAGCCGCTCTTGTTGATCTTGTCCATCAGCTCATGGAAGTCCATTTCCACATCCACCGCGGTGATGTCCATGCGGCTTCGCATGACCTGCTTGACGGATAGCGTCCCAAAGTTCACGATACCTCTCAGGATTTCCTTTTCCTCGTCTGGAGTGTCCTCGGTGGTGAGTTCCAGGGCTTGGTTTAGCTCGCCGACGGACAGGGCATAGCCTTTCTGCTCCACGCGCTTCTCGATCAGATTGCTGAAGGCCATTAGAAACCAGGACACCGGCTTGAGGATGGAGGAGAAAAAGGAAAGCGCTGGGGCCAACGAAAGCGCAAAAGGAATCCGTGCCTGGTTGGCATAGACCTTCGGCACTATTTCTCCAAAAAAGACCAGGGCCACCGTGACGCCAACGGACTGGATCAAGATGACCACGACAGCGGTGGCATTGGTACCAAAGATCGTCCAAGACACAAAGGTCGTCAGCGTGACGATGCCGATGTTGATCAGGTTGTTTAGGATGAGGATGGTGCTCAGCAGCTTTTTGGGATTGGAAAGCAGCAGGGCTACTTGGCGTCCACGCCTGGGATCCGACTCCTGGATGGAGGAGATCTCTTCGTTGTTTAGGGAGAAAAATGCCACTTCGGACCCGGAGGCTAGGGCAGATCCTATCAACAGGAGGAGTAGGATCAGTCCGTTGAAAAAGAAATAACTAAATGATGGCTCGTAAATCTGCGCGATCAGGTAGTAACTCGGGTAGGGGTCGTCCATGTAGGCGAAAAGCTGGTTGGGGCAAAAATAAGTAATTCCCCTGAAAATCAATTTCAGGGGAATCGGATATCAATCAAAATGGCAAATCGTCGTCTGAGTCGTCCATGACCAAGTCAGGTCCCGGGCTGGACGAGCTGGCGGTCGCTGCGGGCCTTGGGCTGGACTGGGGCGCTGCCGCGGACTGGCCGCCACCGGCACCTTCGGGCCTGCCGCCCAGCATAGTGAAGCTGAGCACGCGGATCTTGGTTCTGTATCTGTTTTGGCCTTGGTCATCCTGCCAGGTGTCGGTCTTGATTTTGCCCTCCACGTAGATCTGGGATCCTTTTTTGAGGTATTGCTCGGCGATTTTGGCCTGTCCATCCCACATTTCCAGATCATGCCATTCGGTCTGGTCGATGCGGTTTCCACTGCGGTCCTTGTAAGATTCGGTGGTGGCCAGCCTGAGCCTGGCGACGGCTTTGTCTCCTTCGAGGTATTTGACCTCCGGGTCTGCCCCGAGGTTTCCTACCAATATCACTTTGTTCACTCCTGCCATAGTTCTGTTTGTTTGGGTTCAAAAATAGGATTGAAGTTACCTAAATCCCCTGATCGTTCAAAAAGTTCACGATCAATTTAGGTTTGGCCAGGTACTCTATTTCCTTCTCGGCGACGAGCAGATAGCCTTCGTTTTCACACCATTGGCTGAGCTCTGGGCGTTTTTCGGCCGGAAGTTCGATTTCCGAAAAACTGGCATTGAGCTTCTGGTGTGACAGAATGTGTCTGTATTTTTTTGGATAGGGCTTGGGCTTGGCTTTGGATATCGTCTCCAAGGCATCCGAGGTCTGCTCCATACTGGGAAAATCGTGGAGCCCTTCCCAAATGTCCCCCGCGCTTCTCTTTTTCCAGACCCAATCCTCCCCGCAGCGGATCACATAGTAATGGAGGTTCCGCTCTTTGACCTTCACCTTGTTGACCTTCACGGGCAGCTGTCCGACCAGGCCGTGTCGGAATGCAAAGCAGGATCCCTGAACCGGGCAGACGGCGCAGTCAGGATTTTTGGGGATGCACTGGCGCGCCCCAAAGTCCATCATGGCTTGGTTAAACTCGGCCGGGTTGTCTCGGGAGATGAGCTGGTTTGCCAAAGCCTCAAACTCCTTTTTGGCCTTGCCCGTGGCGATGTCCGTCTCGATTCCAAAATAGCGGGCCAAGACTCGGAAGACATTGCCGTCCACGACCGCCTGGGCCTCCCCAAAGGCGAAGCTTGAAATCGCAGCGGCGGTGTAGCTGCCCACCCCTTTTAGTTTGAGGAGTTCGGAGTAGCTGCCGGGAAACTGCCCGCCCAGCTCATGCCAGATGTACTGGGCGCATGCGTGGAGGTTGCGGGCGCGGCTGTAGTACCCCAGTCCCTGCCACAGTCGGAGGACTTCCGACTCGGGGGCTAGGGCCAGGTCTTTCACCGTCGGGTAGCTCTCGACAAAAGCGTAATAATAAGGCAAACCCTGGGCAACACGGGTCTGCTGGAGGATGATTTCCGACAGCCAGATTTTGTAGGGATCTCGGGTGCCTCTCCAGGGCAAATCCCTCGGGTTGGAGCGGTACCAAGAAATTATATGGAAAGAAAACGCTTGATTATCAGGGGTTTTAAGATTCATTCAGATCAAATATTTCGGGTGCAAACCAAGGTAATTTTTTTGATAATGTTTTTTAATTGAGTTGGTTATCGTACATTTGCAGTCCCAAAAACACTTGGTTAATAGGTTGTTAAGCTTATTTCGTAATTTCTAAATTAAAAACACTGTGACAAAAGCAGAAGTAATCACCAAGATTTCAGACAAAACCGGAATCCAGAAGGACGATGTTACACAAGCCATCGAGGCGTTCTTCAAAGTCGTGAAAGACTCCATGTCTGACGGAGAAAACATCTACGTGAGAGGTTTCGGTAGCTTCATCAATAAGAAAAGAGCTAAGAAAATTGCGCGTAATATCTCCAAGAATACAGCTATCGTGATTGACGAACACTACATTCCGGCGTTCAAGCCATCCAAGGTGTTTGTGGAAAAGATCAAAAACAGCAAAAAAATCAAGCAATTGGCTCCTCAGGACTAAGTCTGGGGTGTATTGACATGAAAAAATCACAGCTCATTCTCATCGTTTTAGGGATCTGTACCGTCGCCGGGCTGTATGCCTTGCCAAAGGTCGTCGTGGACAATGAGGCGGGTACGACTACGGTCGAGGACTCCCAGGCGCAGCAGTCGACCGACGTGGCCGGAATGCATGAGAATGAGCTTTCTTCCGAAAACCGCTCCGAGGCGGATGGGTTTAAGGCCACTTTGGCCTCCACCCAAAACCCATCCGAGCTAAGCGCGGCCGCCAAATCTCTGGCGGCTATCTACCAGAAAGAGGGGATGTTTGACAGCGCTGCCTACACGCTGGAAAAAGCACTGATGGTGAACGCATCGAACCTTGGGTTGGTTGAGGAAGCGGGTAAGGCCTTTTACGAAGCCTACTCTTTCGCTTTGGACAAGGCCAAAGTGGAGGCGCTGGCAGAGAAAACCCGGACTTACCTAAACCAGGTTTTGGAAAAAGATCCAAGCCGACTGGATTTGAAAACGAAAGTGGCGATGACTTACGTATCTTCGGCCAATCCTATGCAGGGCATCACCATGATGCGGGAGATTCTCGCTGAGGATCCCCAAAATGAGGACGGGCTGTTTAATATGGGAGTACTTTCCATGCAATCCGGCCAGTACAAGCGTGCCGCCGAGAGGTTTGAGGAGTTGGTCAAGTATCATCCCGCCAATCTTCAGGGGCAGTTTTACCTGGCGGTGAGCTATTTCGAGTCAAACGAAAAAAACAAAGCGAAAGCACAGTTTGAGGAAGTGAAGAAACTGACCCAGGATCCGATGATCCTGGAGAGCGTACAGACCTACCTCGACCGGCTATAAATTATTGTTACACACTTAAATTCTAAAAACTATGCCTTGCGGTAAGAAAAGAAAAAGACATAAGATCGCTACGCACAAGCGTAAGAAGAGACTTAGAAAGAACAGACACAAGAAGAAGTAATCCGCTTCTTCTTTTCCCGTTTCTATAACAAAAACGTTCATTTACATCATATCAAGACGAACTTTTGAGTACGGAATTGTTAATCGATTCTGCTCAAAACGGGAGTCGGATTGCCCTACTGCAAGACAAGCAACTGCTGGAGCTCCATTCCGAAGGGATGGACAACCAGTTTAAGGTAGGTGACATTTATCTGGGCACGGTCCGCAAGATCGTCAATGGACTCAACGCTGCGTTCATCGACGTCGGGTATGAGAAAGACGCCTTTCTCCATTACCAGGACCTTGGCCCGAATGTCAACTCGATGTTGAAGTTCACCAAGATGGTGCGCAACAACAACTACCAGAGCTACCTGCTGAAGGGGTTTGAAAACGAGCCTGAGATAGACAAGATCGGCAAGATCGAGAAAGTGCTGTCCAAGACCAACCAAGTGCTGGTCCAGGTCGTCAAAGAACCCATTTCCACCAAAGGCCCCCGACTATCCTGTGAGCTCTCTCTGCCCGGACGCTACCTGGTGCTCGTACCCTTCTCCGATACGGTCAACGTATCCAAGAAGATCCGAAGCAACGAAGAGCGCAAAAGGCTTCTCAGACTCATCAATTCGATCAAACCTGCCAACTTCGGAGTAATCATCCGAACCGTGGCCGAAGGACAGTCCGTGACGGAACTTGACAAAGACCTTCGAAACCTTCTCGATTCCTGGGAAGGGGGAATGAAAAAATTGCTGAAAGCCAAAAGCCGGGACAAAATCATCGGAGAGATGAGTATGGCCTCCTCACTTATCAGAGACCTGCTCAATGAATCATTCGACGCAATCACCGTAGAAGAAGAATCCACTTACGATCAGATCAGATCCTACATCAGGTCAATAGCCCCTGAAAAAGAAAAAATTGTCAAGCTTTACAACGGTAAAGCCAAGCTCTTTGAAAGCGCTGGAATCGAAAAACAAATCAAAAGCCTGTTTGGACAGACGGTAAGCTTGCCCCAGGGCGGCTATGTCATCATCGAACATACCGAAGCCCTCCATGTCATCGACGTGAACAGCGGCAACAAGTCCAACCAGGAAAGCGACCAAGAATCCACCGCACTGAAGACAAACATGGTCGCTGCCAGGGAGATAGCCAGACAGCTCCGCCTCCGGGATATGGGAGGGATCATCGTCGTCGACTTCATCGACATGAAGAAGGCCGAAAACAAAAAGGCCATCTACGAGGTGATGTTGCAGGAGATGAAGTCTGACCGATCCAAGCACACCGTATTGCCTCTGAGCAAATTTGGGCTCATGCAAATCACCCGCCAGCGGGTAAGGCCCGAGGTCAACATCGTGACCAAGGAGACCTGCCCGTCCTGTAACGGTACCGGCAAGATACAGGCCTCGATCCTGGTCGCCGACAAGCTGGAGCACGATCTCCATCATATTGCCACGATTCAGAACGTGGCCAAAATACAAATTGGGCTGCATCCCTATCTGCACGCTTACTTTACCCAAGGCCTGATTAGCCAGCGGGTCAAGTGGTTTTTCAAATATTACAAATGGATAAAACTGATCAGAGATTCTTCCCTGCCCGTGACGGAATACAGATTCCTGGATGAATCTGGTGAAGAAATCGAACTACAAGTAAAAAGCGAGACTGAGTAAGTCTCGCTTTTTTTTTGGCCGCCCTGATCAGTAAAATGGCTAAACAAACAATCCCCAGCCGTCATCATAGCGATCACTGGGATCAAAGCCTTTCACCCAGTCCACAAAAAGGGTCTTGAATTCGCCTATGGCTTCCCGCAGGAGGTTGAGGTGCTCTTCGGCGTGGGTCTCCTCCACCGCAAGCTGATAGGTCATGGAGTGGAGGTGACGGGCGTGGACTTTCATGATGGTCGCGTTCTCCATCTTGAGGATGTAGTCGTTGACTCCCTCGGCGGCGGAAAACTTGGTGCACATCACCATGGCATCCTCCTTCATCATGCCTCCATAGAGCTCCTTGCGCGCTTCGTCGAGGCTGCCGACCAAGGCACGGGTGAGCGATACGATCTCGTTCGCTTTTTTCATGACCGGGTGGGAGTAAATCTGATCCCGCTGCGATTTGGGGTCAAATTCACTCTCCTCGTCCCAGTCCTCGTCCTCGTCAAAATCATCCCACATCGAAAAATCGAGTTTAAAAAAGGTGGAAATCCTATGTTGCCAGATCAGAATGGAAGCTTGTCCTCGTCGCTCTCGGAGTAGAAGGTGTCCACTTCCGGCATCGCGGCGCCTCTGCCTGCGTTGCCATTGCTGGCGCGGTCTACTTTGAAGGCTTTGACCTCGGTGTACCATCTGCCATTGTATTCGCGGCTCTCCACGTCAACTCCCAGGGTAACCTGCTCCCCCACTTTGAGGGCAAACTGGTCAATTTTGTCACCCCAAATCGAAACGCAGACCTTTTTAGGGTATTGTCCTCCGGTCTCGAGGATGTATTCCTGCTTTCTCCAGGCGTTGCCGGCCTTGGAGTTTCCGCCTACTTCGGGGAGTTGGTTGATTACTTTTCCGCTTAAATCCATGGTAATTGTTTTTACTTGATAAGATTACGAAGGTAAGGATTGGAGGGAATTTTTCCGGCCGTTCGCCGTGGGAAAAGAATCTACTTTTTCCCGGACGTTAACATTTTTTGGCATGACCTTGGCCCTAAAATGGGCAATAATGCCGCGTGACTCGGTAGAAAAGCTTGAAAAAGAGCGGGTTTCAGAATTTCCTTTTGAATTTGCCTTGCGACTTGACAAATACTCACAAAACCACTTAGATTGAACTTCATTGGCTCCTTTTGCCAAGCTCCCCCTTCCATTCAATTTCTTTCACTTTTAACAGATACTATGGCCTAGACTTCTACGTTGTTCATAAACCAACTTAAAATGAGTAAGCGAATAGGTCCGCAGGACAGCGAGTTGATAGCTCAGTATCGAAATGGCAGTGAAGCTGCCTTTGACGTTTTGGTAGACCGCTACCAAAGCAAGGTTTTTACCACAATCTACCTGATCGTCAAGGATCAGGATGTAGCCGAGGACTTGCTCCAGGATGTCTTTGTGAAAGTCGTGCAGACCATCCACTCAGACCGTTACAGCGAGGAGGGGAAGTTTCAGCCGTGGCTCATGCGCATCGCGCACAACCTGGCCATTGACTACTTCCGAAAAGCCAAGCGATACCCGACTATTCTGATGGAAGACGGCTCCAATCTCTTCAATTCCCTGCGCTTTGCCGAGTCATCGGTAGAGGATCACAGGATGAAGGAGGAGACGCTGGAGATGGTGAAAAAACTGATAGAAGAGCTTCCCGAGGCCCAGAAAGAAGTGCTGGTGATGCGGCACTACCTCGATCTGAGCTTTCAGGAGATAGCCGACCAGACCGGCGTCAGCATCAACACTGCCCTGGGCAGGATGCGCTACGCACTGATCCATCTGAGGAAGAAAATGAAGAAAATAAATTTTGCCTATGACAAAACCATTTACCCCAAATGACCTGGTACGATATATCTACCGGGAAATGCCGGAAGCAGAACAAGAACTCTTGATGCAAGCCTTGCAAAGCGACGACTCGCTGATGCAAGAATACGTGGAGATGCTGAGCACGATAGAGCAACTTGACCAGGTTCGCCTGCAGCCTTCCGACAAAGTAGTGAAAGCCATCAAGGCGATGGCCCATTCTACGGGACTACAGAAAGTCTGAAACGTATTGGTAACCCCGGATTTCCGGGGTTTTTTCTTTTTAGAACTCGCCGATGAAAACCCTGGCCTGGCGGAGGAGCTGTGCGTAGGTATCCGCCGTAAAGCCGTGACCCTGGCTTGGCACCGTGGTGAACTCATGCCGCACGTTTTCGGACTGCAGTTTTGCTTCCAGAAGCGCACTTTGCGAAATGGGCACGACGGCGTCTTGGTCACCATGGAACAGGATCGTCGGCACATCCAGTCGGTCCACATGGCTGATAGGACTGAGGGCGGCATAGGCGGAGGCGGCAGACTCGGGCGAGCCGCCCATCAGCAAACTGAGCGTCGAGGCAGTCAGCGTGTTGTTACCATACAGTGCCGTCAAATCGGTAGGAGGGAAAAAAGCCACGGCGGCTTTCAGGTCCGAACTGTTGTTTTTATAGGCGTGCAGCAGCGCTAGGTGCCCACCCGCGCTGGCTCCGGCGATGACGATGTCGTCAGAGAGGTTCCATTCCCCGAGGTGCGCCTCGATGTAGTCAAAGGCCGAGATGATGTCCTGCTCCTGCGTCGCAATGCCGTTGCTGCCTGTGGTGAAGTCGAAGAGGCGGTAGTTTAGCGAAATGAGCGCATAGCCTGCAAACTCGCTTTCCAGAAATGGCTTCACCTGCAATACCTCGCTTTTGTCACCATCTATCCAAGCCCCACCGTGGATATAGACCAGCAGCGGCGTGTCGCTTTGGCTGCGTCCTCCTGGGAGGAAAATATCCATTTTTTGCTGTGCGTGGCTGCCATAGGCCTCGTCGAGCAGCTCGGCCGGTGGCAGCACTCCCGAGACCTGATCCTCGTCGCAGGAGAAAAAGACCACGGCCGAGAGAAGTAAAAAGTATCGGTCAAAGTATTTTTTCATGTCAAAACCATTTGATTAGTGATGCGATGATTTTTTTGGCTTTCACGCCGTAGGGAGGTCGCAGGAGGGTGACGTTGTTGAATCCCACCCGCTGCTTGAGGACTCCTTTTTCGTTGCTGAAGGCCAGAAAGCCAAACTCCCCGTGCGACTTTCCCAAGCCACTGTTGCCTATGCCTCCAAAAGGAAGATTGTGGTGCATGAAGTGAAGCACACAATCATTGACGACGGCGTTTCCGGAGCTGGTCTTTTCCAGGACTTCGGCGCTTTCCGTACCTGAGCCAAAGACATAGAGCGCCAGAGGCTTGGGCTTTTGGTTGACGTAGTCGATCGCTTCTTGCAGTGTCTGGTAGCCGAGTATGGGAAGCAGGGGGCCGAAGATCTCCTCCTGGGAGATGGCCATGTCTTCGGAGGTTTGGCTCAGGAGGGTGGGCTCGATGTACAAGTCCCCTTCGACGATTCCGCCGCCAAACTCCAGTTTTGCGCCTTGGTCAAGGGCCTCCCGCAGGTAGCCGCTGAGCCGCCCAAAGTGTCTGGAATCGATGATGCGTGCCAGGTCGGGGGACTTTTCTATTCCCTGGTGCTTCGGGTCATACATGTCCCGGATGGCGATGGTCAATTCGGCGACGAGCTCCTTCTTTCTGCTTTCGTGAACCAAGATATAGTCTGGGGCGATGCAGGTCTGGCCTGCGTTCACGAATTTGCCAAAGGCGATTTTTTTGGCTGCGTCGGGAATGTCCGCGGACTGGGTGACGATCGTGGGCGATTTGCCGCCGAGCTCCAAGGTCACCGAGGTGAGGTGCTTTGCAGCCGCCGCCATGACGATCTTTCCAATCTTGGGACTGCCGGTAAAGAAAATGTGGTCAAAAGGAAGGGAAAGCAGCGCTTGGGATACCTCCGCGCCACCCAGGCAGACGGTCACTTCCTCGGGGGTAAAGAGCTCCTCCACCATCTTGGCGATCAGGGCCGAGGTGTTTGGGGTCAGCTCGGAAGGCTTGATGATGGCTGTGCAGCCAGCGGCAAGCGCGGACACCAGTGGGCCTATGGTCAGGTTAAAAGGATAGTTCCATGGTGCGATGATCAGGGAGCAGCCTTTGGGTTCGTATTGGATATGGCTGCTGGTGCCAAACATTGGCATCGGCATCGATGCTTTGGACGGCTTCATCCAGGATTTCAGATTCTTCTTGGCGTGGTTGATCTCCGAGGTCACGGGAAAGATCTCGGAGAGGTCGCTTTCGACCTCAGGTTTTTTGAAATCCTGCCAAAGTGCCTCACGGATCGTCTTTTGGTTACTCCGTATCCAGTCCCCGATTTTGACTAGGCGATCGATCCGTTCTTCCGTGGTAGAGCGGCGCCATGCCTCCGCCGTCTGCCTTTGGGCTTGGAAGATCTGTCGGAAGTCAGTTTGTGGCAGCGTGTCGGTATCCATGCAGGGCGTTTTTTGGGAAATATGCGATCCAATATAAGAAAGAGCGGCGACAGGAGACTTCTTTCTTCCCAAGTCCGGAGCCGATGGATTTCTTTTCGTACTTTTTGACCTATGAAATACTTCCTTTTGGTGTGTATGATCGGTTTGGGTCATGCAGCCCTTTCCCAAAAGCAATTTGACCCCAAGGATACCGGCTATCGCCTGGTGTGGCAGGAGGAGTTTGACGGAGACGGAAAGGTGGACGCGACCAAATGGGGTTTTGAAAAGGGCTTTGTCAGAAACCGGGAGCTGCAATGGTATCAGGAAGCCAACGCCCGCGTGAAAGAAGGACAGCTCGTCATCACGGGACGACGGGAAAAGGTGCCGAATCCGGGATTTGAGTCAGGGCAGGAGGACTGGAGAAAGTCCAGGGAATATGCTGAGTACACTTCCTCGAGCATCCATACCCGGGGGAAGTTTGAATTTCAATACGGAGTCGTAGAAGTACGGGCCAAGATCGATACGGCGCTGGGGATGTGGCCAGCGATCTGGACCTTGGGGGTGAAAAATCCCTGGCCTGCCAACGGGGAGATCGATATTATGGAGTTTTATCGGGTGAAAAACGAGGCGACGATCCTCGCCAATGCCGCCTGGGCCGACGAAGGGCAGTGGCGAGCCAAGTGGGATGAGGCCAAGATTCCTTTTTCGGGTTTTTTGGAGATGGACTCCGACTGGCCGTCCAAGTTCCACCTCTGGAGAATGGAATGGGACGAGGATTTCATCCGGCTTTTTCTAGATGACCGGCTGCTCAACGAGATCGACCTTTCGCAGACCACCAATCCGGATGGCTTCAACCCTTTTCGCCATCCCCACTATCTCCTGCTGAACCTAGCCATCGGCGGCAACGGAGGCGATCCGGCCGGGACTTCGTTTCCGAAGGAATACCGGGTGGATTATGTCCGGGTGTACCAAAAAGACTGAGCGCAGCCTTTTCAGTCGAAAGTCTTGGAGCTGTCGGCGATCAGTTCGTTCAGCTCTCTCATCTCTTTTTCCGTGAGGTCCCGCCACTTTCCCACGGGCAGATCCAAGTGGATGTTCATGATGCGGATGCGCTTCAGCTGCTTGACGGTATAGCCGAGGAATTCACACATGCGACGGATCTGTCGATTGAGTCCCTGGGTGAGGATGATCCTAAACTTGAACTTGGTGATCAGCTCCACCTTGCAGGGGTCGGTCACCGTGCCGAGGATGGGGATGCCGGAAGACATCTTTCGCGCGAAGCTGGCGTCGATGGGCCGATCCACCGTGACGATGTATTCCTTTTCGTGGTTGTTTTTGGAGCGGAGGATCTTGTTGACGATGTCGCCCTCGCTGGTCAGGAGGATGAGGCCTTCGCTGTCCTTGTCCAGCCGCCCGATGGGAAAGATCCGCTCTGGGTGACCGATGTAGTCGATGATGTTGTTTTTTTCGCCCTTGACGTCTGTGGTGGAGACAATGCCGACGGGCTTGTTGAAGGCAATGTAGGTATGGACTTTTTTGGGTTTGCCGATGAGCTTACCGTCCACGCGGACTTCGTCTTTGGGAAAGACCTTGGTGCCGAGCTCGGGAAGTTTGCCGTTGATGGTGATCCTGTTTTGCTCCAGCAGCTGATCCGCAGCCCTTCGGGAGCAAAAGCCCACCTCGCTGAGGTACTTGTTGATCCGAATCGATGAATCCTCACTCATAGAAAAAAGAAAATGGATTTGACCCCAAAGTTACCGGATCAAATCCATTCCTGAAATTTCGTGCTGGTTTCCTTAGAGTCCTTGTACTGCCAGCGAATCGGAGAGTGTCGCCAGCAGGCGCTTTTCCCCGTTGAGCGGGATAGAAGCCAGCTGGCTCATGGACTCCATTTTCTTGGATTCAAAAGCGGCCAGATTGGCTTTGGAGATCGGCTCGGAAGGGGGGATGTCTTCGGCCAGCCAGTCTTCCTGCTTGCCGTTTTTCCAAAATCTGAAGCACAGATGCGGACCGGTAGCCAGGCCAGTGCTGCCTACGTAGCCGATCACCTGACCTTGCGAGACTCGTGCGCCTGCCTTGATACCCTTGCCGATTTTGGACATGTGCAGGTATTGGGTGGTGTAGGTGCCGTTGTGTTTGATCTTGACGTAGTTGCCGTTGGCAGAGGTGTATTTGGCCTCGACCACCGTGCCGTCGCCCACGGAGCGGATCTCGGTACCGGTGCGTGCGGCGTAGTCGGTGCCGAGGTGCGGCTTGTATCTTTTCTGTACCGGGTGGAATCGCTTCAGGTTGTACCTGGAGCTGATGCGGGTATATTCCAGCGGATCTCTGAGGAAAGCTTTCTTTAGGGAGTTGCCTTCCTGGTCAAAGAAGTTGGTCTCTCCGTTTTGCTCGAAAGGAATGGCGTGATAGGGCTTGCCATTGTGCTGGAAATAGGCCAACTGTATGCCGGAGACGCCTACGACATTTCCATCGACGATCTTTTCCTCATACACGACCTTGAACTCGTCGCCTTTTTGCAAAGCTTGGAAATCCACCGACCAGCCAAAGAGGTCGGCAAACTTGTTGATCACCGCTATGGAGACCTCCTTTTTGTCCATGTCCACATAGAGGGAGTTTTCGATGGTGCCACCTATCTCCCGGGTGCGATACTCAGCGGGCTTTTCGGCCTTGTAGATATCCATGGAGTCGAGGTTGAAGACCACGTACTCGGCAGGGTTGGGTTCGTAGATGAAAAACTGGGCTTGTTCGGAAGCCGAGGGAGAGATGATCGTGAATTTTTTGTTGGCCGCGATGCCCCTCACGTCAAAGACAGCCTTGGATTTTTTGGCGATCTCGTCGATGATTTGGTAGGGGACATTGAAGGGGGAAAGGATGGATGCCAGGGTTTGGTTTTTGCTGACTGTACCTTCCACGATGTTGAGTCCGGTGACGTTGATGCCGTAGAGGAAGACTTCCTTCTCTTTTTGGAGTGCGGCGCTGTCTGCTGCGATGGCCAGTGGGTCTGGCTGCTCGGACTGGCTTTCTTTACTGATTTGGAAAATGGCACCGGCTCCGAGGGTGAGGGCGAGAGCGGCAATGCCTATCCATTTGTTGTTCATTAATCGCTGATTTATAAGGCGTAACAGAGAAATTGATATCCAATCAAGACAAATTGGCGGGATTTTCCAAACGAATTGATGCGGAATACGTTAGCAGCGCCAATTTTCGTGCCGCAATGTTGCAGTAAATGCCCTGAAATCAAAATTCCTTGATTTTTAACTTTTTAAAATTTATCGGAAAATCAGCCTTTTTCTAAGGTCAAATCTTGCTTTTGTTGCGAATCTTTCAAAAGGAAATGCTGATCTCTGGATCAATTATTTATCTTTGACATCCCAAAAAATCAAGGAATCAAAATGTTGAGAACTCATACTTGCGGCGAACTGCGCCTCGACCATGTAAATCAGGAAGTGACCCTCGCGGGCTGGGTTCAGCGCGTCCGCAACAAAGGTGGGTTGATCTGGGTGGATCTTCGCGACAGGTATGGGGTGACTCAGCTGATTTTTGAAGAAGGATCCACGGACAAGGCCTTGCTGGAAAAGGCCGCTGACCTGGGTCGCGAGTTTGTGGTCTCCGCCAGCGGAACGGTCATCGAGCGTACCGCCAAAAACGACAAAATGCCCACCGGATCCATCGAGATCAAGGTTTCCCAGCTGGAAGTCCTGAATGCGGCTAAGATCCCCCCCTTTATCATCGAAGACGAGACCGACGGTGGTGACGAGCTGCGCATGAAGTATCGCTACCTCGACCTGAGAAGAAACGTGGTCAGAGAGAAGCTTCAGCTGCGCCACCGGATGATGCAGGAAACCCGCAAATTCATGGACGGTCAAAACTTCATCGAAGTGGAGACGCCTGTCCTGATCAAATCTACACCGGAAGGTGCAAGGGATTTTGTCGTGCCCAGCCGCACAAACCCAGGTGAATTCTACGCCTTGCCCCAGTCACCGCAGACCTTCAAGCAGCTGCTGATGGTGAGTGGATTTGACAGATACTTTCAGATAGTAAAGTGCTTCCGCGACGAGGACTTGCGGGCTGACCGCCAGCCGGAGTTTACACAGATCGACTGCGAGATGGCCTTTGTGAACCAGGAAGACATCCTGAATACGTTCGAGGGATTGGTGAAGCACCTCTTTTCCTCCGTGAAAGGCATTGATCTCGGCTATGTCGAGCACATGACTTTTGCCGACGCAATGAAATACTATGGCAATGACAAGCCGGACTTGCGCTTCGACATGAAGTTTGTCGAGCTCAATGAGGTGGCCAAAGGAAAAGGCTTCGGCATTTTTGACAATGCGGAGCTGGTCGTCGGCATCTGTGCCAAAGGCGCTGCCGAATACACCAGAAAGCAGATCGACGAGCTCACCGAGTGGGTGAAGCGTCCGCAGATCGGAGCCAAAGGATTGGTTTATGCGAGATACACTGCTGACGGTAACTTAAAATCCAGCGTAGACAAGTTTTATGAAGTGGAAGATCTCCAAGCTTGGGCGGATGCCTTCGGGGCAGAGCCGGGTGACCTGATGCTCGTGCTGAGCGGGGATGCCAAGGCTGTCCGCAAGCAACTGTCGGAGCTGAGACTGAGAATGGGCGAGGACCTGGGACTGCGCGACCGTACCAAGTTCAAGCCGCTGTGGGTGGTGGACTTCCCGCTGCTGGAGTGGGATGAGGAGACCAAGCGCTACCACGCGATGCACCATCCTTTCACTTCTCCCAAGCGCGAGGACATTCCTCTGCTGGAGACCGACCCGGGAGCCGTGCGCGCCAATGCCTATGACCTAGTGATCAATGGCGTGGAAGTCGGAGGCGGCTCGATCCGTATCCACGACCGCGCCACGCAGCAGCTGATGTTCACCCATTTGGGCTTCAGCGACGAGGAGGCACAAAAACAATTCGGATTCCTGATGGAGGCTTTCGAATACGGAGCGCCGCCGCACGGAGGGATTGCCTTTGGCTTTGACCGGCTGTGCGCCATCTTCGGGGGATCTGACTCTATCCGCGACTACATCGCTTTCCCAAAGAACAACTCTGGACGCGACGTGATGATCGACTCGCCGAGTACCATTGCCGACGAGCAACTCAAGGAACTTTCGATCCGGGTGAGCCTGGAGCAGAAATAAAAAAGGGGCTTCGGCCCCTTTTTTTTTGGTTTTGCCCACTCGCGCGGAAAGCTCAATTCTTTTTCCGCGCTGATTTTTTATCGGGGATTGATCAGATAGGAGCGTATGCCCATCACGATGAGCAGCTGGGCGATGGCATAGGTGCCCATGATGACGATGCCTGATTCGGGGAAATCCGCGAAAAACCTGCTGATGGCGATGGCTCCGTCGGAGACAAAAAACAGGGACGCGCCGAGGAAAACCTGCCAAAAGGAGGCCGGGTTGCATTTTTTGAACCTTTCCCGAGCCGTGGCGACCATGGCCACAATGACGACAATGTATGCAATCACGGGAATTCTCAGGTTGCCCAGGTTGGAATGGATCAGGTAGTAGACCAGAGCGGCGGCGAGGTAGATCGGCAGGTTGAAGAAGAAGGATTTGATAAAGTTCACGTGCTCCAGTCTGCCGGGGCTTTGCTGGGCGATGCGAAAGCCGATGATGTAGCAGACGTGTGCCATCAGAAAGGCTCCCAGGCCGTACACGAAGAGCTGTGGCCAAAGCAGCAGGATGTCGCCGATCCAGGAAAACACCAAGGCACCCAGGATGGATTTGGTCAGCAGTGTGGAGGCAATGGGCCGAGTGATGCGGTAGAAGTAGGCAATCAAGCCCAAAAGGATCAGCGGCTTGGAGTAATATCTCAGGCCGGAATTTCCCTCGATGAGGAAGGCCATGTCAGCCAAAGTGGCTGCGAGAAACAAATAGAGCCAAACAATGTTTTTATCTTTCAAAGGAATAATATTCGGTTTTTGAAGCTAAATATAGAGGAAATTACTGTGCTCGAAAGGATCGAGGCTTGGGGTGTTTGGATTCGGAAATTGGGTCTTTTGTAACAATGCGGTTCGTGAAAGCTTAAGTTTTTGGGATTTTTGGGCAGATATTTTTAAAACTCCTTCAAAACTTCCGAGCTTTTACTCAAAAAAACATAAAAATTGTTATGCAGGGGGTGTTAAGCTTTCGTTAAAAAATGTGAAATTTGGATGGCAAAACTTAATGTTTACTACCCGTATTTGCTGGGGGCCAAACTTACCTTTGCAGGGATTTTCTATCAAAACCAACTTTACCAAACCAAAAAATTATGAGGCAAAATTTACTGAAAAACTTGATGGCAATCGTGCTCCTCGTGCTCAGCACCGGGATGGCGTTGTCTCAGGGCGTGACTACCTCCGGTATCTCTGGGGTAGTGACCGAAGCAAACGGCGAGCCGCTCCCGGGAGCGAACGTGGTCGCCACGCACCTTCCGTCAGGTACCCGCTACGGGGCGGTTTCCAATCTTGACGGTAAATACTCCATCCCCGGCATGCGTGTCGGTGGTCCTTACAGACTTTCCGTTTCCTTTATAGGATTTGCCACGCAGGACGTGGAAGGCATCGTCCTTTCCCTTGGCGTGTTTTCCAACGTCAACGTAATCTTGGTAGAAGATGGACAACAACTCTCTGAGGTCCTCGTGACCGCCAGCCAAAACAACATCTTCTCCAATGAGAGAACCGGCGCGAGCACTTCCATCGACAACCGCGCGCTGACCAAGCTGCCTACCATCTCCCGAAACATCAACGACTTCACCCGTCTGACTCCCCAGTCCAACGGCCAGTCTTTTGCAGGTCAGGACTCCAGGCTGAACAACATCACCGTGGATGGCTCCTACTTCAACAACTCCTTCGGATTGGGAAGCGGAAGCAACCCAGGCGGGAGAACGGGCGTGTCTCCCATTTCTTTGGACGCGATCGAGCAGATCTCTGTGAACGTCGCTCCCTATGACGTAAGACAAGGTAACTTCACCGGTGCTGGTGTGAACACGGTGACCCGCTCCGGGACCAATGAGTTTTCGGGCTCTGCCTACTACTTCTTCAGAAACAACAACAACGTGGGCACCAAAGCCGGTGAGAATACCTTCAACCCTGGCGACTTCACCTACAACCAGATCGGTTTCAGACTGGGCGGGCCGATTATCAAGGATAAACTCTTCTTCTTTGCCTCCTTTGAGGACGAGACCGAGGCTAGACCTGGTACCACCTGGGTGGCCAACAACGGCAACGATCCTATCGAAGGAAACGTCACCCGCGTACTGGCTTCTGACCTGAACCAGCTGAGCGGATTCCTGCGTGACAATTTTGGCTATGAGACTGGGCCTTACCAAGGCTATGACAACGAGACGCTGGGCACCAAGTTCCTGGTGAAGTTGGACTACAATATCAACGACAAAAACAAGCTGAGCTTGAGATACAACCAGCTGGATTCCTCCACCGATGTGTTGATGTCCAACTCCTCCTCTCTGGGCTTCGGAAGCAGAAACCTGAGACCTCAGGCGCTGAACTTCCAAAACTCGAACTACAGCATCCTGGAGAATATCCGCTCGGTAGTAGCTGAATTGAACACACGAATCAAGGACAACATGACCAACAACCTGATCGTGGGCTACACCTATCAGGACGAAAGCCGTGGCTACAAAGGGGAGTTTTTCCCAATGGTAGATATCCTGAAGGATGGCGCTACCTACACTTCGTTTGGTTTCGAGCCTTTCACTCCAAACAACGAGCTGAGATATAAGACTTTCCAGATCCAGGACAACGTTCAGATCTTCAAGGGCAACCACACCATCACTGCGGGTTTCAGCTACGAAAACTACGAATCTGAAAACGTCTTCTTCCCAGGTTCCCAGTCTGCCTATGTGTACAACTCTCTGGAAGACTTCTACAAAGATGCCAACAATTTCCTGGCAAACGGCAATACCGTGCCATCCGGCGTGAACTTGAGAAGATTCCAGGTAAGATGGAACAACATCCCGGGCTCAGAAAAGCCGGTACAGATGCTGAAAGTGAACTACGCCGGTATCTACGGACAGGATGAAATCCAGGTGACGCCTAACTTCAAGGCTACCGTGGGCCTGAGAATCGACGTTCCTTTCTTTGGCGAGACTGCCCTGAGAAATACCGACGTGGAGGCCATGAACTTCAGAAATCCAGCAGGCGAGACCGTAAAATTCAGAACGGACGAATTGCCGGGTGCCAACATCCTTTGGTCTCCGAGAGTAGGCTTTAACTGGGATGTGTTCAACGATCTCAAAACCCAAGTAAGAGGTGGTACGGGTATCTTCACTGGCCGCCCAGCTTACGTATGGGTGTCCAACCAAGTGGGTAACAACGGTATTTTGACCGGTTTTGAGCAGCAGGATAACACGCTGACCAGACCGTTCAACCCGAACCCGGACAACTACAAGCCTACTACCGTGACCGGTGCGCCAGCATCTTCCTACGAATTGGCTTTGATCGAGTCTAGCTTCAAATTCCCTCAGGTGTGGAGATCCAATGTTGCGATCGACCAGCAGCTTCCAGGCGGACTGGTGGCTACAGGTGAATTCATCTACAGTGCCGACGTGAATGGAATTGCATACTACAATGCCAACCTTCCTGCTAACCAGTCTTCCTTCTCCGGAAATGACGA
Source organism: Algoriphagus oliviformis (assembly GCF_017254915.1). Taxonomy (GTDB): domain Bacteria; phylum Bacteroidota; class Bacteroidia; order Cytophagales; family Cyclobacteriaceae; genus Algoriphagus; species Algoriphagus oliviformis. The sequence goes on along the minus strand of NZ_JAFKCT010000001.1, from coordinate 291,768 downwards.
CCGTCCAAGATGGACTGGCAACAGAATCAACTCTAACATCCCTAATGCGGTAACCCTGTCTAACCAGGCCGTAGGCAACTCATGGGTAGCTTCCGTTTCCTTGGAAAAACCTTTCGCAAACGGGCTTTACCTGAAAGGAGCCTATAGCTATGGCCAGTCCAAAAACACCGTGGATCCAGGATCCATCGCAGCAGGTACTTGGTTTAACAACCCTATCGCAGGCGATCCAAACAACCCGGTAGTTGGATTCTCCAGCAACACAATGGGTAACAGAGTGTTTGCGGTGGCATCCTACAGCAAGGACTTCTTCAAATTTGGCAACACTTCCGTGTCTATCTTCTGGGAAGGCATGAACCAAGGCGTGGGTAGCTACAGATTCTCCGGTGACCTGAATGGCGACGGAGGTACTAGCAACGACCTGATCTACATCCATGCCAGCACCAACGAAATGAACTTCCAGGAGTACACCACGGGTGGTGTTACTTTCACCGCAGCAGAGCAGGCAGCAGCATGGGAGGCCTACATCCAGCAGGACAAATACCTGAGCGCCAACCGTGGCAAATATGCCGAAAGAGGTGGCGCACTGGCACCGATGGTGTACCGCGCGGATTTTTCCTTTGCCCAGCAGTTGTTTACCGACATCAACGGCAAGAAGAACACGCTTGAATTCAGAATCGACATCCTGAATGTCGGCAACCTGCTCAACAAAGATTGGGGTGTGGGAGATGCATTCAACTCCACTCAGCCGCTGATCGTGCCTTCTTCTTCCCAAGGAGGTCCGATCGGAGCCAATGGACAGCCGCAATACCGACTGCTCAGCCAAGGTGGCAAGCTGATCTCCGACACCTTCACCAAAACCGCCGGTGTTTCCGACGTTTGGAGAATGCAGTTTGGTCTGAGATACATCTTCAATTGATCTGAAATTGGACTATAGAAAAGGCGCTTCACTGGTTGAAGCGCTTTTTTTTTGTATTTTTCATCGGGTGGTAAAATCAACAGGCTCGGCCATGACTTTTTGGACACCCTTGATTTTGGTATCATGGATGGGCCGGGGTGCCTGTCCCCATAGTTGTTTCCAATCAATCCTTTGTTTTATATGAAGAAGCTGCAGTTTTTTTTGGTCTTGTTCCTGCTTGGTTTTTACGCCCAGGCGCAGACAGACTCCCTCCTCCTAAGCAACAATGACCTGATCGTGGGCGAGATCAAGAGCATGGACAGGAATATCATCGGGATCGAGACGGACTATTCCGACACGGATTTTAAGATCAAGTGGGACAACGTGAAGCGGGTCTATTCCAAAACCAACTATCTCATCACCCTGTCCGACGGCAGGAGGTTTAACGGAAAGATCCGCAGTCTCAACGACAGCGTCGTGGAGATTGACACCCAAATGCCCGAAACCCTCCTGAACCTCGCCAAAAGGAACAAGAAGGTGGAGGAAACCTACGGCCAAAACGTCGAAGTCGAGCGTCATGAGATCGTATATCTCAATGCACTGGACGATACGTTCTGGTCCCGGCTTTCCTTCAATTTTGACGTGGGGACAAACCTCACCAAAGCCAATGACTTCAGACAGTTCACCTTCAATACCGCGGCCGGCTACCTTGCTGACCGCTGGAGGGCAAATCTTACCTTCAACAGCCTACGCTCTACCCAAGCGGAGGTAGATCCCATCAAGCGTACAGAACTGGGCTTGTCCTACAACTACTTCCTGCCGCACGACTGGTACCTGATGTATTCCCTGAATATCCTGTCCAACACCGAGCAGCTACTCGATCTGAGAACTTCCAACATGATCGGTGCGGGTAACTATGTCGTGCACACCAACCGCTCCTATCTCGGCTTCTCCGCCGGAGTCAACTTCAACAATGAAAAGTTTGAAGGAGAAGAGAGCGCTACCCAGTCTGGGGAAGCCTTTCTCGGGGCCCAGTACAATATTTTTGACATTGGGGATCTGGATCTCATGACCACGGTGGTAGGCTATCCCAGCTTGACTGAAAAAGGGCGATTCAGAACTGACTTTAAGTTTGACATCCGCTACGAGTTTGCCTTTGACCTGTATTTCAAAGTCGGGACTACGATGAACTATGACAATCAGCCCACCGAAGGGGCATCGCAGCTGGATTACATTTTCCAGACGACGATAGGCTGGAGTCTATAGCTTCATTTTGAGACAATAGGGCTTTCGCAAATCGATTTTCAAAATCGGCATCCCCTTTTTTTCCCTTTGATGGCGGAGATTTGCCATCAGTATCTTTTATTTCTGTGTGCCCATAATATGCTGTATTTTAGCTATCCAGTAAACTTTTGTCCGTTTCTGGAGTCTTATCTGGTATGTTGTATCACAGAAAATATGTACATCCCCAAAGCAGGGAATGGGTGGTTTTCATCCATGGCGCGGGTGGCTCATCTGCGGTGTGGCACAAGCAGTTGAAGGATTTCCGAAGCGAATATAACCTACTGCTCATCGATCTCCGGGGCCATGGCAAATCTGCTGAGTCCGCGCAGGCTTTCTGGCTGGATCGCTACACCTTTGAAGCCGTCACCACGGATATACTGGAGGTGCTAGACCATCTGCAGATCCCATCAGCCCATTTTATGGGTGTCTCTTTGGGTACCATCATCGCGCGGCAGCTGGCCGAGCTGCAGCCCGAGCGCGTCAAGTCCCTCACCATGGCTGGGGCTGTCACCCGGCTCAACGTGCAGAGTAGGGTGCTGGTCTTTTTGGGAAATGCCTTCAAGCACTTCATGCCCTACATGTGGCTCTATCGCCTGTTTGCCTTTGTCATCATGCCCCGGCGCCAGCATGCGGAGTCGCGCAATCTCTTCGTCCGCGAGGCCCAAAAGCTGTGTCAGCGGGAGTTTATCCGCTGGTTTAAGCTGACCAAGGACATCAATCCCCTGCTGAGGTATTTCAAGGAGAAGGATATCAAAATACCGACACTCTACATCATGGGAGACCAAGATCTTATGTTTTTGGAACCTGTGAAAAATCTAGTGAAAGAGCATAAAAACTCAGTACTTCAAATTCTGGAAAAATGCGGCCACGTGGTCAACGTGGAGCAGCCCGACCAATTCAACCATCTATCTCTGGCCTTTATCAAAAACCAAAAGTAACCTGACTTGTAGCCTTAAATGAAAAAACAGACCAAGATTGCCCTCATTGTAGGAATTGTACTGATTATCGCGATTGCATTTTTCTATCCCAGACTGAATATCAAAGAAGACGGAGGCTCCAGTCCCGCAGCCTCCAACGGAGGCGGAGGCAACCAGCCCCTCCCGGTCAATGTGGTGAAACTGCAAAAAGAGACCCTGAGAAACCAGCTACAGGTGACTGGAACTATCCTGCCCAACGAGTCTGTGTCCCTGCGGTCGGAGATCTCCGGGCTGGTGACGAGGATCGCCTTCAAGGAAGGCCAGTACGTCACCAAAGGCACTCCTCTGGTGTATCTCAACGACGACGAACTCCAGGCGCAACTCCAGAGGCTGCAATACACCCAGAGGCTGTTTGAGACCCAGGAAAATAGACAAAAGCAGCTCCTGGCGCGGGAGGCGATCTCCCAAGAGGAGTATGATATCGCGCTAAACCAGTTTAATACGGCACTTTCCGATATCAAACTCGTTGAGGCCCAGCTCGCCAAAACGGTAATCCGAGCACCCTTCAACGGGATTTTGGGTTTGAGGCTGGTCAGTGAGGGAAGTGTGATCGGGCCAAACGACGTGATCACCTCCGTGGTGAATATCGATCCGATCAAAATCGAGTTTTCCATCCCGGAGCGCTACGCCAACCAGGTGACGGTGGGCTCGCCGGTATTCTTTTCCAATGAATCCTCCTCGGAGGAGGTACAGGGTCAGGTTTATGCTTTTGAGCCGCAGATCGACTTGGCTACCCGGACGCTGAAGCTCAGGGCTCAGAGCGCAAACAAAGGCGGCAAGTTCCTGCCGGGCATGTTTGTGAAAATCCGGTTTATTTTGGAAGTGACAGAAGATGCGCTGATGGTTCCGGCAGAGTCGGTGATCCCAGAGCTTTCCGGCTACAAGGTTTTTGTGGTAGGAGAGGGCGGCAAAGCTGAGCAGCGCGAAGTAGAGATCGGAACCCGGACAGATTCCCATGTGCAAGTCCTCTCCGGACTGGGCGAAGGCGATCTGATACTCACGACAGGTGTGATGCAAGTACGGCAAGGAATGCCGATTCAACCCAATTTACCGAACTAAGTATGGCTAGCTTATCCCATATCAGTATCAACAGGCCGGTATTGGCCATAGTCATGTCCCTGGTCATCCTGCTGTTTGGTGGGATTGGGATTTCACTTTTGGGCATCCGGGAGTATCCCAGCGTGGACCCTCCCGTGATCAACGTCAGCACCACTTATGTGGGGGCAAATGCCGACGTCATCGAGGCGCAGATCACCGAGCCGCTCGAAGAGCAGATCAACGGGATCCAGGGCATCAAGTCCCTGACTTCCACCAGTGCGGACGGGCGGAGCAACATCACGGTGGAGTTTGAGGTCGGAGCCGACCTGGAGGCCGCCGCAAACGACGTAAGGGACAAGGTGTCCGGTGCGCAGCGCAACCTGCCCCCCGACGCAGAGCCTCCCGTCGTGTCCAAAGCGGATGCCGACTCCCAGCCCATCGTCGGTGTCAACGTGAAAAGCGACACGAGGAGCCTTTTGGAGCTTTCCGATCTGGCAGACAACGTCTTCAAAGAGCGCCTCCAGACCATCCCGGGTGTCAGCCGGGTGCAGATCTGGGGAGACAAGGAGTATGCGATCCGCCTGAGAATGGATCCGCTGAAAATGGCCTCCTATGGGATCACACCCATGGACGTGCTGAGCAAGGTACAGAGTGAAAACGTGGAGCTGCCCTCGGGTCGGATCGAGGGACAAAGCATTGAGCTTTCGGTACGGACCAAGAGCCGTCTCAGCTCTCCACAGGAATTCAACAACCTGATCATCAAGGAAGACCAAAACAACATTGTCAAGTTCCAGGATATCGGCACGGCCGAGCTGTCGGCGCTGAATGAAAAGACGGTCTTGAAGCGCAACGGCGTGCCGATGGTGGCCGTGGTGCTGGTGCCGCTGCCGGGGTCCAACAACATTGAAATCGCGGATGAATTTCACCGCAGGTTGGGTTTTATCGAAAAGGATCTCCCCGAGGATGTGGGGATAGAGATCGCCTTTGACTCCACCTCCTATATCCGCAGCTCCATCGAAGAGGTGCAGGAGACCATTATCACCGCTTTTGTCCTCGTGGTAGCGATCATTTTCCTTTTCCTGAGAGACTGGCGCACGACCTTTATTCCTGTTTTGACCATCCCGATCTCCTTGGTGGGGGTGTTTTTTGTCATGTACCTGATGGACTTTTCCATCAACGTACTGACCCTACTGGGAATCGTGCTCTCCATCGGATTGGTGGTGGATGACGCGATCGTCGTGTTGGAAAATATCTACTCCAGGATAGAAAAAGGTGAAAGTCCGCAGAAAGCCGCCGAGGCAGGTGCAGAGGAGATTTTCTTCGCAGTAATCGCGACCACTGTAGCCTTGGCAGCGGTATTCCTTCCGGTGATTTTCCTTACCGGTACGACTGGGCGTCTCTTCCGCGAGTTTGGTATCGTGGTGGCGGGTTCTGTGATCATCTCTTCCTTTGTGGCTCTGACGATGACGCCCATGCTCAGTGGGAAGATGCTGAAGCTGCGAGAGAAGCACAACGCCTTTTACAATTTTACCGAGCCGTTTTTTGTGTGGCTCAACGAGGGCTATGACCGGATGCTCGCTGGCTTCATGAAAGCCAAGTGGGTCGCCTTTCCACTGATATTGTTTATGGTGGGCGGGATCTACTGGCTGTTTACACAGATTCCATCAGAGCTGGTGCCCATCGAAGACCGCTCCGAACTGAGGGTGAATATGTCCGGACCGGAGGGTGCGACTTTCGGATTCATGGGGGCAGAGGTCGATCGGATTAGCGACATCCTGCTAGACCAGATCCCTTCCGAAGAGTTGGTCGGGCTGACCAGCGTGACCTCGCCGGGATTTGGCACGGCCAATACCAATTCGGCTTTCATGCGCCTCTACCTCACCGACGCAGACAAGCGGGGGCGTAGCCAGCAGGAGATTTTCAACGCGGTAAACGGTGTCTTGAGACAGCAGACCGCTGTCAGGGCTTTTGCGCAGCAGCCGGTATCCATCGGTGACAGACGTGGCGGTCTGCCAGTGCAGTATGTGATCCAGGCACCGACTTTGGAAAAACTAAAAGAGGTGATCCCGCCTTTCTTGGAAAAAGCATCGCAAAACCCGGCTTTCATCTTTACCGACATCAACCTGAAGTTTACCAAGCCTGAGCTGGAGATCGAGATCGACCGGGAGCGGGCCAGAAACATTGGCGTCTCTGTACAGGAGATCGCCCGCACGCTGCAGCTTTCCTACTCCGGACAGCGCTTTGCCTACTTCATCATGAATGGCAAGCAGTATCAGGTCATCGGCGAGATGCGCCTGCAGGACAGAAACGAGCCGGTAAACCTGAGAATGCTCTACGTAAGGGGTGGAGACGGGCAGCTGGTACAGCTGGACAACTTGGTACGCGTGGTCGAGAAGAGTACGCCTCCCCAGCTCTATCGCTTCAATAGATTTGTGAGTGCTACCGTGACCGCCAACTTGGCCGAGGGCTATACCATCGGAGCGGGATTGGACGAGATGGACAAAATCGCCGCCGAGGTGCTGGACGACTCCTTCTCTACCGACGTTTCGGGTCCGTCCAAGGAATTCCGCGAGAGCTCCAACAGCTTGTTGTTTGCCTTTATCTTTGCCTTGGTCCTGATCTACTTGGTACTGGCGGCGCAGTTTGAGAGCTTCCTCGATCCGCTTACGATCATGTTTACCGTTCCGCTGGCGATCTTTGGGGCCTTGGTGACGCTTTGGATGTTTGATTTTACGCTCAATATCTTCAGCCAGATTGGGATCATCATGCTGATCGGTCTGGTGACCAAAAACGGTATCCTGATCGTGGAGTTTGCCAACCAGCGCAAAGCCCATGGCATGGATGTGGAAGAGGCCATTTTCGGAGCTGCGGTCGCCCGATTCAGGCCCATCCTGATGACGAGTATGTCCACGATCTTGGGGATTTTGCCGATAGCCTTGGCACTGGGTGCCGGAGCCGAGAGCAGGGTGCCGATGGGCGCGGCCGTCATCGGCGGTTTGACCTTTGCCACGATCCTTACCCTATTTATCATCCCGGCCATTTATACCTATCTCACTTCTAAGCAAGGAAGATTAGCCAGAATTTAATGAAAAAAATAGCCTTTTTGTTCGCTTGGGGAAGTCTCCTGACCTCATTGTCGGCCTTTGCCCAAGAGAATTTAGACCTAGAAAAAGCCATCCAGATCGGTCTGGAGAAAAACCTGCAAATAAAGATTGCGGTAGAAAATGTCAGCCTGCGCGAGGGCGATCAGAAAGTCGGAGTGGGCGAATTGTTCATGCCGACCGTGGATGCGACTTACCTGCGCTCCTTTAGCAACGAGGACGTTGTCCAGCGCTTTGTGAATGATCCCGCGCCACGGGAGATCGACAACGCAAAATCCAGGAACGAGAACTTCAACGTGGTGGGGCTGTACGGCTTCAGGCCGGAGGCCATTGTGATCATGAAGCGCCTGGGTGAGTTGACCGAGATCAGCGAGCTGGAGGCAAAGGTCTCGGTGGAAAATACAGTTGCTGGGATCTCTACGGCCTATTACCGTCTGATCTTGGAGCTGCAGCGCTTCCAGGTACTGCGGGAGACGCTGGATCTCAGCCGTGCGCGACTCGACATTGCCAAGGCGCAGTATGAATTGGGCGGAGCCGGAAAGCGTGACTTCCTCACGGCTGAGGTGGACTACAACTCTGACTCCAGTCTGTTGCTCACCCAGGAGCAGATCATCCAAAATGCCCGGGTCAACCTCAATGAGCTCATGGCGGTGGATCCCCGCGAGGAGTTTTTCGTGAGGGATACCATTCTGGTGGGAGAGATCCAGACGCTGATGGACTTGGAGGAAAACGCATTTCTGGAAAACAAGCAATTGCTGATCAACCAGCGCATGAGCAACGTGGCCTTTTTGCAAACCCGCGAACTGCAAGCCTCAAGACTTCCCATGCTGAACCTAAATGCGACCTACGCCAACAATACCTCCAATTCTGACGCGGGTTTTTTGGCTCAAAACCAACGCTCCGGATTCAACTATGGCGGCAATATCACGGTCAACCTGTTTAGCGGACTGACGCTAAACCGCAGGATACAAAATGCCAAAGTCCAGCAGCGCATTCAGGACAACACGCTCGAGCAGTACGAAATCCAGCTGAAGTCGGATATTGCCAGGGCATACAACACCTACTCGAACAACCTTCGGCTCCTCGAGATCGAGCGGAAAAACTTCCAAGTAGCGAGCGAAAACACGGAAATCGCCCTGGAGCGCTTTCGCTTGGGGATCGCGTCCTACCTGGAATTTCGCGATGCGCAGGTGAACCTGCTGACCGCCAAAAACCGCCTGATTACTTCCATTTTCCAGATCAAGGAGCAGGAGATCGAGCTGCTTCGGCTCTCGGGAAAGATCTTTTTCGACAACAGTATGGAAGACCTAAACCTACCCGGTGATTGACAAAAAGACGGAAGCCCGAAAGCTTCCGTTTTTTATTCGCTTTTTTTAAGAAACACTTGGTTTTTCTTTTGGCATAGCGTTTGCCAAATGGGCTTCAGACCCATCCCGGATATTTCCGAAAGGAATGAGAAAAACACTGATTCTGACCTTTTCCCTGCTCACACTGATGCTTTTCGGCGTGCAGTGTACTTTTTTGGAGGGGAAGTTCGAAAAAATATTTCACGACCCTTACGTGCTTGACCTTCAGGGGATCAAGACCAGAGGCACGCTGCGAGCGGCGGTCGACAACAACTCCACGAGCTATTATATCTACCGCGGTCGGCGGATGGGCTACGAGTTTGAGCTTCTCAGGGATCTGGGAAAGAGGCTCGGCGTTCAGATCAAATATGTCGTCGTCAACGACATCGAGTCGGCCTTTGAGCATTTGGATGCGGGCAAGGTGGACTTGATCGCGATGAACCTGGAGCAAAGCGCATCCCGCTCCGAGCGGATCGAATTCACCCAAGCCCTGGGGACGATGAGTACCGTCGTGGTGGGGCTGAAGTCAATGGAGACGCCGGTGATTTGGGAAGGCTTTGGCAGTGACACCATCCATGTGCGAAAAGGGACGGTGTACAAAAACCAGCTGAACCAGATCAAGGATTCGCTATCCTTGGACTTTACGGTGCTGGAATCACCCGACCACGAAGAGACCCTGATCGACCGTGTCGCTGACGAGGAGATCCGCTGGACTGTGGCGGACAAAAACATCGCGCAAGCCAATGCCACTTACTACCAAGGCTTGGACATCAATCTGAAGGTGGCCGAGGAAGGAACTGTGGCTTGGGCCGTACGTAAAAACTCCCCCAAGCTACTCGAGGAGGTCAATGTCTGGCTGACGGACAAAAAGAAGCGCTTTATCCCAGACCTCTACGCCAAATATTTCCTCAACTCCAGAAACAGCTACTACCGATCCAACAGCCAGTTTTCCTCACTGGCGGGGAACAAGATCTCTGTCTTTGATGAGATCATCCGAGACGGTGCCGGAGAGCTGGGCTGGGACTGGAGGCTATTGGCGGCTCTGGTGTACAAGGAGTCCGGGTTTGACACCACGGCTACGTCCTATGCGGGCGCAGAGGGACTTCTGCAGCTGATGCCCGTGACCTTGGAGCGGTTTGGCGTGACCAATCCCAATGATCCTGTCCAATCCCTCCAAGGAGGGGTGAAATACCTGCAGTACTTGGATAAGTTTTGGAGGCAAAGGGTGCCGGACTCGAAAGAGCGCATCCGATTTATCCTCGCTTCCTACAATATCGGCCAAGGCCACGTGGAGGATGCTTGGAGACTGACCCTGAAATATGGTAAGAACACCAGAAGCTGGAAGGATGTCGCGACGTATCTCAACCTAAAAAGCGATCCCGAGTACTATCGTGATCCGATCGTGAAAAGCGGCTTTGCCAAAGGCCACATCGCGGTCAACTATGTCCGCGATGTACTCAGCCTGTTTGAGTCCTACAAGACGCTGGTAGATCCCTGATGCCTCAGTGAAGCTCAAAGAGCGCTTCGATTTCCACCGGAATGTTGTCGGGCAATGAGCCAAAGCCTACGGCAGAGCGCACACCGATCCCGTTTTCCTCTCCCCACACACTCGCAAACAATTCGCTGCATCCATTGATAATGAATGGGTGACGCTCAAACTCAGGGGTGCAATTCACCATTCCCAGTACTTTGATCACGCGCTTCACCTTGTCCAGGCTGCCGACGTTTGCCTTGATCGTGGACAGCATGGCCAGACCGACCTGTCGAGCCGCCAGTTTGCCCTCGTCCATATCCATGTCCCGACCGATTCTGCCGATGATGAGGCTGCCATCGTCCTGTACGGTACCGTGGCCGGAGAGGTAGAGATATTTGCCGTCGATGAGGCAAGGCTTGTAGACGCCTAGTGGTTTTGGGGCTGGGGGAAGGCTCAGTCCGAGCTTCGCAAAGTTGATTTCAGGGGTTTCCATTGAGGTAAAATTTGGATTGAAATTAGACAAAAAGATCCAAAATCAGGACGCCGACAAGTCCCGCGACTGCCACGATAGTCTCCATCAGCGACCAGGATTTGATGGTGTCCTTGATGCTTACGTTGAAAAACTCTTTGTACATCCAGAACCCCCCGTCATTGAAATGGGAAAACATCAGGCTGCCCGCTCCAATGGAAAGCACGAGCAAATTAGGATCGACGTTCATCGTAGTGACCAGCGGCGCGATGATGCCTGCGGTCGTGAGTCCCGCTACGGTGGCCGATCCTACACAAACTCGGATCACAGCGGTGATCATCCATGCCAGGACGAGCGGATGGATATCCCAGGTTTTGAGGCTTTCCGCAATTGTCAAGCTGACTCCCGTATCGGTAAAAATCTGTTTGAGCGCCCCGGCTCCGGCTACGATGAGTAGGATCATCGCCACGTCTTTGGTGGCGACGGTGTAGATATCCATGAGCTTCACCATATCGGTTTTTCGCAGGATTCCCAGGGAGAAAGTGGCATAGAGGAGCGAAACCAGCATCACCACGCCGGGATCTGCGATGAAGTTGACCAGGGGGCGAATGGGGTCTTCTGAGGCGATGTTCAGGTTTAGGGCTGTGGTGCCGATGAGCAGAATCACCGGCAGCAGTGCGGTGAAGACACTGTTCCCGATGCCGGGGAGTTCACTTTCAGGCTTTGGCTCAGACTGGAAAGTCTTCAGTGGCTCGGATTTGATGTTTTTCAGAAATGGCGCAAAAAGCGGCCCCGCGATGATGATGGTCGGGATGGCAATCAGGAATCCGTAGAAAAGTGTGAGGCCCATGTTGGCGTCAAACTGTGCCACCAAGGCCGCCGGTGAGGGATGTGGGGGAAGGAACCCGTGCGTCACCGAAAGTGCAGCCAGCAGGGGAATGCCCACGTACACCGCGGGAAGTTTGTATTGGTAGGAGACGGTAAAAGCCAAGGGCACGAGCAGCACGAAGCCCACATTGTAAAACAGTGGAATACCCACGATCAGACCTGTCACGGCCATGGCCCAGGTCATGTACTTTTGCCCAAAGATCTTCATCAAAAAGCCCGCGATCCGCTGTGCGGCCCCGCTCTCGGAGACCAGCTTGCCGAGCATCGCTCCGGTCACGATCACGATGACCAGGTCTCCCAGCATCGCCCCCATGCCTTTTTGCACGGACTTGGCGACTTGGTCAGCGGGCAGTCCCAGCATGAGCCCAGCGGCGATGGCGGATATCAAAAAAGCAAGAAAGGGATTGAGCTTGGCCCACACGATCAGCAGCACCAGGATCGCTATGCTGAGCAAAACAAAAACAAAGGTCATAGGTTGGTTTGGGGTTGGATGGGTAAGATAGGGAAATCGGGGAAAAGAGCCTTTCCCGCCAAGCAATATTGGGCCTATTTCCTGATCAACTTCCCGGCAAGTCTGTGCTGTTCCGAAATCACCCAAATAAAGTAGACTCCCGGAGGGAGGTTTTGCGCCACCTCGGCTAGGTCCGTCTCGGGGTATTTGTATTGGCCCAGCAGCTTTCCTTGGAAATTTTGGATCACCACCTCTGCGACTTTCCAGTCCAAGTGGTCGGGAAGCTCCAAATGCAAGGGGCCGGAGGAATAGGGGTTTGGAGAGATGAGCAGCCTGTTTGTTGTGGTTTCGTTTTGCAGGGAAGCTTTCACGACCTTGCTCCAGACAGCGTTGCCCGCCTGGTCCACTTGCTTGATCCGATAGTAGTTTTCCCCCGACAGCTTTGCTGCTTTGTCCAAAAACAGGAACTCTTCACTTGAACTTCCACCGCCGAGCAAGCTCGCTTCCCCGATTTTTTCCCACATGGATTCCAATGGATTTGGGCTTTTGTGTATTTCAAAAAGCAAGTCCTCGTCGGCCGAGAGTACTTTCCATTTCAGCAAGATTCCCTGATCGGTTTGCGTCGCGCGCATGTCCAGCCAGCGGATCGGCAAAACGGATAGGGTGCGAAAGCTGCCGACCGTGAAGTTTTTCCCGTCCAGATCCGCAAAGGTCAGGCTCCGCCGCGCCCAAAGCTCCGTGGGGTCAAGTCCCGGCAGATGGTTGCCCGGAGCGGGGTAGCCAGTGCCGACGATTCTCAGGTCATCCACGTCATCGACGATCAGCTTATCCGCCGAGATCCTCAATTCGAGCGGGTTGGGACTCGGAGTCATTCCCGTAAACTGGAAAAAGCTGAACAGGCGGTACAGGATCTTGGTGCCGTCCACATCATCAAATCCGGAATTGTACTCGGCACCGGTGTATTCTGTCAGCGCGATGGTCAGATTTCCCCCGGAGGAGTTTCCAAGGAGTTGGACTTTTCGGATGCCGCCATTTCGGCTGTCTTCAAATGGAAAGGTGGCATTTGTCCCGGTCAGGGAAGCGGGCAGGCCATGGTAGCTGAACAGCCCCACATTTTTCCAAGAGCCACCAGCGTAGCTCAACGAGCCAGCCAGCCCCGTGTTGATGGCCATATTGTTTCCCCCCAAGTCCATGCTGCCCTGTGTGAGGGTGAGATTCCGGAGGATGGTAAGAGGTGAGTTTGGGAAAAATGTGCCGCTGGGCTTGTTCAGATTAAGGTCTCGCACGGAGAGCGGGAAGCCGATGATTTCTTGGTCGCCCGATCCGGCCAAGGTCAGGCTAGTACCGGTAGCGATGAAATTCCCAGATCCAGTCTTTTCCAAACTCCCCAAAAGCGTGAGCTGACTCGGCAGGCTGAGGTTTTGGTTTCCTTGGATCTCGATGTCCCGTACCACAATGGGAGCGGATGCATCAGAATAGGTGCTGGCAAGGTAGTTTTTGGCGGCGGAACCCCCACGGAAAATGACTTTGCCGTTGAGCTGGAAGTTTGCGGCCTCTATCCTCGGGGCGTTTCCTTCCAAGATGAGCGTGCCGCCATTTTGAAGGTCGAAGTTGAGGGCGCTAGTCGTACCGCTGGTAGATCGGTTGAGGATATTGGCGTTGCATTGGGAGATAAACGTCGCTCCAGGCTCGATGCTTAAGCTGCCAAATGGTCCGGAGCCAAATACCGAAGTTTCCGTGTTGAAGGACAGCGTAAAGCATGTATTGGGTATCACCGAAGTATCGACTTTTTGCAGTAGAGTTCCCGAGCGAATGGTGAATGAGAGCGCTTTGAAAGGCGCTTCCAACGTCAGCGTTTCCCCCGGATCAGCTTCGAAGACGACGGCAAAGCGACTTTGTGTAGTCTGTGCACTCCAACTGTTTTTCTGACTGATTACCCGAGAAGTGCCTTTGAATACAATCGTGCTTGAAATCGAATTTCCAATCCAGTTTTGGCTGTTCCAAGCATTGTCCGGAGTACCGGGTGCCGCTCCTGAAAAGGCGTGCAAAGATCCATAGACATGGAGCTGAAAGCCCGACAAAACCAGTTTTTGCCCTGCGCCTGTCTCAGCATTGATAAACACACTTTTCACAGACTCGTTTGCCGTAAGAGTCAAGGTGTGGGTTTGGTCGATGTAGATGTCGTTTCCCTGGCCCGGTTTGACGGTGGCAGGGTTCCAGGCGAAGCCGTCCCAAACAGCCCAAATGGAGATGCTTTGGAAATTCCCGCTTGCGATGGTTTTATAGGCGTTCAATTCTTGGGGAAATGCCTCTCCAAGAAGTAGGTTGACCTCGGCAACTGCCAGAATTAACCAGTATATTCGGCGGTTAAAAAAAATCCACCTGAATACTAAATTGGATCGTATATCCATAAAAACAGGGATTTAAAAAAGTAGTTTAATTTATGCAAGAGGTCTCTAAAAACAAACTAGTTTACCTTCTTTTTTTGCTGGTTTTCATGGGGTTAGCTCCGGCCCGTGCGCAGGTGTATGAGATCAGCCTCTTGACCTGTTCGCCGGGAGAGGAGCTTTATTCCAGCTTTGGCCACAGCGCCATTCGGGTGAGGCAAGTGGAGCCCGCTGGGCAGGATGTGGTGTTCAACTACGGGACTTTTGATTTCAGCGCCCCCAATTTCTACGGGAAGTTCACCATGGGGCAGCTGGACGACTATTACCTCAGCGTCACCACCTTTCCCAACTTCCTGAGGGAGTATGACTACTATCAGCGGGACGTGCGGGAGCAGGTGCTGGATCTGAGCGAGGATCAGCAGCGCCGGATCGTGGAGTATCTGTGGACGGAGGCGGAGCCCTCGAGGCGGTTTTACAGCTACGAGTTTTTCTTCAACAACTGCGCTACCAAGATCCGTGATGCCTTTGAGGCGGCCCTGGGCGAGCAGCTCTCTTGGGATGAGACGGTGAAAGAGGAGGAAAAGACCTTCCGAAACCTCATCGACGAGTACGTCTATCCCCTGCCTTGGGCGGATTTTGGGATAGATCTGGCGCTGGGCTCGGTGATCGACCGCGATGCCACGGAGCGGGAGGAGCAGTTTTTGCCCGATTACATGGAGGCGGCTTTCGCCAAAGCTACCATCCAAGGCGACGGCCCATCCAGACCGCTCGTGAAAGCTTCCCGCACGGTGCTGGAATATCCCAAGTCGGAATTTGAAATGGGCCTGGTAAACCCCTACTACCTGATGTGGGGAGTAGCCATTCTTTTTATGCTTTTGACTGTCATCGGCCACAAAAAGAAACGCCTCTTCCTTGGCTTCGACCTGGGCCTGTTCGCGATCCTTGGCTTGCTGGGCTTGCTGCTGGCGTTCTTGTGGTTTTTCACCGACCATGCTGCCACCAAGTGGAACTGGAACCTGCTTTGGGCTTTCCCCGGCCATCTGGCGCTGGTATATGGTTTGGCCAAAAAACGATTTGAACCCTGGGTAAAAAAATACCTGCTTTTCGCGCTGATTCTGGCGGATGCCGCGGTGGTTTTTTGGATATTGGGTTGGCAGTCTTTTCACCCGAGCCTGATCCCGCTCTTGCTGGTGATCATTCTTCGCACGAACTACCTCTACTACAATCTGGGAGGTAGGTCGCTGGCAAGAGGCTGATTTTGGAGTTTTGAAAACCTTTTGACCCGATTTCGTTGTTGGGAGAGATGCTATGGATTTTAAACTGACCTCTGACTACCAACCCACGGGCGACCAGCCCAAAGCCATTGCGGAACTCACTGCCGGGGTGCAGGCTGGCGAGCCTGCGCAGGTATTGCTCGGCGTGACCGGCTCGGGCAAGACCTTCACCGTCGCCAACCTGATCCAGCAGACGCAAAAGCCTACTTTGGTGCTCAGCCACAACAAGACTTTGGCGGCGCAGCTTTACGGTGAGTTCAAGCAGTTTTTTCCCGAAAACGCCGTCGAGTACTTCATCTCCTACTACGATTACTATCAGCCGGAGGCTTTTATCCCCAGCTCCGGCACCTATATCGAGAAGGATCTCAGCATCAACCAAGAGATCGAAAAGCTCCGGCTGAGTGCCACTTCTTCCCTGCTTACAGGGCGGCGCGATGTGATCGTCGTCGCCTCGGTGTCCTGTATCTACGGTATTGGCAATCCGGATGAGTTTGGCAAAAACGTCGTACGCCTCCAGGAAGGCGACCGGATTCTGCGAAACCAGTTGCTTTTCAAGCTGGTGGACATCCTGTACAGTCGCACGCAAATGGATCTCACGCACGGTACGTTCCGTGTGAAGGGCGACACGGTGGATATCTTTGTGGCCTACGCCGATTTTGCTTACCGGATTTTCTTCTGGGGAGACGAGATCGAGGCGATCCAGCGCATCGAGCCCGCCACGGGCAAGAAGCTTTCTGACGAAAAGATCATCTCCATCTTTCCCGCCAACCTCTTTGTGACCGGCCGCGAAACCATACAGACTGCGATTCATGAGATCCAGGACGATATGGTGGCGCAGGTGAATTTCTTCGAAAAGGAAGGAAAATTCATGGAGGCCAAGCGGCTGCAGGAGCGGACGGAGTTTGACCTGGAGATGATCCGCGAGCTCGGCTATTGCTCTGGGGTGGAAAATTATTCCCGCTACTTCGACCGAAGGCTGCCAGGGGCGAGACCTTTCTGTCTCTTGGACTATTTTCCGGATGACTTCCTGCTGGTGATCGATGAGAGCCATGTGACGGTGCCGCAGATCCGCGCGATGTGGGGCGGAGACCGCTCCCGAAAGGTGAATCTGGTGGACTACGGCTTCCGCCTGCCTTCTGCTTTGGACAACCGACCGCTGAAGTTTGAGGAGTTTGAGACCCTCACCAACCAGGTCGTCTATGTCTCCGCGACTCCAGCCGACTACGAGCTGGCGCTCACCGAGGGCGTGGTCGTGGAGCAGATCATCCGTCCTACCGGGCTTTTGGATCCCACCATCGACATCCGTCCGAGCCAAAACCAGATTGACGATCTACTAGAAGAAATTGACCAAACCATTAAGACTGAGGCTCGGGTTTTGGTGACGACTCTCACCAAGCGTATGGCCGAGGAGCTGCAGAAGTTCCTCGAGCGGGCGGGAGTGAAGTCCCGCTACATCCACTCCGAGGTCAAAACGCTGGATCGCGTGGAGATTTTGCGGGAGCTGAGATTGGGAGTTTTCGACGTGCTCGTAGGGGTGAACTTGCTGCGGGAAGGACTGGATCTGCCGGAGGTTTCCCTCGTGGCGATCTTGGATGCGGACAAGGAGGGTTTCCTGAGAAATGAGCGCTCCCTAGTCCAGACCATCGGCCGTGCCGCGCGAAACTCCGAAGGCCGCGTGATCATGTATGCGGACAAAATCACCGAATCCATGCAGGCAGCCATCGACGAGACTCGCCGTAGAAGGGCTTTGCAAATGGCCTACAACGAGGAACATGGCATCACGCCGACTACGGTGATCAAGTCCCGAGACAAGATCATGGGACAGACGAAGGTCGCCGATTCCAAGAAAGGGGTGAAATACTACGCCGAGCCTATGCCTGCCGAGGCGATGGTGGCAGCCGATCCGGTGGTCGAGTACCTCAGCAAAGACAAGTTGGAGAAGCTTA
This sequence comes from Algoriphagus oliviformis, assembly GCF_017254915.1. GTDB lineage: Bacteria > Bacteroidota > Bacteroidia > Cytophagales > Cyclobacteriaceae > Algoriphagus > Algoriphagus oliviformis. The sequence goes on along the minus strand of NZ_JAFKCT010000001.1, from coordinate 274,238 downwards.
TCGTCCAGACCCAGAAACTCATGGAAAAGGCGGCCAAGGAGCTCAACTTCATGGAAGCCGCCCGACTGCGGGACGAGTGGCAAGCCCAAAAATCCCGACTGGAAGGACTCAATCGAGGTCTGGGAAATTAATCCAAGTGTAGATATGCGCTTGTTTTCCAGTATCCGAACGGCTCGAGGGAAACAACCAGTAAACTCTAGCTTTGTCAACTCTTCGGTCTTCCGCCATCGGTCTTCCAGCCTGCTTGAGCAGACAGGCCCGATTGTTATTGAAAACTCGCTTACTGGCAGAAAAGCGTATATCCATATTTCTAAGCTATGACCCTTCAGGAAGTGAAGGCCCTGGCTGCCAAAGGCGAGGGGCTGAAGATAGAATTCAAGAAAAAGGCGGCTTTTCCCGAGAAGATCGTCCGGGAAGTGATCGCATTGGCCAACACGGCAGGAGGCGACCTGCTGATTGGAGTGGACGATGACGGCACGGTGAGCGGGCAGCGCTATATCGAGGAAGAGATTTTTGTACTTGAAAAAGCCATCCGGGAATTGATTTTTCCAGAGTTGCGGACGGAGGTTTTTACGGTGAAGCTTTCGGAGAAAAAGGGCGTGGCGGTATTCCGGATTCCGCTTAGCATCGACCGTCCACACTATCTGAAGGAGGGGGAGCGAAAGCAATCCTACATCCGCGTGCAGGATCGGAGCGTGCAGGCGAGCCGAGAGGTCTGGGAGGTGCTGCGAAGAAGCCGGGTTCCCAGAGACACGATTTTTACCTACGGCTGGAAGGAAGAAATCCTGATGAAAGCCCTCGAGGAAAAGGAGCGGATCACGCTGAAGGAATTTCAGAAGTTGGCCAAGATCCCGCCATTTCTGGCTTCAAAGACGCTGGTGCGCCTTGTTTCCGCCAACGTGTTGACCCTCCATCCCCAAGAATCGGAGGACTTTTTCACCCTCAAGTCCTAGGCAGCTCGATTCCGGTTTTCTCGGCAAAACCCGCATTGCCCTGTAGGCCGCCGGTGTGGATCATCAGGATGTGGGAGTTCTTTGGGAAATGGCCTTTCCCGACCAAGTCCCAAAGACCAAAAGCCAACTTTCCGGTGTAAATCGGGTCGAGGGGAACTCCAAACTCCGCATAAAACCAAGTCATGAAAGCGATGAGTTCGGGTTTGGTTTTGGCATAGCCGCCGAAATGATAGTCGCTGCGGATGGCGAGCTCTCCTCTTGGCTTGATTTCGTGTTTTTCCAGCAAAGCATTGATTTCCCCGTGGATGAAGTCGCCCTTGAGGGAAGAAAATCCGAGCAGGGTCTGATGGTTTTCCATCGCCGATGCGAGCCCTGCAAAAGTGCCTCCAGTCCCTATGGAGACGCAGACATGGGAAAATTCCGAATGTTCTTTCCCCAATATTTCGCTAGTCCCCCGAATGGCAAGCGCGTTCGTACCGCCTTCGGGGACGAGGTAAAAGTCGCCGAATTCTTTTTTTAGCAGGTCTAAAAACTCGGGACTGTCCTTTTTTCTATAGCTATCCCGATCCACGAGATGGAGCTTCATGCCCATTTTCTGGGCGTGGCGCAGCGTGGGGTTTTCCAGATCCACGTCTTTTCCGCGAATCACCCCGATGCTCTGTAGCCCCTCTGAGCGTGCAGCGGAAGCGGTCGCGTAGATATGGTTGGAAAAGGCTCCTCCGAAGGTCAAAACGGTGCTTTTCCCTGATTCTTTCGCTGCTTCGAGGTTGTATTTGAGCTTGAAAAACTTGTTGCCCGAGACCGCCGCATGGATCTGATCCAGACGCATCACGGCTAGCTTTACTCCCTTTTCTGCCAAAAGAGCGTGGGAAATAGGCTGAATCGTAAAAGGTTGGGGGAGAAGCATTGCGGGACTTTTGCCAAAGTTAAGGCACATCCCCCTATTTTTGCAGCCATGAGCCAACAGCCCGAAGAAGAGTACGAAGAGGACGACATCGAACTGTACGAGCGCCACCGCATCCTGGTGGACAAGGGGCAGTCCCCCGTGCGGATCGACAAGTTTCTCACCGAAAAGATCGCCCATGTCGCACGGAACAAGGTGCAGCACGCCATCGAAACCGACACGGTTTTGGTGAACGGAAAGCCCGTCAAGTCCAACTACCGCATCAAACCCCTGGATGACATCCAGGTTTTCATGGACAAGCCAAGGCGGGACACAGAGGTCATTCCCGAGGATATTCCACTGGATATCCTTTTTGAGGACAAAAGCTTGCTGATCGTCAACAAGCCTGCGGGGATGGTCGTCCATCCCGCCCAAGGCAACTGGAACGGAACGCTCGCCAACGCGCTGGTGTATCACTTTCAGCACCTTCCCGAGATGAAGGGCAACGAAGGACGGCCTGGCTTGGTGCATCGCATCGACAAAGACACCTCTGGACTGCTCGTGATTGCCAAGTCAGAGGAGGCGATGACGCCGCTGGCGGCGCAATTTTTTCACCACACCATCGAGCGGACCTACCTTGCGCTGGTTTGGGGGGAGCTGGAGGAGGACTCGGGAACGATCCGTGGGAATGTGGGCAGAAATGCCAAAGACCGTAAAGTGATGGACGTTTTCCCCGACGGCAGCCAGGGGAAGCATGCCGTGACGCATTGGAAAGTGCTGAAGCGCCTGCGCTACGTGACCCTAGTGCAGTGTAATCTGGAAACGGGCCGCACGCACCAGATTCGTGCCCATATGAAGTTTATCGGCCACCCGCTCTTTAACGACGCCATGTATGGAGGGGACAAAATCCGAAAGGGGACACAGTTTGCAAAGTACAAGGCTTTCGTGCAAAACTGCTTTGACCTCATGCCCCGTCAGGCGCTGCATGCGATGAGTTTGGGCTTTGTCCATCCGCTTACCAAGGAGCGGCTGCACTTCGAGGCGGGACTTCCGGAAGACTTCAGTTCAGTACTCGAGAAATGGGAATCCTATGTCAATTTCGAATGATCTGTTGCGGAAAGTGAAAAAAAAGTGGTGGTATTGTGTAGAATAGAAAATATTTGGCTTTAAAAAGTGTTAAAAACATAAAAAACAGGCTTGCTGTTAGCAGATTGTCAAAAATCAGGGATGAATTGTGTGTCAATTTATTGATATGTCTAAATTCAATCGTTGTCATTAAAAATAATGTAAATATTTGATCATATCTTTGATAAATTTGCAATGAAAGGAAAAGCTGTGCTATATTTGAAACATCAAAAGGGATAAACGATCCCTCACACATAATGTAGGATGTTGAAACTGGCAGACAAGCCCTCCTGTCTCGGGGGTGGAGTACCGATAGCTATCGGTAGGATAAAGCATTTAGCGAGCTCGTAAATTTGCCTAACTACTCCGTGGAGGTTCGAATCCTTCTCCTACAGCAGGTTATTTTGGGTTTATTGTTAATTGACTAAAACCATGAAATTGTATTTCATGGTTTTTTTATTGCCCAAATTTTTCAGTGCGAGGCTCAATGGCGATTGAAAATCTTCCAAAAAGCCACTTTTCGCAACCCATTGCATTGATGATTGTTTAGCTGAAGTGCTTTTATTTTGAATATTGTGTAAATAATTGAAAATATGTTTGAAATATTTGTAACAAATAGCCCGGTCTGTTAACTTTGAGATATCAATAAGGGATAAACGATCCCTCACACACAATGTAGGATGTTGAAACTGGCAGACAAGCCCTCCTGTCTCGGGGGTGGAGTACCGATAGCTATCGGTAGGATAAAGCATTTAGCGAGCTCGTAAATTTGCCTAACTACTCCGTGGAGGTTCGAATCCTTCTCCTACAGCAGGTTATTTTGGGTTTATTGTTAATTGACTAAAACCATGGAATTTTATTTCATGGTTTTTTTATTGTCTGATTTTTCCGAGAAAGAATAAGATTCTGTCTTCGGCTAGGACTGCGGAATTAATATTGGATAAATATTGAAACGGTAATCTATTATCAAATTCTCAACGAAACAGCCTTTTTTCAGCCTCTCATTTTTGATAAGTGTATTTTTTGTGTTAAAAATTAACAATAATGTAAAAAAACAAAATAAAACTTGACGAAATTTTAATAAACGAATGGTATTTCTAATTTTGGGTCATCAAGTTCTCAAACCTATTCAAACTATTGCAAAAAGCTCGTAAGAGCTTTTTGACTATCAGGGGGTCGGGACGATTTCCGTCAAAGGGCGGAAAGAGCCCTTCCTCCCATTTAATTGCTTGACATACTGTAGGATGTTGAAACTGGCAGACAAGCCCTCCTGTCTCGGGGGTGGGGAGCTCAGCACAAAGCGTAATTCAAACCGGACTATTGCCTAACTGCCTCGTGGAGGTTCGAATCCTTCTCCTACAGCGCTTCAGAAAGCAACGCCTCGCGTTGCTTTTTCTGTTTTTGGCCATATTTGTGTTATCTTTTGAATACTTAATTCTTATTTCACTTTTATGGAATCTGGGAAAAGGAGAAAGCATTTTGCCCATCCCGCTCGAAGGAAAATTCTCAGGATCGCAATGATCGCCGTCCTTTCCCTACTTTTTCTGGAGTTTGTCCTCTACTTCGGCTCCAATATTTTTCTGAAGAAATACGCCCAGCGGAAGATCAACGAAGCCACGCAGGATGTGTATCTGGTGGATTTCAACCGCTTTAGTTTTTCGCTGATCCGAAGGGGTTTTTTCCTCGATGGGATCGTGATGCAGCCCGTCAATCCGGAAAACCGGAGGGCTGGGCAGGCACTGTTTGAGGTGACCCTGGATCAGATCGCGTTTCGGAGCCTGTGGTTTGATTTTTTCGACCGTGAATTGACGATAGGGAAAATCTACATCGACAATCCGACCGTAAAGCTCGATCTGCCGGAGGGAATGGACGTGCTGGGCAAGGGCGAAAAAGGCGGCGATGACGAAGGCGCTGGGAAAACTTCACCGATCAAAGCCCTGGAAGAGGAGATCAAGAAGACGGTAGCACGGGTAAAGCTGACGGGGCTTTTGATCAAGGAGGTCGAGATCGACCACGCCAACCTTTTCTTTTCCAACTTTCTAAGCCGCTCCGACCTCAAGGCGGACAATACCTCGCTCTTGATCCGCAACATCGACTTTCTTACCCAAGAGGAATGGAAGACCCCTTTCAATGCGGAGGGCTTTGAGTTTGAGCTGGAGAAAGTCACCTATCCTCTCGCCGATGGGGTCCATCTGGTCACTGCGGATCGAGTCTTCATCTCCTCGCTGGACAACGTGATCGACATCGAAATGGTGAACCTCACCCCCGATCGAACGAAGGAAAGCCGGGCCTACTATCAGGTCGGGCTGCGGGAGCTGCGTGTAGGGAATGTGGATCTGAACAAGGCTTTCATGACCTCTGTGGTGGAGATTGACGAGTTGATCCTGCAAAATCCCGATCTCCATGTGCTGAGCAACCCCCAGGCGAAATCGGATAGTGCCGCCTCCGGTGACCTCAATGATTTCATCAAGGGAAGCCTCAAGTCGGTGGCCATCAAGGAGCTGTCCATCAACAGGGGGAAGTTTGTGAGATCGGAGGTGGAGGACACGCTGAGCAACCGGGTGGAGCTCGATGAGCTTGATTTCAAGATGGTTGACTTTTACATAGGAGAGGATTCTTTGAAGAGAGAGGATAGGTTTTTCTATGGGGAAGATGCGTCGATGGAGATCAAGGGAAGTAGGATCTTTCTCGGGGACAAAATCCACCTGGTGCAGGGCGCAGAGGTGAGCGTGTCCTCTTTCAAAGACCAACTCATCGTAAAGAACCTAAGCGTACAGCCTCGGCCCGAGGCCTTGGCTTCGGAAGATCCGGAGCATTTGTTACAGGTTGAGTTGGCCGAGTTTTCCGTTGAGGAAGTGGGGCTCCGCCAGATGTACAACGACGGAATCCTCCGCGCCGACCAGATCAAGCTGCTCCGGCCAAAAGTGGAATACACCGAGCTGACCCGCTCCGCTTCCGATGGGGAAAACCAAGTGCCGATAGGCGAAATCGTAGGTGGGTTTTTGAGCGAGGTGGCTGTGGGAGTTTTTGAAGTTGAGGATGGCACCATCCAATTTGTGGGTTCCGGAGGGGTGAGACGAAACGATATAGGGTTTGAACAGTTTAGCGTGCGCCTAGACAACCTGCTTTTTCAGCCCAACATCTCCCGGCAAGTCCAAGAACAGCTCCAGCTGGATGAGATTTTTCTGCAGTTGGACAAATATCGCCTGAAGCTGAAGGACAACCTGCACATCATCCTGGCCGATCAACTGACGATAGATTCAAAAAACCAATTGCTGGAGGTGCAAAACCTGAGCATACAACCCGAAAATCGCTCCCAGATCCCTGAGGCACTGGAGGCCTACGGCAAGACTTCCGTAGTCGAGTTTTCGGTACCGATGTTTCGTGCCGAAGGGGTGGATATCAAGGGTGTATTTTATGAGGAGCAGCTCATGGTGCATCGCATTTTGATGCCAAGCCCGGTTTTTTCCATTGAGACCCATAAAGAAAAAATGCAGTTGGCCGGGGAGTCTCCCGGATCAAACGACGAGCTGCGGGACGTTTTGCTGGGATACTTCAAGACCATAGCCATAGACACGGTCAGTATGGATCGGGCCCAGGTCAGCTATCAGAGCTTCGTGGAAGGGAAGAGATCCAGTTTTGAGGAAGACGGCCTGGCGCTCAGCCTGAAAAACTTTTCCTTGGATCGGCAGACCCCCCTGGCTAACGACAAAACGCTGTTTTCCGATGAGATCGACCTGATATTCAACAATTATTCCTTCAGCCTGAGCGGAGGCAAATACGAGGTCACGACCGACAAACTCCAGTACAACTCCCTGCGCCAGTCCCTGGAAGTCAAGGATTTGGTTTTGGCTCCTGCCTCTAATTTTAAGGGTCGCATACAGCTCGGACTGAGCTTGCCCAAGGTCAATTTCAGGGGGGTGGACATCGAGCAGTTTCTTTTTGAAAACAAGCTGGACCTAAACAAACTAGAAATAGACGAGGGACAGATCAGAATCGGGATCGACCAAAAGATAGAGACCAAGCCCCTTGCTCGGGGTGCCAGAAAACGAGCCGGGATCGGTAAAAGGTCCGTCGAGGAAATCCTGATAGACACGATCGAGACGAGCAATTCGAGGCTGGCCATCAACTACACGCTGGACGAATCCTCCGTCAACTCCATCGAAACGGACTTTGGGCTGCTCATCCGTGGGTTTAGGCTGGACTCGACGATCACTGCTACCAAAGACGTGGGAAGCCTCTACGATGACGTGAACCTGAGCCTGAAGGAGTTTAGGTTTGCGCTGCCCGACAGTGTCCATACGCTTGGTTTCTCTACCGTGGAGATCGGCACGCTGAAGGAGGAAATCGTGTTTTCGGATTTTTACCTCAGTCCTAGGGATGTATTTGGGAAGTCGGGCTCACCCACTTTGGATGCGAAGATCGACCAGGTCATCCTGAAAAACAATCGCCTGGCAGAGATCCAGGATACTGGCATTTTCGACTTGCGGGAGTTGCGGCTGGTAAACCCAAAACTCAATCTCTACCTCGATACAGCGGACATCGAGCGTCCGGAGCGGGAGCCCAAGACCAAATCATCCGCTTCCCTGGTCCACACGATTTTGCTCGGGGACTTTGCGTTGGAAAATGGGGAAATGGTACTCCACAGAAAAGGCAAGGGGCCCATCCCGAGGCTTGATTTCCAAGGGCTATCCGTCGATGCGAAAGCGCTCAATCTGAACCTTTTGGACGCAGATCAGTCGCTCGATCTGAAGACCTTGGCGGAGAAAAATACCCAGTTTGGCCTGAAAGACTACTCCACCGTCACTGCGGACAGCCTCTACAAGGTGGATGTAGGCAAGCTGGACTATAGACAGGGGGAGCTGGTATTGGAGGACATCTATTACCGTCCCGTCGATGGCAACTATGCCCTGTTGAGGAAATTGCCCTTTCAGGCGGATGCGGTCACCGCCAGGGTAGGGTCGGTTCGCTTGACGGATATCGATCTGGAGAGCTATCTGGAAGGCAAGCGGATCAAGGCCACCGAGCTAGTGGTGGAGGAACCCCAAGTGGATCTTTTCAGGGACAAACGGCGTCCCCTCGACTCCACCGCCCAAAAGCCCATGCCGCAGGCTTTGATGGAAAATGCGGGTATAGATGCCGACTTGGTGACTTTGAGGGTTAGAAATGGAAGGGTGCGCTATTTTGAGTTTGCGCCGAAAGGCGTGATGCCGGGAATGATCTCCTTCAATCGACTGGATCTGGATATGGCACCTTTCTATTTAAGAAGACCGGGCGGCGAATATCCCCTAGACCAGCTGAGGCTGGGGGTGGAGGCCTATATCATGGATACTTCTCGGGTAAACCTAGAGGCTTTGATGTATTTCAAGCCGAACTATCCTATGGACGTGCACGTGAGGATGAACGATTTCGCCTTTGCGGAAGCCAATGACTTTCTGTCCAAGACCCTTTTTGTGAAAGCCCTGGACGGCACCGTCACAGACGGCAGCTGGCAATTTACGCTGGATGATGACGAGGCGAGGGGAGAGATGGAATTTGGCTACACAGACCTGAAAATCCAGTTTTTGGACTCACTGACACTGGAGCGGGGACTGGGCAAGCTGAAGATCTACACCTTCGGAGCCAATCTGTTCGCAAAAAATTCGAACCCCCGTGGGCTCTCTTCGAAGCTCGCCAAGCGGAGGATCTATCTGGAGCGGGACAAGCGGAAGTTTGTGTTCAGTGCTTGGTGGAAGGCGACCTTCAGTGGTCTTCGGGGCACCTTGGGATTTGGGAGAGCAAAAATGCCTAAGAGGAGAGAAGAGGAGTGAGGATTCGAAGAGAAGAATTCGTTGAGGCGGGTAATATCATTTTCCAATTTGATACCACCTAGGAGCTCACTCTTCTTTGGGAAAAGGGTACGAAGCGTCGAGAACTATTTCTGCGAATTCGTTTAGGGTCGCGCTGGTCTGAAGGAGAGCTTACAGCTTGGCTCGGTGGACAGGCTGGTGTAAGCCATCTAACGGAGTCGAATGCACCAACTAGTGACAAAATATTCCGTTCGACTTATTTATAAACAAACAAAATTAAGCTCTTGCCAAGGGACGCGGACGGATTTAGCAAAGAAGCCTTTACAGTTGACTACCCATGTCCATTTGAGCTGCCTCAGGTTTCACAAACCACCCACTTCATAACGCATCTGAGAGCTAAAACCTCAACAAAAAGTAAAACCACTGAATCGGTAGTGTCCCGTTGTGTCTGGCGCGGTGGGAGGATTTGCCAGCGGGCCAGCGTCCGGCCTCGTGCGGTGAGGACCGAGCGTTAAAGATTAACCCGCCGCGGCGGGCTAATCTAGCGAGAGCCTGTCCCGAGCAGCGCAGCGTATCGGGAGAAAAAGAACAAGAAAAATGAAATTAACAAAACTTTTCCAGCCGGAACGTTGAATACTGAATTCGCAAACCAATTCCAATTCCAATTTCTCACCTCATACCCCTTCACCACCCCTTCCAAAAACTCCACAATTTCCCGTCCAGCGGTTTCCGCTTCATCAGTCAACTTAAGTTCCTCAAATTCACGCCACTCATGATCCACGGCTGGATCAAAGGGCCGGACATGTAGCCGCTTAAGCTTTCAGACTTTACGAACTGCCTACTGCCACTGCAAACTTTACACCTCCAAACTTCCTACTTCCAGGCTTCCCAACCTTTCAGCTTTCTCACTTAGCTTTCTGACTTTTCAACTTTCCCCGAAGTAGGGCAGTGGCCGTCTCGACGGACATTCCGGTAGGATTGGCAAAGACCACACTCCCAAACTCCCTGTAATTATGTGCATCCCGGTAGCGGTTTTGATGCGGAGGTTATTCATTACACACCAATTGATCCCGACAACTGTACGGGATGGTTTTGATATTAGGGTAGGACAAGGCGTCAAAAAATCTTTTTGTAAAAGATTTTAGCCTTGGGCCAAGACGCGGGGTGGCCAAACTTCACCCAACCTCAAGAGGAACTTCTGAGGTTAAGAGAAGATACTACGCCTAGAGGAGTAAGCTCGTTTCCAATCGCTGTGAAAAATGTCCCGATCGCTATTCCAGACAGGATTAGTATCGAATGGAATTCCTATTGATAATTACCCGGATTCAAGTGGCGGACATGATTTCGATAGTTTGGATATCCTTTGGAAAGCTCATGGAAAACATTCGCACAGGTCACCGCATCTTCACACACGTTGTCTCCAAGATTCACTTTAAACCCGCATTCCCGGCCTAACTGAGCATATTTTTCATAATTCCCGGATAATTCAAGCAGGCCTAGGACATCAGTATACCAAATGCTGAAACTTTCTATCCCGTAATTTAGAAATAAGGTCTTAAGAATACCCAGTTCTACTACCGAATCATAGATTACCAGTAGATTGTTATTGCAGATATCTGATAGCGTAGAATCCCAAAGTCTTCTAAAGTTTTGAACAGTTACTATTTCATGAGGTCTCACCTCACGGCCTTTTGGCAAAAGCAACGCATCTTCCTCATCGGGGGGAAGAATGTAGTAGTTAGTCCAATGGACGAGCTCTCCATTTTTCACAAAAGCCAATCCCACATTGCAGACGATTTCCGGGGGTGAATTGACAAATTGAAAAGCCATACTGATGAAATCAAACTCCCCGTCAAAGTAATCCGGAAATTTGTGGGGGTTTTCAAAATCCCCCTTTCTTATTTGGCGCTCGATAGCCTTCAAATACTGAGGTTTAAACGTGATACCCTTTTCCCTGTAATAGGATAAATATGATTTGAGGTACGCAGGCCGGGCGCCCTCAATAGTTTTGAAAAACCAATACTCATTTTCCATGCCTGGGGATGTTCCCAAAGGCGAAAAAGTAGGTGCCTTTTCTCTGTCAAATAAACCATCAAACCAAATCATGCCGATACCTTTCTGGTTTCCAAAAATCTAATCCTGTCGTTTAGAAATGATGTATTAAGTTAATAAAAGGTAACGGGAGATTCAACTAGAGAAATGTCAAAAGGAATATCCAGGTTCAAGAATCCAATCATCCGGTTCAATTTCTCAATCGCGCATCATGATCAATAAGGAACCTGAGAATGGCCGATTCCCGAGATTCCATGCCAGACCAAATTTCCACCAACCCCCCAAAAAAAAACTTTCTCTTTCACTTTTCTCCATTTCAAATCGAAAAATACCCTGTACATGGTATTTTTTATGTCTTAGTTTTTGTTTTTCTTTAGAATATCCAATTATTCCATAGGTCATGGCAAAGAAAAATGAACAAACATCCAAAAAGGCTGCTACTGCGGCGTCGAAAGTTTTAAAGGATACAAAATCCACCAAGGACGCTAAAACAGCCGCTGGGTCGGCTTTAGCTCAGACTCCTGATAAAAAGAAGAAGAAATAATCGGCAGAAAGTATTCAAACTCTTTAATTTTCACTAGATATTAACTCTTTCACCCTAAAAATACCCACTACCCGGTATTTTTTCTTTACCAAAATTCCCTTTCTTAGCAAAACGAAGATTTTGATAATCAGCTAAATCGATTGTGGGAAAAGCCCCTTTGGATTACTAGCCTTACGTTTTTGTACTGCTCGGTCGTCCTCTCTTATAAGAGAGGTGAGGTAGAGAAAGGAGCGTTCCCCGGTCCCGAAAAGCATCGGCAGGAAGTAGTTATTGCTGGCAGCATGCGGGATAGGATAAGAGGCCAATTGCAAATTGGTATGGATATAAGGGTGGAATTGCAAATTCCACCCAGTTCCAATTATAATTTGACTACACCCAGACAGGGGTATCGGTAACTCTGAGTCTATCACTACTCAAGCTCCTTATCCTCGAGAGCCTGTCCCGATGAGCGAAGCGTATCGGGAGAGGGGTGAGGTAGGAAAGCCAATTGCAAAAAGGTTTTGATATCAGGGTAGGACATGGCGTTGAGAAATCTTTTTGAAAAAGATTTTAGCCTTGGGCCAGCTTGCAGGGTTGACAAATCCCACCCAGTCGAAACGATAATTTGACTACTCCCAGATGGGATCTAAGAATCTCAAATTCCTATAGTAAGTGGTTTGTAACACAGATTGACCTTATTTTGGGATGCCTTTCCCGAATGGTTATTAGACGATTGATGATTTTATAGGCTATAACAGTAGCTGAAAATGATCAAGTCCAACCCCTGAAAACAAACCCTAACCTCATGAATGTATATCAGTTACATGTTCAATTGGATGAAACAGAACCGATCATTTGGAGAAGGATATTGACCACTTCCAATGTCAGACTGGATGACTTTCATCGCATCCTTCAGACCATCATGGGATGGACTAATTCCCACCTTCACCTTTTTGAGGTTGGCCGGGCCACCTATGCACCCCTTGAATTTGAAGTTGAAGAGGCTCAGGATTCACGGAAAGTGAAACTTGAAGATATCTTGAATCAGGTGGGATCAGCTATTCGGTATGAATATGATTTGGGTGACGGCTGGGTTCGCACCCTAACATTGGAAAAAATAATCCAGTTAGATAGCGATGCCTTCATAACCCAATGCATCGAAGGGGAGCGTAGCAGTCCTCCGGAAGACTGTGGTGGGGTATTTGGATTTCATCGAATGCTTGAAATACTCAAAGATCCTGGTCATGAGGAATATAGGGAATTTAAGGTTTGGCTTGGCCGCAGCTATCATCCCGAGAAGTTTGACTTGAATAAAGTCAATAAACAGCTTCAGAAGAAAGATTATGGCTGTGAGTGGATCATGTGAGTTTGAATACTCAAGCGTATCTGAGTACTCCTTTTCAAAATCTCCAAAAGGGCCAGAGATTGTGCACACGCTGTGTTCACAATTAAAATATTCTTAAGGAGCTTGAGATCAAAGGCGGGGGAGCCTCTATCGGTTATTCGCTTGAGACGAAGAGGGGGGGGAGACGGAGCCAGGCCAGAAAGAAGACTCAGCGGATGTATCGGAATTTCCCTTTTTCCATTCTTTCTAAGAGCTTCTTGTTCATCTCCTCCAATCCAATCTCCTTTCTCATTTTGTCGATCAAAAGACCCAATTCTTAGATTGAAGGAGGATGTACTCATTCAGTTCAGGAATTGGATTATTGGAGTCTTTTGTTTCAAGTTGTCCCTAGAGACCCGACAAATAGTCTGTAATTTCGTTAATAAGCTCTTCGGTGAAATAGATGGATTTCATCCCTATGTCCCTATGGATTTGCTCAATTTCGGAATCGACTTTGTCTGCCAATAGATTCATTTTTAGGTTATTCATGAATGATCGACCTTCCAAGATCAATCAAGAGCAAATTTGTCAATGTTCAGCACATCTGAACAAGGGTACATTTCCTCAATGTAAAATATTCCATCAAACATTTCTGTCCAGTCAAATTTATTTGGAGAATGAGCTATACCATTCATCCAAAATGTGGATTTTTTGCTTGATTGTAACTCGTAATCCTTAAAATTGGTAAAGGCATATTCAGCTCCGGTTTCCTCAACAAAAGCCTCAAAACTGTTCTTAACCGGCTTAACAAGTTCATATTTTGGATTATAAAGCCTTCCCGCTTTTCCTCTATTGGATGTAAATCCTAGAACATAAAGTTCATCCGAAATACGGTCCGCTATCAATGTTCCTGTATTGATGGAGTCATTGTCTCTTCCTATATGGTAGGGCAAATCCCTGTAACCCTTGAACAGGTGTGAACTACTTGCCCAAACAATTATTTTTTTATCTGAAAATACTTCATTCTTTAGCCATAAGAAGTTGTCACTCATCTGGATATCCCTTGCATTGTTGCTTTCCGCTGTGTCCAATGCATTAAGTGTAAATCCCCTCAAACTTCGAAGTGATTGGGCTAAAAATGACTTCGGTTTCAATCTCTTTTCTGCCTTATCGAAAAAATTGTACAGAGAATCGATCTTGGCGGTAGAAAGACTAGCCTCGTATTCGTCCCTGATCAATACTTCGAGAGATTTGGTGATATTTTCTTTCTCCGAGGAATCATCAAATATAGTTGCGCTGTCCAGGATCTCAATCAGTTGGGCAATAGGGAATTTCCCTTCATTCGAATAAAATAGTCTCGAATCCATTCCAGAAACGAAAATTGGACGTTCTGTTAACTGACTTGAATCTACATAGCTGAATAGCTCGCTACATTCCGTGCAATTCGTCCAAATAGGGGAAATGAATTTCTTGTATTCCGGATCAGAGGAAAAACTCAAGTCGTCGTGATTTGCCAATGCCCGATTAAGTCCCAGAAAATTGCTTTCAAACACAAGCACATCGAAACCCATTTTTTCATGCAGGTATTTGATGATTTTCGTTTTTGCCAAAAATGTAGGGGCATCGCCATGGTCTTGCTCACCTAAGAAAACCACCTTGGAATCGCCTATGGCCGCAGCTATTTCTTCATATCCCTCATAGTTTGAACTCTTCGGATCAATATTCTCTATGGGCCTAGTGTTTGTAAGTACGAAATCCTTGAAGTTCTTGTCATAGGGATACAAAAAATCAACTATGAAAAATCTGTAACACAGCCAGGACACTAAACCAATAGCAAAGAAAAGCAGAAGCCAGCTTTTTGTCTTCATATTAAAAGTTTTTGAGTTTATCGTTGGCTAAAACTAAGACAAAAGTCCGTATTTCTTCAATTTTTAAGTGAAAGTGAGAAATCACCCCTTTTCTTTTACCCTATTGTGGATCTTCGTAGTTTAAGGTGTTAGTATGCCAAACCGTTATAAACAGAATGCTGGAGCCTTTGCTAATTGTAGCCTTATTCCTTAGCGCTGGTTTTTTACTCTCGATGATCCAAGATGCGCACATGAAAAAGCCCTTTCTTTCCAGAATGGGCTTTCGGTTGGTCAGTTTTGCTTCGTTTTGCTTTTTTCTGCTTGGATCTTTCGCGTCTCTGAAGGGCCTGTTTGTTGTGGATCATTTTGGCTGAGAGGTTGGCCATGGAACAATCGGGGTGATTCTGATTAATTTGATATCGAATTTCCTGAATTTGATTTCAGAATGAAATGGAATCTGACCGAAGATGGTTCAGCCTGGGTAATCCGGCCTACTTCGGTAAATGAAATAGGATGTATCCATACCTGTCAGGGTTTGGAAGTTGAATATGTAGGGGTAATAATTGGAGACGATTTGGTAGTTAGGGATGGGGAAATTATGGTGGATCCTTCTAAACGGGATAAAAATGACCGAACAATCAGGGGGTATAAATCTCAAATGGATTTTCTTCTTCTACTTAAGAATTATCTTGAGATATTTCCATTTCCCTCCCACTTAAAATTATACTTTGATATTCTGAGTAAAGCACAGATTATTAGTATTCCTGTCATTATATGATAATTCTCATCATCATAAAAACAATGAGCTACGTTGTTTCTAATATCCAAGCTGCCTTCGCCTCCGAATAAGTAATCGAAGAACAGCTGATCATCTTCATCGAAATACTTCTTAAAACCCTCTGATTCTAAAATCTGGTTTAAGGTCATCGCCTCGATTTTCTTGGTTTTTGCGACTGTGGTCTTTAGACCTGATTGGTACAAGAAAAAACGAAGTAGCCCTTCGATCTTGAGTACGAGGCTGTCAATAGCTAAAACGTAACTGGGTTGATACGTAGAGCTTGCCAGGGAGACTCGAATTTGGGAAAAGAGTTCATGGATTCCTGGAGCTAATAAGGAAATCCAACTTTTAATGCGATCCCTGTTTTGCTGATCCTGGATAAAGTACGGATTTCCTATCCATGTTTTAGTAGCCAGATGTTCGATGAGATTTTTTGCCGTCAACTTTCCGGATTCAATCCCCTTAGTGAAAAGCTCATACAAAAAAGGGATTGTCTGAAAATCTAACTCCATTTGATAAAAATTCATTAGCATCACCTTCCCATCCAAGTCGTCACTTCCAGTAATGGCGTTTCCGTTTATGTCAAAAAAGACAGTTTGAACTCCTTTGAAAAAGTCAGGAACAAGATCTTTCGTCCCCTCTTTAAATGCTGATGCTTTAGGAAAGTCGATTCCTAAAATTAATCTGCCATATATTGAATCAGAATTGGACTCCTTAACCAGTTTCTTTGCCAGTTCTTCTCTTGAATCCCTGTAATGAAATAGTTCTTGGTGTTGTTCTCTGGTAATGGTAAGTGGCCTTGATCCAAGTTTTACAGTCGGCCTTATTTCTTCGTATAGTTCCTCGGCTTCCTTCAACAGAGACTGGTCACCGCCCTTTTTTAAATTATTTCGAGCGCCTAACAATTCACTTAAGTTAAGCCAGTCCCTGTTTTTGTGATTTTCTTTCTTAACGTGGTCTAGCTGTAACTCCCCGATCAAGCGAAACCACCTCTTCTGGTCTTTCTTCAGTTTTCGGGCAAATTTGATCGCGTTTGGAGCATAATGGTGGATTATTAGAAATGGGTCCGCCCTGCTTTCGTCTTTCCAGAAATGGTCTTCGTAGGCGTTGTAGCAGAATACTATGCTATCCTGACTGAATAAAGTCGGGTACTTTAAAACTACTGTGGCTAATTGTTCCTTTACGTAAAAAGGAATGTTTTTCTGATCTTCTAAAATCTGTTTTAAGATCTTGTCGATCGCTACATCATTAAGTTTTGCTTCTTTGCAGATGGCCGCTAGATTTTCGAAATCTTGCTGCATTAAGCTTAGTAGGGTTTCATTTCCTCTTACTGTTATTTCATCTAACAACAGCTCGATGGACTCAACATAATGTATTGCCGCTGCTTCCGCAAAACGTCTATTTCGCAACCCTGACGGGCATTGCCATAGAATGTGGTAGAACTTTGCTTTAAGAAGTGGGGTTTTCGAGTTTTCTGCTCTAAATAGTAAATGACCAAACTCCTTTTTACCTCCCTCACAAAGATCCGGATAGCTGCAAGTTTTCTCCGCTTTTCCCGTTTTTCCATGGATTAGAGGGAATAATTTGCCATCAAGGAGATAATGTAGCAGATAGTCTATTTCAAACTGAGCTTTTTCTTTTTCGTCTTCATTCCTGGCAGCATCGCGATACCTAACCCACATATTTGCCAGATCTCTTCTTTTTTCAAGCTTCAATGCATTGGCATCTATAAATTCATAAAATTCTTCGAAGGAGTGGAATTGCTCTAAGTTGATCTCGTCTGCTCTCATAGTCGGGTATTTTAGGCAAGATGAAGATTGACAGCCTGATCAACAATAGTGTTGACACAAACTGACAGGCTTTTACATTGACACATCCCCCGCAAAAGAACATTCGGTAAAAAATAAAGGGTAATTACCCTCATTATATTATTATTATTCAAAAATTGTCTAAATTTAAAGGGTAATTACGCCCCTATGAAAAATCTAGACGTTGAAAGACTCCTTCAGGACATCTTCAAAGATGATTCGGTTTTTGACGTAAAAGAACGATTCGAGGAAAAGATCGCTGAGTACGGAATCAGTAAAACCAGAGCACTGAAACTGCTCAATGTAGACAAGGACGTCTTTGAGGAAATCCTCGATGGCAGCGCCAAGCAGCCCAACCTGATCCATGTCGTGAAAGTCGCTGAATTTTTGGATGTCGACGTGCATGAGTTTATCAGGATGGTCCTCAGAAACCAAAATCCCGAAAACATCGCCTCTATTGACCGAGCCAGGAAGCTTAAATTCCTGATGAAGAACTTCGATGTCAAAGCCCTGACCAAACGGGGATTCTTTGATGGGGGAGATGAGGTCGAAGAACTCGTGGAGAAGGTGTTGGCCTACTTTGGGTATGATTCCATAGCTGAGTATGAATCCCAACTGGTCGAACCGCTCTACAGCAGATCCAAAAGACCCTTTTCCGACAAGATGAAGGATTTTTGGGTTCGCTCCGCCTACCAGACCTTCAGGCTGATCGACAACCCCAATCCTTTTGACCGAAACCGGCTGAAGGATACCATTGTGAAGATCAAGCCCTATTCTCAGGACGTGAACAATGGGCTTTATATCGTCAGCAGAGCGCTATATAATGCAGGAGTGACCGTCATCTTTCAGGACTATCTGGACACCACGCATGTCCGAGGAGCGACATTTAACATCAAGGACAAGCCCTGCATCGTCATCACCGATTACTTGAAGCGGTATCCTACTCTTTGGTTTACCTTATTGCATGAGCTGCACCATGTGCTTTTTGATTATGAGACAGTGGTTTCCAACAACTTCCATCTTTCTGATCACCAGGATTTGTTTTTGATCGAGGAGAAGGCAAACAGTTTTGCCAGGGACTACTTTCTGCCTGTTGATGGATTTCACTACATCAAGAATTACATCAACAATCCCTACATGGTGGAGCGATTTGCCAAGGACAATGAGATTCACCCCTCCTTGGTCTATTCATTTTATTCCTGGTATCAGAAGGAGCTCTACGGTAAGAACTTCTTCGGAGCCTTTAAGGAATCCTATCCCACCTGTAAGAGTGCGGTAAGCAGATTAAATCCCATCTCCTGGAACGAAGAATCAATTAAAGTCGCCAGTGAGAAAATTAAAGCAGTCTTTGAACTCAAATAATCTCCATAATGGCAGAGGAAAATAAAAAAAGCAAAAAAGAACAGGAGCTGAGTCAAGCGGATTTGGAGCGGCTTGAACTACTTCAGCGCGCTCACGAAAAGAAAGGCAAGCAGTTGACCATTTCCGGAGACACCGGAGCACTGGAAGAGATCGACGAATTGAAGCAGTTGGTCGGAAAGCAACTGGACAGCCCCGAAGAGAAGTATAACATCTACTACAAAGGAATTCGAAAGCTGTTGATCGATCATTTACCAAAAGGTGAGAACTCCAAGCAGATGCGGGAGATCATCTATGATGAAAAGAACATCTTCCTCAATCTGGGCAAGCGCAAAAGTGACAATAAGGGAGTACGGGGCTCAGATGGGCGCATGACCTACCAGCCGGTGATGAATGAAATGCTTGATATCGTGATCGCTTGGGTGGGCGGATCCCAAAACCCTTTTCAGCTTTACAAGGAACTTTACCTGCTCAACGAACGGCATAGCTATCCCCATGAAGAATACGATGAATCTGGAAGGGCAGTGGCTAAGGCAATGTTGAAGTTGGCGGAGAATTTCTAAGTTTTTATTTTATAAATACGTTGAAAATGGTAAATAAACTTACAGCCAAGCAAAAGGTAAGACTAAGAGAATTGGAGCCTAGGCTTGATGATGCAATAAATAAATTGGATATTATCAGAGCAAAAGAAATAGTTTTAGAATTGCAGCAACTACTCAGGCCGACTGGTCATCTTGTTCGGCTGTGTCAGTCGAAGAATAAACTATATGAATTAGCAATTAATTTAGGAGAGTATGATTTGGCATTATCTGGCCTCAAATCAAATAAGATAGTACTTAACGATAATACGAGGATTTACCTAGAATCGATATCTCTACTTGCTATTTGTTAC
Organism: Algoriphagus oliviformis; assembly: GCF_017254915.1. Taxonomy (GTDB): domain Bacteria; phylum Bacteroidota; class Bacteroidia; order Cytophagales; family Cyclobacteriaceae; genus Algoriphagus; species Algoriphagus oliviformis. The sequence continues at coordinate 254,905 of NZ_JAFKCT010000001.1, read as the reverse complement.
ATACGGAAGCAGGACATCGAAAATGCAAAGCCTTTTATTAAGGAAGTTTTATTAAATGAGAAAGTGATAAAGTCTCAGAGAAAAAGAGAAGCTTTTCATTCTGAGATAATAAATAGGTTTAATGAAGAGGTAGCTCTTTGTTCGTTGAAGAGTCCTAATAAGGCACAGTTTGACGAAGTTGAAATTGAAAAAGAGGTAATTAAGATAATTCAAAACTTAAATGAGAGTGAAATTTTTGCAGAATTGGGCAATTCTACTCCGAATTCAACTAAAGAGCTTATCTACTTGGTTCATGATTTTTCTTTAAAACAGCTGCCCTATACGGAGCGGAAAGCACTGCCGAGCCCTGATCAGAAAATTGAAAATGAAGAGATGGGTAAGACGATTTTTCATTCCATAAAAAGAGTAATCCACAATTCCTTATGTAATCCAGAGAGTGAAATTTACAAGGTATGGTATAATGGTGGTGCCAGAATGGTACTCAATAAGGGATACATCCGGACGTCAATCTTGACATGCTTGGCAGACATTGGCATTGGGGCTACTTTTCTAGCTGCTTCGATTATTGCTCTTGTTATCAAGTTTGGGATTGAGGTTTACTGTAATTTGTATGAGCCGATAGGTTTAATGGATATACGAGGGAAGTAGAGCGCCATCCTTTTATCTGTTCAAAAACTTCATATTCCCACCCAAAAAACCTCCTTTCCCCCTCATTTTTTCTCTTTTACCCTAAAAATACCCTGTACTGGGTATTTTTTGTCCCTTAGTTTTTTCTTTTCTTGAGAAACCAACTCACTACCACCCAACTCACTACCACCCAATTGCCAACCTCTAATTAATCGAATTATTCCAGCATTTCGGGGATTTCTTGATCTTCCGTTTCTCCCAAATGCTCAGGCCACTGACTAGGGCAATCCGGAATGTACGCGGATATTTTATCCACCACCACTTGATCGCCTTCTCCTAGAGGACGCCCGTCCCGAAGCATTTCGGGAAAGGAAGGGGAGATATGCATGAGTGGTGAAATTAAAAAGCCAAAAAAATGCTAAGGATAGAAGTGCGAGATTGCAAATCCCACCCAATCTTATAGAATATTTGAATACTCATAGAGCGGTGGAAGAATTCTTCCATATAATTAGTAATTGGATTAAAATTTAAAAGAATAAATCATTCTTAAAACCAATTTGAAAAAAAGTGTAATGAAGAAAATTTCAGCTACAGCAGTAAATGCGCTTAAAATAGCTTTAACAACAATCTATTGGTATAAATCGGACCTTAGAAGTTTTTTTGACCATACGATTTCGAATAAGCTGATACTCTCATATTTGGATTGGAATGACTACAAAAGAAATATCTGTTCACGCCTGGTTGACTTACTTGTTAAAAACGAGGAAAAAACACAGAATGATTTGCTTAAACTTGTCTATGAAATATGCAACATGAATGACTTCACTCATCTTAGACAACTTGATGATGGGGAAGAGAAAGAAAAAAATGCTAAGGAAGCCGTCAATGCGCTAAGAAAGGTTTCTCAAGGCCATTTAGTCCAAATCAAAGAACAAGAAGAAATTGAAAACAGAAGAAAGAAAGTTTTTCATGAGCAATTGAAAAAAACAGCAGTAAGGGAAAAGCTTGAAGAAACAAAAATTGACTTTTACGCACTGTTGAGTTCAAGTGACCCCCAAAAGCGAGGCTATCAGCTTGAGAAATTATTAAAAGATCTATTCAATCTCTTTGATTTAGATTCAAAAGCATCGTTCAAGATAGTTGGTGAACAGATAGATGGAATGTTCACGTTTGAAAATAATGATTTTCTTCTTGAAGCAAAATGGCACAAAGACCCCATTGACATAAGTTCCTTAGATTCATTCAGTGGTAAATTAGGCAGGCGACTCGAAAACACTTTGGGGTTATTTATTTCTATTAATGGTTTTTCTCCTGACGCAATTCAAGCGCATTCAGCGGGGAGAAAATTAATGATATTGATGGATGGAAGCGATTTAATGGCAGTGTTAGAAGGGAGAATTGACTTGATTCAATTGCTTGCTAGAAAAAGAAGATACGCGGCTCAGACAGGAAATATATTTTTGGGTATACATGAAATAATGAAAGGTATATAAGCAAAACGTAAGGTGATTTAATAAACTGACGTTATCTAATTCCTCCATTCCACCTCTAGAACTATTGTAATCAATTGTTTTTTAATTTTTGGAAATGGTTGATATAAACTCTTATTCTTCCGAGTTTTCTGGAATTATGAGATATTTATTTCTTAATCTGAAAATATTGTAAATATCAATGCCATTAATATTTAAGCTAACTGACCATGCACCATTGTTTTACGAAAGGGAGATGGTTGTCAATGATTTTAAAAAGCTCGCAGGACAGGTGGGGCTGTTATTATTGGGGAAGCACAGGCATGTGGCATCAATTCTTTCCGCAAAACATAAAGGAGTTTCTGCTTCTACGGATGTTATGATAGATAGAGCTCAAAGGCAAATGACGGTAAATTCTGATGAAGAAAGGTGGAAGCGCGATGGATGGCTTTTCCAAATGATGACTTGGATTTCAATTCGATTGGAACAACCCGGAATCCAGATTATATCTTATCCTCCACATGACAATCCTGCACAGCATGGTATTGATGGACTTGCCATAATTCTTACTGCCGACAACAAAATGGAGGCATTGATAATCGCCGAGGACAAATATACTGAGAATCCCCGGCCTACTTTAAAAAAATTAGTTTGGCCAGAATTCAAATTATTCGAAAAGGGAGAATTTGATAGCCAATTGGTCTCTAGGACTACAATGCTATTGTCACATCTTAGTGAAGATGAGATAGACGAGATGGTTGAAAATGATATTTATAAAACCTCAAAAAGGATTTACCGGGCAGGAATTACTCCATTACCAAATAGTGTCACGCCGACTCATCGAAAAAAGCTTTTTAAAGGCTACGACCGATGCATTTCAGGGTCCGACCATTTACGACGTCAGGCTTTAACATTTAGTCAACCTGATATAAGAAAATGGATGGATGATTTTGCGTTTGAAATTTATGACTTTTTAGAAACCCAAAGACCTTAAAATGTACAATTCGAAAACAGAGCAGGTCATCCGCAATGCCCCTCAAATTGATGGGTCTGAAACAGATGGCCTTCCCCAATATCTTACCAGAATATATGCACGTATAGTTTCAATTAGGCACAGATTCGACGGATCAAAGAAAATAGATAAAAGGCTAAGACTTGATATTGCTGAATTGAGAAAGCTTGCAAATAATTTGGAATCACTTACAGTACTAAATGTTAATAATGTTAACCATGTATCTGCTGCATTCGTAGCGGGAACAGCGCATCACTTGCTCCAATTAATTAGGGACCAGGCCTATGTTGGTCAAAATTTAGATTATCAATTAGTTCCGGCCTGGATGTCATCAATTTTGTTGTTTTTAATTGGAGAGAGTCCTGCTGATGCGGCAGAGATTGCAGGTAAAATATCTGCTACTAAAGGAGATACAGTTAAAGATCAGTTCTCTAATTCAATACTTTTATTGGCAAGTGGTCAGTTGGAGGCTTTAAGGTCAATTCAACCAATTTTTAAGAATTATACTGCTACTGAAAATAATATTGAAGCGGAGGATTTTTTATGGCATCAATTGCTATTGGGGCTTCAGCAAATGGCTGGGGTTTTTCTGGGTATAACTTCTTTAAAATACGGATATTTTCAAGAAGTTATTAATTTATCTGTCCAGGAAGTCTCATATGGTGATGGAATATTTAAAAGCGGTTATGCTGGCCAGTACCATTTGGCAATACTACTAAAAACGTTAGAGCCAAAATTAATCAGTAGGGGTATTATTAACGTTGAACCACCAATTGATATAGATCGCAGTGATTGGTTTATGTTTTTGCAGAGGATGGCTATTACAAGACCATATTTATGGGAGAATCATTTTGATGCAATTAAAACCGGCTTTTTAAACCACGGAAATTCCGCTGTATTGACTTTTCCAACCGGCGCTGGAAAGACAACTGTCGCGGAATTAAAGATAGCCTCCACAATGATGGCTGGACGTTCGGTTTTGTATTTAGTTCCGACGCATGCACTAGAGGATCAAATCAATCGAGATTTAAAAATCCTCTTTAATAACATCGACACCGATTTGCTGGAGATTGGTGGGGAATTTACGGATTTGAATAATGAGGTGTTATCAACGATAAACGTAATGACACCAGAGCGTTGCCTGACAGTTCTAGATATGAGTTCGGAAAGTTTCACGGAGATTGGTCTGGTGGTTTTCGATGAATTTCACCTAGTAAATGGTAGAGAAGATAGACTTGACAAGAGAAGCCTCGATGCTATGTATTGCTTACTACGATTGTTCACAGAAGTTCCCAATTCTGATTTCTTGTTAATGTCAGCAATGGTTGAGAATGGATCGGAAATAGCTGATTGGGTAAGTAAAATTACTGACAGGAAATGTGTTGCTTTTACTTCAAACTGGAAGCCCACTAGGCAGCTTCAAGGTTGTATCGTATATCCCAATCACGAGTTGGAAGAATTGAAAACATTAATTAAGTCTACTCCTAGAAAGAAACCCAAGAGTGGTCCGCCTAGCACATTGAAAAAGAAAATATTAGCAACACCCCATCAGATTTTCAGTCTGCGTAATATCTGGGACGCAAGCAGAGGTAATGATTTTTTTATTGGGAAATTATCGGGTAAAAAAGTTAATCTTGGAATGAACAATTTTTGGTCCATCAGTAGTAACAGGAACCAGGTTGCCGCAGAATTGGCTTCATTTTTTGTTAATTCAGGAATCAAAACCTTAGTTTTTGTAAATAATCCGATTGTAGCAAAAAGTACCTCAAAGTATTTAAATGAACTTTTAGATCAAAGAGATTTGAGTTTTAGGACTTTTAGCAATCTACACTCAAAGCGAATGGAAAGTCTGAACATTGAACTTGGGGATCTCAAACATTCTTTTTTTAGTTTGGACAAACAAGTTGCAACCCATCACGGTTTATTGCTTCCTGTAGAAAGGCAATTGAATGAGTTGCTCTTCAAATCCAAAAGTGGCATAAATGCAATTGTTGCAACAGCGACCTTAGCACAAGGAATCAATTTACCTGTAGAGGTTGTCATAATCGCAGGTGACGACCGATTCGATGAAGATACCGCCTTAACCGAAAAACTTTTGGCACATGAAATTTTAAACGTAGCTGGACGAGCTGGACGAGCTGGTACCGCAGCCCAAGGCGTTGTACTTATTGTTCCCGGCAATGTCATAGCTTTTGAAAATAAATCCGAAGCTCCAGATGCATGGGTAAATTTGCAAAAGCAAATTTTTTCAAAAAGTGATCAATGTTTAACGATAAATGATCCACTTACAAGATTTTTGGATGAAGTTTCTAGTGTTAATGAAAATAGGTCTTTGTCGCAGAACGCTAAAAGCTTGCTATTTAGATTACATACCGAAGAGAATGCAAGAACTTCAACTAAAAATATTTTTAGTAAGTCTTTTGCCTGGTATAAGGCTGAGCAGACAGGGAATTCCAATTTTTTTGATCAATTTGAGAATTTAATTAAAAGAAGAGAGAGTCTTGCGTTGGATCTGCTTTATGATGAATGGGTTGAGATTGTAAGCCTGAAAACAGGTTTTGATCCTAAAATTATAGAGGAATTAGGCAATAGTCTTGAAGAATCCGAATTGAGGGAACTGTTAGGATTTTCTTTGCGTAAATGGATATATTGGTTTTTGACTTGGTTAAGAGAAAGCGAAACCCGAGTTGCTGAAATGTTTCCTAGTTTGGCTGCAAGGGCCCAACTCGCGCGAGTTCTAGGATTTCAGGTGACAAAATTTGAATTAAGCGAGATTGCAGAAAGAATATTATCTATTGAACCAATTTTGACTGCCTTTGTTGAGGGTGAAAGTTATTTAACAATTAATAACCTGATTCCGGGAAAATCGGATGACTATTTGACTAAGGCAAGACATTTTATATTAAGACTTGTTCCACAAATAAGTTTTGCTATGGGTGCAGTCTCTCTTACGTTTAAAGAGAGGCTTTTGTCTCTTGATTATGATCAAGATGATATTCCATTTATCGTCAAAAATCTGGCAACCCTCATAAGAGAGGGACTGGATACTCAAGAAAAGTTACAATTTAAGATGGAGAATCGAACTTATTTGCGTGTCCAAATCCATAACGAATTCAAAATATAGGGTCTAATTTATATAGTTTTTTAGGCTTGTATAAATTACCTTCTTCTACTTTTAATCGTTATTATTATACGTACCTATAAAGCCACTGTTACTATTACTTCGATCCCCGATATTATTGTGATTAATCAATGCATTATCTGTGAAAAAGAATTCTCCAGGTATTCCAAAAAATTTACCCAATTTTAAAGCGTTTTCAATTGTAATTTTCTTTTTACCTTCAATAGTTGCAATTAGCTCCTCTTTTGGAATTTCTGAACCAATTGCAACCTCTGCTACATTTAGATTTTTGTCGATGATAAGTGTGTTCAGTATTAATCCAATGCTTGTAATTATTTCGTGTTTAGTATTTCAATTTTACTCTTTAAAACCTCAATCATTTCTTTGAGGGTGGAGATTTGCGAATCTTTTTCTTTTATCAGGTTATCCTTTTCGGATATTATTCTCTCATAAAAAGAGTCGGTATTTTTATCATTGATGTAGGTGTGAATATAGCCGCTGTTGCTATTACTTTTTGATCCTGTATTGTTGAAGTTAATTACTGGTAGTTCATCTCCAAGAAAATAGTCCGGTGTTACGTGATAAAGTTCCGCAAGTTGATGAATTCGATCCACTGTTAATTTTGATTTGCCCAATTCCAAACTAGAATACGTTTTCTGGTTGATATTAAGCACATCCGCCACATATTCCTGAGAGTAATCATTTGATTCTCTGAGAATTCGCATGATTTTTTGTGGTCTTTCCATGAGTGGGCGTTTTTTGAGTGAATTAGGTCTTTTGCCACTAGGTTAGGCCTATTTTGGTTTTTCTAAGTCAGCTGATATCGCAAAATTTGCTTGTAGTTGAATCTTAGTTCAATATAGCCAGGATTCTCAATAATTGAAATATTTGATTCAAATACCTTAAGAAAAGTTCGATAGAAAATGTCCAAGAACCTCCAAGTATTGAAACTGATGCAGCCTCCAAGGATTTGGTGCGCTCCGTCCAATACTTGTATTGAATCAGATATTTGTTGTTTTCAGGATATTAGAATCGAGTTTACAGAATTGGGGATTTCGGGAATTGACCGCCTCTTTCCCCTGAAGCCCAAGAATCCGATCTGATCGCCAGATTGGAACTTAACACTTTTTCTCCCCGATTGCCCGACCAGGACCTTGTACCCTCCGGTTGGCTTACCACCACTGATCCGGGAGTGACGCACGTCATTGCGAGGAGGTCTATTTATGGCCAAAAGATCTAATAAGGATTAAGACCGACGAAGCAATCTTTTCCAGAAATCCGGATTCTTATTAATAAGACTGCCACGTCGCCCTCTGGGGCTCCTCGCAGTGACGTACACGGCGGTTGACCGTTGACTGTCGACCGTCGACCAAAAGATAAGCCTTCCACTGCAGAGGAATTTTCGCTTATCCATTCAATCTATTTCTTAACCTGAAGCTGGCCTTTTGGAGGTCGGGTGGGAGGGGATTGCTTTCGCTGTACCATGTACCAAGTACAAAGCCTGCCCGCCGCAGGAGGGTACCAAGTAAGGCAACGCTTTCACGGCATTTGCTGCTCGGCAGTGGACCGTCGTCCGTGGACTGTTGACCAAACTACCCCAGCTTCCAACCATTAACAAGCATGAACAAACTACTACTAACATGCTTACTGGGATACCTATGTCTTCCCCTAAGCACTACCACAGCAAAAGTTGCTGAGTCACCCGGGGCCGATCTTCTTCATAGGTTCGCCGGCCCCACCGTCTCCCCGCATTCAGGAGACACCCATCGGGGAGGGGAAGCCCTCTCCGATACTTTCCTTCATGTTGAGCGGGGTCGAAGCACGGTTGCTGAGCATAGCCGAAGCATCGGTACACCACATGAAATCGACGGCGGACCGTGGTCGGTAAGCCAGTCGAATCCGTGGACTGCGGTCTGTGATCTGGTAACTGCAAACTGGAGTCCGATAGCTATCGGACTGCCCACTGTTACCTGCGATCCCGAGACTGCGAACTGGATACTGCACACTGAACACTGCAAACTGGGATCTGCCAACTGGAAAACGGGATTTAGTTTAGTTGACCAGTACCTTGATCCGGGCGCAGGGGAGGGGCTGACAAAGCTCCAACCCTCCCCGGTCACGGTCTCGGCCCCCGCATTTGTCTATGCGGAGATCAGAAGCTATCAGGCAATAGACTCGGTGGAAATCCGGTTTTGGGACCATTACCTCGGGCAGGCGGTTTCCGTAGCGGGCCTGCACCGGAGCTTCCGGCGACCGGTGGCGGGGAGCATCTTCCAGGGGAATGACGGTGCCCGGGTCTTTACCTATACCAGCCCCGAATTTGACCAGGTCGCCTACCTCACACTCAGTTCTCCCTTGGGGGATGCGTTTGTGGACCGGTTTATCCTCGAGCCGGGGGATTCAATCTACCTGAGCATTGACCTGAGGCGCGGCGACCTGCTTTTTGGCGGGAATGCGGCGGGGAAGTTCGAAGTGCAGCACCGCATCCAACAGGCGAACAGAAGGGTGGATTTTCTGGCTTCGCCATCCTTCCACCTCTCTTCCAAACAGGATCCCGAGGAGCGGAGGAGTTACTTTGAGCGCCTGTCCCCCTCGCTTGCGGGATTTCAGATCAAGGGGATTCAGTTTGTCACCGAGGGCGAAGGCCGATCGCGCTGGATGGAAGGGCAACTCGCCTCGGACCCCTTGGGCGATTCTGGCTTGGCACTCTTGGAGGACTACCGGCCTTTCCTGACCGACCGCCTCTATGCGCTGCTTAGGGCGGATGTCATCGGTAGACAGCTGCATAGGCGGATCACCTTGCTGAAAAACCTGCCCTTGAAGGATTCCGGGGAGACGGCCCGCTATTTTGGCGCCTATTTCTCCGATCCTTCGCAGTGGGGCGTCCCGGATTCGACCGCCTTGCTCAGTGCCTATTTTTCCGATTTTCTCCTTGAAAAGGAAAGTATGGAATCCCGCCTTACCGGGGAGTCGCTGTTTGACTTGCTGGGGCGGGACTATCCGGCCCCCTTGCGGGACCTGTTGATGGGCAAATTTCTGCTGGGTAACTACCGGAGGCTGCCCGACTATGAGAAAACCGTAAGAACGGCCCTAGGGGAGGTGGAGTCGCCCTACATCCGGGAGAGCCTCCTCCACCTGCTGACGGCCAACAAGAAGGGCAGTCCGCTGAAACCGCTGGTCACCTATGACCGGGAAGGGAACCGGGTCACGCTGGATGATTTCAGGGGGACCACGGTCTTGCTGGCCTTTTGGTTTCCCGGGTGCATGCCCAGCAGGCTGATGCACGAGCGCCATCTGGTCAAAGTCAGGGAATACTTCAGGGACCGGGCGGATTTCGAGCTGCTGTCCGTCTCCACCGACCCCAACTATTCCTATTGGAAACAATACCTCCTCGAGCATCCATCCTATCGCTTCGGCAACGTCAACCTGTTTCTGGGCGGGCGGTATTCGGATCCCTTTCTCCACTACTATGACATTTATTCCTATCCAAGGCTGATGCTGGTCGGCCCTGGGGGGGAGCTGATCAAATCGGTGGGGATGCCGGCTGATGCGGCGGGCTTGATCGAACTGGTCGACTCGGTCCTTCCCGGGCTTTCGGCCGAAAATTTACCGAAGGCAACGGGGTCTTCGATTTCCACAAACCCTAAACACGGATTACAATGAGAAAGCTTCTACTGCTAATGTTCTGTTTGATGCCGCTGGGCATCGCATGGGCTCAGGGGAATACCTCCACGGTCACGGGGGTGGTATTTTCCGAGTCGGAGGGAGGCACCCTGCCCGGGGCCACCATTGTGTGCAAGGGGACCCTGCGTTCGGCCATCTCGGATTCTGACGGGGAATTCACCCTCGAGCTGAATCCGGGAAGACAGGTCTTGGTCTTCAGCTACGTGGGTTTCCAGACCCTTGAACTGGAAATCGACGTGCCCCTGGCCGAGAAGCTGTCGGTCCACCTGAAAGTCGACGAATTGCAAATGGAGGGCGTGGACGTCGTTTCCACCGGATATCAGGAACTCTCCAAAGAGAGGGCCACGGGATCTTTTGCGGCGCTGGACCAGCGGCTGGTCAACCGGTCCGTGAGCACCGGGATTCTGGAGCGGCTGGACAACGTCACCAGCGGACTGGTCTTCAACAGGGACCGGGGCGGTTCCGCCGATATCAGCATCCGGGGTACCGCGACGATTTTTTCCGATACGCAGCCCCTCATCGTCATAGACAACTTTCCCTACGACGGGCCCATCGAGAGTATCAACCCCAACGACGTGGAGCACATCACGGTCTTGAAGGATGCCGCGGCAGCTTCCATCTGGGGCGCCCGGGCGGGAAACGGGGTCATTGTCATCACGACAAAGAGCGGCAAAAGGGGACAGGGCTTGCGGGTGTCGTTCAACAGCAACCTGAGCATGATAGAAGCCCAGGATCCGGATTACGTGCCGTTGATATCTTCTCCGGAAATGGTGGAAGTGGAGCGGGATATGTTCAACAGGGGAGTGTATGCTTCCCGCGAGCGATCCAATTCCAAGCCCCTGCTGTCGCCTGTGGTGGAGACGCTCATCGCCTTGCGGGATGGACATATTGACGCCGAGGAGGCGGAAAGGCAGCTTGACTACCATAGAGGGCATTCTACCAGAGACGACCTGGCCGAGTACTACTACCGGCCTGCGCTCAAGCAGCAGTACAGTCTGGGGATCTCCGGGGGAGGGCCGCAATACAACTACAGGGCGGCCATAGGCTATGACCACAATGCCCTCGGAGTCGTGGACAACAATGACAGCAGGATCACGCTGGACCTTGGAAACGCATGGAAGGCGGTGAATGACAGACTGGAAATCGGCTTGGGGCTGTATATCGTACAGGGTAAGGCAGACCTGAAAACCCAACTTCCCCAGGGGATTTCCTCTCCCTATGTCCGTCTGGCGGATGGGGCAGGAAACCCCAACGCAATCGCAAGGCAATACCGGGACACGTTTACAAGCCAGGCATCGGCCGATGGGCTGCTGGATTGGAAGTACTATCCCCTGGCCGAACGGGGCAACTGGACCAATACCCGGGAGTCCCAGGACATCCGGACCAACCTCAGTTTGACCTACGAAATTCTTCCCGGCCTTTCCGTATCCGGACTATACCAGTATTGGACCAACAATTCCACGAACTGGGAATTGAACGATGTTTCGATGTTCTATACCCGGGATTTGATCAACACCTTCACCCAGCGGGAAGAGGATGGGCTTCGCCTTGCCGTACCCATGGGTGCTATCGCGGACCGGACTTGGACACGTGCGGCCAGCCATCATTTCCGAACCCAGTTCAACTATTCCAAAAGTTGGAAGGATAGGCATGAACTGGTCGCGTTGGGGGGATTTGAGGCAAAGCGTTCCGATACCGAGGGCGGTTCGGGAAGATTCTATGGGTACGACGACGAATTGGGGATCAGCCTTCCCGTGGATTTTGCCAACAGATACAGAAGGTACCACAACAACGCCTTGGCGACGATCCCCTACGGGGTAGGCCACTCCGGATTGGCCGACCGCTATATTTCCTATTATGCCAATGCCTCCTATACCCTTGACCGGAAATACCTGGTGTCAGGCAGCGTGAGAAAGGACGCATCCAACCTGTTTGGGGTCGAAACCAACATGAAGGGGGTGCCGCTTTGGTCCGCCGGGGCTGCCTGGATTATCAGCGAGGAGGCCTTTTATCCGCTTGGCTGGCTGCCCTACCTGAAATTCCGCGCAACCTACGGCTTTAACGGAAACATCAACAGATCCGTGAGCGCCTATACGACCGCCTATTACCTGGCGGGAAGCTCCAACTACCTCACCGGCCTTCCCAGCCTGATCATCCTAAATCCCCCGAATCCCGAGCTGAGGTGGGAGCGGATCGGGATTGCAAACTTCGGTATGGACTTCGAATCCAAAAACGCACGCGTGTCGGGGAGTCTGGAATACTACACGAAAAAAGGGGAGGACCTGATAGGGGACAGGCCTTTTCCAAGTTCTACAGGCGTATCGAGCTTCCGTGGGAACTTTGCCGACACGCGGACGAACGGGGTGGATCTGCAGCTGCGTACCAGTATCCTGGATAGGGGACTGAAATGGAGTTCCGGACTGCTGTTCAGTTGGGTGAGGGAAGTGGTCACGTCCTATGACGTGGAAGGCTTGCCCAGTGACTACACCGCCTATGGGCTGGGTGGGGCAGGGGCTTTTCCACCACCGCTCAAGGGTTATCCGCTACACGCGATTTTCAGCTACCCATGGGCTGGCCTGGACCCGGACACCGGCGACCCGCTGGGGATCTCCGAGGGTGTTCCCAGTAAGGACTATACCCGTTTGGTCCATTTTGGGGAGGTGGATGAGCTGGTTTACCACGGATCAGGCAGGCCCACCGTTTTTGGATCATGGATGAACAACGTCTCCCATAAGGGCTTTGAGTTGTCGTTCAATATTTCCTACCGTCTGGGCTATTATGTCAGAAAACAGCCATTGGTCTACAACAGCCTCTATTCGGGAGGCACGATCCATGGTGACTATTCGCGGAGATGGCAGAATCCCGGGGATGAAACCGTAACCCACGTTCCCTCATTCCCTTCGGGGCAGGTGGCGAACAGGGACACATTCTACAACCGGTCTTCCGTCAATGTGGAAAAGGGGGACAATATCCGCCTTCAGGATATCCGGCTGAGCTATTCGGTCAATTCTGCAAGGGTGATGGGAACACCTTTTCGCTCATTGGAAATCTTTGGCTACGCAAACAATCTGGCCATTCTTTGGAAAAAATCGGCTTCCTACGATGATCCCGACTATCAGCTTTCGCCTGCGCCCAGACAATTCTCACTTGGTGTCCGGGCCGGGTTCTAACGATGAAGTTTGGATGTTTATACAACCGAAGTCGGCCCCGGCTCTGACGGGTCCAGTCTTCAAAAACCAACCCTACTATGAAATACTTTAGATATTTTCTGACTACAACCCTGATATCCTGCTGGGGATGCAGCGGATTTCTGGATGAGAAACCCAGTAAAGACCTGGTAGTCCCCAACACGGTCCAGGACCTGCGTGGACTGATGGACAACCAGTCTTTCCGGATGAACAATTCCCCGGGACTGCAGCTTGCCGGTACCGACGATGTATGGACCACCGAGGAAGGCCTGGCGGGATACAATTCGGTGGAAACCGAAAATGCCTACCTGTGGAACGAGGTTGTTTTTGAGGGGCCAAAATCCGCGGACTGGGAGACAGCCTACCGGCAGATCTTTTATGCAAACGTGGTCTTGGATCTGGCGGACAAGATCCGCCTAGGCGCCCCAGGTGAGGAGGCGGAACTGAACGAAGTGAAGGGAACCGCCTACTTTTTGAGGGCGAGGGCTTTGTTTGACATGATGCAACTGTTTGCGGCACCCTATTTCAGGGATAGCGGAGACGGCCTGGGCGTGGTGATCCGCACCCGTCCAATAATCACCGAAGCGCGTAAACGGTCTACTGCAAAAGAGTGCTTTGACCAGATATTGGATGATTTGGAAAAGGCGGTGGCCCTATTGCCTTCTACCTCCCTCTTTCCGACACGACCCACCCAAGCCGCTGCCTACGGAATGCAGGCAAGGGTCAATTTGGTTCTGGGTGATTTTGGGGAGGCCTACCAAAGTGCCTCGAAAGTTTTGGAAAATGGGCTTGCCCTGATGGACTACTCGCAAGTCGACAGCCTTGGTGCCTTTCCCTTTGAGCAGTTCAACCAGGAGGTCATCTACCATACCACGATGACTTTGCAGGCATTCCATTCCAGTAATCTGACTTTTGTGGATTCTGCGTTGATCTCCTCATATGAAAGCGGTGACTACAGGAAGTCGCTATACTACCGGTATTCAGGTGCAGGTGGATATAATTTCAGGGGTAGCTATGCCGGGGACAACAATCTGTTTAGCGGGATAGCGCTTGATGAGATCTACCTGATCCTTGCCGAGTGTGCGGTTCGCCTAAACCGGCTCGACGAGGGATTGGAGTTCCTGAACGGCTTGCTGGAAACCCGGTTTTCCCCCGGTTCATTTGAGCCGGTCACCACTTTGAGCCAACAGGAGTTGTTGGCAAAAATCATGGAGGAGCGGAGGAAAGAGCTGGTATTCCGCGGAAGGAGATGGTCCGATTTACGCAGGTTGAATACGGATCCCTCTTTTGCGAAAACCTTGAAAAGAAGCCTACGGGGAAACGAATACGTCCTGCTTCCCGGATCTGCCAGGTATGTTTTTCCCATACCGCAGGAAGAAATCGTCCTGAATGGGCTGCAGCAAAACCCAAGATGAAAGATTTTAACAAAAACAGCCTACCGCACGCGCGGGAGGCTGTTTGATAAAGGGATTCAACAACGCTTAGGGAACTACCGGCAATTCATCGGAATGCTTGACAAACATCCCGTTTGCAATGACGTTACCCGACGTTGAGGGTGCGTCTCTGAGACAGTTTCCGGTATTGTTGCACTCATAGGTTTCAGGACCTGGATCAACCTCGGAAAGATCGTACCAGATGCTTGGGTTGTCTGGATCCTGGGCATATTCCCCGGTTTTCGGGCTGGTGAAAGCCACAGCTGCAAACGCCGCCAGCACAAAGGCCAGCAGCGGTAATCGTTTCATTAGTGTGTTCATAATCATCGACCCTTTTTTAACCCATCAAAAAGGGACAAACCGTTTGCTTCAATCGCCTACTCTAAAAAGGGTTTTCGGCATCGCCCTGGAGGATTCCATCAGTATTGGTTGGTCTCTCACTCCAGCCATCGAGAGAAATGGATTCCTTGTTGTTAAATATTGAAATGCCCACAAAGCTTCATCGCTGAGAGGCGAGAGCGATTGTGGTTACTGAGCCGGTAGAAGTGCAGCCTGAGCCTTAACATCTAAACGAGCTGCGGAGCGGGAGCCGGGCCAGCAGTCAGCACAGGCCCGCCCCGCTCCATTTTTTTGATGTTTTCACTAAGGATCTATTGATGTTCTATCGGCCATTAGTTATATTTCTATATGAGAAGTTGAGAATCTCCCTTAAAGCCCTATCACCTCAAGGCCCAAGAGTCCCTCTTGGGCTTTTTTTACATCGCGTGGTCAGTGCCCTCCTCGCCGCTAGGCGGGTCCCCACGGACCATCGGACCATTTGGCGTCACCGCTCCGTCCTCCGGCATTTTTTCTTCTACTGTCACCATGTTTCCTGCGCCGGAGGTCAATGGCATTTTTGTCTTTTTTACCGTGGGTTACAGCCTTCGTACCTCAGGCCTCACCCACGGCTATTCATGGTTGGACCCCTTTGGGGTCAGACTCCAAGCCCCAGGCCTTTGGCGGACACAAATCCCAATTCGGATAGGCGCGTTGGGCCGACGTGGACCTGTCCGCCGCAGGAGGAAGCGGGCCGGCGTCCGGCTTTGTGCGGTTGGAGCTTTGCCACGTCTTGACCTTTTGGTCCTTTTGGGTCAAGCCAAAAGGACGAAGAGAAAGAGACCATTGAGGTTCCTGAGGCTTCACCAAAGCCTCGTGCTGCTTCTCAACAAGCCGACCATCTAGCCTCCAACCACCATCTCGGTACCTCGCCATTTTCCGTCTGCTTCCCAACCTCATTCGTGGTCAGTGCCTGCCTCGCCGATAGGCGGGTCCCTACATACCATTGAACCGCTCAGTCCTCCGGCATTTTTTCTTCCGCTGTCACCATGTTTCCTGCGCCGGAGGCAATGGATTATTTCTCTTTTATGCCAGGGGTTCCGCTGCGCTGCACCCCTGCCTGCCCGCCGTGGCGGCGCTACAAGGATTCCGCTCCTACGGAGCTTTTTCCAGTTGTCCTGCTTCACCAGATCCCGAAGGGGTCAAACTTCTCAATTACCACGGGTGAAACCCGTGGCAATTCCCAAGGAAACTAAATCCCGACCCCGTAGGGAGTCGAACTGCTTCCCGCTGTCCTGCTTCTCCCACGATTTTTATCGGGCCGGACTTCGTACCAATCTCCCGTCTCCGTACCTCGGCATCGGCTTCCCGATTCCCAAACTATTCCTGCGCCGAGGTCAACGGCTTTTATCCTTTTATACCGGGCATTCCATCTTTCGTGCCTCAGGATTCCATACCCGGCTACAAAGCTGTCGCTCCTACGGAGCTGTTTCCCGCTGTCCTGTTTCTCCCCCAATTTTTATGGGAGTTGGACTATTTACCAATCGACCCACCTCCAACACCCGTGGTGAGCGAAGCCGAACCATCCAATTTCCAACACCGGACATCGGACACCGGACATCCTACACTCGTGCTGAGCCGGTCGAAGCATTAGCTTTCATACTTCATCTTTCTGCCTTCCATCCATATCCCAACTACTGCCATCCCAATCAAGCCCAGATTCATCCAGAAATGCTCCGCCCATCCCAGACTTTCCAAAATCCCCGCGCAGTTGCAGGGCACCCTAGGAAAAGCTCCCACCCAGATCAGCCCGACATAAGTGGTGAACACTGACATCAAAAGAATGCTGGCTAGATATCCCCACCATCTGGTCGCTGAAATGAGTAGGAGCAGGGCAATCAGCAACTCAACTCCAGGCACTAGGTAGCTCAAGGCATCCGCCAATTCCGGCGGAAACGTCTGGTTGTGAAATGCCTTCCTGCTGGATTGAAAATTGACGAGCTTTTCCAGTCCTGTATAGGTCCACAAAAGGATCAGAAAGGATGAGAGTGTCTTTTCCATTTCATGTTCTTTGAAATCCAAAACTCGGACGCTCTACCCAATGGACTCCCTCTCCTCGAGGAAGCCTGTCCCGATGAGCGCAGCGATATCGGGAAGGGGCGGGGTGAGGTAGGCCACTTCCGACTTTCCCCAAACCGGATCGTTTTGTCCGGTCCGGTGTAGGCCAGAGGAGAATAAGTAAGGAAGGGCTTGTTTTTTCATCGGAGGTTCCAGATAGAAGTATCTGAAATTAAACCCCACTTTGAATTTTGACTATGTCAATTGTCGGGAATGCCCAGTTGACTTAAATAATCCGACAATTGACGGTTTTTTGACTTAAGCCATTAAAAATCGTGACCTAAATTTTGAGAAGTCAATTTCTTAACATTAGATTAACATTGCGTTTTTAGTTTGAACGTCAGTATAGCCAGTTTTCTCACCCTGAACCTTGGATTTTTTTTTAAATAAGTAAATGCCATGGAACAAAAATTCATTTCCCAATTGATCTCGGATTACGATCAGCTCCTCAAACTACCCCGAGAAGCGTATGAGATAGTCATTCCATACCTGAAACAGGTTGCCCTGAAAAGAGGAACGGTAATCAAGGAGTATGGAAAGGCGGATGTCGTCAGCAGGTACCTCTGCGAAGGATTTATCGGTTCTTTCAATTCAAATGGAGAAAAAATCGAGCTATTTTCAATCTTCAAACCTTCGGACACTGTTTTTGACGAAGTTTCCTTTCGAACGGGTATCGCCAGCTCCACGGTTTTAAGAACTATTTCAGACGTTATTTTTCTGGAATTCCCTTCATATGCGGAGTCCAAACTTTTGGCACAACATTCCCGATTTTTACTCCTTGCACACCGAGTGGCACATAGAATTACCGAAAGAAACAGTAGAGTCCATGCCATCGCCAAACTGGGACTTGAGAATGGGTATGCGATCCTGATGAAGGAATTTTTTGGTCTGGAACGTGAAATAACCAATTCGGATTTAGGCTCCTTTTTTGGAGTTTCAACCAGAACGGTGGAGCGGTGGAAGCATGACCTCAAAAGCAAGAGCCATGACTAACCTGATTTTCCCTTCCGCACTGAATAGCCATACCCCAATCCTGAATGTCAAAATCCTCCGGTGGGCATGGAAGGTAGGTTTGTTTGAAAGTCCTTCTGAATTGGAACGATGCCGAATCCAAAAGGTCAATTGGTTTGCAGGGTATCTATTCCCAGAGGAAAGCTCCGATAAATTGGAGCTGATCATGCGATTTTTCCTATGCCTGTTTCTTTTGGATGACTTACTTGACACCTTTCCGGAATCCGATTCTTCGCCATTTTTGAAAGGACTGAAAAACAGCATTGCCATAACCGAGCATCCTAGATTAACTCCTCTCGGAAAAGCCCTACTACAGTCCCATAAATCGTTGGGAAACGGAGTTTCAAGTGAAATTTGGCGTTCGGAGTGGATGGAGGCTTGGGGGCAATATCTTTCAGGGCTACAATGGGAAGTGGATAATAAATCCAATGACCAAATGCCTCGACTGGAGGACTACCGAATGCACAGACCCTCGAGTTCGGGAGTTTATCTGGCGATCCACCTACTCAGATCCGAAGACCACCCTGATTGCTGTGAGGCTGATTTGCTGGAAGATAATGTCGCCCGATTTATTTGCCTGTCCAACGATGTAATCTCCTACGATAAGGAATTCTCCATTGGAGATTTTCACAATGAACTTATCATTCTGGGTAATGCTCTGGGTGAGAATGTAAAACCCTGGGCAATCCAGGAGATCAAGTCAATCCAAAAACGGATAATGGTACTTGCAAAGCAAGTCGGTTCTAAGTCCGAAGCCTGCCAACTATGGGTGGAGCGTCTTTTTTTACTCTTGGGTGGCTGTCTGGCTTGGACAGAGGAGACTTCCAGGTATATGGCCTATGTTAACGGAAATCTGAAATCCTGCTAAATGAAAGGAGGACATCATGCTCAGAAAACGTTGCGTCATTTACCCCAAGGACATTCAGATCATTACCGGGCGGAGTGAGCGCTACGCCCACTCGCTGGTCCAAAAAATGAGAAAGTTCTATGGAAAGGGAGATCACCAGTTTATTACCCAAGAAGAATTCTCCGAGTTCTCGGGAATTCCTCTGGAGCATGTAACACAATATATCATTTGATACGGGTTGGCATGGACCTGAGCAAAGCATGCTATAGGAAAGCAATGGCCTATGTTCTTCGCATCATCTTCGACTCATCTGGGGCTCATCTTCAACTCATCTTCGACTGCGACTCTGGGATGAGTCGAGGAAAAGACGAAGATGGCTCGGAGTTCAACCGAAAATCATAACCAAAACCAATACATATGGCAATCTCAAATGACAACTTAATAGGTAAGGTCTCAGGAAAGCTGGGCAAGATCATTATCTACCGGCGTAATGGTAAAGTCTGTCTTCGATCCAAGCCCGAAAAAATTTCGGTACCGCCCTCAGACAGACAAATCTACCAGCGGAAGGCTTTTGCGCTTGTCTCCACATTTTTGGCTCCAATCAGGAATGAGCTCGAATTTGGGTTTTCGGGAATTGTTGGCGAGAATTCCAAACGGGTGGGCAGGGCGATCTCCATTGCGGTGAAGAAGGCAGTACTCAATGAAAACGGGGAGCCAGTGCTGCAAATTGGACAGGTTCAGACATCGACAGGGCTTTTGTTGATTCCCGAGGAATGTCAACTGCATTGGGAAGGGGATAGCACGGCTCGGCTTGAGTGGAGATCCAATTCCTTTGAAGGGAATGGAAGAGAGGGAGATCGGATATTTTATTTGGCCTACGATCCGGAAGCAAAGAGGAAATGGAGTGTGTCTGAAAGGGGCTATAGAAAGAACGGAAGTCTGGTCATTCATTTTCCTTGGTCTGGCCCACTGCAGGGCAAATTCTACCATTATGTGGCCTTCTATCGCAAAACTAGGGCTGGCATGGAGTTTTCGGATTCGGTCTGTTTGGGAAAGATTTGATGGGGTAAGGCTGGTCGGGATTTACAATCCGCCGATGCTTTGCTCTACGTACCTCGGCATCAACTTTTCGATTCCAGCCACATCCCTGCGCCGAGGTCAATGGACTATTTCTCTTTTGCCAGGGTTTCCGCTGCGCTGCACCCCTGGCTACAAAGATTCCGCTCCTACGGAGCTGTTTCCGGTTGTCCTGCTTCTCCCATGATTTTTACCGGGACTGGACTTTGTACCAATCTCAACCCCGGCCTTTGGCGGACACACATCCCAATTCAGAAAGGCGGGTGGGCCGACGCAAAAGCGGGCCGGCGTTTGGCCCGGTGCGGGAGGAGCTTTTTTGCGTCTTGACCTTTTGGGTCAAGCCAAAAGGACGAAGAGAAAGAGACCATTGAGGTTCCTCATTGTCCTGATTCTCCACCGATACGTATCGATGCTGAACTTCCCCAGCTATTTCCAATACCTCCTCGGCAAGGAATCTCTTGTTCTCACAATAGTCCTTGGCCGATGTGGATTACGGTTATCCACATTTGTCGAGGGTTAAAAACCCCGGCTATGATATCGGCCGTGCCTATGTGACTGTGGTCTGTGGACCGTTGACCAAAGTTCCACCAAAGTCATCCTAAACAGAACCTCGACTTCGCTCGATCTGACACTCGATATGCAGCATCCGACTGCCTGCCAGCTGCTTATTGAGACTGATCACTGGCCGCTTACTGCAAACTGTATACTGCCATTTCCTTCCTAATCCGCGAAATCCGCACGGACCGCACATTCAATTGATAGCCAGGTTGCTAGGCCTGACCTTGGGGGCATGTTTCACTTAAACCCATAGGATTATGGCAAAACAAACAGGAGTGATCACACTCAAGGGGCCGGTCGGGAGACTGTCCTTTTACAAGACCAGAAACGGCTATCTGGCCCGCGAAAAGGGCGGGGTGGAGAAATCCCGGATCATGAATGATCCCCGATACGCCCGTACCCGGGAAAATATCCGGGAGTTTACCGACAACGCCACCTCCTCCAAGCTGCTGCGGGACGCGCTGCGGCCGGTGATCTCGCAAATCGGGGACAAGCGGTTCAACCTGCGCATCACGCAGATGCTGATGCAGGTGCTCAAGTCCGACGAGGTCAACGTCCGGGGTGACCGCCGGGTGAAGGAAGGCAACTGGGAGCTGCTCCGTGACTTGGAGCTCAACGCGGGTTCCTCCCTGGGGAGTACGCTTTATTTCGAACTGCAGACCAGCAATGGGGCGGCTTCATTTGACGTACAGCTTCCCGCCTTTGTGCCCCGGGACATGATAGCCATCCCGGGGGGAGCCACCCATTTCAGGCTTTCCGCTACCGGAGTGGGACTGGATTTTGACCAGAGTACGCGCACGGTCGTACAGGCCTCAGCCCCAGTACACTCGGTGCTGGATGCCTTCACCGTCCAGACGCTCTCCGTGGCCAAGTCCCAGTTGGCCGGTAGCCATTTTGCCTTTCTGCTTAGTGTGGAGTTCATCCAGCTGGTCAATGGGGTGGAGTATGCCATCAACAATGGGGCGCATAACGCGGCCAGGATCATTTTGGCAGAAAAGGCCGCCTAATGCGCCTGCTGCTAAAGCGAAGATACACTCCCCGGGGAACCCTGGGGAGGCTCTTCTTGGGAAGCCGCCAGTTATGCTTTGTCCGGGAGGCTCCGAAGTCCTGCTACAGTCCCATCCGACATTGTCTGGAAGAGGGGGTGTACGAGCTGGAACCGGTCCACACCGAGGCGGAGGGCTGGAGGATCAGGCTGGGGGACGGAGGCTGGATTCTTTCCAAAACTCCTGACCATGTTCCCGAAACGGGTGAGCTCTGTCCGGTGACGGCTTATAGAGCAGATGGCACTCCCTTGTTTACCCGTCTGGCTTTTCTCAAACTGCTCGATGAGCTGGAGGAGGCATGGGTAGGGGGAGAGGTGGTAGAGCTGGAGGTGGTGTCACGGGGAGTTCCCTATCGCCTGGAGTCATGCCGGATACCGTTCTACTCCTAGGCCTGACAGGGGCCATCATCTCGGCGCTGCTGTCGGTGATTGCCTACTTTCTGAAGTTCCTGGTACAGGATTTCCGAAAGCTGCAGCAGGATTTTCTGGAGATCAAAGGCCGTCAGGAGAGCCTGAGGGCAGAGATCGACCGCATATCCGTGGTGTTGCTTTTCTTGAAAAAGCAACTGAGCAGGAAGAATTAGCTTCCGTACCGTTTGGTAGAGGTTTGGAGTATTAAGAGGAATTAAGGCCTACAACAATTCTAAACCCTTAACAATTAACGTTTAACTAATTTTCTATGAACATATTCTCTGAAGTAAAAAACCGGGCTTTGGCCCCTACACCGCCCTTTTTCCAGTTTTTGAAAAAGGCGGGATTGCTCATCGCCGCCATCGGCACAGCCATGCTGACCGCACCGGGCGAGGTACCTGAAATCCTCCTGGCCTATGCGGGCCATGCGGTGACAGCAGGCACCATCCTGGTGAGCATCTGCCAGCTAACCGTCGATGAAGGCAATCTGGAGGAAAAGCTGCTGCAGTCGGTGAAGTAAACCGGTAAAACCTTACAAATTGAAACCCGGGCAGGATTCCTGTCCGGGTTTTTTTATTCATCCAAAACTCCGAATTGTGGGTACCCACTCAGCCTCCCTTAGGCAGAATTAAGAATGACCATCCTTTTCGAAGCGGTTTTTATTGAGGCATGTCAAGCCATCCTCATCGTCTGAGGATTATTTTATGGTATTCCCGATTTGCACCCCAGGCGATTTCGAGGGTGTATACGCCTGCAGCCTTTGTTTTTAGTCGTTCTGACACCAGGATTCCGAGCGCTTCATTTCCTTCAGATTCGATGAAGTCAAATTGTCCAGTAGAAGATATGATCCTGAGGGTGACTGGCTCGTCGTGGTAGACATCCTTGCTCAGTAGTTCAAGGTTGACTACATCCCCATTTGTGGGGTTTGGATATACCCTCCAATACGTCGTGCCAGCTACAGGCGGTACTTGGATGGACTTGGTGACACTGTAAGATGATTCGCCATCAAAGTCTACCTGTCTCAGTCGGTAGAACACGTTCCCACCGGCCAAAGGCAAATTCAAATCTTGGAAGGCGTATTCCATTGGCTGTTCCGAGTAGCCAGCTCCCGATACTTGTCCAACTACCGTCCAGTTTTTGATGCCATCCACCGAGCGTTCGACTTCGAAATGGGAGTTTTCCCACTCTTTGGCAGTAGCCCATGTCAACTCACCGGCACGGGACCTTGGATTGTATTGGGCGTCAAAGTGGAGGTATTCAACCGAGAGGATGCGGTAGTTGAAGTAGCTGATGTATACTACGCCTTGAGCACCATTACCTCCTCCGATAGTTCCTGCGCCACCACCAGATCCGGTATAAATTTGTCCTGGATTTCCTACACCGGACAAGTTACCATCGCCGCCAATTTTTATTCCATTAGTAAATCCCCCAATTCCGGGACTTGAGTTTCCATTTTGATTATATCCAAGTCCACCTCCTCCAGCACCATACCTTATTGAAGTTCCCCCAGCAGAAAATGCCAACCCTTCTCCTCCGTTTCCCCCTTCCGTGTTTCCAGATCCAGCGGCTTTACCTATTCCACCGGCTGATCCAGCACCACCACCACCTCCTCCAGAACGTGCCGCACCTGTTCCACCACTAACTACAGAGTTTCCTCCATTTCTACCTTGTCCTGTAGTTCCAGACCCTCCAAAACCTTGCGTTGTATTGCTATACGCTCCACCCCCACCAGAGGCACCAGAACTACCATCAATATTGTTGAATGAAGCTCCTCCTCCACCTCCGAGGGCATTAAGGTTTATGTTTATCGCGCCGCTTGGGTCTGGTATGGTAGAAGTCACCGTAGAGTTAACCCCGTTTTCGCCCTTCAGGTTGACAGTGCCAGCACCTGGTCCACCTTGGCCCACGGTAACATTTAGGGAATTTCCGGCTGAAATGCCATAAGGTGAGGTGCTTGTAACTGTGGTAGAAGCGAAACCACCTCCGCCACCACCGCCACCGGTTCCACTATTTCCTCCGCTCATTCCGCCACCACCGCCTCCGCCAATGGCATATATTGAGAAATCAACAAGACCTTCTGGGATTTCCCAGGTGTCGTCGCAGGTAAATCTTATTAAAGTGGTACCCGAAATTGCCCCATCATCGATCACTTCGATGCAATCAAACTTATTGGCATCAGGGCAGGAATAGGAAATACTTACTTGACCGTTTGGACCGGCTCCACCGCCACCGTTGACGTAGATTATGCTTGAAGTAGCAGGAGTTGGGGAGGAAGAATCACGCGTCACATAGGTGTTGCGAGCCGCTCCTGTACCTGCGCTTTGACCGATGAATACTCCTAATGGTTCCCCTGGTACAACAGGGATGGTAATTTGGCTGGTTTGTCCTGTTGCGCCTGCTCCTGTTGCTAGAATGGTGATTTCATAGATTCCGGCAGGAACTGTAAAAGTCCTATTACTTGTAATAGTTGCTCCACAAACGCTGAAAAAGGTGATGTTTTTTGTATCATTCACATTTAGGTTGACCGAACATACGTCGGTGACCTTCTTTATACTTTTAATGGTTAGCTTAAACACATCAACATTGATGTTGGTAAGCGGTACCGTTGAAAACGATCCCCTTCCTCCTGATACTCCGAAGCTACTTGAAGTATGCTCTGTTGTCGTGGAACCATCATCAAGGATATAAGTCACTTCGTAGCTTCCATTGGAAAGTAGAGTGGGGGACCCATTGATTGTGACCGTCGCGGACCCACCCGCTGAAGTGGCCGAAACCGATGAAACAGAGGTTAGCACGTAATTTGGACTTACGTCGATGGTACCAGTTGCTGTTAATCCATTGATACAATTACCGCTCAAAGGAATAGAGTAAGTGTAAAGACCGGTAGTTGTGGCAGTTCCTGAGAATGTGATTATGCCAGTCGCGACATTAAAGCTTGCAGAAATTCCCGGAGGCAATCCATTGGCACCGGGTACCCCGCTATTTGCGATTCCGGTTACTCCTGTAGTTGGTCTGGTAAAAGGTGCCAAGGCTGGATTGCTGATACAGACGCTAGGAAATGCCACAGAGGGCGGACCTACTGTAGCAAAAGGCTCGACTGTAGTGGTAGAAGAAGCAGTTGTAGAGGCGATACACCCTGTGGCGGGTTCAGTATAGCCTACCGTGACTGTTTTAGAGCCAGTGGTCAACCATTGTATCGTTACCGTCTCGCTGGAAGATCCAACTCCCCCTGAGGTAATGGTATAATCTGTACCTGCTACTCCTGAAATATTCCAGATATAATTAGACTTCCCTGTCTGCGTGGTGTAGGTGGTAGTACTTTGTTCACACATGGATGTTCCAGGTGCCGCGACAAAAGTTGGAATAGGCTCAGGATAAACCACAAAAGCACCGGATACCGCACTAGGCACATTCGGACCACAATCGCTTCCTACTACCACATAATAATAGGTAGTGCCTGCAGCAGACGATGGAGGGGTAAACGAAGAGGTAGTGGCACCTGAAATAAGTGTCCCACCTGAATTGGAGTTGGAAGTATTGCTGTACCACTGATAGGTAAGAGTACCTGTTCCAGATGCACCTACCGATATTGGATTAAATGGCAAGCCGATACACACTGATTGAGTAGCCGTGTTCTGAAAATCAATTTGAGTGTTTTGGTTCACATGGAATGCTCCTGAGACATTGGAGGGAATTGTTTCACAAGCGCTGGTCACTTCCACATAATAGTAAGTTGTGCCTGTAGAAGCAGAAGGTGGTGTGAATGAAGCAGAGGTTGCCCCGGAAATGGCAGTACCTCCTGAGTTGGAATTGGAGGAATTACTATACCACTGATAGGTTAGTGTACCGGGGCCCGTGGCAGAAACTGAGATGGCTGAGAACGGAGCCCCAGGACAGACAGTTTGGCTGCTAGTGGAGGGATGGGTTGCTACCGTGGTCAGCGGATTTACAGTCAATGGCCCAGAAATATTCGAAGTTACGTTGGGTCCACAGTTACTTCCCACCATGACATAATAGTAAGTAGTAGTGCCGGGGGCAGTTGCGGGTGGTGTATAACTTGCACTGTTTGCACCTGTAATCAATGTGCCTCCTGATGTGGATGCCGCTGTATTGCTATACCATTGATAGGTGATTGACCCTGTTCCGATGGCATTTACTGAAATAGGGGCAAAAGAATCTCCGTCACAGATGGTCTGGTCGCCAAGACTCTCCGTCTGAATTTCAGTTGGGGGAGTAACTGTAAATGCTCCCGAAACTGCCGTTGGAACGGTGCCGCAGTCACTCGAACCAGTAGCATAATAATATAAAGTTCCAACTATATTGGAAGGAGGTGTAAATGTCGGATCAGTCGCCCCTGAGATTAAAGTTCCTCCTGTGTTGGAATTAGTAGTATTACTATACCACTGATAGGAGACAACGCCCTCGCCTATGGCCTGAGCAGAAATCGGACTGAATGCGTCTCCTTGACAAACCGTTTGGGGATTGGTGGATGGGTCTTCAGTGATAGTCGTAATAGGTGGAGTGACTAGATATTCCCCAGACACATCTGAGGTTTGCGAACTACAATACCCCGAAACTACCACATAGTAGTAAAGAGGGGCCATAACCGCCGCCGTCGAAGGGGGCGTAAAACTACTGGAAGTTGCCCCTGAAATTGCCGTACCACCTGTGTTTACCGGGGTGCTTACAGTATACCATTGATAAGTTAGATCCGCCCCTTGGGCTGCTACGGTTAATGGGGCAAAGCCGTCTCCGAAACACTCTACCTCACCCCTGTCATCAGGTTGGGTAGTAATTACTGTGATGGGCTCCACCGTCGCTTGGGAAAAGCTTGAAGTGATCATGCCACAACCTCCCGTTACTTCGACATAGTAATATTTGGTGCCAATGGCATTCGAAGGAGGCGTGTAGGAATTAGAATTAGTGCCTACCGGGACTGCCCCAGTTTTATTTGGATTGTCATTACTGAACCATTGGTAAGAAAGGGTTCCCGTTCCAGTAGCCGTCACTGAAAGAGCCAAAAAGTTTTGTCCATCGCAAATCCGTTGATCTGCCAGGTTTTGAACTGTAAATTCGGTGGCTGGATTTACGGTAATGCTGCCCTCAGCGAACAAAGCTGAACAGCCCCCTGTGAGTGGAATCGAATAGTTAAATGTACCGGCTTGGGTTGGAGTCCCTGAAATGGTAATTACCCCTGCGACCCAAGTGGCACTCAATCCTGTGGGAAGACCATTGGCACCAGATACTCCTGCATTGGAAATACCAGTGGCTCCTGTAGTCGAATGGGTGATGTTTGTCAAAGGAGTATCTACACAGAGAGTAGGAGTGGAAGAAGGCCCTGAAACTGTGTTATTGGCGTTGACAGTAATAGTTCCAGTGGCATTTACCGCACCGCAACCTCCAGTCAATGGAATGGAATAGTTGAAAACACCGGAAGCAGTAGGTGTTCCTGAGATGGTGATGGTATTTCCCGACCAATTGGCAGTTACGCCTGCTGGAAGTCCAGTGGCAGCGCCTATTCCCGTGGCTCCTGTGGTCGAATGTGTAATGGAGGGAATGGCGTTATTAATACAAACTTCAGGAGAGGTTGATGCGGCTGATGCAAAATTATTTGGAGCAACGGTTATTGTAACTGTGAAAGGCGGTCCAGTACAAGAACCACTTACAGGTGTGACAGTGTAGGTTGCGGTTTGTGGAGAGCTGGTTGTATTGGTCAATGATCCTGAAATATTGCTGGCCCCACTACCTGTTGCACCCCCAGTCATTCCGCCTGTTACAGTCGGTAATGACCAAGAATAGGTGGTTCCGGCAGGAACTATCCCATCGGTAACGTTGATAGGAGTCAATGAAAACGATGATCCCGTACAAACCGAGGCATTCATTGCGCTAATGGCCGGTGTTGGATTAACTGTAACTACAACTGTAAATGGTGTGCCGACACAGCTTCCAGTTGTTGGAGTGACCGTGTACGTGGCGATTTGAGCAATATTGGTTGGGTTAGATAAAGTACCTGTTATACTACTTGCGTTGGTGCCTGATGCGGCTCCAGTCATTCCACCGGTTACGGCTGGTGCAGTCCAGGAATAGGTGGTCCCAGCGGGCACAACCCCGTTTGTTCCATTGACAGGAGTTACTGTAAATCCTGAACCGCTACACACTGCGGTGGTCATGTTGGTTACAGCTGGTTTGGGCAGGATCGTCACAGTCCCGGATCTGGTTAGGGTTACCGGAACTGATGAAAGATAAGTTGGTCTTGTGCTGATCGTGTAGGTGCCCGTCGCGGTTGGTGTACCAGATATGGTAATGGTGTTGGTTGTACTGTTGAAGTTTGAAGTCAAACCCGACGGAAGACCTGAAATAACCAGATTAGGACTTACAGTGGAAGCAGGAATTGGAATAGAATAGGTGGTATTTATGATCGGATCACCGCTACAGACCGATTGGTTGTCAGTTCCTGTTGCCGAAGTCAGCTGAATGTAAGAAATACGGATCTGACCATTTCCACCAGTGCCTCCTGGTTGCACCGGCTGACTTGCCCCCTGTCTTTTAGCTCCTCCTCCTCCACCTCCGGGAGATGATCCGGGTTCTCCAGGACCCGCATTGATTGCTCCGTTTCCTCCAGGCCCTCCTTGTTGAGGGGCTGTTGCTCCTGTCGAGGTGGTGGTATTATTTCCGTTTGCTGTGATTCCTGCGGAAGAACCTCCTCCTCCGCCGTTACTGCCGTCCCTATTTGCTCCACTTCCCCCGCTTCTTGTAAAACCACCATACCCTTCGCTGGATAATCCTCCCGCTGCTCCAGTTATTCCATCGTCGCGGACAGATTTTCCTCCTTTAGCCATTAAGGTTGTATTATTTACAAACCAAGAAGAATCTGCGGAAGCGTTGGATAGAGAAGTTGCCCCGAAGCCTACATAATAATTAATGACTTGCCCTGGAGAAACAGCGATAACACTTCTTGAATAGGCCCCTCCACCTCCTCCTGCAGCAGCATCATTACCTGAAGATCTTGATCCTCCTTTTCCGCCGCCGCCCCAAACTTCTACAGTGATTGAAGTTACCCCAGCTGGAACAGTGAAGGTTCCAGGTCCTGCTGTAGTAATCGTCTGGGTTTGCGCATACGCCTCCAACCCGACCAAAATCAGAAAAAGAGTAATGAAAGAAAGCAGGACTCTCATCATGGGATCAAATTGGGAACTGGGTGATTTTTGTACTCACAAAAACGTATTTCAAATATATCAGTATTTTTCCAAGTTAAATGGGTATGATAATATTTTATTCTCTGCTAATGTGGGACTTATAACAAGTTATAATTGGATACGAAGGCCAAAAAACGGGTAGCAGAGCTGTTTTATCGGCCTTGCCGATCAGTAAAGTTGACCTTTATTTTAGATTCCAGGGGACTTTTCAATGGATCAATGTTCGCAAAAAAGCGCGAAGCCCATTTTAACCCAAGCGAAAAATCTCCGATGTGCCGGATGCTTCCAAGACAGAAGTAAAAAATCAGAAGAAGGTAAATTGGCAAAGCTATTTTCTAATCACCTTGAGCTGTTGACTCTGTGAGCCCCACAGAATTTGAACAAGGTATATTCCCGGAGGATACGGAGCCAACCACTCCGAGAGTAGACTCGATGCCTCATTGGGAGAGGTTGCCTGTCCGCTTTTCGCCTCTCCAACAGTAGTAATGAGGGAAAGGGTTATTTTTTGGTCGAGATACAATTCGGTCCCGAGCGGCTGTATTTGGATTGCGGCCCCACCGGCGCTTGGGTTTGGAAAGAGAATCCACGCTTCACGGGATCCTGCAGCAGGTACCTGAATCGCCCGGGTGACGCTGTAGGAATGACTGCCGTCAAAATCCACCTGCTTGATGCGGTAGAATACATTGCCGCCTGAAGGTGGCAAAGCCATGTCCTCGTAGAAGTACTCCATTGGCTTCTCGTAGTATCCTTGTCCGGCTACTTCACCGATTTTTTCCCAAGTTTTGATAGAATTTACCGCACGCTCTATCTCAAAGTGGGAATTCCCCCATTCTTTGGTGGAGGCCCAAGAGAGCTTTGCGGATCTTTTGGAGTCTATAAACTCTGTTTGGAAGTAAGCAAACTCGATCGGAAGGATTCTACATCCACCGTAGAAAGCAGGGCTGGGAGAAATGGACATTCCCGAGCCGGTGGCGTTTGGGTACTGCCCAGAAACCGTTCCGTCTGGCAGTCTGGCATTACAAAACACCAATTGACTGTCTTTTAGAACAGTGACGGTGCCCCCAGACTTGGTCATATTGCCGGTTACCAAGACATCGGCGTTGTCGTCTGTCCAAATTTGTGCATTGCCAACATTGGGTAGGTTGATGTTTCCGTCAAAGGTCACCGTCACGTTGTCATTCATGCGAATAGGGCTTTCTATGGATGTGTTTCCTCCTACATAAAAAAAGCTGTTGTCGTTGATTACCAATTCACTGGCGACATTGGGAAGAGTGAGATTCCCTGAAATGTTAATCGTGGCATCACCATTTACGTACATGGGCTTGTTGAGGGTAGTGTTGCCGCCTACAGTAAGGTTGACGTTGTCAGAGACGGTCAGCGAATTGTCCCCATTGTTTTCCAGGACAAGGTTGCAGGAGATACTTACCTCGCCGTCATCCTCAGCGGTAATATGTTTGCTGATCGAAACGCTCCCTGTGACATCCAGGACTCCCTCACCCCTGACCCGGACCCTCGTCGGGCTAGCTCCTCCATTGTTGGATACGACAAAGGTATTTTTGCAATCCGTGACATTGATACCCGTTTCAAAGCTGCCCTCAATCGTCAATTGTGAATTTCCGCTCTGAAGCGTGGCGACATCGAGGATTCTTACAGCGGTGTTTTCGCCCACATTGAATTGTCTCGGCGAGGATCCTCCATCATTTGAAAAATTTAGCCTGTTTGCTGTGAACGTGGGACCTGGACTGAGGTTGGCGGCATTGGTGAGGTTAACTTGGCTGTTAGCTGCCACATCAAAAGTGTTTCCCACGACGAGATTTCCATTCCCCGAAAGCGTAAGATTAGTCAGGCCGCTATTTGTTCTCAGTGTGAGGTTTTGCAGGAAGTTGGCATTGCCTTGGATATTCAGGGTTCCGGATGCGGTCACGGAGTTGCTGACGGTAAGGCTGGCGTTGGAAGCATTTGTGAATGACATTCCGGAGGTATTATTGTCAAAAGTGAATGCACTCAGATTCATAGTTCCCGAGTTGGACACAGCACCGGAACCGCTTAAGGCTAGACTTCCAGAAAGTGTTCCGGAATTTGAGAAGATTCCGTTTCCGGAGACGACGACAGGGCGACTGATCGTCCCCTGATTGCTCAAAGTTCCGTTTGTGATATTGATCTGCCCCCCTGTTTGGCTACCTGCTGGCGTAATTGTATAGGAAGTATTGGGATTGTTCGTGGTCACATTTCCGGATTGCACGCCGGAGTTGGAATAGGTAGCGGTATTATTGAGTATAACACTATTCGAAGAAGTGCCAGAATTGGTGAAGCTGGAGGTGTTGCTCA
The DNA here is from genome assembly GCF_017254915.1 of Algoriphagus oliviformis. Lineage (GTDB taxonomy): Bacteria > Bacteroidota > Bacteroidia > Cytophagales > Cyclobacteriaceae > Algoriphagus > Algoriphagus oliviformis. Next base: position 223,465 of record NZ_JAFKCT010000001.1, on the reverse strand, counting down.
GCGTGACTTGGCCGGATTGTGTACCGGCATTAGTGTAAATGGCAGAGTTACTCAGGGTGACTTGCCCGGATTGGATTCCGGAATTGTAGTAGGTTGCGGAGTTGGAAACTTGTACCCCATTGCTGATAGTCCCTTGATTGGTCACGGTGCCGGCCTGCGCTGTTACTGTACCGTAGCTGTTAAACCTGCCCCCAGAAAGTACATTGAAACTGCTTTGGCTGTTGTTTAAAGTCAAATCTCCTGAGGTGGTACCGTATACGTTTACCGTGATTTTGCTGGAGGAGTTATATCCCGTGAACCACCCGGTAAATGTGACTCCAGCGGCTACGCAGATCGTGAGGTCTGTTCTGTTTTGCAGGTCGATGGCGTAGGTTCGATTGCCTCTGATACAGATAGTGCTGCCATCTTGAATGGTTCCTGTCACAGTGCCGCCGTTGACCACTACATCACATCCCGCGGGGCCACAGGAATTGTTTGCGTTCAGCAGCCTGCATACTTCTGTTCCATCACTTTCATTTGTCCATGAGATATTCCCTGAGCTTCCTCCAGAATTTGGAGTTGCGATCGGGCATACTCCGGATGTAGTGCCCGTCCAGCCCGTGATGTCTACTCCCCCACTACCGAGGATAAAGTCGGCTTCCCCAATTTCCAGATGCGCGTTTGGACCTTGTAGGTTGATTTGAACTCCATCTAATGTATAATCATTGCGCGTGGCGTTTCTGGAGTCCATGATCAACTTGCCCCCGTCTTCTACACAAATCGTGATATTCCTAAGCTCCGTGATATATACCAGGTTCAGAACCGAACCAGAGCCGATGGTAATACATGCACCCTGAATGGCAAAGGATGGATTGTTTCCTAGGTTGCCACGGTCAAGAGTTAGGTCAGCGCCATTTTGGAGGACTATACCTCCCAAATTAAATTGATTGTTTTCCGTCCAATTATAGGAAGCGTTCGCACCGTTGAATCTCACAATAGTGGCTCCGCTGGAGACAGCACCCGTTGGCGACCAATTGCCTGAGGAATTGGAAACATTCCCTCCGCTACCCGTGTAAGTCTTCGTTGCGGAGCATGTCGAGCACTGCGCGTTCGCCTCCTTCGTGGAGAAAAAGGCAAAGCAAAAACATAGAAGAAGTAGATGAAATTTACTCCTCATTAAGCAGTGTTAAGAATTATAGGGCAAGGGTGGGCCCAAAGGGCTAGGCTCTAAGTAATTAAGCGCTGGCAAAGATAATTGGACAATTTATAAAGCAAAATAAGATTGCGAAATAATGTAGATGGAAGGCAGTAAAATACATTTTGTTTTTAGTTGCGTCTTTGCAGCTTTAGTCATCTTGGAATTTCAATAACAAAAAAAGCTCTCCCGTGTTTGAACGGGAGAGCTTTTTTTTGTTTACGGACGAATTTATTTACCCATTCATACTGATCAGGAATTCCGCATTGTCGCGGGTTCCTTTCATGCGGTTGAGGAGGAATTCCATGGACTCTTGGGAGTTCATGTCGCTCATCAGCTTGCGCAGGATCCATACGCGCTGCATTTCTTCCTTGTCCATGAGGAGGTCTTCCCTTCTGGTACCCGATCCGAGCACGTCGATGGAAGGGTAGATTCTGCGGTTGGCGAGTTTGCGGTCCAGGGCAAGTTCCATGTTGCCGGTTCCCTTGAATTCTTCGAAGATCACCTCGTCCATCTTGGAGCCCGTTTCTACCAGAGCTGTGGCGATGATGGTCAAGGAGCCGCCGTTTTCCACGTTTCTGGCTGCGCCAAAGAACCGCTTGGGCTTGTGGAGCGCGTTGGCATCCACACCACCCGAGAGGATTTTGCCGGAGCTAGGCACCACGGTGTTGTGCGCGCGGGCGAGTCGGGTGATGGAGTCCAGGAGGATGACCACGTCATGGCCGACCTCCACCATGCGCTTGGCTTTTTCGAGGACGATATTGGCTACCTTCACGTGGCGGTCAGCCTGCTCGTCAAAGGTGGAAGAGATCACCTCAGCCTTTACGGATCTAGCCATGTCAGTCACCTCTTCCGGACGCTCGTCGATCAGAAGGATCATGAGGTGCACTTCGGGATGGTTTCTGGTGATGGCGTTGGCGATCTGCTGGAGCAGTACGGTCTTACCCGTTTTGGGCTGGGCGACGATCATACCCCGCTGACCTTTGCCTATAGGGGCAAAGAGATCGAGGATTCGCGTGGAGTAGCCGTCCGGTTTGGTGGAAAGGTTGAGTCTTTCCTCCGGGAAAAGTGGCGTGAGGTATTCGAAAGGCACACGGTCACGGATTTCGTCCGTGGTCTTGCCGTTGACGGTGCCGATTTTCAGCAGGGCAAAGTATTTCTCTCCCTCTTTGGGCGGTCGGATAGATCCTTTGATATGGTCACCGGTCTTCAGGCCAAAGAGTTTGATCTGGCTTGGGGACACGTAGATGTCGTCTGGAGAGGCTAGGTAGTTGTAGTCCAGGGATCGGAGAAAGCCGTAGCCTTCCTGCATGATCTCCAAAACCCCCTCGTTATCGATCACTCCGTCAAATTCCCTAGGGCTGACGAATGGCTTCTTTCTGTTGGGATTGTGGAAGGTCTCCGCTGCGGGAGCCATCACTTCGTCCTGGGATTTGAAGTTTTTGCGCTTGGGAAGCTCTGTCTCAGGCTCTTTGGAGGAAGAGGGTTCGGACGGGGAAGTGCCTGCTCCGGATGTGGATTCGGTGGAGGCACTTGCCGCAGCGACGTCCACCTCTTCGAAGGCTCTGCGACGAGGCCTGAATGTCTTCGGTTCGTCTCCGGCAGGGGCCTCGCTCTTTTCGGTTTGGCCCTCTTTTTTGTCTTGGGCGGGTTTTCCCTCTCTCTTGTCCTTGTCGGAGCTTTGGCGTTCCTCCCTTTTCTGCTTCCAGTCTGGCTTGGCAGGCTTGGATTCGGGACTAGCTTCGGCAGCGGTGGACTCGCCCTTTGGAGCCTCAGGGGCTTTGGGAGCTTCGGTTACGTTTTGTCTTTTGAATTTGGGCTTGAATTCGGCCGGCTCTTCGGAGGGTGTTTTGGGTGCCGGGGGAGGGGAGGTTTTTTCTGCGTCTGTGGGTGGGGTTTCCGCTGCAGAGGGCTTTTTCTTCGGGAGGGCCTGCTCGGGGGTGATGGCCTGCTGGTCGAGGATTGCGTAGACGAGCTCGTCTTTTTTGAGGCTCTTGAAGTTCTTTACTCCCAGCTCCTCGGCAATCTCCTTCAGTTCAGATAAAAGCCTGATTCTGAGTTCTTCTATGTTATACATAAAGAGGGTATGAAATAAATATGATGTGAATTGCGATTTGGAATCGTGGATGATTTTCTGAGCAAAAAAGGTCTGCAGGAAAAGCTCAAGTCAAAGTGGGCTGACTTGCTCATACACGGTGATGGCACAATATTAACCCATGCATTTGGATTTAACAAATTTTTGTTTTCGTGCAGGTTTTTGAATTACAGGCGATTTCGGTTTGGAATCGGCGCTTTGTAAGCCGCTTTCCGAGGGCTTTCATCCCTGTGCCTTTGGCTGTTTCCTACTCCATCAGCTGGCGGATCACGGCCAGGGATTTGAACTGGCTGGGGTTGTCCAGGTGCTCGGAGTAGAAGTCCAGCAAGTGGTCGAGCAGCTTGCGCCGGAGTTGCGTGGGGACTTTGGCCTGGCAGTGGAAGCTGTCTTCCAGCAGGGCCTTCAGGGTGTGGAGTACGAGAGGCAGTTCCTCCTGGCCGAAAGGCTGGTTTTTGGACTCGAGGATAAAGCCCTCGGCCTCTTCGGGGGAAAAGCCCAAAAACCGGGCATTGTCTATCAAAAAGGCCAGTGGAAAGAGTGAGAGCCGAGCCTCGCTGTGGTCGAGGACTTCGACGCTTTCGGAGAGGAAGTCAAAGAGGCCCTCGTTTTGGTAGTTTTCATAGATGCTGCGGCTGATCACCTCGGTCATGAAAAGGGCGATGCTGGTTCGGGGGAAATCAAAAGGGATCCGCTGGTAGGCCCGTTGTAGCCTTGCCTCTGAGATGCGCTGTAGCCCTGCGTTCTCCTTGTCATAGACCACGAGATCCAGGAGCGTGAGAGGCTGGTAGAGGGCGATCTTCGAGCCCTTGCCGCTGCTTCTGACCCCGTTGACGAGATAGGATTTCAGCCCCAGCTCCCGGGTGAAGATCTTCACGATGATGCTGGTATCCTTATATCGGATGGAGCTGAGCACGAGGCCTTGGGTTTTGCGGAGCAAAGTGAAAAGGGGATTTGGGATTTACGATTTCATGATTATCCGCATTCTTGCCAGTAAGCGAATTTACTTCTTCAATCTAGTCGGAAGACCGAAGTAGGGCAAAGCCCAAAGTTTAGCCTTCTTTGGTATCGTCACCGATACCTACTGGCAAAAAAGCGGACATCATATACGATTTACGAGACTTTCAATACTTTCCATCGGCAATGTCGAGCCCAAAAGCATTTGATGGACGCTGCCGAAAAGGGCACATATCGGCTGGTTGTGACAATCTTCCAAGCAAGGACACCGACTTGCCTCCCTGCTTCCTACCTCCCGACCTCCCTACTTCTTGTCGTCCAGAAAGCACTTCCGGCATCGCGCCTCGTAGCTTTCCTTCTCGCCCAGCACGACCTTTTCTCTGGCAGCCGAAAGGCGCAGCGAAAAAGCCGCCAGATCCCCGCACTTCATGCAGATCGCGTGCACCTTGGTCACATACTCGGCGATAGCCATCAGCCGGGGCATGGGCTCAAAGGGTTTTCCCTCGAAGTCCATGTCCAAGCCGGCGAGGATCACCCGCTTGCCCTGGTTGGCCAGGAGCTGCACCACGCGGACGATCTCCTCGTCGAAAAACTGCGTCTCGTCTATCCCGACCACATCGCAGTCCCCCGTCAGGAGGAGGATGTCCCCGGCAAAATGCACGGGCGTGGACCGGATCGTGTTTTCGTTGTGCGAGACCACGTCCGAGTCGTGGTAGCGCTTGTCGATGGAGGGCTTGAAGATCTCCACTTTCAGCTTGGCGAGCTTGGCCCGCGTCAGCCTGCGGATCAGCTCCTCCGTTTTTCCCGAAAACATGGAACCGCAGATCACCTCGATTTGACCTTTGCGTTCGGACTGCCTGCGGCTGCTCAGGGACGGCTCTATAAACATGCTATTCGGTATATGCGATATGGGGAAATTGGTTGATTTTGGCGACCCGGATGAGGAGCTCGCCTTGCAACAGGACGCTTTGGCAGCTGAGCCTCTCGTCGGTGCGGAGTCGGCCCTGCTGTCGGTAGGCCAGCTCCGGCCCGGTCTCGGGACTGAGGTTTTCCATGCCCTGCAGCACGATCATCTTGCAGGTGGTACAGCGGCCTTTTTTCCCGCAGGCATGCATCCAGTCCGTTCCGTTTTCATGAATTAATTCGATAACTTTACGATCAGCGTGCGCCGAATCAATGCTAAGATTTCCCAGGTTTTGAATGACTATTCGGGGCATTTGTTCGTTTGCTTTTGAAAACAAGACCCACACATGACAGTTCAAATTAACAGCAATTATTTAGAAAATTACTCCCGCGAATATGCCCGGTTGGTATGTGAAGGTTTTTTCTCCAGCCGGCAATTTATCACCGGCCAGGATATCATCCAGCTGACCAGCAGTACGCAGGTCAATTTTTTTGTCATCAAAAGGCTGTTTGAGCTTTGGCAGGAGGAGCTGGCCAAGCTGAAGAGCAGCCCCTACTTCGACTATCGCGATATTGCTGTGCACGAGGCGCTCACCCAGTTTATGAACGTGCTGTCCCGCCGGATCAAGGTGGAGCGGAGCAACCTGGAGCCTCTGGTGCGGGAGGCCGTCGCCCAGGCCGTAGAAGTGGCGACAGACCCTGTGGCCTACTACCAAAAAGAGATCAACAAAGCTCCGCAGGGAAAGATCAACGAATACCTCAAGGAGAACAAGAAATACTACAAATGGCATGACAAGGCCGTCACTTTTCTGATCGACAAGACGGGATTCGGACACGATACCGGAGCGTATCTCCGCGCCGTCGCAGCCAACTATCAGGCCGCAAAAGACTCATTTGAGTCGGTAAACCTCCTCCTGGCGACTTTGGGGGATGTGAAGGCTTTCGACCTAGATCTGTACCTAGAGTCGGAGACGGAAATGCCCACGGCTCAGCCAGAGTCGGAAGTAGTAGCGCCCAGAGAGTCCAGTTTTTTTGAGGAGGTGGAGACCGAACAGCCTGCAAAGGTGAATCCAGCTCCCGCAGCGGAGGCCCCAGCGCCAAAGCCGGTGGTGGAGACGGTGGCCGCACCGAGCCTGCCCTCTGGCAATGGGGCCCAGCTGAACGCGTCCAAGCTCAAGACCCACTTTGCTTCCGAGTCCTATCGGGGTATGTCGGGGATTCTCGGTGAGCTCTCCGAAAGCCTTGCACTCAACCAGCGCTTCATGTTTACCAAGGAGCTTTTCGATGGAAATGCGGATCTGCTCCGCCATGCGCTCAAGTCTATAGACGAGGCGGGCTCGTTTGAGTCGGCCATAGAGCTGATCAACTCCCGTTACGTGTCCGAGCTGGGTTGGGATGTGAATTCAGAGGCGGTCCGTGAGTTTATCCAGCTGGTGTACCGCAAGCACGCGGATTGAGTAAATGGATATCGGTAAGCAGTGAGTGGTAAGTGGTGATCAAAGACTACTTACTACCCACTACTTACTTCTTACTTTTTTTACCCCAGTCTACCGAGTTGCGTCGCTCTGGAAGAGTCCATTTTCACAAAAATGAACAGGAGTACGGTAAACGACCAGAGGGAAGAACCTCCATAGCTAAAGAAGGGCAGCGGAATCCCGACGACGGGAAACAGTCCTATGGTCATCGCGATGTTGATCATGAAGTGGAAAAGCAGGATAGAAACCACGCAATAGCCGTAGATCCTGGAAAACCGGGTCTTTTGTCGCTCTGCCATGAAGACGAGCCGGTAGAGCAGGCCGACGAACAGGGCGATGACGACCAAGCTTCCCACCCAGCCAAATTCCTCACCCAGCGTGCAGAAGATGAAGTCCGTGTGCTGCTCCGGCACAAAGTCAAACTTGGTCTGTGTCCCCTCCAGGTAGCCCTTGCCCAGCAAGCCGCCGGAGCCGATGGCGATCTTGGACTGGGTCACATTCCATCCCACGCCGAGGGGGTCTAGGTTGGGGTTGAAGAGTACCATGATCCGGTTTTGCTGGTGCTCGGGGAGCTTGCCTACCACGAAGTCTATCGAGTAGATGAGGGCGATCAGCCCCAGGCCAATCGCGGAGAAAGCAAGGATGCGCTGCCAGGTTCTTTTTCCCAAGAAGATCAAGATCAAGGTGACCACCACGATTGCAGCGGCCAGATAGAGGTTGTTTTCTATTCCCAGTGCCAAAAGGACGATAGCGATCAGCCCAAAGCCCAAGATGTAATAGCCGGCCGGAAGGCCTTCCCTATAGAACATCAACAGCAGGGAGAAATAGACCATCGCCGTGCCGGTGTCAGGCTGCAGCAAAATCAGGATGACCGGAGCCATCAAAACCCCAAAGGCGATGGCCTGGTAGTTCTTTTTGGACAGGTCAAAGGTCGGGCGCTCCATGACTTTGGCCAGGGCCAGCCCAGTGGCAAACTTGGCGAATTCCCCGGGCTGGATGCGGAAATCCCCCACGCCGATGGATAGGATCTGTCCGTTGACCTCCTTTCCCACAAAGGGCGTAATGATCAGCAGCACGAGGAAGACCAAGTAGATGTAGAGGGATAGGTTTTCAAAAAAGCGGGAATCGGCCACCATGATGATGATGATAAGCATGATCGCCGTGCCGATCCAGACCAGCTGCTTTCCCGAATTGATCGAAAAGTCAAAGATGCTCTTTTCCGCCTGGCCGTCGTAGACCGCTGCATAGATATTGAACCAGCCGATCATGACCAGCGCAAAGTAGATCACCACCGTGATCCAGTCCACCCGATTGATATGGATATCAGACTCCCTCATCAGTAAATAAAGTTTCCGGCCAACACGTATTCTTCCAGAGCAGGTCTGGTGATGCTGCCTCTCAGGTATTTTTCGATCATCAGCGAGGCCGTACTGGCCGCCGCGCGTCCACCCCAGCCGGCATTTTCCACATAGACGGCGATGGCGATTTTAGGGTCTTCCTTTGGGGCGAAAGCAAAAAACACCGAGTGGTCTTCGCCATGTGGGTTTTGGGCGGTTCCCGTCTTGCCGGCGATGGTGATGTCCTTCAGTACCGCACGGGCAGCCGTACCGTAGATTGCCTCGGCCATGGCGTCCTGGATCAGGTCAAAGTGGTGTGCGTCGATTCCCACTTCATGTTTGATCTGGTATTTGGCGGGGATGAGCGTTGGGTCACCGTCCACTTCCTTGATCAGGTGGGGGGTGTAGTAGTAGCCTTTGTTGGCAAAGACCGCCGAGAGATTGGCCATCTGGAGGGGGGTGACCAGCAGCTCGCCCTGTCCGATGGAGAGGGAGTAGATGGTCGAATACTTCCAGTGCCCCTCGCCATAGACGCGGTCATAGAGCTTGCTGGAGGGGATTGAGCCGCCTTTCTCGTTGCTCATGTCCACACCCAGAGAGCTGCCCAAGCCAAATTTCAACACTTTCTCCCGCCAAGCGTTCAGCCCGATCTCCGTGTCCTTGAAGGTGTTGGAGGACACTTCCTGGTTGATGATCATGCGGAATGCCTGGTGGTAATAGGGGTTGCAGGAGTTTCGGATCGCTCCAAAGAGGTTGACAGGGCTGGGATGGTTGTGGCAGGCGACCAGGGAGCGGTTACAGGCAAAAGTAGTGTTGGGCGTGAGGATGCCCTCCTGCAATCCGATCAAGCTTTGGACGATCTTGAAGATGGAACCGGGAGGATACATCGCCATGATCGGCCGGTTGAAGAGCGGCTTGCTGGGGTCGCCGTTGAGTTTTCGATAGTTTTTCGAGAAGTCGGCCCCCGTCAGCTCGTTGGGGTTGTAAAAAGGTGCCGAGATCATGGCGAGGATTTCCCCCGTCTTTGGCTCTATGGCCACGACCGAGCCGGTCTTGCCGGCCATCAGCATCTCCCCGTAGAGCTGGAGGTCCATGTCTAGGGTGGAGGTGATGTTTTTGCCTGCCACGGAGGCGGTGTCATATTCCCCGTCCTTGAAGGGGCCTTTGTCCACGCCGCGGACGTTTACCATTTTGTATTTGACGCCTTTTCGCCCGCGCAGGTCGTTTTCGTAGTAGCGCTCCAAGCCACTCAGTCCGACGTAGTCGCCTTGGGCGTAGTATTTCAGGGTGTCGCGCTCGAGCTGGCCGGCGCTGATTTCACCGATATAGCCCAGGGCGTGCGCCGCAGTGGCGTTGGGGTAGGAGCGGACCGAGCGCGTGGTGATGAAGAGCCCCGGATAGTCCACGAGGAAGTCCTGGATCCTGGCAAAGTCCTTGGTCGAAAACTGCTTGATCAGCGTGGAGGGCTTGACCGAGGAATACTTTCGCGCAGCGGTGTAGGACTCGATCAGCTGTTCCTTGGAGATCTTAAACAGCTCGCAAAAGCGGGTGGTGTCGCCGACCTTGAATTCCTTGGGCACGATCATCACGTCGAAGATCGGGTTGTTGAACACCAGCAATTTTCCGTTGCGGTCGTAGATCAGGCCACGGTAGGGGTGGTCCACGATCCGCTGGATCGCGTTGCTTTCAGCTCGCTTCATGAAGCTGTCATCCACCACCTGGATCATGAAAAGCTTGGTAAGCAGGATAATGCTCACCAAGAAAATAAAGATGAGAATGACTACGGGTCTTTGGTCTTTCATGAGATTATAACTGTTTCCCAAGGGTCACATGGAATCTCGCATGGATTCTATTCATCCCAGGTTTTGACTGTGGGGATATGCTCGATTTCATCAGATTCTCCTTCTGCGTTTGAAGAACAGTAGTTGCACAAGTATAACCAAAAGGCAGGTGAAAAGGGAGGAAAAGAGGCTTTTGTTGAGGATCACCCAAAGGCCTCCCGTGCCCCACTGGTCAGCGGTGAAAAAGACGAGGGAATAGGCGAAGATCAGGGGAAGGGAGTAGCTCAAAAACCAGCCAAAACCCATCTCCGACAGGGTAGGCTCCTCAGTCTCCACGTACCCGCCGGTGGGGCTGATCGCGCGAAGCCAGAGTGACCGTGCGAAGGCCATAAACGTCGCTGCGGCCGTATGCATCCCGATGGTCTCGTAAAAAAGGTCGATGACAAAACCGAGCACAAAAGCGATCAGGATCACGGGCACCGGACGCGTGGAGATAGGGAGGCTCAGGATTCCCAGGAGATAGACGAAGGCGAAAGCCACGCCGAAAAGGGCCAGGTTTTTCAGAAAGAAAATCTGAACCAAGCCCAGGAAGATGATCAGCAGCAGGTAGGAAATCAGATTTCTAATATTCATTGCTTATCTCGGCTTGGCGATTGAGCGAATCCAGTTCGTTAAACTGCGTGTTTTCGACCAGGTACACGTAGCTGACCTTGCTAAAGTCGGTACTCAGCTTGACGGTCAGGTCGAGGTAGTTGGGGTCTTTTTCATTCGGGGCGACCTTGGAGATCACACCAATCTGTATGCCTTCGGGAAAGACGGCATTAAATCCGGAGGTGACGATGGTGTCGCCTTCCTGCGTCTTCACGTGGCGGGGCACAAAAAGCAGGCGCGCTTCCGTCGAGCTTTTGCCATCCCACTGCACAGAGCCAAATACGTCGGTTGACTTGATTTTGGAAGAAACCATCAGGCCGGTATTGAGCAGGGAAAAAGCCACGGAGTAGTTTTCGGAGACGGATTTCACTCGTCCCACGACTCCCTCGGGATTGAAGATGCCCATGCCCGGCTTGACCCCGTCTTTGGCTCCCTTGTTGATTGTCAGGTAGTTTTGAGAAAAGCGCAGGGAATTGCCGATGACGCGGGCGCCGCGAAACTCATAGGTAGCCGCGAAAGCGGAATCCAAGGGAAGGGACACGCTGTCAGGCTTGACCTGTAGCGCGAGAAGCTGCTCGAGGATTTCGGCGTTTTCGGTGGTCAGGGCTTCGTTGGCATCCGCTAGGGAAAAAAACTGGACCACGTCAGCCTGCTGCTTCAGGAGCGAGCCGACGACCGCGTTGGAACTGTTGAAGAAAGCTGCACCCTGGGGAGAATTGTTGGTGACAATCATCCAGACTGCCGCCACTTCAAGAAAGACGAAAAGGATAAAGGCCCTTATTCGGTAAAGGAACTGGAGGATGCGTAGCATTCAGTACTTAAGTCATCAGGACGGTTCGGAAGTTTTGGATATTTTTCAGGGCGGTGCCTGTGCCTCTTACCACGGCGCGAAGTGGATCTTCGGCGATGTGGATGGGGAGCTTCGTTTTTTGGTGCAGCCTCTTGTCCAGGCCTTTGAGTAGGGCACCCCCGCCAGTGAGGTGGATACCGTTGTCATAGATGTCGGCGGAGAGTTCCGGAGGAGCGATCTCCAAGGCTTTGAGTACCGCTTCTTCTATCTTGGACACGGATTTGTCCAGGGCAAAGGCGATCTCGGAGTAGGATACCTTGATGACTTTGGGGATGCCGGTCATCAGATCTCGGCCTCGGATCTCGTAGTCGTCTGGAGCTTCATCCAGCTCGGTGAGGGCGGAGCCGATGGCTATTTTGACTTTTTCCGCGGAGCGCTCCCCGATCAGGAGGTTGTGCTGTCGGCGCATGTAGTCGAGGATGTCTTTGGTAAAGGTGTCCCCCGCCACGCGGATGGACTGGTCGGCGACGATGCCGGACAGGGCGATCAGCGCGATCTCCGTGGTACCACCCCCGATGTCCACGATCATGGAGCCCATGGGCTTCTCGATGTCGATGCCGATACCGATGGCCGCTGCGATGGGTTCATAGATCATGTAGACCTCTTTTGCTCCGGCATGCTCGGCGGAGTCGCGCACGGCGCGTTTTTCCACCTCGGTGATGCCTGATGGGATACAGATCACCATGCGGTGGGATTGGGGAAACATCCCCTTCTTCTGCCCGGGGATCATCTTGATGAGTCCGCGGATCATCTGCTCGGCAGCGTAGAAGTCAGCAATCACGCCGTCCTTGAGGGGGCGGATGGTTTTGATGTTCTCGTGGGTTTTCTCGTGCATGTTCATGGCCTCCCGGCCCACGGCAAGCACTCGGTTGCTGGTCTTGTCGATGGCGATGATGGAGGGCTCGTCCACCACAATTTTATCCTTGTGAATGATCAGGGTGTTTGCGGTACCCAAGTCAATGGCGATATCACTAGAGAAAAAATCAAATAATCCCATTTTATACTGATTGATTGGCTTTTTACTGGAGTTTAGAGTTTAAGTCGGTACCGGAGTACCGTTTTTAAACGTGGGTCGGCAAAATTATTATCTTATATCGACAAAACTGAGATAAAGAAGATTTTTTTGTTTCCTGAATCTAAAGGAATTAATGGCAAGGCAAAACGAAAGTTTTTGGCCGCGTTTTTTGGGTTTTATTCCTAAACGGATCGTATTCAGGGAGCCCATTTTGTAATTCGGGATTCTTTATATTACTTTTGCAGCGTATTCGAAAGTTTCTGGAGGGGACAGCAAGTCCCCTCTTTCATTATTCCAACTTATGACTGAACTGAGGCTAGCTATCGAAGAATTGGTGGAGAAGCATCTTCCGGATGCGTCCCACTTTGTGGTGGAGGTAAAGCTGGAGGAGAAAGCGGGCAAAACCCGCGTCTTGATCCTCATCGACTCGGATCAGGGCGTCACTATTGACGTTTGCGCCAAGGTGAGCCGCGCGGTTTCTGAGGAGTTGGAGGCAAAGGAAATGGTCGGGGAAGCCTACGTGCTCGAAGTGTCTTCTCCCGGGCTGGACTTTCCGCTCAGCAGCAGAAGGCAGTATCAGAAAAACATCGGCCGTGAGCTGAAGATGACTCTGGTCTCCGGGACCGACGTGACCGGTAAGCTGCTGGAAGTCGAGGCGGAAAAGGTGAAACTTCTGGTGAAGAAGAAGGAAAAAGGGAAAAAAGCCACAGAAGAGGAAGTCTTTTTCCCTTTTGCAGAAATCAAAAAATCTATCGTACAAGTATCTTTTAAATAACTCAAATGGATGCCAAAATCTTAATAGAATCGTTCGCAGATTTTGCGAGGTCTAAAAATGTGGATCGCCCTACCATGATCCGTATTCTGGAAGATGTGTTCAGAGCGATGATCCGTAAGAAATTTGAGACTGACGAGAATTTCGACGTCACGATCAATGCAGACCAAGGTGACCTGGAGATTTTCCGGATCAGGGAGATCGTGGACGACAACTCCGAGGACATTTGGGATTTTGACAAGATCAGCTTCACCGAAGCCCGAAAGATCGAGCCGGACTTTGAGATCGGCGAGGAGGTATACGAGAAGATCGAGCTGGAAGAGTTTGGACGCCGTGCCGTGCAGATGGCACGCCAGACCCTGATCCAGCGGATCAAAGACCTCGAAAAAGATATCCTGTACAACAAATACGAGGAACAAGTCGGAGAGATCATCTCTGCCGAAGTATATCAGATCCTCGGTCGCGAGATCCTGCTGATCGACGGAGATGGCAACGAACTGATCCTGCCCAAGGCCGAGCAGATCTCGAAAGACCGCTTTAGAAAAGGGGACTCCGTGAAGGCTATCGTCCATCGCGTGGACATGATCAACGGCAATCCGAAGATCATCCTTTCCCGTACCTCACCGGTATTCCTGGAGCGACTCTTCGAAAACGAAGTGCCCGAGGTTTACGACGGCTTGATCACGATCGTAAAGATCGTGCGTGAGCCGGGTGAGCGCGCCAAAGTGGCCGTGGAGTCCTATGACGACCGCATCGATCCGGTGGGAGCCTGCGTCGGGATGAAAGGTTCCAGAATCCACGCCGTGGTGCGGGAATTGCAGAACGAGAACATCGACGTGATCAACTATACCGAAAACCTGGAACTGTACGTGACCCGTGCACTCAGCCCGGCAAAGGTGTCTTCGATCAACGTGGACGAGGAGAGAAAGCGGATTTCCGTTTTCCTGAAGCCAGACCAAGTGTCCTTGGCTATCGGTAAGGGAGGTTTCAACATCAAGTTGGCAAGCCGATTGGTAGGATACGAAATCGACGTGTTCCGCGAATTGAACGAGTACGACGACGAAGATGTGGATCTCAACGAATTTGTGGATGAGATCGACGCTTGGATCATCGATGAGCTGAAAAAGACAGGTTTGGACACCGCCAAGAGCGTTTTGGCGCTCACCAAGGAGGATCTGACCCGTCGTACAGAACTGGAAGAGGAGACGGTAGACGAGATCTTCCGCATCCTCAGACAAGAATTTGAACAATAAATGGGGACATCCCCTTGAGAATACCCTAATTTTACTTAAGATTTCGAAAGAGGTTTTTGCTTATGTCAGACGAGAAAATGATGCGTTTAGGCCAGATAGCCAGAAAACTCAACGTGGGTACGGCAACCATAGTTGAGTCCATGGCTAAGAGGGGCTTTGAGGTAGAGAACAATCCTAATTCCAAGATAACCATGGAACAAGTGGCTATGCTGGAAAAAGAGTTCAAATCCTCAGCCCTGGATAAAGAGGAAGCTTCCCACCTTTCAATAGGGAAGCGTCACGAGCCTATTTCGCTCGAACCTGAAACACCCAAGCAGGAAAAAGCCCCCGAGCCGGCTCCTGCACCGGTTCATAAGGAAGAACCAAAACCTGCCGCACCCACCCCTAGTCCAGCGCCTAAGCCTACTCCGGCTCCGGAGCCGGCTTCAGAGAAGATCGCTCCCGAAGCACCCAAGCTCGAGGGGATCAAGATCCTGGGCAAAATAGATTTGGCTCCCAAGCCAGCAGCGCCTGCGCCGGCTCCCAAGCCTGCCCCTGCACCGCAGCAGCCTGCCGCTCCTAAGAGCGACAAGCCGCAAGCGACAGCGAAGCCTGCACCTGCCCAGCCTCAGAGGCCGGCACCACAGGCTCCCAAGCCAGCTCAGCCCCAAGGGCCAGTTGCCAAGCCTACGCCAGCACCCGGAGCACCCCAAGCCGACAAGGATGAGCCTGCCCAAGAGCAGGTCATCGCCGCCAAGGCGGATTCCCTGAAGGGCTTGACCGTATTGGGCAAGATCGAACTTCCAGTCGACCGCACCAAGAAGAAATCCGGTCCCGTGGCTTCCTCCGATGAGAGAAACCGCGACAAGAAGCGCCCTCGTAAGCGCATCGACAAGCCGGGATCGCCTAACCAAGGTGGCCCTGGAGGAAACAGACCGGGACAGGATCAGCGTGGTGGCAGACCGGGACAGCGCGGCAACCAAAAAGGTGGACAGAACCCGCAGCGGGTACAAAAGGCCGAGCCTACCGCGAAGGAAATCCAAGACCAAATCAAGCAGACACTAGCCCGTCTCCAAGGCTCCAAGCCGGGAGGAGGCAAGACCAAATCACGTCGGGACAAGCGCGCCGAAAGGGATCGCGATACCGAACTGGAGGGCGAAGAGTCCAAAGTATTGAAAGTGACCGAGTTCATCTCTGCCAATGACCTTGCGGCATTGCTGGATGTATCGGTGAACCAGATCATCTCTACCTGTATGTCTTTGGGCATGTTTGTGTCCATCAACCAGCGACTGGATGCGGAAGCGATCACGATCATCGCCGATGAGTTTGGCTACGACGTGGAGTTTACCAAGTCTATCGAGGACGAGCTGGTGGAAGAATCCAGCGACGAGGAAGAGGATCTGATCGAAAGAGCCCCTATCGTGACCATCATGGGGCACGTCGATCACGGTAAGACTTCCTTGCTGGATTACATCCGTATGTCCAAAGTCACTGCCGACGAAGCGGGGGGCATCACCCAGCACATCGGTGCATACGACGTGAAGACCAAGGACGGACACAAGATCGCTTTCCTCGATACTCCAGGTCACGAGGCCTTTACCGCGATGCGTGCCCGTGGTGCGAAGCTCACCGATATCGCGATCATCGTGATCGCAGCGGACGACAGCATCATGCCTCAGACCAAAGAAGCCATCAACCACGCCCAAGTGGCGGGCGTACCGATGATCTTCGCGATCAACAAAGTGGATAAGCCAAACGCGCGTCCTGAGAAGATCAAAGAAGAACTTGCCAACATGAACCTCCTCGTAGAAGAGTGGGGTGGTAAATACCAGTCTCAGGATATTTCCGCCAAAACCGGCCAGGGTATCGACGAGCTGCTGGAGAAAGTATTGCTCGAAGCCGAGATCCTCGAGCTGAAAGCCAATCCGGACAAAAATGCCGTCGGCTCCGTGATCGAAGCATCCCTGGACAAAGGACGCGGCTACGTGGCCACGATCATGGTGCAGGCAGGTACGCTGCGAATCGGCGACGTGATGCTGGGTGGCCAGCACTACGGCCGTGTGAAGGCGATGTTTGACCACAAAGGCAAAAAGCTGAAGGAAGCTGGCCCGTCCACTCCGGTACAGGTACTCGGACTGAGCGGTGCACCACAGGCGGGTGACTCCATCAAGGTGTACGATACCGAGCGTGAAGCGAGGGAAATCGCCAACTCCAGAGAGCAGATCCAGCGGGAGCAGAGCTTGCGTACCAAGAAGCACATCACTTTGGATGAGATCGGTCGCCGTCTGGCTATCGGTAGCTTCAAGGAACTCAACATCATCATCAAAGGTGACGTGGATGGTTCAGTGGAGGCACTCTCCGATTCCTTGCTCAAGCTTTCCAAAGACGAGGTCAAGGTATCCATCATCCACAAGGGTGTGGGACAGATCTCCGAGTCTGATGTCCTGTTGGCATCCGCTTCGGATGCGATCATCTTGGGCTTCCAGGTACGGCCTTCTTCCAATGCCAAGAAACTCGCCGAGCAGGAAGAGATCGAGATCCGCCACTACTCCATCATCTACGACGCGATCAACCAGATCAAGGACGCGATCGAAGGGATGCTGGAGCCAGAATTTGAGGAAGTCATCACCGGTAACATCATTGTGCGTGAAGTCTTCAAGATCACCAAGGTCGGCACCGTGGCCGGTTCCTACGTCATGGATGGCTACATCACCAGAAAGAACAAGATCCGCGTGATCCGTGGCGGTATCGTAATCCACGAAGGCGAGATCGACCAGCTGAAGCGATTCAAGGATGACGTGGCCGAGGTGAAGGCAGGATACGAGTGCGGTATCTCCATCAAAAACTTCAACAACATCGAAATCGACGATACCATCGAAGGCTACGAGATGCGGGAAGT
The DNA here is from genome assembly GCF_017254915.1 of Algoriphagus oliviformis. Taxonomy (GTDB): domain Bacteria; phylum Bacteroidota; class Bacteroidia; order Cytophagales; family Cyclobacteriaceae; genus Algoriphagus; species Algoriphagus oliviformis. The sequence goes on along the minus strand of NZ_JAFKCT010000001.1, from coordinate 206,327 downwards.
GAAGAAAAAGAAGTAAGCCCTTTGGGTTTTGGAAAAATAAAGGAACGGCGAAAGTCGTTCCTTTTCTATTTTTGGGGATGCTAGAGGCAGTTCAGGTATTTCTTATCGCGCTTTGCGCCTTTGCTTTGCTGAGTCTTTTGGTGGGCTTGTTGAGGCCTGTGCTGGTCCTTTGGTTTCTGGACAGGTTCAATAGAAGAAAAGTCATCTCCTTCTATGGAAAGTTTTTTTTGCTGGCACTGTTGCTTTTGATCTTAGCCCAGAGCATGGATGTGTGAAAACATCGTGAATGGCCAATATTTCAGAATAAAATATTTTGTTTCGCAGAAACATCGGCTTTTTTCACAAACGAATTTTATTTTTTTTAATTTTCGAGCTGAATCCCAGATAACCCCTTGAGAAAAACCGTAGCCATAGCTCTTTTACTTTGCTTCGCCATCTACCATTTTGGCTACTACGCGTTCTATTATTCCTATCAATACTCCATCGAGAGCCACTGGCAGGATAAAATCTACGGGGAGCAGGTGGGCGAATTGGAGGAGCGGCTGATGGAGATACCGCTCGCGGCTCCTTACATGTCCAATCAGGAAGAGTTTCAGGCGACCAATACCAAGTTTGAAAAGGACGGCAGGTACTTCCGAGCGATCAAGCAGCGCTACCAAAACGACACGCTACAGATCGTCTATGTGCCGGATACCGCCAGGAGAGCGCTGGTCTCTACGGTCAAAAGCTGGATTTCTTCCCTGACTGACGATGCACTCCCGCAAGACCAAAATGGTAAGACGCAGCTGAAACTCTTTGTGAAAGACTATATCGAGCCTGAGTTGTATCACTTGGCTCAGACGGCTCCCGTGGCCGTCAAAGATAAGATTGGGTTTATTTTTTCACCTTACATGAGTCCTTGTTCCACGCCTGACTCGCCGCCTCCGCAGTATTCCTGAGTTTTTTTTTTCATGTCTGACTGAAGCTAGGCTGAAGCCAAATGACATGTGCTTACCTCCGCCAGAAAGGGATGCCGTTCGCCCGCAAGCGACGTTGCCGTTTTGGCTATCTATCCAATTTATCTTCTCAACTATCTGTGATGAACTTCTATTCGAAGTGCCAAACGGGGCTCTGTGTGCTCCTTTTGGCGCTGTCTTGCCATGCTTGGGCTCAGTCCCCGACGGACGAGCTGATGATGCCCCATCGGGAAATCTGCTTTCTCGGAAGCTACGAGTATGGGCAATTTGACGAGTACTGGGAAGGATCTACGCTCCGCGACAACGCGACCATCGCTACTGTGCAGCGCAGAACCGCCCTACTGATGGCGGCCTATGGCCTCACCAACAAGTTGGATCTGTATGTGGGTATCCCCTACGTTTCTACCAACTCCACGCTTCCCAACGGGGGGAAATTTGCCGGGACTTCTGGATTTCAGGATTATGCCGTGGGGGTGAAATACCAGGCATTCAAAAAAGCAACGGAAAAGGGTGAATTTTCAGCCTATGCATCCCTGAATTTCTCCAACCGGGCCTCCGACTATCTCTCCGACTACCAGCCCTATGCTTTGGGACTGGGCACGCCACAGCTTGCTTGGAGGGCTATTGCGCACCAAAAGTGGAGCAATGGACTCTACATCCGGGCAGTGGGGGGCTATGTCTGGAAAGGATACACCCAAGCCGAGCGGGAGTATTATTACAACGACGGGAGCTATTACACGGCTTGGATGGATGTCCCCAGCTCGTGGAACTACGAGGCGGTTTTGGGAAAATGGTTTTTGGCCAACAGCCTGCGTGTCGAAGTCGGCTACAGTGCCCAGCGCTCGACCTCCGGAGACGACATCCGGGCCTACAATGCGCCCCAACCGACCAATAGGGTCAATATGGACCGTGTGGGCGGCTTTGCCCACTATTATTTCCCAAAAGTCAAAGGCTTGGGAATCTTGGCTTACTTCAGTCAAGTCGTTGACGGAAAAAATGCCCCGAAGATGACCGGATTCGGTGTGGGGGCAACCTATCAGTTTCGGCTTTTGAAATAAAAGAAACGCTCCATGAAAAAACATCTACTCTACGCCATTTCGGCTATATGCCTTTCCCTCACTTCCTGCCACAAAGATCTGCCGACCGAGTTGGCCTTCGAAAGCTACGCATACGCTTCCTTGGATGTCGACGGTGGGACCTGGAGGCCTGTTTTGATCTCGGCTGCGTCGGATCTGGAGATTGCGGAGCCTGCGGCGACCAATTCATCGGAATACCAGGCCGAATTGACAGCGACCAAGTCGGCCATCCAGCAGATGAGCGACTTCCAAAGAGAGAAGCTCGCGCATTGGACCAACAATCCGGTGGTGCGATGGAATGAGATAGCGCTCGAACTGATCGCCAAGTACAACCTCATCCCAGGCCCAAATCCAGACGGGACCTACACGCTTCCAAACCCTGCAAGTCCGGATGGCCCACCGGCTTTCCCTTTCGCCCATCCTCCCTATGCAAGCCGGGCACTGGCATACCTTTCGGTGGCCCAGTTTGACGGGCTGATCTCGGCATGGCACTATAAGTATCACTACCAGCGTCCTGCCGCTTATAAAGTGGACCCCTCGGTTCCTTTTGCCTACCAGGAGCAGGACATTCCTGCCTATCCATCCGACGGGGCAGTGATCGCGACTGCTTCACGCAAGATTCTCACGGCGATGTTTCCCCTGGAAGCGGCCTATCTGGAGCGGAAGGAAGCCGAGCACCTGCAAAGTCTGCTGCTTTCGGGTGAGTTTGTGAAGAGCGATATCGAGGCAGGGGCCCAGATTGGCGATCAGATCGCTGTCAAGGCCTTGGCCAGGGCATCGGCTGATGGGATGAAAAATGCCCAAACTTCCAAAGCAGTGTCTGACTCGATCGCCAATGCGGCTTTTGAGCGGTTTGGCTGGAAATGGGTCAACTTGGAGTCTCCGCAGCGCCCGGTAGGCCTGACTCCTCTTTTTGGGAAAGTGAAGATGTGGAATGTCCCCAATGTCGAGGCAACCAGGCCAGGTATGCCGCCTGCCCCAGGCTCGGCCGAGTATGAGGCGGATGTGAAGCTTCTCCAAGAGTACGCCGCCCACCGGACGCTGGAGCGCAGGAAGATTGCCAATTTTTGGCAAGATGGCTTGGGAACCTATACACCTCCTGGGCATTGGAATGATTTTGCCAACCGCTTTATAGTAAAATATAAAATGAGCACGCTGAGGGCGGCCCGAACGCTGGCTTACATGAACATGGCCATCATGGACGGTGGAATCAGCTGCTGGGATGCAAAATACTACTATCACTATCCCCGCCCCATTCAGCAGATCGAGGGTTTTGAGACGATAGCCGGGACGCCGAATTTCCCTTCTTATACTTCTGGACATTCCGTGTTTTCCGCGGCTGCATCAGAGGTGCTAGCCTATGTGTTTCCTGCAGAGGCCGACATGGTCCGGGCGTGGGCGGAGGAAGCTGCGGTTTCTAGGGTTTACGGAGGTATCCATTGGACCTTCGACGCTACAGTGGGGACTCAGCAAGGCCGCAATGTCGCCCAATACACCATAGACAAGGCCCGTACAGACGGCGCCGATTAATCCATAAACATAAAATCGAACAACATGAAAAATCATATACTCACTTCAATTATCGCTTTGGCCATGCTTGCTGTCGGGCAAGATGCCATGGCCCAAGGCTGTGTGGCTATCCGCCAGTTTTCCGGTCTTGGCAACGCCGTCGGTCAGGGGAATATCCTCAATCAGGGCGAATGGAACATCAGCACCAACTACCGCTATTTCAAGTCTTTTCGGCATTTTCGCGGCTCCCACGAAGAGCCTGAGCGCGTCGAAAATGGTACCGAGGTGATCAACCACCAGCACGGGCTCGATATCAACGTGAGCTATGCCTTCACCGAGCGGCTCTATGGGATCGTCTCCCTCCCTTTTCAGTACAACGAGCGAAGCTCGCTCTACGAGCACAATCGGGAGGATAGGCATACGACCTATTCCAAAGGCTTCAGCGACATGAGAATCGGCGCGGGCTATTGGCTGCTTTCGGGGGAGAAGGCAAAAAAGGGCAACACAGCCATTGGATTGGGACTCAAATTCCCCACAGGAGACTATGCCGCCACCAGCACCTTCTACAAGGGAGAGGATGAAGTCCCTACCGAACTGACAGTGGACCAGTCCATCCAGCTTGGGGACGGCGGTACCGGCCTGATCGTGGATTTTCAGGGCTTGTGGAACATCGGCAGCACCAATTTTTGGTACTACGACGGCTTCTATATGTTTAACCCCAAGGAAACCAACGGGACGCCTACCAACCGAAGCCGGCCAAACGAAGCGATCATGAGCGTGCCGGACCAGTTTGCCGTGCGGACAGGCGTGTTCAGGTCTTTTGAGAAGATCCACGGCCTCGGTGCCTCGCTGGGTGGACGCTTTGAGGGGATTCCGGTACGCGACGCCTTTGGGGGAAGCGACGGATTCAGAAGACCGGGCTACATCATCTCGGTGGAGCCGGGCATCACCTACATGCGGGGAGATGTCACTGGCACGCTCAATGTGCCGATTGCTTTGTTCAGAAACAGAACGCAAAGCGTGACCGATATCGAAAACTCCACACCGGAGCGGGAGGTGCATGGGGATGCGGCCTTTGCGGATTACCTGATCAGCTTTACGCTGGCTTGGAGGATTCCCAAGAAAGCCCCGGCCCTGTTCAATTCCCTTTGATGCCGAAGAAATGCAAAAAAGAGGGCAAGTACGATGACCGTACTTGCCCTCTTTTTTTTGGAGAAAGCTTTCCCTAGAATGCACTATGCTTTGACAGCAGCGGTGGATTCGGCCTTCAGGCTTTTGAACGCCAGATAAATCAGTGAAATGGCCAAAACAAACAGCAGCGCTGCGATGATGGCGAGCACATAGCCTTTTTCCTGGAAGTTTTTCCAGGCGAAAAGACCCAAGGATGCCAAGGTTACGGTGAACATGAAGAACATCGGGATCATCACAAAGGTGGCGGGGATGTTTTTGCGGATCAGCCACACCGCAATGGTAAGCAGGGCGAGGGCTGCCAAAAGCTGGTTGGCGGATCCGAAAATCGGCCAGAGCGTACTGAACTCGCCGGAAAGCAGCAGCAGCACGGAAAGCAACACCACGATGCCGGTGGACAGGTAGCGGTTTTTGGCCACTGTCTGCGCGGCAGGCTGAGGCATATCTTCAAAATATTCCTGTAGGGTAAACCGCGCCAGCCTCGTGCAGGTATCCAAGGTCGTCAGCGCAAATGCCGACACCGTCAGTGCCACGAAACCGACGGCGAAAGTCTCGGAAATGCCCAGCGTGGCGATCATTCCCCCTATTCCGTTGGAGAAAAGCGCCACTGGCCCTTCCGAACCGAGACGAGTCGTGTACTCCTCTTGGGAAAGAATGGCCACCGCTCCCACGGATATGATCGCCAAGAAAGACTCGATCAGCATCCCGCCAAAACCAACGACCTTGGCATCGCTTTCCTTGTCCAGTTGCTTGGAAGTAGTACCCGAGGCTACTAGGGAATGGAACCCGGAGATGGCACCGCAGGCGATGGTCACAAACAGCACCGGAAACACAAAGCCAAGGCTCTCGCTGGAGGTCTGGATCTGCGTACTCATCTCGATCTGGGGATTGGCGATGAATACCCCCACGACGGCGGCGATCATCATCCCGTAGAGCAGATAGCTGTTGAGGTAGTCCCGAGGCTGGAGCAAAAGGCTCACGGGAGCGACCGAGGCCAAAAACGCATAGCCCAAAAGACAGGCGATCCACACCTCATAGCTCAGGGCGATCGGGATCTGGGTACCGAGATAAACAAAATAGTACATCAAAACCACCCCCACTACCGTGATAATCGCGAAGGCGACTTTCCCGCTTCCGACCAGGCGGTTGAGAAAGCCGAAGCCGACTGCGAGGAGGATGAAGAGAATGGAGGCAGAGCCCACGCCGGGATTGGCAATGAAGGTCTTGGCGATGATGTCCGCAAAAACCCCGATCACGAGGATCAGCGTCGAAAAGCTGAACAGGATGAAAAGTTGTTTTCCCTTGGCTCCGATTTGGTTTCGGATGATTACGCCGATGGATTTTCCTTCCGTACGCAGCGAGGCGGCCATACTTCCCAGATCATGTACCGCGCCAAAGAAAATCCCCCCTACCAAAATCCAGATCACTGCGGGGATCCACCCAAAGGTCACCGCGATGATCGGTCCCACGATCGGCCCAGCCCCGGCGATGGAAGCAAAATGGTGCCCCAAGACCACAATCGGCTTGCTGGGCTCGTAGTCGACGCCGTCCCTGAGTCGGTGCGCAGGGGACTGGCGGGAGTCGTCCAGCCCAAATTTCCTGTACACAAACGCGCCGTAGTATCGGTAGGCGGCGTACAAAAGGACGCCGGAAATCAGGAGAAGGAGGGCTAAACTCATGGTTTATTCTGGGAATGTGCCGTTTGGCTGACAGGAAAGTTCGTATTTCCCCCGCAAGTTAGAACAATGTGAAATTCATCCCGCGGATAAGTGCATTTTCTGGGGAGAAAAAGGGTGTGCTTTCGGCAGCATCCCGATCCTTAATTTTATTTATATGGAGATTCGGTCTAAATTTGCGTCCTTTGACTTGTCAAAATAACAACCTAACAATTCTATATGGCTTGGTTTAAAAGAACTGACAAAGGCATCAAAACCTCCACAGCTGAGAAAAAAGATGCTCCTGACGGGCTTTGGTTTAAGACTCCAAATGGCAACATCATCCATACCCGGGAGCTCAAAAACAATGCTTTCGTATGTCCTGACGACGATTTTCACGTAAAGATCGGCTCCAAGGAATACTTCGAAATCCTCTTTGACAACAACAAATTCACCGAGCTGGACGCGGACATGAAGTCCGGAGACCCGCTGAAGTTTAGCGACACCAAACCCTACACTTCCAGGATCGAAGCCACCATCAAAAAGACCGAACTCAACGACGCCGTGCGTACGGCTTATGGCAAAATGAACGGATTGGACTTGGTGGTAGCCTGCATGGACTTCAACTTTATCGGCGGATCCATGGGCTCTGTCGTGGGGGAGAAGATCGCCCGTGCCATCGACCACTCGCTGAAGCACAAGGTTCCTTTCCTGATGATTTCCAAGTCGGGTGGTGCCCGGATGATGGAAGCGGGATTTTCCCTGATGCAGATGGCAAAGACTTCCGCCAAGCTCGCCTTGCTTGACCAGGCAGCCATCCCTTATATTTCCCTGCTGACCGATCCCACCACGGGTGGGGTCACCGCTTCCTATGCTATGCTCGGGGATTTCAACATTGCCGAGCCGGAGTCCCTGATCGGTTTTGCCGGTCCGAGGGTAATCCGGGAGACCATAGGCAAGGACCTTCCAAAGGGCTTCCAGAGTGCGGAGTTCGTATTGGAGCACGGTTTTCTCGACTTCATCATCGATCGCCGCCAGCTGAAAGCGAGGCTGACCACCCTGCTCAACCTCCTGAACAATTAATCTAGGATCTCATCAAAAAGCCTCAAGGAATCAGGTCAAAATTGTTTTTGTTTGGCCTGTTTTCTGGATTAATAAATATATTTGTGCTCCCAAAACGGGTTCAATCCAGACGAAAAAGTAAAATCAAAATTTCATGGGTTCAGTAATTATTACCTCCATTGTAGCATTCACGGTGATCATCCTGCTACTGGTGTTCATTCTCCTCTTTGCCCAGTCCAAGCTGGTCAACTCCGGAGATGTCAAGATTGTGATCAACGGAGATAGTGACAATACGATCGTGGCTTCTGCCGGATCCAGTTTGCTGTCTACATTGAGCAATCAGAAGATATTCCTTCCGTCAGCCTGTGGCGGAGGCGGAACCTGCGCCATGTGTAAGTGCGTGGTCGAAGACGGCGGTGGCGACGTCCTTCCTACCGAGGTCGGTCACCTCAGCCGCGCCGAGCAGCAAGGCAATGTAAGATTGGCCTGCCAAGTGAAGGTGAAGCAAGACATGAAGATCCGCGTACCAGAGGAGATCTTCGGTATCAAGAAGTGGGAGTGCGAAGTCATCTCCAACTACAACGTCTCCACCTTTATCAAAGAATTCAAAGTAAAACTTCCGGAAGGGGAAACCCTCCACTTCGAAGCCGGCGGATACATCCAGGTCGACGTACCTGCGATCACCGTCAACTTCAAGGATATGGACATCACGCCGCATCCGGAATTGGGTCACCCTGCTGACGTGTATAAGAGCGACTGGGATAAGTTTGGCCTGTGGAGCTTGGTCATGAAAAATGACGAACCTCTCTTCCGAGCCTACTCCATGGCTAACCACCCAGCGGAAGGAAACATCGTGATGCTGACCATCCGTATCGCGACTCCACCGTGGGATCGCGCCAACAACAGATGGATGGATGTGAATCCAGGGGTCTGCTCCTCCTACGTTTTCTCCAGAAAACCGGGCGACAAGGTGACCATATCAGGTCCTTATGGAGAATTCCACATCAATCCTACCGATAGAGAAATGGTCTACATCGGCGGTGGTGCAGGTATGGCTCCGCTGAGAGCGCAGATTTTCCACCTTTTCCACACTGAGAAGACCCGTAGAAAAGTGTCTTACTGGTACGGTGGACGCTCTAAAAAGGAACTGTTCTACGTTCCTCATTTCCGCGCGATCGAAGAAGAATTTCCTAACTTCCAGTTTAATATCGGTCTGTCCGAGCCACTTCCTGAGGACAACTGGAAAGTGAAAAAATCCATGGATGACGAAGGTGACGGATACGTGGGCTTCATCCACCAGGTGCTGTACGACAACTACCTGAAAAACCACCCTGAGCCAGACGAGATCGAGTACTACCTCTGCGGGCCTCCTTTGATGAACGCCGCGGTGCTCAAGTTGCTCGATGACCTGGGCATTCCTAAAGAAAATATCCGCTTCGATGACTTCGGAGGATAAAAATTTCACAAAAGATCCCGCTTCGGCGGGATTTTTTAGTTTAGTACCATTTTTGTTTACTTTTAAACACCCATCACCACGCTATGAATATTCAGTCTTTTTTCGATCCGGTTGCGGATTTTCTGTTTGAGAAAAAGTACTCGGAAAACTCCTTTTGTCATCAGATCCGCACTCATCGTGGGGATTTTCCCGACCTGAAAGGAATCCAGATCGCCCTAGTAGGCATCAAGGAAAGCCGCGGATCCAAAAAGTCCGAGAGTATCGAGCGCGGCAGCAGCGAGATCAGGGAAAAGCTTTACGAGCTGAAAAAAGGCATGGTTCCCTATCGCATCGCTGATTTGGGGGATTTGATTTCCGGGGACTCGCTCAACGATACCTATCAAAACATCCGACAGGTAGGAGAGTTTTTGATGAAAAACCAAATCCTTCCGATCTTCTTCGGTGGATCCCATGACCTGGACTACGGGCAGTATCTGTCCTACCAGAAGATGAAGAAGCTGGTGACTATGGTGACGGTCGACGCCAAGGTGGATATGGAGGAGGCTGGCCCGGAGGACGACCGGCACACGCAGGAGATCGTGCTCCATCAGCCCAATTTTCTGTTTTCCTACACCCACCTGGCTTATCAGAGTTTCCTCGTGGATCCTACACTGATCAACGTCATGGAAAAACTCTACTTCGACCATGTCCGTTTGGGACAATTGCGGGACAAGTTTAAGGAAACGGAGCCGCTGATCCGGGATGCGGACTTGCTGAGCTTTGACCTCAGCGCGGTGCAGTCTGCGGATGCCCCCGGTGCAGTGGATGCCCAGCCCTTTGGACTGAGTGGGGAGGAGGCCTGTCAGATCTGTTGGTTTGCGGGCATGAACGAAAAACTGAGCTCTTTTGGGCTGTATGGCTATGATCCTTATTTCGACGACGCCAACAACAAGACTGCGAAAGTCGCGGCGGTGATGATCTGGTACTTTGTCGAGGGCTTTTATTCCCGAAAGGACAGCCTTTCCTTCAAGAGTGCGGACTACATCAAATACACGGTGTCTTTGGATACCAAACCCAACACCTTGGTGTTTTACAAAAGCAAGCGAAGCGGCAAGTGGTGGATGGAGATTCCGCACAACGAAACTGGGAGGTATGACCGGGTGAGTACGGTGCCCTGCAGCTATTCCGACTACTTGGTCGCCCAGAAAGGGGAAATCCCCGAGCGCTGGATCAATGCCCAGATCAAGCTGTATTGATGAAGAGCTATACGCTGCAGCAGCTGGCTTTGAGAAACGGCCAGGATAGGCCCGAGATATGGGTGGCCTATCGGGGTATGATCTACGATGTGAGCGAGTCCAGGCTTTGGAAAAAAGGTATGCACTACGAGCACTGGGCAGGGCAGGACCTGACAGAGGAGCTGGCGGACGCGCCGCATACAGAGAAGGTTTTTGAGAAATTTGTGGCCATAGGCCAACTAGCATAGCACATGATATTAATAGCAGATAGCGGTAGCAGCAAGACGGACTGGAGAGTGATCCACCGGGATGGCAAGATCAGCCAGCATCGTGGCGTGGGCTTCAATCCCTACTACATGACCTCGGAGGAGATGGCGATACAGATGCGCCATGACTTTCTGATCAATCTGGAAAATGAGATCGAGGAAATTTTCTTCTACGGTGCGGGATGCTCTGCGCCGGACAGGAAGGCCGAGGTAGCCGGGGCGCTGTCGACTATCTTTGGACAGGCCAAAATCCACATAGACCATGACCTCGCCGCCGCAGCACATGCGACCTGTGGGCACCAGCCAGGCATCGCGTGCATCCTAGGTACTGGATCCAACAGCTGTGACTACGACGGTGCAAGTATCATCGCCACCCGTCCCGCGGCGGGCTATATCCTCGGAGACGAGGGAGGGGGCTGCTATGTGGGAAGAAAGTTCCTGACTGACTTCATCCATGAGGAAATGCCCGGGCACATCCGTGAGGCTGCCATCGCGCGCTTTCATATCACCCAAGATATCATCCAAGACCATGTCTACCGTCAGCCCTTTCCTAGCCGGTATATGGCCAGTTTTTGCCGCTTCATCACCGAAAACAAATCGGATCCTTATTGTTACGGGTTGTACTACAATTCCTTCAAGGATTTTTTTGCAAAGCATATCTTCAAATACCCGGATTTTCAGCAAAAGACGGCCAACTTTGTAGGGTCGATCGCCTACTACAACAGCGATATTCTCCGCAACGCTGCCGCCGACTCGGGAATCCACGTCAACATCATCATCGAGAGCCCCATCGCGGGGTTGACACTATACCACCAGGAAAAATTGTAAAATCCTAAAAGGAGGGCTTTTCGCAGTGAAAGGCCCACTCCAGCCAGGGAATCACGTTGATCCAGAACATCTAACCTATCGAGAAATGAAAGTCACTGAAACCAGCTCCCTCTACGAAAACCTGGAGTCAATGGACACGCTGGAATTGCTGCGAAACATGAACGCCGAGGATCATAAGGTAGCCCCGGCTGTAAAGGAGAAAATTTCCGCCATTTCGGCCTTGGTTGACCAGATCGTGCCAAGGATGCGGGAGGGAGGAAGGCTGTTTTACATTGGCGCTGGGACCAGCGGCCGCCTTGGTGTCCTGGATGCTTCCGAGTGTCCTCCGACCTATGGAGTTCCACACGACTGGGTGGTAGGGATTATCGCAGGGGGAGACTCCGCGATCCGCAAGGCTGTGGAAAACGCCGAAGACAACCCAGAGATGGCGTGGAAGGACATCCAGGCTTTCGGTTTTTCGGAGCTGGACACGGTCGTTGGCATTGCGGCATCCGGTACGACTCCCTATGTCATCGGTGGAGTAAAGACGGCACGGGAAAAGGGCCTGCTCACCGGCTGCATTACCTGCAATGCGGACTCCCCGCTGGCAAAGGCAGTGGAGTTTCCCATCGAGGTGGTGGTAGGGCCTGAATTTGTGACGGGAAGTACGCGGATGAAATCCGGCACTGCGCAAAAACTGGTGCTGAACATGATCTCTACCTCGGTGATGATCAAGCTGGGGAGAGTGAAAGGCAACAAGATGGTCGATATGCAGCTTTCGAACGTCAAGCTGGTCGACCGAGCTACCAAAATGGTGATGGAGGCGACGGGCCTCGACTACCCAGCCGCCAACGAATTGGTGCTTTCCCAGGGTTCTGTTCGCAATGCCACAGAATATTATTACAAGAATCAGGCTGGATCTTAAATAAACTTTTGAGACGCATAGCGATTTTTCTTTTCTTTGGGCGTATCTTTGCAGCCCAAATAAGCGTTTGAACGTCAGTAGCTTATTATTCACCACAAACTACAGCAGTGATGCTGCATACTTATGAAAAAGAACAACCCTAGAAAGCCATTTTTCAGCGAGGGAGGCAAAGACTCCGACTCCCCAAAGTCCCAAGGCAAATCCGATTTTTCTCCCAAGGGAGGCCGCTATGAGAAGGGGGAAGGCAAGTTTTCTCCCAAAGGGAAGTCCTTTGGAAAGAAGGACGATGCCTATGGCAAGCCTGCTTTCGGCAAAAAGCCCGACTTCAAGTCCGAAGGCCGCTCGTCCTATGGAGACAAGCCGAAGGGCAGATTCTTCAACTCCGACGACAAGGGCACGGACAAACCCAGCTTTGGCAAGCGCTATGATGCCAAGGACTCCGGCAAGCGTTCGTTTGGCGACAAGCGCTTTGACAAAGGGGAGGGATTCCAAAAGAAATTTGACAAGCGCGACGACTCAGGCTTTCCAAAAAAGAGCTTTGGAGCCAAAGCGGACCGGTTTAAGAAAGATGATTTCTCCGGAAAGAAATTTGAAAAGCGGGAAGGCGGAGATTTCCCGAGAAAATCCTTTGGTGACAAGCCCGAGCGATTCAGAAAGGACGACTTTTCCCCAAACAAGAAATTCAACAAAGAGGAAGGCGGCGAGAAGCCCTCTTTCAAAAAGGATTTTGCCAAAGACTCCGGGCCAAAATCAGGAGAGCGACTGGTGTACAAAGGCCGCGGCCGTGACCAGAAGCCCGTTTTTGGGATGGAGCAGCCCAAGTCTTTTGGGGAGAAATCCGAAAAGCGTGGCTTTGGCAAAAACAGGCCCAATCGCCAGGAGCTGAACCCGGATCGACCTGACTACAACTTTGACGCGCTTCCGGCCCGGAAGACCAAGGGAAAAGAAGAGTCGGACCTGCTGCGATTGAACAAGTTCATCGCCAACTCAGGGATCTGCGGAAGACGCGAGGCGGATGACTTGATCGCCAAGGGCCTGATCACGGTCAACGGCCAGGTCGTGACCGAGATGGGATTCAAAGTCCGCAAGACCGACCGGGTCGTGTATCAAGGCAAGAAGGTCAATCCTGAAAAACCCGTCTATGTATTGCTGAACAAGCCCAAGGACTTCATCACCACCACCGACGATCCCATGGAGCGCAAGACGGTGATGAACCTGGTGGAAAGTGCCTGCGAAGAGCGGATCTTCCCTGTGGGACGACTGGACAGAAATACCACCGGACTATTGCTCTTCACCAACGACGGGGAGCTGACGGCGAAACTTTCCCATCCGTCCAACGAGGTGAAAAAGATCTACCAAGTGACGTTGGACATGCCGCTGACCCAAAACCACGAAAAGGAAATCCTGGAAGGCTTGACTCTAGAAGATGGTGACGTGCAAGTCGACGACATGCAGGTGCTGTCAAAGGACCGGACGATCCTTGGCCTGGAAATCCACGTAGGCAGAAACCGCATCGTCAGGAGGCTCTTTGCCCACCTCGGCTATGAGGTTATCGGTCTGGATCGTGTGATGTATGCAGGACTGGACAAGAAAGACCTGAAGCGTGGCCACTACCGCTTCCTCACCGAGCAGGAAGTGATCCGCTTGAAATATTTTACTTAAGATAAAAGAGGCTGTCTCATAAATAGCTTTGACATTTAGAAGACAGTCTAATCTGATCATAGCTAAATACAGATTCTTTCGGAAAAATGTAAATCCGGAAGGAGCACCCTCCCGGATTTAACTAAAAAAGAAAAAAATATAATTAGTAGCTTCTAGCTAAAACCGGAATGTTAATGCGTCGACTTGTAACTGAAGTAGAAACACATCCAGGCATATTATCATAGATATAATATGATTGAGTCCACCACTCCTCAAGACCTTTAGAACCAGCATAGATTGCTTTACCAATTTTCGAAGTGTTTGCGCCGCTTGCGCTGTTTGAATCTCTAACTTTTATGTTTGATCCAAAAGTCTTCCTTCTCTCATAATAGAAATCATTAAAAAGATAAAGGGATGAGTTACTGTATTCTACATCATTTCTCAAATACGTAAGCTCAGTCTTAAGTTCAAAATAGACTGCTGCGCGAATATAGGTTATATCGAAAAAGGCAGCTTGATTGCAGGTCCCTGAAGTTACGAAGTCAATAAATCTCCAGCTATTGTTGGTATTGCTGAATGGCGTGATTTCCCCCCAAGATGGTGTAAATTGGTTAGGTCCAGTAGAATTTTGAAACGGTCTTTCTGGATGCGGAATGTAATATGGACCATTGAGTGATAATGCAGGGAATGTAAAGGCTGACTGGAAAGAAACCAAATCTAAGATCCCCTTTTTGTCTGTAGGCTCTTGAAGTCTGTATTTGCCTATCATTTTTTGATTGTATCTATGGACTTCATCCAAGTTTTTAAAGCCGGATATTTTTCCATCTTCGATTGAAGTTAGCAAATCATCGAAAGCACTATAAATGTTTATTTCTGGATCATCAACATTTTCTTCAGACAGAAGTGCAATTTTGTTTTTGTTTTCGGTAAGTAGTACATAGTCGTTCTCCAAATTGAACTTTATGTACTGTGAGCCTATTCTTAGTAACTTGTTTTCTCCTATTAGTTTGGAGAAGTCATTTGAAAATCTGGTATGAAACTCAGACTCTGAGTTTTCAATGAAGTCTTCGTATTCTTCTACTGTATCAAAGGATTTAAACTCCAGTTGGCTAGAAATAGAGACATCCGGAGTTTCAAAAGTTTCTTGACACCCTGAGAAGAAAATGCAGAGAGCAATGAAGCTAGATAGTTTTTTCATAGTGCTTGTATTTTTGTTTAAAGAATTTGTTTCGGAATATACAACATATTAGTTTGTAAATACAAGAGTAAGTTAAAGAAAAAAAATATTAAGTATGGTATAATTAAATAAATCCAAAAAGTTGGCTTGAAAGGATAAAAAAAAACTGGAATAGTTATATATATTGTAGCTAGTACAATTTTATGTCGCTAGGATGGATTTTGGTACTGACCGATGATGGTTAGCAGATTGAGGTATCAGTGGTTTCGTATGTTAAGATCAAGTAGTTTGACTTTTCGCCAATCTTAGCTAGCTCATCTTTTAATCAGAGTTATTGGTTTGGTATTGGCCACAGCAGTTGCGTAAAAGCCGATCTGAATTGTATCTTGATTTTTGCTGATCAACTCGTTTGGCGGCTTTAAACATGGTTTAGCCAAAAAGTCTGACTAGGATAAGAGATGGTTTACAAGGGCACAAGTGGTTGTTAGTTGGCCGCTGCTGGAACGGTCCCCAATGTCAAGCCAAAATTCTCAAACAACACTCTGATGAACTCGCCTTCTTTTTTGGTGTGATGAATAATAAAGTACTGCGTCTGCAGATATGGGGGTAGTTTCGCTTGGTATCTAAGACACTGATTGCATTAATGAAGTTCTCATGTTTGGAAAAGCAATACCCTTTCGGTGTAGATCATAGTTTGATCTTTCTCAAAATTTATTTCTAGCTTTTTTTGGGCTCAAAACAACATTGAAGACGGCTAAATGAAAGTTCGAAAGGATGTGTAGTAGTTGTAAAAAGCTTCACTATTGAAGAAAACAATTTTTTTCGTGGACTCAGCAGAAACTAACCATCTCCCTTGAGCTGCTGCACGAGTTCCCGTTTGGCCAGGACTCCGCCTTTCTCCAGAGTATCTTGCCCCGCTTGAAGAGGATGTAGTGCGGGATGGAGCGGATGGCAAATTGCTGACTGAGTTGCGGATGCTTGTCCACGTTGAGCTTGAGCAGCTTGATCTTGCCGCCAAGCTCTGCCAGTGCCTCTTCCAAAACGGGGTTCATCGTCTGGCAGGGACCACACCAGTCAGCATAAAAGTCGACCAGCACCGCTTCTAGGCTTTGGCTGATCAGGTCCTTGGGGTTTCTTTTTGGCATGGATGGAAACAAAAAAACCGACTCGGTGAGAAGTCGGTTTTTCAGGGGTACTAGTGGTTATTGATTTGTGCCTGCCGGATCAGTTGGCATCTTCAGGCCTAGCTTGGCCAGTACCAGTTCGGTGAATTTGTCTTCTTCTTTGGTGTAAAGCAGGATAGGCGATTGGCCTGCGGTCTCCGCGAAAATGTGCGTGTAGTTGTTTTCGGCAGCTACGGCGTTGATCGCGTTGATTACCTTGGTCTGAACCGGCTCCAGCAACTCGCCGAGTTTTCGCTGATAGGATACTTGGGCGTCCTGCTGATATTTTTGTACATTCTGCTCCAATTTTCCAAGTTCCTGTTCTTTGGTAGCTCTAGCTTCCTCAGTCATGGTAGGAGCCGCCTGCTGATAGGCTTGCACTTGCCTTTGAAAATCCGCCACCTTAGTCTGGATATTGGTTTGCAGTTGGGTTTCGTAATCTTTGATATCAGCCCCGATTTGTTCCATCTCTGGCATCAGGTCCATGATAAATTCCACGCTCGTATAGCCGATTTTTATTTCCTGGGCCTGAGCTGCAAATCCTACGAATAGCATCGCTACTGCCGCTAGGATAACTTTTACTTTCATCATTTGGTGTTTGTATTTAATTGTTTTTTTCGATTCCCAATTCTTCCAGGACAAACTCGGAGTAGTCGTGTCTTGGATCTGTATAAATAATAGCCGAAGGGCCTGCGGCTTTGTCAAACAAGACCGCCAGATTGTTTCGTCTCGACACCCGCTCGATGGCGTCGTAGATTTTGGATTGGAGGGGTTGGAGCAGTTCTGCCTGCTTTTGGTAATACATCCCGTCAATGCCAAAGATCCGGCTGTTAAACTCCTGCGAGGCCTTCTGCTTCGCTTTGATCTCTTCCAGCCGCTGCTGGTACATCTCCTCGGTCAGGAGGACCTCCTCCGCCTTGAGCTGGGTGGTGAGTTCCTTGATCTCCTGATCCAAACTCTGTGCCTCTTTCTTCCAATCCGAGCTCAGCTTGCCGAGCTCTTCCTGGACGACCTTGTAGTCCGGATGCTTGTTTAGGATATATTCTGAATCGATGTATCCAAACTTTTGGGCTGCCAAAGGGCCTGCCTGGAGCAGAATGAGCAGCAAAAGTACAATTTTCAGTGATTTATCCATGTGTCCGTCTTGTTTTCAGTGGCATTTGAAGTCGGGCGATTGCGCTTCATTTTTTGCATAAATTAACTAAACGAATCACTGCTCACAAGATTATCTGAACTGCTGGCCAATTGTGAAGTGGAACTGAGGGCCGCTGCGCTCCAGTGAGGGAGAAACCGCATCGAAGCCGTATCCCCAGTCAATCCCCAGAAGGCCGAATGCCGGCATGAAGATCCTCGCGCCAAAGCCTGCGGACTTCTTCAGGTCGTAGGGATTGTAGTCCTTGTAGGATCCCCAGTTGTTTCCAGCCTCGGCAAAACCCAACAGGAAGATGGTTGCGGATGGATTTGGAGAGACCAAAAATCGAACCTCTGTCACGAATTTGTTGTACACCACCCCGCCGTAGGGATCTGCATTTTCCTGCCCTCTAGTCTCACGTCCCGGTGTAATTGTTTGGTTTTCGTAGCCTCTCAAGCCGATGATCTCCTGGCCGAGGGCAAAGTTGTTGAAGGTCATACCATCCCCACCCATTACGAAGCGTTCCAAGGGAATGATGCCGATCTTGTTGCCGTAAGAACCCAGGAAGCCCATGTGAGCACGTGCACTGGCTACCCACTTGCTAGACCCGAAGATCGGGGTGTAGAAGGAGGCATCAAACATCCACTTGTGGTACTCTAGCCATTTGTACTTCTCCTGGTCTGGAGACTCGTCGTTGATGTTTTTGTTCAAAGACGCATAGGGAGGAGTGAAAGCGGCGGACAACATGATGTTGGAGCCCATCCGAGGGAAGGTATTGTTGTCTATGTTGGTTCTGGCGATGGTGGTATTCCAGGTGATACTTTTTGAAGTACCGGTTGGATAGCTCAGACCAAATGAAGTCCCGAATTCGTCGAACTCATAGTTTTGGAACTGCAGGGAGTTGCTGATGCTGAAGTTGTCATCCGGCCACGTCACACGCTTGGCGAGTCCCACCGTGACTCCAGTGATCTTAAAGTATCCAAGCTCGTTTCCAAAATTGGCTTGGTTGATGAAATCAACTTGTCGCTGCACGGAGTGGTTGAAGGAGAAGCTCAGCGCATTGGGCTTTTTCCCGCCAAACCATGGCTCCGTGAGGGAAATGGAGTAGTTCTGGAAGGTTCTTCCGTTTGCTTGTACCCGGAGGGAAAGCTTCTGTCCGTCACCCACCGGCAGGGGATCCCACTTGCTGAAGTCCCCGATATTTCTCACCGAGAAGTTGTTGAACACCAGGCCGACAGTACCTACAAATCTATAGAATCCTCCCCATCCACCGGAGAGCTCGATTTGGTCATTGGGTCTTTCTTCCAGTTCGAAGGTAATATCCACCGTTGCCGCCTCAAAGTTTGGTCGGAGGTCAGGGTTGATCTTTTCCGGGTCAAAATAGCCCAGGGTGGAGAGTTCGCGGATCGTTCTTACCAAGGCACTTCGGTTGAACTTTTGCCCGGGCAAAATCCGGATCTCACGCATGACCACGTGGTCGGACGTCCGCTCGTTTCCTTTGATGTTTACGCTGTTTACCGTCACCTGAGGACCTTCGAAGATCCGCATTTCCAAGTCTATGGAGTCGCCGGAGACGTTGACTTCCACCGGATCGATGGAGAAAAATAGGTAGCCGTCGTCCTGGTACAGGGAGCTCACGTCGTCCCCGCGCTGGGGGTCATAGTTGAGGCGCTTGTCCAGCTTTTCCTTGTCGTACACATCCCCTTTTTGGATACCCAGCCTGGCGAGCAGGACTGCGTCGGGGTGGATGTAGTTGCCCGAGAAGGTGATATCCCGGTAGTAGTATTTCCGGCCCTCGACCACATCGATGTCGATGTTGATCTTGTCCTCGGAGAAGTTGTAAACCGAATCGTTGAGGATTTTGGCGTCGCGGAAGCCTCGGCTGTTGTAGAAGTTGATGACCGCGTCTTTGTCGTTACGATACTCTTTGGGGATGTATTTTGACCCTGCGAAAAAGTTGAGCTTAAAGTTTTTGCTGATGTAGTTTTTTACATCGTCAGCGGAGGCTGAGTCGGTGTGGAGCACGCTGTTTGCGATGCTGGACGCGTCTGCGTCAGTGGCCCGGGTGTAGAGATCCTTGAATACGGCTACCCTGGCATGTTCCTTGGTTTTTTTCATCTTGCCCTTCAGGGCTCGGTCACTCAGTTCCTCGTTGCCGTGAAACTGGATTTCGTTGATTTTTACCTTGGAGTTGATGGCGATGTCAAAGCGGAGCTTGACACTGTTGGGCAGGGTGGTGTCGCGGTCTTGGAAGATCTTGACATCGGTATTGAGGTAGCCCTTGTCGAGGTAGTATTTTTCGATGTTGCGCTTGGCGGTGTTCAGGACGTCGTCCCGTACCACGCGCCCGCGGATGTTGACCTTGTCGCGGAGCTCGCCTTCTTGGGTTTTGTTGATGCCGGAGAATTCCACCCGCGAAAACCTCGGTCTCTCGGTAAGGTCCAGGAGGAGGTAGATGTCGTCTCCTTCGATCTTGGTGACCAGGATTTTGACGTCACCGATGATGCCTTGCCCCCAGAGTTTCTTCAGGGCATTGGAAATGGCGTCCCCAGGCACATCGATCCGGTCGTCTACTTTGAGCCCGGACAGGGAGATGATCGCAATCTCATCCAAGGTGGAGAGCCCCACCGCTTTGATTTCGGCAATTCTGAATTTCTGGGGTTTTGCATAGTTCAGCTCCAGAATGTTGACAGGCTTTTGGGAGGCGTAGCGGCTTTGGCCCAGACGGATCTGGGAATAGGCCGATGCAGACCATATCAAACAACACAGAATCAATAAACTTCTTTTCATCAATTACTTAAGATTTAACTTGCTCGCCGGTCTTGCCGAACCTTCTTTCGCGCTTTTGGTAGTCTTCGACTGCGGCATAGAGGTGTTCCATCCTGAAGTCCGGCCATAGCACCGGAGTAAAGTACAGTTCGGTGTAGGCTAGCTGCCAGAGGAGGAAGTTGCTGATCCGATACTCCCCGCTGGTGCGGATCATGAGCTCGGGATCGGGTATCCCGGCCGTGTTCAGGTGATCAGCGACAGTCTGCTGGGTGATGTCTTCGGGTTTCAGTTTTCCCTCGGAGATTTTTTGGGCAATGTGTTTGGTAGCTTGGGCGATTTCCCACCGGCCGCTGTAGCTGAGCGCCAGAAGTACGGTAATTCCGGTGTTGGTTTCGGTTTGCCTTTTGGCCTCTTCCAGCTTTTCTTGGGCCGAACGGGGAAGGCTCTCCACATCGCCGATAGAGATCAGGCGGACGTTGTTTTTCATCATCAGGGAGATCTCGTCGATGATGGTTTTGACCAAAAGCTCCATCAGGGCCTTTACTTCGTCCTGTGGGCGGGACCAATTCTCGGTGGAAAACGAAAATAGCGTCAGGTATTTTACCCCCAGGTTGTCTGCTCCTTCGATGGCATCCTTCACCGCTTGGATGGCGTGCCGGTGCCCGAAGATTCTCATGGCGCCTTTCTTCTTGGCCCATCGGCCATTGCCGTCCATGATGATTGCAATATGTTTGGGGATTTTGGTTAGGTCTAGTCTTTCCTTCATTCCAATGGATTGGGTACCTACTTTTTTGGAGGTACAAAAATGCTATTTCTTTTCCAATTATCAGGCCTAGCACTCAATTTATTAATAGGCGAAGCACTTTACATTGGAGATGGTATAGCTGATTGTAAGCCCCATGAAGTAGTACCAATCTTTGGTGTTGGGATTGCCAAAATTGATCCCATACGGTGGGATTTGTCCGGTGTTGGGATCGGCTGGAGGAGCATATCTCGGGATAGCCGGGAGGCTGCTGTCGATCTTGTCCAGGTAGTCGGTCATAGTCGGTCTGAAGCCCAGCTCCCCGGCCAAAGTCCATCGGTCGTTGAGCTTGTATTTTACGCCTCCGCCAAAGGGGATGACCACAGAACCGAGGTTGTATTTCTCCGAAGGCAGGTAAGCGTAGGTGTTGCCCTTCATCATGAAGTGCGCATATCCGAGCCCAAAGAAGGCGTAGGGAGACCAGCGAAACTCGGAGCTTTTCCCCAGGAAATCCAGGAAATTGAACTCCATCACCGCGCTGGCTTCGATCACCCCGCCACGGAATCTCCCATCCCTGACTCGGGCTGCCGGATCCAAGGGACGCAGGCTGTCCTCCGCCTGTAGGATGGAGGAGCTGATGGCTACCCTTAGGCTCCACACATTGTCAAAATTTCTCTTGCCAAACAACGTGCCTTGAAGTCCAATCTGACGGGGGTCAACTTTTCGGATAATATCCCCGGTGTACGTTCCGACGCCGAGGCCTCCACCTATCTCGTATTCCTGGGCATTGGCCGGGATCAAATACCCGGTCAAAACGAGGATAAAAACAAGTAAGTGTCTGATAATCTTAAAATTGACCTTTTTCAAGACGGTGCAAGTTATGAAGTACCCAACGTTTAAAAAACGTCGCTTGGTATTTAACGGGTTAATTAATGTTAACCCCTAATTGTACTCTTTTTAGTTTCTCATGTCAAGACCCCAGTTGAGCTTCTGCCTCAGGGTATCAAAGAAATGAAAGTGAGGCAATTTGACCAATTTTGCCGAAAACAGCTCTTTTTTCACGCTGAGTTTTACTTCCGAAGAGATGGAAGTGGAGCGGGAATCCAGTGAGATGAGGAATTTTTCAGACCGGCCCTCGATCTCAAAGCTGATCTCCGAATCGTCCGAGACGATGATCGGGCGCACGTTCAGATTGTGCGGACTGACGGGGGTGATCACAAAGCTCTTGGTCGTGGGGGTGATCAGTGGTCCTCCGCAGCTCAGGGAGTAGCCTGTCGATCCGGTAGGGGTCGAGACGATCAGTCCGTCCGCCCAGTAGGAGTTTAGGTACTTGCCGTCGATATACGTATGGACGGTGATCATCGAGGAGGTGTCGCGCTTGTGTATGGTGAATTCGTTCAGGGCAAAGTTGATCCCGTTGAACAGCCTGCGGCTACAGTCGAGGGAAATCAGCGAGCGGGATTCGATCTGGAAGTTGCCGCTGGCCAGGTTGTCGATGACCTCGCCGATCTGGTCCGTGGCTGCGGTGGCGAGAAAGCCCAGCCTGCCGGTATTCAAACCTAGAATGGGGATCTCCAGCTTGCCAACGAGACAAACAGCGTCCAGCAGGGTGCCATCTCCCCCGATGGTGATCATGAAGTCCGCCGACTCCAGGTCTTGTTCGTTTTCGATGAGCCAGTAGGTGAGGTGTTTGTTGCCGAGCATCTTCAGCGCCCGATCCATGGGCTCGGTCACCAGGATTTCGATCTGGTGGGCTTCAAGTTCCTGAAATAGTCGTTCGATGTGAAAAATGTATTCGGCTTTGAAGGAGAGGCCGTGCAAGGCTATTTTCATGTGATTAAAATTGTTTTGTAGCGGTCACATGGAATGCCTTACCTGATGTTTCATTGCGGGATTGGCTGTTGTCATAGGCATTTCATGCCTCAAATATCTAAAAATCTCAGCAAGTTACCGATTCGGTCTTCTTCTCCGCTGATGCCGGTCTCTTCCTGATAGTGGTCGATCACCCGGTAGCCGAAGCGCTCCAGGGTCGCCTTGACGTGCCTAAGCTCGGGCTTGTCAAGCTTAAGGGTCAGCTTGATCTTGTCGCTGTCCAGGGGGTCGTTGGTGATGAAGGAGCTGAGTATCTTGGTGTTTTCTGATTCCACCAGCCGGGAAATCTCCGAAAGGAGGTAGTCGGTCATGTTCATGGAAAGGATCAGCACACTCCCTTGGGATTTGATCGAGAGGCTGTCGGCAAAGGCCGCAATCGCATCCTCCATGGAGATCACGCCGAGGTAGCTGTTTTCCCGGTCCAGTACTGCCACGAGGTTGGATTGGTTTTCCGAGGCGACGCGCAGGACATCGTAGATGTGCTTGTCCGAGTACACCCAGCAAGCGCCCGCCTCCAGCTCGATGGTACCGATCAGCTGATCGGGGTCATTGAGCTCAAAGATCACCTCGTCGCCTATGAATCCCAAGAACCGGCCTTGGTCAGCCACGGGCAGGCAGTCGGTGCGGATCTCCTCCATCCAAGCCAAAGCCATCCCCGCGCGATCGCTGAGCTTCAGGGGTGGTATGAGACTGTTGATGAATTCGTAGGCTTGCATGGAAGAAATTTAGGAAATGAATTTAGAACTCAAAACGCTTTTCATCCTATTCTTGTTCCCTTTCGTCCCAAATCCGGGCAATTAGAGGCCGAGGTAGTTGGCCAGGATGCCCAGCCCGATTCCGGCTAGGATGATCATCGGTGAGGATATCTTGCTGAATTGCAGCAGGGAGTAGGTACCCAGGATGAAGAAGATATGCAGGGCATTTGCTTCGAGCGGTTCGAAGAGCAGGTAGGCTGCGGCGATGAGCATCCCGCAGGATACGGCATTGATCCCCTCAAGGGCTGCGCGCACGGGGCGGTAGAGCTTCAGCTGATCCCAAAAGCGGATCACAAAGAAAATCAGGAAGATTCCCGGAAGAAATATCCCCGCCGCAGAGACCAAGCCTCCTACCAAAAATCCGGTCAGCCCAAACTCCCGCATCGACAGAGCCCCCACGTAGGATGAGATGGAGAAAGTCGGCCCGGGTATGCCCTGGGAAATCGCATAGCCAGTAAGAAACTCCTCCGAACTCAGAAAATGCTTAAAGTCCACAAACTCCGTGTAGAGGTAGGGGACGAGCACTTGGCCTCCGCCAAAGATCAAGCTGCCGTTTCGGTAGAAGTTCTCAAAGAGCAAGATAGGCTGGTAGTTGGTGATCGCACCGGCTACCGCGGCCAGGATCAATACACCTCCCCAAAGATAGAAGTTAGCCCACTTGATCTCCAGGCTCTTGTCCTCTTCTGCCTTGGGTTGGTTTTTGTACTTGATGGAGGTGCTGAGTCCGCCGAGGACGAGCATCACGGGGAAGATGTAGGGGGAGCTGTAGAAGAAAGACACGAATGCCGAGATCAGCATCAGGATCATGGCTTCGGTACTTTTGACCATCTTGGAAATGGTCTTTTGCGCAGCAAAGATGATAAAGCCGATGGCCATGGGCTGGATAAACCTCGCAAAGCCCAGAGCGCCGGGGGTGTTTTCCTGCAAAAACTGGATCAAAACGGCCGTGGCCGTCATGAGCAGCGTGGCTGGAAGAATCCACACAAAGAGCGCCAGGTAGGCCAGGTTTGGGCCGCCTACTCGAAATCCGATGGCAGAGATCAGCTGGGTGGAGGAGGGGCCGGGAAGTATGTTGCAGAGGGCGTTGAGCTCCCAGAGCTCGTCCTCGGAGATGTAGGCCCGGTTTTTTACCATCCGCTCCAGCAGCATAGCCAAAAAAGCCTGGGGCCCTCCGAAAGCAGTCACGGAGAGCGCCAGGACATCTTTGAGAAATACATAGTATCGGACTTTGCGGACCGACATCTTACTTCTTCAATCCTAATTCGCGCAGTCTTTCATCAAGAAATTCTCCCGCGGTGGCATCCGCGAACTGTTTGGGGTGGTTTTCATCGACACAGCTGGGGAGGCAGGTGAGGTCCATTTCGGACCGTGGATGCATGAAGAAAGGGATAGAGTACCGGCTGGTGTGCATCAGTTCCCTTGGCGGGTTGACCACGCGGTGGATGGTGGACTTGAGCTTTTTGTTGGTCAGGCGCTCCAGCATGTCGCCCACATTGACCACGAGCTGGTCGGGGAGTGCCGTGATGGGGATCCACTTGCCGTCTTTTCGCAGTACCTGAAGGCCGTCTGCACTGGCCCCCATGAGCAGGGTGATCAGGTTGATGTCGCCGTGCTCGGCGGCACGTACCGCGTCTGCGGGCACTTCGTCGGGATTGTCGATGGGGAAGTAGTGGATCTGTCTCAGGATCGAGTTGCCGTAGGCGACCTTGTCCTCAAAGTAATCCTCCGGAAGCTCCAGGTTGATCGCAATCGCGCGAAGCATGGCTTTGCCGGCGTTCTCGAGGGTTTGGTAGGCTTCGATGGCGTCTTTTTGGAACTCGCTGATCTCAGCCGGCCAGAGGTTTTCGGGGTACTCGCCTTTTACCGTGTCCGTGTCGGGGATCAGGTCCAGCTCCTGTCCCACGTGATAAAACTCCTTCAGGTCTCCGGTGTTTCGTCCCTTGGCGTGCTCCTTGCCCTTGCCGGTGTAGCCGCGCTGATAGCCGATTTCCGGCTTTTCGTACTTCTTTTTTATGTCATCCGGCAGGGAAAAAAAAGCCTTGATCGAATGATAGAGCCTGTCTTGCAGGTCTTTGGACAGTCCGTGGTTTTTTACAGCCACAAAACCGATATTCTCGTAGGCTTCCCCCAGTTTCTTCACAAAAGCGGCTTTTTGCTCGGGAGTGCCGGAGGTAAAGTCCGCCAGATCCAGGCTTGGAATTTCATCAAAGAGGATGTCCATTTGTTTAGTGTTAAGATTTATGCACCGATATATTTCTTCAAAAATAAATATCTTTAGCCTCAATCTGGGTCGCCAAATGAAGAAAATCCTCCTTTTACCGATTTTGTTTTGCCTGCTGTGGATGGGCTGTGCTGAAGACAGGAAAAAGATAAACGAATCCGTGGTGGACGACTTCAAGGACTCCGTGGCTACGGATGCGGAAGCGCCGAAAGTGGCGTTTTATCAGTACGGTGACTCGGCAGCTTTTCCCGATGCGATCCTGGAGCTTCATACTCCCTTGGGAAACCAGGTTTTCCGTCCCGGAAAAGTACCTTTCGAGTTCAACAGCAAAAACTACCCTTTTGGCGAAGTGACCGGGGACAAGCCCAGGCTGCACATGATCCTAAACGGTGGCGATCCGGTCGGCTACTATTCCACCATTTTCCAGCGGGAGCTGACCGAGGGGACCTATCGTGTCGTGGGTTTTCTGGTGGATGACGAAGGCCATGCGCTCAAGAGTTTTGGCAACTACGTGGACCGGGACTTTATCGTGGGGGAATCGCGGCCTTTTCCCTATTCCGCCGAGCCCTATCTGGCGGTCAACCTGCCCCGAAATTCCCAAAACCTCGCCGTGGGTGAGGAGCTCGTGATCGATTTTTTGGTGCTGGGAGGAGATATGAAGCTGGACGGACTCAAAGTCCAAATCCAGGTCAATGACTACTCCTACGAGATCGACCACATGGCGCCGGTCCGCCTCACCAACCTGCCGAAAGGGGATTATCAGGTAAATGTGCGCCTCCTGTGGACTGGCGGCAAAGAGCTGGAGGGCCCATTCTCCATGGTCACCAAAACCGTCTATGTCCGATAAGTCCTTATCTTTGGACACCTAAATCAAGATTTCTTCATGCTTCTAGTCAACCAAATCCGGGAAAACTACGCCGGAATGCTAGCCGGCCTGCAAAAAAGGAACATCCACAATGCAGCCAATCTTCTACTTCAGGTCATTACACTGGACGACCAAAGAAAGTCCACGCAGACGCAGCGCGATCAGCTGCAGGCGGAAGCAAACACCATCTCGAAGCAGATCGGACAACTCATGAAGGAAGGAAAGGCGACCGAAGCCATCGCCATTCGGGAGCGTACCAGCGAGATCAAGGAGCAAATCAAGACCTTGGAGGAGCAGTATTCCAAAGTCGAGGAGGAGCTCAAGACGCTGCTCTATACCATTCCCAACGTACCCCACACCTCCGTCCCCGCAGGCAAATCCGCCGAGGACAATGAGGTGGTGTTGGAAAACGGAGCGACCCCAAGCCTCTTCGAAGGCAAGCTGCCGCACTGGGAGCTGATCAAAAAATACGACATCATCGACTTTGACTTGGGCGCGAAAATCTCCGGTGCTGGCTTTCCGGTTTACAAGGGGAAAGGTGCCCGTCTTCAGCGTGCGCTGATCAATTTCTTCTTGGACGAGGCATTGGCGCAGGGATTTACCGAAGTGCAACCTCCGATCTTGGTCAATGAGGAATCCGGCTACGGTACGGGCCAATTGCCGGACAAGGAAGGGCAGATGTACCACTCCACGGCAGACAACCTCTATTTGATCCCGACCGCAGAGGTGCCGATCACCAATCTCTATCGGGACGTGATCGTATCCGAGGCAGAGCTTCCGATCAAAAACGTAGGCTATACACCTTGCTTTCGTCGGGAGGCGGGTTCTTGGGGAGCACATGTCAGAGGCCTGAACCGCCTTCACCAGTTTGACAAAGTGGAGATCGTGCAGATCACGCATCCGGACAAATCCTACGAGGCGCTGGAGAGCATGAGCGCTTATGTGCAGGGTCTATTGCAAAAGCTGGAGCTACCCTATCGCGTGCTGAGACTCTGCGGAGGCGACATGGGCTTTACCTCTGCGCTGACTTACGACATGGAAGTGTACTCTGCCGCGCAGGAGCGCTGGCTGGAGGTGAGCTCCGTGTCAAATTTTGAGACCTACCAGACCAACCGTCTGAAGCTCAGATTCCGTGGGGAAGACAAGAAAACCCACCTGGCGCACTCGCTGAATGGGTCTGCCTTGGCTCTGCCGAGAATCGTGGCCTCCATCCTGGAAAACAACCAGACCCCGG
The DNA here is from genome assembly GCF_017254915.1 of Algoriphagus oliviformis. Lineage (GTDB taxonomy): Bacteria > Bacteroidota > Bacteroidia > Cytophagales > Cyclobacteriaceae > Algoriphagus > Algoriphagus oliviformis. Next base: position 178,642 of record NZ_JAFKCT010000001.1, on the reverse strand, counting down.
ACGGCATCCTCATGCCCAAGGTGCTCCACTCCTACCTCGGTTTTGACAGAATTTAGTTTGTCCCAAAGCAAGAGAGGGTATCATCACTTCCTTCATAGATCTATCGAGGGAAGTGGTGATGCCGTCACTGCGAGGCACGATGCAGTCTTTTTGAACAGGCCGAGGCTGGCATCAGCGTTCACCTAAGCCATTTGACTCTCACAAAGACTGCTTCGTCGTGCCTCCCTGCGGTGACCAAAAACGGGGCGGCGGTCCTAGGCCGCGCCGATAGCTTTTTCTCATCCCCGATAGAGTAAATCAATCCCTAATTTTTTCTGCCGCACGCAATCCGTTGCGGGTATTTTGTGGAGGCCTGTTTGTTTTAAAATGAGTGTCAAAACATCGGCTGGGTCGTTCATGACAGAATAATGTTCTGTTTTAGGGGTTTTTCAAAACCGCCAATGCAAGCTCCGTTTTTTTACAAATACCGAATCCATGGCTAGCTTTGTCCTATCAAATTTTCAACAAAACAAAGAAACATGGCATTAGTCGGAAAAAAGGCTCCAGCATTTTCGGTAGGAGCGGTAATCAACGGAGAAGAGATCGTAGAAAACTTCAGCTTGGCGCAGTACATCGGCCAGAAAAATGTGGTCCTGTTCTTCTATCCAAAAGATTTCACGTTTGTTTGCCCTACTGAGCTTCACGCTTTCCAGGCCAAATTGGCAGAATTTGAGAAAAGAGACACCGTCGTGATCGGCTGCTCTACAGATACCGAAGAGACTCACCTGGCTTGGTTGATGACTGCCAAGGGAGAAGGCGGGATCGAAGGTGTGACCTACCCGATCCTGGCTGACGCTGCTAAGACTATCTCCCTAAACTACGGAGTACTTGCTGGCGAATATTCTTTCGACGCTGAGTCCCGTCTGTGGTCTTTTGCAGGTGCGCCTGTGGCCTACAGAGGTACTTTCCTGATCGACAAGGAAGGCATCGTACGTCACGAGTCCATCAACGACCTTCCATTGGGAAGAAACATCGACGAATACCTGAGAATCGTAGACGCGCAGCTGCACGTGGAGAAGTTTGGCGAAGTATGTCCTGCCAACTGGGAGGAAGGAAAAGAAGCCATGCAGGCTACCAACGAAGGCGTTGCGAACTACTTGTCAAACAATTGATAGATCATGATTGAACTGACCGAAGATACCCTGCAGGAGCTGGTAGCGCAGCACGACCAAGTCGTGGTGCAGTACTCTGCCGGCTGGTGTGGCAACTGCCGCATCATGAAGCCCAAGTTCAAAAGACTGGCCGGAGAAAATGCCGGAGCAGTATTTGTCCTGGTTGACGCTGAGAAATTCCCCAATTCCCGAAAATTGGCCCAAGTGAACAACTTGCCGACTTTCGCCTCCTTCAAGGGCGGTCAGCTCCTCAACCAGATCCAAACCAACAAAGAAGACCAGCTAAAAGCTCTGATCCATGAAGTTGCCGGTAATTAAGACGATCCAGCGTAGCTGTACGCCAGAACAGATCGAGACGGCCTTGGAAGTCTTGGAGGTCATCTCCGAGGCACCTTCGCTGAAAGAGCCGGAGATCGACGTGATCGGAGAGCTGATCTCCAACCTTTGCGGCGCACTCGAAGTACACGAAATGGTCGCTGAGGGAATGTCGGAAAAGGACGCCGGAAACGCCTTCATGAAGAAGGTCCTCGGCTCGATCGACAGATGATTAATTTAGTGTTAGGGTTTATTAAAAAGGAAAAGGAGTCCCGGTTGGGATTCCTTTTTTGTTTTTGGATTCGGTAAACCCTTAGTCCAGGATTTCGCCGACATGGCGCTGGATATTTTTTGACAGCTTTTCCATGGGGAGGTCGTTTTCATCGTCGCCAAAAGGCTCCTCGATCTCCTCAGCGATCAGCTCCAGGCTGGCCAGCACGTAAAAAACAAAGGCCACGATGGGTGCCGCAAAATACCCCAGCATATAGGCATAGCCTATGGGAAGCGTGAGGGTATAGAGCATGATGAATTTTTTGATGAATGAGCTGTAGCTGTAGGGGATGGGTGTGTTTTTGATCCGCTCGCAGGCGCCGCAGATGTCGGTAAGCGCAGACACTTCCCCATTGAGCACGATCAGCTGGTCGCCGGTGATTTTTCGCTCTCCGTAGAGATGGTTGATCCGGGAAAAAAGCCCCTTGGCAATCTGGTTGGGAACGTGCAGTTCTGGGCTTAGCTTGGTCGGAAGCCCCTTGATCTCCCCGTCGTGGAGGCTGTACTCGGTGGCTTTGGACTGGAGGTGGTCCTTTAGCGCAAAGGCGTAGATGGGGATGGCCCGACTGAAAAACCTTCTGTTTTCCTCGTCCTGGGTATCGACCATGCCGGCGATCTTAATCGCAAAGTTACGGCTGTTGTTGACCAGCTGCCCCCAGAGCTTCCTTCCTTCCCACCAGCGGTCGTAGGCGGTGTTGGTGCGAAACACGAGCAGCATGGAAATCACAAAGCTCAGCAGGCTGTGCATTTGGGGGAGATTTCTCACCCAGCTGTCCGCGGTGACTTTGAAGTAGTGGATTTCCAGATAGGTCACTCCCAGCGAGTAGACAAAGATGATTAGTATCAAAGGGGCGAGCTTGCGGATGGTGTCAGACTTGGACACCATGAAGACAAACTGTGCCCAATCCTTGTTGTTGTAGACCTTCATGGAGTGGCGTAAAAATACTGGTGAATTCTATCCATCAGAGGGGTGCTTTTGGCGCGCTAGCTCGGCTGCGGCAGACAGTGTTCGGTGAATCTCCAACACCTGCGGAATGAGGAGCTTGTTGTCGGAGTTTTTGATCACAAAGTCTGCCTTTTCGTTTTTTTCCTCGTCCGGCATCTGTTGGTCGATGATGTGGTTGACCTGGGATTCGCTGCGATGTGGGTCGCGCATCAGGATTCTGGCGATTCGGATTTTCAGGGGAGAGCTGACGTTGATTATCTTGTCCAGCTCGCGGTAGGAGCCTGTTTCAAAAAGGAGGGCTGCTTCTTTCAAAACGTAGGGAGCGTTCTGGTTTTCGGCCCATCCATGAAAGTCTCGACCCACCGCAGGATGGACGAGTGCATTGATTTGCTTGACCTTTTCGGGGTCTGAAAATACTTTCTCAGCCAAAAAAGCCCGGTTGAGGCTCCCGTCTTCCAGGTAGCTCTCCAGCCCAAATGTAGCGCTGATTTGCCCTTTCAAAGCCGCGTCGTTGGCCATGAGCCATTTGGCACGGTCGTCGGCCGAGTAGATGGGGATGCCGAGGATGTGGAAAATTCGGCCCACGGTGGACTTGCCCGAGCCGATTCCACCGGTGATGCCGATCCGGAGCGGGCGGGACTTACTCATATTTCAACCTGACATGAGAGGGTTCGACCTTCATTTCCTTGATATAGCTCGGGTTGGGCCTTACTACGATCGCGATGGTGCTGTCCTCTCGGTTGCGCTTGGAGTAGTCCAAGACGGCCTCAAACTCCATGTCCTTCAGCTCTGTGACCTTGCTGCCATCGACCAGGTAAGAGATCACGGGAGTAAGCTCCTCGTTTTCGAGGGTTACGGTTTTCGGGAAGTTGACCTTTCGCAGCTTCAGGCGCTTGTTTCCTTCCAAAAATTGGATGACGGTGAAGCTGACTTCTACGCTTGCGTCTTGGAGGGTGAGTACCTCGGAGAGTTCCTTGGGTATTCTGAGCGGAACCGACTCGTTGAAGTTTTCCCCGATGCGCTTGGCGTTGAGAGAAATGGGGAATCGCCCACCGAATGAATCCAAGACAGAGGAAGGGCCGCTGAGCGAGATCTGTTTGGGATCGAAGGAGATCTCTCCCTCGATTACCACGTTTTTGGCCATCGTATAGCTGGTGGTGTCCAGCACGGGATCCAGCTTTCTGGTTTGGATCTGATCAATGCGAAAAGCAAGCGAATCCTCCAGCATGCCGATCAGGACGGTCGGGGTGATGAAATCGCCCAGGGGACGCTTGAGGTCAGAGGTGAGGATGAAATTTTTGGTCGCGGGCTCGGCGAGGTTGATGACAAACGGGGGCTCGTTGAGCTTGAAATATTTGCGCAGCAGATCCCAGCCATTCCCGGAGATTTGGATGGGTACGCTTTCGGGGAGGGGCTGGATAGCCATGTACTTTTCCCCGTCAAAGTCCCACTCGATGGGGTAGTCCACGATGGTGGTGTAGTTGTCCTTGTTGAGGGCATTTAAAATCCAAAAAGTGGTAGCCGCTGCGATGCAGAGGACTACCACTTTCAGATTGGAGAGTTTTTTGGAAGAAATCCTTCCGGAGGACTTTTTATGTTCCGCCAAAGCTCAATTTATTTGGATGGGGTGGATTTCTTCGAGAAATCAAGGGAAATGGCCGACTTCTCTACCTTCACCTTCAGCCCGCGGTCCAGCTCCAGCTGCACGGTGTCTCCGTCCACACTGTAGATTTTGCCGTGGAGGCCTCCGATGGTGACTACGTCGTCCCCTTTTTTGATCTCCTCGATGAATTTTTTGGTTTCCTTTTGTTTCTTCTGCTGCGGTCTGATCATAAAGAAATACATGATCAAGATGATGGATCCAAACAGAAACACTTGTCCAAGGATCCCCCCGCCACCTGCTGCGGCCTGTGCTAATACGGTATTGATCATGATTATCGCTTCAATGGACCTGCAGGAGCCTCAGCGCCGGCCAATTTTGGAGTTACCGAGCCCTTCATTCTCAGTCGGGTCACGGTTGGGTTGGTGTTTGCCTGGATGGTGACGGTCGGAGCCTGGGCGCCGGACTTGGCCGTGGAGTTGAAGACCACTTTCACAAATCCCTTCTCGCCTGGGTTGATCGGAGTCTTGGTCCAGTCAGGGCTGGTACAGCCGCAGGAAGCGGTGATGTTGGAGATGATCAGGGGAGCCTGGCCATTGTTGGTGAAATCGAAGACGTGCTCTACTACCTTGCCTTCGTTGATGTTGCCAAAGTCATATTCCATCTCTGCAAACTCAAATTGACCCAAGGTGCTGGGGTCAGCGGTGGTAGCAGACTGGGCATTAACTGGAGTCACGGCAGTATTGCTGGTCTCCAACTGGGCGATTTTGTCCTCTAGCGCCTTGATTTTAGCCGCCTGGTCGTCTTTTTGCGAGCAGGAGCTGGCCAAAACCAAAGCCAGCGCAAATGCGCTAAGCAATTTGATTTTCATAATTAGTTATTCCCTTGGTTAATTTGATCGATTAATTTATTGACGTCGTTCAGCAGGTTTTCAGCCTTATTTTTGGCTTCGGTGATCACGCGCTTGCCCTCGGTCTTGGCTTCGTTGAGATGAAGTTCTTTGCCCTCCACGAGTTCGTTGATGAGCTCTTCCAGCTCCTTCTTGTATTTGGAAAGCTTGAAGGTAAGCTTGTCACGCGTATTTGCGCCAGTGTCGGGGGCAAACAGAATGCCCAGTGCCGCGCCGACGCCGGCACCCAAGGCGAATGCGAATAGGGTGTTGCTGCTCTTGCTCATAGTTCTCTTATTTATTGTCCAGAAGTCCTCGACCACTCTTACGGATTTGGCCGCTGTCGGTTAATTCTTTTGCCAAAACATCCAACAGTCCGTTCACAAACTGCTTGCTTTTCGGCGTGCTGTAGGTTTTGGAGATGTCAATGTACTCATTGATACTGACTTTCACCGGGATGCTGGGGAAATGTTTCATCTCGGCGATGGCCATGGAAATGATGATCTTGTCCGTAAAGGCCAGTCGGTCAATGTCCCAGTTTTTGGTTTTTTGGGCGATGAGGGCCTTGCTCATGCCCTCGTTTTCGATGGTGAAGTTAAATATATTTTGAAAAAACTCTTTATCCTCGTCCCAGTTGATGGCGATCTCCGGCAGCTGGTCGCCCTCGGATTCCTCGCTGCCCGCAGCGTTTTTCAGCACTTTGGAAGCCAGGCTGCGGACGACGGATTTGTTTTCGGTCCAGTTGAGGTCTTTTTCGGAGAAGTAGGTCAGGATCACCTCGTTTTTGAAAATGATCTTCTTCAGGAGATCGTCTGCCGCTTCAAAATCCTGCTCGATTGTCGGCTCGGTGATCTTCAGGTACTCCTGGTAGGTCTCTGACGGCTTGACATAGTCCCTAAACCACTCCCGGATCTCCAGCTCGAGATCGTCCAGATCGACGTTGTTTCGCGCCACGGCTGCACGGTAAGTGTCCGATTCACGGATGTTTCGAAGGACTTGGTTGTTGACCAGGTTTAGCTCGTTGCCAAAGGCGACGGGGCTTTCCCCGGACAGTTTTTTCTTTTTTTCGAGGTCTTTGGCCACGTGCTTCGCAAAAGCCTGCAGCAGCTCGATGGCCAAAAGATAGAGCTGTGGTATCCGCTCGGCGGAGGTGATCATGTTTCTAAGCATGAAGTCTCGGTCCTTTTCGTTGGCCGTGCGAAACTGCTTCAGGGCCAGGAGGACTACCTGCTTGATCTTTGGCTTGGCGTCCGAGGATTTGAGCAGGCCGTCGGTTTCGAGATTTTGTTCAAAAAGTTTGACGGCCTCCTCGGCGTCGCGGGTCAGGGCAGGCTTGTCCTGCACTTCCATGCTGTTGAGATCCGGCAAAAAAGACTCCCGGATGAAGTCTTTGGCAATATTGAGGTTGGATCCTTTGCATTGTTCGAAGGCATAGAGGTTTTGAAACGCCTTGACTCTGAGGATTCTTCTGTTTAGCATATAGGTAGTAAAAGAGCCGTAAATATAGGGAATTTTAGATGGGGTACGGGCATTTGGAAGGTGACAAAAAAACCACCGGCAGCACGCTGCCGGTGGTTTTTTTGGATTGGGGAGCTGGTTTTAGAAAGAAAGCTTCACTCTTCCCATCGCCTCGATTCGTGCTTTGGCCACGTCGATGGCAGCCTGCTGGGCTGCGATGTTTTCTTTCTCCGATTTTTCCAGGATGGTGAGACAGGTGTCATAGATCTTTTCCGTTTGGGAGAAAACGGTCTCTCTATGGTAGTCGCCGAAGTACTCCGCACCCACGTTGATCACGCCGCCTGCATTGATCAGGAAGTCAGGCGCATAGACGATTCCCTTGTCCATGAGAATCCTGCCGTGCTTGCCCTCGTCCTTGAGCTGGTTGTTTGCCCCGCCTGCCACCACGGCGCATTTCAGTCGGTCGATCGTCTCGTCGTTGATCGTCGCGCCGAGCGCACAGGGTGCATAGATGTCCATAGGCAGGTCGTAGATCACATTGGGGTCGACCACAGTCGCTCCGGTAGCCTTGGAGATTTCCCGCAGTTTGTCTTCGAAAATGTCGGTGATGAGGATCTCTGCGCCTTCTTTGACCAGATACTCGATCAGGTATTTGCCGACTTGGCCGACTCCCTGAACGCCGATTTTCTTTCCGGCCAAGGAGTCGGAGCCAAAGGCCTTTTTAGCGGCGGCTTTGATGCCCATGTACACGCCGTAGGCAGTCACGGGAGAGGGGTCGCCGGCACCGCCCTTGAGCTGCGGAAGTCCGGTCACGTGGCGGGTTTCCATCGCGATGTACTCCATGTCCGAAGTCTTCATGTTTACATCTTCGGCGGTCACATATCTTCCCCCGAGGCTTTCGACAAACCGGCCGAAACGTCTCAGGAAAGCTTCGTTCTTTAGTTTGGGGTCACCGATGATCACCGCCTTGCCGCCGCCGAGGTTGAGGCCGGCGAGGGAGTTTTTGAAAGTCATCCCCCTGGAAAGTCTCAGCACATCTGTGATGGCGTCTGCATCAGAGGCATAGGGCCACATTCGGGTGCCGCCCAGCGCAGGGCCCAGGGTGGTGTTGTGGATGCCGATGAGCGCCTTCAGGCCTGTAGCTTGGTCATGACATACGACCAGCTGCTCGTGATCCATGGTGCTGATCTGTCCAAATATGGACCCTTCCCGCACTGTTTCGGTTGCATTAATCTCTAACATGTGAACTTAGCTTTTTAGAATATGTTATATTTGGGTTGTAGCCTCCGGAAAGGGCTGATACAAAATTAAATACTTTTATCAGCCAACAAAGGAATTGCTTCCGTAGTTTCTGTAACTCAATATTCGAATTAAAAATTTTTATTTGGTGAAGCCGCTTTGGAGAATCAATAAGTATTTATACAAATACAAGGGCTTGCTGCTGCTGGGGATAGTATTTACCGTGATCTCCAACATCTTCGTAATTATCCCTGCGCAGCTGGTGAGGATTGCCATAGATTATGTGGTGGAGAGTTTTTCGCTGTATCGTCCTCTGATGCAGGGAGGTATGGGCGAAATTGCCCGAGAAATTTTTCTGGAGTACGTCTTCATTTTTGGGATTTTGATCCTGGTGATGGCCTTGCTGCGGGGCTTTTTTCTCTTCCTTATCCGGCAGACCATCATCATCATGTCCAGGAGGGTGGAGTACGACATGAAAAACGAGATCTTTGAGCACTACCAGGATTTGCCGCTGAGCTTCTACCGAAAGAACAGCACCGGGGATCTGATGGCCAGGATCACCGAGGACGTGAGCCGCGTGAGGATGTACCTCGGTCCGGCGATCATGTATGGGCTAAACTTGCTCATCCTTTTTCCTCTCGTGATTTTTTACATGATCTCGGTCAATGCAGAGCTTACCCTTTACTCCTTGCTGCCTTTGCCTATCCTCTCGGTGAGTATCTATTTTGTCAACAACCTGATCAATGAGCGCTCGGAGAAAATCCAAAGGAGTCTCTCCGGACTCAGCACATTTGTCCAGGAGGCTTTTTCCGGCATCCGTGTGCTCAAGGCCTTTGTGCGGGAGGAAGATTCCGCCCGCAACTTTGCGGAAGCCAGCGAAGAGTACAAACACAAGTCCATCGAGCTGACCCGGGTCAATGCGCTGTTTTTTCCGCTGATCATGGCCTTGGTAGGCATCTCCACGATCATCACCGTCTATGTGGGCGGCATCATGGTGATCGAGGGCGAGATCGGCTACGGGGTGATCGCGGAGTTTATCCTCTATGTGAACATCCTCACTTGGCCGGTGACCTCGCTGGGCTGGGTGACCAGCATCGTGCAGCGGGCGGCTGCCTCGCAGACGCGCATCAACGAGTTTTTGGATGTGCGCAATGACCTCGTGAGCACGGAGAATCTCGAAGCCGATTTTGCCGGAGCGATCCAGGTCAAGGACCTGACTTTCGTCTATCCCGACTCGGGGATCAAAGCGCTGGATCAGGTGTCGTTTGAGATCAAAGCGGGACAGACCCTGGGGATCATCGGCACGACGGGCTCCGGGAAGTCCACGATTGCCAACCTCCTGATGCGCATGTATGATCCGACTTCCGGGCAGCTGTGCATCGATGGGGTGGACATCCGCCGCTACGACATTTCGGATCTGAGGAAGCAGATCGGCTTTGTGCCCCAGGACGTATTCCTGTTTTCCGATACCATTTCCAACAACATCGCTTTTGGGCTGGATCGTCCGGATCAGGTTTTGATCGAGAAGGCTGCCAAAGATGCCGACGTGTACCAAAACATCGTCGATTTCCCCAAGGGCTTTGAGACGATGCTGGGCGAGCGGGGGATCACCCTGTCCGGTGGGCAAAAGCAGCGCGTCTCCATCGCCCGGGCTATCGCCAAGGAGCCGAGAATCCTCATCCTCGACGACTGCCTCTCCGCGGTGGATACCAAGACCGAAAACTCGATCCTGACCGCACTGAAGCGCATCATGGAAAACCGCACCTCGGTCATCATTTCCCACCGCGTGTCGTCGGCCAAGCTGGCTGACCATATCATCGTGCTCTCGGACGGCAAGATCATAGAGCGGGGCGACCACGACTCCCTGATGGATCAAAAAGGCGTGTATGCCGAGCTCTATGAGAAGCAGACCCAGTCGGGTGAGCCGATAGACGGGTGATTTTTGTCAAAGGGTGCTGGTTTTCAAGTTTTTCTCCTAACTTGAAATACGCAACAGATCACTTTTGGCCATGACAAAGAAGAAATCTACAACCCAGGATATCGAGGAAGTTCTCCAGGAAATCGGAAACAAAATCGAGGAGCTCGTCCAGAAAGGAGCCGAAGCCGGCGCCGATGTCAAAGAGGAGATCGAGCAAAAAATCAAAGACCTAAAGGAAAACAAGACCAGCCTAGAAGAGGAGCTGCGCAAAGGCAAGGAAATGCTGGAGCGTGAATTCAATGAAAAAAAGAAGGAGATGGAGCCCAAAATCCAAGAGTCCAAAGGATTCCTCAAGGAAGGTTTTCGACAGCTTGGAATGGCCTTTAAGGCGCTTTTTGGCAAGAAAAAGTAGGTAGCGGGCGAGCGCCTGTCTTTAGTCGAAACAGCCCCACAAAAAATCCCCGAATATCAAGTGTGAGATATTCGGGGATTTTTTGTGGGCGAAACTGGGCCTAGTTGCCCTGCAGCACGTCGCAGCGGTCGTAGGTAGGATCGATGTCGATGAAGACGTCCTCCTTCGCAGTGATAAACCAGCTGCCGAGAATGTCATCTTCTTTTCGCCGCAGCGCCGCCGCCTTCATTTTTTCGTAGTCATCTTCGAGGTTCGCTCGGTGGGCAGGATATTTCGCGTGGTAGTACAAAATTCTGACTTTGGTGCCTTCACGTGGATCTTCGAATCGGATGGGTTTGGTCATCTTGCCGACCTGCATCGTATCGATGGTGAAATAGAGTACCGGATCTTCGAGGGTTCTCAAAGAGAGTCTGTTTGAGTTGGTTGCCGGATCGGTGAAAAAACCTCCATGATCAGACGTGGCCCGGTCTTCGGAATACTCTTTCGCAGCCTTGGCAAACTCGATCTTGCCCGCTTCGATTTCCTTTTTGAGGCTGTCCAAATATCTTTCAGCTTTTAAAAGATCCTCTTCGGTGGCCTTTGGAATCCGGAGAATGTGTCGGGTATTATAGGTGCTGCCTTTGATCTCTAGAAGCTGGATCATGTGAAAGCCAAACTGAGTCTCCACCGGATCGCTGATCTCGCCCTGTCTGAGTCCCAAAGCGGTAGCCTCAAACTCGGGAGCCAACTCCCCTCTTCTGTAAAAACCCAAATCACCACCCTGTGCGCCAGACCCTGGGTCCTCAGAATACCGTTTGGCCAGATCGGCAAAATCGGCCTTTCCATCCAAGATATCCTGCTTGAACTGGGTCAGTTGCGCGACGATCTCGTCCCTGACTTTGGCATTCACTTCCGGTTTTTTTACGATTTGGCCGACTGTGGCTTCGGAGGTGAAGAGCGGCAGGGAGTCCTTGGGGATGCTGTTGAAGAACGCCCGCACGTCTGCTGGGGACACGGTCAGACCTTCGGTGATTTTTCCTCTCATCTTGGTCACGATCATCTGCTCTCGGATCACGTCCTCGAGCTCAGCCTTGAGCTGCTCGGCGGTCTTGCCATAGACCTGTACCAGCATGCTCTCGTCTCCGCCAAACTGCTGCAGAACGGCATTGAAGCGGTTTTCTGTCTGGAGCATGACCTCTGCGTCTGTCACGATGACCGAGTCGATCTCGGCCTTAGCCACCATCAGCTTGTTGATCATGAGGCTTTCGAAAACGTTGCAGCGGGTAGGGGCTTCCATGCCTTGCTGGGCCTGTGCCAAAGCCTCGATGTAGGTCTGCTGGACATCCGACTCCAGGATGATGTTGTTGTCCACCTTGGCGACGATTTTATCCAAGACCTGGCCCGTAGGGGCTTCTTGGGCCAGAGTTTGGCCCAAAGCCATCGCGCCCACAAGGCTGAGAATAAGTCGGTTTAGAAATTTCATGGGTGTTGGTAACCTTTTGTTTCCACAGCTGTGGAGTTTTGTTTATTGATTCAGAGCCAGAAAAGCCTCCTCTTTTACCTGGGGGTTGATCTGGATGGGGTATTTGCTTTTGAGGGAATCCGTCAGGCTCTGGTCGAGGTATTCCTGATAGTCACGGATCACGAGGCCTCTTGACTCCTCGAATTTTCTGGGGCCAGCCGGGATTTTTTGCCCAGTCAGCACCAGGTAGAGGCTGCCATCGACCTCGATCTCCTGATAGGAAAGCTGGGGATCGATCTTCGAGAGCACGGGATGCTCGGCATATTCATACACGCCGGATTCTGTGTGGTAAGCGAGGGTGGCGTTGGTCTGGTAGTCCGCCTCAAAGCTCTGGATCAGGCTCTGGTCATAGCCGTTGCCTTGGAGCTTTTTGCGTGCGTTTTCAGCCTGAGTCGGATCGAGGACTTTCACCAAAAAGGCTTCAATCCTGTTTTGCCATTGGTAGTTGTCCAGGTTTTTGCGGAAAAATTCCGCCTGACCGAGGGAATCGGTGATGCCTTTCTCCCACACCTCTTGGTTCATGAGCGAAAACAGCAAGATGCCGTCCCGGTATTCCTTCAGGAGCATCTGGTATTCCTTGTTGTTGGATTCGATGTCCTTCTCCTCAGTTTGTGCGAGGATCTCGGCCGAGAAGCGGTCAAACCAGACATCAAAGGTGCCTCCGGTAAACTTGGCGCTGATCTCCTCTCCATCCATGTAGGCGATGAGGTCAGAGAGCAGGTAGGTTCTGCCCTGGAGGGTAAAGAGCGGCGCCTTGTCGAGGGACTGGCTGCTGGCTGCGGCGGCAAAGTTTTCCTTGGAGGATGAGTTGAGTGCCTGAGCGAGACGACCCACGGAGGCTTCGTCTTCCTTATAACCATAGCGGGCCTTTTGGATTGCCACCACCTGCGACTGGATCATGCCGGACCGGGAGTCGCGGAGGATTCTGGAGCGGATGTTTTCCTCCATCTCTTCAAAGGAATCGATGGGCTTCTTTTCTTCCAGCCTCAAGATATGATAGCCATACTGGGTTTTGAGCGGAGGGGACACTTCGCCGATCTCGGAGAGGGAAAAGGCGCCCATCTCAAATTCCGGGATCATGCTTCCCACGCCAAACCACGGTAGGAGTCCTCCCCGCTGGTTGGTAGCGGGATCTTCCGAGTAGGTTTTGACGATGTCTTCCCACACGGTGTTTTCCTTTTGGATTTCGGTGTAGATGTCGGCGATTTTCCTTCGGGCATTTTCCTCGGCGGTGGGATTTTTTGCATCAAAGCGTACCAAGATATGGGACACTCTCACCTGACCCGGGTTGGGCTGGCGGTCTTGCACTTTGATGATATGGTAGCCAAAGCTGGTCAGGACTGGGTCGGAGACTTGGCCGGCCTGCAGCGTGTAGGCGGCGTCTTCAAAAGGCTGCACCATCTGCAATCCGGTGAAATACCCCAAGTCGCCCTTGTTGACTTTGGCGGAAGGGTCGTCCGAATATTGGACGGCCAGTTCGTTGATATCGCCGCCGTTTTCGATTTCGCCTTTTACCTTCAGGGCCATCTTCAGGACTATGAGGCTGTCCTCGGTGCTGGCATTGGGGGGAAACTGAAAGAGGATGTGGCTGGCGCGGACGACCTCCTGCATGCGGGAGTAGGCCTTGCGCAGCTCTCCTTCTTCCAGGGAGTTTTTGATCAGATAGGGGTAGATGAGGGTTTCTTTGAAAGAGGCGAATTCCCGCGCAAACTCCTCGGTTTTCTCCAATCCCATCGCTTCCGCCTCGCGGACTTTGAGCTTGTAGTTGATGAAAAGCTCCAGGTTTTCCTCGAATTCCTCCCTGCTGATGCCGGGAGTCTTGGCATCCGTGCTTATGCCTTTGGAGATGAGATACACGAGTTCATCCTTGTCCACAGGTTTCCCGCCCACGGTCAGGAGCGCGTCGCCATTGGTCTGGGCGAAGGCTGAGAGGGGGAAATGGAGCAAGAATGCAATTTGGAGGGTGACTACAAATGCCGAAACTGTTCGGTGATTCATGTACTGGATAGCCGATTTACAATGCAATGTTACAAATTTATCAGTAATTCGGGGTGAATGCCCTATAGCTGGGGCATTTAACCAAAATTAGGATCGAAACCATTTGATCAGGCGGCAGGTGTTGGTGCCGTTTTTAGACTCAAATTCGATCTCGTCCATGATCTTCTTAACCAAAATGATGCCTAAGCCGCCTTTTCGCTTTTCCACCATGACCTTTTTGAGGTCGGGCACCTCATAGTCCAGGATGTTGAAAGCCTCGCCTTGGTCGGAAATCTCAAAAATCAGCTTTTTGTCGGAGTCTTTTATTTCCAGCTGGATGATGTCCTTGGGGTTGCATCCGTGGGAGTGGATGATGAGGTTGGCACAGACCTCTTCCACGGCCAGGGTGACCTGGTGCTTCTCGATTTCGTCCAGGGTGGCGCTGCCCAGCGCCTGCTGGAGAAATGCCCTCAGTTCCGAAAGTGCCGAAGTCTGGCAGGATATGTCCAGTCTGTACATCATTTTATACTGCGAATGCCGCTGCCCGATCGGGGAAGATGGGGATCAATTGGTCCAAGCCCAAGATGCGAAACACCTCAAAGACCCGGGGAGCCAGGTCACAGATCTTCATACTGATGCCCTGATCCTGAAAGTCCTCCAGGTAGGACATGAATACCCCCAGTCCAGCAGAGGAGATGTAGTCCAGGTTTTTGCCGTCGATGAGGATGGATTTGGTGCCGGAGGCGACGATTTCCTGAATGGCCTCGTCCAGAATGACGGAGTTGCTGGCATCCACTTCTCCGTACAGGCTCAGGATTTCGATTTCGTTTTCTTGTGATTTTTCCAGACGCAGCATGGCTTGGGGTTCTTTACGCTAAAGGGTTTGGGTTGTCGGTTGCTGAAACTTCACGACCATCATGGAATAGTCGTCTTCGATCATGCCGTCTCCACCTACAAAGACGTGAAGCGCATCGATAAGTTGGTTTTGGATTTCTTTTGGAGTCTTGTCATGGTGGATTTCCACCAAGCTTTTGATCCGCTCGAAGCCAAACTGTTGCCCCTTCTGGTTTTTGGCTTCCACGATTCCGTCTGTGATCAAAACCAGGATGTCTCCAGGCTCATAGGTGAAGGTTTTCTCCTGAACGTGATTTTCGTACTGCCGGTTTCTCAAAATTCCCAAACCGAGTCCGTCGAAAAACAAATACTCCGATTTTGCCTCCTTCGCCTGGTAGCGCAATGTGGGGATGTGGCCCGCCCGAGCATGGCAGATCCGGCGCTCCGCAATATCGATCTGGAAAATCGAAGCCGTGATAAAATGGTTCCTTTCCAGGCATTTTCCCAGCGCAGCATTGGCCCGGATCATAAACTGCGCCGGGCTGAGGTCGAGCTGGATGAGGCTTTGGAAGACGCCCTTCATCTGCGCCATGTGGAAAGCCGCGGAGGTACCCTTGCCCGAGACGTCACCGATGATCAGGACGTAGCGGTTTTCGTCCACCTTGTACGTGTCATAGTAATCCCCGCCTACCTCGTCGGCCGCGTTGGAAAAGGCACAGATGTCAAACTGATCCGGATGGTCAAGCTGGGCCGGAAGCAGGGCTTTCTGTACGCGCTGGGCGATCTTGAGCTCTTCCTGATAGCGCTCGTTTTGGATGGCTTGGTTGAGTAGACGGTGGTTTTCCACCGAGATGCAGGCCTGCCGCACAAAGGTGCTGATGATGTTGACCATCTCTTTGTTGAAGCCGTCGCGGACTTCCTTGCACAGCACCATCCGGCCGATGGCGACCTTGTTGATCACGAGCGGAACCAAAAGCGTGGACTCGTACCGGGGATGGTCCAAGCGGATCAGCAGGGGCTGCAGCATCTCCGGTCGGTCGGTGGAGGCCCAGCCCACGGCCGCTTTTTGGTTTTTGATGAGTTCGGAGAGTTCCTCCTTCGTCGGTTCGTCCAGGAACCGCAGCTGGTTGATGCCTTCGGTTTGCCCATCGGGGCTGATTTCTATCCAAGCCCCGTCGGCATAGGAGGCGCTCATGCAGCTGTCCAGTAGGATGTCGAGCACCTGCTCTTCGTTGTCGTCGGGCTGGATGGACTGGCTGAGGCGCTGGAAGTTGATGGCCTCCGTGAGCTTTTGCTCAAATACCGATGAGGTGGGGAGGTTGAACAGCGTGACCAAAAAACTGAAAAGCGCGTAGGTGAAGATGAAGCCAAAAAGGGCCATCAGAAACAGGTTGTCCGTCAGGTTGACCTGATAGGCCTCCGCAGCACTGTAGGCCAGCATCCTTCGGAAGAGGTAAACGGTGCAGATCAGCAGGAAGAACAAAAAGAGGAGCGACTTCCATTTTTCCTTGAAAGTCAGGTAAGGAATCCACTTCAGGTTGCCGGACAGCACGACGGTGATCACGAAGAGGATCACCATGGCAAAGAGGAAGCTGTAGTCGAAGTTGTTTTTGTTGAAAAACACGAAGAACATCGCCAAGAGCATGGCAAACTCAAAGGTCTGCCACTGCTTGACTACCTGCTTGTTTTTCTGGTAAAGAATGAGATGCTTCCACAGCAGGGCCGAGGAGATCAGGAAGATCGTCGTCAGGGCGAAGTTGACGTGGTAGAAGAAGTTTTTCAGAAAGGGCTCTGTGGCCAGCTTGCTGTCGCCCATGGAGATGTAGAAAAGCTCCGTGAGCAAGGCCACGCCCGTGGCGAAAATCCCCGTGGAGGAAGCCCGCCAGAGCAGGTTCAGAAAGTCGCTCTGGATGTTTTTCCCCACGGAATAGTTGTAAAAACCGTAGAGTGTGAAAAAAAACAGGATCTCCAGTATCCAGGTGATCTCATCGGAGATGCCGGAGTCCATCTCGTTGATCATCCCAAAGAGCCGCACCAGATCCACAAACAGCAGCGCCAGCCACACCAGGATGGCGAGGAGGAGACTGAGTTTGCCGATATGGATGGAAGGTAGCTTGACCATCGGAATGATTTCGCAATAATACTCAAACTGGACTAATCCTTCCCAGAATGGTCGGTATCAGTCAGCAGAGGCTAGTTAAAAATTGTAAAGAAGCGATCAAAGGCAAATCAGCTCTTCCACCACGCCCTTGCCTACTTTTTCCTCGATCAGGGCGAGGACTTTGGAGCGGTTGAGCATCAGTTCCTTCTTGATCGGCCCGGAGCTGAGCTTCACAAAAAGCTTTTTGTCCTTGACAAAGACAGAAGAAGTGCGGTCGGCGATGGTACGCCCCACGATCTCGCCCCAGCTGCTGACCAGCTGCTTTTCCTTAAACTTGTCCTCCAGCCTGTAGGCTTTCAGCAGCTCGTTGAAGGCGGCTTCGAGCGGTGCGGTTTCTTTTTTTCTGCCTGGATTTGAATTGTAGCTCATGGATTTAGATAAAGAGTTCGGCCGCGATGCTGTCGGCCAGGAGCATGCCCCGTTTGGTCAAAGATAGGGTTTTGCCATCCCAAAGCAGCCAGCCCTGGCCCGCTAATTTTTGGATGGCCTCGGATTTGGTCTGCAGTAGGTCCAGTCCGAAGTCCTCTGCCAGACTGCCGGGGGAAAGTCCCCAAATCGTCCGCAATCCCGTCAGAATGCGGTCGTTGACTTGGTCTTCCATCGAGGCTGGCTCTTCCTCGTAGGGGATTTTCCCGGCTTCGATGGATTGGGTGTAGGAGCTGTTGTGGGCGGGGTTTGCCCCGCGGTTTTTGCCGTCAAAGGAATGGGCACTCGGGCCGAGTCCCAAGTAGGGGATGCCTTGCCAGTAGCTGGTGTTGTGAAGGGCAAACTGGCCCGGCTTTCCAAAGTTGGAAATCTCGTATTGCACATAGCCTGCCTTTTCGCTTTGCTCCTGCAGCCACTCAAACTGCTCCGCGGCGAAATCCTCGTCGGCGGGGACAAATTTCCCTTTCTCTGCCCATTTGCCCAGGGCAGTCCTTGGCTCCACCGTCAGGGAGTAGGCGGAAATATGCCCGGGGTCTTGCCGGAGCGCTTCGGCGAGGTCCTTTTTCCATAGCGAGTGATCGGGCTGGGGAAAGCCGTAGATGAGGTCCAGGGAAAACTTTTCAAAGCCAGCCTTCCTCCCCTGGGCGATGGCGTCTAGGGCCTCTTTGGCGGAGTGCGCACGATTGTAAAAACGCAGCACGGCCTCGTCAAAGCTCTGCACGCCGAGGCTGAGGCGGTCTATGCCGAGCGACTTCCAGGTGTTGAGGTTTTCCGGGGAGAGGTCGTCCGGATTGGCCTCCAGAGTGACTTCTTTGAGCTCGAGGGAAAAAGTCTTGGCGGCTTTCTCCAGCAGGAAATCCAACTGTCTGCCCGAAAGCAGGGAGGGGGTGCCGCCGCCGAAGTAGATGGTTTCCACGGACTTTTTCTGAAGAAAATCCCTTCGGAGCTCCATCTCCGCAGCTATGGCATCCACCATCCCGTCGATCCGGCTCAGATTGGTACTGAAGTGGAAGTCGCAATAGTGGCATGCCTGCCTGCAAAAGGGAATGTGGATGTAGATGCCTGCCAAGTGAATTCAATTAACTTGCGAATATAACCAATCCCCCTTTGCCCCTTGAAGTCCTGTTTTTTGGCAGTCTTGTTTTTGCTGGCTTTCGGTAGCGCGACATGCCTTGGACAGGAGGTTTTTCGCTTGGTCTGGGAGGAGGGAAAAGAGGCCAGCCTTTTGCTTTCCGACAGGTCGCAGGCCCTGGCCAAGCGGGACTCTCTCGCGCAAGCCTTCCTGAGGCAAGGCTATTTGGAGGGCTTTTTTAGCGAAAGCAGAAGCGGAGACACGGTGCTATTTGCCTGGGCGCCGGGCAGGCTTTTTGGCTGGAAGGAAATCGCCGAGGGAAATGTACCGAGCCCTTTCGTGGAAAAATTGGGAAAGCCGGACTTGTCCTATCCCGCTCCCTACGAATGGATGGAGCTGGTACTGGAGCTGGCTGAGGACAGTGGCTATCCCTTTGCGGAACTGAGGATAGACAGTATTCAAGTCGAGGGAGCGGTGCTTTCCGGGCGGATGGATTACCAGTCGGGGCCCTATATCACGTGGGACAGCCTGACAGTGGCCGGAAATAGCAAGACCAAGGAGGTCTATGTGCAGCAGCTTTCCAGGTTGAATCCAGGCACAGCGTTTTCTCAGAGTGATCTGGAAAAAGCGGCCCAGACGCTTCGCAAGTCTCCCTATTTTACCTTGGTCGGTGTGCCGGAGCTGACCTTTCAGACCCGGCAGGCCAGACCGATTTTCACCCTGCAGGACCGGCGGTTCAATGTGTTTGACGGTGTAGTGGGCCTGCTTCCCAATGAAAACGAACCCGGCAAAGTGCTCATCACCGGCGAGGTGGACCTGCGCTTGTATCACTTGGGAGGCAAGGGGAGGGACTTTTCCATCCAGTGGCAACGCCTCAATGTGCAGTCCCAGTCGCTCGATATTCGGGCCAAGGAGGCCTTTGTGTTCCGTTTGCCACTGGATTTTCAGCTAGGTTTTTCCCTTCTCAAGCAGGACTCAAGCTTTGTCAACCGAAGTTTGGATTTGGACTTTGGATATCGGGCTTCTGACGGGGCATACCTGAGCTTTTTCACCAGAAGGCAGGCTGGAGACCTGATTTCCGTGGAGGGCTTTGGGAGCGGGCAAGACTTGCCGAGCGCCATCGACTACCGCTGGAACAGGTACGGGATGGGACTGGACTGGGACAGGCTGGATTCTCCGACTACGCCAAGGAGGGGGCTGAGGATTCAGGGGCAATTTTCGCTGGGAAACAAAAAGATCCTCGAAAACACGGGGCTGCCTGAGGAGGCCTACGAGGGATTGGACGAGTCCTCTCCCCAGTACCAGGCTTGGTTTTCGGTCGAAAAACACTTTTTTGTGAAGCCAGGCTGGGGGATGTGGATCCGCGGCGTGGGAGCTTTGCTGGAAAACGAGAACCTCTTTGTCAACGAGTTTTTTCGCGTGGGAGGACTGAAAAGTATCCGGGGCTTCAATGAAAAGAGCTTTTTCGCTAAAAGCTATGGTTACCTGAATCTGGAGCAGCGGCTGTTCCTTGACCAAAGCTCGTATCTGGTGCTGTTCACCGACTTGGGAGTGGTGCAAAATCCCTACGCCAACGAAAAAATCGACCGCCCTTTTGCATTTGGGACAGGAATCAATTTGGACACTGACGGAGGATTATTCAGTTTTGTGTTTGCGTTGGGAAGATCCAATACCCAGCCTTTGTCTTTTTCCTATTCCAGGATACACTTTGGTTACTTGGCGAGGTTTTAGAAGGTGAATCAGTCTATGTGTAAAGTCCGCTTGCTGTTTTTGTTTCTCGTTTTCCTGAGTTTGGGTGCCCGTGCCCAAGTCTTGGAAAATTACGATGGACTCTGGGAATCTGCCCAGGAGGAATCTTGGCTGGGCAGCAACAATAGGATCGACCTGCAGGTGGATCTGGCAAGCTTTCCCGAGTCCAATCTACGAATCAAGCTTCCGTCCAAGTCCACGGTTTTCATCGATGGCAAGCTGTGGAGGCTGACGTCTAGAGACACGGTTTTCTTTCGCTCCCTGGCGGATTTTCAGGCTGAGTTTGGACAGGATACGGTGACCTTTACCGTTGTCAGTCCGAATCTGGGTCCCAAGAAGACCAGCATCCAAAAAGTGTTGGGCTTGAGCAGTATCCGGGAGGCGTCTGTGGATCCGGAGGGCAATCCCATCACGGGACGCTTTGTCCCGCAGCCGGTGAAAGACTTCTATTTTACGGCGCTTTTTATCATCCTTTTCTTCCTGGCACTGTACAAGTTGGCCTATCCCTACCTGCTGGCGATGATGCTACAGCCCTTGTCTGTGATCAACGCGGAGGACTTTTCGGACAGTGGCAACCTGCAGAAGTTTTTTTCCTTCGACGTGATCTTCTACATCCTGATCGTGGCGATGATGATCTCCCAGGGTGCGGTGACGAGCCTGGTGGTGTTCAGCAAAGACTGGCTGGAGACCTGGATAGGACTGGACTATTCCTCCCTGCTCACGGTGTGGCTGGGCGGTGCTTTCCTGATCTTGGCTTTGACGATCGTGAAGTTTATCGCGATCAAGCTCATCTCCTATCTGTTTGACTTAGGGAAGGCAGAGTTTTCCCACTTTTTTTACCTGCTGAGGCTGGTGGTCTTTGGGTGTGCGGTGGTACTCTTGGTGGGGGCGTATTTTGTCTCCAACGATTTTTCAGGCCTTGAATCTGCCCTCTCCCTGCTGCTTTTGGGCTTTTTCTGGTTTTACATTTTCGGGGTGCTGGGACTGTTCCTGATTATGATGAGTAGGTTGAGTTTTAAGAAATACCATTTATTTACTTACCTTTGCATCGCAGAATTAGTACCTTTTCTAATCCTCGCAAAATGGATTATGGATCTAGGTCAGTGATGCAATCGAACTATAATAAAGGAATAAAATTAGCATGAGTGCAGCTCCAAAAGATCGCTTTAAGCCAGTAAAGAGTATCCTAGTTTCCCAGCCCAAGCCTACTGATGCTAATTCCCCCTACCTGCAGTTGGCGGAGAAGTACAAGCTGAAAATAGACTTCAGACAGTTTATCAAGGTAGAGCCAGTCCCACCAAAGGAATTCAGAAAGCAGAAGATCGATATCCTGAAGCATACGGCCATCATTTTTACCAGCCGCAATGCGATCGACCATTTCTTTGCGATCTGCAAGGAATTCAAGATCGAGATGCCCGCAGAGATGAAATACTTCTGTATTTCGGACCAGACCGCACACTACCTGCAGAAGTACATCGTCATCCGCAAACGCAAGCTTTTTGTAGGCCAAAAGACGGCTGAGGATCTTTTTGACTATTTCAAAAAACACAAAAACGAGAAGTATCTTTTCCCATGCTCGGATATCCGCAAAGACGATATCCCGGGTTACATGGAAAAACACAGCATCGCGTTTACCGAGGCGATCATCTACCATACCGTGGCAGCGGACCTTTCCGACTTGGCAGACGTGAAGTACGATATCCTCGCATTCTTCAGCCCCTCAGGGATCAAGTCGCTGAAAAGCAACTTCCCGGACTTTGTCCAGGGCAATACGCGTATCGCGGCATTCGGCCCCACCACTTCGGCGGCGGTGCGCGAAATGGATCTGATACTCGATATCGAGGCCCCTATGCCCAACGCCCCGAGTATGACCGGCGCCTTGGAGCTCTATATCAAAAAGGCCAACAATTTGTAAAACTTGTATCATTTGCTGTGGTTTTTCAGTTTAAATTCATACACTAGTTTAAAATTGAGAGACCTCAGCCAAATGACTACCAAAAGCCGATTGGATTACTTTTTAAAGCTTGGATTATCATTGCTGCTGTTTTTGTGTGCAGCACAGGCCCAGGCGCAGCAAGACGCCCAGTTTACCCAATACATGTACAACGGCATGTTTTATAATCCTGCCTTTGCGGGCAAGGAGGGCGGCTATCGGTTTTCGGCTCTGCACAGATCCCAATGGGCAGGCTACACGACCAGCTCAGGACAGGGAGGTGCACCGACCACCCAGCTCATCACGGCGGAGGGAAGGCTTGACTCCAAAAATATCGGGTATGGCCTCTCCATCGTCAATGATCAGATCGGTGCGACCAGCAATCTGGAAGTCAACCTCAAGGGGGCCTATCACAAGAAAGTGCGCCGAGGCACCTTGAGCCTGGGCGGCTATGTGGGCATGTACTCCAGCTCGCTGGACTATGGCGACTTGGTAGTGGTCAATCCTGAACCCAACCTGCCCCAGTCGGGAAAGGAAAGCCAACTAGCATTGGACTTTGGTGCGGGAATATTATATGACAGGAACAATTATTATTTGGGCATAAGCTCTAAGCATCTGAATCAACCTACTTTTGACTTTGGCGACGCGAGCTACGCAAACCAGCTGAAAAACCATTCCTACTTCCTCTTTGGCTACAGGGTACGGCCTATCGGACAATTGAGAATAGAGCCGAGCCTACTCATAAAAACCGTTTCCTTCAATAATTTTTCCTACGATGTGAGCGTTATGGCAACACATCAGAACAAGATTAATGGGGGGATAGCTTACCGCGGGGAAGAATCGGTTTCTTTGATCATAGGCTACAGCTTGTTGCGGGATAATTCCCTTAAATTGGGCTATGCTTTTGATTTGGTGACGGGGGGGCTGGACGCAAAATCGCCCACCAGCCATGAATTGATGTTGAGATATGCGCTTCCCACGGCCAGTAGGGTGGTGGATCGGGTGATCCAGAGAACCCCGAGATACAGGTTTTAATCTGTCCAATTCCATTGAAAACCACGGTGCTCTGGCACTTCCATTGGTTTACAAATGGGGTTAAAATTGGCAGGTTATTTGCATTTGTGGGCCTAATTCCTCTAAATTTCGGCGATTCAAGTAGGTTTTAGATTGGGCAAAAAATTGATGATTTCAAAAACGCCATTTATGTATAAAAAAATGAGACTCCGCTTAATGCCTATTACACTAGGCTTGGCCATTGCAACACTACTACCAGGTTGCGGGCTATTTAATAAGAAGGGTTCGGCAAGTGAAAAAGCCAACAGACGTGGTGAGGTGACCGGAGTTCCCAAGCGTGCAAGCTGGCAGCAAAACCTACCCATCGACATGGTGCCTGTCAAAGCCGGTACTTTTTGGATGGGGCAGTCTGATGAGGACATTGCCTACTCCCAGTCATCGATGAACAAGCAGATTACGATCTCTGAATTTTTCATGGACAAGTACGAAGTGTCCAACAATAAATACAGACAGTTTTTGGAGGCGGTGAAAAATGGCGAGTTGGCCACCGGCACACCTACCACACTGAAAGATCCCCCGACATTCAACTACGAAGAGCTTAGACCCGATACTACTGTCTGGTCTACCAGTTTTTCCTATCACTATGGAGACCCACTGATGGAGTTCTATTTTGACCACCCCGCATTTGACAACTATCCCGTGGTTGGCGTTTCATGGGATCAGGCTCAGAAATACTGCGAGTGGAGAACGTATCACCTTCGTGCAAATGACGAGTCCGACTTTGACGTGCCTTCTTTCAGACTGCCATCTGAGGCGGAGTGGGAATACGCTGCCAAAGGTGGCAAGGATGTCGCCAAGTACCCTTGGGGCGGACCTTATCTAAAAAACAAAAGAGGCTGCCTGATGGCAAACTTCAAGCCTGGCAGAGGTAACTACATCGACGATGGATTTGCCTACACTGCGCCGGTAGACGTGTTTTCCCCCAACGGCTTTGGTCTGTACAACATGTCCGGCAACGTGGCGGAATGGGTAATGGATGCCTACAAGGCTACTTCCAGAGTGGATACCTGGGATTTGGACCCGGTATACGATGATCCCAACGAGCCAAGAAAGATCGTAAGAGGCGGTAGCTGGAAAGACATCGCACACTATCTGGAAACTTCTACCAGAACCTACGAATACCAGGATGTCACCCAAGCCCACATTGGCTTCCGTACTGCGATGACCTTCATGGGACGATCAGGATCCATGGACGTGAAGTCCAGCAAGAGAACAAAGAGATAACCCACCCACAACAAGAATAAAACTCAACCTTAATTCACAAATTCCCAATGGCTAGCAACAGCAATTCCTTTAAAGCTAAATTTTACAGTAGCGTCATGCCCAAAGTCTATGGTATTGGTGCTGCTGTCGTCATCCTCGGTGCGATGTTCAAGATCCTGGATTGGCAGGGTGCCAATCTCATGATTGGTGTTGGTCTGACCACAGAGGCGATTATCTTTTTCCTGTCCTCATTTGAGCCAAGACAGGAAGAAATGGATTGGAGCAAAATATATCCGCAGTTAGCCGGCGGAGCTCCACAAAAGGCCAAGGGAGACGAAGTGTCTGCCAAGCTGGATGATATGCTGTCCAAAGCCAAAATCGGCCCTGAGTTGATCGACAGCTTGGGCAAGGGAATGCAAAATCTGGCGACTTCCGCTGAGAAAATGGGTAATTTGTCCGATGCGGCTGTAGCTACCAACGAATATGCAACCAACGTGAAGTCTGCCGCCAAGACCTTGGTAGACATGAACGCTTCCTACGGCAAAACTGCGGCGGCCCTTACCGAGATGTCCGCTGCTTCCCAAGATGCCAAAGCTTACCATAGCCAAGTGGTGACTGTGACCAAAAACTTGACTGCTCTGAATGCAGTGTACGAAATGGAATTGCAGGATGCCAACAGCCACGTGAAAACCCTCAACAAATTCTACAGCAACATGTCTGTGGCGATGCAGGGACTTTCCGAAGCCGGAAAAGAAACCGAAGCGTTCAAGAATGAATTGGCTAAGCTGAACCAAAACGTAAGCTCACTCAACAAAATCTATGGTGGAATGCTTTCCGCCATGAAAGGTTAATCTATCCTAATCATCTAAAGAACCGAAAGCTAGAGAGATGGCAGGAGCAAAAGAAACACCTAGACAGCGGATGATCGGGATGATGTACCTGGTTTTGACGGCCCTTTTGGCCCTCCAGGTAAGTAATCAGATCCTCCAGAAGTTCGTCCTCATCAATGATGGGATGGAGCGCACTTCCAGAAATTTTATTTCAAAAAACCAATCTACCGTCAACTCGATCAAGGCGACGGTAGAAGAGCAGGGTAACAACCCTCGGGACGTGCCAAAGGTAGGGGCGTCAGAGCAGGTAAGAGCCGCAACCTCGGAAATCTACACTTACCTTGAGGAGCTGAAGCAAGAGCTGATCGCCACGTCCAACGCAAAGAATGACGAGGGAAACTTTGTCAACTCTGCGCTGAAAAATACCGAGATCACCGGCAACATGTTTGCCAATGCGGGTAGAGGCGATGAGTTGCAGGCTAAATTGAATGCTTATCCGGCCCAGATTTCCGAAATCCTCAATGGAGTGGGGATCACTGGCGTAAACTACAAGCCTATCGCACTGGATGCCAAAGACATCGAGATCTTTGCTAACGACAGGGATGTAAGAGGAAAGAGCTTTGTCAACCTGAACTTTGTGAAGTCTCCCGTTGGTGCGGTGATGACTTTGCTTACCCAGTTCCAAAACGAAGTATTGAACATCGAAAGTGAATCGCTTGCGCAAATTGCAAGCACATTGGGCTCCTTCTACTTCAAGGCGGATATTTTGGAAGGTAAGATCGCCGCAGTCTCCAATGTGGTGGCTGCTGGTACCAAGTTCCAAGGAGACATGTTTATTGCATCTGCTTCTTCTTCTGCAGCTCCGACGATGACTTTGGGCGGACGCTCTGTTCCTGTGGAGAACGGATTTGGTAAGGTTGAATTTACCGTCGCTCCAGCATCAAGCTATGATGACAAGGGTCTTTCCCGTCAGCTGCTCACTGGACAGATCGTCACCAACGTAGGTGGCGAAGACCAAGTGATTCCTGTGGAATATGAATACTTCGTCGCTCAGCCGGTAATCAAAGTTTCCTCTGAAGTAGTGCAGCAGCTATACGCCGACTGTGCCAACGAATTGCTGATCGAGGTGCCTGCTTTGGGCAATACCTACTCTCCTGAATTCGCGATCAA
This sequence comes from Algoriphagus oliviformis, assembly GCF_017254915.1. Lineage (GTDB taxonomy): Bacteria > Bacteroidota > Bacteroidia > Cytophagales > Cyclobacteriaceae > Algoriphagus > Algoriphagus oliviformis. Next base: position 152,514 of record NZ_JAFKCT010000001.1, on the reverse strand, counting down.
CAATGGCCAGTCCATCAAAGGTAGCAAGCCAGGCCAAGTGACCATCATTCCGGGAGCTTCAGGCAAGGTGACCATCGGTGTCAGCAGTGGCGGAAATAAAATCGGAGATGTGGCGTTTGATATTAAGCCGGTTCCAGCTCCTACCATCAAGGTAGTCGGTGGCAACGGCAGCGAAATTGACATGAGCCAGGCGCAAGCACTCAACACCCTAAACAGCATGAAGGTAGTGGCTGTACCAGAGCCGACTTTCGCACGCACCATGGCCAAGGACTCCAACTTTGAGGTGACCGGCGGCGAGCTGGTGTTGCTGAGAAGTGAAGTGCCTCGCCAGACCGTGCCGATCGGAGGAAGCATGCGCTCTCTCTTGGAAAGTGCAAGACCAGGTGACGACATCGTCGTACGGGTAACCCAAGTGACCAGAACCAACTTCAGAGGCAATAAAATCAACTCTGAACTGAGAGAAATCAAGCGTATTGCAGTCAAGTAAGCAGTACGATTAAAATAAAGCTATTATGAAACGATTTGTGCAACACATCTTCTTGGCTCTTTTGCTGGCCGCTGGGCTCCTTCCCTTGAGTGGAAACGCGCAGGTGGCCACTAGCGTCAATCCTTCTGGATATGGGGATCGCCAGTTTTCGATGGATACCGTGTATTCGGCGAAGCGGATCCGGGACGATGACAAGATGTATCAAATCTCTGTGTGGAGAAGGATAGACCTGCGCGAGAAGTACAACCTCTCACTGTATGGCTCTGGTGACAACAAGGCAAACGGTATAGTCAACCACATCTACAAAGCGGTGGTGGATGAGAACGCGCTCGAAGTCTTTGCCGATGCCGAGTTTACCAAGCCGCTTTCCATCGCCGAATTTCAGGACAACTTCTGGATCTCTGCCAATGGCGATTCCATTTTCTCCAAGCAGCTTTACTACCTCGATTTCAAAGAGGATTTTGTCTTCGACAGACATCACTCCGACTTGGTGTTTGACATCAAATACATCGAGCTGGTGATGCCGTCCCAGACCAATTCCAATGCGGGTCAAAAATCAGTGGCGTTCATCCGCTACAAGGATTTCGTGAACTACTTCAAGAACCATCCTACCGCGAGATGGATCAATTTCCAGAACATCTCCAAAAGCTTGACTTACGACGAAGCGTTTGAGTCGAGGCTGTTCAGGTCGGTAGTGAGGAGGTTTACCAATCCGGATGATGCGTTGATTGCCGACTTGGTGTCGGCGGACCATCCAAGTCCGGAGATGCAGGCCTATCTCAATTCCTTGGATTTTGAATACAAGTTGTTAGAATTCGAAAACTCCCTCTGGGAGTGGTAATAAAAAAGGGGCTTAGGCCCCTTTTTCTTTTTGCATCCAGTCTAGCAGTGCCTTTGCCCGGCTGGAGCCGATGACCTCGCTGAGTTCGGCCTCAGAAGCGGCTTTGATTTTTTTGACTGATTTGAAATGCTTGAGCAATTTGTCCGCGGTGTTTTCGCCGATACCCGGTATGCCCGTGAGCTGAGTTCCAAAAGCGTTTTTGCTGCGCACTTTTCGGTGAAAGGTAATGGCGAAGCGGTGGGCTTCATCCCGGATACGCTGTAATAGCTTGAGGCTTTCGGATTTTTTGTCGATATGTATCGGATAGGAGTCTCCGGGAAAATAGATTTCCTCGAGCCTTTTCGCGATCCCGATAATGGGCATCTTGCCGTACACGCCTAGCTCCTGCAAGGCCTCGACTGCCGAGGAGAGCTGTCCCTTGCCGCCGTCGATCACGACCAGCTTGGGAAACGGTTTTTCCTCCTCCATCAGGCGCTTGTACCGGCGCATGACGATCTCTTTCATGCTCGCAAAGTCATTGGGACCCTCTACCGTCTTGATATGGAAATGGCGGTATTCCTTGACGGCCGGTTTTCCGCCCAGAAAGCAGACCATACTGGCCACGGGGCTCGTACCTTGGATGTTGGAGTTGTCAAAGCATTCGATGTGATCGGGTATCTCCGGGAGACTGAGGTCTTGCTGAAGCTGGCGGATCACCCTTTCTTTTTTGTCTTGGTTGAGGCCTTGGAGGAGTGCTTTTTCCTTTTTGTAATAGAAGGCGTTTTTCAGGGAAAGCTCAATAAGCTTCTTCTTATCGCCGATTTTTGGGATGGTCAGGTTAAGTCCCTCGATGGGGTTTTCCAATTCGATGTTGATCAGGACTTCATCTGCGTCGCTCTGGAACTGGTCTTGAAGACGGACCAATGCGGTCAGCAGCAGTTCTTCGTCGCTTTCATCCAGCCGCTTTTTCAGCTCCACGTTTTTTGAAGTGATCATTGCTCCATTCTTCACCCGCATGTAGTTCACATAGGCGTACTTCTCGTCTGAGACCAGGGTGCAGACGTCCAGATTTTGGATACTCGGGCTGGTGATGAGGGACTTGGATTGGTATTTTTCGAGAAGGTCCAGCTTCTCCTTCATCTTTTGGGCCTTTTCAAATTCCAGATTTTCGGCGTAGGCCTGCATCTCTTGCTTGAAGTAGGTCTTTGCGATGCCCAGATTCCCCTTGAGGATGTGCTTGGCCTGCTCCAGGTCCTTGAGGTAGGCAGGCTCGCGCTGATGGCCTACGCACGGCCCTTGGCAGTTGCCGATGTGGTATTCCAGGCAGACTTTGTATTTGCCTTCGTCGATCTTGTAGGGGGAAAGATCGAGCTTGCAAGTGCGGATGGTGAAGAGCTCCCGGATCAGATCCAGGACATTGTTCATCGCCTTTACGCTGGCGAAAGGGCCGAAATAGGTTCCCCGCTTGGGAATAAGCTTCCTGGTTTGAAATATTCGCGGGAAGTTTTCCTTCGTGATCAGAAGGTAGGGGTAGGTCTTGTCGTCCCTCAGGAGGATGTTGTAGCGGGGCTGGATCTTCTTGATCAGGTTGTTTTCCAGGAGGAGGGCATCCAGCTCGCTGTTGACCAGAGTGATCTCTATCCGCCGTATTTCCTTCACCATGCGGCGAGTCTTGAGGTTCACCCCCGCATTCTTGTTGAAGTAGCTGCTGACACGTTTTTTGAGGCTTTTGGCTTTGCCGACATAGATCAGCTCATTTTCCTCATTGAAGTATTTGTATACCCCGGGGTGGTCGGGGAGAAGCAGGTGGTTTTCGGGAGAAAAGGATGAGGACTCCATGGCTTAAAATTAAAAAAAACAGCCCGTGACTCAGGCTGTTTTTTCTCTTGATGATTGATTGACTGTTAGAAATCGTTCTTTTTGGCATCGTAGTCAAAGTCAGCAAATCGCTGGCTGTCCTGCTCGTAGGCGTCGCAGTCGATCTCGATGGAGAGAGGACGCTCCGGTCGAGGGAATGGTCCCTTCGTGTAGCCAAGACTATTGTCCGCGTAGATTTTGGTCATGTACTTGACCCAAATAGGTCTAGCCGTACGCCCGCCTTGGCCAGCCGCCCAGTTTCTGAAGTGGATAGCCCGGTCGTCGCCGCCTACCCAAGTGGCGGAGACGAGGTCTTTGCTCACCCCCATGTACCAGCCATCCGATGCGTTTTGGGTTGTCCCGGTTTTACCTCCCAGTTCGTTGCCCTGCCGTAGTGTCCAAGGCACGCCCTGGCTGGTGCCGTCCTCTTCCTCAAATCCCCCGCGTAGCATGTAGAGCATGAGGTAGGCGTGCTCCTCGCTCATGGCCGCTTTCTTACGTGGGGTAAATTGTTGGATGACGTTGCCGTTTTTGTCCTCAATGCGGTCGATATAGTAAGGGGTGGTATGCTCGCCCTTGTTGACAAAGGTGCCAAAGGCTCCGGCCATCTCATAGACGGAGACATCGTTTACGCCCAGAGCCAGTGAAGGTACCTCTTCCAGATCGCTGGTGACTCCCAGTCTTCTGGCCGTTTCGATGACGATCTTTGGACTGAGCTTTTTCATCATGTAGGCCGTCACCGAGTTGACAGACTGGGCCATAGCCTTTCGTATGGTCATTTTTTCATAGGAGAACTTGCCGTCCGCATTGGAAGGGCTCCAGGCTGGCTGGCCAGGGATATAGACCTCTACTGGCTGATCGATCACGGAATAGCAGGGGCTGTAGCCGTTTTCGATCGCAGCCGCGTACACGAAGGGCTTGAAGGTCGATCCCGGCTGGCGCTTGCCCTGCTTCACATGGTCAAACTTGAAGTATTTGTGGTCGATACCGCCTACCCAGGCCTTGATGTGGCCTGTGTGGGGATCCATGCTCATGAAGCCGGTCTGAAGAAACTTTTTGTAATACTTCATCGAGTCCATGGTGCTCATCAGCGTGTCGATTTCCCCTTCCCAAGAGAAGATCCGCATTTTCTTTTTCTCGTTGAGCTTGAGCTCGATGGAGTCGGTGTCATCACCGTAGCGAACTTTGAGAAGTCGGTAGGCCTCGGTTCTTTTTACGGCAGTCTCTATGAAATTCGGGATTACCTGGTGGTTTTCGTCGATCCAAGGGGCTCGGTTGCCCATTTCCTTGTAAAATGCCTTTTGCAAGTCCGTCATATGCTCTCGTACAGCCTCTTCGGCATAGCGCTGCATGCGGCTATCGATGGTAACGTAGATTTTCAGCCCGTCGCCAAACAGGTCATAAGCCGATCCGTCGGATTTCAGGTTTTCTTTGGTCCACTTGATCAGGTCGGCCTTTACGATTTCTCGGAAATAGGTCGCCAAGCCGTGGTTTTGGTTTCTCACCCGATAGTCCAGCTCGATTGGCAGCTGGGAGATGGAGTCGTACTCCGACTCGGTGAGGATTCCGTTTTTCTCCATTTGGGAAAGCACGGTATTTCTTCTTCTCAGGGAGTTTTCCGGATTGAAGACGGGGCTGTAGTAGGTAGGAGCCTTGAAAAGGCCCACTAGAACGGCCGATTCCTGGACGCTCAGCTCGGAGGGCAGCTTGTTGAAAAAGGTGCCTGCGGCAGTTTTGATCCCGAAGGCATTGGAGCCAAACTCGGAGGTGTTGAGGTAGAGGGTCAGGATCTCGTTTTTGGTGTAGGCCTTTTCCAGCTGGGTGGCCACGATCCACTCTTTGGTTTTGATGATCAGCATGCGCAGGCCGGGGATGGAGCTGAGAATGCCCTGGGATGCGTCAGTACGGGTTTTGAAGAGGTTTTTTGCAGTCTGCTGGCTGAGCGTGGAGCCACCGCCCGCATCCTGTCCGAGGAGGATGGACTTGACGAAAACCCGCATCATCGCGATCATGTCGATGCCGGAGTGGTCCTCAAATCTCACGTCTTCGGTGGCTATCAGCGCCTGGACGAGGTTTGGCGCGAGGTCTTCGTAATTGACCGGACTTCGGTTTTCCCTGGCGTAGGTGCCCAGGAGAAATCCATCCGCCGAGTAAAGCTCGGAGGCCAGTTCACTTTCCGGATTTTCCAGGGCTTTGAAGTCCGGGAGGGAGCCGAAAAGCCCCAGGAAGTTGATGCTGACCATCCAGACAAACAGGATGAAAAAGACCACGCCTCCGACGAAAGCGATCCAGAGGTATTTTATGGTTTTACCGGCCCAATTGGGAATTGTGGCTTTGGCGGGTTTGGACATAGGTTGTTACTGATAAACGGTACGGAAGAAGGTTCGGTATTCTTCCAGATTCTTGGATTTGTTTAGCGTCTGAAAGTTTTCTATTGAAATAAAGAAAGCATTCGATTTGATGTTTTCAGGCAGTCCCTCGGATTCGAAGTCTGCGGCAAATTTTTGGTAGTATTCATTGGCCTTTTCCGCATTGGCGAAGGGGCTGATGATGTAAATCGCATTTTCGGAGCTCATGTTCATATTCCCGGTGCGTAGCCGTGCGTTCGGATAGTTGGCTGCATGGAAGTTTTCCAAGTCACCCAAAAGGCCCGTCGCGGCTTCTGCCTCGGAGCGGGACAATGCAATGACAAAGATATGCGTTTGGGACTCGTTTAGCTTATAAGGCGAGTCTGCGGGGATTTCTTTTCCGGCATTTTCCGCCGCAGCATCTGCCGCGAGCTGGGTAGAATCGACCTCGATTTTTTCCTTCGGTTCCAGTGCCGCGAGCTCCTCACTGCTCAGCATCGGTCTGAGCATATTTCTTGCCAAACTGACCAGCGCGGGGTCTTTGGTATTGTTAATATACGTTTCGAGGCGGGTTTTGAAGCGGTCGCGGCTTTCCAGCTTTCCGGTGACCATGATGTCCAGAAGGAGGAGCTTTTCGGTATTTCTGGTCAGCGGATAGTCTTCCAAAGTCGCTTTGACCAAGTCCCTCGCCCTTTGGTAGTCACCGGCATAGTAGGCGTTGTAGGCTTGCTCATAGCCCTTGGAGGATTCCAAGGCGGCCAGATTGCCGGAAGCGGCATCCGGATTGTTGACCGAATAGGTGTACTGGGACTCGGGAAATTCCCTGTTGAGACGACCGGCGTACTGCTGGAAGTTTCCCCCGGAATCCTTCTGGCCCAGGTAGAGAAGGTAGTAGGCTTCAGGCTTTCTGATGGTGTTGGGGTATTTCTGGATGAGCGTCTCCAGATTGGCTATGCTGGGCTCTATTTCCTTGAGATCAAAGTAGAGCAGCTTTCCCAGCTCAAAATAGGACTTCTCCAGCTCGCTGTTGAGCTGTTCGATCTGTTCGGGGGTGTTGGGGATTTTGCCCAAAAGGCTTTCCAGAGAAGGGAGGTTTGCCAGAATGGGGTTTTCTCCCGAGGATGCCGAGTCGAGCTCGGGCGTTGGGATCTGGGGTTGGGTCGAAGTCTGGAAGGTCGCCGCCCGTCGCCGCCAATTGTCCTGCAGGGGCCTATTGCCCCAGACGCGGTTAAACTCTATGGCTCCCTGCTGCAGCGCGACGCCGTTGTCAAAATAGAAACTGGAGCCGGCATCCTTGCCGCTGAAGGCTAGGAGGTTGTTGAAAATGTTCGAGTTTTTGGGCGTCTCTTTCGCCCGCGCCTCAGCCACCAGCCTCTCCTCCTCCTTTTCAATATAGTCTTGGGCAATGGCAGTCTGCTCCTCCGGACTGAGGGATGCGATGATGCTGAGGCTGTCGTTGAGCTGAATGCGCTCGACATGGAATACGTATTGGTCGAGGGTGGCCTTCTGCTCCAGTATTTCGAGTGCGGCAGGGTCGTCTTCCTTGATGAAAGTCAGTGCGCTGTCAAGGTAATATTTAGTCGCACGGAAATCCTTGAACTCGCCGAGGTTGATCTCCGCCAGTTTTTGGTAGATGTAGCCTTTGAGGCGAGGGTTACTCCCCGGCTCTTTGGCCGCGCTGTGGAGCAGGTCAAGCGTCAGGGGTATGTCTCCCTGTTTTTCTTCGAAAAGCGCCCGCTCGTACACCACCACATCCTTGAGATCCTTGTTTTTGGGGTCTTTGTACAGCTCGTCGTAGTAGTTTCTTACCTTTTTGAGATCCTTGGAGGCGTTTAGCTCGGCGACTTGCTGGGCATAGAGCGTGGCAAAAAAGCTCCTTTCGTATGGAGGATTTCCATCGAGAGACTTTCGATAGTAGTCGTAGGCCAAGGCGTCAAGCCCCTCTTTTTGGTAGCGCTGGGCGAGGATGAAATGGATCCGGGACTCTTCCTTTTTGTCAGGGGCATATCCCACCGCGCGATCCAAGGCACCGATCACCCCGTTTTGGTCGGCGCGGGTCTCGTAGTAGTAGGCGAGGGTTTTGAAAAGCGCAAATCGGTTTTCGTCGCTGATCTCGGTCTCTTTGGAAAGGTAGTCAATGGTGAAATTGGCGTTCTCGTACTCCCTACGGTCCACATAGAGCCGGAGCAGGGTGATGAGTGCCCGATGGCGGAGCTCCTTGTCCTTGCTCGTGCTGTTTACATATTTGAAGGCATTCAGGGCATCGTCCTGCTGGCCTTGGAGGTAGTCGATCTTGCCGAGGAGGTAGTAGCTGTCATCGACCCATTTGGAGATGCGGTGCCAGTCTATGGCTTTGGACGAAAGCTCCCGAGCAGAGTCTAGCTTTTCCTTGTTTTGCTTGATCGTAGCCGAGTCTATGGGGATGAATACCGGCAATACCTGCGTGTAGTCCTCCTTGTAGTTGGCCCTCACTTGGTTTTCTACCTCCTTGATTTTGGTGTCGGACAGGTAGTACGCGTTGAAATGGGAGGTGAGGTTGTGGAAGGTCCGGTTGGTAAAGGTGTTGCGCTCCGAGGAGCATGCCCCGACCACAATCAAAACGACCACTGCCAGTCCGGAAAATCTTTTCATTGTTGACTACGCCCAATTTGGATACCAAAATAGGCTTTTTGCCTAACTAAACGAACGGATCGGGATTCCTGATGCACGGGCTGGGGATATTGTCCGGGCGGGAGGGAAGTGAGGTAGGCGGGCAGCAGCCGGTAAAATGGGCTTGGGCACGGTCTGGCACTTTTTTTGGCATTTGCATGGCCGGATCTTTTATTTGATAAAACCCAAAATCGATGGAACCTGAAAAATCACCAGATAAGAAGCCGCAGAACGGTGGGCCTCCCACTTGGGCAAAGTACATGGGGCTTTCTTTTCAGCTTTTCGGCATCATCGGCGGCGGGACATGGCTGGGCTGGTGGGTACAGCAAAAGAGCGCGATGAAGTTTCCCCTATGGATTTTGGTGGGCTGTTTTGCCTCGATTGCCCTTGCTTTTTACCAACTGCTGAAGTCCATGCAGCGGGATAAGTAGGTGGAATTGGCTTTTTTGGGGTAGTTTTGCATTCCCAGAAAACGAGTGCCATGAAACTGCCGAAAAATTTCCATCTCCGCTTTTTGATCTTCACGCTGCTGCTGGCCGGAGTTATCCTCTTGCTGCAGCGCATCCTTCCCCAAGTGGTCGCCGAATCGGTCTGGACGATATTTCTGTTCGTTGCCATACTCTCCTATCTGGTCGGCGCGATCTCCAATTGGCTCTACAAACAATCTTCTGAAAATCTGCTCCAAATCAAGCTTTTGGGCATGGTGGTGCGTATTTTGGGCTCCTTGGGATTCATTGCCTGGGTGGTCTTGACGGGCGAAAAGAATATTATTCTGTTTATCTCGAATTTCTTTGTTCTTTTTTTGTTCTACCTCATTTTTGATATCTACACCTTTATAGCTAACTTGCGGCCGATTTCGAAGTAGCCCTCAAAAATAAGAGTTGATGACGCGCAAATTTCTGGCCCTAAGTCTTTTACTTTCAGCTCTTTTGCTGAGCTTTTCTTCCGCTGTTTTTGCATCGGATTCTCAGTCAGAAGAAGGTGGTGAAGACCCAACTGGATTCATCATGCACCACGTAAAGGATTCGCATGAATGGCATTTTTTCAACATCGGACACACGCACGTGACCCTTGCTTTGCCGGTGATCACTTACGCGTCTGACAGAGGTTTGGAGTTTTTTATGTCTTCTGACTTCCAAAACCACGAGACCCATCTTTTCGGTGAAGAAAATGCCCACAACGGCATCTACATCGATTCCCACGAGCATCTAGGCCGAGTGGACGGTGGGGCGATCTATGATTTTTCCATCACCAAAAACGTCGCGATGATGTTCATCGTGATCGCGGTGGTGCTCTTTTTGGCACTGTCTGCGGCAGGCCACTACAAGAAAAACGGAGCGGTGGCGCCAAAAGGGGCGGCTTCCATCGTAGAGCCGATCGTGCTCTTCGTCCGGGACGAGATCGCCGAGAAGGCCATCGGGCCAAAATACAAGAAGTTTGTGCCTTATCTCCTCACGCTGTTTTTCTTCATTTGGATAGGTAACCTAATCGGGCTGATGCCGGGGGCGGCTAACCTTACCGGCAACATCGCGGTGACTTTCACCCTGGCCATGCTGACTTTTATCTTGGTGAATGTCAACGGCAATAAGGACTACTGGAAGCACGTGTTTGCCACTCCGGGAGTTCCCGCGCCGCTGCTGCCGATCATTGTAGTGGTGGAATTCATCGGACTTTTCACCAAGCCGTTTGCCTTGATGGTCCGTCTTTTTGTGGCGATCACCGCGGGTCACATCGTGATCTTGGCGTTCATTGCCTTGGTATTCATCTTTGAATCCTACGCGATCGGCGTGGTGAGCACGCTGATGGTGACCTTTATCAATATGATCGAATTGCTCGTGGCCACGATTCAGGCCTATGTCTTCACCCTGTTTACGGCGATGTACATCGGCGGGGCTGTGGCGGAGCACGCGCATGACGATCACCATTAATTAGAAATTTCTTTGTTCAATTTATAAATCTAACGTTATGTTAACTTCTATCTTGTTGTCTGCTGGATTGGCTCTTATGGGTGCTGGTATCGGTGCAGGTATTGTTGCGATTGGCGCAGGACTTGGCATCGGCCGTATCGGTGGCCAGGCAATGGAATCTATTGCCCGTCAGCCTGAGGCTGCTGGTAAGGTTCAGACTGCTATGCTGATCATTGCAGCTTTGATCGAGGTGGTTTCCCTGTTTGCAGTAGTAGTATGTCTACTGATTGCATTGAACGCAGGCGGTATCGCTTTCTAAGAACAAAAGAACGGGGATTGGCGCTAGGCCAATCCCTTCTTATTGAACAAACACGAAATTACAAATACACACCATGGATCTGATTTTACCTAGTTCTGGACTGATATTCTGGCAGCTGATCGCCTTTTTGGCCCTGCTTTTTATCCTGATCAAGTTTGCCTGGAAGCCGATGCTTGCCGCATTGGAAGAAAGAGAAGGCAGCATCAACGATGCCCTCAAGGCCGCTGAGCAAGCCCGTAGCGAAATGGCGAACCTGAAAGCCGAAAACGAGAAGCTCCTCGCCGATGCCCGTCTGGAAAGAGATACTATCCTCAAGAAAGCCCAAGATGCGTCCGTGAAGATGATCGAGGATGCCAAAAACGAGGCTTCCAAAGTTGCTGCCCAGCAGATCGAAAACGCCAAGGCGGTGATCGAGACTGAGAAAAAGGCAGCTCTTACCGAGGTGAAAAACCAGGTGGCCCACCTGACTCTCGAAGTAACGGAGAGATTGCTCAGAAAAAGCCTGTCTGACGAAAAGGCCCAGAAGGCCCTCGTGGACGAGTTTGTAAAAGATATCAAGCTTAACTAAGCCCTCATGTCAAACCAAAGAGTAGCATACGCCTATGCCAAATCCCTGATGGAACTAGCCATCGAAAGGGGAGAGTTGGAAGCGGTGTATCAGGATTTTCTTTACCTGGCCGAGATGGCCCGGTCAAACAGGGATCTTGAGCTGGTGATGAAGAATCCCATCGTGAGCTCTGAGAAAAAGCTGGCGATCTTGAAGGCCCTCTACGCAAAGCGTGGCGCAACCGAGGCTACCCTGTCTTTTTTTGAGATCATCTGCAGAAAAGGGAGAGAAAAAGTGCTGGCAGACATCGCAAGGGAATTCCAGACGCTGTACCAGATCCACAATTCCATCCAGACAGCCGAGGTGACCACTACCTTCCCGCTTGACGAAACGCTCCGCGCGGAGTTTTCCAAGCTGGTCCGTGAGATCTCCGGAATGAAGGACGTGAAGCTGACCGAAAAGGTCAATCCGGAATTGATCGGGGGATTTGTCCTGAGAGTCAATGACCGACAGCTGGACGAGTCGCTGAGCAGCAAGCTGAAGGAATTGCGGGTTCAGTTTTCCCAAAACCACTACGAAAGTAAAATCTAATAAAAGCTATAATAGACGATAACATGGCAGAAGTAAGACCTGATGAAGTTTCGGCAATCCTGAGAGAACAGCTCGCGGGTGTCAGAACAGCAGCCGAACTTGAAGAAGTAGGTACAGTCCTCCAGGTAGGGGATGGTGTAGCTCGAATCTACGGACTTTCCAAAGCTCAGGCAGGTGAATTGCTGGAATTCGACAACGGAATGAAGGCGATGGTACTGAACCTCGAAGAGGACAACGTAGGTGCCGTATTGTTTGGCGATTCCAAAGAAATCAAAGAAGGCGATACCGTAAAGCGTACCAAGAAAATCGCATCCATCAAGGTGGGCGAAGGTATGCTTGGAAGGGTAGTGGATACCCTGGGTAACCCTATCGACGGCAAAGGCCCCATCTCTGGCGACCTGTATGAGATGCCGCTCGAGCGTAAAGCTCCCGGTGTAATCTACCGTCAGCCCGTAAATGAGCCCCTTCAGACCGGTATCAAGTCTATCGATGCGATGATTCCGATCGGACGTGGTCAGCGGGAACTGGTGATCGGTGACCGTCAGACTGGCAAGACTGCCGTCGTGATCGATACCATCATCAATCAAAAAGAATTTTACGACAAGGGCGAGCCTGTATTCTGTATCTATGTAGCCATCGGTCAGAAGGCTTCCACTGTAGCGGGTATCGTTGCAGCTTTGGAAAAAGGCGGCGCACTTCCATACACCGTGATCGTGGCAGCTCCTGCTTCCGATCCAGCTCCTATGCAGTTCTTTGCTCCTTTTGCGGGTGCTGCTATCGGGGAATTTTTCCGCGACACCGGACGTCCTGCCCTGGTGGTTTACGATGACCTTTCCAAGCAGGCGGTAGCTTACCGTGAGGTTTCCCTTCTCTTGAGAAGACCTCCGGGACGTGAAGCCTATCCAGGTGACGTGTTCTACCTGCACTCCAGATTGCTGGAGAGAGCGGCTAAGATCAACAAGTCTGACAAGATCGCCCAGGAAATGAACGACCTTCCTGAGTCTATCAAGCCTTTGGTGAAAGGTGGTGGTTCATTGACCGCACTTCCGATCATCGAGACTCAAGCAGGTGACGTGTCTGCCTATATTCCTACCAACGTGATCTCCATCACCGACGGCCAGATCTTCTTGGAGACCAACCTCTTCAACTCCGGTATCCGTCCTGCGATCAACGTGGGTATCTCCGTATCGCGAGTAGGTGGTAACGCGCAGATCAAGTCCATGAAGAAAGTAGCCGGTACCCTGAAGCTGGACCAAGCGCAGTTCCGTGAACTGGAAGCCTTCGCGAAGTTCGGTTCCGACCTGGATGCTTCTACCAAGCGTACCATCGAGAGAGGTCGCCGTAACCAGGAGATTCTGAAGCAGCCTCAATACGCTCCGGTATCCGTAGCCCACCAAGTAGCGATCATCTACGCTTCTACCAGAGGCTTGATGGACAGCGTGCCTGTGGAGAAAGCGAGGGCGTTTGAAAAGGAATTCTACAGCCTGCTGGACTCTACCTATCCTGAGGCGCTGCAGCTGATCCTCAAAGGCGACATCGACGGAGCTGGAAAAATCCTGGCTACCGCGGCCGGCGAACTGGCACCTAAATACGCGAAATAATTGAAAATCCCCGGTGAGGCGAGCCTCACCGGATTTCTATAAGTACAAATCACTGATGGCTAACCTTAAGGAAGTAAAGCAAAGGATCAACTCGGTAATCTCTACGCAGCAGATCACCAAGGCCATGAAAATGGTGTCCGCCGCCAAGCTGAGAAGAGCTCAGGACAAGATCATCCAGATGCGTCCTTTCTCTCAGAAGCTGACCGCTATTCTGAACAATGTCTCCGCATCATCCGAGGCCAGCACGGATCTGGTGTATGCAGAGAAGCGCGAGGTGAAAAAGGTGCTTTTGGTACCGATCACCTCCGACAAGGGGCTTTGCGGAGCTTTCAATACCAACGTGATGAAGGCCACCAACCTGGCGATCCGCACGCAGTTTGCCGGAGCAGAGGTGACCGTGATGCCTATCGGTAAGAAGTCTTTTGAGTTTTACAAAAAGAGCAAATTCGCACAGGTAGACCAGTTTGCCAACCTGTTTCACGACCTGTCTATCGAAAACATCCGAGTGGCTGCAAACTACGCCATGGATGCCTTCGCGGCAGGCGAGTTTGACCAGGTGGTGTTGGTGTTCAACGAATTCAAAAACGTGGCCACTCAGATCATCCGTACGGAGCAGTTTTTGCCTATGGCACCTGTCGAGAGCGAAGAGGCTCCAGTGGAGACCGACTACATCTTGGAGCCGTCCAGAGACTTTATCATTGAGGAGCTGGTGCCAAAAGCGCTTCGCGTGCAGTTTTACAAAGCCATCTTGGAAAGCAACGCTTCCGAGCATGGCGCGCGTATGACGGCGATGGACAAGGCTACCGAAAACGCCGGAGACCTCCTGAAAGAATTGAAACTGATGTATAACAGAACCCGTCAGGCCGCCATCACCAACGAGATCCTCGAGATCGTCGCAGGTGCGGAAGCCCTCGGAGGAAAGTAACCATACAATAGATCCCAAAGTAGGACCACAGCTCGCAAGGGTTGTGGTTTTTTTGTGCCTCAGTCTTTTCGCTCAGATGCGGATCAATACGTCCGCTGTATCCATCGCTCAAAGAAGACATCATAGACCTCGTAGTAGCTCGTGCCCGAGCCATCCTGTTCCTTGTAGATCAGCTCTTTTTCTGTCAAGCAGTCCAAGGATTTAAATACCGTCGCGGCGCTGCCTAGGTTGGTTGAACATCCCAAGAGGACTCCATTTTACCAAAAGTAAATTACAAAAGGTGAATTGGGTGGTTTTGAGGGCAGTTTCAAAGACTGGCTAAGTAGGCAGAAAATAAGAATCCCGCCTTTTGGGCGGGATGAACCTTGAAATCTTTTCAGATCAGAGCCTGATCCGTCTGGCGATCACCTCAGCCATGATCGTGAGTCCCTCGGTATTGGGATGGACGCCGTCGGGCAGCAGCTCGGGCTTGTCCATCAGCGGGGTGTATAGATCGATGACCTCTGCGCCGGACTTTTGGACGATCTCGAAGAGCATCAGACGCTGCTCGTTGTTCATCACCTCAGGAGTGATCCCAAAGTTTACCCTGGTGACAGGCACGGGGAAGATGACATAGACTTTGCCGTCTTTGGGCATGTTTTCGCGAAACTCGGCGATCATGTCCAGGTAATCCTTGACAAAGTCCTCCTTATGGGCCCAGTTCTGCGGCTTGGAGTCGTTGGTGCCCAGCTTGATCAGCAGCACGTCTGGATGGAAGTCTTTGGCCTCCTGAAACTGCGGCTCGTTCCAGTAGGGATAGTCGCCTTTTCTCAGCAAGGTACGTCCGCTGACGCCAAAGTTCTTGACCTGGTAAGCGTCCCCGAGCAAAGCGCCCACCTGGAGGGGATAGCTGTTGGGATTGTCACGGCCGGGGCCTTGGGTGATGCTGTTGCCCACAAAGGCGACTTTGATGGGGCTTTGGGCAAAAGTGCCGAGTGCGATGAGCAGGGCTGCGAAAAGAAGTGCGGTTTTTTTCATAAAAGAAGATTTGTCGGAGCTCCTTGGTCGGGTGACTTCGGCGCTCGGAAAAGAGGGTTTATTTTTCCCAAAATAGAAAAACTTGCCCATAATCCTGACTCGGACTGTGTACTGTCGATGGCGTACCTGTATTTTTATCCGATGAAGCTGTTGAAGGTTTTTGCGCGATACATTTCTTGGTTGGCCGTGGATGTGGCAGTCGGAGCGATGGCGGGAATGCTGTTTTTTGAACGGCTGCTCCATGCGGAGCTTCAGTGGCCGGCTTATGTGCTGCTGGCAATGGCGGTGTGGAGTATCTATACGCTTGACCATCTGCTGGACGTGCAGGAAAAGGATTTGCCCCTTTCTCCCCGACGGGCTTTTCACCGAAAAAACTGGAAAGCGCTCGCTTTTCTGCTTAGCCTGACGGTGGTCAGTGGGCTCGTTGGGGCATTTTTTTGGTTTGGGTGGGGGAGGGAGCTACAGCTCACCCTCGTACTGGGCATTTTGATATTGGGGAGCAAGGCCTTGGTCGCCAAAGTGGGCCCAGGCTGGATGAAGGAACTCTCCATTGCCGTGTTTTATGTGCTTGGGATCGCTTGGCTGCCCACGCTCCGTGCCGATGGAGCGGACCTGGTGTGGCAGGCATCACTCTTTTTGCCATTGTTCATGGGATTGGCGTTTCTCAACCTGCTGATGCTCTCCTATCTGGATAGGGATGAGGACAGAAGTGCGGGATTCTTCTCTGCCGCAGCGACCTTGCCCTCTCCCCTGCTGCTGGTTTGGATCAGGAGACTGGCGCTTGTCCTGATCCTGGTGTCCCTGGCTGTATTTGTTCTACTGCCTTCTTTCTACCGCCCTTTTGCCTGCCTTTTGCTGCTCATGTCCCTGATCCACTACTTGGTTTTCTTTCGGGCAGGCTTGTCTCCGGAGCAAAAGAGAAGGCAAATGGAAGCGAGCTTTGCGCTCCCGTTGTTGCTATTTTTGCTGTGAGTTATTCGCCTCGGTGAGATCGTGGACAGCTCACAAAGTCCTCTTTATTTTCTCCCTTTTCGCTGTGGTCAAAAGAAACAGTAAATAGTCCAAATGATTATCCGCTTTTATGCCAGTAGGCAGCCGTGACAATACGAAGGAACGCAAGAATTGGGGCTTTGCCCTACTTCGGTCTTCGGTCATCGGTCTTCCGACCTGCCTGAGCAGACAGGCCCGATTGAAGAAGCAAATTCGCTTACTGGCAAGATTGCTGATAGCCATGATAGTCCAATTTCAATCATACAAATGCGCTGTGGCCGGTGATGGCCCGTCCCACTATCAGGGAGTTGATTTCCTTGGTGCCTTCGTAGGAATAGACCGCCTCCGCATCCGCTACGAAGCGGGCGATGTCATGCTGGAGCAAGATCCCGTTTCCCCCGAAAAGCTCCCGCGCGTGATCCACGATCGAGCGCATACGGAGGGTGCAAAACACCTTGGCCAGGGAAGCGTGCTCGTCTAGCAGCTCGTCGTTGTCCTGCATTTGGGAAAGGCGGAACACCATGGTCTGCATGGCCGTGAGGTCGCCTAGCATCGTGACCAGGAGGTCCTGAACGAGCTGGAAGGAGGCGATAGGCCTTCCAAACTGCTTCCGCTCGTTGGTATAGGCCAGCGCCAATTCGTAGGCACCTCTCGCACAGCCGACCGCCTGCCAGGCCACGCCCGCCCGCGTCATCCGAAGTACTTTCGCAGTGTCCTTGAAGGAATTGGCGTTTTGCAGCCGGTCCGATTCCGGCACTTCGCAGTTGGTCAGGGTGATCAAGGCATTTTGGACCGTTCGCAGCGCCATTTTGTCCTTTAGCTTTTCGGCGTGGAAGCCGGGGTTGTCCTTTCGGACGATGAAGCCTTTGACTTGGTTGTCCTCCAGGTCTCTCGCCCAGATCACCGTCATGTCCGAGAAGGTCGCATTGCCGATCCACTTCTTTTGTCCATTGATCGTCCAGGTGTCGCCCTGCCGCTTGCAGGTGGTGGTCAAGCCGCCTGCCGCTCCAGAGCCGACCTCCGGCTCTGTGAGCCCAAAGGCACCGATTTTTTCCAGTTTTTGCATGGAGGGCAGCCATTCCTGCTTTTGCTGCTCAGAGCCGCAGAGGTAGACCGAACCCATCGCCAAACCACTCTGCACACCGAAGAAGGTCGATATCGAGGTGTCCACCCGAGCCATCTCCATCGCGATGAATCCCTCCAGCAAAGCCGAATAACCCGGGCAGCCATAGCCTTGATACGTCAGACCTGCGATGTCCAGTTCGGCCATTTTTGGGATGATGTGCATGGGGAACTCCGCCCGGTTCCAGTAGTCGTTGGCGATGGGCTTGATCTCCTTCTCCATAAACTCACGGACTCGGAGCTGGATCTCCCGCTCGTGGTGGGGTAGCATCTTTCCCAATTCGTAAAAGTCGCCGTTGACAGGCGGAATCTCCTTGGGCTTGCCGCCTCCCTTGAGCATGCCCATCATTTTGCTGAGGTCTTCCTCGCTCATGTTGGACACCAAGCCGACCATCTTGGGGAGGTCGACTTTTTGGGAAAGTTTGGAGATCTGGTCGAGGTCCACGCTGCTGAGGAGCTGGCGTATGCCGGAGATTTTTTTGAGAAGATCTTTCATGGGTTTATTTTTTGATTTTTTTGGGCCACATGAAATCTCGCATTGCTGAAAATTGCTCCTTTGCAGGGACTCGGCGAAATGCTCGATTTCATGAAAAGTGGTTTTGGGTTGTTGTTATAGACAATTTTAACTGATGTCAGACGACTATGGTTTTCTCGCTCCGCTCTACCAGCCCATTTCCCGATTGGTTTTTGGGAAAGACCTGATCGCGGCCAATTCATTTTTTGCCGACTTAGCCCAAGATAGGCATTCCCTGATCATCGGAGGGGGAGACGGTGTGGCCTACAGGGATTGGGATGTGAGATTTTCAGGGGAGTACTGGGACACCTCCAGCAGCATGTGCGCGCGGGCCTCGAAAAACCTCTCCAAAAGCCGGATCTGCCTACACTGTGGCCCTTGGCCTGGACGGGGCGAATTTGAGCTTGTGTTTTTGCCGTTCGTGCTGGATACCCTGCCGGATCGTGAGATTGAGACGCTCGTTCCTCAGATCGCCGCAGCGCTTCAGCCGGGCGGGAGAGTCGTGCTTTCCGACTTTTTTGCCCCGGCTACATTTTCCCAAAAACTCCTCCAGCAATGCATGCTGGCAAGCTTTCGTCTTCTTGCGCGGCATCGCAGAAAGGACCTGCCCGCTTATGGTTCTTTTTTCAATCCGGAGCTTTGGGAGAAAGAACAGGAAGTGACCTGGAGGCGAGGCTGGATTCGCACTCAGGTATATCGAAAGCGCTAGGGCTTAGCGTGCCGCTTTGCGGAACTGCTCGGGCGTGTTGCCGGTCTTTTTTCGAAAAAACCTGCTAAAATAGGAGGGGTCGTCAAATCCGAGTTGACCGGCGATCTCGGCCACCGTCCCATCGGAGTAGCTCAACAGGCGCTGGGCTTCCAAGATCACCCGGTCGAGGATGAGCTGGGAGAGGGTCTTTCCGGAGGAGGCCTTGCTCAGGCGGTTGAGTTGCTTTAGGCTCAGGCTCAGGAGGTCGGCGTAGAAGGACGGCTGGTGCTTGGACCGAAAGTGGCTTTCAATGGCCGCTTCCAGCAATTTCGACCGGTCTTGGACTGGGTGGCTGTCCATGCCGAGCCCATGGATGGCTTGATAGGCTCGGCCAAGTGCAATCAGGAGAACCTCCAGCTGGCTCCGGATCATTTCCTTTTTTGCCCAGGAGGTGCTTTCTGATTCCAGTTCGAGGGCCTCAAAGAGCCTTTCGATTTTAGCTTGGTCCTCGGGATCCAAGACAAGTAGGTGTGATCGCTCAGAAGAGCTGAAAAAGGGGAACTGAAGGAGCTTTTTCGAAGGAAATCCAAAGCTGTAAAACGCTGAGCTGAAGAAAAGGATATGCCCCTCCGAGTCCTCGGAAAGCTGCCAAGAGTGGACTTCCCCAGGAGCCAGGAAAAACGTGGCCCCAGCCTCTACCGGGTAGCTGTGGACGTCGATGGAGTGTGTGCCCGATCCGGCCGTGAAGAGCAAAAGGATGTAAAAATCGTGCTTGTGAGGCCTCTGAATGAATCGATGGGTGTGCAGGTGCCTGCCCAGCCTGGAGTAGTAAAACGTGGAAGCATCCAGGCGCTTCGTTTCAAAATCCGGAATTTGGTAGATGGGTAAGGGTTCCTTGGGCATGCCCGAAAGTGGCCATTTCGGGCAAGACTTGCAACTAGCGTGAATCAGAAGGCTTAGCTTGGCTTTTCGCAAACTCTGCCCGGTAAGGGACAAAGATCGCAATCCAGATGGATCGGCTCAGTCGGAAGATCAGTGGCAAAGACAGCAAGACCGTCAGCCCCAGCAGAATCAGCAGTGTAGAAAGGGAGTAGTCCGGCATGATGACCGAGAGGGCAACCCAAGCGGTGATAAAGAGGGCGGTATTTAAACCATAGCTCACAAACATCGCCCCGAAGTAGAAGCCAGGCTCCGGCTCGAAGCTCTGTCCACATACCTCACAGCTTTTGTTCATCTGGTGAAACTTGGTCGGGTGGGCAAAGTTTCCTTTGGGAAACATTGCGCCCTTTCGACATTTGGGGCACTTGCAGGTCAAGATGGTGGTGAAGACAGAAGGGCTGCTTTCCATGAGATCCAATTTTTGGCAAAATTAAGGCACGAGCAGGCAGGAGGATAGGATATTAATGACCTTCGATAGGATAAATCGTCCCGAGTCTTTTTAGTTGGCTTTTTCTATGGTCCGCTTGATCAGCTTGTCAAAATAGCTGCCGTTTCCGGGGCCGTACCAATTCATCTCCCGCACTTCGTGAAAGCGTTCGTCATACAGCTCATCGGGCGTGATGTAGCCGATGTAGCCGCCGTTGAAGGTCGTCACGATCAGCTGGAGCTTGTTTTGCTCCGCCACCCGCTCCCATTCTTCGTAGAATACGCCCGAAAGCTCTCCACTAGAGGCGATCATCAGCAAATTGCCGATTTGGGTGATGTCCAAGTGGGGGTTGGTCTCGCCCAGCAGGTAATCGAACAGCCAAGGTCGAATCCTCAGGTTGTCGGAGATCCGGAGGTGCGGGGATCGCAGCCCCAAGTCTAACCTCGAATAGGCGATTCGGGGATTTGCGAGCGTGTCGGTAGTTGTTTTTTCTGCCAAGGCAGAATCCAGCATCAGCGCGTACTCTTGGACTTGTTCAGGACTGTTGCCGGGAGCTAGTGGGCGATGGCTCCCCACGGTGCCAGCTGCGAAGATCGCAAAATCGTACTGTTCTGCTTCCAAGGCTTCGCTGAGGTACTTGGGATAGTCGCCCGAAAGCCCCATGAATTTGGAATTGAGGCAGGTCGCATGGGCAGAATAGGTCAGAAAGATTGCTTTTCTTCCATTTTTCTTGGTGAAAAGCAGCTGTCGAACAAAGGGGTCAGTGGGGCCGTCTTCCACAAAACGATTGGCGACCAGGTCGGCGGCTTCGGACTTTTGGAAGGAAAGAACTACCGTGTCTTGGGTTTGGATGGCGGTCTGGAGTGCTGCTACGGACTTTTCCACCAGCAGGTCCACTACCTTTTGGTCGTAGCCACCGAAGGCGATTTCCCCCAAAGGACCCGGCATATAGCCTCCCATGCCGGAGTGGGTGTGCGTGGCGGTGAAAATCAACTGGTCCACAGGTATTTTTGCTTCGATGATGCCTTTTTCCACCGCCTTGGCCAGCTCGGGATGGACGATAAGCAGCTCAAAGTTGAGCCAAGCGATGTGTGTTTTTCCGTTGCTGAGCGAGAGAGCCTTCACATAGCTGCTGTCCAGCACAAACTCGTAGGGGCCTCTTGGCGCATAGCCGACCAAGTCCACCGCTTGCGGAGGCGTGACGTTGGCCTTTGCCCAGCCTGCCAGCCAAGCCTCGCCTTCTGAGCCTTGCCACGGGGTTTTTTCCAGCCGGTCAAAAGTCTTCCGGTAGAAGTTCTGCCCCTCCAAGGGACTACGATCTACCCGGGTGATCAGGAGAGCCACAAGCAGGAAAAGAAACAGAAAAGCCCCCAAGAAGATCTGGAGGGCTTTTTTGAAGCTTTTGGTGACAAATGCTTGGGAATCTTTTTGCATGGAAAAAGAAGGTTTTTAATCGAATCTCAAATCTCAAATCTCAAATTCTAATATTCGAAGGCTCCGTAGGCGCTCTGGATGGTGACCTTTTTGCCCTCATGGGGTTCCACACGGCCGATGATCTGGGCCTCGACTCCGTAGGACTCGGCGATGTCGATGATTTCCTCGGCGTAGCGCTCGTCCAAATAGACCTCCATGCGGTGGCCCATGTTGAAGACCTTGTACATTTCTTTCCAATCCGTGCCACTTTCCTCCTGGATGATGCGGAAGAGCGGAGGTGTTTCGAAGAGGTTGTCTTTGATCACGTGCACGTTGTCCACGAAGTGGAGGACCTTGGTCTGCGCTCCACCGCTGCAATGCACGAGGCCGTGGATATGGGGACGCATGTAGTTGAGCACATCCACCATGATGGGGGCGTAGGTTCTGGTCGGAGAGAGGACGAGCTTGCCCACGTTGACCGGCGCGCCGGGAGCGGCGTCGGTCAGATTGTACTTTCCGCTATAGATCAAGTCCTCGGGGACTGCTGGGTCGAAGCTCTCGGGATACTTGGTCTTCAGGACTTTGTTGAAAACGTCGTGTCGGGCAGAAGTCAGTCCGTTGCTGCCCATGCCGCCGTTGTATTCAGTTTCGTACTTGGCCTGGCCGTAGGAGGCTAGGCCCACGATCACGTCTCCCGCTTGGATTTTGTCATTGGAGATGACTTCGTCTCTTCTCATTCTGCAGGTGACGGTGCTGTCTACGATGACTGTGCGGACCAAATCACCCACATCCGCGGTCTCGCCGCCTGTCAGGACTACGTTGACCCCGTTGTCGCGGAGCATTTGCAGTACCTCTTCCGTTCCTTGGATGATGGCTGAGATCACTTCGCCCGGTACCAGGTTTTTGTTTCTGCCGATCGTGGAGGAGACGAGGATATTGTTGATCGCGCCTACGCAGAGCAGGTCGTCGGTATTCATGATGATCGCATCCTGGGCGATGCCTTTCCAAACGCTAAGGTCGCCGGTTTCCTTCCAATAGAGATAAGCTAGGGAAGACTTGGTGCCGGCTCCGTCTGCGTGCATGATGTTGCAATAATCCGGGTCGTTGCCGAGGGTGTCCTCTACAATCTTGCAAAAAGCTTTTGGAAAAAGACCTTTATCCAGCTTGGAGATAGCATTGTGGACATCTTCTTTGGATGCGGAAACACCGCGCTGCATATAGCGCTCGTTCATGGCGGGGAAGGGATTTGGTTGGGGCAAAGTTAAGGATTGGAAAATTGAAAGATCGGAAAAATGGAAAATTACTCAAGTTCTGGGTTTGTTTTCCCAGACCTCAAGCAATCGATACGGTATCAGGTGCCAATGAGAAGTCCTTTGGACGCTCAATTTTTACGGTAGCTATCAGGTGAAAGATTAGGTGAAAGAATTTGTAGGGTTTGATTTGTAAAAAAAAAAAAACGCCCGACTCTCGCCGGGCGGTGTTGGGATTAGTTACTTCATCTTCTTGATCATGTCTCCAGCCACTCCCTTGATGTCATCGTCGAGGAAGCTTTTGGAGATTTTGTCAATCTTCGACTTGAGCGTGGCTCCCAGCTTGCTTGCCTTTGCGGATTGCAGGGCAAACTTCACCACGGAAGGGCTGCTGTCCTCAAGTGACTTTTTCAGGATCGCCTCGGCGGCGGCGGAGCCTCGCTTTTGCGCGCCAAAGGCCGCTGCCACCCGGATAGGCACAGAGCCTGTTGCGGCGGCTTCCTCCAGGATCTGGTCTGCCGCGTCCCCTTCGATATACCCTACCAGATAGGCGGCTTTCATCGCGAGGTTCTCGTCGCTGCTCCCCACCAGTTCCTTCAAAAAAGGCAGGGCCGCAGCTCCGAATTTTTGCGCGGCGGCTGGATAGTCGAGCTCATCTTGTCGGAGGAATGCCAGTAGCTCGTCGGGATTGAATCCCCCGGATGAGGCTGATGTTCGTTTTGTTGCCATGGTCTTTTGAGTTTAGAGTGGAGTACTGAGGTTCGAGTTTCGCATCGTGGTGGACTCCGCTGAAGTCAGGTCAGGCGGCGGGTTGGTGATGTTGAAAGTCCCGTTTCCTGTCATGAGGCGGTCGTTGTTGTTCACGTGGTTTAGCCCGAGTACGTGGCCAAACTCATGTCCCAGAGTCCATCGGCTGGCGGATCGAACCACCACGCAGCCGGGTCTGCCGGGGGGGTGGGCAGCGCAACCGTTGTATCCCGGCACGGTACTACGGACATAGTACACCACGAGGTCATTCCCAGCCATGAAGTTCCGGTTGCCAAAGAGCGAGTTTTGCTCCGCGGTCGTTTGCCCCATAAAACAGCCTCCCACATCCACGTCTGTCAACGTCGGCAGGTTGAGGTTTTCCGTCGTCACCCAGTCTACCCGGATGCCAGAGACGGCCCAGACTTCCTGCATGGCTGCAAATTGCTGGTTGAGCGTAAAGGAGGTGGGGTTTTCCAGGATTTTGACGTGGACTCTCACCCTTTCGCGAAGCACCCGTACCCCCGCCGTTGGCGACCAGTAGATGCTTCCTTTTTGGAAATGGGAGATTCTCCCGTCTCCCCCAAATACGACCAGCTCGTCGGAAGTGGGATAGCCCAACACGCTTTTTTCCCAACCCAGCGATGCCCAATGCTGGCGGATCAGGCCGTGTACCTCATGGGCACCCGTGCTCGGAGTCCAGTAGATGCTGCCGCCTTGGAAGTGGTTGTACCGCCCGATCCCGTCCGGCGTGGTGTTTTCGTTGGTCAGGGGATAGCGGAGAAAGCTCCTTTCCCAGCCGAGACTGGAGTACTTCGAGCGGATGGCCCCGTGTACTTCCCAGGCCCCGGAGGAAGGGCTCCAATAGATGCTTCCCCCTTGGAAGTGGTTGTACCTACCGATCCCGTCGGGACAGGCGGACTCGTCCGTGAGGGGATAGCCCAAAAAGCTGCGCTCCCAGCCGAAGGACTGCCAGCGAGCTCTGATCAGCCCATGGACTTCATGGGCACCGGTGGATGGATGGTAATAGATCGATCCATTTGCATAATGCTGGTAGGACCCCACTCCGTCGGGACAGGTGTTGATCGGAGTGGTGTTCGGGCCCAACCAGCCTCCTGGACCTCCCAAGGCCTGATATTTCAGGGTAATGGGATGCTGAAACTGGAAGTTTTTCAGGATTTCCAGATTCAGCTCTGTCCTCACCATAGCAGGGTCAATTTTGAGTTTTGACATAGGACTGTTTTAAAAATGTGAAACAAAAAAACTTACTGAAGTTAACTATAATGGATTGGATTTCAATCGATTAAAAATGAAATTATAGCCCTAAAACCCTGTGGGACCTAGTAGTTTTTCAGTAGGTCTTTCAAGTTAAGGATGCCTTTTTGGCGGCATTTCTTCAAAAGCTTTAAGAGTAGCTGGGCAGTCAAAAAAGCATCGCCTGCGGCAGTGTGCCGGTCTTCGGTTTCTATCCCGTACCTCGCACAGAGGGAATCCAAGCTGTAGCTTTCCAAGTGTATCCTGCTTCGGTCTGCGTGGGGGCCATGCTCCAGCCGGATCGCCAGACTGAGCGTGTCCAGCACAGGGTTGGGGAGCCTTTCTAAACCAAAAAAACCGAGCTGCTTGCCTAGAATCTCCAGGTCAAAGCCTATGTGGTGGCCCACGATGATCGAGTTTCCCACATAGGCCAGCACCTGCTTGGCAAAGTCTTCCGCAGCGATGGGGTTTGGGATGCCTACCAGGCCATGGATGGGAGCTGTTTTTCCGCCATTGTTTGGCGATTCGGGATACCACTCTACCGCGGATGACACCTGTATTTTCATGCCCGACACCTTCACTGCCCCAAAAGACAGGATAGAGTCCTTTCTGGGATCCAGTCCCGAAGTCTCTGTGTCCAGTACCGTGAAGCGAAGCTGCTCCAAAGCTCGGGCTCCGGCGATTGCCTCCTCATTTGCCCGGAGAAACTCGCTTACAAAGTCCCGCTGGGCAGGCTTGGCTTTCCAAAATTTCCACCAGCTCATCGCCTGAAGTAGTCAAGTTGGAAGCGTATATTCACGATCTCCTGAAGCTCCGAGATGGGCGCAAAAGCGTTTTTGAGGAGTTGGCGCTGGATTTTTCCCAGGGATTTGGGATGGATGTATCGTCCGCTGCTGTGATGCTGGAGCCCTTCCAGTGCCCGCATCCGCATCAGGATCTCGTAGGCAGTGCCAGCTTGGGAGAAAAGCTCGGCGTTGCCCGGTTCTAGCTCGGACAGCTTCTCAAAACGCTTGAAGGTGTTGTTGATGCCCACGACTTGGTGGCTGAGCACAAGCAGACGTGCGAGGTCCGTCAGCGGCAGCATAGCCCTGGACTTGATGTCGAATTGATCTCGGTTTTCACCGGATTTTTCCACCACAAAGTCCTTGAAAAATCCAAGGGGGGGAGGGTTTTTGAGGGCGTTTTGAGCCAGGAAGTTGAGGAAGATCTGCTTGTGGGCGATCTCCTGATAGACGTGCTGGGTCAGTTCCTCCGCGAGGGATTTGGCACCGGCCACTGCCCGATAGTCAAAAAAGATCGAGACTTTCATCAGTGCTTCTGGAGTAGGGTGCAGGATCCACTCCGAAAAGTACCCCTTCCAGACCGAGAGTGGCTGATTCCACTCTGCATTGCTGGCCATGATTTTGCCTGGGCAAGGCGCGAAGCCGCAGGCCAAGAGCACTTCGATCACCAGTTCGCCCAGCTTCTGGAAATACTCGGTTGCCTCGCTTTGGCGCCCAGGAGGCACATCCTGATACAGGAGGGCATTGTCCAGGTCCGTCCGGAGCAGCTGCTCTTCACGGCCCTCGCTTCCCATGGACAGAAAGCAGAAGCGGATCTCGTCCATGTCCGGAAAGTCAGGCCTGAGCTGGGTCTGGGCAATCACGATCGCCTGGCTGATGATGACGTCGTTGATCTCGGTCATCACCGAGGCGACAAACTCCATCGCGATCTCGTTTTCGAGGTAGTAGCGGAGCATCTGCTCGGCACTGTCCCGGATGATCCGCATGTCGCCCACATCCAGCGTGTTCATCAGTCCATGGATCAGCACGGCCGGACTGTTGCCCATGGAGAGGAAGATGTCGTGGTCGGAGATGATGCCGCAGACTGGGCTGTCCGCACTGCCGTCCTCGGTGAGCACCAGGTGGTGTAGGCGGTGGCGGATCATGGAGAGGTAGATGTTGGAAAAGCCATCCTGCTTTTTGGCGGTGACCACTGGGCTGGTCATGACCTCGGATACCGCCCGTGCCGTGGAGACTCCGGAGGCCAAGACCTTGCTCCGCAGGTCTTTGTCCGTCACGATGCCCAGCGGGAAATTCCCCTGTCCACACACGACGATGCTGCTCACCTGGGCTTCGGTCATGAGCTGGGCAGCTTCCCGGATGCTGGTCTCGGGGCTGCAAGTCAGGACTTTTTCCGAGACTTTGACCTGGGACTGGTCCGAAAAGATCAACAGAGAGTGATCGCCGGAAGCGCTCTTGAAGGCGCTTCTGGCTTTTTGGCCTTGGGAAAGGTCTTGGCGCACGACCACTTGGCCGGCTGCAAAGCCCGCTGCGAAAAAGAGCGCGACACGGCTGTTTTCCTCCAGTATTTTCCCGAAAGTCTCCACGGGCACGGCATAGACCAGGCTGTTTTCGACGATCTTGGAGCGGAGGAGGTAGGGTCTTTTCCCCAGCAGGGCGAGGACGCCAAAGACATCTCCCTCGTCGCAGACCTCGCGGATCTCCTCGCCTTTGGCAGCGTCCTCCACGAGATGGATGGTGCCTTCTTTGAGGATGAAAAAATGCGGTCTCGCGGCCTCTCCCTGACGAAACAGCGTCTCGCCTTTTTCCAAATACTGGATCTCCACCGACTGGGCTACTCCCTCCAGCTCCGCGGGGCTCAAAAAGGAAAAGGGCGGAAAGCGCTTTAGAAACTCAGCAACCCGCCTGACGATGACATTGCTCATTTACCCGGATTGAAACTCTTGATGGATACAGACTGACAGAATGGCGAGATTTTTTTAGGCTCAAAAATTGAAGAGCCAAGGGCTCAAGCTATTGTAAATGAAGGTGTTTTTCAAACTTTTCCGTCCCTTTCGCAGGCTGGTTTGGGCCTTGATCGTCGCTTTTATGGTCGGGGTGCATAACTTTTACAAGCAGGAGATGGACTCTCCCGACTCCATCGTCTCTTCCATCCAGCTCGATGAGGAGGAGGAAGATGCTTCCCCCAAGGACTAGAAACAGCCGTCAGCGTCGGTTTTCCCAGCTTGAGTGAAAAGGAAACAGGGCCAAATGAAAAACTGGCCCTGCTTCAAACTCCAATTGATTTTCTATTTCCTTCCGGCGATGATTTTTTCGACCACCTCAGGATCCAGAAGCGTGGAGGTATCGCCCAGGCTGTCTACGCTGCCTTCGGCGACCTTTCTCAGAATCCTCCGCATGATCTTGCCAGAGCGGGTTTTGGGCAGGCCAGGCACGATTTGGATTTTGTCCGGCTTGGCGATCGGCCCGATGATCTTGGAGACTGCGTCCTTGATTTCCTGGATGAGGTTGTCCTCGGTCCGGTTGCTCATGTCACAGATGACATAGGCGTAGATTCCCTGCCCTTTGACTTCGTGGGGGTAGCCGACCACGGCTGACTCGATGACTTTCGGGTGTTCGTTGATGGCGTTTTCCACCTCGGCGGTGCCCATTCGGTGGCCGGAGACGTTGATCACGTCGTCCACGCGGCCGAGGATGCGATAGTAGCCGTCGTGGTCGCGCTTGACGCCGTCGCCGGTGAAGTACATGTTTTTGTAGGTGGAAAAATACGTTTGTCTGCAGCGCTCGTGGTCCCCGTAGGTCGTGCGGATCATGGACGGCCAAGGGAATTTGATGCAGAGGTTTCCCTCCACGGAATTGCCCGTGAGCTCATTGCCCTCCGCATCGACGATGGCAAGCTGCACGCCCGGAAGGGGCAGCGTCGCATAGGCTGGCTTGGTCGGTGTGATGCCCGCCATCGGGGATACCATGATGCCGCCTGTCTCGGTCTGCCACCAGGTGTCGACGATCGGGCAGCGCCCCTGTCCGATGTGGGTGTGGTACCAGTGCCAAGCTTCCTCGTTGATCGGCTCGCCGACCGAGCCGAGGACTTTCAGCGAGCTGAGGTCTTTGCCTTGGATCGGCTCGGTGCCATAGGCCTGCAGCGCGCGTATCGCCGTAGGAGCGGTGTAGAAGACGTTGACTTGGTGTTTTTCCACCACTTCCCAAAAGCGCCCCGGATTTGGATAGGTCGGCACGCCTTCAAACATCAGCGTGGTCGCTCCCGCCAGCAATGGGCCGTAGACGATGTAGGAGTGTCCGGTGATCCAGCCCACGTCCGCCGTGCACCAGTAGACGTCGCCTTGGGAATATTGGAACACATTGTCAAAAGAATATTTGGTGTACACCATGTAGCCGCCCGTGGTATGGACGACCCCCTTGGGCTTGCCGGTGGAGCCGGAGGTATAGAGGATGAAGAGCATGTCCTCGCTGTCCATCTCTTCGGCTTGGTTCGTTTCAGGTTGCCCTTCCAGGGCATCGCTCCACCAAAAGTCCCGGCCAGAGACCATGTTGACATCTTGGCCTGTGCGCTTGTACACGATGACGGTGTCTACTGGGGCCTTTTCGAGGGCTTCGTCGACGACGGATTTGACGCCGATTTTCTTGTTTCCCCGGAAGTTGCCATCGGAAGTGAGTACGGCCTTGGCTTGGCAGTCGATGATGCGGTCTGCCAGGGATGAGCTGGAGAATCCGGCAAAAACCACCGAATGGATGGCCCCGATCCTGGCGCAGGCTAGCATGGCTATCGCTGCCTCCGGAACCATCGGCATGTAGATGATCACGCGGTCTCCCTTTTGGATGCCCTTGCTCTTGAGTGCGTTGGCGAAGCGGCATACTTCGACAAAGAGCTCCCGATAGGTCAAGGTACGGGTGGCTTCTCCCGGCTCGTTTGGTTCCCAGATGATCGCCGGGCGGTCACCCAGCGTATAGAGGTTTCTTTCGAAGATATTCTCGGTGATATTCAGCTTGGCGTTGACAAACCACTTGACGTCGGGTTTTTCAAAATTCCACTTCAGGACATTGGTCCAGCGTTTTCTCCAGTGAAATGAATCCGCAATCCTTGCCCAGAATTCCTCGGGCTGCGCTACGCTTTTTTGGTATTCGTAAAGGTACCCGCTTAGGGTATGTAATCGGTCACTCATGGTAATGGAAGGTTATTGGAAGGGTATTTTATTGCTAATGGTTTTGCGCGGCTCCGGCCCCTTTGGGTATGCGGATCTGCTGGATAAGCTCCTGCACGTGCTGGGGCGGTGCTGGGGTAAATTTAGAAATGAGAAAGCAGATCAGAAAATTCAGGAACATTCCCGCCGACCCCACGCCTTCGGGCGAGATCCCGAGCCACCAGTGGTCCGGACTGTTGAGTTCCGGGTGGAGGAATTTGAAATAGACGATGTATCCGATCGTAAACACCAGGCCGGAGACCATGCCGGCGATGGCTCCTTCCTTGTTGATGCGCGTGGAAAATATTCCCAAAATGATCACCGGAAAGAAAGAGGCTGCGGCCAATCCGAAGGCAAAAGCAACCACCTCGGCCACAAATCCCGGAGGATTGACGCCAAAATATCCCGCGCAGATCACGGCACCGGCTGCCGCTACGCGGGCGATGAGCAGTTCCCGTTTTTCCGAAATGCCGGGATTAAAGGTTTTTACCAGATCCCGCGACACCGACGTGGAAATAACGAGCAGCAAGCCCGCGGCCGTGGAGAGTGCGGCGGCCATCGCTCCGGCTGCCACGAGCCCCACGACCCAGTTGGGGAGCTTGGCGATCTCAGGCCCGGCCAGCACCATGATGTCTTTGTCTATGGCGAGTTCGTTGGTCGCAGGATCGGGGAGGTACTGCACCTTCCCGTCGCCGTTTTTGTCGTCCACGGAGATCAGGTTGGTCTTTTGCCAGTTTTGCACCCACACGGGGAGTTCGGCGATGTTTTTTTCGGAAGTGGAGTTGATGGCATTATAGATTCCGAAGGCTGCCACAGCAGGAGCGGTGGTGTAGAGGATGGCGATGAAAAACAGGGCATAGCCTGCCGAAAGCCTTGCGTCTTTGACTTTGGGCACGGTGAAAAACCGGACGATCACATGGGGCAATCCCGCAGTACCGACCATCAGGGCCAGGGTGATCATGAATAGGTCGGTCATGCCCTTTCTCCCCGAAGTATACTCCGCAAAGCCAAGATCCGCCAGCACGCCGTCGAGCTTCTCCAAAAGCGGCGTGCCATCGGCGAGCGTTCCTCCCAGTCCAAACTGGGGGATGGCATTGCCGGTGAGCTGCATGGAGATGAAGATCGCAGGCACCATATAGGCGAAGATCAGCACGCAAAACTGCGCCACCTGCGTGTAGGTGATGCCTTTCATCCCGCCAAGCACCGCGTAGAAAAAGACGATGCACATACCGATTACGACGCCCCATTCGATGGGAATCTCGAGATAGCGGGAGAAGACGATCCCCACGCCGCGCATTTGTCCGGCTACGTAGGTGAAGGAGACGAACAATGCGCAGATCACGGCCACGACGCGGGCTTTGTTGGAATAGTAGCGGTCTCCCACAAAATCAGGGACGGTGAACTTGCCGAACTTTCTCAAATAGGGAGCAAGCAAAAGCGCCAACAGCACATAGCCCCCTGTCCAGCCCATGAGATAAACTGAGCCGTCATATCCGGAAAAGGAAATCAGGCCGGCCATGGAGATGAAGGAGGCTGCCGACATCCAGTCCGCCGCGGTTGCCATGCCGTTGGCCAGAGGAGACACGCCACCGCCTGCCACGTAAAACTCCTGGGTAGAACCCGCGCGGGTCCAGATGGCGATCCCAATATAGACCACAAAGGAAAGTCCGACGAGCAAATAGGTCCAGGTAAGTATATCCATGGCTGAATCAGTCTTCGTGAACGTCAAATTCCCGATCCAGCTTGTTCATCCGCGCCACGTAGACAAAAATGAGGATGATGAAGGTATAGATGGACCCCTGCTGGGCAAACCAAAAGCCCAAGGGGTAGCCTCCCAGATGATATTGGTTGAGTGGCTCGACCAGGATGATCCCAAACCCGAAGGAGACGATAAACCAAACAGACAGCAAGACCAGGAGCGTGCGCAAATTCTTCTTCCAGTAGGAAGTCATTCTGTTTGGGGAGTCACTCATGGGGTTCTTGCGGTTTTAAAATAAAAATGCGGATGAAATGACGGCAGAAACGCCGTTTTTAGGATAGGAATTTCTGTTTTTTAAATCAGAAATGAAATACCTGAATCTGGAGACAGAATCCAAGTGCTTTTCCGCGAAAAGCCAAAAAATTTTGAAAGTCAGTCGGCTTTAATGCAAATTCTTGCTTTCGAGACAGGGAATTGCCCAAAAAATATCACTTTTCCGCAATAGTGTAATCAGGCCAAATACTCCGAGGCCATGGCCAAGGCGGCGGCTACAAAGGTGACGATGAGCTTGTTCAGCTGGAATTTGTGGTGGGGACTACTTTCGAAGAAAATCGTCGTGGAGATGTGGAGAAATCCTCCGGTCACCAGCCCGTACAGTAGGCCTATGCCTTCGTTGGACAGGAACCCCTGGCTGATCAGAAAAGCACTGGAAAACATGCCCAGGGGCGAGGCCAGCGCAAACACGGTCAGCAGGCCGAGTGTCCATTTTTTGCTCAGCGAGGAAGAAAGCACTGCTGCCAGCGCAAAGGCCGCAGGGCCCTTGTGCATGATGATCCCCAGCAGCACGGTCTTGTCGCTGTGCGAATGTCCTGCCAGCAGGGATTCCTCGGGCATCGCCGCGCTATGCGAAAGCAGGGTCCCTTCCAAAAAAGCATGGATAAACAGGCCCAGCATGAGGGTGACCACCCCTTTGGATGTCTCCGAGTGATGCTTGTGGATGTGTCCATGCTCGATCCCTGAAGACCAAAACTCCAACAGCTGCTGTAGCAGGAAGCCGATCAGGATGTAGAACCCCATCCGCGAATTGCTGTAGCCGGAGTTGAAAAGCTCGGGAATGATGTGGAGGATGGTGATGGAGAACAGGTACGAACCCGCAAAGACTAGGGCAAGCTTGAAAAATCGATCTTTAAAGGCCGGTGCAAAGAACACCAGGGAGCCCGAGATCATTGCAGTAAGAAAAAGAAACAGAAAGTTAATTCCCATAGACACAGTTTGCCTTTGCGCTCAGCAAAGGGCTATTCTGGTGAAAACCCCGGCAAAGGTAAGAAAATTCAACTATGTGGCATTTGGTGGGATTATTTTACCGGAAAGGAAAGCACGCCGCTGAGCTCCGGACTGATGTATTGTTTGATTTTTCCTCCCTTTTCATTGTAGATCAGCAGCATCGCCAGATCCGCTCGGGAAGAGTCAAGTCTCATGGCTTCTCTCCATCCCGACACCATCAAGGCGTCGGAGAGGGCGTCGGTGGTCTTGGCATCTGGCCCCACGAGGGTGACCCCAAGAAGGCCATGGCTGACCGGAAGCCCTGTGCGGGGATCGAGCGTAAAGGACAGGCGCAGGGAGTCCTTTACGTAGTATTGTTCGAAATTTCCAGCCGTCGAGATGGCTTTGTCCTGGAGGGCGACGACTCCGCTTTGTTTTGTTCCCAGGCTGTCTCCGAGATAGTGGAGGCCGATCTTCCACAGTTCCTCTCGCTCGTTTCTTCCCTTGGCTAGATTTTCGCCCCCGATCTGGATCAGGTAGTTTTTGATGCCTTGCCGCTCTAGGAAGCTCCCCATCAAGTCCATGAGGTATCCTTTGGCGATCTTGGAGAAGTCGACGAATATTCCTGTGCTGGCTTTGCGGATCAGGCTGTCGGTGACGGTGATTTTTTTCAAGCCCACGAGCGGAAGTACGAGCCGGATGTCGGTACTGTCCAGCAGCTGTGCGCCGCTTTGGGAGAAAGTCCAGACCTGTTCGATCGGCCGGGAGGTGGGATCGAGCGCGCCGCCACTGAGGTCATGGATGCGGTTTGCCTCAGCCAGCATGTTTCGCAGGGTGGGCGAGGGGGAAAGAAGCGTATCTCGAAGGTTGAGGCGGTTGACTTCGGAGGTCGGTTCGGAGATCGAGACGCTGAGGCTGAAGGCATTGATGAGCGAGTCGATGGAGGATTTGAAAATGCGGTTTTCCTCGTCGAGGTACGTGACCCGGTATTCCGCGTCCAGCGCTTTCCCGAAAAAGGCGACCTTCCCGGGCTGATGCGGCTCGGGGCTTTTTTCGGCAGACCTTTCCTCCCTTGTCCTCCAGGCATATACGAGCAGCACGATGGCAAAGAGCACGAGGGAGTAGATGATGTTTTTCCGGGCGTTGGGATTCATTGCGGGAGGATTTGGGGGCGAATTTAGGCCAATTTTTGTCAGGTAGGGCAAAATCGGAAAGTTCTCCGCATGTGGTTTTGTTTATATTTGTGCGTATCCGATATGCCATGAGAGAAGATTACCTGAGAGGAGACGAAGAGCAGCTGAGCCCCAAAGACCGGGAATTTGAAAGGGCCTTGCGCCCCTTGAGTTTTGAGGATTTTACCGGGCAGGCAAAGATTGTCGAAAACCTCCGGGTCTTTGTCCACGCGGCAAAAAAGCGGAACGAGCCCCTCGACCACGTCCTGCTCCACGGCCCTCCCGGACTGGGAAAAACCACCCTGTCCAACATCATAGCCAACGAGCTGCAAGCCGGGATCAAAATCACCTCTGGCCCGGTGCTGGACAAGCCTTCCGACCTTGCAGGTTTGCTGACCAACCTGGAAGAGGGCGACGTGCTCTTCATCGACGAGATCCACAGGCTAAATCCTATTGTGGAGGAGTACCTCTATTCCGCCATGGAGGATTTTCGCATAGACATCATGCTGGACAGCGGTCCCAATGCGCGCTCGGTGCAGATTTCCCTCAATCCCTTTACGCTGATCGGAGCGACTACCCGCTCGGGTTTGCTGACCTCCCCGCTGAGGGCCAGGTTTGGGATCAATTCCCGACTCGAATACTATGACGCCAAGCTGCTGACGGACATCGTCTCCCGGTCTGCGGGGATTCTGCAGACTCCCATCGACGAAATAGCGGCCTACGAAATTGCCCGCAGAAGCCGCGGCACGCCCCGTATCGCCAACATGCTCTTGCGCCGGACGAGGGACTTTGCCGAAGTCAAAGGCAATGGTACGATCACGCTCGATATAGCCAAGATCGCCCTCAATGCGCTGGATGTGGATGAAAATGGACTGGACGAGATGGACAACCGTATTTTGCTGACCATCATCGACAAGTTTAAAGGCGGGCCAGTAGGGCTCGGTACCATTGCTACGGCCTGCGGAGAGGAAGCCGAGACGATTGAGGAAGTTTACGAGCCTTTTCTGATCCAAGAGGGCTATCTGAAGCGGACCTCCCGTGGACGGATGGCCACCGAACTTGCCTATAAGCATCTGAACATCAAGCCGACCGGGACGAGCGGGACGCTTTTTGACCTTTGATCGTTCCTGCTGTCAGCTTCGCCACTAGCCTGAAGAGCGCTTGGTGGGTTCACCAAACCATCAGATGACTACGTTTTGATATCTTTTCCAACACAGAACCATTTTCCCCATGAAGTACCTGTTCCTGTTTTTCTTCTTATCCACTAGCATCCTCCGAGTGCAAAGTCAGACCAGGGGAGAGCTTGAAGACGTTTCCCCCGAGACTATCGCCAAGCTGAAATCTGCCGGCGTGGTGCGGTACAGTGACTTTGGGGCTAAGGGGGATGGGAAAAGCGAGGACATACAGGCGATTGCACAGGCCCACGAGTTTGCCAATGAGCATAGGCTTCCCGTAAAAGCGGACGAGGGGGCGACTTACTACATCGGAGGGGCGGATCTCACTGCCATCATCCAGACGGACACGGATTTTGGGACCGCTTCTTTCCTTATCGATGACCGGGAAGCGGAGAATACCAACGCCCCGGTTTTCTTGGTCAAATCTGACCAACAATCCTATCAACTGGAGGGGATCACTTCCCTCAGGAGAAACCAGGAAAAGCTGGATGTCAAGCTGCCCCAGCGATCCTTGATCACCGTGACCAATGCCCATGTCAAACAGTACATCCGCTTTGGGCCCAATGTGAACAATGGAGCCCCACAGACGGATATTTTCCTAGTCGACAGGGAGGGGAATGTGGACGGGAATGCGCCCATCATTTGGGATTTTGAACAGATTACGGATATCAGGGTGCTTCCGATCGACGAAGAAACGCTTACCGTCAAGGGAGGTCGCTTCACTACCATTGCCAACCAAGAGGAGTCAAAATACAACTACTACAGCCGGAATCTTTCCATCCAGCGCTCCAACGTGGTCGTGGACGGATTGGAGCATCGGATCACGGGCGAAGGAGAGCATGGCGCGCCCTACGGGGGATTTGTCAATATCAGCAACTGCACCGACGTGACGGTGAAAAACAGCGTTCTGACAGGGCACAAGACCTATCAGACCATCGGACGTGCTGGTACGACCGTCTCCATGGGGACATACGACATCTCGATTGGCAGAGCCTTGAATGTCTCTTTTGTCAACTGCAGCCAGACCAATGACATCGACGACGCCACCTATTGGGGTATCATGGGGTCCAACTATTGCAAAAACCTGCTCTTTGACAACTGCACGTTCTCGCGATTTGACGCCCACATGGGGGTGGCAAATGCCACGATACGCAATTCGAAGCTGGGCCACATGGGGATCAATGCCATCGGGAGTGGGACCTTTACCGTGGAAAACTCCGAGATCAGAGGACGAAGCTTGATCAACCTCCGGTCTGACTATGGCAGTACCTGGGAGGGAGAAGTGGTGATTCGGGATTGTGTCTTTGTACCCTCGGGCGGGCGGCCTGTAGCAGCCTCATTGATCAGCGGATACAATTCCGGCCAGCATGACTTTGGCTATACCTGCTACATGCCAGAGCGCATCACTTTCGAAAATCTCCGCATAGACGATTCCAACCATCCGGAAGATTACCTTGGGCCTGCGATTTTTGGAAATTTCAATTCAGAAAATGTCGATGACTCTTACCGGGAAAAATTTCCCTATGTGAAGACCAAGGAGGTAAGGCTGAAAAATGTCACGACCGTAAGTGGTAGGGACTTGAGGCTGAGCGACAACGCCCATATGTTTGGAGCGGTGAAGGTGGGAGTCCAATAGCCACGATCGCCGGCTAGTTTGCTGACGGGGAATTAAGGGGGCGCTAAAAGTGCATGCTTGGGCTGTTTACTCCCTTGAAAAGGAATGTGCCTACCAAGCTGGGCCTATGTATCTTTTTACCTTGAAAAGTATCTGACTGGCCATGTCTGGGTTGATTTGGTTGTGTTTGATGTTGTTGCCGTCCAATTCAGAGTTCATGGTGACAAACAGGGAAAACTCCAGTCCAAAATCCCAATCGCCGCTTAGGTTGGTGCTTATTCCGGTTTTAAAAGGGATATAGGGTGAAAAGCTGGTTTCGTTTGTTGTGACAAAGTCACCTTCGACCAGTTCACCGTCTTCTACCACGCCGTTTAGCAGGGTTTTCTGTTCCCTCTGCACGAACATTCCCCCAAACCCGATTCCCGCATAAAATTGAAGAGTAGACATCAGCATTCCCAAAGCGTTCGGGTTGGTCGTAAATACCGGAAGCACATCGACAAAGTAGCCCGTTCCTTTGAAGTCAAATGCCTGGTCCTGTTTGCCCCAATTGGAAATCCTTTTGATGAACGAGAGGTCATATTCCCCGCTGTTGAGGAGCTGAACGCCAAACGTGCCCCTTAAGGCGATGTTTTCGGTCATTTGCTTGTTGTAAGACGCGGTGAACGCGGGCTTTACCTTGAAGTTCAAGTCCTGATACACTCCGGAATTGTTGTCCACATACACCATTGAAGGACCGATTCCGATGGAGATATGGTCTCCCTGTGCCATCGATCTTTGGCAGAAAAGAAGGGACAGAAACACAAAAACAAAAAGCCTGGCCATTTTTTTTGGGTTTATAAAAAGGGATTTGAAATCCAGAAAACTGCAATAAAAATCTCGCTACTTGGGCTAAAGTAGTCATGTAAATTGAATTTTCCATGGAGAATCCTGTCAAATTATTGACGTTTCAAGATGAATATATGTATTTGATTTTCGGAGAAAACTGTCGGGATCGACGTTGACCCCGTGTCTTGTCCCCTTACATAAAGTTCCTTGGCTTTGATGGATATTTTTGGGATAATCACGGCTTACTAGCCTTTTCCCATGAATTTTCGACTATCCGCTTTTCTGGCATTTTTTTGCTGGATGTGCTCTGGCTCTTTTGCACAGCAGAAAGCCAAATCGCCCAACGTCATCCTCATCATCACCGATGACCAAGGCTATGGCGATCTGGGGACGCATGGCAATCCCCATGTCCATACGCCGACTATCGACGCCTTGGCGGCGGAGAGTGTTCGCTTTGTGGATTTCCATGTGTCGCCTGTCTGTGCGCCCACCCGCGCCAGTCTGATGACCGGCAGGTATGCCCTCCGCACCGGCGTACGGGATACCTACAACGGCGGCGCGATGATGGCCAGCTCAGAAGTGACCATCGCGGAGCTCCTGAAGGACAAGGGCTATGCTACCGGCATATTTGGGAAGTGGCATCTCGGCGACAACTATCCCATGCGGCCCAGCGATCAGGGCTTTGATGAGTCGCTGATTCACCTGTCCGGAGGGATGGGGCAGGTCGGCGACATCACGACCTATTATCAGGGGGACCGTAGCTATTTTGACCCGGTACTTTGGCACAACGACCGACAGGAACGCTACCAAGGCTACTGCTCAGACATCTTTGCGTCGGAGGCGATCAAGTTTGTTGAGAAGAACAGGGACAGGCCATTTTTCACCTACCTCTCCTTCAACGCCCCCCACACGCCGCTTCAGGTACCCGAGGAATACTATCAAAAATACAAGGACATAGACCCTGGGGCTGGATTTGGCCGGGACGGAAGACCTTTTTACCCCATGTCTGACAAAGACAAAGAGGATGCGAGGAAAGTCTATGCGATGGTGGAAAACATCGACGACAACTTGGCCAAGCTTTTTTTCAAACTCAAAGAACTCGGAATCGAGGACAACACCATCGTGATCTTCATGACCGACAACGGGCCGCAGCAGCAACGCTATGTGGCAGGCCTGAAGGGAAGAAAGGGGAGCGTTTCCCAAGGCGGGATCAAGGCACCTTTTTTCATCAAGTATCCCGCAGGATTTGAAGGCAACCGAGACATCTCTGGCCTTACTGCACACCTGGATGTGCTGCCGACTTTGGCGGATCTCTGCGGATTTGATGAGCCAAAAGACCGTGTGATCGACGGCCAGAGCATGATGCCGCTCATCGAAAACAGGAAAGTAGACCCTGACCAGCGAAGCTACTTTTCCTACTGGACCAGGAAGTCGCCCGAGCTGTACCAAAACATTTCCCTGCAAAGGGGCGGCTGGAAGCTGGTTGGCAATACCGCCTACGATGCTGAAATTGACGCTTTTGAACTGTATGACTTGGACAGCGATCCCTACGAAGAACATAATCTCGTTGCAACCAAACCCTCGAAAGCGAAGGAGCTAAAAGGGGAAATGGATGAACTTGTTGAAGTCCTTGCACAGGAGGAAAACCTGCTCCATCCTCCGCTTATCCAGATCGGCTATGGTGTGGAAAATCCCGTTTTCCTCAATCGAAATGATGCCTCCGGCGAGCGGGGGATCTGGGATCAGGAGGACATCTACGGCTATTGGAGAGTGGAGGTAGCCGCGGGGGTGTACGATATTCGGTTCAAGTTTGTGAAGCCCGTGCCTGCTGGCGGAAAGATGACTCTGGAGCTCGGTACCCAAGCGCTGGTTTTCGATGAGCCGTCTACGGGCACTATCGAGTTGATGGAAGTGAAGGGCGTTCGATGGGGGGCCAGCCAGGGGGATCTGCTGCCTTTCTATACGGTGGGAGGCAAGCGTTACTTCCCTTTTTGGGTGGAGCTGGAGAAAAAATAGGTCAGGCGGAGCTCGGCAGGGAGTCGGATTGATAGGAAAAAAGCGGTCATTAGACCGCTTTTGCTGTTTCCATCTGGTTGATGATGTCCTCGTAGTCGAGCTTGTCCCAGTTTTCTGTGATCAGGGGATTGGCCATCACCTTGTTCATCACTGCTTCTTGGAGCTTGCCCTGCGCATAGGCCTCTGCGTAGCCCATGTCGGAGAAAGTGACCATGGTGTAGAGCGGGATCCAGTCATTGGGATAGAGCTCATGCAGTTTGGCTTCGATTTTCTTGCGGAGCAAAAACTTCGGATCTCCCACCGAATCCCTCATTTCCTTGAAGTTTTCCATGGCCAGCTGGCAGATGGCATCGGTATCCGGCTTGCGCTTTTTCTGGAATTTCTCAAAAACCAAATCCCAAGCGTTCGTTCCCAGTTTCTCGATCAGGCCGTTGAGGATGTAGCAATCCTCAAAGCCGCAGTTCATGCCTTGTCCGTAAAACGGCACCATCGCGTGGGAGGCGTCGCCAAGGAGAAGGGCGTTGCCTTGTACCCAAGGGAAGCACTCGATATTGATCAGGGCGGCGGTTGGGTTTTTGAAAAACTCTTTTTTCAAATCCGGCATCAGCTGGTAGGCATCGTCGAAATAGGCCCGGAACATCGTTTCGAGGTCTTTTTCGTCACGGATTTTTTCGAAACACACCTTGGAGCCTTCAAAAGGAAGGAAGAGTGTGCAGGTAAAGGACTTGTCGGGATTGGGCAGGGCGATGAGCATGAATTTGCCTCGCGGCCAGATATGCAGCGCATTGGGATCCATGGCAAACTCCCCTTCGGCGGTCGCCGGTATGGTCAGTTCCTTATATCCGTGGGGGAGGTATTCTTGGGTGTAGTTGAAGCGGATCTGCTTTTGCATGGACATGCGGAGGGCAGAGTAGGCGCCGTCCGCCCCGATCACTACGTCGGGTTGGAGTGATTTTTCCCCTTCAGAAGTTTCGAACAGGATTTCGTTTTTTTGAAAATCCACATCCAGGCACTTATGCTCAAAGTGCACCGTTGCGCCCAGCCTCTCCGCCTCTTCGACCAGCATTTGGTTAAACTTCCCCCTGGAGATCGAGTAGATCGCCTGATTGGCTTTGCCATAGGGGATAAAGGTCGTCTTGCCATGCTCGTCATGGACCTTGCGCCCATACATGGGAATTGCCAGGGGAAGGACTTTGTCTTTCAACCCCACCTGTTCCAAGCTTTTCCAGCCTCTATGGCTGAGGGCCATATTGATGGATCTGCCGGCTTCGGAATAGGGGGTTTTGCGCTTGTCAGGCCGCTTGTCGTAGACGGAGACGTCCAGGCCTTGACGCTTGAGATATATGGCCATCAGGCTGCCGATCAGGCCGGCACCCAGGATGGTGATTTCGTTTTTTTTCATCGGATAAGTTTACCCACGCTTCTTTCAAGCGAATTTCTCCAAGGATTGTTCCAAAATCTGTGCAAATCGAAACACGTCCATGAAGCTGTTATACAGCGGAGTGGGAGCCAGACGGATCACATTCGGGTTTCTCCAGTCGCCTACCACTCCATGTTTATAAAACTCATCGAACACGGCTTTACCGCCCCGATGAATCAGCAAAGATAACTGACAGCCTCTTTCTGCGGGATTTTTTGGGGTAATAATTTCCAAAACGCCTGATTCTCCGCTGATTTCACGGATCAAGAATTCGAGGTATCCCGTGAGCTTTTCGCTTTTTGCCCGGAGGTTTTCCATCCCGGCTTCTTGGAAAATATCCAGGGAAGCCTGATGTGCCGCCAGTGCCAGCACGTTGTTGTTGGCCAGCTGCCAGCCGTCGGCGCCAAACATGGGCACGAAGCCTTTTTCCATCTTGAAGCGTTCGTCTTCGTCGTGTCCCCACCAGCCTGCAAAGCGCGGCAGATCGGGACGCTCGGCATAGCGCTCGTGCACGAAAATGCCCGAAATATTGCCCGGGCCGGAGTTGAGGTACTTGTAGCTACACCAGGTGGCAAAGTCCACATCCCAGTCGTGGAGCTTCAGAACGGCATTTCCGGCGGCATGGGCGAGGTCAAAACCTGCCACCGCGCCGACCTCATGCGCCGCAGCGGTGATCGCCTGCATGTCAAAAAGCTGCCCGGTGTAATATTGGAGGCCCGCCATATTGACCATAGCCAGCTTGTCTCCTTGCTTTTTGATCTCTGTAAGAATGTCCTCCGTGCGAAGCGTGTGCTCTCCCGGTCTTGGGGTCAATTCCACCAGCGCATCTGCCGGATCCAGGCCGTGAAACTTGATCTGCGACTCCAGCATGTATTGATCTGAAGGGAAGGCTCCCGCCTCCACGATGATCTTGTACCGCTCTTTGGTAGGGCGGTAAAAAGAGACCATCAGCAGGTGGAGATTGACCGAAAGGTGGTTCATCGCCACTACCTCGTGCTCGTGGGCACCGACGATTTCGGCCAGGGCTGGCTTGGATTTTTTACGCACGTGATACCAAGCGTCCTCCCCATGAAAATGCCCGTCCACCGCCAGATCCGCCCAATTGTTCAGCTCCCGCTCCAGGTGGTCTTTGACCGATTTGGGCTGTATGCCGAGCGAGTTGCCACAGAAGTAGATGGCCGCTTTGCCATTGACCTTTGGGAAATGGAATCGGGATCGGAAGGATGCCAAGGGGTCTTGGGCGTCCAGCTGTTGGGCAAAGTGCTCTGAAAATTGGTAGGGAAGAAAACTCATAGGTGGTTGAATCAAGTTGTAAAGTGGCAAAGTGGCAAGGTTGTAAAGTGCTTCGCTTCGACGATGTCAACTTTGCAACTTTTAAACTTTGCCACTTTTCAACCCTTACTTTTCCATATAAGTCCCGCAGGCTTTGCAGGTTCGCAACGCATCGTTTGACCAGAAGCGATCCATGATCGGAGGAAGCTGGGTGACGATATCGGTGAGCTCGACGTATTCCTCGTGGAGCTTTTCCCCGCAGTTTTCGCAGTGCCAGATAAAGCCGTCCAGCTCTCCGGCTTGGCGGTATCGCTCGATCACCAGGCCAACGGTGTTAGCCGGGCGGCGTGGCGAGTGGGGCACTTTGGCAGGAAGAAGGAAGATCTCTCCCTCCTTGATCTCGATGTCCTTGGGCTTGCCGTCCTCGATGATTTTCAAGACGATGTCGCCTTCCAACTGATAGAAAAACTCCTCGCTTTCGTCGTAGTGGTAGTCCTTGCGGCTATTGGGCCCGCCCACGACCATGACGATGAAGTCGCCGTTGCCTTTGTACACCTGCTGGTTGCCGACGGGCGGCTTGAGGAGGTGGCGGTTGTCATCAATCCACTGTTTGAAATTGAAGGGTTTTGCTACGGCCATGGTATGTTTAGGTTTGAAAAGGGATTTGTGCCAAAGATAAACATTGAAGCGAAAAACTCGGCCTCGGTTTCCCTTGACACTGCAGTAAGTTCGTCAATCAAAAATCCTAGCTCGTAACTCCATTTTGCCTTATTTTGTCCGAAAATCCCCCGCATCCATGACCTACCCCATAGCCGATATGCACTGCGATCTCTTGTCTTTTATGGCAAAAATCCCCGGTGCCAATCCTTTTGACCCCGAGCAGATCGCCTGCGCTTTTCCCTGGATGAAAAGCGGGGGCGTGAAAATGCAGGTGACGGCGATCTACACCGATGTGAAGCCCGGCAGCATGGAGATGGCCAGCAGGCAGGCGGGGATTTTTGCAGATTTGCTGCGCAAAGAAGCCGAAACCGTCACGCGTTTTGACTCGGAATACATCCAAAATGCCGAAGCCCGGGAATCCCTCGGTATCATCGCCTCCGTGGAAAATGCCGCGGGATTCGGCGATGAAACTGCCGACTGGAAAGCCATCTACTCCCAGTTTGACGCGATTGTAGACACTGTCGGGCAGCTGGCGTATGTCAGCCTGACCCACCATACCGAAAACCGCTTTGGCGGAGGCAACTATACGGAGGGGATCGGCCTGAAAGACGACGGAAGAAAAATCCTCGACTATATGGCCGGCAAGCGGATTCCCATCGACCTTTCCCATACGTCGGATTTTTTGGCCGAAGGCATTTTGGCCCACATCGACCAAAACTCGCTGGAGATTCCCGTGATCGCCAGCCACTCCAATTTCCGCTCGATCTGGGATCACAAGCGCAATCTCAGCGACGAGTTTGCCCAAGAAATCGTCCGCCGTGGAGGCATCATTGGGGTGAATTTCCTTCGAAACTTCCTGGACCCAGAGGTGCCGGAACGGCTTTATGAACATTTGCTTTTTGGCCAAAAGCTGGGAGAAAACGCGATCTGCTTTGGCGCCGATTTCTTCTACACCCAGGACTTTCCGGACAAGAGCCGCCATCCTTTTTACTTTCCCCTGGCGGAAAATTCCAGCAAATACCCCGATATTCTGGAGTAT
The DNA here is from genome assembly GCF_017254915.1 of Algoriphagus oliviformis. Classification (GTDB taxonomy): domain Bacteria; phylum Bacteroidota; class Bacteroidia; order Cytophagales; family Cyclobacteriaceae; genus Algoriphagus; species Algoriphagus oliviformis. The sequence continues at coordinate 108,968 of NZ_JAFKCT010000001.1, read as the reverse complement.
TTGGCCACGAGCCTGTCAGAGGCCCAGCTTCGCAAACTGGCCTTCGAAAACGTGTTCAACTTCTACCAAAAACTCTGGAGCTGATGTCTAGCCATCATTTTGTCAAGGAACAGCAGGAGCCCGCCGTCTTTATCCTGAGCACCGAGGGACTGGCTTTTGATTCGGTTTCGCCGCTGCTGGAGTGGGTGCCGACGGTACTGGTGTGGCAGGATTGCCTGGATACCGTGCTGAGCTGGGGGATCAAAGTCGACGTGATTCTGGCCGAAGAGAGCTTCCAAAAAGACAATATCCAGCTGCTGCAAGAGCAATATCCCGTTCGTTTTCTGACCGCAAGCCCGGCCAATTTCCTCCACGAAGGCCTGCAATACCTGCTGGCCTCCCAGCATCGGGGAGCGCATCTGGTGGGTTTCGACCATTCCAAGCTCGACAGCTTGACTGCCGAATTGGAGTTCTTGGAGTTGACCGTCTTGGACGAGGGCTGGAAGTACTACCCGGTCAAGACTAGGGATTTCAAAAAGTGGTTTGTAGCCTCGACCATCCGGATTCTTGGGCGGGAAGGCATGCCACTGGAGGTCGCCAACTCAGACGGCAAACTCTTTCTGCCGCTTTTCTACCTGACCCAGGTGGAAGTGCCCGAAGGCATCACCGAGATCAAGGGAGCTGAGCTTTTTTGGGTGGGGGAAGAGGTGTAACGATTGAAAAATTGGAAGATTTGAAAATTGGAAAATTGGTGTCGGATGGTGTCAGACTGAGCGGAGTCGAAGTCTTCAAAATTCAGTTTTCGTATTTTTAGAGTCGGGTACAACAATTGAAAAAGGCGGTTATAATTAAATCCCGCCAGATGAACTAGACCCATCATCTTCTTGAAATGACAAATTTGAATTTAAAGTCTTGCGATTTTCACGAATAATATCATAAAATCGACTGAGCTTTTTTGCGTTTTCATTTTTCGCAAGGTCAGCAAGAATGGCTGAATTGTAGTCAGACACTAGTTTTTCTTCTCCAGTTCTTTTTTCCAAAGATGCGACTCTATTTGAGAGGCTTCTTAATATAGTTAACATTTCGTTTTGAATGTCAGCCGAAGATCTTTTAGCGGTTTCCTCTTTAATTGGCCTTTTTGCGATAGTATTGTTAATTGTTAGCTGGAGATCGGGGTAGTATTTATCAACCACCTTGTTTAAAATATGATGACTAACCTTGTTCTCCTCGAGAAGGTCATTGAGATTTAAGATTAATTTTTTAATTCCATCCTCGTCAGATTTTGAAAGGTTAAAATTTGAAAGAGGTCCCTCAACCTGATGTGGTTCCAAGTCGATCAACAGCACGAAAACTCGGTTTGCGGAAAATCCTTTTGCTAGTGCTCCAGCTTCAAACTGAATCCATGGTTCATGTTGATTTTCAGGAGTGAGGAAAATAATCCCTGCATTGGTTTTTGCCAACTGGGTATTTAATTCGTTAATCCAAACAATGCCGCCAGACAAATCTTTTGGAGAAAAAAAAGGAATTATTTTTTGATTGACGCATTGAATCCACTCGTGGAATGCTTCAGCAACAGCTTGACTACGATCTTTTGACCAGCTAAGAAATAGATTCATAATGCGATTTTATATGAAAAGTAATAAAAAAAAATAGTCAATTGGCAAGTTAGAGTTTATGACTAAGGTGCATACTAGATGTAGTTACTTTAGGGATTCAGAAAAATTTCAAATTACCAAAACAACTAGAGTGAATTCGCCAGCTCTGTCAATTTAAAGCAATTAAAAAAAGGAAGACCTTCGCCTTCCTTTCCAATAACTTATAACTCAATTACTATTTCTACTCCCTCACCCAGCCTACTTTTTCAGCCAGTGATTCTCTTTTGCCTTCCGGCCAGTTGTCGGAAGCGGGTTTGGCCACGTAGAAAAAGCCCATCAGCATATCCTCGCCTTCCAGGCCGAAATCTTCTCTAGCCTCTGGCCAGAAGGTTGGCCCGCCGGTTCCCCAGTAGCAAGCCAGGCCATGCGCGCACGCAGTCAGGTACATATTCTGAACCGCCATGGCTGTCGCTGCGATCTCCTCCATTACCGGAATGCCGGATCCTTCGGTGCGCTTCATCAAGATCGCGATGATGTGCGAAGACTTCAGCGGCATTTCCTTAAACTTTTGATAGGTCGCCTCGATGAAGTTGGTGCCGTTTTTCTCCGCTCTGTGCTTGTACAGTTCCGCCTGATAGTCGGCGAATTTCTTCAATCCCGCGCCGGTATAGACGATGAATCTCCAAGGCTGGGTCAGCTTGTGGGTAGGCGCCCAGTTGGCGTTTTCGAGGATTTCCTCGATGATGGAGTCGGCTACGGGATCGTTTTCCTTAAACTGTGCGGCAAAAAGCGAGCGGCGTCCGCGGATGATTTTGTTTACTTCTTCGATGCTGAAATCGGGTCTTTGCATGATCTATTCTTGGTGTATTTTAATCGTTCAATTGAATTTAGGAGCTGTAAGTTCGTCAAGGCACTAAAAACCGGATTCGATTTTTAGAATCGCTTCTTGCTCATGGGATAAAAAGTCACGGATTTCGCTTTTCCTCGAAAGCAAGGTTTGGGCGATGTTCTTGGTCGACGTGTTACCCAGTCGGAGCCATATTATTTTCGGGGGAGAATTGAGTAGTACAGAAAGGTCGGCGAAGTCAGAGTCAAATGTTACTATAGCGAATCCGGCTTGTTTTGCCCAACTCCAAATCTCTCGATCCGTTTTCCCTTCCAATCCGACTTCCCTGACCTGCTTGCAATCTGGGAAATCAGCAGAAATCTCCTTTAGAATCCGATAGGAAATATTTTGGTCAAAAAGTAAGGGCATAGGGCTGACTAAGCATATTTCAACTTCTGCTCCCTGTCAGCAGCGTAGGCCAGACAGGCTCGGATTTGTTCAGAGCTCAGTTCGGGAAAATCTTCCAATATTTCCTCCAACCTCATTCCCGAAGCCATCCAGCCTAGGACATCCGAAACAGTGATCCTAGTACCGACTAGATAGGGTTTTCCAAAACGAACATTTGGATCTATGGCGATATATGTTGAATAGTCCATGGGGGAATTTACGAATATTTCGTCCAAATGATTTTTCCTAGGGCAGTTTCCAATCCTGGCTTTCTTCCAATTTGTAGCAAATCCACTGTCTCAGATCTTAAGTCTAGCGTCTAAAGTCTTACTCTCAATAATTCCACCCCAGCTTCACTCCCCCATACCAGTTCCTCGTCGGTGCAGGCTGATAATATCTCCCTCCGAATGCGTTGAGGTCATTGCCCAGGGAATAGCTTTCGTCCAGCAGGTTGTCCACCCCGGCAAAGAGCTCCAGATCCCAATCGCCCAGGCTTTTCACCCAGCCAAACCGTAGATTGACCAAGTTGTATGCGTCCTGATAGACCGTATTGGCATCGTTGAGTGGGATTTCGTCGGTAAACTGATGGGTCAGATTGAGGTAGATCCCAGGCCGGGTACGCAGGTCGATCCGGCTCACCAGGTTGTTGGGCGGCACGCCGGTCAGGTCATTGCCAGAGAAGTCATTGTCCTGTTTTTGGTAGTCCTTGAAAGTGAAAAACTGCCCGGTGTAGGCGGTTCCGATCAGCAGGTCCTTGACAAATCCACCGGCATTTCTCAGTAGGGCATAGTCCAAAGAAGCTTCGATGCCCTTTTGGTCGGTCGAGCCGGCATTTCTGAAAAGCACCACCCCGTTTTCATTGGTATAGGTGGTGATGGTCTGGTCGAGTTGGAGATAGTAGGCAATCAGCTCGATGTTGATTTTCTCCCGTCCAAGTCTATAGCCCAGTTCGAAGTTGGTGCCTTTTTCCGCTTCCAGATCCAAGTTGACGCTGCCCTCGTTGGTGCGGATCTCGTCTATGGTGGGAGGGGAAAAGCCTCCGCTGACCGAGGCATAGACTGAACTGAATTGATTCAGGCGATAGTTCAGCGCCACTCTAGGCACTACCACGGGATCAAAATCGCGGCTTTGGACACCCGTCGCGCCCCCGGAAGCATTGATCTGTCGGTCGATTTCATAGCCGGAGAAGTTTTCGCTCAGCCCAAGTGTGAAAAGCAAGGCCTCTGTCAGATCCCACTCCGCTTGCTGGAAGAGGAATCCCTGATACGCGCGCAGCTTGTCTGCAAAGCGGACCGTATCGGCCACGCCGGAGCGGTTTCCAAAGTTCTGCGCATCCGTCAGGCTGTTTTGGTATTCACCGCCAACCACGAGGCGCAGCGTCTTTCCCGCCAGCTTTCCGTCGTGGACGAACTTCGTGCGAAGCCCGTATCCGAATCCCAATTCCTTCTTGTAGTCCAGAATAAAGGGGTTTTCAAAGTCGTTCGTATTCAGGTAAAGCGTAGTCGTGTTGCTGGTTTTCTCCGAAAAACGGTATAAATGTCCCAGCGAAAACAAGACCGCCTGCTGGGAAATGGAGCTGTTTTGCGCTACCGAACCCGGACGGGCCTGGGTTGGATCGGCCGCCAACTGATCGGCATTCAGCGCTCCGGGGATCTGATAGTCGAGATCAGAAACCAGTAATTGCGTGCGGATTTCCTGTTTTTCCGACACCGGAAAGAAGCCGCCCAACTGGAATACTTGGCGGTCCACGGCGGAGTGCTCGCGATACCCGTCGGACTTTTGGGACACAACCGAAGCCTCTATCCCACCTTCTCCCACTTGCTGGGAAATCCCTACCCGAAACCGAGAAAGTCCGAAATCTCCGGCCAAAAAGTCCGTGGAGACGCGATTGCCAACCAAGCTGGGCTGGCTGAAAAGAGAGATCGCACCGCCATTTCCCGCGCCATAGATACTCCCGGAGGGGCCTTTGACCACTTCAGAGCTACGGATATTGGACAAATCGAGAAGATTTAAAGCCGTAGTCCCATCCGGCGCGGTGAAAGGCACCTCATTCCAATAGACTTTGACATTCCGCACCCCAAAAGGCGAGCGCAAGGAACTGCCCCGGATCGAGACCCGATAGCTTGCCGGAGCTCGTTCCTCGATACGGACGCCGGATTTTTGGTTGAAGGCATTGACCGGCGAGTTTTCATTGAACCTGCTAAAATCACGTTCGGTAAGCTGCACTACCGCCGCCGATTGCTCCAGCAGGGGACGCTCCGACTCGAAGGCTGTCACCGTCACCGAGCCCAGATTCATCACCATGGGCTCCAATCGCACCTCATGCTCACCTGCTTCAAAAAGCCGCTCAAAGGACTCGTATCCTTCCAGCGCAAAGGAAATCCTCAGCGCGTTGCCAGGGAAAGCCAGAGTACCGGAAGCGTTGGTCCGCTGTAGGGGAAGATTCGCCACCTTCACCCGCACGTTTTCCAAAGGAACGCCTGTGGACTTGTCGGTCACGCGGACTTGGATTTGCGCCTGTAGGCCGAGGCTAGCCAAAAAGAACAATAGGAATAGGGCTTTTTTCATGTGGGAAATTAAGACGAAAGCCAGAGAAAATGGCTCGAATATTTTTTGGCGGTACGATTCGGGTTTTAGCCAAAAGCTTCGACATACAGAAGTTGTCGAAAAGCTATCCCCTTGATTCCTTGGAAAAAACGAATTAAAAAAATACTTTTTGCAAAGGGACAGAGCGACGGCGTTTTTTTAGATCAGTACAAGCACAGACGTCTCCAAATACTACATACCAAATACCACTTACCCAAAAGCCATGAACCGCCTTCGATACGTTCTGTTTTTTGCGCCAGCGCTCTTGCTCACCCTCGGCTGCGATGCCCAGCTCATGGCCGACCGGGACAAAAGCGGCGACATTCCCTTCAAAAAGACTGTACTTTTCGACCACTTCGTCACCGAGGGTGTGGCGGTCGGCGATGTAAACCAAGACGGTAAGATCGACGTGATGGCGGGGCCTTTTTGGTTTGAGGCACCTAGCTGGACCAGGCATGAGATCTACGAACCCAAACGCTACGTCCCCGAGAAGGAATGGAGCAACTCCATGCTGAACTTTGCCTTGGATGTCAATCATGACGGTTGGGTGGATTTGATTCGGGTGGATTTCCCGGGCAAAGCGGTCTATTGGCATGAGAACCCAAAAGGGAAAGATCAACATTGGCCGGTTCACATGATCCACGAAACCGTGGGCAACGAGTCGCCCAACTTCATCGACATGGACGGGGACGGTCGAAAGGACATCCTCTGCGGGGACGTGGCCAACAAGCAGATGATCTGGCTGAAAGCTCCGACCGATGCAGGCGACTTGATTTGGAAAAAGTACACCATCAGCCTTCCGGGTACGCCCGGTTCGGAAAACTTTTCCCACGGCTTGGGCTATTCCGACCTCAGCGGCGATGGGAAGCCGGACGTGATCGTGCGTGAGGGCTGGTGGGAAAATCCCGGCGATCCCACCCAGCCCCACTGGAACTGGCATCCTTCCAATCTTGGGGAACCAGCTTCGCACATGTATGCCGCGGACTTCAACCAAGACGGATTTGCCGATGTCTTCGCGGCTTCGGCCCATGAGCGGGGCATTTGGTGGTATGAAAACAAAGGGGATGGAAGCAGCCAAAACTTTGTCCGACACATCCTCACGGAGGAAATGTCCGAGACCCATGCGGTGGCCTTTGAAGACGTAAACGGGGATGGGCAAAAGGACTTTGTCACCGGCAAGCGCTACTATGCCCACATGCGGGAGGGCACGGGTGCTCTGGAGCCCGCCTATCTCTACTGGTTTGAGTATGTCGCAGGAAAGGAACCCCAGTGGCTAGCCCACCAGATCGACGACGATTCCGGAGTCGGCCTCAACGTGGTCGCCGAGGACATCAACGGAGATGGGCTTTTGGACGTGGTGATCGCCAACAAGAAAGGGATTTTTGTGTTTGAGCAGTTGGATTGAAAAAGTGGAAAACTTGAAGATTGGAAAATTCCACCGGCACTTTTAAAGCCAACCTACACTTCCGTCAAACCAATTATCAATAGACATTGATCAATTTTCAATAACCAATAACCTATTATTTCTAATAACACTCAGGTACTTCCTGTAATTTTTTCTTTATAATCCCGCTTAAAATCGGTAGGTTTTCGCCCAAATACTACCCTATGAAAAAGTACGTCTGGCCATTTTTAGCCCTTGGATTAAGCTACTGTCAAGAAAAAGCCGCTCCCCCTGCCCCGGTTTTGCCGGTGCCACACGAGCGCCAGATCGCTTGGCAGGAGATGCAGTTTTACGGTTTTGTCCATTTCAACATGAATACCTTCTCCGATCGGGAGTGGGGATTTGGGGACGAAAAGCCAGAGCAGTTTAATCCTACCGAGCTGGACGCCAGACAGTGGGCCCGCGTGGCCAAAGAAGCAGGCATGAAGGGCCTGATCATCACTGCCAAGCACCACGACGGTTTTGTGCTTTGGCCCTCGGCCTATACCGAGCACTCTGTAAAAAATAGCCCATGGCGTGATGGAAAAGGCGATTTGATCCGCGAATTCGTGGATGCCTGTAGGGAATACGGCCTGAAGGTGGGCATCTATTATTCCCCATGGGACCGCAACCATCCCGACTACGGCAAGCCGGAATATGTCACTTACATGAAAAACCAGCTCACCGAGCTCCTGACCAATTACGGGGAGATCTACGAGGTGTGGTTTGACGGAGCGAATGGCGGTGACGGCTGGTACGGCGGCGCCAACGAGGAGCGAAAAGTGGAGAAGCGAACCTACTACGACTGGCCGACCATGCATGCCCTGGTGCGTGAGCTGCAGCCCAACGCGATGATGTTCAGTGATGCGGGTCCGGACGTGCGATGGGTGGGCAACGAGCACGGCTTTGCCTACGAGACCACCTGGTCCAACCTGATGCGGGACTCCGTCTACGCCGGAATGCCCGGTTTTGAGAAATGGGCAGGCGGGCAGGAAAACGGAACCCACTGGGTGCCTGCCGAGTCTGACGTGAGTATCCGTCCGGGATGGTACTACCACCAATACGAAGACCACAAAGTGCGCTCCCTGCCGGATCTGATGGAGATCTATTACCATAGCATCGGCCAAAACAGCTCGCTGCTGATCAATTTCCCGGTCGATACTCGAGGTCTGATCCACGAGAAAGACGAGGAGGCTATCCTGAAGATGGCTGCCAAAGTGAAGGAAGATTTTGCGGTAAACCTGGCCAAAGACGCGAAGCTGCAAGCAAGCGCGGATCGCGGCTATGGCTATGAGGCAAAAAACCTCAACGACGGTGACTTTGACACCTACTGGACCACGGCAGACGGACAGGTGCAGGCGTCCGTGGAGATCGACTTTGGAAAGGAAGTCTCCTTCAACCGCCTTCTGCTCCAAGAGTATGTGAACTTGGGACAGCGTGTGAAGTCTTTTTCCCTGGAAAAAGAAGCCAATGGCAGCTGGGAAAAAATCGCCGAAGGCACCACGATCGGCTACAAGCGCATCCTGAGATTTGACGATACCCAAGCCCAGAAAATCCGGGTGAATTTCCTTGATGCCAAAGACATTCCAGTAATCTCCGAAATCGGGGTTTATTCGGCTCCAGCCCTGCTTTTTCCTCCCAAAATCGAAAGAACTCCGGCAGGCAAGGTCAGCATTGCCGCTGCCGAGTCGGATCTGGAAATCTACTACACCACGGATGGCTCGGCCCCCGAAAAGGGCAAAAACGCCTATTCCGGGGATTTTGACGTGCTTTCTGCCCAGACTGTCCAGGCGATTGCGGTAGATCCAAAAACCAGGAATGTCTCCGAGGTCGCCCGTGTGGATTTTGACCTGCCAAAAGCCGGATGGAAAGTGGCTAGCTCGGACGAACGCTCCGGCCGCGCCATCGACGAAAACATCCACTCCTACTACACGACTGAAAACGACGTCTTCCAGGTTGACTTGGGCACAACTGCAGCACTGAGCGGCATCTCCTACTTCCCCATGCAGGCGCGCTATCCGAGTGGATTCATCGCGGACTACACCGTGGAGGTGAGCGAAAACGGCAGCTCTTGGAAGGAAGTCGCCCGGGGCGAATTCTCCAACATCGCGGCCAGCCCCATCGAGCAATATGTGCGCTTCGATAAGGTGCCTGCCCGCTACGTGCGCCTGAAATCCCTGAAAACCACCGACGGCAACAAGGCCACCGTGGGGGAATTCGGCGTGATCACCCGCTAATACTGAAAACAATTTTGTGGATTCTGGGCAAATTGGCTACTTTCTCGGCTCAATTTGCCTAGAGCCCAAACAATCAACCTATGAACAGACGCATCGCCCTGCGGCATCTGGCTTTGATCTCGGGAGGACTTGTACTGATTCCTTCCTGTGATTTCAGCAAAGAGGACATCCTCGCCGCGTACGACAATCTCAAAGTCACCGCCTCCCAAAAGACGCTTTTGGGCTTGATCTCCGACACCATCATCCCGGCTGGGGAGATCAAGGGAGCCCTCGATTTGGAGGTGCCTGATTTTATCCTGGTCATGGTAGACGATTGTTTTACCCAGGAAAACCAGGAGAAATTTTCCGCAGGTCTCGCCGCCTTCCCCGAACAGGTGAAAGCAGCCACCGGGAAGAAGTTTGAGGAGCTTTCTACCAAGGAAAAAGAAGAGGCCATCCTCGCGGCGACCAAGCTGGAAGGGGACGATACCGAGGAGGGGAAAAAGAAAGCCGCCGTGGCCTATTTCCTCAATTCCACCAAAAGACTGACCATCCAAGGCTACATGGCCTCCGAATACATCCAAACCGAAGTCATCCCCTATTCCCTCATTCCCGGTGAATACAATGGAGCAGTTCTCATCTCCGACCTCCAAAAACCAAGAGTAAATGGCTAATCTGAATATCCGCAACAAACAGGAACGAACCTATCAGGCTATTGTCATCGGGTCGGGGATCAGCGGAAGCTGGGCAGCCAAAGAGCTGAGCGAGCTGGGTGTAAAAACCCTGATGCTGGAGCGTGGCCGCAATGTCGAGCATGGCAAGGACTATCCGACCACGACCATGCTTCCTTACGAATTTGAGCACCGTGGACAGATCCCCGAGAAGATCAAGGAGGAAAACCCCGTGGTCAGCCGCTGCTATGCCTTTCGCGAGGATGCGATGCATTTTTTTGTGAAAGACAAAGAGCATCCCTACGTGCAGGAGAAGCCTTTTGACTGGATCCGTGGCTATCAGGTAGGAGGAAAATCCCTGCTGTGGGCGCGCCAAGTGCAGCGCTGGTCCGACTTTGACTTCGAAGGGCCGGCCAGAGACGGATTTGCCGTGGACTGGCCGATCAGGTACAAGGACATCGAAAAGTGGTACAGCTATGTCGAGAAATTTGCCGGAGTCTCCGGTTTCAAGGACGGCATAGACGTACTGCCGGACGGGGAGTTCCTTCCCGGATATGAGCTCAACATCGTGGAAAAACACTTTGCGGAGCAGCTGAAAAAAAACTACGGCGGTACCCGCCACATGATCTCTGCCCGCTGCGCGCACATCCACGGCAATGCGGAATATTACGCCCAACAAGGCAGAACGCTTTGCCAAAACCGAAACCTCTGCCAGCGGGGCTGTCCCTTTGGGGGCTACTTCAGCGCCAACTCTTCAACCATCCCCTGGGCCTTGAAGACCGGAAACCTGACCCTGAGACCGGACTCGGTGGTGCACTCGATCATCTATGACGAGGAAAAAGGCAAGGCGACCGGCGTTCGCGTGGTGGATCGCCTGACCAAGGAGACCGAGGAGTTTTACGCGGATGTGATTTTCCTAAACGCCGCCGCCCTAAACTCCAACCTGGTTCTGCTCAACTCCACCTCCAACCGCTTTCCCAATGGCCTAGGCAACGACAACGGCCTACTTGGCAAGTACGTCGCTTTCCACAACTACCGCGCACAAGTGTCCGGGACTTGGGAAGGACACAGCGAATACACCACTTCGGGCGGGCGTCCGACCAGCGGCTATTTCCCCAGATTCCGAAACGTGTACAAGCAGGAGACCGACTTCCTGCGCGGCTATGCGGCGGGCTTCTCCGCCAGCCGAGGAGTCAGGTCAAGCCAAGACGGAATCGGCATGGAGCTCAAAAACAGCCTGCTCAATCCAGACCAATATGGCCCTTGGCACGTGGGTTCGCACATGATGGGCGAAACTATCCCCAAGGAAAGCAACTACGTCGCGCTCGACATGAGCCAAAAAGACGAATGGGGCATGCCGCTGCTCAAAGTTAGCGTGGACTACGACGACAATGACGAGAAGATGATCAAGGACTACCAGGAGCAGATGTCTGAGATGTTTGAAAAGGCCGGGATCACCAATATCCGGGTCAATGACGACCATAGAATCCCAGGCCTCGATATCCACGAGATGGGAGGCGTGCGCATGGGCAGAGACCCCAAGACCTCACTTTTGAATGCCAATCACCAGCTCCACGCCGTACCCAACGTGTACGTGACGGATGGAGCTTCTATGACCTCCACTTCTACGCAAAACCCTTCCCTGACCTACATGGCCTTTGCAGCGAGAGCTGCGCACCATGCGGTGGCAGAAAGCAAAAAGTGAAGGCTGAAAGCTGAAATTCAAAATCTGGATGTTGACGACGTCGGAGAAATTGATTTTTGAGTTGTGAGCCCAGTTTATAGCCCTGAATTGGGCGAGGATGTCCCCTGTTGTCATAGGGACTGATTTTTCTGATTTGTACCATTTGGGGCGGGGGCGGGCTTGTGTCTTGGCAATTTCTGAGGCCAGCAAAAGCATGGAATGAAAGGCGGTGAGGAATGATGCCGGGCGGACGATGGCCAGTTTCAGGTGTCTAGCAAATAGCCAAACTAAAGGAAACAGCAAAAGCGGTCGCTAGACCGCTTTTGCTGTCTTGGGACACTTGGTGAAATCGACAGCTTTTCTCAGAAATCAAGTTTCAGTTGTCCCCCAGTTCCCTTTTTTCCTCGAAAAACAAAAGTTGTGACTTTTTCAAAACGGTTTCTCTGTTCATGATGAAAAGGTCTACGTAGTAGTAACATTTCATTGACGTCGGAGGAAGCTTTGAATGCTTTGTCCTTCCAGTCTCGCCAAGCATTTTCAAATTGCTCGGCGTTCATAGATCTCGCGATTGTCAGGTGAGCATTGAATGAAAAATGGGAGTTGTCGTTATTGAAGCGGCTCGATGAGTCCCTCGAACCCTTTGACAGCTCATGGAAAGGTTCTTTGTTGGCGATATCGAGAAATACTACTTTCTTCGGGAAACTTCCGAAACCATCAAACTCAGCTGTAAAGGGTGTGACAGTCATCGCAAATTCCCTTAGCTTATCGACAATTTTTGATTCCAGTTTTTTACGAAGCAAAAAAGTGCCAACGGTGATGTGGGGAGAAAGCATGTCCGCCTGGAGGCAACGGTAGTTCTTAGTAAACAATCGCTTTAGGTTCCAAGCGAAACGGCCAACTGTCTCGTTGGGGGTGGTCAGCAACAGATATTCATAGACGCGTTCCGATGCCAAATACTTTGGTTTTTCGTTTCCCATGATAAAGATGACTGGTTGGAATTGTCAGCTGAAAGTAGAAGTCTCTATTGCTCGACTTCCTCTACCTGCGCTATTTCATAGGCATTTTTGCCATCGACTTGGACTGGCAAGTAGTAGGTGTCGCCATATTTCACGTAGGTCTGGTCGCCAACTTTTACTTCTTCGGCACCCTCGGGCAGATTGTCCACCACCGCCCCCGCCGGAGGAGGGACTACCGTGTATTCACCGTTTTCTTTCTCGTAGAAAGTCCCTCCATAGTAGTAGTTGTTTACGGTAGGGCTGACCTCCACCGTCTGTGCGTCGCTGGGGATGACCTTTACCGTGGCGCCTTGTGGGGCTTCCACTGCCACGTATCCACCATCCGATTCGGTGTAAAAGACTCCCTCATCGTAGTGGTATTTCTGGTTTTCGACGCTGACGACGATCGCGGTGACCGCCAGGGTTGCCACGAAGAATCCCCATGGGTGCCAAGCAGGGCCCCAATAGAAAGGCGTGTAGGGATGATAGTAGTAAGGACGGAAGCATGAAAATCCATACCCTCCCCAAACCACCGGGGGGCGGGGGTAGGGACGATAGGGAGGGCGATAGGCCACATTTCGGGTATTTCTTACATTGATGTTGACGTTTCTGCTGTTGTCGATGTTGACTCGGTTTCCCACATTCGTGTTGTTACCCACCCGATTTCCCGAGTTGTTGCCCACTCGGTTTCCGTTGTTGCTGCCGACTTTGTTGTCCTTGACACTGGCCACCTTGCTGTTGTTGGCCGGTTTGGAAGTCACCCTGCTGGAGCCCCCGTTGACGGTGGCTCGGGAACTGGAATTGGCGGGTCTGGTGGAGGTCTGAGGCCGGGAGCTGGTGGCCGGTCTTGAGGTAGCACGGCTCGGCGTACGGGAGGGGGGCTGGGTGCGCTGGGGTGCGCTGCGGGTAGTGGTGGGTCTGGCTCCACCTCGTCCTGAAGCGGCACCGTGCATGCGCTGCGCTGAGGCAAAGTCCGGCAGGATCAGCATTGCCATGATTCCCATCATCAATATTGCGAGTTTGGTCTTGTTCGTTTTCATAGGCTTAGCTTAAAATGTTCAGTCCTTTTTTATCCAAGTGATCTGTCGGGCACTGGGAGGAGGCAAAAATTCAAAAATGGAAGAAGGATACTCGCGATTGAGCTCCCAGTCGTAGAAGTCGGTTTCGTGTTGGTGGGAGTAGGGGCCATCCAAGTAGGTGATCAGCACCTTGCGGGGTAGGAAATAGCCGTCGTCGGAGATCCAGAGCTGAAAAGTGGCGTTGGCATTGGCTGCGCCGATATGGAAGGCGCGAGTGCCGTCGATGTGGGTGACTCCCAAAAACTCGACATGGTCCATCTCTTCGACAAAGTCTTTGGAAAAAGATGGGTAGAAAAGATCCGCCAAGGTCATCTCCACGCCAAAGTCGTCGTACAGCCAGGCGATGGTTTCGATCAGGTTGTTGGGGGCGTCAGCGACCGCATACAGGTTGTTGGCAAAGGAATAATACACGACCTGCGAGCCGTTGTAGCTGTATAGGTCGTCTTTTTCCTCGCCGGACACCCGCACCGAAAACTTGTCCGGACCGAGAAAGCGGGCTTTGCTGGAGCCAAATTCCTTGATGAAGAAGTCTTCGGAGTAAACGACGTCCTTGGCTACGTCTGTGCTGAACCCTACCGACTTCAGCTCGCCAAACAAGCCGCTCATCTTGTCCAAGATCATGACAGCGGTGGAGTCTATTTTTCCTTCCTGGGCTTGCGCAAAGTGGCTTGTGAAAATCAGCGCCAGCCCCAAACAAATCTTTTTGAGCATAGGTAAAAATTATGGTAAATGAAAAAACGCTTTCTAAAGCTAGCGAATCGAGCGGGGATTGTTATTACCGAATAGTTAAAAAGAAAAGCAAGCGTGTTTAGTTTTTGCAAAAAAAGGGACACTTCGGAGCAATGCATAGCGGTGAACGGACTCTTGGCCCTGCCTCGCCTGATCGGATTTTGTTTGCCTGGAGAGAAGGTTTGTCAGATTTTTCGGCTGAGCCAGGTCAGGAAACCGAATGCCAGCAGGAGCTTCAGGCAGATCGCGAGGAAAAAATAGACGAGGATAGTGTCGGGGTTTTGTCCGGGCACCAAGTCGGCTAAGCCAGCGTCAAACTCCCAATCCCATCCTGTGAAAAAGCCCTCCGAGGCCAAGTAGGCCATGTATCCGCTGCCCATCAGGAGAAGGGCCAACAGCGCTTGGGCGATTTTCACGAATGTCTTGCCCAGAAGGGCGCCGGGGTCGGAAAGGGAAAGTGTCGCGCTCATGGGGTGGGAGTTTGCTCCAAGGTAGCAAAAACAAAAAAAGGAATCCAGAGATGGATTCCTTTTTGGGATATCGGGCAAGACGGATCTTAGTGTCTTGGTCTGATTTTTTCCTTGATACGTGCAGCTTTACCCTGACGTCCTCTCAGGTAGAACAGACGGGCTCTTCTCACTTTACCTTCTCTCAACAGGTCGATTTGCTCGATGGCTGGGGAGATGATAGGGAAGATACGCTCTACGCCTACACCGTTGGAGATTTTGCGTACGGTGAACGTCTCACCGTTGCTGTTAGGGTTTTTGCGCTGGATCACAGTTCCCTGAAACTGCTGGATACGCTCCTTGTTACCTTCTTTGATACGTACGTGTACGTTGATGGTATCACCGGCTTTGAAAGAAGGGAATTTAGCTCTTACCTCGCTGTATTCCGCCTCTACAATTTTCATTAGATCGCTCATAGCTTTATGTTTTTATGCTTTCGCAGTTCCCGCCGCAGCGGTTTAAATGAATTACTTTTTTATACTCTTGCCTCGCCTACTCCCATCCGCTGCCCTCGAGCAGGTCAGGGCGTTTTTCCTTGGTGCGGCGAACCGACGCTTCAAATCTCCACTGGTTTATCTTGGCTTCATGGCCTGACAGCAGTACTTCCGGTACGCCCATTCCCTCGTATTCCGCGGGGCGGGTGTACACTGGCGGCGCCAGCAGGCCATCCTGGAAGGAGTCCGTCAATGCCGAGGTCTCGTCATTGAGCACGCCAGGGATCAGCCGGATGATGGCATCGGCGACTACCGCCGCGGCCAGCTCCCCTCCGGAGAGGACAAAGTCCCCTATGCTGATTTCCCGGGTGATGAACTTGTCCCGCACGCGCTGATCGACCCCCTTGTAGTGACCGCAGAGGATCAGGAGGTTTTTCTGCAGCGAGAGCGAGTTGGCCATGGGCTGGTCAAAGGTGTCTCCGTCAGGCGTCATGTAGATGATCTCATCATACGTTCGGTCTTTTTGGAGCGCCTCGATGCATCGGGCGATGGGCTCGATCATCATGACCATCCCGGCACCTCCGCCAAAGGCATAGTCATCGACTTGGCTTTGCTTGCCGATGGCATAGTCGCGGAGATTATGCACTCGGACGGTAGCGAGTCCCTTGTCCTCTGCTCTTTTCAGAATAGAGTGCGAAAAAGGTCCCTCCAGCAGGCCCGGCACCACGGTGATGATGTCTATGTGCATGGCTCAGTCTTCCAGATAGATGTCAAGTAAACCTTCGGGCAGTTGGCAGAAAACTTTTTTTGCTGCCTTGTCCACCTGGGAGATGATGCCATCCTGTATGGGGATAAGCACTTCCTTGCCCTGGTGGATGACCCCGAGGAGATCCTGTGTTTCCAGGTCGTAGATGACTTGTACGGGTCCGATCAGTCCCAAAGTCTGGTCTATGACTTCAAAACCGACCAGCTCGTGGTAGTAGTATTGGTCGTCTTCGAGCTGGGGGAGTTCGGTCAGGGGGAGAAAAGCCTCCGCGCCCACCAGGTTTTCCACCGACTCTATCGTGTCCAGTTCCTCAAACTTGGCCAAAGCCTTTCCTCCGGGCTGGATCACAAAGTGCTCCAGGAAGAAGGGGACCAAGCGGCCTTTCTGTTCGAGGAAGAGGTGCTCCAATCCCTCGTAATCCTCGGGATAGTCTACATCAAGCACCACATTCACTTCACCACGAAGTCCATGAACTTTGGCAATTCTGCCTACTTGAAAGCACTGATCCTTGTTCATGGAGGGTTGTTCTATTAAGCTTCAGCTTCTCCGCCTTCTGCAGGAGCTTCGGTAGCGGCCTCTTCGGCGGCTGGAGCTTCAGCAGCAGCTGCGGCAGCTTTTGCTTCTTCTTCTCTTGCTTTGATAGCGTCCAGACGAGCCTGGTTTTTGGCAGTCTCGGCAGCCAGTGCTTTTGCACGGACATCAGCCTTGGCAGCAGCCAGCTTGTCAGACTTGGAAGCGATTTTCGCGTCTTTCTCCTGCAGCCAAGCGCCGAATTTGGCGTCCGCCTGCTCTTGGGAGATCGCGCCTTTCAGGACACCGATCTGCAGGTGTTTTTTCAGCATGATACCTCTGTAGGAAAGCATCGCTTTCACGGTATCGGTAGGCTGAGCTCCGTTCAACAACCAGGTAAGAGCGCGCTCATTGTTGATGTTGATGGAAGCGGGGTTTGTGTTCGGATTGTAAGTTCCGATTTTCTCGATGAAGCGTCCATCTCGTGGAGCTCTTGCATCAGCTACAACGACGTCATAGATGGCTTGCTTTTTTCTGCCTCGACGTGCTAATCTGATTTTTACGGACATAATTTTTTAGATTAAGTGAGTGGATGGAACCCGTCCATCCTAATTTTGGAGTGCAAAGATAGGGTAAATGATTGGAAACGCACAAGTTGCCTTCGGAATATTTGCCTGTAATTTCAGAATTCGTTTATCTTGCGGCTCGAAAACCGACGCTCCGGCAAAAGCCTGGGTCGTTTTCCGGAGATTCGATCCCGTACGGGCTTGTACCTGCCTGCCGGCAAGCAGGGTCCAACGGATAGAGCAAGCGTTTCCTAAGCGCTATTTGGCCTTGTAGTTCAACGGATAGAACAAGCGTTTCC
Organism: Algoriphagus oliviformis; assembly: GCF_017254915.1. Classification (GTDB taxonomy): domain Bacteria; phylum Bacteroidota; class Bacteroidia; order Cytophagales; family Cyclobacteriaceae; genus Algoriphagus; species Algoriphagus oliviformis. Next base: position 91,657 of record NZ_JAFKCT010000001.1, on the reverse strand, counting down.
TAAACGCTAGATCTAGGTTCGATTCCTAGCTAGGCTACAAAAAAAAACCGTCTCTACGCCATGTGGAGGCGGGTTTTTTAAAATGGGGGGTCGGTCTGGGGATCGAATTGGGAGGAACTGATTAAAAAATAGTATGTAATTTTATTTAGTTTAAAAATCCCTTTGCTCAATAATTGGTGAGTACCAACAAATGCAACTTGGGAAAAAGGGGATTTTAGGGACTTTGTCCAATTCTTTCCATGAGTATTTCGTTGACCTTATTTTACTGCACTTTTGACATCTTGAGTCGTTACCGGTCATTACTTCCACTCCTTTATATCCGTATTTCGTTTTGTCACGGTAGGTAAGGATTTCTTGAAGTTCTGCCTTGTTGTAGCAAGTAAATTGGACGTAGTGAACAAACAGACTAACTATATCTCGTTGACTTGTTGGGTCTAGATTTCCTGCAAATCCATCCGGCTGATCTCTTAGATAACGCTCAATGAATTTGCTTTCAAAGTCAGGTAGTTTCAGAAGAATCCTGTCTTCAAGCTTATGAGACTGTGAATAACCGTATCGAAATAGATTAGAAGTAGCCAGTTCGGATCTAATTTCCTCGACATGATTTTTCAGTAAATTTTCATCAAATTCAAACTCCCTCATTAGCTTGGTTGAGAGCTTTTCCTTTTCGGAAAATCCAAGATTCCAATCTTTTCCCATTCCAATGGGTCGGGCTGAGTTGCTAAAAAATGTCGCTACGAGCTTAAAGGCATCTTCAAATTTTTTTAAGAAAATTAGTTCGTAGATCTTGTCATAAAATCCGTCTAATTCTTTGTTGAATCTTTTTCTTTGTTGAATCTTTCATTTTCAAGAAAGACAAATTCCTTTCCGTTGGCGGTTAAAAGGATTCTCTCTAGTTTCGATTTTGGACTTTTAAGGTTGTTTGGGTTGATATTTGATACAATCCGATCTATCAAATCGTCTTTTTTTCCTGAAACCTTTAAATCATTATCCCTTAAGATTTCTTTTAATTCTGGAAGCAAAAACTCTCTCTTCAGATTTTCTTCTACTGTTGAGATTCTTAGATAGCCTTTCTCGAAAAGTTGGCTCACTTTCTTACCATTTTCTTTTAAAATGGGGTAATTCGCCATTTCCTCCCTTAAGACCTTATTCGCCATTTGTAGTAGTACCGCATCTAGACTTTCTTTGGGGAGGTCATCAGGTTGCGAATTGGAGAGGTCTTCTGAATTCGAAATGTTGAAAAGTTTTTTTAGAAACAGCATTTTAAAATTTTTAGGTGGGGCGGGTGTTTTCCAGCTTTGCCGATTTTCTCCAATAGTTTCAGGTATTTCTTAGTCGGCTTTTCGGAGTAAAACCTCCTTCGAATATAAATTTAGCTAGGCTACAAAAAACCGCTTTCATTAAGTTGGAGGCGGTTTTTGTTTTGGGAAGAAAGAATCCCTTGCACTAGCCGGCGTGGGCTGCTAAAACGTATAGGCCACTCCCAGGCTGAGTCCAAAGCTGTTGTATCCATTGATCTTGAAATCGTACACCAGACTGGCCAGGAGCTCGAGCCGCTCCCGGATCTCCATCGAAGGCTCTATCCCCAGCCTCACCATTGCGAAATTCTCTTCTTTGGCAAATTCCCCTCCGGCCCCAGCAAACAGGGTGAGGTATTCCCAAGGCCGGTACCCAGCGACGAAAATGCTGGACAAGGGAGTGGATCGGGTAATCACCTGTCCGTTGCCTTCCTCGGATTCCACTTCGAAATCGCTCAGGATAAGTTCGTTTTGCATCCCGATGTTCCAGCGGGGATTGATCCGGTAGTTGTAGTCTAGGGCCCAGCTTGGCAGAGCCAGCCACTTTTTTTGTCCTTCTTGAAAACCTTTGGCTACTTGGATGTGGCCCAGGCCTACCGATACACTATGTTTTCTCGGCAGTTCGGTCTCTTCTGCCCGTTCTTCCTGTGCTCGGCAAGGATGGTAAACCAAGAGGAAGGCCAGCAGCATGGCAATGCCAATTGCCATAAGGGGGTGTTTTTTGGAGTTGTCCATAGACCTATTGGTTTTTTTCGAAAGGATAGATGGTTTTCCAGTCACTCTTCATGTCCACCAGGGTCCAGCCCTTTGCTTTAGCCTCATCCAGGCCGGTGTCAAACCTGCCAATGGGCGAGTCCCGATCGTAGGCCCACTCCCGGATGGAGTCGGTGTGGTGAACGTAGAGCTTGAGGGTTTTGAGCTTGTTGGAGTCGGTCCAGCGCAGCATTTGCAGGTCTCCATCAGAATTGCCCGCGGCAAAAACAGGCCTGCGGCCGATGTATCGGTTGATTCCCACGGGCTTGCCCTCCTTGTCGTCTATGAGGTCGATCTTTGCGAGGCGCTTGATTATCGGGTTGCCGTCGTTGTACTCGTATTCGGTTTGGATGCTGCTGCCGACCACCTGGTCTTTGGGGATTCCATAGACGCTTTCCACCCAAGGACGCATAAACTCTATCCCCCCGCCGGAGACGATGAAGACTTTGAAGTCATTTGCCCGCAAGAAGTCCAGCAGCTCCAGCATGGGCTGATACACCAGCTCGGTGAAGCGCCTCTTTTTGACCGGATGCTGGGCGGTAGCGACCCAGCTGGTCACCAGGCTGTCAAACTCATCGGTCGTCGTCCCCGCATGGGTAGCCATTACGATTTCCAGAAGGCCTTTTTCCCCTTGCTGCATGAGCGTTTCCATGTCGTTTTCGAGCACGGCCTTAAACGGCTGCTGGTTTTTCCAGCCGGGGTGCGTGGCTGCCAAGGCCTGCACGCGATCTAGGGCAAAGTAAAACTGGAAGTAGATCGGCTGCTCGGACCAGAGCGTGCCGTCGTTGTCAAAGGTAGCGATGCGGTCGGCCACAGGAATGAAGCTGGAGCTAGTGCTGTCGGTGACCTCCTCGACGTAGGCGATGATGGCTTGCTTGCGCGGCCCATCGACCCAGGAGGGAAGCGGATCGGTGGCAGCGGGGAGGGGCGTGTCCGTGCTTTGCTCCGCGGGCGGCGAACATGCCTGAAGTAGTCCCACGACAAAAAGCACGACAAAACAGAACTGGACGCTTGGGTTGGATTTCATGGTATGGTGGTTAAAAATCTGGTCTTCCAAAAAAACGAGACAGGGGCGACGCCAGCAAGGGGGCTTGGTCTTAGAGGGAGCCGTCTGTACAAAATCCAAATTAATGAAAAATAACCACAAGAAAATCCGATACTCCCCTGCGCTGGTGAAATATAAACGTGTTTGGGTGAAAAACCGGAATAGGGACTAAAGCCGGCCCAGCTCCGTGACTGCCCTATTTCAGCAAGTTCTCGAAAATCGGTTGCAGCTCATCCGCAATGATCCGGTAGCCCTTGTCCGAGGGGTGCAGGCCGTCGTAGGTGATTGCGATGGTCTTTTCCGGATAGGGATACTCGTCCTGCTCGGGGTCAAAGGGCAGATTGGCAAAGTCGGGGTAGCGGTATTTTTGGTATTTTCCGGTCTCTGGGTTTTTGAGCCACTTGTAGTTTACCAGGTCGGGGAAGTCCATTTTTCTCTGGTGATAAAGGTTCACCACCGGCAGGTTTTTGGCAGTGCCGATGCCTTTGATCGCGTCCGCAAAATCCTCGAGGTCCTGCCCGTTTTTCTCCTGATAGGATCCAAAGGCGTTGTTTTTGGGGTTGTTGATGTACACAAAATCCACCCGCTTCATGGGCGTGATCAGGATGATTTTCGCTTCGGGATTGAGCAGATAGATCTTGTCGAGGATGACCCGAAAGGCACCGTTGACCGTCTCATGCCCGGTTCCGTTTTGGAAGTCCGAGAGGCTGCCTAGGGGCTTTCCTCCCCACCAGTCGTTGGTACCGAGGAAGATGCTGTAAATGTCCGCCCTAGGGATCTCCAGCTTGTCAAACTCCTGCGCGATCCGCACGGCAGTCCAGCCGTTGTAGCCTTTGTTGACGACCTGGAGCTCTGGAAATTTTTCCCTGATGAGTGTGAGATAGCCCTTGCTGATCCTGTTGCCGGTTTCGTCGGGATGGTCGTTGAGGTAGGTGATGGAGTCGCCGATGGCGACCCAAGTGACGGGATCGGGGTTTTTCGCTGCGAAAAAGAGCAGGCAGAGGGATAGGAAGAGAAGCTTTTTCATAGGTGGTTTTAAAAACAGGGGCGCGGATTCGGCTTTCCAAAATAGGATTTCCCGCCAAATAGCCCGTCCGGATCTTTCCGGGAAAAAGTGCTTCCGCGCAATTTTTTGCAACGAAAGCGGGCTTGGGGCAAGGGATTGCCTATTTTTAGAAAAATCCATCCTCATGAAAATACGCTTGCTGCTGTTGGTTTGCCTGATGTCCAGCCAAGCCCTGTCCGCCCGGCAAGGGCAGTCCCCGCTCCAGTCCCACAGCTTTTCGCAGATCCAGATCACGGATTCTTTTTGGAAGCCCAAGCTCGAAAAAGTGGCCCAAAAGTCCCTGCCTGCCGCGATCTACCAGACGGAAGTCAAAACCGGGAGAATCCGCAATTTTGAAAAAGCCGCGCGAAAACTAGGGGAGGCGCACGAGGGTATCTACTACGACGACAGTGACGTGTACAAACTGCTGGAGGCCATGGCCTATTCCCTGCAGAATTTTCCGGATGCCGAGCTGGAGCGTAAAGCCGACGAATGGATCGCCAAAATCGCCGCCGCCCAGGAGGCAGACGGCTACCTCAATACGTACTATACCCTGACCGGCCTGCAAAATCGGTGGACGGACATGGAAAAACACGAAGCCTACTGCGCGGGGCACCTGATGGAGGCGGGCGTAGCCTACTACCAGGCTACCGGCAAGCGGCAATTGCTGGAGGTGGCGACCCGGATGGCGGATCACATCGACGGGCAATTTCGCCAGGCAAACCAGCCTTGGGTGACGGGGCATGAGGAGATCGAGCTGGCGCTGGTGAAGCTGTACAAGACCACGGGAGAAAGGCGATACCTGGATCTGGCGGATTGGTTTCTTGACCAGCGGGGCAGGGGATTCGGCAAGGGGGCCATTTGGGACAAGGCAGAGTGGGGGCCGGACTATGCCCAGGATGGCGTGCCAGTCAAACAGCAAAAAGAAATCACCGGACATGCCGTGCGTGCCATGTACCTCTACACTGGTGCCGCGGACGTGGCCGTGAGCAAAAACGACCCAGGCTACATGAATGCGATGAAGACGGTGTGGGAGGATGTGGTCTATCGCAATATGTATGTCACCGGGGGGATCGGTTCCTCGGGGAGCAACGAGGGCTTTTCCCTAGACTACGACCTACCCAATGAGCATGCCTACGCCGAGACCTGTGCGTCGGTCGGCATGGTGTTTTGGAACCAGCGTATGAACCTGCTCGAAGGGCAGGCCCAGTACATCGATGTGCTGGAGCGGAGTCTCTACAATGCCGCCTTGGACGGGCTGAGCCTGACGGGGGATCATTTTTTCTACGGAAATCCTCTGGCCTCCTCCGGGCAGCATGCGCGCAAAGAGTGGTTTGGCACGGCCTGCTGTCCTTCCAACATCTCCCGGCTGGTCGCCTCGGTGGGCGACTACATCTATGTGAAAAACGAGTCGGCGCTCTGGGTCAACCTGTTTATCGGGAATCGGACTGAGTTTGACGTCGCGGGGACCAAAGTGGCGGTGGAGATGGAGACGGAGTTCCCCTGGGACGGAAAGGTGTCCCTTTCCCTCGATCCTCAAAAGGCCGCCCGCTTTGCGCTCAATCTCCGGATTCCCGGATGGGTGGGTGGTGAACCTGTACCAGGCGAGCTTTATCGGTTTTTGGATGAGGGTACGGATGGACTGACGCTTCTGGTGAACGGTGAAAAGGTGGACTTTCAGACCAAAAACGGCTATGCGGTGCTGGATAGGGAATGGAAAAAGGGCGACCGCATCACTTATGCCATGCCTATGGAGGTGAGGGAGCTGCGATCGCGTCCGGAGGTCTTGGCCAATACCGACCGAGTCGCCATACAGCGGGGCCCCTTGGTGTATTGTGTGGAGGGCGCGGACAACGGGCCTGGGCTGTCAGAGCTGATCGTGCCGGAGAATGTAAGCTTTGAAGTGGTAGATGCGCGGGTCTTGGACGAAGCCGTCCGAGCGGTGAGGCTCACGGGTTCGTTGGACTCTGGGCCGGTGTCGGCGCTGGCTATTCCCTACTATACCTGGGCAAACAGGGGGGCAAACGACATGTATGTCTGGCTCCGCAAGGAAAAATGAGCCTGAGCCGATCTTTGAAGCGAGTTACAGGTTGGAAATTACTTATCTTTCTAGTCTCTAAACCATCACTTTTATCCTAAATTCTTTACAGCATGAAAAAATTAGCTTTAGTGTGCCTATTGTTTTTGGCAGGAAATCTGGCTTTTGCCCAAACCGCCCCGAGCGCAAATCCCTGGTATCTGGTCTCGGCTTCAGAAACCATCCTTTCCTGGGGAAATGTGGAGGCCACGGGGCTGGAGACAAAAAACATCGCGCGCTTCACGCCTTTTATCAACATTGGCCTGCACCTGCATCGCGACTTCAATGAAAAGACCGGCTTCTACACCGGGATCGCCTCGCGGAACGTCGGTATCATCACCGACCTCAACGACTCCATCCGCATGAAGCAGCGGGTCTACACCGTGGGCATTCCCGTGGCGTTTAAGTTTGGCGACATGAAGGGCAACCTGCTCGCTGCCGGCATCGACAATGAGTTTGCACTGAACTACAAGCAGAAGAAATATGTGAACGACGAGAAGTCCAAGACCAACGTCTGGTTTAGCAACCGAACCAACATTTACCTTCCCTCGGTCTTTGCGGAGCTGAAGTCCAAAAAAGGAAACTACATCCGCTTCAAGTATTATCTGACCGACTTCCTCAAAGAGAATAATCAGGCGGTCAATGAACCGGGAGTGAGCTATGTGCCGACCCAAAGTACGATGATGTATGTCTCGGTGGGCTATATGATCAAGACACGGGAGCTGGTGAAGTAGTCTGGACAACACATTAAATCTCAGGGCTGCGCCAATCGCGCAGCTTTTTTTTTGCCTTCCGGAAAGGCGGCGGATTTTACCTTGAAGGCGGCTTTTTGACGAGGGCGGAAGGGGAGCGCAGAAGCGGGAAAATCCCGCGGTGAAGCCAAGGGTTGGCGTTTCGTTTTTTAAAATCTAATTTTGGGGCCGTTTTCCGCCTTTTCCAGGTCCTTTCCCGCAGGTGGTTTTGGGCCGGATTGCAGGACTTGTTTTGTGTTCTTGCCTGCGGAAAAACGCCGCCCGACATGACCGCCCTCCCTTACCCCATTTCTGATGAAACAGTATTTGAATCTATTTGACCTTTCGCAAAAGGTAGACTACAAAACCGAAGTCTTGTCCGGGCTGACCGTCGCTTTGGCACTCGTGCCAGAGGCCGTGGCCTTTGCCCTCATCGCCGGGCTGTCTCCGCTGACTGGCCTCTATGCGGCATTTATGATGGGGTTGGTGACCTCAGTTTTCGGAGGCCGTCCAGGCATGATCAGCGGTGCGACCGGAGCCGTGGCCGTAGTTTTGGTGACCTTGGTCAAAAGCCACGGCGTGGAGTATGTCTTTGCCACGGTCGTCCTCGCTGGGATTTTGCAACTTGCCGCGGGTCTCCTGCGACTGGGCAAGCTCATCCGCCTGGTGCCCCATCCGGTGATCTTTGGCTTTGTCAATGGCCTGGCTATCATCATCTTCATGTCACAGCTGGACCAGTTCAAGGACGCCTCCGGCAACTGGCTCACTGGAAGCACGCTCTATATCCTGTTGGGATTGGTGCTGCTGACCATGCTGATCATTTGGGGATTGCCCAAGCTGACCAAGGTCGTTCCCGCTTCGCTTACTGCCATTTTGGTCGTTTTTGGCCTGGTATTTTTCCTGGGCATCGATACGAGGACCGTCGGCGACATCGCCTCCATCCAGGGTGGTTTTCCTCCCTTTCATATCCCCAGCATTCCCTTTACCTGGGAGGCTTTGATGACGATTTTGCCTTATTCTGCCATTGTCGCGGGGGTAGGTCTGATCGAAAGCTTGCTCACCCTGAATATCGTGGACGAGATCACCGAAACCCGTGGTCGGGGCAACAAGGAGGCTGTGGCCCAAGGTACGGCCAATATCCTTTCTGGGCTTTTCTCCGGCATGGGAGGCTGCGCGATGATCGGCCAGAGCTTGATCAACGTGTCCAATGGCGCGAGGGCCAGGCTTTCGGGAATTGTCGCCTCGGTGATGCTGCTGGTGTTTGTGATGTTTGGGTCGGGATTGATCGAGAAAGTACCCATGGCGGCGCTCACCGGACTGATGATCATGGTGTCCATCGGGACCTTTGAGTGGGCGAGTTTGAAGACGTTCACCAAGTTTCCGAAGTCGGATATTTTTGTCATGGTATTGGTCACACTAGTCACCGCGGTATTGCATAACCTGGCCCTGGCTGTGGTGATCGGAGTGGTGATTGCCGCGCTGGTTTTCGCCTGGGACAACGCCAAGCGCATCCGTGCCAGGAAGTACGTCGACGAGCAGGGCGTGAAGCACTACGAGATCTATGGCCCGCTGTTTTTTGGCTCTGTGGCGGCTTTCAACGAAAAGTTTGAAGTACTCACCGATCCGGTCGAGGTGATCATTGATTTTGCCGAGAGCCGCGTGGTGGACATGTCCGCCATCGAGGCGCTTAACAAGATCACCGAGCGCTATCACAAGGTGGGCAAAAAAGTACACCTCAAGCACCTCAGTCCCGACTGCAGGCAGCTGATCCGAAACGCCGAGGCAATCATCGACGTCAACGTGATCGAGGATCCGACCTACAAGGTCATTTCCGACTGATCTTTTTGAAGATTTTAAAAAAAAAACCAAAAGCCCCAGGGTAGTGAACCCTGGGGCTTTTGTGTAAATGCTGCACCAATGAAGCGGCTTAGTTGCTTTCGATCACCTGGCCGCGCTCGCGATAGAGGTCGACCGGCCCGTCCAGCAATACGGCCAAAACGGTGATGTCCTTGTCGTACACGTTGTCCGGGATGTCGATGTATTTCATGCCCGGTACGGCGCTCCAGTACATCTTTCCGACCTCGCGGGACTGGAGCTTGGTGCCGTTGCCCACGACCCACACGCGCTGGATTTTGTTTTTCAAGCCTTTGATGGCCAGGGACTCGTTGACTTTGTAGTCCAGGTAGATGTAGAGGATGGTCTTGTCCGCGGAGAGCGTCGTCGGAGCGTACACGTGCCCGTCGGGGATACCGGCTTGGGTGTCGTAGATCGCCGATTCGTGTTTGGAAGTCCAGCGGCCAAATTCCTTCAGGATGTTTTCTGCCTCAGTTGGGATGGAGCCGTCAGGCTTTGGGCCGAAGTCCAGCAGCAGATTGCCGCCCATATGGAGGCAGTCTACGAAGATGCGGAGCAGTTCGCTCGGGCTTTTGTATTGGTGGTCGTTGCCCTGGTAGCCCCAGCTGTTGTTCATGGTCATGCAGAGTTCCCAGTAGTCTTCCTTTGGACGGGAGACAGGGACGCCCTGCTCGGGGGTGGCGTAGTCGCCAAATCCCGGACCGAGTCGGGAGTTGATAATCAAGTTGGGGTTGTAGCCCAGCAGCTTTTTCTTCAGCTCGGCGCTTCTCCACTCCTCGGGCTTGTGCTCCCAGTCCCCGTCAAACCAGTAGAGATCGGGCTTGTATTGGGTGGAGAGCTCGCTCAGCTGCGCAAAGTTAAAGTCGGTAAACTTACGGAAGCGCTCGGGGTCGTTTTTGTAGCGGAAAGTCTCGCGGGTCTGCCGATCATAGTCTGGGTGTGACCAATCGAGCACGGAGAAGTAGATGCCTTTTTTCAGGCCTTGGGATTCCAGGGCCTGCATGAAAGGCCCTACGAGATCCTTGCCAGCCGGAGTCTTTTTCACCACCGAGAGCTCGCTGGCCTGGGTATCCCAAAGTGCCACGCCATCGTGGTGTTTGGCCGTCAGGACGGCGTATTTGGCACCGCTGTCTTTGATCAGCCTCGCCCACTTCTCTGGATCGTAGTTGGCGGCGGTGAAGCCAGCCGCCTGTTTCATGTAGTCCTCGTACTGGATGTAGTCGTTGAAAAATGACCAGGACTCGTCGATCCCGTTGACCGAGTAGATGCCCCAGTGGATAAAGATGCCCAGCTTCGCTTTTTGAAACCAGTCCATCTTTTCTTTTTCGGGATTGTCTTGGGCTTGGAGGGGAAGCGTGGCTAGGCCTGTGAAAAGAAAGGCCAAGAGAATGACGCTTCGGAGTCGTAAATTGGGGTAGGGTGTCATTAGGATAAAATAGATGCTGTCCCAAAACTAGGTGATATGCCCTACTTTTCAACTTTAATGAGCGGATAAAGTGCGTTTCAGGGAAGCAAAGCCTTCCATTATTTCCGCGAATCCTATTGTTTTTCAATTGGGTTCCTTACCTTTGCCACCCGAAAGGAGGTGTATACTATGATCATTGTAAACGTAAAAGAGAACGAATCCATCGAAAAAGCGCTGAAGCGCTTCAAAAAGAAGTTTGACAAAACCGGTGCGGTTCGCGAACTCAGAGCCCGTCAGGCGTTCACCAAACCTTCTGTCGTAAGAAGAGCACAGGTCATCAAGGCTGCTTACAAACAACAACTTCGCAACGAAGAGATGAAGTAATCAGAACTGATTCCCCATACAGACGCACTTGTCCCTCAGGCAAGTGCGTTTTTGTTTTTATATGCCTCTGATTTTTGTCAGCCAAGGCTTCCCGTTTTTCCGTTATCTTTTCAGTAATGATCGACTCTTTCATCAACTACCTCGAGTACGAAAAGCGGAGCAGTCCGCACACCGTCATCGCCTACCGCAAGGACCTGGAGCAGGCCCAGGATTTCGTAGGCCTTTCTTTTGACGGGATGTCCTTGGACACCAGTACCCACTCGGAGCTGAGGGCCTGGGTGATCGATCTGGTGGAGCAGGGACTGAGCACGACGACCGTCAACCGCAAAATCGCTACCCTGAGGTCTTTTTTCAAGTTTTTGCTCCGGTCAGGGATGGTTTCCCAAGACCCCACCTACAAGTTAAAGTCCCTTAAAAACCCGAAAAAACTCCCCGAGTTTGTACAAGAAAAGGCCATCGAGGCCGTATTAGAAGAAAGCGTGTACCAGCCGGATTTTGAGGGGCAGCGGGACAGGATGGTGATGGAGTTTTTGTACCTCACAGGCGTCCGTCTGTCGGAGCTGATTTCGCTCCGGTGGAAAGACCTAAATCTGATAGAAGATCAGGTAAAGGTATTGGGCAAGCGCAACAAAGAAAGAATAATCCCCCTGACGAAAATGCTTCGGCAGAATATCATTTTGTATCGCAAAGTATTTGAAGAAAGATTTTCAAAAATTGGGGGGAATGAGTACTTTATTACGAGCAATCGGGGAGAACAAGCCTACTCAATGATGATATATCGGATTGTTAGACATTATCTGGATCTTTTCGCGCAAAACACCCGGCGTAGCCCCCACTTGCTCAGGCACACCTTTGCCACACACCTTCTCAACAAAGGAGCCGATCTCAACGCTGTCAAGGATCTGCTCGGCCACGCCAGCTTGGCCGCCACGCAGGTCTACACACACAATTCAATGGAAAAACTGAAGGCTGTGTTTGAACAGGCACACCCTAAAGCGTAAATAAATCAATTGTTCAACCACTTAAATGCAAATCGCTATGAAACTGCAGATGCACTCCATCCACTTTGACGCGGATATCAAACTGATCGACTTTATTCAGAAAAAGGCTGACAAACTGGACACCTTTTACGACAGGATTATCGATGGAGAGGTTTTTATGAGGCTCGATAAAAACGAGAAAAACGAAAATAAGATAGTCGAAATCAAACTCAACGTTCCCGGAAAGCAGTTTTTTGCCAAAAACCAGTCCGACTCCTTCGAGGCGGCGGCAGACGAGGCAATCGAGGGCTTGAGACGCCAAATCAAGAAACACAAAGAAAAAGTCGTGCTGGTCAAACAGTAAGACGGACAAATAAATAGATGAAAGCCCCCGGGAAACTGGGGGCTTTTTTATTTTTGCCTTCCCGCATGAAATCAGAATCCCGCTACACCCTAGGCTTTTGGACCATCACGCTTTTGCTGGTGGTCGTGAAGGTACTCTTCACCCTCCGTCCGGAAGTCAACCTGTTTACCGAAGAGGCCCAGTATTGGCTTTGGTCGCAAAACATGGCCTGGCACTACTACTCCAAGCCTCCGCTCGTCGCCGTCCTCAACTACCTGAGCACCGCCATCCTGGGCAATACCGAGCTGGGCGTGCGGATCAACGCGATCCTTTCGGGGGTCGGGATCTCTTGGGTGACCTTCCTTTTCGGCTCGTATTTGTATGACAAACGGGCCGGCTTCTGGGCGGCGATGGTCATGAACGCGATGCCCGTCTGGTGGCTGGCTTCTACCTTCCACATGACGGATTCTTCGCTGACTTTCTTTTGGGCGCTGGGGACTTATTTGGCCTTTCGGGCGATCCGGGAGGGAAAAAAGTCCTGGTGGATCTGGGCGGGGATCGCCACGGCCTTTGGCTTGATGGCCAAAGTCGTGATGGGCTTGCTGCTGCCCGTGGTCTTTCTGTACTTGCTTTTTACCCGAAGCCTGAAAGCAAATCTGGGCAATTTCGCGCTTTTCGTCGGGGTGAGTTTGCTGGGTTTTGTGCCGGCGCTGATCTGGAACTTTCAAAACAACTTCGACACCTTCAAGCATCTCGCCACGCTGGGTGGAGCAGGAGGAGGAGAGTCGAAGTCGCTGGATTTGGGCAGCTCGTTGAAGTGGTTTTTGGAATATTTCTCCGGGCAGCTGGCGATCATTTCCGCGTTTTTGCTTCCTGCCTGGGTGGCTTGCTTTCGGGAGCTTATCAAGACCAAAGACAAGCCTTCCATCTACCTCGTTTTGCCCGGCCTGCTGACCTTTTTGGCTTTTGCGGCATTGAGCTTTATGAAAAGAGTCGAGGTCAATTGGCCGGTTTTTGCCTACACCGGCTTTGCCGTGGTGCTGGGAGCCTGGATCGTGCGACAAAGCGCAGCATGGAGAAAGTACGCATCGGTGGCGATCGTGCTGAGTATCGTGATTCCGGCAATTTTTATCCTGCCGGATGTCACTGGTTTGAAGTCCATTCCCGCTTTGGAAAAGGGCGAGCAAAAGGCTTTCAATCGCCTCAGTGGACATGAAGCACTGGCTGAGCGACTCGATTTTCTCCAAGACAGTCTTGAGCTGAATGGGGAATTTTACTTTTCGGACTCCTATCACACCGCCTCCGAGTTGTCCTTTTATCTCGATGGCCATCCGCAGAGCTACGTGATGAACATGGGCTCGCGCAAAAACCAATGGGATCTCTGGGAGGATATGAGCCAGTTTTTGGACAAAGGAAATGTGGGCGTGTTTGTGAGCATGAACCACGAGACCATGGACGGGCGAGCCGCTTTTGACGAGCTGATCCACGAGGAGACTTTCGTGCCTTATTTTGGGGAATATCCAATCCGAAAAGTCAAAATCCAGATTTGGAGGAATCTCCGGTCCTATCAGCCTTTCATCCCGGATTCGTACTAGCGCAGGCCTCTCCCAGCTTAATTTTTGTCCCCCAAGCGAAAATGGGCTACTTTTGGGGAAATTTTCGCACATGACCAAGCCGCTGATTTCCGTTGTCATCACCGTGTACAACGAGGAGGATAACATCCAACCGCTCCTGGAAGCCACCTATGCGGCTCTGTCCGAGATCGACTACGAGGTGATTCTCGTCGAGGACGGCTCCACTGACCGTACCGTGTCGGAGGTGAAAAAATACGCCAACGAGCGCACCAAGCTGATCATCTTCAACCGAAACTATGGTCAGACCACGGCTCTGGCTGCGGGAATCGATATGGCCACCGGCGAGTATATTGCCACGATGGACGGGGATCTCCAAAACGACCCAACAGACATTCCGGTGATGCTGCAAAAGGCGATAGATGAAGACTGGGACGTAGTGGCCGGCCGTCGCGCCAACCGAAAAGATGGTTTTGTCCTGCGAAAAATCCCGAGCAAAATCGCCAACTGGGTCATCCGAAATACCACCAAAGTTTACCTGAAGGACTACGGCTGCACGCTGCGCGTCTACAAGGCCGACATCGCCCAAAACATGGGGCTGTACGGGGAATTGCACCGCTTCATTCCCGTTCTTGCCAAGCAGCAGGGCGCGAAGATGACCGAAATGGATGTGAAGCACCACCCACGCATCCATGGCGAATCGAAGTATGGGTTGAGCCGCACATTTAAGGTAATGTCGGATCTCATTCTGATGCTTTTCTTTCAAAAGTATTTCCAGCGGCCGATCCATTTGTTTGGGGGGATAGGCTTGATTTCTTTTTTGCTGGGCTCGCTGATCAGCTTTTACCTATTGGTGTTGAAGCTCCTTGGCGAAGACATCTGGGGAAGGCCGATCATGATTTTGGGTTTTATCCTCATTCTCGGCGGGATACAGCTGATCACCACGGGCATCATCGCCGAGATCATCGTCCGGACTTATTTCGAGTCACAGGATAAAAAGACCTACAAGATCAAGTCGGTGTATCAGGGAGTTGGAGCTGCAGTGGGCAGTCTCAGCGGGCAGTAGGCAATATTTTTTGTAAAATCTAATTTTTGCCACGCTTGAGCCAAAAGAGCCGTATCGGAAACCAGCTGAAAACCGCGCTGAAGCTGTCATTGACTGGCCTGGCGCTGTATCTGGTGTTTCGCAAGATCGATACGGAGCAGCTGTTGGGATTGGTGAAGACCATCCATTGGCTTTGGCTGCTTCCGGCGGTGCTGCTTTTTGTGCTGAGCAAGGTGGCCACCGCTTTTCGCCTCAATGGCTATTTCAAAAACATCGGACTTCACATTTCTGAAGGCCAAAACTGGCGGCTTTACCTCGTGGGGATGTTTTACAATCTCTTCCTTCCTGGCGGCATCGGCGGCGACGGCTACAAGGTCTATCTGCTGAATAAGCATTTCAAAACTCCCGTCAAAAAGCTGATCCAAGCGGCCCTTTTGGACAGGCTGGGAGGCTTGGTGGCGATTGTGTTCCTGCTCTTTGGGTTCTTTTTGCTGGTGGAGGTCCAGATCGGCTGGCTGGAGTCTGGTCTCTGGAACGGCCTGATGGTTGCTGGGCTGGTGCTGACTATCCCCGCATTCTGGCTGGCGCAAAAGCTGTTTTTCAAGGATTTTCTGCCTTCTTTTTGGTTGGGCAATGCCTGGTCTTTCGCCGGGCAAGTGGCGCAGTTGGTGTGCGCATGGTTTATCCTTTTGTCGCTCGGTATCCATGAAAAGCAGCTGGCCTACCAGTTGGTCTTTTTGCTTTCGTCCATCGTGGCGGTGTTGCCGCTGACGATAGGAGGAGTGGGTGCCCGAGAGCTGGTCTTTGTCTATGCCCATACCTACGCAGGCATCGAAGAGACGGCCGCGGTGGCTTTCAGCATGATCTTTTTCCTGATCTCCGCGCTGGTTTCGCTGGTCGGGGCTGGGATTCGTGTTGATTTTTCAGAAAAATCGTAATCGTCAATAAATCAGTAAAATAGGTTTTTGTCATCCTTGCATATTTAAAATGCCACTTTAAATATGCAAGGATGGATCTTGGTTCAAAAGTGGATAAAAGCTCCTTTTTCCTACCTTTGCCCAAATTCCGAAATCCATGACCAGAGCCGAGCTTTTTGCCCAAATCCAGAAAAAATCTTCCTTTCTATGTGTAGGACTTGATCCGGATCTGGCGAAAATCCCCGCTCGCCTTCGCTCCGAGCCTGATCCGATTTTTAGCTTTTGCAAGGCAATCATCGAGGAGACGGCTGACTATGCTGTCGCCTACAAGCCGAACATTGCTTTTTTCGAAGCCCTAGGATCAAAGGGATGGGAGACGCTGCAAAAAGTACAGGAGCTCATCCCCCGGGATATTTTTACCATTGCCGATGCCAAGCGGGGCGATATAGGCAATACCTCGAAGCTTTATGCGAAAGCTTTTTTTGAGCAGATGGATTTCGACTCCGTGACCGTCGCCCCTTATATGGGCGAGGATTCGGTGAGTCCCTTCTTGGAGTTTGCCGACAAGTGGGTGGTGCTGTTGGCGCTGACCTCCAATGCGGGTTCGCTGGACTTTCAGCTGATCAAGGACGAGACCGGCAGGCCGCTCTACCAATCGGTGCTGGAGAAAAGCCAAGAATGGGGTACGCCTGAAAACCTGATGTATGTGGTCGGCGCGACGCGGGGAGAGCTGATTGGAGAGGTGCGGAAGGTCGTTCCGGATAATTTTTTCCTTGTTCCCGGAGTAGGTGCTCAGGGCGGGAGCTTAGCGGACGTGGCCAAGTATGGGATGAACTCGCATTGCGGGCTATTGGTCAATTCGAGCCGGGGGATCATATATGCTTCCCAGGGCAAGGACTTTGCCGTGGCTGCCAGGTCTGAAGCGGCTAAGCTTCAGGCAGAAATGGCCGGGCTTCTGGCGCGGTATCTTTGATTGTCAAGCCATACAAAGAAGGTTTTATTAATAGGGCAATTGGACTAAATGCAAGAATCCAATTGATTTATTTTTAGTTGTATTGGGTTTTATATAGGGGCTTTGATAATTTTTTTTCGCAATTATCCCCAATCGAATTCTTTATCCCCTTGAATCACAGGAAGTAAATCCCCTTTCAAAAAATTTGGAATCGCGTGCAGGTATCTAGGTTCTGTACAATTTTTTGCATCTGAAATGGCTGATGGCCAAATAAGTATTTGTCAAAACGGATTTTGGAGTGATGTATTCGGCGGTGTTTTCGCAGGCCAGTGAAATATTTTTTTACCAAACTGCCTTTGTTCGATAGTTTTTTTCTTCTAAGTGACTTCCATTATTCAAAAAAAATTATTTGTTTTCGGGTACTTTTAAAAGAAATTTCATTTTGAAGTAACATTCTTTTAAACAAATTGAATAACCCCTAACTACTTATTGCATGAAAACAAAGAATACCAAGTCAACTTCAGTAAACTCCAGTTCTTTTTAACAAATGAATTTTAAGTAACTCAACCCAACAGCAAATGAAAAAACAAGTACCCCAGCAATTGAAGCAAAAGGGCCTTTTCGGAAGAACAGGGACTATCCTTTTGGCTCAGGGCATGTTTTTGGGAGCCGTGTTTTCCACACAGGCGGCGCCAAAGACTGCTGCAAGTCTGCTTCCCTCCGTCACTTACTCGGTGAAGGCAGAGGCGGACGTTACGATCAAAGGGACAGTGAATGACGCGACCGGAAACCCACTTCCGGGAGCGACGGTTACCGTATTGGGTACCACCAGAGGTACTGTCACCGACCTAAACGGTGCGTACTCCATCGTGGTGCCGGAAAATTCCACCTTGGTGTTTTCCTATTTGGGATATGCTTCCCAAAACATCGAAGTAGGAAGCAGAACAGTCATCGACGTGACCCTCGAAGAGGAGACGTCCAACCTGAACGAGTTTGTGGTGACCTCCTTTGGTATGGCCAAAGAGCAAAAGTCCCTCGGCTACGCAACTACCACCATCAAGGCCGACGAGCTGATCAAAGTGGGTACGCCAAACGTGGCGACCGCTCTCTACGGTAAGGCTCCGGGTGTACGTATCCAGACAGGTGCCGGTGGAGCTACCTCAGCGGTAAACATCACCATTCGCGGTATCAACTCCATCACCGGTAAAAACCAGCCGCTGATCGTCTTGGATGGGGTTCCGATCCGAAACGAAGAAGTGACGAACACCAACTACTGGGGTGACCAAAGACTGAGAGGTAACGGCCTCTTGGACATCAACCCTGAGGATATTGACAACATCTCCATCCTGAAAGGTGCATCAGCAGCCGCCCTTTATGGTTCTGAGGCCGTAAACGGTGTCGTATTGATCACCACCAAGAAAGGTACTGCCGGAGCCAAAGGCTTCTCGGTTGACTTCAATGCCAACGTGTCTTTCGATAAGATTGCCTATCTGCCAAGATATCAGACGGTCAGAGGTTTGGGTGCCCCTAAGCACGTGGCAAACTTAGGCCAGAGCGAAGATGGCTTCAACTACGAAGCCGGAACCGGTATCAGAATCCAGCCCAACACTTCCATCAACTTTGGCCCAGAATTCGACGGCCAGCCGATGATGGCTTGGGATGGGGTACAGCGCCCTTACGTAGATCAGGGAGACAACTATGCGGCATTGTTTAACAGCCCGGTGAGCTCCCAGTTCAACGTGGCGGTATCCAACAGCTCCGACAAGGGAAGCTTACGCCTCTCCCTGACCCGTCAGGACAACGAGGCGCTGAGCTTGAACTCCAAAAACAGCAAAAACATCATGAACCTGAACTCCACCTATAACCTGAACAAAAAGGTGAAAGTGGACCTGATGGTGAACTATATCAATCAAAATACAGCCAACCGCCCCGTATCGGTAGACCGTATGATCAACAACTTCTCCGGTATGATGTCCCGATTTGACAATGGGGCTTGGTATCTGAACAAGTACCAGACCAGCGATGGCTACAGATTTGTCACCGGAAACGGTCAGAGCTCTACTCCTGACGAAAACATTGTCTACAACGGTTTCAGGGGAGATATCGCTGACTACGTATGGAGAGTAAACAAAAACCTCGCTTCCGAGCTCAGCAACCGTGTGATTGGTAGCTTGACCACCCACTATCAGATCACTGATGAGTTGAACTTCCGTGCACGTCTCTCTACCGATATTACTTCCAGATACTCTGAGACCAAAGACTACACCACTCGTCCTTTGGCTTTCGGACCTTCAGGAGGTTTTGGGATGCAGGACGAAAACTACAGCATCCTTTACGGAGACTTGATGCTGACCTACAGCAAAAAGCTCACAGACGAGATCACGCTGAGCGCAATGGCTGGCTACACCGCCAGAAAGGATGAAGCAAACATGATCAGCAGAAGCACCAATGGTGGTCTGAGCAGTGAAAACCTCTTCGACATCGTAGCTTCGACTAACCTGCCTAACAACAACTCCTGGAGAAGATACCAAGTGATCGACGCAGCGATCGGTACCGTGAACTTTGACTACAAAAACATGTGGTTTGTGGAAGGTACTGTGCGTAAAGACCGTACTTCTACCATGAATCCGGACAACAATGCCTTTGTCTATCCTTCCGTAAACACGGCTTTGACGCTGTCAGATGCATTTGAACTGCCAAGCTTCATTACCTTCTCTAAATTGAGAGGATCTTGGGGTATTGTGGGTAACTACCCCGATATCTACGGCGCCAATATCGCGTATACCCAAAATACACTGGGTGTGCAGCAAACGGGTGGATCTGCGGTACTGTACACCACAATCCCTACCTCTTTCGGAAACGACGGAATCAAGCCGGAGCAAAAGCATGAGTTTGAATTTGGATTGGATACCCGTCTGTTCAACAACCGCCTGGGAGTCGACCTTTCTTACTACAACGCCCAGATCCGTGACCAGATCCTTCCTTTGACCCTGCCTGCCAGCTCCGGAGCGAGATCTGTATTGACCAACATCGGTACGCTGAGAAACCAAGGAATTGAACTATCCTTGAACGGTGCCATTTTCTCCACAGCCGATTTCAGATGGGATATGACCCTGAACGTCGCCAGAAACATCAACAAAGTTGAACAATTGGCAAACAATGCTACCGAACTCCTGCATGCTGACTATGATGGCAACGCCGCTCAGCTTCGTTCTGTGGTAGGCCGACCAATGGGTGACTTCTATGCACGTCCGATTGAGACAGATGCCAACGGCAACAAAATCGTGCAGCCAAACGGACTGTATAAAATCGACCCGAACAACTGGATCCAGGTAGGCAATGCCATGCCGGATGCTGTGGGCGGATTTATTAACAATCTGGAATATAAAAACTTCACCTTTTCTGCCACCATGGACTTCCAGATCGGTGGGTCTGTGATGCCTACCGGTATCAACTGGATGACCTCCAGAGGTCTGACCGAGCAAAGCTTGAACAACAGAAACGAAGCGACCGGAGGATTGGCCTACTACCTGGTAGACGGCAAGGGAGTACAAGTGCCCCACTCTACTGCTGCTGGACCAAACGGCGAGACCGTCTTCCACGATGGTATGCTGATGGATGGCGTGACTGCAGACGGACAGGCAAACACCAACGTAATCTCCCAGGCCTACTACTACTGGAATACCTACAACTGGGGAGGTCCACAGTACAGCCAGTCTAGATATGAGCTGTACATCGAGGACAATACCTACCTGAAAATGCGTGAGCTTTCTTTGGGCTATACCGTGCCAGCACACATCTCTTCCAAGATCGGAACCAGAAACCTGAACATTTCCATGTACGGAAGAAATCTCTTCTTCCTCTACAGAAATATCAAGGACCTCGATCCGGAAGTATTGACTGGGGGATCCAGATGGACTCAGACGCTGACGTCCGCAGGTACCAACCCGGCGACTAGAACCCTCGGATTTATGCTGAGAGCTAAATTCTAATCATCAGAATGAATTTTATCCAAGAAAAGTCATGAAAATCAAGAGTCTATATTTATATGTCGTGCTGGCTGCCGGTTTGGCTTCCTGTGCGGAGTCACAATTTGAGGACGCTTACACCGACCCCTCTAAATTGGCTGAGACCACGGTAGGAAAGCAGTTTTCCGGTATGATCTACTCCAACAGGGAGTTTGTCCTTCCCAGCTACTGGAACTACTTCGTCATCCACCGAATCACCAACAACCGCTACAACCAAGCGACCGGTTGGGTAAACGAGGAAAACCAGTACGTACCCGGCTCCGCGGCCATCAATGACCGATGGAATGCCTACTACAACGTGCTGGCTCAGTACCGCGAGATCGAGAAAGTGTACAATGCGCTTTCCGATGCCCAAAAGGCGGATCAGCGGATCTACATGATCACTGCGGCTACCTTCTTCTATGACTATACCCAGCAGGTGATCGACTTGCACGGGGATATTCCATGGAGTGCTGCAGGCATGCTGAGCACCAACGGTGGCGACTACACCCAGTCCTATCCGGCGTATGACACCGCAGAAGGCATCTACACCAAGATGCTGGACGATTTGAAGACCTTCGCCGACGAGCTGAACAGCATCACGGTGAAGGATGCCGTTGCTGCCGAGTTCAAAACCCAGGATTTGATCAACAAGGGAAGCATCGCCAAGTGGAAGACTTACGTCAACTCCCTTCGTCTGAGAATGCTGACCCGAGTGAGTGCATCCAGCGCTTTCAGTGCAAGAGCGCAGTCTGAGATCGGAAGTATCCTCTCTGCCCCTGCGACTTACCCTGTTGCGTTGACCAACGCGGGCAACATCCAATGGGACGTGTATTCACTGGGTACCATCCTGCCTGCCAATACGTTCCAGTCAGGATTGGAAGACTGGAATGGCAACATCGCCAGCAAGGCGCTCATCGACCACATGGTAGGCAACGACGATCCAAGATTGGAGTATGTATTTGAGCCAGGCACAGCAGCCAATGGACAGTATTTGGGATTGGATCCAATGATGAATGGTACCAGTCAGACCGAGCTGATCGCTACCAACACCCTGTCTATCTACAACAGATCTACTATCAGCAGAAACCAGTACTTCCCGGGCGTGATCATCACCGCTTCCGAGGTGCACCTTTTGGCTGCGGAGTACTACCTGAAAAACGGACAGGCTGCCACTGCGAAGGCCCACTACGAGTCAGCGATCAAGCAGTCTTTGGCCTTCTACCAAAACCTGAGAAGCCTCAGCAACAACGGAATTACACCGGCACCGACTCCTCCGACCGAGGCGGATGTGGCGGCTTACTTGGCAAAGACTCCGGTCTCTTGGGATGCCGCGGCTTCTACCCAGGCTAAAATGACCCTGATCGCCGAGCAGAAGTGGATCCACTTCAACGTCGTTCAGCCTATCGAAAACTGGGCGGAGCTCAGAAGACTGGATCTGGTGAAGCTGAATTTCTGGACTGACCAGTCCAACCAGCAGAGCTTGCCACCAAACCGTTGGGTATATCCAGGTTCAGAAGCGACCTACAACATGCCTAACTACTCTGCCGTGCAGGGTGAGGACAACCTGACCAACAAAATCTTCTGGGACGCGAATTAACTTGCAGACCAGCTGATTCATCAAGCCGTATCCTTTTTGGATACGGCTTTTTTGTTTTTCAGCCAGAGCAGCAGAGTAGATGTCCTCGACGATGCGATGGTATTTCCCATTGATTTCGAATTCACAATTGTTTAATTTCCAGTAGCTTTTAGTCGATGTTTCTATGCAGTTCAAGGAAGATTTTTTACAGCTGGTCTGGAAGTACCTCTATTTTGACCGAAAGACGCTCCAGACCGTGGATGGGCAGTCTCTCGAAATTTTGGCGGTCGGCTTCCACAACCAAGGTGAGGGGCCGGACTTTCGTGACGCCAGCGTCGTGATCGATGGAGTGACGTTTCACGGCCATGTGGAGGTGCACCGCCTGGCTTCGGATTGGAAACAGCACGCCCATGGCGGAGATCCGGCTTACAATTCGGTCGTTCTCCATGTGGTCTGGGAAAATGACCGGGAGGTCCTGCGCAACGATGGCACGGCGATGGCGACCTTGGAGCTGAAGGGCCGGATTTTTTTGGAGGTTTGGAGAAACTACGAAAGCCTGCTCGATTTCAAGGCTGACCTGCCCTGCGCCCATGCCCTGTCCAAAGTGCCCGACATCATCCGCTTTTCCGCTTTGGAAAAAGCCCTGGTAGGCAGGCTCTACGACAAATCCGGCCTGATCCTGGAAATCCTGGAGCAGACAAAAGGGGACTGGGAGGAGACGGCCTATCGTTGGCTGTTCACCTGCTTTGGGTTCAAAGTCAATTCGCGTCCCATGGGCGAATTGGCCTCCCTGGTTCCCTACAGGGTTTTGCAAAAGCATCGCACGCAACCCTCGACTTTGGAGGCGATGTTGCTGGGGCAGGCGGGCCTTTTGCCCGAGTCCTCCGAGGAGCCCTATGTCAGACATCTGATCAGCGAGTACGCTTTTCTCCGAAAGAAATTCAATTGGGAAACGCCGCTTTTGCGACAGCATTGGTCCTTCATGGGAGCGCGGCCGACCAATTTCCCCACCTTGAGGATAGCCCAGTTGGCAGCGATTTTGGGCCAGGCCCCGAGCCTGCTCCAGTCGGTGATGGAGGACAGCCGGGAGTTTCTGGGCTTCAAAAAGCTCTTCCAAGTCGCGCCGTCGGACTATTGGCGCTACCACTATTCCTTTGGCAAGCCTACGGAGCGAGTAGCTTCCAAGGGAGTCTCGGGAGGAACTGTGGAGCTGCTCATCATCAATTTTGTGATGCCGCTGTGGTTTGCCTATGGGCGTTATTTTCAGCAGGAGGAGTGGCAGGAGCGCTGCTTTGATTTGCTCCAGTCCATGTCCGCGGAGCAAAATTTCATCACTCGGAAGTTTGCCGACAAGGGCTTCAAGCCCGCCAACGCCTTTGACTCCCAAGGGATGATAGGCCTGTTTCGCAGCTTCTGCGAGCCCCAAAAGTGCCTTTCCTGCAAGATCGGCCAGAGTCTGCTCAAGGGACAGAACAAATGAAATTCCGGGGTATCGAGAAGATTTTGGTGAGTGGTAGGTTGTAAGTAGTGAGGGAGGCGAAAATAATATTTAACGCCGACGCATGGCATTGATTTTCGCAAAGGCCCAAAGCCAAAATCTCTGCGGAAACTCCGCGACCTCCGCGTCTTGGCGGTGAAATCCAAGCGAAGCGCGGCAAGGACTACCTGGCTTTTTCTTGCTCTCCCACAAAAAGGGTGGCGAAGCTGGGGCTGCGATCCAAAGGAAATTTTGCGCAAGCGAGTCATTTCCTGTACTTTTGCAGGCCTAAACCAACGCATCCATGGACAAACCGGTGATCATTCTTGGCGCAAAGGGCATCGCCCATCCTGCGCTTGAAATATTCAACTCCAACCAAGTCATCGTGTATGGCTTTCTGGACGAAGATGAAAGCATCTACGGTACCGAGATCAACAACATTCCCGTGCTTGGGAACACCGAGGACGAGGGATTTCTGAAGCTGGTGGGCAAAAAGACCGAGGCATTTGTAGCGGTGGACGACACAAAGTATCGCAAGTTTCTAGTGGAAATGCTCCATGACGTCCGCAAAGTCCAGCCCGTCAACGCCATCCATCAGCGCGCGTACATCTCCACCGACGCGAGCATCGGCCATGGGAACTTTATCAATGCCAACGTGACCGTGGGAGCTGGCTCGGAAGTGGGTAGCCACTGCATCCTGCACACGGGCGCGATCATCGACCACAAGGTCAAGATGGCGGACTTTGTGCAGGTCGGTGCCGGATCCATCATCAATGCGGAGGTGACGATCGAAGAGGGCGCTTTCATCGGAAGCGGAGTGACTATCGTCGGTGGCGTCACCATCGGCAAGGGCGCTCGGGTCGGAGCCGGCTCTGTGGTGATCGCTTCGGTGGGCAAAAACGAAACCGTGTTCGGCAACCCGGCAGCCAAAGTAAAGTAATTCGAGATTTGATATTTAAAATTTGAGATTGGAGGTCGAAACATTCGACACTTGTGCTGAGCTTGCTCAAGCATCCGACATCCGACCTCGGACATCCAACATCCCAAAACACCCTGCCGAAACAGGGCGCTAGTTATGGAAAAGACAAACAACAAACCTTACAGCATCCTGCTGTACTACTGCTACGCCAAAATCGAAAATGCCGAGGCGTATCGCGAGGAACATCACCTCTTTTGCGTGCAAAACAACATCCGCGGACGGATCATCATCTCCGACGAGGGGCTCAACGGTACCGTGTCGGGCCTGCACGAGGACTGCGAAAAGTACATGGCCTACATCCATGCCGATCCCCGCTTTGCCAAGACGGAATTTAAGATCGACCAGCACGAGAAGCACGCTTTTGCCAAGATCCACTGCCGCTACAAGCCCGAGATCGTCCACTCTTCCCTGCGCCATTTGGATCCCAACGTGCGGACCGGCAAGCACCTGGAGCCCGAAGAGTTCAAGGCGCTCAAAGACCAGGAAGACGTGGTCATTCTTGATGTGCGCTCCAACTACGAGCACGAGCTGGGGCACTTCAAAAATGCCCTGACGCTCGATATTGACAACTTCCGGGACTTCCCTGAGAAAGTAAAAGAGCTCGAACACCTCAAGAGCAAGAAGGTACTGACCTACTGCACCGGTGGGATCAAGTGCGAAAAGGCCTCCGCTTTCCTGCTGGAGCAAGGGTTTGAGGATGTGTACCAGCTGCACGGCGGCATCATCAAATACGGCATGGAAGCAGGCGGAGAAGACTTCGAAGGCAAGTGCTATGTCTTTGACAACCGCATTGCGGTCGATGTCAATTCCGTCAATCCCACCGTGGTCTCCAAGTGCCACGTCTGCGGCACCGACTGCGACCGCATGGTCAACTGTGCCAACCCAACCTGTAACGACCACCTCGCCATCTGCGAAAAGTGCGGCTGGGAACTGGAGGGGGCCTGCTCTGTCGAGTGCAAGGAAAACCCAGAAAAGCGCACCTACGACGGCACCGGCTACTACCAAAAAAATTCCAACGGATACAATCCCTTCAAGGGCCTTTACCGTACCTCAACGCATGAGCCGCACCAACATGGAGAACCGACACATTCCTGAGTCTGAGCTGATCCTCAATTCAGACGGAAGCGTTTACCATCTACATCTGAAGCCAGCCCATCTGGCTTCTTTTGTTTTTACCGTCGGGGATCCGGATCGCGTGCCTTTGGTTTCGCGGTATTTTGATCAGATCGATTTCAAGGTTAGCAAGCGGGAGTTTGTGACCCACACGGGTTGGAAAAACGGCAAGCGCCTCACGGTGATCAGCACGGGCATGGGCACGGACAATGTGGAGATCTTGCTGACCGAGCTGGATGCTTTGGTCAATGTCGACTTGGAGACCCGAGAGGCAAAAGCAAAGAAAAGCCCGCTTCAGATTGTCCGTCTGGGGACCTCGGGTAGCTTGCAGCCGGATATCCCGGTCGGATCGCTGCTGGCCTCTGAGGTGGCAGTAGGGCTGGATACGCTGATGGCGTTTTATCCGGAGCTGCCCGGCAGGCAGGACTTGGCAATGGCAGTGCAGGAGGAGTTGGGTTTGGCTTTTTCCCCCTATCAGGCTGCGGCAGATCCCAGTCTGCTCGCAAGGTTGGGAGGGGAGTTTCTTCGCGGTGTCACCCTTACCTGTCCGGGCTTCTATGCGCCGCAGGGGCGTCATGTCCTGCTCAAGCCACGGATGGACCAGATGCTGGAACGATTGGCCGCGTTGGAAGTCGGTGGCAGACGACTGACAAATTTTGAAATGGAAACGGCGGGATACTATTCGCTCGGGGGACTGCTCGGACACCAGATGCTCAGCCTCAACGCCATCGTGGCCAACCGGCCGCTCAGTAAATTCGACTCCGAAGCGAATCAAACTGTGGACAGGATGATCCAAAGGGCGATGGAGATTTTTGGCTTTTGAGGGGATTTTTGACTCTTTTTTTGTCCGCTTAGACCAAAATAACCCAATTCATAAGGCTCAGTCTCCGACTGGAAAGAAAACGGGTTTTTTTAAACCCTAGGCTGGGGTGATCAGTTTGATTAGGTAGGTGCTAGTCTGGAAGATGTTGATTTTGAAGTAATTGCTCCTTTTTGGGTTCTTGACGTTTTCCGGCAGTTTTTTCCAAACCTCCAAACCTACCCGAAATGACCAAGACCTTTCTACTTCTCTGCTTTCTCATCTTTGCCTCGGCCAGCCAGGCGCAAGAGGTGATGCTCAGGGGCCGAGTGAGCGACGTTGCCGAAAACAAGCCCCTGGAATTTGCCAATATTTCCCTCCTCAGTCCAGAGGATTCGGTGCTGGTCTCTGGTGGGATGACTGACCTGAACGGTCAGTTTGACTTTGGGGCGCCGGTCGGGAGGTATTTGCTGAGGGTAGGCTTCATCGGGTACCAAAACTATTTTGAAACCATCAACCTGGACGGAAAATCCCCGGTGCAACTGGGTACCATCCGTTTGGAGGCCGATACCCAAAACCTCAATGAGGTCGTGGTGGAGGGCGTGAAGTCGATCTTTGAGTCCGACGTGGACAAGCGGATCTACAACGTGGAAAACAACATCCTGGCCAACGGTGCCACCGCTTCGGAGCTTTTGGCCACGCTCCCATCTATCCAGGTGGATGACGAAGGCAGCATCAGTATGCGAGGCAGCGGCAATATCCTTATCTACATCAACGGTCGCCCTTCCAACCTGTCGGGCGACGACATGGCCAGCATACTCACGCAGTTTCCCGCGAGCAGTATCAAGGAGGTAGAGCTCATTACCAATCCTTCCTCCAGATACGATGCCGCTGGGGTAGGGGGGATCATCAACATCGTCCTGAAAAAGAATGAGGAGACCGGCTTCAACGGCCAGGTCAATGCCTCCATCGGTACCCGCGAAAAATACCAGGCGGGCATCAACCTGAACTACGGCACAGAGAAAGCCAACTACTTTTTCTCCTACAATTGGCAGGATAGACGCAGGATAGAGACGGGCAGCGGGACACGCATCGCCAATCTGGAGGGCTTTTCCCCGACCCTTGACCAGACGCAGGACGGCTACGAAAAGGAAAAAAACCACCTAGTCAGGACGGGAATAGATTGGACGCTGGACGAGGGCAAGATTTTCGGTTTCTATTTCCAGGGGAATTTTGAAAACGAAAAGGAATTTGAGGATATCAACCAGCAAAACCTGAGTGCTTCCGGTGCCGTGGATTCCTCCTTTGTAAGAATCAACGAAGAACTTAGCAAAAGCAAAAACCTAGAGGGAGGGCTGAACTACACTTGGGACATCGATTCGCTGGGGCAAAAGCTTTACTCCTCGCTCTCCTACGCCTACGATGACCGTAGCCAAGACGAATACTACCGGCAGCAGTTTTACAGCTCCTCCGGGGAGCTGGATCCCTCCAAGGGTTTGGTGCAGACCAACCAGCGCCCGGCCACCAGTACGTTGGTCGTAGCGCAGTTGGATTACGAAAGGCCACTTGGGAAAAACTCCAGCATGGAAGCGGGGCTGAAAGGGACTTTTTCTGATTGGCTTTCCGGGCAGACCTTTGCGACCGGGGATGTGGACACGGATTTTGTCCCCATCGTGGTGGACAGCCTCAATGAAAGCTATGACTACTCGGAAGACGTCTATGCGGCCTACCTGACTTTCAAGCATAAGAAAAACAAGTTTGGCTACCAGCTCGGTCTGCGCGCAGAGGCGACACAGACGCTCGGTACCACCGTGAAGGGCCAAAGGGAGATTCCCAATGACTACTTCAACCTCTTTCCCAGTGCCTATCTGACCTACTCCCTCGGTGAGGAAAGCGAATTCAGCCTCAACTATTCCCGGAGGATTTCCCGTCCCAGGATTTGGGATTTGGCACCGATCTACCGGGTGAGGGATCAATACAACGTCAGCATCGGCAATCCCTACCTCCAGCCGGAATTCACCGATTCGTATGAGTTTGGCTATCGGAAAGGCTGGAAAAACTACCTGCTCCATGCCACGGTCTATCACCGCTACAGCACCGATGTCCGTACCCGCATCACCTATCTCAACGACAACAACGTGGCCGTGCAGACCCGCCAAAATGCGGACACCCAAATCTCGGATGGCTTGGAGCTGATCAACCAGTTTCAGCTGGGGAGAAATTTTGACGCGACGCTGACCGGAAACTTTTTCTACTCCCAAGTCAACGGGGAGAATATCGAGGAGGGCTTCAGCAATGAGAACTTTAGCTGGACGCTCAGCCTGCTGGGCAATCTCCTCATCCCCGACTGGTTTAGCCTGCAGTTCCAGGGAAACTACCGCGGGCCGATCGTTTTGCCGCAGGGAGAGATCCTTCCCCAGTGGTCGATCAACCTTGGCATGCGCAGGGAGGTGCTGGCTGGCCGTGGATCGGTGAGCCTAAACATCAGCGATATCTTCAACACCCGGAATTTCCGAATCAACACAATCGACCCGAGGTTTGTACAGAGCCGTACGTTCCAGCGGGAGACCCGCATCGGCACGCTATCCTTCATCTACCGTTTTGGCGGGTACAAGGAGAAAAGCGAGGGCAGAAGCCGTCGGGAGGGCGGTGACGATTTTGGGGGAGAAGATTTCTGAGAGAAAAGGTGTTCCTGATTCTTCGCCTCGTTAAATTGAGGCATGAGCCTATTGACCGAACAGATCATCCATTCCCTCCAAGATCGGGCGATCCCCGAAAAGGCGGAGTTTTTTCCCAGGTTTTTCAAGACCGGCCCCGGAGAGTACGGGGAAGGCGATGTTTTTTTGGGGGTGAAAGTGCCCGACCAGCGGAGGATCGCCAAGGAGTTTTACAAGGATATCCCCTTGGGCGACCTGTCTGAGCTGATCCAAAACCCCTACCATGAAGTTCGTCTCACTGCCCTGATCGCGCTGGTATATCGCTACGAAAAAAGCAAGTCAGAGGAAGAGCGGAAAGAGCTGGCCGACTTTTACCTCCATCACCTGGAGTGGGTGAACAACTGGGATCTGGTGGATACCTCCTGCCATCCCATTTTGGGGCATTTTTATTGGAAAAAGGACAAGACGCTGTTCCACCACATGGCCGGCTCCCACGGGCTATGGCGCCAGCGGGTGGCGATGATCAGCAGTCTGTATTGGATCAAAAAGGGCGATTTTGACGATGCGCTGGCTTTGGCCGAAGCCCTGATCGACCATCCCCATGACCTGATGCACAAGGCCGTCGGCTGGATGCTCCGGGAGATAGGCAACCGGGACTTGGAGGTAGAGCTGGACTTTTTGAAAAAACACTACAAAGCCATGCCCCGCACCGCCTTGAGGTATGCGATAGAAAAGTTTCCGGAGGATTTGCGGCAGGATTTTTTGAAGGGGAGCGTGTGAGGCCACGATGACCCACCCTTAAAAGACCTCCTTGAATAGGTAGGCAGATCTGTCCGCTTAGCCTTTCTTTCTGAAAAGTCCAGCGATGCGTCGGGCGATTTGTTTTTCTTTTTCCCAGAAGAAGCTGAACTGGCCGAAAATGAAGCCGTAGATCAGCAAAAAAACCTGGTAGAGGGGAAGTACTAGCAGAAGGTAGAGCAGGGTGTTGACAAAGCCGCCTTTTTCCACCCCAAAGAAATCAAGGATAGGATTCTTGACAAAAAGGATGGTAAAGCCCGTGCAGGCAAAGACCACCAAGACCATGACTACCTGAAAAAGACTGTCCAGTTTCCACTTGGTCTGCAAGCGTTGCAGAAATCCGGGCTTTTGCTCTTGGTCTACCATGGCCGTAAAGGTAATCAGAATCGATCTAAATAAAAGAGCCGGAAAATCCGGCTCTGTTTAAAAGTGCGATTTGCGAAATACAAGCTACGCAGGCGATGGTGTACCGCCAAGGGCGGGGGTAACTTTACAATCTTACCACTTTCCAACTTCTACCAAGTAAACACTCCGTTGTTCAGGTTTTGGAGCGCCTGTACTTTGTATTTCGCATCCACGAGGATAGACACGTTGTGGCGGCTACCGCCATAGGACACCATGCGCACAGGGATCTCGGTGAGCGAATCCATCACTGACTTGATGGCTCCTTTGGTCTCGGAGACCATGTTGCCCACGATGCAGATGATGGTCTGGTTTTGGTCGACTTCTACGGTACCCAAGACCTGCAGCTCTGCCAAGATTTGATCCAAATGGTTCAGGTCATCGATGGTCACGGACACGGCGACCTCGGAGGTGGTGATCATGTCGATCGGTGTCTTGTATTTCTCAAACACCTCAAAGATTCTTCTCAAAAAGCCATAGGCCAGCAGCATGCGGCTGGATTTGATTTTGATGGCCGTGATTCCATCCTTGGCGGCGATGGCCTTGACGCCGGTGGTTTCTACCTTTTCTTTGATCAGGGTGCCGTGGGCGCTCGGCTCCATGGTGTTGAGTAGCCTTACCGGCACATTGTTCAACTGGGCAGGCCAGATGGAAGCCGGGTGGAGGATCTTGGCTCCAAAGTAGGCCAGCTCCGCTGCCTCGTCAAACGAAAGCTCGGCGATGGGACGGGTGCGGTCCACGATGCGGGGATCGTTGTTGTGCATGCCGTCGATGTCCGTCCAGATCTCGCAGACGGAAGCGTTGATCGCGGCGGCGATCAGGGACGCGGTGTAGTCGCTCCCCCCACGCTTGAGGTTGTCAACTTCGTTTTTGTGGTTTTTGCAGATGTAGCCTTGGGTGACGAAGAGTCTGGCTCCGGCGTTTTTCTCCAAGATCGCTCCCAATTTCTCTGAGATCTTGCCGAGTTCCGGCTCGGAGTTTTCGTCGATGCTCATGAAGTCCAGAGCGGGCAGGAAGACTGCCGGGATGTCGAGCTCTTCCAGCAGGGTGTAAAACAGCTTCGTTGAAAGCAGTTCGCCCTGGGCGAGGATGTCGCGGTTGATGGCCTCGTTGAAGGAGATTTTCAGCAAGATATTGAGAAACTCAAAGTGCTCGCGTACGATCGCAGCAGCTTTTTCTTGAGCTTCTTTGGTGTCCAGTAGTGCTGGGTAGAAGGCCTCATAGTGGGCCAGCAGCGTATCGATGCGGTCTTTTGCAAGCTCCTTGTCTCCCGCTGCCAGTGCGTCGCCGATCCCGACCAGCGCATTGGTGGTGCCGGAGAGGGCAGAGAGCACGACGATGGTCGGTTCGTCGCCACGGGTGACCAGGCTTTTGACCTGGTGCATTCGTTCTGGGCGGCCTACGGAAGTACCGCCGAATTTCATGATCTTCATAGGGTCTATGATATGAGGTATTATAGGTTTGGAAATTAGAATCCGAGCATTTTGACGGCGGTGATGGCAGCCTCGTCGCCTTTATTGCCGTGCTTGCCACCGGCACGGTCCATGGCCTGCTTTTGGGTGTCCGGGGTGAGGACGCCAAAGATCACGGGCTTGTTGTACTTCAGGCCTACGTTGGTGATGCCATGCGCCACGGCATCGCAGATGAAGTCGAAGTGGCGCGTCTCGCCCTGGATGACGCAGCCGAGGCAGATTACGGCATCTATGCTTTCATCCTGGGCACACCACTGGGCTCCCAGCGTCAGCTCAAAAGAGCCCGGCACGTTTTTGCGGATGATGTTTTCTTTCTTGGCGCCGTTGTCAAGGAGCGTCTGGTAGGCACCGGAGTAGAGGGCTTCGGTGACTTCCTCGTTCCACTCGG
The DNA here is from genome assembly GCF_017254915.1 of Algoriphagus oliviformis. GTDB lineage: Bacteria > Bacteroidota > Bacteroidia > Cytophagales > Cyclobacteriaceae > Algoriphagus > Algoriphagus oliviformis. Next base: position 59,586 of record NZ_JAFKCT010000001.1, on the reverse strand, counting down.
ACACGATGATGGCGAATTTTTTGGAGCTGATATCCTGGATGTTTTTGGAGCTGTGGGCGCTCAGGCTTTTGAGGGCAGTTGCCATGGATTTTCTTTTATAAAAAGGGAATGAACAAAAAAAGAGTAAGACCCCTTGGCCTTACTCTTCTAAACTATGCGGTACACACCTGCATTACTTAGCGGCAAGGCCTTCTAAGCGAGCTTTGTGTTTTCGTGCAGCAGCATATTCAAATGACTCGTAGTATTTCTCCTCGATCTCGGCGTAGGTAGCGATGGCATCGGCGATTTTGCCGGCCTCTTCCTGTGCCACGGCCAGCTTGGCCAAGTATTTTGGAGTGGTGTACTTGTTTTCGTTGGTACGGGCAGCCTTGGTATAGCTGGAGATAGCCTGGTCGGTCTGACCGAGCTCCAGCTGCGCATCACCGATCAGGGCGATTGCCTTGGACTGTACGAGGTAGTCATCGGCAGAGAAGTCTTCCAGATGGGTCAGTGCCTCTTGGAAGTTCTTTTGGGAAAGATAGATCGATCCGATGTAGAAGTGCGCCAGGTTGGCAGCGTCGGTTCTTGGATAGTCTTCCGCAATGGTCAAAAAGCCTTTGTTGATTCCGTCGCCATTGAGGGCGAAGTCTATGCTGTCCTGCTCATAGAAGTACACCGCCTGAAACATCTCGGCCTGGGCCTTCTCGTTTTGGTTTTGGTTGTTGATCTGGAAGAAAAGAATCCCTCCGATCAAGATCACCGCCGCAGCCAATACGCCTCCTAGTACTTTGCTATTTTGCTTCAAAAAAGCTTCACCTCTTCCGATTCGCTCTGCTAGTACTTCCGGGTTTTCAAGTACTTCGTTTTGATGTGCTTTATTGGATTCCTTTGTCGCCATGTTACTCAAATTTCGGTCGCAAATATACGGTTTTTATCAAATACACAAGTCCCAACAAAAAAGCCATGAAATCTTGGAAGACTTCATGGCTTTCCAGGGAATTAAATCAGGTGTTATTCCATCACGAAAGGATAATCCTCCTGTACGTACACGTCCTTGAAGGCGTCCTGTCCGTCAGGCCAAGGCGACTCCTCGGCAAATTTCACCGCTTCGTCCACCTGTTTTTTCACTTTCTTGATGATTGCTTCGATCTCCTCTTCGCTCAGGATGCTGTTTTCCCTGATAGTCATCAGCACCTGCTCGATCGGGTCGCGCTGCTTGTACTCTTCTACCTCCTCCTTGGTACGGTACTTTTGGGGATCGGACATGGAGTGCCCTTTGTAGCGGTAGGTTCGGAATTCCAGCAAGGTCGGGCCATCGCCTCTTCTCGCTCTTTCGGCAGCCTCGGACACCGCCTCGTGAATCGCCTCCACGTTCATGCCGTCTACCGGGAAGGAGGGCATATCGTATGCCTCGCCGATCTGGTAGAGCTCGGTGACATTGGAAGTACGGGCTACGGAGGTACCCATGGCATAGCCGTTGTTTTCGATCACGAAGATCACTGGCGTCTTATACAGCATCGCGAGGTTCATCGCCTCGTGAACGGCACCTTGGCGTACGGCGCCATCACCCATGTAGCAGATCGCCAGGTTTTTGGTACCTTTGTATTTTTCGGCAAAACCCAATCCCAAACCCATAGGCACTTGTGCACCTACGATTCCGTGACCGCCTGCGAAGTTTCTTTCTTTGTCAAAGATGTGCATGGAACCACCCTTGCCCTTGGTGGTGCCGGTAGCCTTGCCAAAAAGCTCGGCCATCACAGCTCCCGGGTCAGTTCCCAAGCCCAGCGGATGGGCATGGCAACGGTAGGCAGTGATCCATTTGTCGTCCTTGGTCAGGGCGCTGATAGAGCCTGAAGCACAGGCCTCCTGACCAATGTAAAGGTGGCAGAATCCACGGATTTTTTGCTGACCATAAAGTTGCCCCGCTTTCTCCTCAAACCTTCTCATCAAGAGCATGCTCTCGTACCAAAATGTGTACGTTTCTTTCGAATATTTTACCTTGGACTTGGTCGCTGCAGTTTTCTTTGCCATATCGTAATGATCAAAATATGCTATTTTAGGCCCCAAATATAGTAATCCCCACCTAAAAATCAGGGGACTGCCAAAATAAATCCCGCTGCATGCACCTGGAGTCCATCGACCTCATCCAGTTTAAAAACCACCTCAAATCCCGCCTGCTCTTTAGCCCCCAACTAAACTGCATCACGGGCCTGAACGGCAGCGGAAAAACCAACATCCTCGACGCAATCCACTACCTCTCCCTTACCAAGAGCGCCGTGCAGAGCAGCGACACGCTCAACATCGCCCATGGGATGGGCTTTTTCACGATCAAGGGAAACTTCCAGCTCAACGGCAAGGGCTTGGAAGTGCGCTGCTCCTTCGAGGGAGGGAAAAAGAAGCAGATCCTGCAAAATGGCAAGGCCCTCGTCAAAATCAGCGAGCATGTCGGCCAGATCCCACTGGTGCTGATCGCGCCCGACGACACCGAGCTGATCAAAGGCGGAAGCGAGGGACGCCGCAAGTTTTTTGACGGCTTACTTTCGCAGCTGGATCACCCCTACCTGGACCAGCTGATCCGCTACCATCATTTCTTAAAGCAACGAAACGCCCTGCTCAAGCAGTTTGCGGAGACGGGAAGAAGGGATCTAACGCTGCTGGGCAGCTACGACCAAGAGCTGATCCGGCTGAGCACGACTTTGGCCAAGCGTAGGGCAAGCCTGCTAGCCGAGGTTTCCCCCATGCTTCAGCGCTACTATGCGGAGATCTCAGGGGGGAAGGAGGAAGTCTCCATCAGCTACGAGACAGAAGCGCTTCGGGAGGATTTCGAAGTTTACTTTCTCAGCCTTCGTCAAAAAGACTTGGCCACCAAAAACAGCAATGCAGGAATCCACAAGGATGATTTTGACTTCCGCATTGGGGAGCATCCCATCCGAAAGATCGGCAGCCAGGGACAGCAGAAATCTTTTATCATCGCGCTGAAGCTGGCGCAGTTTCAGGTTTTCGAGGCGGCCAAGGGCGAGAAGCCCCTGCTGCTGCTGGACGACATCTTTGACAAGCTGGACGACCTACGGATCGCCAAGCTCATGGAGCTGATTTCCAGGCACACCTTTGGGCAGATCTTCCTGACCGACGCGCGGCCGGAGCGGTCCAAGGGTATTTTGGGTGGGCTGGACTCGGAGGTTTTCTTTTTTGAACTGGAAAACGGGACGGTAAAAAACTAAAAAGAGGCCGAAGCCTCTTTTCTTATTTCAAGCGATATCCAAAGTTAAACTCCAGATTGACTGGCCAAAAACCACTACTGCCCGTCAGATCAAAGTAGTAAATAGGCCCTACACTGCTCAGCAGTGCCCACCGTCCATATTCCCGCTTGAGCCCCCAGGTCGGGCCAAGGGCCATGGTATAGTTCTCATTTGGCCGGACGTTGCCGGCGATTCTCGGGCCGTAGTACAGGTAGCGCAAAGCAAGGAAATTGCCCCCCTTATGACTATTCCCTTCCCGTTTGTCGAGGTTATAGTAGCTTCTTCCTTGAACGTCAACAAAGGGCGCAATTATCCCCTGGAAACCAGACTCGCCATACATAGTGTTCAGCTCAGGATAGGAATAGTTGTATCCGATGCCTGCATTGAGCTCCAATGTGGTGTGTTGACCTAGTGGGCTTTCCCACGCGATCCCGGGATTTAGGAAATTCAACCTTAACTCCTTGTTCTGCTGGGAATACAAATTGGGACTTAGCAACAGCAAACCCAGCACGGCGACAAAAAACTTACCCATTGACCTGTCAGACTATTTTAATCGCGCAAAGATTGCCGAAAAAGCAATCCCCAAAAATACCCTGCTCAGGGTATTTTTGGAGTTTTTATCTCAGATCAATACTCACGAATCAACACTTCCGCTGGAATTTTGAGCTTCTCGTTGAGTTTCCGGATCATGCTCAGACTTAGCTTCCGTTTGCCGGAGAGGATTTCGGACTTCCGTGACCTAGCACCCAATATTTCGGAAAGCTCCGCTTCAGAAATGCCCAACTGATCCAAGCGAAACTTGATGGCCTCGATGGGGTGTGGCTTAGGGATCGGAAAGTGCTCGTTTTCATATTCCTTGATCAAAATGGAGAGCACCTCCAGCTCATCCGAATCCTTGGACTCCGGCTGAAGGTTTTGCTGCATCAGGGCATAAGCACGATCCAGCGCCACTTCATATTCCGCCTCACTTTTTATTGGTCTGGTCATCTTGGCTAGGATGGAAGATTTTGTTGAATATAAAAACACTAAAAACTCTCCAAGGGTATCGAACCCTTGGAGAGTTATGCCATACAAAAAAAGAGGCCGAAGCCTCTTTCCGTCACTTATTTCCACAAGTCTGCGGGATATTCGCCCGCATCGTGCAGCTTTTGCAGTGCCTCGATCACTACGGGACGGTCGTCGGTGTAGGTGACCCCAAACCAGACCTTGCCACCCTCTAGGATTTCAAAAGCGGCTTTGTCCGCCTTGATCAGGTTGTTAGCGACCGTCGGGATATAGAATTCCGACTTAAGATTGTCCAAGTTGGCCGGAAGAAACGCTGACCACATCTGCTCGATCTCCGCAAATACCGAATGGTGGAAGCCCCAGAAATTCATGCTGACCGGAGTGCCTTCGGCAATCTCCAGCACTTCGCCTTCTCCACGGCTGACGATCTTTTCACCCTCCCGGGCAATGGAGGTGCGCTCCACCATGCCGACCAGCTGCCCTTTGGCGTTGGTCTCGCAGACGCCGCGGCTCACGGTTCCGTTTTCGGAAAGCACGTTTTGGATCGCATAGCCCACCATCGCGTGCAGGTCGGGCTTCACCTCCGAGGAGAGAAAGCCTCCGAGGGCAGCAAAGGCCTCTCGGCCGTAAAAATCATCCGCGTTGATCACCGCAAAAGGCTCCTTGATCACGTCTTTGGCACAAAGTACCGCGTGGGCAGTTCCAAAAGGCTTTTTGCGATCCGCCTGCTTCAGCTCTGCCGGCACGAAGCTGTCCAGGGACTGGATCACCCAATCCACCTCGATCTTTCCCTGGAGCTTGGGCATGAATTTTTCCTTGGCCACTTCGAGGATCTCTTGCCTTACGATGAACACCACCTTGCCAAAACCGGAACGGATGGCGTCGAAAATCGAGTATTCAAGAATGGTCTCCTCGTTGGGTCCAAATCCATCAATTTGCTTGTTTCCTCCATATCGGCTACCGATCCCCGCAGCCAATATCAGAAGTGTTGGTTTGTTAGTCATAATCTTGGTTAAGAAAGGTCACAAAAATAGGGCTTTATCTCTCGGAGCCAAATCGACCCCTAAAATCGACTTTCGTTTGAAATGCACCGTAATTCCGTCGATATTTTGGTGAATCATCGATAAAGCAGGTTCAAAACATTCCATTTTGTACAAATCCGACACTATTTTTGAAAAAAATGGTCTTTTTTTAAACCTAATTTCGATTCGGTTCAAATTTTATCTTACTTTCATGCCATAATCTCAAAAAACCACTTAATCTATTGTGAAAAATGAAAAAAATAGAAGCGATCATCCGTACTTCTCGATTTGATCAAATCCACACCTGCGTCTCCAAGCTCGGTGTCAAATTCCTCTCTTTTTCCGAGATCAAAGGGATGGGCTTCGAACATGCCCGCCAAGAGGTGTATCGGGGAGTGGCCTACGAACCTACCTATATCCCCCGCACCAAGCTGGAAATCGTCGTGCCTGATGAAGTCGCGCCGTCAGTCATCCAATGCATCCTCTCCGAAGGCAAAACCGGCGAAGTAGGTGACGGAAAAATCTTCGTCTACGAGGTTTTGGAAGCCTATCGAATCCGAAACAACGACACCGGCGAAGCCGCTCTCTAAGACCTATTGACAATCACCACACCTATTTAGACTCATGGAAGAAATACCTGTACAAGACCTATTCACAACCCACAACCTGTGGATGATGATCGCCACGACCATGGTGTTCGTCATGCACCTGGGGTTTGCGACGCTGGAAGCCGGACTTACCCGCTCCAAAAACACCGTCAACATCCTTTTCAAAAACACCATCATCCCGGCCATTGGCCTGCTGAGCTATGCCATCGTCGGATTCAACCTGATGTATCCAGGTGCTGACTTCGCCGGAAGCTTCTTCGGCTTTGCCGGCTTCGGACTCAGCCTCCCTGAGGGCTGGGATAGCAGCAACTACAACGCTGGCTACACTTACTTTACCGACTTTATCTTCCAGGCGATGTTTGCCGCCACGGCAGCGACCATCGTGTCCGGAGCAGTGGCAGAGCGCGTGAAGCTCGGGCCGTTCATCACCTTCTCCGTCCTCTACGTGGCGTTCATCTACCCCATCGTAGGCATGTGGAAATGGGGCGGTGGCTTCCTGAATACCTTGGAAACGCCTTTCTACGACTTTGCCGGATCTACCATCGTGCACTCCGTGGGCGGCTGGGGAGCTCTGGTAGGTGCTTACCTCCTCGGTCCAAGAATCGGCAAATACACCCCGCAGGGCATGAAAGCCATCCCGGGCCACAACCTTCCCATGGCCACCATCGGTGTGTTCTTGCTGTGGTTTGGATGGTTTGGGTTCAACGGCGGGTCGGTCCTGAGTGCAGATCCCGGATTGGTGTCCAAAGTATTTGTGACCACCTGTATCGCTGCGGCGGCAGGAGCACTGGGAGCGCTGTTGGTTTCCTACCTGAAATTCAAAACCTATGACATCACCATGGTGCTCAACGGTATCCTCGCCGGCTTGGTGGGCATCACCGCTGGTGCTGACCAGATGGGCATCTGGGACTCTGTGATCATCGGAGCTGTAGGCGGCGGACTTGTCGTCTTCGGTGTGGTCCTGTTTGACAAGATCAAAGTGGACGATCCTGTGGGCGCGATCTCCGTCCACCTTTTGGGCGGTATCTGGGGTACCTTGGCCGTCGGTCTCTTCGGAGACCTTGCAGGCATGGGCCAGGTGATCTCCCAGCTCATCGGCATCGTGGCGGTAGGGGTATTCTGCTTCGTGGCCGCATTTGTGATCTTCTTCACGCTGAAGAAGACTGTGGGTATCCGTGTCGATGAAAAAGAAGAAATCGAAGGCTTGGACATCAACGAGCACAGCATGCGGGCCTATCCGGATTTCGCGACAAGAGATTAACTGCCACTACCAACAATCAACCACCAACGCAAAGCCCCGAAGAATATTCGGGGCTTTATTTTTTTACCATCAGTAAAGAGGGCTAAAATAACGGTTGAGGATGGGGCGATGGCTGAAGCCAAAAGAATCGTAACACCAGTCCCTAAACTCCTCGAGCTCTGCCGGCAGCAGATAGCGAATCCCTTTTTTCAATTCCCGTTCAAACAAATGCTTGCTAAAGCTTACTTTCTGTAAAATGGTCTTCACGTATTCGAGCATGGCCATCAATATTTGGGGTTATTAACTGATTTTAAGCTAGGAAACGAAGGCTTTTCTTAAGTTGTTGCGTTATTTTTGAAACCCCTAAGTATAGAATAATCCCTACTTTCGCATCCATGACCAAAACGATGCTCCGTCTCGCTTTCGTATGCCTAAGCTTTCTTCTTGTGAATTTTGTCCATGCCCAAGATGTCAAAATCGACCTGGGTCCGGACGAAATAGGACTGAATGAGACGTTTACGATCAAGGTGACCCTGTCCAACGACAAGATCAAATCCTACGACCAGTTTCCGGAAATCCCCGGATTCCAGAAGCAGGGCATCTCCCAGTCCTCGTCCATGAACATCATCAATGGACAGATGAGCAGCTCCAACAGCATCATCCAATACTACAAGCCCAGCCGCAAGGGACAGTTTGCCTTGGGCAACTTCTCGGTGCTGATCAACGGTGAATCCTACAGCTCCCCCGGCAAATCCATCACCGTGGGGGACGCGTCGAGCAATCAGGGCTTTGGCGGCAACACCACCGACCCTTTTGCGGAATTTTTTGGCCGCACGGCGGAAGAGCCTGAGTATGTGGAGCTCGATGACGATGCCTTTTTCTCCGTATCGGTGGACAAAAAGGAGATTTTTGCCGGCGAGGGCTTCAATCTGAGCGTGGCCTTCTACATGTCCGAGCAAAACCAAGCGCCCTTCGACTTCTACGAGCCAGGCAGGCAGCTGGACGCCATTCTCAAAAAGCTCAAGCCAAACAACGCCTGGGAGGAAAACTTCAACATCACCAATATCCAGCCCGAGCTGGTCGTGATCAACAACAAGCGGTGGATGCGGTACAAAGTCTATGAGGCTTCCTTCTTCCCCTTTTCCGAAGGCACCATCGAGCTGCCGCGGGTGCCTTGGGAAATGATCAAATACAGGATTGCGAAAAATCCGACCTTCTTCGGAGCCAATCGCCAGGAGGACTTCAAGACCTTCTATTCCACTCCCCAAACGATCACCGTGAAGCCCCTTCCGGCACACCCGCTCAAAAACGAGGTGAGCGTGGGGGTATTCCAGCTGCGCGAAAACATCAGCAAGCTGGAAGTGGAGACTGGCCAGGGCTTTGAGTACAATTTTGGGATCAGCGGCGTGGGCAACATCAACTCCATCTCTCCGCCCAAGCGCCTCACGGGCACCAACCTCAACACCTTTGACCCGAACGTGCGCCAGCAGATCAACCAAGGCTATGGAAGGGTGTCCGGCATCAAGGAATACAACTACTACATCACCATCAACGAAGCCGGAGAGTACGACCTGGACGACCACTTCCAGTGGATCTACTTTGATCCCGTGCGGGCAGTCTACGACACCCTTCGGCCGGAGGCAAAAATCATCGTTTCGGGGGAGAGCAAAGTGAATCAGGCCATTTCCGGCCAAAGACTGGGAGGCATCTACGACCGAATCGGCTCGGAGAGCAACCAGTTTTTAAACGAGCAATATAAATACTATTTTACGACCGCAATCAACGTGCTCCTCCTGGGAGCAGTCGCCCTGCTGGCGGTCTTGATAATCAAGAAAAAATAATGGGAAATTCATTTGGCAAGCTTTTCAAGATCACCACGTTCGGTGAGTCACATGGAAAAGCCCTGGGAGCTATTGTGGAAGGGTGTCCAGCGGGTCTGGAACTGGACGAGGAGAAAATCCGGCTCGAAATGCAGCGAAGGAAGCCCGGCCAATCCAAGATCACTACCCAGCGCAAGGAAGAGGACGAAATCCAGATCCTCTCCGGGGTATTTGAGGGCAAGACTACCGGGACGCCCATCGGCATCGTGATCCAAAACTCCGACCAGAAGAGCAAGGACTACTCCCACATCGCGGACAAATTCCGCCCCTCCCATGCCGACTACACCTACTTCGAAAAGTACGGCATCCGAGACTACCGGGGTGGTGGACGATCCAGCGCTAGGGAGACGGCCGCCAGGGTAGCTGCCGGTGCGATCGCCAAGCAGTTTCTCCAGACCAAAAACATCCAGATCCAAGCCTTTGTCTCCCAAGTCGGTGAGTTGGGTCTGGAAAAAGACTATACTGAACTCAATCTGGATCTGGCCGAGGAAAACATCGTCCGATGCCCCGATCCGGAGATAGCCGACCGGATGATCGCGCTGATCGACCAGGTAAGGCTCGATCGTGACACCATCGGAGGCGTGGTCACCTGCGTGATCAGAAATACCCCTCCGGGACTCGGGGAGCCGGTCTTTGACAGGCTCCATGCCGAGCTGGGCAAGGCCATGCTGAGCATCAATGCCGTGAAGGGCTTCGAATACGGCAGCGGCTTCGAGGGGGTCAAGATGCGGGGCTCCGAGCACAACGACGCCTTTGTCAAAGAAGGAGAAGAAATCCATACCGTGACCAACCACTCCGGCGGCATCCAAGGCGGCATCAGTAACGGGGAAGACATTTATTTCCGCGTGGCTTTCAAGCCCGTGGCCACGATCATGCAAGACCAAGAGTCCCTCAACGAAGCTGGCGAGACCGTGACCGTGAGTGGAAAAGGGCGGCACGACCCCTGCGTGGTACCCCGTGCGGTACCGATTGTGGAGGCGATGGCGGCGTTGGTAATTTCCGACTTTCTGCTGATCGCCAAAACCAATAAACTTGCGGAAATATAAACTCACCCATCCCTTGAAAAAGAAGAAAAAGATACCCTTACATACCCAGATCATCATCGGTCTAGTCCTCGGACTTGTCTTCGGCCTGGTGGTGATCAAAACGGGCCTCCCCAATTCATTTACCCTAGACTATATCAAGCCTATCGGCACCATCTTTATCAATGGACTGAAGATGATCGCCGTACCGCTGGTATTGGCGTCGCTCATCGTGGGGGTATCCAACCTGGGAGATGTCTCCAAGCTCAGTAGGATCGGTGGCAAAACCATAGCGATTTACCTTTGTACTACAGTCATCGCAATCACGGTTGGGCTGGGACTGGTCAACGTCTTCACTCCTGGAAAAAGCCTTCCGGCAGACACCCGCGAAAACCTGATGCAGCTCTACCAGGGCGACGCGGGAAGCAAAGTGGGCCAGGCTACGGAAATCCAACAGCAAAGCCCACTACAACCCCTCGTGGACATTGTGCCGGAAAACATCTTTGCCGCCACCACCTCCAACGGAGCCATGCTTCAGGTCGTCTTTTTCGCTTTGCTGGTAGGCGTGGCGCTTTTGCAAATCCCGAAATCGAAGGCAGATCCCATCATCGCCTTTTTTGACGGGTTCAATGATGTCATCATCCAGATCGTCAACTACATCATGATGGTGGCTCCCTACGGCGTGTTTGCGCTGATGGCTTCGCTGATCGTGGAGATCGCCGGCAACAACCCGGACTCTGCGGTGCAGCTCCTCTTGGCCCTGCTCAAGTATAGCTTGGTCGTACTCGGCGGACTGGCGATGATGGTACTGTTGGTTTATCCGGGTATCCTGAGGCTTTTCACCAAGGTGCCTTACAAAGAGTTTTTCAAAGCCATTCGCCCAGCCCAGCTTCTGGCCTTTACCACTTCCTCCAGCTCTGCCACCCTGCCGGTGACCATGAAGCAGGTAGAGGAAGAGATCGGCGTATCTGAAAACATCTCCAGCTTTGTCCTCCCGCTCGGCGCGACGGTCAACATGGACGGTACCAGCCTCTATCAGGGTGTAGCGGCCGTGTTCATCGCCCAGGCTTTGGGCATGGATCTGAGCATCACCCAGCAGCTGATGATCGTCTTGACTGCTACGCTGGCCTCCATCGGCTCGGCGGGGGTGCCGGGAGCGGGACTGATCATGCTGATCATCGTATTGGAAGCCATCCAAGTCCCCGCGGCGGGCATTGCGCTGATCATCGCCCCGGACAGGATCTTGGACATGTTCCGTACGGTGGTGAACGTCACCGGTGACGTGGTGGTGACGACGGTCGTCGCCAGCACAGAGGGCGAGCTGCCCGAGGGACTCATCCGAAAAAGCAATCCCTTCACCGCCAACGAAAGCGTGCAGGAAGAATCCTAAAACATGATTATCCGCAATCTTACCAGTAAGCGAATTTGCTTCTTCACTCGAGCCTGTCTGCCCAGGCAGGTCGGAAGACCGATGACCGAAGACCGAAGTAGGGCAAAGCCCCAATTTTAGCGTTCTTTCGGAATGTCGCGGCTTCCTACTGGCATAAAAGCGGATAGTCATATCCTAAAAACACCGAAGCCCGGATCAAAAAGTCCGGGCTTCGTTTTTAATAGCTTTTCAGAAAACCGATCAGCCGGTCAAACTCGGCATCGGTGATCGCCGGGAAATTGGCGATGCGGAAGCTGGTAGGCTTTAGCGGGCCGTAGCCGCTTCCCAGCTGCATGCCTTCCTTTTCTGCTGCCTTTTTCACCGCTGCGATCAGCTCCTCAGAGCCAGCTACCGCCAGTACCGTCGTGCTTCGGGTCAGCTCATTGTCCACCAGCAAGCGAAACTTGTCAGACTGTGCCACGGCCGTCTCCAGCTTGAGCATTCGCGCTCTGAGGCGCTCGTCCACATGCTGGATTTCCTCCAGATCACGCAGCACGCGATTCAGCAGATAGATCCCGAAAACGTTTGGCGTGTAGTGGGTCTGGTAGCCCGCCGCGTTTTCGAGCATGAAGTTGAGGCTGTTGTAGCGCCCTCGTTCTCCTTTTTGCTCGGCCTTGGCTATGGCTTGCGGAGACACCACCAAGATCCCCAAGCCTGCCGGGAGGCCAAAGCATTTTTGCACCGAAGCGTACCATATGTCCGCTAGGGAAAAGTCGAGCTCAATGCCTCCCATCGAGGAGGTGGTGTCGACAGCGATCATTTTTTCAGGGTATTTCTCGCCGATTTCGGCGATCACGCCCATCGGCACTTGCGTGGCGTTAGCCGTTTCGTTTTGGGTAATGGCGATCAGGTCAAAATCTTCGCCGATCTCCAATCCCGCCACATCGAGGGCTTGGTTGGCTTCCAGCTTCAATGCTCCGGTCGCAGGCACGATGTGTTTGGCGTATTCCAGCCACTTTTTTCCGAAGGAACCGGAATAGATATGAAAACTCGCCTTCTCCACGATGGACTGGGTGATGATCTCCCAGTTTTCGGTCGCCGAGGAGGTAAAGAGCAGCTTGTAGTCCTCGGGCATGTGGAGTTTTTCGCGCATCAGCTTTTCGGTCTCCTGATAGAGGTTCATGAAGACCGAGCTGCGGTGGTTGGCGCTGAGGATTCCCTGTTGGTAAGCATCCTGCATGTATTGGGGCAGCGCGTCATAGACTTTGGACGGGCCCGGAGCGAAAGTGATCATAGTGCTGGCGTGTTGAGAAAGTAGGTAATGCCGAGTTCGTAGCCCTTCAGGCCCAGGCCGGAGATCATGCCGACGCAGGACTTGGAGATGATGCTCTTGTGGCGAAACTCTTCGCGCTTGTAGATATTGGAGATGTGGACCTCCAGCGTCGGAGTCGTCACGCCCGCGATGGCATCGGAGATCGCCACGGAGGTGTGGGTGTAGCCGCCCGCGTTGAGCAAAATCGCATCAAAGGAAAAGCCCACTTCGTGGATTTTGTTGATCAGTTCTCCTTCCACGTTGCTTTGGAAGTAGTGGAGTTCTACCTGGGGAAAGCGCTTTTTCAGTTGTTCGAAATAGTCTTCGAAAGACTCGCTCCCGTAGATTTCGGGTTCGCGTTTTCCCAGTAGGTTCAGGTTTGGGCCGTTGATAATTTGGATTTGCAAGACAGAATAGGTTTAAAGCTTTGGCCAAAGTTAAGTAGTCCCCCGAAGCTTGCAACGCCCAGAGCACGCTACTTTTCTACTTCCATTCTTTTATTCGGAAAAGATAGGCCAGAGTAAATTCCAGATTGGTGGAGTTCATGTCGTAGATTCTGTCTTGGCCCTCGGGGTTGGTGAAGTCGTATGCAAACCGGACCTCGCCGGAGATCGTGCTTTTCCCAAACAGCTTCGAAATCCCCGCTCCGGCGGTCAAGCCGTACATCAGCTTGTTTGGGGAGTCGCCGGCGCCGCCATACGTGGGCAGCTCAGGGGGCGTAGCCCCGGAATATTCCCGGCTGATGTCCTCGGCCTTGAGCAGATAGCCCAGATGGGGCCCAAACTTGATCTGAAACCTTCCCGATCTTCCTGCGAAAAAACTTGCCAAGAAGGGCGCTTTCAAGTAAGTCAGCTCCGTGTGGTTCAGCTTTTCGTCGGCATTGAACTGCCGGAATCCAAGCGTCAGCTGCTGGAGATTGAGCTCGACCCCCGCATTTTTCGAGCTGAAATACTCCACCACAAAAGCAAAAGTAGGCGCTCCGATCCCGTCCACCGAAGTGCTGCGGGTAGAGGAGGTGCCTTGGTAGCTGTAGGAGGAGGTGGCGTATCCTCCCCTGATCCCCACACTGAGCTGCGCAAAAGCCCCGAGGGGCATGGCGAGCAGCAGCAGGGCAAAGAGAATTTTATTCATGTCCAAAAGTAAGGGAATTCGGCCACTCCGGGCTAGTCCCGGTTGAGGATAAGCGTCCCGCTGATGATTTCTCCATTCACACCCAAGCCCTTCACTTCGACGACCACGGGGCCCCCGGAGTCGTTGGAGTAGAAGGTAAGTGTAGCCTCCCCCTTCTCATCCGTCACCAAGAACGGATTCCAGTAGAGCGTTTGGCGGTCGTCTTTTTCGATCTTGTCGGTGAGCTGCCCGTAGTCCAAGACTACAAAGTTGCCCTGAGGCTGATAGCCCTGCACGACAAACTCCGTCACCCCCGGCATGCCGGACATGTCCTCCGCCTGCAGCTCATCCTTGAGATAGACGGCGATGATTCCATTCCGGCCCTGGTCTCCGAGCATGGGCGCCATTCGGGTCACGATCTCCACGCGGTCGATGTCGTAGGGGTTGATGCCGCGCAGGTTGTTTGCCGCATTGGATCCGCCAGTAGCACCCATGATCGCGCCGTTGAGCATCACGATTGGCTCCATGGAAGAGCCTCCCGACACTGCCCCCGCACGGATGCGGATCTGTTGCTGCCCCGTGGCGCCGACCTGGGTCACGCGCATGCTGGGCACGTGGCCCGAGAGGCTGTTGACCAAGTCCGAGTTCACCCCGGTCTTGGCGAGGTCTTCGCCCTTCACCACAAAGTCCGGTGCGCCGTAGATGGCTGGCTTTTCTTGGGGACGGGTGTTTGCGGGGCGATCAGCGGGTAGCTCGGGCTCGGATGCCGGCGTCCTGACCGGCGTGGCGAGGATGGTTACTTTTGGGAAAAAAGCATCGGCGGGCAGGGAGATCGGGGCCTTCAGGGCTTGCTCTATCGTCACGTTGAGCGGTTTTCCTTTTTTGTCCAAAGCAGAAAAAGCCAGCTGCATAGGTCCATAAAATTCCATGTCCTCCAGGACAAAAGCCCCGTCACTTCCCGATTCCAAATCGATCATTCCCTGAAAGTCATTGACAAAGGCTGTCACTGCGACGGCGGCTCCCTTGCCTTTTTCATCGGTCACCTTGCCCATCAGGCTCAGGCTGTGCTCTATGCCGTAGGAGAAACGCTCCAAACCCAGCTCCTCCGGTACGCGCTGCAGATCGAGGGCGTCCTCCATTTTCACTGTTCGTTTCATCGGTACGAGCTGCCGAGCATCCCAAGCCCCTACGGAAAGGGTAGCCGGGACGGCACGTCCATCTTTGTCGCTGGCTTTTATCGTCAAGGTCACCTTTTCCCTAAGGCCAAAGCTAGTCTTGTCGGCGCGAAGCACCGGACTGGTGCCTGGCCAGTTGGTTTCGGCTTCTTCGGGAGCGATACGTTTGTACGGATCGAGGATGGTCAGTGCTTGGAGGAAATATTGGTTGGGGCCGTAGTTGCGCATCCAGTTGGTGTAGGCACGGAGGAAGTACTTTTCACCCGCCATGGAGTCGGGCAAATAAAAATCACCTACTACTATTCCATCCCGAATCGGGAATTTCTTTTCAATCACCAAATCCCTTTCTTGGCTGATGATTTCCAAATGCAGTACACGGCTGAGCTCGTCCCTCAGGTAGGGATTGCCATAGGCGAAATATCCCTTGAAAAAAACCTGGTCGCCGGCGTAGTAGTAAGGCTTGTCGGTGTGGAGGTAGACTTTCTCCTGGTAGTTTTTGGCGGTCTTGGCGAGATCCTGGAGCATGATGGCCTTTTGGGCGTCATAGTCCAAAGGCAAGAGATTGGAGATCCGCTTGCGGTCCATGTCGCCGGAGAAGACCAGATCCTGGGGATTCATCACCGTCCCGTTTTCACGAACGCGCACTTTTCCCCCGCTTACTTCCAGCCAAGAGATGGGGTAGGGGGCGTCTTTGTAGGTATTGGCTTGGGAGTAGCCCTTTTGGTAGTGGATTTCGATGCGGCCCTTGAGATTGATGATGGACTCTCCCGCGGTATTGGCGGGGGAAATGAGCGGATCGGCCTTGTAGGGCACGACCGACTTGCCCAGCTCGTTGGCAAAGATGTCCGAGCGCATGTTCATGCTGGCTGAGCCTCCCGCCTTGTCCCCATAGAGGTAAAAGCCCTCCCGCTCCTGCGTGCCCTGTAGCATCGCACGAAACATGTTCATGGGCGACTTGCGGTACACATCCGCTCGGTTTTTCTCCCAAGCGGACTTTTGGGCGTCCGTGCCCGCCTCCATCTCCTCAAACCTCGCCGCTCCCGCGATGCGATAGCTGGTGGGGGAGTCGAAAAAGTCCCTGAGGTTAAACGTGATCTTGTAGCCCAGGTAGCGGTTTTCGATCTCTATGGGCTGATCGGCTTTGGCGGTAAAAGCGCCCTTCTCCTCCGCCGCGGGAAAGTCTATCACCCACGGGTTCATGATCTGGGTTTGGGCGGCGGCTTCGTCTATGCCTAGGAAGAGGTTTTGAAACTTGCGCAGGTCGCGCTCCCAGTTTTTGTCCCGGGAAGCCTTGATCTCCACGTCGCTGAGCTCTTGGGCAAAGGGCTTCAGCGCAAGGTGGAGCGTCATCGTTCCTCCGGGGTTTAGCGTGGTCTTTTTGGTTTCTGCGATGTAGCCGGTGAAGGAAAAGCCGATTTCCAAGGCCCCTGGTTCCAGTCCTTCGAGGGTATAGTTTCCCTCCATATCCGTGGTGGTGGAGATGGTGGTATTGTTGAGGAAAACGCTGCAAAAAGGGAGGGGCTCGCCGGTTTCTGCGTCTTTGACCGTACCGGTGAGCCGCCCGGTTTGCGCAAAAAGCTGCAGGACTAAGCCCAAACAAAGGCAGAGGCTAAGGAGGACTTTTTTCATCTTGTAAAGGCTGGGGAAAGTGATTTCCAAGTATATGAAAAAAGCTCCGATGCGGAGCTTTTAGTTCTGTTTTTTAACATTCGAAGTACCTACTCGTCCTTGCTCAGGTCGTCACGGTCCTTCAGCTTTTTGTCCTCGACGTTTTTGTTGAGAAACTCGTTGATCTTGTCAATCGAGAAACTGGAGGAGATCTCCCCAAAGGAATTGATCTCCATCTTGAATCCCTTCAGCTCCTCGTGGACCTTGGGATCGGTATCTTTTTTCTTTTTCTTGGTCATCTTTATGCTACGACTGTCAATCTGCTTAACGCAAATCGGATTCTTTTGGCCACTTCTTCCTTGCCCAAGATAGCAAAAACCTCCATCAAATCCGGGCCTCCACCCATCCCGGTCACCGCCAAGCGGACGGCCTGCATCACCTTGCCGAGCTTGATGCCCTCGGTTTCGGCGGTGCTTTCCAGCAGGGATTTGGCGCTGACTGCGTCAAAAGTCCCTTCGAACGTGTCCAGTGCCGTAGCGTAGGCTCCGAGCAACTTCACCGCGTCGGCATTCCATTTCTTTGCCGCCACGCCCTCGTCAAACTTCTCCGGCGCCGAGACCATAAACTTGCTCTCCTTCCACAGATCCGCGGGGAAAGTCACCCGTCCTTTCACCAGATCCACGATAGCCGCGGCTTTGTCGGCGGGCACTTCCAGTCCCTCGGCTTTCGCGTCAGCGAGCAAGAAACCGGTCAATTCGGAAGTCGGCTTGGAGCGAAGGTATTGCTCGTTGTACCACTTGGCCTTGGCGATGTCAAACTTGGTCCCGGACTTGCCAATGCGCTCTACGGAGAACGCTTCCACCAAATCTTCCAAGGTGAAAAGCTCCCGGTCGTCACCGGGATTCCAGCCCAGAAACGCGAGGAAATTGATAAAGGCATCGGCCAAATACCCTTGCTCGCGGAATCCGGAGGCTTTTTCCCCAGAGAAAGGATCTGTCCAGTTCAATGGAAAAACCGGGAAGCCCAGCTTATCGCCATCACGCTTGGAAAGCTTGCCGTTGCCATCCGGCTTCAGCAAAAGTGGCAAATGCGCAAACTGTGGCATGGTGCTCTCCCATCCAAAATACTTGTAAAGCAGCACGTGAAGCGGTGCGGATGGCAGCCATTCCTCCCCTCGGATCACGTGGGTGATGCCCATGAGGTGGTCATCCACGATGTTGGCCAGATGGTAGGTCGGCATGCCGTCGGACTTCATGAGTACTTTGTCGTCGAGCGTACCGGTATTTACCATCACCCAGCCACGGATCATGTCGTTGAGGCGAACCTCCTCGTTTCTCGGGATCTTCACGCGGATCACATAGGGATCGCCCGACTCCAGCCTCGCCTTCACCTCCTCGGCGGAGAGCGTCAGGGAGTTTTTCATCTGGGTGCGGGTGATGCTGTTGTATTGTGGCGACACCACGCGGGCAGCGGTCAGGCGCTCGCGCATGGCCTCCAGCTCTTCGGAAGTATCAAATGCGTAGTAGGCGTGGCCTTTTTCCACCAAATCGAGCGCATACTGCATGTACATGGGCTTGCGCTCGGACTGGCGATAGGGGCCGCAGTCACCGGGATTCCAGGGGCTCTCCTCGGGGGCGATGCCCAGCCATTCCAGGGATTCCTTGATATATTCCTCCGCGCCGGGTACGAAGCGGGTCTGGTCGGTGTCCTCGATGCGGAGGAGGAACTTGCCTCCCATCTTTTTTGCAAAAAGATAATTGTAAAGGGCGGTGCGGACGCCGCCTATATGCAGGGCTCCTGTGGGTGAGGGGGCAAATCGTACTCTAACTTCTCTGCTCATGGGTTGTCTTATGTGCTAGCAGCCCTCCAACGGGCTGGGTTTGGATCAAATCAGGCAGCAAAGTTAGGGAATTGTCGGGGAAAGGGGGAAGGCAAATGTACTTCCTTCAGCTATCGGCTTCCTCATCCTTTCTCTTCTGCCCCTCGATTTTCGCTTTTTCCCACTCCAAGATCCAGCCCTTCCCCAGCGCGTGCTTGGCGGCTTCCAGGGTGTCTTTGACCAATACCAGCTCCACGCCTTTTTCCAAATACTCCCGAGCCAATAGGGAAAGGTCCGCCCCGGACACATCCCGGATATAAACCGCCAAGATCCTGCCGGGAAACTTCCCGATGATCTCGTGATAGATAGTCGGATCCTCCTGTCCACTGTCCCCGATCAGGACAAATCGTAGCTCCGCAAACACCTCCAAAATATGCTCGATCTGTTTCAGCTTGTGCTCTCGGTGCGGACCGGCAATCCACTGATCCCGGGACAAGCCCAAGTCACGGAGCATCAGCGGTCCTTTGGGAATGTGGTGGATATCAAGAAACTCCATCAGGAAATCGTAGAGGTTCCAAGGGCTGCTTGACACGTAAAAAATGGGATTGCTCAGGATGCGGTCATCGCCTCGGCGCAGCGCGTCGTAAAACTCCGACACCCCGGCAAAGGGCACGCGCGTATGGGCATTTTGCCCAAACGTCACCTTTAGCATCTCCCAAAGCCGCATCGCCCCGGTAGTCAAGATGGTGTCGTCGATATCTGAAATAATGCCGAAGTCCGCGTCCTCGGCAGGGATATACACCTCGCCCAAGGCCACCACTTCCGTCTGTCGCCCCAGCAGGTCGTGCAGCAGACGCAGGCGGACGGGATGCCAGCCCACCGGCAAGGGGCCATTTTCCAGAACCATTTTGATCTCAAAATAGCCTTCCTCATCCGTGGTGGTTTGGATGGTCTTTCCCTGAAACTCCGCCTCCAAACCCACTCCGGGGAAGACGATGGAGAAAAAGCGCCGCCTCATCTTCCCGAAATTCCTCCAAAAACTATCCTCCGGTGCCGCAGCCTGGATATTGCGGTCCGCCAGCACCCGACCCGCCAGATAGATCTCCCTTCCATTACCATAGCCTGCGTAGGGCTGGATCAGGACTTTTTTCACAAAGCCCAGCTTCACCAGCAGCCAGAGCTTGAGCTTGGACACCTGCTGCTTGAGGTAGTACAGGGCGGGAAGGATGCGGGATTTTCGGGGTGCTTTATCCGACAATTTTAATCATGATTACAACTTTCCTGATTTTAAGCAAAAGTTATAAATACAATTACAACTTTTTGATCTCTTTTGAGCTGGATTAAAAAGGCAATTTCCCCAAGTCCACGTTGCCGCCCGAGAGGATGATGCCGACTCTTTTGCCTGCAAAACGCTCCTTGTTGGCCATAAGTGCCGCCAAGGGAACCGCCCCGGAAGGCTCTACGACCAGCTTCATCCGCTCGTAGAGCAGGCGCATGGCTTCGACGATTTGGGGGTCGGTGGCCAATAGAATCGCTTCTACGTGCTGTTGGATCACTGCGAAAGGCAACTTGCCCACCGACGTCAATAACCCGTCGGCGATGGTTTGGGTCTTTTCGTTGGGAAGGATCGCCCCTGCCTGCATGGAACGAAATGCATCGTCTGCGCCGCTGGGTTCGCCGGCTATGACTTGGATAGACGGATTCAGGTAGTGAACCGTCAGGGCCGTTCCAGCCAAAAGTCCGCCTCCACCAACCGGTGCCATGACGATATCAAGGTTGGGCTGCTCCTCCAGCAGCTCCAGCGCACAAGTGGCCTGCCCCTCGATCACATCCAAGTAGTCAAAAGGCGGGATAAAGGTCGCTCCGGTTTTCTCGACCACATCCTCCAGCGTGGATTCCCGCGCCTTCAAGGTCGGCTCGCACTCGACGATTTCTCCTCCATAGCCGCTTACCGCCTTCTTTTTGATCTCCGGAGCATTGGATGGCATTACGATGTAGGCGGGAATTCCCGCTACGCTAGCCGCCCGGGCGAGGGCGGCGGCATGGTTGCCAGAGGAGTGGGTTGCCACGCCTTTGGCTTTTTGTTCGGGAGAAAGCTTCAGCACGGCATTGGCAGCACCCCGCGCTTTGAAAGCCCCCA
This sequence comes from Algoriphagus oliviformis, assembly GCF_017254915.1. Lineage (GTDB taxonomy): Bacteria > Bacteroidota > Bacteroidia > Cytophagales > Cyclobacteriaceae > Algoriphagus > Algoriphagus oliviformis. Next base: position 39,058 of record NZ_JAFKCT010000001.1, on the reverse strand, counting down.
CTTTTTGGAAGTTTTCGCACTTGAAAAACAGCTCGCAACCGGCGATTTCATTGATCGCTGATGAGGTCAAAACGGGTGTGCGATGGACAAAGGGTTGGATGCGGGCATGCGCCGCGCGGATATCGGAGAGGGTCGGGAAAGTCATGGCTTAAAGATAGGTTTTCGGCCATTGTCTAAAAAGCTATTCAGCAACAGCTGTCTCCCACGGATTTGCACAGATACGATCACAGATAAACGCAGATCAAAAATCGGATGAAAATCTGGGGAGATCCGTGTCTTTTTCCGTGAAGATCTGTGGGGAAATTGTTGTCAACCTTTCCATCGAAATGATTTCTCGTCAATCGCTCGCATCGTGCACAATACTCCATTGAGATGATCGTATTCATGCTGGATCAATTCTGAAATGGCTCCTTCTACTTTCCAAGACTGTGGCTCCCAATTTTCATCTAGGTATTCCAAGGTAAGACTTTGGTGGCGCTGCACCCGAACGAGCAGATTGGGAAAACTCATGCAGTCATCCCAGAGCTCGAACTGATCCTTACTGAGATCCTTGAGTTCGGGATTGAGGACGATGTAGGGTCGATCCAAATTCAGGTAGAACATCCGCTTCATGATCCCCAATTGCGGCGCTGCTATCGCACGGCCGAATCCATAGACTCTTCGAATATCCTCCATGGCTTCATGGAGTTGCTGCACCCAAACAGGAACCAGTTGTAAATCAGATTCGACCACAGGTTCACAAATTTCATAAAGTCTGGCGTCTCCCAGCTTGAGGATGTCATGGATGGTTTTCATGGTCGGAAGTTATTATTTCCGCTAAAGAATAAAAGGCAACACGTTTAAAGGCTGGCTTTTCCCTACTTTTGCGGCATGAATTACCTATCGGTTGAGAACCTCAGCAAGGCTTTCGGGGAACGGAAGCTGTTTTCCAATATCTCTTTTGGCATTTCCCAAGGGCAAAAAATCGCCCTGGTCGGCATCAACGGTGCCGGCAAGTCCACCCTCATGAAGATCATCATGGGTCTGGAGATCCCCGACACCGGCCAAGTCGCGCTTAACCAATCGGTGAAAATCGCCTACGTGCACCAAAATCCGGTCTTCGAAGCCAACCTGAGCATCTACCAGACCATCTTTGACCAGAGTAATTCTGAAGTGCTTCGAGTGATCGAGGACTACCACAAGGCCATGCTGGATGCGGAGCGCGGCATCGACAACTCGGACAAGATGTCCAAGCTGTTCGAGAAAATGGACGCTTTGCAGGCTTGGGATTTTGAATACCAAGTGAAGGAGGTTTTGGGAAAACTCGGCCTCCACGACACCGAGCTGGCTGTGGGCAATCTCTCCGGAGGTCAGCGCAAGCGCGTTGCTTTGGCGAAAGCCATCCTAGAAAAGCCGGATTTGTTGCTACTTGATGAACCGACCAACCATCTCGACCTGGAGACTATCGAATGGCTGGAGGACTATCTGGCGAAAGCCAACCTATCCATCTTCATGGTGACGCACGACCGCTATTTTCTCGAAAAAGTCACCAACGAAATCCTCGAACTTGACCAGGGAAAGATCCACCGCTACCAAGGCAACTACGGCTACTTTCTCGACAAAAAGGCCGAGCGAATACAGATCGAGGACATCGAGATCGAAAAAGCCAAAAGCCTCTACAAAAAGGAACTGGACTGGATCAGACGCCAGCCCAAAGCCCGCGGCACCAAAGCCAAGTATCGCGTGGATGCCTTCGAGGAAACCAAAGAAAAGGCCTTCACCAAGCGCGAGGAGCGGGATATCGAACTGACCGTTTCTACCCAGCGATTGGGAAACAAGATTCTGGAAATCGACAAGATCAGCAAGTCCTTTGACGAGAAGACCTTAGTCAAAGATTTTTCCTACATCTTCAAAAAGAAAGACCGCATCGGGATCGTCGGGCCAAACGGAGCCGGAAAGACGACTTTCCTCAAGATGATCACCGGTCTGCTGGACCCAGATGCCGGAAAAGTCACCGTGGGACAGACGACCGCTTTTGGCTACTACCGCCAGGAGGAAGACCGATTTGACGAGGAAAAGCGCCTGATCGACGTGGTGAAGGAAGTCGCTGAAGTCGTCGTGCTGGACAAAGGTCAGACGATCACGGTCAGCCAGTTTTTGACGCAATTTGGCTTTCCGCCCAAGCAGCAATTCACACCCATCGGCAAGATGAGCGGAGGTGAGCGCCGCAGGCTCCAGCTCCTGATGGTCTTGATCAAGAACCCGAACTTCCTGATCCTCGACGAACCGACCAACGACCTGGATCTGATGACGCTGAATATCCTCGAGGAGTTTCTCGACACTTTTCCCGGCTGCCTGATCATCGTGTCCCACGACCGCTACTTCATGGACAGGCTGGTGGAGCACCTCTTTGTATTCGAAGGAGAAGGAGTGATCCGTGATTTCCCGGGTAACTATACGGACTTCCGGGAGTGGGAAAAGGACAACAGTAGCAAGTATCAAGAAGCTAGTATCAAGACTGCTGAACCGAAAGCGGAGCCAAAGGCCGAGAAGCCGGAAGCAGCCGCGAAAGTGAAGGCCAGCTACAAGCAAAAGCAGGAATTCAAGAAAACCAACGAAACCATCGCCAAGCTGGAAGCGGAAAAGGAAGAGCTGAACGGGAAGATCATCGCAGGTACTTCCGACATGGATCAGCTGATGACCTGGTCTAGCCGACTTCAAGCCATAGACGGGGAGCTGGAAGAACTGGAACTTGCCTGGCTGGAGCTCAGCGAACTGGACGGGATAGCCGATTAGGCCTCATGCTTGCTGCCTCTAGCTGATTCTGCTCCAGTTTACCGCCGTCTTCTTCTGCTGCTTGATCTGTCGCAGAATGGGGGCATTTTCTGGCTGGCTGAGATCGGGGTCATTGGCCAGCAGCTGTTGTGCCGCATCCCTTGCCACCGTCAAGATCGGAGCGTCCTTGCTCAGGTCGGCGATGAGCAGGTCGCTGATTCCGCTCTGCTGGGTGCCCATGAGGTCCCCTGGGCCGCGGAGCTTTAGATCCACATCGGCGATTTCGAAGCCGTCATTGGTGCGAACCATGGTCTCCAGGCGTATGCGGGAATCTTTGCTCAGCTCATATTTGCTCATGAGGACACAGTAGCTTTGCTCGGCTCCACGTCCTACCCGGCCGCGCAGCTGGTGGAGCTGGGAGAGGCCAAAGCGCTCGGCATTTTCGATGATCATCACCGAGGCATTGGGTACGTTCACGCCGACCTCGATTACTGTGGTGGCAACCATGATCTTGGTTTCCCCTTTCACAAAACGCTGCATCTCGAAGTCCTTGGCATCGGCCTTCATCCCGCCATGCACGATGCTGAGCGGAAACTGGGGGAAGGCCCTGGCCACGCTTTCGTAGCCGTCCATGAGATTTTTGAGATCCAGTGTCTCTGATTCCTCGATCAGGGGATAGACGATGTAAACCTGGCGGCCTTTCAGCACTTCGTCACGGATAAAGCCGAAGACCTTCAATCTGTCCTTGTCGTAGCGATGGACGGTTTGGATGGGTTTTCGCCCAGCCGGCAGCTCGTCGATCACCGACACATCCAAGTCTCCATAGAGCGTCATGGCCAAAGTCCGGGGAATCGGCGTGGCGGTCATGACCAAGACATGCGGGATGTATTCTTTGTTTTTTGCCCAAAGCTTCGCCCGCTGCGCGACGCCGAACCGATGCTGCTCATCGACGATGGCTAAGCCGAGGTTTTGGAACTGCACCACATCTTCGAGCAGGGCATGCGTGCCGATCAGGATTTTCAGTTCGCCGGAGGAGAGCTCCTCGTGGATGATGCTTCGTGCGGACTTTTTGGTGGATCCGGTCAGCAGAGCGATTTTTATCCCCATCATGTCGGCGTATTCTTTCAGCCCCTCGTAGTGTTGGTTTGCCAGGATCTCGGTAGGCGCCATGAGGCAGGCCTGCGCGCCGGAACTGATGGCGATCAGCGTGCAGATGAAGGCGACCATGGTCTTGCCGCTGCCCACGTCGCCCTGGATGAGTCGGTTCATCTGCTTGCCAGACTTCATGTCGGAGAAGGCCTCGCGGATCACTCGCTTCTGCGCGTTGGTCAGCTCAAAGGGGATGTGGTTTTTGTAAAAGTCCGTGAGCAAGTCCGTGTTGCCGAGGATTTGTCCCCGCGACTTCTCTGTACGCGCGACCTTCATCGTGAGCAGGCGGAGCTGGAGGTAGAAAAATTCCTCAAACTTCAGCCGCTTTCTCGCCCGGTTGAGCAAGTCGGGAGCCGTGGGAAAGTGGATCTGCCGGACTGACTCCGCTTTGCCGATGAGCTGGTATTGCTGCATAAGCTCGGCGGAGAGCGTCTCCGGGATCTGCGCCTGCACCAGCGGGATCAGCTGCTCCATGATCTTGGAGATGCCCTTGGAGTCCAGGAATCTCGCCCGGAGCTTCTCTGTGGTGGAGTACACCGGCTGGAAGTTGTTTCGGGTTTCGTTGGCAGTGGAGAGCGGCTCCATCTCGGGGTGGGCGATGCTCCATTTGCGGCCGTATTGGGCAGGTTTTCCCAGGAAAACATACACCGCTCCCGGCACCAGCTTCTTTTGCACCCATTGGATGCCCTTAAACCAGGTCATCTCCATCTCGCCCGTTTCGTCAAAGACATGGGCGACCAGGCGCCGCTTTCCTCCGGCTCCGAGCAGCTCCGTCCGCTTGATCCGCGCGATGAGCTGCACGTTTTCCAGCTCCTCGCTCAGGTCTCTGACCTTGAAGAATTTGGTGCGGTCCTCGTAGCGAAAAGGGTAATGCTGGAGCAGATCCCCGTAGGTAAAAATGTTCAGCTCCTTGTTGAGCAGCTCGGCCTTTTGCGGGCCGACGCCTTTGAGGTACTCGATGCGGGTATCAAAAATTCCGGTCAAGGGGCTGGGGTTTTGCGAAAAGCAAATTAACCCCCGGCAGGCTCAAAAGCCAAGTTTTTGAAACCAATTGTCGTGGATCACGGCTTCATTCCGGTGCTCTTTTCCCAGAAGGACTTCAGCGTTTCGCGGTTTTCCTGCTGGTTTTTCAGCAAAATCATCTGGTTTTTAGCCCGGTGAAAATTCTGCTCGGGATAGGCGACGCGGTAGTAGATATTGCCTTGCAAGTGGTCGGTGAAAAAGCGCAAGCCCATGATCAGCGTCATGATCTCGCCGCCAAGGATCAGTGACCTGGCTTCCTCTGGAGTAGCCATGTCTTTCACCCCCTCCCAATACCCGGTCAGCAGCTCGCGGAAGAGCTCCGGGATTAGGTGGATGGCATCCCACTGCGTGGCGGTCTCGGGTAGGCTACAGGCAACCGTGCGCACTAGGTCTCCGAAGTCATACATCAGATAGCCCCCCATCAGCGTGTCCAAGTCGATGAGCGCCTGTACACTTTGTAGGTCTTCTGCAAAGATCAGGTTGTTGATCTTGGTGTCGTTGTGCGTGATGCGCAGAGGCAGCTGGTCGATCTGCGTCAGGTACCAGTCCACCAGCGGCTGCTGGCTCAGGTAGAAGTCGAGGATTTCGGTCTCTTCGGGGCTGAGCGTGGATTTTTCTCCCGACACGGCGACCAGCTTTTCAAAGCGTAGGTCCAAGCGGTGGAAGTTGGGGATGGTCTCCTGCATCCTTTCCCCGCCGACCTCATGGCTCCAAGCGGCAAACTTCCCATAGGCCTGGGCGGCGATGTAGGCTTGGTGAGGATGGTTTATTTGCTGCAGGGTGGCGCCTTTGACGAAATCAAAGAGGCGGTACTTTTTTCCTCCGATCTCGGTTAGTCCCTTCCCGTCTTTGTTGGGTATTGGAAGGGGGAGTAGAAAAGCCAAGGGCTCGGTTTCCGCATGGATGCTCAGTAGCCCAAGGTTGTAGTCGATGCGGTCAGGATAGTTAAACACCGCCTCGTTGAAGCCCTGGAGCACCCACTGCTCGGAGCCGTTGTCGAGCAGGAGGGTCTCGTGTATCAGTCCCTCGCCCAGGGCTTTGATGGTAATGGCTTGGTTTTCAAGAACCGGATAGTTGCTGGTCAGAGCAGGGATGAGGCTTGGGATCATCTGGCGAAAATAGGAAAGAAAAGAAAATTTGTTTCCCTGAGGACTTACCAAAAACAAAGGGAGGCGTAAAGATCCACAACCGCCTTTATTTTTCAAAAAAATTAAAGAAGACTTCATCCGATAGAAAAAAAATTTGTTAATTGTCCGCCAATTTAAACTCAGACTCTATGAATGTCACTGCCTTGGATTGGGGCATTATTGCAGCCTTCTTTATCATATCACTGCTCATTGGCCTTTTCACCGCAAAGTCCGCGGGAAGCTCAGCCAAGGAGTTTTTTCTTTCTGGCCGAAACATGCCCTGGTGGCTGCTCGGCGTCTCCATGGTAGCGACCACCTTCTCCGCCGACACGCCAAACCTGGTGACTGACATCGTCCGGAAAAACGGCGTGGCGGGCAACTGGGCTTGGTGGGCGTTTTTGCTGACCGGGATGCTGACGGTGTTCGTCTATGCCAAGCTCTGGAGAAGGTCCGAGGCGACGACTGACTTGGAGTTTTATGAAATGCGCTATTCCGGCAAGGGAGCGGCTTTTTTGAGAGCCTTCCGCGCCATTTATCTGGGGGTGTTTTTCAACGTGGTCATCATGGCGACCGTATCGCTGGCGGCCATCAAGATCGGCGGGGTCATGCTGGGACTTTCTCCCTACCAGACCCTCCTGATCGCATCCGTGGTGACCGTGGTGTACAGTTCCCTGGGTGGATTGAAGGGAGTTTTGCTGACAGACTTCTTCCAGTTTTTCATTGCGATGATCGGCTCCTTTGGGGCGGCCTATTACATCCTTGACCTCCCGGAGATCGGCTCGCTCAACAATCTTTTGTCGCATGAGGTCGTGGCTACCAAGCTGGACTTCCTGCCTGACTTCAGCGATCCCAACCTGTACATTCCGCTTTTTCTGATGCCTATCGCCATCCAGTGGTGGGCGACTTGGTACCCAGGTGCTGAGCCAGGCGGTGGCGGATACATCGCACAGCGTATGCTCTCCGCCAAGGACGAAAAGAACGCCATCGGAGCGACCCTCTTCTTCAACGTCGCCCACTATGCGCTCAGGCCATGGCCTTGGATCCTGATTGCCTTGGCTTCCCTGGTGATCTATCCGAATATCTCTGACCTGCAGGTGGCATTTCCGCACATCCCAGTGGACAAGCTGGGCGATGACTTGGCCTATCCCGCTATGCTGACCTACCTGCCCACAGGTCTGATCGGTATCGTGCTGGCCTCCCTGATCGCCGCGGTGATGTCCACGCTTTCCACTCACCTCAACTGGGGCTCCAGCTACGTGGTAAACGATTTCTACCTGCGGTTTGTGAAGCCTGACGCCAGCGACAAGCAGCTGGTGGCAGTGGGACGTATCTCTACCGTCGTCCTGATGGTGCTGTCCGCGGTATTGGCTTTGGCGCTTTCCTCGGCTTTGGATGCCTTCAACATCCTCCTGCAAATCGGCGCCGGTACCGGCCTGATCTTCATCCTTCGCTGGTTTTGGTGGAGGATCAACGCCTACACCGAGATCTGGGCGATGGCGATTTCCTTTGTTGTGGCGATTTTCTTCGAAGTGATCAATCCCAAAGTCAACTGGATCATGATCCCGGAAAACCAGGCCTACCTCAAGCTGATCTACTCGGTTTCCATCACCACCGTGGGCTGGATGCTGGTGACCTTCCTCACCAAGCCCGAAAAAGACGAGGTGCTTCTCTCTTTCTACCGCAAAGTGAGACCCGCTGCCTTGGGCTGGAAGGCCGTCTTGGACAGATACCCTGCGGAAAAGCAGGAGCAGGGCTCTTTGCCTAAGGAGATAGGACTGATGCTCACCGGTACGGTGATGATCTATTCCGCGCTCTTCTCCACGGGCTTCTTCATCTATGGCAATACGGTAGCCGGAATCATCGCCGCCGTAGTCGCCGTGATAGGTGGTGGGGTGATCCTTAGCTCTTGGAAAAAGCTGAGCTAAATCCTCCGATTGACATAAAGAAAGCCTCCAGATCTTTTGGTCTGGAGGCTTTTTCATTGGCGCTTGGATGGGTTTTGCTACTTGTCCAAAAACTCGACGGAGTTCATCAGGTGAGTCATGTCGATCTTGATGTATTCGATCACGGGTGCCAAAGAGTCGTTTTTCATCGCGGTGTTGAAATACAGCGCCCCTCGGAGAAAGTGCTCGGTGGAGTCGGTCACAAAAAACTGAAACTGGGTGGGCACTTCGCCGGACAGCTCCGCGACGACCGCCGTGTAGCCGTTTGGTGTGACCAGTACTCCCTCCTCTATGCCATAGGCTTTGATTTGGTGCTTGGCAGTGAGCTTGAAGGCATCGCTGGACAGGGTCTCAAAGTCTCCCTTGCCTTCTCCGATTTTCTTGTACGTGAGGTGCACTTTGGCCCCAAAGTCCCGGTAGTTGAGGTTGATCCAGGCCTTTTCGGAGAGGTTGAAAGAGTCCGGCTCCACCTGGCTGGAGGCCGAATAGTCCAGTCGATAGGGGTAGTCTCCTTCTAGGTTTTTAAAGGAGTGTTGGGGAAGGTCGATCTTGTTGTAGCCGGTCGGTTTGGGGAGCCAGTTGTTTTCACAAGAGGCCAAACCCATCAGGATGAGCGGCAAAGCCAGCATTTTCTTCATGGATCAAAATTAGGTTTTCCATTTGAATTGAATCGGGAATAGCGGAACTTTAACTACGAACCAAAATCACTTACCCATGAAAAATTTTATGAGACTAGCGGCTGCAGCGATGTTTGCAGTAGCCTTTTTGCTTTCCTCGCTGGCAGTTGAGGCCCAGACCAGCAAGGATGAGTTTTTGGCGAAATTTGAAAACAGCAAGAAATTTACGCTGGACGTTTTGGCCAAAATGCCCGACTCCGAGATGGACTACAAGACCGACCCGGGTGCGATGTCCTTCAAGGAGCAGATCCACCACATCGGCACCGCCATCGTCGGCATTTCCCAGGGTTTTCTCAAGGGATCCGAAACAGCCCCATCCTTGGATGTCGCAACCGCTTCCAGAGCTGATTTGGCCAAGTTCGTCGCCGACGCCTATGACTATGGCATCGCCACCAGCAAGGCCCTGAGCGAGGCGGATGCAGCCGAGACCATCGAGGTCTTTGGCAACAAGGTAACCCGACGTCAGGTGGAGGCGCTGCTGATCGACCACAGCACCCACCATCGGGGATCGGCCATCGCTTACCTCAGAGCCAAGGGCGTCGAGCCTCCTGCCTTTGTGGGATTCTGATCAGGGAATATTGCAGCAAAAAGGCCAAACCCCATGGGGTTTGGCCTTTTTGCTTTTTGGAGCTGGGCTTTTCGAGAACTGTCGAAAGTGCCCTAGCCTTACAGGTTGTTACTTTCCTTTTCCTCCGATCATCGTTCCCACGGTCTTGAAGATGATCTCCAAGTCTCTGAAGAGGTTGACATCCTCCAGGTAGGTCAAGTCGAGAGACATACGCTCCACCATTTGGTCGACGTTTTCCGCGTAGCCATAGCCCACTTGTCCGACGGAGGTGATGCCCGGCTTCAGCGCCAGCAATCTCCAGTAGGCCGGAGCCCGCTCGGTGATCTGACGGATAAAGTGCGCCCGCTCCGGACGAGGCCCCACGATGGACATCTCGCCTTTCAGCACGTTCCAAAACTGGGGTAGCTCATCCAAGTGGGTTTTTCTCATGATCTTTCCCCAAGGGGTAATCCTCGGGTCGTCGTTGGTCGTCGTTTGGGGACCGTTGACCTCAGACTCCACGATCATGCTTCTAAACTTGTAGATATAGAAAGGGTTGCCACTGCGGCCGATTCGTTCCTGCTTGTAGAAAACCGGGCCCTTGGATGTCAGCTTGGTGATCAGCATCACGGTCAGGAAGACCGGTAGACCCAGCAGCATCACGATGCCGGCAAACGCGATATCAAAGGCTCGCTTGAAAAACCGCGTCGTAAGTTCGATTCCTTCAAAGATCACTTCCCGGACGGTGTCTGTGGACACCCGATACATCGCCACGAAAGTGGGAAGTGGAGTTTCCCGTCCGAAGTCTCGGAAGGCAATTTCCTGGTGTTGGTTAGCTCTCATCGTTCAAATAGTTTATTGTGGTAGTTGGTGACAGCAAATTTTCAATTTGCATACCACTGCGGGGGAAATGGGATGGAGGACTCTTGATTTTTGGGAAAAACAGTTTGCTTTGCCAGACGGCTAAATACCAAAAAAGCCCTTTATGGGCTGTTTTGAAGGGTTTTTCACGAGGTTGTAAAAATTTCCTAAATGGGGCAATGCCTGGAAAATCGGTCTTTCTTGGAAATTGGATGTTCCACACATTGTATATAAGCGCTACAGTATTTTGTTGCCCACGGGAGCCAAATCGGTTTTTTTTCTCCAATGCGCGCGGTGCATGGAGAGGGGGATTTTGGCGGACTGAGGCAGGGAATTGTGCATCAGACCGAGTCGGTAGCCTATCCATTTTGCAAAAAGTGACGCGAAGGTCTTGGGCAAAAGCACAGGCCGGTGCTGGGCCACGTAGGCGAGCTCTGAGCGTAGGTAGCTGAATCCCTCTTTGCCGGCCTTGCCGAATTTTTCGAAAATCCAGGGATTGTCCCGATGAAAGACCCCGATGTCAAAATACCTCCGAAACTCCTCGCCCAGGCTGTAGTCATGGGAATGGCGCACTTTTGCCTCCGCGAGGTAGGCCATCTCCCAGCCCTTGAGCAGCATCTGCCCAGCGATCAGCACGTCCTCACCGAGGATGGTGCCCGAGGGAAATCCCCCCGCGTCAAAGTAGGCTTCCTTGCGGTAGGCCGCAAAGGAATTGGAACAGGAGATCGTGCGGATGCCGAGCCGGTGCCTGTCCTCGAAGGTTCTGAGGCTCGACTTCGCGGGATAGTTGAAGATGCGGGAGTGGGCTTCCAGGACTTTTGCGCCGTGGTGTGGCAGCTGTCTGCCGTAGCACATGCCGAGTTTTGGATTGGCTTGGAAGGCCGCGACCATTTTTTCCAAACCATCCGCATTGTCCGGGATGGCATCTTGGGTCAGGAAGACAAAAATATCCGCATCCGGAAAGGCCTCGATGGCCCGATGGCGGGTGCCTCCGTGGTCAAAGTCCTTTTTGTCGAGTCGGATCAGGTCGTGGGGCAAGTCGCGGAAATAGGCCAGCGTCCCATCCGTAGAGCCGGAGTCGACGACCACGAGGCGATGGATGGGATAGCTTTGGGCTTTGAGACCATTGACTACCTCCTCCATGCGGGGGCCGGCGTTGAGCGTAGGGATATAGAGATTGACCTTCATGATTTTGCGTTTAGTCTTTTTCCACTTCCACGGCGGCATAGTCAGCCGTTCCGGTGACCAATTTGTCGCTGATCTTGGCAGTCCCTTTTCCTACCAATACGAGCGTAGGCTGCCCGGCGATGCCATGGTGTTCGTTGCCCAGTAGCTGTATGCCGTTGGGATAGTTGCTTTTGAAGGTGAGCGACTCCGAGTCGCCGGGAAGGAGCTCGAGGCGATTGTCCTGGAGCAGGAGTCCGGGGCTGCCTTCATCCAGGATCACGGGGCCGGGGGAGCGGAGGCGGTTTCCCTTTAGTTGGATGTTTTGGGCACTTTTCTTCACCAAAACAGCCGGGGCCTGGGTGCTTTCCAGTTCGTTGTCCTCGATGAGGGCGCTGCCCGCTCCGGCGATGAAGAGGAGGTTGGAGCTGCTGCTGTTTTTCAGCGTGTTTTTTCCCAAGGTCAGATTGCCTTTCATGTTGATGTTGAAGCGCGCATGGGAAAAGGTGTTGGACAAGACCTCAAACTGCTCGACTTGGATGCCATTGGGGAGGGAAAGGGAGCCGATATGGCTGTCCCGGATGAGGATGTGCCGAGCCTTGGTGTTGGCCATGAGGTTGATGCTGCTATACTGGCTGGACTCGATGAGGAGTTCGTCCAGTCCCAGGGTGATCTCGACTTGGTTGTCCGCATGGTTTTCCTTCGAAAGAATGGTTCCGCAGTCCTCAATGTAGAGCGCGGGCCGGTTGTTGGAGATGGCTTGGTTGCGATAGAGGAGGATGTTGGACACGTTGATGAGCGTGCCAAAGCCCGATCCGTCCGGCGTCGATTGGCCCTGGACAAAGCCGTTGCCACAGCTCAGGTTGTAGGCGATGGTGGTGGAGATGTCCTTGGCCTTTTCGGGAGAGCGGTTGTTGATGTCGATGCCGTCCGCGGCGTTTTTGTCCAGGACGTTTCCTGTGAAGATGTAGTCGCTTTCCTTCCCGCTGTTCCCAAAGGCCACCTGTATGCCCGACATGCCGTTGTGGTGGATGGTGTTGTTCAGGACTTCGGCTTTGCGGCAGCCGTGTAGAAACACGCCGTTTTCGCCGTTTTCGTAGATTTCAGAGTCGCGGATGGAGATGGTGTTGCTGGAGAGCACGCGAATGCCCGTGCCCGGCTGGTAGGAGTGGGTCTCTTGCCGCTCGCTACCGAAGTGGTGGATTTTGGAAGAAAGCACTTCCAGTCCGCTGCACTGGAAGGCCAAAATGCCAGGGTAGGCCCGCAGCTTGGTCGAGTCTCCGCCGAGGTCGGAGTTTACGATGCGGATTTGCTTGCAGCGGTCAAGGTAGATTGCCTCGTTTTTGGATCTGGCGCGGACGGAAATATACACGTCGGTGATGCCAGTTCCCTTGAGCAGGGGATTGGGGGAATTTTGTTTTTCGATAGAATAGTCCCCCGCCTTAGCTTGGGAATGGTGCGTCAAGAGGCCCTCGGACACCAAGTGGACTCCAGATCTCAGCTGTAAGGTGCGAACGGGGAAAGTGCCCTCAGGAATGTAAACAGTGTCACCCGGTGCCGCCTCGTCGAGCGCCCGCTGGATCGCCGAGGTATTGTCGCGCTCTCCGTCTCCGACCGCTCCAAAATCAGTCACCAGAACTCTAGTGCCAGGTTCGCTTGGCTTGATCTCAGTATTTTCTTGGAAGAAAGCCGATAGCAAAAGAAGTATGGAAATAAGCAGATGCATGCAAATCAGTTTTTAGGCGAGGATGGTATCCCAAGTTTGTGCCGCGGTCTTTTCCCAAGAAAAGCCGCTCGCTCTGAGCAGGCCCTTTTCCACGCAGGAAATGTAGGCTTCCTCGTCTTTGACCAGCAGCTCTATGCCATGCTGGATGGCTTTGGGGCTTTCGGGGTCCACACAGATAGCCGCTCCACCGGCGATTTCCGGCAGGGAAGAGCTGGAAGAGGTCAAGACCGGCGTGCCCGAAGCCATGGACTCCAAGACCGGCAGCCCGAAACCTTCCATCTTGGAGACAAAGAGGGTGGCATGGGCTCCCTTGTACACCGAGGGGAGGTCCTCCTCTGGGATCATTCCCAAAAACCTTACCCTTCCCTCAATCCCGAACGCCCGGATCTGGCGCTCGATCTCGGGATCTGGATGTCCGGAAAGCGCGAAAACAAAGTCTCGGGGGATATCCGCGAGGGAAAAAGCCTCAAGCATCGCCGGGAGGTTTTTGTAGTTGCGGCGATTGCCCACGTAGAGAAAGTACGGGCGGTCAAGCGCGTACTCCCGCTCGTTTTCAAAGAAGTTTTCGCCGACCCCATTGTAGATCACACGGATCAAATCGGCCGGGATTTCCAGCTTTTCCACCAAGAGAGACTTGCTGTACTGGGACACGGTGATGATTTTTTTGGCCTTTTTGGCCAGCGGCCCGATCACCCAGCGATAGTACTCCCGGTGCAGACGGGTGTAGTAAAACAGGTGCATGAGGTCATGGATTGTAAACACAAAAGGCATTCGTGAAAAAAGCGGAGGGATGAAGGTGGGGCTGTAGAACACCTCTGCCTCGCTTGCCTGGATTTGCCTGGCGAGATGAAACGGAGCCAGGAAGCCTGAGGGATTCTTTTCCACCCGCAGGGGAAGCGCGTCCACAGCGTCCGGCTTTCGGGCCATGATTTCCCGATAGAGCCTCCCGATTCCGGTCTCCCCATCCCAGCTGGCGTCAAACAACACTTTTCTTTTCATAGCACCTTGATTTTGGTTTGGTGAAAGGCGATTTCCCGCTGGGTACCGACCAGCCAGACTAGGGAAAGGTAGACCATGATGTCGTTGTCGTAGCCCGAGTACAGGATCATCATGATGGAGACGATGGGGAGAAAAAGCAGCAGCCAAAGTGACCAATGCGGGCGAAGATGCAAACCCTCCAAGGATTCAAAACCCTTGGAGGGTTCCTTGCGAAAACGGCAGCAGTGACGGAAAAACAAGCCGAGAAACGCGAGGAAAGCCAGGAAGCCGATCAAGCCAAACTCTACATAGGTCGTCATGAAGGTGTTGTGGATGTGGGGCTCACCGCGGTAGAATTTGGCGTTTTCGCCAAGAAACCTTTCCGCTTCCAAAAATCCCCCGCCCCAAACCGAGAGGTCTGAAAAATGGCTGAAGAAAGCCGTCCAATAGACCAGTCGGATGCCCATGCCGTCGTTGGAAGAGGTGATGGACTCGATGCGTATGACTTGGGTGAGGAACACAGGAAGCGATACCGCTAGGGCCAGCAGCAGGACGATTCTCCACTTTCGCTCCAAAACCAACCAGCCCAGTGCGGAAACCCCAAAGAGAAGTGCCACCATCGGCGTCCTGGAAAGGCTGAGAAAAGCGACCAAAAAGACAAAAAGCGTTCGGGCGATGCTGAGCTTTTTCGCTCTCAGCACCGGGATGAAGATGAACACAAAGCCCAACAGGGCGATCCGGGCTCCAAACATGTTTTTGTCATCCAAGCCCCAGAAGTAGAGCGAAGGCCGATAGAGCGAGCTGGCTTGGCCAGAGCTGTCGGAGCCAAGGGCCAGGCGAAAGTCGAATGAGGCGTGGTACACCAGCAGCTGCACTAGGCTCAGCAAGAGCAAAGCGCCCAATGTCCAGTCCAGAAAATAGGCCAAACGGGCGTTGTCCCGCAAGCTCAGCCAGTGGACGGAGCAGATCAGGAAAAAGGGATTGATCGCCAGCTTGGCGGCATTGGACAGCTCTAGAGACTGGCCGGTATAAGTGAGGCCAAAGACAGCCAGCCCATAGGCTATATAGACCGAAAGGGCGAGCATCCAGGAAGTAGGACGGAGGGGCCTGGCTTCGTAGAGAAAGAAGAGAGAGGAGGCCAGAAATACGGCAGGATACACTTTCCATGGCAGAAAAATGGAAAGCAGCGAAAGCAGGAAGAGGCATTCGCCCAGTGTCGCAGACTTAAGCGCGTGCTTGGTTTCCGTCGTTTCTTCTGGCATCGGATGGGGACTCATACCGTGGGACTGGTGGATAGGCTGACGCTGCGGTAGATTTGGTCGTACTCGGAGATCAAGCGGTTTTTATCCAGAAAGTGCGCTACGGAGGCGGGCGCCGCGGCACTCAGGCGATTATAAAGTTCAGTATCCTCATACAGGCGGCGCAGGGATTGGCCCAAAGACTCCGGCTGTTCCGGCGGGCAGATCAAGCCATTGAGCTCATGCTGGACGCTCTCGCTCAGCCCGCCTTTGCCGGAAGTGACGACGGGCACGGCCCCGGCCAGGGCTTCGATCGCCACCATTCCCAGCGGCTCTTCCCACAGGCTTGGCACCACCAGCACGTCTAGTTGCGAGAGGAACTGCTGCGGCTGCACATAGCCGACAAACTCCACGTCCCCTTTTTTGGCGAGGCCACGCAGCGTCGAGACGGTGTGTTCGTGGCCTTTTCCGGCGATTTTTAGACTAGCCGGGATCTCCAATTCCTGAAACTGGCGGATAAGCCACTCCACGCCTTTGACTCTGGAGATCGTTCCCAGATATCCGACTGTCAGTTTTTGTCCGGGCTCTCGCAGCTTTGGCGCTTGGGCTGCGGATACGCTGCGTATGTTGTAGATGACTTGTTTTTTTGCCTTGGGAAAATAGCCATAAGAACCAAAGCGGCTCAGGATACTTTGGCTGATGCCTACCACCGCGCTCAGCTTGGCGGACGCATGGGCATGGCCGCTTCGGAGGACTTGGCAACTCAGACACTGCTTTTCGCAGGGTGTTCCGCCCCGGTTCATGTTGCTGTTGGGGCAGAGCAGGTAGAAGTCATGGAGCACCTGGACAATGGGAATGCCTGCCGCCTCGGCCTCATCCCAGGCAGCGACGGACCAGCCGGCGAGATTGTGACAGGATACGAGGTCTGGACGTTCTTTTTTGATTATTTGCCCTAGGACTTTCCCCATGGCCGCATTCCGGCGGTCACGGATGTGCCAGGACAACCTGGACAGCGCAGAGGTCTTGACGTCGCGATAGGGCCAATAGGCGTTTTTCAGTGGGACGCGGATCACTCGTACTCGATTGACCCGATCCGTGATCAGGGTCTGCTCAGGATGCAGGCTCGCCACGACCACCTCATGGCCCAAGCTCTGCATCCCCTCCACGATCAGCTGGAGGGAAAGCTCTGCGCCGCCCTTGACCAGCGGCGGATACAGGGAGTTGATGTAAAGAATTTTCATGTCGCTAGATCAAGACAAAAGTTCACGGTACAGCCTATCCAGGCCCGCTGCTGCGATACTTGGGTCGTTTTCCCTTTTTACGAATTCCTTCATCGCCTTGCCCCTTTGCAGCAGCGATTGGGATTCCGCTTGCTTTGCCTCGCAGGCCTGGGCAATCGCCTCGCGGAGCTTGGCCTCGTGCTCAGATTCGGAAGCATAGGTGTAGGTGAAAACTTCCCCTTGCTGCACTCCCAATTCATCAATGGTGCCAATTCTGGGACAAATGACCGTGCGGCCGTAGGAAAAAGCCAAGAGGGCCGTTCCCGAGTTGAGGCTGCTTCGCAGGTCATAGGGAAGTACCAAAAGGTCCGAGGCGCCGATCAGCTCGGGGATTTGCTTGTCCTCTACAAAGCCCAAGCGAAGCTTTATGGATTCAGCACCAGCTGAGAGGTGACGGAGACTGGCTTCGTAGGCATCGGATGCAGCTTTGCCGGCGATGGTCAGCTCTACCGCAGCGCCCAGTTCCCGGCACAGCCGGATCAGGAGCTCCAGGTTTTTGTAGGGCTTCACCGCACCCAAAAACAACAGGCGCAGCGGAGCTGGCCCGCTGGAGGTAGTTTCTTTTTCCTGACCATAAGCTCCAATAAAGTGCGGATGGGGTACCTTCAGGATCTTTCCCGCAAACCTAGGGTGGATTTCCTTGAGGATGGTTTCCGTTTCCCCGCAGTGGATGACCACAGCGTCGACACTTTTCAACAGGAGCTTGATCAAGATTCCGCTTAGCTTTCCGGAGCCTTTTTCGTGGGAAAGCCGGTTGTGCATGGTCCAGACCAGCTTTTTGCCTGATCCCTTGATGAGCAGGATAGCGGAGACTTTTCGGAAAAAGCTCTTCCACATTGCAGCCGCTGAGCTTTCGTCCAGGTTTTCAAACCAGTTGAGATGGACTAGCCGTATGGATCGGAAGTGCGCCGAGCTCTTCAGAAAATCGTCCAAAGAATTGACGGCAAAGCCTTTTTGCTCGATTCCCTCCACTAGGATGCGGATGTATTGGTTTTCCCGGTTTTCGGAAGGGTTGAAAATAATGGGGATCGCCTGCTGTACCGGATTCATGGTTTGAGGATGCTTTTAAGAAATGCGACAGCAATGTCCCGGCTGGAAAGTCCGTACTCCCTGCGTTTTTGCCACCACTTGGAGGCCTTTTCCCAGCGACTGCTGCCTAGCGAAAGAAGAAGGGTGTAGGCCTTTCTTTTGGCCATCAGCCGATCAAAGTGGGTAAGCAGAAAGTCCCGGGCGACGCTGTCCGTCTCGTCGGCTGCTTGGCGTTTTAGAAATTGCCGCAGCCAGTCCGCATAGTCCAGATTGGCTTCCATCTTCACCAGGTCGCTTCCGGTGGAGGTGATCGACTGCGCGTTGCTGCGGTATTCGAAGACTGGACGGTTCGTATGCGCGATACCCAACTCGGCGGAGGCGATGAAGGCCGTGATGTCGTCAGACCCCCAGGCCAGCGGCAAATCATAGAAGCCGCCCTGAACCCGAAGTGCCTCCGTGCGGTACACGTAGTCCGAGATATAGTTGGAGCGAAGCTGCTCGAGGCGCTGCCAGATGGAGTCGAAGGCATGCTCAAAGGCCGGAAGTGCCGGAGTGAGTCGGAGGGTGTGGCCTTCATCGTCGATGATTTTGCTGCGGCAGTGATAGACGTTCAGCCCGGGAAATTTTTCCATCAGTGTGGAAAACTCGCTAAGGTAGTCGGGGTGTAAGCGGTCGTCGTCCCCCATTATGAGGAAAAATTCCCCATTTCCCAGGGACAGGCACTTGTTCCAATTGTCCACCAAGTGGTAGGCACCCACATTTTTTTCATTGGAAAAATAGCGGATGCGGGGATCGGTGAATTGCTCCACGATCTCGCGTACCGGCTGGGGAGAGCAGTCGTTGAGGATGATCAATTCAAAATCCCCGAGTGATTGGTCGAGTATGCTTTGGATGCACTCTCGGAGAAAAGCGCTTTTGTAAGCGGGGATGCAGATCGAAAATTTTACCATGATCGCCTTAGCTGTATCGTTGGACAAGTCGCTTCAGATAGGAACTGAGCAGGAGTTTTTCTTCCCGTCGGATCACCCACAGGAGCAGGCAAAACAGGAAAATCAGGGAAAACACGGCCGATTGGAGGGTCATGCTCAGCCAAGGCGAATCTCCAAATCCAAGCCAATATTGCAGTGCGTAGGCTCCTCCAAAGGCGAGCAGCCCCGCTGACAAAGCAGGGAAAAAGGAGGTAGTCAGGATTTTCCAGCTGTGCAGGTTCAGGACTTTGGGGATATAATAGGCGTAGAAAAAGCCGATCTGAATGGCCATGTACACCAGATAGCCCAAGACCGCAGCGCCGACGTTCACGGTGGGTGCAAGCATCACTGTGATGGGCAGCGATACCAGGCAGGAGATGGCCGATGAATAGATCAGGGCCTTTGTTTTTCCGGAGGAAAGCACCAGGCTTGCCACGGGGGTATTGTGCATGTTGAGCAGGACGGTGAGCAGCCAGAGATTGAGCCAGGGGGCCAGATAGAGGTAGTCTGGACCCATGTAGAGACCGAGCAAGTCGCTGGAATTGAGGATGAGTATGAACACGACAAAGCAGAGAAAAAGCGAGATGTAGCGGGTCGCCTCCAGCACCATGCGCTCAATCTTTTCCTGGTTTCCCTCCCCGTAGATCTTCGATGCGGAGGGCAAAAGCACCTGTAGGAATATGCTGCCAAAGGAAATCACCAGCATCGCTATCGTCTGGATCACCCGGTAGTCCGTCAGCACGTCGATGCTGGAGGCGTATCTCGCCAAGAGGATGGGTCTGAGTTCGTTGGCTGTGAGCTGGAAGATCCCCATGAGGAAAATCGCCGCACTGTAGCCGATGATCTCCTTGAAGATGGCGGCGTCCCATTTGGGCAGCAAGAGGTGGGAGACTCGGATGGGGAAAGTCCGGAGCCTGAGGATGTTGAGCGGGACAGGAAGCAGGGTTGCGAGGGTGTAGCCCAGAAAATACACCGGCAGAGACCACTCGAAATAGATCGCGGCCAGCGCCACGCCAAAGTTCACGAGGCTACTGGCCAGGAAGGAGCGGTTGACATGGGCGAGCTCGTCTTTGGCACTCAATAGCTGCACGACCACGTTGGAAAGCCAGTTGGGTATGGTGCTGAAGGACAGGATGATCATCATCGTCCGGTAGGTGGGGATCTGCTCGGGGGAAAGCTTGAAAAAGTACGAGCCATTGAAGGCCATAAAGAGAAATACCGCGGCGTTGACCAAGCCGATGAGGCCGTAGAAGATCACGCCGGATCGGGAGGCCTTGCTGATGGAATCCCAGTCTCCCTTGGCTTCCCACTGGGAGAGAAACTTCACCGAGCCCACATTCATTCCCAGATCCATCAGGCGCAGGTATGCGTTGAGGGAAAAGGCGAGTGCGATCAACCCATAGTCACCCTTGCCGTAGAATCCTACGAGCAGGGGAATGGTGACAAACTTGGCTCCTGCGTCCAATATCTTGGCGAAGATGCCCCATGCCGAGCCGGAAAAAATGCGTTTTGCTGTAGGGGATGGGCGTTTCAATTCAAAAGGTTTTGGTCAACTAGCTACAGCCCGCCTTTCCAAAACCCGGCCAAAACCTCGGCCGTTTTCCGGCTTGAGATAGGGCCATTCATTTTGGAATCCCGGAAAAAGACAAACGGGTTTCAGGCTTGGCAAGGAATTTAAGGATCTTTTCCCAATGAATCCCGCGGCAATGACAAAGCTGCTGCGGGCTAAACGGAAAATGCTATGCAAGACGTACTCATCATCGGAGCCTTTGACAGATACAACTACGGGGATCTTCTTTTTCCCATCATCCTCGAAAAGCAGCTCGAGACCTATGGACTTGATTTCAGGTTCCGCTTTTTTGGGCTCGTCAAAAGCGATCTGAGTGCGCAAGGCGGACCACCCACGGAAGACATCCAGGAGTTTTACCGGGCTTGTTCGGATGCCAATCATCCGGTGCATGTGATCATTGCCGGAGGCGAGGCCCTGGGCGTGACCTGGAATTCCCTCTACGCGGCCTTGAGTCCGCTTTTCCAGAGGGTCAATAAGCGCCATAAGAGGATCAATAGGCTGTTTGATCTGAATGCGGCCACGAAGCTGCTCCTGCGGGGAAGGACCACGCTTCCTTTTCTTTTGGACAAAGCCGAGTTTCCGGGCATACGCTCCATCCTCCTCAACTCCCTGGGAGGGTCGGGCCTGAATGAGTCCACGTTTTCCAAGTTCCCCGAGCTGAAGCCAAAACTGAGGCAGGCGGATTACTTTGCAGTTAGGGATAGGCTCACACTTCAAAACATCCAGCAGGCGGGCCTCAAAGCCCATCTGTTTCCCGACTCGGCGATTCTGATGTCGGACTTTTTTCCACTGGAGCATTTGAAAAACCGCGCCAGCACTTCTGTGCGGGCCTATGTGGAGGCCCACAGCGGGGACTACGCTTTTGTCCAGATCAACAAAAAAACGACCAGGGGTCACGAGAAGACCATCGCCAGCCAGCTCGATTTGGTCTATGGCGAGGGCAAGACCGAATTGTGCCTTTGTCCTATCGGGAAAGCGCTGGACCACGACGACCACGAGGCACTGCACGGGCTGGGCAAGCTGCTGCAGTCTCCCTTCGTCTATTTTGATGCCGACACGATCTGGGACATCATGTATCTCATCGCCAACGCGAAGTGCTATATCGGCACCAGTCTACACGGGGCGATCACGGCGATGAGCTATGCGGTGCCGCACGTCGGGCTCAAGGTAGAAAAGCTGAGCGCTTACCTTGCTACCTGGGGCGTGGACGGCAATAGGGACGCGGTTGAGTTTTCGGAGTTGTTTGGCAGATTTAGCAGCGCTACCAAAGTGGGCAAAGCAGAGCTCGAAGCGTCGAGGGACTTGCAGTTTGCGGAGATCCGCATGGCCTTCGACCTGATGGTGGAGGTGATGAATTCACGGGTCTTGGTGAATCACTAAAAAGGCAATTCACTTTTTTCGTAAGATTTTCGTGAATCAAATCACTTTTTTCACCCTGAAAAAGTGAATCATAATTATCCGCAATCTTGCCATTAAGCGAATTTGCTTCTTCAATCGGGTCGGAAGACCGATGACCGAAGACCGAAGTAGGGCAAAGCCCCAATTTTAGGTTCTTTTGGATTGTAGCGGCTGCCTACTGGCATAAAAGCGGATAGTCATAATACTACAGATTTAGCTGAATAAAAAAACAGCGGGACATCCCGCTGTCTTTCGTTTAGTTGACCTACCTAGTTTAACTTTTATGAATATCTGCTTTTGTTCCTATGAATGACAAACTCTAAGATTGCCGATACTTCGGTCTTCGGTCTTCCGACCTTTTCGATTAGACAGGCCCAAAGGGGTCGGCGAATAAAACCACTTGAAAGATGGTAGGGAGGTATGCAAAGTCAAGCATATCGTCCCACTTCAAAGCCGGCTAGCTCTAGGGAAGTGTCTTTTTGTTGGTGTAGCTCGGCGAGGAGTTTTCCCGTGGCAGGTGCCAAGGAAACCCCCATCATGGAGTGCCCGCTTCCCACCAGTACATTGCCATAGCCCGGTGCGAAGCCGATGTAGGGCAGACCGTCCGGAGAGCAGGGGCGGAGTCCCTTCCAGATTTTGTTTTCCTCGGGAAACTTGGCCTGAAACTCTGGGTAGTAGCGGTTGATCGCCTCGAAGATTCCTTTCACGCGGTTTTTGTTGACGGACTGGTCCGTCCCGGCGATTTCCATCGTCCCGCCAAATCGGATCGTCTGTCCGTAGGGGCTGACGGCCACTTTTTGTTCAGTAAGGATGGTGGCTTGCTTGATTTCCGGTTTGTTTTCTTGAAGGAATGAATAGCCTTTTCCTCCCATCATGGGCAGGGAGAAGCCCAGCATTTGCGCGAGCTCTGCCGACCAGGAGCCGGTGCAGATCAGGACTTTCTCGGCTTCGACTTTTCCTTTGTCCGTGAGGACGGCGCTGACCTTGGTTCCGGACTTTTCGAAGCCTTTCACTTCGGTGTTGGATAGGAAGTTCACGCCTTTTTCCGTCAGGTATTTTTTCAAAAAGCCATACAAAGCTCCCGGATCCAAATGCGCATCCCCGGGAAACAGCACCGCCCCGCGGGCTCTCAGCTCCAGGTTGGGCTCGACGGTTTTGAGGTCAGCGGCACTCAGGATTTCGGCTTCCAAGCCGTGCTTTTTGGCCAAATGCGCAAACTCCACCTCTTCCTTTTCCATCGCCTCGGTCTGGTAGGCCATCATCAGGCCTTTCTCCTGCAGTGCCAAGGCCGCCCCTGGATGCTCGGCCTTAAAGTCCAAGTAAAGGGCCTTGCTGAGCAGGCTGAGGTTTTTGAGATAGGGGATGGCACGCTTGACTTGGCTTTCGTTGGCGGCCTTGAAGAACAGCATGCACCATCTCGCCAACTTTATGTCCAAGCGGGGATGGATGTAGAAGGGGCTCTTGGACGAAAACATCCAGGAGATGCCCTTGCTGATCATGCCCGGTGCCGCCAGTGGGATGATGTGGCTGGGGACGATCATGCCGGCATTGCCGGTGGAGCAGTTTTCGCTCAGGTCGCTGCGGTCGATGACCGTGACCTCGATGCCTTCCTTGCTGAGGAAGTAAGCCGAAAACAATCCGACGATACCGCCGCCGATGATGAGGGTTGGTTTCATGAATAAGTATCAAGTAGCTAGTAGCAAGACGCTAGACCCAAGGGGTGCGGAAGTCTTGATACTTGTGTCTAATGTCTTGCGTCTTTTAAATCACTTGAAATCCATGCACGTACGGGTCGTCGTCGTCCAGGATGATGGTATTGTATCCGTACACTTTGGCCCAGCCTTCTATGCTCGGGACGATGGCGGGCTTGCCAGCGATCTCGCACACTTCCTCGATGCGGCCGATGAACTTGGACCCGATGAAGCTCTCGTGGACGAATTCATCCCCGGGCTTCAGCCAGCCTTTGGCAAACCATTGCGCCATCCGGGCTGAGGTGCCGGTGCCGCAGGGTGAGCGGTCGATGGCTTTGTCTCCATAGAAGACGGCGTTTCGGGCTGTACTCGTTGGGTCAAGCGTTTTTCCCGTCCAGAGTACGTGGGAAAGGCCGCGGATCTTGTCATGCTCGGGATGGACGAAATCATAGCGCTCGTTCATCTTTTGGCGAAGGTCCCGGGCCATGGCGATGAGCTGCTCAGCCTTGAAGTGCTCTATGCCGGGAAAATTCTCCTGTGGATCGACGATGCAATAGAAGTTGCCGCCATAGGCCACATCTACGGTCAGCTTGCCGAGGGTCTCGATTTCGATCTCGAGGTTTTCAGCTGCCAAGAAACTCTTGACGTTGGTGAGTTTCACCGATTTGACCTTTTTGCCCTCCTGTTTGTACTCGATCAACACGAGTCCGGCGGGAGCTTCCATTCGCAGAAAGCCCGGCGTTTTGGGATGGATCAGGCCTTCCTCGATGGCGATGGTGATGGTGCCGATGGTGCCATGCCCGCACATGGGCAGGCAGCCGGAAGTCTCGATGAAGAGGACGGCGAAGTCATTTGCCGGATCGTGTGGGGGGAAAAGCATGGAGCCCGACATCATGTCGTGACCCCGCGGCTCAAACATGAGCCCAGTGCGGATCCAGTCCAGGTTTTCGAGGAAATACTGGCGCTTTTCCAGCATGTTTTCGCCCTTCAGAAAGGGGACGCCGCCGGAAACGACCCGAACAGGGTTGCCGCAGGTGTGGGCGTCGATGCAGCTAAAGGTGTGGCGGGAAGACATCGTTAGGATTGGAAAATTCTAAAATTGCAAGATTGTAAAATTGTGTCAGTCCGAGCGGAGTCGAGAACCCTTCGACTCCGCTACCAATGACGGACTGCGTTTTGTTTTGAAATTATTGGTATTTCGAAATTTTATCTTGATTTAGGCATCTCTAGAGCGGTAACTCTTGTCATTTTCTTTTTGTTAATTCCTGAGTTATTCAGACTCAGGGTGACACAATATTGCTGGAAGTCGAAGGGCATAAACTTACTTTTCGTATTGTCCATTGACCAGTCTCCAGATTCCGAGCGGGTTGCCGTCCTTCAGTGCGTCGGGGAGCAAGTCCTGCGGCATGTCCTGGAAGGCGATCGGACGGGCAAAACGCTTGATCGCATGGGCTCCGACGGAGGTGCTGTTTGGCGCAGTGGTCGATGGGTAAGGTCCGCCGTGCTGCATGGCATAGCCGACTTCCACTCCGGTGGGCACGCCTCTGAAGAGCAGACGTCCGCATCTTTCTTCCAAGAGGTTGAGCAGGAAAAGCTGGTTTTGCAGTTCCTCAGCTTCAGCCCAAACGGTGATGGTCAGCTGTCCGTGGAGCTTCTTGGCGATTTCCAGCAGTTCGTCTTCTGTTTTGTACACCACCATCATGGCAAATGCACCAAAGACCTCTTTTTGGAAGACCGCATCCGACAGCCAGTCTGCGGCTTTGATCTCTGCCAGAGCCGTGCTGCCGTTGATCAGGTGCTTGGGATCGGCGACTTTGACCCAGCGAAGTTCTTCTCTGGATTGCAGGTATTGGATGGAGTCGTAGTAGGCTTGCGCAATGCCCGGATGGAGCATGGGCGCGGAGGCGATGTCGTTGAGCTCAGCGGAAATGGCGTTTTCGAAGGCCTTGGCCTGCGCTTCCGGCACGAAGATCAAGCCTGGGTTGGTGCAAAACTGGCCCACACCAAGGGTGAGCGAGCCGATGAAGGCTTTCGCCAGGGGCACCAGTTCGTTTTCCAGCTTTTTCGAGAAAGTGAAAATCGGGTTGACGGAACCCATTTCCGCATAGACTGGGATGGGTTCGTCGCGCCGGTTGGCGAGGTCGAAGAGCGCCATGCCACCGACGTGGGAGCCGGTGAAGGCGACGGCTTTGGCCAGGGGATGCTGCACCAGCGCCTGTCCTTCGGCGATGCCTCCCTCCACATGGGTGAAGAGTGCCGAGGGCAAACCGGATTTTACAATCGCTTCGTGGACGCACTCGGAGACCTTGCTGGAGGTTTCGGGATGGGCTGGGTGGGCTTTGTAGATCACTGGGCAACCTGCCGCCAAAGCGGAAATGGTGTCCCCCCCCGCCGTGGAAAAGGCCAAGGGGAAATTGCTCGCGCCAAAGACGACCACCGGTCCCAGTGGCGTGAGAAATCTCCGAATGTCCGCTTTCGGCAGCGGGGCACGGTTTGGATCTGCCGGATCAATCGTCGCTTCGACCCAAGATCCCTCTTTCACCATGTTGGCGAAAAGACGGATTTGCCCCGTAGTCCGGCCCAGTTCGCCGTTGATGCGGCCTTCGGGCAGATTGGATTCTTTTACGGCCAGGGGGACGATCTCGGATCGCTTGGATTCCAGGATTTCAGCCAGGGTGTCCAGGAAGGCTCCTTTTTCCTTACCGGGAAGGTTTTTGTAGAAAAGAAAGGCTTCTTGGGCGGCATTGAAAATTGGGTCGAAGTTCATGAAAAGGGAATTTGAGATTTGAACGATTTGAAATTTGAAAAGGGGTAAACTGGAAACCGAAGGCTTCTTCCGTCTTCGGTCTCCGGTCTTCCGTCTCTGTTACAATTTCGGTCTTTTTGCCAAGCCTGTGGCAATGATCGCCTCGATTCTTTCCCTTTCTTCGCCGATCAGGGTCAGCCTTGGCGCGCGAACGTGCTCTGAGCCGATGCCGCAGTGCTGCTCGGCCAGCTTGATGTACTGCACCAGTTTGGGATGGATGTCCAGTTCCAAAAGAGGCAGGAACCAGCGGTAGATTTCCCGGGCTTCTTCGATTTTGCCTTCCTGCACGAGGTTAAAGATGGTGACGGTCTCCTTCGGAAACGCGCAAACCAAACCGGCAACCCAGCCTACAGCTCCCATGAGCAATTCCTCCAACGCGAGCGTGTCCACGCCGCAAAGCAGGGCGTAACGGTCTCCGAATCGGTTGATCATGCGGGTGACGTTGGAGATGTCGCGGGTGGATTCCTTGATGGCTTGGATGTTTTCGCACTCGGCCAGCTCGGCAAACATGTCGATGGTCACCAGAGTCTTATAATCTACCGGATTGTTGTAGATCATGATCGGGAGCTGGGTGGAGTTGGCGACGGTCTTGAAGTAGGTCACGACCTCTCTCGCATCAGCGGCGTAGCGCATCGGAGGCAGGATCATGAGGCCGGATGCGCCAAGTTCTTCGGCTTTCTTCGCCCAAAACAGCGCGTCTTGGGTCGCGCCCTCGGCGATATTCAGGATCACGGGCACACGTCCGTTGATGTATTTTACGGTTTCTCCCGTAAGGGTGATTTTTTCTTCCTGGGACAAAACGGAACTCTCGCCTAGGGTGCCGCCTAGGATGATGCCATTGACGCCGGACTCTAATTGGAAGTCCAGGTTTTTGAAAAATAAGTCCATATCCAGACTGCCGTCTGCGTGGAATTTGGTGGTGACTGCGGGGAATACGCCTTTCCAGTTCATAGTATCTGTGTTTTGTTGATTGCTGATGGGAGGGACAGTGTCCTAAACTTACCCCAAAAGTAGTCTCCAACTCGTGTCGGGTCTTCCACGCGATTGGTTTATTGTGATACGATATTGATTTATTGTTTGTATGATTGTGCTGAAACTGTTCAATTGGGTATCAGTACAGCGCCATGGCCAAGATCATTTCCTTCCAGATCCCCAAGTCCCAGAGTGAGTTTGTACGCTATCAGGAGGACAGGGGGAGGCACTTCTATGACAAGCTCCACCAGCACCCCCAGCTACAGCTCACGGTGATCCGGGAGGGGGCTGGGCAGTTTCTCAGCGGGGATTATCTGGGGCGTTTTCAGGCCGGGGATGTGTTTTTCTTGGGGGAAAATGCCCCGCACGTGTTCCGTAGCGATCCGGAGTATTTTGCCACCGAGCGGGAGCTGAAGTCGACCGGAGATACCGTTTTTTTTGATTTTCAGGCCTTCGGCAAAGCGCTAGGGGAGCTGGAGGAATTGGAGTCGCTTCGGAAGTTTGGGGATTTTGCGGGATTGTGCTTTCAGGTTTTGGGAGAAGGGAAAAGGCAGGTCGTGGAGATTTTTGACCGATTTCCGAAAAGCTCGGGGCTTGGGCGATTTCAGCTGGCCCTGGAGCTATTGGCAATCCTGGATCAGGCGGGCGAGGAGCTTCAGCCGCTCAACCGGCCGGCGTTGATCCGTGGACTCTCGGAGCGGGACGGGAAGCGCATGGACCAGGTGATGCAGTTTGTTTTCGAAGAAAGCGCCCGCGCGATCACCCTACAAGAGGTGGCCGACCGTGCCAATCTGGGAAAGGAGGCCTTTTGCCGATTTTTTAAGCTGCACACCCGCAAGACCTTTACCCAGTACCTCCAGCAAGTACGGATCTCCCAGGCGAAAAAGCTGCTGCTCGAATCCGACCTCGGCGTGGCGGAGATTGCCTTTCAGGTAGGCTTCGAAAACCTCTCCTATTTCAACCGCAGCTTCAAATCTCTGACCGGCCTAAGTCCCCTGGCCTGGCGAAAGTCAGAAAGAACTGGGGCATAGCGGGGAAAATTTTCCCCGAAATCAGTGCTGGCTTTCTTTTGCTTTTTAGGATGGTTTGTTTTTCAATCTGTTGAAATTCAATTCGTTGAATTCCTGTATGCACTGCTTGGCTTGGTCGCGGCATTCGCTTTGGAAATGGAGCGGTAAACCAACAAACTATGAAAAAGCTATTGCTAATGGGTGCGTTTTTACTTGCTGGACTTGCTGTACACGCACAGACTACGAGAGATTTGGAAGACATCAACGAGGACAATTCCTGGTTGAAGCTCGGGATCAACGCCGGGGTTCCGCTTGGCGATGTGGCAGACTTCTCCTCCTTTGCTTTGGGATTGGACGCTGCGGGACAATTTATGAGGACCGACAATTTCGGTTTGGGTATCGCCTCCGGTTACACGCACTATTTCGCAAAGTCTGACGTGATGGGTGCCGAGGACTTTGGCGTGATCCCCTTGGGGGCGATGTTTCGCTATTATCCCCAGCCCGCCGGGGTATTTGTGGGGACTGACCTCGGGTATTCCTTCTATACCGGCGATGGCATGGCCGAAAGCGGAGGTGCCTACGTGAGACCACAGCTGGGCTACCACAATTATGACTGGAATATTTTCGGCTACTACAACCATGTATTCGGTTCCGACACGGCGATAGACGTGCAGACCTTCGGGGTGGCCGTCACTTACAATATCCGATTCAAATAAGTTAACCTTAACCACTTTTTACCATGAAAACGCTAATCATAAGACATTACAAAATCGCGGTCCTGGCAGTGCTGGGCATGATGATCTCTTTGCAGATCTTTGCGCAAGACGGAGGGCTTGACATCGACATCGATCTGGGCAAGCCAGAATGGTACGAACAGCCTTGGGTCTGGGTAGTCGGCGCGGCGGCATTTATCCTGATCCTGGTAGCGCTACTGAGAAGGAAGCGCTAGCCAAAACCCTAGCTATTCTCGAGTACAAAAGGCCACCTTGAAGGGTGGTCTTTTGGTTTTGAGTGAAGCTGAGGTTTGGATTTAGGGGCCTACAAAGAAGAATTTCCGTGACTGGTCGAGCAGAAACCAGAAAAATAGCCCTAATTGGTGAGTTCCTTGTTCGAAAAGAAACCAGAGAAAAAATTCCTAACCATGAAAAAGACCTTACTATCATTCGTGCTTGTTTTTTGCACGACCCTGACCTGGGCTACCGAGCTGGTCAACCTGATCACGGCCTACCAGGCGGATCGAGGCGCCCTTGGCCGACTCTACACCAACCGGCTTTCCGCCGAATATTTTACGCGAATGCTGGCGTTCAATCAGGATTACCTGAAGACCTTGCAGGCGCAGAACTATAATGGGCTTTCCGAAGACGGAAAGATCGACTACGTTCTTTTTAGGAATTTTCTGGAAGAGCAGCTCGCCACCTTGGATCTGGATCAGCGGGCATTTTCAGAAGTCAGCTCGGTAGTTGCTTTCGGAAAACCCCTGGAAGACTTTGTCGTGGCTCGGCGTAGAGCTAAGCAGCCCGACTCCCAAGCGCTCGCTGCGACATGGAATGAGGTTGCCAAGGCAGTGGATGCCCAGCTCAAGGCCGTTCCTTCGACCTCAAAATACACCTCTTGGCAAAAAGCCGAGCTGGCCGCCCAGTCGGTAGAAAGCCTGAACAAAGTCGTGAAAGAAGCCTATGACTTTTACTTTGACTACGATCCTTCCTTCACTTGGTGGATGCCTGAGCCTTGGAAAAAACTCGATGCCAGCATGAAGGCCTATGCCAAGGCTTTGCGCGAGCACTACACCAACTCCGTGAAGGACGACGGCTCAGGGATCATAGGAAAGCCGATTGGTCGCGAGGCGCTTGAAAAGCAATTGGGCTTTGAAATGATCGCCTACACGCCCGAGCAGTTGATTGCGGAAGCAGAGAAGCAGTTTGCCTGGTGTGAAAAGGAGATGCTCAAAGCCTCCAACGAGCTCGGCTTCGGCAATGATTGGAAGGCAGCCTTGGAGATGGTGAAAAACACCTATCTGCCCGCTGGAGCATGGCCGGAGGAAGTGGCCAGATTGGGTGAAGAAGCTATCGGAATCATGGAGAAAAACGACTGGATCACCGTGCCGCCTTTGGCGAAAGAGACTTGGAGAACGACCATGATCTCTGCGGAAAGACAGCGCGTGAGCCCGTTTTTCCTCGGGGGAGAAGTCATCCAGATCTCCTATCCCACCTCCGAAATGAGCCACGAGGACAAGATGATGTCCATGCGCGGCAACAACCCGCATTTTTCCCGAGCGACTGTACAGCACGAGCTGATCCCAGGACACCATTTGCAGCAGTTTATGAACCAGCGCTACATGACGCACCGCCGCATGTTTGGAACGCCTTTTTGGACGGAAGGCTGGGCGCTGTATTGGGAGTTTGTGCTTTGGGATCGCAATTTTCCCCGGGATGCCAAAGACAAAGTGGGCATGCTCTTCTGGAGAATGCACCGCTGCGCAAGGATTATTTTCTCCCTCAGCTACCACCTGGAGCAGATGACCCCACAGCAATGCATCGACCTGCTGGTGGACAAGGTGGGCCACGAGCGCGCCAATGCCGAGGCGGAAGTGAGAAGATCCTTCGAGGGTAACTATGGGCCGCTGTATCAGATTGCGTACATGATCGGCGCTTTGGAGATCTACTCGCTACGCAAAGAGATGGTGGACTCCGGCAAGATGCCTGAGAAGGAATTTCACGACCTGATCATGACCCAAAACGCCATGCCCATCGAGATCCTGCGGGCCAAGGTCACCGGCAAGCCGCTGGACAAAAACCACAAGGCAAGCTGGAAGTTTTTGGATTGAACTTGATTTAGGGAAAAAGCGTATTTTCGATTATGCTTCAAGTTAATTTATGGAAAACATGGAAGTGGAAGAGCTAAAATCAATGCTGATCCAGCGCCTGATGAAGGTGGAGAAAGCCGCTACCCTAGAGCGGATCGAGGATATTCTCGTGCAAGAAGAGATGCAGAGGAGGCTGGATGAGTCTTTGGCGGACATCAAGGAAGGAAGAGTACATTCATTGGAAGAGTTTAGGCAAATGAATGAGAAATGGCTGAAGGAGCGGGGGATAAAGTAGGCCTGTATGATCTACATTTTCCCGACCCGGATGGACTCAACGAAAATGAAATTAAACTAAAAAGAGGAAGGCCCAGCCTTCCTCTTTTGGTTTTGGTCGGTTTGAGTTCGCTTACTCTGGCTTGTCCTTCAGCTTGATCACGATCACGCCGTTTTCGCCTTCCTGGCCATACTTCTTGATCGCTTCTTCTCCTTTGAACACCGACATGCTTTCGATGTCCTTAGGCTCGATGTTTTCCAAAGTTGCTACTTTCTTTAAGCCCGATTTGGTTTCGATATAGTAAGCAGGTTGCTTTCCGCTTCCCGCCACGCTTACGGCAATCTTGGGCGATGTGCTTACTGAAGTCGTTCCGTTTACGGAGCTGGCAGTTGCGTTTCCTGTGCCAGAAACCACCTGGACTTGGCTGCCTGAGATCGATGATGCCTTTCCCACAGCCAGTACCTTGCGTGCCTCCAGTTTGGTGATCTGCTCGGGACTGAGCTCGTTTTTGATGGAGACCATGGTGTTGAGCTGGGTCTTTTTCATCTGGTTTTCCAGGCGGAGGACTTCGTCCATTTGTCTGGATACAGCGGTCTGGTCGATCTTGGGCTGATCCAGCATGCTTTTGAGTTTTTTTGTAGCCTCGTCCAGATCCCATTTGAGTGTGGAAAAGGAGCCTGCATTGTCGGCGTGGAGCTTTTTGATCTTAGCGACTTGCGCGTCGGTGAGGCTGATTTCGTCGCGCATTTCCATCAAGTGGTCTGTAGAATAGATCTTCATTTTGAAGATGTCCTGCGCCTGGGCCACGCCAGTGCCCAGAAGGAACAATATTAAGAGGAGCTTTTTCATAAAAAGGAGGTTTTAGAAATAGTTGGTTTAGTATTCGGTAAGGAGGGAAGCCGTGGGCGATTCCCAGATTTCCATTTCGGTGGTTTCTTCGATGTTGAACAGCAGTTCTTGGTCAGGGCCTTCCTCCAGCGTGATGATGATCACCTCGCCGATGGGAGCCTGTGGAGTGGGCGCTGGTTCTTTTTCTCCCAGGAGAAAAAATCCCGCCGCCAAGGACGCGGCAATCCCCGCCGGAATCCACCAGCTGATTGTTTTTGGCTTTTTCACCTCCGGAAAATCCGGAGTGGGGATGTCCAGGTCTTTCTCGATCATCGCATCGAAAAAGCCGCGTAGGTCTTGATCTTCTTCTGCTCGGTTCATGACGTCACTCTTGTTTTTTCGATCCATTCTTTCAGTCTCTTCTTTCCCCGGTCGTAGTGGGTACGCACCGTGCCGATGTGGAGCTGCATCACAGCCGCGCATTGCTCCAGCGTCATTTCGTGGTAGAAAACCATCAGCATCACCTCCTGCTGCATCTTCGGAAGGCGCCGGATCATCGCTTCGTAATTTTCCGGCTCAGGCTCCTGCTCCTCCCAGAGGATTTCCACCTCCTGCTCCAGCGGCTGCGTTTTGCCGTTTTTCCTGAGCTCGTCTATGGCCGTGAAGCGGATGATGGAGAAGAGCCAGGTCTTGCAGTTGCCGTCGTGCTTCAGGCGGGCTTTTCCCTCCAGGATCTTCAGGTACGTCTGCTGGACCACGTCCTGGGCCAGTTCCCCGTCAAAACCACAGCACTGCCTGGCCCAGAGGAAGGCCTCGCGGTGGTGCTGGCGGAGAAAAGTGTCTAGCTGGTTGCGGTTCATTTACAGTGGTTGATCGGGGAAGGGGCTGCTTTGTATGACAAGGAATTAAAAAAAGTTGGAAAGTTGTCAGGTGGTAAAGTTGTAAGGTTGGCCCAACTTTCCAACTTTACAACCTTACAACTTTGCCCTCCAAGGGTTTCAAAACCCTTGGAGGGCTGACTGAACCTACACCCTATGTGGCCCCAACTTATCCGTCAATTTCGCCATCACCTCAAGCTGGAGCGCTCCCTGAGCGAAAACTCCATCGAAGCCTACACCCGTGATGTGGAGAAGCTGGCCGACTTTGCCGAGCGGGAGTTTGCAGGCAAAAGTCCGCTCGAGCTCGATCTGGAGCATCTCCGCAGGTTTGTCAATGCCTTGGCCAAGCTGGAGATTTCCCCATTTACCCAGGCCAGAATCATCTCCGGCATCAAGGGCTTCTACCGCTTTCTCATGTACGAGGACCGGATCAAGTCCGACCCTTCCCAGCTGCTGGAAGCGCCGAAGCTGGGGCGAAAGCTGCCCGATACGCTCAGCTATGAGGAGATCGTGCAGCTGCTGGAGGCGATTCCTTTGGGAGAGCCGGAGGGCCACCGCAACAGGGCCATGCTGGAAATGCTGTACAGCTCCGGCCTTCGCGTGAGTGAGCTGGTGGAGCTGAAGAAGGGGCAGGTTTTTGCGGAAATCGGCTTTTTGAAAATCCTCGGAAAAGGCAACAAGGAGCGGCTCGTGCCCATAGGCAAAGACGCGCTGAAATACCTCAAGCTCTACGAGGAGTACATCAGGGTTCACCAGGCTCCGGCAAAAGGACACGAAGAATTCGTCTTTCTGAACCGGCGCGGCCAAAAGCTCACCCGGGTCATGATCTTCCTCATCATCAAAAAGACGGCTGAAAAGGCCGGAATCCACAAAAACATCAGCCCGCATACCTTTCGGCATTCCTTTGCCACGCACCTCATAGACGGGGGGGCAGACCTGCGGGCCGTGCAGGAGATGCTCGGCCATGAGAGCATCACGACCACGGAAATCTACACGCACCTGGACCGGAACTACCTCAGGCAGGTGCTGACGGATTTTCATCCCAGAAAATAAAAAGGAGCTGGCAAACCGGACCTTGCCAACTCCTTTGGGGAATCTTTTTGTGTTATCTACTAAACGGCTCTACGACGCTAAACCTTGGGAGCCCAGCTCGCACAGAGCATGCCGTCGGCGGCCAGGTCAGGGTGGGCGCAATCCGGACGGTGGTGGCGCTGGCAGCTGTTGCAGTGCATGGACTTATCGAGCTGCTGCAGGATGGAAAATTGGTCGCAAGTATATTCTTCACTTACCTTCAGCTCATGCGTCTTGCAGAGATTGGCTTCGGTGAAGGAGTTGCAGTGGTTGCAGCTGGAAGCGATTCGGATAGACATGGCGTTTGTGGTTTTGGTTCTAAGGAATTTACCCCAAAAAATCCGATAATGTTTTGTCTGTCAGCTAATATCAATTTTTACTAATTAAAAATAAGAACGGCGGTTGACCTCTTTTCCTAGCTGCTTAGCCTGAGGAAATGGCCGAAAACGTCTGAAAACTTGGCGGTTTGGGTGTCGGTCTTCTAGCCTTTTGCGGTACGTTGCGTTTCACTTCAGCCGCTCCAGACGTCCTTTCCGTTTGACGATGTTTTTGTAATCCCACTGGATAGCCCGGGATTTTTGGAGCCAGCGCTTGAGTTCTTCCGGGTTGATCTCGGACACCTCGTGGTAGAAGATGGACGCGTCCTTGAATTTTTCCCCCAAAACAGCCAGGCCTTCCTCTTCAAAGTCCGCCCCGCTCCAAAACATCAGCCGCATTCCCTTTTTCTGCTTACTGTATCCCACAATCGGGTTGCCGTCCAGAAACCACACCGGATGGGCATGCCAGACCTTGTTTTCGGCATCTGGAAGTTCTTGGGAGATCGTCTCGGCGAGTAGTCCGCAGATCTCCCGGTCAGGGGAAAGCTGGGCTTGGTTGTAGGCTTGGATTTCGGGGTTCATGGCTTGGGATTTAGGGAAGGAACTTCGAAAGAAAATTGGTTAGGTGGTGCGGGCAGTAAAAACTTTTTTCACCGGCTAGGCCTAGTCTCCTGTCAGGCGTATTTTGATCTGGGTTTTGCCTCCCTCCACCACCCAGGCAGGAATGCGTAGCTCGATGCGCTTCAGTCCCTCTATTTGTCGGTCGAGCTCCAGCGGGGCAGGGTAGAGGGATACCACGGAAAGGGTCAGATCCGGATGGGAGAGGTTTTCGAGCCTCAGTGACTTCCCATCCTGTGTCAACACAGCGCCTCCATTCCCTATCTCCACCTCTGCGGTGGTCATCATCTGCCAGGTGATGAGCTTGGTTTCCTCCAACAGCTCAATCTCGTCCTCGATGGTGATGGAAGTGGGGCTGTCCTTGGTAAACTTTCGCGAAGCGGACTTCACCAAGCCCAGGGTCGCAGTGAGGTCAAAAGTCGCCTCGGGGCGCTGCCCGTCCTGGAAGTCCGTCAGCGTAGCCAGGCCTGCGGTGTGGTGCAGGGAGTCGTTGATGGTGAGGGTGCTGTGGCCAAAATTGTTTTTGGTGAGCAGGGTCCAGCGTTCGCAGCTTTGACAGCGGCTCCAGAGGTCGAAACCCGTTTTCTCCAGCTCATGGTAGTTTTGGTTGCCGGGATCGACAGACCAGCGCACGCCATCCAGTTCAAAAATGAAGGAACCCCCGTCCATGTTGCCGTGGTTGACCATGCCGCGGCCGCCTTTTCCCCCAAAATAATAGCCATGGGGATCATCCTCTCCGTCGGTGAAGATCACGATGGGATTGGACCCCTCGCCTTTCCAGGCGGTGGGAACTTGCGCTCCGCCTTTTTCCTGGTACTGGGAAAGCCAGGCCATGGAGGCACCGCTCAGGCGGGAGAGGCGATCAGACACCTCCGAGGCGGCAAGGAAGCGCTGTTTTTCGAAGAAGTTCCTGTTGCCCGACTTGGCGGCAAACCAGGCCAAGACCACGTCCCCTCCCTCGCTCCTCTGGTCTCCGCAGTCGGCAAAGTTGTAATACCAGCCCGAGGGCGCGTTGGAGAGGCTGCGGAAGACGGCGCTCTCCTTGAAGGCGGGGAAGTCGTAGTGGCCAAAATCCTGCCCAAAGGCAGACTCCAGCATGGCCGCCGTGATCACGGAAAAGCTCGTGCCATAGGCCCAGTAGGTGGAACCCTCGGGATAGACGCCGTCGGGCCCATACTCGACGAGGGAGTGCGGCAGCCCGTCCAGCGCCCGGGAGATGGTCTTGGCGGCCAGCTCCGGATCGAGCTCGGCGATGGCTATCGAGGCGGCGATCATGCCGCCGTTGCAGACCTGGTTCCAGTTGTTGCTGCCAGAGGCCCAGCCGGGGGAGCCTCCGTCAGCCGGCCAGCTGGGGAGGATGCCTTTCTCGATCAGGGCCTTTTTGGCGATGCCTTGGGTGGATTGGGGCAGGTCTCCGGCAGTCCAGTCCAGGGCAAAAGCCACCCCGGTGGCCATCTCCGCCACGTCGAGGTAGTGGGAGGGATTCCAGTCCGTAAAGCTGCACACGGCAAGCACCTCTTCGTTGATCCGGCGGAGGATCTGCGGCTCCTGCTCGATCAGGTAGCGATAGCCCAGCATGTTGATGCGCCAAAGCAGCTCCCGGGAGACGGCCAACAGGCGTCGGCCCTCCAGCTCCCGCTGGAGCAGGGGCTGGTCCAGGATGGATTCCGCGTTTGCCCAGATCACCGCATGCATGCTTTGCAGCACGGGATCGGTCTTGAGTTTGGATTTGAGGTTTTTGAGGACTTTGGCATCGTACACCAGACGGGGCTGGGAGCGGCGCAGGTTCTTTTTCAGATAGGCCAGCGACATGGGATTTTCCAGCTGGGGGATGGCCTGCTCCTGGGTTAAGCCGGGCAGGGCGAAAAAGAGAACGAGCAGAAAAGAAAAAAGGCTGGGGGAAGGTTTCATCCGCGGTGGTTTATTGGGTTTGCCGATAGTTTGACAGGGCGTTTTCATGCGCCTTGGTCTAAGATATCGGGAAAATGGCTTTAGGCTATTGCCCAATCCCGACACTTGGTTTTGGTTTGAATGGGGTGTCAGAGTCCTGCCACAAAAATGCCCTTCCAAACAGGCTTGGAAGGGCTGGGATAGTTTTTACTGATTGCATTTTTTATGAGGGAAGCCGCGCAGAATTGCTTTTCTTTTAGCGTTGGAGGCTCTTTAATCCCTAAGAACCACCGACTCAATCCCCGGTTTTTCCGATATCGCTACGCGAATCGGGACGGGCTATGCAACCTGGTTTTCATTGTCCGTCCTGCGGACGCAACGAAAACCTAGTTGTTATATGCCGTTTTTCTCTCCATCGTCAAGTTTGTATAATATTATTCCGATTATTGCTCCACTTAAAAGTCCACCTATATGTGCTGCGTTGTCTATGCCACCAGTTAAACCCCAAAGTAGATTTATCCCAACGTAGATTCCAATCATCATAAAAATGCCTTTCTTACCTTCCTTTGGAAATGCGTTTGTCAATAATAACCCAAGTATTGCACCATAAAGTCCGAATATTGCACCTGAAGCACCGACACTTATTGTGTTAGGATACCACCAAATACTCGCAAGACTTCCACATAGTCCAGATAAAAGATATAAAATAAAATACTTTTTACGACCAAGTAAAGGCTCAACGAAAATTGCAGCAATTACAAGTCCGTAAATATTTAGGAATAAATGCATAATTCCTCCGTGCAAAAACATACTTGTCAATAGTCGCCACCATTCACCACCTGTAGTTTCAAGTCGTCTATTTGCACCCCATTGAAGTAGTTCTATTCCGTTTGGTGATATTATATGAATCCCTGAAAAAATCATTAATAGGAATACTAAAATATTTAGGTCTAAAATAATTGAGGTTGCAAAGTGGTCGCCTTTTGGAATTAAATAGTTTAGCATATCTACTAAATCGTCTTGCTTTGGCTTTTTTCCTGATAAAAATCTTTTTTTTTCAGTTTCGCTATATCCTGGCCATATTAAGGAAAATAAAAGAACTCCAAGTCCAATACCAAATGAACCGAAAATCCAAGCGAATTTGTTTCCGTTTCTATCTTCAAATTTTTCCTTTATTGGCTCTAAAACAATAAAATTATCATCTGCTGTTTGTTTTGTTCTTGCTTCAATTGCTTTCAAAAAATTCTGTCTATCGTCCGAGGTTGGTTTTCTTTCAAAATGGTCTAAAGAATGAAATTTATACTTGTTCATTTTTTCGATGCAATCATTATAAAATGTTTGATATTTATTCTCTTTCTCTTCATTGCTAATTTTATTACTTATTTGCTCTTTGAATTTTACACCATACCAATATTTTGGAATGTCCTTAATAATCTCAGTTGAGTCTTTAAGTATTGGTGTAACAAAATAAACATCGAAATTTAAGTATTGATTGTATTTTCCACTTGTTCTAAAGTCTGTGTAAGAACCACCAAAATATGGAGCAACAGCGAAATCTGTCAATTTGTAATAACGTGCCTTCTCTGTTTTATCAATGTCGCTGATGGTGGATAGTTCTTTTAGTTTACCTGTTGCTGTCGTTAAGTATGCTTGTGAAACAAAAAGCATTGCTGTCATTACTCCCCAAGAAATAATTTGAAAGAAAAATCTTGCTTTGTCAGTATCGCCCTTTTTAACAGTTAATACACGAAAACGCTGTCTAAGCCAAAGTGTAATTGGAATCCAAGGAAAAATTAGCGGTAACCATAAAACCCAAATTTCTTCTTTGATGTCAAGCAGAGAAAACTGAATACAGAGTAACCATCTAAAAAATGCAAGTCCGAAAACTGTTCCAAAAGTAACAGTTAAAAAAGTCGGTAGAATGTGTTTTAGTTTTAAAATATATGTTTCCAATGTCTTGTATTTGTTGTTTGTTGTGTCGTCCTAAAATGGCATATAACGTTTTGCGTATATGTGCAGTACGCAGGAACGAAACTTTAAATTATTACTAACCGCTTGAAAGCGTATTGCACATATACGTTGTTGCACTAAACCTGCGGTAGTTTCTCCGATAAGCAGCCCAAAAGCGGTAATTTTTTGATTCATTCTTAACCGTTTCAATCATGAAAAAAAAGAAAACCTCCTCCAGGCCGCCTGCTCCAAGATAGCGGGATTTGGTGAACTACTGGCCAAGTTCGAGCAGAAAGTTGTCGTGGCCGGCAAGAGCAAAAGCACCCTGTCCAACTATACCCGCCACCTGGCCAAGCTGGCGCTCCACTTCAACGAACTGCCCACCGAAGTCGACCCAGACCGGATCAACGACTACCTGCATCTGGTCAAGCGAAGCCACAACACCCCCTCGGACTCCTACTTCAAGTTCACCGTCTATGCCCTGCGCTTCGCCTACCGCATCGAGGGCATGAAGGACA